>NZ_JBBOWW010000001.1:0-4686796 GCF_038007265.1 Cytobacillus sp. FSL R5-0569
ATGTTAAATACGAAAAATACTTTTGATACATTTGTTATTGGTTCTGGGAATCGATTTGCCCATGCTGCTTCACTCGCAGTAGCAGAAGCACCTGCTAAGGCCTATAATCCACTGTTTATTTATGGTGGTGTTGGTTTAGGGAAAACACATTTAATGCATGCAATTGGTCACTATGTATTGGATCATAATCCAAATGCGAAAGTTGTCTATTTATCTTCTGAGAAATTTACCAATGAATTTATTAACTCTATTAGAGATAATAAAACCATTGATTTCCGCAATAAATATAGAAAAGTAGACGTGCTATTAATAGATGATATTCAATTCCTTGCCGGAAAAGAATCAACCCAAGAGGAATTTTTCCATACGTTTAACACATTACATGAAGAATCAAAGCAGATTGTCATCTCGAGTGACCGACCTCCAAAAGAGATTCCGACACTTGAGGATCGCCTGCGTTCTCGTTTCGAATGGGGACTGATTACAGATATTACCCCACCAGATTTAGAAACAAGAATTGCGATTTTACGTAAAAAGGCAAAAGCTGAAGGGTTAGACATTCCTAATGAAGTCATGTTATATATTGCCAATCAAATTGATTCTAATATTCGTGAATTAGAAGGAGCACTTATTCGTGTTGTTGCCTACTCATCACTTATAAATAAAGATATTAATGCAGATTTAGCTGCAGAAGCATTAAAAGATATTATTCCGAGTTCAAAACCTAAAGTTATTACTATTCATGAGATTCAAAAGGTTGTCGGAGGCTATTATAACGTTAAATTAGAAGATTTTAGTGCGAAAAAACGGACAAAGTCTATTGCTTTTCCTAGGCAAATTGCTATGTACCTATCTAGAGAATTAACCGATTTCTCTCTACCGAAAATCGGTGAGGAATTCGGGGGCCGAGATCACACAACAGTGATTCATGCCCACGAAAAAATCTCTAAATTACTTCATGCAGACACACAATTTCAACAGCAATTAAAAGAAATTAATGAATTACTTAAAGTATAATTGTGAATAACTACCGAATGATTATGCACAGTCTGTCCACATGTGGATAGGCTGTGTTTCCATTCATTTTTCTAGTTATCCACATGTTAACAAGCCCTACTAATACTTCTATTATTTTAAAATAAAAAATATATGTATATACATTGGAGGTTAATCATGCGATTTACGATTCAGAGAGATCGCTTAGTTCAAAGCGTTCAAGATGTTATGAAGGCAGTTACTAGTAGAACAACAATTCCCATTTTAACTGGAATTAAAATTGTTGCATCTGACGAAGGTGTAGCTTTAACAGGTAGTGACTCTGATATTTCTATTGAGTCATTTATTCCTAAAACAGAAGAAGATGAGGTCATAGTTAACATTGAACAACCAGGTTCAATTGTGTTACAAGCAAAGTTCTTTAGTGAAATCGTAAAGAAATTGCCAACAGACCAAGTAGAAATTCAAGTAGAAAATCATTTACAAACAGTTATTACTTCTGGTAAATCTCAATTCAATCTAAACGGTATTGATGCTGATGAATATCCTCATTTACCGCAAATTGAAGAAGATAATGTTTTTTCTATTCCGACTGACCTTCTAAAAGCAATGGTTAGGCAGACAGTTTTCGCAGTGTCCACCTCAGAAACACGCCCAATCTTGACAGGTGTAAACTGGCAGATTGAAGGAAGTGCTTTAACCTGTATTGCAACAGATAGCCACCGCTTAGCATTGAGAAAAGCAACGATCGAAACAGCATCAGAAGCATCTTATAATGTGGTTATTCCTGGGAAAAGTTTGAGTGAACTTAGCAAAATTCTCGACGATCACAACGATACAATTCAAATTGTTATTACAGAGAACCAAGTTTTATTTAAAGCGAAAAATTTATTATTCTTCTCTAGATTACTAGAAGGAAATTACCCAGATACATCACGATTGATTCCAAATGAAAGTAAGACGGATGTCGTTGTTACTACGAAAGCATTTTTACAAGCCATTGATCGTGCTTCTTTACTTGCACGAGAAGGTAAAAATAATGTCGTTAAACTTTCTACTGTTGATGATCAAGTCATTGAGATCTCATCTAATTCTCCAGAAATCGGTAAAGTTATCGAGGAGCTTCCGAGCATTTCGAAAGAAGGAGAAGACCTTAAAATTTCGTTTAGCGCGAAATTTATGATGGATGCTTTAAAAACATTAGAGGGTACAGAAATAAAAATTAGCTTTACGGGTGCGATGAGACCATTTATTATCACACCACTTAATGATGATTCAATCTTGCAATTGATTTTGCCAGTTAGAACATACTAAAGCTTTAGGTAAATAGAAATCCGAACAATCATTCAAGGAAGAGTGTGTTCGGATTTTTTTATTTAACTCATTCTGTTTTGAATTTACTTCCAGAATTTTCGCAATAAATGACTTCAATACTTAATAAAAGATTTACTTTGTGTATCACACAATAATTTAGTAAAATAAACTATTAGATACTAAAAAATAGAGAAGTACGATGTCAAATAACTAGAAAGAGTGCAATGATGAACAAAATACAAATTGAAACGGAATATATTACTTTAGGGCAATTTCTCAAAGTAGCTGATTTAATTCAGTCAGGGGGAATGGCGAAATGGTTTTTAGGTGAATATGTTGTATTTGTTAATGGGGAACAAGATCAGCGTCGTGGGAGAAAGCTAAGAGCAGGCGATGTAATCGAAATACCTGATCATGGCACATTTACAATTTCGAACAATTAAGGATGTAACCGCCTATGTATATAGAGCAATTACAAATAAAGGATTATCGCAATTACAATGAACTGTCGGTACAGTTTGATAATAAGGTCAATGTCATATTAGGTGAGAATGCACAAGGTAAGACAAACGTGATGGAATCTATTTATGTTTTAGCCATGGCTAAGTCTCATCGCACCTCAAATGATAAAGATCTTATTCGTTGGGATCAGGAGTATGCTAAAATAGAAGGTAGAGTAGTAAATAAACATGGTTCTCTACCTATGCAGCTTGTGATATCTAAAAAGGGTAAAAAAGCAAAGTGTAACCATATTGAACAACAAAAGCTTAGCCAATATGTCGGTAATATGAATGTTGTGATGTTCGCGCCTGAAGATCTCCATTTAGTAAAAGGGAGCCCTCAAGTAAGGCGTCGTTTTATTGATATGGAAATTGGACAAGTATCCGCCGTTTATCTTCATGACATTAATCAGTTTCAGAAAATACTCCAACAACGAAATCATTATTTAAAGTTGCTACAGTCACGTAAACAGACTGATCAGGCTATGCTTGATATTTTAACTGAACAATTTATTGAGATGGCTGTTAAAATAATCGCTAAGAGATTCGAGTTCATCTATTTGCTAGAAAAGTGGGCAATGCCAATCCATGAAGGTATTTCTAGGGGACTTGAAACGTTAAAAATTCAGTATAAGCCTTCTGTTGATGTATCAGAAGAACAAGATTTGTCGAAAATGAAGAATATATACCTAGAAAAGTATGAAAAAACAAAAACAAGAGAAATTGAAAGAGGCGTTACATTGTTCGGCCCTCATAGAGATGATTTGTTATTTCAAGTGAATGGGCGAGATGTGCAAACTTTTGGTTCTCAAGGTCAACAAAGAACCACAGCATTATCAGTGAAACTTGCTGAGATCGAACTGATTCACGCTGAAATTGGAGAATACCCTATTCTTTTATTAGATGATGTACTATCGGAATTGGATGATTACCGGCAATCGCATTTGCTTAATACGATACAAGGAAAAGTACAAACATTTGTAACGACCACTAGTGTCGATGGAATAGATCATCAGACTTTAAAAGAAGCAGCTGCGTATGAAGTGAAGGCGGGCAGCCTTAAAAAAATTCAATGAGGTGAGGCCTTGTATATTCATATTGGCGAGGATGTATTAATACGTACAAAAGATTTGGTAGCCATTATTGATAAAGAAAGTGTCGGCTCTTCTATAAATGCAGAAGAGTTTTTGCAGCGTGATGACGCTTCTTATACCAATTTGGCTAAAGGTGTGTACAAATCAGTTGTGATTACAACCGATCATATATATTACTCTCCTCTTGCTTCGTCTACTTTAAAAAAGAGGACGAGGAAATTGATTGTTTAATGTCGATGATGAGCTAATAGAGTGAAAAAGAATGATATGCAAAATGGAAAGTGTAGGTGATCGATGTGTCAATGGATCAGGAAGCAATGGGGCAACAATCCTATGATGAGAACCAGATACAAGTATTAGAAGGTCTTGAAGCAGTTAGAAAACGTCCAGGTATGTATATCGGATCAACGAGTGGAAAAGGATTACATCATTTAGTATGGGAAATTGTCGATAATAGTATTGACGAGGCACTTGCTGGATATTGTGATGAAATTAATATAAGTATTCTCGAGGATAATAGTATTAAGGTCGTTGATAATGGACGGGGGATTCCTGTTGGGATACAAGAAAAAATGGGAAGACCTGCTGTAGAAGTCATTATGACTGTTTTACATGCCGGAGGAAAATTTGGTGGCGGAGGCTACAAAGTTTCTGGTGGTCTTCATGGTGTTGGTGCATCTGTTGTTAATGCTCTTTCTACTCAGTTAGAAGTCTATGTTCATCGTGACGGGCAAATCTACTATCAGAAATATCAACGTGGTGTACCGAGCGCAGACTTAAAAGTAATCGGTGAATCAGAAGTAACTGGCACAACCACAATTTTTAAGCCGGATGGTGAGATTTTCACTGAAACATTAGAATATGATTTTGATACATTAGCAACGAGGGTCCGCGAATTAGCTTTTTTAAATAAAGGATTAAAGCTTACTCTTTCAGATGAACGTGAAGAGAATAAGACCAAAGAATTCCACTATGAAGGTGGTATTAGGTCTTATGTAGAGCATTTAAATAAAAATAAAGAAGTACTTCATGAAGAGCCGATTTATATTGAAGGCGAAAAAGATGGTATTTCTGTTGAAATATCAATGCAGTACAACGATAGCTATACAAGTAATATCTATTCTTTCGCCAATAATATTCATACGTATGAAGGTGGAACACATGAATCTGGATTTAAAACAGCGCTGACGAGGGTGATTAATGATTATGCTCGTAAGAATGGCGTGTTTAAAGATAATGATGCCAACCTTACAGGTGAAGACGTCAGGGAAGGTTTAACAGCGATTGTTTCAATTAAACATCCTGACCCTCAGTTTGAAGGACAAACGAAGACGAAATTAGGCAATTCAGAAGCAAGAGCGGCAACAGATACGGCTTTTTCGGAAGCCTTTGAAAAATTCTTATTGGAAAATCCATCTGTTGCAAGGAAAATCGTCGATAAAGGTATGATGGCTTCAAGAGCTCGAGCAGCAGCTAAAAAGGCGAGAGAGCTAACAAGAAGAAAGAGTGCTTTAGAAGTTTCTAGTCTTCCTGGTAAGCTTGCTGATTGTTCTTCAAAAGATGCGTCTATTTCGGAACTATATATCGTTGAGGGTGATTCAGCGGGTGGTTCAGCTAAGCAAGGACGAGACAGGCATTTCCAAGCAATTCTACCACTTCGAGGAAAAATCCTAAACGTAGAAAAAGCACGGTTAGATCGAATATTATCTAATAATGAAGTACGAGCAATGATTACTGCGTCTGGAACAGGAATCGGTGAAGACTTTGATATTACGAAAGCAAGATATCATAAAATCGTTATTATGACAGATGCCGATGTAGATGGGGCGCATATTCGAACACTATTACTCACATTCTTTTATCGTTATATGAGACAAATCTTAGATGCGGGCTATATATATATTGCGCAGCCACCTTTGTATAAAGTTCAACAAGGGAAGAAAATCTCATATGCTTATAACGATCGCCAATTAGACGAGATTATGAAAGAGCTTCCGGCTACGCCGAAACCAAATGTCCAACGTTACAAAGGTTTAGGTGAGATGAACCCAGATCAATTATGGGAAACGACAATGAATCCGGAAACGCGTACGCTCTTACAAGTAAGCTTAGAAGATGCGATTGAAGCAGATGAAACGTTTGAAATCCTTATGGGAGATAAAGTAGAACCACGCCGTAACTTTATCGAAGAAAATGCGCAGTATGTGAAGAATTTAGATATTTAATGAAAGTCAGGATAGAGTTGGTTCTATCCTGCTTTTACATAGATATTGTCAATAAAATGTAGCCTAAGCAATAAGCTTTGTGCGATAGGGAGGTACCTATAGATGGCTGATACGCCTAAGTCCCAAATTAAAGAAATTAATATAAGTGAGGAAATGAGAACGTCATTCTTGGATTATGCAATGAGTGTTATCGTTTCCCGAGCCCTACCTGATGTACGTGACGGGCTAAAGCCTGTGCACAGAAGAATACTTTATGCAATGCATGATCTTGGCATGCACTCAGATAAACCGTTTAAAAAGTCTGCCCGTATTGTTGGAGATGTTATCGGGAAATACCACCCACATGGTGATTCAGCAGTATATGAAACAATGGTAAGAATGGCACAAGACTTTAACTATAGATATATGCTTGTTGATGGACACGGTAACTTTGGATCAATTGATGGCGACTCTGCTGCTGCCATGCGTTATACAGAGGCCCGTATGTCAAAAATATCAATGGAATTGTTAAGAGATATTAATAAAGATACCATCGATTATCAAGACAACTATGATGGAGAGGAAAAGGAACCGGTCGTGCTTCCTGCTCGGTTCCCTAATCTGCTTGTAAATGGTACATCAGGTATTGCTGTAGGAATGGCTACCAATATCCCTCCTCATCAATTAGGCGAAGTCATTGATGGTGTACTTACATTAAGTAGAAATCCGGAAATTACGATTCCAGAGTTAATGGAAATCATTCCTGGACCAGACTTTCCGACTGCAGGACTTATTTTAGGCCGTAGTGGAATTAGGAAAGCTTATGAAACAGGAAGAGGCTCTATTACTCTTAGAGCAAAGGTTGAAATCGAACAGAAATCAAATGGGAAAGAAGTTATCATTGTTAATGAAATCCCATACCAAGTGAATAAAGCAAGATTGATTGAAAAAATTGCTGACCTTGTACGTGATAAGAAGATTGATGGTATTACAGATTTACGTGACGAATCTGACAGAGATGGTTTACGAATTGTTATTGAAGTCCGTAAAGATGCCAATGCAAATGTGCTTTTAAATAATTTATATAAACATACGGCACTACAGACAAGCTTCGGTATTAATTTACTTGCTTTAGTGGATGGACAACCTAAAGTATTGAATTTAAAACAATGCTTAGAATATTATTTAGCCCATCAAGTTGTCGTTATAAGAAGAAGAACAGAATTCGAATTGCGGAAAGCGGAAGCAAGAGCGCATATTTTAGAAGGTTTACGAATTGCCTTAGATCATTTAGATGAAGTCATTAAATTAATCAGAGCGTCAAGAACTACAGATATTGCCAAAGAAGGTTTAATGACACAATTTGACCTTTCGGAGAAGCAAGCGCAAGCGATTTTGGATATGCGTCTACAGCGTTTAACTGGTTTAGAGCGTGAGAAAATCGAAGAAGAATATGCTAGTCTTATTCAATTAATTGCAGATTTAAAAGCAATCTTAGCAAGTGATGAAAAAGTATTAGACATTATTCGCGAAGAACTTACAGAACTAAAAGACCGTTTTAATGATGAACGCCGTACAGAAATTGTTTCCGGTGGTCTTGAGCATCTAGAAGATGAAGATTTGATTCCTCAAGAGAACATTGTTATTACACTTACACATAAAGGCTATATTAAGCGATTACCGGTATCTACTTATCGTGCCCAAAAACGAGGTGGAAAAGGGATACAAGGAATGGGAACAAATGAAGATGATTTTGTTGAACACCTATTGACTACCTCAACGCATGATCATCTCCTTTTCTTTACGAATAAAGGAAAAGTGTATCAAGCTAAAGGGTATGAAATTCCTGAATTTAGTAGAACAGCGAAGGGGATTCCTATCATTAACTTGTTAGGTATTGAAAAGGATGAATGGATTAATGCTGTTATTCCGATAGAGGATTTTGTGGATGATTGGTTCTTGTTCTTCACAACAAAACGAGGCATTTCTAAACGTTCACCGTTATCTTCATTTGCTCATATCCGTACAAACGGTTTAATTGCTTTAGGTTTAAAAGAAGAAGATGAATTAATCTCTGTACGTCTTACAAATGGAGATAAAGAAATTATCATCGGTACAAAAAATGGTCTCCTTATTCGTTTCCCTGAAGATGCGGTCCGTTCTATGGGACGTACAGCTACTGGTGTAAAAGGGATCACTCTGAGTGAAGAAGATGAAGTGGTTGGAATGGAAGTTCTAGAAGAAGGGGACAACATTCTAGTAGTTACGAAAAAAGGTTATGGTAAACAAACACCAGCTGATGATTATCGTATTCAGGGTCGTGGTGGTAAAGGAATTAAAACGGCCAATATTACTGAAAAAACTGGTGATCTCGTTACGATGAAAGCTGTACGTGGTGAGGAAGACATCATGTTGATTACTACTGGCGGTGTCATTATCCGTATGGGAGTAGAAGATATTTCAACTATGGGAAGAAACACGCAAGGTGTAAGACTTATTCGAATCGATGAAAGTGTGAATGAATTCGTCTCTACTGTAGCAAAGGTTGAAAAGGAAGAAGAAAAAGATGGAGAAGAGCGAGCAAAGCCACTTGAAACTGCAGAGGAATTGCCTGAAGGATCTATCGACAGTGAAGATGAAAGAGAATAAACAAATCGTTTAAATCAAATGAGTGCCGACACAATTCAAGTTTCAAAATTGAATTGTGTTCGGCTTTTTTATTAGGATGAGATAATTTTAATGACTACCTTTAGCACACTACTACAGACTATACTAATAGGGGTTTATAGATTCTTTTAGGAGTATCAATGGAAGTATTTTTTGGTGTTAACTATGAATGAAATGGTCAATAAATTATTTTATAAAAATAATTGATGAATAATGCTTGCAAATAGTGGTTACTGCTGATATACTTATTCAAGTCAGCAAGAGGAAGACATGAAAGATTGATTGACATCAAAAAAAGATGTTGACTCAGATGACACGATATGTTATATTAATAAAGTCGCTTCTGAAGCGAACGAGATTGTTCTTTGAAAACTGAACGAACATAAAACGTCAAGCGTAATTCTAAAAAAAGCTGATTTATCAGCAACAAAGCACCACAGGTGCAAACGAGCTAATCAAACACTTTATTGGAGAGTTTGATCCTGGCTCAGGACGAACGCTGGCGGCGTGCCTAATACATGCAAGTCGAGCGGATCTGAGGGAGCTTGCTCCCAAAGATTAGCGGCGGACGGGTGAGTAACACGTGGGCAACCTGCCTGTAAGACTGGGATAACTCCGGGAAACCGGGGCTAATACCGGATAATATCTATTTATACATATAATTAGATTGAAAGATGGTTCTGCTATCACTTACAGATGGGCCCGCGGCGCATTAGCTAGTTGGTGAGGTAACGGCTCACCAAGGCGACGATGCGTAGCCGACCTGAGAGGGTGATCGGCCACACTGGGACTGAGACACGGCCCAGACTCCTACGGGAGGCAGCAGTAGGGAATCTTCCGCAATGGACGAAAGTCTGACGGAGCAACGCCGCGTGAGTGATGAAGGTTTTCGGATCGTAAAACTCTGTTGTTAGGGAAGAACAAGTATCGGAGTAACTGCCGGTACCTTGACGGTACCTAACCAGAAAGCCACGGCTAACTACGTGCCAGCAGCCGCGGTAATACGTAGGTGGCAAGCGTTGTCCGGAATTATTGGGCGTAAAGCGCGCGCAGGCGGTTCCTTAAGTCTGATGTGAAAGCCCACGGCTCAACCGTGGAGGGTCATTGGAAACTGGGGAACTTGAGTGCAGAAGAGGAAAGTGGAATTCCAAGTGTAGCGGTGAAATGCGTAGAGATTTGGAGGAACACCAGTGGCGAAGGCGACTTTCTGGTCTGTAACTGACGCTGAGGCGCGAAAGCGTGGGGAGCAAACAGGATTAGATACCCTGGTAGTCCACGCCGTAAACGATGAGTGCTAAGTGTTAGAGGGTTTCCGCCCTTTAGTGCTGCAGCAAACGCATTAAGCACTCCGCCTGGGGAGTACGACCGCAAGGTTGAAACTCAAAGGAATTGACGGGGGCCCGCACAAGCGGTGGAGCATGTGGTTTAATTCGAAGCAACGCGAAGAACCTTACCAGGTCTTGACATCCTCTGACAATCCTAGAGATAGGACTTTCCCCTTCGGGGGACAGAGTGACAGGTGGTGCATGGTTGTCGTCAGCTCGTGTCGTGAGATGTTGGGTTAAGTCCCGCAACGAGCGCAACCCTTGATCTTAGTTGCCAGCATTTAGTTGGGCACTCTAAGGTGACTGCCGGTGACAAACCGGAGGAAGGTGGGGATGACGTCAAATCATCATGCCCCTTATGACCTGGGCTACACACGTGCTACAATGGATGGTACAAAGGGCTGCAAGACCGCGAGGTTTAGCCAATCCCATAAAACCATTCTCAGTTCGGATTGTAGGCTGCAACTCGCCTACATGAAGCCGGAATCGCTAGTAATCGCGGATCAGCATGCCGCGGTGAATACGTTCCCGGGCCTTGTACACACCGCCCGTCACACCACGAGAGTTTGTAACACCCGAAGTCGGTGGGGTAACCTTTTGGAGCCAGCCGCCTAAGGTGGGACAGATGATTGGGGTGAAGTCGTAACAAGGTAGCCGTATCGGAAGGTGCGGCTGGATCACCTCCTTTCTAAGGAATATACGGAATTAACTTGATGTTAGACTGTTCGTTCAGTTTTGAGAGTGCAATCTCTTTGATATGATTAAATACTTTACCGTGAAGTTATGTGGGCCTATAGCTCAGCTGGTTAGAGCGCACGCCTGATAAGCGTGAGGTCGATGGTTCGAGTCCATTTAGGCCCACCATTTTAACTTTAATACGGGGCCTTAGCTCAGCTGGGAGAGCGCCTGCTTTGCACGCAGGAGGTCAGCGGTTCGATCCCGCTAGGCTCCACCAACAAATTGTTCTTTGAAAACTAGATAATGTAATGAAGAAGATTACCGAGTAATCGCCACCTTAGTTATTTTCTCTCTATATAATAGAGTAGAGATACTAAACTTTTTTTAAAAACATACAACCGTGAGGGTTGTGAGAAGCAAGCAGTTCAAGGAAGCGAGCTAGGAAACACCGGAGTGTGCGTCTTGTGCACATGAGGATGTTGACGAGTGAGCTGACGCCGAAATGCGTAGCTTATCGCAAGCCGAACAATGGTTAAGTTAATAAGGGCGCACGGTGAATGCCTTGGCACTAGGAGCCGATGAAGGACGGGACTAACACCGATATGCTTCGGGGAGCTGTAAGTAAGCTTTGATCCGGAGATTTCCGAATGGGGAAACCCCCTATCCGTTATGGGATAGGATCCATACCTGAATACATAGGGTATGGAAGGCAGACCCGGGGAACTGAAACATCTAAGTACCCGGAGGAAGAGAAAGCAAACGCGATTCCCTGAGTAGCGGCGAGCGAAACGGGATTAGCCCAAACCAAGAGGCTTGCCTCTTGGGGTTGTAGGACATTCTATACGGAGTTACAAAGGAACGAGATAGACGAAGAGGTCTGGAAAGGCCCGCCATAGGAGGTAAAAGCCCTGTAGTTGAAACTTCGTTCCCTCCAGAGTGGATCCTGAGTACGGCGGGACACGAGAAATCCCGTCGGAAGCAGGGAGGACCATCTCCCAAGGCTAAATACTCCCTAGTGACCGATAGTGAACCAGTACCGTGAGGGAAAGGTGAAAAGCACCCCGGAAGGGGAGTGAAAGAGATCCTGAAACCGTGTGCCTACAAGTAGTTAGAGCCCGTTAATGGGTGATAGCGTGCCTTTTGTAGAATGAACCGGCGAGTTACGATTACATGCGAGGTTAAGTTGGACAGACGGAGCCGTAGCGAAAGCGAGTCTGAATAGGGCGAATGAGTATGTGGTCGTAGACCCGAAACCAGGTGATCTACCCATGTCCAGGGTGAAGTCCAGGTAACACTGGATGGAGGCCCGAACCCACGTACGTTGAAAAGTGCGGGGATGAGGTGTGGGTAGCGGAGAAATTCCAATCGAACTTGGAGATAGCTGGTTCTCTCCGAAATAGCTTTAGGGCTAGCCTCATGCGTAAGAATCTTGGAGGTAGAGCACTGTTTGGACTAGGGGCCCTCATCGGGTTACCGAATTCAGACAAACTCCGAATGCCAAAGATTTATCCATGGGAGTCAGACTGCGAGTGATAAGATCCGTAGTCAAGAGGGAAACAGCCCAGACCACCAGCTAAGGTCCCAAAGTATACGTTAAGTGGAAAAGGATGTGGAGTTGCTTAGACAACCAGGATGTTGGCTTAGAAGCAGCCACCATTTAAAGAGTGCGTAATAGCTCACTGGTCGAGTGACTCCGCGCCGAAAATGTACCGGGGCTAAACGTATCACCGAAGCTGTGGATTGAACATCGTTGATGTTCAGTGGTAGGAGAGCGTTCTAAGGGCGTTGAAGCTAGACCGTAAGGACTGGTGGAGCGCTTAGAAGTGAGAATGCCGGTATGAGTAGCGAAAGATGGGTGAGAATCCCATCCACCGAATGCCTAAGGTTTCCTGAGGAAGGCTCGTCCGCTCAGGGTTAGTCGGGACCTAAGCCGAGGCTGAAAAGCGTAGGCGATGGACAACAGGTTGATATTCCTGTACCACCGTATTCTGTTTGAGTGATGGGGGGACGCAGGAGGATAGGGTAAGCGCACTATTGGATGTGCGTCTAAGCAGTTAGAGGGACCATGAGGCAAATCCCATGGTCACATACCTTGAGCTGTGATAGCGAGGGAAATTTAGTACCGAAGTTCTTGATTCCACACTGCCAAGAAAAGCCTCTAGCGAGGAATAAGGTGCCCGTACCGCAAACCGACACAGGTAGGCGAGGAGAGAATCCTAAGGTGAGCGAGAGAACTCTCGTTAAGGAACTCGGCAAAATGACCCCGTAACTTCGGGAGAAGGGGTGCTCATTAGGGTGTTAAAGCCTTGATGAGCCGCAGTGAATAGGCCCAGGCGACTGTTTAGCAAAAACACAGGTCTCTGCGAAGCCGCAAGGCGAAGTATAGGGGCTGACGCCTGCCCGGTGCTGGAAGGTTAAGAGGAGAGGTTAGCTCACGCGAAGCTTTGAATCGAAGCCCCAGTAAACGGCGGCCGTAACTATAACGGTCCTAAGGTAGCGAAATTCCTTGTCGGGTAAGTTCCGACCCGCACGAAAGGCGTAACGATCTGGGCACTGTCTCAACGAGAGACTCGGTGAAATTATAGTACCTGTGAAGATGCAGGTTACCCGCGACAGGACGGAAAGACCCCGTGGAGCTTTACTGTAGCCTGATATTGAATTTTGGTACAGCTTGTACAGGATAGGTAGGAGCCTTAGAAGCCGGAGCGCTAGCTTCGGTGGAGGCGTCGGTGGGATACTACCCTGGCTGTATTGAAATTCTAACCCACATCCCTTATCGGGATGGGAGACAGTGTCAGGTGGGCAGTTTGACTGGGGCGGTCGCCTCCTAAAGAGTAACGGAGGCGCCCAAAGGTTCCCTCAGAATGGTTGGAAATCATTCGTAGAGTGTAAAGGCACAAGGGAGCTTGACTGCGAGACCTACAAGTCGAGCAGGGACGAAAGTCGGGCTTAGTGATCCGGTGGTTCCGCATGGAAGGGCCATCGCTCAACGGATAAAAGCTACCCCGGGGATAACAGGCTTATCTCCCCCAAGAGTCCACATCGACGGGGAGGTTTGGCACCTCGATGTCGGCTCATCGCATCCTGGGGCTGTAGTCGGTCCCAAGGGTTGGGCTGTTCGCCCATTAAAGCGGTACGCGAGCTGGGTTCAGAACGTCGTGAGACAGTTCGGTCCCTATCCGTCGTGGGCGCAGGAAATTTGAGAGGAGCTGTCCTTAGTACGAGAGGACCGGGATGGACGCACCGCTGGTGTACCAGTTGTCTTGCCAAAGGCATCGCTGGGTAGCTATGTGCGGAAGGGATAAGTGCTGAAAGCATCTAAGCATGAAGCCCCCCTCGAGATGAGATTTCCCATAGCGCAAGCTAGTAAGATCCCTGAAAGATGATCAGGTTGATAGGTTAGAGGTGGAAGTGTGGCGACACATGTAGCTGACTAATACTAATCGATCGAGGACTTAACCAATTCGAAATGCGGAGGCGCCTTGCCCAGGTGCGACAAGCATAAGCCAAATTTGACAGGAGGTTGTTCTTTAACCTCATGACAAATTTGGCTTATGACCTCGAGCACCTAGGCGCCGCAGCTAGACAGCACTACGTAAGTAGTCGCGTCAGCAACGCATAGGCGATTACTCAATAAATATCTTCTTCAACATTACCTAGTTTTGAGGGAACGATTCCCTTACAATTTCATAGTCCGGTGGCGATAGCGAGAAGGTCACACCCGTTCCCATACCGAACACGGAAGTTAAGCTTCTCAGCGCCGATGGTAGTTAGGGGCTGTCCCCTTGTGAGAGTAGGACGTTGCCGGGCAAGATAAAAGAGCACATCATTTGTATGTGCTCTTTTTTGTGATTTTTTATTTCCAATGTGAATCTTCTATCATCTCTTTTTATTTCCTTGGCAATGAAATTTTCTTGATTCAAGAAAATTATAAATGAGAAATGGGCTTTTCTGTTCCGTCAAATCGAGGAACTGGTGAATAAATGGATAATCATTATTTGTCATTAACTTAATGCATTCATTCCACCATTCTGTTTCATATCTTGCAATCATGCTTAAATTATAGAGTAATAAGTAATGGGAAAATAATTCTGGATAATCATTTAATGGACTTCTTTCGATAGGTAATGAATAATTTTTATTTACAATATTATATTTGAAATATCGATTGATCTCTTTGTTTTGAGGAAATTTTATATGTTCCTTCGTATAGAGAATATCCTTTTTATCCACTTGTAGTTTTTCGGAAAGAAAAGTAGAAAATCTCGATTCAGTCATATGATAATGATTAAGAATGGTTATTGGGACAAAGAAGTTATCTTTTTCTTTTTTTATATCAATAAATGTTTTTTCTTTTTGGATAGACTGAAACATTATTTCCATCTCTGGGATTTGTCTCAATAAATCAACCATATAAAATTTATCCCCTTCTAGATGTTTCATATGGAACATTTTTTCTGCCATATATGGAAATAAGCCACTCTTTTGTAGTTTCACTTCATCTTTTAAAAAGAGGTATTGCTGCTTTTTCTTTTTTCTTGTCGAAACACCATGAGCCAGTACGGAGGTCGTATCTGGATAAAGAGGGTCAATAGTTAAAATACAAGCTTTTATTAGATGAACTAGGCCGTAGAAATAAAGAATAGGTTTAATGATTAACGGGGCAGCGGCGGCTTGTTCATAGTAAACCTTACCGTGTTCAATGTAATATATAAACGGATAAGTATTTTCAAAACTCTTTTGTGATGCTTGTTCAATTCCTTCGTTTTGATAACTTTTTTCTAAAAATGCTTTGGTTGTTTCTGTTGAAAAAAAGGGTAAATATGATTGCCAATTGTTGTAAGAATGCTTCAAAATATACAACCTCCAAATAATCTGAAAAATCCAACTTATAGCAGTGTCCTTGACAGTATTTTGTCCAATTGATAACCTACTAATAATATTTTCATGTTCAGGAGGTCAAAAAAATGTGGGAAACTAAATTTGAAAAAGAAGGTTTAACTTTTGATGATGTACTACTTGTCCCTGCTAAATCTGAGGTATTGCCGAAAGATGTCGATTTGTCGGTGAGACTGTCTGAAAAGGTAAAATTGAATGTTCCAATTATCAGTGCTGGTATGGATACAGTAACTGAAGCTGAAATGGCTATTGCAATGGCACGCCAGGGTGGATTAGGTATTATTCACAAAAACATGTCCATTGAGCAACAGGCAGATTTAGTTGATAAAGTCAAACGCTCTGAGAGTGGCGTTATTTCTGATCCGTTTTTCCTTACTCCCGAACAACAAGTGTATGATGCTGAACATTTAATGGGCAAATATCGTATATCAGGTGTTCCAATTGTAAATAATCTTGACGAACAAAAACTTGTTGGTATTATTACAAACCGTGACCTTCGTTTCATTCAAGATTTCTCTATTAAGATCTCTGATGTAATGACGAAAGAAAACTTAGTAACTGCTTCAGTAGGTACAACGCTACAAGAAGCAGAAAAAATTCTGCAAAAGTATAAAATTGAGAAATTACCTCTTGTTGATGATAATGGTGTTTTAAAAGGACTTATTACTATTAAAGATATTGAAAAAGTCATTGAGTTCCCTAACTCAGCGAAAGATGCACAAGGTCGTTTACTTGCTGGTGCAGCAATCGGTATAACAAAAGATACAATGAAAAGATTAGAGTTACTTGTTAAAGCTCAAGTTGATGTAGTAGTAGTCGATACGGCTCACGGCCACTCAGCGGGCGTTATTAATACAGTAAAAGAAATTAAAGACAAATACCCTGACCTGACAGTTGTAGCAGGTAATGTAGCTACTGCTGAAGGTACACGTGCATTGTTTGAAGCTGGAGCTGATGTTGTAAAGGTAGGTATTGGACCTGGATCTATTTGTACAACTCGTGTGGTAGCAGGTGTTGGCGTGCCACAAATTACAGCGGTATATGATTGTGCAACAGAAGCACGTAAACATGGTAAAGCGATTATCGCTGATGGTGGGATTAAGTATTCAGGAGATATCGTGAAAGCATTAGCTTCTGGTGGACATGCAGTTATGCTAGGAAGTATGTTAGCTGGTGTATCTGAAAGTCCAGGTGAAACTGAAATTTTCCAAGGACGTCAATTTAAAGTTTATCGTGGAATGGGATCCGTTACTTCTATGGAAAAAGGATCAAAGGATCGTTACTTCCAAGAAGATAATAAGAAATTCGTTCCAGAAGGCATTGAAGGACGTATTCCATTTAAAGGTTCATTAGCAGATACGATTTATCAGTTAGTTGGTGGCGTTCGCTCTGGTATGGGTTACTGCGGGGCAGCAAATTTAGAATTCTTAAGAGAAAATGCACAGTTTATCCGTATGACAGGTGCTGGTCTTAAAGAAAGTCACCCACATGATATCCAAATTACGAAAGAAGCACCAAATTATTCATTATAATTTTTTTTAAAAAGTAAGAGGGCTGGTCCTCTTACTTTTTTTTGCCTGGAAAGATATCAGACTTTCGTCATTGTTAGCAAAACGCACAATGTTTTCTCAGGCGGATTGACCTAAGGAATAGAGAAAGAAAAGGGATGTTCATGAAAACGCCAAGATTAGGAAAAGGTTGTTTGTATCCATGAAGGACATCTTATGATAAAATAACAAAAGCTGAAAAAAAAGTTGGAGGGCTTTGGAATTGAGAAGAAAAGGATATCGTAAAGTTGTTGCAAGTTTCTTGGTGTTGATTATGGTGTTAGGCATTCTTCCAAATGTACATAAAGCAAGTGCAAAAGAAGATATACTTAATATTAATGCAGATGCAGCTATTCTAGTAGATGCAGAAACAGGTAGAGTTTTATACGGGAAAAACATTGATAAGGTGCTTGGTATTGCAAGTATGTCAAAAATGATGACCGAGTATCTTTTATTAGAAGCTATTGATGAAGGTCGAGTATCATGGGATCAAGAGTATGCTGTAAGTGAGTACGTTTGGAAAGTGTCTCATGACACAGCGCTTTCGAATGTTCCTCTTAGAAGAGATGGGACATACAGCATTAAGGAATTATTTGAAGCAATGACTATTTATTCCGCAAATGGAGCAACAATTGCCATTGCTGAGACAATTGCTGGATCTGAAAAGAACTTTGTGCAAATGATGAATGAAAAAGCAGAGGAATTAGGGTTAGAAGATTATAAATTCGTCAATTCTTCTGGTTTAAATAACAAGGATTTAAAAGGTTACCATTCGACAGGTAATGAAGATGAAGAAAATGTGATGTCTGCTAGAGCAACAGCTAAACTAGCGACAACGCTCCTCACGGATTTTCCTCAAGTTTTAGAAACAGCAAGCATTCCTAGAAAAACATTTAGAGAAGGCACTGAAGATAAAATTGATATGGAAAATTGGAACTGGATGTTACCTGAACTGGTCTACGGCTATGAAGGTGTAGATGGGTTAAAGACAGGGACAACTGATTTTGCAGGTTCTTCTTTTACAGGAACAGCTGAACGTGATGGAAAAAGATATGTAACAGTTGTTATGAATGCTAAAGGTGGCGGCGATTCTGGTTATAATCAAGCTAGATTCGACGAAACAAAGAAAATGTTTGATTACGCGTTCTCTAATTTTGATAAAAAAGAGATCGTTCCTGCTGGCTATCAAGTGAAAGATAAAGAAAAACTTGCCGTTGAAAAAGGGAAAGAAAATGCAGTAGCGATTGAATCAAAAGAGGCCATTACATTAACTGTTAAAAATGGTGAAGAAGAGAATTATCAACCAAAGCTTGTGATTAATGAAGATTTATTAAATGATCAAGGTCAATTAACAGCTCCTGTAAAAAAAGGTGATGTTGTTGGTTATTTAACGGTTGAAGATAAAGATGGTAATGCGATTGAATTTTTAAATGCTAACCAAACAAGAGTTGATGTCATCGCTTCTGAATCGGTTGAAAAAGCGAACTGGTTCGTTTTATCTATGCGTGGTGTTGGTGGATTCTTTGGAGATGTTTGGGACAGTGTTGCATCTACTGTTAAAGGTTGGTTTTCTTGAATAATGTAGTTGCATTTGGCTTATAATTATAGTAAATTATGTATTACTAATAAGTTGAATAAAAGAAAGCATAAAGAAGGAAGTAGTATCAAGTACACTTTTGCCATAGAGAGCTGGTGGTTGGTGCAAACCAGACAAAAGCACTTGAGAATCCATCCTTTGCGTAGAGCTTGGAACACATTTTTTGTAAGTAAAAGCTCTCGGGTAAACCTCGTTAAAGATTTAAAGTGAAAAGTATGGACTATACTTTTAACTAGGGTGGCAACGCGGGTAACTCTCGTCCCTTTATAGGGGACGGGAGTTTTTTGTTTTCACAAATTGAATATGGAGGGAAAGGCTATGTTAGATATCAAATATTTAAGAGCTAATTTTGCTGAAGTAAAAGAAAAACTAGAAAAACACCGTGGGGAAGATATTTCTGATCTTGAGAAGTTTGAGGATTTGGATGTAAAACGCCGAGAATTACTTGTAAAAACGGAAGAGCTTAAAAGCAAAAGAAATGAAGTATCACAGCAAGTGGCTGTTTTAAAACGAGAGAAAAAAGATGCGGACCAATTAATTGCTGAAATGAGGCAAGTTGGCGACCAAATTAAGGATTTAGACCATGAGTTACGTGAAGTAGAAGCTGAATTAGAGCTTATCTTACTCAGTATTCCAAACATCCCACATGAAAGTGTACCCGTTGGGGAGACAGAGGATGACAATGTCTTAGCTTGGCAATGGGGAGAAGTAAAGGGATTTGATTTTGAATTTAAACCGCATTGGGATATAGCGACTGAGCTTGGAATATTAGATTTTGAACGAGCAGGAAAAGTAACTGGCAGTCGTTTTGTATTTTATAAAGGGTTAGGTGCTAGATTAGAGCGCGCATTGTATAACTTTATGTTGGACCTCCATACAGAAGAACATGGATACGAAGAAGTGCTACCACCATATATGGTTAATCGTGCAAGTATGACAGGTACAGGACAATTACCAAAATTTGAAGAGGATGCATTTTTAATTGAGAGTGAGGATTATTTCCTTATTCCAACGGCAGAGGTACCAATCACGAATATGCATCGCGATGAAATTTTAAGTGCTGATCAATTACCAATTAATTACGCCGCATTTAGTGCGTGCTTCCGTTCTGAAGCTGGCTCAGCTGGCCGTGATACGAGAGGTCTTATTCGTCAGCATCAGTTTAATAAGGTTGAGCTTGTGAAGTTTGTTAAACCAGAAGACTCTTATAACGAGTTGGAGAAATTAACAAAAAATGCAGAGAAGGTATTACAACTGCTTGGTTTACCTTATCGCGTCATGAGTATGTGCACTGCTGATTTAGGATTCACAGCTGCGAAGAAGTACGATATTGAAGTATGGATGCCTAGCTACGATAATTATCGAGAAATTTCTTCTTGTAGTAACTTTGAAGCTTTCCAAGCGAGACGTGCAAATATCCGCTTCCGTCGTGATGCTAAAGGTAAGCCGGAGAATGTTCATACATTAAATGGCTCTGGGTTAGCAGTGGGACGTACAGTCGCTGCGATATTAGAAAATTATCAACAAGCTGATGGTAGTGTGGTTATTCCAGAAGTACTTCGCCCTTATATGGGGAATAAAGAAGTGATAAATCCAGCAAAATAAGTAAGATGATAGGGTCTGTTTCTTAGGACAGATCCTATTTTTAAAGTTCTAACATGCATGTTTGTGAATTTATGCAAAAAATCTATTGACTTCTATTTCAATAGATGATATATTATTTCTTGTCGAAACGGAGGAATACCCAAGTCCGGCTGAAGGGATCGGTCTTGAAAACCGACAGGGGTGTTAAAGCCCGCGGGGGTTCGAATCCCTCTTCCTCCGCCATTATAACTTTTAACATGCGCATAATTAATTGGAGATATGGAGTCGCTACTTTATAGTAGCGGCTTTTTTTATTTTTAAGCAAAAATCAGCCTGTACCATTTAAGTACAGGCAAATATTTTATATTGTTTGTTTTAATGTGTGGCCGACTTTTTCGAGTACTTGATCGATGTCTGATGGATTAGAGACAAGGTCATATTCATTAATATTTAATCGTAAAATAGGACATGCACTAAATTGATCAATCCAGGTTTCGTAACGCTCGTGCATCTCTTTCCAATAATCAATGGAGGTTTGTTGTTCCATTGGACGCCCACGTTCTTTAATGCGTGCCAGTATATCTTCTAGGGAGCCCTCTAAATAAATTAAAATATCAGGGTGTGGGAAATAGGGTGTCATAACCATTGCCTCGAAAAGGCTTGTATATGTTTCATAATCAACTGGTGACATTGTTCCTTTTTCATAATGCATCTTAGCAAAAATGCCGGTATCTTCATAAATAGATCGATCTTGAATGAATCCTCCACCATATTCGAACATCCGTTTTTGTTCTTTAAATCTTTCAGCAAGAAAATAAATCTGTAAATGAAAGCTCCATCTTTCAAAGTCGGCATAAAACTTGTCTAAATAAGGATTTGTGTCCACTTTTTCAAAAGAAGTGCGGAAGTTAAGTGCTTCTGCTAAATAATTGGTCATTGTTGATTTTCCGACACCAACCGTTCCTGCTACAGTGATGATTGCGTTATTTGGTATGCCGTAGTTATTTCTATTCATGCTTTTGTGCTCCTTGTTTGTATACTCGTTGTTACCATATCAATAATGTATTGCAGGTCATTCTTATTATGAACAAAGTCCAATTGATCACCATCAAGGTGAAGGATAGGGATATCTGGATGTTGTTTTTCAAATGCCTGCATTTTAAGATCGTAATCAATGGATAATTGTTCAAGATAGAGAGGACTTATATTTTTTTCTATTTCGCGTCCACGCTTTTCAATTCTTTTTAGTAAAGTATCTAAGCTTGCCCGCAAATAAATAATGATATTTGGTCTCGGCATATCATCCGTTAAAATATGATAGATTTGCTCATATTTTTCATATTCAGGTGCTTCAAGAGATTTACTAGCAAAAATCAAGTTTTTAAAAATATGATAATCAGCTACGACAGGCATATCATTCAAAATATAACGGTCTTTTATATCTTTCAGCTGTTTATATCGATTACATAAGAAAAACATTTCAGTTTGAAAACTCCACTCATCGATATTCTCATAAAACTTTCCGAGAAATGGATTTTCATCGACGATTTCCTTTAATAGATGGTAGTTAAAATGGGTGGAAAGGGCTGTAGCTAGCGTGGTCTTGCCTACGCCAATCGGCCCTTCCACTGTAATAAAAGGTACTTGATTCATCTATTTGTCTCCCCCTAAGCTAACATAACTTCCATTTTAACACAGGTCAGACCTCTATGAAGAATGAAAAAATAGACAGGAGATTAAAATAGATTTAACGTTTTACGACATTAAAATTTTCATCAATGAGGAGCCAGTTTTGTGGAAAGTCTAGACCGAGTTTCCAGTAGCTTACTCCTCTTAGCTTTAACTCTTTCAATAAATCAAATTTCGCTTGAATGGAACGGGCATCTTCAAACCAAACCTCATGTCTTTTTCCTTCGTTGTCTGTGTATAAAAAGAAGGGTGCTTGTGCTTCTTGGTCGTATTGAATGGCCACATTATTTTCTAGGGCAATCTGTATAGCTTGTTGTGGACTAATAGCACGTGCAATCGTTCCTTGAACAAAAGGAAGCGTCCAATCATAGCCGTATAGATTTTGCCCCATCATAATTTTTTCAGGCGGGATTTCTGTTATTGCATATTCAAGGACATCTCTCACGGGTCCAATAGGTGAAACGGCCATAGCAGGTCCTCCACTATATCCCCATTCATATGTCATGATGATGACAAAGTCGACAATTTCGCCATGTGCTTTATAATCGTGGCCTTCATACCATTTCCCTTTTTGATCTGCGCTAGTTTTAGGGGCAAGGGCAGTTGATATGAGCCAGCCTTCTTGGTGGAAGCGATCGCGTGCTTTTATTAGGAATTGGTTATAAGCTTCTTTATCTTCAGGTCGAATGAATTCAAAATCAAAATGGATATCTTTAAAATTGTATTTTTTTGCTGTTGCAACAATATTGTCGAGGAATGTGTTTTGAATGTCTTGATCGTTGAGAAGT
Organism: Cytobacillus sp. FSL R5-0569; assembly: GCF_038007265.1. Taxonomy (NCBI): domain Bacteria; kingdom Bacillati; phylum Bacillota; class Bacilli; order Caryophanales; family Bacillaceae; genus Cytobacillus; species Cytobacillus sp. FSL R5-0569. The sequence goes on from NZ_JBBOWW010000001.1 coordinate 22,883, forward strand.
ATGCTTGCTAGCTCATCACTAAATTGTGCGTTTTCTTGATTAGATATGACCATCATGAGGACATTTTGATTTTGTTCAGCGATAGCAGGTAATTCATCTAAAGGCGGCTCTTGCAATGAACCATCTCTAAGCGCTTGAAAGTTAAATGGTGCTAAATAAGTAAGATGGGGTGCTGCACCTCTTGAAGCTTCTATTAAGTTTTCCGAGACGGTGTCCCCTCTAGGCTCAACATAGGCATTTATTTCGGCAGATGTTTTTGGACGCTCGGGAATGTATAAACGTAGACCAACCCTTAATGGGTTTGTTTGCGAGATTTGATTGATATTTACAAGCTCTTCCACCGTGAGGCCGTATCGTTGTGCAATTAAATAGAGTGTATCGCCAGGCTGTACCCAATAAAAGCTACCAATGATTGGTATAACAAGCGTTTGACCGACCACAAGTTGATTAGGATTCTGTAATTCATTCGCATCGATTAAATCTTGTATGGTTGTGCTATAGGCCATCGCTATACCACTTAACGAATCATTCTGTCTTACCACATGTATTTGCAAGTAAAACCCTCCCTAAATGTTTCAGTATAGATCAAATACAGACATTCATAATTTAATGATTTAATTACACTATAAATAACTTATGAAGGGAGTGGCCAATACATGATACATTCATGGCAAAGGGTCAATATTTGCTTTCAACACATCTTTCATCATAATCAAGGCGTTCTCGTTATCGTGGTCATCATTAGAAGCAATGCAGTTAGCGGGTATATGTAGTTTATATTCTCTCATATAAGCATCGTTTGCAGAGAAAAGCACACAAATGTTTCCTGCCAAACCAACCATTATTAATTTATCGATGGCTAATTGATTTAAGAGTGTATTAAGTGCAGTACCGTAGAATGCAGAATGTTTCGGTTTGATTAGAAAGTAATCGTCACTTGATGGTCTTATTGTTTGGATAATTGGTGAACTTATAGGATTGTTGCAGTAGGCCATTATCTTTTCAATATCAGCTTTCCAGAGCTGATAATGGTCATTGATATAAATTACCGGTAACTTGTGTTGGTGAAATTGGTTTCTGATAAGATTAATGCTTGTGGTCATTTTTAAAGCTTTTTTAGCCAGTACTTCGCCATGTTTAAATTGAAAATCATTAATCATGTCAATAATAATTAATGCCGTTTGCTTCTCGGTTATTAAATTCAATCAAAATCAACCCCTTTTAATTAGAAAAGATATAAGGATTTGAAACGTTACCTGTTGAGATAAAAGGTGAGCTTTTACGTTTTTTTATTGTTTGTAAAAGCAAAGAGAATTACACTGAAAGAAACGCTATGGTATTTAAAGGAATGAAGTAAATGAGTATAGATGAACAATTTATGTTAGAAGCGATAAAAGAGGCAGAAAAAGCAAGAGAGATTAATGAAGTTCCAATTGGTGCTGTCATTGTATTAGATGGACAAATAATTGCTCGTGGGTATAATTTACGGGAGACGGCACAAAAAGCGACTGCGCATGCAGAATTACTTGCGATAGAAGAAGCATGTGGGAAGCTCGGTACATGGCGATTAGAGGACACAACCCTTTATGTTACACTCGAGCCTTGTCCGATGTGCGCGGGTTCTATTGTTCTTTCACGAGTGAAACGGGTGGTTTACGGAGCGACTGATCCAAAAGGTGGATGTTGCGGGACATTAATGAATTTGTTAGATGACTCAAGGTTTAATCATCAATGTGAGGTGGTTGCTGGAGTAATGGGTGATGCATGTGGGGAACTGTTATCCACGTTTTTTTCACAATTACGAGCTAGAAAAAAGGCTGAAAAGAAGCTTTTAAAAGAACAAAAGAAGCAAGAGGAATGTTAGGCATTGCAATTTTAATTTAAAAACAGTATACTGAATATGCGTCGAAATGACGCAACTTAAATATTGGTATCAATTTTGCCGTGCTAGGTGGGAAGGTAGCGGTGTCCTGTACTCGCAATCCGCTCTAGCGAGACTGAATTCCTATTCTGAGGCTGATGTCCTGTAGGGTCTGCCTTTAGTAAGTGGTGTTGACGCTTGGGTCCTGCGCAATGGGAACCCATGAACCATGTCAGGTCCGGAAGGAAGCAGCATTAAGTGGACTCTCTCATGTGCCGCAGGGTTGCCTGAGCTGAGCTAACTGCTAAAGTAACGCTTATGGGCGTCAGTCGAAGATAGGTGCACGGCAGTTATATACATATAATTATAAAACTCATTCATGAAGAATGAGTTTTTTGTTTTTTTCCTATCCTTTTTTGTAAAATAGAAAATAGATACGTTATAATAAATACGACACTAAAAGAAGGGGGCGTGCCAATTGAGTTATCAAGCATTGTATCGTGTATGGCGCCCACAAACATTTCTTGATGTAGTAGGGCAAGAGCATGTAACAAAAACATTGCAAAACGCCCTGCTTCAGGAAAAAATTTCGCATGCTTATCTTTTTACTGGACCAAGAGGAACCGGTAAAACGAGTGCGGCGAAAATTTTAGCTAAGGCCGTAAACTGTGAAAGAGCACCAATTAATGAACCATGTAATGAATGTGATGCGTGTAAAGGGATTACTGATGGGTCCATACCAGATGTCATTGAGATTGATGCCGCATCTAATAATGGTGTAGAAGAGATTAGAGATATAAGAGATAAAGTGAAATATGCACCAAGTGCGGTTAAGTATAAAGTTTATATTGTTGATGAGGTGCATATGTTGTCAATGGGAGCATTCAATGCGCTCCTAAAAACATTAGAAGAACCACCCCAGCATGTTATTTTTATATTAGCAACAACAGAGCCGCATAAGATTCCACTGACAATCATTTCTAGATGTCAACGCTTTGATTTTAAAAGAATTACTGCGACTTCGATTGTGAATCGTATGCAAATGATTATAGATGAAAGTAGTGTTCATTGTGATACCCAAGCACTACAAATTATTGCCAGAGCTGCTGAAGGTGGTATGCGTGATGCCTTGAGTTTATTGGATCAAGCAATTTCATTTAGTGATGAGAGTGTAACAGTTGATGATGCTCTAGCTGTTACAGGTGCTGTTTCCCAAGGTTTCCTTAATCAGTTAGCAACAGCTATCGTTGATCATGATGCAGCTAACGGCTTAGAAATATTAGGCGAACTTCTTTTTCAAGGGAAAGATCCTACACGATTTGTAGAAGATTTTATTCTTTATTATAGAGATATGCTATTATATAAAGCAGCACCTAATCTTGAAGAATCGATGGAAAGAGTTCTTTTAGAAGAAACATTCATTGAGTTAGCAGAAAAGGTGTCACAAGAACAAATTTATCACTTGATCGAACAATTAAATAAAACACAGCAAGAGATGCGCTGGACGAATCATCCAAGAATTTTTTTAGAAGTAGCAATTGTGAAACTTTGTCAGCAAGAACAAATTAAAGGGCAAAGTGCTGAAGATGTTCAACCATTAATTACACGGATTGATCAATTAGAAAAAGAGTTATCACAAATAAAAGCGCAAGGTGTTAAAGTATCAGAAGAATCAGTAGCACCTCAAGCGAAAAAGCCACAGCGTGTATCTAAAAAAGGATATCAAGCGCCTGTAGGTCGAATAAATGAGGTGTTGAAGCAGGCAACAAAACAGGACTTAATGATGGTCAAAAGTCATTGGGGTGAAATGTTAGAACGCCTCGTACACAATCAAATGCGCTCACAAGCAGCATTACTAAACGAAGCAGAGCCTGTTGCTGCATCTGATCAAGTTTTTATTATAAAATTCAAATATGAAATTCATTGTCAAATGGCGATGGAGAATCATAAATTTATTGAAACCCTAACGCAATCTTTGTTTGAACTAAGCGGAAAGAGGTTTCAGGTCTTAGGTTTACCAGATGAACAATGGCAGTCCATTCGCCAATCATTTCTTCAGTATCAAAAGGCGAATGGAGATGATACAGCAGAGGATATGGGAAATGAGGAAGAAGATCCTGTTGTATCTGAGGCAATGAAATTATTTGGTGAAGATCTTATTGAAATTAAAGATTAAATAAATATTAGGAGGTAAGGAACTATGCGTGGTATGGGTAATATGCAAAATATGATGAAGCAAATGCAAAAAATGCAAAAGAAAATGGCGCAAGCGCAAGAAGAATTAGGAGAAGAAAGAATTGAAGGAACAGCTGGCGGTGGCATGGTAACTGTCATTGTTTCAGGTCATAAAGAAGTTTTAGAAGTAAATATTAAAGAGGAAGTTGTTGATCCTGAAGATATCGAAATGCTTCAAGATTTAGTGTTAGCAGCAACAAATGACGCGATAAAAAAATGTGATGAATTAACAAATAATACAATGGGGCAATTCACAAAAGGTATGAACTTGCCAGGGATGTTTTAATACGGATAAACGAAAAGAAGCGCCGCTGGTTTTCCTGAGCGGCGTTTTTTAAAGCATTCACTATCAGACTAGGAGTCAAAGAGAAGAGTTATATGAGAAAGAGTTTGTTGTTAAACGTCTCTCGGTCAAATGCTCTCGTCTTTGATGAAAGAGGGGGAGACAGATATGCATTATCCTGAACCGATATCAAAACTGATTGATAGTTTTATGAAGCTTCCAGGAATCGGACCGAAAACAGCCGCTCGGTTGGCCTTTTTTGTATTAAGTATGAAAGAAGACACTGTACTAGATTTTGCTAAGGCATTAGTGAATGCGAAGAGAAATCTATCTTATTGTTCTGTGTGTGGCCATATAACAGATCAGGATCCTTGTTATATATGTGAAGACCAAAGGAGAGATCGATCAGTCATATGTGTTGTGCAAGACCCTAAAGACGTTATCGCCATGGAAAAAATGAAGGAGTTTAATGGTTTGTACCATGTTTTGCATGGTGCTATTTCACCAATGGATGGTATCGGCCCAGAAGATATTAATATTCCCGATTTGTTAAAACGATTACAGGATGAAACCGTCCAAGAAGTCATCTTGGCTACCAATCCTAATATTGAGGGCGAGGCAACAGCAATGTATATTTCTCGTCTCATTAAACCTTCTGGTATTAAGGCGAGCCGCATAGCTCACGGATTACCAGTAGGAGGAGACCTTGAATATGCTGATGAAGTAACACTTTCAAAAGCTTTAGAGGGAAGAAGAGAAGTATAGTGAGAGGTGTATGCGATGTTCTTTCGTAAAAAAGGATGGCTTCGTAAGGAATATGATGAGAAGTTATTAGATCAGTTAAAAGAATTAAAGGATGAATGGAAGAATCAAAAATCTCTAATTGAAAAAAGTTTTGATCCTTCAGCAGAAGCAATTAGTGAAGCTAAGCTTGCTGAGGCAAAATATTTTTATCTGTTCAAGGAAGCAAAAAAAAGAAACGTTAGTGTTCGATATTAATTTTTATACCTCCTCAAGGTCTTTTTTTAGGTGCTTGTTCATACATTGGTTGTACAAGTTTCCTTAAATAGAGGGGGTTTTTTATTTGGAGCCAGTTTGGATTATCTCAGGGTTAGGTATTCTCATTCTCTTTCTATTAGTAGCAGGTGCCTCGTTTCGACCAATTAAGTGGATTGGACAAGGCCTTATAAAAGTAATCATTGGTGCACTCTTATTATTTGTACTAAATACAGTAGGAAATCAATTTGGTATTCATTTGCCTATTAATATAGCTACTGTAGCCATTAGTGGGATATTAGGTGTGCCGGGTATATGCGCGCTAGTGGCAATAGAAATGTATGTAATATAAGTGTCAAAGTATAATGGAATAGGTAATCAGTTACGTATTTCTAGTAACTGATTTTTTCTTTTAAAATATTGTTGACATATTAATATCATGCTGATAATATATTAAGAGTCGTCACAACGACACAACATCCTTTAAAACTTTAAAGAAAAAACTTTTTTAAAAAAGCATTGACATATAATGCGTAGGATGATATATTAGTAAAGTCGCTTCTGAAGCGAATGAGATTGTTCTTTGAAAACTGAACGAACGTAAAACGTCAAGCGTAATTCTAAAAAAGCTGATTTATCAGCAACAAAGCACCATAGGTGCAAATGAGCTAATCAAACACTTTATTGGAGAGTTTGATCCTGGCTCAGGACGAACGCTGGCGGCGTGCCTAATACATGCAAGTCGAGCGAATCTGAGGGAGCTTGCTCCCAAAGATTAGCGGCGGACGGGTGAGTAACACGTGGGCAACCTGCCTGTAAGACTGGGATAACTCCGGGAAACCGGGGCTAATACCGGATAATATCTATTTATACATATAATTAGATTGAAAGATGGTTCTGCTATCACTTACAGATGGGCCCGCGGCGCATTAGCTAGTTGGTGAGGTAACGGCTCACCAAGGCGACGATGCGTAGCCGACCTGAGAGGGTGATCGGCCACACTGGGACTGAGACACGGCCCAGACTCCTACGGGAGGCAGCAGTAGGGAATCTTCCGCAATGGACGAAAGTCTGACGGAGCAACGCCGCGTGAGTGATGAAGGTTTTCGGATCGTAAAACTCTGTTGTTAGGGAAGAACAAGTATCGGAGTAACTGCCGGTACCTTGACGGTACCTAACCAGAAAGCCACGGCTAACTACGTGCCAGCAGCCGCGGTAATACGTAGGTGGCAAGCGTTGTCCGGAATTATTGGGCGTAAAGCGCGCGCAGGCGGTTCCTTAAGTCTGATGTGAAAGCCCACGGCTCAACCGTGGAGGGTCATTGGAAACTGGGGAACTTGAGTGCAGAAGAGGAAAGTGGAATTCCAAGTGTAGCGGTGAAATGCGTAGAGATTTGGAGGAACACCAGTGGCGAAGGCGACTTTCTGGTCTGTAACTGACGCTGAGGCGCGAAAGCGTGGGGAGCAAACAGGATTAGATACCCTGGTAGTCCACGCCGTAAACGATGAGTGCTAAGTGTTAGAGGGTTTCCGCCCTTTAGTGCTGCAGCAAACGCATTAAGCACTCCGCCTGGGGAGTACGACCGCAAGGTTGAAACTCAAAGGAATTGACGGGGGCCCGCACAAGCGGTGGAGCATGTGGTTTAATTCGAAGCAACGCGAAGAACCTTACCAGGTCTTGACATCCTCTGACAATCCTAGAGATAGGACTTTCCCCTTCGGGGGACAGAGTGACAGGTGGTGCATGGTTGTCGTCAGCTCGTGTCGTGAGATGTTGGGTTAAGTCCCGCAACGAGCGCAACCCTTGATCTTAGTTGCCAGCATTCAGTTGGGCACTCTAAGGTGACTGCCGGTGACAAACCGGAGGAAGGTGGGGATGACGTCAAATCATCATGCCCCTTATGACCTGGGCTACACACGTGCTACAATGGATGGTACAAAGGGCTGCAAGACCGCGAGGTTTAGCCAATCCCATAAAACCATTCTCAGTTCGGATTGTAGGCTGCAACTCGCCTACATGAAGCCGGAATCGCTAGTAATCGCGGATCAGCATGCCGCGGTGAATACGTTCCCGGGCCTTGTACACACCGCCCGTCACACCACGAGAGTTTGTAACACCCGAAGTCGGTGGGGTAACCTTTTGGAGCCAGCCGCCTAAGGTGGGACAGATGATTGGGGTGAAGTCGTAACAAGGTAGCCGTATCGGAAGGTGCGGCTGGATCACCTCCTTTCTAAGGAATATACGGAATTAACTTGATGTTAGACTGTTCGTTCAGTTTTGAGAGTATAATCTCTCAATTCAATCGTTCTTTGAAAACTAGATAATGTAATGAAGAAGATTACCGAGTAATCGCCACCTTAGTTATTTTTTCTCTCTATATATTATAGATTGATTTAAAATACTAAACTTTTTTAATAAACACAACCGAGAGGGTTGTGAGAAGCAAGCAGTTCAAGGAAGCGAGCGAGGAAACACCGGAGTGTGCGTCTTGTGCACATGAGGATGTTGACGAGTGAGCTGACGCCGAAATGCGTAGCTTATCGCAAGCCGAACAATGGTTAAGTTAATAAGGGCGCACGGTGAATGCCTTGGCACTAGGAGCCGATGAAGGACGGGACTAACACCGATATGCTTCGGGGAGCTGTAAGTAAGCTTTGATCCGGAGATTTCCGAATGGGGAAACCCCCTATCCGTTATGGGATAGGATCCATACCTGAATACATAGGGTATGGAAGGCAGACCCGGGGAACTGAAACATCTAAGTACCCGGAGGAAGAGAAAGCAAACGCGATTCCCTGAGTAGCGGCGAGCGAAACGGGATTAGCCCAAACCAAGAGGCTTGCCTCTTGGGGTTGTAGGACATTCTATACGGAGTTACAAAGGAACGAGATAGACGAAGAGGTCTGGAAAGGCCCGCCATAGGAGGTAAAAGCCCTGTAGTTGAAACTTCGTTCCCTCCAGAGTGGATCCTGAGTACGGCGGGACACGAGAAATCCCGTCGGAAGCAGGGAGGACCATCTCCCAAGGCTAAATACTCCCTAGTGACCGATAGTGAACCAGTACCGTGAGGGAAAGGTGAAAAGCACCCCGGAAGGGGAGTGAAAGAGATCCTGAAACCGTGTGCCTACAAGTAGTTAGAGCCCGTTAATGGGTGATAGCGTGCCTTTTGTAGAATGAACCGGCGAGTTACGATTACATGCGAGGTTAAGTTGGACAGACGGAGCCGTAGCGAAAGCGAGTCTGAATAGGGCGAATGAGTATGTGGTCGTAGACCCGAAACCAGGTGATCTACCCATGTCCAGGGTGAAGTCCAGGTAACACTGGATGGAGGCCCGAACCCACGTACGTTGAAAAGTGCGGGGATGAGGTGTGGGTAGCGGAGAAATTCCAATCGAACTTGGAGATAGCTGGTTCTCTCCGAAATAGCTTTAGGGCTAGCCTCATGCGTAAGAATCTTGGAGGTAGAGCACTGTTTGGACTAGGGGCCCTCATCGGGTTACCGAATTCAGACAAACTCCGAATGCCAAAGATTTATCCATGGGAGTCAGACTGCGAGTGATAAGATCCGTAGTCAAGAGGGAAACAGCCCAGACCACCAGCTAAGGTCCCAAAGTATACGTTAAGTGGAAAAGGATGTGGAGTTGCTTAGACAACCAGGATGTTGGCTTAGAAGCAGCCACCATTTAAAGAGTGCGTAATAGCTCACTGGTCGAGTGACTCCGCGCCGAAAATGTACCGGGGCTAAACGTATCACCGAAGCTGTGGATTGAACATCGTTGATGTTCAGTGGTAGGAGAGCGTTCTAAGGGCGTTGAAGCTAGACCGTAAGGACTGGTGGAGCGCTTAGAAGTGAGAATGCCGGTATGAGTAGCGAAAGATGGGTGAGAATCCCATCCACCGAATGCCTAAGGTTTCCTGAGGAAGGCTCGTCCGCTCAGGGTTAGTCGGGACCTAAGCCGAGGCTGAAAAGCGTAGGCGATGGACAACAGGTTGATATTCCTGTACCACCGTATTCTGTTTGAGTGATGGGGGGACGCAGGAGGATAGGGTAAGCGCACTATTGGATGTGCGTCTAAGCAGTTAGAGGGACCATGAGGCAAATCCCATGGTCACATACCTTGAGCTGTGATAGCGAGGGAAATTTAGTACCGAAGTTCTTGATTCCACACTGCCAAGAAAAGCCTCTAGCGAGGAATAAGGTGCCCGTACCGCAAACCGACACAGGTAGGCGAGGAGAGAATCCTAAGGTGAGCGAGAGAACTCTCGTTAAGGAACTCGGCAAAATGACCCCGTAACTTCGGGAGAAGGGGTGCTCATTAGGGTGTTAAAGCCTTGATGAGCCGCAGTGAATAGGCCCAGGCGACTGTTTAGCAAAAACACAGGTCTCTGCGAAGCCGCAAGGCGAAGTATAGGGGCTGACGCCTGCCCGGTGCTGGAAGGTTAAGAGGAGAGGTTAGCTCACGCGAAGCTTTGAATCGAAGCCCCAGTAAACGGCGGCCGTAACTATAACGGTCCTAAGGTAGCGAAATTCCTTGTCGGGTAAGTTCCGACCCGCACGAAAGGCGTAACGATCTGGGCACTGTCTCAACGAGAGACTCGGTGAAATTATAGTACCTGTGAAGATGCAGGTTACCCGCGACAGGACGGAAAGACCCCGTGGAGCTTTACTGTAGCCTGATATTGAATTTTGGTACAGCTTGTACAGGATAGGTAGGAGCCTTAGAAGCCGGAGCGCTAGCTTCGGTGGAGGCGTCGGTGGGATACTACCCTGGCTGTATTGAAATTCTAACCCACATCCCTTATCGGGATGGGAGACAGTGTCAGGTGGGCAGTTTGACTGGGGCGGTCGCCTCCTAAAGAGTAACGGAGGCGCCCAAAGGTTCCCTCAGAATGGTTGGAAATCATTCGTAGAGTGTAAAGGCACAAGGGAGCTTGACTGCGAGACCTACAAGTCGAGCAGGGACGAAAGTCGGGCTTAGTGATCCGGTGGTTCCGCATGGAAGGGCCATCGCTCAACGGATAAAAGCTACCCCGGGGATAACAGGCTTATCTCCCCCAAGAGTCCACATCGACGGGGAGGTTTGGCACCTCGATGTCGGCTCATCGCATCCTGGGGCTGTAGTCGGTCCCAAGGGTTGGGCTGTTCGCCCATTAAAGCGGTACGCGAGCTGGGTTCAGAACGTCGTGAGACAGTTCGGTCCCTATCCGTCGTGGGCGCAGGAAATTTGAGAGGAGCTGTCCTTAGTACGAGAGGACCGGGATGGACGCACCGCTGGTGTACCAGTTGTCTTGCCAAAGGCATCGCTGGGTAGCTATGTGCGGAAGGGATAAGTGCTGAAAGCATCTAAGCATGAAGCCCCCCTCGAGATGAGATTTCCCATAGCGCAAGCTAGTAAGATCCCTGAAAGATGATCAGGTTGATAGGTTAGAGGTGGAAGTGTGGCGACACATGTAGCTGACTAATACTAATCGATCGAGGACTTAACCAAACAGGCGATTACTCAATAAATATCTTCTTCAACATTACCTAGTTTTGAGGGAACGATTCCCTTACAATTTCATAGTCCGGTGGCGATAGCGAGAAGGTCACACCCGTTCCCATACCGAACACGGAAGTTAAGCTTCTCAGCGCCGATGGTAGTTAGGGGCTGTCCCCTTGTGAGAGTAGGACGTTGCCGGGCAATATAAAAGAGCACATCATTTGTATGTGCTCTTTTTTGTGTATATGAGTTAGTAAATATATGCTCCCCAAAAAAATAACATTGAGAAAATCATAACATTAAGTATAAATTATTGAGTTTGAGGGTTTAATAGAAGATCAAAAAATGAATGATTGAATGGAACCTCATTTGGTTATAACCCAATGAGGTAATGTTTTAGATACTAATAGTGGTCAATATGGCTTTCAAGTGATACGCAAATGACTATGGTGGTTTGATTCAATACTGCCACGATAAATTGTTCCTTGTAGTAAGGCAAATTGATATAAAGGATTTGGAAATCAGCATTATCTTAGTCAGAAAACTGTTGGCTCGTTTAGAAAGGCATTAAATTAACTTTCGTTAGCTCATCACATGTGAGTAAAGAAAGAGCAAGAATGTAATTCGGACTTTTACGATCTCTTTATCTTTCAACAATTGAACCTACAGATTCCTTGAAGAAGTTGATTTATGCATAGTGCTCCGTATGACGAAAAGCAACACTGTAGATAGTTTCCCAAAGTAAAAAAACTCCCTAATATTTGTTAAAATAATAGAGAAAATCATAAGATAAGTATAGAAGCAAAAGGGAATTTAAGATAAAATTTCAGGTGTAGTGACTCTTTTTAATTGTTGGACATAATAATTATAATGAGGATCATCTGTTTCGGTATTCACGATTTGTTCCTCACACTGCATACAAATAAAAGAAGTATATAAATGGATACCAGTAGATTGTGATTGTTCACAGATTACACATGTTTTTTCATTAAACGTTTTCACAATGTCACCTCCGTACATTCAATCATAGCCAATGATGATAAAATATATACAATATTTAGAATTTTACTCTCATAAGTGAGTTGTTAACAGTTTATGTTTGTAATCACCAATAGGTGTATGTCTATACAGTAAATTTATAAAAAGGATTTGCGTTCAATGGATCAGAAACAAATGCCGTTAGTTGAAAAATTAATACAGCATATAAAAAGAAAGCCTGAGAATTATCATGTACCTGGTCATAAAGGGGGGAGTCTGCTCACCGGAGTGAATGAGGTTGATGATTATTTTCGACAACTTTTACAATTGGATTTGACAGAAATCAGCGGGTTTGATGATCTTCATTCCGCTGAAGAAGTAATCAAAGAAGCTCAATCCTTGCTTGCCGCTTTATATGGGTCTAAAAGAAGTTTTTTTCTTATAAATGGTTCTACTGTAGGTAATTTAGCGATGATTTGTGGCACATTAAAAAGGGGAGACCGTGTGCTTGTTCAACGGAATAGTCATAAGTCTATTTTAAATGGCCTGAGACTTATTGGAGCTGAACCCATTTTTATCCTGCCTGAATTTAACCAGGAATGGGGCATTAATGAAGGTGTCTCCTATACTCATATTGAAGAGGCATTAAGTAAGTATGAAGATATTAAAGCTGTTATTCTTACTTACCCGAGTTATTATGGTACAGTGTATCCATTAGAAGATATTATTGCACTATGCCGTGAAAAAAAAGTATTAGTTTTAGTTGATGAAGCACACGGTGCCCATTTTATAGCGAGTACAAGATTTTTCCCACCCTCAAGTTTACAATTAGGAGCAGATGTCGTTATACAATCTGCCCATAAAACATTGCCAGCATTGACAATGGGGGCCTTTCTTCATATTCAAGGTGATCGGGTGGATGAAGACAGCATACAGGAATATTTAAGTATGTTGCAATCGAGTAGCCCATCTTATGTTATTATGGCTTCATTAGATATGGCTAGATTCTTTGTCAGTCAATATACAGAAGAAGATGGTAAACATTTAGTCCAACGGATAAAAGAATTGAAGGGGAAATTAAGTAATATTGCTGGACTAGCTATTATGCCAACAGATGATCCATTGAAACTGGGATTACAGTTTAAACATATCAGTGGTTATCAACTACAAGAGCTGCTAGAGAAACGAGGTATTTATACAGAGTTAGCTGATCCGTTAAATGTTTTATTTGTACTTCCATTATTAAGGTGTGCCGATGAGGATCGTTTTAGTAAAATTATCGATGCATTGCAAGAAGTTAGTACTGACATTCCCAATGCAGAAAAAGAGGAAAAGGTGAATCCAATTCCATCGCATTCAGAATTAGTAGAGGTACCAGAGGGAGCAATGATTGTTACAGTTCCTTTTGCAAGTGCGATTGGTGAAATTAGCGCACGAATGGTGACCCCATACCCGCCTGGTATTCCTTTAATATATAAAGGTGAAAGAATTACAAAAGAGCATATCACTAGTTTGGAAGGTTATTTAAATAAAGGTGCACGAATTCAAAACAGGAAAAACTTAAATCAATCATACATAGAAATATATAAGACAGCGAGGGACAAGGATGACTAAAGGTTACTTTATATCAATTGAAGGTCCAGACGGGGCAGGAAAAACGACGATTACAGAAATGGTTAAGGAACAATTAGAAACAGAAGGATATAATGTAGTACATACGAGAGAGCCTGGTGGAATTGCTATTGCTGAACAGATCCGGGCTGTTATACTGGATCCGAAGAATACAAAAATGGATGCAAGAACAGAGGCGTTACTTTATGCCGCGGCAAGAAGACAACATTTAGTTGAAAAGGTCTTACCAGCCCTTGAAATGGGTAAGATTGTACTATGTGATCGATTTGTTGATAGCTCTATTGCATATCAAGGATTTGCAAGAGGGATTGGTATTGAGGAAGTTTGGTCCATCAATCAGTTTGCCATTGAAAATGCCATGCCTCAATTGACTTTGTACTTCGATATCGCACCAGAACGAGGGTTACAGAGAATTAATCAAAATAAGGGCAGGGAAGTAAACCGTTTAGATTTAGAAGATTTACAGTTTCATCAAAAGGTATATGAAGGGTATGAAATTGTTCGGAAGCAATCTTCTAATCGCATTCAAACTGTAAATGCCGATGCCTCTGTTGAAAAAGTATTTGAACAAACGATGGACATTGTTAGAAAAGCACTTCAAAATAAGGATTAAGCTACTTGGCGAAAAATTTGGTCAGTATATCTCTGTTTGTGCATAGAATAACTGATATAATAGAAGAAAGTAAAGATATAGGAGGGTGGTATGATGAAGCTCGTATTAGCAGTCATACAAGATCAAGATAGTAATAAGTTATCTAAAGCATTAGTAGATCATAATTTTCGTGCAACCAAATTAGCCAGTACAGGGGGATTTTTAAAGTCGGGTAATACAACCTTTTTAATTGGTACGGAAGATATTCGAGTAGACAAATGCTTACAGGTCATTAAGGATAATTGCCAATCGAGAGAGCAACTTGTTGCGCCGGTTTCACCAATGGGTGGTAATGCCGATTCATATATTCCTTACCCTGTTGAAGTAGAAGTAGGTGGAGCAACTGTATTTGTTCTTCCAGTAGAACAATTCCATCACTTCTAAACCTATTTGGAGGCATAAATGAAGATCAATCAAGATTTACGTCTTAATATAGATAATAGAAGGCAAGACAGTAAGCATCCTATTGGATCGCAAGTGCGTTTTAATGATCTTGTGCAAAAAAGTGGTCAAAAAATGCAGATGACACAAATGCAAATGCTTTTAGGTGATATAGAATCAGCTGGACAGAGGGTAGCTAAGTCCAGGAGCTTTAAAGATTTAGCAAAATACAAAATGCTGGTTAAGCGTTTTGTGAAAGAGACTGTTGAGTATGGGTTGGATATTAAGCAATCCCATAGTTGGAATCAACTAGGACAAAGTAGGTCATTGAAAATTGTAGAAACGATTGATGAAAAGCTTGCTCAACTAGCCGATGACCTACTTTTACAAGAGAAAAGTGCCATTGATATTCTTAGTAAAATCGGAGAAATCAAAGGATTATTAATAAATTTATATACGTAAGTGAGTGATCAGCATGACAAAAACATGGGATCAAATAGAAGAATTACAGCCAGTCGTGTTGAAGATGCTTAAAAATAGTTTAAGTAAGGAACGCCTTGCCCACGCTTACCTTTTTGAAGGACTGAAAGGAACAGGAAAAAAAGATACGGGTATGCTTCTAGCAAAGAGTCTTTTTTGCACTGCTCCAATAAATAACTATGTTCCATGTGAAACATGTAATAACTGCAAAAGGATTAATCACTTTAATCATCCGGATGTACATCTTGTTGAGCCGGATGGTCAATCAATAAAGAAGCAGCAGATTCGGTCATTACAGGAAGAGTTTTCAAAACGGGGCGTCGAATCCAGTAGAAAAGTATATATTATCGTTCATGCTGATCGAATGACAACAAACGCAGCTAATAGTTTGCTGAAATTTCTCGAAGAACCGCATATGGATACAACAGCAATTCTATTGACTGAACAATCTCAACGAATGTTACCTACCATATTATCAAGATGTCAAACGATCTCATTTCAGCCAATAGCTGCAAAATTTTTAGTACAACAATTCGTAGATTATGGTGTGAAAGAAAAGTATGCACCATTACTTGCGCAAATTACCCATAATTTGGACGATGCTTTAGCATATAGTAATGATGATTGGTTTGTACAAGCGCAAAAAATAGTGTTAAAATTATACGAAGTACTTAAAAAAAATCCGTTACAAGCGATGGTCACTCTCCAAGAAGAGTGGTTTCCACATTTTAAGGAGAAAGAACATCTGGATTTAGGTTTAGACTTATTACTTCTTTTATTAAAAGATTTGTTATATATACAGCTTGATAAGAGTGATAGGCTCGCCTATACGCATGAGCTAAGCTGGCTAGAACAACACGCGCTTCATACATCTAATAGAAAGTTAACAGAGCAAATGGCTGCAGTTTTAGATGCAAAAAGGAAGCTGCAAGCAAACATGAATGCGCAGCTGTTAATGGAACAGTTAGTGTTAAAGATGCAGGAGGGATCTTCATTTGTATGATGTAGTAGGTGTTCGCTTTAAAAAAGCGGGCAAAATATATTATTTTGATCCCGGTGATCTTCAAATACAAAAGGATGACTTTGTCATTGTCGAGACTGTAAGAGGAGTAGAATACGGTAAAGTTGTCATTGCTCCTAAAAAGGTTGGAGAACATGATGTAGTCCTACCTTTAAAAAAAGTTCTACGTATTGGTGATCAAAAGGATCGTATGATTGTAGAAGAGAATAGACAAGCGGCTAAAGAAGCTTATCAAGTTTGTTTAGAAAAAGTAACTACGCATCAATTAGATATGAAATTGGTGGATGTTGAATATACTTTTGACCGCAATAAGGTCATCTTTTACTTTACTGCTGATGGTAGAGTGGATTTCCGTGAACTAGTAAAGGATTTAGCGGCCATTTTTCGGACAAGAATTGAACTTCGTCAAATTGGCGTTCGTGATGAGGCAAAGATGCTTGGTGGCATAGGTCCATGTGGCAGAATGCTTTGTTGTTCCACTTTTTTAGGTGATTTTGACCCAGTTTCGATTAAAATGGCAAAGGATCAAAATTTATCTTTGAACCCAACGAAGATATCTGGACTATGTGGTCGTTTAATGTGCTGTTTGAAATATGAAAATGACGAGTATGAAGCAGCTAAAAAAGAGCTCCCAGATGTAGGGGAATGGGTGAAGACACCGGAGGGTTCTGGAAGGGTAGTAGGGTTAAATATACTTGAAAGAATTCTACAAGTTAACCTAAAGGAACAGGAAAGAGTGCTAGAATTTACGTTAGACGAAATTAATGAGAATGCCGTGTCAGTTCAATCCACAGATTAATGAGGTGGAATGCTTGGATAAAAAAGAAATCTTTGACTCTGTAGATAATATGGAATCGCAAATCGGTCAATTATATATACAGCTTGGTGAGTTGAAACAGCATCTTGCTGAGGTGTTAGAAGAGAATAATGCATTGAAGTTGGAAAATGAACATTTACGTAGAAGATTAAAGATTACATCTGACCGAGAAAAGAAAAATGAACAGCAGAAGGAAGAAACAGAGAAAGAAAAACTCTTTGATATAGGGGAAGGCTATGACAACCTGGCTAGACTATATCAAGAAGGGTTCCATATTTGTAATCTTCATTTTGGTAGTCCTAGAAAAGATGGGGATTGCTTGTTCTGTTTATCATTTTTAAATAAAAAATAATCGATACCTTCCTTCTAAACAAGGAAGGTTTTTTTAAAGATATAAATTTCGTTTTCTAAGTGTAGAGGAATCTTCGGCTTAAGGGGCTTCAACCGATAAAATAAATAGATACGAAGTGTGCTTTTTAGTAATGGAGGAAGAGAAATGGTTATTTTAAAGGGTGATGAAAGGTTAGATCATTTGTTAGCAGAGGGATTGAGAATTATTCAAAGTCCTTCCGTATTTTCATTTTCGGTTGATGCCGTGTTATTAGCTCGATTCACCTACTTACCTATACAAAAAGGAAATATCATAGATTTATGTAGTGGGAATGGTGTGATACCTTTGTTTTTAAGCGCAAGAACAAAAGGAATGATTACAGGGGTGGAAATACAAGATCGTCTTGTTGATATGGCGAATAGAAGTATTCATTATAATCAACTAGAGAATCAAGTTAAGGTGGTAAAGGGAGATGTTAAAGGCATTGCTCGGCAATTAGGGTATGCTAAGTATGATGTGGTGACATGCAATCCACCTTACTTTCCAGTTGATACCAATAAACATAAAAATGAAAATGAGCATTATGCGATTGCTCGGCATGAGATTCTCTGTACATTAGAAGATACAATTCAGTCAGCTAGTCAACTAGTTAAGCACGGAGGGAAAGTTTCTTTTGTTCATCGCCCAGGTAGGTTGTTAGATATCGTGACATTCATGAGAAAGTATGAGATAGAACCAAAAAGGATTCAACTCGTTTATCCTGAGCAAGGAAAAGAAGCGAATGTGCTTCTAGTGGAAGGCATTAAAAAAGGAAAACCTGACTTAAAAATATTGCCGCCATTGTATATCTATGAGACGTCGGGTGAGTATACAAAGGAAATGAGGTTGATGTTGTATGGAGACTGAAACTCATTACTTTTACGTACTCGAATGCAAAGACGGCACCTTCTATGCTGGATATACAAATAATCTTATGCAAAGGATTGAAAAGCATAATGCTGGGAAAGGCGCTAAATATACAAGGGGAAGAGCCCCGCTAACGCTTATTTTTCATCAAATATTTTCTAGTAAGTCAGATGCACAGAAAATGGAATATCGTTTTAAGCGATTGAGTAGACAGAAAAAAATTGAATGGATGAATACCCAAAGAGAAGAAGGTCGGTGAGTAATATGCAACAACAGAAGAGTTTCCATATGGAGAGTGAAAAAGGTATTCTCTACTTAGTGCCAACACCCATAGGTAATCTAGAGGATATTAGCTATCGCAGCTTAAGAATATTAAAGGAAGCCGATTGGATCGCTGCAGAGGATACTAGGAATACAAAAAAACTATGCAACTACTTTGAGATAGAGACACCCATTATTAGTTACCATGAGCATAATAAAGAGAGTAGCGGCTATAAATTAATTGCGAAGTTGAAAGATGGAGAGAAAATTGCGCTTGTGAGTGATGCAGGTATGCCAACCATTTCTGATCCAGGATATGAACTGGTTACTAGTGCCATTGAAGAGAAGCTCACTGTTGTCCCGTTACCTGGTGCGAATGCTGCACTTACAGCATTGATTGCCTCGGGGCTACCAACACAGCCATTTTTCTTTTATGGCTTTTTAAATCGGCAAAAGAAGCAGAAAAAGGCAGAGTTAGAGACGCTTTCAAAAGTATCTTCTACAATCATTCTATATGAATCTCCTCATAGGTTGAAGGAAAGCTTACAGCTCATGTTAGATATCTTAGGCGATCGTTCAATTGTTTTGAGTAGGGAGCTGACAAAGAAGTATGAAGAGTTTATTAGAGGATCGATAAGAGAAGCAGTAGAATGGGCAGGCCAATCTGAAATTCGCGGGGAATTTTGTTTAATTATTGAGGGTTGCAAAGAGCCAGTAGAAGAAAGTAAGTGGTGGGAAGGGTTATCTATTGAAGAGCAAATTACTTATTATATAGAAGAAAAAGGTATGAAAAGTAAGGATGCCATTAAACAAACAGCGCTAGACCGTGATATGAGTAAACGAGAGGTATACAAGATTTATCATATTGATGAAGCGTAAAAAAATAGAGACTCGCAAATAGGAGTCTCTTTGTTTATTTATTTAGTTAGTTCAAAATTGCTTTGGATTTCTTTAATTAATTGCTCAGCGCCATCTTTGCTAAGGATTAATTTTCCACCAGCTAGTGAGATGTTATCATCGGATACTTCACCAGTAACTTGGCAAGTCATGTTTGGCTTATATTTTTTTAAGATGATTTTTTCATCATCCACATAGATTTCTAATGCGTCTTTCTCTGCAATACCAAGAGTACGTCTAAGTTCAATTGGAATAACTACACGACCTAATTCATCAACTTTACGAACAATACCAGTAGATTTCATATTAATTGCTCCTCCCAGTCATCTATCTAATTATTTATCTTTTTCGTCATTATTCGACAAAAATCATTGTTGATATTATAATACCAACCATTGCCATAATCGTCAATTACTTTATTTTATTTTTGTGTGGAAATTATTAACATGAAGAGGAATATTGATTTATCAACGTTTATGATGGAAAAGTCATGGATAAAAACTCACCCAATTTCCAGTAGACGTACATACCTCGTTTCGACAAAACGACATAATTCGACAAATTTCATCAATTTGTCTATTTTTTGTCGAACGATTAATTTGATTATGGCTTTTGAAAAAACACGGAGATTGCAATAAAACCATCGCTTCTCCCTTCGGAAATGTTGCACAAATTCAAGTTTTTAGGTATATTTTGAGGAAGATAGAGGCTAAGATGACTCATATATATTCTTTTTTTCATGCAAAGAAGAAACAATAAATATATGGTCAGATATGAGAGATTAGACTCGTCATAAGGGCGGGTTTTTTAAGATGAGGAGGAAATAAACATGGAGGAAAAATTAAAGACTTTTTATTTAACCACTCCAATTTACTATCCGAGCGGAAATTTACATATTGGACATGCTTATACGACCGTTGCTGGTGATGCGATGGCACGTTATAAGCGTCTAAGAGGTTATGATGTAATGTATTTGACGGGTACTGATGAGCATGGCCAAAAAATTCAAGAAAAAGCGGAAGAAAAAGGCGTGTCTCCCCAAAGTTATGTGGATGAAATCGTTGGTGGTATCCAAGACTTATGGAAAAAGTTGGATATTTCTTATGATGACTTCATTCGTACAACAGAAACAAGACATAAAGAAGTAGTTGAGAAGATTTTTGCTCAATTATTAGAGCAAGGTGATATTTATCTTGGGGAATATGAAGGTTGGTATTGTACGCCTTGTGAATCGTATTTTACTGAAACACAATTAGTTGAAGGTAACTGTCCAGATTGTGGGAGACCGGTTCATCGTGTGAAAGAGGAGTCATATTTCTTTAAAGTAAGTAAATATGCTGATCGGTTACTACAATATTACGAAGACAACCCTTCTTTTATTCAACCAGAGTCTAGGAAAAATGAAATGATTAATAACTTCATTAAACCTGGGTTAGAGGATTTAGCTGTATCTCGTACAACATTTGATTGGGGTGTTCCGGTTCCTGGTAATCCTAAGCATGTCATTTATGTATGGATTGACGCCTTATCAAACTATATTACTGCATTAGGATATGGCTCAGATAATGATAGTAAGTATTTGAAGTACTGGCCTGCAGATGTTCATTTAGTCGGAAAAGAAATTGTGCGCTTCCATACTATTTACTGGCCAATTATGTTAATGGCACTAGACTTACCATTACCTAAGAAAGTATTCGCTCATGGTTGGTTATTAATGAAGGATGGAAAGATGTCTAAATCTAAAGGTAATGTAGTAGACCCAGTCACATTAATTGATCGTTATGGTTTAGATGCGTTACGTTACTACTTATTGCGCGAAGTGCCGTTTGGCGCTGATGGTGTATTTACACCTGAAGGTTTCATCGAGCGTATTAATTTTGATTTAGCCAATGATTTAGGAAATCTCTTGAATCGTACAGTGGCTATGATTAATAAGTACTTTGATGGCGTAATTCCAACTTATCGTGGTTCAAACGGTGAATTTGATCAAGCGCTTGTACAAATGAATAAAGAGACAGTTGGAAAATATGAAGAAGCAATGGAAAACATGGAGTTTTCAGTTGCGTTGTCTGCTGTATGGCAATTGGTCAGTCGTACGAATAAGTATATTGATGAAACAAAGCCATGGATGCTTGCGAAAGAGGAGAGTACACAAGAGGAATTAGCAACGACGATGTACCACTTAGCAGAATCGTTAAGAAGAATCGCCGTTCTATTACAACCGTTCTTAACTAGAACACCAGAGAAAATCTTTACACAGTTAAATGTAAACAAAGAAGAGCTCATCTCTTGGGAGAGCATTGAGACATTTGGTAAAATTGGCGAAGGTATAAAAGTACAAAAGGGCGACCCTATTTTCCCTCGTCTTGAAATTAGTGAAGAGGTTGAGTATATTAAGCAAAAAATGCAGGGTAGTGCACCTCAAGGTGAAAAAGAAGAGAAGCAAGTACAAGCGAAACCAGATAGTGAGGAAATCACGATTGATGACTTCATGAAAGTGGATTTACGTGTTGCTCAAGTTATAGAGGCTGAACCAGTCAAAAAAGCGGATAAGTTATTAAAATTACAATTGGATTTAGGTTATGAAAAACGTCAAGTTGTTTCAGGTATCGCAAAGTTTTACAAACCAGAAGATTTAGTTGGCCGTAAAGTTATTTGTGTAACCAATCTTAAACCTGTTAAATTGCGTGGAGAATTATCTGAGGGAATGATTCTTGCTGGAAGTGAAGATGGCGCATTATCATTAGCTACAATTGCAGAGTCATTACCAGTAGGCGCGAGAGTCAAATAATATCCGATTAATGGAAGCAGAAGGTTTTTAGAACATAGAAATGTGATCCGTTACAAAGACGATGATGCATTTCTATGTTTTTTATTTTTATATAATATATCTAAATAAAGTTATTAAGGTTATCTATATATATAGAAGGAAGATGTTCATTTAATATTATAGTTGTTAGTTTTCTAAAATAATAATAAAAAAGGAGAAATGAGGATGCTATTTGATACACATGTTCATTTAAATGCGGAACAATATGACGAGGATTTGGAAGAAGTGATTAAGCGAGCAAGAGAAGCTGGGGTTGAAAAAATGGTCGTTGTTGGTTTTGATAGACCTACAATTGAAAGAGCAATGGAACTGATTGAACAATATGATTTCCTTTATGCGAGCATTGGTTGGCATCCGGTTGATGCGATTGATATGACTGAAGGAGATTTAATTTGGATAGAAGAATTATCGAAGCATCCAAAAGTAGTCGCAATCGGAGAAATGGGATTAGATTACCATTGGGATAAGTCACCAAAAGATGTGCAAAAAGATGTGTTTAGACAACAAATTCAATTGGCAAAAAAGGTAAAATTACCGATTGTTATTCATAACCGTGAAGCAACAGCTGATATCGTAGAAATATTAAAAGAAGAAAATGCTGCTGAAGTAGGTGGGATTATGCATTGTTTTAGTGGAAGCCCTGAAACAGCTAAAGAATGCATTGATATGAATTTTTATATTTCATTAGGTGGCCCTGTTACTTTTAAAAATGCAAGAAAACCAAAGGAAGTGGCAGCAGAGATTCCATTAGAAAAATTGTTGATCGAAACAGATTGCCCATATTTAGCTCCGCACCCATTCCGTGGCAAACGTAATGAACCAAGCTATGTGAAGTTGGTCTGTGAACAAATTGCTGAAATTAAAAACATTCCAGTAGAAGAAGTTGCAGCAATTACAACCGAAAACGCAAAAAAATTATTCGCTATAAATTGACAGCAAATATTGTCAAAAATAATAGAAGCTTGTCCAAATGTTTTCTTATACCAAAAAGTTCTACACAGGAATCTGTCCTCATAGGATAACCATGTCGATATCTCTCACTTTGCAAAAAAATGCTTTTTCTGCATAATAGAGCGTACGTGCAGAAAAAATTTTTTCTTGTATGGAAAGAGGGAAAAAAGAGTGTTTCGGAGAATAGAAGGTATATCAGTTTGCCTGACTTCTGAAATGCTCGATTGATTCAGTATTTTTAGGGGGTGTGGATGATAAGGTGAACGTTCTTTTCTTGAACTCTTTATAAGGGGAAGAGGAATACTTGGGGATGTTCCGTTTTATCTTTCCCTCCAAAAAATCAGATAGTGAGTGTTGACAGTCAGCAAGATAGTCTATATAATCACTCCGAGAGAAAAGGAGGCAATTTTCATCGTGATAAATTACATGAAAAACCTGTTATCCAAGTCTTTGAGCAAGAAAAAATGGGCAGTTATCTTTGCTAGTCTAATCGTTACGATTACAGCTAGCGGTTTTTTAATCTTTGAAATGACAAAGAAAACCGTTGCTCTAACATTAGATGGTGAGGAACAAACAATAAATACACACGCAAAAACCATTCAAGAGATATTTGACGAAATGGATATAGGATTACGCTCAGAAGACTATGTGTACCCCTCGGTAGATAAAGCCGTTAAGGACAATATGGAAGTGGTTTGGAACCCTGCAGTGCAGGTGAAGATTACCGACAAAAAAGATTCCGAGGTCATATGGACAACAGCTGATACTGTGCAAGAGCTGATAGATGAAGAGAATATTGAATTAAGTAAACATGATGCCATAAAGCCTAAATTAGGTGATAAAATTACAGGTAAGATGGACATCAAGATTGATCGCGCGTTCAAAATTGAATTAGCAGACGGTGCGAATGATAAAACCGAAGAAGTGTGGTCAACTTCGACTACGGTCGCTGACTTTTTATCGCAACAAGATATTAAGCTAGGAAAATTAGATCGTGTTGAACCAAAGTTGGATGAGACAGTCAAAGAAAATGACGTAATAAAAGTCATCAGAGTTGAAAAGGTCACCGATGTAGTGGAAGAACCAATTGAATATGCGGTCGTAACTAAAAAAGACGATAGCTTGAAAAAGGGTAGTGAAAAGGTTCTTGAAAAAGGTCAAGAGGGTCTTTTGAAAAAAGAATTTGAAATTACTCGTGAAAATGGAAAAGAAATCTCTCGTAAATTACTTAGTGAAGAAAAAGTAAAAGAATCAAAAAATCATATAGTTGCTGTTGGAACAAAAGTATCTCAACCAGTTACAAAAGTGGCATCTCGCGGCGAGACTAATGAATCTAGTGGCAAAGAAATGTATGTTAGCTCTACTGCCTATACTGCAGGTTGTAATGGTTGTTCAGGTGTCACAGCGACGGGATTAGATTTAAAAGCTAATCCAGGAGCAAAGGTGATAGCGGTAGATCCGAGCGTTATTCCTTTAGGGACAAAAGTATATGTGGAAGGTTATGGTTACGCTGTAGCTTCCGATACGGGATCTGCTATTAAAGGGAATAAGATTGACGTATTTTTCTCCAGTAAATCTGATGCTTATCGTTGGGGACGTAAGCAAGTGAAAATACGTGTGCTTAATTAGATGGTGTTTGTAAGCAGGGGAATTCATCCTCTGCTCTTTTTCTGTTATAATTATTTGCATTTTCTTTCGTAGGATGTTTCATATATAATAAAATGCATGCAATCTTGCTGTACTATCATTATATATATTTAGACGATTAACATTACAGAAATGTTTCACTTTTTTTGCAAATAATTCATTCTATTTAAAATAAGTTTGCTGAATAAGTATAAATTGGAAGTTTTTAGTGAACGGATAGGTGTTAAGATGAAAATAAAAGAGATTATCGTGGTAGAGGGTAAGGACGATACTGTCGCGATTAAAAAGGCATTAGATGCCGATACAATTGAAACAAATGGCTCAGCCATAAATTTTGAGACATTAGAAAAAATAAAACTGGCGCAAAAAACGAGAGGTGTTATTGTTTTAACAGATCCTGATTTTCCTGGTGAGAAAATTAGACATACGATTACAAAGCATGTCCCACAATGCAAGCACGCTTTTATTGATAAACAATTTGCGATAGCTAAGCATGGTAAAGGTGTAGGTGTAGAGCATGCTTCTGTTGAGGTAATACGAGAGGCGCTCTCCCATGCCTATGTCATGACAGAGGAGGCTGTGTCTGAAGTGACGCAGGCTGATTTAATGGACGCAGGCTTAATTGGTGGCAGTGACGCAAAGAAGCGCCGTGAAGAGCTAGGCAAGATTTTAAAGATAGGTTATGCCAATGGCAAGCAACTTTATAAACGTTTAACAATGTTTCAAATTACAAAGAAAGACTTTTTGGCAGCGGTAGCTAAAATGGACAAGGAGCTTGGTTATGAATAAGGATATTGCCACACCGATAAGAACGAAAGCAATTTTAGAGAAGCATGGCTTTTCGTTTAAAAAGAGTTTAGGTCAAAACTTCTTAATAGACACGAATATATTAAATCGAATTGTGGATCATGCTGAATTAACATCCAAGTCTGGTGCAATTGAAATTGGTCCTGGTATTGGAGCATTAACTGAGCAATTAGCTAAGAGAAGTGAGAAGGTTTTAGCTTTTGAAATTGATCACCGACTATTACCAATATTGGCAGATACACTTGAGCTATATCCGAATGTAAAAGTTATTAATGAAGATGTGCTAAAGGCTGATATCGTTTCGGCGATACAACAAGAATTCGCAAATATCGATGATTTAATGGTAGTTGCTAATTTACCTTACTATGTCACTACGCCAATTATTATGAAGTTATTAGAGGATCAGCTCCCGATTAGAGGTATTGTATGTATGTTGCAAAAGGAGGTCGCAGAACGTATTTCTGCGAGTCCTGGCTCTAAAAGTTATGGCTCCCTTTCAATTGCAATTCAATATTATACAAAAGCAGAGACTGTTATGATTGTTCCTAAGTCTGTCTTCATTCCTCAACCGAATGTTGATTCTGCTGTTATCCGCTTAACAAAATTAGATCAACCAGCAGTGAAAGTCCAAGATGAAGCCTTCTTCTTTAAAGTAACAAGAGCAAGCTTTGCTCAAAGGAGAAAAACCATCCTCAATAATTTAACGAGTCAGTTAGAGAAGGGGAAAGAAAGAAAAGAGTTCATTTTACAGGCACTAAATCAAGCGGGGGTTGAACCAACGAGAAGAGGAGAAACGTTAGGGTTAGAAGAATTCGCTCGTTTGGCTGACGCATTACTACCTCACTTCAGTTCATAACATCTATTAGGTATTAGCACATATGAACCGGACTAATGACTTTATTAAAAGTGTTTAGTCCGTTTTTTATTTGGCTTTTGGGATTTGCAATTTTTCCTTGTACGGTGAAGAGGCGCTATAGAGAAGCACAGGTCCAAGCATTGGCGCATAATTTAACTAAAGAAACAGACTCAGGGAAATGGCCCAAAATGGAGTGACGACAGTGACTATAAAATTAATGGATATCGTTGGGAGGGTTTCCTATCATTGTGATATTATGTTCCGCGTTATTGACATAAGAGAGCATGATGGGAAAAGGATGGCGGTATTATATGGAGAAGATATAAGGCTCATTGCAGATGCTCCTTATGAGGATCTTATCATCATGAGTCAGTCTGATCAGCGAAGAATTATGCAGGAATTCCGCACACTTGAAGAACAATCTCTTGAATTATTCCGTCAAGATGTTCATCTATTGCAAGAGAAAAGAGAATATACAGTAACAGAGGGATATAGTAAAGCAGCTAATTATTTTCAATTGCCCGGGAAGGTATTACATCTTGATGGTGATCCAGGTTATTTAAAGAAATGTTTAACGGTTTATGAGAAAATCGGTATTCCAGTTACTGGACTACACTTAAGTGAAAAAGATATGCCTCGTGTTATTGGGGAGTTAGTTGATTATTATCGACCGGATATTTTAGTTATTACTGGCCATGACGCATATACAAAGGCAAAGGGTAGTAAGTCAGATATAGAGGCATACCGCCA
This sequence comes from Cytobacillus sp. FSL R5-0569, assembly GCF_038007265.1. NCBI lineage: Bacteria > Bacillati > Bacillota > Bacilli > Caryophanales > Bacillaceae > Cytobacillus > Cytobacillus sp. FSL R5-0569. The sequence goes on from NZ_JBBOWW010000001.1 coordinate 49,935, forward strand.
TTCTAAGCATTTTGTGCAAACGGTGAAAGAAGCGAGGAAGAAGGTTCCTCATTTAGATCAACTTGTCATCTTTGCTGGAGCTTGTCAATCTCACTTTGAATCCCTGATTCATGCTGGAGCTAATTTTGCTAGTTCTCCTTCTAGAGTAAATATTCATGCGCTAGATCCCGTATATATTGTAAGTAAGATTAGTTTTACACCTTACAATGAGCATATTCGTGTTTGGGATGTGTTAAGAAATACATTATCTGGTGAAAGAGGCTTAGGTGGGGTGGAAACAAAAGGTGTGCTTAGGACGGGTATGCCGTTCCATTATGAGGAAGAGGAAGAACAATCTATTGATCCGTTTGGGTCATTTTAAAAGAGAGTTTACCTTTTGGGAAAATGATAAAATAAGGGGATGTTAGAGGGGCTTGCCAATGTTGGTAGGGCTTCTTTTTTATGAGGAAAAATAAGATTCTCAATAATTTTACATAATTTCCTAAAAGATGGGGAATGTTAGGAATGTAGAAAATTAGCAAAAAAAGTAGAACGAAATGTGTTGCAACTGTTTTTGTTTATTGATATAATTAATAATTTTACTTGACTTAATTGTGGTAAAGTGGTATACTTTTTATAGTGAGGTGGACCGAATGGGAAAAACATTATTGGATATCAAAAAGGCACTTGATTCAAATCTTGGTAAAAGGCTAATGCTCAAGGCTAATGGCGGACGCAGAAAGACAATTGAACGGTCTGGCGTTTTAGCTGAAACGTATCCATCTGTATTTGTCATCGAGTTAGATCAAGATGAAAATGCATTTGAACGCGTATCTTACAGCTATGCGGATGTTTTAACAGAAACGGTTCAAATTACTTTCTATGAAGACACATCAGGACAAGTTGCTTTAAGCTAACCTTATATAACATCAATAAAAGCGGCAAGCCAATTTGCTGCTTTTTTGTGTTTTAGAAAGGTTAAAACAACTACTAGTAATTACCTTCATGAAAGAATTACTTCTGAGGAAAGCTATGAGTAGCAATGAATAAGGAGTGATTCCAAGATGAGCAGAAGAAGGCGAATCATGTCAGAAGGAATGAAAGAAGAACTCGCTAAAGAATTAGGCTTTTATGAAACCGTTCAACAAGAAGGCTGGGGCGGTATTACTTCTAAGGATGCTGGCAATATGGTGAAAAGAGCAGTAGAAAAAGCCTTAGCATCCTATCAGACAAAATAATTCATTGTGTTTTTTAAAGAAACAAATACGAAATCAGGCTAATGCTCCCCTATAGGTAGACAAATATCTGGCTACCTATGGAGGAGTATTTTTTTATGCTTAAACTCTCTGGAAGGAAAGTATTTAATATCAAACGCGTAGGCGAACGACAGTCAGGAATCTGGAAGGTGAACGAAGGAGATATGGTTAGGTGAAATCGAGTTAGATTAGGGCAAAAGAAGCCCAATCGAAAAAAACAAACTTCAGAAGTTTAGTCCGGGTGCGGATAAAATCGATCCAGAAAGCTATACTTCATGTTGGTTACAAAAACGATCCCCCGGAAATGCGAATCAAGAGTCACCCCTGATTTGTAAGACGAGCGCCCTTTTAATCTGTTTCTTACAATCGTTATACACAGCTTGTACATAACAAAGACCGCTTGGGCATAAGTACTTAGTTTACTTTATTTCGTTTTGCGATTACTTATTTTTCATCGTGAAAATGCTGATTGTTCCCAGGCTAATGTCAAAAAATTAATCTTAATATTGAATAATATTATTGCATACGTCTTACTTTTCTTGTTTTGTGGTAAAATAGGACAAAAAATGGAGTCGTCCTGAAATTTGTAAAGTAGGTGGAGAGTTTGAAACTTTTAGTAAAGGCTCCTGCTAAAATCAATTTATCACTAGATGTCCTCGGTAAACGAGAGGATGGTTATCATGAAGTAGAAATGATTATGACAACCATTGATTTGGCAGATCGTCTTGAATTAACGTTATTGGATAAAGATGAGATAAAAATTGTTTCACATAATCGCTTTGTTCCAGATGACCATAGGAACTTAGCTTATCAGGCAGCACATTTGCTAAAGAACAGGTTTAATGTGAAGCAAGGGGTTAGTATTGCGATTGAAAAAGTGATTCCTGTTGCTGCGGGATTAGCTGGGGGAAGCAGTGACGCAGCGGCCGCGTTAAGAGGCTTGAACAAGCTGTGGCAATTAGGGTTAACGATTGATGAGTTAGCGGAAATCGGTGCAGAAATCGGCTCTGATGTATCTTTTTGCGTTTATGGAGGGACAGCCCTTGCTACAGGTAGAGGAGAGCTTATTCAAGCTTTACCAGCTCCACCAACTTGCTGGGTGATTTTAGCCAAACCTTTTATCGGTGTTTCGACTGCTGAGGTGTATCGCCGCTTAAATAAGCAGGGAATTAAACATCCGCAAACCTTAGCAATGATTAAGGCCATTGAAGATCAGTCTTATAGCGATGTTTGCGCACATTTGTCTAATGTCCTTGAAAGTGTGACGTTAAAAATGCATCCAGAGGTTAACCAGATTAAGGAACAGATGCAGAGATTTGGTGCTGATGCAGTCTTAATGAGTGGTAGTGGCCCGACTGTATTTGGTTTAGCACAGCATGATTCTCGTATGCACCGCATTTATAATGGTCTAAGAGGATTTTGTGACCAAGTTTTTGCGGTTAGACTCCTTGGAGAACAGCATAAACTTGATTAAAGACGTATAATAATGTTATATTATCGTTATAATATTCGGTTTTTAATTAAAAGGAGGGCCAATCATGAAATTTCGTCGTAGTGAACGTCTAATTGATATGACACATTATCTTTTAGAGCATCCAAGACAATTGGTATCCTTAACCTTTTTCTCAGAAAGATATGGTTCAGCTAAATCATCAATTAGCGAAGATTTAGCGATAATAAAAGACACTTTTGAGCTTCGCGGAATAGGCACATTAGAAACAGTTCCAGGGGCAGCGGGTGGCGTGAGATATCAGGTGAAGGTACGAGATGAAGAAGCGAAACCGATCATTGCAGAACTATGTGAGTTAATTGCAAGTCCTGATCGCCTCTTGCCGGGCGGTTACCTTTATATGACTGATATTTTAGGTGACCCTATGATTGTACAAAAATGCGGTAAGTTAATTGCATCGGCTTATATTAATAAAAATATTGATATGGTTATGACAGTTGCAACAAAGGGAATTGCGCTTGCCTATGCAGTCGCTAATTATCTTAATGTTCCTGTTGTCATTGCCAGAAGAGATAGTAGAGTGACAGAGGGATCTACAGTCAGCATTAACTATGTATCAGGGTCTGCGAAAAGGATTCAGACAATGGTTCTTTCTAAAAGAAGTTTAGAAGAAGGTTCGAAAGTACTTATTGTTGATGATTTTATGAAGGCCGGCGGCACAATTAATGGCATGATTAGTATGCTAGATGAATTTAAAGCTACACTAGCTGGAATTGCTGTCTTAGTAGAATCAGAAAATGCAGATGAACGTTTAGTTGATGAGTATGTATCTCTCGTCCAGTTAGCAGATGTAGATGTGAGAGAAAAACGTATTAATGTAACTGAAGGAAACTACTTCAAAAGGAATTAAGTAGGGAGAGGGAGGAAGATTGAAATGAAGATCGTTCAAACGAATGAAGCTCCAGCGGCTATTGGACCGTATTCTCAAGGTATTGTTGTAAATAATATGTTTTATAGCTCGGGACAAATACCATTAACTACAGAAGGTGTTATGGTAGATGGTGATGTGAAGGATCAAACACATCAAGTATTTAAAAATTTACAAGCAGTATTACAAGAAGCAGGTGCATCACTTGAAACAGTCATCAAGACAACTGTCTTCATCCAAGATATGAACGACTTTGCAACTGTGAATGAAGTTTATGGAGAGTATTTCAATAACCACCAACCCGCTCGCTCTTGTGTAGAGGTAGCAAAATTGCCAAAAGAAGCAAAAATTGAAATAGAAGTTATCGCGCTTGTGAAGTAAATCTCATGTGGGGGATACACCATTCTGAAAGGATGGTGTATTTTTTATGAGACAAAAGTGAATTTCATGAAATCGAAATAGTAAAAGGAAATGGTATTTGGAAGAATTTTAATGGAAATCATCCATTTGTCCTAAAATTACGAAATATTTTTTCTAATTAAGAAGGAGTTTGCAATTATATGTGGAATTGTAAGTAAAGGATTTTATCTACTGGGAAAAGGTGGTGAACAGAATGGAAGTAACTGACGTAAGATTACGCCGCGTTAATACGGATGGCCGCATGAGGGCGATTGCATCTATTACTTTGGATCAGGAATTTGTCGTTCATGATATTCGTGTCATTGATGGTAATAACGGCTTATTTGTAGCGATGCCAAGTAAACGTACTCCGGATGGAGAGTTTAGAGATATTGCTCATCCGATTAATTCCGGGACTCGCGGTAAAATCCAAGAAGCAGTATTAGCAGAGTACCATCGTTTAGGTGAATTAGAGGAAGTAGAATTTGAAGAAGCGGGTGCTTCGTAGACAAATAGACACGCAGGTAGGAGTCCATACATCTTAGGTATGGGCTCTTTTTTTGTGTGTAAATTAGTTCAAATGTATAGGGGTGTGTAGACGTGTGAAAAAGTCATTCTAATTGACAAAAATATGTACTTTCCTTTCATTCCTTGAAATCATATGCTATTTAGGATATATTTTTTAATGGATAAAAAGGTTAATTGGAGGACTTTAAATGTCTAATCGATATGCGGTCATTTTAGCTGCTGGTCAGGGTACACGGATGAAATCTAAGCTATATAAAGTGCTACACCCTGTTTGTGGAAAACCAATGGTTCAGCACGTCTTTGATCAAGTATCTACACTTGATATAAAAGATATTGTAACTGTCATTGGTCATGGAGCAGATCTAGTTCAATCACAGCTGGGAGAAGCGAGTGAGTACCGGTTGCAGGAAGAACAGCTTGGTACGGCTCATGCCGTTATTCAAGCGAAAGATTTGTTGCAGGATAAAGAAGGTGTCACGCTTGTTATCTGTGGAGATACACCATTAATCAAAGCAGAAACAATGGAAGCGTTATTTAAACATCATGAAGAACAATCTGCGAAAGCAACTATACTAACAGCGCATACTGGTCAACCGACAGGTTATGGTCGTGTAGTGAGGAATACTGCTGGTCATGTAGAGAAAATTGTCGAGCATAAGGATGCGTCAGAAGAAGAAAGATTGATAGAAGAAATCAACACTGGAACTTATTGTTTTGATAACAAAGCTTTATTCCAAGCGCTATCACAAGTATCTAATGATAATGCCCAAGGTGAATATTATTTACCTGATGTCATTGAAATCTTAAAAGCCCAAGGTGAAATCGTTACTGCGTATCAAACACCTGACTTCGAGGAAACCTTAGGAGTAAATGATCGGGTGGCGTTATCACAAGCGGAGATGTATTTAAAGAAACGTATCAACGAACATCATATGAGAAATGGTGTAACAATTGTTGACCCATTAAATACTTATATCGGTGTGGATGTCGAGATTGGTTCAGATACAATTATTTACCCTGGCACTATGTTGATGGGGCATACCATTATTGGTGAGGATTGTGAGATTGGTCCTTCTACTCAGATTGAAAACTGTCAAGTTGGCAGTGAAACGGTCATAAGGCAATCAGTGGCACATGATAGTGAAATTGGTGCGGGAGTAAAGATTGGTCCCTTTGCCCATATTAGACCGCAATCGCAAATTGATGATGAAGTTAAAATTGGCAACTTTGTAGAAATAAAGAAAGCGAAGTTTGGCAAGGGTAGTAAAGCTTCACATTTAAGTTATATTGGTGATGCTGAGGTCGGAAAAGACGTTAATTTAGGCTGTGGTTCGATAACAGTTAACTACGATGGAAAGAACAAATATTTAACAAAGATAGAAGACGGTGTATTTGTTGGTTGTAACTCAAACTTGGTTGCACCAGTTACAATTGGTGAAGGTGCTTATATTGCAGCTGGATCTACGATTACTGATGATGTGCCAGGCAATGCCTTATCTATTGCACGTGCTCGTCAAGTAAACAAAGAGAATTATGTAGATCAATTAAATCAAAAGAAATAAAAATTTATGGAGGCGCATCATGTCAAATCAGTATTTAGATCCCAATTTAAAAGTATTCACTTTAAATTCAAATAAAGGACTTGCCAGTGAAATTGCTAAATTTATCGGTGTAGAATTAGGTAAATGTTCGGTTACGCGCTTTAGCGATGGTGAAATCCAAATTAATATCGAAGAAAGTATTCGTGGCTGTGATGTGTATGTAATCCAATCAACTAGTAATCCAGTAAATGAGCATTTAATGGAATTATTAATTATGATTGATGCCCTAAAACGAGCATCTGCTAAAACAATTAATATTGTTATGCCTTATTATGGATATGCTCGCCAAGACCGTAAAGCGCGTGCACGTGAGCCAATTACTGCGAAACTTGCTGCAAATTTATTAGAAACAGCGGGCGCAACACGTGTGATTACGCTCGACTTGCACGCTCCACAAATTCAAGGATTCTTTGATATTCCAATCGATCACTTAATGGGTGTACCAATCCTATCTGAATACTTCAAGAACAAGGTAGAAGGGGATATTGTTGTCGTTTCTCCAGACCATGGTGGTGTAACAAGAGCACGTAAGATGGCAGATCAATTAAAAGCGCCAATTGCCATCATTGATAAGCGCCGTCCAAGACCAAATGTGGCAGAAGTGATGAATATTGTTGGTAATATTGAGGGGAAAATAGCTATTCTTATTGATGATATTATCGATACGGCTGGCACAATCACTTTAGCTGCAAATGCACTTGTAGAAAATGGAGCTGCAGAAGTGTATGCTTGCTGTACGCACCCTGTTTTATCTGGACCGGCAATTGACCGTATTGAAAACTCACAAATTAAGGAGCTAGTTGTGACTAACTCTATTGTTCTTGATGAAGAGAAGAAAACAGGGAAAATCGTCGAGCTATCTGTTGCATCTCTTATTGGAGAAGCAATTATTCGTGTCCACGAAGAGCAATCTGTAAGTGTGTTGTTCGATTAAAACAATTCTGACAAATCATGCCATCTATCGGATCATTACGTTTAGTTAAATAATGGACATTTTGCTTACAAACGTCGAGCGATGTTTATCTTTCAGTTAATTAGGGAATCTTTTAATAATAAGCCTTAAATTTTGAAAGGGGACGTTAGAATGACTGTTTTAGAAGCGAAGGAAAGAAAAGAGTTTCGTCACTCATTTTTAACTAAAATTCGTGCAGATGGTAATGTTCCAGCAATTGTTTATGGCACGAAGATGGAGAGTAAGCCAATATTCTTTAATGAGGCTGATTTTATTAAGACGATTAAAGAAGTTGGTAGAAATGGAGTCTTCTCAGTCGATATTGATGGTAAGAAAGTAGATGTCGTCTTAACAGAATACCAAGCCGATCCATTAAAAAATACAGTGGTACATGCTGATTTATTATCTGTAGATAAATCTACAAAAATTACAGCAGAAGTTACTGTAAATACGGTCGGTGACTCACCAGGTGTTAAAGAAGGTGGGGTCTTGCAACAAGCGCTACATGAGATTACTGTTACCGGTACACCTGGCAATATCCCGCAATCAATTGATGTGGATATTTCTAAATTAGAGATAAACGATGTAGTCACTATTGAAGATTTAAAAGGTGCCTCCTCGTATGAAATTGAACATGACGCCGAAGAGACGATTCTTTCCGTCCTCCCTCCTCGTGTGGAAGAAGAACCACAAGAAGAGGAAGTTGTGGAAGAACCGGAAGTTATAAACGAAAAAGAATAATACCAAACTAAGGTGGGGACTGACCAGAGCACCAATGGGTCAGTCCTTATTTGAGGTAAGGGGGAAAGTGCTTAGTGAAACTATTTGTAGGGTTAGGTAATCCAGGTAAGCCCTATGATCGTACAAGACATAATATTGGATTTGATGTGATCGATGAATTATCTAAAAAGTGGGACATTCCACTTGATCAATCAAAGTTTAAAGGATTGTATGGTGCTGGATTTGTAAAAGGAGAAAAAGTTTTTTTATTAAAACCACTTACATATATGAATTTATCAGGTGAATCCATTAGACCACTGATGGATTATTTTCAAATTGAGATAGAGGATATTGTAGTTATTTATGATGATTTAGATTTACCGGTTGGAAAGATTCGCTTGCGACAAAAAGGAAGTGCTGGTGGACATAACGGGATTAAATCAACGATTGCTCATATCGGTACGCAAGAATTTAACCGCATCCGAGTGGGGATAGATCGTCCGCCTCAAGGAATGAAAGTCCCCGATTATGTACTTGGTAAGTTTTCTGAAGAAGAAATGAACGAAATGAAAGCCGTTATTAATAAATGCACTGATGCGTGTGAAGAATGGTTAAATATACCTTTCCTTCAAGTCATGAATGTATATAATCAATCATGATATAATGACTTGTGCATATCCTTCCAACAAACTGTCAATAATAATGACAATTGATGGATAAAGGGAAGTGTTATTGTTGGCTATTCATTACTCATGCCGCCATTGCGGGGTATCTTTAGGGACTGTCGATAAACAAACGGTTCAAGCAGAGCAATTAGGCTTTCATAAATTAAATGAAGAAGAAAGACATGAAATGATCCAGTATGACAATTCAGGAAACGTTTACGTGAAGGCGATTTGTGAGGATTGCCATGAATCACTAGAGCGTAATCCAGACTACTATCAGCAAGACTTTCTTATTCATTAAAGCTTTGGAGTACTTTCCAAAGCATTTTTCTGTTTCTTTATACTCTTTTCGATAGATAGGAAAAAAGTTTAGTACGATAATAGAGGGACTTTTCTTATAAAAATCGAATAATATATAAAGTTAACAACCATTGTTTGAAAAAATACGCATGATTTATATGCTTTGTGAGTATAAACATGTAAGTAAGAAAAATTTGGCTTCCTAACCTATACGAGGTTTAGGGAGCTTAAAGTGCTTTAAAAATGTATTTAAAAAGAAGAGCAAATAGGGGAGTAGTAGCTTTCTCAGGTTGAGGGAGAGATGTTGCTTTTTGTAATAGGAGGATTACTGCATGTTAGGGCTTAAAAAAGTATTTTCACAACAGGATGAGGTCTTGTCTGTATTATCAGGCATAGATGAAGGGTTAAATGAACAAATGGTGGCAGGTTTAACGGGTTCAGCTAGAACGCTTTTTCTGGCGGCAGTATATGAACAGTCTAAACGTCCCTTACTTGTGACAACACACAATTTATTGCAAGCGCAAAAATTATATGATGATTTAACACAACTTCTAGGAGAAGAGCAAGTATTCTTGTATCCTGCAAATGAGTTAATTGCAGCTGAATTAAGTATATCTAGCCCAGAATTAAAAGGGCAAAGAATTGAAACACTCAACCATATGATGTCAGCAAATGATGGTGTCATGATTGTACCTATGGCCGGGTTAAAGAAGATCCTCCCACCTAAAGAGTTGTGGAGCAAACTTCAGTTAACGTTAAAAGTTGGCGATGAGCTAACCGAACAACAATTAAATCAGTTTATCCAAATGGGCTACAGTCGAGTGGAGATGGTGTCCTCTCCAGGTGAATTTAGTGTTCGCGGTGGTATTATTGATATTTATCCGTTAACAGAGTCAGACCCTATTAGGATTGAATTATTCGATACCGAGGTTGATTCTATCCGGTTCTTTTCTTTAGAAGATCAGCGCTCAAAGTCAAAGGTTGAGCGTGTGTTAATTGGGCCAGCTACAGAAACACCAATGGAAGGTGAACATTTTGAGCGGCTTATTCATACTTTAGAGTCAGGATTGGGTAAAAGCTTAAAAAAATTAAAAAATGACCAAGCCAAACAAAGCCTTACACAAAATATCGGTTATGAATTAGAACAATTAAAGACTGGTACTAAACCAGAGCAATTATATAAATATTTATCCCTTGCTTATGAGGGAGGCAGTAGTTTAATAGACTATCTTCCTGCGAACGGATTGATTTTTGTAGACGAAGTCAGTCGTGTACAAGAAATGAATGATTCCCTTGATAAAGAAGAAGCAGAATGGTACACGAACCTACTTGAAGAAGGACAGATTATTCACGACGTTGTGACTTCTCATTCTTTAAAAGAACTAATGTATACTAAGAAAAATCCGATTGTTTATATGTCCTTATTTTTACGACATGTACCGAATACAAATCCGCAAAATATTATTAATATCTCCTGTAAGCCGATGCAAAATTTTCATGGTCAAATGCATGTGCTTAAAACAGAGGTTGATCGCTGGAAAAAAGGAAATTATGCTATTGTTTTTCTTGCTGTAGATGAAGAACGGGTTCACAAATTGCAGAATGTGTTAGAGGATTATGATATTGAATCCGCTATCATCAAACAGGACTCTCTCCTTGCACAAGGAAGAATTCAGATTTTAGAAGGGGCAATTCAAACAGGTTTTGAGCTTAATAATCAACGGATTGCCGTAATTACAGAAGAAGAGCTATTTAATCATAAAACAAGAAAGAAACAGAGAAGACAAAAACTTTCCAATGCAGAAAGAATTAAGAGCTATTCGGAATTAAAGATTGGTGATTACGTTGTTCATGTCAATCATGGTATTGGGAAGTACTTAGGAATTGAAACTTTAGAGATTAATGGTGTCCATAAAGATTATTTGAATATTCGTTATCAAGGTAGTGATCAACTTTATGTTCCTGTTGAACAAATTGACCTTGTACAAAAATATGTAGGGTCTGAATCAAAAGAACCGAAGATTTATAAACTTGGCGGTAACGATTGGAAGAAGGTAAAGAAAAAAGTCCAATCCTCTGTTGAAGATATCGCCGATGACCTTATTAAATTATATGCCGAAAGAGAAGCATCTAAAGGATACGCTTTTAACCCTGATAGTGATATGCAGCGAGAGTTTGAATCTGCTTTCCCATATCAAGAAACAGAAGATCAAATTCGTTCCATTAATGAGATTAAAAAAGATATGGAAAGAGAAAGACCAATGGACCGTTTGCTTTGTGGAGACGTGGGTTATGGAAAAACAGAAGTGGCAATACGAGCGATATTCAAAGCAGTTGCTGATGGTAAACAAGTTGCTTTTCTTGTGCCAACAACGATCCTTGCACAACAGCATTATGAAACGATGCTTGAGCGGTTTCAAGACTACCCTGTAAAAATCGGTATGTTGAGTCGATTCCGTACGAAGAAACAACAAACTGAAACGATTAAAGGATTAAAAGCGGGGACGGTTGATGTTGTCGTTGGTACTCACCGTATCCTTTCTAAAGATTTAACTTATCGAGATCTCGGTTTGTTAATTATAGACGAAGAACAAAGGTTTGGTGTTACTCATAAAGAGAAAATCAAGAAATTAAAAACCAATGTCGATGTTTTAACATTAACAGCGACACCAATTCCGCGTACATTGCATATGTCGATGCTGGGCGTTCGGGATTTATCCGTTATTGAGACACCACCTGAAAATCGTTTTCCTGTACAAACATATGTGATGGAATATAACGGTGTATTGGTGAGGGAAGCAATCGAGCGAGAATTAGCACGTGGTGGTCAGGTCTATTTCCTCTATAATCGCGTGGAGGATATTGAGCGTAAAGCAGAGGAAATCTCTATGATAGTTCCTGATGCAAGGGTCGCTTATGCACATGGTCAAATGTCGGAGAATGAATTAGAGAGCGTCATGCTTGGTTTCTTCGACGGTGAATATGATGTCTTAGTAAGTACAACGATAATTGAGACTGGTGTAGATATACCAAATGTAAATACATTAATTGTTCATGATGCTGATCGCATGGGCTTATCTCAGTTGTATCAATTGCGAGGAAGGGTAGGTAGGTCTAACCGTGTTGCTTATGCGTACTTTACCTATCGTAAAGATAAAGTCCTTACAGAAGTGGCAGAGAAACGTTTGCAGGCGATTAAAGAATTTACGGAGCTTGGCTCTGGATTTAAAATTGCCATGCGAGATTTAACGATTCGAGGTGCAGGTAATTTACTTGGAGCGGAGCAACACGGCTTTATTGATTCTGTTGGGTTTGATCTATATTCACAAATGCTGAAAGAAGCAATTGAAGAGAGGAAAGAATCCATGGGCGGTGAGCCGAGAAAAGAGCCAATGGAAATTGATTTAGAAATTGATGCTTATATTCCAGATGCATTTATTTCTGATGGACATCAAAAAATTGAAATGTATAAACGCTTCCGTGGGATTACGAGCCTTGAGGATATTGATGAATTGAAAGATGAGATGGTTGACCGATTTGGTGATTATCCGGAAGAAGTCGCGTATTTATTTAAAATTGCTGAAATGAAAGTATATGGAGAAGTGGCTGGGGTCGAACTAGTGAAGCAATCAAAAGATGAAGTGCTTATCCTATTATCTGAGCAAGGTAGTGTGGAAGCTGATGGGCAAAAAGTATTCAAGCTTAGCAATCAATTTGGTCGCATGATTGGGCTTGGTATGGATGGGAAAAAACTGAAAGCGGTTCTCCATATAAAAGGAATTGCCACGAAAGAATGGTTAGAAAATGCATTCACTTTTATGAAGGGATTACAAGATACAAAGAAGGTTCCTGAAAAAACAGCCAAGTAAATGTTGAAAAATATTGGTAATTTTATTGTAAGAATTGCAATGTTTGATTGAGAAAGGACAAGGGTATTTCAAGGATAGAGCACATAAATGGAATGTTTATCCCTTTCTGGAATGAATCACACCTAAAAGAAAAAATAGTTGGACGTGTATATAACTTTCCTTATGAAAGATACTAAGTTCAAACATGGCGATGCATTCATGATATCTTCCTTATGAATCATAGCTATTTTGAAAAGCAAAAGCTGTAGTTTGAGTTAGATTTAACCGAAAATCATCTGTAAAGGGAAATATGTATCATTAGTGAAGGAATAAATGGGAAGAATTCTCGTTGTATCGTCCTAATGGCCATGGATCGGTTAGAGTTAAGCGGCTTTTTCTTTTCAGTAATTTAATCATCAGATGAAAGTGAGGCAACGTTGAATGAAAGCAACAGGTATTGTTCGTCGTATTGATGATTTGGGTCGTGTCGTCATTCCTAAAGAAATCCGGAGAACTTTAAGAATCCGTGAAGGAGATCCACTTGAGATTTTTGTAGACCGCGATGGAGAGGTAATTTTAAAGAAATACTCACCTATCTCTGAGCTTAGTGACTTCGCAAAAGAATATGCAGAAGCATTATATGATAGCTTAGGAAATCCGGTCTTAATTTGCGATAGAGATACATATATCGCTGTTGCAGGAGGCTCTAAGAAGGATTACTTAAATAAGAGTATTAGTGTTCTAGTAGAGAAGACAATGGAGGATCGTAGCTCTGTTCTTGTGACCCAATCAAGCGAAATTTCAATTGTAGATAATCATACAGAATCCGTCGCATCTTACACAATAGGACCCATAGTAGCCAATGGCGATCCAATTGGTGCAGTCGTAATCATTGCGAAAGATGACACCATTGGTGCAGTTGAACAAAAATCCGTCGAAACCGCAGCTGGATTTTTAGCGAGACAAATGGAATCATAGTATATAGGTAATATGAGCTGGAGCTTTTCTAGCGTCATCTAGTGCGAACAATCATATTTTTAATGATGATTGTTCGCTTTATTTTTGTGTAGACATTGACTTTCGGGAGCTGACTGCTGCTAATGTTAGAGGAAAATGATCTGCCGTAAGATGCCGTTGGAAACGAATCAGCCCCTTAACTGAAGTCGACTGGAAATTCTTAATCGGGTAAAAAAGAGCCGCGTTCTGAAAAGACCGATTAAGATGGTAACGAAGTCAAAAAACCAAAGAGATTTTTGGTAAGAAGCACTAGGGGGAATACGTCTGGAGAAACCCAAGCGTGAAGAAATCATAATTAAGACAGAAAATATCAAATAAATGCTTCAAAAATTGATAAATTCAAGTAGGATTTGATTAAACATAAGGAGAAATCATAGCTAAGCATCTTTTTACCGCAAAACTACACCTCAATATTTAAAATGCCTCCCTCAGGCAAGGAGCGAGTGACAAATATCAATTAAATGAATATGCTATAATACATTTCGAAGTTCATAGTTAAGCGGTATCGTCGTGCTTATAGGGGGAGATATCTTCTGGATACCAATCAAACTTCTACGAGTATAATGAAAGGTGCGGTTATTTTGACTGCGGCAGGAATAATTGTCAAATTGTTGAGCGCGGTTTATCGTATTCCTTTCCAAAACATAGTAGGAGATATCGGGTTTTATATTTATCAACAAGTGTACCCTTTTTATGGGATCTTTCTTGTTTTAGCCACAACAGGTTTTCCAGTTGTGATTTCAAAACTATATATTGAGCAAAGAACGAGGAATGGTGAGGAAGGTGGACGGCGGTTATTAAAAGTTGCCGGATTATTGTTATCAATGATTGCTATTATATGTTGCTTAACGATGTATTTTAGTGCGGATGCCTTAGCTTACTATATGAACGATCCACAATTGGCTGATTCCTTGCGCATTGTTGCTATTAGTTTTTTAATATTACCACTTGTATCAGTGCTAAGAGGTTTTTTTCAAGGAAAAGGAAATATGATGCCAACAGCTGTTTCTCAAGTGAGTGAACAACTTTTACGAGTGCTGTTTATCTTACTTTATGCTTATATACTAACTAAAATGGGTGCTTCCATTTATTCTGTTAGCGGTGGAGTTTACTATGGTGTCATTTTAGCCTCTTTGGCAGCTTTTGCAATCTTGCTATTTTATTTTATAAAAGAAATGAAAAGTGCACCAAGAATAAGGCAGAAGCACATGGGTGTTAGCTCGTATTTTCAACTGTCTAAAGAGATTATTGTCCAAAGCTTTGCTATTTGTGTGAGTAGTTTATTACTCATTTTTATCCAGTTAGCAGATGCCCTCAATCTTTATGCATTACTGACGACATCGGGTTTTTCTGAGATTGAAGCAAAGACATTAAAGGGTGTATATGACAGAGGTCAGCCACTTATTCAATTAGGTTCTATTGTTGCCACTTCGATGAGTTTATCGCTCGTACCAATTCTTACATACGTAAAAATACAGCAACCTCAACTACTCAATGAAAAAATCCAATTGGTCATTAGAGTGAGCCTTCTATTTGGCGTTGGCGCTTCAGTTGGGCTTTGGGCGATTGTGAGTCAAACAAATGTCATGCTATTCGAAAATGATAAAGGATCAGCCGTTCTAGGTTTAATGTCTATTGTTATTTTACTAAGCTCTCTTGTGATTACTTTGGCAGCCGTACACCAAGGTTTAGGAAATAGCTTTTTTCCAGCGTGGACGATTTTAATCGGAGTGGGAATTAAGTACTTTCTGAATACCTCATTTGTACCGCATTATGGAATATATGGGGCTGTATACGCCACATACATCGCGTTAGCGTTGATGGTAATTGCTTTGCTGTTTCGGTTAAAATGGAACCAAAGTGTCAAACTTGTTTCAGTACGTGAGTTATTGACAATCCTTAGTTCTGCTATTCTGATGACGATTTTTTTAAATTTGTATCTCTCTGTTACTGCACTCTCATTCATGAGTGGAAGAGTACTTGCTACCTTTCAATCGTTAACCGGCGCTGCTCTCGGTGCGATTCTTTATTTATTTCTTACGATTCGCAGCAACATATTTACAGAAGCAGAACTACGTCAGTTACCTTTTGGAGAAAAGCTTCTCCATTTTATGAAAAGAAGATAAAAACAACCGACACAAAAAGTAAAATAAAGGAGAATTATTTATAATGAAGGTAACAGTTATTGGCCTTGGAGCAGGAGATCTTAATCAACTGCCACTAGGAGTATATAAGCTATTAACCAGTGTTAATAAAGTCTATTTAAGAACAAAAGAACATCCTGTGGTATCAGCATTAACAGCAGAAGGAGTGCTATTTGAATCCTTCGACAAGATCTATGAATCACATGATCAATTTGCAGAGGTATACGAAGAAATAAGCACCCTTTTGTTAGAAAAAGGAAAAGTGGAAAACATTGTTTATGCTGTGCCAGGTCACCCGCTTGTAGCAGAAAAAACGGTACAATTACTCATTGAACGGGCTGATGAGTATGGAGTTAATTTAGAATTTAAGGGTGGCCAAAGTTTTCTAGATAGCATGTTCCAAGCGTTAAGGGTTGATCCAGTTGAAGGTTTTACACTATTAGATGGTACGGACTTAAAGGGAAGTGAACTTGTTCTTACACAACATATGATTATCGGACAAGTATATGATGCATTCATTGCATCTGAAGTAAAATTGACGTTAATGGACTATTTACCGGATGATTATTTAGTAAAGATTGTAACAGCGGCCGGAAGTAGTGAAGAAGTGATTAAAGAAGTTCCACTTTATGAACTAGATCATGATTTAGCTTTAACTAATTTAACATCTGTATATGTCCCTCCCGTTACGAATGAAGCGATTCTTTACCCAACGTTTCCTAAACTGAAAGAAATCATTGCTACCTTAAGAGGTCCAAATGGATGTCCGTGGGATAAGAAACAAACACATCAATCTTTGAAGAAGTATTTAATCGAGGAAGCGTATGAATTAATCGAAGCGATTGAAGAGGATGATATTGATCATATCATTGAAGAGCTAGGGGATGTGTTGTTACAAGTTATGCTTCATGCCCAGATAGGAGACGATGAAGGGTACTTCTCTATTCATGATGTAATAGCAGGTCTTTCTAAAAAAATGGTTTTTAGACATCCGCATGTGTTTGGGGAGAGAGCAGCAGAAGATGTAGATGAAGCGTTACGTAACTGGAATGAAATGAAAAAACAAGAAAAAGGCGAAAAAACATCGTCAATATTGGATGGTGTTCCAAAATCATATCCAGCCATGTTGCGTGCAGAAGAGTTACAAAAACGTGCTGCAAAGGTCGGTTTCGATTGGGAAAACATCCAACCAATGTGGGATAAGGTGTTTGAAGAAATTAAAGAATTTCAATTGGAAGCCGAGAATAATAATGACAATCGCATAATTGAATTTGGTGATATATTATTTGCATTTATCAATATTGCTCGGTATTATCAAATCAATCCAGAAGAAGCATTACATCGAACCAATACGAAATTTACCAATCGTTTTTCATATATAGAGAAAAAACTAGATAAGAATCTAAAAGAGGCGAGCCTGGAGGAAATGGATCGTTTTTGGGAAGAAGCGAAGAAAAAAGGTTACTAAATGAACTTTTTAGGGTAAAGGAGAGTGAAAGTATGCGCTTAGATAAATTTCTAAAAGTATCTCGATTAATAAAAAGACGTACATTGGCAAAGGAAGTCTCTGACCAAGGGCGTATTGCTATTAATGGAGTAGAAGCCAAGGCAAGTACCAATGTAAAAGTTGGTGATGAATTATCGATTCGATTTGGGCAGAAAGTGACAAAGGTGCGAATAGATAAAATACAGGAAACAACAAGAAAAGATGATGCAGCAGAAATGTACACAATAGTAAGTGAAGAAAGAATGAATCAAGAATAAATAAATAGCGCTTGTTCTAATCCCTGAGCAATCTTCATACATATGTATTAAAGGATTGTACTATGGATTGTGAGGGATAGAGATGAGCCAATACCATGAGAACTCGAGTAAACAAACTGCTCCTGATCATGATGTGATCATGCGTGGCAGAAGACTGCTAGATATTACGGGAGTGAAGCAGGTAGAAAGCTTTGATAATGAAGAGTTTTTATTAGAAACTGTCATGGGTTTTTTAGCTATCAAAGGGCAAAATCTACAAATGAAGAATTTAGATGTGGACAAAGGAATTGTCTCCATAAAAGGGAAAATTTTCGACCTTGTTTATTTAGATGATCAACATGGAGAAAAAGCTAAAGGGCTCTTTAGCAAGTTATTCCGATGACGTTATCGGTCCAATTTTTGACGATGCTCTCCATGATAGGGATGGGTTCCCTTTTTGGAGCAAGCTTAGATACGTATCAGCGCTTTCTCAAACGGCCAGTAAGAAAGAGTTGGGTTGTCTTTATAAATGACATCCTTTTTTGGCTATTACAAGGACTAGCTATATTTTATATTTTGTTCCTTGTCAATGAAGGAGAGTTAAGATTCTACATCTTTTTAGCTTTACTTTGCGGTTTTGCAGCCTATCAAGCGTTAATGAAAAATATTTACCTAAAGTTATTAGAGATAGTTATTACTACGATTATTTCTATTTATTATTTTATTGTGAAGGTCATTCGCCTATTAATTATTCGACCCGTTCAGTTTTTTTTCACTACGTTAATAGGGCTATTGGTATTAGTGGGCAAACTTCTTCTACTACTGATAAAATGGACAAGTAATGTGCTAATGTTCATCTTAAAAGTACTATTATCACCAGTAAGATGGATATTTCGACTTCTTATTCGTATATTACCAGCCCCTTTTAAAAAATCAGTCGATAAGTTCTATGATAAATTAAAAGGATATTTCCAAAAAGGGAAAGAATATGTTAAAAAACTGGCGGAAAAGTGGAAGAAGAAAGATTAACTTAGAAGGGAGAGATAGTTGTATGAGTAACAACAAGAATAAAAATGTAGCCAAGATCCATTCAAGCTATATCGAACAACAGGAAGCCAATAAAATCAGTTCTCAACGGAGAAAGAAGCTTCTCTATCGTAGACTGACTGTCTTTTTTGTATTTGTTGCTGTGGTTTCAGTATTTATGATTACGACTATCGTATCCCAATCTGCTGCCCTAGATGAAAAGAAAGAAGAAAAGGTAAAACTTGCTCATCAATTGAAAGAACTAGAACAGTCGGAAAAGGCCTTGAATGAAGAGATAGTTAGGTTACATGATGAAGAGTATTTAGAAAAACTTGCTAGAAGGGATTATTATCTTTCTGAACAAGGTGAAATCATCTTCAAAATGCCGGATGAAACCGATGAAAAGGAAAAAAAAGAAAATGAGTCAGCTCAATGAGAAGTTGACACCTATTTTTATCTTTCGGTATAATATAGTATAAGTATGAATACATTTGGGTTTACTTTATATCTTTAAGGAGGAAATATCTTTTTATGTCAATCGAAGTAGGCAGCAAGTTACAAGGAAAGGTTACAGGCATCACTAATTTCGGAGCGTTTGTAGAGCTGCCGGAAGGATCAACAGGCCTTGTGCATATTAGTGAAGTTGCAGACAATTATGTGAAGGACATTAATGATCACCTCAAAGTAGGCGATACTGTTGAAGTGAAAGTTATTAATGTGGAGAAAGACGGTAAAATTGGTTTATCAATTAAGAAAGCTGTTGATCGTCCTGAGAGAACGGAAAGGCCTGAAAGAAGAGAGTCTAGAGGCTATTCTGGGCGCCCACGTCAAGGTAGAACAAACGATAATCACCGTCCTTCAAAGGAGACATTCGAATCTAAAATGGCTCGCTTTTTGAAAGACAGTGAAGACCGTTTATCTTCTCTTAAGAGAAATACAGAATCAAAACGTGGTGGCAGAGGAGCTAAACGAGGTTAACTTGCTGCTGAATTAATATATACGAGCAAGGGAATCACGACGATTCCTGCAAAAGCAATCCTTATTGGGATTGCTTTTTTATTATTCTTCCGCATCTTTTGTGACGAATGGCGATGATTGTAACTTATAACGGTTAGGTGTGGTTTTATAAAAGACTTTGCGTATAAGCCTGGAAAAGAATTGTGCATATGTGCGGATAGGGTGCGGAAGATTGATTGAAGGATTAGGCGAGAAACGGGTCAAAAATAAGGCCAGAGAGAAAAATTTGATTGGATTAGGCGAGAAGCGAATCAGAAATTAGGCCAGAGAGAAAAATTTGATAGGATTAGGCGAGAAACGGGTCAGAAATCAGGTGGTAGAGGAAAGTTTGATAGGATTAGGCGAGAAAAAGATCAGAAATCAGGCCAGAGAGAAAAATTTGATAGGATTAGACGAGAAGCGAATCAGAAATTAGGCCAGAGAGAGAAATTTGATAGGATTAGGCAAGAAACGGATCAGAAATTAGGCCAGAGAGAGAAATTTGATAGGATTAGGCAAGAAACGGATCAGAAATTAGGCCAGAGAGAAAAGTTTGATAGGATTAGACTAGAAACGGGTCAAAAATCAGGCCAGAGAGGAAAGTTTGATAGGATTAGACGAGAAACGAATCAGAAATCAGGTCAGAGTGAAAATCTTGGTTAAATTAGGCAAAAACAAACCAGAAATCAAACAAAAAGGAAATACATGCTAGGTCTGCTGTTATTATAATTAAAAATGAGTAAAAAACAAACCTGAACAGTTGAAGCTGCCCAGGTTTGTTTTATAGCTAATATAAGTGATGACCCGTACGGGATTCGAACCCGTGTTACCGCCGTGAAAGGGCGGTGTCTTAACCGCTTGACCAACGGGCCACTATAAAAAATGGTAGCGGCGGAGGGGATCGAACCCCCGACCTCACGGGTATGAACCGTACGCTCTAGCCAGCTGAGCTACACCGCCATTTGAAGTGGCTTTCTTTTAAAAGCACAAGATATATAATACAAAGATTCTACAAGTCTGTCAATATTATTTCCCCCGGAAAATTTTTGTCGGAATAGTTGATGAGGTTTCGTCATTTTTTGGAAGCATGTGATGTCTAGTTTTTTAGACAACAGGAGAACGTATGGTCCAATTCCAATCCTTTAATTGTTGCTGCTTTTGTACTCTTTTTGCACTTTATAAAGAAATCAGTCGAACGAAAAAGAGGTATTTGTCCATTATTTTGACAAACTTTTAAGACATAGCCCTTTATAATAGCGAAAAAGAAACAAATAGGGAGTGGGAATGATGGAAAAACTCGAACGAACAATTGCAGAACCGATAGGGGAAGTGGATCTTCGTCGTCCCAAGATGGAGCTCTCAAAAATAGGTGGGAAAATACAGACGGGCTTAGAAACTTTCTTTATTAAGAAGGGGTACTTGTTTTTAATTATTGGTTTTTTACTTGGACGAGCCCTTATATTGTCCCAGTTAACACCATTCACTCTGCCCTTTTTTGCTGCGATGTATTTAGTAAGAAAGGATAAAGCACCGCTTGCTTTAATTGGATTGATTGGAGGAGCTTCGACTTTATCATTTACTCATGGTGTGACCACGTTTTTAACATCCTTCTTTTTTCTGTTTGTTTTTCGGATAAGTAAAAAGTGGGTTACCAATGAATTAAAAGTAATGCCTATATATGTGGCTGTGACATTATTAATCAGTTCGATTATCCAATCTTATATTATAACGGGACATGTGGCGATGTATGATTTCATGATGGCTGGTGTAGAGGCTAGTTTAGGATTTATCCTATGTTTAATATTCCTACAGAGCCTGCCGTTACTATTTTTTAATCGGAGGAGGCAATCATTAAAAACAGAGGAAATCGTCTGCCTCATTATTATGCTAGCCTCAGTAATGACAGGAACAATCGGATGGACAGTGTATGACCTATCAGTCGAACATGTGATGTCTCGTTATTTGGTGCTTGTGTTTTCATTTGTCGCAGGTGCCACGGTAGGCTCAACGGTTGGTGTCGTGACAGGGCTAATATTTAGTTTGGCTAATATTTCAAGCTTTTTCCATATGAGTTTATTAGCATTCTCTGGTTTGTTAGGTGGGTTATTAAAAGAAGGGAAGAAAATAGGTGTGGCATTTGGTTTGCTTATTGCTACCCTACTCATGGGAATGTATGGTGACAATCAGTCAAACTTATTAATTGGTTTATACGAAACTGGAGTAGCAATATTTCTATTTCTATTAACGCCTCAAAGTTTTACGTCAAAGCTAGCCAAACATATCCCTGGGACTGCAGAATATGCGGCAGAGCAACAGCAGTATATGAGAAAAATGCGGGATGTAACTGCGCACAGAGTTTCTCAGTTTTCTAATGTTTTTCAAGCGTTATCGCAAAGCTTTGCCATGCAACATCAAGCTCCTGTGGTGGAAAATGATGAGACAGATCGAGAATTGGATTATTTCCTAAGTAATGTCACAGAGAAGACATGCCAAACTTGCTTTAAAAAGGATCACTGCTGGGCTAGGAACTTTGATACAACATATGATTATATGAAAAATATTATGCATGATTTAGATGAAAAAGATGGACAAATTTCTTCACGACTAGAAAGGGAGTGGGAAAAACACTGTACAAGATCGAAGAAAACAACAGAAGTGATTCAACAGGAGCTTACTTTTTATAAAGCAAATCAACGGTTGAAAAAACAAGTGCAAGAAAGTAGGAAGCTTGTGGCAGATCAATTATTAGGTGTATCTGCAGTGATGGGGGATTTTGCTAAAGAAATTCAAAGAGAGCGAGAGAATCATCATAAACAGGAAGAACTGATATTAGAGGCCATCCAAGAATTTGGGGTAGAGGTAGAACAGGTAGAAATTTATAGCTTGGAGCAAGGCGATGTTGATATAGAGATGACGATCCCATACTGTAATGGGCACGGGGAATGTGAGAAATTAATTGCGCCAATGCTTTCAGATATATTAGGAGAAACAATCTTAGTTAAATCTGAGGAATGTGCGAGTTATGCCAACGATTATTGCCATGTTACTTTTCGCTCAGCAAAGGCATATGTCATTGATACGGCAGTGGCACATGCGGCTAAGGACGGTGGCTTAATATCAGGAGATAGTTATTCAACAATTGAATTAGGTAGCGGTAAGTATGCAATTGCCATTAGTGATGGGATGGGAAATGGAGAACGAGCACATATAGAAAGCAAAGAAACGTTAGAATTACTACAGAAAATATTGCAATCAGGTATAGAAGAGCAAGTGGCCATAAAATCGGTCAATTCTGTTCTGTCATTAAGGACAACAGATGAAATTTTCTCCACATTAGATTTGGCGATGATTGATTTACAAAATGCTGATGCTAAATTTTTGAAAATAGGCTCTACACCGAGTTTTATTAAAAGAGGGAGCCAAGTGATGAAAGTGCAGGCAAGTAATTTACCCATAGGCATGATTGAAGAATTTGATGTCGATGTTGTCAGTAAGCAATTAAAAGCAGAGGATTTACTCATTATGATGAGCGATGGTGTATTTGAAGGGCCGAAACATGTGGAGAACTTTGATCTTTGGATGAAGAGGAAAATAACCGAGTTAAAAACGAACGACCCACAAGAAGTGGCAGATTTAATTATGGAAGAGGTGATTCGATCAAGAGCTGGACGTATTGATGATGATATGACGGTGATGGTGGCAAAAGTAAAGCACAATATCCCGAAATGGTCGAGTATACCGTTCCATAAACAAGCGAATTAATGTTAAATAGAATAGAATCTCCAATAGATGTCATTTTTATGTATATTTCCTTTCTAATCCGTTGAAAATGGTTAGTAATCACTAAGTAACTTCTATCAGATTAGGAGGGAAAAAGATGAAAACAGGTACCCTAAAACAAATTTTACTTATTACAGACGGGTGTTCAAACGTTGGAGAAGACCCTATAGCGATGTCGGCTCTAGCAAAAGAGCAGGGAGTTTCCGTAAATGTGATAGGTGTAATGGAGAATGACGTTATTGATGAGAAGGGAATGCAGGAAATTGAGAGTATTGCCCTTTCCGGGGGTGGGGTAAGTCAAGTCGTATATGCTAGACAGCTATCACATACTGTACAGATGGTAACAAGGCAGGCGATGACACAAACATTACAAGGAGTAGTCAATCGTGAACTCACGCAAATCTTAGGAAATAAACAAACGATTGAGGATTTGCCTCCAGAACAAAGAGGCGAGGTAATGGAGGTTGTGGATGAGCTAGGGGAAACGGTTGAAATGGAATTGTTGATTCTTGTCGATACGAGTGCAAGTATGAAACATAAGCTACCTACAGTCAAAGAAGCCTTATTTGATCTATCTTTAAGCTTAAATGCACGCACGGGAAAAAATAAATTTTCTCTGTTTGTATTTCCCGGGAAAAAGAATGATGTCGAAAAATTGCTAGATTGGACACCTAAGCTCGAATCGTTAACTTCTGTGTTCGCTAAACTCTCAACAGGTGGTATTACACCCACTGGACCAGCTTTAAGAGAGGCGATTACCTATTTTGAGAAGAAACGATCATTACGCAATTTAATTTCTAGAAATGACGATGAGTACTATGAAGAGTCAATTTAATCTACAAAAAGGTGCGATTATTAACGGGAAATGGCATCAAAAGCAATACTGTATCGAAAAAGAACTAGGTGCAGGGGCTAATGGTGTAGTTTATCTCGCCACATACCTTGGGCAACTCGTTGCTTTAAAAATAAGTGAAAATGGGTATACAGTAACTTCTGAAGTGAATGTGCTAAAATCCTTTACGAAGGTCCAAGGGTCTACCCTAGGACCTTCTTTGCTTGATGTTGATGATTGGCAATTTTCCTCATCCACTATGTATTCTTTTTATGTGATGGAATATATCCATGGTCCTGATCTCCACTCTTTTATTAAACAGAAAGGAGAGGCGTGGATACCTGTGCTCATGCTGCAATTACTTTCTGATCTAGAGGAGCTGCACAAAGCGGGATGGGTATTTGGAGATTTAAAACCAGAGAATCTGATTGTCACAGGAAGAGCTCCGCGCATTCGGTGTATAGATGTAGGAGGAACAACATTAAAAGGTAGAGCCATTAAGGAGTTTACAGAGTTTTACGACCGAGGATATTGGGGGCTTGGTAGTAGAAAAGCTGAACCTACTTATGATTTATTCTCAACAGCTATGGTTTTTATTCACTGTGCCTATCCAAGCCGTTTCTCTAAAGACGGAAGGGGTTTAGAACAATTAATGGATAAGGTAAAGAAACATAAAACCTTAAAAACTTATGAAGGAGTTGTCATACCAGCACTTCAAGGCAGGTTTAAAACTGCTGAAGATATGAGACAAGCCTTGCTTGCCTGTTCATATAAGCAAACTCGTTCAAAAGGAACTCGTGTGTCCCCACCAGCTAGGCAAACATCCCGAAAGACTAAAGGAAAGCCCAATGGAAAAACTGGAGCGTTCGTTTTAATCTTGTTTATTGGTTGTATTTACTTTTTCTATTTATATAGTCAAATGGTGTGAGAGGGTTTAGGCATAAATAATCGTTTCTTTGGAAATAAACATTAAAAAAGTGATATCCTTTTAGTAGAAGTAATAGTTTAACATAAGGGAAGAATGTTATGTTTTATGCAAAGGTAAAAGCATTTTTATCACAAAAGGGCATTGAATTGGAGAATAAGCGTGTGGGAATTGCTGTCTCAGGAGGGCCTGACTCCTTAAGCTTACTTCACTTTATGCAGCAAATAAGTAAACAAGAGTGTTTTCAATTAGTAGTAATCCATGTGGATCATATGTTTAGGGGCGAAGAATCTTTTGAAGACGCTAAGTTTGTAGAACGCTATTGTCAGAAGTCAGGCATTCCTTTTCATATGCAACGAATTGATGTTTCTGCACATATGAAGGAAACGGGGAAAAGCTCGCAAATTGCTGCAAGGGACTGTCGCTATCGTTTCTTTGAGCAAGTAATGCAAAGAGAAGCGCTTGATTACATTGCATTAGGTCATCATGGTGATGATCAAATTGAAACAATGTTAATGAGAATGACAAGAGGGAGTAGTGGTCTTGCTAGAGCGGGTATGCCAGTTATACGACCTTTTAGTAGAGGGGCAATTATACGGCCGTTCCTTTGCTTAAGTCGAAATGAAATTGATTCCTATGTAGAGACTCATCATTTAGAACCTAGAATAGATCCTAGTAATGTAAAGGAAATCTATAGCAGAAATCGTTTTAGGAAAAATATCTTGCCTTTTTTAAAAAGGGAAAATCCTCAAGTGCATAACCATTTCCAACGCCTTAGTGAGGATTTGAGCGAAGATGAGGTATTTATGCAGGAATTAGCAGAAGCACAATTGAATAGTGTAACAGAGAGGAAAAGTGCTAGTGAAATTCTTCTTTATATTGACAGATTTACAGATGTCGCAAAACCTTTACAAAGAAGAGTGATTCAACTAATATTAAATTATCTATATCAGGAAAGGCCATCTTCTTTATCCGCTACACATATTGAAAATGTTTTTTCCTTAATTTCTCATCCTCATCCGTCTGGAACCTTACATTTCCCAAATGGTTTAACAGTTGTACGTTCATATGATTGTTGTTTCTTCTCCACTAGTAAAAAAACAACCGTACAGCCGTATTTATTTCAAATACAAGAGCCAGGAAACTATGTTATTCCTGAAGTAGGCGAGATCAGCATGCATTATGTCGGTCACCCATTACAGGAATATCAACAAATGGATTATCTTTTGGTTAAAGCGGATATCGCCTTACCATTAACGATCCGTACAAGGAAAAATGGAGATAGGATGAAGTTAAAAGGAATAAATGGTAGCAAAAAGTTAAAGGATATCTTTATCGATCAGAAAATTCCGCGGCAAAAACGGGATTTATGGCCTGTTGTTACGGATGCAAATGGTAACATTATATGGCTACCAGGATTAAAAAAGTCTGATCAAGCAGCTGAATATTCACCTGATACAAGCTATATTTTTCTGAAATACATAAAGCAATGATCTTCTAGGGGGCACAGGAATAAGATGCGAAACGAAATTGAAAAAATCTTAATTACTGAAGAAGAGCTTCAGCAAAAAGTGAGAGAGTTGGGCGGCTTATTAACAGAGGAGTATGATGGACGTTTTCCTCTTGTTATAGGTGTCTTAAAAGGCGCAATGCCATTTATGAGCGATCTAATTAAACGAATTGATACTCATCTTGAAATGGATTTCATGGATGTATCCAGTTATGGGAATTCCATGGTCTCTTCAGGAGAGGTAAAGATTTTGAAAGATCTTGATACTTCTGTTGAGGGACGTGATGTCCTCATCATAGAAGATATCATAGATAGTGGATTAACTTTGAGCTATTTAGTAGAGTTATTCCGTTATCGTAAAGCGAAATCGATAAAAATTGTTACTCTGCTTGATAAACCAACTGGTAGAAAAGCAGCAATTAAAGCGGATATCGTAGGATTTAATGTACCAGATGAGTTTGTTGTAGGATATGGATTAGATTATGCTGAGAAATACCGAAACTTACCATATATTGGTATCTTAAAACCTGAGGTGTATAGCAATAATAATTAAGTGAAATGCGATGTGTGAAATACTTTACAAAACCCAGTCTGACCAAGTGTAATTCCTTGTATATGCACAATTTTGTATGATACGATACTATGTAGTTTGTTTACCGTGGGAGGAGGTAAGGGATGAATCGGATTTTCCGTAACACCATCTTTTATTTATTAATATTTTTAGTCATTATAGGGGTTGTCAGTTTCTTTAATGGCAATAACGAACCGACAGAGGCAATGACTTATGACCAATTTGTTGAGAATTTAGAGTCTGGTCAAGTTGAAAGCCTTAGTTTACAGCCTGTAAGGGGCGTTTATGAAGTACGTGGTCAATTAGAAGGCTATGAAGAAGGTAAATATTTTATCACATATATTGCTAATAGTGACTCTGTAATAGACCGAGTGGAAGAGTTAGCAAGTGATTCCAAATTAGAGATCCTACCAGCAGAAGAAGCAAATGGCTGGGTAACGTTCTTTACAACGATGATTCCATTCATCATCATTTTCATTTTATTCTTCTTCTTATTGAACCAAGCTCAAGGCGGCGGTGGCCGTGTAATGAACTTCGGTAAAAGTAAGGCGAAGTTGTATGATGAAAGCAAGAAGAAGGTCCGTTTTAAAGATGTAGCAGGTGCGGACGAAGAGAAGCAAGAATTAGTGGAAGTTGTTGAATTCTTGAAGGACCCACGAAAATTCTCAGAACTTGGTGCGAGAATCCCTAAAGGTGTTCTATTAGTGGGACCTCCAGGTACTGGTAAAACGTTATTAGCGAGAGCAGCTGCGGGAGAAGCAGGCGTACCTTTCTTCTCTATTAGTGGTTCTGACTTTGTTGAGATGTTTGTCGGTGTTGGTGCTTCTCGTGTACGTGACTTATTCGAGAATGCGAAGAAAAACGCACCATGTATCATCTTTATTGATGAAATTGATGCGGTTGGTCGTCAGCGTGGCGCCGGTGTCGGTGGTGGGCATGATGAACGTGAACAAACACTTAACCAATTGCTTGTAGAAATGGATGGCTTCGGTGCAAATGAAGGAATTATTATCATTGCTGCAACAAACCGTCCAGATATCCTTGACCCTGCGTTATTACGTCCAGGTCGTTTTGACCGTCAAATTACAGTTGATCGTCCGGATGTAACAGGTCGTGAAGCGGTATTAAAAGTTCATGCAAAAAATAAACCGTTAGATGAGTCGGTAAACTTAAAAACGATTGCTCAACGTACACCAGGGTTCTCTGGTGCAGACCTTGAAAACTTATTGAATGAAGCAGCACTTGTTGCCGCTCGTCAGAATAAGAAGAAGGTGGATATGACCGATGTGGATGAAGCGACTGACCGTGTAATTGCAGGGCCTTCTAAGAAGAGTCGTGTTATATCTGAAAAAGAAAGAAATATTGTGGCCTTCCATGAGGCAGGTCATACTGTAATCGGCTTAATCTTAGATGAAGCTGATATGGTTCATAAAGTAACAATTGTACCTCGTGGGCAAGCAGGCGGATATGCTGTTATGCTGCCGAGAGAAGATCGTTACTTCCAAACGAAGCCAGAATTACTTGATAAAATTGTTGGTTTACTTGGAGGACGTGTAGCAGAGGAAATCGTGTTTGGTGAGGTTTCTACTGGTGCCCATAATGACTTCCAACGTGCAACAGGTATTGCACGCCGAATGGTAACTGAATTTGGAATGAGTGACAAACTCGGACCTCTACAATTTGGTCAATCACAAGGTGGTCAAGTATTCTTAGGTAGAGATTTCAATAACGAGCGTAATTACTCAGATGCGATTGCATATGAGATTGATCTAGAAATTCAAAGCATGATTAAAGAATGTTACCAACGCTGTAAGCAAATCCTTACAGAGAACCGTGACAAACTAGATATCATTGCAAAAACACTTTTAGAAGTGGAAACGCTAGATGCAGAGCAAATTAAACATCTATCTGATCATGGTACACTACCTGAACGCCCAGCTTCTAAAACAAGTGAAACAATAGAAGATTCAAATATTAAGGTTAATATTCGAAAAGATGACGATCGTAAAGATAATGAAGGTGAAATCACTGAAACAAGGGAAAAACAATCCCCTGCTGAAGAAGAAGAGCCTCCAGCAATTGATGAAGATCGTAAATCTTAATCAAAAAAGAAAAAGCGCCTCACTATTGAGGGGCTTTTTTTTCTGTCTATAAGTGGGGGTTGAAACGTATAACAGGAAATTTCTTCGTGCAATAAGAGGAAACTTATGAAAGATAGTGGAATAAAATGGTTTTGCGCGTGTAACAAGAGGAAATTCATCAAAGGTAGCAGAACAAATGTTGGTATACCAAGTCAGGTTTATACAATTATACAACCACCTATGGTTAATTATTAACGGAGCAAGAACTACATAACTTGACCGATTTTATTTCTTTTTAATGAAGTAAGGGGAAAGCTACTATTGATTAGAGATATGCACTAAAGGAAATTATTTAGTAAGTTGTCCAATTAAATAGAAATGATGAATCTTCATTCATTCAGCGTTGAGGCAATAGGGTTGGAGTTTTATAATTTGGATAATCTGAACAGAGGTGTGATATGATGTTCTCAGTATTAAAGTGTAATTATTTTATGGTAAGTGTGGTGAGGGTGATTGATCTTTGTTTTTGATGTAGGGAATTCGAATATGATGATGGGTGTTTATCAACGAGATGAGTTAAAGTATCATTGGCGAATAGAGACTGATCGTCATAAGACAGAGGACGAATATGCAATGATTGTGAAATCGTTGTTTGAGCATGAGCAATTATCTTTTGCTGATATAGATGGTATTATTATTTCCTCCGTTGTTCCTCCGATTATGTTTGCTTTGGAGCGAATGTGTGAAAAATACTTTCATATCAAACCATTAATTGTGGGTCCAGGGGTCAAAACAGGTTTGAATATTAAGTATGATAATCCAAAAGAAGTGGGAGCCGACAGAATTGTTAATGCGGTGGCAGGTATTCATGAATATGGCGGTCCGCTCGTAATTGTTGATTTTGGCACAGCAACTACGTATTGTTATATTAATGAGCATAAACAGTATATGGGTGGTGCGATTGCACCTGGTATTGGTATCTCTACTGAAGCGCTTTACTCTAGGGCAGCGAAATTACCGCGAATAGAGATTGTCAGGCCTGATGGGATTATTGGAAAGAATACCGTCTCAGCTATGCAATCAGGCATTCTCTTTGGCTATGTTGGCCAAGTAGAGGGGATTGTAAGTAGGATGAAGTTACAAGCAAAAGAGGAACCGCTTGTTATAGGTACAGGTGGGTTGGCCTCATTGATCGCAAAAGAATCAAAGGTTATAGATATTATTGATCCATTTTTAACTTTAAAAGGTTTACAGCTTATTTATAAACGGAATATGGACACGATAAAAAAGTAGAATAACGTCTGTATTCGTTATGGAAGGAGTATTAAAATGAGTGATTATTTAGTAAAAGCTTTAGCTTATGAAGGACAAGTGAGGGCATTTGCCGTTCGTTCAACAGAAACAGTAGGAGAAGCGCAAAGAAGGCATCATACATGGCCAGTTGCTTCAGCAGCACTCGGGAGAGCAATGTCCGCTGGTGTAATGATGGGGGCGATGGTAAAGGGAGAAGACAAAATCACTATTAAAATCGAAGGTAATGGCCCACTTGGCCCACTCCTGGTTGATAGTAATGCAAAAGGGAAAGTGCGTGGTTATGTGACTCATCCTCAAGTGCATTTTGAATCCAATGCACAAGGCAAACTTGATGTCCGTCGTGGGGTTGGAACAGAAGGTACTTTGACAGTGGTAAAAGACATTGGAATGAGAGAAAACTTTTCTGGACAAGTACCGATTGTATCAGGAGAGCTAGGGGAAGATTTTACTTACTATTTTGTCACATCTGAACAAACACCTTCATCCGTTGGTGTGGGTGTATTAGTCAATGATGACAATAGTATATTAGCTGCAGGTGGTTTTATTATCCAGTTAATGCCTGGAACCGATGAAGAAACAATTGCAGCAATTGAAGAGAGGCTATCACATATTGAACCTGTTTCAACAATGATTGAAAAGGGGCTAACACCAGAAGAAATCTTACAAAGTGTTCTTGGTAAAGATCAAGTGAATTTCTTAGAAAAGATGGATGTTAGTTTTACTTGTACATGTTCAAAAGAACGGTTTGGGAATGCGATTATTAGTTTAGGAAAAGAGGAAATTGCAGATATGATAGAGAAAGAAGGTAGTGCAGAGGCACAATGTCATTTCTGTAATGAAGCTTATCACTATAATAAAGAAGAACTTGAAGCATTTAAACAAGAAGCAAAATAAATGTGAGGGCTTGGGCGTATCTTGATTCTTAAGAACAATAGGGAATAGAAGGTGCGCCCAAGCCTTTTTTATACAGAAATATATGAAAAGTAGTAGGGGGAGGAGCTTTGAAAAGACAACATTTATGGTTAATCATATTAATACTCATTGTGATTAACTTTATGAGCGTTGCTTATTTTCTTGGGAAGGGCGAACCGAGTCAATCTGAAGTTGTGGCACAGATTGGAAAAGATGAAATTACAAGGCAAGATTGGTTAAATGAAATGGAGGGTCGCTACGGGAAAGAAGTGTTAGACGAAATGATTGATGGGAAGGTCATCGAGGCTGCTGGAGATAAATACGATGTTGAAATAGATAAAGAAGAAATTGACCGTGAAATCAAAATGTTAAAATCAGCGTATGGCACGTCTGCCGCTGCTTTATCAATCAATGAAGAACAATGGAGAAAGCAAATTAAAGATAGTTTAATGCTTGAGGAGCTTTTAACAAAAGAAGTCAGTATTTCTGAGGAAAAGCTGCAACAATACTTCGAAGATAACCAAGCTCAATATGAAATTAAGGATACATATCATCTATCACAAATTGTACTGGCAACTAAAGAAGAAGCAGAACAAACAGTGAAAGAATTAGACAATGGCTCAAGCTTTACAGCTATGGCATTGGAAAAATCAACAGATACTTTAACAGCTGCCCAGGGTGGCGACCTTGGTTATGTGACAGTTGATGACGAAAATTATGAAACCATCATTAATGCGGCGCAAGATTTAAAAGCTGGAGAATGGTCTGACCCAGTAAAGACCGATGAGGGGTATGCTATAGTTCTGTTACAAGAGTTTGTTGAGGGAGAAACCTATTCCTTTAAGGATGTTAAATCCCAAATACGGAGACAAATGGCTTTAGAACAAATGGATCTTCCTGTTTCTACTGAACCTTTTAAGGATGAAGTGAACATTGATACTTTTTATGATGGTGCATTGTAGTTTTTTGTTATTTATAGGTATCATATAGCATAAGCTAACATGAATTGTTCAGGTATAAAGTTTTAAATTTTCTAATAATTAAAGGGCTTTATGCCTGCATATTCGTTGACAATTGGTTGTGTGATTGATAAATTAAAATAAAACCAATAATAATACTCGGAATAAGGAGTGGAGAAGATGGTACGTATTGCAAATTCAATTACTGAACTCATCGGACAAACACCAATAGTGAAGCTTAATCGTATTGTAGAAGATGGAAGTGCGGATATTTATTTGAAGTTGGAGTATATGAATCCTGGAAGCAGTGTAAAAGATCGTATTGCCAATGCAATGATAGAAGCCGCAGAAAAAAGTGGTGATTTAAAAGAAGGCGACACAATTATTGAACCAACTAGTGGGAATACCGGTATTGGTCTGGCTATGGTTGCTGCAGCAAAAGGGTATCAAACGATTTTAGTGATGCCTGAGACCATGAGTATGGAGAGAAGAAATCTTCTTCGTGCATATGGAGCAGAATTAGTGTTAACGCCAGGACCAGATGGTATGGGTGGAGCAATAAGAAAAGCGCAAGAATTAGCGAAAGAGCATGGATACTTCATGCCACAACAATTCGAAAACTTATCAAATCCTGAAGTACATCGCGAGACAACAGGAAAAGAGATTGTTGAGCAAATGGGCGATCAATTAGATGCATTTATTGCTGGTATTGGTACAGGTGGCACGATTACAGGTGCTGGTCAAGTACTGAAGGAAAAATACAAGGATATTAAGATTTATGCAGTTGAGCCTGCTGATTCTCCTGTTCTTACAGGTGGAAAGCCTGGACCGCATAAGATTCAAGGTATTGGCGCAGGATTTGTACCTGAGATATTAGATACAAAGGTATATGATGAAATTATCGCTGTTGCCAATGAAGATGCGTTTGCTCAAGCCCGTCGAGCGGCTAAAGAGGAAGGGATTCTAGGTGGTATCTCTTCAGGTGCAGCTATTCACGCGGCTTTAAAGGTAGCCAAAGAGCTTGGAGAAGGCAAAAAAGTATTGGCGATTATTCCAAGTAATGGAGAGCGGTACTTAAGTACACCACTTTATCAATTTGATTAAAACGATAAAGAAAACGGCAGTGATGAGCACTGCTGTTTTTTTATTCAAAAATGAAGGCTGGCACCATCGTACTTGGTGACTAGCCTTCATTTTTGATTAACAATTATTACAATGAGAAAATGACTAGTAATTTGTAAGCATTTCGGTATGATGAGTATGAGGTGAGATTCAATGAAAAAGATGATACATACAAAAAAGTTAAGCTATTCGAAGGAATGGTTTTTTCCATTATACAAAAAGATAGCAAAGGACTATGATATACATATTTTATTAGAGAGCGGTAGAAGTGGCCGTTATAGTATGGCTGGCTTTTGTCCAATCGTTGAGTTTACGGGGAAAGATAATAAGTTATACATAAAAACAAGTGAAGGGGTGCAAGTGGCACATGGCAACCCATTACATGAAATGAAAAAGTGGTTAAAGCAATATGAAATCGAAGAGCCTTTAGAGAGTTTACCAGATTTTCATGGAGGTGTATTGGGATTTGTAAGTTATGATTACGGACGTTATATTGAAAACCTACCAGACATGACTGAAGATGATTTGGAAATGCCTGATACGCACTTCTTCTTATTTGAAGAATGGTTCGTTTTTGATCATGATACAGAAGAATTATGGTTGATATTTGCCCATGATACAGAAGAGGATGTCACCTCGAGGGAAACAGCATGGGTGAATCGTTGGACAGAGGAAGTGGAACAAGGAGAGGTACAATTAGCTGGAGAAAAGGAACCTACTTTAAAAGACGTTTCCATCAGTGAAGAAACGTTTGTTCAAGCAGTGGAAAAAGTACAATCATATATTGCGAGTGGTGATGTGTTCCAAGTCAACCTTTCTGTAAGAGGAAGCCAAAAGTTGAACGTTCCTCCCATCGAAGTGTACAGTCAATTACGTGAACTGAATCCATCTCCTTATATGGGTTATTTAAATACCCCTGATTACCAGCTTGTCAGTGGTTCGCCAGAATTATTAGTAAAGAAAAAAGGCGATGAAGTGAGTACAAGGCCGATTGCGGGTACTCGTTCACGTGGTAAGGATGAAAGAGAGGATCTTAAATTAGCCAATGAATTGATTGAAAATGAAAAGGAACGGGCTGAGCATGTCATGCTTGTTGATTTAGAACGGAATGACTTAGGACGTGTGTGCCAATATGGAACGGTTGAAGTTAATGAGTTTATGGTGATTGAAAAATACTCCCACGTCATGCATATTGTGTCGAATGTAAGGGGGCAAATAGCTAACGGTAGAGATGGGTACGATTTAATCGATGCCTCATTTCCAGGCGGCACAATCACAGGTGCACCGAAAATTAGAACGATGGAAATAATTGATGAGTTAGAACCAGTAAGAAGAGGTATTTATACAGGGTCGCTTGGTTGGATCGGCTTTAATGGTGATTTAGAGTTGAATATTATGATTCGAACAATGCTAGTCAAAGAGGAAGTGGCATATGTACAAGCAGGAGCGGGAATCGTTATTGATTCTGAAGCGCATTTAGAATATAAAGAATCGTTAAAGAAGGCCAAGGCGTTATGGCGTGCAAAAGAGTTAGCTGAAGAGAAGGGGGATTGGAAAAAGTGATATTAATGATTGATAACTTTGATTCTTTTACGTTTAATTTGGTGCAATATTTAGGGGAATTAGGTGCAGATGTGTTAATTAAGCGTAATGATGAAATCACAATCGCTGATATAGAAGCACTTTCCCCCTCGTGCTTAATGATTTCACCAGGACCCTGTAGTCCGGATGAAGCGGGTATTAGCTTAGCGGCGATAGAAGCTTTTGCTGGGAAACTCCCTATCTTCGGTGTATGTTTAGGGCATCAATCAATTGCACAAGTATTTGGAGGCAAGGTTGTGCGAGCAGATAGATTGATGCATGGGAAAACTTCACCCGTTTTTCATAACCAACAAACGATCTATAGGGGAATTGAAGTGCCGTTTTTAGCTACACGCTATCATTCTTTAATTGTGGAGAGAGAGACCCTTCCAGATTGCTTCGAAGTCTCTTCGTGGACGGAGGAAGGTGAAATTATGGGTATTAAACATCGCCTTTTACCAATAGAAGGAGTGCAGTTTCACCCTGAATCCATTATGACTTCAGCAGGAAAAGGTTTGCTCTTAAACTTCCTTAATCAGCATGACCTCATTCAACAAGGGGGCAAACACTTTGTATATTAGTGTCAATGGCAAGCTGGTGCGAAAAGAAGAAGCGAGTATTTCTCCATTTGATCATGGGTATTTATATGGTTTAGGCTTATTTGAAACCTTTCGTATATACAATGGACATCCGTTTTTATTGGATGACCATTTAGCGCGGTTGAAACAAGGGTTAGATGCTGTATGTATTCGTAGTCCATTTAATGGGCGAGAAGAGTTACAATTTCGTTTAGCTGAATTATTAGAAATGAATCAGTTAAGAAATGCTAGAATAAGAGTAAATGTTTCTGCGGGAATAGGTGAAGTAGGTTTAAGGGCTGACCATTATATAGAACCTACCGTTATTATTTTTGCCAATGAATTACCTGAAGCCCCCCTACCGGTTGAAAAAAACGGAAAAATCCTTTCAATTAGAAGAAATACACCAGAAGGGGCTGAACGTTTAAAATCACACCACTTTTTAAACAATATTTTAGCCAAACAGGAATTAGGTGCAGATAATACGTTAGAGGGAATTTTTTTAACAAAGGAAGGTTTTTTGGCTGAAGGCATTTCTTCTAATGTTTTTTGGACTAAAGGAAATGTGTTATACACACCAGCGATTGATACAGGTATTTTAAACGGTATTACGAGGCAATTTATTATAAAGATAGCTAAAAAGTTAAGGTTGGAGATTGAAGAAGGTGTGTTCCACCGTACTGAAATCGTTGATGCAGATGAGATATTTATTACCAACTCTATTCAGGAAATTGTTCCGCTTAAAACAATGGAAGGTCGAAAGCTCCCTGGTCTAAATGGACCGATAGTAACCTTGTTGCAGGGGGTATACAAACAACAAAGAGAGAATTTATGGGGTAGAGATTCATTTTAGGAGGAATAGCATGACAAACAGTGTATTACATTGTGGTTCTTATACCTTAGATTATAGTAGGAAGACATTAATTATGGGCATACTTAATATCACGCCCGATTCTTTCTCTGATGGTGGTAAATACAACCAATTAGAGAATGTGGTAAAGAGAGCGAAGGAATTAGTGGAGGCTGGAGCAGATATTATCGATATTGGTGGCGAATCTACGAGGCCAGGATATGAAGAGATTTCTGTTGAGGAAGAAATTGCACGAGTTGTTCCCGCGATAGAAGCGATTGTAAAGGAAGTTCGAATTCCTCTTTCTATTGATACTTATAAAGCAGAAGTGGCGAAGCACGCCCTAGAAGCAGGTGCGCACATTATTAATGATATATGGGGTGCGAAGAGAGATAAAGAAATGGCATCATTAGCCGCTGAAAAAGATGTCCCCATTATCTTAATGCATAATAGAGATAATGAAAAATATGATTCATTCTTTAGAGATTGTATGAATGACTTATATGAAAGTATCGCAATTGTTAAGGCAGCGGGGGTTAAGGATGACAATATCATCTTAGATCCAGGTATAGGATTTGCGAAAAGCCATGAAGATAACATAGAAATGATGCGTCATCTTGATCAGCTTGTGGCGTTTGGTTATCCAGTATTGCTAGGTACATCAAAGAAACGAATGATAGCCAATGTGCTTAACCTACCTGTTGATGACAGAATGGAAGGGACAGGGGCGACAGTCTGTTATGGTATTCAAAAGGGCTGTCAGATTATGCGTGTACATGATGTAAAGGAAATGAGCCGTATGGCTAAAATGATGGATGCGCTTATTGGGAAGGATGTTAATCTTGGATAAAATCTATTTAAATCGCATGGCGTTTTATGGATATCACGGGGTATTTACTGAAGAGAATCGCCTAGGACAACGTTTTTATGTAGATTTAACAATTGAGTTAGATTTAAGTGAAGCGGGGAAAAGTGATGATTTAAATCACACGATAAATTATGCAGATCTATATGAGTTGTGTAAGACAATAGTAGAGGGCAAACCATTCAAGTTAGTAGAGGCATTAACAGAGAAAATTGCCTCAGAAGCATTAGCCACCTTTAAACAAATATCTCAAATAACTGTAAAAGTAGTGAAGCCGGATCCCCCTATTCCGGGTCATTATGATTCTGTAGCGATAGAAATGACAAGGAGTAGGAAATAGTGACAAATATAGCTTTTATCGGCTTGGGCTCAAATATGCCAGATCGAGAAGTAAACTTATATGAAGCAATAAGTGAGCTAGCAAAGAGTAAAGATATAGAAATAGTAAATTATTCCTCCATATATGAGACGGACCCTGTTGGATTTGAAGACCAAGCTCAATTTTTGAACATGGTTATACAAGTTAGTACGACATTATCTTCTTCGCAACTATTAAAAGCTTTATTAAGAGTTGAGCAAGATCTTGGTAGAAAAAGGGTTATTCGTTGGGGGCCAAGAAATATAGACCTTGACATTTTACTGTATAATCAAGAAAATATTGAGACAGAGACGTTAATCGTTCCACACCCACGTATGCATGAGAGAGCTTTCGTGCTCATTCCACTTCTAGAGATTCAACCAACCATTTGCTTACCGGATGAGGAACAGCCTTTACATGAGAAATTAGAGGCGATCCCAGACAAAAAAGGAGTTCGGATATGGAAGCGGAAAAATGGGGGAGACGTATTCGCGCTTTTCGAAAGCTCAAAGGATACACCCAAGAAGGTTTTGCGAAAAAGTTAGGTATATCAGTTTCTATTATTGGTGAGATTGAAAGAGGTAATCGTATGCCTACGGAACAATTACTAGAAAAAATTACAACATTACTACATGTGACAATGGAGGATTTAGCTCCACCTGAAGAGCAGGAAATCCATAAATAGAAGGAGGTCTCTCGGATATGTTTCAAATTGGTGATGTTAACATCAAGAACCGAGTGGTCCTTGCACCGATGGCTGGTGTGTGTAACTCTGCATTCCGATTAACAGTAAAAGAATTCGGATCAGGACTTGTATGTGCCGAAATGGTGAGCGATAAGGGCATTATTTTAAAAAATGAAAGAACAATGAATATGCTGTATATAGATGAGCGTGAAAAGCCGTTAAGTCTACAAATTTTCGGTGGGGAAAAAGAAACCTTGGTTGAGGCAGCGAAATTTGTTGACCAAAATACTAATGCAGATATTATCGATATTAATATGGGATGTCCTGTGCCGAAAATCACCAAATGTGATGCGGGTGCCAAATGGCTTTTAGACCCAAATAAAATCTACGAAATGGTTTCAGCGGTTGTGTCGGAGGTAGAAAAGCCCGTAACAGTCAAAATGCGTATGGGTTGGGATGAAGACCATATATACGCTGTGAAAAACGCCCAAGCAGTAGAACGTGCTGGAGGTAAAGCGGTCTCGTTGCACGGTCGTACGAGAGTGCAAATGTATGAAGGTACAGCTAACTGGGACATCATTCGAGAAGTAAAACAAAACATTCAAATCCCGTTAATCGGTAATGGAGATGTACAGACTCCCCAAGATGCCCAAAGAATGTTAGATGAAACAGGTGTCGATGGGGTGATGATTGGACGCGCAGCTTTAGGGAACCCGTGGATGATCTATCGGACTGTCAAATATCTAGAAACTGGAGAGCTCATGGGAGAACCGTCCGTTCGTGAGAAAATGGATGTCTGTACATTGCATATGGATCGATTGATTGAACTGAAAAATGAACATATTGCTGTGCGGGAAATGCGTAAACATGCAGCTTGGTATTTAAAAGGAATCAAAGGAAATGCAAAAGCTCGTGCAGCTATTAATGAATGTAATACTAGAGAAGATGTTGTAAACGTCCTTTCTGAGTTAGTAGTGGAAATGGAAGAAAAAGAAAGACAAGCTTCAAAAGCAGTCTAATTAACTACAATTAGTGGCAACTAGCGTTTAATAGCGGGTTTGACATCATTTTTATATTTAACTATAATATTTCTGTGAAACAATGAACGACTGCCAGTCACTTGCTGGCAGTTTTTATTCTATTTCTTTACTTAATAGATGTCTGTCGTTGTTGTATTGTGTACAATAATAGAGATATAAAATACTAAATCTTCGTAAACCGCCCTTAGGCGTCTACATAAAAGATTTAAGATGGAGATGGTATCTGTGAGTCAAAATCATGAAGAATTAAATGACCAATTAGTGGTTAGACGTGAAAAGATGAACAGTCTTCGTGAACAAGGCGTAGATCCTTTCGGAAAAAGATTTGATCGCACACATCAATCACAGCAATTGGTTGAGGAATACTCTCAATTTGAAAAAGAAGAATTAGAGGAAAAAGAAATTCCTGTAACCATTGCAGGTAGAATTATGACAAAACGCGGTAAAGGTAAAGCGGGTTTTGCTCATATTCAAGATTTATCTGGACAAATCCAATTATACGTTCGTAAGGATGCTGTTGGTGAAGAAGCATATGAAGTTTTTACATCTGCTGATTTAGGTGATATTGTCGGTGTTTCGGGTGTTCTTTTCAAAACAAAAGTAGGGGAACTTTCTGTTAAAGCAAAACAATTTGAATTATTAACAAAAGCCCTACGTCCTTTACCTGATAAATTCCATGGTTTAAAAGATGTGGAGCAAAGATATCGCCAGCGTTACCTAGATTTGATTATGAGCGAAGAAAGTAAACATACCTTCATTACTCGTAGTCGTATTATACAATCTATGAGACGTTATCTAGATGATCAAGGTTATCTTGAAGTAGAAACACCAATGATGCATGCTATTGCAGGTGGGGCTTCAGCAAAACCTTTTATTACACATCATAATGCGTTGGATATGGAATTATATATGCGTATTGCCATTGAACTACACTTAAAACGCCTGATTGTTGGTGGGATGGAGAAAGTGTATGAAATCGGCCGTGTATTCCGTAATGAGGGAGTGTCTACAAGACATAATCCTGAGTTTACGATGATTGAACTATATGAGGCTTATGCTGATTATCGTGATATTATGAGTTTGACAGAGAACCTTATTGCGCATATTGCAGAAGAAGTTCTAGGTTCAACGACTGTTCAGTATGGTGAATACGAAATTAATCTGAAACCAGAGTGGAAAAGGCTTCATATGGTAGATGCGGTTAAAGAATATACTGGTGTAGACTTCTGGAAAGAAACATCAGTTGATGAAGCGCGTGCGCTTGCAAAAGAGCATGGTGTGGAAATTACCGAGCATATGCAATATGGTCACATCGTCAATGAATTCTTTGAACAAAAAGTAGAAGAGAAGCTAATTCAACCTACCTTTATTTTCGGACACCCGGTAGAAATCTCTCCACTTGCGAAAAAGAATGAAAACGATCCACGTTTTACTGACCGTTTTGAGTTATTTATAGTCGCTAGAGAACACGCTAATGCATTCACGGAACTTAATGATCCAATTGATCAAAAAGAACGCTTTGAAGCGCAGTTAAAAGAGCGTGAGCAAGGAAACGATGAAGCACATATGATGGATAACGACTTTATTGAGGCGTTAGAATACGGAATGCCGCCAACTGGTGGACTAGGTATTGGTGTGGACCGTTTAGTTATGTTACTAACAAACGCAGCTTCTATTAGAGATGTGTTATTGTTCCCGCATATGCGTCAAAAATAAATATTAATGGATGAAAAAAGCCAGTTGAAGTTTACAAAAGTAAACTTCAACTGGCTTTAATTGTATTTAAACAAATGAAGCAGTGTACTATGATTAGTAAAAATTGATAATTTATTAGAAGCTATACTATCTGAATTAGTTAGTTTTTTAGTTATGTTACTTTAAACTTTACTGCTTCACTTTGACTATTTGCTAATTGCCATGGGTTTATTAATTGTGTTCCTTGCTTTCAATTGAATTGTTAGAGAAGGAGAGTGATCCATATAGGAAAAGGTAAAGGTGGGTGCATCTGTATTAAATCCATTATCAAACAATTGATATTCAAGTCTTTTTTTCAATATGCGTAGAGCTGGCAACCGTTTGTTCTAATGAAAACGAAGCTAATAAGGTAGAAAAGCAATTTATTAATCACTTTGGTTAGGCTGTCGTTCGTTCTAGAAATAGGTGGTTTTTGACGCAGCAGTGTTAAGAGGAAAAACAGAAAGGTTTAAGTGCTATTTGTTGTTTGCGTTTCTGCTTGGATGTAGATTATGTGACGAGTAAAGGTACAAAGGTATATTTTCCTGTAAGTATTCAATTTAGAAGATAAAAGAAAAGCTGTTTAATGATAAAGATTCTACTTGTTTAATTAAAGTAATAGTACAATAGAAAAAACTTATTAAAAGATTAGTTGGGAAGTTGAAATTACGGATTTGAAGTTTGTTTTCAAAAAAAGAAGTTTCTTAATAAAAACTTTAAAAATTATATTGCAAACACTTTTCAATCGTGATATAGTAGTTTTTGTTCCCAAGAGAGAGCAAGTTTACTCAACTAATCATCAAAAATTATTTTAAAAAAGTAGTTGACATGATGTTGGTGGGATGATAAGATTATAAAGTCGCTTCTGAAGCGAACGAGATTGTTCTTTGAAAACTGAACGAACGTAAAACGTCAAGCGTAATTCTAAAAAAGCTGATTTATCAGCAACAAAGCACCATAGGTGCAAATGAGCTAATCAAACACTTTATTGGAGAGTTTGATCCTGGCTCAGGACGAACGCTGGCGGCGTGCCTAATACATGCAAGTCGAGCGAATCTGAGGGAGCTTGCTCCCAAAGATTAGCGGCGGACGGGTGAGTAACACGTGGGCAACCTGCCTGTAAGACTGGGATAACTCCGGGAAACCGGGGCTAATACCGGATAATATCTATTTATACATATAATTAGATTGAAAGATGGTTCTGCTATCACTTACAGATGGGCCCGCGGCGCATTAGCTAGTTGGTGAGGTAACGGCTCACCAAGGCGACGATGCGTAGCCGACCTGAGAGGGTGATCGGCCACACTGGGACTGAGACACGGCCCAGACTCCTACGGGAGGCAGCAGTAGGGAATCTTCCGCAATGGACGAAAGTCTGACGGAGCAACGCCGCGTGAGTGATGAAGGTTTTCGGATCGTAAAACTCTGTTGTTAGGGAAGAACAAGTATCGGAGTAACTGCCGGTACCTTGACGGTACCTAACCAGAAAGCCACGGCTAACTACGTGCCAGCAGCCGCGGTAATACGTAGGTGGCAAGCGTTGTCCGGAATTATTGGGCGTAAAGCGCGCGCAGGCGGTTCCTTAAGTCTGATGTGAAAGCCCACGGCTCAACCGTGGAGGGTCATTGGAAACTGGGGAACTTGAGTGCAGAAGAGGAAAGTGGAATTCCAAGTGTAGCGGTGAAATGCGTAGAGATTTGGAGGAACACCAGTGGCGAAGGCGACTTTCTGGTCTGTAACTGACGCTGAGGCGCGAAAGCGTGGGGAGCAAACAGGATTAGATACCCTGGTAGTCCACGCCGTAAACGATGAGTGCTAAGTGTTAGAGGGTTTCCGCCCTTTAGTGCTGCAGCAAACGCATTAAGCACTCCGCCTGGGGAGTACGACCGCAAGGTTGAAACTCAAAGGAATTGACGGGGGCCCGCACAAGCGGTGGAGCATGTGGTTTAATTCGAAGCAACGCGAAGAACCTTACCAGGTCTTGACATCCTCTGACAATCCTAGAGATAGGACTTTCCCCTTCGGGGGACAGAGTGACAGGTGGTGCATGGTTGTCGTCAGCTCGTGTCGTGAGATGTTGGGTTAAGTCCCGCAACGAGCGCAACCCTTGATCTTAGTTGCCAGCATTCAGTTGGGCACTCTAAGGTGACTGCCGGTGACAAACCGGAGGAAGGTGGGGATGACGTCAAATCATCATGCCCCTTATGACCTGGGCTACACACGTGCTACAATGGATGGTACAAAGGGCTGCAAGACCGCGAGGTTTAGCCAATCCCATAAAACCATTCTCAGTTCGGATTGTAGGCTGCAACTCGCCTACATGAAGCCGGAATCGCTAGTAATCGCGGATCAGCATGCCGCGGTGAATACGTTCCCGGGCCTTGTACACACCGCCCGTCACACCACGAGAGTTTGTAACACCCGAAGTCGGTGGGGTAACCTTTTGGAGCCAGCCGCCTAAGGTGGGACAGATGATTGGGGTGAAGTCGTAACAAGGTAGCCGTATCGGAAGGTGCGGCTGGATCACCTCCTTTCTAAGGAATATACGGAATTAACTTGATGTTAGACTGTTCGTTCAGTTTTGAGAGTATAATCTCTCAATTCAATCGTTCTTTGAAAACTAGATAATGTAATGAAGAAGATTACCGAGTAATCGCCACCTTAGTTATTTTTTCTCTCTATATATTATAGATTGATTTAAAATACTAAACTTTTTTAATAAACACAACCGAGAGGGTTGTGAGAAGCAAGCAGTTCAAGGAAGCGAGCGAGGAAACACCGGAGTGTGCGTCTTGTGCACATGAGGATGTTGACGAGTGAGCTGACGCCGAAATGCGTAGCTTATCGCAAGCC
The DNA here is from genome assembly GCF_038007265.1 of Cytobacillus sp. FSL R5-0569. Lineage (NCBI taxonomy): Bacteria > Bacillati > Bacillota > Bacilli > Caryophanales > Bacillaceae > Cytobacillus > Cytobacillus sp. FSL R5-0569. Next base: position 94,037 of record NZ_JBBOWW010000001.1, read on the forward strand.
GAACAATGGTTAAGTTAATAAGGGCGCACGGTGAATGCCTTGGCACTAGGAGCCGATGAAGGACGGGACTAACACCGATATGCTTCGGGGAGCTGTAAGTAAGCTTTGATCCGGAGATTTCCGAATGGGGAAACCCCCTATCCGTTATGGGATAGGATCCATACCTGAATACATAGGGTATGGAAGGCAGACCCGGGGAACTGAAACATCTAAGTACCCGGAGGAAGAGAAAGCAAACGCGATTCCCTGAGTAGCGGCGAGCGAAACGGGATTAGCCCAAACCAAGAGGCTTGCCTCTTGGGGTTGTAGGACATTCTATACGGAGTTACAAAGGAACGAGATAGACGAAGAGGTCTGGAAAGGCCCGCCATAGGAGGTAAAAGCCCTGTAGTTGAAACTTCGTTCCCTCCAGAGTGGATCCTGAGTACGGCGGGACACGAGAAATCCCGTCGGAAGCAGGGAGGACCATCTCCCAAGGCTAAATACTCCCTAGTGACCGATAGTGAACCAGTACCGTGAGGGAAAGGTGAAAAGCACCCCGGAAGGGGAGTGAAAGAGATCCTGAAACCGTGTGCCTACAAGTAGTTAGAGCCCGTTAATGGGTGATAGCGTGCCTTTTGTAGAATGAACCGGCGAGTTACGATTACATGCGAGGTTAAGTTGGACAGACGGAGCCGTAGCGAAAGCGAGTCTGAATAGGGCGAATGAGTATGTGGTCGTAGACCCGAAACCAGGTGATCTACCCATGTCCAGGGTGAAGTCCAGGTAACACTGGATGGAGGCCCGAACCCACGTACGTTGAAAAGTGCGGGGATGAGGTGTGGGTAGCGGAGAAATTCCAATCGAACTTGGAGATAGCTGGTTCTCTCCGAAATAGCTTTAGGGCTAGCCTCATGCGTAAGAATCTTGGAGGTAGAGCACTGTTTGGACTAGGGGCCCTCATCGGGTTACCGAATTCAGACAAACTCCGAATGCCAAAGATTTATCCATGGGAGTCAGACTGCGAGTGATAAGATCCGTAGTCAAGAGGGAAACAGCCCAGACCACCAGCTAAGGTCCCAAAGTATACGTTAAGTGGAAAAGGATGTGGAGTTGCTTAGACAACCAGGATGTTGGCTTAGAAGCAGCCACCATTTAAAGAGTGCGTAATAGCTCACTGGTCGAGTGACTCCGCGCCGAAAATGTACCGGGGCTAAACGTATCACCGAAGCTGTGGATTGAACATCGTTGATGTTCAGTGGTAGGAGAGCGTTCTAAGGGCGTTGAAGCTAGACCGTAAGGACTGGTGGAGCGCTTAGAAGTGAGAATGCCGGTATGAGTAGCGAAAGATGGGTGAGAATCCCATCCACCGAATGCCTAAGGTTTCCTGAGGAAGGCTCGTCCGCTCAGGGTTAGTCGGGACCTAAGCCGAGGCTGAAAAGCGTAGGCGATGGACAACAGGTTGATATTCCTGTACCACCGTATTCTGTTTGAGTGATGGGGGGACGCAGGAGGATAGGGTAAGCGCACTATTGGATGTGCGTCTAAGCAGTTAGAGGGACCATGAGGCAAATCCCATGGTCACATACCTTGAGCTGTGATAGCGAGGGAAATTTAGTACCGAAGTTCTTGATTCCACACTGCCAAGAAAAGCCTCTAGCGAGGAATAAGGTGCCCGTACCGCAAACCGACACAGGTAGGCGAGGAGAGAATCCTAAGGTGAGCGAGAGAACTCTCGTTAAGGAACTCGGCAAAATGACCCCGTAACTTCGGGAGAAGGGGTGCTCATTAGGGTGTTAAAGCCTTGATGAGCCGCAGTGAATAGGCCCAGGCGACTGTTTAGCAAAAACACAGGTCTCTGCGAAGCCGCAAGGCGAAGTATAGGGGCTGACGCCTGCCCGGTGCTGGAAGGTTAAGAGGAGAGGTTAGCTCACGCGAAGCTTTGAATCGAAGCCCCAGTAAACGGCGGCCGTAACTATAACGGTCCTAAGGTAGCGAAATTCCTTGTCGGGTAAGTTCCGACCCGCACGAAAGGCGTAACGATCTGGGCACTGTCTCAACGAGAGACTCGGTGAAATTATAGTACCTGTGAAGATGCAGGTTACCCGCGACAGGACGGAAAGACCCCGTGGAGCTTTACTGTAGCCTGATATTGAATTTTGGTACAGCTTGTACAGGATAGGTAGGAGCCTTAGAAGCCGGAGCGCTAGCTTCGGTGGAGGCGTCGGTGGGATACTACCCTGGCTGTATTGAAATTCTAACCCACATCCCTTATCGGGATGGGAGACAGTGTCAGGTGGGCAGTTTGACTGGGGCGGTCGCCTCCTAAAGAGTAACGGAGGCGCCCAAAGGTTCCCTCAGAATGGTTGGAAATCATTCGTAGAGTGTAAAGGCACAAGGGAGCTTGACTGCGAGACCTACAAGTCGAGCAGGGACGAAAGTCGGGCTTAGTGATCCGGTGGTTCCGCATGGAAGGGCCATCGCTCAACGGATAAAAGCTACCCCGGGGATAACAGGCTTATCTCCCCCAAGAGTCCACATCGACGGGGAGGTTTGGCACCTCGATGTCGGCTCATCGCATCCTGGGGCTGTAGTCGGTCCCAAGGGTTGGGCTGTTCGCCCATTAAAGCGGTACGCGAGCTGGGTTCAGAACGTCGTGAGACAGTTCGGTCCCTATCCGTCGTGGGCGCAGGAAATTTGAGAGGAGCTGTCCTTAGTACGAGAGGACCGGGATGGACGCACCGCTGGTGTACCAGTTGTCTTGCCAAAGGCATCGCTGGGTAGCTATGTGCGGAAGGGATAAGTGCTGAAAGCATCTAAGCATGAAGCCCCCCTCGAGATGAGATTTCCCATAGCGCAAGCTAGTAAGATCCCTGAAAGATGATCAGGTTGATAGGTTAGAGGTGGAAGTGTGGCGACACATGTAGCTGACTAATACTAATCGATCGAGGACTTAACCAAACAGGCGATTACTCAATAAATATCTTCTTCAACATTACCTAGTTTTGAGGGAACGATTCCCTTACAATTTCATAGTCCGGTGGCGATAGCGAGAAGGTCACACCCGTTCCCATACCGAACACGGAAGTTAAGCTTCTCAGCGCCGATGGTAGTTAGGGGCTGTCCCCTTGTGAGAGTAGGACGTTGCCGGGCATACATATTGGAGGATTAGCTCAGCTGGGAGAGCATCTGCCTTACAAGCAGAGGGTCGGCGGTTCGATCCCGTCATCCTCCACCATTTTTTTGTGTTTATTTGCCGGCCTAGCTCAATTGGTAGAGCAACTGACTTGTAATCAGTAGGTTGGGGGTTCAAGTCCTCTGGCCGGCACCACTTGTACGAGCCATTAGCTCAGTTGGTAGAGCATCTGACTTTTAATCAGAGGGTCGAAGGTTCGAGTCCTTCATGGCTCACCATTTATATATGCGGGTGTGGCGGAATTGGCAGACGCACCAGACTTAGGATCTGGCGCCGCAAGGCGTGGGGGTTCGACTCCCTTCACCCGCACCATTTTTATTTTGAATATTTGCGGAAGTAGTTCAGTGGTAGAACATCACCTTGCCAAGGTGAGGGTCGCGGGTTCGAATCCCGTCTTCCGCTCCAATAAGTGCCGGGGTGGCGGAACTGGCAGACGCACAGGACTTAAAATCCTGCGGTAGGTGACTACCGTACCGGTTCGATTCCGGTCCTCGGCACCACTTATTGATGCGCCCGTAGCTCAATTGGATAGAGCGTTTGACTACGGATCAAAAGGTTAGGGGTTCGACTCCTCTCGGGCGCGCCATAAACGGGAAGTAGCTCAGCTTGGTAGAGCACTTGGTTTGGGACCAAGGGGTCGCAGGTTCGAATCCTGTCTTCCCGACCATTTTTATTACTCTTTTTGGGGCCTTAGCTCAGCTGGGAGAGCGCCTGCTTTGCACGCAGGAGGTCAGCGGTTCGATCCCGCTAGGCTCCACCAAAAACATTTTAAAAAAGTTATTGACATAACAAGTTAAGATGTTGTATGATTATAAAGTCGCTTCTAAAGCGAATGAGATTGTTCTTTGAAAACTGAACGAACGTAAAACGTCAAGCGTAATTCTAAAAAAGCTGATTTATCAGCAACAAAGCACCATAGGTGCAAATGAGCTAATCAAACACTTTATTGGAGAGTTTGATCCTGGCTCAGGACGAACGCTGGCGGCGTGCCTAATACATGCAAGTCGAGCGAATCTGAGGGAGCTTGCTCCCAAAGATTAGCGGCGGACGGGTGAGTAACACGTGGGCAACCTGCCTGTAAGACTGGGATAACTCCGGGAAACCGGGGCTAATACCGGATAATATCTATTTATACATATAATTAGATTGAAAGATGGTTCTGCTATCACTTACAGATGGGCCCGCGGCGCATTAGCTAGTTGGTGAGGTAACGGCTCACCAAGGCGACGATGCGTAGCCGACCTGAGAGGGTGATCGGCCACACTGGGACTGAGACACGGCCCAGACTCCTACGGGAGGCAGCAGTAGGGAATCTTCCGCAATGGACGAAAGTCTGACGGAGCAACGCCGCGTGAGTGATGAAGGTTTTCGGATCGTAAAACTCTGTTGTTAGGGAAGAACAAGTATCGGAGTAACTGCCGGTACCTTGACGGTACCTAACCAGAAAGCCACGGCTAACTACGTGCCAGCAGCCGCGGTAATACGTAGGTGGCAAGCGTTGTCCGGAATTATTGGGCGTAAAGCGCGCGCAGGCGGTTCCTTAAGTCTGATGTGAAAGCCCACGGCTCAACCGTGGAGGGTCATTGGAAACTGGGGAACTTGAGTGCAGAAGAGGAAAGTGGAATTCCAAGTGTAGCGGTGAAATGCGTAGAGATTTGGAGGAACACCAGTGGCGAAGGCGACTTTCTGGTCTGTAACTGACGCTGAGGCGCGAAAGCGTGGGGAGCAAACAGGATTAGATACCCTGGTAGTCCACGCCGTAAACGATGAGTGCTAAGTGTTAGAGGGTTTCCGCCCTTTAGTGCTGCAGCAAACGCATTAAGCACTCCGCCTGGGGAGTACGACCGCAAGGTTGAAACTCAAAGGAATTGACGGGGGCCCGCACAAGCGGTGGAGCATGTGGTTTAATTCGAAGCAACGCGAAGAACCTTACCAGGTCTTGACATCCTCTGACAATCCTAGAGATAGGACTTTCCCCTTCGGGGGACAGAGTGACAGGTGGTGCATGGTTGTCGTCAGCTCGTGTCGTGAGATGTTGGGTTAAGTCCCGCAACGAGCGCAACCCTTGATCTTAGTTGCCAGCATTCAGTTGGGCACTCTAAGGTGACTGCCGGTGACAAACCGGAGGAAGGTGGGGATGACGTCAAATCATCATGCCCCTTATGACCTGGGCTACACACGTGCTACAATGGATGGTACAAAGGGCTGCAAGACCGCGAGGTTTAGCCAATCCCATAAAACCATTCTCAGTTCGGATTGTAGGCTGCAACTCGCCTACATGAAGCCGGAATCGCTAGTAATCGCGGATCAGCATGCCGCGGTGAATACGTTCCCGGGCCTTGTACACACCGCCCGTCACACCACGAGAGTTTGTAACACCCGAAGTCGGTGGGGTAACCTTTTGGAGCCAGCCGCCTAAGGTGGGACAGATGATTGGGGTGAAGTCGTAACAAGGTAGCCGTATCGGAAGGTGCGGCTGGATCACCTCCTTTCTAAGGAATATACGGAATTAACTTGATGTTAGACTGTTCGTTCAGTTTTGAGAGTGCAATCTCTTTGATATGATTAAATACTTTACCGTGAAGTTATGTGGGCCTATAGCTCAGCTGGTTAGAGCGCACGCCTGATAAGCGTGAGGTCGATGGTTCAAGTCCATTTAGGCCCACCATTTTAACTTTAATACGGGGCCTTAGCTCAGCTGGGAGAGCGCCTGCTTTGCACGCAGGAGGTCAGCGGTTCGATCCCGCTAGGCTCCACCAACAAATTGTTCTTTGAAAACTAGATAATGTAATGAAGAAGATTACCGAGTAATCGCCACCTTAGTTATTTTTTCTCTCTATATATTATAGATTGATTTAAAATACTAAACTTTTTTAATAAACACAACCGAGAGGGTTGTGAGAAGCAAGCAGTTCAAGGAAGCGAGCGAGGAAACACCGGAGTGTGCGTCTTGTGCACATGAGGATGTTGACGAGTGAGCTGACGCCGAAATGCGTAGCTTATCGCAAGCCGAACAATGGTTAAGTTAATAAGGGCGCACGGTGAATGCCTTGGCACTAGGAGCCGATGAAGGACGGGACTAACACCGATATGCTTCGGGGAGCTGTAAGTAAGCTTTGATCCGGAGATTTCCGAATGGGGAAACCCCCTATCCGTTATGGGATAGGATCCATACCTGAATACATAGGGTATGGAAGGCAGACCCGGGGAACTGAAACATCTAAGTACCCGGAGGAAGAGAAAGCAAACGCGATTCCCTGAGTAGCGGCGAGCGAAACGGGATTAGCCCAAACCAAGAGGCTTGCCTCTTGGGGTTGTAGGACATTCTATACGGAGTTACAAAGGAACGAGATAGACGAAGAGGTCTGGAAAGGCCCGCCATAGGAGGTAAAAGCCCTGTAGTTGAAACTTCGTTCCCTCCAGAGTGGATCCTGAGTACGGCGGGACACGAGAAATCCCGTCGGAAGCAGGGAGGACCATCTCCCAAGGCTAAATACTCCCTAGTGACCGATAGTGAACCAGTACCGTGAGGGAAAGGTGAAAAGCACCCCGGAAGGGGAGTGAAAGAGATCCTGAAACCGTGTGCCTACAAGTAGTTAGAGCCCGTTAATGGGTGATAGCGTGCCTTTTGTAGAATGAACCGGCGAGTTACGATTACATGCGAGGTTAAGTTGGACAGACGGAGCCGTAGCGAAAGCGAGTCTGAATAGGGCGAATGAGTATGTGGTCGTAGACCCGAAACCAGGTGATCTACCCATGTCCAGGGTGAAGTCCAGGTAACACTGGATGGAGGCCCGAACCCACGTACGTTGAAAAGTGCGGGGATGAGGTGTGGGTAGCGGAGAAATTCCAATCGAACTTGGAGATAGCTGGTTCTCTCCGAAATAGCTTTAGGGCTAGCCTCATGCGTAAGAATCTTGGAGGTAGAGCACTGTTTGGACTAGGGGCCCTCATCGGGTTACCGAATTCAGACAAACTCCGAATGCCAAAGATTTATCCATGGGAGTCAGACTGCGAGTGATAAGATCCGTAGTCAAGAGGGAAACAGCCCAGACCACCAGCTAAGGTCCCAAAGTATACGTTAAGTGGAAAAGGATGTGGAGTTGCTTAGACAACCAGGATGTTGGCTTAGAAGCAGCCACCATTTAAAGAGTGCGTAATAGCTCACTGGTCGAGTGACTCCGCGCCGAAAATGTACCGGGGCTAAACGTATCACCGAAGCTGTGGATTGAACATCGTTGATGTTCAGTGGTAGGAGAGCGTTCTAAGGGCGTTGAAGCTAGACCGTAAGGACTGGTGGAGCGCTTAGAAGTGAGAATGCCGGTATGAGTAGCGAAAGATGGGTGAGAATCCCATCCACCGAATGCCTAAGGTTTCCTGAGGAAGGCTCGTCCGCTCAGGGTTAGTCGGGACCTAAGCCGAGGCTGAAAAGCGTAGGCGATGGACAACAGGTTGATATTCCTGTACCACCGTATTCTGTTTGAGTGATGGGGGGACGCAGGAGGATAGGGTAAGCGCACTATTGGATGTGCGTCTAAGCAGTTAGAGGGACCATGAGGCAAATCCCATGGTCACATACCTTGAGCTGTGATAGCGAGGGAAATTTAGTACCGAAGTTCTTGATTCCACACTGCCAAGAAAAGCCTCTAGCGAGGAATAAGGTGCCCGTACCGCAAACCGACACAGGTAGGCGAGGAGAGAATCCTAAGGTGAGCGAGAGAACTCTCGTTAAGGAACTCGGCAAAATGACCCCGTAACTTCGGGAGAAGGGGTGCTCATTAGGGTGTTAAAGCCTTGATGAGCCGCAGTGAATAGGCCCAGGCGACTGTTTAGCAAAAACACAGGTCTCTGCGAAGCCGCAAGGCGAAGTATAGGGGCTGACGCCTGCCCGGTGCTGGAAGGTTAAGAGGAGAGGTTAGCTCACGCGAAGCTTTGAATCGAAGCCCCAGTAAACGGCGGCCGTAACTATAACGGTCCTAAGGTAGCGAAATTCCTTGTCGGGTAAGTTCCGACCCGCACGAAAGGCGTAACGATCTGGGCACTGTCTCAACGAGAGACTCGGTGAAATTATAGTACCTGTGAAGATGCAGGTTACCCGCGACAGGACGGAAAGACCCCGTGGAGCTTTACTGTAGCCTGATATTGAATTTTGGTACAGCTTGTACAGGATAGGTAGGAGCCTTAGAAGCCGGAGCGCTAGCTTCGGTGGAGGCGTCGGTGGGATACTACCCTGGCTGTATTGAAATTCTAACCCACATCCCTTATCGGGATGGGAGACAGTGTCAGGTGGGCAGTTTGACTGGGGCGGTCGCCTCCTAAAGAGTAACGGAGGCGCCCAAAGGTTCCCTCAGAATGGTTGGAAATCATTCGTAGAGTGTAAAGGCACAAGGGAGCTTGACTGCGAGACCTACAAGTCGAGCAGGGACGAAAGTCGGGCTTAGTGATCCGGTGGTTCCGCATGGAAGGGCCATCGCTCAACGGATAAAAGCTACCCCGGGGATAACAGGCTTATCTCCCCCAAGAGTCCACATCGACGGGGAGGTTTGGCACCTCGATGTCGGCTCATCGCATCCTGGGGCTGTAGTCGGTCCCAAGGGTTGGGCTGTTCGCCCATTAAAGCGGTACGCGAGCTGGGTTCAGAACGTCGTGAGACAGTTCGGTCCCTATCCGTCGTGGGCGCAGGAAATTTGAGAGGAGCTGTCCTTAGTACGAGAGGACCGGGATGGACGCACCGCTGGTGTACCAGTTGTCTTGCCAAAGGCATCGCTGGGTAGCTATGTGCGGAAGGGATAAGTGCTGAAAGCATCTAAGCATGAAGCCCCCCTCGAGATGAGATTTCCCATAGCGCAAGCTAGTAAGATCCCTGAAAGATGATCAGGTTGATAGGTTAGAGGTGGAAGTGTGGCGACACATGTAGCTGACTAATACTAATCGATCGAGGACTTAACCAAACAGGCGATTACTCAATAAATATCTTCTTCAACATTACCTAGTTTTGAGGGAACGATTCCCTTACAATTTCATAGTCCGGTGGCGATAGCGAGAAGGTCACACCCGTTCCCATACCGAACACGGAAGTTAAGCTTCTCAGCGCCGATGGTAGTTAGGGGCTGTCCCCTTGTGAGAGTAGGACGTTGCCGGGCAATATAAAAGAGCACATCATTTGTATGTGCTCTTTTTTGTCGTGCTATAATGAATTCGTTTATTTAAATGGACAAATAACATCTACACAATCTAAACATAATATAAATTTAATGAATGAACCTATATTTCATACGTTTGAGATTTAGAAAAAAAGGGGAAAATTAATAATACTACTTCGTTGCAACATTTCACACAAATCATGTATAATTTATGTCAAATATAGTCAAAGTCAGATAGGGGGAGGCCGGGTGAAAAATATATCAGATATTATTGAAAAATATCTTAAAGAAGTCTTGGAACTTAGCGAAAGGGAAATTGTTGAAATTAAGCGGAGCGAGATCGCTGATAAATTTCAATGTGTCCCATCTCAAATAAATTACGTCATAAATACTCGGTTTACAGTTGAAAAAGGCTATGCTGTCGAAAGTAAACGTGGCGGTGGTGGTTATATAAGAATCACCAAAGTGCAAGCTTATGATTATGTTGATTTAATTAATCAATTGATTAGGATTGTACGTGATCGTATTTCACAAAATAGTGCTGAAAATATTATAAACAGATTAGTTGAAGAAGAGATTATTACTACTCGAGAAGCGAAGATTATGTTAAGTGTCATTGACCGTTCAGTTCTTTACTTAGAGTTACCCTATAGGGATGAGTTAAGAGCAAGGATGCTTGTTGCGATGCTAAATACATTGAAATATAAGTAGGCTGTAAAGTATGGAGGGGTGAAACAGATGATATGCCAAGAATGTAATCAGAGACCTGCGACTCTACATTTTACAAAAATTATGAATGGCGAAAAGGCTGAGTTCCATTTATGTGAAAAATGTGCCCAAGAACATGGGGATATGTTTATGTTAAATAATGGATCTGGATTTTCTATTAATAATCTATTGAGCGGATTATTTAATATAGATACAAGTTATGCAAATAACCAAGCTCAGTTAAATAAACAAGCGCAGGTAGTACAGTGTGAGCAATGCTCGATGACCTTTCCTCAATTTGTTAAAGTCGGGAAATTCGGATGTGCCCACTGTTATGAATCTTTCCGAGCACAGTTAAAGCCAATTATTAAAAGGCTTCATAGTGGTAATTGGAATCATAATGGAAAAATCCCTACAAGAATGGGTGGAGATATCCATTTGAAAAAGCAAATTGAGGATTTAAAAATAAACTTGAAAGAACTTATAACTAAAGAGGAATTTGAAAAAGCAGCAGAGACAAGAGATGCAATACGTCAATTGGAAAAAGAAATGAAAAACCATCTAGAGGGAGGGGAATGAACTTGTCTTTAGAAAGGTTTATCAATCAGGCTGTCAGCTCTTGGATGAGTGCAGAAGGTCCTGATTCTGATATAGTACTTAGTTCTAGAATTCGTTTAGCTCGCAATATTAAACAGGTTAATTTTCCAACAATCTTTTCCCATGATGAAGCTAAACGTGTGATAGAGATCATTAAAGCAAGAATGGAAAAATCGACTTTTGATACTTATGGTGACTTTTCGTTATTGCAAATGGATGATTTACAACCATTGCAAAAAAGGGTGCTGATGGAAAAACATTTGATTAGTCCTCATTTAGCAGAAAACGCTAGTCATGGTGCCTGCCTACTTACTGAAAATGAAGAGGTTAGCATTATGTTGAATGAAGAAGATCATATACGTATACAGTGTTTATTTCCAGGCTTCCAATTATCAGAAGCATTAGAAGTTGCAAACCAAATTGATGATTGGTTAGAAACTGAGATTGATTATGCATATGATGAACAGGTAGGGTATTTAACTAGTTGCCCAACGAATGTCGGTACAGGTCTCAGAGCATCTGTCATGATGCATTTACCAGGATTAGTATTAACTCATCAAATGAATAGAATCATTCCAGCAATTAACCAACTTGGATTAGTTGTTAGAGGAATTTATGGAGAAGGTAGCGAAGCATTAGGTAATATCTTTCAAGTTTCTAACCAAATCACATTAGGGAAATCAGAAGAAGATATTGCTGAGGATTTAAAAAGTGTTGTGGAGCAATTAATTTCGCAGGAAAGGTCAGCAAGAGAAGCATTAGCGAAAACCTCTAACATACAATTAGAAGATAGAGTCTTCAGATCCTATGGTATTTTATCTAATAGCCGAATCATTGAATCAAAAGAAGCGGCTAGATGTTTATCGGATGTTCGCCTTGGAATAGACATGGACTATATACAAGGCATATCAAAAAATATATTAAATGAATTAATGGTTTTAACACAACCAGGATTTTTACAGCAATATGCTGGAGGCCCATTACGACCGTTTGAACGGGATATTCGTAGAGCTTCTCTTATTCGAGAAAGATTAAAAATGGAAGATCAAGAGTTGGGAGGATGATGATAGATGATGTTTGGACGTTTTACTGAGAGAGCACAAAAAGTATTAGCATTAGCACAGGAAGAAGCCATTCGCTTAGGACATAACAATATTGGGACTGAGCATATACTTCTAGGGTTAGTAAGTGAAGGTGAAGGAATTGCCGCTAAAGCACTTTATGCCTTAGGTCTAGGTTCAGAAAAAATTCAAACGGAAGTTGAAAATCTAATAGGTAGAGGGCAAGAGGCCTCCCAAACACCGCATTATACACCAAGAGCAAAAAAAGTAATTGAATTATCAATGGATGAAGCAAGAAAATTGGGCCATTCCTATGTGGGAACTGAGCACATTTTACTTGGTTTAATTAGAGAAGGTGAGGGTGTAGCTGCAAGAGTACTTAATAACCTTGGCGTAAGTTTAAATAAGGCAAGACAGCAAGTACTACAATTACTTGGTAGTAGCGAGTCTAACGGGCATCAAGGCAGCTCTTCAGCCAATGCAAATACACCAACACTAGATGGTTTAGCGAGAGATTTAACTGCCATTGCACGTGAAGGAAGCTTAGATCCAGTTATTGGACGTAGTAAAGAGATTCAACGTGTAATTGAAGTATTAAGCAGAAGAACAAAAAATAACCCCGTATTAATTGGAGAACCTGGTGTGGGTAAGACTGCGATAGCAGAAGGCCTAGCTCAACAGATCATAAATAATGAAGTGCCGGAGACGCTACGTGATAAACGTGTAATGACTTTAGATATGGGTACGGTAGTTGCAGGTACTAAATACCGTGGTGAATTTGAGGATCGCTTGAAGAAAGTGATGGACGAAATTCGTCAGGCGGGCAACATTATTTTGTTCATCGATGAATTGCATACATTAATTGGTGCTGGTGGAGCAGAAGGTGCGATTGATGCATCAAATATTCTAAAGCCATCACTTGCGCGTGGAGAGCTACAGTGTATTGGAGCGACGACGCTAGATGAGTATCGCAAATATATTGAGAAGGATGCAGCGCTTGAGCGTAGGTTCCAACCAATTACGGTTGATGAGCCGACTGCAGATGAGTCCGTACAAATTTTAAAAGGACTACGTGACCGTTATGAAGCCCATCACCGTGTGACAATTACGGATCAAGCCATCGATGCGGCAGTTAAATTATCAGATCGTTATATCTCTGATCGTTTCTTACCAGATAAAGCGATTGATTTAATTGATGAAGCAGGTTCAAAAGTTCGCCTACGTTCTTATACAACGCCTCCGAATCTCAAGGAGTTAGAAGTTAAATTAGAAGATGTAAGAAAAGAAAAGGATGCAGCTGTTCAAAGTCAAGAGTTTGAGAAAGCAGCATCTTTAAGAGACAATGAACAAAGATTAAGAGAAAAGTTAGAAGAAACTAAGAAAACATGGAAAGAAAAGCAAGGGAAAGAAAATAGTGAAGTGACGGTAGAGGATATTGCCAATGTCGTTTCTAACTGGACAGGAATTCCAGTTACTAAATTGGCACAAACTGAGACCGAAAAACTATTGAATTTAGAAGAAATCTTACATTCGCGCGTAATTGGCCAAGAGGAAGCAGTAAAGGCGATCTCTAAAGCAGTTAGACGGGCAAGAGCCGGTCTTAAAGATCCGAAGAGACCAATTGGTTCTTTCGTTTTCCTAGGTCCAACAGGTGTGGGTAAAACAGAACTTGCTCGTGCCTTAGCTGAAGCGATGTTCGGTGATGAGGAAGCGATGATTCGCATCGATATGTCTGAGTATATGGAGAAACACTCCACATCTAGATTAGTTGGTTCACCTCCAGGTTATGTTGGATTTGAAGAAGGAGGCCAATTAACTGAGAAAGTACGTAGAAAACCGTATTCAGTTGTCTTATTAGATGAAATTGAGAAAGCCCATCCGGATGTATTTAACATTCTTCTGCAAGTCTTGGAAGATGGACGGTTAACAGATTCTAAAGGACGTACAGTCGATTTCCGAAACACGGTGCTTATCATGACGTCAAATGTTGGTGCCGAAGCACTTAAGCGTAATAAATATGTAGGCTTCAATATTCAAGATGATGAGCATGATTACAAAGATATGAAAGGCAAGGTTATGGAGGAATTGAAAAAGGCCTTCAGACCTGAATTCTTAAACCGTATCGATGAGATTATTGTCTTCCATGCATTAGAAAGAAAGCATCTGCAAGAGATTGTTACACTCATGTCCGATGCCTTAACGAACCGTTTAAAAGAACAGGATATTACATTATCCCTATCTGAATCTGCTAAGGTAAAAATCTCAGAAGAAGGCTACGATCCAGAGTATGGTGCAAGACCGCTTAGAAGAGCGATCCAAAAGCATATTGAAGATCGCTTATCTGAGGAATTATTAAGAGGAAAAGTGCTTACTGGTCAAGAAGTAGTAATCGATGTTGAGGAAGGCGAATTTGTCGTAAAAACAGCCGAACCAACTGGCACTGCACAAAAATAATGAAATGTTAGAGAGAAGGTACACGCTAATCAATAGTGTGTACCTTTTTTGATAACAACAAATTTTCTTCCAATTATATGTTAACCTTTGAATACAAACGATTCCATTGATATAGTAAGAAATATAAATGTGTTGTACGAAAGAGAAGGAGAATGAAGATTGGCGAAAAGAAAATCAAAATTCATATGTCAAGAATGTGGTTATGAATCGGCAAAGTGGATGGGGAAATGTCCCGGATGCGGTGTATGGAATAAAATGACGGAAGAGATAGAGAAACCTGTTAACTCGAGAAGAGGGGCTTTTGCACATACACAAGAGACAACGATTAGAGCAAAAGCGACTCCGATTCCAAAAATTGAAACAGTCAATGAGCCACGTATTTATACGGAAATGAAAGAGTTAAATCGAGTCCTTGGTGGTGGGGTTGTTAGAGGATCTCTCGTTTTAATAGGTGGAGATCCTGGGATTGGAAAATCAACACTACTGTTGCAAGTTTCTTCCCAATTATCTAATAAACAGCATTCTGTACTTTATATTTCTGGAGAAGAGTCGATAAGACAAACGAAGCTACGAGCTGACAGATTAAATATTTCATCAGAACATCTACTTGTTTATGCAGAGACAAGCTTAGAAGAGATTAGTCAAACGATTGATGAGGTGAAGCCGGAGTTTGTTATTATTGACTCCATTCAAACTATTTATCACCCGGAAGTGACCTCGGCCCCTGGTAGTGTTTCACAGGTAAGAGAGTGTACGGCTGAGCTTATGAGAATCGGGAAAACGAAAGGGATTGCGATCTTTATTGTTGGACATGTAACGAAAGAAGGATCGATCGCCGGTCCTAGGTTGCTTGAACATATGGTGGATACGGTGCTTTATTTTGAAGGGGAAAGGCATCACACGTATCGAATTTTAAGAGCAGTCAAAAACCGATTTGGTTCTACGAATGAAATGGGTATATTTGAAATGAAAGAATTAGGTTTAGAAGAAGTGGCAAACCCTTCAGAGATTTTTTTAGAAGAACGATCACAAGGAGCAGCGGGTTCAACTGTTGTGGCTTCAATGGAAGGAACTCGGCCCGTTCTTGTAGAAATACAAGCATTAATATCCCCTACGAGTTTTGGTAACCCAAGAAGGATGGCAACAGGGATTGATCATAACCGTGTGCCGCTATTAATGGCGGTATTAGAGAAACGGGTCGGTATGTTGTTACAAAATCAAGATGCGTATTTGAAGGTTGCTGGAGGGGTAAAACTAGATGAGCCAGCAATTGATTTGGCAGTTGCAGTTAGTATCGCATCAAGCTTTCGGGACAAGCCAACAAGAGCAACAGATTGCATTATCGGTGAGGTGGGCCTCACTGGAGAAATAAGAAGAGTTTCAAGAATTGAACAGCGAGTCCAGGAGGCTGCGAAACTAGGATTTGAGCGTATTATATTACCAGCGAATAATTTGAGCGGCTGGACAGGTCCTAAAAATGTTCAATTGATTGGCGTTCACTCGGTTAGTGAAGCACTTGAAGCTGCATTAGGAGGGTAAGCATATGGATTCAAAGAAACAAAGTGAAATTACAATCAGCGAATTATTGAAATTTTTAGCACCAGGGACACCCCTACGTGCAGGTATAGATAATGTATTAAGAGCAAACACGGGTGGGTTAATTGTTCTTTGTTCTAAGGAGCAGATTGCCAGTTTAGTGGATGGGGGCTTCCAAATTAATTGCCCTTTTTCGCCAAACTATTTATATGAGCTTGCGAAGATGGATGGGGCGATTATTCTCAATCAAGAAGGAAATAAAATCCTTATTGCCAACGCCCAACTCGCACCAGATTCGAGTATTCCTTCCTCTGAGACAGGGATGCGACATCGGACAGCAGAACGGGTGGCGAAACAAACAGGTGCGCTTGTTATTGCTGTTTCACAACGCCGTAATGTCATTACTTTATATAAAGGGGCTTCTCGTTATTCACTAAAGGATATTGGCGTTATATTAACAAAGGCTAATGTGGCAGTCACAACATTAGAGAAATATAAAGTTGTTCTTGAGCAAAGTATATCGAATTTAGGTATTCTCGAATTTGAAGAACAGGTGACCTATAATGATGTGTTAAATGTTATGCATAATATAGAAATGCTGTTAAGAATTAAAAATGAGTTACTAACTTATTTAAGCGAGTTAGGGACAGAAGGACGTCTCATTCGTTTACAAATGAATGAGTTATTGATTGAAATGGAAAGAGAATCAGAATTCGTTATTATGGATTATGCTAATGATCGTGATATTAGGGCAAAGGAAGCGCTTCAAAAGCTTCAAGAGTTATCAAAAGGTGAGACTTTAGAAGACTCAGTTATCATGAAATTACTAGGCTTTCATGGCTATATTCATACCGAAGAAGTCATTCATCCTAGAGGGATTCGGGTGCTGCATAAGGTGCCGCGATTACCACCTATTATTATTGATAACCTCGTTGATCGCTTTGAGGAACTGAGGTATATAGCGGCAGCTTCTATTGAAGAATTAGATGAGGTAGAAGGTATAGGAGAGGTACGGGCTAGGAAGATTGACGAAGGCCTCAAGCTTATACAAGACCAATTTTTTTCTGACCGACATTTATAAATACCATTGAACTACTATTCACCTTATGATAGAATAGGTAGTTTATCATTTGACATTCCCTTACTTACGGTGCTAGTCTAAGAGTATTCATAACCGTTTGATCTATCCTTTTATTTAGTTTACTGCAATAATTTTTTGTTTATAATATAAAATTTTCCAATATTGTGCGTTTTTTATTTTTGGAATTTGTTAATAATGAATAAAAGGAGGTGAGGGAATGTTAAAGAGAATTGTACAAGTCTGTTTCCTTATATTTGGGATCACATTAGGAATCTTTGTGATACCAGAATTACTAATTCTAATCAGTTTAGATGACATTCCATTATTAAATAATCCTTATGTTTCCGCCATTTTAGGAGCTATTATTTTCTATCTTTTAACATTTTGGGCGGTTGACCATGTTGTCAATTTCATTAAATGGACAGAAGAATCGATTGTAAAGGTGCCAATTACCGATATTATATTTGGTAGTGTTGGACTGGTGTTTGGTCTTGTTGTCGCGTTTTTACTTGGTTATGGATTATCGACACTCGAGATACCGGTATTAAATACTGTTGCTCCTATCGTCTTAACACTGTTATTTGGATATTTAGGTTTTCAAGTTGGATTTAAAAAACGAGATGAATTACTCAATCTTTTTACAAACAAAAAGAAAAAGTTAACTGAAGAAGAAGATAGTCAATCTGATGTGAATAAGCTTAAAATATTGGATACAAGTGTTATTATCGATGGTCGAGTAGCTGATATTTGTCAAACAGGGTTTTTAGAAGGAACAATTGTTATTCCTCGTTTTGTCTTAGAAGAATTACAGCATATTGCCGATTCTTCTGATGTGTTAAAAAGAAATCGGGGCCGCCGCGGTTTAGACATTCTCAACCGTATTCAAAGTGAGCTATCTATAAAGGTAGAAATTTACGAAGGTAATTTTGAAGAAATACAAGAAGTGGATAGTAAGCTAGTGAAATTAGCGAAATTAACTAACGGTGTGGTTGTAACCAATGATTTCAACCTGAATAAGGTATGCGAGCTACAGAAAGTCGCAGTTCTAAATATTAATGATCTGGCGAATGCTGTGAAGCCGGTTGTGCTTCCGGGAGAAGAAATGAAAGTTCAGGTCATTAAGGACGGAAAAGAACAAAATCAAGGGATTGCCTACTTAGACGATGGCACAATGATTGTCGTAGAAGAAGGTAGAAATTATATTGGCAAGCATATTGATGTAGTAGTGACAAGTGTATTGCAAACATCTGCGGGTAGAATGATTTTCGCTAAACCAAAACTTTTAGAAAAAGCATTATAATTATAGTATAGAAGAAGCAGAAGAGGGGGCCGTAAATTGGCTCTTTTCTTCCGCTTTTTATGCTGATTAAGGGAGTTAGAAGAAAATATGGGGTATAGAGTCGTCATCCCTGCAGCGGGGCAAGGGAAGAGAATGGGTGCTTCAAAAAATAAACTGTTGCTAGAACTAAGAGGGGTACCTATTTTTATACATACATTGCGCGTTTTCCAACGAGACTCCGCATGTGAAGGGATTTATTTAGCTATTAATCCTGCTGAGGAAAAGGAGATACGTGCGTTAATCGCTAAGCATGGGGTGGATAAGGTAAGGGCGTATATCGGTGGTGGACAGGAAAGGCAGCATAGCATTAGTCATGTGATACGTGAGTTAACAGGTGAAGGGATTGTGTTGGTACATGATGCCGCTCGACCTTTTGTTGAACAAGAGCATATCGATCAACTTGTATCTCAAGCTCAGTTCAATGATGGCGCCATTTTAGCCGTTCCCGTGAAGGATACGATAAAAAAGGGACGTGATGGATTAGTCGAGGGAACAATTGATCGAACGAGTCTATGGTCTGTGCAAACCCCTCAAGCTTTTAAGCTTAGTATTTTACAAGCGGCATATGAGAAAGCGCAAAAGGACCAATTTGTAGGGACTGATGATGCAAGCTTGGTGGAGAGAGTACATAATAAGATTGCTTTTGTACAAGGGAATTACGATAATATAAAACTAACAACGCCTGAAGACCTATATTTTGCTGAGGCGATTTTAAATAAAAGAGATGACTTTATCTAAAGGAGAAGATAATATGTTTCGCATTGGTCAAGGATTTGATGTACATCAATTAGTTGAAGGACGACCACTGATTATGGGTGGGGTTACGATTCCATATGAATTAGGATTACTTGGACATTCAGATGCGGATGTTTTATTACATACAGTGTCAGATGCCTGTTTAGGTGCAATTGGTGAAGGTGATATTGGTAAGCACTTCCCTGATACAGACCCAGACTTTAAAGATGCGGATTCAGCTAAACTGATGCAACATGTGTGGCAATTGGTAAAAGAAAAGGGTTATGAACTTGTGAATGCAGACTGTACTATTATTGCTCAAAAACCAAAAATGGCTCCTTATATTCCTGCTATAAGAGAAAGAATAGCGGAATTGTTAGAATCAGAAGTAGAGAACATTAACGTGAAAGCCACAACAACGGAAAAACTAGGATTTACAGGCAGAGGCGAAGGAATTGCTGCTCAAGTGGTTGTGTTGTTGAAGAAAAGTGCCTAGTCGGTTATTTACGGACTTTGACAACTTACAGTAGGATGATAAAATAAAGGGTGCTATTCATATTCAATTTTTGATAAAAAAGATGGATCGTCAGGTGGCTTATATAGCAATCAGCGGTTTTTCGAAATAGAACCGATTTTGAAGGAGGATCATCATGTCAAGTGATATTCGTGTACGCTATGCACCAAGTCCAACGGGACATTTACATATTGGTAATGCGCGTACAGCTTTGTTTAATTATTTATTTGCTCGTAGTAAAAATGGTAAATTCATCATTCGTATAGAAGATACAGATAAAAAACGTAATATTGAGGGCGGAGAAGAGAGTCAATTAAAATACTTACAATGGCTTGGTATAGACTGGGATGAAAGTATCGATAAAGATGGTGGATACGGCCCGTACCGTCAATCAGAAAGAAACGAAATTTACAAAAAGTATTATCAACAGTTACTTGATAGCGGACAAGCTTATAAGTGTTATTGTACGGAAGAAGAGTTAGAAGCTGAACGTGAGGCGCAAATGGCTAAAGGTGAAATGCCGATTTACTCAGGAAAGTGCAGACATTTATCAGATGATGATCGCCAACAACTCGAAGCTGAAGGAAGAAAACCAAGTATTCGTTTTCTTGTCCCACAAGGAAAAGTGTATGCATTCAATGATATGGTTAAAGGAGAAGTGTCATTTGAGTCAGATGGCATTGGTGATCATGTAATTGTTAAAAAAGACGGGACACCGACATATAATTTTGCTGTAGCCATAGATGATTATTTAATGAAAATCTCTCATGTATTACGTGGAGATGATCATATTTCAAATACACCTAAACAAATTATGATTTATGAGGCACTTGGCTTCCAAGTACCTGTATTTGGTCATATGACGCTAATAGTGAATGAAAGTCGTAAAAAATTAAGTAAACGTGATGAGTCAATCATTCAATTCATTGAACAATACGAAGAGCTAGGTTACTTGCCTGAAGCCTTGTTTAACTTTATCGCTTTACTTGGTTGGTCTCCGAGTGGAGAGGAAGAATTATTCTCCAAAGAAGAGCTAATTGAAATCTTTGATGAGTCAAGGTTATCTAAGTCACCGGCTTTATTCGATATGCAGAAGCTTGCTCATATTAATGCGCAGTACATGAAAAAGTTAGATGGTGACCAGTTACTTGATTTAACGTTACCTCATTTTAAAAAAGCAGGCAAAGTAGGAGATAATCCTTCTGACGATGAGTTACAATGGTTAAAGAAATTAGTGTTGTTGCTACAAGAGAAAATGAGTTATGGTGCGCAAGTAATTGAACTAAGTGAATTATTCTTTGTTCAGGATATCGAAGTTGAACCAGAAGCAAGCGAAGTTTTAGCTGAAGAGCAAGTACCGGAAGTGTTGACTGCTTTCTTACATGAAGTAGAGGCGCTTGAGGTATTTGAAGCTGATCAAATAAAGGCGGCAATGAAGTCAGTACAGAAAGCGACAGGACATAAAGGGAAAAAATTATTTATGCCGATTCGCTCAGCAACAACGGGGCAGACACATGGCCCAGACCTACCGAAAGCAATGGAGTTATTAGGTAGGGAAACTGTAAAAATTCGCCTACAGCGTATTTTAGGTTAACATATCGGTAAAAATATAATATAGTATAGAATATTAACGTATAAATCTTTAGAAAATCATTATAGATGCTAAATCATTGAAGAGGAAAAGTAAGAGTAATGACTGTTTATTAGAGAGAACCATCATCGGCTGAAAGTGGTTTAAACCTCTCATTCTCTGAAGTGCCCCTCTGAGTCCTGTTTCGAACCTTTATAGTAGAAATAGGCGGTTACCTTCCCGTTAACGAGGCAGAGTTGGAGCTTTTATTATATGAAAGCTTAAACAGAGTGGAACCGCGTGTAAACGTCTCTGTCTATTTTAGACAGGGGCGTTTTTTATTTATAGATATGTTATTTGTTTTCTGGTGATAAGGACCCACCCAAAGAGAGAGTGTAATCACTGTTACTTTTGTTGTTTTTATTATACGAGAAAAATGCTATTTAAAGACTGGAGGGAGAGAGCATGTTTAAAAGAATGAAGGAAGATATAGATGTTGTGTTTGAACAGGATCCTGCCGCAAGAAGTGTTTTTGAAGTAGTGTTAACCTACTCAGGATTACATGCGATTTGGAATCACCGCATTGCACACAGTCTTTATAAAAATAAATTTTTCTTCCTTGCAAGGTTGGTTTCACAAATTAGTCGTTTTTTTACTGGGATAGAAATACACCCTGGGGCGAAAATAGGCCGTCGATTTTTTATTGATCACGGGATGGGTGTTGTTATTGGCGAGACATGCGAGATTGGAGATAATGTTACTGTCTATCAAGGTGTAACACTTGGGGGGACAGGGAAAGAAAAAGGCAAGAGACATCCAACGATTAAGGATAATGCTCTTATTGCTACAGGGGCAAAAGTGCTTGGATCCATTACAATTGGGGAAAACTCAAAAATAGGTGCCGGCTCAGTTGTTTTACATGAAGTGCCACCTAATTCAACGGTTGTTGGTATACCTGGTAAGGTAAAAATCCAAGATGGCGTCAAAGTAACGAAAGATTTAAATCATACAGACTTACCAGATCCCATTTCTGATCGCTTTAAAGAGCTAGAAAATGAGTTAGAGCGCGTGAAAAAAGAGTTTGAACAACTGAAAGCTGAAAGGAGCCACTCATAATGGCGATTCAATTATATAATACGTTAACAAGAAAAAAAGAGCCGTTTATCCCGTTAGAAGAGGGTAAAGTAAAGATGTATGTTTGCGGACCTACTGTATACAATTATATTCATATAGGAAATGCTCGCCCTGCAATTGTGTTCGATACAGTGAGGAGATATTTGGAGTATCGCGGATATGATGTGAATTTTGTGTCAAATTTCACAGATGTCGATGATAAATTAATCCGCACGGCCAAAGAACTAGGTGAAGACGTGCCGGAAATTGCGGAGAGATTTATTGAAGCGTATTTTGAAGATGTATCGGCATTAGGTTGCAAAAAAGCAGACACACACCCGAGAGTAACGGAAAATATGGATACGATTATTGATTTTATCCAAGCGCTGATTGATAAAGATTTTGCCTATGAATCAGAAGGAGATGTGTACTACCATACACGAAAGTTTGAAGAGTATGGAAAGCTTTCTCATCAATCGATTGATGAGTTAAAGTTAGGCAATCGAATTGCTGTTGGTGAGAAGAAGAAAGACGCACTTGATTTCGTCCTTTGGAAAGCGGCGAAGGAAGGTGAGATTAAATGGGATAGTCCTTGGGGGGCAGGTCGCCCAGGGTGGCATATTGAATGCTCCGCTATGGCTCGTAAATATCTAGGTGACACGATTGATATTCATGCTGGAGGACAAGATTTATCATTTCCTCACCATGAGAATGAAATAGCACAGTCAGAGGCAGTGACAGGTAAAACTTTCGCTCGTTACTGGATGCATAATGGCTATATTAATATTGATAACGAAAAAATGTCTAAATCACTCGGTAATTTCGTCTTGGTACACGATATTATTAAGAAGCACAATCCGCAAGTGTTAAGGTTCTTCATGTTAGCAGTGCATTATCGTAATCAAATTAACTATAATGAAGAATTGCTGGAAAATACAAAAGCGGGTTATGAGCGTATTAAAGCATCGTATGAGAATTTAAAGCATCGTAAAGAGGCGAGTAGTGAGTTAACAGAAAATAACCAAGAATGGTTAGAGAAAATTGGTGATTTACAAAAGCAATTCATCACAGATATGGATGATGATTTTAACACGGCGAATGCCATCTCTGTTGTATTTGAATTATCAAAACAAGCGAATTATTATTTGATGGAAAAGAATACGTCCACTGCTGTAATCGATGCATTTATGACTCAATTCGAGGATTTCTTCGGTGTGCTTGGACTATCATTAGAGGATGAGCTACAGCTGTTAGATGAGGAAGTGGATCAATTGATAGCCGATCGGATTCAAGCAAGAAAAGATCGCAATTTCCAATTAGCTGATCAAATTCGTGATCAATTAAAAGAAATGAATATTATTCTTGAGGATACAGCTCAAGGAACAAGATGGAAAAGAGGATAAGAGTGATGCTTTCATACGAAGAAAATCTTAATCCTAAACAATTAAACAGTCTCGCCCTTGCTTATATGGGCGATGCTGTTTATGAACAATACGTACGTCAGGACTTATTACAAAAAGGTAATATAAGGCCACATCAGTTGCATAAGGCAGCAACGAAATATGTATCTGCTAAAGCACAATCAAAAGTGATTCATGCATTTTTGGACGAGGGCGTTTTATCAGAAGAAGAAGAGGCGGTAGTAAGACGGGGGAGAAATGCTAAATCTGGCACCATTCCGAAAAACACCGATGTACAAACTTATCGTTATAGTACTGCATTCGAAGCATTGATAGGTTTCTTATATTTATCTAAACGAGTAGAGCGGTTAGAAGAGTTAGTAGTAAAAGCATTTAAGTGGACTGAGGATAGGAAGGAGGAGAGCAAGAAATGAGTCATGATTTCATTATTGGTAAAAACGCTGTAATCGAGGCACTTAAGTCAGAGCGTGATATGAATAAAATTATGGTTGCGGAAGGCTCTCAAAAAGGGCAAATGCAGCAAGTGGTTGGAATGGCGAAGGAAGCGGGTGTGCTGGTTCAATTTGTTCCGAAAAAGAAATTGGATCAAATGGAGCTAGGGAATCATCAAGGTGTGGTTGCTCAAGTGGCTGCCTATCAATATGCCGAGTTAGATGACCTATTTAAAAAAGCAGAAAACAGTGGACAAGCTCCATTCTTTCTTCTATTGGACGAGATTGAAGATCCTCATAATCTAGGCTCGATTATGAGAACAGCTGATGCTGTAGGTGCGCATGGGATTATTATTCCAAAGAGGCGTGCGGTTGGTTTAACAGCAACAGTTGCTAAAGCTTCAACGGGAGCGATTGAACATATCCCTGTTGCTCGTGTAACGAACTTAGCAAGAACGATTGATGAATTAAAAGAACGAGGCGTTTGGATTGCGGGTACAGATGCAAGCGGTAAACAGGATTATCGCCAATTGGATGGAGTGATGCCCATCGGATTAGTCATTGGTAGTGAAGGGAAAGGAATGGGAAGACTGATTAGAGATAAATGTGATTTTCTTATCAGCTTACCAATGGCTGGAAAAGTAACATCTTTAAATGCTTCAGTCGCTGCTGCTTTGTTGATGTATGAAGTCTACCGCAAACGCTCTCCGATTGAGCGATAATGATGAATATCCTTCTTGTTGACGGATACAATATCATCGGTGCCTGGCCAGAGCTTCAGCTTCTAAAAAATAAGGATTTAGAAGCAGCCAGGGACCTGCTGGTAGAAAAGATGGCTGAATATCAAGGGTATTCCGGTTACCGAGTCATAGTTGTCTTTGATGCCCATTACGTAAAAGGGACAGAAAGAAAATTTAAGAATTATAATGTTGAAGTTATTTTTACACGTACAAACGAAACCGCAGATGAACGTATTGAAAAGCTAGCGATTGCGTTAAATAATATTAAAACACAAATCTATGTAGCTACTTCAGATTTTACAGAGCAGAGAGTCATCTTTGCTCAAGGTGCGTTAAGAAAGTCAGCCCGAGAATTACACAATGAAATGAATCATATTGAAAAACAAATTAACAAAAAAGTAAAGAAAAGCCAGGAAAATAAGCCAGTGTCTAAAATCCCATTAAGTGATGAAATCGTTGAAATTTTCGAAAAATGGCGCAGAGAACGTTAAATGATTGGTTGACGCTGGAAAATACCCTACTGTATAATATTTCTAACCATGCTTGTACGGTCGGAGGGATCAGGATGAGTATCGACTTCAGGACAAAAGCTGAAAAGCATTCTTTATACGTGCAACTCGAAGATGAAGAAGTAATTGAATTAGTGCATAAAGGTGAAAGTGAAGCGCTAGATTATTTGATCCATAAGTATCGAAACTTCGTGCGTGCAAAGGCGAGGTCTTATTTCCTCATTGGTGCCGACAAGGAAGATATTGTGCAGGAGGGAATGATTGGTCTTTATAAGGCCATTCGAGATTTTAAGGAGGACAAGTTGTCTTCCTTCAAAGCATTTGCAGAATTATGTATCACAAGACAAATTATCACTGCAATTAAAACAGCAACAAGACAGAAGCATATCCCGTTGAATTCTTATGTATCGCTTGATAAGCCTATTTATGATGAGGAGTCAGATCGTACGTTAATGGATGTCATTTCTGGAGCGAAAGTGATGAACCCAGAAGAGTTAATTATTAATCAGGAAGAGTTTGACCACATCGAAGTAAAAATGTCTGAACTTTTGAGCGATTTGGAAAGAAAGGTGCTTGCCCTTTATTTAGATGGGCAATCATATCAAGAAATATCAGAAGAATTGAATCGACATGTGAAGTCAATTGATAATGCTTTGCAAAGAGTGAAGAGAAAACTAGAGAGATATTTAGAAATAAGAGAATTCTCTTTATAACTACTATATGTTAATATATTATTTATGGGCATATGAGAACCATTTTCGATTGATAACAGTGGAGGTTTTCCTATTTTTGCTGTTATTGACATGGATTATTGGCCATGGTAGAGTTTTAATGGCATAAATGTCGAAGAGGTGTGAAAAATGCCGAAAAAAGTGATACTAGCTTGTGCCGATTGTGGGACAAGAAATTACACTACCAATAGTAACAAAGGTAATGAGAGATTGGAATTAAAGAAATTTTGCAGTAAATGCAGTGCACATACAGTTCATCGCGAAACAAAATAATAGAGTAAAGAAGAGACAAAAAAGTAATAGAATGGCATTCAGGGGGATGTATTCTTAATCAACGCTTTTTTGTTAAAGGATATATCTCTTTAAAAGTTGGGGGTTAAGAAATGGGACGCATCGTGAAGTTTTTCCGTGAAGTTGGACGTGAGATGAAAAAGGTTAGCTGGCCTACAAAGAAAGAGCTAACGAAATATACGATCACAGTTATTGTCGTTGTTTTATTCTTTACGTTATTCTTTACTGTTGTTGATTTAGGTATTTCTGAATTGATTCGTTTAATTCTTGAATAACCCCTGAGCTTCCATGGTATAATGGATGATAACACAGGAACATTTGCAGGAGCCCGGTAACGGGTTTTTTCATTTGGTCAAGAAAGGCCTAGTCCATTTGCTTAGGATTCGATTGGTTTCGTAATCCGTCACTTTAGACAAACAAGAGATGTCAGTCTTTCAAAAATAAAAATAGATTGCAGGGAGGGAAGGACGTTAAGTCCCCTTTGATATGGAAAAGAATTGGTATGTAGTACATACGTACTCAGGGTATGAGAATAAAGTAAAAGCAAACCTTGAAAAACGTGTGGAATCGATGGGCATGCAGGATAAAATTTTTAGAGTGGTTGTCCCAGAAGAAGAAGAAACAGATTTTAAGAATGGTAAGAAGAAAGTTGTAAAACGGAAGGTGTTCCCAGGTTATGTGTTGGTGGAGATTGTTATGACAGATGACTCTTGGTATGTAGTGCGTAACACACCTGGTGTAACGGGGTTTGTTGGTTCAGCGGGTTCTGGCTCCAAACCTACTCCGTTGTTGCCTGAAGAAGTGCAGGTCATTCTTAAACGTATGGGTGTTGAAGAAAAACGAATGGATGTAAACTTCGAAGTTGGGGAAACGGTTCAAGTAAACGAAGGTCCATTTGCTAACTTTACTGGTTCTATTGAAGAAATCGATAAAGATAAAGCGAAAATCAAGGTGCTTGTAAATATGTTTGGAAGAGATACGCCAGTTGAATTAGATTTTTCGCAAATCGAAAAAATTTAACGGTCTTTCTCCCTTATATTTAACTAGAGAAAGTTGATTTTTGTATGATTTCGCCGTATCTAGCCATTGTCTTTCTCTTATGAGCTCTCCTATATTTTTGAAAAGAACTTGAAATCGTCTTTGAAAAATGATAATATTTCATAGGTCAGTATGTCTCAGAAGACGAGACCGGACATTGGACATTATTCTTTATGTTAATATAAAGAATTAACAGTTGAGTGGGAGGGGGAACACCCCTATTACCACATCACGGACTTTAAGGAGGTGTGTCTCGTGGCTAAAAAAGTAATCAAACTTGTTAAATTGCAAATTCCTGCAGGTAAAGCAAATCCAGCACCACCAGTTGGTCCTGCACTAGGTCAAGCCGGTGTTAATATCATGGGATTCTGTAAGGAATTTAATGCACGCACAGCTGAACAAGCTGGTCTAATTATTCCTGTTGAAATCACGGTATTTGAGGACCGTTCATTTACATTTATTACGAAAACTCCACCTGCTGCTGTATTGCTTAAGAAAGCGGCTGGTATTGAGTCTGGTTCTGGTGAACCAAACCGTAATAAAGTAGCAACAGTCAAGCGTGACAAGGTACGCGAGATTGCTGAAACAAAAATGCCTGATCTAAACGCTGCTAGTGTAGAAGCTGCTATGCGTATGGTTGAAGGTACTGCACGCAGCATGGGTATTGTCATCGAAGACTAATACTATTTGCTATGTATGTATGATGATTGTTTCTAAAAAGGTTGCGATGCTGAATTAGTTTCACTCGCAACCTTTATAATGTTCGGACCTTGAGAAATTCTCGAGGGACCGACGTTTTTGAGATGAGAGGCAAACGTGCTTTTCGTCGGTGGGAGGTTATTCCGCTAAAACCACATTCAAGGAGGAAATTAAAATGGCTAAAAAAGGTAAGAAGTATGTAGAAGCTGCTAAACTTGTAGATAGCACAAAAGCTTACCCAGTTGCAGAAGCAATTGCTCTTGCGAAGAAAACAAACTTTGCTAAATTTGATGCAACAGTTGAAGTAGCTTTTCGTTTAGGTGTAGATCCTAAGAAAGCTGACCAACAAATTCGTGGAGCTGTCGTGCTTCCGAACGGTACTGGTAAAACTCAACGCGTGCTTGTATTTGCAAAAGGTGAAAAAGCGAAAGAAGCAGAAGCTGCGGGTGCAGACTATGTTGGAGATGCAGAATTCATCAACAAAATCAACCAAGGTTGGTTTGAGTTTGACGTAATCGTTGCTACTCCAGACATGATGGGTGAAGTTGGTAAACTTGGTCGTGTACTTGGACCAAAAGGTTTAATGCCAAACCCTAAAACAGGTACAGTTACATTTGATGTAGAAAAAGCTGTTAATGAAATCAAAGCAGGTAAAGTTGAATACCGTGTGGAAAAAGCTGGTAACATTCACGTGCCTATCGGAAAAGTATCATTTGAAGATGACAAGCTTGTTGAAAACTTCAACACAATCTTCGATACAATGATGAAAGCAAAACCTGCTGCAGCAAAAGGTACTTACATGAAAAACGTTTCTGTAACTACTACTATGGGACCTGGTGTGAAAATCGACCCTTCTACAGCGGCAACAAAATAATTAACCATTATTTGGTTTTTAAATAAAGTTGACATAGCAAAGTCCATTCTGTAGAATGAATCTTGTTATTATCATAACTTAATCATTTATACCGTAGACAGCAGGAGCCGATTGGGGCTTAATAACCTGCCGAGGTAATACGATAGATTTTAATTGCTTGAACGAGCTATTGTATACTTCCTCCGTGTCTACCTTTGATATGGAGGTTTTTTAATGAGATGGTGAGTCTCACCTATCTGATTGAACGGTATGAATGCATAATTCAATAGGAGGTGTAAAGATGAGCAGCATTATCGAACAAAAGAAACAAATCGTAGAAGAAATTGCAGACAAATTCAAATCAGCTCAAACAGCAGTTGTTGTTGATTACCGCGGATTAACTGTTGCAGAAGTAACAGAACTTCGTAAACAACTACGTGAAGCGAATGTTGAATTCAAAGTTTACAAAAACTCTATGAGTCGTCGTGCAGCAGAAGCTGCTGAACTTGCAGGCTTAAACGAACATCTTACTGGTCCTAATGCAATTGCATTCAGTACAGAGGATGTTGTCGCACCAGCGAAAATTTTAAACGAGTTTGCTAAAAAGCATGAAGCTCTTGAAATTAAAGCGGGTGTAATTGAAGGTAATATCGCTTCACAAGAAGAAGTGAAAGCTCTTGCTGAACTTCCATCTCGCGAAGGTTTACTTTCTATGCTACTCAGCGTACTTCAAGCTCCAGTTCGCAACCTTGCTCTTGCAACAAAAGCTGTTGCAGATCAAAAAGAAGAACAAGGCGCTTAATTATCGGTTTTAACCAATATAATCTAACAAAAATTAAGGAGGAAATTATATCATGACTAAAGAACAAATCATTGAAGCAGTTAAAAGTATGACTGTTTTAGAACTTAACGATCTAGTAAAAGCAATTGAAGAAGAATTCGGAGTAACTGCTGCAGCTCCTGTAGCTGTTGCTGGTGGCGCTGCTGGTGGAGACGCTGCTGCTGAGAAAACAGAATTTGACGTAATTCTTAATTCTGCTGGCGATCAAAAAATTAAAGTTATCAAAGTTGTTCGTGAAATCACAGGTCTTGGCCTTAAAGAAGCGAAAGAAGTTGTTGATAACACTCCTAAAGCTATTAAAGAAGGCGCTTCTAAAGAAGAAGCTGAAGAAATCAAAGCTAAACTTGAAGAAGTTGGAGCTGGCGTAGAAGTTAAGTAATATAGTTTGTTTAAAAGCCCGCTTGTATGAGCGGGCTTTTTTAATATCAGTTATGTGGACTGTTTAGGTAAGTGAATTTAAGGAGAACGTTACAGCAACTAACGAAGCGTTTGCTTAATTTTACCCTCTACCAAAAAAATCCTCGCACATGCAGCTCTAATATCTGGAGGTGACCACTATGTCAGACCATTATTATTCTAAAACGCCTAATGTCGAAAGTAATCCACGTGTTTGGAGTTACAAACTAAGAGACAAAACATTTCAATTTAAAACCGATCATGGTGTATTTTCAAAAAGTGAAGTTGACTTTGGATCAAGGTTATTAATAGAGACGTTTATCCCTCCTGAAATATCTGGTGATGTATTAGATGTTGGTTGTGGGTACGGCCCAATTGGTTTATCAATGGCGTCGATTATGCAAGATCGTCAAGTCGTCATGCTCGACGTGAACGAAAGAGCGCTTGAGCTGGCACAAACGAACGGCGAGCTAAATGGTATCAACAATATCACTGTAAAAGAAAGTGACAAGTTGGCAGTTGTTAAAGACCAACAATTTGCAGCTATTTTAACGAATCCACCAATAAGAGCTGGGAAACAAACTGTTCATAGTATTTTTGAAGAGAGTTTTGAATGTTTATTGCCTGGTGGAGAACTATGGGTAGTCATTCAAAAGAAGCAAGGTGCACCATCTGCAATTGAAAAGCTCTCGGAATTATTTGCTGAAGTAGATACTGTTGTGAAGAAAAAAGGCTATTTTATATTAAGAGCAAAAAAAGATTGACTTGACATTTTCGCTATGTTAGTATTGTAAAATGCCAACATAATATACTACCAATAGGGATAAAAATTTATGCGTTATTGTATAAATTTATCCAGATGTGGGAAGTAATGAAAAGAATAGTCTAATGATGGAATTGTGGTTTTTGCTTGAAAAACCCTTTTTCTTTTTGTCTGATTGAGTTTATGTTTACGGAGGAAACTCGTGTTTTGGGGCTTCCGACGCTCTAGTTTTGGCAAAAATAGAGCGAAATGTGACTCGAGTTTAAGATATGTCAAGCTACCTGGATAATATTTCTCATGTAAAGAGTTTATCTCACTTGTGGGCTGGAATCCACAGGTAAAAAGATAGATTCTATTATTTACATGTGAGATTCACAGGTTGCTTTTCAAATAATAACGCTTGATTTGAGGGGTGAATCAGTTGACAGGTCAACTAGTTCAGTATGGACGACACCGCCAACGTAGAAGTTACGCACGAATCAGTGAAGTTTTAGAATTACCAAATCTAATCGAAATCCAAACCTCTTCTTATCAATGGTTTCTTGATGAGGGTTTAAGAGAGATGTTTCACGACATTTCTCCGATTGAAGACTTTACTGGTAATTTATCGCTTGAATTTATTGATTACAGCCTTGGCGATCCAAAATATTCGGTTGAGGAATCGAAGGAACGAGATGTTACATATTCTGCACCTTTGCGTGTGAAAGTGCGTCTTGTGAACAAAGAAACAGGCGAAGTCAAAGATCAGGATGTCTTTATGGGTGACTTCCCGCTTATGACAGAAACAGGAACATTTGTAATTAATGGCGCAGAACGTGTCATTGTTTCGCAATTGGTGCGTTCTCCGAGCGTATACTTTAGCGGAAAACTCGATAAAAACGGGAAAAAAGGCTTTACTGCCACTGTTATCCCGAACCGCGGCGCTTGGCTTGAGTATGAAACTGATGCCAAAGATGTCGTATACGTTAGAATAGATCGTACGAGGAAACTACCCGTTACGGTTCTTTTGCGTGCACTAGGGTTCGGATCTGATCAAGAAATCATCGAATTAATTGGTGACAATGAATATATCCGTAATACGCTTGAAAAGGATAACACAGAAGGTACGGACAAAGCATTGCTCGAAATCTATGAGCGTCTTCGTCCTGGTGAACCACCGACTGTTGAGAATGCAAAAAGCTTACTTGTATCAAGATTCTTTGATCCAAAACGCTATGATTTAGCAAATGTTGGACGTTACAAGATTAATAAAAAGCTTCATATAAAAAATAGATTATTTGGCCAAAGATTAGCTGAGAATTTGGTTGATCCTGAAACAGGGGAAATCATTGCTGAAAAAGGTGTTGTACTTGATCGTAGAACGCTTGATCGAATTCTTCCTTATCTTGAGAAGAATGTTGGCTTTAAGAAAGTGGACCTTGTCGGTGGCGTTATAGATGAAGAAGTCGATGTTCAATCGATTAAAATTTATGCACCGAATGAAGATGGCGAGAAAGTCATCAATGTAATCGGTAATGCGTATGTAGAAGAAGCTGTGAAGAATATTTCACCGGCTGATATTATTGCTTCTATTAGCTATTTCTTTGATTTATTACATGGTGTCGGCGATACAGATGATATTGACCACCTTGGTAATAGAAGATTACGTTCTGTTGGTGAGCTATTGCAAAACCAATTCCGTATCGGTTTATCAAGAATGGAGCGTGTAGTTCGTGAGAGAATGTCCATTCAAGACACGAACACAATTACGCCACAACAATTAATCAACATTCGTCCTGTTATTGCATCTATTAAAGAATTCTTTGGTAGCTCTCAATTGTCTCAGTTCATGGACCAAACAAATCCATTAGCTGAGTTAACACATAAGCGACGTCTGTCAGCCTTAGGACCTGGTGGATTAACACGTGAGCGTGCAGGCTTTGAAGTGCGTGACGTTCACTATTCCCACTATGGTCGTATGTGTCCAATTGAAACGCCAGAGGGACCGAATATCGGATTAATTAACTCTTTATCATCCTTTGCGAAAGTGAATCGTTTCGGATTTATTGAAACACCTTATCGTCGTATTGATCACGAAACAGGTACAGTATCTTCAAGAATCGATTACTTAACAGCTGATGAGGAAGATAATTATGTTGTAGCCCAAGCGAACGCAAGACTAGGTGAAGATGGTTCATTTGTTGACGAGGAAGTTGTTGCTCGTTTTAGAGGGGAAAATACTGTTGTTAAACGTGACCGTGTTGATTACATGGATGTATCACCTAAGCAGGTTGTATCTGCTGCGACTGCATGTATCCCGTTCTTAGAGAATGATGACTCTAACCGTGCCTTAATGGGTGCCAACATGCAACGACAAGCTGTGCCTCTTATGCAGCCTGAAGCACCACGCGTTGGAACAGGAATGGAATATGTTTCTGGTAAAGATTCTGGTGCTGCGGTGATTTGTAAGCACGAAGGTATTGTTGAGCATGTTGAAGCGAAAGAAGTTTGGGTAAGACGTGTGAAAGAAGTAGATGGCCAAGAAGTAAAAGGCGATCTTGATAAATATAGAATGCTTAAGTTCATTCGTTCCAACCAAGGTACTTGTTACAACCAAAGACCAATTGTTGCAGTTGGTAACCGTGTAACGAAAGGTGAAATCCTTGCTGACGGACCATCAATGGAACTTGGTGAACTTGCGCTTGGACGTAATGTTCTCGTTGCTTTCATGACATGGGACGGTTATAACTACGAGGATGCGATCATCATGAGTGAGCGCCTTGTAAAAGATGATGTATACACTTCGATTCATATTGAAGAGTATGAGTCAGAGTCTCGTGATACGAAGCTTGGACCTGAAGAAATTACTCGTGACATCCCGAATGTAGGGGAAGATGCCCTACGTAATTTAGATGAGCGCGGTATTATTCGCACAGGTGCTGAAGTGAAAGATGGGGACTTGTTAGTTGGTAAAGTAACGCCTAAAGGTGTAACAGAACTAACTGCAGAGGAAAGACTACTTCATGCTATCTTCGGTGAAAAAGCACGTGAAGTACGTGATACATCCTTGCGTGTACCACATGGTGGAGGCGGTATCGTACTAGATGTCAAAGTCTTCAACCGTGAAGATGGCGATGAACTACCTCCAGGTGTAAACCAACTTGTACGTGTTTATATTGTTCAGAAGCGTAAGATTTCTGAAGGGGACAAAATGGCCGGCCGACATGGTAACAAAGGGGTTATCTCTCGTATTCTACCGGAAGAAGATATGCCGTATTTACCAGATGGCACACCGGTTGATATCATGTTGAACCCATTAGGAGTACCTTCTCGTATGAACATCGGTCAGGTACTTGAACTACACCTTGGAATGGCGGCAAGATCACTAGGCATTCATGTTGCTTCACCAGTATTTGATGGTGCAAACGAGGAAGATGTTTGGGAAACAATCGAAGAAGCTGGTATGGCTCGTGATGCGAAAACAGTTCTTTATGATGGACGTTCAGGAGAGCCGTTTGATAACCGTGTATCTGTTGGTGTCATGTATATGATCAAACTAGCACACATGGTTGATGATAAACTTCACGCTCGTTCTACTGGACCTTACTCACTTGTTACGCAACAACCGCTTGGTGGTAAAGCACAATTCGGTGGACAGCGTTTTGGTGAGATGGAGGTTTGGGCACTTGAAGCCTATGGTGCTGCTTATACACTTCAAGAGATCTTAACAGTTAAATCGGATGATGTCGTTGGACGTGTGAAAACATATGAATCCATCGTTAAGGGTGAAAATGTACCGGAACCTGGTGTCCCTGAATCATTCAAAGTATTAATTAAAGAACTTCAAAGCTTAGGTATGGATGTAAAAATCCTTTCAGGCGATGAAAAAGAGATAGAAATGCGTGATACGGATGATGATGAGGATATGCAACAGGCTGAATCCTTAACAATCGCTCCAGATACGCAAGAAACAGAAGTAGCAGAAACAGTAGCAACAAAAGAATAAATTTGAACAAGGAGGGCGATCACTGCCCTCCATTCGAGCTAAGTGGAATAGATGACTGGGACCCAAACTTATTGATAAGTTAATGGGAAAAACCTGTAGATCGAAAGGGAGGTAGGCCCCTTGCTAGATGTTAATAATTTCGAGTATATGAAAATAGGTCTCGCTTCACCAGATAAAATCCGCTCATGGTCTCATGGTGAAGTAAAGAAACCTGAAACAATCAATTATCGTACATTAAAACCTGAAAAAGATGGTTTGTTTTGTGAACGTATTTTCGGTCCAACAAAGGACTGGGAGTGTCATTGCGGTAAATACAAACGCGTTCGTTATAAAGGTGTTGTTTGTGATCGTTGTGGTGTTGAAGTTACACGTGCTAAAGTTCGTCGTGAAAGAATGGGGCATATTGAGCTAGCAGCGCCAGTATCACATATTTGGTACTTTAAAGGTATTCCAAGCCGTATGGGTCTTGTTCTTGATATGTCTCCTCGTGCATTGGAAGAAGTAATTTATTTTGCATCTTATGTTGTAACCGAATCCGGAGATACAGCATTAGAGAAAAAACAATTGCTCTCTGAAAAAGAATACCGTGCTTACCGTGAAAAATACGGTAATAAGTTCCAAGCGTCTATGGGTGCGGAATCAATTAGAAAGTTACTTTCAGATATTGACCTTGATAAAGAAGTAGATTCTTTAAAAGAAGAATTAAAAACTGCACAAGGGCAACGCCGTACACGTGCAATTAAACGATTAGAAGTGCTTGAAGCATTCCGTGGTTCAGGAAATGAACCGAGCTGGATGATTCTTGATGTGCTACCAGTTATTCCTCCAGAGCTTCGTCCAATGGTTCAACTAGACGGTGGTCGTTTTGCTACATCAGATTTGAATGACCTTTATCGCCGTGTAATTAACCGTAATAACCGTTTGAAACGTTTATTAGACCTTGGTGCTCCAAGCATCATCGTTCAAAATGAAAAGCGTATGCTTCAAGAAGCTGTTGACGCTTTAATTGATAACGGTCGTCGTGGACGTCCTGTTACAGGTCCTGGTAATAGACCACTTAAATCACTATCTCATATGTTAAAAGGTAAACAAGGACGTTTCCGTCAAAACTTGCTCGGTAAACGTGTTGACTACTCTGGGCGTTCTGTAATTGTCGTTGGTCCAAACTTGAAAATGTATCAATGTGGACTACCTAAAGAAATGGCATTGGAGTTATTTAAACCATTTGTCATGAAAGAGTTAGTTGAAAAGGGCCTAGCACATAACATTAAATCAGCTAAACGTAAAATCGAAAAAGTTCACCCTGAAGTTTGGGATGTACTTGAGAGTGTCATTAAGGAGCATCCGGTATTATTAAACCGTGCCCCTACACTTCATAGATTAGGGATTCAAGCATTTGAACCTACGTTGGTTGAAGGACGTGCCATTCGCCTGCATCCACTTGTTTGTACAGCATATAATGCTGACTTTGATGGTGACCAAATGGCGGTTCACGTACCTTTATCAGCAGAAGCGCAAGCTGAAGCTAGATTGCTTATGTTGGCAGCACAAAACATCCTGAATCCTAAGGATGGTAAACCAGTTGTTACGCCTTCACAAGATATGGTGTTAGGTAACTATTACTTAACTTTAGAAAGAGAAAATGCTGTTGGTGAAGGAATGGTCTTTAACGACACAAGCGAGGCGTTACTTGCTTACCAAAACGGATATGTTCACTTGCACACAAGAGTAGCTGTCCATGCTGGTTCGTTAAAAAATGAAACATTCACTGAAGAACAAAACAAGCAACTATTAATGACAACAGTTGGTAAATTGGTATTCAATGAAATTTTACCGAAAACATTCCCGTATATTAACGAACCAACAAAAGAGAATCTTGAAATTGAAACACCGAAGAAATACTTTATTGATAAAGCTATTGATATTCCTGAAGCGATTCGTACAATGCCGATTGTCGATCCGTTTAAGAAGAAAATTCTTGGAAATATCATTGCTGAAGTATTTAAACGCTTCAAGATTACTGAAACATCAAAAATGCTAGACCGCATGAAGAATTTAGGTTTCAAATATTCAACTAAGGCTGGTATTACCGTTGGTGTGGCAGACATCGTTGTATTAGGTGAAAAAGAAGAAATTCTTCATGAAGCTCAAAATAAAGTTGATAATGTATTAAAACAATTTAGACGTGGTCTTATTACTGAAGAGGAACGTTATGACAGAGTTATCTCTATCTGGAGTGCGGCGAAAGATAATATCCAATCGAAACTAATGAAATCATTGGATAAATCCAACCCAATCTTCATGATGAGTGATTCAGGTGCCCGTGGTAACGCATCTAACTTTACGCAGTTAGCTGGTATGCGTGGTCTAATGGCCAACCCGGCTGGTCGTATTATTGAATTACCGATTAAATCAAGTTTCCGTGAAGGATTAACTGTATTAGAGTACTTTATCTCTACTCACGGTGCGCGTAAAGGTCTTGCTGATACAGCCCTTAAAACAGCTGACTCTGGTTACCTTACTCGTCGTCTTGTTGATGTTGCACAGGACGTAATTGTACGTGAAGATGATTGCGGTACAGATCGTGGCTTATTGATTTCTTCCTTGAAGGAAGGAACAGAAGTGATCGAAAGCTTAGAGGAACGTTTAATCGGTCGTCATGTAAGAAAAGCGATTAGACATCCGGAAACAAATGAAATCATTGCACGTGAAAATGAATTGATTACTGAAGATTTATCTGCAGAAATCATCGCTGCAGGCGTTGAAGAAGCATGGATTCGCTCTGCGTTCACATGTAATACTCGCCACGGTGTATGTAAAAAATGTTACGGACGTAACTTGGCTACTGGTCAAGAAGTTGAAGTCGGTGAAGCAGTTGGTATTATTGCCGCTCAATCAATTGGTGAACCTGGTACACAGTTAACGATGCGTACATTCCATACTGGTGGGGTTGCAGGAGACGATATTACACAAGGTCTTCCTCGTATCCAAGAGATTTTTGAAGCACGTAACCCTAAAGGTCAAGCGGTTATTTCAGAAATCAAAGGTACAGTGGTTGGCATTAATGAAGGTCGCGATCGTCAACATGAAATCGTTATTCAAGGTGAAGTTGAATCACGCACTTATACTGCACCTTATACTGCACGCTTAAAAGTAGCAATTAACGATGAAGTGGAACGCGGTCAAGAGCTAACAGAAGGTTCTATCGATCCGAAAGAATTAATTAAGGTGAGAGATGTTACAGCTGTTCAAGAATACTTGCTACGAGAAGTACAAAAAGTTTATCGTATGCAAGGGGTTGAAATCGGTGATAAACACGTCGAAGTAATGGTACGTCAAATGCTTCGTAAAGTACGTGTTATCGATGCAGCTGAGACAGATGTACTTCCAGGCACATTGCTTGATATCCATCAATTTACTGATGCGAATAGAAAAGCACTTATGGAAGGTAAAATGCCAGCTACTGGACGTCCGGTATTACTTGGTATTACAAAAGCATCTCTTGAAACTGATTCCTTCTTATCCGCTGCTTCATTCCAAGAAACAACTAGAGTTCTTACAGATGCAGCGATTAAAGGAAAACGCGATGAGTTACTCGGCTTGAAAGAAAATGTTATCATTGGTAAACTTGTTCCAGCTGGTACAGGTATGCAACGTTATCGTCAAGCAGAGCCTTATACAAAAGAGGCAGTTGAAGAAACAATCACGGTTGAATAATGATAGAAGAAAGGGTGTCGTTCTTTTTAAGAATGGCACCGACCTTCTATATTAAAAAAATATGAATGATTGTTGACATCATTTTCAATTGGTGGTAATATAGCAAAGGTGCTCCTATTACTGGATACTTTGGAGGATGAATTAATGTCTTATGAAAAAGTATTGCAGGCGAAAGAAATTATAGTAGGAACTAAACAAACAGTGAAAGCTCTTAAATCTGGAATTGTATCTGAAGTAGTCATCGCTAGCGATACAAATTTTCAAGTCAAATCTATGATAGAAGAAGCTGCTAAAGATCATAACGTTCCAATCACATATGTTGATTCGATGAAAAAGCTTGGTAAAGCATGTGGGATAGATGTAGGTGCTGCAGCTGTTGCATTAACTATTTAAAAACTGTTTTTGTAGATAGAAATCTGCAAGGACTTTGTTTTTGCCTTTAAATGAACCACCTGGATGTGTGGGCTTACATGAAAAGATGAAGGGAGGAAAAATACATGCCTACTATTAATCAATTAGTACGCAAGCCTCGTAAAACAAAGGAAGAGAAATCAACTTCTCCTGCGTTGAACAAAGGTTATAACAGCTTCAAAAAAGTACAAACGAACATATCTTCACCACAAAAACGCGGTGTATGTACTCGTGTTGGTACAATGACTCCAAAAAAACCAAACTCAGCGTTGCGTAAATATGCACGTGTACGTTTAACTAACGGAATCGAAGTGAATGCTTATATTCCTGGTATTGGTCATAACCTACAAGAGCACAGTGTGGTACTTATCCGTGGCGGTCGTGTAAAAGACTTACCGGGTGTACGTTACCATATCGTTCGTGGTGCACTTGATACTGCTGGTGTTAACAACCGTATGCAAGGTCGTTCTAAATACGGTGCTAAACGTCCTAAAGCAGCTAAGAAATAATTCACAAATAAAAATAACCCTTTCTTGAAAGGAGGAAAAATTACATGCCACGTAAAGGTCCTGTAGCAAAAAGAGACGTATTGCCTGATCCGATTTACAACTCAAAGCTTGTTAGCCGTCTAATCAATAAAATGATGGTAGATGGTAAGAGAGGTAAATCTCAAGCAATTCTATATAATGCATTTGATATCATTAGTGAGCGTACTGGCAAAGAGCCAATGGAAGTATTCGATCAAGCGCTTAAAAACATCATGCCTGTACTTGAAGTAAGAGCACGCCGTGTTGGTGGAGCTAACTACCAAGTACCAGTTGAGGTGCGTCCTGATCGCCGTACAACTCTTGGTCTTCGTTGGTTAGTAAACTACGCTCGCCTTCGCGGTGAGAAAACAATGGAAGAGCGTCTTGCAAACGAAATTCTTGATGCAGCTAACAACACTGGTGCATCAGTGAAGAAACGTGAAGACACTCATAAAATGGCTGAAGCAAACAAAGCATTTGCTCACTATCGCTGGTAAGATTCACTTTTATATTATAAAAACAATTCCCATACTAGGAAGGAGAAAGACACAATGGCAAGAGAGTTCTCCTTAGATAATACGCGTAATATTGGTATCATGGCTCATATTGATGCTGGTAAAACAACAACAACTGAGCGTGTTCTTTATTACACTGGTCGTATCCATAAAATTGGTGAAACACATGAAGGTGCTTCACAAATGGACTGGATGGAGCAAGAGCAAGAACGTGGTATTACAATCACTTCTGCCGCTACTACAGCTCAATGGAAAGGCCACCGTGTTAATATCATTGACACGCCAGGACACGTAGACTTCACAGTTGAAGTTGAACGTTCTTTGCGTGTACTTGATGGAGCAGTTGCTGTACTAGATGCTCAATCTGGTGTTGAACCACAGACTGAGACTGTATGGCGTCAAGCGACAACTTACGGCGTACCACGTGTGGTATTCGTAAACAAAATGGATAAAATCGGTGCAGACTTCTTGTACTCTTTAGGTACACTTCATGATCGTCTGCAAGCAAATGCAGCAGCTATCCAATTACCAATTGGTGCTGAAGACGAATTCGAAGGTATCATTGACCTTATCGAAATGAAAGCTACTTTCTACGGTAACGATCTTGGTACTGACATCGAAACTCGTGAAATTCCTGAAGAATATATGGATCAAGCCCAAGAGTATCGTGAAAAATTAATCGAAGCTCTTGCTGAACTTGATGAAGAATTAATGGAGAAATATCTTGGTGGAGAAGAAATCTCTAATGAAGAGATTAAAGCTGCAATCCGTCAAGGTACAGTAAACGTTGAATTCTATCCAGTTATTTGTGGATCTGCATTCAAAAACAAAGGTGTTCAAAAAATGCTTGATGCAGTAATCGACTATCTTCCATCTCCATTGGATGTACATGCCATTAAAGGTATTAATCCAGACACAGAAGAAGAAGTTACTCGTCCATCAAGTGATGAAGAGCCTTTCTCTGCATTAGCATTTAAAGTTATGACTGACCCTTATGTTGGTAAATTAACTTTCT
Source organism: Cytobacillus sp. FSL R5-0569 (assembly GCF_038007265.1). Classification (NCBI taxonomy): domain Bacteria; kingdom Bacillati; phylum Bacillota; class Bacilli; order Caryophanales; family Bacillaceae; genus Cytobacillus; species Cytobacillus sp. FSL R5-0569. The sequence continues at coordinate 134,946 of NZ_JBBOWW010000001.1, forward strand.
TCCGCGTTTACTCTGGTACGTTAGATTCAGGTTCTTATGTTAAGAACTCTACAAAAGATAAACGTGAACGTGTAGGTCGTATCCTACAAATGCATGCAAACTCTCGTGAAGAGATCTCTACAGTTTATGCAGGGGATATTGCTGCTGCTGTTGGTTTGAAAGATACTTCTACTGGAGATACACTATGTGATGAAAAGAGTCTTGTAATTCTTGAATCTATGGAGTTCCCAGAGCCAGTTATCTCTCTTTCTATCGAACCGAAGTCTAAAGCAGACCAAGATAAGATGACTACAGCACTTCAAAAACTTCAAGAAGAAGATCCAACATTCCGCGCGCATACTGACCAAGAAACTGGTCAAGTAATCATCGCTGGTATGGGTGAGCTTCACCTTGATATCCTTGTAGACCGTATGAAACGTGAATTTAAAGTAGAAGCAAATGTTGGTGCACCACAAGTTGCTTATCGTGAAACTTTCCGTGCATCTGCAAACATCGAAGGTAAATTCGCGCGTCAATCCGGTGGTCGTGGTCAATTTGGTCACGTTTGGATTGAGTTCTCTCCAAATGAAGAAGGTGCAGGATTTGAATTCGTAAACGGCATCGTTGGTGGTGTTGTTCCACGTGAATATATCCCTGCAGTACAATCTGGTCTTGAAGATGCTATGGAGCGTGGTGTATTAGCCGGCTATCCAATGGTTGATATTAAAGCTAGATTATTTGATGGATCTTACCATGATGTTGACTCATCTGAAATGGCGTTTAAAATTGCCGCTTCTATGGCACTGAAAAACGCTGCTTCAAAATGTAACCCAGTTATCCTTGAACCGGTAATGAAAGTTGAAGTAGTTATTCCGGAAGAGTATATGGGAGACATTATGGGTGATGTTACTTCTCGTCGTGGACGTGTAGAAGGTATGGAAGCTCGCGGTAACGCGCAAGTTGTTCGTGCAATGGTTCCACTTTCTGAAATGTTTGGTTATGCTACTTCATTGCGTTCTAATACGCAAGGTCGCGGTACATTCTCAATGCACTTTGATCATTATGAAGAAGTTCCAAAATCAATTTCTGAAGAAATCATCAAAAAAAATAAAGGTGAATAATTGATTTTACCTTTTTAATCAAGTATAACTATCATTGTAAGTAACCTGACATTGGAAGGTAGCCACCGACCAATGTCAATCAAATACTTAATTTATTTAAATTTAAAGGAGGATTTTCCTAATGGCTAAAGAAAAATTTGACCGTTCAAAACCCCATGTTAACATCGGAACTATCGGACACGTTGACCATGGTAAAACTACATTAACAGCAGCAATCACAACTGTACTTGCGAAAGCAGGCGGCGGTGAAGCTCGTGGATATGACCAAATCGATGCTGCTCCAGAAGAAAGAGAGCGTGGTATCACAATCTCTACTGCACACGTTGAGTACGAAACTGAAAACCGTCACTATGCACACGTTGACTGCCCAGGTCACGCTGACTATGTTAAAAACATGATCACTGGTGCTGCACAAATGGACGGCGGTATCCTAGTAGTATCTGCTGCTGATGGCCCAATGCCACAAACTCGTGAGCACATCCTTCTTTCTCGTCAAGTAGGTGTACCTTACCTTGTTGTATTCATGAACAAATGTGACATGGTAGACGACGAAGAATTACTTGAATTAGTAGAAATGGAAGTTCGTGACCTTCTTTCTGAATATGAATTCCCTGGTGACGATATTCCTGTAATCAAAGGTTCTGCGCTTAAAGCTCTTGAAGGAGATGCTGCGTGGGAAGAAAAAATCATTGAATTAATGGCTGCAGTTGATGAGTATATCCCAACTCCAACTCGTGACACTGAAAAACCATTCATGATGCCAGTTGAGGATGTATTCTCAATCACTGGTCGTGGTACTGTTGCTACAGGTCGTGTTGAGCGTGGACAAGTTAAAGTCGGTGATACTATTGAAATCATCGGTCTTGCTGAAGAACCAAAATCAACTACTGTAACAGGTGTTGAAATGTTCCGTAAGCTTCTTGATTATGCTGAAGCAGGAGATAACATTGGTGCTCTTCTTCGTGGTGTTGCACGTGAAGATATCCAACGTGGTCAAGTATTAGCTAAACCATCTTCAATTACTCCACACGTAAAATTCAAAGCTGAAGTTTACGTTTTATCTAAAGAAGAAGGTGGACGTCACACTCCATTCTTCACAAACTACCGTCCTCAGTTCTACTTCCGTACAACTGATGTAACTGGTATTTGTAACCTTCCTGAAGGTGTAGAAATGGTTATGCCTGGAGATAACATCGAAATGAACGTTGAACTTATCTCTCCAATCGCTATCGAAGAAGGTACTAAATTCTCTATCCGTGAGGGTGGACGTACTGTAGGCGCTGGCGTAGTTGCTACAATCGTTGAGTAATAAATTTTGATTATGATATTTGAAGGGGACGCCTTTCATAGAAAAAGCAGTCGGGACGCCGGCTGCTTTTTCTTTATGCTTTTTCTACATCAATCATGAAGAGGAGTGTACATTAAAGTATCTTGCTTCGGGGTGTGAAAACACCATAGCTGTAACAGATGCTTCAGGTTCCATCATATAACCTTCTGTTAATTCGATCTCAATATCCTCTGGTTGTATAAGACGGAATAACTTCGCTTGATCTTCTAAATTTGGACAGGCTGGATAACCGAATGAAAATCGTTGTCCTTGATATTTAGCCGCAAAACGCTCCTCCATCGTCATTGTTGGGTGATCTGGAAAACCCCATTTATCCCTAATCTGTCTGTGAATATACTCAGCCAGCCCTTCAGCTGTTTCTAACGCAATTGCTTGCAATGCGTGACTTTCTAGAAATCTGCCTTCCTCTTTTAATTGTGTAGCTGCTTGTCGTATTCCCTTTCCTGCTGTTACAGCAAAAAAACATACGTAGTCTGTTTGCTTTTCTCTTAGATAATCAGCAAGACAAAGATTTTTTCCTTTTTCTTGTCTAGGGAATGCAAACTTTTCAATAGGAAGATCGTCTTTATTCATTATAATGATATTATTTCCATTGGCATTTGCTTTAAAAAATTGGTAAGTAGCTTTTGGTTGTATCCAGTTATTTTTAATTATTTCATGGATCAGTGAGTCTAACAGGATATTCACCTTTTCTAGTTTTTCATTAGTGAGCTCCCTTTTTTGATTTTTAACCCCAAGATGATATAGCAGCATTTTACGGTTAATATATGGTTCTATATGGTGGAAAGAGAGATTTGTAATTAAATGTCTCTTTAAGTCTTGCGGTTGAAAAATAGGAGCTTCTTGAACGGTTTTCACTCCAACGGCTGGTTCGGAATATTTTTTTATCAATTGGGCTTCTTCTTTGGTAGTTTGTGCTGTTCTCGAGATTTGTGCTTGAAATAATTCACTATAGCGACTTGGTTCTCGGATTTCATTTGCTAAACTCAGACCGGTCATTGCATCTTTTGCATATAAGACGAGTCCTTTGTAGTTAGGGGCGATTTTATTATTCGTAAATTTTCGAGATAAGGCAGCTCCCCCCACCATAATGGGGGTTTGTATATGGGCATCCTGTAAGTCCTTTGCTGTTAATGCCATTTGTTGTGCTGACTTTACGAGTAAGCCAGAGAGTCCAATGATGTCGGGTTTTTCCTCTCTAATGGCTGCGATAAGTTCAGCAGAAGAGACTTTAATTCCAAGATCAATGGTTTCAAATCCATTGTTAGAGAGAATAATATCGACAAGATTCTTACCGATATCATGGACATCACCTTTGACGGTTGCGAGTAAAACTTTCCCCTTACTTGTAGATGTTTGTTTATCATTCTCCATATAAGGTTCTAAAAACGCGACTGATGCTTTCATTACTTCTGCACTTTGTAAGACTTCTGCAACAATTAATTGATTATCATTAAATAATCTACCTACTTCTGCCATACCATTCATTAATGGTCCGTTGATAATATCTAATGGATTTGGGTATTTCGCTAATGCTCTTTCTAAATCTGGGAGAAGGCCTTCTTTTGTTCCTTCTATTATATAGCTTGATAAACGTTCTTCTAATGATAGTAAATGGGTTTCTATCCTTTTTTCCTTCTTCTTATCACGATAAAAGTCAGTAAAATCAGCTAAAATGCTATCGCTGGTTTGAAAAAGAAGCTTTTCTGCTAATTCGACTTCATTTTTAGGGATGCTTGGGAAACGCTCTAGCTTTTCTGTATTGACGATTGCATAGTCTAGCCCGGCTTTCGTGCAATGAAAGAGGAAGACGGAATTTAAAATTTCTCTCCCCACACTCGGAAGACCAAAGGACACATTACTAATGCCTAAAATCGTTTTCGCCTCCGGTAGAGCTTCTTTAATAAGTTTAATACCAAGTACAGTTTCTTTAGCAGAACCAATATATTGTTCATCTCCAGTGCCGACAGGAAATACGAGGGGGTCGAAGATAATATCCTCTGGAGGTACTTGATACTGCTCAACGAGGATGTGATAGGCCCGTTTAGCTATGACTAGCTTGTTTTCAGCTGTGATGGCCATGCCTTCCTCATCAATGGTACCGACAACAATGGCTGCTCCGTACTGATGGATAAGCTTTGCAGCAAAGGCGAATCGGTCCTCACCATCTTCTAAGTTAATCGAATTGATTATAGCTTTACCTTGAGAGTAGGTAAGAGCTTTGGCGATTACTTCATCATCAGTTGAATCAATGACTAGGGGAACTTTGATTTTTTTCGTTACTTCAGCTAAAAAATGGTCCATATCTTCTATCTCATTACGATCAGGGTCAGCAAGGCATATATCAATGACGCTTGCTCCTTTTTTAACTTGGGCTCTAGCAATTTCCGATGCTTCCTCATACTTTCCTTCATTAATCAACCGTTTGAATTTCTTTGAGCCAATGACATTTGTCCGCTCACCAACCATAATCGGTCTAATAGATTCATCATAGGTAAGGGGTTCAATACCTGATAGTTTATGCTGTCTCTTTTTAGTAATGGGACGGGGTGGTACATGGGCTAATGCTTGACTGATTGCTGTGATGTGCGCTGGTGTGGTACCGCAACAACCACCAACGATATTCACCCAGCCCTGTGTGGCAAAATCCAAAAGCTTTGTAGATAGAGATTCTGCTGTTTCGTGATAACAACCGTCTTCATCTGGTAAGCCTGCATTAGGATAACAGCTAACCCCAGTTGAAGAGAGTTGTGCTAGAGAGCGAATATGCTCTTGCATAAATTCCGGTCCAGTTGCGCAGTTGAGTCCAACAGCTATTGGTTTCATGTGCTCTATTGAAATGTAAAACGCTTCGATGTTTTGCCCTGCCAAAGTGGTGCCCATCGGTTCTATTGTCCCTGATACCATTATAGGGAGTTCTTTCTTTGTGTGATGAAAGGCTTCTTTAATCCCTAGGAAAGCAGCTTTTACATTAAGGAGATCTTGGCTTGTTTCTATTAATAATAAATCTACACCACCGTCAATGAGTCCTATGGCTTGTGTACGATAATCCATGACTAATTGTTTAAAAGTTGTTCCACCGGTAACGCTTAATGTCTTAGTAGTTGGTCCCATAGATCCTGCTACATATCGCGGATGATTAGGCTTGTCGTATTTATGCGCTGCTTTTATAGCGATTTCAGCCGCTCTGCGGTTTAATAATTCACTTAAATGCCCAATATTATATTCTTCTAAAACGATACGCGTCGCTCCGAATGTATTTGTTTCAATTATATCTGCCCCTGCCGAAAGATAAGCTTCATGAATTGATTGAATCAATTCAGGTCGCGTAAGTGTGAGGTGTTCATTACAACCTTCTAAATCCTCACCACCAAAGTCATCTGCAGTTAGGTGGGCTTCTTGTAGCATGGTACCCATTGCTCCATCCATGATTAAAATCTTTTCCGTCATTTGTTTAGTGATGGCTAATTTTGACATAATGATGCTCCTTCATCTGTTGATCTTTTCTTCTAATATGATTGGTCAGCTCGGTTGTAAGTTGATATCTAAGGAAGGGGGTAACAAGGTAGATGCCTTGAAAGAGTTCTAAGGCTGCATCGATCAACTCTTTTGTAATTAATAAGCCTTCTTTCTCAGCTAGAACAGGGTTAACCGCTTTAGCCATTCTGTCGCGGGTCGTTTGAGTAATCTTGATACCAGGCACTTCGTTATGAAGATACTCTGCATTTTTGCTGCTAATCAGTGGCATCATTCCGATGAAAATAGGTGCGGACAGATGCTTTGTTGCCTCATGAATCTCTAATAGTTGTGTTACTGAAAACACTGGCTGTGACACGAAATAATCAGCGCCTGCTTTTATCTTCCTTTCAAGTCGGGCAACAGCTTTGTCTAAGGATTTGACATGAGGATTAAATGCTGCCCCGACAGAAAAGACGGCATTTTCACCAAGTTCAGAACCTGAAGGGGAAATTCCTTCATTAAATTGTTTAATCATTTCTATTAATTCAAAGGAAGATAAATCAAACACAGATGAAGCGCCTGGGAAATTACCAACTCTTGCCGGATCCCCTGTAATGGCTAAAATATCATGCAACCCCAATGTATGAAGACCCATGAGATGTGATTGTAAGCCGATTAAGTTTCGATCTCTACAGGAGAGGTGGACAAGTGGTCGAACGTTTGTATCCTTTTGGATGATGTGTGCTAGGGCTTCATTTGCGATTCGTGGTGTCGCAAGAGAGTTATCTGCGAGTGTGATTGCATCAACCCCAGCATCTTTTAAGGCTCTGGCACCTTCAAAAAATTTAGCAGTTGATAGCTTCTTAGGTGGGTCTAGTTCGACGATGATGGTGCGTTTTTCTTGTACAAGTGTCTCTAACGGGGTATTGGTGCGTTCGATTGTAATTCTCTCTATTTTAGGTTTCCTTTTATTTGTTACGTGTTTTTCAATAATTGGTACAGCATGCCTAACTTCGTCTGCAAATGCTTTAATATGGCCAGGTGTCGTTCCGCAGCAACCACCAAGCAGTCGAACACCTTGCTTAAGGAAGGACTTCGCTGATTTTCTAAAATAGTCTTCACTCTCCTTATATTGAATCGTACCATCGATATAGGCCGGTAGACTCGCGTTAGGATATGCAGAGAGAAACGCGTGCTGAGGTAATTCAACGGAGGAGAGTGTCTCTAACATATGATGTGGACCTAAACGGCAGTTTACCCCGACAACATCTGCCCCTTTAGCTTCTAACCTTTTTAAGGCGTCATTAATTAACGTCCCATTTTGTAATATAGCGATTTCTTGTAAAGACACTTGGGCAATTATAGGTATATCCGTTTCTTTCCGGGCAATAGAGAGAACCGTTTCTAATTCTTCTAAATCATAATATGTTTCAAGAAGGAGCCCATCTACGCCTTCTAACAATAAGCAGTATAGCTGTTCACGAAAGTTACGTTTAATTTCATCTAGAGGAATAGAGAGGGGGTTTAATCCTCGTACACCTCCAATTGTGCCAAGCACATATGCCTGGTGCTGTTGAATACTAGATCGTGCCAGTTTTACAGCCGCGCTATTAATCTCTTTGACTGAATCCTCTAGGCCATACCGTTTCAATTTTAAATAATTCGCAGCATAGGAATTTGTTTGAATTAAATCAGCACCTGCATGGAGATAGGCTTGATGAATGTGCTGAATTTGTTCCGGTGCTGAGAGGTTTAACTCTTCAAAACATGTATCCGTACCATAAGAATAAAGAAGTGTTCCTATCGCACCGTCAGCAATTAATACTTGGTTCTTCATTTTTTCAAGGAAGTTCAAAGGTCTCACTCCTTCAATTCATATTTTGTTGAATTCAATGGATGAGAAGCCAAAGAGAAAATAAAAAAGGCCCTCAAGAAGAAGGCCTATTATTATCATAGTCATCTTCTCATCTTTCAAGCGTATAGCTTGTAGGAATTAGCACCTTTTCAATAGTGTTCACTATTGATGGTTGCTGAGGTGTCATCGGGCCTATCCCTCAACCTCTCATGATAAGAAATAAAAAATATTTTATTGACTAAAATTTACATGAATGAGTCTATGTTTGTCAAATAAAAATTTAGAAAATTTAAAAATAAGTAATTAAATAAGTGCTTTTTTAGAAAATGATGTAAAGAGGAAGATATACTTGAAAACACTATTAACAGCAGTTATAATGTTAAAAGTGTGCAGAACAGAGAGAAACGCAATCAATAGTTGCATTTGTTATGTCTTTTCTGTATAATAGACAATGTTGGTCTTTGACTGCGATGAAGTGAAAGGTTGCTGACACACCCGGCCGCTTTGCCATGGCGAGTGTGTGGGAAATTTTCACGGAGAATGTCTATATGAAAATAGGCGAAAAGGAGGGAAAATAATGGCAAAACAAAAAATTCGTATTCGTTTAAAAGCTTATGATCACAGAATTCTTGATCAATCTGCTGAAAAAATCGTTGAAACTGCAAAACGCTCTGGTGCGGCTGTATCTGGTCCAATCCCATTGCCAACTGAAAAGTCAGTTTACACAATTCTTCGTGCGGTGCATAAATATAAAGATTCTCGTGAGCAATTCGAAATGCGTACACACAAACGTTTAATCGACATCATTAATCCAACACCACAAACAGTCGATTCATTAATGCGTTTAGACTTACCATCTGGTGTTGATATCGAAATTAAACTTTAATTAATACATTAAAACAATCTAGGAGGTGTGACTGAAATGACCAAAGGAATCTTAGGAAGAAAGATTGGTATGACTCAAGTATTTGCTGAAAACGGTGATCTTATCCCGGTAACAGTGGTTGAAGCTACTCCAAACGTTGTTCTTCAAAAGAAATCAGTTGATACTGATGGATACGAAGCAATCCAAATCGGTTTTGAAGATAAACGTGAAAAGCTTTCAAACAAACCGGAAAAAGGACACGCTGCTAAAGCTGATACTACTCCTAAGCGCTTCGTTCGCGAATTACGCGGAGCTGACTTAGCTGAGTATGAAGTTGGTCAGGAAGTCAAAGTTGATATTTTCGCTGAAGGTGAAAAAATTGATGTAACAGGAATTTCAAAAGGTAAAGGTTTCCAAGGTGCAATTAAACGCCACGGACAATCTCGCGGACCAATGGCACACGGTTCACGTTACCACCGTCGCCCAGGTTCAATGGGTCCTGTTGCTCCAAACCGCGTATTTAAAGGTAAATTATTACCGGGTCGCATGGGCGGAGAACAAATCACAGTACAAAACCTTGAAATCGTAAAAGTAGATGCAGAACGCAATCTTCTATTAGTAAAAGGTAATGTACCTGGCTCTAAAAAAGCGCTTCTAAAACTAGTAAGTGCGGTTAAAGCAAAGTAATAACCCGGAAAGGAGGAAGTAAGAATGCCTAAAGTTGCATTATTAAACCAAAGTGGTTCACAAGTTGGCGATATTGAGCTGAACGACTCAATCTTTGGTATCGAGCCAAACAACCACGTGATGTTTGAAGCTGTTATTATGCAAAGAGCTTCTCTACGTCAAGGAACTCATAAAACTAAAATTCGTTCTGAAGTAGCTGGCGGAGGACGTAAACCATGGCGTCAAAAAGGCACAGGTCGTGCTCGTCAAGGTTCAATTCGTTCACCACAATGGCGCGGAGGCGGTACTGTATTTGGTCCTGTACCACGCAGCTATAGCTATAAATTACCTAAAAAAGTTCGTCGCTTAGCTATCAAATCAGCGTTATCTACTAAAGTTGCGGAAGAGAACATTCTAGTATTAGAAACACTATCTTTCGAAGCTCCAAAAACAAAAGACTTTAAAGGTCTACTTAAAGGTCTTTCTGTAGATTCTAAAGCATTAATCGTAACTGCAGACATCGATGAAAACGTAGCATTATCTGCTCGTAACATCCCTGGAGTAACAGTTGTTACTGCTAACGGAATCAGTGTATTAGACGTTTTAAATCATGATAAATTGATCATGACTAAGCAAGCGGTCGAAAAAGTAGAGGAGGTGCTTGCATAATGGATGCACGCGATATCATTAAGCGCCCCGTTATCACTGAACGTTCTACTGACATCATGGCTGACAAAAAATATACTTTTGAAGTTGATGTAAGAGCTAATAAAACTCAAGTTAAAGATGCTGTTCAAGAAATCTTTGATGTAAAAGTTGAAAAAGTGAACATCATGAACTACAAAGGTAAATTCAAGCGCATGGGTAAATTCGGTGGTTATACAAACAAACGCCGTAAAGCGATTGTTAAACTAACTGCTGACAGCAAAGAAATCGAAATCTTTGAAGCTTAATTTCTAACAAGAAGAGGAGGGAAATGAAATGGCGATTAAAAAATACAAACCTACCTCTAATGGTCGTCGCGGCATGACGGTATCTGATTTCGCAGAAATCACTACAGACAAACCAGAAAAATCTTTGCTTGCTCCAGTAAAGCGCAAAGGTGGCCGTAACAACCAAGGTAAGTTGACAGTTCGTCATCAAGGCGGCGGTCATAAACGTCAATATCGTATCATCGACTTTAAACGTGACAAAGATGGAATACCAGGTCGCGTTGCTACAGTCGAGTATGATCCAAACCGCTCAGCTAACATTGCACTAATTAATTATGTAGATGGAGAAAAGCGTTACATCCTAGCTCCTAAGACTCTTAAAGTAGGCGCAGAAGTAATGTCTGGTCCTGAAGCAGATATCAAAGTAGGTAATGCATTACCACTTACAAACATTCCTGTGGGTACTGTAATCCACAACATCGAACTTAAACCTGGTAAAGGTGGACAGTTGGTACGTTCTGCTGGAACAAGTGCACAAGTACTTGGTAAAGAAGGCAAATACGTATTAGTACGTTTAAACTCTGGTGAAGTTCGTATGATTCTTGCTACTTGCCGCGCTACTGTAGGTCAAGTTGGTAACGAACAACACGAATTGATTAACATCGGTAAAGCCGGTCGTTCTCGTTGGTTAGGTAAACGCCCAACTGTACGTGGATCTGTTATGAACCCTAACGATCACCCACACGGTGGTGGTGAAGGTAAAGCTCCTATCGGTCGTAAATCACCTATGTCTCCTTGGGGTAAACCAACTCTTGGATACAAAACACGTAAGAAAAACAATCAATCTGATAAATTTATCGTACGTCGTCGTAAAAAATAACGGGATTGAACTACGGTTCCAAAGACGGGCCGTAGAACAATCACGAAGGGAGGTTCAATCATGGGTCGCAGCTTAAAAAAAGGACCTTTTGTTGACGAACATTTAATGACAAAGATCGAAAAGTTAAATGAAACTGATGGCAAGCAAGTAGTGAAGACTTGGTCTCGCCGTTCTACGATCTTCCCACAATTCATCGGACACACTATCGCAGTGTATGATGGTCGCAAACATGTGCCTGTTTATGTTACTGAAGATATGGTAGGCCACAAGCTTGGAGAATTTGCTCCAACACGTGCATACAAAGGCCATGGTAATGATGATAAGAAAACAAGACGTTAATGAGAGGAGGGCATTATAATGCAAGCTAAAGCTGTTGCAAGAACAGTTCGTATTGCTCCTCGTAAAGCTCGTTTAGTCGTAGATTTAATTCGAGGTAAGCAAGTAGGTGAAGCGGTAGCGATTTTAAATTTAACTCCAAAAGCTGCTTCTCCAATCGTAGAAAAAGTATTAAAATCTGCACTAGCTAACGCAGAGCACAACTACGAAATGGATGTTAATAACCTAGTAGTTGAGCAAGCATTTGTTGACGAAGGACCAACTTTAAAACGTTTCCGTCCACGCGCACAAGGTCGTGCTAGCGCAATCAACAAACGCACAAGTCACATCACAATCGTTGTATCAGAAAAGAAGGAGGGATAATCTGTGGGTCAAAAAGTAAATCCAGTCGGTTTGCGTATCGGTGTCATCCGTGATTGGGAGTCAAAATGGTACGCAGGTAAAGACTACGCTGATCTTTTACACGAAGACCTGAAAGTTCGTGAGTACATCACAAAACGCTTAAGCGATGCATCTGTTTCTAAAGTAGAAATCGAACGTGCAGCTAATCGCTTAAATATCACAGTCCATACTGCAAAACCAGGAATGGTTATCGGTAAAGGTGGTACTGAGGTAGAGGCGTTGCGTAAAGCACTTAACGCACTTACTGGCAAACGTGTTCACATCAATATTCTTGAAATCAAAAAAGCTGACATCGACGCGAAATTAGTAGCGGAAAACATTGCTCGTCAATTGGAAAACCGTGTATCATTCCGTCGTGCTCAAAAACAAACTATTCAACGTGCTATGCGCGCAGGAGCTAAAGGTATCAAAACAATGGTATCTGGACGTCTTGGCGGTGCTGATATCGCTCGTTCTGAATCTTATAGCGAAGGAACTGTACCACTTCATACTCTTCGTGCTGACATTGATTATGCTACAGCAGAAGCAGATACGACTTACGGTAAGTTAGGCGTAAAAGTATGGATCTATCGTGGAGAGGTGCTTCCTACAAAGAAGAATAATGGGGAAGGAGGCAAATAATATGCTATTGCCAAAACGCGTAAAATATCGTCGTGTACACCGTGGAAAAATGCGCGGTCAAGCAAAAGGTGGTACTGAAGTAACATTCGGTGAATATGGTCTACAAGCTCAAGATGCTTCTTGGATCACTAACCGTCAAATCGAATCTGCCCGTATTGCAATGACTCGTTACATGAAACGTGGCGGTAAAGTTTGGATTAAAATATTCCCGCATAAGCCATACACTGCTAAGCCTCTTGAAGTCCGAATGGGTTCTGGTAAGGGTGCTCCTGAAGGATGGGTTGCAGTTGTTAAGCCTGGTAAAGTAATGTTCGAAATTGCAGGTGTATCTGAAGAGATCGCTCGTGAAGCTCTACGTCTTGCAGCACACAAACTTCCAGTTAAATGTAAGTTTGTAAAACGAGAAGAAATTGGTGGTGAATCAAATGAAAGCTAATGAAATTCGTGACCTTACCACTGCCGAAATAGAACAAAAAGTTAAATCATTAAAAGAAGAGCTTTTTAATCTACGCTTTCAATTGGCGACTGGACAACTGGAAAACACAGCTCGCATCCGTGAAGTGCGTAAAGCAATTGCTCGTATGAAAACTGTTATCCGTGAAAGAGAAATTGGTTTTAGCAAGTGATATTGAGAGGAGGTTCGCACAATGAGTGAACGTAACCAACGCAAAGTATACTCTGGACGCGTTGTTTCAGACAAAATGGATAAAACTGTTACTGTTTTAGTCGAAACATACAAAAAGCATCCATTATACGGCAAACGCGTAAAGTACTCTAAAAAGTTTAAAGCTCATGATGAGCAAAATGAAGCAAAAATCGGCGATATCGTTCGTATCATGGAAACTCGCCCATTATCTGCGACTAAACGCTTCCGTCTAGTTGAAGTTGTTGAGAAAGCAGTTATTATCTAATTGTTCGGAAATATGTTTGATCCCGAAGGGAGGTTACACAGATGATTCAACAAGAATCACGTTTAAAAGTTGCTGATAACTCTGGTGCTCGTGAAGTACTTACAATTAAAGTTTTAGGTGGTTCAGGCCGTAAAACTGCCAACATCGGTGATGTAATTGTTTGCACAGTGAAACAAGCAACACCAGGTGGCGTTGTTAAAAAAGGTGATGTTGTTAAAGCTGTTGTCGTTCGTACAAAGAGCGGCGTTCGTCGTAAAGATGGCACATACATCCGTTTTGATGAAAACGCATGTGTAATTATTCGTGACGATAAAGGTCCTCGTGGTACACGTATCTTTGGACCAGTTGCTCGTGAACTACGCGAGAACAACTTCATGAAAATCGTATCATTAGCTCCAGAAGTACTATAAAAATTAAACAAAATGCCTTTAAGGAGGTGCACACAGATGCATGTAAAAAAAGGTGATAAAGTAATGGTCATCTCTGGTAAGGATAAAGGCAAATCAGGCGTTATTCTTGCTGCTTACCCAAAACAAGAACGCGTTCTTGTAGAAGGTGTTAATATCGTAAAGAAACACGCTAAACCATCTAACTTGAATCCTCAAGGTGGAATCCTTAGCCAAGAAGCACCTATTCATGTATCAAACGTTATGCCGGTTGACCCTAAATCTGGTGAACCAACTCGCGTAGGCTATCAAACGGTTGATGGGAAAAAAGTGCGTGTAGCAAAAAAATCAGGTGAATCTTTAGATAAATAGATCAATGAAGAAGGGAGGTACAATCGATGAACCGCCTAAAAGAAAAACATGTAAAAGAAATTACTCCTGCTCTTGTGAGCAAGTTTAACTATAAATCAGTAATGCAAGTACCAAAACTTGAAAAAATCGTTATCAACATGGGTGTGGGTGATGCTGTGCAAAACTCTAAAGCATTAGATAATGCTGTTGAGGAATTAACACAAATCGCAGGTCAAAAACCTGTTATCACTCGCGCGAAAAAATCAATCGCTGGCTTCCGTTTACGTGAAGGTATGCCAATCGGAGCGAAAGTTACTTTACGTGGAGAACGCATGTACGAATTCTTCGATAAATTAGTATCTGTTTCTCTTCCACGTGTACGTGACTTCCGTGGTATTTCTAAAAAGTCTTTCGACGGACGCGGAAACTACACACTTGGTATTAAAGAGCAATTGATCTTCCCTGAGATCGATTACGATAAAGTAAGCAAAGTTCGTGGTATGGATATCGTTATCGTAACAACTGCCAATACTGATGAAGAAGCTCGTGAACTTTTAACACAATTTGGAATGCCATTCCAAAAGTAATCGTTAATTAGAGGGAGGCGAAAACGTGGCTAAAAAGTCAATGATTGCGAAACAAAAGCGCACGCCTAAATACAAGGTACAAGAATATACACGTTGCGAACGTTGTGGACGTCCACATTCTGTATACCGTAAATTTAAGCTTTGCCGTATTTGTTTCCGTGAATTAGCATATAAAGGACAAATTCCTGGCGTTAAAAAAGCTAGCTGGTAAACCCAAAGTTAGGGAAGGAGGTAAAAACAATGGTCATGACAGATCCAATTGCAGATTTGCTAACTCGCATCCGTAATGCGAACATGGTTCGTCACGAAAAATTAGAAGTTCCTGCTTCTAATATTAAAAAAGAAGTTGCTGAAATCCTTAAGCGTGAAGGCTTCGTACGTGATGTAGAGTTTATCGAAGATAACAAGCAAGGCATTATCCGCATTTTCTTAAAATACGGTGCAAAAAATGAACGTGTAATCACAGGCTTAAAACGTATCAGTAAACCTGGTCTTCGTGTTTATGCTAAAGCTGATGAGGTACCACGCGTTCTTAACGGTCTTGGTATCGCACTCGTTTCTACTTCTCAAGGCGTTCTTACAGACAAAGAAGCTCGCGCGAAACAAGTAGGCGGAGAAGTACTAGCGTACGTTTGGTAATATAGTTTCAGAAAGAATGGAGGTGCAATAAATGTCCCGTATAGGTAAAAAACCAATTGAAATCCCTAGTGGAGTAACAGTAACGCTTGATGAAAATCATCACGTTATCGTAAAGGGTCCTAAAGGTGAGCTTTCTCACACTTTTAATAAAGATATCGCAATTAACATCGAAGAGAACGTAATCAACATCGTGCGTCCTTCTGATCAAAAAGAGCACCGTGCGCTTCATGGTACAACTCGTGCATTGATCGCTAACATGGTTGAAGGTGTATCTAAAGGCTTCGAAAAAGGCTTAGAACTTATCGGTGTCGGTTACCGTGCCCAAAAACAAGGTAAAAAGCTTGTATTGAACGTTGGATACTCTCACCCAGTTGAAATCGAACCTGAAGAAGGTATCGAAATCGAAGTACCAGCTAATACGAAAGTAGTAGTAAAAGGTGCAAGTAAAGAACGTGTAGGCGCTTTAGCGGCTAACATTCGTGACGTTCGTCCTCCAGAACCTTACAAAGGAAAAGGTATTAGGTATGAAGGAGAATATGTTCGTCGTAAAGAAGGTAAAACAGGTAAGTAATGCTGCATAGCTAAACGAAAGGAGTGACCGAAATGATTACGAAGGCTGATAAAAATGCAGTGCGTAAGAAAAGACACGCTCGCGTAAGATCTAAACTTTCTGGCACTGCGGCTCGTCCTCGTCTAAATGTGTATCGCTCAAATAAACACATTTATGCACAATTAATTGACGATGTGAACGGAGTAACTCTTGCTAGCGCGTCTACACAAGACAAAGAAGCTAGTATTGAAGCTACAGGCAACGTTGATGCGGCTGTTAAAGTCGGCGAATTAATCGCTAAACGTGCGGAAGCAAAAGGATTGAAATCAATCGTATTTGACCGTGGAGGATACTTATATCATGGTCGTGTTAAAGCGTTAGCAGATGCTGCTCGCGAAAACGGGTTAGAATTTTAATAGACAAAGGAGGGACATATAGAATGCGTCGTATTGATCCAAACAAACTTGAACTTGAAGAGCGCGTAGTTACGGTAAACCGTGTAGCTAAGGTTGTTAAAGGTGGACGTCGTTTCAGATTCTCTGCTCTTGTAGTAGTTGGAGATAAAAACGGTAACGTTGGCTTTGGTACAGGTAAAGCTCAAGAGGTACCAGAAGCTATTCGCAAAGCAATTGAAGATGCGAAGAAAAACTTAATTGAAGTTCCTATGGTTGGAACAACAATTCCTCACGAAGTAATCGGTCACTTCGGAGCTGGCGAAATTCTTCTAAAACCTGCATATGAAGGTACAGGAGTTATCGCTGGTGGACCAGTTCGTGCGGTACTAGAGTTAGCGGGTGTAGGCGATATCCTTTCTAAATCATTGGGTACAAACACACCAATTAACATGGTTCGCGCAACACTAGATGGTCTACAACAATTAAAACGTGCTGAAGACGTAGCTAAGTTACGTGGTTTATCAGTAGAAGAACTGTTAGGATAAGGAGGGAAATCAAATGGCGAATAAACTAGAAGTTACCCTCACTCGCAGTGTGATTGGTCGCCCTGAGGACCAACGCCAAACAGTCACAGCTCTTGGATTACGCAAAATGCACCAAACAGTTGAGCACCAAGACAATCCTGCCATCCGTGGTATGATTAATAAAGTTGCTCATCTTGTAACGGTAACTGAAAAATAATTTTCGATCTTCTACAAAATAAGGAGGTGCCAACATGAAACTTCATGAATTAAAACCTGCAGAAGGTTCACGTCAAGAACGTAAACGCAAAGGTCGCGGTATTGGTTCAGGTAACGGTAAAACTGCTGGTAAGGGACATAAAGGTCAAAATGCTCGTTCTGGCGGCGGCGTACGTCCTGGATTCGAAGGTGGTCAAACACCTTTATTCAGACGCTTACCAAAACGCGGATTCACTAACATTAACCGTAAAGAATATGCGGTAGTTAATCTTGACGCACTTAATCGTTTTGAAGATGGAGCGGAAGTTACTCCAGAGCTTCTTATTGAAACGGGTGTTGTAAGTAACGAAAAAGCAGGAATTAAAGTTCTTGCTAAAGGCAACGTAGAGAAAAAGCTTACAGTTAAAGCTCATAAATTCTCTGCTGCGGCTAAAGAAGCAATCGAAGCTGCCGGCGGTAAAGCCGAGGTGATCTAATGCTTCAGACAATCTCCAATTTTATGCGCGTGGGTGACATAAGAAGAAAGATCATTTTCACCCTATTAATGTTAATTGTATTTCGCATCGGCACATTTATCCCCGTTCCAGGGGTGAATGCACAAATTTTACAATCACAGGATCAAATGAGTGTATTTGGTGTCTTGAATGTATTTGGTGGCGGTGCGTTATTAAACTTCTCAATTCTTGCGATGGGAATCATGCCGTATATTACAGCATCAATCATTGTTCAGTTACTACAAATGGACGTTGTGCCGAAATTTACGGAATGGGCTAAGCAAGGTGAGGCAGGTCGTCGTAAACTAGCTCAGTTTACACGATACTTTACTATCGTGCTTGGTTTTATCCAAGCTCTTGGTATGTCTTATGGGTTTAATAATCTTGCTGGTGGCATGTTAATTGAAAATACGGGTATTGGCTCTTATTTATTAATTGCTACAGTATTAACTGCAGGAACTGCTTTTTTAATGTGGTTAGGGGAGCAAATTACGGAAAAAGGTGTTGGTAATGGTATTTCTATTATTATCTTCGCTGGAATCGTTGCCGGTATTCCTTCCATCGCTAACCAAATTTATGCGCAGCAAATTGAAGGTGCTGGAGATCAATTATTCCTACGTATCGTAACCCTTGTACTTATCGTGCTTGCGGTTATTGCTATTGTAGTTGGAACAATCTTTATCCAACAGGCATTAAGAAAAATTCCAGTACAATATGCAAAACGTGCATCAGCAGGTAAGACGCCAGTAGGTGTTCAAAACACTCATTTACCTTTAAAAGTAAATGCTGCAGGTGTTATCCCTGTTATCTTTGCGATTTCATTTATCATTACACCACGAACGATTGCAGGCTTTTTTGAATCGAATAGTGTAACGAGTTGGATCCAGAAGATATTTGATTATACTGAGCCAATTGGTATGGTCATCTATGCTGCATTAATAATTGCTTTCACATATTTCTATGCATTCATTCAAGTAAACCCAGAGAAAGTCTCTGAGAACTTGAAGAATCAAGGTGGTTATGTACCGGGCATCCGTCCTGGTAAAAACACGCAGGAATATTTAACTAAAGTCTTATATCGTTTAACTTTTGTTGGTGCTCTTTTCTTAACAGCGATTGCAATCATTCCAATGTTCTTCATTAATGTTGCAGGGCTACCAGAAACTGCTCAAATCGGTGGAACGAGCTTACTAATCGTGATTGGTGTTGCTCTTGATACTTACAAACAGTTAGAGTCTCAGCTAGTTAAACGTCATTATAAAGGTTTTATCAAATAGAAAGGTTTAAGGGGACGATTGTTCCCTCAAACCTAATAGAATAGGGGGGAATTCACTTGAATCTTGTATTAATGGGGCTCCCTGGTGCCGGTAAAGGTACACAAGCAGAAAGAATTGTTGAAAAGTACGGTATTCCGCATATCTCTACTGGAGACATGTTCCGTGCAGCGATCAAAGAAGAAACTGCTCTAGGTTTAGAAGCAAAGTCTTTTATGGATAAAGGTGAACTTGTGCCAGACGAAGTAACAATTGGTATTGTTAGAGAACGTCTTGGTAAACCCGATTGCGAAAAAGGTTTTCTTTTAGATGGTTTCCCTAGAACCGTTGCTCAAGCGGATGCTTTAGAAAATATTCTTTCTGATCTATCAAGAAAAATTGATTACGTTATTAACATTGATGTAGATCAAGAGATTTTGATGGAAAGGCTAACTGGCCGCAGAATATGTAAATCTTGTGGGGCAACATATCATCTTGTATTTAATCCTCCAACTAAAGAGGGCGAATGTGACCGCTGTGGTGGAGAATTATATCAACGTGAAGATGATAATGAAGCAACTGTTAAAAATAGACTTGACGTAAACATTAAGCAAACAAAACCTTTGCTTGATTTCTATGAAAATAAAGGCTATTTACGTAACATTAACGGTCAACAAGAAATTGGTAAAGTATTTACTGATCTAGATAGTCTTTTAAGAGGCTTACAATAATGATCATAAGCAAAACTCAACGTGAAATCGATATTATGCGAGAAGCTGGTAGAATTGTCGCTTTAACACATGAGGAATTACAAAAGCATATCACTCCGGGAATAACGACAAGAGAATTAGATCGTCTTGCTGAGGCTTTTATTCTCAAATGTGGGGCCGTCCCATCTTTTAAAGGATATAACGGTTTTCCAGGTAGTATATGTACATCTGTGAACGAAAAGCTAGTTCACGGGATTCCTGATGATAACAGCTTAAACGATGGTGATATCATCAGTATTGATATAGGTGCAAAATATAACGGTTATCACGGTGATTCTGCCTGGACCTACGCAGTAGGGGCAATTGATGAACAATCAAAAGCATTGCTTGAAGTTACTGAGCAGTCATTATATGAAGGCTTAAAACAAGCAAAGCCAGGTGTACGCTTATCGAACATCTCTCATGCAATCCAAACATATGCGGAAAGCAAAGGCTTTTCCATTGTACGAGAATATGTCGGACATGGGGTAGGGCAAGACTTACATGAGGAACCACAGATTCCACATTTTGGTCCCCCGAATAAAGGGCCTCTATTAAAACCAGGTATGGTATTAGCTATCGAACCGATGGTAAATATCGGTAGTAGATATGTATCAACGCTATCAGATCAATGGACAGTCGTAACAGTCGATGGTAAGCGTTGTGCCCATTTCGAACATACAATAGCCATTACTGAAACTGGTTATGAAATACTTACTGTAAAATAACAGTAGGCTTTTCTAAAATACTCCGTTTCTAACTCATTTTTCTTTTTACTATAAGGAGACGTCAAACTCTTTTTATGTTATAATCAGAAGGTTGTTGTGTATATGTTTAAAATCATTTGTTTTGAGTAAGATGATTATTAGCTCATAAAGCTTGCATTGATTACGCGACCTATGAGATTATGTATCGGAATGTCCGAATGTGTTATTCTGCGAACCTTTTAGCAAAGAATATCTACATGCTTGGGAAAGCATTTGATGTATTTCGTATATGATTTTATGGAAGGGAGACTTGTTTAGTGGCGAAAGATGATGTAATTGAAGTAGAAGGCACTGTCATAGACACTTTGCCAAATGCAATGTTTAAGGTAGAATTAGAAAACGGTCATACAGTTTTAGCTCATGTTTCCGGTAAAATCCGCATGCACTTCATTCGTATTTTACCAGGGGATAAAGTAACAGTTGAGCTTTCTCCTTATGACTTAACTCGCGGAAGAATCACTTATCGTTTTAAATAATCATTGCACTCCGTACTACTAAGGAGGTTAGGATAATGAAAGTAAGACCATCAGTTAAACCGATCTGCGAAAAGTGCAAAGTCATCCGCAGAAAAGGTAAAGTAATGGTTATCTGTGAAAACCCTAAACATAAACAAAAACAAGGCTAATTTGAAGGAGGTGCGCATATAGTGGCACGTATTGCAGGTGTAGATGTACCACGTGAAAAACGTGTAGTAATCTCATTAACTTATATCTATGGTATTGGTAAAACAACTGCTCAAAAAGTTCTAGCAGAAGCTGGTGTAAACGAGAATACTCGTGTACGCGATCTTACTGAAGATGAATTAAACAAAATTCGTGAGCAAATCGATTCATTAAAAGTTGAAGGTGACCTTCGTCGTGAAGTATCACTTAACATCAAACGTCTAATGGAAATCGGATCCTACCGCGGTCTTCGTCACCGTCGTGGCTTACCTGTTCGCGGACAAAATACTAAAAACAATGCTCGTACACGTAAAGGTCCTCGTAAGACTGTAGCGAACAAAAAGAAATAATCGGTAAAGGAGGGTTCTTAAAATGGCTCGTAAAACTAATACACGTAAACGTCGTGTCAAAAAGAATATTGAAAGCGGAATTGCACATATTCGTTCAACATTCAATAATACAATCGTAACTATCACTGATTCTCATGGTAATGCTCTTTCTTGGTCAAGTGCTGGTGCGCTAGGATTCAGAGGTTCTCGTAAATCGACTCCTTTCGCTGCGCAAATGGCTGCTGAAACAGCTGCGAAAGCATCTATGGAACATGGTATGAAAACTTTAGAAGTAACAGTTAAAGGACCTGGTGCAGGTCGTGAAGCTGCTATTCGTGCATTACAAGCTGCTGGTCTAGAAGTTACTGCTATCAGAGACGTTACTCCAGTACCACATAACGGATGTCGTCCACCAAAACGCCGCCGTGTATAATTAATCTGTATAAACTTTTGAATCCCTGTCTATAATGGGATATGATACAAAGTAAATGAATTATACAGTATTTATTATTCCAGTTGTTGTGCACAAAACGGGAACGTATACATGGGGGAATTTCGGTTAATAAACCGGGGTTTCGACGTTTTGAAGGAGGGTGTATTTTGATGATCGAAATAGAAAAACCAAAAATCGAAACGGTTGAGATCAGCGATGATGCTAAGTATGGTAAGTTCGTCGTAGAACCACTTGAGCGTGGATATGGAACAACTTTGGGTAACTCCTTACGTCGTATCCTATTATCCTCACTCCCAGGTGCCGCTGTCACTTCGATCCAAATTGATGGGGTACTTCATGAGTTCTCAACAATTGAAGGCGTCGTAGAAGATGTAACATCTATCATTTTAAACATTAAAAAGCTCGCATTGAAAATCTATTCTGATGAAGAAAAAACATTAGAAATTGACGTTCAAAGCGAAGGTGTAGTTACTGCTGCAGATGTAACACATGATAGTGATGTAGAGATTCTTAATCCGGATCTTCATATTGCTACTCTTGGTTCAAATGGTCATTTGCATATGCGTCTAACTGCTAAACGTGGTCGTGGTTATACACCAGCTGTTCAAAACAAAAAAGAAGATCAACCAATCGGTGTAATTCCTATTGATTCTATTTATACGCCAGTTTCACGCGTACAATATCAAGTTGAGAATACTCGTGTTGGTCAATTGAGTAATTTTGATAAATTGACTTTTGATGTTTGGACTGACGGAAGTACTGGCCCTCAAGATGCAGTTGCACTTGGAGCGAAGATCTTAACTGAGCATTTGAATATCTTTGTTGGTTTAACTGATGAAGCTCAAAATGCTGAAATTATGGTTGAAAAAGAAGAAGACCAAAAAGAAAAAGTCCTTGAAATGACAATTGAAGAACTAGATTTATCTGTTCGTTCATACAACTGCTTAAAACGTGCAGGCATTAACACTGTTCAGGAGTTAGCTAATAAAACTGAAGAGGATATGATGAAAGTACGTAACTTAGGTAGGAAGTCTCTAGAGGAAGTAAAACATAAACTAGAAGAGCTTGGATTAGGTTTGCGTAAAGACGACTGATTGTCTTTTGAAATCTAGCCTTTAATGACTTCAACAAAGGAGGGAAACTTTCATGGGATACAGAAAGTTAGGACGCACTAGCGCTCAACGTAAAGCGATGCTACGTGACTTATCAACAGATTTAATCATCAATGAGCGTATTGAAACAACTGAAGCTCGTGCTAAAGAACTTCGTTCAGTAGTTGAAAAATTGATCACTCTTGGTAAACGTGGAGATCTTCACGCTCGTCGCCAAGCAGCTGCATATGTTCGTCATGAAGTAGCTGATGCTGAGAAAAACCAAGATGCTGTTCAAAAATTGTTCAGTGATATTGCTCCTCGTTATGAAGAGCGTCAAGGTGGTTACACTCGTATTATGAAAATCGGTCCTCGTCGTGGCGACGCAGCACCAATGGTAATCATCGAATTAGTATAATAAACGTATCTTCTTAGATTAGGATAACCTAACCTTTGGGATTCATGTGCAGATTGAGGGCGCCTGAATGGTTTCATTGGAACTTATTCAATGCCCTCTTTCTTTAAATAGGGATACCCCTAAAGCCAATGAGCAAAACCATTTTGAGTGTTACGATGGACATCCGTAATATTGAGGTGTTACGTCTAGCTCTTTGCATCTTCATCCATTTGCTTTACTCGTCCATACAGGAATGCCTGTATTACTAGGATGAGGATGCAGGCTTTTTTAAAAACAACCATTGCCAAGGCAATTATTAATGAGCCTTTGTTATGGAGATAGTTGCAGATAGGATAGAACTCCATATACATAGTAGCTCGCCATCAATAATGGCGGCTTTTTTATTATATAAAGAGAAATGTTTGTTTTGCCCCTAAGTTTTAGTTAATAGAATTTTTGTAACTCCTTATTCAATAGCATAATTAGTGGCAGAGTACGTGGGTATGGATGGTCGGTGCGCATACAGGTAAGGGAAAAAAGAAGAATTACTTATATACGTGAAAACGCGTAAAAGATATGGGGAAAGTGAAGAACTGCATGCACAGGGTGAAAGCGCGCAAAAGGTAGGAAAGAAAGGCAAAGAATTGTGCGTAAAGGGTGGAAACGCGCAAAAGGTAGGAAAGAAAGGCAAAGAATTGCGCGCGTAAAGGGTGAAAGCGCGCAAAAGGTAGTAAAGAAAGCTAAGGAATTGCGCGTAAAGGGTGAAAGCGCGCAAAAGGTAGTAAAGAAAGCTAAGGAATTGCGCGTAAAGGGTGAAAGCGCGCAAAAGGTAGGAAAGAAAGCTAAGGAATTGCGCGTAAACGATGGAAACGCGCAAAAAGTAGTAAAGAAAGCTAAGGAATTGCGCGTAAAGGGTGAAAGCGCGCAAAAAGTAGTAAAGAAAGCTAAGGAATTGCGCGTAAAGGGTGAAAGCGCGCAAAAGGTAGTAAAGAAAGCTAAGGAATTGCGCGTAAACGATGGAAACGCGCAAAAAGTAGTAAAGAAAGCTAAGGAATTGCGCGTAAAGGGTGAAAGCGCGCAAAAAGTAGTAAAGAAAGCTAAGGAATTGCGCGTAAAGGGTGAAAGCGCGCAAAAAGTAGTAAAGAAAGCTAAGGAATTGCGCGTAAAGGGTGAAAGCGCGCAAAAAGTAGTAAAGAAAGCTAAGGAACTGCGCGTAAAGGGTGAAAGCGCGCAAAAAGTAGTAAAGAAAGCTAAGGAACTGCGCGTAAAGGGTGAAAGCGCGTAAAAAGTAGTAAAGAAAGCTAAGGAACTGCGCGTAAACGATGGAAACGCGCAAAAAGTAGTAAAGAAAGACTAAGAACTGCGCGTAAACGATGGAAACGCGCAAAAAGTAGTAAAGAAAGCTAAGAAACTGCGCGTAAACGATGGAAACGCGCAAAAAGTAGTAAAGAAAGCTAAAGAATTGCGCGTAAATGATGGAATCACGCAAAAGGTAGTAAAGAAAACCAAGGAATTGCGTGTAAAGGTTGAAATCGCGCAAAAGGTGGCAAAGAAAACCAAGGAATTACGCGTAAACATTGGAATTGCGCAAAAACTAGTAAAGAAGCAAGACTTGTGCATAAAGAATCATTAAACGCATGAACCATTCTGAATGCAAGCCAGTGATATTAGTACGATTAAGAATTGGTTTTCTATCACTTCAGAGCCGTGACCTATTGATAGCATTGAAGAATAGCGATGAAGTGAGTCAGAAGAAAGAGTGAAGTATAAGAGCAACTAAGACGCTGTCATCGTCTTAACGGGCTTGCCAATTGCTCAGGTTTCAATCACTTCTGAGTGATTACCTTTTGACAAGCAGAGAAGAAAAATAGCTCTATGATGCCTGTCAAAAGAAAGAACGAAGTATAAGAGCAACTAGGTCTCTGTCGTCGCCTTAAAGGCTTGCCAATCGCACAGTTTTCTAATAAAATTTAGACGTTAGATTTTTAGGTTTGTTTTTAGTAGAGTTGAGAGCAGCAGAGGTTGGAGAGGAGTAGATGAGTATGAAGAATTCCCTCGTGCAGATAAGGAATCTTTCTTTTAAATATGATGAGAATGCGGATTATGCGTTGAAAGATGTGACGTTTGATATATATGAAGGGGAATGGTTGGCGATTGTTGGTCATAATGGATCAGGGAAGTCAACGATGGCTAAGCTTTTAAATGGCTTGAATTTCCCCAAGGAAGGCAGTATTACGGTAGATGGTTTGCTGCTATCAGAAGAAACGGTTTGGGACATACGAGATAAAATTGGGATGGTTTTTCAAAATCCCGATAACCAGTTTGTTGGTACGACTGTACAGGATGATGTGGCTTTTGGTTTAGAAAATCACGGCATCGAGAGAGAAGAAATGATTAAGCGTGTCCATGACGCGCTGGAGAGTGTGAAAATGGAACAGTTTCTTGATCAAGAGCCGCACCATTTATCAGGTGGCCAAAAGCAGCGTGTGGCCATTGCAGGGGTTCTAGCGCTTAGGCCAAATATCATTGTCTTGGACGAAGCGACCTCTATGTTAGACCCGCGTGGTCGTGAAGAGGTGTTAGAGACGATTAGGCAGTTAAAAGCATCGCAAGAAATGACTGTTATTTCCATCACACATGATTTAGAAGAAGCAGCAAAGGCTGATCGCATGATTGTGATGAATAAAGGACAGCTTTATCGGGAAGGTAGTCCGGAAGATATTTTCCAATTAGATGAAGAGTTGATTTCGTTAGGACTCGATATTCCATTCCCTGTGAAAATGAGCAAAATGTTAAAAGGCTTAAATATCCCAGTATCTAAGCATCATTTATCTGAAGAAGAATTGGTGGAAGAATTATGGACATCGCACTCAAAAATGTAGAATATCGCTATCAGGTCAATACGCCGTTTGAAAGATTAGCGATTCAAGATGTGTCTATAGATATTCCATCAGGCACATTTCTCGCTTTAATAGGACATACTGGTTCTGGGAAATCGACCGTCCTACAACATTTAAATGCATTACTGAAACCTACAGCGGGCGAAGTTGTTATTGGTGAGAGAACGATTACTTCTGAGAAGAAACAGAAAGGCTTAAAAGCGATACGCCAAAAAGTAGCGATTGTGTTTCAATTTCCTGAGCATCAACTATTTGAAGAAACTGTAGAGAAGGATATTTGTTTTGGTCCGATGAATTTCGGTGTGAATGAAGAAGAAGCAAAAAGGCGAGCGCATGAAGCAATTAAACAAGTGGGCCTAGATGAGTCGATTTTACAAAAATCGCCGTTCGATCTTTCTGGTGGACAAATGCGCCGAGTTGCCATTGCTGGTGTATTAGCGATGCATCCTGATGTCATTGTGCTTGATGAACCAACAGCTGGCTTAGATCCTCGTGGGCGTAAAGAAATTATGGATATGTTTTATCAGCTTCATAAAGAGCGGAATTTATCTACGATTCTTGTAACGCATAGTATGGAGGATGCCTCACGCTATGCGGATAAGATTGCTATTATGCATAAAGGTGAAGTCTATAGAGTGGGCACACCACTCGAGATTTTCTCTGACCCGGAGCAATTGATAAAAATGGGCTTAGACGTACCAGAGGTTGTGAAGTTCCAGCAAAAGCTAGAGAAAACATTCGGCTATAAGTTTGCTAAAACATGCTTAACAATAGAGGAAATCAGTCAAGAAATGCCTCGCTTTTTAAAGAGAGGTGAAGCCTAATGATGGAAAAAATGATTTTTGGACGCTATGTTCCAGCTGATTCAGTGATTCACCGAATGGACCCGCGTTCCAAACTCATTATCGTTCTTTTATTCGTATGTGTTGTTTTTATCGCTAATAATGCGATTACGTATGGTGCCCTTGTTGTCTATACCTTATTAATGCTAGCGATGTCGAAAGTGCCGATGCGCTTTGTATTTGGCGGCTTAAAACTCGTCTTCATTTTGATTATTTTTACGTTCTTGATGCATATCTTTTTAACAAGAGAAGGACCGATTATTTTTGAATTAGGATGGTTTAAAGTTTACGAGGAAGGCTTGAGACAAGGGATATTTATCTCTTTACGCTTTTTCCTATTAATCTTAATCACATCGATCCTAACGTTAACAACAGCCCCTATTGCGATTACAGACGGTTTAGAGAGTTTGTTAGGCCCACTTAAGAAGTTGAAGTTTCCGGTGCATGAGCTCGCTCTAATGATGTCTATCGCCTTAAGGTTTATTCCGACGCTCATGGAGGAAACAGATAAGATTATGAAGGCACAATCAGCAAGAGGCGTGGAGTTCTCTTCAGGCCCTGTAAAAGACCGTGTGATGGCGATTATTCCACTACTGATTCCGCTGTTTGTGAGTTCATTTAAACGAGCAGAGGAGCTTGCCACAGCAATGGAGGCTCGTGGTTATCGTGGAGGCGATGGACGGACAAGGTATCGTAAGCTTGTGTGGAGCGGTATTGATACCTTGATGTTGTTATTGCTTTTGGCTTTAACGATATTGTTAATTATATTTAGAACATAAAGAGGGCATATCATGAGAATCAAATGTATTATCGCTTACGATGGCACAGGCTTTGCGGGCTATCAAGTACAACCGAATAAACGGACTGTCCAGAGGGAGCTAGAATCAGCACTTACGAAGCTGCATAAGGGCAGTGAAGTGAAAGTCGTTGCTTCTGGCCGCACGGACGCTGGTGTTCATGCGGTGGGTCAAGTAATTCATTTCGATAGTCCTTTGCAGTTGCCTGAGGAGCGGTGGCCAGCTGCTTTGAATTCTATTCTGCCGAATGATGTTGTAGTAGAGGAAGCGGCCTATGTAGCAGAGGACTTCCATGCGCGATATCATGCTATAGGTAAGGAGTATCGCTACCGATTAATACGTACGAAGAAAAGCAACCCTTTTTTGCGACATTATGCTTATCAGTATTCCTTTCCAATAGATGTGGAGCGTATGCGCGAAGCCATCCCGTATTTATTAGGAGAACATGACTTTACGAGCTTTTGTTCAGCAAGGTCTGAAGTGGAAGATCGCGTGCGGAACATCTATGGGATTTATATTGAGGAACATGATGATGAGCTACTGTTCCGTTTTGTTGGTAACGGGTTTCTTTATAATATGATTCGCATTTTAATGGGAACCTTACTAGAGGTTGGTAAGGGCGAGCGTGAGCCACATGAAATAGAGAAGATTTTAGCGAAGAAAAACCGTATCTATGCTGGGAAAACGGCACCTGGTCATGGCCTGTATTTATGGCAAGTCTATTACGATGAAAATATTGCTAATGATAAGTAAAGAGCGTCATTTGCTGGATTTGCGAGAAAAAATTCTTAAAACAACTAATCCAGGTGTAACATCGACTTGACAATCAGCTGGTAAAGTTATATTATAGCATATGGTATTATTATTAAAACCACGATAAGCCCCGGAATCTTATTGTGTAAGAATATATGAAACCAAAAATGATTATAATGGATTTAATTTAGGAGGGAAAACCGATGCGTACAACGTTTATGGCGAATGCAAACAATATCGAACGTAAATGGTACGTAGTTGATGCTGAAGGCAAAACTCTTGGACGTCTTGCTAGTGAAGTAGCATCAATTCTACGTGGTAAACATAAACCAACTTATACACCACATGTGGATACTGGTGATCATGTAATTATCTTGAACGCTTCTAAGATCGAATTAACTGGTAAGAAGCTTACTGATAAAATTTACTACCGCCACAGCATGCACCCTGGTGGTTTAAAAACTAGAACTGCTAATGAAATGCGTACAAACTACCCTGAGAGCATGTTAGAGCTTGCTATTAAAGGCATGCTTCCAAAGAACTCTCTTGGTCGTCAAATGTTTAAAAAATTACATGTTTACGCTGGTAGCGAACATGCGCACCAAGCACAACAACCAGAAGTTTACGAACTTCGTGGATAATTAATTAGGGGAGGTTATTAACTTGGCACAGGTTCAATATACTGGTACTGGTCGCCGTAAGAGCTCAGTAGCTCGCGTACGTTTAGTCCCTGGCGACGGTAAAATCGTTATCAATGGTCGTGAAATCAATGAATATATCCCGTTTGCAGCTTTACGTGAAGTTGTTAAACAACCACTAGTAGCTACTGAAACAGTAGGAAGCTACGACATTCTTGTAAATGTTAAAGGTGGTGGATACACTGGTCAAGCTGGCGCAATCCGCCACGGTATCGCTCGTGCGTTACTTCTAGCTGATCCAGAATACCGTCCAACACTAAAACGCGCTGGACTATTAACACGTGACGCTCGTATGAAAGAACGTAAAAAATACGGTCTTAAAGGCGCTCGTCGTGCACCTCAGTTCTCAAAACGTTAATATACCAACGTTTCAAGACCCTCGAACAGATTTGTTCAAGGGTCTTTTTTGATGAGAAAAATAGCTTTTGACCTAATTTTGACCTAATTTATTCTAATTCCATAAATTTAAGGAAGTTTTCAGCGGTTTTTTGAGACATTGTTTTTGAGACATGAGTATATACATTCATTATTGAAAGGCTAAACAACAAAAGGCTTGGTTAGAAAAAGGAGATAAATTATAAGGCTGTCCAATAGGGCAGTCTTTTTTATTTCCACATAAAAATAAAAGGAGTGTTAATAAAATGGCAGGATTATTAGATATACCAAAATTTGTGGACTTTAGAAACGAAGTAAAAAGGCACCCGAGATTAAAATTTCCTGTATTGAGTTTAAAAGGTAAAACAACATTAGCCATTCATCATAGTTTAACTAAGCAAGGGCTTGGGGGTTCTAATGCTGAAGGCTATGCGAGATATCATGTAGATACACACGGTTGGCCAAGCATTGGTTATAGCTATGTAATTGAGCCTGATGGGACAATCAAATTTTGTAATGACATTGAATTAAGGACTTATCATGTAGGTGATCACAATAATTATGCGATTGGCATCTGTTTAACAGGGGATTTCAGAAGTGAAAAACCTACAAAAAAACAAGAGGAAAGCTTGCGCAACTTAGTTGCTACGTTACAAAAAAATACCCTCATATTAAATATGTTAAAGGACACAATGAATTCAGTGGATATGCTTGGAAAGAGTGCCCAGTGTTTGATTACAAGGCTGTTTTGGCTAATAAATCAGTAGTTGCAAAACCCGTGCATTCAAAGCCTGTTTCGAAGCCAGCAGCCAAGCCGTCAGGGGAATATAAAGGAAGTAGTATTGTTGATTACCTAAAATCAAAAGGAATCAATTCCTCATTTAACAATCGAAAGAAACTTGCTTCTCAGCACGGCATCAAGAATTATTCAGGCACTCCAGCACAAAACTTAACATTGCTTGAAAAAATGAAGAAAAAAGGTACAACTCAAACGAGTAAATCAGCCAAAAAAGGCGATATGAAAACAACTAGCGTGGTTGATTATTTGAAGTCAATTAATGTTGATTCTTCATTTGCAAATCGAAAAAAGCTTGCTTCTAAATACGGAATTAAGAATTATAAGGGAACACGGGACAAAATACTGAATTACTTAGCGAATTATGGAAGTAGTAAGGATTTTACAAAAAAACGTGACTATTGAAGGAAGGATAACTTACTTTGAAGAATAGTAATATATATAAAATATTTTGGGGGTAAAAAGTTGAAATACAAATTTATTACTATTCTTCATAGATTAAAATTAGAAAACATACTTAATAAGGGTAAGGAACTCATTCCAGGAACAAGAATATCAAATGGTGAAAAGGAAAGGAATGAAATTTTAAATAGTGATCTTTTAAGGTGGACTGCAGGGTCACATTCAGTTGATGAATTTAATGATACAGTTTATTTTTATAAGTATGGTGTATGTAAGGATATAAAAACTTTCGATGAAATGGACAATAAGGGCTCAAATATGACATTTACATTTTTGAGAGATGCACAAGAATTTGTAAACAGTCTATGGAGGATAAAGGATAATGGGGTTTATGTAAGGGATGGTTTTTTAATTGCATATGAAAAAGAGATCCAAGATGGACGAACTTATAAAGCGTCTTTAACAGAGACTTTCAAGCGTGCTGATGGCAAACAAATTGATGATATTTTCACAATGAAAGAAATTGAAGAGGCCATTCATACATATACTCCTTTTTCTTTAGATGAGGTAGATGAGGAAAGTTTTGGCGGGAAATTGCCTGATACATCTCTTTTCTATAAAAGTGGTGATCCAGGAAGGTTAGTGAAAGCTTTTTATTTTACACTTGTAGCTAGAACAAGTTTTGCTTTACCTATGAAGATAGTTTTCTATTGCACAGCACTCGAATGTTTATTTAGTACTTCAACAACTGATTTAACACATAGAATATCGGAAAGAGTCGGGATTATGATAGGCACTTCTCAAGATGAAAAAATTGAATTATATAAGTTTATAAAGAAAGTTTATGGTTTTAGGTCCACGATTATACATGGATCGAGTATAAAAAGTAATGATCAGGAACTTATTTCTTACTCTACAAAGTTAGATGAGATTCTAAGACAATTAATTTCTGCCGAGCACGAAGTTTTTTCGAAGAATAATGATGAAATGGATAAATTTTTCTTAGAACATATCTTTATGTAGTTAAAAGCCCTTTCATTGAGGGCTTTTATAGTTTTAAATATCTTTAACCATTATAGATAGTTATTTTTCCTCTGAATTTTTTCCTGTCCCAGTTAAAACAAAGAAAGGAACAGTATTTTCTTCTTCATCATTCTTTATAAGATGTTTAAAGTATGTATTAGGTATGATAATTTGCGCTGAATGAAAACTTTTTAAAACTATTGGTAGTTTGGTACTTTCTTTTAAATATTCTTCAGAATGGGTAAACTCATATGGAGTAAAGAGTATACGTCCTTCCTTACTGAATAGGCATTTAACCAAAATGAATAATTTAGACGGATAGTAGATGTTCCTTTTATTAATAATAATTAGTTGTATTAAATCTGATAATGTATCTCTTGGGAAAAAATAAATCTTCGATTAATACATCCCTATGACCCGTATTTTGTATCTTGATAGTCCTCACAATACCATACTTCTCGTAATAATCCCCACCGATAGTACTGTCAATCAAAGTAATACGTTCTCTTCTCTCTACCTTAGATAAATATAAAGAAACAAGAACAGCTAGAAATGTCGATATTGCTGCAATAGATGTCCAATCAATTACATTTAGTTTAATTACTATGGAAAGAATCATGATGTCACCTCAAATTGTAATATGAAAAGTTATAATACTATATACTTCTTTTGTGAGGTGAAAATTCCTTCTTCATGATTTTAAAAAATAACTCTTCTCAAATGAGATAGGATTACGATTTCAAATAGTTTTCTTCATTAATTTTTTTCTTTGCTTCTGAGATAGTACCTTTAAAGGTTTTTCCGGTACACTTAATACTTAAACCTCCTGTTTTAGCAACAACTGTGACCTTATTCTCAGTTGCAGAAATATGATAAGTAACACCACTTTCAATAAAACCTAAAGGCTCAAATTTAAAATATAATTACCCCATTTCTAACTATAATATTACTATGTTAAAGTTCTAAAGTCCTTTTAGATAAAAATCCAACAAATACTCACATTTATTCCTAATCCTTGGATTAAAATAATTATGCTGCTCATCATATCCTTTATATTGAAACTCATACATAGTAAAAAAGGATGGTTATGGCAAAGGCATATATTAATCCTAATTCTACTAACGGGGAGGTTTAGTAGAAAAGGAATTTTTTAAGAGATTTTTCTTTTAATGCAGAGCCAGTATAAAAATTAGTATAATTAGAGGTGAAGCATATTTAAATATGGTGACCTTATCGAAGTAACTCACATCAAATTATCAATGAGTTTTATTAGCTTGGAGTGTTGTTAGGAAGAGAGGCAAAAGAAAACTCTGAACTCGATATAGTGTTTTATCTCTTATAAATAGCTTTTTTATTTGAATTATTGGAAAGTTAGGTTCTCGATATCAGAGAAGGAGCCCGTCAAATTTACTTTATATTTCATTGGGGTACCTTAAAACTGGGCAAATTAAATAGGTTCATCTATCCGTAAGGACGTATCCTCCCAAGCTTCGGGTCCCTTATTAAGTGATAATATCTCCATTATCTATATTTTTAATGGCAATAATGGCAGTTGCTAATCCTATTAACGAGAGAGTAATAGGTGTGATAATAATTGAATATAATGAAAACCCATTTATATTTTGACTTATGATTAGAGAGACAAAGAAGGCTGAAACGATTGTAGCTGGGACCGAATATTTTTTTAATCCAAAGTAAAGTGGAATTAAGCTAATTAAGCTCGCAGCCAATGCATTGAATACTACCTTTCCAAAGGAATTGATAATGATTGTGGCACTTAACGGTTCAGGAATAACATTTGTAAAAGAATTAAACAAGTAAAATCCGCTTCCCACTATAATAAAAGAGAAGATAATAGCAAAGAAAGTAAACAAAACCGTTACAAGTAACTTTGCTATTAGAATGGTTCTTCGTTTAATAGGATACATAAAAAGGACATTAATTGTCTTATTTTTATACTCACTTATAACAATTTGAGACAAAAGTACAGCCGCAAAAATGATAAATGTGACTCTTATTATTGTTTCTATAATCTCCATAGCCATATAATGACTTGTCATGACCTGAATTCCTTGATTCGTTTCAACATAAGCGATTAGACATATTAGAAAAAGGATGACAATATTGGCAATTAGCGCACCTTTCACATACTTTGTTATTTCAAATTTTTGCATTTCTAATTTCATAAGCTTAAGCACTGACTCCACCACCATTCAATAATGTAAAGAAGTAATCCTCTAATGAACTGCTTTTATGATAAATAGATTCAATCACTACTCCGTGTTTAAATAGGACTTCTGAAATGACACCTTGGGGTACTCCCAAATCATAAACGCGTATGGTTAGTGAATCTAGCATCTTAGTATTTGTAATCTTTAAATGGTGTTCTAGTATCAAAGCTACTTTTGCGGAATCTTTGGTCACGATTTCTATATAGTCTTTATTATTTTCTCTGACTTTTTCCATCGGAATTTCTTCCATTAGCTTTCCCTGTATTATAACGCCAATCTTATCAGCAATATGTTCAATTTCTGCTAGAATATGACTTGAGATAAAAATGGTTATTCCATATTCTTTATTTAGCTTTTTAAACAATTTCCTTATCTCTTTAATGCCAACAGGATCTAATCCATTAATCGGTTCATCTAGTATAAGTAATTCAGGTTTTGTCATGATTGCTCGTGCGATTGCTAATCTTTGCTTCATTCCCATTGAAAATTCCTTTACTGGCTTAGCTCCAGTGTTTGTCAACTTGACCATCTCTAATGATTCGTTAACAGCATTCTTATTATGATATCCCATATATTCGCAGTGAAGTTCTAAATTTTTTCTTGCACTTAGCTTCTCATAAAAGACCGGTTGTTCAATAATTGCCCCTATCTTGCCTAAAACTTGATAGGAATTAGATGATAATGCCTTTTCAAATAAATCTATTTCCCCACGAGTCGGTTTGATTAAATTTGCGACCATCTTCATCACTGTCGTTTTCCCGGCACCGTTTGGTCCTAAAAAACCATAAATTTCTCCTTTATTAACCGTAATATTCACATTAGAGATGATCTCTTTTTCATTAAAAACCTTTGTTAATTCACGGGTTTCTATAATTCTATTCATGAATCTGTTCCTCCCTTCATTCCTTAACGATTTCGGTTTGTTTACTGGTCATGGATTTTTGCCAACCGCCTGTAATAATAATTGTCATTACAATGAAAACAGTACTTAATATAAATGGATAAAAAACATTCACATCATAAACAACTCCTGCAATTGTTGGACCTAATATGTTGCCAAAACTCATATATGCATTGTTCAATCCCATCGCAAATCCTTGATTTTCTCCTGCAAGTCTTGAAATAAGTGCATTAACTACTGGTCTCAAAATCGATGTCGCAAGGAAAATGATTAATGTAATTCCAAAAAATAGATAAAATTGATTTACTATTAATGATAGGAAGAAACCAAGTGCCGCTAGACCTAAAAATAAATGAATGGTCTTTAATTCTCCTAATTTTCGAACGATTTTTTCTACGAAGAGTAATTGCACGAGGACACTAACTAATCCTGTTGAAGTAATCATAATTGCGATTTGCTGTGGAGATGCATCAAACTGATTCTCCATAAAGAGAGAGAGAATCGATTCATATCCGACTAATCCAAAGCTCATAACTAATGAGATGAGAAGAGGGATGAAGTAGGGTAATTTAACCGATTGAGCTAATTTTGTTCCAATTGACTCCTTTGACTTTATGTCTTTTGTAGATTCATATTCTTGTTTCTTACTTTCTTCCAATAATAAAAAGGAAAAAATGACTGCTGTTATAGAGCTAATGGCTGCGACTAAAAATGGAATTTTGAGGCCGGCATGTGCAAGAAAGCCACCGATTCCAGGTCCAATAACGATGCCAAGTGACATGGCAGCTGATAGAAAACTATGCCCTTTGGCACGTTGTTCCATTGTTGTAATGTCTGCTATATACGCAAAAATCGCTGGAATGAGCATAGCAGCTCCAAGACCGCCAATGACACGGGAAAAATAGTGAATCCAAATAATATCTGTCACATAAAACACAAACATGGAAATGGATAATATACCCAATCCATAGATGATAATTTTTCTTCTTCCATATTGATCAGCCCACTTTCCCGCAATTGGAGAAAAGAATAATTGTGCACCAGCAAAAAAGGCGATTAATAATCCCGCAGCCGTTCCTCCTTGATTAATAGATTGGAGGTATTCTGGTAAGATCGGAATAATAATGCCAAAACTTGCATTCGCAATGAACATATTAACCATCAAAATAACTAGTTTTCTCTGTGCATTTCTAGACATCCAAACTGCTCCTTTCTTTGTATCTTACTTACAGTCTAAGGAGCAAAGTTTCGTTTTCCATTAATTAATCCTTAAGAATTTCTTAAGTTGGAAAATAAATGAAAAAAACAATATAGTTTTTACCATAAAGGAAAGTAATGTCTTAATGATCAATCAAGTTAATTTTGTTCATCCGAGCGTTTTAACGAGAAGAAAAAAACGGTTTTTTGCCAAGGTTTACTGTTAATTTGTATCGTACCTCCTAATTTTTCTACAAGTCGCTTTGTTATTGTAAGTCCAAGACCGCTGCCCTGATAAGATTTATTCCGTGAATCCTCTAGCGTATACAGCCTTTCAAAGACTCGGTCCTGGTATGGCTCATCTATGCCCTTTCCTTTATCCCACACATCGATGTAAATGTCGTCTTCATTTATTCTAATCTTCAAGCCAATCATCTTCCCATCCCCACCATGTACGATTGCATTTGATATGAGATTAGTTAAAATGCGTTTAAGTGCTTCAATGTTCCCTAACACATAAATGGGTTTATCTGGAATGTCAATGTGGACTTCAATGCCTTTTTTGTTGAAAATATCATAGTATTCCAGGAGACTTTTGCGGCAGATATCATTTATTCTTATGCTCGTAAGCGGGACTTCCTTATCCCCCGACTCTAATTTTGCTAAATTGAAAAATTTGTCAATTAGAGTAATCACTTCTACAGATTTGTCATGAATTTTGGTGAGGATTAAATGTCTTTCTTCAGGATCCAAATCAGAATCCATCTGAATCATTTCTATATAACCTAATGTGACTGTTAAGGGAGTTTTTAAATCATGTGAAATATTTGAAATCATTTTCTTCATTGACCATTTAGTGTTTGTATAATTTGCTAAAGCTTTTTTATGCTTTTCTAAAAGCCGGTTCAAATCCACTGTAATATCAATCAATTCTTTGTCATCTGTAAATAACAATATCACTTCATCTGATGATTGGTTGACGATTCGATGTAACTTATTATGAATTTCACGCAAATGTTTTGTTCTTGTTCTACTCATTTGATATTGAGCGTAAATGATAGCTACCAAAATGACAATTGTACCTATATATAAAATAGTCATGTTAGTTACTCACCCATTTGTAGCCAATTCCCCATAATGTTTTTATATATTTGGGGTTGGATGGTTCATCTTCAATTTTTTCTCTTAACCTCCGAATATGACCATTAATAACGTTATCATTTCCGAAATAATGTTGTTGCCAAACAAGGTTATACAAATCATCCTTTGTAAAAACCCGGTTTGGATTGGTGATAAATAACTTCAGCAATTCAAATTCCTTTGATGTTAGTTTAATTTCTTCATTTTCCTTATTTACAGAATAATTATGTAAGTCCACAGTAAGTTGACCAAAAGTAAAGATTTGATGGAGTATTGGTTCGGTATCATTTGCATATTTAGTTACCCTTCTAATACTTGCTTTAATTCTTGCTGAAAATTCTACAAGTGAAAATGGTTTAGATAAATAATCATCAGCTCCAAATCCCAAGCCCAATGCCTTATCAACATCAGTGTCTTTCGCTGAAATGATTAATATTGGTATAGTGCTCCTCTCTCGAATCAACTTTATCGCTTCAATACCATCTAATTTTGGCATCATAATATCAATGACGATTAAATCAATATCTTCACTTAAAAAAAGGGCTAATCCCTCTTCTCCGTTAAAAGCGGTTAAAACAAAATATCCTTCCTTTGATAGAAATTTCTCTAACATTTCACTGATAGAAGGGTCATCATCAATAAGTAATATACGGTATGGCATCTTATCCTCCTTACTAACTTACAAGTGTTTTCTATGTTATAAAAGGTAACTTATATTTTTATTCTATAATTTGAAAGACATTCCTCCCCCTTACATGGTCACCTTAATGCGAAAGACACACTTATTTTTATTTATCAAATGCTTATTGAAGGGGTCTGACCATATTTCTCTATAACTAACCTTTGGTAGCTTAATAGTTTTCGGAAAAATAGTACTTATCTCTCCTTGATAACGTACTAGGTGGAAGATATTAACTTTACAAAGAGATTAGTCGAAGTTGGAAATGACTAGGTATCGAAGTGCTTAATAGTAAATAGTGACAACAGGTTTACTAGCCTGAAAGGGGTTATATTTTAAAGGGAGAAACAACTCCCTTTTTCTTCAAGGTAGCTTTTGTATCTGTTGTTTAAAGGTATGATTATTAGAGTTAATCTATTATTTGAATATGAACTCATTGCAAATTGAGTTATTTAATTCAATGAAATTCTAAGGCTTATTCAACTAGGGGGGAAGGTTAGTTAAAGAGGGACATACTTAAGCAAAGTATGTGAGTAGTTTAATCACACTATAATAATTGAACAATTATCTAAACTCGCTGAATGAGCAATATTTGGTTTATGGTCTAATATATACTTTCAAGTCATTTGACAAATACTGTGGCTAAACGTTTTTTTTGTAATTCTTTATTTTAAAAATGAACGATTTCTCCCAGTTAATCGTATTACATATAGATTATTATTGTATGGAGTAGATCTCATGGATGAAAAGGATTTAATTCAAAAGGCGAAAAAAGGAGATACATTGGCGCTTTCGAAACTGCTACAACAGAATTATTCGTTTCTCGTAAAGTATTTAATGAAAGTTACCCTTCATCCACAAGTCGCAGAAGATTTAACGCAAGAGACGATGGTGAAGTGTATTGAAAAAATCCAACTGTATAATGGTGAATCCAAGTTTTCCTCATGGCTCATCACGATCGCAACGAACCTTTTCATCGATCAACAGCGGAGAAAGAAGCTGGAGAAAAACTGGCTAGAGCATGAACAAGCGCTCCGAAAAATGAAATGGAATGTAGCAAATATGAATGAAGAATGGGCAGATGTACTTGATATACTTGCCCAAATTGATGAAGAAATACGTATGCCAATCGTATTAAAGCATTATTACGGATATTCATATGGGGAAATTGGGAAAATGATGGGTCTAGCAGAAGGAACAGTAAAATCTCGAGTGTCAAATGGTCTAAAAAATGTACGAAAGGAGTTGGCTGATCTTGAAGGAGAATGATTCTAAAAATAGTAATTCTATGTTGGATGATGAAGATGAATTAACGGTTAAGCAATTAACAGATGGTTTAGAAAAACTGGACCAATGGAATCCAGTATCTACTCCAAACTTACAATGGTTTCAACAGAATGTTGAATTAGAGAAAAAAAGAATACGAAAAAAACAATGGAAAGACCTTCTCACGTTTATCTCTGTTGCAGTATTAGTGCTTTCAGTTGTGATTGCTGTCGTTTATCGCCAGCCAATTCTTTTTCTTTATTTTCAGCTTGTGGGGGTTATCTTACTGCCCGTCGCTCTTAACAAAACTAGAAAGAAGGTCAGTAATGAATGAACTCAAATGAACTAAGTAGCATATCGCTTTGGTTATGGCTCGTGATTGCGTTCATTCTGATTTGCCAGAGCTCGTGGATGTTTTGGGACGCGCGAAAGAGAGGACACAATGCTTGGCTATGGGGCTTCTTAGGTCTTATTCAATTTCCAACGTATCTTATTATCTATCTTATTTTTGCAAGGAAAATATTTAAAAGAAAGGTCTCAGGATCAAATTCCTGAGATTTTTTTTTCGTGAGTGAACGAATAGGCAAACGTAATCGTATTAAGGATAAATAAACAGTTTGGAGGAGAAAAAATGAATGAACTGTTAAATGGAATCCCATGGGGAGCGTTTGCGCCAATTATTGTCTTACAATTAATTCTTATGATTATCGCATTAGTTTCTTGTATTAAAGAAGAAAAAACGAACGGACCAAAATGGTTGTGGATTCTTGTTATTCTCTTTATCGGCATAATAGGGCCAGTGCTTTATTTCGTTGTTGGAAGGAGAAATGATTAATGGAATTATTAAAGGCAAGCGATTTAGTAAAAAGTTTTGGAAATACGAATGCTGTTAAAGGAATCAATTTTCATATTGAAGAAGGCAGGTGCGTTTCATTACTTGGACCAAATGGAGCAGGAAAAACAACAACATTAAAAATGCTATCCGGATTGTTGGCACCGACTTCAGGTAGTATTGATTTTAAAGGGGAAAAACCAAAGGATTTAAGGCCGTATATTGGGTATTTACCTCAATATCCTGCTTTCTATAATTGGATGAGCGGAAAGGAGTTTCTTGTTTTTGCAGGACAATTGGCAAAAATGAATCGTAAGGAAGCAGAAAAACGGAGTGAGGAATTACTTGAACGAGTGGGTCTAACGAATGCAAAAAAAAGGAAAATAGGGGGTTATTCTGGTGGAATGAAGCAGCGCCTCGGATTGGCACAGGCACTCATTCATCGTCCGAAATTACTTATTTTAGATGAGCCTGTTTCTGCACTCGACCCACTTGGGAGACGGGAAGTGTTGGACATGATGAGAGAGATTAAAGAGGAAACAACCATTCTTTTCTCAACTCATGTCCTTCACGATGCAGAAGAAATAAGTGATGACATTCTTATCATGCATGCTGGGGAAATTGCGATATCAGGTAGCCTGGGAAGGGTAATGGAGGAATATCGGCAACCTATTTTACAAATCGAATTCGAATCACCGGCTGTTGATTGGCTAAAGAGCATAGCGAGTTATAGCTTTGTATCTGAAGTAGACATTCAAGGTAATAAAACCAGCATCGTATTAAATGATATGGTAAATGGAAAGCAAACATTATTAAAAGATATCGTGGATAGAAAACTTCCGATTCGTAAGTTCGAGATTTCTCAAACAACATTAGAAGATTTATTTGTCAAGGTGGTGAAGGCATGACGCAATGGACTGTTCTTTATCAAAAAGAAATAACGGAAATGGTGCGGAATTATAAAATTTTATGGATTCCAATTGTGTTTATTTTGCTAGGTGTTATGCAGCCGGTTAGTTCGTATTATATGCCGGAGATTTTGGACACTTTTGGGGGTCTTCCAGAAGGTACAATCCTTGAAATGCCTACTCCAACTGGGGCAGAAGTATTAATGAATGTTCTATCTAATTATGGGATGCTCGGTGTACTTATTCTTGTTTTGAGTGCAATGGGTATCGTTTCCGAAGAAAAACAAAGTGGAGTAGCAGCTATGGTCATGATTAAACCAGTTTCTTATTCCTCATATATATTATCTAAATGGGCTGGGTTACTTACAATTACATTCGTTTCATTGCTTATTGGATATGTAGCTTCTTGGTATTATACGAGTTTACTCATTGAAACAGTCGCTTTTGAGCGCGTTTTTCAAAGTGTAGTGATCTATAGCATATGGTTAGTTTTTGTTGTTACATTGACGCTTTTTTTTAGTACGATAATGAAAGGAAATGGAGGAGTTGCTTTTGTTACAATATTTGTGGTCTTTGCCATTTCGACAGTTACATCCCTTCTAGGAAAGTATTTGAAATGGAGTCCGGCCACGATGACTGAGCACACAGGACAGGTCTTGCTGTCAGGAAAACTAGATTCTAGTTTCTTGTTAGCTTTTATTACAACTATTGTTATTATTATCGTCGTACTCATCGCATCTGTACAAATATTTAAGCGAAAAGACTTATTGGAATAAAGAATCCTTTTTCATACATTTTTATCCATATAAAACTTCGCAAAATGGTATAAACTTGTTATATCAATGTTAACCCTCTTTGTTCTTAATGAGCAAGGAGTTTTTTTAAGTCTAATTAAGGATTTGAAGGGCTCTAGAATCAAGGATAAATAATTATATTGTGCAATCTTGCAAGAGCATGTAACAACAGGGGAGGAGCAAGGAGGGTATTAATGTCATTTTTAAATCATCCAATCTAAGTACAATTCATTTACCTAATATTAAATTTCCTCTTGTATCTCACGTAACGTGAGTTGTTAATATTAATTCACAATCTATCAAGGAGGATAAATTATGGAAATTGGATTTTGGCTTATTTTAATTACC
This sequence comes from Cytobacillus sp. FSL R5-0569, assembly GCF_038007265.1. Lineage (NCBI taxonomy): Bacteria > Bacillati > Bacillota > Bacilli > Caryophanales > Bacillaceae > Cytobacillus > Cytobacillus sp. FSL R5-0569. Next base: position 177,047 of record NZ_JBBOWW010000001.1, read on the forward strand.
TTATTGCTTTATGATCCGATTGTTGGATACTTAGACTTTCAGAAATTTAAAAAGGATGTACGGATAAAAGAGCATGCAAGATTAAAGTACTACTACAAAATAATATATGGATTATGGATACCCATCATTTTCATGCTTGGCCTGGTTTTACTGACAGAACTGTCTTTAGGGCAAATAGGATTCACATCACTGAAACTTAATACTTCTGTTTTAGGTAATGTTTTCAGTTACATCATTTTAACCTTAGGAGTATTTTATCTTTGTTTAGTTTTGTACTATATAATTGGTTACTATTTAAGTTCTAAGATTAGGCGTGAACTATCCATAAAAAAAGCGGGGGAAATGGAGAATTATGAGTTTACTCCGATATTGCCAGTTAATGATAAAGAGAAAAAAGTGTGGAATTTTGTATCATTGAGTGCGGGGATAACGGAAGAAGTTCTTTATAGAGGTTTCTTAATTTTTGCACTATCCTATTTATTTCCTGATTTATCAATATGGGGAGTCATTATTGCCGCATCTTTTATATTTGGATTAGCACATACCTATCAAGGGGTTTGGGTAGGAGTTGTAAGAACTACTATTATAGGTTTATTATTTTCTTGCCTATATATTGTTTTAGGATCAATTATTCCACTAATTATTTTACACTTCTTAATTGATTATCTTGCTAAATTAGGTGATCAAGGTCATGCTGTTGCGAAATGAGTGAGGGATGTTACCCCTAATTACTGTTATGGCAGCTTGTAACTAAAAAATTTGGAGTAGGTGTTAGATGAAACAAAGGGGAAACGTAACAGGATTCAATATTCATTTTCTCGCTTGAATGATAAAAGGAATCGCCCTATGTTTCCTTTTTTTAATGTCAAGTTAGTTTTAGGAGGAAAAATATATTAAATGCCGAACTAATTATATTAAATAATACACAAAAAGGAGAAGAGTCATGAAAGAAGGTCAATTGGTACTTTTTAATCAGTTAGAAGCTTATCGACAAGATTTATTGGATAGTATAAGTGGGGTAAGTGCAGAGGCAGCTGAGATTGTACCCAACCATTTTAATAATAATATTAGATGGAATATGGGACATGTATATCTAGATCAGTATTTATGGATTGAGACTTTAACAAAGGAGAAAACGGAGGCTCCAGAATCTTTCCGAAAATGGTTTGGATATGGTACAACACCGGATCATTTTTCTATGGAGACACCTTCTTATATCGAACTAAAAAAATTGTTGGAGGAACAACCTAAGAGGTTGAAGGAGAGCTATGGACATCGTTTAGAAGAATTATTTTCTCCCACTGAAATGGGGATGCGAACGATTGAACAAGTGTTAATTCGGACCATCTTTCACGAGGGAATACATTTGCAAGCTATAAATGACATAAAAAAATGTTTATATTTGCATGAAGCGATATAAACCCTTAAAGGAAACTGGTGTAGAAGGAAAGGATCTTCCTAAGAAAGTCGGCATCAAGTGGAAACAAAGAGGTAGCTTATGCAGCCCCTTTGTTTTTTTGTGGAAAATAAACGCTGTAAAAAATGTAGTAAAGCCAAAGGTTGTTTCATGCTTGGTGAGATAAACTTTTTCCTTCACAAACGGGGTTGAGCAATTCAGTCAGACAAAAGAGGCTCTATGAAGTTACTATTAGTTCATAGAGAAAATTACAAACATGACGATAGGAACTTCTTTAACAAACGCATTTCTCATCAAGAAGTGTAACTACCTTAGATATCCACCATTATTTATATCGAAAGTTGCCCCAGTATAATGCTTTGCTCTATCTGATAATAAGAAGACAACAGTATCAGCCACATCTACAGGGAGGACAGGTGTATGAATGAGTTGCTGTTTTAGATAATTCTCTTTTCTCCAATCAGGAATCGTATCCATCATTGGAGTAGTAACCATAGTAGGAGCAACAGCATTTACTCGGATATATGGTGAGAAATTTAATGCACAGCTTTTAGTTAAACCTAATATAGCAGCTTTTGATAACCCATAAATTGCATCTGAACTGCCTTCCATTCCAGATACGGAAGACATATTAACAATAACTCCCGGGCGCTTGCTTTGAAGCAACTTTTTACCGAACATTTGTGAGAAATAAATAAACCCTTTAACGTTTATATCCAAGACTTTATCCATTTCATCTACTTGATAATCCAGTATATTTTTCGCCAAATACACCCCTGCATTATTTACTAATCCATCTACATCTGTATGTGCTTCTTCAACATGTTCAAAGAATTTAGCGACCTCTTCATAGTTACTTACATCTAACTGATATGTATGTAGAACATAGTGATTAGCCATGGATTCTTTTAATTCATATAAAGAATGTTCATTAATATCGCATGCAATTACTGAAACTCCCTCATGTAAGCATTGTTTAACAATTTCTTTCCCTATTCCAGAAGCCGCTCCTGTTACGATTACTTTCTTAGTTTTAAGCACTTATTATAGCCCCTCTCTTTACATGGTTACTCTAGACAGTATTATTTATCCAAATAACTATTTCCTTCTTTTTAGGTCAATTTATTGGTATCTATTAGTGGCTTTGTCGTATTGATTATATTGGGTCTTATTCAACATATGAGAAATAATAAAAAATACAAGTAGTCCTTCAAGTGCATTGTCATAATGAAAAGAGTCGAATGAACGTTGTTGTTCATTCGACCCTTTTTTAGATTCAATACTTATCAGTTGATTAGAAAAACCTTTCCTTTACGATTTCGATAAGACTCTACAAAATTGACTGCTTCTTTTACTTTTATCAAGTCGAATTGAGCATCTGCATTCTGGAGTTTTAACTTTTTATTAGTGATTAAGGCTATCAGGTGATTAAATGTTTCTTGCCAAGTACTTATCGAAACTCTATTATTCCAATGTCGTAAATGAAATATTTTGGCGTTTACTTTTGCCTTATTTATGATTTGTGCCCAGTCTACTTGAATTCCTGATAATAGTCCTATAGTTAAAAAGGTTCCAGTTGGGTGAACGCTAAATGCTAAATTAGTGCCTGCAGGACCTCCTATTGAATCAATGGCTGCTTTGGCCCCGAGTCCATTGGTTAATTCCATCACTGTTTCATGCAATGGGTTGACAGAGGTGTTTATAACATAAGAAGCACCGAGTCTTAGTAAATCTTTTGAGTATTTCTCATTTCTTGTTACAGCTATTAATCGGAAGCCTATTACTTTAGATAATTGAGCAAAAATATGCCCAATCGAAGAACCACATGCGTTTACCAATAAGACATCATTTGGACTTAATTTTAATTCTTCCACACATATCACCCAGGCTGTTATTGGGTTTATATACACCTGAGCAGCTGTAAAGTCATCAATAGAATCCGGTATCGGCACGGTAAAGTCTGCTGTTGTTTTCACAAACTCTTGCCAAGTACCTTCACCTCGTAAAGGTAAGACACGCTTACCAATAAGGTTTTGAGATACTAATGGACCAACCTCTTCTACAATACCTACGCCCTCATAACCAGGAATATTAGGTAACGGAATACGGTGAGAATATGCACCTTTAATGGGAATTAAATCAGAAGGGTTCATTGGTCTTGCTATCATACGTACAAGCACTTCATTATCCTTAGGAGTGTGGATACTTTTATATTCAATTTTTAGTACGTCTTCGGGATTACCAAATTCATAGAACTTAATACACTTTGCTTCCAAAACAGTAATTCTCCTTTTCCATAATCTCAACATTGCTATGGCGCTAATAATCATTCAGACCCTTTTATTATCATGGTGTATTTGAAAATAAAAGACACCAGAAACCCCAAAATTGTAGGACGCGTTTCTAGTGTCTTCATCCTTTCCTATTCCTTCCCTTCAGGTTTCTCATTCAATATCGAACGCAGTTCTTTGATGTCTTTGTCTGATAATTTATCGTCTTGGATAAAGTGGACGAGCATGGATTTGAGTGTGCCGCCGTAGATGCGTTGGATGAATGATTGTGTTTCTGCCTTTTGGCACTCTTCTTGGGAGTAGAGTGGGGAAAAGGTGTACACTTTCTGGCTCTTGTCGACAGCTACGACTGACTTTTGGACGAGACGGTCGAGCAATGTTCTGATGGTCTTTGGTTTCCAATCAGTATTTTTTTGTAAAGATTGGATGATATCGTTAGCTGTTCGTGGTGAGTGATCCCAAAGGACATTCATGATGGCCCATTCGGATTCTGAGATATTCGGTAATGTTTCCCCCATTTATTGTGCCTCCTTGCTTTCGTAAATCCCTAATTCTTTCAAAATATCTCTCGTGATTTGTATTGCCTTTTGCCCATCTGGTTCTCCTTCGTCTTGAATATTTGTGGCAAAGAAGTAGGTAGTTTGCTTTGTTTCGACGTAACCTATAAACCAACCGTTTTTGTTTATACCATTAATGGTTCCTGTGCCTGTTTTTCCATATAAGCGGTAACCTGTGTGGCTTTCAATTAATAGTGCATCTTGCACCTTGGCTGTATGCTCCTTTTTAAATCCTAATTGATGATGATAAAAAGATTGCAAGAGCTCGACTTGTTCAACTGGTGAAATCTTCAAGGATGATTCATTCCAAAAGTCTTTTACGCCTCCTGAAGTATCGGTGTTGCCATAATGTATACGTTGAAGATTTGTTTGTAACGCTTCCTCACCAGCCATCGTATCTAAGCGTTGGAAATACCAATTAACTGAGTTTTGTAGAGCAGAAGTTAAGTTGTGATCTTGATTCCAAGCCGCAAAAGGTTGGTTTCTGCCATCCCATGAAAGGGTGGAAGCTTCCTCCATAATGTACCCTGCATCTAATGCAAATAAAGCACTATAGATTTTATAAGTAGAATCAGGTGAGATCCGCTTCATGCCATTCTCGCGGTTATGAATGACGTATTGATTTTTCGCTTCATCATAAAGGACGAAACTTCCTTCAAACCCTTGAAAGAAAGGTGAGAGATTTCGCTCAATGATGCTCTCGTTTTGAAAGTCATATGTCTCTTCTGCTCCGATTTCGAGTGCAGATACGAAAGGTAGCTGAGCAATTAAGATAAAGAGAGTTAAAGTATAGAAGCATACTGTTTTTTTAAATGAGTATGCTTTTTTTGTACGAAAAGCAGCAATACGCTCGATTCGTTCTTTCATTTGTCGTTTGCCACTTGTGAATTCTGCGGTTAGTGGCAGCTTCCTTTGCATAGTAGATGCGAAATTAATCATTGTATGCCCATAACGAACGACAGCTTTGTCATGGTAGAGTAACTGTAAAACTGCCTCATCACAAGCCATTTCTCTATCGGCTTTCATTCTTTTTGAGGCAATCCAGATGAGCGGGTTGAACCAGTAAATGACCTGGAAGAAAATCATCACATAGTTTGTAAGTAAATCTTTATTTTTATAATGACTTAACTCATGTAGAAAGATATTTTCATAGTCCGTCATGGTTAACCAGCTTTGCTCTTTTTTTGGGATGACAACGACACTATGAAAAAGGCCAAAAATGAGTGGTGAGTGAGTCTCGGTTGAATAGCGGACGTCGATAGTTCTTTTAATCCCTAGTCTTTTTTTACATGATAGAAAAAGAGCCTTAATATTTGGGTCTTCAACTGGTTGTGTTTGGGCCTTCAACCTTTTAAGTGCGAAAAAGCTAATCAAAAGTAAAGATAGTAACACAAACACACCGAGTAGCCATAGAATCATGAGCGGTACATTTAAGAAAGAGAAATCAATCCTTTGAACCGAAACAGAGAAATCTTTAATGAATTCGTTTGTCATTACACCTTGTTTTTCTTCAATTGCCACTGTTGTACCTTCCTTTTGTAATTCCGGAATTTGCGGTTGTGCGGAAAACAAAGAAGGTAATGGTATAGGGCATAAAGGAATGAGCAGTGTTAGGAAAAGCAATATCCACAAGTGGTTAAGTGATTGTGCTTTTATTTGGTTTTTCATCCAATTACGTATAAGTAGGATGGTAAGGATTGAAAAAGTGGAAATGATCAACCCGTTGAGAAAGAAACTTATAAAGATCTCGCCCACCTCCTTTTTTTAAAAAAAATTTGACAATTAGGATTACATATGTAATATTGTACTACAGATGTAATCAGACTACAAATGTAATCTGGTATTAAATTTTAGGGAGTGGTTTTTGGATGAAAAAAATGATTGTTGGTTTATTTGTTGCTATGTTATTACTCGTCGGTTGTTCTAAAGAAAATGAAGTGAATGGTGGGGAAGTGAAGGCAGAGGATGTGTCGTCTGGCAAGTTTGCTCAGTTAGAAGAAAAGTATGGTGCTAAATTAGGTGTATACGCTATTGATACAGGTAATGAAGAAACGGTTGCCTATCAAGAAGACGAACGGTTTGCGTATGCCTCGACATTTAAGGCGTTAGCGGGGGCGGTTTTATTAAAGGAAAACCCGATATCAATCTTAGATGAAAAAAGAATGTACACAAAAGAAGACCTTGTTACCTATTCACCGATTACAGAAAAATATGTCGATGAAGGAATGACATTAAGGGAGATTGCGAAAGCAGCTATGCAGTATAGCGATAATACAGCGGGAAATTTATTGTTTGCAGAATTAGGTGGACCAGATCAGCTTGAGGAAGCACTAAGAGCGATCGGTGATGATGTGACAGAGATGGACCGGTTGGAGACAGAATTAAATGAAGCCACTCCTGGGGATACGAGAGATACTAGTACCCCTAAAGCATTGGCAACAAATTTAAGAATACTTGGATTAACGGATGAATTATCGGAAGAAAAAAGAGAAATTTTTCAGGAGTGGTTCAAAGGAAATACAACTGGTGATACCTTGATTAAATCAGGAGTACCAACAGATTGGATCGTTGGTGATAAAAGTGGTGCCGCATCTTATGGTACAAGAAATGATATCGCGATTGTATGGCCGCCTAATGATGAACCAATTGTGATTGCCGTATTGTCGAATAAGCAGGAAAAAGAAGCCGAATATGATGATCAATTGATTGGAGAAGCAACCGAGATTGTGCTTGAAACATTGACTCAAGTGAATTGAGATCAAAAAGTGTTATTGGGAATAAACTGCCTAGATAAAATTGATTGTTCATAGCTGTTTTACAGTAGAAAATATGTCATTTCTGTCCCTGCATCATCATAAAAAAACCCATTCTGACCATAAGTCAAAATGGGTTTCTTACTTTATTTATAATTATTGTGCTGTGTATCCACCATCAATAATTAGGCTGTTACCAGTCATGAAAGAAGAATCATCGCTAGCCATAAATAATACTGCTTTTGCCATTTCTTCTGGTTTACCTAAACGATTCATTGGTGTAGCAGCAGTTAAACCTTGTCTATCTGCTTCTCCAAGAATTGGTGTATCGATAAATCCTGGGCAAAGCGCATTTACACGGATATTGCGTGCTGCATACTCTAAGCCAAGCGAACGAGTTAAGTTCACGACACCTGCTTTGGCAGCGTTATATGCCGCACTTCCAGGTGAGCCAACCCAACCATACATAGAAGCTGTATTGACAATAACACCGCTTCCTGTTTTTAAGAATTCTTTAATAGCAGCTTGTGCAACTAAGAATACCCCATCTAAGTCCACTTCTACTGTTTTTCTCCACTCTGCATAGCTTAGCTCTTCAGTTGGTTTTACTGCGCCAATTCCCGCATTATTAAATAAAATATCTACTTTACCGAAAGTATCTAATGCTGTAGTAAAGATATTTTTAACTTCTACTTCACTTGTTACATCAGCTTTAAGGAAAACCGCTTCTGCACCTTGTGATTTTAATTCAGCTTCAAAACTAGCACCTTTTTCTTCGTTCATATCAACAAGGACTAATTTTGCCCCTTCTGAAGCAAATAATTTTGCAGTTGCAGCACCAATACCAGATACTCCCCCAGTAATAACAGCTACTTTATCTTGTAGTTTGCTCATGTTTCTTCCCCCTATTATAATGAATGTGTCAATACACTTAATTGAAAGTGTTTACAAATAAATTATAATACGATGATAGATAGGTTCAATCAGCAATAAAATTGTAATTGTGTATTCATTAGACATATTAGGTATAATTGTCTATAAACCAGCAAAATTTTGTTGCATAAGGAGAAGGAGCGAATGCAAAACAATTGGTCTACCCCAAGAAGAGATCGGACGAAGATGCACCTTCAACAGGCTCTGATTGCCTTAACGAAAGAAAAGGGCTTCCATTCTGTTTCTGTCAAAGATATCGTGCAGTATGCAAAGTATAATCGAAGTACGTTCTATGTTCACTATAAAGATAAATTTGAATTAGCCGATGACCTCTTGTCCACCAATCTAGCGGCGTTAGAAGAATCTTTTGAAAGGCCGTTTAAACTTAAGAGAGAGGTTAGTACAAACCTATTGGATAATAGGTATTTTCATATTATCTCATCCATTTATAACAATCGGGAATTTTATGATTTAATCAATTATGTCGACACCATTCCCGAACTGCATACGAGGTTTCCACAAACAATACTTACGATATATCAGGAGAAGTTTGAATTTAAAACAATTAATGATCTCCCGGTTAATATGGATTACTTTAAGCGATACACAGCATATGGATTTTACGGTTTATTAGCCAATTGGATTAATACAGGCTTCCAGATATCAAAAGAAGAATTGATTAAAGAAATTATCATACTATCTCAGGCGCATATGGCTTCGGTCAAATATTTAGATAAACATTAAAAGTGGCAAAAAAGTAGGCTCCGCTATTACAAGCTTGTTCGGACTATTTTCCTCATGGACCACTTTTTAATTCTTCATCATGTTCAATGATTCACAATCGGGTTATAGTTCTAGTATAACCGCTTGTGCACATTTTCACAAACTAATTTTAATTGATATCCGTTTGGAAACAATCTATGGAGTTAAGTCATCCATTAGCCCATTTAATTATGTTAAAATGAAAAGATAAAATTCAGTTGATTGATCCATGGTTTGCATAATGAATTAAGGGAGAATCCATTTTTGAATAAAAAAGATATAGCTGACTTTAAAAAACAATTTAAGATGAATAATGATTTATTAAAGATTAAAGATATTTTTAATGTTTATATAATGAAAGAATCTAGTGAAGTTTATCACCATCAAAGCACGCCATTCGAAATGCTTGAACAAGAACAGCAGGAACTTTTCTTAACCAACTTCAAAAAAGTACTGACAGGCCAGTTGGATCAGAAGTTGTTTGAATTGAAATTCCAGCGAAATATAGAGAATAGTAGCCAACTGATACTTCATCAAGCGATACTTACGAATGATACGGATGAATGGAAAGGGCATATGTTGGATCTTGTGGAAAAGATGTTGAAGGATAAACAGTACGAAATGGATATTGTCGTTACGTTTATACATGGTGAATATTTAAAGCCTACGAAACGGAGTAACGAAGAGACCGAAGAAAGCAGCCGAGATGCGGTTTATGCCAATCCTTTTATCTTATGCAGTATCAACAAGACGATAGATCCCAAAAAAGAGCTACTGTTTGACTATGTGGAGAAAGAATTCAAGTATCACTTTGTCGTTGATCCTGTTATCAATTTGAAAGTACCAGTTGGCGGATTTCTATTTCCTAGCTTTACTGATCATGCTGCAGATGTGAATCATGTACTCTATTCAGCAGGAAAGGCATATGAGCTGGATTATCATTTCATTGAAGAAGTATTAAATGCTGAAGAAGCTATGACAGCACAAGACGATAAGATTGTGTTTGAGGAAATTGTAAAGGATGTTGCAGGCAACCAGATTAATACGTCGATACTTGCCAATGTATTCGATGAAATCCAACGAGTGGTGGAAGAGAATGAAGAGCCTGATGCCCCGAAACTGGACTATCGCGATGTGGAGAAGGTTCTAACAACTAGCGGTGTGCAGGATGTCGATCGCCAAAAGGTAGAATCAGCTTTCAAAAAGGTAATTGACGATGAAAATTATGAGCTGAAAGCAACCAGTATTGTGCCAAAGTATACGTCTAAGTCAATTAAAATCAAAACAAAAGTAGCAGATATTTCTGTTTGTCCGCAGGATTTGCGCTATGTTCGTCAAATGCATGTGGATGGTAAGCTTTGTCTAATGATTGAAGTGGAAGAGAACACAGTGATTGAAGGCTTTGAAATGATTCCAGAAGCAATATTTAATAAAGTAAAAGATGAAGAATAAAGAAAGATTTATCCCAATAAGTATTTAATAAGAATGGGATATAAAAATTAGCCGCCTTAGCCCAAATATAAGGCGGTTAAGCGTGATTTACCGGTAAATTGACACGAGATATGACCTATCCACCCTCCTCATTTTAAATAGATTCCCCAAAATGCCTGTATTACATTGGCATACTTTTCGAATATGCGATTAGATAGATATAGTCCATTCAGTTCCACTTTTTCTTTATTCCTTGAATATATTTTTTAAAATATGAGCCGAAGGATTCCGTGGCTTAACAGAGTCCAAAGCAAGTGATGTTTATAGGGCAAGGGTACGACTTGTGTATATTTTACTGCTCAACATGCAACATTGGATAATATCTACTTATTAATAGGGTTCATTCCACTATTCTTTTAAAATGAGTATAAAAACCATATAAAATAATCCAAACTAATAGAAGGTAAAGAACCCTAATCATTCGGATGCATCTGATATCATTATCCCAACCACTGATTGATGTGACATTTACAAAAAGGAACCCAACTCTCTATTTTTTAAATCCAATTTGAATCGTATCATTAACTTGTTAGGAGCTTTATTTAAACCTAACAGTAAATGATGTGGTTTCTTAAATGACATATGCTTTCATCTGGCGTTGATAAAAAGTCTTTGTATGCTTTTAAAATGTTTACAATGTACCAATTATTGCCCCTTTTTAAAGCGACGCCTTCTCGATAAGCAACCATTAATTTGTAATTTAAAATTTCCAGTGACTTTTAAATGGAAACTTCCAAAAGGATGTTGTATTCTTATAGGTATTGAATTGGGGTTTTCTGTTATTAGAAGGCCCATCATGAATAAGGAAGGTGGAAGATTGAAGCAGATTTTCAGCATTGTCAGGCAGGATTTTAGGAATTTACGCAGGGTACCGTTAGTTGCGTTACTACTAATCGGTTTAGCCTTTTTGCCGTCATTGTATGCATGGTTTAATATTGCTGCATCGTGGGATCCATATAGCGAGACGAGTCAAATTAAGGTAGCAATTGTCAATGAAGATAGTGGCACAGAGCTTGAAGGGAAAGAAATGAATATAGGGCAAGAGCTCGTTGATCAATTAAAAGATAATGATCAAATGGGTTGGACCTTTGTGAATAGGCAGGTAGCTGAAGAAGGAGTAAGAGATGGAGATTATTATGCTGCGGTCTATATTGACGAGGATTTTTCGAAACAATTAACAAGTGTGGTGGATGGTGAACCAGAGGCACCGGAAGTCAGGTATGAGGTAAATGAAAAATTAAATGCGATTGCACCAAAGATGACATCTGCAGGCGCTTCCGCATTAGTTGAACAGATTAGTGAGAATTTTTTAGCCGAAGCATCAAAAGCCCTATTCACGGAATTTAACAATATCGGTATTAAGTTAGAGGAAGAACTACCGACCATTCTTAAAGTGGAGAATAATATATTTGCATTAGAAGAACGTTTTCCGGAGTTAAATGAACTAGGTGAAAAGATTGTCACGTTAAATGAAGACTGGCCAGAGATGAAGGAAACAATCACAAAAGTAATTGCCCTGGAAGAGAAATTTCCTGAATTAAATCAAGGAGCACAGCACATACTCACATTAGAAGAAAAGCTTCCGCTCATCAATCAATTAGGTGATCAAGTATTGACATTAGAAGAGCGGTTACCAGAAATTGAAGAGGCAGCAGAGCGATTAACAGAAGCAAGTCAGCAGTTTGGAGAAGTATCAGATCAGTTAAATCGAGCGTTAAAAGGTGTTCAAACAGCGCAAGAGGTGATTGAGCGTGTGCAGGAAGCTTTACCGAAAGCCAATCAAATGGCAGCTGATGCTGAAGAATATGTTAAAAGTCTAAATAGCTTTTTATCAGCAAATGAAGGGGCAATTGAGCCCATATTAGATGTTATTACTCAAAATGCAGTTATCATTGAAAATACGGCCAATTCCATTGACCAAGTACTTAAACAACTCGAAAATGACCAAATGAACAATTCGGTCAATCAATCGATTAAAGATTTACAGCAACAATTGCAAACAAATATTACATCAGTTAATCATGCGATTGATATGTTTACGGCGTTAAATCAAAACGGTCAATTTACAACGGTGATTGATTCATTAACACAATTATCACAGCAGTTAACAGCACTTAATGATTCCCTAGCGCAAGCGGGCTCAGGTGAGTTATCAAAAGAGCAAATCCAAGTACTTAGGAAACAGGCTCAAGATACCGCTGCTCAAGCGGGAAGACTTGTTGGTTTTATGAACAATGGTGGAAAGCAAGAGATCTTAAATGGCATGCAACAATTGAATGATACAGCACAAAAAGCTGCGGGCGATTTAGAGAAAATTCAACAAGACATGCCGAATATAGAAGAAGTGCTAACAAATGCAGAAGGAATTGCTGAGACAGGTGAAGCACAGCTCAATCAAATCATTGCTGACTTACCGGCAATCGAGGAGAAAATAGGTGAAATCGTTGCAAAGATTGAGACGGATTTACCCAAAGCAGTTGATGCCGTTCATAAGGCAAGCGACTTTATTCGAAATGACCTCCCAGGTGTGGAAGAAAAAGTTCATCAAGCAAGTAACTTTGTCCGTAATGACCTCCCTAAAATTGAGTCAGAATTCTCGCGAATAGCGGGCTTAGTGAATGAAAACCTTCCTGAGGTGGAAAAAGGACTTTCTGAAGTTACCGCGTTCATTCAAGGGAATCTTCCTGCGCTTGAAGATTCGGTCCATAAAGCAGCCGATGATATTCGAGATTTTAAGGCAAATAATGATTTGGGAGAAATCATTGCGTTATTAAAAAATGATATTCAAAAAGAAAGTGAATTCTTTAAAGAGCCGGTAAAGCTTGTTGAGGATCAATTATATCCAATCCCAAATTACGGTTCAGCGAATACACCCTTTTATACTGTGTTATGTTTATGGGTAGGTGCACTGTTATTAGCGAACTTATTAAAAACAGATGTCCACCCAAAAGATATGAAAGAGGAGTATTCTATTCGTCATGTTTACCTTGGCAGGCTTGTCCTATTTTTAATCGTTGGCTTTCTACAAGGGTTAATTGTTAGTGTTGGTGATCTTCTGATTCTTGGAACTTACGCAGCAAATCCGGTTTGGTTTGTGATATTTACTGTCATTATTGCGATGATGTTTATGACAATGGTCTATACGATTGTCTCAATCTTTGGCAATATTGGTAAGGCGTTAGCGATTATACTCATGGTATTGCAGTTATCAGGTGCAGGCGGTACTTTCCCGATTCAAGTTGCACCAGCATTTTTCCAAGCGATTAATCCATTCTTACCATTTACACATGCGATTAATATTCTGAGAGAAGCAGTTGGAGGCATTGTCCCTCATGTCGTCTGGATGAGTTTTCTATACTTATTTCTCTTTTTCGTAGCCTCTTTAATCTTAGGGCTTGTACTAAAAAAACCATTAACGCCTTGGTTAAAGAAGACAGCGGAGAAATCTCGTTCTAGTCGATTAGTTGATTAATATAGAGCTTTTTGTCACTTATCGTGGCGAAAAGCTTTTTTTGATGATGTACATCAAATTTTTTCGGTGATTTAATTTACAGAACAGTGATTGTTGGTGGCGATAATTTAAAGGGAGTGGGGGCAGATCTTTTTACGAGGTTGGTAATTAGGCAAGTCGCTCTGTTTGAAAATGTGAAGGGGTACATAGTTACAAGGGAAAGCAAAGGGATAAGTAGCGCAAAACAGATTTGTGACGTTCCTTAGTGGAAGCGTAAATGTTTAGCAGTTCTTTTCGGATGATGTGGCTCATACCTATCATCGTCATAAAATCTGAATAGTTCTCCTCATCCGTTTTACTTCGTCTCTTCCATTATTTGTTGCTTTGTGTCCTAGAATAAAAGAATAATTTAACATGAAGCTACTATTGAAGTATGTGCAGATGGTTGTCCTTACTTTACAACAAAGATGAAAACACGATATTTAAGATTGAGCCTGCATACAGACCGTTGAGCGAGGTTAGAGGACATCAGGATTTGAATGGTAACGCTTTCTTTCACTATCTCGCTCATATGCTTATGACTTAATCGTTAACCCTTGATTCTAAATAGTGACATGTTAAGATAGATAACGTTGAAAAAAGTACGGAAACGAAGACACAACTTTTAAGGAGTGTTTGTGTAAATGTTAGAGAATAAGACAGTGGCTTTTTTTGGTGCAGGTTCAATGGCGGAATCAATGATTTCAGGAATGATTCATGCGGAGAAGGTACCAGCACAGCAAATTTATGTAACGAATAAATTCAATGGGGATCGGTTGACAGAAATAAAGGAAAGATACGGTGTTCATACGATGCTACAAAAGGATCTACCGTATGAAGAAGTTGATTATTTTATTATGGCAATGAAACCTTATGGCGCAGAAGAAGCCCTTGCCTTCTTAAAAGATAAAATCAGACCTGATCAAGTGGTTGTTTCTGTATTAGCAGGTATTTCTACTTCATATATGGAAGAGAAGCTAAATGATGAGCAGCAAGTTATTCGGGTGATGCCAAATACATCTAGCATGATTCAAGAATCGGCTACAGCGATGTCTCTCGGTTCTTATACACAGAAGCGACATGAGAGAGATGTGAAAGATTTACTTGCTTGTATGGGAGAAGTATTTATCATTGAAGAAGAGCAGATGGATGTTTTCACAGGTCTTGCAGGAAGTGGCCCTGCCTACTTCTACTATCTAATGGAAGAGATGGAGAAGGTGGGTGTAGAACAAGGATTAGAGGCCAAAAAAGCACGGAAAATTATTGCTCAAACGATATATGGAGCAGCAAAAATGGTTTTAGAAAAAGGCGAAGCACCGATTGTTTTACGTGAGAGAGTGACCTCACCTAATGGTACAACTCATTCGGGTGTCGAAGCACTAAAAGCTCATCACGGCGGAGAAGCTATTTCCGAAGCTGTTCAACATGCTGCTGCACGTTCGAAGGAAATTAGAGAAGAGTTAGAAAAAGTAGCACATTAATATAGTGGAAAAATTGGCAGCGGAAATCACCGCTGCTTTTTGTATGCCTCTATACAGGAAGTTAAAGAATAGAGATAGAGGTGAAAACAAGTGACACTTATTACTACATTTGAAGATAAGCGGCGAGAGAAGCAGTTAAAATATGAAAAATCAGTGCTAAAGGAGATCTCAGTAAAGGATCTGAAAGAACAAGTCAAGCACTTATTCGGATCATCTCGTTTATTAACAGGTTTAATGAACCATGCGGGAATAGAGGAAGCTTGCTATGATATGGCAATCGAAGCGTATCTTTTAGGCGCACATTATAGTCATTTTGGTACTAGCGGTGAGACGGCTACTACTGTTCAACATAGATGTAAAGGGGAACTTACGCATTTTACGAATACTCTGTATCATTTTTTCTTATATTGGGCGCAAAATGAAGAAGGGGTTTATAGTGAATCCCTATTCTACAGTTGTGAACAGTATATCTATAGTTGGTGGATGGAAGGGTTTGAAAATGGTCGAAAAAGGCATAAATTAAGACTGCATTAAATCGTTCTAATCATTCTCCTTGTCCCATATATATATTTTGAGGACGAGCGGGGAGTGGTAATAGGTGAAGAAGAAATTAAAAGTAATTGGTTTTATAACTGGACTGGCTATTTTATTCTTTATTTTGCAATATGACTTTTCTGAAGATGATTCCTGGAACGCTTGGAATCTTCCTTTATCCGGAAAGGTTATCCTTCTTGACCCTGGTCATGGCGGTCCGGATGGTGGAGCAGATAATGGAAATGTGTTAGAGAAAGATATTGCCCTAGAAGTTTCTTTGAAGCTGCGTGATTACCTTCAAGAACAAGGAGCCGTGGTGATGATGACACGCGAAGATGATAAGGACTTAGCTGCAGAAGATACTAAAGGCTATAGTAGGCGAAAAGTAGAGGATTTGAAAAAGCGCTTAAATATGATTAACCATAGTGATGCTGATTTTTACGTGAGTGTACATCTGAATTCAATCCCTTCTCCTAAATGGAGAGGAGCACAAACCTTTTTTGCTTCTCATATAGATGGAAATGCACGAGCGGCTAAATTTATCCAAGATGAACTCATCGCTAACTTAGAAAATACGACAAGACGGGCGAAGGAATTAGAAAATGTCTATATTCTTGATCATTCAAAAAAACCAGGTGTCCTTGTAGAAGTAGGCTTCCTATCTAATCAGAACGAGCGGACCTTACTACAAAGCGACGATTATCAAAATAAAATAGCAGCCTCCATTTACAATGGCATAATGCGCCATTACTCTAATGAGAAAGAGATTGTGATTGAAGATTAAACGCGGACAAAAGATTTGTTCGTGTTTTTATTTTCTAAAAATCCCTTCGTGGAAAATATAAACATTTATACAAATAGATCTTTAAGATATTTTAGGCATTGTATAAAGACTGATATTCTAATATGTGTTAGAATGACAATTAGAGTTATTCTAATGAAGAAACGATTTTAAAGGGGTGTAGGATAGATGATTAATGAACAAAAAGTAAGAGAAGCCATTGAGGGCTTACAAGAACCTTTTTTACATAAAACACTCGGGGAACTTCAAGCGATTGAAGAGATTAAAGTAAAAGAGGAGAAGGCTCATGTCAGTGTAAAAATATTGATCGCCAAGACTGCAACAGCTGAACAATTACAATTGCAAACTGAGATTGTGAATCGAATTAAAGCAGCTGGTGCAGAATCCGTGGGTATCCGTTTTAATGAACTACCGGCTGAAACACTAGAAAAACATAGACAAGCAATGCCTGAAGAAGATAAGGGTCTACTATCACCGAATAGTAAAACGAAATTTATTGCTATTGCTAGTGGTAAAGGTGGCGTTGGGAAATCAACAGTATCTGTCAATATGGCTGTCGCTCTTGCTAGGCAAGGAAAGAAAGTCGGTCTAGTAGATGCAGATATTTATGGGTTCAGTGTCCCTGATATGATGGGTATTATGAAGCGTCCTGTGGTAAGAGGTGAGCGCATAATTCCTGTAGAACGTTTTGGTGTTAAGGTTATTTCTATGGGCTTCTTTGTAGAAGATAATGCACCAATTATTTGGAGAGGTCCAATGCTTGGTAAAATGCTCAATAGCTTCTTTAATGAAGTAGAGTGGGGAGATCTTGATTATCTTCTATTAGATTTACCACCAGGAACAGGTGATGTGGCGCTAGATGTTCATACAATGCTTCCATCATGTAAGGAAATCATCGTAACTACTCCTCACCCTACGGCAGCTTTTGTTGCTGCACGTGCTGGTGCGATGGCTATTCGTACTGAACATGAAATCTTAGGCGTAATTGAAAACATGGCTTTCTTTGAAAGTAAAGTTACAGGTGAAAAAGAGTATGTCTTCGGTCATGGTGGCGGAGAAAAACTTGCAGAAGAACTAAGAACAGAGGTAATTGGTCAATTACCACTGCAGCAGCCTGATTGGAGCGAAGAAGATTTCGCACCATCTATTTACGACGCAGATCATCGTTTAGGAAAAATCTATACAGAAATTGCACAACAAGTAATTAAAAAAGCATAATAAGAAAGCATTTGGATGTTAAATCCAAATGCTTTCTTATATTTTTATTCTTCTCCAGAACCTTCTTGGCCGCTTTCTCCTTCACCGCCACCTTCACCGCCACCTTCACCACCTTGTTCACCGCCACCACCTTCGCTACTACCGCCACCACCTTCTTTACCTTCTTTACCTGATTGTGATTCTTCGGCCGCTTTCATAAGAACGTCCTGTAATTTTGCCTTAAAGAGCGGGCTTTCAAAGGTTTCAGTAATGACTGTTTGCAAATGCGCCCTAAATTCTTGACTTTTCATCACTTCTGTTAATTTTTTCTCCATTTCAGGATCCTTTAGAATGTCCATCATCATTTTTTGATAATCTGGATCCTTCATTAAGTCCTTGAGTAACTCCTCATTCTCTGACTTCATGCTTTTAGCCATTGTTTCAGCAAACGCTGGGTCTTCAAATGACTTTTTCCAAAACTCTGTGCCTTTTTCAGATGTCAGTGTACTCTCGATTGTTTCTGTCACCATATTTTGGTCCATTACTAGTTGTTGTTTTATTTTTTCATCAGCCATTAAGTCTTGTAATGCTTGTTTTCCGTCATCCGTTTTTAGTATATCTACAATCATTTTCTTTGTTTGATCATAGTCCATGTGCTCACTACCTGATTGCGAACATGCTGTTAAGGTTAGAATGAGGAGCAATGGAATAATAAAAAGGCTTTTTTTCATGTTAAACTGCCTCCTAAAATAAATATCCCGTACTAATAGAATGAAGAAAATCTGTCAATATTATGCGTAAATTGCGGATTGCCTAGATTTTTCAAGTAAAGATTTGGTACAATCATTAAGTGATAATAACGTTATGGGGGAAAAGGAATTGACTAGCCGTGCTTGGATCAAATTTTTTATAACCACATTACTTGTCGGTGGCGTTGCAACAGGGGTTATTGGTTTTGTCGTGCGTTGGGATGAATTTTCTCATTTATTTACCAATTTTGATGCGTTGGAAATACTATCTGTTCTTTTTTGGTTATTCGGTGTCGGTTTAATTTTTAGTATTATTAGTCAAATGGGATTTTTCGCATATTTAACAGTGCATCGTTTTGGGTTGGGTATTTTTAAGTCTCATCAATTATGGAATGCTGTGCAAATTGTGTTGGTTTTATTTGTGCTATTTGATTTAGTGTACTTCCGTTATAAAGCTTTTGCGGATGCAGGAGATAGTATTCTTCCTTATTTAGGACTTGCAGGTTTTGTTTTAATAGCCGGTGTAGTTATTGCGGCCTTGAAAGTATCCACTACGAATAAACATGCTTTTGTACCAGCGTTGTTTTTTATGGTGGTCGTGACAACGATTGAATGGGTGCCGGTATTAAGAGTAAACGAAGAAAGTTGGTTATGGTTAATGGTTCTACCTTTAATCATTTGTAATGCTTATCAATTACTCGTGTTACCAAAATATAATGCAGAATCTGCCCGTCAAAGAGAAAGATTGGAAGCAAAAAAGTCGTCTGTTTAACCAGGCGACTTTTTGCTGTTTAATTAATTTCTTCTGCCGTTGCATTGGCATTGGCCATCATTTCTGAAATAGTAACTAACTCAAGCTGTTCCTTTTTGAACCCATTTATGATAGAAGGCAATGCTTTGGATGTTTGTTTCACTGAATCAGATGCATGCATCAATACGATTTCTCCATTTTCAGCTTCGAGTACTTTTTGAATAATTTTATCTGTACCTGGATTTGTCCAGTCTTTAGAATCTAAACTCCAATGCACAACTGTATAGCCTAATTGTTTTGCTGCTGCTAAGGTCTTTTTGTCAAAGTGACCAGTAGGTGGTCTAACATATTTAATATCCTTAATATTTAACTTAGCAAACGCGGTTTGTGCTCTAGCTAAATCTTGTCTGATTTTATCTTCTTCTAGCTCTGTATAGTCTTCGTAATTATAACCCAGTATACCGATTTCATATCCAGATTTAGCAATACGTTCGACAATATCAGGGTGGCTCTCAGCCCATGAGCCTGATAAGAAAAATGTAGCAGAAGTGACTTTTTCTTTCTTTAATAAATCTAAAATAGGCTCCGCCTTTTCATCTCCCCAACCAATATTAAAAGTGAGAGCTACTCCTTTCTCCCCTTTATATAATGCCTTCGGTGCGTCTTTTGTAGAAAAAACAGGTAAATGAATCGTTGTTTCCATAAACATAAACATTGCTGTAAAAAATGCAGCTACCAAAATTAAAGTCATTTGTTTTAATCTCTTTGCATGAAATACATAAAAGAACTTCATTCTTATTCACCTCGTCCCAAATACATCCTTGTCCTATATCTATGCAAAAAAATTAAAAACATGATGAATTTATCATTATAAAATGAGTGGGGATGGGTAATATAGTGATAGCTTGTCAAAGAGAGGGTGGAACAATCGTTGATCGGGTTATTACTAAATGGAAAAGAGCAACAAGAAATTGAATACTTATTAAAGAGAGAGATGGATGAAATATTGTTCGATTTAGAAGATGAGCGAATTGCAGATGTTGTTAAAGTTGCAATGAAAGAGAAGTATGAGATACTTTTAAGCTTATTCAAAAGGGTTGTTCCAGCAGATGAATATGCTCATTATAAATTAAATGAAAAAAAGAATAAAAAAATAAAAAAAAGTCATTGACGTTTTAAAAGATATGGTGTTATTATATTAAAGCAGTCGTTAGTGACATCAACTATTAAAAAAGTTTTTAATAAAAAAACAAAAAAGTTGTTGACAAAAACGAGCTTAAATGTTAAATTAATAAAGTCGCTTCTGAAGCGAACGAGATTGTTCTTTGAAAACTGAACGAACATAAAACGTCAAGCGTAATTCTAAAAAAGCTGATTTATCAGCAACAAAGCACCATAGGTGCAAATGAGCTAATCAAACACTTTATTGGAGAGTTTGATCCTGGCTCAGGACGAACGCTGGCGGCGTGCCTAATACATGCAAGTCGAGCGAATCTGAGGGAGCTTGCTCCCAAAGATTAGCGGCGGACGGGTGAGTAACACGTGGGCAACCTGCCTGTAAGACTGGGATAACTCCGGGAAACCGGGGCTAATACCGGATAATATCTATTTATACATATAATTAGATTGAAAGATGGTTCTGCTATCACTTACAGATGGGCCCGCGGCGCATTAGCTAGTTGGTGAGGTAACGGCTCACCAAGGCGACGATGCGTAGCCGACCTGAGAGGGTGATCGGCCACACTGGGACTGAGACACGGCCCAGACTCCTACGGGAGGCAGCAGTAGGGAATCTTCCGCAATGGACGAAAGTCTGACGGAGCAACGCCGCGTGAGTGATGAAGGTTTTCGGATCGTAAAACTCTGTTGTTAGGGAAGAACAAGTATCGGAGTAACTGCCGGTACCTTGACGGTACCTAACCAGAAAGCCACGGCTAACTACGTGCCAGCAGCCGCGGTAATACGTAGGTGGCAAGCGTTGTCCGGAATTATTGGGCGTAAAGCGCGCGCAGGCGGTTCCTTAAGTCTGATGTGAAAGCCCACGGCTCAACCGTGGAGGGTCATTGGAAACTGGGGAACTTGAGTGCAGAAGAGGAAAGTGGAATTCCAAGTGTAGCGGTGAAATGCGTAGAGATTTGGAGGAACACCAGTGGCGAAGGCGACTTTCTGGTCTGTAACTGACGCTGAGGCGCGAAAGCGTGGGGAGCAAACAGGATTAGATACCCTGGTAGTCCACGCCGTAAACGATGAGTGCTAAGTGTTAGAGGGTTTCCGCCCTTTAGTGCTGCAGCAAACGCATTAAGCACTCCGCCTGGGGAGTACGACCGCAAGGTTGAAACTCAAAGGAATTGACGGGGGCCCGCACAAGCGGTGGAGCATGTGGTTTAATTCGAAGCAACGCGAAGAACCTTACCAGGTCTTGACATCCTCTGACAATCCTAGAGATAGGACTTTCCCCTTCGGGGGACAGAGTGACAGGTGGTGCATGGTTGTCGTCAGCTCGTGTCGTGAGATGTTGGGTTAAGTCCCGCAACGAGCGCAACCCTTGATCTTAGTTGCCAGCATTTAGTTGGGCACTCTAAGGTGACTGCCGGTGACAAACCGGAGGAAGGTGGGGATGACGTCAAATCATCATGCCCCTTATGACCTGGGCTACACACGTGCTACAATGGATGGTACAAAGGGCTGCAAGACCGCGAGGTTTAGCCAATCCCATAAAACCATTCTCAGTTCGGATTGTAGGCTGCAACTCGCCTACATGAAGCCGGAATCGCTAGTAATCGCGGATCAGCATGCCGCGGTGAATACGTTCCCGGGCCTTGTACACACCGCCCGTCACACCACGAGAGTTTGTAACACCCGAAGTCGGTGGGGTAACCTTTTGGAGCCAGCCGCCTAAGGTGGGACAGATGATTGGGGTGAAGTCGTAACAAGGTAGCCGTATCGGAAGGTGCGGCTGGATCACCTCCTTTCTAAGGAATATACGGAATTAACTTGATGTTAGACTGTTCGTTCAGTTTTGAGAGTATAATCTCTCAATTCAATCGTTCTTTGAAAACTAGATAATGTAATGAAGAAGATTACCGAGTAATCGCCACCTTAGTTATTTTTTCTCTCTATATATTATAGATTGATTTAAAATACTAAACTTTTTTAATAAACACAACCGAGAGGGTTGTGAGAAGCAAGCAGTTCAAGGAAGCGAGCGAGGAAACACCGGAGTGTGCGTCTTGTGCACATGAGGATGTTGACGAGTGAGCTGACGCCGAAATGCGTAGCTTATCGCAAGCCGAACAATGGTTAAGTTAATAAGGGCGCACGGTGAATGCCTTGGCACTAGGAGCCGATGAAGGACGGGACTAACACCGATATGCTTCGGGGAGCTGTAAGTAAGCTTTGATCCGGAGATTTCCGAATGGGGAAACCCCCTATCCGTTATGGGATAGGATCCATACCTGAATACATAGGGTATGGAAGGCAGACCCGGGGAACTGAAACATCTAAGTACCCGGAGGAAGAGAAAGCAAACGCGATTCCCTGAGTAGCGGCGAGCGAAACGGGATTAGCCCAAACCAAGAGGCTTGCCTCTTGGGGTTGTAGGACATTCTATACGGAGTTACAAAGGAACGAGATAGACGAAGAGGTCTGGAAAGGCCCGCCATAGGAGGTAAAAGCCCTGTAGTTGAAACTTCGTTCCCTCCAGAGTGGATCCTGAGTACGGCGGGACACGAGAAATCCCGTCGGAAGCAGGGAGGACCATCTCCCAAGGCTAAATACTCCCTAGTGACCGATAGTGAACCAGTACCGTGAGGGAAAGGTGAAAAGCACCCCGGAAGGGGAGTGAAAGAGATCCTGAAACCGTGTGCCTACAAGTAGTTAGAGCCCGTTAATGGGTGATAGCGTGCCTTTTGTAGAATGAACCGGCGAGTTACGATTACATGCGAGGTTAAGTTGGACAGACGGAGCCGTAGCGAAAGCGAGTCTGAATAGGGCGAATGAGTATGTGGTCGTAGACCCGAAACCAGGTGATCTACCCATGTCCAGGGTGAAGTCCAGGTAACACTGGATGGAGGCCCGAACCCACGTACGTTGAAAAGTGCGGGGATGAGGTGTGGGTAGCGGAGAAATTCCAATCGAACTTGGAGATAGCTGGTTCTCTCCGAAATAGCTTTAGGGCTAGCCTCATGCGTAAGAATCTTGGAGGTAGAGCACTGTTTGGACTAGGGGCCCTCATCGGGTTACCGAATTCAGACAAACTCCGAATGCCAAAGATTTATCCATGGGAGTCAGACTGCGAGTGATAAGATCCGTAGTCAAGAGGGAAACAGCCCAGACCACCAGCTAAGGTCCCAAAGTATACGTTAAGTGGAAAAGGATGTGGAGTTGCTTAGACAACCAGGATGTTGGCTTAGAAGCAGCCACCATTTAAAGAGTGCGTAATAGCTCACTGGTCGAGTGACTCCGCGCCGAAAATGTACCGGGGCTAAACGTATCACCGAAGCTGTGGATTGAACATCGTTGATGTTCAGTGGTAGGAGAGCGTTCTAAGGGCGTTGAAGCTAGACCGTAAGGACTGGTGGAGCGCTTAGAAGTGAGAATGCCGGTATGAGTAGCGAAAGATGGGTGAGAATCCCATCCACCGAATGCCTAAGGTTTCCTGAGGAAGGCTCGTCCGCTCAGGGTTAGTCGGGACCTAAGCCGAGGCTGAAAAGCGTAGGCGATGGACAACAGGTTGATATTCCTGTACCACCGTATTCTGTTTGAGTGATGGGGGGACGCAGGAGGATAGGGTAAGCGCACTATTGGATGTGCGTCTAAGCAGTTAGAGGGACCATGAGGCAAATCCCATGGTCACATACCTTGAGCTGTGATAGCGAGGGAAATTTAGTACCGAAGTTCTTGATTCCACACTGCCAAGAAAAGCCTCTAGCGAGGAATAAGGTGCCCGTACCGCAAACCGACACAGGTAGGCGAGGAGAGAATCCTAAGGTGAGCGAGAGAACTCTCGTTAAGGAACTCGGCAAAATGACCCCGTAACTTCGGGAGAAGGGGTGCTCATTAGGGTGTTAAAGCCTTGATGAGCCGCAGTGAATAGGCCCAGGCGACTGTTTAGCAAAAACACAGGTCTCTGCGAAGCCGCAAGGCGAAGTATAGGGGCTGACGCCTGCCCGGTGCTGGAAGGTTAAGAGGAGAGGTTAGCTCACGCGAAGCTTTGAATCGAAGCCCCAGTAAACGGCGGCCGTAACTATAACGGTCCTAAGGTAGCGAAATTCCTTGTCGGGTAAGTTCCGACCCGCACGAAAGGCGTAACGATCTGGGCACTGTCTCAACGAGAGACTCGGTGAAATTATAGTACCTGTGAAGATGCAGGTTACCCGCGACAGGACGGAAAGACCCCGTGGAGCTTTACTGTAGCCTGATATTGAATTTTGGTACAGCTTGTACAGGATAGGTAGGAGCCTTAGAAGCCGGAGCGCTAGCTTCGGTGGAGGCGTCGGTGGGATACTACCCTGGCTGTATTGAAATTCTAACCCACATCCCTTATCGGGATGGGAGACAGTGTCAGGTGGGCAGTTTGACTGGGGCGGTCGCCTCCTAAAGAGTAACGGAGGCGCCCAAAGGTTCCCTCAGAATGGTTGGAAATCATTCGTAGAGTGTAAAGGCACAAGGGAGCTTGACTGCGAGACCTACAAGTCGAGCAGGGACGAAAGTCGGGCTTAGTGATCCGGTGGTTCCGCATGGAAGGGCCATCGCTCAACGGATAAAAGCTACCCCGGGGATAACAGGCTTATCTCCCCCAAGAGTCCACATCGACGGGGAGGTTTGGCACCTCGATGTCGGCTCATCGCATCCTGGGGCTGTAGTCGGTCCCAAGGGTTGGGCTGTTCGCCCATTAAAGCGGTACGCGAGCTGGGTTCAGAACGTCGTGAGACAGTTCGGTCCCTATCCGTCGTGGGCGCAGGAAATTTGAGAGGAGCTGTCCTTAGTACGAGAGGACCGGGATGGACGCACCGCTGGTGTACCAGTTGTCTTGCCAAAGGCATCGCTGGGTAGCTATGTGCGGAAGGGATAAGTGCTGAAAGCATCTAAGCATGAAGCCCCCCTCGAGATGAGATTTCCCATAGCGCAAGCTAGTAAGATCCCTGAAAGATGATCAGGTTGATAGGTTAGAGGTGGAAGTGTGGCGACACATGTAGCTGACTAATACTAATCGATCGAGGACTTAACCAATTCGAAATGCGGAGGCGCCTTGCCCAGGTGCGACAAGCATAAGCCAAATTTGACAGGAGGTTGTTCTTTAACCTCATGACAAATTTGGCTTATGACCTCGAGCACCTAGGCGCCGCAGCTAGACAGCACTACGTAAGTAGTCGCGTCAGCAACGCATAGGCGATTACTCAATAAATATCTTCTTCAACATTACCTAGTTTTGAGGGAACGATTCCCTTACAATTTCATAGTCCGGTGGCGATAGCGAGAAGGTCACACCCGTTCCCATACCGAACACGGAAGTTAAGCTTCTCAGCGCCGATGGTAGTTAGGGGCTGTCCCCTTGTGAGAGTAGGACGTTGCCGGGCATACATATTATCATATTATTCCGCAGTAGCTCAGTGGTAGAGCATTCGGCTGTTAACCGAACGGTCGTAGGTTCGAATCCTACCTGCGGAGCCATTTTAAACAAAATCAAAGATATTTAGCTGATGCTTCCATAGCTCAGCAGGTAGAGCACTTCCATGGTAAGGAAGAGGTCACCGGTTCGAGCCCGGTTGGAAGCTCTGGTAAGAACTTTAAATATTTTTGGCCCCTTGGTCAAGCGGTTAAGACACCGCCCTTTCACGGCGGTAACACGGGTTCGAATCCCGTAGGGGTCACCATTTTGGAGGATTAGCTCAGCTGGGAGAGCATCTGCCTTACAAGCAGAGGGTCGGCGGTTCGATCCCGTCATCCTCCACCATTTCAATTTACTATAGATGGGCCGGCCTAGCTCAATTGGTAGAGCAACTGACTTGTAATCAGTAGGTTGGGGGTTCAAGTCCTCTGGCCGGCACCATTTTAATATATTTATGTCGGAGGGGTAGCGAAGTGGCTAAACGCGGCGGACTGTAAATCCGCTCCTTCGGGTTCGGCAGTTCGAATCTGCCCCCCTCCACCATTTCAATTTTATTTGAATGAAAATCCAAAAAGCGGACATAATATAATTAGTCCTTTTTATTTTGTTTTTTTACATACGATGGGCTATAGCCAAGCGGTAAGGCAACGGATTTTGATTCCGTCATTCGCAGGTTCGATCCCTGCTAGCCCAGCCATTTTCGAGCCATTAGCTCAGTTGGTAGAGCATCTGACTTTTAATCAGAGGGTCGAAGGTTCGAGTCCTTCATGGCTCACTTAATCCTTAAACATTTTATGTTTAAGGATTTTTATTTGTTATCTTGTATTTTTCCCATGAGATTAAACATAAGGAAATTACCCACATACTTCTTGTATGAGATATCACAGGGCCTTTCTTTGTACAATCCTTTAAGCTGACTTAACTAAGTAAGCAGAAGAAGCGCATCTATTTTTGGTGATTTGTAATTCAATCTGTGTTTAGAAATATATCATTTTCCGTTTGTGTTCTGCTATCCTGCCCACAGTAATTGACCCAGAGCAATAATAAATGCCCTTTTTTTGTATAGATATACAAAATTTTGCACAGTTGAACCATCAGAATGTAACCGTTTACAATAGAGAGAGAATTCATTCTTTAGTAGGGGGAGCAACTAAATGAAAAACATTTCAATTATTGGTATGCCGATGGACTTGGGACAATTACGAAGAGGGGTAGACATGGGGCCAAGTGCCATCCGATATGCGGGCATTGAAAATAGATTACAAGAACTTAATCACCAAGTTGATGATTTAGGTGATATTGAAATAGGTAGGTCGACTGAACAAATAGATAAGGAAACAGGTTTAAGAAACTTGGACTTAATTGCAGAAAAGACTAAAATCTTAGCAGATCAAGTTGATGGGGTAGTAAAAAAAGGAGCATTTCCTCTTGTTTTAGGAGGGGATCATAGTATCGCTATTGGTACGTTAGCTGGTTTATTACAGCATTATCATAACTTAGGTGTGATTTGGTACGATGCACACGGGGACTTAAATACAGCAGATACTTCGCCATCCGGTAATATTCATGGGATGTCCTTAGCAGTCGCTCTAGGATATGGGCATCCATTGTTATTAGAGGTAGGAGGAGTCCATAAGAAGTTGAAGCCTGAAAATGTTGTGATTATAGGAGCAAGGTCTTTAGACCAAGGCGAAAGGGATTTGATTAAAGCCAAGGGAATAAAAGTCTTTACGATGCATGAAATTGATCGCTTAGGGATGCCGAGGGTAATGGAAGAGACGATTAGTTATTTACAAGACCGAACAGATGGTGTTCACCTTTCGTTAGATTTAGATGGTCTTGATCCATCTGATGCACCTGGTGTGGGTACACCAGTTATGGGGGGGATAAGTTATCGAGAGAGCCACCTTGCTATGGAAATACTGGCAGAATCCCAAATGATTACTTCGGCCGAATTTGTTGAGGTTAATCCAATATTAGATGAAAGAAATAAAACAGCTGATGCAGCGGTGGCCTTAATGGGCTCGCTATTCGGTGAAAAATTACTATAAAGTGAAAGAAGCTTGAGTCGATGCTCAAGCTTCTTTTTTTAATGTTAATGTATAGTATCTATTAATTAGGTTGTCCAATTCAATGCTCGCTTTAAGAACTTGGTGGTTTGAAAATGAAGAAATAGAAGCAAGTTCAACCATTTTAGCTCTGTGTATTTCAATATCTTTTAATAGTTCCTCCGTATACATGAGATCATTGTCCTTTCCATTTGAAAATTTTATTCCAGCACGTAGACAATTTTTAAATGTATGGTCTCTTGTTCGTTGGAGCAAAAATATTGAAGGGAAGGTCTTTTTTCCTTCGTCAACACACTGGTTTTAAATCCTTTATACCCAGTATGAAAATTAATTAAACTACTTTAGTTAAAATTTGTTAAAATATTATGTGATAACTCTTATATAACCAAAGTACTTATGGAGGAAAAGGAACCTAATAAAAAATATGTGAAACCTTTTTGCTATCGATTCGTAAATGATTATCGATAAGCCGCATAGAGCGGGGGTAAATAGATGGAATTGTTGGTGAAGAAAAGAATTAAACAAGTATTAAAAGGAGATCAAGATGCTTACGCTGAAATAGTAGAAATATACAAAGACAGAGTATATCATATCTGTTATCGAATGTTGGGTAATCAACATGAGTCTGAAGATATTGCACAAGAAGCTTTCTTACGAGCATATGTAAATATACAAAGCTTCAATACGAACTTAAAGTTCTCAACATGGTTATATCGCATTGCAACAAACCTATGTATTGACCGGATCAGGAAGAAAAAGCCTGACTATTATTTGGACGCGGAAGTAGCAGGAACAGACGGTTTAAATATGTACTCACAAATTCCCGCGAGTACGAAACTACCTGAAGAAGATGTAGAAAAAATGGAGTTGCAGGAAACCATACAAATGGAAATTTCGAAGCTACCGGAAAAATATCGATCGGTCATCGTGCTTAAGTACATTGAAGAACTATCCTTGAATGAAATCAGTGAGACCTTAGATCTACCATTAGGCACTGTGAAAACGAGGATTCATAGGGGAAGAGAAGCTTTAAGAAAGCAATTACGCTACGTATAAGAAGGTGATTTCAGTGAAATGTAATGAAGAAATTATTGAATATATGCATGAATATTTAGATGAAGAAATAACAGATGAGCATAAACAATTACTCAAAACACATATAGAGCAATGTGAAGAATGCCGCATGCATTTTCATGAACTAAAGCGAGCGATTGCCTTTGTCCAGAGTACGTCACATTTCCAAGCGCCTGCAGGTTTTACTGAGAATGTGATGGCGAGACTGCCTAAAGAAAAGAAAAAAGTAGGTGCACAAAGGTGGCTCAGGAAGCACCCAATGCTTGCTGCAGCATCACTCTTTCTTATCTTAATGTCTGGAAGTGTTCTATCTGCCTGGAATCAAGAAAGTGCATTGTCTGTTTCCAAGCAATCTAATCTAGTGATTGAGAACGATACGGTCATTGTCCCAGAAGGAGAAGTGGTCAAGGGAGATGTTGTTGTTAAGAATGGAAACTTGCAAATAAATGGTGAAGTCGAAGGGGATGCAACGGTCATTAATGGTGAGCAATATTTAGCCTCGGCTGGTAACGTCACAGGAGAAATAAAAGAAGTAGACCAGCTTTTTGAATGGTTATGGTATCACATTAAAAATACAAGTAAAAGTTTAATCTCGACTGTTACACAAGAGGATGAAAAAGAGTAAGAGAATATAGGTCACTGCTATAATGCGGTGGCTTTTTCCTTTGTTCAAAGAAGTGTAAATATGTAATTGTTTGTTAATAAATCGCTTAATCTTTGCATATGTAGTAATAAAAATGTAGGATATATTTTAATAACGTTCACGATTGTATACATAACTAGAAAATTGGATTTCATTAGAAATATGGTATAATAAGTAGGTTAAACGACTATTTTAATGGTGGAAATAAATACTTGGAGGAAGGAAAATGTCGCTTTTAGATTTATCTTTCACAGATTTACCTTTATTAAGGCTTTTAGCGAATACAGTAGACATTCTCCTTGTCTGGTTCGTTATATATAAATTAATTATGATTGTTAAAGGGACGAAAGCCGTCCAATTAGTCAAAGGGATATTTATTATTCTGATTGTAAAGGTTTTAAGTGATATCCTTCATTTGCAAACTTTAGGATGGATGATGGAACAAGTTCTCTTATGGGGGGTACTAGCCATTATTATTATCTTCCAACCAGAGTTGCGTCGTGCACTAGAGCAGCTTGGTAGGGGTAAATTCTTCGTTAGAAGTGGTAACCAAGAAGAGATGGATCAAGATCAATTAGTTACTGCAATTGTAAAGTCTGTTGATTACATGGCTAAGCGGAGAATTGGTGCGCTAATTTCGATTGAACGTGAAACTGGTATGGGTGACTATATTGAAACTGGTATTCCATTGCATTCCAAAATATCATCAGAATTACTTATTAATATCTTTATTCCCAATACACCATTACATGATGGCGCCGTTATTATACAGAAAAGTCAAATTGCAGCTGCTGCATGTTACTTGCCTTTATCAGAAAGTCCTTTTATCTCTAAAGAGTTAGGTACTAGACATAGAGCAGCGATGGGAATTAGTGAAGTAACAGATAGTATCACCATTATTGTGTCTGAAGAGACAGGTGGAATATCTGTAGCGAAAAATGGTGAACTTACACGCGATTTGAAACTCGATCAGCTCAAAGAACTATTAAATGAGAAGCTTATTCACTCAGCTAAATCAAAACAATCTTCTTCCACTCTTTGGAACTGGAGGGGAAAGAAAAATGGATAAATATATTGATAAGCTCATTGATACCAGATGGTTTATGAAGGTAGTGGCTTTATTAATTGCTCTGCTCCTGTTTGATTCGGTTTATGATACGAATAACGATAATAGAAGTATCAATGTACCTGGAGATGATGGCTCAGCTGTCATTGAAAATGTTCCGCTCACAGCTTACTATGATACAGATAATCTTGTCGTTTCCGGACTTCCAGAAACAGTGGCTGTTACTTTAGATGGCCCAAGGAGCCATTTGGAAAATGCGAAGGCACAGCGGAACTTTGAAGTGTTTGTGGACTTATCAGATGCAGAAATTGGTCGACAAGAAGTAGAGGTAGGGATTAAAGATCTATCCGATAAGCTTGAATATATAATTGACCCTTCTACTGTAGATGTAACAATTGATGAAAAAGTAACTGAAGAGTTCAATGTGGAAGCAGAATTTAACAATAGTTTACTTGAAGAAGGTTACAAGGCCGAAGCAGCACTTGCTGAACCTAGTACAGTCAAAATAACAGGTGCCAAAAATGTGATTGAATCGATTGCTTATGTCAAAGCAACTGTTAATACAAAAGGTTCTATAACGGAATCATTTACAGAAACAGCCGCGATTAATGTGCTCGATCGTAATATGAATAAATTAGATGTAGATGTAAATCCAGGTGAGGTGGAGGTTTCGGTCGATGTGAAGCGTTTAAGTAAGACGGTGCCCATCGATATTGTTGAAACCGGGAGCCTTCCTTCGGGAGTTGAGTTAGACTCTCTTAAACTCAGCCAAACAGAAGCAACCATTTTTGCTCCAGAAAATGTTCTAAATGATGTAAAAACGGTTAGGGTAGAGGTCGATTTAAGCAAACTCGATAAAGATCAGGAAATAAAATTACCTGTGATCATCTCAGACGGAATTACTAGTGTTGATCCTAAAGAAGTGACGGTTAATGCCAATGTGACTGTTAAGGAACAAGAAGCACCAGAAGATAGCAGCAGTGAGGAAGAAGAATCACAAGTACAAGAACAAGAGCAGGAACAAGCCGCAAATGAACAAACAGTGAATCGAACCTATTCAGGCATGCCGATAACAATCACAGGATTAGACGACCAATATGATGTGACATTTCAAAGCCCTGATGAAGGTGAGACAAGCTTGAAGGTTTCTGGTAATGAAAAGGATATGAATAGTTTAAGTAAAGGTGATTTTATCCTATCTATAGATGTATCTGGCCTTGATCCTGGAGAACATGAGGTGAATATTCAATTAGACGCACCTCTTGGTGTTGAGTCCCAACTTGAGAGTGAGACGGCAACAATCAATATTACAGAAAAAGAATAGATGGAACAGCAGAGGAAAGTGAAGGAGCGATTAATAATGGGAAAATATTTTGGTACGGATGGCGTTCGCGGAGTGGCAAATAGTGAGTTAACGCCAGAGTTAGCCTTTAAACTAGGTAGATTTGGTGGATATGTATTAACAAAAGATCAAGAACGCCCAAAAGTTTTAATTGGGAGAGATACAAGAATCTCAGGACATATGCTTGAGAATGCACTGGTAGCAGGCCTTCTTTCTATCGGCGCAGAAGTGATGCGACTCGGCGTTATTTCTACTCCAGGTGTTGCCTATTTAACGAAAGCATTAGATGCAGAGGCGGGCGTAATGATATCTGCTTCCCATAATCCTGTTGCGGATAATGGAATTAAGTTTTTTGGTCCAGATGGCTTCAAGCTTTCAGATGCACAGGAAAATGAAATCGAAGAACTAATGGACAAGGAGAATGATTCCCTTCCACGACCAGTTGGTGGTGATCTTGGACAAGTGAATGATTACTTCGAAGGCGGACAGAAATATCTGCAATACTTAAAGCAATCTGTTGATGATGATTTTTCTGGCATTCATATCGCTTTAGATTGTGCACATGGAGCGACTTCATTCTTAGCAAATCATTTATTTGCTGACTTGGATGCCGATTTATCGATGATGGGTGCTTCACCCAATGGGTTAAATATTAATGAGGAAGTGGGCTCTACACATCCAGAAGCCTTAGCTGCTTTTGTGAAAGAAAGAGGAGCGGATGTAGGGCTTGCCTTTGATGGTGATGGCGATCGGTTGATAGCTATCGATGAAAAAGGGCAAGTGGTAGATGGTGACCAAATCATGTTCATTTGTGCGAAGTACTTGAAAGAACAAGGTAGACTTAAAGAGGATACCGTTGTTTCTACAGTAATGAGCAACCTTGGTTTCTATAAGGGATTAGAAGCAAATGAGATGAAAAGTGTGCAAACGGCAGTCGGTGACCGCTATGTTGTAGAGGAAATGAAGAAGAGTGGTTATAGTTTAGGTGGCGAACAATCTGGCCATATTATCTTCCTTGATCATATCACGACAGGTGACGGGCTCCTTTCTGGTTTACAACTAGTGAACATTATGAAGGTGACAAACAAATCACTTTCAGAGCTTGCGAAAGAAATGCAAAAGTTCCCACAAAAGCTCGTTAATATTAAAGTAACGGATAAACACCATGTAACAGATAATGAAAAGGTTAAAGCTGTTATTAGTGAAGTTGAAAAAGAAATGAATGGTGATGGACGTATTCTTGTCCGTCCTTCAGGAACTGAACCGCTTGTTCGCGTCATGGCAGAAGCAGCTACAGAAGAGGCTTGTGAAGCATATGTAAACCGTATTGCTGCTGTTGTAGAAGAAGAAATGGGTCTGAAATAAGCGTGTAATAATGATGCATAAGGGAACGCTTCTGTTTTCTTATGCATATTTTATTTATGTATGAAAAAAGCATGGAGAACTTCCGCTTATAGTAAAAAATACCTATTAATTGATGGTTATTCGTTGACTTTCATAAGCGTATCGGTTATGCTTATCATGTTTTTGTATATAAAAAAAGAAAGGTGGTTTAGAAGCACAATTTCATAATTAAAGCGCCCGGGCTAATCTTTGAACGGATATGGAAGGTTAGTTGACGAGGAGGAGGTTTATCGAAGCATCGGCGGGTACCTCCCGGTTGAAAAGCACAACCGTAATCATGTCTTTAAATCATTAGGGTAACCTAATGGACAAAGAGAGATGAATGCCATAAATATAGAACGTAAAGGCATCTATGTCATGCCTTGCTTTCACATTGAAATAATACGGAGATAAGGGGCAAGTACGCCCTTAAAGGCTTCTTGCCCCTTCTACATTAGGAGGAAGAAGTATGTGCGGTATTGTTGGATATATTGGTAACCAAGATTCAAAGGAAATTTTATTAAAAGGCTTAGAAAAGCTAGAATATAGAGGCTATGATTCTGCAGGTATTGCGGTAGTCAATGAAGCTGGCGTGCAAGTTTTTAAAGAAAAAGGCAGAATTGCTGACCTTCGTGCGATTGTAGACGAAAAGGTTTTAGCGTATACAGGAATCGGTCATACACGTTGGGCAACACATGGTGTACCAAGTCAAGAAAATGCACACCCTCATCAAAGTAATTCAGGTCGTTACACACTTGTTCATAACGGTGTGATTGAA
This sequence comes from Cytobacillus sp. FSL R5-0569, assembly GCF_038007265.1. Taxonomy (NCBI): domain Bacteria; kingdom Bacillati; phylum Bacillota; class Bacilli; order Caryophanales; family Bacillaceae; genus Cytobacillus; species Cytobacillus sp. FSL R5-0569. Next base: position 211,220 of record NZ_JBBOWW010000001.1, read on the forward strand.
AACTATGAACAGATGAAACGTGAATTCTTACAAGGTGTGGAGCTGAAAAGTGAAACAGACACCGAAGTTATCGTACAAATGATTGATCAATTTGCTAAAGAGCTTAGCACTGAAGAAGCTTTTCGCAAAACTTTGCAACAGCTTAAAGGCTCTTACGCTCTTGCGCTTGTAGATAATGAAGACAAGAGTACAATCTATGTCGCGAAGAACAAAAGTCCATTATTAGTTGGTTTAGGAGAAGCATTCAATGTCGTGGCTTCTGATGCGATGGCAATGATTCAAATCACAGATCAATATGTAGAACTCATGGATAAAGAAATGGTAATGGTGACAAAAGATGGTGTAACAATTAAAAACCTTAAAGGGGAAACAATTGAACGTTCACCTTATACAGCAGAACTTGATGCAAGCGATATTGAAAAAGGAACATACCCTCACTACATGCTAAAAGAAATCGATGAGCAACCACTTGTTCTTCGTAAGATCATTCAGAAATACCAGAATGACCAAGGAGAGCTAGCGATTGATGGAGAGATTCTGGATGCAATGAATAGTGCGGATCGTATCTACATTATCGCTGCCGGTACGTCTTACCATGCTGGATTAGTCGGTAAGCAATATATTGAAAAAGTAGCGAAAGTCCCTGTTGAAGTGCATATCTCAAGTGAATTTGTTTATAACACACCGTTGCTATCAGAAAAACCGTTATTCATCTTTATTTCACAAAGTGGTGAAACAGCTGATAGCCGTGCAGTATTAGTTAGTGTGAAAGAAATGGGACACCCAGCATTAACGATTACAAATGTCCCTGGCTCAACCTTATCCCGTGAAGCAGACTACACGCTCTTGTTACATGCTGGACCAGAAATTGCTGTCGCTTCTACAAAGGCATACACTGCCCAAGTAGCGGTATTAGCAATCTTAGCAGAGGTCACAGCGATTGCTAAAGGACGTGAATTAGAATTTAACCTTGTACAAGAATTAGGTATTGTTGCAAATGCGATGGAAACACTATGTGATTCAAAAGAAACTTTCGAAGACATCTCACGTAGCTTCCTATCAACAACAAGAAATGCCTTCTTCATCGGTCGAAGTATTGACTACTACGTAGGACTTGAAGGCGCATTAAAACTAAAAGAAATCTCTTATATCCAAGCAGAAGGTTTTGCTGGAGGAGAACTCAAACATGGTACAATTGCTCTGATTGAAGACGGTACACCAATCATCGCCCTGGCAACACAAGAAGGCGTTAACCTAAGCATCCGCGGCAACGTTAAAGAAGTCGTCGCACGTGGAGCTAACCCATGCATCATCTCAATGAAAGGCCTAGACCAAGACGGTGACACATTCGTCCTACCAGAAGTACACGAAATGCTCTCACCACTTGTTTCGGTTATTCCATTGCAGTTGATTTCTTATTACGCTGCTCTGCACCGTGACTGTGATGTAGATAAACCAAGGAACTTGGCTAAGTCGGTTACTGTTGAATAAGGGGATTTTGTTGGATTTTAGAATTTGTCCGCCCTGTAACTCTCTTGGTTCTCACGTAACTTTGTTCTTCTCATGGAACTAAGGTGGTATCCTAACGGTAAATGAGTCGGGGAAAGAGCGGGGAAAACACGAATAGATAGACATTCATTTAAGGTTATTCAAAATCTCAATACAAATCCGGGCTGGATCCAATAGGGTTCAGTCCTTTTCTTTGACCAATATTCCCCCAAAAACCTTGTCTGATAAAAAAGTTATAGTGTGTTCGTTTGTTTGTCATATTGTTTCTATACACTTCGTAAGAAACGGGATAGAAGAATAAGAGTGTTGGGAAAGGTATTTTTTATTCTCATTGCTTATGTCTATTTCTGTCTCCATTCAGAGGGACATCTATTTTATATTGTCAAAATATTATATACAATACAGAACGTAAAAAGAGGTCGATAGTGGGCTTTTGGGGAATAGCTTAATAACATTGCCTTCAGGCGTAAATGAGCGGGTGGACCGTTGGGGGAGAAAGGATAGAGGGGATTTGATGAGAAACCAAGAAAGTCACAAAGGTATAGCAATCAATTCAGGTTGGTGTAGGATTTTTTTAAATCGGGTATTGTAATTATAGACATCATGGAAATAGTTATTTTCAATCTCAACTTACATTGCAAAATTTTTAAAAGGAGATGAGTTTTTGACTTTAAATAATAATGGTTTTACTCTAAATGATGGTACAGAACTTCCTTTTGTGGGATTAGGCACGATTGGTATTAATGGGGATCAGGGTACGTTTGAAATTTTAAACGCCTTGAATATAGGATATCGCTTAATCGATACGTCAACAAACTACGACAATGAAGGGATTGTCGGTGAAGCTGTGCGTCGGTCCGCACTGCCCAGAGAGGAAATTTTGATTAGTACGAAATTACCCGGTGCTTACCATGAATATGACAAGGCATTTATCTTTATCCAAGAATCTCTACGCCGCACTGGATTAAAATATTTTGACAAGTATTTAATTCATTGGCCGAACCCTAAGGACGGCAAGTATGTAGAAGCTTGGAAGGCTTTAGTGGATGCTCAAAAACAAGGGTTAATCAGAAACATTGGCGTTTCAAATTTTGAACCAGAACATCTGGACGACATTATCGAAGCAACAGGTGTGACACCTGCTACAAATCAGGTGGAGCGTCATCCGTATTTTAATAATAACCGTATGGTAGAAGAAAATAAAAAACGGGGCATTCTTACTGAATCCTGGAGCCCTTTTGGTAGAGGTTATCTGAATGACGTGCTAAAAAATACCACAATTAAAGAAATTGCGGATAAGTACGATAAAAGCCCGGCGCAGATTATTTTAAATTGGAATTATCAAGCAGACGTATTTTCTATACCAAAATCAAGTAATCCCGTGCATCAAAAAGATAATTTCAATAGTACCAACTTTGAATTAGCACCTGAGGATATTGAAACAATTGATTCATTGGATAAAGGAGAAGCTGGCCGTGTAGAAGGGCAGGACCCAAATGAATATCACGAATATGTATAGGCAGGACAATATATAAACATCGTATAGTATTCGTTCATAAAATAAATATCGTTTTTGACACGATATTCGATTGGAAACTCTGAATTAGATATTTTTTGAACAATAGATAAAAGGAGGGTCTGTTTTAAGCAGATTCTCTTTTGGTTTTTTACAATATATTCCCGAATTTTCTTTATGAAAATTAGTATAGTAAACTATAAAGTCTTTTCAGGATATTTTGATATATCTAGAATGTCGAAACCTATAAATCCTCTGTGATTTTCTTCTGAAAAACAGAATTCTAATCCTAAATAAGAATATCTCGAAGCTACTTCATTATCATTTAGTCGTAACGAATACATATTATCTCTTTTAAGGTAAAAGTTATCTTTAGAAGATGCATTTTTAAGGGCATTAGCTTCATCTCTAAATATCTCTAAGCCTATAATTCTATTATCCTTATCTAAGTCTAAATTTATATAAGGATTAACTTTTAATTCATCAGTTTCATGAACCATACCAGCTTTTATTTCTTTGATAACTTGAATATAACCTATTTTTACTTCTTTGTTAAACTCAATTCTCTTAATCATTTTAATACACCGCCTTTACTTTTTTTTCATCTCGATTTAGGTTTAGCTTGATTATAAACTGTTGTTAAAATATTACCTTCTCTAGCTACAGCTATACCCTTGTAGTGATATACCGTTGCATTTGGATAATCTGGATCGCTATATTTCGTACTTTTTGTATATGCATCATAAATTTGTTTCGGTGAAATATTACGCTGAATCATTTATGTGGCTTTGTGAGATACTTTTGATCAAACTTTACTCCAAGGCTACAAGTAATTGTATAGAATTTAAATAAAAGTGATACCGTTTTTAAAATTCTGATATACACACACTCCAATTGTTAGACATGATCTAACAATTGGAGGCGGTTTTTTTATGGTTAAGTTCTCTAAAATTTAAAATAGTAATAGAAAAAATCTTATCATCGTTGGATTATACATTTACAATATCAAGGAGAAGAAACATTCAAAAAATCTATAGATTTACTGAATTACATGAACAAATAAGGTATATCAATTCGAGTGTTTTGTATGAAATCGCGACGTCTTAAAAAGTCGCGAAGATTTTCCCTTTGATGAGTATTATTGAGGTTGTCAAAAAAATTGAGTAATCCATAAGTTGATAAACTTAGCTTCAGGAATTTTAAATTTTAAAGGCGTCGGATCGATTAGATGCAACTTAAACCTAAAAGAATTCACGACACTGGTCATATCTCTTCATATCTTGCTGCCAATAACGACTTAGCATTTTCTTAATCCTCTAAGATAGGGGATGGGGCAAAAAGTTTATGAATGGATTGCAAATAGACAAACTATGAGCGGGTCATGTACTGAAGAGGCATGTGATACTTAATTAAGAAGTTATATATGAGCATAGTTAATTTCTCAAAGTGTTGTAATGTATTATTTAAATACGTTTAACTACAGCTAAATATATTGAAGAAACAATGCTTTGAATAAAAAAAACAATCATAACGTAATAAATAAAATATTCTTTTTGGATTACATCTAAGATTGCTACTAATGCCACCCCAAGAAGTATCCCCCCAGATAATATTGAATAAGAGAGCGACTTAATCTTAAAAAGTAATAGCTCACCTCTTTCATCCATTGATTCTTTTTTACTTTCAAATTTTGCTTTATATACTTCTGAAACTATAACCAGTATTGCTAAACCTATAATCAATGATGTAGTTAACGTGATCATACAACTTCCTCCTTAAATTTAAATACTTCTGTAATTTCTTTCCCTAATGAATTAGAAATCTTAAATGCTAATATCAACGAAGGGTTATATTTGTTTTTTTCCAATGCTGCAATCGTTTGACGACTAACACCTACGTCATCGGCTAAGTGTTGTTGAGTCCATTTTTTCTCAGCCCTACCAACTGATATAAAGTTTTCCAGCATATGAAACCTCTTTTCTATATGATTTCTTATAAGTTAAATGTAATATATTTTTTACAAAATGTAAAGTATTTACGACAATTAAATTTTTTTATAATTAGATTATTTCCTTTAATGGTTTAATCCCCTCTAATAATTCAAGTACACTAAATTGTTTGTTAGGTTAAAACCTTAATATTTTTCTGGTAATGAAATAATAGATTGATAATACGTATGGGGCATATTACCAAGTGAATGTGATAAAGTGGAATGAAAGATTAATAAAACAAAACTCCTCTAAGTGTGGGAGTTTTTTGTCTAAGTCTCTTTTCTAAAATATCTCCTCATAATGACTATGACCCATCCAAATTGTCTCTGTTGTGGGATTTAGTCTACCGTTTTACAATATTCGTGTTTAAGGAAATTTCTGGAAAATGGTCAAAAATTGCTCCTGCCTAGGGCGGAATATAACCTGGTATTTTTTAGGTCCATCATTGCTCTTTAGTTATGCAGGTTATCTGCAGTAAATTAAGGGAAAATATGTTATTTTTTCGGTGGTCTACGTTCTTTAGAAAATTTCAATTGTATAGTAATCAAGAAGAGCGAAATTGTTTAAAATTAATAGAAGTAAATGATAAAAATTGTACAGTGTTTAACAAGAAATTACTTCGAGTTGCTCGAACTTTTTTTCAATCCAACAAAATGTATTGATTTCAAATAAAGTGCGAAGTTTCACCTTCTTGGAATATGCATTGTCCTAGGGGGTTTTTTAGGGTGAAAATAAGATAACATGATGTTTCTCCAAACTACCAACCGTAGCTTCTAACATAGACTTGTTTTTTTAAAAGGACTTTTACAACGGGTACACCTTAGGAATAGATTATTCGATTATCAATACCAAAAAATTCTGCAGAAAGTAAAAACTTAAGACTTTTTGTTTCTTTGTTATGTCTAATAACTAGAAAGAGAAAAGGGGGAAGCGCGCTTGGAAGTGAAAAACCTAGTCAATAGAGCAAGAAAGGGAGATGATGATGCTTTCTACGAATTAATCCAAATCCATAAAAGTAGACTATTAAAAATAGCCTTGGGTTACTTACATAATGAGGAGGAGGCCTTAGAAGCATTGCAGGAAGTAACTTTTAGGGCTTATCTTTCATTGAATAAATTGAAACATGCAGAATACTTCTCAACATGGGTTATCCGGATTATGCTTAATTACTGCCATGATCAAATTCGTAAAAGAAAAAGAATCGCAGATCCTAAGTATATTGATAATCTAATAGTAACGAAGAATGACAACCAGACGTTAGAAATAGAGGAAGCATTACTAAAAATAGATGCACGTTTTCGAGAAGTCATTATTTTAAAGTATTATAACGATTTAAAGATAAAAGATATTGCCGAAATTCTCGAAAGGTCGGAGAGCACCATTAAAACCTGGCTATACAAAGGCCTAAAAGCACTTCAGGTTCAATTAAATAAGGGGGGTGGGCTAAATGTTTGAAAGAGAAGAAAGTGAGTTGGCTGAATCAAAAAAAATAATGAAGGATCTATCCATTTCTGACGATCGCTCTGACCAGGCAATTCTAAGGGGAATACAGCAAGCAAAAGCAGAGAAAAAGAAAAAGAGAATACAGCTGCCCATTAAGACATTCACTGCTGCATGTATTTTAGGACTTACGTTTATTACATCTGTTAATGTATCCGAACCCGTTGCATATTACATGTCAAATGTACCTGGTATGGGGAAAATTGTTGATTTTGTCCGATATGACAAAGGACTACTTGCAGCTGTTGAAAATAATTACATACAAAAAGTGGATTCAAGTGTGAATAACAAAGGTATAGAGTTTACTTTGAATTCAATTATTCATGATGAAAAATCACTGATCATTTTTTATGAATATCAATCAGATGAAGAAGACGTAGTTATTACTCTAGGAAGCTTTCAATTGCTTAATGAAAAAGGAGAGGTATTGCCTTATCATATAGTTGGTGAATATCGGAATGATAATCCGGATTCTTTGCTGGAAATCAGGGTTCCTTTAAAAGAAGGGGATAATCTGCCAAATGAACTAATTCTTTCAACTCAGTTTTCTAAAGATAAGAAACTTTTAGACGGGGTTTGGGAAATTCCCTTTACTTTAGATAAAGGTAAAATTGTTGGAAAGAAAGTGTATAATGTGGATAAAACATTAGAAATTGAAGGACAGCAATTAACAATCAAGGACGTAACAATGTATCCTTCTCAAACAGCTGTACATGTATATTATCATTCGCAAAATAGTAAAAAGATATTTGGTATTAATGACTTGCATCTAATAGATGAAAAAGGAGAAACATGGAATACAAGTGTAATAGAGACTACACAAATCAATGAGAACGAAACAATCATTTATTTGCAGAGCAACTACTTTACTAATCCTAAAGAATTATATTTGCGTTTCAATTCAATTCGTGCGCTTGATAAGGAAGAGCTCAATGTTGAAGTAGACCCGATAAAAAAGAAAATACTTAAGGCACCGAAAGACGGAAAATTAACAGATGTAGAGATAGAGCAAGGCGAGATGTCCATTAAATTAGATACGAATCCGAATCAATTCAAATCAGCAATTTTTACGCATGCAATAGATGCAGATGGAAATGTAATAAGTAAGGATGAACCATATGGTATCTCCTATTCTTATGTCGACGACTATGTATTGTATTCCGTTCCTTTCCCATCTGAGGCAACTGACTTAGGACCTGTTAAACTTGAATTGCTTGATTATCCAGCCTCTATCAGTGCAGAGGCTAATGTGAAAATAAAGTAATAGCCCAATGCAAATGTCATCAGGTACTCCGTTAAATAGAAGGTGAATTTTTCATAAAAAACCACTGTCTGTATGCGCATTTGCATTACTTTTGGGGAATTACCAAAGGGTTAAAGACCTCTTAATAATAATCCCGACTGAATCTAATAGAATTGATTTTTATCGTTTTTCATTAAGGTAATATGTACTTATGTTTAGAAAAAGCTCCGTAAAATTTTCCGGGTCTTTTCTAACTTTGATCCTAAAGAATCCACATTAATTTCTAACTATTCTTTTGGCAGCTGTTCCTACGGTTCATAAATGAATTAGATAACAAAAAGTGAAGACCAGATGATGAAAATCCCGACCATGAGTAGGTAGGGATTTTTATCAATTTAGACAACACATTTATGTTAGTAATTATTAACTAAGGGTTATATTTATTTTAGTTAAAAGTGTGAGATAGTTATACTTTTACACCTAGAAAACAGCTAGATGCCGGTTAATAAACTATTTTGTTGGTTTCGTACAAGAACCGTTTGAAGCATATTCGTTATATTTAATTTTGATCAAACTTACTCCAAATCAGCATAAATTGCGATGTTTATACCCTTTGGATATGATGGTCAAGAGGAGGTTTTTTATCGGAAATTTTATTTCGCAAACGGGCATAGTTTAAGATGAAGCTTTTTGTTAATCTTAATAATGAATAAAAATGTAAAGGAGAATAAGATGACTAAATTCGGAAAGTTATATGAAGTGAATGGTCGTTATGTTTTGCAATTTGAACGTTTGTTTACCCATAAACCAGAGAGTGTTTTCCGCTACGTAACAGATCCTGATTACTTTACCAGGTGGTATCCGTTTGCAACTGGAGAGATGGATCTTATTGAAGGTGGCAAAATAGCTTTTGATGATGGCGAGGGGACGAAGTACGAAGGCATAATTACTGAATACCAACCACCTGTCGTCTTTGCCTTTCATGAAGGCGCTGATATGCTAAGAATCGAGTTGCAAAATACCGATGACGGGTGCCGAATGAATTTTCAGCATACGTTTGATGACCGGTCTTGGGCAGCGGCAACAGCAGCAGGATGGCATCGCTGTCTTGATGCATTGGTTATGTTGGCTAACGAACAGCTGCCCGAATGGCCGGATAACGGAGCGGAGTTAAGGGAGTTTTATCGGGAAGCATTTGATTCGAATTAAGTGGAGAATATAGCACTCATCATTAGAAGTATAGACATCTTAAAAAGTAAGTTGAAAAAAGCAAATCTAGTGACGGGGGGAGATTGATGGATAAGTTAATACAAGACATCCCAAATTGGATTACAATAACGGATAAAAAGCTTATTATTGGTATTTCCGGACATGGTGCTGCTGGAAAAACAACGTTTGCCAATAAGCTTATAAACGTATTAAATCAAGATGGAGTGAATTATATAAATACAGACCCGTATATTGTTAGCTCGAATATACGAAACCATGCAATGATTGACTATACATATCAAAACGAAAATCATCGTTATAAAATGACAGCTTGCCACCCATCAGCGCATCATTTGTTATCTTTAGAAAGAGATGTTCAGATGATTAGAGATGGTTTAGATTTATACACAATGCATACACATTATATGAAAAGCGAATTAATTTCCTCGAGGAATAAAGTAACGATTGTTGAGGGAATGAGTGTAGCATTTATTCATCCTGATTTATTTGACTTAAAAATTTATTTCTATACAGATGGTGAAACTGAATTATTAAGGAGGTCGAATCGGGACATCGTTGAAAGGGGAGCAGATCTCAATTATTTAAGGCAATCCCATGAAGAACGAAGGATACAGTACGAAGTGTTTATGCATCCATACAGCCAGGATTTTGATATCATTATAAATACGTCTGCAGCAGCGATATGTATAGAGAAAAATACATTTGAAGTGAAAGAATAAACTACTTTTAAAAAAAGAAATCTTACCTTTTAAGCCTTCTCCCTTGCATCTTGACAGAAGGCTTTCGCATTTTACATATGAAATGATAATTCCAAGGATATTACATTAAATCAAGAAAAATATAAATGGCTGTACCCCAGATAAAGATAGCAGAGAATTTATTAAATAATTGCAATACATTTCTTTTGCCATCTAACTTTTTCACAAATGCTCCTGCAATCATTAGCCCAAAGAACCAAATCCAAGATACTGTAATACAAGTAATAGTAAAAAGAAATTGTTCTTTTCCAGCATATTTTATTGCACTTACCCCAATAACACCGACTATATCTAAGATGGCGTGAGGGTTTAAAAAAGAAACAGATAAAGCAAAGATAATTTGTTGACGAATAGGTAAAGCCTTATTCGTTTTTTTTGTCGTTTCGGATTTCCAAATGACAGATCCCATATACAATAAAAATAAGATACCGGTAATCATTAAAATTACTCGTAACCATTCAAATTGAAGGACAATCATTGATAAACCAAATACAGATAATAAGATTAAAAGTGTATCAGAGATTGCAGCTGTTATCGTAGCTGGAAGTGCCTGAGCCAATCTAAGTTGCGTTGCTCCTTGAGAAAATACAAAGACATTCTGTACCCCTAAAGGTAAAATAAGCCCGAATGCCAAAATTAATCCGTGCAGAATGGGTTCCATTCAAATCAACTCTCTTTCAATTACTATCGTACTATGATAAAACTGAAAGAAAACAACCAATTGGATGGTTTTTTATCCACCCAATTTAAGGGGGATTAACTTGAAATGGAAACCGAGTAGTGATTCTCATTTAACTTTTCACGAACAAATTGTAGATTGGATGAAATTTCGTATAGAAAGTGGAGATTGGGCGGTTGGAACAAAAATCCCCACACAGCGTCAACTAGCGATACAATTTAATGTCAATAGAAGTACAGTTCAACTTGCTCTTGATGAACTGAAGGCAGATGGTTTACTTCAATCAAAATTAGGATCAGGTGTATTTGTAACTAATATTTCTTGGAATGTACTTTTAAATAAAACTCAACCGAATTGGAAAAAGCATATTGATTCAAGTATCCATAGAGCAAATGACCATACCATTCAACTTATCAATGAATACGAGCAATATAATCATATCATTCGCCTTGGAACAGGTGAATTATCACCGGAATTACTCCCAACAAAACAACTTGAACAGTCCTTAAAAGAAATCACCCTTGATGCAAAATCTATCGGTTATTCATCACCAAAAGGAAATGAAAGACTTAGAAGAGTATTATGTGACTATCTGAAAATAAGAGGTATTCAATCGGAACCAGAGAACATTCTAATTGTTTCTGGAGCACTTCAGGCGCTTCAACTAATTGCCATTGGATTATTAGAAGAAGGCTCTGTGATTTTCCATGAAGAACCATCTTATTTAAGTTCTATTCATCCTTTTCAATCTGCTGGAATGCGTATGCATACGGTAATGCGTAATCATCCGAAATTAGCTGAGAACTTAAAAGTTTTTAAGAGGAAAAAACAATCTATATTTTATTGTGTTCCGACATTAAATAATCCTACTGGAGTTAATTGGTTGTTGGAGGAAAAGAAAAATCTATACAATATATGCAAAGAGTTACAGATTCCTATTATTGAAGACGATGTTTATCATGAATTACTATTTGATCATACTTTACCTACCCTAAAGTCTTTAGACAAGTCAGGACAAGTACTTTATCTTGGTAGTGTATCGAAAACATTAAGTCCTGGGTTACGTATTGGATGGATTGTCGCACCTTCACCTGTGGTTGAACGGCTAGCGGATATAAAAATGCAAACGGATTATGGTTCAAGTGCTCTTTCTCAAGAGATCGTCGCACATTGGATTTCAACTGGTTTATATGAAAATCACTTAAAAAATCTTCGTGAACAACTAAAGAACAGAGCGGCATTTATTGAAAATATACTAGAAAACCAATTTAGAAAGATTGCTACGTGGAATAAGTCAGAAGGTGGCTTTTATATTTGGTTAAGGTTTAATAAACCTATCGTAAACAAAGCACTATTTCTAAACCTTCTCAATCAAAATATTTTAATCAACCCAGGTTATATCTATCGTTCAGGTGATTCTCACCATATAAGACTGTCGTATGCGTATGCTTCACTAGCAGAAATAAAAGAAGGTCTACATGCTTTATTATTACTCTGTAATCATGAATGAATACTACTAAATAATAGAAAGTGATGAGAAGTCTACATGGAGTCAATTAACCAAGAAATACAAGAGTTATCCGTAAAATCCTTAGAGTCTACATTTAGTAAACTTTCAAATGCTTATAAAAGCATGACTGAAAAGGGCTCTAATACTACTCTTGTAAGAAAGAGACGAGATGCTATAAAAGTCGGTTTAGATAGTTTAAGGAATATTTGGAACGGTGAAGACTTCTCATATGAAGAAGAAGTTATTCTAACATCTAAAGATATTTTGCAAAGTACTATTCCACCTATTGAAAAACAGATAGCAAAAGCAAAAGATGGTAGTCCTCAAAAAACAGTAAATGAGCGACGATTAATTGCGCTTCAACTGGCGATTGAATCATTGGAGAACCGTCTTAAAAAGTAGTGACTTTCAACTTTTCTTAAGTTATTTATAATACACTTCAGATTAACTAATACTTTAAAAATCTTACTTAAGTAAATTATCCGAATGAAATAAAGTGTTAATTGATATTAAAGTTAATCAAGTGGTTTTAGTCATTTTAATTATTGCTGTGATTATGGTGCTTTATCATCTGCTCTATTGGTAAATATCAGGTGTGAGATGTTTGTAAAGATAAACTTATATAAAGCTATGATAGAAACGGTCACTTCCTTTTTTACTTTAGTGGTATAGGGAATGGCCGTTTTCTTATACTGGAAATTTCCCCACGGGTATCTTCAAATAGAAAACAGCATAATAAGTATAAATGACAATGGGAAATGTAGGTAAAGTGATAGCTGATATAATATAACATGGTAAAATAATTACTCATTTTATCCCGCAACTATTCGTTTACATCGTTGCAACGACACGGTTCTTTACGTTTAGTTAGAGATGCAAATATACTGGAGTTGTTAGGAGATGAAGAAAATGGATTTCCCCCAAAAATTAAAAGAACAACGTTTAAAACATGAAATGTCTCAACAACAGCTCGGTGAATTACTTAAAATTAGTAGACAATCAGTATCAAAATGGGAACGTGGAGAAGGATATCCCAGCATTGAATCTCTCATTCAACTAAGTGAAATTTTTGATATTACCATTGATGAATTATTAAAAGGAGATGATCATTTGAAGGAGAGCATTATTGAAGATGGAAAGCAATTAGCGTATCCAAAGTTAAAGTTGTTTTTTGATCTTCTTCTGCTTGTTGGCTTATTTTTAGTTGTTTTCAAAATTCTTATCGCTGTGGGTAATAAATTTTTTGACTTGAATATAACATTTTTCCAAGGTTCGATTCTTTATGCGTTTCTGCCATTCACTGCTTCAATCATTGGAGCGATTGGGAGTGAAACGTTGGCAAAAAAATATAAAACGGAGTAAGCAAATTTATTTATAAAGAGAGGAAGAAGCTTCAGAGGGTATGCCATTGAAGCTTCCCTGTTATGCTTGGAGTTAGCCATTACCTCTATAAAAATGTCCTGTTTTCAGCCAATTTATTACTTATCCTATTCGTTCAATATACTTTCTTCTAATACCGAGAATTTATCCCCATATAGCTTGGTCAAATGGTTCTCTCCCCAGGCACATAATGAAGTTAAGATCCCTTCTAAGCTTTGTCCGTATTCGCTGAGTTCGTATTCTACTTTTGGTGGAACTTGATTGTACACGATACGATTGATGACACCATCCTCTTCAAGCTCGCGTAGCTGTTGGGTAAGCATCTTTTGTGTGATGTTAGGCATGAGACGCTTTAATTCGCTTGTTCGCTTTTTGCCATGTGTGAGATGACAAAGGATTACACATTTCCACTTTCCTCCGATGACTTCTAAAGTTGCTTCGACAGAAATATTGTATTTCTTCTTCTGCATTCTTGTTTCCCTCCTTAGGAACTAAAAAGTACCTATATTACTTTCTGGTATCTATATCACTTTAAAGTGCGTACTTCTCTTTGTGTTCCATATGTATCATAATAACATTTGCCGGCAGATTGAAACGATACTTTCCTTTAAAATTATTATGTTCGAAAAGGAAATTTTCCATTTATATAAAAGAAAAAAGGTGAAGAATATATGAATCTAAACAGAAAGCAAAGCACAATGGCCTTGCTTACTTTGGCAGTAAGTGCCTTTGCAATCGGGACGACTGAATTTATCAGTGTTGGTTTATTACCCCTTATTGCAAATGATTTAAGTATTCCGGTAACCACTGCAGGGTTAACGGTTTCTTTATATGCCTTAGGGGTAACATTTGGTGCCCCTGTTTTGACATCTTTGACATCGAGAATGTCCCGCAAGACTTTATTACTTTGGATTATGATTGTTTTTATAATCGGGAATACGCTTGCTGCCTTTTCAACAACTATAGGGCTATTACTCGTTGCACGTGTGATCTCAGCATTTTCCCATGGGGTCTTCATGTCAATCGGATCGACAATCGCTGCTGATTTAGTTCCTGAAAATCGAAGAGCGAGTGCGATTTCCATTATGTTTACGGGTCTGACGGTCGCTACTGTTACAGGTGTTCCATTTGGCACCTTTATCGGTCAGCAATTAGGGTGGAGAGCAGCGTTTATGACGATTGTCATTATTGGTGTTATTGCTTTAATTGCTAATAGTATTCTCGTTCCATCACATTTACGAAAAGGGGTCAAAACATCCTTTCGTGATCAACTGAAACTTGTGAAAAATGGCCGGTTATTGCTCTTATTTATCATTACAGCACTAGGTTATGGTGGAACCTTCGTCGTGTTTACCTTCTTATCGCCATTGCTTCAAGATATCACTGGATTTGAAGAAGGAACTGTAGCAATCATTTTATTGGTTTATGGCATAGCGATTGCAATTGGGAATATGTTTGGCGGGAAGTTATCGAATCAAAATCCTATCCGCGCATTGTTCTATATGTTTATTGTACAGGCGGTTGTGTTATTTATTTTGATGTTTACAGCACCTTTTAAAGTGGCTGGATTGATAACGATTTTTCTAATGGGGTTATTAGCATTTATGAATGTGCCGGGTTTACAAGTCTATGTGGTGATGTTGGCAGAGCGCTTTGTTCCGAGTGCAGTGGATGTCGCATCTGCCATCAATATTGCAGCATTTAATGCTGGTATCGCCATTGGCTCTTACTTAGGTGGTATGATTACGGACTCGATTGGACTGATTCATACATCTTGGATTGGAGCGCTTATGGTTTTAGTGGCAGCCGTTTTAACGGGGTTTAGCAGAGCTTTGGAACGAAAAGATCAAGAAAATAATATCACTTTGGAGGTTGAAAGATGATGGTCAAACATTTACAAGATACAACTACTTTGCATAACGGTGTAAAGATGCCTTGGTTTGGATTAGGTGTTTTTAAAGTGGAAGAAGGTCCTGAATTAGTAAACGCAGTAAAGTCAGCGATTAACCATGGATACCGCAGCGTGGATACCGCAGCAATTTATGAGAATGAAGTAGGTGTAGGTGAAGGTATCCGAGAAGGTATAAGAGATGCAGGGATTTCTAGAGAAGAGCTATTTGTCACTTCTAAAGTTTGGAATGCTGATTTAGGGTATGAATCAACAATCGCTGCTTATGAAGCAAGCTTAGAGAAGCTTGGTTTAGCGTATTTAGATTTATATTTGATCCATTGGCCGGTTGAAGGGAAATATAAGGATGCTTGGAGAGCTTTAGAAACGCTTTATAAAGAAGGTCGTGTAAAAGCCATTGGAGTGAGTAACTTTCAAACTCATCATCTGGAAGAACTAATGAAGGATGCTGAAATTAAACCGATGGTCAATCAAGTAGAATGCCATCCAAGGATATCGCAAAAAGAGTTACAAGTATTTTGTCAAGACAATGGGATTCAGCTGGAAGCATGGTCACCATTAATGCAAGGACAATTACTAGATAATAAAGTGTTACAGGAGATCGCAAACAAGCATCATAAGTCTGTTGCGCAAATTATTTTGCGTTGGGATTTACAGAACGGGATTGTCAGCATTCCAAAATCAACAAAAGAGCATCGAATTGTAGAAAATGCAAATGTGTTTGATTTTGAATTAACGATAGAAGAGATGGAAATCATTGATGGATTAAATCAGAATCTTCGTGTAGGGCCAGACCCAGACAATTTTGATTTTTAATAAAGAACTTGTAGTGTAGGGATGCATACTTTCCCTACACTTTTTCATGTGTCCTGTATGAGAGAGGCAATCGGCTTTTATTTCAAATGAGACTAACGAATGAAAATCATCAGTCTTTTTTTATACCATCAGTTCTATATTATAGAAGGAATTATGCGCCCTTTATAGAAATAAAGGGAGAGTTAAAGGTGATTGATTCATTGCATGGTTAGTACAAAGGATTGGATGTGGAAGTATGCAAAAGCGTATTCTTCTTGTGGAAGACGACAGGGAGATTAGTGAATTAATAACAGATATTTTGAGACAGGAGAGTTTCGAGGTATTTACCGCATTTGATGGGGAGGAAGCTTTATCCCTTTTCCATAAGGAGGACTTTGACTTAATCTTGTTGGATTTAATGCTTCCGCAGTTAAGTGGTATGGATGTTTTAAAACGCATCAGAGAAGAGAGTTTAATGCCTGTGTTGATTATTTCAGCGAAGGATAGTGACTTAGACAAGGCGTTAGGATTAGGCTTTGGTGCCGATGATTATATAAGCAAACCGATTTCAATGATCGAACTAACGGCGAGGGTCCATGCGGCTATTCGTAGGGCAACGCAATATCGTCCTGCGGGGACTCCAGCAATATCTCATAACATTCATTTTAAGGAATTATCCCTCGATTTACATACCTTTTCTGTACAAATGAAAGATAAGGTTGTGCAGCTTACTTCTAAGGAATTCCATATTTTAAAGCTGTTTATGACCAATCAAAATCGAGTGTTTACAAAGGAACAAATATACCATTTTATTTGGGAAGATGATTATTACGGCAATGAAAATGTAATCAATGTTCAGATAAGAAGGTTACGAGAAAAAATAGAAGAGAATCCGTCTCATCCAAAGTATATTCGAACCATTTGGGGAATCGGATATAAATTAGGTGAATAGTCTATGATGGTTACTTTAATTGTTATCATGGCCATTTTAATTGTAATGAATGGATGGCAATATTATTCTCGTAAAAAAACAAAGCAACATATAAATGAAATCAGTGATAAGTTAACAAATATTATCGAACAACAGACAGCTGAAAAAGTGTTACTCCAAACAGATCAAGAGGCCATTCAACTTTTACTTATTCAAATCAACCGAATGCTTGATAACAATCAAAAAGTATTTGCCGATTACGCCAAAACAAAAGATAGTTTAAGGAAAATGATAGCCAATATGTCACATGATTTGAAAACACCACTAACAGTTATTTTAGGTTATGTAGAAAAAATAAAGCTGGATAAAACGATGGCTAAGGACGAAAAAGAAATCGTCATTTTACGCTTGCACGAAAAAGTAATGAGTCTCGTTTCTTTACTTAATCAATCCTTTGATCTTGTTAAACTAGAATCCGATGATTACCTCATGCCGTTGAGTAAGGTTTCACTTAATGAGATTTGTAGAAAGAATGTATTAGAGTTTTATGATTTGCTTGTATCAAAAGGATTTCAGGTAGAGATAGACATTCCAGAGCGGAATTTTTACATTCTTGGTAATGAAGAGGCAATTAACCGGGTGCTAAGTAATCTTATCTCGAATGCGATTCGATATGGAAATGATGGGGGCGTATTAGGTCTCACCCTTCGAGGAGATGGGGAAACCATTGCCGTAGAGGTTTGGGATAAGGGGAAAGGGATTGCAGAGGTACACCAGGACCGGGTGTTTGAACGACTATATACATTAGATGATGCTAGAAACCCTCAATTTCAAGGCAGTGGATTGGGTTTAAGTATTTCGAAACGATTAACAGAAGCAATGAATGGCACGCTGCACGTGAGTAGCCAACCATTTGAGAAGACGACTTTTACTTGTAGGTTTAAACAAATGACATATTAAGACTTCGCGAAAAGGGGTGTTCTGTTGGAACGGCTCTTTTTTTATTCAAACTTAAGAAACATGTAAGAAATGAGAAAGAAAAAAGATACTATCTTTGCTTAAGCTAGAAGTAACAATCATAAAGGAGGTTAAGACAATGGATTACGTCGTGCAAACCAATGGCTTAACAAAAAAGGTCAAAGATAAGGTGCTTGTAACTAATGTAAATCTTCATATTAAAAAAGGAGAAATATACGGATTTCTCGGACAAAATGGGGCTGGGAAAACGACAATCATGAAAATGCTCACGGGATTAATTCATCCTTCTTCAGGAGAGATTACGTTATTTGGTGAAAGGCTTACAGAAAATAAGAAGTCTGGGTTGAAGCGTGTAGGTAGTATTATTGAATATCCGCTCTTTTATGAGCATTTAACAGCGAGAGAGAATCTACAGCTTCACTGTGAATATTTAGGGTTTTATGATCAAAAAGCCATTACACAAGCTTTAGATATGGTTCATTTAAAAGGAATTGAAGGGAAAAAAGTGAAGGATTTTTCCCTTGGAATGAAGCAGAGATTGGGGATTGGCAGAGCCATCATAACAAAGCCAGAACTGATTGTTCTCGATGAACCGACCAATGGTCTTGATCCCATTGGTATAAAAGATATGAGAGATTTAATTCGCATGTTAAATAAAGAATATGGCATGACTTTTCTCCTTTCTAGTCATATTTTAGGGGAAATGGAACAGGTTGTTGATAGAATAGGTGTGATTAGGGATGGTCAATTAGTGAATGAAGTCACTTTGGCTGATATTAGGAAGCAGCAAACGGAATATATTGAGATTGTGACATCGAATGTAGAAAAATCAGTGTATTTGCTAGAGTACGAACTTCGTATTACTAATATGAAGATTATAGAAGACAATAGAATTCGCATATATGATTTAACCTTGTCCCCAAGTGAGATCTCAAAGGCATTAATTCTTCATCAGATTGATATAGAAGAGATACAAAAACATACAAGTACACTGGAAGATTATTTCTATCAAATTATCCATGGAGGTGAACAGCATGTTTAAATTAATGGAGCTGGAGTGGAGGAAACTAAAGCAAAAAATGGTGATGGGTGAGATCATTATTTATGCGGGTATTCTTATGTTTATGCCGATTTTCTTTATTAAAATGGTAAGCGCTGACTTCGGGCAAAGTTATGCGACAATTATTCAATTGATTTTGGCCATACAGATGGGCTGGGTGCTATTTGGAGCTTCTCTTATTAATCAGGTGGTTATAGATGAGTATAAGAACAAAACGTTCTCTCTTTCATTCGGCTATCCAATTAGTCGGAAAAAGTTAATTATCGCAAAAGTGCTTTTTATCTCACTCGCAGTTTTTCTCTGTACACTCGTATCCTTTCTGTTGTCAGGTATCGTTACGTATCTTCTTGATCATCTGTTCCATATCATTAATGGGCAACCAACCGTTGTAGATATTACTTCATATGCTAGTAAGATGATCATTCATTCTTTTTTCATTACACTAATTAGTTTAATTCCCCTCTTTTTCTTTGGGATTTGGAAAAGAGCAACGATTCCAACTGTCATTTGTGCCATGTTCCTTATGCAATTTCAAAACTTTTCTTCTCTTCTTAATATAAATCTCAATTCTGATTTTGTGAACGCAGGTCTATGTCTTTTGGGAGCGGTTAGCATTTTTCTTTCAATTAAGATGGTTGATAGAGTGGGGGATGTTTAATTTTTTTGATGGTATGGGAGATAACTAAATGATTTCAGGAAACGAACAATAACAAATGGTAATCTTTAAAACATCAGTTGCAAAATTGAGTCCGTTCCATTGCGCTCTTGTACACTCGCTTTCCGCGGGGAGGAAACCTTGAGCCTCCTCAGCATTGCTTGCGGGATCTCAGCTTTCCCTCTACTTCCCGCAAGAGTCGAGTGTCTTCCGCTCCATTACACTAGTCTTTTAATATTTGTATATAATCGATAAAGTAATCCCAATGAATAAAAGATAGATGTTCCTATTCATTCGATACAACTTTCGCTGAAGTATATATGTCCCAGCCCTAATGGGGGCTAATAGGTAGATTAAAAAGGAGGAGCTTATATAATGCCTGTGGCGCTTAGAGAAGTATTAAAATCAGAAAAGAATATCTTAAAAAACCTTTACTCCCTGTACCTTCATGACCTTTCAAGATACACATCAACACTGGATATTGGGCCAGACGGTATCTTTGAATACGATGGGGTTGATCAGTTTTGGGAGGTAGATGGGCTATCCCCATATTTCATCTTGATAGACGAGCGTATTATAGGGTTTATCCTCTTATTAGAGCGTCCGTTTCTAAGGAAAGAGTATGATTTTGCAGTGAATGATATTTTCTTGCTTAATAAATACAGAGGGAAAGGAAATAGTACGCGGGCTATTAAAGAGATATTTCATAATAAACAAGGAAAGTATTACGTCATTGAACTGATTGAAAATAGAACTGCAGTATCTTTCTGGAGAAAAATATATAAAGAGTTCAATATTCCATACGAAGAAAAGCAAGATATGATTGACGATGAGCTATGCTTGATTCAAACATTTAAAGTATAAATGTTAAGGTACAGACAGTTTGAAAACGAAAGATCAAACGATACAGCAGACGATAGCATTTTTCTTTAGGAAGGCGACTACGATCCTGAATTTTTATCTGACGTTAAAGAATGTGAATTCAGGGCAAAAGTAAATCAGTTTTTTAGTGGTCAAAAAAAGATTTTAATAGTATTTATCAGACGCTTTAAAGACGAGCCAAACGCTAACGATTGGCCCCCTCCTCAGCAATTTACACATTATAATGACTCTTTAAAAAATCTATAAATAATTTAACATGACGTAAGTTTTCGACGAATGGGTTATAGAAGAGACTGGTTTCTCGGTAATAGATGTCTTCTCCAAATTCATTTAATGAAATGGTGTATAAGTCTTCTTCACCTTCGATACTGATACCGGGTAGTACGGCGATACCAACGTTATACTTTACCATCTCTTTGCATGTAGCGGCTTGATCAGTTTCGATACTTGGATGTACAGGCTTTTGAAAATTGGTACGCCACCATTTATCAATTATGAGACTTAAGGGTGGATCTGTTTTATAAGTGATAAATGGTAGGTGAGGGATATCTTCTTTTTGAAACGGATTTTTTGATACGATAAATAATTCTTCATTACATAGTGTACATTTCTTTGCATTTAGGGAGTAATTACCGCGGATAATGGCTAAATGGATTTCTTCCGCATTGAGTGCTTCTTTCATTTCGCTGCTCCATCCCGTTTTCAGTTGTATATTTATATTAGGGTAAAGCTCTTTAAAGGCATTCAATATTCTGGGGAGGTGGTGTAGCGCGAACAAACCAGAAGCGCCGATTGAGATCGTGCCCTTTATTTCTTCAGCTAGATTAGCTAATTGATCTACGAGTAATCTTTCGTTATGTAAGGTTTGTTCAGCATGTTCATAAAGAATCCGCCCCTCTTCTGTAAAGTCAATTCCTTTTGACCCTCGTACAATCAACTCAATTTCATATTTTTTTTCGAGCTGTTTAATACGATAGGTGAGAGCAGGCTGCGATGTATACAAATTATTAGCAGTGTGTGTAATATTCTTCGTCTTGTACAAATCAATTAATAGGTGGCAATCATTAAGGTTCATAGCAATTTCCTTCCGCATTGATATAAAATTTTTTTATCGGTGTCGCTGAAATTTATTTATTTTATTCATTGGAATATATCATATATTCTGTAAAAGGAAAAATAAATTTGAATCTGGAGAGTTTTTTTACGGCTGTTGTTTTTGATTTAGTAGGCGTAATTACTGGAGGTAGTAGTGTTTAATCTTTGGAGGGGATTTAATGCGCGCAATTCTTCCTATTGCCACAGTGGTGATTGTAGCGATAGTTGGTGTAGGCATTTTTCAATTACTCTCCTTTCCTATGCCGTGGATGCTAGGCTCGTTATTTGGCGTATTGCTCACACAACTGATATGGAAAATACCTATGAAGTGGCCCGTTATGATGCGAAATATTGGGCTACTTATAGTAGGGACGGCAATTGGTCAGCTTTTTACTCTTAATATATTAGTCTCGATGAAAGACACTTTACTTTTTATGCTCATGCTCAATATTTCTTTAAGTGTATGTTGCTTTGGATTAGCCTATATTTTGAAAATATGGGCAAAAATACCATTTGCGACAGCGATAACAGCTAGTATTCCCGGTGGGTTATCTCAATTAGTTATTTTTGCAGAGGAACAAGAGAATATTAACGTAGCTATAGTAACGTTTTTTCATGTCATTCGTGTTCTGTTTGTTGTTGGGCTTATTCCGATTATTGTTTCCCTAACTGGAGAGGCGCCGGAATCAGTCATACAAAGTTCAAACAATGTTCTGCATAATATCGGTCTAATCCTATTGGGACTTCTGTTTTTGCCAATTGGGAAAAAATTAAGATTGCCGGTGCCACATTTTTTAACGCCTGTCCTTATGGGTTTGCTATTAAGTCTATTTAAAGTAGATTTAGCCCCAATGGATAGTCACCTGTTGCATATAGCACAGCTTTGTATCGGTGCGTACATTGGATTACTGTTACATCCGAAATCTTTACGATTACCCGTTCGCGTATTAATAGGAGGGATTAGTAGTGCAATATTACTGTTAATCATTACCTTTATAATTGCAGAGGGAATGGTTTTATTATTTGATATGGATTTTGCCACCAGCTATTTAAGCACAGCTCCAGGTGGAATGGATCAAATGGGGCTCATCGCTACCGCATTACAAGCAGATGCTACACAGGTAACGATTTTTCAATTATTCCGCATGCTATTCATTTATATAGTTATTCTACCTGTATTAAAGTGGAAGATATTCAAGTGATAAAAAATTTTTATGGATATGTTTAAAAATTATGTATTTTATTTATTTCTAATCATTTCTTATAGTTAATCTATCAACGAATAAAGGGGATATGTTTGATGGCTAAATATGACGTAGTAATTGTTGGGGCGGGAAATGCGGCATTATGTGCAGCGATATCTGCAAAAGAGCAAGGGAGTTCGGTACTCGTATTAGAGAAAGGACCAATTGAAAAACGTGGTGGTAATTCATTTTTTACTGACGGCGCCATTCGTGTAGCTTATCAAAACTTAGATGCTATTACGAAAGTGATTGATTTAGATCAGGACACGATTAATAAAATTGATATGCCTGAATACAGCACAGAAGATTTCTATAATGATATTATGAGAGTTTCAAAAAATCAAAGTAAACCTGAGTTGATTCGTCAATTAGTTGATCAATCCTTACCAACGATTGAGTGGATGAAAACACAAGGTGTCGTATTTGAGTTGAACTATGCGAACCAATCTTTTGAAAAAGAAGGAAAGGTTCATTTCTGGGGCGGTTTACCAGTTAAAACCGTTGATAAAGGAATCGGCTTAATGCGCAGCTTATTTCATCGCTGTGAAGAGTTGGGAATTGAAATTTGGTATGAAAGTGCAGCCACGAATATTGTCACGGAAAATGAGGCAGTGGTGGCGATTGAAGTGCAAACAAAAGAGCAACTGCAAACGATTCAATGTGAAAGTGTTGTTTTAGCATGTGGAAGTATAGAAGCGGACAAAAAGAAACGTGCGGAAGCATTAGGAATGGAGTGGAACGAAGCAATCGTTAGAGGGACTGAGTTTAACACGGGTGATGGCATTGATATGGCGGTATCAATCGGTGCGCAAACGTTTGGTCAACGGAATGGCTGTCATGCCATTGGAACAGATGCCAATGCCCCACGAGTAGGTGATTTCCAAAAACCAGGTGATATTTTCAAAAAGCATTCTTACCCTTATAGCGTGATGGTCAATGTGGAAGGTCACCGTTTTGTAGACGAGGGAGCCGATTTCCGTAACTACACCTATGCAAAATATGGTAAAGAAATATTAAAGCAACCGAAAAATATAGCCTACCAAATTTATGATGCTAAAGTTCGCCCAATCTTACGTGCGGAGTATGATTTAGAAGAAGCGACCGTCATTGAAGCAGCTACACTTGAAGTGCTTGCAGATCAATTAGATATAAATAAAGAACAATTCCTACAAACCATTTTTGACTATAATGCAGCGGTTCAAGAAGGTGAATTCAATCCTTCAGAAAAGGACGGTAAATCGACAAAAGGCATTACCCCAGCCAAATCTAACTGGGCACAAACCATAAGTGAAGGCCCATTCTATGCCTATCCTGTGACTTGCGGGATTACGTTCTCATTTTGGGGATTAGCGACAACAATCGAAGGGGAAGTAGTCAATCAATCGAATAAACCAATCGAAGGCTTATATGCTGCTGGAGAAATGATTGGCGGTATCTTCTACGAGAATTATCCCGGCGGTTCAGGCTTAATGTCTGGCGCCGTCTTTGGTAAATTAGCTGGTGCAGCGGCTTCGCGCCATGCTCAGAAAGTAAAATAACTCCTTTCACACAAGGTATTCTCGTTACCTTGTGTTTTTTTTTTGTATTGTAGTGTGCTGACAGTTCGCTTACGCTGGTTTTGATTTTTACTTTCCTGCTCTTTAATAAATTATGTTTTTTATATAAATGTAAATAATGGTAATATAATGAAGATATCTATTTCTAGAAGTTTTATGAGTAAATTTCCTGTGAGGTGTAAATCAGACAGTATGATAGGTTTTATCGCGGTCTTATTCAGCATGCTAGGATTCTTCTTAATTATTAATATGTTCCTAGCCATTTTGTATTTTTTTAGTAGTAGAGCTGGTGGAAAATTTTACAGCTGGATAACAGAGGATTTTGTGTTTCTGATGATTTTATCCATACCTTTCTTTGCTTTAACGGAACTAACTGCTAACGAATTGTATAATCGCTTTAACGGGTTTCTTGCAAGAATCCTACTGATTTTTTATATTATTACCTTATTCATCTTAGCGATCGTTTTCTTTATATTATTTGGCTATTTTGCAGAAATGGGGTAAAGGGAGACTAATGGCTGTTGATTGATATCGTGTTTTAGTCTTACTTTAGTGAACACTATATAAAATATAATTTATCACCATATAAAAGAGTGCTAATTATCGAGACCACAGTTTAAGCTCATGCTGTGGTTATTTTATTATGGTTTGAAACATTATTATGCTAGATATTAATATTAATTTTAGAATTTTGTTAACATTACTACTATCTGTTTCGTCTTATAAGCATAGGAGGAGGGATATGAGAGAAGCGTTGGATATCGATGTCTTGAATAGAGAGTTAAATATTGTTTATAAATATTTATTAAAAAAAGGGGTACCCCACATAGATGCTCAAGATGCTGTGCAAGAAACAGCGCTTAAGTATATCAAATTATCTGACACGATTCGTTCATCAAAGGTACGAAGTTGGTTAATTCGTGTGGCATTGAATTACCATTATGACCAATGTCGCAAAAATAAGAAATACCACTTTAATTTAGATGAACATAGTGGTGAGCCGGAAAGTACGGAAACCCCCGAGGCGCTAGTTATCTCAAAAGAACGTGCGAGAGAATTGTCTAGTATACTCAATCAGTTAAAACCTTTTTATGCAGAGATTCTACTATTAAAATATCAATCAAATTTCACATATGAGGAGATAGCTATCATTTTGGGGATAAGCATTGGCGCTGTGAAGATTAATTTATACCGCGCTCGAAAGAAATTATTGAAATGTTTGGAGGAGGCACGTGATGACGAATCATAAAAAGGATGAAATGGATTTTATTAGTGATTCACTATTCCGGCGTTCAGTAAGAAAGGCAAGATGGAAGCAATTTGGCTTATATTTTTTAATTTCTACGATATCCGTTCTTATTTTAATCTTCTTAGTTTTTAGTGGTGTTCAATATCTTATCAATAAAAAAATAGAAAGTGGTATGGATGAGGATTTAAACAGTTGGTCGAAAGGAGCAGGTATTATCAGCCATAATACTACCTTTCATTATAATCTCTTTAGCGCCATTGGTGAGACGGTCTATTTTAAGGAAATTGGAGGAAGACAATTTGTTTGGAATAAAGAGACAAATGAATATCCAGCGATAGGTAGAATCAAGCTTGTTAGTCGAGCGAGCGGTTTAACTGAAGGAAATAAGGTAGATGAAGAAACTAAAAGGGTTGTTCGGTACAACCAAATGAATAATGAGCGTATTGTTGATTTTTATTACCCTCGAATCAACTACAGTTATTTACCTCAGGAAATTGATATAGCTGTAGGACTCGACAAAAACACATTAGTAGAAGTAGCAATATCATTTGATGAACCGATGACTCCTAAAGAATTGGGTAATATCATGGGTGTGGAGAATATCGACTGGTTATGGGTTAATGAGCACACACCGAAACCAACAGAAGGAAATCCTGACCTGCATCATGTGTTGAATGGTGATAACTCTTATGGATATGGTGTTTCAGAAGACGATCCTTATTATAACGATGAATCAGAAACGCTAATTAGTGGAGCCATGATAAGCGGCACACCAGAGGAGTTGGAAAGGTTTAGAGATATAAGTATCATTAGGGCATCAGTTTTAGGGGTAACGATTGATAAATATTAGGATAAAAGGGGTACTCGTATGAATAACAATTACAAATGAAAGATACAAAGGTTATATCGGAAGAAAATTAATGAAAATAAGCAAGATGAGGCCGCAAATGGTCTAGAGCTTCTCCTCGTCGTTTTGATTGTAGTGGTGTTCGTTTTTTGAGTGCGAATGTGAACTGGTTTTGACGTAGTATCATCTCTGATTTGGTAAACGAAAAGGTACAAATACCCAACCAACAGTAATGTGAATAAATAAGAGAGGATGCACCCACTATGAAAAAGCTGTTCCTAAATATGATAAGTATTATTTCTTTCGCCCCTTTTATTACACAAGTCACGCAAGCAGATGTGACGAATAATCTGCGGAAGTTAAAGGATTATAGTTGGTTTAATGCTTATTTGCAGAATGAGATTTATCGCAACTTAATCATCCATAATGTCCGGGTACGGAATGTGATTGGTGAATTTAACGAAAAGAGATTTAACCATGGTTCTTATCAGAAGAAGATGGATAAGAAACTAAACACTGTACTATTAAACGAGGAAATCCGAACGAATGTATAATCGTTCGGATTTCTGTTTGTTTATTCGCCTTTTTTTACAAGTAATTTTTCCCGCGAGAGTTTGGCAGCTTGCACCATGACTGTTAGGGCTGCGACGGTTTCGTCAATGCCTCTTGTTTTGAGGCCGCAGTCAGGGTTAATCCAGAAAAGTTGTGGGTCTAGTACTTGTAAGGCACGGTCGATGTTTTTCGTTAGTTCGTCGAGTTGTGGCACCCGAGGGCTGTGAATGTCATATACACCTAAGCCGATACCTTGTTCGTAGGTGCTTTCTTCAAATGAGTGAATGAGTTCGCCGTGGCTTCTTGATGTTTCAATGGAGATGACATCAGCGTCGAGTGCTTGAATGCTTGAGATAATGTCTTCGAAATCGGAGTAGCACATATGCGTATGAATTTGTGTTTCATTTCTGACAGAAGTAGTGGCTAGTCTAAAAGCATAAACAGCAGCGTTCAGATAATCTCCCCACTTCTCTTGTTTGAGTGGTAATCCTTCACGAATGGCTGGTTCGTCTACTTGAATCATCCGGATACCATTTGCTTCTAGTGCTTCTACTTCTTTTCGAAGGGCAAGGGCAATTTGGTTTGCGACTTCGTAACGAGGGATATCGTCGCGGACAAATGCCCAGTTTAAAATCGTAATCGGACCAGTGAGCATACCTTTTACCGGGTGATCTGTTAAGGACTGGGCATAGACTGTTTCTGCAACTGTCATTGGCTGTTCAAATGAGACATCTCCATAAATGAGTGGTGGTTTGACACAACGAGAGCCATAAGACTGCACCCAACCGAATTTTGTGAATTGGAATCCGGCTAATTTTTCACCGAAGTATTCGACCATATCTGTGCGCTCGAATTCGCCATGAACAAACACATCAAGGCCTAGCTCTTCTTGAATATCAATCCACTTTTTAATTTCCGTTTTGATATATGTTTGATAGTCAGTAGCAGTTAACTCTCCTTTACGCCATTTTAAACGATTTCTTCTCACTTCCTGTGTTTGTGGGAAGCTTCCAATCGTTGTTGTAGGTAGGAGTGGTAGTTGGAAGGCTGTTTTTTGTGTTGCTTGACGAACAGAATAAGGTGTTTCGCGCTCTGCTAGTGATGATGGTAAGTTTTGAATGGCTGTTTGTACTTGTTGATTGTTTCTAATAGAAGATTGATTTAGTGCCCCGATAGCAGTTCGTCTCTCGTTTATCTCATCTTGGATTTGCTCTTTTCCTTCTCTTATTCCTTTCGTTAGCACTACGATTTCTTGTAATTTTTCATCAGCAAAGGTGAGTGCGGTCTTTAATGTATGATCTAGTGTTTCTTCAATTTTGACTGTAACGGGTACATGCAATAAGCTGGATGAAGGCTGGATGATTAAGCGATCTTTCGGAACAATTGCTGTAATTTCTTCTAGAAGAGAGAGCTTATTATCAAGTTTGGCGCCCCAGATATTACGGCCATCGATGACACCTGCAGCTAATACTTTATCACTTGGGAAGCCGAATTTTTGTAAGGAAGCGAGGTTTTGACCTGCATCATGGACAAAATCAAGGCCGATCGCTTGCACAGGTAATGAGGTAACAGCTTCATAATAAGTGATGCTTTCAAAATACGTTTGTAAAATGATATTTATCTGTGGTGCTGCCTGGTGTAATGTTTGGTAAACTGCTTGATAGAGTGAGATGTCTTCTTCTGTGAGGGTAGTTGCTAAAATAGGTTCATCGATTTGTACCCACAAGGCACCTTCTTGCTGTAATTCTTTTAAAATTTGTGCATAAAGAGGAACGAATTGATTGACGATTGATTTGAATTCACTTTCTTTATAGCCTTTTGATAATTTCACAAACGTAATCGGGCCCAAGATAACCGGTTTCCCGTCGATTTCAAGCTTCTCTTTTCCTTCTTTATAAAAGGCAAGTGGCCGGTTTTCAGCAAGTGTTGGCGTGAGGTTGTTGAGTTCTGGCACGATGTAGTGATAGTTTGTGTTAAACCATTTGGTCATTTCAGCTGCCACGGCATCTTTGTTCCCTCTGGCAATATCAAAATACGTTTCGATATCAACCTTCCCACCTCTGTATGTAAAACGCTCAGGAACAAGTCCAAACATCACAGCTGTATCAAGGACATGATCATACAGTGTGAAATCGCCAACCGGGATGAGATCAACGCCAAGTTGTTTTTGCTTCTCGAGAGAGGATAAACGAATGACTTCCATTTGTTGCAGAAAAGTCTCTTTATTCAACTTACCACTCCAAAATTGTTCTAGAGCTTTCTTCCACTCCCGCTTCTCGCCAATTCTTGGATAACCTACATTTGAACTTTTTACTTCAGTCAATTTAAACACTCCTTTAGATTGTATTTTCTCAACAAAAAATCTCTCTATTTATTATTAAATGAGAGATTCATACGCAATATTAACTAGAGTTGAGACCATTTGATTTGCTCAACACGTATTCATCACTCCTCTCTATGCATCCGTAGAGTCTAAGTGCAAACAACAGACAGGTCTCCTGACTTCGGATTATCGCTCGTTATCCCTTCCCATTTCTATTATGAAATAGTGGTCAATGATAAGTCGCTCTCCTTCACAGTGGCGGGACCGTGCCGGCATTCCACCGGGCTTCCCTTTTAAGCAATCATGCATCTGTTGCCTTTGTTATTAAGTTTTGAAAATACAAAAGACCTCTCTAATTAAAAATAGAGAGGTCTTTATCCTCTCTTATTTGCCAAAGCTATTACACTTTGCAGGAATTAGCACCTTTTTAACAAATAATTGTTAAAGGTTGCTGGGTTTCATCGGGCCAGTCCCTCCACCTCTCTGAATAAGAGAATTACATATTTATAATATTTTGAATTTTAAAGATAGATTAGCATAATAAATGGAAGCTGTCAAAATAAATTCTTCATCAGTGATATATATCATCAGATTCAAGCCACTTGCGAAATTTATGTAGATGGTAATAATGCTTGCCATTAAGAATGACTTTTGGTGCGTGAGGATGCTTCTGTAATAGATCCTTCATGTCTGCTTCACTTAAATAAAAGTAAAGATGAAGGTGGCTTTGCTCCACAAGTAAATGATTCATATTACCTTCATTTTTACTACTAAATTGCTTCAACCCATTGCCTATGAAATAGCCAAGTAATGCTAAACCGACGGCAATCCAAATAAAATTCAACTCGAATTCCAATTTGTAATCCCCCTTAAATACATATATATCTACTTTAACATCTCCTAACGAATAGTAATAATATATTTTTTAGTGCCGAATCCGATCAATGCCCCCATAATTAAACCAATCTACCCTGTCTATCGCACCATCTTTCATAGATTGTATACTTGTCCGAGAACAAAATTGGCCAAGCTGTATATATTGATATTACTTAGTGTTTTTCTCGGGTTTGTGATGGAAAAGGCTATAGTTAGCACAAAGGAGACTATTAATTTTGCTGAAGGAGAGAAGTGAAGTGTTATGAATCTATCTGTTATTATTCCCATTCAGAATGAAGAATCTACGTTGTCAGCCGTTTTAGAAGAGTTAGTGAAGATTGAGCCATATGAAATCATCGCTGTTTTGAATGGTTCAACAGATGGATCGGAGAAAATAGCGGAAGCATTTGAATGTAGAAAGCTTGTTTATAAAGAACCTCTAGGGGTGGATATTGGACGAGCAATTGGTGCAAGGGAGGCAAAAGGAGATACGCTTCTTTTTATTGATGGTGATATTGTCGTTAGAGCACAGGAGCTACAAGCACTGCTTGATGGCATTCGGGATGGGGCTGATATTGCCCTAAATGATTTAAGCTGGACAATGAAGCGCCCCATTAGACCACATCCGACAGCAGTATCAAAGTTCTCTCTTAATCATTTTTTAGGTAAAGGTGAGTTATCCGTTAATTCCTTAGTCGCTGTTCCTCATGTTATGAAAAAATCAGCGCTTGATACAATTGGTTGGGAGAATTTAGCTTGTCCGCCATTAGCTCATAGTATAGCTGTGATGAAAGAATTAAAGATGAGTGCACCAGTAGCCATTGATGTGATTGCTACAAATAAGATTCGACCGAAACATCAACAGAAGATTACGGGCTCCTCTTTTTCATTTTCAACAAGTTTAATAATTGGTGACCACTTACGTGCAGTGGCCCAACTGATTGAAGAGAGAGGATTTCGCGGTGGTTTAAACGATGGCAGGCGAAATCGGCTATCTTTTAAGGAATATGTACAAGCCTTTTCGGTAAAGGAAGCGAAACGAGCGAAGTATAGTGCGATTATTCCTGTAGGGAAGGAGCCGGATACGATTGCTGAAGTGATTGCTGAGGTAAAGAAGGCAGGCATTGATGAAATCATTGTTGTGTTAAATGGAGCAGATGAACGAACAAAGGAAAAGGTAGAAAAGTCAGGTGTGAAAGTGATTGCGTTTGACCAGGCACTCGGACATAACATTCCAAGAGCGATTGGTGCGCTTCACAGTACAGGAGATATCTGTTTGTTCTTAGATAGTGATTTTGTTATCAAAGCAGAAGATTTAACCCCTTTTATACATGCTGTAGAAGAAGGGGCAGATATTGCTTTAAATGATTTAGAGATATTGCTCGACCGTGCCCATCCGTTGCATTCTGTGAGTGCTGCTAAGTACCTTCTGAATATGGCGCTGAAAAGAGAGGACCTCACCGTTAATTCTCTCACTGCTATTCCACATGCAATGAGCAGGAAAGTGATTGACGAGATTGGTATCCTCACATTAATGTCTCCACCGTTATTTCAAGCAAAGGCAATTCTAAAAGGATTTAAAGTCGAATCCATTCATTATGTCGATGTCGTCAAGCCAAATAAAATTAGAAAACAGCATCACAGGCAAGCCGATGGTCGGGTCGAATCAACTGACCGGATTCTAGGTGACCACATTGAAGCATTTTCATATTTACTATCGTTCAATCAGAGATGCGGTTATACAGATGGCAATCGAAAATGGGACATGCTCCAAGGTCAAATAGATAGAGTTGCTGTTATTGGTCTCGGCTATGTTGGTCTCCCACTGGCTCTCCACTTAGCAAAAAAGGGCTGTCATGTAACGGGCATCGATCAAGATACTCATAAGATTGAGTTATTACAGCAAGGGAGCAGTTATATTCCTGATGTAAAAGATGAAGAGCTGCAAGCGGTTCTAAATTTCATTCCAAAACATACGGATGCAGCTATAGCTTTGCTTAAAGCCGCTGAGTATATCATCGTCACAGTTCCAACCCCAATTGACGAACATCATGAACCGGATTTAAGAGCGATGATTGCCGTTACTAACTATCTTTGCCAATATTTACAGACGGGACAAACGATTATTTATGAAAGCTCTACTTATCCGGGAACAGTAGAAGAGGTGATTGAGCCTATATTCACACGCCATCACTTTAAAGCTGGTGAAGACTACTACTTATGTTATTCACCCGAGAGAATTGATCCTGCAAATAAGCAATATACGTTAGCCTCTATCCCAAAAGTAATTAGTGGTCAAACAGAGAGTTCTCTTGCGAAAATTGATCAGTTTTATGCAAAGTATTTTGCTGAAGTTGTGCCAGTAAGCTCGCCGAAAGTTGCAGAGTTAGCTAAGTTATTTGAAAATACACAGCGATTAGTCAATATTTCACTAGTGAATGAGTTGGACGAGCTATGTGAACGATTAGACATTGATTTTTATGAAGCCCTGCAGGCAGCTGCGACAAAGCCATTTGGATTTACTCCTTATTGGCCTGGTCCGGGAATAGGTGGACATTGTATCCCTGTTGATCCGATATATTTACAATGGAAGCTCAATCAATACGGCTTAAGCAGTCAGCTCGTAGCAGCAGCAAGAGAAATTAATGATACGATGCCTCAAAAAATCGTCAAAAAAGTAGAAGCTGAATTAGCAGGGGAGACCGGGGCAATCCTTGTTGTTGGCCTAGCGTATAAAAGGGATGTGAACGATGTCCGTGAATCCCCAGCTTTAACAATTTTTAACGAACTCTTGCAAAAAGGTTATCAGGTAGACTATCACGATCCTTATGTACCAACAGTTGTTCTTGAAAATAAAAGCTATCAATCTGTTCCGTTAACAAACGAGACATTATCAAAGTATCAATTAACCCTGCTTCTTACGGACCATAGTAATTTGGATTATAAACTTTTATCGAAAGTAGAAAATATCATTGATACGAGGCATGTATTAAAAACAGGGAAATGAACAAGCGATACTATATTCCTTGTAAGGGGGTGATGCCACTTAAAGATGTAAGGAGACGATGCTTTTTGGATGGTTCGTGTTTATCTTTGATTGTTCCTATTAGTCGGGATGCGAGTAATCAGTATGTGAGTAAGTTAATCCAGACCTATCAATCTATCACAAATGTTGAGCTAATCTTTGTTGCCCATAAATTACTAAATGTTGATCCGTTTCGTCTCGTAGTAAATGATGCTTGGCAACATGTCTACGAAGCACATGTCATCGGGGCAAAAAAGGCAACAAGATCATGTATGTTATTTTTAGATCTCAACCAACATATTACGGTACCAACGCTCCAGCAATTTTTACAACCTCTGATGGACAATAGCGCGGACGCTGTTCTCAATAATATGGACTATGAATTTCAAAAAAAACACCGCCACATTCCTTCTACTATTTTCCCGCAAATAACCAATGCTTTTATCCATCGTTCGGATTTAAAAATAGACCAAATCGTGTTCGTCCCTTATGGACTCTCTAGAAAAGCAGTAGATACTATTGGTATTGATACGCTTAGCAATCCTGTTGAAGCACATGTGAAATTAGTTCAACAAGGCTATGTATTGTCACATCAGCTTCCTATTCGTAATATCTTTCAGCTGCAAAATCAAGTGTGGGATAGGAAAGATGACAGGAGAAGAATAGACGATTATTTACAAGCTTACACACAAAGATTCCCGCCTAATAGCCGATCAAAGTTTTCTGATGGTGAAAGAAGATTAGATGTACTAGATTCTGTTATCCAGGGCCATCAGCCAACTATTAGAAAAAATGACCATGCCAACAACCCCTTATCCCAGTTATCAGTTATCATCCCAGCTCAAAATGAACAAGCACGAATTAAGGCAGTAATTGAGGAGTGTATGCGATTAGGTCCGTTAGAAATCATCGTTGTAGTGAATGGGTCAAATGATCAGACAGCGGTTCATGCATATGATGCAGGGGCAACGGTTATTCAGTTTGCTGAAAAACTAGGTTTAGATACTGGTAGAGCGATAGGTGCCCACTTTGCCACCGGAGAGATTTTGTTATTTGTTGATGGCGATTTTCTCATCGCGATGGAAGACTTACAGCCATTTGTACAGGCTGTAGAGAGGGGCGTTGATGTTGCAGTAAATGACCTCAATGCTAGCTTAAAACAGCACTGGCCACTTCACTTAGTTACTGCCTGTAAATACGCAATAAATGTAGCATGTAATCGAGCTGATTTAGGTGTGGGTTCCACTGTTGCTGTCCCCCATGCCTTGAGTAGGAAAAGTATTGAAAAAGTCGGTGTTGGGTCACTAGCTAATCCTGTATTAGCTTACGTAAAGTTACTTGTTAATAATTGTGTAGTCGAAAATGTACACCATGTTGAAGTGGATAAAATCAATCGCTTTCGCCCGCATACTCATTATGCTAATCGAAAAGGAAGTCTAGCCCCCACTACTTCAGTCATCGTCGGTGATCATTTAGAGGCGATGATATATTTAGGGAATTTACAAAAAAAAGGAGAGAAAAAGAATGGCTTGTAAAGATGAAAGTTGTTTTGATGTGTGTCTAAAATTGGTGGTAAATACGAATAACAGAAGAGCAGAAACGTCCGTTGAGTGCGATGATGCTTGCGGTGGTATCGAGTTCGAATTTGAAAATGGTGTCATTCAAATCACTTTACCACTTGTAGCGTGTGTGGAGACGACATTAAAAGATGATTTAAGTGCAAGTGCAGAGCTAACAAGCTTATCTTTACCAGGCTATCAATAAACACAAGGAGTGAATGGAAATGGCATGTAGTCATAAAAGTTGTTTTGATATTTGTTTGAAGATCATAGTAAATACGAGAACAGGAAGAGCAGAAACGGAAGTGCAATGCGATGAGGTCTGCCCAGGTCTGGAGTTTGAATTCGAAAATGGCATCATTATCATCACGATTCCACTAGTTGCCTGTGTGGAAACAACCTTAAGAGACTCCCTGCGTGCAGATGCACAACTCGTCAGTTTATCTTTGCCAGGTTATTCATGAACAAATAAGGAGTACGGAACCTGATACCATTTTGGTGTGAGGTTCTTTTTATACATAAAAAAGATGGGTGTTGATGCGTTTAAGAGTGAGGAGGAATAGAGAGAAACTCTTGTCTAGTCGGTCAAAGTCGGTTTAAGAACTGCGGGAAAAAAGGAAAACAGTCGCTCTTGGGATACTAATATATGTTGATAACGGGAAAAAAGAGACACCGTCGAATAGGAGGGGATATCTCACCTTTAAGCCCTTCTCGATTGGAGAGAGATAGAAAAGGGAAAAATCAATTCTGTGCACCATCCTCAGAGATGTTGAATTTTTGATCTTCATTCAGGCTGGAATTGGCTAACGAGAGCCAAGTATGCATAAATTACGAGTCATACAAACGGAAATGAGTTAACCAGAGGTAAGCAAACTGTGATTGCAAGTCCCTCAAGAGGGAATCTGTAAAGGAGAGGTGAGCAAACTGTGATTGCAAGTCTCTCAAGAGGGAATCTGTAAAGGAGAGGTGAGCAAACTGTGATTGCAAGTCTCTCAAGAGGGAATCTGTAAAGGAGAGGTGATCAAACTGTGATTGCAAGTCCCTCAAGAGGGAATCTGTAAAGGAGAGGTGATCAAACTGTAATTGCAAGTCTCTCAAGTGGAACCCCTGTTAATGAGAGGTGATCAAACTGTGATTGCAAGTCCCTCAAGAGGGAATCTGTAAAGGAGAGGTGATCAAACTGTGATTGCAAGTCCCTCAAGAGGGAATCTGTAAAGGAGAGGTGATCAAACTGTAATTGCAAGTCCCTCAAGAGGGAATCTGTAAAGGAGAGGTGATCAAACTGTGATTGCAAGTCCCTCAAGAGGGAATCTGTAAAGGAGAGGTGATCAAACTGTGATTGCAAGTCTCTCAAGTGGAACCCCTGTTAATGAGAGGTGATCAAACTGTAATTGCGAGTCTCTCAAGAGGGAATCTGTAAAGGAGAGGTGATCAAACTGTGATTGCAAGTCCCTCAAGAGGAAATCTGTAAAGGAGAGGTGATCAAACTGTGATTGCAAGTCTCTCAAGTGGAACCCCTGTTAATGAGAGGTGAGCAAACTGTAATTGCGAGTCTCTCAAGTGGGAATCTGTAAAGGAGAGGTTAACAAACTGATTTGCGAGTAACTCAAACAGAAATTTCCCAACGAGAGGATAGCAAAATGAAATTGCGAATCACTCAAACCAAAACCCCTCAATGAAAGCTGAGCAAACTGGATTTGCACGTCACTTAAAGGAAAACCACTCACGAAAGCCGAACAAACGGAATTTACCATCATTTATAAGAAAATCAAACCAATTGGTCTAGGGATGAGAGACGCAGTGAGCAAAATATAGCTACACACTTAATTCCTTTCGATATCTAAGTACTAAATAAAAAAGACAGTGCATTATCGACTGTCTTTACTTCCTCAAACTCACATCAGTAAGGATTTCATTCCATATTTGTTTATCATAATGATGGTTAACGGGTATTTTAACGAAGCAGATTCCTTCATGTGGCCATTCTTCATCAATGAGTGGTCGTTCTAATGGTACATTTACTTGTTGGATGATAATGAGGTTGAAGGGGCCGCGGATAATTTTGGAGAGAGTCGTTTGCAATTCAATAATGTCTTCGTATTTTGCAATTTCCCATTCATATCGAATGAATAAGGTTTTTTTGCTAGTTTGTATTTTTGTGAGAAAGTTTTGAATGCGTTTGTTGAGTTTTTGTTTGAATGCTGGGTACTGATCGGTCCACTGTTGGTTGGCAATCATAGGGAAATCGTGGACAGAATCAATTTGATATAGACGGTCATGAACAAAATGAGCCCTTGCAGGAGTGGTTCCTCCTTCTTCATAAATGACTTGTCCTTCATGGACGAAATGTGCGGTAATATTCTTTTCCTCCATGTGATCTTTTTCCATGTAATTTTTAAACTTGTTTTTAAGTAGCTGATTGACCATGTTAAGATGTGGCGACTGTATCCAATCAAAAGGGAATGAATTTTTTCTTAGATGATGCTCTTTTGTGTAGATGGCAGGACCACACCAACAGCCTAAACTTACAACGAGATCATATACGCCTTTTGTTTCTGATAGCTTCAAGTTATCACTCCTTTACTTATAATTATTTTATTGATAAAGGAGAGGAAGTGATTGGACAAACAGTTAAAAGCAGTAGAAAAGGCTCCTCCTTTTTTAAAAAAGAAGAAGCCCTACTTTTATAATATTTCCGTTAAGATCTCTTTGTTCTCTGTATCCCAAATCATGAGCCCAAGTTCTTCATCTACATTGATGATGCGAATGGAGACGGGCACATGGTCGCCTGCTATAGAATTAATTTTAGTACCGCAAAAGTTAAGAATGCTCGTTAACTCGGCCTTTGAAATACCTGGTGCATAGATTTTTAATTCTATATTCGTTAAATTATCATGCTCATAATTAATATCGCCGTTTAATCTCAAATCTAAATTTGTAAAGTAGGTAAGAAGGTCATCTGATAGATAATTGAGACTATCATGGAGACTTTTATCCACTTCATTTAATTCATCTGAAGGATAGACATATTGGTCTTTTTCAACCTCTTCCCAGCTGCCGATACCTTGTTTGCCTTTATCAATATAAGTATGAGCAAGAAATTGGCCAGGTGTAATTTCATTTTGGCCTGCCTCTTCATAGATAGATAAGATAATTGGTACATTAGGGACATTTTCAATCCCTCTGACGGCAGAAATAACATTTTTTGCGATGTTTTTCGCATATTTTTCGTTGTAACTCTTGTCTTTATAAACCTCATTCACTCTTACTTCACCTGTGTGAACTAATCCGGCATCATCCATTACTCGAATATGGTAGTAATCATTGATAGAAATAGCTAATGAAATCCCAACAACTTTTCCTTTGTCATTTAAATAATTTTGTTCGTGAATATGAGAGATGATTTTAGGGGTTTTTTCCTCATCTTCCAGTCGATCTTTTGTTTCTTTCATTTTAGGGTTCAGCCCATTAGGCGTATCATTAGACTCTCTAGCAAGTAATTCATTGAGCAAGTCACTATCTATGTATTGACCTGATTGGTAAAGGTGGTCTTCTGGTGAAAAATATTCAGAAGTGATATCCATCAACCCTAGTTCAATCTCAGTGATATCGTAGTTATTAGAAACATTTGCTGTAATTGCACCTCGTGCCATAGCTGGCTCAAACGGTTGCTTGACTTTAAATATATTATTCTCAATTTGCGTTGGAATGACGATATCTTCGGGTTGATCTGTGGTTTCTTCCTCGTCCTTATTCATACATGCTGTTAGCGTAATAAGTAGTAATGGTGTAAGTGTAAGTAGTAGAAGCCTTCTCATGGTTAACTCCTTGTTTGTATGTTTTTGAGCCAATTATCTTGCAAATAAAAGGTACCATATAATGACATTATGTACAAATGATATTTTCATAGCTTGCTTGAAAAAGGAGGATTATGAAAGGTGGAATAGAAAGGGTTAGAAAAGAAAGAAGATGGATGTGAATGATAATGAGAGCAAGCGAAAGTATCCAGTGTGTTTGGGATCAATTTAACACGTTCCCAATGGAAAATCTAACGAAAATATGGCATTACCAAAAGGGAAGTGAGAGAAAGCAAAGAGAACTATCCTTAATGAAGGAACATAGAGATCAATATGGCCTGGCGGGTAATTGTTTTGATTTAGCCATTTGGTTGTTGGATGCTTTTCGACAAGCAAAGATTCAAGCATTTCCAATCGGTCATAATCTAGGGACAGTAAATGCCCATGTAGCAGTAATTGCACTGGACGATAATGGTGGCCGCTACTTATGTGATTCGGGAGATCAATGGTTAAATCCGGTGTTAATAGATAAGAAACGAGAAAATTTTACAAGTGAGAAACTAGGCGGTTTTTTCCCAGGTGCTAAAATACAATTGATACCGAATGAATTTATGATCGAGGTGCGCTATCATAGACCTAATGGGAAAGAGTCAAGACAAATATATGATACACGCCCGATTGATTGTGATGTTTTTCTCCAAGCAGCTGAACATTCACAAAATCTCCTTAAGCCCACTCCCTTACTCGAATGTAGAGTTCCTTATCAAACAGAAGTAGCGCACTGGGAATTTACGAATTGGATCAGCTTTTTGAGCACGAATCATGGACTAATGAAAGAAAGTCCATTAGTTGGTATCGATGAGTGGGTAATGAAAATTCATGAAAAAACGGGTTATAATAAAGAAATTCTGTTGGAGATGTTAAAGCTATATCACGCTTTTCAAAATAAATAATACGACTTGAGCCGTGGTTGTCGTGCTTTGGTTCAAATACACGCCTGTAAATAGGTTTTTTATCATCCCTCTCCTTTCGAGCTTTATAAAATTAGGTTATTTTGGATTGTAGTAATTTTTATTAGTCCGTATTTTGAAATGGAAGGCGCGGTTTTTCCTCTTCATAGATGGAATAACTTAAACCTCCTTTTTCCATACTCGAACATTGCTTATCGCTGCAATAAAATAGGTACGTTTGTTGCTCAGTTCTAACGCTGACTTCCATATAATACGGGAAGACGCCACCTTTAAACTTATTAATATCTGATTCGATGGCAATGATTTTTTCTCTTTCCCTTAAAGATAAGTAATCCTCACTTTCAACCGTTTTTAGTATCATTTCACTTAAAATAATAGCTTCTTCTCTTGTTGCTGCAGACCATTGTTCTAATAAGAACCATTTGCAGAAGTAATATATGTTCAGCAGTAGACTAATAGTTAATAAGAAAACTAACAGCTTGTTTTTCAATTTAAACCACCTTCAGTTTATTGGTATAATTTTACACTAATAATACCTTTTTACAATCGTGCGTTTTTGTTGTCTACGACGGAATTTAAAAATAATCTCCTATAATAAGAGGTTAGAACATATTGTAAAATAGTAAGATTTTAATTCAATTAGATTGGCAACTCTCTAATAAATAGGTAGAAAAGCATTAGAAATTGGTATTTTTTATAACTTATAAAATTCTTCTAAAATATATAGTCAAAAGGCAGCTTGACAGTAATATTACAATCGTATAATTTACAAGGTGGTTAACCAAATTAGTCGACGAATGAAGCTATTATAATTGAATATTATTAAACTAGTCATCCTAGGTAATAGTTGGTAATATACGAGGAATAACGGAGGCCAACATACGTATAATGAAGAAAAAACTAGCAATTACTTTATCTACCCTTGTTTTTTTAAGTCCAATGACCACATTTGCTGATAAATATACAGTCAAGCAAGGTGATAATTTATGGGACATTTCAGAGGAACAGCGTGTTGATTTTTATGAATTATTAGACGTTAATAGTCAAATTCCTAATAAAGATCTCATTTTCCCTGAGCAAATCATTCAATTACCTAAAACGAGCTCTATTTATTATACTGTTTTACCGGGTGACTCCTTGTGGAGAATTGCCATTAAGTTAAATATTAATTTTGAAAAACTACTAAATGCGAACCCAGAAATTACGAATAAAAACCTCATCTATCCAGGGCAAAAAATTAAAATACCTGAGAGAAGAGACGGAGAACTTTTGGAACAAGATGATTCTAACATTATAAAACCACAAGCCAATACGGACAAAGTATCAAAGCCAAAAGTTGAGGAACAAGATAGATCTAAGCCAAAGAAAGAAAAACCAGAGGCGACTACCAGAAGAAGAGAAACCGGAAGTAACTGAGCCAAAGGAAGAAAAACCAGAGGCGACTGAACCAGAAGAAGAGAAACCGGAAGTAACTGAGCCAAAGGAAGAAAAACCAGAGGCGACTGAACCAGAAGAAGAGAAACCGGAAGTAACTGAGCCAAAGGAAGAAAAACCAGAGGCGACTGAACCGGAAGAGAAACCGGAAGTAACTGAGCCAAAGGAAGAAAAACCAGAGGCGACTGAACCGGAAGAAGAGAAGCCGGAAGTAACTGAGCCAAAGGAAGAAAAACCAGAGGCAACTGAACCGGAAGAAGAGAAGCCCGAAGTAACAGACCCAGAGGAAGAAAATGACGGAAATGCGTCTGCAGGAAATCATGAGCAATACATGAATGAAGTCGTATCATTGGTAAATGCAGAGCGTGCTAATAACGGGTTGCCTGCATTAAAACTTAATGGAGACGTTTCCAAAGTTGCGTATTTGAAGGCGAAGGATATGGCCGATAACAACTACTTTAGTCATACTTCTCCCACATATGGAACACCATTTGAAATGTTAACGGCAAATGGGGTTACCTATCTTACTGCGGGTGAAAATATTGCTAAAGGCTATACATCACCTAAAGCGGTTGTCCAAGGCTGGATGAACTCTGAAGGTCATAGAGCAAATATATTAAACGGTAATTTTACAGAAATCGGCATAGGTTATGAGAGTAATGGTCATAATTGGGTGCAGATGTTTATAGGGAATTAAAGACTAAAAAGGCTGAACCTAACGCGAGGGGTTCAGCCTTCTTATAATCTTTCACGAAATCAGTACTCGTTGTTTAAATTTCTAAATATTTAGTAATATAGTATAATTTGTTAAATGACTAAATGAGAGGGGGATGCGGTTGATAATAACACTATGTGGTTCAACCAAATTTAAACAACAATTTATACATACAGAAGCGACATTGACTTACCATGGTCATATCGTTTTAAGTCTGGGTTTCTTTGAACATAGTGATGACATTTATTTATCGAATGAGAAGTTACATATGCTACAAGAGTTACATTTAAGAAAGATTGATTTGAGTGACGCCATTTATGTAATTGATGAGGATGAATACATTGGAGAGAGTACGCGAAAGGAAATACAATATGCAAAGAGTAAAGGTAAAGACATTCATTATTATTCATCTAGTAAAAATAAGTTAGACATGCTCCTTTAGGAAGGATGTGAGAGTCATTGTTAAGTTATTATAGTAAACTTTCTTCTGAAGTATATGATTTAGATAAATACATAGGTTCAACATTTGGAGACATTGCCTTTTACCGAGATAGATTAGCTACTTGTAAAGGCAGGATTCTTGAACCTGGAGTGGGTACGGGGAGGACGCTTATTCCCCTTTTGGAAGCTGGTTTTACAGTTGAAGGGTTTGATGTATCAGATGAGATGCTCCGTATATGTCGGCGTCATTGTGCAGAAAGAGGGCTTGAGACCAATGTATTTAGCGGGAAAATGGAGTCGTTTAGTTTACCAGCAAAATATGAAGCGATAATTATTCCAACAGGTACTTTTCTGTTGCTGCATGAGCGAGAGGACTCTATAAAGGCATTAAAGAATTTCCACCATCATCTCTCGCCAGGTGGAAAGTTGATTGTAGATATTTTTTTACAACCGGACGTTACTCTAAATCAAGCATCGACTAAGACATGGAGAACAGAAAATGGCGATATAATTACGCTGGAGAAAAAGGTGATTGAAGTCGATTATATAAAACAGTACACGGTTTCTCACCATCGTTATGAAAAGTGGAGAGATGGGCAGCTGATACAAACAGAATTGGAACATTTTCCCCTACGTTGGTACGGAGTCGAAGAGTTTAGGAACATTCTTGAGACAACAGGTTTCCACAGCATCATTATTTCAGCCGATTATGAACAAGGGCTATATCCTACTAATGCTCATCAATCGATTACATTTGAGGCAGTAGCGAAATAGAGCAAGCAAGCTAAAAAAAGCCAGTGACCACACCACTGACTTTACTCACTTTATTTCTTACAGTGAAAAACAAAACTAACGGAATCATCATTCGCTTGTTTATCTTGATAATCTCCGTAACATGATTTGATTGTAAACCCGGCTCTTGTTAAAGAGCCTTCAATCTCTTTGAGCGTGCGAAACCTTATTTGATGCTTTCTCCTAGTGAAGAGTTCACCGTTGTCACAATACTGAACGGTCTCATAGAAGGTGAAAACATTATCTTCCATTCCTTCATAGGAAGAAATAATGGTAAGTTTCTCTCCAGTATAGGGATGATTTGTATAGTCAGGTGTCTCATCCTCCATCCAGTTCTCCCATTCTTTTGCATGAAGGTTGCGGCAATCAAAAATAAGGGAGCCATTAGGTTGTAAAGCCTGATGGATATCAGAAAGCGTTTCTGACCAGCTTTCATCCGTTAAAAATACTTGGGCAACATTTGCTGTCATGATGACAGCATCGTATGTGTTTGCCTGCAAGAGTCGACTATCGCCTACGAGCCATTGGACATTTGTTAACCCTTTACCTTTAGCGACGTCGATCGCCTCATTATCGGGATCAATTGCTGTAATTTCATATCCCTTCGTATCTAAGTAACTCGTTAATCTCCCTGTACCACATCCTAAATCTGCTAAATGATG
The DNA here is from genome assembly GCF_038007265.1 of Cytobacillus sp. FSL R5-0569. Classification (NCBI taxonomy): domain Bacteria; kingdom Bacillati; phylum Bacillota; class Bacilli; order Caryophanales; family Bacillaceae; genus Cytobacillus; species Cytobacillus sp. FSL R5-0569. The sequence goes on from NZ_JBBOWW010000001.1 coordinate 254,884, forward strand.
AGTCTGTAAATTGTTAATGATAGATAATAAAAATTTATCTCCCGGTCCCATTTTGTACATTTGGTCATATATCAAAGGTATCATCTTAGTGTCCAGTCTCCTTATGAAGTAAATAAAGGTTTTCAATCGTATATTTCAATTTCGACACTAGTAAAAGCAAACCCTTTAAAGGAAATGGCTTTATCTAATCGAATAAATAAGTGAGGTGTTTTTCTATGACGAATCTCCCCATTTACTGTAATGGCATAGCCGTTGTTTTATTAAAAAAGTATGAGAATGATACGTTGGTCCAGCTTATGAAAAGGAATACAGAGCCTTTTCATGGCGAATGGTGCTATGTCGGTGGTGCTATTGAAGAGGATGAGAAGGCGTGGGAAGCAGCATTAAGAGAAGTGAGAGAAGAAACGGGCCTAACGGATATTCGTTTATATGTCAGCAATACATTTGAGCAGTACTATCATCCAAAAAGTGATTTTATCTATATGGCGCCGGTTTTTGTGGGCTTTGTTGGCGAAGAAGAGCAGGTGAAATTGAACGAAGAGCATAGCGATTATGCCTGGTTCACATTCAAGGAGGCACTTCAGCAAATAACTGTGCCTGGCAATGACTGCGTGCTTTCTTTTATTGAGAAGCATTTTGTAAAAGTAAAACCGTATACACAATTGGAGGTCAGGTGGTGGCTAGATGAATAAGGAATTCTATATCATGACTGAAGCCTGTCCTGCGTTGAATTTTTTTATCTATATTCAAAACATATATGGTAATCAGACGAAAAAGAGTGAGCACAGATTTCCATATATGATTAGAGAGTATGCTTTTAGTCAAAACTTTGAAGGTAGCTATAAAGAGAAGTGGGCAGAAACGGTTCAGCTTGTGGCGGAGAATCGATTTAATGGAGAAAAATTATTTTATAATCATAAAAACTTCTTTTTTGAAGGCTTGTTTATGGATCATACAAGCTTTAATGAAGTTTATCAATCTTTTAAAGTATGGTGGCAGAGTCTAACGGGGAAACTGGCCGTCACAAGGACAGTAGATGAAGAGATAAGTAATATCTATTGTGAGTTAGCTGAGTCTTCCCCGAGGCAAACTTGTTTGTGCAGGTTATATATGATGATTGCTTCCTAGGGGACTTGATGAGTCAACCATATTTTTGTATTGTAACGATGGAGCAATGCTTACATGGAAAAGAAAAACTACTACAATTCGTACGAAAAAGTATGAGATAAAGGAAGGTTAAAAAGAATGACTAAAAAGTTATCAGCAGAAAACCAAGAAGAGTTATTATCCATTTTAAAATTGCGTTTTGAGAAGAATTTGGAAAGACATGAAGGTATTGAATGGGAGAACGTGCAAGAAAAACTAGTTGCACAGCCGGACAAGCTGTGGTCCCTTCATGAAATGGAGAGAACAGAAGGTGAACCTGATGTGGTGGGCTATGATGAATCCACAGGCGAGTACCTCTTTTTCGATTGTTCAAAAGAAAGTCCAAAGGGGCGCCGCAGTGTTTGTTATGACAGAGAGGCACTTGAGGCAAGAAAAAAACATAAGCCAGAAACGAGCGCGATGGATTTAGCAAATGAGATGGGCATTACAATTCTTACTGAAGAACAGTATGAATCATTGCAGCAGCTAGGAAATTTTGACCTTAAAACATCTAGCTGGATACAGACCCCAGAGAATATTAGAAACCTCGGAGGTGCATTATTTTGTGACCGCCGCTATGATCATGTATTTGTCTACCATAACGGCGCCGATTCATACTACGGGGCTAGAGGTTTCCGTGGTGAATTAAGGGTTTGATTTTGTTAATGATTAATCGTTCGAGAAAAGCTGATATGACTCCAAACCCACGTTTGAAAAATGGCATCTACTCTGTTCTCTAGTTCTTCGGTTGACATCTGTTTATGTAGAGATAGTTCTTCAAGCGAAAAGATTCTATTTATACAAGAGTGAGCGAAGAAGACATCAAGAATTTTCTTGCTGATGGCAACTCGGTGTCTGTTGAAACGAAATATAAACTAGCTGTGCCTGTACTATTTTTACATTATATTTGTAAATAATATCTCATTTATTGGAGGTCAATCATGCAGGAGCTACCATCAACATATTATGCTGTGATCTTTACTTCCAAAAGGACAATTGGCGATAACGGGTATGAAAAAATGGCATTGGCCATGGAGGAGTTAGCGCAAAAGGAAGAAGGTTTCCTCGGGATCGAAAGTGCCAGAGACTCACAATTAGGAATTACAGTTTCATATTGGGCAACATTTGAGGATATTAAAAGGTGGAAAGACCATACGGCTCATAAAGTCGCACAGGAAAAAGGAAAATCGGACTGGTATGAGAACTATCAGGTGCGTATTTGCAAAGTGGAAGAGAGTTATGGTTTTGAACGATGAAGTCTACTTTAGAAGTAGGCTTTTTTATTTAGAATTGAAACTATTTACCATTTTTTTCGTATGTAAACGAAGGGGTGTTTGTTTGGTTAAGTTAAATTTACTATTTGTTTTGCTATCGTTCATTTTGTTTGTACGCTTCATGCTGTTTAATGCATTTAACCTGTGGCATTGGGCTGCGATATTTTATTCCCAACAACCGCGCTTATTATTTATTTAGTAAGTAAACGGATGGCTGGAAAAGAAGATACCTATCAACCTCCTGATAAAGACGGGTGGTCGTTTTATCATCTGCAACGAACATTGATGAATAAAAAGCCGCTTTTTAAGGGTGAGGAAAAACGCGGTTTCATTCAGCAATATTTCACGCAGAGATGGCAATATGTTGTGAGTGATATCTTTGATTTACGCTGGTATTTATCTTTGCGCATATATAGAAGAGGATTCCTTTGATGTACGTTGGAAAAGAAGTAGGGGGTTTTCTCAACAGGAGCAATGGCTGATTTACAAGAATGGTATCGTAATTGGCAAAGCTAACACAGTAATGAATGTGAAAAATATATCCAAGCTGAAGGAAGTGATTTTTTTTGAAATAGAAGAGGAAACCTGGACCACAAATGCATTGACGGTTACTTCATCGATCTCGCTAATGAGAGATAACAAGAAAGAAGGCTTACTGCGGCGTAATCATTTGATAAGTAATGTACAATCCATAAATGTAACCGACGATCGATCAGAGTATATCATGGCTCTCATCCTTCACTCTTATTATTTTATAAGATGCTATGACAAATGAGGCAAATTGAAACTAATCGAGAGCCTGAATAAGAAATGAGTCGGGCAAAAGAAGAAATCAGGACTAATCGAGAGTCTCAGCAGGAAATGAGTCGGGCAAAAGAAGAAATCGGGACTAATCGAGAGTCTCAGCAGGAAATGAGTCGGGCAAAAGAGGAAATCAGGACTAATCGAGAGTCTCAGTAGGAAATGAGTCGGGCAAAAGAAGAAATCGGGACTAATTGAGAGTCTCCACAAAATATGAGCAAAACAAAAAGAAAATCAAAGCCAACAGGAAAGAGCAAAGCGAAAGGCATACATCGCAGAAAATCGCAGCAAGATATGAGAGTAAAATGTACATAATCTAGTAATCTTAAATCATTATCAAAGGAAAAGGAGGGCCACATGTGAACAATCCTAAATTCAAAGAGTTTTTAAGAATAACAGAAGCGCTGAATCAAGTGAATATCATTCCTTTGTTAATGGGTTCGGTGGGGCTTGAGCTTTTGACAGGAGTGGATTGGCAAGCAAGAGATTTAGATATTCATGTGCCAGGTGATGACAGAGGGTGGGCAGTACCTCCGGATCAGAATGTTTTTGAGTGGCCAAAGATTGTTGATGTGATGGTATCGCTGGGATATCAATTAGTCGATTTGCATGAACATGAATTTATGAAAGAGGGCTTGTCGGTTGAGTTTGGAATTATCGATACGTTACCTAGCTTTGCTGGAATTCCCTTAGCAGAATTAATGCTACAACAAGTTGAAAATAGTAAGTACTATTTATTAAATCACGAGCAATATTTAAAGGTTTATCAAGCTTCTTCTAAAGATAGTTATCGTGCTGATCAAAATAATGATAAAGATAGGGAGAAAATAACTTATTTACATAAGGGGGGAAATCATGCTAAAGAATAGCCTTTCTTTTGCGGTGATCTTCTTTTTAACGGGAACGATATGGCAATTAATAAGTAGTCAGCCCATTTCTTGGTTTGAGAATATAATGGTAAGTTTGTTGGTGTTTCTTGGGTATCTATTTTTTGAATGGACCAACATTCCTTTTGATTGGAATAAAAAAAAGCATAAGAACAGAGAAGAATGATATCTAAGACAGATATCATTCTTTTTTGTTTAAATATAAGAATTTTGATAATATACAAAAAACATTTGAAGTTAACGTTAACGTCAATTGTATACTAAGAAAAAGGAGGTGCTGATGACTGAAGACAATACGTGAAGTAGCTGCAAAATTTGATGTTTCTACAAGGACGATTCGCTATTATGAAGAGCTAGGGTTAATTAGCTCGAATCGTTCTGAAGGCAATCATCGTTTGTATACAAAAAAAGAGTGTGCCAAGTTAAAGTTGATTTTTCGTGGAAAGCGGTATGGTTTTTCATTGGAAGAAATTAAAGAAATGGTGTTGCTATTTGATTATGACAGAACGGGTATGGCCCAGTTAGAACGTACGATTACTTATGGTAATCAGCGGATCCAGCAAATTGATCAAGCCATTGAAGAACTGTTGGAAATGAAAGAAGAGTTGCTGTCTTTGAAGAAGAGCTTTAGTGAAAGGCTCGAAAAACTAGTAGAAGAGAGGGATCGTCATGAATAGTTCGCAATTAGTCGCAAGAAATGCCAGGAAGTATCCTCAAGCACAGGCAGTAATCGGTTTTGAAGGAAGTCTTACTTTTCAAGAGTTAAACGATAAAGTAAATGCGCTTTCAAACGGTTTATTGGAAAGAGGAATTGATAAAGGAGACAATGTCTGTTTGTTTATGCCTAATACATTTGAATTTATCATTACCTATTTTGCTGTGCAAAGAGTGGGTGCTGTTGTTATACCGATAAATGCCAAGTTCACATTGGATGAGGTGCAGTACATTGTCGATCATTGTGAAGCGAAAGCTATTTTCGCACATGAAATTATTTTTTCAGCAGTTGAGAGTATTGAAAAAGTACCATTGAAGATTAAAACGGGAGAGCATGCGCAGAATTGGGAAAGCTTTGAGCAGTTATTGGCCCTTTCTCCTGGAAAAGAAGTTGAGTGTAATCTAACGGAAGATGACTACAGTACCATTCTTTATACATCTGGAACGACAGGTGATCCTAAGGGTGTTCTTTTTAGCTATCGCAATATTTTAACAGTGGCGCAAATGATTGCTGTTGAAATGGAAGTAAAACCAGATAGTAAAATGCTTTTAATGATGCCTTTAACGCATTCAGCCCCTCTACATTTATTCCTCATGTCAGCAACCGTTGTCGGGGCAGCAGTTGTCATTACTCCTACCTTTACGCCAGACCTTCTTTTGAAAGCGGTTGCAACACATCGCACAACACACTTTTTTGGTGCACCGGTCGCTTATTTACTGACCGCACAACACCCAGAATTAAAAAACTACGACCTATCATCGATGAAATGGTGGGTTTACGGAGGAGCGCCGCTTGCCAAGGAACAAATTGATCTTATTGCTGAAAGATTTCACACGGATCGACTAACAAGTGTGTATGGCTTAACGGAAGCAGGACCAAGTGGCGCCATCATGTTACCTGAAGAGCATGGAGAAAAGACGGGTAGCATTGGTATGCGAGCACCCCTTCATACGGAGTTAAGAATTGTTGATGAACACGGTCAAGTGATCCCGGTAGGTGAAGTTGGAGAAATTGTCTTGCGTGGAGAAGGCAACATGGTTGGTTACTACAAAAATAAGGCATTAACAAAAGAAACATTTATCGGTGACTGGTTAAAGACTGGGGATTTAGCAAGACGGGATGAAGAAGGCTATATTTGGATAGTCGATCGTAAAAAGGATGTTATTATCTCAGGTGGTGTAAATATTTATCCGAAAGAAATCGAGGACGTTATGATGAAGTATCCCACTATTCAAGAGGTTGCGATTATCGGTCTCCCACACCGTGAATGGGGAGAAACAGTAACAGCCATCTTCTCAGCAACAGAAGATGTAAATAGTGAGGAGCTCAATCGATTCCTTGTTGACCATTTAGCAAAATATAAAATCCCACGTTCCTACCATCAAGTTGACATGTTGCCAAGAAATGCGTCAGGGAAAATATTAAAAAGAGTGTTAAAAGAAGGGGTGGAGCAAGTATGAAAGTATTGAAGGAACCGGAAAAGAAGAGCGGCTATGCAACTAATTTTTTCAAAGAAGACGAGACGTTACTTCATATTTTAAAAGAAAAGCTTCCTCCTGCGTTTTTTGATTACGCAGTTGAAAAATTAACAGCGTACGGCGCGCAATGTGCTGGTCCGATTGATGAACGTGCTAAATACACTGATCGAGAAGGACAACCAGTGCTAAAACTGTATGACCGCTATGGTGAAGAAGTTTCTGAAGTGTGGGTGAATAGCGGCTACAAACAAACAGTAAAAGAATCATACGGTACGGGTATGGTGGGATATGTGCATAAGGAAATCCCTGAGCTTGGTAGAAAAGGCAACTATATTTACAGTTATGCGCAAGGGTATCTCCTTTCTCAAACAGAGCCAGGATTTTATTGTCCAGTTACTTTATCAATGGCGACCGCCTATCTATTGGATCATTATGGAAATGAAGAAATAAAGAAACGCTTCTTACCGCATGTGTGTGCAACAAATGCTGATGAGGAATTATACGAGGGAGCGACTTTTTTAACTGAACGGCAAGGCGGGTCAGATGTAGGTGCAAATGTCGTGAGAGCAGTAAAAGAAGAGGGACAATACCGGTTGTATGGTGAGAAATACTTTGCTTCCAATGCTGGCCAATGTGGTGTAGCAATGGTGTTAGCAAGAAAGGAAGGCGCCAAAGAAGGAACGCGGGGCTTAACATTGTTCGCTGTTCCGTGGAAACAAGACAATGGCGAGCTAAACCATCTTCGCATTAGAAGATTAAAAGATAAATTGGGTGTGCGTGCTGTCCCATCTGGAGAAGTAGAATTTGATGGTAGTGTTGCCTATGTAGTCGGCGATGAATCAAAAGGTTTTTACTATATGATGGAAGCATTAAACCTTTCTCGGATATGTAATGCTGTCGCATCAAGCGGCATCATGAAGCGAGCGTATGAGGAAGCAAAGCAGTATGCCATGGCAAGGGAAGCGTTCGGTCAAAAGTTGATTGATTTGCCAATGATTCAACAAACACTTTCTCAACTTAAGGCAAAGCTTGAGGTAGAGGTCGCCGCAATTTTTGATTTAGTAGAACTATACGACAAGGTTGTAGCGGGTGAGGCAAGCGATTCGGAGGTTATTCTACACCGTCTCTATATTGCCCTTTTGAAAAAAGAATCAGCAGAAAATGCGATTCATTTTGCCCATGAAGCAATAGAGTTGCATGGAGGGAACGGTTATATAGAGGATTTTATCACCCCAAGGCTTTTACGAGATGCCCAAGTGCTAACAGTATGGGAGGGCACGGCGAACATACTCGGTCAGGAATTAATCCGTCTCGTTAATAAATTCTCTGCCGACGAACTATTTATCAATCAAACGTTTGATCGATTTGCTTTACTAGCTAAAGGTGAACAGACCGCACTCGTTGAAGTAAAGTTTGCTGAAGTGAAACAACAGCTGGAACAATTCGCTAAAGCTGAGCCCCTCGTGCAGCAACTTCAAGCGAAACCATTAATGGAAAAAATGGCTCATCTTTATGAAAGTGTCATCGCATTAGAATATGCGCAGAAATTTAAGGGTAAATATGAAGCGATTGCCGAACTCTACTTAAAGCAAACTTGGGGGAATGCTGATGGAGAAGAAACAAGGGTTTTGGAGTTAAGTAAGATCGTTATATAATCAGTTGCATCCCTAGAGTGCTAGGGATGTTTTTTTATTTGGGTAGGGGGATGAGATCAGGTAGGGTTGTATATCGAGGGAGGGGATTAAAGGGTTAAATAATTCGCCAGTAAGTTTGCTCAAAAGAGAATGTCCACTCAAATGGGTGGAAGAAGGGCAAGAAGTGTTGTCAAATCAGAAATACGAGCACAAGAGTAAAGAAAAGCGCGAAGAAGTGTTGTCAAATCAGAGATATTTACACAAGAGTAATGAAAACTACAAGGATGTGTTGTTAAATCAAAAGTGCGAACATAGCAAGGCGGATAATACCAAGCCACCAGCGAAAATTAAATTAACAGCTTGTTTTAACAAAAACCTTAATGCAACTCATGCTAATGCCCTAACCCTGAATCAGACTTAAGACTAATTTTTACTTTTTGAAACTAAATGTCTCACAAAATCGTATAGAATAGTAGAGAAGAGTCTAAAAAAAATCCTGGGGGGGATGAAAGATGTCTACAGGAATGCTATCAATTATTGCAATCGCATCTATCGTTATTTGGCTTGCGGTATCGAATGAAGTTTTAAAAACGGAGAATAGTCGCTCGAAGTTGATTACTTTGATGACTGCTGGCACTTTAACAACAGTGATATTGACGATTTCACTTTTTCAAAGCGTGTCATTTAAATGGTAGGTGAAACTTCATGATTTTGAATTTGTAAAAGTCGAAGTATTAATACCAGGCGAATATATTGTGAGATTAAGAGATGAATTGAATGCAATAGGAACATTAACAGTTGGGAATTATGATCAGGTTATATCTTACTCAGAGGTAAAAGGTTACTATAGACCTTTAGAAGACGCTAATCCTTACTTAGGTCAAATTGGGAACATCTCGTTTGGGACAGAATGTAAGATGGAATTTCGTTGCCTATATAGCCGTATGGAAGAAGTGAAAACAATCATCAAACGCATTCACCCATATGAAGAGCCAGTGATCTATTTTCATCCGGTGTTCGTTTAATATAGAAGGGATTTAAACAAGGCCTGATTATAACCAACCTGGGTCTATTGATGATGGCTAGGTTGGTGAAGTTTTTACCTTGTTCATTCGAATCCACAAATTGTATCGAAAACCTCTTAGAATGAACCTCTCTCATCATTTAATCCATTTTTCCGTATATAAAGACTTATTGTGTAATATGATGAACTATAAGCTTACTTTTGAAAAGAGGCGTGCATTTGTCAAAAGTTCATCTCTCTCTTATTTTAGGAATACTTTCTATCATCACACCGTATATTGGACTTGTTATAGGTATCTTTGGAAGCATCTATGCATCAAAGTTATTGTGCAATATTAATGGACCTAAAGAAAGAAAGTTAATTTCTGCTGGAAAAGTATGCAGTGTGATTGGCATTTTCCTTCATACTATTCTGCTCATTTTATTAAGTTTTTCTCTTATTATTTTTTTCTTAACCAGTGTGTAAGCAGAAAAAATCTTTGTGGCTCCCCGCCTTTATAAAAGAATTAGACTGTGCTATTATTTAGGAGGTATATCGTCTTAAAGCAAGATGATATATCTATAGTTAAATGATGAAAATAGGCGAGGCGAAAATAAAAATGTCAAATGATAAAGTAAGGATTGAAAACGATTTCTTAGGTTCGAAAGAAGTGCCAATAGATGCATATTATGGTGTTCAAACCTTACGTGCAGTTGAAAACTTTCCAATTACCGGATATCGCATTCATGAAGAGCTGATCATCGCAATTGCTATGGTTAAAAAGGCAGCCGCGTTAGCAAATATGGACACAAAAAGATTATATGAGGGGCTTGGCAATGTTATTGTACAGGCTGCTGATGAAATTATTGAAGGTAAATGGCATGATCACTTTATTGTTGACCCGATTCAAGGTGGCGCTGGGACATCCATTAATATGAATGCCAATGAAGTGATTGCCAATCGTGCGCTAGAGTTACTAGGGAAGAATAAAGGAGACTATGCACTTCACTTAAGTCCGAATAGTCATGTCAACATGTCACAATCAACAAATGATGCTTTCCCAACAGCGATTCATATTGCTACATTGAATGCATTGGAAAAACTGACACAAACGATGGAGCATATGCTTGCAGCATTTAAGGAGAAAGCAAAGCAGTTTGATCATGTGATTAAAATGGGTAGAACACATCTGCAAGATGCGGTTCCGATTCGTCTTGGACAAGAGTTTGAAGCATACAGTCGTGTAGTCACAAGAGATATTAAACGGATCCAGCAATCTCGTCAGCATTTATATGAAATCAATATGGGGGCAACGGCTGTAGGAACGGGACTAAATGCAGACCCTATTTATATTGAAAGTGTTGTTAAACATATGGCTGAGATTACGGGCTTACCACTTGTTGGCGCCGATCATCTTGTCGATGCGACTCAAAATACAGATGCTTATACAGAAGTTTCTGCAGCGTTAAAAGTCTGTATGATGAATATGTCTAAGATTGCTAATGACATTCGTTTAATGGCATCAGGCCCACGCGCTGGTCTAGGCGAAATTTCATTGCCTGCGCGTCAACCAGGTTCTTCTATCATGCCAGGTAAAGTGAATCCTGTTATGCCTGAAATGATTAACCAAGTGGCATTCCAAGTCATCGGTAATGACCATACCATTTGCCTTGCATCCGAGGCAGGACAGCTAGAATTAAACGTAATGGAGCCGGTACTTGTTTTTAACTTATTACAATCAATCAGTATTATGAACAACGCTTTCCGTGCTTTTACAGATTACTGTTTATCAGGCATTGAAGCGAATGAAACACGTTTGAAAGAATATGTAGAAAACAGTGCAGGGATCATTACAGCAGTGAATCCACATATCGGATACGAAGTCGCAGCACGCATCGCGAGAGAAGCAATCATCAATGGCAAATCCGTTCGTGAACTGTGCTTAAAATACGATGTGCTTACTGAAGAAGAATTGGATCTTATCTTGAACCCATACGAAATGACGAACCCAGGTATCGCGGGTGTGTCTTTGTTAAATAGAGATTAATTTAAATGCTTAGAGTTGATAATGGCTCTAAGCATTTTTGTGTTGTTTTAGTAAAAAAATGTATAAAGTATTTTACATTTTTTGAAGGAGGAATCATTTTGAACGGGATTGTTATTATCTTTTTTTCACTGCTAGTTTTAAGTTTAATACTCATTTTTTTGACAATCAGTACGTTACCTCAGCTCGGTGATGAAAGGAAAAAATTAATTAAAATGAAAGCACAATCTTATTCCTTTGCAGTAGTTATAGCCGTGTTAGTTTTTGAAATGGGGAAGAAGGTTTATTCAGCTTTTTGGGGAAGCAACACTTATGAAGGAATCTCACCATTCTCCTTTCTACTAAGTATTTGCATTATCTACTTGATTACTTTACTTTTTTATAAGAGAAAATACGGTAATTAAGATGAAAAACCGAATTCGTGAGTTAAGGAAGTCAATGAAACTATCGCAGGAGGATGTAGCGAAACGTTGCAAAGTAACAAGGCAAACGATTAATGCTATTGAAAATAATAAATATGATCCAACACTGCAGTTGGCGTTTAATTTAGCCAAAGTATTGGATACCACAGTAGATGAGTTGTTTGCGAGTGAAGAGTAGAGAAATGGGATAATAAAATAATAAAGGGAGTTGAGGATCTCTGGAAGAAAATCAAAGGTCAAAACTAGAGCTGTATCAGGCGAATTATGGATCACTCGTCACTGCGTTACTTTGTCTCTACAGTGCCTATGTCAGTTGGGGAGAGAATTGGTTTTTAGTATTTTTATTTAGTGCAGGTATCATTATTTGTGGGACATTTGCTTGCTATGATATTAAAAGAATGATACAGCAGCGGAGGCTTAAGCGTTAGAATTAGGGGTTAGGAATTTGCTCAATCCTTATTCTGAATAGATATAAGTTACTCCGCAGAAAAGCTGTCGAGAAATCGACAGCCAACAAATATATATAACCCCTTGTTTACTCCACATACACCGCCGTACCATAAGCCAATATTTCACTGGCGTTTGCCATTATAGCTGACGTTTCTAAACGTACACCGATAATCGCATTTGCCCCTTTTTTTTTGGCATGCTCTACCATTCGACCGATTGCTTTCTGGCGAGATTCCGTCATCATATCTGTATATTCCGAGACTTCTCCACCGACAATCGTACGTAATCCGGCAACGATATCTTTTCCAATATGTTTCGATTGGACTGAATTTCCCCTAACAAAACCTTTTAACTCTTTTATTTCTTTACCTGGTATTGTTTCAGTAGTCACGATAATCATTTAATTCATCCTCCTCTTTTCTACGAACGTTTCTTACGATGAAATAGAATATTAGTGGTACCGGTGCTTGAATTAAGGCGATAATACCCCAGAACCAATGATTCATTCCATTTTTCTTTGCATTAGTAAATAAAAAGATACTTTGTGATAATAAAATAATTGCTACTAAGAATAGTAAAAAGAAATCAATATTCGTCATGTCGCACCTTCTCTCTATGTTTTTGGATTTGCAGAAAGGTATAACAGATGACAAGAAGGACTGTAAGACCTTGTAATGTGATAAAGACAACTGGTATTTGGGTTAATGTTGTAAAAAATAAAACAAGAATAAGTGTTGCTATTCCGCTGAATAAGAGTAATTCTCTTCGCCATTTTTTGCTAGCTTCATCCTTTTCTGCGATGACCATTTTTTCAAACCAATCTTCACTAGGAGTAGAGATGGGGTTATTTTCCTCAAACTGTGCAAAAGAACGTTTCATTTCTTTTGAAAAATCTTCTTCATCCTTGTTTGATAGGATTTTCCATTGTTCCTGGGCCTTTCTCATCTTCACCCATCTCCTTTCGAATGGTTTTAATTCCGCGGTGAACTCTAGATTTTACTGTTCCTTCAGCAATTCCAAGCATTTTGCCAATCTCATCATACGCATAGCCATAATAATGTTTTAAAATAATCGGCACTCTTAATTCATCTTCTAATTCACCGAGAGAAGCTAATAAGTAATCCCAATCTTCATTTCGTGACTGTGCCTGCCATTTTAATTTCCGCATATGTTGTGCTTTAAAGGCATCAGCTCGCTTCTGGCGCCTTTTTTGATCGATATATAATTTTGTACCAATGGATATGAGCCAAGTGGAGAATTTCGATTTCACCTGAAATTGATTTAGTTTTTCAATCGCTTTTGTCATTGTCTCTTGTGCCAAATCCTCAGCTTCTTCTCGATTAAGGGTGAGCTTCATTAAATAATGAACGAGAAGGGGATAACTCTCCTTAAATAAGTGAGCTAACGCCTGGTTATCGCCTTTTTTCGCTGCTTTAATCCATTTTTTCTCTTCCAAACCTTGCCCCCCTTTTCTTTGGATTTACTATTATGACGATTAGTGTTCTCCTTTCGTTCACGAAAAATAAAATTTTTTGAATGGAGATAGAGATTATCTCTTGTTATCGCGTTGAATTTATTTATGGATAAATATGTAAATTTATTTTCTGCCATGTGCCCTTTGATTTCAATGGTCAATTATAACCTTATTTTCATTGACATGGATCCTCTTTTGGCATGACTACAGATGAAACAGCCAGCAGTATCGAGGCTGGTACGCCATACAACCTCCATTTAAATCTTGGCGATGGTATCTTTTAAATATATGTCAGCTTCATCCAATCAATACGGTAAATCTTAAACGAGCGTTTTTAGCTTAGACTGAACGCAAATGATGTTTACGCGCAAAAGGCAGAAGGGAAAGGTTGAGAATTGCGCGCAAATCGTGTTTACGCGCAAAAGAGAGAAGGGGAAGGCGGAAAACTGCGTGCAAATCGTGTATACGCGCAAAAGAGAAAAGAGGAAGTCAGAGAACTGCGCGTAAATCGTGTATACGCGCAAAAGAGAGAAGGGGAAGTCAGGGAACTGCGCGCAAATCGTGTATACGCGCAAAAGAGAGAAGAGGAAGTCAGGGAACTGCGCGCAAATCGTGTATACGCGCAAAAGAGAGAAAGGGAAGTCAGGGAACTGCGCGCAAATCGTGTTTACGCGCAAAAGAGAGAAGAGGAAGTCAGGGAACTGCGCGCAAATTGTGTTTACGCGCAAAAGAGAGAAGGGGGAAGTCAGGGAACTGCGCGCAAATCGTGTATACGCGCAAAAGAGAAAAGAGGAAGTCAGAGAACTGCGCGTAAATCGTGTATACGCGCAAAAGAGAAAAGAGGAAGTCAGAGAACTGCGCGCAAATCGTGTTTATGCGCAAAAGAGAGAAGAAAAAGTCAGAGAACTGCGCGCAAATCGTGTTTATGCGCAAAAGAGAGCAGGGGAAGTCAGGGAACTGCGCGCAAATCGTGTTTATGCGCAAAAGAGAGAAGGGGAAGTCAGAGAACTGCGCGCAAATCGTGTATACGCGCAAAAGAGAGCAGGGGAAGTCAGGGAACTGCGCGCAAATCGTGTTTATGCGCAAAAGAGAGAAGGGGAAGTCAGAGAACTGCGCGCAAATTGTGTTTACGCGCAAAAGAGAGCAGGGAAAGTCAGAGAACTGCGCGATCGTGTTTACGTACAAAAATCACAAGAAAGAAAACAGATGATGTTGGTTTAAACTACCGTAGATAATAGTTGTTGCAAATTCATAAATAATCAAGAGTGTTCATCGTTAGATTGACATTGACGGAAGAAAAGTGCTGCTAAAAAAAGTAAGGATAAAGATGTGTCTACTCCCCCTCTCAGAAATCCAAAAAGAAAACTGCCGGTCTCAAGGAGAAAATAGAAGAGAAGATGTTGGTTTGTCTAGCTGCTTTTGGCGCTTTCATTTTGCATGGTTATCTTATGGATATCACGCCGATGTACATGTCACCCTGATTCCACAGTTCATTCATCGTGCGAAAATCCCCCAAAACGTTGACTTGAAAAAAAGGCCCTGCGTTCCCCCAGAGCCTTTAGATGATTATGATTAATATGCTTTTTTAAGAAGGACCTTATTGGCTGTTGTGTAAAGCATGACAACGACTAAGGCACATACGATAAAGGTAGGTAGCATATATGTTCCGTTATATACGAGTGAGTAAAGTGCGACAGGTTGATCTGCCGGAGCATAGGCACCAAATAGGATAATGCCTGATAAATAATGGCATAAGAAGCGTAAGAAACTTCCTAAGAAAACGCCACTAATAACATACATGTTTGCTTTGGCAAATTGGCCGTCTTGATAATTTTGCACAACTTTATTCATATAGATGCCTGCGAGTCCGACAACAGCAAAGGCTACGAAATAGTCAATGATCCAAGAGGCGAAATGAAAAGGAACAGCTCCTGTTAAGATTTGAAGTCCTCCTAATAGTAAGCCCGTTAAGACGCCGCCTTTAACACCCCAACGAAAGGCCATTAAGAAAACCGGTACCATAGCAAGTGAGATGGACCCACCTTGTGGCCAAAATCTCCCCATCAGTAAGCCTGATAAGAAATCAAGTAATAATGCCAAAGCTGCAAATATAGCAATTTCCACCATAAAAAGTGTTTTATTTTGTTTCATGTTTTTCCTCCTTCTCCGAAAAGAGAAGCGAACGAGTAAACCTGTATTACTTTTTTGTCATGAAAAAAAGCAATACATAGGCGGTGATGGATGCCTAGTATTGCTCATATCCAAAACCACGATCCCTACGCTAGCATTATCTAACAGGTTCTTAGGGTCAGAACGAACTCGCTCACTCTCAGCCATATTAGGCTCCCCTTGTGGAAGTATTAAATTTATCCTCGGTTAGAATATACTATGACTTTCATCAGAATTCAAGAATCTTTTTTTGGTAGTAAAAAAACAAATTATTTGTGAAACTTATTCCCTAGATAGTCGTAGAATAATCAAGGAGTGATTGATATGAAGAAGGTTTTTGAAGTAAACCATCATGGAAATCATATATTAATCGAAAATTATTGGATTAACGGAGAAAAGTTGTATGTAAATGGTGAATTACAGGATGAAAATTTAGGTCTAGCATTAAGAGGGGATTTGAAAGGTAAGTTAGAAGATTCAAGTGAAATTAAAGTAACTATTGGCGGTTTCTTTACTATTAATTGCAAAATATTTCTTGAGAATCGTTTAATTTTTTCATCTTAATAAAACTTACGGAGGTAGAGGGTATGGTAGGGTCAATGGATCCTGATAGGTTTATAGATCATTGGTTAAGAGAAGATTTTAAAACAATTTATGAAGCAACTTCAAAAGTGTTTCAAGGAATGGTTTCATTATCGGCATTTATTGAGATGAGCGCAGCTTTTAATGAAGGTGTGCGTAGTTATCATCTTACGTCACGGACGGATGTCTTAGGCATTGGTCAGTTCGTATGGGTAGATAACTCAAAAGCAAAAGCAGTTGTGGTTGGATTCGATGATAAATATACAATTGTCAGTTTCTATTTGAAACCCTACTTTGTCTTTCCAGAAACAGATAAGATTTATACAAAGAATGAATACATTATGCCGGTGATGGATGATTGGTTTGTTTTCTGGGGTGGCACAAATGAATTTATTAATTACCATTACGTATATGAACATCAAAGGTACGCGTATGATCTATTAAAGGTGAAGGATGGCTCTACATATAATGGTAGACCTGAAAAAAATGAGAGTTATTACGCATTTGCAGAGGAAGTTATCGCCCCTCAAAATGGCAAAGTAATAAAAGTGGTTGATGGTCTCGATGATAATATTCCAGGGCAGATGGATGAAGAACACCCCCCAGGCAACTATATTGTGATAGAGCATGCGCATAAGGAATATAGTATGATTGCTCATTTTAAAAAAGACAGTATCATTGTCCAAGAAGGGGAGGAAGTTCTTCAAAAACAATTACTTGGCAAATGTGGGAACTCGGGTAACTCTTCTGAAGCGCATATCCATTTTCAAATCATGGATTCAGAAGATCTTCATAAAGGAAAATCAGTTCGCATTCGTTTTAAAAATGGTGTAGAACCGATTCAAGGAGAAATCGTAACAAATCATTTAACAAAATACCTTAATCGATTCGAAGAGAAGTTCGACAAGGTTGAAAATACGATGACAATAGCAGACTATGTTTTTGCCGTTCCCAGAGCAATTATCCAGCTTTTTAAATAGAGAAATACAGTAAAATGGAGGTCGCTTGTGCCGGCCTCCTTGCCCACAATTCAATCAAACATTTATTTAAATCGCAAAAAAAGTGGTTTGATAATAATCGTTGCTCTTTTCGTAAGACTCAGTGCGGTTTTTTAACGTATCAACTAATAACTGGATACTGTGATCAAGTTCGTTCCTTTGATTAACACATAAGAGAAAGGAATGTTCTTCTTAAAGCCTTCCAGCTTCTACAGACCGTATGTCAACTCCTCTTTTATAGTTACCTCGGAAAATAAGGAGCGTCTAAGCTACTTTTTACACTGCTCTTTATTCCTTGTGTAGAGCTGATGAACGTAGATTTGACGCTAATTTGATGTAATTCAATCAAGTGCCTTTTTCGTGCCCTACTCTTGGTCATATAAATTCTCTATCGAATGAAAATGCCTTTCCATATGTGGGTGAACAGAAGGTCAATAAGCAATCTTCTGCAAAGGGGTTCTGGACAAACTCTTTCGCATTGGTTTGCCCTTCCACAAGCCAATATCTACTGCTATGGTGCCTGCCACTATCAATTACTTATTCGCTATTCCCAATTGTAACATGATAAGATAATTGCTCATGAGTGGCTCGTAATTGTGCGATAACACTTGGCAAAATAGCTTTACCAATCGTAAAGCTAGCTCCGATTCGTATGAACCCTGGGGCAACTTGTTTTTTTATGCTAATTATAGAATCGATCTTTCGACACCTCAAAACTGAATAAGTGTTAAACAGAAGGAGAATAAGCTCTAGGTAATGATGATTCTAAACGTAGTCATATGAAACTAAATAAACGTGTGCCGATTGAATATCGACACACGTTCAATGTTCATCTTTTTATGTTGTCTACGTGAGAGGGACAAGACAAAAGATTACGTTTTTTAAACTAACTTCATGGCTAAAGAATCAACATTCTTATTTAGCCATGCTAACTGCTTTGTTGTCAGCCTAGCAATTTTTAAATATTCTTTTGGTAACTTTCCATAAGGTTCGTAAAAATTACTAACAGCTAGCTGAAAGAAATACAGATATGGCATATGGAATAAATCGTAATTATTCAAGGTAAACCACTTTGAATAGTTATCTATATAACGTTTAAGAGCATTAGATTCAATTTTTCCACTCTTAGCAACAGGGTCCGCATAAGCGAAAGACATCATTACTTCCCAACATGCAGGTAAATGACAGGCGTCTGTCCAATCAATTGTATACAATTTTGTTTCCTTACATATGATTTGAGAAGTATAATAATCTCCATGCGAATTAGTACATGTAAACTTAGAATAATCAAACGTATAGTTATTAATTGTATCTAGATACTCTAATCGGTTAATAATATCTTTCATAGTTGTCGTATCGTTAGACTGTTGTGCTTTTTTAAAAGTCTTGAGGTAGGATTTTTTTGCCTTAATAATTTGACCGTTAGTAAATAATTCTTTATTAATCATTCCTGTTTTTAATTTGGGGGTTTGAGATAATACATGTTGAATTTTTCCTAAATTTTGAGCGGATACATCCTTAAACCAGTCAGTTCCATTATTTAAGTCATAAATTTCCCCATCTATATATTCTTGTAAGTGGTATTTTTCCCGTTTATGGAGAATGAATAAGTTCCTTGATTAGATTTAATAACTTGTGCTACAGGAATTTCGTTTTCGTAAAGGTACTTAACCAATTTGCCTTCTATTTCGGTATCTTGAATATAGGAAGGAATACGTTTTAGAACGTAACTTCCTTTAGATGTATTTAAATAATAGGTTGCAGATATATTATGATCGGTAAGTTGTGTCATGTGAGTAATTTTTAAATCGAACTGTTCGTTCAGTATATCTTTCATTATATAAAAGTTCATTAATTACACTCTCCTCGATGAATTATTTTTGAGAAAAGCTATGAACCAGACTTAAACATAAGTTATTCAAACAAAAATCCTCCTTCATTAATCTGATTAATATTCTATAAAGCATATAGAGTAATATCAAGTAAAACAAAACGGTAATAACTAAGTTATTTCCTCTAGATAGTTTCTTTACACATAGTTATAGTTTTTATATTAGTCTGCTCTGGTTGGTTGATAGTTACTTTATTTCTTTAAATAAAGGGAATTCTTCTAGGTATGTTGCTAAAGGGGTAGAATAGTGACAATTGATTGATAAAAAGAGAAGACCCCAATCTTTTATAGAATGGGGTCGATTTTTACTCGTTTTTAATTAAAGGAGTTAATTCGCTTTTTTTGTGCAGTATAGTCAACGTATGCATCGCTCTAGTTGCTGCGATATATAATAAGCCTTTGTCAAATTTAGATTTATATACATCAGCATTTGCAAAAGGAATGAGCACCTCATCAAATTCCAATCCTTTAGCTAATTGGATTGTTGTTACGGTTATCCCTTGCTCAAATGTTTCACTGGTATCACTTAGTTTATTAAGTGTAAAAAACTGTTTTAGTTCATCATAAATCTGATTTACTTGTGCTTCACTTTTACAGATGATACCTAAACGATTAAACGAGTTATTTTGGAACTGGATGATTAATCTTTGTAATTGATCAATCAAAGAATGCTGGTTTGTATACGATATAATTTCTGGTTTTTCTCCATGGCGATCAATTGCTTCGATGGAGTAATCCGGCATAAACTGCTTCGCAAAAGCGATAATTTCATAAGAGGATCGATAACTTTTTTTCAGTTCTACAAATTCCATTCTATCAAATATGTTACTGAAGGATTGATTGGAATTTAAACTAAACGGATTCAACATTTGACCAAAATCACCTAAGATTGTTTTCTTGCACCTAAATATTTTATTGATTACAGCGTAATGAACGGGACTGTAATCTTGCATTTCATCAATAACTAAATGCTTAACTAAGTTAAACGACTCGATGCCCTCAAAATAGTAGATACAATATATATATGGAAAGACATCTTGATATTCTAGTCTTTCTTTATTCCAATTTAGTGCATCAGCATTATTTATCACATTAAAGAAATGTATATAAATAGATTGGGCATCACTAAATTTTAAATAGCTGCTAAGTCTTTTTTTTAAGTCTATTTTGGAAGGGATGTTTTTAATTTCTGCTGCTTTACTCTTCTTTAAAATGTCCAAGACATCATTAGATAACTCATCCAACCGTTGTTTTACTGGGAGGTTATTATAACTATGGAATCTTGATAAAAGGTATTCCTTTGTTATGATCGTATCACCAAAATGCATATTTTCATCCGGTTGGAAGATGTTTGAATCAATATTCTTTATATAATTGCTCAATTGCTTAAAAAAAGCTAATGAGGATTTTAGTTTTACTCGAAGCGTATAGTTAGAATGAGGTTCCTCTATGATTCTTTTGGTTTGTTCGTATAAAGATTCAGCTTTTATATTATTTGGAAGAAGAGCTGTGGCAATATCATCAAATGTTTGTTCACGAACTGGGTCTTCACCCAGTTCAGGCAAAACATTTGCTATAAAATCAGCAAATATTTTATTCGGTGATATGATTGTGATCTGATCAGACGATAGCTTTTCTTTGTGCTTGTAAAGCAAGTAGGCAATGCGATGCAGAGCAATGGCTGATTTTCCTGAACCAGCAACTCCTTGAATGACGAGAGTATGAGCAGATTCATTTCGTACAATCTTATTTTGTTCTTTCTGTATGGTTGATATAATTGTTTTCATTCGATCATCAGACGTTGTACTCAATTCTCTTTGAAGGACATCATCTTGGATAGTCATAGAGCTCTCTAAAGCATACTGCAATTGCTGATCCTTAATTTTATACTGTCTTTTTCGGCTGATTTCCCCATGTATCATACCAACCTGTGCTTCATAAGCAGCTTGCCCAAGTTCGTATTCATAATACATACTCGATATCGGTGCTCGCCAATCGTAAATTAATATATCGTTATCTCGATCAGCTAGGTTGAACTTTCCAATATAAAATTCTTCTACCTCATCGCCATCCTCAAATTTAAAATCGATACGACCAAAATAAGGTGATTCTAAAAGCTTTTTTACTTTATTTAATTGACTATAGTAAAAGTCAATTGTTTTATCAATATTAGTCATAGACCGATAATTTTGGTACATCTCCATCGGATCAGCAGTAAACTCGGATAAATAATGCTTTAAATCATGATAATCTTCATCGTCTTTTTTAATTTTATGATTGATGTAATCTTTTTCTTCTTCCAAATGACTAATCATTTCTTTTAATCGTATACTTTCTTCCTGGAATATATCAGATGTCATTATAGCACTCCTTTCTTATACTTAAGTTTTCATAAATATAGTGTAACTGGCTTAATCATGTATCTCTCCTTGTTGGTATAAAACCATTTCCTGAGTAGGATAACCAAATTCAGTCAGAAGTTCTGCTTCTCTAAAACCTAGTTGAATTAATGCATTTCGGTAGCCTAGGTCAGCTTTATCTCCTTTTCTAAAAGACGTGATGTGGACTTTTTCGTAATTTGCCAAATCGGTCATCTTTATAAAAAGATGTATAATCTCTGGTTTATCATATAAAGGATGAACCCCCAGGAAATCAATTCCCCCATTTATGTGGGAAATCAACATATTTCCAATGATTAATCCATTTTCTATCATGATGAAGGCACGTCTGTCAGCAATGTATGTTTGAAGTACCTTTCTATGCTCTGCTTCTTGCAAGTGAGGAAAGCCATCAATTACGAGGCTTACAAAAGCCATCCAAGATGGTACATCATCCTTGGTAGCTTCTTTAATTATTCTTAAGTTCTCTAATTCTTTATTGTTACTCGTCTGAGTCCATTCATGATTAAATTGGAATCGTAACTGTAATGGATAATAGTCTTTTTCCTCACGGTATTGAAGGGGTGATTTCTTATACATTGCTTTAAATATAGTGGTAAATGCTTGCTGACTCTCGTAACCAGCAACCAATGCGATTTCTAGAATAGACTTATCGGAGAATACAAGCATTTTTGCTGCCTCAGTTAACTTTCTTCGCTGTACATAATCATGAATAGTCATACCTACTGTTTGTGAAAATACCCTATGCAGATAATACTTCGAATAATGCAAGGCATGTGCAACAAGTGCTAGGTTCATTTTCTCTGATAGATGAGCTTCGATATAATCAATGGTATCCATAATTAGATTCACTTTTTTCAAAGCTTGACCCTCCCTCACAAATAATAACAAGAAAACCTAAAGATCTTTTCATTATTCTTGCTCTTTTCTTACACATATACTAGCGGATGCCAGAAATATTATATTTAAATATGACAATGAAGGGAGAGTAATATACATTTAGTATTGGAAATGAGGGAATTTATACGGATAACAAACTATTTTTTTGTTGATAGCTCATACTATCATTACAATGTTAGGTGGAATTCAGAAGTTTACTTATATATTGAAATAACTATCACCTTAAAATGGACAATGCTTAAAAAGAGGTGGTTTGGTCGAGTAGAAAAGGAACGAATAGAACCTGTCACTTGTTCCATTCATCCCATTTAATCAAACGTTTGTTTAAATACTAAGCTTCAGTACCATATTTCAACGTATTGACCAATAATTGCGTATTGCGATTAAGGTTTGTCCCTTTGGTCAGGATATAAGAAAAGGCTCGTTTTGCATAAAGGCCATCTATCGGTACAATCTTCAATAGACCGTATGTTAATTCCTCTTGTATGGTTGCCTCGGATAGTAAGGCGAGTCCTAGTCCACTTTTTACGCTACTTTTTATTCCTTGGGTAGAGCTGATGATGAAGGTGGATTTGACTCTAATTTGATGAGATTCGATTAGATGGTCAAATGATTGCCTTGTCCCCGAACCTTCTTCACGGATAATCCATTCTTGATCATGCAAATCTTCTATCGAATGAAAATTTCCTTCATAGGCAGGTGAACAGACAATCACTAAACGATCTTCTGCGAAGGGTGTTTGGACCACCTCTCTTGCATAGGTTTGCCCTTCCACTAAACCGATATCTACTTCTAACCGCCTCACACTATTAATCATCTGATCTGAATTACCAATCGTCACATGGAAGGATAACTGCTCATGAGTTGCTTGTAATTGTGCGATCACGCTCGGCAAAATGTATTCACCAATTGTAAAACTAGCTCCGATTCGTATGAGTCCTGAGGCAACTTGTTTTTTCTCATATAATGTTTCTTTAAGCTGTTGATACACATCCCATATTTTTAAGCCTTGATTATAAAAAAGTTCCCCTTCTGCTGTTAAGTGGACTTTTTTTGTTGTGCGCTGAATGAGTGAGGTCGCAAATTCATTTTCCAGGTTTTTTATATGGACACTAACGGTTGGTTGAGATAATGCCCTTTGTTTAGCTGTTTTTGTAAAATTTTTCTCGCGTGCGAGGACAAGAAACGTCTCAAGTTCCTCCATATGCATGATAACCACCCCATTTATTAATAAAATGAATAAGTATTATTATATATATTTATTTCCAAAATAAAAAGGACAAAACTATACTGTAATAGAGAAAGGGGAGGCAGCAATGGATTTAAAGTCATCTTTGAGAACAGGCTCCTTTTATTTTGGAATAGGAACGACATTGATTATTGCAATTATGGCTGGGCTTCTCGCCAAACTACCTTACCTGACGATAATCGGTCAGCTTGTTTTAGCCATTTTGCTAGGTATAATTTGGTCTCATACGATTGGTTGGAACCGTTCATATAAAGTCGGTGTTGATTTTTCTAGTAAAAAATTATTAAGACTAGGCATTATCTTGTTAGGTTTGCGCCTTAATTTATCCGATTTAGCTCATGCAGGTGTAAGTACTTTTCTTTATGCGGCATTCTTATTATGTGTCACCCTCCTAGCAGTTTATAGCTTCGCTAGGATGCTTCGTGTGGATAAGACATTAAGTTTATTAACGGCATGTGGTACGGCGATTTGTGGTGCGGCTGCGATTGTGGCGATCGCATCTGTTGTCAGAGCGAAGGAAAGTGTGACTGCTGTCAGTGTCGGTGTGATTGCTGTGCTTGGTACGCTATTCACGTTACTTTATACATTTCTTTATCCGATTTTACCAATAACCGATTACCAATATGGTATGTTAACTGGAGGCACCTTGCATGAGATTGCGCACGTTGTTGCTGCTTCTTCTGTTGGTGGTGTGGAGGCAGAGAATATCGCCATCATCGTTAAACTAACAAGAGTCATTTTACTTGTACCAGTGGCCATTCTTATCGGCTATTATATGAAGAAGCGGGAAAGTCAAGAGAGCGCAACAAAGAACAAGTTACCTATTCCTTGGTTTATTTTCGGTTTTCTCGCAATGAGTGCCATCAATACGTTGGGGTGGTTGCCGACTGAACTTGTTCAATGGCTTATTAGTGGATCATATTTATTATTAGCAATGGCAATGGCGGGCTTAGGGCTAAATGTAGAACTCTCCGCTTTTAAGAAAATGGGCCTGCAGATTTTTTATGCGGCATTACTTGGTACGATACTGCTTGTTTTATTAGGATTTATCATTATTTTTATGATGTAAAGGGTCACATGAAGTGTGGCTCTTTTTTTTGTTCCATTGTATGATAATAAGCATATATTTCCATTTTATATGTATGAAGGAGTAAGTATGAAAAGTATATACCTCGCTATCGTTTTAAGCGTATTAGTTCTCATAGGTTGTGAAAAGGGAGAGCCGATGGTGTTATTGAACGAGCCAATTAAAGCTATTCATATTTCACCATCAAAAGGCGTGGGTGAAATAAATGAAACCATCCTTTTTTCTATCAAAGAAGATGCAGACATAAAAACAGTGGAAAAAGTCATTTTAACAGCTGTAAAAGAGCCAACAGTAATAAATGAAAGACTGCCAGATTATGATGTAATGGTTGAGTATAAAAAGGGTTTGCCTACTCATGCCATTCATTTATGGGTAGGAGAACAAGATGAACCTAGTATTCTCATGTATATGGTTAATGATGGGGAGATGTATTTGACCACAGGCGACATGACGAATGTGTTAAGGGAGATGCTTAGGAAATGATTATAAACGAACAAGAGCAAAAAATAATAGAATGGACCAGATTAAAGTTCGGCTTAGCTCATTATGATTTATGTCGTAGTAGTTACAGTCGCCGTGTAACACTTTTTAATGAAACAGTTTACCAATATTGTATGGAGTGGTTTCCTAAAGAGGCATGTATTGTTGAGGAAAATTTAAATCCTGAGGGAACGGCAGTAATTACGATCGATTTGCAAACAAATAAGGTAGAATCCGCTATTTTTGTGGAAGGGAAAACATATGCAGAGCATGGTGTTGTCTTTCATCAGCGAGATGTAGAAAGCATTATCAAATGGATAGAAGCGGAAACGAATTTAATATATGGTAGGCATTTTCAACTGGATTCTCATAAAGGGGATAAGTACGTTTTTAAAGAATGTTATAAAGGGAAAGACATATCTCCACCTGGTTATATTGAACTGAAATTAAATAGTGAAGGGAAACTCGTTTTTTATAGTGTTTATGGGCAATTTCCAAAAGAAGAAGTAGTGAAAGAAGAGGAATATACACTGACCGTTGAGCAAGTAAAGAAAGCTGCCCAATCGCAAATCAAACTGATACATGATCCTTCCTTTGAAGAGGAAAAAATCCACGCTGTATATGCTGTAGAGGAAATTTATATAGCCAATGATCTTTCGAAAACATTTCCTTTTGAAGGTTTTACCGATAGATGTGGACGTATTGAATTGGAAGAGCTATTGGTTTGGTCGGAGCCGTTACAAAATAACTTCACTCGGAGTGAGTTGATGTTGATAGAAGATATCTCAGCAAAACAGGCATTCACGAATGAACCTAGTGCTGATACTGTACCGATTAATAAAAGTGAAGTAACTGCTTATATTGACGTCGTTCAAACGTTTTTAAGACAAGTATACCCAGAGTATTCAGGAGAATGGTTATTAACTTCTTTCAATCGCGATACTGGTTATATTCACGCAAATTTAAAAGGAAGTAAGAAAAATTCGTTTGTTTTCCAGAGGAAACTGAAAGTCTTTATCGATCCTCTTTCGCTCGAGGTGATAAATTATATAGACAACCAGTTATTAAGTGATCAATTTAAATCGTATGATGGCCCGGATGAGGTTGTCCTATCAAAAGAAAAAGCCTATGAAAAAATCAAGGAATTCATTGAGTTAAAACCTATTTATGTGTATGACTTTGATACACGAAAATATATTTTAAGTGCAATGATTGATAGTTTGTATGGGGTTGATGCCAATACTGGTGAAGTTTTCTTGCTGGCGGATAGGAAGTGATGGAGTGGTGGATTTAGTAACAAGATTGCGAGATCGGGGAGTAAAAGTAACCGAGATACCGAAATGGGGTCCTTATTTACAATATCGCTGGGAGCAGTCATTTGCTAGTCACTTGAATAAGAGTGAAGAAGAAGAGATTCATTTATATGATAAAGGGAGAATTTGTGGGTTTCTATGGCACGTTTTTAGTTATGAGACAGTCGCTTGTCTAGAAGGAGAACAGGCTAGAGGTAGGTTAGATCAAATGAAAAATATGTCTTGTTATATATTTTACGAGATGGAGGATGCTGCGTATATCATTGATCGGGTAACATCACTCAAGGCGATTGATTTCGAGAGAGAAAGTGATATTTATGTGGTGGATGTTGATTTTACTTGGACATATATAAGGACACATGAATCCCCATGGTACGGTCCTTATTTTTATCATCATAAAGAGGTTGAGAGAAGATGACTTATAAACTGGTATTCTTTGATGTGGATGGTACGATAACGAGTGAAAAAGATGGGAGTATACCACCAACAACTAAGGTAGCGATTAGAAGACTGATGGAGAAAGGTATACACGTTGTTGCGGCTACTGGTAGACCATTATCCATGTGTGAAGAGTTGCGGGAAATAGGAATTGAGACATTTATAACAGCTAACGGAGGGTACGCCAAGCATCAACAGACGGTCATACATAAGATTCCATTTAATAAAGAGAGATTAATAGACGTGATGAACTTTGCAGAAAAAATGAAACATGGTTTATCTTTTTATACTGAATCCCTTTATATGAATGGTGTCAAAGAAGGAGCTATTCTTACAGCACTTAATGAGACTTTATCTCTTGCTGATTATCCGAGTACACAGCCTGCTATTCTTGAGGAAGAGGTCTATCTTTTATGTTTATTTGCGAATGATAGAGTAGTAGATATTTATCGGCAAACGTTTCCTTATTTAATCTTCAAGAGGTGGCACCCTTATATCTTAAATGTAGTTGAAAAAGAGGTATCTAAGTATGTAGCAACAAAAGAAGTATTAG
This sequence comes from Cytobacillus sp. FSL R5-0569, assembly GCF_038007265.1. Classification (NCBI taxonomy): domain Bacteria; kingdom Bacillati; phylum Bacillota; class Bacilli; order Caryophanales; family Bacillaceae; genus Cytobacillus; species Cytobacillus sp. FSL R5-0569. The sequence goes on from NZ_JBBOWW010000001.1 coordinate 282,271, forward strand.
CCTATTTCAATGTGTACCCCCATGAAACAATTGCTTTTGGTGATGGCGACAATGACATTGATATGGTGAAACTTGTTGGGCTAGGAATTGCGATGGGGAATGGTAGCCAAGGCGTTAAGACTGCTGCGGATTATGTGACTTCTAGGGCAAGTGAAGGAGGGATTTATGAGGCATTAAAGAAGTTCAATATTTTATAAGAAGGAGGTTCGTTATGAAGGGGAATATATATGATCAAGCATCCTTTTTTGAAAAATATAGCCAAATGACACGATCGGTAAAAGGCTTAGAAGGAGCTGGAGAATGGCAAACATTAAAGGGGATGCTGCAGACCTTTCAGGATAAAACCGTCTTAGATTTAGGTTGTGGTTTCGGTTGGCATTGCCGATTCGCGGCAGAGCATGGAGCTAAATCAGTTGTGGGAGTAGACATTTCTGAAAAAATGATCTCGAAAGCAAAAACAATGTCACAAGACTATGAAAATGTTACATATATTCGATCCACAATAGAGGATATGCAAATAAAGGAGAGGCATTATGATGTGATAGTAAGTTCGCTTGCCCTACACTATGTACCTGACTTTGAAGAAGTGGCTAATAATGTTCATAAGGGATTGGTAAAAGGAGGACAATTTATTTTTTCTGTAGAACATCCTATTTTTACAGCACAAGGTAGTCAAGATTGGTTCTATGATGCACAGCAAAAGGTTTCTCATTTTCCTGTTGACCAATATTTCTTTGAAGGAGAAAGACAAACAACCTTTTTGGAAGAAAAAGTAACGAAATACCATAAAACTTTGACTACTTATCTTGATGGCTTACTAAAGCAAGGTTTTCAAATCACAAGAGTAGTGGAACCAAAGCCACCAGAACATATGATGCATACAGAGGAAATGAAGAATGAAATGAGAAGACCCATGATGATCATTATTTCGGCGACTAAATACGAGTAGCTTAATATCAATGATGGTTGGTTGTTGAAGAAAGGAGTAGATGAATTGGTCGTTTCAAGAGATTATTCTCTTAACCAGTTTTATGAGATTCCGCCATATACGTACAATCCGGTAGCAGGAGCTTTATATATGGGGTTGAAATTATGACGGAGTTCCAACTTTGTCATAGAATAAAGGACTCATGTCGGGATTTGATAAACCGTGGTTTATTGCGGGTGGTTGGGCGATTGATTTGCATATCGGTTAAAAGACTAGAGAACATAAAGATATTGAAATCGCTGTATTTCGTCATGATCAAGCGCATGTAAAAAATCACCTTAAACAATGGAGGCTTCAGAAAGTGGTGAATGGTGAACTAGTTATTTGGGAAGGAGAAAACTTACAGCGACCGATTCATGAAATTCATTGCCAGAATGTGATAAATGGTACTTCTTTAGAGGTATTGTTAAATGAAATCCAACATAACGATTGGATCTTTAGAAGAGATGAGCGTATTCGTTATTCATTTGAAAAAATGAAGTCCGTAAACAAAGAAGGCATTCCTTATTTGAGTCCCGAAGTGGTGTTGTTATATAAAGCGAAAGATCAAGAGGACTTTCTTCGAGTCGTCGATTTCCTATCTTCTGAAGAAAAGAAATGGCTACAAACGGCGATGCAATTACATATGCCACATCATAAGTGGTTAGAATTACTGTAAGATACTGAAATTCACTTACTTAAATGGATCAGGAGGATACCTAGTGATGGATATAATGAATATGACAGTAACCTTAGCATTATTAGGCGGGCTATTGGCATTTTTCTCTCCGTGTACGCTACCGTTATATCCGACTTTTATCTCTTATATTACCGGGGTATCGGTAAATGACCTGAAACAAAAGCATGGTGCACAGTCGAAGGTAATCCTTCATGCGGTTGCGTTTTGTTTCGGATTAGCATCTTTAAACTATGTATTGGGTTTTTCTGCGAGTTTTCTTGGGGAGTTTTTTAGAGAATATAATGATCTCATTCGCATGTTTGGTGGGATTTTCCTTATTATGATGGGGATATTTTTAATGGGTCTTTTTCAGCCGAAACTTCTTATGAAGGAGATACGCCTCTTTAAATATAAACAAGCAGGAACTTTTTTGAGTTCATACTTAGTAGGCGTCATTTTTGCTGCCGCTTGGACCCCATGTATTGGCCCCATCTTAGGTGCTATTATTTACGCTAGTTTGGCTCAACCACCAGAACAAACTTTTATCCATATTACAGCTTATTCGTTAGGATTTTCTATACCGTTTATTTTACTAGGTTTTGCTATTGAGAAGGCGCGATTCTTTCATAAATATTCGAGTCATTTGATGAAAATGGGTGGTTTCATTTTGATTATTATTGGGGTAATGATCTATTTTGATCAAGTGTATGTCATCAACATTTGGGGAGCGAAGGCGGAATTCTTTTTGAAAGGGTTGTGGGGGATGATTACTAGTTAGCACAAAGGGGGACAATTAGTTGAATCAGTTTAATATAAAGTGGCAAAACCCAATCATCCGTCTGTATATTTTAGGCATGCTACCTTTGATCGTGCTCTCTATCATATTTTTTAGTACTTTACCGAGTGAATTGTATTGGATCCCAAACAGTTTATTAATGATTGGTACAGTCGTTATGATTCTTACTAGTGCTATACTTTACAGAAAAAGTAAGTAGGAAGAGTTGAGTACAACTCCATAAAAAAGACATGAACAAATGTTTCTGGGAATTTGCTCATGTCATTTAAATTGGGTTTTTTCCTTTTATTTACCAATTAAAGACGGTTTTAAGAGTAAAGAGAATCAATGAGTACAAAAGGGAAGCCAATAAGAAAGTGGGCAGGTGGGCATAGTCTTCCTCCGGTAACTCTTTACTAATGACATTAAAGATCATTGCGCCTGAACTGAAAGCGATGATGGAGTGGACGAATAACCCTGTAGTAGGGCCCATTGATCCGGCAAGTGCCCCTATAAGCGTAGCTATCGCAAACAGAAAGCGTCCGTATTGATGGTGAATATCCTCGTTTTCTTTTCCAATATGATAGGATATGCCGATAAAGTGAAGACCGATGGCTAATCCATAAAATAAAGCTTCACCAGAGTGAACGTCAGATGAGAATACAATATAAGAAACCATAAATGTATAGATAGCGAAAAAAGTTGCTTGCACAAAATAGGCGGCGTTTTGGTTCATTTTTTGCGCTTTTGTAGATTTTGCGAATTTATACACACTATAGTAAACAATTAATCCGATCAACCCCAAGAAGTATAGTTCGGAATCGATCGCTAGTGTGCCACCTAACTTGTCTTGTTCTTCATGCATGGAAGGGAGAATATATACAAATACATAAGCGATCGCCACACCGCCGGAAAGTGAAAGTATTTTCTGCTCTTTCATTGGTAGCCATTTAATAATCCTTAGTGCAAAAAGTTGAATGAATATAAGAATAACGCCAATGATGATGGATTCAATGGTCATGGTGATTCCCCTCCTATTTCTCTACCCTTCTATATACCCAAAAATCATAAATGAGTCATCCTCCGCCAATTTTTATTTGTCTGGTTATTTAACCTGACGAGACGAGATAAAAGGCCAATAGTAGTAATAAGTAAGCTATGGGAGGGAAAAGAATAATCCATGGTCAGTGGTAGATGACGCCGCGTGCCTGCCCGATGAGCCCAGGCCTTTCATTGGTAATCGAAAGATAAATCGTCGGCAAATATTGTTTTCCCGTGCCGCCGAGAAATAGATAAAGACCCGTGATTTGGCCGAAATACACAACAAACAATGGTGAAAGTAAAAAAAGGAAGCATTAGCGAGTCATTCAGTCAGAAAATCAGCCACGAAAGCCGAGCAAATAGCATTAGCAAGTCATTCAACTAGAAAACCCGCTACGAAAGCCGAGCAAATAGCATTAGCAAGTCATTCAACTAGAAAATCCGCCACGAAAGCCGAGCAAGTAGGATTAGCAAGTCATTCAGTCAGAAATCCCGCCACGAAAGCCGAGCAAATAGCATTAGCAAGTCATTCAACTAGAAAATCCGCCACGAAAGCCGAGCAAAGCATTAGCAAATCATTCAACTAGAAAACCCGCTACGAAATCCGAGCAAATAGCATTAGCAAGTCATTCAACTAGAAAATCTGCCACGAAAGCCGAGCAAATAGCATTAGCAAGTTATTCAACTAGAAAATCTGCCACGAAAGCCGAGCAAATAGCATTAGCAAGTCATTCAGACAGAAAATCCGTCACGAAAGCCGAGCAAATAGCATTAGCGAGTCATTCAGTCAGAAAATCAGCCACGAAAGCCGAGCAAATAGCATTAGCAAGTCATTCAGACAGAAAATCCGTCACGAAGGCCGAGCAAATAGCATTAGCAAGTCATTCAGTCAGAAATCCCGCCACGAAAGCCGAGCAAATAGCATTAGCAAGTCATTCAGTCAGAAAATCCGTCACGAAAGCCGAGCAAATAGCGTTAGCAAGTCATTCAGCCAGAAAATCCGTCACGAAAGCCGAGCAAATAGCATTAGCGAGCCATTCAACTAGAAAACCCGCCACGAAAGCCGAGCAAATAGCATTAGCAAGTCATTCAGCCAGAAAATCAGCCACGAAAGCCGAGCAAATAGCATTAGCAAGTCATTCAGTCAGAAATCCCGCCACGAAAGCCGAGCAAATAGCATTAGCAAGTCATTCAGCCAGAAAATCCGTCACGAAAGCCGAGCAAAACACATTTGCCTTTCACTTCTCCCATTGACTTTCAAAACCCAGTTGATTACAATTACATTTAAATATTTTCACTCCAAAAGCAATGAAGAGAAAAAGTAGAATGTGTCGTTTTTTAAGCAGAGAGCTTCGGTAGCTGAGAAGAAGCAAAAAGCAATCATTCGAAAATGGTCTCTGAGCTGTGTACTGAACATACTTGTTTATAAGTATAAGTAGGCTCCACCGAGTTTTGGCACTCGTTATCAATGTCACAGTATAAAGGCCGATTGGGACTGGCGTACTTGATGAGGCAAGTAGGGTAACCTATTTGTAAAATAAGGTGGTAACGCGTGGTGTAAACCTCGCCCTTAGCTAGAAATAGCTATGGGGCGAGGTTTTTTGTTTGCAGTCATGTCTCAATCAATCAGGCTAACAATTTAGGGGGAATAGAAGATGAGTATTTTTATTGGTGGGGCGTGGGCTTATGCAAATGGATCTTTACATCTCGGTCATGTTTCAAGTTTGCTACCTGGAGACATTTTGGCAAGATATTATCGTTTAAAAGGAGAAAAAGTGCTATATGTTTCAGGCAGTGATTGTAATGGTACACCGATTACTGTGAAGGCAAGACAGGCGGGGGTAGAGCCGCAGGCGATAGCGGATCACTATCACCAAGAGTTTGTTGATTGCTTTACGCAATTAGGTTTTTCTTATGATATTTATACAAGAACAGATACAGCTCATCACCATCATGTAGTACAAGAAATATTTTTAGCGCTTTTAGAAAAAGGCTTGATCTACAAGCGAAAGGTAGAGCAAACCTATTGTGAGCACTGTCAGCAGTTCTTGCCAGACCGCTATGTGGAAGGATTATGTCCAGTTTGCAATGAACCTGCCAGAGGTGATCAATGTGATCATTGTGCAACCATCTTAGAGCCCCTTGAACTTCATGAACGCAGCTGTAAAATTTGTGGTCACACACCGACGACAAGGGAGACAGAACATTTTTATTTTGCACTAAGTGACTTACAAGCTGATTTGGAGAAATATACACAACGGTCTGAGGGGCAGCATTTATGGAGAGAGAATGCACTGCATTTAACGAAAAGGTATTTAAGTGAAGGCTTGCACGACAGGGCCATTTCTCGAGATCTACCAATCGGTGTCAGTGTCCCTGTTTCTGGTTATGAAGATAAAAAGGTGTATGTATGGATTGAGGCGGTTTCAGGCTATTATTCAGCAAGTAAAAAGTGGGCCGAAGAAAACAATCAGGATGAGCATCATTTTTGGTCAAATGAAACAACCTCGTATTATGTGCACGGAAAAGATAATATCCCGTTCCACACGGTCATTTGGCCCGCCATTTTACAAGGAATAGGGATTGCGGCATTGCCGACAAGGGTGATTTCCAACGAATATGTTACTTTAGAAAAAAAGAAGTTATCGACGAGTAAAAATTGGGCTGTTTGGGTGCCTGATTTCTTAGAAAGATATGAACCAGATTCGATTCGCTACTTTCTTACGATTAATGCACCGGAGAATCGCGATGCCGATTTTTCTTGGAAAGAGTTTATCTATAGCCATAATAGCGAATTGCTCGGTGCATATGGGAATTTTGTGAATCGTACGTTGAAATTTATTGAAAAATCATTTGCCGGTGTCATTACAACGTCGGATATTGATGAAAAGATAAAAGGAGAAATAAACTGCTTATATCAAGAAGTTGGAAACCTCATCGAACAAGGGAGCATGAAGCAAGCCCTAGAGAATATATTCGCCTATGTGCGAAAATCTAATAAATATTTTGATGAGCAAAAGCCATGGCAACAATGGCATGAGGATCAAGGGACTTGTGAAAAAACGTTAGCTAATTGTGTTTATTTTCTTGCCAACCTCGCGCAATTACTTTCTCCCTTTTTACCGTTTTCAAGTGAAAAGGTATTTGAATTACTCAATGTCCAAGAGCGGAGATGGCATGAGGTTGTTTTGAATGGTGTGACACTCACTGCACCAGTTGAACCATTGTTTGCGCGCATTGATGTAGAGAACATTGAAAAAGAATTAACGAGATTACAAGCACAATCACTTACCTAATAATCGCCGGAAGCAGGACTTTACTTAGCAAACAAAGAACCAATACTTGGGTGGTGAAGTGATGAGGTCAGAAACAGAAATGATGGCTACGATTATAGACTTTGCAAAAAACGAAGAGAGGATTTTTGCTGTCTATATGAACGGTTCCAGAACAAATATAAATGTCCCAAGAGACCAGTTTCAAGATTATGATATTGTTTATGTCGTTGAAGATACCGAGCCTTTTATTAAAAAACAAAATTGGATCGCATCATTCGGCGAGTTGATTATGAAGCAAGAACCAGATAAAAATGATTTTGGTAAAGAAATAGTGCAAGACTTCAAGAGTTATGGTTTTCTGATGCTATTTACAGACGGCAATCGCATCGATCTTCGCTTTCAAACGAAGGAAGTGATGCGAAAAGAATATGGGGAAGATAAACTGACTGTTCCTTTATTAGATAAAGGTGAGTACTTGCCCATTATTCCTCCTCCGACAGATGTCGATTACCACGTGCAAACACCGAGTGAAGGTGAATATGATGCTTATACAAATAACTTCTGGTGGTGTCTACAAAATGTGGCGAAAGGCATTTGGCGAGATGAATGGCCATATGCTCAAGCAATGTTTAACTCTGACATAAGAGACGCATTAAACAAAATGGTCGATTGGTGGATCGGTATTCAATATGATTTTCGTATTTCTACTGGTAAGTTAGGAAAATATTATAAGTGTTATCTCCCTCCTTCCTATTGGGAGATGTACAGAAAAACTTATAGTGATGGAGATGAGGAAAATATGTGGGAAGCAGTTATGACCACATGCGAATTGTTTCGTGCGTTAGCTCAAGAAGTGGCTAATCACCTTCGATTCTCTTATCCTATCAATGATGATCGCCGCATGTTGGCGTATTTGGAGGGGGTTAGGCAATTACCGAAAGCGTGAAGGAGATAGGCTACTTAAAGAATGAGAGGAAAAAGCGGAAAAAGGGATTGAAGACCTTTCGTATAAGGGTAAAGAATTGTACGACTTAAAAGCAAAGGGATGGATTCACACAATGAATATTCTTTCCTATTCTTATAAAAAACGGGGAGCGATTGAATTTACTTTCGATGCTTTTCCCCATTCAAAAGTAGTCTTTCACCCAATTAAAACGTATTATTTCATTCGCACTGTGCGCTGGAATGCGGCGGATCCTGTTGTGACAAGAAGAGATTTAGAGAGAATGGAAATGGTAGCTAACTTAGAGATGGGTACACTTGAACATTATAAAAAAAGAAAAGGTTATAACCCACTAACACTATAAATGTAAGCCAGTAAGGAGGAAGCCGATGCCATCTTATCAACCTAAATTACCTTTAACAGCGGATGAAAGGTCTAGACTACGAGAGGCAAGATTGAAGATCAGCCAAATACATATACTTGGGATAAAAGAAATTAGTCAGCATTTAAATATATCAGATGAAAGGGCACGGAAGATTAAGGGATGGGCAGACTTCCAATTGGTGCCCTCAATTGGTTTTGAATTAGCGGATAAACTTGTTCGATATCTGCAAATCTATCGTTTAGAAGATATAAAGAATGAAAACCCTGGACAACTATTTGATCTGCTGGAAAAGGAAATGGGTGTGAGAACGGATGGCTGTGTGGAAGATCAAATTCGCTGTGTCATTCATTTTGCTAACAATAAGCAAATGTCTAAAAAATGGTTTGACTTCACGGAGGAGAGGAAGGCGTATCGCATAACACATGGCTTTCCATCAGATCGACCAGAGAAATCGTGGAGAGACTAGGAGAAGTTGGCGATTGTGATTCAAGAGAGTAGCTTATTGCAAAGTCCGCTCTCCATCAAAAGTCGTAAGTAAGATACAGCTTTTATCGGTCGTGATGAGTTCTCTTTTGTATAAAAATATAATTAGATAAAGGAGGACTGATGATGCAATGATAGAAGGCTTATATGAAGCTCATTTACCAGTCAAAGATTTAGATGATGCGATTGAATTTTATACGAATCTAGGGTTACAGGTGGCATTAAGGGATGAAGAGACAGTATTTCTCTGGATTGAAAAGGATAAAAGTTGGTTAGGTCTATGGCAAGGTGAAGAGTACAAGTTGCCTTATCATCCTTCTGTTAGACATGTTGCCTTTCGCGTTTCCTATGAAGATTTAAAGCGGTCATTAAATTGGTTAGAAACAAAGGGAATTGAAGCAGTGCCATTTGGCAACAGAAAGTCGGTGGCTCCATTTATTCGATCACATCAAAGTAATGCGTCAGTTTATTTTAAAGACCCGGACGGCAATAGTTTAGAGTTGATGTGTACGGTGGATACACCAGAGGAGTTGCAGAAAGTTTGCAAAAAGTGGTCTATCACTGAATGGGAAGAATCTTTGAAGAGACTTAAGCTACAAGATATATATAAATAGAGTAATTTTACGAAAAAATGTTGCTTCATATATCATTTTTTCGTTTTTTTTTTGCCTTGTAAGAGTTGAGCGGTAATATGGTTACATTTAGAAAATGCCAAAGAGATAAAGTGATAAAAATAGGTTACTTGTCCACACGAAAATGATCTCTTCTTAATAAACTATCAGGATAAAGATTAAATTCTTGTGGAAAGGAGTGTTACATTTGGCTGATTGTAATAGAAATGCTTTAGGGACATGTTCCGATGCAGGTGGCTATAATACTACTGCAAGTGGTGTGGCTTCGCATGCGGAAGGTAGTACAACAGAAGCTGTTGGCACAGCGTCTCATGCGGAGGGCTATAATAGTATAGCAACTGGTGAGACATCACATGCCGAGGGTTATGCATCAACAGCAACAGGTGCAGCTTCTCACGTGGAAGGATCAAGTACTAATGCGACGGAGGTCGCCGCACATAGTGAAGGGTTTAATACACTAGCGAGTGGGCAAGCCTCCCATGCGGAGGGGAATTCGACGGAAGCTTTAGGCACAGCATCCCATGTGGAAGGCTTTGGGAATACGGCGATTGCTGATAGCTCACATGCAGAAGGTTATGGAACAACAACAGAAGGAATTGGTTCACATGCAGAAGGGGCTCAATCGAATGCAGGTGGAGTCGCTGCACATGCAGAAGGCTTTAGTACAACTGCAAACGGTGATGGGTCTCATTCTGAGGGGAATTCTACGAATGCATTAGGGACAGCCTCCCATGCGGAGGGTTTTGAAAGTTTGGCCATCGGTGGAGTATCACACGCTGAGGGACATGGGTCTGAAGCAAGTGGATATGCCTCTCATGCAGAGGGGATTAATACTTCGGCAATTGGAAATGAGGCACATGCAGAAGGAACAAATACGTCGGCGATTGGAGATAATAGTCATTCAGAGGGTTATGCAACAACGGCTAGTGGGGAAACCTCTCATGCAGAAGGTTCAGAAACAATTGCAAGTGGAGATGTTTCACATGCAGAAGGTTCAGAATCTACTGCAAGTGGAGTTGCTGCGCATGCAGAAGGGTTAGGTACAACCGCTAGTGGAGATGCCTCTCATGCGGAAGGAGATGGTACGTTAGCTTCTGGTAGTGCTGCACATGCCGAGGGTTTATCTACTTCTGCTACCGCTATCGCTTCGCATGCAGAAGGTGGTTCAACAAATGCAACAGCTTATGGTGCTCATGCGGAGGGCATTCAAACAACTGCCTCCAATTCTGGCGCACATGCCGAGGGTTTTCTAAGTGTAGCAAGTAACTTTGGTACTCATGCCGAAGGGTACAATACTCAAGCGATAGGATCTTACTCTCATGCCGAAGGGGGGAGTACACAGGCACAAGGTGTGTATACTCATGCGGAAGGATATTTAACCGTTGCAAGTGGAGATGCGGCTCATGCGGAAGGTACTTCAACAGTTGCTTCTGGTACTTGGTCTCATGCGGAGGGTGATGGATCAGAGGCATCTGGCTACGCATCGCATGCAGAAGGAAATTCCACAATTGCTTCAGGCACTTTTGCACATGCCCAAGGTCAGAGTACAGTAGCAGCGGGCACTGCTTCCCATGCTGAGGGCTACTTATCTAGTACAACACTTGATGCCCCTTATGCACATGCAGAAGGATTAGGTACAATTGCCAGCGGAAATGCTTCTCATGCGGAAGGAACAGAAAATACCGCAAGTGGTTTTTCAGCACACGCAGAAGGGGGTTCAGATGGTGCAAACTTACCTGCACCTAACACTGCAAGCGGCAATAGTTCCCATGTTGAAGGATTTAACAATGTGGCGAGTGGATTAGCAAGTCATGCAGAAGGCACAGATACGATCGCTTCAGGTGATTACTCTCATGCGGAGGGACTTGGAACAAGTACAAATGATCAAGCCGGCGCGCATATTATAGGTAGATACGGTGATGCCGAAGAACCTTTTTCATGGTTTATTGGAAACGGTACAGCTGCAGACACAAGAAGCCTCGGTGCTAAATGGTTAGCTAGTAATGGCGAAATGTATATTGATGGAGCCACATACAATACTGGTGGGGCAGATATAGCAGAGATGTTTGAAAGTATAGATGGCTTGGCAATTGATCCAGGATACTTTGTTACATTAGAAGGAGATAAGATGCGAAAGGCAACTGCATCTGATAGCTATATTCTTGGTGTAACAAGTGCTACTCCAAGTTTATTAGGTAATAGTGCAAGCTTGAATTGGCAGGGGAAATATGAATTAGATGAATGGGGACGTAGAATATACACCCATATTGAAGTACCTTTGCCAGCTACAAAAAATGGAGAAACTCGCTCATCGTTTACAGAAACCAAACCGATCATTAGTCCGAAATGGGATCCATCGCAATCTTATGTTTCAAGACAAAATAGACAAGAGTGGTCTGCAGTAGGGTTATTGGGACAATTAAGAGTAAGAGATGATGGTAGTTGTCAAGTGAATGGCTATTGTTTACCAAATAATGAAGGAATAGCAACTACTTCACAGCAAGGGTATCGCGTGATCAAAAGAACGGCCGCTAATCAAGTCATTATTATGATAAAAGGCAATGAAAGTGAAATAATCGAGCTTTCTAACCGATATCAACAAGAGCAACAAGAAATGAAACAAATGCTTTCCCAGTTGGCTAATACAATTAATAATAAAAATAATTAAACCGTAAGAATATAGGGTTTCTATAAAGAGGAACCCTATGTTTACATAATAAACTAAAAATCTGGGGGGGAAAACGTTTGGAATCTAGAATTACATTTGATACAGAGGCGGGAGCTGGCTATATCTATTTGCTGCCTAATTCAGAAACATATACAATTCAAGCAACAGAAGATGTGGGTGATTCTCCATTACTAGTTGATATTGATGAGTATGATCGAATCGTTGGTATAGAATGTCTTGGAGAGATTGCGCAAAGATTATCCCCGATAGCAGGGGAAGAAAAAATATATCTCGAAAATGGAGAAACCCTATCCTTCCGGCTATCTGGACAAGCTGTTAAGAAACATTATCTGCTAAAAGGCATCCAATTTTATTTTGCTGATGAGCAGTCTAAATACTTTATCGGCTTCGACATTATTGATTTTCACAAATATAAGAAACAGATTTTAAAAAGCATGGTAAAATAATTTTTAGTTTTTTTTGCTTTCAAGAAATAAATCTTTTTAATTCAGCCATTACTGTTTTTAAAGTTTGAAGGGATTGTTCCGTATGATAGTTGATGTCGAGTGAGTGATTTGCGCCATCGATTATTTTTATTTGAATAGAACGTTCCTTCATTTCTTCGATTGTTTCATGATGGAAATATGGATCTTGATTACCTATGACGAGTAACACCTCTTGCGTTATAAGTACTGTTGCCTTAGCGATTGATGGGAGTTTTAATAACGGTGTTAAAAGAATAATCTGTGCCTCACGGAAAATTTCTTCTTTCGCAAGGTGTAAAGTGATCGGTATCGTACCAAGAGATTTGCCCAACAGGATGGTTTTTTGATAGATATGTTTTTGAGATAGATCCGTAATAACTAGGTGAATATCTGCCATCATTAAGGATGAAATGTCTTCTACTCTATGTGTTTTTAATAAATTTGCTTCATATTGATAATGGATATGAACAACATCAATGCCCTGTTCAATCATCATCATCGTAGCGTAGTAAAACAATGGATGATTATAGTTGTATCCCGCTCCTGAAAACATAATACATACGGACGGAGCACCTGAATTTATATGAGTATATCTAACTAATTTTTCCTCTTTTTGTAAGTTTCTTTCGTGAATTTCCATCGATTTCCCCTTGTTATTTTTTATAAGTAGTGTAACATATTTCCTGTACTGTATTTTCTGAATCTTATATTTTTTTGTAAGGGGTGATACCTATCGGGTGGAGAAATCCTGCGCTGCTTATATTGGGTATAGGCGTTTCTTATTTAGGAAATTGGATTTATTTGATTGCGTTGAACGTATATATTATTGACTTAACCGGTTCTGCAGCTGCAGTTGCGGGTCTTTATATTATTAGACCTCTAGCAATGCTTATGACCAACCTTTGGTCAGGAAGCGTGATTGATAGAGTAAATAAAAGAAGGTTAATGATTTTTATCGATATTGTACGTGGTCTTTTAGTTGTCTGTTTACCATTTTTACATTCATTATGGTTAATTTACTTTTTATTGTTACTTATTAATTTGGCTGGTAGTTTCTTTGGACCAAGCTCACAAGTATACATAACCAAATTAATTCCAGAGTCAGAACGTAAGCGAGTTAACTCTCTTATCGGAATGGCAGGTAATGGGGCAATTATGATTGGTCCAGCTATTGCAGGTGTATTAATGACGACGGTTAGTTTGGCTGTCTGCTTCTATATTAATGCGGCTACTTTTATTATTTGTGCTTTCTTTATTTTCTTACTTCCTAATGTGGATGAGCAGAATAATCATGTTAGAGAGCGAATTCGCTTAAAAACATTAATAGAAGATTGGCGAACAATTATCCGGTTTTCAAAAGGAGCCAAATATTTTATATCTGTCTATTTGTTGTTCCAAACGACGATGCTCATATGTGTCGCCCTAGATTCTCAAGAAGTTACCTTTTTAACGAGAGATCTTGGCCTATCTAATGAAGCGTATGGCTATATTGTGGCTATGACAGGTATCGGTGCTATATTTGGCGGTTTATGTTCGAGTTTATTAGCGAAAAAATTATCATTAAAACTATATATTGGTGCGGGGATGTTATTGACATCCATCGGTTACATTGTCTTCTATGCATCTTCACATTATTTAACTGCAACCATAGCCTTTGTCATATTAGGGTTTTTCTTTACGTTTGCAAATGCAGGTTACGTTACTTTTTTCCAAAAACAAGTACCTGTCGACATAATGGGGAGGTTTGCAAGTGTAGCTGATCTATTGCAAGGAATCGTCCAAATTGGTTTGACATTACTACTGGGTCTCCTAGCTGAGTGGTTTACCCTACAAGAAGTAAGTGTTGTATTTGCAGTGATTAGTGGAATTGTTTCCATTGCGTTAGTCGCAACTATCTATCGTCCATCAAAGGCAAGTTATTTTGAAGATAAGGCTGTCTCTAGCTAATGATTTGCTCCTAACTTCCGATTGAAGTATGATGAATGAAAATGAGAGATAAAGGAGATTAGCGATGAAAAGTGTCATGCCTTTTCTTATGTTTCAAGATGGCCAAGCAGAGCAAGCGATGAATTATTATACGTCAATTATTGAAGACTCAAGCATTATAAATATTGTCCGCTATGGTGAAAATGAAGCGGGTGATGAAGGGACAGTAATGAATGCCATATTCAAGCTAAAGGACCAAGAAGTGATGTGCATTGATAGTAATATCGCCCATCAGTTCAATTTCACACCAAGCTTTTCCTTTTATTTGAATTGTGATACTGCGGAAGAACTTCGTGTTGTCTACGAAAAGCTAGTAGACGGTGGTACGGAATTAATGCCTTTAGGTGATTATGGTTTTAGTCAACAATTTGCTTGGATTAATGATCGCTTCGGTGTATCTTGGCAAATCAATCTACCTTAAGTAAAAAGATGGCGAGGGTTATGTATTCCCTTCTGCCATCTTTTTTAATGCTAACGCTCTTTTGGTTATGAATCGTTGCATATAAGCTTTTAAAAAGAGGAAGTCTGCTATCTTTCCAATCAATCCTAATGGTGAAATATAAGAAAATGAATCAATCATTTCTGTTCCTTCATCATGCTCGCGGAACTCATGAACATGGATAAATGATTGAAAAGCACCCTTTACCAATACATCTGTAAATTGATAGGGGCGTTCCATCTCCGTAACTTTTGCTGTTAGTCTCTGCTTTACACCAAAGTGTATAGCTTCCCATGTTACTGTGTCCCCACTCCTGAGTAAACCTGAAGTCACTCCGGCAACAGCTCGCTCCTGTGATTGTTTTGTTGTCTCCGTATGTACTTCCACATTTCTAGCTAAATCAAAACATAAGTGAATATCGGCATGAATCAATAAACGATGTTTAATGACAGGCATGTGTAAACCCCCTTATTTTAGTGATAACAAAAGCATTCGATGAAATCAACCACCATAAACAAAATCATTGCGGTAACCGTTGATTAATTATTTAGATAGACTAAATAATTAATATTTCAGAAAAATTAGTTTTGTAAAATTTGTGTATATTTTTCTTTAATTTTTATTTAAAAAAAGAGGAATAATCGGAAGAATTAAACTGAAGAATATTATAGTAAACAGGAGAAATAATAAGTATTTGAGAGAATTATAAAGGTTTTTCTAGATAGGTGCGCTATAGTGAACGCACAGCTTTAAATATCCTCGGTAATTCTTGCTATTTACAATTTGAATGTATTAATAATATAATAGAAAAGTATTTTGTAGTATATTGCTTAATCTTTTTTCTAAGAACGGGGGACCCAATTTTTACAGCGGACATGTCCGTTTGGGGTGAATCTATGTATGTTAGAGGGGCTTACTGTTTCCCTTAGTCCTAACCCGAAAGCTAACCTCGTCAGCATTAAAGGAGACAAAAGGAGTTTATATGATTGCGGGAAAATGACTGAAAAGGCTTTTTTTTTTGGTTTATTTTCACCTTAAATTAATTAACCTTGTTTCCCTTGCCTAAGCACTAGATCAAATTTATAGAAGGTGAGGTTTTTTAAATGAAAAAAATATTTAAAATGAGTCTAGCTACTCAAATTTTGATTGGTCTTATTTTAGGTATTGTCATTGGTGGTATTTTCTACGGAAATGAAACCGCTCAAAGTTTTTTACAGCCATTTGGTGATTTATTTATCCGTTTAATTAAAATGATCGTCGTACCGATCGTTCTTTCAACAATCATCGTTGCTATTGCTGGTGTTGGTGACATTAAATCAGTCGGTAAGCTCGGCGGGAAATCACTGTTTTATTTCATTGGAATGACAATGGTAGCGATTGCAGTGGGACTTATTTCTGCTAATATATTCCAACCTGGAGCGGGTTTGGATATGGAGAGCTTAGAACAGAATGATATTTCTGGATATGTTGAAACGAATGAAGAGCAAGAAGGAAAATCAATAGCCGACACACTATTGCATATTGTACCGACAAATCCGGTTCAAGCAATGGTGGAAGGTGACATGCTTGCGATTATATTCTTTGCCGTTGTATTTGGACTAGGAGTCGCAGCAATAGGTGAAAAAGGGAAACCAGTATTAAGATTTTTTGAAGGCACAGCTAAGGCCATGTTTTATGTAACAAACTTATTTATGAAGTACGCACCAATAGGGGTGTTTGCGTTAATTGGTGTGACTATTTCAAAATATGGTTTTGCTTCATTGATTCCTTTGGGGAAATTAGCGTTAACAGTGTATGGTACAATGGCATTCTTCGTTATCGTTATTTTAGGAATTATGGCTAAAATTATCGGTGTGAATATCTTTAAATTACTTGGATCCATTAAAGAAGAATTACTGCTTGCTTTCTCAACAGCGAGTTCAGAAACGGTTCTTCCAAGAATTATGGACAAGATGGAACAAGCAGGAAGCCCGAAACATATCGCTTCTTTTGTTATTCCAACTGGTTACTCATTTAACCTCGATGGTTCCGTTTTATACCAAGCCATTGCAGCATTATTTATTGCACAAATGTTTGGTATTGAGTTAAGTATTGTTGAACAAATCACACTAATGCTTGTACTAATGATTACTTCTAAAGGTATGGCAGGTGTACCAGGCGTTTCGTTTGTTGTTCTACTAGCTACTTTCAGTACAATTGGACTACCTGCAGCAGGTCTTGCTTTTATCGCAGGTATCGACCGTATCCTAGATATGGGTCGTACAGCAGTAAACGTAGTTGGTAATTCCCTTGCTGCACTTGTTATCGCAAAGTGGGAAGGCCAATTTAACCCGCCATCTGATAATAAAGTTCAAAAAGCTTCTTAAAAGTTATCATAGAATTTGTATGCCACAGAATTTAATTCTGTGGTATTTTTTTTGTTTGCGATTAATAGTCTAACTTGGCTGCATAACCTAAAATGCGAGGGAAGAGAATAAGAAACTATGTGGCAGGAATCAAATACACGCACAAGCTAAGGGAAAGAGAAGAAGAATTGCGCGCAAAAGCCGGATACGCGCAAAAGAGGTATAGAGAAGGGGGAGGAAATGCGCGCAAGAGCCAAAAACGCGCACAAGCTAAGGGAAAGAGAAAAGGAATTGCGCGCAAAAGCCAGATACGCGCAAAAGAGGTATAGAGGAAGCCGAGGAAATGCGCGCAAGAGCCAAAAACGTGCACAAGTTATGAGAAAGAGAAGAAGAATTGCACGCAAAAGCCAGATACGCGCAAAAGAGGTATAGAGGACCGAGGAAATGCGCGAAAGAGCCAAAAACGCGCACAAGTTATGAGAGAGAGAAAAAGAATTGCGCGCAAAAGCCAGATACGCGCAAAAGAGGTATAGAGAATGGGGAGGAAATGCGCGAAAGAGCCAAAAACGCGCACAAGTTATGAGAGAGAGAAGAAGAATTGCGCGCAAAAGCCAGATACGCGCAAAAGAGGTATAGAGGAAGCCGAGGAAATGCGCGAAAGAGCCAAAAACGCGCACAAGTTATGAGAAAGCGAAGAAGAATTGCGCGCAAAAGCCAGATACGCGCAAAAGAGTCATAGAGAAGGCAGAGGAAATGCGCGAAAGAGCCAAATATGCGAACAAGTTATGAGAGAGAGAAAAAGATTGCGCGCAATACCGGATACGCGTAAAAGAGGTATAGAGAAGGGGAAGGAAATGCGCGAAAGAGCCAAAAAACAAGTTATGAGAGAGAGAAGAAGAATTGCGCGAAAAAGCCAGATACGCGCTGCATGCGCGAAAAAGCCTAAAAGCGAAAACGCGCAAGTTATGAGAGAGAGAAAGAAGGGAAAGAGAAGAAATGCGAGAGAGAAGAAGAAGAATTGCGCGAAAAAGCCAGAACGCGCAAAAGAGGTATAGAGGAAGCCGAGGAAATGCGCGAAAGAGCCAAAAACGCGCACAAGTTATGAGAGAGAGAAGAAGAATTGCGCGCAAAAAAAGCCAAAATACGCGCAAAAGAGTCATAGAGAAGGCAGAGGAAATGCGCGAAAGAGCCAAATATGCGAACAAGTTATGAGAGAGAAAAAGAATTGCGCGCATATACCGGATACGCGTAAAAGAGGTATAGAGAAGGGGAAGGAAATGCGCGAAAGAGCCAAAAACGCGCACAAGTTGAGAGAGAGAAGAAGAATTGCGCGAAGAGAGAACGCGAAGAATTGCGCGCGAAAAAGCCAGATACGCGCAAAAGAGGATACGAGGAAATGCGCGAAAGAGCCAAAAACGCGCACAAGTTATGAGAGAGAGAAGAAGAATTGCGCGCAAAAGCCAGATACGCGCAAAAGAGGTATAGAGGAAGCCGAGGAAATGCGCGAAAGAGCCAAAAACGCGCACAAGTTATGAGAAAGCGAAGAAGAATTGCGCGAAAAAGCCGGATACGCGCAAAAGAGGTATAGAGAAGGGGGAGGAAATGCGCGAAAGAGCCAAAAACGCATACAAGTCTAAAAAAAAGTAGGAAACACTTTACTCCAAAAGTATCGCGCTCAATGCGGACTTCGCTGTCAAAAGCAGGGCCCTGCTTATTAAATGGCTAGTTAGGGCCTTTGAATAGATAGGAAGTGGTATAATTTACTAAAATAAGGAGGGGTTTATATGCCGTATTCATTTAATATCATGTCGCAACAGGAAGCTGAGGAAATTGCTTTAACTTGGCAGTATGATGCCCCCTATGATTTTTATAATATGGAAGAAGATGAGGAGGATTTAGTTGCATTTTTGGATGAAAAAGAACGGGGAGAGTTTGTTTTTTCTGTAAAGGATGAAGAAGAGCTTATCGCTTTTTTGATGATTGAGCAAATGGGTGACTCAATGGATTTAGGCCTTGGGATGACTAGACTTAACTGGTCAAGGAAAAGGTGCCACTTTCTTAAAGGCTGCGATGTGTTTTATAAGAATGAGTTATGAACCTAAACAGATGACATTATCTGTAGCTGCTTTCAATAAAAGGGCGATTAAACTATTTAAACGAATGGGGTTTCGCACGAGTCGCATATATATGCATGAAACAAACGGAAGTACTTATGAGTTTATAAATATGGTAATTGATTGTTATAAAAGTGTATAGGGAGTGGATTAGCAGTTGCAAATTAAACAGCAAGTAGATAAATTATCGGATCATGAAGCAAGATCCTTACTGTTACAAATGTTATTACATACTGAAATGCTTCGTTCAGGAAATTACTCTGATGAGGATTATATGACTAGCATGAAGAAGTTTTATCAAGCAGTGTTAACATTTGATAAGGAAACTCCTCCTATTCAAGGAGGTAATATACATATTGTTTTTAGCGATTCGAGTGCGGGGAGTTTAAAACAAGCAATAAAGAAATTAAATATAAGTGATAGAGTTATTACTATTCCGATTAATTTTTCGATAGGGCCATTGTGGCAATTGCATCAAATAGAGGGTCTTGAGAAGCGTAGGGACTGGTTGTTTGAACGTATTAATTTAGAAGATGAATTTATTTTTGACTATATTCCACGGATAGAAGAAAGTTGGATGAAGTTACAGGCATTACCCGAACAATGTAAAATTTTTATTTGGGGATGTGAAAATGCGCATGAACAGGCAGGAATAGCCTATGCAGTCTACCTATTACGGGAGAAAAACAATCAAGTATATATAGGTTTAGATCAGGAGCACCAGCAAAGTTTAACACGTCAAGATATTTTACATACAGGTGAGCTTGCGCCCGAGCAGTGGATCGAATATATAAGAAATGTGGAAAATTATCTCCTCTTATCAATAGATGAACGTCAAAGATGGATAGAGCTTTGGGTTACGCTTGCTCAATCGAAGGACGTCTTTTTAAGGACATGGGAAGAAGGAAGGTTGACTTCTGTCAGTGAAAATTATTTAGATGAGATGATTATTGCTAAGGCAAGGGAACTTCAAAAGGGAAAAGAATTTATGAAGTCTGCCCGCCTAATTGGTGAGGTCATTGGACATTTAGACCAACCCGTTGGGGATTTGTTTATTGAATACCGTCTAAGAACGCTAGCTTTATTAGGGGTTTTTGAATTGAAGGGTGTGCCGAGGGCAATGAGATTTTATAGTGTACGCCTCAAGTCGAAAGAATAATCAATATGGTGAGGCCTCCCCCAAAAAAGGGAGGTTTATTTAATGAAAATTTTAATTTGTTTTTAATGTTCTTTTGGTAAGCTAATAATAACTGTAAAAGGAGGCGTGGTGGATGGCAGAGGAGATTTTGATTGTTGAGGATGAGGAAAAAATTGCGCGCTTATTAGAGCTTGAATTAACGTATGAAGGTTATCAAGTGACAAAGGTGTATGATGGCATGGAGGCGATGAATCATTACCGAGAAAAAGAGTGGGATCTTATCCTCTTAGATGTGATGCTACCAGGTTTAAGTGGGATGGAAATTCTGCGTAGAATTAGAGGGAATGATACGGTTACACCGGTTATACTACTAACGGCTAAAGGTGCAGTAGAAGATAAAGTAACTGGACTTGATTTTGGGGCGAATGACTATGTCACCAAGCCTTTTCAAATAGAAGAATTACTAGCACGAGTGAGAGCAGCTTTGCGATTAAAACAAAAAAACGCTAAGGAAGAAGGAGGAAAGTGGTTAACTTGTAGCGATTTAAAAATGAATGAGCAGACGAGAGAAGTCATGCGAGGGGAACAATCCATTGAGTTGACTGCTAAGGAATTCGATTTGTTGCTCTATTTAGCTGAGAATGAACGCCAAGTGCTTACACGAGACCAAATATTGTCTAAAGTGTGGGGGTACGATTACAGCGGTGATACTAATGTGGTTGATGTGTATATTCGTTATTTAAGAAGGAAGTTAGAAGTATCTGATGATGTCAAACCGCTTATTCAAACAGTAAGAGGTGTGGGCTATACCCTCAGGCAACCAACATGAAAATCAAAAATAGAATTCATTTATATACTGCGGTCTTATTTATTGTTTTACTCATTGTAATGAACTTTACAATATACTTCATTTTTCAATCCATTACGCTAGAGGGTGAGAAGGAGCAGGCGAAAGAAGAATTAAATAGGGTTTTAACTGAGTTCCATCAATCCCTAGGCACTCTACCTCAAGGAAGCTTATTAAGGGCGTATGTACCGGTTGATGGGTTTATAAGAATTATTCATGAAAATGGAGAAGCAACAACAACCACTTCGATGAATAATGAAAAGGTAGATAAGCTGGCTTTTCAATTTGGAGCAAGTGATAAGACAGAAATTATTAAGAACGACCATATAGTTATTAGTTCAACACCAATGATTTTGCCTAGTGGAGAAGTGGCAAACTTACAAATAGGAAAAGATATTGAAGCAAGTTATCGAAATTTAAATATATTAAAGACCGTTCTCTTTATCGTAACGCTAGTTGCAACGATACCTGTATTCCTTTCAAGTAGGTTTGTCGGCAACGTGATTATTACGCCGATTCTTTCTTTAACTGCAACAATGAAGGAAATTAGAAATAGTGGCCAATTTAAACAGCTGGAGCTCCATCGAAATGCAGACATCGAATTGAGGGAAATGGGTGAAACCTTCAATCATATGATTACGTTGCTTGAGGAGAATGATGAGAAACAAAAGCAATTTATTGCTAATGCTTCTCATGAATTAAAAACACCATTAACAATCATAGAAAGTTATGCTAATTTGCTTAAGAGACGCGGGTACCAAGATAAAGATTTAGTCGATGAATCTGTTGAAGCTATCCACTCAGAGGCAATAAGAATGAGAGAACTAACTGAACAATTGCTTCTTTTGGCGAAGAATAACGAAGAATGGAATGTACAAAAACAGGAGATTACGCTCTCCCCGTTCCTTTCTGAAGTTAGTCGTTCATTTGAGAGGGCGTATCAGCGCCACATTACAATAAATGGCTTAAAAGAAACGACGGTCACTTCTGATGAGCAAAAGCTTAAGCAACTATTGTTTATCTTATTAGATAACGCTAGGAAATATAGTGAAAATGAGATTGAAATTATTATCGGGAAGGCAAATGAGCAAACATTTATTGAAGTAATTGATACAGGAGTTGGTATTTCTAAAGCTGATCAGGCGAGAGTGTTTGATCGCTTTTACCAAGTAGATCCCGCAAGGAAGCGGGGGAAAAATGGTAGCGGACTCGGTTTATCTTTGGCAAAAGAAATCTCAGAAGCGATTGATGTTCAGTTAACGCTTCAAAGCGAATTAGGAATAGGAACGAAAGTGAAAATACTTTTTGATAAAGGGCAAAGTCAGGAGTGATGAGAAAATGAAGAAGGTAATTAGTAGCTTAGGATTCATTCTGTTTTTTTTCATCATGATCATTATTGTCTGGCTCTTGCTCAAACAGTTTGTGTTGCCATCGGATGAATTAGCTGAGAGCGAGGTAAAGCAGATAGTTGAGGAACGATATGGAGGCGTTATCCAAGAAACAGAGAATAAAGGTAAAGAGTTTATCGTTTCTTTCGATCGCGCAGGCCAAATGTATCAACTACACATTAATCGTGCAAGTGGTGAAATTGAAGAAATGTCAAGAATAGGAGAAGAAAAACAACGTTTAACGGAACAAGAAGTCAAGGAATTAGTGCAAACTGCTTCTTTAGGGGAAATTGATTCAGTAAATCTAAAAGAAAAGTCAGGCGAAGAAGTATTTGTCGCTCAAGTAGTTAAAGACGGAGAAGCGCGTGAAATTACCTTACATGCAGTAACTGGGAAAGTCCTTTCAAATGAGCTGGCCAATGAACAGCCTCCGAAAAATACGATTCTGACAGAAGAAGAAGCGATTGAAATTGCTCTCCAAGCTGTTCAAGGCGAAGTAGACGATGTTGACTTGGAAAATGAAGAGGATCATGTCTTCTATCTTATCGAAATTGAAACGGGTGATGAAAAAGAGGCTATAGTTGAAGTGAATGCCATTACAGGTGAATCAACTGTGACTTGGGATTAATGAAAAAGAAGTGAATTCTAATCTTATTTTAATCTTCCTCACAATTTTATCTCATGATAGCTGTTTAATATAGCAGTATAGACATAACAAACAGGAGGAAATTAAAATGAAAAAAGTAGGAGTAGGTTTATTAGCAGGAGCTATTACATTAGGAGGCGTTTTCGCTGCAACCACATTTGCCAATGATGATGCCCCAAAAGCAACGGTAACAAATGGTGAAGAAGTGAAACAAAAACAAACAAGCAATACAAATGAAGGAACCCTTTCAATTGAAGAAGCAATCAAGACAGCACAAGAGGAAGGGAAAGGAAAAGTAACTGATGTTGAATTAGAGTGGGAAAGAGGAAATCTCGTATATAATATAGAGCTACAAGGGAATGGGACTGAAACAGATGTAGAGTTAAATGCAAATACTGGTGAAGTGCTTAAAGTGAAATCAGAGAAAGAAGATGAGCAGGACGAAGAAATTACACTGGATCAAAAGCTATTCTCTGCAAGTGAAGCCATTCAATTAGCTGAAAAAGAAGCAGGCGGAGAGTTCAGTGAACTGCAACTTGATCAAGATAATGGGACACTTATTTACGATATTGAATTAGAAGGCAAACAAGAAGCAGAAATAGAAATTGATGCTTTAACGGGTAAAGTACTAAAAGTTGAATTAGATGATTAATAAAAATAATAAGAGAGTGCTCATCTTCTGGTGAGCACTTTTTATTATGAACATAAGTACAAATAATGAGAGTAATTCGCCAACTGCTGCTATTAATTTTTATCTAGAAAACGTCTTTACTCTAAAGTGCGAGTTGTTTTCCTTGTTTTTAATCGTTATACTTCTTATTATAGATATTAAAGGTCTATAATATATTTATATTGAGGAGTGAGTAATAAAATGTTAGATTGTGTGATTATTGGTGGCGGTCCAGCAGGTATGAATGCGGCGCTTGTATTAGGGAGAGCAAGAAAAAATATCATGCTTTTTGATGATGATAAACCGAGGAATAGTGTTACACATGAATCACATGGTTTTATTACACGAGATGGAATTGCACCAGTTGAATTTAAACGTTTAGCAAAAGAAGATCTTCAGAAATATCCAAGCATTTCATTAAAGAACGAAAAGGTGACGGGGCTTAAAAAAGAAAACAATATATTCCTCATTAAGACAAGCTCAGGTAATCTTATACAATCGAGAAAAGTGATTTTAGCAACGGGAGTGAAGGATCAATTACCTCCTATTAAAGGATTAAAAGAGTTATATGGCAAAAGTATCTTTCATTGTCCTTTTTGTGATGGTTGGGAGTTAAGGGAGAGAAAACTCGTGGTTGTTTCTGAGATGGAAGGTATTACCCATATGGTTAAATTACTAACGAATTGGAGTAATGATATTATTGTATGCTCTAATGGGAAAAAGATTTTAACAGGAGAAGAAAAAGAAATGTTAGCCTCGAAAGGAATCCGTGTATTGGAGGAAGAAATTGCTTATTTACATGGTGAAGAGGGACAATTACAAGAAGTTGTCTTTACAAATGGGGATAGATTAGAAAGGAATGGTGGATTTGTTGGGATGATGTCAAAGCAAGCTTCTCCTTTAGCTGATATAATAGGTTGTAAAGTAAATGAAAATGGTGGCATTATCACAGACGAATTTGGTAGAACAAATATAGAAGGTGTTTATGCTAGTGGTGACACATCAACAATGCCAATGGCTCAACTTATATTTGCGGCTAGTGACGGAAGTAGGGCGGGCATTGCTGTTGTGAGTGATTTATTAGCCGAAGATTTTTAGAAAAAAGGAGTAGTAAAAATGAAATATTCAAGTGCGACGAATTATGGTTTACACACAATGGCTTTCTTATACTTGGCTCCAAAAGGTGAATCTGTCGGGGTGGACGTGTTAGCAAAAGTGCAAGATCTATCGCCGACTTATTTATCAAAAATATTAACAAAGCTGGTAAAAGCGGGGTTAATCGAATCCACAC
Source organism: Cytobacillus sp. FSL R5-0569 (assembly GCF_038007265.1). Lineage (NCBI taxonomy): Bacteria > Bacillati > Bacillota > Bacilli > Caryophanales > Bacillaceae > Cytobacillus > Cytobacillus sp. FSL R5-0569. The sequence goes on from NZ_JBBOWW010000001.1 coordinate 307,468, forward strand.
CCGGAGCAAAAGGTGGTTACCGTATAGTGAAGCGTAATGGAGATATTTCATTTTTACAAGTGATCCAAGCGATAGAAGGAAGTAATCAACTGTTTCACTGTTCACTTGATCACGACCACCCACATAATGAAGGCTGTTTAATTGAGCAGGCAATGCTTAGAGCAGAAGAGCAAATGGTGAAACAGCTGGAGCAAACCTTCATTAGTGACATTGCTGAACAAATGAAAGCTTCTCAAAAAGCAGTTGATTTAAATTAAGTAAATGAAAATGGAATGAAAAGGCTCGAGACTCTATATGATTGGTGGCTTGAGCCTTTTTTTATATTTTAAAACCTATGTAAAAAATGACATTTAGGGTATTCCTACACATTGGATAATAATGTTAAGATATGAGGTGTGTAGTTATGTTAAAAAGAGAGGTGACCCTTCCTGAATTTGGTTTTATGGGTTCTTTTTGCGTATGCTTGTGGTTGTTTAAATGGGGCCTATTATATTGGTCATTTTTTATATGGTGAGGATATAAGAGTAAAGGGAAGTGGTAATGCAGGTGCACGTAATGCCGGTAGAGTGATGGGTAGGAAAGCTTTTGTGTATACCGTGATTATTGATGCACTCAAAACCATTTTCCCTTTATTAGTAGTCATTTATTTGGGGGAAGCTAGTAATCTAGTACTCGCTTGCGTTGTGGTAGCAATCTTATGTGGTCATATCTGGCCAGTGCAATTACATTTCCATGGGGGAAAGGGAATTGTTGTCTATCTAGCTGTCTCATTGGTATTGTTGCCAATGGGTTTACTAATCGTCGGTGGACTCATTCTCCTGCTATATATCATCACAAAGAAGTTGACTATCCCTACACTAACTAGTTTTTTTATCATGCCTATTCTACTTATGATAAAAAGTAGTTGGATGTTAGCGGCGGCATACTTTTTTATGCTATTCATTATTGTAAGGCTGCATAGAAGTGGAGGAGTGGAATGATGACAGCAATTGTTTATAAACGTGCAGATCAAAGTTCTGAACTGGAGCAGATTCATCAATTAAACTATGAAACATTTGTAGAGGAAATACCGCAACATAGAGTGAATGAACAGAGAAAATTAATTGATCGCTTTCATGATGCTAATACATATATTATCGCTAAAAAAGAAGATGAAGTCGTTGGTATGATTGCTGTGAAAGGGACGAGACCATTTTCATTAGACGAAAAGCTTGATCAATTAGACGCGTACCTGCCACCAAACGAAACCTTATGTGAGATACGGTTATTATCTATCAAAGCACCTTATCGTGGGAGTCGCGTATTTTACGAGTTAAGCAAAGCTTTAGTTGATTTCTGTCTTGAAGAGCATTATACAATGGCAATCATTTCTGGAACATTAAGACAGACAAAGTTATATAGACATCTTGGATTCCGCCCCTTTGGTCCTTTGGTAGGTACAAAGGAAGCGCCATACCAACCAATGTATTTAACAAAAGAAAGTTTCGAGGCAGCATCTAAGCTTTTTCAAAAAATGCTGAGGCGGAACGCGAAAGAGAATGGACATTTTTTCCTTCCTGGTCCAGTTTCGATCGCAGATAAGGTAAAGGAGGCGTGGGGGAGAGAGCCAGTGTCCCACCGTTCTCATGAAGTAAGCTCTATGTTGAGCAAGCTAAAAAAGAAGCTTTGCGCATTAACTAATGCTAATGAAGTCGAAATAGCTGTTGGTACAGGAACAATGGCAAATGATATGGTTGCTGCCCATTTATCAATAGTAAATGAGAAGGGGCTCATTTTAGCAAACGGTGAATTTGGGTACCGGCTCATTGAGCATGGTAAGCGTTTCAAATTACCTTTTGCGACAGTTGAGAAACCATGGAACGCACCTATAGATATAAGCGAAGTAGAGAACATGTTACGGGACAATCGAGATATTGGCTGGATTTGGACTGTACACTGTGAAACATCTACAGGTTATCTTTTTCCATTAGAAGAATTGGAACAGCTTTGTCTGCAGTATAATGTGAAGCTATGTGTAGATGCTTGCAGTTCGCTAGGAATTGTTCCAGTTCATCTAAAGAATGTATATATCACGAGTGCGGTTAGTGGGAAAGGCTTAGGTTCCTATCCTGGTTTAGCGCTGGTTTTTCATCAAACACAAATCAAGCCTCATCATCAATTACCGAAATATCTCGATATTGGTGTGTATCAGGCCAAGGCGAGTATTCCGTTTACACATTCATCAAATGGGCTGTATGCACTATCTGTAGCGATAGAGAATCATCATTATGCAAGTCATGCTTTATATGAATTAGTACGTCAAAAATTAGTAGAGGCAGGCTTAAGAGTGTTTTATGGGGAAAATTATTCTCCGGGTATTTTGTCTGTTCAATTAGAGATAGAAATTAGTTCAAGAGAGTTTGGCGATCAATTGAAGCTCGTAGGGGTTTATGTCAGTTATGAAAGCAACTATTTGCTTGAGAGAAACTGGTTTCAGATTGCACTAATGGGGGAACAGAAAAAGGCAGATGTTGAGGATGCGATGATTCGCTTGCTTAAAGTCTATGACAGCTTTCATAGTAGGAAGGTAATGGGATGAAAAACTTTATAAATTGGGTTGGTAAGCATTATCTAGCTGCGCTCTTTGTCATGTTATGGGTAAAGGTAGTGGTTGTTACATGGGTAGGCTTCAATTTAACCGTCGAGACATGGCTAGACTTTCTCGTCCTTCTCGTTAATCCAATTGGTATTAGCCTGCTACTTATGGGCCTTGCCTTTATATTCAAAAAAAGATTTTCCATGATAGGCGTGTTAATTGCCTATGTGTTGCTTATTGGTTTATTATATGCGAACTTACTATATTATCGTTTCTATATTGATTTTGTAACAGTATCTGTCCTTATGCAGCTAAATAATGTTGGTGGACTTGGACCTAGTACGTTAGAGTTAATTTCGCCTTTAGATTTGCTATTATTCTTAGATATTATCTTTTTTGTTTATGTATGGCGAAAAACAAAACAAACAAAGTGGCAACCAGCTATGCCTCATAAAAAGAAGTATGTTGGCTTGACTATGGTCTTAATCATGATGACTGTTTCCCTCGCATTATTGAGAAATCCCTACGTGCTTCAAGCAAACTATGACAGGGAACAGCTTGTTGAGTCATTAGGGCTATATAATTATCAAGTGTTCAACATTATTAATAGTTTGCAATCACCAATGATGAAAGTATTAGCTAGTGATAAAAGTGTTGAGCCTGTAACTAACTATTTACAGGGGATGCCTGATACTAAATCAGACTATTTTGGTCTTGCTGAGGGAAAGAATTTAGTATTGATTAGCTTAGAGTCTACGCAGAATTTCGTCATTAACCGTAAAGTCAATGGAGAAGAAATTACCCCATTTCTTAACTCCTTAATAGAAGATAGTTATTATTTTTCAAATATATATGAGCAAGCAGCACAAGGAAAAACGTCAGATGCAGAGTTCATGATTCATACAGGCTTATACCCTTTATCCAGTGGTTCTGTCTTTGTTAGACGCCCTGAAAATGAGTTTATTTCTCTACCTAAATTATTGAAAGCAAAAAATAATTATAGCGCTGCCACTTTCCATGGTAACAGCATTAATTTTTGGAATCGAAAGCAAATGTATCCGAGCTTAGGGTATAATCAATATTTTTCTCAAGAGGACTATCATATTACAGAAGAGAATTCCGTAAACTATGGTATTAAAGATATTCCCTTTTTTGAACAATCAATCACACATCTTTCAACGCTAACTGAACCTTATATGGCTAGTTTCCTTACATTAACAAATCATTTTCCTTTTTTATTAGAAAGTGAGGACCAACGAATGCCTCCTGCTGATACGTCGGTTGACGTTGTTAATCGTTATGTGACAACGGTTAATTATGAAGATGCAGCGATTGAAAGATTCTTTGATTTGTTAAAAAAGGAAGGCATGTATGAAGACACCATTTTCGTTATCTATGGTGATCATTATGGGATTTCTCAAGAATTTGAAGAAGGCGTGCATGAGTTATTAGATCAACCGGAGACGCCGATTAATCATCTTCAATTGCAGCAAATTCCTCTTATTATTCATATACCTGGTGAAGAAGGTGCGATATTTGAAACAATCGGTGGCGAAATTGATATTCATGCGACTATCCTCGAACTAATGGGTATTGATGAGGAGCAAAGAACAAACTTTAGTGAAAACCTCTTTACGAGAGATCCTAATAAACCTGTTGTCTTTCGTGATGGCAGTATGGTAGCTAGTGAATATGCTTATCTTAACAATGCTTGTTACAGCATGAATACTGAATCACTAACTGAAGAAGAAAACTGTGAAACTTATCTAGAAACGGTACGTAAAGAACTTAAGTTATCTGATGAAATTATTTTAGGGGATTTATTTAGGTTTATAGAATAGGAGGGAAAGAATGGAACAACAAAAAACAAATACGAAAGCAGTGGTTTCCCTGACCCTAGGGATTCTCTCATTGCTCGTTCCATTTATCGGCTTCTTATTAGGGATTATTAGTATTGTATTTGGAAGGTTGTCAGCAAAAGAAATCCTGCAAACAGGAGAAAAAGGGAAATCGCTAGCAACGGCCGGCCTTATCTGCGGGATTATAGGTATCATTCTTACGGTCATATGGATATTATTTGCGTTACTTGGTATCTTTGCTTTTTCAACATTTGAAACCGAAATACAGGAAATGCCTTAACGGAAATGCGCTTCTTCTAATGGAAGGAGCGTTTTTTTTATGCCCAAATACCAAAGGAAAAGGATGGTATTTTTTATTGTTAATTTATCCCACTTGATTTATAATTGCTTTTAATATAAAGAGCTGGAGTGAACAAGTTAATGGCAGAATTGATCACAGCAAAATTACTTTTGATCGCATGTTTTCTATTAATCGTTACATTAATAGAGACTTTAGCTTACTCGACTAGGATTGCTGGAACAAGAGTAAGGTTGATTGCTACAGCAATCTCATTGTTCAGTACAATAGTGATTGTCTCGCGATTTTCGACGATGATTCAGCAACCGATGACGGCAAAGTTGATTAATGCAGCACCTGAAGGGAATGTCATGAAGTTCATTGAAGAACAGTATCGTCTGTTAATAGGTGTTACTTCAATAGGTGTATTGCTAGGCATGTTGCTCTTCCCTACATTTATTTTGATATTTTCAAAGGCAATCGTGCAAATGTCAGAACAACGGGGCTCAATCCCCGCATTAGTAAAGAAAAATATGAATTTACGAGGAATCAAGCGTATGCTTTCATGTATTAGAATCCCACGTTTCTATTATTTAAAAGGAATTACGTTACAAACCATTCCTAAGCGCTTATTTTGCTTGAATGTAATCGTCACAGCGGTGTTTACGACAGGGGTGCTATCATCTATCTATGCTTCCATTATTGCACCAGAGTATGCGCAAGCAGCGTTAATGTCGTCGGGTATCATAAACGGTGTAGCAACAATTATTCTGACATTATTTATTGACCCAAAAGCTTCAGTACTAGCTGATAGGGTGGTAACTAACCCAAGCAAATATATTTATTTGAAAAGTTATTCATTAACAATGGTCAGTTCTAAGTTTGTTGGCACATTGGCAGCGCAAATCATATTCTTGCCTGCTGCTTACTATGTAGCTTGGTTTGCACGTTGGATATAACAGATGGGGGGATATATATGTTGAAAAAACCACAAAGATTGCAAAGAGGTGACCGAGTAGCAACGGTGAGTCCTTCATGGGGAGGTGCAGGAGAAGAAGAAATTAAATGGCGTTACGAACAAGGGGTAAGGCGGCTTGAACAAGTATTTGGACTAGAAGTCGTCGCAATGCCGCACAGCCTGAAGGGGGCAGATTATTTATATCAACATCCCGAAGCGCGCGCCGAAGACTTAATGGCAGCTTTTTCTGATCATAGTATTAAAGCCATTATTGCCAATATTGGTGGAGAAGAGAGTATTCGCTTGCTGCCCTATATTGATTTTGATGTGATAAAAGAAAACCCTAAAATATTTATGGGCTATTCAGATGTCACGATTACTCATTTATTCTGTCACAAAGCAGGGCTATCGTCTTTCTATGGACCTGCGATTTTAACAGACTTTGCCGAGAATGTTGAGATGGATCCGTACACGGTTGAAAGCATCGAACGTATGCTATTTTCCTCTTCTCCAATTGGTGAACTGATGCCTGCTCCGCATTGGACGAGTGAGAGACTCGAGTGGATAGAAGTCAATAAAGAGAAGCGGCGAAAAATGAATAAGAATAACGGTTATGAGGTCCTGCAAGGAAGCGGTAAGGTACAAGGATCGTTAATTGGCGGCTGTATTGAAGTGCTGGAATTTGCTAAGCAAACCATTCTTTGGCCAGAGAAAGAGTATTGGGAAGGTAGTATTTTGTTTTTTGAAACGTCTGAAGATAAGACGGCCCCTGATTATGTGAAGTATTGGCTCAGAAATTATGCAGCGCAAGGAATATTGAAAGCAGCAAATGGAATCGTATTTGCTAAGCCTTATGATGAAGCATACTATGAAGAATACAAGATGGTGATATTAACCGTTTTACAGGAATACGGTTTAACTGATGTACCCGTTCTTTATAACTTAAATTTTGGACATACCGAACCAAAATTTATTTTGCCTTATGGGGCAACTGCTCAAATTGATGCTGATCTTGGCTCCTTTGCCATCTTAGAAAATGGTTTGGAGTAGTGTTAGTCTATAATTACTGGATGAGTTCATTCATTGGTTTTATATTATTGCAATGTATTGTAGGAATTTGGTTGTTAGCAAAAAGGGCAAATAAGACTATGAGAGGTCTGGTTTTTTCTATCCTTTTTACATTTTGGATGTTAGTGAATGCGGTGTTTTTCTATTTTTTCGCTAGTTTATCAAGGGGATTTTGGGGCTCACTCTTGTTTGTTTTTACTGGTAGTCTGCTTATTACCTTTTATTTTAAACGGCGAAGTAGGGAGAAAATCTTTGAAAGTAGATGAAAAAATGGGTTTGTTTTTTGAAAAAAGTAATGTAAAGCCAATTAAAATTTTTACTATACTTCGGTTCGTATTCATTTTCATGCTATTTCTCTATTTAATTTTGGGTCTGCAAAACACTGACTTGTTATTACCGAGTAGATTATATCTCATTTTGGCCATGATGTTTCTAATGGATGCGGTAGAATCATGGATGCAAAAAAGTAAATATTTATTTCGATATTTGATGTTAAATCTTCTCTTTTTGTTTTTATTGTTCATCTATTAATAAATGATCTAGAGGATGGTGATAGAGGTGGAGCAGTACAAAGCACAGAAAATGCTAATTCCTTTATTGTTGTTGCTAGTAAATATCGTTCTTACTTCTTTAATTATTCAAGAGCTTTTAGACACAACCGGCAAGGTCTATGGCATCTTTGGATTACTTACCCCCATTTTAGCTATCATTTCTTTCTTTTATATTAGGAACAAAAATAGCATGAGCCCGCTCATTATCTTTTTACAAGGGTTAAATGGGTTTTTTGTTCTCTTTCCTATTATTGTTTTACTTGTTTCTTTCCTTTGATTGTAAATTTGGTATTTGGTCTCCTTGATATCAGAACCTGAGCTGTGAGCGTTGTCAAAGGAAGAATCACAAGGGGGGCAGAAAAGAAAAATCGTCTGCCTGCCCAAGAAGTTGAGTTTGCGGACAAAAACTAATAGGAAAAGAAAGAAAACTTGGGGCAAGTTGCGTATACGAGCAAAAGTCATCCAAAAAATCAAAGATAAGTAGGGTAAAAGGAGGAGTCGCGACTAATCAGAGTGGAAACTGAAAGATTAGTAGTGAAAAAGAGGAAATCGCGACTGATCAGAGCAAAAACACAAAGATAAGTAGTGAAAAAGAGGAGATCGCGACTGATCTGAACAAAAACACAAAGATAAGTAGCGAAAAAGAGGAAACCGCGACTGATCAGAGCAAAAACACAAAGATAAGTAGTGAAAAAGAGGAAATCGCGACTAATCTGAACAAAAACACAAAGATAAGTAGCATAAAAGAGGAAATCGCGACTAATCTGAACAAAAACACAAAGATAAGTAGCATAAAAGAGGAAATCGCGATTGATCAGAGCAAAAACACAAAGATAAGTAGCGAAAAAGGAGAAATCGCGACTAATCAGAGCAAAAACACAAAGATAAGTAGTGAAAAAGGAGAAATCGCGACTGATCAGAGCAAAAACACAAAGATAAGTAGCGAAAAAGGAGAAATCGCGACTAATCTGAACAAGAAAGCTAAGATAAGTAGGGTAAAAGAGGAAATCGCGACTGATCAGAGCAAAAACACAAAGATAAGTAGAGAAAAAGAGGAAATCGCGACTGATCTGAACAAAAACACAAAGATAAGTAGTGAAAAAGGAGAAATCGCGACTAATCAGAGCAAAAACACAAAGATAAGTAGTGAAAAAGGAGAAATCGCGACTGATCTGAACAAAAACAAAAAGATAAGAAGCGAAAAAGAGGAAACCGCGACTGATCAGAGCAAAAACACAAAGATAAGTAGCGAAAAAGGAGAAATCGCGACTAATCTGAACAAGAACTAAAAGATAAGTAGCATAAAAGAGGAAATCGCGACTAATCTGAACAAAAACACAAAGATAAGTAGTGAAAAAGGAGAAATCGCGACTGATCAGAGCAAAAACACAAAGATAAGTAGTGAAAAAGAGGAGATCGCGACTAATCTGAACAAAAACACAAAGATAAGTAGCATAAAAGGGAAAATCGCGACTGATATGGAGGTAAAAGGTAAAGAACTGCGTGCATGTTGTGTTTACGCGTAAAATGGTACAAGAAAAGCAAGTGAAATTGTGAGTTAAAATTTATTAGCAGATATTTGTTTTTGTACATTCTTCGCGGCTGCCAGGAAAGATTCCAGAGTCGAGAGCATCACAAACAAGAATCCTCTACTATGGGGCCCAATGGAAATTAATAGTTGATTTTCACAGCAACTCCTCTCTGTATTATTAGACGATATTTTCATAAAATCACAAAAAAGAAGCGTTCTTCATTTGAACGCTTCTTTTTCATTTTACGCCAGTTATTTTGTAAAAAAGTTTTCCGGCATGAACAAATAAAGACGAAAAAATCAAAAATCATGAACAGTTTTTGTTCTAGTTTGAATTTTCATTTTTCACTACACTAACAGTAGAAACTTAATTAAAAGAAAATTTCGAATCAACAATGTAAGCGATATCAAATTAATTGTTTTTATATTTCATAAACGGGGTGAGTAACAATGAATGTTAATACGGTGGATAATATAACGGAAGAAGCGCTATTACAGGGAGCCGAGAAGATTGGTATGCTCGCTGAAGAAGAAGCACATGAGGCTGATAAGAATGCCACGGTTTCAGCAAATGTCGTGAATTTGATAAAAGAAACACAAATCTCAAGGATGATGTTACCGAGGGAATATGGTGGGCCACAAGCGAGTTTAACTACTTTTGCAAAAGTGATTCAAAAGGTGGCAAATTATAATCTTTCTGCTGCTTGGTTAACCTTCCTTTACCCTTTACACAATTCATTACCATCTTATTTACCGAAAGCAGGAAGAGATGAAGTAGTCAATCAAGGTGGATTGATTGCAGATATCTTTGCAGCATTAGGTACAGCAGAACCTGATGGAGATGGATTAAGAATTAGTGGGAAATGGAATTTTGTCAGTGGCATTCTTCATAGTGATTGGGTTGGCGTAGGGGTGAAAGTTCAATTACCAGGACGTGATAAACCAGTAGTCTGCCTACCCATTTTGAAAACATCTGAGGTTGAAATCGTTAAAAATTGGGATACTTTTGGATTAAGAGGGACGGGAAGTAACCAAATCATTGCAGATAATGTGTACGTACCGAAAGAGCGTATTCTCGATTTAGAAAAAGCGGAATCAACAAGAAGGCCACCAGAAGAAGATTATGATAAAAGTTATCCGTTTTATCATGTGCCATTTTATCCGGCATTTTATATTGGATTCCCGGCGATTGCCATCGGTGGTGCAGAGCGAGTGATTGAAGAGTTTAAAGTGTTAACGGAAAAGCGTGTTCGTTTGATGGATGGTGTGAGAGAAAGTGAGTCCCCTCGAAGTCAACGTGTAATAGCAGAAATTTCTACTGATTTGCATGCAGCAAAAGGGTTGATGGCTCAATACATTTCTTTATTAGAAAATTACGAAAAGGATGGCGAAATGACACCACTCGGGGAGTTTTTTGCCATTAGAACTAAAATTATAAAGCTTTGTACAGATATCGCTGTTCGTGCCATGTTAACACTTGGTGGTGCTGCACTGTATAAAGGTGGGACTTTAGAAATGTTTATCCGCGATATTTTATCCGTGGCTACACATAAAACATCACTTTATGAAGATTCTGTTGCTGCTTACGGGCAAGACTTATTTGGATTTGAGAGTGGCGTCAGAGGTTAATGAAAGGAGAGGTAAAGATGGATGATCGTTTATTTAGAAATGCAATGAGTAAATTTGCCACCGGTGTAACGGTGATTGCAACCGAAACAAATGGGAATGTTCATGGGATGACGGCTAATGCCTTTATGTCGGTATCACTTGATCCTAAATTAGTCGTTATCTCTATTGGGGAGAGAGCGAATATCCTTTCGAAAATTAAAGATAGTGGGATATTCACCGTCAATATTTTGGCTGATGATCAAAAAGAGCTGTCTATGAATTTTGCTGGACAGTTAAAGGAAACAAAGGAAGTGTCATTCGCGAGATTAAATGACATGCCGGTCATTGACGGGGCAGTGGCACAAATGGCATGTGAAGTATCGGCCACACATGTAGAAGGTGATCATACGTTATTTATTGGTCGCGTGAAGGATGTGTATTTAGAAGAAAAAGATCCATTATTATTCTTTAACGGCAAATACCGTTCAATGATAGCAGTAGAAGAGCCAATTTCCTAACAATAAAGGAGGGAAGTCAGATGAAAACCATCGTCTTAAATGAGGAAGAGCTCCATGGCGTATTAGGTAAAAACATAGAATCATGTGTGATGGCGCTCGGATTTTTCGATGGCCTTCACATTGGTCATCAAGAAGTCATTCGCCAAGCAAAGGTGGAAGCAAATAAACGCAACCTGCCACTAGCAATCATGAGTTTCTTTCCTCATCCGAAAACGGTGTTAATGAAGCGATCTGACTTTCCTTATTTAATGCCATTAGAGGAAAAGAAAAAGAGAATGAGTTCTCTTGGTGTCGATCTTTTCTATATCGTTCCATTTAATCATGCATTTGCTAGCCTCTCCCCAGAAGCATTTGTTGAGCAATATTTACTCACTCTCGGCGTTAAACATGCAGTTGCTGGTTTCGACTTTCATTATGGTAACAAGGGAGTCGGACATATGGCCAGATTAGCAACTGATTCAGGCTATCAAATAACGACAACATCTGTTTCAAAATTGAGCAGAAATGGGTTGAAAATTAGTTCCTCTTATATCCGCAGCTGTTTACAGCAGGGGGAAGTAGATTTAGCAAATGCGCTTCTTGGTAGGCCGTATCAAGTGAAGTTGCAAAGGAACGGTAGCACGTACTGGGTTAAACCTTTTTATACTCTACCTGCACTTGGTGAATATGAAGTGAATTGCCAAGGGGATATGCATACAGTCAAAGTCCTTAGCAAAGAAGAAGTAGAATGGCAATCGAACAAGACCTTACCAAAAGAATTAAGCATTCATTGGTTGAAAAAAACAGATGCAAAAGAACAAATCAGTTAAATCAATATATTGATAAATAGGAGAGTGAAGAGTAATGATTCTTCGTTTAGGGCAAATCGAGCTGTTTGTAACAGATTTAAATAAGTCTAAAGACTTTTATGTAGATGTACTAGGGTTTATTGAAGTGGAAAGAACAGAGTCAAGTCTATATTTGCGTGCTATTGATGAATTTGATCGTTATTCTTTAATTTTAACGCAAAAGCCAAAAGCAGCTCTTGGTAGTTTTAGTCTACGTGTATCTAGTCCTGAGTATTTAAGAGAGTTAGAGAAGCAACATCAAGAAATGGGAGTTGCCACTCAATATGTCGAGAATAGTATCCACCCAGGAAAAGGGCCGGTACTTAAAGTAGCTGAGCCAAATGGTCATCCGGTTGAATTCTATCATGCAATGGAAGAGATTAATGTAGGGAACAAAAGTGGCGGAGTAGATGCCTTGCCAATGAGGTACTCCCATTTACATCGTGGTATACCGCCAGTAGCAATCGATCATATGAACCTGCGTGTAACAAATGTAGATAAAGCATTAGAATACTGGCAAGCAATTGGCTTTAGCATTTCAGAATATGTTCAAGGAGATGAGGGGAAATTTGCTGCATGGACAAGAGCGAAAACATCTACACATGACGTAGCCCTTGTCCAACATAAAGAAACATCTCTGCATCATATTGCTTATATTGTAGACGGTATTTCTTCCGTTGTGAAAACGGCTGACTTACTTGCAGACGCAGGCTACCGCGCAAATATCGATTATGGACCAGGTCGTCATGGGGTAACAAATGCCTTCTTCTTATATGTAAGAGACCCAGACGGTCATCGTATTGAGATTTATTCTGGTGATTATAAACGTGATACTGATTTACCACCAATTGGCTGGACCAAGGAAGAATATGATACAAAGGGTCGTTTATGGTGGGGACCATCAGTGCCGGATTCTTTCTTTGAAACAACACCAGTGAATGATGAGTGGATGAAAGAGAAAGTGACAAAATAAAGAGAATAGGAGAGGATTATATGTCTATTTGGAACGATTTAGCAGATATCGAATTTAAACTTCATTTTGTCGATGCAGATGGGGTGAAAACGAGAGTACTAGAATCGGGAACAGGAGAGCCTCTTTTACTTTTACATGGTACAGGGGGGCACATCGAGGCTTACGCAAGAAATATCAAAGGATTGGCTGAGCATTTCCGCGTGATATGTATCGATATGTTAGGTCATGGATATACAGAAAAGCCAGACTATCCGTACGGCATTGATAGTTACAGTGACCATTTATTAGCTGTAATCAAAGCGCTTGATTTAGAAAAAGTATATTTATCTGGCGAGTCTCTTGGTGGATGGGTGGCTGCCTGGTTTGCTGCTCACCATCCGTCCTATGTGGAATCCATGGTGCTCAATACTCCTGGTAATGTGAATAACAAACCTGAAGTTATGGCAGGGCTAAAAGCGTCAACATTAAAAGCTGTACTTGAAGCAAACTATGAAAATGTGAAAACGAGATTAGAATGGTTAATGTATGATAAATCACAAGTAACAGATGAGTTAATTGAATCTCGGTACAATATTTATACTCAACCTGCTTATCAGGAAGCTGTCCATCATATTGTCCATTTGCAAAACATCGAAGCAAGAAAACAATTTAGTTGGGACCCATCATGGTGTGGCAAAATCAATGTACCAACATTACTTGCTTGGACTGACCATGATCCAACTTCAACAGTAGAAGAAGCAGAACCGATCAAAGAGATGATTCCAGGGAGTGAACTGACAGTAATCAATGAGGCTGGCCACTGGCCACAATGGGAAAAACCGGAAGAATTCAATCAGGTGACTATTGATTTTTTAAAAAAACAAGTGGTATCTAAATAAATATTTATACACCCGTCTCTTAACAAAGTGGCGGGGTCTTTCCATATAGAAGGAGGTTCAATGATGACACTACAGTTAAATGATCAACTAAAAGAAGCTGCTCAAGCGCTTTTAGAAGCGGAGGAAACAAAGAAATCCCTCCAGCCATTAACAGATGAAATCGAGCAACTATCAGTTGATGAGGCGTATCAGATTCAGATGGAAAATATTGATGTGAAGTTGGCTCAAGGAGAAAAGATAGTTGGGAAGAAAATCGGTTTAACCTCTCTAGCTATGCAAAAGGCCTTAGGGGTTGATCAGCCAGACTATGGCCATTTATTAAGTAGCATGGATGTCACCATGCAAAAATCGGCCATTCCTATGGATAAATTATTTGAGCCGAAAATTGAGGGAGAAATTGCGTTTGTATTGAAGCATGATTTGCGGGGGCCCAACATAACAGAGGCCGATGTTGTAGCAGCCACTGATTATATTATCCCTGCTTTAGAAATTGTGGATAGTCGAATCGAAAATTGGCGAATTAAACTGGAAGATACTATTGCTGACAATGCCTCAAGTGCCCAATTTGTTTTAGGTGAAGAACGATATGCTGTTGATAGTGTGAAGCTAAAAGAAATGGAAATGAAGTTATACAAAAATAACAAATTGATTAATAAAGGCTATGGTGCGGATGTATTAGGTAATCCGATAACTTGTGTTGCTTGGTTAGCTAATAAGCTGTCTGACTATGGTGTTCACTTGAAGGCAGGAGAAGTCATTTTATCAGGTGCATTATCTGCAGCGATTCCTGTGGAGAGAGGCGATTCATTTAAAGCAGAATTTAGTGGACTTGTGAGTGTAGAAGTGAGTTTTTAAAAACATAGCGGAGCATAGTCCTTCGCTTACTTTATCTTAAAAATCTTGAGAGTGAGGTCATCTAAATGGCGAAAAATCCTCGTACGAAAGAAGGTAAAATCTCGCGTCAGGCTATTCTAATTATTATTTTATTATTTTTACTGACAGTGATTAGTAATGCAGATAAAGCGATTATTGGATTTGCATCTGTTCCTCTGATGGAAGAATTAGGGTTGAATGCTGAACAGTGGGGGATCATTGGAAGTGCCTTTTTCTTTTTATATTCTATTTTTGCTATTATCGGGGGAACGTTAGCTGACAGATTCGGTGCAAAAATTGTTATTGCTGGTATGGCAATTGTTTGGGCGACAGTGCAGTTTTCTACCCTATTTGTATCAAGCTTTACCTTTTTATTGATAACACGCATTATACTAGGCGCAGGGGAGGGACCATCTTATTCACTCGCTATGACTGCTGCAACAAAATATCTACCAAAAGAGAAGCTTGGGATAGGTTTAACACTTGTTTCTGTAGGTGGTCCTTTAGGGGTAGCTATGTCGGCACCTATACTTATTTCATTAATCACTCAATTTGGTTGGCGTTCGGCATTTCTAGCAACTTGTATTGTCGGTTTGATTTGGGTTGTATTTTGGCTAATGATTGCAGAAAATGATCGCAAAGAAGCAATAGCAAAATACAAGGCTAATCGCCAACAAGGCCAACAAACAGCAGTAAGTAAATTTGGACCAGTGCTAAGGTCAAAAAACTTTATTCTTATTGCCATTTGTGGTTTTGCAACGTATTGGTCTTTTACCATTGGTTTAAATTGGCTTCCTAATTACTTGGAAAATGTCCGTCAATTGAGTGCAGAAACCTTATCTATAGTAGCAGCACTCCCATGGATAATGATTACCATTTCTCAAATCACCTTCTCTACTGTCTCAGATCGATTATTTAAGAAAACGAAAAGTATCGTGAAGGGTCGAGTGTTTGTACTGGGTCCGGTGATGCTAGCGGGAGCAGTTAGTTACTTTATAGGAACATTACTAAATGCGAATATGTTGGTGATTGCCTTTCTTTCTTTAGGGCTTACTTTCGGTTGTATCACACTTGTGCTTGGTCCGACTATTCTTTCGAGTATGGTCTCAAAAGAGCATATAGGTAAAGTGCAAGGGTGGTTTATGGCGTTTACCTCTTTAGGAGGAATCGTTGGTCCTTATATTACTGGTCTTCTTATTGAAAGATCTGCAACACAAGCAGCGGGCTTTCATATGGCATTTCAATTATGCGGTATAATCCTCCTTATTTGCGGTGGACTTGTCTGGTTATTTGTCCGGCCAAATAAAGATGAGAATATTCAATCAAACGTAGCATAAAGAAAATGAATGCGGTTACAATTAGTTTTTGAAAAAAATAAAAAATCAGAATAATTATATTGACAAACAAAAGGAAAACATCCTACAATTTTAATATGATATTAATGAATACCATTCGATATTATCGAACGTTGGAGGATGTATGACGATACAATCAGTTTTGCGTGCAACAGACATTTTAGAATTATTCCTTAATGGTCAAAAAGAGTTAAGTGTAAAAGAAATAGCGGAAGCCATGGAACTCTCTAAAAGCACGGTACATGGTTTAATAAAAACTTTGGCCTCGAAAGGTTATCTTTATCAAAATGAGGAAAGTGGTAAGTATCGTTTAGGTATGAAGCTTTTTCAACTAGGTCATATTGTTGAGAACCAACTCGATTACGCTGAAGTTTCGAGGCCAATCATCAATAAGCTTGTTACTACTCTAAAAGAAACGGTGCATTTAGTATCTTTTGAGCAAGGTGAAGCGATTTACATTGAAAAGAAGGAAGGTACTCATTCTTTACGAATCTATTCGCAGATTGGTAGGAGGGCACCCTTTCACTGTACGGGAGTAGGGAAAGCGATATTGGCTTTTTTACCAAAAAAAGAACAAGAAGAAATCATCGAAACCCTTACTTTAGAGTCGTTCACTGAGAATACCATTGTTACTAAGCAAGCATTAGTAAAGGAATTAGCTGTAGTGAAAGAGCAGGGATTCGCTGTTGATAACGAGGAGATTGAAATCGGTCTTATATGTACAGCAAGCCCGATCTTTAATTATCAAGGAAGGGTAGTTGGTTCCATTAGTTGTGCGGTACCAACAGTACGATTAAATGAGGGACATCAACAAGAGGTTATTACTGGAATTAAAACTGCTGCCAATGAAATTTCAACTACACTTGGATATTAGAAGGAAATTAAGGAGGGAACTGAGGTTTGAGTAAAGTAAAAGTAGCGATTTTAGGATCAGGTAATATTGGAACAGATTTGATGATTAAATTAGGTCGATCAGACATTTTAGAACTTACAACGGTGATAGGTATTGATGCAAATTCTGATGGCTTAAGACGTGCGAAGGAATTAGGGTATGTCGCCATTGATACTGGGATTGATGGGTTTTTAGAACAGCCGGAACTTGCAGATATTGTTTTTGATGCGACATCAGCAAAAGCGCATATTCGTCATGCAAAAGCTTTAAAAGCAGCAGGTAAGAAGGTCATTGATATGACACCAGCAGCTGTAGGTAAGTTGATTGTTCCCCCGGTTAATTCAAAGGAACATTTAGATGCTGCGAATATCAATTTAATTACATGTGGCGGTCAGGCAACTATACCAATGGTACATGCGGTGAACCGAGTGAGTCCAGTTGCCTATGCTGAAATCGTTGCGACAATCTCAAGTAAAAGTGCCGGACCTGGTACGAGGGCTAATATCGACGAATTTACTGAAACAACTTCAAGGGCGATTCAAGAAGTGGGTGGAGCGAAAAAAGGGAAAGCTATTATTATATTAAACCCAGCAGAACCGCCAATACTCATGAGAGACACCGTCTACACGTTAGTGGAAGAGGGGACGATGAAGGAAGAAGAGATTAAGGCATCAATTGCTGATATGGAAAAAACTGTGCAGAGCTATGTGCCAGGCTACCGATTACGGACGGAGCCAATTATTGACGGTAATCAAGTAACTATCTTTATAGAAGTGGAAGGAGCCGGCGATTATTTACCTAAATATTCAGGAAATCTAGATATTATGACAGCAGCTGGCGTAAAGGTAGCTGAAGAGTTTGCAAAGAATTTAATTACACAGTAAAAGGAGAGAGATTCATATGACCGAACGTCAAAAGGTATTATTAACGGAAGTGGCATTGCGAGATGGGAGTCATGCGCTTTCACATCAATATACTGTTCAGCAAGTAGAGAAGATTGCCAAAGGATTGAATGAGGCTAAGGTGCCTTATATTGAAGTAGCTCATGGAGACGGCCTAGCGGGATCTTCTTTGCAATATGGCAGGTCAAAAACAAATGAGTTTGAATTAATAGAAGCAGCTGTTGCTGTAACTGACTTTTCAAAGGTTGCTGTGTTGTTAATTCCTGGTATAGGGACAGTTAAAGAATTGAAACAAGCCCAGCAACTAGGGGCGAAGATGGCGCGTATCGCTACACATGTGACAGAAGCAGATGTGTCTGCCCAACATATTTACGCTGCCAAAGAGCTTGGAATGGAAACGGTTGGATTCTTAATGATGTCTCATATGGCAGAACCGGAGAAAATCGTGGAACAAGCAAAACTAATGGAAAGTTACGGTGCCGATATTGTTTATGTCGTTGATTCAGCTGGAGCTTTATTACCAAATCAAGTAACAACAAGAATCAAAGCAATGAAAGAAACCATTGGTGTGGAAATTGGTTTCCATGCTCATAATAATCTTTCATTAGCAATGGCAAATACGTTAGCTGCCATTGAAGCAGGCGCAACAAGAATCGATGGAAGTGTACGTTGTCTCGGAGCAGGTGCGGGTAATACGCAAACAGAAGTGTTAGTAGGTGTATTAGATCGGATGGGCATTGAAACAGGTGTGGACTTTTATAAAATGATGGATCTAGCAGAAGATGTTGTGGCACCGATCTTACCTGTTCCTCAAGAAATTACTAAAAATAGTTTAGTTCTTGGATATGCAGGCGTTTATTCTAGTTTTGCTTTACATGCCCAGCGTGCAGCAGAAAAGTTCAATTTAGATGCACGAGATATTTTAATTGAACTAGGTAACCGAAAAGTTGTCGGCGGGCAAGAAGATATGATTGTTGATGTGGCGGCAGAATTAGCAAAAGTAAAAACATTCGTCTAAAGTTCAAAGCAGCGAACCTTCGTTTCAAAACTCGCGAATGTTTAAATTTTCTAATAAAATAGACTGGAAGGGGCGAAATTCCCCCTTTTTTTATAAAAATAGAAATGTTTGCGCTTTCAATCTTGCGCTTTAGGAGGTTATCAATGCATATTGTTGTTGATGAAGTTTCAATCAATCCTATTACAAAAGGACATGAAAGAGTTGTTTCGACACCATCGGCATCACTAGGTATTTTGCGTCATCAACTCGTTAAGCATATAGGTTTTGAACGCCTAAAAAGTTTCTTATTTTCTTTTGGATGGGAGAATGGTGTGAAGGATGCTAAAAAGGCAATGAAAGAGCATACTTCGGTTCCTTATTTAATCAAGCACGGCCCCCTGTATCATAAGGAAAATGGACAAATTACAGGTGTGAAGCATATATGCCATTTAACAATGTGTGAAGACAATCAGCATGTGAAATCTCTCTATTCGGAGGGTATTTGGTATGGTTCTTATGAGGCTGAAGAACATATACGACTACATGGTTATAGTGATACACCTCAATGTCATACATTAGTAGGTTATGCAAGCGGCTATATGACTACTATCACAGGTGTGTCGTTGCTAGTAAAAGAAACGTGTTGTGTGGCGAAGGGTGATGCTGAATGCAAATGGACAATCCAATCGCAAGAACAATGGGAGATGGAGGGTGAAGATGCTCATTCTCCATATGAAGAAACCCCCATCGTTAAAGAGTTAGCTTATACATATGAACAATTATTAGATCAACGTAATTTTGTAACAAAACTGGCTGAATTTCAAAGTAAATTAACTGAAGAGATTTCTGGGGGCAGTAGTTTAGAAGAAATTACTGAACTTGTCTACGATCATATGAAAATACCAATTGTGATAGAGTCTATTGATTTTTATCAAATGTCTAGTGCAGGCTTATCTCCAGATGAATGCGGTGAACTGACGGATGATATGAAGCAATATTTTTCATTTCCTATGAATGATAAGGAAGAAAAGCCCCCTACCTATCCATTGTTTTTTCAAAAGAGAATCGTCCATACTGAAAAGCAAACAAGGCTGATGGCTCCAATTTTAGTGCAAAAGAAAATTCAAGGGTACTGCTCATTTGTTTATGAACCAATGATAGATAACAGTCATGAATCTGACTATTTATTACTGGAACGATTTGCTAATGCTGCTTCCCTTATATTATTAAATGAAAAAACTCGATTTGAATCGTTAGAAAGAATGAAGGGTAGTTTCCTTGAACGTATATTAGAAGGAGAAACGTCTAAAGCAGAGATTATTAAAAGGGGTAAATATACGGGTATCGATTTAACACAGTCCTATTTCTTAGTCATGATCGATTTTAGTATTGGTACAGAATCCTTTGAAGAAGAATTTCAGTTGCAGGAAGATATATATGAATGGATGATTCAATACTTTAGTGAAAAAAAGAAAAGTGTATTAATTAATATGCGTGATCATCATCTAATCATTCTGATCCCTGATGCGGCACTTTCATATGAGCATCATGAAACATTCTTCCGCCCATTAATGAAGACCTTACGTGCGGACTTTCCTAATGGTGAATTTACAATTGGTCTTAGCAATCAAGGAAATGAGATTACAAGTGCCCATCAACACTATGAAGAAGCCCTTGTTTCTTTAAGACTATCTTCAAAGGAAAATATGATGTCCTTTAAACAATTAGGAATCGTTGGTGTTCTGATTAATTCTAAAAATACAGCTGGGGTGAAAACAATTGCCAAGCAGGAATTAGGCTCACTATATGATTTATCGGATAGCAAGATGGTGGACTTATTGCAAACCTTATATGTGTTTTTACTAAACGGAGGAAAATTGGAACAAACGACAGCAGATCTGAATTTATCTATGAGCGGTCTTCGCCATCGCATTCGAAAGATTGAACATACATTAGATAAGGATTTGCGTAATCCTCAAGAAACACATCAACTATTCTTGATTATGCAATCTTTAATTGCTTTAGGAGAATTGAAAATGAACTAAGTAGATGATTATATTACCCCACCAGAGTTGGTTCTGGTGGTTGTTTAATGTAATTGAACGTCTGGTATTTCCATTAAACGGATAATATTAAGGGTCAAACTTTTAATAAGTCATATTGAAGGCACTCCCTCCACTTTTTAATAAAGTACTCCTATCTATTTAATGTTCGTTGTAATGATCAGCTTGTATGCTTCGATAGAATTCTAAGAAAGTTGTTATAGAAAGTAACATAAAACGAAGTTGTCCTTCATATTAAATTAACAGGAAGACATAGAAAAATATGGAGGGAATTATGGACGAAAACAACGAAAAACACGAGCGACAAGCAAAGATTCATTTCAATAGTCGAGGAAGTCAAGCGCAAGAAAAAGTGGAAGAGAGGGATATAAATAAATGGAAAGGGGACGAACCTGCAAAGCTTCATTCACAAACTGTTGGCAAAAGAGGACCTATTTTAAAACAGGATAGTGTAGAACATGAAACACTGCAAGAATTTATCCATGAGAAAATCATTGAACGACCTGTTCATGTCAAAGGATTCGGTGCTTTTGGCTATTTTCAAACGGTGCATTCAATGAAAGAACATACACAGCTTAGTTTCCTACAGCGTCCTGGTCAACAAGTACCTGTAATGGTGCGGTTTTCATTAGCAGTGAGTACGAAAGGAACGCCTGATACATCAAGGAATGTAAGAGGGTTTGCAACTAAGTTTTATACAGAAGAGGGGATATTTGATTTAATTTGTAATCATATTCCTGTTTTCTCTGTGCGTGATACGATTCGTTTCCCTGAGGCGATTAAAGCGTTTTTACCATCTCCAGTCAATAATTTAATTGATCCCAATCGCTTCTGGAGCTTTGTAGCACGAGCACCAGAGTCGTTAAATTTTGTTGTCCATCTATATTCAGATGCTGGAACAGTGAAAAGTTTGCGTCATATCCCAGGACATAGTGTGAATACATATGTCTGGCGTAATGCGAAGGGAGAAAGGAAATATGTGAAATATCATTGGTATCCGTTTGCAGGTATTGAATATATTACGAGGCAGGAAGCGGGCAAACTAGCCGGTGAGAATCCAGATTATGCTGGGAAAGATCTTTTTGATACCATTGCATCTGGCAAAACAGTAGAGTACGGATTATACGTTCAATTAATGGATCCCATGGATGAGGAAAAGTTATCGTATGATCCGCTTGATGATACGAAAGTGTGGGATGAAAGGCAGTATCCATTGGTACCAGTTGGTCGAATGGTTTTAAATAGAAACCCCCAAAATTATATGGAAGAAGTAGAGAAGGTCTCTTTTTCACCTGTTAACCTGTTAGAGGGAGCGGAGTTATCCGATGATAAGATGCTTCAAGGTAGAGCGAATATTTATAGCGATTCACAAAGAAGAAGAATCGGACCTGGGTTTAGGAAGTTGCCAGTAAATGGCCAAGCAGATTGGACACCTGCCAACCAGGTGACAAGTGGAGATGGCCGATTTGTTGAAGGGAAATTACAAAGAAGTGATTTAATAAAACAAAATGATTATGCGCAGGCTGGAGAATTTTATCACGCTTTAAGTCCACAAGAGAAAGAACATTTAGTCAATAATATTGCTGCAGATTTAAAAGGGATTGATCAAGATATAAAAGAAGTGGTATTGTCATATTTTCACCGAGCTTCTTCAGAACTTGGGGAAGCGATTGCCAAGCATGTCTAAAATTCTCAGCATAACCTCCGTTTAAAATAATCTGTTACGAGGTAATTAATACGTAAGAGATGGAGGCGATATAAAATGGCAGAATTAACAGCTGTGAAAGTCGTATTACAGGATGAGATGGAAGAATATTTTACAGACGATAATGATCAGAAGGAAGCAGCAGACGCTTTATTAAGAGTCGATACCGTTTTGTTTTACGGGAAAAATATGGAGCTTCTAAATGATTATGAGCCAGCGAAAGAATGGGACCACTTTTATGATTTTGAATTCAATTCAGCTGATGATATTAAGAAAGAAATTGCTGAGAGGTTAGAAATCAGTCCTGATATAGTGGAAGTCGAATAAACCAGCTATCAGCTGGTTTTTTTTATGGATTGGAAAAGATTAGATAGATGCATGCCTATTTGGAGTCGATTATTCAAGCAACTCCGTTTGAAGTTGGTCAACAGACTGGTATACTTTTCTTTATTAAAACGATCGTTTAGAAAGGGTATGAAGCATGCATTTAGGAATTCTTGATCAAATGCCGAGACCACGTCACTTGTCAGTTGAGGAAACGGTAGAAGAAACAATCCATAAAGTACAGATGGCAGAAGAATGGGGATATGAGCGTTATTGGTTTGCTGAGCACCACGGGACAAAAGGGATGACTTCTAGTGCACCTGAAATCCTAATGGCAACAGCAGCGGCAAAAACAAAGACCATTCATGTAGGCAGTGGCGGGATTTTATTGTCTCAGTATAGTCCGTATAAAGTGGCTACACAAATGCTACAACTTCAATCAATTTTTCCAGGTAGGATTGAGGCAGGTGTAGGACGTTCACCAGGGGGACCAGAACGAATTCGTAAAGCCTTAGCTAATGGTGTGAAGAATGAAACGGGCATTTATCCTGAAAAGATAAAACAAATGCTGCATTATTTCGCAGGGGATCAGTCGGTGCAAGCGACACCTAGGCCGAGGGTATCGCCGCAGCTTTATAGTCTGGGTCTTGGGGAGAATAGTGCCCAGCTAGCAGCAGAGCTTGGAATTGGTTATGTCTTTGGTCACTTTATTCAATCTGGAAGAGGCGTGCAGGCCCACAAACAATATCGGGAGTATTTTCAGCCGGGCTTTTTAGTAAATCCGCAAGCGATTACTGCTGTATTTGTCATTTGTGGTGCGACAGATGAAGACGCAGAGGAAATGGCCATTACACAAGATATATGGTTATTAAGGACGGAAAAAGGAATTGATAGTCGGATTCCGACACTTGAGGAAGCAAAAGCAATGCGGTTAACAACAGAAGATAAAAAAAGAATCGCATTGAATAGAAAAAGAATGATTATCGGTGGGCCAGCAAAAGTAAAAGAAGAGCTCTGCAAATGGAGCGAACTTTATGAATGTGACCACTGGTTATTATTAAATAACACCTATCATTTTGCTGATCAACGCCAATCTTATGAACGCATTGCAGAAATGTTTTTCTGAAGATGTGGTTAACTCTCAAGTAGTACACGCATTAATAGAATTTAACTAACAAAAAATGTGTTGGCAAGTGTAAAGGTGGAGAAGAAGAGGAAGGGTTTTTCCACAAACCCGAACCAACTCAACTGGGATTAATAGTGACGAGTTTGTGCCTGCAAATAGTAAATACGAATACAAGCAGGATGAAAAGCGAGAAGAAGTGTTGGTAAATGAGAAATGCGAACCCAAGTGGGATGAAAAGTGCCGAGAAGTGTTGGCAAAGCGGAAATGCGAACATAAGTGGGAAGAAAAGCGCCGAGAAGTGTTGGTAAATTGGAAATGCGAACCCAAGTGGGATGAAAAGTACCAGGAAGTGTTGGCAAATGAGAAATGTTGGTAAAGCGGATATGCGACCACAAGTTCCACCAAATATACAAAGTGGGCAAAACATTTACAATAGTAAGGGCATCCAGAAAGTCTCATTGCCGACTTTTTAGACGCCCTAAAATATACTAAGGTTCTAAGGATATCAATTTTTCAATTGCGCCCTCGTTACCTTTTTAAAAACTCAGGATCAGCAAAACTTGGATTCGGATAGTTATAGAAGCCTTCTCCTGTTTCTCGTCCGAGTTTACCTTTATCTATATACTCCGTTTTTAATAGGTGAGCTAATTTTTTAAAGGCTTCATTGCCGGTTGCATCGGCTTTTGCTTGTGAGATATTGTAAGCTGTGCGGATTCCAACGACATCAAGTATAGCGAACGGGCCTAGTGGAGCACCAGTGCCAATCATCCATGTTTTATCAATGGTTTCTGGGTCAGCTACTTCATTCACTAATAACATTTGTCCTGCCTCTAATAATGGAACGAGTAAGGAATTTAAGATATACCCTGGTTGTTCTTTATGCAATTGTAGAGGGACCATCCCTATTTCTCTTGCAAATTCAACGATTTGGTTAAAAACATTCATGTCTGTACCGGGGTGTTTCATTACTTCAGCCGTATTGTTTTTCCAAATTTCATTTGCAAAATGCAATGCTAGAAATTGTGACGGTCTCCCTGTGAAAGCTACAAATTGGCTAGGAAGTAATGTGGATGAATTCGTTGCAAAGATTGTTTCTTTCGGTGCGACTGCACTTAATTTTGTATAAAAGTCTTCTTTAATGCTAACCACTTCTGGAACAGCTTCAATCACTAAATCAGCTTGCT
Source organism: Cytobacillus sp. FSL R5-0569 (assembly GCF_038007265.1). Lineage (NCBI taxonomy): Bacteria > Bacillati > Bacillota > Bacilli > Caryophanales > Bacillaceae > Cytobacillus > Cytobacillus sp. FSL R5-0569. Next base: position 332,512 of record NZ_JBBOWW010000001.1, read on the forward strand.
CGACAGCTTTAGATAAATCAGTATAAAAAGACATCCGTTCGAATGCCGCATCGACTTGTTCATCGGTTGCCTGTAAATCATTTTTATAGCTTTCCTTCAGCTTCAATATTCTACCTTTTGCTGTTGCTAGTGCTTCCTCAGAAATGTCATACACACTTACTTGAAATCCACTATACGCTGTTTGGTAAGCAATCTGACTGCCAAGTACCCCACTACCTGCAACTGTGATATGTTTGAATCCCATTGTAATCCCCTCTTTATAAAAAGTTATTTTCACATTTTCATTATGGCATAGTCTTACCTTCTATGACTTTCGACTTATAGAAGGATTGTTAAGTAAAACTGAAACATCTTTATTCGTTAACATGGCTCTTCATTTAATGTAGGTAAATGGATGGTTTGGTAAACATTTTTTATTTTATCTTTACAGATAACAAAAAGGGGAGTAATATAACTTCATCAATTAAATATCATCTCAATCGCTGAATCCTTAATTGGAGCGGAGGAACCACTTTTGTAGAGGTAATCTACTTGGGGTGAATCCTTTAAAGAATGTAAAAAGGAAGGGTTATTCTTGACCCTAATCCGACAGCTAACTTCGTAAGCGTTAAGAAAAGATGGTAACTTGTGATCAAATAACGTGACCACGGGGGATCCCTCTGTGGTCTTTTTGCTGTTCCTTTTTTCTCATTGAAGTACTCACAAATCGATAGTAAGGATGGGATAGCCTATAAAGAAAACCTTTGCTTTGTCTGGTTTGGGGCATTTTGAGCAACGATGCTACAAGAACTGAAAGAGATGAATGTTGAAGTTTTAGCAGTAGATAAGGATGAAATGAAAGTAATTAAACATCGCGACCTCTCTACAAATGTTGCTGTTTACATTCACTAGATGAGCACACGTTAAGGTAAGAAGGGGTGAATCATGTTTTTATTTCGTTTGGAGAAGATGTGCAATGAAGTATTTTAACAGCCTTTCTTCTGAAGGGTATGGGGGTCAAAGCGCATAACAATTTTCATGAGAAAGTGTTAGAAAGGATAGGTGTTGACCGAGTGATTCATTAAGAGAGATATGACTATAAGAGCAGGAAATATTGTCACACTTTCAATGGTTGATTTTTTTGAATTTGCTCATGATTACACCATCGCTGAAATGCTTTAGGAAAGAAATTTTGGGGGCGTAAATTAAAAGATTTACGAATTGCTAAGCGGTTTAATTGTCATATTGTCGGTATTCAGGCGAGAACAGAACTTTACCGTTTCTCCAAGTGAAGAAGGACTAATTCAGATGAATGATATTTTAATAGTAGTGGGTAAAAAAAGAGTCATTATACTTTGAAAAAGAAGGAGCATAGAAAGATGAACAACGCAATCGTTCGGTTAAATCCATCTCAGTTGTTATTGTTAGTGTTCTTGTTTTTCATTATATTAGGGACGATTTTTTTAAAACTTCCATTTGCAACGACAACACAGGTTACTTGGACAGATGCATTATTTACAGCAACTTCATCCATGACGGTAACAGGGTTAGCTGTTGTAGATACTGGTACGGTCTATACACTATTTGGGCAATTAGTCATCCTTGCGTTAATACAAATTGGTGGATTAGGGATCATGTCATTTGCAGTGTTAATTTTTATGCTCCTTGGTAAAAGGATAGGGTTTAGGGAGCGGTTATTAGTTCAACAGTCATTAAACCATACATCTATTGGTGGAATCATTAAATTAGTAAAAAGTTTATTCATTTATTCCTTCACGATTGAATTAATTGCTATGTGTTTTTTAGCCATTACTTGGGTCCCTGAATTTGGTTGGGGAAGGGGTATGTACCTCAGCTTCTTTCACTCCATTTCCGCTTTCAATAATGCTGGCTTATCGCTGTTTCCTGATAATTTAATGGGATATGTGGGGGACCCTATTATTAATATTGTTATTTCATCTTTGTTCATTCTTGGCGGTATTGGTTTCACTGTTTTAGCGGATATTTGGTATAAACGTAAATTTAAGAAACTGAGCTTACATTCAAAACTGATGATTGTCGGCACTGTAGTTATCAATGCTTTTGCGATGTTAGTTATATTCGTGATGGAGTTCCATAATCCACATACATTAGGCGCTATGTCTGAAATGAGTGATAAACTTTGGGCAGCTTACTTTCAAGCGACATCACCGAGGACGGCAGGGTTCAATACAATCGATATAGGTAATATGCATGAAGCAACCATTACTTTCATGCTACTTCTCATGTTTGTTGGTGCGGGTAGCGGCTCTACTGGTGGTGGAATTAAGTTAACAACTTTTTTAGTCATCGTATTATCAGTTATCAGTTTTTTAAAGCAAAAGCAGCAAATTACCATTGCTAATAGAGCAATTAAAGAAACCATCATATTTAGATCATTGGCCATTTCTATGATTAGTTTCTTATTTATCTTCTTAGCTGTGTTTATTCTCAATATTACAGAACCAGAGCCGTTTTTAAAATTATTATTTGAAACGGTCTCAGCTTTTGGGACTGTTGGGCTTTCTATGGGGATTACGGCTGATCTATCTAACATTGGTAAGATTATTATAGTATTTATTATGTTTCTCGGAAAAATTGGGCCTTTAACATTTGCCTTTTCTCTAGCCAAACCAAGACAAGAGAAGATAAGATATCCGAGTGAAGATATCATGACAGGTTAAATATAATTGAGTCAGCTTTTATTGTTCATATAGGTAAGGGCTGACTCGAGAAACTCGATAACTTCTTGCTTAATAGGATATAAGTTTAATGATTTTGATTGCTCTTTTGATCTTCGTGCTTCCCAAAATTGTTCAGAGAGTGCTTGATTACCGTTGAACATTTCCATTGAGTAAATTTCCACATCACTCGCAATTAATTGGGCAACGTCAGAAGAAGGCGCTTCTCCATTTTTTAAACAAAGTTCTATGCGCTTAATAATATTCATCCATTTCTTAATTTGACCATCATCATTCTCTAATTTGGGAAGTGATGTCTCCCATTCCTTTGTTAGCGGTGTATGATCCTCACTCTCTTTTAACGTTAAGGGAAGAAGTTGTTCCCAACCAATCTCTCCTTCTAAATCTACACTGTTCCTTAAAGTTTGTGTATATTTTTGTGCTTGTACGATATCGTCAATTGACGATTTCAATGTTTGAAGGTGGATATCTAGCACTGATGATACAGTCGTCTCGTCAATGAGCTTTTGTATATCTTCTAACGACATATTCGCTTTCTTTAATAGCAATACTTTTTGCAGACGAAGTAAGTCTAGTTGTGTATAGAAACGTTTGCCATAATCATCTTTATAAGTAGGGGTGACTAATTGAATTTCATCATAATATCGTAAAGTTCTAACAGAAATGGACCAATCTTTAGCAATTTTACCCGTCGAAAAATAATCCATCTTTTCTCTCCTTTGAACTTGAAGATGACGTAACGTAACCAGGTACTCTTAATATATCAAATAAATTGGGGGTAAATGGAGTGAATACCTTATTTTCAAAAGAATCACGCTGGTCAATACAAACGTTTTTACTTATTCTGATGTTTGTCTTCATCATAGTGCCGATATTCATTGAAAATTGGGCACAAGACCTATTGCAGCGGTTATTTCAAAATGATTTATATGCGGGGACTTTGACAGGGTTAATCATGGCAATTGCCTTTACAGTGGCTCTTTATTATATTACGATTAAATCATATGGATTGAATTGGCAGTCGCTTGGCTTGAAGTCGTTTGCTAAGAGCTATTGGCTACCGATTATCGGATGGACTTTTTTTCTAATAGTGGGCAGTGGATTGCTTGTTATTCTTATGGATTTATTTGGTGTTGGCGTAGAAAATAAGAAAACCGCTTCATTAACAGCAGAACTGAATGGTTTTACGATTCTCATTGCATTTATATCTGCGGCCATTGTGTCACCCATTTATGAAGAAATTTTGTATCGTGGCTTTATTTACAAATGGTTTAGGACTAAATGTAATATTGGACTGAGTATGCTCATTAGTTCTACGATTTTTACGGTGGTACATTTACCGACTTATAACACATTACCAGTTAATTTTTTCAGTGGACTTATCTTCGCTTGGACTTATGAGAAAACAGGCTCCATCTATCCTGCGATGATTATCCATAGCGTTTTTAACGGACTGGCGATTCTATTAAGTGCCTTTACTTAATTATCTTAATTTTTAGTTTTCACGAAACGTTTGAAGCGAATAATCGTAAACAATAGAGGGGGTGAATAGAATGAAATGGTTATTTGCTATTTTACTGCTTATGTTATTACTTTTTTATTATTATCGCTTATTTAATGTTTTCTTTAAGATTAAGAAAAATAAGGTATTCCCATTGCCAGATGAAGTATTAGAGGACATTCGTATTGAGCCGCAAAGGCCGATAGCAGAGCCAAAGGTAGCTAGTCAGAAGGGCAGTATCTTTACTTATATTTTTATCACATGTATGGTGTTTATCGCGATCATGTTTATTGTTTTTTCCGATCAGTTAGATGTTTCAAATTATCTGCTGTTACTTGTACCTCTTTTTCAAATGGAGTTTCTGTTTAACCAATTAGTTTTTCTTCAAAAAGGGATTGTTAAAGGGCTAAAGTATATCCCTTGGCATAAAATTGATTCTTATGAAGTTCAGTCTATTGATATTAATAACCGTCATTTTGGTTTTGATAAAAAAGTAAATGATGGTTTTGAGATGAAGCTTCATTCAGGTCGTTCGAGTCAGGTTAGTTTACTAGTTACTTCAACAGAGGCTTATGAACAGTTGCAAATCCTGTTAGAATCTCATGGTATTAAACAAAAAGCCTAAATAAATGGGAGGGACGAGATGAGTAATCATGAACAATTTTTAACAGAGGCAGTACATCTAGCAGTAGAAAACGTAGGAAATGCAGGAGGACCTTTCGGAGCAGTCATTGTAAAGGACGGGAAGGTGATTGCCAAAGGTGTGAATAGGGTAACAGCTCTTCATGACCCAACGGCGCATGCGGAAGTAATGGCTATTAGGGAAGCATGTACGAAGTTACAATCTTTCACATTAACAGGCTGTATTCTTTATACAAGCTGTGAGCCTTGTCCCATGTGTTTAGGTGCGATTTACTGGGCGCGTTTGGAAAATGTGTATTACGCAGCCGATCGGAAAGATGCAGCAAAAGCGCTTTTTGATGATGATTTTATTTACCAAGAGATTGGCATAGACCCGAAAGATAGAGGTCTTCCGTTTGTACAATTGACACTAAATCAATCACAGCTCCCTTTTGATGCTTGGAGTAAGCAAGTCAATCGAACTTCATATTGACTTCACGGAAATTCCTTACTTTCTGCATAAGGATATATTATTCTTAAAAGTGATACATCTACATAAAGGAGAGCAGTATGGGCACAAATAAAAATCAATTCCAACCGATGAAGTTATTATTTTTTATTACGATTATTGTCGTTATCGCAGTTGTTATCATGGTGTTCATAAACAATCAAGGAAATGAAAAGGATGAGTATACATCTTTTGAAAATGCACCCCCTATTGAAGGACAGCCTGTTTTAGGCAAGGCGGAATCACCTGTACAAATCGTAGAATTTGGCGACTTTAAATGTCCAGCGTGTAAACAATGGGGTGAGACTATTTATCCGCAATTAGTGGAAGATTATGTAGACACGAATCAAGTGAATTTCTCTTATATCAATGTGCTCTTCCATGGCGATGAGTCTAAATTAGGTTCAGTTGCAGCCGAAGCTGTTCATCTATTGGAACCTGATGCATACTGGGCATTCCATAAAGGTTTGTTTGATAAGCAGCCAGAGAGTGGGCAACATGATTCTGTCTGGTTAACAACGGAAGTGCTAGAGGAAGTCGTTGCAGAAACGACGTCAATTCCACTAGAAGATCTATTGGCAGAAATGAAAAAAAGCGCAACAATAGAGGCGGTTAATCATGACACTTCACTCGTAGGTGAATATGAAGTCCAGCTCACACCGACGATTATGATTAACGATAAAATGGTGACAGATCCATTTAATTATGATTCAATCAAACGTTTGATTGAAGAAGAGTTAGAGGGATAAGAATGAAGAAAAATCAAATCATGTTGTATTTTTCTTGGGTGGTTGCACTCATAGCAACATTAGGTAGTCTATACTTTAGTGAAATTAAGCAGTTTATTCCTTGTGAGCTCTGTTGGTATCAAAGAATATTCATGTATCCACTCGTTTTAATCTTGGGGATCGGTACGTTCTATCAAGATATTTCTGTGCGAAGATTTGCGCTACCAATGGCGTTTATTGGCTGGTGTATTTCTCTCTATCATTATCTTGTACAAAAAGTGCCTGGACTCGCTGAGGTCACCCCATGTTCAAGCGGTGTACCATGTAGTGGCCAATATATCAATTGGCTCGGGTTTATCACCATTCCTTTCTTGGCATTAACGGCTTTCACGCTTATTATCTTCTTTTGCCTGATGATAAAAAAAGACAATCAAGCATCATAAACATTCCTCGTACATATGATTGTACGGGGTTTTTGTTTTGTTCGTAATAGAGTAGAAATCGGTTGTGAATTTGTAAATGGAAGAAGGGGAAGCTGCTTGACATGAGACAAGCGTAAAATCTCATTATATGCACACAATTCATTTGAAAATCACGAATAGAATTGTATGTAAATCGGACATCGCCATTCATCCGCAAATTCCGTGAACACTTCCGCTTTAATCCGACTTGCCCATTCTTCATCTACTTTCTAGGGTTGGACATGAGCGTAAAAATGAAGTGAGGCATTGCATTTTCTTTGATTAATTTTCTAACTATCTCTGAATTTCCCATCTGTTAGAACAACTTGTGATATATGTTTTTTCATGCTTAATCTACTTGAAAATGGGTAAAATAATGTTAGTGAAAATCTGCCATTTATTAAAGGAGGAAATGAGATGAAAAACCCAATAAAACAAGGGATGATGTTAGGGTTAGGTTTAGCAGCAGCAGGGAAAGAGCGTGCACAAGAAATGATGGATGAGTTAGTGAAAAGAGGAGAGTTAACAAAACAGGAAGCGAAGGATTTTATGCAGGAGGTAAGGGCGAAAGGCCAAGAGAAGCAAACGCAGATAGACGACAAAGCCCATCAACGAATGACTAGTTTATTGCATGATTTGAATATCGCTACAAAGGATGATGTCTTAAGATTAGAGGAACGGATTCTAGCACTTGAGGCAAACAATCGAGAAGAGAATTAAGGGAGGTTTTTGCCATTTTCAAACCAAAGATGAGTCATATTCATCGCTATCGTGAAATTGCCGTAGCCTTCTCTCATTACGGTTTTGGTTATCTCTTAAAAGAATTAGGCTTGCATGAAGTATTGTCCCTACCTAAACGTATGTTCATGCGAAAGCAAGAGGAAATTCATGAAAAGACGACAGGTGAACGTGTTCGTCTGTTTTTAGAAGAGCTTGGACCGACGTTTATTAAAGTTGGTCAGATTGCGAGTACAAGGTCAGATATTTTTCCGGAATCAATCATTAGGGAATTGGAAAAATTGCAGGAACATGCTCCGTCATTTTCATTTGCAGAGGTAAAAAAAATTGTTGAAACCGAACTAGGGGAAGAACTACATGACCTCTTTACAGAATTTCAAGAGGAGCCATTAGGATCGGCATCTATCGGTCAAGTCCATTATGGTGTCCTCCATTCTGGTGAAAAAGTAGCTGTTAAGGTACAAAGGCCTGATATTGAGAAAACCATGAGAACAGATTTAGAAATTTTGATAGAAATTGCTAAAATCGCAGAAAAACGGCTACATTGGGCATCGCAATATCAGTTAGTGGAAATGATGAAAGAATTTTCTAAAGCATTGTTAAATGAGTTGAATTATTTACTTGAAGGTCGTAATGCAGATAAAATTGCCAATCAATTTGAAGACAATAATCATTATAAAATCCCAAAAACATACTGGAAATATACGACGAAAAAAGTGTTAACTATGGAATATATTGAAGGGTGCGGCATCCTTGAAAATAAAAGTTTGGCGGAACAAGGGTTTAATAAACAACTGATCGCCGAAAGAATCGTTGAAGGCATCCTCCAGCAAATATTAGAGGAAGGTGTATTCCATGCAGATCCTCATCCAGGTAACATTTGTGTATTACCAGGAAATGTAATTGTTTTCATGGATTTTGGTATGGTTGGACGTTTAACTGAGGATATGAAAGAAAATTTAGCATCATTAATTATTGCCATGTTGCGGCAAAGCACCGATGGAGTCATTAAAGCCATCACTAAAATGGGTATTGTCCAAGATGATGTCGATGTTGAACTTTTAAAAATTGATGTTGATTTACTAAGAGAGAGATATTATGATATTCCGTTTAGTGAAATATCAATTGGCGAGGCGGTTAATGATTTGTTTTCCGTTGCCAATCAACATCATATACATATCCCAACAAACTTAACATTAGTGGGAAAAACATTGTTAACAATGGAAGGTATTGTTGAAAAACTTGACCCTAATATAAGCATATTAAAAATTGCTGAGCCTTTTGGTAGACGATTAATTATTAATAAATATCGACCTGATCATTTGGCGAAAGATTCGCTAGCTCATATCGGGGAGTATTTTGATATTCTAAAGGAAGCGCCGTATAATTTGAAAGATTTGATTGCCCTTATCAAAAAGGGAAAAATCCCGCTCGAACTGAACTTGCCAAACAGTGAAAAATTTCTAACGAGAATTGATCGTATCAGCAACCGGCTAGCATTTAGTATCGTGTTGCTAGCATTTTGCATTATAATGGTGGGTTTAATTATCGGTTCCGCCCTTGGCAGGCAATCATCTCTCCTATGGAATATACCAGCAGTAGAAATCGGCTTCGTCATTGCGATATTAATGTTCTTATTTCTTATATACACCATCATTAGAGCAGGGAGATTCTGACGACTCTCTGCTTTTTGTTTTGGGTAGAATTTTTCTGATTTCACTACACAAGCAATTCATGGTGAGAATATAGTGTAGAGAGGTGAACGGTTTTGTCAATAAACGTTAATGTTGCTTATGGTTAATACAAAAATTCTCATTGGCAGTCCAATTAATCAAGAACCCGATATTTTAAAAGAGTTTCTGCTATCCTTAGCCAATTTAAAAACGGATACAATGGAGATTCATTATCTTTTCATAGATGATAATCAGAATGAAGAATCAAGTAGATTACTACGTCATTTTGCCAAATGGAAGAAAGATGTTGCGATTTTATCCGCAAAAGAAGATAGTATCTATATTCGTACCGACTTTACCCATTTCTGGAATGATGCTCTCATCTGGAAGGTTGCTCGCTTCAAAGATATGCTTATTGAGCAGGCGAAATTTGAAGAATTTGATTATTTGTTTTTAATTGACTCTGATTTGCTTTTACACCCGAATACCCTTCATACACTTATTTCCACGAAAAAAGAAATTGTTTCAGAGGTATTTTGGACGGCTTGGCAAGAGGGGACAATTCCTTATCCGCAGGTGTGGTTAACAGATGAATATACCCACTGGAGACAGGCGGATGAAGGTGCCATAACAGACGAAGAAAAGGCCGTTCAAACCGAGGCCTTTATTCAACAGTTACAAACTCCAGGTGTTTATGAAGTAGGAGGATTAGGTGCGTGCACGCTAATTAGCAGGAAGGCTTTGTTAGCAGGTATTCATTTTAGTAAAATTAAAAATCTCAGTTTTTGGGGAGAAGATCGACATTTTTGTGTGAGAGCTGTGGCATTAGGACTGGATCTACATGTAGACACGCATCTGCCAGCTTATCATATTTATCGTTCTTCTGACCTTACAGGCATACCCGCATTTAAAGAAAAATGTCAGTATGCTTATAGCGAACTACCTATTTATCCAGAAAAAGCAGAAAGCCATCAAATTCGCTTATCGATGATTGTGAAGAATGAAGAAGGTCGTTATTTACAAACGATGTTAAAGAAAGTAAAGCCATTTATCGATGAAGCTGTGATTATAGATGATGCTAGTACTGATCAGACTATATCGATTTTCTTGCAAGAACTAAAAGGTATGCCAATTAAATTGGTCAAGAATGCAAGCTCCCAGTTTGCCAATGAAGTGGAACTAAGAAAACAACAGTGGTTAGAAGCAACGAATGGTTTTTTAGGTTGGGTATTAAATCTTGACGCAGATGAATGGTTTGAGGAGAGTTTTATTGATTATATTGATGACTTTGTTAAACAGGATACTATCGACCTGTACTGTTTTAGACTGTATGATATGTGGGATGAAGACCATTATCGTGAAGATGAATACTGGCAAGCACATTTCTTATACCGTCCATTTCTAGCAAGAGTTAGATCAACCTTTCAGCCTGTCTGGAAAGAAACACCACAGCATTGTGGGAGATTTCCAGAAAACATCTTCCAACTTACCCACAGTTTATCCACAATGCGAGTCAAGCATTTAGGCTGGGCAAAAGAAAAAGATCGATTAGAAAAATATGAGAGATATAAGCTGCTTGACCCGAATAGCCTCTACGGTAATGAGAAACAATATGAATCGATTCTAGATAAGAATCCCCGTTTAAAACAATGGTGAGAAACATAAAGCAAATGGTCAGTTTCGAAATGAACTTCGATTCATAGCTAGGAAACTATTTGTATGCTAAACTAAAAATAATTAAAAATTGTTGCAGGGGGACTCAGAAAATGAGTTGAGAAGGTTAAAACCTGACCCTTAGAACCTGTTCGTTAAGACGATCGTAGGGAGCATCTTCCAACTATATGCATATGTATGGTAGGCTCTCCATTTTCGGGGAGCCTTTTGTTTTGTTTCCCTGAACATTTTTAATTACATCTATTGAAAAGAGGGAATAGCGTGAGAGAAGAAGTCGTGTTAGTAACAGGAGCAAGTCGTGGATTAGGAGCTGCAATTGCTGAAAAGTTTGGTAAGGAGGGCTACAAAGTAGTCGTTAATTATTTTAATAATAAAGAAAAAGCAGATGCAGTAGTTGAAAAAATCGGACAAGATCGTGCATTGGCTATCCAAGCTGATGTAAGAGATCATCAAGCAGTAAAAGCAATGGTAGCAGACACAATTGCTCATTTTGGTCGCTTGGATATCGTTGTAAATAATGCATTAGTTCAATTTAAATTTGATCCTGTGGCACAGGCGAAAGTAGAGGAATTATCTTGGGCTAGCTATCAAACCCAGTTTGAAGGCGCGATAAAAGCAAGCTTAAATGTTGTTCAATCTGCTCTTCCGGCTCTAAAGGATTCACAGCAAGCCCGTGTGATTGGTATTGGCACGAATCTTTACCAGAACCCAGTCGTTGCCTACCATGAATATACAACAGCCAAAGCGGCATTAATTGGCTTTACACGCAATATGGCCAAAGAGCTCGGACAGTATGATATTAATGTGAATATGGTTTCCGGTGGATTATTAGAAACAACGGATGCAAGTGCTGTTACTACCCCTGAGGTATTTGCGATTGTGGCTGATAACTCTGCTATCCGCCGTGTGACAAAACCAGAAGACGTAGCAGAAGCCGTTGTTTTCTTAGCCTCTCCAGGCGCTAGAGCGATTACGGGACAAAATCTAGTCGTTGATCATGGATTGACGATGAACTAAGATAAAAAAGGTCGTCATCTTTGTTTATGGCGGCCTTTTTCAATAAAATGGACTTATTTTGTAGGTTGATAAATCAGTAAAGAGCTTATATCAGCAAATGTGAGACTAAGTCGAAGCTAAACTCCAATTTATTCGCAGAAAAGGATATTTTTAAAATAACAACTTAATTTTCTCACTAGTATTTTATTCTACTAGATGTTAAAACGGTCGATTGAACGTTCAATCAGTATTGTTCAATTTTTCCTTGTTTATATCGATAGCCAAACATAGAAGATGCTTGTAGGTGAAACTTCAGCAGTTGCTTGCTCATCGGATCCGATGCTTCCTTAGGCATCTTATCGTTAAATCCAACAACTGTCACTGCACCGAGTAATTGATTCTGGTAGTCTAGCAAAGGGACGGAAGCCGAAGAAATCGATGGAATTAAAGGTTCGGTAGCGAAGGAGATTTTCGATTGTTGAATCATTTGCCATTCTGCGTTATCGATCGCTTCCCCGTCTCCTAGCCAATCTTTTGTCAGTACTGGGTTTAAGAAACTTAAGAAAATCTTCCCTGCGGCAGATGTTGGTGGTAAGCTTCCGCCTAGTTGTGTACCAATATGAAGTGGTTCATTCGAATGACAAATCTTTGTCGTAATAGGTCCGTTGTTTGTCCATAATGAAAACGAAACGGTGCAGGAAGTAAGCGAAGAAAGTTCCTGCATATACGGAGTGATTGCATCGGCAATATCACGACTACCAAAGGCGGCTGTACCATATTGAATCAATTTGCTTCCAAGATAATACAGGTTTGTCCCTTTTTCACGATAGAGCATGTTCAATTGCGTAAGTGTATTTAAATATTTATATAAATTACTTTTCGTAATACCGGTTTCTTCTTGAATGGTTGAGAATTTCATTGGGGTATCTTTTTGATAGATTAATTCGATGATAGAAATGCCTATTTGCAAGGATTGTATCATCGTACTACTTTTTTGTATTTCCATGTATGTAACTCCTCAATATGCTAGTCATGTTGAATCCTAATTTATCAGAAACTACATCAAACAACAACCTTCCTTTAGAAGGTTGGTAGGATATCCCTATAAATTCAGTATATATAAGAATAGTAAGTGAGTTGGCGATTATTAACTTGGTCAATGAAGGTGCTCAACTCACGAAAAATAGGGAGCGGTCAAATATATTAATTTAACCTTTTCCATTTTTTTAGCTCTTTTTGAACATAGGATAATGATTGTAGTTTTTCTTTTAGTTCAGCTACAGAGAGACGATAAGTATTATTGGAGTGATATTCTTCTACAGAGTTTGTATCAGTTTCTATTCTGGTATCTCGAGGAATGCGATAGAAGCCTTCAAGATCAATAGCTTTCGCTGCTTCTTCTTTTGTTAGTAAAACTTCATAGAGCTTTTCTCCCGGCCGTGTGCCAATTAATTCTAAAGGAAGGCTAACGTGAAAAAGTTCTTTAATCGCTTGTGCTAAATCTGTAATATAGGCAGCAGGCGATTTTTGTACCATAATATCCCCATTACAAGCATTCTCAAAAGCGTACAATACGAGTTCGACAGCCTCATCTAAACTCATCATAAAACGGGTCATTAAAGGATGCGTAACAGTTAGCGGCTTTCCTTCCTTTACTTGTTCTATGAGTAGCGGAATGATGGACCCCCTTGATGCCATGACATTTCCGTATCTTGTGCCACATATAATGGTACCACGAGCGTTAGCTTGTCTCGATTTAGCGATAAATGTCTTTTCCATTAAAGCTTTAGACATTCCCATTGCATTAATTGGATAGGCTGCTTTGTCCGTTGATAGGCAGACAATTTTCTTTACCCCTGCTTGTATGCCTGCACTTAATACATGATCGGTGCCAAGAATATTCGTTTTCACCGCCTCTAGCGGATGTGACTCACATGAGGGTACTTGTTTTAAGGCTGCTGCATGAAAAATGTAATCAACCCCGTCCACAGCTGGTAATAAAGTACTCATATCCCGAACATCGCCGAGGATATAAGAGATTCTTCCATCTGCATACTGTTTTTGCATGTCATCTTGTTTTTTTTCATCACGAGAAAAGATGCGTATTTCTTTTATTTCACTATGCAAAAAACGTTCTAACACCACATGCCCAAACGAGCCGGTTCCACCTGTAATTAATAGCGTTTTATTTTTAAACATAAGTATGGAACGCACCTTTCTGTCATTTCCCACAATGGGCTTACTTTAATCCAAAATAGTATAAATAATATTCGGAATTTATTCGTGGATAGTTATACCAGTAAGCGATAATTCCTGTTATGTGCACTGAAGGGTTTTGTTCTAAGAGCGCTTGATGAAAATCACAGTCCCCCGCCATATCCGGTCTTTCAGAAAATCTCGCTTCTCCCACACAGCTTCTCTTAATGATCCTAAATTGCCCACACCATTCACGATAATTTTCTTCCGTTGCTTGAAAGAGCTGGCCATCCTTTGTCACCATGCTGTAATAATAAATGTCGTACTCACCATCTATTTTAGCGAGTACTTCACGAATGGTTGGTAAATAAATATCATCGCTATCAATAATGGCAATATAATCTCCAGTTGCGGCTTCGATACAACGATTATACGAATAGCTAGCGCCACGATTTTCCCCATTTTCTAAGATTTTTAGTTGAGGGTACTGTTGTTGATATTCTTTTAACATCAATAATGTTTGATCGGTTGATCCGTCATCACAAACAATGATTTCATCGGCATATTCTTTAGGAATGCTATCAAGCATCGAGCGAACCCATTGTTCACTATTATAAACCGGGGATAAAAAGCTGAATCTCATGACTTTTCCTCACTTTATTATGCATGATTTTGGGGCAGGTGTTATATCGTTTAGTGTATGCGCCTAATTAAAAGTGGTGAATTTAGGACATAAAAAGAAATTATTTACAATAAATTTCTTTTAGTGTAATATTACACTCAAGAGGGGTGAGGGAATGTTTATGGTGAGTTTACCGTTATGGTTTTGGCTATTGTATTATCTCTTTTTGTTTATTTCATTTATGATGGCGTTAAGAATGTTATGGAGGAAACAAATTAGAAAAACAGCATTATTTGTCATCTTTTTTGTTCTAACAATCCCTTTTATTTCTATATTCAATGCTATTGGTCGCGGTGAAGAAATGAATGAAGGGGAGTTTTTCCTTCATGAGCTTTCTGATGGTGCACTATGGGCGTTGTATAGTGTTTTCGGTTATCTTGTTTTATTGTGGTTTTGGTGGAAGGCTATAATATTGTCTATAAAAAGAAGGGGATGAACACTGACATGAAGATGTTTTTTCGAGTTTTATTTCCCTCTATATGTATTTTTATATTTACGTGGATATGTTCATTTTTTCCGTTTAGCAAAATCTTATTATTAGGGATTTATGTCCTTTTTCCGCTAGCTTTTATTATCCAAGGTATTATTTGCGCGCGCTTAATAAAGCAGATGATCATAGGCTTTATCTGTTCATCCGCTGCGATAATAATTCCAGTTTCGTATTGGTTTGAGGTAGGTAGTATGGTGAATGCTGTTATATTATATACCGTATTAGGACTCATTTCGTTCTTCTTATATGGACGGAAGGTGAAAAGTGCTTAGCCTATTTAAGCTAAGTCATATTTGCTCTGATTTTCTCTGGAATCATAACGACTTCGGTAATTAAATTAACTGGTTTGTAGGTTTCATCTATACAATCTTGCCAATATTGGAGATGTTTTTTATCTACCCAGTGGGTGGATTCAGTCACTTCAATCCCATCCCTACCTTGTACAGAATACCAGTAAAGATATTCATCTTCGTTTTGTACTTCGCGAAAAATCGTTTCAATATACATTTTTTCTTCTTCAAGTGTGAGGAGTACTTCTTTCATATGATGATTAAGGAATTGTAACCATTCGTCTACAGCTTTTGTTTTTCCTTTTTTAACCTTAAAACGTGTGAGTTCAACGTTCATACAATCTCTCCTTTTATTAGAATGTTTATGTAATATTTTAACATAAAAAGGAATAAAGATAGCTTTAATCGAATAGTATGAGAGGTTTAAAGGAGAAAGTAGAGGTGTTTAAATGGAATGCAGGTTAAGTAACGGTGAAGTGTATGATTATCTGAAAAAGGATGGGGGAGAGAAGGTTCTACTTCTCGTTCATGGCAATTATGCCTCAGCGAATCATTGGGACGTATTTTTGGAGAAAATACCTTCAAAGTATACGGTCTATGCCCCGGATTTAAGAGGTTATGGCCGATCTACTTACAATCAGCCAATAGAGGATTTTAAGACATTCGCTTATGATTTGAAATTATTTTGTGATCATTTTTCTTTAAATAAAATAACAATCATTGGTTGGTCAAATGGAGGTGGTATTGCGTTGCAATTTGCAGCAATGTATCCAAACCTTGTTGAAAAAATGGTTTTGCTCGCCTCCATGCCAGCCGGTGGATATCCAGCCTATGATGAAAACAATAAGCGCTATCAAACAAGAGAAGCAATAGAAAAAGATCCAATGTTAAATAGGTTAGTAGAAGCACAGAAGATGAAAGAGTTTGCTTTTTTTACCGAAGCGATAGAACAGTTGATGTTTGTTAAAGGCAGGCAGGCATTAGGAGAACGGTTTGAAGGATATATAGAAGCAGCAATACAACAAAGGAATATGATGGATGTTGCACATGCAGCTAATGTGTTTAATATAACTGATATTGATAATGATGCAGCTGAGGGAACAGGAGAAATAAACAATATTCAAGCAGAGACTTTTCTTTTGTGGGGAAATAAGGATGTCTTAACTACAAGGGAAATGACGACTACATTACTAGAGGATTTAAAGAGAGCTGGCGTTAATGTCATTTTTAGAGAATTAGATGCAGGCCATGCGTTCGTTATAGAAGAAGTTGATGAAGTGATAAGGGAATTAGAAAACTTTTTCCAAAGATAAGTAGGCAAAAGAAAAGAGCCAAAATATATGGCTCTTTTCTTTACATCCTCGTTAATTAGCAACTTTTATCGTTTCATTCTCTTTTACCACAGTAGCTTCAGGCTTATAGGCCCGTTTAATTGGGACGAGAGCTAAGGCAATGGCAGCAATCAACCCTGGAATTGCAAATGCGATAAAGTTCATATGAATAGGGAGAGCGGCCGTTAATAAGAATCCGCCGAGAAGTGGCCCGAGCATGCCTCCAAATCTCCCTATTCCTGAAGCCATTCCTAATGCTGTGGATCGAATATTAGGAGGATAATATTGAGAGACATAGGCTTGTACAAGGTTTTGGGCACCGATTGTACTAGCACCAGCTATAGCAACGAGTAAATAAATGAATAATTCACTGCCACCAAATCCAAGTAATGTTAAGCTCACTGCACCAAGTGCATATAAGGGCACGAGCATTTTCTTTGAACCGTATTTATCACAGAGCCAGCCAATAATGAGTGTCCCAACAATGGCTCCACCTTGTAGCGTAATAAGGAACGCTAGGCTGGAATTTAAGGCATAACCCGCTTCAATCATTAAGTTCGGTAACCAAGTATTTAGGCCGTAAACCATTAATAAGCACATGAAAAACGCAATCCAGAACATGACGGTACTTAGACCGCGATTGTTTTTGAATAGTCCGACAACAGGAACTTTGTTTTCCTCTTGGACTTGTAGGAAGAACTCTGTTTTTTCATCCATCTTTTGTGCAGGGTTTACTTTACGTAGCACAGATAATAGTTCTTGTTTCTTATTTTTCTTAATTAAATGGGCTGAAGATTCAGGTAAAAATTTATATATGACAGGCAACAGTAATAATGGTAGACCTGCAAACCAGAAAATTGATTCCCAACCGAGTGTAGGCATAACGAAGATTCCTAGAATCGGTGCAAGCATCCCACCAAAAGAGTATCCACATAATACAATGGAAACAGCCATACTTTTCATTTTCGTTGGCGCGTAATCTGTCAATAAGGCAATAACGTTAGGCATAATTCCACCTAAACCTAAACCGGCAATAAATCGATAAATAGAGAAGGTTGTAGGTGAAGAGGCAAATCCACAAAGGAACGTAAATAAGCTAAAAAGAATCAGTGAAAGTGCAATCACATTTTTTCTTCCCATTTTATCAGCAAGAATACCAAAAAAGATGGCACCAAACATCATCCCTAATAATCCATAACTACTCATGGCTCCAGCTTGGACCGAACTTAACCCCCATTCTTCAATTAAAACTGGTACGGCGGTACCATAAACAACTAAATCATAGCCATCAAAGAGAATAATAAGGAAGCTCCAGGCAAGTAAGCCGAAATGAAACCGATTAAACTTACTATTATTAATCACTTCCGCTGCGTTTATTTTGTTCATTTGTTTCCCCCATCAATTAGAGATTGCAATCGCTTACACATATATGAAAAGAGAGAAGAAAGGATTAAGCCTTTCTTCTCCAGATGAAACCATTAATGACGACTTTGTGGAGAACGGTTTAAGCTTCAACTAGTTTTGCATTTTTATTATAGCCATGGAATTGATCGACAAATTCAAAGTCATTTGATTGTCTTTTTCCTAGGATAATGTTTCTAAGTAAAATACCTTCGTTTGTTGTATTGTGAATAATTTCACCCCATGTACGTGCAGAACCTTGGACATAGGCTGTTCTCGGTTGTCTTTCTTTTTGGAACGCTGTAAATGCTGCAGGGATATCTTCACCATGTGCACTGAGCATATCTGACATGTATGCAGCATCTTCAAGTGCTTGACAAGCACCTTGAGCAAGATATTGTAGCATTGGGTGAGCAGCATCACCAGTGAGCGTAATGTGACCTTGCGTCCAGTTTTCGATTGGTAAGCGATCGAACATTGGCCAACGTTTTTGACGTGAGATAAATGAAATCGCATTTTGCACTAATTCACATGACCCAGCGAACACAGCGTCCATTTCTTCCGGAGTGCCCCAATCTTCAGTCTTTTCAATTTCGGGACGGTAGTTTTTACTTTTGAATACAACGACTTGGTTATAAAGTTCACCACGACGAACTGGATATTGTACTAAGTGAAGGTCTGGTCCAATCCACATATATACGTCATCCATATCCCCAATAGAGGTCTTCACTTCTTCAATCGGGATTGCCCCACGGTAAGCAACATATCCGGAACAAATAGGTTGGTCATCAGAGAACATTTTACGAACATTAGACCATAGACCATCTGCACCAATTACTGCGATTCCCTTATGAACATCACCGTTTTCTGCTTTAACTGTTACACCTTGATCGTTTTCTTCTGTTGTCGTAATTTTTTGGTTTGTTGCTAGTTCAATATATGGGTTTTCCTGACAAGCTTCAAGAAGCACACGATGTAGATCAGAGCGGTGTAATACAATATAAGGAGCACCGTATCTCTCTCTGTAAACCTCTCCTAAATCAAGTGCTGATAATTCTTTACCAGAGAATGCATCCATAAGTACAAGACGTTTAGGGAATACAGCGATATCATTGATTTTATCCATTACGCCTAATCGTTGCAAAACATTTGTCGCATTTGCTGCAAGTTGGATACCAGCTCCAACTTCACCGAATTCAGGTGCTTGTTCAAGCACTTTTACATATTGGTTATTTTCTGCGACGCCTAATGCAGTAGCTAAACCGCCGATTCCTCCACCGATTACAATAAATGGATTCTGTGCTGTGTTTGTCATTATGTTTATCCTCCTTTTGTTTTACAAAAATAAATATTCTGTTTTATAAGCGTTTTCATTTACTGTTATATTTCGAATCTTTTAAGAACAACCGAGGAACTGTGCCCGGTTGTTCTTGTGCAATTAACGGAAAGCTTTAAATTCGCCTATGATTTTTTGTTCTCCGTTGTTTTCTTCAAGGTTTTGAGATTTTTCTAAGTCAAATCGCTCCATAATTGGAAGGTCATTTACTGAGAAAAGGTAGCTATCTTCAGCAGGTACATGTTCGTGCCATGCCCAGTTTGGAATACAGAAGTAATCTCCTTTTTTCCAATCGAATCGTTCACCGTTTATTACTGTATAACCAGAACCTTGATGTACTTGGTAAATGGTAGAATGTGTGTGACGATGTGCCTTTGTACGGAAGCCTTTTGGTAATAATTGCATCCAAGCTCCCATTGTTGGATTAGCTGTTTGTCCGTTTGATGGATTGATATATTCAACAGCGTAGCCATCATATGGATCTGGCTCAAATCTAGTTAATCCTTTAATCGCATCTTCTGTACGTTTCCACTTGTAATTTGCGAGTGGTGCCACGCTTGAATAGCGGTCATTAATTGGTCTTACCATTCCGCCACTGTATCTTTGTTCAGAGAAGTTATCTGGGCGAGTTGGCGTTTCAATCTTATTAGGAAATGGTTCAAAGAATGTTCCACCGATTGAATAGATGGTAGGTATATCAAGTGCATCCATCCAAATCATTGGTTTATCGCCTACATGGCCATGTCCATGCCAGAGGTTCTTCGGTGTAATAAGGAAGTCGCCTTCTTGCATGAAGATACGTTCACCTTCAACAATTGTGTAAGCTCCTTCTCCATCAGTAATAAAACGCAGAGCACTTTGAGAGTGACGGTGTGAAGGTGCTACTTCACCAGGAAGTAGCAACTGCACAGCAGCATACAATGTTTGAGTAGTTGAAGCCCATCCCCATGGTTGTCTATAAGTCAACCCGGGGTTTTGAAAGTAAATCGCGCGTCTTTCTCCACCACGGTCAGGTGTGAAGATTTCAGCAGCTTCGGATAATTTTTTCTTTAAAAGCTCATCTGACCATAAATATGGCACAGCATGTGGTTTTGGTGTATGGTTCATCAGTGCTGGGATGGCTTCCCATAATGGACCGAGATGATATTCTTGGATTTCTTTCGTAAAGTCCTTTACGTCTTGATCCTCCATATATGCATGTTTTTCAGCCATAATATTTCGCCACCTTAATATTATTTTGCTAGCTTAGACAAGTTACGTTGAATTTGGTTGTAATGACCAGCGGCATGTTCATCGATAAAGTGATCGGCAATAAAGAATACAGATTTATTACCGAATTTTGCAAAGTTACGATGAGGTGATTCCTGAGCCAATGTGTCAGCAGATAAAACAGATAATTTTGTTTGAACATCTTGTTTTATTTGCGATAATTTTTTCAATTCGTCTTCAACTGATTGGTGTTCAGTATTTTCGACTGCTGCAAGGCGAGCAGGGTCTTGTAAGCCTCGTCCCCATTGGGAACCCGGGGCTTTTACAACTGTATCTATTTCACCTAGCCAATAAGGTAGGGCCTCGTTTAAATGAGTAATAACCTGCATAATGGACCATTCTTCTTTTGATGGGTTCCAACGTATGGTTTCTTCAGATAATCCTAAAACGGTTTCAATGATTTGATCTAATGATGTTTGAATAGACTCAATAGATTGCTGAATCGTTTTCGTTTCGCTCATAATTATTTTTCCACCTTTGAAACTTTATTTTCGAGAACGCCGACTTTATCTACTTCAATGCGAACGACATCGCCATCTTTCAAGAATACTTGAGGATCACGAGCAAATCCTACGCCTCCAGGTGTCCCTGTTAATACGATATCACCAGGTTCTAAAGTCATTAAGTTAGATAAGAATTCAACAAGCGTTGGAACATCAAAGACAAAGTTGGCTGTATTCGTTTTTTGTCTTTCTTCCCCATTAACAGTTAAAAGAACGCCTAAACCAGATGGATCTTGTAATTCATCAGAAGTGATTAACCAAGGACCCATTGGTGCACTACCTTCAACTGTTTTACCTTGCAACCATTGAAGTGTGCGACGTTGGATATCGCGGTAAGTGACGTCATTAGCGATTGTATATCCTGCTACATAATTGAGTGCGTCTTCTTTTGCTACGTTTCTAGCTTTTTTACCTACAACAAAAGCAAATTCAGCTTCGTAATCTAATTGTTCAGAAATTGGATAGAATGGAATATCATCTTGTGGTCCAATCACTGTGTTGGCAAATTTAGCAAATACTACTGGGTGAGGCGGTAATTCTCTTCCCATTTCTGCAATATGTTCACGGTAGTTATGACCTACACAAATGATTTTTCCGGGTTTTGTTACAGGTGCTTCGATTTTTACATCTTCAAATGTATGTACAAGTGGATGTTTGAACGATTCACGATTATTTAATGCATAATCAACCATTTCCTTTGCGATGGAAAGGCTTTCATTTCCCCCTTGTAGGAAACCTTCCATTTGTGCAGGAATGTACGCTTCAGCAATTAATTCAGAACGTAGTTTACCTTCTGCTTCAAGGAAAGCTTGGTAAGCAAAGTTTAAGTCTACTACTTCATTTCCTTCTGTAACTGCTCCGATACGTGTGTTGTTATTGTGAGTGAAAGTAACTAATTTCATATTCAAACTCCTTTATGAAAAGTTTTTTTTGTCTAGGAATTGCGTGATCAAAGAGTAAAACGCTTTGTGTGGAAGTGTTAGGCATAAAACCTTTATTACTGAGCGTTTATTAGACTCTTTCTTCATTGGTTGTTTAATATTCCATTAATAGTGAACGATGTTATCTATTAATGATAAATTTATAGTATCCTAATTTTCAGATAAACTCAAGTGAATTTGTTGTGGTTTTTTAAACTTTTTGAAAAATAACTCCTTTCAAAAGGATACAAAACATGGCTGAAATCAGAAAACATAGTGTTTTTCTGATATACTAAAAAAAATATAAAATAGGGGTTTTTTACATGAAAAATCAAAAACAAGCTACGATCCAATCGATCCAAGTTGGTATGAGAATTATTGACCTATTAGTTGCTAGCGGAGAACCATTGAGGTTATCTGATATACAGGAAAAAACAGGAATTACAAAAAGTAATCTTTATAAATACTTGAACACATTTACGGAATTAGACATTCTATACAAGGACAAACATAATGGACAATATCAACTTGGAAGTAAATTAATTGAATATGGGGTGGCAGCTATAGGGCAGGAAGATGTGATTTCACGTGTTCTACCCTATTTGAAGGATTTAAGTCATCAATTAGACAATACATGCCTATTAACTACGTGGACATATAATGGTCCAATTATCTCGAAAATATGGAACCCGGGACATGCCTATAATATTGGTGCACAGCTCGGTTCACTTTTACCACCGCTTTCATCGACTGGGAAAATATTCGAGAGCTTCCTTGATTCAGCAACAACTAAAGATTGGATTAAGGTTATGGGGAAAGAAGGAAAAGGGAATGCGGTAGAAGAAATCAACCGCGTAAGGCAGGAACGGATTGCCTTTGCTAAGGAGCCTTTGATTCCTACTGTATCTTCTGTGTCTATACCAATCTTTAATTACAATCAAGAATTATTAAGTGCGATAACAGTAGTTGGTTTCTCAGAGTCGATTCCAAAAGACCCCTCTGCAGATAAAAGTCAATCTATTATAAAAGTAGGAAAAGAAATCTCTGCACAATTTGGCTATCGAGCGAG
The DNA here is from genome assembly GCF_038007265.1 of Cytobacillus sp. FSL R5-0569. Lineage (NCBI taxonomy): Bacteria > Bacillati > Bacillota > Bacilli > Caryophanales > Bacillaceae > Cytobacillus > Cytobacillus sp. FSL R5-0569. The sequence continues at coordinate 355,598 of NZ_JBBOWW010000001.1, forward strand.
GGGCTGAATGATTGAATCCTACTATATATGAGGCGGTTGCATCGAAGGGAAAGTTATTTGCCATAGAGAGATTTAGTTATGGTCCATGTAAAAGAGCAAAACGAAGCTAAAAAGAAGCAAATCGAAGTATGAGCCATGTAAAAGAGAGGAACAAGGCTAACAAAGAATCAAGTCGAATGATGAGCCGGGTAAAAAGGGCAAAACAAAGCTTACATAAATAGCTGGATATGCATCTAGTAGTGGAAGGGTGATTTCACCTTTCATTCAAATGCGTAAGAAAAATTAGAAATTATTGTATCCCCCTTATATCCCAGCTACTTGGTTTAATTTAGACTAAAACTACACACCACCCGACTCCTTAATTGAAAATAGTTTCATGTGATTTTATTGAATATTTAAAAGAGAAGGTCTATAATTTTATATAAATAGTAAAGGTGGTGCTCTAATAGTGAACAGCAAGGATATGTCCAATCATGTATTTTTTGATATATTAGCAGAGAAAATTAAAAGAGATAGTCATGAAGAGTACAATCAATTTGTTAATTATGTAAACGTATTAGCTGAGGATAAAGGGTGGAAGGAATTACAAGAAGAGGTTGTTCATTTACAAGCTTTTCTTTCATATTTAGATGATAAGTTAGCTATCATCGATGATTATGAAGATATTATGAATATGAAAGCAACTTTGCTTGATATGATTGTTAACGATTTAAATGATACGTCTGTTTATCTTTTAGTGGAGGCTCTTATGTATAATAAAGAGCTGAATTATTTGCAATCCTTTGTATCTCCAGTTGAATATTGGGTGTCAGTAATAAAAGCAAAAGAAAGACTTTGTGCTGCATAAAAGATTTATTATAAAAAGCTGTTGACAGCGCCGGATGATAAGGTTATTCTGATTAATAATTAATAACTCTTAAAATTTAAAAAATTCAATTTATCAAGAGAGGTGGAGGGACTGGCCCTTTGAAGCCTCAGCAACCGACCAAAACTAGGTAACGGTGCTAATTCCAAGATAGATAAGTTGAGGATATGGCGATATATCGTGAGCCCCTCTTCTTTAGCAAGAGGGGCTTTATCTATGCCGATTAGACGACTAAAGGCGGCTTTCGATGGAAGAGTACAATCTCTTTTTATTGAAAGTGGTCTTTTTTCTGCTCTTGAAAAAAGGTGTTGGACATAAAAAATTGATGTTTCAAATTCAATTTATGAAAAAACAACCATTGTGCTGGCATACTCAAAAGCTCATCACTGATAGATGGTTCCGAGTCGAGTTTGTTTATTATAAGTGAAATGTGAGAGGAGAATGAAAAATGAATCATCACCAGTTTGATACAATAGCGCTTCATGGGGGGCAAGTGCCAGATCCTGTTACAAAGTCGAGAGCCGTACCAATATACATGACTTCATCCTATGTGTTTGAAGATACCGATCATGCAGCAAGCTTATTTCAGATGCAAGAGCCTGGCTTTATTTATTCAAGGAATGCAAATCCAACCAATGCAGTGTTTGAGGAGAGAATGGCACAGTTAGAAGGTGGCGTAGCCTCATTTGCTGTTTCATCTGGGCAAGCAGCGATTTCCATTGCCCTTTTAACACTTGCAAGAGCAGGCGATGAGATAGTTTCTACACAGGCTCTTTATGGTGGTACCTACCATTTATTTGCAGAAACGTTTAGTAAATTCGGTATCAATGTTCATTTTGTTGATGGGACGGACTTTACATCTTTAGAAGGAAAAATTAATAAAAGGACAAAGGCGATTTTCACAGAGACAATTGGCAACCCGAATATGGAGGTAGCACATTTAGAAAAGTTAAGTGAGATAGCGAAACGTCACGGCCTACCATTAGTAGTAGATAATACATTTACTACGCCATTTTTACTAAAACCACTTGCATTTGGCGCGGATATAGTCGTTCATTCAGCAACTAAATTTATTGGTGGACATGGTACGGCAATCGGTGGGGTGATTGTAGATGGAGGAAGATTCGAATGGAGTAACGAAAGATTTCCTTCCTTTAATGAGAAAAAGCCTGCTATTGGTAATCGCAGCTATGTTGAAATTTCTAGGGAAAAAGCTTTTATTCTTAAAGCAAGATTTGAACTTGGCCATGACTTAGGGGCAACGCTGTCTGCCTTCAATAGCTGGTTATTTATTCAAGGTCTGGAGTCATTAAGTGTCAGAGTAGAAAAGCAAGTCGCTAATGCACAAGTTTTGGCTAAACGGTTAGGAGAGTTACCTCATATTTCTTGGGTGAACTACCCTGGGTTAGAAAGCCATCCACAATATCATCTCGGGAAAAAGTATTTTCCGAGTGGGGCAGGTGCAATCTTTACATTTGGCATCAAAGGGGGAATCAGTACAGCTAAAAGGTTTATCAACTCACTAAAGCTGGTATCACATTTAGCAAATGTTGGTGACGCGAAAACGCTCATTATTCATCCAGCGAGTACAACACATGCTCGTCTTTCACCTGGACAACAAGCGGAGGCGGGTGTGAGTCCCGAAATGATCCGCCTTTCTGTTGGCTTAGAGGATCCTGTAGATGTGATGGCTGATATCACGCAAGCGTTAAAACAATGTACGTAGGTTTATTACGATTTGCATTATAAAGGGTGAAAAGTGTGAAGTTAAACTGCTTATCAAAGAACCATTCTTTATTCCTTTACCATATACTTTGTTGATCGCATGTCTCAGGCGATTCACCTCATACAGTATGAATGACAATATTTTTCTCAAACAGAGCCATTAACACTGATATCTTACCATTACGACGCGCCTGTTTCCTTTCATGAAAAGGGGGATAGAGCCATCGCGTAATTCCCTGTATGAACTAGTTGCCTTTGATATCTAATGGATGAAACCTTTTTATCTTTCCTTCGTATATATTAAAAAGACGAACGGAAAGAGGAGGAATGGGGTATGGATAGACCAGTACTTAAATTGCCTCGTACTAAATGGGAATGGGGATGCGACATACTTGGTCTTATTGTATTCATTGGGTCGATTGTATTCTTAGTTGTTTCTTGGTCAGCTATACCTGAACAAGTACCGGGTCATTACAATGCTTCAGGGGAAGTTGATCGGTGGGGTTCTAAATATGAATTATTTATCTTACCAATTATCGGCGTGTTTCTATGGTTCATGATGGGGATATTTGAACGGTTTCCTCATATTCATAATTACCCTGCACGCATCAATGAATCAAATGCAGCCGCATTTTACTTAACGAGTAGAAAAATGCTAAATGTCATAAAGAATATTTGCCTCGCATTATTCGGCTTTATACTTATACAATCCATTAGAGTAGCATTAGGATGGGCGGACTCTTTAGGCATTTGGTTTCTGCCAGTGTTTTTACTTGCCACGATAGTTCCAATTATATTTACTTTGATTAAGTTTAGTCGAATTCAATAATTGCCAACTTATCCTTTTTGGATAGGTTGGCTTTTTTATGTTATTTGACCAATAAGCACTGAAATAAATTGATAAAAAGATTCCCCTTTTAGGTAAGGTCACAGGCGAAATGGACTTACTGTTTGTAATATATATAAAAGGATAAGAAGGTGAAAATAGTGAACAGGTTTAATAAAAAAGGTTTTTGTTTGCCTGGAGGTTATCGGTATTGTGGCCCGGGTTGTAGCGGTCCAGGCAAGCCCATCAATTATGTGGATTCTTGTTGTCAGAAACATGATGCCTGCATTGATCGATATGGCCATTGTTATCAATGTGATCAAATGTTAATTGATTGTGTCAATCGAAAGAAGTATGCATCCAGGCATGAAGGAGCGACAGCTAGAGTAATTGATGCAGCTATGCGTTTTCGTATGCTTTGGGGATAATTTAGAAAGCTGGAGGTAAGGGAACGACTATCCCTGTCCTCTAGCCTTTTTGATATAAAGGGAATATTTAGTAGGAGAATAGCAAAACTTAGTCACAAGAATGGTTATTTTATAAAAGTAGGTGACAGAATGGTCAATCGAAGTAAAATGACATCTACAGAAATTGGTGCACTGTGGATTACTTATCAGAAGAAAACAATGATATTAAGGGTTTTAGAACATTTTATAGAAGTGTCCGAGGATAAAAAAGCGAAAAAGCTTATGCAAGGTTTATGGTCTGAGTTAGAGCCAAATGTCCACCGTATTGAACAGATATTTAATGATGAGGGTGCTGTTATACCTCAAGGCTTCACTAATGCCGATGTGAACTTGAAAGCTCCTAAAATTTTTGGAGAGGGATTTGATATTCTTTTGTGTATGGTGTTAAAGGAAATTAGCATGGGACTATACACCCTTCATATAGCAACGTCCTACCGAAATGATATTATTGATTTATATCGTGAGATGACAAATGTAACGCAGAAATATTATCAAAAGTTCTTAAATTATGCGGTTGACGAGGGGTATTACCCATTACCTAATTTGATTAATGTCCCTACAACGGTCGACTTCGTCTCAGATATAAATTATACAAAAGGTTATCGCCTGTTTGGTGACAAAAGAGATATTAATACGATTGAGTTTAGTTATTTAAACCAGTCTATTCAAACGAATACAGTTGGCATGATGCTTATGACAGGATTTGCTCAAACGGCAGTTCATACAGAAGTGAAGGACTATTTTATTAAAGGGAAAGAGCTCAGCAAGGATATTTTGGAGGGAACATATGACATCCTAATTAAGGATGATATTAGGGTGCCGACAATTCATGGGTTATCGCTTACTAAGTCTAACATTCCACCATTTTCTGATAAATTAATGATGTATCTAACCTTTTTGTTAAGTAATTTCGGTCTCGGTAGTCAAGGATTTGGTGCAGGCTTTAGCTTAAGAGATGACATCAACATCAAATTAGGTTTATTTGTAAAAGATATCATGTTGTTTATTAGAGAAAATATAAGAATTATGATCGATAATGGATGGTTAGAGGAGCCCCCAAGAATGAGTGTAAATAATTTGAGAGAATAAAAATTGATTGGAAAGTTTGTTTCGTAATGAAGCACTTTCCTTTTTTTTTTGAAATAAAGATTGCGATTATTCATATATTAGATTAACATCAAATTAGATGATTATCTAATTATATGAGGAGGGGACGAGAATGATCTCCATATTAAAAGAAGAGAAAGACTATGCGCGCTTATTCTTTGCGGGTGTTCTCAATGGAATAGGTGATCGATTTAGTCAAGTTGCGTTGTTAGCACTGTTATTGCAAGTAACAGGATCTGGCCTTGCTGTTGGTCTTGCTTTAGCGATAAGAGTCATTCCGTTTCTGTTATTTGGCCCATTAGGAGGATTGATGGCAGACCGTTTTTCACGGAGGAAAATATTAGTCTGCACAGATTTAGGACGTATCCTGTTTGCTTTGTCGTTTGTGTTTGTATATGATGTTTCATCTGTCTGGATCGTTTATTTGTCGAGTTTCTTCTTAGCAGCAGGTGAAGCCATTTATGCACCAACAAGAAAATCTGCCATTCCGTTGATGGTGAAGGAAAAAAATATGATAAAAGTTAATAGCCTTGAACAAGTAATGGTAGGAGTTGTTCTTATTGGAGGGTCGTTTTCAGGTGGAGTGGTCACTTCTTTATTCGGTGCTAATTTTACCTTTTTCGTAAATGGTGCTTCCTTTTTAATTGCTGCTGTTTTGTTAGCTAAATTGCGCGTTCTTGATAGAGAAAGAACTGAGGAATCAATGTCCAAAAATAAGAAGAAAGGTTCATTCTTCATCGTTAAAGATGTTATTTTTCATTCGAGTTTATTATTAATCATTTTTCTATCAGAACTGTTAATTCCTCTATTTAATGGCATTGATAATGTGTTATTAAGTGTGTATGCAGTTCAAGAATTTCATTTAGGAGATGTTGGTGTCGGCATATTCTATGGTTCATTAGGAATTGGTTTAATGCTAAGCTTTCCTGTAGCAGAGAAATTGCAAAATCATCTAATGAGAATCGCCTTAATTGCACTGATGTTCGAAGGATTTTGTATTATCTTATTAAGCCAGTCACAACAAGTTTGGATGGCCATTGTTTTTTTAATTACGGCCGCGTTTTTCTCTGGATTATGTAACACCTGCTTTGATACGATGCTAATGAGAGAGACACCTAAAGATAAGAGTGGACTTATATTTGGTCTATTTACAACGATTTCTAATACAATGATAGGTATCTCTATGTTTTTAGCTGGGCTTGCTACTGTATGGATGCCTAATCGCTTGCTTGGATTATTAGGTGGGACTGGGTTTGTTATTTCTAGTATTTTCTTATTTTCTTTGTATTATTTTTTAAAATACAAGAAACAGAAAAAAAGCCCTAGCAAAGCATCTTGTTAGGAATAGAGTGTGAAAAAGAGGTGTTTATTTTGAACTTTATTGAAGCGATCGTTCCGTTAGCAAAGAAAATAGCTAAACAATATCACATACTGCCTTCACTAGTGATTGCACAAGCTATGCATGAATCTAATCATGGGAAGAGCGAATTGGCAATAGAAGGTAATAATTTGTTCGGTATAAAGGGTGAGTATAACGGACAGTCGGTAAAGATGTTGACGAAAGAATTTATTGATGGGCAAATGGTTACAACGGCAGCGGCATTTAGAAAGTACCCTTCATGGGAGGAGTCAATTGAGGACTTAGCAAAGCTTTATAAGAATGGTGTATCTTGGGATCGAAACAAATACCTTGCTATTTTAGAAGAAAAAGATTACAAAAAAGCTGCTGAGCAGGTGCAGTTATCAGGTTATGCGACAGATCCTGATTATAGCAAAAAAATCATTCGTATCATTGAGACTTATCAATTACTACAATATGATACTAATCCTAAATATCATTTATCAAGGGACAAAAAAGGTTATGTAACGGTTGAAGATGCAAAGAAAGAGATACGAGAAAAGTCCCTGTACAAGGCAGGGAGTTATTATATTTTTAAAAAGGTAGGAGAAATATTTAATCTATCAAAAGTGGAAGGTATGCCAGGATCTTGGGTAAACCTAAATCAATTAGAGGAGGTAGAGTTTAGCTATACAGTCAAATCTGGCGATACGCTTTCAAAAATAGCAGCTGTGCACGATACAAGTGTCAGTAGCTTGCAAGAAATCAATCATATTCATAATCCTCACTTGATTACTGTCGGACAAATAATCAAGACAGGGGAAAAACATTACTATTACACCGTTCACCAAGGTGATACAGTCACAACTATCATAAAGAGATTTAAACTAACGGCGCAAAAGTTACAAGAATGGAACCATTTGAAAGATATCAATGTGATTACAGTTGGGCAAAAGTTACGAGTGAAATAATTGGAGGTGTAATCAAGTAATGGTAAGAGCAGTGATGTTTGATTTAGACGGAACCCTTCATAATCGAAAGGCAGCTATTTTGTCGTTTATTGAGAATCAGCAAGAGAGACTCTTTCCACATTTAGATAAGAAAATATATGCAGAAAGGTTCATTAATTTAGATCAAGGCGGCTATGTTTGGAAAGATAAAGTGTATCAACAGATGGTAGGAGAGTTTTCTTTAATAAACTTTTCTTGGCAAGAATTACTGCAGGATTATTTATCTCATTTTCCTTTACATGCCGAACTGTATCCTCAGGCAATTACATTGCTTAAAAGGTTGAAAAAGAAGGGCTTAAGGACGGCGATCATCTCGAACGGGTACAGTAAATTTCAGCGAGAAGTAATTAAGTCATTGCAGATAGAAGCATTGTTTGATGAAATTGTTATTTCAGAAGAGGTTGGTGTAAAGAAACCCCATCCTTATATCTTTGAACATACTCTTTCAAGACTTGGCGTATCTCCAGATGAGACAGTATATGTAGGTGACCATCTCAAAAATGATATAGTCGGTGCGGGTGGAGTGGGGATATATACAATATGGAAACAGCCTCGCCCTGCATTTACAACAAAAGGGGATGAGCATGTTTCTGATTTATCGGAAGTATTTGCAGCTATTATGAAAAAAGTAAATACTGAATTTTGTAAGGACCAAATCTTGTAGGATGGATGAGGTCTTTTTATTTTATTCATATTGGTATCGAATAACTTACATTTAGAGATCCTTACATGCGTTTTTCTTGTGAAGAGAAGGAGAATAGCGAAAAAAATTGAATGAGAGTAGTATCAAAATTTATTTTAAAAGAGGGGTACCTAGTGATATATCATCATAACGAAAATAAAATCGAAACGAACCAATTAATGCTTCGCTTGTTTAATGAGGCCGATGTACCAGAAGTTGTTAAACTATGTAACAATTATAATCTTTATAAAAGTACTTTAAATCTTCCCTATCCTTATTTAACTGAACATGCTCTTATTTGGATGGAAAATCATCTTAGTGATTTCAATCATAATAAGCGGTTTGAGTTGGCAATAACTGATAAAATCACTGGCAAGTTATACGGTGCAATTGCGCTCTCGCATCATCAAACGTTCAATCATGGAGAGCTTGCTTATTGGATTGGTGAGGAATATTGAGGGAATGGCTATGCTACAGAGGCTGCTAAAGCGTTAATTGAATTTGCCTTTAGCGCAAAAAATTACAATAAAGTGTTTGCACGCTCATTCGATTCGAACCCAGCTTCAATGAGGGTAATTGAAAAGACCGGTATGAAGAAAGAAGGCCTGTTGAAAAAACATGTAAAAAAAGATGGAAAATATATAGACCTCGTATGTTATGGCATTCTTAAACCAGAAGCTGATGTTTTGGGTTAAATAGGGACATGTATTAGTTACGAGTTCATATGAGAGTGAAGTTGAAACAGCTAGGGGCATAGGTGGGGAAGTACCTTGCTGTTGCTTTATTTAAAACTAATGGAGGACTCTCTAAGAGAGGGTAAGCTGTTTACTGTCATTTACAAAAAAATTGTCAGTTTGGCATAGATAGAAAAATTGGATAAAACACAAGAAGGAGTTCTCAAGAGAGAAACATAATATAAAAAGTAACCCGAAACGAGTTCGGGTCATTCTCATTTATTAGGTTATTTCTCTACAGATACAGAGATATGGTTAAAGGTATTGACATCAAAGAGCCCAAGGTCTGTTAGTTTTAGTGATGGAATAACAGGTAGCGCAAGGAAGCTTAATGTTAAGAATGGATTAAATGTATGGTTAGCTCCGATTTTATCCAATGCCTGATTGATTTCCACTAGCCTCTTATTCACTTTCTCATATGGTTCATGTGACATGAGACCCGCGATTGGCAAGTTTAATTGAGCAAGCACCTTTCCTTTATCGACAACTACAAGTCCACCTTGCATGTCGCGGATTGCATTGGCAGCGACAGCCATATCTTTATCAGTTGTACCCGCAAGAATTAAATTATGAGAATCATGGGCTACCGTTGTTGCGATGGCGCCAGATTGTAGTCCGAGCCCTTTTAAGACACCGAGTCCAATGTTGCCAGTATGATGATGACGCTCCATGACAGCAATTTTCAAATGATCTTTCTCGATAGAAGCGATGAAACGATCGCGTTCGTCTTTCTGAACGGTTTCAATAACATGGTCGGTTACTATGCTGTTCGGAATCACTTCAATAATATGGGCTTTTTCTCCGACAATGTCTAAGTGAAACGATTGTTCATTAATGACAGGAAGATGGACGGTATTAGTGAGATGGGAAAATTCCTTTTGCTCTAATTCTTTAGGGAAATCAGTTAATTCTCCTTCACTAAAAACACATTGTCCATTTTTATAAACAGATTGAATCTCAACTTGCTCAAGATCGTCTAATAAAACGAAATCAGCTTTATATCCTGGAGCGATGGCACCTTGTTCCTTAAGCCCGAAGCACTCAGCTGTATTGAGAGACCCCATTTGAATCGCTGTAATCGGATCAATCCCCTTCTTAATCGCTTTCCGAATCATATAGTCGATACTACCTTCGCTAATAATATCATCAAGATGGCGGTCATCTGTAACAAATAGAAATCTACGTGCATTTTTCTCATTAACAATTGGTAGGATTCGACATAATTCTTTTGCTGCTGTACCTTCGCGAATCATGACGTACATCCCTTTTTGCAATCGTTCTTTTGCTTCTTTTGCAGTAGTTGCTTCATGATCAGTTCGGATACCAGCTGTCATATACACATCTAGTTGTTTTCCTTTTAGCCCCGCCGCATGGCCATCCACTTTTTTTCCTCTTTCATGCGCTTCGTGAATTTTACTCAATAAGTCGTGATCGCCTTTCATCACACCGGGATAATTCATGACTTCGGCTAAACCAATCACCCTCTCATATTCATAAAAAGGAGATAAGTCGTTTGCTGTTAATGTAGCACCGGCATTTTCAAAAGGTGTGGCTGGCACACAAGATGGTAGCATGAAATAAGCATCAAATGGAATATCATCAGATGCGTGAAGCATAAACTCAATACCTCTATCACCAACGACATTAGCAATCTCATGAGGATCACAAATGACAGCAGTTATCCCATGCTGCAGGAGGATTTTTGAAAACTCGACAGGGGTTACCATGGAGGATTCAATATGTACATGTCCATCAATAAAAGAAGGAGCTAAAAAACGGTTATGAGCGTCAACTGTTTCTATTCCTTTATAGTCACCAATACCAACAATATATCCATCTGTGATGGCTACGTCTCCAGAAATAATTTCACTTGAAAACACATCAACAATTTGCGCATTTTTGATGACAAGGTCTGCAGGTGATTTACCTGAAGCTACTTCAATTCGTTTCTTCATCTTTTCCATTAAAGGTCCTCCTCCAAAAGTGGTTCCGTCAATTTCGATTTTTTGAACTTTATTGTACCATTAAGTAGTTGGTTCATTTATGACATTGTTATTGTTTCTTCCAATCATAAGTAAGAAGGCTTAAACTGTTTAGGTCATTATACTAGTGTTCTTAAACTAAGGAAAATAAAAGAGAATTTTGACTTCTCCCTAAAAATTATAATCAAGTGTGAAACCAAATAATGTAAATGTACTCTTATATAAGATATGATGTTAGTTGCTTTTTAATCAATAAAGGTGGTAGATACTACGATGATTAATTATGAAAAACAGTTAAAGGAAATGTTAGCAAAATGAGGAAATCATTCATTTATTAAGTTGTTTATCGGATTTGGACTTACCCTTTGATTATTATGTAGCTGCGGGATGTGTGGCAAATACCGTGTGGAATCAATTATCTGGCAACGCAATCGACTATGGTATATCAGATATTGACCTTGTCTACTATGACAAGGGAAACCAATTGAGCGAAAGGGAGTTTCAGGAAATATTAAGTAGTATGCTCAAGTCGTTTCCATATCAATTAGATATAAAGAATCAAACGAATGTCCATTTCTGGTATGAAGAAAAATTTGGTTTTGCGATTCCTGCTTATACAAGCATCAATGAGGCAATCGCGAGCTGGCCAACAACAGCTACTGCGGCAGGGGTGAAAATGGAGAAAAATGACAAGATGACTATGTATGCGCCTTATCATTTAGATGATCTGTTTAACATGAGGATAGTACCGAATAAAGTAATCGTCACGAAGGAGATATATGAGTATAAGGCAAGGAAATGGAAAGCGAAATGGCCCAATCTTGTTGTATATGATTGGTGAGGTCGGAGAGAGGGAACCTATCCGACCTCGATACCTTAATCAAATCTACGTTTCTTATATATTACGATGGTGAGTATGAATGAAACGGCTACCCACAAGAATAAAATGAACAAATTCATGAGGATTTCAGCTGCCCCCTTACCGTCACTTAAACCAAACCAAATCTGATTTAATTGTTCATTAGGCAACAACTCAATTATATTGATCAAGGTTGCATTTTCAACCATTGGTTTAAACATGGAGCTCATGCCGAATATAATTAATACAGGCATACCGATAATACTTGTCTCCATTACTGTCCGTGAAAGCAGTCCAAGAATCGTTCCTGTTGCAAGGTAAAAGACTAAGCCTAGTAAAGTGCTAAGAGAAAATAGTGGAAGGGATGGGACTGTGTATCCTGAGAAAATAATTGATCCGATAATAACAAGGATGGTCATCAGTCCAGACAATGCGCTTTTTCCAATCAATATTTCTAGTGTACTGGCAGGTGATAATAACAAGCCCCTCAAAGTATTTTTCTCTTTTTCTTCTGCAACCATCGCAGCTTGGATAAAAGCACCCGCAATAATTAGTGCGAGATTAATTGGATAAGTAGAAAGGACGTCTGTTGCTGCATTCATGCGACCTAACATCGCTGCAAAAACTAATGGGATGGCTAAAGTAAAAAGAATATATGAATTTCTCTGCAAATCTTTCCAATCTTTAATAAATATAGCGTTGACACGTTTTAATGAAAAGATCATGATAATTTCCTCCCCGTTAATTTTACAAATACATCTCCAAGTGTCGGCTCATCTGAATGAATGGTTACGATTTCTCCGTCTTTTATATAGTTATATATTTCTTTTGCACCTGCTTCGTCTTTTTGCACAACCACTTTACGATTGTTTCGCAATAATAGGGAGATGGATGAAGAACTTTGTTGTGTTTTAATATTCTCTGGTGTATCAATTAAGCTGATTTCACCATTATGTAAGAATGCCACTCGATCACAAATTGTCTCAGCTTCTTGCATATCATGAGTAGTTAAAAATATTGTTGTTCCTTCTTCGTTTAGCTTTTTAAGCCCTTGGTGGATATGCATCGTGTTTACAGGATCCAAGGCGGAAGTCGGCTCATCTAAAAAGAGTAAATCCGGTTTATGAAGCATGGCTCTTGCTAATGTCACTCGTTGCTTCATTCCTTTGGACAGTTTTTGCACGATTTTCTTACTTTCTTCTATTAAATTTACCGTTGTGAGCACTTCATTGATTCTTTTTTTATCTACTTCATATAAATCACAATATAATGCGAGATTATCGTATATACTAAGCCTTTCGTATAAGCCACTATTATCAGTTAATATACCAATTCTCTTCATATAAATGGGATCTTTTAGTTTCGCAATTGGTTCACCAAACACTTTCACTTCTCCGGCAGTTGCATGAAGTTGAGCGGTTAGGATTTTGATTGTTGTTGTTTTACCTGAACCACTCGGTCCTAAGAAACCAATTGTTTCCCCTTTTCTTACTTGAAAACTTACTTTCTTTAAAGCTAGTTGGTTTTGAAAAGACTTTTCAAGGTCTCTTACTTCAATGACATTTTCCATTTAATTGGCCCCTTTTCACGTTTTGCATTTCTTGTCTTCAATATTAACTGTGAAATGGGATGAATACAGTAATATCAAGGTGAAAAGCGTCTATATATAGATGAATGGAAGCAATTAAGCGGTGAATGGAGCAAGGAAAGTAGGTGAAAATAGGGTGTCATTCGTTGTTAAAGTCAAGATGAAACAACTTATATGCCCATAATCTCTTTCAACTCATTTAATTTTCCTTTTGATAATGGGATTGAACTCTTTTTCGCATCATCGAGAATAAGGCTATAACTATTTCTTGTCCAAGTAATGACTTCTCTCACCTTCTGCAAATTAACAATATATGAACGATGACAGCGAAAGAATCCAAATGGATGCAGTCTCTCAAATAATGTATTTAGCGTAAGAGCACAAGGGAAACTTTCACCATTTACATGTAAATGGGAAATGCCATCATTACTCTCAACATATACAATTTCAGTCGGATCAAAAAGGATGATTTTGTCCTCCACTTTTGCAGGTATTTTTTCAAGACGCAATGGATTGTTCATGTTCTGAATCTTTTCTGAAGAAGCTGGACCGATTTCTTCGCTAGGCAACATATCTTGTTGCGGCTGTGCTTCTTCATCTTCGATATCCTGGTGACTACTCTCTTCATCCATGATCTCGATTTTTTTTAGACCGTGCTCATTTAAACGATACACTGTATCCGTCATTGATAGTGCACTTTCGTAATTATTAGTAATGATAAGGGCGACTCTTCCTTGTTGTTTATGGTCTTCTAATACTTTCTGTAGTGTAATTTTACTTTCGATATCGATGTTTTGGTCGGGTTCTTCTAATATAAGCAAATCTGGTTGATGGAGGATTGCCCTTCCTAAGTGTAGCCTTTTCTTTTCAGAAAACGTAAGTCTGCTAATCTTTGTATTTACTTTGTCTATTAAATTTATTTTTTGTATTAAAGCTTCTATTTCTATATTGACTTCATGCAGGTTCTTATAAAAAGTTAAAAATTCTCTGGGAGTTAACCGGTCGTAGAGAGCGTCGTCTAGTAGAGATAGCCCAATTCTATTAGATAGACTTTTAAAATGCTTATTTAACTCTGTATCTTCAAATAATACATTTCCATTTGAAATACTGTTCTTTCCAATCATCATCATGATGAGATGTTTGCCAACTTCGTTATTGCATTGGAGTGCAACAATTTCATTTCTATATAAAGTTAAATCGAATTTAGGGAAGATAATTGTATTTCCGATTGTTTTTTCAAGTTGATTCATCTGCAATAGCTTCATGTCGACACCTCAGGGTAGATTAATATGGTTTACATTGACTATAAGATTTTCGTTTAAACAAAGGATAAATGATTGAAGAGGAAGAGGACGAATGTCGTAATTCTATGTAGTTAAATATACCTTAATTGGATTTTACAGGATTTTAAAGCTGATTAAAAGTGGAAATAATTAAAATGTTGAGGCTTTATATGAAGAAAAAAGAGGGACCCGAATGTCATGCAAGTAGGGTCCCTTTGTAGAACTTATTGCCGTTTCTTTTTCTGTTGTAGTAGTTTCTGGAATTCTTTTTCCAGCTCCTCTGTTGGCTCGATACTCAATCGTGAAAGGACTTCTGTTATTTTTGTTTCGATGAGTAAACGTTCTTCCTCATGATCATTCCTCTTCAACTCGGGCTCATAGGATTCGTAAGCTTCGTGATTGCCTCTGAATACTTCAATCTGTTTATTTTTAATAATCAATAACCTGTTTGCTACCTTATTAGTAAGACGGCGATCATGAGAGACGAAGAGAATAGTTCCCTTATATTGCATTAATAGTTCTTCTAATGCTTCTACAGCTTCAATATCGAGAAAATTTGTCGGCTCATCTAGCACTAATGTATTCACTTCACTCACAAGTATTTTGGCTAATGCGACTTTCACTCGTTCTCCGCCGCTAAGAAGTGAGACTTTTTTATATACATCTTCTCGAAAAAAGCGTAGTCTGGCTAGTATTGTACGAATAATCGTTTCTTCCTGAATAGAGGTTTCTTTAACATTTTCAATAATCGTTTTATCCTTGTGCAGAATATCTAAATTTTGACTAAAATAGCCAATTTTTAAAGATGGAGAGACAGTCAATTCTTGCCTCTGTAAAATTTTTTTAATCAAGGTTGTCTTTCCAGAGCCATTGGGACCAATAATCGCCCATTTTTCTCCTCCGCGAATTTGAAAGGAGGCGGGTTCAAAAAGCAGGTGATCAGCTATTTTTCCTTTAAGGTTTTCCGCTCTAATAATAATTCGGTTCTTCGTATTTTTTTCATTAGGTAAGGTCATTTGTAAGGACGGGAGGTCCTTAATTTTTTCAACCTTTTCAAGCTTTTCCAATCTTGTTTCAATTGATTTAGCCGTTTGTTGCAGCTTTTTTTGTTTTTTAGCAAAGTAAGGCTTTGATCCTGTGATCCGTGCTTCAGAAGAACTTAGATTTTTTGGCTTTTTAGTTGCTCTCTCTGCCTTCTTAGCCTTCAAGGTGAGGGCATTTTCTAATTGTGCTTTTTTCTGTTCATACTGTTCGTAAGCTTGCTGCTTCTCTGCTAATGCTAATTCTTTCTGCTGTTTATATTGCGAGTAATTACCAGAATATATCTTTACTTTCTCCTCATCAATTTCCCAAATTTTTGTACACACACGGTCAAGAAAAGTTCTGTCATGCGAGACAAGAATGAGTGCACCTTGCCAATGCTTAAGAATCTTTTCTAACCATTCAATATGGGAGGTGTCCAGATGGGTCGTTGGTTCATCTGCAAGTAATATTTCCGGGTTTTTAGCTAGTGCTTCTTTAATATATTGTTGCGTTGTTTCTCCACCACTTTTGTATTGATCATCATGTTTTAATTGTGGTAATAACTCCATTGTGCCATTGCGGATGATTTGTCCCTCTTCGGCAGCTATTTTTCCTACAAGTGTATCTAAAATTGTCGTCTTTCCTGTCCCGTTCCGGCCAACTAAACCAATACGATCGTTTTGTTGTACAGTTATTCTTTCTGCAGTAGCTAATAGTCGGTCACCTATAGTAATTTTCAAATCAGTGGCTTCTAATAATAGCATATTGATCATCTCCTCTCGTTTTGGGAGACAAATTCTCGAAAAAAATGCCTCCTATTTCTTCAGAATAGGAGGCATAAAGGTACACTAAAAAAGTTGGGAGAATTCCAACGGGTAACCTTATGAAGTGCAATCCTATTCTGAAAACATCGTTTGAAAGCATAGCAAAATAAAGCGTTCCTTTACTCATTACCTTCAATTGTTTGTTTTCGATAAATAGGATTCTTACTTCATTGACTTAGAGTCACCCTTTCGCATTTAATAATATTATCATACTTAAATGGATAGAAATTGTCAAAGTTATGTGTTTTAATGTTTGTTGAAAAGGGAATAAGAGAAGTTAGCGTTCTATAAAACCATTCATGTCTGAATTTTAAAATAGTTATTTTTGCTCATTTATTTTCAGTCTTATCATGTATTTTTTTAATGAAAAATATAGCAAAAGAACCGGGTATAATATACTATGATACTATCAACTATTTTGATGTGGGGTGACCGGCAATGGAAAAGGTCTTACAGGATAAAGAAAAAATGAACCTTTTATTAAAAGGTGTCCAAACTTCAATTGGACAGCTAATTCCCATGAATCATGAATTAGTGGGTAGGACTGAGCTAGAAGGTTCATTCCTTGTTCGATATGGGGTATTCATCGGTTTCTCAGGGGACATAGCTGGTAAATTGTTCATTGGTGGTGATCGTTCACTTTTTTCATTGCTGGGGAAATCTATGTTCGGGATGGACTTAGAAGGTGAAATGTTAACATCTTTTAGTGGGGAACTAGGGAATATGATTGCTGGTGGTTCAGTATCAGCCATCGAAGGGAAGGGAATGGAAGTAGATATTACCTCCCCGACAATATTGGATGGTCATAGTTTTATATCAGGGTATACAAAAGGGTATATTCTTACTTATAATTTGCCAGATAATATAGACCTTCTTGTCCATGTTTTGATTGACTAACTATTGTTGATACGATAAGTATTCATATTCATCCAATGGAATAGCTTTAATGACTTCCTGCTCGTCATTTCTATAAACCTCGAATTGTTGATATTTTTCAACAATGACATCATCTTTGTAAACTGTGTCCACTAGTTGAAGCTCTAAAGTAGGAGCTAAACCTTCAAGGTCAGTTTCATCAACGGTTTGACTTACTTCTTCGCTGTCATTATTCTCATTAATTACTGGAAAATAGGGATATTTACTTTCTCTTTCGTTCTCATGGTGGAGGATTGAATTAGGGGATTCAGCTAATGAAACAAAGCAAATAATGATGGCTACTCCAACTAGATAAACAACTTTATTCATCATTTCTCCTCCTTAAATAGTCTCCTATTTTAGTTTATGCATGTCCTATTAGTGATAGAACGTTAATAAAGTCATCGCCTATCAATAGAGGGGATACAAAAAAGGGCTATTCATTAGCAGAACACCCCTTTTTTATTATTAGTTATGACATTAAATTTATTTTTGTACTTATAGTTGTTGAGGTAAAAACTTCACACAAACTGGTTCAGGTACAGGAACATTTTGTTGCAATAGTTGAAGTAACCCTGATTCAGCCTCTCGTTTAAATAAAGTTAAATTATTTGACCGTTCATTGGCTGCGATTAAGTATTCTTCAGTTGGATCTAATACAAAGTCACGTGGCCAATCTCCATATGTCGATGTATGAGCAACAAAGGTTATATGCAATCGATCTTCGGCGACTGCAAATATCGCAATTGAATTATGACCTCTATTGCCAGCGTATAAAAATTTGCCGTCTTGAGAAAGATGGATGGCGCTACCTTGATTGTTTTCTAAAAAATCCTCAGGTATCGTCTTATAATAAGAAATTTCCTTCAATTCTCCTTTCTCAGTGTCATATTGAAGTGCAATAATTTCTGAGCTTAGTTCAGTCATGCAGTAGGCCCATTTCCCATTGGGGTGAAAGGTGATATGTCTTGGTCCAGAGCCTGGCTGTGTTGCCAAAGTAAAATGTTTGGTGAGTTTATCCCCATCCCTACGAAATAGAATGATTTCATCTGCCCCTAAATCGACAGCAACAACATACTTCTCATCCGGTGTGAGTCCAGCGAAATGGGTATGTGGTTTTTCTTGGCGCTCATGTGGTCCCGAACCATGAATCTCTTTTGAAGTTAGCAGGTTTTTAATCTCGCCATTTTGTAGTAGTGAATAATAGTCAACCGTTCCTTTATGGTAATTCGCACTTAATAAGTATTGACTCTTTGGATCTAGACTTACATGACAAGGCGAGGCACCTGGAGAAAGGTGTTTGTTTAATAAAGTGAGCCCACTATGTCTGCTGTCTAACTCATAAGCGGCGACACCGCCTAAATCTCCTTCTTTCATCACAGCGTATAGATGTGATTGATTCGAGCTGATCGTTAAATAAGTTGGGTTTTCAAGTTTAGCAGCAAGTTCTATATTTTTAATTTGATCATCCTCTAAATGAAATGAGTAAATTCCTTGGCTATCCTTTTTTGTATAGGTACCAACATAGCCTGTGTAAGTAGTTGATGTCATAAGTATTCCTCCAACATTTTATGTATAGCTTTACTGTATCATATTTAAAGAGGAGAATGAAAAATAGAAAGAATCGGGATAAATCTATGGTAAGCGGAGAGGAGAAGGATGGTTACAAATTTTATTTAAAGTAATTTGATTTAAAGATTTGTATGTTTTTTGAATTTTTAACAAATACATTTGCTTTTACTTATTAAAGAATGATATCCTTTTACATTATATTGACAGGAGGCCGCGAAAGAATTATGTCACTTGAAAGTGTTAAAGCTCACTTGGGGAAATATGGTCGAGATAAAGATATATTGGAGTTTGATACGACAAGTGCAACTGTTGATCAAGCTGCCGAAGCAATTGGTGTTATTCCAGCTAAAATTGCCAAAACACTCTCTTTTCGAGGTGAGGGAGAAAAAGCACTACTAGTTGTTGCTGCAGGTGATGCCAGAATAGATAATAAAAAATTTCGTCATACATTTGGAATGAAAGCGAGAATGCTCTCTGCTGAAGAAGTGCTTGATCATACAGGGCATGTGGTTGGTGGTGTCTGTCCATTTGGTTTATCAAAAGAAATGAATATCTTTCTTGATACTTCCCTACAGCGTTTTGAAATGGTATATCCAGCATGTGGTAGCAAAAACTCAGCAATTGAACTAACTTGTGAGGAATTATATCAATATGCAGGGGCAAAACAATGGGTGGATGTAACTAAAGATTGGAATGGCGAGGCTAGGGAACAAACTGCGGCTACAACGGAAAATTGATTGTATTTGATGTAATGAAAGAAGGAGAGGTACTTGCCTAACAAAGGTTAGTACCTTTTTATGTGGAGAAGAATTTGAAATACGTGGTGCTTCCTCACTTGGGAATCTTAATAACACACACTATTATTAAGAGGAAATAGCTTAATTCTTTTTTTATTAGAGAAAAAGACCTGAATCTGCGTGGTGTTCTTATGTTACTATAGTACTATTCATGTTGTGTGAAAGGGTTTAGTCATGAATGAAACGTATCTTATTTTCTAGATTAATAGTAAGATAAAGGTGTATATATGCAAAAGGGGTTGCATTTATGGGAGTTGTCGTCACTGGAATGGGATTGATTGGCCCTAACATTACATCAATCAAAGATTTTTCAAATATATTAAAAGATAAAAAGACAACATTAAATAGAGAAGAATTTAACGGTGAGCACATTTTTACTGGAAGAGTAAATGAGAATGATATTAGCCACTCTTATTTAAAGGCGAGTAAATTACCGAAGTCAGCGCAAATGCTCCTTCATGCAACAGATCGGGCAATAGAAATGGCACAGATTCAACCGAGAGATTATGCAACTGCTATCATTGTTGGCTCTTCTGGTGGTGTAATAACGGAGGTTTTTAACCATTCAACTAAGTTAAACAAAGGAAAAAGGATGAGTCCCTATGCCATAGGGAATATGAATGGGCATACTTTGGCGAATTGTTTAAGTACTTCATTGCAAATTGAAGGACCAGCCTTTTCTTTAGCAAATAGTTGTACTTCAAGTTTAGACGCCATTCATATGGCTAAAATTCTTCTGCAAGCAAACGAGGTAGATGTGTGTATTGTCGGTGGGGTAGACTCTACCATTAATGATTTGGTATTGGCGGGATTTCTGCCACTGAGAATCTTGCAAACGGGAGAGACATTCATGGGTCCCTTTTCAACAGGTGAGGGTTTTGCTATGTCTGAAGGTGCAGGCGTATTAGTATTGGAATCAGAGCAAGGAGCGGTTAAACGAAAAAAAGAGATAATAGGGTATTTAGCGGAATCTAGCATGTTCCAATCCGCTTATTCATCTTACATTGCTGATCCAGGAGGTCGGGCAATGGTTAAGGCTGTTGAAAGAACAATTAAGAAAGGGATGCCGACTTATATTAATAGTCAGGCTTTAGGTTCCGAAGCAAACGATGATATTGAGGCAATGGTTTATGGAGAGTTTTTTCTAGATAAGGGTGTGCCCATTACTTCTATTAAAGGGAATGTTGGTCACGCGATGGGAGCATCGGGCATGTTTCAAGTAATGGCCGGTTTAATTAGTATACAGGAACAGTTCATTCCGCCAACCATCAGAGTAGATGTCGGTAAGTATGAGCAGCTTCTGGTTGTTGACGAAGTGATTCATAGCCCAGTGGAACAAGTACTTGTTACTTCACAAGGCTATGGTGGGAACAATAATGCTGCCCTTTTCTCTAAGGAAAGGATGACATAAGATGGAGTTTGTTTTATTATTAACTGTTTCTTTCATCCCCTTGTTTATCTCTGTATCCATATTATTCTATTCTAAAACCTCCTTAACAAAAGCTTTGTCCATTTTCCTCTTAATGTTGTCATTTTGGCAAATGGATATTGCCTTTCTTTATGCTGACCAGATGCTTTCTTTACAAACGATTGATTTGTTGTTCCGCATTTTACGGATGGGTCCGATTTTTATAATGCCAACGATGTATTATTTCTCATACTATTTAGTAAAAGAAAATCCTTTTTTACATCGCTTTGGGATATTGTTTAATAAACCGGGAATGTGGTTATTTACGATCATTAGTATCATAACGTATTTGATAAACTTTACTTCACTTGGAGTCGAGTCTTACAGATTTGTTGAAGCGGTGAACGTTTCACCTTCTCATTGGATTCCTATCTATGGTCCATTGAATTTTACGTTTATCATTAATGTTTTACTTGTTTTTATTAATTGGTTTTTCTTGTTTATCGTCACCTTACAGTTAAAAGGTGTTTATTATCGAAGCTTTTACTTACAATTAGTAATAGCAGCAATGATTATTTTTATTAATGGTGTTATAAGTGGTTTTTCTTTTGCGCCGCTTTATTTTTCTAGTTTTAACTCTATCATTGCAGCCTTAATCTTATTTCTAGGTTTTTTTCAAATGCAATCGCAAAGAATTCGCAATATCAATATTGAGTTAATTAAACAGAGTGAACTATTAGAAGAAATTATGGATATTAATCCTAATTATCTGCTTGTTACAGGTAGTGATCAGCGAATTGTGAAGGTGAATCGCTCCTTTTGTCAATTATTTGATGAGAAAGAACGTACTTTACTAGGTAAAAAAACATCTACACTTATTCACTTTTTGCCAATGGTTGCATACGGGTTTGAACAACCTTACCGCTATACAGATTATAAAGGAAAAAATTATTATATTCAGTGGGGCATGAAGCAACTATATCAAAATTCCGGTCAATCGTTCACCATCTATTTTGGTAATGATGTAACAGAGCAGAAAAAGAATGAGCAATTGCTTCTTTCATCAGAGAAAATGAAAGTAATTGGTGAAATGGCTGCGAGTGTAGCGCATGAAATAAGAAATCCATTAACGACGATTCGTGGTTTCATACAATTGTTAAGAGAAAGAAACCCTGACTCGGCTTACGAGAGAATTCTTATTGAAGAAATTGATCGGATTAATCAAGTATTAAAAGAATTATTAATTCTCGGGAAGCCTGAGGCTAAATCTGATGAACTGCCTTCTGTTGAGCCATTTGATGCAGTTGATGAAGTGAATAATATTAACCTCCTCTTCAATGCTATGGCGACAGAACAAGGGAAGAAGATTCAACTTACTAACAAATTAAAGCAAAAACATTATATAAATATGGATAAGTCCCATTTCAAGCAAGTTATGATTAATATTATTAAAAACAGTTTGGAAGCCATTCATGAAGGTGGGAAGGTTAAAATTGTTTTAGATGAGCATGAAGAGTATATCCGTATCCGCGTCATGGATAATGGAGAGGGAATTTCTAAAGAAAGATTAGCTAGGATTGGCGAACCGTATTTCACAAGTAAAGAAAAAGGAAATGGCATTGGCTTAACGATTTGTTTTAAATTAATGAACGAAAATAAAGGGAAAATGTTTGTGAAAAGTAAAGAAAGATATGGAACAGTTGTAACAATGCTATATAAAGCACATTAAAAACTCCGAGGGCAATTGGAGGTGGTTAAATATCCTTTGTCTTCGGGTAGAAGTTGTGTTGACATTGACATTTTCTTAAATCCATTTTAAAATGAATGATATTCAGTCATGTTTAAGGAGTTTGATAAATGGACAAAAAAGAGCGTATTGTGCATGCCGCAATTGAAGTTTTTCAAGAAAAGGGCATTGAAAAAACAAAAATTGCCGATATCGTGAAACTAGCAGGTATTGCTCAAGGGACTTATTATTTGTATTTCCCATCGAAACTTTCTGTTATGCCGGCTATTGCAGAAGTGATGGTAGAAAAATTAATTGCCAGAGTACATCATGAAGTAAATAGTGAAGCGATATTTGTTGATCGATTAAAGCAACTGGTCGACAGTATCTTTTTATATACGAGTGAGTATCGAGAAGTGCTTGCCTTAGTATATGCTGGTCTTGCTTCTAGCGAACATATTCGTCAATGGGAAACTGTTTACCAACCATTTTACGAATGGATTAGTCATTTTTTGCAGGCGGCTAAAGAAGAAGGAGTCGTACGTTCCAACCTTAATATAGAAAGTACAGCAAAGATTTTGATTGGATTAGTGGAATCGACAGCGGAGCAAATTTACTTGTATGATCACACAGATGAAGACAAAGCAAAGCAACAAAAAGAAGAAGTGCTAACCTTTCTAAAATACGGTTTAGGTTATCAATCTTCTGCTATTTAGCTTATGATTTTTATAGGTTAAATAAATCTCACCAGTGGTGGGTTTTTGATAAAAAATGACTGAAATTCAGTCATTTGGAGGGAAAAAGATGAATCGATCTTGGTTTTATGTTATATTAACGTGTTTATTTGAACTTGTTTGGGTTTTTGGCTTTAATACAGCGTATCTATGGTGGCATTGGCTACTTGTAGTTGCAGTGATTTTATTAGATTTTCACTGTTTATCCAAAGCATGTGAGAATCTACCAACTGGCACCGTTTATGCTATCTTCGCCGGAGTAGGTACTGTAGGGACGTCTTTAATGGATGTCTTTCTCTTCAATGGAGAAATGGGGTTAGCGAAAGTAGTATTTATTATATTCATTTTAGTCGGTGTTATCGGTTTGAAGCTAGCTGATAATCAAATAGAAGAACATAGTAGGGAGGATCAAGTAGCATGATGGGCTGGATTCTTGTGATTTTAGCAGCAATAAGTGAAATTACTGGTGTTATTGGGTTAAAAAAATATAGTGAACAAAAAAACATTCAGAATGGTGTCATTTATATGGGTGGTTTTGGGATATCCTTTGTGCTCCTGTATGCCTCCTTTCAATATTTACAAGTGAGTATTGCTTATACGGTATGGATTGGTATTGGTACAGCAGGGGCTGTTTTACTTAGTATGTTCCTTTTCGGAGAGCCAAAAAGTAAAAAACGTATCATCAGCGTGTTGTTTATCATTGTCGGCGTAATTGGTTTGAAGGCGACTTCATAATATCCTTTGCAAGGAGGAGGAAGCACCATTCTGAAGTGAAAAAATGAATAATTTGGGTGCGCAAATAAAAATGCGCACCAAAGTTAATAAAAGGGAGTGATTGCCTTTTTCTGTGCTGGGAAAACTCTGTAATCAACGTTTCCCTCTTTTTACATTGTGATATTCAATTCGTACTTACTCCATTTTTTCTCTATTATACTAAACAACATTATTCCTCTTTTATTTATTCAATGTATAGTGCAGGCAGAGTGAAAGAATTAGACTAAAATATTTGCTTTCGTTGTACCTTTATAAACCCGTTATTTTTTACGGTTAACCGCTGATCGATCATATAAAGCAACTCGAAAGCCGATGATAATGGATAGTAAGATGACAATAAACGGCGCATAAAAAATAATAAATGTACTCATCTAAAATGTCTCCCTTCTTATACATGACTATCATTTCGCCCTTGTACATACTCCTTATTAAATAAGAAAAGCCGCAATAAAAGATAGAGCGATGGTAGGAGCAAACCTAAACCGGCTATAAAGGCTATAATCAAAGCGATGGCCATTGCTTCATTTGTGAAACTATCAAATATTGATAAATGGGGATACAGTAAATACGGATAATGTGAAATGCCATAAGCAAAGAAGGCAAGGTAATATTGTCCGCATAATAAAGTGAATGCGAGCCCATAGTTCATTCTCTTATATATAAGGATAAACGTCCCGATGAAAAATAGTACAGACAATGCAAACATCCACCATAAATCAACAAGTCGTTCAAAATGCTCTGGGTTGTGGAACTTTAATTCAACGATAATCCCAATTGCTGTAATGAGTGAAGGGATAGCCCATATTAGTGCATATTTCCTTAATAAAGTAGTTGCCTCTTCGTCCTTGGCATAATGGGCATACCATGTTAAGAAAACAGCTGAGATATAAAGAACTGCCGTTATACTCAGTACAACAATACTCCATGTGAGTGGGCTTGTGAAAAGGGAGGCTATATCAAGCACAGGTCCATTTTGTTCGATTGAGATAAATCCGCCTTCTGAGATTGTAAAAACAATTGAAAGAGAAGCTGGGATAAATAAGCCAGATAATCCATAAACGTATGTATACCTCTTGGGCATACGATTTCCATATGTTGAAAAAGCATAATAAGATCCACGAATGGCTAATAAAATAATGGCTAAGCTAATCGGCACTAACAGAGTGGTCCCATAATAATAAGCGGATTGTGGAAAAAAACCAACGATACCGACAAAGAAAAAGACGAGAAATACATTGGTGACTTCCCATACTGGGGATAAGTAACGTTGAATGATTTTATTTAAAATATGTTGATTGCCTCTATATAAGCTGTAGGCATTAAAAAATCCTGCGCCAAAATCAATAGATGCAACCATAACGTAACCAAACAAAAACAGCCAAAGTACAAAAATACCAATTATCTCAAGACTCAAAAGTGTCACCGCCTTTTTCTATTTTTCGATCAGCTAATTCTTGTTCAACCGTGTTTCGATTGAACATACTAGTGAGTACGTAAATACTTCCTGCACCGAGCAAGAGGTATAAACAGGCAAACAGAACAAGCATCCAGCCTACATATTCATTACTAGTTGCCGCTTCAGCTGTCCGCATCAATCCATGTAGAATCCAAGGCTGTCTACCCACTTCGGTGAACCACCACCCTACCTCAATGGCGATCATTGAAAGTGGACCGGAAAGCACCATAATCCATAAAAACCATTTTGCATGAATAAATGACCAGTTTCTAATAAGCCCAATAATATAAAGTAAAGCAATTAAAATAAGGAGCATACCTAAAGTCACCATAATATCGAATAAATAATGAATATATAAAGGTGGCGTAACATCTTCATCAAACTGGTCCAAACCGATGACTTCGGCAAATGGATTGCTGTGGGCAAGCATACTTAAAGCGTAAGGTATCCGAATGGCATATTTAATCTCTTCATCATCTAATACACCATAGAGAATAAGAGGCGCATTTTCTTCTGTTTCAAAATGCCACTCGGCAGCAGCAAGCTTCTCTGGTTGATATTCGGCTAAATATTTTCCAGCGAAGTCACCTAACAGGGCGGTGGAGATGGAGAAGACGAGTGCAAGTTTTAAAGTTAGATAAAGCGCTTTTTTATGATAGAGATGTGTTGAACCTCTAAGCATGCGATAAGCAGCAATACTAGCAAGTATAAAAGCTGAAGTCATATAGGCCGTGCTTAAAACATGTGCTACCTTTGTCGGCATAGCTGGACTAAACATAGCTATCAATGGAGAAATATTAACAATCTGTCCATCGACAATATCAAATCCTTGGGGTGAATTCATGAAAGCATTGACCACAGTAATAAAAACAGCCGAAAATGAAGCACCTAATGCAACAGGGATTAACAATAGTAAATGTTTTTTTTGATTTTCAAATCGATCCCATGTATATAAGTAAATGCCAAGAAAGATTGCCTCAAAGAAGAAAGCGAATACTTCCATAAATAATGGCAGAGCAATAATATGTCCTACTAGTTCCATAAAGTGTGGCCAAAGAAGAGAAAGCTGCAAGCCGATTGCCGTTCCTGTCACAACTCCAACAGCTACGGTAATGACGAATCCTCTTGCCCATCGACGAGCAAGTAATATGTAATGGTCATCTTGCTTTTTAATTCCGATCCATTGGGCAATCATAATCATTAGTGGGATTCCTACACCAATTGTTGCATAAATGATATGGAAAGTTAATGTTAACTCTGTCAAAGCACGGCTATATAAAACGCCTTGTTCGCTAGCCAATAGAATCCCTTCTTTCGTTATTATCTTTTATCATTAGTGGAACAAGCGCCCGAGGATGGATAAGCCGAGAATAAAAGCGATTGAAAAGGCTAAGAGAATGAGCTTTTTCTCCTGTTTTTTATACATTTTGTCTCCTCCTTTATTTCAAACTAAGTTTGCCCATAATATGGGATATTATTAAGAATCAGACAGAAACTTGTTACAAAGGATGAGAATAATTGAGTTATAATAGAATTAACTGTTTTTTAGGGGTAAATTTTCGTTAGAAAGGGATGATAAGGAATTTATTCTAGCCATGTATCAATTTGAAAAAGTAAAGAGGAGATTATTATGGAAACAAAAAGTAAAAAGAAAAGTAAACAAAGTATACTAAGAATGGTGATTAGATGTCTGATTGTTATTATAGGTGGTTTTATCGCTGCTTATGGACTAGAGGCAGTCTTGATTCCTAATAATGTATCAGATGGAGGCGTTACGGGCATCAGCATTGTAGGTTCGCAACTATTTGATGTCCCATTAGGTGTTTTAATCGCAATTCTTAATATACCTTTTGTTTGGTTAGGTTATAAACAAATTGGTAAAACATTTGCCATCTATTCAATTATTGGTATTGCTTCATTAGCTGCAGGTACAAGCCTCATGCATCACATACCAGTCATTATTCAAGGTGATACACTCCTTGTCACAGTTGTAGGTGGAATTATTCTTGGTTTTGGTATGGGGTTAGCATTACGTAATGGTGGGGCACTTGATGGAATCGACATGCTTGCTGTGCTACTTTCACGAAAGCTCCCATTCGGAACAAGTGATTTAATTCTATTCTTAAATTTATTTGTCTTTATAATTGTTTCTACTGTGTTCGGCCTCCAGGGGGCGTTCTTATCTGCGATTGCTTATTTTATTGCAAGTAAAGTGATACATATCGTTGAGGAAGGGTTAAGTGGATCGAAAACATTTAAAATCATTACAACTGAACCAGTGGCTATGGTTGAAACCATTCGCGACCGTCTTGGGCGTAGTGCTACGTATAAAGAAGCTTATGGCGGTTATTCGCATGAAAAGTTCATCGAAATCACTTGTGTCATTAACCGTTTAGAAGAAAGCAAAATGAAAGAAATCATTTCTGAAATTGATGACGGCGCATTTGTCACCGTTTATGATGTAGCAGAAGTGAAAGGTGGAAGCTTTAGGAAAACGAATATTCACTAATTCAGTTTATTACTCATCCTTTCCCAAACTTGACTGTTTGGGGGGATGAGTTTTTTCGTTTTAGAAATAAAAAAAATAGATTTTTAGTGAATAACAATCCTACTTAAATGAGAATTATTAAATTTTCATATGTAGAGTATTGCGATTCATATCGTATTTAATTATTGGTTAAGAGAAGGACATTTGATTATAACCATTAAAATTAACGGAAAATTATAAAAATACAATACTGTTTATGCAGGGAATGAATGGGTAAAGGGGAAATAGTAGATAGGTAAATAAAGGGATTAAGGGGGGCTCATAGTGACAGAGAAGTTTGAGGTCACAATTAATGGAGAAACAACAAGTGTGAGTAATCAAAAGTCGGTTATGCAGCTATTAAATACAATGAATATTGAGGTACCATCACTTTGTTATCATCCTAGTTTAGGAGCTATTGAAACTTGTGACACTTGTATTGTGAAAGTAAATGGGGAATATGTCCGTTCGTGCTCAACGACCATACAGCCAAATGATAAGGTTGAAACAGTAGGTGAAGATATCCATGAAGCACAGATGATCGCTATGGATCGCATATTAGGTAATCATGAATTATATTGTACAGTTTGTGACTTTAATAACGGCAATTGCGAAATACATAATACCGTCAAGGAAATGAAGATTTCCCATCAAGAGACTGATCATACATCAAAAGATGCAGAAGTACAAAGAAATGAGTTTTATCGATATGATCCTGATCAATGTATCCTTTGTGGTAGATGTGTCGAGGCATGTCAGAACTTACAAGTTAATGAAACGTTAACAATTGATTGGGATTTAAAGCGACCACGAGTAATTTGGGACAAGGATTCTCCGATTGAAGAATCGTCATGTGTAAACTGTGGTCATTGTTCAACTGTTTGCCCTTGTAATGCCATGATGGAAGTTGGGATGGAAGGAGAAGCCGGATTCTTAACCGGTGTTAAACAACAATCTCTTCGTCCGATGATTGAACTAACGAAGAATATTGAAACAGGTTATGAGTCTCTTTTAACCATTTCGGATATAGAAGCAACTATGCGAGAAGAAAGAATTAATAAGACGAAAACAGTTTGTACATATTGTGGCGTAGGCTGTTCGTTTGATGTGTGGACAAAAGGAAGGCAAATATTAAAAGTAGAACCGCAGGAGGAAGCACCAGCAAATGGTGTATCAACTTGTGTGAAAGGTAAATTCGGCTGGGATTTTGTTAATAGTGAAGAGCGCTTGACCAAGCCATTGATAAGAGATGAAGAAGGTTTCAAAGAAGTGGAGTGGGAGGAAGCGCTTACTTTTATTAGTTCAAAAATGACTGAGATAAAAACGAATCATGGACCTGATTCATTAGCTTTTGTTGCATCTTCTAAATGTACAAATGAGGAGTCCTATTTAATGCAAAAATTAGCGAGAGCTGTCATCGGGACAAATAATGTTGATAATTGTTCCCGTTATTGCCAATCTCCAGCAACAAAGGGACTATGGAGAACAGTAGGTTACGGAGGCGATTCTGGCAGCATTAGTGATATTGCTCAAGCAGAGTTAATCATTTCTATCGGCTCCAATACAGCAGAATCCCACCCTGTTTTGGCGACAAGAGTAAAACGAGCGCAGAAACTAAACGGTCAAAAAGTGATTGTGGCAGATTTACGGAAGCATGAATTAGCTGAACGAGCAGACCTTTTCATTCAACCTGCACCGGGCAGCGATCTTGTTTGGCTTTCAGCAGTGACAAAATATATTGTCGATCAAGGCTGGCATGATGAAGCGTTCTTAGCTGCGCATGTCAATGATGTAGAAGTTTTCTTCGAAAGTTTAACGCCCTATACATTATCATACGCTTCTGAAGTGACGCACTTATCAGAAGAAGAGCTGATCTCAATCGCTGAAAGAATTCATGAAGCAAAAACAACATCTATCCTTTGGGCGATGGGTGTGACACAGCATGGTGGAGGCAGTGACACAAGTACAGCTATCTCTAATTTGCTTCTTGTAACAGGAAACTATATGAAACCAGGTGCAGGTGCTTATCCACTTAGAGGTCATAATAATGTGCAAGGAACAAGTGATTTTGGCAGTATGCCAGATCGTTTCCCTGGTTATCAATATGTAACCGATGAAAGTGTCAGACAACGTTTTGAGGAGCAGTGGGGTGTGGACCTCCCTAGTGAGCCTGGTTTAAATAATCAAGAAATGGTAGAAGCCATTCATGATGGGAAATTAAAGGCTTTATATATAAAGGGCGAAGATATGGGGATTGTTGATACGAATATCAATCATGTACAAGCAGCTTTTGAAAAACTAGAACTGTTTATTGTGCAAGATATCTTTTTCTCGAAAACATGCCAATATGCGGATGTAGTATTACCAGCCAGCCCTAGTTTGGAGAAAGAAGGAACGTTTACCAATACTGAAAGAAGAATTCAACGTTTATATAGAGTAATGGAACCGCTGGGTGATTCTAAGCCTGATTGGGAAATTATTATGGCTATTGCTAATCAACTAGGTGGAGATTGGAACTATCAACATCCAAGTGAGATTATGGATGAAGCCGCATCTCTTACCCCGTTAATGGCTGGAGTCAATTATGATCGGTTAGAAGGCTATAAAAGTCTACAATGGCCAGTAGCAGCAGATGGCAAGGATACTCCACTCTTATTCACAGATGGATTTTCACTACCGGGTGGAAAAGCTATTCTCCATCCAGTGAAATGGACACAACCGCTTACTTTCAATGAAGAATATGATATCCATGTCAACAATGGTCGACTGCTAGAGCATTTTCATGAAGGGAATATGACTTACAAATCTAAAGCGATTTCCGGTAAAACACCTAATGTCTTTCTGGAGGTTTCAGGCGAATTGGCAGCGGAAAGAGGGATTAGAGATGGTACGAAAGTTAAGTTAACATCTCCCTATGGCAGTGTAAGGGTAAGCTGCCTCGTCACTGATCGAGTAAAAGGTAAGCAGGTCTATTTACCAATGAATACATCTGGAGAGGGCGCTATTAACTATTTAACTAGTTCGCATACAGATAAGGATACAGATACGCCTGCATATAAAGAGATTTCAGCAAAGCTTGAGGTAATAGAAGAAGATGGAGAGTCTCCATTACCACGGAAGAATCATCGCTTCGGTACACCTCAACCGCAAGTAGGTGTGAATGTGGAAGGGAAATGGCAGAGGAGCGACTATATTTTCCCTGGAGATCTTGTAAGAGAGAGGAGGAGGAGGAGACATGGCTAAAGCAACAACAGTTATACGAAAAATCGAAGTGTCGCCTGAAGAGCAGAGAAATAGGGAATTAAAGGAACTGGAAGATAGTATTGTGAATAACCGCCGAGCAATTATTGATTCTATACACTTAATACAAAGAATCCACGAAAAAGGCATCCTTCATATCGTAGAAAGTATGCTGGGACAAAGTGACAAAATTCTTGATCGTGTCCTGTTATCAATGGAGCATCCTGAAGTTACAGGATCAATTAAAAATTCGTTCCTTCTCCTTGAAGTCTTAGGAAAAATGGATTTAAAGGAATGGGAACCGATGATTGATAAAATAAATACTGCACTTACCCGCATGGTAGAGGTTCAACAATCAGATAAGGAAAAAAAGGAAGTGACCATGCTATCTATGCTAAGGGATTCAGAGGTAAGGGAAGGAATGAGTATTCTACTTGCTTTTGTGAAAGGACTTGGATCAAGTAAGGGTAAGGAAAAGGAAGAGATAGTAAAACAAAATTTGGGCACCAGAAAGTTTAATAAGAATTGGCTCTTTTTTATAGGTGGAGCAGCAGTTATGTCTATCCCGTTATTTTTAAAGAGAAAATAAGAATGAATTTCCGGCCAATGTGCCGGAAATTTTTTTTGGGGAGGGGAGAAAAGAGGGACGGTGCCTCTGATAAGAATAAAATGCGCATATAAGCGGCTATGGAAGTAGCGAGAAGTGTGGGCAAAAGACCTCACTCATAAAAAAAGGTCCCCATAGTACGTATATGGGGATTTATTGTCGTTCTTTATTCGGCTTGCAACCATTCTTGAGACCACTTCTCTATTTCGCGTAAAACGGGCTCTAGGGCCATTCCTTTGTCTGTAAGCGAATACTCTATTCTTACGGGCGTTTCCGGATACACCTCGCGTTTAACAATACCTTGTTGTTCAAGGTCCTTTAATCTTTCGGACAAGACTCTACCGCTAATGCTCATTGAAGATTCTAATGTACAAAAGCGTTTAGGTCCTGCTAATAGTTGATAGATTACTAGACCAGTCCAACGTTGGCTCATGATACTCATGGCTTTTTCGAATCGAGGACATATCAGTGCTTGATTCAAAATGGTCACCCCTATTCGATGATTTCCTTATATCTTAACAATACATGATTATTGTACTTGACACAAGTAGTTAACAAAAATATAATTACTTACATAAAGTAACTAACATAACTAAAAGACAATTAAAGGGGTTAATGCAAATGAATACGTTTCATGCAGAGCCAAATATCTACGCACAGAAAATAGATCTTAAAGTAACAAATTTACAAACATCACTAAGATTCTATCAAGATATATTAGGTTTCCAAGTATTGCATCAAAGCAAGCATGAAGTGTCATTGTCAGCTGATGGGAATCAAACTTTAGTGCAATTACATGCGCCAGAAGGTTTGCAGAAAAAAGAGCTGAGAAGAACAGGGCTATATCATTTTGCCATCCTGCTTCCAACGAGAAATGACTTAGCTAAGATCATTCGCCACTTTATTAAAGTGAATTATCCTTTACAAGGAGCGTCTGATCATGATGTGAGTGAAGCCCTTTATTTAGCAGACCCAGACGGAAATGGGATTGAAATTTATGCTGATCGCCCAAAAACGTTTTGGGATTGGAAGGGTGAAGAAGTTGTCATGGGCACCAATGCCTTAGATGTTCAAAGTATTATGAGTGAATGGGACGGTAATGAGTGGAATGGTATGCCGAATGAAACAATTATGGGACATATTCATTTACATGTAAATAATATAGAAGAAGCAAAAACTTTTTATTGTGAGGGTCTAGGCTTTGAAGTAGTTACTCATTATGGTAATCAAGCATTGTTTATTTCTACTGGGAAGTACCATCATCATATTGGCTTAAATATTTGGAACGGAACCATGGCTGTAGCGCCTTCAGCTAATAGTGTTGGGATGGCTTTCTATACGCTCGTTTTCCCGAAAAACAAGCTTGAACAGGCTGTTGAAAGACTTCAAGCGATGAATATAGAGGTCGAAAGGCAAGCGGACAGTTATATGGTGAGTGACCCCGCTGGAAACAATATTAAGTTTGTCGTTGAATAGAAAGGTGAGCCTTATGGATGTTAACTACGATGTATGTATTGTTGGTGCCGGACCTGGCGGCGCATTATTGGGATATTTATTAGCGAAAAATGGCATCAATGTCATCGTGCTAGAACGTAATGAAAATATGGATAAAGAATTCAGAGGAGAACATTTAAATCACTTAGGTGAAAATGTACTTAAAAAATATCATTTGTTTGATCAGGTCAAACAATTAGGTGTATTGCCGATGGAAGGAATAGAGTACTGGCAGAACGGGAGAATTCTTAGAACTGTCTCACCTGCTCCAGATGAAAGACATGTTGGCATCCATGTACCGCAAAAGCATTTATTATCAGTTCTATTAAAAGAATCTTTACAGTTCTCCGCCTATCGCCTATTAACAGGTACAAGGGCTACTGAATTGATGCTCTCAGATGGGAAAGTAAAAGGGGTAAAAGCGAAAAGGAAAAATGGAGAAGAAATAATGATTCACTCCTCCATTGTTATTGGTTCAGATGGTAGGCATTCAACGATTAGAAAGCTAGCTAAAATTCCATTTGAAAAAATTGAACACGATTACGATTTACTTTGGGCAAAATTCCCTGCACCACAAAATTGGCAACCTGTTATACGACAAGGCTTAGTAAACGATCATCAACTAGCGCTTTTTACACAAACGAATTCTTATATTCAAGTGGGATGGAATATAGATAAAGGTGCTTTTGCAGAGATTAGGAAACAACCAGTGGAAACATATATAGAAAAGTTAATTCAGGCATTTCCAGATTTACAACAATCTGTGTTAAAGTATATTCAATCGTGGCAGGATTTTATTTTACTAAATGTACAAAGTTGTCGTTGCCAAACTTGGGTTAAGGATGGCTTAGTACTAATGGGAGACGCAGCTCATACGATGAGTCCAACAGGCGCATTTGGCTTAAATAGTGCCTTGATTGATGCAGAAACTTTATATCCAACGATAGTTAAAGCTTTAGCTGCAAACGATACAAGTGCTGCATGCTTAAATGAGTTTGAAAGATATAGAAGAACAGATATTGAATCTTTACAATTAGAGCAACAAAAGATGGAGGCTTCATACAGAGAGCAGTTTGTCTCTGCCTGAGTCTTAGGGGGAGAAATAAATGAATCAAATAAACATAGAAACAAAAGCAATTGAAATATTAGAAAAAAAGATTCAGAGAATTGATCGAGGTGATCGTTCTGTTTATTTAGTAGGGCCGATTCGCTTACCTGTAAACCTAGATGGAGAAACTGTGCATTTTAAATGGTATTGCTGGTTAGATAGTGCTGAAGTGATGGAAGATACGAGCAAGATTGTCGCTCATTTATCTTCTGCTAATCTTGCTGATTCACAGCAATCAAGTGTCCTTGTTTACGGTGATTTTGAGGATAGTGAAGATGCATTGGTGCGTTTCCACTCGATTTGTCATACCGGGGATATTTTTGGCAGCAAGCGTTGTGATTGCGGATACCAACTTAAGCAATCTATGAAAATGATGGTGGCAAATGGTTCGGGCGCATTGTTTTACTTAGCTAATCATGAGGGAAGAGGCATTGGGTTATTTAGTAAAGCGATGGCTTATGTACTGCAGGAAAATGGTTATGATACCGTCGAGGCAAATGAAGAGCTTGGCTTTGTGGATGACTCTCGAAAATATGATGAAGCAATCACTGTATTACAACAATTGAGGAAAAAGCCTATTACATTAATCACGAATAATCCCAAGAAATTAGATGCTTTAACAGATGCAGGAGCCTTATTAGTAGGTCGGACACCACTATGGGGGGATATCTCTGATTTTAATGAAAAGTATCTGCAAACAAAGGTGTTAAAATCCGGACATCTTCAGGCAGAAGGGGTGTCGAGAGATGAGTAATGATCAATTTTACATGGAGTTAGCATTGCAAAATGCCAAAGCGATGAAGGGACAAACAGATCCCAATCCGCTTGTAGGTGCCGTAATTGTAAATAACCAGCGGATTGTGGGTATCGGCGCGCATATGAAAGCAGGTGAACCACATGCAGAAATTCATGCTCTCAATATGGCAGGGGATCAAGCGAAAGGGGCAACGATTTATGTTACCTTGGAACCTTGTTCCCATCATGGACGAACGGGTCCCTGTGCGGAGGCCCTTGTTCAAGCGGGGGTAAAAAAATGCGTTATCGCTTCATTAGACCCCAATCCTATTGTTAGTGGGAATGGAGTAAGGATATTAGAAAAAGCAGGTATCGAAGTAATTATTGGTATTTGTGAACAAGCAGCAATAGAGATGAATGAGGTATTTAATCATTATATAACTGCTGATCGTCCTTTCATTACACTGAAATCTGGTATTTCACTGGATGGTAAAATTGCTACACATACAGCTAGCAGTAAGTGGATTACTTCAGAAGAAGCAAGATTAGATGTACACCAGTTAAGAAGTAACCATCAAGCGATTTTAGTTGGAATTGGAACAGTGCTTCATGATGACCCAGCTCTAACGTCTAGAATACAAAATGGTAGAAATCCCATTAGACTTGTGTTAGATTCAACTTTACGTATCCCTATGGAAAGTCAGCTTGTTAATGATGGATTAGCACCAACATGGGTTTTTACTGGTTCCTACTATGATCAAGAGAAGAAAGCCCAGCTAGAAGAGAAGGGCATTCGTCTCTTTCATACATCAACAGAAAAAGTAACTATCGCTGAAGTAATGACTATGTTAAAAGAAGAGCAAATTTCTTCTGTTCTGATTGAAGGCGGCGGCAATGTCAGTGCGTCCTTTTTAGAGGACGGTTATATTGATAAAGTAGTAATTTATTTAGCGCCTAAGTTAGTTGGTGGAAAAGAAGCACCAACCTTTTTAGAAGGTACAGGGGTTGCTCTTATGAGTGAAGCGGTAGAATTAGAGCATGTAACGGTGACTCCGATTGGCAAAGACTTTAAGTTTGTTGGATATCCTACTAACAAATAAAGGACTGAAATGATGAGGTTTGGTTTTGATATTGATGATACTTTAATCGATTTAAGAGGACATGCATTAAGTATTTATAATCGGAAATTAAAGAAGGAGATTGAAGCATCTGCACTTCAACAATTAAACACACTTGAAATCCATTCTTTATATGATTTGACTGATGATGAAGGTTTCAAAATGTGGAATCAACATCAAGAGGAAATCTTCTTTACGAACTGCAAAGCTTTTCCTGGCGCACTTGAGCTTTTACAGAAGCTGGCGGCAATGGGGCATGAGATCTTTTATATTACCGCAAGAGATGCGGACTATTGCCAGCAAACGAAAGCTTGGATGATGCAATTCGGTTTTCCAATTGAAGAAGGTCACTTTTTCTGTGGAATGAAGGATCACGAAAAAGTGAATATCATTAAAGATCTTCAGCTAGATTATTATGTTGATGATAAACCACAAATATTGCACACACTAAAAGAGACAAAGGTCACATGTTTTTTAAAGGATCAATCATATAATCAAGAGGCTTGTGATTGGGAAAGAATAAAAGACTGGCAAGTGTATTTAAGAAATATCGACCAATAAAAAAACTGACTCAGATTGTCGTATACGTACGACAATATAGAGTCAGTTTTTTTA
Organism: Cytobacillus sp. FSL R5-0569; assembly: GCF_038007265.1. Lineage (NCBI taxonomy): Bacteria > Bacillati > Bacillota > Bacilli > Caryophanales > Bacillaceae > Cytobacillus > Cytobacillus sp. FSL R5-0569. The sequence goes on from NZ_JBBOWW010000001.1 coordinate 392,738, forward strand.
GCATCTCGTGGAAATAGTAAAAGTGAAGGAATCTAAATACGAAATACAATTATTGCTTGATGTATACACTTCCAAAAGGTTGATAGAAGTGCTCCATATCGTTAAAATATCATGACTCATTTCCGATAGACTCTCGATTTTTTTAAAATTGGCTAAGAAGTGATATGTTTGTTGAAAAAGTGGAGGGAGAGTTTTGAGTAATTGAAAAAGATATTCACTGTTTGGAACAGCCGCCAGCTCCCCATGGAGAGGCTAGTTTTAAGTGGAGTAAAATCAATCACAAAAGGCTGTAACACAAGATGTGTACAACTCTTTGTGAATAAATTTACTTAAATTGTAGTGAATTAGCTTTACTTCATTTTATCTACTAAAGGTTGTTCAGATGATTGAGTCATGGCTATGAACCCATTAACAATTAATATGTAAATAGGATAGAGAATGACACAAATAAGAATAATGATACTGGTGACTGGGTTAGGTGATTCGATTGTCATTGAAAACGGTAAGAATATTGCAGTGATAAGCATCATGATGGAAAAGAAAGGAATCCAAGTAATGCTAGTAAAATATCTTATTCTTTTATGGTGTAGCCATTTTGTAGTTAAATGAAAAATATAGGCAGTACCTAAGAGAAGGATGATCAGAATAAGTGTATTACTAATAATGATAACCATACTGACATTTATGCCTGTCCAGCGACTGATTCTATTAACATTGCTTGAAAGTTGTACGGGGAAATAAGCGATGAGTGCATAAAATAGGCTCAGCAGATTCATTTTTTTAAATGTAGTCATGGGGGTTCTTCCTTTCTCAATTTTACAATTACACTCGACAAAACCAATGTAGTTCGGCCAAAATAAGGATAAAGCGTAATGATAAGAAGGTGTATAGGATATGATAAATAATCAAATACAACAGTTATTAGCAGATGATTCACTTATTAAAAAGCTAGTTAAATATGAACCAGTACTATGGTTGAATCAACAATATGATTCTACGATTCGTGGTCCTTTATCTAGTGTACATGTTGAAGACGCTATAAGACGTTTAGAAAGATTTGCTCCATATATTGCTAAAGCTTTTCCTGAAACAAGCAAGCAGAAGGGTATCATTGAATCTCCTCTACTCACATTGTTCAATATGAAGGAAAAACATGTAAATGTCAAAGGAGACTTACTGCTAAAGGCAGATAATGAACTTCCTATATCGGGATCTATTAAAGCTAGAGGTGGGATATATGAAGTATTAAAGCATGCAGAACACCTTGCTTTATCTGAAGGGATTCTTAACCTTACTGATGATTATAGCAAATTATTTAATCAGCAGGCATTTTTTTCACAGTATAGTATAGCTGTTGGTTCTACAGGTAATCTTGGTTTAAGTATCGGTATAATGGGTGCAAAACTTGGATTTCGCGTATATGTACATATGTCGAGTGAGGCAAAGAAGTGGAAGAAGGAATTATTGAAGCAAAAAGGTGTACAGGTCATCGAGCATACTTCAGATTTTAGCGCGGCGGTAGCTGAAGGTAGAAGACAAGCAGAGAGCGATCCGACTATGTATTTTATAGATGATGAGCATTCTGAACACCTTTTTCTTGGATATGCAGTTGCTGCCATTCGTCTAAAGAAACAGCTAGAAGAAAAGCAAATTAGCATCTCTCAAGAGTATCCATTATTTGTCTACTTACCTTGTGGGGTAGGAGGGGGGCCAGGGGGCATTACCTTTGGTTTAAAACAAGTTTTTGGTGAGCATGTACATTGTTTCTTTGCTGAACCGACACACGCACCGGCCATGTTATTAGGTTTGCGAACAGGCCTGCATGAGAAGATTTCGGTACAGGATATTGGAATAGAGCTGAAGACAGAGGCGGATGGACTCGCTGTTGGACGCCCCTCTCAATTAGTTGGTCATATGCTAGAAAAAGCGATAAGTGGTGTATATACTGTTTCGGACCGTGAGTTGTATAAAATGATGCATTTTCTGAAAAACGAGGAGGGTATTTTCTTGGAGCCTTCAGCTTTAGCAGGGTTCTTAGGTCCGAAAAAAATCCTTCAATCAATGTATTCTGAACAAGTTGGTATCACTAATATGATTAAGGCAACTCATCTCGTATGGGGAACAGGTGGCAGTATGGTCCCTGATGAAATACAGCAACAATATTTACATTTGGCAAAAAAGGCGGGGGAATAAAGAGATGAATTTCACAAAAAAGCTATTTTATAATGATGCTTATACACAAACATTTACAACAAATATCTCTAAGGTAGGTAAAGATACAGAAGGCAGCTACGTCGTATTAGAAGAAACTGCGTTTTACCCGACCGGTGGTGGACAACCTGCTGATAAGGGATGGCTAAATGGTGTAGAGGTAATGAATGTTGAAGAAAAGGAGGGTGAGATTAGGCATTATTTGGCGCAGTTGTTAGACGAAGGGGAGAAAGTCGATGGTAAAATTAACTGGGACCGTCGCTTTGATCATATGCAGCAGCATGCTGGTCAGCATATTCTTTCAGCTGCCTTTGCTGAAACGTTTCAATATCAAACGATTAGCTTTCATTTAGGCAAAGAAATTGTTTCAATAGATTTAGACATTGAAGACGTAACGGATGAAGAACTCGAAAGGGTGGAAAATGTAGCGAATCAAATCATTCTTGAAAATAGAGAAATAGAGACAGTATGGGTAGAGAAAGAGGATCTTTACAAGTATCCACTTCGAAAAGAAACAACGGTCTCTCATCATATTCGTTTAGTGATTATTCCATCATTTGACTATAATGGATGTGGTGGTACACACCCTTCTTCAACTGGTGAAGTAAGTGCGATTAAAATTCTCGGAACAGAGAGACATAAAAAGAAAACGCGAATTTACTTTGTTTGTGGTGCAAGGGTATTGCAGCAATTGCATCAAAAAAATAAAGTTTTGAATGAAGCAACCAAGTTATTAAGTGCACCTGAGGAAGATGTAGCACAAACAATTAAAAAGCTTTTAGTGGATATGAAAAGCTTGCAAAAGCAATTAGAGGTAAATGGAGAACAACTTTTGCAATTTGAAGCACGTCAATTAATGACTACAGCAAAGACAAACGATAACTGCTTGGTTGTCGGTAAGGTTTTTCTTAATCGTTCAATCAGTGAATTGCAATGGATGGCCAAATGGATGACAGCAGAGAAAGAGAATAATCTTATTGTGTTTATTAATGAAACGGAAGACAAGCTTCAGTGTATTTGTGCAAGTGGAACACAAGTAGACTTTAGCATGAAGGAAATTTGTAGCAAGTTACTCTTTGAGATAAAAGGTAAGGGTGGAGGCAACCAAACTTTCGCTCAAGGTGGCGGAGAGCGCAGTGTAGAGGGAAAAGTCCTGCTAGACAAGGCGCTTTCATATGTTATATAATCTAACATAAATAAGACAAAATAAAAAAAATATTACGAAAAATATTGAAAATTGATTGTCAAAGCTAGGACGAATGGTTTACAATTCTAAGTAAGGGTCTTATGCATTACAATGAATGTTTATGTTTTTACATAAGCACCTCTTGTAATATCCATACTGGCTAGGAGGAAGAAAAATGTTTCCGCCAAATACCCTCTATATTATTGGAGAGAGTAAAACCTCTTCTAACAATGCGATCATGCAACAATACAATGGTTTTTTCATTGCCTTTGTGGTTGAGAAAGATTCTGGGAAGATTATCGATGCTGAATGCTCTTCAACCATAGGTTTAACTTCAGCCTTCATCCAATCTATTTTCGTTGGGCAAAGTTTGTTGGAGTCGGATTTCTTATTAAATGAAATCGAAACGAGATATTTTGGATCATCGCAGAAAGCCATAATGGTAGCGTATCGCAATGCACTTATTAAATATAACCAAATTAAAATGAAATAGCTGCTTTTTCTGTTTACCGCAGATAAAATCCAGCGACTAAAGGTTTATTTCACTATGCCTTGGTCGTTGGATTTTTTTGATTTCTAATGATGAAGGTATGATATTTATTTGTAAAATATTTTCAATTTTCTGAGAATCATAAGCTGGAGGGGACAAAATGAAATTATATGTGTCAGTCGATATGGAAGGAATTACAGGGCTTGCTGATTATACTCAAGTAGATTCAGCTAAAAACAACTATGAACGTGGTCGGAGAATTATGACTGATGAAGCGAACTATGTAATCACAGAGGCCTTCAATCAAGGTTGTGAAGAGGTGCTTGTGAATGATAGTCATTCGAAAATGAATAATTTAATGATTGAATATCTCCATCCAGATACAAGTTTGATTACTGGGGATGTAAAGCCCTTTTCAATGGTAGAAGGCTTAGATGAATCTTATGCTGGAGCAATTTTTGTCGGATATCATGCCCGCGCTTCCATGAAGGGCGTAATGTCGCATTCTATGTTTTTTAATGTGAGAAATATGTTTATTAACGATGTTGTTGTTGGTGAGTTGGGGTTCAATGCATATGTAGCTGGATACTATGGTGTTCCTGTCATCATGGTGGCTGGTGATGACCAAGCAGCGAAAGAAGCAGAAAGCTTAATTCCTCATATAACGACAGCGGTAGTGAAAGAAACGATTACCCGTTCAGCAGTGAAGTCACTTACGCCAGCAAAAGCAGAGATTTTATTGAAAGAAAAGACAGTGCAAGCAATAGAGAATAAAGAAAGAGTTAAGCCGCTTGTGCCTCCAGATAAGCCGCTCCTTAAAATTGAGTTTGCTAATTATGGTCAAGCAGAGTGGGCAGCATTAATGCCCGGAACTCATTTGGAAGAGGGAACAACAACGGTGCAATTTCAAGCGAAAGACATCTTAGAGGCTTATCGTGCCATGCTTGTCATGACTGAATTAGCTTCGAGAACATCATATTGCTAAGGAGGTGTGTCTATGCTTAAGTACATTGGAAAACGACTCGGGGCGATGGTCATCACCTTATGGGTAATCATCACACTTACATTCTTTCTTATGCATGCTATACCAGGTTCGCCATTTAATAATGAACGTGCAACAAGTGAAGCTGTTCAAAGGAACTTAGAAGCATTCTATCATTTAGATGAACCACTATATGTCCAGTATTTTTCTTATATCCAATCTGTCGTTACCTTTGATTTTGGACCTTCGATTAAAAAGCCGGCGCAGTCGGTTAATGATATGCTCGGTCGGGGCTTTCCTGTTTCTTTTGAATTAGGGATGGTAACCCTCATAGTGGCCGTTATATCCGGGATTACCCTCGGCGTGATCGCCGCCCTTAGACATAATGGCTTTATAGATTATTTAGCTATGACTGTAGCTGTTTTAGGTATTTCCATTCCGAATTTTGTCATGGCAACCATGCTAATTCAGCAACTTGCAGTTAACCTTCCAATTTTTCCTGTAGCAACATGGTCGAGTCCAATGCATATGGTGCTACCGACTCTAGCGCTTGCGACTGGACCGATGGCAATTATTGCTAGGCTTACAAGATCCAGCATGCTAGAAGTGTTAACTCAGGACTATATTCGCACAGCGAAAGCGAAAGGTTTGAAGCCTGTAACAATCGTTTTTAGACATGCACTGCGCAATGCGCTTTTACCGGTAGTAACCGTGCTAGGTACATTAGCTGCCAGTATTCTTACAGGTACATTTGTGATTGAGAAAATATTTGCTATCCCGGGCATGGGGAAGTATTTCGTTGAGAGTATCAATACGCGTGACTATCCAGTCATTATGGGGACTACGGTGTTTTACAGCTCGATATTAATCGTCATGTTATTCCTTGTCGACATTGTTTACGGCATATTAGACCCTAGAATTAAGCTTCATAAAAAGGAGGGGAACTGATGGAGATACAAAAGCAAACGAACGATACATATACAGATATTCCAGATGATTGGTTTTCCCCGAAAGAAAAAGATGAAAGAAAAGCGGAAGCGGTAGTTAGACCAAGTCTTTCTTATTGGCAAGATGCATGGAAAAGGCTATTGAAGAATAAATTGGCTATGTCAGGGCTCGTTTTTCTTGTTCTTTTAACCATTATGTCTTTTGTAGGACCGTTGATTTCCCCTCATAATGGATCGGAACAAATGCTGGCGAATCAAAACTTAGCGCCATCTTCAGAATTTTGGTTTGGCACAGATGAACTAGGTAGAGATGTCTTTACTCGAGTGTGGGAAGGGGCCCAAGTTTCCTTATTTGTTGGTCTTGCTGCAGCACTTATTGACTTTGCCATTGGTGTTGCTTATGGAGGCATTGCCGGTTATAAGGGTGGACGCACAGATAATGTAATGATGCGGATTGTAGAGGTATTATACGGTCTTCCTTATCTTTTAGTTGTGATTTTAATAAGTGTGGTCATGGGACCAGGATTATTCACCATTATTTTTGCCCTGTCGATCACAGGCTGGGTAGGAATGGCCAGGATTGTCCGTGGGCAAGTTCTTCAGGTGAAAAACTATGAATTTGTAATGGCATCGAAAACCTTTGGTACGAAAACGGGGAGAATCATTCGTAAAAACTTACTTCCGAATACGATGGGACCGATAATCGTTCAGATGACTTTAACAGTACCATCAGCCATTTTCGCTGAAGCCTTTCTTAGTTTCTTAGGGTTAGGGATTCAACCCCCACTAGCTAGTTGGGGATCGATGGCTAATGATGCACTCACTTCCATATTAACTGGAGATTGGTGGAGACTATTCTTCCCAGCGTTATTTATTAGTTTAACGATGTTCTCATTTAATGTGTTAGGTGACGGTTTACAAGACGCATTGGATCCTAAGTTAAGGAGGTAACAATCATGGAGAAAATACTTGAAGTGGAAGATCTGCATGTAACGTTTAAGACGTATGGCGGAGAAGTAAAAGCAGTAAGAGGTGTTACCTTCGACTTAAATAAGGGAGAAACATTAGCCATTGTTGGCGAGTCGGGTTGTGGGAAAAGTGTGACCTCACAAAGTATTATGAGGCTCATCCCCTCACCACCAGGAAAGATTGCGTCTGGTGCGATTCGATTTAAAAATAAAGACCTCGTGAATATTTCTGAAAAAGAAATGAGAACTGTACGCGGGAACGATATTTCAATGATTTTCCAAGATCCAATGACGGCATTAAACCCGACATTGACTGTAGGAAAGCAGCTCATAGAAGGCATTATACAACATGATGGTTCAACAAAAGAAAAGGCAAGAAAACGGGCACTTGATATGTTAAATCTTGTCGGTATTCCTGATGCAGATATGCGTATGAAAAACTACCCTCATGAATTTAGTGGGGGGATGAGACAAAGGCTGATGATTGCCATCGCCCTGGTGTGTGAGCCGGAAATTCTTATTGCTGATGAACCAACAACAGCTTTGGATGTAACAATCCAAGCGCAAATACTTGATTTATTTAAAGAAATACAAAAGAAGACTGATGTATCCATTATTTTGATCACACATGATTTAGGTGTGGTCGCCCAAGTAGCTGACCGCATTGCCGTTATGTACGCTGGTAAAATCGTTGAGGAAGGCACGAGGAGAGAAATTTTTTATCAGCCCCAGCATCCTTATACGAAAGGGTTGTTGCAATCTGTACCGAGACTCGATCTAATTGGCGGGGAACTGGTTCCTATTTTAGGTTCACCCCCTGATTTATTTTCACCACCAATTGGTTGTCCATTTACAGCAAGATGTGATTTTGCTATGGAAGTATGTGATAAGATCATTCCTCGTGAAAAGAAACTTTCCAATACACATAAAGTGGATTGTTGGTTGCAAGATGAAAGGGCGCAAAAATTAAAAATGATGGTCAAGTAAGCAGTCTTAATATTTATCAGCTGAAATAGCTGAAAATATAAAATTTTATAAAGATGAAGGGGGAAATATGATGAAGAAGCTATTCTCACTTGTATTATTACTAGTTTTCGCTCTTGTTCTATCTGCTTGTACAGCGAATGAGGAGGCAGGGAAGGAAACAGATGGTGAAACTGGAGGAGGAGAAGAGGCGGCAGAAAAAGTATTGTATATGAATAATGCCCAAGAACCGACCTCTTTTGACCCGCCAATCGGTTTTGATAGTGTCTCTTGGTCGGCATTGAATAACTTGATGGAAGGCTTAACAAGATTAGGAGAAGATCACCAACCAGCTCCAGCAATTGCTGAGAAATGGGATGTTTCTGAGGATGGTAAAGTTTATACATTCCATTTAAGAGACGATGCGAAATGGTCTAATGGCGATGATGTAACAGCGGGCGATTTCGTTTATGCGTGGAAAAGGCTACTAAACCCAGATACTGGTTCGGCTGCCGCGTTTTTAGGTTATTTCATTGAAGGTGGAGAAGCTTTTAATAACGGCAATGGTTCTGCAGATGATGTTCAAGTAAAGGCTGTCGATGAAAAAACATTTGAAGTAACATTAACAAGTCCACAAGCTTACTTCTTAAGCGTTATCACGAATCCGGCGTTCTTCCCGATTAATGAAAAAGTGGCTGAAGAAAACCCAGAATGGTTCGCAGAAGCTGATTCATATGTTTCAAATGGACCTTTCAAATTAACAGAATGGCAGCATGATAGCCACTTTGTAATGGAGAAAAATGAGAACTATTGGGATGCAACTAATGTGAAGTTAGATAAGGTTCACTGGGCGATGGTGGATGATGAAACAACAGAATATCAAATGTATAAAACTGGTGAACTTGATACATCAGCTGTTCCAGCGGAGTTGAGCGAAGAATTATTTGCTGATGGTTCTGCACAAATGGTCGAACAGGCGGGAGATTATTTCTACCGTTTTAATGTAACGATGGAACCATTCCAAAATGTGAATATTCGTAAGGCGTTTGTCATGGCAATCAATCAACAAGAGATTGTTGATTACGTTACAAAAAATGGTGAAGAGCCAGCATATGGATTTGTTTCCCCAGGGTTTAAAGATCCATCAGGTAAGGATTTCCGTGAAGCTAGTGGTAATCTGGTAGAAACTAATCTTGAGGAAGCGAAGGCTCTTTTAGCAAAAGGAATGGAAGAAGAAGGATATGAAACACTTCCTGAAGTCACGTTAACTTATAGCACAAGTGAGAATCACAAAAAAATGGCAGAAGCGATCCAACAAATGCTTAAAGAAAACTTAGATGTTAGTGTGAAATTGGCGAATATGGAATGGAATGTCTTTTCAGAAGAACAAACAGCTCTTAAGTTCCAATTCTCTAGAAGTTCTTTCTTAGCTGACTATGCTGATCCAATTAACTTCCTAGAAAATTTCCAAACTGGACATTCAATGAACCGTACAGGTTGGTCTAATGAAGAATATGACAAATTGATTAAAGATGCTAAGAACGAAGCAAACGAAGAAAAGCGTTTTGAAATGATGTATGAAGCCGAGAAAATCCTTTTTGAAGAAATGCCGATCATGCCGATTCACTTCTACAATCAAGTGTATTTACAGAATGAAGATATAACTGGTATTGTTCGCCATCCAGTTGGCTATATCGAATTGAAGTGGGTAGATAAAAAATAATATTATTAAGATATGAGGTTTGAATGGTGAGGTGAGCCCTTTCGAGGGTTCACTCTTCACATATAGTAAGAAATGATAGCTGAACAGCTCTTATATTTCGACAATATTTCCTGAGAAATAAATAGATTGATGTCTAGATTTGCCTAATCGCGCTTAAAAGATTGCTTGTGATGTTAGGTAGTGATGAAATAACAGAATACACATACGCATATATTGAAGTAATGACAATGAAAAGGATGTGGGGAAATGATCATCAAACCGGCTAGATTACGCATGGGGGATACAGTCGGGGTAATCGCACCTGCAAGCCCACCAAATCAAGAAAACTTAAAACGTTCATTTGCTTTTTTGGAGAAAGAATTAGGATTGAAAATAAAGCTCGGCCAGTCTCTCTTTGAACAATACGGTTATTTAGCTGGGCCGAATGAGAATAGATTAAAAGATTTACATATGATGTTTGCTGATAAGGAAGTCAAAGCCATTATCTGTGCAGGAGGTGGCTATGGAACAGCTAGAATTGCTGATGATATTGATTATAAAATGATTGCTGAAAATCCAAAGGTTTTTTGGGGCTATAGTGATATTACTTTTCTACATACAGCTATTCGACAACAGACGGGGTTAGTTACTTTTCATGGACCGATGCTAGCTTCAGATATCGGTTCAGTGCAAGAGGATCAAACGTCATCGAAGACTTTTATGAAGCAAATAATGGAACCAGAAGGTAGGGTATATCCTAAAACATTAGGGAATCTTGAGACAATTGTTTCAGGAGTAGCAGAAGGTGACATTGTCGGAGGTAATCTGTGTTTGCTCACTAGCACAATAGGAACTGCATTTGAGATTGATACGAAGGATAAAATTATCTTAATCGAAGATGTTCATGAGGAGCCGAGATCGATTGACCGCATGTTGAATCAACTATATATGGCTGGGAAGCTCCAACAAGCAGCAGGGTTCGTCATTGGGAATTTTAAGAATTGTAAGCCTGAAAGAGAACAATCATTATCACTAGATGAAGTGTTAGATTACTATTTTAAACTTATCGGAAAGCCAGCTGTGAAAGGCTTCATGATTGGTCATTGTACACCGCATTTTTCTTTACCACTTGGTGTACCTGCAAAGCTTAATGCCGAGACACAAGATTTAACGATTGAACATGGAGTCTTATAAAGGTGGATGTCAAATATGAAAATCAAAAGAATTGAGACACATCGCGTAGCTATACCACTCATAAAGCCATTTAAAACCGCGCTGCGCACAGTAAATACAGCGGATAGTGTCATTATCAAAATAATTTGTGATAACGGAATTGTTGGTTGGGGAGAAGCGCCGCCTACAGCTGTCATTACAGGTGATACGATGGGGAGTATTGAAGCGGCTATTAACGAAGTGATGGCTCCGAATCTAATGCATACGGATTTTTCCCAATATGAACAAATGCTTTCAATAGTTCAAACGGCAATAGTTGGTAATGCAAGTGCGAAGGCAGCGATCGATATGGCTATTTATGATTGCTTATCACAATTATGTAAGCTACCACTCTATCAATTTTTAGGTGGATATACGCATGAAATAGAAACCGATTATACAGTAAGTGTAAATGGCCCCGAAGAAATGGGGGAAGATGCGGTAAACTATGTGCAACAAGGGTTTGATGTATTAAAAATCAAGGTAGGGAAAGATAGTATTGCAACTGATATCGAGCGTATTAAAGAGGTACGCCGTAGAATTGGTAATAAAATTAAGTTAAGACTAGATGCTAATCAAGGATGGGGCAAGAAGGAAGCCATTTTTGCGATACGAAAATTGGAAGATTTAGATTTAGGCATTGAGTTAGTTGAGCAGCCAGTGAAAGCTTGGGATATCGACGGCCTAAAACAAGTAACGGATCATGTTGATACATTAATCATGGCCGATGAAAGTATTTTTACACCGAAGCAGGCGTTGGAAGTCGTTAAAAACCGTAGCGCAGATCTCATTAATATTAAGCTGATGAAGGCTGGTGGGATTTATCAGGCCCAGATGATCAATCAATTGGCAGAAGCAAGCGGAATAGAATGTATGGTTGGTAGCATGATCGAAACGAAAGTAGGTATTACTGCTGCCGCTCATTTTGCTGCAAGTAAAAGAAATATTACGCGATTTGACTTTGATGCTCCTTTAATGATGGCGAAAGATATCGTTGATGGTGGTATTCAATATAGAAGCAAAAAGATCACATTTCCGAACGAATCGGGGTTAGGCATAATAGATGTAGATATTAAAGGAGGGGTTTCTCTTGGTAAATAAATGGATTACGAATGTCCCTGTTGCTACGTTATGGACGTCTGCCCAATCTCCTAGAGCAATAGATGAGCAAGGCATCAAGCAAAATCCTGACCTTAATGCTTGGATTGCATCACTAGATTATGAGAAAGCTTTAGAACTATGTAATGCCAATCTCGTACAATCACAACTTTTATATGGTGAAGAAGTCGTCGTGATAGAAGAGACAAATGAATGGTTTCATGTGGTTGTACCTACTCAACCTTCTTCCAAAAATAGTGTTGGTTACCCTGGTTGGGTACCGAAATGTCAAATGACGGCTTGTGAAAGCTGGGATGTCATGCAAGGACCGATTGCTGTGGTCACTGCGAAAAAAGCCAATTTAACTAAAACAAATGAAATCCTCACTCTAAGTTACTTAACGGTCTTACCATTAATTTCAGAAAAAGGTGAGTTGGTTACTGTACAAACACCTGACGGAGAAGGTGCTTTACAGCGGAGTGACGTTGAGATTTTTTCATCTAGATCCGATTGGTCGGTGAAAGATGGTGAGAAAGTGGTTGAATCAGCTGAACAATTTCTTGATTTACCATATTTTTGGGGTGGGATGAGTAGCTACGGTTATGATTGCTCTGGATTAAGTTATACTGCGTGTAAAGCGAATGGTGTCATCATACCAAGAGATGCACATGATCAGTCTGTTGAAGGAGAAGAAGTTTCACTTGATTCCCTACAACGAGGGGATCTTTTATTCTTCGCTTATGAAGAAGGTAAAGGAGCGCTGCATCATGTCGGTATTTATTATGGGGATGGTAAATTACTGCATTCACCAAAGACGGGAAAGAATGTTGAGATAATCCCACTCGCTGGGACGGTATACGAGAAAGAACTAATGGCAGCAAGGCGTTTCTGGAAAAAAGGGGAAGATTCACATGCAAGCTGAAACGATTTTATCAGTCCAACAATTAAAGAAGCATTTTCATTTAGGGAAAGACCGCGTTTTAAAAGCTGTTGATGGGGTTTCTTTTGACATTAAAAAAGGAGAAACTTTTGGGATTGTAGGCGAGTCAGGTTGCGGTAAATCGACTGCAGGCAGAACAATCATTGGCTTATATGATCGTACGGCTGGAGATGTTTTATATGATGGTAAAAATATTCATGAAATGAATGAAAAAGAAAAATTTCAATTCCATCGCAAAATGCAAATGATTTTCCAAGATCCATATGCTTCATTAAATCCTCGCTCAACTGTACAAGAGATTATTTCTGAACCGATGGAAGTCCAAGGACTTTATCAAAATAAAAAAGAACGTCTAGAACGGGTATATCAATTACTGGAGGATGTCGGGTTAAATCGGGATCATGCAAACCGCTACCCTCATGAATTTAGCGGGGGGCAAAGACAAAGGATTGGTATTGCTAGAGCACTCTCGTTGGATCCAGAATTTATTATTGCTGATGAACCTATCTCTGCATTAGATGTATCTGTTCAAGCGCAAGTTGTGAATCTATTAAAAGATTTACAAAAGAAAAAAGGCTTAACCTACCTTTTTATCGCCCATGATTTGTCCATGGTTAAGCATATTAGTGACCGAATAGGCGTTATGTATTTAGGACATTTAGTAGAGTTAACTTCAAGTGAAAACCTTTATCAGAAACCCTTACACCCATATACACAAGCACTACTATCAGCAATCCCCATACCTGATCCTGATGTAGAAGATAGACGGGAACGAATTATTTTAAAAGGAGAGTTGCCAAGTCCAGTCAATCCACCAAGTGGCTGTGTGTTTCGGACGAGGTGTCCACATGCTATGGAAGTGTGCGCGACACAAGCTCCTGTTTGGCAAGAGGTTGATGATAAACATTTTGTTGCTTGCCACTTATATAATGAAGACCTGCAAGACGGTAAGAATGGTAAGCAAGCAGCTGCATCGAGGGAATCATGAGTAAATTGGAGGTAATGAAACAAGCTGTTAATGAGTTGTTGCAGCAACATTGTCTAGATGCAGCTGTACATATAGAAACCGACGAAGGTATTTTATCAGTCAATTCCCATCAAGTGTTTTCGTCAGCAAGCCTAATAAAAGTGCCCATTTTATTAACAGCATTACGTGAAGTGGAAAAAGGTCGTTTACACTTAGAAGAAGAAGTAAAGGGTGGTCTTTCTGTTGGAGGGGCAGGGGTTTTATCAGCTCTATCTCCCAATCCTTCCTTTACATGGAAAGATATCCTTACATTAATGATGATTGTCTCTGATAATAGTGCAACAAATTGGATCATTGATCGCTTGGAGATGGAGACAATCAATCGTTTGATTAAAAGCTTAAATTTAGAACAAACATGTTTAAACAGAAAAATGATGGACTTTCAAGCGATTGAAAGAGGAGTGAATAATCTAACAAGTGCTTACGATATGGTGCAATTGCTAAGAGTAATGAAAGACAAAGGGCGATGGATAAAAGATAGCTACATGCTCATGGAGAGTATAATGGCGAAACAACAATTCACATTATTAACGGCAGAATTAGAGGAAGAGAGCCATCCAAATATTAGTTACGGAAGTAAAAGTGGCTCGCTACAAGGTGTTCAACATGATTGTGCTTACTTCTGTCATGAAAATAAGTATGTTCTTGCCGCTGTTTTAACAGCTAATTTACCTAATCAAATGATTGGTAAACAACTTATTAGTGAAATAGGAATGGCGATTAAGAGGTATATAATATAGTTGTTATAGCAAATTAGGCTCTGAATAACCATTGTGTTCAGAGCTTTTTTTTGTTTAAGTCGGCGATATCAGTATTGCTGTACGATTTGAGGATGGGAGCAGGGAATTACTGCATTCTTCGCATATAGAAACGTGAAGAAATGTGAGTCGATGACAAGGATACGGTAAAACCGTCTTTGCTGAGAAATAGCCAATTCGGATTTGCAAAAGCGGTTGAATTAGCTCCGAAATGAAAGTGAGGAATCAGGTCAAGCATGAAGAGAAAATCGAAAGTCTACCTCTAAAGTATAAGAATCCCCTGAGTCAAAGTGCACACTTCCCCATGCCCCATAAGACCGGAGCCTTTCCCGCAATCAATCCATCTTTTGTAAAACATAATGGTACTAAAGATGCCAACAAGTAACTTTGATGGCACAAAATATATTCTCCTTTTTAGATTGAAATTGTCTAACTTTTCTTTCTATCTAGAGGAATTCGCTGTTGTTTTAGGGTTTTTTATACTATATAATGATAAATGGACTTAGATTGATAATCATTTTCAGTTGTCATGATGAGAATAAACAGATAATGAGGTTTACATATGAGAATATGGATGTTAATCTGTGCAGCTATAGTCCTGTCATTTATATCACTATTTATCGGTGCGATTGATATTAAACCAATGGATTTGCTAGATTGGGAGTCTGATGAAACACAAATTTTCCTGATTAGTCGTGTACCTAGATTAATAGCGATTATTTTAGCTGGTGCAGGAATGAGTATTGCTGGTTTGATTATGCAAAGTTTGAGCAGGAATAAATTTGTTTCTCCGACAACCGCGGGAACGTTAGATGCTGCTAAGCTAGGTATTATGATTTCCATGCTATTTTTTACAAACGTAACGTATACCCAGCAAGTTCTTTTTAGTTTTGCCTTTGCGCTTGTCGGTACGATGGTATTTATGCAAATACTTGATCGTATCAAATTTAAAGATGTTATATTTGTTCCTCTTATTGGAATAATGTACGGGAATATTTTGTCTTCTATTACCACTTTCTTTGCGTATGAAGCTGATATCCTGCAAAATATATCTTCATGGTTAATGGGGAGTTTTACTTTAGTAATCTCGGGCCGATATGAACTTTTATATGTAAGTATCCCAGTTTTCATTTTGGCTTATTTATATGCTAATAAATTTACCGTTGCAGGTATGGGAGAAGAATTTGCGAAAAATTTAGGATTGAGCTATAAGTGGGTTTTAAATATTGGTCTCATCCTTGTTGCTATCATTGCTACGACTGTTGTACTAACTGTCGGTGTCATTCCGTTCTTAGGCTTAATTGTACCTAATATCGTGTCTCTGTATATGGGAGATAATCTCCGAAAAACGATTCCACATACGGCTCTTTTAGGCGTTGTGTTCTTATTAATTTGTGATATTATTGGGCGCATTGTGATCCACCCTTATGAGATACCGGTGAACGTAACAGTTGCGGTAATCGGTAGTGTCATCTTCTTAATTATGTTATTTAGGGGGAGAGCATATGCGAAAAAATAGTACCAAATTAATCGTTTTGGCGGTCATATCTGTCGTTTGTATAGTACTGTATGGTTTTTACGATATAAAAGGTGGGTTTGATTATGCTTTCCCAAGGCGTATGATTCGTGTGGCAGCTATGGTTGTTACCGGAGTTGCGATTGCTTATTCTACAGTTGTATTCCAAACAATCACTAACAATAGAATCTTAACACCTTCTGTGATGGGGATCGATTCTATGTATGAAGTAGTTCAGACGATGATTTACTTCTTCGCGGGTTCGATGTCGATATGGGTATTAAACAAATATTTAAATTTTGGTGCAGCTATATGTGCCATGGTCATTTTTGCATTGTTGTTATACCGCTTCTTATTCAGAGCAGACAAACACCCGATTTACTTACTTTTATTAATTGGGATGATTATTGGTACGCTGCTTGGTAGCTTGGTGACATTCTTACAAGTAATGATCGATCCCGTTGAATATTTAAGTTTACAAAGCAAGTTATTTGCAAGTTTTACAAATGTAAAAGCTGATTTACTAATGATTGCTTTTGGCATATTGTTACTTGCTTTTATATACGGATATTTCATCATGGATAAATTGGATGTTATGTCGCTTGGGCGTGAAAATGCGATTAACCTGGGGATTAACTATGATCGTATGGTTATGAATGTACTAATTCTATCATCAGTCTTGATTGCCACTTCTACTGCGTTAGTTGGGCCAATTACATTCTTTGGGCTGATTGTTGCTAACCTGTCCTATCAATTTCTCTCGTCATATAAGCACTCTACGCTCATTCTTGGTGCTAGTTTAATTAGTATCATAGCTTTAGTCGGTGGACAATTCCTAGTTGAGCATGTATTTGAATTAAAAACAACATTAAGTGTTATCATTAACTTTATTGGTGGTATTTACTTCATCTATCTATTATTAAAAGAAAGTAGGTCAGCCGGATGATTGAAATAAAAGGATTAACGAAGCGTTTTAATAAAAAGCCTGTTGTTGAAGACGTTACAGTCGCAATTGAGCCAGGGACCATTACTTCTTTTATCGGACCAAATGGTGCAGGGAAATCTACACTTCTATCGATGGTTAGTAGATTGTTAGAAGCAGATACAGGAGAGGTATTGCTTGATCAAAATGATGTGACGAAATGGAAGTCCAATGAATTTGCGAAACGCGTATCGATTTTAAAACAAGCCAATCACATTAATGTCAGGTTAACAGTGAGAGATCTTGTAGAGTTTGGAAGGTATCCATACTCTAAGGGTAGATTAAATGACGCTGATAAGAAATTTGTTGATCAGGCAATTGAATATATGAACCTTTCAGATATGGAAGATAAGTTTTTAGACGAGTTATCAGGGGGACAAAAGCAGCGAGCTTTTATTGCTATGGTTATTGCACAAGATACTGATTATGTCTTGCTTGATGAGCCGTTAAATAACTTGGATATGAAGCACTCCGTCCAAATTATGAAGATTCTCCGTAAATTAGTTGACGATCTTGGAAAAACCGTCGTCATTGTATTGCATGATATTAATTTTGCTTCTGTTTATTCCGATCGGATTGTCGCATTAAAAGACGGCAAAGTTGTAAAGAATGGACCGACTGAAGAAATTATTAATTCGGTCGCATTGCGAGAAATTTATGATATGGATATTCCTATTCAAGAGCAAGATGGTTGCCGTATATGTGTATATTTTAATTCGCAAATTTCTTAAAGAGATTCCTTATAGGAAGGGTTACTATCACCCCTTTTTATAAGGAATTAACATAACTTTAAATGCATATTTATTCATTTTTATGCTTCTTTTATTAAAACATCTTAATTTATGCTTCTTTTTTAGCAAACGTTAAAAATCTAAATTTGGCAAGTGTTTCGATAGGTGAAATAAACAGTCAGTAAAATAATTAATTTCCAATTATAGAATATTTTTCTAAAAAAATTCAAAATAATTATGCAAATGGTATTGACGATTTGTCTAAATCAATCTATAATGATTATTGTTATCAGTGATAATGATTATCATTGCTAATAAGAGATTATACAATAGGGAGAGGTCATACATATGAAGAAATGGAAGTTAGCTAGTCTTTTTCTAGCGCTTGTTTTAATGCTTGCTGCATGTGGTTCCAATGACGATACTGCTGAAGATGCAGGCAACTCAGAAGATAAACAAACAGAAAATAATGCAGCGGAAGGTTCTGCTTATCCAATGACTGTGTCTCCGACTGTTGCTTCGACTGAAAGTCGTGATGCCGGAACAACAGTTAACTTTGAAGATGTAGAATTTGAAAGCATGCCTGAAAAAATTGTTGTTTTTGACTACGGTTTCTTAGATACACTAGATGCACTTGGAGTTGAAGGGGTAGTTGGTTTACCTCAAGAGTCTACTTTGCCATCTCACTTAGAGGCATATGCATCTGATGAGTATACAAATGTTGGTTCTTTAAAAGGTCCTCTTTTAGAAGATATTGCTGAACTTGATCCAGACGTTATCTTTATTTCTGGTCGTCAATCAGCATTTTATGAAGAATTAAAAGAAATTGCACCAGTTGTATTTGTAGGTACTAGCGAAGATGCTTATTGGGATACATTCCAAAATTCTGTTGACGTAGCTGCAAAAATGTTTGATAAAGAAAAAGAAGCAGAAGAATATCTTGCAAAATACGATACAGCACTTGAAGAAATTAACGAGTTAGCTGGCAACTATGAAACTTCATTAGTGACTATGTATAATGAAGGAAAACTTTCTGGATTTGCTGAAAACTCTCGTTTTGGTTATATCTATGATGTTTACGGCTTCAAACCAGTTACACAAGATATCGAATCTTCATCTCACGGTTCAAACTTCGGTTTTGAAGCGATTCTAGAATTTGATCCAGAAGTATTATTTGTTATCGACCGTACAGCGGCTGTAGATGGCAATTCTAATATCGAAAAAGATCTTGAAAACGATATTATTAAGAAAACACAAGCGTACCAAAATGATCGTGTGATCTACCTTGATGGTGCTCTTTGGTACTTAAGTGGTGGCGGCTTACAATCTGAGCTTGCTAAAATCGAAGAAGTATTAGCTGAATTAAAATAATCTGCTGTTAGAGTAAGCGATTATCCTATAGAAAAAGAAGCATTCTTAAAAAGATGCTTCTTTTTTGTTTTAAGTATATCCTTTTTGATGGGATTTACTGTTACAACGATAGCGGAAATACCAAGGATAGCAGAGCAAAAAGGTTTTGTTCGTACATTAAGAGTAGAAAGCCTCTAAAAGGTCTTGTATTAAAAAATCCCTATTTTCACAGTTTGTTAAACAGTCACAACTAAAGAAAGATAGGGTGGGCAACAATTGTTGCACCACCCAAAGCTTAATTAACGAGAAATATAGTTGGTATGAACATATCAATGTAGAATGATTTCAATTTAATAGACAAATCTATGTATAGCTTAAGTGTTCATTTTATTTAACAATGGCCTCTCCCAAGCTGGTTGAGTGAAGGAAAGAAAGTCTTTGAGCCATTTCCTCGGGAGTTGTTTGAAAGTCTTCTTTTATCCAAAAGATAAATAGTCCTAAAAGGGCGTAGGTTTCATAGAAATTAATCGCTTCTATATCAAACCATACTTCTTCTTTTAATTGTAACTCACTGCGACTAATGCTAGTAATGGTTTCACAAAAATGGTTTTGTGAACCTGGTATCACTTCGCCAATCAACATTAGGGAGAAGACGAATTGATTTTTTTGTACGTATTCGAAGATGGGGACATTACGTGTTGGGTCAGATAATAAGAAGCTTTTTTTTCCTTTAAAGCTATCACGGAAATATTGAGCGAGTTGTTCTAGGTAGTCTTGAAATATATCTTCTAATAAATGAGAGCTATCTTTATAATGCGAGTAAAATGTCACACGATTACAATTGGCCACTTTAGATATTTCTGTTATTGAGATCTCTTTAAAGTCTTTTTCGGATAACAGCTTTAACATGGCACTTTTTAAATTCGTACGTGTTCGCACGACTCGACGGTCTTCTTTTACCACCATGACTACCACCTTTCATACTGTGTCTTAATAAAGAGTATAACATGAAAAATAGAGCGTTAAGCAAATATTATTTTCATACTCGAAACATTTATTTTGACAACTGATTAGAATTCTGTTAATTTACATATGTAGTATAAAAATGGTGACAATTATCCTGGTTTCATGAATAACTTTTGATAGATTAGAGGAGGAATTATACATGGCAAGATTAGAAGGAAAAGTAGCAATTATTACTGGTGCGGCTCAAGGGATGGGTGCGGCTCATGCGCGTCTATTTATTGAAGAAGGGGCAAAAGTAGTAATTACTGATTTAAACACAGAAAAAGGTGAGGCTGTTGCAAAGGAATTAGGTGAAAATGCTTTATTCGTTAAACAAAACGTAACAACCGAAAAAGACTGGGCAACAGTTGTAGCTAAAGCTGAGGAAGTATTCGGTCCTGTTAATGTGTTAGTAAATAATGCGGGTATTACAATGTCTAAATCATTACTTGAAACAACGGAAGAAGAATATCGTCGTATTGTAGATATTAACCAAGTATCTGTTTTCTTAGGGATGAAAGCGGTTATTCCTTCCATGCAAAAAGCAGAAGGTGGCTCGATCGTTAACATTTCATCTATGAATGGTATTGTTGCCGGGGCAGTCGGTTATACAGATACGAAATTCGCTGTTCGTGGGATTACAAAAGCCGCAGCAATGGAATGCTCTCACTATGGCATTCGTGTAAACTCTGTACATCCTGGAGTAATTGAAACACCAATGATTATTCAAGAGGATACGAAAGCACAAGTAGAAGAATTCTCTAAACATATTCCACTTAAACGCATGGCAAAACCTGAAGAGGTTTCTAACCTAGTATTATATTTAGCATCAGATGAATCAAGCTATTCAACAGGTTCTGAATTCATCGTTGATGGTGGATTAACTGCAATGTAATCAATATAGAAAAAAAGCGGGGTCTCATATTGACCTCGCTTTTTATTTTACGAACGCAAAGAGCGTCTATATTTATACTGATTGTACTGAAAGTGAATAAAACAGCCAATACAAAAGCCACAAAGAGCAATGGTTGCTGCTAATCCGACAATAATGGCGAAAGAGTAAGATAGTATTGTCCACCCAATGATAGAGCTAATGAATGCAATACTTAAACATACTACAGCAATTAACTGATTAAATTGTTGTTGCGCTTTATCTTCAGGTATATAAGAGGATAAAGGTTTTTTGAGAAACTTTTTAGCTATCACCATCACTGGATTATTCCCTGTTAGTAAGCCAATCAATCCAGCAAGTAAGGGAATAAGTAAAATGAAGAATTGCCCAGTTATCAGTGTCGCAATTACACTTAGGACGATAACCCATTGATTCGTTTTAACGAGAGGACGCGGAATAGAAGCGATTTGTTGGTTGTTCATTTTAAAAACCAACCTTTCCAATGTGTTTGGTTCATTATATCATGAAATTTAGTTGATTATACCTATTTTCGCTTCGTTAACACGACTACTCTTCTTTATCATTCTCGACAATAAACTTTAATTTAGTGAGTTTGTTATTCCAGAATTGTTCATAATAATGCAGCCACTGGCTTACTTCTGTTAAAGGTTCTGGATTAATATGATAGATGTTTTCTCTGCCTTTCCTGTGGCTCTTCACTAAGTTGGCATCAGAGAGAATATGCAGATGTTTGACTACCGCCGTGCGACTGATTGGAAAATAAGCACTGATTGCAGCGATAGATAGTTCTTCTTTTGAAAGTAGCTGGAGAACATGTCTTCTAGTAGGGTCAGCAATTGCCTGAAAAACGTCGTGCTTAATTGCTGTCATGATTGCTCTATTGCCATCATTAAACGTTTTTGCACGATGGCTTCCCATCCATTATTCATACGTTCACGAATAATTTCGCTTTTTTCATTTGGTTTAGTAAGAATTGTATTCGCTTCTTTCCAACCACTATGAATGAGTGTGAATTTTGTTCTATTGTCTACTTCTTCTAATAAAAAGGTGACAACCCATCCGTCAGTATCCCAAGAGAAAGATAATTTATTTGGCTCATCGATTTCTAGTACTTGGCAAGGAGAAGGGCCAAACGGAGACTGTATTTCAAATGTGAATCCCTCTGTTGCTTGAAAGTTATTAGGCATAAACCATTCTGCGATTCCCTCACTAGTTGCAACATGTTGCCATACTTTATTTATTGGTGCATTTAAAATGATAGATTGTTGAATATCCTTTATTGTATTCATTTCATATCCCCCTTAGTTATATGACACCTTATGGTTCTATAATTTTGATAATATAACACCAAAAGGTTTTGTGTCAATTGATAATCAAATTGAATGGTAAGTCTTAGATTATTTGTCATTTTAAAGCGAAGGTGAGGAAAGTAAGATAAGAGAGGAGGTGATGGTTATGATGATCTTTAGAGAGGCAAAAAGAGAGGATTTAGAAAGGATTGTTCAATTATTAGCAGATGATGTGTTAGGAACAAGTCGAGAAGATGTGTCCAGCCCCCTACATCAGGATTATGAAGAAGCGTTTGAAGCTATTAGTGGAGATAGCCATAATGAATTAATTGTAGCAGAATGGGATGAGAATGTTGTAGGTGTTTGTCAACTGACTTATATCCCTTATTTAACTCATCGTGGTGCTTGGAGAGCAATCATTGAAGGTGTGCGGATAGCAAGTGAATGTAGGGGAGAAGGTTTTGGTGAAGCCCTAATAAAAGAAGCGATAGTGAGAGCGAAAGCAAAAGGGGTGCGACTTGTACAGTTAACAACAGATAAGCAACGATCTCAGGCGAAACATTTTTATGAGAAAATAGGGTTTAAAGCAACGCATGAGGGGATGAAGTTGAAATTGTAAATATACACTTGGGATGAAGTTGAAAAGGTTTGAGATTCCTCCTAAAAGATCTTTCAGAAGGAACCTATAAGCCTATTAAAACAATCGTGAGTCATAGGGATCTATACTTTTTCTATGACATTTGTAGCAATATGTGCAGCGAACATTTTCGCGGGTGAAGGAAGGGACTCTTTTTCGAGCCAAGTTTCAGGCTTCCAAATTCCCGCTCGGTTAAATGAGTTAGCGCAATGGAGGAAACATTCTTCAACTTCAACAGCGATCCCTAAGAGAGGTGCCTTTCCTTTATCGGCCATTTTAGCTAGGATGTCTTCATCTTGAATAATCGAAGCTTTTCCGTTAATTCTTAATGTTTCATTTAGACCAGGAATGATAAATAATAGACCAACTTGTGGGTTGCTTAAGATGTTGTGCATACTGTCTAATCTCCTGTTACCTGGTCTATCAGGTATAACTAGATGCTTCTCATCTAACACTTGTACGAACCCAGGATAATCTCCACGTGGTGAGTTATCACATTGCCCGTCTTTATTCGTTGTTGCTAAAAAAAGAAACGGTGAACGAGCAAGAAAGTCTTTGCAATGTTCATCGATTATAGATATGACCTTATTAGCAGCTCCTTTACTTGGGGGAGTGAATAGAGCTTCTAATTCTTCTTCTGATTGAATGACATTGTTGAACATTTGTTGCCTCCTTTAAACAGTCGTTGATTGTCTTATGTTTATTATAAGGGGGAACAGCTAAATAAAAAAGAAGCGATTGTGAATAGACTGATCTATTTCGCTCGCTTCTTTTTTATTTCTATTGTACTTAGCCTAGATAGGCATTAAGCATCCAAATATGTTTATCTAAAGAATTAATTAAGCCAACTGCATAATCTTCAACTGCTGGTTCCTCTTCTTCATCTGCCAGCTTTGTAATCTCTTTTAATTCAGCACGTAACTGTTGATAATCACTGATTAAGTTCTCAACCATTTTTTCTGCTGATTTTTCATCAAGGTTTTCTTTTAGTGTAGCTACCTCAAGATATTCTTTCATTGACGCAACTGGTTTGCCACCGATTGTAAGAATGCGTTCAGCCATTCCATCGACTACCTCAGCTGCCTCATTATATAACTCTTCAAATTTTTCATGTAGTGTAAAAAAGTGTGGACCTGTTACATACCAGTGATAGCGATGCAACTTCGTATAAAGTAGGCTCCAGTTAGCAACTTGTGTATTTAGGGCAGCGTTTAATTTCGTATCTAATGTAATCATTATTTAGTCATCTCCTCAAGAATGTTTTGTCTTAACTATATTATAACTGATTTAAAATTAAAATCAATACTTAATTATAATAATTATAATTAAGGAATTAATTTAATCTGTTTTTGATATAGTGTGTTGTGATGAAGATAATAATAATGAATATAGCCATATAAATGGTCAATGCCGTAAAGTGGTCTTTTATGAAAGGTACAGCTTTATTGCCTAATTGATGGATGAGAAAAGCTTCAAAATAAAACCTTGCGCCTCTTCCAATCGTTGCCCATAATACAACGGTCTGTATTTTCATTTTTGAGATGCCAGATAAAATCGTAAATATCTTAAACGGTAAGGGTGTAAAGGCAGATATCAGAATGGCCAATGGACCAAGCTTTTGAAAGTACAGTTCTACTTTCATGATTTGTTGCTCTTTAAAAAGTGCTCGTAGGACAGGCCTGCCAACTCGTAATCCGATATACCAGCCAAAGATTGCACCGATAACAGAAGCGAAAGTAGTGAGAAAAGCGTACCAATACACATGATCACTGTCTGCTAGTCCCATTGGAATCAAAAGTAAATCAGGAGGAATGGGGAAGAAAGAAGAGTCAGCGAACGAAACGAAAAAAAGTCCAAACACACCATATTCCAATAACCATTCTTTAAGTAAATGTAAAATTTCTTGCATATATGAAAACCCCTTTTTAAGATTACGTGGTTTGTCCTTTAGAAATTATATGTGCACTTTTTCTTTTCATTACTATGGGGTATGATGGGGATGGTTGTTTGATAGAAAGGTGATGGAATTGTGGAATTGATATTGTTTTTTCTACTAGGTGCCTTAATTAGTGTGTTGTCAGGTTTTTTTGGCATCGGTGGAGGGTTTATATTAACACCATTATTAATGCTCATTGGACTTGCCCCTATTGAGGCAATTGCGACAAGTTTGTTATTTACAATTGGGAGTTCATCTTCTGGGATTATCGGTCATATAAAATTAAAAAATATTAATTGGAAAGCAGGGATTATTTTAGGGGTGAGTGGGATCATTGCTACCCAAATTGCCCATCCTTTTGTTGTCTTTTTAGATGCTCATCAGTTAGATGAATGGGCGATTCCTGTTATGTATATTGTGTTGCTTTCTTTCTTTTCTGTCCAAATGTTTAAGAAGAAAAGTGCGCAGCAAGGAGTGAGCGGGTTAGTTCAACCTTCCATATTAAAAATGGTTTTAATCGGCTTGTTTGCAGGGTTTGTTTCCACTTCTTTAGGTGTAGGTGGAGGGTTTATTATTGTACCAATGTCGATTGCCTTTCTAGGTATGTTACCTAAGGAGGCGGTAGGAACGAGCTTATTTGCAGTCCTATTTATTGTTTCAGCAGGTTTCTTATCCTACGCATTCACTGTAGAAATTAATTATTTTATGGGGATATTCTTACTTGCTGGTGGGCTACTAGGTTCTCAATTCGGAGCTAGATCAACCGATGTTTTTGAAAACAAAGAAATTACTACATTACTATCATTTCTATACTTAACGACGATTTTGAGTGTGGCACTTAAGGCATTTGAACAAAATGTTTTTGGATTAATCATCGTTGTTCTTTATCTTCTCTACTTTTTCACTGTTCTAGGGAAAAGACATATTGCTCATTGGCGAGAAGAAAAAGGGTACTCTTAAACAGGGACATACAGGGTAGGCTTTGGTTTAGTGTGGATTAGAAATATGACGAAGTAAGCCTGTTTCTAGCTCTTTCCTGGTAGATTGCATTTTTTAAAAAGGCTACATATTGTAGCCGCCGGATATATAGTGGTAACTAACTGTAGACTTTTGTTTCATTCAATCATATAGCTCCCAATTGGCTAAAGAGGGAGCTGATGTACAAGGTGAAATTACATCTCCTGAGGTGCCTTCATACCAAGTAAATGCAGGCCGTCAGTTAAGATGATTGTTACTGCTTTGACAAGACCGAGTCTCGAAGATAAATGTTCATCTTTATGAAGTATTTTTTCGTTAGCATAGTATTTGTTAAAGCTTTGCGCTAGACTAATTAAATATTTGGCAATGATGGACGGTGCTGATTTTTCATGGGCAAGGACGAGCTTATCTGGATAAAGGGATAAAAGTTTAGCTACTTGCCAAGCGTATTCACTTGATAGACCTTCTATTTTATAAGTCTGTTGCTGACTTTTGTGTAAAATAGATTGCGCTCTAGCTTGGGTATACTGTACATACGGACCGGTTTCCCCTTCGAATGTTAACATGTCTTCTAAAGAAAATTCTATTTGTTTCATTCGTTCGTTCTTTAAATCATGGAAAATGATTGCTCCTACACCAACAGCTTTAGCTACCTCATCTTTGTTCTTTAGATGAGGATTTTTTTGTTCAATATTCTCTGAAGCTAATTGTATGGCATCTTGTAATACTTCCTCTAATAATATGACACGACCTTTTCTTGTCGACATCTTCTTACCTTCTTGTAAATACAACCCAAATGGGATGTGATGGATATGTGTCGCCCAGGAATGCCCCATTTTAGATAATACGGCTTTGACTTGTTGGAAGTGGATGGACTGCTCTGGACCAACGATATAGAGAGCCTCATCAAATTGGTATGTTTGTTTACGATAAATGGCTGCCGTAATATCGCGTGTAGCATAAAGAGTCGCTCCATCTGATTTCTTAATTAAGCAAGGAGGTAGATTTTCATCTGATAAGGGTACGATTTCTGCTCCATCAGAGGTAGATAGCAAGTCAGATTGTTGCAGTGTATCGACAACCGCGTTCATTTGATTGTTATAAAAGGCCTCCCCATAATT
Organism: Cytobacillus sp. FSL R5-0569; assembly: GCF_038007265.1. NCBI lineage: Bacteria > Bacillati > Bacillota > Bacilli > Caryophanales > Bacillaceae > Cytobacillus > Cytobacillus sp. FSL R5-0569. The sequence goes on from NZ_JBBOWW010000001.1 coordinate 419,680, forward strand.
AGAGTCAAAAGAGACACCGAGCAGTTGATAGGTTTTCTCGAATTCTTTTAAAGATTCGTCTCTAAACCAAGACCAAAGTTGCTTTGCCTCCGCATCATCAAGTTCAAGTTTTCTGAACCAAGCTCTTGCTTCTTCATGCAAGTGGGGATGTTCCTCAGCTTTCTGGTGAAATTTTACGTATAATTGGAGTAATTCCTTAATTGGCTCCTTTTTAATTAAAGCTTCACTTCCCCAATGCTTATAGGCGGTAATGAGTTTGCCAAATTGTGTGCCCCAGTCGCCTAAATGATTAATCTTAACTGTATCATATCCATGCTTTTCTGCTATAAGTGCAAGGGAATGACCAATGACTGTCGAACGTAGATGCCCCATTGAGAATGGTTTGGCGATATTTGGGCTAGAGTAGTCTAATACGATTGTCTTACCTTTACCGCTTCCTGATTGTCCGTAATTCTCTCCTTGATGTAGTACGGCTTGAATAATGAGTTGACTGATTGCTTTTTTATTAAAAAATATATTTACATATGGCCCAACTGCTTCAACATGATCTATCCATTCATGAGTTAGCTTTCCTGTTAAGTCTTTTGCTAATAGATTTGGGTTTTCTTTATAAATCTTTGCTAGTGCAAAACATGGGAAAGAGAGATCGCCATGTTCGGATGTTTTAGGCGTTTCTAACAAGCGACGAATCTCACCTTCACTTAAGGCGTTATCTATTGCAACTTGAATACATGAACTGATTGTCTTTTTCATATCTATCACCTTTTTCACCTCCAAAAATATAGGAAAACATAAAAAAGCCCGTCTCTCATAATTTGAGAGACGAGCCTTAAACCCGCGGTACCACTCTAATTGTTCGTGACGAACCCCTTTACTACTTGCCTGTAACGGGGCGAACAACCGACATGACCTACTTGGATTCTGCCATGCTTCTATCGAAGTGCGCTTCAATGTGGCTTTTCTTGCAGGCTCTCACCATCCCTGCTTCGCTTTAGAATTCACCTACATCTACTCTCTTCGTCACTGAATTTCCGTTTGATTTTCCATTATTATACGCTAGATTGTTAAAAAAGCAACCTTAAGATGCACGATAATATTTAGAGCTGTCTTGGAACATATAACTCTTCTGGTGAAATCTAATGCTAAAAATAAGCCCCATAGCCATCATATTTCCGATTAAGGAGCTACCCCCATAACTAATGAAAGGAAGAGGAATACCTGTAATCGGTAATACTTGAATGGTCATCCCGATATTTTGAAATACATGGAACGTTATATAACTAATAACGCCAACGCAGACATAAGTATTAAATGGGTCATTGACTGATAAGGCAATTTTCGTTAAGTGGAAAATAAGTATAAAATATAAGCATATCACGACACTTGCACCAATAAAGCCGTATTCTTCGCCAATGACACTGAAAATAAAGTCTGTGTGAACATCGGGGATATAAACTTGTCTCTCATAAAAACCTTTACCACCCAATTCTCCCGAGCCGATAGCATGAAGAGAATTGTACAGTTGTAAGCCAGCTCCTTGTTTATGTGTATACGGATCTAACCAAGCATAAATTCGCATCAATTGGTAGTTATCCACTGATAGATACTTTAATAATGTTTCAGGAGCCCAAATAATGTAATAGATGATGGTTCCACCTACAGCAGCAACTGTTCCGTAAACAGGGAGGATAATTTTCCAAGTAATACCAGACACAAGTAGAATCCCCGTGAAAATAGCGATAATAACGAGCGCCGTACCCAAATCTTCTAAAATGATTAGTCCTAGCGGAACACAAGTAACGAGCCCAAGCTTAATAAACAGTATAAGGTCATTTTTTACCGTTTTCATGGTGTATTTTGCATAATGATCTACAATTACTTTACTTAGTGCGAGGATAAGAAATATTTTAAAGAACTCGGATGGCTGCAAAGAAGGTCCTGGTAGACCGTTGTACCAGAGCTTAGCTCCTTTTACTTCATATGCAAGGGACTCTGGTGCGATAAAAAGTCCTGCTTGAAGTATTGTGCCGATACCGAATAAGATCCAGGTCATTCGCTTTATCTGATCAGAATCAAAGTACATAATGGTGGCGATAACAATCATACCTACACTATAAAAGATTATTTGTTGTAGCACGAAGTTATCTGGATACTGTGCTGTTGTTTGCCCGCTATAAATAGCAGTGCAACTAATGATGCAGAACAAAAATAATATCAGGGCTAATGTCCAATCAAAGCGATCATTCTTTTTTTGTATACGATCCATATATAAACACCTATCTTTATTTTATACATTCAGGTAATGCTACGAACAGAAAAAAACCATTAGGGATCTTCTGCAAAGGAATATGTTTAAACGTATATATAGACGTACCGAATTGAGAAAGAGTTTCCTTATTTACAATATAAAATAAAAAAGTAATGTTAAGTTAAGTAGGAAATAAACATTGTGGCAATACCAAAATACGTAACAAGTGAGAAAATGTCATTTAATGTTGTAATAAGAGGCCCGGAAGCTATGGCTGGGTCTATCCCGAATTTGTATAATAGTAAAGGAATAGTTGCTCCCGAAAGTGTCCCGATAATTAAAGTAAGAAGTAGGGAAACTCCGACAACTAAGCCTAAATAAATATTTCCTTGCCAAAAAAATGCAATCAGTGCGATTAAAATACCACAAGTGACACCAATAATCACGCCTACCCCTAATTCCCTAAGAATCAGTTTCGTAACCACTTTTTTATTTAAATCATTGGATACAAGCCCTCGGACAACTACAGCTAATGATTGCGTACCTGTGTTACCTGTCATACCAGAAATCATGGGCATGAAAAAGGCGAGGGCTACGACTTGCGATAAAGTAGCCTCATACCCGCTTATGATACTGCCTGAAATAATGCCGATGAATAATAAAAGGATGAGCCACGGTAACCTTCGATAAGCGGCGACGAAAGCTTTCGTATCAAAGTCAATTGCCTTACCGGAAGCGGATAGTTTTTCAATATCTTCATTCGCTTCTTGGACAACAACATCCATCAAGTCATCAACAGTGGCAATACCCATTAGCACATTTTCTTCATTCACAATTGGAATAGCAAGAAAATCATATTTTAAGACCATGTTTGCAACTTCTTCTTGGTCTGTCGTCACTGCAGCTGAGATGACCCGTTCATACATAATGTCTTGGATAACCTCGAGGGGCTCTGCGATTAGTAAGTCACGGTGAGAGACAACCCCAACTAATTTTCTGTCTTGATCTATCACGTATAAATAATTAATCGTTTCAGCATATTCTGCAAAGGATTTTAACTTCTCTACTGCTTCTCGGACTGTGTAATAATCACGAATCCATACAAAACGGTTAGTCATTAAGCGCCCGGCAGTTTCTGGTGGATAGGTCATCATATTCTGAATGATGCGAGATTCACTTTGTTTCATACCGGCAAGGAGACCTTCTATTTTCTCAGCTGACATATCATGAAGTAAAAGGGCGAGGTCGTCATTGTCCATTAGATCCAAGACTTTTCCTGTTTTCTCATTTTCTAATTTATTTAAAACCTCAAGCTGCATGTCTTTATTCAATTCCTCTAGCAACTGGGCAAGGCGGTCAGCAGTCATAAATAATAAGAAGCGCTTCTTATGCTTTTCAGGCAGATGATCATAAGCTTGAGCAATATCATACGGTTGCAGTTCATCTAAAATCCTGTTAAATTCTTTTTGTTTATTATCTTTTAATGCTTTGATGATCAATAAAGCGATTTGGTTTTCTGTCATCGTCTGAATCATAAAGCTCAAGTCCTTTCAACCGAGGATATACCTTAAATTGTAAACGGAGATTATATGCTTATCTTACCATTCTTTTACTGGGAAAATCATGATTTCTTAAAGTAATGTATGATTTAAAAGTTAAGATTGTATGCTAATCCATTAGTTATTTTCATAGTATGTGTTAGAAGTGGATTGTTATCATTGGTTTGATATAAAAAGGTTTTTTAGGGTATGAACAAAACTCAGGAATTGAAATAGTTATTTTGTAATGTTTTTTTAATAATCGTATTTCCTTATCTTTGCTAAAATGAAATGGATGAAATGACGCATTGTATCGTGTGTTTGTGATTTACATGTAGTTAGTATAAATTATTGCAGTAAAACGAAATAGTTGTGTGGTATGAGGGTAATAACAAAGGTGGTACAATTTAATTTGCTCTTCGTCTTTCTATTTTCAGTTCGGAGGTTTCTAAATTGCGAAAGAAAAATCATAGTGTTCGAGATCTCATCTATATCTTATTAAACGAAAAGGACCAGTCCGTTATTTCTTATGGAATTGAATTTTCTGAGTTTATGCAATCATTACAGAACAGGACAGGGCATCTTCTATTAGTGAAGCATCAGTATGATAATGGGGAACTGAATGTACATACCATGTTTGATTGGGTGGCTCATGAAGACCTGCCAGCACTAATAAATGAAGATGTTTATAGTTATGGTGATTTTTGCTGGATAGATTTCGAGGAGGAAGAATCGTTAAATGAATTGCCTGCTCAAGCAATTGCTGAGCTCCTATATCTTAGTCATGTAAAGGAGCATTTAAAGAAACCTTTCTATAACCATTTAAGCAATCGTTATTGTTATTTAGCGCATGATGACGGTTGGTTAAATAAGGTCTATTACCGAGACTGGCAGGACTTTTACAAAATGCTTGGCGACGTTGCTGCTATGAAGATGGAGCATTTAAAAGTAGAAAAATCTTTATTAGGCCTAAAAAAGAAAAAAACATATCCGCAAGTTCCAGAAGGCGCGTTAAGGGCATTAAGAAATTTAATGAAGGAAGGCCTGGTAATTTCTTTTGAACAGAGTGAGCAGACACGTACAAAAATTAATATACCGCTCTGGACAGTTGGAGATTTCACTAATATGGATGATATGTATGATGAGTTCGAAGCAATGAGGAAGGAAGCCACTCCAGACGCGAGATTGGTTTTTGATAAAAAACTGAAAGAATGGCAAGTAACTGATTCATAAAAATAATAATGCACCACAAAATATGATAAGGTATAATAAAATCGACAGAAAATTGTAGATTTAAGGAAATAGGTGTCAATTTTTGACTTAATAGGGGAAATTGGTGTAAAACCAATGCGGTCCCGCCACTGTAACTGGTTAATAAACAAAGAAAACTGCTATATATGTTGTATAGGAGGAGCCTTTGATTATAAACCATAAGCCAGGAAACCTGCCTATCTTCCATAAACACTGTAACCTACGAGGATAGGGGGTGTTTGGTAAGGCTTCTTTGTCGTGATTATTCCTTCCAAACATCTCCTACTAATGGGGATGTTTTATATTTTAAGGAGGGTCAATCATGAAGAAATGGTATTTATTTTTAGTCTCGATTCTACTATCAGCAGGTATTCTTGCTGGATGTGGGAATGACACAGCTGAACCGAAAAAAGATGGAGAAGAGAAGGTTGAAGAGAGTACTGAAACTAGCGCTTTTCCTGTAACATTAACGGATGCTGCGGATCAAGAAGTGGTGATTGAAGAGGAACCAGAAGCGATTGTTTCATTAATCCCGAGTAATACTGAAATCGCTTTCGAATTAGGGTTAGGTGAGAAGGTAGTCGGTGTATCTGATTTTGATAATTATCCAGAAGAAGTAGCTGATATTGAAAAAATCGGTGGACAAGAATTTAATGTAGAAGCAATTATTGCTTTAAATCCAGATGTTGTATTAGCACATAATTCAGGAGCGCATAATAGTACTGAAGGCTTAGATCAATTAAGAGATGCTGGTATTACTGTTCTTATTGTCAATGATGCACAGAATTTTGAAGAAGTATATGATTCCATAGAAATGATTGGTAAAGCAACAGGAGCAACAGAAGAAGCAAATCAAACAGTTGAGGAAATGAAAACCCGTTTGGCAGAAATTGAAGAAAAAGCAAAGTCTGTTGAAGAGAAAAAATCTGTCTTTGTAGAAATCTCTGCAGCTCCTTCTTTATATACTGCCGGTCAAAAAACATTTATTGATGATATGCTCAATTTGATCCAAGCGGAAAATGTAATTGAAGAAGAAGGTTGGCCACAAATTGACGAGGAAGCTGTCATCGAAAAAAATCCTGATGTGATTATCACTACATACGGGTATTATACGGAAAATGCGGTAGAAACCCTTTTAAGTCGAGAAGGTTGGCAAGATGTAACAGCCGTTAAAGAGAAGCAAGTCTATGATGTGCACTCTGATAAGGTAACTCGTACAGGTCCTAGACTTGTAGAAGGAGTAGAGGAGCTTGCAAAAGCGATTTACCCAGAAGTATTTAAATAATAGAGGTGTTGCTAATCTCTGTGCGTTCGTTTTCTTATGTGTAGCAATGATGATGGGGATTTCTATAGGGACTGTTTCAGTGCTACCGTTAGATATATTCAATATCATTGGAGCGGAAATCTTACGTTTACCGATAAGTAATGATGTTAATCCAATGCATAGTAATATTGTTATGAATATTCGCTTGCCTAGAGTCGTATTGGCGGGCTTCGTCGGGGCATCACTTGCAATAGCAGGTGCTGCCTTTCAAGGTTTATTAAGGAACCCTTTAGCAGACCCTTATACATTGGGGGTGTCTTCAGGAGCTTCTGTTGGTGCTGTATTAACGATCTTTCTCGGTTTATCCATTCCGTTTGTTGGCACCTTTACTTTACCGTTATTTAGTATTACAACAGCTTTTCTAACGATAATTGTTGTCCTTTTCTTTGCGCGACAAATTGATCGTGGCATGAGAGTAGAGACAATCATTTTAACCGGTATTATCTTCAGTTCTTTTCTAGGTGCATTTATTTCCTTAATGATTGCTTTAACCGGGGATGAACTGAGACAGATTATTGGGTGGTTGTTAGGAAGCGTATCGATGAGAGGTTGGGACTATGTTCAAATCATCCTTCCTTTCTTTATCATTGGTTCTGCGATGCTTATTGCCAATAGCAAGGAATTAAATGCGATGTCATTCGGCGAAGAAAGAGCTCGTCATATCGGGGTGAATGTACAGAAACGTAAGATGATGGTCTTAATTGCCGGATCGATTTTAACTGGTGCCGCTGTAGCAGTGTCAGGTACAATCGGATTTGTCGGCTTAGTCATTCCGCATCTGACCAGATTGCTATGGGGACCAGACCATAGACACTTGCTTCCTTTATCGATGATGACAGGTGCGGGGTTTTTAATACTTGCTGATTTATTTGCAAGAACAGTCATTTCACCTACTGAGTTACCTATTGGTGTCATTACTGCGTTAATTGGTGCACCAGTTTTTGCTATCATTCTAATTAAAAGAAGAGCGGAAGGCAGAGGATAATGTGATGATGTATAGCTTACGAAAAATTAACGGTGGTTATGGAGGCAAGCAGGTCATTCATGATGTTTCCTTTGAAGTAGAGAAAGGACAGTTATTCGGCATACTTGGACCGAATGGGAGCGGCAAGTCGACAGTTTTAAAGATGCTAAGTGGTCTTATACCGGTCACATCTGGTGAAGTTTATTTAAAAGATCAACCAGTACAAAATTATAACACGAAGGAAATAGCGAAAATCGTTGCTGTCCTACCTCAACATGCCGAACATAGTTTTTCTTATACAGTAAAGGAATTTGTATCACTTGGTCGCTATGCTCATCAAAGTGGCTGGTTCCAAACATGGTCTGAAGATGATGAAGAAGTGGTTCAACGATCGATGAAACAAACAGGCGTACAGCATTTTGCACATAAAAATATTACTGAGCTATCAGGTGGAGAGAGACAACGTGTGTTTTTGGCACAAAGTCTCGCACAAGAACCAGAAATATTATTACTTGATGAGCCAACCAATCATTTAGACTTATCCTATCAAAAAGAATTGCTAGATATGTTAAAAGAATGGACTGAGAAAAAGGGTTTAACGGTCATATCCATTTTTCATGATTTAAATTTAGCCGGTTTATATTGTGATCAAATCGTTTTATTAAATGATGGAAAAATAGTCTGCAATGATAAACCTAATGAAGTATTGCAAGAAGCACGTATTATAGAAGTTTATGAGACTGAAGTGAAGAAGCACGGCCACCCGAAAGTACCAGCACCTCAAGTAGTCCTAATACCTGAGGAGAAATGGCATAATGAAGAGATTATTACACCTGCTATATTAATGGTGAATGCAGAATATATTACACTTCAGTCTGCCCAACCTCTAAGGGTAATGTCATCAGGTGTTGTTGGTTCTGGTATTGGCTGGTATCAAACATTTGTTAATCGCCATGTTGATAAAAGTTATAACTGTGATGATTTTTATGAGGAGATGGTAGATTTTCTTATAGAAAAAGGGTTTGAGCCTTCGGAAACGGTTGGTATGATGACAGCGGTATATACGGATGATGTGATCTACGAATTTTACGAAATGGATCTGTTCTCTGTGTTGATCGTGGTCACAGCAGGTGTAGGAAACGCTGTCGATGCTTCGATGGCGAGCAAACATAAAGAGGTAGTAACCCCAGGCACTATAAATAGTTGGATATTTGTCAATGGTCATCTTTCTGAAGAGGCATTTATTCAAGCAATGATGACGGCAACTGAAGCGAAAGCAAAAGTATTAATGGATTTAGAAGTAAGAGACAAAGAAACGGGGACAGTTGCCACGGGCACATCTACGGATAGTATATTAGTTGCTGCAACACAAAGTGGAGAGAAAATAGATTTCGCTGGAACAGTTACACCCCTAGGAAAAATAATTGGAAAAGGTATTTACGAATGTACACAAAAAGCGATTCACAAGAGTCGTAAAAGAAAAAAGGAAACAGATGATGATTGAACATTTAATCGCATTAACAATAGCAGTGGTCATTGACCGATTCATAGGTGACCCACCGCAATGGCCGCATCCTGTAAAGTGGATGGGTTCTTTAATAGGATTTTTAAGGAATAAATGGAATATAGGGGCGCATAGAAAATGGAAAGGTGTAGCTATGATAACAACAGTCTTATTGATTGTATTAGTTATATCGATAAGTATTGTGGTGATTGCTTATGCTGTCCACCCTATCGTTGGAATATTATTTGAGGCGGTGTTAATCGCAACTACCATCGCCCAAAAGAGTTTAAAGGAAGCGGCAATAGAAGTGTACGAGCCTTTAAAGAAGGAACAAATAAGTGAAGCAAGGCAAAAGCTTTCATATATTGTTGGTAGGGATACAGAAGAGCTAGATGAAGCGGGGATTGTTAGGGGAACAGTTGAAACAGTAGCAGAAAATACAAGTGATGGGATTACTGCCCCGTTGTTCTTTGCATTAATTGGTGGTGCACCATTTGCATTAGTTTATCGCGCTATTAACACTTGTGACTCAATGGTCGGTTATCAAAATGAGAAATACATTGATTTTGGCTGGGCGTCTGCAAAGCTTGATGATGTGGTGAACTGGGTACCGAGTAGACTGACAGCATTTTGTATGCTTCTCGTGAATAAGCCGAGATTTATTCGAAAGAAAGAGAGCTTCCGATTAGTGATGAGCGATGCGAAAAAACATCCAAGCCCCAATAGTGGCTGGGGAGAAGCAGCTGTGGCTTATTTATTAGGAGTTCAATTAGGTGGTAAAAATACATATGAAGGGCATGTTTCTTATCGTGCCACGATGGGGGAAGCTAATATGCCATTATCAAGGAATCATATTGTAGAGGCGAATACTATTATTACTAAGACCATTCCACTGTATCTCTTTATCTTATGGCTAGGGGGTGTTTTGATTGCAATGGCCTAAGCATGGTGCGAATCCACAATATTTATACGAAGTATTAAAGTTAGATATGCCCGCAAAGACAATTGACTTTAGCGCGAATATTAACCCATTAGGGCCTCCACAAGCTGTAAAAAGGCAATGGTCAAGCTTACTTTCATCATTATACGAATACCCCGATCCGTTTGCCACAAGATTAACAGAGCGTATCAGTAAAACCACATTACTTCCAAAAGAAAATGTTCTCATTGCCAACGGTGGAGCCGAAATCATCTCAATGATTGGACAGTTATTTGCAAGAAAGCGTGTAATGATTGTCCAACCTGCTTTTTCCGAATATGAGACAGCTTGCCGAGCGAATGCGTGTGAAATTGACTATTTCTTCTTAAATAAGAACTGGCATTTAGATATTGAAGGTTTGATAGCTACTTTTAAGGAGAATGATGTAGTTTTTTTGACGAACCCGAATAATCCGACGGGTAAATACTTCTCGAAAGCTTCAATCAAACGTTTGATTGAAGCTGCAGAATGTCTAGGTGTTTACCTCATTGTCGATGAAGCTTTTTATGATTTTGTGGATGAATATGAACCGATCTCTCCGTTATTACTGCAGTACGATCAGTTAGTTATTATTCGCTCTATGACTAAAATGTTTGCCATTCCTGGGATTCGCTTAGGATATGTGCTCGCGAATGAACAATTTATAACTGACTTAAGGGCAATACAACCGCATTGGAGTGTCAATAGTGTAGCGCAGGAAATAGGGTTACTGTGTATAGAGGATAATAACTTTCAGAAGGAAACACGTGAGTTGATGAAGGTAGAACGGAAGAGAATCTTTTCTTTTTTAACACATAATGATTACCTACATTCAGATTCATCTACCAATTTTTACTTATTAAAAGATCCATTTTCCAAAGAAAGCGAGAGACTTTTTCTTTTTTTATTAGAAAAGGGACTGATTCCAAGGCATACATACAACTTCCCCGGATTGGAAGGAAATTGGCTTAGACTAGCAATGAAATCACCGGATGAAAACAGTCGATTGATGGAGGCATTAAAGCGATGGCGCGAATCATCTTTATAAGCGGTGGAGTGAGAAGTGGTAAGAGTCGGCTTGCTGAGAAATTGGCCATTGATATGGCTTACTACCATGGGAAGCAATTACATTACATCGCGACAGCTCAACCAAGTGATAAGGAAATGATGTTGCGCATTCAGCATCATCAAAAGCAGAGGCAAGAGAGTGGTAAGAAGTGGATGACATGGGAACAACCAAGAAAGGTTCACCAACTAGCTACTCACTTCTCTTCAAACGATATTATTCTTCTAGATTGCCTAACAACTCTGCTTAATAATGAGTTTTTTTATGAGAATCGCTGGTCTGATTACGAATTTCAACAACAAATTTATGCAAATCTTGTCCAAGGAATAAAAGAGCTTTCGAGTAAAGTCGATACGTTAATTCTCGTAAGTAACGAAATATTCCATGATGTGATAAGTGATGAACCACTTGTACTGGTGTATGGAAAGATGTTAGGACGACTCCATCAAAAAATAGTGAAACTTGCAGATGAAGCTTATCTAGTAGATGCTGGCTGTCTCATTCAGATGAAAGGAGGAGAAGAATATGAAAGGCTTAATGGTCGTTGGAACCGCCTCTGATGTGGGGAAAAGTATGATTGCCACAGCTATATGCCGAGCCTTAGTAGAAGAGGGTGTGCGTGTTGCTCCGTTTAAATCACAAAATATGTCTAATAATTCTTATGTAACGAAAGATGGCAAAGAAATTGGACGGGCACAAGGTGTACAGGCAGAAGCTGCGAAAATAGAGGCAACCGTCTATATGAATCCAATTCTCTTAAAACCAACATCAGACTCGACTTCTGAAGTCGTTTTGTTTGGGAAAGCTGAGACGATTCAGTCTGGTCGTGACTATAGAGCCTCTTTCTATGAAAAGGGACTAGAGGCGATTAAGATAGCACTTAATAAACTAGAAAACACTTATGATGCGATCGTGATGGAAGGTGCTGGGTCTCCTGTAGAAATTAATTTAAAAGATCGTGAGCTAGTCAATATGAAAGTGGCTGAAATGGCAGATGTGCCTGTGTTGTTAGTAGCTGATATCGATCGAGGAGGCGTGTTTGCAAGTATCGTTGGGACGTTATCATTACTAGAAGAAAGCGAAAGAAGTCGAGTGAAAGCCATTATTATTAATAAATTTAGAGGAGATCTGTCTCTATTTGCGGACGGTAAGAAGTGGATAGAAGATCACTGTGGTATCCCAGTTATCGGTGTGATGCCATATTTACATCATCATATGATCGATGCAGAGGATTCCTTATCTATACAAGTTTCTAAAAAGGATAACCCAATAGATATTGCTATATTTAAACCACCGTATCTTTCCAATTTTACCGATATGGATCCGTTTTTATATGAAGATGATGTATCTTTCCGCTGGGTTAATCATAGTGATGAAATGGGCATGCCTGATGCTGTCATTTTACCAGGAACGAAAAGCACGATCCATGATTGGCAATATTTCTGTGATAGAAAGCTCGATAAATGGTTAAAGCATTATATAGAAAATGGCGGCAGAGTCATCGGAATTTGCGGTGGTTTTCAAATGTTAGGTAGGCGATTAGCCGACCCTTATGGTGCGGATACGGGAATTAAAGGGAAGGAGATAAATGGTCTCGGGGTAATTCCAGCTGACACCACTTTTATCACTGAAAAAACAACCATTCAAGTGGAAGGAACGCTTCACCCCAAGTTAAAAGGCTCATTTGTACAATCATTAAAAGGATATGAAATCCATTTAGGCGAAACAGTAGTAGAGAATCATGATAGGCATTATTTTCTGAAAAAAGCTGATGGCCATTATGATGGATATACAAGTAAAGGTGGCAAGGTTATTGGTACATATATGCATCATGTTTTTCATCACGATGAATGGCGTGCACATTGGTTAAATCAGATTCGCGTAGATAAAGGTTTGCCTTTAAAAGACCCGGTTTATATCAGTACCAAGAAGGACAAAAAGTATGCAGAACTAGCAGCACACTTTAAATCAAATGTTGACTTTAATCTTCTTAAAGAAATCATCGGTATAGAGGATCACACCTTATGAAATTATGGCTAAAAGGATTATTAATTAATTTACAATTTTTCACTGCTATTCCGATTCCTCTCCAATTACCGATGGATAATAAGCATTTAAATGGCGCGATTAAAACGTTTCCATTGTTAGGTATCATACAAGGTGTCATCTATGCGCTTATATTTTATTTGTTATTAATGATTTCTCCTTTTTCGCCATTAGCATCTGCCATTTTTCTTTGGGTGACATTAATCGTTGTCACAGGAGGGATTCATTTAGACGGTTGGATGGATGCAAGTGATGCATACTTTTCCTATGGTGATCGACAAAAGCGATTAGAAGTGATGAAGGATCCAAGAGTGGGTGCTTTTGGTGTGCTATCGGTCATTCTCTTATTAGGTACAAAACTATTTTTTATTTATGAAATTGCTATTAAGTTAGAAAGCACATCTGTTTTCTTTTTTATTGCTTGTATTCCTTTTTTTAGTCGTATGGTCATGGGCATGATGCTAGTGAAGGTGAAGACAGCAAAAAATAGTGGGTTAGGTAAAATGTTTCAGGATGCAGCTACTTCGAGAAGTGTTGTGATATATGGTGTATATATTTTATTAGTTGCTATAGGGCTGTTCTTCTTTTTTCCTACCCTTTTATTCGGATTTACTTGCATGTTAATCATTTCATTATGCTTATTTATGATCATGAAACAAAAAAGCGTAGGTTGGTTTGGGGGCACAACAGGTGATGTCATTGGTGCATGTGTGGAAGGAGTGGAATGGAGTTTATGGATGGTTCTTTGGTTATCACATTATTTCGTCATGGGATGACAGAGGCCAATAGGAGGAAAGCCTATCTAGGTTGGAGTGATTCTCCGCTTGTTTCGGCGAAAGCTATCGTCCCAATCGTCCCACCTTGCGATATCATTGTAACAAGTGATTTAGGTAGATGTATTGAAACGAGTAAGCAATTATTTCCTGATGAACCACTTGTCTTGATGAGTGATTTGAGAGAACTTAACTTCGGTGAATGGGAAGGCTGTACGTATGAGCAATTAAAGAATCATCAACCATATCGAAAGTGGTTAAATCATTGGCAAACATTATCACCCCCTAATGGTGAAAGTTATAGTGAATTTAGTCAACGACTTGATCACGCGTGGGACTCGTTAGTAGCAGAAGCGATGAGGAAAGCAATTTCAACAATGGCGATTGTCACGCACGGTGGAGTGATCCGCCATATATTACATACGAAAGTGAAAAATAAAAAAGCTTTTTGGGACTGGAAGATTCCTTATAGTGGAGGCTATCAAATCGATGTTAAATTGAAAGGGGGAGAGATTATATGCACTTTGTTACAGGAGGAGCCTATAACGGAAAGGGAGAATGGGTAGAAAAACAATATGGTATTCACCGAGCAAGCCATTTCTGGTATTCCGCCTACCGTAGTTCATCACCACCTGAAGCAGAAAAAATTACAGATATTGATGGTGTAATTGTATGGGAAGGAATAGAATATTGGGTAAAGGATGTATTAACTTACAGTGGTGAAGAGGAGATACAACAAAGAGTACAGCAACTCCTCGTTGATTTTGCAGCATGGGAAAACAGCAGACGTAGACGCAAGGTCATCTTAATTGGTACGGATATAACAAAGGGCATTGTACCAGTAGAAGAAAAAGATCGACTTTTACGCGATGTTTGCGGACGAGTGTATCAAAAAATGGCAAAACAGGCAACGCAAATGGATATTATTTGGTATGGCATAGCACAGAAAATTAAATAAGGGAGTGGGCGATTAGATGAGAATTTATACGAGAACAGGAGATAAAGGAAAAACGAGCATTATTGGCGGCAGAGTAGAAAAGGACGATATACGTGTTGAAGCCTATGGTACAGTTGATGAAGTCAATTGTTTTGTCGGTCAGGCTGTAACTGAGTTGGATCAAGCAAAATTCGTAGACGTCTTGGATGATTTAGAGAAGATACAACATGAACTTTTTGACTGTGGTGGAGACTTAGCAAACGTAACAAAGACACGTGAACTGAAGCTAAAACAAGAGTCCATTGATTATTTAGAAGAGAGAATTGATGTGTTTATTGCAGAAGCACCGGAATTAGAACGTTTCATCTTACCAGGAGGTGCCAAGGCATCTGCTTCTATCCACATAGCAAGAACCGTCACAAGAAGAGCAGAAAGATTAGTCGTATCACTTAAGAAAACAGATGATACTGTTCCAGATGTAGCTGTTATGTTTTTAAATCGCTTATCTGATTACTTTTTTGCATTAGCCCGCGTCATCAACTTTCGCTTAGGGAATCCGGATGTAGAATATGTACGTAGTGCGAAAGTGTTCCGTGGGGGTAAAAGAAAAGGGGAATAAGTGATGGGTCTTTTGAAAGGAATTAAAATAACATGGCTAAGTGTTTTTGTTGCCCTATCGGTGATTGGTGCAGCAATTAAGATTCCAGCTGGGATTGTCACTAGTGTGGCACTAGATTCATTTCCTGCGCTACTTGCTAGTGCCTTATTAGGAGGTCCGGCTGGTGCAATCGTTGGAGGGACGGGTCATTTATTGTCAGCACTATTAGGTGGGTTGCCAATGGGGCCATTTCATTTGGTAGTAGCGATTGAAATGGCCATTCTAAGTTATATATTTGCATTATTTTACCGCAATGGACATAGATGGATTGCTTCTATTCTCTTTGTACTTGGAAACTCGTTTGCTGCCCCACTTCCATTTCTTTTTATTATGGGGGAAGCGTTTTATTTGGCACTCGTACCTTCGCTTTTAGTTGGTTCTATTTTTAACGTAGCTATAGCGCTTATCCTCATTCCAAGATTGGCAAGAATCATACAACCTGTAAAAACATCCATGGAAAATACCAAATGAGAGATGTGCTAGTGATTCCATATAACAAGGAAGAATCACTTGTCATAGCAAGTGATAATAGCGGTGGTATTGGATTAAAGCATGAGGATTTAATTAAAGTTTCTTATGAGGATGTCGCTTATTATGCTTTAAGGGTATCGATGATGGAATGTATAGCTATAGGTGCAACGCCCTTAGCGATAATTTTACAGAATTTTTCTGGAGATCAAGTGTGGCAATCATTAGTAACAGGAATTGAAAAGGGCTTGCTGGAACTAGGCCTAACCGATTTATCTATAACAGGAAGTACAGAAAGTAACTTTGAGTTGAAGCAATCTGCAACAGCTGTATCTGTTATGGGAAAAATACATGCGAGTAAAGATATTCATACGATAGAGTTTACAGAAGAAAATCAGATAGCAGTTATCGGTAGACCGTTAGTAGGAGAAGCCGTCATTCATGATGCTCTACATATAGCTCCGCTAGCGCTATGTTCAAAACTCGCCAATATGGAAAAAGTGACAGTCATGCCTGTTGGCTCTAAAGGGATATTAGCTGAGTTAAATCAATTATTTGAGGATCGTGTCTTTGCCCTAACTGATATCACTTGCGAATTAGACTTACTCGCTTCTTCAGGTCCTGCAACCTGTTTCATTATTAGTTACACACTTGCGAATGAACAGAAAATAAAAGAAATGGCTACTGGTTATTTTTATCCTGTAAAGGTGAAGGAATGAGTTTAACTGTTTTTATAACAAGGCACGGGCAAACGGAATGGAATATAGAGAAGAGAATGCAAGGTCGATTAAACTCTCCTTTAACTGACAAAGGTAAGCAAGATGCTTTAAAACTTGGCCAGAGATTAGCGCAAACAAAATTTACAAAGGTTTTCTCTTCTCCAAGTGGTCGAGCATTAGAAACAGCACAAATCATTACAAATGGGGAAGCGATTGTTAAAGATGAGCGATTGATGGAGATTATGCTTGGGGAGTGGCAAGGGAAAACTGAAGAGGAAATTTGGGAGAATGATCCTTTATTATTTGCGCAATATTGGCAACACCCTAATGAATATGACAACCCATACGGTGAAAGCTTTCAAAATGTGATTGATCGCTTGCGTGCCTTTCTAGCAGAATTAACTTTAACAAGTGGGAATGTGTTAGTGGTCACTCATGGTGTCGCATTGAGAGCTATTTACTCTATTTGTCGCATGCTGCCAGTTCATCAATTTTGGAACGGCGCGCCAGATATTGAGGGAACAAGTTTAACAATCCTTACCTATGAATCACAGCGTTTTCAAATTGTGAAAGAAGCATGTACGGCACATTGCCAATAACTGGCGTGCGGATGCTTCTTTTTACTTTGACAGCAGTCAATGTGGCCTGGTTAGAAAGTGAATATACATAAAGGTGGTAGGTCTTTTGATTGATTTTATTCGCCTAATGGCAAATCGTACGATTGTAATCGAAACGATGCGATGATTAATCTTGCCATTTATTTTAGCTAGTATAAAATATATAAATGAGGTAAAATGGGCTGGCAATCATTTGTCCTATTTAGTGAATGATACCTAATGTCAGTTCGTTAAAAAAGGAAATTTTTTATTATATATAGATAACGATTACAGATATTAATCTTTTTGTAATAGAAAACTAGAGCTTTTGTAACATAATGTTAACAGAGAAGTAAGTGAAAAAAAGTATAATAGTGGTATATCAGTAGGTAGAACAACTTCAAAGAACTTAGCATCTATATTGATGCTATCTATAGGTTGTAGCAGGAATGAAGGATATATTATTAAATATTTCAGGATAATGGGAATTAGGTCTTTATATCCTGACAGAGTTCATCTCATTGCCATTAATAGTCGATATGAGGACAATCTCCAATGACGATATCACTTTTTTTAAGAGAGAAATGGCTATTTTTTAATTGAAGTAAGCTCCTTTTCCCATGGTTATACATACATATACTTTTATAGGCATTTATCTTGTTGAAACATTTACTCTCTTATTTTATAAAGTGGTAAAATAAATATAAGTTACTTGTTAAAATTGGAGGTTTTATTGATGACAATTAAGATCGGACTTTTGTACGGTGGGAAATCTGCTGAACATCATGTTTCTATGCAGACAGCGCTTGCCGTGATTAAAGCATTAAACACAAATAAATTTGATATTTATCCTATTTATATTTCTGAAGAAGGTCAATGGATCAAGGGGCAACAACTTACTGGGCCCGTGGAGACAGTGAAAGAATTATCTTTTTCAGAAGGCCAACAGCTATCACCTTTAGCGTTAGCACCAACCCTTTTCGAGTCACAAGAAAGTCGACCTTTTGATGTGATTTTTCCTTTATTGCATGGTCCAAATGGGGAAGATGGAACGGTTCAAGGAATGCTTGAGCTTTTGAATTTACCATATGTCGGAAATGGCGTCCTTTCTTCTTCAGCAGGAATGGATAAAGTGATCATGAAAAATATCTTTGCTCAAGCTGGATTAAACCAAGTTGATTATGTTTGGTACCTTCGAGGGGAATGGGAAACTGCGGAAGAGGATGCTTATCGCAAAGTAGAAGATACCATCGGATACCCGTGCTTTGTTAAGCCAGCAAATTTAGGCTCAAGTGTAGGGATTAGCAAATGTACGAATCGTAGTGAGCTCCATGAGGCATTCGTTGAAGCATTTAAATACGACCGTAAAATTATTATCGAACAAGGTGTAGATGCAAGAGAGATTGAACTAGGTGTAGTGGGAAATGATTATCCTGAGTGCTCTGTTGCCGGTGAAATTATTCCGAAAGATAAAAACTTCTACGATTATACGGCAAAATATGAAGATGGGAATACAATTTTAATGATTCCTGCTGATGTTACTGAAGCTGAATATAGCGAATTAGAAGCGATGGCAATTAAAGCCTTTAAAGCATTAGATTGTTCGGGACTTGTTAGAGCGGATTTCTTCTTAACAAAGGAAGGAAAAGTCTATATAAATGAAGTGAACACAATGCCAGGCTTTACACCATACAGTATGTTCCCATTACTTTGGAAGCATTCAGGTGTTGAATATCCAGCCCTTATTGAACGTCTTGTCAACTTAGCAATTGAAAGACATCAAGAAAAACAAAAAATTAAGCATACAAAGTAACTGTAAGCGGAACAGCTAAGCTGTAACGTATACAGTTACATAGAAAGATAGGCTTTGCACCCCGCAGTGCACCTGTCAAAAAGGAGGCAGGAAAAGTTGATTAAGAGAACCTTGAATGATATAGCAGAAATGATTCAAATAGAGAATGATCTTTCACCATACGGAAAAAAAGAAATTCAAGGTGTAAGTATAAATTCTCGTGAGATTACTCCAGGACAACTATTTATACCCTTTAAAGGAGAGCGAACAGATGGGCATCAGTATGTGTCGGATGCTATCGAAAAAGGAGCTGCGGCTGCTTTTTGGCAAGAGGATGTACCAAATCCACCGACTCACTTACCCATTATCATCGTTAAAGATACGTTAACTGCATTACAAGAGCTGGCAAGAGCCTATCGTAATCAGTTAAGTATAAAAGTGGTAGGGATTACTGGTAGCAATGGTAAAACGACGACAAAGGATATGATGGCGAATCTTTTAGCGTTGAAATATAAAGTCCAAAAAACCGAAGGCAATTATAATAATCATATCGGTCTGCCGCTTACCATCTTAGCGCTAGAAGAAACAACAGAGGTAGCTGTATTAGAGATGGGTATGAGTGGTAAAGGTGAAATTGACTTTCTAACTAAGCTAGCACGCCCTGATGCAACGATTATTACCAATATCGGTGAATCACATCTACAAGATTTAGGCTCAAGAGAAGGAATTGCTGAAGCAAAGCTTGAGATTATAAATGGCTTAAAGTCAGATGGATTGATGGTATACATGGGGGATGAACCCCTTTTAAGAAATTACTTTGATTCATATGAAGGGCAAGCTACGGTTAAAACCTTTGGAAGAACCGAACAAAATGACCTATATCCTGTGAATATCCAACAATTAGACAACGGTAGTAAGTTTCAGGTCAATGCGAGCGAAGTAGAATTCACTTTACCTATTTTAGGTATGCATAATGTCTTAAATGCTCTATCAGCTATGATTGTTGCACAACATTTTAATGTGTCATTTGCGGAAATGGAAGCAGGATTAGTGAAAGTGAGACTGACAAATATGAGGATGGAAATACTACAGGGTCAAAATGGCGAGAAAATAATTAACGATGCATACAATGCAAGCCCTACTTCAACGCAAGCTTCGATAGAATTATTAGCGAATTTACCAGGATATAAGAAGAAAATACTTGTTCTAGGTGATATGTTGGAATTAGGGGCAGATGAAGAGAGATTTCATGAAGAAATTGGGTTATCCATCTGTGCGGAAAACATCGATGCCGTATTTACCTATGGTCGATTAGGACACTTAATTGCAAAGGGAGCCAAGGAAGTATTGTCTGAAGACCGTGTATTTGCTTTTGATGAAAAGGCGCCATTAATTGAAGAACTAAAAAAACATGTCAATGATGAAACAATTGTACTTGTTAAGGCTTCTAGAGGAATGAAGTTAGAAGAAGTCGTTGAGGGATTGCAATAATACTATACTAAAATTCAAAAAACCTTATTGTTTCACATGGAACATAAGGTTTTTTCTATCTTTTGAATTATATTATAATAATTAACATTTTTTGCGTTGTGAGGATTTAATTTTCCGTATAGAGGGTAAAAAATAAACTAGATGTTTATGTTAAAGTTGATAAGCTGTTCAATAGCCTGATAAATTTACCATTGGCGGTGTAAAAGATGATTGGATGTTTATGCATACATGGATTTACAGGTGCACCTTATGAAGTCGCCCCATTGGCGAATTATATAAAGGAACATACGGATTGGGAAATAGCGGTTCCAACATTACCTGGCCATGGAGAAAAACAGTCCTTAAAGGGGATTGTATTTCAAAAATGGATCAATCATGCAGAGGAAGAATTAAAAAACTTACTAGAAAAATGCGAAGTTGTTTATATAATTGGATTCTCCATGGGAGGCATGATTGCTAGTGAATTAGCGGTAAAATACCCGGTAGCGAAACTGGTTTTACTTAGTGCAGCTGCCTACTATTTAAATCCTAGACAAATTTTCCTTGATATTAAAGGGTTATTAAGAGAAGGATTTCAAGGCACAAGAATAACGCAAAATCCATTATTTATACATTACAAACAAAAGATCAGCTCCACGCCGTTTGCTGCAGCTAGGCAGTTCCAAAAGCTAGTAGCGACGGTTCGCCCACGATTAAAAGAAGTGAAGGTTCCAACTTTCATCGCTCAAGGAGAAGATGATGGCATCGTTCCTGTACGCAGTGCAGATTATCTTTATAAACACATCACCTCAGAACAGAAACACAAAATTATTATTAAACGGTCAAAACATTTAATTTGTCATTGTGATGAAAGTGAGCACCTGTTTAAAGAAGTACTTCAATTTCTTTCATAACCTTTTAGTTAAGGCGATTTTCTTCAAATGAACTCTCTTTTGTCAATTGTTTATTTTTATACTACTGTCATACTATGTCCTGCTAAAGCATTGCAAATCATGCGTTGAGATGGTAATATATACAACAAAGTGTCAACAGGAACTCCATTGAAACCCGGACATACTCCACTGGTAGGAGAATGTCTTTTTTCATTACATGTCTGAATAAAAATTTCTATTTGTAATTGTTCGTTAGATTTAGGATGCGGAAGTCATCATACATTTATTTTTTTATACAAATAAGCATAGCAATTCATGCATTGGTAATAAATTCTCCCTCATCCTCTCTATAGTGGGTTTCTCTTAAATCGTTGTAATTATAACAACTTTGATTGGGGAAATTTCCTGCCTACTTGATGAAATAAAATATTTTTCAAAGAACAGAAGGAGATTGGATACATTGACTAAGTTTCAAGATTTGGGTATAAGCCCTGAAACAATGAAGTCTCTTAAAAGAATGGGGTTTGAAGAGGCAACTCCGATTCAAGCAGAGACGATTCCTTTAAGCTTGCAGAATAAGGACTTAATTGGACAAGCACAAACAGGTACAGGTAAAACAGCCGCTTTTGGTATTCCTATGATTGACCATATTGACTATAATGATAGTTTTATTCAAGGTTTAGTCATCGCGCCGACAAGAGAATTAGCCATTCAAGTGTCAGAGGAATTATACAAACTCGGTTTTGGGAAAAGAACGAGAGTGTTATCGATTTATGGTGGCCAAGATATTAACCGTCAAATACGAGCGTTAAAAAATCGTCCTCATATTATTGTCGGTACACCTGGAAGAATTCTTGATCATATTAATCGAAAAACACTAAAATTAGATCATGTCAAAAAAGTGATTTTAGACGAAGCTGATGAAATGTTAAATATGGGCTTTATTGATGATATTGAAAAAATCTTATCAAGTGTCCCAGAAGAGAAGCATACTTTACTCTTCTCTGCGACGATGCCACCAGCCATTCAACGTATTGCTGAACGGTTTATGAAAGAGCCACAAATCGTTCGAGTAAAAGCGAAGGAAATGACTGTACCACTCATTGAGCAATATTATATTGAAGTACAAGAAAAAAATAAATTTGATGTGTTAACAAG
The DNA here is from genome assembly GCF_038007265.1 of Cytobacillus sp. FSL R5-0569. Classification (NCBI taxonomy): domain Bacteria; kingdom Bacillati; phylum Bacillota; class Bacilli; order Caryophanales; family Bacillaceae; genus Cytobacillus; species Cytobacillus sp. FSL R5-0569. Next base: position 442,043 of record NZ_JBBOWW010000001.1, read on the forward strand.
ACTGCTTGATATTCAATCACCAGAACTTGCGATTGTTTTCGGACGTACGAAAAGAAGGGTTGATGAACTTTCTGAAGCCTTAAGTTTAAGAGGTTACAATGCAGAAGGAATACATGGTGACTTGAGCCAGGCTAAACGTATGTCTGTCCTTCGTAAGTTTAAAGAAGGGTCCATTGATGTCCTTGTCGCAACAGATGTAGCAGCTCGTGGATTAGATATTTCTGGTGTTACACATGTGTATAACTTTGATATACCACAAGATCCGGAAAGTTATGTTCACCGTATTGGTCGAACAGGTCGTGCTGGTAAAGAAGGAATGGCCATGACATTCATTAACCCACGTGAGAAATCATACTTACGTATCGTTGAAAAAACAACGAAAAAGAAAATGGAAAGAATGGCTGCTCCGACGTTAGATCAAGCATTAGAGGGGCAACAAAAGGCTGTTGCAGAAAAAGTCGAGCAAATCATTGAGGATAATCATCTTCAATATTATCAACAATCTGCACAACAATTACTTGAACACCACGACGCAACAACGGTAGTTCAAGCATTGTTGAAGCTCATGATCAAAGAACCGGACACGACTCCGGTAAAACTAACAGAAGAGAAACCTTTACCGGCTAAACGAGACAGAAGATCCACAGATAGAAGTAACCGTCCTAGAGGTGGGTATAGCCCGAAAGGAAGACAAAGTAACTCCTATCGCTCCCGTGATGGTAAACCTTCAGGTAAAAGGAATTATCAAGGAAATAAGAAAACAAATGCAAATAGCTATAGATAATATATTGGGAGAACCGAGCATTGAAATGAAGCTCGGTTCTTTTGTGTTATGTAGACATGTAGCAAAAGGGGTCTGTGGTGGAAGAAAATGAAAAGTCCATATAAAACTTATAGACGTTAAACTAGATGTGTTTTTATCTATAGTATTTGCTGCTGCTTCAGTATAATGGTTAATAGGATGCCAGATAAATTTAAGATGAGGTGAACGGCAGTATGATTAAAGGTTTGAACCATATGTTATTCTCTGTTTCTGATTTAGACCGTTCTATTGCTTTTTATGAGAAGGTTTTTGCAGCTAAGTTGCTTGTAAAAGGGAGAACGACAGCATATTTTGATTGTCAAGGCATGTGGATTGCCCTTAATAAAGAAAAAGACATACCTCGTCAGGAGATTGCCCAATCTTATACTCATATTGCGTTTTCTATTGATGAAGATGATTTTGAAAGTAGTTATCAACGCTTACAAGACTTAAAAGTGAATATTTTATCAGGCCGCATAAGGGACAAAAAAGATAAGCGCTCGATTTATTTTACTGACCCGGATGGTCATAAATTTGAGTTCCATACGGGTAACTTACAAGATCGATTAGCCTACTACCGACAAGATAAAGATCATATGACATTTTATAAGTAAATGAAGTAGATAGGTAAGGGATTAATCAACTTCACTCTAATTGAAACCTTTTCTTTAGATTATCGTATAGAAATAATAAATAAGAATGAAAAAATATCCAAGTTTTTACTGAGAAATAGTATGGCTTTCATGTATACTATAGTTGTTCAATAAGGAATTTTAGGGGGTTTACATATATGTTATCGAAGCCGCAAAAGCGTATTTCTAAACGGGGTCTGACTGTTTGGAAAATATCTGGTGCACTACATTCCCTTATCCCATTTGTATTGGCAATTGGCGCTATTGTTTTAACATTCATTTTTGATTGGCCGATGTGGATAATTGGTGTTGCATTAATTATATTTGCTCTTTATGCCTATTTAGCGATTAAAGTTTTTCCGACTGTGCGGTGGAAAAGGTGGCGCTATGAAGTGAGAGAGAATGAAATAGAACTACAGCATGGAATATTTATCATTAAACGTACACTCGTCCCAATGATTAGAGTACAGCATGTAGATACTCACCAAGGACCTATTCTTCGAAAATATAAACTAGCTACCGTGACGGTTTCAACTGCGGCAACTGTTCATGAAATACCCGCATTAGATCTAGAAGAAGCAGAAGAACTGCGATTTTTTATATCTAACTTAGCAAGGGTGGCTGTAGATGATGTCTGAGCCGAGAAGACTTCATCCGATTGCAGCCGTATCAAATGTACTGAAAACATTAAAGGACTCCATTATTCCCATTTTAATTATTGTCGTATTTGGTAATAGTGAAGGGAAGATTCAGCTTTTTATTACAATAGGTATTATTGCTCTTATTCTTATATCCGGTATTCTTACTTGGCTTCGTTTTACCTACAGAATAGAAGAGGGAGAATTACGAATTGAATCAGGGTTAATTATTCGGAAAAAAAGATATATCCCTTTCGAAAGAATCCAAAGTCTTGATTTATCAGAAGGTATTTTACAAAGACCTTTTGGTTTAGTGAAAATGACCATTGAAACAGCTAGTTCAGGACTAGAGGCAGAAGCTATATTGACTGCTATTTCTAAAAATGAGGCACAGCAGATTCAAGATATCCTATCACAATCTAAAAATGCACATATAGAGTTAGATGAGCAAATCGAAACAGAACAAAAAGAGGAACAAATACTTTACCAAATTAAACCTGGAGAGTTGATTTTACTTTCTTCGACCTCTGGGGGAGTAGGTGTTGTGATATCAGCTGTCTTTGCCTTTTTATCACAATTTGCTGAAGTCATTCCTTATGAGAAGGTATTTGATGAATTGAGTGTCTTTATTACAGGTGGTGTTATGCTCATCAGTTTAATGGTTTTCCTTGGTTTCGTTCTTGCTTGGCTTATTGCTCTCATTGGATCAGTGTTAAAGTATGCTAATTTCACTGTAAGAAAAGTGGGAGAAGAATTAGTTATTACCCGCGGTCTATTGGAGAAGAAGCAACTAACGATTCCCTTACATCGGATTCAAGCATTAAGGATAAATGAGAATCCAGTTCGACAAGCGATTGGCTATGCATCTGTTTACCTTGAGAGTGCAGGTGGGTCATTAAAGGATGCGGATAGCTCGAAAGTGATGCTGTTACCGATCATTAAGAGAAACCGAATTCGCGAGAAGATAGAAACTGGACTAAATGATTACCAATTGACAGATATGTTTGTTCCAGCACCAAAAAGGGCTTTACGAAGATACATATTGAGAGGATTATTTATCTCTGTTCCAGTCGCAGTTATCCTTCTTTATTTCTTCTCAGTGTGGGGTTTATTTAGTTTAGTGTTCGTTGGATTGATGCTTATTTTATCTTATTACCGTTATAAAGCAGCTGGTTGGACGATTATAGGAAATCAACTCGTTCTTCGTTCACGATTTATTTCTAAAACAACTGTTTATTTGAGGAAGAATAGAACACAATCAATTTCAATGAAAGAAACGTATTTTCAGAAGCAAAATCAGTTAGCTACTATTTCTGCTAAGGCTATGTCTGGTTCAGGTGCAACTGGAGGAGATGTAGTTGACCTAGAAGTAGAAGATGTATTATCTATATACAAGTGGTATTCTTATACTCCTGAGAATACAGAATGAGAAACAGCAAATCCGAACATAAATTGTTCGGATTTGCTGTTTGTTTGAACGATTTCATTAACGTGACAATAGACCGATAATGGCAAGAAGAATAATGCCCCCAAAGATAATAATGGTTGATAGGGGGACACCTTTTAATCGTCTAGCTGAAGATTTCCATTGGTTTGTTGGTCTCGTTGCACCATATCCAGCTTTTAATTTCGTTTTAATCATTGCTGAACCAGTGAGGAAACCTGCTAATAGACCAAATAGATGGGCAATCACATTTACATTCGCTTGCAAGAAGGTCATAATTACACCAATAACTGTGATGGCAAGAATGAGCTGTGTATTTTGCTGTGAAAGTAAATCTCTGCGGTACACAATAATAGCAATAAAGAAACCGAAGATACCATAAATCGCCCCGCTCGCGCCAACGTGAATATATGTTAACGGTTCAAGGATGAGTGTTGCGATATTCGCGCCAATACCAGCTAGGAAGTAAACAAGGAGGAAACGCCCCTTGCCAATTGCTCTCTCAAGTGGGGGTCCAAATAACACAAGCGAGAAGCAATTAAATAAAAGGTGAGCAAATCCGCTATGCATGAAGATAGGTGTAACAAGTCGCCATAACTCCCCTTGCATAATATAAATATTAATACCTGCAAAATGCGCCATTAACCAATTGGTTGGTAGGATGGGCAAAACAGTAAGTAAATATAATACAATATTAATAGCGATAATAGAAGTAACGATGGGATAGAAGCGAATAAATTCTCTAAAGCTTTCTGTCCTGATAAACAATAATTGACTCCTCCTAAAATGTTCTCATACATTAAATATACTATAGTTTGTTTTATGCAGCATTTATTTTATTTAGAAGATGGTGATTAGAATGATTAAAGGTATTGGTATCGATATGATTGAAATACAGAGAATTAAACAATTAGTAAAAAGAAAAGAACGGTTTGTCGAACGTATTTTAACAACAAGCGAAAAAAAGAAATATGAGACTCTAACTGGGCATAGAAAAATAGAATATTTAGCAGGGAGATTTGCTGCGAAAGAAGCCTTTGCTAAAGCGAAAGGAACAGGCATCGGACAATCACTTTCTTTTCTAGATATTGAAACAGCTAACCATACGACTGGACAACCGATCATTGTTCGTCCGGTTGATGGCTGTCTTGTACACTTATCTATTTCCCATAGTAGAGAGTATGCCATTGCTCAAGTGATAATTGAAAAAGAGTAGTATTCATTAGGACAGGAAGTAAAGTTGATTATAGCTACTATTCCTTCAAATAAACGCCTGTAATTAATTACATACAAATCATCCCCAGGCTCGAAAAAATATTCTTGATCTATTAGAAGGTCTGGAATAATCTTTGAGGTTGTCTCATATATTCAATAGTGCAATGGAGGAGACAAGGCCACGGAAGCGTTTGACTGCACTGTTGATTATAAGAAAAAGGGGTTGAAGGAATGAAGAAGAAGTTTTTCTGGCTACTCATGGGACTGGCCATAACTGTCACACTAGCTGCATGTGGGACAAAATCCCAGGAGGATGTGACAAAAGATTTATCGAGCAAACTAGAATCATTAAAAAGCTATAAGGCGGAAGCGAAAATGACGCTGCAAACAGGTTCCGAGCCGCAATCCTATGATATAGAAATATGGCATAAGAACCCGGAATTTTATCGTGTGGCACTTAAAAACACTGAAAAAGATCAAAGTCAAATGATCTTAAAGAACAAAGAAGGTGTGTTTGTTCTTACGCCAGCTTTGAATAAAAGTTTTCGCTTCCAAAGTGACTGGCCAAACAATAGTAGTCAAGCGTACCTTTATGAGTCATTAATTGAAGATATTCAAAATGATAAGGAAGCAAAATTTAAAGCAACGGAAGATCATTATGTTTATGAAACAAAAACGAGTTATCAAAACAATCAAATGCTACCTCTCCAAGAGATTACCTTAAATAAATCGGATCTATCTCCAGTTAGTGTAAAGGTAATGGATGCAGAAAGAACACCAGTTGTGACGGTAGATTTCTCCAATGTGAAATTTAATGAAGAACTAGATAATAAAGATTTCGATACGAAGAAAAATATGACAGGTGCGCAGTTAGAATTCCCAGTCATGGCTGAAGTAGCAGAAGAAGAAGATTTCACTGTCTTCTATCCAGAATCGCTACCTGAAGTTGAACTTGTTTCTGAAAAAGAAGTAGAAACAGAAGAAGGTAAACGTGTCATTCTAACCTATGAAGGTGAAGACAAATCATTCACAATGATTCAAGAGAAGGCTGTTATTGTTCAAACCTCTGGTGGTGAAGAGGCGATGATGAATGGTGACCCTGTTGACCTTGGCTTCACGGTAGGAGCCGTATCAGATAATATGGTATCCTGGACGCAAAATGGCGTGGATTATATGATTGCATCGACAAACCTATCGAAAGAAGAAATGATCCAAATTGCACAGTCTGTACAAGGGGAAGTTGTAAAATAAATATAGATAAGATAAACCCGAGGTAGATTCCTCGGGTTTCTTTGCGTTGTTTGCGGTTTCTACGGATGATAATCTTGCCAATATTAACGCCATATCATCTAGATTAATTGGTAATCAAAGGTAACTTAAAGTTACCATGTTTAACATACTTCTTAAATTACATCTTACACTGCTTTTACTTCACTCGGTCTAAGAAGAAAGTTTGTCTTTTCTGTTATACGTTAATGTGACATAATCAAATAATAGAAGGAAAAGTATAAAGAGGAAGTGGACGGTATGAATCAACAGGTCCCATATTTTCGTGATACTTGGGCAGAGATAAATTTGGATTATATCACATATAATGTAGAGTCAATGATTAAACATATTGGAGAAGAAGCAGAGTTGTTTGCAGTTGTGAAGGCAAATGCATATGGCCATGGAGATATAGAGGTAGCCAAGACAGCTCTAAAGGCTGGTGCCACATACTTAGCGGTGGCGACTTTGGATGAGGCTTTTGCTCTTAGAAATAAAGGGATTGACGCTCCGATATTAGTTTTAGGGCTCACACGACCAGAGGATGCTGGGTTAGCCGAACAAGCAGCAATTACTTTAACTGTTTGCCAAGCTGAGTGGCTGAAGAAAGCTGCACCATTCATAAGTAAAGAAGTAAAAGTTCATGTGAAGATGGACTCGGGGATGGGTAGATTAGGGATTAAATCAAAAGAAGAATGGGGAATATTTCAATACCAACTACAGCAAGGAAAGTTCCATGTTGAAGGAGTTTTCACGCATTTTGCGACAGCAGATGAACTTGAGACATCCTATTTTAATGAACAGTTAAGCACCTTTAATGAAATGATAAGCTGGATGGATGAACAACCAAGATATATTCATGCTAGTAATAGTGCAGCTGGCATGAGACATCCTGAGGCGAAATTTAATGCAGTTAGATTTGGGATTTCAATGTATGGCATGTCACCATCTTCTGAAATTAAAAATCATTTACCTTTTAAATTAAAAGAGGCGTTTTCACTTCACACGAAAATTGTTCATGTGAAAAAATTGCAACCGGGCGAGAAAGTGAGTTACGGAGCAACGTACGAAGCTGAAAAAGAGGAATCAATTGGTACCTTGCCAATCGGATATGCGGACGGGTGGATTAGGAGGTTAGCAACACAAGAGGTCCTTGTTAATGGAAGAAGAGTAAGTATTGTCGGCAGAATTTGTATGGACCAATGCATGATTCGTATTAGTGAGGAAGAGCAAATTGGAGATGTCGTTACGTTAATCGGGACTCAAAATGGTCAGACCATCTCTGTAGATGACATAGCTAACACACTTGAAACAATTAATTATGAGGTAACTTGCCAAATAGGTATGCGCATACCAAGAATCTATATTCAGGATCAAACAAAAATTTCTACAAGAAATGGGATTCTTTAATGCATATCAATGAACATGTTGGTAGATAATAGTTATTAATAATTTGGGAAATTATCACTGAAATTCCTAGGAAGACATTGAAAGAAAATGCAACTGTTTTTATGGATAATTTCTTACTAAATAAAAAACCCCCTTTGCAGCCTAAGAGAATAATGGTAATATGAAAATTGGTAGATATAAAAAATATGGTGTGTAGTGATGGTGGAGGTGTATGTTTGTGTCTGAATCCAGCGCAACAACAGAAATAGTGGTGAAGCTGCCGCAACATCTATTAACGGAATTAGATGGTTATGCGAAGCAAGAGAACGTAAACAGAAGTGAGTTTATTTATCAAGCAACGAAAATGTATTTGCGTGAACGGAAGAAAAGACATATTCGTGAGTCCATGAGACGTGGTTACATGGAAATGGCAAAATTAAACTTGACGATAGCATCTGAAGCATTTCAAGCGGAATACGAGGCAGAAAACGCAGTTGAACGTCTTGTAAGCGGAGGCTGATCCTTTGATTGTTAAACGTGGTGACGTTTATTTTGCAGACCTATCCCCAGTTGTTGGCTCAGAACAAGGCGGTGTCCGTCCAGTACTTGTTATACAAAACGACATCGGGAATCGGTTTAGTCCCACAGTAATCATCGCAGCAATTACCGCTCAGATTCAAAAAGCAAAGCTGCCTACTCACGTTGAAATTGATGCGAAGCGATATGCTTTTGAAAGAGATTCAGTAATATTGTTAGAACAAATTCGTACAATTGATAAGCAGAGATTAACCGATAAAATCACCCATCTTGATGACGAAATGATGGATAAGGTAAATGAAGCCTTACAAGTCAGTTTAGGTCTTATAGAATTTTAGAAAACGCTCAAAAAAGTTGGGGCGTTTTTTTATATGCTTCCTAATCTTAAACAAGTCCATTTATTGTAATGATAGGACTTATTAATATATGTAATACACTTATTGAAACGGGCTTAAACTTTAAATCCCCCAATTTTATATTTGAGATATTATTCTGAACAAAAAGAAATAAAAGGAATTTAATGTTTTAGGTTTGATAATAAGCAAAAAAGGGTACACACTTAATTTGGATATATTGTTAAAGACGTTTCAAATAGAAAGCGTTATAATATAAGGCAATAGTTGTAGATTTTTGCTGGATTTTTTACAATCATGTAGATTTTTTTACAATCAATGATAATAAGGAAAAACTAACCAATAGATGTGCTAGTATAGGAGGTAAGGGAAGACAAATGACTTTGAAATATATTCAACACAATAAAGAAGATATTTTTAAAGAATGGTTGAACCGATTAAAAGAAGATTCTGACGAAACAATTACCAATGTCATCCTAGATCAAAACTTCGAGACATATGGAAGAGAGTTAGTGGAGCTCGCTATCTTGAAAATTTCTGGCAAAAAGGACGAGTATGAGCGTCAATCAGAGAATTTTTCAGATAGAATTGTCAGTTTAGGCTGGCCTCTACGTTTTGTCGTAAATGCTCTAGATGTACTGGGCGATGTTGTATTTGATGAAATGGTCAAAGATAAGTATATTCGTCCAGAGAATGAAGCGAAAGTGATGCATGATTTGAATCATTGGTTAAAAGCGATGAATAGTGAAATAATTAATGATTACACTGTTTCTTGGGAAAGAACGATCGCTAATCAAAAGATTGCATTGCAAGAACTATCGGCACCGTTAATTCCTGTATTTGAAGGCATTACAGTTATGCCATTAATTGGGATGATTGATACAGAACGAGCGAAGCAAATTATGGAAAACCTTCTTCAAGGTGTGGTAAAACATCGTTCAGAAGTTGTCTTGATTGATATTACAGGTGTCCCTGTTGTTGATACAATGGTTGCTCACCATATTATCCAAGCAGCAGATGCAGTCCACTTAGTAGGAGCAAAATGCATGCTTGTAGGTATTCGTTCGGAAATTGCGCAAACGATTGTGAGCCTTGGTATCGACTTAAACCGAATTATTACGAAAAATACAATGAAATCAGGCGTAGAAGCAGCATTGGAAATGACTAAACGTAAAATTGTGCCATTGGAGGGGTGACGTTTTGAGAATTCCGATTTTAAAACTACATGATTGTTTACTTGTTTCTATTCAATGGGAACTAGATGACCAGACGGCACTTCAATTTCAAGAAGACTTGTTAAAGAAAATACATGATACGAGTGCAAATGGTGTTGTAATCGATTTAACATCAATAGATTTTATTGATTCTTTTATCGCTAAAGTATTAGGTGATGTGATTGAAATGTCCCATTTAATGGGTGCTAAAGTTGTCATTACAGGCATTCAACCAGCAGTAGCAATTACGTTAACTGAATTAGGAATCGGTCTGAATAATGTATTGACCGCCCTAGATTTAGAAAAAGGTTTGGAGAAATTACAACAGGAATTGGGGGAATAGCCGAATGGACAACCAATCCTGCGTTAAAATAATCAATGAATGGGATATCGTTTCAGCGCGTCAGCTTGGTAGAAATGTTGCAAAAGAGCTGGGCTTTGGGACGGTTGACCAAGCAAGAATTACAACAGCAATAAGTGAACTTGCGAGAAACATATTCTTATATGCAGGTCAAGGTCAAATTTGTATAGAGAAGCTCTATGAGAATGGCAAAACGGGACTAAGACTATTATCGATTGATAGTGGTCCAGGTATTAAAGATTTGCGCCAAGTAATGGAGGATGGATATTCGACATCGGGCGGACTAGGAGCAGGTCTCCCAGGGGTAAAAAGACTGATGGATGATTTTCAAATAGATTCAAGCCCGGGTGAAGGTACAGATATAAGGGCGATTAAATGGCTCCGTTAGGGGGAACTTGAGATGGATTTCAGACAGAAATTGGAGTCCAAATATAGAGAGATATTAACGAATTATTTAGCTGACCGCTCAGAGCAGGCATTATATCAAGGACAAAAGTTAAGTAGGAATGCAATTGAACGGAACATTCCTCCAGAGGAAATTGTCAGCATCCATAGAAATATTATGGCTGAGATGTTTCCAGAAAAATTTAATGATAGAATGCAGGAGTCTTTTGATATACTGCTTGAAGTGATGGTGGCATATGGTTTTGCTTACCGCGAACACCAAAATTTAAAGCATATTCAACAGGAATTAAGAACCGAAATGGAAATCGCGGCTAATGTGCAAAAAACATTGCTTGGGACAGAGATTCCATGTAAAAAAGACATGGATATTGGAGCAATCAGCGTCCCAGCAAAACATATGAATGGTGATTATTTTAATTTTGTTGAGGATGAAAATAATAGTGTGAGCATCGCAATAGCTGATGTTATTGGAAAAGGGCTACCAGCAGCCCTTTGTATGTCTATGATTAAATATGCTATGGACAGTTTACCAGAAAATCGTAAAACGCCTACTCTGGTGTTGGAGAATCTAAATCGTGTTGTGGAACAAAATGTTGATTTAACGATGTTTATTACGATGTTTTATGGCACATATCATATCGATCATCATATCTTTTCCTATGCCTCTGCTGGGCACGAACCAGGCTTGTTTTATCATGCGGAAACACAGACATTTTCTGAGTTGCCTGCAAAGGGTCTATTATTAGGTATTGAAAAGAACACGAAATATAGAAAGTACGAAAAAGAAGTGATGCCTGGGGATATGATTATTTTGATGTCTGATGGCGTAACTGAATCAAGAACAAAAGAAGGCTTTATTGAAAGAGAAGAATTATTAGCCTTAATTGAGAAAAACATACACTTAAAAGCACAAAATATTGTGCAAAACGTATATAAAGAACTTGAAAAATTACAAGATTTCCAATTAAGGGATGATTTTACTTTAATTATATTAAGAAGAAATGTTTAAGCTAAAATTAAAAGGGTAAATGAGGAGTAACCAGCTATTCCTAAAAGGTGGGCAAAATATGAACATTAATATAGATGTAAATCATAATCAAAATATTACTGAGGTAACTGTAGGTGGAGAGATTGATGTATACACTGCACCAGAATTAAAGAAAGAACTTATTCCGCTTTCTGAAAAAGATAATGTGGAGATGATTGTTGATCTTTCGGGTGTTTCCTATATGGATAGCACCGGCTTAGGTGTTTTTGTAGGACTTTTCAAAAATGTACGTGCGCACGATGGTCAATTTAAAATCATTGGGCTTTCTAGTCGTTTAAAAAGGCTGTTCGAAATTACTGGTCTTGCTGACATTATTGATATCAGCACCAAAATGGAAGGTGAAAAGAAATGACCGAGTCGTACGACTACATTGAGATGAAAATCCCATCGAAGCCGGAATACGTCGGTATTATTAGATTAACCTTATCTGGTATTGCCAGTAGAATGGGATTTAACTATGACGAAATTGAAGATTTGAAGATTGCAACGAGTGAAGCTTGTACAAATGCAGTTCAGCATGCATACAAAAACAACGAAAATGGTGAAGTGCTTGTAGGATTCGGCCTTTATAAAAATAAATTAGAAGTCATGGTTGCGGATGAAGGTGAGAGCTTGGATTTTCAACAAGCAAGAGACAGTGCAGGTCCTTATCAAGCAAATGATTCTGTTGAATTTTTACGAGAAGGAGGATTAGGCCTTTACCTAATAGAAACATTAATGGATGAAGTGAAAATTCATCATCAAAAAGGTGTAACAGTCTTTATGACTAAGTACCTAGAAGGAGAGCAGGTGGAGAGTGATGCAGAAGCAATCTCAACCTAAACAACGATCAAAAGAAGAGATTAATGATCTCATACAACAATATCAATTACATCAGGACGAATACGCACAGGAACAACTTGTTGAACAGTATTACAAATTGGTTGAATCCATCGCACGAAAATATTCTAAAGGTAGACCTTATCACGAAGATATTGTTCAAGTAGGTGTGATTGGACTACTTGGTGCGATTCGTAGATATGACGCTTCTTTTGGCAAAACGTTTGAAGCATTTGCTATTCCGACAATCATCGGTGAGATTAAACGTTTCTTACGCGACAAAACTTGGAGCGTGCATGTACCGAGACGAATAAAAGAATTAGGGCCAAAGATCAAAGCTACGGCGGAAGAATTAACAACTACTTTGCAACGTTCGCCTAAGGTAGAGGAAATTGCGGATGCTCTAGAAGTAACAGAAGAAGAAGTTTTAGAAGCAATGGAGATGGGCAAAAGTTATCAGGCGTTATCAGTTGACCATTCCATTGAAGCTGATTCCGACGGTGGTACTGTTACGCTCCTGGATATTGTCGGTAATGTGGATGATGGCTATGAAAAAGTCAATCAAATGCTCGTACTTGAAAAAGTGTTGCATGTTTTATCAGATCGAGAGAAACAAGTTATCCAGTTTACATTCCTAGAAAATCTAAGCCAAAAAGAAACAGGGGAAAGACTGGATATTTCTCAAATGCATGTATCAAGGCTGCAAAGAAGAGCAATTAAAAAATTGCAAGAAGCCATCCATGCTGAAAATGAAGGTTCGGAGTATATTCTATGATGAATGATCCACATCAAATGGACGTCATTACCGATCAGCTTGCTAAACGTGGTCAGTCCGTTTGTGGTGATTCTTTTTATTATCACACAACTGATGATTATTTTATTTGTGTATTAGCTGATGGTTTAGGTAGTGGAGAATATGCAAATGAAGCTTCATCTGCTGTTGTCAATACCGTTAGAGAAAATCACGATTTAGATATTTCAACCATTATGGATTTAAGTAATCAGTCACTTTTACATAAAAGAGGCGCTGCAGTAGGTGTGATTAAGATTAATTTTCACACAAAAGAATTAGCCTACTGTTGTACTGGAAATATTCGTTTTTTCTTTTATGGGGATACTGAGAAGCTCATTTACCCACTGCCAACATCGGGTTATTTGTCAGGAAAGCGTCAAGCATTTAAAATTCACCGTTTTGATTATACAAACGGAATTAAATTCTTGATGTTTTCAGATGGATACCCCATTTCTGGTATAAAAAAACTGATGAATAAATATTTACCAATCGAAGCAACTGCGAAGTTAATTAGGGCGCAGAACATGAATCTTATAGACGATGCAACATTTATAATCGGAAGCTTGCAATGATTGTTTCAATCAGCAAGCTTTTTTTTGCTCTTTAAAACACGAATCAAGACGGGGCTATAGCCAAAAATGCTTTACCTTTAAAATTTTGGTAGAATAAAGCAATAGTACAGTTTGCACTCAGGAAGGTGAAGAGACATGGATGATAAGAAAGATATTTTTGGACGAATAGCAAAAGAATTTTCATTATCCACAAAACAAATTGATCGAACCATCGCGTTAATTGAAGAAGGAAATACCGTTCCGTTTATTGCGCGTTATCGAAAAGAAATGACTGGTGCGTTAAATGAAGTACAAATCAAAGATATTGTTGAAAGATGGCAATACATACAAAACGTGAAGCAGAGAAAACAAGAAGTACTTAGGTTAATAGAAGAGCAAGGGAAATTAACCCCGGAATTATCTAATCAAATAGAAAAAGCGGAGAAATTGCAGGAAGTAGAAGATTTATATCGTCCGTACAAACAAAAAAGAAGAACAAAAGCAACCGTAGCGAAAGAAAAAGAGCTAGAACCATTAGCTACTTGGTTATTATCCTATCAAAATGATGATACGCCTGAAGAAAAAGCAACACACTTCCTAAATGAGGAAAAAGGTGTCACAACAGTTGAAGAAGCGCTTCAGGGGGCGCGAGATATTATTGCAGAAATGGTATCTGATGATGCGCAAAGTAGGAAATGGATTCGCGAAAAAACATATAAACAAGGAATTATTGAATCAGCTGTTAAAGATGAAAGCATCGACGAAAAGCATGTGTATGAGATGTATTATGAATATAGTGAAAACGTAGGTAAAATTGTCCCTCACCGTATACTAGCATTAAATCGTGGGGAAAAAGAAGGCGTACTTAAAGTCAGTATTAAGGTGGAACAAGAGCCAATTTTACAGTATTTAAATCGAAAATGGATCACTGTATCAAAACATATCAATGCACCATTTGTGGAAGAAGCGATTGAAGATGGTTATAAACGCTTAATTCAACCATCAATTGAAAGAGAATTAAGGGCTGAACTAACCGAAAAAGGTGAGGAACAGGCGATTAAAATTTTCTCTGAAAATCTTAAGAATCTCCTTTTACAACCACCACTAAAAGGGAAAGTCGTCCTTGCGGTAGATCCAGCTTATCGTACAGGCTGCAAATTAGCGGTCATTGATGAAACAGGTAAGGTATTAAAGATTGATGTTATCTATCCTCATCCGCCTGTTTCTAAATTAGGTGTAGCCAAAGACAAAGTCCTTTCCGTGCTCAAAGCATATGAAGTGAAGATGGTGGCTATAGGTAATGGAACGGCATCAAGAGAGACAGAACAGTTTATTGCTGACTTGCTGAAAGAATTGAATGAAGAAATCTATTATTTAATCGTAAATGAAGCGGGGGCAAGTGTCTATTCCGCATCTGATATTGCACGTGAAGAATTCCCTGACTTTCAAGTTGAAGAAAGAAGCGCTGTTTCAATCGGGAGGAGACTACAAGATCCACTTGCTGAACTAGTAAAAATTGACCCTAAATCAGTTGGTGTCGGTCAATACCAACATGATGTCTCTCAAAAAAGGTTAACGGAATCATTAGATTTTGTTGTCGAGACGGCTGTAAACCAAGTTGGAGTGAATGTGAATACAGCTTCTCCGTCACTATTACAACATGTAGCTGGTTTATCGAAGGCTGTCGCAACGAATATTGTTAAGAAAAGAGAAGAAGAAGGCAAATTTACTAATCGGAAACAATTAAAGAAAATTCCTCGCTTAGGCGCGAAGACGTACGAGCAAGCCATTGGATTCTTGCGAATTGTTGATGGAGAGGAAGCATTAGACAGAACATCGATTCACCCTGAAACCTATGGGGAAGTAAGTAAATTGCTTAAAATGTTAAAGATGAATTCTAACCATTTAGGCTCTGCACAATTAATAGAAGCGTTAAGCCAGTTATCTATAAAAGAAACAGCAGAAGAATTAAATATTGGTGAATTAACGCTCAAGGATATAATTGATGCATTAATGAAACCTGGTCGAGACCCTAGGGATGAATTACCTGCTCCGCTATTAAAGAAAGAAGTATTAAAGCTGGATGATTTGAAGGAAGGGATGGAACTTCAAGGGACCGTCCGAAATGTAGTTGATTTCGGAGCTTTTGTAGATATTGGCGTGAAGCAAGATGGTTTAGTCCATATCTCAAAGCTAAGTAATCGGTTTGTGAAACATCCGTTAGATGTCGTATCTGTTGGTGATGTTGTGACTGTATGGGTCGATTCGGTTGATCAACAAAAAGGCAGAGTAGCGTTAACCATGCTCCAACAAGGTCAATAAATAAGCATAAAAAGCCGTGGGATTTTTCCAACGGCTTTTTATGTAAATCATTGTGGGTTTGAGAAGGAGTTTCCTACGTACCAGAACAATGCTTCTTTCTATAAAAGTACCAGCATTGATTCAATAATTTGATTTGATAACGGTCCTTCTCTAAGAAAGCACGTTTCATTTGGTTCTGTAACCAAACAGGCATGGAATAGCCTCCTTTCTCTCACTTTCCACGGTCCTTTATGCTATGCTAATGTATATCAATTGTATGCGCTTATAGGTTGTCACGTGCTAATTTTATCCTTGAAAGGAGTGAAGAAATGAGTGATAAGGAATTACAAAGGTTAGTTGAAGAAGTATCTTTGAGGTGGTTCGATCTTCCTTTTCGTCATACAGCGAAATTCAATAGTAGATTAAGAACAACCGGAGGACGATATATGCTGTCTGATCACCGCATTGAAATTAATCCGACATATTATCAGCATCTAGGAATGGAAGAATTAGTTGGTATTATTAAACATGAACTATGTCATTACCATCTGCATTTGGCTGGGGCAGGCTATCAACATCGAGATAGTGATTTTCGGAGGCTAATGGCTAAAGTAGGTGCACCAAGGCATTGTTCGTCTTTACCTCAGAAAGTTTCTTACATTATGTATAAATGCAACCAGTGCAATCAACTCTATAGAAGGAAACGTCGAATAAACACAAACAAGTATAGATGTGGCCAATGTATGGGCAAATTAGTGTTAATATCTACTGATAAAAATAATTGAAATTCATGCTTGACTTTTTACATGGTGGTAATTATAATTTAAAGAGTCGATAAGGCAGTGCTTGTTGACTACATATTCTCTTTTAACATATTCCGCAGTAGCTCAGTGGTAGAGCATTCGGCTGTTAACCGAACGGTCGTAGGTTCGAATCCTACCTGCGGAGCCATTTTGGAGAAGTACTCAAGTGGCTGAAGAGGCGCCCCTGCTAAGGGTGTAGGTCGGGCAACTGGCGCGAGGGTTCAAATCCCTCCTTCTCCGCCATTCTTATATACATATTTGTTTTTCTTTTTTTATGTTATGGCCCCTTGGTCAAGCGGTTAAGACACCGCCCTTTCACGGCGGTAACACGGGTTCGAATCCCGTAGGGGTCATCTTTTTAAAGGTTAGGTCCGGTAGTTCAGTTGGTTAGAATGCCTGCCTGTCACGCAGGAGGTCGCGGGTTCGAGTCCCGTCCGGACCGCCATATCTTAATAATGGGCTATAGCCAAGCGGTAAGGCAACGGATTTTGATTCCGTCATTCGCAGGTTCGATCCCTGCTAGCCCAGCCATTTTTATGAGCCATTAGCTCAGTTGGTAGAGCATCTGACTTTTAATCAGAGGGTCGAAGGTTCGAGTCCTTCATGGCTCATCTTAAACAATTTATGCGGTCGTGGCGGAATGGCAGACGCGCTAGGTTGAGGGCCTAGTGGGTGAATAACCCGTGGAGGTTCAAGTCCTCTCGGCCGCACCAAAAAGATTTAAAAAAATACTTGACTCATTAAAATTAGTGTGATATTATAATAGAGTTGCTTCAAGGCGCCCGTAGCTCAATTGGATAGAGCGTTTGACTACGGATCAAAAGGTTAGGGGTTCGACTCCTCTCGGGCGCGCCATATACTTACGGGAAGTAGCTCAGCTTGGTAGAGCACTTGGTTTGGGACCAAGGGGTCGCAGGTTCGAATCCTGTCTTCCCGACCATGCAAAACCAACAAATTAATTAAATGCGGGTGTAGTTTAGTGGTAAAACCTCAGCCTTCCAAGCTGATGATGAGGGTTCGATTCCCTTCACCCGCTCCATTACCGAAAAGATTGTTCTTTGAAAACTGAACGAACGTAAAACGTCAAGCGTAATTCTAAAAAAAGCTGATTTATCAGCAACAAAGCACCATAGGTGCAAATGAGCTAATCAAACACTTTATTGGAGAGTTTGATCCTGGCTCAGGACGAACGCTGGCGGCGTGCCTAATACATGCAAGTCGAGCGAATCTGAGGGAGCTTGCTCCCAAAGATTAGCGGCGGACGGGTGAGTAACACGTGGGCAACCTGCCTGTAAGACTGGGATAACTCCGGGAAACCGGGGCTAATACCGGATAATATCTATTTATACATATAATTAGATTGAAAGATGGTTCTGCTATCACTTACAGATGGGCCCGCGGCGCATTAGCTAGTTGGTGAGGTAACGGCTCACCAAGGCGACGATGCGTAGCCGACCTGAGAGGGTGATCGGCCACACTGGGACTGAGACACGGCCCAGACTCCTACGGGAGGCAGCAGTAGGGAATCTTCCGCAATGGACGAAAGTCTGACGGAGCAACGCCGCGTGAGTGATGAAGGTTTTCGGATCGTAAAACTCTGTTGTTAGGGAAGAACAAGTATCGGAGTAACTGCCGGTACCTTGACGGTACCTAACCAGAAAGCCACGGCTAACTACGTGCCAGCAGCCGCGGTAATACGTAGGTGGCAAGCGTTGTCCGGAATTATTGGGCGTAAAGCGCGCGCAGGCGGTTCCTTAAGTCTGATGTGAAAGCCCACGGCTCAACCGTGGAGGGTCATTGGAAACTGGGGAACTTGAGTGCAGAAGAGGAAAGTGGAATTCCAAGTGTAGCGGTGAAATGCGTAGAGATTTGGAGGAACACCAGTGGCGAAGGCGACTTTCTGGTCTGTAACTGACGCTGAGGCGCGAAAGCGTGGGGAGCAAACAGGATTAGATACCCTGGTAGTCCACGCCGTAAACGATGAGTGCTAAGTGTTAGAGGGTTTCCGCCCTTTAGTGCTGCAGCAAACGCATTAAGCACTCCGCCTGGGGAGTACGACCGCAAGGTTGAAACTCAAAGGAATTGACGGGGGCCCGCACAAGCGGTGGAGCATGTGGTTTAATTCGAAGCAACGCGAAGAACCTTACCAGGTCTTGACATCCTCTGACAATCCTAGAGATAGGACTTTCCCCTTCGGGGGACAGAGTGACAGGTGGTGCATGGTTGTCGTCAGCTCGTGTCGTGAGATGTTGGGTTAAGTCCCGCAACGAGCGCAACCCTTGATCTTAGTTGCCAGCATTTAGTTGGGCACTCTAAGGTGACTGCCGGTGACAAACCGGAGGAAGGTGGGGATGACGTCAAATCATCATGCCCCTTATGACCTGGGCTACACACGTGCTACAATGGATGGTACAAAGGGCTGCAAGACCGCGAGGTTTAGCCAATCCCATAAAACCATTCTCAGTTCGGATTGTAGGCTGCAACTCGCCTACATGAAGCCGGAATCGCTAGTAATCGCGGATCAGCATGCCGCGGTGAATACGTTCCCGGGCCTTGTACACACCGCCCGTCACACCACGAGAGTTTGTAACACCCGAAGTCGGTGGGGTAACCTTTTGGAGCCAGCCGCCTAAGGTGGGACAGATGATTGGGGTGAAGTCGTAACAAGGTAGCCGTATCGGAAGGTGCGGCTGGATCACCTCCTTTCTAAGGAATATACGGAATTAACTTGATGTTAGACTGTTCGTTCAGTTTTGAGAGTATAATCTCTCAATTCAATCGTTCTTTGAAAACTAGATAATGTAATGAAGAAGATTACCGAGTAATCGCCACCTTAGTTATTTTTCTCTCTATATAATAGAGTAGAGATACTAAACTTTTTTTAAAACAAACAACCGTGAGGGAAGCGAAAGCAACCCAAACATATGGTTAAGTTAATAAGGGCGCACGGTGAATGCCTTGGCACTAGGAGCCGATGAAGGACGGGACTAACACCGATATGCTTCGGGGAGCTGTAAGTAAGCTTTGATCCGGAGATTTCCGAATGGGGAAACCCCCTATCCGTTATGGGATAGGATCCATACCTGAATACATAGGGTATGGAAGGCAGACCCGGGGAACTGAAACATCTAAGTACCCGGAGGAAGAGAAAGCAAACGCGATTCCCTGAGTAGCGGCGAGCGAAACGGGATTAGCCCAAACCAAGAGGCTTGCCTCTTGGGGTTGTAGGACATTCTATACGGAGTTACAAAGGAACGAGATAGACGAAGAGGTCTGGAAAGGCCCGCCATAGGAGGTAAAAGCCCTGTAGTTGAAACTTCGTTCCCTCCAGAGTGGATCCTGAGTACGGCGGGACACGAGAAATCCCGTCGGAAGCAGGGAGGACCATCTCCCAAGGCTAAATACTCCCTAGTGACCGATAGTGAACCAGTACCGTGAGGGAAAGGTGAAAAGCACCCCGGAAGGGGAGTGAAAGAGATCCTGAAACCGTGTGCCTACAAGTAGTTAGAGCCCGTTAATGGGTGATAGCGTGCCTTTTGTAGAATGAACCGGCGAGTTACGATTACATGCGAGGTTAAGTTGGACAGACGGAGCCGTAGCGAAAGCGAGTCTGAATAGGGCGAATGAGTATGTGGTCGTAGACCCGAAACCAGGTGATCTACCCATGTCCAGGGTGAAGTCCAGGTAACACTGGATGGAGGCCCGAACCCACGTACGTTGAAAAGTGCGGGGATGAGGTGTGGGTAGCGGAGAAATTCCAATCGAACTTGGAGATAGCTGGTTCTCTCCGAAATAGCTTTAGGGCTAGCCTCATGCGTAAGAATCTTGGAGGTAGAGCACTGTTTGGACTAGGGGCCCTCATCGGGTTACCGAATTCAGACAAACTCCGAATGCCAAAGATTTATCCATGGGAGTCAGACTGCGAGTGATAAGATCCGTAGTCAAGAGGGAAACAGCCCAGACCACCAGCTAAGGTCCCAAAGTATACGTTAAGTGGAAAAGGATGTGGAGTTGCTTAGACAACCAGGATGTTGGCTTAGAAGCAGCCACCATTTAAAGAGTGCGTAATAGCTCACTGGTCGAGTGACTCCGCGCCGAAAATGTACCGGGGCTAAACGTATCACCGAAGCTGTGGATTGAACATCGTTGATGTTCAGTGGTAGGAGAGCGTTCTAAGGGCGTTGAAGCTAGACCGTAAGGACTGGTGGAGCGCTTAGAAGTGAGAATGCCGGTATGAGTAGCGAAAGATGGGTGAGAATCCCATCCACCGAATGCCTAAGGTTTCCTGAGGAAGGCTCGTCCGCTCAGGGTTAGTCGGGACCTAAGCCGAGGCTGAAAAGCGTAGGCGATGGACAACAGGTTGATATTCCTGTACCACCGTATTCTGTTTGAGTGATGGGGGGACGCAGGAGGATAGGGTAAGCGCACTATTGGATGTGCGTCTAAGCAGTTAGAGGGACCATGAGGCAAATCCCATGGTCACATACCTTGAGCTGTGATAGCGAGGGAAATTTAGTACCGAAGTTCTTGATTCCACACTGCCAAGAAAAGCCTCTAGCGAGGAATAAGGTGCCCGTACCGCAAACCGACACAGGTAGGCGAGGAGAGAATCCTAAGGTGAGCGAGAGAACTCTCGTTAAGGAACTCGGCAAAATGACCCCGTAACTTCGGGAGAAGGGGTGCTCATTAGGGTGTTAAAGCCTTGATGAGCCGCAGTGAATAGGCCCAGGCGACTGTTTAGCAAAAACACAGGTCTCTGCGAAGCCGCAAGGCGAAGTATAGGGGCTGACGCCTGCCCGGTGCTGGAAGGTTAAGAGGAGAGGTTAGCTCACGCGAAGCTTTGAATCGAAGCCCCAGTAAACGGCGGCCGTAACTATAACGGTCCTAAGGTAGCGAAATTCCTTGTCGGGTAAGTTCCGACCCGCACGAAAGGCGTAACGATCTGGGCACTGTCTCAACGAGAGACTCGGTGAAATTATAGTACCTGTGAAGATGCAGGTTACCCGCGACAGGACGGAAAGACCCCGTGGAGCTTTACTGTAGCCTGATATTGAATTTTGGTACAGCTTGTACAGGATAGGTAGGAGCCTTAGAAGCCGGAGCGCTAGCTTCGGTGGAGGCGTCGGTGGGATACTACCCTGGCTGTATTGAAATTCTAACCCACATCCCTTATCGGGATGGGAGACAGTGTCAGGTGGGCAGTTTGACTGGGGCGGTCGCCTCCTAAAGAGTAACGGAGGCGCCCAAAGGTTCCCTCAGAATGGTTGGAAATCATTCGTAGAGTGTAAAGGCACAAGGGAGCTTGACTGCGAGACCTACAAGTCGAGCAGGGACGAAAGTCGGGCTTAGTGATCCGGTGGTTCCGCATGGAAGGGCCATCGCTCAACGGATAAAAGCTACCCCGGGGATAACAGGCTTATCTCCCCCAAGAGTCCACATCGACGGGGAGGTTTGGCACCTCGATGTCGGCTCATCGCATCCTGGGGCTGTAGTCGGTCCCAAGGGTTGGGCTGTTCGCCCATTAAAGCGGTACGCGAGCTGGGTTCAGAACGTCGTGAGACAGTTCGGTCCCTATCCGTCGTGGGCGCAGGAAATTTGAGAGGAGCTGTCCTTAGTACGAGAGGACCGGGATGGACGCACCGCTGGTGTACCAGTTGTCTTGCCAAAGGCATCGCTGGGTAGCTATGTGCGGAAGGGATAAGTGCTGAAAGCATCTAAGCATGAAGCCCCCCTCGAGATGAGATTTCCCATAGCGCAAGCTAGTAAGATCCCTGAAAGATGATCAGGTTGATAGGTTAGAGGTGGAAGTGTGGCGACACATGCAGCTGACTAATACTAATCGATCGAGGACTTAACCAATTCGAAATGCGGAGGCGCCTTGCCCAGGTGCGACAAGCATAAGACGAATTTGACAGGAGGTTGTTCTTTAACCTCATGACAAATTTGGCTTATGACCTCGAGCACCTAGGCGCCGCAGCTAGACAGCACTACGTAAGTAGTCGCATCAGCAACGCATAGGCGATTACTCAATAAATATCTTCTTCAACATTACCTAGTTTTGAGGGAACGATTCCCTTACAATTTCATAGTCCGGTGGCGATAGCGAGAAGGTCACACCCGTTCCCATACCGAACACGGAAGTTAAGCTTCTCAGCGCCGATGGTAGTTAGGGGCTGTCCCCTTGTGAGAGTAGGACGTTGCCGGGCATATGATTTTTATAAAATAATATTATCGCGGGGTGGAGCAGTTCGGTAGCTCGTCGGGCTCATAACCCGAAGGTCGCAGGTTCAAATCCTGCCCCCGCAATCTGGTCCGGTAGTTCAGTTGGTTAGAATGCCTGCCTGTCACGCAGGAGGTCGCGGGTTCGAGTCCCGTCCGGACCGCCAGTTTAATTTTATATGTGAAACGTATCGAAACAGGGAACTTGTTTCGTTTTTTTTGTGTAGAAAACTTAGGTTCTATAGGTTCAAGTAGAATTGATTTGTGCCTCGTAAAAAAGTACATCATGACTAATTTGTAAGTCCTTGATAGAGATATAACGCATTATTATTTACAAAAATCCTTACGTTTAATCTATCCCAATAGCTGTAATGATCAGTTTATCCATCATATTGTATATTACTAGAGAAACTATCACTTTAGCTCGCCATTAGGCGGGTTTTCTTTTTGTCAAAAAACAAATGCAAATTAGGATGCGTAAACCAAAAATATGTTAAGTAATTTCTAAAAACAACTATTTTTAGTTGCCTCTACGGAAATAACCGTTAAATAGTAGATACAGGCAAAAGATAGTGTTGAAAAGTTTTAGGCGGGAACGGAAGAAACGCGCAAAAGAAAAAGAAAGAGAGCAAGGAATTGCGCGCAAAAGGAAGAAACGCGCAAAAGAAAAAGAAAGAGAGCAAGGAATTGCGCGTAAAAGGGAGATACGCGCAAGAGAAAGAGAAAAAGAGCAAGGAATTGCGCGTAAAAGGAAGATACGCGCAAAAGAAAAAGAAAGAGAGCTGGGAATTGCGCGTAAAAGGAAGATATGCGCAAAAGAAAAAGAAAGAGAGCAAGGAATTGCGCGTAAAAGGAAGATACGCGCAAAAGAAAGAGAAAAAGAGCCAGGAATTGCGCGTAAAAGGAAGATACGCGCAAAAGAAAGAGAAAAAGAGCCGGGAATTGCGCGTAAAAGGAAGATACGCGCAAGAGAAAGAGAAAAAGAGCCCGGAATTGCGCGCAACAGGAAGATACGCGCAAAAGAAAGAGAAAAAGAGCCGGGAATTGCGTGCATAAGGAAGATACACGCAAGACAAAGAGAAAAAGAGCAAGGAATGCGCGCAAAAGGTTACTGGCCCGACAAATCAAAGTGTTCTTTGATGTCTATGAAAAAATCATGTAAACTACATGTATATGTGTCATTATTATTGTAAATAAATGAAAGACCAAATGTAGGTGATAAAATGGATCAATTCCAGTGGAATACAAAAAATACGGAAGAAACAATGGCATTTGCAAAGAGGCTAGGAGAAAAAGCAGCTGCAGGTGATGTCATTTTATTAGAAGGTGATTTAGGGGCAGGTAAAACAACATTTACGAAAGGGCTTGCGTTAGGTCTTGGTATTGAACGAAATGTGAATAGTCCTACATTCACTATTATAAAGGAATATAATGGTCGTCTACCTTTGTACCATATGGATGTTTACCGGGTGGAGGATGGCGATGAAGATCTTGGGTTTGATGAGTATTTTCATGGGCAAGGTGTGACCGTCGTGGAATGGGCTCATCTAATAGAAGACCAACTGCCAGAAGAAAGGTTAAAAATTGTAATCCATTATACCGGAAATGAAGAACGAAGAATAGCGCTCCATCCAAAAGGAAAACGCTATGTGAAGCTGTGTGAGGAGTTAGTAAAATGAAAATATTAGCTATAGACACGTCAAATTATACACTAGGGATCGCTCTAGTAGATGACGACAAAATTATAGGGGAATATATCACGAATATCAAAAAGAATCACTCAGTTCGTGTAATGCCCGCGATAGAAATGCTTTTAAAGGATTGCGATACGTTGCCACAAGATATAGAAAAGATTGTTGTCGCAGAAGGACCCGGTTCATATACGGGGGTAAGAATTGGTGTAACCATAGCTAAAACATTAGCTTGGACGTTGAATATACCTCTTTCAGGCGTATCGAGTCTAGCTGTTTTGGCAGCAAGTGCAGGTAGTTATTTTAACGGTGTCATTTCACCGTTATTTGATGCGAGAAGAGGTCAGATTTATACTGGTTTATATCAATTTCAAGAGAGTCGGTTATTAGATCTAGCATCGGATCATCTAACGTTGACCGTTAATTGGACGCAACGTTTATTAAATAGAGAAGAACCGGTTTTATTTGTCGGTAATGATTTATCCATACACAAGGAACAAATTAAAGCAGACTTAGGGGATCGGGCATATTTTGCACGTGTAACTGAACAAAATCCTCGTCCTTCTGAATTGGCCATTTTAGGTAGAGATAAGGAAGCTGTTGATATCCATAATTTTGTCCCTAATTATATCCGTCTTGCTGAGGCAGAGGCAAAATGGATTGAAGCTACGAAAGGGAGCAAGCTCCAATGACCAGTAAATTAACGTTTCGGTTAATGAACGAAGATGATATTGATGAAGTATTAAAAGTAGAACAGGCATCTTTTTCTTCACCTTGGAGTAGAGAGGCCTTTTATAATGAAATGACATTGAACCAATTCTCGGTCTACGTTGTATTAGAAGACGGAGAAGAATTGATAGGATACGGTGGGGCATGGGTGGTTACAGACGAGGCCCATGTAACAAATGTAGCGATACTACCCAGATATAGAGGGAAGAAACTTGGCGAGGCGTTAATGGTCCAGCTGATGGATGTTGTAAAAGAAATGGGTGCCCTTAAAATGACCCTAGAAGTAAGGGTGAGTAACATGATAGCAAGACGGTTGTATAGCAAGCTAGGTTTTCAAGAAGGCGGAATTAGAAAAAATTATTATTCGGATAATCATGAAGATGCTTTAGTAATGTGGGTGAATATAAAATGAAAAAAGATCAATATATATTAGGGATAGAAACAAGCTGTGATGAAACAGCAGTAGCCATCATTAAAAATGGTAGAGAGATCATCGCTAATGTTGTCGCTTCTCAAATTGAAAGTCATAAAAGGTTTGGCGGGGTTGTACCAGAAATCGCTTCAAGGCATCATGTAGAACAAATGACCATTGTGTTAGAAGAAGCGTTAAATAAAGCAAGTATGACGATGAACGATATCGATGCAGTTGCTGTGACAGAAGGTCCAGGGTTAGTGGGTGCCCTACTTGTCGGTGTAAATGCAGCGAAGGCGATTGCCTTTGCTCATCAAAAGCCACTTATTGGGGTGCACCATATAGCAGGGCATATTTATGCCAATCGCTTAATTAAAGAAATGACTTTCCCGGCGCTTGCATTAGTCGTTTCCGGGGGCCATACAGAGCTCGTTTATATGAAAGCACATGGTGATTTTGAAGTTATTGGTGAAACACGTGATGATGCTGCTGGAGAAGCATATGATAAAGTAGCGCGAGTTCTAAATATGCCATATCCAGGTGGGCCACATATTGATCGCCTTGCCCATGAAGGAGAAGCGACAATTAAGCTTCCTCGTGCGTGGCTAGAAGAAGGCTCCTTTGATTTTAGTTTCAGTGGATTGAAGTCTGCCGTTATCAACACAGTGCATAATGCTGAACAACGTGGAGAGACCATCTTACCAGAGGATTTAGCAGCGAGCTTTCAAGAAAGCGTCATTGAGGTATTAGTGACCAAGACCTTAAAAGCAGTAGAGGCATATGATGTGAAACAACTACTATTAGCAGGTGGCGTTGCAGCAAATAAAGGACTTCGTGAAGCATTAACAGAGACCTTTAAGAATAAGGAAGAGATAGACTTAGTCATTCCACCTTTACATTTATGCACAGATAATGCAGCGATGATTGCTGCAGTGGGGGCAATTATGTTCGAAAAAGGGATGTTCTCAGATATGAGTATGAATGCAAACCCAGGGTTAGATATACAGTTTCAACAATAATAATGAAGACTAGTGAATCATGATCATCTATTCACTAGTCTTTTTATTTTTAGTGATGACACAAAGTTATTCACAATATCAAGTATAGTATTGGTGGCATATCATATTGTGGATAATATTAAAATTTTCAGAGTTTTTGTTGATAAGTATCATAATAATTGTGGATAATGTGGAAAAGTGTTGTTTCACCTATTGTTAATCCGTTTGTGCTGTGAATAAAAATGTGGACAATTTACTTGTAGAAAGAAAAGCTGGGGATAATTAAATTATCCCCAGCTACGTTTAATTACATTAAATCTCCCAAATCGCTCCATTCTTCAAGTAACCGCTCGAGTTGTGCTTTTATAGCCTCATTTTTAGTTGTAATCTCGAGGACTTTCTCGTGGTCCTGGAAGATTTCAGGGTCACAGAGTTGTTCATCGTAAGTTTCAATTTGCGCTTCTAACTCTTCGATTAATTGTTCAATTTCTGTTAGCCTTCTTTTTCGTTGTCTTTCTAGTTTCTTCGCTTCTTTATCTTGTTGATAACTTTGCTTTTCTGGTTTAGTGATACTTTCTTGTGGCAGGTCTGCTGATTCAAAAAGCTCTATTTCTTCAATTTCCGCCTTTTTATCCACATAGTAATCATAATCCCCTAAAAATTCCGTTGCTCCACTTGTTGATAACTCAATCACCTTTGTTGCGATCCTATTAATAAAATAGCGGTCATGAGAGACAAAGAGGAGCGTACCTGGAAAATCAATAAGTGCATTTTCAAGAATTTCTTTACTATCAAGGTCTAAATGGTTGGTCGGCTCATCAAGTATGAGGACATTTGCTCTTTGCAACATCAACTTAGCGAGTGCTAATCGTGCTTTTTCTCCACCACTCAATGTAGAGACAATTTTCAAGACATCATCTCCAGAGAAGAGGAAGTTACCTAACACGGTACGGACATCTTTTTCAGGCATGAGGGGGTAATCATCCCAGAGCTCGTTTAATACGGTTTTATTTGAACTCAAATCAGCTTGCTGTTGGTCGTAATAGCCAATGCGGATATTTGAGCCATATTGAAACGTGCCACCTAAAGCAGGTAGCTTGTCTACAAGGGTCTTCAATAAAGTCGACTTTCCAATACCATTGGGACCTACTAAAGCAATGGAATCGCCTCGAGACATGCGAAATGAAATGTGATCACTGATCTTTTCTTCTTGATAGCCAATTGCTAAAGAGTCAGCGGTTAGCACATCATTGCCTGATTGACGATCAATTTGAAAGCCGAATGTCGCTGATTTCTCATCCCCTTGGGGACGATCAATTCGCTCCATCTTCTCAAGCTGCTTGCGCCGGCTTTGTGCACGCTTTGTTGTCGAAGCACGGGCAAGGTTGCGTTGAACAAAGTCTTCTAGTTTCGCAATTTCTTCTTGTTGTTTTTCATACATTTTCAAGTCACGTTCATAATTCGCTGCTTTTTGGTCAAGATATTTGCTGTAGTTACCAACGTATTTTTTAATATGGTTACGTGATAGTTCATATACCTGGTTGACGACTTTATCTAAGAAATAGCGGTCATGTGAGACAATTAAAATAGCACCATCATAACCACTAAGATACTGCTCTAGCCATGACAATGTTTCAATATCTAAATGGTTGGTCGGCTCATCTAAAATCAGTAAATCAGGTTTGGTTAACAATAATTTCGCAAGTGCAAGTCGCGTCCTTTGCCCCCCGCTTAATGCAGAAATTTTTGTATCATAGCTAAACGATTGAAAATTAAGGCCATGTAGTACAGAACGAATGTCTGCCTCGTATTGATAGCCACCTTGTTCTTTAAAGTTGACTTGCATTTGATCATAGGTTTTTAAAATTTTATCGTAAGCTTCACCGTTTTCGATGAGTGTTGCATCGCCCATCTGTGTTTCTAGTAAGCGCAGTTCCTTCTCTTGTTTGCGCAAATAATCAAACACGGTAAGCATTTCGTCCCAAATAGATAGCTCAGATTCTAGTCCTGTATTTTGTGCAAGATAACCGATTTTGGTTTCTTTCGATTGAATAATTTCACCGGAATCATAGGACATATGTCCAGCAATAATTTTTAAAAGAGTTGATTTTCCCGCACCATTACGTCCAACTAATGCAATGCGGTCTCTCGTTTGTACTTCAAGCTTTATATTCATTAATATAGGATCAGCCACAAAACTTTTCGAAAGCTGATTAACCTGTAATAATATCATTATATTTCACCTCTGTTATAGTGATAGTGTACCTTAATCAGGTGAGGTTCGGCAATAAAGTCACTATTTGGATAGAATATATAAAAAACTACATTACACAGATGAATCAAAATAGTGTATCATTTTCATGTGAGGTGTTATGAATGGCTGAATTTACACATTTTAATGAAGAAGGCAGAGCGAAGATGGTGGATGTGAGTGAAAAACCACAAACTGCCCGTACAGCAATTGCTCATAGTAGTATTGAGCTAAATCAAGAAATCTATCAGAAGATTACTGATGGCACAATGAAAAAGGGAGATGTGCTGGCTGTTGCTCAAGTGGCAGGTATTATGGCTGCGAAAAAGACATCTGATATCATCCCGATGTGTCATCCACTTGCCTTAACCGGTATTGATATATCTTTCAATTGGGAAGAGGTAGAGGATCAGTATGTGTTACATATTGATTGTACAGTGAAAACAAATGGGCATACCGGAGTAGAAATGGAAGCGTTGACAGCTGCTACAGCTACCGCTTTAACGGTATATGATATGTGCAAAGCAGTAGATAAAGGCATGGTAATAGGACCAACATATTTAGTAGAGAAAACCGGTGGTAAAAACGGTGATTTTAGAAGGGCTTAAGTAAATGGAATGGAGTGGAGCCTATGTCCAATGAATCAACGAAAATCCCTCAAGCAACGGCTAAGCGATTGCCTTTGTATTATCGTTTTTTGAAAAATTTACACGCATCAGGAAAGCAGCGAGTTTCTTCAGCAGAATTAAGTGAAGCGGTGAAAGTAGATTCTGCAACAATTCGACGAGATTTCTCCTATTTCGGTGCTTTAGGGAAAAAAGGTTACGGATATAACGTAAATTACTTATTAGGATTTTTCCGTAAGACACTCGATCAAGATGAAGTGACAAAGGTAGCGTTAATTGGTGTAGGGAATCTAGGTACAGCGTTTTTAAATTATAATTTTTTAAAAAATAATAATACAAAGATTGAAGTGGCATTTGATGTTTCAGAAAGTAGGGTTGGCACGTCTGTAGGCGAGGTACCTGTCCGTCATTTAGATGACCTAGAAAAGTTGATTGATGAGCACCATATTCAAGTTGTCATTTTGACTGTACCGTCTCATGCGGCACAACCAATTACGGATCGAATCGTTAAAAGTCATGTAAAGGGAATCTTGAACTTTACGCCAGCGCGGTTAACGGTTCCTTCCCATATTCGCATCCATCATATTGATTTGGCGGTCGAATTGCAATCATTAGTATACTTCTTAAAACACTATCCATCATAAAAAGGGAGCTGACCCGCATGGAGTCAGCTCTATTTTTTATCCTCTTTCTTTTTCATACGATAATGCATAGCGATTAATTTAATCCCGCCACCAATATCAAAAGTGGCAAAAATCAAAATGAAGATCGTTAAAAATCCCCAACCTCCACCGTTTTGAAGGTTAATAATTGCAAAATAAATAAATACAAATCCAAAAAGAAGGGAGATAATCCCTGTGAACAAAGGTGTTCTCATCTAACATCATCCTAATCTGCTAAAAATCATTTGTACCGTTTCTAAGTCTGTCATATATTTTTCTAGCTTATCCATATTCAATTGAATCACAACGACAAAGGTATTCATCGCTACATGAGCAATGATCGGTACGAGAATACGATTGGTTTTTACATATAAAAACGCGAACGTAAAGCCCATCGCTGCATAAAGAATTAAGTGCTCAATTTCCCCATGGGCGAGGGAGAAAATTAATGAACTAATCAGTGCTGATAAAAAGAAGTTCAATCGTTTATGCAAGGAACCAAAAATGATTTTCCTGAAAATGATCTCTTCTAAAATCGGCCCAATAATGGAAACAACGATAATCACAAGAGCAGACGTTTCAATTAATGACATAATTTGCTGCGTATTATCTGACCCCATATCAATGCCGAGCATTAATTCAATATTCGCTGCAACGGTCTGAGCAATAAATGCTAGCGGAATACCTGCAATCGCCCACCCGAAAGAAGTCGATAATGGTGCTTGATTCCTCATTGACATCTCTTTGCTTTCTTTCCGTAAAAACCACAAAGTTAAGAGAAGGGTAATTGTAAAACTAATGACAATCCAGAGTGGCGGTGCAATTTTTGCAACCTCATCAAAGCTGTATCCTAACATATTACCTAGAAAAAGAATGGCAGGAACGCCAACGATGGCTGATAATTGCATGGCTATATAAATCATAATGATAAACCAATACTCTTTTTTCAATGGCTAGTCTCCTATTCATAAAGAAGTTACACTAATATTTATTTTACCTGTTAAACACTATTAGTTTCAAATAGTACATCCTTATGAAGTGCATAAAACAAATAGAAGTTGTATAGAATGGAGAGGTTCGCATTTTTTTTTGCAAAATTGCAAGGTTCTTACTTGCAAAAAAGAGTAGTTTTGATTAATATAATAATTGTGTTAGCACTCAAGACTAACGAGTGCTAATAAAATAATTTTTGAATGAATTGAGGAGGTTGTTTCACTTGTTGAAGCCACTAGGTGATCGAATTATTATCGAGCTTGTTGAAACGGAAGAAAAAACTGCAAGCGGTATCGTACTACCAGATAGCGCGAAAGAAAAGCCTCAAGAAGGTAAAGTCGTAGCAGTTGGTACTGGACGTGTACTAGAAAATGGTGAACGTGTAGCATTAGAAGTTGCAGAAGGCGACCTTATTATCTTCTCAAAATATGCAGGAACAGAAGTGAAATACGAAGGTACAGAATACTTAATTTTACGTGAAAATGACATTCTTGCTGTGATCGGTTAATAAAAAAACAGCTATATACTTATTATAAAGATTTTTAACTATTAGAGGAGGTACTTAATAATGGCTAAAGATATTAAATTTAGTGAAGACGCTCGCCGCGCGATGCTTCGTGGTGTGGATACACTTGCAGATGCAGTAAAAGTAACTCTTGGACCTAAAGGACGTAACGTGGTTCTTGAGAAGAAATTCGGTTCTCCATTAATTACAAATGATGGTGTAACAATTGCTAAAGAAATCGAACTAGAAGATGCATTCGAAAACATGGGTGCGAAACTAGTTGCTGAAGTAGCAAGTAAAACAAACGACGTAGCTGGTGACGGTACAACAACTGCAACGGTTCTAGCGCAAGCAATGATCCGCGAAGGTTTGAAAAACGTAACAGCTGGTGCAAACCCAATGGGTATCCGTAAAGGGATCGAAAAAGCGGTTGCTACAGCAGTTGAAGAGCTACAAGCGATCTCTAAACCAATCGAAGGCAAAGAGTCTATTGCGCAAGTAGCATCCATCTCTGCTGCTGACGAAGAAGTTGGACAATTAATCGCTGAAGCTATGGAACGTGTAGGTAACGACGGTGTTATCACAATCGAAGAATCTAAAGGATTCACAACAGAAATGGATATCGTTGAAGGTATGCAATTCGACCGTGGATACAGCTCAGCTTACATGGTAACAGATACAGATAAAATGGAAGCAGTATTAGATGATCCTTACATCTTAATCACTGACAAAAAAATCGCAAGCATTCAAGAAGTATTACCAGTACTTGAGCAAGTAGTACAACAAGGTAAACCATTACTTCTTATCGCTGAAGATGTAGAAGGCGAAGCATTATCTACATTAGTAGTGAACAAATTACGTGGAACATTCAATGCAGTAGCTGTTAAAGCGCCTGGATTCGGTGACCGTCGTAAAGCAATGCTTGAAGATATCGCTATCCTAACTGGCGGTGAAGTAATCACTGAAGAGCTAGGTCGTGACCTTAAATCTGCTACAATCGACTCTCTAGGACGCGCTTCTAAAGTCGTTGTAACAAAAGAAAACACAACAATCGTTGAAGGTGCTGGTGCAAGCGACCAAATCGCAGGCCGCGTAAACCAAATCCGTAAACAAATGGACGAAACAACTTCTGAATTCGACCGTGAAAAATTACAAGAACGCCTTGCTAAACTAGCTGGTGGCGTAGCAGTCGTAAAAGTTGGAGCGGCTACAGAAACAGAACTTAAAGAACGTAAACTACGCATTGAAGATGCCCTAAACTCTACACGCGCAGCTGTAGAAGAAGGTATGGTATCTGGTGGTGGTGTTGCCCTTCTTAACGTATACAACAAAGTTGCTGCATTAGAAGAAGAAGGCGATGTTCAAACAGGTATCAACATCGTTCTACGTGCAATGGAAGAGCCAGTACGCACAATCGCTCACAACGCAGGTTTAGAAGGATCTATCATCGTAGATCGCCTAAAACGCGAAGAAGTAGGCACTGGCTTCAACGCTGCAACAGGCGAATGGGTAAACATGATCGACGCTGGTATCGTTGACCCTGCCAAAGTAACACGTTCAGCTCTACAAAACGCTGGTTCAGTTGCTGCCATGTTCCTAACAACAGAAGCAGTCGTAGCTGACAAACCAGAAGAAAACGCACCTGCAATGCCTGACATGGGCGGTATGGGTGGAATGGGCGGCATGATGTAATAAACATCATATAGACCCTTATATATCAAAGGAAGGAGGCTGTTTATTCAGCCTTCTTTTTTTATAAAATCACTTTTCAGTCACACTTATTGCATTTATAAGTTATTTAAAACCACACTAAAGTAGTTGCTTATCTTCTCATTTACATTTCTTTTCAAATATGTGTTTAATTTCAATGTTGTTTTTTTGTTATGACCCTTTTCGTATAATAGTTATAAGACAATTTGTCAATTTCCCGATCGATAAGAAAAATGTTTCGTACTTATTTTCATTACCTAATATTTAGTAAAAAGAACCTTACTATAATAGTTTGAAGTAAAGCCAGTTTTATGTAATCTATTATAGTTCAATAAAATATTTACTAGTTCTATGAGAGACTGCTCCCATTGAAGCTATAAGCTTTTCGTTATGGAAGAGTTCCACACGATAGAATCCCTGTCTAAAACTTTTGTTAAGTTCAGTTGCTTTCGCTATAAGTTTATCACCTGGTAATGCAGACTTCATAAATTGAATTGTGGTAGAAACTCCCATAGAAGTTCTACCAGGTGAATTACATGCAACTGAAAAGGCATGGTCAGCTAGTGCATAAATAATGGCACCATGTACAGTTTTATAAGCATTAATCATATGTTCTTCTACTAAAAATTGCGCTTCTCTTTGAATGTTACCAATTCTATCCCTAGTGATTTAGCATAAGAATCTTCTTTGACATGTTTAAGTATTTCTTGATAATAATTTTCATGAATTTCAGTTTCATTATTTTTAAATTATTAACCTTAAGTACTTATGCAACTGCTTAAGATACTTTCTTTAAGTATAAAAAAGGTAATTAGTTATAGGAAGTAATTGAACTCTTAGCACGTTATAAATGATAGGAGTGTTACCTGAAGAAGAAAGTGGAAGATTAGGAGAATAAGGCACAGGAGCTGCATTTAACAACGGACTTTCTAGCCTTATTCAGTCAAATGAGGTACAGAATTACCATGGAATATGACAATACCATTTAGTGCATTCTTGTGGTTTTACTTCACCCGCAGCAGAAGCAGGAGAAACAATTGATAAGGCAAGTATGGAAACTAACCCAGCTCTCACAAACCATATTTCATTGTACCACCTCCATTTCTATTAATCTGTAAATATATTAACAGAAAAAACTTGCGTTGTTTAAATAATTTTTGTTTATTTTGAAAAATAATTATCTTTTACTATCAAGCTGACGTAAGGTAAATAAGTTGATTAGAAGGGGGAAGAGGATGTATGAAATCGCTATTGATAGTCTGATACAGTAAAGTAGGAAACGTCGTATAAAAAGCACCATTTAAGGTGCTAAAAAACCCTTGCTTTAAATTTACTTGGATTCGAAATCTTAATTGATAGTACCTCCCCGCAATCTAAGCAGAAAGTATAAATTTTTTCAGAACCAATTGTATACTTTTTATCTAATGGTCGGATATTTATGTAGTCATTTCCTTGGGCAAATGATGTTCCTTCACATTGAGCACATTTTTTGTCTGGTGGATTCATTTTTTATCACCTCTTTATAAATAGTTACGATTGTATTTATAAAAAGGTTTCAAGTAAACAGAAGATATACAGATAGTTAATTAAATAAGATGACGAGTTGTAACGTTTGCTTTGTCGTAATACCAGTAAAAGAAACAAGTCTTTGAAATATAATGAGAATAGAGAGGTTAAATACCACTCCTAAGGAGTAGTATCCGACTCCTTGAGCTCCTACCTCAAATATAAATAAGTAAAAACACAAATGCTAAAAATATTATTGGACGGAGGAACAAAACATGTTAACCACCGCGTTGATTATTTCATTAGTTGCTCTAGGTATTTCTCTATATACATTAGTTCTTACTTCGAAGAACAATAAGAGGTGAACAAATGATTAGTATTAAGTCTGTTGAAGAGTTAAAAGATTTCTTAAATAAAGAAGTAATTAGCACCATCGAAGCAGCAGAAATTCTTGATTGTTCAAGACAAAATATTAAAAGAATCGTTGATAATGGAAAGTTGGTTCCAATTAAAGAACTGGAGAGAGATCGATTGTTTCTAAAACAAGATGTACTAAAACGAAAAGAAGAAATGGATATGAAGAAAGTATCAAAAAAATAATTGCATGCTTTCCTTTAATTTTAGGAGAAAGACAGGCGAATTTTATAAAAACACACCATAAAACACCAATATAGAAGGGTGGGTAATATGTTTGCGAATATCCCTTTATTAGATTCAAAGGTAAAAGTTAAAGTTATTTTTGATGATGATAGTATCTTGATAGGTATTGTTGACCATTGGACTTCTCCTGGAGATAGTGAAAAGAACGTGGAAGAATTAACGATTGTTCCAATCCAAGGAGATTTAAAAGGTAACTACATCAATTTTGATGAAACAGAAGTGAAAAGTATTGAAATAATTGATTGAAGCACTTAACATTGGAAAAAAGGGTTTAAGTGCTTTATTATGTCTTGAAAAAACACTCCACATTAACTGATTGGTAGTACAAGTTAGTTATTTGTCCTAAGCAAGTTATTAAAAGTAATTAAGACCAACTTTTAAAAAGGTGGTCTTAATTTATTATTATCTAAGTCAACTATATTAAAAGAAAGGAGGACCAAGGCGAACAATGTTCAAGTTGCGATCAGTTATACTAATATCACCTGTTAACTCAGTAACAACCAAAGATATATTGTCTAACGGCTCAATTTGTATTGTAGTACTTCCTGTTGGACTGTCTGGACCTAAGACTATTGTGGAGCCTGGTACAATACTACCGTTAACAGATAATTGTAAAGTTGCTGATCCGGTTCCTTGCGAGACTACATTTGCTGTTGCTTCATAAGCACCAAACACATTAGCGAATATCGTATCAGTACTACTACCAGTATTATACTGAGCTCGTGTTGTATCAAAAGTAACTAGTTGATCAATATTTGATAGAGACAATGGTGAAGTACCATATAATGTACCGTATGCGATTGTCTGTCTAAGCGCTTCATATACAAATTGAAAAACTAGCCCAGGATCAATTGGTCCTGGTGGTCCTTCAGGCCCAGTGGCTCCAGTGGTACCAGTAGCCCCTAAACCAGTAGTGCCAGTAACTCCGGTAGCGCCCGTAATGCCAAGTCCAGTAGCCCCAGTGATACCAGTAATTCCCGTGACTCCGGTAGCACCCGTAATGCCAAGTCCAGTAGCCCCAGTGATACCAGTAATTCCCGTGACTCCGGTAGCACCCGTAATGCCAAGTCCAGTAGCCCCAGTGATACCAGTAATTCCCGTGACTCCGGTAGCGCCCGTAATGCCAAGTCCAGTAGCCCCAGTGATACCAGTAATTCCCGTGACTCCGGTAGCGCCCGTAATGCCAAGTCCAGTAGGCCCAGTGATACCAGTAATTCCCGTGACTCCGGTAGCGCCCGTAATGCCAAGTCCAGTAGCCCCAGTGATACCAGTAATTCCCGTGACTCCGGTAGCGCCCGTAATGCCAAGTCCAGTAGCCCCAGTGATACCAGTAATTCCCGTGACTCCGGTAGCGCCCGTAATGCCAAGTCCAGTAGCCCCAGTGATACCAGTAGTTCCTGTGACTCCGGTAGCGCCCGTAATGCCAAGTCCAGTAGCCCCAGTGATACCAGTAGTTCCCGTAACGCCAGTAGCGCCCGTAATGCCAAGTCCAGTAGATCCAGTGATACCAGTAACGCCAGTAACTCCGGTAGGACCAGTAATCCCAAGTCCGGTAGAACCAGTTACACCAGTTGGCCCAGTAGCGCCGGTCGTTCCTTTGATTATAATTGGTTGACAACATGTTTTTTGACATGGTTTATATCTTTTATTTTGCTGGTGACATCTCCTTTTTTTAGATAATATTGAGATCACCCCTTACTATATAGGTTAATACTATAAGATATAATCAAAAAGATAATCTGTTTGTGCTAATATCACGATATAGGTACAAAGTTTTCATATCATTCTCGTTAGGTAAAAGTAGAATAGACTGTACTTAAAATGTTGTACTGTTTAAGGTATGAACGGAGGTTGGAAGCGAGATTTAAATAAATGACCATTTTTTACTACTTTTAACATATCAAAGGAAGTAAATATAAAGTTTAAATTGTATTAAAAATCAAATGCAGTGAAATATAATATTTTATTAAACGATAACGCACAGGTGAAATGATTTAATCTGCCCTCAAACTTGATAAATAAGGTTTCGTAAGTATGATACGATTGCATGCTAACAATAAGGATTAAGGCTCTTCAAAGGTTCACTGGGCTTTTAGGAGGCTCTTTTTCATTTCTTGTTGATCAACTTGTCAGTATTTCTTATAGCCTCAATAATCCTCCTAAGTTTATTAAGCATTTTTGTAGCATCAGAACAAGTTCTTCTTTTTACTCCAACATTTTTCTTCAGCAATCCGGTAAGGTGAAATCGGATTTTTTTTATAATCGTCCAATTGGTTAAAGTGCAAAAAAATAATCTCGACATGAATTGAGCAATACATATACCTAAAAAGATGAGTGAGTGTCTTTATCATAAGAGTTGTTTTTATAGAATAATGTAAAAACTGTAAATTTTATTAATGATATGCCGATAAGTAATATAAAGGCTTCTGAATATGCGGCTTAATATGTACAAAATAATAAATTGAGTGCAAAAATGCCAATAAATACATGGATGTTCTAAAAGTGGATATTAGTATAATAGAAAAGCATTATTGCATTAGTTATTAGAGAGAGATAGGGGGAAACATTTATGAAAAAATTAAGCTGTTTACTTGTACTATTGGTGATTTTCCTTGTTGCCTGTTCGAATGAATCAGCAGAAGGTGAAAAATCAACAGATCAAAAGCAAGAAGAAAAAGAAGGAGCAGTAAACGTCGATAAAGGTCTCTTAAATGTGGAATTAACACTACCAGCTTCTTTTTTTGAAGGAGAAGATATAGACACAGTTATTGCTGAAGCTAAAAAAGAAGGAGTAAGTGAAGTCACAAAAAATGAAGATGGATCTCTCACTTATAAAATGCCTAAATCTGAACATAAAAAAATGATGACAGAAATGGGAACATCTATCACAGATTCAATAGAAGAAATGAAAAGTAGCGAAGATTATGTCTCAATCAAGGATGTTACTCATAATAAATCATTCACAGAGTTTACTTTATTGGTAGATAAAGAATCTTATGAAAATAGCATGGATGGATTTGCTATATTTGGTTTAGGTTTACAAGGTTCTATGTATCAAATGTTTAATGGAGCGAATCCAGAAGATTATAAGGTAACGGTATCTGTGAAAGATGAAGTAACAGAAGAGGTTTTCGATGAAGTTATTTATCCTGATGCTTTAGAAGAAATGGGAGAAACAGAAGAAGGAACAGAGTAGAACCCTGGCCTTAAGTCAGTTTCGTTTTTTATGTTTTATGGAATAGGGTGTTTTTCATTCAAGAGGAGGAAGAAATTTGAACAACAGTTTCAGACTACTTATTTTAGGATTAATAATGGTCGTTTTTCTCGCGGCCTGTGGGCAGGATACAAAAGGTACAGAAGTGAACGAAGAGAATCAACAAGGTGAAACTGCACAACCAGAAGAAGTAGAGAAAGAAGAAGAGCCAAAATCAAAA
Organism: Cytobacillus sp. FSL R5-0569; assembly: GCF_038007265.1. Taxonomy (NCBI): domain Bacteria; kingdom Bacillati; phylum Bacillota; class Bacilli; order Caryophanales; family Bacillaceae; genus Cytobacillus; species Cytobacillus sp. FSL R5-0569. Next base: position 481,010 of record NZ_JBBOWW010000001.1, read on the forward strand.
CTTGGTTCACGAACAAATCCTGTACCTTTCCAGAAAACGGCTACAGTAGATGATGAGTTGTATGATGATGAAGGTAATACGTACGCAATTAAATTTGATTTAACAGTAAAAGGTGTTATTCGCGGGGATGAAGCCTACCAAAAATTAAAATCTATGAATGAGTACAATGAAGCGGCTCCAGAAGGATATGAATGGGTATTAGCCGAAACCAAAGTGAAATTTGTTGAATCTGAAACAGAAGACTTATCCTTCTATATTGATGGGATCATGAACTTTGAAATGGTAAGTGAGAGCGGAGATATTTATAGTGGGGATGTTTATGGAACAACGGAACCGGATTTTAGCTTCGAGATGTATGTGGGGAACGAAAAAGAAGGTTATATATCTGGTTTAGTGAAAACAGGAGAAAATGCGCAACTTCGCTATGAAGAAATGTTAGGCGGACAGGTTTTCTTTAATTTACAGTAACTTAAAGTAGGGAAAATTGAATAAATAATTAGAGGTTATCGGGCGTTGTACAAACAGCTTGGAGACCTCTTTTTATTTTACAAGGTATAATTTATTTCCACAGGTAAACTAGGATTAAATATATTCGGTGCTATTGAGAAGGGCTTTTGTTAATGTGGAAGATAAGGTTTTAGGGGGCAGTTTTAAATTTAAATTAAATCGTCTTTGTTAAAACACAGAAGCATCCTTTTTAATCTCTAGGAGGCTTCTGAAGTAGTAATATTTATTTTTGTTTTCTTTGTAATCCAATTACAACTAAATATCCTGTTACGACAATAATAATACCTCGCAGGAAATTACCTAAAATAAGTCCTATTGAACCACTGTCTTGGTTTTCTACAAATCTACTTAGATAGTAAAATACTATGGTTGCAATAATAAAGTAAATTAAATACCCTAAATATCTCATTTTGTTATATCAATCCATCCGTTATTTTTATACCAATCTCTTCCATCGATAAATCTAGCTATTGCTGTCCCAGGATCGCCATAGTTTAATGCAAATCCAATAGCAGAACCGATTACTGTTGCAATAGCAACTCCTCTTATTGATTTAATCTTAAGTTTTTTAGCCTGGGCTGTAGCAACTCTAGAAAGCCCTTCTTTAGCTTTCTTCATACCCTTCTTTTTAATGTAATTTTTAAGTGCTGATATACCTCCGCCAACTACCCCAGCTATTGCTAAGTTAAAGGCTGCCCCTGCAACATATATACCAACAGCAACTTTTCCTTTTTTCTTTTTTGCTGCATAAACAGTATCTGCACCAAAAAGGACATTTTTCACTGTAGAGACAAAAGCAATTTCTTCACCTTCTAATACTTCTGCATAATTCTCTTCTAACTGGATTTGAGTCGCTTCTAAATCATTAAATGTTTCAGAATTTCCATCAAAGAGACCTATTAGTGCCTCTTCTAATAGTTCTACTTCTTCTGTTCCAGAAATGGCTGCTGTTTCTTTAGCGAGTACTAAGAATTTGTCTTTTTCATTCGCGTCCATTTTGGATATATCTAATTCATCAACAGCTGCTTCAAAATCAAAATCATCATTTAAAATCTCTTCATTAAATTCTTCTGAACCTTCTCCTGTATACAGTCCTAAATCTTCAAGTTCATTATCACTTAACTTATCTAAATCTTCAAATGTTATATTTTCAAGCGTTCCCTTATTAGAGAAAAAATCATCTTCAAAATTTCTTGATGGGTTGGTATCGGCGTAAGATAGAAGTGGTTCTGAAACGGTTGAAAGGAAAAGAATTAAAGCGGATAAAAATAAGAATTTAGGTAATATTAATTTCATAGAAATCCCTCTTTTGGTATTTAATTACATATAGAACTATATATTCCAACTATGGATCTGTCAATAAATATTTGAATATTATTCCAAATTAAAAGTTTTTATAATATGTAGAACTTAATTTACTGTACTTATAATAGTTTATATGTGAGTATTTTGTAGTCTTTCAATCTTTTTAATTTTATTCCCTCCTTAAAGCAATATATTGCTCCTTTTTTAATGGTTTTGATATTCCTAGGATTTTCTTTTACCCTCGAGATTATGTTTGATATTTCGATAAGCTTCCACATCAATATTTGAGATGAACTTCTCTTATCACATACATAAAAAAATGGTGCTTTTAATAATAACCCTTTATTATCCTACATCAATCCTTCGTTATATATCTTCAAATGGGATTTTCTGTATAAAATTACATACAAAACATTCAGAAAACACAGTCATAAAAAGCAATTATTGTTGTATTTTTTCGTTGGAAAAGATTTTAAACTTAGTTTAAGAAAGCGATTTCATTTAGGAGTTTAATGGAAAGGGTGGTTCTAGTTTATGAGTTTTAATAATGGAAATTGGACATCAGAATCGATTCATTCACTAGTGGATGCAGAGCAGGGGAAAATCGATCCACGTATTTATACGGATCAGGAGTTATATGAGTTGGAATTGGAGCGGGTTTTTGGTCGCTCGTGGTTGCTTCTTGGTCATGAGAGTCATGTGCCTAAGAAGGGAGATTATTTAACTACTTATATGGGAGAAGATCCTGTTGTGATGGTACGTCAGAGGGATGGCAGTATTAAGGTGTTTCATAATCAGTGTCGACATCGGGGGATGAGGATTTGCCGGGCTGATTGTGGGAATGCGAAGGCGTTCACTTGTACGTATCATGGTTGGGCATATGACACAGCTGGCAAATTAGTGAATGTGCCATTTGAAGAAGAGGCGTTTCCTTCTGATTTTAAGAAAGAAGATTGGGGGCCGTTGCAGGCGCGTGTGGAGATATATAAAGGATTAGTATTTGCCAATTGGGACCCAGAGGCACCGGATTTGTTGACATATTTAAGTGATGCCACACCATATATGGATACGATGCTGGACCGCTCTGAGGCAGGTACAGAGGTTATTGGTACGATGCAAAAGTGGGTGATTCCTTGTAATTGGAAGTTTGCGGCAGAGCAATTTGCAGGTGATATGTACCATGCGGCTACAACTTCTCATTTGGCAGCAGTAGTAGCAGGGTTGCCGGAAGATCAAGATTTGTCTGTTTTTCAACCACATATGAAAGGTCACCAGTTTCTTTCTGAATGGGGCGGTCATGGTTGTGGATTCTATCTTGATACAGCAAGAGGTTCGGTGCGTGTCGGTCCATTAGTAGATAAGTATTATAGTGAAGGTCCGGCATTTGAAAAGGCAAAAGAGCGATTAGAATCTAAAATGCCTTATCACAGAATGGGTGCAAGTCATATGACAATCTTCCCGAACTGTTCATTCCTTCCTTATGGAATGAATACTGTCCGCACATGGCATCCAAAAGGTCCGAATCAAATTGAAGTCTGGGCATTTGTCATTGTTGATAAAGATGCACCGCAGGAAATTAAGGATGAACTGGCTAGACAAAATGTCCGCACATTCAGTGCCGGTGGTGTATATGAGCAAGATGATGGAGAGAACTGGGTGGAGATTCAAAACGCTCTTCGTGGCTATAAGTCAAAAACAGCTCCACTAGCTATGCAAATGGGGTTAAATGTACAAGGGAAAAATAATCCGGAATTTCCTGGTCAAACATCCTATGTATTTTCAGAAGATGTGGCGAGAGGGTTTTATTCTCATTGGGTCCGTATGATGTCTGAGTCAAGTTGGGATACATTGAGACCGCAGCCGGCCACAACCGCAACTGTTAAGTGAGTAGTGTTTAGTCAAACAAAGGAGGGTGAAAGAGGATGGAAGTAAAAGAGCTGGTTAAGCCGTTTAAATGGGCAGACAGTAGCCCAAGTTTGGAACTGCAGCATGAAATTGAACAGTTTTATTACAAGGAAGCACAGCTACTAGACCATTCGGAGTTTGAGGCGTGGTTAGGGTTAATGGATAAAGATATTCATTATTGGATGCCGATTCGCATGAACCGTTTAGGTAGAGAAATGGCTCAGGAGTATACGGCTATAGGACAAGGTGGGCATTACGACGATACTTATGAAACGATGCGCGGACGTATTCGGGCAAGAGTATCTGGGGTGAACTGGGCAGAGAATCCAGTATCGCGCACAAGGCATCTCATTTCGAATGTGATGATTAATGAGACGGAGGAGCCGAACACGTATGAAGTCGTGTCATCCTTTATCGTGTATCGTAATCGTTCTGAAAACCAGGCAGATATATTTCCAGGAGAGCGCAGGGATGTGCTGAGACGTTCAGAGGGAGGATTAGGTTTTAAAATAGCCCGCCGCACGATTTTAATCGATCAGAGTACACTTTTGTCAAATAACTTATCTGTCTTTTTTTGACATATAAGAAAGTATAAAATTTTTTAGTGGGTTTTCAGATCTAGCTCCAGGCGCCATCGGCTCTATGGCCTAAGCCAATCCGCAGGAAAGGTTAAGGAACAACCTTTCCGCCGGCTCATCTTATGCTTGTCGGCGATTACGGGCGCCTTGCGCTTTTCTAAAAACATGATTAACAAGGAAAGGGGATGTATGGAATGAAATATACAAAGGTTTGCACCTTGTCTGATTTACCAGATGATGAGGGATTAAAAGTAGTGGAAGGGGATACGGCTGTAGCAGTGTTTAATGTGAATGGTAAAGTACTTGCCACACAGGATCGCTGTTCTCATGCCAAATGGTCACTGTCCGAGGGCGGTTATTTAGATGGAGATGTCATCGTTTGTTCACTGCATATGGGGAAGTTTTGCGCTCATACGGGGGCAGTAAAGATGGCTCCACCTTGGAAACCTTTGAAGAAATATCCGGTAAAGGTTGAGGGGGAGGATGTATTTGTGGCATTTGAGGATGGTTACTTTGAAGCAGAACAAAGTAAGAGCAAAGTAATGGATGGTTGACTTATTTTCACGAGTGGGGAGCTACAATGATGAAATTGACAAATGAAGTGGCCTTTATCACAGGCGGAGCGTCCGGTGTTGGCCGGGCGATTGTAGAACGTTTTGTGTCTGAAGGTGCGAAGGTAGCAATATTTGATAAGTCAGTGGATCGTCTAAAAGAGCTTGAGCAGACATTTGGGAATGATGTCATGGGCATTGTTGGAGATGTTCGACAGCTGAGTGATTTGAAGTCAGCGGTCAATCAGTGTAGCGAACATTTTGGCAAAATTGACACCCTCATTGCAAATGTAGGCATTTGGGATTACAATATGGCACTTGTCGATCTTCCAGAAGATAAATTAGATCAAGCATTTGATGAATTATTTCATGTCAATGTGAAGGGATATTTATTAGCAGCTAAAGCCTGTCTTCCACAACTGGCTGAAACTAGAGGGAATATGATCTTTACTGTTTCCAATGCTGGGTTTTATACAAATGGTGGAGGACCGCTTTACACTTCCACAAAACATGCGGTGGTTGGGTTAATCCGCCAGTTGGCCTTTGAGTTGGCTCCTTATGTTCGTGTGAATGGAATTGCGATTGGCGGTGCCATGACAGATTTAAGAGGACCTGCTTCATTAGAAATGGATAGCCGCTCTGTCACAAGCATGTATAAGGAATGGTATGAGGACGAAGATTTGGAAGCAGGTAAAGAGAATATCGCAGCAGCATCTCCAGTCGGCCGTATTTTGCAAGGAGAAGATTATGCAGGTTCTTATGTGTTTTTTGCCTCTCGAGATGACAATATTCCCGCTACAGGCACTGTATTGAATTTTGATGGGGGTTGGGGAATACGCGGGATTCGTAGAAAAACAGGTAGTGAGGGTCTGTTGGAGAAATTAAAGGTTAAAGCTTTTGAAGGATTATAAATGAACGTTCGAGTAAGCGGATCATTGGTGGGCTCAGAGCAATAGAAACCCCAACTTAGCTAAGTTATTTGACTATAGTGTTTTACCTGTTTTGCTTAGGCTCACTAGTCATTAATCGACAGATACTTCCAAAAGAAGTAGAATAATTGTAAAATACTAATTTTTCGGGTAACTAATTCAACTAGTAACTTTCTTAAGTGGGTGAGTATATTGCAAAATAAGGTTCATTATCCTGAAGCTTTAGAGGCATTTGTACAAATGTCTTCAAATTTTGGCAACTTTAACTACACGGAGAAGGAATTCGAATCAGGATTGCCACAAATGCTTTTGAATTGCTTAGATAGAGTGTTAACAGAAAAAAATCATTTACAAGCTGCTGTAGATTTTAATAATGAAGCCATTGGACACTTCCTAAATGGTGTTGGCGAAGCACGATTGGCTGATGTATGTTATCAACTTACCAATAATCCTATTATTCTTGAAGATTTAGGATTTAATTACCTATATTCAGTCGGGTTAGATGCAGAACTGGCTAAACAATATAGTAATCAATTAAAGACCATTGTGAAAAACAATCAGAATAAAGCTATGCAGACGAAATTGAATGAACTGATAGACAATCAGCAAGTAGTCGAAATGGAGCAATCTAATCAACATAAGAGATTAATAGCACCGATGATTTCAAAGGGGAAGGTGGTAGGATATTGCTCCTTTATTAAGCCTTCTTTTACTGAACTCGATTGGTTGAAAATGAAACAAATGCATTTGGTTGGGTCAGTAAGTAACTACAATAAGGAGTCCATTTTAGATACAGAGCTTAGGTTAAACATTAAAGGTGGACTGTTAGAAGACATGATTCATAATCGTCTAAATCCTGTCGTGTTGTTCAAAAGGGCAAGACATATTGGCGTAGATTTAGGGAAAGAGTATCAATTTCTCGTTTTAAAAGTGGATGCAGATTTTTATCCGAGTGAAAAGGAACCAATTGGTGCAATGAATCTGATTGAAGTTTTCTCAAGATATTTTATGGAACGTAATCTGAATATTCTCATATCGGAGGGTGCACAAAACATTGCCGCTTTGTTACCTATAGATATGTTCTCGAAGCATTTTATAAACGTCGATGAATTTATACGGAAATTACTTCATTTTCTTAAAGAGAAATATCCTCAAAATCCTTTTAAAATAGGCATAAGTTCAAAAGCAACATCGCTTGAAGATATTCCTATTCTATACAATGAAGCACTCATTTCATTGAATGTGAATAATCAACAAAAAGACATCATGTACTTCGATGATTTGGGTGCTGTAGGGATATTATTTCGTACAGGCAAAAATGAAGATATCCGACATTTCTGTAACAAGATGTTGTCAAAGTTAGTTGAGTACGATCGCGGGAAAGAATCAGAACTTACCAAAACATTATACATCTATATTAAAAATGGACAAAATATGTGTAAAACAGCAAAAATCATGAATTTATCACTAGGTGGTTTACGTTATCGTATACAAAAAATCGGAAAAATTTTAGAAGCAGATATTAATGATCTCCAAACAAGTAGTCAGCTTTTCTTAGCATTGCAGGCAAGCATTATTTTAGGAGATCTACATTTTGAATAATCATTGGCGGGTTGATATGTGCCTGCCGTGATATGAACAGTAAAACATAAGAGGTGGGAGTTATGGCTGAAATAGTAGCAGGAGTAGCAATGTCACATAGCCCAATGATCATGACAAATGAAGCTGGCGGTGGTGAAAAAGGACAACGCTTTCTAAATACCGTTACTGAGATGAAACAATGGCTTAAGGATATGGGGACAGATGTGATTGTGCTTATATCTGATGATCACTTTAATAGTTACTTTTATGATCACATGCCCTCCTTCACGATTGGAGTTGATCGCTGTGAAGGATGGGGAGATTGGGAAATTCCTGAATATCAAATTCCAGTCGAGAAAGAGTTAGCGAAGCATGTACTTGATACAGGATTGGGTAATAATGTAGACTTTGCTTTTTCCATGAGAATGAAAGTGGATCATGGTCATACGCAAGCAGTCCACTTTTTAAACGATGATTTAAATATTCCAGTTGTGCCGATTGCGGTGAATACAGCTGCCCCTCCACTTCCGACAATGGATCGGTGCTTCCAAGTCGGAGAAGTGGTTCGTGAGGCAATTGAAACATGGGAAAGTGATAAAAAAGTAGCGATTGTGGCATCAGGCGGCATTTCTCATTGGGTGCCGATTCCGAAGATTGATAGTGAAAAACCTGAGGATCAAGAGCTAATTAAAGTTCTGACAAATGGTCGTCAGCAGATTGAAGAGCTGGATGAATATTTAAATACGCGTAAAACACGTGTGACAAGCTTGAAATCTGGACCGGTCAATGAAGAGTGGGATCGTAAATTTTTACGAAACATTAGAGAGAAAGATTATCAGGCACTTAGACAATGGTCTCCAGATTATATAGAAGAAAATGGGGGAAATGGCGGCCAGGAGATACATAATTGGCTTGTGCTGCTTGGAATTTTGCAAGAGTTTGAACCAGAGGTTGCCTGTTATGAACCCATCCCTGAGTGGGTGACAGGAATGGGTGTTGTTAAGTTCCATAAAGTATAAAGGAGGATGTTCAGATGACAATTTGGAATGATTTAGCCGATTTAGCTTTTAAAAATTATTATGTCGATGCTAATGGAATAAGAACGAGAGTGCTAGAAGCAGGAACTGGTGAACCACTTATTTTGCTTCATGGTACAGGTGGTCATATAGAAGCCTATGCTCGGAATATTAGAGGATTAAGTGAGCACTTCCGCGTCATTTGTATTGATATGCTTGGGCATGGATACACGGAGAAGCCTAACCACCCATATGGAATTGATAGCTATAGTGATCATCTATTAGGAGTGATTCAAGCTTTAGATTTGAGGGAAGTCTATTTATCTGGTGAATCCCTAGGCGGATGGGTTGCAGCCTGGTTTGCAGCCCATCACCCTGGCATTGCTAAAGCTTTAGTATTAAATACGCCTGGAAATGTGAATAACAAAGCTGAAGTGATGAAAAAACTGAAGGAATCTACCGTTAAGGCGGTGCTAGAAGCAAACTATGAAAATGTGAAAACGCGGCTTGAATGGCTAATGTATGATAAGAGTCAAGTGACGGATGAGCTGATAGAGGCACGATACAACATCTATACCCAACCATCCTATCAAAAGGCAGTTGATCATATTGTCGCCTTACAAGAAATAGAATTTAGACAAAAATATAGCTGGGACCCCTCTTGGTGTGGAAAGATTGATGTGCCAACCTTATTAGCATGGACCGACCATGACCCAACTTCAACTGTTGAGGAAGCTATGCCGATTCAAGAGATGATACCCGGAAGTGAATTAATCGTTATTAACGACGCGGGCCATTGGCCGCAATGGGAAAAGGTTGATGCGTTCAATAAGGTCATTATTGACTTTTTTAGCAAAATACCTGTGAAGTAAGTTTGTATTGTCTTACCTGACTTTGATAGTACAAGTGTAAAAATGTACTATCAAAGTTTTTTTGATATTCACAAGAAAGGGAGTTTAATCATTTGAGTAATCAAAAGACGATTAGTATACAGCAAATATACGAGCATTTACTTCATGCTGAACAAACGAAAACAGCGATTAAGCCACTAACTAATCAATATCCTAACCTAACTATTCACGATGCATATCAAGTCCAACTAAGAGCAATTGAACAGAAAGTGAAAGACGGTCATAAAGTTGTTGGTAAAAAGATTGGTTTAACATCCTTTGCGATGCAAGAACTTTTAGGAGTCGATCAACCTGATTACGGTCACTTATTAGATAGTATGAGCATACCCAACAAGGGATCAATCGATATCGATTCACTTTTCGAACCAAAAGTTGAAGGGGAAATTGCATTTGTACTTAATAAGGATTTAAAAGGCCCACATGTGACAGCCGAGGAAGTTTTATCCGCAACTGAATATATTATTCCTTCATTAGAAATTGTAGATAGCCGTATTCACAATTGGGAAATCAAATTAGAAGACACTGTTTCTGATAATGCATCTTGTGGGCTTTATGTATTAGGAGATGAGAAATTTAATGTTAGTGGTTTGGAGCTAAATAAAATCGAAATGAGCCTTTATAAAAATGGTGAATTATCGAATAAGGGAACAGGTGCAGATGTCTTAGGCCATCCAGCTGCATGTGTAGCATGGTTAGCGAATAAGTTATTTGAATATGATGTTGTTTTAAAAGCGGGAGAAGTAATTTTATCAGGTGCCTTATCCGCAGCAGTCGTTGCGCAAAAAGGAGATGTGTTTACTGCGGAATTCAGTAAGCTAGGAAAGGTGGAAATTGTTTTTCGTTAAAGGTACATACAAATAATCTATTATGCACCCTTATGAAGTATCAGTCTGATTACTCCATAAGGGTTTTTTGCACTTTAATAGAATGGATATGGTTCTTTTGTTCATAATAAAGGAATAAATAACCATTTTAGGTTACGTTTTATACGTGATTATTACAGGTGATGTAAAAATTAAAGTATCTTAAATACAAAGTCGTTAAGTTAGGATTAAAATGCGTATGATGAATAGATTCTTTTGTATAATAAATGCGTTTTAATGCTAATAAAAGTAGGTGTGTAAATAATGGAAACCATCACAGATATATTTAAAAAACCAACTTCAAATAATGAAATCCAATTAATAGGGATGAAAGAAGAGGAAATTGCATTTGATCATTCGAAGGTGAAGTTTGTCGGAGAGGGCAATACATTAATTGTTGAACGTGGCGCCAAATTTAAAAATACGAATATTCATTTTAATGGCAATCATTCAGTTGTCATTATTGGTAAATCCAATCGACGTGCGACATTTAATGTTTCAGTATGGAATAATAGTGCCTTCTTTATTGGGCGCAATTATTCTTTTAATGGGAGTGCTAGATTTATTCTTTCAGAGCAAAAGAATCTTTTCATTGGTCATGATAATATGTTTTCCACAGGTGTGGTTGTAAGGTTAGCAGATCCACATTTGATTTATGATGCAGCAACGAAAAAGCGCATCAATCCAACTAAAAGCGTTTATTTAGGTGATCATATTTGGATTGGACAAGATGTGATGATATTAAAAGGTGTTAATATTGGGTCTGGTTCTATTCTTGGAGCAAAATCACTTGTGACAAAATCATTACCATCCAATGTGTCAGCAGCGGGAAGTCCGGCTCGAATTGTGCGCAATGATGTGTTTTGGGCTCGCCCATCTGTACATGCGTATACAGAAAATGAAACGGAAGCCGCAGAGCAATTTGCCGATGATCGGTTCATTTATAGCGAAGATGGAAGTATAAAGGAACCTATGAAGGTTATTGAAAAGCAATTAATTGATGCTGCTAACTGTGATGAGAAAGTAAATATCTTATTGCCTTACTTAGAAAATACTCCTAAAAATCGCTTTTATACTCCTGTGAAATCGAAACAGAAAGAGCCATTACTTAAAGGGATATTTTCAAAAGGAGAATAATTACTTCACATAAGTTGGTAATTGGTATAATATAATTATAAAATAATTGATGATTGATTAATCAATCATTTCAAGAAGGTGTTCAAATGCCATTATCGGAAAAACAAATTCAAAATATGGAGCTCCGGAAAAAGAAGATTTTAGAAGCGGCTATGGGGTTATTTGCGACTGAAGGGTATGAGGGTACGACAATTAAGAAGGTTTCTGTTGCTGCCAATGTTAGTTTTGGTAGTGTGTTTACTTATTTTAAAGATAAGGAAGCATTGTTTTATACCGTTGTTGTTGAACCATTAGCGGAATTGAAGGAGCGCGTTTTATTTTTTGATGAGACGTCTGCTGATCCTTTATTGGAAACAAAACAGATGTTAAGAGAGCATTTTAGAGCATTTGCAGAAATGAACCGTTATTTGCAATTGGTTGTACAAGTTGTGGGACAGCATGAACGGTATGCTGATGTGTTTAAGGAATTAGATGAGTTCCATGATGTATTTCGTGTGAAGGTCGGACAATTGGTACAAAACGGGCAGCAAATAGGGGTGTTTAAAAAACAAGATCCGCTTATTGTTGCCACATTGTATACGAGTCTCTTAATAGGCGTTCGTTTAAATTCGACTGATAATCGCTATAGTGATGTGTGGGAACAATATGCTGTCACTGCACTAAATCTTTTTGCACCAACTGAAAAAGTAACAGATAAAGGACTTTCTTAGTTTAGGGAAGTCTTCTCATTCGTTTCAACAATGATTGATTAATCAATCATTAAAAAGAGGAGGAATATGTATGAAAAATCTGCACCCAGCCATCCGTATTAGATTACTGTTACAATTCATTTCATCTATTTCAACAATGGCGATTTTACCTTATATCATTATTTATTTTGCTGAGGAAGTTGGGAAGGCCGTGACAGGTGTTCTATTTCTATGTGTGATGTTGGCAAGTGTTTTAGGCTCCTTATTAGGTGGATTTACTTCAGACAGAGTAGGGAGAAGGAAGGTAATATTGCTTGCAGAACTGTTTGTATTTATAGGGTATATAGGTGCTGCAGTTGCCAATACATCCGTTGGTGCCTATCCTTACATCACTTTTCTATTTTTTATAATCATTCAATTTAGCACAGGTGTCGTCAATCCAGCCTATCAAGCATTAATCATTGATGTGAGTTCCCCTGAAGAAAGAAAAATCATTTACACTTATGCCTATTGGGTTCGAAATTTAGGGATTGCTATTGGTAGTATGGTCGGCGCTTTCTTCTTTTTTTCCCACCTTGTCTTATTACTCCTTAGTGCAGCTCTTGTGTCCTTCCTTTCTATTTTGATGACAAAGGTGTTTATTAAAGAAACCTATCAACCTAACGTGCAGCGGCAAAAAAGTAGTCAAACGATTCAAGTGTATAAAGAGTATTTAAATATATTAAATCATAAATTTTTTATCATATTTATTCTTGCTAGTATATTAATTGTAGCTGTGGAGGAACAATTAACGAATTATATTGGTATTCGTTTAAAAGAACAGCTCCCAAATCCAGTACAGATCATTACCGCCATTCCTATGGAAGTAGATGGTGTGAATCTACTAGGATTTTTGAAGGCAGAAAATACTTTACTTGTTGTTGCGCTTACGTTCGTTGTTATCACAGTCATAAAAAAGTGGAAGGAACGTGTGACATTTTTGGTTGGACTTTTGCTATTTTTCACCGGTTATACGGTACTTAGCTTTACAACCATTCCCATGCTGCTTATTGTTGCTATGTTTCTTGCATCTATTGGTGAGATGATGTATATCCCGATGCAGCAGGCCTTGCTCGCTAATAGTGTGCCTGATCATGCGAGAAGTACTTACATGTCGCTGTATGGTGTTGCCATTTTCTTAGGTGTCAGTGCTGCAGGTGTCGTTGTCATTGTAAGTGAATGGGTTCCGCCTCTTGTTATTACTGGTGCAATTGGTCTAATGGGCGGGGTGAGTTTTATTTTGTTTGCGCGGTTAGTAAGCATAGCAAAGGAACAAGAAGAAACAAATATAACTAACCTAAAATCAGTCTCTAGATAGTAGGTTAGGTTAAAAAGCAATATGTTTAAAAATCGACAAAAAAAGGGTGCCTACCTTCATCCAAACAATACTCGACCCGTTGCCTGTAGTTTTGCCATTCAATCATTTGTAATGCCTGGTCAATAGGGAAGTAGCCAACTGCTAAGCTTTCTGAGCTTGTGGTTAGTTCTCCGCCGGTAGGTTTGGCAAGGAATAAGGTGTTACAGATGGATTTTTCTACGTTCTGGAAGATGCCACAGAAGCGTAGGATCTCTACGTCGATTCCAGATTCTTCTTTTGTTTCGCGGATGGCTGCCTCTGTGATGGATTCACCTTCTTCTACTTGTCCACCAGGCATTTCCCAACCTCTTAGTGGCCCTTTTATGAGTAGGATTTCATTATGATCGTTTAAAACAATCGTTGCTGCTGAGACAATATGTTTAGGTGTAGCCATAAAATCTCCCCTTGTATTTTTTAGATAATTTATTCCATATTATCATGAATGGATGAGTTTTTTTCTAAAAGTTAAATCTATTAAAACATTTCAGCTTTACCTTACTAAAGAGTTTTCTTTTTCTGCAAAAAGGTCTACAATTTGATGTAAGTAATCATTGTGGAGGATTTAGGATGATAAAGCGAAGTTTAGTTGAAATTCAAGATATGTTAAATGGTTCAGGTCTGCAAGAAGAGTACGCTGATATCCGTATTGACGGGGTTTCGATAGATACAAGAACATTACATAAGGGGAATTTATTTATTCCTATTATGAGAATTGATGATGGTCATAACTATGTAAATACGGCTTTCGATCGGGGGGCTACTGCAACCCTTTGGAAGAAGGGGCATAAGCATCCACCCGAAGGCGTACCTGTGATTTACGTTGATGATCCACTTCTAGCATTACAAGAATTGGCAACTGCTTATCGTGAGCAATTAAATATGAAGGTTGTCGGTGTAACGGGGAGTAATGGAAAAACAACAACAAAGGATATGGTTAAGTCCATCTTACAGACGACATATAAAGTCCATAAGACAAAAGGGAATTTAAACAGCCAAATCGGGTTGCCTCTTACCATTCTTGATGTCGAAGAAGAGACAGAGGTCCTTGTTCTAGAAATGGGTATGAGTGAAAAGGGACAAATTCATCGTCTGTCAACCATTGCTCAGCCTGATGTTGTAGTTATTACGATGGTTGGTTTGGCACATATTGCGACACTAGGTTCAGAAGAAAATATCGCTAATGCTAAACTGGAAATTATTGATGGTTTAAGAGATGGCGGCTTATTTATATACTATGGCGATGATGCTCACTTAAAGCAGGCGTTAGCCAATGTTGATTTACCCATGCGTGTTAAAACATTCGGTCATGAGGTAACGAATAATTACTACTATGAAAAAGTAAAAGAATATAAAAAATATCTTGAGTTTGATATCGCAGGAGAGCAGTTATTTAAAGATCTAAAAGTATCGATCATTGGTAAACATAATGTGAAAAATACGTTAGCAGCGGTAGCTGTCGCTCTTGAATTGGGAGTGACACCTGAAAACATTATCGCTGGATTGAAGAACTTAGATTTGACTGCCATGCGAATGGAAACAATTCAAACAAAAAAAGGATACACCATTATTAATGATGCTTGGAATGCGAGTCCTAACTCTGTACAAGCTGCGATTGAAACAGTACAGGAAATGGAGGGCTATCATCAGAAAATATTAGTACTAGGAGATATGCTAGAGCTAGGTGATAGTGCTGAAACTCTCCATAAACAAATGGCAAAGGCAATTGACCCGAATGAAATTGATTTTGTCGTCACATATGGAATATTAGCCTCTGCAATTGCTAAAGAAGCGAAACAAATGATGGGGGAAGACAAAGTGGTGTCTCCTTATACAAAATCGGAAATCGTCCAATTTATTAATAAAATCGTGAAGAAAGAAGCCCTCATTCTATTTAAGGGCTCCAGGGAGATGAAATTAGAAGAAGTAGTGAAAAACTTAATCTAAGTTTAAAAGCAGCTCACTTAAAATTTATGTGAGCTGCTTTTTTATTTTCCTATTTGGTATAATTCTCCTTTCAATAACAAATAGTAAGGTCAGAATATTGTGAAGGGAAGTGCACGCATGACAGAAGAAAAGATTAACCTTTCTTCTTCGGAGTTAGCGTCTTTATGGACATCTTATATGCAGAATACGATGTCCGTTCAGTTTTTAAGTTATTTGCGAGAAACCGTTGAGGATAAGATGATATCTCAACTAGTACAAACTGCTTGTCAGATTTCAGAAGACCATATAGCAAAATTGAAAAGTATCTTTCAACAAGAGAAAATACCCATTCCAAAAGGGTTTACTGCTGAGGATGTAAATATTCATGCCCCGAAAGTGTATACAGATATTTTTATGTTAACCTACATTCATCATATGGCTAAAGCTGGCATGCTTAGTTATAGTGGCTTTCTTGCCTTAAGTGCAAGAAAAGATATAAGGAAGCTTTTTAATAAGACACTTTTTGCGACAGCTGATTTATTTGAGCAAAGTTCAGAAATCCAAATCAATAAAGGTGTATTTGTACGATCGCCTGTTATTCCTTATCCAAAAGAAATTGATATGGTGGATGATAAAAGTTATTTCAAAGGATTAAATCCGTTTGCAGACAAAAGGGCGTTGAATGCTGTGGAAATCTCTCATCTTCATCTTAATTTTTTCAATAATGTTGTTGGGCTAAAATTAGCTACAAGCTTTGCCCAAATGTCACCAAGAAAAGAAGTACAAAAGATATGTATACAAGGCAAAGATATTTCAGAAAAACATGTGGAATTATTTGCTGTTACTTTGATTAACAATGGTCTTCAAGCACCAATTGATGGAGATGTTAGTATTACCAATTCAACTGCCGAAGTATTCTCGGATAAATTAATCCTTTTTCAATTAGGGATGTTAACAGCTGCCGGGAGTGGAAACTATGCGACGGGTGCTGCAGCAAGTCAAAGGCATGACCTGATCATCAATTATGAACGTTTAGCTATGGAAGTGGGTCAGTATGCAAAGGATATAGGGAATTTAATGGTGGAATTGGGTTATCTTGAACAACCACCTGGAACATTAGATAAAGAAACATTAGCCAAAAATAAAGAAAAACATTAGTAAGGTAAGCATCGTGAAGATGCTTACCTTTTTACTATCCGTGATTGGTAGAACGTCTACTTTACGCCATTGACCTAGCTCTATTTATTCTTAGGAGGCGATTAGATCTCTTGTAGATAGAGTAGTTTAATTTCACTAACCATCTTTGGATTAGATGAATCAAATGAGCAATAAATTCCAACGTCCATCCCTCCACACCGATATTACGTGACGAGCACGTAGCCCTATCTTTTCCTAAAGAATAAATGTTATACAGATGAAAAGTTGGTAATAAATGACGAATGTGACATGTTTAATAAAGGGGAGAAAGGGAATGGGTTAAGTAGAATCAATAATATCCCTAAAGGAGCTTGATTATACTTATGCGAAATTATACTAAGCACTATATTAATGGCGAATGGGTCACATCAACGGGATCTAAAACCATTGATGTCATTAATCCAGCAACAGAAGAAGTAATGGGAAAAATTAGTTCAGGAACAGAAGAAGATTTAGATAAAGCAGTGGCAGCGGCCAAAGCTGCATTTCCATCATTCTCTCAAACATCAGTAGAAGAAAGAATTGAGTTACTTGAGCGAATTTGTCAAGAATATGAAAAACGTAAAGACGATATTATAGAAGTGATTACAGAAGAACTAGGCTCTCCTGTTAAGCGAAGCAATAAAGTCCATTATCAAATGGGTTTACAACACTTTAGACAAGCGGTAGAGGAATTAAAGACGTTCAAATTTGAAGAAGAACGAGGCAACACATTAGTTCGCAAGGAAGCGATTGGTGTAGCAGGACTCATAACACCATGGAACTTCCCTACGAATCAAACCTCTACTAAACTGGCAAGTGCGTTTGCTGCTGGTAGTACCGTAGTGCTTAAACCAGCATCTAATACACCATTTGCAGCGATGATTTTAGCGGAAATCTTTGAAGCGGCAGGTTTGCCAAAAGGTGTCTTTAACCTAGTAACAGGTTCAGGTTCAACAATCGGTAATGGCATTAGTTCACATCCTGATATTGACTTCGTATCCTTTACAGGATCTGGTGAAGTCGGACAAAAAATTATGGAAAACGCAGCTTCAACTATCAAGAAAGTTTCTCTTGAGTTAGGTGGAAAATCACCACTTATCGTGTTAGATGATGCAGACATTAAAGGAGCGGCAAAAACAGCCGTTGCGCTCGTCGCAGGAAATACAGGTCAAGTTTGTACAGCGGCAACAAGAACACTCATTCCAAAAGGAATGCATGATGAATTCGTTGAGGCTGTAAAAGAAGTGATTGAAAACTTCCCAGTCGGTGATCCAACAAGTCAAGATGTTCAAGTGGGTCCTCTTGTCGATGCAGATCAATGGGAAAGGGTACAATCGTATATTAAAAAAGGATCAGAAGAAGGAGCAGAATTAATTGCCGGTGGTCCTGGAAAACCAGAAGGACTGGAGAAAGGTTATTATACGAAAATCACTGCTTTTACAAATGTGAAAAACGATATGACGATTGCCCAAGAAGAAATCTTTGGACCAGTAATGAGTATCCTCACATACGATAACTTGGATGAAGCAATCGAAATCGCTAATGATACCATTTATGGATTAGCTGGATACGTTTACGGTGGCGATCGTAACACATTACAAAAAGTGGCCAAAGGCATTCGCGCTGGACAAATCCAAGTCAATAATTCAAAAACTGATTTCTCAGCACCGTTTGGCGGCTTTAAACAATCAGGCATTGGACGTGAATGGGGAGACTTTGGTATCGAAGAATTTTTAGAACCTAAATCCATCATCGGCTACTATGCTTAAATCTAATAGGTTCCCTTGTACCGGGGACCTTTATTAATTTTTCTAAAGGTGTTGACAGAATGTAACACTAGATGTAAAGTGAACATGGCAATCCATATGAATCCTCGTTAGGTGAGGCTCCTGTATAGAGATATGCTACTGCCCAAAAATGTCCAAAGACGCCAATGGGTCAACAGGAACCATCGACATAAGGTGGTTTTTAATGTAGCTGGTATTTACCTATGCTGTACAGTGCTAAAGCTCTACGAATGGAGGGGTAATTACTGCTTGTACAATACACGTACATGTTGTATTTTCTATGCATTTTATGCACCTCCACGGTTAGTTGGAGGTGCTTTTTCATTTTAAAAAAACAAGGAGGTGGTGCGGGATGGATAGTATTCCCAATCCGAGGTCGAGTAAACAGGAATTGATCAATAGGGAGAAAAGAGGAGGGTATTTGTTCTGCACCACTCATCTTATACAGAATAAATAGGCTCTTCTTCAGAAATGGAGGAGTCGAAATGAACCAATTATTAAAATTAAAACAAAAAAAAGATTACCAAAAACAAGTATTAAAATATATCACTGAACGCAACTTAAAAATGTTTCGTGAGACATTCCTTGAATTGCATCCGACGGACCAAGTAGAAGTGTTTAAAGAAATGGAACTGCCATTACAAAAACAATTGCTACTTTTTCTGACACCCGAAGAGTTCTCTGATATTTTCCAAGGGCTAGACTTAGAGGATCAATCTGAGGTTTTCACTCATATAGGCTTTCAATATGCTGTCGCGATGTTTAATTATATGTCCGCTGATGACGTTGCCGATTTCTTGCTTGAAATGGAAGTAGAAAATGCAGATGATATCCTTCAATCCATGGATCAAGAAGAAGCCAATAAAGTCATCGAGCTGATGACTTATGCACCGAGAACGGCCGGTGCCATTATGACGAAAGAATTCATTCGCATTTCAGTTGAGTCCACTGCCGCCCAAGTCATTGAAGAACTAAGAGAAACGGCAATGGCTGCTGAGACGATTTACTATTTATACGTCGTCGATATAGAGGAGCGTCTTGCTGGGGTTGTTTCATTAAGAGATTTAATTATTGCACAGCCTGATCAAATCATTGATGATATTATGAGCACACAAGTGGTTTCTGTACCGGTCAATGAAGATCAAGAAAAAGTGGCACGTTTGATTAAAGAATATGATTTTCTAGCGGTTCCTGTCATTGGGAAAGAAGGAAAGCTTGTCGGTATTATTACAGTCGATGATGTTATCGATGTACTAGAAGAAGAGACAGATGATGATTTTGGAGAATTTGCTGCTTCTAAAGGGGCGACAGATTTAAACTTAACGGCTTTTAGTGCCGCAAAAAAGCGTGCACCTTGGATTGTTTTATTGATGTTTTTCGGTATGATTACCGCTAACATCATCGGTCGCTTTGAAGAAACATTACAGCAAATTGTCATCCTCGCTGCATTTATGCCATTGATTATGGGAACGGCAGGTAACACAGGGACACAATCATTAGCTGTTGCAGTCCGTGGATTAGCCACTGGATCAGTAGAGAAAAACGGTGTATGGCAAATAGTGAAAAGGGAATTGGGTACTGGTTTGATGCTCGGTGTCGTATGTATGATCGTATTAACAGGTATTATTGGTCTATTCTACCAAGGAAATTGGCTGCTTGCTTTTATCGTTGGTGCGTCACTATTTTTGGCATTAAGTATGGCCGCAGTGATTGGAGCAGTTGTTCCGCTCATTATCAACCGCTTAAAAATTGATCCAGCCATCGCATCCGGCCCTTTTATTACTACATTAAATGATATTCTTAGCCTACTGATTTATTTCTCTATTGCAACGACCATGATGGACAAAATTATATGAAAGAACCAACACTTCCATTTAAGAATGGAGGTGTTTTTTTATGGGGAAAATACAATACAAAGCAAGCGGAGAAAGATAATTAGGAAATCGGGGAAAGATAACTTTGTATCATTCTTGGCGTGTGACAGTAAATTCGCAACGAGCCAGGATTTGTTGAGAGTACCGATTTTTGGAGCGTTTATTCCTTAAATGAGTCAAGATTTGCAGAATGTCCAAATTTCTGGAGCATTAACTCTTTAAACGAGTCAAATATAGATAAACTCCCTTATATTTGATACGTTTCCGGCAAGAACGAGTCAGGATTCTGAGATTGGTGAAGAAATTGAAGCGTTTGTCAGTTAAACGCGTCAAATATAGTAGTTGGTTCAAATGTTTGATTCGTTCCTTTCCAAAACGAGTCAAGATTTGCAGAAAGTCCAAAATTTTAGAGCGTTTACTCTTTAAACGAATCAAATATAGAGAAACCCCATTTTATTTGATACGTTTCCGGCAAGAACGAGTCAGGATTTTGAGATTGGTGAAGAAATTGAAGCGTTTGTCAGTTAAACGCGTCAAATATAGTAGTTGGTTCAAATGTTTGATTCGTTCCTTTCCAAAACGAGTCAAGATTTGCAGAAAGTCCAAAATTTTGGAGCGTTTACTCTTTAAACGAATCAAATATAGAGAAACCCCATTTTATTTGATACGTTTCCAGCAAGAACGAGTCAGGATTCTGAGAGCAGTGAAAAATTTGAAGCGTTTGTCAGTTAAACGCGTCAAAAATAGTAGTTGGTTCAAATGTTTGATTCGTTCCTTTCTAAAACGCGTCAAGATTTGCAGAAAGCCCAAATTTTTGGATCGTTTACTTCTTAAACGAGTCAAATATAGAGAAACTCCCTTTTATTTGATACGTTTCCAGCAAGAACGAAGCGTTTGTCAGTTAAGCGAGTCAAATAAGTAGTTGGTTCAAATGATTGCCGCGTTTCCAAGATCGCTCGCATATTCTAATTCGAGTTCACTAGAACAAACCAATATTTCCGGCTGAGTTCAATTTTACCATCGTAATCTCATCAGTTCGTTTATATATGCTATATCATCCTCCGAAAAAATAATATAAATTATTATATAATATGAAGTTTCTTTTTTTGTGATCTATCCTGTTATCAGGTAAAATATAATTGAGAATGGGGAGTTGTAGACTGAAAAAGCTACCACTTGATTTCAGTTACAGTCCATTATATAATTTTCTCATAAACTATAACGTAATAGTTTGTGTTTTTTCTTAAAAAGTTTCAACCTATAAACATAGGTTTTAGATAAAACTGAAACGTAATACTTAATATAGAAAGGGGGTTACTTCATTGGGAAGGCGTTATTGCGAATTGGTCAGGTGGCGAAATTGAGCGGTTTAACATCACGGACGATTGATTATTACACAAAAAAGAATTTATTGAGTGTCGAACGTTCCTCTTCAAACTACCGTCTTTATCCTGAGGATGTCCTGAATACGTTAGAAAGGATTAAAGCTTTGAAGAAAGAGAGATTATCAATTCTAGAGATTCAGAGAGTACTTCATACACAGGATAACCAAGGAGTAGACCCCATGGTAATAGAGGTCCAAGAGGAAATCAATCGTTTAAAAGGGAAGCTTGAAATCGTAGAACAACGATATCAACAATGTTCCGAAATCGAAAAAAAGCGTGTGTTTCGCTTACTTGAAAAAGAATTATCAGATTGTTTCAAACGATTGAATGAGTGTTAACTATTTTGGAGGTGAATCCCTCAGTTAAGAGGGAAATAATTGGACATAATAACCATTACGAATTTAATAATGCTTGTAATTTTACTTGCTCTGACGGCGTTTTTCGTTGCGTCTGAGTTCGCAGTAGTCAAACTCCGTATGTCGAGAATTGACCAGTTAATTGCTGAAGGAAATAAAAAAGCGGTTCTTGCTAAGAAAGTAGCAGCGGACCTGGATTATTATTTATCAGCTTGTCAACTTGGTATTACGGTAACAGCCCTTGGTTTAGGTGCATTAGGTAAACCGGCTGTAAGTGCTGTGTTGTATCCTGTTTTTAGTTGGTTAAACATTTCTGCTACTATTGCTGATGTTGCTTCTTATGCAATTGCTTTTGCATTAGTAACTTATTTACACGTGGTAGTCGGAGAGATGGCACCGAAAACTTTAGCTATTCAATTTTCGGAAAAAGTGACGTTAATGCTTGCTCCTTCACTTTACTGGTTCGGTAAGATTATGTCGCCGTTTATTTTTGCTTTAAATGGTGCTTCTCGTCTTTTATTGCGTATGTTTGGTGTCGCGCCAGCTCCGCAAGAAAAGGCATACACTGAGGAAGAATTAAAAATCGTTATGGCACAAAGTTTCCAAGGTGGAGAAATTGATCAAACAGAACTGAAGTATTTAGAGAACGTCTTTTCTTTTGATGAAAGAGTAGCAAAAGATATCATGGTTCCAAGAACAGATCTTGTGACAATTGATAAGGATATGACTCCAGATGAACTGATCGCCATTTTAGATGAACATAATTATACGCGTTATCCCGTTGTCGAAAATGGGGATAAAGACCGTATTATTGGTGTTGTCAATGCGAAGAAAATGCTCAGTCACATTGTGAGTGGCAGGGAAGTAAAGTTAGAGCAATATATGCGTGATGTTCCATTTGTTGTAGAAGTAACAAGTATACAAGATGCGCTGGTGAAAATGCAGCAAGAACAAGTCCATATGACTGTTGTTATGGATGAGTACGGCGGAACTTCTGGTGTTTTAACGATGGAGGATGTACTTGAAGAGCTAGTTGGCGAAATTCGCGATGAATTTGATGAGGATGAAGTAGCGGATATCCGTCCAGCGGGTGAACAAAAGTATATCATCAATGGACGTGTGTTATTGACTGATTTGGAAGACCGGTTTGGCCTAACATTTGAAGATAGTGAAGATATCGACACAATTGCTGGTTGGATACAATATAAAAACCTTGAAGTAGTAGAGCAGGGTGACGAGGTTCATCACGATAATCATGTGTGGGAAGTGGCTGAAATGGATAATTATCAAATTAAACAAGTCATGTTCCATCAATATTTAGAAGATCAAATAGCAGAGGAAACCCCTCAATCATCGTAATCATCTTGGAGGTGAATCCCTCAGGAAGAGGGAAATAATTGGACAGTATAATCATATTAAACTTGTTTTTAGTTGCATTATTTATTTTGTTTACGGCATTTTTCGTAGGTGCCGAGTTTGCTATATTGAAAGTGCGTATGTCTAGACTCGATCAATTGATCGCAGAAGGAAATAAAAAAGCAGTACTTGCTAAAAAAGTAGCTCATAATCTTGACTATTATTTATCTGCCTGCCAGCTAGGTATTACCATTACAGCGCTTGTTTTAGGTGCTTTAGGTGAACCAACTGTACAGAAGATTTTAGAACCTTTGTTTATTGAATTTGAAGTATCTGCCGCTGTAGCGACAATACTTTCTTATATTATCTCACTGACTATTGTCTCGTTCTTACACGTCGTTATTGGGGAACTTGCACCAAAAACATTAGCGATACAATATGCAGAAAAAATGACACTTCTACTGGCGCCAGCTTTATATTGGTTTGGTCGCATTATGAAGCCAGTTATTAGTTTATTAAATGGTTCCGCAACGTTTATTTTAAGACGATTCGGTGTTGAGCCAGCTGGTCATGATACTGTGCACTCGGAAGAAGAGTTGAAGTTGATTGTCACACAAAGTTATGAAGGTGGAGAAATCAACCAAACAGAACTTGCTTATTTGGAGAACATCTTTGCCTTTGATGGTCGTCAATTAAAAGATATTATGATTCCGAAAGAAGAAATGATTACACTGCAGAAGAATCAGTCATTGGACAGCATGTTAAAGGTCATCGATGAACATGAATATACAAGATACCCTGTTACATCTAAGACGAAGGAATATATCGGCTTCATTAATACGAAGGAAATGTTAACGAGTTTAGCTGCAGGACGTAAGGAAGATTTTAAAGAATTTATGCATGAGATTCCAAGCTATAAAGAAACTATCTCCATTAAAGAGGTTTTCTTGAAAATGCAGCAAACACGTACACATATGGCCCTTGTAACAAATAATCAAGGCAAAACCGTCGGGTTAGTAACAATGGAGGATATTCTTTCTGAAATTGTTGGTGAAATTAAAGATGAATCGGATGGCAATGAAGTGTACGCCTAACAGAAAAGATTGACAGTGATCACAAGCTTATATAAACTGAGAAAAGTAAATGAATAGACTGGAAGATATCCAGAAGAGGTTCATAGCTTTAAACCCTCTATAAAAAACTATGGATGCATGAAAAAAACCATGTCCATATTCGGGCGTGGTTTTTTGTTTCTTAGTTGACAGATGGTTTTAGCTCCCTGAACGAAATTGATTCAAGGAGGCTTTTTTATGTCAGGAAGAAAAGAAGAACAAGGATTAACGGATTTAACTTTATTAGGTAATCAACAGACCCAATACCCATCAGATTACGCACCAGAAGTACTTGAGGCTGTGGACAGCTTACATAGCGGCAGAGATTATTTTGTCAAATTTAATTGTCCAGAATTCACAAGTCTTTGCCCCATCACAGGCCAACCGGATTTTGCTACGATGTATATCTCTTACATCCCTGATGAAAAAATTGTAGAAAGTAAATCATTGAAACTGTATCTCTTTAGCTTTAGAAATCATGGCGATTTTCACGAGGACTGTGTCAATATTATTATGAATGACCTCATTGATTTATTGAACCCCCGATATATTGAAGTTTGGGGGAAATTTACGCCTCGTGGTGGTATTAGCATTGATCCATGGTGCAATTATGGCCGACCGGAAACGAAATACGAAAAGATGGCAGAGCATCGATTAATGAACCATGACCTCTATCCAGAAAAAGTGGATAATCGATGATTCTATATTTAAACGGCATCTATGTGGGCTTGCTTATATTAGCTAATATAGTTGCTGTGAAATTATTCAGCCTTGGCGATTTAGCGATTCTTCCAGCAGCAGTGGTCGTTTTTATTTTTACGTACCCAATCATTGATATTATCGTCGAATTATATGGGAAAGAAGCTGGTAAACAAACGGTGAAAGCTGGTCTTATCACACAAATATTGGCGATTATCTTTATTATGATCACCATCCAATTACCTGCTGCTCCCGTATTCGGCGAACAGGCATCATTTCAAGCGATTTTAGGTGGTAGCTTTCGTGTAATAGTTGCGAGTCTTGTGTCTTATTTTATTAGCCAGCATATTGTTGTGTATGTTTTTCATAAACTAAAAATGCGTCATGGTAAGAAGAAGTTATGGTTCAGAAATAATATGTCTGTAATGATTAGTCAAATCGTCGACACATCGATATTTATTACGATCGCCTTTTACGGAACGATTCCAACTACCGCATTATTGGGATTGATTCTCTCGCAATATTTATTTAAATTTATTGCCTCAATTTGCATCACACCGCTTGTTTATTTAGTTGTGCATATGATTCGTAAGCGTGAGGAAAATATGGCGGGTGGGGGAGAAGTCTTTAAGAATTGATTGTTTAAATGCTCTTACTATGGTCTCGCTATATTTATGATGATATTGTGCAGTAAAGTTTAGTAATGCCATCTACAAGGAAGAGGATATAAAGATGGAATCGTTGATAGTCAGGTAATGAGAGGCTTACCGAATTTTATTAAGAAGTAACAAATGAAAGTCTAACAAAGTATATTTGTTAGGCTTTAAAACCATTTTCAAAAGAAATCCCGAGAAAATTCGAGTTCGCTAGTCACTCAAAAGGAAGAGCAGAAACGAGAGCGCAGCAAATCGAGATAGCGAGTCACTCAAAGAGAATAGTAGAAACGAGAGCGTAGCAAATCGAGATAGCGAGTCACTCAAAGAGAATAGTAGAAACGAGAGCGAAGCAAATGGTGTTTGTGAGTCACTCAAAAGGAAGAGCAGAAACGAGAGCGCAGCAAATTGAGATAGCGAGTCACTCAAAGGGAAAAGTAGAAACGAGAGCGCAGCAAATGATGTTTGTGAGTCACTCAAAAGGAATAGTAGAAACGAGAGCGCAGCAAATGGTGTTTGTGAGTCACTCAAAAGGAAGAGCAGAAACGAGAGCGCAGCAAATGATGTTTGTGAGTCACTCAAAGGGAAAAGTAGAAACGAAGGCGTAGCAAATGATGTTAGCGAGTCACTCAAAAAGAAATTCGGTAACAAAAGCTGCGCAAAGAGCTTTTGTGCATCTTAATTCACACAAGATTCTCCCTGCAAAACGAGTAGTAGACATAATTTGGGGATCGGAGAGTATCGGTACCGTTGCACCTAGGCCGACGTCAAGCTCCGGCTACCTTACTCTACAGAACCAAGCATCCAATCCAAATGTAACTAATAAAAATAGCAGAGTACCTGGATGGTTAGCACTTTCTTGTTTTTTCTGACAGCTTTTTTATTACTAGTCAAATCACGTTAGCAGGTAGATTTTATTAACTTCTAATAAAAAAGCCGAGCGACTTTAACTAAAAGGTCTCGGCTATTTTTATGAGCTTTTCTGTCCAGATAGCTTCCCATTCAAAAATTCAATCGTTTCAGCAACAGTCTGTTTATACGCAACAGCCTTGTGAAGCTGATAAATCGCACGATCTTCAGCTGCAACTATTTCCTCAAAAGAAATTGTCCCAAGCAAAGTCTTAAAGGGGTGGTCTTTTTTAAGAAGCTTGATCTCTTTACTTATATCTTCCGCATTAATTTCATTGATGATATAAAAAGGGAACTGCAGCTGTTTTTCATTCATGATCTCGTGAAGTTTTACACGTTGCCCCTCGTTCCACTCACCATCGAGTATTTCTGTTGTCACTTCTACGTTATCGAGGTCTCCGACAGGAAAGGCAAATTGGGTATCGTATGTTTCTTGACTTGAAGTCTTATCCGTGTAGCAGGAGACTGCATAATAGGTCATTTTAGCTTTTTTCAGCTTTTTTAAGTTAAACATGCCCTCAGTCATTCAAAAACTCCTTTATGTAAGTATCTGATATAAGAATAGCACACATAATTGTAAAAATTCACCACGATTTTTCTATGAAAAAGAAGGGGAATCAATATGTGTGGAGTATCATTACTATAATGAAAACGCATGCAAAAAAATTCATTGCTTTAAATCAACAAAGCGTGTTATTATCGAAATATTAAAAATTTTATAAGTGGGGAGTTAGGTCATGAGAAAATTATTAGCAGGTTTGATTGGTAGTTCAATGCTGCTTCTTAGTGCCTGTGGTTCTTCAGGTGCTGATGAGGCAAGTGGCAGTGGGGACAATGAAAAGGAGCAAAAGGTTGTTAAGATTGGTATTACACAAATTGTTGAGCACCCTTCATTAGATGCTGCAAGAGAAGGTTTTATGGCTGCTTTAAAAGATGCAGGCTATGAGGAAGGAAAGAATTTAGAGTTAGATTATCAGAATGCTCAAGGGGACGCTAATAATAATATGTCTATTGCTCAAAACTTGGTTACTGCTGACAATGACCTAATTCTTGCAATAGCAACAGCGAGTGCTCAATCTGTTGTTCAATCAACCAAGGATATACCCGTTCTTTTTACAGCTATTACCGATCCGATTAGCGCAGATCTTGTAAAAGACTTGGACAAGCCGGGTGCAAACGTGACTGGTACTTCTGATACCCATCCAGATGCGATTAAAAATACGATTGCTTCTATTAAAAAGTTTGTCCCAGAAGCAAAGACGGTCGGAATCATTTATAACGACGGGGAAGCTAACTCAATTGTTAATGTAGAAAATGCGAAGAAGGCATTAGAAGAGAATGGACTTGAATATGCGTTGACGGCAATTTCAACTAGCTCAGAAGTGAAGCAAGCAGCAGAGTCACTTGTTGATCGGTCCGATGTCTTTTATATTCCAAAAGACAACACCGTCGTTTCAGCTTTAGAATCAGTCATCACAGTGGCTAATAAAGAAAAAATTCCTACATTTGTTGGTGAAAGTGATTCAGTTGAAAGAGGCACGTTCTCTTCCTATGGCTTTGAATACCATGACCTTGGTTATAAAACAGGTGAAATGGCTATAGAAATATTAAATGGCAAAAAACCAAGTGACATCCCAGTTGGTTTCCCTGATAATCTAGAATTAATCGTTAACAAGGATGCAGCTGAGAAACAAGGTGTTGAATTAACAGATAAACTATTAGAAGGGGCAAAGGTCATAGGTGAATAATTTTATTCGGTTAAGAGAGGTGTAGTAATTAACTACATCTCTTTTTGTATGGAAAAACTGTCGATTCTTGTCAACTATTTATCTTGTGTTTAATTACTTTGTCCTAGGTTAGCATTTTTTGTAGCTATGTCGTTTGAAATGGAATGATATTATATTGATAAAATGACTAAAAGGTATAAAAAGGAAATAAATATAAAATTTTGCCTAATAAACAATTGTTATTTAACTTTTTATTATACATTTAAAGAAAATAAATCACATGGAGTGAAAAATTACTCTCGATACCCCGAGGGAAATTTTTCAGGGAAATTCTCAACACTTATATGAGTATATTTTAGGTAGAAACCAACTTTGCTTACAAATTGAGTCTAAAAGACTATAAAAATATATATTCCTCAATTAATTGCAATAAAGTAATTAGAATTGTTTCTCTGCTCCTGTACAGACATACTTCTAAAATCACATAAAAAATCTCGAAATTGAGAGAAAAATAGTACGAAATTCACAGACAAATTTCGACATGGACAAAAGTGGATTTGACGGAAATTTCTACAGATGTTAGTAAATATATAGCAGGAAAAAAGAAAAAACTTCAAATTATCAGGTTTAAAATTTTTTAAACGAGGTAAAAAGTAGTAAATTATTTACCAAATTTTACTTAAATATAGAAAAATATGAATGATGTGGGAGAGAAGAAGCAGAATGTTGGAATCGAAGAGAAGAGCCATAATCTTTATATCTATTTCATTATTATTAGCAGTGGCAGCTGGTTTTTTTGTCCTTCAAAAAGTAAGCGAACTTAATGCTGATCTTGGTGGGATGACGGAAGTTTATGTAGCAGCAGATGATATTCCTTCTAGAACAGTTATTAAACCAGAACAAGTGAAAGCCATTGAAATACCTAATAGGTATGTAAATGAATCGTATGTATTAAATGTTGAAGATCTAATTAACAAAGTTTTAGTCGTACCATTAAAGGAAGATGAAGTGATTACACAACCAATGATTAAACCTGTATCAACAGCTACTGATGAGAATAGTCGTCTCGTGATGATAACGCAGACTGAAAATGTAAGCTTTGATACACAGTTAGAGGCACTTGATCGAGTGGACATTATTGTTTCACACAAGTTTGATGGTAATCCAGTTACTGAAAGCTTTAAGAAGGATGTAAAGGTTGCTCGTATCTTACAAAGTGATAAAAAGTTTTCAGGAATTGTCGTGGAAGTCCCTTTTGAAGCTGCACCAGAAATTATACATATGCAAAATTACGCTGATAGTATGAGAGTACTAAAGGCAAATGTTGGTTTAGAAGAGGAAGTGCAAGAAGTCGATGGTGAGGCAAAAGAAGCGGCTTCTGTAGAGAAAGAGGAGAAGGTAGACGAAGCTCCTGCTAAAGAAGAGAAGAAAGAAGAACCTAAAGAAAAAGAAGAGAAGAAAGAAGAAAAGTCAGATAAAAAAGACTGATTATAAGGTATGTCAAAAATGAGGTGGTCATGATGGCTGAACAAATCAATATCCTGATAGTGAGTGATAGTGATGAATCGCTTACTAATATTATGGGGTTATTTAATGAATATAACAAAATAGATACACTTAATTATTCTGATATAAGGTCAGAATTGGATCGATTATCTCCAGATTTAATCTTTCTAATCGAATCCTCTTCAGAATCAACAGTGGATACGATTGAATATATCCACACTTATAATCATATACTCCCAATTGTTTATATCTCCTTCTCAAGAGACTTTGACACATTAAGGGATATAACAAGAGCAGGAATTACTGATTATTTTGTTTTACCGGATGAAAATACCATGCTTTATGGCAGAATGGACAGCATTATACAACTGGCTATTCAAAAAAGAGAGCAGTTGGAAGAAACAGCTTCAGCTAATCAATCTTTTAAACGGGGAAGAGGAAAGATTCTCTCGTTTTATAGTGGTAAAGGTGGAAGTGGCCGCACGATACTATCGAGTTCTTTTGCACAAACATTAAAATTAGAATCCACTGCACAAGTGATTTTAATCGATTTAAATTTGCAGTACGGTGGTACGGAAACTTATCTTTCGATTGAATCGAACAGGTCGCTTGCAGATCTTCAACCAGTTATTAGCGAATTAGCGGAAACCCATATTAGAAACGTATCAGAAAAGGAAAAATACTCAAAGCTTGAAGTGTTATTAAGCCCTAAAGATGCTGAGGTAAGTGAAAGTCTTCCTTCTGATTTTATTTCTAAATTATTGAGGACCTGTAGAAGAAGCTATGATTTTGTCATTGTCGATCTTCCTACATATGTGAATGAACAGACATATATTGCATTGGAAGAGTCAGATAAAATCTATTATGTGATGAATTTGGATGCACCATCTATCAATATGTTAAAACAAGTTGAAAATCTTTTTGTAAGGCTTGGTATCGAAACACAGGATCGTATGGAATTGTTATTAAATGAAGTCGGGAGAGAAAATGAAATAAAGCCGAATGATTTAAAAGATATTATTTCTTACCCTATAGCATTTAAGATACCAAGAGACATTAAAGGGGTTCAAGCACATATCAATAAAGGTGAACCATTTAGAAAAGAAGCTGTCGAAAAGAAGTTGATACCATTTACTAAGAGCGTGAAGAAATGGGTTAACCAAATGTTAGAATAATATAATTTAAGGATTGATGATTGATGTCTTTGTTTGATAAAAAAACAGAAAATAATAATCGAAATCGAACGATAAAAAGGTCGTCAGTTCAAAATCAATACATTTCAGAGCTTGTAGAGCATTACAAAACGCGCATATTAAAAGAAACGAATCTTGAACTGTTAACCAGCTTGCCACAAGGGGAAATGAGACTCAGAATTGAACAACTTATCAGTCAATTTATGAGTGAGGAAAAAATCATTCTTCCGAGGCATGATAAAGAATTACTGATTACAAGGATTATAGATGAGTCCATTGGCTATGGTCCCCTAGAACCATTATTAAATGATCCAAGTATTACGGAGATTCTTATCAATAACTTTAATGAAATCTATATTGAGCAATATGGAAAGTTGCAACTTTCGCCCATCTCATTCAGAGATGAAAGCCATGTTAGACATGTCATTGACCGTATTGTAGCTCCACTTGGCAGAAGAATTGACGACAGTTCGCCAATGGTTGATGCCAGGTTACCCGATGGAAGTAGGGTGAATGCAGTAATACCTCCAATCAGTTTAGGAGGATCTGTCGTTTCCATTCGAAAGTTTCGCAAAGAAC
This sequence comes from Cytobacillus sp. FSL R5-0569, assembly GCF_038007265.1. Taxonomy (NCBI): domain Bacteria; kingdom Bacillati; phylum Bacillota; class Bacilli; order Caryophanales; family Bacillaceae; genus Cytobacillus; species Cytobacillus sp. FSL R5-0569. Next base: position 512,616 of record NZ_JBBOWW010000001.1, read on the forward strand.
CATTCCGCATTCAAGATCTATTAAACTTTGAATCACTAAATGAAAATATGTCTCGTTTTTTAGATGCGATTGTAAGGGCAAAAATGAACGTGCTTATTTCCGGAGGAACAGGTAGCGGTAAGACAACATTATTAAATGTTCTTGGCGATTCTATTCCTGTAGGTGAACGAATAATTACGATTGAAGACTCCGCTGAGCTTCGCTTAGATAAACCAAATGTCGTGGGATTGGAGGCCCGCCCTGAAAATATGGAGGGCGAGGGCGAAATCTCTATTAGACATTTGGTGAAAAACTCATTACGGATGAGGCCTGATCGCATCATCGTCGGTGAGGTTCGTGGCTCTGAAGCATTTGATATGCTGCAAGCGATGAACACGGGTCACGAAGGGTCGATTACAACAGTACACGCCAATACCCCATTTGATGCACTGAGAAGGGTCGAGGGAATGGTTGTCATGGCGGGTATGGATTTACCATCACATATTGTTAGAGAGTATATTGTGGGCGCATTAGATATTATCGTTCAAAGTACACGATTAACAGATGGAACAAGAAAAATCGTTTCTATTTGTGAAGTTTATCGTAGTGAATCGGGTGAAATCAATATTGATGAAATATTCACCTATAGACGTAAAGGGCTAAAGGAAAATGGTCAGGTTGAAGGTTCGTTTGAACCGACAGGAAAAATACCTAAATGTTTAGAAAAAATTAAGATGTATGGAATAGAGCTAGATGAAGAAATTTTTAAAGGATAGGAGGTGGAGTAACTATGGAGGCAGCCATACTTTTTGGATTAGCAACATTGCTCTTTATATGGGGTGTTTATAATTACTTAGGTTATCGTAGTGATAAGAAAGAAATTATTAAAAAGCAAGCAAAGGAATTTCAAGAAAAAGAAGAACGTAACAGCTTTATTGCAAAATTGGGTGATAGGTTTGATAAAACTGATTTTGCCGATAACTTTAAGCAAAAGTTAGTAAAATCCAATATATCTATTCTACCTTCTGAATTTTTTGCCATTCTATTATTTATCGCCTTTACTGTCACCATCATGTTATTCGGCTTCTTTAGTGTACCGCTTATCTTAAGCTTAATCATTGCGGTTGTGCTCTGTGCAGGGGCTTATTGGATTTTATTCTTAATAAGGAAGAATAAATACATAGAGAAGTTAAACAATCAATTGTCTGAGGTATGCCGAATTCTCGGGAACGCAACGAAATCTGGCATGACAATTGTCCAAGGGCTTGAAATCGTAGCGAGTGAAGTGAGTTCTCCTGCTAAAGACGAATTTAAATCATTGACCCAAAATATGAGATTAGGTGTCGATTTCGAGCGAGCGTTAAAAGAATTAGAAGTTCGAGTACCTACGAGAGAGTATAAACTATTTATCTCTGCTCTATTAATTCAAAAAAGAGCAGGGGGTAACTTAACACAAGTTTTATATGAAATGGCTCACACGCTTGAGGAGAGGAAGGTACTCAGACAAACAATTTCAACAGCTACCGCTGAACAAAGGTTTGTTTCGTATATCTTACCTGCTCTGCCCATATTCTTGTTGTTCATGTTAAACAATATTATGGATGGATTTATGGAATTGTTATTCACTGTTCCAGGAGCTATATTAATGATTATTTTTATTATAGGGATGGTAATCGCGCTATTACTTGTAAGAGCTGTTACCAACATAAAGGTGTAGCGTTATGGATTCTTTCATATTATTCGCCGTTATATTATGTTGGCTATCTCTCGCTCTCGGATTAGCTAGTTTATATCAGTATTCTAAACAAAAGCAATACTTGAAAGCTCATTTACAAGAAATAGCAGTTACCTCTTCCGTACTTGTAGCTGGCAAGAAGGGCAGATTGGAAAAAATCATTCAATTTCTCGCCAGATATGCTGATGACTTCTCCACATTAGGAGAGAGGATTAATTTTTATAGTGAATCTGAAGAGATAGATAAGCTATTAAAAAGATCAGGTAACCCTTATGAATTAAGTGTGAAGAGATTTCAAGGATTTAAAATCGTGTTTATTTTATTGGGACTTTTACTTGGTTTCTTTATGGTGATTATGGGGTTCCCCCTAGCAAATATTGCTTTTGTTACTTTACCAATTTTAGGTTTTTTCATACCCATTATTTGGGTGAGGTCATTAGGTAAAAAAAGACAGGATCTATTAAGAAAGGACTTACCAGACTTTTTAGATACGGTAAGTATTAGCTTACAAGCTGGATCGAATTTAGATAGTGCCATCAAAGAGGTAATTAAATATTTTGATGGTCCAATAAGAGAAGAATTTGCCCAATTCCTTCAAGAAATCGATCTGGGTGTCCCTCGTGAAAAAGCTTATGCTGGATTATTAGATAGAAATGAAAATGAAGACTTTCAATCTTTAATTAAATCACTTATTCAAGCAACGAGATTAGGTGTTCCGATGGCTTCGACTTTTAAAGCACAAGCTGAGGATATTAGGAAAATAAGCTTAGAACAGGTAAAAGAAAAAGCAGCTAAAGCATCTCCAAAAGTCACTTTAATCACATCATTCATTATCGCTCCACTCATTATGTTGCTGATTATTGGATTAGTGATCCTCAACATGATCTATGGTGAGAACAGTATTATGAATATATTTAGTTAATAAGATATAAATCTTTGAAAGGGGTGATTATTTCTAACTGAAGGTTAGCTCACGCCATCAAAAAAATTAGAAGTAATAAAACCAATTATTTAGGAGGAAAAACAAATGAAAAATTTTATCGAAAAAGTAAACGGGAAAATGCACGCTCTGTATGCGAGAACACAAAAGGCAGTTAATAACGAAGACGGAGTATCAACAATTGAATGGGTAGGATTAGCGGCAGTAATCGTTGCTTTGATGTTTGCGGTTGCTTCGGCTATGGGAAGCCAGGGTGAGGGATTAGCTAGCATTATAGTTAACAAGATAGGTGAAATGCTACAAAGTATCGGAAGCTAACATTTAACAACAACGCTTGGAGGCTTTTACTTTGAATAAAATTATTAAAATCTACTTCCTCCTTTTTCTTTTCTTATTATTAGCAGGTTGTTCGACTCAAGATCAAAGTGATCAGTCCAAGGAACCTGCAGATAACAATGATGAAAATACTCAAGAAGTGCAAGGAAAGGAAAAGAATCCACAAGATGAAATAGTTGAAGAAGAGGAAAAAGATGACCAATTATCAATAGAGGTAGCCAATCGCCCACAGACTATTGAAGAATTAATTGAGTATCCAATTGGTGAATATGGTAATTCAGTTATCTCAATTAACGATGAAAATGTCAAGAAGACTTTAGCAGATATGCCAGATTTATCAGAAAATGAGGAGGCTATTGACGAGGTCTTAAATTACCTATATTCACTTTATAAAATGCCCTATCAAGATCCGAAAGAGTTAATTGAAAATAGTGTATTAAAAAGCCCTGGTGCAGCAGAAGAGGTAGCAACTAAGGAGCAATATAATGTTGAAATAGTATTGGATGCTAGTGGAAGTATGGCTAATTATATGGGAGCCAAAACGAGAATGGAGCTAGCGAAAGAGTCTATTCAAGCATTTGCATCTACATTACCAGATGAAGTAAATCTTAGTTTAAGAGTATATGGGCACGAAGGAACTGGATCTGATGCAGATAAAAAAATGTCTTGTGCTGCAAATGAATTAGTATATGAATCTCAATCTTATAATGAATCTGAATTATCGAATGCATTGAACTCATTTGAACCTGCAGGATGGACACCTTTAGCGGCATCAATTTTAGAGGCGAAGGACGATTTATCAAATCTGTCTGCGGAAAATAATATAAACGTTGTATATATCGTAAGTGACGGGATTGAAACATGTGATGGTGATCCTGTTGCAGCTGCTAAAGAGTTGAAAGATTCAGGGATATCACCAGTGGTAAATGTAATAGGTTTTGATTTAGCTAAAGATGATGAGCAGCAATTAAAGGATATCGCTTCTGCAGCAGAGGGGAATTATTTAAATGTAAAAAATCAAAATCAGCTAGACAATGAGTTTAATAAAACTGTAAAAGAATCACAAAAATGGCTAGAGTGGAGCAGTAGCGAAAAATTTGATGCGCTTGTTCAGTCAAGTCAAGAGAGAATGGAACTTATGAAAGTTCAGAGTGAATGGTTTTTTAGTATGGCTAATGAAGAGAAAATGATTACTCAATCAATAAGTGAATTAGAAAATCAAAAAAAGCTTACCAAAAACCAAGCTGACCAGATGCAATCAAATATTAAAGAGTTCTATGAAAAACACTATGCTTCTGTTAAAGAATTAAATAATACATTAACAGATCTATCAAAGGAAAACCTTGATGAAAAAATAAAAGAAATAGAAAATCTTTATGAGAAAAATGTACCAAACTAAAAAGGAGGGGCATCAAATGAAGAAAAGAATCAATAATGAAGATGGTTCAGCGACAATTGAGTTCTTAGCAATGGTGCCCCTTGTTTTCTTAATTATGATGATTTTGTGGCAGTTTTTGGTTGCGGGTTATGCAGTGATTGTTGCTCAATCCGCATTGAATGAAGCAGCAAAGACATATGCAGTCACTGAGGATATAACTGATGCAACCAGTTCTGCAAGAGATCTTGTTAATAAAGCCGGAGGTAACATACAGATAATGGATCTCGATCCGATGAATAACGGTAACAATCATTTCACTTTAAGGATGCATGTGAACCTAGATTTGGTTTTTATCCCAGATAGCATAGCGGGATATATTCCGAAGGTTTCGTTTACGAGAGAAATAAGTGGCAGGGTGATGGAGTAAATGAAATATTTAAAGAATGAAAAAGGAAACACCATGCTATTTATCATTGGATTGTTTAGTGTGTTCTTTTTAATGTTTCTTTTAATCCTAAGCTTTGCCAATGTGTTTATTGAAAAAGAACATGCGTCCAATAATGCTGAGCAGGCAAGCATTGTTGCTTCAGGTATTATAACGAAGCATCTTGCTTTATCGATAGAAGATTATGATGAGTATTTAGAAGATCAATTTAAAGAAGCGGAAGAGGAAGCAAAAGAGGAAGCAGAGGAAAACGAAGATAATGAAGACTATGAACCTCCAGAGCTAGAGGAACCTGAATTATTATCAAAGCAAATAGAAGAGCTCCTTCCTACACTTCCCAACTACTTAAAAGAATCTGAAAAGAAACATCAAGCAATCAATAAAATAATTAAGCGTGAGTTAAATAAACCAGATAGCCATGTTTTAAGAATGTTCATTGCTTCATCATTAAGTAATGCGGAAAGTGAGATTTATAGTGAAGTAAGTACGAATATTCAAAGAAATGGTGGCCAAGTATCAGAAACAGAAATCTGGTTAAACGAAAACCAAAGAATTGAAGTGAAGACAGCTACTAAGTACGAAGCCTTTAAGTATGATGAATACTTTTCTGATAATCAACGGCATGTGAGACAAACAGGACAGGGGCCATCTTTCGAATTATTCGATTCGTTCGCATGGGGACTGAATATTAGTTATTAATAAAAAGATTAGGAGGTGTTGTCAATGAGAAGGTCATACCGTGTCCTCATTGCACTATTATCCATATTTGTTATCATGTTTATGAATATAGGTAGTTATGCCAGTGTTGCACATGCATGGGGGACTTGGAATAATGCGCCAACTTGGAGTGGACCTCAATGGGAGACACCACCAGAATGGGAAACCCCTCCCGAATGGGAGACACCGCCCGAGTGGGAACAATCTCGATGGGAAACTTCACCAGAGTGGAATGAACAATTATGGCAAAATCAATCTGAATGGGTAACGCCGTATTGGAATACCTCACCTGTTTGGGAACATGCACCATGGGAACAAAATTTAAATTCCGATAATAGCAATAATAACACTTCTAATGATCCAAACAACCCAAACAATCCAAATAACCCAAACAATCCCAATGATCCTTCAAACTTACCCGGAGGACCCATTGCAGGCAATCCACAACCACCATATAGCCCAGACTATCAAAATCCGACACTGGATACATTAGATAGGTATAATAATACAGTATCTGATAATCAGTCGTTTTTTGAGTTTGAAGATCCAAAGGCTTATGACGGTATAAAGTTTGTTACAAATGACGTCATCGGTAATACAGTTAACTTTGCTGATGAAATGGTTCGTGCTGGAGATACAGCTGGCTTTAGCAATTATGCATCCAGTCGTTCCAATCTTGTCCTAGCAGGATTCAAAACTTTCGCCAAAGGTGACGCGACAATTGATGCTGCTTATGATGTAGCGGATGTTGGGCTGAAGGGGAAGGAAGTTTATGATAATTTAAAAACAGTTAATGAATTTAGAAATATCGAAATGATAAGAGCCTCTAGTGACATAATTGATATTGCCAGCGTTGATGATTTATATAATGCTACAAAAACTTTCACACCTGCAAATGCTGTTGTGTCCGCAGTTACATTACCTTTTGCTATTAAAGATACAGTTGATAATGTTGGGAAGTTAAACTCAGCAAGTACTTCAGAAGAGAAAACAAATGCTGCATGGGACCTTGTTGGTAATACAGGAGAAATCATTACTGGACTTGCGCCAGCAGTTGCTATGATACCCGGTGCTCAACCAATAGCTGCTGGGATGGTAGTGGTTGGTGGGGTATTATCAATTGCTAGTTTAGGTCAAAAATTATATAGGAATAGAAAAGAAATTATCTCAAATGTTAAAGATAAGTTCAATAAAGCTAAAGAATCTGTTACAGGGTTCTTTAAATCTGTATTTAGTTAAATGAGGTATATGTATGATAAATGTTAATCCAACACCTGAACAAATAAAGAATATAAAAAGGCACAAAAGGCTATTTGAGAAATGGGATATGTGGAAATTTGCTTTCTTTTATAAAGGTCAACATTATTTTATAGTGGATTATGCAAAATTAAATAATAAAGTTAGTGGTTATCTAATTATGGATAAAGCCGGGGAAGTATTGTCCTTAGAAGAAGCAAAACTACCTGCTTATTATTTGTTGCTTTTTAATACGATGGCGAACAATGCTGGTAGAGGGATGGCCATTCAAGCAAAGAAAGAACCCCTAACCTATAAGGAAATGAACCGTATATTATTAGATAATCAAGAAAAATTATTGTCTGAATATCCTCATATGGTACAAGTGATTAATAGAATTGTAGAACATAATGAAAAAGTAATTGAACGACCTAAGAGAATAAAAGAAATTATTTACAATTTAGGCTATATGCAAAGAGAAGTAACAAGAAATATCGGTTATTTTGATATCCCATTTATGGACAGTTTTGAAGATGAATATGGGAAATATAGTGCGATGATGTATACCATAGCTAAAAATGAAATTTCATTAGAAAGGGATTATGAAGAGTTAAAAAAAGTAATGTCTAATGAAACTATCTTTTCTTCAAAGAAAGATAAAAAAACATTGCAAGCACTTTTAAATGACTGGTTAAAAACAAATGATATATTAAGGAAATCGATTGCTACATTCGAATTAGACGAGAGAGGAAATAAGCTACAAATAGATGAAAGAAATATAAAGCAGTCTTTATCAAAAAACAGAGAAGACATAGGTAAAAGGGATTTCGAAAACAAAATAGTCCCCGTCTTAAGAAACCCAAAATAACCAGGAGGACTCTATGAAAAGTATTCTATCAAGCTCCTTCTCTTTATATATACAAGACTTTTTAAAGTTAATGTTGTTGTCAGTTTTGACATATGTCCCCTTGTTATTTTTGCATGCGATAATTGTTAATTATATTTATGCCGAGACAAGGTTTGCTGAATATCCCGGTTTGATTGGGGATGTGGCTAATGGGATTTTCATGATTGTTTTTCTTACGATTGCTCAGTTGCCATTCATTAAGTATACGCTTTTAGAGAGTGAGGATGCTGATCATCCCCTCAAGCAAGCGATTTCGTTCGCGATAGAAAAAGCATTACCTATTTATTTGTTTGCTTGCTTGTACTCTATATGCATTTTTATCGGTGGCTTATTATACGTGATTCCAGGTCTAGTTGTCCTTGTATTATTTTATTTTGTTCCTTTTTTCTTAGCGGAGAATGGAAAATTAAGAACCGCTTTGAAAAAATCAGTTGGATTCATTAAAGCCCATTTTTTCAAAGCAATCTTCGTTATTGTTCTATTAAGTATGATTCAATTGGTATTCGAAAATATGATGATATATTTATTATCCTTGTATACTGATGTGTATTTCACCACATTAGCTTTGAAAATTGTACTACTTATGTTTTTATTACCACTTCAAGTCATCATATTGACGAATATTTTTAATAGTTGGCGAGAATCAGAACAAGGAGGGATATAATGTCAAAGAAAGAACGTAAATGGAGAAGAATCTATTTATTTATTATGCTATTTGTTTACATCCTTTTTGTACCCATTTCACTTTTTGAATGGTTATTATCAGGTGATCGTTTTCCGCTTGCCGCAGCAGTAGTGGCCATTGCTTTGCCGTTTATGCGTAAAAATCACTTAAACACAATCAGAAAGCAAGAATCAGAAAGCGTATAGAAATAAAGGCTATGTCTAAAGAGATATGGCCTTTTTTGCGAAGAAAATGACAGAATGAAACTATTAACAGCGGTATTCGTAAGGATAGATGAGTCAGGAATCTCAAAAAATCAACCGAATGCTGTATCTAACTATTTAAATTTGGAGGATTCCATAATGAAAAAACGATCCACGCTTTACCTCTTGGTTCTTCTTCTGCTCTTGGGCGCCTGTTCAGCAGAAAAAGAAGAAAGCAATCAAAAGGAAGAAGATCAAAAGAAAGAGGAAGTAGTAGAGGAACAACAAAAAGCGGAGGAAGGAACCGATCCAGTAGAAGAAGTAGTCGATGAAGAATTAGTCGCGAGAGAGCGGCCGGAAAATCTAGAAGAAATTGTCCAATTCCCAATTGGTGTATTAGGCTCTGAGGATACTAATTTAGGAAATGGAAGTGTAGAGGAAGTTTTAAATGAAATACCTGCATTACCAGAGGATGCAAGTGATAAGGAACTACAGAATTTGACGAACTACTTGTACTCTGTATTTAAGATGCCTTATGAAGATCCAAAGGTCTCCATTGAGGAAAGTAGTTTAAATAAGCCCGAGAAGGCCGAAGAATTAGCCTCTAAGGAACAATATAATGTAGAAATTGTATTGGACGCCAGTGGAAGTATGGCGAATTATATGGGGTCTAAAACAAGGATGGACCTAGCTAAAGAATCAATTGAGGAGTTTGCCTCAACGTTACCAGAAGATGTGAACTTAAGTTTAAGAGTGTATGGCCATGAAGGGTCTGGTTCAGATGCAGATAAGAAAATGTCCTGTGCCGCTATTGAATTAGTATATGAGTCACAAACATATAACGAGTCTGAACTGTCCTCTGCCCTTGATTCCTTTCAACCAGCAGGATGGACCCCTTTAGCTCAGTCTATTAAGGAAGCGAAGAAGGACCTATCAAAATACTCTGGTGAAGAGCATAAAAACGTTGTCTATATTGTCAGTGACGGGATTGAAACATGTGATGGCGATCCGGTGGCAGCTGCGAAGGAATTAAAAGTTTCGGGAATTTCACCAGTGGTTAATGTCATTGGGTTTGATTTAGCCGGTAAAGATGAGCAGCAACTGAAAGACATCGCCAAGGCAGCGGATGGTAGCTATGTAAATGTGAACAACCAAAATCAACTTAACAATGAGTTGAATAAAACAGTAAATGAATCTCTGAAGTGGATTAGCTGGCAAAGCAGCGAAACGCTAGATGCGATTGTTAAGAAAAGCAATGAAGTGATAGATATGATTGCAATGGAAAATGATTGGAAAAATAATTTGCGAAAAGAAAGGAATATAACTACACAATCCGTATACAGTTTGCAGTATGATGATAAAATATCTAATGAACAAGCAAAAAAAATGGTTGCGAATGTAGATGAATATTACGACAAACATAATGAGTCTATAGAAGAACTTTCAACAATTTTAATGGAATTATCAGAAGAGAATTTAGATAAAACGTTAGATGAAATCGATAAGTTATATGATGAAAATGTGCAAAATTGAAAAGAGCAGTAACTAAGGTTTCGTCTATAATTTAATTAAAATGGTGAAGGTTGGAATGAAGATTTTGAAACCAATTGTTAGTTGAAGGAAGTATAACAAGTGATTAATATGGAATCTAAAACACATAGAAAATATACAAAGTTAAATAACGTTAATTTTAAAAATGGGTTAATGTAGGCTTTCGTTTTTACAAAAAAACAGAATTTCTTCCCTTTGTTTTATTAGAAAATAAAACGATGAGGTTTTCTTCCAAGATTTTCTCTATAAATCAAAATTACCCCGTTTAAAATCAACCAAAGCTATATCGTGTCCAGAGTTTTTGCTCTTTATCATCTTTCCCTACTAAAGGGATGTCAAGGCATATAGTGAATGCAAATACAAAGAAGAAGAGTGGTAAATCGTTAAAAAAGTACAACCATAAGGGAAAATAAGTTAAGCAAAAAGATACAGATTGTTTGAGTTTAAATTAGGTTCAAAAATATTTGGCCCAATTTTAAAATACTATAAATATTAAAGAGAGGTAGTAACTATGTCTACTAAACTGGAAGAGTTAAAAAAGATGGCAGATGGAAAAATCCCTGGATCACCTGCATCTCAAATTATTGGATTTCAAGTTAAAGAAGTTGAATTAGGAAGAGTATTAATTGAATTAGAAGCTACAAAAAAGCTACATAATCCCATGGGAACCCTTCACGGTGGCATCTTATGTGATATTGCAGATGCGGCAATGGGGTATGCTTTTGCTACAACATTAGATGATGATGAATTGTTTTCTACAGTAGAGATCAAGTTAAACTTTCTTAAGCCAGTTTTTCATAGTAGATTAATAGCTGATGGAAAATTAATAAAAAAAGGTTCTACCACAGGGTTGTTAGAGTGTCATATATACGACGAGAAGGGCGGTTTGGTTGCCCACTTAACGAGTACTTGTATGATCATAAAGGGGAAGGTAGCACATGTAGATAAAAATAAATAAATGCTTCTATATTTTAGCTATTGTTACATCTCCGACCTATTTTTATTGTTCTGAATCAGGTTCTAAAATCATTTTTCATTATGTTTCTCAGGAAAATGCTTTTATACATGTGTTGCCAAGTATATTGTGCAAATATATAACAAACTCTCTCAATCAGAAATAAACCCTAATCGGGATAAGCCAAATAGAATATTTCAAAAAAGGAGTAATGAAGAAATTAATCATTCAATCATTTACTCCTTTCTCCTTTTGTAAAGCAAAGGAAAATCTTTTATTGTTATTCATATAGTGGTAAAAGTGTGAAAAAAGGGGTAATTGGATAGAGAAACTTTTTACCTTTTGTATCGTAAGTATGATTGAACTGATTTTTGTAATGATATGTTTGATAATTAGGGTTCGTAAGGAGGTTAACATGTTAAAACGAGTTTCGTTGTTTCCTATATTACTTGTGATGGCAGGTATGTTGCTGATTGGCTGTAATGATAAGGGAGCCGTGAGTAGCGAAGAAGTGAAAAAGCAGGTTGATCCGTATGAACAGTTAGTGGAAGAAAAGAATAAGGAGTTAGAGCTAGAGCCTTTGACATTAACGACGTATAGTGATGAAATTGGTGCAACGTTTGATACGCCGGAGTACCGGGAGTTTGCGGCGAATGGTACGGTTACGATTGAGGGGAGCATTGAGGATTATCGAGGATTGAAGTCTGGTTATGCTTGGATTAGTGTGACGGCAGAGGAAGACGGGGTTGCCGGAAGAGAGCATGAATATTATGCGCCTATAAAAGAGGGTCAAATCAAGCAGGATATTCAGTTTTTTAATGGCGAAGGTACGTATCATATAAAGGTACAATTACCCGATGATGAGCGGGAGAATTATTATTATGATACAGCACGGTTTACTGTTCATAATGTGAATCCGGATGTGAAGAGAGATGTGACGTATACACCATATGGTCAAGAAGTAGAACTTTCGTTAGGGTTGGATACAAGCTTCTTTGAAGCAGAAGAAGTTTTCCCATTAAAAGGTGTGGCAGAAGGATTGGATGAGGAAGATACAGTAATGCTTCGTGTGTCGAAGGGAACGGATAATTGGAATCATGTACTCGCCGTTAATCAAGAGCACCAATTCGATTATGAGGTGCCCCTCTTTTATGGAGAAGGCTTGCATAAAGTGGAAGTCATGGTACCGGATGGTGACCGAGAGAATTATTATCAAACGGCTACGACTCTCATGGTGAATAATACATCTCAGCAAACGATGGAGCCAATCGAGTACTCTAGCCTTTATAATGAACGAGGGGTAACTTTAGAAACGCCTGCATACAGTGGAGATGAATCGAGTGGAGATTATACCATCAGTGGAATGATTCAACCTGAAGCTGAATTAGCGAGTGAGACAACACACCTTTATGTATCGAGTAAAAAGGGTGAGGATACGGCATTAGATGTGATTCCAGTTCAGGATTTTCGCTTTGACGATTCCTTTTATTTGAGATTTGGACCAGGTACTTATGATATTACGGTTAGTGTACCTGAGATTACGAAAGAAAATAGTGATACCTTTCGCTTTTATAGCGTAGCTAAATTTCAGGTGGACAATACCGGTGAAGATCGCCGGGATTTGTTACCGTCTCGTGGAGTTCAGTCCGACCATCCGAAGATTAATAGTTTAGCAGAAGAACTGCTTCAAGGGGTGGAAGGCGACCGTGAGAAAGCAAAGGCGATTTATGAATATGTGGCCGAACATATCGCTTATGATGTGGAGAAGTATAATACAGATGACTTTCATTGGGATGACAGTGCCATAAAGGCATTGGAAACGAAAAAAGGTGTTTGTCAAGACTATGCCTACTTAGCCATTGCTTTGCTGAGGGCGAGTGACATGGAAGCAAGGTTTGTTGAAGGTAATGCTGGTTCTGGTTTTACTAGGGGGGCATTCGGTGGCCGCCATGCTTGGGTAGAAGTGAAGGTGGATGGTGAATGGCTAACAATGGATCCTACTTGGGGTTCTGGTTATGTAGAAAATGATACCTTTGTTGCAGCCTATAACGAAGATTATTTTGACCCGGAACAAGCCTCTTTTGAGGAGACCCATTATCGTACAGGAATATCTTATTAATATAGAAACGACATTCCCGAGCGAATGTCGTTTTTTTATGGCTCATTTATGTTGAAAATGGATGGATTCCTTGTTAAGAAAAGGATATTTTTTTACTTTTTTTGCGTTAAGATCATGTTTAAATAGATTGATTGCGTTAATCTGGTGATTATTGTAAGTATTATAGTAATAGGTACCTGATTGGGCACACATGGCATTTGTGTAGATGGTGTACCATGAGAGGTTATCACTTAATTCCGCTCCTTTTGCTACCTCACAGTATTCTAAAGTTTTGAATGTGTTCCGGACACCGCCAACCTCGTTAGTAACTGGCTCAATATGATTTCGCATGAATGCGGCTCTCACGAAACGGGAGGGGGAGGAGAAGTCGCCAGGTATGCCGAATGTACCGCTTAATAAATCCCCGCCTTCTAATGGATATCTACCCCAAGTGGCTTCTTCAGGATCATCTGCACTTACTGTTGAATAGATACCAAGGTGAGTTAATTGCCATTCAAAATCAGGACTGTTCGTCATCACACCAATTTTATTTGCATGAACCTTTAATCCCTTTTTAGTTTTTTCGACAACGATAGAACGACCAGATCGGTCACTAAAAATCCAATGCATGGGGGGGATGCTGTCAAGAACCTCGATTTTTGCACCAACTATATTCACCTGGGCGATATGTTCGGCGAGTTCTTCTATTGATTGAAATTGTGATAAAGCCCAAAAGAGTACATCATAGCAAGCAAGGTTGATCACGTTGTTTTTTGGGGTGCTATAGTAAGCATATCCTTCAAAATAGAGAACCGCACCCATCAGACCTTGTTCATTCATGCCGTCAATCATGGCGAATTGATTTTGACCCATTAATCCCATACCTATTATTGCATATGGGTTCGTAATGGTTTTTTGATCCTCACGATTTACCCATTGATAATTTCGAGGGAACACATAGATGTTATAATCCGCCGGAAGATCCACAAAGTCCATATTCCTACCAAGGAAACTCAAACGATTCTTCGTACGTAACGCTACGCTTGTGCACATTAATAAACTTCTCCTTTCCTTTAATATCCTTATAACGATATATGATATGTAGGAAGGGGATTGTATTAGTCGTAACTTGTGAAGGGATGAACATTTATATAACCATTTATAAGCCAACTTAACCGAGTCTGAATGATTTATCTTAAGTGTTAAATCATATAAAATAAGAATTATAAATGTTTCTTCATTTTTATTCTTTTTTTTCCTAAATCATAGGAAGAAAGAAGATGAATTTGTGCGAAGAATGGTAGATTTCACAGGAATTTAGCAAGATTTAGCGAATAGAAGTATAAGTAAGGAGAAGAATGCCCTTTATTAAAAAATCAGGAGGATGGTCAATGAATCATAAAATGAATCCGGTTGTCGAGCAAGTGCTCATTAATATAGATAAAGTAATGATCGGTAAAAGAGAAGTGGCAGAATTGAGCTTGGTTGCCTTATTATCTGGTGGTCATGTGTTACTTGAAGATGTGCCTGGTGTTGGTAAGACGATGATGGTTCGAGCGCTGGCAAAATCGCTAGGTGCGAACTTTAGAAGAATTCAATTTACCCCTGATTTATTACCATCGGATGTGACAGGCGTTTCAATTTATAATCCGAAAGAAATGGCATTTGAATTCCGCCCGGGTCCAATAATGGGTCAGATTATATTAGCAGATGAAATCAACCGGACATCCCCTAAAACACAGTCCGCCTTATTAGAAGGGATGGAGGAGAAGAGTGTAACAATTGATGGAGTGACTCATCAATTAGGTAGCCCTTTTTTTGTGATGGCGACACAAAATCCGATTGAATATGAAGGAACTTACCCGCTCCCAGAAGCGCAGCTTGACCGTTTTCTGTTAAAAATGCGTATGGGTTATCCTGAAGGAACAGAAGAGATTGAATTATTAAGTCGTGTTCAAAGTGCACTCCCGATAGAAGAAATACAGCCAGTAATGGAGTTAGAACAGCTGAGAGACATGCAGGCGAAAGTAAAAGAGGTGTATGTCGATCATTCCATTAAAAGCTATATTGTTCATATGGCTGAGCAAACAAGAAACCATAAACATGTGTATTTAGGCGTTAGCCCTAGGGGGTCTATTGCTTTAATGAAAGCATCACAAAGCTATGCGTTTATGCATGGAAGAGATTATGTCCGTCCTGATGATGTGCAATATTTAGCAAGTGCGGTCTTTAGTCATCGCTTAATTCTCAAGTCAGAAGCAAAATTTGAAGGGGTCAAAGCAGAACAAGTGATTGAGAAGATTATCGATGTTACACCGGTACCAGTGCAAAAGGCTGTGAAATAGGATGAGGCGATGGTTATTCGCAGTAAAGGGTGTATGGAAGTTAATGTTATTGTTCCTTTTACTACTCATTACTTTTTCATATGCGATGTTTCAAGGAGGATTTGTCAGCTGGTTCTTATTTTATAGCTTTTTACCGTTTGGTTTATATGCATTTGCACTGGCAATGTATCCGTTGCATCGTATCCATGTAAAGAGAGAACTTTCCAGTCAAGAGGTGAGTGCAGGAGATACACTATCGATACGTCTTTCTATTCATATGGATACGATTTTTCCGTTATTTTTTCTTGTTATCGAAGACCATATAACATCTTCGCTACAGATGAAGAAATATCTGTTATTTCCTGGATTTCGTAAAAATCTCGTTGTTTCGCAATCATTTAAGGAAATCCCTCGCGGAGAGCACGTTTTCCGATATGTTCGGCTGAAAATAGGTGACCCTCTTGGATTAATCGAACGTGAAGTAAACATGTCACTTGAAGACCGCATGATTGTGTATCCAACTTATGAAGAAATAGTTTATCAACCATTTAGTCACCAATTTGATCAAGGAATGACGGCTTCAGATGAAAGGGTGCAGAGAGATACGTCTATGGCTACAGGCGTCCGTGAATATCAACCAGGTGATCGTTTTTCTTGGATTAACTGGAAAACATCCGCCAAGCGTAATGAAATGATGGTTAAAGAATTTGAACAACGCAAATCGCATGATGTATATCTTCTCATCGATCGTTTTCCTGATGTACATTTTGAAGCAATCGTTTCTTTTACCGCTTCTCTTGTATATGCAATTCTGCGAAAAGGGGCACAGGTAGGGTTCCTTTCAGCGGGGAGAAATCGAGTGGAGTTCCCTATTCTTGGTGGTGAAGGGCAGCTACAACGAATCTTTTATCATCTAGCTACAGTGAAGGCGGATAGTAAACGTCCTTTAGAACAAGTGTTAGATGTAGAAAAAAGTCTTGCCCAACAAAATGATCAACTACTGCTTGTTACTGCCAAACTAAACAAACGTTTGCTTGAAAAGGCGAGCTTTTATTCTCAAAAAGGAAGTGTGACGATTTTTCTTGTGAAAAAAAAGGAAGAGCAAGCAGTACAAGAGGAAATTCGTTTAAAAGACACCGCTACTTCAAGAGGAATACGTATACAAATTGTGCATGAAGGTCAATTTTCTGCCGCATTCTCGGAGGTGAGGAGCGGATGATGAAAAGATTTTCTACTTTGGTTCTTTATCTCTTTGGTTTTCTCCTCATTTGGGAGTGGATTAGGCCGTTAGAGCAATTAACGGATACAGGGAATGTGTGGGTGTTCTTTCTTTTCCTATGTATTGCCCTTGCGATGGATTTTTTAAAATGGCATTGGGTCCTTCGCTTTGTCATTAATGGAGCGATTATTTTCTTCAGTTTAATGTATATTTATTTTCTTGATCAATATGGACTGATTGGCTCGATTCCTATGATGATTCAAGAGTTATTTGATAACTTTTTGACGATGTTACAAGCGCAATGGACCGCTATAACAGACATGTTTAGGACTTTATTATTCTTCATTCTTTTATGGTTGATGTCTTACCTTATTCAATATTGGCTCATCCAACGGAGACAAATTTTTATTTTCTTTTTCATGACATTGGTCTATATTACTGTCCTTGATACATTCACACCATATAATGCAGAAATGGCAATTATTCGAACCGTAATTTGTGGATTTTTAATGATGGGGATTCTCGCCTTCTATCGTCAACTAGAGAAGGAAGATATTGAAGCGAAAACATCGAAACTAAGCAAATGGATGATCCCTCTAAGTGGATTGGTGCTCATGAGTTCTCTCATTGCCTTTGCTGCACCAAAGGCAGATCCAATTTGGCCTGATCCTGTTCCTTATATCACTTCATTTAATGAAGATAGTAGAAATGAAGAAGCTGGAGGGGTGCGGAAAATTGGCTATGGTGAGGATGATTCTTTATTAGGTGGCTCTTTTGTTCCTGATGATACTCTCGTGTTTGTTGCGAAAACGGAAGATCCCCATTATTGGAAAGTAGAGACCAAAGATGTCTATACAGGTAAGGGCTGGGAACTTTCAGAAGAAAATCGTGGTAGCGAGTTTTTTGCATCAGGAGAAGAAGTGCCGTTGGAATCATTTTCAGAGAATGAAAATGTCGTTGTTGAGGAAAGAGTCAGTAATGTACAAATGAACAGAGCACGTCCTCAAATTGTCTATCCATTAGGGATAAAAAGTTTTCAAAGTGAAAACATCCCATTTGAATTGAATGAAGCGCTTGAGAAATTTTCAATTAGATATGCAGAGGATTCTCTCATGCCAACTTATGACGTAATCTTTAATGAACCCACTTATAGTGTAAATGCATTAACGGCAGTTAATAATGATAATCACGGTTTAGATTCAGCGTTTTATGAAAGGTATACGCAATTACCAGAAGATCTCCCTGATCGTGTGCGTGAATTGGCAGAAGAAATTGTAGCAGGGCATGATAATTGGTTTAACCAAATTCGTGAGATTGAAGGCTATTTTGCTCGATCGGGTTTTGTTTATTCACAAAGAGATGTGGCTGTGCCAGGACCAGATGAGGATTATGTCGACCAATTTTTGTTTGATACGAAGTTAGGTTATTGCGATAACTTTTCAACAGCAATGATCGTGCTAGCCCGTTCTGCTGGTATTCCGACTAGATGGGTTAAAGGGTTTACAGAAGGTGAAAGAACCAACGCAAATGGATTAACTGTTGGTACTTATGACATTACGAATAACAATGCTCACTCATGGGTGGAGGCTTATTTTCCTGGCGTTGGATGGATTCCGTTTGAGCCAACAACAGGTTTTAGTAATCCTGTAGAATATGAGTTTGATTTAGATGAGGAAACAACGCCTAATAACGCGGAGGAAACGGAAACACCGGAAAGAGAAGAGAGACCAGATGAAGCAGAAACGACTGAACAAACAGAAACAGCGTCAAGCACTTTTAGTTTGACGGAGCTATGGGATTCGGTAAAGGAAGCGGTTCAACAACACTGGAAAAAGATTATTTTAATAATCATTGTGCTTGCTTTCATCGGTTACCTAACGTATATCAAGCGGGGTAAATGGCTACCTTACTTCTATATTTGGACATACAAACATCGTAATAATGATCGGGATTTTGAGAAAGCGTACCTTGTTTTATTACATGAATTTTCACGGTTCGGGGTGAAAAGGAAACAAGGACAAACCTTACATTCTTTTGCCAAAGAGGTCGATCGTTTGCTTGGGCATCAACAGATGAGTCAGCTAACGGATAGTTACGAGGCTTATCTATATAGCGGTAAGCAAGAAAAGGGCATTTGGAAGAGAAATAAGGAATTGTGGGAAAATTTAATAAAAGCCACAATCGCTTGACCGTTAAAATAACCTGTTGTTAAAATAGTTGAATGAGAAGTCATGGATTCATATGCATGATGACTATCAATAATTTTAACGAATAACCTTCATATATCCTTGGTAATATGGTCCGAGAGTCTCTACCAGACTGCCTATAACAGTCTGACTATGAAGGCAGAATATATTTAGCCTAGCTAGATTTCTGCCTTCTGACTATATTTTCGGGGGGAAGAACTCTAGTTTTTTGTATGAAATAGTAGGTGTTGGATAACCTACAAATGATACATTCGGAGTCACTCTTCATATATGAAGTGGAATAAAAGAATGAGGGAATCATTCTATCAATGTTGACGAGGTGAACAGCGTGACGGGGAAAGTAGAATTGCATGACCAGGAAATGATCGTTGTACTAGACTTTGGTAGTCAGTACAATCAGTTGATTACACGCAGAATTAGGGAGTTTGGCGTTTATAGTGAATTACATCCGCATACCATTACTGCACAAGAAATCAAAGAAATGAATCCAAAAGGAATCATCTTCTCTGGTGGTCCAAACAGTGTTTACGGCGAAAATGCTTTTCGTTGTGATCCAGAAATTTTTGAATTAGGTCTACCAATCTTCGGTATTTGCTACGGTATGCAATTAATGACGATGCATTTCGGAGGAAAAGTAGAAGGTGCAAAGCAGCGTGAGTACGGTAAAGCTGTATTAAAATTACAAAATCAATCTAAATTATTTGCCGATCTTCCTGAAGAGCAAGTGGTTTGGATGAGTCATGGTGACTTAGTCGTTGAAGCACCAGAAGGTTTTGCAATTGATGGCACTAACCCTTCTTGTCCTGTCGCAGCGATTAGTGACGAAGCACGTGGATTATACGGAGTTCAATTCCACCCAGAAGTACGTCATTCTGTATACGGTAATGATATGCTGAAAAACTTTGTTTTCGGTATTTGTGGCTGTAAAGGCGATTGGTCTATGGAGAACTTTATTGAAATCGAATTGGAAAAAATTCGCCAAACAGTTGGAGATAAGAAAGTCCTTTGTGCACTTAGTGGCGGAGTAGATTCTTCTGTTGTTGCTGTTCTTATTCATAAAGCGATTGGTGACCAATTAACATGTATTTTTGTTGATCACGGTTTATTGCGTAAAGATGAAGCAGAAGGCGTTATGAAAACTTTCTCTGAAGGCTTCAATATGAATGTCATTAAAGTAGATGCTAAGGAGCGTTTCTTAAGCAAACTTGAAGGTGTCAGTGATCCTGAGAAAAAACGTAAAATTATTGGTAATGAATTCATTTACGTATTTGATGATGAAGCACATAAATTAGAAGGTATTGATTATTTAGCACAAGGTACACTTTATACAGATATTATCGAAAGTGGTACTGCAACAGCGCAAACAATCAAATCTCACCACAATGTAGGTGGACTACCTGAAGATATGCAATTCCAATTAATTGAGCCGCTTAATACTTTATTTAAAGATGAAGTACGCGCACTTGGAACAGAATTAGGTATTCCAGATGATATCGTTTGGAGACAACCATTCCCAGGTCCTGGTTTAGGTATCCGTGTTCTTGGTGCAATCTCTGAAGAAAAACTTGAAATTGTCCGTGAATCAGACGCGATCCTTCGTGAAGAAATCAAAAATGCTGGTCTTGAAAGAGATGTGTGGCAATATTTCACTGTCCTACCTGACATTCGTAGCGTAGGTGTAATGGGTGATGCGCGTACGTATGATTACACAATTGGTATCCGCGCCGTTACTTCAATTGATGGAATGACATCTGATTGGGCACGTATTCCTTGGGATGTGCTTGAAGTTATCTCAACAAGAATCGTTAATGAAGTGGACCATATCAACCGCGTAGTGTATGATATTACTTCTAAGCCACCAGCAACGATTGAGTGGGAATAAAACAATACACCTTAGAATCCTAGTTTGGATTCTAAGGTTTTTTAATAAGTATTCTTTTTGGGAGGGTGTTAGGTGTTATATTTAAAACAGGCACAATTAGAAGAGTTGGATGAAATCATGTCCATTATTGACCGAGCAAGGGAAACGATTGTTAAAAGAGGTATTCCACAATGGCAGGATGGAGATGGACCCAATCGAGAAATCATTACACAGGATATTTCGAATAAGGAAGCCTACGTGTTGATGGCGGATGAACGAAAAGTCGGTACTGGCACGATCTTAACTGCGCCAGAAGAACCGTATGAGCAATTAGTGAATTGGGAGAAAGCAGAAACGCCGTATGCTTCGATTCATCGAGTAGCGATTGACCCAGAGATACAAGGAAAGGGTTATTCGACGATATTGCTTCAACATTTAATTACCGCTGCAAGGCTCAATGGATTTCGTGATATTCGCATTGACACCCATCCCGAAAATGAAGTCATGCAAAAGGTTATTCAGAAAGCTGGTTTTTCCTATATTGGGGATGTGGAGCTAGATGTTCCAAATGGTAATCGATTTGCCTACCAAATATTGCTTAAATAAAAGAAGTATTGCTTCATAAATCTAGTTGGTTTATAGTTAAACCAAATGAAATTACGTATATAAAGTGGAAAATAAACCTAATTCCGAACAATGGTAAAAAACGGACTGAGAAATGTTCGTTTTTTATATTGACTAGGACTTTTTTAATTGCTAATATAATAGAGAATTAAATATTAAAAACATCTTCGTATAATGTTGGGAATATGGCCCAAAAGTTTCTACCAAGTTACCGTAAATGACTTGACTACTTGATGTGTGTGCGTAACAAAGGAATGTGCTTTAGATATTATACTAATCTTATTTTTTACATTCCATGTTACTTATACCATCCCTGTTGTCAAGACTTCGGTTACTTTCCGAAGTTTTTTTAATGCCAACTTTAGGGGGAAAATTAAAAATGAAAAAGTACTTCCAATTCGACGAACTCGGCACCAATTTTCGCCGTGAGATTATTGGCGGGATTACAACATTCTTAGCTATGGCTTATATATTAGCAGTCAATCCACTTACATTAACGTTAGCCGATGTACCTGATCTACCAGATCATATGAGAATGGATTATGGTGCAGTATTCGTTGCAACAGCTATTTCAGCAGCCATCGGTTCCTTGATTATGGGACTCATAGCCAAGTATCCTATTGGTCTTGCTCCGGGTTTAGGGTTGAATGCGTTTTTTGCTTATACAGTTATCTTAGTGAATGGTATGCCTTGGCAACACGCGTTAGCAGCCGTATTTATTTCCAGTGTATTTTTCTTAATTTTAACTTTAACAGGTTTGCGTGAAAAATTAATCAACGCAATTCCATTTGAATTGAAAATTGCTGTAGGTGCAGGTATTGGTTTATTTATTACCTTTATCGGCTTACAATCTGCAGGAATTATCGTAAATAATGATGCAACTTTAGTAGCTCTAGGAGATTTATCTGAACCAAATACATTACTTGCTGTATTTGGAATCATTGTAACAATTATTTTAATGACAAGAGGCGTAAAAGCTGGTATTTTCTTCGGAATGGTTATTACAATGATTGTCGGTATGATTTTTGGATTAATTCAAACACCTGAAAAAGTTGTGGACGCAGTACCGAGTGTAGCACCAACATTCGGATCATTATTCTCAGCATTTGGTGATCCATCATTCTATACAACTGCGATGTTAGGTGTTATTTTAACTTTCTTGTTTGTTGATTTCTTTGATAACGCAGGAACATTAATGGCAGTAGCTAACCAAGCGGGATTTGTGAAAAATAATAAGTTACCACGTGCAGGTAAGGCGTTATTTGCTGATGCAACTGCATCTATGACAGGTTCTATTTTCGGAACTTCAACAGTTACTTCTTTTGTTGAATCGTCTGCTGGTGTTGCCGCAGGTGCAAGGACTGGTTTTGCAGCCATCATTACAGCGATTTGTTTCTTATTATCGTTATTCTTCTTCCCGTTACTAGAAGTGGTTACATCCGCAGTCACGGCGCCAGCTTTAATTGTTGTTGGTATCTTGATGGTATCGTCTCTTGGTCAAATTGACTGGAAACGATTCGAAATCGCAGTACCTTCATTCTTTACAATGGTGACAATGCCACTTTCTTATAGTATTGCAACAGGTATTGCAGTAGGATTTATCTTCTACCCAATTACAATGCTTCTTAAAGGAAAAGGAAAAGAGATTCATCCAATTATGTATTTCTTCTTCCTAGTCTTCCTTGCGTATTTGATTTTCCATTAATTGAGTGGAAGTAAAGAGCATCCTCTAGTAGGGTGCTCTTTTTGGTGTGAAAGATTACTTTCTTCTATATAAATATGTTTGTTGTGTGCATATTAAGGAAAGGTGAGTATCGTTAGTCCTTATTGCAGGATGAAAGTCGTGTTTTAATTTTGTGTTTCATTACAGGTTTAGTAAACTATTAAAAGGGAATGTATAATATATATAATTTTATTAAGAAAAATAATATTTTTTGTTGACGTATGTCGATGAGGGTGATATTATTATAAAGCAGTCGTTGATAACGCTTTCGAAGATTACTTTCGAAAAAAGAACTTTAAAAAGTTGTTGACAATAGATTGCGAGAATGTTATATTAATAAAGTCGCTTCTGAAGCGAATGAGATTGTTCTTTGAAAACTGAACGAACGTAAAACGTCAAGCGTAATTCTAAAAAAAGCTGATTTATCAGCAACAAAGCACCATAGGTGCAAACGAGCTAATCAAACACTTTATTGGAGAGTTTGATCCTGGCTCAGGACGAACGCTGGCGGCGTGCCTAATACATGCAAGTCGAGCGAATCTGAGGGAGCTTGCTCCCAAAGATTAGCGGCGGACGGGTGAGTAACACGTGGGCAACCTGCCTGTAAGACTGGGATAACTCCGGGAAACCGGGGCTAATACCGGATAATATCTATTTATACATATAATTAGATTGAAAGATGGTTCTGCTATCACTTACAGATGGGCCCGCGGCGCATTAGCTAGTTGGTGAGGTAACGGCTCACCAAGGCGACGATGCGTAGCCGACCTGAGAGGGTGATCGGCCACACTGGGACTGAGACACGGCCCAGACTCCTACGGGAGGCAGCAGTAGGGAATCTTCCGCAATGGACGAAAGTCTGACGGAGCAACGCCGCGTGAGTGATGAAGGTTTTCGGATCGTAAAACTCTGTTGTTAGGGAAGAACAAGTATCGGAGTAACTGCCGGTACCTTGACGGTACCTAACCAGAAAGCCACGGCTAACTACGTGCCAGCAGCCGCGGTAATACGTAGGTGGCAAGCGTTGTCCGGAATTATTGGGCGTAAAGCGCGCGCAGGCGGTTCCTTAAGTCTGATGTGAAAGCCCACGGCTCAACCGTGGAGGGTCATTGGAAACTGGGGAACTTGAGTGCAGAAGAGGAAAGTGGAATTCCAAGTGTAGCGGTGAAATGCGTAGAGATTTGGAGGAACACCAGTGGCGAAGGCGACTTTCTGGTCTGTAACTGACGCTGAGGCGCGAAAGCGTGGGGAGCAAACAGGATTAGATACCCTGGTAGTCCACGCCGTAAACGATGAGTGCTAAGTGTTAGAGGGTTTCCGCCCTTTAGTGCTGCAGCAAACGCATTAAGCACTCCGCCTGGGGAGTACGACCGCAAGGTTGAAACTCAAAGGAATTGACGGGGGCCCGCACAAGCGGTGGAGCATGTGGTTTAATTCGAAGCAACGCGAAGAACCTTACCAGGTCTTGACATCCTCTGACAATCCTAGAGATAGGACTTTCCCCTTCGGGGGACAGAGTGACAGGTGGTGCATGGTTGTCGTCAGCTCGTGTCGTGAGATGTTGGGTTAAGTCCCGCAACGAGCGCAACCCTTGATCTTAGTTGCCAGCATTTAGTTGGGCACTCTAAGGTGACTGCCGGTGACAAACCGGAGGAAGGTGGGGATGACGTCAAATCATCATGCCCCTTATGACCTGGGCTACACACGTGCTACAATGGATGGTACAAAGGGCTGCAAGACCGCGAGGTTTAGCCAATCCCATAAAACCATTCTCAGTTCGGATTGTAGGCTGCAACTCGCCTACATGAAGCCGGAATCGCTAGTAATCGCGGATCAGCATGCCGCGGTGAATACGTTCCCGGGCCTTGTACACACCGCCCGTCACACCACGAGAGTTTGTAACACCCGAAGTCGGTGGGGTAACCTTTTGGAGCCAGCCGCCTAAGGTGGGACAGATGATTGGGGTGAAGTCGTAACAAGGTAGCCGTATCGGAAGGTGCGGCTGGATCACCTCCTTTCTAAGGAATATACGGAATTAACTTGATGTTAGACTGTTCGTTCAGTTTTGAGAGTATAATCTCTCAAAATAAGGTGAAAGTAGCGAAGGATTCAAGGAAGCGTAAGCTGACGAGAATACCAAAGCTTACCATTCATCAATCGTTCTTTGAAAACTAGATAATGTAATGAAGAAGATTACCGAGTAATCGCCACCTTAGTTATTTTCTCTCTATATAATAGAGTAGAGATACTAAACTTTTTTAAAACACACAACCGTGAGGGAAGCGAAAGCAACCCAAACATATGGTTAAGTTAATAAGGGCGCACGGTGAATGCCTTGGCACTAGGAGCCGATGAAGGACGGGACTAACACCGATATGCTTCGGGGAGCTGTAAGTAAGCTTTGATCCGGAGATTTCCGAATGGGGAAACCCCCTATCCGTTATGGGATAGGATCCATACCTGAATACATAGGGTATGGAAGGCAGACCCGGGGAACTGAAACATCTAAGTACCCGGAGGAAGAGAAAGCAAACGCGATTCCCTGAGTAGCGGCGAGCGAAACGGGATTAGCCCAAACCAAGAGGCTTGCCTCTTGGGGTTGTAGGACATTCTATACGGAGTTACAAAGGAACGAGATAGACGAAGAGGTCTGGAAAGGCCCGCCATAGGAGGTAAAAGCCCTGTAGTTGAAACTTCGTTCCCTCCAGAGTGGATCCTGAGTACGGCGGGACACGAGAAATCCCGTCGGAAGCAGGGAGGACCATCTCCCAAGGCTAAATACTCCCTAGTGACCGATAGTGAACCAGTACCGTGAGGGAAAGGTGAAAAGCACCCCGGAAGGGGAGTGAAAGAGATCCTGAAACCGTGTGCCTACAAGTAGTTAGAGCCCGTTAATGGGTGATAGCGTGCCTTTTGTAGAATGAACCGGCGAGTTACGATTACATGCGAGGTTAAGTTGGACAGACGGAGCCGTAGCGAAAGCGAGTCTGAATAGGGCGAATGAGTATGTGGTCGTAGACCCGAAACCAGGTGATCTACCCATGTCCAGGGTGAAGTCCAGGTAACACTGGATGGAGGCCCGAACCCACGTACGTTGAAAAGTGCGGGGATGAGGTGTGGGTAGCGGAGAAATTCCAATCGAACTTGGAGATAGCTGGTTCTCTCCGAAATAGCTTTAGGGCTAGCCTCATGCGTAAGAATCTTGGAGGTAGAGCACTGTTTGGACTAGGGGCCCTCATCGGGTTACCGAATTCAGACAAACTCCGAATGCCAAAGATTTATCCATGGGAGTCAGACTGCGAGTGATAAGATCCGTAGTCAAGAGGGAAACAGCCCAGACCACCAGCTAAGGTCCCAAAGTATACGTTAAGTGGAAAAGGATGTGGAGTTGCTTAGACAACCAGGATGTTGGCTTAGAAGCAGCCACCATTTAAAGAGTGCGTAATAGCTCACTGGTCGAGTGACTCCGCGCCGAAAATGTACCGGGGCTAAACGTATCACCGAAGCTGTGGATTGAACATCGTTGATGTTCAGTGGTAGGAGAGCGTTCTAAGGGCGTTGAAGCTAGACCGTAAGGACTGGTGGAGCGCTTAGAAGTGAGAATGCCGGTATGAGTAGCGAAAGATGGGTGAGAATCCCATCCACCGAATGCCTAAGGTTTCCTGAGGAAGGCTCGTCCGCTCAGGGTTAGTCGGGACCTAAGCCGAGGCTGAAAAGCGTAGGCGATGGACAACAGGTTGATATTCCTGTACCACCGTATTCTGTTTGAGTGATGGGGGGACGCAGGAGGATAGGGTAAGCGCACTATTGGATGTGCGTCTAAGCAGTTAGAGGGACCATGAGGCAAATCCCATGGTCACATACCTTGAGCTGTGATAGCGAGGGAAATTTAGTACCGAAGTTCTTGATTCCACACTGCCAAGAAAAGCCTCTAGCGAGGAATAAGGTGCCCGTACCGCAAACCGACACAGGTAGGCGAGGAGAGAATCCTAAGGTGAGCGAGAGAACTCTCGTTAAGGAACTCGGCAAAATGACCCCGTAACTTCGGGAGAAGGGGTGCTCATTAGGGTGTTAAAGCCTTGATGAGCCGCAGTGAATAGGCCCAGGCGACTGTTTAGCAAAAACACAGGTCTCTGCGAAGCCGCAAGGCGAAGTATAGGGGCTGACGCCTGCCCGGTGCTGGAAGGTTAAGAGGAGAGGTTAGCTCACGCGAAGCTTTGAATCGAAGCCCCAGTAAACGGCGGCCGTAACTATAACGGTCCTAAGGTAGCGAAATTCCTTGTCGGGTAAGTTCCGACCCGCACGAAAGGCGTAACGATCTGGGCACTGTCTCAACGAGAGACTCGGTGAAATTATAGTACCTGTGAAGATGCAGGTTACCCGCGACAGGACGGAAAGACCCCGTGGAGCTTTACTGTAGCCTGATATTGAATTTTGGTACAGCTTGTACAGGATAGGTAGGAGCCTTAGAAGCCGGAGCGCTAGCTTCGGTGGAGGCGTCGGTGGGATACTACCCTGGCTGTATTGAAATTCTAACCCACATCCCTTATCGGGATGGGAGACAGTGTCAGGTGGGCAGTTTGACTGGGGCGGTCGCCTCCTAAAGAGTAACGGAGGCGCCCAAAGGTTCCCTCAGAATGGTTGGAAATCATTCGTAGAGTGTAAAGGCACAAGGGAGCTTGACTGCGAGACCTACAAGTCGAGCAGGGACGAAAGTCGGGCTTAGTGATCCGGTGGTTCCGCATGGAAGGGCCATCGCTCAACGGATAAAAGCTACCCCGGGGATAACAGGCTTATCTCCCCCAAGAGTCCACATCGACGGGGAGGTTTGGCACCTCGATGTCGGCTCATCGCATCCTGGGGCTGTAGTCGGTCCCAAGGGTTGGGCTGTTCGCCCATTAAAGCGGTACGCGAGCTGGGTTCAGAACGTCGTGAGACAGTTCGGTCCCTATCCGTCGTGGGCGCAGGAAATTTGAGAGGAGCTGTCCTTAGTACGAGAGGACCGGGATGGACGCACCGCTGGTGTACCAGTTGTCTTGCCAAAGGCATCGCTGGGTAGCTATGTGCGGAAGGGATAAGTGCTGAAAGCATCTAAGCATGAAGCCCCCCTCGAGATGAGATTTCCCATAGCGCAAGCTAGTAAGATCCCTGAAAGATGATCAGGTTGATAGGTTAGAGGTGGAAGTGTGGCGACACATGTAGCTGACTAATACTAATCGATCGAGGACTTAACCAAAAACGAAATGCGAAGGCGGCTCGTCCAGGAGCGACAAGCATAAGACGAATTTGACAGGAGGTTGTCCTTTAACCTCATGACAAATTTGGCTTATGACCTCGAGCTCCTAGCCGCCGCAGCTAGACAGCACTACGTAAGTAGTCGCATCAGCAACGCATTCAGGCGATTACTCATAAATATCTTCTTCAACATTACCTAGTTTTGAGGGAGCGATTCCCTTACAATTTCATAGTCCGGTGGCGATAGCGAGAAGGTCACACCCGTTCCCATACCGAACACGGAAGTTAAGCTTCTCAGCGCCGATGGTAGTTAGGGGCTGTCCCCTTGTGAGAGTAGGACGTTGCCGGGCAAGATAAAAGAGCACATCATTTATGTGCTCTTTTTTTGTGGTTATTTACTAGGTCTCTATAAGATTACAAGCTTTTTCTATTTAATCTGTAAATACCGATAAAAGTGATATAATTCTGTCCGCATTAGATAGTTTTCTTGTTGTAGGGTTGATGTAATGTTCTTTAGTTGGTTCAACTCTTCTTGCATATATTGGAGTTGTGTTTGTATATTTGTCATATTGGTTTTTGCTATATTCTTTTCCCTTGCTTCTTCGCGAGAGATAATTTCATCTTCTCTAATCCCTTTTATAATGGATGCTGTTCCGATACTTTCTCCGGCAGCTACAATAATACTTCCAAGTAAGGCTAACCTAAATGACTCTAAACTAAGTATTCCTTCACTTTCCGATTCAGTTATGCCTTCTTCATCTTCTTCTAGTTGATCAAAAAGACCAATGACAACGATTATGCTCCCAATTGCAGAGAGAGCGCCGCCTAGTAATGCCAGTCTCTCACTTTCACGAACCCCTTCGCCTTCAGTTTGGAAATTTGCATGATGTGCGTAAAATGGATACCAAAAGACCATCTCTCTCCACCTCTTTTCCGATCATTAGGCATACATCCTGTATAACAGAGTATTCTTTTTTATGTAGATGGTACATTGTTTCAAGCGTTTAATTTAGGAAATTTGGGGAATCGAACAGGAAAGTAGTCATTTAACCTTGAAAGTTTGGGTATAAAGGTAATAAGAAGGTTTGAAGTGAGATAGGAGTGTTAAAATGTTAGAGAATGGCCTTGTAATGGTAACGATTATTTTGGTTATTAATATTGTGTATGTGTCCTTTTTTACGATTCGTATGATATTAACATTAAAAGGGCAGCGTTACCAGGCAGCATTTATTAGTATGATTGAAATTGTTATTTATGTCATTGGTTTAGGCTTAGTGTTAGATAATTTAGACCAGATACAGAACATTATCGCCTATGCAGTCGGGTATGGTATAGGCGTCATTGTTGGGATGAAAATTGAAGAAAAGCTTGCACTTGGCTATATTACTGTTAATGTAATAACGAAGGAGTATGATAAAGATTTGCCAAAGGATTTACGGGCCAAAGGATATGGTGTAACGTCTTGGGCTGCGAATGGGCTTGAAGGGGACCGTATGGCACTGCAAATCTTAACTCCAAGAAAGTATGAATTAAAGCTGTATGATACGATTAAAACACTTGATCCGAAGGCCTTCATCATTGCTTATGAACCAAAAACGATATATGGTGGCTTCTGGGTTAAATCTGTTAAGAAAGGTAAGTTATTTAAGTGAGTCAAAAGAAAAAGAAATTTGAAGTGTTGGAAAATGAAACCATTGATCAATGCTTAGATCGCATGAAGCAAGAAGGGTATTTTCCAATAAGAAGAATGGAAAAACCGTACTTTAAAGAAATGAAGAAAAATGGGAAGACAGAATATGAACCTGCAGGGCAAAAAATAGTCTTTGAAGGACAACTTTTGTAGCAAAACACGAACATTAATTTTCTGACTTCTTTAATCGTTCGAGATTATCATTGACGGACAATTCGGAAGTTGTTAAGATGAAATTGAAAGAAAACCTAACAACATTTTAACCCCTCATATAATAATGGGAATATGGCCCATGAGTCTCTACCCGGGAACCGTAAATACTCGGACTATGAGGGAAAGCTTCTTGTTTGTCCAAGGGACTAGTGTCTCTAAATTCATAACATTTCAATTTATGAATGAATGGCTCAGACAGAATCTTTCTCTCTTAGATTAGAGCGAGGATTCTATCTGGGCTTTTTCATTTTTTGGACAAAAAGGAATGGAGGAGAAGGATGAAAATCGAAGTTGCCGTCATCATGGGTAGTACATCAGATTGGGAAACGATGAAACATACTTGTGACATTTTAGATGAGCTTGAAGTCGGTTATGAAAAAAAAGTCGTATCTGCACATAGAACGCCTGATTTGATGTTTGATTATGCAGAAAATGCAAGAGCTAAAGGAATCAAAGTCATTATTGCAGGAGCAGGGGGTGCCGCACACTTACCTGGCATGGTAGCCGCTAAAACAACGCTACCAGTCATTGGTGTCCCAGTTCAATCTAAAGCGTTAAACGGGATAGATTCCTTATTATCCATTGTACAAATGCCTGGCGGTGTCCCAGTTGCTACAGTTGCTATTGGTAAAGCAGGGGCAACAAATGCAGGGTTACTGGCAGGACAAATCTTAAGCGCCTTTGATGAGGAAATTGCTAAACGGTTAGAAGATAGGCGAGAAAGAACAAAACAACAAGTGTTAGAAAGTAGTGATGATCTTGTCTAAACAAACCATACTACCTGGTCAAACAATCGGCATAATTGGTGGAGGGCAGCTAGGTCGCATGATGGCATTATCGGCCAAAGCGAATGGTTTTCGCATAGCTGTACTGGATCCCACGGAAGATTCCCCATGTGGTCAAGTGGCTGATGTGAAGATTGTTTCAGCTTATGATGATATGAATGCAATAAAACAATTAGCATCTATAAGTGATATTGTGACATATGAATTTGAAAATATTAGTGCTGAGGCGCTTGATTGGCTTTGTGAGAATGCTTATGTGCCTCAAGGTTCACATGTATTATCACAGACACAGGATCGTATAAAAGAGAAGGTAGCGATCACAAAAGCAGGTGCGACTGTTGCCCCGTACGCAGAGATTCACGCAACGGAAGATATTTATGCTAATATAGAAGCGCTTGGCTTTCCTGCTGTTTTAAAAACAGCAAGAGGTGGATACGATGGCAAGGGACAATATGTAATTCATAACGAAGCTGACATAGAAAAGGCGAAAGAATTATTAAATCATGGTGCATGCGTCTTAGAGAAGTTCATTCCTTTTCAAAAAGAAATCTCAGTGATTGTTTTCAGGAATCCCAATGGTGAAACAGCTTTCTTGCCAGTTGGGGAAAATGTTCATAAAGATAATATTCTACATCAAACGATTGTACCGGCGAGAATTTCCAAATTAGCTTCTCAAACGGCCTTAGAAGAGGCGAAAAAAATTGCCGATGATTTTGAGCTAGTTGGTACACTTGCGGTGGAAATGTTCCTTGGAGAAAATGATGAGATCTATATTAACGAACTAGCCCCAAGGCCGCATAATTCTGGTCACTACTCTATTGAAGCATGTGAAACTTCACAATTCGAACAGCATATTCGTGCAGTTTGTAATTGGCCATTAGCAAATACAGAATTACTAAAACCAGCTGTAATGGTCAATATATTAGGAGAGCATGTTGAACCTCTTATTCGGTCCATTCCTACGGTAACGGATTGGAAGGTTCATTTATACGGGAAAGCAGAAGCGAAGTTTAAACGAAAAATGGGTCATGTGACATTGCTTCGCGACAATGTAGAGGAAGCTTTACGTGAAGTAGAACAAAGTGACATATGGCAAATTGCTGCAGAAAAGATCGGAGGATAAATCATGATTGATCGTTATACTCGCCCAGAGATGGGAGCTATTTGGACAGAACAGAACCGTTTCCAAGCTTGGTTGGAAGTGGAGATTCTTGCTTGCGAAGCCTGGGCTGAGCTTGGAGATATTCCTAAAGAGGATGTAGCTAAAATCCGTGAAAAAGCTTCATTTGACATTGAGCGAATTAAAGAAATAGAAGAAGAAACAAGACATGATGTCGTTGCCTTTACACGTGCCGTTTCCGAAACACTCGGTGAAGAACGTAAATGGGTCCATTATGGCCTTACTTCTACAGATGTTGTCGATACTGCACTTTCATATATAGTAAAGCAAGCAAATGATATCTTACTAAAAGACCTCGAGCGTTTTGTAGAAATTCTTAAAGTAAAAGCACAAGAGCATAAAAACACAGTAATGATGGGACGTACACATGGTGTGCATGCGGAGCCGACTACTTTTGGTTTGAAAATGGCATTATGGTATGAAGAGATGAAACGTAACTTGGCACGCTTTAAAGAGGCGGCTGCTGGCGTTGAGTTCGGTAAAATTTCCGGCGCTGTCGGTACGTATGCGAACATCGATCCATTTGTTGAACAATATGTTTGTGAAAAGCTTGGTATTCAGCCAGCACCTATTTCTACACAAACACTACAACGTGATCGTCATGCACATTATATGAGCACGATTGCATTAATTGCTACGTCCATCGAGAAGTTTGCCACAGAGATACGGGGCCTGCAAAAGAGTGAAACACGTGAAGTGGAAGAATTCTTTGCAAAAGGACAAAAAGGTTCTTCAGCCATGCCTCATAAGCGTAATCCGATTGGATCAGAGAATATGACAGGGATGGCAAGAGTCATTCGTGGTTATATGATGACCGCGTATGAAAATGTGTCATTGTGGCATGAGCGTGATATTTCTCACTCTTCAGCGGAGCGCGTGATTTTACCAGATGCAACGATTGCATTGAATTATATGCTTAACCGCTTTGGCAATATTGTGAAGAACTTAACGGTATATCCTGAGAATATGAAACGAAATATGGATCGTACGTTAGGGCTTATTTATTCTCAACGTGTATTGCTCGCATTGATTGATAAAGGCCTTGTGCGTGAAGAAGCGTATGATACTGTTCAACCAAAAGCAATGGAATCATGGGAAAAACAAGTACCATTCCGCAGCTTAATTGATCAAGATGAAAAGATCACTTCCCTTTTAACAAAAGAAGAGATAGATGATTGCTTCGATTATCATCACCATTTGAAGCATGTAGATACGATCTTTAATCGTTTAGGTTTATAAAAAATAATGGGGAGAAGAAGTTTTTCCTCCTCTCCCCATTCATTTCACCTAGTAAGAATATTGCTAATTTTCATGATTGGGAGGCGCAAGTCATGCAAAAAGGTTCACTTGTTTATGAAGGAAAAGCAAAAAGGGTTTACAACACAGATGATGCATCTATCGTTTGGCTAGAATACAAAGATGCTGCTACTGCTTTTAATGGAGAGAAGAAAGCAAGTATTGACGGCAAGGGCCGTTTAAATAATGAGATTACTAGCTTGCTATTTTCAAAACTAAAGGAGCTTGGTATTGATTCTCATTTTGTGAAGCAAATTTCTCCGAATGAGCAACTTGTAAAGAAAGTGGACATCATTCCATTAGAAACTGTTGTGAGAAATACTTCAGCAGGCAGCTTTGCAAAAAGGCTTGGCGTGGAAGAAGGAAAACCATTAACAAGACCAATTGTCGAATTTTATTATAAGGACGATGATTTAGGTGATCCATTATTAACAGAGGACCATATAGAAATCATGGATTTAGCAACCGAAGAAGAAGTCGCATTTTTAAAAGAAAAAGCATTGAAAGTAAATGAAGTATTATCACAATTTTTTAAAGAGTTGGGCATCCGCCTCGTCGATTTTAAATTGGAATTCGGTAAGGATGCATCAGGTGCTATTCTGTTAGCAGATGAAATTTCACCTGATACATGCCGCTTTTGGGATTTAAAAACGAATGAAAAGCTCGACAAAGATGTTTTTCGTCGCGACCTTGGCAATTTAACAGATGCTTATGAAAATATTTTATCCAGACTGGGAGGAAAACTTCATGTATAAAGTAAAGGTGTTCGTCACATTAAGAGAGAGCGTATTAGATCCACAAGGAAATGCTGTTAAGCACTCCTTGCATTCCATGAATTACAACGAAGTGTCAGATGTGCGCATCGGAAAATACTTGGAGCTTTCGATTGAAAAGTCAGAGCGTCCTGTTGAAGAAGTAGTAAAAGAAATGTGTGAAAGATTACTTGCGAATGTCGTGATTGAAGATTATCGTTTTGAAATCGAGGAGGCTGTTGCTCAGTGAAGTTTGCTGTGATTGTTTTTCCAGGATCGAACTGTGATATTGACATGTATCATGCAGTAAAAGATGAGCTGGGCTGTGATGTGGAATATGTTTGGCACGATGAAAAAAGCTTAGATGGTTTTGATGGCATTCTATTACCGGGAGGATTTTCATACGGTGATTATTTGCGAAGTGGAGCCATTGCACGATTTAGTCACGTGATGAAGGAAGTGATTAAAGCGGCTGAGGCAGGGAAACCGGTATTAGGCGTCTGCAACGGTTTTCAAATTTTACTAGAAGCAGGCTTACTGCCAGGGGCGATGAGAAGAAATGAAAGCTTAAAATTCATTTGTCGTCCAGTTCAATTAAAAGTCGAAAACAATCAAACAATGTTCTCGCAAGGATATGAACAAGATGAAGTGATTACCATACCAGTAGCTCATGGTGAAGGAAACTACTATTGTGATGAAGTGACACTTGCTAGTTTAAAAGAAAACAATCAAATTGTTTTTACTTACCATGATGCCAACCCGAATGGTAGCTTAAGTAATATTGCTGGTATTACGAATAAAGCGGGCAATGTGCTTGGCATGATGCCCCACCCTGAGAGAGCGGTAGATGAGCTAATAGGTGGCGCTGATGGGTTAAAAGTTTTTCAATCAATTGTGAAACAATGGAGGGAATCACATGTCGTTAATGCTTGAACCAAGTCCAGAACAACTAAAAGAACAACAAGTCTATAAGGAAATGGGTTTGTCAGATGACGAATTTGCAATGGTTGAAAAGATTTTAGGTCGCCTACCTAACTATACTGAAATCGGACTTTTCTCTGTTATGTGGTCAGAACATTGTAGCTACAAAAACTCTAAGCCTGTATTAAGTAAGTTCCCTACAAAAGGCGAGCATGTGTTGCAAGGTCCAGGAGAAGGTGCCGGAATTGTTGATATAGGAGATGAACAGGCTGTTGTATTCAAGATTGAAAGCCATAATCACCCATCTGCGATCGAACCTTATCAGGGGGCAGCAACGGGTGTGGGCGGTATTATCCGCGATGTATTCTCGATGGGCGCAAGACCTGTTGCACTCCTCAACTCTTTACGCTTTGGAGAATTGGATACTCCTCGTGTTCGCTACCTTTTTGAAGAAGTAGTAGCGGGGATTGCTGGATATGGTAATTGCATAGGCATTCCAACAGTCGGTGGAGAAGTGCAATTTGACGCTTCCTATGAAGGGAATCCACTTGTTAATGCGATGTGTGTCGGCTTAATTGATCATAAAGATATTAAAAAAGGGCAAGCGCATGGGGTAGGTAACACAGTCATGTATGTGGGAGCCAAAACTGGTCGCGATGGCATTCACGGTGCTACTTTTGCTTCTGAAGAATTAACGGATCAATCAGAGGAGAATCGTCCGGCTGTTCAAGTAGGTGATCCATTTATGGAGAAGTTGCTATTAGAAGCATGCCTTGAACTTGTAAAATCTGACGCATTAGTAGGGATTCAAGATATGGGCGCGGCAGGATTAACGAGTTCATCTGCAGAGATGGCAAGTAAAGCTGGTTCAGGGATAGAAATGAACCTAGACTTAGTTCCACAACGCGAAACAGGAATGACTGCTTATGAAATGATGTTATCGGAGTCACAAGAAAGAATGTTAATTGTAGTGACGAAAGGAAGAGAGCAAGAAATTGTTGACCTTTTCTCCAAATATGATTTAGAAGCAGTGGCAATCGGCCGTGTGACTGATGATAAACAACTACGTTTGATTCATAAAGGCGAAGTAGTGGCAGATGTACCAACAGATGCACTAGCAGAAGAAGCACCTGTATACCATAAGCCTTCCAAAGAACCAGCTTATTACCGTGAATTCCAGGCGATGGAAAATGATATTCCCGCAGTTGATGATCATGGAGGAACTCTACTGTCATTATTACAACAACCAACGATCGCTAGTAAAGAGTGGGTATATGACCAATATGATTATATGGTAAGAACCAATACAGTCGTAGCTCCAGGGTCTGATGCCGCAGTTATCCGTATCCGTGGAACGAAAAAAGGACTAGCGATGACTACGGATTGTAATTCACGCTATATGTATTTAGATCCTGAAGTAGGCGGAAAAATAGCTGTAGCTGAAGCAGCACGTAATATCGTTTGTTCTGGTGGCGCGCCGTTAGCAATTACGGACAACTTAAACTTCGGTAATCCGGAAAAGCCAGAAATCTTCTGGCAAATTCAAAAATCTGCTGATGGCATCAGTGAAGCTTGTCGTACATTAAATACGCCGGTCATTGGTGGTAATGTTTCATTATATAACGAAACAAACGGCACAGCGATTTATCCTACGCCAGTTATCGGGATGGTTGGTCTAGTGGAGGATATTGAGCATGTGACAACACAAGACTTCAAACAAGCAGGCGACCTGATTTATTTATTAGGTGATACGAGAGCGGAATTTGGTGGCAGTGAACTACAGAAGCTAAGCTACAAAAAAATCTTCGGGCAAGCACCAGCAATCGATTTAACAGTAGAAGCAGCCAATCAAGAAAAAGTCTTAATAGCTATTCACCAAGGGTTACTATCATCTGCACATGATCTTGCAGAAGGTGGGTTAGCAGTGGCAGTAGCTGAGAGTTTATTTGCGAATCAATTAGGTGCAAAACTTAAGTTAACTGGTGAAGCGACAACACAATTGTTCAGTGAATCTCAATCTAGATTCCTTCTAAGTGTGAAGAAGGAGAACAAAGAAGCATTTGAACAATTAACAAATGCTACACTCATTGGTGAAGTAACAAATGAGCAAGCACTTGAAATTACTGTAAACGACGAACTTGTAATCAAAGAGCAAACAGAAGTGCTAAATAAGGCGTGGAAGGGAGCTATACCAGCATGCTTGCAGAAATAAAAGGTTTAAATGAGGAATGTGGTGTCTTTGGTATTTGGGGTCATCCGGAAGCAGCACAGATTACTTATTACGGATTGCATAGCCTTCAGCATCGTGGTCAAGAAGGTACAGGTATTGTTGTAACAGATGGAGATAAGTTGAAGGGTGTAAAAGGAGAGGGCCTCGTCACTGAGGTTTTCTCTCAAGATGCTATTCAAGAACTAAAAGGAACTTCAGCAATTGGTCATGTCAGGTACGCTACTGCAGGTGGCGGGGGCTATGAGAATGTGCAACCACTTTTATTCCAATCACAAAATGGTGGTCTAGCTCTATGTCACAATGGAAATTTAACGAATGCTACAGCCCTTAAATATCAACTAGAAGCACAGGGAAGTATTTTTCAAACGAGTTCAGATACCGAGGTATTAGCTCATTTAATTAAACGAGGCGGTGTATCTTCTCATAAAGAGCGTGTGAAGAATGCCTTGTCCATGGTAAAAGGCGCTTATGCTTTCTTAATTATGACTGAAAATGAAATGATGGTTGCGGTTGATCCGAATGGTCTCCGTCCTCTATCTCTAGGCAAAATTGGGGATGCTTATGTAATTGCTTCCGAAACATGTGCTTTCGATATTGTCGGAGCTGAGTTTGTTCGTGATGTATTACCTGGAGAGTTATTAGTCATTGATGATAATGGGTTCCGTTCTGAAATGTTCGCAATGGCTTCAAATATATCTATGTGTGCGATGGAATATGTGTATTTCTCCCGACCAGATAGCAATATTAATGGCATCAATGTCCATACAGCGCGAAAAAATTTAGGGAAGCAGCTTGCAGTAGAAGTTCCGATTGAGGCAGATGTCGTAACTGGTGTACCTGATTCAAGTATTTCCGTAGCCATTGGTTATGCTGAAGCAACAGGGATTCCTTATGAGATGGGTCTCATTAAGAATAAGTATGTTGGTCGGACATTTATCCAACCATCACAGTCATTGCGGGAACAAGGAGTGAAGATGAAGCTATCACCTGTAAGAGGTGTTGTTGAAGGGAAACGAGTTGTCATGGTGGATGACTCCATTGTACGTGGAACAACGAGCCGCCGTATTGTGACGATGTTAAAAGAAGCAGGCGCGACTGAAGTACATGTAATCATCAGCTCGCCACCGATCAAAAACCCATGCTTCTATGGCATTGATACTTCAACAAAAGAAGAATTAATTGCTTCTGATCGTTCTGTAGAAGATATTCGCGAAATTATTGGTGCTGATACACTTACTTTTTTAAGTCCAAAAGGGATGATCGATGCCATTGGAAGAGAAGAAGAAGGCGAGACAAGAGGTCTTTGCTTAGCTTGCTTCACAGGGAAGTATCCAACGGAGATCTATCCAAGCACGCTACATCCGTACGAAAAAGTATAAATAATAAAGTAGCAACATGGTTTGCTACTTTTATTCTTAGAAATTAACAATACGTTTTGGTGCGAATACTTGGCGTATGATGCTAGATTGAAAGAATACCTGTTAATAAATTGGTGAGGTGGATAGGAATGGCGAATGCTTATAAACAAGCTGGCGTAGATATTGAAGCGGGTTACGAAGCAGTGAACCGTATGAAGAAGCATGTGGAGAAAACGATGAGACCAGGTGTAATTGGTGGTCTTGGCGGTTTTGGAGGCATGTTTGATTTGTCATCACTTGGCTTAAAAGAACCTGTGCTTGTATCAGGGACAGATGGTGTCGGAACAAAGCTGATGCTAGCTTTTATGATGAATCAGCATGACACAATTGGGATTGATGCAGTTGCTATGTGTGTCAATGATATCGTTGTTCAAGGTGCAGAACCTCTTTACTTCTTAGATTATATTGCTTGTGGGAAGGCTGAGCCAGAAAAGATAGAAGCCATTGTCAAAGGGATAGCTGACGGTTGTGAACAAGCAGGTTGTGCGCTTGTTGGTGGAGAAACAGCGGAAATGCCTGGAATGTACAGTGAAGAAGAGTATGATTTAGCGGGATTTTCTGTCGGTGCATGTGAAAAGAGTGATTTAATCGATGGTTCAAATATTCAAGAGGGTGATGTTTTAATCGGCCTTGCATCGAACGGAATCCATAGCAATGGTTATTCTCTCGTACGGAAGATATTTTTAGAGGATGCGAAACTCTCATTGCAAGAGTTTAGAGAGGAACTAGGGAGCACGTTAGGTGAAGAACTCCTAAAACCAACGCGAATCTATGTGAAATCAGTGTTATCGGCATTAAAGCAATTTGATGTAAAAGGCTTCGCTCATATTACGGGTGGCGGATTTATCGAGAATATCCCTAGAGTGTTACCTCAAGGCTTAGGAGCTGAATTAATCGAGGGTAGTTGGGAGATTCAGCCGATTTTCAAGCTGATGGAAGAAGTAGGTAAGCTTGAGCGTAAGGATATGTACAATATATTTAATATGGGCATCGGAATGGTGGCAATTGTTTCTGTTAAGGATGCTGAAAAAGTAGTCAATCACTTTAATAAGATTGGTGAAAAAGCAAGTGTGATTGGTAAAGTTACACAGCAAGAGGGGATTTCAATCCTTTAATTAGACGGAGGTTATCATGAAAAATATCGCCATTTTTGCATCTGGCAGTGGAACAAATTTTCAAGCGATTGTTGATGCCTTTAAAAACGATGAATTGCAGGTAGACATTAAACTACTGGTAAGTGATAAGCCAGAGTCTTACTGTATTCAACGTGCTGTAAATGAAGGGGTTCCAACCTTTGCTTTTCGTGCGAAAGATTTTACGAGTAAAACAGCATATGAAGAACAAATATTAGTAGAATTAGAGAATGCAAACATAGATTTTATTGTTCTTGCAGGTTATATGCGTCTTATTGGGGATGTTCTTTTACGTGAATATGGCGGAAGAATTGTAAATATCCATCCTTCTTATTTACCAGCATTCCCTGGTAAAGATGCTATTGGACAAGCGCTTTCTGCAGAGGTGAAACAAACAGGTGTAACCATTCATTATGTAGACGAAGGGATGGATACGGGTCCTATTATTGATCAAAGAAAGGTAGCCATCCTACCAGGTGATACGAAAGAAGCATTGCAGAATCGAATTCATAAAGTAGAGCATCAATTTTATCCAGAAGTATTACAAAAGCTTTTAAACGAAAACGCCTAAGAGGAACATCTTACAGGGAGGAAAATGGACGATGAAAAAACGTGCGCTTATTAGTGTATCAGATAAAAATGGTGTAGCAGCATTTGCGAAAGAACTTCACGAATTAGGGTTTGAAATTGTTTCAACAGGTGGAACAAAAAAAGCAATAGCTGAAGCTGGGGTTCCGGTAATCGGTGTAAGTGATGTTACAGGATTTCCTGAAATTTTAGAAGGAAGAGTAAAAACATTAAATCCGCTTATCCATGGTGGATTACTAGCTAAGTTCGATGATTCATCTCATCAAGCACAGTTAGAAAAACATCAGATTAATCCGATTCAAGTGGTATGTGTGAATCTCTATCCTTTCCAACAGACCATTGCTAAGCCAGATGTGACAGTGGAGGATGCAATTGAAAATATTGATATCGGTGGTCCTGCGATGTTACGTGCCTCTGCTAAAAACCACGCACATGTGACAGTTGTTGTAGATCCCATTGATTACGAAACAGTCATTACACAATTAAAAGAAAATGACATTGTAGATGCTGCAACCAAACGCAAGCTAGCAGCAAAAGTATTCCGTCATACAGCTGCTTATGATGCAATGATAGCTGAATATATGACAGAATTAGCAGAAGAAGAGCAGCCAGAAAAGTTGACAGTTACGTATGAATTAAAACAAGCATTACGTTATGGAGAAAACCCTCATCAAAAAGCTTCCTTTTATCGCAAACCATTAGGGTCGGTCTTTTCGATTGCTAACGCTACACAGCTACATGGCAAAGAGCTGTCTTACAATAATATTAATGATGCTGATGCAGCGTTACAAATTGTTAAAGAGTTTGACGGACCAGCTGCTGTTGCAGTAAAACATATGAACCCATGTGGTGTCGGTATTGGCACAGATATTTATGATGCTTTCTCTAAAGCTTTTGCAGCTGATCCTGTGTCTATTTTTGGGGGGATTATTGCCCTTAACCGTGAAGTAAATGCACAAACAGCAACGAAACTTCATGAAATCTTTCTAGAAATCATTATAGCGCCTTCTTTTTCAGCGGAAGCACTTGAGATTTTACAAGGGAAGAAGAATTTAAGACTATTAACTATTCCTTTTGAAGGAAACAAAAAGACGGAAAAACGTCTAACTTCTATTGAAGGCGGTTTATTAGCGCAAGATTACGATACTTATGGTCTTGAAGAAGCGAATATTACTGTGGCGACAACAAGAGAACCAACGGAGGAAGAGTGGCAATCACTCAAACTTGGCTGGAAAGTAGTGAAGCATGTGAAGTCGAATGCGATTGTTGTCAATAATAGCGACCAAACATTAGGTATTGGTGCAGGCCAAATGAATCGTGTCGGCTCTGCGAAAATTGCGATCGAGCAAGCAGGAAAAGCAGTTGAAGGAGCAACAATGGCATCCGATGCCTTTTTCCCAATGAATGATACAGTTGAAGCAGCAGCTAAAGCTGGTATTACGGCTATTATTCAACCCGGTGGTTCGATTAAAGATCAGGAATCGATTGAAAAAGCAAATGAGTATGGCCTGGCAATGGTATTCACTGGTGTGAGACATTTCAAACATTAAACTGGGGGAGAACATGAAATGAACGTATTAGTAATCGGTAGAGGCGGACGTGAGCATGCCATCAGTAGAAAGTTAAGTGAAAGCAGCCAAGTGGAAACAGTGTTTGTTGCACCAGGAAATCCAGGAATGGAAGATGTAGCAACGATTATTGATATTTCCGAGAACGAACAAGAAGAACTGATTGCTTTTGCGCTCGATAATCATGTTGAATTAACAGTTATTGGACCTGAAGTTCCTTTACTTGAAGGTTTGGCTGATAAGATGGAGGGAGCTGGACTTACTGTTTTTGGACCGAAAAGTCGAGCGGCTGAAATTGAAGGAAGTAAATCCTTTGCAAAAGAGCTCATGAAGAAATATGCCATTCCAACAGGAAGCTATGAAGTGTTTGATCAGTATGAGGCTGCAAGTGCTTATGTGAAAGAACAAGGAGCGCCAATTGTTATTAAAGCGGATGGATTAGCTGCTGGAAAAGGCGTCGTTGTTGCGATGACAGAAGATGAAGCATTAGCAGCGTTAGCGGATATGTTAGTTGGAGAAAAATTTGGAGAAGCTTCTGCTACAGTCGTTATTGAAGAATTTTTAGCTGGTGAAGAATTTTCATTAATGGCTTTTGTTAATGGAGAGACAGTTATCCCCTTAGAAATTGCTCAAGACCATAAACGCGCTTTCGATGGAGATAAAGGACCAAACACAGGAGGAATGGGTGCTTATTCACCTGTTCCACATATCAGCAAGGAGACGGTTGAAACAGCGATTGAAACGATTTTAATTCCAGCTGCAGAAGCATTAGTTAAAGAGAATCGCAGTTTTTGTGGCGTTCTCTATGCGGGACTTATCGCGACAGAACAAGGGCCAAAGGTGATTGAATTCAATGCCCGCTTTGGTGATCCGGAAACACAAGTCATTTTACCTAGAATGAAGTCAGACTTATCCCATGTCATGTTAGAAGTAATTGCTGGAGGTAAACCAGTGATTGAATGGGATGAGGAGGCAATGCTTGGGGTTGTGGTCGCAGCCAATGGTTATCCGGAAGCATATGAGAGTGGTGCCGAACTAAAAGGAATCGAAAAAGTAGCAGAAGAAGCATTTGTCTTCCATGCAGGAACGGCGAAAAATGCCCAAGGTGCATTCACAACAAATGGCGGTCGAGTCTTACTTGTTGGTAGCAAAGCAAATGACTTAGTATCTGCACAAAAGCAAGTGTATGATGCGCTAACGTATCTAACAACAGAAGAAGTCTTTTACCGCAGGGATATTGGCTATAAGGCGATAGCACATTCGACTATAGAAAAATAGATAGGGAAAATGAAAATGCCCCCCAAAAAAATAAGGGGGCATATTTTTCATTCAAAATCAGTATCCTTTAATAACTTTTGTTCTTTTAAAAAATCCATAGGTGGTTTAAACTGGTGGTCAGAATCTTTTATATTCTCTTTCCCTTTTTCAAATAAGGCAATGATAGGACAATAGCGGACAATACCTTCTGCAACCTTCATTGCACCAAGTGAAATAAGAATGAGAAAGCGATCACTCCAAGGTTTTTTAACGAGCTTTGTGGCACTCCAAGCAATAATGGTTAATCCACAAGTAATACGGATTAATGCCTGAATGATACCAATATTGGGCTTAACATTCATAAAAGGACCTCCTTCACAAAAAATTAACAAATATTTGTTATTCTTTACTGCGTTAAAAAGTTATATATGTTATGATAATAGGCAACATGAATGCTGCTTCATTATCGTAAACGAAAAATAAAAATAGATAATTGTAGTTACCATAAAAGGAGGAAACAGAGTGCTAGAACAGCGATACCGTTGGAAAAACAAACATCTACGTGAACATGTATCTGTTCTAGATGGGCGTATTGCACCAACGATGTTACTGAAAAATGCTCGTTACTTAAATCAAGCAATTAAAAAATGGGTACATGCGAATATCTGGATTCTCGGTGATCGTATTGTTTATGTCGGTGAAAAGCTTCCTGACAAGTTAGAAGGCTGTGAAATTGTTGATTGTAATGGAATGACGCTTGTTCCAGGATATATTGAACCACATGCACATCCATTTCAGTTATATAATCCCCTTTCCTTTGCTCGTTATGCAGCGCAATTTGGCACGACCACTTTGATTAATGATAATATGGTGCTAGCATTACAATTAGAGAAAAAGAAAGCGTTTTCATTTTTGAAGGAAATGAGAAATATTCCTTCAACGATGTATTGGTGGTGCCGATTTGATGCGCAAACAGAAATTCAAAATGAAGAGACAACATTTTCGCATGGTAATATTAAATCTTGGTTAGAGCATGATGCAGTATTACAAGGTGGAGAGTTAACTGGCTGGCCAAAGTTACTCGACGGTGATGATTTAATGCTCCATTGGATGCAAGAAGCGAAAAGAATGAGAAAGCAAATCGAAGGTCATTTTCCTGGGGCGTCAGAAAAGA
Source organism: Cytobacillus sp. FSL R5-0569 (assembly GCF_038007265.1). NCBI lineage: Bacteria > Bacillati > Bacillota > Bacilli > Caryophanales > Bacillaceae > Cytobacillus > Cytobacillus sp. FSL R5-0569. The sequence goes on from NZ_JBBOWW010000001.1 coordinate 557,158, forward strand.
CTTTAGCAAAGTTAATGCTGCTCGGGGCTGATTGCGACCATGAAGCGATTAACGGACAAGAGATTATGAATCGTTTGATGCAAGGATATACTGTATCGTTGCGCTATTCATCAATTCGACCTGATTTACCGCAGTTATTGGATGAAATGCATGAATTGGGCATTGATCATTATGAATCATTCATTTTTACGACAGATGGCTCTTCTTCATCCTTTTCCGATCAAGGGATTATTGATCAGATGATCCGAATTGCCCTTGAAAAAGGGGTACCGACAATAGATGCGTATAATATGGGTACAATTAACGTAGCTAAGTATTATAACATCCAACATCTGCATGGAAATATCGCTACAGGTAGAGTGGCTAATATCAATTTCCTAGAGAATGAAAGTAACCCAACGCCTGTTAGTGTGTTAGCAAAAGGTAAGTGGATAAGGAAAGATGGTGAAAATACACCATTTGAAGATAATATGCCATGGGAAGAGTATGGATTTGAACCGCTAGAAATGAACTGGGAGCTTACATCTCATGATATGCAATTTTCGATGCCGTTCGGTATTAAAATGGAGAGCGCTGTTATCACAAAGCCTTACTCATTAGCCATTGATATTTCCGGCGATGAGCTAAGTAGGGAGCATGACGAGTGTTTCTTCATGTTAATTGACCGCAAAGGCAAGTGGCGTGTAAATACGGTGATTAAAGGGTTTGCTAAGGAGCTAGATGGTTTAGCAAGTTCTTATTCTAATACCGGTGATATTATCTTAATCGGTAAAAGCAAGAAAGACATGATGAATGCTTTTAATCATATGAAAGAAATAGGTGGTGGAATTGTTATTTCTGAGCAAGGGAACATTGTTACAGAAATCCCACTTAAATTAAAGGGAATCATGTCGAATAAAAGAGTGGAAGATTTGATTGAAGAAGAAAGAACCTTATTAGCCTATTTGCGGGAAAGAGGTTATCGTTTTGCCGATCCAATTTATACATTATTATTTTTTTCCTCCACTCATCTCCCTTATATCAGGGTTACACAGCGAGGAATGTATGATGTCATGAATAAAACTGTACTCTTTCCAACTATGATGCGTTAAAATGTAAAAGAGGGTAATCATATAGTGATAAGGGGTGCATCATGCTGAACAAATGGGTGACTACGTCTCTCGTAGCAATACTTTTGGTGACAGGATGCAGCAAGAATGAAACAGTTGAGGATCCAGCAAACGAAGAGTTAAATGGTGTGGATAATCAAGGTGAAGAAAGTATGGATTCGCCTGAAGAAAAGACAGTTTATCCACTCACAGGCATAGCTCAAGAGGGAAATGGGAATCAGCGTGCTATAGCAGTTATGATTAACAATCATCCGAAAGCAAGACCACAATCAGGATTGACTCAAGCGGATATTGTTTATGAATTACTGGCTGAAGGTGAAGTCACGCGATTCCTTGCTATTTTTCAAAGTGAGCAACCGGATAGAGTTGGGCCAGTACGCAGTGCCAGAGAATATTATATTGAACTGGCGAAAGGGTTTAATAGTCTTTATATTGCTCATGGAAATAGTCCAGAGGCAAAGAAGATGCTTGCTGATGAATATGTGGATCATTTGAATGGCTTATACTATGACGGCACACTTTTTGAACGTGTGAGCGATCGCCAGGCACCTCATAATTCATATATTTCTTTTGCGCATATTGAACAAGGGGCTAAGGAAAAGAATTATGAGCTGGACGGGGCACCAGCTGCTTTTGCTCATTTAACTGACGAAGAAGCGGATAAACTGAGTGGCTCTGTGGCGGGAGAGATTGCAGTGAGTTATGGAAAAGATGAACGTTTTGATGTCACATATGATTATGATGAAACAACGAAAGCATACAAAAGATCTTCAGATGGTGAATGGACAACAGACTATGACACAGGTGACCCTGTGTTATTAAGCAATATTTTAATCATAGAAGCGAAGCATACAGTGATAGATGGAGAAGGTCGACATGACATTGATTTGACTTCAGGGGGTAAAGGTTATCTTATTCAAAGAGGTATGATGTCTGAAGTGAACTGGGTGAATAAAGAAGGAAGAATTTATCCAGTAATCGATGGAAAAGAACAACCACTTGCTCCGGGGAAAACATGGGTGAATGTCATTCCACAAGAGCCAGGAATCAATCAGTCGGTAACAATTAACTAAAAAATGAAAAAGGGGTAAATATTATGCAAATTAATAAACTAAGAGGACAAGAATTAGATCAATTATTTCAGGCGGTATTATCACTAAATGATTTAGACGAATGTTATCGATTTTTTGATGACTTATGTACTGTGAACGAGATCCAATCATTAGCGCAAAGACTAGAAGTAGCTCGTATGCTTAGAGAAGGAAAAACTTATCATAAGATTGAAACAGAAACAGGTGCAAGTACTGCAACAATCTCGCGTGTGAAACGTTGCCTAAACTACGGAAACGATGCCTACGAAATGGCATTAGAAAGAATTAAAGAAGAAGAAACAACAGAAAAATAATAGAAACCACAGCAATGGAAACGACCGAACCGAGGGAATCAGCACCCACGGTTTTTTTTGTTTTGGAACGGAGATTTAGGTACTAGTAGAAAAAGCGCGATTGAAATAAGAGAGAAAGTGAGTCAGAAACTGGACTTCATGAGGAAATTTGATTGGATTAAGGGAGAAGCGTCTCAGAAACTGGACTTTATGAGGAAATTTGATTGGATTAGAGGAGAAGCGAGTCAGAAACTGGACTTTATGAGGAAATTTGATTGGATTAGAGGAGAAGCGAGTCAGAAACCGGATACCAAGAGGAAATTTGGTTGGAATAGGTGAGAAGCGAGTCAGAAACTGGACACCAAGAGGAAATTTGATTGGATTAGAGAAGAACCGCGTCAGAAACTTGGAACCATGGTGAAATTTGATTAGATTAGGTGAGAAGCGAGTCAGAAACCTGAACCCAAGGAGAAATCTGGTTGGAATAGAAGAGAAACGGCTCAGAAACCCGGTCCCAACTGGAAATCTGATTGGAATAAATGAGAACCGCGTCAGAAACCTGAATCCAAGAGAAAATCTGATTAGCCAAAACAGAGTTTGCATCCGAAACCGAATGAATCATTTACATGGTGAATGGCAATGTCTGCAATGATGTTAATTTAGCCAAATAAATCCATTCTTACTTCATTAGCGGTTTCCTTTTTGAAATGCTCCTCAAATGATATAATGATTGAATGGAAAGATAGAATGGAGGAACTATGTATGTATGATGTTCGCGCGTGGCACCATGCGTTTAAGCTCGACCCTAATAAATATATATCTGATGAAGATTTAGAGAAAGTGTGCGAGTCTGGCACGGACGCGATTATTATTGGGGGGACAGATGGCATTACGCTTGAGCGGGTGCTTGATCTTATGGGGCGTGTTCGTAGATATACAGTTCCATGTGTGTTAGAGGTTTCCACAATTGAGTCGATTACACCTGGGTATGATTTGTTTTTTATCCCGACGGTTTTAAATAGTAAAGATTCCAAATGGATTAATGGAATGCACCATCAAGCAGTTAAGGAATTTGGCGAGATCATGAATTGGGACGAGATTCTTATGCAAGGATATTGCGTGCTAAATGAAGATTGTAAAGTCGCTCAATTAACGAGTGCGGATACGAATTTAACGATTGAAGACGTCAAAGCCTATGCAATGATGGCGGAAAAAATGTTTCATTTACCGATTTTTTATCTGGAATATAGCGGTACTTACGGCAATGTAGAAATAGTGAAAGAAGTAAGTCGAACATTAGAAGAAACAATATTATTTTATGGTGGCGGGATTACCTCTGTGGAACAAGCAAGAGAAATGGGCGCTTATGCAGATGTAGTTGTCGTTGGAAATGTCATTTATGATGATATTAAAATCGCATTAAAAACAGTAGAAGCTGTGAAACAATAAATCTTGATTAACCAAATTAATCAAGATAGACTAAAAATAGAACAAATGTTTGTATGGTGGTGAAGAAAAGGAATGCAATATTTATCTAATAAATTATTAAATGGTTTGAATAAGGAGCAGCAACAGGCTGTAAAGGCAACAGATGGACCTTTGCTTATTATGGCTGGAGCAGGAAGTGGTAAGACGCGTGTACTTACCCATCGCATTGCTTATTTAATGGTAGAGAAGGGCGTGAATCCATATAATATTTTAGCAATCACGTTTACGAATAAGGCCGCAAGAGAAATGAGAGATCGTATTCGTGCGATGATGGGCGGTGTGGCTGAAGAAATCTGGATTTCTACTTTTCACTCTATGTGTGTGAGAATATTACGTCGTGATATTGATCGGATTGGGTTCAATCGTAACTTCACAATATTAGATTCTACTGATCAGCAATCTGTTATTAAGAATATCTTAAAAGAGCGGAATTTAGATCCGAAAAAGTTCGATCCTAGAGCAATTTTAGGGACGATTAGTTCTGCAAAAAATGAACTAATTGAACCAGAGGAATTCGCCAAGACTGCCGGTGATTATTTCTCCCAAGTGACAAGTGATGTGTATACAGATTATCAAAAACGTCTGCGAAAGAATCATGCATTAGACTTTGATGATCTTATTATGAAGACGATTCAATTATTTAATCGCGTCCCTGAGGTATTAGAATACTATCAACGTAAATTCCAGTATATTCATGTGGATGAATATCAAGATACGAATAGAGCGCAATACATGCTAGTAAAATTATTAGCGAATCGTTTCCAAAATATATGTGTGGTTGGAGACTCGGATCAATCTATTTATAGATGGCGCGGGGCAGATATTGCCAATATCTTATCCTTTGAAAAAGATTATGCGCAAGCACAAGTCATTTTGCTAGAACAAAACTATCGATCCACACAAAGAATTTTAAACGCAGCTAACGGTGTCATTGATAAAAACATGAATCGTAAAGCGAAAAACTTATGGACGGAAAATCCTGAAGGAAATAAAATTCAGTATTACCGTGCAGATAGTGAGCAAGGCGAAGGACAATTTGTCGTAAGTAAAATAAAAGAATTAGCGCAAAGTCAGAATCGTAAGCTTGCCGATTTTGCTATTCTATATCGCACAAATGCCCAATCCAGGGTTATGGAGGAAATGCTATTAAAGTCGAATATTGAATATGCGATTGTTGGCGGAATTAAGTTCTATGATCGTAAAGAAATTAAAGATGTATTGGCTTATTTACGATTAATTGCCAACCCTGATGATGATATTAGTCTACAGCGAGTGATTAATGTGCCTAAAAGAGGGATTGGTTCTGGATCAGTTGATAAGATTGCTAATTTTGCAACCATGCATGATATGACAATGTTTGAAGCACTCGAATCCATCGAATTAATTGGCTTAAGCCCAAAAATCACAAAATCTGCTATAGAGTTTCGTGATTTAGTAAAGAATTATACACAAATGCAAGAATACTTATCTGTGACAGAATTGGTAGAGGAACTGTTGGACAAGTCAGGCTATCGTGACATGTTAAAAGCGGAGAAATCGATCGAGTCTCAAAGTCGTTTGGAAAACTTAGATGAGTTTCTATCTGTAACGAAGAATTTTGAAGATGCGTCCGAAGATAAAACACTTGTTGCCTTCTTAACAGATTTGGCGCTTGTTGCCGATATTGATAAATTGGATGATGACGGTGAGAAAGCGGATGCAGTTGTATTAATGACGCTTCACTCTGCAAAGGGATTAGAATTTCCAGTTGTCTTTTTAATGGGTATGGAGGAAGGTGTATTCCCTCATAGCCGTTCATTAATGGAAGAAGCAGAAATGGAAGAGGAACGTCGCCTTGCTTATGTAGGGATTACGAGAGCAGAAGAGCAGTTATTTATAACAAATGCGCAAATGCGTACACTATTTGGCCGTACAAACATGAACCCACCGTCCAGATTTATTCAGGAAATTCCGGCTGATTTATTAGAAGGATTAGAGCCAAAAGCAAAACCCCTTAATCGAGGTCAGTCCACGTTTAATAGTTCTTCAGGAAATCGTATGCAACCTGCTCGTAAAGCGGTTGTTCGCCCAGCTGTACAAAATACAGGTGGTAGCGGTATGAATTGGATAGTTGGAGATAAAGCTGTGCATGGTAAATGGGGTACTGGAACAGTTGTAAGTGTCAAAGGTGAAGGTGATGGAATGGAGCTTGATATTGCTTTTCCAAAGCCAGTAGGTATTAAAAGATTACTTGCTAAATTTGCCCCGATTTCGAAAGGTTAAAGGAAAGGGTTGAACGTCTTGGAGGAAAAGAAGGTAGAACAAAGGGTCAAGGATTTGCAAAATCTCCTTAATCAATATAATTATGAATATCATGTACTTGATCAACCATCTGTGCCTGATGCAGAATATGACCAGCTTCTTCATGAGCTAATTGCACTTGAAGAGCAACATCCAGAGTTGAAAACAGAAGATTCCCCAACGCATCGGGTCGGTGGGCAAGTATTAGATATGTTTGAAAAAGTTGAACATCGCACGCCGATGCTCAGTTTAGCCAATGCATTTAATGAGCAAGACTTAAGGGATTTTGACCGTCGTGTTCGCCAGGCAGTGGGTGAGAATATCTCATATGTCTGCGAGTTAAAAATTGATGGACTGGCTGTCTCTCTTCGCTATGAAGATGGATTGTTTGCAATCGGAGCAACGCGTGGAGATGGCTCCATTGGTGAAAACATTACCGTTAACCTTCGCACCATTCGTTCCATTCCTCTGCGGGTAAAGGAAACGGTAACCTTTGAAGTACGCGGAGAGGCGTTCATGCCTAGAAAATCGTTCTTAAGTTTAAATAAAGGAAAAGAAGAACGAGGTGAGGAACCCTTTGCGAACCCTCGAAATGCTGCTGCGGGTTCACTTAGGCAATTAGATCCAAAAATCGCTGCATCAAGAAATTTAGATATATTCGTTTATGCTATGGCTGACGAGGGGAAAACGGGTATTCGTTCTCATAGTGAAGGTCTGGACTTTCTTGACTCTCAGGGGTTTAAAACGAACAAAGAGCGCCAGAAGTGTAAAAATATAGATGAGGTCATTCAATATATCGAGAAATGGACAGAAAACCGACCAGACTTATCGTATGATATTGATGGAATCGTTATTAAAGTCGATTCATATGACCAACAGGATGAACTCGGGACAACAGCAAAGAGTCCGAGATGGGCGATTGCTTATAAGTTTCCTGCTGAAGAGGTAGTCACGCAGTTAAGAGATATTGAATTAAGTATCGGTCGCACCGGTGTTGTGACGCCAACAGCATTACTTGAACCTGTTAGAGTTGCAGGTACTACCGTGCAACGTGCATCCCTTCATAATGAAGACCTTATTCGTGAGAAGGATATTAAGCTAGGTGATTACGTTGTGATTAAGAAAGCAGGCGACATCATCCCTGAAGTTGTCAATGTATTACCTGAAAGAAGAACGGGAGAAGAAGTTGATTTTCATATGCCAACTCATTGCCCGGCATGTGAAAGTGAACTTGTGCGTTTAGAGGAAGAAGTCGCACTTCGTTGTATTAATCCGAAATGTCCTGCGCAAATAAGAGAGGGGCTTATACATTTTGTCTCACGAAATGCGATGAATATTGACGGGCTAGGGGAAAAAGTAATTAGCCAATTATTTGCAGAAAAGTTAATTGAAGATGTGGCAGATATTTATCATCTTACGTATGAACAGCTTATTCAATTAGAGAGAATGGGCGAAAAATCTGTTAACAACTTGCTAAAGGCCATTGAAGTCTCTAAGGATAATTCTTTAGAAAAATTATTATTCGGACTAGGGATCCGTCATGTGGGGGCGAAAGCGGCAAAAACACTTGCGCAAACATTTGGAGAGATGGGCAAAATCCAGCAGGCAACCATGGAGGATTTTATTAGCATTAATGAAATAGGCGATAAGATGGCTGATGCACTCGTCACATATTTTGAACAAGAAGAAGTAACATCTCTCATTCAAGAGTTACAAGATGTTGGAGTGAATCTGACTTATAAGGGACCAAAACCTGTAAATATAGCGGAATCTGATTCTGTTTTTGCTGGTAAAACCATTGTGTTAACGGGTAAATTAGAACAGCTTGCTAGAAATGAAGCCAAGGAAAAAATTGAAGCTCTAGGAGGCAAGGTCTCTGGCAGTGTAAGTAAGAAAACAGATTTAGTCATTGCCGGAGAAGACGCAGGCTCGAAATTAACCAAAGCTCAGGAATTAGGCATTACTATTTGGGACGAGGAAAAATTGATTGAGGAATTAAATTCGTAAGAGGTGAAAATCGTGAAAAAACTCATGGCAGTGTCGCTGTCATTCGTTCTTTTACTCGCCGGTTGTGCACCTAGTTTTAACCAGCAAGAAGAGGTTGTGCAAAATGAAAATGAGAGCAGCGAAGAAGAACAGGCGATCATACCAAACTTTAAAATATCCGATTCGTACTATCGGACAATCCTACCTTTTAAGCCAAGTGAGTCACGCGGTTTAGTCGTTAATAATGTGAATACAAAATATGATATTAATGAATTCGAAACAGGTTTAATGAGAGTGGCTCAGAACCATTTTGATACGGAAAAGTTCTTCTTCCAAGAAGGACAATACCTTGATAAAACCACGATTTCATCATGGTTAAGTCGCCAATATACGAAAGAACAATTAGAAGAAAAAGATATGACGGAGGAAGAGAATCTCGGTCTAAACCCTGTTGATGATGGGAAAGGGACTAAAGAAGAAAGAAACGCCCGTGCACCTCTTTATTTAGCCCATATTTTAGAACATAACTATCTTGTAAAAGATGGCGATAATAAGGTGAAGCTTGGCGGTGTCGTCATTGGTTTGGCACTTAATTCCGTCCATTATTATCAAAAAGAAGCCTACGGTGCCACGTATGAAGAAGATATTTCTCATAGTAAAGTAGAAGCAGAAGGCAAAAAGATGGCTGAGGAAATTATAAAGAGATTAAGACAACAAGAAGGGCTTGAGAACGTACCGATTACCATTGCCCTATTTGAACAATCGGAAAGAACGTCTGTCGTCCCAGGAAACTTCTTCGCCTATGCGCATGCCGCTGAGGGGAGTAACCAGCTAAGTGGTTGGGAAGATGTAAAGGAAGACTATATTTTATTCCCATCTAATACAGCCGAAGAGAAGTATCGTGAAGACTATACGAATTTCTTGAATTTCAAGCAAGATGTTGAAAAATATTTCCCTAATTTTAACGGTGTCATTGGAAAAGGTTTCTATATTGGTGATCAATTGCAACAGCTAAATATAGATATACCTATACAATTTTACGGTAAGTCAGAAAGTATCGGATTCACCCAATATGTAACAAGCAAAGTTGTTAGTATGTTTCCAGAATATATCTCTGTCCAAGTAAGCGTCACATCAGTTAACGGACCAGAATCATTAATCGTCCGAAACGCAAACGAAGCTGAACCATTTGTTCATATTTATCAATAAAACGAAAAAACGCCGCTATTTTTAAACGGCGTTTTTTTATTTGCAATGGGATTAAGGTGGTTTGAACAAAAAGACAAGGATTAAGTGCCCCAACATACTTTTCGAAGATTTTTAGAGAGTACTCTAAAGGTAGCGGAACGAATTCCACCCGCAACTAGGTATTATTCCGACAGTGACAACAAATGATTTTGCCTGTGCACTTGTACACCCCGCGTGAATCGGTCCAACCAAGGTGAAAGCAATCGAAGAAATCCATCTATCAACATCGTCATTATTATCAAATAGGTCAGCTTAGCTGAGGAAGGAGTAATCTATGCTTCCGTAGAAGAAATAGTAGAACTTTAAGGTTATTTGTGATATCAACATTTATTGCATAGAAATGATAGACCGAAGGAGGTTTTGTTATGGAAAATAGAACAGATACAGCTTCAAGAGTGATCATGGCAGAATCACACACGATTTATGAAGCATTTCTCCATCCGAAAGCTTTAGTATCATGGCTCCCACCTAAAGGAATGTCAGGTTATGTTGAAGATTTTGATCCGCGGGAAGAGGGAACTTACAAAATGACACTCTTCTATGAAGGAAACCAACCCTCATATGGAAAAACAACTGAGAACAGTGATGTGTATCAAGGGAAATTTTTAGAATTAGTTCCTGATAAAAAGATAATACAACTAGTAATATTTGACTCAGAATCGCCGGAATTCACTGGTGAAATGAAACAGACATGGCTATTTGAACCTCTTGCAAAAGGGACAAAAGTCACCATTATATGTGAAAATGTCCCTAAAGGAATAAACAAGGCAGATCATGATATCGGTTTACATTCAACATTAGAAAATCTAGCTCTATTTGTGGAATAATTTTAGGTATGACCTTTACTAAAAAAACACCGACTAAATTTATGTAGTCGGTGGGTTATTTCTCATTCACTTAAGCATTTGTTTAGGATTTCGAACAAGGCGCTGAAATGTGTCCATAAAAAGAGCGGTGTGATAACCGTCACAGACAGCATGATGAACCTGTAGTGAAAGTGGTAAATAAATATTTTCATTCTTATTGAAAAATTTACCCGCAGTAACTATTGGCAGGAGGTAATTTGGATTTGTATTTATATTTAAGTTAAATCCAGTGAAAGTAGTCCATGGAATCATAGATATATTAACGACATTTTCAGGTACGGGTGCTTTAGGAAACAATTTTCCTGTACCAGTATATAACTCAGTATCGGTCACATAATCCATGTGGAACCTTTCAAAGCCTTCATCGATATCGGTGAAAATAGCGGAAAATAACGCTGACTCCTTGTCAAAAATCGTATACATAGGAATCACTCTGTTCCAGTACCCTAACTCACCTTTAGCAGTAACATTCATTCTAAAATGTTTATTGGTATTGACAACTTGTGTGATTAAAAAAATAAAAGCAGGATAAAATTGATATCCTTTTTCTTTAGTAAATTGGTATAGCTCAGTAATATCAATGTTATTAGTGATACTAAAGCTAGTTTGTTGGTTTAAGAAATGATTGAAAACCTCTTTACGTTCCCAATTATTTATGTCGATTTTAGTGAATTTCATCTTTTAATGCCTCCTAAAATATATTCTGATTTTAGGAGGCTATAAGAACTGCTTTTTTCATTGGTCCCATTCCTTTAGTTTATTTAAATAATCCTAACATATGTAATATGCTTTAGCACCTATATATATACAATCTATATTCAAAAAAGGAGTAGCCACCCGTTGGAACTCCTATTAACAATGAGATCATGTATATCACGGGTGGGTAGATAATAATTGTTTATTTTCCACATGCAAATATCCGGTAGCCCAATAGCTCATTATATTTCAATAATAGGTTAAAATGTTCGTTCATTACGGTATAAAGCTCTGGTTCAATGTGCTTTGAATAAAGAAAATCAGGGTTGGGATTGTATTGGAGCATCGACTGATTTTGACCACTTACGCGAATGTTCGTAAATCCTGCCCCTTCAAATAAACGCTGCCATTCTGCTTCGGTGAGGACAGAGTTGATCCCATAGAATCGATTGATTTCATCTGCTATCCATGGAGGGGGTGAGACATTGGCAGTAAACTCATTAGAAATAAACCGCCCCCCTTTTTTCAATAAACGAAAAATCTCTTTAAGCGCTTTCGGTTGATTGACAAAAGTAAGGACTGATTCGCACATAATTAAATCAAATTTCTCATCTTCAAGTGGGAGTGCCTCGATAGAACCTTGGAAAATACGTACTGGAAGTTTAGCTTCCTTCATTCTATGGGTTGCTTTTTCCACCATAATAGGATTAATATCAACCCCAGTTACGTTTGCCCCTGACTGAGCAGCCAAAAAGGCGGCTGTTTGGCCAGTTCCGCAGCCTACATCTAAAATTTCCGACATAGCGTCTAATTCTTCATTCATAAGAAGCGCCTTTGTTAGTTCAAAACCACCCGGGTGCGCTCCTCCAACACCAAACTTTGATAAGAAATCTAAATAAATGGGAACCACCTCCTTTTGTATTTCTATAAGGTATGAAAAAAACAAATCTAATGTTCTTTGCCAAATGGGCTTTTACATCAGTAACAACTACCTAAAAACATCATAGTTTGTTACAGAGAGCGGTTTTAGACTCTCTTTCTACGGACTAAACCTAAAAAGGGGAAGAAAAAATGCAAAATTTTCAAAATGAACTTCAATCACTTGGAATGGATCAATATCAGGTGGGTGAATTAACACCTATTCAATATCAAGCACCAGTACCAGTTCAATTTAATGATATGCGTCGCTGTGGCGGCTGTGGTGGTTGCGGAGGTTGTGGTGGTTTTCGCTGTGGTGGTTGTGGCGGTTTTAGATGTGCAGGCTGTTTTGGTTGTTTTGGTTGCTTCGGGTTCTTTATTTAACAATTCCTTTTTTAAAGGCAAGTGTCAGTGTAAGTTACCTTCGTTCTCTCGTCACAAAATGAATAATGAAGCGTGTGTAAACACTCTAGAAGTCCCTATGTTAGGGGCTTCTTTTTCGTTATTCATAATGGACAAATACAAATACATAAATTATAAGGAATATTTAATGAATGCTCAGATCGAAGGAGGGGCTACATGACGAAATTGAAAGCAACCTCACGTCTCAAAGTGAAGAATGATACATTTTATCTACCAGACCCAAAGGGAGGCGTCTATTTTAGGAATAACGCCAGTTCATTTTGGATGGATGGAGGCACTATTTATCAATGGATTGAAAAGCTGATCCCTATGTTTAATGGAAATCATACTTTGGAAGAACTCACTGCGGGTTTGACCACTCCCTATCGAAACAGAGTATATGAAATTGGTGAGGCTTTACTGACGAAAGGTTATGTTAGAGATACGAGTCAAGATCAATCACACCAATTACCAGCAAGTGTTCTAGAAAAATACGCTTCACAAATTGAATTCATTGAGAGTTTTGTTGATTCAGGTGCGTATCGTTTTCAAAGGTATCGCCACGCAAAGGTATTAGTGATGGGATCTGGTTCTCTATTCATTTCGCTGACATCTGCATTGTTGGAATCAGGGCTACCAACCTTTCATGTGATGATGACAGAAGCAGTCCCAACAGACCATAAGCGGATTAATGAAATAGTGAATCATGCCAAAAAGGATGATCCTACCGTGAAAGTGGAGGAAATTCCTTACAGTAAGAATTGGAGAGAAGTAGTACAATCATTTGATTGGATATTATATGTTTCCCAAAATGGAGATATAGACGAAGTGAAGGAGATTAATCAGGTTTGTAAAGAAGAAAAGAAAGCCTTCCTTCCTGCTTTATATCTAAAGCAGGTGGGAATGGCAGGGCCTGTAGTTGATTCAGAAACAGAGGGATGCTGGGAATCTGCATGGCGTCGAATGCATGAGGCAATATTGGAACAAGAACGTAAGCAACAGCCTTATTCTTCGACCGCAGGTGCTTTATTGGCGAATATTATTGTTTTTGAGTTTTTTAAGCAGGTGACAGGAGCAATGGATAAGAAAGAAAACAATCAATTCTATTTGCTAAATCTTGAAAGTTTGCAAGGTGAATGGATTTCTTACTATTCACATCCATTAGTTGAAAATCTTACATTTAAACCTGAACTTGTTGATGATTTAAACACCCGACTTCTGAGAGAGAATACGGAACAGCCCAACACAAACAGACTGTTAGAATATTTTAGTTTATTAACTGCTAAAGAAACAGGGATTCTTCATATTTGGGAGGAAAAGGACTTAACACAGCTTCCGCTTTCACAATGTTATGTTCAAGCAGTAAATCCATTGGCAAAAGGACCGGCTACTCTTTTGAAGAAGGCTTTATGCTCGGGTCTAACACATGAAGAAGCAAGAAGGGAAGCAGGGCTTACTGGACTGGAGATGTATGTTTCACAAATAGTGAGAGGTAGAATAAGTGGATTTATGGGCATTGGTGCTGGTGAATCCCTTGCAGAAGCGGTTTGTCGTGGACTACAAGCGTATTTGGAAGAGGAAAGGCGAGGTCTTCCAGTTGACCAGCAACAATCGCTGTTACCAGTAAATCTTGAGAGGATAGAGGATCGTAGTTGTAGATATTATTTACAGTCACTGACCACCTTAAATGGTCCACCCACTATCCGTATGGGAAATGAAATATTAGGCTTTCCTGTTATATGCATAGAGTCAAATGGTTTTAAATATAGTAGTTCTGGTTTAAATATCACACTGGCACTAAGTCACGCTTTGCAAAAAGCAGTATCGAATGTACAAAATGAGGCAACGTTCCATGAGGGGGAAATAAACTCTCATTATGGTATAAGAGGGAAAGAGGCAAAACTAAACATTCCTTCATGTGAGCATTTGACAAAAAAGGAGTTATTACAATCTGCTGTTTACAAATTAAATGAGGGCCATAAAGAGATCGTTGTTTACGATCTTTCTTTTGAACCATTTTTAAGAAAAGAGTTAGCTGGAGTTTATGGTGTACAGATTTGTAAGGAGGTACGCTAATGATTGTCATCGTCGGTAATGGTAAACTGGCCGATTTTGTCTATAGGCAATTGTCTAGTAATTATACAGTCGCGCGGCAAGATCTATTAACGGATTTCCCTGAAGATACAACATTGGCGCTCGTATTGCATGATAATTGGCAGCCCTCCGTTCATCAACAAGCAGAAGAAAAATTCAGAAAGGAAAATATTCCATGGCTCCGTGGCTTTGTTTCTTTTGGTGAGGGAATTATTGGTCCATTTGTACAACCGGGAAAACGGGGATGTTCACGTTGCGCCGATGTAAGGCGCATCATAGGAGGTACAGATTCTAAAGAAATGTGGGGGCTTTATTATAAATTATCAGGAGAAAGTCGCCCGCAAGACGCATGGGCATCACGAACGGGACTTTGGCAAATGACAACTTTATTATGTACAGAAGTGGATTATATTCTTCAAGGAGAGATCAATCATTTAGAAAATCAACTGTTCATTACAAATCTTAAAACGTTCATGCATTCATCTCATCATTTTTCCTTTGATCCAATGTGCCCAATATGTGGAGACATTCCAGAAGATTCAGCGGAATTAGCAGAAATTAAGTTGCAATCTAGTCCGAAAATTCAAGGTGCTGGTTATCGCAGTCGTTCAATTGAAGAATTAGAAACCGTGCTATTAAGAGATTATTACGATCATCGGACGGGGGTAATCAATGGAAAAATACAGGATTGGACACTTCCTTTTGCTGATGTTCTTATGA
Source organism: Cytobacillus sp. FSL R5-0569 (assembly GCF_038007265.1). NCBI lineage: Bacteria > Bacillati > Bacillota > Bacilli > Caryophanales > Bacillaceae > Cytobacillus > Cytobacillus sp. FSL R5-0569. The sequence continues at coordinate 572,349 of NZ_JBBOWW010000001.1, forward strand.
ATATGCCACTGTTTGGTGCAAGCGAGGGAGTGGCTGGAAGATCTAACTCTTATCGAATGAGCGAGTTAACAGCTATTTTGGAAGGCTTAGAGCGGTATTGCGGTATCGAGCCTAGGGGAAAAAGAAGGGTTGTACGAGGAAGTTATCTAGATGTTATGGATCAAGCCTTAAACCCTTCAACTGTTGGTTTACACTCACCTGAGTATTATGAGAATCCTCATTTTCCGTATCAATCATTCGAACCTAATAAACCAATGAATTGGGTTTGGGGTTATTCATTCTTACAAGAAAGATCTATTCTTGTCCCAGAATTACTTGCTTATTACAGTTTAGGTTGTGGGGAAGGTTTTGTTTATGAGACTTCAAACGGATGTGCAATCGGAGGTAGCCTGGAGGAAGCTATTTTTCATGGAGTAATGGAAGTCGTTGAGCGAGATTCCTTTTTACTCACTTGGTATGCGAAAATGCCATTGCCACGTCTTGATTTAAGTTCTGCAGATGACAAGGAATTGCAATTGATGGTTGATCGGGTACGTGAGGTGGCAGGGTACGACCTTCATTTTTACAATTCAACGATGGAACATGGTATCCCAAGTGTGTGGGCAGTAGCAAAAAATAGAAGAGAAACAGGTATAAATATTATTTGTGCTGCAGGTGCTCATATGGACCCAGTAAGGGCTGTTAAAAGTGCCATCTATGAGCTAGCGGGCATGATGTTTGTTCATGATGAGAAATTAGCAACAAATAGGCAAAAATACGAGGAGATGCTTGAAGATCCGTTTAAAGTAAGAACAATGGAGGATCATGGCATGTTGTACGGTCTACCCGAGGCGGAAGAATACCTAACGTTTATTTTGAATAATCAAGGGCCATTACGTACATTTGCTGAAGAATTCAAGAAGCCACCAGTATACAACGATTTGAAAGATGACCTTCACGAAGTTCTTCAGACGTTCCGTGAAAATAATCTAGAAGTGATTGTCGTTGACCAAACAACACCAATTATTCAAGAGAATGGATTGTATTGTGTGAAGGTCATTATTCCTGGGATGTTGCCAATGACATTTGGTCATCACCTGACACGGGTGAAAGGATTAGATAGAGTACTAAAGGTGCCAAAGCAGCTAGGGTATAGGAAGAAGCACTTATCGTATGAAGAGCTGAACCCACTTCCTCACCCGTTTCCGTAATGGAAGGAGAGGAGGATGAAAGAATTGGAGTTAGATACATTTATACAAAATCTCCACTTTGATACAGAGAAACTTGCTCCACCCGATTGGCAGGTCGATTGGGAAGGGGCCCCCCTTCCGTATAAATTGTACCGTGGGTTACCAGCTATTCCGTTAAACGCTAATGTACCTTCAACCCTTCACCAAAATCTAATGCCTACATTGAAGGAGATTGGGCATTTGCTATGGTATACCTATGGAATAACTCAATATGTCCGGCTCCCTCATGACACTCAATCATTGCGGAGATTTGTCCCCTCCGGTGGGGCGCTTTATCCTAATGAAATATATGTATATATGAAACTTGAAGATGCTAAAACAGGCATCTACCATTATGATGTTGCTCATCACCGCCTCATTTTGTTACGGGAGGGAAATTTTGATACATTCGTTTCCAAAAGTTTGGGGACAGTGATTGAAGATTGTTTTTGCACTGTTTTTATTTCAACCTTCTTTTGGAAAAATTTTTATAAATACAATCATTTTTCCTATCGATTACAGGGACTAGATACTGGGGTGCTCATTGGACAATTATTAGAAATAGCAGATCAATTAGATTACAATACGAAAGTTTGCTATCAGTTTTTAGACGGAGCAATGAATCATTTACTAGGTCTAGCTGAAGAAGACGAAAGTGTGTACGCAGTCATTCCGATATCAACTAAAGCCATCGACCAAACGACTAAAGAAATGGTGTCCTCCCCTACATTGTGCGCCGAAATAGCGCAATTAGGTCACCTACCTCATAACCTGTCAAAGACTATGGACTATCCGTTACTTAGAAAGCTCAATGAAGCTGCCATGTTCGATTCAACAGTGTCTTTTAGAAAGGTAAGGTGCCAGGGTGAAACATTCACTTCTGGTACTGATATAACCTTGCCAAATACACAAAACTATTCATATGATTTCTCATCGATTTGTAAGAAGCGGTTTTCTCCAGATGTAGACTTTATGATGGGGGAAATAAGGCAAACGACTCTAGCAACCTTGCTAAAGGAGACATGTTCCTTCACTTATCATCACGATCTTGATGATACCGACGGCCATGTTGCTGCGCGTGTAACTTTATACGGCAGCCTATACAATGTGGAGGGGATACCGAACGGGGCTTATGCTTATGACAATGAAAATCATATGCTTCGTCTATTGAAAGAAGGTGATTATCGCCCGTTTTTACATTCGGGCTTAGTGATGCCTAATGTTAATTTATATCAAGTGCCGCTTTGTATGCATGTAATAGGGGATAAAAGCCATTACAAAGATTCATTGGGTTACCGAGGATACCGTATTCAACAGATGGAGGCAGGCCTACTAACACAACGATTACTCTTGCATGCGTCTGCCTTAGATTTGGGAGGGCATCCACTATTGGGTTATTCTGTCAGTCAATGCGATCAACTCTATGAACTCGCTTCTAAAGGGAAAACGAGCTTAATTCAAATCCCGGTTGGCATGCACCGGCCTCGTGCTTGGTTGAAAGGAGGATTAGGTTGATGTAGTTTACTCATCAATAACGTACCCTCTCAAATTCTTGGTAATGAAAACAAGCCTTCTAACTCAACTTAGAAGGCTTTATCAAGTATTAGTTTGCAACAAATATCTCTCTTGCCTTCTTTTCTTACCCTTTTAAACCACAATCATCTATAAAAAAGTATTTTCTATTAGAAAAAGCTTGCATCTCACGTTACGTTATCTTCTATGATTGGGTGTAGATAGAAGGAGAGAGGCAGGGTATGAATGGAACAACGATATTCTTTAATGAGAAACACACCTTTTATTTTCTTATTTATAGGTAGCTTTTTGGCGATTATTGGATTTAGTATGTTTTTCATGACAACTACTTGGTTTGTAATTTCAGATTTAGGGTCTGCTAGTTCACTAGGCATGATTCTCATTGCCATTACTGTACCTAGAGTAGTTATGATGGCATTTGGTGGAGTACTTGCTGATAAATATAAGAAGACGACCATTATGTTCACTACGAGTACCATTCAAGGTGTTTTACTCGTACTCATTTTTTTACTAAACAATGCCGGTCAATTAACATTTGTTTATTTGCTTATTTTGGGGTTCTTTTTTGGAACACTAGATGCTTTTTCTGGACCAGCCGGAACCTCGTTAATTCCCAAGTTGGTACAAGTACAACAGATCAAACAAGCGAACGCAATCATTCAGGGGTTAGGTCAAATTGGTTTTATTGTTGGTCCAATTATTTCTGGGAGTATCATGGAGTTCGCTGGCGTAACAACAGGTTATTTAGTTTCAGCTATTATTGTTCTGTTGTCTGCTTTCTTTATGTTTCCACCATTCTTAAAAGAAGGTCCAGTAGACAATACAGTCAAAAAAACACCACTGAAAGATTTGATCGAAGGGTTTTCTTATGTCAAAGCGAGCAAATTTTTGATTACAGGCATTCTTATTTTAATCACGTTAAATTTCTTTGCCTTTGGTGCGATTTCTATTGCGATTCCCATCTTAGTAGAGACGTACGGAGGTTCACCAATCAATCTTAGTTACATTGAATCAGCATTAGGAGTGGGGATGCTAGTTAGTACTGCTATTATCGGAATGGTTAAAATACGCCGTAGGGGGTTCACTTCTATTGTTGGTCTAATTGCAACACTCATTGTTGCGATAGCATTTAGCCAAATTCCCAATTTGTATATATTGACAGCTTTAGCTTTCTTTATTGGATTTACGATGACATTTGTTTCTATTCCATTCTTCACTTCAGCACAAGAAGATACAGATCCAAGGATTATGGGAAGAGTGATGAGTATTGTTTTCTTAGCGATGAACGGCTTTGACCCGTTGGCTTATGCCACTGTCACTTTACTCGTGTCTAAAGGAATTGATATCCAATTAGTCATTTTGTCCTTTTCTATTATTGGATTAATCATTGCTCTAGTCACTTTATGGAAAGGAAAGACGTATAGAAATTACGAGTCAACTTATTAATGTATTTAAAACAAGAGACCACTTTAATATAAAAGAAGTGGTCTTTTGATCACTAGCATACTATTGTGAATCAACTAGGTAGATCCTTGATCAATAGGAGAAAAAAATCAATTTAATAGAAACTTTATTATTTTTCTAAAAATAGTATTAGTAGAATCATTGCTGAATTTTCTCTAATTATGGTAGTATAATAATTGTTAGGGTTAATCTTTTCACAGTCTGAAATGTGCCAATTGTAGCAACATTTCAAAATGACTGATGTGAACTTATAGGAGGATGAAAAAATGGTACAATCTTATAAGCATGAGCCATTTACTGATTTTAGCGTTGAGCAAAACCGTGAAGGGTATTTAAAAGGTTTAGAAACGGTTAAAGGTTATTTAGGTCAAGATTATGATTTATTAATCGATGGAGAACGTATCTCTACTGAAGATAAAATCGTTTCTGTAAACCCAGCGAATAAAGAAGAAATCATTGGTCGCGTTTCAAAAGCGAACCAAGAGCTAGCTGAAAAAGCGATGCAAGCTGCAGTTAAAGCCTTCCAATCATGGAAGAAAGTGAAGCCAGAAACACGTGCAGATGTGTTATTTAAAGCAGCAGCCATCATTCGTAGACGTAAACATGAATTCTCTGCCTTATTGACAAAGGAAGCAGGGAAGCCATGGAATGAAGCAGATGCTGATACAGCTGAAGCGATTGATTTCTTAGAGTATTACGCGCGTCAAATGCTTGCAATTAAAGATGGTGTGCCTGTTAACAGTCGTCCAAATGAATTTAATCGTTATGATTATATTCCTCTTGGCGTTGGTATCATCATTTCTCCTTGGAACTTCCCATTAGCGATTATGGCAGGTACAACCGTTGCTGCTATTGTTGCAGGGAATACCGTTCTATTAAAACCCGCTTCTACAACGCCAATTGTGGCTGCGAAATTCGTAGAAGTTATGGAAGAAGCCGGTCTACCAAAAGGTGTACTGAATTTTGTACCAGGAAGTGGCGCAGAAGTAGGTGACTATTTAGTAGATCACAAAGATACTCGTTTCGTATCATTTACAGGATCTCGTGATGTTGGCCTTCGTATTAACGAACGAGCTTCAAAATTAAATGATGGTCAAATCTGGATTAAACGTGTCATTGCTGAAATGGGCGGTAAAGATACCATTGTTGTAGATAAAGAAGCAGATTTAGAGCTTGCTGCTCAATCAATCGTAGCTTCAGCCTTCGGTTTCTCTGGTCAAAAATGTTCTGCATGTTCACGTGCAGTCATCGTTGAAGATGTTTACGACCAAGTGTTAAATCGCGTAATCGAAATTACAAAAGAGAAACAAGCTGGTAATCCGGAAGACACAAGCAACTTTACAGGACCGGTTATTGACCAAGCTGCGTATGATAAAATCATGAGTTATATTGAAATCGGTAAACAAGAAGGAAGATTAGTAGCCGGTGGAGAAGGCGATGACTCTAAAGGTTATTTCATTCAACCAACAGTGTTCGCTGATCTTGACCCAGAAGCTCGTCTCATGAAAGAAGAAATCTTCGGCCCAGTTGTCGGTTTCACAAAAGCAAAAGACTTCGACCATGCAATTGAAGTGGCAAACAACACGGAGTATGGTTTAACGGGTGCTGTTATTACAACCAACCGTGAACATATCCAAAAAGCACGTGAAGATTTCCATGTCGGAAACCTTTACTTCAACCGTGGTTGTACAGGGGCGATTGTCGGTTACCAACCATTCGGAGGGTTCAATATGTCAGGAACAGACTCAAAAGCGGGTGGCCCTGACTACATCATGCTACACATGCAAGCAAAAACAACATCTGAAATGTATTAATCTGTCTAATCAAAAGGTGCTCACCAAAAATACGGTGAGTGCCTTTTTTTATGTACGTACCTTTACCAAATCTACTGGCAAAAGTTGACGTAGTAGTGAGTGGATGACAAACATTACTCGGCAATCCTTAACCAGGATTATGAGTAGAGTTTTACTGAAATCTGGTTGGATAGCTAGTATTAAAGAGTTTGCTCGGATAACATTGTAGGAAAATGGCAAGATAGCGGAGGAAAGCGAGATAGCGATTCCGACCGTAAGAAGCCGGGAAGATAGCTGGGGAAAGTGCGATTGCGCGTGCAACTGTATGGGAAACCGGAAAGATAGCGTAGGAAAGTCCGATTGCACGTGCAACTGTGTGGGAAAATGGAAAAGGTAGCTGGGGAAAAGACGATTGCGCGTACAACTGTGTGGGAAACTGGAAAGATAGCGTAGGAAAGTGCGATTGCACGTGCAACTGTGTGGGAAAATGGAAAAGATAGCTGTGGAAAGTGCGATTGCACGTGCAACTGTGTGAGAAAATGGAAAGATAGCGGAACAAAGTGAGATAGCGCGTGCAAATCTGCAGAAACCGGAAAGATACCCGAGCAGAGCGAGTTTACTCATACAAATTGAAAGAAAAATAGCAAAGCAAAAGAGGTTTGCTTCGCTATCCTTAAAGAATCTCCTACAGTCAAAAGAGCAAAACCCTCAAGACTCCTCATTAGCAACTTCAACTCTTCATTAAAAATAGAACTAATTCCAAACAAATGAAAGTTTTCTAGTTTGTAATTTTGAATGTTTTTTAATCTGTATTATAACAATCTCAAATTATAATCCCTTTGAAAACATTGGTATATCAATGTTTTGATCGTTGTTGTCGATATTTGTCGAAAATAATATCAGATTATTTTGAATAAAACAGTTCCAATAACGGATTGTCTGTTATATAATACAAATTGTTAAGAGGTTATTGTAATACAACAATAAAGACGGGTTTTTTATTCAAATGATTAAAGGGAGGATTTAACAGATGGCGAATGAAAGAGTTAAACAATTACAAGAGGCTTGGGCAAATGATTCACGTTGGATGGGGATTGAAAGACCTTATTCTGCAGAAGAGGTTATTAAACTAAGAGGATCAATTGATATCGAATATACGCTTGCTCGGAGAGGGGCTGAGAAGTTATGGAAGCTCATTAATGAGGAAGATTTCATAAATGCTTTAGGTGCATTAACAGGCAATCAAGCGGTACAGCAGGTAAAAGCGGGGTTGAAGGCGATTTATTTAAGCGGGTGGCAAGTTGCTGCTGATGCGAACCTTTCTGGACAAATGTACCCAGACCAAAGTTTATATCCAGCGAATAGTGTACCAAATGTAGTGAAACGTATTAATCAAGCACTACAAAGAGCGGATCAAATTCACCATATGGAACAAGATGAATCAATTGATTGGTTTGCGCCAATTGTAGCGGATGCAGAGGCTGGTTTTGGTGGACAGCTGAATGTGTATGAACTCATGAAAGGCATGATTGAGTCAGGTGCAGCTGGGGTCCATTTTGAAGATCAATTATCCTCGGAGAAAAAATGTGGACACCTTGGAGGGAAAGTATTACTTCCTACACAAACGGCAGTGAAAAACTTAATATCTGCTAGATTAGCAGCAGACGTGATGGGTGTACCCACACTAGTCATTGCAAGAACCGATGCGAATGCCGCTGATTTAATTACTAGTGATGTTGATCCATATGATGCCGCTTTTATTACTGGGGATAGAACACCGGAAGGGTTTTACCGGACCAAAGCAGGCTTAGATCAAGCAATTGCAAGAGGACTTGCTTATGCACCATATGCTGATCTTATCTGGTGCGAAACATCAGAGCCAAGCTTAGAAGAAGCAAAAGCATTTGCAGATGCTATTCACGAGAAGTTCCCTGGTAAACTACTAGCGTACAACTGCTCACCTTCATTTAACTGGAAGAAGAAATTGGATCAAGAAACGATTGCTAAATTCCAAGTTGAGTTAGGAAAAATGGGTTACAAATTCCAATTCGTGACATTAGCTGGTTTCCACTCATTAAATCACAGCATGTTTGAACTTGCACTAGGTTATAAGGATCGTGGAATGGCAGCTTACTCTGAACTTCAACAACGTGAATTTACTAGTGAAGCAGATGGTTACACGGCAACAAGACATCAACGTGAAGTAGGAACAGGTTATTTCGACCAAGTTTCCATGACTATTACAGGTGGTACATCATCCACAACCGCACTAAAAGGCTCAACCGAAGAAGAACAGTTTACGAAGGATGAAGAAGTTCAAGTGTAATTTTTTGTATTGCCCTAATAATAACTCCAATTTTTTGCCTCCCTATTTTAGATGGGGAGGTCTTTTTTGTGTAAAGGAGAAGGTGGCTACAAAAGTAATCTAATGCCGTTAGGGCGGAAAGAAATAGGGATTGCGAGTCACACAGAAGGAAAAGTGGAGCTGAGAGAGTAGCAAAAGAGGTTAGCGAGTCACTCAGAAGGAAACCGGAAGTTGAGTGCGTAGCAAAAGTGGTTAGTAAGTCGCTCAAGAGGAAAAGTAGATATGAGCGCGTAGCAAAAGTGATTAGCGAGTCACTCAGAAGGAAAAGAGGATATGAGTGCGTAGCAAAAGTGGTTAGCGAGTCACTCAAAAGAAAAGCCGGAGCTGAGCGCTTAGCAAAAGTAATTAGCGAGTCACTCAAAAGGAAACCGGAAGTTGAGCGCGTAGCAAAAGTGGTTAGCAAGTCACTCAGAAGGAAACCGGAAGTTGAGCGCGTAGCAAAAGTGGTTAGCAAGTCACTCAGAAGGAAAAGAGGAAATGAGCGCGTAGCAAAAGTGGTTAGTAAGTCGCTCAAGAGGAAAAGTAGATATGAGAGAGAAGCAAAAGTAATTAGCGAGTCACTCAGAAAGAAACCGGAAGCTGAGCGCGTAGCAAAGGTGATTAGCAAGTCACTCAGAAGGGAAACCGGAGCTGAGTGCGTAGCAAACGAGGTTAGCGAGTCGCTCAGAAAAAAACCGGAAGCTGAGTGCGCAGCAAACGAGATTAGCAAGTCACTCAAAAGAAAAACCAAACCTGAGTGGACAACGAAATCCAATTAAGCATATTTTCTAGGATGTTTTTGTCCAGTCTATAATAATCGATAATGTACATTTTTGTTCCTCTCACGACTGATTGTACTACGATTCAAAGTCCTCCAAAGAAAAGTAAATAATTACAGGTCCACTAATCACCTTTTGCCCAAATTTTCATACGCTTAAGTGAAAGAGTTGAGTTCAAGTCAATGGGCACGTATACTAAAACGAACATATCCATTAATCAAACGTTTGATTGATGAGGTGGAGGTAATAACGGTATGGCTGAGAAGGTTGATGATTATATTACACAAGGAATTTATGGAAAAAAAGAAACGAAGCCAGATGAACGTAGAAAATTTCTGGGCACATTGAGAGAAAGAACCGTTATCGCTTTGACACAGGCGCAAGTAAGGAAACCGGGTATCATGAAAGAAGTAAAAGAAGCGATGACAAAAAATAAACAAGCACGCGTATATTTAAATGGTCATATTGCTTATCGTGACATATCGAAGTATGCCAAACTAGCGTCTGAACAGCATATGTCATTTACCATTGTCACGAACAAGGACTACAACTCGGACCTTGGTCTTGTTCTCGCATATGATTATGCCATTGATCAAGATGACATTTATGTGCAAGAACAAAGTAAGGTTTATAAAGAAGCGAATCAAACTGAGGCTGGATTTAAACAGTGGATGAAAAAAATATTTAGAAAATAAAGGGAAAGGTCGTGGGATAACGGCCTTTTTCTAATTCAACTTTGTTGAAAAGAATGAAACTTTATTTGAAACCATCCAAACCTCATTATATAATTTTATTAAAAGATATGAGGGAGAGGTTTCTAATCGAGTTAAGGCAAATAGGTAAGAGAGTTAAGCAAGCTAGATTAAACAAGCAAATGACACAACAAGATTTAGCAGAAAAATGTGGGCTAACGAAAAGTCTAATTTCTAAAATAGAGAATGGTCAAACAGCATCTGCTGTGGCAACTTTGTTAAAAATATCTAATCAACTAGATATTCCCTTATCTTGGGTGCTTGAAGAAAATGAAAGCAAAAATTTAGTGCTATCCCCGAGTCAAAGCCGCACGACAAAGGTTGGCAATAAGGAAATGGGCTATCTATATGAAACATTAGCTAATCGATCTCCGTTCAGTAAGATTGATCCAGTTGTTGTGACGGTTTTGGAGGACTCAGCTAAAGAAGGTCCATACACACATTTAGAAGACGAATTTATATACATATTAAAAGGTTCAATTTATCTCTCTTATGATGGAGAAAAATACTTATTACATGAAGGTGATAGTGCGTATTTTGCTGGTACCATTCCACATGTGTTTTTACCAGTAGAAAAAAAGGAAGCAAAAGTATTAACCATTTTTATACAAGCAGATGAAAGATAATAGTAGGGTTTTGGATGATCTTCTCAAGAGATTCCAAAACCCTTTATAATTTTCAGATTTTTTATTTACTTTTACAGAAAGGGGGTGTAATATTTTATTTAATATCATTCAACTTAGTTGAATGATATTAAATAAAAGTACTAAGGAGTGAATGGAATGAATAGTCGTCTATCTGGTTTTCATCGATTTTCGGTTGAGGAGAGACTTCAAATAATATCAGAAGCGTGTCATTTGACAGAGGAAGATAAGGAAATACTTATTGGCAAACAACCCCTTTCTATTAGTACGGCAGATGCCATGATTGAAAATGTGTTAGGTTCAATTTCAATTCCTGTTGGGGTAGCAACGAATTTTAAAATTAATGGTAAGGACACTTTTATACCGATGGCAACTGAAGAGCCTTCCGTAGTCGCTGCCGCAAGTAATGCAGCGAAGGCATCCTATGATAAAGGTGGTTTTTTTGCATCATTAAGTGGATCGGTAATGATTGGTCAGATACAAGTTATAGGTGTTGAAGATCCATATGCTGCAAGATTAAGGGTGTATGATAAGAAATCAGAAATTTTGAAAATATGCAACGAAAAGGATCCAACTCTAGTAGCTATTGGTGGAGGCGCAATAGACATAGAGGTAAAGATTATCCAAACGGTGAATGAGGTTTTACTTGTGGTTCATTTATTAGTAGATACAAAGGATGCAATGGGGGCGAATGCTGTCAATACAATGGCGGAATCAATTGCTCCATTGATAGAGAATATTACTTCAGGAAAAGCGCTTCTTAGAATTATTTCTAACTTGGCTGACAGACGATTAGCTAGAGCTCATGCGGTATTTTCAAAGGATCTACTTGGTGGAGAAGAAGTTGTGCGAAAGATTGTAAACGCTTACGAGTTTGCAGATGCTGATCCTTATCGAGCGGCTACACATAATAAAGGAATTATGAATGGTATATCTGCCGTTGTACTCGCGACTGGGAATGATACAAGGGCAGTTGAGGCCGGCGCCCATGCTTTCGCTGCAGTAACAGGGCAATATCGTTCTCTTACGAAATGGGAAGAAAATCGAGCAGGTGACTTAGTTGGATCTATTGAACTTCCGATGCCTGTTGGCATTATTGGTGGAGCTACAAAGACTCATCCGGTTGCCAAAGTAAATTTAAAAATATTAGATATTCAATCAGCAGAAGAGTTAGCTTGTTGTATTGCATCCGTTGGTTTAGCGCAGAATCTAGCTGCGATGAGAGCTTTAGCAACTGATGGCATTCAAAAAGGTCATATGGCCCTTCATGCAAAAAACTTAGCTGTTATGGCTGGTGCAACAGGGGATGAGATTGGTCGAGTCGTTGCTGAAGCAGTAAAGGAAAAAGATGTAAGGTTTGATCGAATCCTACAATTAACAAAAGAGATACAAGGGAGGATTTAATATGGCTCCTAATTTACATGTGGATAAGGGGAAGCAAAACATAGAACTAGATAAAATAAATGAAGCACCTAAATATCTTGAAATATTAGGTGATACAGTTTTACCTCGTAATATTATTCTAGCAATTATTATAAGTATCATTCTTAGTTTAAGTGGATACCTTTTAGGGGAAAGATTATTTCCTCTGTTTGCCAGCGAAAAGATGGTATCGTCGTATTCTTTATTGCTTGGTATTGGCGGTAGTGTATTATCACTTGCTTTATGTGCCTTTATATTTAAACCTAGTAGAGTGCTGACAGAAGAAGAAACTTCTCTTGAAAGTATGGAAGAGATTTTTAAAGATATGCAGTTAGATCCAAAGGAAGAATATTTATTAATTGAAGAAGATCCTGTTACGAGAAAAGAAATGGAAGCACTTGGCGTTCTCGATAAGTTTAGGACAATTGGGGAGGACGATAAGAAATGAGTATTCTCCTCATATCTATTTGCTTAGCTTTAATTGGTGCTATTCTATTTTCTTTAATTGGGTTAATCTCTGGAACAGATGAAACGGCTATAATGGTGCCATTTACCTTATTAGTTATCTTGTTAGGAGCTCCCCCGGCAGCTGTGTTTGCCTTTTTTATGGCAGCTGTACTTGCCAAACACTTAACTCATGCCGTTCCTACCGCGTTAATGGGTATTCCGGGAGATACAACTGCTGTCCCATTAATTGATCATGCCTCTGCTTTAAGAAGGCTAGGGATGCCTCATATTGCATTAAGGAAAATGGTATCGGGTGGTGTGATTGGTGCTTTTATCGCCTTACCGACAGCCGTCTTATTAGGACAATTCCTTGGACAATTTGCTGACTTTTTCAAATCAGCTTCAGGATTGATTTTTACGTTAGCGGCCATTTTAATTGCTTTTTTCTCAAAAGGAAAATGGGTAAGTGTTTTGATGATTATCCCGTTAGCTTTTTTTATTAAAAGTTTAGATGTATTAAGTTTTAGCATATTAGATAAGCATTTAACCATTAGTTTCTTTTTAGGAATTGCCATTGGTCCAATGTTTACTGATATTTTGTTTGCACTGTCAGGAAATGCACGACAGACCATTCAAAGAGATCGTCCTAAAGAGTATCATTTGGCACCAGATAATAAATCATGGGCAGGATTTTTTCCTAATCCATTTAAAATACTGACAAAAAGGCAAACGATGCAAACGACTGGTACAAGCTTTATTTCTTCTTTGACATTTGTATTTAGCCCTGTAGGAATGACTTCCTTAATGGGGGAAATTGTGGGTTCGAGATCGAAAGGGATTTATAAAAAATCAACGTCCAGTTTAACCACAATGAATGGAGTCACAGAGTCAACCTATATTGCCGAAGCAATCATTCCTTTAATAGCATTTGGTATTCCGTTGAGTCCTGTTGCATTAGGACCAGCATCGCCGTTATTTAATGCACCACCAGTGTTTACAAGTGATCCGGTTAATAATCTCCATAATTACCTAGATCCTTTAGATTTTCTTTTATATGGAGCGATTGGTCTTATCATTGCCACTCTAATTGCTTATCCGTTTTCAATGAATTACGCGAGAAAGGCAACCGTTTTGGTCATGCGCTTTATTAGTCAAGAGGCAATCGTTGCTATGTTTATTGGTTTAGCCTGTTTATTGGCTTTTCACGAAGCAGGATTAGTCGGTATCGTACTCACCTTTACAATGGCTGCAATTGGGGGGCTTTTGAATAAAATCCTCGGAATTGGTTCAGGCGTTCAGTTTATGGTATTTTATGCATCAGCCTGGTTAATTAGTGTTTTATTTGGTTTTTAAGAAAGGATTTTTTTATGAAAATGAAGAAATGGATAGAAAGTCGGGAGAGGGGACCGTATGCATACGGTCTCTTTTTAATGGTGATAAGAAAATGTCTCCGTCAGCAAAAAGTGAGGAGCCAGATTGCGGATATGGCTGAAGGGATGCTGTCAATTAGGCTAAAACGAGTAAATGCCTGCTGATTACATACAAATAAGAGATCCTTTTCAAGCGAATGAGGATGAAATGGATGCTTCCAATTATTTTTCTAATGTAATTCATTCGTTTTTAATATCTAGATAAGTTAAATGTTTTTAAAACCGATGAGAAAACTTTACACTTAGTTGTACATGAAGATAGTACTGAATTGTTAGAAGATAATTTTGTTGTGACCGTACAAGTGGTTTAGAGGAAGCGTTACAACTTTGGTATAGGTTTGCAAAAGTGGTAGAAAGGAAGAAAATGAATGGAAACGAGAATTTTTCATATTCGTAAAGCGACAGTGATGGATGCGGAACAATTATCTCAGTTAAGGTTGATTGTGGACGGTGAGACGGATAACTTTGACAGGGAACGAGGAGAAGATTTTTTAAGTACGGCAGATTTTGAAGAGATGATACGATCTGAGTCAGTTGAAAAGAATAGTATATTTTTAGTAGCAGAAGTCAAAGGTCACCTTGTGGGTTTCCTAAGAGCTAAAGGGGGCAAATTAAAGAGGACTTCACATCGATTGGAGTTTGGTGTTGCTGTGAAAAAACAATATTGGGGACAATCTATAGGAAAAAGTCTTATTCAAGTAATGTTGCAATGGGCAGATCAAAAAGGGATTAGAAAAGTAACGCTGCAAGTATTAGAAACAAATAAAAAGGCGATTGCACTGTATGAACGACTTGGTTTTATCGTAGAAGGAGAATTAAAGGATGATAAAAAAATAGGCGATATCTATTATTCTACGATCTTAATGGGGCGGAGGAATGAGAGTAATGGATAAAAGGACGTTACTTACGGAAAATTTTTTAAAAAAGGTTATTCAAGGAAAGCGAGTGGGTGATTTCTACCCTTTTATACAAGGTGGTGATACCGAGATGGAACAATACATCTCCCATTTGGTAGGAGAGATAGGTGGATTAAAAGGGTTGTTGTATGAAGCAGATTTTGACCATTATGGCAGTGGATTTGCCTCGTATGTTAGTGTGTTTCTCTGGAAAAAGGAAGAGGAAGAAGTATTAGCAAATGGTGAAGTATCTATGAAGGGTTTATGGTTATATATTTCAAGGTTAGCGCCCGTAGTTATTATGGGTAAAGGTGAAATGACGAGACATGGTAGTAGTGGAAGTAGCGACTTTTTAGCAAGTCATACTGTATGTGAATGGCCATCTGAGACATGGAGTAAACAAATTTGGGCAATAAAAAAAATCGTAGAAGCATATCATTATGTTATTTTGACAAAAGCAGATGTAGATCAGTATTTAGATTTTCAGATAGACATCCCAACAATACTCAGTGAACCGCCATACAAAGTCTTTGACGCGCATTTTTATTGGGAAGATTGATTAACTGTTGTGAAATAAAGGTTTACCAAAGATTATGCAATGAAAATCGTAAGACAATCGAGTATGATGAGAGAAGTTTGAGTTTGATCACGGAGGCTATGGGATGATTATTCGGAAAGCTAACTTCTCTTTATTATTGTTTCTCTTTATGATAGGAAATTTCTTATTATTTGCGATCGCCATTCACTCCTCATCTCTTGAGGTCTTTTTTTTCCATTGGGCAGTTCTACTAGCTAGTGTTATGGTTATACTTTTCCTTTCACCAAAATGGTCTTATATAGTTATAAGTGCACTCACTGTGTTATATGGTTTTCTATTATGTTATTTCAGTTATTTACAAACGGTTTTTAATCAGATGCAATTGATTTCTTTATTTATATCTTATGTATTATCTGTTGTCCCTCTCCTTTTTATCAGGCATAGCTTTTTAAGTATGGACATCCGCATGAAAGAATTATTAGCGGAAACGGTTGCTTTAAGAAAATATATGGACTCAGACGGGCTAATGCTTACAAAACAGGAGTTTTATGAACGTAGCAAAATAACATTGCGGGGAATGAATAGAAGGAATGAAACAGGTTTCCTATTAAAGGTATCTGTTTTAAGTAATGGAGTGACGCAAAAAGCTTGGCAAGGCTTAGTACAAAATGTAATAGAAGAAACCATTCGGAGTGATTTCGATTTCTTTATGAGTGAAGGTGCGTCTTTCATTATTTTCTTGCAAAATACGAATGAAGAAGGCGTCATTAAATTTCAAAACAGACTATTAAGTAATTTACGTCTGCAAATGAACATGATTCAGCCACCTATCCACTTTCGCGATTATGCTATAGTCGATTTTGACGAGGTCTATCAGATGTTGCTGGAGGAGAAGTCGAATGTTTAAGGTCGTGTTACTCTTGATTATGGCTTTCTTTTGGTTTTTGCTTTTTTATTATTCGATTTTATTAGTCTCTGGTGTTTTGCATTATAAAAGGGAAAGAGAAAGAAAGCGTAGACCTCTTTTGAAATATCCTTCTGTTGCTATTTTAATCCCTGCTCATAATGAAGGGTTAATTCTTGAGGATACGCTGAATGCTATGATGAAATTAAGGTATCCTGGTCATCTTGATGTATTCTTATTAGACGACCAGTCGATAGATCAAACAGCGGCAGTGGCTAGAAGTTTTGCAGAAAACTTTTCGCGTATTCACTATATTAAGGTCCCGCCTGGCGAACCCAAGGGAAAGTCGAGAGTGCTTAATTATGGATTGAGTATTAGCCAATCTGATTATTTTCTTGTGTACGATGCGGATAATCAGCCAGACTCGGATGCTGTGACAAAGCTAGTAGAAATAGCAGAACAAACAGAGAATGCAGCCGGAGCTGTCGGAGTAGTTCGTACCCTTAATCAAAATAAAAATTTGCTCACGCGGATGATTTCAATAGAGTTTCAAGTATTTCAATTGACAATGCAAAGCGGTAGGTGGAAATTGTTTAACCTTGGCTCTTTACCGGGAACTAATATGCTTTTAAGACGTTCTGTCATTGAAGAGCTAGAGGGGTATGACCCGTATGCACTTGCGGAAGATGCAGAGTTGACGATACGAATTACCCAGAAGGGATACGTATTACCGATTGTTCCATATGCACAAACGTGGGAACAGGAACCAGAGAATCTTCAAACCTTTTTAAAACAAAGAACAAGATGGCTCATTGGTAATCTTTATTTACTAGAGAAGAGCTTCAAGGATATTCATTTTTGGAAAGGTAAAACTTTCTTCCATAGTTTGCAACATCTTTTAACCTATTTTGTATTTATATTTTTCTTAATTACTTCAAATGTTATTTTTGTCGGTAGCTTATTCGGTATTAATTTTCCCGAAATGGCAGCCCCTTTATTGATGATTTGGTTAATGAGCTATGTGGTATACTCCATCCAAATTATAAGCAGTTTAGCAGTAAATCAACAGCTCTCGCTAACAAGCCTATTTGTTGGGGCAATTATGTATTTTACGTATGCCCAACTATTCGTCATCTTACTTATTCGCGCGTTTGCGATTTATCTTTATCATCGTGTGAGAGGCTTAACGATAGGATGGGATAAAACAACACGCTTTAAAGCAGACGAGAAAGATGAAGCAGCATAAAATGGCTTCATCTTTTTTATATGGATGTGGTTCACTTTTATTGTCGAGTTGTGGTAGAGATAAATGCTTGGGGCCTGATAAGAATTACTGGTTGCAAATGAAGACGCAGAGGTGAGTGCGTCCAAGGGGGAATTGTTGGTCACATGTAATGAATCAGAATTATTGAAGAAAATCTTGGTTCTCTGATGGTTCTTCAACCCTATGAACCACTCATCCCTACTTTGCCATTGATCTTACTCTATAGCTAACTAAACTACAAACTACGTAATCCTTCCCCTCTATCTGGAAGTTTTTTGACCCCTTTATCAAAAATCAATTTCTATTATTTGTCCATTAGGCGATCTATTGAACTCGTGGTAAAATAAAGGGTGGTGAAAACGATCAGATCTTCATGTTGCTTTAACGCGTGAAAGTTTGATATGATCAATATAATTGTGTATTTTTATTTGAATTTGGAGGTGTCTATATGTCTAGAATTACAATTGATGAGGTTAAGCATGTGGCGAACCTAGCGAGATTAGCGATTACGGAAGAAGAAGCAGAGCAATTCCAACATCAGCTAGATGCAATTATCTCGTTTGCCGAAGAGTTAAACGAGTTAGATACCGATCATGTGGAACCGACTTCCCATGTGTTGGATATGAACAATGTATTACGTGAAGATGAGGCAACAAAAGGACTGCCGCAAGAGGAAGTTCTGAAGAATGCACCTGATTCACAAGGCGGCTATATTAAAGTGCCGTCAATCATGGATTAGTTGGAGGGGAAACATTTTGAGTTTATTTGATCATAAAGTGTCTGAGCTTCATGAGCTTTTACATAAAAAAGAGATTTCAGCGACTGATTTAGTCGACGCATCTTATAAAAGAATTGCTGAAGTAGATGACAAAGTAAAAGCCTTCTTAACATTAGATGAAGAGCATGCACGTCAAGTAGCAAAAGAAATCGATAGTAAATTGGGAACGGACGAACAAAAAGGTCAGTTATTCGGGATGCCAATCGGTGTCAAAGATAACTTAGTCACAAAAGGTTTAAGAACAACTTGTGCGAGTCAAATATTAGATAATTTTGATCCAATCTATGATGCAACGGTTGTTTCGAAATTAAAAGAAGCAGAAGCCATTACGATCGGTAAATTAAACATGGATGAGTTCGCTATGGGATCTTCAAATGAAAACTCAAGTTACAGAGCGACACGCAATCCATGGAATATCGAAACGGTTCCTGGTGGTTCGTCTGGTGGATCAGCTGCAGCAGTTGCGGCAGGAGAAGTATTATTTTCACTAGGATCAGATACGGGTGGTTCGATTCGTCAGCCAGCATCTTTCTGTGGGGTTGTTGGGCTTAAACCTACATATGGTCGTGTATCTCGCTTTGGTTTAGTGGCGTTTGCTTCATCTCTTGACCAAGTGGGACCAATTACACGTACAGTTGAAGATAATGCGTATCTTTTACAGGCGATATCTGGCGTTGATCCAATGGATTCTACTTCAGCTAATGTGAGTGTACCGAATTTTGCTGAAGGCTTAACCGGTGATGTGAAAGGATTGAAAATCGCTGTTCCGAAAGAATACTTAGGCGAAGGTGTGCAAGAAGATGTCAAACAATCGGTGCTTGCTTCCCTTAAAGTATTAGAAAAATTAGGAGCAACATGGGAAGAGGTTTCCCTTCCGCATTCTAAATATGCACTTGCAGCCTATTATTTACTTTCTTCTTCTGAAGCTTCAGCTAACTTAGCACGATTTGACGGTGTACGTTACGGTTACCGTACTGAAAATCCAGAGAACTTAATTGACCTTTATAAAAAGTCTCGTTCTGAAGGATTTGGTGATGAGGTAAAACGCCGTATTATGCTTGGTACATTTGCCCTGAGCTCAGGTTATTATGATGCGTATTATAAAAAGGCGCAAAAGGTTCGTACACTAATTAAACAAGATTTTGAAAACGTCTTTGAAAAGTATGATGTAATTATCGGACCAACAACGCCAACACCGGCATTCAAAATCGGTGAGAAAACGAAAGACCCATTAACAATGTATGCGAACGATATTTTAACCATTCCTGTGAACCTTGCTGGTGTACCAGGTATTTCTGTACCTTGTGGATTCTCAGAAGGGTTACCATTAGGGTTGCAAATTATCGGTAAGCACTTTGATGAAAGCACGGTTTATCGTGTTGCCCATGCATTTGAGCAAGCAACTGATTTCCATAAACAAAAACCGGAGCTGTAAGGGGGGACAAGGAATAATGGAATTTGAAACAGTCATCGGACTTGAAGTCCACGTTGAATTAAAAACAGATTCAAAAATTTTCTCTGCGAGTCCGAACCATTTCGGTGCAGAGCCAAATACAAACACAACTGTTGTTGACCTTGGTTACCCAGGTGTACTGCCAGTAGTCAACAAAAAAGCAGTTGAATACGGGATGAAGGCATCTATGGCCCTAAACTGTGAGATTGCACCAGTGACGAAATTCGATCGTAAAAACTATTTCTATCCGGACAATCCAAAGGCCTATCAGATTTCTCAATTCGACAAACCGGTTGGAGAACATGGCTGGATTGAGATTGAAGTAGATGGCTATAAGAAAAAAATCGGGATTACGCGTATTCATCTAGAAGAAGATGCGGGTAAACTAACACATGGCAAAGGGTATTCTTTAGTCGATTATAACCGTCAAGGAACACCTTTAATTGAGATTGTCTCTGAGCCGGATATACGCACACCAAATGAAGCCTATGCGTATTTAGAGAAGCTAAAATCAATCGTACAATATACTGGTGTTTCTGATTGTAAGATGGAAGAAGGTTCCTTACGTTGTGATGCCAATATTTCATTACGACCTGTCGGCCAGGAGGAATTTGGTACAAAAACAGAACTGAAAAACTTAAACTCTTTTAACTTTGTTCGTAAAGGATTAGAGTACGAAGAGAAGCGCCAAGCAGAAGTCCTTCGTGAGGGTGGTGTCATTGAACAAGAGACACGTCGTTTTGATGAAGCTACTGGGAAAACATTGTTGATGCGTGTGAAGGAAGGTTCTGACGATTATCGTTACTTCCCAGAGCCGGATTTATTAGATATTGTGATTGATGAAGATTGGAAAGCCCGTATTCGTGCGGAAATTCCTGAACTACCAGATGCACGTAAAACACGTTATATCGATACGTTCGGCTTACCTGCCTATGATGCAGGTGTCCTTACCGTAACAAAGGAAACAGCGGATTTCTTTGAGGCGACTGTTGCAGCGGGAGCAGAGCCGAAACAAGCTTCAAACTGGATCATGGGTGAGGTATCAGCCTATCTTAATGCAGAAGGGCTCGAACTCCATGAAACAAAGCTAACAGCAGAAGGGTTAGCAGGAATGATTGCGTTAATTGAAGATGGAACGATTTCTTCAAAAATTGCTAAAACTGTTTTCAAAGAATTAATTGAGAATGGTGGAGAAGCAAAGAAAATCGTTGAAGATAAAGGATTAGTGCAAATTTCAGATGAATCAGCGCTACTCGCTATCGTTACTGAAATCCTTGATAATAACCCACAATCCATTGATGATTTCAAAAGTGGGAAGAAAAAAGCAGTCGGCTTCCTTGTTGGTCAAATGATGAAAGCAACAAAAGGACAAGCGAATCCACAAATCGTAAATAAATTATTAATGCAGGAAATACAAAAGCGTTAATCAAAAAAATCCGGACAATTGTTCGGATTTTTTCGTTTAGTAATTGCAATGCAATAAAGTTGATTAATTTAATAAAGTCATTACATTTTGTATAAATGGTGCCAGAAACTGAAATGAAAAGAGTAATTTTAACGGATAGAAATTTTGTACAGCTCAATAGCAGGAGTTTGGGAGTCAATAGATGGAATCGCTTGAGATATAAGCAAATAGAGAATCTATACTAAAGAAAGGGTAGCTGCCAAATAAGTAGTGTAATCAAGAGAATCGCGACTGATAAAAGAGTCGCTGTTAAATAAGTAGGGCAACCAAGAGAATCGCGACTGATAAAAGGATTCCGTGCTATATAAGTAGGGAAACCCGGAGAATCGCGACTAAAAAAAGGATTCCTTGCTATATAAGTAGCGTAACCCGGAGAATTGCGAGTTAAAAAAGGATTCCGTGCTATATAAGTAGCGTAATCTGGAGAATCGCGACTAAAAAAAGAATTCCTTGCCATATAAGTAGCGTAACCCGAAGAATCGTGACTAAAAAAAGAATTCCTTGCTAGATAAGTAGGGCAACCAAGAGAATCGCGACTGATAAAAGGCTCCCATGCCATATAAGTAGCACAACCCGAAGAATCGTGACTAAAAAAGGCTCCCACGCCATATAAGTAACACAACCAAGAGAACCGCTACTAATAAAGGCTCTCCTGTCATACAAGCACTGCAAAAAAAAGAAAACACATGCTAACATAAACTGATCTTCAACGATAATCTATCCAAAACGAACAACTCAGTTGTATTTACTACCATTATCAACACCAGAAATTACTATTAATCCCCGTCTCTATACAAATATGAAAATTCCCCTAGCACTTAAGTTTATCATCAGTTGAGAGGATGACGCGCTTTAGCGAAATGTATGCTGCTTCTTCAGATCCCTACTTACAATCATTGCTAATAAAACGGCACTAATGCCTGCCACTAACTTGCCAATAATCATGGCAAATACGACTTCTTTCTGAATACCGGCGACAAAGGCTAAATGACTTCCTAGAACAAAGGCTCCGCTTACAGCAAAAGCAACATTAACGACCTTGCCTCTCGGTTCCATATCTTTTAGCATGATCAACATGGGAATATTATGAGCGAGTGAAGCAATCAACCCAGCTGTTGATTTATCACTTAGTTTTAACCAAGATCCCACCTTACTGAGTGGTTTCCTGAAATATTTCGAAATAAAAGCTACTAAAGGAAAAGCGCCCGCTAAGAAAATAGCAATCGAACCGACTGTTTGAACCCCTTCCTCAATTGGCGTTAAATGGGGGATCAGTGTTAGGTCTGTTAATGTTTCAAATATAATCGCTGTAAGACCAATAATTGCAATGATTTCAATGAATTTACCGAAGATGGCAAATCCTCGAATCATGTTCTCAGGCTTTTTCCATAATCCCCAAGCAATTAGCAAAGAGAATACAATGGTAGGAATCAAGTTTTTGATAATCATAAAAAACGGCAATCCAGCAACTAGGCCTCCAGCTAAACAACCAAAAGGTACAGTAATAAGTCCCACTAGAATACCCCTCGCAAAATAAGGTTGGTCTTCTTTTTCTATGAGTCCTAAGGCAACAGGGATTGTAAATACGATAGTCGGTCCCATCATAGTGCCAAGGAAGACCCAAGCGAAAAGTTCTGAATCCGCACTAATGGACATCTCAGTGGCTAGGGAATAGCCCCCCATATCAATGGCGAGAATAGTATTGGCGAACGCTGCTGGGTCAGCGCCTACGAATTCATAAACGGGAGAAATCACAGGTGTTAAAATGGCTGCTATGACGGGTGCTAAAGAAATAATCCCAATCATAGATAACGCGAGGGAGCCCATCGTCATCATTCCTGCAGTGAATCGCTCACCTAGTCCTAATTTATTCCCGCATATTTTATCAAGTGCACCGACACAAAGGAAAGCGGCAACAATAAAAATAATCAAATCATTTATGCTCATCTTGTTTCTCCATTCGAAATGATGTTTATTAGAAAATTGCAGGGGTTGTAATTGAAATAATGATTGTTTCTTGATTGAGTGGGTTTTCCCACATATGAGGTACGGTTGATGGAAAATGTATGGTTTCTCCTTCGTTTAGATGATATTCCTCATCCTCCACTCTTACAATAAGTGCCCCCTGTAATATATAGAAAAACTCTTCACCTGGGTGCCTTACCAGTTCAACATCTTTTTGTCGAGGTTTTAACTTTACGATGAATGGTTCCAATTTCCGTTCAGGAAAATGACCACTTAGTTTAATAAATGTAGAGTCCGAGCTTTCCATTTTAAATGGTCGTTGGTGCTCTTTTTTCATCACATAATGAAAATCATCATCTTCTTCAAAGAAATGAATCATTTTAACCCCAAAAGCATCAGCAATCCTTTTTAAAGAAGTGATAGCTAATGAAGAGGTACCTCTTTCAATTTGTGATAAAAAACTAACAGATAGCTCCGTTTTCTCACTTAGTTCTTTCAATGTCATGCCTTGCTCGTACCGAAGTTGTTTAATCTTCTTATATATATCATCCATTGAGGTGACATCCTTTCTTTTTTTGCTTTTTTATCTTATCATGTTTTATACAGTAATAGTATAATAATTTTACCTATACTATAAAAGGGGGAATTAAAAATGAGTATTTACCAAAAAAGGTTAAAACAATTACAGTTATATTTAAATGAGCAGAAACTTGATTTTGCTATCGTCACTCAACCTAAAAACATATTCTATTATTCTGGGTTTAATAGTGAACCGTATGAAAGATTCATGGCGGTTGTTATTGATCTACAAAAGAGTGAGGAGTACTTATTTGTGCCAGCATTAGACTATGAAGCAGCTAGCGAGCATTCGTATGTGAAAAACATTATTCCGATTAGTGATGATGAAAATCCATATGAAAAATTAAAATCAGTCATCCAAGTGAATAATCAAATAGTAGGATTGGAAATAAAAGAGATCACACTTTATCAACAAGAACAACTTAAAAACGTTTTTCCGCATTTTAATTATCAAGATATAGGTAGGTTCATAGCAAACCAAAGAATGCTGAAAACGCCAGCTGAACGGACAAAGGTTTTACATGCAGTAACAATTATTGAAAAAGTACTGGCTAATGGATTGAAGAAAATTGAAAAAGGGATGACAGAGCTCGATTTGGTATCAGAGTTTGATTATTTAATGAGAAAGTTCGGTGCCGATGGTCCTTCATTTTCTACAACGGTCCTCTCAGGTGCAAAATCATCTTTACCACATGGGCATCCTGATCAGAACAAGCTCCAAAAAGGTGACTTTCTTTTAATTGATATGGGGGTTGTTGCGGATGGGTATTGTTCCGATATCACACGTACTTTTGTTCTAGGAGAACCAACGACTAAGCAAAAGAATATCTATGAAATTGTAAGGCAGGCTACACTTTCGGGTGTTTCAACAGCTCGTGCAGGTATCCCAATCGGCTCGATTGATAAAGCAGCTCGCCGTGTGATCCAAGAGGCAGGCTATGGACAATATTTTAATAATCGCGTGGGCCATGGATTAGGTATTGATGTTCATGAAGAGCCTTCTATTCATGAAAAGAACGATCGTTTAGTTGAAAAAGGTTTACTTTTCACGGTAGAACCTGGGATTTATATACCGGGATTTGGTGGGGTGAGAATTGAAGAAGACGTCTATATAAACGAAGAAGGAACGGCCGAAATTCTTACATCTTTCCCAACAGCATTGCAAGTAATTGACCGTTTTTAACTTAGTTTAACGATCGTTTTTATCGAAATAATTTGGATTACAACCACTTTACTTATGGTAAAAGGTAGTTTATAGAAATAACTTGCAGATCTTCTATATTAAAATGCCATACATATCTCGTTTGGATATTTTATCCTTTCTTAATCCACGTATAAGAGTACCTCGCTAGTTTATGTTATTATGGTTAAAACGAAGCGGAGGGAAGGTGTGAACCTTTTGCATTGGATGATTCTATTCATCATTGTTTCCGGTTTTATCACAGTTGCTTCTATGAAAAAAAGGATGGAGAATAAACTCGCGAGGCTAGTGGCTCAAGGTGAAAATGGGGCGTACAAAAGAAATAGAGATATGCAAGCAATTATATACTGGATTTTAGGTACAGTAGCCTGGGGTGTCGTAAGTATCTTTCTTATTATATGGTCATTTAATGATTTCTTCGAATAACAGATTGGTTTGTAAAATAAAACACTTTGATTGTTGAGGAGTTTATATTTTATAGAATCAATCTTTTTTTTGTTAATTTTTCCTACACAAACTACTTCCTTTAAGAGATTGTTAAACAATTGCAACAAATTTCGACAAAAGTCTTCCCGTTCCTGTGGTATATTGGCTAATGGTGATAGTATTTAGAAAATTAAATAAAAGAACACTTATAGTTTAGCATCTTGGAGGGGATAAAAATTGCATTACGATACAATTATTATCGGCGCAGGTTCGATGGGGATGGCTGCAGGTTATTATTTAGCGAAAGAGGGCAAAAAGGTTTTGCTTATCGATGCAAATAGGCCACCTCATCAGAAAGGAAGTCATCATGGTGAGACGAGAATCATTAGATATGCTTATGGTGAAGGACATGCTTATGTGCCACTCTTGTTAAAGGCTAAACAACTATGGGAAGAAGTAGAGGAAGAATCCGAAATGGAGTTGTTTTTACAAACAGGTGTTTTAAATATTGGTAGCGAGACTTCTCTTTTTATGAAGGAGGTCAAAACAAGTGCGGAAAAATATCAATTACCACTTGATGTTTACACACATGAAACGGTCAATACTAAATGGAGTGCATTACATTTAGATGATGGAATGGTTGCTTATCATGAGCCGACATCTGGGGTTTTGAAGTGTGAAGATTGTATTGAGGCTTACCGGAGACTTTCTTTGTCCTATGGTGCTAAAATCGTGAATGATAGCGTAATTACTGACTTATCTATTATAGAAGGAATTGTTAATATTGCTACACAGGATGGTCATTATTCAGGAGACTCGTTAATTGTATCAGCAGGAGCTGGCACAAATTCCATCCTTAGTTATCTGGACTTGCAGCTTCCGTTAAATCCGATTCGGAAAACTTTCGCTTGGTATGAAGCACAAGAGGATGTTTATGAGGCGAAACAGTTTCCAGCCTTTACATTTGAATCGCCATTAGGTCATTATTATGGCTTTCCTAGTATAGATGGTTCAGGATTGAAACTAGGAAGGCATGATGGAGATGTTCAGAGAATAGAGAGTAAACAAGAAGTGCAGCCTTTTAATGAGGATGATGAGAGAGAGCTTACAACATTTCTAGGGAGATATTTCACTGAAAAAACAAATTTACAATTTGGTAAAACCTGTATGTACACAATGACACCAGATGAGCATTTTATTATTGATCAACATCCTCAATATGAGAATGTTGCAATTGCAGCGGGATTTTCCGGTCATGGATTTAAATTTAGTAGTGTAGTTGGTCATGTTTTAAGCGAACTAATCCAAGGAAAAACTTCGTCAGTGGATATTTCCCCTTTCACAATTGAGAGATTTGCTGAATTGAAGCGATAATAATGAGGGAAATGTCGTTAATCAGATACTTTCCTGGGAAATAAGAGGATTTATGTCGGAGAGGGATAGAAGAAGGTTCAAGTTTCGACACCAGGTCATAGAGGAGGTGTAAGAGCATGCAAAAAATTGGTGTTCTTTCGTCATTACTACGTTATCCTGTCAAGTCATTTGGTGGTGAAAATGTTGAGTCCACTAGGGTCTTACCATACGGTGTGTATGGCGACCGAAGCCACGTCATTATAGATAGGAGTAGACAAGGAAAATACCTTACGATCACTCAATATCAAGAAATGGCAGCATATCAAGCCACTTTTGTCAGTGAGGAAAATGAAGATACATACCCGGAGTTACAAATACATACAGCAAATGGAGAGAGGTACGGGTGGAATGATGAGAGGTGGAGGCAAGATCTTCGTCTGAAAAGTGGAAGGGATTTATCTTTTCATTCTTTTACGCCATCCTATGTACCCATTGGGGCTATTGAAGAAGCTCCCCTTTTGTTAGTAACCCATTCATCACTACAATATTTAAGTAAGCAACTTGGAAAAAGTGAAATCGATCCGAAGCGTTTCCGTCCCAACTTTATTATCCAGACTGATTACGATAGGCCATTTTCGGAACATGATTGGATCTCCAACCAAATGAAAATAGGAGAAGAAGTGGTGATAGAGATAACTAAGGCTTGCGAACGTTGTATGATTATTACTGTTGATCCGAAAAATGGAAAAAGGACACCTACCATACATAAAGAGATTATTAGAACCAATCATAATCATTTTGGTGTTTATGCAAAAGTGATTCAAACGGGGAACGTAAAGCTTGGTGATGAGATTTGGCTATAAATGACTGATGAGGGGTGATACAGTGCAATCGCAAAAACAAGCGATGATCCGCCATCATGAACAGTTTATTCAATTTATAGAATCAATCCCAACAAGCCATTGGCGGAAAGAAATAAATGAAGGAAAATGGTCGGTCGCTGAAGTGGTAGGTCATTTTATACCGTGGGATGAATTTATTTTAGAAAAGCGTCTACCATTTGTTTTATTACACCTTCCTCTACCAAAAGCTCCTTCTGCAGAAGAAATGAATCCAACAGCCGCGGAAGCAGCAAGAAATCAATCGCAGGAGACAATCATTGCAGAATTGCTTGTAAAAAGAAAACTAATAATAGAAAGAATCTCTAAAATTCCAGATTCGTATTGGCAAAAACCATTAATCATTGGCAATAAGAAAATAAGCCTATATGATTATCTCATCGGGCTTGCTGCACATGACGAACATCATATGAAGCAAATTAGTGCCATACTTTAATCGTTCAATGGTATGATATGATTGGATAAAAACGTAAGAGGGATGTGCAAAGGAAATGGAATTAAGAGAATGGTTTGAAAAGGGTTTAACGAAAGAGCAATATCTAAATCATATGCAAGTAAACAAAGAAGGTATGCTTACCATTTATGAGGGTTTTTCACTTAGTGAAGAAGAAAAGGAAGCATTACAAGAGGTCAAGCAAAAAAATCTGCACGCCATTGTCCTTACTGAGGATTGGTGTGGCGATGCGATGATTAATAATCCTGTTCTATTAAAAATTGCTGAGGAAATCGGTATGGAAGTACGGTTTGTTCTAAGAGATAGTAATTTAGAATTAATGGATCAATACTTAACAAACGGAACAGCACGAGCAATTCCTATTTTTGTATTTATTGATGAAGCAGGTGCAGAACAAGCTGTATGGGGCCCACGTGCACCAAGATTGCAAGATTATGTGATGGAGAGAAGAACCTCCCTACCTGCTAAGGAAGATCGAAGCTTTGAACAGGCTCAAAAAGAGCTTTATAAAAGCATTGGAGAAACCTATCAATCTGATCCAAGTTTATGGCATAGTGTGGCTGAGAGCATTATTGCAAAATTAAAATAAGAGGTGAGGGGAAATGAGTTGGAACCAAAATAGAATAACAGATATGTTAAAGGCGAAATACCCAATATTCCAAGCACCAATGGCAGGAGGAGCGACGACTGTTGATTTAATTAGTAGAACCTCTATGTATGGTGGTGTCGGAAATATCGGAGCGGGTTATATGAGCCCAATGGATATGGAAACGATGATTCATGATATTCGTCAAAAAACCAATCACCCTTTTGGCATCAACTTATTTATACCTGGGAATGATATCGCTTTCACAAAAGAAGAAGAAGAAAGGGCGATTGAATCACTAGAAGTATTTCGTAACGAACTTCAAATTGATGCACCGCTTCAATTACCAAGAAAAGATCACCGCTTATTTTATGAACAGCAATTAGAAGTTGTGATGAAATCTTTTGTTCCGATATGTAGTTTCACATTTGGTATTCCAGAAGAAGCAGTGATAAAAGAATTACAAAAAGAAGGAACAAGAGTAATCGGTACAGCGACATCAGTAGAAGAAGCTGTTCTCTGGGAAGAGAGAGGTTGCGACCTTCTTGTTGTACAAGGGAAAGAAGCAGGCGGTCATCGTGGTACTTTTATCGGTGATGCACTTGATTCCCTTATTCCGTTAGTTGACCTTATTCCAGCAGTTACGGATGAAATCAGTATTCCAGTCATTGCGGCGGGTGGCATAATGGACGCTTCGGATGCAGAAGTTGCCTTTCGCTTAGGAGCTGAGGGTGTTCAATTAGGTACTGCTTTTTTAGCAACAGAAGAAAGTGGTATTCATCCCGCTTATAAGAAAATGCTTGTCTCTTCTAATAAGAAAACAAGCTTGACAGAAGCCTTTTCGGGTAAATGGGCAAGAGGGATTCACAACCGTTTTATGGAGCAAATGAAAAACCAAACTAGCTTACCTTATCCACTTCAAAATGACTTAACACAAGCGATAAGATTAGTGGCAGCGAAACAAAATCAGACTGACTTCATGTCACTTTGGGCAGGAGAAAGTTATCAAAAGGCTACTCTTCAATCTGTAAAAGTACTCATGGATAATCTTGTTGCAGGGTTGGATCAGCAATTGGATGATGAATAAAGATTAAATTACTCACGCGTGGGAGATGAGACCACGCGTTTTTTATCTTGACAAAACCTCTTACATTTAATAAAATCAAATAATTTTTAAAAATGAAATAGTTGGAGGTTACGATGTTATTAGAAAGAGCAGGGAAACGAAAAGAGCGCGCTAAACAAATATTGAAGGAGCTTTCTTTACTTGAAAGGTGGTCTCGAATAGGAGAAGTATATGTAGTGGGAGCCTATGCTTATGATTTAATGGTCGATTGTGATATTGATATCGAAGTCTTTTGTGATGAACCTAATGCCAATCAAGTGTTTAGTATGTTAGCGGAGATTGTTGACCACCCACAAGTAGTAGATATTAAATATCACAATTACCTGAATGAATCATTTAATGGTCTCTATTTTAAGATTTTATATAAGTATGATAATCTAGAAGTTTGGAAAATTGATATGTGGTTATTTCCAAAAAGTCATAAAGGACCTTTGTTTAGGGATCTTGTGAAGGAAATGCAATATTCGTTAACACATGAATCAAGAACACACATCCTATCAATAAAAGAGGAACTCTCTAAGAGAGAATTAACCTACCCTTCCATTTTTGTGTATCGAGCAGTCTTAGAAGATGGAATCATAAATAGTGAGCAATTTTACGATTGGTTAGCTGACCAAGATATAACACGATGGACGCATTGGAAACCAGCAAGAAAAGGAGAGAAATATAGTGGAGATCAGAAAGCCAACTGAAAAAGAGGTAGAAAGTATTTTAAAGTTATCTGTTCAATCAGTGTATGAAGGTACATTAAACCGTTCTAAACCGGAAGAGCGTAAACTGAGAGAGATGGTTCAATCTATAAGAAGTAACGGAGGAGAATACCTTGTTGCTGTAGAACATGAAGAAATAATGGGATGGGTGCTGCTTGGTGGAAAAAGAGACGAAATGACCGAGCAAGAAATTGGCTTCATTTATGAATTGTATGTGCAAGAAAACAATAGAGGAAAAGGAATGGGTCGGCAATTAATGATGGCAGCGATGAAGGAGCTAAGAAAACAACAGTTCAAAGAATTTCGATTAACAGCTTATCACGGTAACCCAGCCATTGGATTGTACGAGTCACTGGGATTCCAACCCAGAAATATTTCAATGGAATGGAAGCAATCATGATAATCTACGGTAAGTAAGATATTTTGTTTATTGAGACTCTCATCTGGGGAGTCTTTTTCTTGTCATAATCAGTTGGTGTGAAATATATAATGATGATAAAAAGATATCAAGCATATATTCTTTACAACCACCTATTGTTGTTTATTGCAACAACTGGTATACTTTCTTGGTTGGCATCTGGTATACCAGATGCAGATACCAAATTTTCAAAGGGGAGATTGTATGGTTTTTCAAAAGGTTGAACAACCACCTTCTTTTAAGGAACATGCCTATCGTGAAATAAAAAGAGCGATTATTCAACATGATATTGCACCAGGCTCAACAATTCATGAACGTACCTTGAGCGAAAGCCTAGGGATTAGCCGGACGCCTTTAAAGTTAGCACTTCAACAGTTAGAAATGGAAGGCTGGGTACAATCATTACCGAGAAAAGGGATTTCAGTGAAAGAGATAGAGCGTAAAGATGTCAATGAAGTATTTCAATTGCGAAAAGCGAATGAAGCGCTCGTCATTGAACTTTTAATCCCATTATTAAATCAGGAGATGCTACATAAACTAGAGGAAAAGGACCAGCAACTTTTTGAATTGAAAGAGGATCCTGTCGCATTTATGTATCATGATTCTGCCTTTCATTTATTTTTGGCAGAGTTAACAAACAATGAAAGATTGTATCAAATTATTCGTAATTTAATAGATTATGTAAATTGGTATGGGTTATATATATTAAATAAAAGAGTAAGTATCGAAACGGTTTATAATGAACATCAATTGATCATAGAAGGGTTAAGGTCAGGAGATATTGATCGCACAAAAAAGGCTATGGTTAGACATCTTGATCATTTTTATTCTGAAATGATGGCCAATCTATCATCCTATTAATAGAAAGAAGGGCAGTTGCTCAGGAAAATAGAGCAGCGTGAATGATGAAAGTTTTATTGGTTATTTTACAAGTTTGTATTTTATATATTTTTTCCTTTATAGGAATCTCTATTCAGCATTTTTTCTCATTAACCATACCAGGAAATATTATTGGTATGTTGCTATTATTTGTTTGTTTATGTTTTAACATTGTGCCCGTCAAAATGATAGAGAGCGGTGCGCAGTTTCTGCTTAGTATTCTGATGTTGTTTTTTATTCCAGCAACGGTGGGGGTTATGGATTACCCAGAATTACTATCTGTGCACGGATTATTACTGATTATTGCGATATTGGTGAGTACAATGATTACAATGGCAGTATCTGGTAAAACAACCCAGTATTTTGCGAAAAAGACACAACAAAGAGAGGCGGATCAAGCATGCGAGACATCTTCTTCTCAATCTCTATGATACTTCTCACTTTAGTTATCTACTTCGTTGTTTCATCGCTATATAAAAGGTATCCACTACCCATCTTGTTACCAATTTTGTCAGGTACAGTTCTAATGATTATCATTCTAGTAAGCTTAGGTATTTCATATGATAAATACATGGAAGGTGGGCAGTTCATTACATCATTATTAGGTCCGACCGTCGTTGCCCTAGCCTATCCATTATACAAACAACGTGATTTTTTGAAAAAATACCTTTTTACGATTATAGGTGGGGCGTTTATTGCAACTCTAACAGCGATGTTAAGTGTGGGTCTCCTTGGAAAGGCACTTCGTATTGATTCTGCACTGATCATTTCAATGCTACCAAAATCACTTACAACACCTGTCGCAATAGAAGTAGCTAAAGTGTTAGAAGGTAATGCTTCCATGGCAGTTGTCGGGGTAACGATTACGGGAATCTTCGGGGTAATTATTTCCCCTTATATTTTTAAATATTTGCGGATATACACATCTATTGGTCGTGGAATTGCACTTGGCGGCACTTCACATGCAATGGGTACGGCAAAAGCGGCTGAATATGATGAGCTCGCTTTTTCAATTAGCTCCATTACAATGTCTATATGTGCCATTATCGGTTCAATCATCGGACCACTCATCGTTTGGATTTTGCAAATGTAAGCTTCTATTTTAATAGAGGCTTTTTTTGTTTAACGAATTCATTTTGATTGTGTTAAATATATCTTAGACGAGGGCCGAGATGGCTTTTCCTGTCAGTTAGCTATTTATCAGTTCATTTATCGTATCAGTTTACACGCAAATTAAAGGGTTTTAAAGCGATCGCCAAGAATAGATACAGTACAGAGTCAATAAAGGAGGAAGCGATTTGCCACAAAAAACAGATGAGATTTTCTCACATCAGTTTCATCAAAACCCTTATGATTATTACAAAGAAATTAGACCACATCAGCCATTTACAAAGGTGAAGTTATTCAGTGGTATGGAGACTTGGATGGCATTTAGTTATGAAGCGAGTGAAGCGGTGTTAAAAGATCCACGTTTTATAAAAGATATGAGAAAAGTCTATCCAGACGAAATAACAGATGAGAATATGCCACCGATTGCGAGTAGTATGTTATTTGTTGACCCGCCTGACCATAGAAGGTTACGCAATCTTGTCCAATATGGCTTTACGCCCAAAAAAATAAATGCGCTTAAAGGAAGAGTGGAAGAGATTGCTCTAGAACAAGCGGAACTAATGAAGGGAAAAGAGACGGTTGATTTTATAGAAGTGTATGCATTTCCGATTCCTATTCGTGTCATCTGTGAATTGATTGGTGTGCCTGAGGCAGATCAAATGGATTTTCAACGATGGTCACATGTGTTAGTAGATGTAATGGATCCCGAAGATCACGACGAAGCGATGGGCGAATTCATTGTTTACTTAGAAAATTTAATTGAACAAAAGAAACTTACTCCGCAGGCGGACTTACTTTCTGATTTAATTCGAGCGGAGGAGGATGGGGATAAATTATCGAAGCGTGAGCTAATCGGTGTCATCATGTTATTAATCGTAGCAGGGCATGAGACTACAGTAAATTTAATCGCCAACGGGTTACTCGCCTTATTGTCACATCCCGATCAGCTACAATTATTAAAAGAAAACCCTGACTTGATGCCACAGGCAATTGAAGAACTTTTACGATATAACGGGCCGGTTGAGTTCAGTACGGATCGTTGGGCGAGTGAGTCTTTTACCTTTATGGGCCAGGAAATTGCACAGGGTGATCATGTCATAGTTTCTCTTGCTTCAGCTGATCACGATCCGCAAGTTTTCTCAAATCCAGAGCAGTTAGATATTACAAGAGAGAAGAGCCCGCATATTGCCTTCGGAAAAGGAATTCATTATTGCTTAGGTGCACCATTGGCAAGATTAGAAGGGGACATCGCTTTACGTATATTATTGCAGATCTTTCCCAAAGTAAGCTTAGCTGTCCCCGAGTCTGAACTAGAGTGGAGACAAAGTATCATTATTCGTGGGTTAAAAACCATGTTTATTAACTTAAAATAAAAACTAAGAGGATAAACAAAATCTCTTTGTTCTTGGATGCTTTATGAATAAATCGCAAAAAATGACGTGTGAACAGGTGCACGTCATTTTCCTTTTTTTATTCCTATTTTAGGTTTTCATTGTTCTTGATTTTATATTTAATGTAGGACAAACCACTAGTATAAGAACACCTAAATAATCTAAATGGTGCAGATCAATGAAAAGTTGAAAATGAATAGGAATATCATTGTAATTTCTTGTGAAGAAACAAGAATATGGTAATACTCTGCTAGCTACCTTCAATAGAAGAAATATTTATGTGTTACGCTATACTGTCTAACAATGGAGAAGGAAAATCAACAGAAACTGAAGTTTGGATTGGGAGTTACAATGTTTCTAAGTCATTAGCATTTAATGATTACTTAAAAGGTATTAACTTCATAAATATATTTCCTATAATTATTCCAGGAATTACACATAACATTGGTAACCAAACAGGTCCCAATAGTATACCGAAAATCGTGAAGTCTACCGAAAAAAGCAAACCAGCTGTAACAAAATAATCCGAAAACACAAATGGGATGAAAGAATATTTACTTCCTACACCAGATTCTTTATAAGCATCCCAAATCGCATAGAAATATAAACAAGGATAAAACATAAGCCAGTGATAATTTGTTTGTTCTATAGCCATAGGAATATCCCCTTTAAAACTATATATAATGGCTTCATTAAAGTGTGATTTAATGTTTATAAATATTTCTAGTATTAGAAAAACGGTGCCCTTAAATAGTTTTCCATTTAAAAATTGACCAAGTCCTGGTAAAGCAATACTCCATAATATTTTCTCTAGTGGAGAATATTTCATACTGTTCCACCTTTACAAGCATTACTTCTTTTTCAAAGGATTTAAGTGCTGGAAAGTAATCTCTCTATATAATTGAGCTAATACCTTCATTTGACCAGCGACCGTTTTTTCCAGAAGCGGTTAAAGTTCCCTTACTTCTTTCGATTGTGGCACTTGACAAGAGATGAAGGTTTTTGCCGCCTTTCCTTTTTTAGCATCAGTTGTAAGACACTATGTCTTCGCCTCTTTATACAGTTTCATCACACGGAATTAATGTAATTTAATTATATGTGGATAATTGCAAAATACGATTTCATTAAGTCCAATTTGAACTGTAATACCCTAAATTTCGTATGATCTTGTTTCTCCTGCTTTGCAAAAAAAGTAACAACAAGTTAAATATTTCTTTAATGGATTTATCCACAACTATAGTCATCAGACTATCCATTAACTATATCTTTATTGTTTGATTCATATATGCTCCCCATATTTGTCCTTGTCTTTAGAGAAGTAAGTCTAAGATTATTATTCATATTATCACCTTAAATCTATCATTTTCAAACTCCCAATAAATTATGAGTTTAAGTTAATTATTACCTTTATCCTTTTTAAAACAGGGTTTTTACAATGCAATTGAATTTCCTTTTGATCCTTAATAACTTTGGCATCGAATATTACTTGGTGAATGGGACACCTTATGAGTAAAAACTGCGAGGAGTCAAAAATGAACAATACATCTAATGCAAAATTAACTTCTGCTGAGATTGCAGCATTATGGACACAGTATATGAACGAAACCGCAAGTATTTGTATTCACAAACATATGTTGGAACATATAGAGGATACTGAAATAAGAAGTGTATTTGAATATGCAATGGCCCTTAGCCACGAACATACACGAAAAATTAAAGAGTTCTTTAAAAGTGAAAGTTTTCCGATTCCCATTGGATTTTCTGACAATGATTACATACCAAATGTACCTCGCGTTTTCTCTGATGTTTTTTGTTTAAATTATTTAAACATTATGTCCATACATGGTTGTAATGGTTATAGTGGTGCAATAACTACATGTACTAGAGTAGATGTTCGAAATTATTTTAGTGAATGTATAACTACTTCGGTGGAATTGTGTAACCAAACGAAAAACTTACTTTTAGAAAAAGGATTGTATTTGCGTCCCCCTGTGATTACCCCTCCAGATAGAGCAGAATATATAGATGATAAAAGTTACTTAACGGGATGGTTGGGAGAAAAAAGGCCATTAAGCTGCATTGAAATAGCAGATATTTATTTTAATTTAAAGAAAAGCATATTTGCTAAGGCATTTGTAGTTTTTGCTCATCAAGTGGCAAAATCAAAAGATGTAAAAAAAATTATTAAAGAAAGCTGTAAAGACAAAAGAGAAGCATGTAAGGACGTTTTTTGAAGTTTTTCTAGCAGAAAACCTCCCGAATCCGTCTATTTTTGATGCTGAAATTACAGATTCGACGAACTCACCATTCTCTGAGAAACTCATCATGTTCCAAGTAGGATTTTTATTTTCAACAGCAATGGTGTATTACGGGACCGGTTGGGCTACTTCACCAAGACGAGATTTATCACCAAAATACATGAAAGCAATTGCAGATGATTTAGATATTGGTAATGAATGGATTAATCTAATGATTAAGAATCGTTGGATCGAACAACCCCCATTGTCTGAAGATAGAAGTAAATTAGCAGAACAAAAAAATGAATAGCTACCAATAGGTGGCTTTTTCTTCTTAATACTAATAGGAAGGCAAAATAAAAAAAGAGCTAAGAAGCTCTTTTTTTATTCCCAATGACTTGCATGCTCTTGAACGATTTCCATCATGCACTTTATCGATGGAGAAATCCATTTATCTTTATGATGCGTCATATAAGTTGAAATCGACGATTGCTTATTAGATACCTTTTCCCCCTTAAACACCCCATTTTTCAATTCCTCTTTCACTGAGAACAAAGGCACTAATGATATGCCCAACCCATGTTTAACACAATGCTTAATGGCTTCAATGCTCTGAAACTCTAAACTAGCTTCAATATCTAACTGGTTTAATTTTATATACTCATCAAAAACAGACTTGTAACTACATCGTAAATCAGAATACAATGCGGTTCTGGAGAAGTCTTTTTCATTGGGGCTAATTAATACCATTTTCTCTCTAATCAATTCCTTAATAAATAAATCTTCTTTTATCCAATCTTCTTTTTCCAAAATGAGTGCTAAATCAATATCTCCGCTTTGTAGACTCTTAGTAACATCATAGTTCTCTAATGATTTAACATGTAAATTAACCTTTGGATATCTCTGTTTAAATTCAAGTAGAATAAGTGGTATTCGACAGATGGTCAACGATTCCGATATACCAATGGTTAGTTGACCCTGTGGTTCTTTATCTATATTTAAAGATTGATTGTAAAGTTCAATAATTTGGGTAGCATATGGATAGAATTGTTTTCCAAAATGCGTTAAAACTACCTTTTTTCCTAATCGGTCGAACAAAGGATTGTCTAACTCTTTTTCAAGCTCTTTAATGTGTGTTGTAATAGAGGATTGTGAATAGCCTAGGTGTTGGGCTGTTCTATTAAAACTACCTTTTTCTACTATAGTTTTAAATGTAATTAATTGACGTAGCTCCATATTTATACCCCTTGTTGGTTCAATATTATTGAATGTTTAATTTTAATATATTCATTTTACTAAACTACATACTTCATTTAAGCTATTTACTAAGAAGTTGTCAATTATCAAATCAACAGGAGGGATCTTAAGATGGATAAAAATATTTTGTTTCAATCATTCAACATCAACAATACAGAACTTAAAAATAGAGTAGCGGTTGCACCTATGACGCGAATTAGTGCAGACCAAGAAGGTTTCATTACAGACAGAATGATTAAATACTACCGTTCTTTTGCAGAGGGTGGCTTTGGGCTAATTATTACGGAAGGCACCTATATAGATGAAAAGAACAGTCAGACGTATCAGTTTCAACCGGGTATTGCATTGGATGGACAAGCGAAAGAATGGAAGAAAATTGTTGATGCTGTTCATTCAGAAGGTGGAAAGATCTTTATGCAATTACAACATACCGGACCACTTTCCCAAGGAAATCGATTTACTGAAGAAACCATAGCGCCATCTGCTGTTCAACCGAAAGGAGAGCAATTAAAATTCTATCTTGGAGAAGGTCCATTTAAACGGCCAAGAACCATTACAAAAGAGGAAATGGTAGATGTTAAATACAGTTTTGTAGAGGCGGCAAAAAAAGCAAAATCTGCTGGTTTTGATGGTGTAGAATTGCATGGTGCAAACGGATATTTATTAGATGCTTTTTTAACAGAGTACACGAACGTTCGGACAGATGAATATGGGGGGAGCACCGAAAATAGAGTACGGTTTCTTGTTGAAGTTGCCAACGCTGTAACGGAAGCCGTTGCGGATGAGCAGTTTATTGTTGGGATGAGAATTTCACAATCACAAGTCAATGACTACTTTTATAAGTGGTCAGGCAAAGAAGTAGATGCAGAGATCATTTTTAGTGCATTAGGTAAGTCAGGATTAAATTATATTCACGTAACAGAATTTGAAGCTTGGCAACCTGCCTTCGAAGGTAGTGAGACTTCTCTTGTATCTCTTGCAAAAAAATACAGCGAATTACCGATAATCGCCAATGGACAACTCGAAAATGTAGATCGAGCAATTGAAATGTTAACCGATGGAGGTGCCGATCTAGTAGCTCTCGGTAAAGGAGCCTTAGCTGATCATGATTGGGTTAAAAAAGTTCAGCAAGGTGAAGTACTTTCTACATTTAATGCCGAAGCAACACTTCATCCAATAGCCAATATAAAGGATTTTGAAATAGAATAATACTAACTTGATCAATGATCACGTTTGGGCTATATAACTAATAAGGCTTTAATTTAAGAAGAGACAAAAGTATAACAAAGAAAACTTGCAAATTTAGGCGGGTTTTCTTTGTTATATTGATAGAAAAGTCTAAAAGGCTGTCATTTTGATGTATTTATATATAAATTTAAAACCAGTATCTTTATGTCTTTATCTGTCCTTTATTAAAATCTTTAGGGACTTTTAGTGAGCTTGTATCCACTCGCAATATAGACAGAACGTCCATTAACAGTGCATTTGAGAGGAATTCATTTCTATTTTGTTTGTTATAACAATACTTTCTCTGGGGGTTGTAAAATTTGTATCATTAACTTATCGAATGTATAGGTTAAAAATTTGCACTATCTAATTGCCTCACATTACATAGTGAAGAAGCTTGCAAGAAGTTTGGTCAAACAGGTAACTCTCAAATAAATGAAAGCCATCTTTCCATTATGAGCGTCCAATTTCATTATTTACGGTTTTAATACTACCTTTATACATTGATCTTCGTGGTTATTAAAAATCTGGTATCCATGACTGGCATCTGTTAAAGAAATTTTATGTGTGATAATCTCTTTAGGATTAAGCTTTTCTTCTTGTATCATTTGATAAAGTTCTGGCATCAGATGAATGACAGGAGCTTGCCCCATTTTTAGCTGTATATTTCTGACCCAAAATGGACCAAGTGGGAATGCGTTATAATTGCCTCCATATACGCCAGTCAATTGAACTGTTCCGAATTTCCTTACGGCTTTTGTGGCAATTTGGATGGGTCCTAAAGTGCCGCCTTGTAATTTAAGTTTCTGTTCAAGAAATTCTACTGGAGATTTTTTTCCGTCCATTCCAACGCAATCGATGACAACATCTGCACCACCATTGGTGATTTCTTTCAAATGCTCCCCCATATCAGGATACTTTGTAAATTCAAATGTTTCTACTTTGTTCATTTTTTTTGCATGATTCATTCGATAGTCCAAATAATCGATTGCAATTACTCTTTTGGCTCCCATCATCCAGGCAAATTTTTGAGTCATTAGCCCAACTGGTCCGCAACCAAGAACGATTACTGTATCTCCTTTTTTTACTCCAGAGTGAAGTACACTCCAATAGGCAGTAGGTAATACGTCAGATAAAAAAAGCAGAGATTCATCTTCTAATTCACAATCTTTAGGCACAATAAAAGGGGTGAAATTTCCAAATGGTACTCTCAAATATTCTGCTTGTCCTCCAGGATAGTTACCGAATTTCTCTGCATAGCCAAAGTATCCACCTGAATCATAATGAGGGTTAGAATGATCGCATTGGCTTTCCATTTGGTGTTCGCAGTAGAAACAATGTCCACATGATACGTTAAAGGGGATAACAACCCGATCTCCTTTTTTAACCCTTGTCACATCTGGACCTACTTCTTCTACGATTCCCATTGGTTCGTGACCAATGATATAGCCTTCCGGTAGTGGCATATTTCCTTGATATAAGTGAAGGTCTGATCCACAAATAGCCGTTGAAGTTATTTTTACAATAAGATCGTCTTTCTTCTCTATCTTTGGATCGGCTACCTTTGTTACTGCTACTTTTTTAGGTCCCTGGTATGTGACAGCTTTCATGGTTATCACCTCTATATGTTTTAATGTTTATTCTTTCAAATGTGGAGGCTATTATGCAAAAAAACGCCTTATTCGGCGTTTTTGTTCGTTTCTATTTTTTCTTTAGGGTCATGATGTTTAAACTCGATTAATTCAACTTTAGAACCTGCCACAGCTTGCTGGCTAAATACTTTGTTGTTATCAAGTGGTGTGACACCAAAGCTGATTTTATCAATACCAGTGGGTTCCGTTTGATCACCTTCGTAAGTATTGACGATGAAAGTTAATATATAGGGGTGACTCAGTTTATTTTCCTCTTTAGATTGTACGATTTTTACCAGTGCATGAGGGTGCTGACCTTTTGTATGATACTGCACCTTCATGGAATCGTTTTTGTAATAGTTGCTGACGGCTTTATTTATTTCTTCATCAAATTGGTCGAATAGAAATTGGTTAAATGCCTCATGCATCCCGTGCATTTTATGACTACGGTGTTTATGGTGGCCCTCGGCATTCGCTATAGGAGTCATGACACTAATTGCAAGTAAAACAATGGACATAAACGTTAGGATTTTTTTCATCATATTACCTCCTTTTTATTAAAATTTGTATATATATCCTTTTTTATACATATATTTTTCCATAAAAAAAGTATCCTCATTTTGCAATGAGGACACTTTTTTAAAAAAATTAAGCTAATACATTTGTTAATGGTGGTACGATTTGTTTCTTACGAGAAACAACACCTTTTAGTAGAGCTTGATTATCTACTAGAATGACTTCAAATGCTTGTTCCACAGCTTTTACTTGAGATCCAAGAGCAATAGCCATTGAATCATTGTTAAGTATATCTGTTAATACAAATAGGAATAAATCTAATTCTTTATCAACAATCGCTGTCATCATTGCGGCTTCTATTTCCGTTTTACGTTTAAGGACATCGTCTAAATCGACAGCGTTTACTTGAGCGATATAAGCTTTGTGTTCACCTAATTGAAATTCT
Source organism: Cytobacillus sp. FSL R5-0569 (assembly GCF_038007265.1). NCBI lineage: Bacteria > Bacillati > Bacillota > Bacilli > Caryophanales > Bacillaceae > Cytobacillus > Cytobacillus sp. FSL R5-0569. The sequence continues at coordinate 613,873 of NZ_JBBOWW010000001.1, forward strand.
TTCGCATCAAGTGTGATCAATTGATCCACAGTTTTTTCACTTAAGTCTGCACCGGCTTTAAGCATTTCCAAACCATATACTTGTGGGTTGACACCAGCAATTTCAGCCAACTCTTGAGCGGCTTTTACATCTTGTTCTGTGCATGTCGGTGATTTGAAAAGTAAAGAGTCAGAAATGATAGCTGAAAGCATCAAACCAGCAATTTCTTTTTTAATCTCTATACCATTCTCTTTATAGATTTTGTTTAAAATGGTTGCTGTACACCCGACTGGTTCTGCACGGTAGTATAGAGGATCGCTTGTTTCAAAGTTGGCAATACGATGATGGTCAATGACTTCAAGAATTTGGACATCACGAATATCATCTGCACTTTGTTGAAATTCGTTATGGTCAACGAGAATGACTTCCTTTACATCGCTAGCTACTTTTTCTACATAGCGCGGTGCCGCTTGCTTGAAATAGTCTAATGCGTATTGTGTTTCTCCGTTAATTTCGCCAAGGCGAACTGGTTCTGCATCCATACCTAATTCTTTTTTGAGGTCTGCATAGGCAATTGCAGAGCAAATCGTATCAGTATCTGGGTTTTTATGACCGAAAATATATACTTTTGACATCGTTCGTCTCCTTGATTAAAAGATTATTCATTGCTATTTTAACATAAATTTTAGCAGTAATCATGGCAAGAACACAATACATTCATGTTTAATTCGGAGAAAAGAAATGGAAGGAAGAGAGGGGGAGTTTTTAGTATTTGCTAAACCCTTTACTGCTCAGTGAAAGAGGAGTAGACTTTTCGTAATGAATTGTCCTTTGTTGGCAATAGAGAGGTATTGCCCTCCTCGGTGGTAAGTGAGGAAGTGGCAAATGAAAGGATGCGGATCTCTTAAAGGAATCTCAAGTCGCAAAAGAAGTAATCACTGACTTCAGGGAAAGAAGTACAATTGAGATAGTTACTGAAAGAAGAACCGTCCCTCTTGAACAAAGTAGAGTAACCAATTCAACAATAAAACTGCTATTATTTATGGCAAAATACTATAATCAACAAGCACGAAGGAGGAAATGACCATGGCCATTGCAATTATTTCAGATATTCATGGTAATTTGACAGCTTTAGAAGCGGTCCTACATCACATAAAAGAAAGAAAAATAGATAAGATTTTTTGCTTAGGTGATTTAATTGGTAAGGGTCCGAGTGGTTTAGAGGTAGTACATAAAGTAAGAGAAACATGTGATGTGGTACTGCAAGGGAATTGGGATGATTTTATTATAAAGCCAATTGATAGTGAAGAAATCGAGTGGCATCAGAAGCAGCTTGAGGGAGAAGCTATGGACTATTTACAGAGCTTACCCTTCCATTATGATTTTTATATGAGTGGAAAATATATACGACTTTATCATGCTTCAGCAAAAAGTGTTTATCATAGAGTCATCCCAATGAAGGCCACGACCAAAGAGAAAAATGAGATGTTTGAAATAAGTGAATGGATAAAGCCGCTTGAACAAGAGAGGAAGCCTGATGTAATTGGATTCGGAGACATTCATGCTGCGCTCATTGAACCAATTCAACCGCAAAGAACATTATTTAATTGTGGCAGTGTCGGTAATTCATTAGATATTCCACAGGCAACTTTTGCGATTATTCATGGGAATTATCAATCTAAACAAGAAGGTCCCTTCTCAATTGAAATAGTGAGAATTCCTTATGATATTGAAAGAGAAATACATCAAGCTGAAATAATGGGGATGCCCAATGTTGCAGCCTATGCTCTCGAGCTACGTGAAGCGAGATATCGAGGAGCACCAACAAAATAATGAAGGGAGCGATACAGTGGAATATCGGGGATCATCCTTTTATGAAAATGATGAATTTTTACAAAATTATTTGAAAAGAAGAATGCGTAAAGAAAGCCCTAATGAAATGATAGAAAAACCAGCTTTTTTGAATTTACTAGGTGACATGAGCAATAAAGATGTGCTTGAACTTGGGTGTGGTGCTGCCACTTTAGCAAAAGAGTTGGCACCCTTACTCGGGTCCTATACAGGGATTGATGGTTCGCAAAAAATGTTAGAATTGGCTCTGAAAAACCTCGCAGGCATTCCTAATGTGAAATTAACTCATGCTAGTTTAGAAACATATGACTTTAAAAAAGAAACTTATGATTGTATCTTTTCACAATTAACGCTTCACTATCTTGAAGATTTCAAACAAATTTGCGAGAATATTTATAACAGTTTGCGAACGGGTGGCGAATTTGTCTTTAGTGTACAGCATCCGGTCCTTACAAGTGCTTTCATTAGCGGTGGAGGTAAGCGAGAAAATTGGGTAGTGGATGACTACTTTCTAATTGGTGAGCGGGTAGAGCCGTGGATTGATGAAAAAGTTGTGAAGGTTCATCGGACGATCGAACAGTATTTTAAAATATTGCAAGATTGCCAATTTAATATTATGAATCTTAGTGAAGCTACACCAATTCAATCATCATTCTCTTCAGAAAAAGAGTGGAAAAGACGCCAAAGGATCCCACTATTCCTACTCTTCGCATGTGAAAAAAGCCGCAAATGAGTTTAACAAAAGGAGATAGACAGATGAATATTGAGGTTCCAGCCGTTTTCCCTGTTTCATATCAAGCATTAGAACAAGAAGCAAAAAAACTTATGTCTAAGGGAGCATATGGATACGTCCGCTCGGCAGCAAGTAATGAGGAAACATTACGAAAGAATACAACAGCCTTCGAAAAATGGTCAATACTACCTCGAATGCTTAGAAATGTAGCAGATATAGATATGAGTGTGACATTAGGAGAGCATTCTTATCCATACCCCATTTTTATTGCCCCAGTCGGCATGCAAAAATTGACACATGAAGAAGGTGAATTGGCAACTGCTAGAGCGGCGAAAACAATCGGAGTTCCTTTTATCCAGAGTACAGTCTCTAGCTACTCGATTGAGGAGGTCAAAGCGGCAACAGTAGATAGTCCAAAGTGGTTCCAGCTTTATTGGTCGAGGAATGAAGAGGTTTCATTCAGTATGGTAGAGAGAGCTGAAAGAGCAGGTTATGAAGCGATTGTCGTTACTGTTGATACAATTATGACAGGCTGGAGAGAAACGGATATCGCTACACAATTTTCTCCGCTAAAAGAGGGCTACGGTAAAGCAAATTACGAATCAGATCCAGCCTTTATGCATGCGCTTGGTGAGAAGACTGACCATGAATCTATGATTCAATCTGTTTTAGATAATATTCATTATCCTGAAATGAATTGGTCGCATATTGCAGCATTAGCAAAAAGAACGTCCTTACCTATCTATATTAAAGGTATCCTTCATCCAGAAGATGTACAATGTGCAATAGAGGCAGGCGCATCAGGGCTAATTGTTTCTAATCATGGTGGCAGGCAATTAGATGGAACAGTTGCTGCGCTAGATGCATTGCCTGCGGTTGTTAAAGCAGCTAATCAAAAAGTGCCAGTAGTATTTGATAGTGGTATTCGCCGTGGGACGGATATAGTAAAGGCATTGGCACTAGGCGCAGCAGCTGTATGTATTGGTCGACCATTTGTATATGGTTTAGGTATAGACGGCCAAGTAGGGGTTGAAAAAGTATTAGAAAACTTAATAGAAGAAACGAGAATTACCATGTCCCTAGCTGGCATTGCAAGAGTGAAAGACTTAAATCAGTTAAAATTGATAAGAGAATAATTTTAACCGTGCACTCAGCTCAAATCCAGCTGATTGATATAACTTGATCGCCTGATGATTATCAAGCGATACACATAATGTGATTTTATCTATGTTTTCAAACTGGAAGAGTGTTTCGAGTGCAGCCTCAATGAGCTGTCGCCCTCTTCCTTTTTTTCTTGCTTTAGGACATACAGTAAGGAATTCAATCTGCCCTTCACCAAAGTGTGGTGCAGCTTCGAGATATACATAGCCCTGTAATTGGCCATTTTCTGTCAATAGAAGCAGTTTATGATGCTGATCCAACAGTTTTAGTATCTCTTCGCCTGACAAATAAGTTTGTGGAAAAGTTGCTTCGTGTAGTAGCAGAAAATCGTTGCGATATTGCTCATGATAGCTGTGACAGATGTTTTGGAAAATCCCTCGCTTTGCTGCGAGTATGGCGTGATTTCCTTGGTGAGTGGCATTGATTGATTGTAAAAAATGTAAGGTACTATTATTCTTTTCGTTCACAAAAAACGATAATTGCTGTAGCTTATTTTCATAGGAGTTTACAACTTGGTTCCACAAATCTTTTTTTACCTCATGATTCTTGGCAAAGGGACCCCATACTTCGGCACTCCGGTCAGCTTCATCAATATCTAATCCTATTGCAGCTTCAATTTCACCCTCATATTCATAAGTGATAAAATAAGGCTTTATTTCTTGTATATCATGCAGAATGTCCTCTTCCTTTTCTCCACAATAGCCGATATGATGCTTTTCTAATTGATTTAAATCAGCGATGAACTTGGCTAACTGTTTAGTCATAACAGACCTCCTTAAGCTTGTTTAGGTGGCAGACGGTCATCTTTAATTTTCTTATCATTAATTTTAGGCTCCCTCTGCAGTAAATGGTTGCGAATATTTGAACGGTGTAAATAAATGAGCAACAATAAAAATAGGAAGAAAATCCATTCATTTTTTTGTAGTGGTGAAAGGGTGGCATATAAGAAAAGAGCAACCCCTACAGAAATGGAGCCATAGTAAAGGTATTTTGTGATAGAAACCACGGCAACAAAGGTGATATAGGCAATTAGAAATAACCAGATATTCGCGACCAATAGCACACCAGCAGTAGTAGCAATGGCTTTTCCTCCACGAAAGCCAGCGAAAATAGGGAAGCAATGCCCAACAACTGCAAACAAACCAATAATCAGTGGATCACCACCTGTTTGAAGTAACAGGGGGAGTGAAGCAGCAAGTGCACCTTTACCTATATCAATAATTAAAACAGTAACCCCTGCTCTTTTTCCTAAAACCCGAAGTGTATTCGTTGCGCCGGGATTGTTGCTACCATATTCACGAATATCAATGCCAAAGAAAAGTTTACCTACAAGCAAGGCAGTAGGTATCGAGCCAATGAGATAAGATAGTAATAAAATAAATAAGTCCATAGCTAAACTCCTTATCAAGAAAATTCTAACATTACTAATTTTACCATATTAGTCTATGCGAAAATATCCTATAAAATAATAAATAAATATTAAAATAATGTCTATCTTTTTCAAAATGAAAGAAACTATTTAGTGTAAAATAACAGTGTGATAGAGTGGATGACAGAAAATTATAAAAATTCTAATCGTCTTAAGAGTTACATCATTCAACTAGACTGTTATAAATCAGGGATTGAATAAGTTCTGCAATATCCTCATGGTGAGGAATAACAATTAAGTAATCGGCTTCTTCTTGAAAGGGACGTTATGTTTTTTTGTTTCTTAGTAGTTCCGTAAAACGTTTTTTCTCTCCTTGGATGATATCTGCTCTTCGATTACTAATACTATTCGTCTATTTTAAAAAAATGTAGCTTGAACAAAAGTTAAACCCTCGATAAAGACATTGCTTCAATCTACGGGAAAAAATTATTTCCTAAGGGTTATAAATGCCGATTCTTTTGTAAATAATTCACCCCAACTTAAACAAATAACAAAAAAACACCCCTTTTTGGGATGTTCTTTGTTGTTCTCTTTTACACATAAACACTGTCACATGTGTTAGCGATTGGTTCATAATAGCAGTGATTTTTAAACTGGCCAGCAAAAGGTTGATTATACCAAGTAGGCGGGCAGGGAGCATATGGATTGAAATACCAGAGTGCATATTTAGCAGGGTGTTCACGCCAATATTTCAAATTTTTCTCGGCGAGTCTTTTTTCTGTGCTCCTTGCTCTGTTGTAAAAGAGGTTCCCCTTCTGCACGGCTTCGAATGAATAATTACCACCTTGCACATGATAAATGACATCCTCGATTGTTCGAACATCTTTAAAGTCAAGACAGTCAGCGATTGCACGATTAACGATTACATTGCCTACGTATAACATTCCTTGCTTTCCTTCACCCTCAGCTTCGGCTCTCATCATCCTTGCCATTAAATCTACGTCGGAACTTGTATAAGCTACTCTCATGCTGTTCTCACCCCATAGTTAAGAATATGAAGATAAAGTGATATTCATGATTGAAAATGTCTAGAACCCATTATTTTGCAAAATATAAGTATAGTCAAGCAGGCTAATTTTTGCTTGAATAAAGCTAGTGAAAATATTTTTATCTTTTGTGTAGGGGAAAGATGATTGTGTAACGTCTATTATGATGGAAGCTAAAAAGGAAAGGGGGAGAGTGACATTAGCGACCAAGTTCTTATCCAAAAAATATTAGATGGCAACGACCATGCTTTCCGATTACTTGTCGAAAAATATCGCAATGAACTTTTTAAAGTTACGTTTGCGGTATTACGTGATCGGAATGCTGCTGAAGATGCCGCACAAGAAGTGTTTTTGAAAATCTATCACTCTCTCCCCCAATATGAGGATCAAGGTTTTAAAACATGGATGAAACGAATCGCCGTCAATCACGCCATTGATATGAAAAGAAAAAAAGAACGACAGCGTGAAGACATAATGGATGTGATTGATTTTGATAGAAGGGAATCTTCACATGGTAATATTGAAACAAAGTTCCTTAGGAAAGAAACTGTAGAGTTAGTAAGACAACGTATCCATCAATTGCCAGAAGGCTATCGACATGTCATTTATGATTTTTATATAAACGAAAAAACCTATCAACAAATGGCAGATGAGCAAAATGTGCAGGTGAAGACCATCGAAACAAAATTATACCGAGCACGTCAATGGATGAAAAAGCATTGGAAGGAGGACGATTTTTCATGAAACATTACAGTTATGAACAATGGACGAAATATGTGAAGAATGAATTAGATGGTGAAGATAAAATTCTTTATGAGGACCACCTCTATACCTGTGATCAATGCTTGGAGGTCTATCTGACGGCAATTGAGGCAGAGGAACTCCCAGATATTATAGATGGAACAGCTTTTACCGACAACATTATGGCCCAATTGCCAAATGAAAATAATAAACAAGATACAAAGAATGAAAATTTCTCTCGCAAAGCCACAGCGTTCTATAAAAAAACAATTTTTCATTATGGGATAGCGGCAGCGATGACTTTAATACTTATGTCAACGGGCTTTTTCCAAACGCTCACACAATATGCTGGTGATGTGGAGAGCAAACAGTTTAAAGAGGATAAAGCATCTATAACAGAAGGAATTATGGATAAAACATTTGCTTGGATGGATACAAAGAAGGAGGAGGATAAAAAATGAAAAACCCTTTATTGGCATTCTTATTAGGTTTTTTCCCTGGAGGAGGTCTTTTATATTTAGGCGTATTCCTCCGCGGGTTGGCCTATCTAATAGGCGAATTTGCCCTTATTGCCTTTACATTTTTCATGCTTTCGGTTGGGGTAGGAGGCGAAATTATACTTGTTGTCTTTGCTGGTGTCATTCTTTATATTATTAATCTCGTCGATACAGCTATTATGGCTTCAAAGTTGCTAAAGAATAAACAAGACCCGTCCTCTAAAGTCGGAGAGGAACTGGACTATGAACGGTTCCGCACTATTCTTTTATCTTTTATTCCAGGGGTGGGACATTTTCATTTAGGATTAATGAATAGAGGGATTACCTTACTAACGGCTTCACTTGGTTTCTGTATTATGGTTTTGTTTGTCGCTTTTTTAACTGATCGTGGAGAGTTTATGGTCTTTCTTTTACTATTCCCAGTAATTTGGGTATACAGTTTCTTTGATGCGATTCAACAATTAAATAAAAAGCAAAAAGGGGAAGAGCTCGTAGACAGAACTTTATTAGAAGATATAGAAAGAGGAAGAGAAGAGGGCCGTAAAAGTAAAGGACTTGCTACTTTCTTATCTATTTTCCCGGGAGCAGGTCATTTGTATTTAGGACTACAGCGAAGAGGGATTCAATTAATGGCTGCTTTTCTTTTCTCTATCTATATTTTGGACGTTCTGCGTTTAGGGATTTTCCTGTTTCTCATACCAATTATATGGTTTTATAGTTTTTTCGACGGTTTACAAAAATCCTCACGCTATGGGGAAGAAGAGTTAGAAGATGTACCGATTGTTTCTTATTTTGAAAATCATCAAAAATGGTTAGGTATAGGGTTGGTTGTAGTTGGTTTGTATTACATGACAACAAATGTCTTATTGCCGGCTTTTGCACCAAGTATTATTGAAGTGTTGAATATTGACGTCTGGTACTGGTTTAATCGCTATTTCCAAACAGCTATTGTATGTATCGTTTTAATTGGTGGCGGGTTAAAGCTCTTATCTGGAACAAAAGAAAAGAAAAAAATGAAGAAGGGGTGAAGAAAAAATGAGGACATGGAGAGTAGGAACCTTTTCAATGGGGGCATCACTTTTATTTTTAGGCGTATATTTGCTTCTTTCACAAATATTTAAGCTGGATGTCTCGAGTATACTTATTTCATGGTGGCCGATTATTTTTGTTATTTTAGGCGGCGAAATCTTGCTATTTTTATTCTTCTCAAAACAAGAAAAGCCTTACTTAAAGTATGATATCTTTAGCATTTTCTTTGTGGGTGTGTTAGGAACAGTTGGTATTACCATTGCACTTCTTAGTATGACAGGTATTGTTGATAAAGTGAGTGCCAATATGGACCTTGAACATAGGACAGGTGATTTACCAACATTCGATTTTGCTATGAATAATGATGTGAAAAGAGTCGTTGTTGATTCAGGCTCAACTGGCATAAGTGTGGAAGGATCGACAGGAAAGGGACTGTCTGTATTTGGTACCTACACTGCTACCCAATTAGAGAAAAAACCATTAATTACGGATGTTGAAGATTATATGACAACTACTGTAAAGGGAGATACCTTATACATTGCTTTTAAGGAACTACCACGTGAGTCAATCGCAATGTTTCAAAATTATAGTACTTTGGATCCGACACTCGTGATTCCACAAGATGTGACACTAGAAATTGACGGGAATTATAACGAAATTACGATGAAGCCTCGTCAACTAACAGCAGATTGGGACGTGAATAACAGTTCTGCAGTGAATGTGTACATGAGTAAAAACAGTAATGCCGAGCTTGTTATATCAGATGTTGGTGACCTTAACTCTGAAAAAGAACCAAATAATATCGTTTTTACAGAAAAACAGGATGAATATGATGAACAACAGAGAGTAGAGAAAGCCATGCTTAAGTATGGCGATGGTAAATACACTATTTCAATCAATAATAGTGATTACTTGCAAATAAAAGATAAAGAGTGATTTGAGGAGAAGCCGGCTTACAGTCGGTTTTTTTTGTTTTCTTAAACTTCAAGATGTTAAAATGAATTATTAAAAGCGTAGTTAGGAGAACAATTGATGACGACGATGGAATGGGAACGACTAGAAGGGGTATATAACTTCAGAGATATCGGAGGACTTGTTACGAGCAACGGACTAAGAATGAAATCAGGTCTGCTTTACCGATCAGATGAACTGTCTCGTTTGACTGAAGCGGATATGAATCTTTTTCGAAAGTTGAATATAAAAACAATCTGTGACTTAAGAACGGTGTCAGAAGGAGAATCAAAGCGAGCGAAAATTCATGAAGAACAAAATCTCTCAGTAGTAAAAATTCCTATTCAAGACCCTAGTTGGGAATTGACGCGAAAAGGGATGCTTAAATTTTTACTAACTGGTGCGAGACATATGAACTTTGAAGAGTTGATGCTTAAAATGTATCAGCATATGGCGTTCGGTTGTCAAAGGGAAATTAAACAAATCTTTGATCTGACAGTTGAAAAGGAGCACGCTCCACTGCTTATTCATTGTACAGGAGGTAAAGACCGGACAGGTTTTATGTCATCGTTAATTCAATTAACAGCGGATGTTCCATACGATATGGTCATGAAAGAATACCTCCAATCCAATGAATTGATTGCGCCCAGAATGAAGAAAACCGCAAAAGCACTAAAGATAGCTAGCCTTTTCCGTTTGAAGGAAGCAGATATTCAACCAGTGCTTGAAGTACGAGAAGCTTATCTTGAACAAGCCTATAAAGCCATATTTTCTAAATATGATACAATCGAGGACTATCTTATGAAGGAGTGCTCAGTTGAGAGCGAGGTTATAGAGAAATTAAGAAGAAGGTTATTGGATTGATTAGATGATACGGAGAATGGTGGGAAGATGCCTTTTGGGGTGAAAGACTTCTCATTTTCTCCGTTCTATGTATTTTTACTTACTCTCTTTGTAAAAAATTATAAGTAAATAAGACTGAATATTTTTACTTTAATATTATATCTTCTATACACCCTTTTTATATTCTCTTCAAGTTCCTCCTTTATCATTTGATTCGAAAGATAAAATAAAGGAGTTGGGGAATTTGAAGAAAGTATTACTTTTCTGTTTACTAGCGACAGTGATTTTTGTGACTTTGCCTTTTGGTGAGGCTGAGGCAAGTAGGAAAGAAAAAGAAATTGCGAACGTAGCGCATCGGGGAGCTTCGGGCTATGCACCAGAAAATACAATCGCAGCATTTGATTTAGCTGTTGCGATGGGTGCAGATTATATTGAGATTGATGTGCAAAGAAGTAAGGATGGCAAGTTAGTCATTTTACATGATACGACAGTCGACCGCACAACTGATGGAACTGGCAAAGTAGGTGACCTCGATTTTAAGGAGTTAAGACAACTAGATGCTGGTAGCTGGAAAGGTGAGGAATTTGCAGGAGAGAAAATTCCTAGTTTCGATGAAGTCCTCGATCGTTATAAAGGAAAAATCGGTATTCTCATTGAACTGAAAGCACCCGAGTTATATCCTGGTATCGAGAAGCAAATGACGAAAGCATTAAAGAAACGGAAGATGGATAAACCGAAAAGAGAAGAAGTGATTGTCCAATCCTTTAACTTCGAATCTATGAAACTGGCAAATAAATTATTACCAAGAATGCCTATTGGCGTATTAACTTCCTCTCCTAACGATGTTAGTGATGAAGCGCTCAAAGCATTTCGGAAATATGCTGATTATTTTAACCCGAGTATCGGTCTTGTGAATGAAGAACTCGTCAAAAAGGTGAGAAAAAACAAAATGAAAATCCAGTCTTGGACTGTTCGTACACCTGAAGCAGCACAATTCTTAAAAGAAATGAAAGTGGATGGCATTATTACTGATTATCCGGATTATGTATATTAAATAGTGGGGCAAGGGCGTTCTCAAACGTCTTTGTCTTTTTTGATTTCCAGAAAAGTAATTTATAGTAAAAATATTTAATGTTACGGTATACTTGAACAAAGTCAAGGAAGAAAGGTGTGATAAGGAATGCTTGCAAATGAACATTTATATTTAAGAAAGATGACTGTGGATGATATACCCATTTATCATAAATGGCGAAATGATTTAGATGTGATGACTTTTACGAGTTTAGATTTAGATAGATATACATATGAAGAAACAAAGGAGTTCATTGAGACAGTCATTCTCGGGGCGACGGATTCTAAATGCTATATCATTGAGGAGAAGAGTCATCAACGTCCAATCGGCATCATCTCATTAGTGAATATAGACATGAAAAATCGTAATGCTGAACTCATTATCGATATTGGTGAAAAAAATGAATGGGGTAAAGGTGTTGGTACGAGCGCCGTTCAAATCCTCTTAGAATATACTTTTATGGAGTTAAATCTTCACCGCCTTTCATTGAGGGTTTTTTCATTAAATAAGAGAGCACACCATGTTTACGAAAAATTAGGATTTATTGAAGAAGGTCGTGTGAGGCAATGTTTATTTAGAGAAGGCAAATGGTTTGATATGATCCATATGGGTCTATTACAGGAGGAATATATGAACAGGAGAACAGTATGAATATAAGGTCGTACAATCAACAAGATAAACAAAGAATCTTGCAATTATCATCTCGTTTGAGTGAGATTTCCTTTCTAGAACACCGTGATTCCGAGCAGATGCAGCAAAAACAATTGGAAATGGCACAGGCCTCCATTGATGAGAATAGTGATAATATATTTGTCGCAGAAGAAGAAGGTGTGTTTTTAGGATATATTGAATGTAAGGAAGAAGAGGATTATTTTTCAAAAGAAAAGCTAGCGTATATATCTGCTATCGCGGTCACTGCTGAAGGTGAGGGAAAAGGAGTTGGTAAGCAGTTGATGCGTTTTGCAGAAACTTGGGCACATGAAAGAGGAATCAAAGTCCTCGTTCTAGATGTGTTTTCCGAGAATCAACGTGCCGTCCAATTTTACGAACATATTGGGTATTCGCAAGAAATTGTGAAGATGACAAAAGTAATCGGGGGTTAATAAAGTGAAAGAAATCTATATCGTCAGACATTGCCAAGCAACAGGACAAGCACCTGATGCTGAACTAACCACAACGGGTCAGCAACAAGCAGAAGAGTTAAAGGCATTCCTTCAAGACATGCCAATTGATCGTATCCTCTCTAGTCCATTTTTACGTGCGACACAAACGATCGAACCGTTAGCTGAAAAAATCGGCGTTACAGTAGAAGTGGATAAACGTTTATCCGAACGTGTGCTGAGTACAACAAGCTTAGATGATTGGCAAGATAAGTTAAAGGCCACTTTCGATGATCTAGATTTATATTTTGCTGGTGGTGAATCAAGCAGGCAAGCGATGGACCGAATCTCTCAAGTCGTAGAGGAAATACGAAGCAGTGAGGCCGAGCGTACAATAATCGTAGCCCACGGAAATATTATTGCTTTACTACTAAAACAGTATCATGCTTCATTCGGGTTTGACGAATGGAAAGAATTATCGAATCCTGATGTTTATAGATTAAGAGAAAAACCCCGTGGATTTAGTGTAGAGCGGATATGGGTAAGGTGATTCATTTTGTCACATCTACTAGCGATTATTTTTTTAATTCTCTGTTTTTATAGCACGCTCACTTATTTCGAGTATGTCATCAAGAAGGAATTACGAGAAGCGAGACAAATGAAGATAATGGCACTGCTTTCGTTATTTATGACGATTGCTGTTTGGTTTTTGGGTGGTTAGGAGAAGATGTATGACACCAATATTTAAACAAATTTTAATAGAGTTAGAGAAGAGGAACAAGACAGCCCCTTTCATCATAGCCATCGACGGCTTTGGAGGAGCAGGAAAAACCACATTTGCGAAAAAGCTACAGCAATACTTAACACCCAATTACAATGTGAAGCTTTTTCATTTAGACAATGCTATCGAACCTGCAGCTAGGAGGTATGGTACCGGCTATGAAGAATGGTTTGAATACTATTATTTACAGTGGGACATAAAGGAGATAAGTAATCAGTTTTTTACTAGAGTGAAAGAATGTGAGCGCAAAGCCTTTTTTCCTTTTTATGATGAGGGGAAAGACCGGACCATGATGCAATCGTATTCCATTGACTCTTTTGACATTATTCTTATCGAAGGTGTGTTTATTCAGAGAGAAGAGTGGCGACCATTTATTGACTATAGTATATTCTTGCATGTTCCTAAAGATGTCAGGCAAATCAGACTTATGGAGAGAGATAATGGCAGTAAGGATTTGTTACTTAAGTATCAGCGGCGTTATTGGCGTGCGGAAGATTATTATTGGACAACGGAGAAACCGCTTGAAGGATCTTCTCAAGTGGTGTTAGAAAATTGAAAATCAAGAAGGTGCAGAATGGAATTTCCTTTCGGAGACGGGATGTCGATTGTTTTACCTCCAATACCATATACCATTGCAATAATTGTAATTATTTTTTTATTAGTATGTTGGGCAAAAAAACTTGAAACGGAAAAAATTAGAATTTTATTTTATTTTATAATCAGTACTTATGTGCTACCGATTTATACAAGTTCTAGTGAAGAGGGATATTTTCAACTTTTCATACCAATCGGTTTTATCTTTATTCTTCTTCATTTAAAAACATCAAGGAAGTATCATCCCTCGAAATTAAAAGCCAGTATACTAGGTTTCAGTATAGCGGTGTATCAAATGGTGCTTCCATATATATAGCTACCTATTTACTACTGAAGAAGGTTACTCTTTATCAGCAAAGAATAACCTTCTTTCTCATTTATTCCTCAGAAAAAACAAATCTTTCTTTCAGTGGACGTCCTTCATTGCCTTTTTCTGTCCAGGTGATTTCAACTTCAAGTTCTGTTGCTTTTTCAGCTAGGATAAAGTTTGCGAAATTGTATGGGGAGCTATTATTTAATTGTGCCGCAAGCGTATGCTTTTGATCTTCTGAAATTTGCTTGCAATCTAATGCTCCCGGACAACCTTGTAGGGCATACTTTGTTGTGGATTTTGGTTCATTTCGGTACATTGAAATTTCAGCAGTTACGAGGTTGTTCTCTCCCATGTTTTCAACTTTCAAAGACCGTGTATCATAATGACCGAACTTGGATTGCTGTTTTGGATTATCGTCCACACCCTCACTTATTTCCACGGACCAACGTTGAGATGATTGCTCGACGGGTAAGGTGTCGAAGGTAAGGGCACTAACATTTGATACAAGGCCAATATAGATGAAAATGAAAAGTAATATGACCATTCTTCTTTTTTTACGCATATTGAACAGCTCCTTTTGTAATAAGATTCTTTTTATTATGTCGTTAGCTGAAAGGAATATTCTTCTAAAAGTAGAAATATAAAGTTAAATAAAAGAAGGGATACGACTGGTGAATGGTCAGGTTGAGGCAAGCAGGTGTATATGTCAGAATACGTCACGGATGCAACTGTTCGTTCAAAAGGAAATGGTGGAAAGCTAATGCAATTGGCGAAACATGGAGCGGGCTATATTTGTCTTGAATCAGCCTAGTCACGAAAAGCAGCTCATCGTTTTTATGAAGAAAAACTGGACTTTCCTAAATGGTGCTATTCTTTCGGAGAAGAATGATAAAGGAGGTAAACTATGATTATAGGGATTCATCATGTACAATTAACGATTCCAAAAGGAGCAGAAGAAAAAGGCAAGCAGTTTTATTGCGAAGTTCTGCAATTAAAGGAGATTGAAAAACCAGCTTCATTGAAAGGGAGAGGTGGTTTTTGGTTACAGGTAGGTGACCGTGCTGTCCATGTTGGCACTGAGAATGGATTTGACAGAACGACTACAAAGGCACATATCGCTTATGAAGTAGATAATCTATCCTTTTGGAAGGAAGTATTATCGCAGCAAAACATTAGTTTAATAGAGGGCGTCCCTATTCCAGGTTTTGACCGCTTTGAATTTAGAGATCCGTTCGGCAATCGTGTAGAAATGATTGAAGAGATTAGAAAATGATGCCGTTGATGACTGAAAGATGTGTAATAACTCCGCTCTCTATGAAGCATCTTCCCACAATGGTGAAATTGTATCGGAATGCCGAGGTCCGGGAGTATCTTGGTGGGATAAGGACAATTGAACAAGTAAAGGAGCAAATGGAGAATATGTTGATGAACTTATCATCGTCTTATTGGATCGTATCAGATAAGTATACACATCATCACTTAGGATTCATCGCTCTTACCCCCCACCATTGTAAGGCGGATATAGAAGTCTCTTATCAATTTTTCCCCCATTGCTGGGGGAAAGGGTATGCAAGTGAAACCGTTTATGAAGTGTTGATGTATGCCTTTTTTACTCTTAAGGAGCAAAAGGTTGTCGCTGAAACACAAGTAGCTAACAAGCGGTCGTGTCAACTTTTAGAAAAACTTGGTTTCACTATTGATTGTTATATTGATCGTTTTGGAGCAAGGCAAGTGATTTATAAATTAGAAAAAAAGCTTAAACTGTAAGGTGTTTGCTAGAAACACGAGCCCCCTTAAAGAAGGAAACAATCGCTAAAAAGATGATGAGCCCAGCGATATAAAGGTAGATGTCCCTAGTTGGTATCGGCAAAGAGGCAAATAAAATCCCTAAAGGCATCGTTATTCTTAAAAAGAGGAGGCGGATGGCACTTAATTCTACTAATTGATCCCTAGGAGCCGCTCTTTGGAAAATGGCTACACTCTGTGCGTTGAATAATGGGAATAGTAAGCCGCCGAGTAGCTCGGAAATCAATGCAAAGGTTATGGATGGTGTGAGAGACAATAGCATAAAAGAGAGCCCTCCCCCAAACAACCCGAGATAAAGCGTTACATTGTTCTTAGGTAACTTCGCTAACAAGAATGTCCCTAGTACATAACCAAGTGGAAAAGCAGCGGCAAATAGGGCATACTCCCAGGAAGTGCCGCCTAATTCTTCACGAAAAAATGGAATCTTTATCACCATTGTTGCTCCTACAGCAAACTGCACCGCTGAAGAGAGAAGGGTTAACTTCCATAAAGGAGGATAAGAAAAGAAGGTTTGATAGCCTGCTACGAAGGCTGTTAGCCAACTTTTTTTATTTTTGTTAACTGATGACCTTGTTGTTGTGTATGGCAATTGGTGTATTGCAAAAGCGCTGAGAAGAAAGAGCAATGTTGTGAGTAGATAAAGAAAGTGTAGAGGGAAGACGAGTAAGAAAAAAGAAGCGATTCCTGGTGCGATAAAGCTCATTAACCTTATCGTTGCATCGAGCGAACTGTTGGCTGAAACAAGCTTGTTATCTTCACAATATATGGGTATTAACGCGAATGAGATACTAGCATAGATTGGTTGCAATATACCGATTGTACATTGCAGAATGACAAGCAATACTATGGTTATATTATTTATGCCTACTATGCTTCCTAATAGAGGTAAAAGATAGACAGCTGAGCGGAAGAGTTGGATGACAAATAACATTTTTTCTTTATTGATATTGTTTAAAAACGGGACACTCAAGCTTTGAATAAAGAGTGAAGGTAGGAAATAGCAGAGCCACATGGTTGCCATCCATTCCTTTGAACCTGTCAGCTCATAGAGTAATAAGCCATTAATAATTCCCCCGATGGCCCCACCAAATTCAGAGATTAAATTTCCTAACCATAATATTTTAAATGACCGCGTATGTAACATGAATTGATTCCTTTCCTTATAATGGATAAGTAGATTGTCTATATTCTATATTTTTAGAATTATTTATTCAATATATTTCGAATAAAAAGAAAAGGAATTTGTGTTTACTAAATAGAATATTTTTAAGAAGAGAATGTATCATTTAACTTTTAATGAGAGGCTTTAACTATGCGAATGACCCCTATGAGAAGGTGGACATAGGTAAAGTTAGGCAAAGGAAGAGAAGTGATAAGGATGGAAATTAACTTAATCAGACATGGTGCCTCCATTCATAAAGAGAATAAACGAATAAATGGGCAGCAGTATCGTTCGTGGGTAGAAGCTTATGATGAATCCGGAGTCGAACCAATGGAACAATATCCAGCACTGACAATCGAAAAGATTCAAAAAGCACATACATTGCTGACGAGTGATTTGTTACGTGCGACGGCGACTCTTCATTATTTAGCTGTTAATCAAAGTTATGCAGCTCATGCTCTTTTTCGGGAGGCAGAGCTTCCTCATATTTACTTAAGTAAGTTTATAAGGTTAAAGCCAAAACATTGGACACTCTTTTTAAGAATCGCATGGTTTTTAGGTGCCAAACATAGGTGCGAGTCTTATCGTGAAGCTAAAGAGAGAGCTATTGCCGCGGCTGATTTTCTCATTAATGAAGCGCGAGAAAAAGGATCGGTTTGTTTAGTCGGACATGGCATATTCAATCGCCTCATGGCTAAAGAGTTAGAAAAACGACAGTGGCACGGAATGATTCATCACACGCATTGGAGCTGTAGTACTTATATTTTGCCAAAGGGGGATACAATTGAAGCTTAAATATAGTCGGTTCATTTTCATGATAGTTTTACTTTTCGGATGCACAAAGGAAGACGCTTTTGAAGAATTTAAGGAAGAAATGTTAGCTAAACAATCTTCCTATCAAACTCATGTAGTGGCATATGAAGAAGCAAAGGAAGATAATCAAGCAGAAGAGATGTTAAAGGAACTAGAAATTTTATATACAGAGGCAACGAAGCTATCAAGTTTATACAGCCAGTATCCGCCACCTGAAAATCTAACTGAAAGTATGTTATCCGTATTTGAAGGGGCGAGTGCCGACCTCTCTACAGCTTTCTCATTAAAGGCGGAGGTACATCAATTAGAGAAAGAAGTTTTAGAAACGGGATTAGATCAACAGGATGACATCAACCGATTAAAGACGGAAGCCAATGAGTTTGAACAATCAGGATTGAAAAAGCTTGATCGAATCGCAAGTTCATAATGGTAAAATTCATATAGTTTTCAAAATTATGTTATAATTAATGGGACCAATCGAATGAGAGGTGGCAATATGTTTCGACGAAAATTGATTGCGGCTTCCATTACAAGCGTGCTTTATCCACTGACCTTAAATCCTCATTTCATAGAATTAGAATTCCTTGGACTTGTTATGATGTATAGTCTTCCAGTCATTTATATCTATGGAATAGCGACTTCCCTCGTTAGTGATTGGCTTGCCAGTTTACTTGCTAAAAAGAAAAATAAGATAGTTATCTTCCTTACCTTTCTCTTCCATACTATATTTGGACTCGTTCTCCTACATATTAGTTTAATTGCCGCATGGTTGTTTTTTGTTATCGATCGTTTGTTAAAAAGGAAGCAGGAAAACTATCAAACGAAGACAGCGCTTTTAAGTTTTCTTTTACCGATATGCTTTTTTATATTCTTTCTAGTGTTGATCATGATGAATGAAAGGGGAGGTTAAATGGGCGCAAGACCACAGGAACAGCAGGTAATCGTATATGGTAAAAAAGAAATCACAATAAGGTTTGGTTTAAATATTTATGGTATTTTCGTTATTTTAGGTTTTATTTTATCGATATTTATCTCTCCCATTTCATTGAACGAGCAATTACAATTTGTTTATCATACAGAACATTTATTGAAAGAAGAAAAGGTTATCCAACTCATTATATTTTTGGTAATGGGTGCTGTGATTTATTTTCCGGCGACTAATATTTTTTATCATCAACTAAGTAAACGTGAAGAAAACAGTGAGATAGATTCAGCCTTAGCTTAAAGAAATTATTTAGGCTGGGTATGGTCACTATGTTCTTTTTCATCTCGATCCCTATTCTCCATTGTTTCTTCTTGTTCATCGGTGTAAGCTCGTTGCTCATTACTTTGGCTATTTTTCTGTCTTAAATAATCGGAGCGCTCACCGTAATAAATGAGGTCAAAAATCGCCCGACCGTTAGTAGGTTGCCCATCTGGCAAATAAACAGGGACAATATCAAAAAATACATAATAAAAGCAATAAAAGATAAATGTTTGCCAGAAAATATTATTTGGTAAGATCCCTTCTAATACAAGCGAATTAGCAATAATCGCGCAACCACCTGTCGTTAAAATAGGAGAAGCATATATGAACCCGTGCCAAAAGCGCCCGCTCGGATTTAATTCTTCATACTCCATCCAGCTATTCATAAAGAAGTATCTTCTCACTTCGATAGTAGGTATTTTAAATAATACCGGCCCACTTCCAATCACTAGTTTCTTTTCTTTACTCCCTAAAATGGTCGCTGCTAGGTAATACCCAAACTCTCGAACGATTGTTGTTAATGGCAAAATGATAATGGCAGATAATAAAAGTCTAAGCCAATCAAAAAGGTCAAACACGATATATGCACACTCCCTAGCAAAAATATATAGTTTCTATTTAGGCTCATTTATCATGAATTAAACTTTTTCCTATACATTTTTTAAAAAAATAGATAGAAGGTAGGAGGTCACATAGGTTGGTGGAGATCATTCTTGCTGTATTCCTTTGTAGTATTTTAGTGGTCATTGGTGTATTAATTCAACGTAAGGGTAGTGTCAGTTTTATCGCTGGTTATAAAGAGGGAAGAGTAAGGAATGAAAAGAAGCTAGCCAATCGAGTCGGGCTGACTATTATCTTGTTTGCAGTGGAGTGTTTTTTACTTATTTTGATTCACTTATTACTCTTTCCGGTAAATGGTTTATACATTGGGATATTGGCGGTTGTTAATTTATTTGTTGTCTTTGCTTTGTTTATTCATGCGGTTATGGTTTAAATTGATAGAGATATGCGGACAATGTTTTTGCTTTGTCCGTTTTTATTTCCTGTTTTTTATAAAAGTACTCATTTTATTGAAACTTTTTGACCTAGGTATTCCTCTAATAGGCAAAGAGAGGAGGAAAAAGGTTGAATGAACGTAGCTTAATTAAAAGAGCAATAAAAGGAGATATGGAATCTTTAGAAGAGTTGTTGCTTATACATAGTGACCAACTGTACCGGACTGCTTACTTATATGTGCAAAATAGAGAGGATGCCCTTGATGTCGTGCAAGAAGCTTCCTATAAGGCCTTCATTGCTATTGAACAATTAAAACAGGAGAAGTATTTCCTCACATGGTTAACGAGAATCTTGATCCATTGTGCTTACAGTGTATTAAAGAAGCGGAACAAGGAAGTGAGGATTCAAGCGACTGATGAGATTTTTAAGCAGCAGCACGAACCAACATCAGAGGCATTACTAGATTTACTAGATGTTATTCGAACGTTAAAAGAAAAGCAAAAACATGCTATTATTCTCTTTTATTTTCATGACCTAACAATAAATGAAATTTCAAAAGTAATGAAAATACCCGAGGGAACAGTTAAAACGTATTTACGTAGAGGGAAAGAACAGTTAAAGGAAAAGTTAGGAGGGGATTATTATGATGAAGGAAAAAGAATACCTAGAAGCTTATAAGGATATAGAAGTACCGCAGGATTCTCTCAAGCAGGCAATAAAAGTAGGTAAATATCGTGCTCAACAAAAAAAGCGTAAATCTCAACCCCGAATAAAAAGTGTCGTTATATTATCATCAGTCGCAGCTATTATTTTATTGTTTACTAGTTTTCTTTCTCCTACTTTTTCACAGGCTATGGCCCAAATTCCCTTAATTGGTAATGTCTATGCCGCATTTAATGATTCGGTTGGTAGGAGCTTACAATCTCAAGGGTTGGTAACTGAATTACACGAAACGTCTACACAACACGGTATTGGTATCGAGATGAATGAAGTTTATTATGACGGAACCATTGTTGGAGCGGTATTTTCGGTCACAGGTATAGATAGCAGGGAGGAACAGATTCAAGCATTATATGAAATTTTTGACGGAGATGAGAACATATCAGAAAGTCAAGAACTCGTTCATATGAAGAAAGATGGTGAACGGTATATTGGTCATATTCAATTTCCCTACCCCCAAAAAGAGCTCCCAAAAGAAACTACTTTTCCTTTGGCCTTTCTTAGCGTTGGTGAACAAGAAGGTAACTGGAAATTTGATGTGCCGATCAAACAATTACCTTATGAAACAGTGAAAGTGAACAAAAGTGTCACAGATGAGAAGTTGGATATGCAATTACATATTGACTCTGTCATAAAGGGAAAGGCCTCTACTACTATTGAATACACAGCTACTTTTCCAAAAGATGAGCAACATGATTTTGTAGAATTAAATGCATCCGATTATAGTGGGAAACCTATTGAAATATCTATTGATCATAGTATACAAAGGGGAGTGGCTGATGGCCGTTTTATAGTGAAGGGGAGAAGTATAATTCTAGAACGGCTTAATGAAGACGATTTAATTCTACAACCCTTTGTCCGATTATCAACACCTGATCAATTTATATCATTAAAACACAAATTACCATTTAAAATAGCATCAAAGCGTCAGGCTTTTTCAGTCGAAATTGATAAGTTGGAAGTTCATAAAGGGAAAGTCACTTTCGATTATCAAATAAATCAAGGAGAGACATTCGGTCGTGATTTTACCTTCTATAAAGATTTTGCTAAAAACGATATTACTATAGTAGAGAAGGAGAGAAAGGATATTTATAAGGCACCAATGAAGCACAAAACAGAAGTAATCGATCAAGGAGCCCTTCGTTTCCGTAGCACTTATGAAATAAAAGGTGATGAAGACGATTATATCATCCGTGTAAATTTAGGCTCCTTGAGTGCGAATATCCCACTACAGCTTGATGAGATGAAGATACCCCTAAAATAGTGAAAAAGGGAGCGGATGTCCGCCCCCTCTTTTTTACGTTTGTTTCACATTTCCTTTAACAAAAACCTGTTGATTTACTTTTATTAAAATACTTATCATGGCCATTAAAGCGGCAGAAAAGAGAAAAACAAGCTGAACATTAAATGTTTCAGCGAGCCATCCCATCAGTAAAGAGGAAAGGGCGAAAATACCTGTGCCCAATGCGCCTAGCGCGGCGTAGACCTTTGATAACTGTGTAAGTGACACACTCGTTTGAATCATTGTATGTTGCGGTATGCCTTTTATTTGCATAGAAGCACCAAATGAGAAGGCAAGGATAAGTGCAATCACAGGTATCGTATTCAAAGCGAATAAGAAAGTACTAAAAAACGCTGCGATGGCCCCTAACAGAAACACCTTTCGTATTTTGTTTTCTACTACATTTGCATACTTCATACAATAAAGACTGCCGAGAATGAGCCCAAGGAAAAAAGTGCCATTTATCCAGCCCCACCATTGATGGTCGGCTTGTAGCCTTTCACTCACAAATACATAGAGAATAGCAGCGATCCATACTGTAGCAGCGATGGAATCAAGCCCTTCAATATAGGCCATTTTTCGCAATATCGGTGTTCGATACAGGATGTGCCAACCTTCTTTCATTTCGACAAACGGAGACGGTTGTTTTTCGTTTGAGCTTTGTACGTTGTTTAAAAAAGAAAGGAAACAACTAGATAAGAAGAATAAACCAATCACTACCCACAATAAGCTGTTGCTGCCAATACGAATGAGCAACAAACTACTGATGAACCACATGCCAGCTTGAATGATTTGTGTAATCGTATCGAAAAACCCATTTGCTTTCACTAATTGCTCACTATTAACATAATGAGGAATCAGTGTTTGGCTGATCGGATTCGCACAGCCATCGAGCAACCCGATGCCAGCAATGAGTAAAAAGACAATGATAAACGGTACAGCAACCATTTCAGTTACAAGAAGGGTGAGTAGGATAATAATGATCGTTTTCCCAACTTGTGAAAAGGTGAGAAGCCATTTTAAGTTCCAACGATTCATCGCAAGCGGTGAAAGTAAACTTGATAGAAACATAGCTGATGTTATCGTAAAAGGAACAAATGCTGTATAAAAGCTTGACCCTGTCCATTGATATATCATACTAATGATTGATGTAATATAAAGAATATCCCCCATATTCGCAAGAGACTGCCCGGATACTAATAAAGCAAAATTTTTGTTTCGAAACATGATTATTTCCCCCAAGTTTTGTTCGTCTATAGTTGGATTTTTAGGGGTAAATCAAATTGGATTATTCAAGAATGCTTCAAACTCCTTTCGAACAATAGAAAGATAATGGGGGTCTCACTTTCTACAAATTTATCTATATGGAATAGAAGTGTTGTATATTTTTAGGTATTCGTTTAAAATACTTCATTTACCTTTATTTATTAAAACTTTCAATCTCTTGCTTGTCGTGCAGCTTGATAAGGATACCAGGGGATGAAACTTTTTACAGTTATAGTGCCAGTTGAAAATTATATAAGCTGAACAGCTTCTTCTAATAATTCACTTGTTAACTGAGGGGAAGAATTCATTTGATTCATCTCGACTAGTTCCTTCAAAGATGATTTCATTAAGGCAAAGTGTTGATGTTCTTTGAAATATGGGAATGCCTTTTCTGCTAAGTATAGTTGGTATTTGTCTTGTTCATCTTCTAATTTATACTCCAATAATTTAAAAAGGTGTATAAAGACTTCTTCTTCTAGTTCTAGTGCTATTCTTTGTCCTTCGATAATATTTTTTCTTAAGGTTTTTTTACTACTTAAATGGCCTTCAACTGCAACGAGAATATAATTGAAAAGGCGATGAATGTAGACTTTACCTTTTTTATTACATAGGCGTATAGACTCCTTCAGGTATTGATAAGCTTCATTATATTCTTTTCTTTTGAGAAGCGTGTTTCCAAGATTGTTCAGTAACATCCCTTTTTTGTCATTATCATTAATTAATTCGCACGCATAAATTAATCGGTTATACATAGGTTTCACATCGACATAAGGATCTTCAGATATGTGTAATAACAACAAGGACTCCGCCTTAATTGCATCAGCGTAATTATTGATTTCTTTAAAGTATTTTAATGCCTTTTCTGCATACATGTATGCCATTACTTGTCTGCCTACATATTGATAACCAAGTGCTAAATGATAATAGAATTCCTCATTTGGGTAATAGGCAATCTGGATTTTATTGAAAATAGCGATGGCTTCATAATGATCATCTTTTTTAGAAGAATAGCGGATGAGATGCCATCCTTTCATATGAAGTAAAAAGTTTTTTTCATAAGGATTCATCCATGCTTCTACCTTGTCTAAAGAACCTAAGAGGGCATCGATCTCCTTCTTCTCCTCCTTTACGAACCAATATCGTAGCATTACCAGTTGATAAAAATAGGCATACTTAGTAGATAGTAAGTACGGTATATTATTTAAAATTCTTCGGTAAGACTCTACCTGTTTAATCTTATTTAAAATCAAAGCTTCATTGAAAGAATGCAATGTTTTTTCGATTTCCTCGAACTTTTCACTTTCTTTTTGTAAATCAATTTGTAACTTTTGCGAAAACAATTGAATAATTTCTAATGAATAATCTGTTTTACCATTCTCAATTTTACTCACATGTGTTGCGGTACAAATACCGTCACCTAATTGTGATTGAGTCATACCTTCTTTTTCTCTATAAAATTTAATAATATGGCCTACTGACAATGGTACTTACCCCCTAGATCTATTTAATTATTAATGTATACAATTGTAATATAGATTTATTGAATTGGTATATTATTTTTAATATTCTGTAATTATTTCTCTCGCTATTCTTCTTAAGACCGAAATAAAAATACAACCCTCCACTTAAACACCAGCGAGAATCTATTTGTTATAGTTGGTGATACACTTGAAAAGGAGGGAATTTTGTGATGGAGACAAGCGAAATTATTTATCTTGAAAAAACTATAAATGAATTAACAAAGGCCTATAAAAAGCTTTCATCAAATATTATTGATCAAGACCACAATTTTAAGGAATTACAAAAATATATGGTTGAATATAAAAATGAACTCGATAAATTCCAGGTGTATGACTACCAGCAAACTTTAAGTATGATAGACAAACATGGTTTCGCACGAGTGATGGAACGTGAGCAAGTAAGAAAGCTTATAGAATCCCCATACTTCGGACGATTTGATTTTTTATATCATGGTGACCATCCTAGTGAGGCAGAGACGTTTTATATTGGGCGCTTCGGTTTTGCCGATGAAGAAGGCACACAAATTATCTATGATTGGCGCGCCCCTATTTGTAATATGTACTATGAATTTGAAATCGGTGAGGCCTATTATATTGCGATGGATCAGCAGTTTGACGGAGAACTTATTAAGAAACGTCAGATTAAAATAGAAAATTCTAAACTCCAATATGTGCTTGATAGCTCATTAACAATACAAGATCAAGTTCTACAGCAAACATTAAATCAGCATACAAATGATAAGATGAGAACAATCGTCACTTCGATTCAACGAGAACAAAATAAAATAGTAAGGAATGAATCAGCGTATAATGTCATCATTCAAGGAGTTGCTGGTTCTGGAAAAACAGCTGTTGCTTTGCACCGCATAGCTTATTATTTATATAAATTCCGTGATACGTTACGAGCAGAACGTATTTTTATTTTGTCGCCAAACAAGGTATTCGGTGATTATATTTCTACCGTCTTACCCGAGCTAGGTGAAGAGCCAATTCGCTCCTTTACATTGGACGAGCTTACTGAAAAGTTATTACCAGCTGGTGTAACTTTTAGATCATTTGAGGGAGAAACAAAAGAGATTCTATCGAATCCAAATGGGGAGCTGGCTTTACGTGCAAAAATGAAAGGGAATTATTCATTTGTTCAAAAGCTTCAATCCTTTTTATTTAACTTAGACTCAAGGCTTCTTAAAAACGAAAATATCTCCATTGCTGGTGTAGTGCTACAAGCTGATTATTTACAAGGGCGCTTCCTTCAATATCGAAGTGAGCCGATTGTTACACGTTTAGAACTTATGGCAGATGATATCATTCAAGCGCTTAAATCTAAGTGGGATAGAGAAGGGAAAATACCGAATAAAAGTGAAATCATAAAGCGTCTGAAAAAACGACTCTTGTTTTCTTCACCGTTAGAGATTTATCGATCTTTTATCGAAACACAGGGGCAAAACTCTTTTAAGTTTTCGAAAAAACATTTTGAATTTAATGATGTATACCCTTATCTATTTGTACAGTTTTATTTTAAAGGAATCAAGCAGTATGAGCTCGTACAGCATTTTGTACTAGATGAAATGCAAGATTATACACCAATCCAATATGCTGTACTTTCTAAAGTGTTTACGTGTAAGCGAACAATCATTGGTGATTTTAGTCAGGCCATCTTACCATATGAAACGATATCAAAAGAGGCATTTGGAGTCATGTTTAATAATCTAGAATATGTAGAATTAACAACCAGCTATCGGTCATCATATGAAATTGCATTGTATGCAAAAAAATTCATGCATAATGGGGAAATTCATCCAATTGCAAGACACGGGGAAGAACCAAAAGAATGTATGTATTTAACATTTGAACAGATGCTGAAACAGATTCATGAAATTGCGATGAATGATTATCGAACTACGGCCATTATCTGTAAGGGGGAGAAAGACTTACAGATCTTGCAGGAACGTTTAAACATACCATTTACAGTACTGGATGGCCAAACGGGAAAGTTTGAAACAGGTCTAGTTTTAACGACGATTCAGTATGCGAAAGGTCTTGAATTTGATGTTGTTATCGTACCTTTTGTGAATGAAACCAATTATAGAACCGAATTTGATCGTGGGCTAATGTATATAGCCTCAACAAGAGCAATGCATGAATTAACCGTATTGGTAGATAAAGAAGCACCATCACCATTATTGTAGTTCTGTTAAGATAGCGATGATTGTTTTCAGATCATCCATCGCTATCTTTAATTGATTCATTAAATCGTCTGTTACATGGAAAAAATCCGAAGAAAAGGTGGGCGTTTGTAAAATTTGCAGGATATCTGTGTTTTTTTTCGATTGTTCCATTTCTTGAAATAAATGTGCAATGCTAGTAATCGAGAAATGTGCGCTACGTAACGCGCGTATTACGAGTAATTTTTGAATATCACGATCTGTATAAATTCTTCGATTTTGCGTATTTCTTTTAATAGTATACAAATGATTCCGTTCCCAATTCCGTAATGTTTCTTCCGTTAACTGAAGCATAGAAGCAACGGACTTGTGGGAGTAAGTTTCACCTGTAATCGATTTGTTTTGTAATAAATTTTTCACCGTCTCAATTGCTTTTAAAGCAAACTCATATTCTGTTTGCAAATAGGTTAAATAGGATTCTGCTGCTCGTAAGCTATCTTTGAACTGTTCGCGGCCACTAAGTCTAACAATTTCTGTTGCCTTTTTGCGAAGGTTATTCTGTATAAATTCTTGTCTAAAAGCAAGTCTAGAGATTTCCATTTGCTTAAGATGAAGTTCAGAATAAACTCTGTAACCATTTGGTTTTCTTGGTACAGGCGAAATAAACTGCCATTCTTCATAAAGTCGTACTGTATTTGGATGGACCTTAGATAATTTAGCAATTTCACTAGTGTTCATAAAAAAAGCCACCTTACTAACTGAAGATAGAATGTAATGAAAAAAAGCCCACGAATAATTAAGGTTTATCATATCAACATGGTTAAAGCAAATGATAAAAATAGCTAGATATCCGAAAAAGGTTTCTATCTCTAGCCTTTCAATGTCATACTCTAATTGGTACAACTTGATTTTCTCCTAATTATTCTATAATAAATGATGAGGATTCTTGTAGCGAACTGTTTGCAAGAGACGTATACGCAGAAAAGACAGAAAAAAGACTGGTCACTTAGAGGAAAAAACCGAAATGAAAGCCGAGCAAAAGCGTTTTGCACGTCATTTGAATTTCTGAATATGGAAATGAAATCCAGACAAAGAGGTTGTGTGAGCTGTTCGTAGGTTTAGTCCATAAATCAGAAAAACCCAAAAATATGAGTGGGAACCTAAAAAGGCCCTAAGGCATAACGGATTGAACGCTAGCCATTTTCATAAAAAAACGAACAAAGACTATTATTCATAGTGTTTGTTCGTTATGATTACCACTCAGCTTACAAGATTCAATAATTATTCTAGTACTCCAATTGAATCGTAAGCAGCCATTACAGCAGCTGTTTCAGCGGAAGGTTCTCCATTTCTATCAGGATATAAATCACGTGCAGATTGCACCATAGCTTCTCTCATCTCGGAAAAATTAGATGATGGCACTAAATAGACTGTTAATGCTTTATAAAGAATTTTGCCTAATTTATCTGATCCTATTCCATTAACTGTCGTACCGTAATGATCTCCACCCTCTGCAATAAGGTAGGCTGCTTTATTGTTAATGCTACTATTAATATGGACGCCACCTTTATCTAACTCTCCTAAATAGCGATCATCATAATGGTCAGGATATGCATTATCTTTCATCCCATAGTTCGGGTGAAGTGAGTTGTCTTTCGGGTTCTCTAGGGAGCGAAGCCCTCCATCGCCTGGGATATTAGGAGTGTATACATCTTCACCTATTACCCAATTTTTATCTTCTTCGGCTTTGGAATGATTCTCTGCTAACACACCGAAAATATCAGCAATGGATTCATTTAGTGCGCCTGATTCACCTTCATACGTTAAATTAGCTGTATTTGTTATCACGCCATGTGTCATTTCATGTCCTGCAACATCAAGTGCCCCTGCTAGTGAACTGAAGTATGAACCATCACCGTCTCCATAAAGCATTTGTTTCCCGTTCCACGCTGCGTTATTCCACTTTTCACCAATGTGCACGGTGCTAATAATCTTCATACCATCGTTATCTAAGCTATTACGATCATGTACGTTTTGATAGTATTTGTTTACCTTTATCGAGTTTTGTTGGGCAGAAATAGCTGCTGGATCGTAGAAGAAGTTAGACGCTGTCTCTACTTCAAATCCTGTAAATCCTAGTAAGGCAGATAAAAGGATAAAAGGCGTTTCACCCATTCTTTGTGCATCATACGTATGAATAGGTACTGAACGATTTTTGACAGTTTCTAATGAATATAAATGGGTTTTACCCGTTTCAATATTCTTTGTCGCATTGAAATTTTGCATTTTTCCTAATAAGTCTAATCCACGAGCACTGACAGTTTCTGTTTCCGGCTCCGCAGAATGAAGAGCATTAAAGTGATGTTGTACTTCACCCGTATGCGCATCAATAAAATAATGGAAGTAACCAGGCTCAGGAATAGAAGTAGAGGCTTTTACTAAATAGGTCAGATGGTATTCATCATTTTTTGGAAATACCATCAGATCTGTTTCAATGCCATCATAATCTTTTATCGCACCAATTTCATTTTCTATCGCAGCTTTCGCCTGAGACTCAGCCTCTTCTTCAGTAATAGTAGGTGTTGTATTTATATTTACCTTCACTAACTCGTTATTTACTTCTCCGATAGAAGCATAAACATTTAAGTCCTCATCTAGTGAAATTGTTTGGCCTGAGCCGTAAACTGGGACCCCGTTAATTTGTTCAACGGTTTTCATATGAGTCGTTCCTATTTGTTTATCAACCTGTTCATCAATGATTTTAAATTGATTCACATTCTTTTTACTTGAACGTGCTTTAGGTTGGGGCTGATCTTTTAATTGGTCCTGTAAATAAGCTTGTACAACCTCCTCTTTATTTAATCCTTTCGGTGCTTGCCAGATGACTTCATTGGTCTCTGTTTGAATCGCTGCATATGTGGACAATGGAGAAAACCCCGTGAATGTGACGGACAAGGCTAATGCAGTGGGTAAAATCACTTTCTTAGTAAAATTTTTCTTCTTCAAAACAATCACCTCATATTCATTTTCTGTAAACAATTACAATTATTCTGAAAACTTAATGCTGCGTCAATATGTAAGCGATTGGGTTAATAAAACGCGACTTTGGACTCTCAACTCTATCATTTTCTATAGGAATCGCACGCTTTGTTAGGTCTAATTACAGATAAAAATAACCCAATTTATTTTTCAGATATTTCAGTTATATTATTGGTAGCAGAGAAAAACGATGAAGTTTTATGAAAGGAGAGTCATTCATATTGTTAAGTCTAGCAAAATGGACACTGCGCTTAATTGGTAATCTACTATTTCTGCTTATCTGTGTTTTATTATTTATCATGCTTTTTGCTCGATTCACTGGTAATGAACCCAATCTCTTTGGATACCAGGTTAAAACAGTGCTTTCTGGATCAATGGAGCCATTATTTAAAACAGGTTCAGTGATAGCGATTAACAGAACAGAAGAAAATCAAACCTATCAAAAAGGAGATATTATTACTTACAAACTTGATGAGATCCTTATCACACATAGAATAGTAGAAACATCTTTAAAAGATGGGACAATTACGTATAAGACTAAAGGTGATAATAATGACGCTGTTGATAGATGGGAAGTCCCAGCACATCATGTGGTTGGGGAATATGCAGGTGTGACTATCCCCTATCTGGGCTATGTTCTGCATACCGCACAAACAAAAGCAGGAGCCGCATTATTAATGATTATTCCAGGCATCATTTTACTCTTCTCTGCCTTTGTGCAACCAGGGGAGAGAAAACCAAAAGAGGTATATACGCAGTAATTCTCTTCTCTACTAAGGGAAGTGAAACATATATTAGGAGGAATGTTTACATGGGATTAAATTTTAAGTTAACAAAAAAGAATCTGATGACAGCTGCACTTGGATTATCATTAATTACCGGAGGCACTTATGCTTATTTTAGTGATAGTTTTGCCACTGAAAATACTTTTGCAGCAGGAACATTAGATTTAGCTGTAAATCCGGATTTTGTTGTGAATATTGATAATATCAAACCAGGTGATGAAATCTATCGAGAATTCACTTTAGAGAATAATGGTACATTAGATATTCATAAAGTTCTGCTACAAACAGATTACACTGTAGTGGATGCAAATGGGGATAATGTAGAAGATTTCGCTGACCATATCAAAGTAACGATTATGTATAATACAAGCAGCGCAACAGTCCCTGTTGTCGAAACTACATTGGCAGAATTATCGAATACAGAGCCAGACTTAACGGCTATCGATACATTCGTTGGCGGTGGACAAATACCCGATGGTATCCTAGCAGGGGAGAAAGAAAAAATGTTTGTGTTATTCGAATTTGTTGATAATGGACAAGATCAAAATCAATTTCAAGGTGATCAACTTCGTGTAAATTGGACATTTAATGCTGAGCAAACTGCCGGGGAATACTATGATGAGCAATAATGAGGTTAAATGTCTTTATATAAAAATGTGAAACATTGCTCTTGAACGAGGGATCCGCTTTAAGAGTGTCGCATGGAAGTGAATTGCGGTCTCTCAAATCAGAATGGCACATTGAGGCCATTGTAAAACTAGATACGGCGGTCTCAAATTAGGCATGAAAAATAAGAGCGCCACAAAAAACTCATGTACTCGAATCAAGCTTTTCTATATTAGTAAGCTTCACCTTCAAATAGAGTGCCTGATGAAACATGTCATCAGGCACCCTAAAAAGGGCATTTCCCTACTGCTGTTTTGGATGTTCCTTACTCAACCTTTCATTTCCTCGCTTAAAGTTACCAGTGAGTTTTGCCAACAATAATTGAATGTTGCCCTCTTCGTTCTCCATCTTATTTATGAACTTCGCCGCTTCTTTTCCATTGATTGTTTTTATGACTTTATGGTTGTAGGAAATCACAACTGATTGATTTTTCATTATTTGAAAACTAAATGGCGCTTCTTTTAAGTGTTCTCTTTTATCTTCCACTCCCATTTCAATCTCCTTCTATTAAATTTTATTTCTTTGCTAATGATATGAGCGAAACATCGGATAGTATTCAGCGTCTTTAATAAAATTATTTACCAAAAAAATGAAACTTTACAATTGCCACCACGTATACATTATTGTAGCAAGTTTATAAAAAGGGGAGATTTTTTTATGGAAGCTGAATTAAAGCATGAGGTGGAGGAGCCAAAGAAACCACGTTTGTTTGGGATGATTGCCAATCCATCAGAGCAATTTGAGCGGATTAAGCAACAACCGAAGATCTGGGTACCACTATTATTAGTGACATTATTATTCACAGTGGGTATGATTATTACCGCTTCATCGATGGACCCAGCTTATCTTGGAATTGATGAGTTATCTCAAGCTGAACAAGATATGGTATACATGATTTCACTGATTATGTTTGTGATTATTGGTATCATTTCACCCATTTTTACGGTATTAATTTCTTCAGCTATTTATCTATTAATTTGTAAAATTGCCAGTTCTGATGTGTCATTTAAGCAGCTTTTCTCAATGAATACATACATTCTGGTTATCAGTGTCATTGGACTAATCTTGAATGGTGTCATTCGTATGATAATTGGTGGCAACCCAGAGTTAAATGTGACGAGTTTAGCATCTGTATTAAATGCAGAAGCTACGAGTGTTTGGGCGAGTATTGAAGTTTTCTCCATCTGGCAAACAATCCTTGTCGGTTTAGGTTTGCATAAAGTGGCGGGATTAAGTAAAGGTGTTGCATACGGTGTGGCCATTGCCTTCTTTATTATTAGTATGATTTTCGCATTAGTTACTTCTACGGCGGTCTAAGATAAATATGAAGAAAAAAACTTGGATCATTGTTGGAGTGGTAAGTGTAGTTTTGGTGATGATAGGCGCAAGCGTCTATCATCAAGCTTTTGCGAAAGGACCTTCTGTAACGACTGCAAATGTTGAGAATGAAGTAATTACAGATACGTTAATTGTGCCAGGTACATTATCTTTGAAAAATGAACAGAAAGTGTATCCTGGTGTAGAAGGCGAAGAAATTGCTGAAATCCTTGTAAAGGAAGGCGATGCTGTTGAAAAAGGTACGGCTGTCGCCAAGTATGATGATACACGAGTGGCGATGGAGCTTGAAAGGTTGAGTTTACAGATTGAATCTGGTTATTTACGAATCAATCAAGTGGACAAACAATTAGATCGACTCTCAGACCAAGAAAAGGAATTGCATGATCAAGTCGGCAAAAAAGAAGCCGCTAAGCAAATAGCTCCGGAAAGAGATCAGCTGCAATTAGATTTAAGAATGGCAAATTTAGATGTTCGTCAGTTACTTCTAGAAAAGAAAGAAATCGAAGCACAACAAAAAGATTTAGAGATAAAAAGTAAATTAGACGGAACAATTTTACAAGTGAATGAAGACCAACCAACGGATTCAATGACTCAGCAGCCAGTCATCCATATTGGTAATACGGATGAAATGGTAGCCCGAGGGGTTTTATCAGAATTTGAGTCTTTAAAGGTCGAGAAAGAGATGAAAGCGACGATTCGGACAGATGTATTACCTGATAAAGAATGGAAGGGGAAGGTTAATTTCATCGGTTTAATGCCAGATGAAAACAACCAGTCTGTTGCTGGTGAAGCGACCCCAGCGCAATATGGAATGACAGTTGAAATTGAAGATGATATTACTGAACTGCGCACAGGATTCCAATTAATTATTGAAGTGGAGACAAGTAGTAAGAAGGCACTTACTGTCCCATCTGAGTCTGTGTTATCTGCGGATGGTGAATCTTATGTATATCTTTTAAGAGATGGAAAAGCTCATCGTCAAGACGTGAGTGTAGGCGTTGCCACTGGTGAAAAGATAGAGATATTAGATGGTTTAACAGCTGAAGATGATGTGATTACTAATCCTTCTGATGAATTGAGTGATGGCTTGGAAGTGGAAGTCGAATGATTCATTTACGAGAAATCACAAAATCTTATCGGATAGGCGATGAAATGGTCGATATTTTACAAAGCATTGACTTAACGATTGAAAATGGAGAGTCACTCGCAATTATGGGACCGTCTGGTTCTGGAAAATCGACATTAATGAATATTATTGGTTGTCTAGACCGACCGACGAATGGAACCTATCAACTAGACGGTGAAGATATATCGCAATATTCTGAAGTGGAACTAGCGAAAATTAGAAATCGGTCCATTGGTTTTGTCTTTCAACAATTTCACTTACTACCAAGGCTGACTGCTTTAAAAAATGTTGAACTACCGATGATCTATAGTGGTCTGAATAAGAAGGAAAGAATGGCTAAAGCTGAGCGGGCGCTCATTAAGGTGGGTTTAGAAGACCGGATGGAACAGCTTCCGAGTTTGTTATCAGGCGGACAGAAGCAACGGGTAGCCATCGCCCGTGCACTTGTGAATGAACCGAAGTTGATCTTGGCTGATGAACCGACTGGCGCGCTCGATACAAAAACGAGTGAAAATATTATGGAGCTTTTTACCCAACTAAATAAAGAAGGTACTACGATTGTAACGGTAACACATGAACCGGAAATCGCCGCTTATGCGAGTCGTAGAATTCTCGTCCGCGATGGTATCATTGTCGAAAATGAGCGCCAAGTAGGGAGGCGATGACTTTGAGCCTTCTTGAAAGTATAAAAATGGCACTTAGTTCGTTAATGGCACATAAGCTGCGTTCCATTCTTACAATGATAGGGATCATTATCGGTGTTGGCTCTGTTATTATTGTTGTTGCTATTGGCCAGGGCGGGGAAGCCATGTTGAAATCACAACTCACAGGCCCGGGAAATACGGTTGATTTATTTTATCAACCGTCAGATGAAGAGATAATGGCCAATCCCAATGCATTGTATGCCTCGGCTTTTTCACAAGAGGATATTCGCGCTTTAGAGGAAATTGATGAAGTGAAAAGGGTCGTTGCGTCAAGCTTAGAATTCGGCCCTGTTCAGTTTCGAGATCAGCAGATAGAAGCAACTTTAATGGGGATTAACGAATCTTATTTTCAATTGAACCCGTTAAATCTATCAGATGGAAGAGGTTTTACAACAGCAGATTTCTTAAGTGGAAAACGGGCAGTTATTGTTAGTCAATCACTTCAGGAAGAGCTATTTGAAGGAGAAGCAGCAGTGGGTGAGGTGATTCGCCTTGGTGCTCAACCGGTTGAAATTATTGGTGTGCTAGAAAAACCAACAGGGATTTTCTCCTTCGGTAGTATGGAAGTATACTTGCCTAGTTCGACTTGGTTAACGATTTATGGCAGTAGTGATATATCGCAAGTGACATTACAGACTGATTCGGCAGATGATCTACAGCAGGCAGGAGAGAAAGCAGTCTCTCTAATGAACAGTCGCTATAACACGGAAGAAGCATACCAAGTGTTAAATATGGAAGAAATCGCTGAAGGACTCGGTCAGGTCACAACAATTATGACGATGATTATTGGTAGTATTGCCGGGATCTCATTATTTGTCGGTGGAATTGGCGTCATGAATATCATGCTTGTCTCTGTCACAGAGCGTACGCGTGAAATTGGCATAAGAAAAGCGTTAGGCGCAACGAGACAGCAAGTATTAACTCAATTCCTCATAGAGTCAATTACACTTACTTTCATTGGTGGTGTAGTCGGTATTCTGCTTGGTTGGGGTGTGACAACATTAATTAGTCTATTTGCGGGTTGGCCGTCTCTCATGAGTTGGCAAGTCATTGCTGGAGGCATGCTATTCTCTATGCTAATCGGTGTCATCTTTGGGATATTACCTGCAAGTAAAGCATCAAAGCTCGACCCTATTGAATCATTGCGTTATGAATAATTAGAAGAAGTGTAGTAGATAAGCTGCACTTCTTTTTGTTAGAGGAGGAACCGTGATGTGGAACGATTTAAAAGCACTAGTATCAGAGCCGTCTATGCTCTTTAAACAGTTAAAGCAAACACCAAAGGTGAAAAGTGCCTTATTTATCGTCTTTATTTTATCCTTTATTCATATGTTTTTCGGTGCATTTTACGTAGAACCCAGTATATTTTCTGAAGTCGGTTTGGGTGAAATGGGAGGTATGTGGCTAAGTATCGTACCAATCTCTATTGCCAGTTTATTTGGTCCCATATTTTTTATAACAGTTGTGAGCTTAATAATTTGGGTCATAACAAAAGTGGTCAAAACAGGTGCAACCTTTACACAATTATTTTCCATGTATACATATATTGTCATTGTAACGACTTTTGGTAATGTCTTGAATGTCATTATTCAAGCCCTAGTTGGTAGTGATGGCTTAATTAAGGTAACAAGTATTGGTTATTTGTTTAACAGTGACGTGTCAAGTCCACTACATTTACTCGAAGTATTCTTTATATGGGAACTTATCCTCGTGGGTATAGGTCTTCAATATACAGCTGGAATTAGGAGAATGTGGGCGTGGATAGTGGTTAGTCTTTATGGTCTTTTCATTTTCATTATAACGATCCTCCAATAATGAAGGAAGAGAGACGGTGGTAAGCTGATAGATAAGAGGAATGAGATGTCTACCTAGGCGGTTTCGCCAAATGAAAAAAGAAGTGTGGGCAAATGAGAAATGTCCACACAACTTCTCTTGTCTAATTAGGAGAGCAATAAGTTATTCACCTACTTAAATTTCTTCCCAGACACTAGATTCACCTGGCACGTCCCCTTTTGACCACCATTTAGCCTTATAAAGTTGCCCATTAAACAGTACTTGGTCACCACCATAGTAAATGACTTCGCTATTCCATTCACGGTTTTCCGCTTCGCTGATGAGTTGCCACACACTCGATATACCAGGTTGATCCCCTTTTGTCCACCACTGTGCCTCATATGTTAAACCGTTATAAATTACACGATCCCCTTCTACATAAATAGTGTCTGTCTGCCAAGTATCGCTTTCAATAGGCGTTTCGGGTTCTGGGTCTGTGCTTGGTTCTTCCGGTTCAGGTATTGGCTCAGGATCAGGTTCGGGTGTAGGTATATTACTTACACCAGAGAATTCGGCATCAATCACATGATAAAAGGCATTGCTTGTATTCGCCACATCCCATACAGCTAAGATCACATGATAGCCTTCACGCGCAGGTACGGTTACTTCATGTGAAACGGTTGAGCCTGGGACTGCCCCATGATCATTTTCTTCAAAGAAAGGGGTTAATTCAAATTGATCTCGTGTTAAGGGTGCATTAGGGTCCCAATCTTCTTTTGTTATGTAATAATGCCATTTGGCTGTTGAGTGAGCAGCAGTCAAATGCCATGTAAATGTTTGCTCCCCTGCATCCATATCGACTTTTGCCCATCGCGTTTCGGATTGTTCGTCCAATTCAGGAAATATCCCATTGGCAGAAGCAAATTGGCCATCTTCTAAACCTGCTTCAGGAAAACCTTTTGTTGTTTCTGTTGATTGTGGTTCATACTGAACTCCGCCACAATTTTCATTGACACCTTGTGCACATAAAAGGGCACGAGAAGGTTGTTGCTCGACATAACCATGTCCGAATGCTGCACTTGGAGCCATTAGCATGGCAGTCATAAGTATCGCCCCACTGAGGTACCGTTTTTTATTTCCATACATATCCTTCATCTCCTTTAATAATTGAACGTACTAAAAGTGTATCGTTCTATTGGTTATGAATAAATGTCAGAAGGACCTAATTTTTCATTTAGATACGATAGCCCAAGTTTTGTAATATAATATCCAATTGATATCTGTATAGATAGAGGGAACAAGGGTAATGGTTTAACAAACGTTTGAGTTAGAGACGCTTTTATTGAAAAATAAATACTATAACCCTTGTTTTACAAGATAGTATCTTTTATACTGTTCCTATACCTTGTAAAACAAGATAGTGAAATGGGTGGAAAAGAAATGTCGCAAACACAAATGATGAAGGGAATTATCGATGGCTGTCTGTTAGCGATTATTGATGGTAAAGAGTGCTATGGCTATGAAATGGCTGAACGGCTAGGTGATTATGGCTTTGATGCGGTGAGTGAAGGGACGATCTATCCGCTACTCATGCGCATGCAAAGAGAAGGATTAGTCACTTCTGTTCGCAGAGCATCGACAGCTGGACCGCAGCGAAAATATTATTCTCTTACAAAAGAAGGCAAGCAGGCATTAGCAGAATTTATCCTGAGGTGGCAACAGCTAGAGAAAAGCGTCAATGCCGTCCTAAAAAAAGAAATGGAATAGTGGAGGTGGAAAAAATGGCATTAACACAGAAGAGTAGAAAATTTCTTGAGGACTTGCATATCTATTTACTATCAAGTGGAAAAAACCTCAACGAAATTAAGGAGATTACTACAGAACTCGAAGATCATCTAATAGAAGCAGAAGCAAATGGTAAATCGATTGACCAAATTGTAGGAGACTCCCCAAGTGCCTATATGGAGAGTATTTCAGGTGAAATGAAATCAGATCTTGCATCATGGGCAAAGTACTTTCCACTTGTCTTGCTGGGACCGATTGCTTTTACCATATTCGGAGATTTACTTGATAATGGAGTACTCGCTTATAGTCTATTTAATATCATTGGAATCATTGTTTATACCATCCTATTTATTATGGGTGTTTCCATTGTATTCAAATATACATCAAGAAAACAGACATCCGTCACAAAGGAAATAATCATCTTATCGTTACCAATCATCGTTAGCATGCTGTTTTATCTATTAGTCCTATTTTTGGATACAATGATAGACACACCGATCGTCAACTTTGGAGAAATCGGCAGTATTGTGTTGGGGAGCGTTGTATTCATACTCATCATCGCCTTCTCCATATGGAGCAAAACGATCATTATTCCAGTTGTTTTACTCGCACTGTTCTTACCAGATATTTTACTTAAGCAAACGGCGCTATCTGAATCAAGTAAGCTAATCATTGGCATGTTCATTACTTATAGCCTCATTGGACTGTACTTGTTTTATATTTTTGCAAAGGAAAAGAAGAAGCAGCAAGGAAGTGAATGAGGTACTAATAATGATTTATTTTGTTAGGCATACTCACTCTTTCTATTCGCAACAGGTCTTAGAAACAGGCAAGAGAGTTTAACATTAAGAGCAACCCAGGAGTATAGCGAAAAGATTAGATTTACTCAATTTGGAGAATTAAAGTCTAGAGCAAAATTATAGTGTTAAGTCTAAAAACGTTGAAGCTATTAAGTTAGTAGAACAATAAAGCTTTTTAGCTTCATTCCAATTCATACCATCTCTCAAGGAAAGCTTCCATCCAGAAATGGGGAGGTAGGAGATTGTGAATAATTCTATTTCATCTAACGGGGGCATACTTGATTAATGGTATTGTTCCTTTCTTATGTCACATAAGGGGCAGGTTAGTTGAATAAGGAAGAATTGTAAGGGATGAAATTTATGATAAATTGTAATTGTTGATTTAAAATAATGTTTGATGATTTGTGAAAAAGTTCGATAATTTATAAAAAAGATTAATCAAAATTCCTGTATTTATATGCAGGATTTTTTGTTCTGCAATCGGACCATTATATGTAATAAGGTCGCTGGTTATTATGCCAGAATAGCTCCCTTTAGTTTAACAAGCATTTATGTTAGATCATAGTATTTATAAATAAATACCCCTTAAATTGCTCTGCATGGCTTATATAGGAGAAATATACGTAAAAGAAATAAAAAAGCCAGGCATAGTATATCCTGCTTACAGTATTGACAACAAATTTTGAATGTCAAATTTAATAGTTATCTTAGGCGATTATTTCAAACCAAGCCTCGCAATTAGGACTGCCAAGTTGACACGCAAAACTACCATTTACAATCATCCCTTCTTTTTCTGAGGCTTTGAAAAGGTCTCCTTTTTTAACGTTATATCCATTCGTTCTAAAATCTCCTTTCGATCTTACAATTATTAATTCGTCATCAGGTATATATACAATTCTAGTGTTAGGAGGTAGTACCAGCGAAGCTGTCACTACCCGCCAATTTAAAGGTGGTGGAAAGATGAAAGTTCAGAAAGTAATTGTGGAGGAAAAACCATATCCGTTATACATACTCCTAGATAAAGAATTTGAAGTGATAGAACCGGTTAAGAGATTTATAAAGTACTTGGATAATACGGGCAAAGCTTAGGTGAACAAAATCCATCAAAGCATAGGATTGTTTAGACAGCTTTGATGGATTTGATTTTTCTCTAATTGTTTTCGTAAGAAGCTTTTTTATTAAATGCTAGTAATAGAGTCACACCAATGATACAAGCCATACCCAACCATTGAAGAAAGCCAAAGGGTTCTCCTAACCAGACGACCATGGTTAATACTGCTGAAAGGGGTTCTAAGTTACCAATTAGACTTGTCTCTTTAGGTGAAAGGTATTGTAGACTTTCAATGTAAAACCAAAATGCAAACATAGTGCCAAATATAATTACAAAAATTAGATACATATATATTTCGGCTGTAAAGTTTGAAAAGTCCGCTTGCCAGGGAGGGTGGATAAAACTTAATGTAACTCCTCCGATGGCCATAGCCCATCCAACAACAACAAGGGAATCAAATTCTTTAAGTAAAGGAATAGCATATAGCGTATAAAAAGCTAAAGCTACCCCAGATAATATGCCCCAAAAAATAGAGATTACAGGTACGGATAATCCGGAAATGGATCCGTTTGTAAGTAATAAAAAGGTGCCAAGTAGAGCAAGAGTAACAGTCATTAGATCTTGTTTAGTGAAGATGGTCAGTTTACGTAAGAGTAGGTAAACGATGATCATAACAGGAGCAAGATATTGTAAAAGAGTAGCAACAGCAGCATTCCCATGATTAATGGAAGCCATATAGGTGTATTGAACCGCCAGCATGCCAAGTAATCCAAAGATGATTATCTGTACAGCTGTTTTTTTATTCCTCCAAATACTAATGATGTGGAAGTAACCTTTCCTAACGCATTGAATAGTCAAAAGTAAAATGCCAGCTATGAGCAACCGAACGGTTACTAGCCAATTTACAAGAATAGAGTAATCTTGAAAGAGTTTTTGTGAAACTGTTCCCCCTACTCCCCAAAAAATGGCTCCTATTATAACGAGAAGTAAGCCTTTATTTTTTGTATGTCCTTTTAGCATTAATACCACCTCAATAATATAACGATAATGTTATAATAGTTAAAAAGTGACGATAATAATAGTTAAATTGGATGAAAAAGTATAATTATTTTGAGGTGGTAATTTGCAGATAAAAGATTTTAAATTAGACGAAAAGTTAAAAGAACTGACTAATCACCGTACCATTGAGTTACCAATAGCTTGTTATGAAACGACAATTTCCAAAAATGTAAATGGCTATATTCCACTTCATTGGCACGATGAATTACAATTTGTTCATGTTACGAAAGGAGAAGGAACTTTTCAAATAAATGAAGAGAAAATTGTAATTAGTGAGGGAGAGGGACTGTTTATAAATAGTGGTCGGCTGCACATGGCCGAAGATAACCAACAATCAGGCTGTGTCTATACTTGTTTAAATGTTGCACCACATTTTGTCCTGCCAAACGAACTATACCTGACGTATGTATATCCTTATATCAAAGCGACAAACTTCCCTTATCTATTTATTGGAACAAAGCATTCCTGGCAAAAAAACATTTTGAATTCTATTCTTAACATTCAGCTTTTGATTCAAGAAGAGTCACCACACTTTGAACTTGATACGTTTATGTCGATTAATCAAATGTGGAAAGAACTTATTCTAAATGGCCTGCCGTTAGAGTATGACGAGGGAGAAGCAGTAAAACAAAGTCGGATGAAGCAAATGTTGAACTATATACATCTGCACTATGGAGAAAAAATCATGTTAGACGATATTGCAAGATCTGGTCAATTAAGTCGATCTGAATGTTGCAGGTATTTCAAAAAAATGCTTAGAAAAACACCATTAAATTACGTCACAGACTATCGGATCCAGAAGAGTTTAGTCCTTATTCAGCAACCTGACTCTAATGTGACAGAAGTTGCCTATGAAGTCGGATTTAATAGTACGAGTTATTTTATTAGTAAGTTCCGTAAGAGAATGAATATGACTCCACTTGCCTATAAAAAGGAGCTTCTTAAGGCTTAAATAGTGGGGAAAAGGAGAAAGGTTATCTTGATTTCAAGTCTTCCGTTAAAGAGCGCAATTCTTCATCAAGAGTTGTGCTTTTTCTTAATATTTCGAGAAAATTACTTAGAATAAATAAAAATTTTGTGATATCGTAAGTAGATAAATTCTAAAAGAGATATGAGGAGAATAATAATTATGGAAAATACAGCACTAATAATTATTGACTTGCAAATTGGTGTTCAGCCTAAAAATGTGCCACTATTTAAACTAGCGAATGTATTAAATGGAGTTAATCAAAGAATTCGTTTGTTTAGAGAAATAAACAATCCTATTATTTTTGTTCAACATAATGATAGTGATTTGGTTTTTAATTCTCCAGAATGGCAATTGTTTCCGGAACTAGATGCTAAAGATACAGATATCTATATCAACAAAACACATGCAAATTCCTTTTACAAGACTGATTTGAATGAACAACTAAGAAAGTTAAATATAAATAAACTTGAAATTTGTGGGGCACAAACTGAATATTGTGTAGATACAACTATTAGAATGGCTCATGGATTAGGATATAAATTATTTATGAAAAAAGGGTTAACTACCACCCTAAACAGTGACCTTTTGGAAGCTAAAACAATCATTGAACATCATGAGAATCTCTGGAATAATAGATTTTTAACTTTTTTATAGAATAGAATTCCTTTCATCAAAAAAAGTAGTGTCGAAAACAACAAATACCATGCTCCAATGGGGATAAAATTGTTTTTAAATTTTAAAATTTTTAAATAAGGGTTCACTCTATTTAAGGGCACCTATTCAATAAGATTAGCTTAATTATTTTCCACAATAGGGCGCGATTGTGGAGCAACACAGGTAGAAAATGATCAAACATTTTTATAAATATCAAACATAAATCTGTGAAGAAGAATCCATTTTAATCAATTTTTTTAAAAGGATTCTTATTATTACCATAAATACAGGTTTGTCAGGTTTTTTTGATCAAACATTTGAAATTTATCAAGACCTAAATCGTAAAAAGTCATAAAAAATAAGGAGTGAAACATATTAGTCATGTATAATATGTTTCACTCCCTTTTACTTTTTGTTCCACAATCGCGCCCGATTGTTGAACATCCTAATATTGAAGTAAAGCATCCGTTGAGTAATGAGGTAATAATTCTTATTGCGACAAATGTTTGTAATCAACTATTTCTATTTTAAAACCGTGATTACATTTCTGCTTATTAATTTTTCCACTGTCACAGGATGGTGATACTCTTACCTTAACTAAA
Source organism: Cytobacillus sp. FSL R5-0569 (assembly GCF_038007265.1). Lineage (NCBI taxonomy): Bacteria > Bacillati > Bacillota > Bacilli > Caryophanales > Bacillaceae > Cytobacillus > Cytobacillus sp. FSL R5-0569. Next base: position 657,261 of record NZ_JBBOWW010000001.1, read on the forward strand.
TCTTCTTTAACATTATCATTATTTTTCGAAGGAATATTAATTCTTACGACAACATCATAAGAATGATTGTTATTGTACTTTATACCGACGATTCTTTGCCATTCCCAGCCAAATAGTTCATCTCCTCCATACTCTTTTATCACTCTTTTATCAATAGTTGGAAATACAAGGTCTGAAACAATATCCTCTGTTGTGAAATACGAATTTTTTAATTCTGGAACAGTTTCTGCTTTAACAGTTTGCATTGGGGTAAAAGTAAATAAACAAAGACCAAATAAGATTAAGCATTGTTTAACCAATAAAATTCACCTCATAATTACATTTACCCCTTAATCTTCCCAATTAGTTATTCCTTATTAAATTAACCTCCCTCAATAAAAGAAGCTAAAACGCCGATTTACTCTAATATGTTTCTCGTTTGTTATCGGTACTAAGGATTGTCCTTATTAATAACTATACTAAAAGAAATATTGAGTTTATCCCAAACCCAAGCTTGAAAAATTCTTTCTATCTCTATTTTTAGTGCTTCATTATCCAAATTCTCATCAATACCTAATTCTTTAAAATTAAATGTTTCTGTCGCCTCTATACCTTCATATATTGTGCTACTGAATGAAAAAGTAACTGTCTTATCCAATTTGATTTAACCCCTACCTCAACCTGCATAATTTAGACCTTAATTACAGTTTACAATATTTCCTTCTTCTTTCCCTAACTTGCCCAGTTTGTTGAATAAGCTAACTTCTTAATGCATTAGTTAAGGCTTCGATTGCACTCATTACTTCCTGAGTATTTGCTTCACTCTTCATATTGTTTCTTGCGTGAAGAAGAACTGGCCTAACGGATTCTATCGAACGTCCGAACTCGTACATCCATTCGTAGCGTGGAACCATCCATGTATGAAAATGATGTGTTGTATCTTCATTGTAAAAATAATAAACGTATTCTATATCTAAAATCTCTCTTTGAACTTTTCTAATGTTTGAAAGAATGTTTATGTAGTCAATTCTTTCTTCTTCGGTTAGTTCATCAAAACATTTAATATGACGTTTTGAAGCTAATATGATTAAGCCCCTTATTGGATATGCGACATCTTGATGTGCATGAAAATATTCAGTTTCCACCACTACGCCACCTTCAGGTTCAATAAGTCCGCTTGTCAAAGCACAGCTTAAACACTCAACTTCTACAGTTTTTCCATTAGATAATGTAATTTTCCTCACTCAAATCCCCCTTATGTTCGTTAATGTTTAATTATTGTTATTCAACATTCCTGCAACTGTAGTTTATCATTAATTTCCTTTTTATCGGCATAGAAAAAGCGTCTCTGTCTAATTGCAGAAACGCACCGTTAGTTTAAGTACAAACCTTCACAAACTAAATTTTCTTTTATCAAAATTATTGGTTAAAAAGGAGAAAAATTCCGGTACTCTTTCTCTAAAAAATGAATAGTTATGTTCAGCATTATTAATAATTGCAAACTCTGTACTTGTTAATTTCTCTTTTAAAATATCATAAATGGCTTTATTTGAAGCTAAAAATTCATTATTTATATTTTCTGCTTTTCCAGATTCTTTATCTCCACAATCTAAGTAAATGCTTTCGATTAAAGACAAATCTGAATCCCTTATTAGCTTTTCTATTTCCTCTTGGTTACGGTAAAAAGCAGAAGATAATACGGATATATTTTTGAAAACTTGAGGATAACGACACATAGCATATGTGGTAATAAGTCCCCCTAAAGAAATACCTGCCATTGCAGTATTGTCCTTTAAGGTACGGTATTTATTGTCTATAAATGGCTTTAGTTCATTCACAATAAAGTCAACATACTCTATTCCTTTCCCGCCAAAGGTACTAACGTGTCCTAATATTTTTTTACTATAATCCCCATTTACCCAAGGGCAATATTCGTTTATTCGATCTCTGGTATTTTGGTCTATTCCGATAACAATAACTTCTAATCCATTTTCCTCTAAGTAGTTTTCAAGTTCTAAAGATGTGCCACCAATTGCATCTTTATCATTAAAAATATTCTGTCCATCGTGCATATATAGAACAGGGAATTTTCTATTCCCTTCGTTGTAATTATTAGGTAGATATACTCTAATCAGCCTATCTTGTTTGAAGGAATTCATATATACAGGAAATATTTCTAACAGAATAATCCCTCCTTTGCTATCTCAACTGTATTATTAATTTATCATATATTTCATCTATTCTGCCCCGTTTGTTAAACAAGAAAAAAAAGAACGCTCCAGCGATCCTCATCTTTAACTCTTGCACCCGATCGTAATATAAGGTTAGCCAGATTTTCCTGAAGGTACACTTACCTGGGATAAAGCCAACATTTTAATGGGGAGAAATCCTATTTTCCTTAAAAAATACAATTATATACAATTTATACCACTTGTGTATAATAATTAGTGGTGATAGAAGAAAAAGGACAGTATATCGGGTGGATTTTCACGTGGTGATTCTACAGTATCCATCAGAGTAAAACAGTCTGGTGGGGACAAACTTTTTCTACATTTATTGTAGTAAATCCAGATGGTTTTATTACTAATCTAGGCGAATTAGAGAGCGCGCACTCTCTAATAACCTATTGAAGAAAACAATAATTATAATTTACAAAAGATTATATAACATAAATACGGAGGGATTAGCATTGAGTATACTATTAAAAAATATAACAAAGACTTTTGGATCCATAGTAAAAACTAATGTACTTCAAGATATAAATATAAAAATAAGCGATAATCAATTTATTAGCGTACTTGGCCCTTCAGGGTCTGGAAAATCAACTTTATTAAGCTTAATAGGAACTATCGAGACTCCTTCTAGTGGCACTATATTGATTAATGATATTGATACTATAGAGTTAAATTTAGATGAAATAGCAGATTTAAGGTATGAAAATTTTGGTTTTGTTTTTCAGCAATATCATTTAATAGACTCTCTAACCGCACTAGAAAATGTAATAATTCCTACATTAACTAGAAAAGTAGAATATGAAAGAGAAAAGAATGCATTTGAGCTATTAGAACTAGTCGGTCTAAAAGATCAAAAAGACCTCTACCCCTTTCAGCTATCAGGTGGACAGCAACAAAGAGTTGCAATAGCTAGGGCCTTAATAACAAAACCCAAATGGATATTAGCAGATGAGCCTACCGGAAACTTGGATTCAAAGAACGGAGAGTTAATATTTAATTTGCTTAAAAAGATTCAACAAGAGGAAAATTGCGGGATAATTATGGTGACACACGATACAACATTAGCAGAAAGAACAGACCAAATTATTGAGATGAATGATGGGAGAATCCAATTAGTTAGGAGAGGGAAAAATGGCTCGCTACCTATCACTCATATTTAAAAACTGGAAACAAAAAAAGGATAGGTTTGTATTAATATTGTTGGGGGCAATTTTAATAGGAGGTGGGATGAACCTTCTATTTAGTTTAACTGAGACAAAACAAGGAACAATTGTTGATACACTACAAAATAAATGGGAATCTTCTTACCATATTGTGGTCCGACCTACCGGCACTAAAAGTATTACTGAAGAACACAATCTGTTTGAACCAAACTATTTAAGTGGAATATCTGGTGGTATTACTTTAGAGCAATACCATACCATAAAAAACATGGACGATATCCAAGTTGCTGCCCCGCTAAGTATCATAGGTTTTATGAATATAAACATATTATTAGACAATCTATCAATAGATGAACCAGGAATATATAAAATCGAAGAAAAAATAACTACAAACAATACACTCAACGACTACTCAAAAACAAGAGAAAGTTATTTTTCTAGAGGGATTTATGAAGAAGCCACACCAGAAATATACAGAAAATATGGATTTACTAGCTTCGATGGAGATCTTTATAAAGGTTCCCCTCTATTATTAGCTGGCATTGACCCGATTGAAGAAGCCAAATTAGTAGGTTTAAATAAATCTGTTATTTCCTCACCTGACAGTTCCTATTTTTCTGATGACAATTTAGTAAAGTCTTATACATTAGAAGAATTAGGTTATGTAGGTGTACAAGGAGAACTAACAGAATTCCCAGTGATTTTAAGTACCCATCCATCTATAAAGGAAAATACACAAATTAATGTTACAAAGTTAGATATCCCCTTTGAATCAAATTTAGAAAGAAAAGAATCATTAGAGAAAATTAGTAAAAATGGTGGCGAATCTTTTCTTAATACAATAAACGGCAATGAAATTTCTAATTTTCAATATACAGCAAATGATATTCATAATAAATGGTTGGATTTATTTTCAAATAATACTGTCAAAAATGCAACAGAACTCAGTGGGCCATTATATGAGAAAACAAGTAGTCTAAGCTATAAAGAGGAGACTAGCCCTTTTCCAAATAGGTGGAAAAATGCATATTCTTTAGATAGTGTTAATGAAAATACTGACGATGGCGTTGTTATGTTTCGAGAAGCTCAATTAAAGGGAACTTCCATTAAAAATCGTCCAAGGCTACAGCCATATTTAATTGGTATGTACGATCCCACAGATTTAGATATATCGAAAAATACTGAAAATGAATTACCTATGGAAACTTATAAAAGTCCGACAGGGACACACGTTTTAGATTCAAACAATAACCCTATAAATCCCACTGAGGATGTATATCCTACATCTAATATATATGAACCATTAATTCAATCACCATCCATGCTAACTACTATTGAAGCAGCGCAGAAAATATTAGGAGATCAAGCTATATCCTCTGTCCGAATTAAAATAAAAGATGTGGCTGATTTCAGTGAGGAAAGCCAGCAAAAGTTAGAAAAAATAGCAGAAGAAATTGAAAAAGAAACTGGGCTAGAGGCTGATATAATGCTCGGTTCATCCCCATCCCCAGTTATTGTGAATATCACTACTAATAACAAGGAGATTGGATGGATGGAACAAGCGTGGATTAAAGTGGGTGCATCCATGCAAATTCTTCAAGAAACTACACTAGGCTACTCATCAATAATAATCATCTTAATTATTGTTGCAATGGTTTATGTCTTTTCAACAACTTATGTAACATTCTTAGCAAGAAAAAAAGAATTCGCAATTTTATTAGCTATGGGGTGGAAAGTAAAACACATCCAAATGTTAATTTTGTTTGAGTCTCTATTTATTGGATTTATTATTTGCATAACTTCATTGTTTGTTCAATTCTTAGTACAATCTTTATCTGGCTATCAACTTCTATATAGTAAATTATTACTTTTAATATTGTTTATCTTGTTTATTTATATTATTGGTCCATTAATTCCCATACTTCTAATAGGAAAAATTAATCCTAATGAAATATTAAAAAACGATGAGATCAGTTCCAAAAAAACGATTATCCATGTGAAGAGTCTTATATCGCTGATAATCAATTCTATCTTCAGGAGAAAATTAAGGAATAGTATTTCAATCATAGCGATTGCTATTCCAACATCTTTATTAGTAGTCTATATTTATATCTCTCTTAGATTAGATGGTATTTTATTTAGCTCATGGTTAGGAGAATACGTCGCCTTAGAAATTAATATAGTGCATTATCTTTCAGTTGCCATTGCTTTCTTTATATCTATACTTACAATTTCAGAACTTATGTGGCAAAATCTCACAGAACGGAAAAAGGAATTTGCCCTACTATATGTGGTAGGATGGAAGAAAGGGGATATCACTAAAGTAATAATAGGCGAAGGAGCAATTATAGGAGTGATTGGTGGCTTTTTAGGAGCATTTATTGCTATATGTATTCTCTATTTTATGTATCATAGCTTAGATGTGAAATCATTATGGATTATTGCTATAGCAATAATTATACCCATAATATCCGGAATTATTGGTTCATTGATACCTTTAAAAAAGGTAACAAAGATTCAACCAATAAGTTTTTTGAAAACATAAAATTTAGTTTAACCAAACACACATCAAAAAATTATTCTGGTGTGTGTTTGTCTTTTATAAGAAAAATAAGTAAGAGTATGTTCCCAAAATACCAACAATTTTTAAAGATCCAGTACCTTTTATAACTGTAATTAATCCTCTAATTGGAAGTAAAACAAAAATAAAAATTATTAATTGCCCTGAAAATATATCAAAAATGCAATTTCTAAAACGATAATGGAGATTAAAAACATCGATACAGGCTAAGTGACAGATTTGCTGGTATTACCCCGTATAGGGTTGTACATAAAATAAAGGTTAATTTGCTTGTAGGCCTTCTCTAAAGCATAAAATATTCTCTCTGCCATGGTCTATTTTCAAAAGGGGTATGACTTACTACCCCTAAAAATTCATCTATTTAATATTCTTTTATTCATTGTTCTAAAATAAACATACAAATAATTATAGAGCTTTAAGAGTTACAAAAAAGGCGACAACTCCTACTTTTATTGAAAAAAATGGTAAGTGTTGTTATTATAAAATACGGAGGTGTTTTTCACATGAAAGGAATTATACTAACTAGTATTGCTTCTGTGGTTATTGCGACTGCTTGGTTTGGATTTAGTGAAAATAATACCAAAGCGCTTGAATCTAACAATGTTAAAAATAACGAAGATGTTGTTGCCACAGCACTAGATGAAAATCTTGAAGACAATGGAACGATTTCAGATGGAATACGTAATACTTCTATGATCCTAAATGCTTCTCTTGAAAACACTTCAAGTTTTTCAGACGTAAAAGGAATTGAAAATATTGAAACGTATATGAACGGAGCAATTGAACTTGCTGAGAAACGAAATGCAGCACAGTCTATTAAGGATAGACTAAACCTATCCAATCAGCTAATACAGGATGCTATTTCGGAGCAAGACCTTAACAAACTTCATAAGGCCGATAAAATTCTATTAAATCTTGATCTGGAGTTTAATGGTGAAGTTTTACCACCACAAAGTGATCGAAACTAAATTGAATGGATGAACAATCCCGAAATAGTCCATTAAGGGGTACTGTCAGGCAAATGCGGATTTACAACGCTAAGGAAAAGTCACCCATTAAAAAAGCCGATTTCCATCTCAAGTTATCGACTTTTTTAGTTATTCTTATTCAACTAAAGCGCCCGTTTGTTGAGCAAAGTTTAATACTATTTAATCTTTTTTATCTTGATTAAGTGTTTTAATTACTTCAGTAAGTTTCTCGTTTCTTTCACGGTCTAATTTGGTCTTTTCATTCATGAACTTAATTACTTTAATTACAAAATAAATGGCAAAAACAATAGCAATTAGATAAAAAACAATAGGTAAAAAAGTTAAAAGAGCAAACATACTATCTGATGCAAACAATGTATGACCCACATCCATATTAATCCCTCCTAAACAGTTAGCTAGATATTAAATATCATACAGTATCTTCTTCACAAAATGGCCCTAAAATGAAAAATGAGCGCTTATCCTTGTGCTAGAATAGCGCCCGATTCTAGAATAAGTGTATTGAATGGATGGAACGCTCACTAGTAAAATAACACATTTATATTTTTTTATCTGTTTTACTATTCCAGATAAAAAGTCTGATAATTCCATCCAAAATATACCCTATTATTGTTATAATGAAAACGGTCAAAAAAGTTATTGGGATATTTTTAGTAAATATAATTATCCAGCCAATAAACATTACTGAAAGCTCCCATACATCATTCCAAATCCTTTTTAAAAATCTTTTCACAATATTCAACTCCCAAAATAAATACTCTATTACCTAAGTATTCATTTTGGTAACGATTAATTCTTGTTTAATCCTGTCCCATTTGTATAAAACAATCATTTTTCTTAAAGAATTGCGCCGGATTGCGGAGAAAAAAAGGTTACTTTTCTTTATCCATACAATCCGTACAAAAAATTTCACTTTCTTTTTTTAAGTAGGCTTTAATCTCAACCATAATCGTATTCTTCGGAGCCTTCATCTTCGCATAGATTTCTTCTCCATCTTGAATTTCTCGATTGCAATTAGAGCAATATAGCGTGCGTTTAAACATTTGAACATCTCCTTTGTTTTTGCAGAATCTGGTCCTTATATGTAATATGAGCGCTACCTCTTTATTAAGGAATAGCGCCCTTCTCTGGAATAAGCGATTAGCTATTTTTTAACGAGTTGCCCCATCCTCAACAAACTAATATATCCTTAATTCTTCTTACTTTCAAAAAGATATTGAAACCCATATAGTAAAAATGCTTTATAAAAGAAATAAAGAAAAAATTGAAACTTATTTATTCGTACTAAGGTAAATATTTTTATCCTTTTACCAATAGTATCCAAAGCAAATGCAAAAGCACCATCTACAATTGCATTGAGAAAGATAAATCGTTTGAAGTTACCGTATGTCCATTTTAATATCCACATTGAACCTACGAAAAACGGACCTATATTAAAAGCGAATTCCCCTGAAAAATAAGAATTTGGTTTATTATAAAAAATCCACCATTTTCGCTTTTTCCCAACTTGAACATTTACACCTTCCATAAGAACAATAATCATTGATGCGGGGAAGGAATCTCTTGATGTTACGTGCCCCCAAAAAAGGTAATGTTAACCATGCAAATAAGACCTTTACAATATTAAGCAACCATTGATTTTTCAAAGACATATTTACTACCCACTTTTTTCTTTTTAGGGTTCTTTTTTCTAAAAAAAATATTCAATATACTTTAGAAAAGAGGATTTCTTGTATCTTCAAGAAAATGGCCCGATTGCTGAACAAACAGGGATGGAGAGCACCGTTTTCACCACAAACTTAACCTTTTCTATATACCTCTGCATAAGCAACCTTCAATTGCTCTCTAAGTTGCTTGTTATCATCTTCTAATTTCTTAATCTTTCGTTTCAGTGATTCAATAAGGGCGTCCTTGCTACTCTCATTTATTTCTCGCTTAACTTGTTTTGGTGTAGGTGCTTGTGATTGTTGCTGCCTTAACGCTTCAATCCGTTTGCGAATATCGATATTGTTGTACAGCGTTGCTTTCGTTACACCTGATTCATTTGAGACACTGTTAAAATTAATCCTTTCATTGGCTCTTATGAGCCGTTTAATGGCTTCGTCTACCTTTTGATAGGTGTTTGCCTTTCGTTGTGTATGAATGGTCTTCATGTGAGCTGAACGGTCATATTTAGTCATTTGTGACACCTTGCTTTCGTTTTACTCGTTCTATTCGGCCAAAAATAATATTTCCATCTTTAATTGTTTTATAGATATCTTTTAATCTCTCAAGATTCTTTTGATTCTTCTCTGCAATTTCTTCCCGACCATATTGTTTAGCGACTTCAATCATTTTAGATGTCGATTGAATATGTATTTCGTATTTAGCACTATCCATTTCCGACATTCCTACAGCTAAATCTTTACAAGGTTTTCCACCATTACAGGTTAAACATGGCGGTTCTTCTGCATAAGGGCAATTTCCATTTAATCGTGCTCGACAAGAGCCGTAAGGGTTATCAATGGCAGTAAGTTTTTGATCACGCCACATTGTATCTAAAATGTCTTGAGGAACTTCTTCTTTATCTGATACTTCATACACTTTCCCATTTAGATCAAAACTAAATACTCCTTGTTCTATAGCGTTTTCAAATGCTTTACGCTTAGTATTATCCAATAAACGCGCATATCTCATAGTCATTTCAGGTGAAGCGTGTGCCAACAATTCCTGGAGAGTAAAAATGTCAACGCCACTGTTTAACATTTTTACTGCGTATGTATGGCGAAATTGATGGGTTTTAAAGTGAAATATTTGACCATTCTCATCAATAATGTGTTGTTCATTGGCAAGAATATTTAAATATTTTCCTATTGTTTGTTGTGCATATGGTAATCCTTTTCGAGATCCACGATAACGCACAAAGATATATTTATCTGGATTATTATCTTGATTGCTATTTTCAATAGAACGGCCTATTAAGGTTGCTAGTATACTTGCTAATTCTTGATCTATCGGGATTCGATGTCCTTTCACATAAGTCTTTTCAATATCTGTTTCAATGTAATACTTTTCGTTCAACTTGATTAAACAATTTTGTTTTAGTCCTAATACATCAGATATCCGTAATCCCGTTTTAAACGCTACCCAAATAACAGGCTGAAAGTCTTGATGCAAGTGGTTCAGTTTTTCAAACAATTGCTCTAAAACTAATTGGGGAATATGGTCAATTTGGTCATAAGAGTTCTTTTTTGTTTTCGGTTTATCTTCTGGAAAAATCAGCTTTCTAACACTGAGCTCAGGAGCGATAGCGTATTCATATCTTTGAATGTCAGCTAAAAATTTACTAATAATTGATATACTCATTAAAATATAACTTTCAGGATGTGCATTTCTACGTTTAAGATGACAACTTACATATTGATGAAGCCATTCCATGAACTGTTCAATATGTTTTCTGTTTAATCTCCTTAAATCATTCCAAGTTGGCTCAATGGACGAAATGAAATTTAGGAAATTAGGGAGAAGTTTCATATAGTTAGTTGCTGTACACCATACAAAATTATGTTTACTTAATAATCGTTGTTTTATATATTGCTTGACTGCTTTTCGAATAGGTATGTTCTTTATTTTTAAAAAATCTATATGAAAATTGTGCTTTGACTTACTATATTTAATGCCATATTGCGCATTTAAAGTTCTAACATCCCATCGATCTTTTTCCCATTCATTACGTGTATCTGTTAATTGAGATAGGGTATTGTACACAAGCCTTAGAAATGTTACTGATTGGGATTTAGATGTTAGAACACCATAAAATATATCATTTTTTATCAATTGCGTTTTAAAGCCATTCTGTTCTAACCAAATTACCCATTCATGTTCCAATCTTTCAATATCCAAATCAAGTAAAGAATAAAGATTTGAATACATTTCATTTAAAAATGCTGTTAATTTTCTTAAATGTGATGCCTTGTCAACAAAAAGGCTCTTCAAATTCCAATCTTCACGAAATAATTTGCTGTACCATACAAATTTCAGTTCAAGATTGAGAGAATAGCTGTATACTTCAAAACTTAAATCCTTTTTCAATTTGGAACATTTTTGATATTGTTTGTGAAAATTAGGAATGGCACCAATAAATTCAATACTCCAAGTATCATTTTCTAAAAAATAAGGGTTATAAATTTCCCGTTTTGTGATAGAACCATCTTCGTTTATGAATTTTTCTGTATAGGTAGCCAACAGTTTTTCTAATCGTTCATGATAACCCGTTTTTTCTATGTCGCTATGATCCATCACCTTCATTTAACTGACTCCTTCTCATTGTTCACTTTTGCTAAACTGAAATGCATGTTGTGCCTTTTCCCAATTCTCACGAATTTCTTCATCAGAAGGATGAAGGTACATATTCATGGTAGTTTGTATTTGGGAATGTCCTAACCGTTCTTGTACCTGTTTAATATCCTTTGTCTGTCGATAGAACATTGATGCATGTGTATGGCGGAATAGGTGAGGGTGCACGTTAATTTCTGTTTTATCCCTTAATCTCTTAAATAATGCACTTACATCTTGATAATTCATTGCTTGCCCAATATTTCTACCATGCAATTTTACAAAAACAAAGTTGGTATCCATCTCTAATTCATCAATGAATTCGTAAAGGTAATCATCAAACAAGTCAATTAACTCCTGTGAAATATGTATTTGTCTTTCTCCTGTTTTCAATTTAGCACCGTTAGGCAATTCCCCTCTATTTTTCAATTGAATACGGTGTCCATTCTTGTGATCAAAAATAAAGTCCTCTATAAACAGTGATAGTACTTCTCCAATTCTCAATCCGGTTTCAAACAGAAGTTTAATAAGCAGCCTATCTCGTATGTTGACTGTTGCCTTATAAATCTGTTCAACTTCCTCTTTAGATAATACTTGTACCTTTTTTCTTGGTTCTTTTAGTTTTAAGATATTCTTGCTGGAGGGTTTATCTTTATTGATATGATAGAGAAAATCCTTGTACCGTGTACGTCCTCCAGTAAATAATTGTTTCATTAGTTTTTCCACCATGTCATTTTGTATTTCTTGATTCCGATATAAATAATCATAAAAGTTAGTTACTACGGTAATAGTAAGATTCACTGTTTTCTCTGTCTTTTTTGCTTTCGTTTGTTGTAACGGAGTTACTTTGCTACTTGAATATGGACTCCTTAACCAACCCATAAACTCTGCTAAATCCCCTATATTAATATCTTTATAATCCTTTTTTACTTCTTCCAAATAGTCAAAATACTGCTTTAGGGCATAACAATATGTTTTTAGTGTATTGCTGCTTTTTTCAGTTGCATCTAAATACTTCAAATACTTCGTAACCGGAGCTACAGGTAATCCCCCTTCATCAAGGAGCATATACCTTTTCTTATTACCATCAAGTAATACTTCCTGTACTTTCATAACATCCTCCACCTTAAAACATAAGATTATAAAATAAACATATTAAACTAGAATTTATAGATATAGTTTATAATTCTAATATATATTAAAAAAGAGGATATTAGCTCTTATATTGAACTAACTATCCTCTAATAATCATAGTACAGTTAAATTTCAAAGCAACATAAATTAATAATAAAGTTGAGATAGCCTCTATCCCTTTTCCTCCAAATGCTAACGTGTCCTAATATTTTTTTACTATAAACCCCATTTACCAGATTTTATTCTTCGGGTTATTCATCAGTGGAGTAGAAGAGGCTAAGGTCTTGCAAGGTCTTTAAACAAATTCGATGAAAGAATTTATAATGAATTATTCGATTCTTTGGATTGTTATTATAAGGATGGAGATAAACAACCATCTATTAAATTTGCGAATGACTTTTATGAGCCTCATTTGAGAAGGGCTTTTTTTACTAAAGAAGGAATACTGCGGGCTTTGTAATTACCCTTTTGGAATGCACTTTGAATAGGAAAACAGACCAAAAGCAGTGACTTGGTCTGTTTTTTATTATTAGGTTTGTTTTTCAGTAATGTAAGTTTTTACAGTTGGTGGTTCATATGAATTGAATTTATCTAGTATCCCTTTCGGTTCATTATCAACTAATGCCATATTACGGTACTTTTCGTGTAAAAACTGCTCTTCTGACATATGATTAAATAACGCGATAAGAGGGTCATAATAATGATTTATATTTAGAAGACCACATGGTTTATTATGAAGTCCTAATTGAGCCCACGTAAAAATCTCAAAGAACTCTTCTAATGTCCCTGGCCCACCAGGTAAAACGATAAATCCATCTGCTAGATCTGCCATTTTAGCTTTTCTTTCATGCATCGAATCTACGATGATTAGCTCTGACAAGTTCTTATGGGATATCTCTCTATTCTCTAGAAACCTTGGCATAACACCAATTACATATCCTCCTTCTTTTAAAACTGAATCTGCAACTGCACCCATAACACCAACACTCGCTCCACCATAAACAAGTGCAATATTTCGTTTAGCTAGTTCTTTACCAAGTTTTTTTGCACCTTCTATATAAACTCCAGATGCTCCATTACTTGATCCACAAAATACAGCTAACCTTTTCATTATATCGCCTCCTAAATAAACGCCATTAAAGATTATACAAAATTTTTGTTTTTTTGTTAAACTTAAAATATGGAATGGAGGTTAGATATAATGAATGTCACAGAATTTCAACAATGGGTAAAGGATTATTATGAAAGTAGAGGCTGGTCTGAGTTAGACATTTTTATTCGAATTGGTTTTTTAGCTGAAGAAACTGGCGAAGTTGCACGAGCGATAAGAGCTCTTGAAATAGGTAGGGATAGGCCTGATGAAGTTAAGGGCTCTTTTGAGGAAAATAAACAAGAGTTAACTGAAGAATTAGGAGATGTATTAGGTAATTTAATATTGATTGCTAACAAGTATAATATTCCCCTAGAAGAAGTGTTTCAGTCACATAAAAAAAAGCTGTCACAACGTTATTTTAATCAATAGGATAAACAACTAACGTTCACTTTTCAGAGGTAACGAAAAAATCCCATTTCCCAATTTTTATTGGAGACATAAACTACTGGTTGCAATACTTATTTAGGGGTATTGCATTTTTTTTTGTACTATCGGGGCAGTTTAGTTGGAAAAGGATTTTTTATTTTAAAGAAGAATTCAATTCATTGTGCAATTTATAGAAAATAAGGTTAATCTTAAATTTTTGAAGTGAGTGGTGAATTGCTGTTGAGTGTAAATATTAGATTAGCAAAAATAGAAGATATTACTGCAATTCAACAAATTGCTAAAAAATCTTGGGCAAAAACATATGAAAATCTCCTTCCTGTTTCTGTTCAAAAAGCGTATTTAAATGAATATTATTCAACGGAACAGCTATATCATAAATTAAAAATTACGTTTTTCTTTGTTTTAGAAACTGACAATGAGCTTGTTGGATTTGCTAATCTTTATAGAAGTGAGAGAGAGAATGATCTTTCTGCAATTTATCTTTTACCTGATTTTCAGCAAAAAGGAATGGGCAAAGCTTTATTAAAAAAAGTAATAAACCAGTTACAAGAAGGTGATGAATTAGTCGTATATCTTGAAAAAGGTAATGAGCAGGCAGAAATGTTTTATAAGAATAATGGGTTTACCTTTCTTGAAGAATTTCAAGAATCTTTTTTCAATCATACATTTAATACCGTTAAAATGTCTTTAAAAATATAAATGATAAAAATGATTGCTTTTTAGTAGTAGCTAACGGGTGCAAGAGTTAAGGATGAGGATCGCTGGAGCGTGCCTTTTTTCTTGTTTAACAAACGTGGCATGTTTGTAGTACAGTACGGATTTTTCAAAAGTAGTTTAACTATAATAAAAACTTATAAAAATAGATAAATAATTCTAAATTTTACTGTAATTATCAATAGTGTAGAATTAAAATTGAGAACAGTTCAAAAAAGGGGATGCTAAGTATGGGGATTGATTTTCAAAAGGATGAAAATCGTATGACTTATACGACTCGAAAAGCAGATAAGTCGTGGATGGATGCTATAAATGAGCTTGTACCAATACATCATATTTCTAATGCATTGGATATAGGGTGTGGTGGAGGAATTTATTCTAAGGCATTATCTGATATGGGCGTAAAATCTATTACTGGTGTCGACTTTTCTAATGCAATACTTGAAGGTGCTAAAGAAAACTGTAAAGATTATAGGAACATAACTTTTAAAGAAGGAAATGCTTTACATACGGAATTGGAAAGTGGCTGTTATGATTTTTTGCTTGAAAGAGCATTGATCCATCATATAGACGATTTACAGAATTGTTTTGTGGAGGCATATAGATTATTACAAGATAATGGATACTTCATTATTCAAGACCGTACGCCCGAAGACTGTTTATTAAAAGGGAGTGACAGTCATATTAGAGGGTATTTTTTTGATTTATTTCCAAAGTTAATAAATAAAGAAACTAAACGGAGATATAGTAGCCAATATGTTGAGGAAGCACTTCAGCAAGTAGGATTCAGAGAAATTCAAGAAGTTAAATTATGGGAAATTCGAAGGGTGTATGATTCCAAAGAACAATTACTTCAAGATTTAAGCAAAAGAGTAGGAAGAAGTATTCTACATGATTTAGAAGCTAGAGAATTGAAAGTATTAATTAAATATATAGATGAACTAATTTCAACTGAGCAGAACATAGTTGAAAAAGACAGATGGACGATTTGGAAAGCAGTTAAATAGTTGTATCATTTGTTATTTTGTGAACAAATACACTTAAACTACGGGGCAGGTTAGTGGAAGAAGGTATTTCTATATTTTCACTTGAATATATCTATAAAAAGACTATAAGATGGAGGGCTGTTTATGGCATTAGTGTCAATCTATACTGTTGGTAGGCTAAACCATCATTATGACCACCCTACCTCTCGTGAATTTTATCAAGTTGGAAATGGAGTATATCGTCAGGCAACTAAATCAGGACTTATAGAGGCATTTTCACCTGAAGGAGTCCCTTTCCCTGAAGAAACTGTAAAGGGAAAGGGCTCTCCTATTCTTACTCTTACGGTATGGAGAAATCTTCAATCCTTATATCGCTTTACCTATTCGGGACAGCATATACAAGCATTACGGGATAGAAGCAAATGGATGGAGCAATATCCAGAGAAACACCTTTCTTATGTAGTTTGGTGGACAGAAAACTTGAAGGATGTCTCATGGGAGGAAGCATTTAAGAGATATAACTATTATATTCAGCATGGCCCAACTCCTTTTGCATTTGATTTTAAGCATGCATTTGATGAAAAAGGGGAGAGGATCATGATTAGTAACGAGGGCTCACTTAGGAGAGAATTGTGAAGTGTTCCACTTAAACAAACAGGTGCTTTAGTTTAACAAAATTAAGTCTTATGAACAATGAAGATTTTAGTTATTCAATTAAAGGGTGCGTTTATTGTGCAACGTGTCTTTTTTAGGACTAATTATTGTAATATTAAAAGATTGGATTGAAAAGTAGATGGAAATAAGATTAGCTAAGTTAAAGGAATTAGAGCAGGTGGTATTTATATTGAATGAGGCTACATTGGAATTACAACAATAAGGGATTCATCAATGGGAATATCCTTGGGATAAGAATAAAATACAGAACCAAATAAAAAATAACTACTCTTATGTATTATTAAAACATAATAAAATAATAGGAACCTTTTGTATTAATGTTATAGACTATATCAATGATTTAACAGTTGATGAAGAAAGTAAATACTTATCTCAAATTGCTATTTTACCCAAATTCCAAGGGAGAAATGTTGGTTCCGCAATAACCGACTTTACTTGTTCTTTTGTAAAAGGATTAAACCAAACTCTATATTTAGATTGTTGGGCTGGTAATGAGAAGTTAAAAGAATTTTATTTGAGGAATGGATTAGAATATATAGGCGATTTTCCAGAAGAAGACTATTTCATTAGTGTTTTTAAATATAGTTGTATTTCCTCATCAAAATAGAGCAGCTACCATACGAAGTCGTAGGAGTTGGTTGGTTCTTCAAGTCTCTATTTTTAATCGCCAACATAGAATGATTCCTGTATCTACGAAACCAAATGAGAAGCATCTAAGATAGTAGTTTCTAATATAAATTCTTTCTGGTTTTCTGCAACTTCAAGTGCTATTACTTCATCTTATCCCCGTTGATTTTTCGTAATTCAATCATGTGTTTATCTCCCCTCTAATTCAAGCCATTCAATCACACATAACTGCTCGTGTTGCTTTGAAATGAAGTTTGATGAAAAACATCGTTAGTTCATACTCTTTAAAATTTCAATTCCAATATAAACATAAATATTTCCTTTACTTTCCTTTAAATTTTTCCAAACCAAAATGATACTTGCTTCGTCTAAAATGGGTGATAGGGGTGAAGCTTAGATGGCTGATGAAAAAATAGCAATAAATGTTAATAATATAGAAAATACTGAACAAATTATCGGCCAATTAATGGATAACTACAGCGATGATGTACTGCATCTTGTTTTTTCATATGTGAAGAATCGAACGACAGCTGAGGATTTAACACAAGAGATATTTATTAAGTGCTATGAAAAACTAGGTCAGTTTAATCATAAGTCATCAATAAAAACGTGGCTATATCGAATTGCCATTAATCATTGTAAGGATTACTTGCGTAGTTGGCATTATCGCAAAATAAAATTTAGCGATAAAATTTGGGACCATATCCCATCCAAGTCAAAACATGTGGAAGAGGAAATAATCTCAAAAAATGTAGCGGACAGTTTAACAAGTGCTGTGATGGATTTACCAGTAAAATACAGGGAAGTTGCCTTTTTACATTACTACGAGGAGCTTTCATTAGCAAATATCAGCAAGATTACGGGTGTCAATCGTAATACATTAAAAACTAGATTAAAGCATGCCAGAGAATTATTAAGGAACAAGATGAAAAAGGAGGTTTAATCATGGGCGATCCATTCTATAAATTAAAGAATTCTATAAAAAAAGATTTTGCAGGTCTTTCTTTTTCCGAGGAGAGAAAAAATGCGGTGAAAGAAACGATCCGTAGGAAACAATCTCACCTAGAACTACATAATTGGAAAGTAGAAACCCTTAAAAATATATTAGAGTCACTGCAAGATGGAACAAAGCATGGGTACGATATTTCCACCCAACTATTTCGAAAGAATGAGCTTAGCTTCAAAAGCAATGAAGGCCAGCTTTATATCGTTTTACATCTACTTGAAAATAAGAAAATCATTACTTCAAAATGGATTGAAGACAGGAAATACTATTCCCTAACTACGAAAGGAAAAAAATATGTATCTTCTTGGGAGCATAGAGGTTCTAAACAATGCGCATCACTGAACTATTTAATTGAGGAGGCTTCTTTATGAGTTCTTCCAAATTTGAGGAATATTTAAGTAAAGTCATCTCTCAAGTGAAATCCAAGGAAGCTCACAGTATGATCAAAAA
Source organism: Cytobacillus sp. FSL R5-0569 (assembly GCF_038007265.1). Lineage (NCBI taxonomy): Bacteria > Bacillati > Bacillota > Bacilli > Caryophanales > Bacillaceae > Cytobacillus > Cytobacillus sp. FSL R5-0569. The sequence continues at coordinate 675,653 of NZ_JBBOWW010000001.1, forward strand.
GGAGCTTAGTGATCATATGGAAGAGCTAAGCCAATCCTTTCAAGAGAGAGGAGTATCTATTAAGGATGCGGATAAAAAGGCAATGCAGGAAATGGGAGATCCCTCTACCGTTGGTAAAAACATGAATCATCTTCATAAACCGAGAATGGATTGGCTCCTTATTGTTTTATTTGTCATTCTTGCAGGCATTAGTTTTCTTCCACTGATTGGTGGTTTTTCAGAACCAAGCATTTCTTTAATGAAAAAACAAGTAGTCTGGCTCGTCCTTGCTATTCTTGCTCTCGTAGGATTTCTATTCTTTGATTACAGGAAACTGAAAAATTTGTGGATGTATTTTTATGGAGGTGGCTTAATCCTTTTTCTTACAACTTTTTTAGTTGGTATGGAGGTTAACGGAGCCAAAAGATGGATTTCTTTCGGGGGTATGACGATTGATGGTCCAGCTATAACCTTATTTTTATTTTTCTTAGCGTGGGCCGGCATTTTTGCCAAAATCAATGAGTTTAAGGGTTGGAAAAAACAAGGAATGCTATTATTCCTATTTTGGACTCCAGTCCTTCTCTACATCATGGTCCCACAATTTATGTATAGTATAATATACTTTTTTTGCGTATTAGCGATGTATGTTTTTTCTTATGTTCATAAACAATTTGCCATTAAAGTAGCCGTGGGTAATTTGCTTATAGGTATCATTTTCATTAGTACAATGATCCTTTATTTCCCTAATAGCTTTCTCTCTGATACACTCATACCACTGAAAGATATCCTTTCAGAGGCTGGTTGGTTCGGCAAGGGACTTTACAATGATCTAAAGCTCGCTGAAGCACATACAGATTTGGTATTTCCATTTCTCGTCTATTCTCTAGGCTGGGCGTTCGGAATGCTCCTATGTCTACTTCTCTTTGTATTTATTTTGCGGATTTCATTAAATGCTTTTAAGACAAAGGATGTATTCGGCAGATTATTAGTAATCGGTGGGGCTGCATTATTTATTGTTCCAGCCTGTTGGAACATTCTAATGGGTCTTGGAATCGTCCCAATTATGGTAGTACCCCTGCCGTTTATTAGTTATGGAGGAAGCATGTTGCTAGTTTACTCTGCACTACTAGGCCTTATTCTGAACGTTTATCGAAGAAAAGATATTGTCGAACCTACAATGGTAAATTAATTTAGTATATAACCGTTACCAAATACTTTATTAAAACACATATCGAAATAGAAAGCCTGTATCTAGATTAAATTATATCTGGTGGTTTAGATTAAAGTTTGATCAAGAAATATCTCGAAAACCATATTTTGCGTTAACTTAAAAAGCCTATTTTGAAATAAAGATTGATCAAAATGGGCTTTTTCTTTGTGGTTGATGGACCTTGTCACTCATATTCATCAAACTAAAATAAGCTAAAAGCTAAGTAGAGATACCATCTCTTCTAGCTTTTAGCTAATATTTAAGTAGTAATAAAAGATTTATGCTGTTGGATTTGGGTGAAATTACCCTTATTGAGTACCGCTTTCCTCTCACTTGTTCTCGCTACTGCCTCAGCAGTACAGGATGCGTTGACTAAAACTAGGCTGGCCTCATCACCTACATTTGGCCATTGATGTTCCCCAGCTTTATTTAATGGTGTAATCCCACCAGTTGCATATTTTAAAGATTGACTAAGTGAGATTTCATCACTCTTTCTATAAGTCTCGCAATACCTCGTTACCTTTTCCAGAACATCTCCGTTACCAAACGGACCCCATGAATCATAAAATCCATCACAACCAAGATGAACATTCACGCCTTTTTTATCCAGTAATGCAATAGGTGGTAGTGATTTTGTGATAGGAATGGTGGACATAATTGAGATCCCCAAATCGCTTAATTGATCACTCATATGCTCAGCTTGTTGTAAAGGAACTTCGCCTAGACAGAAAGCATGGCTAATTGCTACACGATTATGCCATTTTGCTTCTTCGACCATCTCAGCTAACTTGTCAATCGTATAATAGCCTACATGCCCACCATCATGGAGATGGATATCGATATCAACATCAAATTCGGTCGCTAAATTCATTACCTCGAATAATGATTGCTCAATGTTTTTATCTATTCCAGCTGGATCTAACCCCCCAATAAGTGTAGCACCAGAATTTAAGGCTTCTTTCATTAAAGGAATGACGTCCCCTTTTAATAATCCATGTTGCGGAAAAGCGACAATATCATAGGTTAGTTGATCAGAATAGCTATCAAGCGCTTCGTATACGCCTTCTAAATTCTTTAAACCAATGTACGGGTCAATATTTACATGAGTGCGAATATGGGTGGAACCTTTAGAAAGTATAAGTTCAATCATTTTAGAAGCTCGTTGTTTAACTGTAGTTGAGAGTTCCTCTAATTCCATTGCTTCAAGGCGCAACCGTTCTTCTAAGTTTTTGGCAGGTGTACAAGCCTTCCAATCTAGCGATAGGTATGTTTTATCTAAATGATTATGCATTTCTTTTAAGCTAGGTATGGCCAGAAGACCCTTACAATCAATTTGATTCTCTTCAGGAGAAATTTTATCCTTTTTTTCTTTTTTCTCAACAATTTTTCCATCAACAATTTTTAAATGGTATAAGTCTGTTTTGGTGGTATATGTGTTATTTTCATCTCCAACATATCCTACTTCTAGCAATACATTTGTTAGCCAAAATTTATTTTTCACGATATAACCCCTTTCGATTATATAGTTTGCTCTGACCCTAGCTTGCTTTCTACCTTTTTTCCTTTAAAGAAAAGTGATTTGATGGAACCTCTTCTAGCTATGGCTTCAGCGGAACATGATGAATCCACTAACATCATCGTTGCCTCATCGCCTACTTTAGGCCACACTCTTTCACCGTCTGCATTTAACGGTTTAATCCCACCTGTACCATATTTTAAAGCTGTTGATAATGAATGTTCGTCACTCATTTTAAATCGCTCTGCTAAAATAGAAAGTTTTTGAATAGTATCACCTGTTCCAAAAGGTGACCAATGATCAGTAATACTATCATGTCCTACTGAAACAGTAATGCCTATCTTATCTAATAGTGGGACGGGAATAGTTGGTCTATTAATTGGAATTGTTGTAGTAATATCAATTTCCTGTTCCTTTAATTGTTCGCCTATGTCGGTTAGTTTACTTTCATCTAAGTCCCCTAGCGCAATGCCATGACTTATCGTAGCTTTTCCTTTCAACCCTGTTTGTTCAGTATAATATGCCATTCTTTCAAAGGTAAAAGCACCTAATGAGTTCGGATCATGGAGGTGAATGTCTACACCTTTATTATTTTCATTTGCAATATCAAATATAGTATATAATGACTTTTCAATATTACGGTCGACAGTTGCAGGGTCAACGCCACCAACCAATGTAGCGCCATTTCTCATGGCATCTTTAACTAGTTGCACAGAATCACTTCTTAGCAATCCATGTTGAGGGAAAGCGACAATATCATAAGAAAGTACATCTTCATATTTTTTTAAAGCACTTACCGTTGCCTCCAAGTTTTGTAAACCAATGACAGGATCAATATTACAATGTGTGCGTATATGTGTATGCCCATTTGCTATATATAGTTCAATCATTTTTTCAGCACGTTCTTGTGCTGTTGGTAGCAACTTTGGTAATAACTTTTTTTCTTCATCCAATCTTGTAAAGATGCCATTAGTTATAGGTGTACATGCTTTCCATGGACCCCCATAGTATGTTTTGTCAATATGAATATGCATATCTTTTAATGAAGGTAATAACAAATACCCCTGTCCATCTATGCTCAATTCATGAGTATCGGGTAACTGATTGGTTATATCAGTAATCTTGCCATCCTCTATTTTTAGATGACATAATTCTGTTTTTGTCCCTCGGATTTCACCATCTTCTATGTCAAAAGACTTCTCTAGTTTTACATTTAATAACCATTGAATTGTCATTTGTGTACCTCCTAAAGAGTTTTTAAAGGGGAAATAGAGTTTTTTAGCTAGTTAACCCCGTTATAATATAAGATTTTATTTTAGCTTCACTTCATTAATCATTAAATAGTTGGCCGCATTTAACCACATACCACTAACAGTTTTACTGTGAACTGCTAGATGCTCGTAATTACGGATAGGTACATATACAGCCTCATCTAGTTCTATTTCCATAGCTTCTTCATACAACGCTAACCGTTTATCATTATTTGTTTCTTGCCGTGCTGCTTCAATCAATTGATCTACATCCGGGTTACTGTAATAGAAGTGGTTACCTGGTGAACCTTGAGAATCCGAGTGGAATAAGTTGTATTGATTATAATCACCATCACCGGTAGCATTACCCCATCCACCGATAAATAAATCATGGTCAGATTTATCAATTGTATCAATATACGAACCGTATTCCATTACTTGAATTTCTATATTTACACCTATTCCCTTTAATTGTGATTGGATCACTTCAGCCATGTTGATTCTTTCTTTTCTGTCATTCGTAAGTAGTGTTAAGTTAAGGTTATCTTCAAAACCAGCTTCTTTTAATAATTTTTTTGCTTCATTAAGGTCGTAATCAAATGGAGCAACATTTTCGCTATATCCAAATACTTTAGGGCTCATTGCCGAGTTGGCGAGTGTCCCGACATCATTATAAACACCTTTTATGATTGAGTCCCTTTCAATTGCATGGCTAATGGCTTTTCTTACCCTAATATCGTCTAATGGTTTTTTAGAAGTATTAAAGCCTATATATTCTACAGCAAGGCCCTCCGTCCGATATAGCCCCATGCTATCTGATGCCACAATACGGTCAAGTTCAGTTACGGGTACCTGATCATTTATGTGTGCCTCTCCTGTTTCAATCATGGCTAATCTAGTAGCATCCTCTGGCACAACTTTAAAGACGACACGATCCAGACTAGGTTTTTCTCCCCAGTAATCTTTATTTTTGTTTAATGAGATTTCTTGCCCTGACTTCCAATGTTCAAATAGAAAAGGTCCAGTACCTACTGGATGGTCCATTAATTGATCTGGATTTTCTTTTAATACTTTTGGACTTATTATACTTCCCTCTTGGCTAGCTAAAATAGAGAGTAAGGGTGCGTATGGATAGTCTAATAACAATTGCACAGTGTAATCATCTACGATTTTTACTTCATTTATCATACTTAGCTTTTCCCTTTGCGGGGATTCTGTTTTAGGATCTAGCAACCTATCAAATGTTGTTTTCACAGCTTCCGCATTAAATGGCGTTCCATCGTGAAACTTTACTCCCTCCCGAAGCTTAAATTCCCAAGTTGTCTCATTTATTACTTCCCACTCTGTTGCTAATAGAGGCTGTATTTTAAAATCCTTATCAGGGACTACGAGTGTTTCATACACCTTTTGGTAAGTAATATTAGCAGAAGGTATATCTGTAATGAAATGAGGGTCAAGCTTTGTTGCATCTGATAAGCGAACTACTGAAAGTGTACCTCCTTCTTTTGCTGTATCTTCGTTTTCCGCATTTGCACTCTCACTATTAGATTGTGTTGAACATGCTGTGAAAAGAGTTAATACTAATACGATGAATCCTATTAAGATGTTTTTCTTTTGTAACCTTTCAACCATACTTTCCCTTCTTTCTTTTCTTAAGTGAATGTTTACATTAAATTTAATGCTTATCTGCATTATAGAGGATGATTTTTTAAAATATTTATATTATATTTACTTCTTTTTTCATTTTCTTCATCAATATTCTGAAAATTATTTACTTTCTATTTAAATTTGATAATTTTATTCACATGATTATTCTTCAATTCTAAGGGGGACTTACTGTTGGAAACGACCATACTATCCATTCATAAATATTACAGGAGGAAGATGCAATGTCTATTGAAGTAAAATCCGAGCTTAATCATTCAGTGTCTCAAGTTTTAAACAAACCAAAGGAATCACAGATAAAAAATGCATTAGCCATACTTCTTAGCAATAAAGCAGCAATGATAGGTGCAATGATTATTATTTTCTATCTTTTGATTGCGTTATTTGCTCCTTTACTCGCACCTTATGATCCATATGCAATTAACTTGGATAACAAATTTATTCCTCCTTCTGCTGATCATTGGATGGGGACTGATGATAAAGGTAGAGATATTTTAAGCCGCCTTTTATATGGTAGTCGTTTATCAATGGGCGTAGGGTTTGCAGCAGTAGCTTTTGGCGCATTATTTGGCATAATGTGCGGATTAATCGCTGGCTATTATGGAAAATGGGTGGATTCTATCATAATGAGAGTGATGGATATTCTACTCGCTTTTCCAGGGATTTTACTTGCTTTAGCGATTATAGCTGCATTGGGGCCAAGCTTAATTAATGTAACCATTGCAGTAGGGGCATTTTCAGTCCCATTATTTGCTCGAATTGTACGTGGATCCACTCTAGAGGTAAAAAAACTGGAATACATCGATGCCGTTCGTTCACTAGGTGCAAATGATTTCGTCATTATTTTTAAACATATTTTGCCTAATATTCTATCTCCTATTATTATCCAAGGGACTTTAAGATTAGCCACAGCAATTCTCTCAGCAGCAGGGTTGTCCTTCCTTGGATTAGGTGCACAGCCTCCATCTCCTGAATGGGGCACAATGTTAAGTAGTGGGCGTGATTTTTTATTCTCAGCTCCATATATTGCCCTTTTTCCTGGCCTAGCCATCTCAATTTTGGTTCTAGGATTTAATATTTTTGGTGATGGTTTACGAGATGCGTTAGATCCTAGAATGAAAAACTAATAATAGGAGGTTTTGAAAATGGCAATGTTTATTTTTAGGCGATTGTTCCAAACAATCCCGGTCATTATTGGTGTCACTTTTGTTGTATTCTTTATCATGCAGCTAGTACCTGGAGACCCAGCTGTTATTCTAGCTGGAGAAGGAGCGTCTAAGGAGACGATTGAGGCGTTAAGAGAGCAGCTAGGACTGAATCAGCCCCTCATTATTCAATACTTTGACTATATAACAAGTCTGTTAAAGGGAGACTTCGGTACTTCATTAAAAAGTAGTCAGCCTGTATTAGACGAGATATTAGTAAGGCTTCCAATAACAATGGAATTAGCTTTTGTTAGTATTCTTATAACCATTTTCCTCGGTATGGCTGCTGGGATCATTGCAGCTATAAAACCATACTCTTTACAAGACATAGGGGTCATGTTAATTGCTTTATTAGGCATATCGTTACCGAGTTTTTGGTTGGGGTTAATGTTAATGTATTTCTTTTCCGTAAAGCTACAAATTCTCCCTGTAGCAGGTTGGGATAGCCCTCTTCATATCATCCTGCCGGCCATTACCCTAGGAGTAGGGGGCGCAGCCATTGTAGCACGAATGACAAGGTCTAGTATGTTAGAAGTTATAGGCCAAGATTATATACGTACTGCACGAGCGAAAGGAATGAAAGAAACAATCATCATATTCAAACATGCTTTAAGGAATGCCCTTATACCGGTAATCACAGTCGTAGGTTTACAGTTTGGTGCTTTACTAGGCGGCACGGTGTTAGTTGAGTCCATCTTTGCTATTAATGGACTAGGGAGAATGATTGTGGATGCGATACGAATGAGAGATTTACCAATGGTTCAAGGCGGGGTTCTAGTCGCGTCACTTATTTTTGTGATTGTGAATCTATTGGTTGATATTTTCTATAGATTATTTAATAAACGTATAGATTTAAATTAAAAATGGGGTGCGCAAATATGGCGGAAAAAGAGATACCTATACTCGAAGTGAAGGGATTAAAGACCTATTTTACTACGAAAAAAGGAACTAGTAAACCGGTTGATGGCATTGATTTCGTTCTGAATAAAGGAGAAACACTTGGAATAGTAGGAGAGTCTGGGTGTGGAAAAAGCATGACTTCTCTTTCGATTCTTCGTCTCATTCCCTCCCCATCAGGAAAAATTACTGGAGGATCTATCTTATTTAAAGGAAAAGATTTAGTTAAGTTACCAGAAAGTGAAATGAGGAAGGTAAGAGGCAATGATATTTCAATGATATTCCAAGAGCCGATGACATCCTTAAATCCGGTTATACCTGTTGGCGAGCAAATTGCTGAGGCTATTCGATTACATCAAAATTTAGGGAAAAAAGCAGCTTGGGAAAAATCGGTCGAGATGCTTCGTTTAGTAGGCATTCCCTCACCGGAAAAAAGAGCCAAGCAAGAACCTTTTCAACTAAGTGGTGGGATGCGCCAACGTGTAATGATTGCGATGGCTCTTGCCTGTTCCCCTGAAATACTGATAGCTGATGAGCCAACAACTGCCTTAGATGTAACCATACAGGCACAAATTCTTGAAATAATAAAAAACTTACAAAAACAGCTTGGGATGGGTGTGATTATGATTACTCACGATCTTGGTGTCGTGGCAGAAACCTGTGATCAAGTGGTCGTCATGTATGCGGGGAATATTGTAGAACATACCTCTTCTAAGGAGTTATTTGCCAATCCTAAACATCCGTATACACAAGGATTATTAGCATCTTTGCCAAATATAACTGAGGATGTAGAGGAGTTAAGAACAATTGAAGGTACAATTCCTAGCCCATATAATCTGCCAAAGGGCTGTCGTTTTTCATCAAGATGTCCTCATAGTAAAGATATTTGTTCTGAAAGAAACCCTGAATTATTCGAAGTTAGCGATGATACAAAAGTGAGATGTTGGATATACTCCGATAATTGGAATAATCAGAGTAAGAGGGAGGAGGAGTGTCTAAATGAAAAGCATAGCTGAGCGAAAAGTACTCCTTCAGGTAAATAATCTAAAACAACATTTTACAGTGAAAAATGATGCTTTGTTTAAGCCGAAAACGGTGGTAAAAGCAGTTGATGGCATTTCATTTGAACTGTATGAGGGAGAAACATTAAGTATTGTAGGTGAATCGGGTTGTGGAAAATCAACGACTGGCCGAGCTATTCTACGACTAGATGAACCATCAGCTGGAGAAATTTATTTTGGAGGAGAAAATCTCCTTACTGTTAAGAAGAAGGACATGAGAAAGTTACGTGGGGATTTACAAGTTATCTTTCAAGATCCCTTCGCATCACTTAACCCTAGACAAAAAGTAAAACAAATCTTAAATGAAGCGATGGCTACACAGAAGTCAGTTGAAAAAGAGAAAAGGCCGGAAAGAATGAAAGAACTATTAGAATACGTTGGTCTACCGTTAGAATCATTGGAACGATACCCACACGAATTTAGCGGTGGCCAAAGACAGCGTATTGGCATTGCTAGAGCGCTCGCAGTTCATCCTAAATTAATTATCTGTGATGAAGCAGTTTCCGCATTGGATGTCTCTATACAAGCGCAGATATTAAATCTATTAAAACAATTACAAAGACAGTTTAAATTAACTTTTCTATTCATCTCACATGATTTAAGCGTTGTTAGACATGTATCTGACCGGGTAATGGTTATGTACCTTGGAAAAATCGTTGAAATCGCAGATAAAAAAAGTCTGTTCGATAAACCGATGCATCCATATACACATGCACTATTATCATCAATCCCTGTACCCGATCCTACTATAAAGCATGAACGCATCATTTTAAAAGGGGATGTACCTTCTCCTATTAATCCGCCAAAAGGATGTCGTTTTCATACAAGATGTCCATTTGCTACGGATCTTTGTCAAGAAACTGAGCCAGAGTTAAGGGAGTTGGAGAAAGGCCATTTTGTGAGCTGTCATATGGTGGAAAAAATATAGTGGGATAATAATTTCTCTATACAAAATATTTACAAGAATATAAAATATCAATAAAGGGAGTCTACCCTTTGATCTAAGCGGTAAACAAACGCATCATTAATTGAAAGAGTAGGTTATCGCATTTTCGGAGGCTAACCTCATGTTTTTAGCGGTTCAAGGATCGAGCTTCTCAAAAAGGAACTGAAGTATACTGCTCAATTCCAACTGAAATTTCGATATTTCTATGTCTACGCGCTGAAGGGAGTGCATGACTCCCCCTTCTCTTACATAAAGGAGTGGGAAAGTGATATCCCTAGAAAGTTTCTCTATTTATATTATTCTCTGTGTATTAGCACCATTAATTGGCGCTTTCACCTTACTTTTTTTGTTTATCTTTGAGAAAAGAATCGATTTAATAGAGAAAGAGAAGAAAGAAATCGCGATTGAAAGAGAATTACAAATGGCCTTATATAACCAGCTTAACCAAGAAATTCAACCCCATTTCTTATTTAATACGCTTAACTCGATATTAAGTTTAGCAAGGTTAGATAGAAAAAAAGAATTAGTCTATTCAATTGAAACGTTTTCTAAACTATTGAAATTTAAATATCAAACCAACACCAACAATATTACGGTTAATGATGAACTTACTTATATTAAATATTATCTCGAAATTCAAAAGACAAGGTTTAGGGATCGTCTTTTTTATGAGATTGAAGCGGATGAAGATGTTCATCAAGCATTAATTATTCCTTTTTTAATTCAAACCCTTGTTGAAAATGCTTTTAAGCACTCTTTTGAAAAACATATAAGTGAAGCCTTCTTAAAGGTTACAGTTAAAAAGTGTTCACAATCCATACAAGTTACTGTCTGGAACAGCGCGAATAATCAAGCAATCGATGATTTTAATGAAGTGGGTATAGGCCTTGAAAATATAAAGGCAAGATTGCATCTATTTTATTCGAAAGAGACTACGAGTATAAATTTACTAATCTCAGAAACTGGGACAACCGTTGTAGCTGTTTTCCCTTGTATAACAAAGGAATGAATGATTATAGGAGGGTAAACAAGTATGAATATTTTATTAGTCGATGACGAAATGCTAGAACTTGAACAACTCGAATATTTGATAAAAAACCAATTTCCTAAATGGACGATTTACAAAGCAAATGATGCGTCTCAGGCTGTTCAAATCAACAAGCAACACAATATTTCTCTTGCCTTTTTAGATATTCAACTACCGGGTAAATCTGGTCTAGAGTTAGCCAGTGAATTGGCGCAAAATTATACAATGGATATTATAATGGTTACCGCTTTTCAAAGTTTTGAATATGCTCAAAAATCTATTCGGCTTGGTGTAGTTGATTATATAACCAAACCTGTCATAGAGGATGAACTAATAGGTGTTTTAAATAAATATGAACAATTAGGTCAGTATTCAGAATCAATTATTCAAACGATTCAAATCATACAACAAGAATATAGTGAGAAAATAACACTTAATTACTTGGCTTCAAAGAGTCATATGAATCCAGCTTATTTAAGTAGGAAGTTTCATGAAGAAGTGGGTTTGGGTTTTTCTGAATATTTAAATGATTACCGTCTAAACATAGCCAAGAAGATGTTAATTGAACAGCCGACTTTGAGCATCCATACAGTGTCTGAAAAATGCGGTTTTAATAGTCAACATTACTTTAGTCAAATGTTTCGTAAATTAACTGGAATGACGCCAAGAGAATTTCGCCTAGAGGTGCCCTATCGTTGAATAAACAGGACTATCAATTTTATATAAGTGGAGCAATTAAATTAGGGGTTAGTTTTGGAATCGTGAGCCTATTAGCGAGATGGGTAACGGGGAATACCATCCTTTCCTCACCTGAAATTTTATTAAAGTATGGAATGGTAGGAGGAATAGGCTATTCTCTTATGGGGGCATTAAGCCTGATCCTTTTTGGAATGGTAGCAAAGAGGATACGTCAATCTTTCCCCCACCATTTAACCATTGGTGATGTATTACGTGAGAAACTCAATCCTAGCGGCTACTGGTACATGATTTGTATCCTCTTAATCACGAGTTTGGACTCTATATTCGTGCAAGCGATGGGGGCGGCTATTCTCCTTCATATTGTTTTTCCTATTCCTATTTATTTGGGGATGCTATTATTTTTATTTGTTTGTTTTCTCATTGGTGGAATGGGTGGGATGCAGAGAATTCATCAGCTAGCTAGTGTAAATGTGACATTAATATTTGCTGCTGTCATCATAATTCCTGTTTATTTTTACATTCAAAATGGTGTGCACCCAGTATTTGAAGGAATCAAATTATACCATCCTTACCTGTTATATTTTCAAAACACAGATGCTATGTTGTTTATTATGACTGCTATATTAATTGGATTTGGTCAAGTGATCATTGATCGTTCGACTTGGCAAAGAGTCTTCTTATTAAAACCTGCTAAGGTCCAGTTAACCTTTACTTTAGCAGGTTTTATATGGATGACTATTCCATTGGCTTTGTCATCTTTATTGATGATTATTATCTATAGTGGAAGCTACGATAATATTACTTCTTTATTATTCGAACTAATTAATAGAATTCAAACCACCCTGTTTGTTTTTTTGTTTATTCTATTTTGTTTCAGCGCAATTTCAGCAGCAATTAGTTCAGAATTACAAGCCACCACTGTATTAATCGTGCGAAATATATTACAGGTTTTCTTATCGCTCACCAACAGGGATAAATGGAATCTTACTTATCTAACTTCAGGCTTTATTTGTGTACTTTTATTAGTAGTCGTAAGTATTTTTTCTCCTTCTCTTTTAGAACTATTATTTTTCTTTGGGCATATGTACGCTTCATTAATTATTCCTATGCTCTATATTATCTTAAGTAAAGGACCAATACATTCGATTATTCCCTTTTCCTCATTAATCGGAATGATAGGTGGTTATGCTTTTATATCTGTTGTAGGAAATTTCACTGCTATTTGGATTAGCTTTTTCATTTCCGGTACCCTATGTAGTATTGTTTGGATTTATACCATTTTCAACAACCATTTTAATAAATAATAGGGGGATTATACTTGAATCCAGGTAAATCTATTATGGTAGATAGAGTGGAAGAGGATTTCGCTCTGCAACCTACTAAACCCACCATAAGAAATTTGAACTTCAGTCATTTTTTCTCTTTATGGATGGGATCTATTCATAATATCCCCTCCTATGTAACGGTAGGGGGTTTTTTTGCATTAGGACTTTCTATAACCGAAGTCATGGTTGTTATTCTCGCCTCAGCGTTTCTACTTACTATTCTGATACAGCTCAATGGACATGCAGGAAATAAATATGGCATTCCCTTTGTGATGTTTCTTAAAACATCATTTGGCGGTGCAGGTGCTTTATTACCAGGTGTATTGAGAGGAATCATTGCAGGAATTATGTGGTTTGGGCTTCAAACTTATGCTGGGAGCCTTGCAATCACCATTTTAATTGGCCAATTCTGGCCTGCTTATATAAATTTTGGGGGGGAATGGACATTATTTGGTCTTAGCCTTACTCATCTTATTTCATTTCTTGTATTTTGGTTCATCAACTTATGCTTTTCTTTTGGAGGAATGAAAGCACTTGGAAAATTATCCAATGTGATTACTCCATTGGTTTTCCTTATATTCGGAGGCATGAGTATTTGGATTATTGATCAAGCAGGGGGAGTAGAACCAATCCTTTTGCATGGCGCTACAAATATCTCTGCTACAAATATATTTACTATGATTACTTGCATGTCAGCTTTATTAGCTACTTGGGTGGCGCCTATATTGAGTGTTTCTGATTACACTAGGTATGCTAGAACAACCATTCAACAATCGCTCGGTCAATTTTTGGGGATAATGGTTTCTTATGGCTTATTTGCTGCAGCTAGTATTTCAATTATTAAAGGTACAGAAATGCTTTATGGCAAACCTATTTGGAATATACTTGATGTGATTGGTGAGTTCGATAGTAAGCTAGTGGTTTGTTTATCACTGATTACGGTTTGTTTATCTACGCTTTCTGTTAATATTACCGGAAATATAATTCCTGCTATTAATCAGCTAATTTCTCTTTTTCCAAAGTTAATCAATTCCAAAAGTGCAGCTATTATCATTTCCATAGCAGGGATGGTTATTATGCCTTGGAAGTTGATGGAGAATTCAACAAGTATATTCACATTCTTAAACATGGTAGGTGGATTATTGAGTCCTGTGATTGGAATCATGATTACACAATATTTTCTTATCGATAAAAAGAAAATTGATATAAAGGAGCTCTATCATAATAAAGGAGATCATTATTACTCTAGTGGTGTAAACAAATCAGCTATTTTAGCTATGTGTATGGCAGGGGGATTAAGTCTCTCAGGACATTTTATTTCATCTTTAGAGCCATTATACAATCTATCATTTTTTGTTGGAATCATTTCATCTATACTTTTATACCTTTTGTTTATATTTATGAATACAGTCATTTTTGGCAAATTTGGAAGTAGGCAGAATAAGGCAAGTAGCTAACTAAATGACTTAGCCTGAAATAATGAACAATAGCGAATGATGATTTATATCATAGTTTAGTTGCTCGATTCCACTATTCTCAATGATATAAAACAATCCGAATAATTAGAAGGTAGATTCTTCTCCTAATCATTCGGATACATCTTTTGCTGAAATACTATTTAGTTTCTGCCCATATCTCATTAATCATTAACAGGCTCTTCTATGCATAGTTCACCATAAACTATGTTTCCTTTATACATAACGCCATTTGGTTTTATACGTCTAGCAATGACTTCGGCACTACAAGATGCATCCATAAATAAGAAATTGGCAGAGTCACCGGTTTTTGGCCATTGCTGATGACCATTTCTATCCAAAGTTGTAATGCCGCCTGTAATATATTTTAATATTTGTGATAGAGATATTTCGTTTGTCCATCTATATCGCTCTATTAATCTTGTTGCTCTTTCCAAGATATCCCCATTCCCCGTTGGCCACCAGGAATCAAAAATATTATCGTTTCCAATCGCTACTTGTATACCATATTCGTCTAAGAAATCTACAGGTGGTATATCTCTCCCGGTCGGTAAGCTAGTGACTATAGATATTTCTGCTGCTTTAAGAAGTTCAGCTGTTTTTTTTACTTCATCCAACGATACTCCGCCTAATCCAAATGCATGACTAATGAAAACTCTACCTTGCCACCCAGCTTCTAATGTGAGATGGGCAAGTCTTTTCATTGTAAATGTCCCGAGATGTCCAGGATCATGTAAATGTAAATCGATGTCAGCATTTCCTTCTACAGCAATATCCATTAATTGTACTAATGAAGCTTCGATATTATTATCAACAGTAGCTGGGTCTACCGAGCCTACAATACCTGCCCCGTGCTTAACTGCTTGCCTCATATAACTAATCGTGTCTTTATTTAATAAACCATGTTGTGCAAATGCGACGCTTTCAACGCTCATCTGATCGGAGAAATTTTGTATGGCCCTTTGGACTTCTTCTAAGTTTTTAAGCCCAACCTCAGGATAGATATCTACATGTGTCCTGACATGTGTGGATCCAAATGATAGTAATTGTTTCAGGAGCTTTCCTGCTCTAACATGTGTTTGTGAAGGAAGGGATTTTAAAATATTCTTTTCGATATTACAACGCTCTATTACACTTGATGCGGGAAGACAAGACTGCCATTTATCTCCCATATAGGTTTTATCTAAATGGACATGTTTCTCAACAAAGGATGGCATTAACAATAAGCCTTTTACGTCTTTTAGAGGGTAATCATTTGTTATATCTGCTAAGGCATTCGTAATCTTTTCAATCTTCCCATGACTAATGAATAAGTGAACCGTTTCTGTCTCTGTTCTAACTGCTTGGCCATTCTCCCATTTAAATCCACTCTCTATCTTTACATTTTTAAGCCAATAGGTTTGATCATTCAATGTATATTTTCCTCCCTATTAATCTTTGTTTATTAAAATATCATTGATTTCTAAGTAACCAGCAGCGCTTATAGAAAAATGATCAACATTCTTCGCAACTGCCGCTAAGTTTTCTATCACTCTTACAGGCACATAAGCAGCGTCTTCCATTTCTATTTCTTGTGCTTTTGCATAAAGTTCCAAGCGCTTCTCTTGATCGGTCTCAGCTCTCGCTAATTCAATTAACTCATCGACTTCATTATTGCTATAAAAGAGCGTATTGCCTGTGGCACCGTGTGAGCTTGAATGAAAAAGATTATATTGATTATAATCAGCATCACCTGTTGCATTCCTCCAACTAATGAGAAATAATTGGGAATCTCCTTTATTCACTTGCTCCACAAATGAACCATACTCAAGAACCTGAATGTTAAGTTTGATTCCAATTCCCATTAGTTGCGATTGTAATATTTCTGCAAGATTTATTCTTTCTTTGTTATCCATTGTGAGTAATGTAGCTTCAAAGCCATTTGCATAACCAGCAGCGCTCAGTAATCTCTTCGCTTCGTTTAGATTATATTCATAAGCTTTTAAGTCCTCATGATAACCGAACACTTTTGATCCCATTAATGAATTGGCTCTATGTCCAATTTTATTAAAAGCCCCATCAATGATTGCATCCATCTCAATGGCATGTGATATAGCTTTTCTCACTTGAACATCATTAAAAGGTAGTGCCTGCATATTAAAACCAAGATATTCTGTACCAAAGCCCTCGCTACGGTACACATTCCCTTTCTTTGATGTTTCAACCGTTTCAATCATATGGATAGAAAGAGGTTCTGCAATATGTGCTTCACCAGTTTCAATCATAGAAACTCTTGTTGTTTCTTCAGGCACTACTTTAAATTCGACTCGGTCGATATGTGGGGGATTTCCCCAATAGTTTTGATTCTTATTCAATATAATTGCTTGACCGGGTGTCCATGACTCAAATGTAAATGGCCCAGTCCCATTAGGTTCTTTTATGACCTCTCCTTTATATTTTTCGATCGTTTTTGGATTAATAATTCCCCCTTCATGGCTTGCTAAAATCGATAGTAAAGGAGAGAATGGTTCGGAAAGTATGAATTGTACAGTATAATCATCTAAAACTTTTATCTCTTCGACCATTTCAAAGGCAGAAGCTTTTGGGGCACCTAGGTCAGGGTCTAACACCCTTTCAAATGTCTCTTTAACGGCATCAGCATTAAAGGGTGTCCCATCATGAAAGGTTACTCCATGTTGCAAATGAAACTCCCATGTCGTATCATTTACCTGTTCCCAACTTTCAGCTAATAGAGGAACAATATTTTCATTTTTATCTCTAGCAACTAATCCTTCATAAACCTTTCCATGAGTCACACTGGCTGCATTAATAGTCGACATAAAGTGGTGATCTAAGTTATCCACGTCTGATTGCCTGGCAATAATAAGTGTTCCTTCATTACCGTTCCCGTTTTTAGAATCATTGCTTTCTAAAGTAACATTGTTACTTGTTGAACATCCTGAAATGACTACTAAAATGAATAATAATAAACCGAGCTCTTTTATTTTTCTCCTCAATCCTATCCCCCCTAAAGTATGGTACAAATAAATTGTTTCAATCATCTAATTATATTAATATTCTGATAATATTCTTTGTAAATTCTTTACTTGTTTTTACGCTTTTTTTACTTTCTTATCTTTTTGGAAAAATGTAAAGTTGAAGCCATTTCGTAAAGTCAGTCATTTTGTTGTTTTTCTAAAAGAAAACGGTGAAAGCCGCATCTGATGAAAACTTAACTATATTGATTTTTATCAAAAATTGCTGATCCCTTGGTGAAAACTGTTGTCCAACTAACGTTTTTCGTGTGATTTTATCCATATAATTGGTCCTTATTACTGAAATTTGGTCGGTAATTCAACTTGGTTAGTGATAATATAAGAATTTTCTTGGCATATGTTTAAAAAAATGAAAAAAATTGGTATTTTTAAAGTAGTATTAAATGATTGCTAACCCAGTAAAGGAAAGTCTATATATAAAAGGAGTGACTCTATGAAACCGCTAACGATAGCTACCTTGACTAGTTCTTTTGCTTTTATGCCCCTTTTCATTTTTAATGGAGTCTATTCGGCAATGGGTGGGGGACTGCTGATGGGTTATTTCGCTTTTGAAATCACTTATTTTTATAAGATAGAAAATAATCGACATAAGAATATAGGAGAGATGAATCAGAAAAGGTGGAATCTCAGACGTTTATAAAAGAGAAAGACAGCTTCATTATTGCAATTGCAGCAGTTTCTGGTGGAGGGAAAACAGAGATAACGAAGGCATTGTTTAATCGCTGTACCTCTTTTACAATCGGAGTGTTGTCCTATACGTGAGGTCGCGCCATTTTCAATCCACTGGATGATACTACTCGGTCCTGCTAGCTGAAATTCATCGAAATGGAGCGTCACAGTATGCGGCAGCTGATTATATGGAGAAGAGGAGAGGCGCATATCCATATGCTTGAGACAGTCAGGATGGATGCAGATAAAATCATCGATGGCACTTTAAGCAAAGAGGAAACCACGCAACAAAAATAGAAGAAGTGAATAGGAGAATAAAAGATGAGTCAGACAGCAATAG
Organism: Cytobacillus sp. FSL R5-0569; assembly: GCF_038007265.1. Taxonomy (NCBI): domain Bacteria; kingdom Bacillati; phylum Bacillota; class Bacilli; order Caryophanales; family Bacillaceae; genus Cytobacillus; species Cytobacillus sp. FSL R5-0569. The sequence goes on from NZ_JBBOWW010000001.1 coordinate 693,952, forward strand.
ATAAAATATGGCAGCAATATCGACAGCAACACTCAGAAGCACCAGATACTTATGCAGCATGGGCGTTCGGTGATAGTGAAGAAATGGCGGATGCCTTGGTGGAACTAGTTGCAGAAGGGAAGAAAACAGCAACAGCATCCAATTACCTTTTATACGAGATAGAAAATGAAGACTTACCCCAAGTCGGACAGTTGAATATCATTCTTGATGGCAAAGGGTTGCCGAAAGTGATTGTTAAAACGACAAATGTGACGGTCGTGCCTTTTGACGAAGTAACAGAGAATCATGCATTTAATGAAGGGGAGGGTGATTGTTCGCTAGCTTATTGGAGAGAGGTACATGAAGCCTTTTTTAAACGAGAGCTAGCACCTTTAGGGAAAGACTTTCACGAAAAAATTCTCGTCGTATGTGAAGACTTTGAAGTTGTTTATAAAAAGGAGTGACTAAACAATGACGTTTGTCTTTGAACTTGTAAGAATTATTGCTATCTTCTTAGTAGTAGGTTGGTTAGGAAGTGCGGCGTTAGCGGGTGTCTATACAATAGGAGGAGAAACGGTTACGCAACCTTGGATGGGCTTTCTTGGTATTTTACTTCTATTATTTGTGCTCTATCGGAATAAATGGCAATTTTCTGGTTGGTATAAAGGGGATGGAAGAGAGAAGCTATCAAAGCCTCTGTCGAAAACAATCACGATGATAGCCATCTTGCTCATCATTGTCCCATTTATTTATCACCCGTGAGGATGACTAGAGGGCGTATACGACAATAAAAAAGCACATCAATCTATTAAAATGTTGATGTGCTTTTTTCGCGGTGTTGATTAGTCTTTTTTAAAGCGGCTGCCTCTATTTAATAATTTCGCTTGTTTTTGCTTGATTCTTTCTTTGGCAGCTTTTGTTGAATCGTGATCGATGATGATTTCAGTTATTTCTTCTTCCTTCATTGTAATAAGGAGCCATGTACCTTCGACTGAGTCAGGAGGTAGGAGATGAGCCGCAATTATTTTTTCCACTTGCTCATCACCGACTAGGAGCACAGCTTTGCCTTCTTCCATTCTATCTATAACAGCTTTATTCACTCGACCCCACTCCTCTTAGAAACAAATTATAGATTGATCTTCAATTTCTTTTGCTTTGGCAAGACCAATACCAGCAATGCGTTGCAGGTCATCATAGGAAGTGAAAGGTCTTTTCTCGATGATTTCCTCGGCACGATCTGGGCCAATTTCATGGATTTGTTGCAATGTTTCAGCATTCGCTTCATTAATCATAATATGATCTGCAGGACAGCTTTCAATGACAACTTCCTCGTTCGTTTTGTTGTCTTCTTTTTCTTTTACCCCATTTATGGAGAGGTAGTCATGGCCATCTGATTGAATGATAACCGTCCCATTTTCGATCGTGCCGTACACGTCTATATTCATTTGCTGAAGGCGGTTCAATACTTCTTGATTTGGGTGACCGTAAGAGTTATCTGCACCAGCAGAGTAAATAGCGATTTCAGGATGGATTGCTTCTATAAATGCCTCGCTATTAGAAGTATCTGAACCATGATGAGCGATCTTAAAAATATCTGCTTCTATGTTGCCTGAAGCGAGCATCTCATTTTCGGCTGATGTTTCCGCATCGCCTGTGAAGAGAAACGATTGTTCTTTATAAGTAATCTTCATCCCAATAGAGCTATTATTCAAATCTTCATCAACAGATGATGGATGAAGAATATCAATTTGTGCTGAACCAATTGTAAATGATTCGCCTGCTCTTGGTATATGGTAAGCTGCTTCACTTTCAATAATGGCATCTAATGCGTCTTCATATACTCTCGACGTTGATTCTGCTCCGCTCATCCACACTTCTTTGACAGGAAAAGAGTTAATTACTTCAGGCATTTGCCCAATATGATCAGCATGGGGATGAGAGCCAACGAGTAAGTCAATTTCTTTTACCCCAACTGATTGTAAATAGGGTACGACTTCATTGCCATCATGTCTCCCGCTATCTATTAAAATTGTAAAATCTTCACCTTGTAATAATGTCGCCTCTCCCTGATCTACATCTATAAAGTGGGCTGTTAAGGTTGGTGAAAATGTTGTCTGTTCTTCAGTTGTTGTTTCAGTGGCACATGCAGTTAGTGTAACGGTGAATAGTATAATAACAATTAATAGTAATGATTTACGCCAGTTATGTATGGTCACGATGGTGTCACTCCTCTTTCGCACATTCGCTTCTGTGTTGATTATAATATAAAAGAAAAGGGAAATGTGGGAATCTGAATATTCCTTAAATAATGAAATAGATAGGTATGAAACTTGTCTAAACGGTCGAGATTAATTAGAATAGGATTGGGCTAGAGGAAATGGTTAAATATTGCTATCTGATTGTGGACAATGTATGATGTAAAATGATGGAACGAATGGCTCATTACAGTATAAAGAACAGTAAAAACATATATAAGCACTTATTTTATTTTATAGGATGATGGGTAATGAAAAGAGCGAGAATTATATATAATCCAACTTCTGGTCGTGAAATTTTTAAAAGGCATCTTGCAGAAGTATTAGAGAAATTCGAACGCGCAGGATATGAAACCTCTTGTCACGCGACAACTTGTGAAGGTGATGCGACAAAGGCTGCAAGACTTGCTGTAGAGAGAAAGTATGACCTTGTCGTAGCTGCCGGTGGAGATGGCACGATTAATGAAGTCGTCAATGGACTCGCAGAGCAGGAATTCCGACCGCAACTGGGTATTATTCCGACAGGGACAACGAATGATTTTGCTCGTGCACTGCACATTCCACGTGATGTAGAAGCAGCAGCGGATATTATTGTCAAAGGCGAGAAAATCCCTGTTGATATTGGCCGTATGGATAAAAAGTATTTTATTAATATTGCTGGTGGCGGTCGTATTACAGAGCTCACATATGAAGTACCAAGCAAGCTAAAAACGATGATTGGTCAACTTGCCTACTATTTAAAAGGAATAGAAATGCTACCAAGTATTAAACCGGCGGATGTCACGATTGAATTCGATGGCAAAATTTTTGAAGGAGAAGCGATGTTATTCCTTGTCGCTTTAACAAACTCTGTCGGCGGTTTTGAAAAATTAGCTCCAGATGCCTCCATTAATGATGGAATGTTCACATTGTTGATTTTGAAGAAAACCAATTTAGCTGAGTTTATTCGCATTGCCTCACTTGCCTTACGTGGTGAGCATGTCAATGATCCACATGTCATCTATGCAAAAGCAAACAGAATAAAAGTTTATTCAAAAGATCCGGTTATGTTGAACCTTGACGGTGAATACGGCGGGGACACCCCAGCTGAATTTGTGAACTTGTATCGTCATTTGGATGTATTTGTACCACTCAATCAAATACGTAAACAAGATCGCCCTGATTATCAAGATTAAGAATGAATAAAAGCTACTGTCGTGATTGATGCCTTCAGTAGCTTTTTTTAAAAACAAGGAAGGTGGGGGAACCATGAAAAAATGGCAATGGAAAGAATATAATTTGTCGATTCTTTTACCAGAAAATGAAATACCGCAACTGACGATTATTGTTCAAGATGGCTCTTATTTGTTTGAGTACTTCGAGCAACACCCGCTGAAGCATATTGCCTTTGTAGGTGTTGACCCGATAGATCGTAATAGGGAATACACTCCTTGGTATGCAAAAGTAGATGACTATGCCTATGAAGGTGAGGCAGATACATATTTAACGATGGTTAAAGATGAGCTGTTGCCTTTTTTACATAAAGAATTTCATCTATCAATAGAACCGAAGCATGTAGGCATCGCAGGAGCATCGTTCGGGGCGCTCGTCTCCCTTTACTCTTTATTAACAAGACGTGAGGATTTCGACTATTATTTCTTACTATCGGCTTCTCTATGGTACCCTGACTTTCTATCATTCTTGCAAAAACAACCAGCCATTACGGATGAGAAACATATCTTCTGGTACGTAGGTGAAAAAGAAGGAGACGAATATCCAAATATCCTTAGAGAAATGGTACCTAATACAATAGAAGCAACGAAAGCACTTGAGGAGAAGCTCGTTCATCCACATGCGACCTTCCAGTTTATCACTGACGCGGAAGGGATTCATCGCCACCCTTATTTTGAGAAGTATTTTCGCGGGTTTATTCTTGAGGTGGAGGATCGGTTTGAAGCAAACATCACTAGTCATGCATAATGCATGGCTTTTTTATTTAAAATTGAGGAAGAAACCTCCTTTCGTATTGCGCTTGTTTTTATGTTACAATCTGACTAGCGATTTGCACGGATTTTAAGAGAAGAGGAAGAATGAAATGAAGCAAACATTACCTGTTAAGAAAAACGATTATATAGATGTTACTTTTGAAGATTTAACCCATGAAGGAGCGGGCGTGGCAAAGGTCGACGGTTATCCACTATTTGTCCCCAATGCCCTTCCAGGTGAAAAAGCACAAATTAAGGTGCTTAAAACAAGCAAAGGCTATGGCTTCGGCAAACTAATCGAAACCTACGAAGAAAGCCCTTATCGTGTCACTGCCCCATGCCCCATCTATAAGGAATGTGGCGGCTGCCAGCTCCAGCATTTAAGCTACGAGGGCCAGCTACTAGCCAAGCAAAAACAAGTCCGTGATGTGCTCACAAGAATAGGCAAGCTTGAAAACGTCACTGTTCATCCTACCCTTGGCATGAGCGATCCGTGGCGTTACCGCAATAAATCCCAAGTACCAATAGGCGAACATGAAGGCGGGTTAATCGGTGGATTCTATCAACAACGCTCCCACCAAATCATTGATATGAAATCTTGCCTTATTCAGCAAGAAAAAAATGATGAGGTTATTCAAAAAGTGAAAGACATCTGCAATAAAAATGGCGTTCGTGCATACGATGAGCAGCGCCATAAAGGCGATCTTCGTCATATCATGGCCCGCTACGGTTTAGTTACGGGGGATGTCATGATTGTCCTTGTCACAAAAGCGAAGGATCTACCGAATAGAAAGAAAATCATCGCGGACATCACAGAGAATATTGCAGGCGTCAAATCTATCGTTCAAAACGTTAACCCTAAGAAAACAAATGTCATCATGGGTGACGAAACCCGTGTACTCTGGGGACAAGAAGTGATCTATGACTATATTGGTGATGTGCGCTTTGCCATCTCAGCAAGATCCTTCTATCAAGTTAACCCAGAACAAACAAAAGTCCTTTACGACAAAGCTCTAGAATACGCAGCACTCACAGGCAAAGAAGAAGTCATCGACGCCTACTGTGGCATCGGTACCATCTCACTCTTCCTTGCCCAAAAAGCCAAATCCGTCTTCGGCGTCGAAATCGTTCCCGAAGCCATTGAAGACGCCAAACGCAACGCCGAACTCAACAACATAACCAACGCAAACTTCGCCGTCGGAAAAGCAGAAGAAGTCATCCCAGCCTGGTACGAAAAAGGACACAAAGCAGACGTCCTCGTCGTCGACCCGCCAAGAAAAGGCTGCGACGAAGCACTGTTGCAAACCATTATTGACATGAAACCGAAGAAGGTTGTTTATGTGTCATGTAATCCTGGGACATTAGCACGTGATTTAAGGGTGCTTGAGGATGGTGGGTATCGGACTGTTGAGGTGCAGCCGGTGGATATGTTTCCGCAGACTACACATGTTGAGGTAGTATCGCAGATGATTTTAAAAGTGTAACCCAATAATAAACTCCTGTGCCACATAATAAACCCCTATCATAATATAACCTTATTCTGGGAAAGATGGTATAATGGAGGCTACAAGAATAGAATATCCAAGCGGTTCACCGAGAAGGCCACCTTACTGGACAAGGGTGGTCTTTCAGAATATCTGCTAAGAAATAAGAATGACTTTGAACGAGTGAATCAATTAAAGAATTTGAATTGAAAAGAATTTTTGCATTTGCTACCTGGTCTGATGGAATGGGTTCAGGACATGCTTATGTTTATAGCTGATGGAGACGTAAGACTACAAAATAATGAAAGAGCAGGGAAGAACTATCACCCTGCTCATTAAACGATTAAAATTCCCCTTCGCTAAAGTAATCATATAATTGACTGTTTAAGCGTTTCAATTGAATGTTTTGCGAATGAGGAAATCCATCTTTTTTTGTCTTTTGGGAACACATCCAGCACGAACAATGAACTTTCCCTTTTGCGAAATATCCAGTAAAACGAGATTGCCATCCAGTTTGTTCTGCAATCTTTGTTTTACGATGAATCACTCTTTTTCGATGATGTCGATAATAAGCACGACTTCGATTTTTGATATGTGGCTTCACTTGTCATCAACTCCTTGGGATAAGGCTCAGCCTGTAAAAGTCCCCAAAGAATAATTAGACCATTACAGGCTGAGTATGATGACAATACGTGTGGTAAGAAAATTCAAGTTCTTCACCTCTTGTAAATGGTTTTCTATAATTATACAACAAATAGATTATTTGAATATCTTATCAATCTGTTCCCGGTCGTAGTCTAAAATCCAATTATTTAGTTCTTCATAAAGTAAATCTAAATCTTCTTGGTTTGAGGCGATAACGTCCCAGCCTCGGTCATCATATAGGTGGTAAATCATTTTCTTTGTAACATTTACAAAATAAATATCAATACCAGGGCAGTATAACCCTTTTAGAATTTGGGGTGATGTGGAAAATCCTCAAAACTAATAGCAGTAAAGAGCGATTTATAACGAATATCCTCTTTTGACAAGGTAGAACAAATCGATGTGTGACCATGTCCTCATAATCATCTTCATCTTGATCTTCACCCTCTAAGAAAACACTTGGTAACATCTTATGTTTCAGTTTTTGCCTTAACTTCTTGTCATTTATATATTTTTGGTAGACTTCTGTGCGTCTTTTTTGCTAGAAAGTATCATTCCTCTCACAATTAATGTCAGTGACTAGTAACATTTCATCGGTATTATGAAAAACTTTATTGAATATGCCAGTTGCATTGAAGCATAAAGAAATAAGGTTAGGGTTATCCCCTACAGATGGTGATGGATACGACGATTTATTTATCAAATGTGTTGAGGGTAATTTTGAGTGGAAAGAGTTAGAAATGCCATATCACGATAGAGATTGTTATGTGTAACTGATGAAACGTTAGGGCTACCACCATACAAGGCCTTTAAGCAGTAAACGTCATTTGCGTTAAATACTTAATCTGAATAAAGGGAGAGATTAGATTGAAACGTGAGTAGTGTCCTTGTTGTGGCTTTCTAACAATGGAAGAACGTAGAATATTTGACATATGCGAACTTTGTCATTGGGAAGACGATGGACAGGATGACCCAAATGGGGATTATTCCCTTACAGAAGCGAGAAAGAATTTTAAAGGCCACTTTATTATGTACCGCGATAAAAGAAATATTGAAAGTCAAACTAAAAAAATAATTGAATCAAAAAAGGCTTTAATGAGTATGTTCATTGAATTAGAAAAGTTTGAAACTGATTCGTTAAAATATAAGGAACTTTGGAGGAAGATAGAGACTTACGAAAAGATTTTAATGGACATTACTTATGAATCATACGGTTAGCCAAAGTAGTATGAGGGGCATAACATTAAATGTCTTATTATAAAGGGGGAATAACATGAATGTAGAGATATTATGGGCAGAAGAATTAGATGAATATTATAAAGGTGAAGTCGATTCTGAGTTAGTAGAAAACATTCAGAAGGAACTAAATATGGACTTGCCAGATTCCTATATTCAATTAATGAAGAAAAGAAATGGGTTCTATTTAAAAAATAAATACTTTTCTACGGAAACCCCGAATAGTTGGGCTAATAACTCTGTCCATGTTGATTTTTTATATGGAATAGGGCAAGAGCCAGGATTATTAGATAGTCTTTATTTGCGAAAAGAATGGGGAATACGCAGTAAAAAATTGCTGATTATATCAGCAGACCCACCGATGTTTATCTGTTTGGATTATAGAAAGAGGAAAAATCCTTCTGTCGTTTTTATCGATGTAGAGCAGAATCAAGAGATAAAGTTGGCAAAGGATTTTGAAGAATTTATCAATGGTCTTGTAGATTACATAGAGGATGTAGAATTGGACTCGTATGATTCAGAGCTTTCCGAACAGGAAATAAAAGATTACTATATGAAGATTGACGAAGTAATACAAAAGGGAAAGCCAGGAGAGATTGAACGTTTTTTTACAAAAATTCTCTCAACAAATAACGAATTGATTCGATATATAGTTGAAAAAATGAGACAACACGAAAAACCAAAAGTGCATTTTAATTTACTGCTTTTTTTGTCATGCTGTGCTGAAGGTGATAATAAGGGAATTATAGAAGATGATTATTTATTGGAAATATTAAATGAACTATCCCAGAGCAAAAATAGGGATGTTAGGGACTTCAGTTTGCATAGCTTGAAAGCATTAAATAATAGACTTAACGTGTAAGATGTTCATTTGTTTTTAACAGAGATGCCAATGAGATATGATGAATATATAAAGTAGGTGTCATTTTGGAAAGTGTGATTGATTTAGTAACCTTGCTTAAAAAGAAAAAGGTAAAGGGGAATTGAAATACCTAAGTGGGGGACATATCTACGAAAGCAATGGGAAGACAACTTTGTCAATCATCTTAGTGATAAAGAAAAGAAATCTATTTATCTTTATGAAGATGGTTGTTGTGGATACCTATGGCATGTATTTAGTTATGAAAAAAGGAAATATTTAAAAGAAGAACAAGCTGATACAGCATTTAAGAAAGAACCAAAACAGGCATGTTATGTTTTTTATCAGGATTTGGATGATGCTTATATACTTGAAAATGCTTCTTCTTTAACAGCCGAGGACTTTGTAAATGAAGAAGATGTTTACGTAGTAGATAAAGAGTTTAATTGGACTTACGTAAGAACGCATGAAACAGGCTGGTGCGGTCCGTATTTCAGTCGAAAAGACAAAACAAACTAAAGCTATATGGATTGGTTAGCAGTCAATCGTGATGACATTGATAGTTAAAATTGACGGATATTATCACCAAGTTCTAATTAAAGGGAAAAGTTGTTCAAAAAAGGAACTTATGAAAAAGTATATAAATGCCAAAGCTCTTACTTCAAATATTTTAGACCTTCCAGCTATATTTTGCCGAATTAACTGCTTTGACCAACTTGCCTATAATGAAGACATAGAGATTGATTATGTAATTGATACCGACACCGATAGAATCTATAAACCGTCTTATTAAGTGGGCAACTCTACTCATTTTGATGATAGAGGAGAGGAAATAGCTGGAAGGTTATATTCTCGATATTAACAATTTTATGTATGGCAATCGCTTTAATAGGTTGCCAATTACAACAAGGAGAAACAAAGGTTCTTTTAGATGAAAAAAAACAGAAACTAAAATTTCAGAGTCGAACGGAACAGGAGAAATGAATGAGGAGATTATTCTATCAATTAGAGAAGAGGAATTATTGAATTTACCATTTTATGACATAAGAAAAGGACAATACCACTGATTGTCCTACATTGAGTATTAAAAATCTAATTACCTACATATGGATGGATATGCACTAGCATACTTTCCTTTAACCATTTTCCTTGCTTATGATTATCCATTGTAATAACAACCCAACAAGTATCCCAGGTATAACACTTATCATTGGTAGCCATATAGGTGCTATATGTAAATCAAACAAAGTTATCTTCGTAGAAAAAATGGTTCCTACGGTCATAAAATACCCTGAAAACAAAAACAGGAAAGATGAATACGGCTTTCCGCCACCGCCTGCATCTTTATAGGCATCCCATATTGCAAAGAAATATAAACAAGGAAAAAATAAAATCCACTTGTGGTTAGTTAGTTGAATTGCCCTTTCAACATTACCTTGTAAGCTAGATAGGATAATTAGATTTAGGTTCCCTTTTACAATAATTAAAACAATTAAAGGTATGATTACAATGCCTTTAAGGTATTTACCATTTAATATTTGCCCAAAACCAGGAAATATAATGCTCCAAAGTAATACTTCGATTGTTTTCACGCCATTTATTTGTTTCCACTTTTCTTTATTATATTTGTCCGATTTATTGCTGTTGGTACTTCTTCCATCCATCCATTTTTTATCATGATATTTGCGCCATCATTAGCATATTTTACAATTTCAGCTGAGAGCCGATTGTAATTCAACACTAGATCGCTTCTTTGACTAACTGATGCGGCAACTCCATAATTACCTATACCACCTGCTACCAGCATATTAAAATGAAACATCATTAGCTTATCTGAAAAAACTGGAACTGTAGATTCTAACGTAGCAGCATCCCATGTCATTGGTACTTGAAGATCACTTTCAATTAAACAATCACCAAAAACTTTTATGTGTTTTTTAGCTATTTCTTTTCCTCTATTCATATAGTCTCTTACTTTTTGTGATTCTGCTGTTTGCCCGAAACCTATAGAAAGCATTACACCAATAACATTCGTTTGAATATTCGAGAATAATTGGGAAATTTCTATTACGTTCAGTGGTCTTTTCTTCCCAATAAACGAAATACCGTCAAAATAGTTTTTATCTTCAACAAAATTGACTTTATTAGGAATAGGTATATGTGGTGGCCGAATTAATAATCCTTTATTGAGTAAGCTATCAATGACTTGATCATAAAGTTTGGAGGTCTCCTCATGACAAGAACTAAAGAAAGTACGTATATCTTTTCTAGTTGACATAGCTTTCATCAAACTGTACTGCGCCATTCCTGCTTTACCAAGGTTTTGTAAATAACTTAGAAAGAAGATATCATCAAATAAACGAGGTGCTTGTAGGTTAACATCTTGTTCTGTAAACCCAACGGGGATTGGGATTTCTTCTTCGGTGAATATACCTTTTATATTGTCCAAACTTTGAAGAGATATATCATAGGCTATTTGAATATACGGTTCTATATCTGGATCTTGAACTTGCACTAGAAAGTAATTTAAAACATGTTCTGCCATACTATTTTGTAAGTAAGTTGCCCAGAGAGAACCAATTTCTGATGAGGTTAAGGGTATATAATTTGTTTTACTCAATATGATATCCTCCCAAAAGTAACAAATTTAAACATAGTATTTGATCGATAAAAAAAACTATTAATGGTAAATAATGAGATAAATAACACCACTAACTGAAAAGTTTCCCATCAATGTTTATAATGCCGTACTAGGAAATAGATGAGTTTTTTATACAAAAGTGGGAAGACAAGAAAGACAGAGAGAACCTACTCGAGAAATATAAAGCCAAGCAGTTCATCGAGATTATAAGAGATGCTACACCAATTACAAAGTTTAATTTATTCTTTAAACTAGTCGAGAAGATGACGGTTTATAAAGTGAAGAAAAAAGTAATAGTGACCTTGTTAGAAGGAATAGAGTAGAGTGTCAAGAAATATAAGAATATGTTTGCCGGTTGGGGTTAATTATCTTGACCGGCTTTTTAATTTTTATTTCGAAAACAATTCATAAGTATCCTTTAATACGGAGTAGAAGTATATTGCGTAGCAGTATCACCTGACTTGGTGACTATGTAAAAGCATGTAGTGAAAGTCGATGGTTATAGAATATCTGTGATCCCTCGGCGGCTTATTCAGCAGTTACGCCTTAACCAACAATTGGTTGGTTATCATCGCTTAGCTATATGAAGGCAAAGCATATGATATCATAGACCTATACTTAAATTTAGATTTAGGTTGTTCTAACTTAAAAGGTGAGTGCGGAAAACCTAAGACTCTTAAAATTGCATTTAAAATAGTTAAGCCGTTGTCTATTCAATTCAAATGATTCGATTTAGAAGAGGCATTTAAGTTTAGACGTGGAATTATTTATGATATAGATTAAGGATTGATTAATGAAGCAAGTGCCATCACCTGTTTTAATTATCATACATACAAATACTTTGTACCAACGATCAATTTGATAGATTGAAGAGTTAAGTAAATTGAATTCTATAACTATAAATTAAAAAATAGAGGAGTGAGACATCAATATGCAATATGATGCAAAGAATTCGGAAGAATATCTAGAATTGCTTGAAGACGATTGGAGAAAAGAGAAATTGCTTGCGGTTAGACAAATGATTTTTGCTTATGCACCTGAATTTGATGAGGTGATTCGCTATAAGATGTTGAATTATGGTAAAGATGATACCTATGTGTTTGCATTAAATGCGCAAAAACATTATGTCAGTCTCTATGTGGGTACAATAGATAAGGTAGAAAATGCAGAGACCCTATTAACTGGTTATAATTATGGAAAAGGCTGCATTCGTATCAAAAAAACGATAAAGATGGAAGAAACGGGATTGGAACAATTTATTCATAAAACCGTTGATATGTGGCGCGCCGGTGAAAATACGGATTGTTAAGCTTGAGAGATAAGAAGGTCACAATCCCCTTGTGATCATATATGTAGATGTCTGACCGTGTTAAACATAAATGCCAAAAAAACGCTTCAGAATTCCTCTGAAGTGAATTTAATGTAATCATATGTGGAGGAAAGCGATGACTTATGAAGAAATTATGCAAAAGCTTGAGAAATTAGGCAGTGACCAAACAAAGAGAATCTTCTTGAACCACGGAGTAAAGGAACCTTATTTTGGTGTGAAGATTGGAGATTTAAAAAAGCTTGTTAAGTATGTAAAGAAGGATCAGAAGTTAGCATTACAACTATATCATTCTGGAAATCATGATGCGATGTATTTGGCAGGTCTATCCGTGCATCCAAAATTAATGGCAAAAGAGGACTTACAAGACTGGGCTAAGAAAGCTTATTGGTATATGGTCGCTGAATATACCGTTGCGCAGGTAGCAGCTGAAAGTGAGTATGCCCTTGAATTGGCTAATGAATGGATGAGCTCAGAGCAAGAGATGATCGCAGTTGTTGGGTGGAGCACATATGCGAATTATTTATCAATTACTCCTGATGAGGAGCTAGACATAGGTGAAATTAGGACATTGTTGTACAGAGTGAAAGATTCTGTACATGAGGAACGCAATCGAGTTCGTTATGTTATGAATTCCTTTGTTATTTCCGTCGGCTCCTATGTACCTGAATTAACGGAAGAAGCGAAACAGGTAGCTGATTTTATTGGGAAAGTACATGTGGATGTAGGAAATACTGCTTGTAAGGTACCGCTCGCAAAAGACTATATAAAAAAAGTAGAAGAGAAAGATCGAATTGGAATCAAGCGTAAGACATGTATTTGTTAATATAATAAAGATGGTCCTGCTCATTACCCATGTGTGTTTGAGGTCAAAAAATAAGTGGGAAATTATCATTGAAAAGTTTGACATTCCTCCACAACTGGGTACTTTCTTGCAGCAAGAAATTCGCTCCTTTTTATAAATGGAAAATATTTAATTGAATATAAGCAGATTTTATGAAAGTCCGAAAAGAAACCATTTGGAAATGAATGTGATCAATTTTATGATAACAATGAGAAAGGGTATTAAAAATGAAGGAGGAAAAGGTCATGAATGTTTCATTCCATATTGAAATTCAAAATCTTTATCAAAAACTAATAGATGCTTGGAACAATCGTGATGCCCAGGGAATGGCTGTACTCTTTGAAGAACAGGGAGTCCAAATTGGTTTTGATGGAAGTAAGGTAATAGGACAAGAAGAGATTTTATCGCACCTTACACCCATATTTGAAGGTCATCCTACTGCTCCTTTTGTTACTAAAGTTAAAGATACACGACTCTTAGGTACTGATGTAGCAATTTTACACGCTATTGCAGGTATGATTTCACCTGAAACATCAGAGATTAATCCATCAGTAAATGCTCATCAAACGCTAGTTGCCGTGAAGAAAGATCATGAATGGCAAATTGAACTGTTTCAAAATACCCCGGCTCAGTTTCATGGCAGACCAGAGTTAGTGGAGGAAATGACAGAAGAGTTAAGGCAATTACTTCATAACTGAAGTCGTAGCCTTGTTCAGCAAAAGGGCGCTTTCTGCAACAATGGAGGCGCCTATTTTCATTTAAGTGAGAAATAACAACTACAATACATTAGGTGATTAGGATAAAAATATGGTGGTAAACCGCATAATAAAATGCGCATTTAACCAGAAGCGATGGTAGTGGTTAATTATAGGTTAAAAAGGTCAATTGTTAGAAGTAGTGGATAATCAATTAAATCAGAAGAGAATATTTCATCACCTTATTCAAGAACAGAAAATCGGTAGAAATGATTCTTGTCCATGTGGTAGTGGGGGAAAATATATATAGTTGTTGCAGAAGAACAGCATCGATGTAATGTTTCTGTTATTAGGATTATAAACGGTATATTTGAATGTACTTGTAAAGGTTTAAAAAAGCATAGATTAGAATCTCTATTTCCCTATTTTTCTCTCATTAAATTTTGTTAAATATAATATTTTTTAAATTCATAAATCTAAAACAAATAAGTTCAACCAGTAATTTCTGGCTGAACTTATTATATAGCCCCCTATAGTTGAATAATACATCTATTTATACTCTGTTAGGTTTTTTTTCATAAGTGTGGCAACTTGTATATTGTCATGTTGAGAAGTATTTTCTAGATGTTTTATAATTAATTTTTGGCGTTCAATAGGATGGTTTTGACTTAATTTTGCTTTTGCCTCAATTCTCGTAATTTTTAGTTTGAACGCTACAATTCCCTTACTCATTCCCTTTATAAAACTAGATTCAACATTATTTAAATTATAAATGCTATCCGGGGATTCGTATTTGTTTACTAAATCATTTAAAGAAGAGTATATTTCCTTATAATCTTCGACAATTTCCACCTTTCCAGATATATGAATTGATACATAATTCCAAGTGGGTACTGCTTTCGTTGTTTCGTACCAAGTAGGAGAAATATAACAGTGAGGACCTTGAAAAACCGCAAGTATTTGCTGGTCATCAATATCTTTCCATTGTTCATTCGCACGTGCAAAATGACCATATAAAGTATCTCTAGATTCATTTAACATAAGTGGAAGGTGTGTAGCAAATGGTTCTCCATTATGTTGAGAAAAAAACGTTGCAAACCCATTTTTTTCGATAAAATCATAAATTACTTCTTCATCTTCAATTTTAAAATATTTAGGGATATACATACTTATCCACCTTTCAAGAAGTTTATTTGATTGTTTTTGTCATTATAAGATCGATTTGCTCTTCATCTCCCATATAAAACGAGTGAGATCCATTCTGGACAAAACCTAATTTGTGATAAAAATTAATGGCATTTTCGTTCTTTTCCCATACCCCTAACCAAATTTTCCTTTTATTGGATGTTTCAGCAATATCTATTGCTTTATTTAATAGTATTGTTCCCAGCCCAAGCTTTTGAAATTTTTTCCTGATATAGATTCTTTCAATCTCAAGTGCTTCCTTTCCCATAGCTTCGGTTTGTGCATCATTCTCATTCACTTTTAAATAACCAGCTTTTTCATCATTCAAATATATAAAATAGTACTGAGATGAAGGGTTAAGCAATTCTTTTTCTAATTGCTTGAAATTAAATGCACTTTCCAAGTAGATTTTCATATTTATAGGTGAATTTTGATCTTTAAACGTATCATTAAAAGTTTCATATCCGATTTCTTGTAGTTTTTGCAAATCAACCAAATTACATTTTCTGATATTTATTTTCATTACATTTTGTCTCCCTAAAAAATTTAATAGTTCCGTTTGTTCCCTTTCTTCACAAACTCCCAATCTTTTTCTACATTTTTTCTAACTCTCTGAAGAATGTTAAAAATAGTCTCTACTTCTTTCTTCGAAAGTCCCTCTAAAGCTATTTGATTGGAATAGTTATTTTCCTTTTTAATAACTGGAAACACTTGTTTTCCTTTTTTTGTCGGATAAAGTTTTTTTATTTTTTTGTTATGGGCATCATCCTTTTTTTCAATAAATCCGTTTATTTCAAGCTTTTTTATAGCACGAGCTGCTGTTGTTCGATCTACTTTTATCATTTCTGCTAACTTCTCTTGTATGATTCCTGGATTTTCACAGATTCGCACTAGATAGAGATATTGTCCTTTTGTAAGTTCATATTCTTTAAATTCTATATTACTAATTGAATCTAATGCTCTTGCAATCATTCCGATTTCCCTGAGGATTTCCAATGCAATCATTCCTTTTTTATTGTACAAATATTATTTAAATTCTACCCCATAAATGTTGCAATTACAACATTTTTATTTTTGGAGCTATAATCCTTCAGAAAAACATCACAATGGACAAATCCACCGGCCAACTGTAATGGAATAGTGATTCCCCTTCTTATTAGCTGTTTCAAATTTGTAGTTACTTTCGGAAGATTGTATAATTAAAACAATACTGGTTTTTTGAAAACAACAGGAATTGGTGAGAAAAAACAATTGATTCCTAGTGATTTTTGCTTTATTCTAATAAATATAGGCTTTCTAGGGTTCCGCTTTATTAAAAGGACTGGTCCGAGAGAAAGCGCAAAGCTTAAAAGCTTTGTTCACGGAGGGATAAAAGCCCGGGAGATATCACAAATATTTGTGGTATTTCCCGGGCTTTTTTTGTATTCTTATGCTTCCTTCTAGGAACAATATAAAAAATATTTGAAAGAGGTGTTTTTATTCATGTGGTTATTAGTAGTAATTGCTGCAATCTTTGAAATTGGGTGGGCAACCGGATTAAAATATGCAAATGATCCTTTGACATGGTCACTAACTATTATAGGTATTGTTGTTAGCTTTAGCTTATTAATTGTATCATCAATCAAATTACCTACTAGTACTGTCTATGCTGTATTTGTTGGACTAGGTACTGTTGGTACAGTATTTGTAGATGTAATATTTTTCGGGACATCGTTAAATTTAGGTGCAATCCTGTTTGTTGCACTTTTATTAATAGGTGTAATTGGATTAAAAATGGTCACTGGAGAAAAGAAAGAAGTAAAGGGGGCTGTTAAGTAATGAGTTGGGTTATTCTTATACTCGCAGGTATCCTTGAAGTAATAGGTGTTAATGGTATACAAAAATATACTAAAGGTAATACAGTAAGTGGAATTATTTTTATTGTATTTGGATTTAGCATTAGTCTTTTTTTATTAGGAATTGCGATGGAAAGTATCCCTTTAGGAGTTGCATATGCAGTTTGGACTGGAATGGGTACAGTTGGTAGTGCAGTTGTTGGAATGGCTTTTTATAATGATTCAAAAGATATTAAAAGAATAGTCTTTTTAGCCTTAATTATTATAGCTGTTGTGGGTTTGAGGGTTGTAACTATTTGAAAATTTTATCAAAATATTTCATATTTTCTATCAAATCTACAATTATCGCTTTCAAAAAATAGATTTAGACAAGGTTTTTTGCACTATATATTGCATTTAAGAAGTCCAAAGTTAGAACAATAGGGCAAGAGGAAGAGATAAATAATAATTTGTTGGAAATTTCCAGACATATAAAAGTAAATACAACACCTAACTAAGTCCCTTAAACGAAAATTGGGAAGGGGGTGAATATTATGCACCACAAAGCACCATTAGTTGAAATTTTGGGGTTAACCTTTAACTTGTCAAATATTTTAATGATTACTGTGTCTAGTGCTATCGTATTCTTAATTGCTGTAATTTCCACACGCCGTCTGGCGATGAAACCTACAGGAATGCAGAATTTTTTTGAATGGATTATGGATTTTGTTAAAAACATAATTAAAAGTAACATGGCATGGAAGGATGGAGGGAGATTCCATGTATTAGGGATTACCCTTCTCATGTATGTGTTCGTTTCAAACATGCTAGGTCTCCCATTCGCAATAGTATATGGAGATACCTTATGGTGGAAATCACCAACAGCTGATCCGGTAATTACATTGACTTTGGCAGCAATGGTGGTTGGTCTATCGCATTACTATGGAATAAGGGTGAAAGGGTTAAAAGGATATTTTAAGGACTTTTCCAAACCAATGTGGTTTTTGTTCCCTTTAAAAATTATTGAGGAATTTGCCAACACATTGACGTTAGGTCTTCGTCTTTACGGTAACCTTTATGCGAAAGAGATTCTACTCTCGCTATTGGTTGGTTCACTTGCAACTGGAGTTGTGGGCACCCTTGTCGCGGTTCTACCAACATTAGTATGGCTTGGGTTCTCAGTATTCCTCGGTAGTATCCAAGCATTTATTTTCTGTATGTTAACAATGGTTTATATGTCTCATAAAGTAAGTCGAGACCATTAAAATATACCTGTTTATAAACAAAACCTTATTGTTTTTTATTTAAGAGGACTACTACATTATAGTAGACTTCCCTTAAATTAGGGGAAGTCTGTTTTTTTAGCCAATAAATTTAATATATCCCAATTATGATGGGCAGGATGCAAGTTTACATATCTGGGAATCTATAGTAAAGGGACTTTTTTTAATAGTTATTGCAAAGGGAAAAATAGTAATCTTAGTTTCTTAGAGAACTAGTTTTCAGACTAAACAATAATTAAGGAGGATAAAATTTTGAAAAATCCTAATGATATTATTTTAAAGGGTGTAACAAAAATAGCAGTTGTTATTCTATTTACCTTTGCCATTAGCCTCTTTTTTTCAGGACATCATAATACTGGAGGTGGCTTTATAGCAGGGCTTACAATTGCTTCTGCTATAACACTTTTATTTTTAACACACGATTTAGATAGAGTAAGAGCATATTTCCCCTTTGATTTTAAGGTGATAATGGCAGTAGGTGTATTAATTACTATCTTAATGGGTATTATCACAATTTTATTGGATAGGCCGTTCTTATTCCAAACTTTTAATTACTTTGAACTTCCTATTTTCGGTAAAACAGAGCTATCTACAGTGACCATATTTGAAATTGGAGTAGTGTTAACAGTGGTGGGTACTGCCATGGTAATTATCCAGTCGATAAGCGAGGATATATGATATGGAATAAGTTGGATAAAGTTGCGTATAAGTAATTGAAGTAAGCGCTTTTTAATTACTTGTTCTTTTGATTTGATTTTAAAAAAGTGGTGAAAGTAGGTGTGTTATGACCTATAAAAAACTAAAAAAAGTAGCTCTAACCCATTTTGCTCTTCATGGTTACGAAGGTGTGTCTTTATCTTTAATTGCAAATGAGGCTGGTATAAAAAAACCGTCCATATATACTCATTTTAAAGTAAAAAGGATCTTTTTATTTGTACCTTTAAAGATGCTGTGGAATCTGAAGTATTATTTGTAAAGAAATTCATTTCTAAAAATTCAACTAACCCATTTTTCCCTCCGGTACATCTTAAAAAAATTATAAAAAAAGAATCTGATAAATATGTTACTGAAGTTGAATATATTTTCAAATCTCTCTTTTATCAACAATCTGAAGTACTAAAGTCAAATATTAATTCAACTACAGCCACATTAGCATTTCTTACATTATTATATGGACTACTTGCACAACAATTATATGGTGAGTCAGAACGTCTCGATGAGAAAAAAATATCTGAATCTTTGCATGTTTTTTGACAAGGTATAAGCACAAATAGAGAATAAAAAACAATGACCTTTGGAATTTTCAACAATATAAATTTTGACTAATTTAGTCGCCACAAAGAGACTTCACCTGAAACAGGCTTTGGCTCTGGAATGGTATCGAGAGGTGAAGTTCTATTAATTATTGCTGCAACTGGATTAAGCAGCGGACTACTTGTGCAAGAATATTACACAACAATTATTATTTCAATTATTTTAACTACATTAATTGCTCCTCCATTACTAAAAATCTTCTTCCAACTTGATTCACGAAAAAAGCTAAAAGCAAGTAATTTAAATGAGGATGGGACATAACTAGCGTCAAATAATTAAAAAGAGAATTTGAGTGCACTCAAATTCTCCTTTTTCTATTCTTTAGTTCGTTTAGTAATAAGATTCCATTTTTTAAAAAAGTAGGATTAGCTGTCGCTTAAAATAGTTTATAAAAGCATGGATTTTCCGTTCAAACTGTCCATGCTTTTGCAATCTATCTTATTTAAGTTGATTAATGCTACTTGTCTTCACGTAGTAAGTAGTTGTTCCCGTCTTGGTCTTTAAAAGAGAACATTGTACCAAAAGGAAGTCTTTGCATTTCATCTACTTCTACTCCATTTTGGTTCATTTTTTCGTAAGCTGATTCTATATCAGTTGTGCTGAAAAGGATAGAAGGGTGAGAAACAGCTGAAGGGTTTTGTTGTTCCATAGCTGACTTGGAGTAAAGAACAAGTGTTGTAAATTCGTCTTCACTTGGACCGACTTCTATCCAAGACATGTTTGGTCCCATAGCTTGTTCAAATTTTAAGACAAAACCAACTTTGTTTATCCAGAAGTCTTTCGCTAGTTCTTGGTCTTTTACATAAACAGTTACCTTACCAATTTTGTTAATCATAGAAAACTCCTTTTTTATTTATTACTTTAATCCTAGTAATTTTATCATTTAATTTTAGCAATACCAATTTTTTCCATTTCCTTTTATGCTGTTCCAATTCATTTGATAGGAAAAAGGATGTTGTATTAGGATTTAAATATCACATATTGTCTCCATGATTGTCTTTAGCTAGAAGGTATTACTGATGGAAAATAGAAATATTATGTAATCTATTAAAAGGGGGAGACACGATGAAACTAGGAGCATTTTCTATTAGTTTAAATGTAAAAGATATTCATCGATCAAAAGCATTTTACGAGGATTTAGGATTCAAAACGCTAGGAGGGGACATTAATCAGAATTGGCTTATATTGAAGAATGAACAAACGGTCATAGGTCTCTTTCAAGGAATGTTTGAAAAAAATGCCCTTACATTTAATCCAGGGTGGGATGATAACGCTGAAAATCTAGAAGATTTTACAGATGTTCGAGAACTCCAAAAAGAATTGAAAGAAAAAGGAGTAAAATTAATACAAGAAGCCGATGAATCAACAGAAGGACCGGCATTTATTACTCTGGAAGATCCAGACGGCAATCCAATCTTAATTGATCAACATCGATAAGGAACTCATCTGAAAAAAATCACACCGAAAAATAGAAAGAAAAGGTGCGATGAAAAAATACCTTTTCTTTCTGGTGAGATTAGTCTATTTCGCATTTGCATCTGGTTGATGAATACCGAAAATATTTCCTTCTGTATCCTTATAGTACCCCTGCCAAGCCATGCCAGGGAGAGCATATTTGGGCAATGCTACTACACCACCATTATTAAGTATTTTTCCTTCAATCTCATGGTAATTTTCTACTCCTATTGTACATGCATAACCATTTAATGGTTGATTTGATTCAGGAGGAGGACTTTGACGTTGCATTAAAGCACCGTTAATTCCAGGCTCATCCTCACCACCAGTCACTGCCCCAAAATAAGGCATACCAGCAAATTCGCTCCAATCTTCAAATGTCCAGCCAAATACCTCGCCATAAAACTTTCTAGCGCGGTCCATGTCATCTACATGAATTTCGAAATGTACTAATCTACTCATGTTTACCTCCTAATTTTTCTTAAAAAAATGAATCCCTCATGTATGTAATTTCTACTAATTTGTAGGGCGCTCCTTCTCAATATGGAATTTAATTTATCTTTTATACATTAATGCCAAGCACTAGGAAGGTACCTTTTATTAAAGAGAGTCTCTTGCTACACTGCAGAGGATTATTGTGCAGCAAAAAACTTCAATGCTTAGGTGATAGAATATAAAGGAGGGAAAACAATGAATCATTCGTCTTTTGTTATAAGAAAAGCGGTTCTTGAGGATGCCATGGGCTTATGAAATTGTTATCTCAAATCTGGATTCGGAAGAAGTTACATTTGTTGAAGAATTAATATGAAAGAGTGGTTTATTGACCATGCTTCAAATTATAAACATTCGTTTGCTAAATCCAAGGATACAAGAAGCAGTGAACGATGCTCTTACATCCAGGTTACTATACCAATGTTAAGGCGATAAATCGGTATGAATAATCCTTTTGCAGCCTTTTTACAATTGTTTCTCCGTGTATTTCTTGTATATCCTTCTGATATAGGTGTTTCTTCTTTCTGAAAAACAAACGATGCTATTGTATGGTATCGAGTAGAGGGTGGTTTTTAAGTTGTTAGGTTCATATCCTTTAATAAAATGAAAAAGCAGTAAATAAGAATCGCCATATTAGATAGCGCAAGAGTGTAAACATCTAAATTAAAAATCAGTTCTCCGAGGTGTATTATTCATCTCCGCCTTATAATTCTCAATTGATAAGGCAGTACAAATCCATAAACAATAAAATAAAACAAAATAGAGAAAAAATTAAACCATCCTTTTTCTATCATGTAACCAAAGTATTCTATTCCAATTTCGATACCAAATGAAATGAGGGTGAAGAATATGACTAAACTCCATTTGTTTTTCTTATTTGAAAAATTTAAGAAGATACAAGCTAATGATGAAGGGATGAAGGTAAAAGAGAGAATATCTCCGAGTCCTAGCTTTTTAGGGGAACCTAAATCAACTAAGTCGAAAACGCGTAAAATAAATGCATCCATGATCCATGTTGCAAACCCAACAATACAAAAAATGATATATAATTCTGTTCGATTTATTCTCTTTTTGGGCATGAGGTTAAGGATAAATAATAGCGCGACAACAACGATGATTGGAAACCATAATCCTTTTGCTCCAAGGTCTAGGTTACTAAGTGCAGTAGAAAGCATGGTATCTCCTCCGAAAATTACTAAAACTTAGTATGTGTATTAAAGGATGGAAAATACATACATTCTAGATACAGTATGTTGGAAATAAAGGAAACCGATGATGACAATATGTGTGAATGGAGAGCGGAGAAATGGAACTCATGTTAGGATCAGGAATTCTTCTTAGCTACATGTATGCAGTATATTTTCTATTTAATCAGTTACCAAAGGTCATTGCCAGAAGAAATACTGATTTTGTGAGGCAAATTCTGTCTTCTTGGATCATTGTCGTTATTTCTTCCTTCATACTTGCTCAAATGACCAAGGGGCGTCTAGCAGTGTCCATCCTATTCGATGGTATTTATTACTTTTCTATAGTCATTACTTTAGGCTTGTTTTTTTTGTTTGTTATCATAAGGAACGTTAACCTCTTACTCTATAAGAAAATAATCAATAAAATCCAAGTAAAAATGAAACAATAGTTCCATTTAGAGTAAGCGGAACTTAAAAGAAGCGAACTTTTTTGCAATTAGTAACGGATTACGACTGCCGTCCAATATATAAAGCTCATAAAGACAAAAACACTTATAAAGGTGAAAACGGCAGAAGGTAATTTTTTATACGTAAATATAAGGAACCAGCCAACGATTATATGGATTAGTAAAAAGATGAGTATCATAGCATTCGACTTCCTTTCGATAAAAATATTGGTGCAAGCTCATAGCACTTCTGTTCCTCGTCCCTAGCCTTTTTTATAGTCCAGCGCTCTCTAATTCACTAATGGTCGTAAATATACGAGAATATATGTCTTTTACATGTTCCACTTTTAATTCATCGTTTATATAATCCATCCTACACTATTCACAGCATCTTCTACTTTTGAGGGGAGAATGCCGACCGCATAGTTTACGCAAGGCGACCATTGACAGTCTTTGTTGAATGTAAGTAAACTTTGGCATATTGTTTTTTAGACGCTTCTGTAAGGTTTTCTTCAGTAACGATCACGGCATCAAGAGAACGTTTGGTTGTTTCTAATTCATTAAAGGACATTTCAAAGAATTTGATGGTGTCTTCTTTTATTTCAGGTGTTTCCCCAATTACGGCAATCTTTAAGGTGCTTCCTTTATAAACATAAAAGCTAGGTGTATCGCTACAGGCGCTAAGTAATACTATAAAGCTGAAGATGAAAATAGTTAAAGAACTTCTTCTTTTCATACATACTCCTCCTCTTATAATTGAATATTAGCATAATATTCCAATTTTATTAAAGGGATATTTAAAATATAAAACGAATTACTTAATGAACATACATAGAGGAGGAGAAAACCTTGAACCATTCTTTATTTATCATTAGAAAAGCGGTCCTTGAGGATGCAATGGGCATCGCAAGAGTACACGTCGATAGTTGGCGCAGCACCTATGCAGCCATTTTCCCACAAGAATATCTAAATGGACTTACGTATGAAAAGAGGGAAAAATTGTGGTTAAACAATATACCTCTTGGTGGCGTGTATGTGGCTGAAAATGAGGTTGGTGAAATCATTGGGTTTTCTTCAGGTGGGGAAGAGAGAAGTGGGAAGTACAACGGTTTTGATGGCGAACTGTATGCAATTTATTTATTAGAAGAGTATCAAAGAAAAGGAGTGGGATCGGCTCTGTTTGCAGCCGTTACTACTGAACTGAAACAAAAGGGATATCAAGGGATGCTTGTCCTAGTTGTGGAGGATAATCACTCTTATCGATTTTATGAAGCCCTTGGTGGTGAAAAGATTGATTCTATTGAAATGAGTATGGCTGGTGAGAAATATGGGGAGATTGTGTATGGATGGAGAGATATTACTCCTTTGACATTAGAAATCAATAAACGTTTTACATATCGTTAAAGTGAGATTCATACTCAATTGTTATCTTATTGATAGCGGGGATAGCATCAGTGGCTATCAGTACATTTGGCGAAGGAGGAGCCAAATGTTTTTTTTGATTATTTCTAAAGAGAAAAATTACCATATTTACTGTGTAATAGGCTTATATAAATAGAAGGTGGGATAGTGATGACTTATCCAGTGAGAGTGAGGGCATGTGCGCTAATCATCGAAAATGATTCAATTCTTTTGATTGAATATGAAGATGAGAGAGGCATTCATTATAATTTGCCTGCAGGGGGCGTAGAACCGAATGAATCAGTCATTGAAGCTGTAAAGCGAGAAGCGAAAGAAGAAGCATCAATTGACGTGAAAGTAGGTCCTTTAGCATTTATATATGAGTATGCTCCGCACTTGAATGCGAATAAATACGGTGATATTCATTCGTTGCAGTTAATTTTTGAATGTACCCTTACCGATGAATCTATTCCTAAACAACCAAAGTATCCTGATCCTAATCAAACTGATGTAAAATGGATTGAATTATCCGAATTAAATAACATCTTACTTTTCCCCCATTTAGGAGAACATATTCTTACCTATCATCAACAGAAAAGAAATATCGGATTAATAGAAGAACAAACGCTAAGTTGATAGGAGGAGAATCTTGAAAAGAAAGATATTCGCAAGATTTGTTACATGAAGTACAAAAAAACGACTGTCATAGTTAGTGTCATTTTGGTTAGTGTCGTTTGTGTGATGTTATTTAACTTTCTAAAGAAAGATGTCTGGGATGTGAATGCTGAGTTATTGAAAGAAGAGGTATTGTCCATTGAGTCATCTGTAGAAGAAGTAAATTTATTGGATATCACACCATTTGAGTGGGATAAGGTTTATTTCTTTGAGCCTTATACTCAGAAAGAGTGGATATATGAAATGGTAGGATATAAATGGGATACTATTAGTGAAACAGTAAACGAAGGAATGAACCAAATAGTATTTATAAAGAATAATCAAGTGGTTTGTTATGTATATGGATACCCAGAAAATAACGGATACGGCATTTCTATGAGTGAAAAAACAACTCAAGTCCCTGGCGGCTTTCTCCTTAAAGCGGATGAACAGCGCCCATTTGAAGTGGTAAGGCATGGTGGTGTGGTCTATTTAAAAAGCAACTAGCAGATTTAATGTAGATAAAAGGAGAAAATGAAATTGATTACATCTGGAGAAGTTCAATTAGGGTTATATCGTGAGGAACACTTAGAAATATTAAATAGATTCGAATTACCGGAAAATCAAGCGAAGTTCACAGCATTACCAAAGGAAAAAATAGCTGTTTCTGATGGGCAATATCGAGTAGTTATCCTTTCAAAAGACGTACCAGTAGGCTTTTTCCTGCTACACAGTACAAAAAGGGTAAGTGAATATACTACTAATTATCATGCAATGTTATTGACAGCCCTTTCTATAGATTACAAACATCAGGGCAAAGGGTATGCTAAGCAAGCGATGCTGGCGTTAAAAGCATTTATCACTACTCATTTCCCCGATTGCAATGAAGTGGTTTTGGCGGTCAATCATAAAAACATTCCCGCACAGCAATTGTACTTAAAAGTTGGTTTTGTTGATACTGGTGAGCGGAAAATAGGAAAAATTGGCGAACAGTTTATATTGAAATTAGAGATTAAGTAATAGACCATTTTTATCTCAAACCACCTTCTTATTTTGAAGGAATACTAGCGTTTCTGTTTATGCAGAAACGCTTTTCTTTATGTAAAGAAACCTGGGTGAATGATGGGGTATATAAGATTAAAACGTTAATGTGTTCGTCTCGATTTTCTTTCTCAATATTGCACTAGAAAAACCAATAGTATATTGTTCTCTTAAGTTATTTGGTTTATCAACTTAATCGATTCAACAAACAATTGGAGGAATTTAGCTGAATGAATAAACAGGTCCAACTGAATAAGATTAAAGAGGATTTTATTCAAAGTCAAAAGGTGCTATCAGCCATTGGTGATGAAACGCGTCAATCAATATTATTAGTGCTTATGGGGACGGATTGTGAAACGGGAATGCGCGTGGGTGAGATTACTAACCAAACACATCTTTCAAGACCTGCCGTTTCTCATCATCTAAAGATTTTGCGTGAAGTTGGAATCATATTAATGCGTAAAGAAGGCACAAAGAATTTTTATTATATAAATGTACGATCAGAATTAGGGTTATTAAAAATGCTTGTAGGAGATATTGAAAAATTTATGGATGATTTTTATAGATAATGAAGGAAAAGGTGGATGAAATATGAGAGCAATGGTTATTAATCAATATGGAAAAGTGCCTATGCAATTGGCAGAGATGCCTATACCAGAAATCAGTAATCATGAGGTACTTGTAACCATTTATGCCGCTAGTTTTAATCCTATTGATTTTAAGATCCGGGATGGGAAAGTGAAACTATTAGTTAAATATAGTATGCCACTTATATTAGGTAATGATTTTTCTGGTGTTGTTACAAAAGTCGGTAAAAAAGTGACGCGTTTTAAAGTAGGTGATGAAATATATGGCCGCCCCCGCAAGAGTAAAATTGGCACTTTTGCGGAATACCTTGCCATTCATGAAGATGACATTGCATTAAAGCCAAGAAATTTGACCTTTGAAGAAGCAGCATCAATTCCGTTGGTAGGGCTAACTTCTTATCAAGCGTTAATAGATATTTTACAATTGCAAAAGGGTCAAAAGGTGTTTATTCAAGCTGGAGCAGGTGGAGTCGGCACCTTTGCTATTCAGTTAGCAAAAGAAATGGGTGCTACCGTGGCAACGACTGCGAGTCAAGCTGGTGAAGATTTAGTAAAATCTCTTGGAGCCGATATCATTATCAATTACAAGACGGAAAAATTTGAAGAGATACTGAATGATTACGATGCAGTCTTTGATACGCTTGGCGGAGAAATATTAGAAAAATCTTTTGAAGTGGTAAGGCCTGGAGGAAAGATTGCTTCCGTTTCGGGACTACCCAATGCTCGCTTCGGTAAAGATTATGGCTCAGGTTTTTTTAAGACGTTATTGTTTTCCGTGGCAAGCCATAAACTTACGAGTCTTGAAAAAAAATATCAGGTTCATTATACTTTTTTATTTATGAAACCGAGTGGCAAACAATTAAAAGCCATCGCAGACTTGATTGAGGCTAGTAAAATAAAGCCGATCATAGATAAAGTATTTTCATTTGACGATGCACAAAAAGCGATGGAATATGCAGAATCAGGGAGGGCAAAAGGGAAAATCATATTAAAAATTAAATAGGTGCTAAATATTCTTTTAGTGACTGTAAAAAACTAGTCCCTCACATATGGAACTAGTTTTTCCCTTTCTTAAATCGTATTTATTTGTCCGTTCTCTCTTAGAATGGAGAGGGAAGAATTTTCATTTGAAGCTATCCATTCTCAATTGAAGACTCTTTTTTTCTATTTTATAGTTTATTTCACAATAATGTAATATTTAGTTGAAAACGTATACATTTCTTATATAGCCTATATTTAGCGTTGATTCCTCATAATATTTAACCGATTAGGAATGATTGATATAAATTAATTCATGCGCTTTAATTGACAAATATAATATTAGTAATATAATAATAATCAATGCTAATTAATAATAATTATAGATTATGAATGAGGTCATTCTGTTAATCTATGATTAAATTTAAACAACTTTTAGGAGGACTACAACATGTCATTAATAGGAAAAGAAGTATTACCATTTAACGCACATGCATATAGAAATGGAGATTTTATTGAAGTATCTGAAGCAGATCTTAAAGGTCATTGGAGTGTCGTTTGTTTCTACCCAGCTGACTTTACATTTGTTTGCCCAACAGAACTTGAAGATCTTCAAGATCAATACCCAGCTCTACAAGAACTAGGTGTAGAAGTATTCTCTGTTTCAAGAGACTCTCACTTTACTCATAAAGCATGGCATGATACATCAGAAGCAATTGGTAAAATCACATATACAATGATTGGTGATCCATCACATACAATTTCTCGTAACTTCGATGTTCTTATTGAAGAATTAGGTCAAGCAGATCGTGGTACATTCATTATCGATCCAGATGGTATCATTCAAGCAGTTGAAATCAATGCAGATGGTATTGGTCGTGACGCAAGCATTCTTATCGATAAAATTAAAGCAGCTCAATATGTTCGTTCTAATCCAGGCGAAGTTTGCCCGGCAAAATGGAAAGAAGGATCTTCTACACTTAAGCCAAGCCTTGATTTAGTCGGCAAAATTTAAGGAGTGGAACCCCATGATATTAGAAGCAGAAATTAAAGAGCAACTCCATCAGTATCTTCAACTGATGGAGGGCGATGTATTACTGAAAGTAAGTACCGGAGACGATGACGTATCAAAAGATATGCTTTCTCTCGTTGATGAACTTGCAACAATGTCATCTAAAATTAAGGTAGAAACAGCTACATTAAAAAGAACACCAAGCTTCAGCGTGAATCGCATGGGTGAAGATACAGGTGTAGCTTTTGCTGGTATTCCTCTTGGTCATGAATTTACTTCCTTAGTATTAGCCTTATTACAAGCAAGTGGCCGCGCGCCAAAAGTAGATGATAAGGTGATGGAACAGGTAAAGAATATTCAAGGAGAGTTTCATTTTGAAACTTACGTTAGTCTGACATGCCATAATTGTCCTGATGTGGTACAGGCCTTGAATATCATGAGTGTGTTAAACCCAGGCATTACACACACAATGATCGATGGCGCGGCTTTTAAAGAAGAAGTCGATAGCAAAAACATCATGGCCGTACCAACTGTTTTCCTTAATGGAGAAGTGTTTGGTAGTGGACGTATGACTTTAGATGAAATTTTAGCGAAGATGGGTAGCACAGAAGATCCAGCTGAATTTTCTAATAAAGATCCATTTGATGTACTAGTTGTTGGTGGTGGACCAGCAGGTGCGAGTGCAGCGATTTATGCTGCTCGTAAAGGTATCCGTACTGGAGTTGTTGCTGAGCGATTCGGTGGTCAAATCATGGATACGCTAGGTATCGAGAACTTTATCGGTACGAAGTATACAGAAGGTCCTAAGCTTGCAGCTAGTCTTGAAGAACATGTGAAAGAATACGATGTCGACGTGATGAATCTACAACGCGCGAAAAGCTTACAAAGAAAAGAACTCATTGAAGTGGAATTAGAAAACGGTGCAGTTCTTAAGAGTAAGTCAGTCATTCTTTCCACAGGTGCAAGATGGAGAAACGTTGGCGTACCTGGTGAAGCAGAATTCAAAAATAAAGGTGTTGCTTACTGTCCACATTGTGACGGCCCATTATTCGAAGGAAAAGACGTTGCGGTCATCGGTGGCGGTAATTCAGGTATCGAGGCAGCAATCGACCTAGCGGGTATCGTTAAACATGTAACAGTTATTGAGTTCGGTGCAGAACTAAGAGCCGATTCGGTCCTACAAGAGCGTCTGTATAGCTTACCGAATGTAAAAGTGATTAAGAACGCACAAACAACAGAAATCACGGGTACAGATAAAGTGAATGGTATCACTTATCTAGACCGTGAAACAGAAGAAGTACACCATATTGAACTTCAAGGAATCTTTGTTCAAATTGGTCTTGTTCCAAACACGGATTGGTTAGGCGATACGATTGAGCGCACAAGAACAGGCGAAATCGTCGTCGATAACCATGGTGCAACAAACGTCCCAGGCGTATTTGCAGCAGGTGACTGTACGAACAACCCGTACAAACAAATTATAATTTCTATGGGATCAGGTGCCAACGCATCATTAGGTGCATTTGATTATCTGATTAGGAATTAAATATATATTTGCGGAGAAAGGTCAAGTGAGTTGAAACTCATCTTGGCCTTTCTCTTTTTTTATGAGGATTTTGATTTACTCTATTGCCTTGGATAAACCTCATTTGGGAGGTTAAGTGCAATTGTGGAAAAGTTGTTCTTTTTACACGAATCTGGATATGGAGGTTACATAGTACAAATGCTATCACGTGCAAGTTTAAAAGAAACTAATGGAGTTAACTACAAAAAAGGGTTTGCAAATTACTTGTGATCGTATATGCGATTTGGACACAACTTGAGGGAATTTCCCCTATTTGTGTTCGTAAATAGGATTTGCACACACATCCTGAGAGAATCTCCCCTACTTGTGTTTGTATTTAGGATTTGCGCACACATCCTGAGAGAATCTGCCCTACTTGTGTTCGTAAATAGGATTTACGCAAATATCCTAAGAGAATTTCCCCTATTTGTGTTTGTAAATAGGATTTGCGCGCACATCCTAAAGAACATTCCTCTACTTGTGTACGTATTTGTATATAAATTTTTTGCTAATTTAACTTTAAAATAAAATATGGATAATAAGTAATCTCATATGCATAATCAAAATGTTTAATAATCAAAAAATATAATTATTTTATATGGGTATATTTGCATTACATAATTTTACCTTTTCTTATTCCACAGTACTTAAATGGTTAGTGTATGTAGAAATCAACCACAAAAAATCTAACATTGGTATGGAATTTGCTAATATCAAATGTACCGGTATTTAATTTTAAGGGGGATGATGGCTATATCTAATTCAAGTAAGACTAAAGATTTTTTTGATGCTGGCTATGGACAGGGGACAATAGGAATAGGAGATAAAGTAGCAGTATTAGTAGTTGATTTTCAAAAAGCATTTACTTGCAACAGTTCGCCTATTGGAGGTAATTCTTTAATTTTATCAGCACTCCAATGTACATCAGAACTTATTTCCATTGTGAGAAACCGGGATATTCCAATTATTTATACTGTTGTAGCTTATGATGAGAACAAAATGGATATAGGTCTTTGGCCAAAGAAAGTACCTATATTATCACAAATTTTGATAGGAAGTAAGTGGGCTGAACTTGACGAATCATTAGAAGTGAAAAAAGCAGATACTGTAATAGTAAAAAAGATGCCATCGGCATTTTTTAATACCAATTTAACGAATATTTTAATTCGTAACCAAATAGATACAATAATTATCGCAGGATGTACAACTAGTGGCTGTATAAGGGCTACAGCTATTGATTCATTTTCGTATGGTTTTCGTACAATCATTGCAAAGGATTGTGTAGGTGACCAGAACCTCGAATCGCATAGTGCTAATCTCTTTGATATTAATAATCGCTATGGAGATATCCTAACCAACGATGAAATTAAACAGGCAATAGAAAAAAACAAATAACCTAATGGAGAAACGCTATTTTGGATAAAAATAGCGTTTTTGCTATACGCGAGGAACATATCATATCCTTTTGTTCCAATTGGTTCCATGATGAAACAAACTGAAACATCCTCTTTGTAATAAAACATTCAAGAGCAGTTAAACTTATCATGTTTCTCAGTTGGCACAGAACTTGCTTTTTATTTAACTGAAATAATATAAAAATAGCGGAGGAGAAAATATGAAGATAGCTGAAGTAATAGCAGATTTAATATGTGACATTACGTACGAAGATTTAAGCGAAGACATTAAGAATCGGACAAAATACCTTGCACTAGACTTTATTGGGTTAGCTACTCGAGGTAGTACATTTAAATCTAGTAAACCTATACAATCTTTTATTGCATCCTTGGGGGGGGATGAGAATGGAGTAGTTATAGGATCCAATCATTTAAGTCCTTTACCGCAGTATGCCGCCTTGGCTAATGGGACATCAGCTCATAGCCTTGAATTAGATGATGTCATAAATGAGGCATCGCTACACCCAGCTGTTGTGGTTTTCCCCACGGCTTTCGCTATAGCTGAGGCTAATAAGAAATCAGGAAAGGACTTAATGTTAGCGGCGGTAATAGGATACGAAGTAATGGGGAGACTTGGTAAGGCATTGAATCCAACAAATGTGTATGATAGAGGGTTCCATCCAACAGGGGTTGTAGGTACCTTCGCTGCAGTTGCCACTGCAAGTAAGTTGCTCAACTTAACTAAGGAACAAATTGTAAACGCTTTAGGTATTGCAGGAAGTCAAGCAGCTGCATCTATGGAATTTTTAAATACAGGATCATGGACAAAGAGACTACACCCAGGATGGGCAGCACACAATGGGATTATAGCTGCGGAATTAGCTAAAGCAGGTTTTACTGGACCAAATTCCATAATAGAAGGAGATAAAGGGTTTGCACAAGCATACTCAATCGATGTTAAACCTGAAGAAGTGATTTTCCCATTCTCTAATGATCATAACTATATATTAAAAACAAGTATAAAACCTCATGCTTGTTGTCGGTATAAACAGGGTCCGTTAGATTTAATTTTGAACATAGTGTCGGAAAATAGTCTAAAAGCAAGTGATATTAACAGAATTGACATCGAAATGGTTCAAACGGGTCTCCCTATTGTTGCTCTTCCAGAAAAAGAAAAAAGAAATCCACAATCATCTGTGGATGCACAATTTAGTATGCACTTTGGTGCTGCGGTAGCAGTTCTCTATAAACGTACTTTACTAGAAGAATACGATGATCAAGTTGTTCATCGTTCGGAAGTGAAAGATTTTATGAACAAAGTATATTGCCATAGAGGAAAAGATTTGGAAGTGGATTTCCCTAAAAAATGGCCGGCAAGAGTCAAAATAGAATCAAGTATGGGCATCTTTCAAAAAGAAATTGATTACCCTAAGGGAGATCCAGAAAACCCGATGTCATGGAATGAGCTTATCGAAAAGTTTTGCTATGTTACATCTACTTGCTACGAGCCGAATCAACAGAAGTATTTAATAGAAGAAATCAAAAACTTAGAGAGAATAAAAAGTATAAATGACTTAACCTTAAATTTCAAAGGAGGTGTTCATGCATGAGTTTATATACATTAACTGCAGAAAAACAACAAGTCTTAGACATGGTAAGGGACTTTTGTAAAAACGAAATTGCTCCAGTTGCAAGTGAATTAGAACATGCTGACGAATATCCACATGCAATAGTCGAAAAAATGAAAGAGTTGGGATTCTTTGGTCTCACAATACCTGAACGATACGGTGGTTTCGCTATAGATTATGTTACGTATGCCTTAATTATTGAAGAGATAACAAGACATTGGATGAGTGTAGCAGGAATCTTGAACAGCCATCTCATCATGGCTTACATTGTGGAAAAGTACGGAATTGAAGAGCAGAAGATGACTTTTCTGCCAAAATTTGCAACAGGGGAGTGTCGTGGAGGTTTAGCCCTATCTGAAGCAGAAGCAGGTACCGATGTTCAAAACATATCTACAAAAGCGACTCTTAATGGTGATCATTATATTGTTAATGGAAGTAAAATGTTTATCACAAATGCGCGTTATGGAAATACGTTTATTCTTGCCGCTAAGACAAATTCTAAAATAGAGCCACGATATAAAGGCATTAGTTTATTTATTATTCAAAAAGGTAATGATGGGTTTTATGTGCAAAGGGACATCGAAAAGTTAGGGTATAAAGGTGTAAAAACATGTGAAATCACATTTGAAAACTTCCGAGTCCCTTCTAATCAGTTAATAGGTGGAGAAGAGGGGAAAGGGTTTAAACAGGTACTTGGTGGCCTTGAATTAGGTAGAGTAAACGTTGCTGCTCGTGGAGTTGGATTAGCTAGAGCTGCTTTCGAAGATTCAATCAAATATGCACAAGAAAGAAAAACTTTCGGTGTTCCAATTTGTGAACATCAAGCTATACAGTTAAAACTTGGAGACATGGGAACGAAATTGGAAGCTGCTCGTTTGCTCACGCTAAATGCAGCCACAAAACTACAAAATGGAGAACGAAGTGACTTAGAAGCTGGTATGGCCAAGTTATTTGCCACAGAAGCAGGATTTGAACTGGCAAGTGAAGGTATGCGAATACATGGTGGTTATGGATACACTAAGGAGTTTAATATTGAAAGATACTATAGGGATTCACCACTTATGTTAATTGGTGAAGGTACTAATGAAATGCAGAAAATAATTATAAGTAAAAGTTTAGTAGAAAAATATAAGATCTAAAATTAAATATTTGGAGGTTTTTAATGATGGCAGAAGTGCATACGCCTTTCGGTAGAGTATATGAGGATTTTATTGTTGGGGATGTAATCAAACACTGGCCAGGAAGAACAATAACAGAAGCAGATGATATGATATTTAGTCTACTTGCATTAAACCAACACCCGTTACACATAGATGCCCATTACGCATCACAAACACAATTTAAGCAGAACTTAGTAAATGGGACACTTGTATTTTCTATAGCTGTGGGGATGACAGTCAATGATATTAGTGGTGCAGCTATCGCTATGCTTGAATATGAAAATATTAAACACTTACAACCAACATTCCGTGGAGATACTCTCTATGGTCGAACGGAGATATTAGAAAAATGGGAAACTAAAAGCAAAAATGACCGTGGAATTGTCTACGTTGAGACGAGGATAAGTAATCAAAATAATCAAGATGTCATGAGCTATAGAAGAAAATTGTTAGTGCCAAAAGAAGAATTTGCACCTCGTGCATATACACATAAAAACAATGCTTATCAAGCATAAC
Source organism: Cytobacillus sp. FSL R5-0569 (assembly GCF_038007265.1). Lineage (NCBI taxonomy): Bacteria > Bacillati > Bacillota > Bacilli > Caryophanales > Bacillaceae > Cytobacillus > Cytobacillus sp. FSL R5-0569. Next base: position 728,992 of record NZ_JBBOWW010000001.1, read on the forward strand.
CATTCGAGGGAGGTATTAGATGAAACCACTAGAGGGATTAAGAATCATTTCTATTGAACAATATGGAGCAGGTCCATACGCTACCCTTCATTTAGCTGATTTAGGAGCTGAAGTTATTAAAATTGAGGATCCTACGTCTAATGGTGACGTTTCTAGAGCGGTTATTCCTTATGCGCAGAATAATGATAGTCTTTTTTTTCAATCATTAAATCGGAATAAAAAGAGTATTTCTTTAAATTTGAAATCCAATGAAGGGAGAGAAATATTCGAAAGACTCGTAAAAAGTTCAGATGCCGTATTTAATAATCTACGAGGAGATGTCCCTGAGAAGCTTAAAATTAACTATAACCATTTGAAACACATAAACCCACAAATCGTTACATGTTCTTTATCAGGATTTGGTACAACTGGAGAGATGGCTAAAGAGCCAGCATATGACTACTTACTACAGGCAATGAATGGTCATATGTCATTAACAGGTGAACCAGGCGCACCACCCTCAAAATCTGGTATCTCTATCGTTGATTTCTCCACGGGAATGATGGCCGCACTAGGCTTAATGGTTGGTATTTTCCAAGCTAAGAATGCTGGTATTGGATCAGATATTGACGTTAGTTTATTTGATACATCTTTATCCGTTTTAAATTATTTAGCTATTTGGCATTTAAACAAAGAGTATGAACCTGTACGTACTAAACACTCAGCACATCCAACTCTGGTGCCTTCTCAATTATTTCAAACAAAAGATAGTTATGTTGTTGTGATGTGTAATAAAGAAAAGTTCTTTCCCCTCCTCTGTGAGGAATTGGATGCTCCTGAATTAGCTACCGATAAGAAATTCAGTAACTTCCAAGCTAGATTAGATAATAAAGAAGAATTAATTAACCAATTGGAGACAATCTTTAAAACTAGAACATCTCTTTATTGGTTAGAAACCCTCAGAGGAAAAGTACCAATTGCTCCTGTTAACACTGTTCAAGAAGCATTACACCAACCCTTAGCAATGCAAAGGGACATGATTGTTCCAGTTGATTCAATGAACTTCGGTACTATTAAAATGTTAGGTACTCCTATTAAGGTATCAAGTTACTCTCCTTGTTATAAAGCTGCCCCATTTTTAGGGGAACATAATAAAGAAATTTATAACGAACTAGGTTATGAGAGAGAATACGAACAATTAAAAACCAGTGGGATTATTTAGTGGAATAATGCTATTTACTTTTTCTAAAGGTCAGGAAGTGATCTAGGTCAATGGATACAACTTTTTTATTCGTACCAGGTAACAATGAGAAAAAATTAGGGAAAATTGACAAATATCCGATAGATGTCATAATAATAGATCTTGAAGATGCAGTTGTAGTAGAAGAGAAAAAAGAAGCACGAGCTTTAGTTTATAATTTCCTTAAAGAAAGAAATAACACTACGAAAAATTTGAAAATTTATATTAGAATTAATGCTTTAACTACTCAATGGTTCTTCGATGACATAAATATGATCAATAAATTAAAACATATTGATGGGATCATGATTCCAAAGTGCGAGAATCAAACACCGATTGACTTATCAACTGAACTATTAAATTCAGACTTAGAGATTTTACCATTGATAGAAACAGCTAATGGTGTCAACAATACCAACTTAATTCTAAATCATCCTGCTGTTACAAGAGTAGCTTTTGGGTCGGTTGATTTTGCCTTAGATATTGGTGTCAATTGGAGTGAAGAAGGAATCGAACGTCTATATGCTATGAATAAGATTGTTCTGGACTCCAAATTGCAGGGAGCACTTCCTCCTATTGATGCTGTTTTTCCATTGATTAATAACAAAGAAAATTTTTTGAAAGATGCACACAAGGGAAAGCAAATTGGTTTTACAGGTAAGTTACTCATTCACCCTCAACAAATTGAGTGGGTCAATGATGTTTATAAACCAACCGATGATCAATTGGATTGGTGTAACCGTGTGATAGCGTTATATGAGAATACCCAAAATAAAGGTGCCACGCATATTGATGGCAAGTTAATTGACAGGCCCATTTATTTGCTTGCCAAAAGGTTAATATCTATGGGTTAATATAATAAAAATACATTCTTAACTCTAAAAAAGAATGTATTTTTATTTTTTTTAGTACTTACGGATGTAAATAGGGGTGATACACTCCAGGTTTCCTTTCTTTATTCCAATCAACTCTTTGACGACTTATATTATTTTCTTTAAGGTCAATAACGCCAACAACGGAAGACCATTCCTCATCATTGCTACATTGAATTATTTCCCCGAAAGGATTAATCATACAACTGGAACCAAAATGATGCCTCTCTTTTGTTTCTCCTTTTAATTTTTCTTTACCAGCTTTATTCACACATAACACAAACACATTGTTTTCCATCGCTCGAACTTGTAGTTCCTGAATAAATAAATCTTTTCTAAAACCATAAGTAGCTGTTGGGACAATGATTAAATCTACTCCTTGTATAGATAGTGCTCGCCAGGCCTCGGGGAAGGATCGATCAAAACAAATTAAAATACCGACTTTTAAACCGTTATCAAGTGTAAATACAGGAAACTCTTTACCACCACCCCCATGTTTTTCGAAATAGTATTTTTCGTTTGTCGTAAGTGATGTGTTGTTTACACAGGGAAGATGAACTTTCCTGTACTTACCAATCACTCCACTAATAGGCGAACAAATAAATGCAGTGTTAAAATAATTCACATCTTGAGATGTTACCTCTTTTTCGAACAATGTTCCGACAATGTATACGCCAAAAGTTACGGCAATATCGGAGACTTTTCTAACAGTATGACCATTCATTTCTTCAGCAAAGGAGAAAAAATGATCATCTTTCAAGCTCGCGAAATAGGGGACATGCATTAATTCAGAGTAAGCAACTACTTCAGGTCTTTCCTTTAAAATGACTTCTTCAGTAGTCTGATAAATTTTCGTCCAATTCTTTTCATAGTTACCTGCATAAGCTCCAACTTGAATGCCTGCTATCTTGTATTTTCTCATTATATACAACTCCTTCCGTCTATTTTTTATATGCAATAAACGTTCCATGCAGTGCAATTTATAATATTTTTATTTTTAATAATATTCTGTATAATCTAAGTGGAAGGAGGCATTATATTGACTACAAATATTCTGACCATTACACATAAGAATTTCTCACATCTATACCATGAAGCAATTGAACTTTTAAATTTACCATTAAACCTGGATATACTAGAAGTCAATTTTGGAGAACTACATAAAATAGATAATACATTGTTTGCGCAATATGATTTAGTTATTACTAGTGGCGCACATCTAGAAATGATAAACAAAGATTATTATGAACTTACTTATCTCGTCCCTTTTTATCCTCTTCAGTTTACAGAAGCGGACCTAGTTAAAGGGCTCGTTCATGCAACTCATTATGGGAAAAGAATTATGCTCATGTATTTTCCAGAAGAAAATTTCAATCTAGAAGAATATGAAGGTATGTTAAATATCGAAATAAAGCGTATTTATTACTCAGACTTAAAAGAAGCAGAGAATAAAATGGTGGAGTATTACAATAGTGGGTTTAATGTGGTATTGGGTACTAGCTCTGTTTGTGAAATAGCTAATAAGAAAAATATTCCTAATATTCTTATTTACTCAAAGGATACTCTAAAATTAGAGATTATTAAAGCTTATCAATTTGCCGCTACAAAGAATAAAATGCTCAATTACTCCAAAATAAAAGACGTAATTCTAAAGCATGCGGGTCACGCTATCTTTATTCTTGATCAAAATCAAAGAATTATCGATACCAACCATGAAGGGATAGAGTATCTAAATAGAAAAAATAAACATGAAGTAATTGGGGAGAAATTAGACGAATGGATAAACCTAGAGTTAAAACTTAACCAAAGTGAACCGCAGATTATCACAAAGGGTAATGAACAAATCATGGTTGAACCTATTTTAAATAGTGCTCAAAGTAAAACATACGTCGTAGCAATCAAGCAGTTTAAGCAAAGGGGGAATAGTCATCACTTAAAAGAACACATGAACCCTAAATATAAATTCGAAAACATTATTCACCATTCCCAAATAATGAAAAAGACAATACTGAAGACTCAACAATACGCTCAATCTGATGCTCCATTACTTATTTATGGAGAATCAGGGACAGGGAAAGAATTAATTGCACACAGTGTTCATCACTTCAGTAATCGCAGACTTAATACATTTCTCCCAGTTAATTGTTCTTCCATTCCTGAAAACATCCTAGAAAGTGAATTGTTCGGATATGAAGAGGGGGCATTTACAGGTGCAAAAAAAGGCGGGAAGCCAGGTTTCTTTGAAATGGCACAAAACGGTACCATATTTTTAGATGAAATAAGTGAAATACCGTTAGAAACGCAGACTAAACTACTTAGGGTATTACAGGAAAAAGAAGTTATAAGACTCGGAGGGAAAAAGATTATCACACTAGATGTTAGAATCATTACTGCAACGAATAAATCTCTTACTCAATTAATTCAACAAAAACTATTCAGAGAAGATCTTTACTACCGGATAAATGTTTTACAAATTCATGTTCCTCCTGTTAGACAAAGATTAGAGGATATTCCAAAAATTTTAACTCACTTATTAATCAAATATGGATTAGATGAACAACAGGCAAACTACTTAATTAACATTGCGCATAAACATTTATCAAATTACTCTTGGCCAGGAAATGTTAGAGAAATAGAAAATTTTGCACAAAGGTTCTGTGCACTAATGTCAGTTTCTAATACTACATTTGATTTAGTCAAACTATTCAATGATATATTACAAGAATTCATTCAACAAGATTCACATATTGGACAGTCATACCTTCAGAACACCATAGATGACTCACCTATAGTAGATGAAAAACAAAAAATACTTCGTGTTCTACATGAGACAAACGGGAATAAAAATCAAGCAGCTGAAATACTTGGCATCTCTCGAACAACTCTTTGGCGTAAGATCAAACAATTTAATATTTAAAAGCATATTTTATTGGTGTGAATAAACATACCTTGAATATGCTTTTTGTTTTTTGTTACATAGATGTTCCAAAAATAGTTTCATAACGTTATTTTCATGTGTTACTTGAAACAAGACATTTCCCTTTAAAATATAATTAATGCTGTTTTCTTTAGCATAATAGCACTTTATATCATTAAAAATACTCTCTGCTTTCATGATCTACCAAAAGGTGTCCGATCTTTTCATGTTGGTATGATTTTTGCTTGTATATTTGCAACTGTCAAAACGGAGGTGAAGCAATGCATACAGAAATCGTAAAAAAAAAGATGGCCCTAAACTTCTAAATAAATTTTTAGTGTGGCTGATACTTGTGCAAGCCCTTTCTTCCTTAGCCTATTATGGTTATGTTCCATTGATCCCCTTGATTGAGAATGAGCTCTACTTAACAAATACACAAATTGGATGGATGACTTCTGCAGTTTTTTTAGGGTCTTCTTTAATCGCGATTCCATCTGGTGTCATCACGGATAGAATAGGGGCAACAAAAACATTATTACTTTTCATGATTATATTAATCATTGTCTTGTTATCTTTTTCCATTGTAAACGGCTATTTATTGGTCCTTCTTCTTCTGTTTTTATTAGGTGTGGGTTATGGAGGAATCACGCCAGGAACAAATAAATCAATAATGGAAAACTTTAATGAATTTAATCGCGGAACGGCTATGGGAATCAAGCAAATGGGAGTCTCTATTGGAAGTGCATTAGGTACTCTTATTCTTCCCGTTATCGCTGGTTTTGTAGGATGGCGTTACAGCTTGTTTTATATTGCATTACTGTTGGTTATCATGTGCTTGTTTCATTATAAAATATTAAATGAACCCAACCTTACGTCGAATAGGACGAATTTTGCGAAAAATATAAAACAATTATTAAATAATCGAAAATTAATAAAGATTATTGTTGTTATCGTCTTTTTTATTTGGGTTCAACTCAGTGTAATGACCTACTTAGTTTTATATTTAAAAGATCAAAATCTCTCATTTTCAGTCGCTCTCTTCTGTTTAGCTCTATTGCAAATCGGTGGTGTTATTGGGAGGGCTGGTTGGGGATTCATAAGTGATCGATACTTTAACAGGGATAGAGAGATTATTTTAACAATGGTGGCAATACTCTCGGGAATTTTCGTGATTGTACTATGTTTAATTTCTAGCCACCTTTTATTTATTGTTACTTGTTTCCTTGTACTCATGCTAGGCATTACAACGCAAGGGTGGAATGGCATATTCGTGTTAATGGTTTCTGAAGTTGTTCCAAAAGAACTAATTGGTTTAGCTAGTGGTTTAGGTCTCTCTTTTGTATATTTAGGGGCAGTATTTGGAACACCTATTTCAGGTTGGATCATTGATATGACTGGGAGTTATAAAATCATGTGGCTTTCCTGCGGGCTAATCATTCTCATTATTGGTTTAATCAGTTACAGCTTCAGAAAACATAATATATCTGAGTAAAGAGGGGGTTAATAATTGGAGATTACAATATTTATTTTAGTGTTATTGTTGTTACTAATAATAGGGACACATATTGGTGTCGCGCTAGGTGCAAGTGCTTTAATTATATTAGTACTCTATCAGGATACTAGCTTTGATATCATCGCACAGCAAACATTTCAATCTGCTAATAATTATGCAATTGCTGCTATCCCTTTTTTTATTTTAGCTGGAGACATTATCATGAAAGGAGATTTAGCAAAAAAGGTCTTAGATTTTACAGATATTATCTTTAAAAAAATTCATGGAGGCACGGCTATAGCCGCAATGTTTGTAAGCGTTTTCTTCTCTTCGGTATCTGGATCAAGTGCGGCCTCTGCTGCAGCTATCGGCAAAAACTTAGTTTCTGTAATGGGTGAAAGGGGTTACCCAAAAAGATTTATCGCAGGATTAGTAGCTACTGGCGGTACGCTTGGACTGCTTATACCACCTAGTCTAAGTTTTATTCTAATTGGTAGTATGATTGGCGTTCCGATTATCGATCTGTTTACCGCTGGGATTGTTCCAGGAATCATGCAAGCTATTATGCTTATTCTGCTTACTTGGTGGCTATGCAAAAAAAATAATTGGGAAACAAAAAAAGAGATAGCCGCATCTAGTGAATCTTTACCGCAATTACCGCCGGAAAATGCCAAACAATATACTTGGAGAACTTTTAAATCTTCTTCTCCGGTATTACTTTTACCTGTTTTAATATTAGGTGGAATATATCTCGGATTCTTCACACCAACAGAGGTCTCAGCGGTAGCTGTTATTTATGCCGCAATAATAGCGACTTTAATTTATAAAGCTATTAAGGTAAAAGACTTATGGTCTATTAGTAGAGGCGCTTTACTCCAATCTGGAATGATTTATCTCATCCTAATAGGTGGCGCATTAACTGCATTCATGCTCAAGAGTCTGGGTTTAACGAACGGAATCATCTCTACAATCGCAGCATTAGGGTTAGAACCTTGGCAATTTCTTATTATAGTCAACTTATTACTTCTTATTCTTGGTCTTTTTCTAGATGGAATCACTGTTATCGCTCTCGTCACTCCTATTCTATTCCCGGTAGCTACTGCATTAGGAATCGATCCGATTCACTTTGCTGTAATCATCACTATGAATATAGAAATCGCTACACTTACACCACCTGTTGGCCTAAATTTATTCGTTATGAGTGGTTTAACAAAAATGCCTATTCAGGAAGTTGCAAGGGGAGTGGGTCCCTACTACATTGTCATGTTCGTATCACTTATATTGGTTACTTACTTTCCTCAAATTAGTTTATTACTATTCAATTTATAAAAATGAAAACAAGGGGTGGTTTGAATGAAAAAAAACTATAAAGCAAGCTTGATTATTACTTTAATCATAAGTCTTCTTTTATTAACGTTATCAGGGTGTGGAAAAAGTAACGCAAGTTCGGATCAAGAAACTTATAAGGTCATCATGACACATGAACTGCCTGAAAGCTTCCCTAAACATAAATATATGGAAGAATTTAAGCAAAGAGTTGAAGCAGAAAGTAATGGGCAATTAGAGGTTGTTATACATCCTGGAGGTCAACTCTTTAAAGATGGAGAGGCGATACAAGCCCTGGGGACTGGGTCTGTCCATATGGTATGGCCGGTCTCTGCCCATTTAGAGGCATTGAATGAAGATTATGGTGTGATCAGTTTACCGTTTATCCTAGATGACCAAACCATTATTGATCAGCCAGAATATAGGGAAGAAATGACTCGTTTATTAGATAGCTATGTAGAAGAAAATGGAATTAAAGTCTTAGGTGTCATGAGGACAGCTGAGGGAATTTTTTTAAGTAGTGACAAGGAGCTTAAAAATATAAAAGACCTTTCCAAAATGAAAATTCGGACAGTCTCTGGCCATATCGCCACTGATATGATGGATTCTTTAGGAGCAACAGGTGTATCATTACCTGCAACGGAAATTGCTACTTCTCTTTCTCAAGGTGTAATTGATGGTGTTAACACCTCTCCAGATGGGTGGAAAGACGTTGTAGGAACGGTTGCTAATTATGGATTGGTTGTACCTGGAATGCAGGTTTTTACTTATTCAATAGCAACAGATAAAGCTTGGTTTGAAAATTTACCCGATAATTTACAAACCCTTATACAAGATACATTAAATGATATAACTATTGATCAATGGAAAGAATCGATAAATTTAGACAAAGAGTATATAGAAGTAGTAACAAATGAATGGGGAAAAATACATTATATACCTACTAATGAAATTAATGATTGGAAAGAAAAGACAAAAGAGGTCCATTCTAAATTTAAAGAACGATCTCCACAGGCTTTGGAAGACTTTAATAGTCTTACAGATAAATATAAAAGCGAGTAAAGCACCGTTGATACCCAATTTTATATATTCATCCAAAACAGGAGGGGGAAGTAATTGAAGTTAATAGAAAAGTTTCAAGATAAAGTCGTTACTTCTATAGCAGTCTTTTTATTTATCGTTTCATGCTTATGGATGCTAATTGAGGCAATCAGCAGGCAAGTTTTCTCAATTTCGTATGCTATATCTGAGGAAGTTATAGTTTTCACTCTCATTTGGGCTATTTTTTTAACACTTGGTCAAGGAGGGAAAGAGGGAAATCACATCTTGGTTGATTTATTCACATCACGCTTTGGTGCCAAAACCAAAAAAATAACTACGATTATTACGAATATAATAGGAATGTCTTATGGTGCTTTTCTTGTTTATGTCGGTGTGGCATATATTGAACATCTATTTTCGACAGGTATCACATCGCATTCTCCATTAAGATTACCAATGGGTTATGTATATTTTGCTGTACCTATTGGTATGTTGTTCTTTTCATTTTTTTATCTACATTCTTTGGCTAAAGAGCTATACGGCAAAAATTAAGAGGGAGCTTGACTTGTAAAAGGATGGGATAAAAATTCCATCCTTTTTGTAATGAATATGCAAATTGCATCAAATGTGGATTGAGTAACAATGACAGTGTTAAAATAAAATAAGGCTACTACGTTACAAAGTGGTCTTTTTTAAAGAAGGAGCGATAATTATGGTTGATAATAATGATCTTTTAATCCGATTGCGATATGCGTTGGATATTAAAAATAGTGAAATGGCAGAGATTTTCAAACTAGGTGAGGAAGAGGTTTCAGTGCCAGAGGTGGTGAAGATTCTTAAAAAGTTTGATGAAGATGAGGCGGAAAACCGAATTGAATTAACTGATGCGATGTTGAATTCGTTCTTAAATGGCCTCATTATTTATAAGAGAGGAAAACAAGAACCGAAACCCGGGCAAGCGAATACACCGGACCCGTCGATCACGAGCCATCGACATATCAATAATATCCTCTTAAAGAAAGTCAAAATTGCCTTGGCATTAACAACAGAGGATATGATTGATATCTTTAGAAAAGCGGGACTCAACGTTTCAAAAGGAGAAATAGGCGCTTTTCTTAGAAAAGAAGGACATAAAAATTATAAAGTGTGCTTAGATCACTTTGCTAGGAACTTTTTGAAAGGTTTGACTGTTAAATATAGGGAAGCATGATATAAAAAAAGCAGTGGGAGTAATCCTGCTGTTTTTATTTTGTTCAAAAATAAAATAAATTAAATAAATATAGCTAAAAAATTAATTATATTAATTTACATATTAATATAATTAATATATAATCAAATAAAATTAAATGAAGGGAGTGCGTTATGGCTTATAAAGTGATTACGAGTTGCCCTGTATGTAGTGAAACATTGAAAATTACTAAATTGCAGTGTGCACATTGCCAAACGACGATTGAAAATGAGTTCGAATTATCTAAGTTAGCGTCTTTGTCTAACGATCAGTTGCATTTTGTGGAAGTGTTCTTAACTTGTCGAGGTAATATAAAAGAGGTTGAAAAGGAATTGGGGGTTTCTTATCCGACAGTTCGCAGCAAGCTTTCAGATATCATTTCATCACTTGGTTATAAACAGTCTAAGAAGACTGAAGTGGATGAGAAGAAGGTCATCTCGATGTTGGAAAACGGTGAAATAAATTCAGACGAAGCAATTAAGCTCTTAAAAGGAGAATAAGGAGGCGTATTGGTATGAAAGAGGAAATCACAAAAGTGTTAACGATGGTGCAAGAAGGAAAAATAGATGCCGATAAAGGGACAGAGCTGATCCAGGTGTTAAAAGAGAAGGAAGAGAAAGAAAGTAAGCAGCCCGAATCATCAAGTAAGTATATGGAAAAAGTACTCAAAATCCGTGTAAAATCATCTGAAAATGATAATGTCACAGTTAATCTACCAATCAAACTTGTCAAAGTGGTGTTGTTAGCAGGGCATAATATTGCAGCGAGTATACCTGAGTCTGCGAAATACGTGAAAGATATTGATATTAACTTAATTATCGAAGCGATAGAAAATGAATTGGACGGCCAAATTGTTGATGTGAAGTCAGCAGACGGAGATACCGTTTCAATCTTTATTGAGTAGTGACATCCTATGCTGAAAATTACGGTGAGAACAGAAGGTATGCGATTAACGATTCCAGTTCCTCATGCTGCATTGAATATTGGGTGCTCTATTCTTTTATCCAAAGTGTTTCAACGGCATGTATATGCTGGAATCAATCAACAACTGCAAAAGAAAGAAGTTGATTTTATCATCCCAAAAATGGATAAAAAATGGCTGAAACCTATTCTGAAAGAAATGAAGAGTCATAAGGGCTTGGTATTAGTAGATGTAGTAGCGAATGATGGAACTGAAGTGAAGGTGAGACTGTAACTTTAAGGGAAGTGGTTATATTAATTCCAGTTCCTTTTTTTTATGTGTTAGCAGGGTAAATAAAATTTATGAAAATTGGTAACTAAAAAAAGAAATAATTAATAAAAAAGGTTATACGCATAACTTCCTCCTAAATAAATCTAATCGCCATACTAATCATATAGATGATATGTAAAACGACTCTTAATCTAACAGAGGAGAAGAAGTAAAAATAAAGGACGGTGTATTGGTGTGGAATGGAGTAAAGAGACGGAAATGTTTATTATCTTTATTTATTACGTCCTACCCGCAGTAGTGATTGGCTTGATTATTATTGGGTTTGTGATACTATTCCGTAATTTAATAAAGTATAAAAGCAATAAAAAATAGAGAAGATGTTTGAAGAAAAACCTGCATCTTAGTTCGACGCAGGCAAAGATTTAGAACGCTTTATTAAAAGATAAGTGGATACTGTTCCCCAAATAAACAATATGAAATAAAAGAGCCTTTGAAGTAATCCTGAAGGGAGAGGAAAGAGTGGAACAAGGGAAATCAGAATAGTAATGAATATTAAGCTTGCTGTGCAAGAATATGTCCATTTTCTAATGGCTGTCAGTTTCTTAGCGAAAATGAGTAGGCCTGGAAATATGGTTATCATAGCGATCCATACGAGAATAGAGTGCCCTAATAAATTGACATCAGCAGGGATTAAGCCTGAGATAAAGGTAGAAATGCCTATTAAAAGGATAAACGATGTTGCCATTCGATTAATCAATGATTTGCGTAAGTATTGGGAGAGATATAGTACTCCGATACAAAAGGTTAATCCGTTAAACAAAAAGAGTCCATTCATTCCCACATGATGAGGGGAGCATATTTCATAAGGTGCGAATGCATAAGTGAATTCACCGCAGGTAGTTACACCAAGGTCACTCATAGCATGATGTAAATAGCTATAAGACGATGTTGAGGTAAAAATGAAGAAAGGTTCAATAAGAAAGTATAGGCAAGTCATCCCCCAACTTAAGAAGCCTATTCTTTTTGATATATACATGAGATTCCTCCTGAGAGAAAGTTTATGTATATTTTATATCCATTATTTCCTAAATGGTATGGGCTATTTGTGTATATTGGTTTAAGGCTTGAGGCTGAAAAGCGTTAAGTGGCCACACTATTCCTCGCTTTTCATCCGTTTATGTTTTTCGTGAATGATTTTTTTATTTAGTATTTTCAGTGTCCCCACCATTAACAATCTCATAACTTCTACAATGTAGTCCGCCAGATCTTCATCTGAGATCGTATCTTCGTCAATATCCAAGCGAAAATCTTGTCCTTGTAAGCCTCCCCCATTGGTAAATTCTATTTCGAAGTCGAATTGTACGCGTTTATCCATTATATTGCCCCCTCCCTTATTATTGTTTTATTCATATTCGTTTAGGGGGCATAAAGTGACCTTCTTATACAAACCATCTTATTCCCCGATATGATAAACTATAAATGTCAAAATTAACTGTTGTTTGAAAAGCAGTGTGTAAACATGCTATAAGTGAAGAAGGTAAATTTTATAAATAGATATCTCACCGTGAGAGGATTGAATACATGATGAAAGAAAATTTTTGGCGTGAGTTGCCACGCCCATTCTTTGTGCTTGCACCGATGGAGGATGTGACGGATGTTGTTTTTCGTCATGTCGTTAGTGAGGCAGCACGGCCAGATGTGTTTTTTACTGAATTCACAAATTCGGAAAGTTATTGTCATCCTGATGGACAAAAAAGTGTTCGTGGTCGCTTAACCTTTACAGAAGATGAGCAGCCGATGGTGGCGCATATATGGGGAGATAGACCTGAGAATTTTCGTGAAATGAGTATTGGTATGGCGGAACTAGGATTTAAAGGCATCGACCTAAATATGGGGTGTCCTGTTCCGAATGTTGCTGGAAACGGTAAAGGTAGCGGATTGATTTGTCGCCCGGATGTTGCTGCTGAGCTGATTGCTGCGGCAAAAGCAGGGGGATTGCCTGTTAGTGTTAAAACAAGGCTCGGTTATAGTGAAATCGACGAATGGCGTGATTGGCTTACACATATTTTAAAACAAGATATTGCCAACCTCTCGATTCATCTTCGTACGAGAGAAGAAATGAGTAAGGTAGATGCACACTGGGAATTGATTCCGGAAATTAAAAAGCTCCGTGATGAGGTAGCTCCTGATACGCTGTTAACAATTAATGGTGATATTCCTGACCGCCAAGTGGGATTAGAGCTAGCAGAAAAATACGGAATTGACGGTGTAATGATTGGCCGAGGTATTTTTAAAAACCCATTTGCTTTTGAAAAGGAAGCGAAAGAGCATAGTAGTAAAGAATTATTGGATCTATTAAGATTGCATCTCGATCTTCATGATCAATATGCAGGGCTGGAGCTGCGCCCATATACCGGCCTTCATCGTTTTTTCAAAATTTATGTTCGTAGCTTTAAAGGAGCGGGAGAATTAAGAAATCAATTAATGAATACAAAGTCAACGGATGAAGCACGTGCGTTGCTTGATGATTTTGACAGAATAAATCATTCATAAGAGAAAAGATGAATGTTTACTTCTTTTTATCGATATGATATGATACTGGTAATTAGATTCCATATGAATTTGGAGAGGTGCATTTATGAGTGCAGTAGGTTCTAAATAGGCAATTAAAATTTGAAATGAATGTAATAACAAAAGGGGAAAAAATTCTTAATGATTCCCTGATATTTGTTATGGATTGATTTCAACCTATGAAGATACCTACTATACTTTATAAAGCATGTGATGAACAGGGATAGCTATGCTATGGTTCATGACGTCTTCTTGCCTTATAAATGTAAAAGCTGCGGGGTATCCCTGCGGCTTTTTCTGTTTGAAATCTTTGGAATCTAATAAGTAGGTGTCTTCACAATTAAAAAATGAGTGAGGAGCATCGAAATTGAATAATATGACATTTGAAAAACTACAATATAACGAATTAAAACAAATTGTGCAATCTTATTGTGTGAGCGGTTTAGGTAAAAGGTTAATCGACAAACAAGAACCGAGTACAAATATAAAAGTGGTGAACAACCGCTTACAGGAAACTACTGAGGCCAGAGCAATCATAGATGCCGAGGGTCATATTCCTTTTGTAGGTATTACAAACATTGAAAGCATTATCGATTCACTTGATAAGGACATTATTTTGCAACCGAGTGATTTAGTTAGTTTATCTGACTTTTTACGAGGCTGTCGCAAAATCAAACAATTCATGCAAAGCAAAGAGTTTTTCGCACCAACGCTTGCTTCTTATGCTCAGTCGATGTCTGAAATGAAGACAATAGAGGAAGAGATCAATTTTACGATTAAAGGCAGTCGAATTGATTCGTCAGCTAGTAGAGAGTTAAAAAAGATCCGCTTTAAAAAAGAAGCGACAGAAGAAAAAATTAACGAGCGTTTAAATAAATTTTTAAACAATGGGACGAATAAGAAGTATATCCAAGAGTTCTTTATTAGTAAAAAAGATGACAGATATACAATTCCAATTAAAGCCTCTTATAAAGGTCAAGTACCAGGTGCCATTATTGAAGTGTCTTCGAAAGGTTCTACTGTATTTATCGAACCACAGACCGTTTCGAAGTTGAGTGCAGAATTAGCAAGCCTTAAAGTAGAAGAAGAGATGGAAGAATACCGAATATTAGCGACACTATCTGGGATGATAGTAGAAGAGTTACAAAAAATAAAAGTAAATATGGAGTTAATTAGCGAGTATGACATGGTATTTGCGAAGGCGAAATATAGTAAGCATATTACTGGCATACAGCCAAAGGTCAATGATCATGGCTACATTAAAATAGTGAATGGTAAGCATCCCTTGTTGCCGAAAGATGCCGTACCCCTTCAGTTTGAGATTGGTAAAGATTATAGAAGTTTAATCATTACCGGACCTAATGCCGGTGGAAAAACAATTGTATTAAAAACAATTGGGTTATTAACTTTAGCGACGATGTTAGGAATTCATATTGCGGCAAAAGAGGGAACGGAGATCGCCATTTTTGAACATATTTTCGTTGATATTGGCGACAATCAAAGTATAGAAAATGCATTAAGTACGTTTTCATCTCATATGAAAAACTTGTCGGAAATCATGAACGCCTCCAATCATCGTACTCTTTTATTATTTGATGAAATTGGCAGTGGTACTGAACCGAATGAAGGAGCAGCACTTGCAATTGCGATACTAGAGGAATTCTATCATATGGGCTGTCTAACCATTGCAACAACCCATTATGGGGAAATCAAACGTTATTCAGAATTGCATAGTGATTTTATGAACGCAGCGATGCAATTCGATCAGGAAACTTTATCACCGTTGTATCAGTTAGTTATCGGGAAATCAGGCGATAGCAACGCATTATGGATTTCTCGCAAAATGAATATGAAAGAATCCGTATTAAAGCGAGCAGAAGCTTATATGGAGAATAAAGATTATCAACTAAAGCAAGTGAATCCAGATAAAGTACGTCAGCCTAAACACAAGGTCGAAGCAATTACAGCAAAATATGATTATAAAAAAGGTGACAGAGTAAAACTATTGGATCATAATGACTTTGCGATTATCTACAAAGAAATGGATCAATTCTATAATGTTGTGGTCTACTATAAAGGAGAAATGGTTGAAGTAAATGTAAAACGAATTACCTTAAATCTCCCAGCACAGGAACTATATCCAGAAGGTTACGATTTAGAAACCTTATTCACTGATTTCGCTACAAGGAAATTGGAACACGATATTAACCGCGGTTCGAAGAAAGCCTTACGGAAAATTCAGAAGGAAATGCGGAAAAAATAAAACAATATTGATGTACCCGAGTCCATATATAAGGATTCGGGTTTTCATATTTAGTAACAACTTAAAATGGTGAGGAGTTTAAGAAAGTGAGCTGAGCCAAAGGAATTAGCGCGTTCATCCAGAGAGAAATCGCACGTGTTCAAAAAATGGTATATAGGCGAAATCTGATGCTATTTGATCTTCATTACCGCACCCTCACTCCATGCATTCCTAAGAAGCATCCAATAACTGAAAAGGTATCGTTTGATGAATTACGACCAAAGACCTAGCGGAACTTTAGACTCTAGCTAGTTAATCAGTCACGATTCCATTTGTATGATTAGCTTAAGCAATCGGAAAAAATGGTGGCTATCGGGATTTGTTTATATTTCCTTCGTTGGCTAGAGGAGAGACGGTTATGGGTTTAAGTAACAAAAAGGTTTATATTTTACTAACAGATACAGGTACGTACTTTACGAAATTGATAAAAATCTATACAAAGAGAAGTTATAATCATGCATCTATCGCCTTTGATCATGAATTAGCAAAAGTATATAGTTTTGGCAGGAAAAAGCCACGGAATCCTTTTATAGGTGGGTTTGTAGTAGAGAATATTAACAAAGGGTTGTTGAAACATGCGGATTGCATCATTTATTCTTTCACAGTAAATAATGAAGAACTGAGGAAAATGGAACAATATATTGCTACAATCGAATCCGAAAAGGAGGATTATCGTTATAATCTCTTTGGTCTATTTGGTGTGCTGTTTAATAAACCTTTGAAAAGGAGAAAAGCTTTCTTCTGTTCTCAGTTTGTAGCTTCAGTCATCCACGCTACTGACAGCATCGAATTTGAAAAACCGCTATCATTAATCACTCCGTATGATCTCCGCAATATCCCCTTTATACAGGTTGAATATGAAGGGAAGCTGAAAGAGTATTTGTATAAGGAAATAGAACAACCTGAAGGAGAAGATTCTTTTTTTGTCTCAATATAGTGAATGGGTTTTAAATTTTCCTTGTCATATTTTCTAACAGATTCATTGCGTCTCTCTATGTGATAGGTATCATAGAAGCTATAACTGTGATCACATATCACATAAAGGAGGTGACGATCCCATAAATGCGTAAAAGCGAAGTAATTACTGTCCCCACATTATCTCAAGAAGTGTATAAGCGTCTCCGAAAAGACATCATGAATGGTATATTCCCGCCAGGTAAAAGAATTTCTATTAGAAAATTAGCCTACCAATTGAATGTCAGTACAATGCCGGTTAGAGAAGCATTAAATAAATTACAATCAGAAGGATTTGTCCATTTTGAACGGAGGAGTATTTTTGTTAGGCAGCTTTCATCGCAATAATTAATTGAATTATTTGAAATTAGATTAACATTAGAGAAAATGGCCTTGGAATGGTCGTATAAACATATTGATAGTGTAGCGTTAGCTAGGTTAAGCGAAATAGTATTGGAGATGGAAAGGAAACTGACATCACCGGCGGAATGGAATGAGTTAAATAGACAGTTTCACACGTTGATATATACGTATGCCCAGTCGAAACCGATGCTTGAGATGTTGAGTATTGTCTGGGGAAGGGTGGAGCCATATATGAATATATACTCTACCAAACTAGACTATTTAATTTTCTCTCAAAAAGAACATGAGCAATTGCTAGAAGCACTCATTAAAAAGGATATTGCAACATTACACCATGTATTAACGCTTCATATTCGCCAAACAAAAGAAGCAATCTTAGAAAAACTAGAAAAATAGCAAATTACATAGAGTGGGTGAAAGGGAATGAAAGAAAATGCAAGTGCCTTTGTGAAAGATAATCTTATACTGGAACCAACAGGTAGTGGTCCGCTTAATGGGTTGACGTTTGCTATAAAGGATGTTTTTGAAATCGAGAATTACAAAAATACTGCAGGAAATCCTCATTGGTATCATACCCACGAACCCGGACAACAACATGCAACAGTTATAGAATCCTTGTTAAAAAATGGCGCGCGCCTGCAAGGTACAACACATACGGATGAACTAATGTACAGTTTAAACGGGGAAAATTATCATTACGGTACACCGGTTAATCCTCGTTCGCCTAACCGTATTCCTGGAGGTTCATCGAGCGGTTCAGCTGTTGCAGCTGCATCAGGACTTGTAGATTTTGCAATAGGTACTGATACAGGTGGATCTGTCCGTATTCCTTCTTCTTACTGTGGAATTTTTGGATTCCGTCCGACGCATGGGGAAGTAAATATGAATGGTGTAATTCCGCTTGCTAAAAGCTTTGACACAATCGGCTGGATGTCGCAAAACTTAGATACCTTATTAAAGGTAGGAGAAGTGCTGATAAGTAATGAGGAAGTAAAAGATAACCCTTTTTCGCATGTCTATTTTGCAGAAGAGGCTTGGCAGCTAATTGATGAAGAAAACAAAGAAATATTGCTAGACAGTTTAAAAGGTGTCTCTAAACAAGTTATAAACATTGCCGCTGATGGATTAGCAAAATGGTCAGAGTTGTTTAGACTCATTCAAGGAACGGAAATCTGGCAAGCTCATGGTGAATGGATTAACGAGGAGCGCCCAACTTTCGGACCTGGTATCGCCGAAAGGTTTCAATGGACATCCACTTTAAATCCAAGTGAACTTCCAGCACTACTGGGAAAACAAAATGTAATTAGAGGTCAGCTTTCATCGCTACTTAAAGAGGATGGTATCTTAGTCATTCCTACGGCACCAGGCGTTGCCCCGTTGAAAAATTTACCAAGTGAAGAGTTAGAACAATATCGAAACCAGTTAATGCAACTCACTTGTATCGCGGGAATAACGGGCCTTCCGCAGGTCACTATTCCGTTTGAAAATAAAGACGGCCTGCCAATAGGCCTCTCTTTTATCGCCAATCACCACCAAGATATTGCTCTCATTAAATGGGTTAGGGAAATGATGTTTGCTAAAAGGAAGGTGAAAAGATGAGTAGTTCCAAACAATCGTACCGTCCAACAACGATGGCGACAAATGGAATGATCACAACGCCACATTATTTAGCTTCTCAAGCGGGATTGAAGGTATTGCAAGCTGGAGGTAACGCGGTGGAAGCGGCAATTGCTGCATTATCCACCATTGGTGTTGTTTACCCTCATATGAATGGGATTGGTGGCGATAATTTCTGGCTTGTGTATGATGCGAAGCAAAAAAAATTAAAGGCATTAAATAGTAGCGGTCGTTCGGGCGAAGGGGCAACAATCCCGTTTTATCAACAACAAGGTTATAGCAAGATTCCTTCAAGAGGGGCTTTGGCTGCCAATACCGTTCCTGGTGCAGTCGCTGGTTGGGAAAAGGCCTATCAATATTCACAGAATCATATGAATGGCACGGTTGAATGGTCTGAGTTATTGCAGACATCTATTCATTATGCCAAAGATGGATTTCCTGTCACTCCTAGTCAAGTGTATTGGACTAATCTCAATTTAGATGACAAGGATAATGAGTTCCGTCATCTCCAACGTTTTACTGAATTTCAAAAGGTTTTTTTACAAGCAAATGGTCTTTCTTATCGGGCCGGTGACATTATGAAACAGCCTGATTTAGCAAGAACATTAGAAGGGCTAGCTGCGGAAGGTGGTTCGCTTTTATATGAAGGTGAATTAGCGAAGTTGATGACCACTGACCTGCAACTTCACGGGGGAGTGTTAACCATTGACGATTTGAGGCATCATCAGTCCAATTGGGTAGAACCAATCTCTGTACGTTATCGCAATCATCAAGTATTCAATGTCCCACCTAATTCTCAGGGCTTTGCATCATTATCCATCTTAAATATTTTGAATCAATTTCCACTATCAGACGTAGAAGAAGGCTCTGCTGACTATTATCATTTATTAGCGGAGGCAACAAAGCGGGCTTTCGTTGATCGTGATCAATACTTGACTGACCCGGATTTTGCTACGATCCCTTTAGATGAAATATTGTCTCTGAGAAGAGGAATCCAACTTGCCGAATCAATTGATTTTACTAGCGTAAAGGCATTTGAAAAACAACTTGATCCTAAGGGGGATACGATTTGGCTAGGTGTTGTTGATAAAGAAGGCAACGCAGTTTCGGTTATTCAAAGTATTTATCATGAGTTCGGATCAGGCTTTATTCCGAAAAATACAGGTATCGTACTGCAAAATCGAGGCAGTTATTTTTCTTTGGACGAAAGTCATATCAATTGCCTGCAAGCAAGAAAGCGAACATATCATACATTAAATCCCGCGATGTTATTTAAAAATGAACAACCTTATTTAATTTATGGAACGATGGGAGGGGAAGGGCAACCACAAACACAAGCGGCTCTTGTTACGAGAATAATAGATTACAATTTTCCGATTCAATCAGCCATTGAGGCACCGAGATGGTTATATGGCCGAACATGGGGCGCAACATCTAACAGCTTGAAAGTAGAAGGAAGAATAAGTGCATCCATTTGCTTAGAGCTCGAGAAAAGAGGACATGAAGTAGAAGTATTAGAAGACTTCACAGATGTAATGGGGCATGCAGGTGCTATTCAAATTAATCAACAGACTGGTGTAAAATATGGCGGAGCCGATCCTCGCGGTGATGGAGTTGCCAGTGGATATTAGTAGATAAGAGCAAGAACTGGCGAATAAAGAGGTCGCTGAAAAAAGGTCTTTATCATCTTTATTGATGGTAAAGACCTTTTTAGTTGCAGTGAAAATGAGAATTTGCTCAAAATTTGCTGTGTGAATGATATTTGCGCATAAGTCTCAAGTTACAATAGATTATTGCGTGCAAATTGAATTTACGCGCAACAGGGATGGGAAAAGAAGAAGAATTGCGAGTAAGTCGAAAATACGTGCAAAGGCCAGGAGGAAGAGGAGAAGAACTGCGCGTAAATTGAAAATACACGCAAAGGCCAGGAGGAAAAGCAGAAGAACTGCGCGTAAATTGAAAATACGTGCAAAAGCCAGGAGGGAGAGCAGAAGAAGTGCGCGCAAATCGAATATACACGCAAAAGCCAAGAGGAAGAGCAGAAGAACTGCGCACAAATCGAAAATACGCGCAAAAGCCAAGAGGAAGAGCAGAAGAATTGCGCGCAAGCCGAAAATACGCGCAAAAGCCAGGAGGGAGAGCAGAAGAAGTGCGCGCAAATCGAAAATACGTGCAAAAGCCAGGAGGGAGAGCAGAAGAACTGCGCGCAAGCCGAAAATACGCGCAAAGGCCAAGAGGAAGAGCAGAAGAATTGCGCGCAAACCGAATATACACGCAAAGGCCAGGAGTCAAAGGAGAAGAACTGCGCGCAAATCGAAAATACGCGCAAAAGCCAGGAGGAAAAGCAGAAGAACTGCGCGCAAATCGAAAATACGCGCAAAGGCCAAGAGGAAGAGCAGAAGAATTGCGCGCAAACCGAATATACACGCAAAGGCCAGGAGGAAAAGGAGAAGAACTGCGCGTAAATTGAAAATACACGCAAAGGCCAGGAGTCAAAGGAGAAGAACTGCGCACAAATCGAAAATACGCGCAAAGGCCAAGAGGAAGAGCAGAAGAACTGCGTGCAAATCGAAAATACGCGCAAAGGCCAAGAGGAAGAGCAGAAGAACTGCGTGCAAATCGAAAATACGCGCAAAGGCCAAGAGTAAAAGCAGAAGAACTGCGCGCAAATCGAAAATACGCGCAAAAGCCAGGAGTAAAAGCAGAAGAACTGCACGTAAATCGAAAATACACGTAAAAACCAAAAAAGAGCAGAAGAACTGCATACAGCACCAATCTACTTACATATTCCAATATGTACTTCGTTAGTTAGACATCAAAAAGCGAGATTTTAAAGCCTTTTTACTTCTTTTTATCAGATTTTATATTGGCGCGAGTTCAGGCTAAGTTAAAGCTCAAGATATTGCCACATTCGCCTGTAACAGACTTCAAGAGCCAAAAGGATGAGTAATAAACGATGAACCTTTTGGGCCGCCTATAACATTAGTTTCTTCTTTTGTTAGATAATCTTACAATAAAAAACTTAATTTAGTCATGATAGACAAAAATAATATTTAAGTTTGTACTGTCTGTCTAATGTGTATAAGAAAGGAACGATATATAATGAGAGTATAAATTCACGTTAGTTTTTATGACATATCATGTGATTTGTTTCCTATTGAAAAGGAGAGGTGTGACATGGAAGTAGTTAAGGGCGAAGTTGTCTCTTTCCAACATGTTGATAAAGTGTATCACTCAGGAACAGTGGCTTTGAGTCAGTTTGATTTATCAATAGCAGATGGAGAGTTTATTAGTTTTCTAGGTCCTTCTGGTTGTGGAAAATCGACTGCCTTACGAATGGTTGCTGGTTTAGGGGAGGCGACAAATGGTCGAGTGAAAGTTTTTAACCAAAGTCCTAAGGATGTAATCAAGCATTCGAATGACATTGCTTATGTCTTTCAAGAAGCTAACTTACTTCCATGGCGTACTGTGCTTGATAATGTTCTTCTTCCCCTTGAGATACGGGGGATTAATAAAGAGAAAAGAAAAGAGTGCGCAGTTGAGGTGTTAGAGATGGTTGGCTTAAAGGATTATTTGCACGCTTATCCTCGCCAACTTTCTGGGGGCATGAAAATGAGGGTTTCCATTGCTCGAGCCCTTGCTGCTAAGCCTAAATTATTGTTAATGGATGAACCGTTTGCTGCGTTAGATGAAATGACTAGACAAACATTGCAAATGGATCTTTTGCAAATATGGCAAAAAGAGAAAGCAACCATCTTATTTGTTACACACAATGTCTATGAAGCTGTATATCTTTCATCAAAAATTGCCGTTATGTCCGCCCGTCCGGGAAGGTTAGCTACCATGATTGATGTGAATTTACCGTATCCACGAAACCGAGTAAACAACCAATTTAATGCATATGTAGACAAAGCAGCTAAAAGTTTAGAGCATAGCATGGGTAGAAAGGAGGCTTGATGAATGGCGATTCAAACTGCTTCATCAAAAACAATCACAAGTCCTCTAGAGCAAACAAATAAAAAGAGAAATAACTATCTAAAAGGCTCAATTGTTGGACCAGTAATCGCGTTTCTTGTCTTTATGGGGTTATGGCAACTCATACCTACGATTCTGCAAATTCAACCTTTTCTATTACCGAAACCAACCGATGTCCTCACTGCTGCCATTACAGATTGGCATCTCTTATGGCCAGCGATTAGAATAACTATTTTTGAGTCAGTAATTGGTTTTCTCTTAAGTGCTGTCATTGGTATTGCTGTTTCCGTGCTATTGGCCAGTTCAAGAATACTAGAAATTAGCCTCTATCCATATGCAGTTATATTACAAACGATTCCAGTTGTGGCGATTGCTCCAATTGTTGTCATTTGGTTTGGATCAGGTTTTAACTCCATCGTAATGATTGCTTTTTTTATTGGCTTTTTTCCTGTCGTATCCAACACTTTGATGGGACTGCATTCGGTTGATAAAAATATGAGTGATTTATTCACATTATATAATGCTTCTAAATGGCAAACGATGTGGAAGCTTCGTATTCCAGCTGCTCTCCCATACATTGTTTCTGGTTTGAAAGTTTCTTGTACATTAGCAATTGTTGGAGCGATTACAGGAGAGTATATTGCTGGAATCGGTGGAGGAAAAGGGGGATTAGGTTATGCGATAACTGTTGCTGCTGTTCAGTTAAAAACACCTTATCTATTTGCTTGTGCCATATCAGGTGCTATTTTTGGTATCGGATTTTATCTATTAGTAAGCTGGGTATCCCGTTTATTGCTACGGTCTTGGCATGAATCAGCGATAAAATCGGAAAGGTAAATGCATGTTAAAATAACTGAATATTTTGATAAAAAGGGGGAGAGATATGAAATCAAATCGACTTGTTCAATGGGTAATTTTAAGTGTTTTAGTATTGATTGTACTCGCTGCTTGTGGAGGAGAAGAAACGAATAGTGCTGTAGAAGAAGGAGTGCGAGAGGTAAAGGATGTTAAATTAGTCTTAAACTGGTTTGCCAAAGCACAGCATGGGGGTGTTTATGCCGCACAGGAAAATGGTCTTTTTGAAGAAAATGGCTTAAATGTAATGATTGAACCTGGGGGACCACAAGTATCCTCAATTAATATGGTCGCATCTGGAAAGGCTGATTTTGGTTTAGCACATGGTGATCAAATTGTGATGGCTAGAAACGAAGGCATTGAATTAGTCGCTGTAGCTACCGTCATGCAAGGGAGTCCGCAAGCATTTATGTTTCATAAAGGCAAGGGTATTGCTGACTTTGCTGAGTTAAATGGAAGAAAAGTTTATGTGCAGCCGGGCATTGTATACTGGGAGTATTTAAAAACACAATATGATCTCAGTGGTGTCGAAGAATTGGCATATTCCGGACAACATGTGAACTTTGTTGATGAGAAGGATTCTGTTACACAAGCATTCCTAACGTCAGAACCTTACTTTATGGAATTAGAGGGAATTGATGTAGAAACGAAATTAGTTTCGGACGCAGGTTATGATCCTTATAATGTTGTCTTATATGTGACAAAAGATTACTTGGAAAACAATAAAGAAACGGTTGAAGCTTTTACGACTGCTTTTATAGAGGGATGGAATTTATATGAAGGTTCATATGAAGAAATCAATGAGTTGATTCAAAAAGATAATCCAGACATAGAACTTGCCTCTCTAAAATTTGAAGCAGAATCACAAGCAGAGTTTGTTTACGGAATGGATGCAGCTGAAAATGGAATCGGTACGATGTCAGAAGAGCGTTGGGGGACGCTGATTGACCAGCTATATGATTTAGGATTGGTGGATGAGAAGTTCGCTGCAGAAGAAATCTTTACAACAGCGTTTTTACCCGACAAGTAAATGGCGGCCGAAAGAAGAGTGAGTGATATCGAATCACTTACTCTTCTTTGCTGTTTCTCCTCAAACGGTTTGTATGGAAAAAGCCCACAATAGCCCTTCTTTTATTTAGCTTTCTTTTGGAAACGGTAGTACTTCGGTTGTCTCTGAATAGATGGAATTTTTTTATTTATCCTCTCGTGTGACAAGTTTATTCGGCATGTAGTATAATTCACGGGTCACTCTCTATAGGTTTCCTTAGAAGAAAAATGGGGAAATTAAATGAAATACAAAGGGGATGAATAAATGGACTTAACGATTGCAGCTTTTTCAGTTCTTATCCTGGCGATTATTTTAGTGCTTGGTAAATGGGTAAGAATTAAAGTGAAATTACTTCAAAGGTTGTTTTTACCAACATCATTAATTGCGGGTTTTATTGCACTTATATTAGGACCAGAAATACTAGGAAGGCTATTTGGACTTGAAGGTGGAATTTTTACATCTGAGATGGTCGAAGTTTGGGCTAGTCTGCCGGGTCTTTTAATTAATATTGTTTTTGCGTGTCTTTTTATAGGGTTTAAATTACCTAATCCCCAAAAAATGTGGCGGATTGGTGGGCCGCATATTGCTTTAGGTTATACACTCTCTTTTGCCCAATATGTAGTGGGTATTTTACTTGCTATCACCATCATTACACCTCTTTTTGGACTTAGTCCTGCTGCAGGCGCCTTAATTGAGATTGCCTTTGTTGGTGGGCATGGAACAGCCGCGGGTTTACAAGGGACATTTACTTCTTTAGGTTTTGAAGAAGGTTATGATTTGGCAATTGGTTTGTCGACAGTCGGTATTCTTGCAGGTATCATCGTAGGGATGATTTTAATCAATTGGGGAGCACGTAATGGCAAATCTAAAACATTGAGTCACCCTGATGAGATTTCTGTAGAGGAGCAGTCAGGTATTATTAAAGTCGATAATCGTTCATCAGCGGGTTTGCAAACAACTTCGCCGATGTCTATTGAGCCGTTAACGCTTCATATTGGATTTGTTGGGTTATCTATTTTTATTGGGTTTTTATTATTGGAAGCGTTTCAATGGCTTGAGGCTGTTACTTATGGGCAAGCTATAGGTGTTTATTTATTTGAATATGTTCCATTATTTCCGTTCGCCATGATAGGAGGAATATTGTTACAATTATTCTTATCCAAATTTGATCGTTATCAATTGGTTGATCGCGAATTAATTAATCGTATTCAAGGTGTAGCTCTTGATTTCCTAATCATTAGTGCGATGGCTTCACTTAGTCTACAGGTTATTGGTGAGAATTTCATTCCGTTCATTATTTTAGCGATTGCTGGAATTGTCTTGAATGTAGGGTTATTCTTATATCTAGGTCCTCGTATGATACCTGAGTATTGGTTTGAACGAGGATTGGGAGATTTCGGACAGTCTACAGGTGTGGCGGCAACAGGAATTATGTTAATGAAAACAGTCGATCCAGAGAACAAATCGCCAGCACTCAATGCCTTTGGCTATAAACAAATTGTATTTGAACCGATGGTAGGTGGCGGGCTTATTACAGCTGCAGCCGTTCCATTTATTATTCAGTTTGGAGCAATTCCTGTATTAATTGTCAGTACAATTTTAATGATTATTTTTTGGATAATGGGCGTAAAAGTGTTTGGTAAGAAGAAAAAGTGAGTGATTGACAATCCATGTACAAAATGATAAATTATTTTTGTTTATAAATGAATAATGGCGACATGGCTATGGGCGTCATGTTAGCGAATTCGCATAGAATATGTTTGAATGCAGCGCCTCCCGCTTTTATAGGGAGCGCTGCCTTTTTGCGTGGAGGGAAGGTCAGATGGATAAAAGAGTGTATTTACTAACCATAATTACTTTTATTGTCGGTTTGGTTGAGTTAATTATTGCGGGCATCTTGCCACTTATTGCAACTGATTTAGGTGTGTCGCTTGGTGAAGTGGGAATGTTAATCTCCTTGTTTTCTTTAAGCTTTGCCATATCTGGTCCTGTACTATTATCTTTAACAGCGAAGATAGAGAGAAAGCGGTTATTTCTATTCGTTCTCTTTGTTTTCTTCTTATCTAATTTAATGATCGTCGTTATGGATGGTTATGTATCTTTGTTAGTTGGAAGAGTATTATCGGCTATGTGTGCGGCTCTTCTTATTTCATTATGTCTCACGATTGCTTCACAAATTAGTGGTGAGAAATATCGAGCGAGAGCGATTGGTATTGTACTGATGGGGGTCAGTGCGTCCCTTGTTTTTGGGATTCCATTCGGTTTGTGGTTAGGGAATGAATTTAGCTGGAGAGCGCCGTTCTTGTTTATTTCGATTCTGACATTAATCATCATGATTGTTGTTTATTTTGCATTAGGTCCAATAGAGGCGAAAAGAGGTTTACCTTTAAAGGAACAGTTGAAAGCATTAAAAAATAGAAAGATTGTACTCGTTCAACTGACATCGATTCTCTTTTTTGCCGGTCATATGAGTCTATATGCGTATTTAACACCCTTTCTTAGTGAGACGATGAGTATTACTGGTAATTCGCTTAGTTTGATTTACCTTATTATTGGTATCGTTGCTGTGTGTGGGAGTTTTTTAGGTGGGCAGATTACGGATCGCTTAGGTGCGAAACGATCTATTATCATCGTACTTTCTGCTTTTGTTGTTACGATTATCCTTATCCCGTATTTGCAGTTTTCTCTTGCTTTGTTTATTTGTGCACTATTGTTATGGAATTTATTAAGTTGGTCTTTGCAGCCCGCTATCCAGAGCTATCTTGTATCTGCTGCGCCAGAAACATCTGATATTCAACAAAGTTTAAATAATTCAGGGGTTCATGTTGGTATGGCTATTGGTTCAACTGTTGGTGGAATCATCATCGATCAATATCATGTGGAGATCAACCCTCTTATTGCTGGAGGTTTTACATGCATCGCCTTGCTCATTATCTTGGCCGCATTTAAGCAAAAGCGTAAATGAAAATAAAAAAGCAGCCTTCAAATTGAGACTCTTAGAGTCACAATTGAAGACTGCTTTTCTTTTCCTTAATTAATTCCAAATTTCTTCAACCCATTCAGGGTGATCGATAAATGGATTACGATTTTGTTGATAGTCATTATAGATAATATCATTTCTTTGTCGTTCTAAGTCATCTACAGGGTCTAAGTTATGCCACTCAATTAAGGTTGAGAGTTTGCCGTGATATGGAGCTGAACCGTTGCTTACGCGGTCATTCACCTCTAAATCCAGTTCCCCACTGTCGCCTTCATAACGGACATCCATATAGAAAATCATTCTTGCGACATCCCCTTTTACTTCATCACGTGGTTCCCAAGAATCATTATCCGTATAGGTATCAGGTGCTTCACCTTGTGGAGAGCCGCCATTATCAAAATCTTTGTTACCGCGAGAGCCATTCACTGATACATCTGTTGGGCGTAGATGATGTAGGTCTGTTCCAGGGCCCATAGATGTTCCGAAATCACCATGCGATTTAGCCCACACATGTTCTCTGTTCCATTCATCTGGATTTCCACCGTTCGTTGATTTACTTTGTGATCTGCCAGTGTATAAAAGGATGACGTTATTCGTATTATTTGGATCTTCATCCGTTGCCTTTAATGCTTCCCAAACGGCACTATACGAAATTTCGGTATGGTCATCAATGATATTGTGTAACGCGGTTTTTAATGCTTCGCCTGTTTTTCCAGTAGCAGAATCATAATAAGAACCAGGGGCATTATTTTCCTCATCAGGTCCTTCAGGTTCCTCTTCTTCGGATTGTTTGATCATTTCAGTTGTGTTTTTCAATCCAGGATGTGAATAGTACGCTGTGAGATTGCCGGTTACTGTTATCTTCTCACCAAGTAATTCGGGGTTGCTCTTAAGGCCGAACTGTGTGCGGAATTGTGAGGGAATCTGAATATAAAGCATATTAGCAGTATTTGTTTCTGTGCGAGAATCAGCAATAGCTAAGGAGTAATCATCTGGATAGTTGCCAGTAATTACTGTATTGGCTGAGGTAGGCTTACCTACTATATAGCCTTCCACCGATTGTATAGTGTTATTTTGCCTGTCGATGGCTTGTGATACTGGTAAGGTAGCAGCAGATGTTTGCGAAGAATCGAATGATAGAGTAGAAAAGGAAACGAGAAAAGCGACAATTGATAACTTAAAGAATCTACGCATATTATCCTCCTTTAATTTTTTTATTGTATTCTGCTTCATCTTACCATTTTTCTGTTAAAATATTTTTAATAATAAGTAAATTTAGGAGGCATTGATAAAAATAAGAAAA
This sequence comes from Cytobacillus sp. FSL R5-0569, assembly GCF_038007265.1. Classification (NCBI taxonomy): domain Bacteria; kingdom Bacillati; phylum Bacillota; class Bacilli; order Caryophanales; family Bacillaceae; genus Cytobacillus; species Cytobacillus sp. FSL R5-0569. The sequence continues at coordinate 758,247 of NZ_JBBOWW010000001.1, forward strand.
TCTACTCGGCTTGTTTGCAGGAGAATAGAACTTGTTTAGAGGGAATTTATGGTGAAAGTAGGTTGTAAGGAGGTAGAGGGTGAAAATCTTACGAGAGTATCTCATCTGTACTTTAGCTCTTTTCCTCATTATTAGTATTGGAGGATTTCTTTTCTTTACTTATACGCCGACCTACAAGGGTGTCATTATAGAAAGTGGCCAATCTATTTGGGTTGTGGCGGATGCTGAAAATATTAAATACAAATCAAAACAAGAATTAAGAGAAACATACATGTATCAAGGGGTTGAATTTACATTACCAACTTATATGCCAGAAAAAAAGGTAGGTCAATTGTCAGTCGGTGATGAGGTAATTGTCTACTTTAGCGGGGAGATAAGAGCTTCTGCACCTGGGGGCGGAGACGCCTATTGGGTCTCTTTAATAAAAAAGTGAGAGCGAGGAATCAACTTGATTAATTATAACGGAAAGAAATTTGTATCAATAGAGAATACAAATAATGGCGAAGTCTCTGATCAAACTTATTTTGATTATAGCCAAGAAGGAAATATCATTTCTGCTAGTTATTATGGCGGACAAATTAGAAAAGGAACGTTAATCGGTATTGTAAAGGAGGATGGTTCTTTATTGTTTAACTATAATCATGTAAATATCAAAGATGAAGTAAGAGGTGGTACTTGTTCTTCAACGCCTGAATACCTACCAGATGGACGAATGAGATTACATGAACAATGGCGATGGAATGATGCAGATCAAACCGAAGGGCAATCGGTTATTGAGGAAATGAAAAAAGAATCGAAAGTATATTGATAGGAAGGCTAGTGGATTTCACTTTTAGTGCAAAAAGAGTCCACTAGCTATTCAAATTCTGATTATACAGAATGAGGTTGATACCTTTTAGGTTTTGTCACTTTAAACCATTGATAACAGAAAATAATAATAATCACTAGGTCAACAATATCGCCTCCATAATACATAATCATGCTTCCTTTTTCAGCTTCCGTTCTTCCTACACTTGAAGGAGGGTAACCATAGAAAGATTTGGCTAAAATCTGATGCCCAGCGAGAGCTAAAATAAGTATAATGGCTCGAAATTGAAAACTATAACCTTGTTGAAATTTATCAATATAGATGATTGATGCTGTAAAAAAATAACCAGCTAGGAAGATATGTGCATGAATGACGATGTACAACAGCATTGAATGGTGCATCATTGTGAATAATTCCGTTCGATATAATACCCATAGTCCACCAATATTTAAAACCGTAGTAAATAGGGGATTTAATAAAAGGTGAAATGGTCTCGTTTTTAAGGTAGTAGTCACTTTTCTAGCCGTTTTTACAGGTAATGAACGCAGTAGGAGCGTTACTGGTTTTGCTAGCACCATAAAAAGTGGGCCAATCATGCCTAAAAGTAAATGGGCAACCATATGGACACTGAAAAATTGGTGTGAAGTCTCTGCTAAAGGGCCAGCAACTGCTACTATACAAAGTACATTTCCACCAATCCAACATGCTGTGTGATACCATGACCACTGACGGTAAGATTGATTAGATTTGATGACAGCGATTCCATAGAGAATGATTAAAAGAAAAAAAGGAGTCGCTAAAATATATGAGAGAATGGTTATGTCAAAGTGTTGTTGATCAGGCATAGTGTCCCCCTTTTTAGCTTTACTTACTTTGTGACTGATTAGTTTTACAGATGATAATGATTCCGATAATCGTAATCACTGCAGCAGTGATATTCCATACCAAATCATAAGGTAGCACATCAACTCCGTAGCGAATTTGATGTAATTTGAACACTTTATGTTGGATTAAACCATCGTATAAATTAAATAAACCAATACCTAATAAAGCCCCGCCAATCCATCTTTTTTTCCACCAAGATTCTCTTCTGCGTAAGTCAGCTACCATAAATAGACTTGCTACTGTAGCGAACCAGCTAAACGCATGGAATAACCCATCAGAAAGTAATCCGATCTTTGTTGTGGATTGATCGTAAAAATGATGCCAACTTAATAGTTGGTGAAATACCATCTCATCAATAAATGCAACCAAACCAAGTCCGAAGAGAATACCAGAGATGAGATTGTATGTTGAGTGCTTAGTTATGTTCTGTTGGAAATTCCTATGTTCGCCATTGATTGGATTATCGATAGTATCAACTCATTTCTGTAAGGTATTTCCTCTATTTTTCCCGAGTGTTTAAACTCTAAACATATATAGAAGTGTAAGTTTATAATGAATTAGAAATTGATTCGATATTCATAGGAAGTATCTATTGTAATTGGTTGTTATTGTGAAATAAAAAGAACCTAACTACGCTAAGGTAGTTAGGTATTGTGGAGTAGCTATGAAACTTTCATTACTAGCTTCCACGATATACTTGGTATCCCCAAGGTGAAATGAGAAGGGGGACGTGATAATCCTTATCTATATTTGACACTCCGAAACGAACAGGGACTGCCTCTAAGAATGGTGGGTCGGGGAGGGCGATCTCTTTTTCACGGAAATACACCCCGACATGGAAGATCAGTTCATAGCTTCCTATTTTCATTTCTTCTCTAGTAAGTAGTGGAGCATCTAAGCGACCGTCTGAATTGGTCTTTACTACTTTTATCTTTTTCCAACTATTGCGATTTGCTTCTTGGATGAAAAGCTCCACAATTACATTGGAAGCCGGTGTACCGTGGGTTAAATCCAATATATGTGTTGTTAGTCCTGCCATTTTAAACTCCTTAATTATAGTAGAATGTTTCTCTCGAGAAATATCTTTTTAATTTTCAATAGCTGATATTGTGTTACTTTGTCTGGTTTGAGGGTTGATTGGCCACGTTCCTGTAAATTCAGTAACTTGATAATCAAAGTAATCCTGCAAAATTTGCTCTTTATGATCTTGGAAAAGTTCATCAGCAATCGCCTTAGCTAGTCGCGGTAAGCCGAATTTCATACCAGAAAGAGCAGCGGCAGTAATACCACAGCTGATTAAAGCAGAATAATTAAATGTATAAAGTCCATGAAGATATTTTTCTCCTTCCTTATCGCGACTCGTAAAGGAGTAACCTGTGCTTAAATAAGGATGTGCATCTAGAACTGGGCTTGCACTATTCTTTGGAGGGTGGTATTTATCCTCCCAACGAGCAATATATTTTTCGACTAATTTTAGCTCTGGTCTTAAGGCAGGATCAGTGAACAGTCCTGTACTAATAATGAGATAATCAAATGAAAAGGACCCATGAGGGGTTGTGACTACCACCTGATTATTTGCTTGACTTACTTCTTGCCAAGGTGAATCCAAATGAAGGTTAAAACCTGGCCAAGCAGAAGCGCGATTATATGTATCATTCGTCGGTGGTTGATTATTTTGAAAGAAATGAGTCATGACCGTATATTTATCCACATCTGATAACGAGTGATATCTTTCTATCATACCTGAGGCTTCCATTTGCCGTATCGGATTGATTCTAGGCATTTCTTTGCGACGAACAAAAACATGCGCTTCTGCTACTCCTGAACTAAGGGCGTAATTGGCATTATCGAATGCGGAGGCGCCACCACCTAGAATAGCGATTTTTTTATTTTTTAATGAGTTAAAATCGATATTTTCGGAAGTGTGGGCATAGAAATTTTTCGGTAGATTTTCAGAGACAAGTGATGGTATATGCCATTCTCCTCCACCTTGAATACCTGTCGCTAAAATAACTTTGCGCGCAAGAAGGGGAGCGGCAGGTTCTTCTGTTTGGTTGATATGGAGTCGGTGTAAACCACCTTCAAGAGGTTCTATGAGTTGTAATTTGACATCGTTTATGACGGGTAAACGCAGGACTTTTCTATACCACCTGAGGTAATTCATCCAATCCTGACGTGGTATTTTATCCACTTGATCCCAGCCATTTTTGCCTGTTTGGGCTTCCCACCAAGCACGAAAGGTGAGGGAAGGAAGGCCTAAATCAATTGAGGTGATATGTTTCGGTGTTCTTAAAGTAACCATTCTTGCATAAGTCTCCCATGGCCCTTCATAGCCTTCGTGATTCTCATCGATAATGAGAAAGTTTGTGATTTTTTCTCGTAAAAGAGCAAATCCAGCACCTAAACCGCTTTGCCCGCCTCCGACAATGACGACATCATATACATGATTCTTAATATGTTTAGTTTGCGGTACCCATGTATCCGTATAGTTTATGTTCAAATAAGAAAGGTCCATTTGTACTCTCTCATGTAAGCTTTCTAAGCTCATTGTTTTTCATCCTTTCTAGTTTGTTGTGAATGAATCTTTAATAATGACCTCTTCAAGTCGTAATAAGGCGATTTTATAGATTTCTGCCAGTGCTTGATGAAACTCTTCTTCTATTTCGTTTTTGACTCTCTCTACCATTGATTGATAAATTTCATCCTTGTTTTTCCCGCGAACAGCTAATATAAATGGGAATCCAAATTTGTCCATATAAGATTGATTCATATAAATAAATTGTTTATACTCCTTCTCTGTGAGCTGATTTAAACCAGCGTTTTCTTGTTCGTTAACGGAATTTTCACTCATTTGAACACGATCGCCTAAGTTGGGATGTTCTTTAATAAGTGCAAGCTTTTTTTGATTTGTTGTTTCCTCCACTGTGTGAACCATCGTTTGATAGAGGTGATCAAATGATAAAAATGGTTTCGCCATGAGCGTTTTTTCTGCGACCCATGGGGAATGCTCGAAAACACCTCCAAATATTTGGATAAATGATGCATCACTGATTCTATTGATTTCTTGAATTGTATACATGATTGAAAACTCCTTTCTATGAACTTTTTAATTGGGGTTCCATACTCGTCTCTTTTAACGGCTGTGTTTCCTTTGTTTTTCTTTTGGTTAAAAGAAGGTTTAAGATAATGGCTGCTAGGCTGCCGGTAATAATTCCATCGCCGACGATAATTCGAAGGGTTTCAGGTAAATGGGCGAATAATTCCGGAACAACGGATGCCCCTAGTCCTAGTGAAATCGAGCAAGCAATAATGAGTTGATTGTTATTGTTCGTAAAATCGACTCTTTGAAGCATGCGTATACCAGAGGTGACGACCATTCCAAACATGACTACAGTGGCACCGCCGAAAACCGAAGGAGGAATGAGTGTAGCTAAAGTAGAGATTTTAGGAACTAAGCCTAGTACAATTAAAATAAAACCAGCAGCAATTGTGACTTTATTTGACCTTACTCCAGATAATTGGACAAGTCCGACATTTTGAGCAAATGTACTATAAGGGAAAGCGTTGAAAATCCCACCTAAAGTAAAGGCCATTCCTTCAGCTCGATATCCACGAGCGAGTTCCTTTTCTTTTAACTCTTTATGATCCATTTTCCCTAGGGCAAGAAAAGCACCAGTGGATTCTACAAGAATGACTGTGCCTACTAAGATCATTGTTAAAATAGGAACAATTTCAAATGTAGGGTATCCGAAATGAAAAGGGGCCGGAAGGTGTAACCAAGAAGCTTCTTGAACGGATTGAAAATCTACCCTCCCCATTAGTGCCGCCGTGAATGTCCCAATGAATATCCCAATTAAAACAGAGATAGCACGTAAGAACCCTTTAAAGAAGCGGTTCATTAGTAAAATAAGTGCGAGAACACCAAAGGAGAGCAATAAGTTTTCAGCTGAACCAAAATCAGGATTATTCGTGCCTCCTCCCATATTTTTAATTCCTGTAGGGATGAGTGAGAGGCCAATAATGATGACGACGGTACCAGTTACGATTGGAGGGAATAATTTTACAAGCTTGCCGTATATATTTGAAAAGAAAATAATGAACAATCCTGTTATAATAATCGCCCCGTATATGGCTGATATCCCGTAATTACTACCGATTGTAATCATGGGAGATACGGCTACGAATGAAGTACCCATGACAATAGGGAGCCCTGTTCCAAAGTATTTATTTTTGACAGATTGAAACAGTGTAGCAACCCCGCAAGTTAACAAATCAATAGAAATGAGGAAGGCTTGTTGTTCAGGGGAGAAACCTAAAGCGCCGCCAACTAAGATTGGTACTAAAATGGCACCAGCGTACATAGCAAGGACATGCTGTAACCCTAATGAGAATGTTTTTGATGGATGAATATTTTCTCCCAAAGTGAACCCTCCTGTTTATAATGTTAAGAAATATAACATTGAATGTTGTTATATTTAACATAATAAACAATATTCTGATTATTGTCATTGTTCAATATGCCTAAAAATGACTAACTTATTTGTGTAAGGTGCATGGTTGGGCTGTTTTAAGCTTCTAATAGTTTTTTCATCCGTAATGCTGTACGTAATTGTAAGGTTGTTTCTGGATCCTTTAAATCTTTACCGAGAATTTCTTCGCATTTATCTATTCTATAGACAACTGTATTCCTGTGGACAAATAACCTTTTTGCTGTTTCGGAGATTTGACAATGTGTTTCTAGATAGACAGAAAGTGTTTGTAGTAATGATTCTCTTTCATCAGGTTTAATCGATAAGAATCCCTTAAATGCATGGGTGTAAAAATGACTCAACTCTTTTTCGGGAATAAGGCGGAGTAATTCTAATATATCCCTTGTTTGAAATGATTGAATAAAGTTGGTTCTTTTTGAGATTGCTCCTTGAGAAAGAGATTCACTTGCTTCGTGATAGGCTGTTCTCACTTGGACAAAGGAATGGCTCACATTACTTACACCGAAAGAAATGGTTTGATTAAAGCGGTTTGTCATTCGTAATTGGATGTCTTTTAATATATTCATATAAGGTGATAACCCTTGATGGGCTTCAAAGAGCAAGATACATTCATCACTTTTGGTAAAGAAATGAACGTTGACAGTGGTTTGGTGTATCACTTCTTCCAAGTATTCAAATATATTATCAGATTTTTGTTGGCGTTGTGTGAAAGAATCGTGTGGATTTGCTTGATCGACCTTTCCGACAACACAAATATAGTCACAATCATTTTGAAGAGAGAACTCTTTGGCGCGATTAATAATTTCATCTTGTAACTTGAAGGTCCCATCTAAGAAGTGGAGAAAAAAATCGTTGCGTATATTTTTTGCGTGTGTATTTAGTGCATGCTCTTTCATAAGGGCGAAGGAGAGTACATTCGTCGCTTGTTCAATCGTTAAGATATTGAGGTGATTCTCCTGAGGGATTTCTCCTTCTATAATTAAGAAACCTTGCTTCTTTTCGCTAATGTTTATAGGAAATAGATGATAAGTTTTTTTGGATACAAGTAGTGAAAAGGAAATAGAGATAGGGCTGGATGATGAAACCCGTTTAATTTCTCTCTCGATATCTTCTCTCATTACGAATATTTCTAGTTGGTGTTGTTGGTCAGAGAGAGAATGAAGATGCTGATCGACTAAATGAACAGAACAATCAATTATCTTGCTTAATTCTTTCATCAATGTTTCTATACCTTTTCCTTGAAGAATGATGTTCGTAAAATGTTTATGTGTTTCTAAAGCAGCAGTTAATTCATTCGCGCGGCTATCTAAAATCAGTCTTAAAGTATGGTTGATTACATCTCCAAGTGATAAGGCGAGTGGCAGTTCGATGATGGGGAAATTTAATTCATTTGCCAGCTTCAATGCAGATGGAGGAACAGAGTCTAAGAACCTTTTTGTTTTTATACCAAGTGCTGCACATCCTTGATTAGCCATCGCTTGGATTAATTCATTTAGTAAATGTGGCTGGTCTTTTAAATGATAGGCTGTTGTCACTAAAAATTCATGGCGATTCAAAAAGGGAATAATATCAGGTGCATCCATCATATTAACCGTATGTACCTCACGTTTGATCCCGCTTTCTCCAGCTACAACTCTCATCCCTTCTAATGAAGGGGAAGAGAGTAATTTAGAAACCTTCATGTGGCTGACTCCTTTCGTTTGCATCTTCTTTTTTATATGGATTAGTTAATGTGCACAAAATTGTATGAAAATTTGTACATTTTTGCTGATGATGTTTCGATGCATAAAAAGTAAAATTGTTTTATATAACATAATTATGTAAGAAAATATTCCATAAGTAAAGAGGGGAGTGAAAGGATTGGCCATTCATGTAAGAGAATTTCATGATACAAATAAGGAAAAGATAGCAGAATTGATTGAATGGCTTTCGTCATTTGGTAAAACAACCAATGAAGGCGTTACGAGATTACTATATTCTAAAGCTTGGTGTGAAGCGCAATCAGCTTTGAAAAATAAAATGAAGGCAATCGGGTTAGATGCTTATTTTGATTGTGTTGGTAATTTATTTGGCCGGCTGCAGGGAACAGATGAAGATAATGCAGTCATATTGACAGGTTCCCATATTGATACGGTTATTGACGGCGGAAAGTATGACGGTGCTTATGGGATTGTTGCTAGCCTGCTTGCGGTGTCGAGGCTCTATGCCTCTTATGGCAAGCCCAAAAAAACAATTGAAGTCGTTTCTTTCTGTGAAGAAGAAGGGAGTCGGTTCCCTTTAACCTTTTGGGGATCAAGAAATATAACCGGCATGTACGATATGGGTCATACTAGAGGATTAGTCGATGCAAACGGTGTTCCTTTTATGGATGCGATGAAGGAGGCGGGCTTTGAAACAGAAAAATATATTCAACCAATTAGAAGTGATATTGCAAGATTTATAGAGGTACATATCGAACAAGGGATGGTACTAGAGAGAAATCAAAATGCGGTTGGTATTGTGACACATATCGTTGGACAGCGACGTTACAATATACGGATAAAAGGAGAAAGCAATCATGCAGGCACAACACCAATGAACCTTCGCAGGGATGCGGTTGTGACAGCCTCAAAACTTATTTCTTTCTTAACGAAAAAAGCAGAAAGTATCGACTCCCAGTTAGTAGCTACGGTGGGAAAAATTGAAGCGCAACCAAATGTACCCAATGTTGTGGCAGGGGAAGTCGAGTTTAGTTTAGATATTCGCCACCATAAACAACATGTATTGGATGAATATTGTATGTCCGTGTTTTCTTATTTTGAAGAGGTAGCTAAGTCTAATGATCTGATCATCGACTGGAAACAATGGATGAATGTAGAACCTGTCGCAATGGATGCCATGATGCATAGTAAAATCAAGACGTTAGCGGAACAGAAGCAAATTTCTTTCCAAGATATCGTTAGTGGCGCCGGTCATGATGCACAAGTTTTTGCAAGTACACTTCCTACTAATCTTATTTTTGTCCCAAGCAAGGGCGGCATTAGTCATAACCCGCAAGAGTTTACGAGCTCAGAAGATTTGGAAGTAGGAGTAAAACTGTTAACAGATATTTTATATCAATTAGCTTATGAATAGAAGGAGTGGATATATATGGGATTTAATAGCTTGAATACACCTAGTCGTACGATTATGACACCAGGTCCAGTTGAGGTAGATCCTCGTGTGTTGAGAGCGATGAGTACACCTATATTAGGTCAGTTCGATCCAGCTTTTACAAAATTGATGAATGAAGTCATGGAAATGATTCGTCAAGTCTTTCAAACAAAGAACCGTTGGGCCTTTCCGATAGATGGTACTTCAAGAGCAGGAAACGAAGCGCTCTTAGCAAGTATTATTGAACCTGGTGATAAAGTGTTTGTTCCGATTTATGGGCGCTTCGGGCATTTACTTGTGGAGATTTGTGAAAGGTACGGTGCTGATGTCTATTCGATACAATGTCCTTGGGGAGAGGTATTTGACCCAGATGTAGTTATCGCAGAAATGGAAAAAATCTCACCTAAAGTGGTTGCTATTGTCCATGGTGAAACATCTACAGGGAGAATGCAACCTTTAGAAAAAATCGGAAAGGCTTGTAGAGAACAGGATGCGATTCTCGTCGTAGATGCAGTCGCATCTATTGGTGGCGTAGAGGTAAAGACAGATGAGTGGTTTATAGATGGGCTAATAGGGGGAACGCAAAAATGTTTATCCGTCCCTGCTGGGATGGCACCCATTACATTTAACGAGCGGATTGAGAAGCTTATATTAGAGCGGAAAAAGGTAGAGGCAGGTATTGCAACTACAGAAGATGAGCAGTATCAACGTAGTCGAATGGCAATTGCAAGTAATTATTTTGATCTCGCCATGCTTATGGATTATTGGAGCCCAAGGAGATTGAATCATCATACAGAAGCGACATCGATGGTTTATGCGCTCTATGAAGGTTTACGACTTGTGCTAGAAGAGGGGTTAAAGCCTCGTTTTATCCGCCATCTCCTTCATGAAAAAGCTTTGGTGAAAGGTATTCAAGCAATGGGGTTAAAGCTATATGGTGATTCTGAACATAAGCTTCCATGTGTGACATGTATAGAAATCCCTGCTGGTGTTGATGGTGAATCCGTACGGAAAATGTTGCTTAAGGAGTTCAGTATAGAAATTGCTTCATCTTTTGGACCATTACAAGGGAAGATTTGGCGTATTGGTACAATGGGATATAGCTGTCGAAAAGAAAATGTGCTTGCTGTTCTCGGCGGATTAGAAGCAGTCCTTATCCGTCACGAAGTCCAAGTAAATCGCGGCGAAGCGCTTCAGGCAGCAATGGATATATATGCAGCTGAGGAATCAGCTATGACGATACTTTAAATAAACAGGGAGGTGTTGGTTTTGGCTACATATGATCTCATTATTCGCAACGGCAATGTTGTTTTACCTCATGAAGTGAAGAAAACCGATATAGCCATTAAAAATGGTATCATTGTCGCCATTGAGGAAGGTATTACAGCCACAAGTAAAGACGAGAAAAATGCGGCAGGTTATTATATTTTTCCAGGTATGATAGATATTCATGTTCACTTTAATGACCCAGGCAGAGACAAATGGGAAGGTTTTGAATCGGGTTCTCAGATGATTGCTGCAGGAGGAGGAACAACTTTTTTTGACATGCCCTTAAATGGGATTCCTTCTACTACTGATTCGCAGGCATTGTTAAATAAAGCGGAGATGGGAGAAAGTAAGTCAGTTGTGGATTTTGCTTTATGGGGTGGCCTTGTTCCAGGAAATATCCTGGAGCTGAAGGGATTAGCAGATAATGGGGCAATAGGTTTTAAAGCGTTTTTATCTGAAAGTGGAAATGAAGAATTCGAACGTGTTGATGATTTAACATTAATTGCTGGCATGAAAGAGATTGCTTCATTGAAAAAAATACTTGCACTCCATGCGGAAAGTGCCGCAATGACAGATTTCTTAACGAAGGAGAAAGTGACGAATGGTCAATTAACTGCGGATGATTATTTAGCATCTAGACCGATCGCCGCAGAAGTGGAAGCGGTGGAACGTGCCATCGCATATGCAAGAATAACGGGCTGTCCTCTTCATTTTGTCCATATTAGCTCTGAGGAGGCTATTTTAAAAATTACAGCTGCCAAGGCAATGGGACTAGACATTACAGTTGAAACATGTGCTCATTACTTATTGTTTAATCATAATGATTTGCAAGACAAAGGAGCGGTAGCCAAATGCGCCCCGCCATTACGAAAAGTGGAGGAGCAAGAGAAATTGATTCGTTTATTAATAGAAGGCGCAATTGATATGGTCTCCTCCGATCACTCACCATCACCTTATCTATTGAAAGATCCAACCGTCCATCATTTATTCTCCGCTTGGGGTGGAATTAGTGGCGGGCAATTTACCCTTTTAGCATTAATTGAACTTGCAATAACCTATGACATTCCTTTTTATAAAGTGGCGGCACTCATAGCAGGTAATCCAGCTGACAGATTCAATTTAAATACAAAAGGGCATATCGAAGTGGGCAAAGATGCTGATTTAACATGGATCTCACTTGAAGAATCCTTCACTGTTGCAGAAAAGAATTTCTTCGCTAAGCATAAGCACAGTTTGTATATGGAGAGAACTTTCCCATGTGCAGTCAAACTTACGATGAACAACGGAGTAGTAGTTTTTGAAGACGGACAATTAGTAAACATGAGAAATAGAGGTCATTGGCTAAAGCCAGAGCAAACGAAAATGGGGACTAGTAGTTAACTACATCGCTGTAAGAAATTCATTTCTATTGTCAGAAAATCTAACACACTAGTAGCGGAAAAGGAGAAAATGGAAGATAATACATTTTAAACCTTTAGCAGCTGAGTGAAAGAGGTGTGTGAAGATGGATAATATTCATCAAATATTCAAGGCATCGCCTACAGAAGGTGATGTGTTAGCGACAGTGATTCAAGTGAATGGGTCTGCTTATCGAAAAGAAGGCACAACCATGTTAATCAAGCAATCTGGTTCAACTATTGGTGTCCTTAGTGGAGGATGCTTGGAAGAAGATATTAAGTATAGGGCAGAAACGCTAATCGATGGTCAATCAAAATCTTTTTTATACAATTTAAAAAGTGAAGATGATCTTGGGTGGGGACAAGGTTCGGGATGTAATGGTGAAATTCGTGTCCTGTTAGAGAAGATTGATGCAAGTTATCAAGCTCATCTAGAAAAGGTTAATGAACAGCTTTTACAAGGACGATCTATTTTAACAGTAAAGAAGCTTTCCGAGGATTATGAGGTTATAGGTTACACAGTTATCGTTGATGATAATAACTATTGGACCAAAGCATTAAACATAGATGCCAATATGGAATTAAAAGAGATGAAGAGTGGTATCCACTACTCAAAAGAGCTATCTATTTATTGTTATTTTCAGCGGTTTCATCCAAAGCCTCGTCTTTTTATCCTTGGTGCAGGGGAAGATGGCGTCCCTCTTTGTGATTTTGCTCATAAAACAGGCTTCCATGTAACAGTAGCTGACTGGCGCGAAGCTTTATGTAGTAAAGAAAGATTTCCTCAAGCAGATCGTTTATTAATAGGTTTTCCACATGAAGTGTTACCAAAAGCGCTTCATCCCCAAGACCATATTGTGATTATGACCCATCATTTTGAACGAGATAAAGAAATTTTACAATATGTGCTCAATCGACCATTTAAATATATAGGTATCATTGGTTCTAATAGACGGACGATGAGGTTATTAGAAGGGGAATCTGTACCATCGAATGTCTACACGCCTGTTGGTTTATCGATTGGCGCAGAGGGACCTGAGGAAATTGCGATTAGCGTTATGGCACAATTAATTGCGGTTAAACAAAAGGTGGTTACGGAAAATGGAAAACAAGCCAATTGTAGGACACTTGTTTATAACAAATAAAGGGAGCTAGGAAATGTAAAAGGAGAGTAGTTATCATGAGGATATTAGAAACAACCGTTGCTTCGCCTACTACCATTGAGGAAGCATGGACAATGTGGAAATCATATGATGAGGCGATCACATTTATCGCTGGAGGCACATTCTTACAAACCAAATGGGAAAAAGGGGCCACCGTTCCTTCAAAAATGCTTCATCTAGGTGGCATTTCGGAATATAAACAAATCTACATGGACACGGAAAGTCAGATTCACATCGGTTCTTTTGTTAAGCTAGCGGAATGCAAGAATCATCCTCTGATTATTAAAAAACTACCCCAATTATCACAAACGATTGAGAAAATCGCTGCGCCTGCTGTTCGAAACTTAGGTACGATAGGAGGCAATATTGCCAATCAGGTGGGTGATACAATCCCCCTTTTACTAGCCCTCGATGCAGAAATACTATATTTAAATAAAGATGAAAAACAGCGAATAGATTTGCAGGATTGGTCAAAAATGACTGAAGATTCTATTATATTAGAGGTTATTATTCCATTTGATAATAGAGAAAGCTATTTATTTACTAAAAAAATCGGTCGCAGGGAGGCATTCTCAACATCTGTTGTTACATTGGCTGGCAAGTTAACAATAAAAGAGAATCAGCTATGTAATGTTCGAATAGCAGCGGGTGGCGGGGAGACACAACCTATGAGGTTAAGAAATGTAGAATCTATTTTAAAACATGCACCAATTGTGGATTCAAATATTTTAAAAAAGGTGTATCAAACGGTAATGACAGAGTATCAGCCAGTTGAAGATGCTTTTTATTCGAGTAATTATCGTTTGAAAGTAGCGAGTAATCTCTTAATCTCAGAATTAGAAAAATGGAGTGGAGAATATGGCGGATTATACAAGTAATTTAGCGTCTTCCCGTCCAAGGCCGGATGGAATGGGAAAAGTAACAGGTGGATTAAATTATTTAACAGACTTGCAAGTTCCAAATATGCTTTATGGAAAAGTGCTGCGTAGTGAGTACCCTCATGCGAAAATTCAGCAAATAAATATTGAAAAGGCAGAACAATTATCTGGCGTCCTAGCCGTAATAACAAGTAAGGATGTACCTGGATTAAATGGATTTGGTCTGATTACGCAAGATCAGCCTGTCTTTTGTGATCAAGTTGTTCGCTATGTAGGTGATGCGGTGGCAGCAGTAGCGGCAATCACTCCTGAAATTGCTGCAAAAGCACTTAAACGAATAGAAGTAATCTATGAACCATTACCGATTATTGATGACCCCGATGACGCAATGAACCCTGATAGTATCCCATTACATTCTGGTGGCAATATCCTTCATGAAGCATCTTATGAAAATGGTGATGTTGATGAAGGCTTCCAATTATGTGAGGTTATTATAGAAGAAACCTATCTACTGCCCCGGCAAATGCATGCTTATATGGAAACTGAAGGTGGGGTTTTTGTCCCAGAAAAAGATGGCAGGCTGTCTGTATATGCGGGCACGCAGCATGGCTACAAGGATAGACTACAATTAGCGAGAATATTAAATTTACCAGAAGAGCGTATTCGTGTAATTTCAAGTCCGATGGGAGGGTCATTTGGCGGTAAAGATGAGTTAAATATTCAGCCTTACGGAGCCATATTAGCATTGAAAACAGGAAGACCGGTGAAAATTCATCAATCACGTAGAGAATCAATGATCTCTGGTATTAAAAAGCACCCAATGAAAATTACGATGAAAACAGGAGCTAAGAAAACGGGGGAGATTGTTGCTCACGAAGTAAGAATTATTGCAGATACAGGAGCATATGCCACACTTGGTCCAGCTGTATTAGATTTTGCAGTGGAACACGCTATTGGCCCTTATGCCATACCAAATGTAAAAACAAAAGGCTACTCTGTTTTTACAAATAATGGTGTGGCAGGTGAATTCAGAGGGTTCGGTGGTAATCAGATTACATTTGCTCTAGAAGGGCAAATTGATCGGTTGGCAGATGGCTTACATATGTCACCACTTGTATTAAGAAAGAAAAACTTGCGACAAGGAACAGATCCTGGTCCAGTTGGACAAATTATTGCACCGACTAATGGAGATGCGCTTGTTTTAGATGAGATCGCGCAGTCACCGCTATTAGCGATAGATAAAAGTGAGAGCGACAATCCATGGAAGAAAACGGGAGTAGGGTTAGCGCTAACCATGCATGGAGGAGGGTTAGGTTTTGGTAGATTGGATCCTTCTGGTGGAAAAATTAGTCTGAACCATGAAGGGAAAATAGAGATAGCCTTTGGATTTGAAGAGGTAGGTCAAGGTTTGTTAGCGGTTATTGAAAATGTAACAACAGAGGCTATCGGGTGTTCTTCAGAGGATTTACACATTGTAATAGGGGATACAGACAAGGTGCCACATTCAGGTTCTTCCACAGCATCAAGAGGCACGAGCATGATTTGGCACAGTTTACAAAGGCTAAAGGGGCCCTTTATAGAAAAACTATTAGATACAGCAGCCAAAATATCAGGTTATCAAAAAGAACAATTATATGTTGGAGGGAAGGGTATTTGGCTAAATGGCCAAAGGATACTTACTTTTGAACAGCTTTTTCTTGAGAATGAACCCATTAGTATAGACACAAAATTCGACTTTCCAACCACGCCAAATAGTATTCCGGGTGGTCATTTCTTGTACTCATTTGCAGCGGTGGCAGTGAAAGTAGAAGTCGACCTTATAACAGGAGCGATCAAGGTTACAGATATCGATCAAGCTGTTTCTGCCGGACCTGTTGTGAATCCTACTGGTTATATTGGGCAAATCGAGGGCGGTACGATTATGGCGCTAGGCTACACATTGTTAGAAGAAGCAGCCATGAAGGAAAGTCGCTATACTGCAGAAAACTTTGACACCTATATTCTGCCCACGATCCAAGACATTCCACCAAAAATGAATGTGAGAGCAATCGAGGACTTATGGGAAGGAGATATATATGGCCCAAGAGGCGTTGGGGAGATCGGAACAGTAGCATTAGCTCCTGCAATCGTAAGAGCCATCTATGATGCGACGGGGCATTGGGTGACGAAATTACCTGTCAGTCGAGAAGAAATATTACATGCGAGGGAGAGGGTTTTTTGATAGAAAAGGTAAAGGTGAATTTGCAAAAAGTCAATATTTCTTTCACTGTTAATGATGAACAGCAGAAACTACAAGTTGAAGCAACAAAAAGATTAGTTGATATATTACGTGAAGACCTCTCATTAACAGGCGCCAAAATCTCTTGCGAAATTGGTCGATGCGGTGCCTGCTCTGTAGAAGTAGACGGTGAACTCGTCAACTCTTGTCTCATGAGAGCTTATCAACTGAACGGAAAGAGTATTCATACGGTTGAAAGCTTAAGTGAAAATGGCCTGCATGAAATTCAAAAGGCATTTCTAGAAGAAGGTGGATTTCAATGTGGCTATTGCACACCGGGGATGATTATGGCTGTGAAAGCATTATTAGAGAAAAACAAGAAACCAACAGATGAAGAAATATTAGAAGCACTCTCAGGAAATATATGTCGGTGCACAGGTTACGCAGGCATTATCCGAAGTGTGAAAAAGGTGATTCAAGCGATATAAGTATGTCTTAAAGGAGGAATTGAGGGCTCTATCTAGGCTAACGGTGAAATCCTTGCAGTCAATAAGCCAAAAAAACAAAGAGGTCTGCCTCGAAATGTGAATCGAGACAGACTCACCCCAAAAATAAGAAATCTGCTTAAATTCGACCTGAATCGAGTCAGGCCCACCAAAACGAAATAAAGTATCTCGAATTGCATCTATCAGATCAAACAAATTGCAAAGCCAATACTCTCCATTTTTCACAGTCCACCGTCCTCTCTTGAGCATAATCAAAAATAAGATGTGTATTCCTCAAATCATTGTTCTCATTAAAGGTTGTCCATAATGGTTTCAAATAGTGTTTCTCCTGGCTACACAGTAAGAATGAACTCACCCTCGGTATGGTTGTTTCCCTTCTAAAGCAAAGAAGGCGCCAGTTCCGAAACCTCGTAACTTATTAGGAGCGTAGGTTGATTGGTTGGATAACTGTTTGCAGGTATAAATAATCATCCTTCTAGGTCATTATCGCCAGTCCCTAAGTTTTCATCAAGATTACGTGTGGAGAAGTATATTTCGTAACGAGCTTCCGAGGGATTCGTAATGTCATAGATAAATAGTCTCTATTCTTGCAAAGAGTTTATGAATCAGGATCAGTTGAATAGTAAAAATGAATGATTTAGTTAACAATTTTTCCCTCAATAGGTTATAATTATATTTGAATGTTAATTAAAATGTTTAGGAGAAAGACAAATGAAAGAAATACAATGTTATAGATTCGAATCAGAGATTGAGGCAGATATAGATTTAGTTTTTGAATGTCTTAATAAAGATCAACATGTATTAAAATGGAATACACAAATCATTGAAAATCATTATGATGGAGCTGAAAGTGATTTAAAAGAAGGATCGATGTTCACTACAAGGCAGAAAATTGGAAAAAAGGTGTATGAGTTACAAGCTGTTTATTCTAAGTATGATCCACCTTTTTATGCTGTAGTAGAGACGAAGACGAAAGAAGGAATAAGTAGGACAGAATACATTCTCGAAATCCTCCCAGAAGGAACAAAGTTTATAGCGAATTTTACATTGATTCCATCAAACTGGATATATAAATTAGTTACAAATATGATGAAATGGTCATTTAAATATGTTTATGATGAGCAGTTTAATCAATATATAGAATATATCTATCAAGTTGAATATGAGAGAAGATGAATAAACTGAGAGTAGCCCTTTTTCTGGCTACTTTTTTTATGATAAAAAAAAGTAACAGCTTGATTGTACGCTAAAGCCAGTTCATATAGAGGATGACCCTTTTACATGTTACTTCGTATAGGTCTATAGGGAGGAGGATTGTGAAAACTAGTGAGCATAGGAGAGGGAATTTATCTTGTATTTGAAAAAAATAAAAAAAAGAAAGATAAGAGCTAATAGTGAAAAAATAGCTCTTATTCACATTTACTGAGTAAATATTAGATTTTCTATTTCTTTAAGAATTTCAAAAGCCCCTTCTGATTTATTTGAGCAGACAACTATGGTAAGAGCTTGTTTTGGATAATGTACTGAACGATAATTTACTCCTGGATCATATCCCATCTGAATATATTTCACGATACCCAGTTCATTTGCTTCCATATAACCACCGTAACCGTAAAAGATATCTTCTGACACGTTTACTTGAGGAATCAATAAGTTTCGAGTCATATCTTTTGTTAAGAGTTTGCCATTCATTAACGATTCCCAGAATATCCCCATATCAATTGCAGTAACATAGGCACCGCCATCAGGTCCACCTTTTACAGGTAGAGAAAAAATATTCGATCTCAACGTTCCATCTGGTTTTTCCAAATATCCCAATGAAACGCTTTCGGGTAGTTCATCCATTGAAAAATATCCTGAGTCAGTCATGCCAGCTATTTCAAAAATATTTTTATTGATATAGTCAACAAAATTCATGCCACTGATATGTTCAATAATAAGGCCTAAAATAATATAGCCAGTATTATTGTATTTAAAAGGGCTATCCACTTTGGTTTTCATTTTTTTATATTGAAACATTGGCAAAAAGTCTTTTACAGAACGAATCTGATACATTGGCCTATCTTTCCAAAGGTCTTCATAATCATCCATTTCATCTTCGTCAAAATAATCCGGAATGCCAGATGTATGAGTTAGTAAATGATGAATGGTAATTTCTTTATCAAAATATGGAAATTCAATATCTAAACAATCGATGATTTTCGTGTCAAATGTGATACTACCTTCTTCTACCAACTTACAAATTGCAACAGATGTAAAGATCTTACTACCAGATGCAATTGAAAAGCGAGTATGTGAATGATTTTTGATTTTTTCAGAATGGATTG
Source organism: Cytobacillus sp. FSL R5-0569 (assembly GCF_038007265.1). Lineage (NCBI taxonomy): Bacteria > Bacillati > Bacillota > Bacilli > Caryophanales > Bacillaceae > Cytobacillus > Cytobacillus sp. FSL R5-0569. Next base: position 777,320 of record NZ_JBBOWW010000001.1, read on the forward strand.
CGTAACCAAAGTTCTCTGTAAATATTGTACGATCATGCTTCTGTACACAAATACTCCCGGAAAATTGCACTTCCTGTTGCTTTTTTGTTAGACTATTCCATTTCGTTTGTTTATCCAATTTTAATTCCTCCTGAATGTGTATTTCATGAATTCATTTAATGAGGCACATTCAATTAACTTCTTCAATTTTGATAAAGAATCATTTTACTCTCCTCCTTCTCTTTTGAGCATAGCATGTTTCAATTTGTTAATACGATGATATATATTAATTTTATATAAAAATAGACAAAAAGAGCAGGAATTCATAGAGCAGATAAGTAGATTCAAACGCTACTCACTCAATACATAATAGAAATGACATTCAGTACCAAGGAGGCAAGTTTGTTGAACAAAAGATAATAGCTTTGTCATGTTTACAAAAATGTATAAGGTTTATAGAGTTTTGTACTAGTAAAAAAACTTTATATTTCTTTTCGTTTTAAGTCTTGTTACTCTGATTATATCTTGCAAAATGATAACAGATGAAACTAACCCCGCTTCTAACCGTATATTAGTAAAATCAGTCAGAAGGAGAATAAAGATGGATATAGATTTACCAATACCAAAACAGAGATTATCTAAGAATAGTATAAAAGCGATGCTAATTAGTGAACTAATTGGGAATGCGATATGGTTGCCAATTCTTGCTATACTTTTTTACGTTGACGCTCGATTTGATTGGTGGGATTGGGTAGGATGGGTTCTATGGATTGTCCTTGGTCTTACTGTTTTATCTATGATTTATTCGTTAACGATTCAACCCTACCTATTATATAAAAACTTCCGTTATGAAGTAGATGAGGAATTCTTGCAGATTAAGCAAGGAGTGTTTATAGAAAAATATGAATTAGTACCAATGACAAAGATTCAATCTGTGGCAACGAATCAAGGACCAGTTCAGAGAAGGTATCAATTATACGGTCTTTCTGTCGAAACGATGAGTTCAACCCATACAATCCCTATGCTATCAAAGGAAATAGCGATGCAACTGAGAAATACGATTGCTTATTATGCAAAAATAAAGGAAGTAGATGAATAATGGATTACAGACGATATTCTCGCTTAACCATTGCTTTTCATATATGGGGTGTTTTGAAGTTTTTCTTTTTTGCTTTTCTTTACTTATTTATTTTTAATCGAGAGGCCGATTGGATTGGTTACGGTAGAATTATTGCCGCCATACTACTTATTCTTTCTATTATTTTTGTTATCTTTAAATGGCTGACTACAACTTATAAGATAGATGAGGTCGCTTTTTACTTACGTGAAGGCTTTTTCACAAAACATAAACGAACCATTCCTTTTAGTAAGGTTCAAAATGTAAATAGACATACGACTTTTCTACATAAGTTAATAGGAAAGACCTCCTTGAAGTTTGAGACAGGTATGTCTGGTGAAGGTGGGACAATAAAATTCGAGGTGCTTTCTAAAGAAGAAGCGGACCATTTGGAAGACTGGATAGAAAAAAGTACACGTAATATCAAAGTGTCCGAAGGTGAAGAGGAAAAGGTAGAAGAATATATAGAAGATAGAAAACTGCATTTTGCTGCCAGCAAGAAGGATATTATAAAAGCTTCAATGACGTCATTAAGCTTTTTGCTTTTAATTCCTGCTTTAGGCTCACTGTTTTTTATGATCAATGATTTTATTAATGTCGAGAAAGAAGCGGAAGGTGCCATTCACTTTATATTAAGTGCCTGGTGGTTAACGGCACTTGTTGTTATTTTTCTTATTGTGACTTCAACCATATTTGGCATGATAAAAACATATATAAAATATGGTAATTATCGAATTTATTCAGATGTTGATAGGATTTATATCTCTAGAGGCGTACTAGATGAAGTCAGCTTTTCTATTTCAAAGGAAAAGGTCCAAGCTGTCGAAATAACGCAAACGTTAATGAAAAGAATTTTACGTATTGCAGAAGTGAAACTAACGAGTGCTGGTCAGACAGGAGGAGGAGGCGGGGATTCCTCAATGGAGACAAGCTCTTTGTTCCCTTTTTTACCGCAGAAGGATGCCTTTCGTCTAATATATGAAATATTACCAGACTATGAAGTAGAAGAAGAGATGCACAAGCTTCCGAAAAATGCTCTTTTTGCCAGGTTGTTGAAACCTAGTTGGCTCTGGATCATTGCAACGGCATTATTATATTATTTCCAACCAAATGTGTTAAATATGAATATTCCATGGTGGTTGTTTTCATTGCTTGTACTTATTTTAGTTGTTTTACTAAGGTTCCTAGATTACTATAATAGCCGCTATGTGTTGAATGAGCGTTTTATTCAATTAAAGACTGGGAGCTTAGCGACGACGTTATTTCTAACTAGACGTGATAAAGTGATTGAAATTGAAATGAATAGGGGACCCCTCGAGAAAATACTAGGCATTGCTAAGATTACGACTATCAATCGAGCGCAACCTGTGCGACACACTCACATGTATGGTGTACCCGAATCCTTCCGTTTAGCGTTTTATCAATGGTATAAGAAGAGAGGATCAGAAATTGAATTAAAACAATAGATAGGGTGAATGTAAAATGAAAGCCGTAGTGATAGAGTCGTATGGTTCCTCAGACGTATTACAAGTAATGGATATAGACATACCACGGCCTTCTGCTCATGAAGTGCTCATAAAAGTGGATAAAACAAGTGTGAACTACGCTGATATTAAAAATCGCCAAGGGTTGAAGAAGAAAATAGAAGGTCCCACGATTCTTGGCCTTGAAGCGGCAGGAACGATTGCCGAGGTAGGTTCTGAAGTCAAAAAATTTAAATTGGGGCAAAGAGTAGTAGCTTTTCCTGAAAAAGGATCTTATGCGCAATATACTGTGGCAAACGAAGCACTTACATTTGCCATCCCAAACGAGATTGATTTTACTACTGCAGCAGCAAGCCCTATTGTTTCCTTTTTATCCTACCAATTATTGAAGGACATCGCACGGATGCAATTAGGAGAGACTGTACTCATTCATGCAGCAGCTGGTGGTGTAGGCTCTACAGCCATCCAAATGGCAAAGGTATTTGGTGCGAAAACTGTAATTGGCACTGTTAGTAGGGAAGAGAAGTTTTCCACTGTGTTGGCAGCAGGAGCTGATTTGGCCATCACGTATGAGGATTTTTCTTCAAAAGTAAATGAATACACCGATGGAGATGGGGTTAATCTTATCTTAGATTCTGTTTCTGGCTCTGTATTTGAGGAAAGCTTTGCATGTTTAGCTCTATATGGAAAGATTGTGCATTTTGGCAATACGAGTAATCAAACGGGTAGGATCCCAACAACTGCTCTCCATAGCAGTTGTCGTTCAGTCCTTGGCTTTAGTTTTGGTACGACAAGAAAGAAAAGGCCAGATACAATCAAGCCCGTTGCCGATGAAGTATTTAAGTTATTGGTAAACGGGGATGTCCAAGTGAAAGTAGGGGCAGAATACTCCTTGTATGAAGTGAAAAAAGCACATGAGATGATAGAGAATAGAGAGAATACTGGGAAAATCGTTTTAACAGTATCCTAGAATAGGAGTGTTTTAGTTGATGGATTTCAAAGAGGTAATGAATGAATTAGAAGCATTAGGAAAAGAGCGAACGAAAAAAATTTATCTCTCAAACGGTGCACATGAGCCACTTTTTGGTGTCGCAACTGGAGCGATGAAACCGTTTGTGAAAAAAATAAAGATTGATCAATCATTAGCTGAGGAGTTATATGCAACAGGAAATTATGATGCGATGTACTTTGCGGGCATTATTGCCGACCCAAAAGCAATGACAAAGGAAGATTTTAATCGTTGGATAGACGATGCGTATTTTTATATGCTATCAGACTATGTTGTAGCGGTTACTTTAGCTGAATCACCGATTGCCCAGGAAGTTGCCGATGAATGGATTGCCAGCGGGGATGAGCTGAGAATGTCTGCTGGTTGGAGTTGTTATTGTTGGTTATTAGGTAATCGGAAAGACGACGAATTTGACAAGAGCAAATTATCGGATAGGCTAGATCAGGTGAAGGAGAACATTTATGACGCACCTTTAAGAACAAAGGTATCAATGAATAACTTCTTATATACCGTTGCGATCTCCTATATTCCTCTAAGTGAAAAAGCAGCTGAAGTGGCAGAGGAAATCGGAGCCATCGAAATCAAAAGAGAGAGAAAGAAGAATGGCGTCCTTCATGCGTATGAAAATATTCAAAAAGACTTAGATAAAGGTCGTTTAGGTTTTAAGCGGAAATATGTGAGATGTTAGAAGTAAATGAAGTTAGGATCAATTCTATTGATCCTGGCTTTTTTGTTAGTTTTCTAATCATTAACACGCTTACATATATCTTTGCGAATATATCAAGCCATAAATCAGAAGAGAAGTGTTCAAATTTAGGATTTACGAACACGCCATGCATTTTTATAATTTAACATAAATTTCTAATTTCATTAAAATATATGCAATCCCCGTATTGTCTACAATGAATGGACATCCCATATGACTAAGAAAAGATAATTATCACCTCTTTAAGTTCTTCTCGTAACATTGCAATAACCAACCTTTTTTTACTCTTAGTTTCCCTTACATTTCATAATATTCCCCTTCTGCAGAATTTCTTTTGTTCGTATTAAAATCTGTTTGAGAACATAACCTTAACGATTTTTATCATAGTTTTGCTTACACGTTTATAAACTGATGAAAAGGGCTTGCCTATAAAAATAAGCGTATAGGGGGAAACAATTTGAAGCGAAGTGTTTGGAGGAAGATTGTCCTGTTAGTCGTTGTTGCCATCGCTCTAGCTGGTTGTTCGGGAGGCGGTTCTGAGACTGGTGGAGCAGTCATTGAGAAAGGAAATGATCGAGTATTAACCGTTGCAGTTGGAACGGATATGGTGACATTTGATATTCATGACCATAATAATACGTCGACGGAAGCGATTCATGTGAATATGTTTAATTATTTGTTTAAAAAAGATAAGGATGGCAATATTCATCCAGAGCTTACCACCGGCTATGAGAAAATCGATGACTTGACCTATCAGGTAAAACTAAAGGAAGGTGTTACTTTTCATAACGGTGATCCTCTCACAGCGGAGGATGTGAAATTTACGTTAGAAAGAGTAGCAAAAGATGACACTTTGCAGGAGTACCCCAATTATAAGCAGATAAAAGAAATTCAAGTGATTGATGAGCTCACTTTCAATATTGTGACACAATCACCAGAGCCTTCCTTATTCCACCGTTTATCCAGACTTGGTTCAGGTATCTTGCCTAAGAACTATATTGAAGAGAATGGTTGGGAGCATTTTCTATCTAATCCTGTTGGTACAGGACCATTTCAATTCAAAGAATGGAAACGTGATAATCGCATCGTTTTCACACCATATGAGAATTATTTCGCAGGAAAAGTAGAAGAATGGGATGAGCTTGTTTTCCGAGTTATTCCAGAAAACTCAACAAGAGTGTCAGAGCTTTTAACAGGTGGGGTTGATATGGCTGTTAATATTCCTCCGTCTGATTGGGAACGAGTGAATAGTAATGAGGGGACATCTATTGTACAAGAAAGGTCAAACCGAGTCGTAATGCTAATTTTGCGGGCGACAGAAGGGCTTCCAACTGCTGATGTCCGTGTACGTCAGGCTCTAGACTTTGCTATTAATAACAAAGCGATTACCGATAATGTCTTGCAAGGTGGAGGTATTCCAACAAGAACAAGAGTAGGTCCAGGTAATTTCGGGCATCATCCTGACCTTTATGATACTTACAATTATGATATTGAAAAAGCAAAAGCATTACTAGCTGAGGCAGGTTATCCAGATGGCTTTGAGATGACTTTGCATTCACCGAAAGGGCGCTATTTACAAGATGCAGAAGTGGCAGAAATGATAGCGGGTATGCTTGCGGAAATTAATGTGAAAGTAAATATCGAGTTCATGGAATGGAGTAATTTTGTAGAAATGCGTACGGCTAACGAGAATAAGGATGCTTATTTAATCGGTCTAGGTAATTCCATGTTTGACGGTGCTTACTCGGTCGATTGGTATCGTGCTGAACGTTTTGAAGGGCATACAGATTATAAGAATGATCGAATAGAAGAATTGCTCGCAACCTCTGCCGTCAATATGAATGAGGAAGAACGAGCCAAGCAAATACAAGAAATTGAAGCGATTGCCGCTGAAGAAGTGCCACATATTATGCTTCATGAGGAAAAAATCAATATCGGTGTAAATGATGCGATTGATTTTGTTCCTACCCCAGATGAAATGATTTATGCACCAACTATTAAAAGGAAAGCAAGTGAATAAATAAAGCTGATATTCGTGGGTGAATGGATGGTTCCATCCATTTCCCCATCTCTATTACTTTTCGCTATAGGGGGACAATAGTGGGCAAATATATTATGAGACGATTACTTCAAATTATACCGGTGCTGTTTATCATTTCTTTTATCGTGTTTTGCCTTGTTTATGTGGCAGGCGATCCTGTTGCATTAATGTTACCTGAAGATGCGAGTCAAGAGGATATATTACAACTTCGCGAATCACTAGGGCTAAATGAGCCTTTTTATATTCAATATTTCAACTATATGGTCGGACTTGCCCAACTTGATTTTGGTGAATCATTTCGTTATAACACGAGTGCCTTACCTATTGTGTTGGAGCGCTTACCGGCGACAATTGAATTAGCTGTAGCAGCTATGATTGTGGCCATAATGATAGCTATCCCTCTTGGTATTTGGTCGGCGACGAAGAAGAATTCTGCTATCGACGTCGTAGCGACAGGGGGAGCGGTAATCTGGAAGGCGATGCCGAATTTTTGGTTAGGGATTATGCTCATTTTGATTTTCTCCGTCATGTTAGGATGGTTCCCGGTTTCAGGGCGGGGTACATGGAGTCATCTGATCTTACCGGCAATTACACTTGGCACAGGGATTGCTGCTGAGATGACCCGGTTTATTCGCTCAAGTATGTTAGAAATTATGAACCAAGACTATGTTCGTACGGCAAGAAGTAAAGGGTTAAAAGAGTTTTTTGTTATCCATAAACATGCTTTTCGTAATGCCCTTATTCCAGTTGTTACGATTACCGCGCTACAAACCTCAACCGTTGTTGGAGGCACATTAATAACCGAGAGCGTATTTTCATGGCCAGGGTTAGGACAACTACTCATTCAAGCAGTGAATACAAGGGATATGGCAATCGTACAGGCTAGTGTGTTTATTATTGCATTTATTGTTATTGCTATGAACCTACTAGCAGATATTCTTTATAAATTATTGGATCCCCGCATTACATTTCGCTAAGGAGGAGTGGTTGTTTTGGAATCAAAGGAAAACCAATTGTTAGATGTCTTAGTGAAAAGTAAGCAGGGTCACCTCAAGCGGTGGCTCAGATTATTATTAAAAAGTAAGACGGGTACTATTGGCTTACTAATCGTATTACTCATTATTTTTATAGCGATATTTGCGAAGTTATTAGCACCCCACGATCCGAACCAGATTAATGCGGCAATGATGTTGAAACCCCCGGCTTGGGTAGAAGGTGGGGTTACTGACTATATTTTAGGAACAGACAATCTTGGTAGAGATATTTTAAGCAGAATAATTTATGGCTCACAAATTTCTTTAGTTGTTGGGGTTGCCTCTGTCATCTTGGCAGGTATTATTGGTATTTATATCGGTCTAGTTTCAGGTTTTTATGGTGGTTTCCTAGATAATATTTTAATGAGAATAGTTGATTCCTTTTTAGCGATACCAACCATCCTCTTTGCGCTTGTAATTTTGACTGTTTTTGGCCCAAGTGCGTTTACGTTGATTGTTGTATTAGGTGTAACGAATTGGGTGCAGTACGCTCGTTTAATACGAGGAGAGGTACTGTCTTTAAAAGAAAGAGAGTTTGTCAGGGCTGCAAGGTCTATGGGAGTGAGGGATCATAAGATTATCCTAAAACATTTATTGCCAAATGTAATATCCCCGTTCATTGTCATTTCTACATTAAGCGTGGCAACCACGATTATATTAGAAGCTTCTTTAAGTTTTCTAGGTTTAGGAATTCAACCACCGACCATTTCTTGGGGGGGCATTTTAAGTGATGGTAGAGATTATGTAGCAACCAGTTGGTGGTTGGCGGCATTTCCTGGTTTAGCGATAACAATCACCGTCCTAGGCATGATTTTCTTAGGTGATTGGCTAAGAGATGTGTTAGACCCGAGAGAAAAGAAAGTGTAGGAGGAGGGAATTGCGTTGGACCGAGAGAGCTTGTTAGAAGTGCGTGACTTGAAGACTTATTTCTATACGGAAGATGGTGTGATTCCTTCTGTTGACGGAGTGTCATTTACGATAAAGAAAGGCGAGACTGTCGCTGTTGTAGGAGAGTCAGGCAGTGGTAAAAGTGTAACATCTTTATCTATTATGGGGTTGCTAGATGCTGCTGGAAAAATTGAAAGTGGCACCATCATATTTGAAGGTAATGATGTAACAAAACTATCAAAAAAAGATCGAAGGAAATTGCGCGGAAATGAGATGGCGATGATATTTCAAGAACCACTCACCTCTCTTAATCCTTTATTTACAGTAGGTAATCAAATTTCTGAAGCAATTAAAATCCATCAAAAAGTAGATAAAAAAGAGGCGAAAAAGAGAAGTATCGAGATTTTAAAAAAAGTAGGCATAGCTCGTGCGGAGAAGATATATCATTCTTATCCTCATCTATTAAGTGGAGGCATGCGTCAACGTGTAATGATTGCGATTGCCTTATCATGTAACCCGAAACTATTAATTGCAGATGAACCGACAACCGCACTCGATGTAACTATCCAAGCGCAAATACTCCAATTAATGAAAGAGCTGATAAAAGACAAGCAAACTTCTATTCTATTTATTACACATGATTTAGGCGTGGTAGCTGAGATGGCTGATCAGGTGATTGTCATGTATGCTGGTCAAGTTGTTGAATATACGGATGTGTTTACACTGTTTAAAGAAGCTGCTCATCCTTATACGAAGAGTTTATTAGCTAGTACGCCTAAAATCCACGAACAAACAGAAAAACTGCAAGTCATCGAAGGAACTGTACCCAATCCGAATGCTATGCCAAGTGGATGTCGCTTTCATACACGTTGCCCATATGTAATGGAAAAATGTATGAACAATGAGCCCGTACTTACCAACATCCATAACCGTCATCAAGTGAAGTGCTGGTTATATGAAGAGGAGGGGTGACAAAGACATGACAGTTATTTTAAGTGTAAGGGGTTTAAAGAAATATTTTGATGTGACTGAAGGGTGGTGGAAGAAGGAGAAACAATACTTAAAAGCAGTTGACCACATATCCTTCGATGTGAACGATGGGGAAACATTAGGGATTGTTGGGGAGTCTGGTTGTGGGAAATCGACAACAGGTAATTTAATTATGCAGCTGTTAGAAAAAACAGAAGGAGAAATAATATTTCAAGGAGTAGACCTTTCCACTCTATCCAAACAAGAGCTAAGAAAGAAACGGGCGGAAATGCAGATGATTTTCCAGGACCCTTTTTCCTCGTTAAACCCTCGGATGAAAGTATTTGATATTATTGCAGAACCGTTATTGACCCATCTTAATTTAAGTAGTGAAAGATTGAAGGAAGAAGTTTTGTCGTTGATGGATCAGGTAGGTCTTGATCGTTCATATATTCACCGCTACCCCCATGAATTTAGTGGTGGTCAGAGACAAAGAATCGGCATTGCTCGGGCCATTGCATTAAAACCTAAGCTCATTATTTGTGATGAGCCTGTATCTGCATTAGACGTTTCCATTCAATCACAAATCCTTAATTTAATGTCTAAATTACAGAAAGAGTTACGATTAACCTTTATCTTTATTGCACATGGCCTACCAGCAGTTAAATATATTAGTGATAAAATTGCGGTCATGTATCTTGGGAAAATTGTTGAACTAACGACAAAAGAAAAACTCTTTTCAAAACCCCTTCATCCGTATACAGAGGGACTTTTATCAGCAGTTCCCCTTCCTGACCCGATGTTAAGGAATAAAAAAGAAGGTGTTATTTTGGAGGGTGATATTCCAAGCCCAACCAATATTCCTTCTGGCTGTCGTTTTCATCCACGATGTCCACATGCACAAGAAAAATGTAAGAAAGAGGAACCAACATTTATTGCCCATGAGGAAGAGCACTATGTTGCCTGCCATTTTCCATTAAAAGAGGGTGTTGGTGTGTTGGAAAAATAGATAAAGGAGATGTATAAAAGGTGGAGGGATATATACAACAGCGAAAAACAGAAATGCTGCAATTAATTGAAAAACTTGTCAATATTGATAGTGGTTCATATGTAAAGAAAGGGATAGATGAAATCGGGAGAATTCTACAGAAAAAATACGAAGAAATTGGATTTGTTGTAGAGGTGAAAACAGAAGCAAAATACGGCAACCACCTTGTTATTCGACATGAGCATAGTCTGCACCCCAAAATTATACTGGTAGCCCATATGGATACGGTTTTTCCTGAAGGTACGGTGAAGAAGCGCCCGTTTCAAATGAAAGGAAGCAGAGCTTATGGACCTGGTGTCGTTGATATGAAGTCGAGTTTAGTTGAGCTTTTATATGCTATGAAAGCATTAGTACACTGTGGGTCAAATGCCTGTGAGAACGTGCAAATTATCTTAAATGGTGATGAGGAAATTGGTTCACCATCATCGCGTGAATTAATAGAGGAACAATCGATGGGAAAAGAATATGCACTTATTATGGAGCCGGCAAGAAAAGATGGTTCACTTGTGACAGCAAGAAGAGGCGGGGGAAGATATAAGCTAATTATTAAAGGCAAAGCCGCCCATTCAGGTATTGAGCCAGAAAAGGGAAGGAGTGCGATTGAAGAACTAGCTTATAAAATCATCCAGCTGCATAATTTAACAAATCATGAACAGGGCATTAGTGTTAACGTAGGCATCATTTCTGGTGGTTCTTCTGTTAATACCATTTCTGATAATGCCGTCGCTCATATTGATATTCGCATCACTGAGAAAGAACAAGCACAAGAATTAGAAAAGAAGATTAAAAGAATATGTGCCAATACAGAAGTGAGAGGAACGGAAATTCAATTAGAAGGGGCAATTAGCAGACCACCAATGGAATACAACGAGCAAACAGAAAAGCTATTACACATTATTCAAGAAGTAGGCGAAGAAATTGGTCTTCATGTCCATAATACTGCAACGGGTGGGGGTGGCGATGCCTCTTTCACTTCAGCAACGGGTGTGCCTACAGTTGATGGTCTAGGTCCAGTTGGTGGGAATGCTCATAGTAAAGAGGAGTATATTGAAATTGACACATTAACAGAAAGAACCATTCTTCTTGCAAAGACAATTGAGCGTTTGTCCCGATGATTTTTTTGGAAGCTACCACTCGTTTGGTAGCTTTCATTATGGAGTTGTGAGGTCATATCCTAAAGGTCATTCAGAAGTATAAGTTGTAAATTTTTTGTATCAATTATTACAGGAAAGTAATTTTCTTCTCTATATGTATACATTTTTACTTGAAGGGACCTTAAAATTTGTAGGTGATGGCCTTTCTATACTAAACTACTCTAAAGCGAACATCATAAAGTTATGTTGTTCCTTCAAATGAGGTGATTAGAATGGAATTTAATCAGCTAGCGAGCAGTGTAGTAATTGAAATGGTAGAGGGACGCCCCTCTTTAAGATCATATAGTGACCAGCTAGAACTGATTGGTGTTGGAAGAAGCGCTTTTGTTTTCAAAATTACGAAGCAAGCGATTGCTATAAAAGTATACTTCCCACAAATGGAAGATATCGCAAAGGTGGAAGCGGCAAATTATCAACGAATTCAAGGTAATCCCTATTATCCACATCTTTATGATTATGGTGATTCTTATATTGTCATCGACTATATAGAAGGCTTTACGCTCTTCCAATGCTTAGAGAAAGGTATTCATATAAAAACTGAACATATAGAGTCTGTCCAATTAGCCTTACGTTCAGCTATAGAAGCAGGCCTGAAGCCGTCAGATATCCATTTGCGCAACATTATGATTGATCGAAACGGTAATATAAAACTGATTGATATTGCTCGTTTTAATTCGAAAAACATCGATAAACAATGGACAGACTTACAGAATGCGTACTACCGATATTACGCCAACAAATGGTTCCCGAAGAAAATCCCTACAGTCATCTTGAATTTCATAGCCGACATATATAAAAAGAGATTCCTTCCAATGTCTGTGAGAAAAGTAATCTTTCAGGATAAAAATGGGATACATGTATAATAGAATGATAAAATCAAACATGAACAACTCTTGTATAAAAAGGAGTGTTCATGTTTTTTTGTTGTTTTAGACAGTGAGATTGATTTTGGAGTCATAGGGGATACCTGAAGCCCAAGCAAAACCAAGTGAAATTGAAAGCTATGAAAAGAAATTGTTAGATCTGTAAACAGTGTAATGTCTAAGACTATGTATGTTGATGAAAATAAAGTTGAGATGAGCAAAACAGAACAGTCAGGTGAATTGAAGACGGAATCTTTTTAAGATGCGATATCATACAAAGGAACTGTTAAGGAGTAAAATATGATGATGAAGTTGAATATTCAGTTTCCTTCAAATCTGTTAAGATGAACAATGAAGATGTCGTAGAAGATGTTGACTCATTGAATATAGATTTGCAGTAGACAGGGAATATAAAAGTGTTTTTCGAATGAAGCGGAAATATGGATGAAAACCATATGGTTGCATCCAAAGTTTGGGCTATTGCTCAATAGTATAAAAAAAGACATTAGTGAAGAAGTCCATGTTTATGAACATGCTTCTACAGAAGAAGTATTAAGCTCATTTAACGAACAATGTGTAAGCTAGGGTTTAAGTACAGTTGGATAAGATAAATTTGACGATCAAATGATAGCTAAAGCAAGTTTAGGCGAAAGATGGGATTGTACTCAGTCTTGTGTAGCGTCTAAAGTGTTTGTATTTATAGCAATTGTTGGTGTTGTGGAGTTGCTTGTACAGTTGGTGTTCCGGCTACAGCAGGAACAGCTTGCTATGCATGTATAAACACTGCTGGTATTCTCGGAGCTACAACAGTTCTTAACTGTTTCCAAGATTGTAGTTGATTCACTAAACAGTTAGGGTGATAAGAATGATGAAAATTATGTTTTTGCTTGGAGCATTCAGTGTAGGCCTATTTGCATTCTTAGATAAGCATTTTTGGGGCTTGATGCTTGGGCTTGCATTCTTTTTTATTGGTTTATATTTCATTAAGCCGCGCTTTAAAAAAATGAATGATTAACGTAAGTGCTAATTGGGGTTCTGGTGTCAAAACGCATGTATCTATACACTTACGAGGCAGGTAGTGATGTTTTAATGTATAAATGCTATTATTAAATTGATTTAAAGGATTGAAGGAGCATTACTTATGTGTTGTGCATGTTTTCCAGTTGTGAAAGAACACTCTATCTTAAATTGAAAAATAAACAATAGATAGAGGGGTTTATATGTTATTTCAAAAAAAATTAATTGAGCGTGTTAAAAATAAATGTGAGTTAGACAATCATATAGCTTCTGCACTGATGTACGGCTCTTTTACCAAAGGTGAAGGTGATCAATATTCTGATGTTGAGTTTTATATCTTCATTAAAAATCACATGAACGCTAATTTTGATTCAAATACTTGGATTAAAGAATTATTTCCAGTCGAATTAATATTCTTCAATGAATACGGTACGCAAGTAGCCATATTTAGTAACCTTGTGCGTGGAGAATTTCACTTTCTACCTGAACAAAAGATGGGTGTCATTAAAGACTTTAAACCTACAGGGGTATTTCCAAATCCAGAGAAAATGTTTATTTATGATAGCACCAATAAACTGTTTCCTCTTTTAGAATACCTTAATGAAGACGATCCAATAAGAAAAACAGATGAAAATATAAATTTTGCTTTTAATAGTTTTGTTAATTATTGGATATTCGGTATTAATGTGCTAAAAAGAGGGGAATATGCTCGATCACTAGAAATTCTCAATGGTGTTCAAAAACAAATTTTACAACTCATGAGAATACAAGAAGATACTGTAGAACGTTGGCTAAATGCCACTAAAAATCTTGAAAAAGACTTGAGTAAACGTTCATATGAAAAATTTAGGGCGATTACTGCTAATCTTAATGAGAAAAGTATAAAACAAGCATATACTAATTCAATTGTATTAGCCGAGAGTTTACACGTAGACTTATCAAAAGAGTATACAGTAGGAATTGAACAACAACTACTATCCAAGCTTCATACACTTTTAATAGATTAATTTAGTGAGCTTCCTAAACATTAGGGAGCTCCTTTTGTATTTATTCAAATAAAGGGGCAGTAGTTGAACCTGAAGTAAAACAACTTTCACAAGTCTTACTCCCTATTCTTGGTGGCATAATTGGCTATGGGATATTCATGTTTAGCTATTTCATATTCCAAAAACATAGGACGGTAAGGAATAAAAATTTATTGTTTTTCAATAAATAATGAGGTAAGATAGGCATAATTAGAATTAGTGAGGTGTGTTTATGAGACAAGGGAAAGTGCTTTTTTTAAAAGTGGTGATTGTGATTCTTGGCTTGATTGTGTTAGGGATCTGCATCGGCTTGCCTTTTTTAGCAAAAGAAACAGCAGAGCTGAATCCAGCATATGCTTATTTAAAATATCCCGTATTATTTGGAATGTACCTAACTGCAATCCCGTTCTATTTTACTTTGTATCAAGGATCTAAGCTGTTAAGATATATTAGTGTTAATGAAAGTTTTTCTGAGCATTCCGTAGCTGCACTAAGAGCGATTAAATATTCCTGTGCTAGTATTAGTGTAATCTATCTAATTGGTATGATATTTTTATTTACGCAAGATGCCCTTCATCCAGGAGTGGCTTTGATGGGATTTGCTATTATATTTGTAACAACGATTCTTTCGATTTTTTCCGCAGTCCTTCAAGAACTTTTATATAATGTATTAAAAATAAAGTCAGAAAATGATTTGACCATCTGAGGTGAGAATGTGGCCATTATCGTCAATATCGATGTAATGTTAGCAAAAAGAAAAATGAGTGTAACAGAATTATCAGAACGAGTAGGCATCACGATGGCGAATTTGTCCATTCTAAAAAATAGTAAAGCAAAAGCAGTAAGGTTCTCCACGTTAGAAGCAATTTGTAAAGCATTAGATTGCCAGCCTGGTGATATACTTGAATATCAAGAAGATAAACAGACCGATTCTGCTACATAACTCAACTATCACAAGCGACTTTTCTTAAGGAAAGTCGTTTTTTTAAAATAAGAAAATGTAAAGTTACCTTGACGTTAAGTTAGCTTTACTATAAAATGGCTATAATTAGGAGTGGTACATATGGAGAATCGTTTAATGCACTATAGAAAAGAGTTTGGTTATTCCCAAGATCGTTTAGCTTCCACTTTAGGCGTTTCAAGGCAAACAATTATTTCAATTGAAAAAGGAAAATATAACCCCTCCTTACCACTCGCCTTTGAAATTGCTCATTTATTTCAAGCAAAGATAGAAGATATTTTTATATATGAAAAGCCATTGAAAGGAGAGGAGTAAAATGGAAGGTTCAAGAAGAATATTTATTGTTATTGGATCTTTTCATCTCATCATTTCGCTATTTTTACTGACTGTATCGATTTTAGCGACAGAACTGACCATGACTTTCTTGATGCCCCTTGCGATCGCAATTATGTGCTATTGTTTAGGTTATTTATATCCAGAATGGAAGCAAAAGGATGAACGAATGCGTTTAATCCGGACAAAGGGGTTATCAGCTTCTTTTATCGCTCTTTTGCTATACTATTTTGTTTTTAGCGGATTATTGCAATTCAGTGTCATCAGTATAACAGCCATACAATTGTTAAACTTGCTAGGTGCCCTAATGATTATCACCGTTTTTCTAAGCTTTGTTATTTTTGCAAAAATCTATTAATCAATGAAAGTGGTGAAACGATGAATGTCTTTTTCCCGTTTCTCGTCTTTATGATTGCCTTCCTCTCAATCGCATTTTTAATTAGAAAAGATAAAAACGAGCAAAAGAAATTAACGAAGAGGGGCTGGGTGAAATTCGGTTTATTATTAGCTGTTGTTTTTGTTCTTGTTGCTTCCTTTGTTCTTAAGTGAGTCACAAACCTCATTTGCGAAGCGCTCATTCTCTTTTCTCATCTTAAGTGACTCACAAACTTCATTTGCGAGGCGCTCAGTTCCTTTTCTCTTACTGAGAGACTCGCAAACTTCATTTGCGAAGCGCTCATTCTCTTTTCTCATCTTAAGTGACTCACAAACTTCATTTGCGAGGCGCTCAGTTCCTTTTCTCTTACTGAGAGACTCACAAACTTCATTTGCGAGGCGCTCATTCTCTTTTCTCACCTTGAGAGACTCGCAAACCTCATTTGCGAAGCGCTCATTTTCTTTTCTCCTACTGAGAGACTCACAAACCTCATTTGCGAAGCGCTCATTCTCTTTTCTCACCTTGAGCGCCTCACAGACTTCATTTGCGAAGCGCTCATTCTCTTTTCTCATCTTGAGAGACCCGCAAACCTCATTTGCGAAGCGCTCAGTTTCTTTTCTCACCTTGAGAGACTCGAAAACCTCATTTGTGAAGCGGTCAGTCCTTTTCTCATCTTGAGAGACCCGCAAACCTCATTTGCGAAGCGCTCATTCTCTTTTCTCACCTTGAGAGACTCACAAACTTCATTTGCGAAGCGGTCAGTTCCTTTTCTCAACTTGGTTTCGAACTAAAGAAGTGTGACTGTCTCCTAAACACTCAATGAAAGCCTTAAATGGATGAAATAGATCAATTAGATAATTAGCAGCGATAAAAGATTTTTAGAAATCGGAGCCACAATCAATTTTCATAGTGTACTATTATATTATTATTCGATATCAACTGGAGGTAAGAATGAAAAAAACAGCGGTTGTATGATATCCGCAGTTCAGTGAATACGAATTAAGTGTGGTGCAATCTGTGTTAATGCAAGGAAATAAACAGATTATCACTGTGGGAGTGAGCGAGGAACCGGTTCGAGGTGAAGCTGGATTAGTGTGTGTTCTGGATATATCTATTGTTTTAGAAGAAAAGCGGTTACTACAATTGATTAAAACAAGCTTTTTAAACATGACTATAAAATTGGGAGCATTTCAAGTTCTCCTCATTTATTGGCATCGGCAGGTGGGCTGAAGCGGAAAAATTATATAGTCGGTTTACCGCTTGAATATCTAGAAAATTCTGATGTGTTTAATGAAACGAAATTTATCGCAAACGGATTAATATAGGATGGGTCGTTATTAACGCCAAAGGCTCAAGTTTCAACACATGCGGTTTACTTTTCGGTTCTATGTTAGGTCTAACCTTTAATGAAAGGTGGTATGGTAATGGAAGGTTTTCCTGAATTAGAAACAAGTCGTTTAAAATTATTAGAAGTAAAAGAAGTATATGCTTGGGAATATTATGCGGTTTTATCGAATGAAAAAATGACGAGATATTATGGTATGGATACTTTGACGGATTATAACCAAGCAGTAAATATGATTAAACTCATGAAGGAGACTTTTCAGAAGCAGCGGGGAATCAGATGGGCAATCGTACTGAAAGATTCTGAGAAACTAATTGGTACAGTTGGCCTTAACTTATTGAATAGAGGTCAGTCTAGAGCAGAAATCGGTTATGAGCTCCATCCAGATTTTTGGAGAAAAGGGATAGCAAGTGAGACTCTAGAAAAGGTATTACAATACACATTTGAAACATTACAATTAAATCGTGTTGGTGCAATTACTTTTCCTCAAAATAAAGCTTCGATTGAATTGCTTAATCGTTTCAGATTTCAGCAAGAAGGCATACTGAGACAATATCTCTATCAGAATGGAGAGTCACATGATGCTTGTATTTTTTCCTTATTAAAAAATGAATGGATGACAAGATAATATGAAACTACAAATGTTGACCCACCAAGACATTGATGGCATCATTCGACTATCACAATCTGTTGGCTGGGATTATGATCAAGCTGAAGTAACGACTATTTTAAATTCAAGTAAGGTTTTTGGACATAAAAATGAAGCTAATGAGGTAGTGTCGTCTGCAGCAATTATTCCATACGGGGAGAAGGCTGCTTCGATTGGTATGGTGATTGTTCATGAGGAGTACCGAGGAAAGGGGTTAGCAAGGGCCTTAATGAAGGAATGTATTGGCCAAGTAGATGAGCAAACAATCATTCAATTAATCGCAACTGCCAATGGGCGGCCGGTGTATGAAAAAATCGGTTTCCACATGGCAGGGGCAGTAAAGAAATTGATTGCGCCAACTCATTTTTTAAACAATCATAAGCTTATATCCTCGCCACAAGTGGTGCCATTTCAGCAAAAGGATTTTCAAGAAGTGGTTGCCCTAGATGAGAAAGCCTTTGGTGCTAATCGAACACAGTTCCTCTCGGAGAGAATTAGACAAAGTAAAGATTGCTTAATCCTTAAAAGTAAGGAAGGAAAGATAACCGGGTACGGTCTTTCAATTTTTGGTCCAGTTTATACGATTCTTGGCCCAATCATTGCACCAGATACCCACTCAGCATTTCAAATCATCAGTCAGCTTAAGAAAAGAGAAGGAAATGGCGTAAGGATAGATATTTTATCACAACAAAACGAGCTGCAGGAATTGCTAGTAGCAGCCGGTTTTGAGTTGATTAATGAGCCACCAATGATGATGTTACATTCAAATAAGATACCAACAAGAACGGATCAACTATTTGCCATTGCCTCGCAGGCTTTTGGATAAATAATTTAGGTTATTCTTTCTTTTCCTTTTCCTTCAATAACGCAATCATTTCTTCATGCAATTCATTAGATTTAGCTAATTTACGTTCTATAGAAAATAAAGTAGCCATGACAAAGATAAATCCTATTACGGCAATGAACATATGGATTACTCCTTTTTTACACCTATTTTATAATGGGACAAGTTTAGATATATAGTGAAAAAGGTAGGATTTGTAAGGAGTTATTGCTTTTTAATCCCAGCAGCATAGAATGGCCCATTCAGGGTAATGGTGGATAATATATGAGCTATTTCTTCAGGTGTTTCATTCTTATCCCCAAGTAACCATTGTTGCAGGACACCAATATGTGCTGAAGCGATATAAGATATTAAGTATTCCCTTGGAACAAGTAGTTGATCTTCTTTAATCAGTGGCCCATTGGGGTCATCGAATAGCTTTTTGAACATAAATTTTTTTACCTTTGTTTGGAAAGAAAGATCACCTTTTGGTCCTAAAATGGCTTTCAGAAAGTCTTTATGGTTTTCAATGTATTGGAAAATACCTATGATTAGTGAAAACGAACCACCAGGGTATTGATTGACTTGTTCATATACTTTAGGGATGTTTTTCTGAGCAATCTCAGATAATCCAAGCATAATTTCTTCCTGACATTTATTCATCAAATCGTATTTATCCTCATAATGTGCATAAAAGGTTCCTCTATTGATTCCGGCTCTTGTTGTAATATCTTTCACTGTTACTGCTTCAAAACCCTTTTCTTCAATTAATTCCGCGATTGCTTTTCGAATAGCTTGTCTTGTGCGTGTTACCCGTAAATCTTGATTCTTTGTCAAAAAAATCCCTCCATAAGCGACAGATTATAAGAATATGTTCCATAAAGAACAGATTCTCTCTTTTTGATTATTGAATGGCCAACCTCTTGATATTTATAATTATAACCAACAACGTGTTGTTTAATATTATATCTTAAAAAGGAAGGCGACCATATGAAAATTTTTAAAGATAAATTAACATTGGCTACACCCATTCTCGCCTTTGTTATAATGTTTATCTTTTCACTGACGTTATTTCCAACAGTTAATCCCACACCTGAAAACTTACCTGTTGCGATAGTCAATGAGGATGAAGGGATGGAAGTAAATAATCAAGGATCTATCAATATAGGGGAGACGATGGTTGAAAACATCAGGGAAGCGGGTAGTAGTACAGATGATGATGAAGCTGCAGTGAAGTGGGTCGAGGTTAAGAACAAGGAAAAAGTAGTAGAAGGTCTCGATAACCAAGAATATTATGCTGCTCTTGTCATACCAAAAGATTTCAGTGAAAAACAAGCTTCATTAAAAACAAATCATCCAGCAAATCCTGAAATCGATATCATCATTAATCAAGGGATGAATGCCGCTGCCTCCTCTATGGCTAATCAAATGCTTAATCAAATGGTTGATCAATTAAATCAGCAGTTACGTGCGCAAATTTTTGCGGAGTTAAAAACGGCAGATACAGCTGTTTCTGTTTCACAAGCAGAGGTGTTAGCTGAACCGATTGCAGTGAATCATCAGAACGTGAATGAGGTTGGAGAAAACAGCGCAAATGGTAATGCACCAGTGTCTTTATTCCAGCCACTTTGGATTGCAGTCATGGCAATTGCAACAATTTTGTTTATTGCTGTGAACAAAATGACCGTACATTCACGTAAAGAAAACATTACTATAAAAGTGGGCCAAATTGTAATTGGTCTGTTTGCTTCTTTAATCATTGGATTTGGTCTGCCATGGTTAGCGGAAGACTTAGTTGGTATGAACATTCCATCATTTATGGACACGGCGTTATTTTTATCAGCTACATCCTTCTGTTTCTTTTTAATGATCTTAGCTGTTTTATCTTTGTTAGGCATTAAGGGTATTGCTATTTTCGCGCTTCTATTATTCTTTGGCGCCCCATTATTATCTATGGCTCCTGAGATGATGTCTTCATTCCATCAAACTTGGATCTATTCTTGGTTACCAATTAGATTTCTAGTAGAAGGATTGAGGGAGTTATTCTATTTTGGGCAATCGTTCTCATGGGATTTGATTTCCGTCCAGTTTTGGATTGGTTTAGTCAGTATAATAGTGATTTTCTTAACAGCACTAAAGTTGAAGCCCAAAAAATAGTGAGATGAGGGAGTACTTGTGAATAATCAAGTGTTAATTGTAGGCGCAGGTCCGACCGGGTTAGCTTTAGCATTAGGCCTTACTAAACAAAACATTCCATGTAAAATTATCGATAAGAATAAGGGGCCTGGTGAGGAATCGAGAGCAATGGTCGTTCAGGCAAGGATTCTTGAATTTTACGAACAACTTGGTATTGCTGATAATGTTATTGATAGAGGAATTAAAATTAAACATTTACAATTCTTCAAAAATGTCAAACGTAAAGCAAAATTAAATGTGGAAAACATGGGGGAAGGGCAAAGCCCCTTTCCATATATTTTAAGCTTGCCGCAAGATGAACATGAAAAGGTACTCATTGAGTTACTTGCTGAACATGGTGTGGAAGTAGAATGGCAAACCAAACTAGAATCTTTCACGGATGGTGAAAATGAGGTATGTACTCTTCTGAATAAGGAAGGACAGAAGTCAGATGAAGTGTTTCAATATGTTTGCGGTTGTGATGGCTCGCATAGTACAGTGCGAAAGGCTTTAGGTTTTGATTTTATTGGAGGTTCCTATGAACAACTCTTTTATGTGGCAGATGTCTATTGTGAATCAAATGAAACAAACGGTTTTCAGATGCGATTATTTGACGAAGGATTTTGTATTATTTTTCCTATTCGTACAACCGGTTCATTTCGTTTAATTGGTATTGTTCCAGAACTATTGCAAGAGAAGGACGGATTACAATTTTCCGATATAGCTCCGTATTTACAAGAAAAGTTGTCTATAGTGATAACAAAAGTAAACTGGTTTTCCACTTACAAAGTCCATCATCGTATGAGTGAGCATTTTCGTAAAGGGAGGATATTTATTGCTGGTGATGCCGGTCATGTTCATAGCCCCGCAGGTGGACAGGGAATGAACACAGGTATTGGTGATGCGATCAATCTTTCCTGGAAATTGGGTGCTGTCATTGATGGAAGAATGGATTCGTCTGTTCTTGACTCGTATGAAGAGGAGAGAATGGCTTTTGCGAAAACATTAGTCTCAACCACTGACCGCTTATTCTCCATCATGGTCGGAAAAGGCAGGTGGAATCAGATGATACGAAGTATTGTGCTACCTACGCTCATTCCTAAATTAACGAAGTTTACTACTGTTAGAAATATGTTATTCAAAGTGGTTTCACAAATACGGATTCATTATCGTGATTCTATGCTTTCAACTGGCGAAATTGGAAAAGTAGCTGCTGGGGATCGCCTACCATGGGTGGCATTTACTACTGGTACTAACTATGATCTGTTACAGTCTTTTAACTGGAAAATTCATGTATATGGAGATGTAATATTTAACACAAAGTCTGTTGATATACCTATTACTTTTTTTCCATATTCAAAGATTGTGGAAAAAGCCGGTATAAAAGAGGGGACAATCCTTCTGATTCGTCCTGATTGTCATGTGGCAGTAGCTTGTGAAGAGGGAGTCAATGAAATCAACGCATACGTTAAAAAATGGCATGTGAGAATCTGATTCCTCGAGGTAAAGTTTTTATTGAAAATAGTATAGCCCCTAACGCTTTTAAAAGGTGAGGGGCTATAGTGAGTTTTGTTATATCATTGTTATACCCCTTTTCCAGCAACAAATTCAAAAGTGCTGACCACTTCTATATTTACAATAATTGGCTTCGCTCGCTTAATTAGGTTTTGAAAAACCTCTAGTGTAAGTGACTCTTCGTGGGCCTCTTTACTCGACCACACTTCATATACATAAACGATATTTTCTTCTTTTTTTGCCGTATTAATAAGATAAATTTGACAAGGCTGATGGCGTTCCATTTCTTCAGATGCTTGTAATAGAAGATTAACTAATACATCACCTTGGTTATCTTTCATCATAAATTTCGTAAATTGGCTATACTGGTTCATGTATATCCCTCCTAATCGTCTCATACTTCATATAGTTCTGCCTTCATAAAACAAAACCCTTGAAAAGATTGGAAATATATTTGTATTTATCTTTGGGAATTCCTGAGGTTTATGTAGGTAAAAAAGAATCGGAGCAAATGGGGTATTCTTTAAGAAAATGAAACAGATTAAGTACTAATAAGCAAGGAAAGGAGAGGATGAGCAACGTAAAAGGAAAAATCGAGGCTAATAAGAAGTTAGACAATTAAAAAGAGGAACTTGAATCCTTGATTATGATAAAGAGTTTCAGTATCAGGTTTATCCACTAATCAAAAAACTTTCCTTTTATAATCATAGGACAATCCACTATTGCAATGCACCGCTACTTCAAGCAAATTCCCCCTAGATTCCTTCAATAAGAATTCCTTCTCTGAATAGTTTTAACAATATTTTGAATATTAACCAAAAAATTATAATGATAAAATTTCCAGTTGAGAATAGACTGAGAATATTTTTCTAAAACAAAGTCAATAAAACTCTATATTTAAAAGGTTTATTGAATATTATTCCATTTAAATGATATTGATAATCTTTCTCAACTATGATAATCTACTTATTGAAAAATGATATTAATATATTTTATATAAAAGAGAGGGGAAATAGGGAGGATGTTTAAGAAAGTATTAGGTCTTATTAGTCTTGCTGTACTAATGATTATCGCTGGATGCAGCTCTAGTGAGTCATCATCTGAAGGAAAGGCTAGTAGCGAGGGTAAAAATAATGTAGAAGTAGAGGAATTGAAAATCGGGGTCCCAAGTGATGTAGGTCCCTTGAATATTTATACAGGAAACATGGATTGGTTAACAGATCTTGTGTACGATAAATTATTTTCGCCATCCCCTTATGTAGATGAGCCACAACCATGGTTAGCAGAATCAGCAGAGCAGTTAGATGATACAACTTGGCGTGTCAAAATTCGTTCTGGTATTAAGTGGCATGATGGAGAAGACTTTACGGCTGAAGATGTGAAGTTTACATATGAGTACTACCGTGATGGACCACCAAACCGTCACACGCACCATGTAAGTGAAGTGCCAAAGGTTGATACTATTGAGATTTTAGATGATGGGGAAACATTAGAATTCAAATGCGCTTATGCTTGTCCTTCAATGGCAACCATCACATTTGCCGATTTACCAATCTTACCAAAACATATTTGGGAAAATGTTGAGAATCCACGCAAACATACGGATTTAGCTATTGGAACAGGCCCTTTCAAATTAACGGCATATGAACCAGATCAATATTATCAATTTGAGGCAAATACTGATTATTTTATGGGTGCACCGACTGTGAACAAGTTGAGTATGCCAATCATTAAAGATTCAACAGCGATGTTCAATGCTTTGACATCTGGTGAGATTGATACAACGACAAGAACTGTACCAGCTGAATTACAAGAAACTTTACAAAAAACAGACTCTATGAAGTTGGCAAGTACATCGCCGCTATCAATCGTACAATTTGGATTGAATTATGAGATGGAACCATTTAACTCAGAGGAGTTCCGTCAAGCAATCTCTCTTGGCATTGATCGTGAGAGTATTGTCAGTACAGTTCTTTTAGGACAAGGAAGAGCGGGTGAAAAAGGGTATCCGCATCCAGATTCACCATGGACAAATCCTGAATTATCAACACCATTCAATGTAGAAGAAGCTAACAACATGCTAGATGAACTTGGATATGAAGATAGCAATAATGATGGCTATCGTGAAACACCAGAAGGAGAAAACTTAAAACTTGATATTAGTGTTTCTTCTGCAGAGCCATTATATATCCGTACAGCGGAAATGTTACAAACTCAAATGAAAGAAATCGGCATTCAGTTCGAAGTGAAAACAATGGATCCAACAACTTATACAGCGGCTGTATCTGAAGATGACTTTGATTCTTATGTAAGTTTAATTGGTCCTCATGGTGTAGCTGACCCGGATCAGTTCATTATGTCTCATCGATCTTCTTATCTTTGGACGAAAGATCTACCTTATCCAGAAATGGATGAGTTAGTATCGAACTGGATGAACGCGACTACAATCGAAGATCGTAAAGCAATCTCTTTTGATATGCAAACACTATATAATGAGCAACCAACTGCGATTGCCCTTTATTATCCAGAAGAAATCTATGCGTATAACGCCGATGTATATGATCAATATGTTGAGTCTTTAGGCTTTGGTATTATAAATAAATTCAGCTTTTTACCTGAAGAAGCACGTAAAGTTTCCTCCACTACACCAGTGCAAGTAGTAGAGTAAGGAAGTTAGATAGAAATGAAGCATTTGGCGAAGGTGAAAAACAAAATAGGTCAATATATATTAGTGATATTTGTTACTTTAACGATAAATTTTGCTTTGCCACGTCTCGCTCCGGGTGACCCGTTATTATATTTCTTTGGTGAAACAACAATCAATGAATTAACAGCAGAACAAAAACAAGAGGCCCTACATTCATTGGGCCTCGGTGGTTCTTTATGGGAGCAATATTGGACGTACTTAAAAGGCGTTTTCACTTTAGATTTTGGCACTTCAATAAAATATGGTGTCGCGGTAACAGAAGTGTTAGCAGAACGTATTCCATGGACATTATTGTTAGTAGGGACGGCTTTAATTCTTAGTCTTGTAATTGGTGTAAGTGCGGGAGCATATTCGGCATGGAACCGAGGGAAGAAACGTGATTTAACCATATTAACCGGCATGCTGACATTGGAATCTATTCCTGGATTTTGGATCGGGATGATGTTTCTATCGATATTCGCTGTCCAGCTTGGTTGGTTTCCTACTTTCGGAGCGGTTTCAATGGTACAGGATGGTACCACTTGGGGTTATATCAAGGATGTCATCAGCCATGCCATATTACCAGTGATTACGATTACGTTAGCTACAGTCGGCTCTAATTATTTACTCACTCGCTCCAGTATGTTGGAATCATTAGGACAAGATTATATGACCGTGGCTGAAGCGAAGGGAATTAAGAAACGAGCACTCGTATTTAAGCATGCTTTAAGAAATGCTTTGTTACCAATTTACACCCATTTCACATTAAGTGTGGGAACATTACTTGGTGGAGCGGTTGTCATTGAAACGGTCTATTCATACCCTGGGATTGGCCGCTTGTTGTATGAAAGCGTAACGGCTAGAGACTTCCCTATGCTACAAGGTGTCTTTTTACTTGTGACAATGGGTGTCATATTGGCCAATTTAATTGCCGATTTAACGTATCCATTATTTGATCCGCGTGTGCGGAATAGGAAGGAAGAGAAGGGAGAGGAGATCACTCATGCGTAAAACAACAAAGTGGATTGGCTTAACGGGTTTAGTTTTATTCTCAGCCATGTTGGTATTTGCCCTTTTTGGACCTATGCTTATTCCTTACGATGCCTATAAAGCATCTGGACCTCCCTTTCAATCTCCTAATCTTGAACATCTATTAGGTACAAATGATATGGGGCAAGATATATTGGCGGAGTTGGCTGTTGGCGCTAGGACTTCGCTCTTTATTGGTATTGCCTCTGCTATTCTAGCAGTTTTTATCGGTGGTTTAATAGGTGTGTTAGCTGGATATATAGGCGGTAGATTTGAAACAGTAGTATTACGAGTAATAGATATCGTTCTTACCTTACCTTTCCTGCCATTAATGATTGTTGTAGCAGTTTATATGGGAGCTGGGATTTTTACTTTAGTGTTTGTTATTACATTAGTTATGTGGGCAGGTAAAGCGAGACAAATTCGCGCACAAACCCTTTCTATCAAACATACTGGCCCTGTTTTAGCAGCAAAAACAATGGGCGCAAGCCACTTTTATATATTTTATAAACATATTTTACCTGGCGTGGTACCAATTTTTATTCCTCAGTTCGTAACAGGAGTGAATGCAGCTATTTTAATGGAATCGTCTTTAAGCTTTTTAGGAATGGGTGATCCGTTAACAAAGAGTTGGGGAAGTATTTTATTTTATGCGAATAGCCGAAGTGCTTTTTTAACAGAAGCTTGGGTGTGGTGGATTATTCCTCCAGGCGTATGTATCGTGATTGTTGTTTTAGCCTTTTCATTGATGGGCTACTACTTAGAAGAAAGATTCAATCCACGTTTAGGCGATTATTCTGTAAGAGAAAAAAGGAAGAAACAACCTGTCAAAACAAAAGAACATCAATCTTCAAAAGGTATTCTGCTGTCTGTTGAGAGTCTTACAGTTGCATATCCAAAATCAGGTGATTATCGCTCTGTTGTTGATGATGTTAGTTTCGTAGTTAAAAATGGTGAAGTGCTAGGTATTGTTGGTGAGTCAGGAAGTGGCAAGTCAACCATTGCTACAGCGATTATTCAACAATTAAAGAGACCCGCGAAGGAGTCAGCTGAGATTTACTTTGAAGGTAACCTCATACAGCATTTTGATGATGAAGGGCTTAGACAAATACGAGGGAAGGAGATTGGCTATATTGCACAAGCGGCCATGAATGCACTAAATCCGGTTATTCGTATTGATAAGCAGTTGCAAGAAGCCGTCAGAGCCCATTATCAATTAAGTAACAAAGAAATGGATGTGCGTGTTATTGAAGTGTTACAACAGGTTGGTTTGGATGAGAAATGGCGCTTAGCCTATCCGCATGAATTATCAGGTGGAATGAAGCAGAGAGTAATCATCGCGATGGCTTTAATTAATAAGCCCAAACTCGTTATTGCAGATGAACCAACAACAGGACTTGATGTCATTGTCCAGGTAGAGATTGTGCAATTATTACGCAAACTACAAAAAGAGTTAGGTATTTCAATGATTTATATCTCCCATGACCTACCTTCCGTTTTGAGCGTGACGGATCGACTTATGATTATGAAGGAAGGGCGAAAGGTAGAAGAAGGACCATCTGTTGAGTTGTCTAAGTTATCCACGAACCCTTATACGAGAGTGTTAATCGATAGTATACCAACGCTATATCCGAAGAAAGAAACAGTGGAGGTGAGCCGATGAGTGCGGATTTATTACGCATTAATTCTTTAAAGAAATCATTCCATCGTTCATCTTCCTTGCAAACGAAAGTATTATCCGATGTCTCTTTTTCCATGAAGGAAGGGGAAATTGTCGGTTTAATTGGTGCAAGTGGGGCAGGCAAGAGCACGATTGGTCGTATAATAAGTGGCTTAGAAACAGCAGATAGTGGAAAAATCCTTTTTGCTGGTGATGACCTAACTAAAATGAAGACGAAAGTACGTCGTCAATTAGCGAAAGATATTCAAATGGTCTTTCAAGATCCATATGAGGCATTGTCGAGCCGAATGAAGATTCATGAGATTGTTGGAGAGTCCCTACATATTTTACAAATTGAAAAGGGCAATCTTGAGCAAAGAACCCAATTAGTTAAAGAGGCCCTTCGTAGTGTGAATCTCGACCCAGACTATTATATGAATCGTTATCCACATGAATTATCCGGTGGAGAAAGACAAAGAGTGGGGTTAGCAAGAGCATTTGTGTGTAAACCGAAACTGATATTAGCTGACGAGCCGACCTCTATGCTAGATACATCTTTACGCCTGGATTTAATTAGGTTAATGAAAAGGATGAATCAACAAGAAGGTACATCCTATTTATTTATTACACATGATATTGCGTTAACACGTGACTTTTGCGATCGATTGATTGTTCTAAAAAATGGAGAAATCGTTGAAACTGGAGAAACGTTAGATGTCATTATGAATCCAGTACATCCTTATACGAAAACTTTAATAGAAGCCTTATTAATACTAGAAAATCATGGAGGTTAAAAAATGACTATTCAATTTATCTCATTAAACGCTGGTGGTGTTTTTGCCCAAACTCGTTTAGAAAATCAAGATTCAACTGGCTTTACACATGTAGATATTTACCAGTTACCATATACAGACTTCACTCCTTATGCATGTTTAGTTATTGGGGGTATGTGTGATCAGGACTTTTTATTAGAGCATAAGGACATAATTTCATCATTTTTAGATGAGGGGAAAATTGTCATATTCTCAGGCAATCTAGTCACGGATTGGTTACCAGGCGGTCGCCCGTTTGTGCCGAAGGAGATTAAGAGTTTTCAAGATTATGCAGTCAAAATTGAATCAGCTCACCCAATTTTTGAAGGAGTACTAGAGGATGATATGACTTTTAATAAAGGAGTTGCTGGATTTTTTGCTCGCGGTCATCATCCGTTACCAGAAGGGGCAGAGGTGCTTCTTACATTGGATGGAAAAGAACCGATTACATATATCGATCGACAAAGTACAAACGGGACGATTCTTGTTCATGTAGGCTTTGATTTATTCGGCTATATGGGAAGTAATGATCTAGAGAAAACTACGTCACGCATTTCTCCGCAATTAAGAAAATGGGTAGAAGAGGAATATAGTAAAACAATTCAGGGGGTACAATCATGAGAAAGATTGCTGTTGTTTACGGAGGAAGTTCGCAGCACCACCGCACATACAAAACGTCTGAGTTCGCTAAACATTTCCATCAATTAATCCCTATTAGAGAATTAGCAGAGGCATCGTTTGAAGAAATCGATGTTTTGCTCATTCCATCACAAACGCATTTAGGACTCTTAAAGGAAAATGTCGAGAAAATTCATGCTTATGCAGATAATGGTGGGATTGTTGTGACGTTTGGTCCGCAAGGCTTTGATTGGTTACCTAAACATGATTGGGAATTCCGAATTACGAATTTTTGGTGGTGGTTAGAGAAAGATGCGAAAAGCGGTCTTGTATTAGCAGGAGAAAACCATGATCTATTCAAAAATTATTTAACATTATCTGATGCAACATGGCATCAACACGGTGTGTACTGGCCACCCGAAGGCAGTGAAGTATTAGTAGCGACAGAAGATGGTGGAGCGGTATTTTATATTGATAAAGTAAGTTCGAAAGGAACATGGATTAATACGACGCTCGATCCTGATTATCATTACGGTTCTTATTTTATGCCGGCAACAGAACGTTTTTTAAGGGGATTTCTTCCTTGGCTTGAGGAAGGTAAGATTTAATCGTGATTGTATTAAATCGTGTATCAAAGAGTTATGGAGACAGAAAGGTTTTACAGGATGTCCAATTTCAGCTTCAATCGAATGAGTTCGCATTTTTAAAAGGGAAATCTGGATCTGGAAAAAGTACGTTAATTAAATTACTTTACAGAGAAATAGAGAGAGATAGTGGAGACATTCTGATTGATGGGCAAGAGATTGGACAAATGAAGAAATATGAATTAAGGAGAAAAATGGGTGTGGTTTTCCAATCCTTTGAATTATTAGAGCGAAAGACAGTGTTAGAAAATGTCATGCTCGCAGGAAAGATTTTAGGAAAACCACAAAAGGAGATAGAAAACGAAGCGGTTCGTCTTCTAACAAGAGTAGGACTGGTAGACCATCTCCACCATTTTCCGAAGCAATTATCAGGAGGGCAGCAACAACGCACAGCTGTTGCTCGTGCCTTATTGAATAAACCAAAGCTCATTCTAGCTGATGAACCAACTGGTAATCTTGACAGAGAAACTTCTCTCGAAATATTAACCTTGTTAAAAGAGCTACATGAAGAAGAAGGTGTATCGATGTTGGTCATCACTCACTCTGAACAACTGATTCAACAAATGAATGAGAAGTCATGGGTGATTGAGGGAGGTAAGGTTTATGAGCTTTGAATCATTCCGCTATATATGGGACGATGTCCAATCTGGACTGAAGCGCAATAAAGGTGCATCGCTTGCATCTATTATTCTTATCTTTGTAGCTGTCACTTTAATCGGTGGTCTGCTTTTAATGAGGCTTGCTCTTGAAGATACTATCACTTATGTGGAGTCGCAAATCTCAATGAAGGTGTACGTGGAGAAAGGGTATGATACCGAACAACTATCTTCTGTGCTTGTAGAGAATGATTTTATTCAATCTGTCGGAGTAGAAACAGGCGATGAAGTGTTAGCTGGTCTCTCACATTTTTTTATGAATAGAGAGCATTTGTTGGATTCCTTTACCAATGGGGCGATGAATGATGCTATTAAAGTCCATGTGACAGATGCAAGTCTAATAGAGGAAGTGGCTCGGTCTTTAGATGGTATGCAGGGCATTGCAGAGGTCATCTATCCACAAGAGATGGCTCAGACACTGTACGAGTGGATTAAGAAAGTTGAAACATATGGTAGTATCATTGCTATCATACTTTTAATCATTGCTTGTATGGTTGCCTACATTGCCTTTCATCTAGCATTATATCAAAGAGAAAAAGAAATTCGTGTAAAGCTATTAGTAGGAGCGAATCCTGCTCATGTTAGATTACAATTCTTAATTGAAGGGTTTTTATTAGGGTTAGTGGGTGGTATCTTGAGCCTTTTCTCTACCTTTGCTCTATTTGAACTTGTCCTACATCCAATTGAACAAGCAGTGCCTTTTTTAATACAGTTAGATAGCTCTAATCGGATCATCGTCTTTAGTTTGCAATGTATTGTAAGTATAGTGATTGGCATTGGGGCAAGTTTTCTTGCAACAAGAAAGTTGATTCGTGATGTTTAAAAAAGTCATACTCACTATTATGCTTGTTATGGGACTCGCACTTCCTGTTTATGCTCACCTGACAGGCGCTTTTGCTGACTTTCTTGCCATTGTCTATGATGAATCAACGATTGATAAGCTAAAGGATGAGATGAAGGCAACAGAGAAGGAAATTGCAGCACTAGAGCCACAGGTAGAATCACTAGAAACAGCATTTAAGCAAGATCAAGGACTAGCCGTTGATCAGCTGCAATTTTATAGTGATGTTGGTCTAGATACATGGCTAGCTATGACTGAAAATGGTGAAGATATAGTTGATATCCAAGGGAATTATTGGCTGATAGAGCAGCAGATTGATGCGTATTTAGAGGAATTAAATACACTCTATCTGTCGTTTAAGCAACTAGAGGCAGCAAAGAATGCGTTAGAAGGACATCAAGAGTTGTTAGGGATGATTGAGAAAAATATCCAAGCTAGAGCGACCTATTTAGCGGAAAATGAAGGGTTAGGATTAGAACAGATCGCTAACTATTTAGATATTGATTGGACGGCTGAAATAGAGGATCATATTATTGCCGGTATTGAGCGCGATAATAAGCGAATTAATGAGGAGTTGACTCATTGGGTAGTGGCTCAACCTGATGGTACGTATCGATTGTCAGGAGAATGGTTAAATACTGAAAGTGATTTATCCTATTATTTTCGGGCGGATCATGTGTATATGGTTTACGAGCGTCCAGAGGGACATGTTATTTTAATCGGGCAAGTCTTACAGAATAAGGATGGACAATCCGCAAGCTTGATATTAGAAGAAGGCTTTTATAATGGATTTTTCTTACCGAAAGAGTTATTAGAAGAATTGATTCCATTTACCTTATCCTATGAAACTTTAAAAAACTTAGATGGCGTGGAACAACCATATCTTACACAAAAAGATGGTTATCTACAATTACAAACCAAATAAGGAGAGAAAAGAGATGTGGAAGAAAATCGTCAGTATATGTGCGGTGTTATTTATACTGATAACGTCACAAGCTCATGCACATGTGATGAATGCTGATAATGCTTATAATGATTTAAATTATACAGAGGCAAAAGGTGAGATATTGTTTATTACCGCTTTAGGGATTACGAATAGTCAAGATGAAACTGCCACTTTCAGACCAAATGACAGTTTGACGATGGAAGAATTGGCTGAGTTTGTCGCAGCATA
This sequence comes from Cytobacillus sp. FSL R5-0569, assembly GCF_038007265.1. NCBI lineage: Bacteria > Bacillati > Bacillota > Bacilli > Caryophanales > Bacillaceae > Cytobacillus > Cytobacillus sp. FSL R5-0569. Next base: position 809,951 of record NZ_JBBOWW010000001.1, read on the forward strand.
TTACCACCTTGAAGGGGAAAATACGGCCCAACAAGTAGTGGAAAAAGGATGGATCTCTTCACTCAAGGGGAACGCGACATTTGCTGATGTAAATGAAGCTTTCTTTGCAGGTGAACTGGCAATTGAAAATGGTTCTGAGAGCTTAACAAGAGAAGCATTTGCTATGTTTATTAGTGAACACGGAAGTTCGCTAATAGAGGAGGCTGGCTTTACAGAAGGGCCAGTTGGTCAAGTTGAAGCTGTCGAACAAAAAGAGATAAGTGTTGATGGGAAAGGTACTCACCAATATCATATTCAAATAGGTGATGAAACAATCATACTTGCTGCTCACCCATATGTAGATGCACCATCTGTTGATCCTACTGTTTGGGAAGGAATGTATGTGACAACTTCATTACTAATGGAAGACCCTCATGATAACGGTGAAGAGGTGGCACAGTTCTTATCTATATCTGAAGAGCAGCCTGTACAAGAACAAGTAGTTGAGGAAGAAACATCTTCTATTGATGAAGAGAGTAAGAAAGAAAAAGCTGAAGTAGTGGAAGAAGAGAAAGGTAATCATTATGCTAATTGGTTGTTTATCGGCTTAGTTGCTGTTGTCGTTCTTATCGTTGTCGGTTTGTATATGAAAAAAAGGAAATAGTTAGAGAGGGATTATAACCGTAACAAGAAACTGATTAAACGTTTCTGTTACGGTTTTTTATTTGTTTAGAGGTGGTGATAAATTAGTGATATTTGAAGAATTTAAAAGATATTAAGTCGTTCTTATCATTTGTTCACACAAGTTAAAGAGTTGGGTATTTAAGATATACGCATTATTCAAAGTGAAGAAAGAGATTGAAAGCCGAGTAGAAGAAAGTTGTTGCATGTCACTCAGAAGAAAAAATTCAAACGAGAGCGAAGCAAAAGAGGAGAGCGAGTCACTCAGATGAGGAAACCAAAACGAGAGCGAAGGAAAAGGCGATAGCGGGTCACTCAGATGAGCAAACCGAAATGAGAGCGAAGCAAAAGGGGAGAGCGAGTCACTCAAATGAGCCAACCCAAACGAGAGCGAAGCAAAAGGGGAGAGCGAGTCACTCAGAAGAGCAAACCGAAACGAGAGCGTAGTAAAAGGCGATAGCGAGTCACTCAGATGAGCAAACCAAAATGAGAGGGAAGCAAAAGGAGAGAGCGAGTCACTCAGAAGAGCAAACCGAAATGAGAGCGCAGCAAAAGGAGATAGCGAGTCACTCAAATGAGCAAACCCAAACGAGAGCGAAGCAAAAGGGGAGAGCGAGTCACTCAGAAGAGCAACCCGAAATGAGAGGGAAGCAAAAGGAGAGAGCGAGTCACTCAAATGAGCAAACCAAAATGAGAGGGAAGCAAAAGGAGATAGCGAGTCACTCAGAAGAGCAAACCGAAACGAGAGCGAAGCAAAAGGAGATAGCGAGTCACTCAAATGAGCAAACCCAAACGAGAGCGTAGCAAAAGGCAATAGCGAGTCACTCAGATGAGCAAACCCAAACGAGAGAGAAGCAAAAGGGGATAGCGAGTCACTCAGAAGAGCAAACCGAAACGAGAGCGAAGCAAAAGGAGATAGCGAGTCACTCAAATGAGCAAACCCAAACGAGAGCGCAGCAAAAGGCGATAGCGAGGCGAGTCACTCAGAAGAGCAAACCAAAATGAGAGCGAAGCAAAAGGCAATAGCGAGTCACTCAAATGAGCAAACCAAAATGAGAGCGCAGCAAAAGGGGAGAGCGAGTCACTCAAATGAGCAAACCGAAATGAGAGCGCAGCAAAAGGAGATAGCGAGTCACTCAGATGAGCAAACCAAAATGAGAGCAAAGCAAAAGGCGATAGCGAGTCACTCAGATGAGCAAACCAAAATGAGAGCAAAGCAAAAGGAGATAGCGAGTCACTCAGAAGAGCAAACCGAAATGAGAGCAAAGCAAAAGGCAATAGCGAGTCACTCAAATGAGCAAACCAAAATGAGAGCGAAGCAAAAGGAGAGAGCAAGTCATACACAAATCCGAAAACAGAAAAGAAAGCGTTGCAAATGTAGTTTGCGCGTGACCCTGGTTCAAAAAATCATTCCCTTCAGCCACACAAGTAATTACACTTATTGCTGCAATTAGTCTTCTGTTTAGGCCTCTCCTCTGCAATTTAACTCCAATTTTTTTGTGATTGAACAATTAAAGCCACCAAAAAACATGTATCTTCCAACTGAATATTAATTTAAGTTTATAGGAATAAGCTAGCCAATTAAACAAATAATACCAATATCTTATGGAAGATAGAGAGGGTGGATAAATGAAGTTTTCTCGCCTTCAACTTGCTTTTGTCATTATTTTATTTATAGGCATATCTAATCATGTGCTCATTTTACCCCATTTGTTGGGTTTGGCTAAACGAGATGCTTGGTTAAGCGTTTTAATCGCCTACGGTATTATGTTTGTTTGGATATTTTTATATAAGATCATCTTATCTAAAAATCAAGCTGGCGAACATACCTTCCTTTGGATGAAAAAAAGAGTTGGGACATTTCTTTCCTATAGTATTATGAGTTTGTTTCTCTTGTATTTTAGTGTTGCTGGTATTGTTTCATTTTTTGATTTGATCCAATCAGTGCATATTTTTTTCCTACCATTTACACCTATATGGATTGTCGCCCTACCCTTTATTTTGTTATGTGTGTGGGCAGCCAGTTCAGGCATCAAAACGATCATCTATACTTCGACCATTCTCTTGCCTATTGTATGGGGATTAGGTATGTTTGTCGCGATTGCCACATTAGAGGAAAAAGATTATTCCTATCTTTTGCCGTTATTTGCTGATAAAGACGCTTCTGTTATTGAAGGTGTAATCATCGTGCTAGGTGGGAGTGTGGATTTACTTATCTTCTTTATCATTCATCACTATTTTGAAAAGAAGATACCATACTGGTATTTAATGTTGTTATTAACTGTTTTAACGATGCTTATTATGGGACCAACCATTGGTTCATTAACATCATTTGGTCCAAGTATGGCTGCTAATATGCGGTTTCCTGCATTTGAACAATGGAGACTTGTATCAATTGGGGATTTAATATCTCATGTGGATGCTTTAGCTGTGTTTCAATTATTAAGTGGTGTAACCATCAGAGTCTCACTTTGTTTATTTCTTATTCCGGAAATAATCCATATTCAAAAAAAGTGGTGGAAGGTTATTCTCATAACTTTAACAGCTCTTATCTTATATGGCATCGTTTCCTTACAGACGAGCGATATTCTTGTTTTTCATATCATTAAACATTATTTTTACAAGGTTGCCCTATGTTTTGGGGTGGTTATGACCATTATTTTATTGTTCGTCAGCTATCTTCCTAGCCGAAAGGGTGAAAAAGAGTATGACCGTGGAAAGTCAATATAAACAATTAGATAAACTTTTAGATACCGGAAAGCTAAACAGTCGGCATTTAGAGGAATTATTTAATCAGACATCAGATATCCATTTGGTTACACAACAAAATGTCCTCACCTTATACGCTGATGGAATGATTAGTAGAGAACAATATAACCGTTATGTACATGCGATTGTGACTTATTTCAATGAAGGATACCGCTCAAAAGAAATGGCATCACAATGGCCAACATTTTTAAAAATTCATCAAACAAAGGATATGGTGAGTCATTTACTAGGTGGTTATGTCATCTTCTATGTAAACGGAGGCAGGAATTATTTTGCTATCGATATCGCTCAAATTCCACATCGCTCACCTGAAGATTCACAAACGGAGGTTGCCTTAAAAGGTGCAAGGGACGGATTTACGGAAGAATTACATACAAATATGGCTCTGATTAGAAAAAGAATTAAAACAGAAAAGTTAAAGAGTGAAGTCTTTCAAATTGGAAGTGAAACAGAAACAAAAACAGTACTTGTCTATTTAGAGGGCAAGGCTAAGCAAAATGTGATTGATGAAGCGAGAAAAAGATTAGAAAAAGTTGATGTAGAAAGCCTTATTAGTGCGGGGCAACTTGAACAATGGATATCAGATAAGACATTTTCGCTCTTTCCTCTTTTAGATTATATAACGAGGCCGGATTTTGCAGCGCAATGTTTACTTAGAGGTCGATTTGTTATCATTGTTGAAGGGTCACCTACGGTATTAATAGGGCCGATGAACCTATTAGGAATAATCAAATCTCCTGAAGATGTTCACTTTCCTTATTATATTGTTGCCTTTCAAAGATTGCTTCGAGTCGTTTGTTTATTTATTGCTATATTCGTGCCGTCTTTCTTCCTTGCTATCTCGAATATTAATATTGACCAACTACCTTATCCTTTAATTGCAACCATCGTCATTTCGCGCCATGGATTACCCTTTTCCTTACCATTAGAATCGTTTCTCATTCTCCTTCTTTTTGAATTACTAAAAGAAGCGGGAGTTCGGATGCCGACTGCCTTAGGGCAAACGATTTCTATTGTAGGGGGTATAATTATTGGAGATGCGGCAATTAGAGCAGGGCTTGCTTCTCCAACATTGCTTGTTGTTTTCGCTGTGGCGGCAGTCGCCACTTTTACATTAGTAAATCAATCGCTTACTGGTACTGTAACGATCCTCCGATTATATACGATGCTTTTCTCTACTTTTTTAGGCGTTTATGGATTTGCCTTAAGCTTCATCAGTATTGTTGTTTACTTAACAAGACTTGAATCGTTTAAAGTGTCTTATTTAGAGCCGATAACATCTCTGAATTTTGGTGAGTTTTTGTCCGCTTTCATGGTCAATCCTTTTCGCAGAAGAAAGAATGAAAACTGGATTGCAAGTATAAGGAGAAAGAGCAAATGAAAAAGCTCTTCCTTTCGTTATTATGTCTCCTTCTCCTAGTGACATGTGCATCCTGTAAGTCTGACATGAAAGAAATACAGAATTTGAATTTTGCAACTGCCTTAGGTGTAGACTTTAAAGATGGGAAATACCAATTATATATACAACTTGTTGGACTTGATTCTGTCGCAAAAACCGAGGGTGAAACAAGCTATGCTCAAACATATATTTCTATATCTTCTGGAGAAACCTTATTAGATGCGTATTTTGAATTATATAAATCTGAACAGGAAGTTATTATATTTTCGCATATTTCAACAATAGTTGTCAGTGAAGCGATTTTAAATCATGGTCTTGACCATGTGTTGGACGAGTTGACGAGATATTATGAATATAGGCAAACGCCTTGGATATTTGCTACCAAAGATCCAATCGATAAGGTGTTGTCCACACTAGGTTTATTTAAACAGTCTTCTCTAGAAACCTTATTACATCATCCGGATCGTTCAAGTAAACAAAGTACAATGGTAAGACCGATCAAGCTTTATCAATTCTTTAGAGAAATATTTGAACCTGGGAAAACGACTTATTTACCTGGTATCACAATCACAGAGAGCCAATGGAGAAGTAACGAAAAGAAAGAGCCTAAATTGACTTATAGTGGCGCCTTTTTTATTAAAGATATTAAATATATAGGTTTTTTTAATTTAGATACAATTAAAGGCATAAGGTGGGTATCCAAGGGTACAGAAAGGTCTTCATTGAAAGTGCCTGATGGGGGAAATCAGGAAACGATTATTGTTATTGATAATATCAAGACGAAGAAGAAACTTGTAGATAGTAAAGAGGGCAAATATCAATTTGAAGTACAACTAGAAGTAAAAGCGAGTCTTGGGAATAAGGTAAATGACCAGACATATAACCAGTTACTTAGAGAAACAAAAGAAAACTTGTCAAAGGAAATTAAAGATCTATTCCAATTAGGGGTAGAGGAAGGCATAGACTTTCTTGACCTGGGTCATATTCTCTATCGTAATGACTTTAAAAGCTGGGAAAAGGACAAGGAAAATTACTTAGCTAAAAGTGAGGTAGAAGTAAGAGCAGATGTAACGATTCAACATGCAAGTGCATTTAAAAACAAACGGTTTGAAGAACTGAAAGAAAGAGGGAAGACAGACTAAGAACCTGGTTGAAACTTAAGTAGATTGGCTCCCCTATAAGTAGACAGAGATTATAAAGATGTTACTTATAAGGGAGTTTTATCAATATCTATTCGTACATGTTTAGTGTACGAATTTGTAGTTGTCGCCCATCCTTTTTTTCAATGGACATTTTATTGATATACTTTACTGTCAATCAATTGCAATTGGTGTTGCTGAATAATCTGCGCCAATTGGTCGCTATAGATTTTTTCGCCTTGTTCATTTTCAATTGTACTGTATCCAGCGTCTTGTAATGCTACTGCTTGCTCCATATAAGTTGTGCCATTGAATAGCCCATTTTTTTTGTAGCGATCGTGAGTGGCTAAGAACTCTCCGTGATCTTTTACGGAATCCTCCATTTGATCATATACCCTAAAAGCATCCTCAATTGTTTCATCATAGTACTCTTTCGTCTCTAGGTTTACTGATTCTCCGTCCCAATTATGGCTCTTGATGCCAAAGTAGTTATTATATTCGGATGAGAGGGTTGATCTACCCCAATCGGATTCAAGTATGGCTTGAGCAATCGTAATTGATGGCAGGATACGATAGGTTTCATAGTTTTCTATTGCAATTGCTTCAATATCATTGATAAAGTTTCGTTGCATTTTTTTTAGGTTATTATTGTCTGCTGCTTCAATTTGATCTGTTAATTGATTATAGTAATTTTTCACTTCTTCTTTTTCTTCTTGGCTGTACTCATTTTCGGTTAATACTCTATCAATCTCTTTTATTTTAAAATCATCATTTTCTTCGGTAATAAATTGATTTGTCAGTTGTTTTATTTCCTCATTACTTATTTCTTCAATGCCATACTTCACTTCTGCCATAGCTGAAACATATCGCCAATCAACTTGAGCCTTCCCACGACTCGTTTCGTCAACAACTGCTTGAACTTGTCCTGTTTGGTCAATGGAGATACTTTTTTCTTTATTCATAGCGATAAAGTAGATGCCCACTATAAACAAAACGAGTGTAAATAAAATCCACTTGCTCTTTTTCATTCGAATGTCCCCTTATTCCATATTACTTTCTACTAATATAACTTGAATCATGTTCATTCTTCCAGTGACACCTCTTTATAAGAGTAATAAACTAAATTTTCTGCCATTATAGATAAACATGAAAGGTTATCCTAGTCTGCCGATAAAAATAACAGGACAAAAGATGTGGTTATTTATTTTTGATAGGTCATTAATCACGCATTTTAGATAAAAAGGGGAATATTTATGGGCAAGTTATTCGATCGAAAGGGGAAGGAAAACTCATTCCTAAACCGCTTAACATCCACTATTCAATTTCAAATATTGCTGCCGTTCTTAGCGCTAATTATCATTGCAGTCATGACGGTAAGTTATGTTAGTTATTATTTTAGTATTAAAAATACGACAACGATCCTCAACCAAAAAGTAGAAGAACAATTAACGAGTTTAAATGATACTTTTGAGATGTTCTTTACTCAGAAACATCAAATCATGACTCGAATGACGATGAATGAGGACATCATTCCCTCAGAAGGTGACAATGACGAGGTATTAGCCTATTTCCGCGAAACACAAGAAACAACAGACTCTGTTATCAACCTTTATTCAGCTAGTGAGAGTACGGGTGAAGTGGTGATTTATCCTGAAGCTGATTTAGGGAATGATTTCCTTGCAAAGCAAAGAGATTGGTATAAGGAGGCAGTTAATGCAAAAGGTGATCCCGTATGGACAGCACCATACAAAGATGGTAGTACAGGGGAAACGATTATAACGATTTCTGAAGCCGTTTACCAAAATGATCAATTAGTAGGTGTTGTTGGGGCTGATGTACTTGTTGACACATTAATTGAGATGGTCAATAAAATGGACGTAGGTGACACAGGATATGGCATGATTGTCGATCCTTTTGGTAAATATGTTGCTCATCCTGATTCAGCACTTATTGGACAAGCCGCTTCATTAGATTTGTCCACAGACTCTAATGAACAATCACTTGGAAGTATTGAGTTAGAGGAGGAAATTGTTCATTATATTGAGAATCCTACAACCGGATGGACTATAGGCGGTATAGTCAAAACGAGGGATTTAGAAAAACAAGGGGAAGCAATCGTATTACCTAATTTAATTACTATTGGTGTGGTTTTATTGTTAGCAATTGTTACTTCGTACTTCATTACCCGAGCTTTAACAAAGCCGATGCATGATGTAGTAGGCAGAATGAAAAGTATGGCAGATGGAGATTTTACTCATGAACCACTTCCTATTAAACATAAAAATGAGATTGGTCACCTTGTAATAGCAACGAATGAGATGAATCAACAAATAAAAACGCTTCTCGTTGATGTTCAAGATGTATCTCACACAGTAACAGCCAAAAGTGAGGAATTGAAATTAATTTCTGAAGAAGTAAAAGCAGGTACTTCACAGATTGCTACAACAATGGAGGAGCTTGCGTATGGTTCAGAAGCACAAGCGAAAAGTGCGAGTGACATTTCTTCCTTTATGAATGATTTTGTTGTAAAGATTGATGAGACCAATGCGAATGGTGAATGGATTCAAGAAAAGACAAAAGATGTTTTTGTTATGACGGAAAAAGGCACGTTAAATATGCAACAATCAACGAAACAAATGGAGACAATTCATGACATTGTCAGCCAAACAACAGCAAAAATGAAAACATTGGATCAGCAAACACAAGATATCACAAAGTTGGTTGCTGTGATAAAAGAAGTAGCTGAGCAAACGAATTTACTTGCATTAAATGCTGCTATTGAAGCAGCGAGAGCGGGAGAACATGGTCGTGGGTTTGCCGTTGTTGCAGAAGAAGTTCGTAAACTAGCAGAACAGGTGGCAGCATCTGTCCAAGATATCACATCTATTGTCATGACCATCCAATCTGATTCAAAAGAAGTCGTTGTTTCCTTGCAGACGGGATATACAGAGGTTGAAAAAGGAAAAGAGCAAATGGATGAAACCAATCAAACATTTGATGATATCCGCCTATCACTGCAAGAAATGGGAGAAAGTATTGCTCAAATTGCAGAAAATCTTAACGATATTACAGCAAATAGTCAAGAAATGAACGGTACAATTGAAGAGATCGCCTCTGTGACAGAAGAATCAGCAGCGGGCATTGAAGAAACATCTGCATCGGCAGAAGAAGTAAGCGGTTCGATGGAAAATGTGACTGAAAGTGCACAACACTTAAATAACTTAGCGACAAAGGTTCAATCATTAATTGGTCGCTTTAAACTTTAACATAGAAGAAGAAATCCTGTGAAAGCAGGATTTTTTTCTTTTTTTAACGAATGTTACGGGTTGGTATATAGTGAAGTATTTTAAGGTTTGTTAATAAAAATTTGTAAAAGAATGGTATGCATGATTTTGATCGAGGAGGCTAAAAAAGTAACTGAATATTATCGAAGAATAATGCTGATATAGTATATATTTCTGAATCTGTTTCCCGTGTAGGGAAGACGAGTATTCCGATATTGAAATCAACGTCTTATGGAATAAAGATCATACGGATGATGAACGACTTTACCCAATAAAGGAAAGAGGGGGTAAAGTTCTCGACTTTTTCCCATTTGAAGATGAAGAATGGTCCGAATCGTATATAGTCTCTAACGTAAAATATGAAATAAGTAATTTTCGCACGATAACTTTTCAGCGGATCATCGATGACCTTCTAATCAAGCAAGAAGCAGATATTGAAAAACAAGTATTACTTGCAAGCCTACAAAGTGGTATTCCACTCATTGGTAAAGACATATTTAAAGCTTCAAGAAGACAAATTGATAGATATCCAACAGCACTCACAATAAATTTGATTAAAGAGTATAAAGAAGTAACAAATAGCTGGCATAGTAGATATGGATTACTAGCGCGAAATGATTGGTATATGTTCCAACAAGTTCTTTTTTCAGTTGAAAAGAATATTTTAATATTATTATTTGTATTGAATAAAGAGTTCATTCAACACCCTGGTTTTAAATGGTTAAGGAAATCGGTCAACGCATTGAAAGTTAAACCATCAAATTTTCTCGAGAGGTCAGAGAAAATTCATATAGGGCAATTAACTATGAAAGATTTACAAGAACTTGAAAAAATATTAGTAGAAACATATAGATTAGTAGAAAGAGCGTATCCCGAGATAGATTTAAATGAAGCGAAACAAAAAAGTATGTTAACTTGCCCTACAAACAATAAACAGTCATTATAACTAAATAAATGGATGAATGGAGGAAAGTTCAATGGATTACGATGTGATTGTGGTTGGCGCAGGATTAGCTGGTTTGGTGGCAACGGCAGAAATAGCGGATGGTGGGAAGCGGGTATTACTTTTAGACCAAGAGCCAGAAGCATCCTTAGGTGGCCAAGCATGGTGGTCATTTGGTGGACTGTTTTTAGTCAATTCCCCTGAACAGCGTCGAATGGGAATCCAGGATTCTAAGGAGTTAGCATGGCAGGATTGGCAGGGGACAGCTGGCTTTGATCGGATAGAAGATGAGGACTATTGGGGATTGCAATGGGCTAAAGCTTATGTTGAATTTGCAGCAGGAGAAAAGCGGGCATGGTTACACAAGATGGGGGTTCGTTTTTTTCCAGTAGTCGGTTGGGCAGAGAGGGGGGGACAGTTAGCTGATGGCCCTGGTAACTCTGTACCACGCTTTCATATTGTCTGGGGAACAGGTCCAGGAATCGTTGAGCCATTTGAACGCCGAGTACGGGAACATATGAAAAAAGGCTTGGTCCAATATCAACCGCGTCACCGTGTGGAGCAATTAATAACAGACGGTAGTATGATTGTTGGATTAAGTGGCTCCGTATTAAAGGCTAGCCAAGCGAAACGTGGGGAAGGAAGTAATAGAGAAGTAGTGGGTCGCTTTAAATATGATACAAAACTCGTCTTAGTCGCTAGCGGAGGAATCGGTGCGAACATGGAGCTGATTCGTAAAAATTGGCCAAGTAGACTTGGAGAGCCACCTCAACAGATGATTTCTGGAGTTCCGGCACATGTGGATGGAAGGATGCTTTCGGTTACAGAGGCAGCAGGCGGAAGGATTGTGAACCGTGACCGCATGTGGCATTACACAGAGGGAATTAAGAATTGGCAGCCTGTATGGGAGAACCATGGGATTCGTATTCTTCCTGGACCATCTTCTATTTGGCTTGATGCAAATGGAAAACGTTTTCAAGCGCCTAACTATCCAGGTTTTGATACACTTAGTACACTAGAGGCAATTAAAAAAACAGGCTATGACTATTCTTGGTTTATTCTTTCTCATAAAATAATTGAAAAAGAGTTTGCCTTATCTGGCTCCGAACAAAATCCAGATTTAACGGGTAAAAGCATTAGTAAAGTGATTGGCAGAGCATTAAAACGTGTACCAACGCCTGTAAAAGCATTTATGGATAAAGGGGAAGATTTTGTTATTGCTAGTCAACTAGGTGATCTTGTCACTGCAATGAATAAACTTTCTGGCAATGATTTGCTGCGTGTGGATGAAATTGAGAGACAAATTCAAGCAAGAGACCGTGAGATTGATCATGCTTTTACAAAAGATTTGCAAGTGACAGCTATTAGAGGAGCAAGAAACTATCTGGGGGATAAATTAATACGAGTGGCTAAGCCTCATAAAATTCTTGATCCAAAAAACGGCCCGCTTATTGCCGTTCGTTTAAATCTCTTAAGTAGAAAAACACTAGGTGGTTTGCAAACCGATTTATCAGCAAGGGTGTTAAATGAAAAGGGATCCCCTGTTCACGGCTTATATGCAGCAGGAGAAGTAGCCGGCTTTGGCGGAGGTGGAGTGCATGGCTATCGCTCATTAGAAGGAACGTTTGTTGGTGGCTGTCTTTTTACAGGAAAAGTGGCAGGCCAAGCAATCGTGGCAGCATTAGATAATGAAACGATATGAGGAGCTTATACGATGACATATAGACTGACAAGACTTGCTAATGATGACGCAAAAGAACTGTTCAAATTTGAAAAAGTGAATAAACAATTCTTTGAGAAAAGTGTTCCACCTAGACCTGTAAGTTATGAGATATATGAGCTGTTCCTACAAGTTTTAATAGAATTATTAGAGGAGCAAGCCGAAAATAAATCATTATTCTATCTTATTAGAAATGAAACAGATGAAATTGTCGGTAGAATAAATATTGTAGATATAGACTGGCGAGAGAAAAAGGGTTATCTTGGCTATCGCATAGGTGAGACATACACTGGGAAAGGGATAGCGAGTCATGCATTGCAAATTCTTCTACAGCAAAATAAGAAAATCAATCAATTCTTGGCCAAAACAACGAAAGATAATATTTCTTCTCAAAAAGTATTAGAGAGAAATAACTTTGTCATGCAAGGAGAAGAGGGAAATTTTATTTACTATCAGTGGGATCGGTAGTTGGATACAAGTTACTAGGTGAGAGGAGATTACGGCATTTATGTTTGAAAAAATAGGAAGGGGTGAGGGCGTTGTATAAAGAGAAACCAATGCTCTCATATAAATGATAACCTATCGACCCCAATTTTAATAAGGAAGAACAAAAAGATTTGGTTCTCCGGGGATTTATACCATATATTCAACTGCTTTTCTTGTGGATTTTGTGTGTCAACATGCCATACCCCTATTTCCCCACACATCATTCTAATTTGCTTATTATCTTTCGAAGAAGCACATCTTTCAACTCTAGTATGTAGTCTTCAAAGAAGTCAAATTAACAAAATATTAATAATATTGTAACTTCAATTGATGTTAATTATGATATACCATAAATAAGTAGATACATAATTATTTCAAAGTGATTATTGCTTGAAAAACTCATAGAAAGTCCTATCTAAGATTGGTATTAGCAGCTCTTATTAGAGTGTTGATATAGACAACCATTATAATGAGGAGGAATTCTATGTTGAAAAAGTCGTTGCTGTTCTCTTTGTCTCTTGTTTTATCATTGCTTGTTTTTCAGTATGATTTATTACCTGCTTCTGCTTTGCCTCCAGATCTGCCATCCAAATCTACTACCCAAGCACAACTTAATTCGTTAAATGTACAAAATGAGGGATCCATGAGTGGCTATAGTCGAGAAAAATTCCCTCACTGGATTAGTCAAGGGGATGGTTGTGATACAAGACAAGTAATCCTTAAGCGTGATGCCGACAATTATAGTGGTAATTGTCCAGTGACTTCAGGTAAATGGTATAGCTATTATGATGGCATCACTTTCAATGACCCCTCACAATTAGATATTGACCATGTCGTTCCACTCGCAGAAGCATGGCGTTCTGGGGCAAGCAGTTGGTCAACTGCTAAAAGAGAGGACTTCGCCAATGACCTCAATGGACCACAACTCATCGCAGTATCAGCCAGCTCCAATCGTTCCAAAGGTGACCAAGATCCATCCACATGGCAACCACCTCGTGCAGGTGCAAATTGTGCTTATGCTAAAATGTGGATCAATACAAAATACAATTGGAGTTTGCATTTGCAGAGTTCTGAAAAAACAGCTCTTCAAGGAATGCTCAATAGTTGCTCCTATTAAACAATCAACCAATGAAAGGAGTCAATTAAATGGATACAATCTCATCTGTGTTTAAGGCAACTCATGGTGTTATGACTACTGAGGTTGGTGTCATCAGTGGGGATCTTGAATTACGAACGACATCTGACAAAGAAGGTAACCTCACTCTTGAGATTACTTATGTAGATGCGGATGAATGGTACACACTTCCAGGGGGAAACTATCAGTTACATGACACTCGGGACCATGATGTGATACACCGGATGTTAATTGCAGTATTAAACAGGCAATAATCATATATGTAATGTGGCGTTCTTGAATGTGGAAGTCGGCGTGAAGGTATTCAAGCTTTAATTAAATTGAAGGATAGCCATATTCAATAAACCATGGAAAGGAGTACCGATGTTTAATTGGCTAACTGAAATAGAAGGACATCCTTGTTCAATAGATGAGGGAGAAATAAAAGATTTCAGAATGAGGAAAATAATTGTAAAGAAAAGTCCGAAAATGATGAGTGCTGTTTGTCAGTTATTCGCCGCCGTCGATATCATTAATGAAGAGTCTAGTATGATGGTCTATCCAATACCTGATGAACAGGCGAGATTGCTTGTGATGGAGATGGCTGCTCCTCATTATGAGGAAATAAAAGAAACCATTATTGCTGGACGGGTAAAGGAAATGAATTTATTTCATTTGAAACCAGAATCAAGGATCATTATAGAAAAGCATCTCCAAAAGAATGGGTATCCGGCTATCCAAGATTTATATAGAAGAAAACGAATAAAACTCTCAGATACACCACAAAAAATAAAATATTATCTCATCAATAAAGAGAAAATCGCACAATTAAGCTCAAGAGAAACGGAAGAAGTTTTCTCCTTTTTTCATGCAACCTTTTTTGTTCAACAGGAATCGATTCTCCTTCAGCCTACTGGTTGGCAACTAGAGGATGAGTTAATCACATCTTATACTATTCGCACATTTAGTAGAATGGCTGGAGATCTCGTTCTTTGGGTAAATGAAAATTCGAATGATGTAGTTGGATTAGAAGTGTATCGTAATAAAATTCCACTTCCAATTGTTTCTAATTTAAGCTAATATGAATGAGATAATAGATAATAGGAGAAGATGCTTATGTTTAATCGTAATCGTAATAAAAACGTAGAAACAGTTGACCAAGAAGTGGAAATAGATAATATTTATACCATATTACCCCCTCCAGGTACGATTATTGCTGAAGCAACAGAAGAAGAAATGGAGCAAGCAGCCGAATTAGAAATACGTCATATGGCTTTTATGAGATTACAAGAGATGTATGTACAGTTCGATGGTTCTTCTTATAAAGAATTATTGCAAGATTTCCAAGAGTTCGAAAGAGATTCAACAAAGTTTTGGAGAACAGTAGCAAAAAGACTGGCTGTTCCTTATGAATGGCCGATTAGAATTGATCATGCCAATGGCCCCATTTATATAGGTGAACATGAGGTAGTTGTCGAAGAAGAAGAAGAATAAAATAACTTGTTAGAGATAACCTATTACCTTCATGGATAATAGGTTTTTTTTGCGGATGGCAGAAATAATCATAGTAAATGGACAACTAATCACTAGATTAATCAGGTCGCCTTACTTCTACATTTTATTGTGGAGGATTTTTAAGGGTTAGAGTAATCCAGTATTCTCAAATATTGTATAATCATTCATTGTATGCATTTTGACGTTAGTTGATTAATTTTGTTAAAATTAATGTTAATATTGTCTTATAAATGTCATTCAAAGTAAAAGTTGAATGTGTTACTGTATAAGGAGGAAACGAAAATATACAGGTTAATAGTATAAATATTAATAAATAAGAATAGGTGGGGGAAACAACAAAGAGTATGCATACGATAAAAATAACCAACAACAGAGGACAATTAGTTGAGTGTATAGAATACGAGCAGGAGAAAGATTTTCATAGAGTCTTAGAACAATTTAAAAATAACCCAATTTATAAGGAATGCTTATTGGAAGAATCTAAAGGACAAAGGGTAGCGAGTTTAAAAGTGGATAGTGTGAATGGTAACATCCATTCTAACTAAGCAACTCTAGAATTGAATGAAAGTTCTGAACGAAGAATAAGAATCAGTTATTGTTTGAGGCAACAATAACTGATTCTTATTCTTTATTTCGTGTAGCGGTGATTACCTATGAAAAAGCAGATCCTACTCATGACGTTGACTTCTTCTTCGTTGTGACAAACAAAGCGACTAAGCAAAAGGCGGCAAATATGTTGAAACTAAAAGGATAGGAATTCATTTCAATGGAGATACCGGCGAGATAGGAACCTAATGATTGCCCGATTCCCAGTGCGAAAAAGGATAAACTTACTCCTAAAGCCGGCAAAACGGGAAAAATCCTCGTGGCCCAGACAATACATAGTCCCGTGAGGAAAACGTAGGTACTGCCAAATAGACCAGCTGAAAGGTAAATAGCCACAGCGCTTGGAATTGTTAATAGAAAGATAGACGTTGCTAGTAAAAAGACAAGTAATCGGTAAGAAAGGGACAATCCCAGTTTTTGAATAAAGTTTCCTGAAACGCCTCCAAGTATGCCAGCCAATCCTATGATAATCCAGAATATCACACTTTCATTGATTCCTAGTCCATAGCTTGAAGTTATGAAGCTTCTTGAAAAAGTCCAGTAAATTGAAGAACTTCCGCCGATTAAAAGGGAAGCAACTAATAAATATTTTGCTGTTTTTATAGCAGATAGATATTTAATATTGTTATCTGATACCGATTCCTTTTTCTCATCAGGAGGAAGAGAAAAATGATTCCAAATCAATACAAGAGCAGCAATAACAGCAAATAGTAAGTAAGCTAATCGCCAATGATCAGTCAATAAAATAACGATGGGTCCGGTCAAAATAATACCAAAGCTGGTTCCACTATTGATCCATGTGTTTCCTTGGTCGAGCTTTTCTTTTGATAAAGTGTTTTGCACCATTTGACTTAATGCTGGAGAAGCTAATCCACTACCTAAACCAGCTATAAATAGGCTTATATTTAAGTATAAAATAGATGGCGCACTAGCCATCCCTAGTAGTCCAAAAACGGCTGTAAAACCAGCAAAGAGATTCACTTTCCGGTAGCCAAAATGTTTAATCAATAAGGCTGAAAGTAATAAAGCAAGTGCATAGGCGATAAATGCAATGGAACTCCCTAGCCCAGCTTCACCTTCACTCATGCCCAATGTATTCGAGATATTTGGGAGAAATAAGCCATAACTTAAGCGGGCAAGTGCATATGTGACAGCAATCATTGCTAATCCAGGTAGTATTACTTTTCTCATGTTTATTCACCTAATTCAAATAGATATAACGTTCATTATATTTTCTTGAAATAAAGAGCGAGACCCTCTATTCCGAAAACAAACTCGATACTGAATGATGAAATTCTGTTGCTACAGTCTCTATAGCAAATACTTCTGCCAAAGCGGTAGCTCCTTCAAATAACAATTCAAGCCTTAGTGCCTCGTTGCTATTCAATCCTTTACTTGTGAAAAAATCAATGAGCCGTCTTTTATGTTGTTCAGTAAAACTGACAATCTCACCATTAAATGAAGGTTCTAAAGAATACTCCTCTCTAGCCCGCAGAAACATACAACCATTTGAACCGTTTATTCTTAACCAATTGATGTGTGCCTCGGCTAATCGAATAGCTAAGTTGCCCTGATTGGATATGGCATTTTCTAAAATGTCAAAATATCTTTCATCTCTTCTACGTAACACTTCTAAAATAAGCGCTTCTTTCGATGCAAAGTGGTTGTACATTGTCATAAGAGCCACATTAGATTCTTTAATAATTTGTTTTAAGCCAACTGTATGAAAGCCGTGCTGATCAAATAATTTCTCTGATTTTTCAAGTAATTGCTCTTTCTTTTTACTCATTTACCCACACATCCTTTAGATATAACGTTCATTATATAAATAGTAAACCATTAAAAGGGGTTTTTCAATTAAGCTGATTCGTTTGGATAAAGGAGGTAGGAACATAACAAAATGAGCTAAAATCAAAAACGAACAATTACAAATTATGATTTATAAAACTCCTTTTACCAAAAATTCCATTGCCCTCGCGTACACTTGCTTCCCGCGGGGAGGGGCTTGAGCCTCCTAGGGCATTACCTGCGGAATCACAAGCTCCCCCTCTATTTCCCACAGGAGTCGAGTGTCTTCCGCTCCGGTCCACTATTTACTTCATATAAAAAGATAAATTACAAAAAACCCGAATGATTAGCTGTTAGATATACCTAATCATTCGATAAATCCTTAGCTAGCATACTGATATCCTAACCTCTTTTCCTTCTTACTTTTCTTGCATTCTTTTTACATTCTCTGAATGATACGGTGAATCTTTTACTTCATTTACTACACTAAATGGATTACCATCTATATCGAAAAAATCGAAGAACGCCATCTCTCCCATATGTTGAATATCAGTCGTTATGACTCCATTTTTATTAAAATACTGATGAACTGTTACGATGTTATCCACGACAAAATTATAATAGGCGTTTTTTTGGTTATCTTGTATAGTGAATTCCGTCGGTTGTGGACGATTCACTTTGATTAAAGCTAACTGAGTTGACCCAGTAGGTAAATAAAATCCCGCGCCCCCTTCCCAAACATCAATTTTCGTCGCACCTAAGTATTTTACGTACCATGAAGAAGATTTTTCAATATCTGACACAGGAATAAAAATGCTACCGACTTTAAACATAGGTTTCCTCCTAAAAAATTGGCTTAATTATAATAATAATACAAAAAGTGAAATATTTTAAATTTTTAAATATCAATTGATTTAAATATGTATGATTATCTATTCGGTGTAGATGATATGAATGAAGATGTATGTTAAAATATACGAACAATTGTTCTTTTTAGGAGGGTTATGATGAGAAAAGTAGTACTATATATTGCTCAAAGTTTAGATGGTTATATCGCAACAAAAGAAGATTCACTAGATTGGTTATTTAGTGTGGAGTCAGAAGGAGATAATGGCTACGGTGAGTTTATCAACGGTGTGGATACAATCTTAATAGGAAAGCGTACGTATGATTGGGTAATGGAACAAGAAAAGGGAGAATTTCCATACAAGGATAAGGAATGTTTTGTGTTCTCCCGATCAGTGAATGAAGATACGGAATATGTGAAATTTATTCATCCAGATATTAAAGCATTTACAAATCATTTGAAAAATGGTGAGGGAAAAAGCATATGGCTAATCGGTGGGGGTGACTTACTTTATACATTCTTACAGGAAAATCTTATAGATGAAATGATTGTTACTGTTGCACCAAGAATCATTGGTGAGGGCATTCCCCTTTTTAAGGCAGGTGATTATCAATTCAATCTTTCTTTAATAAGCACGAGAACCTTTAATCAATTTGTTGAATTACATTATGTTGTGGAAAGGTAATGTTTCGAGAATTAATGTTCTGTCAAAATCATTCAATCGTGTTTAATTAAAAAGGTTTTGACAGTATTAATTGTATTTTTTCCGGCACTTGTGAAGGTAATGATATGGCAAAAAGAAAATGTTGAACCATCTGACATAGTATAAGTGCCATCCGCTGACGCAAGTTTTCCATGGGTGATAATTCGCTCAATATGTAGAGATAAAACATGATTATTTTCAGTGTTAGCAAAGAAATGAAATAGGCTCTCTTTGCCAATGATTGACTGATGGTTCACTCGTTGCCATTGGATATCCTCTGACAAATAGTGAGAACCTTGGGAGGGATCTTTACGAGCAAAAGCATGTATCATTTCTTTAATCGTCTCTTTTTTTGGTGCATTGCTACAATCTTTTGGGTAAGTAAAGGTAAAGTCCATTATACTTTCACTCCTTTTTATGTATCTTACCGGATTTTTTGTCTGATTGACAAATCTATGGAGAACATAATATAGTTATTATTAATAAAAGAAGGGAGGATCATTAAAAATGACTGCAAGTATGAGATTACGCCACGTTACTTTGAACAGCTAATTGAATAATGTTCAAAGGCTCTGTTTTCATAAACAGGGTAAACGGGAGTAGTCTGCACATTTTTAATGGTTTTCATCGTGATAATTTCGAATAGAAAACGCAGATTGTCTGTGTTTTTTTGTTATCTCTAAAACAAATACCACCATATACGTTTACCCTAAACACAGACAACCGAGCGCGTCTGTGTTTTTTTATGATCACATTCCTTTAATCACTCAACTAAAGGAAGTGGCAGCGTGGGACAATTAACATTAGAAATAAAAAATATTGAGGTGACATATCTAGATCGTATTATTTTAGAGATTCCTTACTTATCAGTCTACCAGTATGATCGAATTGGGATTGTTGGGAAGAATGGTAGTGGTAAAACGACCCTATTAAAGCTTATGTATGGGGATATCTATCCTTTAAAAGGAAGTGTGAGTAAACAGATTGACTTTGGCTACTTTGAGCAAAAAGAAGTGCCGGAAACAAGGCAAGCAGACGGAGAGTTATTATCAAGGTTATCCGTACCAAATGAGGATGTGAATCATTTAAGTGGTGGTGAACAGACACGATTAAAACTTGCTCAACTTTTTTCCACCTATTATGAAGGATTGCTTATCGACGAACCGACAACCCATCTGGATAGTGAAGGCATAGATTTTTTAATAGATGAGCTTATGTATTATTACGGTTCGCTCATTATTATTAGTCATGATAGATACTTGCTCGATCAATTGGTAACAAAAATATGGGAAGTTGAAGATGGACACGTAACAGAATATGTGGGCAACTATTCTGACTATGAGTCACAGAAACAACTAGCTCACAATCAGCATATTCAAGCATTTGAACAATTTAAGAAAGAAAAACAAAGATTAATTCAAGCAGCGGATGAAAAAATGAAGCAAGCAGAAAAAGTGAATCAAGCCAATCGTTCAATGTCGAAAAAAGAGGCAAAAGCAAAAGCGAACCGAATGTTCATGACGAAATCAAAAGATACAAGTCAAAGGAACATTCATCGTCAGGCGAAGGCAATAGAACAAAGAATAGATCAGTTAGGAGAGGTAAAGACACCGGAAGTTGATCGTGTGCACCACTTCCCACAATCAAAAATTCTTCAAATGCATAATAAATACCCAATAATGGGAGATAGAGTCTCTTTATCTGTTGATGGCAAACGATTATTAACACATGCCAGTTTCCAGTTCCCATTAAGAAAGATCATTGCCATTGAGGGAAGGAATGGTTCCGGTAAAACGGTTTTACTTAAACATATCGTCTCCAATGGGGATGGAATAGTTCTATCTCCTAATGTATCATTTGGTGTTTATCATCAGCATAATTATTTATTAGAAGGTGTACAAACGGTTTTAGCATTTATGAATGAAAACAGTGTATATGCTGAAAGTAAAGTTCGTACAGTCCTTCATTCTATGGGTTTTGAAGGGAATGACTTGCAGAAATCGGTAATGACCTTAAGTGGTGGAGAATCAACCAGACTTGTATTATGTCAGCTATTTTTAGGAAGTAATAATGTACTCATCTTAGATGAACCAACCAATTTTCTAGATATAAGAGCCATACAAGCATTGGAAAGTTTTCTTCATGCATATGAAGGGACTGTACTGCTGGTAAGTCATGACCGAACTTTCGTGAAAAGAGTGGCGGATCATATTTTTAAAATTGAAGAGCAACAAATAAAACAAGTGAAATAAAGGAGAGATAAAAATGGATAAAAAAGAAGTGAAAAGACTAGCTAACAAACATGGATTAATGATTGATGAGGAAGAAATTAAAATAAATGAATCAGGTATGGATTTCTTAGTTGCACATGTTGTAGATAAGGAAAATAATCAGTGGATATTACGTATACCACGCCGTGAAGATTCAATGACTCGTTCAAAACAGGAGCATGCGGTACTTGAAGTACTTTATAAACATACGAGCATTAAAGCACCGCATTGGGAGGTTTTTACGAATGATTGTATGGCCTACAAACAATTAGACGGTATACCAGCTGGCACAATCGATCATGAGATACAAAACTATGTTTGGAGCTTCGATAAGGAAAGTGATTTGACAAGGTATCACGCAACGTTAGGTGAAATACTGGCAGAACTTCACCGAACGCCGATTCCCTATGTGAAAGATATTGGTATTAAAATTTTTAATAGTTCCCAAGCAAAAGAGGAAATGAGTTCAAGAATGAATAAGGTAAAGGAGATTTATGGGGTAAAAGATGAACTTTGGAGACGTTGGCAGAAGTGGTTGGCGAATGATCGCCTATGGCCCAATCATACAGGATTGCTTCACGGTGACGTGCATCCAGGGCATATTCTTGTGAATAAAGAGAAAGAGGTAACAGGATTGATAGACTGGACTGAAGTAGCTGTCGGTGATGTATCTATAGACTTTACTTCTCATTATTTAATTTTTGGAGAAGAGGGGTTAGATGCAGTCATCTCAGCTTATGAAAAAGCGGGCGGCAGGACATGGCCATTTATGAAAGAGCATATCATCGAACTTGTCAGTGCAGCAGCCGTTGGAGTAGCTGAATTTGCTCAACTCTCTGGCTTGGAGGAAATGGAGAAGATGGCAAAAACGATGCTTGGTGTAGATGGGGATAATGAGGAGAGCATCAAATAAATCCTAGAGATACTCAACAAGCGAGCAAAGACTGTGAAAAGATTTGCTCGTTTGTTTTTACTATCATTCGTTTGAAATCTACAATCGTCATTTGAAAACAGGGTGAAGCAACATACGACGATTATCCGTAGGTGATCCATTGTTGAACTGAACCATTAAGAATAATGAAGGTAATAGAAGAATAATGTCGAATCCCACATAGGAAGAACAGCAAATGGAGGTTTTTCGGGTGGCACATTTACTCTATCAACTCTGTATTCAGGGCGAGATCACACAAATCTATCAACAATTAATAAGAAAGGAGCATCGTACTGCAGAAGAGGAAGCCGTGTTGAAAAGTTATCAACAGCGCTTCTTTCAGAAGAATGAACCTTTTCAACATGTTGATAAGTGGATAGCAAATGTAGTTAATTGTTATCACAGCTATTTTATAGATGTTTTAACTAGGAGAAAAGATGTTTCTCAAGCGGAAAGTGATCTATTAATAGGTTTAGGTAAATCAACATTTAGCCATGCTCAGTCGATGGAAGAAATAGAAGAAGAGCTGAGACAAATATTTAAAGAGAAAGGCTATTCATTCGTCGGAGGAAGGACATTTCCACATTATGGTCCATATATTTGGCAAACTACAGAAAGTAAAAAGGTAGATGTTGAACTTTTAAATGAATTAGAAACGGTTCAAGTATTTTTCCTCGATGATTTTTTGATGCTGGGTTGGCTAGACTATGCCACTTTTGGAGAAATAGGAGCAGGTGGATGGGCATCGAAGGAAGGGATCTATTGTATACTTCCTCGCTATAGAGAATATTTAAATGAAGATCAGTTCCTCGTTTCATTTTTAAAGCATGAAGCTCAACATTACAACGATTATAAACATTACCCGAATTTAAGCGGGTGGGAGCTGGAATATCGCGCAAAATTAATCGAGCTCATCTATTACTCAGACCATCGTTTGCTAGAAAGGTTAATCCATCAAGCCATAAATAATGATATTCCTCATAACTATGCATCTTACCAAATCATGCAGCAACTATCTACATTCTTTTTCAAGAAAAATGAACAAAAAGATATGGATAAATGGTTGAATATACATTATAAGGAAATCTGTCAATATGGGAGAAAGCTATATTGTCAACATACAGATATGTTGAAAGGGTTAAGGACAGGAGGTAAGAACAGTCTTTAAAAAGTTAGCTTATTTTATTATTTTATTTAGCTGGGTTGTATTATTTAGTTATTTCTATAACCTTTTGATGCCAAAGAGCTGGCTTTATCTAGCCATTGGTATACCAGCCCTTTATTTTAGTACAAGTTTTTTCATAGATAGAATGAAAGGTGAAAAAAATTCTTGAAGCGAAAGGTTTATGATTTTTATTCCAATGCTTGTAGGTCATCGACAGTAACAAATCGATAGCCTTCTTCTGTTAAAGCTTTTAAAATTTCTTCGATCACTTGAAGTTCGTCACCAGATTGATCATACATTGGATGAAGGAGAATAATAGAACCAGGGTGGATTGCTTCTAATACATAGTCGATTTTTTCCTCTGGTGTAGTGAAAAAAGTATCAGGTTCAATATTCCATGTAATCGTTTCTTTTTCTTGTTGCTTGAGATAATAAGGTAGGAATACTATTTTTTTGCCGTTTGGTGGTCTAAAGTCTATCTCGCCTTTATATCCCGCTTCATGGATAAGTTCATCGGTTTTATCAATTTCCTCTTTAATAAATGTCGGTGACTTGAAAATCATTCTTGCATGTGAAAATGTATGATTACCAACTTGATGATCAGCTTCAATAATTGCTTTCGTTTCTTCGGGAAACTTCTCTATATCTTGACCAATCAGAAAGAAAGTGGCCTTTGCATTGTATTGTTCCAATAAGTGAAGAACCTGTTCCACATTTTTAGTTGGACCATCATCGAAAGTAAGAGCAACTACTTTTTCATCGGTTTCAATGCTATTTGTTATGTTTCCGAATAATTGATATGATCTTGCATTCATTAATTCATAGCTACCGAATAAAAGCAAACAAAGTAACAGTAACGACAAAAGGATTTTAAGGTATGTTTTTTTTCTCACATTACTATTTCCTCACATTTTAGATTTCATTAGTCTTGATTATAACAAAAAAATGAAAAAGGACTGAAACTATTTCTGTGTAGATTCGTATAACATAGTAGAACATTGCAATAACGAAAGGGGATACTCCATGGGAGAACTATTTATATTCTCACTCATAACCGCTGTGGTAAGCGCAGTTATTTTGTTTCCAGTCTTATCTTTATTTCAAAAGGGGGAAGAAAAGAAAAAAAACCCTTCATTTAACGGGTTCCTTTTTATCTTCGTTCTTCTCTTTATTATTATCTTTAGTATTTATTATTTCACTAATTTAGATCGCAATATGAATGGTCTTGTTATCGGTTTAACAGTGTTAGCTGTACTTGGCGGTTTCTTTGCTAAAGGTATAGAACGTAAGGTTAAATTAGTACTAGGTTTAATAGGTATCATAGCTATCGCTTATATGTCTTTCGCATTTGTCTTTAATGCAGATAAGAAATTTGAAAAAGCACAAATGCAGGTCGAAGAAGAAATTGAAACATTTGATGAGAATGAAACACCAGCAAGTGTGCCGCCTGATTTTGCTCGTAATAAAATGAAGAAAGCTTTTGGGCAAGTGCCAAACACGAGCTATTATGAACTTGGGAGTTTACAAATACAAAAAGTAGATGGGCAATATGTGTATATTGCACCAGTAGAATTTTCCGGTTTCTTTAAATGGATACAAGGTGATACTACACCAGGGTATTTTACTGTAAGTGCAACAGACTCTAGTGCCAATCCAAAGTTTATTAAATCGGAAATGGCTTATACACCATCTTCCTTCTTAAACAAAGATATTTATCGCCAGATTCGAATGCAATACCCTGATTATATTTTCTATGGTGATGTGCAATTAGAAATTGATGATGATGGTAAGCCTTTTTATATTCGCACCTATGGTGAATTTATTAGCGCAAGAAACGGTTTTAATCCATTGGGGATAGTGATGGTTGACCCGTTAACAGGAGCTGCTAAGCAATATAAATTAAAAGATGTACCTGCTTTTATTGACGGAGCTGTTTCGCCGGAGACAGTTAGCTTGCATAATAGCTACTTCGGAAAATATGTGAATGGCTACTGGAATAGTTTATTTGGAAAATCTGATGTGAAGTTACCATCAGATGAAGGTACAGAAGCGAATGTGAGTCCTATTTTTGATGAAAAAGGCGATATGTATTATTTCACTGATTTCACCAGTCCGAAAGAGGGCGTTGACTCTATGCTAGGATATTCTTTGACGAACTCTCGAACAGGTGAAGCGACTTATTATACGGGGAATCTTGAAGAGTCTTATATGGATTCTCAAGGGGCATTACAAATTATCGAAAAGAAATTCATTGAGAAAAAATGGTATGGTAAAATGCCAATCCTATATAATTTCTATGGTGAAGCAAGCTGGTTAACACCGGTATTAGATACAAATGGCTTCTTGCAAAACTATTTTATCGTTTCAGCTGCGAATCCGGAAATTGCTGTTTATGCTAGTACACCAAATGATGCATTGAAGCAATATAAAACAGCTCTACAACGTGGTAGTGGAAGTGTTGAAGGAAGCTCTAGTGCTGAAGAAGTCCAATTAACAGGAAAAGTAGTTAGGGTATATAAAGAAAGAGTAGGGGAATCAACAAACGTATCCTTCCTTTTGGAAGATGGTAAGAATTTCATTGCCTCTACTGAAAACAATCCGCTAGCGATCTATTTGCAAGAAGATGATGAAGTAGAGATGACCTATTTAAATACAGGTGAAATGTTTTTACCTGTTAAAGAAATGACCATTAATGGATTAGAATAACAATGCTTTACTTAAAACGTGCACAATTCTGTTATGAAAACAGAATTTGTGTGCGTTTTTTTATTTGGTAGCCAATTTCATCTATTTAACCATTGTCTAACTATTTTTTACTCTTTCTTTATTTAGTGAGGATGGTTTTTCACCCGTTATTTACTAAATTATTTTATGAATAACAAATTTATAGAGGATTAATAGGTTGAAATCGAGGAATTTAGGAAAAATAAGTATGCAGTAACTGCCTGAGACATTATAAAAGAGATTTGCCGTTTAGAGAAGAGAACATGGGACTCCGCCCATCCTGAACAGCTCGCTATGGGATTTCTTTGTTTTGCTACTGCTTCATGTGTGAACAAAATCTTGTTACGCAAATGCAAAAAAGGGGAGTCGAAAGGATTGGAATTGTTATTACCATATTTAGGTGTATTATTCGTTATTATCTGTCTTGAAGGATTACTTGCTGCTGATAATGCGGTCGTATTAGCATTAATGGTCAGTCATTTACCTGAGAAACAACGGAAAAAAGCCTTATTTTATGGCTTAGTTGGTGCAATGGTCCTTCGTTTCGGGTCATTATTTATTATTTCTTTCTTAGTGAACGTCTGGCAAGTTCAAGCATTAGGTGCGATATATTTATTAATCATGTCAATTAAAAATCTATATACTTGGTTGAGAATGAAAAAGAACAATCATTCTCAACAACAGGAAGAAATCATAGAAGAAGCTACACAGAAAGAGTTCTGGTGGACTGTATTTAAAGTAGAATGTGCAGACTTAGTCTTTGCGATTGATTCTATTTTAGCTGCCGTTGCTTTAGGTGTAACCTTACCTGAAACAGATTGGGGTCATATTGGTGGACTGAACACAGGTCATTTCCTTGTTGTATTTATTGGTGGACTAATCGGTGTCCTTCTCATGCGTTTTGCTGCTAATATCTTTGTTGATTTACTTCATAAACGTCCGAACCTTGAGGGTGCCGCTTATCTGATTGTCGGTTGGGTAGGTGTGAAGCTACTCGTAATGGTCCTTTCACACGAAGACATTGCTTGGTTACCAGAAGGATTTGCCCATTCAGCCCTTTGGCAAATCATATTTTATGGCATATTACTTGCGATCGCAGTAATAGGTTGGTTTTCTTCTAGTAAAAACCCAGCATGAGTTGTGTTTATAGAGGATGTTTTAAGTACATGCTAAAAAAGAAAAGCAGTGGATATAATGAAGTATTCATATCCACTAAGAAATTTGTTGTGTCTTAATTAATGGGAAGGATAATCCTCACTTTTGTCCCAATACCGACATCACTGTGTACTTTAATTGACCCTCCATGAAGTTTGACGAGTTGTTTAGTGATTGCCATTCCTAATCCGGTACCAGTAGAAGAATCAGTCGTATTTGTCCCACGATAGTAGCGATCAAACAAGTTATCTAATGTTTCATCGTCCATACCAATTCCATTATCCTCAATGGTAATGATGACCAATCTCTCTTCTAACGTCTGCGTCGTAATCGTTATAGTCGTTCCTTTTGGGTTGTATTTCACAGCATTCATAATGAGATTATCTAAAATTCTTTGGAACCATTTAGGATCGAGAGAAATAATCAATTGCTTTGTTTCTGATTGCAGATCAAAAGTATAGGCATACTCATCTTGCATATTCATTGTCTGAATAATTGTCCTACGTATCGTTTCGTTCAATTCTATTGATTCTTCTATAATAGGTAAACTGTTATTCTGTAAACGATAAGTTAAAGTTAGGTCTTCGATAAGCTCCATCATGTAATGGGATTTCTCATCGATTGTGTCAATGAAATGTTTTTTTTCATCTAGGCTCCATTGATATTGATCGGAATTTAACATTTTTGTGTAACCTACAATAGAAGAAAGCGGTGTTTTCAAGTCATGTGATAAGCCACTAATCCAGTCTTCTCTTGTTTTAGCTTGTTTTTTTCGCATTTTTTCATTTTCTTCTAGTTGGATGGTTACAGCAGAGAGTGTTTCCATTACTTCTTTATAAAGTCTATATTTATGCTTAATAACTCCAGACTTATTATAGAGCTTTTGTTGATGTCTAATATTTGTAGGAGACGTATATTGTTTATTCCCTAAATTTTCAATCCATTGGATCACTGTCGTTACAGGTGATGCGAACTTACGCGAATATAAAAAGCCACTAATAATAAAAGTGAGTAATAAAGCGATTAGGAGAGCGATCAGTGGATATTTTAAATGATATATAAACGTTGTTGCTTCAACATCCTCTTTTATCGGATTAGGGACAGAGACAATGAGTGTCTTATTAGATTCCTGATTGGAAATACTCTTTGTCAAAAAGCTATTATTGTTACCTAATTGATAAAGTTCTTTAATAGACAGTCTCTGCTCTTTGTTGAAGGTATTCAAGACTGTCCCATCCAGTGTAGATAAAAACACGGATCCATCTACACTCATTACTTCATGTTGAAGATCCCTTGGTAATTGCAATTCATCTGTTGTCCAGTTCATATGTGAGGCGATTTCATCAATGAGCTTCTCAGCTTTATTTCTTTGCCCAAACATGACAATGAGTGGCTGTTCACTATCATTATATAACTGCCAACTATAATATCGATCGTAATCCTCCTTATGATCTATCAAAGCTGAGAAGTTCATTTCTAACTCTTTAGGCGAGTATAAATGCTTTATTAGCTGCCCTTTATTATCAAATATTAATAACCATCCAGATTGCTTTTTTACTAGCTCTTTTAACTCTGATTGGATGGTGACATGCCCATTGTTTAGTTGTATTTGATCCTCTAAAAATAGTTCGTCAGCTTTCCCAACATTCCCTTCAATCTCCGCCTTTGATAAATAATAACCAAAGAAAACAGTAAAGGTTAAAAGAATAAAAGAAATGAAGATAAAATAAAAAAACAACTGCAAAAGAAATTGAGTAATAAAACGTCGATGAATACTCATTTTGGGGTATCCCTACTAACAAACTTATAGCCAAGCCCTCGTACAGTCACAATCCATTTTGGATCACTAGGATTGTCTTCGATTTTCTCTCTTAACTTTCGAATATGAACCATTACCGTATTATCTTCTCCTAAGTAAGGCTCCCCCCAAACTTGCTCATAAAGCTGTCCTTTACTGAATAGTTGATTAGGGTGCTTACATAAGAAAACGAGTAATTGGAATAATTGAGCTGAGAGATCGATTTTTGTCTTGTTCTTATATACTTCACCTGAATGAATGTTGATCTCAAGGGAGCCAAAGTTGAATTGCTTTAATTTTTTTGATGGTAAATGAGTTTGTTGTCTACGTAAATGGGCAAGTATCCGTGCCACGACTTCAAGTGGATTAAAGGGCTTAGTAATATAATCATCAGCGCCTAAGGCAAAACCTGATAACTTATCTAGATCGGATGCTCTCGCCGTTAGAAAAAAAATGGGTGCATTAGTGATCGCACGTATACTTGGACAGATGTCAAAACCACTTTTACATGGAAGCATCACATCTAAAAGGATTAAATCATACTCGTTATTTTCACATAATGATAAAGCATCTTCTGCTGTGCCAGTCGTATGTATATGGTTAAAGCCTTCTTTTTTTAAAATCGTCACTAACATCGTACAGATTGACTGTTCATCGTCTACTATTAATAGTCTGCTATCATACAATTTCTATCATCCCCTAGCTAGTATTCCGCATATATCATATCATTTTTAAGAAGCGATTGTGGAAATTTAAGGTAGAATTAAGGTGATGTTACTCATTAGGTAAGGTCAGTCTATTATAGTATTTCGTAAGGAGGGAATAACATTGATGGCAATTACAAAGAAGGAATTCTTTCAATTATTCAAAAGTGTGAAATCGATTATTATGATTGTTGTTCTTTTAGTCAGTTCTTATTATTTTGCAAAGTATACGGAGCAATTAGTACCAATTCTGGAGTTAGAACAAACTTCAAGTTGGTATGCGGGTGGTCTACTAATAATCTTGCTACTTTTTGGTCCATTATTCGTGATGTCATTATCACATGATGTCTTAAATCGAGAATTGAGTGAGCGTACGATGCGCTTTCTTGTCACGAAGACATCCAAAGCAAATATTCTGTTTGGTAAATTTTTAGGAGTATGGATTTTTTGGTTTGTCTGTTTTACTGTCTGTTATGTAATAACGTTGTTTTATTCTAAGTCATTTGATGGGCGATTATTTTTGGAAACAGTAAGTTTATTAACTTACCTTGTCGTTATTACATTATTGTTATCAATTGTCATTAAGAGTCCACAATATACAATGTTTATTGGTGTGATTTTTGGGATGGCCTTTTCAATCTTTCAAATGGTTATATTAGAATCTACAGCATGGTATAGCTATCTAAAATATTTGATGCCGCTATTCTATATGCAAGACGAAGATTTTAAGTTTCTTATCGTTTTTTTACAAGCTGCTGTTATGTATAGTATGACTTATTTTATTTTTAAAAGGACGGATTGTTAAATGAATGTGATAGAAACGAGAGATATAGTAAAGCGCTTTGGTAAAGTCGATATTGTAAAGGGGATAAACTTAAAAGTAGAAGAAGGAGAGGTTTTCGGTTTTCTTGGTAGAAATGGGGCAGGAAAATCTACTTTTATAAATATATTAACAGGTATTCTTCGACCAACTTCTGGCTCATTTAGTATTCTAGGAGAAAAGGTACCAAATGAAGAAGTGAAAAAAAGAATCGGAGTATTGCCTGACTATACGGCATTCTATCATCATATGAATGCAATTGCTCATTTAAAATATTTTGCCAATATTTCTGGAAAAAAAGTGACGACTGCAGAATGTTTACGTGTCTTAAAATGGGTTGGACTTGGTTTAGATGCGAATAAAAGAGTGGGTAAATACTCATTTGGGATGAAGAAAAAACTAGGGTTAGCTCAAGCGATTATTCATGATCCGGAAGTATTATTTTTAGACGAACCAACCTCGGGATTAGATGTTGAATCTGCGATAGAAATTCAACAATTAATCATTAAGTTAAAGGAAATGGGGAAAACGATATTTTTAACTTCGCATAATTTATATGAAGTTGAAAAGCTCTGTAACAGAATTGGAATTATGAAAGATGGCAAGCTACAGAAACTTGGTACAATTGCTGAACTTAAAGCGTATTACCGGTCGAAGCTGATTGTGACAATGAAACATTCAATTTTTCCGCAAGATCAAGAACATACGGTCATCCAATGGTTAAATAATATGAGTGAAGAGATACAACGAGAAGATGAGAAAACAATAATAACTTTAGAAAAGGAGGAACAAATTGCTCAAATTGTAAGAGCTTTTAACCAATATAAAATTGATATTTTTCGTATTGAGGTAGATGAGCCTAGCCTTGAGGAAGTATTCTTAGAAGGATAGACCAGATTTTAAGTATCATAAAGGTAGCCTATAAAACCATTCTTGGTTCGGGCTACCTTTTATTTTTTACATTTGAGCTAAAGAAAAAATTAACAAATAATTTCAAAATAACACTAGATTTTTTTTTCATTCCATCCTATAATGAAAATGATTCTCATTATCAAACAGAATCTCTGAATGAAAATCGTTTTTTATATGGGAATGTTAGTGGCAGCAACTGTAGGGAAGGTTGAATAGTAATGAGTGAGAAGCATCTTTGTATAGGGTTATCATTATCACCTACTTGGTTAAATGGCTGGGGTTGGCGCAAAAAAGATAGTAGTGCAGAACGTATATTTTCTGCTGATTTTTACATAGAGCTGACGAAAAAAGCAGAAGAAGCAAAGTTGGACTTTGTATTCAAACCAGATGCATTATTTTTGCATCCAGAAAGAGTCAATATATCACCAGCGATGGGAGGATTAGATCCGACATTGTTGATGACGATGCTAGCAGAGCACACAAGTCAGATTGGATTGGTCACAACTGTTTCGACTACTTTTAACCCACCATACGTGATTGCAAGGCAATTACAGACTCTTCATCGATTAAGTGAAGGAAGAGCAGGGTGGAACATTGTCACTTCTATTGAAGGTGGAGATAATTTTGGCCATAAGAATATGCCTTCTTCAGAGGAAAGATATAATCGTGCGAAAGAGAGCGTAGATGTTATTCATAGGTTGTGGAGGAGTTACCCTGCTGAAGCTTTCTTAGTTGATCGGGATGAAGGGATATTTGCTGATAAAGATAAAATTCATCCAATTGATTATCAAGGTGATTTCTATGATGTGAGAGGACCGCTGAATTTACCTGCTCATCTTGCTGGAGAATTACCATTATTTCAAGCAGGTGCTTCTGATGCTGGGCGTGAGTTTGCTTCTGGTGTAGCATCAGGAATCTTTGCTGCCACACCTACAATCGAATCAGCGATAAGTTATCGTCAAGATTTGCGCAATCGTGCAAAGTCAAAAGGTAGAAAAGCTGATGATATTGTTGTATTACCAGGATTATCACTTTTCTTAGGAAATACAACTGCTGAAGCAAAAGCGCTTTATCGTGATGCTTTTGCACATCTAAGTCTGGAGCAACAATTGGCAATGGTACGGCGTATACTGGGCCTGGATCTGAGTGGATTTGCTAAAGATGACAAAGTAACTGCAGCGCACATACCGCATAATGATCGACAAGTGTATAGCAAAACACATGCAGGACTGTTAAAAGATTACATTATCAAAAATGAACCAACAGTTCAGCAATTACTATCAAGGCCAGAGGTTATCAGTTCGGCTCATTGGATAATCATCGGCACAGTCGAGGAGGCTGCACAGCAGATTGAATACTGGCTGGATAAAGGAGCAATGGATGGTTTTATTGCTTTACCAGGTGGTTCAATAAGGTCACTACAACTATTTTTCGATAAGCTGCTACCATTACTTGTAGAAAAAGGATTGTTCAGAGAAGAGTATGAAAGTAATACATTTATAACAAATCTAACAAAGAAGAAGAACTAGAAGGAGAGAATAATAGTGAATAGAAAGTGGATGTTAGCTAGTTTAATGATGTTCATCATGTTAGTATTAGCCGCTTGTGGTGGAGGTAGTAGTGAAGAGTCAAATGCTTCGAACAAAGAGGAAGATGATGCAAAAACCGAAGAAAACAGTGAAGATGGTACAAAAACAATTGAGTACTTAGGTAAATCATACGAAATCCCTGCTAATGCAGAGCGAATCGTAATTACTGGTGCCATGGAAGCAATGGAAGATGCGTTAGCATTAGATGTACATCCAGTGGGTGCTATTTCAGTTGGAGGAGAATTTCCTGAAATTTATACTTCTATCACAGATAAAGCTGAATCTATCGGTGAAAAAAGACAACCGAACTTTGAAAAAGTGCTTGAGTTACAACCAGATGTTATTTTAGCAACATCTAAATTCCCTGCAGATGTAACAGAGAAATTAGAGAAAATTGCTACGACTATTCCTGTTTCTTATATCTCTACTGATTGGGAAGCAAACTTAAAGTTAATGGGTGAGATTTCTGGAAAAGAAGATAAAGCAGAAGAAGTATTAAATGCATATAAAGAAGATGTAGAAACTGCAAAAGCATCTATTGCTGGAGAATTAGAAGGTAAAAAAGTAGCAGCTGTACGTATCCGCGCAGGTCAAGTATTTGTTTATCCACAAGATGTATTCGTCAATCCTGTTTTATATAGTGAATTAGGATTAGAAGTACCAGCAGAGATTGAAGCAGCAGAGAACCAAGCACAACTTTCAATTGAGCAGTTAGCAGATATGAATCCAGACCACCTATTCATCCAATTTGCTGAAAGTGAAAATGCAGAGGCGAAAAACGCTTTAGAAGATTTACAAAACGATCCTATTGTGAAAAACATTACGGCATTTAAAGAAGATCAAGTATATGTAAATACGATTGATCCACTATTAGAAGGCGGCCCTGCAAATAGCCGTGTTGAATTTTTAAAAGCATTACAAGAAGATTTATCTAAATAATATCGCAGGAATAAGGAATATCATCAAAAGATGATAGTACTCTAGCAGTTATTGTCCCATATACACACCATCCATATTTTTTTTCGCTCTCGCCTATGGACCCCCTTTCCGACGTGCTGAGCTATATATCCATTATGGACAATAATTGACTAGATTACCTTTTTCTATATAGAATTTCGAGGCCACCCAATATTTTGGGTGGTCTCATTTGTCTCCGCCGGTATTTAATCATTTTCTAAAAAGAAGGCGTGTTTGCAAGTCACTCAGAAAGGAATCCGGGGATGAGTGCCTCGCAAAAGGTGTTTGCAGGTCACTCAGAAAGAAACTCGGGGATGAGCGCTTCGCAAAAGGTGTTTGCAGATCACTCAGAAAGGAAACTGCGGATGAGCGCCTCGCAAAAGGTGTTTGCAGATCACTCAGAAAGGAAACTGCGGATGAGCGCCTCGCAAAAGGTGTTTGCAGGTTACTCAGAAAGGAATCCGTGGATGAGCGCTTCGCAAAAGGTGTTTGCAGGTTACTCAGCAAGAAACTCGGGGATGAGCGCTTCGCAAAAGGTGTTTGCAGGTCACTCAGAATGGAAACTGCGGATGAGCGCCTCGCAAAAGGTGTTTCAAGTCACTCAGAAAGAAACCCTGAGATGAGCGCCTCGCAAAAGGTATTTGCAGATCACTCAGAATGGAAACTGCGGATGAGCGCCTCGCAAAAGGTGTTTGCAGGTCACTCATCAAGAAACTCGGGTATGAGCGCTTCGCAAAAGGTGTTTGCAGGTCACTCAGCAAGAAACTCGGGGATGGGCGCATTGCAAAGGTGTTTTCAAGTCACTGAGGAAGAAACCCGGAGATGAGCGCTTCGCAAAAGGTGTTTTCAAGTCACTCAGAAAGAAACTCGTGGATGAGCGCCTCGCAAAAGGTGTTTGCAAGTCACTCAGAAAGAAACCCTGAGATGAGCGCCTCGCAAAAGGTGTTTGCAGATCACTCAGAATGGAAACTGCGGATGAGTGCTTCGCAAAAGGTGTTTGCAAATCACTCAGAATGGAAACTGCGGATGAGCGCCTCGCAAAAAGTGTTAGCAAGTCAACTCCGAAAGAAACCCTGGAATGAGTGCCTCGCAAAAGGTGATCTGAGTATAATTTTTATCTTTGGAACAAGTTCCAAATAAATGAAGCCCGTAATTAATAGTTTCTTACTATAGAAAAATTATATAATGATATTAATTTATTATTACTTATTTTACTATATTTACAATTATATGGATTATTAATCATTACAATGGTAAAGATCGTTGCCCCTTAAAAAAATTATTCGAAAGTATAAGCGACGAAAAACAGACAGTATCTTGAATCTACCAAGAAATAATTCGCCATTTAAATAAGACCACAAAAAATATTAGCAAGGTTTATATATTACGAAGTGAGCGAACTATTTTACAAGAATAAAACCCGAGTACGCAAGGTACCCGAGCAATTAATTCTTTATGATTCAACGGGCACACCGTTAAATGGTGTATCACTCAATTTGATCGAATCTGTTGGACATCCATCGATGGCGTCTTCAACGTCAAAGAGGAGATCTTCTGGTATTGGTTCATTTCCTTGGTTATCATCGAGAATGACAAAAGAGATTCCTTCGTCATCATAATCATACACATCTGGAGCGGAAGCACCGCAAGCGCCACAAGCAATACAAGTTTCTTTGTCTACAATCGTATATTTGGCCATGATATAACCTCCAATAAAAGTTTAGATACTAATTATAACTAAAAAAATACGGTTAACTTAATAATGTTATATACGGAATGATAATTGGATAATTATGATTTGTCAAATATTTTAGAAATAAATAATTTACGGTTATAACCTTAATTACCAATGTTTTTGACTTATTATAATTATATTAACTCTATTTTAAAATATCTGATTTTTATTTACATTTAAAAAATTATGTGATAATTTAAGTGAAAATAAATATAACTTTTTTACGGTTGTAAACTTGTAAAAGGTTATATTTATATATGTTTTTTAAATGAAAGCGTTTTAAAAACGGGCTTTTTCTATAGAAGGCTGGTGCTCAAAAGCTTTTTTACAAAAATACTTACACAATCTCCACATAACAACACTGTTCATTGGGGTGTTTCAACGATTAAA
Organism: Cytobacillus sp. FSL R5-0569; assembly: GCF_038007265.1. Lineage (NCBI taxonomy): Bacteria > Bacillati > Bacillota > Bacilli > Caryophanales > Bacillaceae > Cytobacillus > Cytobacillus sp. FSL R5-0569. Next base: position 846,074 of record NZ_JBBOWW010000001.1, read on the forward strand.
ATAATTTACTTATATGAGTAGCTATCAAAAAGAAAAAGCCACAATAACCAATAAGGAGATAAAAAGATGATTCTACACAAAGCTGAAACCTTTAGTAAGTCTGAAATGGAAGTGCTACAGTTAGAAGGATTAAAGAAAACTATGAATCGAGTATTTGAACATGTCCCTTTCTATCAAAATAAGTTTCAAGAATTAAATATTACTCCGAATGATATCCAAACGCTTGATGATTTAAGTAAACTTCCTTTCACAAAAAAATCCGATTTAAGAGATAACTACCCTTATGGCTTGTTTGCGGTAGAGATGAAGGATGTCCTTCGCGTACATGCTTCATCTGGTACAAGTGGGAAACCAACGGTAGTTGGTTATACTCAAAATGACGTTGATAACTGGGCTGATTTAGCTGCTCGTGCGATTGCCTTAGCTGGTGGTGAACCGGATGGCATTTTCCAAAATGCCTATGGCTATGGGCTATTTACTGGGGGATTAGGGATTCATTTTGGTGCAGAAAGGTTAGGAATGGCGACAGTTCCGGTATCTGGTGGCAATACCGATCGCCAAATAATGATTATTGAGGATTTCAAACCGACAGTGATTGCAGGTACCCCTTCTTATATTTTGAAAATTGCAGAAGAAATGAAAGCGCAAGGCAAAGATCCAGCTAAGAGTTCCTTAAAATATGGCATTTTTGGTGCAGAACCTTGGACAGAAGGTATGCGTAAAAAACTTCAAGAGTTGTTCGGTATAAAGGCAAGTGATATTTACGGATTAAGTGAAGTGATGGGACCAGGTGTAGCGATGGAATGTCATGAAGAACAACAAGGTCTGCATATTGCTGACGATCATTTCTTGGTAGAAGTAATCGATCCTGATACGTTAGAACCAGTAGCTGAAGGAGAAATCGGCGAACTTGTTTTTACTAGTTTAACGAAGGAAGCGTTTCCAATTATTCGTTATCGTACAGGAGACTTAGCTTCAGTAAAATCTGGTACTTGTTCTTGTGGTAGAACAACGAAAAAAATGTCCCGAATTAAAGGGCGAATCGATGACATGATGATTATTCGCGGTGTAAATGTATTTCCTTCTGAAATCGAGCATTATTTATTACAAATAGAAGAATTGGCACCTATCTATCAAGTACATTTACTCAATGATGGTGTACTGGATAGTGTAGAACTTCATGTAGAAATGGATGAAGTTATGTATCAAAAATCGAACGGTGTCGATTTAGAGGGATATACTTTAGGTTTAATGAAAAAAGTACAGCATTCCATGAAAAATAACTGTCTAGTTTCGATGAAAGTTAAAGTACATCCACCAAGGAGTATCCCGAGATCAGAAGGGAAAGCTGTTAGAATCGTTGATAAGCGACAAGTCGAAGTCATCTTGTGAAAAGATTAAAATGAATAATCAGAAAAATAAATTTGCTTTATAACATAACTATAATATATAATATCGTTATATAAACGTTATATAAAATAAAAAATAACTCAAAGAAGAGAGGGAAGGTAGATGAGTAGTTCAGTTGTAGCGGAAACAGAAGAACAAAAGTATGAACAGTTTATGGAACGGATTAATCGCGGTGAACAAATCGAAGCTGATGATTGGATGCCTGAAGATTATCGCAATGCATTAATTAAATTGATTTCTATGCATGGAATCAGTGAGATTATGGGAGCGCTTCCAGAGAAAGAATGGGTACCTAAAGCCCCGTCTATACAAAGAAAACTCGGCATCATGGCAAAGGTACAAGATGAAATGGGGCATGGCCAATTACTATTGCGTGTCGCTGAAGACTTACTTAAGCCTACTGGCAAAACACGAGATGACATTATGCAGGATCTTTTTACAGGAAAATTGAAATTTCACAATGTATTTCATATGCCGGCACCGAGTTGGGGAGATGCAGGTTTAATTGGTTGGTTAGTAGATGGTGCGGCTATCATCACACAGACCAATATGCTTAACAGTTCGTATGCACCCTATTCGAGAGCATTGCATCGTATTTGTGCGGAAGAAGTCTTCCACGCTCAACACGGTGAATCGATTATCATGGCATTAGCAGAGGGAACAGAGGAACAAAGAGAAATGGTGCAAGATGCTGTGACAAGATGGTGGGAGTCACTTCTGTTATTCTTCGGACCCCCAAGTTCCCAAGTAGGCAAGTCAAAACAAGATATTACCATCAAATACAAAATCAGACCAAAAACAAATGAAGAATTGCGTCAAGCGTTCCTCACAAAATATGTACCTAGAATTCTATCTCTTGGCTTAGAGATTCCTGATCCAACCATCCGTTTTGATGAAGAGAAGCAAGAATGGACCTATCAACAACCTGATTGGTCGAAATTAAAAGAAATCATGAGAAATAATGGTCCTAAATCTCAGGAACGCTTAAATCTTCGCCGCGTATCTTACGAAAATAATGCTTGGGTGCGAGAAGCATTAGGTCAGATTAGCTAAAGGAGGAAGTCAGATGGGTAGTAATGAATTTTTTCAAGAATTCGAAGTATTTAGTAAAAAGACATCAAAAGCAGCCTTTCAACATCAATTTAGCTTGCTTGCCCCTAATGCTGAAATGGCTATGGTTATGGCACAGGAGAACTTTTTGCGCCGTGAACCTGTAGCAGATATTTGGGTGGTTAATCGTAAAGAAATTCGTGGTTTAAATTATGAAGAAAAGCAGATGTTGAACCGGTTAGATAATAAGGAATACAGAACAACAAAAGGGTATGGCTACTTAAAGAAAAAATGGCGCCATTACGAGCAACAAATGTTAGATGAAAAAGAGATTCTATCATGGGGGGAGAAGTAAGATGAGCACAAATGCAGTGGAAATGACACCAGCGCATAAAGAAGCACTTGCTGAGCTTTTATTTCAGCTTGCTGATGATGACTTTCTCCTATCTTACCGCGGTTCAGAATGGCTAGGGCTGGCGCCTCATATTGAAGAAGATGTTGCTTCATCTTCCATCAGTCAAGATACGATGGGTCATGCGAAAATGTATTTCGGTTTACTAGAAGAGCTGGGGTATGGAAAGATAGATGATCTAGCACATGGACGATCGGCGAAGGAAAGAAAGAATAGTATATTAGTAGAACGCGAAAATGGTGCAGGCTACTATATGGAAACACCAAGATATGATTGGGCATATGCAGTTGTTCGCAATTATTTCTATACGCTAGCGAAAAAAGTAAAAATAGATTCATTGAAAAAAACCACCTATCAGCCACTGGCTGAAGTAGCCACAAAAGTTAGCATGGAATTGTTTTACCATCATATACACTGGAGAACATGGTTTACGCAATTATTGTCTTCATCTGACGAGGCTAAAGAGCGTATGAACAAAGCAATTGAAGGAGTAATGGCTGACTTTGGTGATGTTTTCTCTTATGGTAATGCATCTCAAAGCTTTAAAGAATTTGCTTTAATTGAAGATGCAACGGTATTAAAACAAAGATGGGAAGCAGCACTTGAAGAAGTAGTGAAAGCGCTTCATATCGAATCGCCTATCATACAGCAACCAGATCGAAATGGACGTTTAGGGGAACACACTGAGGAACTTGACCGTGCGTTAAGTACGTTATCAGAGGTTTATCGCCTCAATCCTACTGTTCCTTGGTAAGACTTTTTAGAACATGTGAGGAGGAATAGAGATGTATCAACCGACTTTAGTAGCTGAAAAGGACATTATGGAAGCGCTCGAATTAGTTCAGGACCCTGAAATTAGCACAGTGAGTGTGGTAGACCTAGGGATGATCGAGGGTGTAGAAATACATGATTCGCATGTATCGATTACGATGCTTCCAACCTTTTTAGGGTGTCCAGCGCTTGAAATCATCAAGAAGAATGTGGTCGAACAAATCCAAAGTGTAGCGGGGGTAGAAGCAGTAGAAGTATTATTTAAAACTGCACCTCCATGGACTTCAGATCGCATTACAGAAAAAGGACAAAAAGGACTAAAGGCGTTTGGTATTGCTCCACCTCCAAAGCATTTTACAGAAGACGGTTCTTGGCATGTGGATTGCCCCTATTGCGGATCAACCTATGTCACGCTTGATAATATATTTGGACCGACAGCCTGCAGAAGTATTTTATATTGTAAATCATGTAAAAATCCATTTGAAGCAATGAAACCAATATCAAACTTAATGTAAAGGGGAATATAAACAATGGTCAAATTAATCGCATTTTACAAGCAACCTGAAGATAAGGCAGCATTCGATGAGCATTATTACAATGTACACGTGCCAATTACTGAAAAAATTCCTGGATTACAAAAAATGAAAGTAACAAAAATGGTCGGTACACCAACCGGTGATGAGCCCAAATTTTATTTAATGTGTGAAATGTACTATGAAAATCATGAAGCATTGAAAAATGGTATGAAGTCACCTGAAGGTAAAGCATCAGCGAAAGATGTAATGGGGTTTGCAGGTAAACTGGTTAGCTTTGCTATCGGTGAAGAAGACGAATGAGTGAATACGCGTTTATAGAAACAAAAGTGGAGGATTATATTGGCATCATTGAGCTAAACCGTCCGAAGCAATTGAATGCTCTTAATCGTCAAATGATGAAAGAAATTGTTCAGGTAATGGAGCGTTATGATCAGGACGATACCGTGAGAGTCATCTTACTCAAAGGCAAAGGAAGAGCTTTTTCAGCAGGCGCAGATATTGACGAAATGTCGAATGATGATCCCATTCATCTAGAGCTGCTAAACCAATTTCAAGATTGGGATCGTCTTTCAGTGATAAAAAAACCGATTATCGGCGCTGTACAAGGCTTTGTTTTCGGAGGGGGATTTGAACTGGCCTTAAGTTGTGATGTATTGATTGCAGCTGAAGGTACGGAATTCTCCTTTCCTGAAGTTAATCTAGGTGTGATGCCAGGTGCTGGAGGTACACAGCGTTTAACCAAACTTGTAGGTCGCACGCTCGCATTAGAGTGGATATGGAGTGCGAAACGTATTCAAGTAGAAGAGGCGCAATCTCATGGCTTTGTAAATAGAATTGTATCTGGCGAACTATTAGAAGAAGAAACATTAAAGTTTGCGAAAATGATTGCAGAAAAGCCGCCACTAGCCATCCGCCTCATTAAAGATTCCGTTAATAAAGCGGTTGATTATTCTTTATATGAAGGCATGCAATATGAGCGAAAAAACTTCTATCTACTCTTCTCTTCAGAAGATCAAAAAGAAGGAATGAATGCTTTTATTGAGAAAAGAAAGCCCAAATTCCACGGAAAATAGAAAGAAGGTTGGCAATGTTCAATACAATTAATTATGAATGTCATGAAGGAATCAGTTGGATCAAGCTGAATCGTCCCGATAAATTGAACGCTTTTATTGCAGAAATGAATCGCGAAATTACACAAGCAGTAAAGCTAGCGGGTAAAGATGAAAAAGTACGCTGCATCGTTATTACTGGTGAAGGTAGAGCGTTTTGTTCCGGGCAAGATTTAGCTGAGGTAAATGATGATACGAATCACGGTGATTTACTAAGAAATCATTACACACCGATGGTAAAAGCAATAATGGCTTGCGAAAAACCTATTATTGCGGCGGTGAATGGCGTAGCTGCAGGTGCTGGATTTAGTTTAGCTTTAGCGTGTGATTTCCGTCTTGCTTCAGAAAAAGCTAGTTTTATCAATGCTTTTGTTAATATTGGTCTAATTCCGGACTCTGGTAATTTACATTTTCTTAGCCATTTAGTTGGCCGAGCAAAAGCGCTAGAGATTTCTGTTCTAGGGGAAAAAATCCCTGCACAGAAAGCCTTGGAGCTGGGTGTGATTAATCGCGTCATTCCACAAGATACTTGGCAAAAAGAAGTAGAGGAATTTGCAATTAAATTAGCGAAAATGCCTACAAAAGCCATTGGCTTAATTAAAAGATACTTAACACTGGCAGAGAATCTCCCGCTAGATGCTTATTTAGAAAAAGAAGCAGAAGGGCAACGAATTGCTGGTTTAACAAAGGATGCAAAAGAAGGCGTTCAAGCATTTATAGAGAAAAGACAACCTGAATATATCGGACAATAAAATTAGGAGTGGTAGACATGGCAACAGTTCAAGAAACAGCTAAAGAAGCAGTATCAATGAAGAGAGATTACTATCACCTGATAATTAATGGCGAAAAAGTAGAAAGCACAGGCGGAGCAACAATCAAAACTTATAACCCTGCTACTGGTGAATTATTGGCAGAGGTGGCAAAAGCGTCAAAAGAAGATGCAGAAAAAGCAGTTTTAGCAGCAAGAGAAGCATTTGACAACGGAAAGTGGAAGAAGTTTCCCGTTAATAAAAGATCGCGTATTATGAATAAAATCGCTGCTATTATGCGTAGTCGATTTAATGAACTTGTTGAATTAGAGATGCTTGATACGGGTAAAACATTAAGCACAGCACAAGGACAAGTGATGCAAGCGATTGAGGATTTTGAATTTTATGCAGGCGCGATTGTTGGCCACCGCGGAACAGTCAATCCAATGGCAGGACAATTTCACAACTATACTGAAAAGGAACCTGTAGGGGTTTGTGCACAAATCATCCCCTGGAACTATCCTCTAATGATGGCTGCTTGGAAGGTTGCTCCTGCGATTGCAGTTGGATGTTCAATCGTTGTGAAACCAGCTAGCTTAACACCACTTACAGCGATTATTTTAGGAGAAATCTGCATCGAAGCAGGTGTCCCAGCAGGAGTAGTAAATATCGTTCCTGGATCAGGTAAAGATGTAGGGAATTACTTAGTAGAGCACGATAGAGTGGATAAAGTGGCTTTCACAGGATCAACACCAATTGGTAAAGATATTATGGCGAAAGCTTCAGATACATTAAAACGCGTGACATTAGAGCTAGGTGGAAAATCACCAAATATCGTTTTCGATGATGCGGATATTGATGCAGCAGTTGTAGGATCAATCTACGGAATTTACTATAACACAGGTCAATCTTGTGAAGCTCGTTCTCGTCTCTATGTACATGAGGATATTTACGATGAATTTGTAGAGAAATTTGTTGAAAAAACAAAGTCATTAACATTAGGTAATCCATTTGATAAAGGGACACATGTTGGTGCTATTATTGATCAGAACCAATGGGATGTCATTGATGGTTATGTGCAATCTGCCAAAGAAGAAGGCGCTGAAATTCTTGCGGGTGGGAAAGGTGCGCAAGTAGAAGGATTTGAAAATGGCTTTTGGTATGAGCCTACAGTGATTGCTAATGTGAATCATGAGATGAAAGTGGTTAAAGAAGAAATCTTTGGGCCAGTTGTTGTCATCATGAAATTCAAAGATGAAAAAGAAGCAGTTAAACTGGCGAATGATACTGTGTATGGTTTAGGCTCAGCTGTTTGGACAAAAGACGGAGCAAAAGCAACTAGAGTAGCAAACAAAATTGAAGCAGGAATTGTTATGGTGAACTGCCCATTCTCTGCTTTCCCTGGTACACCTTTTGGTGGTTACAAACAGTCAGGTTTCGGTCGTGAACTATGTATTGAAACATTAGATCTTTATACAGAAACAAAAAGTATTATTTCTTATTTTGGGAACAAACCGCTGAACCCATTCGGCATTTAAGGAATACACATATGCGGATGCCAAGACTATTGACGCTTGGCATCCGCCTTCATTTATTAATGGGAAATAGAGGAGGAGAGCATGATGAGTAAAATTGTTGTTGTCGGATCAGGTGTGATGGGCAGAGGGATTGCTTATGTGAGTGCAGTCGGTGGATACGAAGTTGTCTTGAATGATATAAAGGAAGAAGCGTTGAACAGTGCAAAAAAAGAGATTGAAAGTATTTTTGCAAAAGGTGTTTCTCGTGGGAAAATTACGGGTGAACAATCAGCCGCGGCTCAAGCGAATCTAAGCTATGCAACAGACTTGAAACAAGTAGTGGCTGATGCGGATCTTGTTATTGAGGCTGTTCCAGAAATTGCGAGCATTAAAAGGGACATTTTTGAAACGATAGATCAATTTGCACCTGGACATTGTCGTTTTGCCTCCAATACATCAACAATGAGCCCGACGGAAATTGGCTCTTATACGAACCGTCCAGAAAAAACAATCGCCATGCACTTCTTCAACCCGGTACATAAAATGCCGCTAATTGAAATCATTCGCGGATTAGAAACGAATGATGACACAGTTGCTTTTATTGAAGGTGTTGCTGGCAAAATGGGTAAGGAAACAGTTGTTGTAAATGAGTTTCCAGGGTTTGTAACGAGTCGAATGAGTGCGCTCGTCGGAAATGAAGCATTTTACATGCTTCAAGAAGGATTAGGGACGCCAGAAGATATTGATAAAGCGATTAAGTTAGGTCTGAATTATCCGATGGGGCCATTCGAATTAGTCGATTTGGTAGGTTTGGATGCAAGATTAAACAACTTAAGGTATTTACATGAAAAATTAGGTGAAAAATACCGTCCTGCTCCATTACTAGAACAATACGTCAAAGCTGGCAGATTGGGAAGAAAATCTGGCAAAGGCGTCTATGATTACACGAAAAAACCCGAGGAGGCCCTGTAAAATGAGAGAAGTTGTTATCGTTGATGCAGTAAGAACACCAATTGGTCGCTATAAAGGCGCATTAAAGGATGTCCGTCCCGATGATTTAGGTGCAACAGTCATTAAAGCATTGGTCGATCGGAACCCTGGGTTACCTGCTGAGCAAATAGAAGAGGTTGTCCTAGGCAATGCCAATCAAGCGGGAGAAGACAATCGGAACGTTGGGCGTATGTCAGCCCTTTTAGCAGGTTTACCTATTGATGTTGCAGGTACAACATTGAACCGCCTCTGTGGGTCCGGATTAGATGCTGTTTTATATGCAGCACGTGCGATTGCCATTGGTGAAGGTGACGTTTATATTGCTGGTGGTACAGAGAGTATGACGCGTGCACCATTTGTGATGGCTAAACCGAGTAAAGACTACCCAAGAGGTAATATGGAAATGTTCGATACAACGATTGGTTGGCGTTTTACGAATAAAAAGCTTCATGAAATGTATGGTACAGACTCGATGCCACAAACAGCTGAAAATGTAGCCAAACGTTACAATATTTCTCGTGAAGATCAAGATAGATTTGCTTACGAAAGCCAACAACGTGCAAAAACCGCTATGGACGCTAATATTTTTAAAGAGGAAATGGTCCCTGTTGTCTATCACGATCGTAAAGGAAATGAAGTAGTAGTGGATACGGACGAGCACCCACGTCCCGATACCTCATTAGAAAAGTTAGCTAAACTACGTCCCATTTTTGAAGGCGGAACAATTACTGCAGGCAATGCTTCTGGTGTCAATGATGGTGCAAGTGCATTGTTAATTATGAGTGCGGATAAAGCAAAAGAGTTAGGACTAAAACCATTAGTATCCTATGTTGCTGGTGCAACAGCCGGACTAGAACCAGCAGTCATGGGACTCGGCCCAATCTATGCATCAAGAAAGGCGCTAGACCGTGCCAATTTATCTACAGCTGATATTGGCTTGGTTGAACTAAACGAAGCTTTTGCATCACAATCAATAGAATGCGTGAAACAACTTGAATTAGATACAGACAAAGTCAACGTCAACGGAGGGGCGATTGCCTTCGGTCACCCATTAGGGGCAAGTGGTGCGAGAATTCTTACGACATTGATATATGAAATGAAACGTAGAAAAGAAACATATGGACTAGCAACGATGTGTATTGGAGTGGGACAAGGTATTGCTGCTATTGTGAAAAATGTAGAGGAATAAAGAATGATATTGTTTGGCAATGTCCCCTTCATGTATAAGGGGACATTGCAGCATTTAATAGGGAGTAAATCTTGTGTTATTAAGTGAAAAGGCAAGAACCATTATCAGAGGAAAGTGATCCACGCTACGTCGAAAGTGTAAAATTTTCGTTCTTGGTAAATGAGAGCCTCACAAAAGAGGGCATTATAGCAATGGCAAAATCCTGATATTAACAATCCATAAATTATGGTGTCACTAGGCTAAACATCCAGCGATTAAATCTATCAAATAGTATCCTTTAAAGGAGGAAAACTCAATGACAAACGTATTATTCAAGCTAGAGAATCATATTGCAACGGTTACGATTAATCGTCCAGACGTCCTTAATTGTTTTGATTATGCTACACTGAAACAGCTTCAAGAAACGGTAGCGGATATGCAAATAAATCCAGATGTACGTGTGGTTATTTTCACAGGGGCAGGAGATAAAGCCTTTAGTGCTGGAGCAGATTTAAAAGAAAGAAAAACATTGAATGAACAACAAACAAGAAGAAATGTCCGCTTAATTCGTGATGTGTTCAATGATATTGCAAATCTACCGATGCCAACGATTGCTGCAATAAACGGATATGCCTTTGGTGGAGGGTTCGAACTGATTCTTGCTTGTGATTTTGCTCTCGCAGTAGAAGATGCTAAATTAGGTTTAACTGAAACGAGCTGGGCAATCATTCCAGGTGCTGGTGGTACACAGCGCTTACCGAGAGTGGTTGGAGAAATGAAAGCGAAGGAGTTAATCTTCACAGCCGCGAAAATATCTGCCAATGAAGCATATGGATTAGGAATTTTGACAAGAGTAGTAGAGAAAGAGGCTTTACAATCGACTTGCATCAACTTCGCACAACAAATGTTGAAAAGCGGGCCTGTTGCGCTCATCCAGGCAAAATATGCAATCTCACAAGGGATGAACACGGATATTCAAACTGGGATGGCGATTGAATCGAAGGCATATGAACTAACGTTACCGACAAATGATCGTGTCGAGGCACTGCAAGCATTTAGTGAAAAAAGACAACCGGTGTTTCAAGGGAAATAACTATTGCGTTTCTTTGTCTTTTTTAGATAAGATAAAAGATAAAGTACGAATGGAAAAAGAGTGTGATAGAAATGGGCAATAATACGCAATCTTTAATCTTTACGATATATGGAGATTACTTGCGTCATTATGGCAATAAGATTTGGATAGGTACGCTCATTCACCTACTGAAAGAATTTGGCCATAATGAGCAGTCAACAAGAGTAGCCATGTCCCGAATGTACAAGCAAGGCTGGGTTCAGTCTGAAAAGAAAGGGAATAAAAGCTATTACTATTTGACCCCGCGTGGAGAAGATCGGATGGAGGAAGCTGCGGGTAGGATATTTAAACTGAACCCGCATAGTTGGAAAGGTAAATGGTGTTTTCTTATGTATTCGATTCCAGAGGAAAAACGGCAGGTTCGTGATGAGTTCAGAAAAGAGCTTGTTTGGAGTGGATTCGGTAGTTTTCAAAATGGTTTTTGGATCTCACCAAATAACCTAGAAAAAGAAGTCAAGCAACTTGTTAAGAAGTATGAGATAGAGTCTTATGTTGACTTCTTTGTTTCGGAATATAAGGGGCCTCAAGATAGCCTGTCATTAGTGGAGAGAAGTTGGCCTGTAGATGAAATTCAAGCAAAGTATGAAGAGTTTATTTCTACATATAGTAAGCAATATATTATTCATCAAAGTATGATTCAAGATGGGAAAATGACGAAAGCAGAGTGTTTTGTCGAAAGGACATTACTTGTTCATGAATACCGTAAATTTCTGTTTATCGATCCAGGTCTACCGAAGGAGCTCCTTCCTGTAGAGTGGAATGGGAACCATGCAGCACTTTTATTTACGCAATATTATAAATTACTTGCAGAACCTGCAAATGAATTCTTCGAAGAGATTTTTCGGAAGGATAATGATATCAAACGAAAAGATGCCGATTATGATGTGTCGAAGCATCCTTTAATGAGTGAAGAATAAAACGATGGCTATTTCTGGCCATCGTTTTTTACTTGTTGCCCTTGAAATTCTGCGCCTTTTTGCACATAACTATCAATAGAAAGTTGTATTAACGCCAGATCCTTATCATCGATTGCACGTACAACTTTTCCGGGTGAGCCGATCACAAGGGAGCGTGGTGGAATTTTTTTATTGGCTGGTATAAGCGTATTGGCACCAATAATACATTCTTCTCCAATGTGTGCCCCATCTAAAATGGTTGATCCCATACCTACAATTGAGCGCTTACCAATATGGCAACCATGAAGAATAGCATTATGGCCTACTGTTACTTCATCTTCAATAATTGTTGGTGAACCTTCATATAGATGAATGGTTGCATTATCTTGAATACTACACCGTTCTCCAATGATTATTCTATCTTCATCTCCTCTAATGACAGCATTAAACCAAACAGAGGATTGTTTCCCAATGATTACATCGCCAATAATATAAGATCCTGGTGCTTGAAATACGGTTTGATCTACAGAAGGTTTCTTGTCTCGGTAAGGTATGATCATTATTTTTTCCTCACTTTTATATTTTTTAGAATTGTCATACATTAAAATTTATTATAACATAATTATTACAGGTGGTGAAAAAATGAAATACTTAACAACTCTTTTAAATATTCAATATCCCATTATTCAAGGAGGGATGGGCAATATCAGCTCTGCACAATTAACAGCGGCTATATCTGAAGCAGGGGGCTTAGGGACGATCGGTTGTGGGACATCATCCGTTGAAGAAGTAGCCGAAAAGATTAAAGCAGTGAAAGAAATGACAACAAAACCGTTTGCCGTCAATATTCCCCTGACTGTTACAGAAGACGTAATAGGGATGATGAAATTGGTTATAAAAGAGCAAGTGCCGATTGTTTCTCTTTCAGCAGGGAATCCAGCACCATACATAGCTAAGCTACATGAGGTGGGGATAAAAGTCATTGTCGTAGTCGCTTCAGTGAAGCATGCTATGAAGGCGGAACGAGCAGGAGCGGATATATTAGTAGCGGAAGGTTTTGAGGCAGCGGGAATTAACTCAAGCTTAGAACTTACGACTTTTACGTTAATTCCACAAATCGTCAAGGCTGTAAATGTTCCGGTTGTTGCAGCTGGTGGTATTGGTGATGGGAGTGGATTAGCAGCAGCTATGATGTTAGGAGCAAGTGGTTGCCAAATGGGAACGAGGTTTATTGCCACAGAAGAAGCACCTTTTCATGAAAACTATAAGAAAAAAATCATTCAGGGTGATGACCTTTCAACAATGATATTAGGCAGACCACATGGGAAAGTAAGAAGAGTCATCACTGTGCCGTATACTCAAACAGTACTAGCAGAACAGGAAAATGATTCAGTTGAACAATATTTAGCAAAAACATCGGAAACACAGCATGTATTAGGCGCTATTGAGGGTGATTTTGAAAACGGCTTCATAAATGGTGGGCAGGTTGTTGGGCTTATTGACAGAATCCCGACTGTGAAAGCCTTAATTGAACAAATGATGAAGGATTTAGAAGCGCAGGTAAGTAAAATTCATCAGCAGTTATTTAAATAAGTAAAAGAGTCACGACATTACTAGATGAACTAATTTCAAAAACGAACAATAACAAAATATAGTTTATAAAAAATCATTTGCAAAAAAGTCCGTTCCATTGCACTACAGACACTCGCTTTCCGCGGGGAGGGGCTGAGCCTCCTCGGCATTGCCTGCGGGGTCTCAGCTTTCCCTCTATTTCCCGCAGGAGTCGAGTGTCTTCCGCTTCATTTCACTATTCTTATTCATATAAGGATTCAAATCACAGAAAAAAACCGAATGATTAGATGTTAATCATTCGGATAAATCATTAGCTATATACTTATGTCCCAACCTCTATGCTTTATGCCACGTGATTTTGTTTGCGTTTTTTTGCCTTTTCTGCAGTCGCAGTAAACAATACATCAGAAGATGAGTTCAATGCGGTTTCACAAGAGTCTTGTAGAACTCCAATAATGAATCCAACTGCAACGACTTGCATGGCTACATCATTAGAAATCCCGAACAAGCTAGCTGCTAGAGGAATTAATAATAGAGAGCCCCCAGCGACACCTGATGCACCGGCAGCAGATACAGCAGATAGGACACTTAAAATAATGGCTGTCCAAAGATCTACTTCAATACCTAGAGTATGGGCAGCGGCTAGTGTTAATACGGAGATAGTCACAGCAGCTCCTGCCATATTAATTGTAGCACCTAGTGGGATAGAGATAGAATAAGTATCTTCATCTAAATCCATCTTTTTACAAAGATTTAAGTTTACAGGGATATTAGCAGCAGAGCTTCTAGTGAAGAATGCAGTAATCGCACTTTCTCTTAATGTTTGTAAAACCATTGGATAAGGGTTTTCTCTTGTGAAAATGAAAACGATCAATGGGTTAACTACAAGTGCAATAAAGAACATACAGCCAAGCAACAAGATTAAAAGCTGTCCATATTCTGTTAATGCGGAAAGGCCATTAGAAGCAATCGCATCAAAAACAAGACCTAAAATACCGATTGGTGCTAACTCAATTACCCATTTAACAATAGTAGTAATCGCGTCTGAGATGTTTGCTAATGCCGTTTTGGTTGTATCTGCAGCAATTGATTTTAAAACAATACCTAATACAATTGCCCAAGCTAAAATACCAATATAATTCGCATTCATCAATGCGTTAACTGGATTATCTACTATATTAAATAATAATGTTTGTAATACTTCTACAATCCCGCCAGGTGGTGTTACATCATCTGCTCCCGTTTGGAGTGTAAGGCTTACAGGGAAAATGAAGCTAGCAATTACGGCGATGACACCAGCTGAAAATGTTCCTATTGCATATAGAAAGATAATCATTTTCATATTCGTTTGTTGACCTGTTTTATGACTAGCAATGGCGTTTATAACTAGAAATAAGACTAAAATTGGTGCAACAGCTTTTAAAGCACCGACAAATAGAGAACCAAATATAGAAATCCAACTAGCTTGTGGAACAACTAAAGCTAATATAATACCAATAATCAGACCAGCTAGAATACGCTTTACTAAACTAATTTCGCTCCATTTACGTATGAAGTTTTTCATGATGCTCCTCCAAATTCAAATTTAATATATTAATATAATGTACAGTTGTCGCGTCCACGTGGACAATATCTTTCAATAAGTGTATCACGAATTGTTCATTAACGGAATAAGAAATTATTTCGAAATATTCATTTTTGATAGATGATTTTCCTTCAAAGAGTCTATGTGCTGCTCTTTCTTTAATAGATATAAAATAAAAATAGTAAATGATGGCATTCGCAAGATATGTTACTTCCCGTTCGCTAGTTTGAGATTTTTTGTGATCGTTTTACATAATGATTAATTGTCTTCCTTCCTTTTTATTACATATTTAATATATTTATAAAGCAGCGACGAAGGTATTTGAATTTACCTAGGTTTATAAAAACGTAAGTTCCTGCTTTATTATTTTTCATTTTGATTATATAGATATTTCACAGGTAAATACCATTGAATGGAATGTTATTGTAAAATATTTCATATATTAAATACTATTGACTGCAGCTTGATTATCTGCAATAATAAACTCAATTAAATACTGGTACCTTTAATTCAGTCCAGAGAGGCTGGCAAGGGCAGCGGATATCATTATTTCTGTAGTGATATAGTATTTTCTAGAGAGAAATACTATATATAATCATATACAGATAATGAAATTAGGGGCTAATTGTCAGATCTAACTGATGATTAGTCTCTTTTTTTTCTGCTTTTTGGTATCAGAAAACTGATGGAGGGATTTACAAATGAGTAAAATCGATCAAGAGTTTTCGTGGCAAGCGGTGCCAAAATCGCAGAGAAATAATTTCTGGAAGACATTATTTGTTATGTTAGGGTTCACGTTTTTCTCAGCAAGCATGTTAGCAGGAGGAGAGCTTGGTATAGGACTCAGCTTTAGTGAGTTTATTATCATCGTCCTCTTAGGGAATTTACTATTAGGCATATATACAGGTGCTCTTGCACATATTGCTGCCAAGACAGGATTGTCCACACATCTTTTAGCTAAATATGCTTTTGGAGAGAAAGGGTCGTATTTACCTTCCTTTTTACTAGGATTTACGCAAGTCGGTTGGTTTGGTGTTGGTGTGGCTATGTTTGCTGTTCCTGTAGCAACAGCGCTAGATTGGAATGTGTATGCACTTATCTTTGGTTTCGGTATTGCGATGACAATCACTTCTCTCTACGGGATGAAGTCATTGGTTATTTTAGGGTTTATTGCAGTACCAGCAATCACACTCTTGGGTGGTTATTCAGTTATAGAAGGAATTTCAGCTTTTGGTGGCTTAGAAGGCTTAATGGATTATACACCTGCGCAAACGATGACAGTTGCTGCAGCATTGTCCATCTGCATAGGGTCATTTATAAGCGGCGGAACATTGACACCTGACTTTGCAAGGTTTGCTAGGACTTCTAAGCAAGCCGTAACAGCGACGGTCATCGCCTTTTTCTTAGGAAATTCACTTATGTTTTTATTTGGTGCAGTCGGTGCGATGGCATATGGTTTAGCTGATATATCTGAAGTCATGTTTTTACAGGGATTGATGATTCCAGCTGTACTTGTATTAGGACTTAACATCTGGACAACGAATGATAACGCCTTATATGCATCGGGGCTTGGTTTTGCCAATATTACGAAGATTTCCAAGAAAGTATTTGTTGTCGTAAATGGTTTGGTTGGTACCATCTTTTCTATGTGGATGTACAATAACTTCGTTGGTTTCTTAAATATCCTAAGTGCTGCCGTACCATCTATCGGTGCGATTATCATAGCCGATTACTTCTTCATTAAACGTAGAAACTATGAAGGATTTGAGCAAGCGAAATTTAAAGTCATTAATTGGGTGGCCATGGGAGCATGGGCACTAGGGGTTACTTTTGCTCAAATTATGCCGGGCATCACACCTCTTAATGCACTGTTTGGCACAGCAATCATTTATATCGTTTTAACCTTCATTGTAGCAAAAATATCAAAATCTAAGGAGATGACAACTAATGATCATACAGAACGCGAAATTACGGGGTAAAGAAGGGCTATGGCAATTAATTATTAAAGATGGTGTTTTTCACGAGATTACACAAAAAACAATTGAAGTTCCAGATGGTGAACAAGTAATTGATGTTGATGGGGCGCTCACTTTACCTCCATTTATTGAACCTCATATTCATCTGGATACAACTTTAACAGCAGGTGAGCCAGAATGGAATAGAAGTGGTACTTTATTTGAGGGAATCCAAAGATGGTCAGAGCGGAAAGCATTTTTAACTCCAGAAGATGTTAAAACAAGGGCGACGCAAGCGCTAAAATGGCAAATTGCCCAAGGGATTCAGCATGTTCGCACACATGTCGATACCACAGATACAACCTTAACAGCTGTTAAAGCTTTATTGGAAGTAAAGGAAGAAATGAAAGACTATGTTAATATCCAGCTTGTTGCTTTCCCGCAAGAAGGGATTTTATCGTATCCAAGTGGGGCAGAGCTGATGGAAGAAGCGTTGAAAATGGGTGTCGATGTCGTTGGTGGTATTCCACACTTTGAATTTACAAGAGAATATGGCGTAGAGTCGATGAAGATTGCTTTTGACCTTGCCGAAAAATACAATCGTTTAATTGATATTCATTGTGATGAAATAGATGATGAACAGTCACGTTTTGTTGAGGTTGTTGCTAAAGAGGCGTATGAGCGGGGTTTAGGAACACGAACAACAGCAAGTCATACGACAGCGATGGGTTCTTATAATGATGCTTACACATATAAGCTATTCCGCTTACTGAAGATGTCTAACATTAATTTTGTTTCAAACCCATTAGTCAACATTCATTTGCAAGGAAGATTTGATACGTATCCAAAAAGAAGGGGATTGACTAGGGTAAAAGAAATCCAAGAAGCTGGACTTAATATTTGCTTTGGTCATGATGATATTTTTGACCCTTGGTATCCTCTAGGAACAGGAAATATGTTACAAGTACTTCATATGGGTATTCACGCTTCACAGTTGCTAGG
This sequence comes from Cytobacillus sp. FSL R5-0569, assembly GCF_038007265.1. Taxonomy (NCBI): domain Bacteria; kingdom Bacillati; phylum Bacillota; class Bacilli; order Caryophanales; family Bacillaceae; genus Cytobacillus; species Cytobacillus sp. FSL R5-0569. The sequence continues at coordinate 863,928 of NZ_JBBOWW010000001.1, forward strand.
TTATGAACAAATTGTCAATTCAATCGATTTGATTACGAAAAATAGTGCAAAGACATTACAAATCGAGGATGAATATGGTATTGAGAAAGGTAAACCGGCGAATTTTATTATCCTTGAAGCAGAAAATGAATATGAGGCCGTTAGGAAACAAGCGACAATCCTTTATTCTATTCGCGGAGGTAAAGTGATAGCTGAAACGAAGCCACAAGTAACCAATATTACATTTGGAGATCATGTTGAGCAAGTTAATTTTAAAAAATGAATTTCAAGATAATGACCACAGAGAAAATCTGTGGTTTTTTCTATAAGAATTTTTGAATGAAGCACACAAAATTATTTATCGGCAAAAGGAAGAGGAGTGGTTTTAGTAAAAGGGTATGAATAATATCTAGTTTTTAGATGTTTAACCCTTCTATTATTAACTACTAAGACCATTCCACAACCTCAGCCAGTATTCTGTTGGATCCACCGCAGGTAGAGCGGCTGATAGTGCTTTAACTTTCCCCGTCAATCATTTCCCAAAAGTGCCAAGAGGCTTTGGACATTTGTTTCTCTTTGAGGCGCAAAATAACAGGTTCCATTTGATATTCATAAGATTGTATTGCTCGAACTTCAATATTTTCAAACAGTTGAGGAGAATTGTCCATTTGCGGAATCATTGATATCCCAAGACCTTTACTGACAAGTTGGATGGCCATCATCACATCTTTACATTCAATAATGATATTTGGAGTTATATTTCTTTCTTCAAAGGACTTAAGAATATTTTCAGTGAAAGTCAAACCCTCTAGTGCTCCTAACAAGATGAAAGGAAAGGAAACCATTTCTTCAAAAGTTGTTCTTTCAGGAGACAGTTGATCTGCCCATTCACTTGGAATAATTGCTATACAAGATCGTTTGTTCAAACTTTTTATTTTGTATTGCTCATTATTCATTGGTCTTAATAGAAAAGCCATATCGATTTCTCTTTGGTCGAGTCTTTTCAATAATTCCTCGGTATTACCGTTTAAAATACTGACCTTGACATTAGGAAATTCCTTCCGATACAAGCTGATATAATCAAGCAGCAGATTTGAGCAAGAAGAAGATACCCCGATTCGGACAGTCCCAGCATCTCCTCGTTCGATTTCTTGTATTTGTTCTTCTACAACTTGCATTTCCATTAACATTTGTGTGGCATATTTGTACAAAATGATTCCTGTCTCTGTTAACTCCCATTTTTCCCGGTAACGATGAATTAAGGTAGAACCTAAGTCGGTTTCTAGCTTCTTTAAAACTTGGCTCAAAGGGGGTTGCGCCATATGCAGAACTTTTGCTGCTTTAGAAATACTGCCTTGATCGACGATTGTTTTATAATATTGAAGCTGTCTGATATCCATAATTTCTCCCCTTTCATCATATGTAATTTGATATAACTAGTTTATCATATATATATTTTTTATATATTTGTTCTGATGATAAAATGAGTAAGTGAAACATTGAACAAATTTAGAATCGGGTGAAACAAATTATGGCTAAACGACTAGTTCTTTATGTACTAGGCTTATTTTTTTTATCACTAGGCGTTAGTTTTTCTATTCAAGCGGATTTAGGAGTTTCACCAGTATCATCATTACCTTATGCGTTAAGTTTAAGTACTGGTATGAAAATCGGTATGATGACTGTCGCTACGAATATTCTATTCATTATTGTTGGAAGCATTTTGACTAAATCTTTTATTGTGAAAGAGGTTGTTGGTCAACTGATTATTTCGTTCTTATTCGGTGGATTTATGGATTTAACTTTGCTTTTAGTTCAAATTTTTCCAGCACCTCAAACAATTGGGATGAAAATTATCTTTTTGCTTATTAGTTTATTTGTAGTGGCAGTAGGCCTGTTAGGTTATTTTAATGCTAAGTTACCACTTATGCCTTATGATGCCTTAACCTATGCCATCAGTGCGCGTTTTAAGATGATTTTTAGTAAGGCGAAAATTACAAGCGATTTATTGAATGTCTGTGTCGCCGGTGCTGTTTGCCTTATCTTTGTCCATTCACTAGGAGCTATCGGGGTTGGCACAGTTATAGCCGCTTATTTTATTGGTAAGATCCTTGGTTGGATGACAAAATTATACGAAGTACCGTTAAAAGAATGGTTGTGGGCAAAGCCACAAGAGGAATTAAGTAAGATCAACTAAGGGGTAATATAAAATAATTCATTATAACCAGTGAGGGATGGGGATGCCTTGCTGGTTATTTTTTAGTTAAGAAAGATATTTTGTTGTTTACGATAATCTAGTTGGAGGAGAATAAAAGCCAAACCGGCAATATAACGGTTTGGCTTTTATTCTCCCTCTTCCAATTGCTTTAATTTCTCATGATATCTTTTATGGGCTCCTTTTAAGGCAACAATTACTGCTGTGGTGGATGGTGCGAAATAGTGCTTTTCTATCCGGTTGATAAGGCCTTGAAGGTCGGTACTCATGTCAAATCCAATCATTAATCTCTTAAAGAAATCTTGCGTCAGTCCAGTTATAAAGGTAAATTCTGCGTTGATAATCTTATGGTTAGTAGAATTGATTTCGAGAACAATACCTGCGTGTTTGTATACTTCATACATCGCTGTTCCTTGTGGAGCTTTGGCATAAGCAGTAACAAGTACGGAGCTAAGTTCATTTTGTGCCATGATAGTGGCTCCCTTCTATTTCGGTTTACTAAACAGTTCTATTTTATCATATAACTTCAAAGGTTTTTAGAATTGAAAATTTTCCATTGACTATCTAAATCTTTTAAAATATGATAATACTATCAAAATGATTTGAATATATTATTCTTTCTGAAGAAAAGCGTCTTCTTAACGATGAAATTCACCTTTCATAACACTTAAGGATACCTAGCTTTTTCAAGGAGATAAGAGTCGAGTAATTTTCTTATTTTCCTGGGATAGCTAGGTTTTTTGTTTTTGTTAAATTAAGGTAATTCGTATAAATGCTGGAGGAGGGAGTTATTAGAATGACTAAAAGAATCGCTGTTATTGGTGGAGGAACAATGGGGATCGGGATTGCCCAATTGTTTTCTACAAATGGGTATCAAGTTACGTTAGTGGATGTGAATAAAGAAGCATTATATTTAGCAAAAGAGAGAATGGAATATCAACTTTCTACTCTTCTTTCCAATTCAGATGATGTTAAAAGTGTGTTGGCATCTGTCTCTATGACTGTTGAAATGAGTGAAGTGAAAACAGCTGAGTTCATTATTGAAGCAGTTCCGGAAAAACGAGACCTGAAACAACAGGTGCTACAGGAAATAGAGAGGTTTTGTGCGGAGGAGACGATCATTGCAACAAACACTTCTGGGTTGTCTATTGATAGCTTAGCTGAAAGCCTAACCTATCCACAAAGGATGATGGGTACACATTTTTTCATGCCAGCTCATGTCATTCCACTCGTTGAAGTGGTAAAAGCAAAAGCAACATCGGAAGCAGTTGCAGACAAAGTGATGTCACTATTAAAAGAGGTTGGCAAAAGGCCAGTACTGATTAAAAAAGACATCCCAGGATTTATTGCCAATCGCATTCAACATGCAATGGCAAGAGAGGCCATTTCACTATTAGCTTCAGGTGTCGCTTCAGCAGAAGACATTGACACAGTTATTCGTTATAGTTTAGCGCCTCGGTTATTATTTAGCGGACCGCTTGAACAACGAGATTTAAATGGACTAGATGTTCATTTTCATATTGCTTCATACTTATATCCAGATCTCGAAAATCGGACAGATCCTGATCCATTTTTTGTGAAAAAGGTAGAAGCAGGAGAACTAGGTATAAAAAGTGGGAAAGGTTTTTATAATTGGCAAGATAGAAATGTACAAGCAATTGTAGAAGAGAAGAATAACGCAATTTTGCAAATAATGAAAGCGCTTAAAGATAGAGACAACAAGGAGGGGAACTAGATGGAAAAAATGACAAACTTTTTCACAAATTTAATGAGGAAGTATTTACCTGATGCATTTGTATTTGCTATTGGATTAACGATTTTAACAATGATTCTAGCCATGTTGATTGAGGGACAAACACCAAAAGAACTTGTGCTAGCATGGGGAAATGGGTTTTGGGATTTATTAGCGTTTACGACACAAATGGCTGTTATTTTAGCTATGGGTTATGTTTTAGCAACTGCACCACTAACGGATAGGTTATTAAATAAAATTGCGGCTAAAGTAAAAACACCTAAGGGTGCAATTATAGTGGCCACTTTAGTTGGGTCGATTGGTAGCTATCTAAACTGGGGATTTGGGTTAGTTATTGGAGGAATTATCGCTCGTAAATTAGCAATGAATGTAAAGGGTGTGCATTATCCCTTAATTATTGCAGCTGCATATAGCGGTTTTACCTTTTATGGTTTAGGTTTATCAGCTAGTATTCCTGTGCTCATTTCTACACCAGGTCATCCAATGGAAGCAGCAATGGGCATAATCGGTTTAAGTGAAACCATTTTCTCTTTACCAATGGTAATAACAACGGTTGTCTTATTAATTACTTTGCCACTTGTGAATGCTGCTCTTCACCCAAAGAATAAAGAGAATGTAAGAGAGATAAATCCTGCATTATATGAAGAGAAAAAAGAAGCATCAGTGAATATATTAGGCGATGATACTTTTGCCTCAAAGATTAATAATAGCCGATTACTTAGTTATGCTATTGGTATCATTGGTTTAGTTTATATCCTTTTCTATTTCATCGATGGTAACACAATGAATCTTAATATTATTAACTTTATTATCCTTTTCTTAGGAATTATTCTTCTAGGGACACCTGCGAAATATACGCAAAGCTTAAATAGTGGAATTGGTACAATATCAGGAATCATTCTACAATTTCCGTTTTATGCAGGAATCATGGCGATTATGGCATCATCGGGTCTAGTTGATACAATTGCTGCTATATTTGTTAATTTTTCAACTGCTGAAAGTTTACCATTCTGGGGAATTATTAGTTCTTTCTTTATTAATTTCTTTGCTCCATCTGGCGGCGGTCACTGGGTTGTTCAAGGACCATTTATGATTGATGCGGCGAAGGAGTTAGGTGCAAGTCTTAGCCAAACATCTATGTCTGTTATGCTTGGTAATGCATGGAATGATGTGATTCAACCTTTCTGGATTTTACCAGCGCTCGCTTTATCGAAACTAAAGCTTAAAGATATAATGGGTTATTTAGTAATGATTATGTTTTATGTAGGAATTATTTATATTGCAGCTTGTTTAATATGGGGTTACTTACTATAAAAGGAGGAGCTAATAATGAAAGTAGTCGATTTATCTGTTGTTTTATACGACGGTCTGGTATCTTTCCCGTCTCACCCAAAGGTGGTATTTATGGATCATGTTACACATGATTTTTCAAAACCGCGATATCAAGCGCCGTGTGAAGGGTATGCGAGTAAAACGATAATCATGTCAGATCATAGTGGCACACATATGGATGCTCCCTATCATTTCTTTAAAGATGGTTGGACAATTGAGCAAATCCCTGTGGAGGCAACAATGGGGAATGCAGTGTTGGTAGATGTTTCTCAAAAGAGTGCAAATGAGCCTGTAACAAGAGATTTGGTTGAAGAGGTTGTTCGTCGTGACAATCTTAAAGTGAAGAAGGATGATATCGTTTTATTTCGCTGCTGGCCAGGAGAATGGAATGCTGCAGGTTTTCATGACTGCTTATCATTAGATCCTTCTGTTGCTAGTTGGGTAGTGGAACAAAAAGTAAAAGCGATTGGTCTTGATCTTCCTAATGCTGATATTAATACAAATATGCAACGTAATGTTCATATGGAGTTACTTGGCCGAAATATCATGATTTTTGAGAATGTAGTAAATCTAGAGAAGTTAACAAAGAAACATTTTTATTTTATGGGAACGCCACTAAACCTAAAAGGAATGACGGGCTCACCAATAAGAGCTTTAGCGATAGAAGAATGGTAAAAGAAAGGAGGAGAGCTTTTTATGAAAGCAGTAGTAAAAACTAATAGATCACGAGGTATTGAAATAAAAGATGTAGAATTGCCTACTTTAAAAGAGAATGATGTACTAGTACAAGTGCTAGCTGCCAGTATTTGTGGAAGTGACCTTCATATGCACGAAGGGATGAATGCGTATGAATGGGTATCTACCCCTGTCACACTAGGACATGAATTTGCTGGAGTGGTAGTGGAAGTGGGTCATAAGAATCACGCTCATTTGATTGGAAAAGATGTAGTCATTAATCCGTATATTCCTTGTGGTCATTGTGAGAATTGTTTGAAAGGGCAAACGAATCTATGTGACCATGGCAAAGGTTCCATGAGTAAAGTGCCGGCAGAATCATTACGATACGGTTTTAGAGAAAATGGTGGAATGGCAGAGTATGCTTCTATCGATTATCGGAATGTACTCCCGCTTCCCGAGGAAGTTACTATTGAAGTGGCAGGTATGCTAGAAGCAATTGGAATTGGTGTGCGCGCAATTGAAAGGGCGAACATTCTGCCGGGTGAAACAGCAGTTGTTATTGGACCTGGACCCATTGGATTATCAATGGTTGCCTCCCTATCAAACTATGGATTTAAACAATTGATTGTCACTGGATTAACAAAGGACAAAGGCCGTTTGGCATTAGCATTAGAGCTAGGTGCTACTGATATAGTGTATGTTGATGATGAAAACTTATTAGAGGCAATTGCTCATAAGACGAACGGAAATGGCGTAGATCATGTTTTTGAAACGAGTGGGTTTAATGGTTCGCTGACAGATGCTGTGAGAATATGCAAAAAAGGTGGGGAAGTCTTACTTATTGGGATTAGCCCGCAAGAAAGTACCATAGCTACTAGTGAAATTGTACGTGGTGAGATTGATATAAAAGGAATATACGGAGTGACAGAACAAACGATGAAGCGTGCGATTGCCATGGCAGCATCAGGAAAGTATCCATATGAAAAACTTATTACACATACGTATGCTTTGGAAGAGGCAGAAGCAGGATTTAATGCAGGCATAAGAAAAGAAGCGGTAAAGGTAATATTAAAGCCATCAGGAGAATGAGCTTATATAAGATGGCAAATGCAAACGAACAATCTCTAAACTTGGGTTGTTCGTTTTTTTTTTTGAGTTAGTGATTATTTCATTAGGAATTTTCGGTAAAATCTTACGCTATCAATAAAATATAGGTTGTATCATTTTATCGTCTTATTTCGTATGGTTATGCCCACCCTATAGAGAATTGATTGTATGAGTTGATAGATTATTCAGAAAGAATCCTGCTATAATGTAAAGAATCTATAAATACTGGAGAACTGTATGAAAAAGTTATTAAAAGTTCCTATAAAAATTAAGATTCTCGTCCTTATAGTCATTTTAATTATTTCTATTATTGTTTTGTTATCTGCGATGTATATCGTGATGAAATTAAATGATGATATGGCTAAGGCTGAAGAGTTAACAATGCAGACAGCAAAGACCGTTTCTTATATGCCGGCATTACATGACTTTTACAACCCTTATAAACTAGTAAATACTTTAGGAAATGTAGTAAATCAAGTAAAAAAGATAGACAATATGGAAGTGTTTTTTCAAAAACGCAATGGCATGATTATCGCCTCGACTGATGATGAATCTACTTTTGGAGAATTAACAATAGAAGAGCATGAAAAAGCACTTATTTATGGAAGCTCTTATGTGATGCAAACAGTAGAAGAAGATAAAAAAGTGATTAAGGCCGTTGCCCCTATAATGGTCAATTATGGTGAATATAAAAAAGTAGAGGGAGCAGTCATTGTCCTTTTTGAAGTGAACCAATTATATGAAGCCATTTGGGAGGATATTAGAGAAATACTTAAAGTATCTGTGATAATCTTGTTTCTTGGCATCTTTGCCGGCTATTCATTGACTAATAGTATTAGGAAAGACACATTAAATTTAGAACCTTATGAAATTGCTGCCATGTTCAGAGAGAGAAACGCTATACTCCATTCAGTGAAGGAAGGGATCCTTTCTATTGATGAAAAAGGGATGATTACGATGGTCAATACTTCCGCTGCTCAGCTATTGACATTAGAGAGTGGAGTAGAAGGGAGATTAGTAGAGGAAGTCATTTCTTCAGAGGTAATGATTGAAGGACTGAAGAGTTGTAAGAAACAAGTAAATGTTGAAATACAAATTGATGAGAAAGCCATTATCATGAATACACAACCGATTATAGAAGCTGGGAAGAGAATAGGTACAGTAGCTAGCCTCCGAGATCGTACTGAAATTAAACGAATGATAGATGCCATATCTGAAGTGAAACAGTACTCTGATGATTTACGAGCACAATCACATGAATTTACGAATAAGTTATATGCCATCTTAGGCTTACTTCAATTAGATAAAAAGGAGAAAGCGATTGAATTCATAAACAGCGAAGCAACATTATTAAAAAAAGAAGAAAAAATCATTTTTACAAAAATAAAGGATGAACGCGTGCAAGCGATATTATTAGGAAAATTAGCACAAGCTTCCGAAAAGAAAATAGACTTTGTAATAGATAAAGAGAGTTCTTTAGAAGGGTTACCAGATAACCTCAATTTATCGTCACTTATCATTATTCTAGGAAACTTAATTAGTAATGCTTTCGATGCAGTAAAAGAGAATGCGCCCAAGGAAGTGAAATTTTTTGTTACCGATATTGGAGACGAGGTTATTTTTGAAATCCAAGATAATGGAACAGGAATTGCTGAAGAAATGACACAACAACTATTCGAGAAGGGACAATCATCTAAAGGGAAAAATCGTGGTTACGGGCTCTTTAATGTTCAAGTAGAGATAGAATCTCTAAATGGTGTGATTGAATATAGCAGTGATGAGCATAAGGGTACAATCTTTACTGTATATTTACCAAAGAAAGAGGGGAGTAAAAATGGGAATCATTAATGTAGCAATAGCCGAAGATGATTATCGGATTGCGCAACTTCATGAAGAGTATATAACTAGAATAGATGGGATGAAGGTAATTGGAACAGGTTTAAATGCTCATGCAATGATGGAACTGTTACAACAGCATCCAGTTGATTTATTACTTATGGATATATATATGCCGGATCGTTTAGGAATTGATCTATTAGAGGAAATAAGGGAGAAGTATCCTCTTGTAGATATTATTTTAATTACAGCAGCGAATGAGAAAGATTATTTATTGAAAGCACTAAAATATGGAGTAATCTCTTACTTAATTAAACCGGTTTCATTGGATGTATTTATTGCAACCTTAGAAAGGTACAAAGAAGAAAAGGGGAAATTCGCTTCTGTCACTGAAGTCAATCAACAGGTTGCTGATTATTTCTTTGGTCGCACGCAAACAGACATATTACATAAACAAACCGGTTTGCCAGCTGGAATTGATCACGTTACGCTTGAGAAAGTGCGCTCCATTCTACAAAAGGGAGGAACAGGTTTAACAGCTGACAAGGTCGGAGAGAAAATGGGAGCATCTCGTACAACAGCCCGCCGCTACTTAGAATATTTAGTTAGTATAAACAAAGCTTATGTGGAACAAGTATATGGAGTGGTGGGGAGACCCGAGAGGAACTATTTTTATCGTTGAAAAACTGGTCGTAAAGGGACCGGTTTTTTTATGTATAAGAGGGAAAACATACGTCGGTGAATGGTATGTCGTATTGCCACTTATAGTTATTGTGAAATAAAGCACAAATGAACACAATGAATTTAATTAATTTTAAGTTTTTAATAGACAATTTTTAGAAAACGTTTACATTTATTTATTCAGAATTTAATATTAACTCAGAATTTAACGAAATAAGGGGAGTGGATATAGTGAAAAAGCTGGTAGTTTTCGTTCTAGCTGTTCTTATATTGACAGCGTGTTCTTCCAATTCAACTTCAGGAAATGGGGAATATCCAACAAAAAATATAGAAGTAGTTGCTCCTGCCTCACCTGGTGGCGGATGGGATTTAACAGCTCGATCTGTGCAAAAAATTCTTAAGGATAATAACCTGGTGGATAATAACATTAATGTCATTAATAAGCCAGGTGGCGGTGGTGAAGTTGGATGGAGCTATTTACATACGAAGGATAGTCATTATCTTGCGGTAAACTCTAGTCTGCTATTAACCAATCATTTCTTAGGACAAAGTAAGTTAACTTATGAGGATTTTACACCTCTTGCGACCTTAGCAACCGAATGGCAGGCCATTGCTGTATCAGTAGATGCTCCATATGAAAATATAAATGACTTGTTTGAAGATATTAAGAATGATCCAGCATCTATAAAAATTGGCGTAGGACCAGGACTAGGCAATGATGATCATCTATCATTTGTGCAAGCGGCAGGAATGAGGGATGTCGCAGCAAAAGACTTGAATTTCCTCGTCTATGATGGCGGTGGTGGGGACGTAGTGACAGCCCTTTTAGGAAATCATGTAAACGCGGTCACGACTTCATTATCAGAAGTTAAGGAACAACATATAGCTGGCAAGCTAAAGATTTTAGCGGTGTCTTCGGAAGATAGATTAGAAGAATTAGAAGATGTACCTACATTAAAAGAAGAAGGTATTGACATGGTTTTCCCCCATTGGCGAGGTATTATGGGGCCACCAGATATGACAGAAGAAGAAATCAAATATTGGGATGAAAAATTGGGAGAGATGGTTAAGAGTGAAGAATGGGCTGAACTTTTAACAAATAATGATTGGGATGATTTTTACCAGAATAGTAGTGATACGAAAGCGTTTTTCGATGAACAAGCAGAATTATATAAGGATTTAATTGGCGAATCAGGGCTGGTTCAGTAAGGGAGGATTTGTTAAGTGAGAATCATCAAAATAGGTTTACCCATATTAATGATAGCCGTTAGTTTAGTTTTTCTAATTAGCTCATTTCAGATCCCAAAAGCTACATTAGGTAGTGCCAATGGGCCTCTATATTTTCCTATTGGCATCAGTGCACTGATGCTTATCCTAAGTGTTATTTATCTGGTGAATGAGCTGAGAAATATCCATGAAAAAGAAGAGAAACTGACAGATGTCTTTAGTAAGAGGGCCATACAGTTAATTGTTGTCACGATCATCCTCGGTATCATTTATGCCTTGACATTTGAAACACTAGGATTTTTAATTTCAACGATTTTATTCTTAGGTGTCTTATTATTTTATCTGAATGGTTGGAGAAAATGGCTCGTTAACGTCATCGTTACTGTGAGTTTTTCCTTCATTACTTGGTACGGATTTAGTCAACTATTAGGTGTAAGTTTGCCATAGAAAAGGAGGGAATCATATGGAGGGTTTTGTAGAAGGATTGATGACAGCCATACAACCAATTAATATTATTTGGATTGTAATAGGAGGATTCTTGGGGACAGTTGTTGGTATGTTACCAGGGTTAGGTCCAGCCACGGCTGTTGCGGTTTTAATCCCAGTTACTTTTGGAATGGACCCAACAAGTGCCATTATATTAATGGCTGCCATTTATTATGGTGCGATGTACGGCGGATCTAGAAGCTCTATATTATTAAATACACCTGGCGATGGTTCGGCAATTGCTGCCACCTTTGATGGTTATCCGATGGCAAAGAAAGGGCAAGCTGGTCAAGCAATGGCCATATCAGCAGTAGCTTCTTTTATCGGGGGGATATTAGCCACCTTTGGATTTATTGCCTTAGCTAAGCCGTTAGCAAGCTTTGCCTTGCAGTTCGGTCCATCGGAATATTTTTTACTTATGCTATTAACCCTCTCAGCTATTGTTTCGCTATCAACAGGAAAAATGATTAAAGGTTTTATAGCAATGTGCTTAGGGTTATTATTAAGTACAATTGGCATTGATCCGCAAACCGGTGTTCATCGTTTTACCCTTGGGATGCCACATTTAGCAGAAGGTATTGATTTTCTAATTGTCATCATTGGAATCTATGCGGTAGGTGAGGTATTTTATAATTTCTTAACGATTTATAAAGAAAAGAAAAAGCAAAAAGAAAATCAAGACATGGGTAAAACATGGTTCACCAAAGAGCAATGGAAACGTTCTAAATGGCCCATTCTCAGGAGTGCACCTCTTGGATTTATTGTTGGTGTACTTCCGGGAGCGGGGGGAACCATTGCATCAATGATTAGCTATTCTACTGAGAAGCAGTTATCTAAAAAACCAGAGGAATTTGGTAAAGGAGCTGTAGAAGGTTTAGCAGCACCAGAATCGGCAAATAACTCTGCCTCAGTTGGGGCGATGATTCCGTTATTAACAATGGGGATTCCAGGTTCAGGAACCACTGCTGTTATGCTCGGCGCATTAATCATGCTCGGCGTTAGACCTGGTCCGATGCTTTTTGAAAATGATCCGGTTATGGTTTGGGGACTTATTAACAGTATGTTTATCGGTAATATTGCTTTAGTGATTATTAATGTACTATTAGTTGGGTTACTCGTAAAGGTCCTTCACACGCCAGCTAAAGTACTGTATCCGCTTATCATTATGTTGGCTTTTATCGGTACTTACACGTTGAGTTATTCTACAGTTGACTTTTACTTATTATTGTTATTCGGTCTCATTGGTTTAGTTATGAAAGTGTTAGATTTTCCTATTGCTCCATTAGTTCTAGCGCTAATTGTGGGAACAGATATGGAACAAAATTTCCGTATGGCTCTGACATCATCTAATGGAAGTCTAAGTATTTTCTTTTCTTCTGGGATTTCTATTATTTTGATGATTCTTACAGTATTATCTTTATGCTATCCACTTATTTTGAAGTTGATTAAAAATAGAAAAAGAAAAGAAGACCAAACAATATCAGGTTAAATAACAGCTCGTCATTGATGGCGAGCTTTTTATTTGCCTATAATGTTGTATAGATACTTCCTGTAAAAAGAAAATAAAAAGCCTAGAGAATCACTGGATAAAAGGAGGAAGAAAACATGTATCAATTAAAGACAAAAGAGACGGATGAAGACGTCATAATGTTTATCGAAAAAGTGGATTCAGTAAAGAAGCGGGAGGATGCTTATCAGTTATTAGATATCTTTATTGAAGCGACCGGTTATCAAGCGAAAATGTGGGGAACGAGTATTATCGGATTTGGAAAATATCATTACAAATACGAATCTGGGCATGCTGGAGAGGCTCCGTTAGTTGGTTTTTCACCGCGTAAAGCTAAAATAAGTCTTTACTTAGCTGCATGTGATCCTAATCGCCTAAACATATTGAATGATTTTGGTAAGTATACTACCGGAAAGTCATGTGTGTATATTAATAAAGTTGCTGACATTGATATAGAAATATTAGCGCAACTAATTAATAGTTCAATCAGTTATTTACAGAAGAAATATCCTCTCTAAACTCGTTGCAATGGCTGGGAAGTCACTTCGATAAAAGGGGAAACTAGGGAAGTATTGATGCATAATTTCTTTCCTAGTCAACTTTATCAATATGCTGTTTGATAGTCGATCCAAATCAGTTACAACCAAAATGTTTCGCCGATTAATAATTTTTTTAGTTGATTGGCATCTAATTGTTGCTTTTCCCATTCAGCATCTAGTCTAGCAATAGCTTCTGGTCCGGTATCGTCTGCTAAATGATAAGTACCATAATGCATAGGGATAAAGGTAGCGCCATTTAATTCTATATATGCTTTCACTGCATCTTCTGGGTTAATGTGACTGACTTTCATAAACCATTCTGGTTCGTAGGCGCCAATGGGCATTAATACAGTTTTGATGTTGAACTTTTCGGCGATCTCTTTAAACCCACGAAAGTAACCTGTATCACCGACAAAATAAATAGAGTGTGGCTCATTTTCTATTATCCAACCACCCCAATGAGATGTATTCGTATCCGTTAGTGATCTTTTCGTCCAATGTTGAGCGGGTACAAAAGAAAGGGACAACGAATTGAGTCTAAAAGAATCATACCAGTTCGCTTCAAATATATGCTGATATCCCCGTTTGCTAAAACTTTTCCCTAAACCAATTGGTACATAGAAAGTGGGGTCTCCTTTTAGTTTTTTAATTGATGGAAAATCTAAATGATCATAATGACCGTGAGAGATTAAGACAATATCGATATCTGGTAAATCAGTTATAGAAATACCGGGAGCTGTTAATCGTTTACCGAGACCCATACGTTTTGCCCACACGGGATCAGTAACGATATTTAATCCATCTATTTGAATGAAAAAAGTAGAATGGCCAATCCATGTAATAGAAGCTTCTTTTCTATTTTTGTTTAATCGTATAATTTCTTTTGTTGGGGATTGCTCAATTTGGATAGTAAGATCTTTTTTATTTTGTCTTCGTTCTTTTTGCCAACGACGAAAATCATTGAATGATTTAGTGTTTTCTACATTATCTAGATTAATAAAACGTTTTTTACCCGTCATTCTAACCCTCCAAACTTATCTTCCTTTAAAAACATCTGTTAGCAACCATTATATCTGTCTATTTTTTAATATCAAAGTTTTTGTATTCATTTAAACGTAGAAAATGCCCCGTCATTTTTAACTCATGAAAGTACATCTAAATTTAAGTTTTGTAGAGGGAAAAAAAGATTTGATGAAAAAAAGCTCCCAGTGGATTCTTTATGAGGTTCCTGCGTATTTAAAAAAGATTAATTCTTATGAATGCAACTCTTGGTATGTAAATTCATTGTATTTCTTATAGTAGGCATAGGACAAAATCTCTTTACGTAACTTTTAGTATGTCTAGGTGAAAGGTGCGTGAGCCGCGCTGAAAAGAGTACAAGAAAACCAAGTCGTATTTTATTCGATAAAAGCATCAACGATTAAACGTTTCATTATTTTAGACTGTGTGACTGGCACAGCGTTTTATTATGCTATTAAAGCCATTTCGACTAGTATGATACTTGCACTTATTGGTTGTGTTGTTGGGACGGAAGGAATTAAAAAAGTGAAAAGAGAAACGGATAGGAAGCATTAGCGAATACTAATTGTCTTTTAACTTCTCCCTTTTTTCAATGCTAAATAGAGTAGTGAATTTCTATGTTATTCATTTCACTCAGAAAACAAAGTACTATTCCATTATTAAATAAGTTGGTTACACTATATGTATTAACTAAAAAGGGATGTATATCATGGATGAAAAAATCAACCGTAAATTAAAGAAGCCGATTTATAAACAAATTGCCGATGAAATAGAGAACGGAATCTCTGACGGTACTTTTCCAGCTGATAAAAATCTACCATCGGAAAGACAGTTAGCTAAAACTTTTCAAGTTAATAGAAGTACGATTGTTGCTGCTTATGATGAACTTGAATCAAAAGGATTAATTGAACGGAGAATCGGAAGTGGTACAGTCATAAGTAAAGATATTTGGGGCATGACAAAAAAGCGTATGCCAAGTTGGAACAGATATATTGAAGCAGGTTCGTTCTTACCTAATTTGCCGATTACGCAAAAAATTCGTAAGGAAATGGAAAAAAGAAAACTTATCAATATGGCGAGTGGTGAGTTGTCAGAAGATTTATATCCAACCGATATTTTAAGAGAAATTACGCAAATGCAAGCGTTTATTGGGAGACTAGGTTACGACCATCCTCAAGGTAGTGAAGCATTAAGATATACCATTATGAAACATGTGGAGAAATACAGAAATATTCAAACAACACCAGCTTCTATCCTTGTTACTTCTGGAGCACAACAAGCCCTGCATCTTGTTGTGCAATGCTTATTAAAACCTGGTGATGCTGTTGTAATTGAAGATCCTTCTTATCATTACAACTTACCCATTTTCAAATCAGCAGGCATTCAAGTCTTTACCCTATCAGCACTAAGCAATAGGGCTCTTTCTGCCGAGCTTCTTTCATTACATAAAAAACACCGGATTAGTATGATTTTTTTAAATCCAGCATTTCAAAATCCAACAGGGAGGCTGTTTAGGAAAGCGCAATTGCAAGAGATTTTGGATATATCTTCTGAATACGGGATCCCAGTGATTGAGGATGATCCATACAGCTTAATTGCTTTTAATAACAATCCTGTCTCTACATTGAAATCGATGGATCAAAACGGAAATGTATTGTATATCAGTTCGTTATCAAAATTAGTTGCTTCTGGTTTAAGGATTGGCTGGATTATCGGGCCGAACTCGGTAATAGAAAGATTATCGGATGCAAAGCAGCAGATTGATTTTGGTCATGCTAGCTATACACAATGGATTGCTAATGATTTTTTGGAGTCAAAGCATTTTCCTGTACATTTAGATAGGATCAAAACAGAACTAGTGCAAAGAAGAAACGAAGTAGTTGCTAGTTTAAAGAAATATTTAGGGGATCAGGTGGTGTTTACCATTCCTCAAGGTGGTATCCATATTTGGTGTGAAATAAACAGAGACGTTGATGAAATGAAGTTGTTAGAGAATGCTATTAAACAAGGGGTTATTTATTTTCCTGGAATGATGATGGGATCAAAGAAGTTATTTGTGCGGTTTACCTTTGGACGAGCAAATGAAGAACAAATAAGAACGGGTATCCAACGCTTTAGTGCTGCATTGGCACTTACTTAAATGAAGTGGATGGTAAAAAAATAGATGAATTGGCTGGTCATAAATATGCTCGTTTCAATTAAGATAAAGGAGAAAGCGAAATACATAAAAGAGGAGCATAAAAGATGATCATATTATACGGCGTAATTATATGCATCCTAATGATTGCGATTATTGCTACCCTATTGATTACGAATAGGAGTGATGATAATTATCAATCATCTTCAAGAAAAAATAATCTAAACTTAACAATGATTTATATAGTGGTGATTGCTTTGTCCATCATTGCTTTAGCTATATATATTGCTTATGACTAAAAGTTTTAGGAGGATCAAGGCATGACATGGACAATGGGTTTTGTATTAATACTAGGTATTTTAATCAAGATGATTACTAGCCCACCAAGTGCGGCTGTCGCATGGTTATTAAAAAAGTTTGCCATCCATCAAGAAATAAATGAAAAAGAGATTACATTAGTATATGATAGCCAACTGATAGAGGGACAGGTTAAGGAGAAAGTAGTTACCATGTATAATGAAGCTAGTTTTTTGAAAAGAATTCATATTTATCCTGGTAATGAAGACTTATTTATGCCGCATAATCAAAAAACAGTTCCCTATCATATTTGTTATAGTAAAGGAAAGAAAAAGATACAATTATACCTTTATATTGAAGAAAAATATCTAACTGTTGTAAAACAAACGAAGAGGAAACTAATTGCCTATCAAATGTCTGCTAAGGAACAATATATTGAGTGTGAAGAAAATAGCATATACTCAAATAGTAAAATAGATCACATGTGATCCCCTAAAAAAATTATTCTAAAAATGAGGGCTACCTATTTATTGAAGCTATCCTTGTTTTATTTTTCCCTCAAAGGGTAAATACAAAAGTAATAAGGAAGGTGGCTATAAAGATGAGTAGAGAATCTGTTAAAAAAGAGCAAAAGAAAAAAATAGAACAAGATCCTCATGTTGATCCATTACCACTTAAAGATATTGAACTAGAAGTAAAAGAGGAAAAAGTAGGCAAAAAACAAAAAAATAAATCGAGTTCATCATCGAAGAACGAACATGATTATAGTAGTAAATAAAATAGATATGAACACAAGGTTTCTCAAATTTTTTGAGGAGCCTTTTTTGAATACTGAGGTTCTTCTTGATTTCATTAGATCGAGTTAGTGCTTAAGAAATGTGAAACAGCACATACTACATCTGTAAATATTGAAAATATGGAGGGAAAAGAGATGGAACAACAATCAAATATGGCAGAATCCATTCTTCAATTTAAAGAGGGTTTGGCTCATTTATCGCACACTTTACCAACATATGCAGAGAAATTTAACGAGTTTACAGAGGAATGTTTCAAAGAAGGTGCAGTTAGTGCCAAGCAAAAGCAGTTAATTGCACTAGGAATTAGTGTGCAAGCACAAGATGAATATTGCATCATCTTTCATACAAAAGGCTGTATCGATCAAGGGTGCACAGAACAAGAAATTATGGAAACCATTGCTGTTTCGTCAGCCTTTGGTGGCGGAGCGTCAATTAGTCAAGGGGTAACTTTAGTGCAAAGTTGTATCAATGAATTCAAACCGTTAAACTAGGAGTTGAAGTTGATGTCAAATGAAAAAGTAATGAAAAAAGCAAAAGAAATCATCAAGAATCATCCTATCGGTGTATTGGCAACGGTAGAATCAAATGCGCCACATATTCGTTATATGGCTTTTTATTGTGAAGATAGCGAGGGATTCACTCTTTATAGTGCGACAAAGAAAAATACAGAAAAGGTTGAAGAGATTGAGGAGAATGGACATACTTCTATTCTTTTAGGTTATACTGGTAAAGGTCTGAATGATGAATACATTGAAGTCAAGGGACAATGTCGAATTAGTGAAGATGAAGAGATAAAAAAGAAAATTTGGCAGGATTCTTTCTCCCGTTGGTTTGAAGGGCCTGAGGATCCAAACTATGTCATATTAGCCATTACCCCTCAAACCATTCGCTTTTTAAATAATGACCATCAGCAAACAGAAGAAGTAACTCTATAGAAAAGAGATCCCGTTTTATTTAGCGGGATTTTTTTTTCATTGAATAGAACGTATGTTTGTGTTACCTTTTAAAAAAGGAGTGATATATAGTGACTGCATTAAATATAGCAGAAAGAATGAAGGCGTTACACATACAAGGATTAACAATAACAATGATTAAAAATAAGAAAATCTTTCAAAGTGAATATGGAGTGCGTAATAAACACGACCAATTTCCTGTTATGGGAAATACGATGTTTAATGTGTGCTCTATAAGTAAATTGCTTACTACGGTCTTAGCTTGCAAACTAATAGATGAACAGCTCCTCCAACTAGATACACCAATAAATGAAGTGGTCACAACATGGACAATACCCTCTAATACACCTTCAACCACACTCACCCTTAGACAATTATTAAGTCACCAATCAGGTATCATTGATCCGCCAAATAGTTTTTTACCCTATCAAAAACGTTGGGGTTACCCTACAGTAGAACAACTTTTTCTTGGGAAAACTGAATATTGTCGAGAGCCTATTATCAGACAAGAGAATCAGGTGGGGAGATTTCATTATGCAGATGCTAATTTTTGCTTGATAGAGAAGTTAATAGAGGGAGTGACAGGTAAATCTTTCACACTATTAATGGAAGAGAAGATATTCCAGCCACTAGGTATGACGTGTAGTACCTATGAGATTACTTATGCGAAAAATATTTCTCAAGGACATGATAGGAACGGAGCAACAGTGAAAGAGAAATACCCACATTATCCTTATCCAGCTGCTTCAGGGTTATGGTCAACATCTCAAGACATTAGTATGCTGATGATTGAACTCATGAATGCAATCGTTGGTGATAGTAAGCTCGGCCTCTCACCCCTAACTATAAATGAAATGTTTACATCACAGGGTGAGTGTGAATGGTCAGGGCTTGGCTGCTTTTTAGGAAATACATCCAATGGATTTGAATTGAGTTCCCTTGGTTGGGGAGTAGGCTTTCAAAGTTTGCTTGCTCTATACCCGCAAAAGAAGGAAGGGATAATAATTTTGACGAATACTGAGCTTGGTATTCATCAAATGGATGGGCTCATCGGTGAAATTTATCGGGCATTTATAGGGAAAGAGTAAGAGAATAAATAAAAAACGTAATTTACCTCCAATAAATTTTCTAAGCATTAATCATAAGTAATTAATTTCGGAAAAGAACAAAAGAGCTCTGGGATAGAGTAACCTTCTTGGAATTTTTAGTGGTGATCATCTCGTGATGCTACTTTCTTTAATTAAAAAATAGCCCAAGTTGACAAGAATAATCACAACTTATTAGAGGGGGAGTATGCGCATTATCGGATGCTAGAACTTTTAGTAGTAATTATTATATATTGGTAAATTTTTTGATATTATCAAAGATGTTTTTGCGTTTTTTAAAGCTAATAGCTTAAGGTAAAAAAATATAAAAAAAGAAAAATATACAATTGATGGCATTTTTTTCTTGTGTTACAATATGTTGGTTGTGAAAGGAGAGAAACGAGATGAAAAGTAAACAAATTAAACAACTTGCTCTCGCATCATTGCGAGACAATTGGGGAAAGGGTGTATTGCTCTCATTCTTATATTTTCTAATTACGTTCATCCCCGAATTTATTATTGAAATACTATTAATTCCTTATCCTGAATGGGAGTATGCTGCAGGGTATAATTTAATTAGTATTGCAATTAGTATAATCTTAATTCCATTTGGTGTAAGTCTTTCATTGTCGTACATTACATTAATTAGAGAGTCTAAGCTTCCAGTGGAGGAATTATTTACAGGCTTTAAGTATTTGAGTTTCTTAAGAGCTTTGGGATTAACGATTTTACAAAGCATTTATATTTTCTTATGGTTCTTATTATTGATTATCCCAGGCATCATTAAGTCGCTTTCGTATTCTCAAGCGATGTATATTTTACGCGACCGCCCAGAATTATCTGTTAACAAAGCGATAACTGAAAGTCGAAAAATGATGAAGGGTCATAAGTGGAGATATTTTTGTTTGAACTTAAGCTTCATCGGTTGGGCTTTTCTATGTATCTTAACGCTTGGAATTGGGTTTCTTTGGCTTGGCCCATACTTTTTAACAGCGCATGCACACTTTTATGAAGATTTAAGAGACCGAGAAGGTGCTGTTGCTGTGAAGGAAGCGATTATATAATTGTTTAGAAGACCTTCATCTGATAAAGATGTTGGTCTTTTTATCTTTATATAATGTCTTGTATATACCTAAGGTTTTCTTTTTAAATCAATAGGGAACACTTTTAATCTGGATTCAGTGAGTATCTAGCTTTCTTTTTTTTGTGTAGAAGATGCTTTATAATGAATGAAGCCAAAGATAAACAATTAAGACAGGTATTTAGTGTAATTGCTTTTTTCTTTACCTGTTTCTATTATTAATGGATAGATATGAGCAATGAAGAAGGAGTTGATCTTAGTGATCAAACAATCAATCCTACCAGCTATTCGTAATATGAAGGATTTCGAGAAAGTCATCTCTTCGCAATATGAGTATATGATTTTACTGGATTCTCACATTACACAAATAAAAAGTGTTGTAGCAACAGCTAAGAAGCATAATAAAAAAATCCTCATTCATATGGATATGATTGATGGTTTAAAGAATGATGAAAGTGGCACTTTATTCGTTTGCCAAGAAATTAAACCGGCTGGGATTATTTCGACCAAGAGACAAGCGATTATTACAGCCAAGAAAAAAGGGGTACTAGCCATTCAAAGGCTTTTCTCCATTGATACCCTGGCGTTAGAGAATGGACTAGAGTTGTTGAAGAATACAAAGCCAGATTATATTGAAGTGTTACCTGGCATTATTCCAGAAATCATTCGCGAAGTTCATGAGAAAACGGATATAAAAATAATTGCTGGTGGCTTGGTGAGGGAGAAATCAGAGATTGAATCAGCCCTCGAATCCGGTGCTATCTCTGTTTCAACATCTAACAGGGATCTATGGGAGCTATAATTAACTGCGATCTTTTTCTACTTACAGCAGGTTGGTAGAAAAGGATGGCTTTTTTTATTACTGCAAAAAGATTGCATTTTCTATTCGCTGAAGAAATATAATGACTTGGAAGGGCGCTCATCTTCAGTCAGATTTGTTTACTTATCGACTCGGATTGCTGTGAACATGGGGATAAGTATCTTACTTGTTGTTAAAAACCGATCGGTCTGGTGATTTTTCTTTACATGTCTCTTATCTTATTCTTCTAAAAAATTTAATTATTTATTTGCAATCGTTTTCATTTTATTATAATATGGTTCGTACAAGTTAATTTATTTTGTCGGAGATTTAGAGAGGCATGCGAAATAACGTTTGATCGTTATTTTCTTTCGCATGCCTCTTTTTGTTTTCTCTTGAAAGGGTAATGTAAAAAGTAGTTTTATAGTCTATTAAATGATTAGGAGGATTACTGAATGTCTGATATTTTTATAGGAGAGCTAATTGGCACTTTCATATTAGTCGTATTCGGTGTTGGTGCTGGGGCCAATTTGAATTTAAACAAGACATTTGCTAATGGTGGTGGCTGGATTGTCACTTCGTTTGCATGGGGGTTTGCTGTCGCGTTTGGTGTCTACGTTTCAGATTTCTTTGGTGCGGGTGGCCATCTCAATCCAGCGGTAACATTGGCGGCAGCTTTAGCTGGTAGTATTGAGTGGGGAGTTGTTGCATATTATGTATCAGGACAAATGATTGGTGCATTTATTGGTGCAGCGTTTGTTATCTTATACTTCTATCCACACTGGAAAGCTACTAGTGATCAAGGCACGAAACTGGGCGTTTTCTCAACAAGCCCAGCAATTAAAAATACGCCATTTAACTTCATAAGTGAAGTACTCGGAACATTTATTTTAGTCTTTGGTTTGAATGCGATTGGGTTAAATTCATTTGCTGAGGGATTAAATCCTCTTATCGTTGGGTTCTTTATTGCCGCAATTGGTATGAGCCTTGGGGGAACAACAGGTTATGCGATAAACCCAGCTCGTGATCTAGGACCGCGTCTTGCCCATGCATTACTACCCATCCCAGGCAAAGGGTCTTCGGACTGGGGCTATGCTTGGATTCCAGTTGTAGGTCCATTAGTTGGGGCTGTTCTTGCAACATTTGTATTTCAATCTTTATTCTAATAAATAGGGGGATGCCGACATGACAAAAAAATATATCTTATCACTAGATCAAGGAACAACAAGTTCAAGAGCGATACTTTTTAATAAAGAAGGTCATATTGTAGGTGAATATCAACGAGAGTTTAAACAGCATTTTCCAAAGCCAGGCTGGGTTGAGCATGATGCGATGGAAATTTACGCTTCTATTCTTTCTGTTATGGCGGGTGTCATAAGTGAAAATAATATACAAGGCAGTGAAATTGCTTCTATTGGGATCACTAATCAAAGGGAAACAACGGTTGTATGGGATAAAAATACCGGTTTACCAATCTATCACGCTATCGTATGGCAATCCAGACAAACGAGTGAAATCTGCAATGAATTAAAAGCAAAAGGCTTAAATGATACTTTTCGTTCGAAAACGGGCTTATTAATTGATGCATACTTTTCAGGTACAAAAGTAAAGTGGATATTAGACAATGTTGAAGGAGCACGTGAAAAGGCAGAAAATGGCGACTTGCTTTTCGGAACGATTGATACATGGATTATTTGGAAGTTATCTAACGGTCAAGCACATGTAACAGATTACACGAATGCATCAAGAACATTAATGTATAATATTTACGATTTGAGCTGGGATGACGAATTATTAGATATTCTTACAGTTCCTAAGTCTATGCTGCCTGAGGTGAAATCCAGTTCTGAAGTGTATGTGGAAACAGCGAAAGAGATTTTTGGCGATATCACGATTCCCATTTCCGGTATTGCTGGTGACCAACAAGCTGCTTTATTCGGTCAGGCTTGTTTTGAGAAAGGCATGGCAAAAAACACGTACGGCACAGGGTGCTTTATGCTTATGAATACAGGGGAAAATCCAGTGCAATCAGAAAATGGTTTACTCACAACTATTGCATGGGGACTGGATGGTAAGGTAGAATATGCATTAGAGGGTAGTATTTTTGTTGCTGGCTCGGCTATTCAATGGTTGAGAGATGGCATGAGAATGATTAAGACTGCCCCAGAAAGTGAAGACTACGCAACGCGTGTAGAATCAACTGATGGTGTTTATCTTGTACCTGCATTTGTTGGACTTGGGACACCCTATTGGGAAAGTGATATTCGAGGAGCTGCTTTTGGAATGACGCGTGGAACGACGAAGGAACATTTTATTCGTGCCACATTAGAGAGCCTCGCATATCAAACAAAAGATGTGTTAACAGCAATGGAAAGTGATTCAGGTATTGAGCTGAAGAAGTTACGTGTCGATGGTGGCGCTGTGAAAAACAATTTCTTAATGCAATTCCAAAGTGATATACTAGACACTATTGTTGAACGCTCAGAAATTAATGAAACAACGGCTTTAGGAGCTGCGTATTTAGCCGGCTTAGCTGTTGACTTCTGGACAAAAGAAGAAATCATTAATAACTGGAAAATTGGAGATTCATTTGAAAATCAAATGGAATCAAGCAAGCGTGACGAATTATATAACGGCTGGAAGAAAGCAATTAAAGCAACAATCGCATTTCAATAAAACAAGTTAATATAAAATGTTGGAGAATGAGAGACCGCAAATCAACCCTGTACATAAGGGCTATTTGCGGTCTTTTCATTTATCCAAGGAAGGATGGATTATGATGAATAGAAACGCAAACTTAAACGAATTGAAAAACAAAAAATTTGATTTACTTGTACTCGGAGGTGGGATTACCGGAGCTGGAATTGCTCTTGATGCCCAGTCACGTGGCTTAGATACAGGGCTAATTGATATGCAGGATTTTGCTGCTGGCACAAGTAGCCGCTCAACTAAGCTTGTTCATGGCGGGCTACGTTATTTAAAACAAATGCAAATAGGCGTGGTGGCAGAGGTCGGGAAAGAAAGAGCCATCGTTTATGAGAATGCACCCCATGTTACCAATCCTGAATGGATGCTGCTTCCGTTAATTAAAGGAGGTACATTTGGACCGTTTACTACTGGTATTGGATTAAGGGTTTACGACTTTCTTGCAGGTGTTAAGAAGAGTGAAAGACGGAAGATGCTATCTAAAGAAGAGGCAATTAAAAAAGAGCCATTACTTGTAAAAGACACCCTGAAAGGTGCAGGTTACTATGTAGAATATAAAACAGATGATGCCCGTCTCACACTTGAAGTCGCTAAAAAAGCAGATGAACTCGGTGCAACCTTAGCAAACTATGTCAAAGCAGACGACTTTATATATGAAAATGGCAAAGTCATTGGTGTAAATGCAGTTGATGTATTTTCAGGCGAAGCTTTCCCTATTTATGCGAAGGAAGTTGTTAATGCTACAGGCATCTGGGTAGATGGACTAAGAAAAAAAGATGGCTCTCTAAGCGGTAAGAAATTATTTCATACAAAGGGTGTCCACTTAGTATTTGACCAAAAAGACTTTCCGTTACAAAACGCTGTTTACTTTGACACACCAGATAAAAGAATGGTATTCGCCATTCCACGTAACGGAAAAACATATCTAGGCACAACAGATACTAAATATGAGGGAGACCTCGTAAATCCAGAAATGACAGAAGAGGACCGTGATTATCTACTAAAAACAGTAGAACTGGTTTTTCCAACATTATCATTGTCTAAAGACCAGATTGAATCACATTGGGCGGGTGTTCGTCCACTCATCTACGAAGAAGGAAAAAAAGAATCCGAAATCTCACGTAAAGATGAAATATTCTATTCTGATACTGGGCTCATCACCATAGCAGGTGGCAAACTAACAGGCTACCGCAAAATGGCCGAAAAAACAGTCGATGTTGTCGCAGAGAGATTAGGAAACACCCAATCATGTCAAACAGATCACATCATTTTATCAGGCGGTGATGTAGGTGGTTCTAATGGCTACCAGTCTTTTGTGGAAGAGCAAATAAAGAATGGTACAGCAATCGGATTTACAGAACAAGAAGCAAAGCGCATAGTCGAACGCTATGGCTCTAATATCAAAAACGTATTTGAAATTGCTAAAAAAGCTAAGGGTGAGCATGATAAAGTCAATCTATCCCTTGAAGCCTATGCTACATTAATCTATAGCTTAGAAGAAGAAATGACCGAAACCCCAACCGATTATTTTATGCGACGCACAAGTGCCATATTGTTTAATAAACAATGGGCAATGAACTATAGTGAAGCAGTTGTGACATTTATGAGTGATTATTTTGCTTGGAATGCACAAAGGACAGAGAAAATGAGAGAAGAGTTGAAAGAGGAAATAAATAAGGCATAATCATAGAAAATCGTACGGCTTGAGCCGTGCGTTTTTTTTTTGAATTGGAATAAAGTTAGAAGTTTAAGGTTGCAATTATCAAGTTTGCTCACTTTTTAGTGGTTGTGTATTGATTACGACATGTCAAAGTAAACATGATCAGGATTTAAACGTGTGATTGAACATACTTAGGACACAAAGGATTATTTGCATGTCCACCTCTTACACCCTACTAAATTCGTTGGCGAATGATGTACTATAAAAGATAAAATGGGCTTGGAAGATAATCCAAACCCATTTTGTATCTTAAATGTCTTATTAATCCATAATCGCTACTAAACGTCCTGTCACTTCATGACGTTCTAAACGAGCTAAACCTTCCCCAATTTCATCAAAGGTGATTTCAGTAATGGCTGGATCGATATCGCCTGAAGCCATTAATTTATATACTTCTGCAATATCGTATTTATCTCCACCAACACTTCCGAGTAGGCTTGCAGCTTTTAAGATAAGTGGATCAGTATTAATTGTAGATTCTAGTTTCCCCATACCTACTAATACAACTTTACCACCTGGTGCAACTATATCAATTGCGCCAGCTGTTGTGGTACCGAAGCCAGCATAATCGACTACTAAATCTGGTGCAATATCGGCTAATTCTTTAATATCTTCAAATACATCTTTTACACCAATTTCTTTGGCTAATTCACGTGCTTTAGGGCTTACATCTACTGCATACGTTTCAATGCCAGCCACAACAGCTGCACGAGCAGCAATTTGACCTAATCCTCCGATACCAATTACTGCTACTTTCATTCCTGGTTTAGCTTCACCACGTTTGAACATTGCGTGATAAGAGGTCATTCCTGCATCGGTGCCAGCTGCCGCTTGTGCATAAGTTACACCATCAGGAATGGGTACAAGGTCAATCGCGGGAGCAGATACTTTATTTGAATAGCCTCCATCATAACCATATCCAGGTCCCATACCAACTAAGCTAACAGGACAAACACCAACGCGGTCACCTACTTTGAAATCGGTTACACCTTCGCCAACTTCAGTAATCATACCTGCTACTTCATGTCCCATAATGATTGGTTTTTTCTCGATAATATCCATCCATTTTGGATCATGTAAAGCTCCTACATCAGAATGACAAAGTCCAGCTGCCTTCACATCGATAATTACACGACCCTCAGTTGCTACTGGATCTGGTTTTTCAACTACTTTCAATGGTACATTGGTTGCTGTAAATTCCCAGCCTTTCATATTAACCCCTTCTTTCTAAAAGTTTTACCATGGTTCCTACCTAGGATTTGCCGATTAAATTGATATTACAATTGTACATTGTCGACAATATAAATTATAACGCTATTTGTGTATTCTGTATACTGAATCAAAAATAGCAATATATTACTGGCTTTCCTCTATACTTACTTTTCTATAAGAAAAGTTTGTCACCAATGCAAATGAGAGAATATTATTTAAAATATTCTCACTATTTATTGACCATTTAGTTTATTTGTCTTACAATAATACAAAATGAGGAGGGATGAATTATGCGATTGAACACAGAACGAAAAGAAGAGCCCCTTTTTATAAAAGTCCATGAAAAAGACAATGTAGCAATTGTTGTTAATGCTGGTGGGTTAAAGGAAGGTACAACCTTTTCTAACGGGCTGGTTCTTACTAGTAGAGTACCAGAAGGACATAAAGTAGCACTTAAAGAAATAGCTGAAAAGGATGAGATTATCCGTTACGGAGAGGTGATAGGGAAAGCGTTGAAACCTATTAAGAAAGGAAGTTGGGTAGAAGAGTCAATGGTTGAGCTTCCTATTCCACCAGATTTACATAAGTTAAGTATAGCAACTCGTGTGCCTGATGCCCTCCCACCATTAGAGGGGTATACATTCCGAGGATTTCGCAATCCTGATGGAAGTGTAGGAATAAAGAATGTTTTGGGAATATCAACAAGTGTGCAATGTGTTGTAGGTGTACTTGATTTTGCTGTGAAGAGAATAAAAAATGAATTACTGCCAAACTATCCAAATGTAGATGATGTCGTAGCTATTAATCATCAGTACGGATGTGGAGTAGCCATTCAAGCGCCAGAAGCAATCATCCCGATAAGGACTTTGCAGAATTTAGCTAAGCACCCGAACTTTGGAGGGGAAGCTTTAATCATCGGTCTTGGGTGTGAAAAGTTATCACCATTAATGCTCGCACCTGATGGTAAAGATCGCGACATATTGTCTTTACAAGAACAAGCAGGTTTTTCAGATATGGTAACAAATATTATGAATATGGCCGAAGAAAAGTTAGAGAAACTAAACCTTCGCAAAAGAGAAATCTGCTCAGTAAGCGATTTAGTGGTTGGCTTACAATGTGGGGGAAGTGATGCTTTTTCAGGTGTTACAGCTAATCCTGCTGTTGGTTATGCTGCTGACCTTTTAGTAAGAGCTGGTGCTACAGTCATGTTTTCTGAAGTAACTGAAGTAAGGGATGCAGTCCATCTTTTGACACCTCGGTGCGAAACGAAAGAGATTGGAAACGCTTTAATTAAAGAAATGCAATGGTATGATGAGTATCTTCAAAAAGGTAAAGCAGATCGAAGTGCGAACCCATCTCCTGGCAATAAAAAAGGAGGCCTATCTAATATAGTAGAGAAATCATTAGGTTCAATTGTTAAATCTGGTAGTAGTGCTATTTCTGGTGTGCTCGCACCAGGAGAAAAAGCAACACAGAAAGGTCTCCTTTATGCGGCTACTCCGGCAAGCGATTTCGTATGCGGTACATTACAGTTAGCTTCTGGCATGCATCTACAGGTATTTACAACTGGTAGGGGCACACCGTATGGATTAGCAATGGCACCTGTCATAAAAGTATCCACAAGAAATGCTTTAGCAGAACAGTGGAATGATTTAATTGATGTAAATGCGGGAACGATTGCCACAGGTGAATCAACAATTGAAGATGTGGGATGGGAAATATTCCATCACATTATTGAAGTAGCAAGTGGAGAAAGAAAGACTTGGGCAGATCAATGGGGGCTTCATAATGATTTAGCTCTATTTAATCCTGCACCGATTACTTAATTAGATAAAAAAAACGAACCCAGTACCGTTCTTTACATACGGTTTGGGTTCGTTTTTTATTCTAATACTTTTCCTTCAACAAACTTCAAATGATTGTACATTGCTTGAAATGCAGCCTGAGGATCTTTTTTCTTGAGTGCTTCATAAATGGCTTTATGATGTCTGATTGTTTTTTCTTTTTCTCGATATTTGATTTGTGCGTTGATTTTTACATGTGAGAGTAAAAGCGAATCAATCATTCCTTGTAAGACAGGATTATTTACACTAAGGGCTATAATTCGATGAAACATAAGATCATGTTCACCATACTCGTTGTCGACTGAATTTTCCATTTTGATAATTGTGTCATTCAAAGCTTCAAGAGTTTCATCTGTCATTTTTTCTGCTGCATATGTAACAAGACCTAGTTCTAAAGAGGTGCGTGCTTCAACGATTGCTTCAATATTGTCACTAACAAGGGAAAGCATGGTTGAAAATGGTTTATTACTTATACTCTCAGTAAAGTAAGTACCATCTCTCGTTTTTCTTTTTACAATACCAAGAGATTCCAGTGAAGTCATCGCCTCTCTCATGACGGGACGACTGACACCTAGAAGTTCCATTAATTCCATTTCCGGAGGTAGTTTGTCACCGGGTTTAAGTTTATTTGAAATTAATAACTCAATTATTTGTTCCTCTACTTGCTGAGCCAATGTTTTTCGTACGACTTGGCTACTAATTAAATCAAGCGCATCTTTCTTCACAATTGTCCACCATCCAAATTACAATAGTTTAATTAATCTAATTGTAATACAAATAGAATTAAAAGAATAGCAAGCCCTTTAGAAAAATAAATAAAAATTTTCAAAAAACATATTGTCAGTTAATTTAATTTGTCTTACAATTATACATAACAAATTGAAAGGGGAGGAATGAAATATGCATTCACCTAGAAAAGCACCTACAGGTATTCTCGGATTTCCTGTAGCTCCATTTGATGAAAATGGAAAGTTAGACGAAAAAGCGTTAGAAGTTAATATTCGATATTTGATTGAAGAAGGATTAGAGGCAATCTTTATCGCATGTGGGTCAGGAGAGTTCCAATCATTGAGTAAAGAGGAATATGAAATCATGCTTGATGTTGCCATCCAAGAAGCAGGTGGTAAGGTACCTGTTTATACAGGTGTAGGTGGAAATATTCAGGATGCCCTTTCATATGCGCGCTTATCAGAGGATAAAAAAGCAGATGGCTTTCTTGTATTACCTCCCTATTTAGCAGAAGGTGAACAAGAGGGATTATATGATTATCTGTATCAAGTAATCTCAGAAACATCACTTAATGCTATTGTTTATCAAAGGAATAACGCGATTCTACAACCTAGCACATTAGAGAAATTACTAGATTTAGAGCAACTGGTTGGCCTAAAAGATGGTGTAGGGAATATGGAACTGAATATTTGTTTAACCAATCGTATCGGTAAACGTTTAAGCTGGTTGAATGGCATGCCTATGGCTGAGGTAACAATGCCAGCTTATATTCCATTAGGGTTTGATTCGTATTCCTCTGCAATTTCAAATTATATCCCTCATATTTCTAGACAGTTTTATGATGCTTTGTTACAAGGGAAAAATGAAATTGTCCACGAGATATATAAAGATATTATTTTACCAATAAATGAGATCCGTAAGCAGCGAAAAGGCTATGCAGTCTCCTTAATTAAAGCAGGTATGGAACTGTCAGGGTTACCAGTTCAGAACAAGGTTCGTGCACCTTTCACACCTGTAGAACTTGAACATTACAAACAATTAGAAAGTATTTTGCAACGAGCAAAAGAGAAGTATCCAAAAAAGCAAAAGATTGTCAGGGGGTAAGGGAATGAGTACAGTGACAACGGCAAACTACTTAAATTATATTAATGGGGAATGGATAGAGTCGAATTCAAATGAAACAATTGAAAGTATCAATCCGGCGGCACCGAGTGAAATAGTTGGTGTGATTCAATCGTCAACAACAGATGATCTAGATAAAGCTGTTGAAGCAGCGAAGCATGCTCAGAAACCTTGGAGAAATTTAAGTGGTGCCCAGCGTGGTGAAATACTTTATAAAGTAGCTGGATTAATGGAGGAGCGGTTAGAAGAAATTGCTGAATGTGCTACGAAGGAAATGGGTAAAACACTTGCGGAGACGAAGGGTGAAACGAAACGTGGCATAGCGATTTTAAAATATTATGCAGGAGAAGGAATGAGAAAAGTAGGTGATGTCATTCCATCTACCGATAATGAAGCATTGATGTTTACGACAAGAGTACCACTTGGAGTTGTGGGCGTTATCACTCCTTGGAATTTCCCTGTTGCTATTCCAATATGGAAAGTGGCACCAGCACTGATATATGGAAATACAGTAGTCATTAAGCCTGCTAGTGAAAGCGCAGTTACTTTTGCGAAAATTGCTCAATGCTTTGCTGATGCAGGATTACCAAAGGGTGTACTAAATATGGTCACTGGCTCTGGCGCTGTAGTCGGTGGAGGGATTGCTAAACATCCAGATATAAAAGGAATTACTTTTACTGGGTCAAATGCAGTTGGTAAATCAATCGCACATGAGGCAATGAAACGAGGCGTGAAGTATCAACTTGAAATGGGTGGTAAAAACCCAGTAATCGTTGCCAAGGATGCTGATTTAGAGTTAGCAGTCGACGCTGTTATTAAAGGTGCTTTTCTCTCTACTGGACAAAAGTGTACAGCAACGAGCCGAGTGATTGTAGAAGAAGCGGTATATGATAGATTTGTAGAAAAATTGGTGATTGAAACGAAAAAGATTACGATTGGATCAGGTCTTCATGCAAGTAGTTGGATGGGACCATGTGCAAGTGAGTCGCAATATAAAAATGTATTACAAGCTATTCAAACAGGGGTAAGTGATGGTGCAAAGCTGCTTCTAGGTGGTAAGCCATATGAAGACAAGGAGAGTGGTGGCTATTTTGTCGAACCAACGATCTTTGAAGTAGCAGATCAAGAAATCGCTATTGCTAGAGAAGAGATTTTCGGACCGGTTATCGCTCTCATAAAAGTTTCGTCATTAGAGAGCGCAGTTGAAGTAGCTAATGATTCTGCTTATGGCTTAAGTGCTTCGATTTTTACGCAAAATATTACAAGAATGCTGAAATTTGTTCAAGAGATGGAAGCGGGATTGATCCGGATTAACGCTGAAAGTGCTGGTGTTGAATTACAAGCACCATTCGGTGGTATGAAGGAATCGAGTTCACATTCACGTGAACAAGGAGAGGCAGCAAAAGAATTCTTTACATCTATTAAAACTGTGTTTGTAAAAGGCTAGCATCAGGATGAGTGGGCAGCGCGACCTACTCATCATTTAAAAAAACAGTAGATTGTTTACGCTTACATTCAATAAAATAAAAGAGGGTGATTACCATGGCAGTCCTTAAATCGGAAAGACAAATAACACCAGCAACAGGAAAGAAAACAAAAACGAGATGGTTAATTGTTCTAATGATCTTTATTGTCACAGTTATCAATTATGCTGATCGTGCTACTTTATCAATTGCCGGTCCAGCGCTATCAAGTGATCTAGGTATAAATTCAGTGATGATGGGGTATTTATTTTCAGCATTTGCGTGGTCCTATGTATTAGGGCAGATTCCTGGTGGATGGTTGCTTGATAAATTTGGCTCTAAGCGTGTTTATTTTTGGAGTATTTTCCTTTGGTCTTTGTTTACTTTAGTACAAGGGTTAATAGGTTCATTTCAATCAGTCACAACAGTTGTTATCATTTTATTTGCCTTAAGATTTTTTGTAGGGTTGGCAGAATCACCATCTTTCCCTGCAAATAGCCGAATTGTAGCTGCATGGTTTCCGAGTGCGGAAAGAGGGACTGCCGCAGCAATCTTCAATTCAGGCCAATACTTTGCTACTGTACTATTCGCACCTATCATGGGGTATATCACCTTCACATTTGGTTGGGAATATGTCTTCTTTTTCATGGGGGCCATCGGAATCATTGTAGCCTTTGTATGGTTAAAAACGATATACAACCCAAAAGATCACCCTAAAATTAATCAAGCAGAGTTGGATTATATAAAAGAAGGCGGCGCATTAGTTGATATGGATACTGCGGCCAATCAAGTAGAGAAAAAGCAAGGGCCGAACTGGCAATATATAAAGCAATTATTAAGCAATAAAATGCTTCTCGGCGTCTACCTAGGACAATATTGCATAACGACATTGACCTATTTCTTCTTAACATGGTTCCCGGTCTATTTAGTGGATCAAAGAGGTATGAATATATTAGAGGCAGGTTTAGTTGCTTCATTACCTGCTATCTGTGGATTTATTGGTGGTATATTGGGAGGAACGTTCTCTGATTTCTTATTGAAGAAGGGTGTCTCGATAACGGCAGCAAGGAAAATACCAATTATTACTGGTGTACTTCTCTCTATGAGCCTTGTCATTGCTAACTATGTGACCACAGAATGGGTAGTTGTTTTTGTAATGTCCCTAGCTTTTTTTGGCAAAGGATTTGGGTCTCTGGGATGGGCCGTTGTTGCGGATACTTCTCCGAAAGAGATGTCAGGGGTGAGTGGAGGATTGTTTAATACTTTTGGTAATGTAGCAGGTATTACTACTCCAATCATTATTGGCTATATTGTAGGCACGACTGGATCTTTTAATATGGCGTTGTTGTTTGTTGGTGCGAGCGCTTTAGTCGCAATATTAAGTTATTTATTCCTTGTAGGTGAAATTAAGCGAGTAGAATTGAAGAAAGTTTGATAGGGGAGGAAGAAAGGTATGGAAGCAAATATAGTAGATAAAATGATAGCCAAAGAAGCACCTGTTATCACAAAAGTGGAGGTCATCCCTGTTGCAGGCAGAGACAGCATGCTCTTGAACTTAAGTGGCGCTCATGCCCCTTTTTTCACTCGGAACATCTTAATTTTGCATGATCATTCTGGCCGAATGGGAGTAGGTGAGGTTCCTGGAGGAGAATCTATTCGTCAAACGCTAGAAGCTGCAACAGAGATAATTATTGGGAGTTCAATTGGTGCTTATCAACAAGTGCTTAAACAGGTCAATGAAGCATTTGCTAACAAGGATGTAGCAGGAAGAGGACAACAAACTTTTGATTTGCGTACAACCATTCATGTAGTTACAGCTATCGAATCGGCGTTCCTTGACTTACTTGGTAAATATCTGAATGTACCTGTATCGGACTTGCTAGGAGAAGGTAGGCAGCGTGATCAAGTTGAAGTATTAGGCTATTTATTCTATATTGGTGACCGTCATAAAACAGATCTCCCGTATGAATCACCAACAAGCGATAATAATCGTTGGTTTCAGTTACGCCATGAAGAGGCCGTAACACCAGAGCAGGTGGTAGCCCTTGCTGAAGCCGCATACGAAAGATATGGATTTAAAGACTTTAAACTAAAAGGCGGCGTGTTTAATGGAGAAGAAGAAATGGAATCCATTATAGCCATTAAAGAACGCTTCCCTCATGCTAGAGTGACACTTGATCCTAATGGGGCTTGGTCCTTAAATGAAGCCATCGCATTATGTAAAGGGAAAAATCATATACTCGCCTATGCAGAAGACCCATGTGGGGCTGAAAATGGCTTCTCATCTAGAGAAATTATGGCTGAGTTTCGTTTAGAAACAGGCTTACCAACCGCAACTAATATGATTGCCACAGATTGGAGACAAATGGCACATAGTATTCGCCTACAAGCTGTTGATATACCTCTTGCCGACCCCCATTTTTGGACGATGCAAGGTTCTGTGAGAGTTGCCCAAACATGCAAGGACTTTGGCTTAACATGGGGTTCCCATTCTAACAATCACTTTGATATATCGCTGGCGATGTTCACCCATGTTGCAGCTAGTGCACCAGGGAAGGTAACAGCTATTGATACACACTGGATTTGGCAGGAAGGTCAGCATCTAACAAAAGACCCCTTCATAATAAAAGAAGGAAAAATCGAAGTACCAAAAAAACCAGGCTTAGGCATTGAGATAGATAGAGAGAAACTAGCAGATGCTCATCAACTCTATAAAACATACGGACTTGGCAGCAGAGATGATGCCAAAAGTATGCAATACTTAATTCCAAATTGGCAGTTTAATCCGAAGAAACCTTGTATGGTTAGATAAGGATAAATAAACGGTTCAGATAACACCAGGATTGTGTCCTGGTGTTTATTTAGCTTTTCTAAAACTTACTATTATGTAAGATCTAAGACCAATTGTGTACGATCAAATAAGTCTTGTCAGTATGAAGGCGATAAAGGTGAATAACTAGAAGGATTTAAGTGCTAGAGTTAAAGTAAATAAAAAAAATGAAAAAATATGACGAAATACATTTTAAATATTTAGAAAAATATGTATAATTACTAAGATAAAGGTCTTGGTAGTTAATCATATTTATAGTATTGATGTACTAGTCACAGTGAAAGGCTTGTGCTTGGGTTTGAGTCAATAGGTGGAGATACGACAAAATGTCTTTTAGAAACGATGAATATCTTTATTTCTTTTGATGAGAGTGTGAAGAGAAAGATAGAGATAAGTGAGCGGTGGGAGATGAGGGACTTTATTCGAGTATTAAAGAATAACGAACCATTTTATTTCTCACTTTTTATTTTAACATGAAGACAATGTCAGGTTGAGAATTTGTTCCATATGTTATAAGGGCTAAGATTAAAGGTCTTCATAGAACGCGTCATTTTTAAAAAGTAATAACACAGTTACGTATAGAGAAAGAGTTAGCGGAGAAATATCGAGATGAGAAGATGGTTCAACCATTAGTTGCCGACATGAATCAATGGGGGATAAAGGACTCTTCATTTCATTTTGGCCCCTGTTGGCAAAGAAGCAATGGCCATTAAACAAAGTCTAATCTATGAATATTGTTTATAAATCTCCTCTTTCAAATACGAAGCTCATAAAAAAAGAAATGGAGGGATTTAAGGGGTAGTTCGAGTATACAATATCCAGTTTGTAAGTCATTTAAAAGAGTATTGAAAGCAAGTAATCAGATGTTCTTCTTGATAATAACATGCATTGTTTTTGTAATCTCATTCTTTGGTTCGATAGACAAGGAGGTGAAGCTTAGGGGAGAGCTAATTAAAATAAAAGCACTCAAGTCAGTCCTGGCAGACATCGGACTTGAGCGCTGTGCAGTTGGTATACCAACATGATGTTAGTATACCCTTAATTTACTTAATTGAAAATAAGTAAATAAGAAAGGGGATAAAAATGTTAAACCATACTGATTATTTACTGAAGAGCAAAACGGAAGCTTTAAAAGCGATAAATGTACATAATAACTATATTCATACACAAGTAATCGAAGGAAAGAATACAACTTTTATTGTGGAAAAACCACCAATAGCCATTGTAAAAGACAGTTTGAGAGAGTATGGAATGACCTATAAAGGGGCTCTCCAAGCTGCTAAGTACAAGCTAGATAAAAAAAGTACACCGCCTATTCGTATTTGGGGGGCTCAGGATATGTATTGGTTCTATTTTTCATCTCAATACGATATTGATAATACATTTGTTTCTCTAGCACATATTCATGAAATGCAACCATTTAATAAAAATATGACAAAAATAATTTTAACAAGCGGTTATTATTTCAATCTTTCTATTAGCTGTAATAAAGCTAAGAAAAGGTGGGACCAAGCACGCCTTCTTCGTGGACAAATTCAAGATTCAATAAATAAGCAATCATTCGTTCCTTTAATGGAGCTCCCTGGAATGATTAGTGAAGAAAAGGAAGAGTATAAATCAGAATGATAATATACGTACGAAGGGTCAGTTCGAGAATCAAGGAGTTATTGCCATATAAGCAGGACAAGCAGTGAAATCGCAACTAATAAAAGAAGAATTAGTGATATAAGTAGGGTAACCAGTAAAATCGCAACTAATAAAAGAAGAATTAGTGATATAAGTAGGGTAACCAGTAAAATCGCAACTAATAAAAGAAGAATTAGTGATATAAGTAGGGTAACCAGTAAAATCGCTACTAATAAAAGAAGAATTAGAGAGATAAGTAGGGTAACCAGTAAAATCGCTACTAATAAAAGAAGAATTAGAGAGATAAGTAGGGTAACCAGTAAAATCGCTACTAATAAAAGAAGAATTAGAGAGATAAGTAGGGTAACCAGTAAAATCGCTACTAATAAAAGAAGAATTAGAGAGATAAGTAGGGTAACCAGTAAAATCGCTACTAATAAAAGAAGAATTAGAGAGATAAGTAGGGTAACCAGTGAAATCGCTACTAATAAAAGAAGAATTAGAGAGATAAGTAGGGTAACTAGTGAAATCGCAACTAATAAAAGAAGAATTAGTTATTAAGTAGGGTAACCAGTGGAATCACTACTAATAAAAGAATAATTAGTGATATAAGTAGGGTAACCAGTGGAATTGCTACTAATAAAAGAAGAATTAGAGAGATAAGTAGGGTAACCAGTAAAATCGCTACTAATAAAAGACTACCCTGCCATTGAATTCGCAGAAATGAGTAGCGCTAAAGCTAGTTCCGTGAATTTTGATTAGTATTAGCGTGAATCAATCTCGATTATGATAGATAGAAAGGAGACTTCTCTTGCCAACTTATAACAAACTAGTACGTGACAGAATTCCCGACATCATCCAAAAGTCAGGGAAATTATACAATACAAGAATACTATCTCACTCTGAATATACAATGGCACTTAAACGTAAACTTCAAGAAGAAGTGAATGAATATCTACAGGCAGGGCACTTGAAGGATCAAGGTGAAGAGCTAGCTGATATTCTCGAAGTCGTTTATGCATTATCAGAAGCTCAACAAATGTCAGTTGATGAATTAGATGCGATTAGAAGGACAAAAGCTCAACAAAGAGGAAGGTTCGAGTGTAGGGTGCTTTTGATAGATGTGCAAGAATAAGCTTATTATCATCTTTAAGGTAAAATCAATGGCATTACAAAAGGATACATAAGAAAGCACATGATGCATGCATCATGTGCTTTCTTAATATATGTGAAAAAATCTAACAAGTTATCCTATATAACAACCAACAAGTGCTTTTATATCCATAAAAAGTACCTGATAGCGCTCTCATAAAAGCATTGTAATAGGAAAATAATCTGAATTTTCTTGTTTTGTAGTGTTTTTATGTCACATTTCCTTACAAGTTTGTTGACGTTGCCTTTTATAACAAAGATAATTAACGACATATTAAAGACAAGGAAGTTGGGAGGTGTGTTTTTATTGAATTGAAGATGGCGGTTGTTGGTCCTGTTCCACTTGGTCAAGAGATTTGTCACATTGCCTCAGAGTTTGAGGGGATAGATGTGATTCCACTATTTTATGAATCTGCAGAACAATCACCAAGGTTGATTGAAAACTATAAATTCCCAGTAGATATGTATATTTTTGCTGGTCCTTCACCATTTCAACTAGCATTAAAATTTATTCCAAATTCAAGTATGGCTTATTATATTCCTTTTGAAGGAGCGGATATTTACCGATTACTTTTACAGGTATATGAGCAGTATAACCGATTTCCAGTCATTAGCTACGATATTGTAGATCAAGACTATTTAATAGAAGTATATGAGGAAAATAATCTGACTCTTATTCCTTATTTTTTACATTCTCACAAGGATGGTTTTTTAGATAGTAACGCTTTAGTCCGTTATCATTTAAAGTTATTAAAGAATCAACAAGTTGAAGTGATTGCAACGACAATGAACGCGGTTTATGAGCAGCTAAAGTCGCAGGACGTTCCCGTTTTCTTAATAAAACATACGAAATCCACAAACCGCGATATGTTAGTTAAGGCGATATTAAAGGAGCAAGACATAAAGAAAAAGGAGCTTCAGCTGACGGTATTACGTTTTGAAATTAAGGCGATAGGGGTCCATGATAAGCAGGCTGTAAAGGAAATGATTACTGAAATTATTATTTTCGGACAGAACTATTTATTGAGTACAAGTAATGTAGAGAATATGGTCGTTAGTTTGTTTTCAACAAGAGGTGTGTTTGAAAAGGTAAGTAAGGAGCGAACAGATTTTACATTTATTGAAGCTATGAATCGCAAGAAGCAATTGCTAGTTCACTTAGGGATTGGTATAGGCGATACAGCAGAAAGTGCTAATTTTAATGCACAGAAGGCACTTGAACACGCAAGTTCGAATGAGCGTGGAAGTTGTTATCTTATTGATGAGGATAAGAGAATTTATGGCCCGTTAGGAACAAAGGAATCAGTTAGTTATCCATTATTGTTCAGTAACCGAAAGAATATTACCTTAACACTAAGAAGATTATATGCATGGTTATTCTTGGTGAGAAAGACAAAGGTAACAACGCGAGATATTAGTATGGGCATGAATACGAGTGAGAGACATGCTTCGAGAATACTAAAAAGCTTATGTGATCAAGAGGTAGCAGAAATAACGGGAAAGGAGTCCATGAATCAAAAAGGAAGACCACGCCATATTTACTTCATTCATTTAGATAAATTAAAGGAAGCGGCGAATTAGAGGTGAGGAGGCTTAAACGGTAATGAAGAAGATGTACCACTATTTTATCCTACTATTATTTGTCACAACGTTAGCAGCTTGTACCACTATGCCTAGTGCAGCAAACAATGGAAAAACATATGGGAATGAATTAATCATTGGTATGGAATCAGAAGCGGATGTGTTAGACCCCCACCGGGCAGGGGGGTGGGTAACGATGAGGATTAACTATCAAATGTTTGAACCATTAATCGGGGAAGATTTGAGCAAATCTTCTGGTGAAGCATCTGTACCAGAGCTCATTCCAGTGTTAGCGAAGAGTTGGCAAGTATCTGAGGACGGAAAGATGTATACTTTCCACTTAAGAGAGGGTGTCAAGTTTCATGATGGGACACCATTTAATGCAGAGGCTGTGGATTTTAATATAAAAAGATTAACGGATGGGAATTTTGAATATTTCGATAAAATCGGGTCGAGTCGTACATTTAGAACATGGAAGTTTTTTGATAGAAGTGAAGTGGTGGATGAATATACCCTCAATATTCATTTGAGCTCACCTTTTTCTGAGTTTCCAAGAATGCTAGCTCAGATTAATTCATTACAAATTGTTAGTCCAGAATCGATCATTACATGGGGCAATGATAGCGTCGGGGAAAATCCCGTTGGAACGGGACCATTTAAATTTAATAATCGTAATCGTGGAGAGAATATAACGCTAGTAAAAAATAAAGACTATTGGGGCGAAAAAGCGAAGTTAGACACAGTTATTTTTAGACCAATGTCTGATCCAGCTAGTAGAGTATTAGCCTTGCAAAATGATGAAGTGGATATCATTGCTGTACCACCGCCTGATGGGATTGAAAATTTAGAAGAAAAAGGATTCGATATTTTATCGGGCACACCGCCACATGTATGGTACTTAACATTTAACTTTGATAACGAATATATGCAAGATCAAAGGGTTAGACAAGCGATTAATTATGCAATTGACCGAGAGGGAATTGCCAATCAGTTGTTAAAAGGAACGGTTTCTCCTGCCTATACCATACAATCTCCAGGGTCGGTGAACTTTGATCCGAGTCGTAAATGGTATGAGTATGACCCAGAAAAGGCAAAGGATTTATTAGCCGAAGCGGGTCTAGAAGATGGGTTTAACATGATATTACAAACTTCTGTAGATGGTTCGGGGCAATTAATGCCTGTTGATATTGCTGAATGGATTCAAAGAGATTTGAAAAAGGTAGGTATTGACGTCACATTGGATACGCAGGAATGGATTACTTATTTCTCAGGATATAGTTATGGCATGGATTCTTCTATTGCTATGAATCAAATGTCTGCTGGTAGAACATCGCCATTCTTTTTATCAATGGTCGCTCATTCGGACTTTGTTGCTCCCGGTGGCTTCAATTCAGGTAAGTATGCAAGTGCAGAAACAGATGAATTGTTAGACCGTGCGTCTACAGCAACAGACGATGTCGAGGCATTAGAAATATGGAGACAAACAGAAGAAAAGATTATGACAGATGCGGCTTTCGCACCAATTGTTCATGATACGGCACCTTATGTAGTGAATAAGCGAGTGAAAGGCTTTGTGGTTCCATCAGAAGAATGGTATACGCTCGCACCTGTTTGGATTGATCAATAAAAAGTGCTGGGAGGAGAAGTAAATGACAAGGTTCTTATTCAAACGAATATTATCAACAATTCCTGTACTTTTAGGAGTAACCATCTTTGTCTTTTTATTAATTCAATTAATTCCTGGTGATCCTGCAAAGTCGATTTTAGGAGGAGATGCGACAACTGAAGCGGTTGAGGCATTGCGAGTGGAAATGGGATTGAATGAATCGATGATTGTGCAATATACGAGCTGGATGGGGGATCTGTTACAGGGAGATTTAGGTTATTCACATACACTTCATACACCGATTACAGAAGAGCTTCTCCCACGATTTTTGAACAGTATGATTCTCACTGTTGCCAGTCTCTTCATATGTGTGGTTCTTGGAGTAATCTTAGGACTCATTAGTGCATTAAG
This sequence comes from Cytobacillus sp. FSL R5-0569, assembly GCF_038007265.1. Lineage (NCBI taxonomy): Bacteria > Bacillati > Bacillota > Bacilli > Caryophanales > Bacillaceae > Cytobacillus > Cytobacillus sp. FSL R5-0569. The sequence goes on from NZ_JBBOWW010000001.1 coordinate 905,439, forward strand.
AAAGGGCAGTATTTTTGATAAAGCAAGCATGGGTGTAGCTTTAATTGGTGCGAGCATGCCGGTGTTTTGGATTGCGCTTATGCTTATGTGGCTTTTCTCTTTAGAAATGGGATTATTCCCTGTAAGTGGCATGTACAATATGAGAAGTCCTGGAGGATTACCAGATTTACTACATCATTTACTATTACCAGCTTTCGCAACATCAACAGTTTCATTAGCGGTGATTGCTAGACTGACTAGAAGTACAATTATTGATACGTTGCAAAAGGATTATGTGAAGTACTTTCAGTCATTCGGATTATCAAATTCGAAGATAAATATTGTACATGTATTAAGAAACTCCTTGCCTCCAATCATTAATATTTCTGGTATGCAAGTGGGTTACCTAATGGGCGGCGCCCTATTTAGCGAAGTTGTTTTTAATTGGCCTGGCATTGGGCAAGCGTTATATGTTGCTGTGACATCAAATGATTATCCAACGATACAAGCAGGAATATTATTGATTGCCATTACATTTGTCATCGTTAATCTTATTGTTGATCTCTTAAATGTATGGCTTAGTCCAAAGTTACAGGATTCAATTAAATCTAATGCGGGGTGAAGATATATGAAGGGATGGAAGATAGCCTATAAGGCTTTTTTAACAGATAAAGTAGCAACAATTGGTGCATTGATTATAATTATTGCTTTCTTAGTCGCATTATTCGCTCCATGGCTCGCACCTTATCACCCGAATGAAGTGGCTGATGGTAGCATAAGGCTCATGCCACCAGGTACAGATGGGCATCTATTAGGAACAGATCAACAAGGAAGAGATATTTTAAGCCGAATTATCTTTGGGACACAAACATCACTCATATCAGCAGTTGTCCCTGTCGTAATTGCGGCAATGATAAGTATTGGATTAGGAATTATTGCAGGATTTTATCAAGGAATTGTTGGCAATATCATTATGCGTTTAATGGATATTTTCTTCGCATTTCCTGCCGTGTTGTTAGCAATCGCTATTGCTGCGATTTTAGGACCGGGTTTACTTAATGTAATTATTGCGATGATCATTGTCAGAATTCCTTATATGACTCGTGTTGTATATACTGATACCCTTCAAGAAAGTCAGAAGGAATACATTGAAGCAGCGAAGGCTTTTGGTGTGAGCCGTACGGAAATTATGTTTAAACAAATCTTACCGAATGTCCTGCCATCACTAATTGTCTATAGTACAACACTTGCTGGGGTAACGATTGTGACAGTAGCTGGTCTGAGCTTTATCGGGCTTGGTGTTCAGCCACCTGAAGCTGACTGGGGCAGAATGGCTAGTGACGGTAGTGATTTACTAATGCTAGGACATCCCTTTGTTACTTTCTTTCCAGGAATTGCGATTTTAATTCTGTCGTTTGCCTTTAGCATGATTGGTGATGGATTGAGAAACGCACTCGATCCATATGAAAGGTCGAAGGTGAAAAAGGAAAATGTGACCGCTAAAAAACCAATGGTCGCTTGATAATAAATGAAGGATGTGGTGGTGAAATGATTCAGGCGGTAGGAAAGAAGCAAGCGTTTCTAGATGTAAGCCATTTAACGACGAAGATTCATACACCAGACGGTTCAATGACAGTACTTGATGATATTAATCTATCGATTGATAATGGTGAAATCATGGCAATAGTAGGAGAGTCAGGGTCGGGGAAATCGATGACTATCCATTCCATCTTACAAATGATAACGAAGAATTTACTAGATAGCTATGAAGGTGAAATTCAAGTGGAAGGGAAAAGTATTTTGGACATTGGGCAGAAGGAGATGAAGAAGATTAGAGGAAAAAAAATCTCACTCGTTGCTCAGAATGCAATGACTTCTCTAGATCCTTCTTATCGTGTGGGTAAACAGATTATCGAAATTATTTTAGATAAAACAAATTTATCTAAGAGGGAGGCGATAGAAAAAGCCATATATTTATTAGAGGAGATGGGGATTGATGAAGCCAAAAGAGTGTTTCAATCATTACCACATCAATTGAGTGGAGGACTGAGACAAAGGGTAGTTATTGCCATGTCTCTCGCCTGTGATCCAGATCTTATTATTGCAGACGAACCGACTTCTGCTTTGGATCCCACTGTACAATTGCAAGTACTTGAGCTATTCCAAAAGATTAATCGTGAGTTAGGGACAGCTATTCTTATCATTACACATGATTTCGGCGTAGTTGCTAGAATAGCAGAAAGTGTGGCTGTGATGTATGCTGGACAAATTGTTGAGCAAGGGAAGACGAGTGAGGTGATTTACAATCCACAACATCCTTATACAAATAGTCTGCTCAACTGTATACCCGATTTAGATTGGATTTTCCAAGATAATGTGGGAAAGAAACCGTTATTTCAAATTAAAGGGGAGCCACCCAATTTAATGAATATAAGTAGTGGTTGTCGATTTGCAAGTCGCTGTCATATGGCTAAAGATATTTGTCATGCTAAACAACCAGACCTTAAAAGAGTGCATGCACTTGATTTGAACCACGCCGTTCGTTGTCTATTAACTGAAAGGAGAGAATCCTATGCAAAGTGAGTCCTTATTAGATGTAAGTGGTCTAACAAAGGTATATGGTAACAAAGGTTCATTGTTCGTACCACGAAAGGAAATACTAGCTGTTAATAAGGTAAGCTTTTCTATTAAGAGAGGAGAGACGTTTGGTTTAATTGGTGAGTCTGGTTCCGGGAAAACAACGATTGGTCGGATGGTGATGCGATTAATTGATGCAACAGCTGGCGACATTCAATATAAAGGTAAGTCCATTCTGTCGATGAAGAAGGGAGAGATGGATAAGTTAAGAAACGAGATGCAAATCATATTTCAAGACTCTGGTTCGGCATTCAACCCAAGAAAAACGATTGGGGAGCAAATTCTTCATCCTTTGAATAAATTCTATCCCGGTAATGAAGCTCAGATTCAGTATAAAAAGGTGATTGAAATGCTTGATGTAGTTGGATTGCGTTCAGACTTTTACCACCGATATCCACATGAATTATCTGGTGGTCAAAGGCAGCGAGCAGGTATTGCAAGGGCATTGATCGTGAAACCGAAATTTCTTGTCCTAGATGAACCTGTATCAGCTTTAGATGTTTCAGTTAAAGCTCAGATTATGAATCTTTTAATAGAGCTACAGAAAGAATTTCAATTAACCTACCTTTTTATAGCCCATAATTTAGATTTAGTTGCTTACTTCTGTGATCGTGTAGCTGTCCTTTCAAAGGGGAAAATGATAGAAACGGCACCTACAATCGATTTGTTTAGAAAGCCTCAACATGAAGTGACACAAAAACTATTAAGTTCCATTCTAACATTAGATGGGGATTTAGGAGATTACTATCGCAAGCAATCTGTCATATAAAATGGAGGGGGTTTACATGGAAAATGTGTTTTTCAAAGATATTGAGTCCGTTGCACAGATGTTAAAGGTTCAGGAAGTATCGCCTATAGATTTAACGAAAAAGTTACTTGAACGGATTCAATCAATTAACCCTGTATTAAATGCATATATCACTTTGATGAGTGAAGATGCATTAGAGCAGGCTACGGTACTTGAAAAAGAATTAAAAGAAGGGATTATTAGGGGTCCACTCCATGGCATACCAATTGCCTTAAAAGATATATTTGAAACGAAGGGGAGCGTGACTACTTCTGGTTCTAGAATCTTTGAAAACTTCATGTCCCAAAAGGATGCCGAAATCGTAAAGCTACTAAAAAAAGCAGGGGCAATTATAATAGGGAAGGCAAATCTTCATGAATTCGCGATGGGGGCGACAACAGAAAATCCTCATTATGGTCCTTCAAGAAACCCATGGAATATATTGAAAATTCCTGGTGGATCGAGTGGTGGATCTGCTGTAGCCGTTGCAGCGGGGATGGCATTTGCTGCTATTGGTACGGATACAGGAGGTTCCATTCGCTTACCGTCTGCTTTATGTGGTGTTGTTGGTTTAAAACCAACATATGATTTAATTAGTACCGATGGATGTACGCCTTTAAGTAAGAGTCTGGACCATATTGGGCCAATGACAAGAACGGTTGCTGATAGTCGTATACTCCTTCAAGTCATGGCAGATGCCAAAAAGTTAGAACAAGTCGATCTTAGTATCCGACTGAAGGATTTAAAAGGTGTAAAAGTAGCTATTTGCAAAGAGTATTTCTTTGAAGGAATGGATGAAGAGATAGCCATTCATATTCATCAGGCATTAGCTAAGCTTGAAAATCTCGGAGCAGAAATAATTGAAGTAGATATTGTTGGTATACAGGAGGCGCTACAAGCACAAAAAATAATTTTTAAAGCAGAAGCCTATGCTTTTCATGAATCTATGTTTATGGATAAATCACACCTCTATGGAGAGGATATACAGTTCCGCTTACAAGCTGGAAAAGATGTGTTAGCAAGTGAATACATTCAGGCCAAACAATATCAGCAAGCCTTCCAACAACATATCGAACATAAAATGCAAGCAGAACAAATTGATGTCTTCTTTTCACCAACGAATATAATACCGCCTTTTGATATTGGAAGTGTTGGTCCCGAAGAATCGATGAATAATATTTTTCGATTAGGCAAGACACCACTAGGGAATTTGTTAGGGCTACCTATATTGTCGGTTCCTTGTGGTTTTACATCAGAAAGACTACCTATTGGGTTCCAAATCATGGGAAGGATGTTTGAGGAAGGGAAAGTATTAGCCATCGGTGAAGTATACGAACAATCAGAGGGTTGGGTATCATATTTAGAGAGAAATGAAGTTTATCAAATAGAGAAAACGATGTAATTTGCAAAGGGAAACTCTAGAGGGGTTAAGGCTCTAGAGTTCTTCCTTTTGTTAAAAACGCTGCTATTTCCTTGCTACTTCTAAGTGTGATTATCTTCAAATTTGGCTTAGTATCTTTATATTTACGAAACCGCTCATGCATTTTTGTCTTTCTTCTATAATAAGTAGTCACGATAAACTTAAAGAATATCCAGTCAATTTTTTCATGACAGCCTTCAGCTATATCAGGTCTTGATCTTTTATGAAATTGGATACGGCGTTTAAAAATCCGGTAGAGACAGGTGGAGAGAGGGAGTTCTAAGTAGATGATTGTATCTGCTGCTGCTGTTCTAATGGGGAAGGTACTAGTGTAATTCCCCTCAATAATCCATTCAGGTTGTTTTATAATGCCTTGTTGAAGGTGTACGAATCTCTCTTCTGTTGATTCTTTCCAATTGGGGAGCCAGTATAAGGTATCTAAATGATGGACATCTATTTGTAGCTTCTTGCTAAGTTTTCTAGCAAAAGTGGACTTGCCAACACCTGCAGATACACCTATAACCATGATTTTTTTCATACAATACACTCACTCCTCTTCTACATAAGCTTATTTACGCTATTAGAGAGCTTCATTTTCCTTTAAAATGATAGTAACTGTCAAGTAGGAGGAAAATAGAATGATTGAAGAAGAAATGTACAATCGAGCCATCACATTTATTGAACAGCGCTATCCTAAAGGGTGGGGTGGAGCGGCTGTGATTCATACTGGTGATGAACGTTATCTCATTAGTGTCGCACCAGTCACGTTTAACGCTAGTACGGAGTTATGTATTGAAGTTGGTGCCATTTGTGAAGCACATAAATTCAATATTGATGTCACACATTGTTTATGTGTCGTCCGTGATAATGAGAATAGCCCCTTTAAAGTTCTTTCACCATGTGGTATTTGTCAAGAGCGTTTGCGCTATTGGGGACCGGAAGTGAGAGTCGGAGTAACGACAAAAGAAAAGCTACTTAAGTTTGTTCCTTTAGGTGAACTTCAACCTTTTCATTGGACAAATGCTTATCCAGCTGAAGAAATCGAGAGCTTTACTAGCAATGTAGAAAAGTTGCGTTGATTAAGGATTAATGTATAGATATAATCAAATAAAGACATTTGTGCAAGTAGTAATAAAACCACACCCTTCATAAAATCATTTTAAAAATTGATTTTGTGCTAGGTGTGGTTTATTATGGAAAATTATAGTGTCAAGCCACCATCAACCATCACTGTTGTCCCAGTCATGTAGCTTGATGCATCAGATGCTAAGAAGCTCACCACGTTCGCGATTTCTTGAGGTTCAGAATATCTACCCATACGCATCACACTGATTTCAGCAGGGACATAACCAGTTGTTTTCATTTGCTCTTCCACTCCTTTAGTCAGCGGAGTGGCTACGCCACCAGGACAGATGGCATTTACACGGATCCCTTTTGATACATATTCGAGTGCAGCCCCTTTTGTTAAACCAACTACAGCATGTTTACTTGCAGAATAGGCTGCAGCACTATGCTCAGAGCGAACGCCTGCAGTAGAAGCGGTATTGATGATGTGTCCATGGCCTTGTTGTTCCATCACTTTTAAAACCGCTTTCATACCAAGGAATACTCCTTTAGTATTAATATTCATCACACGATCGAATTCGGATTCTTCGATATCAGTGAACATCGAGAATTTTTGTACAACTCCAGCATTATTGAAAAATACATCAATGGTGCCGAAAGTATCCACTGCTTTTTGGACATAATGATTAACATCATCCGCATTAGATACATCTGCTTTAATGAAAATGGCTTCTACGCCTTTTTCTTTTACTAGATCGAGTGTTTCATTGGCAATTGTTTCATTGAAGTCAACGATAACTAAGTTAAAACCGTCTTCTGCTAATTTAATCGCAGAAGCGCGTCCAATTCCTCCACCTGCACCTGTTATAACTGCTGTTTTCTTACTCATATAAACATCCCCTTTTGCGAATAAAATTGGTCGACAAGTTCAGTGTTAGACACCTTGTCTATTTAAATGATAAACTATTTGAGATGTTGTTAGGTACAAAGAAACCTTCTTTTCTAAGAAGATAGACATAAATAAAGTATGTGTTGAGGATGGTGGTTTCGTGATAAAAGACCCAAGGGTGTTGCAAACTTTTGATTTGTTGTGCAAAGGGTTTACAAATTTACTCCAATCAGATGCCCTCGAGCAAATCAATATTAAGAAGCTAACGGAAGCTTCGAAAATCAACCGCACGACCTTTTATTTACATTTTGCCGATTTACAAGCTTTTGTTACCTATTATGTTAATCGCCTTTTCCAACATTGGTCGGATATCGTAAATAGTGTTCCTTCTCTTCCAGAACATAAATCACTACAAGAGCCTTATCCAGGTTTAGTGCAATTATTAGAATATATTAAAAGTGAACAAGAGCTTTATCATTGCTTATTAGTTGAGCATCGTTTGCCATTATTTACAGTAGCTTTAAGAGAATGGATGATTAAATTTACTAACCAAGGTTTTGGTACGGTCACACAAACTCCTACCTTAAGCGAATCGGAGAGAAAAGTAAGGGAAGTTCATATTCTAAGCGGTACGATTGGGTCCATTGTATGGTGGCTAGAAGAGGGATTTCCGATATCATCGCAAAAACTTGCAGAAGAATTGACCTTAATAGCGGCGAAGGGACCTTTTTATTTAAAATAGAAAAAAGTACTTGAAAATTCAGAATTAGAGATTATAATAGTAACTAATCAAACTTAATGCCTATTCATTAGCTATTAGAGAATAACCTTCTTTAATAATAACTAATGAACGAATGGCTATCTTAAACTATAACTGTCAAATGTATGGTGACAGTTGTATTTGAGATAGCCTATTTATATTGGTATGGGTAAACGAGAGTAGTTAGTTTTGTGACAATAATCATGTAAGCGCTTTGAAAAGTTAATATGTAATCAATATATTAAATGAAAGCTTCAGAGTGGAAATACTCCATCATGAAGCATGTACGCATATCTCCAATTACTAGTTTTGAAAAGAGCATAGGAGATAAATGGAATCGTTAGAGATGCATGAATGATGTAACCAGATATGGATTTAATTTTAGGAACAATGATTTTAAAAAAGAACTTCTGTAAAGCAGCCTGTTTATTAACGATTAAAAATTCCCTTTTTTAATCTCCATTAGTAAACGCCCGTCCTTTGAAATATAGATGGTGTACTGCTATCCATTTATTTAGAAGGTTTTTTATGGATTGTCAAAGGGAGAGAACAGAATGAAGATTCGTTCAGTTAACAGTTTTATTTTAGATATTCCAACAATTCGACCACATCAGTTGGCGATGCACACAATTACTAAACAAGCGATAGTATTGGTTTGTATTCAAAACGAAGAAGGTCAAGAAGGTTGGGCAGAAGTAGCTACGATCGGCGGTGCATCTTATGGAGAAGGTACACCGGAAGCGATTAAGGTCAATATTGATACTTACATTACACCGCATTTGATTGGTAAAAATGCAAATGATTACGCGAAAATAATGGCCGATTTAAATAAAGTGGTTAGAGGGAATTATTTCGCTAAATCTGTAGTCGAGTCAGCGTTAATTGATTTAGCTGCAAAAGAAAAACAATTACCAGCATATGAATTACTTGGAGGGAAAATCCATTCTTCTCTCCCACTTGCGTGGACATTGGCAAGTGGCGATACAGCTAAAGACATCGCAGAGGCGGAACGATTTTTAGAGGAAAAACGTCATAGAATTTTTAAATTAAAGATAGGGAAGGGCGATCCATATAAAAATGTGAACCATGTATTGGAGATTATTCGCTCCGTAGGTGATCGAGCAAGAGTAACGGTAGATATTAATCAGGCATGGGATGAAACAACTGCTGATTATTGTATTGCAGCACTTCAAGAAGGTGGTGTTTCAATGGTAGAGCAGCCATTACCCACTTGGAACTTAGAGGGAATGGCTAGATTAACAGAGAAATATGCTGTTCCAATTATGGCTGATGAAGCAGCTAATTCTATCCATGATGTTTTTCAGATTACTAAACTGCGTGCGGGGAATAGCATTGCCCTTAAACCGTGTAAGCATGGTGGATTATTAGAAACGAAGAAGGTAGCAGCTATTGCTGAAGGTGCTGGATTTGGCCTTTATGGTGGGACAATGATTGAATCAACATTAGGAACAGCTGTCTGTGCTTCGGTTTACTCTACAATAGGTGAATTTACATTTGGTACTGAATTGTTTGGTCCTTTATTATTTAAGGATCGTATAACAGTAGACAATTTGCGCTTCGAAAATTTTGAGTTAATTATTCCAGACGGTCATGGATTTGGAATGGAAATAGATAAGGATAAAGTTGAATTTTACCAAAGATAAAAAAGTGGTTAGGGCAGAATATTCTGATAGAATATAATTAACTGTATGGTTAAAGGAGTGTTATAAATGGCGATGTCAACAGCTTTCTTAACTGCGTATGCGAAGGCTCCCCAAAATACGCCTATGTATGAAAATAATAAACAGATTGGAATCATGCTAGAGATAAATAAACAAAGTCATACAATCGTTAATGTCGATTCTACTTTTATGACAGGACTTGCCAAAGATTATTTGAAGAGAATGATTATTGGGACAGATTTTAGTATAGATATATCAGACTTGATTTTAGATATAGAGATGAACTGTATTATTCCTTCACAACAAGCTTTAATTGTAGCCTTAAAAGTCGCGCACCAGAAGTATCGTGATACGTTTCTAAAAAAACCAATTGAATAATTGCCCGTTTATTTACGATTTCAAGACTCTACTTGAAATAAAACTAGATAAACTATTCGGCCTTTTAAAAAGAGCACTTATTAACTGTGTTGCTTTTTGGAGGGCCATTTTTTTTACCCATAATGAAAGCGTTTTTAAAAAAGGAGTTAGATAAAATGAGTAATCTATTTAAACAAGTGAATCAAACGCTTTGGCAATCGCATAAGCGTTCGAAGGATTTATTAACATTTGCTAGTTTACGTGAAGTGAAAGAGACAAGTGTGACATCAACCTCATCAAGCGCTAAAGAGGAAAAGAATAATCGTAAAAACAATCCAGGTTCGTATAAAACTAGTCAGGTTATCGGATTACTATTAGGTCCTGTTCTATTCTTCATGATCTGGTTGATACTTCCATTAAATGGATTGAGTGATGAAGGAAAAGCAGTCCTGGCTATTACAGCCTGGGTGTCAACGTGGTGGATTTTGGAGGTCATGCCTTTAGGATTAACCTCCTTGTTACCGATTGTATTATTACCTTTATTAGGAGCAATATCTGGTAGTGAAGCAGCAAGTAGTTATGGCGATCCTAATATTTTCCTCTTTCTTGGCGGGTTTGCGATTGCGCTTGCGATTGAGAAATGGAATCTTCATGAAAGGATCGCGTTGTCAATCATTAGTCTTGTAGGAACAAGTACGTCAGGTTTAGTATATGGATTTATGTTCGCAACAGGTTTTCTTTCTATGTGGATTTCTAATGTGGCGACTGTAATGATGATGTTACCGATAGGAACAGCGATTGCTTTCAAAGTAGGAGAATTAATGAAAAAAGAGGGACAGTATACTTTTGCAGAAGAAAAGAAGTTCACTCAATCTATCATTTTCTCTATTGGCTTTGGTGGAATTATCGGAGGAAGCGCGACACTGATTGGAACGCCACCGAATCTGATATTGGCAGGATTAGTAACTGAAATGTTCGGTATAGAAATATCATTTGCTAAATGGTTTTTGTTTGCTTTTCCAATGATCCTCATTCTAGGTATTGCAACAGCTTTTTATTTAACTAAAATCGCCTACCCCATGAATGTTAAAAGCCTGCAATCAGGAAAACAATTCGTAATAGATGAGAAGGAAAATCTCGGAAAAATGAGTTTTGAGGAAAAGGCAGTAGGGTTAGTATTCACGTTAACGGCTTTTATGTGGTTAACAAGATCTTTCCTCTGGACGGATATCATTCCGGGCATAAGTGACACAATGATTGCGATTACCGGTGCCTTATTACTTTATTTAATCCCAGCATCTAAAAAGCACGGAGGAAGATTACTCGGTCAGGATTCTCTTAAGAAAATGCCTTGGGATGTCTTGCTTTTGGTCGGAGGAGGTTTAGCCATTGCGGCTGGATTCAGTCAAACGGATCTATCATCATGGGTTGGTAGTCAGCTATTATTGTTAGAAGGAACGCCATATATTGTCATTCTGGCTATATCGACCTTATTAGCAATTGGTATTACTCAGATTGCACCTAATACTGCTGTGACAACTATATTTGTACCTATTGCGGCTACGCTTGCGTTAGCAATTGATGCACATCCGTTACCATTAATGACAGCTGTTGCTTTAGGTGCTGGTTTTGCTTTTATGCTACCGATTGGTACACCATCTCAAGCAATTATATTTGGTACAGGGAAAGTAACGATTGTTGATATGTTAAGAAGAGGAACACTAGTTACCATTTTAGCCACTGTACTGATTATTTTATTTGTATACTTCCTATATCCAATGGTATTTGATCTGAACTTGTTCGAATATCCATCAGCTTTGAAATAAAATAAAACAAAGCCTTACTCCTTATATAGGAGAAGGCTTTTGTTATACTTATATCCCTTTTTTATAGAGCACAAAAGAATAAACAGTTGGTATGATGACAATAATCACAACTAAAATAATCATGATCAGAATCTGAGCAAAGTTGATAAATCCAGTGAGTATCATACCAAGCCCACCAATAATCCACAAATAACCGGCTAATCGATGGGTTTTATTCCAATTTTCCTCACTTGTAAGTGTCCAAGGTAGCTTGATTCCTACCGTGAAATTTTGCTTACTTTTAGGCATATAATTTCCACAAATGATGAAAATGAGTCCTACCAGAATAGGGGCAATAGATTCAATACGGATGTCATAGCCGAGTGCTTTGAATAAGGTGATGGGTACGATGATAAGAGTCATAATTGGAATTAACCATATAATTAATTGTTTGAGTGCTTTAGCGGTATTTTCTTTCTTTGGGTCATTATTTATCATAAAAATAGTAAATAAGTGAATGGCGGCCATTAATAGGGGCAATCCCCACACAGCAATGGCCTTAGAGGTGAAATTATCAGCTTCACCTGCTGTATTCCAGTGGATGGCGATTTGATCAGGTAAATCAGGATATACAATCAAGCCAGGAATAATAGGAAGTAAACAAAGTAACGTCGTAATCACAAGTGTCCTATTCATTTTTCTTGTCATTTTCTTTCCCTCCAAATTGTGTAAACCACAGCATAATTTCTTCAAATACAGAAATATTTAATTCGTAATAAATGAAGTTCTTATACTTGCTTTCAAGTATAAGATCTGCCTTTTTTAGCTGTGATAAGTGATAAGAAATGGTTGCTCCTGTCATTTCAAAATGCTTCCCAATCTCACCGGCAGATAGCTTTTTATCTTTCAGTAAGACAAGAATCTCTCTACGCACAGGGTCTGAAAGAGCCTTAAATGTATCTGGAAACCCCACGATAACACCTCTTTAATCTATTTAGAAATATCTCTAAATAGATTATATAACATGATATGTAAAAAATCACTATCTGTTTCGAAAAATTTCTAAATAGGTTTGCGATGGGCTCTGGGTTTAGGAATATTCATCCCCCATTATGAATGTATAGATCGTTTTGGAATGAATCATAATCGTTATATAAGTGATTGTAAAAAGGGGGCCATGTATCATTCAAATTGAAAGGGAAGTGTATTAAGGAGAATGACCTGAATAAGAAGAAGTAATAGGCTAAAAAATGAGGTCAAACATTGCTTTAATCATATGAAATTGAAAGAAGCGAAAAAAAATAACACGAAAAAATGTTAATGTTAAACCAATATTTTTTCGTGTTACAGATAGTTGCAATGTTAATTAACTGCGATGCTTTGTATCATTGCGAAGTAAGCCATTAATACAAATAAAACAGAAGCTAAAAAGGAAAGTGCAACATGTTGTTTCATTTTAAAGAGGACTAAGCTTCCACCAAGGCAGCTAAGGGCAAGAATGCCGAATATGATGCCCACTTCAGTGAAAATAAATGAAACTGAAATTCCTTCAAGTGTTCCTTGATAGAACAGATTTAATATCGGTGCATAGCCACTATGAGCAATTAGATTGTCAATGTTCATTGGGGGAGACTGCTCATTAAAAATACCTGTAAGGATAAAGATAATGGTTATGATAAGAAATTCTGCACGAACCCATGGCTTCGGGTTGAATGAAGACTCTCTTTTTAGGCGGTGTTTCATCCAAAACCCATTGATCAAAGCGAAAACAGTTAAAGGCATAACAAAAAGTAGTTTTAGCAATAGGCCTTGACCATATGAAACCAATAAGGCATCTTTATAATCTGTTTCAGCAGTCGTCACATTCGTTAGAAGAATACCACTTAAAACAATTAGTAAAAAGCAGATAATGGCTGTTAGATGGAACCATTTTAGAAAAGGCAACCAACTAGTTGTTTGCCGTGAAAACCAGGATACGACGAGTAATACCCCTGCCCAAGTAGAAACGGCAATTAGATGAAGGGCATGAATTCCAATCCCATAAACTCCTTGTATACTGCCAGCATGGCTTGACCAGGCTACACCGATGGTAAGAAGGAAGAGAAGAATCATTTCTCCAATAATGGAAATCTTTCTTTTATCCTCACCAAAAAGGGTAATGTAAAATGCCAGAACGATACAAATGATGAATGTGAAAAGCCAAGCATTCCCTACGCGGAAACTGAGTAATATATTTTCAAAGGCAGAACCCAGCCCATCAAGTTTGGTGAGATGGGTAACTAATTGTATTAAGGGAATGAAAGATAATACGGCAATCCCCATTGTCGCCACTAATTGTATTGAGATGGATACATTTACAGGTGGCTTAGAATTTGCAGGCACCCATCGTAAAATAAAGGTGCCTGCAAGGAGAGCAAAACATAAATAGAGAAGTGCCTCACTCAAAATGGTTATAAAAAACATCGTTTATTTTTTCCTTTTTAATAAGATGATCGCAATAATCGCAACAATGGCAACAAGGATGATACCAATCAATAACCCGTTTGAGTTTGATTCCGTTTCATCCGCTGTTTCGTTGGATGGTGTTGTCTCGTCTTCTTCTACAGTTGGCTCCTCATTTTCTGTAGTTGGAGCAATTTCTGCTGTATCTTCTTCTACCTCTTCTTCAGGAACATTGACTTCAAAGCCGTAAGATTCTTGCATAATATGACCATCTACTCCGATGATTTCCCAGCTTACCGTATAATTACCGTTAGCGATTGGTTCAGAGAAAGTAGCAATTAACTCATCTTCCTTAACAGTGATGTCACTCGCCTCGACTACTTCTCCTTCACTATTTTCAATTTGCAAAGAAGCATTATCTTCTATAACAGTGTCAAAATATAATTGAATCGTATCAATTGATTCTGTAACAGTCGCACCATCTTCAGGGTTTGAACTATCTAAATGAGTATGTGCAAAAGCGGTATTTGTGCTAATTAATAAACATGTCACTACGAACAGTAGCATAGATAATTTTTTCATATCATGACCTCCAAAACTTTTTTTCGTAATTAGCGTACTAAATTGGGAAAGGAGATACAACCTTTTACCTGTGTACGATTGGTGTCGTTTTTGTGAATTTCTAAAATACTGCTATGACAAAACAATCTCTTAAGTAGCGATAGGCGGCCCCTTTACTTAACAATTAAACACAATCAATTAAAAATGAGAACACCAATGTAGAAAAAATGTTAGATTCATGACATTAATGTGTAGAAAATATGGAATTTGTATGTAAATATCCTGTAACTAATTACCTTAGGTTGTACGTCGAATCCTTTTTATCTTTCCATAAATCCCACATATATATTTCTTGCCAATTAAAATATTGTTCTTATCATCTTTTGTCGTTAAAATCTAAATGATGAAAATAATTACAAAAGGAGAAAGGTTAATGAATCGAGTAGATGTAGCTTATTCACTGATTGTCGATAAAAACGAAGAAAATATCTTGATGGTAAAGAATATTAAACATAATAATTGGTCCCCACCTGGTGGAGGGGTAGAGAAAGGAGAAACATTGTTAGAGGCAGCAATTAGAGAAACGAAGGAAGAAACAGGTTTGGATATTGAACTTGGCGATATTGTCTCAATTAATGAAGCTTTTATGGAACAGGAAAATTTTCATGCGATTTTCTTTACTTTTAAGGCGAAAGTCATTGGTGGAGAGATTGAAATAAATGATAGGGAGACGATAGAAGAGGTGAGATGGATGAGTATCGCAGAAGCGGAATCTTGGATGCCTTATCATCAAAAGGGTATTCGTTATTTATTAAAACAATCTGCACTTTATTATTTTGAGGGAAATTAGTATCGTATAAAACGGTCCCCGTTAGCAAAAAATGGTTAAAAAGGAGATGTTTTTCATGAGAAAATTCGCCATTTTTCTGCTTATATATTTACTCGCTTGCCATGTAAGTCTGGAGGAGGTACATGCTGAAGAGTATAAACAACATGATGCCAAAGATAAGGAACAAGTGGTAGACCAGTTTGTATTAGCTATATTGAATGATGAGGTAAGGAATGCAGTAAATGATTATTATAAAAAGGATACTGTAATCCAATTTGACTGGCAAGCAAAAGACTATAACGTTGTTGAAATGAAGCAATGGAAGAAAGGTAATGAACTAGGACATTCTTTTCTGATTAGTTTAACGGTATTGCCATATGATAATAATAAGTCTAGTCAATTGGGTATTGATACAATTACTTTTGGCATTTCGCCTCAATCCTTAAACACACAGAAAAACAATAAGAGTTTAGCATCTACGGAAGTTGAGTTATTAGATTATAAACATAGAGAGGCTGTGTATAAGGGGAGTTAGTTCAATGGAAGAGAGGAGATTGGGTTGAAAGAGATATCTAGAGTGGTCGGGTTCATAGCGGGATTAATAAGTATGATAATTTGGGGAATGTTTACTTTTTTTAACCCTTATTCTTCTGACTTTGTAGGAATAGGTACAGCCTTATTAACCTTCTTCTTGTTGGCACTCCCTGCTTTGTTCATTATTATATTTATAAGGGTCTCGAATCAGTTCATCATGCTCATTGCTGTTATTTGGTCATTGCCCTGTTCACTTTACTTTGCATTAACCCCAGGATTCTTCGCTATAGCTGGTTTAGCTTGGTTATTATATTTAATAAGTTTGATTTTGATGACTCTTCATAAGAAAAAATATAATTCAGTCAATTCAATTTGATAAATGAAGGAATATATGATAGATTAATAAAAAAATTGAGGTGAAGAATGATGCCTATAAAAGATAATTGCTCATTTTCACAATTGCATCATCATATAATCTAGCTTTGCTATTTCGATCTTGAAAATCGTAAATAGGAAGGCTATTTTTCATTCAACCGTATTTGATTAAGTTCACACTTATATCAAGTGCGGTTTTTTTATTATATAAAAAAGGTGAATGTAGAATGAAGAAAATGCAAGAACAAAACGTAAAAGGGACGCAAGATTATTTACCGGAAATTGCAAAGGTGAGAAGAGACATTACTCGAACATTGGAGGAGGTATTCGTTCAATACGGATGTGAACCGCTAGAGACACCGATACTGAATTATTCAAAATTAATGGCTTCCAAATATAGCGGTGGAGATGAGATCCTTAAGGAAATGTACAATTTATCCGACAGAGGACGAAGAGAACTGGCTCTGAGGTATGACTTAACCATTCCATTTGCTAAAGTGATAGCGATGAACCCTCAATTGAGGATGCCTTTTAAACGTTACGAAATTGGGAAGGTTTTTCGGGACGGTCCTATTAAAACGGGCAGACTTAGAGAGTTTACCCAATGTGATGTAGATGTAACTGGCATTGAAAGTCAGATGGCAGAAGCCGAATTAATGCTTATGGCCCTTGATGCGTTTGAGAGAATTGGTCTTCAGGTGGAGATTCAATATAATAATAGGAAATACCTAAGCGGAATGTTGGCACTCTTTGGAGTCGATAAAGGCCAACTCAATCAAGTGATATTGGTCATTGATAAGCTGAATAAGATTGGTGCCGATGGCGTGATGAAAGAACTTAATCATCTCAATCTCTCAGGAAATACATTAAGTAGTATTCAAAGGTTTTTAGAAGATGAGGAAAACTCAACGTTATCTTCTTTTGAATCTTATGAATCCACTCAAGTACAAGAAGGGGTCAAAGAAATCGCTGAACTAGAAAGTTTTTTGCAGGCCTTATCTATAGAGGGACAATGTAATTTTAATCCTTTTTTAGCGAGAGGGTTAGAAATTTACACCGGCACAATTTATGAAATCTTTCTTGTGGATAAAACAATTACATCAAGTATTGGTAGTGGAGGAAGATACGATCAAGCGATTGGAGGTCTTATTGGCACAAATGAAACCATGCCAACAGTGGGAATATCCTTTGGTTTAGATGTCATTTCTACAGCATTCATAGCGAGAAATGTTCAGGATTTAAGCCCCTCTCCAGTTGATTATTATGTGATACCACTTAGTAAAAATATCGAGGCATTAACAGTTGCCAATGACTTAAGGAAAAAAGGATACAATGTATTGCTAGAAATGAGTAAAATGAAGCTTCGCAGAGCACTTGAACGTGCAAATAAAGAAAACATAAAAAAAGTCATTATTATTGGCGAAAATGAAGTGAAGAACAATAAGTACAACGTGAAAGATATGGGAACGGGGGAGGAGGTAGAGGTAGTTTTTCTTTTTAAATGAAAAAATTTGAAACGAAAAAGAACTTTGGTCGTCTTAAGGGTATGAGAAAATAGAGGTGATGAGGTGACAGGGAATACGGAGAGTTCTTTTAATCATGAACATGATATTTGGTTCGAAAAGGTTATGGATAATTATGGAGAAGCTTTAACAAAGTTAGCCTTTAACTATTTAAAGGATTGGAATTTAGCAGAAGATGTGATTCAAGATGTTTTAATTATTTGCTATAAGCATTTTGACACATTAGAAGAAATACACTCTTTGAAGGCTTGGTTATACAGGGTGACGATTAATAAGAGTAAAGATATACTAAAGCACTCGAATAGGTTTAGAATGATTTTTAATTCGAGTATATTGGAGTTGAAACAAAGTATAGAGCGACCTCCTGAGATACAAATGATTCAGAATAATGAACGATTTTTCTTATCAGCCTCTGTATTATCACTTCCTATTAAGTATCGTGAAGTCATCATCTTATATTATTATGATGGGCTTTCAATTGTGGAAATTAGTCATATCCTCAATGTGAATGAAAATACTTTGAAAACAAGATTAAAAAGAGCGAGGGGAAAATTAAGGGTATTGATGGAGGGGAGAGAAGTGCATGGATAAGGAATTAAAGAAGTTGAGAGAAGCAATGGATACTTCTCTGCTAAAAGGAGAGCATTTTACCACTACACAGAAAATAAAAATTAAAGAAAAAATAAAATCTGAGTATCAGCCAAGGAAACCAGTTAAACATAAATTTCTTCTTTACATCGCTACAATAGCAACTACTTTTTTTATTCTATTTGTATTATCTAAACAGCCTATTTTTACAAAAATGAATGATATGATGATAAATGGAACATGGGATGTTAGACATACTTTTAGCATTAATAGTCGTGAATTGTTTTCAGTCTTCCCTGATCCAAATTTAGCGGTTAATGGTGAATATAGCTATTTATTTTCATTTAAAGAACCTTTTAAAAAGTATGAGGGAAAGGAACTAGCCATCTATGCCATAAATAAAAGTAATGGGGAGAGGATAACTGTATTAACAACAGAAGCCATTACCCAACCTTCATCTGGATACGACAGCTTAAATCGATTTACTACAGTATTTGCGTTACCCGAAACAGGCATATGGAAATTAGAAATTCAATTTGATAATCAATATTATGGGGATGTTGTTCTATATGTTCCAGATTACGATCTACCTCTTTTCGTAAATAAAGATGAGATTCGAAATATTGATTGGAATGAGAAAGCGATAGAATTTAATGAAAATATGATAGGTAATGAAAATAAAACTGGTATCATTGGTGCCGACTTACCAAGTGTTGAACACAATCAAAAGTGGATGTGGCATTTTTGGGGGATAAAGGACCCGACAAAAACAGAATTAACTGTTGTCGGATATCATAAAGATTCGAAAACCGTGCATCAAATATTAACGACAGGATGGTCAATGGACTTATCGGGTAGTAATAATAAAGCAGCTGCACATGCCCCTTCATCTGTAAGGTTACCAAAAACTGGACAATGGGCACTACTTCTATACACTAATGAAAAACTATTTGATACTATCATATTAAATATTAAATGAAGTTGAATGAAGAAATAGTTAAATAGTTCTGTTTATTCAGGACTATTTTTCTTATAATTTAATTATTAACGAAAAGGTAAATAGATAGTTAACTCATGCTTATTGTTAAGCAAACTAGAATTCTGATATTTGTATTGAAGGAAAAATACCTTAGTAGGGTTTTGTAGAGAAATAAAAAAATAATGTAGATAGTAGATATATATTGAAGTAAAGTATGATTCGCTGGTTACGAAGGTTAATTCTTTGTTGGTTGTAAACTGTATAGCTTTTTATTTAGTAATACACTATAGATTATTATGTAATGTGTAAAAAATGTAAAATAACATGTAGGAAGCCCTATAAAAAGAATGAACCCTGATAGGGCTCTAGGAGAAAATAGTATTAAATCTATAAAGTAGTAATGATGCTTCTCGCACCGATAATTACTGTTATGCCCAAGCTAGTTGTGAGTAATTTGAAGATAATTTTTAACAATTTACATACCACCTTTGTATGAATTTATTCCTAATAATGATAATATAAATAAATAATAATTCCTGTTTTTTTTCATATATGAAAATCGGAGGATACTATGAATAAAATTGGTCATGTATTTAGAACCATACGGCTGGCAAAAAACCTCTCATTAAAAGATATAGCACAAGGAGATATTAGTGTCTCATTTTTATCAAAATTCGAACGTGATGAATCAGATATTTCTCTTTCTAAGTTTTATTCATTACTTAATAAGATGAATATAACATTAGAAGAATTTCGTTTTATTGCAAATGATTACAAACTTATGGAACACGAAGTAATGTTAGATAACGTAAGATCTGCGTATGAAAGTAATAATATTATTTTATTAGAAACCCTTAAAAAAAAGGAATTAGCAAAATATAGTGAAACCAAAAGAAATACATATAAACTTAACTCAATAATGATTAGTGCCTTAGTTTGTGATTTGAGAAATCAATACGATATATCAGCCGAAGATAAAACCTATTTGAGTGATTATTTGCTGTCTGTTGAAACATGGGGTTATTATGAAAATATTTTGTTTGGGAATTCTTTGAGTATATTAACACTTGATTCAGTTATTTTGTTTTCGAAAGAGATACTTAAAAGGTCTAAACTTTATATGAATTTAAATGTAAATAGAGATGAAGTTGTAGGTATATTGTTAAATGCAACTGTTTTTTGTATTGAAGGCAACAGAATTTCAGAATCATTATATTTTATCAAGATAGTAGATGAAATGCTTGAAAATAAAGTCCTATATTTTGAGAAAACCAAACTATTATTCTTAAAAGGTTTGTACGATATAAAAACACAGAAAAAAGAAAAAGGAATTGAAAAATGTAAAAGTGCAATACAAATTATGCATGATTTAGGTTCAATCCTATTAGCAGTAAACCACGAAGAATATTTAGAGAAGTTTTTAGAACATTAGTGTTTTCAAATATGACATGAATTTATCCTATCTAGAAAATTGAGTTAAAATATTGAATAAATAAAACTCATACTATATCAAGTAGGGAGGTAAAAAATATATTAAACTCATTTTCAAGTGGAAATAAGAAACTCAATTCAAATATAGAAAGATGGACTCGTTATGTCACAGAGATTGAATGAAAAGGAATTAGATGCCGTTATTGATATTCTTAAGGATGTTGTAAATGTTCATAAAACGTTGTTTGATGATTTACGACCAATGCAAGAGGAGAACCCTAATCATCAGATGTTTTTGTTGCAGAAGGAAAAAGTGGAGTTTTATCAGACTATTATCCAGAAGTTAAATCAGCAACATAGAAAAGTGAATTGATGTTCGGTAGCTAGTCAAATGAATCTATCTTCATTGTAGAACCACACAAATCTTGTGTGGTTCCCTTTTTTTTCTTTACCCATGCCGTTATGACTGTAATCATGACTGTTTTGGCGATTAAATTTATTTCCTCTTTAATTATGTAAATGACAATACTTTTTCAACTTTGTTGTCCACGTGCTTTTATCAGGATTTTTAAAAGGGGATAAGGTTCTAGCCAGTTGGTTTGTGGCAAGTGATAGCCAAGCGCTTTCGCTAATGTATCCTTTGTTAAGAGTTTTTGCACTGTTCTTATATAGAATAGGTTATATAAATAGTACCTACAATCAAGATAAGGACTTCGTTTTGTAAAGTATATTGAACATGGAGGTGCTTTTAATAGGTTAAATTGAGTTCATGCCTAAGCACTTTTAAATTTTATAGGATTGTCTTTGTCCAATCCTAGTAAAAATAAGGTTATTCTAATAATGTCCTTACTATTCGAACCGTCCGTTAAAGCTTGTCCTTCTTAATTAAGGTAATTTTATTTCATTTTACTTCTATCAGTTAAATGTCTAATATTAAGTTAATAGGAAAGGGATGAAGCAATGCATTCATTAGTTTTTCAAGAAAAATGGGCCTCAACCTTATCAGAAAAGGACCGTAAAGAGATTGAGGGGATTTATAGTCAATCTGTTCCTCATCTACAAAAGGGAATGATTGGTTTTACCTCTATTTGGCAAGCAAAAAATCACCGAGAGGACTTATTGATATCGGTACTAATTCAAAATACAACGAAAGAAGCTTTTGTTTTAGAGCATACTGTTGTGTCTTATTTAGCTGAGGATGGAACCCAACTTGCTCAACATATTTTTACAACGAATCAAATACATGTTGAGCCAAATACGTCAATGCCATGGACGTTTATATTTCCGGGTGCAGGGGATGTACTAGAAAGAGGCGCAGGAAGGTTAGTTTTAGTAGATTAAAAAGCCATCTCCAACTGATTGGAGATGGCTTGTTTCATTTTTATTTTCCAGGCTTAAAGTTCATTTTCATCGCTTTTGCCATGTTTACTGGTAGGTCTGTATTTTCCATTGTGCCAGTAAACAGTTCTGATCCTGGGCCATAAGTATAAACGGGGATATCAATTCCTGTATGGCCGGTACTTGTCCAACCGACAGATGCTCTTTCTGAAATGATTTGATTGATAGATGAAGCTGGATTATCAGCATTTTTGATTGCATTGACTTCAGCTTTCGTTAAATCAATCGCTGCATATTCTTTTAGCACTTTCTTAGCGTTTGTCCGTTTCTTATTAAGTTTGGATGCCATATAGTCACCTGTAGCCGTCACATCTCGTAGCATTTCCACATTTGCACTACCATTTCCGTAACCGCCAACAGACATTCCGCCTGTATCATGATCTCCAGCAACAACAACAAGCGTATTGCCATCTTTCTTAGCGAAATCCATTGCTTCAATGACAGCTTCTTCAAATGCTTCGCTGTCTTTCATTGCCCATGCTGCATCATTCGCATGCCCTGCCCAGTCAATTTGACTTCCTTCCACCATTAAGAAGAAGCCGTTTTTATTCTTTTTCAATGTATCGATAGCCGTTTCTGTCATGTCTGCTAGACTAGGCTGTTGTGTGTCTTCGCGATCAAGCTCCGGTGCCATTCCTTCTTCGGCAAATAAACCAAGCACTTTATTCGTTTTCTTCACACGATCCAATTCTCTTTTATTTGTAACTAATTGGTAGCCCTCGTCTTTCGCTTCATCAATTAATTCGTCAGTAAAGTATTTTTGTCCTCCACCTAAGATGACATCCACATCATTGTCGAGTAATTGAGGGGCAATATCTGCTTCATCTGCACGAGAAGCGACATGTGAAGCAAAAGCTGCTGGAGTCGCATGGGTAATCGTTGAAGTGGCAACTAGCCCAGATGATTTCCCTTTCCTTTCTGTTTCTTCCAAAATTGTTTTTAGTTCTTTACCAGTCGGATCGGTGCTTATCATACCATTATTGGTCTTTACGCCAGTTGCCATCGCCGTTCCGGCAGCTGCTGAATCTGTAATATTGGAGTTCGCTGAGTATGTACGTTGCATCGCGATGTTCATCGAGTCAAGAACGGTATCCTCACCTTTATACCAACGATAGTTTGTTGCATAGGCCGCGGAAAAACCGTCAGGAATAAGGAAAATGACATTTTGTGCTTTATCTTTCCCCTTTGGCTTTCCTTTCGCTTCTACTTCTTGCTCAGGTAGTACGGTAGAGATGCCCCCGACAGCAATGGTAGATACAAGTGCGAGTGACAATAGTTTCTTTTTCCAAGTCTTTTTCAACATGTTTCTTCCCCCCTAAAATGGTTTGTACAAGATAACTATAAGGTCGAATTTTTAACGGTTGATAAAGAGAGGGTGAAAAAAGAGTAAAGAAGAAAAAATGGGTAATTAGTGGCGGAAAGGAGTGATTTGGAAGGGTTTTTACGATTGAAAGGAAAGAATGCTTGCTGAATTTGTTGTGGCAATCGCACTTTTGTTCTAATTTATGTAAAAGTTGCGTGAAGGGGGTGTAAAGGACTTTTACACACATGAATGATTATCGCGATTAGTAGATGGGGGACCACTACAAATCGCGATTGTCTGTCAGGTCATATTTCTAAGCTGTTGTTCCATTATAGAAACAAATTCATCTTCTTTCCAAATGGTGAATGTTTCTTTTATATCATACTGTGTTAATAATGCGTTAACGATTTGATAGCCAAGGTAATAGCCTAAGCGGGTCTGCTTGAAGTTTTTCCCTCCATTAATAGAGAACCATTCTTTATAAATTGTATGACTATCGTTAATGGTCTTCATATCATAAAGAAACTGTTTCGCGATTAAACTTTCATTTTTTTGAGTGAAGTCAAGCCACTTTCTGTCTTCTTCAAAGGCGAAATGTTCGTCTAATCGTGCTTCTACTAATAGCGTGGAAAGGGTCGTTGCGATGCCTTCTTGTAAGAGCCATGTATAGGGATGAGTCCAATTGACAAGATGCCAGTCTTGCGAATAGATGTCATTATATAAATAATGCATGACATGTCCAAACTCATGGGCAATAATAATTTTAATATAGGTTTCGTTATAGGGGAGTTTTTCTAGACAAAAGGCTACATCAGGTTGATATTGCTGATACACAAAGGCATTGCTCCCATATAAGCCGACGAGCAAGCGGACTGTTTTAGTATATTTCACATTAAACATCGCTTCATATCGTTGAAGTATATTTGGTATGTGTTCAAGAAATAAGTCTCTCATCGGTAAAAGTTCTGCTAGCTTAGGTGGGTGTTTCTTCAATGCTGCTCGTTTTTTTGTTTCAATATGTAAACAATGATGGGCGAAATAAACTTCATAGTCTGCTTGAAATTGATGATAGTACTGTTCTAAGTATTCGGATGTTGGTTGATAATGGCTCACAAAATCTCCAACTGTATCAACGATTCTCAAATGATGCTGCCTCCTTATTAGTTTTAATGCTAATAAAGTGTTCGCTTCTCAACTGTTAGAATCCTTCCATTTTCATTAAGTGAAAAGGAAATCTAAGAGCAAAGGCGAATATTTTAGCAATAAGGAGCTGATAAAGAAATGAAGGAACGTCTAGTAAGAATAGGAACGACTTATCTACCTGTAATAGATGTGGAACAATCAGCAAAGTGGTATCAGAAACATCTGGGTGCAGCTGTTAATTATAGGGATCAACATAAAGCTATTCTAGATTTAGCGAATCAAAGTATCTTTTTAGTAAAAGCAGAAGGTGGAGAGCGTTCCCAATTTGTTGACATAGAAGGCAGAGAACATTTTTCTGTTACTTTTGAAGTGGACGGGTTAGCTGAGCTGGAAAGATTGCATACCCTTTTTATAGAGGAAGAAGTGTTGGTAGGAGCAATTGAAGATCGTGGTCATGCGGGCAAGAACTTTATTTTCTACGATTGTAATGGCAATCAATTTGATGTTTGGAGTGAGTTAAGTCCAGCGTTTAAACAATGGAGAACGGATGTTATCTATGATTGAGATGATAGACGAGGATAATAGAGAAAAAGTGAGTGATTTTTTCGCGAATCATTGGGGAACGACAGAGATGGTTCTCTCCTCTGGCGTCTATCATTGTGATGAGCTGGATGGCTATGTATATAAGAGTGCTAAAGGTGAGATTGTTGGCCTAGTGACTTACATTAGGCATAATGAAGATATATGTGAAGTCATTTCGTTAGACAGTGTATATGAAGGGCAGGGAATTGGTTCAAGTTTGATGTGTGTTATTGAAGAAAAGGCAAGAGAATTGGGGGCAAAGGCGGTTCAGCTCATCACAACCAACGATAATCTACATGCATTATCTTTTTATCAAAAACGCGGCTATGTATTAAAAGCAGTTTATCCAAACGCAGTAGAGAAAGCGCGAACTGTAAAACCTTCCATACCATTTGTGGCAAGTAATGGTATTCCTATTCGAGATGAATGGTTATTATATAAACTGCTTATATAGCACCCTATTTTAAGCAATATTTTATCAGATTGCTCCAACTCATTGGTTATTTCACCAAAGAAGGGGTATGGTAATAGAATCATAGAGTAGTAGGTGAAAGGCAGATGGAGAACTGGATTACAAGTGTGATGGAGCAGTTTGGTTATGTTGGGATTTTTTTGTTGATTATGTTGGAAAATATCTTTCCGCCCATTCCATCTGAAGTAATCTTAACTTTTGGTGGATTTATGACGACTACTACGAATTTAAGTGTAGCTGGCGTTGTCGTAGCATCGACCTTAGGGTCAGTAGGTGGCGCAGTGGTTCTTTATGGTGTTGGCTTGCTGATTGACATCAGAAAAGTGGAGCGAATCGTAGAACGTTGGGGTCATATTTTAAGATTAACCAAAAAAGATATTCATAAAGCAAACGGTTGGTTTTCAACATACGGAAAGTGGACCGTTTTCTTTTGTCGTTTTATCCCTTTAATTAGGAGTTTAATATCTTTACCGGCAGGGATGGCGCATATGAATTTTCTTGTTTTTCTTATTTTGACAACGGCTGGGACATTGATTTGGAATATCGTCCTCGTCCTTATTGGCGCTGCGGTAGGAGAATCATGGGAGTCCGTGGTCGGTTATATGGATATGTATTCCTATATTGTTTATGGCGCCATTGCTCTTGTGTTTATTGTTATAGTGATGATTTTTTTGAAAAAGAGAGTTTTTCATAAAAAGTAAGGTTGTTACGAGAGGGGGAACAACCTTACTCTTTATTAGTTGTTAAGGTGAAAGCCTCTATTTGTTCTCCCCACTTGACCGTTACATCAATCTTTTCATCCTTTAGTAAATGCAAGCTGTTGTCTAAACTACCACTATCTCTAAATACCCGCGGATTAGGTATATCTTCATTTTCATCGAAAGCTCTCGTTCCTCCACCAGCAAACTGACTTGTCTCGAAGCTAAAGCTATAATCTGAAAAATTCTTTAACCCTTCTGGATTCCCCTTATATTTAATCGTAAGCTTATACTCTCCACGTTCGTCTGACAGTATGATATAACGAAGCTCTCCTTCCGAATGTTCACTTTCTCCCTTATATAAATAAGGCGAGTCATTGCAGGCAGACAGGATGGAAACTAATAACAAAAATGACAATTATTTTCTTCATTCCTCATACTTCGTTTCATTCTTACATTTATTGATATATATGATAAAAAGCAAGGGATATTTCCTGCCATTTTAGCTGAACGTTTTAGTAGGTTAAAAGTTCGATACAACTAATCTTCAACATTCACTCGTATAAACCTTTCGACATCAAACCAAATAAACCCATTTTTACGTTATAATGGTGAAAAGATAGGAGGGGGAAAGATGGAAGATATCATTCTTGATATTCAAAATTTATACAAAAGATACGGATCTAAGTTGGTGTTGAATGGTGTCTCACTACAGGTAAGACGTGGAGAAATTATTGGTTATATTGGACCGAATGGCGCGGGAAAGAGTACAACAGTGAAAATTCTTCTAGGGATTGAAGGAGATTTTAATGGAGAAGTAAAGATTTTTGGTCGTGATATTGCTGATGGAGACGTTAATTATAAAAGAAGGATTGGCTATGTACCAGAGATGGCAGAAGTGTATGATAATTTAACGGCACAGGAGTATTTAACCTTTATAGGTGAGTTGTATGGTTTGCCGTTTGACTTTGCGGAATACAAAGCGAAGCGTTTAATGGAGCTTTTTGGGATTGGAGAGGTCTTTCGTTCTCGTATCTCATCCTATTCGAAAGGGATGCGCCAGAAACTATTAATTATCTCAAGCTTACTACATAACCCTGATGTGTTGTTTTTCGATGAACCAATTAATGGATTGGATGCTAATAGTGTAATGATATTCAAGGAAATTATGACGAGACTTGCCCAGCAAGGGAAGACAATCTTTTATTCTTCTCATATTATGGATGTCGTTGAGAAAATCAGTAGTCGAATTATTTTGCTCCATGATGGGAAAATCGCCGCAGACGGTACATTTGATGAGCTGAAAAGTCAGAATACAGAAGGCACGCTTGAGCAAATATTTAATCAACTTACAGGGTTTAATCAACAAAAGGAAATCGGAGAACGATTTGTTTCAGTGGTAGAGGAGATGGCATAATGCAGGACATCCCAACACTTAAACTACTCGATCCTTTGAAAAAAGTCTTCGAGAAATTTGATATTGATTATGAAGTGATGAGAGCAATATTAAAGGTGAAGTTAACGATGGATGGTCGTCGCACACCGACAATGTTAGCTCTAAACTCGCAAAAGAAGGATAAGGGTAATCAATTTATTAAGTCATTATGGTTATATGTATTATTTGGGCTCTTTATGATCCCTTTGCTTTTTATTGGTGAGCATTATTTATTTCAAATGAGTATGTTTTTCGGTATGTTTACTTTTTTTATTATGACTTCGATGATTTCAGACTTTTCCAGTGTATTGTTAGATATTCGCGACCGCAATATTCTTTACCCTAAGCCTATTAATCGCAGAACGGTTAGTGCGGCGAAAATGATGCATATCATTATTTATTTAGGGTATTTATCTATTGCCCTTGTGACGATTCCATTAATTGTTGGTCTGATTAGACATGGCATTCTTTTCTTGCTGCTTGCTGTTATTAATCTTATTTTCATTAATTTATTTGTGGTTGTTCTTACTGCCTTATTTTATTTCTTAATCTTACAATTTTTCGATGGTGAGAAACTTAAAGATTTAATCAATTATGTACAAATTGGGTTGTCATTGATGATTATGGTTGGTTATCAGCTACTAGCACGATCATTTGAAATCATCAATTTAACCATCACAATTGAACCGCAGTGGTGGCAAGTATTTATCTTTCCTATGTGGTTCGCCGCCAATATGGATTTACTCTTAAACCAAAGCACAGAGGGATTTTATCTTCTGTTTGCCGCCTTAAGCATCATCGTTCCATGTACAGCGATCATCCTATATTTAAAATTCAATGATATGTTTGAACATAGCCTGCAGAAGCTGACTTATCAAGGGAAGTCAAAGGGGATGAAGAAGGCGAAATGGCGAAAATGGCTACTTCAACTTTTCTGTCGCACACAGGAGGAAAGAGCATTTTACCGTTTTGCTAGTGCGATGATGAAAAATGAAAGAGATTTTAAACTGAAAGCTTATCCGTCGTTAGGGTTTTCAATAGTAATCCCTTTTATCTTCATTTTCGGTGTATTAGGTGATAATGGGGAAGACCTAGCAAATAGTCATACCTATTTAACAATTTATTTTAGTTTACTTGTCATTCCGACGATTATGTTGCTAATGCCGTATTCCGTTAAGTATAAAGGGGCCTGGATTTACAGAACAGCTCCAATTATTGAGCTAAAGCCGATTTTTTCTGGAACGATTAAAGCCTTCTTAGTGAAACTGTTTTTACCACCGTTTTTACTCCTAAGTTTGGTTTTTACTTTTTTGTATGGTCTGAAGATTATTCCAGAATTAATCATTGTATTACTTAATGCCTTTACATTTGTTGTTATTTGTTTTGCGATTCTTAAAAAAGCCATTCCGTTTACAGAGTCTTTTGATCAATATACTCAAACAGGAAATGGAATCATCGCATTCTTCCTGATGTTCTTGGCTGGTGTATTCGCTATTTTGCATTATGTAAGTACGATATATCCTTATGGAACCTATATCTATTTAGGTTTAGCAGTTCTATATTTAATGGTTAGCTGGAAAGTTGCCTTTAATATTGGTTGGGAAAAAGTAATTGAATAGTCATATTGTTGGAAGGAAAAGCGCTCTATTAAGTGGGAGATGCTTTTCTTTTTTTTGTATTTGTAAAAAGTATTGCATACCTTCATTTATTTGTGTATATTGTATATAAAGTATATATACAATATGTTGGTGAGGGTTAATGATGCAAATAATCATTTCTAATCAATCGAAAGAACCGATTTATGAACAAATTTGTGGACAAGTGAAAACGCAAATACTGAAAGGCGAGCTTGGAGCAGGGCAGGCTTTGCCTTCTATGCGGCAGTTAGCGAAGGATCTTGGCATCAGTGTCATTACCACAAAGCGTGCTTATGAAGAGCTTGAAAAGAATGGCTTTATTTATTCTGTAGTTGGTAAAGGATCATTCATATCCGAACAAAATAATGAAATGATGAAAGAACGAAAAATGAAGGTAATTGAAGAACAATTACTGTCTGCCGTGGAAAATAGTAAGGAAATAGGCATTCCACTTACTGAATTAATCGAATTACTTTCATTTCTATACAGGGAGGAAAATTAATGGAGAATGTAATTGAGTTAAAAGGTGTCCATAAATCATTCGGGAGTTTTCAATTAACAGACATGAACCTAACTGTGAAAAAAGGGTTTATTACTGGGTTTATCGGGGGAAATGGGGTAGGGAAATCCACAACAATCAATTTGATGATGAATTTACTGCAACCGGACAAAGGCGACGTGAAGGTATTTGGACTTGAATATAAACAATTTGAAAAAGAAATCAAACAACGGATTGGCTTTGTTTTTGATGAGAATGTCTACTATGAACATATTACTCTTGCTCAATTACGCAAACTTCTACGCCCTGCTTATCGTAATTGGGATGATGCATTGTTTGATGAGTATGTAAGAAAATTTGAGCTGCCTTTAAAGAAAAAAATTAAGACATTCTCCAAAGGCATGTTAATGAAGACTTCTTTAACAGTTGCTTTGTCGCATCATGCTGAACTGATTATAATGGATGAACCGACATCTGGCTTAGACCCAGTTTTTCGGCGAGAATTATTAGATATTTTACAAGAAATTATGGAAGATGGGACGAAGACGATCTTTTTCTCTACTCATATTACTTCGGATTTAGATAGAATAGCAGATTATATTACTTTCATTCATAATGGTGAGCATATTTTCACAAAAGAAGCTTTTCGCATTGAAGAAGATTACGCTATTGTTAAGGGTGGCATCGAGTTATTAGATCGCGATACGGAAAAAGAGTTCATTGGTATTCGCAAATCCTCATCAGGTTTTGAAGGATTAACAGCGAACAAAAGAAGAGTACATGACGTATTTGGTGATTTAGTCGTCACTGAAAAGCCAACAATTGAAGATTTAATGTTTTATACGAAAAAGGGGGAAGAGAGGCATGTTTAACTTGTTAAAAAAAGATTTTATCTTACAAAGGAACACGATGATTTTTTTGCTACCAATTTTTATTTTATTCTTAACCCAAAATTCTTCAAGCATATGGAATGCGCTCATTTTCAGTATTGCCTTGGCGATGAATGCATTTGCCATTGATGAAAAACCGGAGATTAACAAAATGCTCAATGCATTACCTTATACAAGAAAAGAAATCGTAAGCTCAAAATATTTTGGTACACTTATATACACCGCATTAGTCGTTCTGGTAGTATTTGTTTGGAATATTTCAATTCATGCGACGTTTACAAGCTGGAAAGAGGCATTACTTATTTTTGGTCTTGTAATGTTGGCTATTTCTTTCCTATTTCCGTTTTCTTATCAATTTAAGAGTCAATATTTATTAATTGGTACACTGGGATTATTTGGGGTAACTATGGTAGTAGCGAGGGTTTTCGACTTGAATATGGCTGGGACTTTAATGTCTACTTTTGAGTATATGGTTTCATTAAATGGTAGTGAAATACTGCTCCTCGCTGTATTAGTGAGTTTCGTTTATTTGATTTCTTGGGCGGTCTCATTGACTATTTATAGTCGTAAAGTATTCTAACTCATAATGGGGTGTTGGGAAGATGACAAAAGAGTATCTTTATAAACAACCGAAGACGATTCTCAATAAAGGAACTGGCTATCTTTCAGGATACACACATACTCTGAATCCTTATACGGGCTGTACATTTGCCTGTGAATATTGTTATGTAAGACAAATGCCTGTTTCCCTTTTTCGAAAAGGAGAATGGGGTGAGTGGGTCGATGTAAAAAAGGAAGCTGCTCTGTTGTTAAACAAAGAATTGAACAGGGAAAAGAAGAAAGGAACCGTCACAATCTTCATGTCTTCGAGTACAGATCCTTATCAACCGGTGGAGTATAAGGAAGAAGTCACAAGGTCACTTTTAGAGGTATTTGTTAGCAACCCAGCAGATTTTCTCCTTATTCAAACACGAAGCCCGCTTGTTACAAGGGATATTGATTTACTAAAGAAATTAGGAAACAGGGTTCGAGTCAGTATGACGATTGAGACCGATGATGAAGAAATACGTAAGCAGTTTGCAAACGAAGCACCGCCTATTCAGGCGAGAATGAATGCCTTAAAAAAACTAGCAGATGCCAATATCCCCACACAAGTTGCAGTTGCCCCCATACTGCCTAGCAGTGAGGAATTTCCCACAAAATTAAAAGAATATGTTGATCGTGTATGTATCGATGATTATTTTATGGGTGATGGCAGTGGTGGAAAACGGACAAGTCGTTTAGGTGTTGAAAAGAAGTATCACGCATTAGGATTGGAAAAATGGTATCAACCGTCTGTTATCACTTGCGTAGAGAAAAGATTTAAAAAAGTTTTCCCACCAGAACAAATCTATATCAGTCAAGCAGGATTTGCCCCCTCATAACTATAAACATATATAGAGGTACACTTTAAAGATGGAGGTTAGTTATTGTGAGTTTACAATTAATAAAGGCAGCTAGAGATGGAGACAAAGATCATTTATTAACATTGTTAAATATCGGGGCGAATATAAATGCACTAGATGACGAGGGGAATACAGCCGTTATGGCTGCGACCCAACAAAATCAAGTGGAAATTGTGCAAGTGTTAATAGCGCAGGGTGCAGATATCAATATTCGAAATAAACGATTAGATAATGTGCTTTTATACGCAGGTGCTGAAGGACTCCTTGAAATTGTTCAATTAGCTATCCAAGCAGGGGCCGATACAACAATCACTAATCGCTACGGTGGCATTGCCATTATTCCGGCATGTGAACGGGGACATATTGAAGTTGTAAAGGAACTGCTCACACATTCTGATACGGATGTGAATCATATCAATAATTTGCACTGGACAGGATTACTCGAGGCCATCATTTTAAGTGATGGTGGGAAAACACATCAAGAAATTGTTCAATTACTTATTGATCATGGAGCAGATATTACGATTACAGACAAAGATGGGGTAACACCCTTGCAACATGCGAGGGATAGAGGGTATCGAGAGATGATTGAGATAATGGAAAAGGTAAAAAAGTAAGTTAGTTAATTACTCTCTTAAAATTGTAGATATACAATTAAACGATAAGCTGACTCCTCAAAAGGTGTCAGTTTTATTTATTTTTCCTTCGATTAGAAAGTACAAATAGTAATTAGACATGTTTTCTAGTAATGATATTTCTAAAGTCAAGGGGAATCATGATGAGGCGATCTTGGTCTTAGCTAATAGACAACCTTTTCAAAGAAGTCATCTGCATGTTTTGACCTCATCAATGGTTACTTTCACATGTGCAACCATCATTTATTCCCGAGTTAAGCTCTTTTTCATGATGGATAGAGGAAGAAACCACTGGGGTTTTTATTCATTAGGTCTTTAGAAAAGGCAGATGATCATTTTGTTCGATTGTTGAGCCATCATTTTCTAATATAGAGAAGATATACAATGATAGATAGGAAGAGTTGATTATCCATAGGCATCATCGTCCTTACCCTCTTTTCAAAGGTGATGAACAGACATATCCTTAATCCGGTTTTTGTTAGGGTATAGTTTTAGCTAACTGCCCCGCACGCTGTATTGACGACTGATAACGGAAAGTGGGATGTATTAAATGAAATGCTCCTTATAATAACCAATCTTTTTCACTGTCGTATGAGAAACTTCAAATTCCTTATGATACTTGATTCTAAAGAATTTTCATGGAATCAAATCACAGAATAAAAAGTATTCACCTCTTACAGCCCAGCCCATATACTAAAGCGAATGAGATTTAAGGAAGGCGAGTGAGTGGTATGGCTGTTTTATATATAGATTATCAATCACCTAATAACCAATATATGTATGACTTACGAAATAACCAACTTTTCAAAAGGGATAACCAAAACTATATTAATGCTTTAGGGAGGGATCAGCTAAACACGCTTGGGAATGTGTCAATGTTAGATATTTTTCTTAGTAAAGAGAAATATGTAGAACCTCATATTCATCAAAATGCTTCAGAACTGGTCTATTGTGTGAGAGGTTCTGCGGTCGTTTCTTTTATTAATCCCTTTACGAATGAGTTGAAAAATATACCAATTCAACCAGGGCAAGTAGCAAATGTCCCTCAAGGTTTTTGGCATTATGAGGTAGCGACCGAGGATAACACGCAATTATTAGCTATTTTTGATGCTCCTTATCCACAAGCTATATATGGCTCAGATATTTTGCGATTAACTCCAAGTAAAGTGATGTCTGCTAACTATTGTCTTGATCAGAATAAATGGGAAGAAGCGATTTCACCTATTACTAACACAGTAATCATTGGCCCATCGGCGGATTGTCAACGACAAACAACCCAACATCATAATCCCCATCAACACTATTACCAACCTAATTCTCAAACTCAACATACTCAACAAAAACAATTTCACCCTATTCAGTATCAACCATATGATTGAAGCTTTTAGAATTAGCTGCCTGCTGAGGCAGCTCTTTTATTTTGAATTGATATGACAAAGTATTAGCCTATAGGCAAGAATACAATCAAAAGGAAGTTGTACAAATAACATAATTATATAGATTAAAAAAAGGGAGGTTTCATCGTGTTAGTTAGTAGAGAGAAAAAGAAATATTGTCGTAAATGTAATAAAAGATATTACTCCCATTGTGATAACTGTAATATATGTTGTCCTGGTACAATCATTATCGGTATGACTGGTGTAACGGGTCCAACCGGTCCAGTTGGAATTGGAGTTACCGGTATGACTGGTGTAACGGGTCCAGCCGGTCCAGTTGGAGTTGGAGTAACCGGTTTAACTGGTCCAACAGGCCCCACTGGTCCGGCAGGAATAGGAGTAACCGGTCCAACTGGACCATCAGGAGGACCTCCAGGACCAACAGGAGTCACAGGTCCCACTGGTCCATTCGGTGGTCCTACCGGTCCTACTGGGCCCACCGGTCCAGCAGGAGGACCTCCGGGACCAACAGGAGCAACCGGCCCGATTGGTCCCACAGGACAAACGGGTCCAACAGGTCCGACAGGAATAGGAATTACAGGCCCCACAGGACCATCAGGCGGCCCTGCTGGTCCAACAGGAGTTACAGGTCCCACCGGCCCAGCGGGAGGTCCCACCGGTCCGACGGGTGCAACCGGTCCAGCGGGAGGCCCACCAGGTCCGACAGGAGCAACAGGTCCCATAGGTCCAACGGGCCCCACTGGTCCAACAGGAATAGGCATACAAGGTCCGACGGGTGCAACTGGTCCAAGTGGTGGAGGTGGTGGAAATTTCCTTCAAACATTAACAATGGGTAGCATCAATGCAGAATTACCATTTAACGCAGGTGGAGGGAACTTTCAGGCAGTCGGTGCATTAGTATTTAATCAAACAGAGCAAACGGTATCAGAACTTTCCTGCTACATTGTTCAAGATGGGAACGTAACAGGCGATTTTCAAATGGCTATCTTAAGTCCTGTGGGTAATAATAATGCAACCGTAATAGCGGTCACACCTCTTGTTACTACAATTACACCAGGAGTATTCAACTTACCACTCGTTTCACCAGTCACATTACTAGCAGAAGAACAATACTATTTAGCTGTATATAATCAAGTAAATGGATGTAATATTGGTGCTGAAACGGCAGGTTATGCGAGTACACAAGATGCACCATCAATTAATTTCAGAGCACAAAATTTGCAGGGGTTTTTTATTGGCCAAAACATTAATACAAGTGATGTAAGTCTGCAACTATCGCCATGGGTTGCAGCTCAATAAGAAATGATGAATGGAACAATTATATGCTATGAATTCAAAGAACAAAGCTAAGATAGTCTTTGTTCTTTTCTTAATTACCATCTCACTTAAGGGTTGCAGCTCAACTTGGATATTTCCCTATAGAACTCTTTTTCTTAATAATAGAATAACCCCCACTATATAAGGCAAGCAATCCCTTATACTTCACACGGCATCGATACCAATTTAGCACTCAAAAGTTAGAATTATTACATTATTTTCCATTATTAATTTAATAGAAGTAAAAAAACTATGGTTTATTTGTAAAAAAAATACAAAAAAGTAAATTGTGATATATAATATAGTTATCTGAAAAACCTTCTAAAGAGAGAATGACAAAGGAAAGAAATACAAATGGAGGTGTATTGTTAATGGAGAATATTATACCCATTGCGATTATATTCCTTGTATTTGGTATTAGTTTATATATGGTATATTGGGGAATTTCGCAGCTTTATCGGTTGTTTTTTCAACCAAAAGTACAAGATCAGCAGAAATTGCTGACGGAGATAGCAGAGCTAAAAGAAATGGTCCGTTCAATTGAAAGAGAAATGAAGCAACAAAATATCGAAAAGTAGGTTAAGAGATGACTATTATTCATAAAAGCGAGCCGTACATAAGATTAAATCCTCATGAATATGAAATTGCTCTTTATAGAGATAATATTTGTTTAGATAAGAAAATAATAGTGAAGAAATGGTATAAAGATGAAAAAGTGGATAGTATTCCAATTAATGGTGATGGCTTGATTGGGAGATATTATTATCATCGGGATTATAAAGTAAGACCTTCCCTTATAGTCGTTTCAGGTTCTGAAGGGGGGACAAACGATTTTGCAGCGAGTGCATTAACTGCATATGGCTTTAACACATTGGCTTTAGCTTATTTTGGTGAAGAAGGATTAAATGATAGATTGGTAGAGGTCCCTCTAGAACTCATTGAAAATGCAATTATTTGGTTGACCAATAGAAGGGATGCTCATCCGAACTGGATAGGAATCCATGGAACATCAAGGGGTGGTGAGCTAGCTTTGTGGTCGGCTGTCTTGTTTGATGAAATCACAGCAGCTGTCTCTCTTAATGGTTCAGCCGTTTCTTTTGCAGGCATTGTGCCATGGTCTGAAGAAAGAACGTTACCGCCTGCTTGGAATTTTCGCGGACAAGCCTTACCCTATGCCTCTAAAGAAAACCCTGTAGAGGTAGCATCTTACTGTAGGGCACGATGGATGAAAGGAGGGAATCCATTATCGTACTGGTACGATTGTTTGTATGAACTCAATAAAGCCATTATCCCTATTGAAGAAACCAAAAAGGAATTCTTATTGATATCTGGAAAAGAAGACGCTAATTTTCGTTCTTCTGTTTTTCATGATGTATGTACACATGAACATATTCAAAAACATTTTTATGAAGCCGCAGGCCATGAAATTGGAATACCGTATTTACCGATTGTAGCCAATGGCTTTACCGGTGGTACAAAAGCACAAACAGCAAAAGCGAGCGTGCATTCATGGGAAGAAACAATCGATTTTCTTAGGAGAAGTTTCGCGAAAAAACTGGGAGATAAATGATCAATATGTTTGTCGGTTTGAGTTGGATTAGCTAGTGCCTAATGGGTTGGAATCCTTATGTATTTATTGTATTAGCAATATTATTTATTGAAATTCGATAAATATATTACTAATATACAGTTATATATTTACAGAAAAGGAGTGCAATTCTTGCAGAACTTTTTCCGCATAAATGTCATTAGCATCTGTTTAGCTCTTATATTTTATCTTCCAATAACACTTATGGCAAACGTTTATCGATTTGCACGGTTATCAGGTTTTGAAACTAGAACAGTGAATATCATTATTATAAGTGCTATTTTGATCGGCTTTATTGCTATCACAGTATGGCTTATTTTTCTTATTCTTCAATGGTTTGAAAAGAGAAAGATTCATTATTGGTCGCTTCTCTTATGGCTTCCTTATTTAGTTGTTTTCTCTTATGTAAACAGCGTCTTGTTTCCTATTACCTATCCTGGAGACAGCCCTAATCCCTCTACAGGATTATTTATTCTTGCAGGCTTTTTTGTCTATCCAATATACATATTTTCTCTTAATTCTGTTGCTTGGATGAGGGACTAGAGTTAATCAATTGTTTTTGGGGAGTGAAATAATGTGTCAGAGATTTTTATACACATTTATAAAAGAAGGAGGTGGCCAAAGCTGGCCCCTTCTTTTTCTCATTTATTGGATTTCCTTTACAGCGAGGTGGAGACTAGAGTAGGTTTTTACTTTAAAACTAACGCCAAGTGAAACCATTGTCTGAGCGATTTCTGGGCGAATACCCGAGATTTTCGCTGAAATGCCGACTAATTGAAGTGCTTCAATTACATCGAATAATTGCTTGGCGACCATCGTGTCAATAATGGGTACGCCTGATAAATCAAAGATGATATGCTCTAATTCAAGATTAGAAGCAGACGTTATTGAGACATGCATCAGTTTTTGTGCACGATTTGTATCCATAATACCAATCAAAGGGATGACCCCGAGTTTTTCTGTAATTCTTACAATGGGAATTGAAAGTTCTTCGGCTGCAGTTTCTGCACTAAGGATTCGCTGATTAAACTGTTTCGAGTAAGACATACTCAGCCAATAAACAGCACGATCTACTACAGCATCAAATTTTGAAATGATATCGTAAAATACATCAATACTTAGAGCGAAATCATTGGCCGTTTTCTTGATGATTTCACCGATCAGTGATCGATAGTATCTTACTTCCTCAATTGCAGTTTCAAGATTCAAGTTAAGATTTGCCCATAAATTAACCGTTTCTTTTCCCCATTCTTGTAAGGTTTCAAACGTGTGCTCTTCGGATGTTGAGATAGATTGAGCATAAATATTTATTAACTTTTCTCGCCAAAGTTTGATATCCACTTGTGTTTTCTTTGTATAGGATTGATTAGCTGCTATATGTCGCTTTTCTGCTAATAAAGATTTTTGAGTAATGATTCTTTCAGTTATTTGCTGTAAATGTTCTTCTATTTGTATTGTCAATAGTCACAGCCTCCGATTTATGTCACTTTTAATGGTAGCATGTGTGAGGGGGATGACTCAAGAAAAAGGCAAGTGAACATTCACTAGCTACTAACAGTCACCCATATAATCTAGATTGACTTAATTGTATACGTTTGTATACAATTGTAATGTACGAAGGAGGTGAGATAATGAAAGATAAACAAAGTGAATTCGAGGATCATCCTAGAGGTGAGCGAAGGGGCAAAAGAAACCGCCCGCATAAAGAGGGGGCTAAAACATTTCGTAGAGGACGAGCGCTCACTTTTTTAGAGAGCTTAAGGCTCAAGGAATCGATTTTGAAGAAACAATTAACATCACCAGAATTGCAGACCATTAACCCTATATTAGTGGGAGAGTTGAGAGCAATAGATATGATTATTGAAGAATACATCCATCATTTTCATTTGAACGAATTAGCGAGAGAGTCAGAACTGAATACGGATAAGGGGGATGAGCATGAAACAAATTAATCGATATATTGATAAGGTGTTTTATCAATACGATGAGCTCCTAGAGGAGGTACTTCAATCAATTAATGAAAATGGAATGAGAGCCATTTCTGTCTCTCCTTCTACCGGGAAGCTTTTAACATTGCTCGTATCAACATCAGGAGCAAAGAATGTTCTAGAAATTGGTGCGCTCGGTGGATACAGTGGCATTTGTTTAGCACGAGGATTTGGGAAGTCGGGAGAACTAACATCTTTAGAAATAGAAGAAAGCTATGCCGAACTAGCTTCAGGCAATTTAGCTAAAGCGGGGTTTAATGAGCAAGTATCTTATATCGTAGGTCCAGCTCTTACAAGTTTAGCAGTACTTGAAGAGGAACGGAGACAATTTGATTTCTTCTTTATTGATGCCGATAAAGAAAACTATGAAAATTATTTAATTGCTTGTATTAAGCTTGCAAAGGATGGTGCATTAATCGTCTGTGATAATGTACTTGCAAATGGAAGTGTAGCGGATGAAAGTAGTGAACCTAAACGTTATACAGAAAATATGAAGAGATTTAATCAAATAGTCGCTAGTCATCCTCAACTAGAGTCTACTTTAATTCCAATAGGAGATGGTTTAACCATTTCAAGGGTGAAAAGATAACCCATAGATAAAAGTGCTCACCAGCTTCTTACCTCGTAAGCCGGCGCGCACTTTTTGCTTATTAATCGTAAAAAATTAAATGAATATTACTACTGGTACGAGATTTAGCGAAAAATTCTGCTTCATTTCCTCCGTCAACAAATTTACCGATACTACGGAAAATCCCGCATTCTCCCCTTGCAATATTGCGATAGCCGACATAATCATTATAGCTTTCGGGATCGTACTCCCATAACTCTACTTTCACTTTTCCTTTTGGACCAACATAGTTATCACGGCAAATCATATAGTCGCCACCAGTAGAAGCATAAATTTCACTTTCTGCTCCGTTACTTGATAAACTCTGTTCACCTAAATAATCCCATCCACTACTAGCCGTAGCAGTAATAGGGATAAGACAAATAACTAATAATGCACATAGAGAAGCTTTTACTTTACTCATCGCCATTCCTCTTTTCTGTTCGAATTGTAAAATAATTTCCTGTTTATCCTATCAGTATTTTATGGTAAATATGCCGAATCGTATGTTATCATGCTTGCTTTATCGATTAGGATGAGCTCCCTAACCTTACGCCTCTTTTGATTGAGGGTATAAAGTTGGAATTATATTTTAGTAAAATAATCTTGTCTTTCTTATACATGCAATGACCATTAAACAATGTTATAGTCAAAGAAAAAAAGTGAGGCATATATATGTATAGATGTTCTTGGTCAAATAGCAATCAATTAATGCAGACTTATCATGATAAGGAATGGGGTATTCCTAGTAAAGATGATCGCTATTTGTTTGAAATGCTTTCATTGGAAGGTGCTCAGGCAGGTCTATCTTGGCAGATTGTTCTATCTAAAAGAGCTAACTACCATGAGGCGTTCCATAATTTTGATATTGAATATTGTGCAAGTTTAACAGACGCCGACCTATTAGCCATTAAAGAGAACCACGGTGTGATTAAGCATTTAGCCAAACTACAATCAGTTAGAAATAATGCTCGCGTTTTATTGGAAGTTCAAAAAACATACGGCAGCTTTGCAGCGTACATTTGGAGCTATGTAGATCATATACCTTATCAGAATGAGTGGCAATCCGAAGATCAAGTCCCTGCTCAAACGGAATTATCTAGCCAGATAAGTAAAGATTTAAAAAAGAAGGGATTTAAATTTGTAGGTCCTGTAACCATATATAGTTTTATGCAGGCTGTGGGAATGGTTAATGATCATGTGACTAATTGTATATGCTACGAACCAGTAGGAAAATAAAGGGATGGCGACTGTCATTCCTTTTCTCATTTATAACAATAAAAGTAAAGCTATTTAAGTGGTAACCTTAACGAAAATTTAAACCAACCAGCTCATTCTATATTTATTATTGCTACTGAATTAATCAGGAATAGGAGTTCAAAATTAGGCATGCAATTAGAAAATCCATCTTCTTGATAGTAGCAAAGAATAATCGTAAACAAGTTTGCTTGAACGAATAACAACAGATATATAAGAATATAAATTCCGTATTCATTCAAGCAACGAGGAAACTAAGATGTAATAAAACGTCTTTCATATGAAAAAAAGGTAGAGAAAGGACAAAACTACTTAAGAGTGAGTGTAAGATATTCTATTTTAATAGCTCTTCCAAGCACGTTCATATTTCTCGATTAAGGTTGGATGGATTAAGGTATTCACTTCCGGCTCAATAGGCATGCCTTTACTATCTCTCATTTTCTCATCGATATCTTTTCCGAATGCAGTGAGTCCTTCTAATACCTCATTCGTAAAAACTTTGTCTCAACAGAAATATCGACATCTTCAAGTGAGATGGGCTTCCGCTTAGCTAGGACAAATCCCCAATCCCAAAACTTGGAGGATAACTTCTTCCCGATAATATTAGTGCAAGAATTGTCGGACTCTTACTTAGTATCTGTTGCTATTCTATATTTATGGGAGGTCAGATAATGAATCAAATGAAAGGGTTAAATGATGCTCTAGCTTACATCGAAAAAAATTTAACTGAACAAATGAATGAAAAAGAGATGGCTAGGGTAGCTGGGTGTTCACTTTATCATTTTAAAAGAACTTTTTCTTTCTTAGCGGGTATGCCCTTATCTGAGTATATAAGAAAAAGACGTTTAACATTAGCAGCAATA
This sequence comes from Cytobacillus sp. FSL R5-0569, assembly GCF_038007265.1. Taxonomy (NCBI): domain Bacteria; kingdom Bacillati; phylum Bacillota; class Bacilli; order Caryophanales; family Bacillaceae; genus Cytobacillus; species Cytobacillus sp. FSL R5-0569. The sequence continues at coordinate 947,236 of NZ_JBBOWW010000001.1, forward strand.
GATATACAAGATCATGTGAATCTGAAAGTAATAGATATCGCTGTAAAATATGGATATCGTTCCGCTGATGCCTTTTCTAGAGCATTTTATTCATTTCATGGAGTTACTCCAAGAATGGTAAGACATAATCAACATGTTTTAAAAGTTTTTCCTAAGATGACCTTCCAATTAATCATACAGGGAGGAGTAGAAATGGATTATCATATCGTAAAAAAAGAGGCTTTTTGGATTATCGGATTACAAAAAAGAGTACCAATTGTATTTAAGGGTGTAAATCCAGCAATTAAAGAAATGTGGCATCAACTAGATGAGAAAAAGATTCAACAGCTATTAACATTATCAAATGTTGAACCAAATGGCATCATCCAAGCCTCAACCAATTTTTCTGAAGGAAGAATGGAAGAAAAAGGAGAGCTCGATCATTATATTGGTGTTGCTTCTATCTCAAATAAAGTGGAAGGATATTCAGCACTTGAAGTGCCAGCTATGGAATGGGCAATTTTTGAAACAATCGGCCCATTTCCAAAGACATTGCAAGAAGCTTGGGGAAGAATATACGCAGAATGGTTTCCTTCAACTAACTACCAACAACTTGAAGGACCTGAAATTGTCTCTATCCAAACTAAAGACTTATCTGCTGATCAAGTGAAAACAGCTATTTGGATACCAGTGACACAGAACAGTTCTGTGTAATATATTCAAGAAAAACGATCACATAGTATCAGAAAGATGAAGCTGGCACATGTGAAAAATCTCTGGTTAATGTTTCAGTAAATGTTGGAGCCAATGAGGAAAGAAAATGAAATGACTAGAAAGGGTAATGGCGATAAGTAACGAATAAATAAATGATAAAACATCCAGAATGAAAATCAGCAGGATGAGATGGAAAATTTTGAAAAAGGAAATAGGAAAAACAAATACAACTGAGTGGAAAGTCAACCAGATCACACCCCAAAAATAAGTAGGGAATTGTCAAGCAAAGTGTGTATGTCCTAATTTACTTTTGGTAAATTAGGACATGAATCTTTGAGATGCTTAAAGATGACTTTTAAGAATAACAGAGACGAGAAGCTACTAAATTAAATATAGAAAATGACGTGAAAAGAGGTGAACAAAGAATGACCGAACGAATGGTGCCGCTCTCTCGTTTATCGGAAAGAATTAAAATTGAACCGTACTACTACAAAATAGGACTAAACGGTACTCATAACGAATGCTATGTGAGAAGTGAGGTTGCTACTCAACTTTTGAAAGTAGTTACTTTTCTACCGGAAGGAATCGGGGTTAACGTATGGGATGGATGGCGCTCTTTTGAAACACAGCTTGCCATTTATGAAGCAACAAAGAAGGAGTTAATGCTAAAGGGGTTTCAAGGTGTTTCTTTAGAAAGGGAACTAGCAAAATATGTGGCTAAGCCTACAAAAGATGTTGATCACCCTTCTCCGCATTTAAGTGGTGGAGCAGTTGACCTTACCTTATTTGATGGCAATGGGCTCTTACCAATGGGAAGTGAATTTGATGAATTTCATGAAAGGTCGCAGTTAGATTATTTTGAGGAAAAAAAACCATTGACCTCGCTCGAAAATATTTACCTAGCCAATAGAAAACTATTAAAAAGAACGATGTTGAATGCTGGTTTCATCTCGAATATAGATGAGTGGTGGCATTATGAATATGGAACAAAAAGCTGGGCAAATAAGGTTGGAGTAAAACAATATTTTAGAGGGATATTAGAAATTTAATATTTTCTTTTTACTTCCATTTGACATTATACCTATAGGGGTATATGATGGTTGTTGTAAGGAGGGAGGCATTAATGAAATATAATCGACAAATGATCAACCGTGTAAAACGAATGGAAGGACAATTACGCGGTATCGTAAAAATGATGGAAGATAATAAAGATTGTCGGGAAATTGTAACACAACTCTCAGCTGTTCGTTCTGCAGCAGATCGGACGATTGGTTTAATCGTCAGCAATAATTTAGTTGAATGCGTACTAAATGGGACTGAAGGATCAAGTAATGAAGAAATGGTAAAAGAGGCTGTATCGATGTTAGTAAAAAGTAGATAGAGTTCTCTTGACAATATATTTTTTTATCTTTTATTATACCTATAGGGGTATATGTATATCAAAAAGGAGGAAATAATAATGAATGCAAACAAAGTATTAGATGCCAAAGGGCTCGCGTGTCCAATGCCGATTGTGAAAACGAAAAAGGCAATGAATGACATGCAAAGTGGTGAGGTTTTAGAAATTCACGCAACAGATAAAGGAGCAAAAAGTGATCTAACAGCATGGGCTAAATCTGGTGGCCATGAATTAGTCGATCATACTGAAGAAAATAATGTTTTTAAATTCTGGATTAAAAAAGGGTAAGAAGGAGGCTATTATGGTAGAAAAGAAAAAAACAACTATTATCTTATTTAGTGGGGACTATGATAAAGCTATGGCGGCTTACATTATTGCTAATGGTGCAGCAGCTTACGATCATGAAGTAACAATTTTTCACACTTTTTGGGGACTAAATGCTTTAAGAAAAGAAGAGTTAGTACCAGTAAAAAAAGGTTTTATGGAAAAGATGTTTGCAAAAATGATGCCTAGAGGTGCCGATAACATGGGGCTATCTAATATGCACTTTGCAGGTATGGGCCCAAAATTAATTAAAAATGTGATGAAAAAACATAATGCAGTCCCTCTCCCTAATTTAATTGAAATGGCACAAGAACAAGATATCAAACTGGTTGCTTGTACAATGACAATGGATTTGTTGGGGTTACAACAGGAGGAACTATTAGACGGTATTGAGTATGCAGGTGTAGCTGCTTATTTAGCAGATGCTGAAGATGGGAATGTGAATTTATTTATCTAATCAATAGGGGGATATGAAATGGAAATGATCAATTATGTCCTTTTATTCTTTATTACTGCCTTTTTTCTTACACGTTTTATATCAGTGAAAGGAATAAAGCAGATTTCAACTGCCGATTTACGAATGGTGCTAAAAGATAAGGAAAAACAGTTTGTTGATGTTCGAACTCATTCAGAGTTTAAAGGTAGGTCTATTCCTTCTTTCCAAAACATTCCGTTGCAGCAATTGAAGGATCAAGCAGAGAATTTAAACAAAGACAAAGAAGTAGTAGTCATTTGTCAAAGTGGTTTGAGGAGTATGCAAGCAGCGAAACAATTGAAGAAACTAGGGTATACAAAAATCACAAATATAAAAGGCGGGATGAATGCCTGGTAAGAGAGGAGTTTTATTATGATTCAAGTATCATCAGAAAGTGTCAAAGACCTCTTGCAAAACAACTATGATGTGAGCATTGTGGATGTAAGAGAAGTGGAAGAAGTAGAACAAGGAAAAATTCCATCAGCCATTCATATACCATTACGATTATTAGAGTTCAGAATGCATGAATTAGATAAATCAAAAGATTATATAATGGTTTGTCGTTCAGGGGCAAGAAGTGGGCAAGCAACAGCTTTATTAGAACAACATGGTTATCGTGTGAAGAACATGTCAGGTGGAATGCTCGCATGGGATGGTAAGGTAGTATAATTTTTTTTACATTTAAATATACCCATATAGGTATATAAGGAGGGCCAAAGAGATGAATGAAGTGAAAGCAAATCAAACAGTCGACGCAAAAGGGTTAGCTTGTCCGATGCCAATTGTCCGGACAAAAAAGGCCATGAAGGAATTAGAGGCAGGGCAAGTAATGGAAATTCTAGCAACTGACAAAGGGTCTAAAGCTGACCTCAAAGCTTGGTCTGAAAGTACAGGACATCAATATCTAGGTACTGTAGAGGAAGGGGAAGTACTAAAGCATTATGTTCGTAAGGCTTCTGATTATGAGGAACAACCAGAACGGCACCATCCACATGTCATTAAGAATGATGAGCTGAAAGAGAAAATCGCTAACGGGGAGTCTATACAGATTCTAGATGTTCGAGAAGAAGCGGAGTATGCTTTTGGTCACATACCTGGTGCGTTATCTGTACCTTTTGGACGTTTGCAGCAAGAACTAAATAAACTTAATCAAGATGAGCCTATTTATGTTATTTGTCGTACCGGTAACCGAAGTGATATGGCAGCACAACTTTTAGAAAGTAAGGAATTTAAAGCAGTCAATGTTGTGCCAGGTATGAATAGTTGGAATGGGAAAGTGGAAGGAATTTAAAAATAATAAATGAAAATATGGTTGTAGCACAAAAAATTTTGAAATAATAAATACCATTGGGGGTATAATGATGTCTTTTAATAAAATGAAAGCAAGTGAATTAACAACGATGGTAGTAAATAAAGAGCCATTATTTATTCTAGATGTTCGTAATGAAGCTGATTTTCAAGATTGGAAGGTAGAAGGTCATGATTTTAACTATTTGAATATACCTTACTTTGACCTATTAGACGGTGTAGAAGGAATCATTGAGCAGCTGCCTAAAGATCAAGCTATCTTAGTTGTATGTGCGAAAGAAGGCTCTTCTATCATGGTGGCGGAGATGCTATCAGATGAAGGGTTGGAGGTCAGTTATTTAGAAGGTGGAATGAAAGCGTGGAGTGAGCATTTAGAGCCTGTTAAAGTAGGGGAATTGAGTACAGGAGGAGAAATGTATCAATTCGTCCGTATGGGTAAAGGCTGTCTATCTTATATGGTCATTTCAGATGGTGAAGCAGCAATTATCGATGCTACGAGAATGATAGATGTATATCTTGATTTTGCCAAAGAAAAAAAGGTGAAAATTACGCATGTTTTTGATACGCATTTACATGCAGACCATATTTCTGGCGGACGTGACATCGCAGCAAAGATGGACGCTGTTTATTGGTTACCACCTAAAGATGCAGGGGAAGTAACATTCAATTATGCCAAACTAGAAGATGGTAGTGAAGTAAAAATTGGGGAAACATCTATCAATATTCATGCCCTTTATTCACCGGGACATACCATTGGCTCGACTTCATTTGTCGTAGATGAACGGTATTTATTAACAGGCGATATATTGTTTATTGATTCTATCGGTAGACCCGATTTAGCTGGGCTTGCAGATGACTGGGTTGGAGATTTACGTGAGAGTTTATATAAGCGATATAAACAACTATCAAGTGAACTCATCGTTTTACCTGCCCATTTTATGATGATTGATGAATTGAATGATGATGGCAGTGTTGCCAAAAAATTAGGTGTTCTTTTTAAACAGAACCATGGGTTAAATATTGAGGACGAAAGTGAATTTAGAAAGATTGTCACTGAAAATCTCCCACCGCAACCCAATGCGTATCAAGAAATACGTCAAACAAATATGGGGAAAATCACTCCAGATAATGATAAACAAAGAGAGATGGAGATTGGACCCAATCGCTGTGCGGTGAGATAAAGAAATATTCATATAGAGGGACCGGAGATTGGTCCCTTTTTTAGGTCAGCTTTAAGGAGATGAGCATAATGGATTTAGCATTTATTGTGACGATATTTTTAATTGGTTTTATTGGCTCTTACTTATCAGGATTACTTGGTATCGGTGGTTCTATCATTAAATATCCGATGCTATTATATATTCCACCATTACTAGGTGTCGCGACTTTTACTGCGCATGAAGTGTCAGGTATTAGTGCTGTCCAGGTTTTCTTCGCTACGATTGGCGGGGTTTGGGCATATCGTAAAGGTGGATATTTGAATAAAACATTAATCATTTATATGGGGGCTAGTATTTTAATAGGTAGTTTTATAGGCGGTTATGGATCGAAGCTCATGTCAGAAGGTGGCATTAATCTCGTATACGGTATACTAGCTTTAATTGCTGCAGTCATGATGTTTATACCTAAAAAGGGATTAGATGATATCCCATTTGATCAAGTGACTTTTAATAAATGGTTAGCGGCAGCTCTTGCGCTTGTCGTCGGTGTGGCAGCAGGGATTGTTGGGGCTGCAGGTGCCTTTTTATTAGTCCCGATTATGTTAACCGTATTAAGAATCCCAACAAAAATGACGATTGCTTCTTCTCTTGCTATTACCTTAATATCATCCATTGGTGCAACTGTTGGAAAAGTCACTACTGGGCAAGTTGACTATTATCCGGCAATCATCATGGTTATTGCTAGTTTAATTGCTTCACCTTTAGGTGCAATGGCAGGTAAAAAAATGAATACGAAAGTGCTGCAAATGATTCTCGCATTATTAATACTAGCTACAGCTGTGAAAATATGGGTAGATATATTTTGAAAGGTAGTAATGAGCCGATGAATCACTGCTTTCAGAATGATACGAAATTGAGTAGGGAATCGCCGCATTTGAAGCAAAAGTAGAAGCTGAGCGCGGCGCAATTTGAGTAGATAACGAACTAATACTTCATCCATTATTAAACATGTCATTTCATACCATGGAAGCCTCCCACATATAATCATCCCGAAAGTTTCTAAAGGTAAAGGTTCATGAACCGTTTGAAAGGATACTTTTTCCGAGCTAGAACCTTCAACGGGAGCTAAAAGATTTTGGATTTATATAAAGGGAAGGTTGTTGCATTTGTAAATGTTGGGATGAAGTGAAAATAGTCGCTATCCTAAACCATCATCCCAAGTTCAATATAAATGAAGAGGCATTACCCACTCTGCCTCAGCTTATGATTGTCTTTGCTTTAAATGGTAGACTATTTAATAAGCACCGAAAATAGAAACAGCATGTGCTCCTTCTGTATTTGCTCGAAGGAGTACATGTTTCCATTCCAGCTCGTTTGATGGAATCCCGTGATAATAAATATCGTGCAAAATACTTGATAAGAAGGCATCTCCTGCTCCAGTTGTGTCAACAACATCTACGGTAGGTGCTTCAACGGTTATACTCTTCTCTTTATGAAGTAATGTTGCACCTAAACGACCCCTAGTAATCAGTATCCACTGATTAGACCATGAAGAAAGCTGTTGTAATGCTGTTCTATAATCTTTGGCTTTACAAAGAAATAGCAGCTCTTCCTCCGTCATTTTAATTAGATCTGCCTCTTTTAAAAAGGAATTGATTGTCTTTCTACAATCTGATTCATTCTTCCATCTCTTTAAACGGATATTTGCATCCATGACGATGAAATGCTGATATTTCTTTGCTAATTCAAGTGCTTTCAAGCTTGTCTTCTTTGCGATGTCATGAAAAAGCGTCCCGGAACCGAAATAGGAGATATGCGTTTTTTGATAGATGCTTTCATTCAACTCGTCTGCTTCTAACCATATATGAGGGGTGTCATTTTCGTAAGATTGAAATTCACGCTCTCCATCCTCTTGCACAATTGATACTATACATAACTTTTTATTAACTGAAGTAATGGTACCAGACATATTAATACCTTCATCTTCTAATTGCTGTTTGGCATATTGACTATGCTCATCAGTACCTATTTTTGTCATATAAAAGGTAGGAACACTTTTCCTAGCTAGACGGATGGCTACATTAGCGGTTGCTCCTCCTACTTTCATGAATGATTGGCTATTAGGTGAAATAATGCGATCCATGATTACTTCACCGAAAGAAATCACACCTTTACTTTTCACAAACAGGTCTCCCATCGTTTTTGATAAGGCTGATTATACTATAACTTTGTATTTATCTCTGCCTTCCAAGCTGCTAAAAGTCCTCCTCTTTTTCCACAAACCATTCGTTTTTATTTTCAAAAAGTTATCTTTATAAGAACTTAGAAAAATCACTTTATTTATATTAATTAAAAACTGACTGGTACAACAAATTTTATCAGGGTAAAATCACAATTTTTCATTGACAGCTTAGGTGGAAAGTCGTATATTGATTAAATAAAATTAATAAATATTCATATCTATGCAATTGGATAGAAAGGGTTCTTTCTAATGAAAATAACAGTAGGTACACCGGAGTATATAAGAGAGCCAAACGCACTTATGAAAATTGGCAGTAATGTAAAGAAATTTGGAGAAAAAGTCGTCCTTATTGGTGGGATAAAGAGTCGTGAAATAGTGGAAAGTCATATAAGAGACAGTTTCAATAATGAGGGAATGACACTGGATGCTTCCATTTGGTACGGTGGAGAATCTTCTAGAGAAAATGTTGAGAGATTAATAGAAGAACTCAGTACAATCGATTATGATGTCATCCTTGTATGTGGTGGAGGGAAAGCGATTGATACTGTTAAGGCAGTAGCCGCACACGTAAATAAACCTCTTGTTGCAATCCCGACGATTGCAGCGACATGCGCAGCAACGACTCCTATTTGGATTACATATAGTGAACAAGGTGAATTTCTTGCCATCAGTCGAGATGCGAAGGTGCCAGAAATGGTTGTTGTTGACTCAACAGTTATTTTGCACTCGCCTGTCCGATATCTGATTGCTGGAATTGGTGATACGTTAGCTAAGTGGTTCGAAACGAAGACTTCAGTTAAAAAAGCAACACCAAATGCAAGGAATCAAACAGCGATTGCTATTGCTAATCAGTTATACAAAACGATGTTAGCAATCGGTGAGCAATCAGTTGCATCTATGAAAAATAAGGAATTGTCAACTGAGCTTGAAGATATGATTGATGCGATTCTGTTAATTAGTGGAAGTGTAAGTGGGTACGGCGGTGATGATTGTCGAACTGCAGGTGCGCATGCCATTTACTCTGGGTTGACGATATTCCCAGAAATACATGAAACGTATCATGGTGAAATTGTTGCTTTTGGTATTTTATCGATGCTAGCAATGGAAAATGAAGAAGAAAGCGAAATCAAAGCGTTAATTGCTTACTATCAAAAAGTGAATCTACCATATACACTACAGCAAATGAATGTGCCTGAATTGTCTGAATCACAGTGGCAGGAACTTGGAGACGTTTCAGTGACTATTGAAGATATGGAGAATATGCCATTTGCGGTGACACCAGATATGGTTATCACAGCTGTCAAGCAAGCAGATGAATACGGAAAAGACATGTTAAAAAAATAAATAGAATGGTTAATGGAGGAAAATAAGTCATGAAAAAATGGTTTTTAGCAATTACAATGATGGTCCTTGCTGTAACATTAGCTGCTTGCGGCGGATCTGGTGAATCTGAAGAGGGTTCTGGCGAAAACAAAGAACCATTAAAAGTTACTTTACCAACATGGACAGGTTATGGACCGCTATTTTTAGCAAAAGAAAAAGGCTATTTTGAAGAGAATGGAATAGATGTTGAACTTTCAATTGTTGAAGGTCTTGGAGAAAGAAAACAAGCCCTAGCAAGCGGACAAATCGATGGAATGGCAACTGCACTTGATGTGCAAGTATCATTAGCTGCATCAGATATTCCTTTAAATGTGGTATGGTTATTGGATGATTCTTACGGTGGAGACGGTATTTTAGTCAAAGATGATATTAAAGAAATCAGTGACTTAAAAGGCAAGCAAGTTGCTTTTGAAGTCGGGTCTACAAGTCATATGTTAGCTTTAACAGCACTAAAAGATGGAGGCTTAACTGAAAAAGATGTTGAAGTTGTACCAATGTCTGCTGGGGATGCAGGAGCAGCATTTGCAGCTGGTAAAGTAGACGCAGCAGTTACATGGGAGCCTTGGTTATCTAACGGTTCTGAAGCGAACGGTAAAGTATTACTAACAACGAAAGATCTTCCTGGTATTATTGTTGATACAGTTAGTTTCACGGAAAAAGTCATTGAAGAGCGTCCTGAAGATGTACAAGCATTTGTAACAGCCATGGGTCAAGCAATGGACTACTGGAAAGAAAACGAAGATGAAGCGAATGAAATCATGGCAAAAGGCTTAAAAATTGATGTAGAAGAATTTGTTGCAACGGCAGAAGGATTAAAGTTCTTGGATAATGAGGCGAATAAGGAATTATTTGGTACAGAAGACGCTAAAGGCGGCATTTACCAATCGACTGAAAACGCGGCAAAGTTCTATAAAGAACAAGAGATTATTACAGCTGAACCAGCAGCAGAAGATATTATTAACCCCACTTTTATCAAGTAATGATATGAATCATTTGGAGCCTAACCGCAAGCAGTCAGCGGTTAGGCTCAGGTTATTTTTATCTCTGGTAATTGGTTGAAGAAGGAAAAATTAGAAAATGGGTGAGAAAAAATGTTAGGAAAATTATTAACCCCGAATAAAGAAATTCCAAAGTCCCTTTATTCATCAGTGGGCATTATCACTTTTCTTATTGTATTAGGAATATGGGCAGGGATTACTTATACTGGGCTCGTTAACCCGTTGTTTTTACCAACACCTACGGCGGTATTAACTACAGGCATAGATTTATTTACCAATGGAAATCTTCTTTCAGATATAGGCATTAGTTTTTCAAGAGTATTAGTCGGTTTCTTAGTGGCAGCCTTAATTGGTGTACCACTTGGGATATTAATGGGTTCTCTAAAAATTATGCAAGGCGCATTTGAGCCACTCATTGGTTTTATTCGTTATATGCCAGCTTCAGCGTTTATTCCATTATTAATTTTATGGATTGGTCTTGGAGAAACGCAAAAAATGAGTGTTATCTTTCTCGGAACTTTCTTTCAATTAACGCTAATGATCATGGATGTAACAAAGAATGTGCATAATGATTTAATTGATGTTTCTTATACATTAGGTGCTTCTAAGTTACAAGTATTTACGAGAGTAATACTCCCGGCAACCATGCCTGGGATTGTTGATACATTAAGAATTACATTTGGATGGGCGTGGACTTATTTAGTTGTGGCAGAGATTGTTGGTGCTTCCAGTGGAATCGGCTATATGATTATGCAGGCATCAAGATTCCTACAACCTGATAAAATTATTGTTGGTATTTTGATTATTGGTTTATTAGGATTATTGACTGACCTCATCTTTAAATGGATTTACCGTAAATCTTTTTCATGGATGAGAAAGGAAGGATTGTAATATGACTACACCGAAGCTTGAAATTAAAGATGTGGATAAAATATTTAGAACAAAAAGCGGCGACACAACCGCACTACAAAAAACATCCTTTACCATTGATGATGGTGAATTTGTCACGATTCTTGGTCCCTCCGGTTGTGGTAAATCAACGGTATTAAGAATTGTTGCTGGTTTAGAAGAAGCGACAACTGGTGAGGTATTATTAGATGGCCAACCTATCGATGGGCCTGGCCCAGATAGGGGCATGGTATTCCAATCGTATACTCTATATCCTTGGTTGACGGTGAAAGAAAATATTTCTTTTGGCTTAAAATTAAAGGGAGCAAAACAAAAGGAAAGAGATGATCTCGCTCGCCATTATCTTCAATTAATTGGATTAGAGGGATTTGAGAATCATTATCCTGTTCAACTTTCTGGAGGGATGAAACAGCGTGTGGCCATCGCTCGTGCGTTAGCAAATGACCCGAAGGTATTATTGATGGATGAACCGTTTGGTGCACTTGATGCGCAAACAAGAAATATTATGCAAGAGGTTTTATTAAAGGCATGGGAAAAGTCGAAGAAAACGATTCTCTTTATTACGCATGATGTCGATGAATCAATTTTTCTAGCTGATTCGGTTTATGTAATGACAGCTAGACCAGGAAGGCTGAAGAAAAAGGTGCCGATTGATATTGCTAGACCAAGAGACTTTAGTGTGAAAGCGACAAATCAATTCGCACAATACAAAGAAGAACTGTTATCATTAATACGAGAAGAAAGCTTAAAATCTATTTAATTTTATAAATGAAAACAGAAAGGTGCTTGGTACAATTGAAGAGAGAAGCCTATTTCCCTGAGGTCGTTAAGCAGGCCCTCAGCAATATACCTCCAGGGTCATGGATGTCGGCAGTACCGGAAGGATGTATTCGCCTGAACTCGGGTTATCCGGCTGCTAACCTTGTTCCGTCAACTGAATTAAAGGAAGCTACAGACCGATTATTGACAGAAGAACAAGATTTGCCGCTTCACTATATTGGTAGTCCAAGAATTGATCAATTAAAAACACAATTGATTGAGCGTATGAACGAACGAAAGATGGAAGTGCAAGAGGATGAAGTACTTGTGACTTCAGGTGCTTGTCAGGCCATCGATCTTATTGCTCGTATTTTATTAGATGAAAATGCCTTCATTATCGTCGAGTCACCGACTTATATGGAGGCATTGGAAATCTTCCAAAATTACACGAAAAACATCATCACAATCCCTATTGATGCAGATGGTTTGGACACGAAACAATTGGAAGGTATATTAATCGAACGGACGAAGAAGGAAGAACCTCTTCCAAAGCTTCTCTATACAATTCCAACCTTCCAGAATCCAACAGGCACGACGTTATCTTTCGCTAGGCGGGAGAAATTAATCAAACTAGCAAAAGAGTATGATTTTCTCATTCTTGAAGATGATGCTTACGGGGAGCTTGCGTTTGGAGAGAGTCCAACAACATTAAAATCATTAGATGAAGAGGATCGTGTGTTTTATGTCGGCTCGCTATCGAAAATAGTCGCTCCAGGCATGCGTATTGGCTGGATCGCTGCACATAGTGAGTGGATAGAAGCGCTTTTCTGGTTCAAGAAGGATTTAGAGCATCCCTTTGCCCAGTCGGTAATGTCTGCTTATCTAGAAAAAGTGAATTTAGCCCATCGTTCTGTTTTACTAACAGAAAAATATGAAGAAAAAGCAGTCATTTTATACGAAGCATTGATTCATTTCATGCCTGAGGGTGTGAAATGGTACCGCCCAGAAGGTGGCTACTTTATGTGGATTGAAGTGCCTGGGGTCGATACAACGGCTATGCTTGCGAAAGCGAAAAAAGCAGGCGTAGCATACGTACCTGGCCAATACTTCTTCTTACACCAAGATGAAGGCAAAAGCTTCTTACGTTTATCATTTAGCTATGCGAGTAAAGAGGAAATTAAAAAGGGAATCGAAATTTTAAGTCATGTAGTGGCAGAAGAGATCAATAAATAAGCTAGGAGCGTGCACAATCCTGAGGTGCACGCTCTTTTTAGGTTTGAAGGTGGGAAGATGATTTATAAAGTGAGCCACTCTTTCAACTGTAAAGGAGAATCAGAGCGAATCGCTACTTTTTTATAGGCTTTCTTAAATCCCATAAAATAAGTTACATGAACAGGTTCCTTTAGTTCTAGAATGATATCTGGGTACACTTTTTCTAAATCTCTAGTCATAAATTCAACGGTATCCTTTGATAATTTCCCTTGAAGTACTGATTTTTCCTCCATCAGTGTTTTAATATTTTCAATTGGAATAACCACTCGTTTCACTAATCCGAGTGATAGGTATAGAGTACCGTTTTGATAATAAATAGGGTTTAATTTCATTGCTTGTATGTCACCAATGAAAAAAATAACAGCATACACATTGCTGATAAATAGGATCATTGATAAAACGATAGAATATTGATGGATTAACCAATGAATCGCGATAGTTTCAATGAGGATGGCATGGATAAGCATTATCTGAAAAGCAATATAACTGGAGTTTTTATAAAGTGTTATTCCCTCTCGCGGTGTTTTTTTCCAACTAGCAAAAGCATAATAGAACATCAAACATTCCGAACAAACAATACGAATAATCTGATACTTCTTTGTGTAGTGATCAACAGCATTTGAATATGAGAACACAGTAGGTAATGAGCTTTGTTTTACTTCCTTAATAATTTTTGGCATATACTTTATAAAGGTTACAATAAGTAAAAGTTCTAAAGAAATAAATATACCCTCGATTAAAATAACGCCCCATACAAAAGAGGAATATGGCGCCAGCAATTCCGCTGGTATAATCAATCTTGCCAAAAGGCAGCCACTCGCACAAAGTAACAATGCAGATTTTAAAGAAAACTTCCCTTTATATAACATGAAAAATAATGGCAACATGATCATGAAGTCAATCAATGAACCTAAAACAACGTCTTGCGCATTTGCCGGTAGAATCAATGCACCAACTGAGGTCTGATATAGAAGGGTATTGAAAAAGAGAACCGCCATTAATAAAAAAAGCCATAGATACTTCCCTTTGCTTATGGTTTTCATGTCTTATCACTCCCATTTAGTTAAATTATACCATATGAACAGAGAGGGCTTCCAAATAAAAAATGAAGTAAACTGATAGTAATAGCCCTCATGAGCAGGATAATTGAAGTACTGATTTGAAGGGAAAGTACAAAAGAAAACAGAGCCGTAAAATAAAGGACTAATCCTTTTGTCATTTAAAGTGTTTAATCAGAAGTCTTTGAGTTTCGCGTTTTCGGACGGGGAAGAACTTCTATAAAAGAAGTTCATATTGATTCTACTTTTTAAACATTTATTTACAATATATGAGCAACAAGTAACCATCGAATAAATTCCCCCTGTAGGATAATAATTAATTATTTTAGCAATCCCCATCAAAAAAACCTCAATCAACTATCGTAAAATAAAGGTGAGGTGAGTGAGAGTGCAGTATAGTGAAACGACGCAAAAAACAATTTGCTTTATAGAAACGCATCTACTAGATAAGATTCAACTTGATGATTTAACAAGGAATGTAGGATATTCCAAGTTTCATCTAATAAGGGTATTCAAACAAGAAACAGGTCGGACAATTGGTGAATATATTCGTTTTCGTAGGCTTGCTTTAGCAGTGTCGTTATTAATAGAAAGTGATGAATCTATTCTTTCGATTGCTTTTTTGCTTCATTTTCAATCTCAAGAGGCTTTTACGAGAGCTTTTAAAGAGATTTATTCTCTACCACCGGGCAAGTACCGTAAGTTATTTAGTCTTATCCATTTAAAGGAGGAGAACAATAAGATGACGAAAGAAACAATTATTCATGGCTGGATATTAAGTGGAAGCGCCCCAGAACATTATCAAATGACATTGGATCAACAAACTTTCCATACTGGGCATCAATCTGCTCTACTTAAAAATATTAGTGATGTGAATAGCCAGCAATTCGCTACTATTATGCAACAGTTCCAAGCTGAGAAATATAGAGGGAAAAGACTGAAACTAACATGTTATATAAAGACGGAAGATGTAGAGAAATGTGGGGCTTGGATGAGAGTAGATGACAATAATGGTGATGTACTACAGTTCGATAATATGGATAATCGCCCCATTACGGGTACAAATGAGTGGAATCATTATACCATTGTATTAGATGTGTCTGAAGAGAGTATGTCCATTCATTTCGGGGTATTACTCATTGGAAAAGGGAAGGTCTGGATGGATGGGTTTCAATTAGTAGAAGTCAGTGAACATGTGCCAACAACGAACCTTTCTTTTCAAGAGAGTCTACCAAAAGAACCGCAAAATCTTGATTTTAGTGAATAGATGCTAAAGGAAAGGCTACATGCTTTTCCTATTTTTTCTGTGAACTTCATCTCCTGTTTATGCCATAATAAAAGCTGAGTAGTATTGGGTGAGAGGTGAAATGATGAATAAACAACAATGTCCAGTTTGCGGTGAGCAAAACAACTGTGGGCTTGAAGAGAGCAAGCTCAAGAATTGTTGGTGCTTCCATATTGGTGGTATCCCACAAACGCTCTTAGAATTAATTCCTCAGGAGAATAGGGGAAAAAGTTGTGTTTGTGAGAGATGTATAAGAAAATATAACAAGTGAGATGTATATATTTTACATTCAGGAGGAGTTTGCTCGCCTGATAGCGAATAGAAAATGGAGAAATATTAGGAGGTATTGTGTGTGCAAAAAGTCCGAACTGAAATGTTTGAGTGGATCAAAGCATTGATAATTGCACTAATTATTTCTTTTCTTATCCGTATTTTCATCTTTTCTCCTGTCGTTGTAGATGGGGCTTCAATGGAACCGACATTACATGACCAAAGCCGAGTTGTTATGAGTAAATTAGGTGAACCTGATCGCTTTGATATTGTAGTGTTTGATAGTGATGGAGAGCGTAATTTTATTAAAAGAGTAATTGGCCTGCCAGGAGATGAAATTACCTATGAAAATGATCATTTATACATAAATGGTAAGGAATACGATGAACCTTATTTAGATGAGTTAAAAGAAGCACTAGAAAGAGGCATGCTTACAGATGATTTTGAGCTCAAAGATACGAAAGTAAGTCAAACCGTTGTTCCTGAGGGGCATTATTTTGTATTAGGAGATAATCGAAAACGAAGTCTTGATAGTAGGGTCATAGGTGTCATCTCTGAAGAAAGAATCCTTGGGAAAGCCAAAGCGGTTATTTGGCCGATGGATCATATGGAGGTCGTTAAATAAGGGAGAAGGAAAAACCTAGTTTATTGATCCGCTAGGTTTTTTTCGTGAATAGAACTTTATTGATAACGTCATGTTAGGGTTCTAACATTCACTCGAAAAAATGTTAAACTATAACATATCAAAAGGATTAGGGGTCGAAAAAACAGTGAAAAGGATAGTATCGGCGATAGAAGTGGCGAGGTTGGCAAATGTTTCGCAGTCAACTGTATCAAGAGTATTTACTCCAGGTGCAAGTGTGTCCGAGAAGACAAGACAGCGAGTGCTTGAGGTGGCTGAGCAGTTAAACTATCAGCCGAATGCTCTTGCACGAAGTCTTATAACGAAACGAACAAATATGATTGGATTAGCAATGAAGGATATTCAAAACCCATTTTACCATGAAGTATTAGGGATTTTTACGAACAAGCTAAAAGCGAAGGGATATTCAGTTTTATTTGTCTATACAGAAAATGAAGAGATACAGCAAGAAGAAATCAATCACTTTCTTGAATATAATGTCGAGGGGATTATAATTACAGATGCAATGCTCTCATCTAACATCGTGACTAAACTAAAAAATAATCATATTCCCGTGACATTGTTTAATCGCTATGATAAGAATCTTGAGTGTAATTCTGTCAGTTGTGATAATATCAATGCAGCAAATGAAATAGCAAAATATGTCGATCACCTGTACTGTGAAAAAATCGTCTTTATTACAGGTAAAATAAATACATCAACTAGTCAGGAAAGACAAGAAGGTTTTGTTAATTACTTCAAAAACAAAGGAATCCCCGTCGAGATTCTTGAAGGTGACTATACATACGAGAGAGCCTTTTTCTTAACAAAAGAATTGATTGAAAAAGATTATGTACCAGATGTGATATTTGGGGCTAATGATATTACGGCATTAGGTGCTCTTGATGCATTGAAAAGCAAGGAAATAAAGGTGCCAGAACAGACAATGGTGATTGGTTTTGATGATATCAAAATGTCCTCTTGGCCTAATTATAATCTTTCTACATGGGTTCAACCTATTGAAGAGATGGTGGATGAAACCATTCGCCTTCTTGAACGAAATCAGCGGGAAACCGGACATAAGACAGTAAAGGTTCAAGGTAAGTTTATCCATCGTCAAACGACAAAATAAAAGAAGGAAAGTCCTTGCAGCCCAAGGATTTTTCTTTATGTAAAAATTTCTGAATATAGGAAAATAACAAAATATATATTTGACAAATGAAAACGCTTCATTTATCATCTATTTCATAACCTTTGCATACGTATGCAAAATAGAATGATATATTTTTTTGAATGCTTTTGCATACGTATGCAAAAATCCAGAAAGTGAGGAAATTAATGATGGTCATTTACCTAAAACGAGGAAAAGTAGAAGAGGATATTCAACAAGAAGATTTAAAAGTTTCTGAGATTGTAAGAAACACAATTAATAAAATTGAAAGAGAAGGGGATCAGGCTTTAAAAGAACTATCGGAAAAATTTGATAAATGGTCTCCAGAAACTTTTCGTTTAAGTAAGCAACAAATAGAGGAGATTTGCGCTTCGATTCCTGAACAAACTATTTTAGATATTGAGTTTGCTCAAAATAACATTAGAAATTTTGCCGAAGAGCAAAGAAAATCAATGAAAGACATTGAAGTTGAAACAATGCCAGGTGTTATTTTAGGTCATAAGAATATTCCAGTTAATAGTGTAGGTTGTTATATTCCAGGTGGACGTTATCCAATGGTGGCTTCAGCACATATGAGTGTTTTAACTGCGAAAGTTGCTGGGGTAAAAAGGGTCATCGCTTGCACTCCTCCCATCAATGGTGAAATCCCTGCAGCAACGGTGTACGCTATGCATAAAGCAGGAGCAGATGAAATTTATATTTTAGGTGGCATCCAGGCAATGGCTGGTATGGCAATTGGCACGGAAACAATGGAAGCGGTTGATATGATTGTTGGTCCAGGAAATGCTTTTGTTGCAGAAGCCAAACGTCAATTATATGGTCGCGTGGGTATCGATTTATTCGCTGGACCTACGGAAACACTAGTCGTGGCTGATGAAACCAGCGATCCTGAAATGATTGTTACTGACTTATTAGGTCAAGGAGAGCATGGACCGACATCTCCAGGTGCATTAATAACTACCTCTAAAAAAATTGCAGAGGAAACAGTGAAAGAAATTGAACGCCAATTAAAGATATTACCGACTGCTGATGTAGCACGTGTTTCTTGGAATGATTATGGACAAATCCTTTTAGTTGAGGACGAACAGGAAGCTTTAAAAGAAGCAGATAGACTTGCATTTGAACATGTAGAGATATTAACGAAAAACCCAGACTTCTTTTTAGAGAATATGACGAATTATGGCTGCTTGTTCTTAGGACCAGAAACGAATGTAGCGTACGGTGATAAGGTGATTGGTACCAACCATACACTACCAACAAAAGGGGCAGCGAAGTATACTGGTGGCTTGTGGGTAGGAAAGTTTCTTAAAACAGTGACCTATCAAAAGGTAACATCAAAAGAACAAAGTGCCTATATTGGTGAATATGCTGCACGTTTATGTCAATTAGAGAATTTCGCAGGTCATGCAGAACAAGCTTTACTACGTGTGAGAAGATACGGAAATCAACAGTAAATGAGCTTTTAACTTGATAAAAAGTAGGTGATATTCAATGTTAAGTATGATCGGTTTAATTGGAGGGTTAGTCTTACTTACTGTCCTTGTGATGCGTGGGATGAACCTTTTAATTGTGGCGCCACTTTCAGCACTGTTTGTTGCAGTGCTGAACGGTGTTCCGTTATTTCCACAGTTTGCAGGTAAGGATGAAGTAGATTTCATTACGGGTTATATGGATGGTTTTGCCGGTTTTATTACTTCTTGGTACTTGATGTTTTTAGCCGGGGCAATATTTGGGAAGGTAATGGAAGATAGCGGTGCTGCTGAAAGCGTTTCCCATTGGATTGTAACTAAAATCGGGATGAAGCATGCTGTGCTTGCAGTAGTCCTTTCTTGTGCAGTATTAACCTATGGTGGTGTTAGTTTATTCGTAGTTGCCTTTGCTGTTTACCCGATGGCAGTAAGTTTGTTTAAAGAAGCCGATTTACCTCGGCGATTTATTCCGGCTGCACTTGCTTTTGGGTCAACGACTTTTACGATGACATCTGCAGGTTCACCAGAAATACAAAACTGGATTCCAATTCCTTATTTAGGGACAAACCCTTATGCCGGATGGGAAGTTAGTTTAATAACAGCGATATTTATGCTTATATTTGGCTATTGGTTATTGATGAAAGTGATACGGAGGGCGGTAAGGAAGGGGGAGAAATTTGTTGGAAGAGATACGGATAACAATGAAATAAGAAGTGAATTACCTCATCCTTTATTAAGCCTTATTCCTTTATTAGTTGTTCTTATTGTTGCATTTGTTTTCCACGATTCTTTAGCGCAATCTGCATTAATTCTTGCCTTAACAGGTGGTGTTATCGCTACATGGTTACTTAATCGTAAATATTTCAGAAATTTCTGGGAAGCTGTTGGCGAAGGAACAATGGGAGCTCTTATAGCAATTGGAAATACGGCTGCTGTTGTTGGTTTTGGCGGTGTAGCAAAAATCACTCCTGCGTTTTCTTCTGCTGTAGATTTTATGACCAGTATTCCCGGTTCACCATTAATTGGAGGGGCATTGTCTGTTATGGTTATCGCTGGATTAACCGGTTCCTCATCTGGCGGGCAAACAATTGCTTTACCAATCTTAGCACCTCATTATTTAGATATGGGTGTGAATGCAGAAGCGCTTCATAGAACGGTATCCTTATCTTCAGGTACGCTTGATTCATTACCACATGGAGGATATGCGGTGACAACCATTCGTTCTATTGCTGGGGAAACGCATAAAGATGCTTATCCTGCATTCGGTTTAATGACTGTAGTGGTTCCAATTGTTGCTGTTGTACTAGCGGTTATTCTTTTTTCTCTTGGTGTTGGTGTATAATCTAGAAAAAAGTAAATAGATTCATAGGAGGTTATCGTCATAGCTTATTTTGCGGCAATACTGCATATGGTAGATATTGAAAAAAGTAAAGAGATTCGTCCAGATCACCTAGCGTATTTAAACAAACTGGAGAAAGAACAGAAAATCTTCGCTAAAGGTCCCTTTGCTGATGGAACTGGCGGGCTAGTCGTATACAATGCTGATAGTTATGATGAGGCTATGACATTAGCAGAAAATGACCCATATATTGTCCATCATGCTCGTCGATTAGAGCTAAAGGAATGGTCTATCATCGAGTAATCATATATTGGAATAAGAACATGCATATCTCTATGTATGTTCTTTTTTTTATTTGATGAGTAAATAGGAAGTAGGTAGCTGGATGGGGTAACGGCGATGTGAACAACCGATTATATTATCTGTTCTCACCACTTTTTTACCGTACATCCATAAAGTTAAAGCGTATTTAACATTATTATACGAGAATCTAATATTTCCTTCATATTCCAAAAGTATCATGAATATATAACAAGTGGAAAGACTTGCCTTCTTTCAAAAAGCCGTATATTCGACGAGTAAAGGGTTTTTACTTCATCGGTATATGGCTTTCTTTAGGGGGCGGTAAAAGGGGTGAGAGAATATGCGTGCTTTGGAATTAAAACAGATGAGAAAGTCTTACCAAGCGGATATAGAAGTGTTAAAAGGGATTGATATTGTGATTGAGCCTGGGGAATTTTTTGTGTTAGTCGGGCCATCTGGTTGTGGAAAAAGTACGTTGTTAAGGATGATTGCTGGATTAGAGGAAATAAGTAGTGGTGAGCTTTATATTGGCGGGGCTTATGCAAATAAGTTAAAGCCAAGTAAGAGAGAATTATCTATGGTGTTCCAAAATTATGCTCTGTTTCCTCATATGACAGTTGAACAAAACATTGCCTTTGGTCTACATGTGAAAAAACTGACGAAAGTTGAACAATCACAGAGGTGTCAGGAAGCGGCAGAAACGCTTGGACTCACACCATATTTGAAAAGGAAACCAAGAGAATTATCGGGTGGTCAAAGACAGCGTGTAGCACTCGCTAGAGCAATCGTTACACAAGATCCTATATGTCTAATGGATGAACCACTCTCAAATCTTGATGCAAAATTGAGAACAAAAATGCGTTCAGAGATAAGGCAGTTACAAAGAAAATTGGGTATTACGATGATTTATGTCACACATGATCAAACAGAGGCGATGACGATGGCCGATCGCATGATGATTTTAAATCAAGGTGAAGTGCAACAAGTTGGGAAGCCGCTTGATATTTATAATCACCCGGCGAATACTTTTGTGGCATCGTTTATTGGCGCACCGCCAATGAATATGGTTAATGGATATATTCAAAATGGAAATGTCCATCTCCCATGCGAGACAAGGCTCCCACAAATTCATCAGAATTTAGCTGGTGAATTCACGATTGGAATTAGACCTGAGCATCTAGTAAGAGCAACGAATACGGATGAAGCCACATTGCAAGCTACCGTTACGAATGTAGAAATGCTTGGTACAGAAACACTAATTAATTTTCAGTTAACGGATAAATTGCAGTGGACAGCAAGGTGGCAAGGTCAGCATGCGATTCCTTTAGGAGAGAAGGTTTCTTTTGCTATCAAAATAGAGGACTTAGTTTTTTTTGATGATCAAACGAAACAGAATACTTTTCTTGAAGGTGTGGAGGTGATTTAGTTTTATGCCATCACTTAATATGAACGTTGACCCAAAGCGGCCATCTCTAAGAAAAAATCGATTTTCCCTTGCATCTTTAGAGGGCTGGTTATATGTACTACCATCTTTTATTTTATTTATTATTTTTCTATTTTATCCGATGGTTAGGACGGTATATTTGAGCTTTTTCTATACTGATACACAAGGAAAACCGTTGTCTTTTGCGGGTTGGGAAAACTTTACCACATTGCTTTCTTCAACTAGTTTTTTAACAAGTGCTAAGGCCACTTTCTTATTTGTTTTATACACGGTACCAGTTGGCGTGATTCTCGCTCTTGCTTTGGCGTTACTAGCTAATCAGAAATTGAAAGGCATTGGTTTCTTTAGAACCATCTTTTCCTCAACGATGGGCATGAGTGTAGCTGCCTCATCAGTCATATGGATGTTTATTTATAACCCATCGATTGGTATAGCAAACAAAATACTAAACTTTTTTGGTTTTGCTGATATGCATTTCTTATTAGATCCGAATACTGCTTTGCTCTCAGTCGCAATCGCGACGATTTGGATGAATACAGGGTTTACGTTCCTCATTTTGCTAGGGGGGTTACAAAATATCGATTCCCAATTATATGAAAGCGCAAGAATTGCTGGGGTAAGTTCTTCTTATTCCTTTAGAAAAATCACACTCCCAATGCTATCACCAACACTTTTCTTTGTTCTTACAGTGACGATGATTAATTCATTTCAGTCATTTGGGCAAATCGATATTTTGACAAAGGGAGGACCAATCGATTCGACCAATGTGATTGTGTATTCCATTTATAAAGATGCCTTCATTAACTATAATATTGGCTCTGCCAGCGCACAGGCGGTTCTTCTCTTTCTATGTGTCTTCATCTTGACAGTGATCCAGTTCAAGCTCGGTGAGAGGAAGGTGCATTATCAATGACAATCGGGAAGAAGATCTTATTATATTTAGTCCTTATTCTCTCAGGTTTTATCATGTTTTTCCCCATTGTTTACGCTTTTATGATTAGTTTTATGCAAGGGGGAGAAGTTCTGCAAGGAAAGCTCATACCAGAAAACTTCACACTAACCAATTACCTTCATGCTTTCGAAAAGGTTCCATTACTGCGGTATTTGATTAACAGCTTGGTCGTATCCACAGTCATTATGTTGGGACAATTACTACTCTGCAGTTTAGCGGCCTTCGCTTTTGTTTTTACAAAATTTAAAGGGAAAAACCTTTTGTTTATGCTTTTTATTTCCACGATGATGATTCCTTGGGAAGCGACGATGGTACCAAACTTTCAAACGATACAGTCATTAGGATGGTTAAATAGTTTTCCAGGATTAACGATTCCTTTCTTCGCTATGGCCTTTGGGACTTTTCTGCTTAGACAACAGTTTAAGACGATTCCTATTGAATTATATGAAGCTTCCCAGGTTTCGGGGGTGAGTCGCTTTAAGTTCTTCTTAACGGTTGTCTTGCCGATTTCGAAAACAAGTTTAATTACGCTTGGAATCTATTGCTTCTTGACGGCTTGGAATATGTACTTATGGCCATTGCTTGTCACGAATGATGAAAAGGTAAGGACCGTCCAAATTGGCTTAAAGCAGATGCAGACACAAGAAATTGCGTCTGAATGGGGGGTGGTAATGGCAGGGGTGATGCTCGTCATTTTGCCAACTTTACTATTAATCTTTGTTGGTCAAAAACGTTTACAGGAAGGGTTAACTAGAGGAGCAATAAAGTAGAAGTGGGGAGAGGATGAAAAGAATGAAGAAGCTTTGGGTGGTCAGTATCTTATGTATGCTCATATTCATGACGGCATGTTCAAATGATTCAGCAACTACAGAGGAAGCTAGTGGAGATGGAAAAACAGAAGTGATATTTTGGCATTCGATGAGTGGCGAGCTTGAGCGTGTTGTGCAAGAAGTAGCTGATGGTTTCAATGCGGAACAAGATGAGATTACAGTGACACCAGTTTTTCAAGGGACATATGAAGAAGCGATTACGAAGTTTAATACGGTAGCTGGAACAGAAGATGCACCAGCAATCATGCAAACTTTTGAAGTCGGGACGAAATATATGATTGATTCAGGGAAAATACAACCAGTGCAGAAATTTATTGATGATGAAGGATACGATATGAATCAATGGGAGAAGAATATCACTAATTATTATGCTGTAGATGACACGCAATATTCCATGCCATTTAACTCATCCACTCCGGTACTTATTTATAATAAAGATGCTTTTAAAGAAGCTGGATTAGATCCAGAGAAAGCGCCTGAGACGTATAGTGAATTAAAAGAGGCGGCTAAGAAATTAACGAACGATGACCAGGTGGGCTTTTCAATTTTAAATTACGGCTGGTTTATTGAGGAATTAATCGCGGTCCAAGGTGGATTATTTGTTGATAATGATAACGGACGCACTGGTAATGCGGAAAAGGCAGTATTTAACGGTGAAGAAGGACTAAAAGTCTTTGAATTAATTAGTGAGATGCATAAAGAAGGTACCTTCTATAATACTGGACAAAATTGGGATGATATCCGGGCTGCTTTCCAATCTGGCAAAATTGCTATGTATCTAGATTCATCAGCAGGTATTAGAGCTACAGTTGATAATGCACCGTTTGAGGTTGGCGCAGGATATTTACCTGTACCGGATGGAGTAGACAGACAAGGGGTAATTATTGGCGGCGCTTCTTTATGGATGGCGAAAGATATTGATGAGGAAAAACAGCGTGCTGCATGGGAGTTCATGAAGTATGTGACTACACCTGAAGTACAGGCACAATGGCATTTAAAGTCAGGTTATTTTTCTATTAACCCAGCAGCCTACGACTTACCGCTTGTACAAGAAGAGTGGGAGAAGTATCCACAGCTAAAAGTAACAGTTGATCAGTTGAAAAATACAATTCCATCTGAGGCGACTCAAGGGGCATTAATTTCTGTCTTCCCAGAAGCGCGTCAAAAAGTTGTGAGCGCAATGGAAAGCCTATATCAAGGTGTTGAACCGAAAGAAGCATTGGAGCGTGCGGCAGCAGAAATAGATCAGTCATTAGAGGCAGCGAACAGAAAAAATGGGAGTCAGTGAGAGGGTGGAGGAAGTTTCTATTTATGCTCATCGTGGAATGAGTGGTACCTTTCCTGAAAATACAATGACTGCATTCCAAGCAGCCTTAGATGCTGGAGTTGAGGGAATCGAATTAGATGTGCAAATGAGTAAGGACGGCCACCTGGTCATTATTCACGATGAACAAATTAATCGTACTACGAATGGCAAGGGTTATGTTAAAGATTTAACTTTAGACGAACTCCTTGGCTTAGATGCAGGAGGATGGTTTTCTTCTAATTTTATCGGCGAGGGTTTACCATCACTTCAACTAGTATTAGAGTGGCTTTTAGAGGAGGGCAATGACCTTACATTAAATATAGAATTAAAGAACGATATCATTGCTTATGAGGGGATGGAAAGAAAAGTTTTAGATTTGATTAATCGGTACCAATTACAAGACCGAGTAATTATTTCTTCATTTAATGCACCTAGTTTAAAGAAAGTAAAAGCGATAAATCCGAATATCTCGGTTGGTTATTTAATTGCTGGTGTGAAACAGGATGCTATTAAAGTAGCAAGGGATATAGGTGCCGATGCCATTCATTGTCAACCAAGTTTCGCTCTTTCTACTTATGGAAGAGATGCGATAGAAAAAGGATTTCCTCTTCGTGTCTATACGGTAAACGAAAGAGCAGTAAAGGAACAATTAGTTGAAACAGGTGTCGAGGTCATTATGACAGACGTACCGGAACAACTTAAATAAAAAGTAAAGCAGGTGTAGTGTGATTGTATGCTCCCCTTTAGTAGTCAAATTTTTCAAGAAATCTGACTGTTAAAGGGGAATTTTTCGTGTCTAAAAGAACTATTACTCAGGAGTTTAAAATTGAAGTTTTACAAGCATAAATAAGGAAGCTTTAGTTAGTGTGATAATATAGGATTTAGGTGTAAATAGCAAACTGTTATTAAAGAGGAGGGCTGAAATTTGTCTGCGATATGGGATAGCGATGTTGAAGTTACTATAGACGAAGCACAACAAATAATTAGGGAACAGTTTCCGATACTTGAACCTGTCTCTATTAAAGAGAGCGGTGAAGGATGGGATAATAAAGTCTTCGTTGTAAATGAATCGGTCATTTTTAGATTCCCACGAAGAAAAATTGCTGTACCCTTAATAGAAAGAGAAAATAGATGGTTACCACAATTAAAGCAACACTTACACAGTAATATTCAAATTTCTACACCTATATATATTGGTCAACCAAGTAGTAAGTTTCCATACCCATTCACAGGTTATCCGTTGATTAAGGGTGTTTCTACCAATGAACGAGAGATAAGCGTGAAAGATCGTGGCGCTATCGTTGAGGACATTGCCTTATTTTTAAAAGCCCTTCATCAAATACCAAGTAGTCATTTTCTTGGAATCATAGGGGATGAAATTGGCAGGCTAGACGTTCATGCAAAAAAACTAGAAGTTATTCAACGATTAGAATGGATGGAGGCAAATGAAGTTATTGACTCCCGAAAACCTTTTTTAGCCATTATTCAACTAGCAATAAATACGAGTGTAACGGCAAGGAATACATTGGTTCATGGGGATTTTTATTTCCGCAACTTTCTGATTTGTAATAATTTAAGACTTGCAGGTGTAATTGATTTTGGGGATATGCATCTTGGCCATCGAGCGGTTGATTTAGCTGTTGCTTATACGTTCGTTCCATCATATATGAGGGAAAGCTTTTTTTCTATTTATGGTGAAATTGATAAAGAAACGGAATCGTTAGCTATGTTCAGAGGGCTGCATGTGATGTGCTATTTACTTTTTTATGGGATGGATAAACAGGATGAAGGCATTATAAGAGAAGCGAAAGTAGGGTTAGCGAATCTCATTTCCAATCATTAATAGCTAGCTTAAAGGTTGAAAATACGCTAAAATACAAGGGTTATCAATTTAGTTAGAACATTTGAATGCTACCATTAGTAACTCGCCAATGGGTGAGTTTTCTTTTTGTGTCATGAAATAAGAGAGGAAGGAGTTTTTTATAATGAAGAAGTTATTTTCGACCTATCGTACGACTATTTTGTTATTAGCTGCTATTCTTATTGGCGGTATAGCAGGGGTAGTGTTTGGGCCTGCGACATCAGTTGTGAAACCTTTTGGAGATTTATTTTTAAATTTAATGTTTATGATTATTGTTCCACTCGTCTTTTTTAGTATAGCATCGGCTATTGCGAATATTAGTGGGATGAAACGTTTAGGTAAAATTATGGGAAGTACATTCCTCGTTTTCTTTTTAACAGCAGTCGTTTCTGCTGTATTAGGATTCGCAGGTACCTCTCTATTCGATCCATTAAAAGATACGGATACTTCAAGTATTATTGCTATGATGGATGAGGCGGAAGTGGCAGAAGAGGAACCTGAGAATATTTCGTTACTTGCAAAACTAGTTGAGACGGTGACTGTTAATGATTTTCATCTTTTATTCTCTAAGAGCAATATGTTACAGCTTATTGTTTTCGCAATCTTATTTGGCTTGGCTACCGCACTAGTAGGTGAGAAAGGCAGACCAATGGCTACCTTCTTACAATCAGGCACAGATATTATGATGAAAATTGTAAAGATTGTTATGTATTATGCGCCGATTGGTCTAGGGTGTTATTTTGCAACGATCATTGGTGAATTAGGACCGCAGATTTTAGGTGGGTATGTTCGTGCTTTTGTTTTATATCTAGGTATAACACTTGTCTATTATTTTGGCTTTTTCACATTGTATGCCTTTATTGCTGGTGGGAAAGAGGGAATCAGTGTATTTTGGAAAAATGCGATTTCACCCTCAGTGACTGCAATTGCAACATGTTCAAGCGCGGCAAGTATTCCAGTTAATCTTGACGCGACGAAGAAAATGGGCGTACCTAAAGATATAGCTGAAACAGTTATCCCATTAGGAGCAAACACCCATAAAGATGGCTCGGTTTTTGGTGGCGTGATTAAGATTGTTTTTATATTTAGCTTGTTTGGGCAAAGTATGACAGATCTGCCAACAATATTAAGTATCATTGCAGTCGCCTTTTTAGTAGGTGCGGTTATGGGAGCGATACCTAGTGGGGGATTAATTGGTGAAATGCTCATCTTGAGTGTATTTGGATTTCCGCCTGAAGTACTGCCGATTATAGCTGTGATCAGTACAATTATTGATGCGCCAGCCACACTTCTGAACTCAACAGGTAATACGGTGTGCGCGATGATGGTTAGTAGATTAGTAGAAGGAAAAGATTGGTTGAAAAAGGCGTTCCATGTAAAAACAGTTTAATTTAAAAAAATTTATAAAAATAGGTTTATAGTTTTAGGTGATTGGGTATAAGAATTCTGGTATCATATTTTGGGGAAAGTGATACTGACAATGTTGATGATTAGGAGAAAATGCGGATGAAATCATTTTACGAGTACTTTAAGGAGAAAACTTGGGATTTAACAGAGAATTGGTATGCGGAATTAGATAAGAGTAAAGATGGTGTCTATAGCACAACAGACGATTCTCAAATTACTATATTAAAGAAACAAAATCATGCATTCCATGAAATCTTTGCAGAGTTATTTAACACAGAATCTGAGGCACCAACAGAAGCATTTGATGAATGGGTTACTTCTATTGCAAAGGACCCTGCCCATTTAAGCACGCCCTTAGATGAAATCATTAGTGAATTTCTTAGTGTGCAAGAACAATATTTCGATGTAGTTCAAAATTATATTGAAGAATCAACGACAGTGTTATCACATAAAGAGGTTAACACGCTTAATCGATTGATTTCGCAATCATTTAGAAAAATTATGAGTGAATTTAGTAGAAGAAATATCGAAGAATCTAATCGTATGTTAAAAGCACAGCAAGAGATGATTATTGAACTTAGTACACCAGTAATAAAAATTAAACAGGATGTAGCTATTCTCCCTCTAGTTGGAGATATTGATACTCATCGTGCTCAAGTCATTTTTGATAAGACACTCGAACAATGTAACGATATGCAAATTGAAGAGCTTGTAATTGATTTATCTGGCGTAGCAATCATAGATACAATGGTGGCTGCTCAAATTTTTCAGGTTATAGATGGCTTGAAATTAATTGGTACCGTCGCCAGTCTTTCAGGTATTCGACCAGAAATTGCGCAAACAGCTGTTCAATTAGGTATTAATTTCCGTAATATTAAAATCTATTCTTCATTGGCACAAGCCATTCATCATACAAAGACATTATAAATAGTTAAACTAAAATAGAACACGAAAAATTTTTCGTGTTCTATTTTAGTTTCATAGTGAGTAAACCTGTTTTCTTTTCTCTTACAAACCTAGCTTTTATATATCATTTAGGTCTTAATGTACGATCGTGAACAATTTCTTCTCCACCCAAATCTGATGGATCATAAGTTGGCCCATTTGTTCTTCTAGGAGAGTTTTCTGATGTCATTACCTAGATACATATGAAAATGAGCGCTTGGTGTTGGATAAATACGATGGTCACTAAATTGCACAAACTTTGGTGCGGCTTGATCTCCATCCACTCGTTTGAACGAATACCGAACCACCTGATTACCAGCTTCATAAGTAAGGATATTTAATCCATCCTATTCAATGTTCCAGAAAGTGTAGTGTCTTTTTGTGCACTTGTTGACTATATTTTGGTATGCAGTTTTTTAAATATAAATCGTAATTATTATTATTTACAGCGGGTGGAAAAAATAAAATATTGCTACCAGATTACTAGCGATTTACTATATACTGGAATTAAGATTTAGTAGATTAATTCGTTTTTGAATGGAGTGTAGACGAGCTTGAAAAAAGTCGGTCTTAGTATGATGTTTATTGGTTTATTATTTATCGGATTTAGTGTTTGGACAATTGTTGCTGGTAATGTGAAGGAATCCCAGTCATTACAAGTGGCCAAGGCAAAGGTAGCTGAAGGGGCGAAAAAGGCAGAAGCTTATTTGCCGAAAAAAGGAGAAGCAGCAGGGATACTTTTGATACCGAAGCTTGATGCAGAATTACCCATTATTGAGGGAGTTGATGCAGATGATCTGGCTAAAGGAGTTGGCCATTATTTAGGGAGTTTATATCCCGATGAAGGAGGTCAAATTGTACTTTCAGGTCATAGGGACACTGTCTTTAGAGGGATGGGCAAGTTAAAATTAAATGATATTTTCACTATAAAAGTACCATATGGAGAATTTGATTATAAAATTACTAAAACAAAAATTGTCGATAAAGAAGATACAAGTGTCATTACATTGCAACAAACAGAAGAAGAATTAATTGTTACTACTTGTTACCCTTTTAGTTTTGTGGGAGATGCACCTGAGAGATATATTATTTATGCCGAGAGAGTTAAATAGTCTTAAGACGAAAATATAGAGCAATAAATAGGTAAGAAATCCTTATTCATATAAAATTATTAAACTAACTTTCTCTAGCCCCTTATTTTTTTAGAATTTTGTGATAAAATTTTCAATAAAAGTATGAAAGGGTTAGATGAATGGGGATTCAATCAGTTTCTTTTATTGGATTGGGTGCGTTGGGCGTTCTTTTCGGTAGCCAAATGAACCTTTCATTACCAAAAGGTGCACTTACATTTGTTGCTGATGAGGCAAGAGTGAAAAAATATAAAGAGAAAGGAATTTATGCAAACCAACAGTTTTGCGATTTTGATTATAGAACACCAGAAAGTATAAAAAAACCAGTTGATTTACTCATCTTTTCAGTTAAAGCAGATGGGTTGGATGCTGCCATTGAATTAGCTAAGCCAATTGTCAATGAGCATACAATCATTCTTTCTTTATTAAACGGGATTTCAAGTGAACGCATATTAGGTAGTGTATTTGGAGAAGACAAAGTTTTATATAGCGTAGCCCAAGGGATGGATGCTGTTAAAGTAAACAATATACTAAGCTATCATCATATGGGGATGATTTGTTTTGGCGATCAGGAGGCTGGTGAGACATCAAAAATGACAAAGGAAGTAGCTGAATTTTTCGATCGCACAGGTATTCCGTATGAAGTAGATACTAATATGATAAAGAGACAGTGGGGCAAATTCATGTTGAATGTGGGTGTGAATCAGACAGTTGCAGTCTATCGGGGGAATTATGGAACAATTCAAGTAGAGGGAGAGCCGAGAGAAACGATGATTGCAGCAATGCGAGAAGTGATCCGTATAGCACAGTATGAAGGGGTCACTTTAACAGAAGATGACTTATCGTATTGGCTAAATGTTCTCAATCAATTAAATGCAGAGGGTAAGCCGTCTATGGCACAAGATGTCGAGGCTGGAAGGAAAAGTGAAGTGGAGCTTTTTGCGGGAACGGTAATAGCATTGTATAAAAAGCACAAGCTAGCACAACCAACCACAAATCAAATGTTATATGAAAACATTCAACATATTGATAGTCATTCAGTTTAAGACCACTGAAAAGAAATAAAATTGTAGAATAAACTGGGTTAGAGGAAGTTTGGAGGTTTCTATGTCAAAGAATGATGCGCTTTTTCAAAATCATAGTAGCCTAAAGGTGGTTTACCCAATTGAGGTTACTCACTTATTAATGAACCATACATCTGCAGCTATCGTTTTGACAAGCATAAATCATCGGATAAATAAAATTAATCCATCGTATACGGACTTATTGGGCTACCGTGAACAAGATGCACTTGGTACGAATTTATATACTCATTTGCGGTTGAAGAAGTACAATATATTAAAGCCCTTTCAAGATAAAGCGGAAGCAAAGGGTATTCATAAAGATGGCCATCTTATTAATTTGGAATTATCGCATTATCCCATTTATGATTCGTTAGAGCAAATTGCTGGTGGGATTACATTTATTAAAGAATTGGCGGATTCTGAATGTATAGAGGATATTGTCTCAAATAATTTAGGGATCAGTCGATTAATTACAGAGCACACGTCAGATTTAATTTTACTGTACGGACTAGATAAGAAGGTAATTTATGTATCCCCGTCCTTTGAGGAATTATTAGGGGTGGAAAAAGGCACCTATCTGGGGAAAGGTGTAATGGATCATATGAATAAAGAAGAAAGAGAGTACAGTGAGTTATTGTATAAAAAAATTAATGATACCGGAGAATCCCAAATTCTTCAATCACGCATGAAAACGAGTAGTGGGAATATCATATATATTGAGTCTAATATTTCTCCGATTTTTAATGAATTTAATGAAATTCAATTGTATGTTTGTGTCGGTAGGGACGTCACTGATCGTGTGAAAAATGATGATGCTCTAAGAAATTTAGATCGCCTATCCATTATTGGTCAACTAGCAGCCAGTGTGGCACATGAGATCAGAAATCCACTGACATCGTTAAAGGGTTTCTCAAAACTATTACATTATATGGAGGAGAAAGATAAACAGAAAGAGTATTTATCAATTATTTCTCATGAACTAGAGCGTATTGACGGAATTGTCAACGAATTTATGTCTTTAGCTAAGCCGCAAGTAGTTGATTATGATTATTTTGACCTTTATGAGATTTTAGAAGCTACATTCAAATTTCTTCACCCACAAGCCATGATGTGTAATGTTCAAATTCGATTCTTAAAGCCAGATCAACAAATTGAATTACTTTGTAATCAAAATCAATTAAAGCAAGTATTTATTAATTTCTTAAAAAACTCTATAGAGTCAATGCCAAATGGTGGAGAAGTAATTATAGCTATAGAAGTATTAAGAAATAAAAGAGTAAGAATAAATTTTAAAGACGAGGGTATAGGTATAAGCTCAGATCGTTTGCATTATTTAGGTACCCCTTTTTATACTACTAAGGATAAAGGAATCGGTTTAGGACTAACTGTTAGCAATAAAATTATCCAAGAGCATAATGGAACGATGAAGATTGATAGTAAACCAGGTGGCGGTACAATAGTAACCGTTGAACTAGGCTATTCATAAAAGGATTCATCGTTTTAAGAATGATACATAAATGAATGCATTAATATTTTGAAAATGCATTTTTTTATATTTGATCATTATTTCAGCCTTTCTCGCTATTTAAGCGAGTTTTTTTGTAAATATTTGCTTTAAGACTTAAGGCTTAGTTGGAATTACAATCTTAGTCCATGGAAAAAACTCCTTCAAATGTTGTATTCTTATACTGTAAGGGTAAGTAAAAATAAGTTCACTTATTTTGAAACTTAAATAAGACGAATTACGTAAATAGTATAAGCGGTAAAGTCAGGAGTCGATAATTTTGAACCCGTTCTATGTGTTTTTTCTACGGATACTTATCACTGTACCTGTGTCTGTGTTGACATGGTTAATTAGCTACTTTTTTATGAATTACGGTTTTTGGATGAGTGGACTAATTAGTGCTGGTGTGGGTGTATTTACGTATTGGTTGAGTGGAATAATTATTGTCCATCGTTGGATGAAAAGTAAGGGACTCAAGCGGAAAGAGTTTCGTTTTATCCAAGATAATTTAGATGATGCCCGAATCAAGATGAGTCGTTTACATCGTGCTTTAATGGCAATTCGCCATTGGCCATCTGGTCGTCAACGTAAAGATTTTATTAAAGTGACAAAAAGGATTTACCAGCTTGTGCAAAAGGAGCCGAGACGCTTTTATCAAGCTGAATCATTCTTCTATTCGCATTTGGATTCAGCGGTAGAACTCGCTGAAAAATATGTTTTTCTTTCCTCACAACCAAAGAAAGATTGGGAACTTGAGCAATCATTAACAGAGACCAGAAAAACTTTGCAAGAGCTAATGGTTCATGTAGATAAGGATTTACGTTCAGTGCTAGCGAATGATATTGATGATCTTCATTATGAAATAGATGTAGCCAAACATAACATTAAGAAATTAAAAGATGAGAAAACGAATGATGAAAGTAGGCGATTAAAATGACAAAAGAAAAAAATACGTCAAATCAACCTACCCTTGGTGCAGATATATTGGATGATCTTTTAGCGGACCCTTTTGGTAATGACGACGAGACAGTCACAAAGGTTAAAAGTGAGGACTCATCTAGTCGTGTAAAATTGATTGATGTCATTCCAGAGGAAAACAGGCAAAAAGCTTACCAATTAGCTGAACAAATCGACCCAAGTAATCATCAAGCTATGATTTCATATGGTACGCCTGCTCAATCAAAGTTACTCAATTTTTCACATGCGATGCTTGACCATGTGCAAAGAAAAGATGTCGGCGAAGTAGGCTCAATTTTGGGCGAACTTATGCAAAAATTTAATGAAGTGAACCCGGATGATTTAAAGCATGAAAAACAAGGCTTTTTCTCAAAAATATTTGGCAAGCTTTCAGGTTCTGTCCATGAAGTATTGTCGCAATATCAAAAGGTAGGCGCACAAATTGATCGCATCAGTGTGAAGTTAGAGCGAAGTAAAAACCTGCTTCTCTCAGACATTGTTATGCTAGATAAGCTGTATGAAAGCAATAAAGAATATTTCCATGCCTTAAATATTTATATCGCTGCAGGGGAACTAAAGCTTGAGGAAATGAGAGAACAATCGATTCCGGATCTAAAAAAGAAAGCTGAATCATCACAGGATCAAATGAAAGTACAGGAAGTGAATGACTTAGTCCAATTTGCTGAAAGATTGGATAAACGTTTATACGATTTAAAGTTAAGTCGAGAAATCACCATCCAAAGTGCGCCACAAATTAGACTGATCCAAAATACAAATCAAGCGCTAGTAGAAAAGATACAATCATCCATTATGACTGCTATTCCATTATGGAAGAATCAAGTCTCTATTGCTTTAACTTTGATTCGCCAACGCCATGCAGTAGAAGCGCAAAAGCATGTCTCAAAGGCAACGAATGACTTACTATTGAAGAATGCAGAAATGCTAAAAATGAACACTATAGAAACAGCGAGAGAGAACGAACGCGGTTTAGTAGATATAGAAACATTAAAGAAAACCCAGCAAAACCTAGTCGAAACGATTGAAGAAACATTGCGCATCCAAGAAGAAGGTCGACATAAAAGAAAACAAGCCGAAAGTGATCTAGCCCATATGGAAAACGACTTGAGGCTAAAACTATTAGAAGTAAAAGATAAATAATTCATTAGGCACGGATAAATGCTAATTTAGTATTTATCCGTGCCTTTTTAGATGGAAGAATAATTGAACTGAAAGAGCATGTCTAGAAAGTATCAATACTTATGTTAAAAGACTAAAGAATAGCCAAGCCAAAATACCGATGTTCTTCTGTAAACCGGCATTTTGGCTGTTTCATTATCCAACTGGTACACGCGAAGCGATTTGTATCGGTAGCTTGACAGTTACTGTTGTTCCCTCATGTAAAATACTTGAGAAATGAATGGAACCATTGTGGCTTTGAACTATTTTATTGCTGACTGTTAAACCAAGACCAGTACCTTTTTCTTTGGATGAATAAAAAGGTTCGCCGAGTTTTGTTAATAATTCTGGAGACATGCCATCGCCATTATCAGATATTTTTATGATAGCAGTATCCTCTTCCTTTTCTAATGAAATCATGATTTCACCGTCTCCGTCAGTTGAGGCTTCAATAGCATTTTTTATTAAATTGATAAATAATTGTTTAAGTTGATTAGGTTCACACAGTATAGAAATTTGCGTACGTAAATATGACTTTAATTGAATTTGGATATTATGGAGTGATGCTTCCGTTTTTAATAGTGAAATGACATTATGGAGTAATTCATAGATATCTGCTTGAATGAATTTAATCTCTTGTGGTTTGGCTAGTAGTAATAGTTCGCTAACAATATGATTGATGCGATCCAATTCTTCTTCCATAATGCGATAATAAAATTCATGTTTACTGTCTTCTGTCGTTAATACTTGTACAAATCCTTTTAACGAAGTGAGTGGGTTTCTTATTTCATGAGCCACACTCGCTGATAGTTCACCAACTACAGATAATTTTTCCGTTTTTCTTAATTGTTCTTCAGCTAATCGTAGCTTTGTGACGTCTTTCCCATAACAAATAATACCAGCTTGTTTATTATTGATAATCATAGGCACAGCTGTACATTCTAAGATGATTTGAGGACCATTTTTATGGTTCATCGCCATCTCACATTGTATATGTTGATTCGTTTGTCGTATGTGTTCAAGACTTTTAAATAATTCATCATGTAAGTCTTTAGGAAATAGGTGGGTGATGGGTTGTTGGAGTACTTCTTCTGGCTGATAACCGGTTATCTCCTTAAATTGGGGGTTTGCTTGAGTAATCCGTCCGGATAAATCCATCATGACGATCATATCTTGGCTGTACAAAAACAGCGATTTATATTGCTGTTGACTTTCTTGTAATAATTCATCCAATCTCTTTTTTTCGGAAATATCTCTACCGATAATTACAAGCCCTTTTCTACTTCGGTCTTCATGAAAAAGAGGAACTTTAATTGTGTCGAATATCTTCTTTGTTCCATCGGGTTGTAATATATTTTCCTCGATTCTCGCAATTTTTCCACTATCCCATGTTTCCTCATCTGAAATCATACAATGAGCGAAGGAGTTTTTGTAAAAACTTCTTGCTTGATCGCCGAGTTCAATATCTGTTTTTCCTCGATATTGGTCTTCTTCAAGATTAAATAGTTCAAGGGCGACTTTATTTGCTTCGATCCATCTCCCTTTTTCGTCTTTAAAATTTACGAAATCGACCATTGCATTAATAAGTGTGGATAATCTCTCTTTATCTTCTTTGGATGTATTTAGTTCTTCAATTCTTTTTATAAAATAGTAGAAGAGACAAGTTGTAAAGGAGATATATAAAATTTCTTTTATATGTATCATGGAGATTAAGTTGGATGATGTATGAAATTCCCTAATGAGTAGGTTTGTTGAAATGACCCAAATGATACTTCCTAAAAAAAAGAAGATTAAGAATTTTGTTTTCATATCTATGCTCCTGTTCTGTAAAACAAATAATCACTATACTTTATAGTAATCGATTATGAAAAATTTTGCCATTAAAGATTGAGTATTTTAATAATTAAGTATGATAGTAGGAGAAATAAGCGTTAAAGAAATAAGTTATAATAGTAGAAACTAGTTGGAGGAGATGAAGTAATCATGTATTTAACAATAGAAGAGACAGCTCAATATTTATCGGTATCAGTCAGTTATGTAGAAGAGTTGATCCTCCAAGGTAAAATTCGTGTCATTCATGATAGCGAGGGAGCAGTACTCATTTATAAAGATCAATTTAAAACCCATTTTCAACAATTAGAAAAATATAAAAAATTGGTGGAAGAGTTATCGAAGGAACCAATTCCAGAAGATCGGGATATAAAGGATGAAGATTAATACGTAAGGATGTGACATGATGAAGTTAAAGCTCGTTAATGAAGATAAGAAAAGATATATAGATCTGCTACTGCTTGCAGATGAACAAGAGAATATGATTGATCAGTATTTAGAGCGGGGAGACCTTTATATTTTCGAGGAAAAACAAAAGTTAATCGGCGTTTGTGTTGTAACAAAGGAGAATGAAGATATATATGAAATAAAGAATCTGGCTGTTGCCCCACATTTAAAACGAAAAGGATATGGCAAAAAGATGATTCAGCTTGTGGAAGATTTCTATAAAGGGAGAGCCCGCAAGCTTCAAGTAGGAACGGGAGATAGTCCCCTTACGATCCCTTTTTACCAGGCGTGTGGATTTCATATTTCTCATCAGATTGATGATTTCTTTGTGAAACATTATGACCGCCCTATTTATGAGGGTGGTAAACAACTCATTCATATGGTGATTTTACAAAAGCAGCTTTGACCTCTAAAAGGATAGAATGTTTTACATTTCTAATTATTTTGTCTATTCTAGAAAAGAGAGAGTATTTCTTGAGGAGGAATGGAACATGTATGATATTCTAATCGTTGGAGCAGGGCCTTCTGGTGCGAGTGCAGCTTTATTTGCTGCTAAAGCGGGGAAGAAAGTGATTGTTATTGATAATGACAAAGGTGTAACAAAAAGGGCTTGGGTTGAAAACCATTATGGTGTATTAGAGGTATCAGGTCCGGATTTGGTTAGCACAGGGAAAAAACAGGCAGAGAAATTTGGGGCAGAATTAGTAGATGCAACAGTAGAATCTATTGAGAAAAAAGAAGAAGGTTTCGTTGTTACTACTTCTGAAGGTAGTTATGAAGCGAAACATGTCATTTTAGCAACAGGGTTCTTGGCTGATTTAGCCGAAAAAGCAGGTGTACAAACGAAACCGGGAACAGAGCCAAGAGTAAAAACCATTATTGATGTAGATGCATCAGGTCAAACCAATATTCCTGGCATCTGGGCTGCAGGTACGACAGCAGGTGTAAGTGTACATACAATTATTACTGCTGGTGATGGCGCGAAGGTAGCTATTAATGTAATTAGTGAGATAAATGGTGAGCGTTATGTTGACCATGATGTATTGAAATAAATAGTAGTTGTTTAAGAAGGCTGACTGTAATAGTCAGCTTTTTTGATTTGAAATTGATTGTTGGAGAACATGCCTATTTACTTAGAATTGAAGGCTGATTTTGCATTCTTAATGTATTGGAAAACTTTTTGATTTGAAATTTTATGGAATGTAAGGATCTGTGAAATTGTTTAAATATAAGCTCTCTATTAAATTACCTTCTCATTATCACTCCTTTTTATTTATATTTACCTGAGAGTAACCCTCCTCTTCTATCCATCATTTGTCATCTATCATTTGTAGTTAAAAGGTTCGTATATGAGAAACTAGCATTTTTTCCCTATTGAAAGATAGTGAATACTACACTTATTAACTCGGAATTAATAGTCTAAACTTTTAGAAAATCGATTAATAGGAGGAAAAAAATGAAGAAATCTATCTTAAAATTTAGTTTGGCTACTACTCTCGTATTTGGTGCATTAGGTGTTCATGGCTATGTTGTTAAACCTGTTGAAGCTGCTGATACACAGAGTCATTCACATCACTTCTATGACTATTTAATTACAAAGTTAGTAAATGAGCACAAAATCTATCGCAATATTGCTCATCTTGCAAAAGAGCCGAGAGTTGCGGGAACAGTTGAGGAAGATGAGGCTGTCGAATTTATCAAAAGAGAGTTTAGGAATTACGGTTATCGTGCAGATATTCAACCGTTTACCTATGTTGGGTATACACCCCCACATACGATTGAACTACAAGTCGATGGATATAATGAACAACTAAACCCTGACTACTTTACGTATTCTATTAGTGGGAATGTGAATGGGGACATCGTCTATGGCGGTCTAGGTAAACCAGAGGAATTAGGCGATGTTACAGGAAAAATTGTTTTAATCAAACGCGGAGAGTTAAGCTTCAGTGAGAAAGTGTTGAATGCAGGAGAGGCAGGGGCAGCGGGTGTAATTATTTATAATAATAGTGAGGGCTCTTTAAATGGAACTTTGGGAGCACATAATGATCAATTTGTTCCTGCGATTTCTTTGTCAAAAGCAGAGGGAGATGCGTTGCTTGCTAGTATAGAAGCCGGAGAGGTTACAGAAGCGACTATCAATATAGAAGGGGCAAGTACAGGAGAAAAAACATCTCATAATGTCATAGCGACGAAAAAACCAACCTCAAAATTAAGAGATACGAATGATATTATTGTGATCGGTGCTCACCATGATTCTGTAGCTGGTGCACCAGGGGCCAATGATGATGCTTCAGGAACAGCGATGACTCTTGAATTGGCAAGGGTACTTAAGTTATTCCCAACTGATACAGAAATTCGTTTTATTACATTTGGTGCTGAAGAAGTAGGATTACTTGGTTCTACACATTATGTAAATAGTTTACCTGAAGATGAGCGTAATAGAATTGTGGCGAATTTTAACTTAGACATGGTCGGGAGTAGAGATGCAGGTAATTTAGTTTTGGCCACAATTGATGGGGAGCCAAACCTTGTTACCGAGTTAGCTCAAGAGACTAGCTCGAGGTTAAATGGAGAAGCGACACCGATTAGAAGTGGCGGCAGCAGTGATCATGTGCCATTTGCCGAAGTAGGTATTCCAGCAGCTTTATTTATTCACAGCCCTTCAGAACCTTGGTACCATACACCAGATGATACGATTGATAAAATTAGTAAGGAAAAACTAAAGGATGTAGCTAGTATTGTTGGAACGGCGGTATATCAACAAGCGCAAATTGATCGGATGATCAAACCTAGAAAGCAACAAGAGAAAAAGGTAGAGCCACAAATGTTTCTTGAAGAGGATTTAAAATAGGTAAGGTTCAGTTCTGTAAAGGTGGGGGCGGATGCTTCCACCTTTTCTTGCTTATCAATTGCTTACTTTCTATCCATATGAAGAAAATATATGTTAAAATTTACTTCATTACAGAGACGGAAAGAAGGATGGGAATGAACAAGCTCGGTCTATTTTTATTTATGACAATATTAATGATGATATGGGGATTTAATGTTTCCGCTATTAAAATCCTTGTCTCATCTTTCCCACCGATTACGATTACTGCTATCAGGATTCTAGTTGCGGGATTTTTTGTTTTTCTTATGCTCGGAGTTATAGGGAAAGTTAGAAGACCAAATCGGAAGGAATTTCAATATATTATATATGGTGGTCTCTTTAATATTACGGCTCATCATTTTTTCCTAGCACATGGGTTAATGGAAACAACTGGTGCTAACGGAGGATTAATTTTAGGTTCGGGGCCAGTCTTGACGGCTATTCTCTCCGCCATTATCATTAAAACCATGCCTTCACGTATGCAGATTATAGGTTTTATCTTTGGCATTATTGGTGTTTCTTTTATCGTTGTAATCGGTAATGGAGGGTTATCTGGTTTTTCTTTTGGAGATATTTATATTTTCTTATCGATTTTATCCCAAGCGTTCAGCTTTATTCTTATCAGTAAGGCAGCGAAAACTATTGATAGTAGACTACTCACTGGATATATGCTGGTTTTTGGGGGCATAATTCTCGCCATCATAGGTTTGATTTCAGAGCCTTTGGCATTTACAAATTTATTAGATGCTCCAAGTTCTTTATGGATTTTATTCTTAGCATCTGCCATTTTAGCAACGGCTATTGGACAAATGGGCTACAATTATGCGATTAGTAAAATTGGTCCTGCTGAAGCCGCCATCTTTTTAAACTTAAATACATTCTTTGCTCTTGTCGGGTCGGCATTATTTTTAGGGGAGCAAATCACGGTTTATCATTGGGTTGGTCTTGTCTTTATCATTCCTGGTGTACTCCTTGGATCAGGTGCGATTGAATCATTATTAAGAAAAAGAAGAACAGAGAAGATGAAGCCAATAAAAGAAAAAAACGTGGCAAACAAATAGGTTTGTAAATGAATTTCCTCTTAAAAGGGGTGAAAAATCCGAACGATTATTCGAAGCTTTAGCAGCGTTTAAATAATCGTTCGGACTTTGTTTTTTAATATCCTTTTTTGTAATCCACTACATTCGTATCAAGAGCATCGCCATTCAAATATTTTTTTAGGTTAGGAATGAAGATGTTTTTAATGACTCTTTCGTTGTAATGTTCGGTTGATCCAGATGTATGTGGGGTGATGATTAAGTTATTTAATCCCCATAATGGACTATCTTCAGGGAGCGGCTCTTTTTCAAAAACATCAATACCAGCACCTTTAATTTCTCCTTCTGAAAGAGCATGATAAAGTGCGTTTTCATCAACAATTTCACCGCGTCCAATATTAATAAAAAAAGCTGTTTGTTTCATGCGTTTGAACTGTTCTTTACTGAACATATGGTATGTATCCTTCGTTAAAGGCAGGGTGACGACAATATAATCACATTTAGGTAGGATGTCGTCAAGTTCCAGTGAAGTATACATTTCATCTACGTAATCGACAGGTTTGCCTGAATGTCTAACACCAATGACGTGCATATTAAACGCTTTGGCAATTCGAGCAGTTTCTTGTCCAATCATTCCAACACCAATTATACCGATGGTCTTTCCATGCATTTCGAGTTTGTTACCAGTTCCATCCCATACTTTTTCTTGTTGTTGTTTAACATAACGGTCGATACTTCTTGTTAAACCTAACATCAATGCAAAAATCGTCTCCGAAATTGGATAAGCATGTACCCCGTTTGCACTTGTTAGAAGGATGTTTTTCTTGTCAAAGTCTTCGAGTGGCAAATAATTCACACCAGCACTCCATGTTTGAATCCAACGAAGGTTAGCATTATTCGCATAGGTATCATGCATACGATGTTTCCAAGCAACAATCACTTCTGCATCCTTCATATGACTCTCCCAAACCTCGTTATCCTTCCCTATGATGTGCTCCCAATCAGGAGTGATTTCTGTAATGGCTGTTTTAAGTTCCTCGCTTAAGTTTTGTGTGATAATCATTTTTCTTTTAGACATAAGGTATCCTCCATCGGTAGAAATTTTTCAAGTCTACCCTTAATAATAGCAAAATCTTCAGGATACCGAAATAAAAGATATTGAATATTACTATTATTCGTCGTCTTTTATATATCTACCAGTTTCAGGCATTGCGATGTCATCAAACTCCCTTACAAGAGTAATAAGGCTTTGTTGGAGAGTTTGTTCAGCCATAGGAATACCATGTCCTGTGATGGCGATATGAGGATTAAGGTCAGAGAGTTTTCT
Organism: Cytobacillus sp. FSL R5-0569; assembly: GCF_038007265.1. Lineage (NCBI taxonomy): Bacteria > Bacillati > Bacillota > Bacilli > Caryophanales > Bacillaceae > Cytobacillus > Cytobacillus sp. FSL R5-0569. The sequence continues at coordinate 989,764 of NZ_JBBOWW010000001.1, forward strand.
GACAGATTCTCTTGCTAGTTGCCAATCAGTGGTTAAATACCTTGGGGGACCACTAATTTCTTGCTCCTGTGTCATCACTTTAAAAAGGGACTCTTGTTTAACGGTACAAAAGGCATCTCCAGCAATTAAGACACCATCGCTTTTGCGGTAAAGCGAGATATGACCTTCTGTATGTCCAGGAGTATGAATCCACTGCCAACCGGGCATTTCGTCAATATGACCGTCTCTTGGTAAAGGTTTTATATGTTGAGAAATATTAATACCTTCATTAGGGAATAAATTCGAAAACTTAGCTAATAATCCACCATCAACTGTATTATCAGGTTCTGGATAATCTTTCCGACCAGTTAAATAAGGTAATTCCATCGAATGAGCATAAACAGGGACATTCCATACTTCTAATAGCTCATGAATCGCACCTACGTGATCAAAATGTCCATGTGTTAATATGATCGCAACAGGTTTCGCACCCTTTCCATATAATTCTTCTGCAGCTTCAATAATTTTTTGGGCTGATTTTGGCATACCAGCATCAACAAGGACCCATGCATCCTCTGCTGTTTTAACAAAACAAACATTAACGATTTGAATGTTTATATAATCAACACCTTCTGCAGAATTAACAATCATACCGCTCGTTGTTGAGGTGATAGGCATATAATGTTGCTCAGAATCATACTCTCTCATAAGATTTTATCTCCTTTACATGTCTTTATATGAGAGTATACCCTGCTTACATTCGATTAATCTTTAACATCAATAAAAAGGAATTTTTTACAAACGATTCATACTGTGTTTAAATAATTTTTATACAATTGTAGAAAAGGGAGAGGATGGTTGAGCAATGATATTTGCCCACCGTGGATTAAGTGGTCGCTTTCCGGAGAATACAATGCTTGCTTTTGAAGCTGCAAGAAAAGCTGGTGTTCACGGAATCGAATTAGATGTCCAATTATCTAAAGATGGTGAACTTGTCATCATTCATGATGAGAAAATCAATCGGACAACAGATGGGACAGGGTTTATCAGGGATTTTAAATATAAAGATATTGTGCAATTTGATGCAGGGAGCTGGTTTAACACCGAATTTAACCATGCGAGAATCCCACGATTAGAAGAGGTTTTTCAATGGGCGAAAGAGGAGAATAATGAATTGGTTATAAATGTAGAATTGAAAAATGATGTCTTTCGTTACGATGGTATGGAGGAGAAGGTGTTAACTTTAATTGAGCAATATGGTTTAAGAGATCGAATCATTCTTTCATCTTTTAACCCTGAGAGTGTGAAGAGAATACGAACATTAGATAATGAAATAAATACAGGGTATTTAATTCTAGGTATACATGCTAATGCAATTAAGGTAGCTCAGAATATTGGAGCCGATGCTATTCATTGTCAAAAAGAATTTGTGCAATCCATACATGGTATACAGGCAATAGAAAACAAAATCCCATTACGTACTTATACAATTAATCGATGGTCCGATGCTCAATCACTACTCAACCAAGGCGTTGAGGTGGTTATGACCGATTTCTGTGATGAATTTGTATCCAACTATCAATAAATGGAATAGACAAAAAAGTGGCTGAATTGGCCACTTTTTTTTATTAACGTCGAATGGGGCGTTCTAAGGTTAATACTTCATCTTCAATACTAGCAAACTGTTCTTTTAGCATGGATTGAGTCTCTTGGATAGCTGCATTGTAAAAGTGAGGGGCGAGTGATTCTTTAAAAAAATCTAACACACGTTCAGCAGCGAATTCGGAAAGATCCTCGTCTTTTTCCTGAAGAAAAAACTGTTGGATTTCTTCAATCATTTGTTGTTGCTGTTCTTTTGTCAGTCGATAAAACATGTAATGGCCTCCATTTCTATACGACCATCATACACCATGAATGATTAAGATGCATGTTATGAATAACGAAAAACGGCAATTATTATGGCTTCCACGATGATTTCACCAGGTTCAATGGGCGGAGAAGCAATAGATTGAAGAGCAATTTTCTGTGTGAAGGGCTGTATTTGTCTGCTGTCTTCGGTAATCTTTATCGGGGTAAGATCTACTGTTACATTTAAAACATTAGCTATAGATTGGGCTTTACTTATCGCATCCACTAATGCCTCATTTAATGCCTTATAATACCACTTCTGTTTCTCCGTTAATCCAAATTCAAGACTATTTATTTGATTGGCTCCGTGTTCCATTGCTAAAGCAATAATTGTACCTATTTGATTAAGTTGACTGACGGTAACGCGGACTTCATTTGTCACTTGATAGCCTGAAATCTGCGAAGAATCATCTTGTTGATGGTAGATGGGATGTACATTAAAGTGAGTCGTTTGTATTTGCTTTTCATTGATACCGGCTTGTTTTAAAGCAGAAAGGAAAGATTCTGTGGCTTGTGTATTTTCCTTTTCAGCTATCTGTATTTTTTCATTTTCCGATATGACACCGATATGAATAGTGGCTATATCAGGTTGGACGGAAAGTCTTCCTAAACCATTCACATGTAATCTTCGTTCTTTGTTTCGCACTTCATTATATGAATAAGGGTACATGGTCATCACCTTTCAACTCTTTATCTTATTAAGTGTATGTCGTATCACATTTTTTAGAAATGATTGTATCGCTGTGATGCAAGATAAAGATTGGAAAAATTCAAAAATATATTGACCTTGTAGTAAGCTCCAATGTTATCTTCAAAATAAGAAGAAAAGGAGGAAGGAAATGTATATTAAACAAATCGCTTCTCAATATGATATTTCTAGTGAGACAATCCGTTACTATGAAAAAATCGGTTTAATTACTCCAGAAAGATCTGAAAATGGGTATCGATTATATACAGACAAAAATGAAAGAGAACTCAAATATATCATTGTGTTAAAACAATTAGGATTCTCTTTACAAGAAATCAGTGAACTGTTTATATTAGATCGGACTCAGCCGTCAGAGGATTGTAAAATAAAATCGGAGCAGTTAATAGGTGTAAAGGTTGATAGTGTTGAAGAGAAACTTCACTTTTTGACAGTTGCTTTGGAAGCTTTAAAAGAGATTCGTTTCATGATAAAGGAAGGAAACTTTAAAGAGAACCAAAGAAACTTAGATCAAGTCATTCACCATGTATATGAACAGATGAAAATAGGTGGTGTGGAAAATGAGTAATCGCATTATTGTTAAATGGGAATATATTCTTTTACTATTATTAACAGTAGTAGCCTATATTACTTGGGAATTCTCAATACTTGCCTTTGTTATTTTTTTGTTTTTACCAGACGTCTTTATGTTTGGCTATCTCCTCAACAAAAAAGTAGGGGCGATTCTCTATAATATAGGCCATACATTTATTTTCCCCCTATTGATTTTAGGAATTTATTTTGTAATAAAGGAACCTATATTATTGATGGCATCTTTGATCTGGTCTGCTCACATTAGTATGGATAGAGCCTTAGGATACGGTCTTAAATATGAAGAAGGGTTTAAAGTAACACATATACAAAAAATATAGAAACAAAGTCAATGGTTATTTTGAGCATTATTTGTAAATTAGGAATCACTAGTCAGTAAACCTCTCCTATACAGCTGATGGGGAAAAATCAGTTGCTAAAAAATTAATTATACAACTAAGAAGGGGAGGGGTTTACAATTAAAATACAGCGATTAATAATGACAAAAAATTAGTAATTTTATCTTACGCCAGGTATTTTGTTCTTACCTTTGAGTTGGACTAAAAGCTGGATCTTTAGCATAAACGCAACATTGTATAATTCCTATGCCATTTTACGATTTCTAATTTAATCTAATAATAAAATGGAAGAAGATACAATTATTTTTGTCCCACGATAATTCCCAATCAAAAATATCCGCAATAAAACATCCCATTCTACCGAAGTTTCTCAATAACCTAGTGATTATTCCAAAAAAGTATTTTTATTCTGCAGGTATCACAGAGAAAGGGTACTTATTCACAAATCCTTGTTTAGCTTACATGACTATATGTCTTGTGTTCCGTCGTTTTAAGGTGCACATATATCAGTAGTGTCTTTCTTAAAAATCTCACTTAACCTAACATGCACTATTTTTTTATCTCGATTGTGTTTTGGAAAGTAGGATGACTAAGGTAAAGATTATCAATAAAGTAATACTTTATTCATTCCTTACAATTTGTATTTCGATGTCGATTAGGACAAGTGGTTATTTGTTGTATCACTTGATAATGAAATACCACTCCTTTATAAAATTAGTTTTTGACTTTTAATAATTTAAAATGAATAGAAAATTGTAAAAAAACCGTTTCCGTGTATCGTATATAGGTACAATGGTATTATATGTGTGACGGTATTGTGTTAAATTGGTTTTAATAGTTCAAAAATTCAAATATGTATACTGCTAGAAGGAGGGTAAATTCTTGTTTCAGAAAGTAGAAAGTTTTATTTATTTAGAAGCAGCTAAATTAGATAACGCCCAATATGAAGATTGGGCAGAGATGTACGATGAAAATTGCAAATATTGGATTCCGAGTTGGCAGACTGAAAGTCAATTGGTGGTGGAGCCGAGTCAAGAACTGTCTTTAATATACTGGAATAAACAAAATATTAATGAATATGTTCAGAGGCTTAATTCAGGTGATGCTCATGTAATGGTACCGTTGCCTAGAAGTACGCGATATATCACTAATATAAGAATTGAACAAAATAATGTAAACGAATTCAAAGTCAGTAGCAAATGGTTTTTACACGATTTTCGCACAGGTTTTAATCAGGGGGTCCAACAATTCTTTGGTGGAGATATGGAGCATCACCTTATAAGTAAGGGGGATTCCTTTCTAATAACATATAAAAAAGTGATAGTGAATAACGACAATATTAAGCGTGGTCATCTCATGATTATATAAAAATTCTAAAGTAGGAGGGAATTTAAATGAATAGTGACGTGATAGAAATGGCATTAAAAAATCAATATTTTATCGATGATACTGAACGAAAAGAATTTTTGGTGAATTCTAATATATATACAGACCCAGATTTATTTGAGAGAGAAATGGAGCAGATTTTTTCAAAGTCTTGGGTTTACGTTGGTCATGAGGATCAAATCAAAAATGCAAACGATTACTTTTTAACCAAAATTGGTAGGGAACCTATTATTATTTCTAGAGATAAATCTGGTAATATCCATGGGCTAATTAATCGCTGTCCGCATCGGGGAGCGACTGTTTGCCGAGAGCATCAAGGTAACTCTAAAAATTTTCGTTGCTTTTATCATGGTTGGTCATTTAGGAATAGTGGTGAATGTGTAGGTGTTGCTGATCAGGGTGCTTATCCGTCACAATTTGATAAGAAAAATCACAATTTAACAAAAGTAGCACATGTAAAGTCTTATAGAGGGTTTATTTTTGCAAGTCTAACTGATGATGTCCCTTCATTAGAAGAGCACTTAGGAAATGCAAAACCATACTTGGATATAGTAATTGATCGGTTTGCTGATGGGATTGAAGTAGCTAAAGGTGTAACTAAATACGGTAATATAGGTAACTGGAAATTGCAAACAGAAAACGCTTTAGATTATTATCATCCATTATTTGTTCATAAAAGTTACTTTGATATTGTTGCAAATAGAGGTGTCAAAAGAGATAATGCCTCTCTGCAATTTAAAGAGAGGAAGAGTGATCATCAATTTTATCTTGGAAGAGGGCATGGTGTAACAGTCCATTATAGAGATTTTTTGAAATCAGGGTATGCAAAAGAAGAGTTATTTAACAGTAGTTTTCGAAATGATGAATGGGAAGAAAAAGTTGGCCCATTAATGGCAAAGTGGACAAAAAAGATTTCTATGCATTTGTTGATTTATCCGAATTTATTGATCATGGAAGGCCCAGCTTTACAAATTAGAGTGATTCAACCTCAAACTGTGGATAGAACTGAAATCGAAGGGCGTGCATATTTTCCTAAAGGCCAAACGGAAATGTATAAAGAAAGGCAATTAAAGGCTTATATGGATTTTTTAGGTCCAGTAGGCCATGGTACTCCAGACGATATTGCAGCCTTTGAAGCGTGCAACACAGGATATCAATCTCAACTCACCAAATGGAATAATTTATCTAGGGGTTATGAGAGGGAATTGAGTTACTCTGATGACTTGGAAATAAAAGAACTTTCAGGGTTTGAAGTTGGTGGGAATATAAGTGATGATACGATTTTTAGAGCTATGATAAAACATTGGCATAAGACAATAATAGAAGACTAATTGACAATAAGCGTATGTTAATCTAAAGACTATTTTAAATACGAATGTAGGATGATTGTATGGAGAATAAATACCAAACGATAAAAATAAAAAATGAATTTGCAACAGTAGAGGTATATATCGAGAACAGCGCAAATGGACCAAGATTATGTATAACAGATGTTCTTAGAGAAAGAACGGTTTATCTTGATCCTTTGCAAGTAGAATGTCTAACGCGATTAGATTTAACTTATTTAGAAAACTATTTACCATATTAACAAGGAGGGGAGATATTTGGAGAAAACATGTGAGGCTGCAGTAGCAATTGCACCAAATATAACAGAAATTCAACAATTTAATCTACCAAAAATTGGCCATGATGATGCATTATTAAAAGTCGAATCTGTAGGAATATGTGGAGCAGATATATTCTTGTATAAAAACATTACAAAGCCCATGATTTTAGGGCATGAATGTGTTGGTATAATCACAAAAATAGGAAAGAGTGCACAGAAGAAGTGGGGAGTAAAAGAGGGGGATCGTGTTGTCATAGAAGAACCTCTTCCTTGTGGATATTGTAGAGAATGTAAGTCTTTAAATTATCAATTATGTAAGAATGGTGGGAGATATGGACAAGTACCGATATCAGTTAAGCCATCATTATGGGGGGGGTTTAGTGAATATATGTATCTTCATCCCAATACCCAGGTTTATAAAGTCGCAAACCATGTGAAAAGTGAAGTAGCACCTATGTTTATCCCGATATCAAATGGAATTAGATGGGTACAAGATATTGGGAAATTGAAGCTTGGTGGAACAATAGTCATTCAGGGTCCAGGCCAGCATGGATTAGGATGTGTCATTGCTGCCAAACAACTTGGTGCAGGTTGCATTATAGTCACAGGGATGAATCAAGATAGTAAACGATTTGAGGTTGCGAAAGAACTCGGAGCTCATCATATAATTAATGTTGAAGAAGAAGATCCAATTGAGGCTGTCTCTAACATTACATCCGGGGAAATGGCGGACGTGGTTATGGATATAACTACTGGAGCTACAATGGCAGTTTCCTTATCGCTAGAGTTGGCTCGAATAGGAGGCACAATTGTTTTAGCTGGAGCAAAGAATAAACCTGTTCCAGACTTTATGAGTGATACTATTTTTAGGAAAGAACTCACGATAAAAGGGGTATATGGTAGAGATTTTAGAACGGTAATACCAGCGATTGAATTAATAGAATCTAATGTTCTTCCACTTGAATTATTATCTACACATGTTTTTCCGTTAGAAAAAACAGATTATGCAATGAAAGTGTTCTCAGGTGAAATAAAGACGGATATCCCACCCATCCATGCATCTGTAACTTTTTGAATATTTTTTATTTATCGAGGTGATTGTTTTTGAGTGTATATAATGACGTTGAGATAAAGCGTTTTTCAGATTCTTTACTGCGGGCAGAAAGAAATGGTATAGGAGTTCCCCCCATAACTACCATGCATTCAGGTATCAAAATACATGATGCATATAAAATTCAATTAAAGACAATTGAACAGAAGGTTAAAGAAGGGGAAAAAGTTGTTGGAAAGAAGATAGGTTTAACTTCTAAAGCAATGCAGGAGTTATTAGGAGTTAACCAACCTGATTATGGACATTTAATGGATGGAATGACAGTGCCTAATCTGGGGACTATTCAGTGGGAAAAAGTTATAAAGCCTAAAGTAGAGGCAGAGATAGCTTTTATATTAAAAAATGAAATAAAAGGGCCTAATATTACTAATAAAGACGTAATTGAAGCGACGGATTATATTTTACCTGCTCTTGAAATAGTGGATAGTCGTAATGATTGGAAGATTACTATACAAGATACCATAGCGGATAACGCTTCATCAGGTCTATATATTTTAGGTGATAGAAAATTTGATATTTCTGAAATTGATTTAATTAATGAGGAGGTTACATTATATAAAAATGAAGTAATCATGAATAAAGGAGTGGGTTCTGCATCACTAGGAAATCCTGTAACAAGTGTTGCGTGGCTTGCTAATACATTACATGAGTATGGAGTTGCACTAGAAGCAGGTGAAGTGATATTATCCGGCGCACTTTCAGCTGCCATTGAGGCAAACAAAGGAGACAACTTCAAGGCGAGCTTCGCAAATTTAGGCGAAGTTAAAGTGAGTTTTTCTATTTGATGTACACAAAAAAAAATAAAGAGAGTGGTTCAAACACTATACCAATCTATCTTTTTGCTGGATTTTTGGGAAGTGGGAAGACTACTTTTTTGGTTAATGTTTTGAAATATTTTCAGACTCAAAATAAAAAAATGGCGGTCATTATTAATGAAATAGGCATGGTCAATATTGATGGGGAATATATAGATGATGATATTCCGAAAAAAGAAATATTAGGTGGGTGTATTTGTTGTACAGTTGGAAACGATTTGGGAGATACGATTATTGATTTACAACAAAATTACCATATAGATAGTATTTTTATTGAGTTAACAGGTGTTGCAAATCCACAGGAAGTTATTAGTTTATTATCAGAAGTGGCTTTAAGGGTGAAAATAGATTTGCAGTTGATTACTACTGTTATCGATGCTGCCTACGTAATTGATTTATTTAGAAGAAGTGAGTCAAATTATACACTTTCTTTAATTATAGAACAAATCAAAAGCGGTGGTTTAATCCTTTTGAATAAAAGTGATAAGGTGAGTTTCGAGGATATTCATTTTTTAAAAGGAATTATACGAAAGCATAATCCACATGCTTTGGTGAAAGAGACTTCACACTGCCAAATAGATTACACCATATTAGAAAGTAACGGTTTGAAACCGAAAGCAATTAATAATGGGTATCATCATGAAAATCTCCATACACATGTCCATGTTTATACTCACTATTTTGATTATTTCTTAACAGTCGAACAGTTCAAAAGCCTGTTTAATAATCTTTCTAAAGAGATTTATAGAGCCAAAGGGATAATTCAATTTAAAGATAAAAAGGGGCCAATGTTATTTCAGTATGCACATGGTGAACTAGAAATGATGAGGATTTCTAGTAGAAAGAAAGAGAATAATGTAGCAGTTTTCATAGGGGAAAACTTCAGTAAAAAGCAACTAGTTGAGGAGATAAATAGATTATGAAATACATTTATATAGGAGGTTGATTAGTTTGGCGCAAATTATATCTGGCATTGCGATGTCACACAGTCCGTTTATTATGACTAATAAAGAAGCTGGTGGAGTAAAAGGTCAAATGTTTTTAGATAAAGCTGAAGAAATGCAAAAATGGATAAAAAGTGAGTCACCAGATGTTATTGTTTTAATCTCAGATGACCATTTTAATAGTTATTTTTACAATCATATGCCATCATTCACCATTGGAATTGGTGAATGTGAAGGGTGGGGGGATTGGAAAATTCCTAAATATAAAATCCCTGTAGAAAAGGAATTGGCTAATCATATATTAACAAAAGGATTATCTCAAGGGGTGGATTTTGCATTTACGATGTCTATGAAGGTTGATCATGGACATACCCAAGCCATTTATTTATTAAATTCGGATTTAGATATACCTATTGTTCCAATCGCAGTAAATACATCTGCACCACCATTACCCACGATGGAACGATGTTTCCAAGTAGGTGAAATTATACAAAATGCTATTGAATCATGGGAAGATGGTACGAAAAAGGTAGCAATCATTGCTTCAGGGGGATTATCTCATTGGGTTCCTACTCCTAAAGTAGATAGTAAAAAACCAGAAGATCAAAATATGATCAATATATTGGTTCATGGACATTCAGTTATAGAGAATCCTGAAGAATATAAAAAAAATAAGGAAGAGAGGGTAACAAAAATTACTGAAGGTCCAGTTAATGAAAGTTGGGATAGGGAGTTTTTAGAAGCTATTATAGCTGGCAATCATGATACCCTGAAGAATTGGAGTTATGAATCCATTGAGAAAAGTGGTGGGAATGGAGGCCAAGAAATTCATAATTGGCTAGTACTACTTGGGATACTAAAAAACTTTAAAGCACAAACGGTCTATTATGAGCCTATTCCAGAATGGGTAACAGGGATGGCAATAGTTCAATTTAGTAAGAATTAGAAAAGGGGAGAGTGGATATAAAATGGGTAAATATGATGTGAGTATATGGAATGAACTTTCGGGGATTGAGTTTAAACAATATTTTATTGATGCAAATGGAGTGAATACCCGTGTAGTAGAAGCAGGGATGGGTGAGACATTGATATTATTGCATGGCATCGGAGGGCATATTGAGGCGTATGCAAGAAATATCAAAAGTCTAAGTGAACATTTTCGTGTTATTGTGATAGATATGTTAGGGCATGGTTATACAGGAAAACCTAATCATCCATATACGCTAAATGAGTACTCAGATCATTTACTGTCAGTTATTCGTACTCTTTCCTTGGAAAAAGTACACTTGTCTGGTGAGTCTTTAGGTGGTTGGTTATCAGCGTGGTTTGCGGCACGCTATCCGGAGCATGTAAGAACGTTATTATTAAATACACCCGGTAATATAAAGGGTAATAGAGAAGTTATGAAAAAATTAAAGGAGTCTACTTTAAAGGCAGTTTTATATGCAGATAATCAGACTGTACGCAGTAGATTAGAGTTTTTATTTTATGATACTAATTTTGTTACACAGGAATTAGTGGAGTCCCGCTATAAAATTTATACGCAACCGGAGTTTAAGGAAGCTGTGAAAAATATCGTTGTTTTGCAAGAGTGGGAAACCAGAAAACATTACATGTGGAATTCAGTATGGACAAATCAAATTACAGCGCCAACCATTATACTCATGTCTGATCATGACCCTACAGCTACAATAGAGGATGCAGAATATTTACAACAACTTATTCCAAATAGTAAACTTCAAATAGTAAAAGATGCGGGACATTGGCCACAATGGGAAAAACCAGATGAATTTAATCAAATTCAGATAGAATTTGCAAAGGGATTAGGCGACTACAGTTATTCTTCATGAAATGAATCAAATTAATTAACTGAACAGTAAATTTAAATGAAATAAGGCACCAGTTTATATGGTGCTTTATTTCATTAATTATTCATCTTTATTGGTAATAACCTAAGTTTTTAGATATGATTTTTGCTGCTTTTTTCACTTGAGAAATATTGTAATCTAACATAGATTGGGTTATTTTTTCTGCAATTCCAACTAAGGAAACGCTTGCAAAAGCTCTTCCAGTGTAATCAAATATTGGTGAAGCTATTGATAGTATCTCACCTTCTTTTAAATATTCCCCATGGCTTATTGCAAACCCTTTACTTTTTATTTCTTTCAAATGATTCCTAAACTCTTCAGGATCAGTAATTGTTTTATTTGTATAAGGTTTTAGCCCTTCCGCAATTACGCTCTCTATTTGATCTCCTGTTTGATGTGCCAAAATCGCTTTACCACCTGCTATACAATAACAAGGTGCAGCCTTTCCGATTTCTGTGAAAACACGGATTGATTTTATTGGCTCAACTTTATGAAGGTATACAATTCCATTTCCCTCCAATACAGATATATGAGCTGTTTCATTTGTTTTTTTGACTAATTCGTTCAGAATAGGTAGAGCTTCTTGATGAATTTCTAAACTGTCTGTAATAATTTTATTAAAGCCTAAAATACGAGCCCCTAATCTGTATCTTTTGGTTATAGAATCTTGATTTACAAATCCTTCACTACCTAATGTATACATAATTCTTTTAATGGAACTATGTGAAATATTTAAATGTTTAGCTAAGTCCCTAATTCCCCATTCAGGTTGTTCTATAGTAAAAGCATTTAGTACTTTTAATGCGTTTTTAACAGAGCTAAGTAAATAACTATTTTCAGTTTTAATAATGATTTTCTCTCCTTTTTCTTAATATTAGTTAATTATAGCATTAATGCTAATACATTAATAAATTTAGAATAAAACGAAAAAATAAAATTTTTATATAAATTGTACCGTATATAGTTACAGATATATTTTATTCGATACATAACTATGTTAGTCTATATTCGAAAGTGAGGGATAATGTAAAGGTACAGCTGCTGTATTTCATTATATTTTGAAAACGCTAACATAATCTAAATATGGGAGGGAGTATCTAATGAATTAATAGGACTAAATTTGTTTAATAGATTTTATAGTTTTATAGAAGGAGGGTTATCATGGAATATATTTCGAGAAAAATTATTTTAATATTTATTATATTTAGTTTGCTTTTGTCTGGATGTCAGATTAGTGAATCCGCTAAAAAGGATTACCCAGTAAAACAAATTAAATTAGTAGTATCATATGCTCCCGGTGGGGTTACAGATACATTAGCTCGTATCGTTACAGAGGAGGCTAACAAACATTTACCTAACGATCAAATAATGGTGATTGAGAATAAAGCTGGAGCTGCTGGAATACTAGGAGTTTCAGAGGTTTTAAGATCTAAGAATGATGGATATAGAATTGGAATTACAGGATTAAGTCCTGTTTCGATACTACCCCATTTTGGGCAAACAAATTATGGTCTAGAGGATTTTACACTGATATCTCGTTTAACTTCAACACCCTTAGTGCTAGCAGTTAAAGCTGACTCGGAATTTAAAACATATGAAGATTGGTTGGCGTTCGTTGAGGAAAACCCAGGGGAATTTAGATATGGAACGCAAGGAACAGGTGGAATTAGTCATTTAGCAATGGAGTCAATTAGTAAAAGTGCGGAAGTGCAAACTACTCAAATTCCGTTTGAAGGTTCTACTCCAGCTTTAACCGCGCTTTTAGGGGGGCAAATTGAAGGCGCGGTAGTACAGGACTCAGAAGTGACAGCTTATACAGAATCAGGGGATTTAAGAGTTATATTTGCTACATCTCCATCTACTATTTTCCCTAATTCGGTAGTTCTCCAAGAAAAGGGAATTGATTTTGAGACAGAAACCTGGCTAGGAGTATTTGGGCCAAAAGATTTGCCACTGGAAATTCAAGATATTATATCTAATGCATTTAGAAAGGGGTTAGCAGAGGAAAAAACCATAGATATGTTAAAAAAGCAAGGGATGAATGCCAAATATGCAGATGCGGATGAATTTAAACAAGTAGCTGAAAGTGATTATGAAAAATTTGGTGAAATAATAAAAGAAACGGGCTTAGGGGAATAATTCTTTAAAATAAGAAGTCTTTCAGATAATTAAAAAGGGGAAAGAGTATGAACGAAAAAACTTTGAATTATATGGCTTTAATCGCTCTGATTGCTTTAGGTGTGATTTATTACATATCTTCTAGTAGTCTTGCTCCACCACTTACAGAGACGGACTTAGGTGCTGACTATTTACCCAATATATTATCAGGTGTTTTGATAGTATTGTGTTTGATAAACATATTTCAAGTTGCTAGAAAAAAAGAGAATAAACAAATAAAGTTTGCTTCTTTAAAGAAAGTTACTACATTAATTTTGTTCATCTGTCTGTATATCTTTTTTTGGCAAGTGGTTGGTTACTTTTATATAGTGACTTTTTTATTTCTTTTTCTTATGTTTACGTACTATCAAAGGTCTTTGAAAGAAAAGAAAAAATTAATAATAAAAAATTTATTTATTTCTGTACTGTTAGTTTTATTTGTCTATATCATATTTGACCAGATGATGAAAATAACTTTTTAATGGGAGGTGATTCACTTGGAATTACTTAGTTTAGATTTCATGAGTATTATTGTTAGTGTCTTGGTTATTTCAATAGGCTTATTTGTAGGGATGTTTTTAGGTGCATTGCCCGGCTTAGGGTTAATGTTAGCAATATCATTACTGTTACCGTTATCTTATGCTCTTAGTCCGCTCCATTCTATATTATTATTGCTAGCTTGTTATCAAGGATCTGAATATGGAGGTTCAATATCTGCTATATTATTAGGGATTCCTGGTACTGCAATGGCAGCAGCTACAAAATTAGATGGACAACCTTATGCTCAAAAAAAATCCCCTGGCAAGGCTCTTGCGTATTCTTTGACTGCATCAACAATAGGAGGTTTATTTGGCGGGCTAGTACTAATTTTCTTATCTAAGCCGATAGCTAATGTTGCTTTAAAATTAGGGGATCCTGAGTATTTTCTAATAGGTTTATTAGGGTTAGTCGCTGTAGCTTCATTAGGAGTTAAGGATAAAATAAGAGGGTTTATCTCAATTATATTAGGCTTTATGACAGCGACTATTGGACTTGATTTATTCACAGGGCAAGCCCGATTTACTGGTGGATTTATTGAGTTGATGGGTGGCATAAATTTAATAGCTGTAGTTGTGGGTTTGTTTGCTTTTACCGAGATTTTTCAAATGTTAAAAAATGATATTAATAAAAATAGAAAGATAGTTGCCAAGGATTTAAAAATAAAAATAAGTATTAAAGAGTATTGGAAGGTAAGAAAAGCTACTACGACTGGATCAATTATTGGAGCAATTGTTGGTATTATTCCAGGACTTGGTGCTAATGCATCTAGTTGGTTTGCTTATCTTTTGGCAAAGAAAACTTCCAAGAAGCCAGAAGAATTTGGGAATGGTAGTGCTGAGGGTATTGTCGCTCCCGAATCAGCAAATAATGCAGTTGTTGGTGGTTCCCTTCTCCCTCTTTTGACCTTAGGGATACCTGGTTCTGCATCTATAGCCATTATTGCTGGTGCTTTTATTATTCATGGCATCCAACCGGGACCTCACGTTTTAGAAAAAAATGCTGATTTGATTAATGCAATTTTTATTGGTTTTCTTTTTACAACCATCGGGATGTACATCATGGGTAAATTTATGACAGGAATGTTTGCCAAGGTATTAGTCATAAAAGACTCATATCTCATACCATCTATAATCATGTTTTCTTTAGTGGGAGTCTATACTTCGTATGGGGTTTATTTTGATCTCTGGGTTGCTTTAGTGTTAGGAGTATTAGCGTATATTTTAAAAACACTGAATTTTTCGGTTACTTATTTTATACTAGCCTTTGTTTTAGCGCCAATTATCGAATCGAGTTTAAGAAGATCATTATCACTTTCACAAGGAAGTTATATGATTTTCGTTGAAAGACCTATTTCACTCGTCCTTTTATTAATAGTAGTAGGTGTATTTATTTTGACTATAGTGAATAATTTTCGAAATAAAAATGTTGTTAACACGGAAGGGATTGATATCTAGTTGTAGCATTTAGAGTGATGGTTTTCACTATTAGTATAGTGGATAACTTAGTAAAAATGTTTATTTATATGCTTGAAATTACACGTTAAGATCTTAAGTAATTATTAAAAGAGGGAGATAATTCAAGTGGCGAGTTATATATTAATTGATAAAGAAACTTGTATTGCATGTGGGGCATGCGGAGCAACAGCACCTGAAATATATGACTATGATGATGAGGGGATTGCTTCGTTTCACTAGATGATAATTTAGGAATGGTAGAAATTCCAGAAAACTTTATTAGTAGATGTTGAAGATGCCATTGAGGGGTGTCCTACTGATTCAATAAAAATCGTTAAGGAACCATTCAATATAATGAAAGAAATGAATACCTTTATTTATCTAATTTAGAATAGCTTTGTAATCCGATTCCATTTTTATTTTCTTAATTATTTAATGAGTTTATAGTTGAGTTTAAAAAGGGCATTGTCATTTTGAAATGCTCCCTTTTTCGTCAACTTTCGAAGAGAGTGAGTGGATACTCTTTACGGTATTTGTTGTGGAATTAATTTACAAATGGCTCCATAATAAAATAAGTGGTCCACTTGTTAAAGTCTGAACCCATAGATCTATACTCTGGTATAGGAAAATCACTGGTTTGAAGGTTTAAAACGCAATATCGCTTGACTTAAGGTTAGGGAGAAATTCTTTACTTAGTACATATTTTAAAATGGTTAGGAATCAAATAGATTACATTTTTCAGCAATAATATCAGTAAAATGCAAAAGTACTATTCTTTAATCTACTGTCACCATCCATCAATAAAAAAGTATACCTTCTACACCTCTAGATTTGATTTCATCAAATTTGAATCCATTTCTGGTTATTTTCTGTTCATTATACCATAAACCAAGAGTATCTTTTGATTCTTCATCATAGCCTAGAAATCAAACATACGATAATAAATTATTTAAGTATTTTACATACTTTCCACCTTATTCTGGTTGATACCTTTCTAAGATAAGTTCACTAAATCAACGACTCTTGATTATGCTTCCTATTAGTAAAATAAATCTCCTAACTTTTATTTTACCAAAAATAATAAACTGTGCAGTAAAAGCCACACATTCTTTTACTTACACAGTTTATAATACACACCCGAATGTTCATCAATCTCAAATCATTCGCGTAAGATATCTTACTTATTTAGCTTAAAAGAGCTTTTTAACGATACAATTCGGTTGAAGACTGGTTTTTCAGGTGTACTATATTTAGAATCGACATTGAAGTAACCGTGACGGAAAAACTGGAATTTATCTTGTGGTTGAACATCTTTCAAGTTTGGTTCAATAAATCCTTGCACCACTTCAAGTGAATTTGGATTAATATAGTCTAAGAAATCTTTGTCTTCTGATGCTTCTTCTTTCATTTGCTCGTCTAATACTAAAGGTTCATATAGACGGAATTCAGCAGGGATGGCACTTTTTGCATCAACCCAGTGTAATGTACCTTTGACTTTACGACCTGTAAAACCTGTACCACTTTTCGTTTCAACATCATAAGTGCAGTGTAATTCAACAACATTACCATCTTCATCTTTAATCACATCATTACATTTGATGAAATAAGCATGCTTTAAGCGCACTTCATTTCCAGGGAAAAGACGGAAATATTTTTTTGGAGGATTTTCCATAAAGTCCTCTTGTTCTATATATATTTCACGAGAGAATGGAATTTGTCTTGTGCCCATTTCCTCGTTTTCAGGATTGTTTTCCGCTTCTAACCACTCGGATTCGCCTTCAGGGTAATTGGTGATTACAACTTTTAAAGGTTTCAAGATTCCCATTGTTCGTGGGGCACTGAGTTTTAAATCTTCGCGCACATAGTGCTCAAGCATCATTTCATCCACTGCACCACTACCTTTAGAGACACCAGTTTCTTGAACAAATTCACGAATGGCACTAGCAGTATACCCTTTGCGACGCAGACCCGATATCGTTGGCATTCTTGGGTCATCCCAGCCATCAACAATTCCTTCATCTACTAATTGCTTTAGTTTTCGCTTACTCATTACTGTATTTGTAATATTTAAGCGTCCGAATTCAATCTGTTGTGGTTGGTTTTCCATTTCACATTCCGCTACAACCCAATTATAAAGAGGACGTTGATCTTCGAATTCTGTCGTGCATAATGAGTGCGTTACACCTTCGATTGCATCTTCAAGCGGATGGGCAAAAGCGTACATAGGATAAATACACCATGTATCACCCGTATTGTGATGAGTCGCATGAGAGATACGGTAAATGACAGGGTCGCGTAAATTTAAGTTTGGTGATGACATATCTATCTTTGCACGCAAAACTTTTTGACCGTTTTCATATTCCCCGTTTTTCATTTTTTCGAATAGGTCTAGGTTTTCTTCAATTGAACGGTTACGATAAGGACTTTCTTTACCAGGCTCAGTTAAAGTCCCACGGTACTCACGAATTTCATCTTGGTTTAAATCATCGACATATGCTTTGCCTTTTTTAATTAAAAGCACTGCACGGTTATACATTTCATCAAAGTAATTGGATGCATAATGTAGCTCTTCCCAATCATACCCGAGCCATTTTACATCTTCTTTAATGGCATCGACATATTCTTGGTCTTCTTTTAGTGGGTTTGTATCGTCAAAGCGTAAGTTTGTTTGCCCGTTAAAATCGTCTGCTAAACCAAAGTTAATAATGATGGATTTGGCATGTCCAATATGAAGATAGCCATTTGGTTCAGGTGGGAAACGGGTTACAACAGTGTCGCGCTTTCCATTTTCTAAATCTTCTTTAATAATTGTACGAATAAAGTTTGATTGTTCCAATCCGATATCAGCCTTTCTACCTTGTTCTTTACCTTATTTTAATCTGAATAAGCCTATAAATAAAGTGCCTGTTGATTCTATCTATTATATACAAAAAAAGCGCGCTTAAAAAGTTTTTCTCTATATAAATAAGGAGGGGATCAACTTTTTGTCATGAATATATATAAGGTTGGACAATGAAGGGGAGAGTTATATGGTGAAAGGCTGGCGAATCATTGCTTATGAAAAGAAGTATGCCCTCTCGACAGTTAGCTTTTGGAGGGAGAGTAAAGAAGCTGCTATTGGTCAAAAGGAAATACATAGTATGACAGAGCATATCTATTTTCTCAATCATATGTTAACAAAACAATTTCAAGTAGATTTAGCGGTGCTAAATGAAACGCCAATTGGCATGATTGCTTATAATGAAGGCGAGATTAATCAACTATATGTACATTTAGCTCATCAAGGATTGGGGATTGGTGGGGCATTATTAGAGCATGCGAAAGCTCGTTCATGCGGGCGTTTAAAGTTATATACTTTCGAAGTAAACAAAAAAGCACAGCAGTTTTACGAAGGCAAAGGATTTAAAAAGATAGCCTATAGTAGTGATAACGAAGAAGGGCTACCTGCTATTGAATATGAGTGGATCCGATGTTTAAGTAGAGGGAGTGAGGGGTGAAATGCGCGTCATTTTAAGTGTGAGCATGATTGTAGTTGGAAGCTTTTTGTTATCTTTAACAGTTGATCAATTAGGTAGAAACGGAAATGGAATTATGCATATTATTGCTTTAGGGATGTGTTTCTTGGCTATTATTGTAGTAAGAAAAAGGAGAGTTTCTTTAAAAACGACTATTTTGAAAGATAAGAAAGTCTTACTTAGTATCGTTTTTTCCTTACTAATGTTTTTCGTTGGAGCAGTTCTACTCTTCCATAATACAAGATATTGGCACTTTTGGGGCATAGGATCAATGCTTGTTTTATTTATTAGTTTGGACAGAGTGGAGAGGTTATTACAAAATATATCTGAGCAATGAAGGTACTTTATTCAGTCGCTCTACAGGGTAAAAGTCATTTTCATAAAAAAAAGGGAACATTTAATAGTCGTCAGACGTATCTTAGATAACTTTACGAGAAAAGGAGACATTCGATGACCTTTGATATCCTCTTTTTATTGTTTATTCAGTTTGTTTTACCTGTTGTTTTTTCTTTTTCATTATGGAAAGGAAAGGTTCATAGTAAGCTAGACTGGCTTTTACAGGCTACGATGACAAGTTTACTCATCCTTTGGCTGTTCTTTTCCTCTCCGTGGGATTTGTTTAGTTACTACTTACGATTTCTTATTTTGGTCTTTTTCATTGCTGCTGTATTTTTATCTTGGAAGAAAGTGAACAAACTAACGTTTAAGACAGAATTCAATTTATCGCAAAAAATATCAATGGTCATTTACGGGCTTCTTATTCTTGTTTTTGGTTATTATAATGTATCGACATTTAGTGGTTTCTCAACGAATATGAAGGCAGTACAGTTAGATTTCCCGCTGCATGATGGGGTTTATTATGTTGGGCAAGGTGGCAGTCATGTCCAAATCAATTATCATCATGCTCATGAGAGTCAAGCCTATGCGGTAGATATCGTGAAATTAAATGCGCTAGGTAGTCGAGCAACTGGAATTTATCCCAATGAGTTGGATAAATACGAAATATTCGGTGATGAGCTAACAAGTCCGTGTACTGGAGAGGTTGTCCAAGCGGAGAATGATTTAGCAGATTTAGTCCCTCCCAATGCAGACCCTAAAAATGCAGCAGGTAATTCAGTTGTTATATCCTGTGAAGGTGTAGAGGTTTTACTAGCACATATGCAAGAAGGTAGTGTACGTGTTCAATCAGGTGACAGGGTAGAAGTAGGCGAGCCAATCGGTTTAGTTGGCAATTCAGGTAATACATCAGAACCACATCTACATATTCATGCTGAAAAAGACGGAAAAGGCGTTCCGATTGAATTTGATGGCAGATTTTTAGTTAGAAATAGCATCGTTTGGTGATTGTCAATGAAGAAAGGCTATATGTCAATCGTTTGGTCCCCTTGGGTGATTAACAAAGTTATAGAGGTTTGCTGCCAGAAATTCAAGTGATAGCCAAACACATGAGTTTTGCCCAGCTAAGTAAGCTGAAAACTCTAAAGAAACCCAAGCAATCTCGGTTTGTCCAGCTAAGTAAGCTGAAAACTCCCAAGAAGGCCGAGCAATTTCGATTTGTGCTCAGCTAACTATGCTGAATACCCAAAGAAGCCCGTGCACCCTCGATTTCACCAGCTATCTATTGTGATTACCCGCATGGTGTCTCTTCACTTATATATTGATAGTTTGCTATCATGCATTTACTACTTTAGAAATAAAAAAGTAAGTGAGTTTCGCAAAATTGGTCTTGTGTGTCCTACTGAAATCTTTCAAAAAGAGAAGAACCAACTCCGTAATTGGAGTTGGTTCAAATTTATTAGGAGAAAATTCCTTTTATAGAATCGATTAAATTCTTAAAGAAGTCAGATACAGCTTGAAGAAAACCTTTATCACCAACTGCTTCTGAAATTTTTTCCTGTACACTATTGGCCAAATCCTCTAATTGGGATTTGACATTATCAAAGTTAATATTAAGTTCTCGCATTTTTTCAAAAAGGTCATAGAGGAGCTTGCGGTCTTCTTCGCTAAGCTGTATTTCTAGCTTTTGCATTTGTTCATCAACAATTTGTTGGATATCTTCCTTTGTTGCAGGGTTTTGCTCAGCTATTTCTTTTTTGATTTCAGTGAGCAGTTCGGTTACCTTCTCTTGGTCCATACCTTCTTTTTTTGCTAAATTTGTCGCAATACTTAGTTCTTCGTTAGCTACTTCTGTTCTTTCCTCATCTAACTTCTCGCCTTCACCTTGGTCATAGGCTTTGTATATTCCAACTAAAGCTGAGTGACCACTGACTTTTACCGGAGAAGCGATATCAACTATGGCTTCTTCTATACCAGCTGTAAGTAAGGCATTGGCATACATTTCATCAGTTACTTCAGTAATGTTTTCAGGTGTCATTTGGTTGATGATTACACCCTTACCTGTATCTGTGCGCGTAATCTTCGCGGAGGAATACATATTAGAGCGGGGATCACCTTTAATATAATGAACAATATCATCAGCAGTAATAATAATTTCTTCTACTTTACTGTTTTCTTTTACACCTAATAGCTTTTTGGTTTCCTCTTTCTGGCTTGAACTTAAAGCCTCACCATAGGCAACAATTGGTAATCCATATTTCTCATTAATACTTTCCTCAGAATCGGCTGACCCTGTTGAAGCAAAAACAGTGGTTTGTAATGAGAATAATAGGGTAATAGTTGTTATAATAGATAAAACCCTCGATTTTTTCTTCATCGTATGACGCTCCTTTCACTAAGATTATAGACGTTTCAGGATAAAAAAGGTTTCATTTTAAAGAAATTGATGAGAGGTATGTATAGTATAAACTCGGCATACTCTAAAAAATATAATCCTATCAAAAACTAATTCCTATTCAACGTGCAAAAAAGGTAACAATGCAACGAATAATATAAATGTAAGTTAAAAATATTACATTCTTCAACATTTATGTATCAAAAATGATAGCTAAATGAAATTATTTGCAGTGATTATTTTGTTAGAATAACAGGATAGAAGCAGATAGGATAATGGTTCTATCCTAAATTGCAAAGAGAGGGAACAATCATGAGTATAGAAAATCAATTAATTAATAAACAATTCCATGACACATTTACAATTAATCATGAACATACACATCCCGTTGAAGTATTAGGGAATGCTTATATGCAAGAGAATTTAAAAGAATCGCCAGACCTGACAATGATTCGGTTTGCACAAGGTGAAGTATATTTTCATCATAAAGATTATGAAGCGGCCATCTTTAAATGGGAAAATATAGATAATGAGTTTCAACCATGGGCACGGAAAAATGTCGCAGATGCCTATTTTGAATTAGACCTCTTAGGTACTGCGGAGGAAATTTATTTATCAATTGATACAGATTCAGATGTATTGAAGATAGAAGTACTCCTCCAATTATTCTCTCTATACATACAACAGGGAAAATTAGAGAAGGCAGTAGATGCTATTAAAAAAGCAGTCTTCTTAAATCCGGATTATCCAGATGTAACAAGAATCGCACGCGTCTTTTTTGAAGACCATCAAGATTGGCAAAATGCAGTGGAATTAGCTGTAAATGAAGCCATGAGAACGCAAGAAATTAGCTGGTTCCACACATTAAAGGGATATGTTATAGAAGGGAAAACGAAAAAAACGGCTCCCAAGTATTTTATTGAGGCGTTAACGATTCTTTATCAAAATGATGTTCGCCAGTTCGAAGCTGTATCTGTCGCATTTTGGCAAAGCTATAAAGGGGAAGAATACTATTTTAATTGGTTAGATGAATTTAACCAACTTATGCAAAAGTTAGATACACAAAGCGGGTATCATTGGAACGAATTATCGGTTATTTATCATGATACTTATTTCGAATTAATAAATGGCGAAAAACAAATAAAAGGGATTTCTAAAATCGTTCCACCTCATTTGCAAAACTGGTTGAGAATCTCTTCAGATACTTACCGCCTTATTGCATCGGCTTCAGTTCTTGCATGGAGTGATCTATTTACTAAGAGTTTTGATGCTGAAGTGATGAATGATGCGGAAAGAATGATAGAAGAAGCAGCGCCAGTGGAGCATACGCTTGAAGAGAATTATCAATTATTCCAATCCATCATGGAGTGGGCAAGAAAACACGATGTATTAATGGGTGCAAGATTTGAATGGATGGTAAAAGAACTACTTGATTTAGAAACAAATCATGTCATCATTGCGGGGATGTCTGGGAGTGGAAAGACCGAGTTTGTCCAAGAATTACTTGGAGATCATGTGAAAGCAGAGAATACAACGGCAACTGTGATGTATAAGCATGCTGATTATAAAGAACTCACTTCCATTTCTGATACTGCTATTATCCCGCTTGACTCTATGGATGATTTAAGAACAGGAGAAAAACGATCGGACCAAGTATTGGTCGATTATAAACATTCTCTACCTTTCCTATCGCAACAAAGAATGGCGGTTATGGATACACCAGGCCTTTCTAGCAGTAACAAGTTTAGAAATGATGTATTTCAATATTTGCATTTTGCCGATAGCCTGTTATTTATCTTAAATGCAGAGTATCCGTTAACAGATAGAGAATTAGATGTTGCCGTAAAAATTAGAGAGCAATCACCTAGTCTACCGGTGCATTTTATTTTAAATCATATGGATGCAGCTAGTAGTGAGGAAGAAGCCATGCAGTGGATGGATGAAACTGCTGATAGAGTTTCTACCTATTTTCCAAGAGCAACAATCTTTGCTTACTCACCGCAATATGATCCAACAGAACAGTTGAAAGATTTTGCAGTATTTTTAGCTGGATTGAATGAAGGACGTCATTTAATGCAAGAGCGGACAGAGAAGATGCTGCATTATATTCAAAAATCGATTAAGTTTCTTCTTGATAAACGAATAGAAAAAGAAAATGCGCTAATTGATGATATGAACTGGCATGAAGAAATGTTAACAAAGTTGAATGGTGCTATTCATCAATTAGAAGATATGGAAGAAGAAAAAGTGAAAAATATCAGTCACTCTTATCGTGATATTAAAAAGACGATGGAAGATAAGCTAGCCGCAGCTATTCCAGATATTTTACGTGAGTGTAGCCAATTGATTCGAGAAGATAGTGACTTTAGTAAGCTTCATATCGAGTTGAATAATGAAATGAATGAACGAGTCCAACAGTATATATCCGAAAAGGTATTACCGGAATATAGGGAATCCATTCAAGCTTGGATTATGGAAAGTGAGCAAGAATTTTTGACAGGCCAGGCTTTCTTAGTAGAGATGGCGGATAGCTTCAATGAATTATACGGCTTTGAAAAATTACAATTAAACTGTGATTTCCGTATTCTCGAAGATTGGAAGCGCGATGCTGACCGCCTGACTCACGGTACTGTAAGGTTAGATAAAGCGAATATTATGCTACGTCATACACCAACGCAAATGCTATTGAAAAGCGCAGGGAAGATCTTTGGACTCATCCCACAAAATAAAACAATGCTTTACAATAAGTATAAACAATTTGTTGACAATGAGGACTATCGTGAGGTAGCAAGTCAAATTACAGACAACTTTATCCAGCAATTTGAACTTTTTGAGAAAGCGTTGGATCGTGATATTCAAATGTTTTTCCAATCACCATTTGCGGTATTAGAAGAAACAGTAAAAGAATCTCATATGACAATTGCAAATGATAACAAAGAACTAGAGATAATGAGAAGTAATCCAGAAGTCTACCATGATCCATTAAAATTATTTGAGTTAAAATGGAAGCAATATGAATGGATGACGGAGAAGTCTCAAACACCAAAGCAATATATTTAATCAATATAGCTGATAAAATACCCGTATGAATGAACTGAAGCACCGTAGACTATGTCTACGGTGTTTTTAGATAAGTTTCCTAAGGTCAGTAAAAGACAAAAGTGCTGAAGTAAGGAATGGAGTAATAGTTGCAATAGGAAAATATCGATTAAAGATTGTTTAGAAGTAGTGCTTAAATTATTTTCAACTAGCTGTTGTTAAGAAAAAGCATATCATTGGCATTTGAAGAAAAATGAGTGGTATTTTCACTGATTTTCTTTACAAAAACAAGAATTTTTCGCATTGGTATCTACTAACAAATTGTTCATTTCATCACATTTATGTCCTTTCTAAAAATACATTTGTTCTCACTGAGTAGAAAAAGTTCTTGATTATTTCTCATTCAGTAGTAGAATGAAGATATAAAATAGAGAATAAATTGGGAGATGTCTTGATGAAAGTTGTTAAATTTGGCGGTTCATCGCTTGCCGATGCTAAGCATATAAAGCGTGTGTTTGATATTGTGCATTCTGACAATGAAAGAAGAATAATTGTGGTGTCGGCTCCGGGTAAAAGACATGAGAATGATACAAAGGTGACTGATTTACTTATTTCATGTGGTTTGCATGCAATCAATAATGAAGATCCGAGTCCTTATATTGAGCAAGTGGTCGCTCGGTATAAAGAAATTGCTGACGACCTTATACTACCGCCAACCATCATTGAGACGATTCAAAATGATTTATTAGTGAGGCTGGCTGGAGATAAAAACAACCCTGAACAATACTTAGATTGTATAAAAGCAAGTGGAGAAGATAACCATGCTAAATTGGTTGCATGCTATTTCCAAGAACAAGGCGTGAAAGCTAAGTATATGAATCCTAGAGAAGCAGGGCTAATTGTTTCAAATGAGCATGGCAATGCGCAAGTGTTACCTAAATCTTATGAAAAGCTTAGACGTCTACGTGAGTCTTGTGAACTGATTATTTTTCCAGGATTTTTTGGTTATGGCCAAAACGGAGGGATATTTACTTTTTCTCGTAGTGGTTCTGATGTCACCGGGTCGATTTTAGCATATGCGGTAAAGGCAGATGTATATGAAAATTTCACCGATGTGGATGCAGTCTTTTCAGTAAATCCAACTTTCGTTGAACAGCCAAAAGAAATTAAAGAATTAACTTATCGAGAAATGCGCGAATTATCGTATGCAGGTTTTACTGTTTTACATGAAGAGGCGCTTATACCTGCCATTCAAGCAGGAATCCCTGTGCAAATCAAAAATACGAATAATCCAAGGGCAAGAGGCACGACGATTTTACGGACAAGAGAAAATCAAAATGGGCCAGTTGTCGGTATTGCGAGTGCTACTGGTTTTTGTAGTATTTATGTCAGTAAATATTTATTAAATCGTGAAATCGGATTTGGTCGAAAATTATATGCCATTTTAGAAGAGTTCGGGATTAGTTATGAACATACACCATCGGGTATAGACGATGTGACTGTGATTATTAAAGAGAATCAACTACAAGAAGATGAAGAAGAAGTTTTACTTAAACGTTTAGAAAGTGAATTAGTAGCCGATGAAGTACATATTCAACATAGTTTGGCGTTGATTATGGTTGTTGGCGAAGGTATGCGTCATAACATTGGCACGATGGCTCGGGCTGCGAATGCTTTAGCCAAAGCGGATGTTAATATTGAAATGATTAACCAAGGATCTTCAGAGGTAAGTATGATGTTTGCGGTTAAAGAAGTAGATGAGAAGAAAGCTGTTCAGGCATTGTATGAAGAATTTTTTGCAGAGGTCGCATTACCAATTGGATAAAGCTATGTTAGGGGTCTGTAGGGAAACCTGCATATACACTGGTAGAAAAGTGTATATGCAGGTTCTTTGTGTTATCTATACCTAAGTTACTGAATGTGAATGAATACTGTGAGTAGTTTCTGTTAAAGTTTTTAATTGTTTAACATATACCCCGTTTTCCAATTTTCTAAAAATATATTTACTTAGCTGGTACAAAGGACTAATATATTCTTTAAACAGTAGTAAAAAACACGCATCATTATACTAATTCATAAGCATATAGTATCTCAGGGCAACCACCTAGGTGATGAAAATAATAAGGGGGGCAAGTGATATGAGCACAGATATGTTTATTCAATCTAAAAGTCAAATGTTGGCCACTTTATTAGAGCTTGTGTCCATTGATAGTGTTAGCCTTTCACCAGGAGAGAAATACTTTCCTTTAAGAGTGGAACAAGTATTAAAATCTTTACCTTATTACCAAAAATATCCCGGGTATGTAGTGAATCATCCGACTTCAGATGGTCGTTCTATATTAACGGCTCTATATAAAAATAACTTAGCAGAAAAAACGGTAGTGATGATTAGTCATTTTGACGTAGTAGATATTGAAGACTATGGTGACCTGCAGCATCTCGCTTTTAATCCTGTTGAATTGACGAGAGAGCTGCATAATCGTCTTGATACCTTACCGGAAGATGCAAAAGAAGATTTAATTAGTGGAGATTGGTTGTTTGGTAGAGGTATGATGGATATGAAATGCGGATTAGTTCAACATATGTCTTTGTTAGAAAAAGCGGCGAATGAAGACTGGAACATCAATTTGTTATTAGTAGCTGTCCCAGACGAGGAAGTGAATTCAGTTGGTATGAGAGAAGTGATTCCAAGATTAGTTTCTCTTGGAGAAGAACATTGCCTCAATTATACATTATATTTAAATTCCGAGCCGATGTTTTCTCAAGTTCCCCAAGATAATAATCATTATTTTTATACAGGAACGATAGGCAAAATTATGCCGGGAGCATTGTGTTTTGGGAAAGAATCTCATGTCGGTGAGCCGTTTTCTGGGATGAATGCTTGTTGGATGTCATCTATTTTAACGAATGAAGTTGAGTGGAATGAAGAGCTTTCAGAACAGGTAAATGGTGTGATGTCTCCTCCACCGACATTGCTTTGGCAAAGAGATTTGAAAAAAGGCTATACGACACAAATTCCTCATCGTTCAGCAAGTCTTTATAATGTGTTATTAATGAAAAGAAATCCTGTTGATGTCATGCATGAAATGAAGAAAGTGGCTATAAAGGCCGCTGATAAAATGGAAGCATTTATAAGAGATAAATATCGATTAAATGGTTTGGATGAGTCACAGTTATCACATATTCACGTTTATTTGTATGAGGAAATCAGGGCTTACGCAGTCAAGAAAACAAGTGCAGAGTATATAGATATACTAGAGCAATCGATTGCCAAAGAGACCGAGGGCGATATTCGTGATCAAACGATACAAATTGTCGACCAATTGGCAATGCTGTGTCAAGAATTAGGTCCGATGATTATTTTATTTTATGCCCCACCGTATTATCCTGCTGTTAATTCTAGTGAGAATGAGTGTATTGCTGAATTATCTTCTTCTTTAATAGAGTTTGCTGACACAAAATATCAAGAGCGTATTCACCCAGTCAATTATTTCAATGGTATATCTGATTTGAGTTATGCGGGCCTACATGCTGATTTAAAGGATATGGATATTTATAACGATAATTTGCCAGGAGGAGAGAAATTGTATTCCATCCCATTTAAGGAAATGGCAAAGATAACTGCCCCTGTAATTAATGTTGGACCAATGGGAAGGGATGCACATCAAAAAACAGAGCGTCTGCAAATTCCTTTTGCTTTCGAAACTTTACCAAAACTATTAGCCCATTTAATAAAAATACATGAACAGCAAAAAAATGATTGACAGCTGAGGTATGATTGCATATGATAGAGGTATCAAATGAATAGCATCTCCAAAGGGGAGTAGCTTTTACAGCAAAGTCGTCAATTCGGAGTATCATGCTCTCGGCTTTGTTGGCAACAATTCTGATCGTTGTTAGCAAGACCTTTACCAAATTCGGTGAAGGTCTTTTATGTTTTAAACCTTTACCGAATATCGGTAAAGGTTTTTTGTTTTTAAGTGAAATAAACAGGGAATGTTAAGTAAATGCTAATACTGTTTTTCTTACTTGAAGATGATATTCGCAGGGGATGTTACATAAATGAAGGAGGAAATTCATTTGGAAGCAGCATTATTATTAGAGTATGGTTGGGTGCTTTTAGTTCTTATCGTATTAGAAGGATTATTAGCAGCGGATAACGCACTTGTTCTAGCCATTATGGTCAAACACTTACCTGAAAAGGAAAGAAAGAAAGCATTATTTTATGGTTTAGCTGGAGCGTTTGTATTTAGGTTTGCTTCATTATTCGCTATTTCATTTCTTGTTGATGTATGGCAAATTCAAGCATTAGGTGCAATTTATTTAATCTTTATCGCAGCGAATCATATATTCCGGAAGTTTCTGGTCAAAAAGCATGACGTGCCTGATCCTTCAGCCAAGCCGAAAAAGAAATCAGGTTTTTGGATGACGGTTCTTAAAGTTGAGTTAGCTGATATTGCCTTTGCAATAGACTCAATCTTGGCAGCAATTGCTTTAGCGATGGCATTACCACCAACTGGTATTGGTACAATTGGAAGTATGGATACAGGACAATTCCTCGTTGTATTTGCAGGTGGTATGATTGGGCTAATTATTATGAGGTTTGCAGCTAATATCTTTGTAGACTTACTTCATAAACGTCCTGGGTTAGAAATTACTGCCTTTTTGATCGTCGGTTGGGTAGGTGTAAAGTTAGCAGTTACGACTCTTGCACACCCTGCACTGGCTGTATTACCGGAGGGATTCTCTCATTCAACCGCTTGGAAAGCAACGTTCTACATCGTTCTTATTCTTATCGCAGTAGGCGGTTGGTTCTTATCTAAAGAAAAAATTGATGAAGATGGAGCTGGAGACGACGACCGTTTAGATCAGGCATTAAAGGAAGAAAAAGAACAATTGTAAAATTTTGATTGGAGTTATTAAAAAAGCGTTCACCTCTTTAAAAGGTTGAACGCTTTTTCATATCATTAGATAAATCTAAATTACTTTTATACAACTGCTTATATAAAAAGTAAATAATAGGCATCCCGATAATTAAAACAGCAAATTCGCCAATGGCAGTTGTGAGCCATGTGAATAAGAATGGAAGACCAATAGCAATTTTTAATTGTAAGGCAATAATCCACATCATTACAGTAAAGACGATGGTGTTTACTAACATCCGTAACCAAATATTTTTAACAAATTTAAAAAGTACTAAGCTAATTAGTAAACAGATAATGGAATGGGCGACCCCAAATGTTAAATCAAATGGCTTCATTGGTGAAAATAATAGGTTCGTTAAGAAAACACCAAGGACAATGCCGTAAATAAATTTACGATTTAAAACAATGAGATGATTAAATATCTCAGCAAAACGAAACTGAATAGCTGAAAAAGCAATTGGCTGTAATACCATTGATATGGCAATATACATAGCAGCCAAAAGACCATTAGCTACAATCATTCTAATATTCATTTGATTACACTCCTAGTTTTTTATCGTGGGATGGTTTCGAACCACGTCAACAATAGGTTATAATATCAGGTTTTAGGAGTGTTTGTAAATGGTATTTTTTAAAAGAATTATAAAGCTGCTAGAACTTTCACTGTAAAATCCTCATCAACTTTTCTTAATTCCCTTATTAAACTGCGTGTATTGGTTGTATTTACATCAGCATGCCTTAGAGAGAAATACCTTTATAAAACAAAATACTTCCGTGTGTAGTCCGTGAATTGAGATTTCATCTATATCTTTACGTTTTTCAAGTGTTACTTCAAATAAGTTCTTTAAAAATATCCATAGTACGTTTATCCATCTTGAGTTTTTAGTCTAGTTGACTTCACTTCATCTTCTATCGGATACTTAACAACCAGCTTGGCTCTGTCATATTACTCTTTTAGTACTAAAATCTGAATGCGTTTTTCTGTATTGGATGCACTAACAAGAAGCGATGTCAACTTCAATTATGTTGATCAATATTTTAAGTATGAGTAATAACCTTATTAAAAGGATACTTTCTATACGTCAAGAACATACTATTGGTGTATAACTCCTTCCAAGTAGATCTCCTCTAAGTGGGAGGTTTACTTTTTTATAAATATTTTTCTTATAAAAGGGGAAAATATTTACGACTTAAGAGTCAATAATTTAAAAGGAGTTGAAAGTTATGGCAAAAAGGTTTTTATTCATTCTTTCAAGTATCTTATTGTCTTTCTCGTTAGCAGCATGTGGAGCGAATGATGATCAAGATCAGAATCCACCTCCAGAAACCAATAATGGTGTAGAAAATGATAATAATGGTGATGAGAACATACCTGGAGTAGATGAAGATGATACTATGTTTAAAGATGATGAAAAAGATAGTGATCCGGATCCAGAAGATGCGGTGGAAGACCCGGAAGATATGAATGATAATGATAATCGAGATGAATAAACCTAAAGCCCTTCTCAATCGAGATGGGCTCTTTAACTAAAGAAACTCTGGTTAGTAAAAGACCTTCTTTTACAATTTGGGTGTTTATTATCAATAATTGGTTATAACACCAGTCTTTTCTTATCCAATTAAAATGGATAAATCTACTTCTAGAACTAAAGTTGGATGTTCTTATGCAAGAAAATGATTCTTTCTATTTCTTCAAAACCATTTTTCTTATAAAATTCTTCGGCAGGTATACCTCTATCTGTGAGAAGTGTAATGTTACTTATATTACTGTTATGAAGCTCTTTTATTAAATGATTTAACAGCGCTTTTCCAATACCATTATTTTGACTTTGTGTTTTTACACACATTTCATTAATAAAAAACTCATCTCCGCTCCACCATACTCTTTTTACACCAAGAATAAAGCCGATAATTTCGTCGTTTTCTACTGCTAAAACGCCTAAAAATCCAGGTGTCTGATAAAAACTCAGTAAATATTTTTTAGCCTTTGTAAATGTCCATTCATCATTCCATGGCTCATCATTGAATACTTCAATAAATGTTTCCGAGCATTTAGTTAAATCATTCATTTCTAATAGTTTAAATTCCAAGGTAAATTCTCCTTATCGCTAAATGTATTATTAAACCAGCCAAACCGGTTATTTATGGATTATTCTACCACAGAAAATTTGCCTATTTGGCTTTCATGTTAATTTTCTATGTCTGGGACCTTAGCTAAAGAGGGGAGATTACATCAATAAATAAGAAAATGTAATATAAAAGGGTATTTATGTCAATATGTTTTTGATATACCAGATATTTGATGGGTCTAAGAAAATTCTCCTATATGAATACAGCTCAATATTGTTTGAATATGTTATAAAACAGTATTTAATAAGGTTTGTTTAATTGTTAAAATTTTGTGAAGGTTTTATGACATAATTATATAAAGATAGCATTTTGGTTCAAAAGTCTTGACATTTCTTCTGTTTCATATTAATCTGAATTTAAAGAAAACTCAAAAGGATTTTGTATGGACAATTAATTTTGTCAGAAAATCTTACAAAACTGTTTTCTTCTAAAAAGATATGTACTTTATTTTCAGAAAATAAAGTCATTTAAATAAGGAGAGAAATATTTATGAGAAAGAAAAAGTTATCATACATCGAATTAGTTCGTCGTAATAAAGAAGAGTTATTAAAAAATCCAGATCAGCTTGAAGTCATCGAAAAACGTTTAGAAAAAAGGCATGAAAAAGCGAAATAAAGCTTTTATATAGAAGGGGACCAGGATAATTATTCTGGTCTTTTTACTTGTAGTGAATGGGCGACCTTGTTTTATTGTTTAATTTAATATCTAGTTCTATCTCAACAGTATGGCTGGATGGATTTTGCCCATTTTTTACTATACCACCAAAGCCCATTAAAAATATCTAGTGGTTTATGAGGCGAATCGCAATGACTTTAGAATAATAATTAGTTACCCTGCTAATGGTTGTTTCTAAAAACAAGGAATAGAAGTGATTAAAATAAAAGCCGCTCAAGTAAAGTGAGCGGCTAAATTAACGTATTTATTTATTTTTATAATAGTCGAAGAAAGCTTGAAAAATCTCTAATCCTTGGAAAAATAAAAGTGTAGTTGCAGTTATTGAAAACATACTAATCATAATCATACGAACAATCATTATCATATCCTCCTTAAATTTGTGTTATATTCTTACAAATTTAAGGAATAATTAGAGATAATTAGATTGGAAGAAAATCGGCTGCTTATGTCTACTGTTTTGCATAGAAACATAAGCGAGTTGGCAGATGCCAAGTAAGAGTAAGCTGATGAGTATCAGTGAAACATGCTCGAAAACAAGAGGATGTTTTTTGAGCTCATCTTTTAATGGAGAGGTATCACTTAAATGGGAGTCGTTAAAGACTGCATGCTGATGGTCTCCCCAAGTGCTCAAACTTGAATGATCGCTAGGATAGTGGACAACTAAAAATGCACAGAACATGATAAGTAATCCAAAAGAGTATATCTTTTTGCCAGTCATCCGTACCCCACCTTTCTTTCAAGTTACTATTCATTATACCCACTTTAGCTGATTTGTAAAATAAAAGATTAAGAGAAATCATCCATTTGATTCTTCCACTTTCAATATAATTTATTAATCAAATTCGAAAAGATGACTAAAAGTAAATAGTTAAACGTATCATTTTTTATTCTTATAATTGCTCTAAAAAACAAGTGGTATTTATAGTATAACCATCAACATCAACAAGGGATTTTACAGGATATAACGATGGGGAAAGTTTTTGACATTTCAAATAATAAGGAGTATAACTAGTTTTATATTTTTATAAAGAGGTGTCATAATGGAATGTTATCAAAAAAATATTAATGGTCGAAGTATACAAATAGCTGATTACCCAGGTGAGAAAGGGACGATAATTGCTGTCCATGGGTTAACGGGTAATTATATGCAAATGCACTATTATGCAGAAAGTTTAAAAGATTATCGTATTGTAAGTATTGATGTCAGAGGTAGAGGGCAAAGTGCGGATGCGGATGAGGATACGAGCATATGGAAGCATGCTTTAGATGTTGAAGCATTGATTAAAGAGTTAAATATTGATCAACCAATTTTGATGGGGTATAGTATGGGCGCTTTTATCTGTTCTATTGTGGCCAGTAGACTTCAATCTGAAGTTCGAGGATTAATCTTGCTAGATGGTGCAGCGACATGTACACCACATCAAAAGAAGATTGTTGAACCCTCTCTTGCCCGATTGAGCAAAGCGTATGAAAGTGAACAAGCATACTTAGATGAGATTAAACAAATTTATCAAAACTTAGGTGTGCCTTGGGATGAGCATATGCAAAACGTTGGCTTATATGAGATTCATCAAATCGGTCAAAAGTGGAGAAATCATGCAAGTGAAGGAAAGATTAAAACCGATTTTGACAGTTTCTATACATTTGATCCTAAAGAAATATTTAAAGAAGTGAATTGCCCAGTCTTTCTTGTTCATGCAGAGGGTGGAATTGGTGCAATGGACCCGTTATTTCATGCAGAAGATTATATTGATACAATGGTATATGCTAAGCAAATAGAGAAAATAACGACGCCATGCAATCACTATACATTAGTGTTTACTTCAAGACCAGAAATTTACAATAGCATAAAAGCTTTTTTAAGAAATATTGATGCGACTAGTTGAAATTTTTCAAAAGTGGTGTAAAATAAAAACAAACAGAATGAAAGCCTATTCATTAGCCGTTAGAAAACGAACTTTTTTAATTAAGCTATTGGACATACTGGCTACTTTAAACTCTTCAGACTCTTACCCTTTTTGTAGGCGTCTCGTTTAAAGTAGCCTTTTTGCGTATAAATAAACATTTATAAAAAGGTGGGATATTAATATGAGTAGTAAGGGATTGGACTATTTTAAAAAAGTATATGATCAAGTTCCTGGATGGGTACAACAGATGCATGATTATAGTCCAAACATGCTCGATCAGTATACAAGTCTCCGTGGGGACATTATGAAACCGGGGGCTTTGTCTGTAAAAGAAAAAGATATATTACTTGTCGGTATGAATGCGGCGAGATTATATGAAAGGAGTATGGTCTACCATACGAAGGGTGCTATAGATGGTGGAGCTTCGTTACCGGAATTAGCAGAATATTTATTAGTTAGTTATTTAT
The DNA here is from genome assembly GCF_038007265.1 of Cytobacillus sp. FSL R5-0569. Lineage (NCBI taxonomy): Bacteria > Bacillati > Bacillota > Bacilli > Caryophanales > Bacillaceae > Cytobacillus > Cytobacillus sp. FSL R5-0569. Next base: position 1,024,556 of record NZ_JBBOWW010000001.1, read on the forward strand.
ATAATGGACAACAAGCTCTTCTAACTGGTTTAAAGTCCATGCAATATGCTTGTGAGTTAGTCGGTGACGAGACATTAGACCGAATAAATATAGATACTGTTGAAGAAATATTGTGTCAATATATACAAATGATCGGTAGTGAGAATGCTGCGTTTATTGAGAACGTGCTACAAACGAAAAAAGATGGCGGAGATATGGAAGAGGTCATTCTCCGAGATGGTCATGTTTCTCGTAAGAACAAGCTTTTATTAATGAGCGGTATTTATATTACTGTTCTCAATGGTAAGATAGCGGGAACGTGGATGGAAAAAGCGAGACGAAGTGGGGCAGAAGAGCCCGAGTTAGCTGAAACAGGTGCCATTTGTTTATTGACAGCCGGTATTCCAGCTTGGTTCGAAGCAAGCGACTCTTTAAGAATGGGGCATGAGCAATGAAAATTTTTTCTACGGCAAAAGAAGCAATTGAAAAATTGGAAAGCAATCAAACAATCATGGTTGGCGGCTTTGGCTTGATTGGTGCACCGCTGTCATTAATTGATGAACTTACACAAAAAGACGTCTCAGGATTAACAATCATTTCTAACAATCTCGGTGAAAAGGGAAAAGGCTTAGGTATACTCGTTAATCAAAAGAAAGTAAAAAAAGGAATTGGCTCTTATTTTACGAGTAATCGAGATGTGGGAGATGCCTATCAAAGAGGTGAGTTAGAGCTAGAGCTTCTTCCACAAGGAACTTTGGCAGAATCGATTCGTGCAGGTGGTGCAGGTATTGGTGGCTATTACACGAAAACCGGTGTAGGCACTGAACTTTCCGTAGGAAAAGAAGAAAAAGAGATCAATGGTGTGAAATATATTTTTGAACCCGCATTAAAAGCAAATGTAGCATTAGTTCGTGCGTGGAAAGCTGATACATTAGGGAATCTTGTTTATTACAAAACAGCTAGAAACTTTAATCCTATGATGGCGACAGCTGCTGATTATGTGATTGCCGAAGTGGACGAAATTGTGCAACCTGGTGAACTATCTCCAGAAGAAATCATTACACCCCATCTATTTGTAAATGGGATCGTGAAAGCAACGAAGATTTTAACGAAAGATGGGGTGAAGAGTGTTGGATAAAAATGAAATGCAAAATTTAATTGCTAAACGTGCTGCTCAAGAACTAAAAAGTGGCTCAGTTGTCAATTTGGGGATTGGTATTCCGACTCTTGTTGCCAATCATATTGCAGATGGTGATATATTTTTCCATACAGAAAATGGCTTATTAGGGGTAACGGATGTTAACGAGGCTGATATTGATCCAAATATAGTGAATGCTGGTAAGTTACCTGTAGGTGAAGCAATTGGAGCTTCATATTTTAATAGTGCGGAGTCCTTTGCTATGATTCGAGGACAACATGTAGATGTGGCGATATTAGGTGTATTACAGGTAGATGCCAAAGGGTTAATTGCCAATTGGGCAGTTCCAGGAAAAAATATTATGGGTGTTGGGGGTGCAATGGATTTACTTACAGGGGCAAAGAAAATTATTGTGACCATGTCTCATACATCCAAAGATGGTACGAGCAAAATTTTAAAAGAATGTACTTATCCAATAACATCCACAAGAAGTGTCAATTTAATTATTACCGAGCTCGCTGTTTTTGAGGTGAGAAATGGAGAATTATACTGTATAGAAATAATGCCAAATAGCACTATTGAAGAAATAAGAGAAAAGACGGAAGCTCCTTTTAATGAAGATTGCCATAATAACGGGGGGCAAACGCGATGAAAGATGTAGTGATTGTAGAAGCGAAGAGGACAGCGATTGGGAAACTAGGTGGTAGTTTAGGTAATGAAACGGTCGATTTCTTAGCTAGCCATGTACTTAAAGGGTTAATGGAAAAGATGAAGGTACCTAAAAATGAAATCGATGAAATTATTATCGGACAAGCAAAACAAAGTGCAGATGCCTCTAATTTAGCCAGGCTAGCTACATTAAGAGCAGGTTTTCCTGAAAGTATACCAAGTTATACTTTACATCGCCAATGTGGCTCAGGAGTACAATCCGTTCACTCAGCTGCCCAACAAATCATGAGTGGATTCGCCGATGTTGTTATTGCAGGTGGAGCGGAATCTATGAGCACAGCACCATATTATATGCGGAATATTCGCTTCGGCCTTAAGTCAGGAAATGGGCTTTTACTTGATCCTAATACGGAAAGTCAGCCTGGTTCACAACCTGTGGAAGAATATGGGCAATTAACGATGGGGATGACCGCTGAAAACTTAGCAGAAAAGTATCGAATTTCAAGAATGGAACAAGATGAATTTGCGCTAAGAAGCCAAGAAAATGCAAGATCAGCTATTACTGCTGGCTTTTTTGAAAAGGAGATTCTTCCTTACACTGTGAATGAAAGAAAAAAATCGTCAACTTTTATGGTGGATGAGCACCCCCGTGTAACGACAATAGAAAAACTCTCACAGCTGAAGCCAGTATTCAAACAAGGAGGGACAGTCACTGCAGGTAATAGCAGTGGTAGAAATGACGGTGCAGCTGCATTACTCTTGATGTCAAGGGAGAAAGCAGATGAGTTCTCAATTCAACCGAAAGTGAAAATCATTGCTCAAGCAGCTGCTGGTGTTGACCCTAGATATATGGGGATAGGCCCTGTACCTGCCACACAAAAGGCGTTAAAACAAGTTCAATTAACAATAGAGGATATGGATATTATTGAGTTAAATGAAGCTTTTTCAGCTCAAGCTCTAGCTGTTATAAAAGAGCTTGGATTATCCATAGAAAAAGTAAACCCGAACGGAGGGGCCATTGCTATGGGGCATCCAATTGGAGCAACTGGATCAATTCTTTTAACAAAGGCTATCCATGAACTTGAAAGAACAGGAAAGAAATATGCTCTTGTTACACTTTGTATCGCCGGTGGACTCGGTATATCCACCATTATTGAAAATTTACAAATTTAACGAATGGACATCGATTGACGGTGTCCTTTTTATTTTGAAATAGTCATTTATACCTGAAAGATGAAACTTTTTTTCGCATAAACCGTATATATAGAAAGGTTCGTACCAAGAAAGTAACTTCATATTTTGAATTAATATAGGTCAGGACTTGCCTTTTGAAAAGTGAAACATTACCTCATTTGTTGTTTAAGGGTAAAGGAAATGCTGTTTTGAACATAGAATATAGTAAATAAGATCGATTTGTTAGAGGAGGGATAGGCAGAATGATTATTGGATTAGTATCAGTCATAATGATTTTTGGTATACCGATCGTTGCGATTATTACTAGCCATTTAAGTTCTCAAACCGAATTAAAGGCGAAAATAATTGAAGATCAAATAAAATTAGAAGAATTAAAACATCAAAATTATTTATTAGAAACGGATAAAATGAGAAGAGAATTAGAAGAACAGCTCAAACTCGATGATAAAAAGTTAGTATAAGTGAAAACAAAGAGCCGTTCATTAATCAATAAGCGGCTCTTTGTTTGTCATGATAGGATCATCCATTTTTTTTACCTCGAGATAATGTATTTGGTGACCATCAATTTCGGTTACAGTAAACAAGTATCCATCCAACTCTAATTGACTACCAAGTTTCGCATCAAAATTTAATGTGAGGAACCATCCTCCAATTGTATCAATCTCATCATCTGGCAAGTCAAGGTCTAACAAATGGTTAACATCTTCAATTAATACTTTAGAATCAAGAATATAATGGCCTTCCTTTATCTTACGAATTTCAGGAATTTCATCTTCGTCAAATTCATCACGAATTTCACCTACAATTTCTTCAACAATATCTTCAACGGTTACTAATCCAGACGTTCCACCATACTCATCCATTAAGATTGCGAGGTGTATACGATCTTTTTGCATTTTTATTAATAAGTCGTTAATTGGAATGGTTTCAATAACACGCAACACAGGATTAATGAAATCATGTATAGAAAGCTTCTTTGTTTGTTCAGGCTGAAGGTTTGCGGTAAGAAACTCTTTAACATTAACAAAACCGACAATATTATCTTTATTACCATCGACAACTGGATAACGAGTGTAACGTTCTTGTTTAATAATATTTCTAAGGTTTTCAAAGGAATCATCGATAGAAAAAGTAATAATTTCTGTTCGTGGTACCATGATTTCTTTCGCTACTCTTTCGTCGAATTCAAATATATTATTCATGTACTTTAATTCGTTTTTGTTGATTTCACCACTCTTATAACTTTCAGACATTAAAATTCGTAACTCTTCTTCCGAGTGTGCTGCTTCGCTCTCAGATGCAGGTTTGAAACCGAAAAGCGCTACAATTAGACGGGCTGATCCATTTAACACCCAAATAAAAGGATAGGTAATGCGATAAAACCAAATAATAGGTTTAGCAAAACCAAGGGTAATGGCTTCTGCCTTATGAATAGCGATCGTTTTTGGGGCCAATTCACCAAGGACCACATGTAAATAAGTCACAATCGCAAATGATACACCAAACGAAATCACATGTGTAAGAGAGGCATTAAGATTTAAATTATTAAATAATGGCTGTAATAACTTGAGTACTGTGGGTTCACCTAACCACCCCAATCCAAGTGCTGTTACAGTGATTCCAAGCTGACATGCGGATAGATATTCATCTAAATGGGTGACTACTTTTTTTGCTGAAACAGCTTTACTATTCCCTTCCGCTATCAATTGATCAATCTTAGACATTCGAACCTTAACTATTGCAAATTCCGTCGACACGAAAAAAGCAGTTAAAGCAATAAGTATAACAAGTAATATTAAATTTAACGTTACCGTCAAAATGTAATCGTCTTACTTTTGGTAAGACTTTCACCTCCTATTTTTTTGCTTCATGAATGTAAGTCTCAGGAAGTGACGAGAATTCATGTCTTACCATTACATTGTCCAACTTTCCTATAAGCAATGCCTTTTTATTTGTTTATTTTAAGAGTAAAAGCAATGTTTGAATAAGGGACATACTTTCGGAAGAGACATTTTTCTTAATATACTCCTGACTTGTTACATCAGTCTTGTTTAAATGGGCAAGCACTTCTGAAACATCATCCTTTAACCCATTAATCTTAATTCTTAATTCACGTACATCAATTTCTTCTGCTTCGTGAACATCTTTTTCATCCAACTTTTTCTTAATATCCACTAATGACATACCCTCTGATTTCCATTTTTCAATTAAATGTAATCTTTCTATGGCTGATCCGTCATAATAGCGATAATTTGAAGGAGAACGTTCTGCTTCAAGTAACCCAAGGTTTGTATAATGGTCAATGGTTCTTTTAGTTAAATTTACTCTTTCTGCTAATTCACCGATTTTTAGTTTCTCGTTCCCAATATGATACCTCCAAACTATAACGTTATGGTTAAATTATACTCCTGTCCAGTTTAGTTGACAATAGTTTCGACTTACAAAATAAATCCACTCGTTTTTCAATTGACAGATGACACGTTGTCATTTAAAATTAAAATTAATTATGACACACTGTCATTTTCGGGAGGGGAAATATTGAATACGCCATTAAACCAAATCGTTAAGAAACTTCGTTTGCAGGGTATAAAGGTTTCTATATGTAAAAAGCCACAAGGTTTAAGGAATATGCACAACTGATTTTGGTAACATCGGCATGTATTTACCGGCAGTATTCCCATTAGGTGAGGGGAAACTATAGATAGGGGAAAACCCTATTTGTGATTAAATAAAATAGAAAGGATGGCATTCACATGAATATGAATCCTTTTACTGATATGCCTGTATTTGTTAAGAAAGAAATTGAATTATTAAATGAACGTTTAGCGCCAGCGATGAGAGTTGCTTCTCGATTTTCGTTATTTTCATTTCCGCTTGTTGTTTTCTCAATCATGAATATCATCATTGTTCTTTTCACCATGCCCATGGATGAAAACACTTGGATTACTTTGCTCATCTACTCCATTTTAGGTGCTGTAGGTATGGCTTTATCTAAGGAATCGAAAATCCGCAGAAAAGCAATTGAGAAAACAAGCGTTGATTATATGATCCAACGTATTAATGACAGCAAAATAGCAACTGAACAAATGAAAAAAAGATATATCATAATAATTAATGAGAAGCCTGTTATGGCGCTTGCACAATTCATGGAATTTCTGCGTGAAGAACAGCGCCGTTCCTCGTTTTAGATTGATTCCTTTAGGGAGGGGAGTATAATGCCAAAAATCACTTTTTATAATTTATCAATTGAAAAACGCGAAAAGCTTATCAATGCTGTAAAGCAAGAGTTTTCTCGTGTTCCACTATCGCAAGCATCCATTAGTAATATTGTAAAATCTGCCCGTATTCCAAGGGGGAGTTTTTATCAATATTTTGAAGATAAGGAAGATGCTTTTTTTTACTTGCTAGAAGAGAGAGTAAAAAGGAATCAAAGTGAAGTTTACTTTTTATTGAATAAGCACAATGGGGATATTTTTGAAATGATGATTGCTTTTTTCGAAAAGGTGATTACTGAACAAGATGAGAATCGGAACTTTCTCAAAAATTTATTTTTAAATATGACATATGAAGTGGAACATGAATTTGGTCGAAGTTTCAATGGATATGAAACGAATCAGCAGTTTATCCAATTCGAATCAAAGGTAAATAAAGAAATATTGCATATCTCAAATCAGGAAGAGTTTAAGTATTTAATGAAAATACTTACATCTGTTTTACTAAGGAGTATTATCGAAACATTTTCTAAGGATCAATCAAAGGAAGAAGCACTAAGAAATTTTAAGTTAGAAATCACTCTCTTAAAACGGGGACTTAAGAAATAATCATGAAATGAGAAGTAGTTGGAATGAAAAATTTATTCTTTCGTTTCAACTCTTTTTTTGCTGAATTGCTATTGAATGATCGCATCTATGTGATTTTTTCACAAAATTCCAAAAATATACATAGTGGTGCTATAATAAGAATAGCAATAGTCAATTTAGCCATTATTCCCCGTAGAAGGGGGGTGTTGCTTTGTCAGTTTTTGAGGCATTGGTGTTTGCTTGTACATTTACAAGTTTAATAATGGCTGTGCTACAATTCAAAAACGATGATAAAAAATAATCCACCTCATGTATAGGTGGATGGTGTCAATTGTTCATTGGCTAATGCTATTGCGAGATCGGACGGTGTTGCCGCACCACCGATCTTTTCTAATATATGCCTTTATCTAGTCCTATTATACAATAGAATGATTTTTTGGAACAAGCTTTGAGTAAAAACTTACGTTTGTTTATTTTATGAACAATACCATTCTTGCCTTTGCCTTTTTCTTAACCTCATTTCCTGTTACAATTATAGATAAAATACGTTTAAGGAAATTTCCTTCCTTTTAGTGGGTATTGAACATGAAAATTAGATTATTCTCAAGAAAAGATAGTACACAAATCCAATCTGTTGCTAGGGAGAGTTGGCGTTACGCATATGAAGGCTTAATTCCCGAGCGAACACAGGTTGATTTTTTATTATCTGTATATACTGAAGACGCTTTAATGAGAAGTTTATCTACTTCGGTTTTATTGGTTGCTGAAGAAGAAGGAGAAGTTATTGGTTTCGTTCATTTTTCATTAATAAATATTAAGAAAGAAATAGAATTAGGTGCTTTATATATATTGCCGAGTTTTCACCGCCGAGGTATTGGTACAGCCCTACTAAAAGCGATGTTTGAATATTTTTATGATGTCAATAAAATTACGGTTTCTGTTGTGATGCGAAATGATTCTGCTTTGGATTTTTATCATTCAAAAGGATTTAAACAAGTAGGAAAAATGAATGATTCCATTTTCGGATTTAGTATTCCAACCATTGTAATGGAATGGAGAAGTAACACAAGTCCAAATGTGTAGGGTGAAGTTATGTATACCGTATTCTCAACTTTTGATGTAAATGAAAGTAAAGCAGATGAAGTGATTGAAATATATAAGAATCGTTCACGTTTAGTCGATAAAGCAGATGGGTTCGTCGACTTTATGTTGCTTCAGAATGATAAACGTAAAGGAGAATTGACAGTACAATTAATTTTTGAAACAAAGGAAGATTATTTACGCTGGGTAAGAAGTAAAGATTTTCAACGAATTCATGATCTTGAAAAGAAATATCCAGATAAAGAATTAGCAGCAGTCATTCCAAAAGTGTCGCAATATAAGGTTGTGGTAAAGTGAGTAAATATGAAATAATCGCAGAAGAAGTAACAAAAAGGATATTTCGAGAAGACCCTACATTAATTGAACGATATGGTGAACGTGGGAGAAATCAAACATTTATTGATAATATGCATCACTTAGATTATTTAAAGACGGCAATGGAATTAAATACGTCAAAGATTTTCACTGACTATGCCCTTTGGTTAAGAGGTATCTTAATTAAATATGGTATGACGACGCAAACCTTGATTGATAATTTTCTTTTTTTAGAAGAGGAATTAGAGAAATGTACGGTGGTAGAAAGTGAAATTAGTTCTGCATATATTGGTTTGTTAGGAGAGGCTGTGTCTATTTTAAGAGATGTTCAAGGAGGCGAGGCACAGTGACGAGAGGAGAAGATCTAGAAGAAATCCTTTTATCTGGAGCTGTTGCTGATGCTTGGGAATATATTGAGCGATTCGATTATTTGACTAATGTAGAAATTTATCAAGATATTATTACACCAGCTATGGTTAATATTGGTCTTAAATGGGAAAATTTTGAGATAACAGTTGCAGATGAACATTTGGCATCTGGAGTTTGCGATTTCATTCTTTCAAGATTAGCTGCAAAGCACAAGTTTAAACCTGTTAAGGATGCACCGACCGCCATGTTTCTTTGTTTATCAGGAGAGCAGCATTATTTGGGATTAAAGATGGTAGCCAGTATATTTGCAGAGAATGGATGGAGAACCAAGTTTTTAGGAGCAAATTTACCTGTACAATATGCATTGCAGGCTGCGAAGGATTGGAAACCAGATGTAATTGGCTTATCAGTTTCGATTGCTACCCATTTACCGGCACTTACGGAATATATGGAAGCTTTTTCTTATTTACCAAAGAAACCTAGGATTTTATTAGGTGGAAGATTGACAAATTTATATGATTTAGCTTCTTTTACCGCTATTAAGCCGGAAATTATTTCAAACTTATATGCTGTAGATAAATGGATCACTGCTTTTAATACGGAGGGGAGGAAAAATGCGATTAATTGATCTACATTTGCCGATACCGTATATACTAGCTAATAAGAATGGTGAAATCATTAGCTATACATCTAAAGCGGATGAAGTCTTTGATTTATCAGAAGGTATGATTAAAAGTATAGTTGATGAAGGGAGTATCTCTAAGTTTGAAAGGGTAGCTGCCATACCAGAAAAGAGTATGAGATTTGAAGCTAATTTAAAAACAAGAAGTATACCGATAGCACTATTTGATATTCATATCAGTTGGGATTTTCAAGGTAATGCGTCCATGCAATTTTTATTCAAAGATGATGATAATGAACCATTAATGGAGAAATTACAGGCCCTACAAAACAGATTAGCAAAGACAGATTTTGAGCTTTATGAGCAGAAGGAAACATTAGAAAAAACATTGCAAAGGTTGGATGAATTATCAGGTCCTTTTATCTCTTTAACAAAAGAGATCTGTTATATTCCTTTGTTTGGCGATATGACGGGCGATAAATTTACAACGATTATGGAGCAAACGCTTGCCCGTCTGTCAGATCATGATTACAGGTGGATACTGATTGATTTAACAGCGGTTGCTAAAGTATATAAAGAGGGAACGAGCGGCTTAGAGCTTTTAATCAAGAGCATTCTTCTAATGACAGGAGGAGAAGTGAGACTCATTGGTATAAATCCGAGTCTAGCAAAAGCACTTCAGCCTTATCAATTAAGAAATGTTGTTCATACGGAACAATCGTTACAAAGTTTTCTTCAATCAGTGATAAATGATCATGCTATATGAACATTTATTAAACTGAGAGCCTACTTGGATAATGTATATGTTTGTACATGTGTTTATAGGTTGGCTTTGTTAAAAGAAAAGATTGTCGGATAACGATACGTTCCGAAAAAACTAAGTAAAGACATATGTAACAATGAAGATGATACCTTGTAACGGGAATGCGAATTTAAAAGGAAGAGAATATGAAGCTTTAGTTCGTTCATAAAAGCCTCCAAGTTACACAACCTAGCCCATAGGAACATAAGTTATACATGTTTCTATGGGCTAGGTTTGTGGCTGCCATACCTCTTATATTAAAATAATTTGAGTTGGCCAATTCTTTCTACTGCCTCAATTAATCGTTCTTCATCGACAAGTAATCCCACCCGAACATAACCTTCTCCAAAGGTCCCAAAGCCTTTTCCTGCGGCAACAGCTACATCAGCTTTTTCCAGTAAGTAGTCAGCAAATTCTTCACTATTGTATCCTTCAGGCACTGGCATCCAAGCAAAAAACGATCCTGAAGGAGACTTGCCGTGCCAGCCAACCTTTTCACAAGCGTTCATGAATGCATTTCTACGTCTCTCATATCGAGCAACAAGTTCGTCTACACTTGTTTGATCCCCATTTAATGCATCGGCTGCAGCTTTTTGAATCGCAGGGAATAAGCTTACATACATATGGTCTTGAAGAAGGTTGATGGCTTCAATGATTTGTTCATTTCCAACTGCAAATCCAATTCTCCACCCAGCCATATTATATGTTTTTGATAATGTATACATTTCAATACCAACGTCTTTCGCTCCGGCTGTGGCTAAGAAACTTTCAGGTTTCTTTCCATCAAAGCCGATAGCACCATAAGCAAAATCATGCAAGATGGTAATGTTGTTTTCCTTAGCAAAAGCAACAGTTTCTTCAAAAAATGTGGAATCAGCTGTCGCGCCTGTTGGATTATTAGGATAATTCAAAAATAGTAGGCGGGCATCCTTTTTTTGTTTTTCTGTAAATTGCGAGTAATCAGGTAGAAACTGATTTGCTTCTTTTAAAGGAAAGGTTTCGTATTTTACATTTGCCAAAACCGCACCAGATTCATAATCAGGGTAACCTGGATCTGGTAAGAGCATTAAATCTCCCTCATTGAGTAGGCATAATGGAATTTCTACTAAACCTGCTTTTGCGCCAAAAAGGATAGCTACTTCTTTTTCAGGCTCAATTTCTACCCCATATTCACGCGCATAAAAGGAAGCGGCGGCCTTCTTTAATTCATTAATTCCTCTAAAAGGAGAATATTTATGTGTCATTGGGTCTTCTGCAGCTTGCTGAAGTGATTGTACAATATGTGCAGGTGTTGGCTGGTCGGGATTGCCTTGTCCTAGGTTAATAACATCTCTGCCTTCAAGTTTTGCAGCAGCAACTTTTTGAACAAGGGAAGCAAAAAATTGTTGAGGTAATTGCTTCAAACGATGCGATAATTCCATTTTAATCCACCTTCATTCATTTAATCTATATACGAACGCATTTTATAACCAAAAAGACAAATTGTCCAGTTAATTTTATATAAAAGGAAATATTCGATTTCCTTTTTTGTTTTAAAAGAATAAAGGAAAGGTAGTTGGATCACTAAACCCATTTTCTTGGGAGATTGGATGTAGCATTATTTCGAACATTGACAAAAATAAAAGAGAGTAGTAATATCATATCATAAAAATTAAATGAAAAGCTTATCCAGAGAGACTGAGGGACTAGGCCCTATGACGTCCGGCAACCCCCAATATTGGGAAGGTGCCAATTCCTGCAGAATGATATCCATTCATTCTGAAAGATAAGGCGGAATAAAACCAATGCCTCTTTCAGATGATGAATAGTGGCTTTTTTTATTGGTTAAAATTCTGGTTACAGCTATGGGGAGGAAACATAATGAGAAAGTGGCTAATTGTTTTATTCATTGCAACTGTTTGTTTACTAACAGCATGTGGCGGAGGTTCAGACACGAGTGGAGAAAAGGTGGATGAAACGAAAGAACTAAAAATTGGTGCTACTGCCGGTCCTTATAGTGATATGTTGAAAAAAGCTATTGTACCTGGTCTAGAGGAAAAAGGATATAAAGTAACTGTCGTAGAGTTTAGCGATTATATCCAACCTAACAAAGCTTTAAATGAAGATGATATACAAGCTAACCTTTTCCAACATACAATTTACTTGGAGAATTTTGAGAAAGAAAATAACATGGACTTAGCACCATTAATTATTGTACCAACAGCCCCAATGGGGATTTACTCGAATGTGTTTAATTCAATTGATGAGATTAAAGACGGTGCAACCATTGCTATTCCAAATGACCCAACGAATGCAGCACGCGCTTTAAATACGTTAAATGACGAAGGTCTAATTACGATTGATGAAAACGCCGATCCACTAACAGTATCTGAAAAAGATGTGAAGGAGAATAAAAAGAATTTAGTTTTTCAACCGATTGAAGCAGGACAATTACCAAGATCTCTTGAGGGTGTGGATCTTGCTGCAGTTCCTGGTAACTTTGCGTTGGCAGCCGATATGGACTTATTAAGTGCATTAGCACTAGAAAATATGCTTGATGATTATCGCAACGTGGTTGCAGTTAAAGCAGACTTTGAAGATAAACAATATGCGAAAGACTTAAAAGAAGTGGTCGAGTCTGCAGAATTTGAAAAAATTATCGACGAAGAGTTTCAAGGATTTGGAAAGCCAGCGTGGATGGAATAACGAAGTAATAATAAGCAAGAAACCGGACAAAATTATATGGATTTGTCCGGTTTCTAATAATAGTTGTAGAATACTGTTAAACTTATCTGTGCATAATTTGTATTTTGGTCATTCCTGTACTTATGGATTGTCGAACAACTTTTTCATCCTGGTCATTGACGTTTTTCAACCATTTGTGAAATATTGGTTGTAAGCCGTAAAAGGAAGTGACTCTTCTATACATTTCATCTTTATTGAATTTTGTTTGATAAGATGCGAGAGCTTCTTTGGTGAATTGATCTCCGAAATCCCAATATAGCCCTGCAAAGTCAAACGCCGGGTCCCCTATTTGCGTATCTGTAAAGTCTATAATTCCTGATATTTCCTTTTTGCTTGGATGATAAAGGATATTGGCACTTGTTAGATCACCATGAATCACCACTTTTGCTTCTTTAAATTTTGACACCGCTAAAAACATTTTATCAATTTCTTCTTTTTCTGCGTCTTTTAAGAACGGAAATATTTTTTTAATCAGGGCTTGATGTAATTGCGCCCAATAATTTTCACTATGTAGTTCTTCTATATTACATTTCTTTGCTTCATCTATATCCAGACGATGTAATTCTGTAAGAAATGTTCCTAACCGCTTGGCTTCATATAAAGGAGGAGTAATCAATGAATGAGATAATGCTTGTCCTTTAATGAAGTGGTAAAAAACACCAATCATTTGTCCGTCTTTATTATAAAATGGAAGATAATTTGGTATTTCAATAATGGAAGAAAGATATGAGAGCTGGTGAAGTAGCTTTATTTCCTTTTTTATTTTCACTAATACTTGTTTTGTTTTTGGTATTCGGATGACATATGTTTGATTAACAATATAAATATGATGATCCCAACCAGAATGATTGCTTTCAATCTGTATTTCCTGAAGATGCGGGAGATGGTTTTTAATTAATTCCTTCATGGAACAGTCTCCTTTTTTATTATTTTGTATAAATCGTTTTTTTGAGGGGGAAAATAGGCGAGACATCTTATAAAAGGGGAGTGAAAGCAATGGAAAAAAAGTATGATAATCAAGTGGATGAGAAAATTATTGCTGCTCAAAATGAAGCTCAACAATACAATCAAATGGATACAGAATTAGAACAGTCAGAAGAAGTACAAGCAGCAATGGAGAAAAGTTATGAGTATGAAGTGACGAATCAACAACCGACATATGAACCGAATAAACCATTTTAATTAGAAAGAAGAGACTTCCATTACGTGGAGTCTCTTCTTTCATTATAGCATACCTTATTTTACATTGATGCTGTTTGATGTGTCTGTTTACTCCCATTATGTTCGGTTCGTCCATAAACTAAAAAGTAAAGAATAATTGAAGCAATCGACACTATCCCCATGTAAATGTATAACATACTGTAGCCAGTTATAGGAATCAGTAAACCTAATAAATAGGGTCCAAAACCTAAACCACCATCGAGAAAGATAAAGAAGGTGGAAGTAGCTAGCCCCATGCGATGGGATGGCGTTAATTTGACCGCAATCGCTTGTGTACAAGACTGCATATTACCAAAGCCTAAGCCAATCAAAGCCCCCGCCACTAATAACATAACACCATTTGATGAATTACTAAGTAAGAATAGACCTACTCCAAATAAAATGAACGCTGGATACATCACGTAATTTGCCCCTTTGCTGTCCATTAATTTACCAGTGAAAGGACGGGATAGTAAGACAGCGATGGCATAGACAAAGAAGAAAAAGCTAGCAGCATTTACTAAGTCCTTTTCAATTGCATAAAAGTTAATAAAAGACAAGACGCTTGAATAACAAAATGCGACTGTTAATGTGACGAGTGCAATTGGAAGTGCCTTTGGTTCAATAAAGCTAGATAATTGAAAACCAGATGATTGAAATTGAGCTTTTTGATCTTCAGTTAACTCTTTCACATTCACAGTTAACCCGATAAGTAGGCCAATAATACCAAGAATCAAACAAAAAATGAAAATCGTATGAAAAGTTGTGTATTGACTCATTAACATACCGATAAAAGGTCCTATTGCTGTCGCTAAAGTATTACTCATACTAAAATAGCCGATTCCTTCACCTTTCCTTGTTTGCGGTATAACTGAAGCGACAATTGTACCACTTGCTGTACTTGCCATCCCTAATGTTAAACCGTGGATAAAGCGGGTAATAAGTAAGAAATTGACATCAATTTCAATAAAATAAAGACTTGTTGATAAACTAAATAATAGTAAGCCAATGATTAAAGTCTTCTTCCGTCCAATACGATCAATATATTTACCGATAAACAATCTTCCTACCAATGTTCCTATAATAAATATGCCAGTAACTAAGCCAGCTTGGCTGGCGGTCGCATGATGTGCTTCAACGGCATACACCGCAATCGTAACCATTAATAAATAAAACACTAATGTTAGAAAAAAGTTTACGGAAGAAACGGTGATAAAGTCCTTGGTCCATAATTTTTCTTTTGTTGAACTCATATTCTTTTCTTCCTCCTTACAAATTGCTTTTAATACTATCAAAAATACGAATACATTCTTCTTGTTCCTCAGGTGTGATTCCCTCTAATATTTCCATTTCGAACTGATCAATCGGAATGCGGATTTTTTTGTATATGCGTTCACCTTCGTTCGTTATTTTCATTTTCTTTTCACGTTTATCCATGCTTGGGATTTTTTCTACATATCCATATTCCTCAAGCTGATTTATGGTCCTCGTAACTGTTGGCTTTTCGACACCTTGATATGCAGCAATCTCTACTAAAGTTGTTGGACCAAAATGGTAGAGATAATAAAGGATTGTCCACTGTGCCCGTTGTAATTGATGTTTCGTTAATAAGCTGTTTAGTCTATTCTCAAAAGGGCGATAAAGCATCATAAAGTGATGAAAGAACCTTTGGCTAGCAATAATAATATTCACCTCATTTAAAATAGTTATCAATGGTAACTAATATACTATAACAAAAAGCCGTCTTGTCTGTCTATGGGCGATAGATTTTTTTCTGTAAAATGGTAAATGTTATGTTAAAATTGTATTTCTTTTAAGAGATGTTTGTAGGCGACATTTAAATTGTTATAATAACAAGTGTTAGTTAAAAGTGAAAAGTAGTACAATTAAGAAAATAATTGTCAATTTTCTAAAATATTGATATATTTAAATAGAACAATTGAATATTTTCAAAAATAGGTGTAAATAGAATGCTCGCTTGTCTATTTACTTAAAAGGGAAGTACGGTTGGATTCCGTCGCTGTCCCGCAACTGTATTTGCGAGTGATATGAAAGATACCACTGTTTCCTAAAAATGGAGATGGGAAGGTTTCGTATCATGTTGACCATAAGCCAGGAGACCTGCCTGTTTAGTGTAAACATCAATTCCTACGTGGATATAGGAGGTGTTAAGTACGGGTAATGAATACATGCCAAGGTCGCATGTTTATTTTAGTATTCGTTTGAACTTAACAACTTCTTTCTAGAAGTTGTTTTTTTAATGGATTGATATGGTAAAAAGGTGAGCAAGAACGGAGGAAAAAGCTTTGTTTGGAACCGTTCCTTATTATGTGAACATAATGAAATCAACGATCATGATGAACAGCTATTCTGCTGAGAGTTATAGTTTAAAAAGAGTATTAGATCAGTATAAAGAAGACATCCGAACACTCTCTGTAGAAGAAGAGAAGATCCAAATATATTTAAGGAATGCTGAAAGGGCTTACAGCATTGTCAGGCATGATGTAATTGGATGGGAGGAAAATGATTGTGAGCATGGAGGAGAAGTATATACCAGGGTTAGAGGGAATCATAGCTTCTGAGACCAGCATCTCATTTTTAGATACTGTTCATGGAGAGATTGTCATAAAAGGTTATGACTTAATTCAACTTTCAAAAACGAAAAGCTATTTAGATATTATCCATTTACTTCTAGAAGATCAATTACCAACAGACGAGGAAAAAAATTCATTAGCTAATACGTTAAAGTCCTATTATGAAATACCAACGGCCGTAATGGAGGTTTTTACTCATTTACCAAAAGGAACACATCCAATGGATGGGCTCCGCACTGGCATCTCAAGCTTGGCTGGATATGATTCGACCTTAGATGATAGGTCGAAGCAAGCAAATAAAGAAAGAGCTTATCGTCTACTTGGCGGAGTTCCGACAATTGTAGCTAACAGTTATCGTATATTACAAGGTCTGGAGAGAATTGAACCGGATAAATCCCTATCATATAGTGCCAACTTTTTCTATATGTTAACTGGTAGAGTACCTTCCGATTTAGAAGAAAGAGTATTTGACCAATCATTACTTTTATATAGTGAACATGAAATGCCAAACTCAACATTTGCAGCAAGAGTAATTGCTTCCACGCAATCCGATCTATTTGGAGCGTTAACGGGCGCAGTTGCAAGTTTAAAAGGTAGCTTGCATGGCGGTGCAAATGAAGCGGTTATGTACATGTTGAATGAAGCGGAAAGTGTCGCTGGCGTGGAAGGTCTCTTCTATAAAAAACTATTTAAAAAAGAAAAGATTATGGGCTTTGGTCATAGAGTTTATATGAAAAAAATGGACCCAAGAGCATTAATGATGAAGGAAGCTCTACAGGAGTTATCCATACAAAATGGAGATGATTCGTTGCTTCGAAAATGTGAAGCAGGAGAAAGAATCATGGAAGTTGAGAAAGGGCTATACCCTAATTTAGATTATTATGCCGCACCGGTTTATGGCATGTTAGGAATTCCTATCCCACTTTACACACCGATTTTCTTTAGTGCAAGAACGGTTGGTTTATGTGCCCATGTCATTGAACAGCATGAAAACAACCGCTTATTTAGACCGCGGGTCATTTATTCAGGTGCACGTCATACTTTACCAAATTGAGGAGGAGTACGAGTAAATGCTGAAAACGAATGAAAAGGTTGAAACCGATGTTATTTTAACGGAAATTGCTGATTATGTATTGGATTATGAAATAACAAGTGAAGAGGCTTATCGCACGGCACATTATATCTTGCTCGATACAATTGGTTGTGGAATATTAGCGCTTGATTATCCTGAATGTACAAAACTACTTGGTCCTGTTGTGCCAGGAACGGTTGTACCTAATGGAACAAGAGTCCCTGGTACATCATTTGAATTAGACCCCATTAGAGGTGCATTTAATATTGGCTGTATGATTCGCTGGCTGGATTACAATGATACATGGTTAGCTGCTGAATGGGGGCATCCTTCTGACAACCTTGGTGGTATTTTGGCAGTTGCAGATTATTTAAGTAGGCAACGTCTTTCAGTTGGTAAAGAGCCAGTTAAAATGATTGAAGTCCTGGAAATGATGATCAAGGCTCATGAAATTCAAGGATTATTAGCGCTAGATAATAGTTTAAATCGCGTGGGTTTAGATCATGTACTGTTTGTTAAAGTGGCAACAACTGCTGTTACGGCAAAGATGCTTGGTGCAACAAAAGAAGAGGTGATTCATGCATTATCACTTGCATGGGTGGATAATTCTGCATTAAGGACATATCGTCATGCGCCAAATACGGGTTCAAGAAAATCATGGGCTGCTGGAGATGCGACAAGTAGGGGTGTTCAGTTAGCTATGATGGCTGTGAAAGGTGAAATGGGCTATAACAGTGTCTTATCTGCACCTAACTGGGGATTTGAAGACGTTCTGTTTAAAGGGCAAAAACTTACCCTACAAAGAGAGTTAAGTGCTTATGTAATGGAAAATGTGTTATTCAAAGTTTCTTATCCGGCAGAATTTCACGCGCAAACTGCAGCGGAGTGTGCCGTTTCACTTCATCAAAATGGCGATGTGGGTGATTTAAGCGATATCGATCGAATTACGATTACCACACATGAATCAGCGATTAGGATTATCGATAAAACAGGTCCATTACATAATCCAGCTGACCGCGATCACTGTATTCAGTACATTACAGCTATTGGTTTATTAAAAGGAAATATTCGCGCTGAGGATTATGAGGATGATGTAGCTAGCGACCCCCGAGTAGACACCTTACGAGAGAAGATGGAGGTAGTGGAAGATCTGCAATACTCGAAGGATTATTTAGATCCGAACAAGCGCTCAATCGCTAATGCAGTTCAAATCCATTATAAGGATGGAACTTCTTCTGAGAAGATTGAATGTGAATATCCATTAGGTCATCGATTCCGCCGTGACGAAGCGATTCCAAAAGTATTGCAGAAATTCGAGTATAATATTAAAACTCATTTTTCAAACAAGGCACAAAAAAGCATTGCTGGAGCTATTTCCGATCAAGAAACGTTAAAAGAGATGGCAGTAAATGAATTTATGAATTTATTCTTAATCTAGGAGGGGATGCAAGATGGCATGGATTGTTCATAAACCTGTGACTCAACAAGATTTAGCTGAGCAATTTCGTTCAAAAATGCTAGATAAGAATATATTGCAAATACCTGGGGCGCATGATGCAATGGCAGGCTTAATGGCAAAACAAGCAGGCTTTCATGCTCTGTACTTATCAGGCGCTGCATATACGGCAAGTAAAGGACTGCCAGACTTAGGTATGGTTACATCTACTGAGATGGCAGAAAGGGCGAAAGAAATTATTCGAGCAACTAATTTGCCATTACTTGTTGATATTGATACAGGGTTCGGTGGGATATTAAATGCGGCAAGAACAGCTGTAGAAATGCAAGAAGCTGGAGTGGCTGCTGTGCAGATAGAGGATCAAAAGTTACCGAAAAAATGTGGCCATTTAAATGGAAAACAGCTTGTAACATCAGAAGAAATGATACAAAAAATTAGAGTAATTAAAGAAGTTGCCCCTCATCTAATGATAATAGCAAGAACAGACGCACGAGCGGTGGAAGGACTTGATGAAGCGATTGAACGAGCGAAAGCATATGCAGAAGCTGGAGCGGACGCTATTTTCCCAGAAGCATTAAAAACGGAAGAAGAGTTTAGTCTATTTTCACAAGCGATTTCAATTCCTTTACTAGCAAATATGACTGAATTTGGTCAGACACCGTACTACTCAGCGGATGAATTTTCACAAATGGGCTTTCAAATGGTTATCTACCCTGTTACTTCATTAAGAGTGGCAGCGAAGGCATATGAAAACGTTTTTAATATCATTAAAGAAACAGGGTCACAAAAAGATGCACTTGCTAATATGCAAACAAGAAAAGAACTATATCAAACAATCAGCTATGATGATTTTGAAGAATTAGATGATACATTAGCAAAAACTATATTGACAGAAGAATAATTGTATAGGCGTTCGGTTATACAGCCGAGCGTCAACCTTCCTTAATTATTTTACTTCATAAAAGATTAGGAGAAATGAAAAAATGAACGCAAGGAATGAAATAATTATACAGCACCTAATTGGGGAAATGGCCAGTAATAAATACTTTATTAATGTGTTATTGCATAAACAAGAAACGCTCAATGATAACCTTATTTGGCTTATGATGAAGTTGAAAAAGCGTGGTGAAATGAAAATCACGGATATCTCTACAGATTTCTATATGTCCCCAGCAGCTGCAACGAATATGAGTGATAAATTAAAGGTACTTGGTTTTGTAACTAAAAGTAGAGCACATAATGACCGTCGAATTGTTAGTGTTCGTTTAACACAAGAGGGAGCGGCCTATATTAATGCCTTATTTAATACTTATTCGTATGAACAATTATGTTCTCTTCAACAGCAAATATCTACCATCAATACTTCTCTTGAAAAAATAGCAAAAATTATCTAATGCTTTTTTTCCCGAATAAAAGAGGATAAGGTCATTTAACAGTAGGTTCTGTTTTACTCACCTTATCCATTTTTATATATTCTTTCGGATATCGTTCATATAATACTTGAAAGCCATAATTAATTAATGCATAGGCGAAGGCAGAAATAAATAATGAAAATGATGTGAATTTATACAATTTATAATGACCAATTTTTTGAAAGAAAGCATTGAAAGGATAGGCAAATAAAAGGTCAATAATTAGATTAAGACCGACATATCGAAAAAACTTCCCGTATGTTAAATGGAACACCCAAATATTAATTGTGAATAAGGGTCCCAATATAAAGGCAATTGAATCATAAAGCATGTATTTCTTTCCGCCCTTTACCCTCCACCATTTAAAAACAAACGAAAATAATGTTTCAATTAAAAGGATGCAAGAGCAAAATAAAGTAACAGGAAGAAACCTTTTAATTGATTTACCAGGAATAAAAAACATCGTTCCCCATAAGATGATGGCATTAAATACACGAAAGAAATTAGCTGCACTCAAGTTTACCCTCCTCTAAAAACATTATTATCATTAGAATGTGATACATCAATAAAATTATGTGTGCAAGATGTATTTTTAAGAATATATCTAGTTGGTAAAAATGAACAATATAAACAGTAATAATAAGCGGAGGCATTCTATGAAGGGAATTGGCATTCTTCAATATGGCGATATTCACCAATTACGTGAAATTGTATTAGTAACACCACCAGTTGGTGATGACGAGATATTAATTCAAATAAAAGCGAGTGGCGTGTTAGAGAGTGACTGGCAATTAAGGTCGGGGCAACGTTTGAGTGACAATCTTAACTTACCGGTCATTCTAGGAAGTTCGGGAGCCGGAATCATTAAAGCAATTGGAAAAGACGTCTCCCAGTTCAAAGCTGGTGACAAAGTTTTCTTTCTAACAACTATTTCTACATATGGGACATATGCCAACGAAACGTTAGTACCATCATCTAATGTTTGTCTCATGCCTAATAATTTAACATTCATTGAATCGGCTGCTCTATTAGAAAGTAGTATAGCGGCATGGCAAGCAACAGTTGAAGGGAGGGTGAGGGAAGGAAGCCATGTTCTAATTTTAGGTAGTCAAACGAATGTAGGTTTGATGCTCATTCAATTATTAAAGGCAATGGGCACAGTGGTAGGCATACTTTCCGAAGATGTAAAGCAGAAAGATGTCATTCATATTGATGGGGATTGTCTGGATCCTATTCATAAGCAACAACGCTTTGATCTACTAATTGATACAATTGGACAAGGCTATCCATATTTAAGTGCGTTAAGGTGGTTGAAGCCAGAAGCAGAAGTGCTAAAATTCACAAAACCGAAATTTCAAGTCGTTGATAAAGAATGTTTGTCAATAAGATATATTACTACATATTCAATTAAGAAGGGGTTAGAACAGATAAAACAATTAGTAGAAAAAGGTAATCTAACCCCAGTTTTGGCGCATGTGTATCCGTTGAATATTGAAGGTATACAAAAAGCCCACATAAAAAAACAATATGGTCACTGTCAGGGGGAAATTGTTGTCTGCCATCGAGGATAAAAGTAGTTAAGATTTTTTAGAGTTTGATAAAATAACTACAATCATTTCGTAACGCGAAGTTTTCTACCTACCAATCACCTCTAGGCATGTTATAATAATTTATGAAAATTCAGAATGAGGAGGTCGCTACCTTTGACACTATTGCAAGATATTTATCAAAAATCACTCTACACTTTAAGCGGTCATGGAGTGCGACAAGTGGAAGTGCTTAAAGAAGCCTTCCGTCATGTACCAGAAGATGTCACTAGCGATTTTTACGGGGAAGGTCAAATCATTGCAGAATTTGAAAAAAAGATGGCAACATTATTAGGAAAAGAAAAAGCAGTCTTCTTTCCGAGTGGAACAATGGCGCAACAAATTGCTCTGAGAATCTGGAGTGATAAAAAACAATCAAAAAAAATTGCCTATCATCCATTATGCCACCTAGAAATTCATGAACAAGATGGCCCTAAGATGCTACACGAGTTTGATGTAACATTCGTCAGTGAAGAAAGTAGACCTGTAGGCTATGAAGAGATTAGTCACTTAGATGAGTCGTTCGCTGCATTGTTATTAGAGTTGCCGCAGAGAGAAATAGGCGGGTCCGTACCCCCATTTTCAGAACTTCTGCAAATGGCGAATCATTGCCGCGAGAATAATATTAAACTACATTTAGATGGTGCGAGATTATTAGAAGTGCTTCCTTATTATGAAAAGAGCGCAGAAGAAGTAAGTGCATTATTTGACAGTGTATATCTTTCTTTTTATAAAGGTGTAGGTGGGATAGCTGGAGCAATTTTAGCAGGTGATGAGTCTTTTATTGAAGAAGCAAAGATTTGGAAAAAAAGGTTCGGCGGAGATCTCATTAGTCTTTACCCTTATATCATTCCAGCAGACTATTATTATGAAAAAAGAAAAGATAAAATGAAGAGATATTATGAAATATCACGATTCTTCGCTGTGCGATTTAATCAAATAAATGGTTTATATACAAAACCAAAAATACCCCAATCAAATATGTTCCATCTTTATTTTGAAAAAGACATCGAGGATATAGAACAATTGTTGAAATTGGTGTATGAGGAATGCGGTGTGGGTATCACATCTAGAGTTCAAAAGAAAGATAACGAGTATTTTGCTGAAATTAGTTTTGGTGATGCAGTTACGGTTATACCAGAAACAGTAATAGAAAAAATGTTTTTAACAATCAAACAAAATATATAATTCTTATTCATAGAATGAGAGAAAAAAATATATACAGGAAAGCAAAAAGCTGCTTATGCAGGCTATTAGGAAGAAATATTGATGACTCCCTTTTAGGAAAAATATAGAAATGCAAGAGGCGATAGATATGAGAAGAAAGACAATGCTATCAAAGTACTGAAAGGTGAGTTTTCTGAAAAGTAAGCTTATCAAGATCGAAAACAAAAAGATGAGAAGGATAAGTAGAACTTTAAAAGATATCAATGGACATTCCTCCTTCTATAAAATTTGTAATGGACCTCTGAAGTAGCCTTTATATTAGTATATGTATACATAGTGAATCCTCTCAAAAAAAGGGTGCCGTTCATAAAAAAACGGCAAATATCACAGTTTGATTAAGGAGATGTTAACAATTAAGGTGATCATTATCGGATCAGGCATAGTTGGAGCGAGTGCTGCTTATCATTTAAGTAGAAACGGCATCGATGTTACTGTAATTGATGCGAACCACGAAGGTAGGGCATCTGCTGCAGGAGCTGGAATTGTTTGTCCATGGATTACTCATCATAAACATCCAGATTGGTATACATTGGCTCGAAGGGGAGCTTTGTATTATGGAGAGCTCACTAAAGAATTAGAAAATGATGGTGAATGGGATATAGGATATAAACAGGTTGGTGCACTGGCAATAAGCAAAGAGGATGAGGTAATAAAACAATTTCAAGCGGAGGCAATGAGCAAACGAGCTGCGGCTACGCCTGAGGTAGGAGATATTAAGCGCTTATCAGGGGAGGAAGCACGAGGTTTATTCCCGCTATTGAATATAGAATATCAAGCACTTTATGTGAGTGGGGGAGCTAGAGTGGATGCACATTTACTTTGTCAAGCGATGCAAAGAGCGTCTTCCTTACATGGGGCTCAATTTGTAGAAGGCAAAGCATGTCTTACTCTAAAGAATGGGCATGTAGTTGGTGCAGAGGTAAATGGAGAATTATATGCGTGTGACCAAATCATTGTAACGACTGGCGCATGGACAAATGAGTTTCTTTCACCCCTTCATTGTTCTATTGCTATTAAACCACAACGTGGGCAAATTATTCATTTCGGTGTAAAGGAACATATTACTTCAGACTGGCCAGTTGTTATACCGGATTCTAGTTACTATATGCTTGCCTTTGATGATCAAAGAATCGTTGTAGGTGCAACGAGAGAAACGGGGGCAGGATTTGATTATCGATTGACAGCTGGAGGAGTGAAAGAAGTAATTGAAGCAGGACTGGAGATGGCAGCATCATTAGAAAATAGTTCAATTTCCGAGATGCGTGTAGGTTTTAGACCAATGGGACCCGACACCCTTCCGTTATTAGGTAAACTGCAAGGACATCATAATGTCACTATAGCCACAGGCTTGGGGCCGTCGGGGATAACAATGGGGCCTTACATAGGCGTAGTAGCTAGTGAAATCGCTTTGAATCATACTTTACCATTTGATCTTACTCCTTATGACCCCTTAAGATAATGAATGATGTTTTGCCTTGGTCATTGATACCAAGGCAATTATTTTTGGAAAGGATGAGGTTTGTGATTTATAAAAAAGAGATAAAGGGTCAGGTTATAGAAGTGAAAATGGAATGGCCGTAAAAGTAGAAATGTCGCTTGAAATAATCTCAATGTAATCTGCCGTTCATTGTAAGTGGAAATTGATTACGTGAAAATATAAAACAGATGTATATCTTACTCAAGAAGAAAAAAAAGGGAGAATTGTAGCTAAAAAGAAGATCCGAGCAGAAAAAAATTAGGCGTCATTCGCTAAGGAAAAACGCGCTAAAGATGATATGGGATAAGGGGAAGAAAATTCTCCAAAACTTTGTTCAATATTGATTCATAGGTTAATTACTTAATATGATATAGATGTTATTACCCACTTGCTTGATCTCTCCCAAAAAATGGCCAATCCCTTCTATAAAGATGCCATCTATTGTCTGTTCCGGAGGGTGATTAATGACAAATTGTAGCTGTAACACATCGTTTAATCTATTTTCTGTTAAGGCTAATACAGGTCGTGAAAAATATATGGACTGCTCTTGAAGACGTATGGTCAAACCGTTTTTATGAAGGAAGTTTTTATGCGATTGTATGGTATTCATAGGGTCAAATTGTTGAATCCTTCCTTTGCCTATCAGTGTTAGAAGGAACCCATTTGTTTTTTTAAAACTGCTAATTTCAAGCTCTTTATTCATTTCAGCTTCCTGAATAAGATCGTCTAAGGAAAATGGCAGATGCATTTTCTTTGGTGCTCTAGCTATTGGTTCAAATTCTTTTTGTAAGATTTCATAAATAGTTAGTTGATGTTCGAATAATTCTTCTTTCCATTGTGGAGAGAATTTCTCAAGTAATAAACAAAGAGCTAAACCTGAGGGATAGCAACTATGTCTTATTCTATTTGTCATAATAGAGTAGTCTGTTAATGACTTAATATAACGCTCAAGTACCAGTTCATCTGTTTGGTTGACGATATCTTTATATGCAAGGAATTCGATAAAAAACGCCGGTCCTTCAATTGTTTCAATACGGCTTTCATACTGTACCAACTCATTGTACTGCTCTTTTCTTTTTTCTCGCCAATATATGAAGGCTTGAATCGCTTCTCTTTGTCTATTGATATTAGTAATACGTAATGCGTGGTTAAGACACTCTCTTTCTTGGATTCTCCATTGAATATTTTCTCTTTCAAGAGGATAAGCAATTCCTACTAATTCATTGGGAAAACGTTTTTCTTTCTTATGATATTGATGGCAATGAAAAAGCTCATGAATAAGGGTGGCGTATACTTCCTCTTTATTAAGATTATTTATGTCGACAATGGCTGTTACTTCATTTTCGAAAATTATTGAGGTAGAGCCCGTAAATTGATTGTTCCATGGTAGTATGACTTCTTGACCATTAAAATGTGGATGATGATATAAACAAACAGACTCATGATCATAATAGGCATAAGGTGAAGCGATAAAATGTGGCCAATAGTTTGGGAGCATTGTATGAATGGTAGTCACTTCAGTTAATTGTTGGTTGATCATAATCATCTCCTTCATTAGAAGTATTAGTAAATGATAATATATAAACCTAGTGCAATAATAGATAGGATAATCAGGATAATATATATAAGTGAAAGGTTTCTACTGTTTTTCTTTGTAGAAGATCGATAATTGTCATCACTGCGACTTGTCAATAACAAAGTACCAACAATAGCAACAATGAGTAAAAAGATTATAATGCCGTATAATACAGTCATGAGGTTCTCCTTTTCTCATACTTATTCAATCATCTAGGGGTATCTAGTCAAATGTCTTTCTTATGATTATAATGGAAGAGGTTGTATTTTTATAGCTATAGATTGTCACTTCTTTTTGAAGATATTGTGAAAAGGTTTACTTAAAAAGTTATAAATACTTTTTTAGTGTTACAATATAATTGAAATTTCTTATGGAAGGGAAAGTTCCTCTTGTTATGGAGAAAGGTATTAGCATGAATAATTCAATGCAGCAACTCGAAAAGCGTCAACCAATTACAAGAATTCTAGCTGCTACCATTAAAACAGGGATTATAAAATCCAATTTGTTTCCGATGTTCGCAGGGTTAACGCTAGCCTTATATACGTATGATTATAGTATTTTAGACAAGATACCAGCAATATTATTTGCCTTATTTGGCTCTATTTTTATTATCGGCTCTGCCGGTGCCTTCAATAATATTTATGATAGAGATATTGACTCTATCATGGAGCGTACGAAGACTAGGCCAACAGTAACAGGAGATATCACTACTAAATCAGTGTTAATTCTAGCGACAGTGATGGGATTAGTAGGTATTATTTTGTTATCATTAGCAACTCCGCTAGCAGGATTGCTCGGTTTTTTAGGTTGGTTTTTTTATGTTGTACCTTATACTATGTGGACAAAAAGAAGAACCATTTATAATACGGAAGTTGGGAGTATCTCCGGAGCAATGCCTCCTTTAATTGGATGGGCTGCTATTCATCCAGATATTTTACACCCGGCAATATTAGGCTTGTTCGTCATTCAAGTTATTTGGCAAATGCCACATTTTTATGCGATTGCCATTCGTAAACATGATGACTATAAAGCGGCAAATGTTCCGATGTTACCTGTTGTAAAAGGAATACGTCGCACCTATTTACAGACAAATGTCTATCTTGTTTTGTTAATTTTAACAAGCTTTTTATTTTGGCCATTAAGCCCTGGGTTAACGCTTGTATCATTGTTACTTGGTATTGGTTGGTTAATTCTTAGTATCTATGGTTATAAGAAGATGGATCCGAAGAAATGGGCAAACGCTTTATTCGCCTATTCACTTATCCATATGACAGTCCTTTTTTCAACGGTAATTATTTATTCTTTAGTAGGGATTATTTTTAATTTGAAGTAATTAAGTATGCGATCTTAGCATCATTTGAACTCGAACAATACAGTGTTCGAGTTTTTTTATTTGCTGTGCAAGTTGGGCAGTGGGCAGTTCGATGTTTGTTCTTTCTAGTTCGCATTTAGTGCATGTGATGATGATCAGAATAGGGGGGGAACGCGTCAAAAATTCGTGTCGATGGTGAAAATTGATTGGAAAAGGTAAGAAACGCGTCAAAAACCCGTGTCGAGAGAAAAATTTGATTGGAAAAGACAAGAACCGCGTCAAAAATCCGTGTCGAGGGTAAAATTTGATTTGAAAAGGTAAGAACCGCGTCAAAAATCCGTGTCGAGAGGAAAATTTGATAGGAAAAGGTAAGAACCGCGTCAAAAATCCATGTCGAGAGGAAAATTTGATTGGCAAAGGCAAGAAACGCATCAAAAATCCGAGTCGATGGTAAAATTTGATTGGCAAAGGTAAGAAACGCGTCAAAAATCCGAGTCGATGGTAAAATTTGATAGGAAAAGGTAAGAAATGCGTCAAAAAATCCATGTCGAGAGAAAAATTTGATTGGCAAAGACAAGAACCGCGTCAAAAATCCGTGTCGAGAGAAAAATTTGATAGGAAAAGGTAAGAAACGCGTCAAAAATCCATGACGGTAGAAAAAATTAATTGGATACCTGACGAGTAGGCGACTAAAAGTAGTGTCAAGTCGCCGAGTTATTTTCTTTAACCATTATTTATAGATCAGATGCTACCGGATCCTTCAGGTGAGCGAATTGAATTTTTCATCAATACAAATAGTTAATGGCGTAAAAGTAGCGCCCTGACTTCCGAATGTTTTAAGGTTTTCTTTCTTCCTTCTGTTTAATATTAACGATTGGCAGCTTAGAGGTATAATTCAGCATTTCTATCAACTGTTCCGTCATATGAGTCGGACTATATTTAAAGCCTCCTTTTACCCAGGATATAATAAGTCCATAGAGGCCATATACATGATAGTTTGTTAATAATTCATGATTAATGGCATTTGGGATATGATCAAAGCCAATTTCATCATAGGAAAGCTGCGTTAAAACGGAAATAATCTTATCTTGAAATCCAGAGAGTGCGTGAGAATGAATCATAACTGAATAGAAACTTCCGTATTGATATACATGTTCAAAAATCTTTACACTTGATGTTGTTAAATTTTCAATATGTAATTTTCCAATGCCGATATATGGTTCGCGATAGCTCCGAATAAGGTCATCTAGTATATCGTTAGTTAATTCTTCCAATAATTCTTCTTTCGTCTGAAAATGTTTATAAAAGGTGCCGCGATTTAAATCCGCTTTTTGTACAAGGTCAGTCACTGTGATTTTTTCAAACTCTTTTTCAGCCATTAGAGTAATAAGAGCATCTTTTAGCCCTTTTTTAGATTTATGAATTCTTCGATCATTTTTCATCAACAATTCACCTTCCCTTTGTTGATTAACTTTTATTAATATACAAGTGATAGCCAATGTATTTATTATTGAACAAATGCTATCTGTTTTGCATATTGTTACTTAAATTATAGAAGATTAAACTGAAAGAGTACAAACTATTTTGATAGCGCTTTAATGAAAGTGCATAAATGAAAGGGGTAATTTTCTATGAAACTAAAAGATCAAGTAGCCATTGTAACAGGTGCAGCATCTGGTATGGGAAAAGCAATTGCTGAGTTATACGCAAAAGAAGGTGCAAAAGTGGTTGCAGCCGATTTAAATAAAGAGGGTGTAGAAGCAGTTGTGGACACCATTAAATCAAATGGTGGTCAAGCAATAGCTCTTAGTGTGAATATTGCTAAATTAGATGAAGTTGAAGGAATGATTGATGCTGCGGTAAAAGAATTCGGTACGTTAGATATTCTAGTCAATAATG
This sequence comes from Cytobacillus sp. FSL R5-0569, assembly GCF_038007265.1. NCBI lineage: Bacteria > Bacillati > Bacillota > Bacilli > Caryophanales > Bacillaceae > Cytobacillus > Cytobacillus sp. FSL R5-0569. The sequence continues at coordinate 1,054,080 of NZ_JBBOWW010000001.1, forward strand.
CAGGTATCATGGATGCAATGGAACCTGTAGGAGATATTACAGATGAAAAATGGGATCTTATCTTTGATATCAATACAAAAGGTGTGATGCGAGCTATGCGCAAAGCTATTCCGATTTTCCTCGAAAAAGGAAAAGGCGTGATTGTAAACACAGCTTCAACAGGTGGTTTAAACGGTGCGCATGCTGGTGCAGCTTACGGTGCATCTAAGCATGCAGTTGTTGGCTTAACAAAAAACACTGGTTTCATGTATGCAAAAGAAGGAATCCGTTGTAATGCTATTGCACCGGGTGGGGTGGCAACAAATATTGCGTCAGCCTTAAAACAACCAAATGAATTCGGAATGAGTCGTACAAGTTTAGCGTCTGCAGTCATGCCACGTGTTGGTACGCCGGAAGAAATTGCGAAAGTGGCTTTATTCTTAGCTTCGGATGAATCTAGCTTCGTGAATGGTACGGTCATTACTGCTGATGCTGGTTGGACAGCAGCATTCTAATATACTATTGATATTAATGGATATAATACTTGTTTAAAGAGGATAGTTGAGTATAGAAAATATGCTCAATCTATCCTCCCTTTGTACAACAAATGGCCTCATTTACAATAACAACCAAAATCATTTATGGTTGTGCTAACGCTGTCTGTTGTTGGAGAACATAAATTTAGAAACTCTTTTTAAACCTCTATATACCCCTCTAAATAAGCTACAGCTTCTCCAGCTATTTTTACAATCTCACCTAAATCAGTACAATATAGTTTTCCTCCTCTTTCTGATAATTGTAATGCGATAAGCTTATCTTTATTCAATCTATCTTTCCAAAAAGGAACTAAAGTACAATGAGCAGATCCTGTAACGGGATCTTCGTCTACTCCAGCCTTTGGAGCAAAAAATCTTGATACAAAATCTACTTCTTTTCCTTTTGCTGTCACTATTACACCAAAACCATCTAATTTTTTTAGTTCATCCATATTTAATTCAAGAGTTAAAATATCCTGCTCTGTCTCAAATACTGCCATGTAATCTCTAGATTTATAGACCTCTTCAGGTACTTTACCTAAACCTTTAATCAAAGCTTCTGGGGGATTAGATTGTTTCCCTTTTCTTGAAGGGAAACATAAAGTATAAAGGCTGTCTTCATTAATAACCTCTAGAACTCCACTTTTAGTTGTAAACTTTATATTTTTTAAATTCTCATCTAAATATGAGTTTATGACATAAGCTGATGCTAATGTGGCATGCCCACATAAATCTATTTCTCCTTTTGGAGTAAACCATCTTAACTCATATTCATTCTCCTTTTTTACAAAAAAGGCTGTTTCAGATAAATTATTCTCATTTGCAATTTTTTGCATGAGTTCATCCTTGATCCACTCATTTAACGGACATACCGCCGCTGGGTTTCCTCTAAAACGTTCATTAGTAAATGCATCAATTTGATAAATCGGTATTCTCAATTCCAAAATCTCCTTTACAATGAGATACTTTTAAACATTCATAGAAATTTTATTACACCATCCATTTTAATTATAAATTATTCCTCAACTAATTTGCGCGGGGGAGTTTCTAATCAAACTGCTTATGGTATTTATAATTGAATAATAATGATTGTCTTATTGTATTCGTTCATTCACAAAACTTTTGTCGAGACAGTATTAAAGCAATTTATTACCGGTTATCCCACTATTCACGTGGCATGTGATAAACTAAAAATATTCAAAATGGAGAGAAGTGTTCGAGATGAAACAGGAAGTAATTATTAAATATGTGCAGGTGACAAAATAATAGAGGTACGGGGGAATGTTAATTGGTATTAAATCATAGAGGGTTCGATGAATGGGCGAAGGATTATGATCAATCCGTAAGATTATCTGAGGGAAAAGAGGCTTATCCTTTTGCTGGTTATCAAGATGTAATTAATCTTGTATATCATATGGCAGGACATAAACCGTCATCAACCATTTTAGATGTAGGGTTTGGTACGGGGACATTAACAAAGCGATTGTACGATGACGGCCATAACATCTATGGAATTGATTTCTCAAAAGAAATGATAGCCATTGCTAAGGAAAAAATGCCTAACGCTAATCTTTTTCAAAAAAATATGGAAGAAGGTCTTCCATTCGAATTTGAGAAGGAAAAATTTCATACCATTATCTCTACCTATGCACTTCATCATGTAACAGATAGAAAAAAAATTGAATGGATTCAACAGCTCTCCTTTTCGTTGCATGAAGGAGGGTCAATTATTATTGGAGATATTGCCTTTGAAACAAGAAGTGCGCATGATCAATGTAAAAACAGAAGTTATGAGGATTGGGATCATAGTGAATTTTATACCGTCTATGAGGAAATAAAGGAAGAATTAATAGCATTAAAGTTTAAAGTAGATTATAAGCAAATCTCTCATTGTGGAGGCGTATTATTAGTTCGACGTTAACTATATAACCCACTAAATTGAGAAAGGAATGAACCATGAATAAAAAGCAGAAGAGAATTGAGCAAATAACACGTTTGCATTCACCATTAAGATGTCCTATTTGTAAGGGAGATTTGAAGGTAGAAGACAATAGCCGACTAATCTGTAGCCACCTTCATAGTTTTGATATTACAAAGCAGGGCTATATCAACGTCCTAACTCATAAAGTAAACAGTCATTATGATAAGGAGTTATTTGAAGCAAGAAAACAAATCATCACAAAAACAAAACTATACAATCCGTTACAACAATTAATTATTTCGCATATAAAGGAGCTTAGTCCAGGACAGATGATTGCTGATGCTGGTTGCGGTGAAGGCTCGCATTTACATATGATCTTAGAAAAGCTAAATGTAACTGAGCAAAAGTATGTAGGAGTCGGTTTAGATATTGCTAAAGAAGCAGTTAAAATGGCAGCGGGCAATGATGATGAGTGGATATGGCTTGTTGGGGATTTGGCGAATCTACCCTTCACCGACCATTCTGTAGATGTGCTATTAAATATTCTATCACCTTCTAATTATCAGGAGTTTAAAAGGGTGTTACGAGAGGGTGGCATCGTAATTAAGGTTGTCCCCCGTCCTAATTATTTATTTGAGTTAAGAAGTGCGTTATCGAAAAATAATCACTATGATAATCAAGAGATACTACAATTGTTTAAAGAACATTTTCATGTTATCAGTCAAAAAAGTTTGCATTACACTGTAGAACTTAGTAGTGAAGAGAAGAAACAACTTGTAAAAATGACGCCCCTCACATGGAGTGGGCAAGAAAATACGAAGAGGTTATTTATTGAGGGTGATCATAATCAAATTACGGTTGACCTTGAAGTGATCGTCGGAAAAATAAAATAAAAGTGAAGCTGGGGGAAATACATTATAATCCCTGGATTTATTTAAACATTCTGCCTCATAGAGTCTAAATGAAGGGAGGAGGCAAGTATGCAAGATGAGATAATGGAAGCGTTAAGATTAAGAAAGCAAGGTGAATGGTTATTATCTAATCAGCTTTTTTTGAAGATGTTGGAATCTTTTCCCGATGATGCAAACCTTTTATACCAAAGTGCTTGGAGTTACGACTTGCTCGGTGAAGAAAGAAAAGCCGTGCCCCTCTATGAAAAAGCCATTCAAAAAGGAATGAAAGAGGACCTGGAAGGGGCTTATATTGGTTTAGGCAGTACACTTAGAACGTTAGGGGAATATGAAAAATCTAAAGCAGTATTAGAGGAAGGATTCCATCAATTTCCCCATAACGGAGCACTAGTGACATTTTTAGCGATGACTTTATATAACTTAGGGGAACATGAATTAGCGATGAATCATTTGTTGAGATTATTGGCTAATACTTCAAGGGATGAATCAATTACTGCTTATCAAGAAGCGATTCATTTTTATCGCGAGCAATTGAATAAAACATGGGAGTAGGTAAGCATCGAATGATTAATATAGCAGAGTTACAAAAAGAGGTTGGACAATTTAGTAAAGAAAAAGGCTTTGATAAAAACAGCGTCGAGGCTCGTGCACTCTTTCTAATGACGGAGGTAGGTGAAGTGGCAAAGGAAGTATTATCACTTTCATGGGAAGAGGATAAGGAAGTGGTGAAAGAACGCCTAGGTTTAGAGCTATATGATGTAGTATGGAATGTGTGCGAGCTAGCGAATAAATTAGATATAGATTTAGAGAAAGCCTTTGTACAAAAGAGTGAAATTAATCGCAGCAGAACTTGGGAATAAAAAAAGTGGTTGAATGAAAATCAACCCCTTTGAATAATTAGTAATGATCTTGAATCGTGAAACGAATGGAAAAGGTTGTCCCAGAAGAGTCTGTAGTAAAATCAATATTAGCATTATTTCTTTTGGCAATGGCAAACGAGATAGCTAGCCCTAGACCAGTTCCCTTTTCTTTTGTTGTAAAAAAGGGGGTAGAAATCTTGTTCATTACTTCAGGGGCAATTCCTGTACCTTCGTCTGTTATAGATAATACGACTTGACCACGATCTAAGTATGTACTGATATGTATAGATGCTTTCGCATGCATTGCATCTAAAGAATTATTTACCATATTAATAATTAATTGACGAATCTCGTTTTGATCTAAATTTAATAGTGGTAAAGGGTGCAGCTGAAGATGGATTTTTTTATTTTCTTTAATGGCTCTCGTCTCTAGCAATGGATAGATAGATTGAATAATTTCGTTGAGATGTTCCTTCTCTTTTCGACTAGGCTTATTCTTGGCCATATCTAGAAATTCACTAATAATGGAATTGACACGATCAATTTCATTAATCATTAATAGAAAAATTTCTTGGTATTTTAGTAAATCTTCATTTTTTTCTACTAACTGAAGAAAGCCTTTCACAGTTGTTAGTGGATTACGCACTTCATGCGCTACACCAGCTGCCATTTCCCCAATCAACCGTAATTTTTCATAATAAGCTCTTCTTTCATTTTCTTTCTTCGTCTCTGTTATATCCTGCATAATCACTAGAAGACCTTTTGTATCGGGTATTGTTTTCACTTTAAAATAATTAGTATTTGCGTATGAGAGGTCAAAACTAATCCCTCTTTGCTTCTTGTATGATTGATATAACTGTTTACATACTTTCCTACATAAATCTGGTATAGCCTCACAAATATTTCTGCCTAGTATTTCGTCTTTTACGATATTAAACATATTTTCTGCTGAACGATTAACAAATAAAAGTTGCATATCCTTGTTTAAATAATAGCAGCCATCAGAAATATTTAGGAGTATCTGGTGGAGGTGAATATTATTTAATCGATTCTCTTCGGGCAAGATAGAAAATTTCTTTGTCGTAGTCATCTGATGTAAAATCGCTCCTCTCAAATGATTGTTAGTTTAATAGAGAGGCTAAGAGAATTACTCGAAGCCTCTTTATAAAAACAATACTTCTCTATTCTATTGTGATGGAGTATAGACCAAATCCATTATTACTTAGCCCAATATATTGAATGGGGCTATTTTCATTAAGTAAATCTTTAGCCTCTATGGACGATTCAAATTGAATATTTGGTGTATTTAAAACAGACGTGAATGTCCAGTTATTATCTGCCGTAGGATCGATGGTGCCTTGCTCAAGAATGTAATCAATGATTACTTGTCTGTTTTCATCTGGATACATAGTAACTGATTGTTGGTTTCTTACACCTGGGAACTGCCCACTTGCGCGATAATTATTAGTCGCTACAATGAAGTTTTGCTCAAGATTAATCGGTGAACCATTATAGCTTAAACCTTTGATTCTATTCGCATTTTCATTGATCAACTTTCCTTCAGTATCATATTTGGCAGGCTCTGTTACATCAATTTCATAAGTGACTCCGTCTATCACATCAAAGTTATATGTTGGAAATTGCTCATTTATTAAAGGTTGTGTTTGTTCCTCACCAGGTAAGATTTGATTAAACTGACCAGCAGACATTTCTAACCATTCTTTTATATCAGCGCCGGTGACTTTAATGGCTGCAACCGTGTTTGGATACAAATATAAATCAGCGACATTTTTAATCGCTATCGTTCCTTCAGGTATATAAGTATAATAATTTGCTCCATTACGTCCGCCAGCTTTAAAAGGAGCTCCAGCAGATAAAATCGGAGTACCCTCTTCTGGTGTGCCAGCTAGTTGTTTTTCTAAATACCATTTCTGTGCATTTGTAACAATTTGAATGGAGGGATCATCTTTTATTAATGCAAAGTAACTATGAATATTGGCAGTCGTATTGCCAACAGGTTGTCTTACATATTCTAAAGTTTGTTCATGAGAAAGTTGGATGGCATCGAGTATGTCTGGATCGGCAATTGTATTGGTTTCGCTTTCTGAATTATATACGCTTCGCAATTCAGACTGGACATTGTTTACTTTCCAATGTCCAAAGGAAGTGGTAAGTGATAAATCAATGACACCTAAATGATTACCCCAGTTACCAGGCATAACAACGGGTACACCATTAATTGTCCCTTTCTCTTCATTCACTCCCGGTAAGTCTGAAAAGTCTCCTGGAAAGAGCTTATGGTTATGACCAGAAATAATAGCATCGATTCCTTTTACTTTTGTTAGCGCATATGTAGCATCTTCATCCATCTCTGTATAATTTTCCGTTCCCATTCCAGAATGAGCGAGGACAATAACTAGATCGGCACCGGCTCTTTTCATTTTAGGAATGGTTTCTTTAACAGATTGGACGATATCTTTCGTATAGACTTTCCCTTCTAAATTCGCTCTATCCCATTCAGTTATTTGTGGTGTCACAACACCAGTTACACCGATATTTAATAAGTGAGGAAATCCCCTCTCATCTCTTACTATTTTTCTAATGATTTTGTATGGCTGGAAATACTGCTTTTCCTTCCCTTTCCCTTTTTTTACGTGATAGACATTGCTGTTCACATAAGGGAAGGGGGCATCATTTAATGTTTCATTTAAAAATGATAATCCATAATTAAATTCATGATTCCCTACAGTAGCAGCATCATAATCTAGAAGCTTCATAGCTTGGAATACCGGATGTAATTCTCCAGGTTTGATCGGATTGATCTTAGCTTTATAATCCCCTAATGGATTCCCTTGAATCAGATCACCATTGTCGAAAAGAAAGCTATTGCTCTCCTCCGTCCTTGCTTCTTTAATTAATGTGGCTGTTTTTGCTAGTCCGAAATCCTCCACTTCTTTGTCTTGATAATAATCGTAGTTGGAAAGGTTGGTGTGAATATCAGTCGTCCCCAATAAGCGAATATCTACTTTGCTTTTAAAAGGATTTGGAAAATGATTCGTTTCTGCTGCCTCTGCCTGATAAATTCTTGGTAAAGAAGAAATTACGAGGATAATAGTAAGACATAAAAAAGTAATTTTCCTTATCAAAATCGACACAACTCCTCTGTATTCATTTTTTAATCTTCACTCGAAACCATATAATAAATAATCTATTTTTCAACATAATAGTAACTATTTTCTATTTTTTTTGATAGAGGAGAAAAGAAGGGTTTTTGTTATAGAATTTCCTTAGAATAACAAAGAAGAACAAGAATTTTTGTATAATGGGGGACTTTTATCGTGAGTATTTCCAAAAAAATAGTTCAAATGTTTTCTTCATTTCTTTTTCAGTGCATCATCACGATTACTTAGATTTTTTTGATGGAATTCAGTTTAGTTATTAATATTAACGATGTTCGAATGCAAAATATGATTCTAAGTAAAAGGAGAGGATATTTTAAAATGCCGTTGCATAGGATGGTAAAGTAGCTTTTACTGAATGATATATAAGGGGGTTGGACGAGCATGATGTATGATTGTATCATTATAGGCGGTGGTCCTGCGGGGTTAAGCGCAGCTTTAGTATTAGGTCGAGCAAATAGAACTGTACTGATACTTGATCATCATCGTCCGAGGAACCGATTTACCACCTATTCACATGGTTTTTTGACACGTGATGGTATAGAAGTAGAACAGTTTAGACAGACAGCTTATGAGGAAATCATGCATTACCCTTCTGTTACAATAAAAAATTATGAAGTAATCCATGCAAGGAAAAATGACCAATCTTTCGTTATAGTGACGTTAGATAAAGAAGTATTCGAAGGAAGAAAAATCATCGTTTCAACCGGAATTAGAGAAAGACTACCCCAAATTAAAGGATTAGCCTCTTTGTATGGAAAAAGTGTGCATAATTGTTTTTATTGTGATGGTTGGGAGTTGAGAGAGAAGAAAATTGCTGTTTTATACGATCATCTTGGTTCGCTACATTTGATCAAACTTATTCATCAAATAACTAAACACATAGTAGTATGTACTAATGGTTTTCCGATAGATAGTAGAACAAGGGATCAGTTACAAAGTAAACAAATCCTTATCATAGATTTTCCGATTAAGGAATTAGTTGGAGAAGCAGGAAGTCTTTCTGCTATACTCTTTACAAATGGTAGAACTGAAAGGGTTGATTCCCTTTTTGTCAGTCCAAGATGGGAACATAATGGCACCATTTTATATGGATTAGGCTGCAAGAAAGATGTAAATGGTAGAGTAGTTCGTGATCTTCATAATCGGACGACTATATTTGGTGTGTATGCGACTGGTGACGCTGCATTTATATCTCCTTCTCAAGTAGCGATTGCTGTTGGCGATGGTTCGCGTACTGCTATAACAGTTTCAGGTGATTTGGCAAATGAGGATTTTAAATAATATTTCATTTGGCTCACGTTTTTTGTAGGTTATTGTTTGTCCCCCTTTCACATCCTCCCACAATTTCTTCATAAAAAATAATCGATTCCTTACATTCTTTATTGTTATTTTTTTATTAAAGTACGAATTATTGGGACATATGTCCTTTTCAAAAAATGTTTGTTATCTTTAAATAAGAAAAGGAATGAAGAGGAGATGGGTGTTGGACATGAGTCGAGTGGACGTTCAGTTTTATATGGATAAATATAATCTGCACGAGGTGTTACCGGAAAGGCTGTATCCTCATCTGAGCTTGCATACTGTAGAAAAGGGAGAGCAGCTTTGTAGACAAGGAGAACAGGCGAAGGCATTGTACATCGTAGTAAAAGGAAAAGCAAAAGTATTTACAACATCTATGGAAGGAAAAACACTTGTACTTTCATTTCAAACACCGATTGAGTTGATCGGGGATATTGAATATATCCAAAACATTGATATTATCAATACAGTTGAAGCGGTATCTTCAGTAACAGTTATAAAAATCCCATATAAATTTCTCCGTAAACATTGCGAACAATATTCACCGTTTCTTATGTTTTTGCTAAAGGTTATTACGGATAAATTTAATGCAAAGTCAAATTTTTTAAAATTGAATGTGCTTTATCCAGTAGAAGTCAGACTAGCTAGCTATTTATTATCGCATTCATTTGATGAGGAACACTCATTAGTGACGGGTATGCATAGTACAAAAAATTTAAAAGATACTGCTAATCTCATTGGAACGAGTTATCGCCACTTAAATCGAGTGATTCAACAGTTTAGTGAACTTGGTTTAGTTGAAAGAAAAGACAAATGGATTCAGATTAAAGATTGGGAGGGCCTGCGGGAAATGGCTGGTTCGTCCCTATATGAATGAAACAACAGGAGAGGCTATATATGAAAAAGTATCAATATTTATTTTTTGATGTGGACGACACATTATTAGATTTTAGACATACGGAAAAAAGGGCATTAGAGCGTTTGTTTGAACAAGAAAATATCGTATTAACTGATGACATAAAAGGGGATTATCACCGCTTTAATAAAGGGTTATGGCATGCGCATGAACGGGGAGAGATTGGCAAAGAGGAACTTTTAAACACGAGATTTACCGAGTTCTTCCGACTTCATGGAAAGCAAGTAGACGGCTTAACAATGGAACGGAGTTACCGCAATTTCTTATCCGAAGGACATGAACAATTAGATGGAGCGCTTTCGCTTATTCAACAACTATCGACACAATATGAACTTTTTATTATGACGAATGGTGTAGCGCAAACGCAAAATCGCAGGTTACGTGATTCCGGGTTGTTTCCTTATTTTAAAAATATCTTTATCTCAGAAGAAACTGGTTTTCATAAGCCTATGAAAGCATACTTCGATTATTGTTTCCAGCGTATAGATCAGTTTAATTGTGGAAAAGCACTCATTATTGGTGATTCTTTAGTAGCTGATATAAAAGGTGGTCTTGCTGCTGGAATGGATGCTTGTTGGATGAATGTTGCAAAAGTAGCTAATGACACAGACATTACACCCACTTATGAAATCAATAAGTTAGTCGAGCTCTTACCTATATTAGAAAGGAGGGAGTTCATTGACTCATAATCCAAAGGGTAAAGAACGATTGATACTAGCATTACTTTTAGGGATGCTAGCGACATTAGGACCATTAAATATAGATATGTATTTACCAAGCTTTCCGAGTATTGCTTCGGACTTAGCGACATCGGCTTCTATGGTCCAATTGAGTTTAACGGCTTGTTTAATTGGTTTGGCTTTTGGACAATTGGTGATTGGACCGATTAGTGACGCAAAAGGAAGGAGAAAACCACTTTTAATTTCTATTCTACTTTTTGCTGGTGCCTCTTTTTTATGTGCAGTTGCCCCTAATATTACAACCCTTGTTATTGCAAGATTTTTGCAAGGAGCTACTGCCTCTGCGGGAGTTGTCTTATCGAGAGCGGTTGTTAGAGACACATTTAGTGGAAGAGAACTAACGAAATTTTTTGCGCTATTGATGGTCATTAATGCGGTTGCTCCGTTAGTCGCTCCCATTGCAGGGGGAGGCATTTTGCTTTTTCCTTCTGCGAGTTGGCATTGGATATTTATAAGCTTAGGAATCATAGGTTTAATCATTTTCTTAATTGTATTTTTAAAACTTAAGGAATCCTTACCTGTAGAGAAGCGAAGACCAAGCTCTTTGAAATCCACGTTTCGGACAATGGCAGAGTTGAGTACAGACCGTTCTTTTATTAGCTATGCTTTAATCGTTGGATTTGTTCATGGAGGAAGTTTTGCTTATGTCTCAGGTACACCGTTTGTTTATCAAGGGATTTATGGTGTTTCACCGCAAGTATTTAGTATTCTATTTGGCATAAATGGACTTGCAATTATAACCGGGAGCATCATCGTAGGTCGTTTAGGTGGAAAAGTGACAGAGAAAAAATTGTTAAAAATCGCGGTCACAGTCGCTGCATCGTCGACATTATTCTTACTTTTGATGACGATTATAAAAGGACCGCTTGCATTAATCGTCATTCCAATCTTTATTTATATGCTCTCAATGGGAATGGTTTTGACAAGTTCGTTTACATTAGCAATGGAATTCCAAGGACATCGTGCAGGCAGTGCAAGTGCCATTTTAGGAATGCTTCCTCTTGTGGTAGGAGCGACGGTTTCTCCATTAGTAGGGTTGAATGAATCAACAGCTATACCGATGGGAGCCATTTTGTTCGTTACATCCTTTATTGGTTTTACCCTCTTCTTCACTGTTGCCAATCGTGATGAAAAGACACAAATAAATGTATAGAAGCATAGGATGAATCATTCATCTGAACAAATTGGACTGCATCTCAATTGTTAGAATCTAACAAATGGAGGTGCAGTTTCTTTATGGACAAATGATAGGAAGAATATGGAGGGGAACTCTTCTTATTTAGAATTTGAGCACCTATTTAAAAAGTCATGGAAAATCTGCACAGATTGAACTTGTATTGATTAATCAATAGTTACGAAAAGGTATAAAGTGGGTAGGTAATGGAGGAGTTAAGTAGGTTTAGGGCATAGGAAATTAGAAGTTTTCTTTGTCATAGAAACATCTATGGATCAAATAAATGTCTCGCTCAAGCAATAAAAGGACAAGTTTTTTAAAGACTACGGATTCTAGAAAGTTTTTTTGACATTGGGAAACCACCACATTTAATCGACAACTTGATCAGTATCGATCACTTCTTGCAAAAGAGAGATATGTTCATCGATAATATGAATTCTTGGATCTTGGGGGTTAGTAATATGTTTTTTCATATCTTGCAAAAAATGCAATTCTCTTTCCATCAATTGTCTTTCTATTGAATCAAGCATATATGAAAACTCCTTTTTAATGAAAAATAATAGAGGTTGTCCCTTCTTTCTATTATTATATGCACGGCAGTCTATTATATACATTACATTATTGCCACCTTTATTATTATACCTATATTTTTTTCCTAGATACAGTGCAAATTTCCTGATTGATAGTGAAGAAAGAGAACTTCATTTAATTTTCAATTTTTCTTTAAGTAAAGAAGGAGTATTTCAATCAGAGCAGGAATGAGTATAGTTTAAGTAATAATAGAGAGGAAGATGTGAAGTGAATCAAGTTTTATTAATAATTGATGCACAAGAAGCATTAATTGAGGGGGAAAACGGTCAAACGCCCGTCTATCAAAAAGAGCAGCTGATTACTACAATAAATATATTAATTGAACAAGCGGAGAAAAATGATATTGACGTTATATTTGTAAGAGATCTAGATGTAGGCGGTGGGAGTGGAGATGGCTTTCAAGTACATCACTTAATTAAGGTACCTGAAAAATCTTCCAAAAAAATGTTTAATAAACTTGCGACGAATGCTTTTTACGAAACTGGTTTATTAAATTACTTAAAAGAGAGGAATATTCAACATCTAATTATTGCAGGATGTCAAACGGAATATTGTATTGATACAGCTGTCCGATATGCAACTGTTAATGGTTTTGATGTTACTTTAATTAAAGATGGACACTCGACAATTGATTCAACAGTTTTACCTGCTGAGAAAATAATTGCTCACCATAATCAAACCCTTCATGGTCACTATAATGTTGATCATTTTTCAGTCGTAAGAGGTAGTCATGAAGCTGTCTTTATCCCACCTCACAATGAATACAGGAAGGAGTGGGCAGTTGAGCAAGAGCAACTAAAATAAGAAACTTATCCTTACTGAGTTGCCAAGAGAGTCTGCCCTACTAAATATTTGTTGAGCAGACTCTCCTAGTCAAACATCGCCGACTACCATTGTCATATGTTGAGGTAAGATAGAAATTGAAGTGGGTGTTTCGGCAATTAATTCTCCATCACAATCAATTTTTTGAATTGGTTGAGCTTCTATCTTTAATGATTTTGTTCGGAAATAGACGATTTCATCATTATTTTTATCTGGATAATCGTCTTTTACTTGTGATTGGAACCAGGTCCAAAAATTTTGCATACTGGCTTGTTTAATAATTAACACATCAAGTAAGCCATCTTGGATATTTGCTTGAGGAAAGAAGGATTGCATACCGCCTAAATAAGAACCATTTCCTATTACCACCATGACAGCATCATCATCATAGGTGCAATGATCACTTTCAATTTTTAAATGGAAGACTTCGTTTTGAAAAATAAGCTTAGACGCTTGAATATAGTAAGACATTTTACCAAGTTTTTTACTATTATTATCCATTTGCTCTGATACTTTGGAAATTAAGCCAATTCCCCAGAAGTTCAAAAAGTATTGATTATTAAAAGTACCGATATCTATTTGTTTTATCTTTTTTTCTTTAATCTGTTTAGCGGCTAATATTGGTTCTTGACTTATGCCAATGGTTCTTGAAAAATCATTACATGTGCCTCCAGGTAAGATAGCAAATGCTGGTCTCTCTTGCAATGGTGCTAATGCATTGACTAGTTCAAAGATTGTTCCATCTCCGCCAGCGCCGATAATTAAATCCACTGAAGACGCAAGTTTTTCCACGTATTTAGCGCCGTCACCCTCCTGTTTTGTTTGATATATTTTCACATTTGTAAAAGTTTCTTTTAATTCTGTTTCAATTTCTTCAATTTGATTCATTAATTTCTTGTTCCCTGCATTAGGATTTAAAATAATCGCTACAGTATTCATAACTACATTCCCCCTTTCATATGTACATACTTCCCGTTTTATTTGTAAATGTAGCATGAAATAGAAAAAAATATATTATTAATTCGAGATATTTCACTTGAAGATAAATCATTTGAGTGGTAAAGTGATAAATATAACGAGGTGACTTTAAAAATGAAAAAGCATACTTTAGGGTCTTTATTATGGATGAGGATAGCTAGATTTACACATCAAAGTAACTTATTATCTAATGAGTTTTTAAAAAAATATCAATTAACTGCTTCCCAATTTGATGTTCTTACACAGGTAGCAGCTTACGAACCCATTACCCAACAAGAGCTAGCTGATAAATTAACCGTAAGCCAAGGGGGGGTATCTAGAATGCTTTCAAAACTAGAAAAAGAGGGATTGATTATAAAAGAAGTAAAATGGAAAACAAAAAAAATTTCTCTTACAGCAAAAGGGAAGACAAAACTAGCTGCTGCATATGAGGCTCAATTACATTTTCAAACCTCCTTTTTTGATGAATCACTATCACAGGATGAGCAGAAGATTCTTTATCAGTTATTATCAAAACTACAAAAAAATAGTGATCAGAAGAAAAAATCCATTATATAGGAGAGGATTAAATGACGTACATTGCAGGTCATCATCATACATCGATGATTACAAAGGATGCGAATAAAAATAATCACTTTTATAAGAATATACTTGGTTTAAGACGGGTTAAAATGACTGTAAATCAGGATGATCCCTCTATGTATCATCTGTTTTTCGGAGATGAAATCGGAAGTCCAGGCACAGAATTAACATTTTTTGAAATACCGATGGCAGGTAGAACCCATAAAGGAACAAATAGTATTACCCGCATTGGATTACTTGTTCCATCCTATGAGAGTTTACTGTTTTGGTCTGAACGTTTTAAGCAATTAAAAGTAAAACATGGAGAAATTACAGAATATACGCAACGCCCCAGTCTATCATTTGAAGATCCCGATGGCTTGCAATTAGTGCTTATTGTCTCTGAGCAAAGCCTGTCATTTTGGAGAGGTTGGTCTCAATCACTTATCCCTAAGGAGCATCAAATTATGGGCATGGGCCCAGTTGAAATGACAGTGAGAAGACCCGAGAAGTTACAGGACACGCTAGTGAATATGTTTGGCTACTCTATTTCTTATCGAGAAGAAAAATTAACGGTCTATCAATCATTAGCAGGAGAACCGTTCGGTGAAATTGTGGTGATTGAAAAAGATGGACCAGATGAGAGACCAGGACGAGGTAGTGTTCATCATTTAGCAATCCGAGTAAAAGACGAAGAGGAACTGAAATATTGGGAAAGTAAAGTAAGAGAAAAAGGTTTTTTAACAAATGGTATTATCGATCGCTATTATTTTAAAAGCCTATACTTTAGAGAATCTAATGGTATCCTTTTTGAAATTGCGACAGATGGTCCCGGGTTCACAATTGATACCGATCTCGTGCATTTAGGAGAAACTTTAGATCTTCCGCCATTCCTCGAAGAACGCCGAGAAGAAATAGAAAAGATGCTTAAACCTATAGAGGAGAATGAATAATGGAAAAATACCGGATAAATAAAGAGAATGGTCTGGAGTTCGGCTTGTACTCATTGGGTGATCACATTCCTAGTGGTAAAACAGGCAAACGAATATCCGCGCAAAAGAGACTAAATGAAATCATTGAGGCAAGTCAATTAGCTGAAGAAGCAGGTATTGATGTATTTGGCCTAGGTGAGAGCCATCAAACTTATTTTACAACTCAAGCACATACCGTTGTACTTGGTGCGATTGCCCAGGCAACGAAAAAAATAAAATTATCAAGTTCAGCAACAGTATTAAGTGTATCTGATCCTGTTAGGGTATATGAGGATTTTGCTACAATTGACTTGCTTTCAGGTGGCCGTGCTGAAATTGTCGCGGGTCGAGGTTCTAGAGTAGGAGCTTATCAATTATTGGGTATAGACTTGGCTCATTATGAAGATATCTTTGAGGAAAAGTTGGCTTTATTAAAGCAACTGAATGAGGAAGAAAGGGTGACATGGTCGGGAAGATTCCGTGCGCCATTAGATAATGCTGAAGTGCTTCCACGACCTCTGAATGGTTCACTTCCTATTTGGAGAGGTGTTGGCGGTCCACCAGCTAGTGCCGTTAAAGCAGGTAAAATGGGCATTCCAATGGTATTAACAACATTAGGTGGTCCAGCAGATAATTTCAAAATATCGGTAGATGCTTATCGCCAGACGTTAGAGGAGAATGGATTCCAAGCCAACCAATATCCAATTGCAACAACGAGTTTGTTTTATGTTGCAGATACAACTAGAGAAGCGCTTGAAGGAATGTATCCTTATCTAAATGGTGGCTTTCAAGCGATCAGAGGTGGAGGGGGTTACCCTATTCAGCAATTCACACAAGCGCCGGATGTAAGGGATGCTTTAATGGTTGGGAGTAAGCAGCAAATTATTGAGAAAATCCTCTATCAATATGAATTATTTGGGATGCAAAGGTTTTTAGCACAAATCGATTTTGGTGGAGTACCTTTCGCTGATGTAATGAAAAATATAGAGATTATTGGGAATGACATTATTCCAGCAGTGAAGAAGTATACAAGAGAAGAAGAAAAGTCGTCCGAAAGTTAATAGAAGCAAAGAAGCCACCCTATTGAAGGTGGCTTCTTTTTATATCTTATCAGTATCGATAATATTCATCTCTTTTATATGATTTTTTGCCTCTTGATCACCTAATTGATAGATCATCTCATAAAGACGCATCAAAATTTGATCATATTCAGGGTTAGGCGATTTTTTATGATACTCAAGAAAAGGAACTTGAGCTCTAGCAAAGGTTTTTAACTCTGCATTATAGTTCTCATCTAAAAAGCGGTTTAGCTCAGCAATTTCAGCACCTGTTGCATATACTCTAAACTGCCAATCATGACCATCCATTGTGTCAAGTATTGTACCGTTTTCAAGGTTGATATAGTAAGCTTCTCTATTACCGTCCATTTAAACCTCTCCTTTTTCTCGGATAGTCATGTTATTCCCTGTTGGACTTGTAGATAAACAAACTATTAAATAACTATTTTTATTAGTATGCCATTGAATCAGTTGTTTTTAACTTAATTGTTCTAAATATCGGTATAATGTAGATTTACTGATCCCTGTTTGTTCTTTAATTTCTAATAAAGTGAAATTTTTTGTTTGATACATTTCGATCGCTTTTTTAACATTCTCATCAGGCTTTTTTGGTCTACCACTCGATTTTCCATTTTCTTTTGCTTTTGTTAATCCCCTTCTGGTATTTTCACTGATTACGTCACTTTGAAAGGAAATAAGCTTATTTAACATTGGTAAGAAATGCTTACCCGTTTCATCACCTGTATCGATTTCTTCATGTATTGCTTGGAAATAGATTTTTCGCTCATCTAACTCATTTAATAATTCTGCGAGATGATTAGTGGAGTCAGCTAATACGTTCAGTCTAGCGACAATCACTGTATCACCTTTTTGCAAATGGTTTAATAAATCCTTTAATTTATTTCTTCTTTTTGGTGAGGTATGTGCTTCTTGAAAGTATATATCGCAATCTTTTAAGTAAGTATATTGCTCATCTATATCTAAATCATGTAGAGGTCGTAAATATCCTGCGAACATAATCATTGCTCCTTTTCTTCTTAAAATGAAATAAGAACTAATAGTTGCATACGTAATTAAAGATATCATATCACATCACCTGAAAATTTCTTGATATGACATAATTAATCCCAAAAACGTTCCTTTATGAAACTTTTTGTGTTAAAATCTTCTCATTGCCTAAAAAAAGACGTGAATGAGGTGTTTAGGATTGATCACATGGAAAGAACAGTGGTTTTCAAATATTAGAGGAGATATTTTATCAGGCATTGTAGTTGCACTCGCACTTATCCCAGAGGCAATCGCCTTTTCTATTATAGCTGGTGTTGATCCAATGGTAGGGTTATATGCATCTGTTTGTATTGCTATTATTATCTCTGTTACAGGTGGGAGACCCGGAATGATATCTGCAGCAACTGGAGCAATGGCACTCTTAATGGTTCCTTTAGTAAAAGAATACGGTTTGGATTATTTACTTGCTGCAACTATTTTAACAGGAGTCATTCAGTTTTTATTCGGTGTATTTAAAATAGCTAAGGTAATGAAATTTATCCCGAGAGCAGTCATGATGGGGTTTGTTAATGCACTTGCCATTCTCATTTTTATGGCTCAGGTGCCCCATATTTTAGGAGAGTCTTATATGACTTTCATCTTTTTAGCTATTACTCTTTTAATTATTTATATTGTACCAAGATTTATCAAGGTCATACCGGCTCCACTCATTGCGATCGTTTTCCTTTCAGCCGCCGCTATCTTTTTTCAAGCTGATATGAAAACGGTCGGGGATTTAGGAGCGATTTCACAAACATTACCAAGCTTCTTCATACCGAATGTCCCATTTAATTTAGAAACATTGATGATTATACTCCCCTTTTCTGTTGCTTTGGCAATTGTTGGGTTGCTTGAGTCATTATTAACTACTCAAATTGTTGACGATATGACTGATACTGTTGGAGATAAGAATAAAGAAGCAAGAGGGCAAGGGATTGCTAACTTTGTAACGGGTTTCTTTGGGGGAATGGCAGGTTGTGCAATGATTGGACAATCCGTTATCAATGTGAAGTCGGGTGGTCGAGGACGTCTATCAACGCTTATAGCTGGACTTGTATTAATGTTTTTAATCCTTGTGTTAGGAGGGGTCGTTGTCCAAATTCCAATGCCTGTGTTAGTAGGTATTATGGTTATGGTCTCTATAGGTACCTTTGATTGGTCTTCTTTTGCTTATTTGAGAAAGGCACCATTATCTGATTCGTTAGTGATGTTAGTTACAGTCGGGATCGTTGTGTACACACATGACTTATCTAAAGGTGTTATTGCAGGTGTCATATTAAGTGCTATATGCTTCGCAGCGAAAATATCAAAGGTAAAAATAACAAAGACAATCGACCACACAAATTGTTTAACAAATTATCAGGTTCAAGGCCAAATATTCTTTGTCTCTGTTGATGCTTTTTTAGAAAAAATAGATTTTGACGTAAAAAAAGAGACGATTGTATTGGATTTCACTCAAGCTCATATTTGGGATGATTCAGGTGTTGGTGCGTTGGATAAAGCGATCTTGAAGCTCAAAGAAAACGGAAATTCCGTTAGAGTTCGAGGTTTAAACGATGATAGTGAACAAATAGTTAAGCGATTAGCTGTCAGTCAACATGAGATACAAAAGAGTTAGGTAAACTATATCATCATTTAAGATGTGTGAAAAAGTTGCGAGATGCTCGGCACTCGCAACTTTTTAATTGTAGAAAGTAATGATAAGTTTTTTTCCTTACCTTTGAGTTAAAAGATAATTCATAATTATTTTTTAATGAATGATTTTCATTCATTATTTCTAAAATCTATTGTCGTCACTAATCACCCCATGATAAAATGCAGTGGTGCCTCAAATAGAGAGCGAATTGAATGATGGAGGATAGAAGCCATGAAAAAATATATATGGGATAGTATTGTCATTGTCTTTGGTGCGTTTCTTTTTGCATTAGCTATTAATCTGTTTGTCATCCCGAGTGAACTTAGTGAGGGCGGAGTTACTGGATTGACAATTATATTCTATTATCTTTTTGAATGGTCTCCAGGATTAGTGAGTTTCATATTAAATGCCATTTTATTGATTGCAGGTTATAAATTTTTAACGAAACAAACCGTTATATATACGATTATTGCTGTTATTTCGCTTTCTCTTTCCTTACATTTAACTGAAGGGTGGAACATTGATTCGAATGAGATATTAGTTAATGCCATTTTTGGAGGAATATTCTCTGGAGTTGGTATCGGATTAATTATTCGTGTTGGTGGTACTACAGCTGGAACAACCATTCTTGCGAAGATGACAAATAAGTTTTTAGGATGGAGTATTAGTTATAGCTTATTATTTTTTGATATTCTTGTTGTCTTAAGTTCTTATTTCATTATTGGTGCAGAGAAAGTAATGATTACACTTATTATGTTATATGTCGGTACAAAAGTGATGGAGCTTATTATTGAAGGATTAAATCCTAAAAAGGCTGTCACAATTATATCAAAAGAGTCAGACACGATTGCCCAACAAATCAATCAAAAACTCGACCGTGGAGTAACAGTAATGAACGGAAGAGGATATTATACAAAGCAAGCAAAGGAAGTACTATATATTGTCATTAGTAAACAAGAAATTATGAAATTGAAAAAAATTGTTTTAGCAACGGATCACACAGCCTTTGTTGCCATACATGATGTACGCGATGTGTTTGGTGAGGGGTTTGGAGATATGTCAAAAGGATGAGAAGTCGGCGATGAGCTGGCTTTTTCTTTTGGAAAGTTGAAAGTCTATAATATGTTGGAGTATTAGAGTGTAACCATTTAGAATATGATTCTCAAAAAAGGAGAGACTACGGCTCTCAGGAGAAGCGTAGTTACCTCAAGTGGCTTAAAAGAAGTCAAACTTGTTGAAAAAGCAGAAGAGCTTAGCGCAACCGTCTTATATAACCGTAATTTAGAACACTAAAAGGAAATTGACTTTTCTATAGAGACGAAAGTGGCATATATTTGCAAATTGAAAAGATGAGCTAACTGATAGGCAAATTCGGCGTGAATCATGTAGAATAGGAGGGATGGTGTTTTATTTGAGATATTATAGAAGGAGAAAGAAAATGACAGAGAAGATAAATGATTTACAACAAGTCGAGATCAAGCCTTTGCCGATTGCAATTGTGTTAATGATTGCTGCTTTTATTGGATTATTTAGTGAAACGGCACTTAACATGGCTTTTACGAATATTATGGTGGACTATCAGATTGAACCTCATGCGGTTCAGTGGCTGACAACAGGGTTTTTATTAGTACTTGGTGTTTTAGTACCAGTTTCGGGATTACTTATTCAATGGTTCAGTACGAGGCAATTATTCGCTGCTTCCCTTATATTCTCGATTATTGGTACATTGATTGGCGCGTTATCAATTAGTTTTCCTATGCTATTAATATGTCGTGTGATCCAAGCGATAGGGACAGCATTGCTATTACCATTAATGACGAATGTGATCCTACTTATTTTCCCTGCAAATAAGCGTGGAAGTGTGATGGGACTTATGGGCTTAGTCATTATGTGTGCACCTGCTATCGGTCCGACCATTTCAGGGTTATTAATTGATCAATGGGGATGGCATTCTATATTTTGGTTATCATTACCTATATTAATCATTACTTTAGTTGTTGGAATGGCTTTTATGCAAAATGTTTCTACCATTACGAAGCCCCGAATTGATTTTGTTTCATTGTTATTATCGACGATTGGTTTTGGTGGCGTTGTATACGGGTTTAGTAGTGCAGGAGAGGGAAATGGTTCGTGGGTTAGTCCTTTGGTACTCTTACCAATTGTAATTGGTGTAATTAGTTTATTGTTATTCTCTATCCGCCAGTTACGTAGCCCAGAGCCAATGCTCGATTTACGTGTTTTCGCTCATCCAATGTTTTCTTTAGGAACCATTATGGTTTTCTTATGTATGATGATGATTTTATCGTCTGCTATCCTATTACCACTCTACTTAAAAGGTGGATTATTACTAACTGCACTAGCAGCAGGTCTTGTATTACTACCAGGTGGTTTAATTAACGGTTTAATGTCTCCAGTTACAGGGCGACTTTTTGACCGGTTTGGTCCAAGGTATTTAATTATACCTGGTTTCGTTTTAACAACGATTATGACCTTTTTATTTACTAGAGTAACGACGGAAACGAGTTCAGCTTTGATTATTTTCCTTCATACGGTGATGTTAATCGGCGTGGCGATGATTATGATGCCAGCTCAAACGAATGGATTAAATCAGCTGTCAAGAAGGCATTATCCAGATGGATCAGCTATTATGAATACACTATCGCAAATTGCTGGTGCTATTGGTACTGCCGTTGCTATTAGTTTAATGGCAGCAGGCCAATCCAGCTATATACCTAAAGAAGGTATGGCAAATACAGCTATCGCAGCTGAAGCACTAACAACTGGTGTTCAAACAGCGTTTTATCTTGGGCTAATTGCTTCAATCATCGGACTGGTTTTATCTTTCTTTGTAAAAAGAGTATATGTTGAGGATGAAACAAAATAAAACTCGCCATTTGGCGAGTTTTTTTAACTTTGATTTACTATAATTGTTCTACTGCATGCGGTTCTAAGATGACTTCGATGTTATTGCGTACAGCTTTAGAATACGGACAAGTTTCATGCGCTTTATGAACCAGTTTTTCTAATGTCGCTTGATCGGTTCCTTTTGCTTTAATATTTAATTTCACTTGTAAGCTATAGCCTTCTTTTTCATCCTTAAAGAGACTGACATTGCCAATTACTTCCGTATCTATCGGTGTCCGATCCATTTTAGATACACCTTGCAGGGCACTTTCAAAGCAAGCAGCATATCCTGCAGCGAATAATTGTTCTGGATTTGTCGCTTCGGGCATTTCTTTCGCTCTAGGTGTTCCTGGCATTGCTATTGCGACATTAAAGTTACCATCCTCCGATACCGCTGTACCTTCTCGACCACCACTTACTGTAACTGTTGCTGTAAATAATTTCTTAGCCATTTGGATCGTCTCCTTTTTAGAAATAGATTGTACTATATATATAACCTTTTTTTTATGAGTTACACATTTTTTTTAAAATCTATTCAAAAAAATGAGGGTTTAAGTTTGGCTCTTTCTAATAAATGTTTTGACCTCAGGAGGCGTATAAGTATAAAATTGCTGAATTAAATCAGCAGGACTCTCGCTAACTAGTGCCATTTTTAAAAATTTGTCCTGTAAAAATTGTTGTTCATTCATATGAGCAATCAGTGAAATTAAGAGGTCAAAATAGTGATCAATATTGAGGATACCAATAGGTTTTTGATGTAATCCTAACTGTCCCCAAGTAAATACTTCAAAAAACTCTTCTAATGTTCCGCAGCCACCTGGAAGCATAATAAATCCATCGGCAAGTTCTTCCATTTTATGTTTTCTTTCATGCATAGAATCAACGATGACTAGATCACTTAAGTTCGGATGGGCAATTTCTTTATCTTGAAGGAATTTAGGAATGACACCAATTACTTTTCCGCCGTTGGCTAATGTACTATCTGCTACTGCCCCCATTAAACCAATACTTGAACCGCCATATATGAGTGTGATGCTTCTTTTAGCTAATTGCTCTCCTAAAACCTGTGCCCCTTTCATATAAGAGGGATGTGCCCCTTGGCTTGAACCACAAAAGACTGCGAGTGCTTGCAAATTTTTCTACCCCCTTTTTATTTAATGAAGTATACTTATCTAAAGTATAGCAAATATTCTTATAAAATTTGAAGCGGCAGGTGGACCTATGAATGGTGTCGACATCATTACAGATTGTATGGCGACAAATTTTGAAATACAAAAGGTACAAACAGTACATCGGTTGAAATTGGCAGAATTTTGGGGCATTAAAGAAGGCGATCGTGTTTTAGAAATAGGTAGTGGCCAAGGTGACACCACAGCAGTACTAGCTTATTTAGTCGGTGAGGAAGGGTTTGTTCACGGTATTGATATTGCTTCTCCTACTTATGGAACACCAATCACACTAGGTGAATCCATTTCCTATTTGTTAAATTCAAAAATTGGCAAACAAATTCATATCGATTTCCATATGGATTTATTATCTGACCAAATTGAGTTCTTGGAAAAATCTTTTGATCATATCGTTTTTTCACATTGTGCATGGTATATGAACTCAATTGAGGAGTTTGCCGCATTAATGAAAAAAGTGAAAAAATGGGGAAAGAACCTATGTTTCGCTGAGTGGGATACGAGAATAAGTGTAGTTGAACAGTATCCACATTTATTATCAGTTCTCATTCAGGCACAATATGAGTCTTTCAAAAAAGAGAGTGACGCTAATATTCGTACATTGTTTACCCCTTTTGATATACAAAAAGTGGTGAGGGAGGCAGGCTGGGATATAGAGAAAGAACATATTATTTTCTCTCCAGAGTTGCAAGATGCAAAATGGGAAGTGACTAAATTAGTAAGGGACTTGCATACTGAGTTAGAGCAATTAGGAGAAATACCTGAAAAGTTAAAGTCGCTTATCTTTTCCCAAATGTCCATGTTAGAAGATTTTCGTGTGACAAATGAAATCACGCCATTATCTGTTTATGCGTTTACAGCTAAATAGCCATTGGACCAAATGAAATTTCTGTACTTAATATAGGTGTTTGTATTAGACAACTTATCACCTTCCAACATACCTTATTAAGGAATAAAACAGAATGGAGGTCTTAGCGTGAGCTATAAACAATGGAATAACCCAAATCAGGTGGCAGGTGCGCAATCGGGTGCACAATTGCCTCATCAAGTGGCAGGTGCGCAAACAGGTGCACAATTGCCTCACCAAGTAGCAGGTGCTCAAACTGGTCCATGGGGTGGTCAACCGCAATTCTTATCCCCATCTCATTCACCAGCACAACAAGGTCCAACTCAAGTTTCTCCAACTCAGCAATATGTAAAGCCGAATTATTCAAACACAAATATCAATCATGTACACCCTAGTCATACTACAAATGTTAATAAACACTGTATTACGCACAAACATTACTTCCCACACACTGAATCCGTTGTAAATGAGTGTAAAGAACAACATATCATGTGTGGTCAGCCTTACAACCCTTGTCAAACAGGCGGTTGGGGTCCTAAAAGACCTTGGTAAATTTTTTTGAGAACTGTCATTAATGGCAGTTCTTTTTTATTTTTCTTATATTTTCTTGATAGTGATCAAAAGGTTATTACAAAAAGTATTCACGTTGACTTTACAAGGTACATAAAATGATGTATAGTTGGTTACACGAGTAATCAACCTATCAACTAGGTAGGAAGGGGTTAAAAGTGAAATCAGTCTTTGATGATTCTAAGCCAATATTTCAACAATTGGCAGAAACGATAGCAGATGATATTGTTGATGGTCACATAAAAGAGGGAGATCAAGTACCTTCGACGACAGAGCTTTCTCAGTTTTATCAAATCAATCGAGCAACAGCACAAAAAGGTTTAGGGCTTCTTGTAGATAAAGAGCTGGTATTTAAACAGCGAGGTGTTGGCATGTTTGTAGCGAAAGGAGCGAAGGCGTTGTTATTAAAAGAAAGGCAAGCAGATTTCTATAAACAATATGTGCTACCTATGTTAGATGAAGCGAAACGCATCCATTTAAATGAAGAAGAAATTCTTCGACTTATAAGGGGGGAGAATGATGATTAAGATTCAAGGGCTCGATTTTAACTACGGATCCACACTTGCTTTAAAGAATGTAAACTTAGTAGAAGAAGAGCCCATTATTATGGGACTTTGGGGTCGGAATGGCGCAGGTAAAACGACATTAATGAAGCTGTTGGCAGGTTTGGAGAAACCCAAAAATGGCGTCATTGATATTCATGGAATCTCGCCCTACAATCATTCAGAAGGGATGAAGTATATTGCTTATATGCAGGAAAATCATCCGTTTTCTGAGTTTTGGAATGTGAAAGATGCATTAATGTTTGGAGCGTATTTCAATCCAAATTGGGATCAGCAATATGCTGAAGAGCTGGTGGAATTATTTGAATTACCTAAGAAGAAGCTGATAAGGAAATTTTCTAAAGGGATGCAAACAATGATAAAAATCGTCATTGGCTTGGCTAGTAAGGCGCCAGTAACAATTATGGATGAACCGACAAATGGGTTAGACGCATTTAGAAGAAAACAATTCTATGATGTATTGTTAGAGACATATGAAGACCATCCACGTTTGTTTATACTTTCCTCTCATCATATAGAGGAAATTGAACCACTATGTGAGAAAATAGCTGTTATTCATAACAAAACATTAGCTAGTTATACCGATACGGAAGAGTTAAAGCGAAGGGGGCTCATGTTAACTGGGCCTGTAGAAGAAGTGCAAAAGCTAGTGCAGAGTCACCACCAAATACTTCAACAGAAAAAGTTACGTAACCAAATGCAAGTAATGATTGATGATGTAATAACAGATGAATGGCACACAATCGCGAATGCAAATAAGGTTCGTCTAGAAAATGTTTCGTTGCAAGACTATCTGGTGCACAAAACAATGACGCAGGAAGGGAGAGATTAACATGTTCTCTACATTTAATGGACCGTTTAAATTAATGTTCGAAGATTTGAAGAAACAGACAATTATTATTCTCTCTATTACTGTGAGCATACTTATTCTATTTTCTATTAGTGGCTATTTAATTGGTGAGAATTTCACTGGTGCGATTTTTGGACCTATATATGGATTTTTTCTCATTTATCCGTTTTTACTCTATAATAAAACATATAAGTATGTTCTTTCACTAGGAGGAACAAGGCGGCAGTATCTTTTAAGTACAATAATTAATACAGTTTTATTTATCTGTATTAATACGGCTTTTCTTAATGTGATGTATCAGTTAAATTTATATTTATCAGAGAACAATGTTAATCCAGTTCAATTGCAACATGTTGGCTTATTATTTCAAAGTGATAATCCAGTTCTTTATTGGTGGGCTGATGTTGTGCTGTGTGTGTTTTTATTTGGTGTCTTATTATTAGTCAATAGTCTATGGTTTTATTTAGGTACAATTAGGCTATTAATTGGGATAACGATTTTCGGTGGCATATTGGTTGTTTGGTTTACAAATGAAGGAATGGGTAAAATAATTGACTTATTTATTAATCATTTACTTACATTCATTCACATATTAGGATTCGCTGGTTTATGCGGTATGGCTTTATCCTACTTGATTATGCGAAACGGCCCACTGGAAAGAGGTGGCCATTTAGTAGGGATAAGATTAAAGAATAATTAACAATTATATTGAAAAAGGTACTGCATGTCGCAGTGCTTTTTTTTTCGATGATATATAGTGAACACCTAACAACAATGAGAATGAGGGGTGAAACCATATAAGACATGTAAGAAAAAGACGAAAATTAAGGTTAGATATGGTAATTGGAATGTGGAGTGAAAGAATGGGGAAAGTAATGACGATATGATTAAAATCTTATATTCGGAGTAAAGTAAGAAGTATAGTGACGTTGTAGTACGGGATAATAGATAAACGCTTGAAAAATCGATTTTTTCCATTTGGAAAAATAAAAAAGCTGAAAAAACTGTATGATATGTTAAAATAAACTCAAGAATTGAAAATGTTAAGGTTAGTGAGGACAAAAAGTTGAATAAACAATTAACAAAGGATTACTCACCCTATTTAACTTTTAATCGAAGTGAATGGTCAGCACTCAGTAGGAGATCAACCATTCCTTTAGAGGATTTGGATTTGCAGTCATTACAAGGGGTAAATGACCGATTATCATTGTCAGAAGTAACAGAAGTATATCAGCCTATTTCCCAACTTTTGAATTTGTACTATTTAAATGCAAAAAACATGCATAAAGATAGCAATCATTTCTTACAGATGGAAACAAAGAAGGTTCCTTATATTATTGGTATTGCAGGAAGTGTGGCAGTTGGTAAAAGTACAACGGCTAGAATGATTCAATATTTGATTTCGGAGTGGCCTGAACAGCCTAAGGTAGACCTAGTAACAACGGATGGATTTCTCTACCCAAATGAAATATTAGAATCAAAGGGACTTATGAAGAAGAAAGGCTTCCCAGAAAGTTATGATATTAGTAAGCTCTTCAAGTTTCTTTCTGAATTAAAATCGGGTCAATCAGTTGTGCAGGCACCTGTCTATTCACATTTAACGTATAATATTGTTCGTGATGAGATGCAAACGCTTACGGAGCCTGATATTGTCATTGTTGAAGGAATTAATGTCTTACAGCCACCTAAAAATGTGAGAGGTAAAGATAAGCCCTTTATCTCAGACTTCTTTGACTTCTCTATTTATATCGACGCTGAGGAAGCGAATGTTGAGAAATGGTACAAAGAAAGATTCCAACTACTTAGGAGTACGGCTTTTAAAAATCCGAAATCTTATTTTAATAAGTTTGCCAAAATGAGTGAAGGGGAAGCTTTAGCAATTGCTGACCGAATTTGGAAGGAAACGAATCATACAAATTTAAAGAAGAATATATTACCCACGAAGAACCGTGCTGATTTAATTATTGAAAAAGGCGAAGGCCATAGTGTGACAGAAGTAAAAGTTAGAAAGCTATAAAAGGAATCCCGACAATACCTGTACTAATAAAAAAACTGAGTGATAATCATCACTCAGTTTTTTTCTATTTAACAATGGCTAATACAAATCCGTCGTAACCTTTTTGACCAACTGTTTGTATAGCTGTAGATTCTACTTGGGGATGATTTTCAAGAAGGTCGAAGAAGGAGCGTACACCTTGTATGCGAGGGTCCGTACTATGTTCTTCAATGATTTCTCCATTTCTAACGATATTGTCGGCAATAATTACTGCTCCCTTATTAGCTAATTTTAAGGCCCAATTTAAGTATGCTGGATTATTCTCTTTATCAGCATCGATAAATATTAAATCAAATTGCACTTCTCTTTCATCAAGAATAGGTAATGTTTCTAAAGCTTTACCCTCAATGATTTCAACTTGATCTGAAAATGGAGTCTGTTCAATGTTTTTACGAGCAACATTGGCATATTTTGAATTAGCTTCTAATGTATAAATTTTAGCCCCTTTATTGAGTGCTTTTGCAAACCAAAGACTACTATAGCCTCCAAGGGTGCCAATTTCTAGAATGTTTTTAGGGGAACGTAACTTTGTGATTAAGTAAAGAAGCTTTCCTTGAGTTGGTGATACATCAATGGCAGGTAAGTCTGCTTCCTCATTTGCTCGTAGTATATCTTCGAGCTCACTATCAATTGTAATTAATTTGTCGATTAAGTAATCATCCACATCAGACCACACAATTTTATCTTCCATCATTATCTCCCCTTTTATGAAAAATGTATGTTTCTTTATTTTAAGTATATGTTATGATTTATAATAAAAAAAATATATTATTTTTATAGTTTTATAAATAATAATTATAATAAAGGGTGATTGAATGAACACACATGGATTAAGACTATTTTATCAAGTGGCAAAAATCGGCAGTTTCACTAAAGCGGCTGAGCAATTAAATATTAGCCAACCGGCTGTTTCTAGCCAAATTAAGAAATTCGAACATGAAATTGGTGTGCCTTTATTTCAACAAAATGGTAGAAAAGCCGTTCTTACTGAATTTGGTATAGCTTTGGCTGGTAAAGCAGAGCATTTGTTTTCTTTAGAAAAGCAAATTGAAGCATTTATAGATGATTACCGTAATGGTGAGGAAGGAACGATAAGGATTGCTACCACCTATTTACCTGCAAACTTATTATTACCTAAGTTAGCAGCCAGTTTTAAGCGTGAACATGAAAAGGTCAATTTGGTCATTTCTACAAGTAATACGAAAGATGCTTTTGATCAACTTCAACATTATAAAGCAGATATTGCTATATATGGTGGAATTGGTGAACGCCCGGAGAATGTTGATTGGTACGAATTATTAGAAGATGAACTATGGTTTGTTGTAGGGGCAAATCATCGATTAGCTAATCAAACGATTAAACTTGAAGAAATGGTCAAAGAGCCATTCATTATGCGAGAAGAAGGCAGTTCCATGCGTGAGCATTTGGTCTCGCTTTGTTATGCTAACCAATTAAATCCGCCGAAGGTTGCCCTGCAATTTGATGGACTAAGTGAAACAATTTCTACGGTCATATCCGGATATGGAGCAAATTTTATTTCCTCACTCGTTGTCAAAGACCATATCAAAAATGGGCAACTAGCAAGGGTTTATGTAGAGGGCGTTTCTGTACAACATAGAATTGCCATTTGTACACGTAAAAACGAGGAACAATCCATCCTTGTCAAACAATTTATTGAGAAATGCAAACAGAACATTAGGAAAAATTATTGAAAAACATAATAAATATTGAATTTACTTATGGCCTAGTGTTGCTTAAGCTAAGAATAGAAGGTTTATAATGGAAAGGTGTTTTTCTATATGCCATTTTTTATTGAGATATTCTTGCAAATTATTTTCCCTATTCTTCTTTTATTGGCATTAGGTGCTTTCTTGCAAAGAAAGTTTTCTTTTCAATTGAAGCAACTATCTACGTTAGTAACCAATTGTTTTATGCCAGCAGCTATTTTTTTACATATTTATCGCTCATCTTTTGATGCGAGTTTATTAGGCCAACTGTTGAGCTATTTGTTTATTTTTACGGTGGCTTTAATGATTATCGGGCAAATCATGGCGAAGTGTTTATCTTTAAATAAGGGAGAGGCAGCCACGTTAAAAAATAGTATTTCCTTGATGAATTCAAATAATTATGGTTTGCCTGTGAGTCAACTTGTTTTTACTGTTAATCCACTAGGTGTTTCCGTACAAATTATTATAATTGTAGTGCAAAATATTTTAACCTTTACATATGGTATGTATAATCTTCTTTCAACTAGCCGATCGATAGGTTCACTTCTATTGTCGCTCGTAAAATTGCCTGTGATTCATGCCCTTCTATTAGGATATCTCTTCTTATTATTCAACATCCCTCTTCCCACTTTTATAGAGATTCCTTTAGATCAATTGGCAGCTGGGTTTATTGGTTTAGCTTTATTATTGTTAGGTGCGCAGTTATCACAAATACAATTAAAAACGTTTCATCGTGTGATTACGTGGAGCTTAATTGGACGTTTATTATTAGGGCCAGCTCTTTCATTTCTTATTATTACACTTCTTGGAATTGAAGGGATTTTAGCACAATCATTATTTATTGCCAGTGCTTTTCCTACTTCAAGAAATACAGCTACAATTGCTCTTGAATATAACGTGGAACCTCAGTTGACTGCTCAAATTGTGCTCTATTCTACATTATTAAGCAGTTTAACTGTATCTTTAGTTATCTATTTATCTTACCTTTTATATGTATAATATAATGGTCTCAATCAACAATTATTTGTTATAGCATGCCGCAATTTTTTGGAAGTATGGCGTCTTCTCCTAAAATTGTAATTATATTTTCAATGCGGGTCATTTAATATTAACCTTTTGCTATAAGGAAATTTTTTCTATACAGACCTGCATAGTAAAGGATCTGTTTATATATATGGCGTAACTTTAGTTTTGGACTAATCGGTACTTAATTGGTATACTACATTTATTAAGGAGGGAGGACATTTTGGCTCGTCCATTAAATTTTAATCCGCAATTAAAATTAAAAGCTGTCATGATCTTGTTTTGGAAAAAAGGATATCATGCAACATCTCTCTCTGATCTACAAGAAGTCACCGGTTTAAGTAAAAGTAGTATTTATCAAGCGTACGGTAATAAATATGACTTATTTATAGCCGCCTTTCGTATGTATCATGAGGAACAGCTCAAACAACTTCAGGACATCATACAAAATGGCGTTAATGGTTATGAGGCAATAGAAACCTTCTTATTAAAAATTGTTCATGCAGAGGATGGTTTACCATGTGGTTGCATGACAAGCAATGAAGCGATTGAAATGGGTCCACATGATCAAGCGTTTTGTCAGCTCATTAATGAGCAATTTCAAGAAATAGAAGAAGTATTTATTAGTGCTATTGATAGAGGAAAGAAAGATCAATCAATAACTTCGCATACAGACAGCTTGTTGTTGGCGCGGTTTCTTATGGTGATCATTCAAGGTATAAATGTAATGAGCAGTACGAAAACAAATAGTGATCGTGTAATGGATGCACTATCAGTCACTAAACAAATACTAAAAGGTTTATAGAAAGTAGGGAATAAAATGAAAGTAGAAATTTGGTCAGATATTGCTTGCCCTTTCTGTTATATTGGCAAAAGAAAGTTTGAACATGCACTTGATGGCTTCAATCAAAAAGATGAGGTAGAAGTGGTGTATAAAAGCTTTCAATTGGATCCAAATGCTCCACAAAATACTACAGAAACGATGAATCAAATGCTGGCAAAGAAATACGGCCAGTCTGTTGAGCAAGTTGAACAAATGTAAAAACAAGTAACGGTACAAGCGAATGAGGTAGGCTTAGATTATCATCTAAACGATGCTAAAATGACAAATACCTTAGATGCTCATCGCCTAATCCACCTAGCAAAAGAAAAAGGTAAGATGAGCGAAATGAAAGAGCAATTACTTAAAAGTTATTTTGTCGAAGGAAAACATGTAGGGGAAATAGAATCATTAGTTGATATCGCAGCAGCTGTAGGATTAGATAAAGAAGAGGTAACATCTGTTCTAGCTTCTGATCAATATAAAAAAGAAGTAGAGGCAGATATGCAAGAGGGTGTGCAGTTAGGTGTGCAAGGTGTTCCATTCTTTGTCTTTAATCGCAAGTATGCCGTTTCAGGGGCTCAACCTTCAAATGTTTTTTCTGAAGTATTAACAAAAGTAATCGAAGAGGAAAAGCAAAGCCAACCATTGAATGTAATTAAACAAGGCGATGCTTGCACAGATGGCAGCTGTTAAATTTTATTTTAAGGAGTGTTTAACAAATGAGTGAAGCAATCAAGTATCAACTAGAATTAACAAGAAACAATCTATTAAGAGAAGTAAAAAACATCCCGCAAGATTTATTAGATGTTCAACCTGAAGGCTTCAATAACACAATCCATTGGCATATTGGACATGTTCTAACAGTGACTGAGCAATTCATAATGAATTATCCAAACAACACAGATCATCTTTCTGAGAATTATTTGCAGTTATTTGGTTACGGCACAAAGCCGAGTGATTGGACAGGAGAAGTCCCGTCTGTAAATTTTTTAATTGATCAACTACAAGATCAAATCGTTCGAATAAATAAAATCCCCAATGATGTATTCAATCAAGAATTACCTGAGGCAATATTAGGGCAAAAAACTGTAGGCCAACTAGCAATGTTGTCTGCTTACCATGAAGCAAATCATCTAGGTCAAATTCATGCAATGAAGCGCATAGTTGAAAAATAATAATACAAAGTTGCAGATAGCTTTTTAGCTATCTGTATTTTTTATTTGAATTTTCCCTTTTTTCATATTATTATATTGAATAAAAATCCGTTATGATGTATTTTTATTATATTACACATAAAAGGGGTTCACGGCAATGGAAATTTTAAATGCAGTTAGTACGGATGTGAAACAAATTCATCAATTAATCAAAGTATACGCTGATAAGGGCATTGTCCTGCCAAGGTCATATCTATCACTCTATCAACATTTACAGTGTTTATATGTAATGAAAGAAGAGGGGAAGATTGTCGGCGTTGCCGGTTTACATGTATTGGGAGAAGATCTAGCTGAAATTCGCTCCCTTGTTGTAGATGATCAATATGCGGGTAATGGAATCGGCCGTCTGCTAGTCAATAAAGTGGCAGAAGAAGCTGTGAAATTAGGGATACAAAGGCTTATCTCATTAACCTATGAGCAAGAATTCTTTGCTAAATGTGATTTTACTGTAGTGTCTCGCCATTCACTACCAGAGAAGGTTTGGGTAGATTGTATGTCATGCCCTAAAAATGATGCTTGTGACGAGATTGCCATGATTCGTTTTATCGCTTAAATTTAATGTGAATGCTGCAGTCACTAGCTACTGTAGTAGTTTTTTTGGTCTGCTAGTCGGGTTTACACATTATAGGATGTGCGGAATGCACAATTCTCTATTGAAACCCGTTACGGGTGCGGTATTAATTATGATTGCAATCTTAATTGCTGAGCTAAAGCCATCCCTCAATAAAAACCAATCTGCTAAAAAAATTGTACTAAGCGACTCATAAGAAACTCTTTAATTTAAACATTACATGAACACATTGTGAAACATCGTACTTAAGCAGGGGGCGGGTTTGTTTTAGAAGGGGAAAATATTATTAGATTGATCTAAGGAATGTCTACAAAAGTTAGACATTCCTTAGAGTACAAAATAACTAAAACGAAGAACATCAGGTTTATGGGTCTAATTATTGACATAGGTGTACAATAATTACATTTCAATTTTCAATCATTTCTTTGAATTAGAGAGATAACTCGTTTCTTCCTCAGCCAGTTACTTCTTTTTAACTTTTGGCCATAAAGGTCGTTGAACATAATTAATCATCGTATTGAACACAATCCCCCATTGCGTATTTGTTAAAGAACCAATGGGTGTTCCATTTGAAATACCTAAGCTTTTTTTTATATGTTTTAACTGTGGAAGTGTAAATATTCCTCGCAAAGCAATATCTAAAGGGGCATTAGATTGCTTTAGGGCATATTGTGCCAGTCCAAGGAAAGCTAAATAATATTTTTTGTGGACAATGGGTTCTTTCCTTCTAGTTATTAGAACCATTGCAGAATCTACTTTGGGTGGGGGAGAAAAATTATTTCTTGAGATGTCTTTGATATAGTGTATATCAAACCACATTCTCCAAGCTAACACATAAGAATCTTTGACTGACTTTGAGGTAAAGCGTTTTGCAGCCCCTTTCTCCATTACAATGACCCCTTTTTGAAATCCACTTGATGGATTATTTAAAAGCATCTTCATGATCGGAGTTGTAATGGAGTAGGGTATATTCGAGACAACGACAAAATGCTCATTGGGTAAAAAAACCTTCATAATGTCCTTATGGATAATTTGCGTGTTAATATTCTGTGCCGTTTTTTTCTTTAGAATTTCGACATACTTCAAATCATATTCTACTGCAAGGACCTTTCCTGCACTGTTCGCTAATAATGAGGTTAAAGCTCCTTTCCCAGCTCCTAATTCTAAAACTATATCACTACTATTTATATTTGCTCGTTCAATAATTTCATTAAGTAATTTCTTATTACTCATCAGATGCTGGCCAGAAAAATTGGGGAACTTCATACTTTTTAATTTTTTTTCACAGTATTTATGGGTCTTCTTACTCTTCCTCGTCATACTATCTCTTCCCTTCGAAAATTAATAAATCAAAGGGATCTGCCTGTGATTCAGAGTAGAGGGAAGAAAGCCTATCTTCATAAGATAAGGGGAAATCCTAGATAGTCGCAACCAAATAAACCTACTTTTTGCTAAAAAAGAAAGGTAATCATACGTAAAAAAAGAAAAGCATAACTCAGCCTTTCTTCACATTACATATTTTTTGTAGGAAATGAAGATTATTTAAAAAGGGCAGACTAATCCCGTTTACTCTGTATACACAAAACAGAGCCTTTGAACGTATTAAATTTATGAGTTCAAAGTTGAGATACGAAGTCTGACATATGAATGACCCATTTTTAATAATCCTCCTTATAATAATTTAATGATACATTGTTTATTATAACTCGTTCTTCAAAATAAATCAAAATATTTTGAATTTTTTACCGTGCAAAGTTTTTATGGAAGTTGTATTTTTACTTCACTATCAATATATACCTTCATAGAGCCATAGAGTAAAAAGAGCCAAACTGACAAAGTAAGTTTTCTGCAAAAATGATGACTTATTTTCAAATTTAACCGATAATAGAAGAGAAGTATACCGGTTAATATCATCCTATATTGTGAATGCCTATCCTATTATCATTTTCTAAAGGAAATCTTCAGTCAACGAAAGCAGTGATATCATGTTTTTACTTCCACAACCAACATCTCGAATTGAAAAAGACAGATTCATCGATATTGTGAAGGAACGTTTATTAAAAGTATATGATGAGAAAATCATGGCTATCGGTGTCTATGGCTCATTTGCCCTTGATGAGGATGGTCCTTATTCAGATATAAATTTTCAAGTGATTGTTTTTGATGGACAACGAATCGATGATTTTCAGTTTATTTATCCGCCGTTTAAGGTGACCATTGAGTCGCTGCAAAAACAGCAATACATAACGTCTGCGAAAGAAATAAATTCAGATTGGTCATTAAACGTTGCACGTTTCATACATACGATGCCTATCTATGATCCGATTATGTTTTTCTCAAAAATGAAAAGCATCCCCCTGCAAATATCTAGCTACGAGATAAAAGATGTAATGAAAAAGTGTATGATTGAAGAGTTGTACGTGAAGATGGCTAAAATAAGAAACTTAAGGCTCCTTCAGGATGAAACATCATTGTTGTTAAATGCAGTGGAGTTTTGTGAACAAGGTGCTAAGTTAATTGGCTTAGCTAATCGTTATTATTTTCGTTCAAAAACAAGGATGCTTGAAGAATCATTAGGAATTGCCACCAAACCTCATGGCTATGAACAATTAGTGAAACTTATTCTTCAAAGAGATTGGGACATTAGTGAAATTGTATATGAAGCTTGTGAGCATCTTTGGACTGGAATCAATCAGTGGTTCAATGAACTTGGAATTAACTATCGCTCACATTCTTTTCCATTTTAAAAGTCATCTTCCAAAACGAGAGAAGATGACTTTTTTTGTAATGGAGACTAGTTCTTATTTCTTTTATTCTTGCTGATGACAAAAATAATACCACTAATCCAAAGTAAGAAAATAACGACATAGATTAGATAAATCCATATATCAGGCGTTTGGAAGGTCAATAAGATCGTCCTGGCGTTAGTAAGGACAATAAATCCACCAACGAGTACTCCTAATAGATATGGTGGCAACACTTTAACTAACCAAGCTGCAATAGGAGCAGCAATAATGCCACCGATCATTAAAGCAATGACCCAAGTCCAATTCAGTTCCTCCCAGCCTAAAGCAATGAAAAAACCAACGCTAGCAGACAGTGCAATGGCGAATTCACTAGTATCCACTGTGCCAATTACTTTTCTAGCAGATATCCCTTTTTTGGATAGTAAAACAGGTGTGGCAATTGGTCCCCATCCACCACCACCTGTTGCATCTGCAAAGCCGGCAATAAGTCCAAGTGGAATTGCTTGCTTTCGCGATAAATGTAAAGTTTGTTTTTGTCTTTTTACTTCGTATTGGAAAAGAAACCGAAAAAAAACAAATAAACCTAAAAGAAGTAGAAATCCAGCAATATAAGGTTTAACCACATCACCAGG
Source organism: Cytobacillus sp. FSL R5-0569 (assembly GCF_038007265.1). Lineage (NCBI taxonomy): Bacteria > Bacillati > Bacillota > Bacilli > Caryophanales > Bacillaceae > Cytobacillus > Cytobacillus sp. FSL R5-0569. The sequence continues at coordinate 1,090,973 of NZ_JBBOWW010000001.1, forward strand.
TAGTTGACTTAAGAAGCAAGCTCCTATAAATGCACCAATTGATCCCGGAATAATTAAACGAAAAACCGCTTGTTTGTCAACATTGCCAAACTTTATGTGTGATGCACCTGAGGCAGCAGTCGTTACAACTTCGGCTAAATGGACAGATGCTGAGGCGACAGCAGGAGCGATTCCAAAAGTAAGTAAAAGAGTTGATGAAGTTACGCCATACGCCATGCCAAGGGAGCCATCTATTAACTGTGCAAAAAAACCAATAAAGGCAAAAATAATTAGTTTCCTCATAGTCCTTCCCCTTTAAAAGTAATCTAATTTAACATATGATTTTTTTGTACAAGAGTGCATGGAAAGTGTATGAGATGAGGTGTTTCTCAAATGGAATACCTCATTTATGGGGAAATGATATAGAGGATTTTGCTAAAGAGAAATGAATCTAAATTCATATAAAAGTAGCCAGCTAAAATAGCTGGCTAGGGTGGTAATGTCATGATTGTTCAGATTTTACTAAAATTTTGACCTGTGCTTTTTCTTTAACCAATGTTTCAAAACCTTCTTCAATTACCTCGTCTAAGGTAATCTTCTTCGTAACGAGTTGGCTGGCTCGGAAGTAGCCTTTTTGCATAAGTGATAATACGGCAGGGAAAACATCACGATATCCGATGATTCCTTTAACAGTCCGTTCTTTCATTACAATATCATTTGGAAGGATCTCTGCCCCTTTTTCCCAAATGCTTACGATAATTGTTTCCCCACCAATTCCAGTAGATTGAATTGCTTGTTTAAGTACAACTGGTACGCCAGTAACTTCAAAAGAGACATTCACACCACCATTAGTTAATCTAGCAATTTCCGCAACAGTGTCATCTACTTCGGCTGGGTTTATTATAGTTGCCCCTAATTCTCTTGCTTTTGCTTGTCGTTCAGGTGAAAGTTCAACAGCATAAATATCTGTTGCGCCAGCGGCTTTTAAAGCTTCTATTACAAGTAAACCGATTGGGCCGCAGCCAAATACAGCTACCTTATCTCCAGCTTTCACTTTACTAGATCGTACTGCATAGAGAGCTACTGCAGCAGGTTCGACAAGGGCTCCTTGTTCAAAAGAGAGATCATCTGGCAGTTTAAAAAGTAGCTCTTCATCAACGGCTACGTATTCACTAAAACCACCGCCACCTCCTGCTAGGCCTAAAAATCCCATTTGTTCGTCTAAGTTATAAGCACCTTGGTGTCCGTGTGTCGCAAAAATTGGTTCTACTACTACTCGGTCACCAACTTTGAGCTTACTTACACTGTCGCCAATTTCGACAATCTCTCCAGAGAATTCATGTCCTAGTGTAATCGGAGCTGTTTCATTTGTTAATGGATGTGGCTTATCAACAGGTATAAAAATAGGTCCGCCTAGATATTCATGTAAATCGCTTCCGCAAATACCGCACCATTTGACTTTTATTTTTACTTGCCCTGATTGAACGATAGGTTCGTCAATATCTTCTAGACGAATGTCTTTTTGGTTATGCCATCTTAATGCTTTCATATCATTACATCCCCTAAATATTTTGTATAATTTGTTACGATTAAAAGTATACAACTAATTTACCTTATGATAAATTTAGTTATTATTAACTAAGGTTAATCAAAACTTAACTAAAGAGGATGCTTCTTATGAATATTGAACAATTGAAATATATTGTTGTGATAGCTAGAACAGGTTCTTTAAAACAAGCAGCAGATGAATTACATTTGACTTTACCTGCATTAAGTCAATCGATTAAAAGTTTAGAAGGTGAATTAAATATTACTTTGTTTCATCGTTCACGAAGGGGATCTGTACCTACTGAGGAAGGGCATAAACTTATCGAAAAAGCAAAGTATGTCCTATTAGCATACCAAGATTTTATTGATGAAGCAGAAGCTTATACAAATACAATGAGTGGGGAAATAAGAGTTGCTACTTACCCTGGCCCCATGGGCATTTTGGTGGAAGTTATTTCAAAACTAAAAATGGATTATCCGGATATTAAAACGGCTGTTTATGAGAATAGTACAGAAGCAATTATTAAAAAAGTTCAAGATGGTGAGGTTGATGTTGGCCTTATTACTTATAACGAGAAGGAAGAACATAAATATCGTGCGTTGATCTTTAATAAGTTATTGGATGGACATATGGTAGCTGCAATAAATAAGAATTCTCAACTAACAAAATACAGCCAAATTACTGAAGAAATGCTTAAAGGACAACCAATCATCTTGTATGATGATATTTATATATCTGATTTTATGAAAAGGTTTAATTTACCCGCTTTAGATATTCGTCTTATAACAAATAATATTGATACGATTAAGAATTCACTAGAGAACAATACAGCAATCAACATTGGATTTGATTATGCTTTTAAGACAGATGTCGGTTTATCAAAAAGTAGTGAGTTTGTTATTGTCGATTTCGCTCCCCCGCTTAATAATACGTATGCATTTGGTTATATTTATCATAAGAATAATGGGCTTTCAAGAATTTTAAGGGAGTTTATTAAGAGGATGTCCAATAAGCTAAGAACAAATCCTCCAGATAAGCGGATTGATTAATGGCAGCATAGGTAAAGATGAAGGAGGTATTTGCTCAAAGGCGATGGTACTAATTGTTTGAAATCAGCCAGGAACCCTTAGATAAATACTATATACATGATAACTATTTAGAGTTGGTTGAGATTTTAATTCCTGGCTTATAAGGACAAGGTACCAATAGCAAATGCATGTATGAAAGGGTCTACAGAATTATATTTGAGACGAAGTTATCTCCATGAGGAATGGAAAAACCCAAAACATTCTTTAATCCTTCTTTTTCATAGCATCCATAATTATTTCAATAACCTCTGGCCTACTAAATTGCTTCGGGAGAGTAGTTCCTTGTTTTAACATTTCCCTTACCTTTGTTCCTGAAAGATGAAGGTGTAAAGAAGTATCATGGGGACATGTTTTATGTGAGGCCATGCCATCACATTTAATGCAATAAAAGGTGTGTTCAAAAGGTAATATGGTTATTCCTAGTTCTTCCTTAGGGAATGTTGAAAATATCTTCTGGGCATCATATGTGCCATAATAATCACCAACACCAGCATGGTCTCTGCCAACAATAAAATGTGTACATCCATAATTTTTTCGTGCAATCGCGTGATGAAGTGCTTCTCTTGGGCCCGCGTACCTCATTGCCTGTGGATAAGATGACAATAAAACTCTTTCTTGCGGATAATAATGTGCTAGTAAAACTTGATAGCTTTTCATTCTTGTTTCTGCTGGAATATCATCTTTTTTTGTTTCGCCAACAAGGGGATGAAGCAGTAAGCCATCGACTAATTCTAATGCTAATTTTTGAATATATTCATGTGCGCGATGAACGGGGTTTCTTGTTTGAAATCCCACAACCGTCTCCCATCCTTGGGTAGCAATATATTTTCTTACTTCTGCTGGTTCTAATTGAAACCCTTGAAGAAAAGATGGTTTTTTGATTTCTTTTGTCAATGTGACGTTGCCACCCACATAAACTTCACCACGATTAAAAAGTTTGTCGACACCTGGGTGATTGCGGTCGAGTGTTTGATAAATTATACTGGCTTCTTTTTGTTTATCTGGCAGAAAAATATCGTTAATTTCAATATATCCATAAACACAACCATCATAGACTAAATTCGCTTTATCATTGATTTTTAACAACTCGGCTTCTTTTTTTGATAGAGGTAATGTAATTGGAATGCTCCAGATAAGGTGATTGGCTAGTCTCATTTCATGCAGGACAGAATAATAGTCAGCTGAACATAGAAAACCTTCTAAAGGGCTATAAGCACCATTACTAATTAGTTCAAGGTCAGATAAAGAGGTAACATCGAGATTGATATGCTTAGTGATATGGCTCGTGTTTGCATTTATGTTTTTTCTATTTATTAAATGTCCACCATGTGGAATAGAGTTTGTCATTTCTATTATTCCTCCTTCACTTAAGTCGCTCAATTAAGTAGTTTACAAGTTCATTTGCACACTCTTCAGGTGATTTTGAGTTAGTCGAAATAACAAGGTCTGGAGACTGCGGAGGTTCATATATTTGATCAATGCCAGTAAAATTTTTGATTTCTCCTAAACGGGCTTTCTTGTAAAGTCCTTTAGGATCTCGCAATTCACATTCTTCTAAAGAACATTCCACATATATTTCAATAAACTCATCTTCGGTAAAAAGAAAGCGGGCTAGCTTTCGATCTTCCTCGAACGGGGAAATTAGTGCTGCCAAAACAACAATACCTGCATCTACAAATAATTTGCCTATTTCAGCTGTGCGTCGAATATTCTCTTTTCTATCTTCACTACTAAATCCTAAGTTTTTATTGATACCGTGCCGTAAGTTATCACCATCTAATAGATAAGTACTCATATTTAATTCGTATAATTTAGTTTGTACAATATTTGCTATGGTTGATTTACCAGAACCTGATAATCCAGTTAACCAAACCATACAACTTTTATGATTGTGTAATTTTTGCCGATTTTCTTTTGAGACTTGTGATTGAGACCAAGTGATGTGTTTTCTACTATCCATTTAAAAATAACCTCCAATCTGATATTTGTCTCACTTATTATTATGCATATGTATTTCAGGTCAGCTTGTACAGGTCATTCGCCTGAAAATCACCAAATTCGTAACCGCTTATTCCCTTTCTCATATTCTATAAGTAGGAGAAAGGGGTTCGACGAACATTGACAAAAAGAATGCCTGAAATAGTAGCAAAAAATATGATGATGCCTTTTTATATCCCGCTTTTTTCTACCAACTTTCCATACGTTCTCTTATGGGTACCGAAAAACGGGTGCACAATTGTAAATAAGTGGTTTATGTACCATATTGGAGCTGCTGGGGATTTGTCTCAGTTGAATGTCGAAATGACGCATAACTATCGTGAATTTGTCCTTCGAAAACGATCAGGTTACGACGTTGAATTAAAAGAGGAACTTATAAATGGTGAAAAACCAATTGTGAAAATTGTTAGAAATCCATATAGGAGAGCGGTTAGTTCCTTTTATCATGCATTGAGTGGGGATTGGCTAATTAAACAATTAGGCAGTACTGTTCTAGAAGGTATGTCCTTTACAAGCTATCTCTTAAAATTGAAATCTTTCGGCGAAAGTATACATGAATTAGACAAACATATTGCACCTCAATATACCATTGGAGAGGAACAGACACCTATTCATTATGTGAGATTAGAGAATTTACAACACGAATTAATGGATTTAGAAAGAATTGCAGGGCTAAAAGCCTCTCCAATGAATGAGATTGCACGATCTTCACATCATTTTTCATCAAGAATGAAGCTAGAGGGTGATTATGCAAACAGAGTGATTAGTTTTGTCTATGATGAAGATTTACCTACAGTTAATAGTTTATTGAACGAAGAAACGAAGGCATTAGTAGAGGAAATCTTTGCGGTCGATCTGCATTTTTATGGATATAAGCTAGGGGAATATTGACTTTTTGGCTATCAAATGAAGAGATATCCTCAGTTGTGAGAAAAGTACATCTGAGGATTCCTTCTAATTTAAGAAAACATTTTACCTAACGGACCCTCATCATTAATCATATCTTGCAAAGAATAAAGTGAAATTGGGAAATAAATTGTCCCATAAACATATGGAAGTAAGCTATACACATCAAAGATTATGACCAATGTGAGGTCAGCGGTATAAAAGGATTGTGTATCTGTGATTCCGGGATAGGGTACGAGAAGGTCGGTGGTTAAACCTCTTTCCTGCAACTGCTGTTTGATTAGAGTGTTAAGCCTTACTTTGTAATTACTATCCTTTTTAAAGAGTTCTCCAAGTGTATATTGCTTACCAGTCAAACTGTTAAATGTTAACCCGCGTGTAAAAGTAAGGCCATGTGCACCCCCTGAGTATGAATAAACTGTAAGAGTTAAACTTAAGACACCTTTTTGGTTGTTTTTTAAGTCAAATCCACCAGTTAATTCAGTTTGTGGTTGTCCGTAACCTTGATCTTTCATTAATTGATTTAGGCTATCTGATATGGCATGATTCATTTTTTGTTGGGCAGCTGGTGGCGTGTAAGAAGATACTTGTGGTTTGAAAATATCTACACGATCATGTTTGATATGAATCGGTTGAATACCAACTGGTAATTTAAATGTATTCATCACATACACCTCCTAGGAACTAACATATGAAGGGGAATGAATCGTTATGTTGCGATGATAAGTTTTATATATGATAATAAAATGATGACAACAATTTAGGATGATAACTGTGTATGAAAATGAAAAAATAAAACAAAGATTAAATACATTTATCAACGTATCAAGAAATATTACATCGAATACGAGTTTAACAAAATTAGTACAAGAAATTATTGAGGCCGTTATTGAATCAATAGACAAGGCCGATGCGGGCTTCTTTCTTATATGGAATGAAGAGATGGAATATTTAGAAATAGAAGGAGCTTACAACTTTAAAGAGGAGATGTATTTACAAAATAAGCTTTTAGCAGGTGAAGGTATTAGTGGCTCTGTTTTTGAAGAGGGTTGTAGCAAAATGATTCATACGGCAGAGAAGATTAAAGAGGCAATGGGAAATATGCGTAATCAAACTTTGCATTATTATTTAGAGTCAACCGTACATGCAGCCATTCCTGTAAGTTGTATGTCTGTGCCATTGATTCATCAAAATAAGAAAATCGGTGTTTTAACGATAGATAATTTTAAAAACGATGGTTTTTTTAGTGATGAGGACTTAGCGTTCTTAGAAGCCATCGGTCACCAAATTGCAATTTCTATAGTAAATGCTAGAGCTTTTCAAGAAAAGGAAAAACAAACAAAAGAACTAGAAACCATTTTGTCTTTACATAATGAGTTGAATCATGTGGCTTTAAAAGGGGACGGTACATTTTCTTTAGTAAAGAAGCTAGCGGAAAAGTTCAGCGGATCGATTCTTTACTTTGATTCACTTTACCGCTTGAAAACATCTTATCCGCCTTCTGAAGATCATCATTTCTATATAAAAGAATGGTTAAAGAAAAATGCAAAGAAATTAAGTATTCCAAGATTGCTTGATATCTATAAAAAAGAAGAATGGGTAGGTCAAGCAATCGGGGTGATGTCTTCTTTCGGTACAATTGGTTTTTTGGTGGTAATTGAACAGGAGAAGGAATTAGATTTAATTGGTGAATTGGCTTTTAAGCACGCAGCATCTATTATGGCCATTGAACAAATGAAACAACAAGAACAAATGAAGCATCAACTCACGGAAAAAGAAGAATTATTAAAAGATATATTGAAAAATAACTTTACTCAAGAAGTACAAAGAGCTTTGAAGAGATATGGGATTAGTATTGAAGACAAGTGTATCTTTATTGGTATCGAACGGTTGATGAATGATGAAGTATTAGAGAGCTTTAGTTCAATAGAAAATCAGGTGAAAAGAGTATTTCAGGATCGCTTTCTAACTATTTGTTTTCCAGGTAGGGATATGGTTTATGTGATGCTCGCTTCTAAAGATTCTATGTTGAATAGGGAAGAAGAATTAAAAACGAGGTCAGAGAGACTTCAACGATATTATCATCCGAATTTAATATATATAGGACGACCTGTCGATTCATTAAGACAAGCTGACATTTCATTTAAAGATGTACAAATCATGCCTGATTTTTTAGTTGAGCAAGGAAAAAATTCCAGTAAAGTCATAGGGTTTAGAGAGATAGGGTATAGAAGATACTTAAACGATGTATCAGATGATGATGCTACTGCTTTTGTGATGATATTCTTAGAAGGGATTGTACAAGCAAATAAAAATGATTGGCTAAAAACGCTTATCGCATACTTACAAACAGATAAAAACGCAGTGAAAACAGCCGAAGAGATGCATCTACACCCTAATACAGTCTATTACCGCATTCAGCAAATAGAAGAGAAGCTTAATATTAATCTTGATTCATTGGAGGATTGTATGAATGTGAAAATAGCACTTGATCTTTATCAACTAAAGCATTTGTAAAATAAAAATAAATGAAAGGCTCTAGATAGTGAAGATTTACGTTAGCAATGGCAAGAAAGGTGTAAGTCTGCTGCAGAAAAAGTGATGCTAGGATAGTAATGAAAAATAAACACGAATGTCATTCTATGTTCGGTATGCAAAAACATGCTCCCTAAGTAGAATGCATTCGTGTTTGATTTTAAGGTGAAAAAAGTATATGTCTAATTAATTGTAATTTATGAGGTCTAAAGGCCCAAGAAGTCCATCCAGGAGGTCAAGGTCCTGGTAGCCCCACCAGATATATATCTAACCGGCGCCATGGTATATGTGTAACCATATAAGCGAGGTAGATACTATTTATGATTTGTTTGGTCATTGGATTCACCTCATTATTTCATATGGGTCATCAGATGAACCAATATGAAATAGGAGAAAAACAATCGTTAAACGCCGCGCTTATTTCCCCATATATATGTGTGTAATTGGGGGAGAACTCTTATATTTTTAAACTCACTATCATGCATTGTTTTCTCTAGTAACCATTCATATTTAGCTAGTAGGTTACTTCTTAGCACATCGTTATTGGTTGTCATGCTGTCATCGTTGCCAACTTGTAAGCAGAAGGAAAGTTTTGGATAGCGTAAGTGGACTTTTTTTGCATAAGCCAAATCTTCTTCATTAAAGACCACAACTTTTAAATTGGGTTGCTTTTCTTCAAGTTGAGCAATAATCTCATCTAGCTTATTGAAATCGGTTTCCATTTGTGAGCTTGGTGGTTTCGGGGATAATGTTAAAAAATCGATATCCTTAAACCAATCTTGCCACTTGCTACCTTGTGTTTCCAAAGCCGTCTGCACTTTTTTGTCTTTAAGAAGCGTCACTAATTCACCTAGGTTTTTTAGTAATGCTGGATTGCCTCCGGAAATAGTTACAAAATCAAAGTAATCTCCACCGATGTTTTTTAACTCATGCCAAATTTCTGTTGCTGTCATTTGTTTAATCAAATGTTTACTAGAACCATCCCAAGTAAATGAAGAGTCGCACCAAGTACAAGCGTAATCACATCCAGCAGTACGAACGAACATCGTTTTCTGGCCAATAACAATGCCTTCACCTTGAATGGTTGGTCCGAATATTTCCATTACAGGTATTTTACTCATCTTCCATCCACTCCCTTCTTACTTCAGCAAAGCTTGTAGGAGTTTCATAGAGTTTGACATATTCCACTCTAAGTTGTTGCGGGCTATCTACTAGTGATTCTTTCATTTTTTCGTAAACCCATACAACGATGTTTTCTGCTGTTGTATTCATGGGTGGTAGTGTTTCATTAATATATTTGTGATCGAGGTGAATTTCAATTTCTTCTTTCCAAAGTTGCTTAATATTTGCGAAATCAACAACGATTCCACGATCATCAGTAAAGCCACTAATACCGAATATGACTTCATAAGTATGACCATGTAGATTTTTACATTTCCCTTCATAAGCATGAAGATGATGGGCTGCATCAAATGTAAAGGATTTACTCACGAGTACCCTTTTGTGATGATATTTTAATTGGTCTTTCTGAATATCCTCATCTATTTTCTGGAGTTCCTCAACTATACGAAAGCCATATAAATCCTTCATGACATTTTCACCTGCAAATACTGAGTCAAGCCTTGCATTCTAAGCTCACAAGCAGGACATTCGCCACATCCGTCTGCAATGACACCATTGTAACAAGTTAGTGTTTTATTTCTAACATAATCAAGTTTGCCAAAATCATCAGCCATCGCCCATGTTTCCGCTTTGTTTAGCCACATAAGGGGCGTATGTATGACAAAGGGCCTTTCCATAGATAAATTTAAAGTGACATTTAATGATTTAATAAATTGATCACGACAATCCGGATAACCACTAAAATCTGTTTCGCATACACCTGTAATGATATGCCTTGCCCCTATTTGGTAAGCGAGAATGCCAGCGAAGGATAGAAATACTAAGTTTCTACCTGGTACGAAGGTTGAAGGTAATGCCCCATCTTCACCATTCTTGACATCGATATTTGATCGTGTCAACGCATTAGGCGCTAATTGATTTAGCAGTGTCATATCTAAAATATGATGTTCAATTTGTAAATCAGCTGTAATTGCCTTGGCGCAGTCAATCTCAATTGCATGCCTTTGGTTATAATCAAACGTTACAGCGACTACTTCAGTAAAATGTTCCAAAGCCCAGAATAAACAAGTAGTACTGTCTTGCCCGCCACTAAATACGACAATGGCTTTTTCATTTTTTTTCATAATTAATCTCCTTTTAAACAGAAAAACAGCACCACTAAGAAAATGGCGCTGTTTTTCCTTAGTTTTTTTGAGAGGGTTTAGCTAGAACCTCTACCGCTAAGCGGAATTTGACTTAAGTTGTCGCTAGTCATTATAACATAAATAATGAGCAGTATTCGTCTTTTTTTAGGCTCTTTTCGCTTCGATTGTTGTTGTTCAGCAAAAATTCACTTAGTATTACCTTCAATTTACTAGGTAAGATATAAAAAATGAGAGAGTTAAGAAGCTTGAAGAAAAAGGGATAATAGTTGGCTATAAAGCAATCATTAATCCAGAAAAAGTAGAATAACCCATAAGGGCTTTTATACTATACGACAATACCAAATGTGCACAATTTGTAGAGTTTTGCAAAAATCATTCTAGTGTTATTGAATGTCATCAACTGGCTGGATCATATAATTATTTAATTAAAGTTTTAACTGATTCTGTCCAATCTTTGGAAAAATTTATTGATGCTTCCATGTCATTTGGACAGACCTCCACATTGATTAGACTCTCTTCACCTGTTGAGAGTAGATTAATACAGTAAGACTTTTTGATGAGAAAAAGTGCTGTATTATTGATCATCTTTTCCAATGTATTTGTTTTGATTATGGATATATTACTAAAGGCTCTCGTAAGTCATCATTGCAAGGTCATATACTCTTGTATGGAGAATAAAAAGGGAATACAAAATTATATTAAAAATAGCAAATCTTATAAATGATATTGCCTTTTTAGCATTCCTTCTTCAGCTAACTTACTTTTTGTTCCATAAAAAACGAGGGCAACCCATAATTCCCCCAAGGCCCGTCCCATATAAAACTCTATGTTTACACTTTTTTGAAAGTCGAGAATAGATTACTATATTTATAAGATGGATAATTTGGCAAAAGAGGTGAAGTCCTGATGAAATTAAGGGAGCATAGAAGCTTTGTTCGTTTTTGGATTGCATCGACAACTTCAAGCTTTGGCACATATATTACAACTTTGGCTCTTCAGGTATTAGTGGTTAGTAATATGGGAGGCAGTGCTGTTGATGTTGGCTGGGTTTCAGCATCTAGATGGCTTCCGTATGTACTATTGGGATTAATAGCGGGGGTTTTGGTTGATCGTTTTCACCGAAAGACGGTATTGGTGGTAACAGATATAGGACGCGGCATGATTCTTACCTTCATTTGCTTTATGTCTATTACAGAAGTAATCAGTATTGGCTTACTCATGTTCCTGCTGGTGCTCTTTGGTACTTTGTCTCTTTTTAATGATTCTGCCTACCAGTCCTTTGTGCCACAATTAGTTCCTCGTCCTTTATTAACACGTGCAAATGCACGATTGGAACAAAGCTCAGCGGTTGCTGAAACGAGCGGTCCAGCCATTGGGGGCGGACTTGTCTCATTGATTGGCGCACCATTTGCCCTTCTTTTTGATGCCTTATCGTATTTGTTTTCGAGTGTATTAATAGCATCAATTAAACACCAGACCTCAAAAAAAGTGAAGACTGGATCACTTGGTCAGCAAATCAAGGAAGGTTTGCGATGGGTTTATCAACACCAATACCTTCGTCCTCTCGCTCTAAACACCCACGCCTGGTTTCTCTTTCATAGCATGACGATGACGATTCTAGTATCCATTTTTTTAATTGAACTTGGCTTCGATGCCTTACTCTTAGGGTATGTCCTTGCCGCTGCAGGTGTTGGTGCTGTCGCAGGAACCTCACTATCTTCTCGAGCCGGGGTGCGCTTTGGTATCGGACGTGCAATGGCTTTTTCTCGAATTCTCTATGGCCCAGCAGTGATCTTGATGGCTCTAGCTCCAGCAGCTAACAACTCCGATTCGTCGTACATAGCTCTCATGTTTGTGATTATAGGCCAGCTCTTTTATGGCTTTGCTATGGGAATTGAAGGTCCTCTTGAAATGGGATATCGACAATATGTCACGCCATCACATTTCCAAGGTCGTATGAATGCCACACTACGATCCATCAACCGTAGTGCAGTCGTTATTGGCGCTCCACTAGGAGGAACCCTCGCTGACGGACTAGGTTTCAAAACAGCTTTATGGATTTCGATAGGTGGCCTCATTTTATGCGGATTATGGTTTAGTCTTTCATCGATGCGAAAAGCTCGAATAGAAGACGCTGAAATCTAAAAAACTGCCGCGATAAATCTATAAATAATGCAAATACTACCTTATAGTACCGTGTTTAAAAATTTCTATAATTTAAAGGCATGAGAATTCTATTTTTAACTTGCTTATTTCTTATGTCATTTTAATAATTTCCAGTTGATACCAAAGTATTTCTACATAAAAGCAACAATCTTTACGATTTAAAAAAGCAGAAGGGATAAAAAAGTCAATGCTATTCTTAATCTATTCTGAGGTACTTCATGAATAAAAGGGAAGGAGTTTTTTAGGAGAGAAGAGAAGTAAAGTATTCAGGAAAAGTCTATTAAAAAGATAAGAACTGGCTTTAAGATTGTTTCGTGAAAGATGGTGTAAAGGAATGAGGTGGAAGCTTAGAATTCCTTTAATCTTATTGACGATGGGGCTAATGTCTAAACTCTATCAACTATTCATAAGTAATGGTTCCTTTTTCAATAGCTTACTCTATATCTTCTTAACAGGTGGAGTGATTTTTATATTGGAACGAACGGGCATTAACAATCAGAAGGTACATTTTTCATTTGGTGTGCTGATTATAATTGCCGGTATATTGGTAGATTATTTCTCATAATAAGATATGATTTTTAGTAAAACGAATTCTCGTACTAAGATGGAGGTGTTTCTAATGAGTTTAACGATTGATAGTAAGATTAATAATGTTTTTATTCATGTATCGAACTTAAAGTACTCAGCCACATGGTATGCGACTTTGATGGGGTTAACAATTAATCAGGAAAAAATTCAATCTCCTGTATTTAATTTACCTGTTACAGGTGAAACAGGATTGACCCTTGATGATCATACAAAAGACCCAAGCTTTGTTTTTAAACCGGCTTCACATGCGATGTTTAATTTGTACACCAGTGATATTGATAAGGCTTATCAATTTGTCATCTCAAATGATATAAAAATAGTAAAAGAAATGGAATGGGTAGGTGATTTGGCTTATTTCCTCATTGCTGACCCTGATGAAAATGTATTGATGCTATGCAATAAGTAAAAAATGAACCCAGTTCGCAAAAAAGAAGCGGACTGGGTTCATTTTTTTTATTTGGTTAGTGAATCTTGAGTTGTTTCTGTTGTTGCTCCTTCAAGAAACTTTAAAGCAGCTGTTCCTAGTGTTTTAGCTGCGATAAGAAGGGAGCGCTCATCAATATTAAATCGTGGGTGATGATGGGGATAGGTAATTTGCCAATTAGGATCCTGTGCCCCTGTAAAGAAGAATGCTCCTTTTACATGTTGGAGATAATAAGCGAAATCTTCTCCACCCATAAGCGGATCACATTCTACTACTTCTGTTACTTCTTCAATTTCCTTAGAGATATTCGCAATAAAAGTTGCCTCTTCTGCATGGTTAACAACAGCGGGGTAGCCCCGTTTGTATTGGTAGTCATAAGTTGCCCCAAATAGCTGGCATGTTGAACTTAAATAGTTATCAAGCTCTTTTTCTATTAAATCACGTGTATCCTCATCAAAGGTTCTTACTGTACCGATTAGTTTAGCTGTATCAGCAATGACATTAAAAGGGTTTAATGCCTCAAAATGACCAACTGAGACGACTGCTGGATGAAGAGGGTTCGCTCGGCGAGAAACAATTTGCTGTGCACTTGCGACAAATTGGGAGCCAACCATCACTGCATCTTTTGTTAAATGTGGTTCAGATCCATGACCACCTTGTCCTTGGATGAGAATATCGAATTGGTCTGCTGCAGCCATAATAGGTCCTTCTTTAACTTGTATCGTGCCAAGAGGGAAGGTTGACCAAATATGTGTGCCAAATATGGCGTCAACACCATCTAAGCAACCATCTTCAATCATAGAAATTGCACCACCAGGGGCAATTTCTTCAGCGAATTGGTGAATAAAAACAATTGTTCCTTCAATGTCTTCCTGGATTTTATTAAGTGCTTTAGCTAAAACGAGTAAAGTTGCTGTGTGTCCGTCATGGCCACAAGCATGCATCGCACCGTCGATTTTTGATTTATATGGAAGGTCATTTTCTTCTTGAATGGCTAATGCATCGAAATCAGCTCGAAGCGCAACTGTTTTACCTGGTTTTCCACCACGAAGCGTAGCCACAACACCCCTGCCACCAACACCGGTACGAACGTCATGACCGAGGTTTTCATGATAATCGGCTATATAAGCAGGTGTTTTCACTTCTTGATACGAGATTTCAGGATATTCATGTAGAAACCGGCGGATAGAAATCATTTCTTCTTCGTACTCTTTTAATAAAGCAAATAATTTTTCCATTATGTGAACGCCTCTTTTCAAAAAGATTTAAATAATTGAATAGTATAATTATAGGAAAATTGAGTCACCAGGTCCAACTGGTAATCCAAGAAGGTACCAAATGGAGAACAGAATAATCCATCCGATGGCAAAACAAATTGAGTAAGGTAATAGGGCAGAGATTAATGTTCCAATCCCAATTGATTTATCATGCTTTCTAGCGAAAGATAATAAAATAGCAAAGTAGGCGAGCATTGGCGTAATCGGGTTCGTTATGGAATCACCAATACGGTAAGCCATTTGTGTAAATGCTGGACTATAACCTAAATACATAAACATTGGTACAAAAATAGTGGCTAAAAGTGCCCATTTGGCTGATGCACTGGCAATTAAAAGATTAATAAATGCACAAATAATAATAAAACCAATTAACATTGGTAATCCTGTGAAATTCATTGCTTGTAAGAGCTCAGCGCCTTTAATAGCAAGAATAGGACCAATATTACTCCAATTAAAGAAAGCAATCATTTGCGCTGCGACAAATGCCAATACAATAAATGGAGCTAAATCAGCAATGGATTTGAACATTTTATCTGCGACATCTTTATCAGATTTGATCGTCTTTGCTCCGATGCCGAAAGCAATAGCTGGTAGTAAGAATAAGAATAGCATAATCGGTACAATACCTGACATAAATGGACTATTGATAAAAGAACCTGTTTCAGCATCTCTTAACCATCCATTTTCAGGAATAACAGCGATAAGTAAAATGGCGATATAAGCAAAAACTGTGATACCAGCCCATTTTAATCCCCGTTTTTCAGCGCTTGTAATTTCTGCAATCGCTTCTACTTTACCATCGTATTTACTAAATCGTGGTTCGACAAACTTAACGGTTACCCACGTAGCTAGTCCAACGAGTAGAAAGGTTGAGGCAATCAAGAAATAATAGTTCATTGTCGGATTACCGATATAATTAGGATCGACCATTTTTGCAGCTTGTTCGGTAATACCAGCTAACAATACATCAAGTGAATTTAGTAGAATATTAGCTGAAAAACCACCACCAACTGCAGCATACGTAGCAATTAAACCTACTAGCGGGCTTCTGCCGACACTCATAAAGATAAGTGCAGCAATAGGTGGGAATACAATAAATGCTGCATCAGCGGCTACTCCACCCACAATTGCTGTAAAAAGAACGACTGGAAGGATGAGCTTCTTAGGTGCACTTAAAACTGATTTTTTCATAACAAGTTGTATAAGACCAGTGGCTTCTGCAACGCCTACGCCAAGCATAGTGACAAGTACTAGTCCTAGTGGAGCGAAGGTGGTGAAATTGCTAACCATATTGGTGAGAATCTGTTCTATCCCTGCTCGGTTGAGAAGATTAATTACTTCTATCGGTTCTCCAGAACTAGGGTCAGTAGCAGAAACACCAATCTTAGCAAGTAAAAAAGATAAAATAAGTATCATACCTGACATGATTACAAATAGTGTGATAGGATCTGGTAATTTATTTCCTGCTCTTTCAATGCTATCGAGGAATCGATCAGTTAATTTCTTTTTAGCAGGTAAAGGTGCTTGTTGTTTTGGAATTGCGCTCATATATACCCTCCTTGTTGATTAACTTTTTTGAAAATTATAAGGGTATTACGAGGAAAAAACTATGTGATGAACTCTAAAAAAAATATATTTATTTAGATTATACTACAAAATTATACACTTTCTGATGATTAAAAGAAGTAGACAAACCTACATATATCATAGGAAGTATGTAATTTCTAACACTTTATCTCACTAATGAATTTAAGTGGTGAAAAATATAAGACTATGGAAATTAAATAGTAAGTAATAAGGGTTTTCTTGTGAAAATTGTAATAAATGGTTAGAAGTTGAAACTTTCACTTGTGGGATTCGTACATCATTATGATGGGAGGGTGTTTGATTAATGAGGTTGATCAAAAGAAAAAAGAGCAAAAAGAAGAAAGAATCCATTTGGGATGTTTTATTTGAAATCGTCTTGTGGATCCCTGAGATTCTATTATGGCCATTAAGAGCTTTATTTTTTCTTGGAAGGAAAACCTACCATTTCTTTATTTCTAATTAAGGAATAAGGTTCTTACTTCCCTTTCTTTCTTTTTTCTTATAATATGGTATTGGTGAAAAGAATAGGACATTGTTTACAGCATGATAAACAGTTTATAAATAAAAGGTAGGTATAGGATGGAACAATTGATATTAGATCTTGTAAATTGGTTTAAAGATTTATCATATATAGGTATTTTTCTTGCTCTTTGTATCGAATTTATTCCGGCTGAAGTTGTTTTACCATTGGCTGGTTTTTGGGTGTCTGAAGGAGACATGTTATTCTGGGGTGTAGTCATTGCCGGCTCTTTAGGTGGTGTTGTCGGCCCGCTTACATTATATGCAGTGGGTCGTTACGGTGGTAGACCTATATTAGAGAAGTACGGCAAGTATTTTTTTATGTCCCCAGAGAATTTAGAGAAAGCGGATGCGTTTTTTGCTAAACACGGGGCATTTGTTGCTTTTTCTGCTCGTTTTCTTCCAGGGGTGAGAACAGTGATTTCTGTCCCTTGTGGGATGGCAAAAATGAATCCTTGGGTTTTCTCACTATATACATTATTAGCGATGACCCCGATTACATTTTTTTATGTTTACTTAGGTGTACAATTAGGCGAAAATTGGTCAGATGTAAAACCAATACTAAACCAATATCTTGTTCCAATTGGTATAGTACTCGTTATTTTGTTTGTCATCTATTTGCTTATAAAAAGAAGGAAAAATCAAAAAGCAGAATCACTTTCAGATTTCTTAGGAAAAAAATAAAAATGAAAAGCCGTGACCTCACTGATAGATTAGTGAGGTCATGGCTTTTTTATTTTAATAGCAAAAATTCTCAAAATTTAAAAGTCGATCAGTTATTTGCAGAATGTGACCAATCAGATTAGCAGGCACACAAGGAAACAGATACAAGTAGTGAATACGCGCAGAAAACAAAAAGAGAAGGAAAAGAATTGCGCGCAAGTAACGTATACGCGCATAAATGATAAGGAAAGGGAGGGAATTGAGCGCAAGTAACGTATACGCGCACAAATGATAAGGAAAGGGAAGGGAAGGGAATTGCGCGCAAGTAGTGAATACGCGCACAAGACAAAAGAAAAAGGCAGAGAATTGCGCGCAAGTAGTGTACACGCGCACAATTCAAAAGAAAAAGGCAGAGAACTGTGCGCAAATTATGTAAACGCGCAAAAGACAGGCAGAGAACATGCACAAGTCGTGTTTATATGCCAAGATTACAAGCAAAGTAGAGGATGCTATGGGCATAAATAAAATGTATATCGATAGCTTGAGGTTTTTAAAAGGAGCTAGATCGACAGAAGGATTCTGTATAATTTATTTTTTTTTCCATAAGTAGTCGAACTTCACTTATCTTTCTTTCTTCTTTCTAAAAGAATCACATCTCTCCATCCGTTTACATGCTTGGCGATTTTCTCACGGATTCCTACTTGGCGAAATCCGTGTTTTTTATGTAAAGAGAGACTTGCATGGTTTTGTGGAAAGATACTGGCTTGCAATGTCCAGATTCCATGCTTCTCACTTTCAATGATTAAATTTGATAATAATATTGAGCCAATCCCTGTTCCTTGATATCCATTGAGAATATAAATACTTATTTCCGCAACGCCCTTATATACCTCTCTATTCGAATAAGGAGTGAGGGCAGCCCAGCCAACCACTTGCTGTCCATCTTTAGCAACTAAACGAGCATAAGGTAAATGTTTCTCATGCCAGTTATGCCAGTTTGGTGTTTCCTGCTCGAAAGTAGCTAAGCCGCTATCTATCCCTTGTTGGTAGATCTCTTTTACTGATTCCCAGTCTTCAACTACTAATGATTCGATTTTCATAGCTATTCCCTCCTCTATATCTCCTATTTTTAAAAAAAAGTCTTTTTATAAAAGGAGATAATTGTTAATAGTGTAATATCTCTTATAAGAAAAAGATATCAATCATTTCTAAGGAGGAGTATAAATGAGGAGTTATGTATCGAAAAGTAAGCGAGGTATTAATCGTGAATCTCTCCCGTTTAAATTGTACGAGAAGGCAAAGAAATTTGGTGTGTGGGACCCTCGTGACATTGACTTTAGTCAAGATAAGAAAGATTGGCACACTTTATCAAAAGAACAACAGGGTTCGATACTCAGACTAGTTGCCTTGTTCTATAGCGCTGAAGAGGCTGTAACAAAAGATATTCTGCCACTGATTTATGCGATATCAAAACAAGGTCAATTTGAAGAAGAAATGTATTTAACGACCTTTCTTTTTGAGGAAGCAAAACATACAGATTTCTTTCATTTGTTTTTAAAGGAAGTAGGTATAGAAAGAGATTTGAATAATTATCATTCAGAAGCATATTTAAATGTGTTTGATGAAATCCTTCCGCAAACGATGGAAAAGCTATTGGTAGATCAGACTCCACAAACAATAGCTGATGCAGCAGTTGTATACAATATGTTTGTTGAAGGTATATTGGCGGAAACAGGGTATTGGAATTTCTATGAAAACCTACAAGACTTAAAAAAACTACCAGGCTTACTTGAAGGGATATCTTATATTAAAAGAGATGAGTCGAGACATATTGGCTTCGGCACTTTTTTGCTACAACGTCTTATTACTGAAGATGACTCTATGTTTGATTATATTATGAATAAACTTCATCATCTCATGCCAATTGCCGAGGCAATTAATCAAATGCCTGAAGAAGTTAACCCATTTGGGGTGAAATTAGCAGATAGCCGAGCTTTTATGCTGAAGCAGTTACATGCAAGAATAGAAGTTTTACGTAGAGCGAAAGGTAAAACCTTAGAAGAAATTTATAAAATGGAACTTGTTGTAGAGTAGGATATGCTGTTCTTTTAAGCCGTTCATAAAGAATGGCTTTTTATTTTGAAAAGAGTAAATTCCTTCTTTATATTGAATTTAGTGACATGTTTTCTTAAGCTTGCTTTATATAAATAGAGGTTGGATATGAATGGATATGGATTGTTGAGTAGTGTTAGAATAAAGAATGAATCAATATAGAGAGGTCATTATGGATATATCTTACTTAGGATTAGCACTGGTAGAGTCATGGGGGATTGAAACGAGCACAAAATGGAAGATGGAGAATCCTGCTTTAGGACAATGTGGTGTCACAGCCTTAGTTGTTCAAGAATATTTAGGTGGAGAAATTGTGAAAACATTGATCGGCGAGATGTGGCATTTCTACAATAAAATAGGAGATAACTATATAGATTTTACAGTTAGCCAATTCGATCCTGCCATTGATTATAAGCCTGTTATTTCTAATAGACTGGAAGCATTTGAGGATACCAATATCAATCAGTATCGTTATTTAACAAAGGAATGAACAATCGACTTTATTACTACTTAGAGAGGTAGGAAGAAATGATGGTAGATAGCCTTATTTTTGATTTAGATGGCACGTTATGGGATTCTAGAAAAACAGTTGCTGATTCATGGAATATCGTTATTCGAAAAGATGCAGAAGTGAAGAAAGAATTAACAGTAGCAAATTTAAAAGCAACAATGGGGCTAAGAATGCATGAAATTATGGAAAGACTGTTCCCTTATTTAAGTAAGGAGAAAAGAGAATCATTATTAGAAGATCTTAGCAAAGAGGAACTAGAACACATCCGGAACTATGGAGGGACACTATACCCAAAAGTAGAGGAAACCTTGTCAGAGTTGGCTAAGACCTATCAATTGTTCATCGTAAGTAATTGCCAAGAAGGTTATATTGAAGCGTTCTACGAGGCACATGGATTGGAAAAATATTTTCAGGACTTTGAAAACCCAGGAAGAACTGGATTATCTAAAGGGGAAAATATACAACTCATTATAAAGAGAAACAATCTACAGTCTCCCATTTATATTGGCGATACAGATGGAGATAGAGAAGCTGCAAAATATGCCGGGATACCTTTTGTGTATGCGAGTTACGGTTTTGGAGAAGTGATAGACAAAAATCATATAATTGAACAATTTCAAGACCTACTACATATGAGGCTAGAGAGGGGATAGCTTATGAAAGCATTGGTCATATTATTCCCGGCATACGCTGATTTTGAAATTAGTCATAGTTTATTTTTACTTCGAAAAGTCGCAAAAATGGAAATTGTTACTACAACGGTTGATGGATCGCCAGTCACAAGTATTGGTGGTTTAAAAACAGCAATTGATGTCTCATTAGAAAATCTGAATATAAATGATTACCATTTTATTTTAATCCCCGGTGGTGATGGAATTGATAACGAGCTACTGAATAATAAATGGTTAATTCAGCAAATTCAATCAGCATTCCATTCACGTATTCCGATTGCATCTATCTGTGCATCGGCATTAATTCTCGGAAAAGCAGGTATATTGTCTGGTGAGCAATTCACTTGTTTAGCACATACTTATGATAAGTATCAATCACTCTTTGAACCAAGCTTCTATACAGGACAACCAATTGAAGTAAGTAATCGCATAATTACGGCTAAAGGAACATCCTTTGCTGCTTTTGCAATTGCCGCGCTTAAACTAACTGGTGTGGAACTCACTGACCAAGAGTGGGAAAAATGGCGCCAGTTTTGCATGATAACATAGTATTTATTTGATATGAAGTAAATCAGAAGAAACTAGTAATCACTTATATATTGGTTTTGAAAGAAAAAACACAAGGGGTGTGTTATTTTTGGATGAACGTAATGATTTAATTGGTGATATGTTAAAAAGCAAAAAATCTACGCCACTGCCAGGACAAGGTAAACCACTTCCTAAAGGCTATCTACAGAGGGATATTTTTCAAAACTTCCAAAAAGTTGCCAAGGATGCTGGTTACTTACCTCCATGGTTAACACTTCAAAAGGAAATCGCAGTGCTTGTACATCAAGCACAAAGTAAACAAGATATTGCCACCATTAATGAAAAAATTAAAAAATACAATTCGATTTGTCCACCACAAATGCAGCGCTACCCAATTAGTCTAGAGGGGCTAGAAAAAGCAAAAACACTATGGTGAAAAAAGTCCACTCGAACAGATTCTTATTCGTTTGATAGTCAGCCTGTTATACTTGCAAGAAAAGGAGGCGATCATTTTGAGTAAAATTATATTATTCGATGGGGAATGCAATTTTTGTGATCAGAGTGTGCAGTTTATATTGAAGAGGGACCATCAGGGTGATTTTTATTTTGCCTCCTTACAAGGTGAAAACGGGCAATCTCTATTAAGAAAACATGAAATAGATCCTGCAACTGATAGTTTTATATATATAGAAGATGATCGTGCCTATGATCAATCAACTGCTGCAATTAAAGTATTGCAACAATTAAGGGGAATGTGGAAACTAATAGCTGTCTTCCGTATCATTCCAAAACCGATCAGAGATAAGATGTATCAATTTATTGCTAAGCGGAGATATAAGTGGTTTGGTAAAAAGGAAAGTTGCCGTTTACCCTCACCGGAAATTCGAAAAAGATTTCTAGATTAATCTGATTGATTGGTAATCAAAAAAATAGGCATACATTTCATTTTAATAACATATATTGTGGTTTAGTTGTTAAAAGACACGGTCAATCTACAAAAAAAAAACAGAAGGTGTTCTTCTGTTTTTTTTAAGCAGTTGGTTTATTAAAATACTTTGTTGTAAAGGAAGTTAAAATTGCAAGAACTGTGTACAATACTGTCCAAATCATAAAGGTTCCATTATAGATTGTAAAGGAGAGTAAAGTAAAGATAATTGCTGTTAATAAAGGAACGAGATACATATTCCGTTTTTTCCAAGCCACAAGAATAGAAGCGGCTAATACAATAGTTGGATAGATAAGTATGGTTAATACGAGTGTCATTTTAAATCGCCTCCATTATCTCTATACCCGAAAAATAAAAAAAGAACCATTTTCGGTTCTTTAAAATTCTTTTTGGGAGATAGGAAGAAATAATTTAATACCCCTACGATTAAAAGGAAGGAGTTTGGAGTCAAGCGCAAGATGACTAATATATCCCGTCATACAAGCAATATAAGCTCCATTTATGCCCGTCGATAATTGAAAAAAATCAGCAATAAAATGAAAGAATACTACACCTAAAATAGAATGAGTGTAACTCCTGTGTGGGACAAATGATGCTATAAGAATATAGCAGCCCATGAGCATAAGCCAAACTTCTTGTAATAATATTCCGCACACAATGACTCCTATACCAGTAATGATAAGCATATGTCGCTGCTTTATATAGGAAGATAAAAGAAACATCGCAAGTCCAATCCCCATGCTTACCCATTGATCTAAGGCTGTAGCTTCATAAAAACTATAAAAAATAATTAACAATCCAATCATTTGCGCAGTTGCTTTAATAAATTTGTGAGAGAGGGTGATTTTATTTCTCAGTTTACCATCGATATCTAGATCTGGTAAAAGTGCAGATATTGTGCCAATACCAATAAGCGCTAATGTGGCCGATGGCGTTGCTTGGAGTGTATTTGCGGTCACAAAACCTGCAACAGCACCAATACTCGCATGAGCGGTACCATTCACTTTAATTCCACCTTTTTCTAAGTTGTCTTTTTCTATTCTACAATAAAACATCTGTTCTGTTTATGCTTTTTGCAGGAAAAATGTCAAATGAACAAGAATTTATGTTAAATACTTTAATTAATGGGAATCAACCTCTCTTTTTTTCATCTTTTAAAACAATTTTGCCATAAGGAAGGTTAGGTACGATCCTCTTTATGGGTAAATACATTAAAATAAGTGGAATAAAAGGTTATGGTCACAGTTTAAACGAATGACTATCGTTTTTATGTTTAAGATACAAAAAAGAGGAGAGGGACAATGAACTGGACACATCCATTTGCACTGGCAGTATTAGCTTTCTGGGCGTCTTATTTTATGAATGATTCATTAAGCATCTCTTTATTAGTGGCGTTGGGTGGATTCATCATCGGTTTGATATTCTCATTATTGATCTTTAAGAAGGCAAAAAGAAAACATATATGACAAGGAACTAAGAATTTATATTCCTATGAAGAGGGTGATGACGATACAAGCGGTTTTATTTGATTTTGACGGGACATTAGCTAATACATTGCCACTGTGCATTTATTCATTGCAAGAAGTGTTTCTTAAATTTGATCAGCGAGAATTAGCTGTGAAAGAAGCAAAAGAGTGGTTAGGAAATTCTGAAAAGAAGATTATAGAAGAGCATTTAATAAGCAATCAGAAATTAGACGCAATAGAATATTATTATAATGTTTATAAGAACAACCATTCAAGGCTAGTAGATAATAATAGAGAAATTGACCATTTATTGTCTTATTTGAAAGAGGAAGGAATTAAGCTGGCGATCGTTACGGGGAAAGGAAGAAGAAGTTTGCAGATTTCTTTAGAATGTCTGCATATGACAACCATTTTTGACTGTATAGTTACGGGAGATGATGTAGTGCAAGCAGAACCTGATCCAGAAGGTATCACTCTAGCCTTATCCATGTTAGATGTACCGGCATCCGAGGTGATTTTTTTAGGGGATAGCAATTGTGATATCGAAGCAGGGTTAAAGGCGAATATTTATACAGCGGGTGTGCATTGGCTACCTGATGGTAAGACAACTGAATTTAAGGTGATACCAGATTCAGCTTTTTTAACGGTGGATGAATTTTTAGAATTTTTAAAATTAGGTGCTTTACACGAGAGTTAACAAAATAAATAGATGAATAGGAGGTAAGGAAGCAATGAGTATTCAATATCCAATAGGCGAATTTTCTGTATGTGAAGAGGAAATTAATGAGAACAAGATTAATACTTGGATAATGGAAATAGAGAAATTTCCGCGCCTACTCCGTAAAGTTGTAGAAGAGCTTACTGAAGATGAACTAAATATACCCTATAGAACAGGGGGATGGACAGTGCGGCAGCTCATTCACCATTTAGCAGATAGCCATTTAAATGCTTATTTAAGGGTAAAGTTAGCGTTAACAGAAGAAAATCCGATGATCAAGGATTATCAACAAGATCAATGGGCACGTTTAGAAGACTATCATCTACCAATTGAAGTGTCTTTAAGTATGATAGAAACTGTTCATTTGCGTTGGACTGTTGTGCTAAAAAGTTTGTCTATTCATGATTGGGAGCGCACGTTTGTTCATCCTGAATCGGGACAAATTTCCATTGGGAAAGCAATTGGAATGTATGCATGGCATGGGCGCCATCACCTTGCTCATATTACGACTAAGCATAAAGGTGAGAAATGAATGAAGGATAAAAAATGGGGAGAATTTACGATTTCTCTTAATAAATCATATTTAGATAGAGAGTTAATTTATCAGTTTTTACATAATGAAGCGTATTGGTCAATCAATATTCCTAGAGATGTCGTGATGAAATCGATTGATGAAAGTAGGCTAGTTTTTGGGCTGTATAGAGGTAGGTTCGATGGTGATTTTGAGCAAGTAGGGTTTGCAAGAGCAGTCACAGATTTATCTACATTTGCTTATCTATGTGATGTTTTTATTTTACCTCAATACAGAGGAAAAGGCCTTTCGAAATGGTTGGTCGAAACAATCATTTGGCATCCAGATTTACATGATATTCGTAAATTTATGTTGGCAACAAAGGATGCCCATTCGTTGTACGAAAGATTTGGGTTTGAAACAGTTGAATCACCTGATTTGTTATTGCAAAGGGTAAGGAAAGTACCTTATTAATCGTTCTTTAGAAAGGTGTAATCGTTTGTGAAAAGGTTACTATTTACATGTTGAGATGCTTTTTTATACATTAACTAGTTCTTTTGGTATGGTAAATTACCATTATTATTAAAGCAATATTCTAAAAATATTGAATTATAAAGATGGAATCGATAAAATGTATAAATATAGAAATAGAAAAGGGGTGTCACATGAAAATGGAACTGATTAGACATACCATTCGTGCAAGAGAAACATATGAAGTGAAGATAGAGTCATCGTTATTATGGGAGTGTGCCCTCGGAATCGCAGCCGTGACAAATACGCGTTTAATTTCACATATGGAAAAGCCGATGGAGGAATGGGATAATATTAAAAAAAAATTATCAAACGAGCTCCTAAATGAACTAGATATCGTCCAAAAGCACAATACATGGAAGGCATTGCTACAATTATTACATCAAAAAGAATTTGATAGTTTACATATGTTTGTTGATTATATTAATCATTTATCAGATAGAACGTTACGCTTTATATGTTTACCTTATATCGGATCGGATTTCCAACAATTAAGGTGTGATGCTTCAACAACAGATGAAACAGCGATAAAAGATATGCAGGAAGTAACGGAAAATAATTCTTTCTTTCCAAAATATGTTGAATATATTAGCTCTTCAGATGCAGATTTTTTGAAAAGGCATTTGGTTACAGTAATGACAGGCTGGTATGAAGCAATTATCAAACCAGAAGAAAAGCAGCTACGAAACATTCTCGAAAAAGATAAAAAGCTAAAAGAGTCTATGTATAAAAAGATGACAGCTGAGGAATTAGTAGAATGGGCGACAGGAGGCATCATTTATCATCCCGAACCAAGTGTAAAGAATGTGATGCTCATTCCCCAATATACATACAGGCCGTGGAATATTGAAGCTGATATAGAAGAAACAAAAGTATTCTATTACTCAGTATCGGATGAGAGTATAAGAGATACGAAGCCCTATGCAGTTAATCCATCATTAGTTCTTAGATACAAGGCATTAGGCGATGAAACAAGAATGAGAATGGTGAAATTACTTTCTGAAGGCGAATGTAGTTTACAAGAAATAACGGAGCGGTTAGCACTTGGGAAAACAACAGCTCATCACCATTTAAAAATTTTAAAAACAGCAAAACTAGTCGATACTGAAACATCTAAATATAAATTAAAACAACAAGCACTCCATTGGATGAATGAGGAAATGGGCATCTATCTTTCACAATAATGTTGAAATCAGGTGAGGAACGATAATGATAAGGATAAAGATTAACAACGAGCTAGAATTGAAGGGTTTTATGTATGAAGAGGCGGATGAACTATTTGCGCTTATTAATGAGAATCGTACATACTTACGCGAATGGCTTCCATGGGTAGATGGAACAAAATCTGTTCAAGATTCAAAAGCGTTTATTGACCATACAGTTGAACAAATGGATCGAAATACTGGCTTAACCGTTGGTATTAGAGAAAACGGAAAGTTAATCGGCATCATTGGCTATAATAAGTTGAATCATGCCAATCGGATAGGTACAATCGGGTATTGGCTTTCACAGCAGGCAGAAGGTAAAGGTTTGATGACAAAAGCTGTGCAAGCGATGATTTCCTACGGATTTACTCAGCTTAATTTAAATAAAGTAGAAATTCATGCTGCAGTTAAAAATAGTAAAAGTCGTCGTATACCTGAAAAGCTTGGTTTTGTATATGAAGGAACGATTAGAGATGGCGAATGGCTCTATCATTATTATGTTGACACAGTTATTTATGGTTTGTTGAAAAGAGAATATAAGTGATGAGCTACCATTGATGCAAGAACAAATTCTATTTAAAAGAATTTGTTCTTTTCTTTATGAATAGAGTAGGAAAAAGGATTTACTTCTAGAATCTTATTAAAGATAGAAAGTGGGTGGAGGATGAGAGATGGAAATTAAAACAGAGGCAAAGAAAAATGTAAGATGGAAGCGCTTGCTACTATGGATGGGAGGGAGTCTTCTTGGGCTCATTCTACTTGTAATCATTGGCGCTTATTATTTCTTGAATCGCCCGTTACCTCAAGTTAATGGTGATATTCAACTGAAAGGGTTACAACAAGCTGTTGAGGTGGTCCGAGATGAAATGGGTGTTCCTCATATAGAAGCAACGAATGAGTATGACCTTTACTTTTCCCAAGGATATGTACAAGCGCAAGATCGTCTATTTCAAATGGACTTAAGTAGGCGGCAGGCATCTGGGAGATTAAGTGAAGTAATTGGTGAATCGACAGTAGATACAGA
Organism: Cytobacillus sp. FSL R5-0569; assembly: GCF_038007265.1. Lineage (NCBI taxonomy): Bacteria > Bacillati > Bacillota > Bacilli > Caryophanales > Bacillaceae > Cytobacillus > Cytobacillus sp. FSL R5-0569. Next base: position 1,118,742 of record NZ_JBBOWW010000001.1, read on the forward strand.
TAAGTATTTCCGTACCTTGGGCTTAAGAAGAGCAGCAGAAGAATCAGTAGCTGAATATTCAGATGAGGGGATGCGGGTATTAAATGCATTTGCAGACGGAGTAAATGCCTATATAGAGGAATTACATACCACTGGAAAGTGGCCAATAGAATTTACGATACTTGGCTATAAACCGGAAGCATGGAAACCAATTGACTCATTAACAATTGGTAAGTATATGGCCTTTGATTTGGGCGGACATTGGAAAGATCAAGCTTTTAGACAGTATCTGTTGCAAACATTTCCTGAAGAAAAAGCGTATGATTTATTTCCGACCTATCCAGAAGAGGCACCAACTATTATTACTAAAGAACAATTAGATTTTTCAACCGCCTTTGCTCAAGCTGTTATCCCACATGAATTCAATGGGAGTAACAATTGGGTGGTAAGCGGAGATAAAACGGCAACTGGCAAAAGTCTTTTAGCAGATGATCCCCATTTAGGGTTGGCGACTCCTTCTGTATGGTATCAAATGCACTTACAGTCTGATGAAGTGAATGTAGGTGGAGTGATATTTGCCGGAGTCCCTGGAATTATTTTAGGACATAACGAAAACATCGCATGGGGTGTGACTAATACTGGTCCTGATGTGCAAGATCTTTATATTGAAAAAAGAAATCCAGAAGATCCTCACTTGTTTCTTTATAACGACAAATGGGAGAAGGCTCAAGTGATAGCTGAGCCTATAAAGGTAAAGGATAGTGAAACAATTGATTATGAAGTCATAGAGACAAGACATGGGCCTATTATTTCAGAGTTTGCCGCCGATGCTGCTACTAGTGAAACGGCACTTTCATTACAGTGGACAGCATTAGAGGCAACGACAGAACTAGAGGCGATTTTAAATATGAATCACGCTGAAAATTGGAAAGAATTCGAAGAGGCATTAGCAGCTTTTGAAGCACCAGCACAAAATTTTGTTTTTACAGATCGAGAAGGAAATATTGCTTATAAGGCGAATGGAAAAATTCCTATCAGGAAAAAAGGAAATGGCCTATTACCTGTACCGGGATGGACAGATGAGTATGCTTGGGAAGGTGCGATTCCTTATGACGAATTACCAACTATCGTCAATCCGGAAGAAGGTTTTATTTCTACAGCCAATAATAAGGTGGTAGGAGATGATTACCGTTATCATATCAGTCACAATTGGGCGCAACCATATAGACAAATGCGTATTCAAGAAGTATTAAGTGGAAGCAATAAATTAACTGCAGAAAATATGATGGAACTACAAATGGATGAAAAGAACCTTCAGGCAGAAGAATTTGTGCCTGTGATGCTTAAGCAATTAGCAAACGAAAAAGGTGAGAACATCCAATCAGCCCTTGACATCTTATCGAAATGGGACTATCAAGATCATCAAGATCTTGCTGCTCCTTATATTTTTAATCGCTGGATGGTTGAAATAGGAGAAGCATTATTTGAAGAGCAGATTCCAAAAGAAACGTTAGAATTATTTGGTGGTAAAAGATCGGCTGTTGATCAGCTTCTGCGTAATGCATTTGCAGGTAACCCGGGGCCATGGGTGAAGGATGTAGGGGGCATTAATGAATTATTAGTTGTATCGTTAACGGAAACACTTTCACAAATACAGGAAGATGAAGGCGGCGATATGGCAAATTGGAACTGGGGAGATTATCACCAAGTTTCCTTCACACACCCGTTATCTAGCGTAGCTCCTTTAAATTATTTATTTAATTATCAAGGTAGTATGGCAACAGGAGGAAGTGCTGTCACTGTTAAGGCAGCTGCATTTAAAAATGATGGGACGGTGAATCACGGAGCATCATGGCGATTTGTTATGGATATGAACAATCCAATGCAGGCTTATCATATCGTCGGTCCAGGTCAATCTGGGCATGTATCGAGTGACTGGTATCAAAATCAAATGGCGGATTGGGTAGAGGGAGATTATCATAAGACTACTTTAGGGGAGCCTGAAGGGAAGAGACTACTCTTAACACCAGAAGAATGATTATCTAGGATTTTTGAGTTGATAAGAAGAAGATAAATCCAACGCATTTTTTAATCGATTAAGATTTTACCCTTTTTAATATGTACGGACTAGAGAAAGGTGAATGAGAAGAGAAATAGCCAGCTAAAATAACTTTTTGGCTGGCTAAAAAATGTAATTAAATGATTACAAAAGAAAGCTTGCTATCCAAGAAATCAAAGGAATGGTTAAGATAGAAATTAACGTGCTATATACCGTTACCATAATGGCTTCGTTTTCTTCTTGTGTGTAGCGGGAAAATAATACTGAAGCCAGCATGAAGGTAGGCATACTTGTTAAAATAACTAATAAGAAAGTTAAATCTGTTTGTATTGACGTAAAACGTAAACAAATGATGGCGAAAAGTGGTAATATCAACAATTTCATTAATAAAGGAAACCATAAACCTTGAAAGTAAAACCGTCGTCCAACTTGAAAGAAAGTTGGAAGCAGAAAGCCTATATATAACATGGCTAATGGCGCAGCTAAGTTAGATAGCATTGAAGCCAGTTGCTTGAATATGATCGGTGCTTCCCAACCACTGATTACATATAACAACCCCAAACTAATGGCTAATAAAGGTATGTTTAATAAAGCTTTTAATTGTTTAAATTGGAATTTTTGATTGCTTTGTAATAAATAGATACCTAATGAAAAAAGAACGACATCTAACCCTGCATCAAATACAGCGGCTAATAATCCACCGAGAGGCCCAAATAATGTAGCACTAAGAGGGATGCCGATGAAACCTGTATTACCTAGGGCGGCGAGTAAAGCCAATTGTTTAGGCTGATTAAGGTGTAAAAGACGGCCTAGAACTAATGTAAGAATAATACCTCCAGCATTAAATACAATGGATATCCCGAATACGAGAAAGACTTGTTGGAAAATGACGTCCGTAATTTTAGTATTGAAAACACCATTCAATATAATAAAGGGAACAGCTAGATTTAAAATAATCATCATTAATATATTTTTCATTTCTGCTGTGATTGATATCTTTAAAGCGATTAGTGCTCCGAAAACAATGATTATACCCATTGTTGAAATCGCAAGAATAACAGAGGTGACTTCCATATGACACTCCTTTCAGTATAAATTATACTGAAAATTCTTATATTTTTATAGTTCATAAAAGCAGAAAACTATAAAAATATCATTGGACCATTTATACTTAACGACAATAAGAAAGGTGTGGGTAGCTATGGTTGCTAAAGTAGCGATAGTAACAGGAGCGAATTCAGGAATGGGCTTAGAAACGACAATCGGTCTTGTAAATAAAAATGTAAAAGTAATCATGCTCTGTAGAAGTAAAATAAGAGGTGAAGCCGCGCTACAAAAAGTGAAAGCCATTACAGGAAAAGAAAATGTAGATTTAATGCTCTGTGATTTAAGTTCTATCAAAAGCATCGATGATTTTGTGGCAACCTTTTTTAGTAAGTATCATCATTTAGATCTTTTAATCAATAATGCAGGTGTAGTGACAATAAAAAGGCAAGAAACAGTTGATGGATTTGAGATGATGTTAGGGGTAAACCATCTCGGTCATTTCCATTTAACCAAGCAATTATTAGCAGCTTTAAAGGCTTCGGCTACTGCAAGAATTGTCATTGTATCTTCCGGTGCTCATAAATGGGGGAAAATGGATTTTGCAGATCCGTTTTTTAAAAAGGGTTTTAATGTAGCAAAAGGTTATGGAAGATCGAAGCTAGCCAATTTATTATTTATGAAAGGTTTACATGAAAGATTAGCACACACAAATGTGACAGTGAATGCACTTCATCCAGGAGCTGTTGCAACAAACATAGGTGTGGATAGAGAAACAGGATTTGGTGGCAAAGTGGTAAAATTACTGGTGCCATTTTTTAAAACAGCAGAGCAAGGGGCGGAAACGGCCATCTATTTAGCCACGAGTCCGGATGTAGAAGGGATATCAGGTGAGTACTATATTGACAAGAAAAAAGCCCATGTCTCTAAAAGGGCGAGTGATCCCCAACTAATCGAGCACTTCTGGAGATGGAGCATAGAACAGACGACGCTTTAATGATGACATCTAATAAAAAAGTTAACAGTGGGGTGAAATTTGTCTTCAATAGGTGAAATTGAAGAAGTACACGGTATATTAGTTTTGGAATTAAAATAATATTGAGTGAATCCCTTGTAGGACAAGGAATCAGGGTTTAAACAAACGAATAAAACTAATTTGAATGGTTTCATGCTTTAAGGAACGGGAATGAGTGTGAAAGAACGGCAAAAGAGGGGATGTTGCTATGTCTGAAAAAGGAGATTTCATGCTGGCGCATAAACAAAAGTTGAGGAACAAATTTACGTTGATAAGCATTTAGAAGCCGTGATAAAAGCGATTGCCATGTATGAAGTAGAAATGAGTATAGGGTCAATGAAGCCAATTTGAGAAGTTAAAGGGAAGGGTGGAGGAAGAGTAATGAGTTTTAAAGCAATAGTTGTAGATAAAGATGATAAAGATTTTTCTATCCAGTTGCGTCAACTTGAGGTAAGGGATTTACCTGCAGGAGAAGTATTAATTCAAGTAAAATACTCCGGAGTAAATTATAAGGACAGTTTAGCTAGTATACCTAATGGAAATATCGTTAAAGACTATCCAATGGTACCGGGCATTGACTTAGCGGGCATCGTTGTTTCATCTCAACATCCTGATTTTTCCAAAGGTGATGAAGTCATTGCTACGAGTTATGAAATTGGTGTATCCAGATACGGGGGGTATAGTGAATATGCACAAGTACCTGCACAATGGGTACTGCCACTTCCAAAAGGACTTACATTAAAGAAGGCAATGACGATTGGCACAGCTGGATTAACAGCGGCTCTTTCCATATTAAAATTAGAACAGAATGGTCTAACTGAAAATAGTGGGAAGGTGTTAGTTACTGGGGCTACTGGTGGCGTTGGGAGTTTTGCCGTTGCCTTGTTAGCTAACCGTGGCTATGAGGTCGTTGCAAGCACTGGAAAGAAGAATGAACGTGATTACTTAATGAACTTAGGAGCTTCTTCAGTGATTACAAGGGAAGAAGTGTATGATGGGAAGATAAGCGCATTAAGCAAGCAAAAATGGATAGCAGCGGTTGATCCTGTCGGTGGAGAGCCATTGGCATCCTTGTTAAGCCAAATTCAATATGGGGGTGCCGTAGCGGTTAGTGGTTTAACTGCTGGAACGAATTTACCTACGACGGTTTTTCCTTTTATTTTACGTGGGGTGAGTCTCTTGGGAGTTGATTCCGTTTTTTGTCCAATGGAGATGAGGAAAGAAGCTTGGGAACTATTAGCGGAAGAAAGTGATAAACTTCCGTTTGATCAGTTTATTTTTCAAGAAGTTTCATTGAGTGAAGTTGAGCATGTCTTGCCATTGCTTTTAAAAGGAGAAACGAGAGGAAGAGTACTTGTACACATATAGTATCTACTCACAATAACTTATAAAAAGGCGGTCCTAATTTCTGATAGAATGGAGCGAAAGACATGCAGTTGAAAAGTAACCGTCTCGTCATTCGATCGTATATGTATGAAGATTACGAAGCTTGGATAGCGGGATTAAAGAACCGTTTAGTATCGCAATCACGTCATGATGAAGGACGCCCACAAGATTTACCTGCTTATACTAAAGAAAAATTCAAGAAGAAAATCGAGCAATGGAGCAAGCAAGATGATGCCTGGCAATTATCTGAGTTTGGTATATTTAGAGAAAATGATGGTGCACATATAGGAAAAATAGAATTGTATCGAACACAGAGGAATGGCAAGGAGTTAGTACTACTTGGTTATGCAATTCACAATCAATATTGGCGAAAAGGATATGGAAAAGAAAGCGTAGTAACAATCATACCTTTTATTTTTGAATATTTACAACCTGAAAGAATAGAATTACATATTGATAGTGATAACCTCGCCTCCATTCATTTAGCAGAATCTATTGGTTTTAAATATGAAGAGAAACAGTCTCAATTTTCATTTGATAGTGGAGAATGGAGCGAATTTTTTATCTATTATTTAGAGAAATAAGGAGAGGCCCCCGATTATGAAGGAGCCTCCCTGATATTAAGCGTTCAATTTTTCTTTCTCGTAAACAGGTACCCAACCTTCTGGTGTAACAAAGAGGCGAATAGCAACAACTTTTCGATCATCAGCTAAAGTAAAATAGTGGCGCGTGTTTACGGGTACAGAAATTAAATCACCTGGATCTAAATGGACTTCAAAAAACGATTCATCTTTTCCTTGGATAATAAAGACTCCATGCCCACTTACGATGAAACGGACTTCATCATCGGTATGATGGTGTTCTCTTTGAAAGTTAATTAATAATTCATCTAAATTTGGCGTACTGTCTGAAAGTGTAATAACATCTGCAGCTTTGTAGCCGCGCTTTTCAGAAATGGTTTTGATTTCAGTTGAAAATGCATCTAGTATGGCTTGCTTTTCATCATCAGATAAATCGTATTTTTCGTGTAATGTCACTTCTAATTGCTCAATGTTCCAATTTTCATAGATGACTTCTTGTGCAGTTAAAAATGTAGATACCTCTTGTTGATCAGTAATCACTTTTTCTTCGTTTTTGAATTTAATAATGGCCATGTAAAACGCCTCCTTTTAATTGAATAAGAGATAATTTATATTGAAATAAAAATTCGCAAGCCTCTAATAATTTTTTCGCTTCAAACCCATCGACTCCCCAAACAGTAATCCCGTGGTTGTGAATTAAGACTGCACCTTTCTCTTTGCTGACGTAAGCAGAAAAGTGATCCGCTAATGTAGGGATATCCGCATCATTGCGAATGATCGGGATGGTGAGTATATCATCTTCTCCCCATAGTCCAAATGCTTTAATTAACTCTTGATGCTGAAAAGATACTACACCTTCTTGATAGAAAAGCTCAGAAATAACATTATTAGCAACTGTATGAACATGAAGACTTGCTCCTGATGACGTTTTCTTATAAATTTCACAATGTAATAAAGTCTCAGCTGAAGGTTTAGATGACGTGTTTTCTAGGGGCTTTCCTTCTAAGTCTACTAATAAAAAATCATTAGCTGTTCTCTTTCTTTTATCAAGTCCGCTTGAAGTGACTAAAAAGCTGTTTTCATCTACGCGAATGGATAAATTACCACTAGTACCCATAAACCAATCTCTGGCTGCTAATTCATCTTTAATATCAGCTAATGTATCCCACTTTGTTTCATACGTTGTCATGATTTCGCACCAACTAGTTCATCGAGGTATTCAATGCAATCATGGAAGGTTTCGAAAGGTGTATAAGAAATACCAGTTTCTTCACATTTTTGAATTAAGAAATCTCTAGCAAGTACGGCATCTGCTATTTTGGCTGCTTCAAAGTCTGTAATCGAATCTCCAATAAGAATATTAAAGTGTTCAGGAGAAGAGTGTTTTCTAATAATGGTTGGTTTACAACAGCCGCAACCTTGTGAAGAACATAGTTCATCACACTGGTGTGGATAGTGAATATCTATTGTTTCTAAAGCAAAGCTTGCGTGATTGCAAAATACTTTCGTAAATGGCCCATAAGGTTCAAGTACTGGTTCTAAAAAAAAGTCAATCCCACCACTAACAATATAAAGAGGGATACCGTTTTCATGTGTATATCTAACAAAAGCTGAAAATCCTTCACGAATTTCTGCACTATTTAATACAAAATGGATAATCTCTTCTTTTTTACTTGTTGGTAAAAGTGAGAAGAGATTTTTAACACCTTCTTGGATAGAGATATTTTGAGCTAAAATATCTTCCTTGATCTGTTTTGCCTCAATAGGACCGAAATGCTCCATAATCTTTACAATGTTGTCGTTATTCGTAATTGTTCCATCGAAATCACAAAAAATCATTGGTTTTGTCATCTTTTATGACGTACCTCCCCATTTTGCTAATGCTGCTTCTAATTCTTGCGCTTTTGTTGCACGATGAGTATTTTGTTGTATGACGTGATCAATGGCTTGCCTAAAAGCTCTCACGCCAGCTGCTGCTCCTTCAGGATGACCATGGACCCCGCCGCCAGCATTAATTATACAATCATTGCCAAAGTCATGATAAAGCAACGGAACTAAACCTGGATGAATGCCTGCTGAAGGGACCGGGAATGCCTGATTCAAGCCATTTTCTTCGGTTAACTGTCTAGCGATAGCTAAGGTTTTTTCTTTTTCCATGGCAACAGAACCATATGGAGAAGGAAATAAAGAGAAATCTGCGCCTGCTAAGCGAGTAAGATTACCGAGTAATAAATCAGGAGCCACACCATAGAAGTTTGAAGAAGTATAGGCCCCACTATATGCAGGATGTGCCATGATAGGTAACTGCACTTCATTGTTTTCAGCTAGTGTTTGGAGCATATCTAGACCGTAAGTGTGAACATTGAATAATAATGCATCCGCCCCTAATTCGCTCGCATGTTTTGCTTTATCTACTAAATCCATTGTTCTCCCAGATAAATTGACTGCATAAAGTGTCCTTTTTCCAGTCTTTTCATAGACTTCATCTAGTATTTCTTTACCTGCGATAATTCGGTCTTCAAAAGAGATGTTGACATCAAAAAGAATTTCATCATCTTTTACAATATCAACGCCTCCCATAGCCTGGTCTCTTAACTGTTCTCTTAAAAAGTGAATATCCCTGCCGATAATGCCTTTAAATATACTCATAAGTAATGGGCGGTCTTGAATATTTAGTTTCGATCTTATATTTTTTATACCGAATTTTGGTCCAGGAAAACGGGAAAGATCCTCATTATCAAATTCCAGATTTAATAATTTTACTTCACCATCTAGAGATAACTTTCCAAATACAGTTGTTAAGATTGCTGGAATATCAAATGTGAAATTATATGTAGGGTAGGCGATACTAATTTCGCACCTTACTTCACCGAATCGATTGGGATGTTCATCATCATAAAATTCTTGTAGTGCAGTGACTCTGCCTTTATGTTTTAGTAATTGTTTTTGCTCAAGTAATGGTAACGCTGTCCACGAGCCTATCGTTAATCCTAAAGCGATATCCTCTGCTTTTTTCTCTAATGAACCGGGTCTTGCGTATACTTGATAAGTTGCAATTACATCTCCCATATGAGAACCCTCCCTGATGATTTCGAATTGACATTGACAATAAAAAACCCTCTTCTTAATCAATAAGAAGAGGGTTAGTTCGCAGTGATAGAACCTTCTCCTTATCTGTCAGCATGATTGCTGCAAGAATTAGCACCGTGTTCATTTAGAATCGGTTGCCGGGCTTCATCGGGCTCGTCCCTCCGCCTGCTCTTGATAAGAAAATTTATGATTATCGTTTTAAATTTTTGCACAATTTTATTATGTCACCAGGTGTTTTATCTGTCAACAGAGAATTTTTTACGTTATATGACAAAATTCTTTTAACCTTAAAAAGATGAAAAGTTTTAAAAAAAAGATTGACACTTTTTTATAAACGGTGCTAGTATTTGCTCAAGATATTTCAAAAAATGAATCTTTTATACTCTTATCAAGAGCAGGTGGAGGGAAATATGGCCCGATGAAACCCAGCAACCGACCGTAATATCGTTGTGAAACGAGGCGCAGCTAGAGAATTTCTGCGCCTAATGTAAGGCACGGTGCTAATTCCATTCAGAAGTTATTCTGAAAGATGAGAGGCAAAATCGTAATGACGAATGCCTCTTTCTGTAAAGGAAAGGGGCATTTTTGTTTCTGTAATGACAAAGCAGGTCCGACTACATCTCTTCATGTAGTCACCCCTGTTTTGTGCCACAGATAAATAAAGAAATAAGGGGGAAGAGATATGGCTGTTTTAGATAATATAGGTTATCGCGCTTTGACAGAGGAATCAGCGTGTGAATACGTGAAGAGTTTAAAACTGTTTTTACCGGATGAAAAAATGACGGTGGAAGAGATTGGTGATGGTAATTTGAATTATGTTTACCGTATTACTTCTAATCATAAAAGTGTAATTATTAAGCAAGCACTCCCTTATGCAAAAGTAGTCGGAGAAAGCTGGCCTCTAACACTTAAACGTGCAAAACTGGAGGCAGAAGTGCTTAAGAAGCATGGTGAATTCGTTCCTCACCTCCTCCCAGCAGTACTAGCATCAGATGAAGAACTAGCATTAACTGTGATGGAGGATCTTTCCCATTTGACAATTGTAAGAGACGGATTGATTCAAGGGGATCATTATCCGAATTTATCAGCTCATATTGGTGAGTACTTAGCAAAGACATTGTTTTCAACTTCAGATTTTGCTCTTCATCCGTTTGAGAAAAAGAAATTGGTCGCTAAATTTTCAAATCCTGAACTATGTAAAATCACTGAGGATTTAGTATTCACCGATCCATTTTTTGATGTGGAAACGAATGATTTTGAAGCTGAGTTGGCTGAAGTGGTTCAGCAACTATGGGCTAATGACAAGTTGAAACTTGAAGTAGCCAAAATAAAATATGCTTTTCTCACAGAAGCAGAGAGCTTACTACATGGTGACCTACATACAGGGAGTATATTTGCGAGTAAGAGTGAGACGAAGGTGATCGATCCTGAGTTCGGCTTTTATGGTCCGATTGGATTTGATGTCGGTCAATATATTGCCCATCTCATTTTCCAAGTACTTGTACGAAACGAAAACGATAGAATCGTTATTCTTCAACAGATAGAAGAAGTATGGGATGTGTTTTCTCAATATTTTTCAGAAGCTTGGCAAAATTCTGTTGTTAATCCTTTTACGAAAGTACCAGGCGCTCTAGAGTCTTTTCTAGCTAAAGTATTTAAAGATGCTATCGGAGTAGTAGGGTGTGAATTAATTCGGAGAACAATCGGATTGTCGCATGTGAAGGATCTTGATGGAATAGAAGATAGGTCAATTAGATTATATGTGAAGAAGGCAACGATTCAATTAGGTTCATCCTTGATTATTAATCGCAAAAACATAGTAACAATCTCGCAACTTCTTAAGGAACTGGAGGCGTATACATCATGAGTATACCAACACCAATTGAATGGCAAGAAGGTAGATTGAAAATTCTTGATCAAACCTTATTACCCCATCAAACAAGATGGATAGAACTCGAAACCATTGAAGATGTCTTTGAGGCAATTATTCAGTTGAAAGTAAGAGGGGCGCCAGCTATTGGAATTACTGCTGCTTATGGTTTAGCGATTGCTGCAAAAAAATACGAAGGGGTCGACATTGAAACTTTCCATCTTAGAATTCATGAAGATTATCTTTATCTAGCGGGCTCTAGACCGACAGCTGTTAATTTGTTCTGGGCTTTGGATCGAATGATGAAAGTAATAGAAACGCTGTATTCAACAGAGGAGACAATTATCAGTTTGGAGCAAGAAGCAAAGAAAATACATCAAGAAGACGAGGAGATTTGTCGGCAAATTGGTGAAAATGCACTAAGTCTATTGAATGGAAGGAAAAAGGTATTAACGATTTGCAATGCGGGAACGATTGCTACGGGAAAATATGGTACAGCGCTAGCGCCGTTTCATTTAGGCAAGGAGAAGGGTGTTGACTTTCAAGTATATGCTTGTGAAACGAGACCGGTTCTTCAGGGAGCGCGCCTAACTGCTTGGGAGCTTCAACAGTCCAATGTGGATGTGACGGTCATTACTGATAATATGGCTGCTCATACCATAGCAACCAAGGGGATTGAAGCGATTATAGTCGGGGCCGATCGTATTGCCAGCAATGGAGATACAGCGAATAAAATCGGTACATGGCAACTAGCTATTTTAGCAAACTATTTTCAAATTCCTTTCTATGTAGCTGCGCCATTGTCGACATTTGACTTTTCTATCGCATCAGGGGCAGATATTCCGATTGAGGAGAGGTTGGCAGAAGAGGTGACTCATATTGGGCCAAACCAGATCACACCAGAAGGAACGAAAGTGTTTAATCCGGCGTTTGATGTGACAACGGCTAATTTAATTACTGCAATTATTACTGAAAAAGGCATTTTTAAAGCTGATCGAAACAAATTGGCACAATTGAATAAAGCAGAAGAGGGAGTTAGGGCATGAAGAACAATCGTATACTATTAGCGTTTCTTATTATTTTTATTTTAATTTTGGCAGGCTGCCAGCCAAAAGGAAGCAATTCAAGTAGTGAAGCAACTGCATCAACTAAAGAGAATAGTGTACATCCGTTAGCTAATAAAAAGATCGCACTAATCATGCAAATTAATTTAGGAACTTTTTCTGCACAATATATTGAAGGGGTAAAAGAGCAGGTAGAAAAGTTTGGTGGAACCGTTCAAGTATTTACTTCTGAAGGTGACTTAGCAAAAATGGCTTCCAATTTAGATGCAGCGATTAATCAAAAATTTGATGGGATATTAATTGATCATGGAACGAAGGAAGCGTTAACGCAAGGAGTAGAAAAAGCGGCTGCACAAAATATACCTGTAGTGGTCTTTGATGCTGATATTGCAGTGAAAGATGTAACTGTACTTCAACAAGGCGATGAAGAAATGGCGAAGTTGACATTAACCAAGCTTGCTGCAGATGCAGGAGGGAAAGCAAATATTGTTAAGATTTGGGTAGCTGGATTTGCACCGATGGAAAGAAGACAAGTAGCTTATGAACAATTTTTAAAAGAGAATACAGATATTAAGGAAGTAGCAGCATTTGGTGCTGCCACCGATAATACAGCATTAGATACTCAAGCACAAATGGAAGCAATCCTAAAACAATATCCAAATGAAGGTGAAATAACAGCAGTTTGGGCAGCGTGGGATGAGTTTGCTAAAGGAGCTGTCAGAGCGCTAGAGCAGGCAGGAAGAGAAGATATTAAAGTCTACGGGATTGATATGAGTGACGAAGACCTGCAACTGATACAAAAAGAAAACAGTTCATGGGAAGCGACAGCTGCCGTTGATCCAAAAGATATTGGTCGTATTCAAGTTCGATATTTGTACCAAAAATTAAACGGTGATTCGCCTAAAGAAAAAGTTATCCTTGATCCTGTTTTTGTAGAGAAAAGTCAATTACCTGATGAGGCAATTACAACAAACGAACTGCATGAATATATAGATGGTTGGGGAGAAAGTGAACAAGGCTATACGGAAGAATTAAAAGCACTTGAGGGCAATTGAATGAAATGTTTTGTAGCTAGTCAACCGACTTTTAGAGAGTCGGTTTTTGTATCTATGAAGGAGGTCTCCTTTAAGTGAGTGAAGTTGTTTTGGAAATGAAAAAGATTAGTAAGAGTTTTGGAAAAGTTACGGCATTAAAGAACGGGGAGTTAGTGGTTCATAAAGGAGAAATACATGCCTTGCTTGGAGCAAATGGAGCTGGGAAAAGTACATTAATGAAAATTCTCTCTGGGGTATATAGACAAGACCAAGGAGAAATTTTGATTAACCACGAAAAAGCAACTTTTCAACACCCTAGTGACGCGAAAGAAAAAGGAATATTTTGCGTTTATCAGGAGGTTGATACAGCCATTGTTCCACAGCTTACTGTAGCGGAAAATATTATGCTTGATCGCTTTTCACAAGAGAAAGGGTGGTACTTCTCTCGTAAGGATCTACATCGTCAGGCACAGGAAGCATTAACATTACTCGAGGTGAATGATATTGAGCTAAATCAAGCAGCTTCAAATCTAAGTCTTGCTAAAAAGCAATTGGTTCTCATAGCTCGGGCGTTAGTGCAAACGACTAAAGTCATTATTTTTGATGAGCCAACCGCTCCATTATCACATATAGAAGCAGAGAAATTATTTCATGTAATTAGGCAACTGAGAGTAAAGGGAATTGGTTGTATTTTTATTACACATCGATTACCTGAAGTATTCGCCATTGCAGATGTGGTAACGGTTATGAGAGACGGATGTCGGATTTCAACCGTACCAATTGCTCAGATAACGCAGGAAATGGTAATTGAACAAATGCTTGGAGAAGTATGGCATGAGGAAAGAAACGTTATGCACAGTTATAAACGAGGGGAAGAGGTTTTAGCACTTAAGAATATCAATCTAGGAAAGTTACAAAATATTAGTTTAAATGTATATGAAGGTGAAGTTGTAGGAATTGCGGGCTTGGTAGGTGCTGGAAAAACAGAACTAGCGAAAACAATATTTGGAAATACACCAGCCACTTCAGGAGAAATCAGAGTCTCTGGTAAGAAGATACAGGTGAAGCATCCAAAAACAGCTATTGCTTGTGGTATCACTCATATTCCTGAAGAAAGGCGGAAAGAAGGTCTATTCATTAATGAAACGATATCGAAGAATGTAACTTTCCCACAGCTGAAAAAGTACGTAAAAGGGGGTTTTATTAACAGAAAGGCTGAGAGAAAAGCTACTGAAGAAGTGATTTCAACTTTGCAGGTGAAAGCAAATGATGTGGACGTAGAGGTGAATCATTTAAGTGGGGGAAATCAGCAAAAGATCGTTATCGGTAAGTGGTTATCAAGTGAAGCGAAGGTTTATTTATTTGATGAGCCTACTAAAGGCGTGGACATCGGTGCGAAAAGAGAGATTCTTAAACTAATTCAACAGCTTGCAAAGGAAGGCAAGGCCATTTTGTATTTTAGTAGTGAAATCCAAGAATTATTAACAGTTTGCCATAGAGTATTAGTGATGTATGATGGCAAAATCGTGAAAGAATTTACGCAAAAAGAGGCAACGCAAGAAAAGATTCTGTTATATGCAAGTGGTGGAAAGGAAGTCAATCATGAAGGACCAATTGATCGCATTTCTATTTAAATACGGGGCAATTACTTTACTTATTCTTATTATTTTTTATTTTACAAGTGTGAGCCCATTCTTTTTAACCTATGATAATTTTTCGGATATATTACGTTCCATTTCGATTGTCACTGTGCTCGCGCTCGGGGTCACATTTACATTAGTAGTTGACGGTTTTGATTTATCTGTTGGCTCCACGATGTCATTAGCAACTGTTTTTACAGCTTCATTGATGGTTTGGTATGATTTACCGCTATGGTTAGTTCTACTATTACCAATTATCGTTGGAGTGGCAGTTGGATTATTTAATTCGTTCTTAATTGTTGTGATAGGTATTCCCGATTTATTAGCAACATTGAGCAGTATGTACATCGTAGCGGGATTACATCGGACTTATACAGAAGGATACTCAATTTATAACCATATGCCACTGACTTCTGGTGGGACAGCAATTGGTGAGTTTTCTAATGCCTTTCTATGGATTGGTCAAGGCCATTTATTAGGTATCCCTGTACCTGTATGGATCATGGTCATTCTAGTGTTAGCTTCCTACTGTTTTTTGAATTATACGAGATGGGGCAGAATCTTTTATATGACAGGAGGGAATGCCGAAGCTGCGACCTTATCTGGTGTAAAAGTAAAGAAAATCAAATGCATGGCTTATGTAATTTCAGGAATTTTTGCTAGCATAGCAGGCATTTTATTTACTGCTAGGGTAGGATCAGGGCAAATCGATGCAGGTGCACCACTACTGATGGAGGCTGTTGCAGCTGTATTTGTTGGCTACTCGGTACTAGGGGCTGGAAAACCAAATGCGTTAGGTACATTTTTTGGCGCAGCAGTCATCGGCGTATTATTAAATGGTTTAACTATTTTGAATCTACCTTATTATGGTTTTGATATTATTAAAGGGACTGTACTCGTTTTAGCATTGGCAGTGACTTATATGTATGCGAAAAATAAGTTTTCAACAAATAGCTTATAGAAGTAGTAGTAGTGGGTGAGGCACTTTTGTAGTTGCAGGTAGGCTAATCGCTTACTTTGGAAGATACAAATATTTGTTTTGTTGATAAGGCAAAGGTGGTTTGTGTCTCATTTAAACGGAGAAATAGTGATGAAAGCTTTAGCAAATGGTGTTTACGAGTGGCTCAGATGAGAAATAGGAGACGAGAGGTGAGCAATGGCGATAGCGAGTCGCTCAGATGGAAAATAGGAGACGAGAGGAGAGCAAATGGTGTTTGCGAGTCACTCAGGTGGAAAACAGGAGACGAGAGGAGAGCAAATGGTGTTTGCGAGTCACTCAGGTGGAAAACAGGAGACGAGAGGAGAGCAAATGGTGATAGCGAGTCGCTCAGATGGAAAACAGGAACCGAGAGGAGAGCAAATAGCGATAGCGAGTCGCTCAGGTAGAAAACAGGAACCGAGAGGAGAGCAAATGGTGTTTGCGAGTCGCTCAGGTGGAAAATAGGAGACGAGAGGAGAGCAAATGGTGTTTGCGAGTCACTCAGATGGAAAACAGGAACCGAGAGGAGAGCAAATGGCGATAGCGAGTCGCTCAGGTAGAAAACAGGAACCGAGAGGATAGCAAATGGCGATAGCGAGTCGTTCAGATAGAAAACAGTAAACGAAAGCAGAGCAATTGAACATTACGTTGACCGGGAATCGGTGCTTGAGATAGGAAAACAGATAAGACAAACATAGAGGTGAGAATAGATACGGAGGAGTTCGCTGGAGGTAAGTATTTGTCCTAGTTTTAACTGGAACAACTTTTTCTTGTTACCTCTCTTAATAGGTGCAGATATTTACTTTGAAGATTCTCCACCAAGTGAACGAGCAAACGGGTTACCATAGCTCACCATTTTAGAATTTGCACCCGAGAAAACACAAGTCGTTTCTTCTATATTTTTTATCGGAATTTCACTCTCCACAATGGTTCAACAATTAGCATGCAGCTGATATAAAAAAGGCCGCTGAACATTTTTGGGTTCAGCGGCACTTTGTTGATTATTTTTCTTCTATGGATGCTTCAATATAGTTATTCATTTCTGTTTCGATTAGCTCAGCTAGTGATTCTGCCCCTGTTTTTCCTACATGGACGCCATCACCTCCGAAGTATTCGGGATGATTTTCTCCGAGTTTGTGCCAATCGACTAGTGTGACATGGTCTTCAACTTCCGCTTTTTCCAATAAAGCTTTATTTACATCTTCTTCCCATGAACGTGGTACCTTTGTATTTACAAGGTAAATATCTGCTTCACTAAATAAATCAACCAGTTCATCTAAATGCTTTTCACGGAAAAAGCCGTTTGTACCTAGCATGAAAATGATCGCATTTCCTTTTTGGTTAAAGGAAGTGTATTGCTGGCTAACATCGACTGCTTGATGAACTTGACGCCCTACCTTTGCATCAATCGTAATAGCAGGAAAGCGTAACTGTAGACTTGGTGCAACATCAAGCATTAATGAATCACCAATGGCAAGAATTTGGTTATAATGCTCAGCGGCAGGGAGTGGCTCTGCCTGTTTTTCTGCTTCATTCTCAACTTCTTCCGTACCTTCTGTATTCTCCTCTGGTGCTTCTTCAGAAGAGTCATTTTTCTCTGGAACGTTGGAAGCTTCTTCTTTCGTTTCTTCTTTCGGTTGATCTTCACTGTTTTCTTGGGAAATAACTAACTCTGTTGGTTTCTCTTCTTGCTCTTCTCCCTTGACAACTCCCGTCATACCAGCAATAAAGATAATAGCTACTAATGGGACAAAAGCTGCACCAATTCTACATTGTACATTTAAACTTTTCCATTTGAGCGGATTTATTTTCTTGAAATTTTTAAAGAATGCTCTAAAACCATACTTTCTAATCGGTTGCTCTAAGAATCGGTAGGAAACTTCTGCTATTGCAAAAATAGCGATGAGCTGTAATAGCACTCTCCATAACTGCGGTGCCGCTATTTGGTCGAGAGGCGTTGCTAAAATAATAATTGGATAATGCCATAAATAAATACCATATGAGCGTGTACCAATCCACCTAAGGGGCTTCCATGATAGCCACTTGCTTAATATACTTGATGGATGACAGACACAAGCAATAACAACCGCTGATAGGAGTGCAATAAGGAACAAGCCCCCAACATAAAGAAACGGATTATATTCATTAATGGTGAACATGCATAGTAACAAAATCACTAGCGCACCGACACTGGTTACATTAAGTGTTTGTTTTAGTTGGGGTGATAGCTTTTTAGCTGATAGCCTTTTCATTGGCCAAACAAGTGCTAGCCAACAACCAATTAATAATTCAAATGAACGTGTATCAGTCCCATAATAAACTCTGCTAGGATCACCATTGGGATCATATTGTAATGACATCCATAAACAAGATAATAAAGCACCTAAAAAGATAATCTTTGAAACAGTTGCTCGATGCTTGAAGATATAAATTAGAGCCGTTAGGGCAAGTGGCCATAATAGATAGAATTGTTCTTCAATTGCCAGTGACCATAGGTTTTTTATTGGAGATGGAGCAGCAAAACTATCAAAATAGGAAACCTCGTGGAAAATAAACCACCAGTTACTTACATAAAATAGAGAAGCTAGCGCATCACCACGCATAACGGATAACAAGTTTTGATGAAAAAGAACGACCCACACAAAGGTAATAAAAATCATTGCATAAGAAGCGGGTAATAAGCGGCGAGCACGGCCAACCCAGAACTTCTTCAAATCTAATTTCATGCTTTTGTTTTGATCCGGTAATAGAGTGGAAGTAATAAGGTAGCCAGATAGAACAAAGAAAAGGCTAACGCCTAAAAATCCACCTTCTGCCCAATCAAAGCGAAAGTGATAGGCGATGACGGCTAAGACTGCAATCGCTCTCAGTCCGTCGAGCCCGGTAATATAATGTGTGTGTGTCTTTTTTTTCATATGTACGTCCTCCATTTTTGATGCAATTAAACTCTAGCTGACGGAGGGAACCTTCCTCCGTTTTAAAGTGAACCTCTAAATTATTTACGTATTTTCTATTAAACTTTATGTATATAAAAATAGACGATGATTATGTCGTAATTAGTTTCAAAAAGCTTGTAAAAAAATTTGCAGAATAGCGATAAAAAAGCACTACAATTATTCATTTTACTCTTATTATGTAATGATTTGGATAGGTGGAAAGAATGATATATTATAAGGGGGAAAAGTCCTGTTTAATAGGGAAAAATAAGCAGTTAACAGGAGAAAAGAATCTTGAAATGATCAATGATATATTAGAAAAGGTCATTTAAAATTCAAGTTTACAATTATGGCTTCTTCCCAAAAAGTAAGACCCCTCTTTTTTAAGTAGGAGAGGCCTCATTTCTATTTATTCAAATCATACTTAGTTTATATAACGGTCACTTACTAGTATTTCATCGATGATCTCAGTTGGAATTTCAAACTGAACAACGCCCATATAACCAGGTGCCACTTCATATTCATTAAAAGAGATGATCAGGTGGTTATCTTCGTTGATAAAGAATGGTTGATCGCGATTAATAGTAGTAAATGATTCGACATCATCTAGCCAATAAATAAGATTTTCATCATTGGCCATATTCTGCTTCATTTGCTTTTTAATTTCTTCACTTATTACCTCTACATATGCTTCTGAAGTAAATAAACTAGGTAAAGTAATAACGGTTTGTAATTCTTTATCAATCGTAAGGTAATCTTTTTGTTCATATCCAGATGCTTCAGCTTTAAACGTATTAAGTTCAATAGAAAGTATCTGATTATTTTCATTCACAATGGAGTAATCACTTTGAATAGCTAGGTGACCATTACTATCCATATATTCTTGATATAATTGCTTTCCTTTTTCAAGAAAAGCTTGATTTAAATGAGTTTCTAGTTGGTGATTTTCTAGACCAGAGATTTCTGGTATCTCTACATCAATGGATTTACTTTCTTGTTCCTCGTGTATTTTATCAATGGTAATAACCTCAATAATTTGTTTTAAAATAGGTACTTCTGACATTGCTTTTGCCGCCTGAGGGCTAAAGTTTACTGTTGCTGTAAAAATACTCGCAGCTGCCACAATACTAGTTGGCCATATCCAACGCTTTTTCGTATGCTTTTGTTGAGTGTGACTAGTTAGTGCACTTTCTATAATATCATCTAACTCTGTTGGTATAGGTATATCATTATATTGTCTACGCCATTCTTTCAGTCGGTTACTCATCCATTTCATCTCCTTCTGTCAGTTCAAGCTTTAATAATTTTAAGCCGCGATATAATCGAGTCTTGACTGTATTGACATTTTCATCTATTACAGTAGCAATTTCTTGAATCTTTAAGTCTTCAAAATAGCGTAGTAAAATGACCGTTTTATATTGTAAGGGCAATTGTGCTAATGCATCATGTAAGTCAAAATGCATATAATCATCATGTTCTCCACTTTGCAAATAGGTGATTGTGTCATGATCTGATACAGTCATGCGTTTATGCTTTTTTAAGAAGTCGAGCGATGTACGTACGATAATCTTATAGAACCAACTTCTTAATGCATCTACATTTTCTAATTTATTCATTGAAAGCAATCCTTTTTTTATGGATTCACTGACAATATCTAAGGCATCTGCTTGGTTTCTAACATAACTATAAGCAAGCCGGTAGTAATCTTGTTTATGCTCTTCAATCATTTGTACAAACAAATTTTGGTTATTCATCTTTCAAGGAGCTCCTTTTAAAAAACTTTGTACAATGGATAGACGATTGATCTCATAGAAAAAGTTTGTGCGGAAAAAAACTTTTTATTTATTAATTATGCTAATGTTTGCTTAAGAAATAGAATTCGTAATGTAAAAGAAAAGTTGAAGAAACTGGAGGTGTGTTTATGGATCAACATTTATTTTTATTTGGTGGAAGTCCGCCCTTTGGAAGAATTCATGGAAAGCAGTTTGCTAGTCTCTGTAATCAAAAAAATGGACATGTAGCGATATTTTGTTTAAATCGTAAAGGCTGGCAAACTTATATGCCTCAATATCAGCATATTTTAGAAGAAGAAGGTGTAACTGATTTTCGCTATTATTTATTAGAAGAGACGAAGTCAATCCGTAGTGAAAAAATAACTGGCATTATTATATGTGGCGGTGACACACTGTCCTATCATCACTATATCGTAACTAAAAGGGTAGGGGAGGAAATAAAGCAACTTTTTCAAGAAGGAGTGCCAATCGCAGGCTTTTCTGCGGGTGCTTTGATCTGCTCAGAATATTGTATGGTTTCCCCGAGCGATTATAAAGGAGATAAGCTGATGATTTTAAATGGCTTAGGTATTTTACAAGATTATATTATCGCTGCTCATTATTCAAAATGGAATGAAAAGCAGAACCTACTTGCTGTGATGACTGAAACGAAGACAGAGAAGGGGTTGGGCTTGGATGATGAAGCAAGTGTATATTTGAAAAATGGCCATATTGAATCGTTAGAAGGTAAGAATGTACATATCGAGAAAGGTTGGAGTTTTGAATGATAATCAAAGAGCTTTCCGTAGATGATGCGAAACAACTTGTACAATTAATGGAGGATGTAGAGGCAAGCAGTCCTTATATGTTGATGGAAGCAGGGGAAAGAACATTAACAGTTGAAGGAGCAGAGGCCATTATTAATAGAGATAATATAACGGTTATTGGTGCCGAAGATGAAGAACGATTGATTGGGTATACACTTGTGATCAAAGAAACGGTACGAAAGAAAAAACATTGTGCGAGTATTGTTGTCGGTGTTCATAAAGATTACAGAGGAATGGGAGTTGGAGGGCAATTATTACAGGCGGTACTAGCATGGGCCAATCATCAAGCTATCATGCGGATTGAATTGACAGTAGTATCAGAAAATGAAGCAGCACTTGCACTATACAAAAAAATAGGTTTTGAAGTAGAAGGGTGAAGCGAAGATCGTTATTAATGGACGGAGAATATTATGATGAGTATTATATGGGGAAATTATTTTAAAAGAATTGAATAAAAAGAGAGAGATGATAGAACTCAACCTAATATAATTCAAGACACTTGAAAACATAAGAGATAGGTAAATAGAGAATATCCACTCAAGTGGATACACCACAATAGAAAAAGCAAGTCCACATAACTCTTGGCGATTGCTAAAAGATATGTGGACAAGATATTATGCTATGATTCAACTTTTGATTATACTAGAGCCGATTTGCTTCTTATCTTTCTAATTCGGCTTCCGTAACCCATTTATGGTTTTTGACTTTTTCCACACCAGTGGTTGGCGTATAGTCAATCATATAAACGGTTGTGTCTTCACTTGAAGCGATTTCTACTTCTGCGCCCTTCATACCTTCCATATGATCAGCAGTAGTCACAGCGGTTTCTCCCTCTTGTAATGGTGCTTCACCTGGTTCTTCAAGTTCTTCATGAATAATCCATTTGTGATTTTTCACAGGGTCACCACCAGAAGTAGGGGTATAGTTTACTGCATAAGCTGTTGTATTATAGGCGCCAACAATCTTTGCCTCCGCACCTTCCATGCCTTCCATATGTCCATTTTTTATTGTAACTGTAGAGCCCACAGCGTAAGTGGGTTCATCCGCTTTTTCTAGGCCTTCCGGGATTTCACCATCACTAGAATGATCCATTCCTTCATGGTCCATCTCTTCATGATTCATTTCTTCTTGTTCGTTCGTTTCATCATTAGTTGGTGATGAATCATTGTTGTTAGTACAAGCAGCTAAAAATACCATTGCCAACAAGGCAATTATTCCAACGGTTAGTTGCTTTTTCATTTAGGTCATCTCCTTTAATGGATTTGCAATTATTATAAATCGTAAATTTGCAGATTATATGAAGGAATATTGTCTTCTTCATTCTGAACAAAAGGAAAGATTATGATACCCATTTATATCCAATTCCCCATACGGTTTGTAAATGCTGATCAATAGGGAAGTCGACTTCACGTAGCTTTTCTCTTATATTTCGTATATGTGAATCAACTGTTCGATCTTCGATATATACACCGTATCCCCAAATTTTCGTAATGAGATGTTCGCGAGAGAAAACATGATTTTGATGAGATAAAAAAAGCTCAAGTAACACAAATTCTTTTTGCGTGACAGGGATTTTTTTCTTTTGATAGTAAAAATCATAGGATTCCTTATTTAACTGTAGTTCTTTAAATATGATTTCACTGCCAGTTGATTTTGTTCTTCTTAAGACAGCTTCGATTCTAGCGATAAGTTCTTCTTCATCAAATGGTTTTGCAATATAATCGTCGGCACCAATGGTTAGCCCCTTGACGACATCTGGTTTACTTCCTTTCGCTGTTAACATAATAATCGGCACATCACTTTGTTGTTTAATCAATTGACATAGATCCCACCCGTCCATATCAGGCATCATTACATCAATGATAACTAGTTCAATAGCGTGATCTTCCATATAATTAAGCGCACATGCACCGGAAGTTTTTTTTATACAAGAAAACCCGTTCTGTGATAAATATAGGTCTAATAAATCAAGCATCCGCATTTCGTCATCTACTAAAAGTATCTTTCTCATTTAATACCGCTCCTTTTAACATGATAGTAAAAGTTGTCCCGGTTTTTGAGTTGCTTTTGACAGTAATCTCACCATTATGGGCGTTGACTAATTCTTTCACAATCGAAAGACCAAGACCAGAACCTCCTTTACATGAATCGTTGCTATATGTTCCACGATAAAAGCGTTTAAAGATATGTGGAAGATCTTTTTCTTGAATGCCACTTCCGTTATCAATAATTCTTAAGTATAAATCTTTTGTATTCGTCCATATTTTTAATGTTGTTTCCGTAGCTGTTTGACTATATTTCAAAGAATTATCCAAAAGGTTATAAAGCATTTGTTCTACTCTAGCAGAATCGATATTCACATTAATATCTTTTTGGGGCATTTCCACATGTAATCTCATGGATTGATGCAAGAAAGATGGTTCAAATTTATGATGTAAATGGGCTATGAATTCGCTTAACTGAATGGTTTGTTTCTTCATTTCAAAGCCGTATTGATCTATTTTTGCTAATTCAAATAAGTCTTCTACTAGTGTATTTATTCTTTTGGCTTCTTCCTGAATGATGGATAAATATTTATCACGTTCTTCAATGGAGAGATTCTTTCTTTGAACAATGTCAGCATATCCTTTAAGGTAAGTGAGCGGTGTTCTTAATTCATGAGAAATAGTAGCTAAAAATTGACTGCGTTCTTCCTTTAAATGCATTAACTCACTTGCAAGTAGGTTGATGGTTTTTGCTAGTTTACCAAGTTCATCATTTCCTATATCAGGTAGAGATATGGAGAAATCGCCACTTTTTATTTGTATCGTGGCTTCTTTCATCTTATTAAGCGGTCGAACTAAAGCGATAGAAAGCAATATTATAATCACAATCGTTAAGATAGCTGTGATTAATCCGGTAATAAAAAAATGATTATTTAAACGATCAATCAGTGCTTGAATAGAATCAGTGTTTTGGAACATGAAAACGTATCCTTGATTAGGAATAGAGCTTACAGTAACAATATAGGGTTGATTTTTCCAATCATTTTCTACGACACCGTTTTGTAGCTTCATTCCTGATGAAATTATTTTTTTTAAATCAATTGAAAGTGAGGAAGCAAGTACACTTCCCTTTAAGTTTGTAACCATCACATCCGTATTGGCTTCCTTTTCCATTAGGGCTACATGCTCAATTGTATCTGCTTCAAAACTTGTCTTTAACGTATCTCTATGAGCGTCTCCCCTAGATTGTAAGGCAAAAAGTTCCTCTTCCACTCGCGACTCAACTAAGGAAGAGTGAAGAAAGAAAAATAGAAAGAGTTCTAAAGTAAATATAATCAAGAAAAATATAAGTCCTAGTTTTACGGATAAATTCTTCATAGCATCACCTATCGCATATTATAGAGAATAGTTGTGGAGAATGTGTGCAGAGTGACTTGTCATATCTTAGCTTGTTTCGTACATAAGTATAGAGCAGAAAGCAAAAGAATAGTCACTTTCGGAGTGGAAGGTTGTGAAATGATGTACCGTGGTAAAAATAAATTCACCTCAATTATTATCGTGCTTGCTTTAACACTAATGATATATTTAATTATGAATGTATTTAAGCATACCGATGTCTATATCGTATATCGAGCAGGAATTGGGACATTTGTAATCACGGGGTTTATCATTACTGCAATTGTTGTTCTATATATAAAGGGAAATTCATTTGGTAAAAGACGATAGAAAGGGAGAGGTAATTCAAGTTTAAAAATTTACGTACTTCCTGTATGCCTAAGTTCCTTTTATTGTCCTTGCATACTTTATCATATGCTGGTTGAAGATTGGCATGGAGAATAAGTAACGGAGATTTACTCAAAAGGGTTTGTATTTGTTCAGAACTCAAGAAGAGAAAAATAGCTAGAAGTTTTAGCATATTGGCACACGAGAAAAGGAATGTACGACATGATACGTGGTGTATCATATGCATATCTAATCTAATACAAAGCAAGATTTTGTCTTGCCATACTTAGAGGCTTCCAAATATTTAGTTGGAAGCCTTTTTTGTGTAGATATAAATTAATCTTCAACAATTATAAGGGGTTCAATCTATGTATGAAAGGTGTGATTCTGGAGACATTATGTGAATACGATGCAGGGGCTAGGAGGATTGTAGATATGTTTGGATTACCGATAAAATGTTTGCCTCTTTCAACATTTTTTTATTATCCCTATTTAAATTCAATTAGCCAAAAAGGTTGCTATAGACCCACTCGACTAGTGATTGCTATGATAAATATAGCTATTGAAGGGTGTGTTTTTTAGTGGATGAACAAAAATATAAGAATTTAAAAATTGGTGAAAAAGGTGCAAAGTTAAGTATTATTGTCTACATAATACTATCGGTTTTTAAGTTGACCGTTGCCTATATGACAAACTCAGCTGCGCTAAAAGCAGATGGATTAAATAATGTGACAGATATTATTGCGAGTATTGCCGTATTGGTGGGCTTAAGAATTTCACAACGGCCTCCCGATAAAGATCATAAATATGGACATTGGAAGAGTGAAGCAATTGCCTCCTTGATTGCTGCTTTTATTATGTTTGCTGTCGGTGCAGAGGTAATTATTGGAGCGTTTTCCTCTTTAGTAAATCAAACATCCGAAGCTCCTAATGCGATTGCTGGATATGTGGCTTTATTGGCTGCTGCAATAATGTTTGTTGTGTCTACTTACAACCAAAAGTTAGCAAAAAGCATTGATAGTAAATCACTATATGCAGTGGCAATGGATAATCGCTCTGATGCTCTTGTTAGTATTGGTGCTGCAATTGGTATATTTGGATCTCAACTTGGATTACCTTGGTTAGATACTGTGACAGCTGTAATAGTTGGGTGTTTGATTGTTAAAACAGCTTGGGAGATCTTCAGGGACTCTACACATCAATTAACAGACGGCTTTGATGAGGATAAGATTGAGGAATATGAAAATGCCATTCATGCGATTGAAGGTGTGAAAGAAATAAAGGAAATCAAAGGGCGTTTGTATGGAAATAATATCGTTGTAGATGTGATTATTTGTGTAGAAGGAACGATGGATATTAATCTTGCCCATGATCTTGCTACATTAGTTGAAAAAGAATTAATCGAGAATCATCATGTTTATGATGTCCATGTTCACGTTGAGCCTCATGAAACTTGTGAAGATGGGGGCTAATCGTAAATAAAAGAAGCTCATCTGAATAAATTCGGGTGAGCTTTTTTACTATTGTAGAACAAAACAATTTACAAAAGGGGAAATTCTAATTGACCAAATACAGTCAGTAAGCGTTAAAATAATTAAGTTAGAACAACAAGAAATAGAGGAGAGAATGGATGCAATCATTTGGAAAATTATTAAATTACATAAAGCCATATTGGTTTTTTGCTTGTTTGGGCCCTTTATTAATGTTTATTGAAGTAAGTATGGATTTACTTCAGCCCACAATCATGCAACATATGATTGATGACGCAATTGCTAATAATAACACGGAGCTGACGATTCAGCTTGGTATTTCTATGATCATTGTCGCCATCATCGGATTAATTGGTGGGATTGGTTGTTCTATTTTCAGCACAAAAGCTGCTGTCCATTTTTCAACAGACATAAGAAAGGATGTATTTAATCGTATTGTCCAATTTTCAAGTAGGGACGTGGATCGATATGGTTCGGGTAAGCTCATAACGATTGTAAGTAATGATATCAGTGTTTTACAGCGTGCGATATTAATGACGTTAAAAGTTTTTGTAAGGGGACCATTATTGTTCATAGGTAGTGTCCTAATCGTCTTTTTTACTGCAAGAGAACTCTTTCCAATTGTTATGATTGCTGTGCCGATCTTATTTATTATTATTATTTATTTCACAAAAAAATCAGCAGCTTTATTTAAAAAAGTGCAAGAAGCAATCGATGTCATCAATACGCGCTTACAAGAAAATTTAGCCGGTATTCGCGTTGTTAAAGCATTCGGAAGGGAAAACTTTGAAAAGAAGCGCTTTGCCGAAAAAAACAGCATGTTAACGAAGGTCAATATTTCAGCAGAACAATTGATTGCTCTCATGATGCCATTGTTGCTTTTTATTGTGAATTTAGGCATTGTGGCTGCTTTATGGCTTGGTGTAATAAAGGTTGATGGAGGAGCAATTGAAGTGGGAGCAATCCTTGCTTTTATAAACTATATGACAATTATTATGAATGGCTTGATGTCCAGTAGCCATGTGTTGATGTTGATAACAAGAGCTTTCCCTTCAGCTAATCGCATACAAGAAGTACTTACGGTTGAGCAAGATATGGTTGACGGTGAATATACCATTGTTAATCAAAAAGAGGATCATTTACTATTTAAAGATGTTGCTTTTAGTTATAGCAAAAATGGGGAGTATGTGCTGAAAAATTTGAACTTCACTATTCAACGAGGTAAGACATTAGGAATCATCGGTCCAACTGGTAGTGGAAAGACAACGATAGCCAAACTAATTCCTCGATTGTATGATGTCGATCATGGGCAAATCTTTTTGAACGGTGTTGATATAAAAAATTACACCAAAGAAACGTTACGGAAACAAATCGGTTTTGTCAGCCAACGTGCACTATTATTTTCTGGTACTATTGCAAACAATTTAAAAGATGGGAAAACCGATGCATCACTAGAAGAAATGAAACAAGCGGCAAATGATGCATGTGCAGTCGAGTTCATTGATAAATTGGATGAAGGTTATGAGTATGAAGTGGCGCAAGGAGGGAAGAATTTTTCCGGTGGTCAAAGACAAAGACTTTCCATTGCTAGAGCATTTATTAGGGAGCCAGACTTGCTCATTCTTGATGACTCAACATCCGCCGTTGATGCACTATCTGAAAAGAAAATTCAACAAGCATTAAAGCAGCGTCATTCGACGAAAATTATTATTTCATCAAAGATATCTTCCATAAGAGAAGCTGATGAGATTCTTGTTCTTCATGAGGGTGAGGTTGTGGCTAAAGGTAATCATGATACGTTGTTAGAAGAAAGTGGAGTGTACAAGGAGATTTACCAAACACAAGGGGGAGCCGGCCATGAATAATCAACCAAAAGAACAAAAAACACTAGATTTTGGCCGAGGACCTAGCCGCATGAATGGGAAAGGTGCAACACCGAAAAAATTTACAGGGACATTGCTACGTATATGGCAGTATATGAAACAACAAAAGTTAAGAATGATACTTGTTGTTTTTATGGTGTTATTATCAACTTTATTTACATTAGCTGGTCCTTATTTAATCGGTGTCATTATTGATGATTATATTTTAAAAGGTGATATTACAGGTACCATTGTCATGTCCGCCATACTTGCATGTATATATATCCTTATATCTATTACCACATGGGCACAAGCGCTCATAATGGTAAATGTGTCATTATTAACAATAAAAAAAATCCGCCAGGAATTATTTGATCAGCTCCAAAGTTTATCATTGAAATTTTTCGATAAGCGTTCTTATGGCGAATTAATGAGTCGAGTAACAAATGATATTGATCAATTACATGCAGCACTTAGTCAAAGTGTGATTCAAATAGTTTCATCCGTTTTAACAATTACCGGGGTAGCGATAGCGATGATTGCTTTAAATGGTGTGATGGCCATTGTGGCATTCTTGGTGATTCCACTTATGTTTTTAGCAACTAAAGCGATTGTGTCTTATAGCAGTCGTTATTTTTCTGCGAGACAGCGAGATCTTGGCGAAGTGAATGCGAAAGTGGAGGAGTCCATCTCTGGATTGGAGATCATTTCATTATATGGCAAAGAGGATGATGTTCTTACTTCTTTTAATTATCAAAATGAGTCGTTACGAACTTCTTCTATTCGTGCTGAAATATCTTCAGGATTTCTTGGCCCAGTGAATAATTTTATGAATAACTTGGGGTTAGCCTTTATTATATTTACAGGCGCGTTACTAGCGATTGTAAATATGGCTTCGATAGGGATGATTGCATCATTTGTGACGTATTCTCGCAATTTTTACCGTCCAATTAATCAGTTGTCAAATTTGATTACCACCTTCCAATCCGCCATTGCTGGTGCAGAGCGTGTATTTGAAGTTTTAGATGAAAAAACTGATATAGTTGATAGGCCCAAAGCTTTGAAGGTGTCTGCATTGTTAGGAAATGTTGAATTTAGGAATGTTTCTTTTGCTTATGAGAAGAAAGAGGTTTTATCATCGCTTAATTTTAGTGTGAAAGCTGGAGAGACCATTGCCATCGTTGGTCCAACTGGTTCGGGTAAAACAACAATCATTCAATTACTCGCTCGTTTTTATGATGTTACAAAGGGTGCAATCTATATTGATGGTGCAGACATAAGAGACTATGAAATCCGTCTACTTCGTAAAAATATCGGAATCGTCCTACAAGATTCTTATTTATTTTCTGGAACAGTTATGGAGAATATTCGTTATGGGAAGCTTAAAGCAAAAGATACAGATGTAATAGAGGCAGCCAAGCTTGCGTCAGCTCATGCCTTTATAAAACATCTCCCTAAAGGATATGATACGTTAATAGAAAGTGGCGGCAGCAATTTAAGTCAAGGTCAAAGGCAGCTTCTTTCTATCGCAAGAGCTATGCTTTCGAATCCCAATATTCTAATTTTAGATGAAGCCACATCGAGTATTGATACACAAACCGAAATTCATATTCAAAAGGGATTAGCACAATTAACGAAGGGGAAAACGACATTTGTCATTGCCCATCGCCTCAAAACAATTGAGAATGCCAATCATATTATGGTCATTAAGGATGGAGAAATCGCTGAACAAGGGACTCATCAGCATTTGTATAATCAAAATGGTGTTTATGCAGAAATGTATAACCAGCAGTTTTTAAGTCACTGATGTTATATACATACAATAATAAGGTGAAGGATTAAACGAGCACAAATGATAAACTTGTGTTATTTAATCACATATTGTATGAATGCGAATTTAAGGTGTCTTCATCTTAATCAATATCTTATGTAGAGAGGATTGTTCGTCCAAAGGAGGACCAACATCCTCTGTTTTATTTAGAACATGCTATTAGTCATGTTAAACGGTGTTTTTTTATCCTGTATTGTAGATTTTGTCTACTCATACCAAGTTCTTTTGCCGTATTGGTAATATGGTGCTGGTTTCTTATAAGTGCTTGTTGAATAAAATGGCGCTCGGCTTTTGTTAAATAGTCATTTAAAGTGTGGCCAATGTGTTCTTGCTTATTACTGTCGACAGGGTGATCGAATACTTTCTCTTTTTTTAAGAATGGTTGGGATTGTAATCGATGTCGATAATGAAAAGGTAAGTGATGATAGGTAATCGATTCTTCATATTCGATTAAGTTCATTGCGCCTTCAATAAGATGCTCTAGCTCTCTGACATTACCTGGCCATTCGTAATGAAAAAGGTTTGATAAAAGGGATGAATCAATATCTTTTACGCCCATTGCAAACTTCTCATTGTACTTATGAATGAAATGGTATACCAGTTCCTCTATGTCTTCTCTGCGCTCTTTTAACGGAGGGATGGATAAAGAAACAACACCTAACCGATAATATAAATCTTTTCTTAAATGTCCATTCGTAATTGCATCAATCGGATCCTCATTGATTGTAGCGATAATACGGACATTAAATGAACGGTCTCGTGTATCTCCCACCCGCCTTACTTTTTTCTCTTGTAGAACTCTCAATAATTTTGCTTGTAAGTGAATATTTAAAGAATTAATTTCATCCAGTAGAAGTGTACCACCTTCTGCTTCTTCAAATAATCCAGGCCTTTCGATTGCTCCGGTAAATGCCCCTTTTTTTGTGCCAAAAAGCAAGCCTTCTATCAGATTATCTGGTATGGCTGCACAGTTTTGCGAAATAAATGGTTTATGTGCCCGCTCACTTGCGTTGTGAATACTCTGAGCAAATAGTTCTTTTCCTGTACCTGTGTCACCGATGATTAAGATAGAAGAATCCGTACGCGTTGCTCTTTTGCTTGCTTCGATCACTTCAGTTATGGCTGGACTATGACCAATGATACTTTGGAAAGTAAAGCGAGTTTCTTCTCTTTGTTGTCTATTCTCTCTGATTAACTTTTCTAATCTTGTAATATCACGGGCAATCTCCATTGCGCCAATACGCTCGTTTTCGAAGAAAATAGGTAAAGTATGATTAACCGTAGTAATTTCTAGTCCTTGATTATTGTAATAACTTTGCTTTGCGTTCTCGATTTTAATGCCTTTTTCAACAGCTTCAAGCAAACGACTTTCTTCATTATGTTCAAATGAAAAAACATCATGTAAGTTTTTATATAGTACTTCGGCTTTAGCCATCCCTTCAATTTCAGCCATTTTCCGGTTATAAATGACCGTATTTCCGCCTTCATCAACGACATGGACACCAGCGTCAATTTCATCTAAGACTTTATCATAATAGTAATTCATTCGTTTTAGAAAGTTGTTCATGAATGTCCCCCCTGTAATTATTTATTATACACATTCGCAAAAATATTTTGCAGAAGATAGAAAAATATTTTTGCGAAAAGAAAAATATTTTTGCACCCAATAGGACGAAAATATTGTTAATTCGCATTTTTAGTAATTGGCACGTTATTTGCAATAATAATGGGGAACGATAAAAATAGAATAAGAGAAATACAATATAGAGTAGGAGGAATTTCGAATGGTACAGCCATATAAACATGAACCATTTACTGATTTTAGCGTAGAAAGTAATCAAGCGGATTATTTAAAAGGACTCGAAACGGTTAAATCCTATTTAGGTCAAGACTATGATTTATTAATTGATGGCGAAAGAATCTCTACAGATGAGAAAATCGTATCTATCAATCCAGCAAATAAAGAAGAAGTTATTGGTCGTGTGTCAAAAGCAAATCAAGCATTAGCAGAAAAAGCAATGCAATCGGCTGTGAGGGCATTCCAATCTTGGCGTAAAGTAAAGCCAGAAACGCGTGCCGATGTTTTGTTTAAAGCAGCTGCAATTATTAGAAGACGTAAACATGAGTTTTCCGCTCTTATGACAAAAGAAGCGGGTAAGCCTTGGAATGAGGCAGATGCTGATACAGCAGAAGCCATCGATTTCTTAGAATATTATGCACGACAAATGCTAGCGATTAAAGATGGTGTACCTGTCAATAGCCGACCGAATGAATACAATCGTTATGACTATATTCCACTTGGGGTAGGAGTTATTATTTCTCCTTGGAACTTCCCGTTTGCCATCATGGCTGGTACAACAGTCGCTGCAATTGTGGCGGGTAATACAGTGCTTTTAAAGCCAGCTTCAACTACACCAATCATTGCGGCTAAATTTGTAGAGGTATTAGAAGAAGCTGGATTACCTAAAGGCGTACTTAACTTTGTACCAGGAAGTGGTGCAGAGGTAGGTGACTATTTAGTTGACCATAAGGATACTCGTTTTATTTCATTTACAGGCTCAAGGGATGTGGGTCTTCGAATTAACGAACGTGCATCGAAACTAAATGATGGTCAAATCTGGATTAAACGTGTGATTGCTGAAATGGGAGGTAAAGACACGATTGTTGTTGATAAAGAAGCTGATTTAGAGCTTGCTGCTCAATCAATCGTCGCTTCTGCTTTCGGATTTTCAGGCCAGAAATGCTCAGCCTGTTCGCGAGCAGTCATTGTAGAAGATGTTTATGATCAAGTACTAGCAAGAGCAGTAGAAATCGCGAAAGATAAACAAGCGGGTAATCCTGAAGATCGAAGTAACTTTACAGGGCCGGTTATTGATCAATCAGCGTTTAATAAGATTATGAGTTATATTGAAATTGGAAAAGAAGAAGGAAAGCTTATGCTCGGTGGAGAAGGCGATGATTCTAAAGGTTATTTCATTCAACCAACGATATTTGCGGATCTAGATCCACAGGCGCGTATCATGCAGGAAGAGATTTTTGGTCCAGTAGTCGGTTTTACAAAGGCAAAAGACTTTAATCATGCAATCGAGATTGCGAACAATACAGAATATGGCTTAACCGGAGCTGTTCTCACGAATAATCGTGAACATATCCAACAAGCAAGAGAAGATTTCCATGTGGGTAATCTTTACTTTAATCGTGGTTGTACGGGTGCAATTGTTGGTTATCAGCCATTTGGTGGTTTTAATATGTCAGGTACAGATTCAAAAGCAGGCGGACCAGATTATATTATGCTTCATATGCAAGCAAAAACAACGTCTGAAATGTATTAAAGTCAATCAAGGTTAGAAAGGGATGATCATCCCTTTCTAGCAATCTATTAATCAAAACTGGAAGGATGTCGATAAAGATGAAAAATACAGTACAAACAAAACACCTGATCGAACAATCTGAAAAATTTGGTGCGAATAACTATCATCCACTACCAATCGTAATTAGTGAAGCTGAAGGGGTCTGGGTAAAAGATCCTGAGGGTAACAAATACATGGATATGTTAAGTGCTTATTCAGCAGTTAACCAAGGGCATCGCCATCCGAAGATTATTCAAGCGTTGAAAGATCAAGCAGAACGCGTGACATTAACATCAAGAGCTTTCCATAATGATCAATTGGGTCCTTGGTATGAAATGATTTGTGAGTTAACAGGCATGGATATGGCTTTGCCAATGAACACAGGTGCTGAAGCAGTGGAAACAGCTATAAAAGCAGCTCGTCGATGGGCTTATGATGTAAAAGGAGTAGCTGAGAACCAAGCAGAAATCATCGCTTGTATAGGAAACTTTCACGGCAGAACGATGACAGCTGTCTCCCTTTCTTCAGAAGAGGAATACCAAAAAGGTTTTGGCCCGATGCTTCCAGGAATTAAGCTAGTTCCTTATGGAGATATTGCTGCGTTAAAAGCTGCTATTACGGAAAATACGGCAGCATTTTTAATTGAACCGATTCAAGGGGAAGCTGGAATTGTTATTCCTCCAGAAGGGTTCTTAAAAGAAGCGCGTGAATTATGTAAAGAGAAGAATGTCTTGTTCATTGCCGATGAGATTCAAGCTGGGCTTGCACGCTCTGGAAAAATGTTTGCTTGCGAATGGGAAGGCGTAAGTCCTGATATGTACATTCTAGGTAAAGCTTTAGGTGGAGGAGTCTTCCCTATTTCTTGTGTAGTTTCAAGCAAGGAAGTTTTGGGTGTCTTCAATCCGGGCTCACACGGCTCAACTTTTGGTGGGAACCCGATGGCATGTGCGGTTTCTATGGCTTCCATTGAAGTGATTAAAGAAGAGAAACTTGTAGAGCGCTCTTTAGAGCTAGGTAACTATTTTGTTGATCAATTGAAGGAAATTAAAAATCCAATGATTAAAGAAGTGCGTGGACGTGGGTTGTTTATCGGGGTTGAGCTTACTGAACCTGCACGTAAATATTGTGAAGCGTTGAAAGAAGAAGGGCTTCTTTGTAAAGAAACACATGATACGGTTATTCGTTTTGCACCGCCACTTATTATTTCTAAAGAAGATCTTGATTGGGCAATTGAAAAAATAGTAAAAGTTTTAGGATAAGACAGTTTTTAATAAATTATTAGAATAATTTTTCTATATATGATATTATCTTAATAATCACTTTAACGCTGTAAGAGGAGAAAGATACAATCAATCACTTTTATCTTTCTCCTAAACCTTTATTTCATGGAAGTTATCAAACTTTTAAAAACGTAAACGCTTTCTTTTTTTAGAAAAATCCTGTTCGCATTTGTTTATTGGTAAAGAGTATTCATTAATAAAACATGATAGTAATATAACTTATTGCAAACAAATTCAGCTAGAGATTTCTCACCAAAGAAGAACTGGCCATACTGTTCATTCGTGAGAAGTCCTTGTACATATGTACAAGGCTTTTTGTGTATCTATAGAGTCAGTCAAAGGTGAATTTTTGTAAAATTTTCTAAAGTCTAAAAGGGATGATTTTATGAACTATAAAGATCAAATTCAAGAATGGTTTAATGAATTTCATAACCATCCAGAACCTAGTTTTAAAGAGTATGAGACAACCAAAAAAATTGTGTCTATACTGAGTGATTTAGAGGTTGATTATCAAACTTTTGGGGATTTAACTGGTGTAATAGCAGAGGTGGGAAGTGGAGATGAAGTAATTGCTGTTAGGTCGGATATAGATGCCCTCTGGCAGCAAGTAGATGGTATGTATCGTGCTAATCACTCATGTGGGCATGATGCACATATGGCTATTGTTTTAGGTAGTATTCTTTATTTGGATAAGCAAGCTTTAAGTAAGCGCATACGTTTTATTTTTCAACCAGCTGAAGAAAAAGGAAATGGATCTCTAGAAATGATTAAGCATGGCGCGATGGAAGATGTCACACATTTGTTTGGCATCCATCTCAGACCACATGAAGAATTATCTTTAGGACAAGTATCCCCATCCATCCATCACGGAGCATGTGTCACATTAGAAGGGAAAATTAGTGGTGAAGATGCCCATGGCGCCAGGCCTCATCAAGGAAGAAGCGCAATTGATGTAATTGCTACGATTTATCAATTTTTAAAGAATATCTATTTGTCTCCGTTTGATGCGTATTCTGTCAAATTAACTAATATTCAAACAGGTGGAGCAAGCTTAAATATCATTCCAGGTCATGCCACCTTTGGTATCGATATAAGAGCGCAAAAAAATGAACAATTAAAAGAGCTACAAACAAAAGTGAGTAAAGGGTTAGGCGATATTGCGACATTGTTTGATGTCGATATTTCATTTGATTGGATAGATTATACCCCTGGTGCAGTCGTCTCTCAACAAGCAGAGGAGATGGCAATACAGGCAATAACAGAGGTATTAGGTTCAGAAAGTGTGGCTCCCCCACTCATTACCCCGGGAAGTGATGACTTTCATTTTTATACGATCAAACATCCAAATGTCCATGCAACAATGATTGGTTTAGGTGCTGACTTAAAGCCGGGATTACATCACCCGCAAATGAATTTTAACCATACAGTATTGGACCAGGGTGCTCGAATAGTAGCAGCCTTGTTGAAAGCATAATTAAAGTGAAAAATATAAATGGGAGGATTTCTATGAAACAGGATCAAAAAATGACATTCGGTATGGCGCTAATTCCATTAGTTGTCATGATAGTAACAATGATGATTGCGGTTATTTATTTAGATCAAGGACCTCATATTCCATTAATTATTGGAACAATTACGGCTGCATTAGTTGCTTGGAAAGCAGGATATAATTGGAAGCATATTGAGGAATCGATGTATAAGGGGATTAAACTGGCATTACCTGCGGTCATAATTATCATGTTAGTTGGTTTAGTCATCGGTTCTTGGCTTGGTGGTGGTATTGTAGCAACAATGATTTACTATGGATTAAAGATTATCACCCCATCTTTGTTCCTCGTCTCTATAACGATTATATGTGCAATCGTTTCTTTATCAATTGGCAGCTCTTGGTCAACAATGGGAACGATAGGTGTAGCGGGAATGGGCATAGGCATGAGTATGGGCATCCCAGCTCCGATGATAGCTGGTGCGATTATTTCAGGCTCTTATTTTGGTGATAAGATGTCTCCGTTATCAGACACAACAAATTTAGCATCCGGCTTAACAGGTACTGATTTATTTGATCATATCAAACATATGTTATTTACAACCGTTCCTGGTATTATCATTGCATTAGCGGTTTATTGGTTCTTAGGCAAAGACTTTGGTAAAGGAGGAGCCAATCCAGCAGAAATTAATCAAACAATCCTTGCCTTACAAGATTCTTTTGTTATTTCACCATGGTTATTACTTGTTCCCCTTGTAGTTATTATTATGGTAGCAAGAAAAGTTCCGGCAGTACCAGCATTAATTGTAGGTATCCTCCTAGGCGTTCTTTGTCAAATCTTTGTACAAGGTGGTTCGCTATCTGAGGCAGTATCAGCTTTACAATCCGGTTACAAAATGGAAAGTGGAAATGAGATGGTTGATGGTCTCTTTAATAGAGGAGGTCTCGATTCGATGATGTACACCGTCTCCATGACGATTGTGGCCATGACGTTTGGTGGAATATTAGAAAATACAGGTATGCTACAAGCGATAGTCAATCAAATCTTAAAGCTAGCTAAGTCAGCAGGTAGTCTTGTTGCAACCACTATTGTATCTGCCTTTGCAACAAATGCGACGGCATCAGAGCAATATATTTCAATTGTTGTTCCTGCAAGGATGTTTTCCAAAGCATATCGCGATAAAAATCTGCATTCAAAGAACCTATCCAGGGCCCTAGAAGATGGGGGAACTTTAACCTCTGTATTTATACCATGGAATACATGTGGAGTGTTTATTCTTGCCACACTCGGAATAGGTGCATTAGAGTATGCACCCTATGCTATCCTGAATTTCATCGTCCCGATTATTTCTATCATTTATGCTTTTATAGGATTTACCATTGTTAAAATCACTGATGAAGAGAAAAGGGCATTGGAAAAAGAAGAAGAAGCATCATTAAATGCATAAACATAATGAAAGAGGGAGCCGAGTTTTTTCTTCGGCTTTCTTCTTTTATTGATAAGGAGAGAGAAATATGAAGATTACATCCATCGCTATCTATGCGATTCGTCTACCATTAAAACAACCGTTTGTCATCAGTTATCATACATATAAAGATATGCCATCCATTATCGTAAAAGTGGAAACGGATGAAGGTCTCATAGGCTACGGAGAAGCAGTACCTGATGAGCATGTGACAGGAGAAACATGGGAAGGCACTTATCAAGTAATTAAACATACACTTGGACCTGCCATATTAGGTATCAATCCAATGGAAATTGAAAAGGTACATGAAATCATGGACAAGCTCATTTATCAAGCACCTGCTGCTAAAGCTGCGATCGATATTGCTTGTTACGACTTAATCGGTAAAAAACTACAAGTGCCCGTGTATCAGCTCATCGGTGGACGTTACCATGTGCAATTTCCCATCACGCATGTGTTAAGTATTGGTGAGCCAGAAAAAATGGCGACAGAAGCACTGGAACAAGTCTCTAAAGGTTATACATCATTTAAAATTAAAGTAGGTAGAGATGTGAATGGGGACGTAGCAAGAATTAAGGCAGTTGCTGATAGCGTTAAAGACAAAGCCGTTATACGAGTGGATGTAAACCAAGGTTGGCAAACAGCGGCTGCTACTTTAAAAGGAATTAAGGCATTAGAAACGGTAGATATAGATTGGCTAGAGCAACCGGTAAGAGCAGATGATATTGATGGTATGGCATTTATTAGGTCTCATTCAACAGTTTCCCTTATGATTGATGAAGGACTAAAGGGAGCAAGAGAGTTGAAAGAGATTATTCAGAAAAATGCCTGTGATCGTATAAACATTAAGTTGATGAAGTGTGGTGGTATATTGCCAGCAGTTAAGCTTGCATATCAGGCAGAACTAGCCGGGATTGAGTGCCAGGTCGGATCAATGGTAGAATCATCGATTGCTTCAAGTGCAGGTTTTCATGTGTCATTTTCTAAAAAGAATATTACAAGTGTAGAATTAACCGGACCACTGAAGTTTACTAAGGATATCGGTGACTTACATTATGATATTCCTCATATTTCTTTAAAAGATCAACCTGGATTAGGCGTAAATATTGATGAAGAGATTCTAAAAGAATTGACTGTATTTGAAGATGTATTAAAGGAGAGTTGAAGAGATTGAATGTAATCATGAGAGAAATGACAAAGCAAGGCCCATCTTATGAAGTTACAAATCTAGAAGAACAGCATATTGAACAAATTTTACAATTGCAACAAAAGGTTATCCATGCCCTTCCGGATAAAAAAGTATTACAGCCTTTAGCGAAAGAGGAGTTCCTCAATATTTTAAGGGGAAATGGAAAAATGGTTGGTGCTTGGGTCAAAGAGCAATTAATTGCCTTTCGCGCATTGCTAATTCCACCTGAAAATGATCCTGAGCACCTTGGTCTAGATGCTGGTGTAACGGATTTATCCACGGTTATCTATCAAGAAATATCTAATGTAGATCCTATGTATAGAGGGAATAAATTACAGCAAAAGCTTGCTCAAATTTTAATGGAACAATTGAAAAAAGAATCACATCAGTATAGATATGTTTGTTGTACAGTCGCTCCTTTTAATTACCCTTCACTTAAGGATAAGTTTGCCCAAGATATGCAAATCATTGATCTTAAGGAGAAATATGGGGGTAGCCTTCGCTATGTTTTTATGAAAGATTTGCAAGCTACTAAAGTTGTCCAACAAGGAGAAGTGATTGAAATAAAGATGGATGATATCACCAAACAACAGCAATATTTACAGTCTGGTTGGCGCGGGGTGAAAATGATCATAGCAGAACAGGAGACAAAAGTGGTTTACACCCGTTTTAATGAGGCAGATTTATAAACGAAATAGTTTGACATTTAGGGTGAAGCGATGTATCTTAAATAATAATATTCGAGAGCGTTGAGTTGGAGGAGTAGTTTGACACCCTTATTTATAAGAGAGCTGCTTATTTTAGCTGAAAGAGTGGCGATAAGGAGTTAGATGAAAGACACCAATGAGTTCCATCTGAAAAGTTTTTACTAAGTAGGCGTGGACGGTGGCCACCGTTAACGGGCATATAAGAGATTACATTGAATGATGTAATAATTAGGGTGGTACCGCGAGAACCGAGCCTCGTCCCTTCTGGGATGAAGCTCGGTTTTTTTGTGTGATAAGAAAGGGGTGATTCACATGGATAGTGATGATGACGATAACGAAGATACAAACAAAATAATAAGGAGTGTGAATGATGATGTTCAAGATCAATGATGGAATAAGCCGTGTGAATTGCTCCGATGTAATGAAACATGTGAACAGAAAGATTACACTATGTGGGTGGGTTCACCGTGTTAGACATTTAGGAAGAATTACTTTCTTACAGTTACGGGATCGTAGTGGCATCATTCAATGTGTATTAGAGAATGAATTGGCTGAAATGAAACTTTCATTAGAGTCAGTTATTTCTGTACAGGGTCTTGTTGTAAAGACAATGAAAACCGATACGGGTGTAGAGGTAATTGTAGATAAGCTTCAGTTATTAAACACTGCTAATGCACCCTTACCAATTGTATTAAATCAAAAAGAATTAGATGTCCACATGGACACATTATTGAATAATCGTGTTTTATCACTACGGAACCATAAAGAGCATCTCATGTTTAATATAAAGTCGGCAATTGTTGACGCCTTTTCATCTTTTTTACGAAATGAGGATTTTATCCAAATTTTCACACCGAAAATTGTAGCAGCGGGTGCTGAAGGAGGGGCGAACCTTTTCTCAATAGACTATTTTAATCAACCTGCTTATTTAGGGCAATCACCACAATTTTATAAGCAAATGATGGTAGCAGCAGGATATGAACGAGTATTTGAAGTAGCTCCTGTTTATCGAGCGGAAGAACATGCGACATCTAGACATTTAAATGAATACATTTCCCTTGATTTAGAGATGGGTTTTGTATTTTCGAGCAAAGAGTTGATGGAATTAGAGGAGAATCTATTACGGTTTATTTTTAACACCATTCGGGACGGTTATCAAAAAGAGCTACAAGAAGTCGGTGTAACAATTCCTTTAATTGAAAGAATACCCAGTATATCACTTCATGAAGCAAAGCAAATTTTAGCTCATGAATATCATAAATCCACTAGTGAGATGGAAGATTTGGATCCTGAGGGAGAACGGTTAATTTGTCAGTATTTTTCTGAAAAGGAAAACAGTGAATTAGTTTTTATCACACATTATCCAAAGACAGTTAGACCAATGTATGCCAAGCCATTAGAAAATCACTCATTATACACAGATTCTTTTGATCTATTGTTCAAAGGGATAGAGATTACAACTGGTGGCTTGAGGATTCATGACTATCAAGAATTAATCACTTCAATAGAAGAAAATCACTTAAAAGTTGCAGATTTTGAAAGTTATACGAATGTCTTTAAGTACGGTATGCCACCACATGGCGGTCTTGCAATAGGCTTAGAGCGACTGACAGCTAAAATAATGAATCGTCCTAATGTCCGCTTTGCGTCGGCATTCCCGCGAGATCGGCATCGATTAACCCCATAAGAAAATGCACGAACAAATGCTAAAGGTATAAGTATTTGTTCGTGCTTCTTTATAGAAGGCAAGCTATGACATGACAGAAAGAATATCAATCACTATCTACTGTCGTATCAGCCATCTCCACTAAATGTTGAGCGTTGCGACTAATTTCTTGAATCGTCGCTGAAAACTCCTGAATGGAGGCTGCTTGGGTATCTGTTAATTGATGAATTTGTGAGAAAGATTGATTAAGCTCAGTGAGTAACCCCGCTATACTTTTCGTAATTTGATCTATTTGCGAAACATGGTCTTTACTATTACTTGCAAGTTTACGAATCTCTTCCGCTACTACAGAGAATCCTCTTCCAGCGTCCCCAGCTCGTGCTGCTTCAATTGCTGCATTTAAACCTAAAAGGTTACTTTGATCAGAAATACTTTTTACAGCAGTGGATATTTTTCCGATTTCATCTGCACTATGGCTAACAGTCCCCATTTGTGAAGACATATCAGTCACTTTATCTGCAAGAATAGTCACTGATTTACTTATCTCTTCAATGGCTGCAGCTGTTTGTTCTGATACTGCTGAAAGACTTTCTGCTACATCGAAGAGCTGATTGGACTTTTCTAAACTAATTCCAATACCTACTCCACCGATTACTTCACCCTTCTCATTATGAAGGGGGATGGCTTTTGCAATAAGGGGAAAACCGAATAATTCTTTTGGTACCATAGATGTTTTGGTGCTATTTGTACGTATG
Source organism: Cytobacillus sp. FSL R5-0569 (assembly GCF_038007265.1). Classification (NCBI taxonomy): domain Bacteria; kingdom Bacillati; phylum Bacillota; class Bacilli; order Caryophanales; family Bacillaceae; genus Cytobacillus; species Cytobacillus sp. FSL R5-0569. The sequence continues at coordinate 1,160,807 of NZ_JBBOWW010000001.1, forward strand.
GATTCTGTAATAATGTCACCGTCTATTAGAGGGTCCCCAGGAGAGACATTTAATGAAAATGTCTTTCCTGGATAATTAATGATTAATTTCTCTGTATCATATATACCAATAGTGATATCATCATGAATTAATGTATTTAAGTAAGGTGCTACCTTTAGAAAAGCGTCCATTACGTTTATTGATTGCTGTTCTGTTTCAATCATATTTTTATCTCCCTAATTATTAATATGGCAATTGTCTTTGACTATAATTAACAGAAATCCATTTCATTGTTGTAAACTCATCTAAACTCCAATCTCCATTTAATCGACCAAGTCCGGATTGTTTTTCACCACCAAAAGCAACAATAGGCTCATCGTTAATCGTGACATCATTTACATGAATCATACCCGTGTGAATTCTTTTTGCCATTTCAACACCGCGTTCTACATTGGCAGTATGAAGCGCCCCGCTTAATCCGAGTTGTGTATTGTTGGCAATATTAATGGCATCTTCTTCTGTATCAAAAGTCATAATACAAACAACAGGACCAAAGAGTTCTTTTTGTGCGACTGTCATTTCAGGGGTCACATTTGTTAAAATCGTTGGTGCAACTAAATTCCCGCTAATTTCTCCTAATAGGATAGGTTCTGCACCTTCTTGAATGCCCGTATGAATTAAATCCTCTAATGTTGATGCTTGTCGTTTATTAATAACAGGACCGATAACGGTTTCAGGGTCGCTAGGATCCCCGACTTTAAGTGCTGCTACCTTTTCTTTAAATTTGTTCATAAACGTTGGGTAAATTGATTTTTGAACGAGAATACGATTCGCAGACATACAAATCTGTCCTTGGTGTGTGAAACGGCTAAATGTTGCTGCATTAACGGCATAATCAATATCTGCATCTTCCATGACGATAAAAGCACTATTACCGCCTAACTCTAGTAAAGGTTTTTTAAAGTTCTTCACTGCTACTTGACCGATGTAACTACCTACTGTAGTAGAACCGGTAAAAGAAATGATTCTTGGAATCGGATGTTCTACAAAGCCATCGCCAATTTCCTTAATATCACATAATACAACATTTAGTAATCCTTTAGGGACACCAGCTTCTTCAAATATCTTTCCTATTAATGTACCACCAGTTACCATTGAATCTTCATGAGGTTTGAGGACTACTCCACATCCCGCGCCAAGTGCAGGAGCAACTGATTTCATAGAAAGGAAGAAAGGAAAGTTAAATGGACTAATGACTCCAACCACACCAGCTGGAACACGATATAATCTATTTTCTTTATGGTCTTCTGTAGACGGCAGAATTTTACCTTCCATACGAAGTGGGTAAGTGGCTGCCTCTTTAATCATATTTTTTACAAGGCCAATTTCAAAAGCCGCTTTTAATCGAGTACCTCCAAGTTCAGCAATAATTAACTGGACAATTTCTTCTTCATGTGAGTCGATAATGGCTACCGCTTTTTCTAATATGTCTCGTTTTTTATAGGGGTTGACACGATCCCATTCTAGCTTTGCCTTAGCACTTGCTTGATATGCTTCATCAATATCTTCTAATGTAGCACCATTTACTTCTGCAAGGATGTCTTCATTAAATGGATTAATATTTTGTAAGAGAGTTTGACTATTTCCTTGGCGCCATTCTCCATTTATAAACTGCTTATTTAATACTGATAATTGAAAACTCATGGAAAAACCTCCTTAGAATATATGAATCTAAGATGTTTATCGACTATAAGAGTCGAAAATGATAGTTAGTAAATGTAAAATATATAGGTAATTATATCTAATGTTGTTCATGTTTCGTTGAATTGTCACAAACGGTAGTTTTGTAAATATTTCATGAAATCAATTTGTTGGTTATTTTCTTTTTTCATCCAAGCGTACGTATGGGCTTGGGGTAATGTAATTTTTGATTGGGGGACTTCTAATAACCATCCTTCCATTAATTCTCTTCTTACAGTGGACAGCGGTAAATAGGAAACACCCAATCCCTCAATAATGAACCGTTTAGAAATGTGTATTTGCGATACTTTCATTGTTTTGATAAAGGCATACTGATAGTGAAGATCATTTTTTAGTTTAGACCAGTATATGGGATGATTGTCGGTTATTAAAAGATGATGAAATAAAATATCTTCCTCTTCCAATGGTGGTGCGCTCTCAGCATCTTTTCCATCATGCGCGATGATTAATTTAACATCTTCAGAGTATAGTATTTGATATTGCACCTCTCTTGAATTAGGCAGATTACAGCTCAAGCCGATATCAATATCCTCTTCGAAGAGAGCTTTTTCCATTTCCTCGGATTCTAGTACATGTACAGCTACTTCAACAAATGGATGCTTTCGCATATAATTTTTTAATGCGAAAGGTAGAATCGTATCAGCGATAATAGGAGAAATTCCTATGCTTAGCGAGGAAGTATATCCTTGCGTATAATGACTAAGTGCTTTTTTACCATCTTCAAAACTTGCTAGAATTTGTTTAGCATACGGAAGAAATTGTTTCCCGGCCTTTGTTAAACGCATGGAACGTCCCTCTTTCTTGAAAAGAGTGGTTGCTAATGCTTTTTCTAAATGACGGATATGAACAGTAACTGACGGTTGCGAAATATAAAGAGCTTCTGCTGTTTGTCTATAGTTTAAATAGTTTGCTGCTGTAATAAAGGTTTTTAACCATTGGAACTCCAATTTCCTCACCATCCTATCAATTAATATTATTAAATGAATTGATAAAAAATATTTAATTTTCTTAATTATACAACGAGAGTATACTAAAAAAAAGAAGAGAGGAGAATGAAAATGTTCAGGAAAGGCTTAAAGGGTGTCGTTGCGGTTGAAACAAAAGTGGCTTCTGTAGATGGAGAAAAAGGAAGATTAACTTATCGAGGTTATGACGTTGGAGAATTGACGAAAACATTAACATTTGAAGAAGCAGCATTTCTACTGTGGTATGGGGAATTGCCAACGGATAGGGAAGTGAAGAAGTGCATTCAAAAGATCAAAGATAATAGAGCATTAAGTCCTTTGCAATGGGAAGTGCTGCAGGCATTACCAAGAGATATGAGTTTAATGGATGTCATTCGAACGCTTATTTCATTAGAAGGTGATCAAACTTACAGCGGTCCCCCTACAGTGGAACAAGCCATCAAGCTAACAGCGGTAATTCCTACGATTATTGCTCACCGTACGAGACTATTAGCAAACAAAGATGTGGTCCATCCAGAGCTACAATTGTCACATGTTGAAAACTATTTATATATGCTTACTGGAAAAAAACCGTTAATAGCTCATGTTCAGGCATTAGAGACGTATATGATTTTAACGATGGAACACGGTATGAACGCATCAACATTTGCCGCTCGTGTGACCGCTTCTACTGAGTCAGATATCGTTTCTAGTATTGTAACAGCAATTGGTACAATGAAAGGACCACTACATGGTGGTGCGCCTACAGGTGTTATCGCATTATTAGAAGAATTGAAGGTTAGTAACGATAGAAAGAAAACGATTAAACATAAGATACTAAGTGGTGAAAAATTAATGGGGTTTGGCCATCGTGTATATAAAACGGTTGATCCAAGAGCCGAGGCTTTAAAAGAAAAGTTACTATCGATGCAAGTAGAGGATTCTTGGCTTCATTTTGCAATTGAAGTTGAAAAAGAAGTGGTTACAATACTTGCTGAGTTAAAACCTGATAGAAAACTATATACCAATGTTGAATTTTACGCAACAGCAATTATGAGAGCGCTCTCAATGGATCCTACTCTTTTTACTCCCACCTTCACTGCTGCTAGAATGGTAGGCTGGACAGCACATATTCTTGAACAAGCTGAAGATAATGTCATTTTTAGACCACAATCGACGTATGTTGGATCGGAAAAATAATCTCTGTATGTAAATGACAAAAAAGTTGCCCGAAAAATGGGCAACTTTTTTTGTGTAATTTTACATTATTACCCATATATTAATGATTTAGAATAAAGTATATTAAGCGTATGTAATTTTGAAAATGATGGATGGGAGGGAAGGGATGAAGTATATTTATTCTTTTAGTGTGTTTATATTGGTTTTGTTAATGTGTTTTTATTTAGTTGCTACAAGCATTGTAGGTAGTTATCTTATTGGTGATGAGTTGTATAAGAATCATCTTATTTTTCCAACTGCACAAGATGGAACACCTACTGTGGTGGATCAAGCGTTGTATGCATTTAAAGTTTCAGGCTATCCCTATTATGCCCTTCTCTGCTTTATGATGATTATATTTACTCTGTATAGAAAAAAGAGGAAAAGTAAGTAGTTACGACTTATTCAAAATACTTCTCAATAAAAGCTTCTTCTTCTTCTGGGGATAAGATTCCAGTTGCCTTACCAATTGTGCCATTTTGCAATGACCAGAAATAATTGTGGTCATTATCTACATTAGAGAAATCCCCTTTGCTCCATTTATCTAAAATAGTTAAAAGCTCTTCTTCATGTTCAAATTGATTGTTTTCAATCGTTTTTTTCACTTCTTCAATTGCTTGTTCTGACATTCGAACAGAACCCCACTTTTCACTTGCCTTGACTTTTTGATGTGTCATTTTATGCATCACATCAATTACTTCACTTTGAGTCGAATTTGTACTTAATCCAGTGTTTTCCGTATAGGCATTCATATCCCCATCTATACTAGCTTTTCTTGATGCTTTATTTGAAGTATCACCCTGAAGATTAGCTACTGAAAGAGAATCATTACTGAGATAACTTGCAGTAAACCAGCCTCCGCTAATAATCACAAATCCACTTATTATAATAATTACGAGCCATTTTTTCATATTAATTTGATCCCCTTTCAAAGTAGGAAGGTTTGTGAAGGTGGAAACTTTCTTAGAGAATTGATTTTAATACAGATTATTGTGAATATTTTACCATAACTTAAAAACATTTGTATATTTATCGTATTATACGATATAATCTTATTATAAGATGAAAAAGAATGAGGTTGATTATATGAATCCAACTGAACTAAATAAATACTGGACAGACATCTATTTTTACTTACGTTATCAAAATCAAAACGAGGATAAGATATCCCATCAAGGTGTAAGGATTTTGCAGCTTTTAGATAAGTGTGAACATATTGGAATAAAAGAAGTAGCGAAAAATATTTACGTCTCACACAATACTGCGTCTGAACATGTGAAGAGATTGATTCATAAGTCATGGATACATAAAGAAAGATCAACAGTAGATGAGAGAATGGTTATATTAAGGCTAACTGAACAAGGGAGGCAAGTACTAAAGAGAAATGCGAATCTTGACGAGGGAAAATTAGCGCATATTCTTGCTAGTATGACGCCTTCGGAGAAACAAATCATTGATTCAGTCTTACACTTATTAAGTGAGCGAGCGAAAAATGCAACTAATAGTTAAAATACTTCTTTCAGCAATCATTATTGGCGTTGTTACAGAAATGGCTAAACGTTTTCCTACATATGGTGGTGTCATTGCTGCATTGCCACTTGTCAGTTTATTAAGCCTTATTTGGCTCTGGGTAGAAAAAAATGATACAGGAGTGATGAGTGAATTCACACTTGGGGTTCTTTTAGGTTTACCAAGTACGATAGTACTTTTGGCTATTGTCTTTTTTTCGCTAAAGTCTGCTTTTCCTTTTGCTGTTTCTATTCTTTTCGGTGTCATAGGTTGGGCAGTTTTTCTCGGGGCACAATTTGTCTTACTTAACCTATGGAAAAACATTAATTAATCAACGAGCTTTTTTCTCTTAGCGGTTTGCGTTATAATAATCAATGAATATTTAGTGCATCTAAAAAAATGATGATTAGATAAAAGTTGAAAGAGAGTGGGACATATGGGCCGTAAATGGAATAATATAAAAGATAAGAAAGCGGCAAAGGACGCCAATAATAGCCGTATTTATACGAAATTTGCCCTTGAAATCTACGTAGTGGCAAGACAAGGGGAACCTGATCCAGAATCGAATCAGGCATTAAAACAAGTATTGGAACGTGCAAAAACATATAATGTACCGAGAAATATTATCGACCGCGCGATTGATAAAGCGAAGGGTGGCGGGGAAGAAAAGTATGATGAACTTCGTTACGAAGGATTTGGTCCTGGAGGTAGTATGATTATTGTTGATGCCCTTACCAATAATGTCAATCGCACAGCATCAAATGTGCGCGCTGCATTTGGTAAGAATGGTGGAAATATGGGTGTAAGTGGCTCTGTTTCTTATATGTTTGATGCAACAGCTGTTTTTGGTTTAGAAGGAAAAACAGCGGATGAAGTGTTAGAAATATTGATGGACGCGGATATTGATGTGCGTGACCTTCTTGAAGAAGAAGAATCAGTGATTGTTTATGCAGAACCTGACCAATTCCATGCTGTTCAAGAGGCGCTAAAAGGTGCTGGCATTGAAGAGTTTACGGTTGCAGAACAAACGATGTTACCACAAACAGAAGTGAACTTAGAGGAAGAACAACTCGCACAATTTGACAAATTAATTGATGCCCTAGAAGATTTAGATGATGTACAACGTGTTTACCATAATGTAGACATGAGTGAATAAATATAAATGATGGATGCGATTTTTTGTTTCGCATCCATTTTATTCTATTTTTAGGAGGTGGTCACAAAATGCAAATCACCTTTTTGCTAAATAATGAAACAGCTCACGCAAAGCCTATAGAGAAGGCGATACTTTGTGTGAGGTAGAATAAAAGCAATCGCCATGTCTCTTCATTAGGCTTTGCGTCCTTATTATCTACAAACAATAAGGAGCGAGCGTAAGATGAGATATCAAAAAGCAAAGAATGTGTTACCACCTGAATTATTAAAAGAGATACAAAAATATATTCAGGGTGAATCGATTTATATCCCTAAACCCGTTCACAATAAGGATGGTTGGGGAATGAAATCAGGAGCAAGACTCAAAATCAGTCAAAGAAATGAAGAAATTAGAGCATCCTATAGTATGGGGAAAACAATGGATGAGCTAAGCGATGAATACTTTTTAGCTCACGAGACAATAAGGAAAATTATTTACACAAAATAAATGATTTATGCCGACTTTAATTTTTATTTAAATTCGGCATTTTTTTATGTTTACATATAGGGTAAATTAATAAGGAAGAAACTAAGGCAGGAGTGAAAATAATGATAGCCTTTATGACCAACGAACAGTATAATCTTGTGAAAAAACAGGTGAATAAAATAATAAATGCCAAGGCCTCTGTCAATGATCCAACGATCTTAAAAACAGTAAAAACATTGGCATGGGAAGCGGTTCAGCAATCATTACCTGATATGGCGGAGGAGGAGGCTTCCTTACTGGGACAAATGCAATTGGTTGACGATCGATTAGCTGCAGATAAATTCTTCCATGAATTAAAGCGTTACGTTATCCCCTTCCCAGCTCTGTCAGAAACGAAACTAAGGAAGTTATTTCCAAAAGTGAAGAAGCTGAAGTTCCCATTAATTGATGCAGAAGATTATCAAACAATGACCTATCTATCTTGGGATGAAAAGGGTAGTCAGTACCGAATGATTGTTGCCCCATACGAGCAAAGCTATATTGGTTTAAGAGGAACTTTCCAACCTTCTGAACAAAAAGGGCTTTGTCATATTTGTCACCGTTTTACAGATATAGGCATGTTCATAGTCGAGACAAAGGGTGAAGTGGTTGGTACTTTTACCAAAAGAGGTAATACGGTGTGTAAAGATATGAAAGATTGTAATCATCATGTAGAAACTTTGCTTCATTTGTCAAAATTTATTCGACATATAAAAGGAAAATAGATAAATGTAGCGAAATACTTAAGTGGATATTGATTTGATTTTTAAGCGGCACTTCAGCGATGAAGTTGCCGTTTTTCTTTTGGTTGAGAAAATATAATTTGTCTAGTAAAATGCGCACATGCTGAAGGCTTCTAGGCTGACTGTATGTGTTTTTTTCTTCAAGGTATGAGAAGATTCGGTTTTTTCTCTTTTTATCTTGTCAATTGAGAGATGTTTTATTATAGTAAATGATAACGATTATCATTTTCGCCAAGAGTTGAGGTGGATTTTTTACATATAAACAAAGACGGTAGTATCTTAACTATTTCTATACATTTTAATAGAAAAATAAATAAAAAGAGTTGTGGGGATTGTGAAGAATAAAACAAGATTAGCAAAAATGATTATATTGATATCACCTATACTTATTATAATAACAACTATTTTATCTGTTATTTACGGAACTAAAGGGATATCTTTAGCAACGATTTGGGAAGCTTTTACTGCATACGATGATGGTAATACCGATCATGCGATTATTATTACCTCAAGGTTACCGAGGGTATTAACGGCCATGTTAGTTGGTGCATTTTTAGCTGTATCAGGTGCGATTATGCAAGGGATGACAAGGAATTATTTAGCTTCTCCTTCCATTATGGGTGTAACAGATGGTTCGGCTTTTGTTATCACTATTTGCATGATTGTATTGCCGAATATGACTTCAATTGAAATGATACTGTTTTCAATGGTTGGCTCCGCATTAGGTGCAGGGATTGTCTATGGGTTCGGCTCATTAATACCAAAAGGTTTGACACCCGTTCGATTAGCGATTATTGGGACCGTCATAGGTACCTTTTTATCAAGTACTTCTGCTGCATTAGCATCGTATTTTCAAATTTCACAAGATGTTAGTTTTTGGTATAATGCCAAACTACATCAAGTAGATGTAGATACATTTCTTTTGGCCATTCCATTTGGTGTCATTGGTTTGATTATCGCTCTCATCACTTCTGGACATATTACCATTCTTTCTCTAGGAGAAGAAATTGCTGTTACTTTGGGGCAAAAGACGAAATGGGTGAAAGCACTTGCTTTATTGGCAGTCATTTGTCTGACTGGGACAGCAGTAGCCCTCGTTGGTAAGGTTGGTTTTGTAGGGTTAATTATTCCTCATATTGCGAGATTTTTAGTTGGTGTAGATTATAGATGGCTCATTCCATCTTCCGCAATAATTGGGGCGATATTTCTAGCAGTATGTGATATCATTAGCCGGTTTGTCAATCATCCGTTCGAGACACCAATTGGTGTTGTGACAGCACTCATAGGAGTGCCATTCTTCCTCTACCTGATTTATAAGAGAGGGGGCGAAAAGCATGCGTAAAACCGTTCTTATTTCGATTGCTTTATCTATTCTTATTTTAGTGAGTGCTTATGTAAGCTTAGTTTATGGAGTTATAAATGTAAATTTTACTGATGTCATCAATACTTTATTCCGTATTGATCCGTCTGATCAGCTTGATTTAGTTATTTTTGATTTTCGCTTGCCTCGAATTGTCATTGGAGCACTTGTTGGATTTGGTTTAGGTATAGCAGGTACGGTCATTCAAGGTGTAACAAGGAATGGATTGGCTGATTCCGGAATTCTAGGAATCAATGCTGGAGCAGGGGCTGCAATTGTTATATTTATGTTGTTTTTCCAAGGGCAGCTGGATTTAACTGGTTGGCTATCGATTATGATTATGCCGATTTTTGGATTGATTGGTGGACTACTTGCAGCGGTTATTATCTTTTTCTTCTCTTGGCAAAAGGGGACATTTGATACTGGTCGGTTAATTCTAACTGGAATTGCCATTAGTTCGGGTTTTGGCGCGCTTTCTATGTATATCTCTTTAAAAATGAATTCTTCTGATTATGAGATGGCTGCTGTTTGGGTATCTGGGAGTATTTATAATGCGAATTGGATTTATATTATTTCAATGATACCTTGGCTAGTTATTCTTATTCCATTAATTATCCGGAAAAGTTATTTATTAGATCTTTTTCGACTATCTGACATTAGTTCGAAGGGTGTAGGAGTACCTGTTGAACGTGAAAAGATTAAACTCATTATTTTAAGCATTGGGTTAATTAGTGCTTGTGTATCTGTTTCAGGAAATATTAGCTTCATTGGTTTAATGGCACCACATATTGCACGACAATTGGTAGGAATGAAGCATCAATATATTTTACCGATTTCGGGCTTGATTGGTATGTTTCTTGTGGTCATTGCTGATTTTGTTGTCAAAAATGTTTTCACGCCAGTCGAATTGCCGGTAGGAATTGTCATATCAATGATTGGTGTACCATATTTCTTATATTTATTAGTCAAGCAAAAAAGATAATGATGGGGGATGGGAAAGTGTTACATGGAGAAATACAACAATGGACAGTACATTCTAAAACAAAGCAAGACTATGTCATTTCAATTCATATGCCAGAGAGTCCACCCCCACCTGAAGGCTACGGTGTTCTTTATGTACTTGATGGTGATGCCTATTTTCAGTTGATAAAGGAAGTTATTCGGCTGCAGGCGAAACGGTCTGCTAAAACAGGCGTATCTGAAGTGATTATTGTAGGTATAGGATATGGAGCTAAAGATTTTCATTCAAGGAGGGTCTTTGATTTTACCCCACCTGCAGAAAGTGACCAATTACCACTACGACCAGATGGTAGTGCTTGGGGAGATACTGGGGGAGCGGAACAGTTTTATAACTTTATAGAAAATGAGTTAAAACCAGCTATTAATAAAGAGTTTCCGGTTAATCAAGAGAATCAATCCTTATTTGGTCATTCTTTAGGTGGGTTATTCACATTAATGACGATGATGAAAAATCCAACTTCTTATCAGGCGTATTTCGCTTGTAGTCCTTCGATCTGGTGGAATGGTGAAGCTCTCATGCAAGAAGTGCCAGCTTTTATGGAACGATTTGAACAAAGGCATGAGAATCTTGACATTCGCCTTTTTCTAGCAGCAGGTGGGGATGAGAAAGAACATTTATTGATAGCTGTTAGAAAGTATTATGAGAAAATCAATGAAATGGAACAACTGTCAGTTATCTATAAGGAAATAGAAGGAGAAAATCACGCTTCTATTATACCAACAGTATTAAGTACAGGTTTGAGATTTCTTCGGTAATTCTATAAAAAGGGGTTTTGTGATGCTTTATCACAAAACCCCTTTTTTAAATTGTTGCGGTTGTAAAATCAAATATGTTTTGGAATAAAAACCAACTTCTTCGCTCATATTAAGAAAAAGGGAGGTAAGAGATGATGGTTCGAAGTATTACCGCTTTAAATTCATTTCCTGTTTTGGGCCTTGCCATAGGTTTGATGACCCATGTAATTGTATTGCCCTCTGTCTTAAGCGTGGCAGGACGTAGCGCTTGGATTAGTTTAATGATAGCTGGAAGTCTTTATATTATTTGGATTCCTCTCATTTACATAATAATAAAGAAAACAGGGCAACAAAACCTGATGAACTGGTTAAAATCCAACAGTCCTCCAATTGCGTATAATGCCATTCGAGCACTGATTTTATTTCTTTTATTCATCAATGTATTTGTTACATTATATACAACTTTTTCGTGGGTGAATACTAATTATATGATACAAACACCTAAGTATGTTTTATTTATCATTTTAATCATTCTTTGTTTATTAGCTGCACTCTCAGGTATAAAAGCTATTACGATTGCTAGTGGAATTCTATTTCCTATCGTTTGTTTTCTTGGTTTTTTTATTATGATAGCCAATTTTAAGTTTAAAGATTATTCGTTACTTTTTCCCATTTTTGAAGAGGGATGGGCTCCTATTCTAATAGGTGTTGTTATTTTATCAGGAGGGCTTTTGGAGGTTTTTTTGTTAGTTTTATTACAGCATCATATTCGTGATAACATCTCTTTAAAATTTTTCATTCCGATATGTATTTTCTTCGTCTTTGTTAATTTTGGCCCTTTAATTGGTGCAATTACTGAATTTGGTCCAGCACAAGCATCAGAATTAGTGCACCCTGCTTATGCACAATGGCGTTTAATTACTTTAGGGAAATTTTTGAATAAGTTAGATTTCCTTTCTATTTATCAATGGCTTTCTGGTGCGTTTATTCGTATTAGCTTGTCTATCTTTATCATTGGGGATTTATTTCATTTTAAGACGCAAAAAAGGAAAGTGATTTTATTAATTAGTGTGTGTCTTTTTTTAATAATCGGCCTATCTTTACCAATTGATGGACCGACTTATAAAATCATGATTGATCATTACTTTTTTTCTATTACAGTTATTGGGATTCTACTTGTGACGCTCAGTATTCATCTAATCCTATTCATTAAAGGAAGAGTGGAAAAAAATGAAAACGCAATTAAACAATAAGAAAAGACTGCCGAAAACTGATAAATTGGATGAGCAATACTTAAGGCAGCAATTCGCAATCAATGGCGACGTGCAATTTGTTAATTATTCGTTTCAATATTATCCACAACCAGGGAAAGTGGTTGTTCTCTTTTCTGAAGTAATGATCGATAAAGGTAAATTAAGTGAGGCTTTAGGTAGGTTAGAAGAAAGTTTTTTAGCAGACAGGCGCCTAGAAGAAAAAAGGGAAGAGAATGAGCAATTACTGATGTATCAAGTGAATGTTGAGGAAGAAGATAAAGAATCAATAGCAGAAGATATTTATTCTGGCATGGTTTTTGTCCTAGTAGAAGAATTAGATAAAATGTTCAAATTTGAACTGCCTCAAATTCCTAATCGTTCACCAGAAGAGTCCAATTCGGAATTATCTTTTCGTGGACCAAGAGATGGATTTGTGGAAGACTTGCATATTAACCTTGCGTTAATAAGAAAACGGTATAAAACCTCAACGTTAGTAAATGAAGCAATTGAGATAGGGGTACGAGGAAAAACAAAAATTAGTTTATTATATGTGAAAGATATAATAAAGGAGCAATATGTTATTGATTTAAAAAGTCAGCTAGCAAAAATAGAAACAGATGTGATTATTAGTACAACCGATTTAGAAGAGGTATTGTCAGGTAAGTACTATACTCTTTTCCCCTTGTTTAATTATACCGGACGTCCTGATAACGTAGTTGCTAATCTAGATTTAGGTAGATTTGTCATTATTGTGGATGGTTGTCCTACTGTAATGGTTGGTCCAACTACATTATTTTCAGTATTAAAAACACCGGAAGATCGCTTCACAGAATATTATTATACGAATATGCAAATGTTTTTTAGGTTAACTGGTCTTGTCATATCAAGTATTTTGCCAGGATTTTATGTTGCTATGATTTCCTTTCATATGGATCAATTGCCTTTCCCATTTTTGGCGACTATCACAGTTTCGCGAATGGGATTACCATTATCAACACCGTTAGAGGCATTTTTAGTCTTAGCTTTATTTGAGTTATTTAAGGAAGCAGGTAATACCCTTCCAAGAGCAATCGGACAAACATTAACGGTCGTAGGGGGGCTAATCATTGGTGATGCAGCAATAAGGGGTGGTTTAACAGCTCCCACCATGCTTGTTATTGCTGGTGTCACTTCTGTTGCTGCATATACCCTTGTTAACCAGTCACTCGGTGCCTCCTTAAGCCTTGTACGTTTCTTTATCTTGCTTTTCTCAGCGGTGCTCGGTTTATTTGGGTTTTTTATCAGTATTTTTTCAGTGATATTATATTTATCTAGACTAGAGATGTTTGGTTTGCCTTATTTAGCTCCACTTTCTCCTTTGTCATTTAAAGATACATTTGCAAGTATTTTAGAAAAACCATATCTTTTACGAAAAAAAAGGTCAAGTACTATGCGACCTAAGGATGACACGAAGGGTAGGCTAAAATGAAAAAAATCCTTATACCTATTATCGTATGTGCTCTTCTATTAAGTGGTTGTTGGGATGAAAAGGACATTGTGGAAATGCAATATATAACCGCCATTGGCATTGATTATGATAAGGAAAAAGAGGATTATATATTGTACGCACTGGTAGTGTCTTTTGCAGGTGTAGCAAAGTCGGATCAAGCAGCAACAGTGCCGTCGAAAGTCTGGGTTGCTAAAGGGCAAGGAAAATCAATGGAAGCTGCTATAAATATGATTTACGATAAATCCAATCAAATAGTATACTGGGCACATATAGGAATCATTATTTTTCATGAACGATTACTGCAACATGGGATTGATCAAATAAGTGACAGTTTGGCTCGTTTTCAACAGATACGGGAAACTAACTGGATGTATGGCACGAAAGATTCGATTGAGGATATCCTACTAGTAACAAGTCTCTTTAGCTCCGCGGTTCAAACAACACTTTTTAATCCAGAGGAAGCTTATCATGTACACTCTATCATTTCACCTATCAGAATGCATCGGTTCTATTCAGACTTTACTGAGAAAGCTACCACCACAAAACTACCGATGATATCAGTAAAAGAGGATGTTTGGAGAACTAAGGGAGCAACAAATGATTCAGCTAAAAGCTCTGGAGTCTTCCTTTTAAAGGAAAAGAAATATTTAGGGGGCTTACCAATAAGTCAATTCAGAGGCTTACGTTGGGTAACAAAGACCACAAAAAGGTCTCCGTTAAGAATCAAATTGGAAAATAATGATGAAGTAAATCTCATTATTACCCAATTAGACCCACATTTGAAAATAAATGAATTAGACAAAGATAAATTTGATATCGATATTAATGCAAATGGAGGAATCATTGAGGTTTATAAAGAAATTTCGTTACCCATTCTGAAGGAAAAAATTATCGAAAAAATGGAGAAGGAAATTAGAGAGACCTATGAGAATGCTTTAAACATAAAAGCAGATATATATAATCTTGAAGAACTTGTGTATAGAAAAGATTATGACCGTTGGAAGCATGATTACAAAGGAAGGTTTACACTAACAGAAAATTCTATTGCGAATATAAATATCGATATTACTATTACGAAAACAGGAGAGTACGATTATCAATTTTCTTATTAAGATTGGGAGAGGGGAAGCAAGACGAAATGGAATACTATAAAAAGATAAGAGAGTATGTAGGTAAGGAGCCATTACTTTTACCTGGAGCTGTTGTTGTTATCGTGAATGACCGAAATGAGATTTTGCTACAACAAAGGCCGGAGTCTCTTTGGGGCTTACCCGGAGGATTAATGGACTTAGGTGAAAGTATGGAGGAAGTAGCGAAAAGAGAAGTTAGAGAGGAAACGGGGCTTGTAGTCGAGAATCTTTCGTTTGTTCAGTTGTTTTCAGGTAAGGAATTCTTTGTACGTACAAAAAACGGTGATCAGTTTTATGCCATTACTGCGGTTTATATGACAAATGACTATAGTGGGAAATTAACTACAAATAGTGAGGAAACCTTGTCTGCACAATTCTTTCCTATTGAACAGCTTCCAAGTGGATTAATCGAGAATTATCAAAAGTATATAGAACCAGTTAAACAATTATTAAAGCAACCATAAAAAAACAAGGCTCTCATTCTATACTTGAAGAGCCTAGTTTCTTAATCGCCTATTTAAAATGTAACAGTGATTGTTTGTTTCTAATTTCTGTTATGAGTGATTCTGCTGCTTTTCTACTAAGTACAATTTTCCCGTCGGCTAGCACTAAATTATCGTTCTCGATTTCACCAGTTATTTGACAAGCTTTACTGGCATTATACTTTTGTAATATAATTCGATCATTTTCAACGAATATTTCAAGTGGATCCTTCTCATAAATTTCTAAAGTATTTCTTAGTTCCTTTGGAATGACTATTCTCCCTAATTCATCAACTTTACGAACAATGCCTGTGCTTTTCAAAATGACTACCTCCTATTAATGGTTGTGGATTCCACTTATTTTTTTTAATAGTTAATTATTATACAATGTTAGCAAAAATCCTTTATTAAACTGGTTACATTTATATTACTATTTTTATCGTTTTTGTCATAAAAGTTTTTTTCTGTAAAATGGGATAGAGCAATCATAATAAGTTGACAGAAAATCGAATTCGTGATAATTTTATCTCAAGTTAAAGATATTTTAATTCAAGATATATAAATACTTTTAAATTATTATGTAGATATTAATTCTAGAAGGGAATGATTCGATGTACGGTATAAAAGGCGTTCATCATGTAACTGCGATTACTAGTAGTGCAGAAAAGAATTATCAATTTTTCACCTATACTTTAGGTATGAGATTAGTGAAAAAGACTGTCAATCAAGATGATATTCAAACATATCATTTGTTTTTCGCAGATGATACGGGAAGTCCTGGAACAGATATGACTTTCTTCGATTTCCCTAATATACCCAAAGGTGTTCATGGTACAAATGAAATTTTTCAAACATCTTTCCGTGTACCTAGTGATCAGGCATTGGCTTATTGGGTGAAAAGGTTTGACCGGTTAAATGTTGCCCATAGCGGTATACAAGAGCAATTTGGCAAAAGAGTTTTGCCGTTTGTTGATTTTGATGATCAGCAGTATCAGCTTATTTCCGATGAAAATAATAAAGGTGTCGAAGCTGGGACACCGTGGCAAAATGGTCCTATTCCTTTAGAGTATGCGATTACTGGCCTTGGTCCGGTCTTTGTACGTGTATCTAATATTGATTATTTTAAAGAAATGCTGATGAAAGTATTAGAGTTTAGAGAAATTGCCCAAGAAGGTGACTTGTACTTATTTGAAGTTGGCGAAGGTGGTAATGGTGCACAAGTAATTGTTGAGTATAATACCGTTTTACCGATGGCACGCCAAGGATACGGTACCGTCCATCATGCTGCTTTTAGAGTGGAAGATAGGGAAGCTATTGATCATTGGACTGGGAGAATGGCGCAATTTGGCTACCAATCATCAGGTTTTATTGACCGTTTCTTCTTCGGCTCTTTGTATACAAGAGTTGCACCGCAAATTCTATTTGAGCTGGCAACAGACGGTCCGGGGTTTATGGGAGATGAACCATATGAGACACTAGGTGAATCGTTGTCACTGCCACCATTCTTCGAATCTAAAAGAGAACAAATTGAAGGCCTAGTCAGACCAATCGATACAGTTCGAAGTACAATTGACTTTAAAAAAGAATGACGCACTCTATGAGTATTAATTAGGATTAAGCAAACGCGATCTCATTTGATCGCGTTTTTTAATTTCGTTAAAATTAATTATGCTTAAAACAATACATACTTATCTGAGTTGATTATTTTTCAAGATGATACATAACACCCACCAATTAATAGGGATACTATTCATATGTTTTATCTAATTTGTGTGAAATACAATATTTATAACTAAAAGGAATAAGGGAATAACATGGAGGAGTGTTTTTTCAAAGAAATAAGAGAAATCAATTTTCATTTTGCATTTTCTAGTTTAGTATGGTTATATGTATAAAAAGTACGGTTAGGTTAGATGAAGGGGAAGATCGTTGCATGTCAGAAGAAAATATCACGAGAATACATATGTATGAAAAAGAATATATCCTTATTGGTACAGCACATATATCCAAAAATAGTGCGGAGCAAGTAAAAGAAGTGATTGAAAGAGAGCAGCCTGACTCCGTATGTATTGAATTAGATAAAGGTAGATATGAGTCTATTATAGAAGGAAATAAATGGAAAGACATGGATATTTTTAAGGTGATTAAAGAAAAGAAAGCAACACTTTTATTAATGAATCTTGCTATCTCCTCTTTTCAAAATCGTATGGCTAAACAATTCGGAATTAAAGCAGGACAAGAGATGATTCAAGGCATTGAATCTGCTAAGGAAACCGGAGCAAAGCTTGTGTTAGCTGATAGAAATATCCAAATTACGTTTTCTCGTATCTGGAGAGGACTGGGTTTTAAGGGAAAAGCAATGTTACTTTCACAAGTATTTGCCGGTATATTTAGCAATGAAACGATAACTGAAGAAGAACTAGAAAAAATGAAAAATCAAGACTCAATTGATTCCATTTTAAATGATTTTACTGAGGTATTTCCACAATTAAAAGTACCTTTAATTGATGAACGCGATCAATATTTGGCAGAAAAAATAAAGAATGCGCCCGGTGAAAAGGTTGTTGCTGTATTAGGAGCAGCTCATGTTCCAGGTATTAAAAGGGAATTTGAGAAAAAACATGATCTCAAGAAATTAACGGAAGTACCACCAAAATCAAAAGCGCCAAAAGTAATTGGCTGGATGATTCCAGTAGCAATTTTAGTCCTTATTGTTCTTACTTTTCTCATGAATCCATCGGCTGGAGTACAACAAACAATTAGTTGGGCCCTTTGGAATGGAGGGCTCGCTGCTCTAGGGGCTGCTATTGCATTTGGACATCCTCTTACAATATTATCAGCATTTATTGCTGCGCCATTTACATCTTTAAGTCCGTTGTTGGCTGTAGGTTGGATCGCCGGATTTGTCCAAGCATTCATTAAGCGTCCGAACGTACGCGATTTCGAAAACCTCTCGGAAGATGTATTTACATTGAAAGGGTTTTGGAATAATAAAGTAACTAGGATTCTCCTCATTATTGTGCTATCCAATCTCGGTAGCTCATTAGGAACTTTTATTGGCGGAGCAGATGTCATTCGTTTATTTATTGATCATTTATAAGTTATACTAGAATTAGTAATGTTCATTGAAAGGAAGTATGACGTTTGAAGAAATTCCCAACAATTATTATTGTTGCTATTGTAGTTGCGATAATAGCGTTTAATATGCTGGAAGCTGATTCAGCAGAATTAGTATTACGTGATCGAACGTTGATTTCAGCTGGTGCAGGTGTTTTGTCCGGAACCATTATGTGGATTCTCTTAACACTTGATAAAAAAGATAAAAAGTAATGTAAGAGCGCCTTTTCTTTTGAAAGGCGTTTTTTTATATGGGCTTTAGTTGTGATGTTCTCTTTTTGTCATAACAGTTGAGGTTGGTCAATACAATGAAATAACAACGAATGAAAGAGGGGACAGCATGAATACGAATAGGGTGATTACCAATGAAGTACTTGTACGCTATGCGGAGCTCAGCAGATTAAAAAAACAAATTGATGAAGAGTTAGGTGCTATGAAAAAAGTATTCAATGAATACTTTGATCAAGCGGTAGGGAGAAACGAAAAAGGTGAACTCATCCTCTCCCAATATAAATTACAGCGTCAAATTAGGGTGAAAGAGCAGTACGATAGAGAGAAGACGGTAAACAAATTAGAATCTATTAATCAGCATCAACTTATTCAAAAAATACCAGATGAGAAGAGAATTCAGTCTGCACTAGATTTAGAAATTATCGATGATAAAGATTTATCTGACTGTAAAACCACACAATATACGAAGGTGATTGTCGTTAAAGCAAAGGAATGAGGAGAAAAGATATATGGGATTTAGCATAGTTTAAAATATGTATTTTACACGAACAAATCCATTTTTTTGAATTTGTTCGTGTATTTGGTATTGTTCTGACTATTTTTTGAACCGGCTTGTCTTATTTAAAGATGGTAGAGATTTGCTCTATTTCTTCTCCGGAAAGTTGCACTTCTAATGTTTTTAAATTATTCAACACTTGCTCGGCTCTTTTAGCCCCTGGGATAATGGCGTCGATGCTGTCTTTTGTTAAATACCAGGCTAAAACTATATGGGCGACTTCCACATTTTTCGCTTGGGCAATACCTCGTAATTCATCTACTTTTGCTAAGTTATCTTCAAAAACCTCTTTTTGAAAATGTGGGGAGTTAGCACGCAAGTCACTGAATGTTGTATTTTTATCGTATTTCCCTGCTAATAAGCCAGATGCTAGTGGAAAATAAGGTATGAATGAAATATTGTTTTCTTTTGTATAAGGAAGTAAGTCTGCCTCAGCGTTTCTCTGTAATAAATTGTATTCCCCTTGGTATACATCTACATAACCATCTTTATTGGCTTCTTTTAATTGATCAATAGAAAAATTAGATACGCCAATAGCTCTTATTTTTCCCGCGTCTTTCAGTTCTTTCAACGCTCCAACTGCTTCGTCTTTTGGTGTTGATTCATCAGGAAAATGAATGTAATAAAGGTCAATATAGTCAGTTTGGAGTCTACGTAAGCTATCGTCTACAGATTGTTTTAAGAAACTGGGACTGTTATCCATCACCACATCTTCTTTAACGAATTTATGAGCGCCCTTGGTCGCAATGACTGCTTCTTCACGTTTGCCTCTTTCTTGTAAAACCTCCCCAATGAGTTCCTCTGACCGCTCAGGCCCGTAAATAAAGGCTGTGTCAAGAAGGTTCACGCCATTATTCAATGCTTCATGAACCAGTTTTTTTCCTTGTGCTTCATCAAGGTTGGAGTATAAATTATGTCCACCCACTGCATTTGTTCCAAGACCAATAGGATTAACAAAAAGTCCAGATTTACCTAATTGTTGTTTCGACTTCATTTACTTCACTCCTTCTTTTAAGTTAATCTGATCATAACAAATAATGTTAAGATAACAAAGAAATGCGTTTGTCATTCTTTCTTTTAAGTTGACATCTACTTGACATGAAGCAGAACGATAATGAATAGTAAAACATACGTCAGGAGATTATGGTGAGTGAAATGAGAACTGTTTTAATAGTGGAAGATGAATTACCAATTAGCCAAGTATTAAAAGTTTATTTACAAAAGGCAAACTTTCAAACTGTCCAAGCATTTAATGGAACTGAAGCAATCCAAAAATTAAATGAATATCATCCATCACTTGTTTTATTGGATGTTATGTTGCCAGATCGGGATGGATGGTCAATTTTAAAGGAAATCAGAGCGCAAATGAAAACGCCTGTTATTATGTTAACCGCTCTAGCGGACGTTCAATATCGATTAAATGGATTAAATGAAGGAGCAGATGATTATATCGCTAAACCATTTAATGCAGAAGAAGTTGTAGCTAGAGTGCAAGCGGTCTTAAGAAGGACTGGTAAAAGTGATGAAAAAATCAAGAAGTACGGTGGTCTGATAATTGATATTAAGTCTCATAAAATTACATTAAATAGTGTGGTCATTGAGTTAACGCCTAGAGATCTTGCTTTGCTCATTTTTTTAGCAGAGCATCCGAATCAAACATTTACTAGGGAACAATTAATTGAACATGTTTGGGGTTGGGAATATGAGGGAAGCGATCGAGCGGTAGACTTAGCGATTAAACGAATTAGAAAAGCATTGCATTCATGGTCTTCAGAAGAAGGTGAAATCAAGACTTTACGTGGATTGGGGTATCAATTAAGTGTCTAATCAACAAAGTAAACCTAGAGAATCTCTACTTCGATATTGGACGACTCGCTATTTACTTGCACTTTGTGTCGGACTTCTAATTATCGCCTTTTTTTCTGTATTATGGATTAGGCATACCACAGTTGAAAACCGCCTCAATATTATGGAGTTAATGGCGGAAGAAATTGCTGACCGTTTTGTAGAAATGAGTGAAGGAAAGCCAATTCCAAAAGGAGATGTCCCAGGGTATTTGAATGATAGAGGACGTTTTATGGATTTGGAAAGTGATCCACTTATTTCAATTGTTGATACGTATGGAAATACTTTAACAACCAATCGGCCTCAAGATCGAATGTTACAATTTTCCGAAGTTCTTTTAAATGAGGATAAAACTGTTCAAGAATTAAATAATGATGCAACGAAAGAAGCTTTTTATGTTGTAAAAGTACCGATTACTTATCAAGATGCGCCTGTAGGCTGGGTAGTTATGCTAGAATCGAAAGCAAATCTAGCAGAAGTAAACCAAGAATATCGATTATTAGCTATGATGATTATTGGTTTGGCATTAATTGGCTGGGCAGCGATTTACTTCTTGTCGAAGAGATTGTCTAAACCTATCCAAGAAGTAGCAGAGGCAGCTAGGGAAATTCAAGCGGGGAATTATCAAATTGATTTAAAGGATTCATACCAAGAACAGGAATTATATGAGCTTGTACATTCTTTTAAAGAAATGTCTAAACGGTTAGAGAAATTAGAAACATTACGTACGGAGCTGTTAGCAGGTGTGACTCATGAATTAAAAACGCCGGTAACGTCAATTGACGGGTTATTGCAGGCTGTTCATGAAGGAGTGGTGGAAGGTGAAGAGGCAAAAGAGTTTATCAAACTGTCCATATTAGAAACAGAAAAAATGAAAAAAATGGTGGAAGATCTATTAGCCTTTAACACTTATGCCACGAATGTGATGCCAGTTCAACTACAAGAATATGAAATTAATCAATTAATTAAAGAATCAGTCTATCAATGGGAAATCACGCATGAAGTAAGTGAGGATTTTCAACTTGTTGTGTACCAAGCGAGCACGCCTTTATTTGTGCATATTGATCAGATAAGATTACAACAAATTCTAATTAATTTACTTAATAATGCCTTCCAGGCAATGGATGGAAAAGGGAAAATCGAGGTTAAAATAGATACGGGACCGAAGAATATCTCTATAAAAGTTAATGATAGTGGAAAGGGAATACCTGACGAAGAAGTACCATACATTTTTGAGCGTTTCTTTCGTGGACAAGAAAAGAAGCTTCGTGTAAGAGGGTTAGGTCTTGGCTTACCATTTAGTAAACTGATAGCACAATCAATGAATGGTGATTTAATTTTAGTTAAGACATCTGAGTGTGGTACTGAATTTATGATCGAATTACCTTATCAAAAGCACAGTTTTAGGAAGGATTGACCAAAGTGAAAGAACCTGATCATACAGCTGTAAGAGTGTCTTTATGGCGAGCATTACATTTAATTGTTGATGAAAAACCTTATATTTTTCATGATAATATCGGTTTAAAACTTATCTCTCCAAATGTTGATTGGCAGAAACGTCCTGATATGGATGTAGCAAATACAAGTGCTTTTAGAGCATCAATTGTCGCTCGCTCTCGTTTTGTTGATGATTTAGTTGTTGAACAATTTGAAAAAGGGGTAGATCAATATGTGATTCTTGGTGCGGGGCTTGACACTTTTGCACAAAGGCATCAAGAGTTATGTCCTCAGATGACCATTTATGAAATCGATCAAGTTGATACACAGTTATGGAAGAAAAAAAGACTGGAAGAAACAGGGTACCACATTCCTGATTGTTTAAAATTTGTACCGGTAAATTTTGAAGAGAAACAAGGGTGGTTAGATCAATTAAAGAAGAATGGTTTTGATGTTACGAAGCCTGCCGTTGTTGTTTCAACAGGGGTTACTCAATATTTAACTATAGATGCCATTATGGATACATTGAAAATGTTTAGTAAGTTAGCAAAGGGCTCAAGGTTGGCGCTGACTTTCCTACTCCCATTTGAAAACATAAAAAAACAGGATGAACGGAAAGAGGTGGATGAAGCAGAAAAAGGAGCAAAAGCAGGTGGAACGCCATTTATCAGTTTTTTCACCCCTTCAGAAATGCTAGCACTAGCTGAAGAGGCAGGCCTAAAAGATGTGACTCATCTATCATCTATTGATTTAAAAGAGAAGTATTTTCGTGAACGGAAAGATCAATTGATGCTACAAGGTGGAGAAGATTTTATTATAGCAACGATATGAAAATATGTCGTTCCCTACTTTTATAAGATATCTATTCACATTTAACCCGCAATTTCAGATTATACCTAAAAGTTTGCGGGTTTTTTCGTTCTTGGATACTCGGCGATTGAGCTGTGTGCTTTGGAAAAGTATTATGTCAAAACGAGATAGAACTGAAAGCCGAGGATAATACGTTAGCAAGTCATTCAGATGGAAAAGCAGAATCGAACGCTTCGCAAAAGCTGTTTGCAAGTCATTCAAAAGGAAAATCGGAAATGAACGCCTCGCAAAAGGTATTAGCAAGTCATTCAAAAGGAAAAGCGGAAATGAACGCCTCGCAAAAGGTATTAGCAAGTCATTCAGAAGGAAAATCGGAAATGAACGCTTCGCAAAAGCTGTTTGCAAGTCATTCAAAAGGAAAAACAGAAATGAACGCTTCGCAAAAGCTGTTTGCAAGTCATTCAGAAGGAAAAACAGAAACGAAAGCTTCGCAAAAGCTGTTTGCAAGTCATTCAAAAGGAAAAACAGAAATGAACGCTTCGTAAAAGCTGTTTGTAAGTCATTCAAAAGGAAAAACAGAAACGAAAGCTTCGCAAAAGGTATTAGCAAGTCATTCAAAAGGAAAAGCGGAAATGAACGCTTCGCAAAATGTATTTGCAAGTCATTCAAAAGGAAAAGCGGAAATGAACGCCTCGCAAAAGGTATTAGCAAGTCATTCAAAAGGAAAAACAGAAATGAACGCTTCGCAAAAGCTATTTGCAAGTCATTCAGAAGGAAAAACAGAAACGAAAGCTTCGCAAAAGGTATTTGCAAGTCATTCGAAAGGAAAAGCGGAAATGAAAGCTTCGCAAAAGCTGTTTGCAAGTCATTCAAAAGGAAAAGCAGAAACGAAAGCTTCGCAAAAGGTATTTGCAAGTCATTCAAAAGGAAAAACAGAAATGAACGCTTCGCAAAAGCTGTTTGCAAGTCATTCAGAAGGAAAAGCGCAAATGAACGCTTCGCAAAAGGTGTTAGAGAGTACGTTAACAAACAGAAAACGAGAATTAACCCAAGGTGGAACCAACCGCAGAGATAAAAGAAATAACCGTCTTATGGAATAAACATACATTTATGTTTCATACTAACAAAAAGGAGTATGGGAGGTGGCGTAATGTATCAGTTAACGACGAAAGAATTGTCGGCAATTGAAGATGAAATTCGGGCGGAGGAAATAACAGCGAAGACGTTTAACTGGTGTGCTTCTCTTTGTGAGGACGAAGAAGTAAGGATGTCATTGGAAAAATTAGCAGAGGAACATCAGCTAAGGATTGCAGAATTATCAACCTATTTCAACCGAGCGAGGAAATTACATTAATTTTATTGGAGGTGGTTTCATTGCCGAATAATATCAATGGTCGTGGATTAACAGAACGAGAAATGTTGCAATTATGTTTAGAATTAGCAAAAGGAAGAGTTCCCGCTATTAGCCACACATTAATGGAAACAACTCATGATGAATTGAGAGATATTTATGAAGGGTGCTTAAAAACAAGTGCAGAAGCCCAAAAGGAAATCTTTCAATTAATGGAAAAGAAGGGATGGTATGAAACGCAACTCGCTACAGTAGAAGAAATCGAAAATGTACAAAACTTTATGCAAAATAATTTAAACCCATCTCCCTCCGAATAATATTCGGAGGTTTTTATTTCTTTTTTTACATAAAAAATTATTTTGACATATGCCTGACACATTCACTGATTAAATTATAAAACAAGGCAAGCAAAATCAAATGAAAGAAGGGATTTTTAATGAATGAATTCAATCATTTTGAAGATAATCGCGAGTATCAATCGAAGCGAAAAAATACTTGGTTTAAAAGTGTAACAATGACAGTAGCAAGTGGAGTAATGGGCTCAGCCCTAACTTTAGGAGCAATCAATTATTTTCCAAATGAAGCAAAACAGTCTACGGAGGTTGTACAGGAGCAAGCAGAAACTAATGTTTCCAAAGTTAATGCTGAAACGGTATCAACTACGAGTGATGGGTCGATTGCAGATATAGTAGAAAAAGCCTCTAAAGCAATCGTAGGCGTTGTCAACATGCAAGAGCAGCAAGCAAACCCTTTTAGTCATTCTACAGGCAACACCCAAAGTGGGGAAGCAGTTGAAAGTGGTACTGGCTCTGGTGTTATTTTCAAGCAAACAGACAATGAAACGTATATTGTGACAAACAATCACGTCATTGAAGGAGCGTCTAATATTCAGGTTTCTCTGCATAATGGTGAAAAGCTTCAAGCTGAACTTGTTGGAACAGATTCATTAACAGATATTGCCGTGTTAAAAGTGAATGAAAAAGTAGACGCTGAAGTCCTTTCTTTTACTGATTCTTCAAACCTTCGTGCAGGAGATCAAGTGTTAGCAATAGGCAAT
Source organism: Cytobacillus sp. FSL R5-0569 (assembly GCF_038007265.1). Classification (NCBI taxonomy): domain Bacteria; kingdom Bacillati; phylum Bacillota; class Bacilli; order Caryophanales; family Bacillaceae; genus Cytobacillus; species Cytobacillus sp. FSL R5-0569. The sequence goes on from NZ_JBBOWW010000001.1 coordinate 1,186,494, forward strand.
CCACTAGGCTTAGATTTATCCAGAACAGTAACTCAAGGAATTGTAAGTGCAGTGGATCGATCGATTGAAGTCTCTACCTCAGCCGGAGAATGGGATTTAAATGTCATACAAACAGATGCAGCAATAAATCCTGGAAATAGTGGTGGAGCACTTATTGACTCAAATGGGAATTTGGTTGGTATTAATAGTTTGAAAATAGCTGATAGTGGCGTAGAAGGGTTAGGCTTTGCCATTCCAAGTAACGATGTCGAGAACATTATTGATCAGTTAATGAAGGATGGTAAAATCATTCGACCTTATCTAGGTGTTGGTTTGATGGACTTAAATCAAGTACCGCAGTTTTATCAAGAACAATTACCAAAAAATGTAGAAGAAGGTGCCATTATTACCCAAGTTGAGGAAGGTTCGACAGCAGAAACGGCGGGGTTGCAAGCTGAGGATATTTTAGTTTCAATTGGTGATCAAACTATTACAGCCGCTAATGACTTAAGAGAATCTCTTTATAAAGACTTTTCAATTGGCGATAAGGTTAAAATATACTTTTATCGTGATGGTGAAAAGAAAACAGTAGAAGTAACGTTACAAGGAAATGGGGAAAAGCAAGTTGAAAAAGAATAAATTATTGATTGCCACTGGTTGTATGTTTGTTGCTGCTGTCATAGTTGCTGTTGTTTTATACAATAGCCATTCAAAAGCAGCGACAGTCAATGGAGAAAATATAAGCAAAGATGATTTGAATGAAGCGTTAATGTCTCAATATGGCACTTCTGTTCTAGATACATTAATATCTGATCAAATTGTTCTTCAAGAAATGGATAAGGAGAAGGTAACTGTAACTGAAGAAGAAGTGGCTGAAGAAATGGATGCCTATATGGAGCAATATGGGGGAGAAGAGGCATTTAAAGAAGTGTTAGATGAAAACGGGGTATCCTATGACTCTATAGAACATAATATCGAAATCTACTTAGGTTCAAAGAAATTGATCACACCAGGAATAGAAATTACTGATGATGAGATGGAAACATACTTTGAAGAAAATAAAGAAAGTTTTTCTCAGGCAGAAGAGATAGAAGCAAGTCATATCCTAGTAGAAGATGAGGATACTGCCAAAGAAGTAAAACAAAAACTCGATGATGGTGACGATTTCTCAGAATTAGCAGCTTCTTATTCAACCGATGATTCAAATAAAGATAATGGCGGTGAATTGGGGTATTTTGGTGAAGGTGAAATGGTAGAAGCATTTGAAGAAGTGGCTTTTTCTATGGAAGTGGACGAAGTGAGTGATCCAGTTAAAACAGATTATGGTTATCACATTATTAAAGTAACAGATCATAAAGAAGCGAAAGAAGCCAATTACGAAGATGCGAAAGAAGAAATAAAAGAGATGTTAATAGAGTCTAAGCTTTCTACTGAATATACGGAATGGCTAAATGAGAAATACGAAGAATACGAGATTAAAACGTATATTTAAAGGAGGTGAACGATTTTGAAAGGAAGGAAAGAGCTCAAACATGAAATCTCAAAAATGGATGGGGTTATACTTAAAAAACGCTTAAGTTCCTTTATGAATGCGGACCCCCATTCAAATGGGAGAGGGGGATATAATGTTCGTAGCGTATACTTTGATAACTTTGAAAACAAAGCACTAATAGAAAAAAAAGAAGGCTATATGAACCGGGCAAAATATAGGGTTCGCACATATAATAATGATTTTGACACAATTAATCTAGAAAAGAAAAGTAAGAAGAATAATCTGACCTATAAAGAAAAATGTCGGATGACAGCTGAGGAATATGAGCTTATTAGAGCTAGCGACATTTTATGGATGGAGAATGATTCCAGACCATTAATGAGGGAGCTTTTCCATAACATGATTCGTTATCAATTGAAGCCAGTAACGGTTGTCGATTATGAGAGGGATGTTTATATCTACCCATATGGTAATGTACGTCTCACTTTTGATAGCAATATTCGTACAAGCTTAAGGAATCCCGACTTTTTAAATACGACAATGCCTATGGTACCATCCCTTGATCATCAATTGATGATACTTGAAGTAAAGTATGATGAATACATTCCCGATGTCATTAAAATGCTTCTGCAAATGCTAGATCGCAGGAAGGGCACGTATTCTAAATATCAATTAAGTAGAATGTATGGATTATAGAGAGAATAGGAGAAAAGCAAAATGGAAAGTGTGAATTTTTCAGATGTATTTAAATCAAGCTTTTTAGAAAAGACAGAGAGTTTTTCAATTATAGATTCCCTAATAGGTTTATTCATGGCTTTTGCAATTGGACTTTTTATTTATGCAGTATATAAGAAGACATTTTCTGGTGTGATTTATTCACATACTTTTAATATATCCCTCATTATAATGACCATGGCTACAGCATTAATTATTATGGGAATTTCCTCGAATGTCCTGTTATCACTAGGTATGGTTGGTGCTTTATCCATTGTTCGTTTTCGTACACCAATTAAAGACCCTATGGATCTTGTTTATCTTTTTTGGGCGATTGTTGCCGGTATTCTTTGCGGAGCAGGCTTTATTCCATTAGTGATTATTGGCAGTTTAATGATCGGTCTCGTACTTGTATTGTTCGTTAACAAAATTACGATTCAGAACCCTTACTTACTCATTGTAAAATATGGGGGTGAAGATGTGGAATCTCAACTAGAATCGCTATTATCAAAGGTCACTAATAAACATATGATGAAATCCAAATCTATCATGAATGGTAATCAAGTAGAAATTACTTATGAAGTAAGAATGAAAAAAGAGCAATCTCAAGTGGTGAATAATGTAACGAACCTTAGCGGGGTAGAGTCGGCTGTAATGTTAAGCTATGACGGTAATTTTACAGCGTAAATGAACAGGAGAAAGGAATATGATTAAACGCAAATATGTCGTTCTCGTTTTTCTAATGTTGGCTGTTTTATTTGTTGGTATTCTATTCTTTCTACCTCATTTACTTCCAAAAGGGGAAGTAGTTGATCACTCTTATGTTTCAAAAGTATTCAATAAAAATAAAGTGACTCAAGTTGAGTTAACCCTAGCAGAAGATGATTGGGAAGATATACTAGAGAATCCGACGGAAGAAGAATATAAGATGGCAAATGTGACGATAAATGGAACTAAATTGAACCAAGTAGCTGTTCGGACAAAGGGGAATTCTTCCCTTTCTTCCGTTGCTAGAATGGAAGATTCTGATCGTTATAGCTTCAAAATAGACTTTGATTACTATACCGATCAAACTTTATATGGATTGAAAAAGTTGAATCTAAATAACCAATTTAGTGATGCTACGCAAATGCGAGAATATTTATCGTATCAATTAATGGAGAATATGGGATTACCCACACCTGCTTATTCTTATATGTATGTGACCATTAATGGTCAGGAATGGGGATTATATTTAGGTGTTGAACAAGTAGACGAAGTGATGCTTGGAAGATATTTTGAAAATCCATATGGATCATTGTACAAGCCAGATGGTACAAATAGTGACTTGAAATGGGTAAGTGATGATATTGATGATTACTCAGGTTTAAACTTGAAATCAGAGGAGCAAGATGAACAAGCGTTAATAGATATGTTAGATAGTATCAATAATGGTGGCAATTTAGAAAAAACTTTAGATGTGGATCAAGTATTACGATATTTTGCAGTAAATACGGCTGTCGTTAGCATGGATAGTTACCAAGGGCAAATGAAGCACAACTATTATTTATATGAAAATGATGGTAAGTTCTCAATCATTCCGTGGGACTATAATATGGCATTTGGCGGCTTTGGAGTAGGTATGGGTGGCGGAGGACGCATGAACGGAGATTCTTCAATCGCTGAAGAAAACCAAAACAAAAATCAAAATCAGGAACAACAAGGTCTAGCACCAGGAGAAGGTGGGCAAGGTGAGGATGAACAAGGTCAAGTTCACCAAGCTGAAATGGGGAACTTCGATGGTGGCATGGGAAATAGTAATTTAATGAGTGAAGATACGATTAATTTCAGTATTTCAGAACCTGTAGCTGGTACTTCTTTAGATGAGAGGCCTTTACTTAATGCTTTATTGGCAAATGATGAATTTAAAAAGCAATATGAAGCATACCTTGAAAAGATTGCAGAAGAATATATGACAAAAGAGTCTTACCAAAATACAACTACACAAATTAGTACATTGATTCTTCCTTATGTAGAACAGGATCCTACCAAGTTTTATACAACAGAAGAATTTCTACAAGCAGTGCAAGGTGATGAGAGTTTACCAGCATTTGCTGAGGCGAGATCAGAATCGATACTTGCTCAGCTTTCAGGTGAATTAGAAGTAGAATCACAAGCTTCTGAAGTCAATAACATGTTCCCTAGCCGAGCAGGTGGTGATGACCAGGAAGGTCAAGAAAGAGGAGAAGTATTCCAACCGCCAAACGGTAATGAAGGAAACATTGATGGTGAAATGCCTGAACGTCCGCAAGGCAATGGAGACTTTCCGCAGGAAGGAGATTTTGAGACACCAGAAGGGTTTGAAGGTATGCCTGGTGGTGAGGGACGTGGACAAGAAGAGCAACCTAGTACAGTAAAGTTCAAAACGTCAGCAATCATCTTGTATGTGGGTCTAATCACAGCTTTATTAGGAACAATTTTTTTTATCTTCTTGTTTAAACGAAGAGGAAGATAAGTAAATGCATAAATAATCAAAATACTATTGACAATTAATTCAATACCCGATAAAATTTCCTTTATCAAAGCAACACATTAAATTTAATATGATTCTTATCGAGAGAGACTGAGGGACCAGGCCCGAAGATGTCCGGCAACCTCCTTTTAAAGGGAAGGTGCTAAATCCTGCAGAATGATTTCATTCTGAAAGATAAGGTTTAATAACAATCATTTGTTGAGCCTCTTTCAAAGTGAAAGAGGCTCATTTTATGTTGTAGAGGATTTAGGGAGGGTGAGGTAAATGATTGAAGTCAATCATTTAGTGAAAATTTATAAAAGCAAAAAGAAGCAAGTAATAGGGGTTGACAATGTATCCCTTTCTATTAAAGAAGGGGAAATATACGGGATTATTGGCTATAGTGGAGCAGGGAAAAGTTCTTTATTACGCTGTCTAAATTTATTGGAGAGACCGACATCTGGTGAAGTGAAAATTGATGGCGTTGATTTAACATCTTTAACAAGTAAAGAATTAAGAAAAGCAAGGCAGAAGATAGGTATGATTTTTCAGCATTTTTATTTAGCGAGTTCGAAGACAGTGTATGAGAATATTGCCTTTGCTTTAAAAGCGGCAGGTAAAAGCCCGAAAGAAATAGATATCAGGGTGAAAGAACTATTAGAATTAGTGGGTTTAGCAGATAAAATTCATCAGTATCCCACACAATTAAGTGGTGGTCAAAAGCAAAGGGTAGGAATAGCCAGAGCACTCGCTAATGATCCAAAGGTTTTACTTTGCGATGAAGCCACGTCAGCTCTAGACCCTAAAACAACAAAATCAATCCTGAACTTATTAAAATCAATTAATAAAAAGCTAGGATTAACCATCGTACTTATCACTCATGAGATGGAAGTAGTCAAAGAGATTTGTCATAGGTTAGCTGTTATGCAAGATGGAAAGGTCATAGAAGAGGGACCGGTGTATGATATATTTGCGAATCCAATTGAACCACTTACAAAGGATTTCATTCAGAGTGTTCTTCAATTTGACTTACCACAACAATTGATTGAAAACAGGAAGGGAACAATCATTAAGATTCAATTTAAAGGTGCAATAGCAGAAGAATCTGTTGTTTCTGAACTGTTCCAAACATTCAAAGTAAAAGGAAATATTCTTCACGGCAAGATTGAATATATTCAAGAAGTACCTCTTGGTATTTTTATTATGGAGTTGACTGGCGAAATACCTGAAATAGAAAGAGCTATACAATATATTCAAGAAAGAACACAGAATTTGGAGGTAGTTGAACATGTTGCTTGAGTCCATTCAGGCGTTACTTCCTGAACTAAATACAGCTGTATTACAAACAATTTATATGGTCGCCATTTCTTTAGTTGCGGCACTTATACTAGGTCTTCCACTAGGTATCTTATTATTCGTTACAGACGAAGGATTGTTCTTAAAGAATAGATTTGTAAATGCTGTTACCGGTTGGATTGTCAATTTGATCCGCTCTATTCCTTATATTATTTTGTTAGTAGCTCTATTGCCGTTAACAAAATTAATTGCAGGTTCAACTATTGGTCCTACAGCGGCTTCTGTTTCATTATCTGTAGCAGCGATTCCGTTTTTTGCAAGATTGGTAGAAACATCCTTAAGAGAAATAGATAAAGGAGTCATTGAATCTGCAGTAGCAGTAGGCGCTTCCCCTTGGATGATAATTAAGGAAATTCTTGTCCCAGAAGCGAAACCTGGAATTGTTCAAGGTTTAACGATTACGACTATTAGTTTAATTGGTTATTCAGCAATGGCAGGTATTATTGGCGGCGGTGGTATTGGTGATTTAGCGATACGTTTCGGTTACTATCGCTATGATAATGTCATTATGATTACGACAGTAATTGTCCTCGTTGTATTGGTGCAAATCATTCAAATTGGTGGGGATAAATTAACTAAATATGTAGATAAGAGATAATAAATTCAAACGATAGATATAGTAAAGGGGATGGAGCCTTTACTATATCTATTTATCCTAATGATTGAGTATTAAAGAGAAGATGGAAACAGACGGGGAGGAAGGATTCTATGAGCACGATAACAGCTTCATCTAAGGAAGCGTATTTAGCTGAACAACTCGCTCGACCATTTATTAAGACGGATCAACAAGAAGAATTATTTCATAAAGCTACGATATTAGCAGAAGGATTTAGTAAGAGGGCGCAAAAGATTGATGAAAATGCAGAATTCCCTTTTGAAAATTTTGAAGAATTAAAACAATCAAATTACTTAAGTTTAACGATTCCGAAAGAATATGGTGGTAAAGAGATTTCCTTATATGAATATTTCTTAATACAAGAAAGGATTGCCCAAGGTGATGCGTCTACGGCTTTATGTATTGGTTGGCACTTAGGTGTTATCTATGATTTAAGGGTTAAACGGAAATGGAAGGAAGAACAGTTTGCCAAGTTATGTGAAATGGTTATCAAAGATAATAAATTGATTAACCGCTGTGCAACTGAGGTAGCAACTGGCAGTCCAACCCGTGGTGGACTACCAGCGACTACTGCGGTGAAAAAAGGAACACAATGGATCTTGAATGGAAGAAAATCTTTTGCTTCGATGGCACCAGGGTTAGATTTTTCTCTTATTACAGCAACGATAGAAGCTTCAGGAGAAATTGGTATATTCCTTGTACCTCATGAGAACCCTGGTTTAAAAGTGGAATCAAATTGGAATATGCTAGGGATGCGGGGCACGCGTAGTGACGATCTCGTGTTAGAGAATGTAATTGTAGAAGAAACAGCATTAGTCGAATTAGAAGGTGTTCATTTTTATGCGATTCCTAATGCATGGTTACTACATTCAGCTGCTTGTTTTATTGGCGTTGCTATTGCAGCTCGGAACTATGCCATTATTTTTGCTTCTGAATATCAACCTAATAGCCTGCCTGGTCCAATCAGTGAAGTACCAGAAGTGCAACGTAAAATTGGGGAAATGGAACTCGAGCTACTAAAAGCGCGAACAGCACTCTATTCTATAGCGGATCGTTGGGATAATGAACCGAATAAACGAGGAGAATTAGGAGCAGAACTTGGAGCCATCAAACATCTTGTCTCTAACAGTGCTAATAAAGTGGTCGATTGGGCAATGAGAATAGTTGGTGCACAAAGCTTGCAACAAAGAAATCCTTTGCAACGTTATTACCGTGATGTGCGAGCTGCGCTCCATAATCCGCCTATGGATGATGTAGTAATCACAAATTTAGCAAAAAAAGCATTATCATTTCAAAATAACAATGATTAATAAAACTATTTAAATCACATGCCCCTCTTCATATTTGGAGAGGGTTATTATTTGTATAGGCATATAGATTAGCTCCAATTTTTATCATTTTCATCGTATATGGGCTTCAAAATATTTCGTTTTTCATAATTCTTTTTTTAAAGGCTTCTTTCCTTTTGAAAATGAATTATACTAGTAGATGTGAAAATGAAAAACGTAGAAAGTGGTGTACAGATTGAAAAAGTTTATTTCATCAATGACAATGGTTTCTTCCGTACAATGGGTCTTTTTTATTTTTGCCAATACTGTTGTCATTCCGATTTCCATTGCCAATGTATTTGAGCTATCTAGTGAAACGATGGCAATGATGATTAGAGCATCACTCATACTTACAGGTATTACTTGTATACTACAAGGATGGAAAGGTCATCGTTTCCCGATTATGGAAGGGCATTCAGGGTTATTATGGGGAATTATCCTTAATCTTGGGCTTTCAGCACAAGCGCTTAATATTGGATTAGAACGTATTGGTGGTGGGATTGTTACTGGTATTGTTTTAGCTAGTCTAGTGACCATTTTGCTGATTGCTTGTGGTGGTTTTTCATTATTGCAAGCCATCTTTAGTCCGATGGTAATGACTGTATATTTGTTTTTGCTTACTTTTCAATTAATGTTTATCTTTTTTGAGGGTATGTTAAAGATGACCTCGGCTGGCGTCATTGATATAGGTATAAGTCTTTATTCTGTAGTACTCGCGCTGATTGTCGCTACATTAAAAATGAAGGGTAATCAACTTATTAGCAATTTTTCTATCTTAATTGGCCTTTTAGGGGGCTGGCTTGGTTATGTCCTATTGTTTGGTAATGATGGGGCGGGTATGACAACATCGGCGCCTTTCCAACTTTTTCCGTTAGGGGCTCCTAATCTTGAAATGGGAATTGTCGTAGTCACTTTTGTTGCCGTATTATTAAACTTAAGTAATACATTTGCTTCTATTAACGCTGCAGAAAAACTTCTACAAAGGAGAGCAGCAAAAAAAGAGTTTAAAGGCTCAATGCTGATTACTTCAATTTCTACCATTATTGGATCTGGTTTCGGACTTGTTCCCTATACACCATTTACATCAACGATTGGTTTCTTGCAAAGTACGAGAATTTATGAAAGAAAGCCATTCTTTATCGGTGGTGCTTTACTTACGATCATTGGTATTGTTCCAATTTTAGGCTCATTTCTTTCAATGTTGCCTGTTACAGTTGGAAACGCAGTCTTGTTTGTTGCCTATATGCAATTATTTGGTACTGCATTCAGTAGTTTAAATGGAAAGACGTTTAATTCCAATACGATATTTAGGTTAGCAGCACCTGTATTAATTGGTATTAGTATTATGAATATTTCACCTGCTATCTTTTCGGAATTACCCGTACTCATTCAACCATTTTTAGCAAATGGGTTAATAATGGGTGTTATTATCTCAATTATATTAGAAAAAGCAGTGAACTGGCTTAAATACGAAGATCAACCTATTAAAAGAGGAAAAGCAAGTTGATGTTTCCTTCTTTGGTATAAGGCGTATTCTTGCACGTTTCTTAACTAGGCAAATGAAAATAAAACACGTAAGATAGAATAGTAGCGAATCAAAAAAGGGGATTTTGTGATGGAAGGAATTACACTGAGTTCATTGCTAGATGTAATTGGGGAGTTATTTTCAGATGAAGTGTCAATTGTAGTTTCAAATACAACAGAGTATATTTACTATCGTCCAAGTAAACGTGTTGACTTGAAAATTCGGCCAGGGGATATTGTAAAAGAAGGAAGTATTGCTGACAAAGCGCTTAAGGCTGAACAAAAGGTGTCAGAGTTTATTAATAGGGATGTATTTGGTGTACCTTATCACGGGATGGCTGTTCCATTTAAAAATAATGGAAAAATTGAAGGGTGTGTGACTGCTATTTTTCCAACATTGACAGAGGGGAAATCTGTCGTTACATTAAAGACAAGTGATGGTTGGGTACCTGTTCCATTTAATGAAGTATATTTCTTGGAAGCCAAAGATCGTAAAACACATGTTCATGCTATTTACTCTTCTGGTACGCATAAAAATACGCTACAGGAGTTTGAGTATATTTTACCAAAGGAAAACTTTATTCGCTGTCACAGGTCATTTTTGGTGAATGTTAATCAAATACAAGAGATATTTCCTGACTCTCATTCTACTTTTTTATTATTAATGAGAAATGGTGCAAAAGTGCCTGTTAGTCAATCCTATTCTAGTTATTTTCGTAAGTTGCTCGGCTTCTAAATCAAAGGCATAAATGGATGAATAACATTTAACTCAATATTTTCTGATTATCTGAAAAAATCTGCTGGCTTATCGGCAGATTTTGCTGTTTTATCAAAATTTTTCATTAATTATACTAAAAAAATAATCCCATTCTGATTTATTAGTAAAATAGTTATTAAGTATTCTTTACAGAAAGAGGGATGGGAATATGGATAATAAACTTGGGAGAGTTAAAATTCAGACACTTCAGAACAATATCATGACTGCAGAAGGGGCTGCAGAAATGATTAAAGATGGCATGACATTGGGGTTAAGTGGATTTACTCGTGCGGGAGATGTGAAAGCGGTTCCTGTCGCATTAGCAGAAAGAGCAAAAACTGAAGATTTTAAAGTCAATGTGTATACAGGCGCATCTCTTGGTTCGGATGTTGATAAGTTGTTTGCAGAAGCCGGTATTTTAAATAAGAGATTACCATTTCAAGCGGACTCAACAATGAGAAAAGGCATTAATAAAGGGGACTTCTTATTTGTTGATCAACATTTATCTCACACAGCAGAACTTATCCGTTCAGGGGTATTACATGTGGATGTAGCTATTTTGGAAGCGGTTTCGATTGAAGATGACGGAACAATTGTACCTACAACATCAGTTGGTAACTCACTGTCTTTTGCAGAACATGCCCATAGTGTAATTGTTGAAATTAATATGGCCCAATTACCATCACTAAAAGGGTTACATGATATTTATAGTCCAGATAAACAAGGTGAGCGTGGTCCAATTCCAATTACAAATGTAGCCGATCGTATTGGTGAGATAGGTATTAAAGTGAATCCGGAGAAAATTAAAGCGATTGTGTTTACTGAACAAGGCGATTCACCTTCAACTATTGTTCAGCCAGATGAGGAAACAGTTATTATGGCACAACATTTAACCAACTTTCTTCGCAATGAAATTGCAGCAGGGAGATTAGATGAAAAACTTGCCCCATTACAATCAGGCATTGGTTCGGTAGCAAATGCTGTATTACATGGCATGATTGACTCTGAATTCACAGACTTAGAGGTGTATTCAGAAGTACTTCAAGATGCAGTATTTGATTTAATTGATGCTGGGAAAGTAAAGTTTGCGTCAGGCTGTTCCATTACACTTTCAGAAGAAAAGATGCAAGAAGTGTTTGCACATTTCGATCAATATCGCGATAAGTTATTGTTAAGACCACAAGAGATCACTAATCATCCGGAATTAATTCGCCGCTTAGGATTAATCTCTATCAATACTGCATTAGAACTAGATATCTATGGCAATGTGAATTCTACTCATGTTCAAGGAACTAAGATGATGAATGGTATTGGCGGATCAGGGGATTTTGCAAGAAATGCAAGGTTAGCTATATTCGTGACAAAATCAATTGCTAAAGATGGAAAAGTTTCAAGTATTGTACCTTTTGCTTCACATATTGATCATACAGAACATGATGTTGACGTAATTGTCACAGAACAAGGCTACGCAGATTTAAGAGGATTGGCTCCTCGTGAACGAGTTGAGCTAATCATTGAAAATTGTGCGCATCCGTTATACAAGGATCAACTTAGAGATTATTATTATGAAGCATTATCAGCAGGTGGCCAAACCCCACATATTCTAGCGAAAGCTTTTTCTTGGCATTTAAACTATGTGGAAAATGGCACAATGTTAGCTTCAGAGAAAGTGGATGTTTAAGGAACAAATATAAATTATAAAATACGAGTTAGAAAAGTAACCTAAGTTAATACTCAGGTTACTTTTTGTCGTGTCTCACTATCGTCTTTGTCTATATATACTGGAAAGGAAAGAGACTGAGTCGGAAACGAGTCAAAAAAGGGAGCCCAGGCAAAAATTTGATTGAATTCAAGCAGAAACGAGTCAAAAAAGGGAGCCCAGGCAAAAATTTGATTGGATTCAAGCAGAAACGAGTCAAAAAAGGGAGCCCGGGCAAAAATTTGATTGGATTCAAGCGGAAACGAGTCAAAAAAGGGAGCCCGGGCAAAAATTTGATTGGATTCAAGCAGAAACGAGTCAAAAAAGGGAGCCCGGGTAAAAATTTGGTTGGATTCAAGCGGAAATGAGTCAAAAAAGCGAGTCCACGGCGAAATTTGATTGGATTCAAGCGAAAACGAGTCAAAAAAGCGGGCCCGGGCAAAAATTTGGTTGGATTCAAACGGAAACGAGTCAAAAAAGGGAGCCCAGGTAAAAATTTGGTTGGATACAAACGGGAACGAGTCAAAAAGGCGAGCCCAGGCAAAAATTTGATTGGATGCAAGCGGAAATGAGTCAAAAAAGCGAGCCCGCGAAAGAATTTGGTTGGATTCAAGCGGAAACGAGTCAAAAAAAGGGAGCCCGGGCAAAAATTTGATTAAATATTCAAGGGTAATTGCCTCACTCAGTCCGTTTCATCAGTTGTTTCGTTTTCGTATTTATCTCTGAGCTTTAAAGCCTTGTCAATCAGTGTACTGCCAATTTCATTTTTAAATTGAGTGTAGACTGGGTCTAGGACCTTTTTCCAACTGTTTTTTTCTTCATTGGTAAGTTCGTGAATGTGGATTGAACTCACTTTTCTTATTTCTTCGAGTTGATTTTCATTCATCTGGGCAGCTTGTTTTCGATTCCATTGCGTGACTTCAGACATAGCCTCAGTTAAGATTCGTTTTGTTTCACTTGATTGCTTATTCCAAACATTCTCATTCATTAAGACGGCATAACCGAGATAGCCATGATTGCTTATTGTCATATACTTTTGTAAGTTATAAAACTTTTTCGAATAAATATTAGAGATAGTGTTCTCTTCGCCGTCTACTTTCCCACTATCTAACAAGTCGTATGTAGAATTAAAAGATTCTTTCACTGAATTTGCATTCAATTCAAGAAATTGTGATGAGAGGACATCACTTTGCATGATTCGGAATGTTTGTCCAGCTATATCTTGCGGATAAATAATTGGACCATCATTGGATGTGAATTGCTTAAATCCATTACTCCAATGAGCTAAACCGATGAGTCCATCCCCCTTTACACTAGATAATAGTGTTTGTCCGATAAACCCGTCTAACCCTTCGTTAATGGCTTCATAGGAAGGGAAAATAAACGGCAAATCGAGTAGCCCCCATGCAGGGTTTAACATGCCAAGTTTTGATGTGGAGGGAGCAATAATATCAACATTGCCTTCTTGAACCGCTCGTATTTCTTCTATATCAGAGTAGAGAGAGCCGTTAGAGAAGACAACAATTTTAATATTTCCGTCTGATTTTTCAGCAACAATCTCAGCAAATTTATCAGCGGCCATTCCCTTTGGCGTATTATTGGAGACAACATGACTAAAAGTTAAAACGATTTGATCATTGAGCCCTTCTTGTTCATCATCATAAGGAAGGTCTTCTGTGAGAATATATTGTTTAAAACTAAAAAAAAGTGCAAGCGTTATAATAATGGTTAATAGTATGATGCTATATTTACTTTTCATCACCTTCACCTCATACTAAATAGTATCATTATTTTCAGATTAAAGGTCAAGTGTAGGTGGCAATGAAAGGAAGATTTGTTTGAAGGAAATACCTATTCGTTGGAAAATAACGTTGCTATCATATGGGGTTGTTATCTTTTTACTGCTTATTTGCGGGCTTGTTGTTATCGCAAATATGCAACAACAAGAAGAATTGGACTTAAGAGGCGAATCAATGAGTACGGCTAGGACAGTAGCAGAGCTTGCAGATATAAAAGATGGACTTGAGGGAGATGAGGGCTGGAAGATTATTAACCCCATTGTTGAAGAAATAAGGGTCATTAATAATACGGATTATATTGTAGTAATGAATATGGATAGAGTCCGTTTCTCACACCCAGTTAGAAGTATGATAGGTCATGTGTCAACTGGTAGTGATGAAGATCCTGCATTTGCCGAACATATTTATTTTTCCAAAGCAAGGGGAGAAGATGGTACATATTTAAGAGCGTTTATTCCAGTATTAAAAGATGAACAACTAAACCAAATAGGTGTGGTAATGGTTGGTAATAAAATTCCAACATTCAAGGAAATCGTCTCTGGCTTTTCTAAAGAAATCCTATTTATTGTGCTCCTCACTTTAATTGTAGGGTTTATTGCCTCATATATATTAGCCAATCATATTAAGAAGCAAATGTTTGATTTAGAACCGTTCGAAATTAAACGAATGTTTGAAGAGAGAACAGCAACCTTTCATTCCATCAATGAAGGGGTAATTGCGATCGATTATCATGAGAAAATTACGATCTTTAATGAAAAAGCAAAAAAAATATTTAATGTGAATGGAGAAGTAACGGGATTATCGATTCGTTCCGTTTTAGAAGATACACGTTTACCAGAAATTGTTGAGAGAAATGAACCGGTTTATAATGAACAAATTATGGTGAGTGGAAAAAGCATCTTGAGCACGAGAATTCCTATTAATAAAGATGGCCAATTAATTGGCGCCGTTGCTATTTTCCAAGATAGAACGGAGGTAGCAAAATTAGCAGAGGAACTTACTGGTGTAAGGAGTTTTGTTGAGGCACTGCGTGTGCAAAATCATGAGCATATGAATAAATTGCATACAATTGCTGGGCTTATCCAATTAGGAAAGCCAGAAAAGGCATTTCAACTTGCATTTGCTGCTTCAGAAGAACAAGAAAGTATATCTTTATTTCTTCATGAAATAATTAAAGACGATGCGGTAGCTGGACTCCTAATTAGCAAAATCAGGAGAGGGAAGGAACTAGATATTATCGTGACAGTTGATACTAATAGTAATTTGGATCACTTTCCTCCTCATTTAGATCATCATGATTTTGTTCTATTATTAGGTAATTTGGTTGAGAATGCTTTCGGCTCCTTCGAACAACTCGATCAGGAAGAAAAAATGATAGATATAAGTATCGAACAAGATGACTACATTTGTTCCATCCTTGTAGAAGATAATGGGATAGGTATAGAAGAATCTAATTTAGAAAAAGTTTTTACAAAAGGATTCACGGAAGGAAAAGAAAATGGGACTGGTTACGGATTATATTTGGTCAAACAAATTGTGGATAAAGGAGAAGGGCAAATAACTGTCACTTCTAAGGTAAATGAAGGTACTTCTTTTTTAATTACCTTTGGGGAGGTTTAACTTATGAATGATATTCAAGTACTATTAATTGAAGATGATCCAATGGTACAAGAAGTTAATAAAGGTTTTATATCTAAGGTAAAAGGGTTTCATGTGAAAGCCATTGCTAATAACGGAGAAGAGGGCATTAGACTTGCTAAAGATTTCTCACCAGATTTAATATTGCTTGATGTGTTTATGCCGAAAAAAGATGGATTAAAAGTTATGTACGAATTAAGGAAACAAAAGCTTAATGCAGAAGTAATCGTAATCTCGGCAGCTAAAGATAAGGATACGATTAAAATGATGCTACAAAATGGAGCAATCGATTATATAATGAAGCCGTTTAAATTCGATAGGATGAAGCAGGCACTTGAGAAGTTTCGTCAGTATCGTGAAAGCTTAAAAAATGAAGGAACAATGTCGCAAGAGCAACTTGATCAATTACTTTATACAGAACAAGTAACGAAAGTAGAGGTAGATTTACCTAAAGGGCTAAATGAATTTACATTGAAAGAAGTCATTAATTATCTAACCGTTCAACAACAACCGCAAGCAGCTGGAGAAGTGGCTAGCGGTATTGGGATTGCAAGGGTGACAGCTCGGAGATATCTTGATTATTTAGAGAAAAAAGGTGTAATAGTACTAGATATACAATATGGTGGGGTAGGGAGACCTGTGAATCGGTATATGATTAAAACGTAGTGCTGAAATATAGAATAATAATCACATAATCATGAACTAAAAAGAACTGTTGAGTAAAAGCTATTCAACAGTTCTTTTTAGTTCATTTGCCCCTATAGTAAAACTACTACTTTCCATGCATTGACGATGAAAGGGAGAAAATTTACGATAGATTATATACTTTAATTAAAGTATATAATCTATCTCCAAATGATCAAAGAGGAGGAAATGTTAGATGAAAGAGATTATCTCATTACAAGACATTAAACATTTTGATTCAAGATCAGAACAATTCCAACCGTTAGAATGGTACAAATCGATGCTTGAAAGTGGGTCTATTAGTTATAATGAGAATTCTGATACTTGGAATGCATTTAAGTATGATGCCGTAAAGACCGTTTTAAGCGACTATGAACATTTCTCCAGTGAAGGAGACCGTACAACGATTTCAGTAAAGTTTAGTGAAGATGATAAGCAAATGAATAGTAAAGTGAACTTCTTGAAAATGGATCCTCCACACAACAGAAAAGGAAGATCCCTATTAGCATCAGCATTTACTCCAAGAAGTTTAGAAAATTGGAAACCGCGGATTAATCAAATTGCTGAAAATTTAATTACACAAATAGAAAAGGGCAAGACGGAAGATATCGTAGCGGCATTAGCCAATCCTATGCCTGCAATGGTAATGTCAGACTTATTAGGGATTCCGAAGCCCGATGTAATTAAATTTAAGAAATGGGTCGATATATTATTTCTACCATATGATAAGAGCAAAAAGGATGTAATCGATAACCAAAAAAATCAAGCAATTAAAGAGTTCTTTACTTATTTACAACCAGTCATCATTGAAAAGCGACAGCAGTTACAAGATGACATCATTTCTGACCTCATTAGGGCGGAAGTAGATGGAGAAAGACTAACGGACTTTGAAATTATTGAAATGACAATGGCTATATTAGGTGCAGGGGTAGAAACAACGAGTCATATGATCTCAACAAGCTTTTATGCCCTTTTATATGATGACAACGAGTTATTTTCAGAATTAAAAGCCCACCCAGAATATATTGATCGAACGGTCGAAGAGATGTTACGATATCGTTTTCATATGAGTCGAAGAGATCGTACGGTGAAGAAGGATAACAATATTTTAGGGGTAGAGTTGAAAAAGGGAGATGTCGTTGTTGCCTGGATGAGTGCGGCTAATATGGATGAGGAAATGTTTGAAGAGCCATTTCAATTAAATATTCATAGAAAAAATAATAAGAAACATCTTACATTTGGAAATGGACCTCATTTTTGTTTAGGTGCACCATTAGCAAGACTTGAGTTGAAGCTCATTTTAGAAAACTTAGTTAAGCGTTTTTCCAAAATCGAACCTATCGAATCATTTGAACTAGAGCCCAACTTAACTGATTCTGCGACGGGTCAAACGTTAACCTCATTGCCTCTTAAACTTTCTTGAAATAAATAGATTGAAGATTCAAGGTAAAATTAAAAGAATGAACAATGAATAGTTTCTCGGAAAATACGAACAAATTCTAATGAATAGGTTCGTATTTTTATTTTTAGGTATACAGATTTTACCGATTAATTAACGAACATGCTCTTATTAATTGAAACTATAATGAAAGAATCAGATGCGTTTATCTCCCAGTATAAGTTAAGATAGCTATATACGTTTTTGGAGGTGAACGGGTGAATGATTAGAATATATATCTTAGGTATGTTAGCACATTCAGTAGACTATCCTTATAATATCCGCAAAAAACTAATGAATGCACAGCCTTTCATAAAGATTAGTGAAGGAAAGTTTTATTATGATTTTGAAGCATTACATAAAAAGAATTGGATAGAGCCTGTACAAAAGCTACAAGAAGGAAGTCGCCCAGAAAAAACACTTTATCGGATAACCAATGAGGGACGTGGCCATCTGGTAGAAGAACTCTATCTTTGTTTTCAAAAATATACGGAAGTGGCAGATTTGTATATTGCCATTCATTTCTTAAATTATATTAATAAAGAAGAAGCCGCTTCTATTTTGAAACAAACCATTCAAAAGGAAAAAGAAAAGTGGGATACATTAAAAACGAAAAAAGAAGAAAAGGAAAAATATAACACAGTCTCTGACTCAAGCCAATTAATTGCTTCTCATGCATTTGATAAAGCGGAATTTAATATTAAATGGTTAGAGAGAGTACTAGAATTCATAAAATAAATAACTAGACGAAAGAGAGCTTAAATAAATTGTGGCTCTCTTTTGTCTAATCTATCCCTAATTTGACCTTAAATTTCACTTAGATGCTTATGGTAAGAGTAATCGGGGACTCTCCTCCTTTACTGGTTAAAATTATGTAACTTGGCAGTAGTCCATATATGCCAATCATTTTTACTGTCTCAACTAATAAGACCAAAATGAACAAAATGTTCACTATGACCATAAACTTCTTTTCATTTTCTGAAAACGCTATCATTCTAATTACAAAGAATAGTCAGATAGATAGTGTGACAGGAGATGATTAATGTGGGATTTTTAAGAATCTTTAAGAACTTAACCGTTCAAGTGTTAACAGCGATCGCACTTGGTGTGTTAGTTGGTTTAATTTGGCCAGATATAGGTAAAGAATTACAGCCGTTAGGAACTACTTTCATTAATGCAGTGAAGATGGTTATTGCCCCAATTATTTTCTTAACAATTGTTTTAGGAATCGCAAAAATGGGAGATATTAAAAAAGTTGGTAAGGTTGGTGGGAAAGCTTTTATCTATTTTGAAGTTGTTACCACGCTTGCTCTCGTTATTGGATTATTAGTCGTTAATATTGTAAAACCAGGTGACGGGTTAAATTTTAATGAGCTTGAACAAGGTGACGTATCTCAATATACAACCAATGCTGAAGAAGGCATTGATTGGATCGAATTCGTTACACATATCGTACCATCAAATATGGTGAATGCTTTTGCGGAGGGAGATATCCTTCAAGTTTTATTCTTCTCCATTCTATTTGGTGTTGCTCTTGCTTCTTTAGGTAAACGGGGAGAAGTTATTACTGATTTTCTTGACCGGTTATCCCATGTGTTCTTTAAGATTATCGGTTATGTCATGAAAGCTGCGCCAATTGGTGCGTTTGGTGCAATGGCATATACGATTGGACATTTCGGCTTAGGTTCTTTAGCACCGCTCGCTAAGTTGATGATGAGTGTGTATATTACAATGTTCTTATTCATCTTTATCGTTTTAAACATCATTTGTAAATATTATGGATTTAGCCTATTTAAATATTTACGTTTTATTAAAGATGAGTTACTTATCGTATTAGGAACGAGTTCTTCTGAATCTGTATTACCAAGAATGATGGATAAAATGGAAAGATTCGGTGCGTCAAAATCAGTTGTTGGTCTTGTCATTCCGACGGGTTATTCCTTTAACCTTGATGGGACTTCTATTTATCTTTCAATGGCGACGGTATTCTTAGCTCAAGTATTTGGAGTAGATTTATCTATTGGTCAGCAAATAACGATTATCTTAATTCTTATGCTTACATCTAAAGGAGCTGCTGGGGTTACAGGAAGTGGATTTATCGTGTTGGCTTCGACATTAGCAGCTATTCAAGTTATTCCGTTAGAAGGTTTAGCACTCTTACTCGGTGTTGATCGCTTTATGAGTGAAGGTCGTGCCATTACGAATATGATTGGTAACGGAATCGCGACAATCGCCGTGGCGAAAAGTGAGAATGAATTTGATGAAGAAAAATATCAACATGCAATTTCGAATATGAAAGAAATATCTCAAGAAGTGAATAAAGCAAGTTAAACGGTAAAGCCCTCTCAAGATAAACCTGAGAGGGCTTTGTCTGTAAGATGCTATTTGTGGTACGATAAATAAATCATTGATTGGTAAGGTGGAGCGTATATGAAGTTAACAGTAAAACCGTCATACATAAAGAAGTATAGGGAAGGTTTTCCATTAATAAATGAACAATCTGTTGAACGAATTCCTCAAATGGAAGAAGGGACGATTGTTGAGCTAGTGAATGAAAAGGGACAGTTTCTCTGTAAAGGTTACTATGGAATTCAAAATAAAGGTAGAGGCTGGGTATTAACGAAAAACCAGCATGAGCGAATAGACCAAGCCTTTTTTATGGAAAAGCTGAAGGCAGCAGTAAATCATAGACAAAAACTTTTTAACGACCCAGAAACGAATGCTTTTAGAATATTTAATGGAGAAGGCGATGGTGTTGGAGGCGTTACAATAGATTACTATGATACGTATTATTGCATTAGTTGGTATAGTGAAGGTATCTATCAATTCAAACAGGAGATTATTAGGGCATTAGAGCAATGTATGCCAGTGAAGGCCATTTATGAAAAGAAAAGATTTAATCATAAAGGGCAGTATGTAGAAGATGATGATTTTGTTTGTGGAGAAAAGCCGACATTTCCTATTATCGTTAAGGAAAACGGGATAAACTATCCAATCTATCTTAATGATGGTGCTATGGTTGGGGTTTTCCTAGATCAAAGAGAAGTAAGGAAAAAAATAAGAGATCAATATGCTGATGGTAAAACAATCTTGAATACATTCTCATATACAGGAGCTTTTTCGGCAGCAGCTGCATTGGGCGGTGCAGTGAAAACAACGAGTGTCGATTTGGCTAATCGAAGTAAAGCGAAGACAATCGAAATGTTTAGTGTAAATGGTATTGATTATGAAGAACAGGATATCATTGTTGAAGATGTATTCAAATACTTTAAATATGCGGTGAGAAAAAATTTATCATTCGATCTTGTCATTTTAGATCCACCTAGTTTTGCACGATCAAAAAAACATACTTTTAGTGTTGCAAAAGATTATGCTGCTTTATTAGAAGAAGCTATCTCGATTACTAATCAAGGAGGGATCATTGTTGCTTCATCTAATGCAAGTAATGTGCCGATGAAAAAGTTTAAAACATTTGTCTCAAAAGCATTTGCAACAAGTAATGGAAAGTATAAGATTCTTGAAGAATATTCATTACCTATTGATTTTAAAACGATTCCGTCTTTTCCCGAAGGAGACTATCTTAAAGTTTTATTTATAAAGAAAGATTAATAAAAAGCTACAGGGTACAGCACTACAGTATCCTGTAGCTTTTTTACAAATAATTGTTAATTGTTTTTGTAGAATAAATTTTTAGAATAATTGTTGTTTTTTTAATTTTTTCTTGTATACTTGTAATACAAGATTGAAATTAAAACGTTTTCATTTGGTGAAAGGGGGAGAATTATGAAAGGTAAAAAAATAAAAATTACAATCTCAATCGCTGCTATTATTTTTCTTACCATTTTTGGTATTAAGACGGCTGCTGATAATGAAGATAAAACCTTTTTATCCGTAGCGACAGCTTCAACAGGTGGTACTTATTATCCGATTGGAGTAGGTATGGCCAATATATGGAGTTATGAATTAAAGAATAAGAAAATTCAAGCAAGTGGACAATCTTCTGCTGGTTCGATTGAAAATATCGAGCTTTTAAGAGAGGGAGAAGCTCATTTAGCTATTCTTCAAGGGTTAATATCTTCTCAAGCTTATGCTGGAGATGATGGTTTTGCAGGTAAACCTTATAAAGACTTACGTACTGTGGCTATGTTATGGCCCAATGTAGAACATTTTGTGTTAATGGATAATGCTATTGAAACCGGTAACATTTCAGACATTGATGGCACTCGTTTTTCCGTTGGACCCCAAGCAAGCGGAACAGAACAATCAACTGTAGTAATGATGCAAGGGTTAGAATTAACTAAAGCTAATATATCACCAGAGTATCTCGGTTATAACGATACTGTTTCTGCAATGAGAGATGGTAGATTAGACGGTGGATCATTACCAGCCGGCATCCCAATCTCAGCAATTACAGATATGTTTGCTAGTAATGTCAAAGCTAGTATTCTTGAAGTAACAGATGAGCAGTTAGAAAAAATTAACGCTGTTTCAAACTCTTGGTACCCTTATACGATTCCTGGAGGAACTTATCCTCGTGTAGAGGAGGATATCCAAACCATTGCACAGCCTAACCTTTTATCTACAACAAAAGATATTGACGAAGAGACAATTTATACGTTAACAAAAACGCTTTATGAGAATCTAGACAAAATGTATGAAGTGCATAATTCTGCAAAAGAAATTACTTTAGAGACAGCACTTGATGGAGTGACTGTACCTTTACATGTAGGTGCTTACAAATACTTTAAAGAAGTTGGTTTAGAGATTCCTGAGGAATTAATTCCGCCAGAGGCAAAATAAGGAGGTTAGAAAATGTCGAATGTAAAAGGGGATGCCGTAACAGCAAATCAACAAGGCTTAGATAAAGAGGCTGGCGGAGGTATGCGTGTATTGCATGGTTCGTATGCCAAGGTTGTAGCGATATTAGCTATTTTATTATCTATATTTTCCATTTATTCAAATGGACTTTCTAATATTCAGGAGATTTATAGAAACTTAATATTTCTAGGTTTTATTCTCGTTTTAACATTTTTATTATATCCTGCAAGATCTTCATCAAAAAGTGGGCGTTTTACATTAGCTGATTATTTGTTTGTTGCATTAGCAATTTTGGGTGTAGGTTATTTAATTATTAATTATACAACCATTCATGTTGATCGTGGCTCACAGCCAATTTTAATTGATTATATTTTCGGTGCTATTACTATTATCGTATTGTTTGAAGCAGCAAGAAGAGCTGTAGGTCTATTTATCCCAATCCTTTGTGGTATTTCTGTTATCTATGCCTTATTTGGCACAATTTTTCCGTGGATATTTGGCCATGCGGGGTTCTCTTTAGAACGTTTGCTTTACCGTTTATATATGACCACTGAAGGCATCTTGGGTCTTACATTATCAACTGCATCAACCTTTATCGTTATGTTTATTTTATTCGGTGCCTTTTTATCTGCAAGTGGTGCGACACAACTATTTAACGATTTAGCATTAGCTATTGCAGGTAGAAAAAGAGGTGGGCCTGCACAGGTAGCTGTTATATCTAGTGCTTTAACAGGGTCATTAAGTGGGAGTGCTGTAGCAAATGTTGCCACAACAGGAGCTTTTACGATCCCGTTAATGAAATCAATTGGTTTAAAACCAAAATTTGCTGGCGCAGTTGAAGCAGCAGCATCTACTGGTGGAATGATTATGCCACCAATCATGGGTGCAGCAGCTTTTATCATGGCTGGATTCTTAGGTGTTTCCTATACTACTGTTATTCTCGCAGCCATTATCCCAAGTTTTCTATATTATATCGCTCTCATCTTTGCGATTGATATAGAAGCGAAGAAACAAGGGTTAAAAGGGATTAGTAAGGAGAATATACCAAATGTTTTACAAGTGTTAAAGGAAAGAGGCGTACTGATTGTTCCTATTATAGTGGTTATAGGAACATTATTGATTGGTAAAACAGCATTATTTGCAGGTTTTGCAGGTATCGGTTCCGTTATTGTTGCCAGTTGGTTAACGAAAGATAAGTCTAATAGAATCACAATTAAGAAAATGATTGAAGCATTTATCGATGGAGGGAAAGGGACAATACAAGTAGGTATCGCTTGTGCCGCAATCGGTATTATTATTTGTGTTGTTACCATGACAGGTATAGGTTCAACACTAGCTTTTAATATTGTTGATTTAACCGGTGGACAGCTTTGGTTAATACTTATTGTCGTTATGCTAACTTGTATTGTGCTAAGTATGGGATTACCTTCTACCGCACTATACATTGTTGTTGCTGTAACTGCTGCACCTGCATTAGTAGAGGCTGGCGTACAACCAATTGCAGCTCACTTCTTTGTATTCTGGTTCGGTGCTCTTTCAAATATTACGCCACCAGTAGCGCTTGCATCTTATACGGCAGCAGGAATTGCTGGAGCAAATGCAATGAAAACGTCATGGGAAGCTTTAAGACTTTCATTAGCAGGATTTATTATTCCGTTTATGATTGCATACAATCCAATACTATTACTCCAATCACCTGATGGCGGTAGTGTGGAAATTCTTTCTGTTATACTAGTATTAATTACTAGTACTCTAGGAGTCTATGCGCTAGCTGTTTCTATGGGGAATTACTTGAATACTTACTTACATGTAATTGAAAGAATTTTATTATTTTTCGGTGCATTGATGCTCATTAAACCAGGTATTATCACTGATGTTTCTGGTCTGGCTGTATGTGCACTTGTATTCAGTATTCATTTAATTCGTACAAGAAAGGAGACAAGTAAGGGTGTAGAGGTGAATATGTAAAGGAGATTAATAAATGAAAATTGAACGGAAGAAGATATCGGCACAAGTATTAGAGCAATTAAATGAAAAAATTAAAAGCAAAGAGTTTCCGCCCAATCAACCATTACCTTCTGAGAATGAATTGGCGAAATTATTTGGCGTAAGCCGCGCTCCTGTTAGGGAGGCACTCAGTGTCTTATCAGCAAGTGGGATCATTGAATCAAGACAAGGTGGCCGAAGTTATGTTAAAGAATTACATCTTGTCGATATGATGGACCGCTTAACATTGCAATATATTTCCTTAGAAGAGGTTTTTGAATTATTGGAATTAAGGATGATAATGGAAACAGAGGCCGCTGCTCTAGCTGCTAATCGTCGTGATTCTTCCGACTTAGAGAAAATAAGGAAAGCGCTAAAAGGGCTAGAGGAGACACTTACTAACCCTGATGAAGTGGGTCTTCAAGCTGATTTAGATTTTCATAAATATATGATTGAAGCAACAAAGAATAGCTTTATGGTAGGGGTCATGGATAATATCGGTGACCTTTACCGTAAGGCTGTCGCTTTTTCATTAAAGAAGAACTTAGGATTACAAAGAAAAAGGGAAAGCGTTTATCTTGAGCATGAAGCTATATATAAAGCGATTGAAAGTCAAGATGAAGAAAATGCAAGAAAGGCAATGAAGAATCATCTACAAAATGTACGAAAGAAATTAAGGGAAGAAAAGTAAAGGAAGAAGGTGCCATCATGTTGACAGATGAGATGGTCGAACAATTTCAAAAAGCCATAAATTCACCAACGAGAATGTTAAAAGAAAAAGCGGATTTAGTCTCTTATTCATATGATGGGTCGTTCGGTACTTATTTACCTGAATTAGTCATACAGCCAATGTCAACACAGGAAGTTGTGTCTATCGTAAAGGTGGCCAATCAATATAGAGTGCCTTTATATCCAAGAGGTCGAGGAACAAGTCTAAGTGGTGGACCCTTGCCTGTTCATGGCGGAGTGGTCCTGGACTTTTCACAGTGGAATCAAAAATTAGAAATAGATAGTGATGATACAATTGCTGTTGTTTCGCCAGGAGTATTGACAGCTGAAATAGACAAAGCAGCGAAAAAATATGGGCTGATGTATCCCCCTGATCCGAGTAGTGCGCATGTGTCAACGATAGGTGGTAACTTAGCTGAAAATGCTGGTGGACCAAGAGGCTTAAAGTATGGGGTAACAAAGGATTATGTGTTGGGGTTAGAAGTCGTTACACCTGAGGGAGAGGTCATTAAAACAGGTGGTCGTACAATTAAAAATGTTACTGGCTATGACTTAACTAAGCTGATAGTCGGATCTGAAGGTACTTTAGGAATTATTACTGAAGCAACACTACAACTAGTTCCACGGCCACAAGCAACTGGAACGATGATGGTCATTTTCGATGATATTGTCGATGCAGGGAGAGCCATATCAAAAGTTCTCACATCTGGGATATTACCTTCTAAGATGGAGATTATGGATCAAGCATCTATTATAGCTGTTGAAGAATATGAATCAGTCGGACTTCCGACCGATGTTGATGCCATTATTCTTATAGAATTAGATGGTCATCCAGTGGCGATTGCTGATGAGTGTAAACAAGTAGAACAAGTTTGCCTAATGGTAGGAGCACGAGAAGTTCAGATAGCAGCGAATGATGTGGCTGCAGCGAAACTCTGGAAAGCGAGGAAACTTGTCTCCCCAGCGATTGTTAGAAAAAAACCAACGAAGATTTCTGAGGATGCGACAATCCCAAGAAGTAAAATCCCAGAAATGTTTAAACGGCTTAAACAAATTAAAGAAAAATACAATATAGATCTAGTAGTATTCGGGCATGCAGGTGATGGCAATCTCCATCCAAATATTATTACTGATAAACGGGATAAAGAGGAAATGAAAAGAGTCGAACTTGCTGTAGCTGAGATATTCGAAACAGCTATACAATTAGGTGGGACTTTATCAGGCGAACATGGCATCGGCACAATGAAGACACCGTTTATGAAAATGGAGCTAGGGGAGGCTGGATTAGATATGATGAAAAGAATGAAGAGCGCATGGGATCCTAAAAATATCATGAATCCTGGTAAGGTTTTTCCCGAAAATGAAAATCAAAGGCTCGTATTAGTCGATGAATAATCAATTAGCATACGAAGAAACATTTGATTGTGTCCAATGTGGGTATTGCTTACCTGCCTGCCCGACTTATACGACAATGGGAAAAGAAAGGCATTCGCCTAGAGGAAGAATTAATTTAGTACAGATGGCTTCTGAGGGTAAAATTTCGATTCAAGAAATAGAAGATTCGATGGAATTATGCCTTGGCTGCAGAGCATGTGAGACTGCTTGTCCGACCAATGTTCAATACGGGAAAATTTTATCTTCTTATAAAGAAGTGAAAATGGAGCAGGAAGGTAGTTCACTTATCAATCGCTTGGCGATGAAAAAAGGTCTTGCGAATAAGAGCATGTTGAATACAATGAATCTTTCCTTGAGGTTTTATCAACAATCTGGGATTGAAAAATTAGGCAAAGTAACAAAAGGGATTCGGGTACTACCTGAGAATTTACGTGCATTTGAAGCCATTATACCTAATATAACAAAGCCTGATAAGGAACTTAGAAAAGGCACACTTATCCCAGATACTGAAACAAAACTAAAAGTCGCCTTTTTTACTGGATGTATCATGGATGTGTTTTTTGCTAAGATCAATGATCTAAGTATAAAGTTGCTTCAGCATGCTGGATGTGAAGTAACCGTAATAAAAAACCAAACATGTTGTGGAGCTCTACAGCATCATGAGGGTGATAGCGAGACCACTAAACAATTAGCAAAAGAAAACATCGTTGCATTTGAAAAAGAGCACTATGATTATATTGTTAATAGTATTGGTGGATGTGGTGCGATGTTAGTTGAATATGATCAATTGCTTCAGTCTGAACCAGAATGGGTTGAACGAGCAAAACGATTTGCTGAAAAAAGTAAAGACATTAGTGTGATTTTAGCAGAGTTGGATATTGAATTTACGAAGAAGGTTGAAAAGAGAATTACATATCAACCCTCATGCCATTTATCAAATGTGCAAAAAGTAAAAAAATCGCCATTAGAGTTAATTTATCGTATACCAGGAACAACGTATATTCCCCTCCCTGAAATGGATATGTGTTGTGGCTCAGCAGGTACGTACAATGTTTTTCATTATCAAGAATCAATGGAAATATTAGATGAAAAAATGTCCTATGTAAAAGAAACGATTCCAGAAGTAATTGTCACTTCTAATCCTGGTTGTCATTTGCAGATGTGCATGGGTGTGAAGCGTGAAGGATTAGAAAGTAAGGTTGAAGTCGTTCATATTGTCGAGATACTAGCAGAAGCATGTGGTTTAAAGTAATGATAGAAGGTGAAAAGGATGTATGATTATATTATTATTGGTGGAGGAATTGTTGGTCTATCCGTTGGATTAGAACTACTTGAACAAAAACCGGCACTAAAGATTGCTATCGTTGAAAAAGAAAGCCATGTAGCGGCACATCAGACAGGGCATAATAGTGGTGTTATTCATTCTGGCATATATTATAAGCCAGGTAGTGAGAAAGCGAGATTAGCTAAAATCGGCGGACAATCCATGAAGGATTTTTGCGAAAGTAATGATATCGAATATGATATTTGCGGTAAAGTAATTGTCGCTAGTGAAGAAGAAGAGTTGCCACTATTAGATAACCTTTATAAAAGAGGGCTACAGAACGGACTTGATATTCAATTAATGGAAAAAGAAGAATTATTGGAAAGAGAACCACATGTAAATGGGAAAAGAGCCATTCATGTACCAATGGCAGGAATTGTTAACTATAGACAAGTGTCTGAAAAAATGGCGGATATCATTCGCCATAAAGGTGGAGATATTCTCCTTAATCATGAAGTTGTGGCCATTCAAGAGGATAATAATGAAGTGGTTGTTATCACTGATCAAGGAGATATAAAAGGTCAATTTTATATCAACTGTGGTGGGCTACACTCGGATCGGATTGCGAAAAAGGCAAAATTATTAACTGATATGAAAATTGTCCCCTTTCGTGGTGAATACTATCAACTGGTTGAGGAAAAACGTCATCTAGTGAAGCATTTAATTTATCCTGTTCCCAATCCAAAGTTCCCATTCCTTGGCGTTCATTTTACGAGAATGATTGGCGGTGCGATTGATGTCGGTCCAAATGCAGTATTAGGCTTCAAACGCGAAGGTTACCGGAAGACAGATATTCACTTACCGGATTTATTTGAAGTGTTAGCATATAAGGGCTTTTGGAAGCTGGCAAGTGGTTATATGAAGGAAGGGATTGAGGAAATGATCCGTTCAGCCTCTAAACAGCTTTTCTTAAAGAATGTACAAAAACTTATGCCAGAAATACAAGCGGCAGACTTGAAAACTGGACCAGCAGGAGTAAGAGCACAAGCATTGAAGGATGACGGCTCATTAGTGGATGATTTTTACATACTGCCGAGCAAGCGTGCGATTCATGTATTAAATGCACCATCTCCTGCTGCAACGGCGTCTATTGAGATTGGCAAGGAGATTGTCAGAAAACTGATATAAAAACTAAATTTCTTGGGTGTTTGAGAGCTATAGACTTTTTTACTATAGCTTTTTTCTTTTTGTTTTAAGGTGAATATGACAAAAGAACTTAGGGGATTTACATTAATCGCCTTTTTTCTATTTTATTTTTAAAAATTTCCCGGAAAATAAGTGGTCGAAGGAGATTAATGTCAAACAGTAAATAGGAAGAAATTACAGCCGTTACTTATACAAATGCGGGAGAGGATAAAGGATAAAGGAGTGTGTTTGCACATGAAGAAAACAGTAATGATTTTATTACTTATTTTCATTCTTTTTCCTAATAGTATATTAGCTAATGAAGATTCTTCCATCGTATCTGAGGCCCTTTTAACTTCTCTCGCTCCTGTGCTTACCGAAGAAATTCATCAATTTTATGGGTATGAAAAACAATACAATCTGTATGACACGGAGATAAAGAAAATCAAACGTAATCGAAAAGGGTATCATATTATTGTCAAACTTGAAATAACTACCTATGAAAAAGAGTATTTACCTCCTTATGGACAAGATTCTCTTGTACTGGACTTAACGCCTTTAGGAGCAAAGGTCATTACCTATAAACATATAGGAGACGCGGAGGAGAAAAAAGTGAATCACTTCTACCGGAAAGTTGCAAAGGACATTGAACATAGCTTCAAAAAAAAATGGCGCAGTTATCGTCAAACACGATTTAACCAATTTCAATTTCTAGCTAGCAACAATGGTTGGAATGATCGTCTTGGACCAGTAACGCAATTAGTTAAGGATATTAATGAAGAAGCAACATCAAAGTATAAAAATACCATTCAACCACTCATCTACTTTAATAAAGAGGAAATCTTAATTCTCTATAAAAATAAAATAGGATTGAATGAGATGATTACTTTAAAACATGTAGGCGATGGGTGGGTAGTAGATGAAAGAGAACAGAAACAAGGAAAGAAAATGTCTGAGCAAATATTATCTTATATGTAGATTAATGATTGTTTCTTACCAACCCTGATGCTAAAATTTAATTACTATTTGATAGGGTTGGGGGTGTACATATGCCATCAAATCATTTCCATGATCAAAACATATCTGCGGATAAAATAGTGGCTGTTGCTAAAGAGCTCGTCACTGATAATGCATTTCAGAATATTACTTTAGAAGATATTGCTGTGAAAATGAGATGCCAAGTGAAGGATCTGACGGTTCATTTTAATCATATCGATGGTTTATTATATCGAATAATTGAGGAAGACTTCAATGATTTAACGCAGATGTTAGTCACTATTCAATATGGTGATGATAATAAAATAGATAAGCTTAAACAAATCTTAATTACTTTCATGGAATTTGGTATAAACCTTCATCACCGTTACGATGGGTTATTTGCTTTTTATACAAGCAACGATAAGCATTCGATTACAGAAATGGCCCAAAAAACTTATTACCGGTTTGAATATGCTGTTCTACAATTAAAAGATCAACAAACTGAAGAATCACTTATTTATTCTGCCTTCATTGCCCTACATGGTTTTATTCAACACCATAAAGGCTATGTTAAAGACTTTGAAGAAGTTCGAACTTATGCAGAGTCACATGCTTGGTTCGTTCTAAAGGGTTTATCATAAATAAAAGTCAGCAAATATTGAAGCGCTAAGAGCAGGGGATTTACTAGCTATGCTAGGATTCCCTGCTCTTTATAATATTGAAGTTAGGAAGAATGGGGATGGACGGAGGGAAAAGTAAAGATGAATACGGTTCCTTCATTAATTTTACTTTGTACTTTTATTGTTCCTTTCATTGCTCTGGCGATGCTAAAAACAACCATCATTCCTAATCCAGTCCCTTTTGCTCCTTTTGTGGAATAGTAAGGCTCTCCTAGGCGACGAATTTGATCTTCTGTCATACCGAGCCCTGTATCTTGAACTTCGATTCTAATGTGCGTAGAGGAATAATTAGAGCTTATGTATAGTTGGCCACCTCTTGGCATCGATTCTATGGCGTTTTTAATAACGTTTAAGAAGCATTGCTGAAACTTTTGTCGATCGCCTTCGATGTCACCTATGATAGAAAAATTAGTTGTTATTTCTACCGAATTTTGATTAGCTATTGGGCGTAGTATACTAATGACATGACCTAGTTCTTTCTTTACGTTCATTGTTTCAATTTTATCTAGTCCAGGTTTAGAAAAAGTTAGATAGTTTTGAATGACACGTTCTGCTGATGCCAGTTCATGTTGGACGATTTCTAAGTATTCATTTCTTTTTGAAGGGGAAAGTGTTTGTTCTTTTAATAATTGAACAAATCCTGCAGCAGCTGTGAGTGGATTCCTAATTTCATGTGAAATCGCTGCCCCCATTTGCTCAACGGCTTCTAATTTTTCTGCGATAATAAGCTTTTTCTGCATATCGATTGTTTTGAAGACAAATTCAATAATATATACTGCCATTCCTACACCAAGAGCTGGAATGGTAAGAAGAGCAAACCATAAATCAAGTGAGTGTAATTGTGGTACATATAATTCATATAAAATTAGTGAAACGATACTAGAGATAAACGTAATAAGAACAGCTAGAATAATTCTTTTATTGGCAGAAATCTGTTTAAATCTTGGGTATAAATATAAAAACAAACATCCCAGCAAAAGGTATTCAAACATAGTTACATAGAATCCTAAATTCATTCCGTAAAACCATCTTACAGCAATAACGACAATTATGAGTAAAGGGCCGACACCAACATACAATCCACCTAATATTACAGGTATAATCCTTAGGTCCATCATTAAACCAGGCACAGGTTCAAATGAAAAAATATAACAAATACCAATCATCAATGCCAGACTAATAGTTGCCGATGTTCTTGAAAAATGAAAACCGAGATTTTTTTCAGTCCATACAAGCAGAAAAAATAGGATGACAATTAACAGTGATAGATTAAGGAAAAAATGAGTGGTAATGACCATTTTTTCACATCCCTTTTAGTGTATAGGAAAATTTTATATGTTTTCCTTGCATCTGACAATAAAAATGCGGAAAATTAAGAAAAATATAATAGGTGATGCCTACTATTTTCTAAAAACCATAATGAATATGAATTAGATAAAGAATAAAAGATTTCCTTTCTTTTTCTCCTAGCAATTTTTATTTTTCTATTATATGCTAAACAAAAAAAGAAAATGGAGGGTTAGTGTGCAAATACATGAGGGGTTAGGGCTTGTTCTTGACGTAGAGACAACGGGCTTGTCGCCAATTAATGATGAAGTAATTGAAATCGCCTTGAAGTTATTTTCATTTGATCAACAGACAGGTGATATTCTTACCATAAAAGACGAACGAAGCTATTTAAGAGAGCCGGAAACCACCAGTGCATTAAGAAATTATAATCAAGCTTATAAAATTCACGGCATCCCTTTTGAAGAAGTGGTGGGGAAAAGCTTTGATGATCGTGAAATAAAGAAGATGTTCGCATATGCGGATATCGTACTTGCTCATAATGCATCATTTGATAGAAGCTTTCTCTATCAAATGTACCCTAATGATGTAAATGAACTGAAATGGTATTGTACGATGAGAGGGGTCCCGTGGAAAGAATATGGTTTCTATAACAGTAAATTATTGACGCTTTTAAAAGGTCACCAAATCACAAACTATCAAAATCATAGAGCAATGGATGATATTACATATTTACTAGAATTACTGAAAAACAAAAATCCAAATGGAGAATCATATTTAAAGGATGTTTTAAGGAAAGGTCCGATGCGTAAGTATCAGCCTAAAGTCAAGAAGTATATTTGATTTCCTCATAAATAATATCAAATCTATCGTATAAAAAGGTGTTTTCACTGTAAATGATCGTTGTGAAAGCACCTTTTTTACTATGAGCCTATGTCCATTTAAAGTGTAATAATATAGAACTGACATTACTAACGATAGAGTCTCTGATTGTTAATCAGAGACTCATATAAAGATATGAAACATTAAGCTACACTATTATTCCAATTAGATATATCTTCTTCCAATGGAATTTTATTAGCTCTAGCTTTCCGTGCAGCAATAAAGAATATTGTAATTAAAACGATAGCGCCTATAGCTCCACCTATCCAAGAAGTAGTCATAGAGAGACCAAAGCCGATTTGGGCATTTAAGATATACGTAATTACCATCACTAACATAAAACTACCTGGTATTAAAGCGATAAAGTAATTCTTTTTAGCAATATATAAGTACATAGCACCGACAAACAATGCAATTACAGCTGTTGATTGGTTTGCCCAGTTGAAGTATCTCCATAATACATTAAAATCGACTTGGGTAAGTACCATGGAAATTCCAAATAACGGTACAGCAATCCATAATCGACTAGAGAACTTAACTTGAGGAAACTTAATATAGTCGGCAATTATCATTCTAGCACTTCTAAATGCGGTATCGCCTGAAGTGATAGGAAGTACCACTACCCCTAACACAGCTAATGTACCACCGATTGCTCCAAGTAAAGTTGTAGATACTTCACTAACTACTGCACCAGGACCACCGGCAGCAAGCATTTCATTTAAGCCACCATAACCATTAAATAAGCTCATTGCAGCTGCGGCCCAAATCATGGCAATAATACCTTCTGCAATCATCATTCCATAGAAAATCTTTCTTCCTTGCGTCTCATTTTGAGTTGTTCTAGAGATGATGGGTGTTTGGGTAGCATGGAATCCAGATAGCGCCCCACATGAAATGGTAAAGAATAATAAAGGTAGCAAAGGAGCATTGTCAGGGTGAAAATTCTGAAAAGAAAGCTCAGGAATAGGTGCACCTGTGACTAAAAGACCGATACCAACCCCCAATGCACTAATTACTAATAACGCACCAAAATAAGGATAAAGACGACCAATGATTTTATCAACAGGCAAGAGTGTTGCTAAAATATAGTAAAGAAAAATAAATCCGATAATAAGACCTAGTGCGACTTTTCCGTCCATTAAAAGGTGTAATAAACTAGCAGGAGTAGAAACAAAGACTGTACCTACTAATAATAACAATAGTATTGCAAAAGCATTTACGACATGCTTCATAACTTTTCCTAAAAATTTACTAGCTAACTCAGGCAAGTGAGCTCCGCGATTTCTTATAGAAATCATACCTGTTAAGTAGTCATGTACAGCACCTGCAAAGATACAACCGATAACGATCCAAACAAACGCGACTGGTCCATATAAAGCACCTAAAATTGGCCCGAAAATTGGACCTGTACCAGCAATATTAAGTAATTGAATAAGTGAGTTTTTAGATGTACTCATAGGTAGATAGTCGACATTATCTTTGTGTGTGAATGCAGGTGTTGCTCTAGCTCCTTTCACCCCAAAAACTTTCTCAACATACTTACCATAGGTGAAATACCCAATAATTAATAAGATAATACAAGAAAAAAATGTAATCATAGCATTGCCCCCTTTGTTAATGTATACGTTTTCATTTATTATAAATGACTATGATTCAAGGTTGAGTATTTTGAGCATAACATGTATAAATCCGTGATTAAGAGGTCCTTAAATTAAATTAAGATGCATTTTTTAGTGTAAATAGTCTGATAATTAATTGAGCTCCATGACCTATATTTCTAGTTTTGTTCTTAAATCTTTTACATAATTTCTGCTGACAGAAAGTTTTTCATTCGATCCTTTTAGCTCTAACTGAAATGCCCCATTGAACCAAGGAGAAAGTTTATTAATATATCTTAAATTAACAAAATAGCTTTTATGTATTCTACAGAAAGAATAAGTAGATAGTCGATTTTCTAGCTCTTTTAATGATGCTTTTGTCTCATAGGCATTATCTACAGTTATGATTCGTGAAAATTTATCTTCCTTATAAACATAAATAATATCTTTAGGTTCGATGTAAATAATTTCTCCATTGTCTTCAATTGCTAGCTTTCCAGCTAATTTACTTTGCTTAGGTAGATCTATTGGTTTTAAATATTTGATGATCCGGCTGACCGTTTCAGAGATTTGCTCTTCATCATATGGTTTCAGTAAGTAATCAATCGCTTCATAACGAAAAGCTTCTACAGCAAACTGAGGGTAAGCTGTTGCGAATATGATTTTAGGTGGATTTTTGAATTCCATTAAACTTTTAGCTGTTTGCATGCCATCCATTTTGGGCATTTCGATATCAAGAAAAACGATATCTGGCTGTAATTGAATCGTTTGTATGATGGCATCTTCTCCAGAATCAGCTTCGCCAACAATATGAATAGAGTCAAATATGGATAACAAATGCTTTAATTCTTCCCGGCTGTACGGTTCATCATCTACAACGAGCACTTTAATCTTTGTCTTCATTTTTTTCCCCCATTGGTATATTAAAAGTTATTTCCGTTCCATTGTTTTCTTCACTATTTATGTGTAATCGGGCGTTCTCCCCAAATGTCATGATTAACCTTCTATTTACATTGTATAATCCAAGACCTGTGCCTATTTTTGATGCGATTGGTTCTTTCCCAATTTGCTTTAACCGATCATGATCAATACCAAGACCATTATCTTTAATAGATATAGCAACTTCATTGTTCATTTGTTTAATTTGTGCTTTAATCATACAATTTTTGTTCATTTGCTTAAATGCATGTTTAATTGCATTTTCTACAATAGGCTGTAAGGTGAGCGGTGGAATCTTACTATTAAGAACTTCATTTTCAATATAATAATCGACTTGAATTCTGTTTTCAAATCTCGTTTGTTCTATCATTAAATAGGCTTTCATATGAAGAATATCTTGTTCCAAAGTGATACGGTTTGCGGTTGTTGCATTTAAGTTTTGCCTTAGAAATTGAGACAAAGTAATAAGCAGTTTTCTTGCTTTATCGGCATCAATACGGACGAGAGAGACAATGGTATTTAATGTGTTAAAAAGAAAATGGGGACTAATTTGCGCTTGCAAAGCTTTAATTTCTGCTTCTTTAGCCAATTGAAATGCTTTATCTGCTTCGGCTATTTCTAGCTGATTACTTAGTAACACACTTAAACCTGAGATCAACTCAATTTCTAAATTAGTCACTTCCTTCTCAGAGGTGAAATATACCTTTAAAGTACCGATGATTTGCCCGCGTTGCTTTAGGGGAGCAATGACAGCTGCTCCAAGTGGACAATGCTCATTTTGACATTGTATTTCTTCATTACCTACTACTATTAGTTTACCATTATTAATTACTTCCTTTGTGATTTCTGTTTGGATGGGGTGGTCTACTCGGTGATGATCATCACCTGAACCAACATGGGCAAGAATCACATGTTTATTTGTAATGGCGACTGCCTTTGCATGTATTTCCCTTAATAATATGGTACACACAGCATTAGTGGAGACCTGTGTCATTCCTTTCCTAAGATGTGATAAAGTTTGATCAGCGATTCGTAATGACTTTTGCGCTTGTAGTGCTCCTGCCTTTTCTTCTTCATTCACTACATTTTTAATGATAAGGAGGAATAAGGCTGATCCTACACCGTTTGCAATAATCATTGGAACACCAATTACTTCAACTAAAGAGACGGCCTTTTCAAACGGCCTCGAAAGAAGGAGAATAAGAAGCATTTGAACGGCTTCTGCAGTAGCTCCTATAAAAAAGGCAGAAGATAGCTTTACATGGTCTTTCTTCTTATGAAAATAGCCTGCTATTAGTCCGGATATAATCGTTGCTAATCCACATGAAAAGGCAGTAAAACCACCTAGTGTAAAACGATGGATTCCAGCAATTAATCCAGCACCCAAACCTACTTTATAACCACCGAAAAGCCCAGCTAAAACAACACCTATTACGCGTGAGTTAGCAATTGCTTCTTCACTTGTTAAATTAGATGCCCATCTGTCTATATTAAATGTCTCAGCATTTAAAGATAAACCTGTGTACGTCCCGATTATTCCGAAAAAACCAAAAAATAAGATCGCTTTTAATTGTAGATCTTTTTTTACATTTTCCTTATAAATCATATCTCGAAAAAATTGGAACCGTGTTAGAATAAAGGCTATGGTAACAATAATACCTAGCCTCTCTAACATAGTAATGAACAATTCAAACATAAGAAAACTCCTTCGTCATATATACATCTATCATACATTAAAAGGGTAAAATATCTAAGTATCATAAAAATTTTCGAAAAATTCCCGCTTTTACCTTTGCATTCTTTTCCACTTTCTGCTATTATGAAAGAAATTATTTTTGTTCGGAATGTAAGTAGGATGCGTTTGTAGACGTTTGCTTCATGTATGTTCCACAAGAATAGTCATAATTTATGTGTTATACATAAGGAGGATTTATTCATGGCAGAAGGAAAAGTGAAATGGTTTAATGCAGAAAAAGGTTTTGGTTTCATTGAAACACAAGAAGGACAAGATGTGTTCGTACATTATTCAGCTATCCAAACGGAAGGTTTCAAAACGCTTGATGAAGGACAAAGCGTAACATTTGAAGTGGAAGAAGGTCAACGTGGCCCACAAGCTTCTAATGTAGTTAAACTATAATATGCTTGAAATACAAGCCTGATGAAGGGCTTGTATTTTTTTTGGCGAAAACAAGCGGTTGTTTTCTAAAAAATAGTACAATTACAAACTTACTGGAATCCTTTTTTTCTTAATGATAAATAGACTATAATATAGATAGAGACTAAATAAAGGTAGGAATCGTTATGATTGTAAAAACTGAAGAAGATTTAGCGGGTTTAAAGGAAATTGGGAAAATTGTTGCTTTAATCAGAGATGAAATGATTGCTCAAACAAAGCCTGGCGTCACAACTAAAGAATTGGATGAGATAGCTGGAAAGATGTTTGAAGAGCATGGGGCATTATCTGGTCCAAAGGGTGAGTATGACTTTCCAGGATATACTTGTATTAGTGTAAACGAGGAAGTAGCACACGGTATCCCTGGAAATAGAGTCATTGCAGATGGAGATTTAGTTAATATTGATGTATCTGGATCAAAAAATGGTTATTTCGCTGATACAGGTTTATCAATCGTTGTAGGTAATGGGGATGAGAAACTACAGTCTTTATGTGAAACAGCGCAAAAAGCTTTTGATGAGGGCCTAAAAAAAATAAAGCCAGGTACGAAACTTAATCGAATCGGAAAATCTGTCTACCAAACAGCAAAAAATAATGGTTTTAATGTTATTATGAATTTAACTGGCCATGGAATTGGTCGTTCTTTACATGAAAAGCCAGATCATATTCTTAATTATTTTGATAACTGGGATAATCAATTATTACGTGAAGGGATGGTTATCGCTTTCGAACCCTTTATTTC
Source organism: Cytobacillus sp. FSL R5-0569 (assembly GCF_038007265.1). NCBI lineage: Bacteria > Bacillati > Bacillota > Bacilli > Caryophanales > Bacillaceae > Cytobacillus > Cytobacillus sp. FSL R5-0569. Next base: position 1,224,665 of record NZ_JBBOWW010000001.1, read on the forward strand.
CACTGGAGATGAAGAAGTTCGTGAACAAAGTGATGGCTGGACTTTCATTACACCTAATAAAAGCTTTGTTGCGCAATGTGAACATACAGTTATCGTGTCGAAGGAAGGCCCGATTATTATTACGAAGTAAATCAAATGAAGAGCGGTAGCGATATCTAGTCGTGCCGTTCTTTTTTTGTTTTTTTAAGATGAGCTATTGAATTGCTTTAATTAGAATCTCCCTGTGTTTGTTGAAACTGACTGGATGAGATATGCAATTTTCTTAAGGTTTATCACTTTTCACAACAATAGATTACCCTTATGATAGATATAAAAAAGGAGTGTGGGAACGAATGAAAGCAGTGATACATAAAGGTGAAGCAGGATTGAATGGAACGGGTTATCAGGACGTAAATGATTTTACTGTTGGTGATAAAGAAGTAAAAGTTGAATTAAAGGCGGCTGGATTAAACCATAGAGATTTATTTATTCTTCATCGACATCAATCAACTGAACCAGCACTTGTATTAGGTTCTGATGGTGCGGGGGTCGTGGTGGAAATTGGTGCAGAGGTGACGGGTATTAAAGTCGGAGATGAGGTTGTCATTAATCCAGGATTAGGCTGGGAAAAAAATAGTGACGCACCACCAGAGGGGTTTGAAATTGTTGGCTTTCCGTATCACGGTACTTTTGCCGATCATATTGTTATTCCTGCCATTAATGCTTTCCCTAAACCTCCACATATGTCATGGGAAGAGGCAGGCGTGTTTTCATTAGCAGGTTTAACTGCTTATCGTGCCTTATTTACAAGAGGGCAAGTAAAGTCTGGGATGAAAGTATTTATCCCTGGCATTGGTGGAGGAGTGGCTACTTCTCTTTTACAATTTGCTGTAGCAGCTGGTGCGGAAGTATACGTTAGTTCTCGTTCAGAAGAAAAGCGAGAAAAAGCTTTATCATTAGGTGCTAAAGAAGCTCTGGATAGTGGGGCAGATTGGCAAGGGGAAATTGGGGGCAAAATGGATCTAGTCATCGAATCAGTTGGAGCTGCAACTTTCAACCAATCCTTAGCTGTTCTTCGTAAAGGAGGCACACTAGTAATTTTCGGTTCATCTACAGGTGACGAGGTGACAGTAAATCTTCGACAATTCTTTTACGCACAGCAAAACATTCTTGGTAGTACAATGGGAAGTGCTGAAGAATACAAAGAAATGATTACGTTTATGAACGATCATAAAATCAAGCCAGTAATGGATCAAGTTTATCAGTTAGCAGATTATCAAAAGGCATTTGCCAGATTAGAACAAGCAAAACAACTAGGAAAAATCGTTTTTCAAATAGGTAAATGAGTAATAAGGGTGAACGAAGAAACTAAAAAACTTCGTTCACTCTTTCTTTTATCCAACATAAAAAATCGTCGGATATTGTATCCACTAAAAAAATGAGTGCTTTTCTAAAGGGAAGGAGCTCAAAAATCACTTTTTCCTTCAAATTAATGGAAGATAATGATGTAATATTACACTTTTATACCTTTCTAGAGACCTAAATTCACTTTTAATTCCGAGTAATAAAAAGGGTAATTATCATGAATATTGATTTTATGGAAAAAAATACCTGATTTAATGTTGAAAAAAATGTCTGATGGCCTGCTACTTGGAAAAAAATATGTCAAATTTACTGTTTTTTACAAATAAATAAATGCTGAATTTTACACATTGTTGTAGTCTGAATTTTTGAAATATAATTACCCCTAAGTAAGACATTACAATTTGGGGAGGAACAAGTAAATGACGAAAAAGAAAACAGTAGCAGCTGCACTACTTAGTCTTACGTTAGGGATGTCCGTATTTACATCAGGTATTTCTGCACAAGTTTCAGATGAAGCAAAAGGGAGTGAAACATATCGCGTATTGATACAAGCCCCTAGCAATTCTGTTAATGCATTAGAAACAAAGTATGAAAAACGATGGGACTTTGGTAAAGAAGGCTTCACTGCAGATGTGAGTGCTAAGGAGTTACAAACATTACAAGCGACAAAAAATGTCGAAGTACAAAAGGTAAATGAAATGAATATAGCAACAGTAACAGGAGAAGTGTCGAAAGCAGAAGTAACAGCTGTGCCAAGTTCACAAACACCTTGGGGAATAAAATCAATCTATAATAATCAATCTTTAACAGCAACATCAGGTGGTAATGGTATCAAAGTAGCTGTGCTTGATACAGGTGTTTATACAAATCATATTGATTTAGCAGGATCAGCAGAACAGTGTAAAGACTTTACACAATCAAGCCCACTTGTAAATGGCTCTTGTACTGATCGTCAAGGACATGGTACACATGTAGCAGGAACTGTTTTAGCACATGGTGGTAGTGATGGACAAGGTGTTTACGGAGTAGCTCCTGATGCGAAGCTATGGGCATATAAAGTGTTAGGTGATAACGGTTCTGGTTATTCAGATGATATCGCTGCAGCGATTAGACACGTAGCAGATCAAGCAACTAGCACAGGCTCTAAAGTAGTTATTAATATGTCTCTTGGCTCTTCCGGTAAAGATTCACTCATCTCAAGTGCAGTAGACTATGCATACAATAAAGGTGTATTAGTTGTTGCTGCGGCAGGAAACAGTGGTTCAGGTAGTAATACAATTGGTTATCCAGGAGCATTGGTCAATGCAGTTGCCGTTGCAGCTTTAGAGAATGTGCAACAAAATGGGACTTATCGCGTAGCGAATTTCTCATCAAGAGGTAACCCATCAACTGATGGAGATTATGTCATTCAAGAGCGTGATATTGAAGTGTCTGCCCCAGGTGCAGCAGTGGAATCCACTTGGTATAATGGCGGTTATAACACAATCAGTGGTACTTCAATGGCTACACCACATGTAGCTGGTTTAGCAGCAAAGATTTGGGCTGCGAATCCTTCTTGGAGTAAATCTACTTTAAGAACAGAATTACAAAATCGTGCCAAGGTTTATGATATTAAAGGTGGAGTTGGTGCAACAACAGGCGATGACTATGCATCAGGATTTGGTTACCCTAGAGTAAAATAATTAAAATAGGGGTTGCTATATTCAAGTAGCAACCTCTTTTATATATGATTATGACGTGCTAGAATTCTTTAAATACTTAGGATTTTTCATAACCGAAACGAGAAGGATAACCCCGCTTGCAATCAGTAATAGACTTGTAGTAATAAAAACGGCAGTAAACCCAAAGGCCCCAGCAACCATTCCTCCCATAACTGGTCCGATGACATTTCCTAGAAATCTTAAACTAGTATTATATCCCAGCACCTCTCCTTGCATGGCTATAGGTGCAGCCTGTCTAATATAGGCAATACGCACAGGTATAATTCCTCCAATAGTTACCCCGAGTGCAAAACGAATGATAATAAGCTGCCACATTTCAGTGACAAATCCACCTGGAAAATAGACGATACCAGCTAAAAACAATAAGGCCATTAATATTTTAATATAACCATAATTGTCCCCAAGCTTTCCCCAAGTTTTTGACATCATTAAGTTACCTACACCAGCTGCGGAAAAAGCAATACCTGCATATAGAGCTAAATTTTCTGGGCCATGTATTTCGCTGACATAAAGGGACAGAATCGGTTGAATACTAAAATGAGCGACTTGGATCAACATCGATAAGATTAAAACAGTCACAAGGACAGGGTTTGTAAGTATATGTTTTAATACTTCTTTACTCGTATAATTCTGCTTCTCTGATTTCTTCACTTCATTGATTTGAAATTCTTTCGTGAAGATAACAAGAATCGCAGAAATAAAAATGGCTAATGATGTCCAATTGAAAGTAGAAGAAAAACCGACCATGTCAGCTAGTGCACCACCTATTAAAGGTCCTAAAAGAGAGCCTGTGATACTTCCTGTTTGTAAGGTGCCAAGCACTTGTCCTGCCATTCTTTTTGGTGTTTGTGTAGAAATAAAAGCTTGTGAAAGGGGAATAAAACCTGTGAAGATACCCATAAATAGCCTTAGATAAAACAAATGCCATACGCTTGTCGCAAAACCTAATAGGAAAATACAAAGGGCCATTCCTGAAGCAGAAATGATTAACACCTTTTTCTTTCCATACAAATCACCAATTCTTCCCCAAATTGGAGCTACAATAAAGGCAGTAACGAATGTAATGGCAAAAATCCAACCCGACCATCTTTGAATATAAGCGTCGGAAAACTGACCAAAGGTTTCAATATATAATGATATAAAGGGCAAGACCATCGTCATACTAGCTGAAACAAAGAAGTTGGCAAACCACATAATTTTAATATTTGTCTTTACTTGTGGATGGATCATGAACGAACACTTCTTTCTCATTTGAACATTTCGTAACACTAAATTTATCATAAACGAACTCAACCAAAATAAAAAGGAAAAGGTTTTTATACGACATTACCTTATAAATAACGAAAGTCGATTTAACATGAGCCATTGTTATTTGAACAGGATACCTTTATATTATGTATTATAAACGTATTTCATCTGCATGAAGTCGTTTTAAACTGTTTATCGTTAAATAAAGGAGTTATATCATCTATGGAAGTTATTGGCGAACTAAAGCCGTTTATTAAAAAAGTATGGGAACAATCGCAATTTAAACAACCAACAAATATACAGCAAGAGGCGATTCCAGTAGTATTAGAGGGAAAAGATCTTATTGCTCAATCCCCAACAGGTACCGGAAAAACGTTAGCGTATTTATTACCTGTTTTAGAAAAGATTCAACCAGAAAGCAAGGATGTGCAGGTAGTTATTCTCGCATCATCCCAAGAGTTAATTATGCAAATCTTAAGTGAAGCACAAAAGTGGGGAAGAGATAGTAATATCCGTAGTGCATCGTTTATCGGTGGTGCGAATGTAAAGAGACAGTTAGAAAAATTAAAACAACGTCCACATATCGTTTTGGGTACCCCAGGCAGAATACTTGAATTGATTAAGCAAAAGAAATTAAAAATGCATGCGGTGAAAACAGTTGTCCTTGATGAAGGCGATCAGCTTCTCATTCCCGAACATCTTGAGCATGTGAAAAGTATAATAAAAGCGACTTTAAAGGAAAGACAAGTAGTGCTGTTTTCTGCTACTTTACCTAAAACAATAGAAGTAGAAGCTAAAGGTTGGATGAAATCACCAGAAGTTATCACCATTGAAAAAGATGAGACGATTACAGCAGGTGATGTGGGGCATATATACTTTAACGTGGAACAACGGGAAAAAGTTAAAGTATTGGAAAAGCTTTCTCGAATGGATCATTTGAAGGCGCTGGTATTTGTTAAGGATATCCCCAATATCATGATTATGAAAGAAAAGCTAGAGTATAACCATATTCACGTAAATGTACTTCACAGTGATTTAAATAAATTCGAAAGATCTAAAAATTTGAATGGCTTTAGGAAAAAGGATGCTCGCTTACTTTTATCAACAGATGTAGCAGCGAGAGGTTTAGATATTAAGGGAATTACTCATGTCATCCACTTTGACTTACCACGTGAGAAAACGCAGTATATCCATCGCTCAGGGAGAACAGGACGTTTTGGTGCAGATGGAACAGTGGTATCACTTGTTACCATGAATGAAGAAAGAGATTTAAAGCGCTTTGCTAAAGAATTAAATCTTCAATTAGAAGAGAAAATAATGCACGGCGGAAAAATCGTCAATCCAGAACATCAATCAAACGAAAAAAGACGCTAAGGAGTAATGGTGTAAGACGCTACAATAAGAAATCATAGAAAATCCGCAACAAGGTTTGATGGTTGCGGATTTTTTTCTTTTTGTTCTATATCGCTACATTTCAAGATGAAATGGAAACATCTTCAATCTATCGATGCCGATTTTGATTAATTAAGAATGTACAATTTTTTTCAACCACTTATGTGACATTATTCTATCTGGAAGCCGCACTAATCCAGTTAAAAGAAAAACATTTAAAAAGTTTCCAAAACTTAGCTTACCTTACCTTTATGGTCATATGCGTTAATCCATCTTTTCCAAAGGTTCAGTTGCTGGACCTTCAATGACCTCGCCATCATATGAAAAACGGGATCCATGACATGGACAATCCCAAGTGCGATCGCCGGCATTCCATTCTGTTTCACAACCTAGATGAGTACAAGTTGTGTCAACAATATGAAGTTGGCCATCATCATCGCGGTAACAGCCTCGGCGTTTTCCATCCACTTTCACCAGGCCGCCTTCATTATTTGCTAGATCCTCAGGGTGCTTAAATTCTGGCTCGAGTTTCCCTTTTATTAATTGTCCTGCAACATCTGCATTATAAGTGATAAAGTTTTTAATACTAGGGTTCGCATGAAATCTCGATGGGTTAAAAAGTTCCTGATAAGGTGTATGCTGTTCAGTTATTAAATCTTTTAACAAAATTCCGGCAGCTGTACCGTTTGTCATACCCCATTTGCGATAACCAGTAGCCACGAAGATATTATTTTCATTAGATGTGATAGGACCAATATAAGGTATTTTATCTAATGAAGTTAAATCTTGTGCAGACCAGCGAAAGGTGATTGGCTTTTCCCCGAAGACCTCATTAGAGAAAGCCTGTAATGTCTCGTAATGTTGATAAGTGTTAATGCCTTTTCCTGTTTTATGACCCTCTCCGCCAATAAGAATAAGTTTCTTACCAGTCTCCTCTGAAGTTGTAGCACGGATCGAACGGACAGGGTTATTGGCACAATAGTACATGTTTCCTTCAAAATCGTCGTCACTTTCGATAGCAATTACATAGGACCGTTCAGGTAAAAGCCTGGAGAAATATAAACCTTTCCATTTTAAAAATGGGCTATGGGATGCCATAACAACATAGTTACATAAAATACGATGCCCTTTATTTGTTATGACAACAGGTTGTTTACCTTCCTCGATATCAACGACCGTTGTTTGTTCATAAACAGTACCTCCTAAGTCGATGAAACGCTTAAGTAAGCCTTCTAAATATTTAACCGGATGAAATTGTGCTTGATTGTTCATTTCAAGCACACCTGTAGTTGGAATGGAGAATGGGATACTCTCTTTTAATTGCCCTATAATCCCCAATCTTTTATAGGCGTCATATTCAAAAGTTAATTTTTCACTGTATTGATCATTGGTTGCATAGATAAAAGAGCTTTCATTACTAAAATCGCAATTTATATTTGCTGCTTCTTTTTCAATCATTTTTATTGCGTCAGCTTGGGCTTCATAATACAGTCTTGCTTGCTCTATGCCGAAATGTTCAATCAACTCGTCATATATTAAACCATGCTGTGCAGTCACTTTTGCAGTTGTATGGCCAGTCGTTCCTGCTAAAACTTCCCCGGCGTCTAATAAAATCACTTTCAACCCTTCTTTAGCCAATAAGTAAGCTGAAGTAATCCCTGTTATACCAGAGCCAATGATAACTACATCTGTTTTAGTGTTACCGTCCAATGATTGATATTGGAGTTGTTTTGCTTCCAACCAGTACGATTGAGGGTATTTCGGCATATTATTTTTTTCATTATTCATACAATCACCTCTAAAATATATATCTCCGTTTAATATAGCCTTATGGATGTTTCTTATACTTCTTTCCTCAATTGACGTAAAAAAGTACAGTGAGCTATAATGATAGAATTAAGAAATTTATGAAAATAAAACAAGGTGATTTATACTTTTAGTGTATAAAAAGGAGATTCAATAGGATGAAATTTGAGACGGCATTATTACATGGAGATAAAAAAGAAAAGCGCACAATTCAAAGTAAAGCAACACCGATTTATCAAACATCTGCATTTACTTTTAAAAGTTTAGAAGAACTAGAGGGTTTTTATAGTGGAAACGGCAACTACTTGTATACGAGATCAGGCAATCCAAACACTGATGAGTTAGGAGAAGTTGTCGCAAGATTAGAAGGTGCAGCATCAGGAGTTGCAGCTGCATCAGGTTTAGGTGCCATTATGGTAGGAATATTAGCAGTGGCTAAAAATGGTGATCATATTATTGCTACTGATGATGTGTATGGAGGAAGTTTTCATCTTATTGTGGAAGAGCTCACGCAATTCGGTATTGACGTAACAATTGTTCCTTTTAGCGATATGACGCAAGTCGAGGCGGCAATCAAAGAGAACACGAAGCTTTTATATACAGAATCAATTACTAATCCTTTATTAAGAGTAGAAGATCTTAAAGCTGTTGTATCATTGGCGAAAAAATACAATCTGAAGACATTGATTGATAATACATTTGCTTCACCGTTTCATTGTCAGCCGATTGAGCTTGGGGTAGACATGGTTGTTCATAGTGCGACCAAATATATTGGTGGGCATAGTGATGTCACTGCTGGTGTCATTGTTGGTAGTACTGAGTTAATCGAACTGGCTGCAGCAAAAGTCGTAAATCTTGGCGTGAACTTAAGTCCTTTTGAAGCATGGTTAACAGTAAGGGGAGCAAAGACATTAGCATTAAGGATGAAGGAACAATCTTATCATGCGAAAAAAGTAGCAGAAGCTTTACTTATTCATGAAGGAGTGGAGAGAGTTTATTATCCCTTCGAACAAAATGGAGCATATGGATACGGGGCAATGGTCACGATCGAACTGAAACAACAAGCTGATGTATCAACTTTTTTCCGTTCACTAGGGTGGATAAAAATTGTTCCTACTTTAGCTGGTGTTGAATCTTCTGTTTCACATCCAATTACAACTTCGCATCGTGCGGTACCAGAAGAAACTTGTGAGGCGTTAGGCATTAATGAGCATTTGATTAGAATCTCCATTGGTATTGAACATTACGAAGATATTATTTCACAGCTTTCCATGGCTATTGAAAAAGCAATGAATAAGTAAAAAGAAAGGCTGTGACGGTGGTGGTCACAGCCTTAAAATATTTAATTTAAGAGGTCATCTATCTCTTCTTTTTTTTCATCTATTTGGGTAGAATCTTTTGAATGAAGCGCGTACCTTAATGTGTAAACAAAAACGCCAGCAGCCAAACCAACGATGAGTAAATAAGCGCTTGTTGCTATCCATAAATAAGCGATAATGATCCACCCCTTTCATTACACTTATATGCAAGTCATCACTTTTTCTTTCCATTAGACAAAGGAAACTTTTCATCGGATGACGAAATTAATTAGTAGAGTGAGGAGGGATATCATGTCTTTTAAAACAGCAGATTTATGTGACGACCATCATGAATATGTAAAGGTAAATCAAGAAGTATTATATTCATACGGTAAGAAAAAGAGATTCCATGGTAAGGTTTCAACAGTTAAGGTTTTTGAAGATAATGTACTTGTACTTGAAGCACTGGAAAGTATCCCAGAAGGTCATGTGCTTGTTGTTGATGGTGGCGGGTCAAGGAGATGTGCACTTATGGGCGATCGATTAGCAAAAATTGCAGAAACGCGCGGATTGGCGGGTGTCATTATATATGGTTGTGTGCGAGATACAGCAGATATAGCATCAATGGATATTGGTGTATTAGCAATTGGTAGTAGTCCATTAAAAAGTAGAAAAGCTGGCAAAGGAGATAGGGATACGATCGTGACATTTGGGGGGCTTGATTGGTTGCCAGACGAATATGTATACGCTGATGAAGATGGTGTCATTGTTTCAGAAAAGCCATTGTTATAAAAGGGAATAATAAAAATAATCCTTGGTCTTGCCCCTTTCAAGTAGTCAACATAAAAAAACAAATCAAAGAACGCGTGTCGATAATATTCATTAGGCACGCGTTTCTTTATCTCCTTTTGTAATCGTAATAGTAAATGTAATCCTCGGGTAGTTTGTCTCCTGCCTCCCAATTACTTATATACAGCTATGCGGTTTTTTTAGGGTGAGGTGAAAAGAGTGATTCTATACAGCCTTCCTTTGCGTGAGTGGCTGCTCTTAATTTTGTAAATCCCCCTAATCGGCAGCTGAATAGCTTTAAGTTATATTCAAAGCCTTGATTTGAACGAAGAACAGCTAATGTAAGTTAAATCATTTCTGTTGGATAGCTTTCGAATGATGAGTGGTATGTTCATTGCCGTCATTAATCTGTGTAATTAAGCACCCACATTCATTTAAATCGGCAGGGGACGGCTGTTTTAGGTTTCTTTGGCATAGAAAAAATCCTCCAAGTAGTATTCTAATCTTCATGGAATCATGAAGGTTTTTTATCTACTTGAAGGGGACATGAACATTCGTTATTTAAGAATTTAGGCTGTCACTTTTAATCCCCAGAGGGTATAAAATAAGGTCGGATAATAATTCTCCGTTTTAAGTATCTCCGTTTGCACGTATTTCTTTTGGTAATATCTTTGAAGCGTTGGGAACATGGCGTGGTGAAGTCTCAATTTCGTCTGAAGATTTGATTACAACAATCATTTGACCACCATAAACGTGTGCGCTTATAAGTAAAGGAAACTCATAAGGGTTTGTAAAGGTAAAGTCTGGTCCATACCAACTTACTGTTGCGTCTCTTCCTTTTGGTACATAAGGGACTCTTTTGCTATGGGAGAATCTCTCGCCAATTTCAACACCGGCACGATCGACGGCATTAAATAGTGTAGAAGAGACCTGGCATATCCCGCCACCAATATCTTCAGATAGTTCCCCTCTTACAATTACGGGCGCACGTAGGTATCCTTTATCCTTCGTTCTTCTCCCAACAACCTCATTAAAAGAAAATGTTTCTTCAGGAAAAATGACATAATTATTAATAGCCTCAGTAGCTAATGAAATATTATGAGAGCGATTTTGATTATTGCTATTAAAGTAAGTGACATACTGTCCAATTGTTTTCACATTGATTTGACTGATTAAGTCTTTATCCACTCTTGCTGGTACAGATATAAGAGGAAGCTGGATAGTTGAGACTCCTTTGGAGAAATAATAACGAAAAAATTGATTCTTGAATTCTTTACGGTATAAACGCTTTCCTTCAATTTCTGAGATAATCATATTTCCTTTAATATAGGCGTCTTTAGGGGCAATAAATGTTTTTTTATCGAGATCTTCCATAAATGTCTCGAATTTTTTCATTTCAATAAATGGCAAATTGGACTGTGGAATAGCAAAGTCCTCTCTCTGTATTTGTGTAATTACTTTATCTTCTTTTTTAATTGTGAATATGGAATCATCATTGATAGGTGAAATCATTAACAAAAATGAAAGCAACCAAGAATGAGACATTGTCACACCTCCCAATTGTAGTATGAACTTAAATTAGTTTTACATGTATAGAATAAAATGGACTCAGCTCTCGTTCAGACTTAAGTCTTAGAGCAAAATCAAGCTGTGGCACGTTATGTACGATCTTATAAATAGGTAAGATAAATAGTGAAAGGAGGATGAGAAATGAAAAAATTTCTTTTAATCATAGCAGGTGGAATTGCGGCAATAGTTGTATTGGCGAATTTAGGTTCACTTATCGCATTAGCGATTACAGCTGCATTACTTTATTTAGTATTTAAACAATTTATCAAAACAGATGGTTGGGAAAAAGTAGCTTGGGGTACTGTAGGTGTCGTTTTACTATTGTTCTCTATCAGTAATATCCCAGCAATTTTAGCTGTTCTAGCTCTTTATGTCATTTACCTGATTTACAAAAATTGGAATAAAGAAAAGCCAAAAACAAGACAAAGTGATGATCCATTTGTGAACTTTGAGAAGCAATGGTCCGATCTTCATAAATAAGCTTTGAAACAATAGGAGGAGACAATATGGTAAATCTATTAACAAGAATTAAAAACACGATTGTAACAGATATCAATGAGGTGCTCGACAAAAAGGAAAGTAAAAATCCAATAGCGTTATTAAATCAGTATTTGAGGCAAAGTGAGCAAGAAACAGAAAAAGTGAAAAAATATATCGAAAGACAATTTAAGCTGAGAGAAGAATTTCGTAAAGAACTTGCCCATGCCATGGATATGGCTACTAAAAGAAAAGGACAAGCGGAAGTTGCTGAACGAGCGGGTGAAGAGGAGCTAGCAACATTTGCGAAGACAGAAGCACAGTACTTTTCTGAAAGAGCAGATAAATTACAAACGATGGTGGCAGAAGCATCAGAGGAGCTTGGAAAGTTAGAAAGACAGTATGAAGAAATGAAGCATAAACTAAAGGATATGCAAATTCGCCGGATGCAATTAATGGGGAGAGAAAATGTAACCCGTGCCCAAGTAAAAATGAATAAAGTATTAGGAGAAGAACACTCCCAGCAAACTGCTTATGATAAGTTTAATGATATGGAGAAATATATTTCAGAGTTAGAACAAAAAGTGCAAAATCAATACTTCCATAATCATATTGATAAAAAAATTGCTGATTTAGAATTGAAAATGAAAAAGGATGATTCCTTGCAGTCATAAAAACATGGTATGCTAAAGATAATTGACCGAGAAACAAGCATTGAAAGGCGTAAGGCCGACTTGCGCCTTTTAAACAACATGATTAGGAGGGATGTCACATGTTTGAAAAATGGAATGAGGACTATAAAATGTGGATATTCATTGCCTTGGCAATGATTATTTTAGAAATGTTCTTTTTTAATCATGGGCTGATCTTCTCAATTATCATTGAAATTGGTATGATCTATATTGGTCGTAAATGGATGCCGAAGACTAGGGGCAAGGTCCTTTTTTGGCTAGGGATTTTACTTTTTGCGATTACTATTTTTAATATGATGGCATTCAAGTTGTTAATCCTTGCACTTATTGTTCATTTTGGTTATCAATTTTACTTAACGAAAAAGAAACCAAAGAAGGTTCAGCCTAGAGCAGAACAGCGGAAAGCAGATGAGCGAAAAGAGGCTGTGGTTCAGAAGAAGAACTTATTAACGAATAAAATCAGTGGGCATCAAAATACTTCTGAAGAGGTATATGAATGGGGAGATATAAATATCCAATGTGGCTTAGGGGATACTGAAATTGATTTGAGCTATACGGTATTACCTAATCAAGAGAATATCATATTTATCAAAAACCTTATTGGAAATGTACGCATATATATTCCTTATGATGTAGAGGTGTCAATCAATCATTCTGTTATTGTTGGCTCTAGCCAAATTTTCGATTTGGTAGAGAAAAGAGCTTTTAACCGCAATTATATTTTTGAGACGGAAAATTATAACCAAACTGAACAAAAGGTGAAAATCGTCACCTCTTTAATTGTGGGTGATATAGAGGTGAAGCGCTCATGAATATGGCTCAACGTCAGATCTTATATGGAGTGCTTCTTTCATTACTATTACTTATCAGCATGATGTTGTCGTTTTATTTTATTTTCCCTATTCGCCTGATTGATTTCTGGCATTTTAAAGTAGTTGATATTCCCTTTGCATTGTTTGCACCAATGATAAGCATCTTATTAGGTGTTTTTTATGGGTTATTATCTGGTTATAGATGGCAGAAGCAACTGAAAGAGATGGAAGGCTGGCTTCATGAGGTAGAAGAAGGAAGAGTACTCACGGTTAATCATGAGGAAGTAAGTGCTGATGTTCAAAACATATATCAAAGAATGATTAAAATACAGAAGCAAATATCAGAACAGGCAAAGTATACGCAACGGCTCGCAAATGAAAAAGCGAAAGATATTGATAATCGTATGCAAGAAATTATATATGAAGAAAGAAATCGTTTGGCAAGAGAATTACACGATTCAGTCAGTCAACAGTTATTTGCTGCATCTATGTTAATGTCAGCGATTATGGAACAAACAGAGGAAAAATCGGCCAATGAGGTTAAGCAATTGCAGTTAGTAGAAGGGATGATTCACCAATCCCAGCTAGAAATGCGTGCTTTATTGCTTCACCTACGCCCTGTTGCCTTAAAAGGAAAAAAGCTAATAGAAGGTATCGAGGAACTGCTGCTTGAGTTAAAACAAAAAGTCACAATGAATATCAAATGGAGAGCAGAGGACTTTTATTTAGATAAAGGGATTGAGGATCACCTTTTTCGCATTCTACAAGAATCTGTTTCCAATACTTTGCGTCATGCAAAAGCAGACACCTTAGATGTATTACTTATTCAACGTGACGGATTTGCTATTCTACGTATTATTGATGATGGCATCGGTTTTAATGTAGATAAGGCAAAAGCAGGTTCATACGGTATTCAAAATATGTATGAAAGAGCACTAGAGATTGGTGGTACATTAAAAATGATCAGCCTTCCTAATAAAGGAACAAGATTAGAAGTAAAAGTACCAATTATTGAAGGTGGAGGGGGCGATGAAAAATGATACGCGTATTATTTGTAGATGACCATGAGATGGTGAGGATTGGTGTGACCGCTTATTTATCAGCTCAACCTGATATAGAAGTAATTGGCGAGGCGGATAACGGTAAACAAGCGATCGAGCTGGCAATGGAATTACGACCAGATATTATTCTAATGGATCTAGTGATGAAAGAAATGGATGGGATTGAAGCGACAAAGCAAATTGTTGAGCAATGGCCAGAAGCAAAAATAATAATTGTAACGAGCTTCTTAGATGATGAAAAGGTTTATCCAGCACTTGAGGCAGGAGCTACTAGCTATATGTTAAAAACATCAAAAGCAAGTGAAATTGCTCACGCGATTCGCAGAACACAACAAGGAGAATCTGTTTTAGAACCTGAGGTCACTGGAAAAATGATGTTAAAGATGAGAGGAAAAAAAGAACAACCTCTCCATGAAGAATTAACCAGTAGAGAAATGGAAATTCTACTTCATATGACGCAAGGAAAAACTAATCAAGAGATTGCTGATGAACTATACATTGCTTTAAAAACGGTTAAAACACATGTAAGTAATATCTTAAGTAAACTTGATGTCCAAGATCGCACTCAAGCCGTAATCTATGCATTTAAGAATCATATAGTGAAAGAATAGTTTAGAGAGAGTTTTGTGATGAAGCTCTCTTTTTTTGGTCTTAACCTGATTGGTGTAGAGATGCATTTATCTTAACTCTAAGTCAAATGTTGATGTCCTTTTAGTCAATTAATAAAGGGAAAGGGATATTGAGCTAGCTTTTGCACTGCTATTTACTGGGGATTTTTAATAGGATAGTTAACTTAGAAAATTTTACTCAGAATAAACGAGCAAGGGTACTTAACCAAGCCTACATTCATAACAGTGAGTAGATGATCATGATATTTATAAATTTGAAAGTAGCCAATGTAGATGGGTATATTAGCCTTTTCCCACAGCACAGAAAATCAAAAAATCGATAAAATATATGTTTGAAAATGATTGTTATTTTAGAATATTTCATTTAAACTAGTAGTAACTGAATGGAAAAAGGAGGTGTAGAAGAGATGAGAGGAACTGTTTTAACGCGTGGAAAATGGCTTGAACATTTAACTATTTTCTGTGCAATTTTTGGCGCAATGACTGCTAACGGGATACGTCTGTCCTTTTATAACAATTGCATAGCTAAAATAAGCAGTGAAACATCTCTTTACACCCGTCAAAGAGCACAATCATAATACTGAATATTTTCTTGTATGGATACAGGTGAGTATTTATATTTAAATGAGAAAAGGGTCACAGGAGAAGTTTATTCTCTGTGGCCCTTCTTTTCATTTAATCAAATTTCTGTCTAGCTCATGTTGCTTACGGTGGTAGGAAAAAATGAGCTTTAACGCTGACAAGTGACGAAATGAGCTATTCTTAATATGGAGGAAAATGAAATGATAACGAGCGGACAAAATATAACGAAATTGTACGGTGGTGATACAGTCTTCACTAATATTAGTTTTGACATACGGAACCACTCGCGAGTAGGTATTGTTGGGAGAAATGGTAGTGGAAAGTCTACGTTATTAAAAATCATGGCTGGGGTAGAACAACCTGACCAAGGTCAAATACATTGGCGTAAACATATTGTGATTGGCTATTTACATCAAATACCAGAATATAATGAATCAGTTATTGCTTTGGATGTAGTGGAGGAAGCCTTTTCTAATTTACTTGGGGTAAAAAGAAAACTAACAGATATGGAACAAAAATTAGCTCAATCACACACCTCGAATGGGGTTGAACAACTACTCAATGAATATGGGAAGTTACAAGATTATTTTATGAATGACGGCGGCTATGAAATAGAAGGAAAAATAAAAGTAGTCATTAATGGACTTGGTATAGAAACATTAATGGAGAAAAAGTTTCAAATGC
Organism: Cytobacillus sp. FSL R5-0569; assembly: GCF_038007265.1. Taxonomy (NCBI): domain Bacteria; kingdom Bacillati; phylum Bacillota; class Bacilli; order Caryophanales; family Bacillaceae; genus Cytobacillus; species Cytobacillus sp. FSL R5-0569. Next base: position 1,240,769 of record NZ_JBBOWW010000001.1, read on the forward strand.
TTAGTGGTGGAGAGAAAACAAAAGTTTGCTTAGCCAAAGAGCTACTTAAGAAACCAGATTTATTATTATTGGATGAACCGACAAATCATCTTGATCTCCAAGCTGTTGATTGGTTAACAAGTTTTATTAAAGATTATGAGGGGACAATTGTTATGGTTTCACATGATCGGTACTTTCTCGATCAAACTGTGAAGATGATTATGGATTTAGAAGATGAAGAATTAACGAATTATCATACCAATTATTCTGATTATGTAAAAGAAAAGGAAAGTCGACTATTACAGGAATTTCAAAAGTATGAAGATCAACAGAAGAAAATAAAAAAGATGAAAGAATCGATAAAAAGGTTAAGAGAGTGGGCAAATCAAGCCAACCCACCTAATGCCGGGCTCCATAAAAAAGCAAGTAGTATGGAAAAGGCACTAAATCGGATGGAAAAGATAAAAAAACCCGTTTCTCATCGCAAACTACATTTGCATTTGGCAGCAGAAGAGAGAAGTGGGAAAGACACGTTAGTTATAGAAAATATGACAAAGTCTTTTAGTGGAGAGATTGTGTTAGAAAGTATTGACATGCATTTACGCTTTCAAGATCGTGCAGTGCTTGTTGGAGAAAACGGCAGCGGTAAAACTACATTAATAAAATTAATTTTACAACGTTTACTTCCAGATGAAGGAGAAGTGCGAGTAGGTAGTAATTGTAAAATTGGCTACTTAGCTCAACAAATATTTACAGAGAGAGAAAACCAAGAAAAAACCGTACTACAATTGTTCAGGGAAATACATGCTGTAGCGGAGGGAGAAGCGAGAGGGATTCTCGCAAATTTTCTTTTCTATGGTTATGCCGTTCATAAGAAGGTGAAACAGTTAAGTGGTGGTGAGCGCATGCGACTGCGTTTAGCACAACTCATGTATCAAAATGTGAATTTTCTTATCCTTGATGAACCCACAAATCATCTCGATATTGAATCGAGAGAAGTACTTGAACAGGCACTGCAGGAATTTCAAGGAACCATTTTAGCTGTTTCTCATGATCGTTATTTCATCGAGCTATTATTCAACCAAACGTATATATTGAATCAGAGAAGGCTTTCCTATTTTAATGGTTCATTCACATATGCATGGGAAAAGTGGTGCAACCAAATTCAACAGTTGGCACCTCCAATTAAGGGAGCGATAAAAAAGGTTGAAAGGGAAAGTACAGTAAAACAAAATATTCATCAAACAGATGATATAGAAGAGGAATTGGAAAAGCTAGAAGAAAGATTACAGATAATAGAAAGAAAGATGATGACTGGTGAAGCCTTGAGCATGTTGCAAGACTTACAATATGAGAAGGAACAATGTCAAATAGAACTGGATTACTTATATAAGAAGTGGTCAGCATCTTTATTGGAAGAATAGATAGAAAGGTCGGTACTATCTGTGCCAGTTATACATGGGTAGCATGCAAGCTGAAGATTGGAAATCAGACTGACTATACCTGTGTATATGGATAAAAATCAGCAAAAAGTGTTGATGTAAGAAACATCGCCACACATCCATTGTCCATTTATGGTGTGTAGGCAGTTGATGGATTAGCAAACAGAATATCACATTAAAAAGGGTTGTCCAAAAAGTCACTTCTTCGACTTTTGAGCAACCCTTTTACTCTTTTCAAAGCCTTCGTATAGGACAAAGATACTAAAAATGAAGTGTTCAATTTACAGAATTATCCATGAGGTTTCTTACCCTTTTTCTTCATTAATATTTGATGAAAGACAAAAATATCCCTTCTCTAGCAAATGCAAGTGAACCGCCCCTGCAGTGGCTATATCGACTTTATCTACCATTCATTGTTCCATATGTATGTCCCTTTTTTAGGTTAGAAAAAAACAAAAATAGAGTGAAGTGATCAGCAAACAAATATTCAACTAGGTTAATAATTTTAAGGGTTGTCTCATAGGATAGAAGAGATTATTTATTTGTGGGAACAAAAAGGAGAGGCGAAATGAACAAGTTCTTCAAGGGATTGCTTTTATTAATTCTAGCGGCTTTTGCAGGTGAATGTATTGAATTTCTGATTAATATGGTGCTTGCTAGGCAGTTAGGTGAACATGGTTTAGGGCTTTATATGTCTATTCTTCCAACCATTTTTTTGATTGTTTTATTAGCTAGTTTTGAAATGCCTGTTTCCATCTCTAAATTTATTGCAGAAAAGGATAGAAAATATCACTATAGTATGCTCAATCATGTGATTAGAATGACGGTTATCTTTTCACTTATATTAATCCCGTTAGCATCAGCGATTCTCCCATTTATTACTGTTTTTGATGATTATCATCCACTATTAAGGTGGATGGCTATTATTCTCATACCGATTATTTCATTTTCTTCTATTGCTAGAGGTTATTTTATGGGCAACGAACAAATGGGGAAGATTGCTTCTGCCAATTTTTTGAGAAAATTCATTCAGCTTTCATTGCTGGTATTACTTTTTCATTTGTTTCGCTTTGAAACGGAAACGGCAGTTTTTATAGCTGTTTGTACATTTGTTGGCAGTGAAATAGCGATTTTTGCTTACTTCATTCATTTATTTGTCATCCAGTATCAAAGGATGAAGAAATTGCCGTTTGAGCCGATGTCTGGTATGAGTGTGTGGAAAAACTTGATGGGGGTGTCTATCCCTACAACAGGTCTACGGATATTTCATGCTTTAACCCATGCGATCCAACCATTTTTAATAAAAGCAGCATTGCTAAAGTCTGGAATCAGTACGGATATTGCCACTGAACATTTTGGGATGGTTGCAGGTGTAGCAATGACAATTGGAATGTTTCCCGCTTTTATTGCTCATTCCTTTATGGTTATGCTCATTCCTACTGTTTCAAGAGCATATGCTGAAGAGAAGCATAATTACTTACGGCGGTTACTTCAACAAGTATTTTTTATCACCTTCTTGTATGGCGTTCCTTCTGTTACCATTTTTTATTTCTTTGCCGAACCTTTAACTAGTACATTTTTCCATTCGATAGAAGCAAGTATATATGTGCAATTACTGTGGCCATTCTTTCTGTTACACTTTTTTATTTTCCCTATGCAAGCATTTCTTATCGGTTTGGGGCTTATGAAAGATGCCTTTTATCATGCTGTGTGGTCAACACTTATATCTTTTGTTGCGATGTATGTATTTGGTTCGATGGAAAGTCTGCAAATGCATGGCGTAATTTTAGGCATAAATATGGGAGCCATTTTATTAATGTTCATGCATTACATGACGATATGTAAGAAGATTGGTGTTACTTGGTTTCTTACAAAACAAACAAGTTTTTCTTAAAAAAATAAAAAACACTGTAGGGGAAGAAGATCTATCATTCGTCTATTAGGGTAAGAAAAGAAATAAAGGAGGAAAGGGTAATAGACCCAGATGAAGTATGGAAGCAACAATTAACTACACATTCGAAAATTATGTGAGCGAGTATGCTCAATCATTATACAGATACATTTATTCTTTAATTAAACATCCCCAAAGAGCGGAGGATTTACTCCAAGAAGCCTTAATTTCAGCTTATTTAGCTTTCCCTTCCTTGAAAGAAGAAACAAATATTAAAAATTGGCTATATAAAATTGCATTAAACAAATGTAGGGATCAATGGAGAAAACAACAAAGTGAACGACAATTTTTAGAAGAGAGGCTACCTGCTCTATATGAGGAAGCCAAATCTCCAGGGGCCGATGAATTGTTTGTTAAAAAAAGTAATCGAGAAGAAGTAGAGAGGATTATCTTTTGTCTACCTGAAAAATATAAAGAACCACTATATCTTTATTACTTCGAACAAATGTCATTAAAGGAAATAAGTGAAGCAACAAAGCTACCTCTCTCGACAATTAAGACAAGGTTGAGGAGGGGGAAGGCAAAACTTCACCCAATGATTGTAGAAGAAAAATAACCTAAGGAGAAATCCCTAGGTTATTTTTCTTCTTGTTGATTATTATAATAATTAACGGAAGTCATAGCACCTTCACTGACCATTTCATTATCGCGGGTGTCTTGTGGATCGGGATGTCCGGCTTTCATTTCATATTGATTCTCACTATTAGTTGGAAGATAACTTTTCATTTTATGTGTGAGTGTCTGTAACTTTTCACGATTTTCCTTCTTAGCAAGTAATAGTAAACTTGTTACGCCAACTCCTGCAATAATAAAGTTCTTTGGACGAGATTTCATATTAACTCCTCCTTCATTTTATGGAAAGTTTATTTCTTGCATGTAATATAATTACCCGTTTTATTTATATATAAACATATGGTTTTGTTATGTTCATTTTCAGGGAATGTTAAAGTAGGAGGGTGAGAATGAATGGATACAAAAGAGATGAATAATTGGCGATGGCTTAATTTTTTTGAACCAGAAGCAAACAAACATCTAGTATTCCCTTTTTATAAAGAAGAGATAGAAATGTGGATTGAGCATATTTCCTCGCAAGAATCAAATCATCTCCATTTGCGTTCAACGGAAGGGAAAAGCTACATTTGTGGATCGCTCATTTATGAACAAAAGCTTAATCAACAAAATGAATATAAACTTCTCCATTATTTTCTAACAGAACATGTATTGATAACGAGTGAATTTGAACAGGATAGTCATATTAATGATGATATGATGGAAGCTGAAAATGCAGTTGCTGGTTTCTCTATTCTTTTAGCTGAGATATTAAAGAATAGTATTAAAAGAATTGATGATTTTGAGCTGAAATTAAACGATTTACTTTGGGAAATCAAACAAAAGAACAGTATTGATCGATTAGAAGAAATTTTTCAGTTAAGGCATGAAGTGTTAGTTTGGAAAAACTTTATGATTCCAATTATAGAATTATCGTTTGGTTTGGAAGAAGCATTTTCAAGAGAAATTGTTGAGACAAAGCATTATAAAAATATGAGAAAAAGATTAGAGAGAGGAAGTATGTTAACGAAAGAGTATATTGAAGAAATTGATCATCTTGTACATTTTGAAGAAATGGTATCCTCCCATAGGGGAAATGAAGTCATAAAAACTTTAACAGTTATTACGACACTATTTACACCAATTAGTGCATGGGGAGCTCTTTGGGGTATGAATTTCACATTTATGCCGGAATTAGATGAGAAATGGGGTTACGCAGGTGCATTAATCGTTATTATTCTATCTACTGTAGCTGTTTATATGTTGCTGGTGAAAAAAGGATGGACAGGGGACACACTCAGGCCAAAAAAGAAGAATTCATTTTTTAAATAACGGTAATGAGGTATGATATATAAAGGTATCCTTTGATACTTTTATGAAGGGAGAAAATAGTGTGAGTGAATCAAAGTTTTGTAAAGAATCATATGTTGTAAAAACAAGTATTGTTCAACCACCAGATACAAATGGACATGGGACGCTGTTTGGTGGGAAGTTAATGGCTTATATAGATGATATTGCTGGGATTGCAGCTATGAGGCATTCAAGAAAAGCGGTTGTAACAGCGTCAACTGATTCAGTTGATTTTTTACATCCTATTTACGCTGGTAATGCGGTTTGTTTAGAAGCATTTGTTACATATACAGGCAGGTCCTCAATGGAGATATTTGTAAAGGTTATTTCAGAAGATCTCTTAACAGGAGATAGAAATATTTGTGCACTATCTTTCCTTACAATGGTAGCACTTGGTGAAGATGGGAAACCAGCACCGATTCCTAAAATTGTACCAGTGACTGACGAAGAAATGAGTTTATATGAAAGTGCAAAAGAAAGAGCGGAACATAGAAAGCGTAGAAGGAAGGATAGCGAAAAAAGGGCACAAAGCTTTGGAACAGAACTACCGTGGAGAGAATAGATTCCTTTCTTTAGTGTAATAACACGGGTTATATGAATGAGTACTAAAAATAGCTTGCCAATTGGCGAGTTATTTTTTATTTGAAAAGAACTTCCTCATGTAAAATAAGAAAAATGAATAATTATTCATTTTAGGCAGGAAGATTCATTTACCACATAGAATATTAATAAAGTTACTGCGATGAAATGAAAGATTTCGAGGACAATTAGATACTGAAATCATTACCGCTATACTGTAATCCTATTGAAAAATCATGTGAATTTTAGAGTAACGAATTTCTTTCTATTTTATGTTTGCATTTCCATGTCCTTGCTACAGCTTAAGGTATTTTATTGATAAAAGGGAGGCTTAACATGTCTGTATTACTTGAACTTGAAGAAATGACGGATAAAATGAATAATCAACCAGAGTATATTGTAAATGAAAAAAATAGAGTGTTTCAAGTGGATTTAAAAGAAAGTGGCCCCATTCAAATTGTTTTATGCGATGGAAAGGTAAGTGTAATTGAAGGGGAAGCTGACGATCCTGCGGTTAAATTAAGAATGAGTGATAGTCACTTTTCTAGTCTATTAAAAGGTGATTTAAACACGACGGTAGCGTTTATGACAGGTGGTTTAAAGGTTGAAGGTAATGTTGGGTTAGCATTGAAGCTTCAGGAAATATTAAAAAAATATCAATCTTTATAAGAGGTAATGTTTAAGGCAGGCGTTCAAGTAAACACCTGCCTCAAACTCATTTTAATTGTAAGACCATATGAATTTCATCATAATAATGTCCGACCACTTTTAAAGCACGAGGTTCATGAGCATATGAGCGAAATCCTAGTTTTTTGTATAATTTTATTGCAGGTTGATTATCAGCCATGACAGTTAAATGTAATTGTTCAATAGTCGTACTACCTTGTGCTTTTTCTATGACCGTGTTCATTAATTGTTTTGCCATCCCAAGCCCTCTAAATTCCTCTCGTACAAATAAACCAACGATATGTGCTTTATGGCGCATTTTTAATTTACTTTCATATAACAAAGTGATGATGCCGCCTAATTTACCTTCATGAAAAGCACCGTAAGTGATTGCTTGACTAGAGAGCAATTTCTTTTCGATATCTAGTAATGATTGCTGTACTTCTTCTTCAAAACTAGAGGCGAAACTTTCTGGATGTTCTTTAAGTCCAATGAGACGTATTTGTTTGAAACTTTCGGCATGTTCTTTATGTAAAGGTATGACTTTCATTTTATTCTCCTCAACGTTTATAAAAATTATGATAGAGCTCGTTTCTTTAAATGAAAATTAGGGTACTAATAATAACAGCAACTTACGGGATGGGGCATGGTAATGAAAGGTAGAAGAAGAGTAGAGTTTTTATTTGTATTCATTCTGATGGTTACATTATATATCGGACTTTTTATGGCAACAAGTATAATGACTACGATAATGTGCCTTGTATTTTATAGTTTGGCAATATTAGTGATATGCTATTCCATTATGCTGGAAGATCGAACCCCACAGCATACATTATTATGGATGTATGTAATCGTATTCTTTCCGGTGTTTGGATATTTATTTTATTTATTTTCAGGGCAATTATATATGAAAGGGTATTTATTTAAAAGTAAACGTAGCAGAGATAGAGATGAATGGAAACGCTTAATGCATAGAGAAGAAGAACAAGACATATCATTCCTCCAAGATGGCCAGCTTCGATTTGCGGAATTTGCTAATCATTCATCATTAACTCCGATAAGTACGAAGTCTAAAGCAACCATTTTAAAAAACGGTGATGAAACTTTTTTTGAAATTAAGAGAAGGCTGTTACAGGCAAAAAAATTCATTCATATGGAATATTACATTTTTCGTTCTGATCGCTTAGGAAAAGAAATAATGAAGATATTGATGGATAAAGCCAAGCAAGGAGTAGAGGTGTTATTTATTTACGATGCAGCTGGGAGCTTAACACTGCATGCGGAAGATATCAACCAGATGTTAGATGCTGGCATCCGAGTAAAACCATTCTCGCCTTTAAAGTATGGTTTTTTTAATCAGAAATTTAATTTTAGAAATCACCGTAAGATTATCATCATTGATGGAGAAATCGGCTTTACGGGTGGATTGAATGTTGGAAATGAATATTTGGGTGAAGATAAGCAAATTGGATTTTGGCGAGATACCCATCTTTTATTAAAGGGTGAAGCTGTCTATATACTACACACGATATTTTTATTAGATTGGGAATATGTTGCTAATGAAGAGGTGTTGGATAAATATCGTAATGATAGGAAGCCTATACATAAAAAAGATGATGTGGTAGACGGAGCGCTTCAGGTCGTTGCCAGTGGACCAGATACGCAACAGGGTATTATGGGGGATTTTTATTATTCGATGATTTCGTCTGCTGATTATTCCATTTGGATTGCTACCCCTTACTTTGTACCAGATGAAGCCATTCGTACGGCATTAAGAGTAGCTGCGGCAAAAGGGATTGAAGTGAGAATTCTCGTCCCTGAAATCAATGATAGTTTTTTTACGCAATATGCTAGCCGTTCTTATTTTTCTGAACTTCTTCGCTATGGAGTAGAGATCTATTCATATAAAAAAGGTTTTCTTCATCAAAAAATAATTATTATTGATGGGAATTTAGCCAGTATTGGTACTGCTAATATGGATATGAGAAGTTTCCATTTGAACTTCGAGGTGAATGTTTTTCTTTACGGGACAAGTTCTATTAGAGATTTAGTTGCTCATTATGAAGATGATATGAAAGATAGTTTTAAAATAAGTCCGGTACAGTTTTACAAAAGAGGATTATTAGAAAGAACAAAAGAGTCATTTGCGAGATTATTTTCTGGTGTACTTTAATTCGGAACATTGTTTTGAACTGTTCGTAATCAAATGAAAGAATCGGAAGCTGGTTCTTAAATGCAAAAAGAAGAGCATCCATTCTTTCTTTGCTTTTGATATTAAGTTTAACTGGCTAGAATACAGTTAAGATTTATTTGAGAAGTTACATAGGGGAGTAGGTATCAGCTCGAATTGAAACAATAAATAGTAACATTTTTAACGTTGCTAAAATGGTTTCTTTACTTTTAAGCAAATTATTATCGTTTTCACTAACAATCCAATAGAATGGAGATATTAAATATTGGGGGTTCGCCATTGGAACTTATAGCTAGTCTTACTTATATAAAAGTTGTGCGTAAAATTGATTGGAATGTCCAAAAGTATGAGGAAATAGAAAGTGAAATCAAACTTTTCGATGAGAAAATTATATGGAGTGAAGACGAAATAGATATTCAAGCTGTTTTTGATATTTCATTTAGAGAATCGAAAAAAAAGCTAGGTACATTGTATTTACATACTAATCGTGGTGTATATCCTTTTTATATGAAAGATGTACCTAAGCATTTTATAGAGCAATATCGAAATCTAATTAAAAAATAACTAAGATTGGATTCCTCTTCATACAATCCTTGTTCCTTATTAGAGATTATTCCTTCATTTACCTATTTTAAAAATGTCCACGAGAATACTAACGTTTTCACTTATCAATAAACTACCCTTTATTTAACTCTGCTTCCATGACCAATCGTTTTCTATAGCTAATCTTTGAAAGAAACAGTCCAAGTTCATATAGTCCAATTAATGGAAAGAGTACGAGTATTTGTGAGAAAAAGTCTGGTGGCGTAATGAGTGCAGAAACGACAGCAAGCACCACATATGCGTATTTTCTTACTGACTTTAGCATTTCAGGGGATACGACCCCGATATTTGTGAGAAAAACTAGTAATAATGGAACTTCAAATAGAAATCCAAACGGAATAGTAGAAATCAATAAAAATGAGAAATATTCTCGAGCAGTAATCATCATAGAAAAATTACTTTCGCCAAGGTGCATGAGAAAGCCATAAATGGTTGGGAATACAATGAATAAACCAAATGATAAGCCAATGGCGAAACTACAAATAATTCCTGGAATGAACATGATCGAGATTTTTGCTTCTTTATCATTCAATGCAGGTCTAATAAATAGCCATGCTTGAAACGCAATGAAGGGAAGGGAAATGCCGAGGCTAATGCTACCGGCAATCCCTGTGTATAGTCTAATTACATCTAATGGCCCTAGCATGACGAGATCATAGTCATTAGCTAGAATGGGAATAAGGTGGTTAATAAACACTAAGCAAAGGATAAAACAAAAGGTAAAGAAGACAATCGATCGAATGAGCACTTTTCTTAAATCAGTTAAATGCTCCACTAGTGTTTGGTCATTATTCTCCATCTTTACGCCTCCATCACAGATGTTATTTAGATTCCTCTTCATTTTTAGCAGCCACTGTTAATGTTTCCTTGTCGCTATCGTCCATAATTTCTCTTGTCGATCTTTTAAATTCAGCTAATGTTTTTCCGAAAGCTGAGCCAATTTCAGGTAGTTTTTTTGGTCCAAATATAATCAAGGTGATGACAAGGATAATGATTAAACCTGGTATTCCGATATTTGTTAAACCCATTACAAATCAACCCCTTTCCTACTAATTAGGCGAGCATGCCACCTTCTTTGCTATATTTGAGGATACCTTCTGCTGCTCTGAATGCGAGTGCACCGACAGTTGCCGTTGGGTTATAGCCCCCATTATGTGCAAAAGCAGAGGCACCTACAACAAATACATTCTCAGCATCCCACATTTGCAGATAATTATTAACAGCAGATGTTTCCGGTTCAGCGCCCATAATAACACCACCTGTATTATGAGTTGTTTGATATGGCACAATATCATAACTTTCAAGATTCGAACGTTCATTTACTTTATCTGCGCCCATTTCAAGCATAATTTGATCTGCAATTTTGCCGATATAGTTATAAAGCTCTTTATCTTGTTTTGTAAAGTCGTAAGTTAAGCGAAGCAATGGTAAACCATAAGCGTCTTTGTACGTCGGATCAAGGTCCATAAAGTTATGTTGTACAGGCATGGAAGCCCCTTGTGTTCCAATATTGAGTGATCTTGTAAAATACTTGATAGATTGTGCTTTAAACTCAGCTCCCCAGTTTGGTGTACCAGATGGAACGGTATTTGAGCCAATCGGTCGTTTACCTGATTGATTAATGGAGATAGAGCCACCATGGATAAAGTTTAGATCTGAGTGATCGAAGTTATCACCATTATAATCATCAATTGTTGCACCTAATGCTCCTGCTCCCATAAAAGTGTTAAAGCGTTCTTCTTCAAAAAAGCCTGTAGAGCCAGGGAGAATCTGATAACAATAGTTCTTACCAATCACACCAGTCCCGTTTTCCGGGTTATAGGCTTTGCCTATTTTTGAATGTAGAAGTAGTTTCGTATTATTCATGACATAGCTCGTAAGAACGACTGTATCAGCCGGTTGAATGAATTCTTCTTTCGTTAATACATCTACGAATTTCACACCTGTTGCTTTTCCACCTTCATGTATGATTTCAGTTACATTAGCAAAATTGCGTATATCTACATTGCCTGTTTCCATAGCATAAGGAATGACGGCAACAGTTGGGTCTGCCTTTGCACCGTATTCGCAACCAAAACGTTCACAAAATGCGCAATATTGACAGTTAGCAATCTTTGCACCGTACATGTTCTCATATGGTTCACTTAAATTAGCTGAAGGCATATGGTATGGATGCATACCTAATGAGGTTGTTGCATCTTTAAACCGTTTGGTTAATGGTGTCTCTTTCATCGGTGGTGTTGGATATGGATTGGATCGTTCCGGTCCAAAATGAGCCTCTTCACCACTAATACCAGCGACCTTCTCATATTTATCAAAATATGGTTCCAATTCGTCGTATGTAATGCCCCAATCCTGAATTTGTAATCCTTTGATTTTACTTTCACCATATTTTTCAATTGTTTTTGATCGTATTTCAAAATCATAAGGCAAAAAACGGAAGGATTGGCCGTTCCAATGAACACCAGAACCACCAGAACCCTCACCTAATAGGAAAGAACCAAGTTGACGCATGGGAAGGGCCCTTTCCTTTTGGTTATTACGGAAAGTTAAACTTTCCTTTGATAAATCTTGCATTAATTCATAACGAATAGCATAACGAAGCTCATCGTGTACGACATAATAATCTTTCAAGCCTCTTTCTTTACCTCGTTCTAATCCAACAACCTTTAATCCTTCCTTACCAAGCTCGGCAGCAATAATGCTACCAGCCCAGCCCATACCGACGATGACGACATCGGTTTTAGGTAATTTTTCAGCCATTGTATTTCCTCCTATTCAATCCACTTATTTTGTATAAGAATGTAGGGCTTGTGGTTCAATTTCCATAAATTCATCTGATTCAATTTTGTCGTAATAACTCATTTGATGCCCAGGATAGTTTTTCATTTTCCAGCCTTCCATATTAATATTTCCTCCATATGCAGGGTCAGCATATACACCTTCAATCGTGGCTGCTCTGAGAATATTAAAAAAGGTTTTGGATGTTACTCCTTTGAGCTCAACCTCATCATTTTGGAAGGAAGTTAAGATAGCATCTTGTTGTTCGCCTTCCAAGTCAGGGAAATTCTTATCGTGTTTTTCATTAGCCACTTTTTGCAGTGCCTTTATCCCGGTATCAAATACTTCATGTCTCTTAAGAGGGGATTGATAACCTTGGAAGTTAGAGCCTGGAAAGAATGGTCCTTGCATATATTCACGAGCATTGTTCCCCCAAGAACCAGCGAGCGAGTGATCTATATAATAGGCAACGCCTAATTCATCAGCTCCTGGACCGTTATCATCACTTGGGAAAATTCTTTCAGAAGCAGCGACTAAAACGGCAAACATTTCAGGGTTTGTAAAATAAAGAGGTGCTTGTAGATAGCTGGTTCCTTGATGTTCCCCTTGTGTATTTGTACCTTCTTGCTCATCATTCATATTGGCACCAATGAGCCCACCGATAATTCCTCCACCGACAAGTCCACCTGCTACGTATCCAGAGTTTCTAATAAAGCGTCTTCTTGACATTTTCTTTTCAGAGTGTTGTTCTGCCATTGGAAAAAAAACCTCCTTTTTTCGTATTATGTTTATAAAGTGTTCCGATTATCCAGATTTATTCATTTTTGGGCATAAAAAAAACGACAGAAAGTAATCTGTCATTGTCGTTCTTCGTTTTTATAATGTTACTTGTTATTTTCTATCTTTCAGTAAACCAATTAGTCTAAGTAAGTTTAAGAAGAGATTAATAAAATCTAAATACAAATTCAAAGTGTAAGTAGGGATTTGACTTTTTTTAATACCGTATTTTTTCAAACGGTTAAAGTCATATAGAATATAGCCACTGAATATGAGAACACCTATAAATGAATATATGAGTAGTGAAGTGTCATCTAATGGCCAAAAGATTCGTATGATAGCAATAATGATAAAGGCAAGTAATGCAATTGATAATATACCGCCTAAAAAACTAAAATCTTTCTTTGTAATAGTGGCATAGCTCGCAATAAAAATAAAAATGATAGTTGTTGCTATGAGCGTCATTAGTATCGTTTGCATACCTATTGAAGACACATATTGATGTAGAATTGGATAAATAGACAAGCCAGATATAAAGGTAAATAAGAATAAGAAAAAGTAGGAAATCCCCTTTTTTCGTCTAAGAAAAAAAGCGATGATTAACATAATTACTTCAATTATCTTGATCGGTAGAAAATACTGGCTTGGAACAACTGTACCAAGAAAGACCCCAATAGTGGCAATAGCAAGAGAAATCATAAAAATAATAATAACACGACGAAAATATTGTTTTTGAATAGATGATGGCATTGGACCACTTCTTTCTATATAAGATTAGCTGTGTGAATAGATGCATGAGCATTTATGTGGCAAATAGGAAAAAGAACAAATGATATGATGAGATGTCTATCATTTGTTCTTTTTGCCACTCATATAAATATTCCTAGATTTTATTTAGGACTCATGATTTTGTTTTTTTGTTATATCAAGTGAGTTCTGCTCTTGTTTTTGCAACAAGTCACGAATTTCGATTAGTAATTCTTCTTTTGCATCTTTTTCTGGCGGTTCAGGCGTACTCTCTTCTTCTTTCTTCCTAATTCTTTTATTCATAAATTGGACAAAAAGAAAAATGGAAAAAGCGACAATCAAAAAGTCGAAAACGGTTTGAATAAATTGTCCATATAGTATAACAGATTCCCCAAATGGAGGGGAATAAGAGAGTTTTGTGAAATCGACTCCACCGATAAAGATTCCAAGAATAGGCATAATCAGATCATTCACTAGAGAAGTAACAATTTTTCCAAAAGCTGCCCCTATAATGACCCCGATTGCCAGGTCTAACACATTTCCTTTCATAGCAAATTTCTTAAATTCTTGTAACATAGCAAAAAATCCCTCCAAATCAAAAAGTAGTTCTTATGTTGAATTCTTTAAGAAACATTGTATATAAATATTTAAACATAGTAAACGGGAGAAATCAGGACATTAAGTTTACTTTACGATTATTTATTCTGTTTGTAGTATTGTTTCAGATTTGTTACAATTTAGAATGTCAATAAAGAAATGTATGATAGCTTAAAAATAGAATTGACGACTAGTCTTTCATAAAAAGGACTTTACTTAGAATATTAAGCACTTGGCAAGGGCCAAGTGATTTTTGTTGATAGGGAGATTTAAATGAAGAAATATTTATATATATTAATGTTAACTACTCTCATGTCTGGTTGCATGAATGAGTCAAAGGTGAATAAACAAGAAATGGAGCCAAGTTCAACTGTTGCTCATGAAGCGGATGAAGTAGAAAAACAACAGGTGGCAGTCCTTAAAGAAAATGCCATTTACGAAACAACAATGGTGGATGGGGAAAAAAGTTATGAAGTATATATTTCCTCAAATCAAGATGATAGCAATCAATATTCATTTTTTGTTGCTGAAGAGAACGGCAAAATGGCATATAGCCAAGAGCTTGCCTATGAGAAATTCAATAAAAATAATATCTATTCACTGAATACAAATAAACAAACTCTTATTATATTATCACTTGAAAAGAGTGAGGAAGTATCGTCACTTCGAGTTATTTCAATGGACCAAGGGATATTAAGAGAGGTACCGATTGAAGGTGGAGAATTGCTTAACTTAACAGATAGAAAACTTAAATCCTTAAGTCAAAATGTCCTTCAATCGGCCTATCCGGTTAATCAAAATGAATCGATTTTTCTCAGCTGGGAATTACAAAATGATCCATTAGTCCTTTCACTCCATGATGAAGCAACGGTAACTGAAGATTCTGGTGCTTATCAATCATTATTAGATCAGTCTTGGATGGATATTTGGAGCGAGACGGAAGAAGTGTTTTATCCTTATGAAAATATTGAGTTGACTAAAGAAGTAATTGAAAGAGCGAAAATGGGTATACCTATGGGTGGCCCTTATCCAATTGGTACGAACATAGAAGACATTAAAAAATCTAACCCTTATTACATTCAAGAGGGAATACTTCATGGTCAACAGTATTTAATGTATCCAGAAACAATCTACTACTATAACAGAGAAGATGGGGCTGTATCTACAGTTGCCATCCCAGGGGAAAGATTACAATCTTCATTAGCAGATCTCAAGAAGTTATTAGGAGATCCAGTTAGACAAGAAGAGGAGAACGGTTTAATCTATTCTGAATTTCTTGCTGATAAATATGTTCTTAAAACCTATACGGATGAATCAGGAGAGATCAAGCAAATCTCATTAAGTAAGCAATAAAACATTATATTTTGATCATAGGTAGGCTGCGAAATTTTTAAAAACAAGATAGTAGCAGCCTATTTGTGCTGCCTAAATTCAAAGGATTCTGGCATGGTAAGTCACTCAGAAAGAAAAACAGAACTGAGCGCTTTGCAAAAGGGTGTAGCAAGTCACTCAGAGAGAAAGCAGAGAGTGAGCGCTTTGTAAAATGGATTAGCAAGTCATTTAGAGAGAAAAGAGAGAGTGAGCGCTTCGCAAAAAGAGTTTGCAGGTCACTCAGCAAGAAAATAAGAACGGAGCGCTTTGAAAAAGGGATTAGCAAGTCACTCAGAGAGAATAAAGAGAGTGAGCGCTTAGTAAAAGGAGTTAGCAGGTCACTCAGCAAGAAAACAAGAACTGAGCGCCACGCAAAAGGGAACAGCAAGTCACTCAGAAAGAAACTAGAGCATGAGCGCTTTGCAAAAGGAGTTAGCAGGTCACTCAGCAAGAAAACAAGAACTGAGCGCCATGCAAAAGGGATCAGCAAGTCACTCAGAGAGAAAGTAGAGAGTGAGCGCTTTGCAAAAGGAGTTAGCAGGTCACTCAGCAAGAAAACAAGAACTGAGCGCCACGCAAAAGGGATTAGCAAGTCACTCAGAGAGAAACCAGAGCATGAGCGCTTCGCAAAAGGAGATTGCAGGTCACTCAGCAAGAAAACAAGAACTGAGCGCCGCACAAAAGGGATTAGCAAGTCACTCAGAGAGAAAGCAGAGAGTGAGTGCTTTGCAAAAGGAGTATGCAGGTCACTCAGCAAGGAAACTAGAACTGAGCGCCACGCAAAAGGGATTAGCAAGTCACTTAGAGAGAAAAGAGAGAGTGAGCGCTTCGCAAAAAGAGTTAGCAGGTCACTCAACAAGAAAACAAGAACTGAGTGCCACGCAAAAGGGATCAGCAAGTCACTCAGAAAGAAAAGAGAGAGTGAGCGCTTAGTAAAAGGAGTTTGCAGGTGACTCAGAAAGAAAACTAGAACTGAGCGCCGCGCAAAAGGGAACAGTAAGTCACTCAGAAAGAAACCAGAACATGAGCGCTTCGCAAAAGGGATTAGCAAGTCACCCAGAGAGAAACTAGAGAGTGAGCGCTTTGCAAAAGGAGTTTGCAGATCACTCAGCAAGAAAACAAGAACTGAGCGCCGCGCAAAAGGGAACAGCAAGTCACTCAGCAAGAAAATAAGAACTGAGCGCCACGCAAAAGGGATTAGCAAGTCACTCAGAGAGAAACCAGAGCATGAGCGCTCCGCAATAATCTGTTCCTCAAATAGCAATATTACTTAGAGTAGTAGGAATAACAATAAAGTATGATTCACAAAAAACAGAATGCTCAGGGGGCGTGCTTGCTCATTCACAAAAGATATTGTATCCCCAAAAAATCACGAAAAGTAGACCCAAACGCTAGCGTTTGGGTCTGAAGAGTGCTCACGCAATATTTCTTTGTTAAAATGCCCAATCTCCTTTACGGAATACAGGCTCAGTTGTACCATCTTCAAGGATACCGTCAATATCCATTTCAGAGGAACCGACCATAAAGTCTACATGGGTGATACTTTCGTTTAATCCGTTTGTTTCTAGCTCTTCACTATTCATTTTTTTGCCACCTTCTACACAGAAGGCGTAGGCGCTGCCGATAGCGAGGTGATTCGATGCATTTTCATCAAATAATGTGTTATAGAAAAGAAGGTTTGATTGAGAAATTGGTGATTGAAATGGTACAAGCGCGACTTCACCAAGATAATGAGAGCCCTCATCTGTCTCAACTAGTTGTTTTAAAATAGCTTCGCCTTCCTCAGCTTTATAATCAACTATTCTTCCATCTTTAAAAGTAATGGAGAAGCGGTCAATAATGTTACCACCATAACTAAGTGGTTTTGTGCTTGCGACAGTGCCATTTACACCATATTTATGTGGCACTGTGAACACTTCCTCTGTTGGCATGTTTGCCATGAATTCATGACCGTTTTCATTGACGCTTCCAGCACCAACCCATAAATGTTTTTCTGGTAATTCAATCGTCAAATCTGTTCCTGGTGCGGTGTAATGTAATTTTTTATAACGTTTTTCGTTTAAGTATTCTACTTTTTCATGTAATGTTTGATCATGATCTTTCCATGCTTGGATAGGATCATCTAAATCAGTTCGTGTTGCTTTAAAGATAGCATCCCATAGTAAGTTGACTCGTTCCTCTTCTTTTGCGTCAGGGAACACCATATTCGCCCAAGCTTGAGAAGGTGCGGATATTACTGTCCAACTTACTTTATCTGTTTGCACAGCTTTACGATATTTTGCTAATGCTTGACCTGATGCTTTTTGGAATGTGCTGATTTTCTCAGGGTCAATTCCTTTCAGTAAGTCAGGGCTAGAAGAGACAATCGCAATAAAAGCTGCTCCGTTTTCTGCTAATTCTTCCGTTTCACGCGCACGCCATTTCGGATACTCTTTAAAGGAATCAATCGGTGCTAATTCATACTTTGTACGAGAAACAATATCATCATTCCAGTTCACAATAACTTGATCAGCACCAGCTTCATAAGCATTTTTTACAATTTTTCGAACCAATTGGGCAGAATCAATAGAAGTATTGATGACTAATGATTGACCTTTTTGAATATTGACACCCACTCTAACTGCTAATTCTGCATATTTGTCGAGCTTTTCTTCAAAAGTACTCATACTATGTACACTCCCTTTGTCAAAAACTTCTTACTTATTGTAACTTTTCTATAGGAAAAAAGAAACTTTTTATCTTTATGACAAGATAGAGGGAAGAACTACACGGTTTACATGGTAAAACATAAGCAAGAAGTTGTTCATGATATAACAAAAAAACTGCCAAAACAGCAAGATTCTTACTGGATTGACAGTGTATGTTTACTCTTTATCTTCCATTGCTTGTTTTAACAAGTCACCAAGGCTCGTACCGAATTGATCATTTTTAGCAGAGTATTTCTGAACAAGCTTTCTTTCTTCACGTTTATTGACTTTTTGTTTCTTATCTGCCGCTTTTTCAACCACATTACATTTGCGACATTGGAAGTATGTTCCAGCTTTCCCGTTGTGAACTTCCATCTTTTTATGACATTGAGGACAACGACGATTAGAAAGCTTTGGATCTTTTCTTTTTCTGAAGTTACAATCCAGACTCGAACAAACGAGGATTTTCCCATCTTTCGTATTCCGTTCTTTTAAGAAAGAGCCGCATTCAGGACATTTCGATCCGGTTAAGTTATGGGCGCGGTAAGATTTATCACTTTTCTTTACTTCGGATACTATTTGCTTCGTTTGTTGTCTAATTTTCTTTAGAAAGTCATCACGTTTTGCTTTTCCATGTGCGATGGCTTCAAGTTCTTTTTCCCACTTAGCTGTTAATGCTGGGGATGTTAATTCATCATTTACAAGATCCATTAACTGCTTCCCTTTTTGGGTGGAATGAAAGCGCCCGTTTTGTCTTTCTACTACTTCTGATGAGATAAGTCTTTCGATAATTTCGGCACGCGTTGCAGGTGTACCTAAACCAAATTTCTCCATCCCTTGTAACAGATCGGCTTCACTTAAGCGAGCAGGGGGCTCTGTTAATTTTTTTATCGTCTCGACTGTATGAACTTGCAGCTGTTTCCCTTGTTGTAACTGATTCAACGCAGTCTTTGAATTTTGTTCATTCGTAGATGAATGGAGCGTTTTAAACCCTAAGTCAATGATATGGGTTTCTTTAGCTACGAACGTTTCACCAGCTATATCTAACTTTAATAGTACACTTTCATATTGATATGGCGGATAAAATAAAGCAAGGAATCGCTTAGCAATGATATCAAATAATTTTTTCTCATCTGTTGATAAATCACTGAGATGTACTCTTTGTTCCGTTGGTATGATAGCATGATGATCCGTCACTTTACTATTATTAAATACCTTTTTGGCTAGTACCTTACCCTTTTTCGCAAGCAAAGGTTTTACTTCTGTACTATAAGAACCAGCAATTGCCTCTAATCTTTCCATCATTGTACTTTCCATATCGCTTGTTAAATAACGAGAGTCTGTACGTGGATACGTTACGATTTTATGTTGTTCGTATAATTTTTGCAGTACAGATGATGTTTTTTTAGCTGAGAAGCCGAATTTTTTATTGGCATCGCGTTGTAGCTCAGTTAAATCATATGGAAGTGGTTGTGCTTCACTTCTTTCTTTCCGAGTAATCGATTGCACTGTTGCTTTTGCTTTTGCTGTTTGTTTTTTAATCGTTTCAGCTTGATCACTATTAAAGATTCGTTTCTCACCATTGTTTTCCCATTCTGTTTCTAATACGCCCACTTTTGCATGAATCATCCAATAATCCTGTGGGGTGAATTTCTGGATTTGTTTCTCACGATCCATAATAAGGGAAAGCGTTGGAGTTTGCACTCTACCAGCAGAAAGAGGTTCTTGATACTTCGTTGTTAATGCACGTGAAATATTTAATCCGATGAGCCAATCTGCTTCAGCTCTGCAAACAGCAGAATCATATAAATTTAAAAAGTCTTTCCCTGGTTTAAGGTTTTTAAATCCTTGTTGTATTGCTCGATCGGTGACAGATGAGATCCAGAGGCGGTGGATTGGCTTTTTCCATTTAATCTTCTCTAAAATCCATCTAGCAACTAACTCACCTTCACGCCCAGCATCGGTTGCGATAATAAAGTCTCCTACATCATTTCGCTTGGAAAGATGCTCGACCGTTTTAAATTGATGACTTGTTTGCTTCATTACCTTGATGCCCATTTTATCAGGAATAATTGGCAGGTCTTCTAGTTTCCATTGTTTGTATTTGCTATCGTAATGTTCGGGCATCTTGAGTTCTATTAAGTGACCAAGCGCCCATGTAACAATATAATGCTTGCCTTCTATATAGTTTTTATGCGACTGATTGCATCCTAATACTCTGGCTATTTCTCTGCCGACACTTGGTTTTTCGGCTAATACTAATGATTTCATATTTTCTCCCTTCCAAAAAAAACAATCTCCTAAACTAAAGGGTCGTTAATTATTATAGCGGAAAATGGAATGAATTTATATGGGTTGCTCTAGTGCTTTATTTTGCTAACATGGTAACCAGGTAGAATATGGTAAAAATCAATTGACATGAGTAAGCACCGCTTTATAATATAGATATAAGACAGATCAAATAGGTGAAGTATCATGAACGTAAATAAGAATAATTTTATTTTAATAAAAAGACCCAAGTATCATTTCGGTGATACTCGGGTCTTTTCTTTATTTTGCTAATGTGATAAGGAGGTAATAAGATGATTGAATTAACAGGGGAACACCTGACGATAGAGCAAGTGAAAGCGGTGGTCTTTCACGGAGAAGAAGTTAATATTGCCCGTATGAGTATAGAAAATGTAGAAAGAAGTCATATGGCTGTAAAGAGAATAGTTGCGGAAGGTAAAACTGTATATGGGATTACGACTGGTTTCGGAAAGTTTAGTGATGTTCATATTGATCGCAAACATGTAGAGGAGTTGCAGATCCATTTAATACGCTCTCATGCATGTGGAGTGGGTGAGGAGTTCTCAGAGGAGGTCTCTCGGGCAATGTTATTGTTAAGGGCTAATGCGCTTATAAAAGGGCATTCAGGGGTTCGTCTTGCATTAATTAATAGACTACTTACTTACCTTAATCAACGTATTCATCCTGTCGTTCCTCAGCAAGGATCCTTAGGTGCGAGTGGTGATTTAGCACCACTATCCCATTTAGCACTTACACTAGTTGGTGAAGGTGAAGTCTTTTTCAATGGACAAAAACAAAAGAGCGCAGAAGTACTACAGGCATGTGATCTTACTCCGCTGACTTTAGAAGCAAAAGAAGGTCTTGCGTTGATTAACGGTACGCAAGCTATGACCGCTCAAGGAGTTATCGCCTATATTGAAGCAGAAAACTTAGCTTTTGAAAGCGAAAAGATTGCAGCTATATCGGTAGAAGCATTAAATGGAATAATCGATGCATTTGATCATAAAGTACATGAAGCTCGTGGTTATCCTGAACAAATCGCAACAGCAAAACGAATGAGGTCATACTTAAGTGGTAGTAAGTTAACTACTGTTCAAGGAGAAATGAGGGTCCAGGATGCCTACTCTATAAGATGTATTCCGCAAGTGCACGGTGCTACTTGGCAAGCACTTAACTATGTGAAAGAAAAGCTCGAAATTGAAATGAATGCTGCAACAGATAACCCTTTAATCTTTGATGATGGAGAAAAAGTAATTTCAGGCGGGAATTTTCATGGTCAACCAATTGCGTTAGCTATGGATTTTTTGAAAATTGCGGTTGCTGAGTTAGCGAATATATCTGAAAGAAGAATAGAAAGGTTAGTTAATCCACAACTCAATCAATTGCCCGCTTTTCTTAGCCCAGAACCGGGGCTGCAATCAGGTGCCATGATTATGCAATATTGTGCAGCTTCACTCGTGTCAGAGAACAAGACACTGGCTCATCCTGCTAGTGTTGATTCTATTCCTTCTTCTGCTAATCAAGAGGATCACGTAAGTATGGGAACGATTGGTGCAAGGCATGCCTATCAAATCATAAAAAATGTAAATAAAGTTATCGCAATTGAATTGATTTGTGCTATGCAAGCGGTTGAATTTAAGGGAATAGATAAAATGGCTAATCATACCCGCTCACTATATGAACAAGGTCGAACAATTGTACCAACAATTAACCAGGATCGTATTTTTTCTAACGATATCGAAAATTGCACAGAGTGGCTAAAAATTAAAGCTTATCATTAACTTTTTTTATAAAAAAGGCTGTAAGCCCTAAGGTTACAGCCTAATAAAAATATTAACGGTTTTCACTTTGTTCAATGCGATTTTTAAAGGCTTCTTGAACGACTAAAAACTCCTCGTCTTCTTGAGCTTCAGTTGATTTTTCTTTTTGATATTGTTCATTAAACGCACCTGGATGCTGTTTGTTCTTATGATTAAAATGTTTACCTCTTGACATAGTGAATCGCTCCTTTCCATTTTATATTTCCCTTCATTCGTTAGGGATATGTAACTGCATGGAGTATAATAAGATGAAGATGAGGTGATAATTTAATGGATTTATTCTCAATTTTAGCAGAAGAGAAAATCAAACAAGCGCAAAGACAGGGAGAGTTTGCTCATTTAAAAGGGCATGGTAAGCCTTTACCGAAAGATGAACTAAGCGGGGTACCAGAATCTCTAAGAATGTCTTATAAAATAATGAAAAATGCAGGATATACAACAAAAGAAATTGATCTTAGGAAAGAGATGCTAACAATTGAACAATTAATTGCAAGTTGTGAGAATGAAGAGAAAGAAGGAGAACTAAAAAAAGAGCTGAATGAAAAGAGGTTAAAATTTCAAGCATTGTTATCAGAAAGAAAAGTGGCAACAAACACACAAATTTTCAAAAATTATGAACAGAAAATCGAAAACAAGCTTTTTAAATAACCATACAAAAATGATGCTATTCATTCATTTTGTGTGGTTTTTTTATGTATATAAACACAAAAAGACAAATAGGATAAAAGACCTTATTAAGTTACTTCAATTACATAGAAATATGTCGAAATAAAACAAAGAAACCAGTATCTGATAAAAAAGTAATGAGTAAAAAGTTTTGAAGTAAGTATTTTTTGAAGTAGGTGTGATAAGGATGGATAAAACAACTTGGATAGGTGTCATATTAGGAATTATTGCAGTTGTGTTAGGTATGTTTCTAAAAGGAGTAGGACTGGGTGTATTAGTAAATCCCGCTGCCGTTATGATTATTATCGTTGGAACAGTAGCGTCTGTTTTAATCGCTTTTCCAGTCTCTGAAGTGAAAAGAATACCTAAAATAATGAGCGTCATATTCAAAGAAAGAGAGACATTACCGATGTCTCAAATTATTAGCCAATTTGCTGATTGGGCTCAGCTTGCACGAAAAGAGGGGTTGTTATCATTAGAAGTAAGAATAAATGAAATCAATGATCCCTTTTTGAAGAATGGTTTATCACTAGCAGTGGATGGACAGAGTGCCGATTATATTAGAGACGTATTAAATGAAGAAATTGATGCAATGGAAGAGCGCCATCAATCGGCAGCGCAAATATTTTCTCAAGCAGGAACATATGCCCCCTCACTAGGTGTATTAGGTGCAGTAATTGGATTAATTGCGGCATTAGGAAATATGAGCGATATTAACGCTTTAGGTGAAGCAATAAGTGCTGCATTTGTGGCAACGATGTTAGGTATCTTTACGGGATATGTATTGTGGCATCCATTCGCAAATAAGTTAAAGAGGAAATCTAAAATAGAAGCTAAACATAAGAGGATGATGATAGAGGGGATTTTATCTATTTTGGAGGGAGAATCTCCACGTGTGATTGAACAAAAACTATCTTCCTACTTACCAGGAAAAGAAAGAAAAGAATTTCTAGATGAAGGAAGCAAAGAATCATGACTAGAAGGAAGAAGAAGAGTCACGAAGATGAGCATGTTGATGAATCCTGGTTACTGCCTTATGCGGATTTACTTACATTATTAGTTGCTTTATTTATCGTCTTATTTGCTTCTAGTGCAATCGATGTTCAAAAGTTCCAAAAAATGTCCACAGCTTTTAATGAAGTTTTTTCTGGAGGTAATGGTGTAATTGATTTTCCTAGCCCAATGCCAGAAGGAAGTATGGCCCCTCAAAAAAAAGAAAGTGTGTCAGCTAGTCAATTGTCTGGTCTATCTGATGAAGAACAAGATACTGAGGAACTTAAAAAGTTAAAAGCCAAAGTTGATCACTATATTATAAGTAATGATATTACTGATAAGTTTGAAACGGAGCTTACAACTGAAGGCCTGCTTGTGACGATTCGAGATAGTGTATTATTCTCTTCAGGTAGTGCAGAAGTGAGAACTAGAGATATACAAACAGCAGAAGAAATCTCTGATCTACTTGTGATGAACCCTCCAAGAAATATTATTATTAGTGGCCATACGGATAATATACCGATACGAAATGCTAATTTTGAGTCAAACTGGGAACTAAGTGTAATGAGAGCTGTCAATTTCATGAAAGTGCTTTTACATAATCCAGAGCTTAATCCTGAATGGTTTAGCGCCAAAGGGTTTGGTGAATATAAACCTAAAGAATCGAATGAAACGGTTACGGGAAGAGAAAGAAATCGTAGAGTAGAAATTTTAATACTTCCGAGAGAACTGACAACCAACAGATAAACTTTGAGAAAGTTTATCTGTTTTTTTATGAGAAATAGTATAGCTATAATTAGAATTTGCAGAAATATCAAACTATTGTTTATAATATAGACAAATGTTCTCAGGAGGGGGAGCCATTGAATGAAAAAGAGCAGCAAATTTTAAATTCCATAAAAGATAATCCTTATATTTCACAGTCTGAGCTAGCAGACAGCTTAAGCATTTCTCGTTCTACCGTCGCAGGCTATATTTCCTCTCTTACAAAAAATGGCTATATATTAGGTAGGGCTTATATTTTACCAAAGCAACCATCTATTTTATGTGTGGGCGCTGCCAATATTGATAGAAAATTGCAAGCTGTGGACGGCTTAGAGGAAGGGACATCGAATTCTGCGAAAACTGAACAATCAGGAGGAGGGGTAGCAAGGAATATCGCGGAGAATTTGGCTAGACTTGAAATGTCCGTTTCTTTATTATCTGCTATTGGTGAAGATCACGAAGGTATATGGTTGTTAGATCGCCTAAAGCCACTAGTAGATACAACACCTTCGATAATTATACCTACTTGCCGAACAGGAACTTATACAGCAGTGTTGGATAAAAAGGGAGAAATGAAATTAGCATTATCTGATATGGGAATTAACGATGACCTCGATGTGGAGATAATTGAATCACGATGGGGGTATTTTACTTCGGCTAAAATGGTTGTTCTAGATACGAATTTCCCAAGTGTTATATTGACAAGAGTAATAGAAAAATGTAAACAATTCAACACACCATTATGTATTACAACAGTATCTACATCGAAAATAAAAAGACTCCCTGCTCAACTATTAGGTGTGAGTTTTCTTATTGCCAATAAAGATGAGGCAAGTTTGCTTTCAGGAGTAAAACTTACAAGTGAAGGAGATTACTTTAAAGCATGTGAAATCATTTTAGCAAAAGGTGTAGAAAGAGTGATAATAACGAGAGGGGAAAATGGCCTTGTTTTCGCCACACAAGATGGAGAGGCAGGAGCTATTATGCCCCCTTTTGTTCATGTCGTTGATGTAACAGGTGCTGGAGATGCCTTAGCATCAGGAATTATTTATGCACATCATAAAGGAATGCATATAGAAGATGCTTGTAAAATAGGAATTATCTGTGCAAGTGTAACGCTTACAAGTAAGGAAACGGTTCATCCACAATTAAACCCAAAGAAACTACAACATGCCTTTCAAGAATATTTTTAGAGGAGTTGTTACAAATGAGAAAAGATTGGTTAGATTACTCTGATGAGGTGATCGAAGCAAAAAAACAGTTAAAACCAATTGTCGCACTAGAATCAACAATCATCTCTCACGGTATGCCTTACCCTCAAAATGTACAAACAGCCAAAGAAGTTGAAATGATTATCAGGGAGAATGGGGCAATCCCAGCAACCATTGCTATTATAGAAGGTAGAATTAAAATCGGACTATCAGACGCAGAACTTGAACTACTTGCAACGAACGATTCAATTATGAAAGTTAGCAGAAGAGATTTTCCCTATGTCATTGCAGCGAAGAAACATGGAGCGACAACTGTTGCTGCCACGATGATTTGTGCAGAACTAGCTGGGATTGAAGTTTTTGTAACAGGTGGTATTGGTGGTGTCCACAGAGGGGCAAGTGAAACAATGGATATATCAGCCGATTTGCAGGAATTAGCAAAGACAAATGTCGCTGTCGTTTGTGCCGGTGCTAAATCGATTCTGGATATTAAATTAACAGCTGAATATCTAGAAACATATGGTGTCCCAATCATCGGTTACCGTACAGATAAGATACCCGCTTTTTATACGAGAAAGAGCCCGTATAATGTCAATATTCGTGTAGATGAGATAAAAGAGATTGCTGAAATGATGAAGGTAAAGTGGGGACTAGGCTTAAATGGAGGGCTAGTTATTGCTAATCCAATACCAGAAGCAGATGCTATGAATGAACTGGAAATGAATGAGATGATTGATCAAGCTCTTGTTCATGCAGAAGAAGAAGGTATCTCAGGGAAAGAGATAACACCATTCCTCTTATCTATGATTAAAGAATTAACCGGTGGTAAGAGCTTGGCAGCCAATATTGCATTAGTTAAGCATAATGCCGAAATTGGGGCAAAACTTGCTATGCAATTATAATTCAAGATATAAAAGTATCCAATTTTAAAAATCAAAGAGGAAGCTGAACATCAATCAAACTTTTAAAGGAGGAATTGATGTTCGGTTTTTTTATTTGTAGGTATTTTTTGACTCAAAAGTTCCGATTTTTTCCTCTATTCTACAAGTTTCATTATACACTTGTCGTTTTTTGATTGAAAATGAAGAAAAAAATTAGCAGATTTTAGAATGAACTAGTAGTAAAATGTAAATATCTACAATAGTCTGAAAATAAAGCGGGATTTATTGCAAAATAGGACTAATTGAGAATATGCTTCAAGTCTAAAGGGGGATTTAATTTGGAAAGGTCTTTAGTTATAGAAACACTAGATGAAGAATGGCTTGCCCTTATTGAAGAAGCAAAACAATTAGGTTTAAATAAAGAAGAGGTGAGAATTTTTCTACAAGCTAAAGAAGAGGAATAACATGACATTGAGGCCTCCGAATTAATGAGCTTACAAGATTATGGTTAAAATGGAATAAAAAAAATATAAGAAGAAAAAAACCTCCGATAAACGCGAAGATTATCGGAGGTTTCATTCATATCTCTTTTTATCTTTATAGATTCGTTTGTAAGCTTGTCTTATTTATTTCTAGTCTTCCACTTATTAAAGTCGAGAAACTCCCGAAATTCTTCTTTTGAAACCCCAGATTCCATCGCTTCTTTGACTATATTTATCCAATCAGTATCTAATTCTTCTTTATTAATTTGATCATGGATAAGGTGATCAACAGGTACATTGAGTACAGCTGCGATTTTTTCGAGGAATTGAATGGAAGGGTTCGTTTGTAAATTTCTCTCTAATGAGCTTAAGTAGGATTTAGCTACTCCTGCTTGATCTGCAAGCTCTGATAAAGACATTTTTTTCTCTTGTCTTAATGCTTTGACTCGATTACCAATCATCACGTTCACCCTATCTATCTTTGTTGTTAACAGTATCATATCAAAAAAAGAGAATCCAACCGCTTATGTCCGTAAATTGTAATCGCTTAGTCTTTTAATTGTAATAAAAAATTTTTAATCATTACATTACGGAGCTGCCGATATAAATGAGACTGTATAAACTGAATAGATTGAATTCTTACCGTTCTAAAAGAATTTTAACAGAAAATAAATATCAAGTATAGTTGTAGGGCATGTTTTCTTTAATATATTAATTAACATACATATATGTTTTAAGGGAAGACTTTCAGGGAACGGACATAATATAACCAACAATATAAACCATAAAGGAGAGATAGTAAATGAGTAAAAAAATTGCTTGTCTAATTACCGATATGTTTGAGGATTCTGAGTATACAGAACCAGCAAAAAGTTATAAGGAAGCAGGACATGAGGTTATTACAATTGAATCAGAGGTTGGTAAAGTCGTAAAAGGGAAGCAAGGAAATGATCAAGTGACGATTGATAAAAGTATAGATGATGTGAACGCAGATGAGTTTGATGCTCTCTTTATTCCAGGTGGATTTTCTCCGGATATGTTAAGAGCAGATGATCGCTTTGTTCAATTTACGAAAAAGATGATGGATGCGAAAAAACCTGTTTTTGCTATTTGTCATGGACCACAATTATTAATTTCTGCTAAAACATTAGAAGGTAGAGGAGCTACAGGCTATAAATCCATTCATGTAGATATGGAATATGCAGGAGCTAAACTTCAGGACAAAGAAGTAGTGGTTTGTCAGGATCAACTTGTGACGAGCCGCACACCTGATGATATTCCTGCCTTTACAAGAGAGTCTTTAAAATTACTCTGATAATTTAAGAAAAGCAATCGTTGCATGATTTTTGTAAAACTTTTCATTCAGCGCTAATATTAATAAGTAGAGTATAATAACTTTTAATATAACAGTGACTGAAAGAAGGTTTTGCTATTGATCGTGTTGAAATCACCTAGAGAGATTGAAAAGATGCATGAAGCAGGTAAGGTACTTGCTGAATGTCATAAAGAGATTGCCATGAGAATTAAACCGGGTATAACTACATGGGAAATTGAAGAATTTGTTGATGCCTATCTGAAGAAAATAGGGGCTACACCTGAGCAAAAGGGCTATCGCGGGTATGAGTATGCTACTTGTGCCAGCATTAATGATGAAATTTGTCACGGATTTCCGAGGAGGGAACCATTAAAATCAGGCGACATTGTAACGATTGATATGGTGGTCAATTATAATGGAGCTCTTGCAGATTCAGCTTGGACGTACGGCGTTGGAGAAGTGAGTGAAAAGGTATCTACCCTATTAGATGTCACAAAGGAATCATTATATAAAGGAATTGAGCAGGTGAAGATAGGCAACCGAATTGGAGATATTGGTTATGCGATTCAACAGTTTGTTGAAGAGAAAGGATTTTCGGTAGTAAGGGAATTTATTGGTCATGGGATAGGGGCAAGCATCCACGAAAAACCGGATGTTCCTCATTTTGGCCTCCCTCATAAAGGACCGAGAATAAAAGAAGGTATGGTATTCACCATTGAACCAATGGTGAATACTGGAATGCATCATATGAAGATGGATCAAAATGGCTGGACTGCGCGAACAGTTGATGGTGGTTTATCAGCTCAATATGAACATACAATTGCAGTCGGTAAAGATGGAATCACGATTTTAACTGAGCAATAAAACAAAAAGCAGCTGCAAATCATGCAGCTGCTTATAATAAGGTCTTATTTATTCTTGCGCAAGTTTCCTAATTCTTCAGCGATTGCTTGCATTTCATTAGGACTGAAATGATTTTTTTTCATCACTAAATCGTAAATATCTTTTAGTTCTTCGTACATTTCTTCGTCAAAATGAGAAGATTTAATGGCGCCAATATTTAATACTTTTAGTTTTTCCTTGATTTTTTCGATCATATAATCGACATTTTCAGTTGATTTCTGTGATAAATTCACTTGATTTCCCCCCATAATACATCAGTAGTATAATCTTTCCATGGTTAAAGTGAAAAGTCAACCATTGATAGGTGCAAAGCTTGCATGTTTTTAGAGAAAAAAAGAAAATAAAGTATAGGTAGATTAAAAAGAATAAAGGAGTGAGGAAAATGGGAAAATCATTGTTTTGGAAAGGTGTTGTCCTTGGAGCGGTAGCGGGCGGTGCGCTCACGATGCTAGACCGTGATACAAGAGAAAATGCAAAATCTAAATGCAGAGAAACGACAGAAAGTGCAAAATATTACATAAAAAATCCCGATGAAGCCGTTCAACAAGTGAAAGGTGTCTCTTTAAAAGTTAGAACAGCAGCCCAGCAGATCGGTGAAGATGTGGCTTTCTTAACGACCACAATTGAGGATATTAAAACAAAGGCAATTGAAACAAGAGAAGCCTTAAATGACCCTAAAAGTGAAGTAGAGGTTTCAGAAGCGAAGTTAGAAGGGAATGTTAGGAATAACTAACAAGGTTTGGGGGATCGCTGATGAAACAAGTCACTACTTTTGGAAAGGAACTATGGGAGCAAATAGATAAGGATGATGTTTTCGGCGTAGCTGCACAATTGGCCTACTTCTTTCTCCTATCACTTTTTCCATTATTAATTGTTTTGATATCATTGCTGCCTTATTTACCGATTACTCAAGAGGATATATTTGCTATCGTTAGAGATTTCGCACCAAAAGAAATTATGTCATTATTGGAAGACAATTTGAGTGCCGTCACAACGAAAAATGGGGCTCTGTTATCAATTGGTATTATCGGTACATTGTGGTCCGCGTCCGCCGCGATAAATGGCATTATGAGGGCTTTTAATAAGGCGTATGATGTCGTTGAAAGTCGATCATTTATTGTTGCAAGAGGCATTGCTATGCTTTTAACTATTTCTATGGTTTTTGTTTTCTTAGTAGCATTATTATTACCTGTGTTTGGGAGACAAATTGGTCTATTTATCTTTGATGCATTTGGATTGACTGAGCAATTTTTGAGCATATGGAATGCACTTAGATGGCTGGCGAGTCCGCTTATCATCTTTATTATCTTTAGTGGACTGTACTGGTTTGCTCCTAATAAGCGTTTAACGAATGTGACAGTTATCCCAGGTTCACTTTTTGCTACAATTGGCTGGATTCTATCTTCCTATGCGTTTTCATATTATGTGAGTAATTTTGGAAATTACTCGGCCACATATGGGAGTATTGGTGGAATCATTATATTAATGATTTGGTTTTATTTAACGGGTATTATTATTATGATTGGTGGAGAAATAAACGCATTGTTAAATAAATACAGCAAAGTGAAAAACACATAGTAAAAGTTACCTGATTGTAAGGTGCATCAATGGACAACCTAGGCTTAAGGAGGGTGATTACAATGACTGCAAATAAAGATGGTAACACAAAACAAAAAGGTAAAAATAAACCTAAACAAAAAACATCTAGTTCGGCTAATAAGCAAAACGGCTATCATTAAATAAAGAAGCAGCTATCCATTCACACACTTGGATAGCTGCTTTCTTTTAGTTCTTCAACAACCTTAAGCTATTTAATATCACTAAAATGGTTGAGCCTTCGTGACCGATTACACCGTAAGGAAGATCTAATATCTGTAGAAAATTAGAGCAAATTAACAGCATAATAACTGATATAGAGAAAACAATATTTTGTTTAATAATGGTGTTCATGCGTTTGGATAGGGCAATTGCATGAGCGATTTTAGGAAGATCGTTTTTCATTAAAACAATATCTGCTGTTTCTAATGCGACATCGGTTCCTTCACCCATGGCAATCCCAACATTTGCAGTCGCAAGTGCAGGCGCATCGTTAATTCCATCTCCAACCATTGCTACTTGTTGATACTGATTTCTTAATTCCTTAACATGATTCACTTTTTTTTCTGGCAAACATTCTGCAATAAAGTCTTCTACATTTGCTTCAGTAGAAATGGCTTGAGCGGTTGATTGGCTATCGCCTGTTAACATGATGGTGTATATACCTTGATCATTTAATTGTTTAACCGCAGCTTTCGTTTCTTGACGAACTTGATCCTTTAATGCGATTAATCCACACACCTCATGATCGCGTTCAAATAAAACGATCGTTTTACCATTCGAAGCTAATGTTTCTTGCTGTTCTTTTAATTCTGGCGCAAGTTCGTTATTGTTCAAAATAAATGATGGTTTACCAATTTTCCAAGTGACGCCGTTAATCACTGCTTTAATGCCCCATCCTGGTACATCTTCGATTGATTCGGGCTCTATAAGGGGAGAGCTCTGCTCTTCTTTTGTATACGAGACGATGGCAGTAGCAAGTGGATGGTTTGCATGGTTTTCAATTGATCCAACAATGCGTAAATAATCATCACGATGCTGAGTGTGTAGTGTAATAAAATCTGTTACTTCTGGGCGTCCTTTAGTTAAAGTACCTGTTTTATCAAACGCAATGGCTTTAATATGGCCTAAGTTCTCTAAATGTACCCCGCCTTTAAATAAAATTCCCTGTCTTGCTCCATTAGAAATCGCAGACAATGTAGCCGGCATAATAGAGGCGACAAGTGCACAAGGTGAGGCGACTACTAGGAGAATCATGGCACGGTAAAATGTTTCGTTCCAACTCCATCCAAGTAAGAAGTGTGGGAGAAATAGCATGAGTGCGACGGTCAGTAGTACAATTTTTACATATTTCCCTTCGAAATTCTCTATAAATAACTGACTAGGGGACTTTTCACTTTGTGCTGATTGGACCAGTTGAATGATCTTTTGAAAAAGAGTTTCATCCGCTTTTTTTGTGATTTCTACTTTAATGGCTCCATTCATATTGACGGTGCCGGCATACACTTCTTCAGATAACCCTTTTGTTACCGGAATCGATTCACCAGTAATCGTTGCTTCATCTATAGTTGTTTGTCCGTAGACAATGATTCCATCAGAGGGAACGCGTTCCCCTGGTTTAACTAGAATTTTATCTCCGATTTGTAGTGTAGAAACGTGAACAAGTTCTTCACCATCCTCATGAATTAATAAAGCTTCTTCAGGTTGCAACTCCATAAGGCTAGAAATTTCTTTTTTACTTTTATTCATTGTATATGTTTCTAGTGCGCCACTCATTGCAAAGATAAAAATAAGAATGGCACCTTCAATCCAATAGCCAATGATTGCGGAGCCGATTGCGGCAAAGATCATCAGCATTTCAACGTTTAATTCCTTATTAGCAATCGTTTCTTCAATACCTTCTTTTGCCTTCGCAAAACCTCCGATTATAAAAGATAAGATAAAGATAGTGATAGAAGTTGTTTCATAGCCTCCTTTACTAAGTAACCAACCGATAAGAATAAAAACACCTGAAGTAATTGCGGCTATAAGCTCGATATGTGGTAGTAACTTTTCGAATAATTGACTAGATGATTGCGATTGTTTTTGTACTAGGACATTTCCTTCCATATTTTCATTTCCTCCATTCTCATTGAGAAGAATAATCAACATCATTACCCTTAAAAACGACGAAAGCTGCCACCATATAGGTGACAGCAGAAAAAGTGCCGAATTGATAATATTTAATTGCTTTAATTTTACATTATATTGTAACTTTTGAAAAGGGTTATTCTCTATATTAGACGTTTTTTAACATAATTTAACTGTGAAACAATTGCTTGCTCATCTTATGGCGACCAAAATAAGCGATAATCGTAAAATTGATGAGCATCATCCCACTAATAACGGCGAAAAAGCTTAGTGATTGTATATATTGAATAAATAAACCGCCTGCGTAGGGTCCAATAAGACTGCCTAAGCTAAAGGCAACACCACAAAGAAGATTTCCGGTAGGTAAAAGCTGAGTGGGAGTTAAATCTGTCATATAACTAA
This sequence comes from Cytobacillus sp. FSL R5-0569, assembly GCF_038007265.1. NCBI lineage: Bacteria > Bacillati > Bacillota > Bacilli > Caryophanales > Bacillaceae > Cytobacillus > Cytobacillus sp. FSL R5-0569. The sequence goes on from NZ_JBBOWW010000001.1 coordinate 1,274,492, forward strand.
TTCCCAATGAAAAAGTACTTCCTACAGCCATCCCTGCTAAAAACAGTAGCAACATTAGAATGTTGACATTCTGTTCAAATATCGCAGCAGAAGAGAAAAGAATAAAGCCACAGAATAAAATAATCATTAAAATATTTCTTCGTCCATAGCGGTCACTTAACATCCCTAAAGGCAACTGAAAAATAATCGCTCCGACAGCAAATGAGGTAAGTAATAACGAAACTGATGAGACTTCTATTCCCATGCGCACAGCATAAACAGGGAAGCTCCCATTTATTGACGATTCTAAGAATCCGTAACTAAATGGTGGGATAAAGGCAATCCAAGCATAAGTAGATACATCGTAAAAACGATGGAAAGTCCCTTTTAGTGATTGAACAGCGATTGTATGCTGTGGTTGCTCATTATCAAGAAAGAACACAAACCCCCATGCAATAAAACAAAAGAGGGAAGAAATAATAAATGGAAGAGATTCACTTATATGAACTAATGGTGTCATTAGTGGTCCAACAGCAAACCCAATCCCAAAGAATAATCCGTAGATGGAAATATTTCTCCCTCGATTGCGTTCAGGAGAAAATGACGTTATCCATGTTTGTGTTGAAAAATGGAGGGCGTGGTCGCCGATTCCAATCAATAACCTTAAAATAAACCAAAACCAAAAACTCTTCCATAGTGGAAATAATAAGAGGGAAGTAGCTACTAGAAGTCCCCCGATAATAATGACTGGTTTATATCCATATTTTCTTAGGGGATATTCCATGAAAGGTGAAATAAGTAATATACCAATATATAAACCTGCTGCATTTAAGCCATTTAAACTTGAAGATACACCATCACCTTCAAAAATAATAGCGATGAGCGGTAATAGCATTCCTTGACTAAAACCTGATATCGCAACAATGAATACTAAAATCCAAAACCTTACTCTTAGTTTTTTGTCCATAAAATAACCTCAATAAATGAAAATAATAAATCTTCTACCACAATAGATATTATATGTGAAAGATAAAATTGACAAGAGAATAATCATAATCTTTTCATAACAATCCTTAAAAATGTTTATCTTAAGAAAAGTAAAGCGATTTTTTTGAGGAGGATGGGATGAATAAAGTATTTGCTATACTCGTATTTATTGGCGTACCGTTATCCGTAATAGGAAGTCTTCTACATTGGTCAAGTACATTGATGTTCATTATTTATTGTGTTGCTATCATTGCCTTAGCTAGTTTTATGGGACGATCGACAGAAAGTTTGAGTATTATTGCTGGTCCTAGAATAGGTGGATTGTTAAATGCGACATTCGGCAATGCGGTTGAATTAATTATTGCGATTTTTGCATTAAAAGAGGGATTAATTGGTGTTGTTTTAGCATCATTAACAGGAAGTGTATTAGGTAACTTATTATTAGTAGCCGGTCTTTCCTTTTTTATTGGAGGTATAAAGTTTAAAAGGCAAAGCTTTAATATCCATGATGCACGCCATAATGCGGGCTTACTCATCTTTGCAGTCATTGTGGCTTTCGTTATTCCTGAAATATTTTCAATGTCAATGAATGAAGAAAAGACGATGATCTTTAGTATTGGAATTAGCATCATCCTGATGGCTTTATACTTAGCCGCATTATTCTTTAAATTAGTTACACATAGAGGTGTGTATAATAAAGGAGATGAAGACGGAAAGAAGAAAGTGGAGGAAGTACCAGAATGGAGCAAAGGAAAATCCATTTTAGTATTAGCTCTTGCTACATTAGCTGTAGCCTATATTTCTGAAAATCTTGTTCACACCTTTGAGGAAGTAGGGAAGACATTTGGTTGGTCGGAATTGTTTATCGGCGTCATTATCGTTGCAATTGTAGGGAATGCCGCAGAACATGCTTCCGCTATTATTATGGCTGCGAAAAATAAAATGGATATTGCCGTAGAGATTGCCGTTGGTTCTACTTTACAAGTAGCTATGTTTGTCGCGCCCATACTTGTCCTTATCTCGTTACTTTTCCCTGTAGCGATGCCGCTCGTATTTACAGTACCAGAATTAATCACGATGGTATCAGCTGTTTTTCTAATGGTGGTTATCTCCAACGATGGTGAGTCTAATTGGTTTGAGGGTGGCACCCTTCTAGCAGCTTATTTCATCATCGGTATAGGATTTTATTTACTATAATAAAAAAACGACTCCTAGGTTAGCCGGGAGTCGTTTTGAAATATTTCGAATAAAAAGGAAGCGCTTGCAATTTTATTTTTAACTCATTAAGTATTTAATCGAGGACTGCTAGTGTGCATTCGCTTGAATTCATTAACCACTCCTTTATGGTGTTTGTTCATAAATAAAGCGAATCGTAATGAAGCTGCCCTCCTTTCGAGTGAGTGTATAAATAGTATAAAATATATAAAGACTTTTGTAAATATTCAAAACATTACAAAAATGTTACTTTTTTATTTTCCTTTATGGATAATATTCACATCATACGAAAAAACTAATGCATATAAGTTTGAAAGGAGTAAGAGAAATGAAGAAATGGCTATATGCTTTAGTATTGATGACCATTGGGGTGACATCCTTTCAATCAGCGATATCTGCTGAAGGAAAAATAGAAACAAAGGGGGAGACGATAGAGATACCAAGTTCTGTTCTAAATGTAGAAAAGGACAATACGTATCCAAACCCTGCTCAAGATTTACCAACATTACAGCCGAGTGAATTAACACAAGAATTAATGGAGACATCAAGAGTAAAAATAGATAACCCTGAATTAATACGTATGTTAAATGAAACAACAGTAAATAGTACACCTTTTGCCATCGGATACCGTGCGATTGTTTATTTAGGTCAATGGCCACTCAATTATCAATCACAAGAAACATCACCTAATTGGGAGTTTCAAAAGATCAATACGAACTATTTTGATAATCGCGGGGGAGATGCGGTCTATCAAATGAATTATGTTCAAGAAATGCAAAAGGTAGTGAAAGGTGGACTTACATCTAAGGTTCCACATGCGCAAGATGTTAAAAAGATGATGTTGTTGAAGGCAACAGAAAAAAGTGGATTACCCTTATCCTTTGAAACGGTTGTAGGGGCAGGAACGAAAAAAGATCATAAATATCATGTTGCAATCAACCGTCTGGGCTACCTATATGCATACGCACCTGCTATTAATGAAAAAGGGAAAGTTACTTATGGTGAAGTTTATATAATGTTGAAAGGAAGCAAAAAAACCTTAGTAGTGAAAAATATCACTTCTCAAGGAATTGGCGCATGGATTCCAATACAGGATCATGTCTCATTTGGCTTTATTGTTTCGGAACGACCACGTTAAATAGAAAAGTGCGCCATTTATATTGGCGCACTTTTCTATTTTTTAACTGAGATATTTGCTTTTTTAGTTTGGAAGTCTATTTCAGGGTAATAACTGTCTTTTACTAACACATTTGGCCCTAAACATCTTGCTTCACTACAATGGCAATTTAAAGACTTAGCAAGCTTTGTTTCCATCCACTTATCGAAAACAGATGGCAGTCCATCTGTCTGTATATTCCCTAAAGGAGGTGTATCACCAAAGTCCGTTACAATTACATCACCTGTAAAAATATTTACATTTAGTCTTGAACGACCATCAGGATCATTTCTGACAGTGACATTCTGTTCATTATGAAGACGTTGTAATAAAGCTAAGTCTTCTTCATTATTGCTGCATGGATAAAACGGCAATGTTCCAAACAACATCCAAGTATCTTTGTCTCGAATATCCAGGAGGTGATGGATTGCTTGGCGCATTTCTTTTAATGATAAAGTTTCGAGAGTAGATGCAAAATCTGAAGGGTACATTGGATGAACTTCATGACGTTGACAATGCATTTCTTCGGTTATTTGCTTATGGATTTTCTCTAAATAGGGTAATGTTCTTTTATTTAACATTGTTTCAGCAGAGACCATTACACCAGCTTGTACGAGTTCTTTACTATTCTCGATCATACGATCAAAGAGTACCTGTCTTTGCTTTATGGATGGTTTTCTTTCCATCATAGCAAAACCACCCTCAATAAATTCTTCTTCGGTACCCCAGTTATGAGAAATATGTAAAACATCTAAATAAGGGATAATGCTATCATATTTACCTCTATCTAATGTGAGGTTAGAATTAATTTGTGTTCGAATACCTCGTTCGTGAGCATACTTAAAAAGAGGAATCACATAGTTATTAACTGATTTCTTCGATAGCATCGGTTCGCCTCCCGTTATAGAGAGTGAACGCAATTGCGGGATTTCCTCTAAACGTTTGATTAATAAATCAACAGGAAGTCCATCAGGATCTTTTGGCTGCAGAGTATACCCAACAGCACAATGCTCACAACGCATATTGCATAAAACCGTAGTTGTAAATTCAATATTGGATAAGGTTAATTTTCCATAATCATCGATATCCATATAAGCTTCCCAAGGGTCATAACTTGGTGAAATTGGTAACGTTTGAGATATCATTTAAAAAACTCCTTTAAGTAAATCTGTAGTCATTATTCATCTAACGTAAGCTTCTGTCAACCTTTAATGAAAAATAAACCTTTATTGCAGCTCTATTGCATTTCATGTAGGATTAAAGTTGTGTAGAGAAAGGAGCGAATACTGTGGGCAATTCAATTACTGATAAAGACAATCAAGTAGCTTTCTTAAAGCAACGTCTTCATATGTTTATGGACGTATTAGATGCGATAGAACCTGAAAACACGGAGTTAGAGGATGTTGATCGTCTCATCGAAATGATCGATGATCTTGAATCTAAAGTAAGGGAATTTAATCATAGAGATTAAAAAGAAGTGGTGAAACCCTATGAAAAAAATTGGGTTTCACCATTTTTTTGTTTCTACAGTTGGTCTTTTCTTGACTAAAGAATGAGTATATAATGGTATACGATAATGATTCTAATTTTTCGCAAAAGAAATTGATCGGTCGCAAAGGGAAAGGGGAACTTTGAGAAATGAATATGGAGCAATTCCAAAAAAGTATGTACGACTTAATTGTAGAAACTTCGACGAATTTACCAAAGGATGTTCGTCGGGCAATTAAGGCAGCAAAAGAAAGAGAAAGTGCTGGTACGAGATCAGCGATGAGTCTGGCAACAATTACAAATAATATCTCTATGGCAGATGATAACGTATCGCCAATCTGTCAAGATACAGGATTACCGACATTTAAAATCAAAACACCAGTTGGCGTTAATCAACTAAAGATTAAAGAAGCAATTAAGAATGCTATTGCAGAAGCAACAAATGATAGTAAATTGAGACCTAACTCTGTTGATTCCTTAACAGGTGCTAATAGTGGAGATAATTTAGGTGGTGGCACACCAGTTATTAAATTTGATCAGTGGGAAGAAGAGTATATAGACGTTCGCTTAATTCTAAAAGGCGGCGGTTGTGAAAATAAAAATATACAATATAGTTTGCCTGCAGAACTAGATGGTTTAGGAAGAGCTGGACGCGATTTAGATGGTATACGTAAATGTATAATGCATTCGGTTTATCAAGCACAAGGACAGGGATGTAGTGCAGGGTTTATAGGTGTAGGGATTGGCGGAGATCGTTCATCTGGTTATGATTTAGCAAAGGAACAACTATTCCGTTCTGTAGATGATGTAAATCCAAATGAAGATTTACGAAAACTGGAGGAATATGTTCTTAAAAATGCAAACGAGCTTGGAATTGGGACAATGGGATTCGGAGGAGAAACGACTTTATTAGGATGTAAAGTTGGTGTGATGAATCGTATTCCTGCTAGCTTTTTCGTATCTGTAGCCTATAATTGCTGGGCATATCGTAGACTTGGGGTAAAAGTAAATCCTGACACAGGTGAAATTAATGAATGGCACTATCAAGATGGTGAAAAAATTAATTTTGCTGACGAAGCAGCGCAAGAAACAGCTGCAACAGCAGAAGCTGAACAAGAAACAAAAGTTGTTACGCTTCAAGCTCCAATAACAGAGGAACAAATCCGTGAACTTAAAGTTGGCGATGTTGTTCAAATCAATGGTCGGATGTATACAGGTCGTGATGCGATCCATCATCATTTAATGGAGAACGATGCCCCTGTAGATTTAAATGGACAAGTAATATATCATTGTGGACCAGTAATGATGAAAGATGATCAAGAAAAATGGCATGTAAAAGCAGCAGGTCCAACTACAAGTATTCGTGAAGAACCATATCAAGGAGATATTATGAAGAAATTCGGTATTCGCGCCGTGATTGGAAAAGGCGGTATGGGACCGAAAACATTAAAAGCGCTAGAAGATCATGGTGGAGTATACTTAAATGCAATTGGTGGAGCAGCGCAATATTATGCTGATTGTATTAAAGAAGTAGAAGGCGTTGATTTAATGAACTTCGGTATTCCAGAAGCCATGTGGCACCTACGTGTAGAAGGATTCACAGCAGTGGTTACAATGGATTCTCACGGAAATAGTCTTCATAGAGATGTAGACAAATCCTCGTTAGAGAAGCTAGCGAAATTTAAAGAACGTGTATTTTAATTTGTTTTTGAGACACCAACATATAGTGGTGTCTCTTTTTTTATGTGAATAATTATTTTGGAAACTTTTAGCGCTCGTAATTTATTGTTGCTAGCAAAGAATAAGAAAAAAAGAAGGAGAAGCGCTATGAAAAAATTGATGATATTAGTAAGTAGCTTTCTGTTTATCTGTTCAATCCCTGTCTCAGCAAGTGAATTCAGCCATGCTCCTATCCATTGGGGAATTAAAAAAGCACAGAATGAATCACCGGCGGAAGCGGGAAAAATGCTTGATAATCTTCTAACAAAGCATCAATCTGTTTATAAGGGAGATCCGACTAAAAAAGAAATTTATCTTACTTTTGATAATGGGTATGAAAATGGGTATACGGATAAAATTCTTGATGTGCTTAAAAAAGAAAAAGTACCTGCGACATTCTTTATTACGGGTCATTATATTCATACGGCACCAGATTTAGTAAAAAGGATGGCAAGGGACGGACATATAATCGGCAACCATTCTTGGACTCACCCAGATATGACAAGGATCAGTCGCGATAAATATAAACAAGAATTAGAAAAAGTGAGAGCTGAGACAGAAAAGTTAACAGGTGTTAAACATATGTCCTATTTAAGACCACCTCGTGGTATTTTTAACGAACAAGGATTGGCTTACGCAAATGAATTAGGCTATACCCATATCTTTTGGTCTCTAGCCTTTGTTGATTGGAAAACAGATCAACAAAAAGGCTGGAAATACTCCTATGACAACATTATGAGGCAGATTCATCCAGGAAGCATATTATTATTACACACAGTATCAAAAGATAATGCAGATGCTTTGCAACAAGCAATTGTGGATTTAAAAAAACGAGGATATGAATTCAAATCGTTAGACGATCTCATGTGGAGCCAAGCCTTGGATAGCTCTTACTTATATTAACAGTCACCACCTACAATGAACTTCATTGTAGGTGTTTTGATTTATAAAGAAAGAAAAATGGCAAACAGAGTGCCAACGGGATTAATAAGGGTGAAAAGGGAAACGGTGAGCAAACAACGAGTCTCTGGATAAGCCATGAAAAAGAGGAAAACAAAGCAAATAGAAAGTGTCCTGGATTTAAAAGCCATGAAAAAGGGGAAAACAAAGCAAATAGTGAACTTCTTGAATCTTGAATCTATAAGCCATGAAAAAGAGGGAAACAAAGCAAACAGAAAGCGCTCCGGATCTATGAGCCGTGAAAAAGAGAAAAACAATGCTAATAAAGTTCCATCAAAATTTATAAGCAACATAAATAATAGATGCAGTATTCATCATTTATTAAGAAGTAAAAATCCCCATTAAATCATTGTAAAATTCTTGTTATAATTATAAATAAGAACAGATATTCGTCTTGATAGAAGATAGTTGAAAAAGCTCATAAAAAGATCCTTAGTATAATACGAGAAAAAACAGTGAAGGATGAACGGTGAATGGAGATAATAAAAGAAATAGGTGGACCCTATAATTTTGATGCTGTTTTAAGTCGCTTATCAAGTGACCCGCTTATTTGGGTGAATCGAGACAAGAGAATGTTAAAGGTACCCCTTAAGTTACAAAATGAATCCGTCGTCGTTACAATCACAGGTTTGGGTACAACGAACAAACCTAAATTTCTAATGACAGGATTAAATGAAGTAACAAAAGAAGAAGCGTTGGTTAGATTAACAGATATTTTTCGGTGGAATATTCCCTTAGCAGATGTTCATCAACATTTTTTAAAAACGGATTTGCGCCATGTTTTTCTCGCTCATTATGGAACACCTTTTGTGTTAGATTTTGATTTATTTGGTTCGCTCCTCAAATGTATTGTTCATCAACAATTGAATATGAAATTTGCTTATACGCTTACAATGAGGTTTGTGCATAAGTTTGGTTATGAGAAAGATGGTGCTTGGTTTTATCCTGATCCTGAAACAGTAGCTAATGTAACAATTGAAGATTTAAGGGCATTACAATTCAGTGGTAGGAAAGCAGAGTATGTTATTGGGATTGCTAAAGAGTTATCAGAAAAGCAATTATCTTTATTGCAACTAAAAGAACTGTCAGATCGTGAAATTCATGATAAACTGATTAAATTAAAAGGCGTAGGTCCATGGACAGTGCAGAATTTTTTGATGTTTGGTTTAGGGAGAGATAATCTTTATCCAATGGCAGATATTGGCTTGCAAAATGCGTTAAAAAAGCTTTATCAATTAGAGCAGAAGCCTTCCTACGAACAAATGGAATTATATGCAAAAGACTGGACGCCTTATTTAAGCTATGCCACCTATTATTTATGGCGTAGTATCGAATAACTGTGGAGTGATTATTTTTGAATAAACAAACGAATCGTAAAAAAGAAACTGCCGTTCAGTTAAAACTCAAGCAACGGTTTCCTTTAACAATCAAAAGGTTAGGTATTAACGGAGAGGGTGTCGGATATTTCAAAAAGAAAGTGGTCTTTGTTCCTGGTGCCCTGCCTGATGAAGAGGTTGTGGTAGAAGTCACAAATGTTCAACCGAAATTTTCAGAAGCAAAGATAAAAAAAGTTAGGAAACCTTCTCCCTACCGAGTAGAGGCACCTTGTCCGTTATTTGGTGAGTGTGGCGGATGTCAGTTACAACATCTTCGCTACGATCGCCAGTTAATAGAAAAAAGGGATATGGTTATTCAATCACTTGAGAGACATACCAAAATAGATCCAAGCACCATTCAAATAAAACAAACAATCGGAATGGAGGACCCTTGGAGATACCGGAATAAAAGCCAATTTCAAGTAGGGATGAAGCAAGGTGAAGTGATTGCAGGATTATATAGCATGAATTCACATCAGCTTATTGATATTGATGAATGCATCGTGCAGAAGCCAGAAACAATATCTGTTACAAATACGATGAAGCGTATTCTTCAAGATTTAAACATTAGTGCTTATAATGAACGCACGCGCAAAGGTGATATCCGTACAATTGTGACGAGAGTGGGTGTGAAAACTGGGGAAGTGCAAGTTGTGCTCATTACAAGACAAAAAGAGCTTCCAAAGTCTTCACTAATAGTAGAAGAAGCTACCAAGCGGATTCCGAATTTACGTTCGATTATTCAAAATGTCAATGGCCAAAAAACATCTCTCATTTTTGGGGATGAAACCATACCACTTGCGGGTGAAACGTTTATATATGAAATGCTAGGGGATATCCAATTTGAATTATCTGCACGTACTTTTTTTCAACTCAATCCAGAGCAAACCGTCAAATTGTATAATGAAGTCAAAAAAGCAGCAAATCTAACTGGTAAAGAAACGATTGTTGATGCGTACTGCGGAGTAGGAACAATTGGATTATGGTTGGCAGATCAAGCAAAAGAAATACGTGGAATGGATATCATAAAAGAATCAATCACAGATGCAAAGAGAAATGCAGCTAAACATGGAGTGAAGCATGCTAAATATGTAACGGGTAAGGCTGAAGAATGGTTACCTAAATGGGTGAAAGAAGGCTTTCGTCCAGATGTTATCGTTGTCGATCCCCCAAGAACAGGTTTGGATCAAGCATTATTAAAAACAATCCAACAAGTCAAACCTAAAAAATTGGTTTACGTGTCTTGTAACCCATCTACACTGGCAAAAGACATCGATTTTCTCCACCGTCAATATAAAGTAAAAAGCATACAGCCGGTAGACATGTTTCCCCAAACGGCGCACGTGGAATGTGTCGTCTTATTAACCTTGATATAACAGAGTGATTGGCAAGGAATTGATGTGATTAATCGCGTTTTAACTACGTCAGAATGACCACATCAACTTCTTGCTTTTTTAGTGTGTAGCGACCGTATATTAACTTATTACAATTTTAATACTTCATCAAACTGTGCAATTCTTACCTGCATGTCATGAGTAATTATGATTAAACATGTCTAATGGTCATATACGAGAGCCAGAACCAGAACCAGAGCCAGAGCCAGAACCAGAGCCAGAGCCAGAACCAGAGCCAGAGCCAGAACCAGAGCCAGAACCAGATCCAGAACCAGAACCAGAGCCAGAACCAGAGCCAGAACGGTTATCATTAGCTTTTGATCCTGGGTTTCTACTTAGGAATTCCTCATTTCCAGCGTCTTTTGCCTCATTTAGAAGCTTTTTTACGTCTTCTTTTCCCATCTATAAAAACCACCTTTCATTATAATCCTTAATATTTAAGGTAGTTTATTTTATGAAAAAATTTTTCATTGGTTCTAAACTTCCAATTAATTAATGATCATTTGCATTATTTTTTTCATATGATAATGGGTAAAGTGAGGGAGGCGAGGATATAAGATGCAGACGAATACTGTACCTACATTAAGTATTTCTATGCAACCAGAACTGATGGAATTTTTAGAAAAAAATATTTGGCATGATGAATTAATTCCTTCTCAATTAGTTATAAACAATCATTCATTTGATATCGGTATTAGTTATAGAGGAAATCATACACGTAAATTAAGAAAAAAATCTTACAAAATTGATTTTGGAACATATAATGATGAGTTTCTTGGACGTGAAATTCACATTAATGCAGAGTATTGCGATCCTTCTTTCATTCGAAATAAGCTATCTTTTGATTTTTTTAAGCAGATTGGGATCAATTCACCTGATTGCAGGTATGTTTTAATTGAGATAAATGGAAGGTCCTCAGGAATTTACTTACAGCTTGAATCTGTTGATGATTACTTTTTACAAAAAAGACAACTTTCATATGGGCCTATTTATTACGCAACGAATCATCAAACTAATTTTTCTTTGTTAACCACGAAAGGTGAGCCTAAATCTTCATTAATTTCAGGCTATTTGCGTAAAATTGGGAATGTTGAGGACGATTCTGATTTAGAAAAGCTAATAATAAAAGTCAATACGATACCACGTAATGAGTTTGGCAAAGAAATAGTAAAGTACTTGGATGTCAAAAAATATTTAATTTGGCTGTGTGGTGTGATTTGCACACAAAACTACGATGCTTTCATTCAAAATTATGCCCTTTATCGAAATGGAGAATCAGGATTGTATGAGATGATCCCATGGGATTTTGATGCAACATTTGGAAGGGATTGGAATGGAGGGGTTATGAAGTTTAATCGAGTTCCTATCGAAGGTTTTAATACACTCACGGCAAGACTTCTTGATGTAAAGGAATTTCGTGTTCAATACCGCATTCTTCTAGAAGAGATATTAGAGAATTACTTTACAGTTTCGGAATTTGAACCAAGAATTATCAATCTTCATAAATTATTGCGTCCCTATATAGCATTAGATCCATATAAAAAGGATGCTATCGATTTATTTGATAAAGAACAAGAATTTATCCTGCAATTTATTTTAAATCGCAATCAGTATCTTAGAGATCATCTTAAAGATCTGGAATAAAGGGAAAATATTATTTCATGCCTAGACTCTCAGTATTTTAGATGGGAGTCATATTAGTGTGCAAAGGTAGTTAATAAACAGGGTATGAAAGTTCCCATGGAGTCAAAGTCGAGCATGTCTCGTCGTGTTATGCAGGATTTGAACGCAGCCCTGGACAAATCCTCTGTCTGAGATAAGAGGTATATTGTTGAACTAGTTTGCAAAACAAAACAAGGTTGAGATCAGGCTGCGGAATCTCTAAATATTTTGTTAAGTTCATTCGTTTTGTAGTATACCAATAAGGTATGATGGGACATTTAATTGCAGGATAACTCGAGCAATTCAAACAAGGACTATTCATCCTCTTTTTTAGAATTGCTCATTAATTTTTGAATAAGGTTTAAATATCCTTTATCCGTACCGATGTCATAGCGTTTTGCAGATACTTCCACACCGTAGCACTTTTCTAACTTTAATAATTTTTGGATTGCATCCGTTAGTTGAACTTCACCTCCAACTCCTTTACCTCCTTTTTCTAAATATGAAAAAATAGATGGTTCAAAAATATATCTCCCACTTACGGCTAAATTAGATGGGGGAGTGGAGCGAGGCTTTTCTACAATATCAGAAATTTCATAGGTATTATCTTGCAAATCAATCGCTTTCACTACCCCGTAGTTTTTTAATAACTTTTCATTCAATTTTTCCAGAGCTATTACTGTAGATTGATAATTTTCGTATACGTCTAAAAGCTCTCGTAAAGCGGGCTGGCCACTTTGTAGAAATATATCATCAGGAAGAAGAACAGCAAAGGGATCTTTACTTGCAAATCTTTTACCTAAGAGTATTGCTGTACCTAGTCCATCTGCAAAGGGTTGGCGTACATATTGAATAGAAATAGCGGGCCCGACAATTTTATTCAATAAATGCTGTTTTCCTGTCTTTTCTAAAAAGGCTTCATATTCTAGAGATCGGTCAAAATAATCTAAAATCATATTTTTATTACGGGATACCACTATTAAGATTTCTTCAATTCCTGATTCAATGGCTTCTTCAATAATATATTGTATGGCTGGTTTACCTGCGATCGGGAACATTTCTTTTGGAAGCACCTTTGTTATTGGCAAATTTCTTGTACCGAAACCTGCAGCAGGAATGATTGCTTTTTTTACTGTCTTCATCATAACCTCTCCTCTTCACTTTCTATATATTAATCTAATATATTTTACTTGGTAATTTGTCCAATAAGAAAAGGTACTTAACCATATAGTTTTTGTTTTTTTACCATTTTCATCTTAAATATTTTTCCCACTTTCACGTTTTGTTTGAAGCTAAATAAGATAATGATAAATTGAATGTTTTTAACATGAGCAAGTAAGGATGATAATGGTGAAAATATGTGTCATTGGTACAGGGTATGTTGGTTTAACAACTGGTGCTGTGTTGGCAGACTTAGGTCATGAGCTTTACTGTGTTGATAAGAATAAATTGATAATAGAAAAATTAATTGAGGGAGAAATCCCTATTTATGAACCAGGATTAAAGGAACTGATTGTTCGAAATAAAAAAAGAGGTCTTCTTCATTTTTCAACGGATATCCAGCGTGTGATAAAAGAATGCCCAATTCTTTACATCACAGTCGGTACTCCTACAAAAGAAGATGGGAGTCAAAATCTAACTGCGATTAACGAAGTCATTGACACCTTGGTACAGACGATAACCTCTCATAAAACAATCATTATTAAAAGTACGGTACTACCAGGTACCAATGAATGGATTCATCAAACATTAATAGAAAAAGGGATCGACTCGCGTATGTTCGACGTTGTATCCAATCCAGAGTTTCTTAGAGAAGGAAATGCTGTATTTGATATGATGAACCCGGATAAAATTGTTGTGGGTGGAAAAAGCCCTCAATCTATTAAAATAATTCAAACTCTCTATGAGAAGTTACAAGCACCTTATATTATTACTTCATTAACAGGAGCAGAGATGATTAAATATGCCAATAATGCCTTGTTGGCAACAAAAATATCATTCATTAATGAAATCGCCCGTATTTGCGACGCCTATAATGTGGAAGTAACGCATATTGCAAAAGCGCTAGGGACAGACAATAGAATTGGTCCCTATTTTTTGAATGCAGGATTAGGTTATGGTGGGTCTTGTTTTCCAAAGGATATTCGGGCATTAGAATACGCTGCCAAACGGAGAAATGTTAATCCTGAGATGTTAAGGGCCGTTCAAAATGTGAATGACTCTCAAATTGATTTGTATATTGATAAATTAACAAATCAATTAACAAACTTGGATGGGAAAAAAATAACCGTTTGGGGCTTAGCTTTTAAGCCCGACACAGATGATATACGTGAATCAAGGTCATTATTATTAATTGAGAAATTATTGGAAAGAGGGACAGAGGTCCACGCCTATGATCCTATTGTCAATTCTTTTGAACCTGCCATTACCATTCATCATGACATGTATGAAGCTATTAAAGGAGCAGATGCATTAATTATTGCAACAGAATGGAACCAGTTTAAAACCGTAGACTGGAAAAAGGTAAATGAGTTAATGAAGGGAAATATTTTAGTAGATGGACGGAATATCATTGACCCTAAAGTCGTAAGAAAACATCAACTTCAATATATTGGGGTGGCTAGACAATGAGGATTATCGTAACAGGAGCCGCTGGGTTTATCGGTTCTCATTTATGTGAGAGGTTATTAAAGGAAGAAGAGAATGTTGTTATTGGCATTGATGGTTTTATAGACCCATCCAAGAAGTCAATTAAACTAAGAAATATAGAAAATCTGTTGATTCATCCACGTTTTCAATTTATAAATAAGAATTTACTAGGCATTGATTGGAGTGAAATTCTTGCCAAAGATGATGTGATATATCATTTAGCTGCTGTGCCTGGTGTTCGTTCAAGCTGGGGTAACAATTTCAAGTTGTATGAGGAAAATAATATTCTTGTCACCCAACGGCTATTAGAGGCTTGTAAGAATGTCTCTTTAAAGAAGTTTATTTACGCCTCCACCTCTTCTGTATATGGAGAAAAGGTTGGTATGGTTTCAGAAGATTGCCCACTTTCACCACTTTCTCCTTATGGTGTAACGAAGCTAACAGGAGAGTATTTATGTAAGGTATACAGTGAAAATGATGGTCTTCCAATAACTATTCTTCGATACTTTACTGTTTATGGACCTAGACAACGGTCTGACATGGCATTTCATCGATTTATCGAATGCATTTTAACGAATAAACCTATTCCAATATACGGTGATGGCAAACAAACACGTGATTTTACGTTTGTAGAAGATTGTGTAGAAGGAACTTTTGCTGCTCTTTATGCAGAGGATACCCTTGGAGAGACAATTAATATTGGTGGTAAAGAACGGAAATCTATATTGGATGTCATTGAAATATTAGAAGATTTAACAGGGAAAAAAGCAACCGTGGAATTTATTGGAGAACCGCGCGGGGAACCGCGACATACTTGGGCAGATATTTCAAAGGCATTGAAGATTCTGCAATATAAGCCAGCTGTGCCGTTAAAAGAAGGGCTTCTCCGTGAAATAAATGATTTAAAGATTATTTATAAGGAGGAAGAGTAATGAGGCTTGCTTTAATTTGTACAGAAAAACTCCCTTCTCCTGCTATAAAGGGAGGTGCAATTCAAATGATGATTGACGGTGTAGTTCCTTTTCTCAGTAAAGAAAATAACTTAACTATTTTCTCTGTCACCGATCCATCTCTACCTGATTATGAAGTACGTAACGAAGTGCAATACATTCGGTTACCATCTGAAAGTTATGAAATTGATATTGCTAAAATACTTACTGAAAAAAGGTTTGACATTATTCATGTTTTTAACCGTCCATTAAATATTCCTCTCTATAAAAAAGCTTCCCCTTCAAGTCAGTTTGTTTTAGGACTTCATAATGATATGCTTTCTGAAAAAAAGGTATTACTGGAGAATGGAAAGGAAATTGTAAACTCTGTTGAAAGGATTGTTACAGTTAGTGAATATATAAAACAAACTGTGGTGGAGAGGTTTCCAGAAGCAGAATCAAAAACAAAAGTAGTTTACTCAGGAGTAGATCTAGTAGAATATCCTCCAGTCTGGTCAGAGAAAGGAAAACAAATTAGAGAAGAATATCGACAAAAATACAATATTGGAGATAAAAAGGTCATATTATTTGTTGGAAGACTCACTAAAAATAAAGGACCTCATCTTCTAATATCCGCCTTTAAAGCTATTGCTAAAAGATACCCTCATACTTTACTTGTGATTGCTGGGGGAAAGTGGTTTAGTGATGATGGAATAAATAACTATATTCGTTATTTGAAGAAACTAGCCGAACCGTTAGGTGACAAAGTTATTTTCACAAATTTTATTCCTGCAAGTGAAATTTCTAACATCTTTTTAATGAGTGATATTTTCTGTTGTTCTTCCCAATGGCAAGAACCCTTAGCTCGGGTTCACTATGAAGCTTTTGCTGCTGGTATCCCTATAATATCAACAAATAGGGGAGGAAATGCAGAGATAGTTTCTCATAAAGAAACGGGTTATTTAATTGAAAAGTATGATCAAGCTAGTGAATTTGCAAAAGGAATTAATTTCTATTTAAAGAACCCGGATACTATTAATAGCATTACCCGAAATGCAAGAGAATTAGTGGAATCTAATTTTCAATTTCATCATGTTGCTAGCCGGTTAACCAACGTTTATTCTGAGTTGATTCCAAAACAAAACAAAGATCATTATCGTAAAATGTTTCGGTCGCCACTCTTTCGATTCTAATCGATTAACAAAAAAGAGGGTGAGTAAGGTTGCTAGCTAACCTTTTGCTCACCTTTTTTATTGTTAGTAAACATGATGTTAATAATGACAGTTAAAAACAAAATTTTGCGACCGATAAAAACTGTTGGTGTGTAGGTGATCAGGTGATTTTAAGCATCATTCGTCGGTCATATTCTAGCAAGCCTTCTTGTACATAAGCAATAACTTTTAAAGAATATCATTTCTAAATCTAAAGGCAAACTGACTTTTCATTGTGTTTAATCTTTAAACAGCAGGACCCTTATTCCTAATTTTATCTTGTTACAGTCACTTTACCATATCAGAAGTTTTCCTTATTTCTATTTAAATAAAGCCGTTGAAATTTTATGATTGTAAAATTTCAACGGCTTCGTCATTTTCGAGGAAGTTTCTCTACCTCAACGTTGATTCAGTCTAAGATTCAATAGTTGCTTGCTTTATTAGCTAATATTTCTTTATTAATCCATGGTATCGAAGCAGTAGTAATCTTTTTAATTGGCTGCTTTTGTTTTGGTCGGATTGGTTTTTTCTCTATAGGCGAAATCTTCTCAGCTACAGCTTTTTTGGTAAACAGTTGTTCTTCTTTCTCGCCATTCATGTTAGAAGTACTACTAATGTCAACGTTATTTTTAATTTTATAATCAATCCCGCTCCACACTTGGGAAATATCGTCGATGACTCGATTCCAATTATGATTTTTTTCTACAAAGCTACGACCATATTGACCCATTTCTCTACAGAGAGAAGGACTGGAAAGTAATTTGGATAAATGAGCTACAAATTCTCGAGGGTCATCTGCTTGCTCAACGATAAACCCATTTTTTCCAATCTCGATTATTTCAGGGTTTCCTCCACGAGCAGTTGTCACAATGGGTAACCCAGCCGCCATTGCTTCATAATGTACTCGTGCTAACGGCTCTTCCCATTGAGAAGGACAAACGAATATATCAGCAGTAGCAAACCAGTCTTGAATTTCATCAGGGTGAACAAAGCCAGTAGTTATAACAGGTATAGGAAGGCGTTCTGCAATCGCTTTAATATAAGCAATGTAATCGGTCATTCTATTATCACTAAAGCCTTTACTTCCCATTAAAACCAAGGCCGCATTAGGATGCTTTTTAGCCAAATCTAGCATGGATCGTAAAAGTATATCTGCTCCCTTGTTCACTGAAAGTCGTCCAGCAAATAAAATTACCTTTTTCGATTCTAGTTTGTGTTTTTGACGCATGGAAGCTCTAATCCTTTGACCCTTGACAGAATACGTTGGAACAAATCGCTCTAAATCCACTCCTGAATAAATCGTTTGAATTTTAGGTTGGGCATCGGGGTAAAGCTTTACTATTTCATTCCCAATATAATTACTAATGGTAATAATCTTATCTAATTGATCAATTGCTTTCTGGGCTTCTTCAGTATCTATTTTTTCCCTCTTGAACATATCATTGTGCATGCTTAATATGAGTCGTGAGTTAGGTGCCACTTCCCGTATTGGTAATACTAAACGGGGGCGGTTAAAAATGTGAATTAAGTCAAAAGTATTGTTTTTAAGATAATCTACGACACCTTCTCTGTAAGTCTCCAATAATCCTCCTGGAACCCTTACATAATGAACACCATCTTTTATTTCTTTATCCGGTAATGTGTCATCGTTCCTTCCGATTATTGTAATAGAATGGTTTTTACTTAAGTTTGGAATAGCTCCAGCGATGAATGTTTGTATTGCTCCTCCTTTTACTGGTGGAACTGGGAGTTTTTCCGTACAGACTATTAGCACTTTCATTTCCTTTTTCCCCCTCTCCATTCTTTACGTAATTGCTCAAGAATTGGCCATTTGGTCTTATCTATTTCAACGATTCGCTGGACAATAGCATCCAAATCACTATTTAATGCTATGGTTGGTTCGAATAACATATCTTTTACATTTTTATAATATAAATTTGGTAATGAGAAATCGATCAAGAGAATCTCAAACAACTCGTCAGTGATAGGGTTAGCTTCATTGTACGCTTCTAGCATGCCTACAATCCAATCAATATCCCATCTTCCTAGATCATCCATAGAACCAGATATGAGTTTGCGTAAATCACGAATAGGCAAATCATAGGCTACACCATCAAGGTCGATGATCCACATACCTCCAGGTCCCATTTGTCCATTCGACCAGCCATAATCCTGATGGACTAATCCCCATTCTTTATTTCCCTTTGCGACCAACTGTTGATAAGAGGATTGCTCCAGCATAGTCAATGCTTTTTTTGCTTGCTCCTCAAACATATCAACTGTACTTAAAATCGTCTTACTCGTGGGCATTTCTGAATATAAGTTGGCTACATTTTTAAACCAAGATATTTTTCTCACTACTTTTTTATATGCATTAGGCCATCGTAAAAGTCTTGAAGCATTCTCTGCTCCTTTAGGAGGAACATATCCTTTGGAAAGTTGATGGAACTCTCCAATAGCGTTACTCAATAGCTTTGCTCCTTCAATATCGGCAGATACTTGATATAGAGGTTCAATCCAATCGGCAACAAACCAGATTTTCCCTCCCATTTCCACTATATTGCTACCCGATTTTGTCTTTACAATCGGTGGTATTCTAGCCTTTTTTTCATTAACTAAATATTCCTGTGCACCAATGCTAAATAAACTCCTGGAGGGTTTCCGATGGAGTATTTTTAAACTTTTGGGTCCTATGCTCGTATTGATCTTCCATATTAGTCCACCCTTATCTGCCTTTGTTGTAATAACTTCCATGCTACTCACATTAAAATTGTATTGTTTAATCACTTGTTGAGCCATTTCTTCAATAAATGGTGGCACATATAAATCAGCTAATGTCTCATCTAAATCCCATGGTGTAATAAGCTGCTCCAAACTAGTCATTCCTTTCCTTGGGTAATTTGTCTTTACATCCTATTCACTTTGGTAAAAATAGGTTGGACATTTGTCCATATGAAAATGAAAAATAATGTGTATAAGCCCATGTAATAAAAGTGGAATCAAGAAGGTATTTATTTTAAAGTTTGAATTACTTTCAATTTAACTTGTTCAATTGGAATAAATTTTTAAAAAAGTGTAACGAGTGAAGTAAAAGGGAGCATATGTAATAAGCAATATGGATAAATTTGGTGATAAGTGGCTATGAACAGAATTTCTTTGTGTGGGATGTTATAAAACACCCATACATTAACTTTAAATGCTTTAGTAAGTTAAGAGTTGTCAAGGATATGTCAGAAGGAGTTATGATACACTTCTTACTTTAAAAATTATGTAACAAAAGAGCATCGGTGTTTTTTATTTAAAACATTGATGCTCTTTTGTTTTTTTATATTTGTAATTATTTTTCCATTATCATCAGTATATTGATAGTTATGTAAGATGTTTTAACATGAGATTTAATAAAAAATATACTGTTATTTTCTCTTTTTAAATAATAAAAAGTTATGGAAAAACAGATATCTATTAAAAATTAATGAGTATAAAGATTTACTAATAAAACTTTATTCTAAATATATTTAATTTATAAAAAATTTAGTCTTTTCATACAATTTCTTATCCACTATAATAAATGACAAGAAAACACTGCGACAACAGTGTTTTCTATTCGAAACAAAAATTCCGTAGTTGGTTTGGTTTAAAAGATCTGAAAATTTTGAATAAGGGGGAAGGGTAAATGAAGAAAAACAAAAGGGCGTTATTGGCTATTATGTTAGTTCTAAGTATGCTTCTAGCAGCTTGTGGGAGTGGTGGTGGACAAGCGTCAGGAGATGGTGAAGGTGAGTCAATTAAATTAGGTTTTACACTTGCTTTAACAGGCAATTTTGCTTTTATGGGTGAAGGGGTGAAAGAAGGGGTAGAGCTTTTCTTCGAAGAGAATGATTACAAAATTGGTGATAGACCGGTGGAATTATTTTTCGAGGATGATGCTGGAGATCCTCAAAAAGCCTTGAAGAACTATCAACAACTAACTCTGAATCAGGAAGTGGATTTCCTTGGAGGAGGTACAATTGGTAGTATTTCATATGCACTCACAGAAGCTGCTGAAAAAGATAAGCGTGTCCCAATTATTAATGTAGTCGGTTCAGGTAATAGCTTATCATGGGGAGACAAAAGTGATTATGTTTGGCGAATTGGTTTTTCCTCTCTCAATTATGCAGGCACATTAGGGGTTGATATGGCTGAAAATATTGGTAAAAAAGCAGTCGTTATTGCTTCTGACTATGTGGCTGGACATGAACAGGCGACTGACTTTTCTGCGAATTTTAAAGAGCATGGGGGAGAAGTGTTAGATATTCTTTGGGCACCTTCGGGTACTAGTGACTTTTCTTCGTATATTAATCAAATTAAACAGCATGATGCTGATGCTGTATTTATGTTTATACCAGGTGCGGACGGTCCGAGATTTGTGCAACAATTTAAGGAATTTGGATTAGCTAAGAATTACGCTCTTGTCGATGGTGGTTCTGTTTTGAATGCCCCATCAACAGTTGAAGCAGTTGGTGATGCAGTAGTTAATGGTTATACACTGTCTCATTATCATGTGGGTTTAGAAAATGAGTTAAACAAAAAGTTCGTTGATGATTATACCAAGAAGTATGATAAAGTGCCCGACAACTATGTTATTAACGGCTATGATACGGCCAAAGTGATGTCAGAATCAATTCAAAAAGCTGGTAGTACAGAAGTTGGCGATATTATTGAAACTTTAAAAGCTGGTTTGTCATTTGATAGCCCTCGTGGACCAATTGAGTTAGATCCAAAAACGAATCACCCAATCCAAAATCACTATATTTTAAAAGGTGCCGAGAAAGATGGAGAAATCGTCTTTGAACTCGTTCGTACGTATGAAAAAGTGCAAATGCCGGCAGAAGATCCTGGATACGAGAAAGCAAAATAAGATTTAAGAGGGACTCTTTACCTGTAAAAGAGTTGTAAGGGGAAAGGCATGATACTCCATCAATGCCTTTTCCAAAAAATATACAGAGGAAGTTATTTCTTCGTAGTTATTTATTCTGAAGGGAGTCGAACAAGTGGAATTTTTTATTGCTAACACCGTTTCAGGATTGGCGTATGCCATGTTGTTATTTTTAATGGCTGCAGGTCTCTCCATTATCTTTGGTTTAATGAAGATTATGAACCTTGCCCATGGATCTTTTTTTATACTCGCAGGATATGTTGCTTATTCGTTTTCTAGGAGCGGAATGAATTTTTGGTTATCGATGGTTTTGGCAGTCATTGTGATTTCCATTTTTGCTCTAATTATTGAAAAATTACTTATATCGAGAGTGCATGGAAGTGAAACTGATCAGGTGTTGCTAACTGTTGGTCTCGTTTTTGTACTCGGTGATTTAGCGTTATGGATTTGGGGAGGTAATTTTCTCTCTATCCCAGTACCAGCACTCTTTGACTATTCACTAGATTTTGTGGGAATGACATTCCCTGCTTATCGTCTATTTGTCATTGCTATGGGAATTCTGTTTGCTTTCGTTCTTTGGTATTTTGAGGCAAAGACAAGAGTAGGAATGATTGTGCGAGCAGGTGTAGATGATATGGAAATGGTATCAGCACTTGGGTTTAATGTGAAAATCATTTTTTCAGGGGTGTTTATCTTTGGTGCTGCTTTGGCTGCTTTCGGGGGTGTGTTAAGTGGACCTATACTTGGAATGTACCCGATGATGGAATGGGAGATTCTTGTTAATTCAATGATTGTCGTCATTATTGGTGGTTTAGGCAGTTGGAAAGGTGCTTTTATTGCTTCAATGATTGTTGGGTTTGTCGATATTTTCGGAAGAATTTATATGCCTACGTTTGCGATGGCTTTTATCTTCATATTAATGGTTGCAATTTTAATGGTTAAACCAACAGGTTTATTCGGAAGGGTGGAATCATGAAAAAAGCATTATTATCAACTATTCTTTTGCTTATCACTGTTTTAATTCTGCCTCACATCATTTCTCCATTTATGGTGTATTTATCAACAGAAATTCTTGTTTTCGCTATTTTTGCAATGAGTTTGGGTCTGATTATGGGTTTTGGAGGAATGCCATCATTAGGACATTGTGCACTATTCGGTTTAGGTGCTTACACCGTTGCTATTTTGAGTGAATATACAGCAAATATCTATTTACTTTTAGGTGCAGCTATACTAATTTCACTTTGTTTCTCACTCGTTACAGGTTATATTGCTATTCGTAATAAAGGGGTATTCTTCTTAATGATTACCTTAGCTTTTACTCAAGTCTTATTTTTAATTACTTCAAGAATGAAGTTCTGGGGTGGAAATGATGGCTATAGTGCAAGTTTGATAGCTAATTTTGGTTTTGGGGAGATTACTTCTAATATCGGTTTATTTTACATGATGGGATTTTTCTTTGTTCTTACTTATTTTCTCTTGAAACTTTTTGTTAATGCCCCAGCAGGCAAAGTGCTAAAAGGCATGATGGAGAATGAAGGCAGAATGATTGCTCTAGGCTATAACCCGAAGACTTATAAAATGTTTGCTTATTTAATTGCCGGTAGTATGGCAGGTTTAGCTGGAGGCTTATACATTTATAAAACACAATTTGTTTCTCCGGCACTGTTCAGTGTGCATATGGGTGCAGAAGTAATGATCATGGTTTTTATTGGTGGTATGGGTACGATTTTTGGTCCGGCATTAGGTGCTGGGGCATTTGTTTTCCTACAAAACTATATTAGTACGATGACAGATCGCTGGCCGCTTATCTTAGGATTATTATTCATAGCAATTGTTCTCTTAAAAAGAGGAGGGATATTGCATCTTCTCCAGTTTGTTGCGACATTTGGCTTAAAGTTATTTAAATCTTCTCGGAATGCTCCTGTAGATAAACATGTTAAAGGAAAGGAGCAAGCAAGCTGATGACATTATTGAAAATTGAAGACTTAAATAAATCATTTAAGGCATTGCATATCTTAAAAGGTGTCAATATCGAAGTAAATAAGGGAGAACGTCATGTGATTATAGGCCCCAATGGAGCTGGTAAAACAACTTTATTTAATTGTATTTATGGTACATTGCCATTATCTTCAGGAAAAGTTTATTTAGCGGGCAAGCGTATTGATCATATTCCTTCCTTTAAAAGAACCGAGAAGGGGATGGGGAGAACTTTTCAGAAGAATAATCTTTTTGAGGAATTAACAGTTGAAGAGAATGTACGTTTAGCGATTATGGGGAAAAAGAAATATCGACTCAATATGTTTAAGCCTATGCAAAATTATAATGATTTAGCAGAAGAGTGTCATAGATTACTAGAAGAGTGGGAAATGACAGAGCGCCGTACTGTATTGGTCAAAGAACTTTCCTATGGTGAACAACGTTTATTAGAAATTATTTTATCATTGAGTACAAATCCGGAAATTATACTCTTGGATGAACCGACCTCAGGAATGTCGCCAACAGAAACAAGTAGATTTGTTAAACTAATCAAAAAAATACCTGATCATATTACTTTGGTTATTATTGAACATGATATGGAAGTTGTGTTTAGTTTGGCTAATAAAATCACTGTCCTTCACCATGGGACAGCGATGATGACGGCTAGCCCTGAAGAAATTCGAGGAAATCAAATGATCCAAGAAATTTACTTTGGTGGAGGAGCGTTGAGTCATGATTGAGCTAAAGGAAGTACATTCATATTATGGTCATAGCCATATATTACACGGTGTTAATTTACAGGTGAAGAAGGGTCAGTGTATTGCACTTCTTGGTAGAAATGGTGCTGGCAAAACAACAACGATTCATTCTATCGCTGGGCTAGTTGTTCCTAAGGAAGGCACCATCCAGTTTAAGGATAAAGAGCTTGTTGGTAGAACACCAAATCATATTTCTAAAGCTGGTGTTGGTCTTGTCCCTCAAGGGAGACGGGTTTTCCCCTCTTTAACGGTGAAAGAAAATTTGTTAATAGCTGAAAGAAAAAGTATATCTAGTGAAAAACAATGGACAATTGAAGAAGTTTATCAATTATTTCCGATATTAAAAGAACGTGAAGAGAATATGGGCAATGAATTATCAGGTGGGCAACAACAAATGCTAGCCATTGGCCGTGCGCTCTTACTTAATCCAGATTTCTTGTTAATGGACGAGCCATCTGAAGGACTTGCACCTGTTATTATTGAACAAATTAAAAATATCATTTTAGATGTCAAGAAAACAGGATTATCCATGCTAATCGTAGAACAAAATATTGATTTAGCCTGTTGTGTGGCAGATGAAGTGATTATTTTAAACAAGGGAGAAGTCGTTTGGCAAGGGCTTCCTGCTGAGCTATTGCATAATGATGAATTATTAAAAGTCCATTTAGGTGTATAAAGTACCGATGTATAATGAAATGGATTAAGTGTATCGAATCAATCACGAACAGTTCACATTTGAACTGTTTCGTGATTATTTTTATACTGTTTCAAATTACCTCCTACCTTATTTGAGCTTTTTACAATCGAAAATGTTCTCTCGTTTTAAAAGGACCTTTGAATAGAAAGTTGAATTTGATGGGTATTTATATTTATGAAAGAATATGGAATTATTTCAAAAACAACCGATATTAATAGTATAATTTACCTATTAAATCATTCGGGGGAAGCATTCATGAGTTTGTTTAAAAAAAGAACGAGTAAAAAGTTAAATGAAGAGGTTGAAGAAGGAAAGGGTGTATTGGACCTTGGTGACGCATCTAAGTTCACACGACAAATGGAATTAATTCATTTAAGTGAAACTGATTTAGGTCTCATAAACAAGATGCAGCCAATCATTCAAACGCACAGTGAACAATTAGTTAATCAATTCTATGATAATATTTACAAAGAGCAATCACTTATTGAAATTATTGAAGATTATAGTACGGTAGAGCGTTTAAAAGGAACATTGAGGGTACATATTGAAGAAATGTTTGCCGGTATAATAAATGAAGAGTATGTGGCGAAGCGGTTACGGATTGCCCATGTACATGTGAAAATAGGCTTACAAACAAAATGGTATATGTCTGCTTTCCAAGGATTATTATTATCGATTATCCAGCTTGTAGAAAAGATGGAACTTACTTCGCGTGATTGCTGTCTTCTAATTGCTGCCGTAACGAAAATTTTTAGCTTTGAACAACAGCTGGTCTTAGAGGCTTATGATACAGAAATAGAGACTTTAAAAGCAAGAGAAGAAGATAAGAAACAAGAAATAAGGGGAAATGTAGCAACAGAAACAGAAACCCTTGCAGCCATTTCTGAGGAAACTAACGCATCTTTCCAAGAATTAATTGCTCAAGCAGAAGAAGTAGTCGAGCATGCTGAGAAGGGGCAAGATTTTTCTCTAAAAGCGAAGGAGTATGCTGAAAACGGCAAGCAATTTATCAATGAACAAGGTGAATTAATGGTGACGATTGTCGACTCTGTTGCAGAAATTAAACAAGATGTTAAAAGTTTATTGTATGTAATGGATGAAATGCATGAAATTACTACAATTGTAACGGATATATCGAGTCAGACGAATTTATTATCCCTCAATGCTGCTATTGAGGCCGCTAGAGCAGGCGAACATGGACGTGGGTTTTCGGTAGTGGCAGAGGAAGTGAGAAAACTTTCGGATCAAACAAGATCGTCTGTAGAAAATGTCTCACAATTAATCGCTAATACAAATGGACAAATCGATAAATTAAGTGAATCACTTCAAGAAGTAAGTAATACAGTCCAAAACGGTCAATCTCATATGAAGGCGACAGAAGAACATTTTGAATATATTGTTGGTACAATGAAAGATACGATGCAACAGAATCAAAAGATTATGGAAGAAATCGATGGAATTGTTAACGTAGTCCATCTTTTAGGAAAAGGGTTTGAAGAGGTAGCGTTTACAGCAGAGAATTTAACCTCAATTGCTCAAGATATGTGATGATTAGAAAGAATCTTTAATGGGTAAATGAAAAGGTATGCTAAATTTTTTATAAAAATGAGGACAGAAGTGTTGTTCAATCCAGTCTAACTTTTTATCTTAAACTGTACAACACTTTCTATCAATAGAATCTGCTCAGCTATTTGGTCCTTTGTCTTTCTTTGATGTTTGGGTGTTTTTTGTAGGAGTTTTTTTAAATAGTATAAATCACGAAGAAAAAGAAGTTGTTCCGCTGTTGTTAACATGATCAACACTCCTATTTATTTCTGTCCTACTTATTTACCCATTTGTGTAAAAATCAAACAAAATTTATTTAAGTAAAAGCTAGGTACACATAGTTGTACCTAGCTTTTATTACTTTTAACAAATGTGTAAATAGCTGTCTTTTTATTCATGAGAAAAGGTAAAAAAGTTAAAATAATAAGAGATAAGCCACTTACTAAGAATATATTTTGAATCCCAAAAAGGTGAATAAGATAGGCTCCCCCAAGAGGAGAGATGAAAATCGTCGAACTTGTTAATGACTGATAAATACCAGCAATGGAACTCACTTCGGCTTCCTGTGGAATTGTTTGTATACAATAGTTAGTAATAATAATAGAAATGCCAGTTCCTATTCCGCACAAGAAACCAAGGAGGAGAATATAGCTAAGGGAAAAGCCCTTTTCTAAAAAACCAAGGCCAGTAAACCCTAAACCAAGACTAAGAAGGGCTAAACTAAGCCATCTCTCTAAGCGCACAAACCTTTCTTTTTTACTAATGATATAGATTGTTAATACTGAACCGCATCCAATGCTTGCAATCAATAATGTCATATATGCAGGTTTTGTTGGCGCAACTAGTTGAAATAGCGCAGGGAATTGTGCATCAACTAATTGGATAATGAACATTCCTACTATATTTAATGATAAGACAATCATTAAAGTTGGAGCACGATATAAACTTTTCCAACTGTTTTTCCATTGATTTAAAAATGTATTGTCAACTGTTTCACGCGGTGATTGTGTATACTTTGCTTTTGTTTGTATGATTTTTCTTAAAGAAAATAATAAACAAGCAGAAATCATAAAAGCGAATGCGTTAAATAGTAGTAAATGTTTTGCAGGTAATAAGGTGAGTAATGCACCACCTATTAATGGTGCAATGATTTTTGCTGCTTGATTCACACCTCCATTCCAAGAAACGGCCTTTAGTTTTAAATGAGCTGGAATGAGCTCATGAACTAAACCTTGTTGAGCAGGAAAGTGAACAGTACCGACAAAAGATCGAAGTGCCAATAAAATGAGTGCTAACCAAGGAGTGTTTGCAAAGAATAGCAAAATTGTAAAGAAAACCGTTACTAAATCAGCACATCCCATAAGGATAATTTTATTGCGCTTTTGTACAAAGATGCCAGAAAATTGAGAAAATAAAACTTGTGGTAAAGCATAAGCAATGGGTATGAAAGCAAGTAGAAAAGAACTCGTTTGCCATACATATCCAAATAGGACCATAATTGCTACCATATCAAACCATTGACCAATCATTGATAGACAATAAGAGATAAATAACCTACTGTATCCTCTGATTTCCCATATGGAACGCGCAACTTCTTGTGGTTGCCATGATGAAGGGAACTGCCGAGTGCGAGTTTCCACTGTACTCAGCAATTCTTCTATTTTGATTTTCGCTATTTCAAGAGTATAATGATCCATGGTTTATAAAACAAGTTCGCCAATATTAGTTGCTATTTGCTCATCATGATCTTGTAAAACATGTATTTCACCTTTAAAAGATTGACTGATCTTTTTCTTTAATATCACTTTTGTTGTTTCATCTACAACTAAAATATCCCCTGCTAAAATAATTTCTGAGATATGGTCAATATCTGCATGAGTTAACGTGTCATTTATTGTTAGTTGATCTTGTATGATTATTGTTGTTTGTGGATCTAACTGCTTAAAGTTAGTCGAAAACCATGTCTCCTCTTTTACTGCTATATAGTTTTTAACATAAACAAAAACTTCATTTTCGAGATTGGCTAATTTTTCAAAAAGAATATCTTCTGTACCTTCTGGGCACAAGATATAAGATAAAGAATGAATAGAAGAGAATGCTTCATTCAATCCTTCTCTAGTTATAGTTGAATCAATAAATATAGGTTTAGTTGTATAAATCGATTGTTGTTTATATCTCTTAATATTATGTTTATTTAAATGGGTTTGAGTTGAGAGTACTTGATAGCCTTTTGGGATAATGTTTTGGTTACCGTTAATACTTAATTTTCCTGAGATTAAAGGTTGTTGAAAATCATAATAACGAATCGTACCGTTAATATCTAACCTCGCGATCTTTTCCTTCAATAATGTTAAATCAACATGCTCATCAATTGTTATTATCCCGTTTACTAATAGATTTGTGCCTTCACGTAACCCTTCTAAATATCCTGTTGTTAAATGAAGGTTTCCATTTTCTAATTTAGGTTCTGGCCCTTCATAACTGACTAATGTACCATTTGTTGTTAATAATTTGGATTGAATAGCGCCGTTCAAGTGAGATGGAGAGTAGATGATACCGTTGACAATAAATGTGATGTTTTTTTGCAGAAGTTCTTCTAGTGTGACATCTACATTCACAATGACTGCTCCATTGATAAACACCGTTTCATTGTCATCTACAATTTTTAAATAAGCAGAATCAACCTTGTAGACACCGTTAGCCATTTTCACATTCTTCTCTACCATAATGGTTTGGCCAATATTTTTTACATTTAATTTTGGCACGAGGTATGCATTCTTTTGTGAATAGACGAGTAACCCTACATTATTAATCTTTTCTATTTCTTGAATGCTTTCCTCAGTTGCTTGGATAAGATTTAAAACCCCGACATTACTATATTTTTTTCCCATTATTATTGTTCCTCCTCTAAGATCTTTCGTAGTTTTTTCATTGCTTTTGCTAAATGATACCTAACAGTTGAAGCTGATAAACCAAGCTTTATAGCAATTTCATCACTTTTTAAACCAATCCAGTATTTTTTGAAAATGATATCACTTTCAATAGCTGATAATTGACTAAGTAACTCTACCGTTTCAATTGAGGTTTTCATAAAGGTAGGTAAAATTACTTCTTCATTTTGGTCAATATTCATTTCTCGTTTGAATTTTCTCCGCTGATCAATCAATTGATTTTTCATGACACGGTAAAACCAAGCTTTTTGCTTATATTTTGGCCAAGAAGACAAATCATCTAAATGCATGGCCTTTTCTAAAGCTTGTTGGATCAAATCCTGTGCTTCATGCTCATCATAAGCAATAGACGAAGCAAATTTATATAAATCATCCCGCAATGATATATAAATAGATTGCAATACAATCACCTTTATTCCATGGAAAAGTAGTTTTTCTTCTCAGCTTCATATAGATAACGAAATAGATGCTACAAATGTTGGTGGAGTATAAAAAAATTTTGAGAAAAGTGCAATTTCAAACAACAGATTTAGAAAAATGGCCTCAGCAACAATGTGAAATATAGGCATTTCATAAGAAGTGAATAGGATAATGTATGGCTCACTCACTCTAGCTGAAATGCTGGCACGCTTCCCGTAGAATCCACGTAACTGCAGGATTATCTCTGTCTTTCTCAACTGGAAAGTACAAAATGAAAGCTTTAGAAAAATGGGTTTTGCCGGTCTCCCTTCATTTTGTACATTCCTAAGTAATGAATGATATACATCGTTCTCTTCACCTTTACAATGGCTCCTTCATCTAGCTTACCATTGGAAACGTTCTTTTTACCTTAAAAGATACATCTTTTATTCGTCTTATGAATAGAACGTATTAATATTTAGAATTTAATAAATATACAAACAATGGTACGATAGATAGTAGTTATCTGATTATTTATTAGCGCGATAAGGGGGTTTTTAAGATGAAGGTTTCACTTTTTGCTACCTGTTTAGTCGATATGTTTAACAGTAAAGCAGGGGTAGCAACTGTAGAATTATTAGAAAGGCTTGGCTGTGAGGTGGATTTTCCTGAAAATCAAGTATGTTGTGGTCAACCATCTTACAATAGTGGTTACGTAAAAGAATCAAGGGATGCAATGAAAAGGATGATAGAAACCTTTAGTCATTCTGAATATGTAGTTTGTCCATCTGGTTCATGTGCCTATATGTTTCATGAATATGAGCATATATTTAAAGACGATCCACATTGGGGGCCACAAGCGAAAAAATTAGCTAAAAAAACGTATGAATTAACAGAGTTTATCGTTGATGTGTTAAAAGTTGAGGATGTAGGCGCAAGCTATCAGGCGAAAGCTACTTATCACACTTCCTGTCATATGACACGATTGTTAGGTGTAAAAGAAGCGCCGATGAAATTATTATCACATGTAAAGGGATTAGAGTTTACAGAATTGCCAAATAAAAGTCAATGCTGTGGATTTGGTGGAACATTTTCTGTAAAGATGGGGGCCATCTCAGAGCAAATGGTAGATGAAAAAGTAGCCCATATTAATGAAACAGGAGCAGAGCTTTTAATTGGCGCTGACGGTGGCTGTTTAATGAATATTGGCGGTCGAATTGATAGAGTGGGCGAACCAGTGAAAGTGATGCATATTGCTGAAGTATTAAATAGTAGAACAGAAAGATAGGGTGATTGATATGCCAATGAGGATTGGAAATGAGCAATTTACTGATCGAGTAGCGTCTGGTTTAGAAAATCGCTTTATGAGAGGGGCGGTTTCAGGGGCGCAAGATCGCTTGGAAGTGCGTAGACAGGATGCAGCAAATGAATTAGGCGATTGGGAAGAATGGCGAGCACATGGGGAAGAAATTAGACAACATGTATTAGAAAATCTAGATTATTATCTGTTTCAACTAAGTGAAAATGTAGAAAAGTTAGGTGGACATGTTTTTTTCGCGCAAACACCAGAAGAGGCTAATGATTACATTAAAGGTGTAATTAAGAAGAAAAATGCTAAGAAAGTAGTAAAGTCGAAGTCAATGGTGACAGAAGAAATCGATCTCAATCATCATTTGGAATCGGTTGGGTGTGAGGTCATTGAAACAGATCTAGGTGAATATATTTTGCAAATCGATGATCATGACCTTCCATCACATATTGTTGCTCCAGCACTACACAAAAATAAAGAACAAGTAAGAGATGTGTTTACCAGGAAATTAGGTTACCAGGGGACAGATAGACCGGAGGAATTAACACAACATGCTAGGAAAATGCTAAGAAATGAATATTTAACAGCAGATATAGGTATAACTGGATGTAATTTTGCCGTCGCTGAAACAGGTTCAATCTGCCTCGTAACGAATGAAGGAAATGCCGACTTATCAACTTCTTTGCCCGATACACAAATAACTGTTATGGGAATGGAGAGACTTGTGCCATCGTTTACAGAATTAGAAGTATTAGTAGGAATGCTTTCTCGTAGTGCAGTCGGACAGAAATTACCAAGTTATGTTACCGTTTTAAGTGGCCCAAAAGAAGAGGGAGCAGTGGATGGCCCAGAAGAGTTTCATTTAGTTATTGTTGATAATGGTCGTTCAAATATTTTAGGTGGAGAATTCCAATCGATCCTCCAATGTATACGTTGTGCCGCTTGTGTAAATGTATGTCCCGTTTACCGTCATGTAGGCGGACATTCATACGGTTCTATCTACTCAGGTCCAGTTGGTGCAGTACTTTCTCCATTACTCGGTGGTTATGAAGAATATAAAGAACTTCCTTATGCTTCCACATTGTGCGGGGCGTGTACTGAGGTTTGTCCGGTGAAAATACCATTGCATGACCTTCTTCATAAACATAGGCAAGTCATTGTTGAAAAAGAAGGAAAAGCCCCCATTTCTGAAAAGTTAGCGATGAAAGCTTTTGGTCTTGGAGCAGCTTCTCCTGCTTTATATAAAATGGGTGGGAAATTTGCCTCAAAGGCTGTTGGGCCATTTTCTGATGGGACAAAGCTAACAAAAGGTGTCGGTCCATTAAAGGCGTGGACGGAAATCCGTGATTTTCCTGCTCCGCAAAAGGAAAGATTCCGTGACTGGTTTAAACAAAGGGGCAAGGAGGAAAAGAATCATGGCGATTGAAAATAGAGATATATTTCTTAAGAAAATTGCAGCACGATTAGGAAAAGAAGAAGTGAGGAAGAAGATAGAAAAACCCGAGTGGAAATATGCCCCACAAAAGCGGGTGTTAAAGGGGGCATCACAGTCCGAATTAATTTCGGTCTTAAAGAACCAATGCAAATTAATTCACACGGACTTGATTGAAACAAATCTATCAAACTTGCCGCAAACATTAGAAGACCGAGTGTCAGATTACGGCGGTGAATCCATCGTAACTTGGCGTGATAGTAGATTAAAAGCATGGGGAGTAACAGCCAAGCTTGATGAATTGCATAAGCAAGGGGTAGCGTACTATGAATGGAATCATGAAGTTGAAGTAGAAAATATAGCAATAGCTGAAAAAGCAAACATCGGATTAACGATTAGCGAGATTACCCTTGCAGAATCGGGAACTGTCGTATTATTTAGTGATAAACACAAAGGCAGGACAGTCAGCTTCTTACCGGAAAAATCAATTATACTTGTACCTAGAAGTTCTATCGTACCGAGAATGACACAAGCAGCTGCCTATATCCGGGAAAAAATAAAAGAAACAGAAGTAATTCCTAGTTGTATTAACTTTATAACTGGACCAAGTAATTCTGCTGATATTGAAATGAACTTAGTCGTCGGTGTACATGGACCCATAAATGCAACATATATTATTATCTCTGATTTATAAGGTTACTGAGGAACAAGGGAATATGCGAAATGAGAATCCGAACAAATACTAGGGAATAGTGTTTGTTCGTTTTTTTTATGGAATTGATCATTTTTCTTCATTCGGTTGTTTGTTATGATTTTCGTCAATGCGCTTCCCTAGATTTCGTCCCACGCAATTATCATACATAAATACAACTATTAGAAATGGACATATTTTTATCTTCTTTTCCGCCTTTATTTATTTTTTAAATATAATTTTTTGGTTTGTTTCCTTTCTTTTAGTGGTACAGTTATTTTAAAGAAAGAAATCATTGTTTCTTCTTAAATATAGGAAAAAAATAATTATTCGCAAAATAATTTTTATTGCTAATTTATGATATAATGACCATGTAAAAATTAATAGACAAGGAGTAATCGCTATGCTGAAAGATCTATTTATAGGCTTATCTCAAAATCAATTTTTAAATAGTGCAGCAAAAAAATATGGTTTAAAACTGGGTGCTCAAAGTGTCGTTGCGGGTACAAATATTGAAGAAGCGATTGTTAAGATTAAAGAATTAAATGCCCATGGTATCGCATGTACAGTCGATAATCTAGGGGAATTTGTTAATCAAAAAGAGGATGCGACTGCAGCAAAAGAACAAATCTTAGCAGTTGTTGAAGCGATTCATGAGCATGAAGTCGATGCTCATATTTCGTTAAAACCATCTCAATTAGGTTTAGACATTGATTACTCCTTTTGTTTGGAGAACTTAAAAGAAATAGTAAGTAAGGCTCATGAATATGGCATCTTTATCAATTTTGATATGGAGGATCATGGCCGTTTACAACCTTCATTTGATTTATTGGATGAATTATCAAAAAGTTATGATAATATAGGGACTGTTATCCAGGCCTATTTTTATAGAGCAATAGAAGATATAGAAAAATATAAAAATTATCGTTTGCGTATTGTAAAAGGTGCATATAAAGAACCAGCTGAAGTTGCGTATACTGCGAAGGAAGAGATTGATAGCAACTATATTAAACTTATAGAATATCATTTGTTACATGGAAAATTCACGTCAATTGCAACACATGATCATCATGTAATTAATCATGTGAAGAAATTTGTAAAGGAACACGATATTCCAAATGATCAATTTGAATTCCAGATGTTATATGGATTCAGAAAAGAAATGCAATTAGAGCTTGCGAAAGAAGGCTACAATTTTACCACATATATTCCGTTTGGTGATGACTGGTACGGTTATTACATGCGACGTCTCGCAGAAAGACCACAAAACATCAATCTCGTTGCAAAACAAGTATTTAATAAAAAGACAAATACTATTCTTGGCGTTGCTGCTGGTGCATTCTTACTCGGTAGATTATCTAAAAAGAAAAAATAAACTGATATAATAAAAGGTTCCGAATGGGGGCCTTTTTTTGATCATAGAAAATAGAACATAAGGAAACTCCTATATTTAATAGGGGATTCCTTATGTTAATTTTAGAGCAATTTTTCAATGTCACTCGTTAATTTTTCCGGTTCGGTTGTTGGTGCGTATCTGTCGTATACTTCCCCATTCCGGTCAATAAGAAACTTGGTGAAATTCCATTTAATATTCTTTGAAAGTACACCTTTCTTCTCTTCTTTTAAATAAGAAAACAGTGGTTCTGTGTTATCACCGTTTACATCTATCTTTGCAAACATTGGAAAGGAGACACCATAATTCACTTGACAAAACTCTGTTGTTTCATCGATATTAGCGAATTCCTGGTTGTTAAATTGAGCACATGGAAAACCAAGGATGACAAAGCCTTTATCTTTATATTTTTCATATAGCTCTTGCAATCCTTCAAACTGAGGAGTAAGGCCGCACTTACTGGCAGTATTAACGATTAGGATTACTTTTCCTGCAAAATCTTTTAACTGTTCTGTATGACCATTTGTTTTTTTTACTTCAAAGTCATAAATAGTTTTCATTATTATTCCTCCAAACATCAAGTAGGTTTATTTTAGCCGACTTTATTATTTATAAGTAGGATTCTGCTTGTTCATTGAAAAGCATTGATTCGCTTAATTCTTTTCTTACCCTATTAATATGGTTACTCATTAATTGCCGCGCTTCATTCCCATTTCCTGATGCAATTGCTAAATAAATATCACGGTGCTCTTCCATAGTAGATTTTTCCCGTTTATTGTCTTCTGCAAACCGGTTTGACCTCGTTACTTTTATAGTATTTTTCATATGTTCAGTAAGGTTAGTCATGAGTTTGATAAATATAGAATGGTGTGACGCATAAACGATATGTAAGTGAAATTGAAAATCCGCGTGGATGCCGTCTTCGGGCGTGGATGCCGTTTCCATCGCTAAAAGCGAATGGCGGATATTGGCTATATCTGTTGATGTCGCTCTAGATGATGCCAAACCAGCACACTCCACTTCTAAAACTTTTCGTAAATCTAACATTTCATATATATTTGTCTTTGGATTAGCAGAAAGGATAGGTGCTTCAGAAGTTAAACAATCAACTGATCTAATGTATGTTCCACTACCTTGCCGAATCTCTAAGACACCTTTCATTTCTAAAATTTTCAATGCTTCTCTAATTGATGTTCTGCTAGAGGAAAAGAGAGTTGCAAGTACTCTTTCAGGGGGGAGGCGATCTCCTGATGATAGTTGTTGATTGATAATATATCCTTCTAATTGTTCTGTAATAATCATATGTATTTTTTTCTTTTGCGACATGATTTCCACTCCCTTTCATATCATCATACAAAAAAAGGGAAAATGCAGCAATTTTAAATTTTTAATTATTGATTTTTTTGAATTTTCTTGTACAATGAGAACATGTTAGACCAATTTTCTCAAAATTCAATAATTGGTCTGTACAATTTTGATTTGTAAGGAGAGAGACTAAACAATGAAAACAACAGAGGGCAGTCAAACGAATAATCAAGAATTAGTAAGCGCTTTATTGAGTTTTTTAACAGATGAACAAGTATCTATTAATGAAACCATTCTTGACTTACATAGTAAAGATGAATCCTATCATAAAGGTAGTCATCCTGATATTGTTGTTTATCCCAAAAATGCTAGTGAAGTAAGTCAAATTATACAAAAGGCGGGAGAATTCCAAACGCCCATTATTCCTTTCGGGGTTGGGTCGAGTTTAGAGGGACATGTCATTCCTTACAAAAAGGGAATAACGATGAATTTTACTGAAATGAATAGAATTTTAGAAGTTAAGGAAGAAGACTTTTTAGTAAAAGTTCAACCTGGTGTGACACGTTCGCAACTAAATAAAGAGTTAAAAAAATACGGTTTGTTTTTCCCTGTTGACCCAGGTGCTGATGCTACATTAGGCGGGATGGCAGCAACCAATGCAAGTGGAACCACTTCAGTTAAATATGGTGTAATGAGAGATCAAGTACTAGATTTAGAAGTGGTTTTAGCTAATGGGGAGATCATACATACCGGTAGTTTAGCCGCCAAATCTTCTTCTGGCTATCATTTAAATGGACTATTTGTCGGGTCAGAAGGGACTTTAGGCTGCTTTACTGAGTTGACGTTAAAAGTGTACGGTATTCCAGAATTCCAAATGGCTGGTAGAGCAACCTTTCCTACAATTGATGATGCAGTTGGTGCTGTAGTTGGTATCCTACAAGCTGGCATTCCGATTGGCAGAGTTGAATTGGTAGATGAAGCTTCAATTAATCAAGTGAATCTTTTTAGTGAGACTAATTACGAGATTAAGCCAACGCTATTTTTAGAATTTCATGGTAATGAAGCAGGGCTTCAACAAGATGTAGAATTCATGAGAGAAATTGTAGCTGATTTCCATTGTCAAGATATAACATTTGAAACAGATACGGCTGCTCGTAACCTATTATGGGATGCAAGACATAATTTAGCCTACGCTTATGTACACGGTTATCCAGGAAAGAAAATGATGGTAACAGACGTATGTGTACCGATCTCAGAATTAGCGGGTGCCGTTACTTATGCAAGAAAATGCCTAGATGAGATTAATTTAATTGGTGGCCTGACGGGACATGTAGGAGACGGAAACTTCCATTCGCTTGTGATGATTGATTTGAATAATGAAGAAGAAGTAAACAAAGCTAAACATTTCAATGAACAACTTGTCTTGTATGCTTTAGAAAAGGGTGGCACTTGTACTGGCGAACATGGTGTTGGGGTAGGAAAGATGAAATATCAAGAACAAGAGCATGGGAAGGCATTAGAAGTGATGAGGAACATTAAGAATGTCTTAGATCCAAATCACATCTTAAACCCAAATAAGGTTATTCCTTTTAATTCGGAGGGGGAGAGTTAATTGAAGATTCTGGAAACCGTTAGTAATCTCGCAGGAAAGTATTTTGCTTTTCTTGTTATTATTGCTGCAGTTGTGGCTTATCTCTATCCACCGTTATTCGTAGTCTTCGGTGGATATATCACCTTGTTACTTGGCGTAGTCATGTTCGGTATGGGTTTAACATTAAAACCGGTAGACTTTAAATTAGTATTTTCTCACCCACTCCCAGTTTTACTGGGCTTTGTAGCACAATTTACAATAATGCCTTTGACAGCTTTCGCTATTGCCTACCTTATGCAATTACCGGCAGAATTAGCAGCGGGATTAGTATTATTAGGGTCAGTCCCGGGTGGTACAGCATCTAATGTCATGGTGTATTTAGCAAAAGGAAATGTACCCTTATCGATAACAATGACATCGTTATCCACTTTGATTGCACCAATAGCTACACCGCTCATACTTTTAGCTCTAGCAGGTCAATGGATGCCCGTTGATGCGTGGAGTATGTTTGTATCAATTGTTCAAGTAATTATCGTTCCTATTATACTTGGTTTAGTAGTGAAGAGAATATTCCCGGTTATCGTAGAAAAAAGTATAAACGTTGTTCCACTTATTTCTGTTACAGCAATCATTATTATCGTTACCGCTGTTGTAGGAGGGAATGCTGAGAAAATTGCTTCTTCTGGGCTTTCTGTCTTTATTGCGGTGATGCTCCATAATGCAGCAGGTTTACTATTAGGATACATGGCTGGCGTGCTTTTCAAAATGGATGAAGGTACGAGAAGAGCGATTGCTATTGAGGTGGGCATGCAAAACTCAGGGTTAGGTGTTTCGTTAGCAACTGCTCACTTTGGTCCAGTTGCCGCTATTCCAAGTGCTTTAGGCGCTGTTTGGCATAATATATCGGGTCCTATTTTAGCTACGTACTGGTCAAAAAAACCAGCAAAAGAAAAAGAAGTAATCACTAAACAAACAAAGGTGATTTAACTTATATACCAATAATAAAAGAGCATCCTTTACGGATGCTCTTTTTACAAAACTTGTTTATTGTACAACAGCGATAATTCCTTGTTCATCGTCGAGTACGAGGTTTATACCTGCATATGGATCGCGATTAAGAAATTCATCTAACCATAATCTTAATGCTTCGATCATATTCGCTGTAATCAAGACTTGCTTGCGGCCGCCAACATGAGATTCGGCAGAGAAACCATAATCGTCATCATACATGAGCTCAATTTCGACTTCTTCTAGCTTCACTTGTTTTTTACGAGAAATGTACACACATAATGCATTGACAATATCTTGTTCAGGAATAATTAATTGTTCCATGGATTTGGTTCCTGTTTTTTCTTTTTATCTTTAATCATCGTAAAGATTTTACGAATAATCATAATGACAAAGACGATAGCTAAAACATTGACAAGTAAACCAAGAATACTACCTAACATACCCATATTTCCAAACAGGCCACCAAATAATAATCCCGCTAGTCCACCTAACATAAGTCCTTTCATTAATCCGCCAGAAAAGAAACCACCATTATTCTTTTGTTGTTGATTTGTTGCTGTGTTGTTTTTTTGTTGCTGATTATTTTGAACGTTCGATTGGTTATTATTGTTTGTCGTGCTTTTATTAAAGTTTACACCTTTTTTACCTGATTTATAAGATTTCGCCTCAACAGTTGAAACCTGGTCTTGGAAGATTGTTGTTCCTACTGGTGAAAAGACAAGTGCTGCAGTAAGTATAGCTGCAAAAATTTTCTTCATTATCTATAGTTCCCCCTAATAGTGTATTACTACTTATTATATCAAAATAGGTTAACAATTTGTAAGCAAAATTAGATTGTGCGTTTTTTGACATAAATGATTTAAACGGTTATTCATTGCAAAGATGAAAGAAGTTAGCTATAATTTTCGCGATATAGATAATTTTCAGAAAGGTTGTGTTTGCTTGAACAGATACTCACTTGCGTTTGCAATGGAGAAAGACCAACAAGATCAACTGGCAAAATATCGTAAGGAATTTTACCTGAGAGACGATTTAATATATCTAGATGGAAACTCTTTAGGGTTATTATCTAAAAGAGCTGAAAAATCACTAAATGAAGTAATTCAATCATGGAAGGAATACGCAATTGATGGTTGGACCGAGGGAGGGGCTCCGTGGTATTATATGGCCGAAACAATTGGGGAAAGCTTGGCCAAGCTCGTAGGAGCTAAGAAAGCAGAAGTTATCGCATCTAATTCTACGACAGTTAATTTGCATCAAATATTAGCTACCTTTTTCCAACCAAAAGAAGGTAAAAATAAAATTATCGCGGATGAGCTAAACTTTCCGTCTGATATTTATGCGATCAAAAGTCATCTTCGTATGAGAGGCTATTCAGAGGAACAATTTATTAGTATTCAAAGTAGAGATGGTCAATTTATTCGCGAAGAAGATATTATTGCAGCGATGAATGAAGAAATTGCACTCATTATTTTACCTAGTGTATTGTATCGAAGTGGACAAATTCTCCAAATGAAAAGGTTAGTCGAAGAAGCTCATAAAAGAGACATACTAATTGGCTTTGATTTATGTCATTCCATTGGAGCCATTCCCCATTCATTAACAGAATGGAATGTTGACTTTGCCTTTTGGTGCAATTATAAACATCTAAATGGTGGACCTGGTGCTGTAGGTGGTTTATATATCAATGAATGTCATCATGGAACAGCTCCTGGCTTAGCTGGCTGGTTTGGTTCTCATAAACAGAAGCAATTTGACATGGAACATGAGATGACTGTAGCAGATGACGCAAGTGCATATCAAATGGGCACGCCACAAATTTTAAGTATGGCACCATTATTGGGAGCGCTTTCTATGTTTGATGAAGTTGGGATTAATGCTATTAGGCAAAAGTCTTTGCAATTAACAGATTATATGATGGACTTAATTCACTATGAATTAAAACCTTTTGCCTTTCAACTATACAACCGCACGGATGAGAGTAGAGGGGCACATATTTTACTTGGGCATAAAGAGGCTGCGAGAATTTGCAAAGCTTTAAAGGAGGAAGGTGTTATTCCTGATTTTCGCATGCCAGATGGAATCCGTTTAGCACCTGTGTCCTTATATAATTCGTTTGAAGATGTATGGCGTGCAATAAACATATTGAAGAAAATCATGGAAGAGGAAACATATAAAAAGTTCGAAAATATACGAGGAGTGATTGCCTGATGGGACATTGGATAGATATTTCTCAGCCACTGCACAATGGGATGGCACATTGGCCAGGAGATGAAGCTTTTTCTTTTAACTTATCTGCAACGAGAGAAGAGACTGGTTCGGTTAATATTGGTCAACTGTCTACAAGTATACATATCGGTACCCATGTAGATGCACCGTTTCATTTTATAGAAGATGGTAAAAAGACAAATGAATTAGATATTAATTTGTATATTGGTAGAGCTAAACTGATTGATTTATCAGGTGAAGAAAGAATCACAACCGCCTTATTAGACCAATTCCCATTACAGAATGTAAAGCGACTATTAATCAAAACGAGTAGTGAGCCTAAGCCAAAGCATTTTCCAACAAGGGTCCCTGTCATCAGTGAAGATGTCCCGTTATATTTAAAAAAATGTGGGGTGGAACTGATTGGTGTTGATTTTCCGTCAGTGGATGAATTGGATAGTAAAGCATTACCTATTCACCATAAGCTCCATCAACATAATATTCATATACTAGAAAATATCGTTGTTCATGATATTGTACAGGGAGACTATGAACTGATTGCTCTTCCACTAAGAATTGAAGGCGGGGATGGCAGTCCAGTAAGAGCAGTAATAAGAAAATTAGAAGGAGGGGGTGCATGATGACAAATAAACAGGGGCAGCCCCCGTTTGAGAATGAAAATGGGATACATACCGCATTCGATGAGAATATGACATATGGTGAATACTTGCAACTAGATCAAGTACTGGGCGCGCAAAAAAGGTTGTCTGGTCACCATGATGAGATGTTGTTTATTATTATTCATCAAGTATCTGAATTATGGATGAAACTTATCTTACATGAAATTCAATCAAGTATTGCAGCCATTGAAGCTGATGACTTGTCGACAGCACAAAAATGCTTATCTAGGGTAACGAAAACACAATCTCAAATTATACAGGCTTGGGACGTTCTATCTACTCTCACACCATCTGAGTATATCGAGTTTCGACCTTTCCTCGGCCAAGCTTCAGGCTTTCAATCTTATCAATATCGTATGATAGAATTCGCACTAGGGTATAAAACACCGCATGTGCTAAAAATCTATCAAAAAGATGCTGACTTGAAAGAAGAGTTGTTGAAATCATATGCAGCAAAAAGTCTCTATGATGTCAGTATCCATTGTTTACAGCGTAATGGATTAACAATTGATGAGACGATACTTTGTAGAGATGTAGAAGATACTTATGAATATAATGAATCGGTTAAAGAAGCATGGAAATCGGTGTATTTAAATAACGAGAAGTATTGGGAGCTCTATGAATTAGCAGAGAAACTAGTAGATATTGAGGATTCGTTTCAACAATGGAGATTTAGGCATATGAAA
The DNA here is from genome assembly GCF_038007265.1 of Cytobacillus sp. FSL R5-0569. NCBI lineage: Bacteria > Bacillati > Bacillota > Bacilli > Caryophanales > Bacillaceae > Cytobacillus > Cytobacillus sp. FSL R5-0569. The sequence continues at coordinate 1,316,765 of NZ_JBBOWW010000001.1, forward strand.
ACAGTAGAGAGAATAATAGGCTTCAAGAAAGGTACAGGTGGCTCATCTGGCGTCGGTTATCTAAAGAAAGTCATTGATCAACAGTTCTTCCCTGAGTTATGGATGATTAGAACAGAATTATAAATGAATAAATAGTAATAGTCCAAAAAGCCCTCTATATCATTTGAAGACAGGGGCTTTTTTCTACTTTTATAGCAAATTGTTACGTAAACGAATGATAAGATAGGAATAATAAATCATTAGGTAAAAAGTAGTGGTTTGTTACAGGTTTTGATTTTTATACTTAAATTTCTGAATATTTAGGTATTTACTCTCTTGTCATATTTTCCTAATATTACTATATTTATTCTTAATTGAAGAACAATTGAAACGAGAAGGGAGGAGGAAGTATTCGAAAGGTCATTTCGGTCATTGGTAATAGTTTATTTGTCCTTCTCATTTTATTAGGTGTTCTTTCTTTATACACGCTAATCACTAGTGACCAAAATCAAGAAAAGCCACCATCTCTATTTGGGAGAAGTCTTCTTATTGTATTAACAGGAAGCATGGAGCCGAGTATCTCACCAGGTGATGTTGTTGTGGTTAAACAATCTACGTTTAATCAAATCAACGAAAATGATGTGATTACATACCGAAATGGGGCAGACTTTGTCACTCACAGAGTAACTGAAGTAGCTAAGGATGAATCTGGCTCATTTTTTAAGACGAAAGGCGATGCAAATAATACTGAGGATGAGACGAAGATACGGTCTGAACATCTAACAGGTAAAGTAGAATGGGTGTTGCCGAAAGTAGGCTCTATTGCTGAATTCTTGATCAGTCCAATTGGTTTAAGTTTGATGTTTTTCATTGTTCTTGCCATTATTTTTTCAGACAAGCTATTTAAAAGGAACAAAAAAATCATAAATGAATTTGAGGGGGAGAAGAGTTGAAAACAAAGTTATCGTTAAGTTCATTGGCATTATTATTAATTGCTACAGCTATTTTTGGGACAGTTGCTTATTTTTCTAAAAGCTTTACGAGTACAGGAAACACAGTTCAAGCTGCAAAATTTAATGTGAACGCAGTGAATGAAAGCGGTGAGACAATTGGGGATGGACAATTCTCCTTAGGTGAGAATTTTTACCCAGGGATGGATCCTGTCAAAGTTTATGCTTTTGAAATTCAAAAAAATGATACGAAGGTGCCCGTTGAGTATCAAGTAGATTTAATTCCATCGGGTAAATTATTCCCTGCCAATGGCAATTCGCCAATTGTTTTGTCATTAGAAAGAAAAGTGAATGGGGAGTGGAAGGAAATCGATCATACTTCAACATTTAAACCGACAGTGGATAACGAGCAATTTCGTATTTTCGCAAGGTGGCCACATGGTGATAATGATATTAACTTCCAAGGGAAAACAGGAAATTTAAAACTGAAAGTTGTCGCTACTCAAGTAGATGAAGAGGAAGGACCTCCGTATTATACTGGTTCAATCGCTTTTAAGGCAACACCTTCAGGGGATATCAGAACAACAGCAAATAAAGAAGTGAATTTTTATAAAAATGACCAAGGTAATAAGGTCATTGAAGTGAAAATGGGAGAAGGTAATGGGGACTTCGAGAAAAAGGTCGGTAATTTTACAATAACAGAATCACAAGAGGGTGGCAATACATGGTATAAAGTCGTGACAGATCATGAATATTACGCTGGACCAAAAGTTTGGAAATTAACAGCGGATCGTGTCAATACTTCTCAGGCTGGTGTAATCGATTTTAGAAAAGATACGAATGTTTACCTAACTATTGAATCGCAACAGTTATACAAATGGTTTACTTCAAACTAATACTGAAGGCAGGATAACCAGGGTTACTGTAGAATAGTTAGTTGAGAGAGTAAGAAAGGGGCAAGTTGTTTGTTATTATATGAATCAATATATATCTTCTTTTCAGCCTAATCTAACGAGAAAAGGGGTTAAAGAATGATATATACGAGTAATCTACAAGATATAACGATAGACATGCTATCAGGTTTTTTTGTGGGATGGGGGAATTATCCGCAACCGAAAACGCATCTATACCTAATGCACAATAGCTATAAAGCGATTGTGGCCATTGATGAAACGAACGATAGAGTCGTAGGCTTTATTACAGCTATCAGTGATGGTGTGATCTCGGCATACATTCCGCTGCTAGAAGTACGACCAGACTATCAACAGCAAGGTATTGGAGAAACACTTGTAAAGATGATGCTACAGGAACTGAGCGATATTTATATGATTGACTTATCTTGTGATGATGATTTAGTTCCGTACTATGAAAGATTCGCCATGACGAAGGGAAATAGCATGATTATACGCAATTATGAGAGGCAGTCTGGGAGAAATATTAATAAAACGATATAAAGAAGTTCTTGCATTAAAACGGGCAAATGCTATTTCAATAGCTTTGTTCGTTTTTTTTTGTATTGGCAAAAGAATGAAATGGAAGGAGTTTACATTAATGATTATGAACACAACAAGTAGAATATTAGTTGAAAAGTTAATGGTTTCCTGCTTTTTAATTTGCACTGGCGAGTTGTCTTTATTTTCCGAAGGACTTCCAGTATGCTTATGTTGAGAGCAACTGTGAGGAGGATACATATGAAGAAAATCTATAGTGATATTATTCAATTTAGAGGCAATCATTATGATTATGGTTTCTTGCAAGGGGAGTTATTAAAGGACTCATTGTCCGTGAAAAATAGAGAAGACCAGTGGAAGGTAAGGAAGCCACGCTTTACTATCAATGTAGAAGAAGCAAAGTCGATGATTACACACTTTGCTCCAGGTGTTTGGGATGAACTAATGGGTTTACAAGAGGCATTAGAATGGCCAATAGAGCGGGTATTACAAGAATACGGTGGCTATCGCGTGAATCATCATAAATCAGGCTGTTCTATATATATAGGTGAGGATTATTTAATCCGCAATTATGATTATCATCCCAAAACATATGAAGGGCGATATACACTATTCCAACCGACTGATGGAATGGGCTATAGTATGATTGGTCCATCGCAACGAGTAACAGGGCGAATGGATGGTATGAATGAGTGTGGTTTAGCAATGGGCTATAACTTTATGAATAGAAGAAGACCAGGTGATGGTTTTATTTGTTGTATGATTGGCAGACTTATTTTAGAGTCATGTCAAGATGTTGAAGAAGCAGTTGCGATGTTAAAAGAAATTCCTCATCGTCATTCCTTTACTTATGTTGTTCATGATAAGAAGGGAAGAAGTGCGGCAGTGGAAACCACCCCAAGAGAAGTGACAGTGCGTGAAACTCTATCCTGTACAAACCATTTTGAGAAACTCTTATCAGAAAACCGTCATCAATTAGCAGATTCAAAGCGTCGTTTAGCTGTTATGGAAGAAAATCGCGCAGCAATGAGTAGTCCAGAGCAAGCTTTTCAATTGATGAATGGTATAGGTAAAGGTGTATTTTCTGATTTGTATGGAAGCTGGGCGGGGACTATTCATACATCTGTATATTTTCCGCGTAGCCTAAAAGTATGGATGGCATTGGGAGGAAATCAACAACCTTATGAGATTGACTTTGCTTCTTGGCTATTAGGAAAAGAGTTATCAATCGAGAGAATGACTGGTAAAGTGGACACGGATATTCCTTTTCTTCACATGGATGAAGGGGCGAATTGGTTTAAGTGAAATGATAAAAAAAGAAAAAGCCAGTTGTGCAAATGAAGAAATGCTCAAAACTGGCTTTAGGGTGGCCTGTTATGGTACTGATTTTGATTATAATTCTCTTCTCATCGCCTTAAGAACATCCACTTTTGTTGCTCTCTTTGCAGGGCGGAGACCTGAGAATACGGTAACGAGTAAACAAATACCGACACTAATAAGGGTCAGTGACCAAGGGATATATGACAATAATAGTCCTTCTGGAGCTGCCTCATCAAATGCTGTTTGAATAATAAATGGTACAGATAAATTGACTAGGAAGCTGACACCATAAGCAACAATCGTCCCAAAGATGGCGCCTAATAAGCCGATATAAGTACTTTCTAATAAAAAGATATTTTTAATTGTACGTGGATGTGCACCAATCGCTTTCATAATTCCGATATCCGGTGCCCTTTCCGTTACAGCCATTGTCATCGTATTGTATATACCAATAGATGCAATAATCAATGCAATCGTACCAATAAAGATAAGGCCGATTTTCATAATAAGGAAGATGACATTCATTTGTTTCATTTCATTGGCAATCGAATAAATCATATAGCCTTTATCTTCAAGAGTCTTGTTAATTCCTTCTACTTCTTGAACGTTATTTGCGTATACTTTTACATAATCATAGACGTCTTCCGATTGTTTGGCGTCAAGTTCGCCGCCTTCGTACATTTCAGTGGCACCGCGCATAACGCCAGTGAATTGTTCAACTTCTTGTAAGATTTCTTCGGAAATAAAGACATGTGCTTCATATGCCCAATCGCGAGCAGGCTTTTCAGCGATTCCTACAATTTTAACAGAAATGGTTTTCTTCGTTTCTTTCCCATCTGTTAATTTAATGACTTCCATGTCCATTTCTTTATTTAGCAAGTCATCAGTATAGACATAGTCCTCGTTGATATTTCCTTCATCATCGTACAATTTCTCAGGGTTAGCACCGTTTTTAATTAAGCTGTCAGTAAAGTGATAACCGACAACAACTTCATTCTCTCCCTCAGGTAAGCGCCCAGAGGCGAGCTTGAAGTCTGCTTTAATCTCTGATGGAAAGTGTGTGACGATGGCATTCGTATTAGATGTATAGTCATCTAGTTGGAAGAAAGGCATCTGCGCCAATTCATTCCTGCGGGTAACGGCTTCCACTCCGTCCATTTCTTCAAAATAAGTAATATCTTCATTTGTTAGTCCTTGTGAATCTTCTTTCCCGTATATCTCCACTTGGGTAACCAATTGGTTTTGCATCATATCAGAAATAATCGATTTATGAAGTCCGAAGCCGACAGAGGCAAGTACAATTAAGAATGCAACACCAATCGCAGTAGCAAGTACTGTCATAAATAACCTAGATTTATTTTTCTTTAAATTTTGTCTAACGAACTTAAACTGATCTTTAAATGTCATTTCCCTACTTCCTCCAATACATGACCGTCAACAATTTCTATTGTGCGATGACCGAACTCGGCAACCTCTTCATCATGAGTAATGATAAGAAAAGTAATCCCTAATTCTTCATTTAATTGTTTAATGAAAGCGAGTAAGCTTTTCTCGGTGTCACTATCTAGGCTACCCGTTGGTTCATCAGCAAGAATAAGAGGTGGATTCACTACAAGTGCACGAGCAATACTGACCCGTTGTTGTTGTCCGCCTGATAATTCGCTTGGGTAATGGTCCTTGAACTCTGCTAGTCCAACACGCTCAAGTGTCTCTAACGTTTTTTGTTTACGTTCCTTTTCATTCATCCCTTTAAAAGTTAACGGCAATTCAACATTTTGGAATGCTGTCATACTTGGAATCAATTGAAAGTTTTGAAAGATAAAACCGATATGCTGAAGTCTAAAGGAAGCAAACTCTCCTTCAGAAAGCTCCGTCACAGTTTGATTATTAATCTTAACTTCACCATCCGTAGGTTTAATAAATCCGCTAATAATATTTAGTAAAGTTGATTTTCCAGATCCGCTTTTACCTACAATGGATACAATTTCTCCTTTGTTAATTTGGAATGATACATCCTTCAGAACAGGTATGACCGTTTTCTTCTCTTTTTTACCTATTTCAAAAGAATGATAAATCTTATTTACCTCAATCATGCATTTTCCCACCTTTTCTTTTGAATACAACTTAATAGACGTAAGTGAAATGAAGTATCCCTACATATTTATCAAAAAAAATCTTTTTTAAATGCAAAAGTCATTCAATTGTTGATAGAGATTGAGTTGAAGTAGTGATGTTGTGATAAACTATTATCATTGAGAAAAAGTTGAGGTGTACGTAATGGAAACGGTGTTGATCGTCGGTGGTGGCATAAATGGTCTGTCAGCTGCCCATGAACTACAAAAATGGAAAAACGCAAACAATCGCGACATTCGCATTATATTAACAGAAGCACAAAATCATCTAGGTGGAAAAATTAAAACCGTTGAAGCGGATGGATTTATGATGGAAACGGGCGCTGATTCTATTGTCTCAAGGAAAGTAATGGGTAGAGAAATCTTTTCAGAACTGAATTTAAGTGATGAGGTCGTTTATAACGGGACAGGTCGCTCTTATTTATTTACCGATGGCGAGATAAAGCCCATCCCAGTTGATGCTGTATTTGGTATACCGACAAGTATCGAGTCATTGGCTAAAACTACATTAGTCTCTGCTGAAGGTAAAGTTCGAGCATTAAAAGACGTTTATCACCATAAGAATCCATTTACAGTTGAAGATAGTATTGGTGACTTTCTTACCTATTATTTTGGCGAGGAATTAGTAGAGAAGCAGATTGCTCCAGTATTATCGGGTGTTTATTCTGGAAAACTACAAGATTTGACGATTTCATCTACCTTACCAGCTGTTTTCGAATATAAAAAGAAATACGGAAGCATTATCATGGGGTTCAATGATCATAAGGAGAAATATCAGAGTAGCGGTGAAAGGAAGTTCCTCTCTTTCAAAAATGGTCTTTCAACAATTATTGACGCATATGAAAAATCTCTTGGGGCAGTGGAAATCAAAAAAGGATACGAGGCACAATCAATACAAAAAGTGAAGCAACATTATAAGGTGAGTTTTTCAAATGGTGAAGTGATGAAAGCAGATCATATTGTCTTGAGCACTCCACATCAAGTTGCGCAACAATTACTTGATGACGCAGCATTGAATCAGTATTTTTCTAACATGAAAAACAGCTCACTCATTAGTGTTTACATAGGATTCGATGTTCCTGATGCGGTCTTACCCAAAGATGGAACTGGCTTTATTACATCAAGCAATAATGAGCTACACTGTAATGCTTGTACATGGACGAGTAGAAAATGGAAACATACGTCTAAAAGTGGGAATCTGCTTGTCCGTCTCTTCTACAAAAGTAGCCACCCTTCATTCGCTAGCGTGAAGGATATGGAAGATACAGGATTACTTGATCTTGCAAGAGAAGATTTACAGAAAAGCTTAAAACTAACAGCTGAACCCATTGTATGGGAAATAACAAAATGGAATGAATTAATGCCTACTTATACACTGGACCACCCGCATTTAATCAAAGGAATTGAACAAACGCTTATAGAAAAATATCCTGGCGTGTATATAGCAGGAAGTTCTTACTATGGTTCAGGGATTCCGGATTGTATGGAGAATGGTATTGAAGTGGCTAGAAGAATAACAGCTACATTGTGAAGAACTAAAAAAACAAGAGGGGGGAGGTTATTCCTCCTTCTTGTTATTTAGTTCTTCCATTTTTTCTTTCTTTTTCTTTTTTAAGCGTTTTTTCTCTTCTTCCATTTTACTCTCAATCCAACGTTTTTCATCTTTTAGTTCTTGTTTGATTAATTGTTTTTGTAACCTTCTTGACATTAGTTTATCTTTGGTTGCGCCTGAAAGCTCTAGTTCTCTTTTTACTTGCTGCAGTTCTTTGATTAAAGATATCGTCATGAGGATCATTACGAACGAAAATGGGAAGGCAGCAATAATCATTGTATTTTGTAGTGCTTGTAGGCCACCAGAATAGAGCAATACAGTGGCGATGGCTGATAGTAAGACACCCCATATGAGTTTATTACGATTCGTCGGATTTAACACACCTTTAACTGATTGCATCCCCAACACAACAGTAGCGGAGTCACCTGATGTAATAAAGAAAATAGCAATCAAGATAAGAGAGAGGACAGAGGTAATAAAACTAATCGGCATCTCTGCTAATGTTCCAAATAGCATTTGCTCTGTAGTCATTGAAGCCAAATCAGCTATCCCTGTCATTTGCATATCGATAGCAGTACCTCCTAAGAAAGCGAACCAAATAAATGTAACAATGGTAGGTACAAGCAATACTCCAATAGTAAATTCACGTATGGTCCTTCCTCTAGATACTCTTGCTATAAATGTGCCGACATACGGTGACCATGCCATCCACCATGCCCAATAAAAAATCGTCCAATTGTTAATCCACTCTCTGCTTTGCTCATTATTGGGTGTTAATCTAAAACTCATCTCTGGCAGTCGTTGTATATATTTTCCAATCGTGTCTGTGAACAAATTTAAGGAATAAACAGTTGAACCAAAAACAATAAAAAAGAGTAGGAGTACGAGCGCAAGTATCATATTGACATTGGATAAGAGTTTGATACCTTTATCAATCCCAGTGGTGGCTGAGATTAAGAAAATGACTGTAATAATGATAATAATCACTAATTGAATGAGAAAAGAATTAGGGATATTCCAAATGTAAGAGATCCCGCCATTAATTTGACTAGCACCAAAACCAAGAGTAGTGGCGATTCCCGCAACAGTGGCAATAATACCGATAATATCTATTAGTTTTCCTAACGGACCATCGGTGTTTTTCATAATAGGAGATAGTGTAGAGCTAATTGAACCATCTCCCCCTCGACGAAAATTGAAAAAGGCAAGACAAAGAGCAATAATGACGTATATACTCCAACCATGAATACCCCAATGAAAATAGACATACCTTAAAGCATCCATTGCTGCTTGATCGGTACCCGTTTGCCCTGTAGGAGAGTCAATTGCGAAATGAGAAATCGGTTCTGCTGTTCCCCAGAAAAGGAGTCCTGTACCCATCCCGGCACTAAATAAAAGGGCAAACCAAGTAGGATAACTATATTCTGGTTTTTCATCTGACTTCCCCAGTTTTAATTTCCCATAAGGGCTAACAATTAAAAATAAGCAAACACAGACAAAAACCGTGACTATGATTAAATAATACCAGCCAAAAGTAGAGGTGATGGCTGACTGAATAGCAGCTGTATAGTTTTCCATCACTTTTGGAGCGAATGCACCGATAAAAATTAAAACGAGTAAAATACCAACTGACCAATAAAAGACGGCCCCGAATTTCTGATGTTTAGTTTCATTATTCACTGTCATATACCACCTTTTTTATTGTCAAAGCGTAACTCCGGATGATTAAATGGAAGATCCCTACTGTAATTCTTTTACCTTTTCTAGTGTTTCGAATTAATATAAATATTATGTACACTTATCATGTGAAAAATGGTAAGGAATACTGCAGTGATAGGAAGTGTTTGTTCTTTTATGCGACCGTAGTTAACCTAACCAAACAGAGCAATAAATGACAGGAGTAAATAAATGATTCGGTATACAATCGAACCGAAGGAGAAGAGACTATGAGTTGGGTAACAGATATACAAAAAGCGTTGGATTATATTGAAGCAAACCTGTTGAAAAAATTAAACAGTGAGGAGGTAGCAAAACAAGCGAATACTTCTCCTTTTCACTTTCAACGAACGTTTGCCATTTTAACGGATATGACGCTAGGGGAATATATAAGACGACGAAGATTAACGGGTGCAGCTATTGAGCTTGGTAATAATGATGAGAAAATTATTAATATTGCCCTAAAATATGGCTATGAAACCCCAGAAGCATTTACTAAGGCATTCAAGAAGCAACATCATATCTCACCATCAGAAGTAAAGAAATACCGTGGAAAGTTGAAATTATATCAGCCCTTAAAAATACATGTAACATTAGAAGGAGCGGAACCAATGAATCATACAATAATTTCAAAAGATAGCTTTCAAGTAGTAGGCATAAGAAAGAATTATTCCCTTGAAAACGATGCAAACCTAACAGAAATTCCAAAGTTATGGAATCAAGTGAATCAAGATGGGACTTGTGATCGCTTACTTTCATTAAATAATGGCTCAATAAAAGGTGTGCTTGGGGTTTGCGTGGATCATATAAATCATAGGGAAATTGACTATTGGATTGCTGTCAATCATAATGGGCATTCTACTAGTTTTGAAACAATAACGATACCAGCCTCAACTTGGGCCGTATTTCAAGTGCATGGAGAGATGCCTAAAGCAATCCAACACACGTGGAAACAAATATTCTCAGAATGGTTTCCAACGAGCGGTTATAGACATGCGGGAACAGCTGAGTTAGAGGTATATCCTGAAGAAGGTTCCAACCGTAGCAATTTTTACTCAGAAATTTGGATTCCTGTAATCAAAGAGTAGTAAGTAAAAAAAGCTGGGTTGTAATTATGAACCCAGCTAAATGATTTAAGAGATTTGCTTGAGGTTTGTGGTTTCCTGCACAAAAACATTTCTTCCAGCCCCGATCCCACATAAAGTAAAAAGAACGGCAATAGTAATAAGGGCAAAAAATGCTGTATGCCATTGGTGAAAAAGGTCATAAAGAAGTCCAAGTAAGAAAGGACCACATGCTGCCAATAAATAACCAAAAGATTGGGCCATGCCAGAAAGAGAGGCAGCCTGTTCACTGTTCATAGATCGTAGACTCATTAATGCTAATGAATGACTTATCGCAGCTCCTAAAGAAAGACCAATGAGGATAATACTTAGAAATGTGATCACCATATTTGAAGTGAGAAATAACCCGCATAAACCTGTAATAAGGGTTGTACCAATCCCTAACCCAATCCATTTTTGATGTGATAATCTTTCTCCTAAAATAGGAATAAAAAAACTCGCTGGTAAACCCGAGATTTGCATGATAGTTAGCATCCAACCACCCATTTCTAACGTGAAACCTTTTACTATCAATATCTCTGGTAACCATGTGGAAAAACCAAAATAGATAAACGATTGCAACCCCATAAAACCGGTGATTTGCCATGCTATTCCCGACCTAAACAATGTAGAGAATGAAAGGAGAGGAACAGGGTTTTTTTTAGGTGTCTTTTTAATAAATGGTATCCATAGAAGACAAGCAAGTAAAATAGGGATTACCCAAATTAGTAGACTGGTTTTCCATGCAATCCCATTGCTAGAAAGTGTTCCACTAATACCTGGTGCAAAGCCAGCAAATACCCCCATTGCTAACGTATATATGCCAGTAATTAGCCCTATTTTTAATGGGAATTGTGCTTTAACAAGACTTGGGAGTAACACGTTACAAATACCTATCCCTAACCCGATCATGAAGGTACCAAGAAATAGTATGAAAATAAAATTAGTAGAGCGCATGAAGACACCTAGACCTATCAGTGTTAGACCGCAGAAAATCACCCTCTCAATTCCCCATTTTTTTGCAAAAAAAGGAGCAAAGGGGGAGATAGATGAAAAGGCTAATAAAGGGAGCGTGGTTAGTAAACTCACTGTACTCGTATTAAACTGCAATTCATGTTGTATGTCACCAATAATGGGGCCAACTGAAGTAATCGCAGGGCGTAAATTGAATGCAATTGTGATAATCCCTATAAAAATAAGTATATTCCTACCTTGATCGCTTCTATCTGTCATAATTAACGCCTCTTTTCAAGTAATCCAAGACGCGTTAATTATAATGAATTTTCTGATATTTGTATAGGGCAACGAAATGTTTATCTATTATTTCTTTGTTTTAGGTGGTAATTGGAGGCTTCGTAACAATTGGGTCTCTATACTATTCTGAACAGTATGCTCGATGAAGAAATCACTAATCATTTTCTTATACTTCTCGTCTTCAAACATTTTTTTATTTTGCAATTCCATCTCGGCGAGTCCTTCATATATGGCAATGAGGCAATAGGTATGGTCATTACCGGAAATAGGGCAGAGAATTTCAACCTCGTGACTGTAGTTTTCGTTGCGAAAGCTTTTGATATTAGCGAGATTTTGTATGCCTTCTTGAAAGTTTTCTTGTTTTAGTTGAAATGATTGATATACATAAATACTCATAATGAACATTCCCCAATCTTCTTTTATCAATTTAAACTTCACTCATTTTTGGTCGATATAGAATGATATAGGAGTATTTTGACATTAATATATCACGATTATTCATTTTCTTCTTAGAAACTTAAGCAACGTTAGAGAGTTATGTAGCTTTTGCTCTATTTTTTATCGAAATATCTTTATAAGTAGGGGAAAGTCGACTTTTGCTCAATTGAAGAATTTATGCTTTATGTAAGTGTAAATCGAGTTTGTGCAGCTAACATTGTAGAATGCATGATTGATGACTGAGCAAATCAAATTTGCGCAGCAATCTTTCCGATTTTTACACATGATGACCGACAAATTGAATACGAGCAGTTAACTATCTGAAATCGCTCTGATTGGTATGAGGAAACAGTTGCTACTCACTATTTGTTTATGAACGAAGAGTTAGGAAGGCAATAAAAAAGCACCTGATGACATCAGATGCTTTTCCCATGATGGTTATTTCTTAAATACCTTATTTACAAGTTCGTTCATTGACATGTCACTATTTACTTCAAAAGTCCCTGGACGTAGATCATTTTCTAGACCCTTTTTCTCTACGGCATCAAAGAAGTCTTTACCATTTTTAATGATTTTTGCAGACTCAAGTGCATTACCGACGTCGATACTAGTCATACCAGAGGTAACTGTGAGCATCGTACGGTAAACAGCTTTTTCATTTTCATTTTCTTTTGCATCGTTAAGTTGCTTTTTTAGCTTTTCATTTTCTTCTTTAACAGAAGCGATATCTTTCATATCTTTATTAATATTGTTCCATTCTTCTTCACTATGAATAATAAATCCTTGAGATTGTAAGGCTTCTTCCATCTCTTCAGTACTAAGTTCTTCTTTGGTTGCTTCTGCGGGTTGATCGACTTCTTCTGTTGCTTTTGGCTCGGCAGCTTCTGTTTGTTTGCTTTCGGCCGGACTAAGGAAATAAGTAATCCCGAGAATGACTGCTGCGACAATTAAACCACCAGCAAAGCTGCGCATCGTTTTCTCACTCATTGAGCTACTTTACTCCTTTCCGTACTACGTTTTTCGTATGGAGCTAGTAGGTTATTCACTTCTTGTAATGACATCTTTAGTTTTTGAGCGATGCTTTCGTTGGAGTATCCTCTTCTATGTAGGTCAATCATTTCACGTAGAAGTAATCTATGATCCGATTGTACTTCAGATGTACCTGCTTCTACCGCTGTTATCTCAGCATCTATTTCCATGAATTTTACTTTTTGCTGTAGTTGGTGAATTTCATCCATTAAGGAAAAAGAAACCTGGTCAATATGTTGTTCTTGTTCTGATTTCGATTGTTTACCCTTAACAAATGATAAAATGAGCAACACAACAGCTGCACCAAGTAAAATGGCTAATACCCATTCCATCTTATAATTCCTCCTTATATGAAACTATTATCCTGTGATTTTATAATTATACCTTCCTTTTTGTCGAAATACGATTATTTATGTCAAAAATGCCACTAAAGTCATATTTTTGTAACATAAAAACACAGGTTGCATGCTCCTATTATAGTATAAGAGAATGGGGTCTAAATTCAAGCAATGTACAATGAGTGTGTTTTTTTTTGCAAAAGGTTTGCGTCTTTATGAAAGAAAAGGTTAAAATGCAATAAATAGTTTGAAGGAGTGCAACATGAATACATTATTTAATAATCAAGCAAAAGTTTATAAAGAGAAAAATAAAAACAGGGGTCGCTTGCTCATCAAATGCCCTGATCAACCAGGGATTGTCGCCCACATTTCGAAGTTTTTATTTCAACACCAAGCTAATATTATCGAATCCAGTCAATATTCCACTGATCATGAAGGTGGCAACTTTTTTATGCGCATTGAATTTGAGTGTCCTGAACTTCCACAAAAATTTGGACAAATGAAAGAGTCATTTATAAATGTTGCTCAAGATTTTGATATGGAATGGAAGTTACAACAAAATAGTGAATTAAAAAGAACGGCAATCTTTGTTTCAAAGCAGCTCCATTGTTTAAGAGAGATACTATTAGAATGGCAGAATGGCGACATGATGATGGAAATTCCATTAGTTATCAGTAACCATCTAGAGGCAAAAGAAATTGTTGAGTCATTAGGAATTCCTTTTTACCATATCCCTGCTTCGAAAGAAAATCGTGAAGAAGTGGAAACAAAGCAGCTACAATTACTTGAAGAGTATAATATAGATGTTGTCATTCTCGCTCGTTATATGCAAATTTTGACGTCTCGATTTGTTTCTGCTCAAGCTAATAAAATCATTAATATTCATCATTCGTTTCTACCGGCATTTGTTGGTGCGAAACCATATGATCGTGCCTATGCTCGCGGAGTGAAGATTATCGGTGCAACTTCACATTATGTAACCAATGATTTAGATGAGGGGCCGATTATCGAGCAAGATATAAGTCGAGTTGATCATAGGGATGGAGTAGAGGACTTGAAGAGAAAAGGAGCCTCAATCGAACGCAGTGTTCTAGCGAGAGCAGTAAAGTGGCATCTTGAAGATCGCGTGATTGTATATGGTAATAAAACCGTTGTTTTTTAAAAATAAATCGTAATACCTAAATCGGGGAGTTTTCCTCGATTTTTTTATTCTAATAAAACGGTGAAAGCGTTTTATTGTTCAAAAAGAATTATTAAAGTAAGTAAAAATCCTTATCTTTGCGGAGTTTTAATTGTTAGATTTCCTTACATCATAATTGACAGCTTGTATAAATTGTTTTTCAATATAACTATCATAAAAAAACAGAAAATTATAAATTTTAGGAGGATGATGATGGAGGAGGCAATAAAAATAGCAAGCCATCCAGTTGTGTGGATTATCTCACTTACAGTCATTGGTGTAGTCATTTTCCAAGGAATTAAATTTATTCAAATGGCAAAGAAAACAAGTGAAAGTGTAGGTCTAAGTAAGCAAGATGTTAACAGCGCTTTAAAAGTTGGGATGATTAACGCAATAGGTCCTTCATTTGGGATTGTGGTTGTAGCTGTATCTTTAATTACTTTACTAGGTGACCCTTTAACATTAATGAGAATAGGCATTATAGGTTCTGCTGCTACTGAATCGATGGGCGCCAATTTGGCTGCAACCGCTTATGGAACAGAACTTGGATCTGAAAGTTTTACTGCAGAAGCGTTTGCAACTGTCGCATGGGTTTTATGTATTGGTGGATGTGGTTGGCTACTCTTTGTCTTCTTATTTACTAAATCATTAGCAAAGATTGAAAGAAAAGTATCAAATAAACAACAAGCAGATGGCAAACTCCCCATTATGATGATTGTGTCAAGTGCGGCTATGCTTGCGGTTTTTGGTAACTTTGTTGCAGGTGAAATATTCAAAGGGGTGGAAACAGCTATTGTTGCTTTAGCAGCGGCTACTGCGATGCTAATCGTGAGTTTTATTGCAAATAAAAGTCATCAACTCAAATTTTTACATGAATGGTCATTAGGTGTATCGATTATTGTTGGTTTAACAGTTAGTTATTTTGTCCTTTAAGGAGGGAAAAGTATGGCGGTTTCCGAAAGTAATATAGCAGCTAAAAAAAATGAGGTGATTCATTCATATGAAATGTATACTTTTCATCAAAAATCACATTTCTGGGGACGCCTAACTATTGGGTTGGTCATTGTATTGACTATCTCACTTCCTCTATATCTATCCTTTGTATTAGGTATACATCCCGGTTGGCAACCAATTATTACTGGGTTGATAGCTTATGCTGCCGCCATCGGGTATGCCTGGTTTATGGAGCCAATATCATATTATCCAACTTTAGGGATATCTGGTACCTATCAAGCCTTTTTAACAGGAAATATTGCTAATATGTGCTTGCCTTCTGCTGCGGCAGCTCAAAATGCTGTTGGTGCTGAACCTGGAACGAAAAAAGGTGAAATTGTTGCGGCTCTTGCAATAGGAGCAACATCATTAATGAATATGGCCATATTAATTTTCATTATTGTTTCTGGATCTTATCTCGTATCAATTATTCCGGAATCGATTCAAGGAGCATTTATATATATTGTTCCTGCTATTTTTGGAGGTATATTTGCGCAGTTTGCCCTTAAGAAGCCGTTATACGGAGGTATTGCATTATCAGTAGGATTATTTGTAAATCTAATACCTATTCCCACTTTTTTTAAAGGAATTATCTGTATCATCTTAACTATCATCATTTGTATATCATTAGAGAAAAGAAAGTAATTATAAAGGAGGAATTTATAATGATCAAAGAAGAACTTATAGATTGGATAAAAAATAAAGAAGAATTTTTTTCAGATATGGCAAAAGATATATGGAATCATCCACAAGTTGCTTATGAGGAAGAATACGCATCGAATTTACAAAAACAAGTCTTACAAGAAGCAGGGTTTGACATTCAAGAAAACGTAGGAGGAGCACAAACAGCATTCGTTGCCGAATATGGAAGCGGGAAGCCTGTTATTGGAATATTAGGAGAATTTGATGCCTTACCAGGACTTTCACAAGCGGTATCTACAAACAGGGAAGAGATTATTAGTGGTGGACCTGGACATGGATGTGGACATAATTTGTTAGGAACCGCTGGTGTGGAAGCTGTTATCGCGATGAGCGAAGCAATGAAAACGAGTGAAATAAATGGAACGATTCGTTATTATGGATGTCCTGCAGAAGAAGTTCTTTCTGGGAAAACATTTATGGCAAGACAAGGAGTATTTAATGATTTAGACTGTGCATTAACTTGGCATCCAGGTGTAGCGAATTTTGTTGTCAATATGTCAATGCAAGCAATGGTTTCGGTAGAATATCAATTTAAGGGAATAACTGCTCATGCTGCTGGAGCTCCGCATGCAGGGAGAAGTGCATTAGATGCCGTGGAATTAATGAATGTTGGAGCAAATTATATGAGAGAGCATGTATTAGATGGCTCAAGGATACATTATGTCATTACTAATGGCGGCCTTGCACCTAATATCGTACCTGATCAAGCAAGTGTATGGTATTATTTGCGTGCAACTACGAAAGAACAAGTAGATAGTATGTTCAACCGATTAGAGAAAATTGCACAAGGTGCAGCACTAATGACTGAAACAAAAGTTGAGCATCAAGTGAAGGCATATGCGTACAATGTCTTGCCTAATGACACACTTAATAAGGTAATGTTAAAAAATATGGAAGGTGTGTCTTTTTCATTTAATCAAGATGAATTAAATTTTGCAGAAAAGTTGGTAGCAACAGTCGATAACGAAGTTGTTGAAATGTCCAAGAAGCAGTTCGGTATTGAACTAGAAGATCTATTACCAACGGATAAAAATCATTTCAAACATTTGAAAGGGCAATGTATAGGGGGATCAACAGATGTTGGTGATGTAAGTTGGATTACACCTGTAGGTCAAATCATGACAACTTGTGCACCAGTTGGTGTTCAACCCCATTCTTGGCAAGCTACAGCTTCTTATGGGTCCTCCATTGGACTGAAGGGGATGCATTTAGCAGCAAAATCAATGGCATTAACTTTATTTGATTTATTGACGGATACAAATTTAATCGATGTGGCAAGAGAAGAGTTTGTTAAAGAGACTGCTGGAAAGAAATATGAAGCAGCAATTCCTGATGATTTACGACCACCATCGTTAAAAAGTATGAAAGAATTAGTTCGTATGTAGCAGGGAAGTTGATTGGATAGGAATTATTGTGTAGATAAGCCTTAACAATATTCATTAGAATTGCTAAGGCTTTTTTTGTTTTGATTTCCTCATTCCTCTCCATATTTCTCACGATAATGTGATAAGGCTAAAAGAGGGAAAATGTAACGGTAACTGTGATAATGAAAATAAATCGCACCAGCGAGGCCTTGCCCTGCTGGGTAGTCTTCGCTCCAATCGTCATTGTCCAAAGATGTGAGGAGGTATTTTATGCCTCTTTTAATTGTCTCATCTGGCTTCTGACTTACCGAAATTAATGCATCTATGGCCCATGCAGTATGTGTGAGCGTACTATCACCTAATGGAATATATTTTTTTTGTTTATCACTTAAAGCGGATTCCCCATAACCTCCATCAGCATTTTGAATGGATCGTAGCCAGCTTGTAGCCTTCTTGATCATTTGACTTTTATTATCATATGCAATTGCTGATAATCCCGTAAGAGCTGCCCAAGTCCCGTATATATAGCAAATGCCCCATCTGCCATACCATGAACCGTTCTTTTCTTGGTGTGTTTTAAGCCATTCAATACTTTTGTCGAAATGAGAATGTTGGTGTGGCATTTGTGTGTAATTGCCTAAAAACTCCATGGCTCTTCCTGTTAAATCGGCACTGCTTGGATCGGTGAGAATAAATTCACTATCTTGGATTGGTACTAAAGCTAGTAACTTATTATTGGTATTCTTTTCAAAAGCTGGCCAACCGCCATCATCATTTTGCATGGAAACGAGCCAATTCACGCCTAAATTCCAAGCCTCTTTTATGTTATCATCGATTTTTGCAGAGTTTGTAATTGCACGAAGAGTGGCTGAGGTATCATCAGTATCTGGCTGAAAAGTGTTAATGTTAGAAAATCCCCAAGCTCCTGGTTTTGTCTTGGGATTATGAATGATCCAATCTCCAAATTTATATTGTTGTCTACTAAGTAAATAATTAGTTGCTTTCTTTATCATTGGATCATTTGGTGTTAATCCAGCTTTTTGTAAAGAATAACTGAGCAAGCTTGTATTCCAAACAGAAGCAGTAGTGAATTGGATATGTGTATGACCCTTTACTTTTGTCTTGAATCCGTATAATCCTTTTACCGCATTCTCAATTAACGGATCATCTTTTTTATGTCCTAATGAAAGTAATGCAAACACCATTAAAAATGTCGAGCTAATATAGCCAAATAAGGTCCCGTCAGGTTCTAGGTGATTCATCATATATTGTTTTGCACGGCTCATACTCAGTTGGTGTAACTCTTGTGGTAGGCCTATAATTTTCTTAATACTTGATTTGATTGTTTTGTGTATGGTTCGCCATTCAGAGGAACGGGACCAACTAAAATTTGCTTCCTCTCTCGAAGTGAACAGATCTGATAAATCTGGACTGCTGGCTGTTCGAAAACGAAACTTCTTTTCTGCGATAATCATAATGGGAACTATATTTGCTCTGCCGTATACGGAGATGCTATAGAAATTAATTGGCATGATAGGTTGGATGAGCATTAGTTCAATTGGTAGGGGAAAGAACTTTGGCCATTCATACTGTCCTGTGATGGTAAGAATCAGCTTGGTTAGGAAATGGGTTTCCTCTATGCCCCCTTGTTGTAAAATGAATCGTTTTGCTTTTTTCATTCGATCATCTTTTTTATCGATATAACCAGAATACAACAATGCATGATATGCCTCGACAGTTAAGGAAAGACTGCCTCCTCTTTCATCGTAATAATGTTTCCATGCTCCGTTTTCCTCTTGTTTACTTAGTATCCTTTTAACCAATTGTTTTATCATCTCTTCATCATCAATTTCCAAACTTCTTAATAAAATAATCATATACGTATCAGTGGATATACTAGATTCAAAAGGATATTCCCAAGTACCCGAAGTTGTTTGGTCAGCTCTTAAAGTAGTAATTAAATGATTGATTCCATTTGAGACCTTCATGATATTCACCCTTTTCGTTACTTTTCCTAACAATGTAAGCAATATTAATACATGAGTATTCATTGGACAAAATTATCATTCATAATGGTGGTGTTTTCCATATTTTTAATTCATAAATGGCGAAGAAAAAGCTTAAAATCTTCTATTACTAGGAGAAAGCTAAAAAAAGAATTAGTGACCTTACTAAAGAAAAACAAGCAGAACACAATAAATGAACTTAATCTTGACGAACAACAGATTCTAGAAAAGATAAACCAACAAACAACAGCTTGTAATCTCAATAATGTGACAAGAACAAATGCTTATCTCGCGTTTTATTTGAAATACCCCCAAGTGCATTGGGCTTTGCTAGCCCATTTCGTCTCCAGAAATGCGGGTTGGAATATGACAGATTTAAAGGGGGATTTATTATCAAAGATATTAAGTGAGACAGAACAGAATGCGTTCTTTCAATTTATGGAACGAGCCAATTGGTTGATTTTTCAAGATGCATATCCACAGTTATTGCTATACGAGGAAAGTGTCAGACAAAGTAAGCCGTTATTTCATTTGCTCTCTCATTTAGGAGTTTCTTCATTTATGCAAGCCGTATGGTCCATTTTTTGGCAGCAAAAGCAATCACATATCCTTACACATGCGCTTATTATTAATGAACAAAACTATATAGAAAAAAGAGTGGTACAAAACCCAATTTTTAAAGAAGAAGTGACTTCAACACTTGAGTTCAAATTACAAGATGTTTTTGCTTTTAACTATATTCTTTTTCCGTATCAGACGCATGGAATATCACAGTTAAAAGGGTTAGTTGTTCATTTATTTACAAAGTTGAATCAGAGAATAGAATTAGGGTATAAATTGTACACACTTCTATACGAAAACCCTTCTCAACTACGAAGCTATGTGAAGTGGGCGAACCAACATCCCCATACAGGGTCAAGAAGTGATTACTGGAGGAATGTCTATTGCGTCGTTCAGGAGGGAATACCGACAAAAACCTATAAGCCAAGAATTGCAGATGGTCATTTAAAAAGCGGTGCGAAAAAGTTATTTAGTCCTGTGCTTGTTCATGTATGGAAAGATACTAGTCATAAGAAGCCGGAGGTAGAAGATTGGTTTCAGAATGAGGGTATAGTGAAAATGCTATTTAAAGAAATGAATGTAAAAGATCATAACGTGAAACTGGCGTATATGAAATCCTTAGAAAGATTGGAGCTAGCAGTTGCTGCGAAAAGTTTATTATCGTAATGCAAAGACATACCTTTTTAATTCAGAGGGTATGTCTTTTTTTTGTACAACAATTTTAAATCTTACCATGCCTAGTAGTTTGACAGTAATCGTTTACCTTAACTTATGTTGAAGAGAAGGGATGAACTAGTTAACAATTATATGCTATTTAAGTGAATTTATAGAAATAAAAGCGCTTTCAAATAAAAAGATTATTAAAAATAATAATAAAAGACAAAATGTTCTTTTAATTTAAAAAGGAGCGTGATACTATTGTAAAATATCAAAATCGAATTTAAAGGAGTGGCATGTATGTCTCAGCTAATGGCTTTTGTAATTGTAATTGGAATTTTATTTATTGGGGATGTGGTAGCTACCAGAACAAAGGCATGGGTGCCATCCATGTTTATATGTGCTTCACTATTTCTCCTTGGATATTGGACGTTCTTCCCTACGGATATTGTTGAAGTGGCTGGTATCCCATCGTCTGTAGCAACATTATTAATGTATTTGCTCATTACTAATATGGGTACATTGCTTTCTTTACGGGAATTAAAGCAGCAGTGGAAAACGGTAGTGATTGCTCTTTCTGGAATCTTAGGCATTATTGTCATTTTATTTACAGTTGGTGTACTACTTTTCGATTTTCAAACAATGGTAGTGGCTATTCCACCACTTGTTGGTGGTGTAGTATCGGCATTATTGATGTCAGACGCAGCTGCCGAAGCGGGACTTGTATCATTATCCGTATTTGCCATTGTTATTTACGTTATGCAAGGTTTTGCTGGTTATCCACTGACATCCTTTGTCTTGAAAAAGGAAGGGAAAAAGCTTCTTCAGCAAGTACGTAAAGGGGAATTGAAAATAAAGGATTCTGTCGAGGAGACAGCAGCCACAACTGAAGAAGTAGAATTAAAGTTGTTTAAATGGCTACCTGAGAAGTACAATACAGACTTTTTTAAGTTTTTCCGTCTAGGTATAGTTGCTTTCTTTGCCTATCTTGTGTCAACTGTATTAACCCCGGTCGTTTCAATTAGTCCGTTTGTCCTCTGTTTATTATTTGGTGTGATTGCTACAAGTTTTGGATTTTTAGAGAAGCAGTCGTTACAAAAAGCAAATGGGTTTGGTTTCGCAATTATGGCATTGATGTTATTTATCTTTGATGGACTAAAGCAAGCAACACCAAGTATGATGCTAGAAATAATTTATCCTTTAATTGCAACAATCGTCATTGGTGTAATCGGTATGTATATTTTCTCAATGATCGTCGGTAAAATTCTTAAGGTAAGTAAAGAGATGGCCTTTGCTGTATCTTTAACCGCATTATACGGATTTCCAGCAGATTACATTATTACCAATGAAGTAATTAAATCATTAACAGATGATGAAGAGGAAAGAAATATCCTCACTAGTCATATGTTGCCACCAATGTTAGTGGGCGGGTTTATAACCGTCACGATCGTCTCGGTTATTTTAGCAGGTCTATTTGTCCAATTCTTATAAATTCGCAATCGAAATGAAGGAGTGATGAATGTTGAGTAATGTATTAACTCGAATTGATCAACATATAAAAACACTTGGTAAGTATACAAGTACGCCCGGAAAAGGTACAACGAGACTTACTTATTCAAATGAAGATTTACAAGCAAGAAACTATTTGAAGGATGTCATGAGAGACTACGGATTAACTGTATCGGAAGATGGTGTAGGGAACATTTTTGGTAAATTGGCTGGAGAGGTGAATGGACCAAGCGTTTTAATCGGCTCTCATTTTGATTCTGTTCCACATGGTGGTGATTATGATGGCCCTGCTGGGGTGGTAGCTGGATTGGAAGTGGCAAAACTATTCCAAGAGAATGGCATTAAACCTAAGTATCCATTGGAAGTTGTGGCACTAGTAGAAGAAGAAGGGTCAAGGTTTGGTGGCGGGTTAATGGGATCTAGAAGTATAACAGGTAAGCTTACAGACCAGACATTTAGAGAGTTGGCGGATTCACAAGGAGTTTCCACAGTTGAAGCGATGAAGAGTATTGGTTTGAACCCAGACCTCGTAAAGAAGCGTGACAGAGATACGATGAAGGCGTACTTAGAACTGCATATTGAACAAGGACCGATTTTAGAAAATGAGAAGACCTCAATTGGTATCGTAGAAGGCATTGTGGGTTTATCACAATTGGAGATAACAATTAAGGGAAAGGCAGGTCATGCAGGAACAACACCAATGGATGGTCGTGCAGATGCGCTTGTAATGGCAGCACATATGATTGCTAAGCTACCTAAGATTGCTGAAACTTACGGAGAGGGGACTGTCGTTACAGTTGGTAAACTATCAGTCTATCCGAATGGAGCAAATGTTATACCTGGGTCGGTTACATTTACGATTGATTTACGGTCAACAGAAGAAGCTAAATTGAAAACTCTACTAGAGGAAACACAAACTTTTATTCGTCAGTTACAAAGTGAGAAAATATCCATCTCTATTGCAGAACAATTATATATGTCACCAACAATATTAGATGATGAGATGAAGAAGCAATTAGAAAAGGGCTGCGAGAAATATAAAATATCTTATCAATCTATTTTCAGTGGGGCTGGACATGATGCCATGGTATTTGCTGAACAAACGAAGGCGGCTATGATCTTTATCCCAAGCAAAGATGGATTAAGCCACTGCCCAGAAGAATGGTCAGACCATCAAGATATTGAAAAAGCAGTATATGTTTTATTTGAAGCAGCAAAACATCTCACGGAGGTGAACTAACATGAACAACTATATTAAAGAGGCAATACTTGCGAGAGCGAATGAAGTGATTCAATTAAGAAGAAAGCTTCATAGTGAGCCGGAATTATCATGGGAAGAAGTAAAAACAACAGAGTTTATTGCTAACTACTTGGAAGATTTACAAGTTCCATATCGGAGAATGAAACCGACTGGTATAGTTGCTGAAATTACTGGCGGTAAGCCTGGAAAAAAAGTAGCTTTAAGAGCGGATATTGATGCCCTACCTGTAGAAGAGCTAAATACAGAATTATCTTACGCATCACAAGTAGAAGGGAAAATGCATGCTTGTGGCCATGATGCACATACAGCCATGCTATTAGTAGCAGCGGATGTTTTAAATAGTATGAAGGAAGAATTAAGTGGAAGTGTTCGTCTTATTTTTCAACCAGCTGAAGAAGCAGCCAGAGGTGCACTAGCAATGGTCGAGCAAGGAGCAATGACAGAGGTTGATCATGTGTTTGGTATTCATATTTGGTCCCAAATGGAGACAAATAAAATTGCTTGTACCTCAGGACCTCAGTTTGCATCTGCTGATATTTTTCATGTAGCTTTTCAAGGCCAAGGGGGACATGGTGCAATTCCACATGATTGTATAGATGCAACAGTGATGGCTTCTTCCTTTGTGCTGAATTTGCAGTCGATTGTTTCAAGAACAATTGATCCACAGCAAGGAGCAGTTGTAACAGTAGGAAAGCTTGAGTCTGGAACTAGATTTAATGTCATTGCTGAAAATGCTAAACTTGAGGGAACCGTTCGTTGTTTTGAACCTGCAGTTAGAGATCACATAGAGGAGCAATTATCTCACTATGCAAATCATGTTGCTGGTCTATACGGTGGCAAGGCAGTGGTTGAGTATACGAGAGGGACCCAAGCAGTAATTAATCATGAGGAGAGTGCTGCGTTAGTCCAAGAGGTGGCAGTCGACTGTTTTGGCCCTGATGTCCTATTTGATGAAAAACCAACAATGGGTGGAGAAGATTTCAGTTTTTATCTGGATTACGCACCAGGCAGCTTTGCGCTTGTAGGAAGTGGAAATAAGGATAAGGATACCGAATGGGCACATCACCATGGTAGGTTTAATATAGATGAAGATGCTTTAGTAACGGGTGCAGAGCTATATGCACAATTTGCCTGGTCTTACTTATTGAAAGTTTAATAAGCTAGCTTCTGTAATCATAAGTAAATCTTAAATGACAATAAAGAAACCAATCATTCAATGATTGGTTTCTTCTTTTCCATTCATAAAGGATTATTATTGTTTAATCCTGAGTTTTGATGGTTGGCTATAATTGATTGTTTGCGCCTCAGTAATTGTAGATCTATAAATAATTGGCATCGTGTATTAAAGTCATCAAAATTAATCGTAGTTAATTGATGTATTTTCTTTAATCGGTACTTTAGCGTATTTTCATGAATGAACAATTCTTCTGCTGTAGGCTTGAGACGACAGTTATTGAGAAGGTAAGCTTCTAATGTATCAATATAATTCGTATGATTATTTTGATCCTTCGTCAATAAAATAACTAAATCTTCATTACTATAATTGGTTTGTTTATTATGTTGTTCAATGATAGCTAAATAGCGTAATGTTTTTAGTTTTCGATAATTGATTGGAAGAGACTGTTCCTTATTAAAAAACATAGCGGTTTGTAAAACCTCAAGAGCCTCTGTATAGCTTTGCCTTAATTTATAGATAGAAGAATACTTATTTCCAATCCCAACGACCAACGATGTATCTGCATATTGCAAACGTATTGACTGTACGAGGTGTTCTGCATTCTCTTCTAAAGAAACATCTTGTTGATCATGACTAGCAAGCAAAACAATCATTTCTAAGTGGTAGAAGAAAATATAGGCAGACTGAGTCATATTATTGACAGATAATCTTACCGTATTAATGATTTCTTCAAAGTTTTTATCATCGCCTTCTTCCACCTTAAATACAGCAACAATAAAAGCTTTAGGCAATGTAACCTTTGCTGAAGCTGCCTCTACCTTTAATTGATGTTTCGTTTGGAATGAGTCTTCGATGACTTTTTCATAAAAATAATGATCTTCTTCAACCTTACCATCTTTAGCGAGCTTGTCACGATTAAGCAAGAATGCGATATGAGAAGAAGCGGCATCCAGGAACGCTAACTCTTTTTCTTTTAACTTAGGTGCTGTTTCTTGTATCCATATATAACCGTAAATGTCATTTTGATAAATAGCGGAAACAACAACCCGTTTATTCAGTGAAATATCTTTCATTGCTTTTATACGAAAAGGTTTCTTATGCTTAGTTAACTGATCAACGATACCTTCATCTGTAAATCTTTCAAAGATTGAGATGGGCCATTGTTTATTAAAGATGGTTTGCTTATTCACTTCATCATAATCCTCGGTAAAATAAGAACTATAGGCAATTAAAGAAAACTGTGCATCTTCAATAACAACAGGTTTTTTAAGTTGGATACTAATCATTTCGGCTATTTCTTCTATATTGGTAGAGGATTCTATTCTATCTAATTGTAAATCCATGCTTTTATCCTCCTTACGATGGACATTCAAGTCACATACCCCATATTATATTAAAAAAGACCTATGAAAGCCAATAGTATAAAAAGAGCAAAAAAAAGACCTAGGCAACTCGCCTAGGACTTTTCACTCTCTAGAAATTAAGATTTAATCACTCGTTGATATTCATCGAAATCTTCTTCCACTTTTTTAGGTGGTTTGCTCGTTAAAAGGCTAACCACAATTATAGCTAATAAGCTGATTAGGAATCCTGGAATTATTTCGTAAAGGGTATCAGATAAACCTGCTGCTGACCAAATGATGACTGTCGCAGTTCCGAAAATCATACCAGCTAGTGCACCCCAACTTGTCATACGCTTCCAATATAAACTAAGTAATACTAAAGGTCCAAATGCAGAACCAAATCCAGCCCATGCATAACCGACAAGATCTAAGATCGTAGAATTCTTTTCCCAAGAAAGATATAAAGCAATTACCGAGATAATTAAAACTGACAATCTACCGATAAATACCAACTCTTTATCAGTGGCCGATTTACGTAAGAAGGAATTATAAATATCTTCAGTAAGAGAGCTTGATGTTACTAATAATTGAGATGAGACAGTACTCATGATTGCTGCCAAAATCGCTGCAATAATAAACCCAGTAATTAATGGATGGAATAAAATCTCGCCTAATAGTATAAATACTGTTTCTGGATCATCGATTGAATATTGAGTATTATTGAAGAAACCAATCCCAACGAAGCCAATAAACATGGCACCAATAATACAAAATACCATCCAAATCATACCCATCCATGTTGCCTTTTTCACGTCTTTTACTGATTTAATAGCCATAAAACGAACAATGATATGAGGTTGACCAAAGTATCCAAGTCCCCATGCTAATAATGAGATGATCCCAAGAAATGAAGTTCCGCGAAAGACATCTAGTAGAGCAGGGTCAATTTCTTTTGCTGTATCAACAGCGACACCTAAGCCACCAATCTCAGTTAAGGCAACAATTGGTACTAATACTAAAGCGATAACCATAATTAAACCTTGAACTAAATCAGTTAAACTAACAGCAAGGAATCCTCCAAATAAAGTATAAGCAATTGTTACCCCTGCAATAATTAAGAGTCCAGTATGGTAATTAAGGCCGAAGATACTTTCAAATAAGACGCCACCAGAAACCATCCCGGATGATACATAAAATGTAAAGAATACTAAAATAACAACACCGGAAACCATTCGCAATATTTTGGCTTTTTCGCCAAAACGATTTTCTAAATATCCTGGAATAGTAATAGAGTCATTCGCAATTTCTGTGTACACACGTAATCGTGGTGCCACATAAATCCAGTTTAATAAGGCACCAACTGTTAATCCTACAGCAATCCAGCCCGAACTTAACCCTGTGGCAAACATAGCACCAGGAAGACCCATTACAAGCCAGCCACTCATATCTGAGGCTCCAGCACTAAGTGCAGTTGTTAATGGTCCTAAATCTCGTCCACCTAGCATATAATCATTTAAATTAGATGTTCTTTTATAGGAGTAATACCCTATATAAAGCATACCTAGCATATAAATTGCTATAGATATTATAATTCCTGTTTCCATTCTTTTTCTCCTTCCACATTCCAATACAATTTTTTCTAGTTTAATAATTAACATTCCAAAAAAAGAGGGAATTTATTTATATAGAAAAGACAATAAAAAAAAGACGTACAAATAGGGCTTCTCCCTCAAAATTTTTTTAGAAAGTCAATTATAGTAACTACCCAAATGCTCACCTTATTAATCATATATTTTTATATGAGCTATATCAATATATTTTCAACACAATGATATGGTCATTCTTTTGTCCCATATAGACAAAAGAAGATAATATTTAGTATATTAATGGATTTGTGTACTGAATTTTTAAAATATTTTATTTACAATGCAATATATTTATATTTTAATAGTAATATAGTTTTGAAAAATGAATTAATTTCTCGGGGGGCAAGGAAAATGAGAGGTTTAATGAAAAAATTGGTAGGATTTACAGCGCTTTCAAGTGTGCTTTTTTTAACCGCATGTGGAGGCGGCGGTAATGAAGAATCAAGTGGTACTGAAGGAGGAGAGGTTTCAGCAGACGTTGGAGTGGTCTCCTTTTTAACTGGATCAGGTGCTGCATACGGTGAAGCTATACAAGGTGGTTTAAAGTTAGCTCAGGAAGAAATAAATGCAAAAGGTGATGTGAAAATCAATCTAATCTTTGAAGATTCAGCAGGTAAGCAAGACCAAGCCTTAACTGCTGCTCAAAAATTAATTAACTCAGATAATGTAACAGCAATTATTGGTCCGACACTTAGTACAGAAATGAATGTCGTTGGACCAGAAGCAGACTTAAGTGGTGTGCCGATTATCGGAACGTCTACAACTGCTGAGGGGATCCCTCAGATTGGCGATTATGTTTTCCGTAATTCTATTCCTGAAGCGTTGGCTATTCCTGCATCAATGCAACAAGCAATAGACAAATATGATGTGAAGAAAGTGGCTATTCTTTACGGGAATGATGATGTGTTTACAAAGTCTGGTTATGACACGATGAAGAAAACAGCTGAAGAAATGGGACTTGAAGTCTTAACGACAGAAACGTTCCAAAAAGGTCAATCGGATTATAATGCCCAATTAACGAAGATTAAAAATTTGAATCCCGATTTAATTCTTGCTTCAGCGCTTTATAACGAAGGGGCAGTCATTATGGACCAAGCACGGAAAATGGGGATTGATGTTCCGTTTGTTGGTGGTAACGGATTCAATTCTCCGGAAGTTATCAATATTGCCGGTGAGTCTTCAAATGGGTTGATAGTAGCAACACCATGGTATAGCGAAAAAGAAGATGAAAAAGTACAGGAATTTGTGACGAAATTTGAAGAGGAACATGGTCATGTTCCAGATCAATTCGCTGCTCAAGCCTATGACGCATTATACATTCTAGCAGATGCACTTAAAAATGCCGGAAGTTCAGATCGTGATGCTGTAAGAGATGCATTAGCAAAAACAAAGGATTTTGAAGGAATTCTCGGCAATTTCTCTTTTGACGAAGAGGGCGATGTATTAATGGACCCTACGGTGTTAGTTATTGAAGGAGAAAAATTCGTTGAATTTAAGTAAGAAGAAAAATGTGTTAGAAGGTGAGACACCGTGTTAATAGAACAATTAATTAATGGACTAACATTGGGCAGCATTTATGCAATTGTTGCCCTTGGATTTACTTTAGTATTTGGCGTTTTAGGTATTATCAATATGGCACATGGCGAGATCTTTATGTTTGGAGCATTTATTGGAGTAATGATTACATCGACATTAAATGCGCCTTTATGGGTTGCTTTTCTGGGTGCAATCATCATTACGGCTATTATGGGTTACTTATTAGAGAGGTTTGCTTTAAGACCGTTAAGGCATAAACAAGGTGTATCACATCTAGCCCCACTAATAAGTACAATAGGTGTTTCTATTCTTTTAGAGAACTTATCACACCATCTTTTTGGTGCAGGGAATCATCCATTTAGAACAAGCTTTGCTGAAATCAGTTTTCAAATAGGATCAATCACCGTTTATTTAGTACAAATCGTTATTTTCGTCATTTCTATCGTGTTAATGCTCGTATTAACATTTTGGTTAGGTAAAACAAGAGCTGGAAAGGCATTAAGAGCCACGGCAGAAAATCTAGAAACGGCGAGTCTCTTAGGTGTGGATACGAAAAAAACCATCCTGATGACAGTAATCATTGCTTCAGCCATGGGTGGAATAGCTGGTATATTGGTCGGAATGGCTTTTAACTCAGTAACGCCGCAGATGGGTCTATCAATGGGCTTAAAAGGTTTAGCGATTATCATTCTTGGCGGAATGGGCAGTGTGAGAGGAGCCATGTTCGGTGGCCTCATTTTAGGATTAGCGGAAACCTTCATCGTTGTATACGGAGATTCAGGCTATCGAGATGCTATTGCATTCTTAGCTATTATTATTATTCTTCTCATTCGGCCTCAAGGGTTGTTTGGCCAGAAAATTTCAACGTAAGAAGGTGAACGCAGGATGCTAGCAGAATTAATTAATCCGTACTATTTACAAGTAGGTTGCTTTATTTTAATTAATATTATTTTAGGTATCAGTGTATATATAACACTATCAACAGGACAGTTATCATTGGCGAATGCTGGTTTCATGGGAATTGGCGCTTATACATCAGCACTATTAACGATTCATTTTGAGTTGCCTATTATCATCGGTATTATCATCGGTGCATTAGTTGCCGCTTTATGTGGAGTACTTATTGGTATTCCAACATTAAGGCTTCAGGGTGTTTATTTAGCCATTGTAACCTTAGGTTTTGGAGAAGTTATTCGTGTGATTTTTGTCAATTGGGAAAGCGTAACGAATGGCTCAGTAGGTATATCAGGAATCCCTCATATAGGAAGAGAAATACTGAAAACATTACAAGGATTTGGTTTTCAACCGAGCTCTATTGGATTACAAAATAATCAATTTATATTTTTAAGTATTTTTATCCTTCTGTTATTAATTACCATTTTTGTGATTTGGTTTTTCAGAAGACAGCACCAATCAAGAGTGGGAAGAGCTTTTGCTGCTATCAAATTAGATGAAAAAGCTGCGGAATCAATGGGAATCAATATCACTTATTATAAGGTTTTAGCCTTTGCACAAGGTGCACTTGTTGCCGGTTTTGCCGGGGCAATGTATGCTCATATACTTGCTTATATTAGCCCTGCCGATTTTGCCTATCATCGTGCGGTTGAAATTTTAATCTTTGTTGTGTTCGGTGGTAGTGAAGTGATTTGGGGTCCAATATTCGGAGCATTCTTCTTAACATTAATGCCTGAGGTGCTAAGGTTTATTAGCGAGTATCGTTATATGATTTATGGACTGATTATCATTATTATGATGGCTGTCCGCCCACAAGGACTTATCGATGTGCCATTATTGAAGGCTTTAAGTAAAAAGGGTAGAAAAAGGGGGCAGAAGCATGGTACTGGAAATCACAAAAGTATGTAAAAATTTTGGTGGATTAAGTGCTTTGACTGATGTTACCTTCTCAATAAATGAGGGAGAAATATTTGGTTTAATAGGCCCTAATGGTGCCGGTAAAACAACGATGTTCAATTTGATTACGTCTATGTTTACACCAACTTCAGGACAAATTACTTTTAAAGATGAAGATATTACAACGATGAAATCACATAACATTACCGAAAAAGGGATATGCCGAACGTTTCAAAATATCCGTTTATTCCCTGAAATGTCGGCCCTTGAAAATGTCATGGTCGGGCAGCATTCCCGCACTCGCTCAGGTGTGTTAAAAAGCGTCTTTCGTACAGCTTCACAAAAGGAAGAAGAAGCAAAAATAAAAGGTATAGCAGAAGAACTTTTAGACTTTGTCGGATTATCTACTTTTTCTGATGTTACTTCAGAAAATCTCGCCTATGGACAACAAAGGCGGCTCGAGATTGCACGTGCACTTGCTAGTGAGCCAAAAGTACTCCTGCTTGATGAACCGGCAGCTGGTATGAATGAGACTGAAACAAGCGACCTGTTTGATTTAATTAAGAAGATTCAACAGAAGGGCATAACGGTTTTAATTATTGAACATGATATGCCACTTGTGATGAAATTATGTGATCGCATAGCTGTATTAAACTTTGGCAAGAAGATAGCAGAAGGTACTCCGATTGAGATACAGAACCACCCAGAAGTAATTGAAGCTTATCTCGGTAAGGAGGAGGAAGATCAATATGCTTGAAGTTAGTGGTATTCATGCCGGTTATGGGAAAATTCAAGTGTTAAAAGATGTATCGCTAGAAGTGGAAGAAGGAACGATTGTCACCATCTTAGGGGCAAATGGCGCTGGGAAATCAACCACAATGAAAAGTGTATCCGGATTATTAAAACCTTCGGCAGGGAAGATCTCTTTCCTTGGTGAAGATGTAACGGGGTTACGCCCTGATCAGCTCTTAAGAAAGGGTATTGCCCTCGTTCCTGAGGGGAGACAGATTCTTGCAGGCATGACAGTGCTAGAGAATTTAGAAATGGGTGCTTATCATAGGAAGGATACGGAGATAGACTCAGATTTAAATAAAATGCTCGAGCGCTTTCCTATTTTGAAGGAACGAGAAAAGCAGCTTGGGGGAACATTATCTGGTGGTCAACAGCAGATGCTTGCAATTGCTCGTGCGATTATGAGTAGGCCGAAATTGTTGCTATTAGATGAGCCTTCAATGGGATTGGCTCCACTTGTTGTTGCCGATATTTTTAAAATCATTAAAGAGATTAATCAATCAGGAACGACTGTATTGTTAGTAGAACAAAATGCGAGACAAGCTCTGAAAATCTCAGATAAAGGTTATGTGCTTGAAACTGGAAAAATGGTTGCAAGTGGTAATGCAACAGAGTTATTAAGTGATGCGCGTATTATGGAAGCGTATCTTGGAAAGAAATCAAGTTAAACTAATGTAGTTCAACTTAGCATATAATCACATCCGAAGACTAGAGGAGATCGTTTAAAAAACGGTCCCTCTGGTCTTTTTATTTTGTGAATTTGTCTCAGTTTGATATTTGTAGTGATTATTGTCAATTTATAAAAACAAGTGACAATAAATTGGAAGCGAGATGAAAAAGGAAATTTGGAGATAATGAGAAGGTGGGGCTTCATAGGGGTTTGAGGAATTGATCAATTTCTGTAAGGCAAGATGGGCAATAATTGAAAGTGAAGTAACCAAATGTCATTATTGACTTTCATATTATCCTGTGAAATAATCTACCTAACGGTCGTTAGTTGAAGGGGTGTGATAATTGGTGAGTGCAGAACTTATTCGTGATGTTGCGCTAGTCCATTTCGCAGATAAGGGATATGAGGGAGCATCTTTACAGGATATAGCCACAGATGTAGGTATTAAGAAACCGTCGATATATGCTCATTTTAAAGGAAAAGATGACTTATTTTTACATGTTGCAAACTATGTGTTTCAGCAGGAAAAGCGGAAGATGATTACCTTATTTGCTTCGAGGAAAGATCATTCATTAGAAGAGAATTTAGTTTATTTTTTTGATTGGATTGTCGAGGAAAACAAGCATAACGAGCATGCAAAATTCTTACTGAGGGTGTCTTACTTCCCTCCAGCGAAACTTTATAATGAGTTAATGCGAATAGTCAATCCATTCTTTGCAGATATGGAACGGTTGTTAGCAAAATATATGAGGAAACACTCGAGTGAAGAAAATGACCAAAAGAAGTATCTAAAGGAAGCACTTGCTTATATTACGATTGTTGATGGTGCGGTTATTGATCTTATTTTTAATGGAGAAGACAGCTATTACAGAAGAGTTCGTGCTATCTGGCCGATATACTTTAAAGGCGTACAATGATAAACAACTAGAAAGAAGGGGTATAGATGACTAGGCATTGGTTACTTGTATTTTTAGCAGGCGTGTTAGAGGTTGGTTGGGTTTCAGGATTAAAATATGCTCAAAACACACTGGAATGGATTGCTACTGGAATTATAATTACATTAAGTTTTATAATATTAATTCTTGCTACGAAGCATTTACCAGTAGGAACTGTTTATGCAGTATTTGCTGGTTTAGGTACGGCGGGTACAGTAATAGTAGAAATGGTCGTTTTCGGGGAGCCATTTAAATTGATGAAAGTACTATTAATTATTATGCTTCTAGCAGGTGTGGTCGGGTTGAAGTTATTATCTGACCGTGCACCGGTTGAGAAAGGAGGATCTCAATAATGTACTGGATTGCCTTAGTTGTTGCAGGGTGCTTTGAGGTTCTCGGTGTATACCATTTGAAGAAAGTAGCTGATAAGCAATGGAAATCTATTATTTTCCTTGCTTTATCATTTGCGATCAGTTTTTCTTTACTTTCATTTGCAATGACGGATATTGCTATGGGTACTGCTTACGCTATCTGGACTGGAATAGGTACCGTTGGAGCAGCGATAGTAGGAATGGTCGTTTTTAATGAACCGAGAGAATGGAAAAGACTTGTTTGTATTGCGCTTATCTTAGGCGCAGCAATTGGATTAAAATTAATCTCCTAGATGTTAAAATAAAAGGCAGCGAAGTTTACAGTCGCTGCCTTTTATTATGATGTTTTCTTTATTACTTTATTAACAGTTTCATTTACTTCATCACGAGTCATTTTTTCTCGACCGTCTACTAACGCTTTTAATGTTCCATGGGCAAGTGAAAGTGGTATTTGACAGAAATTCACGATTGTCTCTGTCTCGATACTCGCTACGTATTCGTCAGCTCGAGATAGATTTTTATGCGCATAATCAAACATATCGTCTAGGCTATAACTATCTGGGAAAAAGCTTACACCGCGTTCTGCATCTTCTTTATAATTTCTTAAAATGTTAACAGCTTGAAGTCCACGACCGAAACCAATTCCAAGCTCTTTATCAGCTTCAGTTCCGTCATACCATTTCCATATGTCGGTTAACATCACACCAACTAATCCAGCAACTGTATACGTATATTGATCAAGGTCCGCTTCTGATTGTATTTGCCAATCTTTATCAACCCAATCACCCATCCCAGATGCCATGATTGCAGTTGACTCAACTACTTTTACTCTAATTTCATCTGGACAGAAAGAAATCCAATCATATAGGCGAAGAGTAACTTCTGGTAATTCGTTTTCAAATGGCTTGAACATCTTAATAAAGGTTTCTTTATTGTATTGAGCGGATTGAAGGACGTCACCGATATTATGCAATAGTTTGCTTTTTAAAGCTGGTTCCAAATCAGGATGATCTTCAATTTCATCAATTGCGCGCATACAAAGGTAAGCAGATGCAACGGTTTCTCGTAACTCTGTTACTAATAAGCTGATTGGAATGAAAAAAGTACGGCTTGTCTCCCTTAATGTTTCAATAACATCATTATGTAATTGTTGGTCGTGATTCGTATTTTTCACCTTTTATCGCATCCTTTAGTTTTATAATTATAAGTAAGTTACTTTTTTAACCATTTTGAGAATACAATACACATGACATGATGCATGTTAGTATATGGATTACAAAGAAAATTTAGTCGTATAGTTAAAAAATCCCTTATGATTGAATAATAGGTTAAATGCTTAGTAAGCATTGAAAAATGTTCAAGGTAAGTATGCTAAATTGTGTTAAAAACGAAGAACAACTTTTGAAAAAGTCAATGTTCTCTACCTCTAAAAATTTTAACATAACATTAAAGAAATAAAAATCAGAATGAATTATTTAAAAATTATGTAAAAAGGTATATGATAGTTCATATCTATTTAGTTAAACGAAGTATTAGTTTGGGGGAAAACTATGACAAAGATACTCAAATTTATTAAACCTTATCGAGTCGCGGCATATATTGCATTAATACTTATGCTTATTGAGTTATCAGTTGAATTGCTTCAACCATTATTAATCGGCAAAATTATTGATGAAGGTATTCTAAATAATGATATGAGTGTGGTCCTTTATTGGGGAGGTATGATGCTCCTACTATCATTAATTGCCTTCTTCTCAGGGATTACAAACTCATATTATGCAGCCTTCGTTGGACAAAATTTAGGATTTAGTATTCGAAAGAAACTAATGAAAAAGGTGCAATCTTTTTCATTCACCAACTTTAATACCTTTCCTCACGCATCCTTGATTACAAGAATGACTAATGATGTGACACAAGTGCAAAATATCGTGTTTATGGGCTTAAGAATTATGTTAAGGGCTCCTTTACTCATTATAGGTAGTCTTATATTAGCTGTCCTAGTGAATTGGCAGTTAGCGCTTATTTTTCTAATTACCATACCGGTTGTAGTGATCTTCCTTGTTATTGTGATGACTAAAGGCGGTAAGATGTTTAGGTCTGTTCAACAAAAACTGGATACAGTCAATAATGTCATGCAGGAAAGTTTAATAGGATTAAGGTTGATTAAAGCGTATAACCGCAGAACCCATGAAGTAAAAAAGTTTATGAATGTAAGTAATAACTTAAAGGAACAAACAGCAAGTGCTCTAAGATTGATGGAAGCAGCTATGCCTGCATTACTATTCATAATGAATGTTTGTATTATCTTTATTTTATGGATCGGTAGAGAACAATTGCAAGCGACAAATATAGAAGTGGGGGAAGTCGTTTCAATTATTAATTATGCTACGAGAATGACTACTGTCTTTTCAATGTTTTCATTCATCATTATGGCTTTTTCGAGAGCGCGTGCTTCATCTGAACGGATTGTTGAAGTACTTGAGGCGAAGATTGATTTAGAAGATGAAGAAGATGGCAAAAGCCTTGAGCAGTTAAAAGGAGCGGTTACATTTGAGCATGTCTCATTTAGGTACCCAGGGATGTCTACATATGTCTTAAAAGATATTAGTTTTCATATTCGTCCAGGAGAAACTGTCGCTATATTGGGTAGTACAGGTGCTGGTAAAAGTTCTATTCTACAACTTATTCCTAGATTATATGATCCTACTGAAGGTGCAGTTTATGTGGATGGTATGAATCTGAAAGATGTTAAAATGGATGATTTACGAAAGAGAATTGGTTTTACCCCTCAAGAGTCCATCTTATTTAGTGGTACAGTGGAAGAAAACTTAGCATGGGGTAAATCAGACGCGACTTTATCTGAAATGAAAGCGGCGGCACAAGACGCGCAAATACATGAAACCATTACTGATTTAAAAGATGGCTATGAAACAAAATTAGGACAAAAAGGAATTAATCTATCAGGAGGTCAAAAGCAAAGATTATCGTTTGCTCGTGCTTTAATTAGAAAGCCTAATATTCTCATATTGGATGATAGTACGAGTGCTTTGGATTTACAAACAGAGTCCAAAGTATTGGATGCGATTGATAAATATAAATGTACTTTATTCATTGTCACACAAAAATTAAGTACGGCCAAGAGAGCGGATAAAATTATGCTTATAGATGATGGAAAAATCATTGAAGAGGGAACACATGATCAATTGATGAATACATCTACTCTTTATCGAGAAATAGCGTATTCTCAGTCAGAACAGGGGGCTATGAATAGTGTTTACTAAAATAATGGCCCCATTTAAACAACCAAAGATACATAATCAAATTAACGATAGGAAGAAAAAGCAACGTAAGCCCAATGACTTCGGTGCGGTCATTAAAAGAATTTGGTCTTACCTTGCCATCTATAAAACACGGCTATTATTACTCTTTTTTATGATTGTCATTAGTTCAGCGATGTCTTTACTTGGTCCCTTTTTAGTAGGAATAACAATAGATAATTTTATAGAAGAAAATGAAGCGGTTGTTTTCGTTTGGTTATTACTAGGTTTACTTGTAACTTATATCGTTCAATCATTGTCACTATGGCTACAAAACTATTGGATGATCGGTGTGTCTCAAGACACTGTATTTAATATGCGCGCAGATTTATTCCGACAAATACACCGCTTACCTGTAGCTTTTTTTGACAAAAGACAACTTGGGGAATTGATGAGTAGGATTACAAATGATATTGAAAATGTTAGTGCGACTTTAAATAGTTCAATTATCCAAATCATATCTAGTGTTTTCACACTCGTTGGTACGATTGCAGTCATGTTATGGTTGAGTCCGTTGCTAACAATTCTGACTCTTTTAATCATACCGATGATGTTCTATGGAATGAAATGGATTACGAAGCGAACAAGTATGTTGTTTAAAGAGCAGCAAAAAAACTTAGGAGAAATGAATGGCTATATTGAGGAATCTATTTCTGGGCAGAAATTAATCAAAATGTTTTCACAAGAAGAGAAAGTGATGGATGATTTTTTGCATAAAGCAGAAAACCTAAGAATTTCTGGATTTTGGGCACAAACATTCTCAGGGTTTATTCCTAAGTTGATGCATTTATTGAATAATTTCAGCTTTGCCGTCATTGCTGCGATTGGCGGAATACTTGCATTAAACGGTGGAGTGAGCATTGGTACAATAGTTGTTTTTACAGAGTATTCTCGACAGTTTACAAGACCACTCAATGATTTAGCCAATCAATTTAATACGTTATTATCTGCCATTGCTGGAGCTGAAAGAGTTTTTGAGCTGATTGATGAAAAAGATGAATTAACGAGTGAAAAAGATAAGCAGATGCTTGAAAATGTAAATGGTGAGGTTATTTTTGATAACGTATCGTTTACTTACGGGGAAGACAGAGAAATACTTTCTCATATATATCTTGAAGCCCGTCCTGGTGAGACTGTTGCTCTAGTAGGTCCAACAGGCGCAGGTAAAACAACCATAATTCAACTTATTAGTCGTTTCTATGAAGTGAGTAAAGGGAGAATATTATTAGATGATCGTGATATCTCCACAATACATAAAGAGAGCTTACGATCATATATGGGCTTTGTTCTGCAAGATTCCTTTCTTTTTCAAGGGACCGTCAAGGATAATATCCGCTATAGTCATCTTGAGGCAACGGATGAGGATGTTATACAAGCTGCAATGAAGGCAAATGCTCATTCATTTATTATGAAATTACCACAGCAGTATGACACGACTTTGAGTTTTAATGGCAGCGGGATTAGTCAAGGACAGAAACAATTAATTAGTATCGCCCGTGCTTTTTTGGCACAACCAAAAATTTTAATTTTAGACGAAGCTACGAGTAATATTGATACGGTTACAGAGGTGAAGATTCAACAAGCATTACAAAAGTTGATGATTAATCGAACATGTTTTGTCATTGCCCACCGGTTAAATACTATTCAAAATGCGGATAGAATCTACGTATTAAAAGATGGAAAAATAATAGAAGAGGGTACACATCAATCATTGCTGAAAGAAAAAGGTTTCTATCATCAATTGCAAAATAGTAAAGAAAGAAGTGGTTAATTAAAGATGCCAGTACATCAACCTTGTGTTTGATGTACTGGCATCTTTTTTGATGAGAAAATAAATCTAATGTCTTTGCTGAAGGGGGTTTTTGGCTGCACGATCAGCACGTTTAAATTCTTTTGCATATGTAACTTCTTGCATGCTTGAAAGACCACTAAAGCTCCGTTCTTTCCTCTTTTTATCATTTGCCATAACATTCACCCTTTCTTATTAGTAGTAAACTTTATTAGATTGCCCTATTTTTACGAGTACCATACGATTGAAGTAAGAGATGAGGAAGTAAATAGAGAATAAAAGTGTTCGAGAAGGGGAGAGAATCGTGAAAGTGTTGGCTTTTTAGAAGGGAAAGAAACTGAGAGTGTCGCAAGAGGAAGAATAGCCTTCCTGTCGTCCTTAGAGGAGAAAAAGGAGAACTGCAGACAATACGTGTATATGTGAAAAAATGCAGCAAGAAAAGGGGGAGAACTGCGCGCAAACAGAAGATACGCGCAAAATGCAGCAAGAAAAGGGAGGGAATTGCGCGCAAAAAGTGGATACGCGCAAAAGACAGAAAGAAAAGGAAGAGAACTGCGCGTAAATGGTATATACGCGCAAAAGACAGGAAGAAAAAGGAGGGAACTGCGCGCAAAACGAAGATACGCGCAAAAGGCAGCAAGAAAAGGAAGAGAACTGCGCGCAAACAGAAGATACGCGCAAAAGGCAGCAAGAAAAGGAAGAGAACTGCGCGCAAACAGAAGATACGCGCAAAAGGCAGTAAGAGAAGGAAAAGAACTGCGCGTAAATCGTATATACGCGCAAAAGACAGCAAGAAAAGGAAAAGAACTGCGCGCAAACAGAAGATACGCGCAAAAGGCAGAAAGAAAAAGGAAAAGGACTATACCTAAATAGATTTTAAATCCAAAAACACAAAAAATCGCGAAAAAGCAGTTTTGTATTAATTTCCATAGGAGTACAAACAATCAAAAAGTACTTTGCTAGCTTGAAAATTATACAGAAATTCACGAGAGTGAGGAAATAGGAGAAATCACCGTCCTCAGAAAAGAATCATGCCCCAGATCGTCCTAGGGAAGAATTTCTTCCCCGAAAAAGTTCAATTAACTTAACGGAGAAGCACGG
Source organism: Cytobacillus sp. FSL R5-0569 (assembly GCF_038007265.1). Lineage (NCBI taxonomy): Bacteria > Bacillati > Bacillota > Bacilli > Caryophanales > Bacillaceae > Cytobacillus > Cytobacillus sp. FSL R5-0569. The sequence goes on from NZ_JBBOWW010000001.1 coordinate 1,356,788, forward strand.
CGAATGGATAAACGACCATTCTTAGTAGAAAAGTGGTTAAAAGAAAAAATCAGAGCAAAAAAAGTGAAAGAAATGGTCTATTTACGTAAACAAAAGATGCGTGACCACTCAAAAGAATCACTTATCTTCTGTATTTAATCAACAGAGTGTATTTGTAACATCAAAATATAAAAGCTACTTCTGATAAATATCTTCTAATGCTTCTTTTAAATGAGTAAAATGAAAAGGGTAATCATGACTCAGAAGCTTATTTGGTGTAACTTTTTGCCCTTCAGTTACGAGCTTACTCATTTCACCAAGGATAGCTTTTACTGCAAATGAAGGGACAGGTAGCCAATGTGGTTTATGGAGCACAGTGCTTAATGTATGGCCAAACTCATTCATGGTTACTGGGTTTGGAGCAGTAAAATTGACGGGACCTTCTATTGATTCATGTTCAATCATATAAACGATTGCGGAGATAACGTCATTAATATGAATCCAAGAAAGCCATTGATTACCACTACCAATTCTACCTCCAGCAAAGAGTTTATATGGAAGGGCCATCTTAGGTAACGCCCCTGCATTTTTATCGAGAATGATGCCAAAACGACAACATATCGTGCGTATATTCCAATCTTTTTCGGCAGTTTTTGCTATATCCTCCCAGTTTTTAACGACAGTACTTAAAAAATCCTCACCAGAATAAGCACTTGCCTCGTCAAATGTACGCTTTTCTGATGTGCCATAATAGCCAACAGCACTTGCATTAATAAGGGTGTATGGCTTTTCGTTTAGATGATCGATTAGGCGTATTACCTCATTTGTAGCATGCATTCGACTATGGTATATTCGTCTTTTTCTTTCTTCAGTCCAACGACCACTGTTGATTGATTCCCCAGCTAAATTAATGAGGACATCTATTCCTTCTAGCATTTCTTCTGGTTCATCCCCTTCATTTAACCATTGAACAAAGTGGAGACCTTGTTTTTCTTGCTTCTTTCCTTTATTTCTTGTAAGTATATAAACTTGGTGATTTTCTTGTAATAATTGGTCAGTTAGTTTTTGTCCAATAAAGCCCGTTCCGCCTGTTAAAGCAATTTTCATGTTGACCCCTCCGCAAAAATTCTCTTCTATTTCTAAATGAATTCAATGAAAAGTGGATTTAAACCTGTTTTTTTTGTGGTAAAGTTAAAGTGAGGTGAGGATATGCCTACAATTACTAAAATTACGATTCAAAAGAAAAATAAAGATCGCTACAATATCTATACCGACAGTGAGCATGGAGAGACGTATGCCTTCAGTGTGGATGAAGATGTATTAATTAAATATAATATGAAAAAAGGGAAAGAGATTGATTCCTTACTCATCGGAGAAATTCAATTCCAAGATGAGATTAGAAAGGCGTACAATACGGCCATCCATTATCTTTCTAGTAGAATGCGTTCTGAATCTGAAGTTCGTACACATTTAATCAAGAAAGAGTATGCTGTTGAGTTGATAGATGAAGTGATCCATAAATTATATCAATACCAATTCTTGAATGATGAAGAATTCGCTATTGCATTTGTGAGAACCCAAAAGAATACGACAGATAAAGGTCCAAATGTAATTAGACATGAATTGAAAGATAAAGGTATAGCTGAAAAAATCATACAAGATGTTATAGAACTATACCCAAAGGAAGAGCAAGTTGAAACAGCCATTTCTCTTTGTCAGAAATATACGCTTAAATATAAAAAAGATTCCTCAAGAATGATGCAGCAAAAAATAGAGCAAATGTTAACGAGAAAAGGCTTCAGTTATGATATGATTCAGTTGGCACTTGAAGAAATACAATTAGATAAAGACGATGATGAGGAGATGGGAGCTCTGAAACGTCAAGCTGAAAAAATAAGTAGAAAATATAATCATGAAGAACCATTCATCTATGAGCAAAAGTTAAAGCAAGCGTTATTTCGAAAAGGGTTTCCTTTGCATTTAATTGATGCCTATTTAAAAGAAAATAAAGATGTATGAGGAGGTCTTTTTACTATGCAAGAAAAAAGGTATAGCCAATTGAGCGAATATGAGCTAAAACAAGAAATTGCTCAATTAAGAGAAAAATCTAGAAAAGCTGAGCAATTAGGAATGGTTAATGAATTCGCTGTACTGGAAAGAAAAACAGTGATGGCTAAGTCGTATTTGCTCAATCCCGATGACTTTATTACAAATGAAATATATGAAATAGAGGGAGATCCAGGCTCTTACTTTAAAATTGATTATATGAATGGCGTTTTTGCTTGGGGTTATCGCTTATCTGGAGATCAAGAGCAAGAAGCTTTACCGATTGCAATGCTCGGCAAGTTGAAAAATCTTTAAAAAGAGGATGACGTATTTATCATCCTCTTTCAGTGTTAAGGGGTTTTTTGTAAAGTTCGCTTGAGCTTAATAAGATTTTGCGTTTGTTGTGTCTCTCCATTTACTTGGTAATGTGCCTTTTTCGGATTGAAATGTCCGGATGCAAACGGACTGTTAAATTCGTTTTCACCAAAGATTTCTTTTTTGTTTACCATGTAAATTAACCCCCTAAGTTTAAAAATCAGTTGTATTGCTATTGCGATTTGATGATGCCTTCATCCGTTCCTGTGGCTGTGTTTGTATCGTTCCATCTGCTCTTTTGGAAGCAAACTCAGCTTTGGCACGTGGTTCACCGTCAAACTTATTGTGGTTCTGATTAGGGAAATGAGCGGCTTTATTACGCATCGTTTTTGCCTCATTTCTAAAAATATTTGCGAAGCGTCATTTATTCAACTTCGCCTATTCATTAGTATAAGCAAATACGTATTTCACACACGGAAAAAATAATTTGGAAGTAGGGTAAAAGATGAATGAATTTCAAAATAAACTTCTTAATCGTTTATTGGAAATAAATGATCAATTGTCTGTTCACATTGCCAGAACATGGATTGAATTGCTTTGGGAGGATTTTGAAGCGACCTATGCGAAGGCAGGAAAAAAATATCAGGGTGAAGAGATGACTGCTAAAGTAGTCAGCCAATGGATTGAAAATCATGGGGCTAAATTACATGAGTTTATCGCAAAAAATCCAAAATATAAGCATTTACTTGAGGAAGATAAAAATAAAATGAATTAAGCCATAAAAGAGAGCTCCCCCGTTCGTTAATAGGAGCTAATGGGGGAGCTTATTTGTTGTGTTTGCACATTTACTGTTTAATTTGTAATAATATCTAATTTCTTCTTCAATTTCTCCTCACTAAATATCCAGCCCGTATATGAGTTGATGATCGTTAAATCCTTGTCTAAATGGGCAACAGCAACAAATGGATAATATTCATTGCTACGATATCTTAAATCGATAAATCTAATTTCTACAATGTTTTCGATTGTCTCAATTTCCCATCTATATACTGGAGAAAAGGAAAGAAAGGCAGAGATATTCTTATCTTTCGTTGCTGCGTTAAAAATCGGTGTTTTTGGTATAGGTACACGCTTAAACTGATCAACAATACGAACTTGACCTCTAAGGGCGCGTCCAACAAAAAAGCTATCTTTATTTTTTATAGCAATTCTCCATTGGTTGTATTTCATAGTTGGTGATATAATGATTTCTGTTGCGTCAGGGATGAGCTTTTGAACTTTCGCTTCAACGGATTTCTTTGCAAAATAACGTAAAATATAATAAATAAATAAAATACAATAAATAACTAGGAATGTATATCCTGGGTCCATTCCGAATATCCACAGAAACAAGCCAAAGACGTGCATGGCAAAAATAAACGGATCAAATGTATTGATCATACCTAATGCTACCCATCTCGATGAAAATGGCCTTAAAGCTTGTGTGCCATAAGCATTAAAAATATCGACAAATACATGTAAAAATACAGCTATAAAGGTCCATAACCAAAGGTGAAAAAGATTTGTTTCCGGAAAAAATAAATAAATAACACCTGTTATTAGTAATGGCCATAGTATCACCGCTGGAATGCTATGAGTAACACCCCGATGATTTCTTATATATGAAGCGTTATTTTTTAATTTTAATATGGTATCGATATCTGGTATTTGTGATCCAATTATTGTACCGACCATTACACTTGCTGCTGTTATTGAACTATTGGCAACAACGGGGTCAAGTGTTGCAAGTCCTCCGAGCGCCAGTCCCATGACTACGTGAGTTCCGGTATCCAAAAGAGGAATTCCTCCTTTTTGTTTTTAATATTTTATTTAGTATATTCCCTAATTAACATAGTTTCAAATCATGGAGGTTAAAAAAAATGAACAATTCTCAACTAAAAGATAATCCTATAGATATTTATGCATTTCAACAGGATTTATTATCTTGGTTTGAAAAAGAGCAGAGAGACCTACCATGGAGAAAGGATAAAGATCCATATAAAGTATGGGTGTCTGAAATCATGCTCCAACAAACAAGAGTCGACACCGTTATCCCGTACTTTTTACGTTTTATGGAGGCGTTTCCTACAGTGAAAGATCTTGCAGAAGCGGAAGAAGAAAAGGTGCTGAAACTTTGGGAAGGTCTTGGTTATTATTCTAGGGCAAGAAATTTACAATCTGCAGTCAGAGAAGTACAGGAACAGTATGACGGAGTAGTACCTAACAATATTAAGGATATTTCTGCATTAAAAGGTGTTGGCCCTTACACTGCTGGTGCGATATTAAGTATTGCCTATGGCGAGCCAGAACCTGCAGTTGATGGCAACGTGATGCGTGTTCTTTCACGTATTCTCATGATCGAGGATGATATCGCTAAAGCTTCAGCGAGAAAAATATTTGAAGCAGCGGTAAGAGAGTTAATTTCTCATGACAACCCATCGTATTTTAATCAAGCTTTAATGGAGTTAGGTGCGCTTATATGTACGCCAACTTCCCCATCTTGCTTATTATGCCCAGTGAGGGATCATTGTCATGCTTTTTATGAAGGTAAGCAAGCGGAATTACCTGTAAAAACTAAAAAGGTGAAAAAAAAGCATGTTCAGATTGCTTCCGCCATTCTCTCTAATAGTAAGGGGCAGTTATTAATCCGCAAAAGGCCAAATAAAGGATTATTAGCTAATTTATGGGAGTTTCCTAATGAAGAAATTCATCTTCAAATCGATTCAGATAAACAGCAACTCCAAAATCAATTATCTAAGTCATACGATACGCATTTGAAAATTAAACAGCGTATTGGTCAAATCGATCATGTGTTCACGCATCTTACATGGCATATCAATTTGTATGAAGGGGAAATTCATTCAGTAACCGAAACAGAAAATGTAAAGTTAGTATCCTTAGAAGACATAAAAAAATATCCATTTCCCGTCTCCCATCAAAAAATGTTCAAGCAGTACATGCAGTATAAGGGGATAATGGATGAATGAGATTGTCAATCATAACACAACAAGATAAAATGGGTACGATGGAAGAATTGAACATTGAAAGGAGCAAGTTTTTAGATGAATGAAGGAAAAGTTGCACTAATTACAGGAAGTAGCAGAGGCATTGGCAGAGCTACTGCATTGAGACTTGCACAAGAGGGTTATGATATTGTTTTAAACTATGCTCGTAGTCGTTCACAAGCGGAAGAAGTCGCTCGGGAGATCGAATCATTAGGAAGAAAAGTATTAACAATTAAAGCAAATGTCGGCGATAATGAAAAAATAAAATCAATGTTTGCGCAAATAGATGAAACGTTTGGCCGTTTAGATGTTTTCATTAGTAATGCTGCATCAGGCGTACAAAGACCTATCATGGAACTAGAGGAAACTCATTGGAATTGGACAATGAATATTAATAGTAAAGCGTTGTTATTTTGTGCGAAAGAAGCAGCTAAGTTAATGGAGAAAAATGGCGGTGGAAAGATTGTCAGCATTAGCTCACTAGGTTCTATTCGCTACTTGGAAAATTATACTGTAGTCGGTGTTTCTAAAGCTGCTGTTGAGGCTTTAACAAGATATTTAGCTGTTGAATTAGCACCGAAAAATATATGTGTAAATGCCGTATCAGGTGGAGCAGTGGATACAGAGGCATTAAAACATTTTCCGAATAGAGAAGAGTTATTAGCTGAAGCAAGTGAAAAAACGCCAGCAGGTAGAATGGTCTCTATTGATGATATGGTCAACTCGGTCATGTTTTTAGTATCTGATGATGCTAGCATGATTCGTGGACAAACGATAATAGTGGATGGTGGCATCTCATTATTGGTTTGATGTAATATTCGGAATATAATTACTTCGAAAAAAATGGATAATTCCTCTCGCTCTGGTTAAATTAATGAGCGTGGAGGTGATTAGGATGGCTAAAAAGCAAAATCAACAACAACAAAACCAACAACAATATAATCAAGAATTTGCGAGTGAAACAAACGCTCAAGAAGTAAGACAACAAAATCAACAAGCTGAAGCTAATAAGCAAAAAGCGAAAAACCAAAACAACCAAAATCAACAATAGTTCTTCATTAAAAGGCGCTCCTTTTTTTCAAAAGGGGTGCTTTTTTATATTTAGTCTTCTTTTATTTCGACAAAAGTTCTATCTCATCAACAATAATCTGCAAAGGAATCGATACAAAAAAGATAGAATAGTTTAGAAAAGACTTTAAAGGCTGGTGTATTTTTATGAATGAATTTCAAGCATTGGTTGAAGAACAAATGAAAACAATGGATCATTTACTTTATTTGCAAAGTGAAGTGGAGAGATGTCATGAACTTCAAAATGAACTTTCTCGTTTACGCTCTAGAACAGCTGTAAGCGATATTCACAGTGAGATCCAAAAAATGAATGATGAATTAGATGAAATAGTGGCTGTATTCGAACAGCAAACGAATGAAGTTGTGAAATTGTTTCGCAAACAAAATATTAAAAATGCAAAGATTATCGTTTAGTAAACATATGTTAAAGGCAAGAATGATACAATAGGATGAGCATTACATACCTAATTACTGCTGAATCTACCGACAATTAAGCTGTCTTTGTTTTAAAATTCATTTTTTAACGTTATAATAAATAGAAAATAGGATCTGCACTTTGTTACCTTTAATCATCAATCAACTTATCGGAAGCATTATAGAAGGTAATAAGTTTGAGAGGATGTCCTTTTTAATAAAAGGTTCCAAAGCTTCCAGAAAGGAAAGTAGGGGAAAAGAATGGCGGTACCCATAGAAGGTGAACCGGTACAAATTCATAGTTATAAACATAATGGGCACATCCATCGCGTCTGGGAAGAGTCAACAATCCTTAAAGGTACGCAAAACTTAATTATTGGAGCAAACGATCGTACAATGGTTACTGAATCAGATGGTCGAACTTGGATTACGAGAGAACCGGCAATCTGTTATTTTCACTCACAATATTGGTTTAATATTATCGGAATGCTGAGAGAAGATGGCGTGTACTATTATTGTAATTTAAGCTCTCCTTTTATTTACGATGGAGAGGCGGTTAAGTATATTGATTACGATTTAGATATTAAAGTTTTTCCGGATATGACGTTTAATTTATTGGATGAAGATGAATATGAGCGTCATCGGCAAGAAATGCGTTACCCCACACCGATTGATAAAATCTTGTGGGCAAATGTGGACAAGTTGATATTCTTAATCAGACAACGAAAAGGTCCTTTTGCACCGGATTTTGTGGATGGTTGGTATGAAAGATACTTAACTTACCGAAGATAAAATGTTTTATTTGCGCCTGTTGATATGATAAACAACAGGTTTTTATTTGGCATGAAAAATAAATGGTATTATCTTTACATAATGAATATCTAGAAGGCTTGAAGAAGAAATGAATCATGACAATCTGGATAGATTAAAAGATAAATGAACAAAAAGGGTGACAGGCTAAAATTGAACATAATTAAAAGATATATGCATTTTGTTAAGCCGTATCGCCTACAGATTTTCTTAACAATACTAATTGGTATTGTGAAATTTGCAATACCATTGTTAATCCCGCTGTTAATTAAATATGTAATCGATGATATAGTCGGAAATGATGCGCTTACACAACCTGAAAAAATGACACAACTTTTAACGATCATGGGTATGATGTTGATTATTTTTATAATTGTAAGGCCACCAGTAGAATATTATCGACAATATTTCGCACAATGGGTAGCGAGCAAGATTTTATTTGATATTAGAGATAAACTTTTTACTCATATTCAGAAATTAAGCTTTAAATTTTATGCGAATAATCGATCAGGTGAAGTGATATCTAGAATCATAAATGATGTAGAGCAAACAAAGAATTTTGTTGTTACAGGACTGATGAATTTATGGCTGGATATGGCCACCATTATTATAGCTGTTGCAATTATGTTTACGATGGATGTTAAATTGACGATTGTATCGCTTATTTTAATGCCGTTTTATGCATTAAGTGTAAAGTATTTCTTTGGAAATTTACGAAGGTTAACAAGAGATCGATCACAAGCTTTAGCTGAGGTTCAAGGTTATTTACACGAAAGAGTTCAAGGAATGGCCGTTATTAAAAGTTTTGCCACAGAAGATTATGAACAAAGAAATTTCACGAAGCATAACAGTAACTTTTTATCAAAGGCTATTGATCATACAAAGTGGAATGCGAAAGCATTTGCAGTCGTGAATACAATTACTGATATTGCTCCACTCCTAGTAATTGCCTTTGCTGGATATCAAGTAATACAAGGACAAATCACTTTAGGTGTTATGATGGCATTTGTAGCTTATATTGACCGTTTATATAATCCACTTAGAAGGCTAGTCAATTCATCGACAACATTGACACAAGCTATCGCTTCAATGGACCGTGTGTTTGAATTAGTTGATGAAAAATATGATATTGATGATAAAGAAAATGCTATCCCTTGTAGAAATGTAGCTGGCCATATTGAGTTCAAAGATGTTCATTTTAAATATAATAATGAAGATGGTGCTGTTCTTCGTGATATTAATTTAGATGTGAAACAAGGGGAAACCATTGCACTTGTTGGAATGAGTGGTGGAGGGAAATCTTCACTAGTTAGTTTAATTCCCCGCTTTTATGATGTTTCAGGTGGGCGAATATTACTTGATGGTGAAGATATTCGTTCTTTCCAAGTAAGAAGTTTACGAGATCATATTGGTATGGTACTACAAGATAATATTTTGTTTAGTGAATCAGTAAAAGCAAATATATTACTCGGAAAGCCTGATGCTAGTGATGAAGAGGTCATTAGAGCAGCTAAGGCAGCTAATGCACATGGATTTATAATGGATTTGCCTGAAGGGTATGAAACGAAAGTGGGAGAACGAGGAGTAAAGCTTTCCGGTGGGCAAAAACAACGAATTGCTATTGCACGTATTTTCTTGAAAAACCCTCCAATTCTTATATTAGATGAGGCGACCTCAGCATTAGACTTAGAAAGCGAACATCTTATTCAAGAGGCATTAAATGATTTGGCAACGGATCGAACGACGTTTATCGTCGCTCATAGATTATCTACAATCACACATGCCGATCGCATTGTTGTTGTTGAATATGGTGAAATTGTGGAGACGGGCTCACATGAGGAATTAATGGAGAGACAGGGTCATTATTATAAGCTTTTCCAAGTACAACAACTCGAATCGTAATTAGATGGTAACGCTATCGAAATCACATTCATGTAAAATTCTTTTTAGAATTTAGACATGTATGTGATTTTTTAGTTTCTGTTGGCTTGAGTTAGTATCTGAAAACAGGTAGTTCCTAAGATACACTCGAATGTAAATGCAGATAAGGCTTGTGACTCCCGACTCTATAAAATATATAAATTGCTATTTTATTATATTAATAATTGGAAAATTCGGAATTATATTATAAAAAAATAATAAACTAGCGTAATTTTAAAGAATTATAATTATATTTAAATATTTCTGAAAAAACAATAGACTTATTCTTACATATTTTATAAAATATTAAAAAACGGAGGGAGAATGTAGAAGAAACTGATAAAGGGGTGACATAGTGACGCAATCTCCAGTATTAGAGGTAAGAAATCTAGAAACTTCGTTTGTAACTAAAGACGGAGAAGTAACCGCCGTCGATCAGGTAAGTTTTACTATTCATAAAGGAGAGGTAATAGGGATTGTTGGTGAATCAGGTTGTGGTAAAAGCGTAACATCATTGTCTATTATGAAGCTTGTGCCGCAACCACCTGGGAAAATAATTGGCGGGGAAATACTACTTAACGGTGAGAATATAGTAGGGGCTAATGAAAAGAGAATGAGAGAAATTCGTGGTAATGAAATTGCTATGATCTTTCAAGAGCCAATGACTAGCCTCAATCCGCTTTTTAAAATAGGGGAACAAATGACAGAAGGCATCAAAATACATATGAAAAAGACAAAAAAAGAAGCAAATGAAATCGCACTTAAAATGCTAAAACTAGTAGGCTTACCAAGGGCAGAGGCGATAATGAAAGAGTATCCGCATCAGTTGTCTGGTGGAATGAGACAGCGGGTAATGATAGCCATGGCACTGTCCTGTAATCCCGAAGTACTAATAGCTGATGAACCAACAACTGCTTTGGATGTAACCATTCAATCGCAAATTCTTGGTCTGATGAAAGAGCTAAATAAAACTTTGCAAACTTCTATTATGATGATTACACATGACCTTGGCGTAGTGGCGCAAATGTGTGAGCGTGTCATTGTAATGTACGCAGGACAAGTGGTAGAAGAAGCAAAGGTAGGAGATTTATTTAAAAACCCAAAGCATCCTTATACACAGGGGTTATTAAAGTCGGTTCCAGATATTAGGGGAGAGCATTCCAGATTATATTCTATTCCAGGCAATGTACCGAAACCAGGCTCAATTACAAAAGGTTGCCGTTTTGCTGAAAGATGTGAATTTGCTCATGAACGCTGCGTAATGGAAGACCCTGTATTGTTTATGGAAGATGGTGAAGAGCATACGGTAAGATGCTTTCTACATGAGAAGAGGAGGGAAGTCTCATGAGTAAAGCAATATTAGAAGTAGAAAATCTAAAAAAATATTTTCCGATTACTGCTGGCGTTTTTAATCGCAAAGTTGCGGATGTAAAAGCAGTAGATGATATTAGTTTTTTTGTTAATGAAGGAGAAACATTAGGAATCGTTGGTGAATCGGGTTGTGGGAAGTCAACAACTGGACGGATGTTGATGAGATTAATTGAGCCAACCGAAGGGAAAATTTCATTTAACGGTAAAGAAATTACGAAATTATCAGATTATGAGATGAGAAAATTGAGAAAAGACATGCAAATGGTCTTTCAAGATCCATTTGCTTCACTCAATCCACGTCACTCAGTCGAACAAATATTAGAAGAACCTTTAATTGTTCATGGGATTGGAGATAAAGCTACACGGAAGAAGCAGGTAAGAGAAATGCTTGAAGTTGTTGGATTAAGTGGTTACCATGCTAAACGCTATCCCCATCAATTTAGTGGGGGGCAAAGACAACGGATTGGAATTGCGCGCGCATTAATGACCAGACCCAAATTAATTATTGCTGATGAACCTGTGTCTGCTCTAGATGTATCCATACAGGCACAAGTATTGAATTTATTAGAAGATTTACAAAAAGAATTCGGTCTGACCTATATATTTATCGCCCATGACCTAGGGGTGATCAAACATATTAGCGACCGTGTAGGAGTTATGTATTTAGGAAGAATGGTTGAGTTAACAACCGCTAAACAATTGTATGATAAGCCACTTCATCCATATACAGAAGCACTTCTAAGTTCCGTTCCGATTCCTGATCCAGAAATAGCTGTTACTCAGGGAGTGCTATCTGGAGATATCCCTAACCCTGCTGATCCACCAAACGGTTGTGCTTTCCATACGAGATGTTCAAAATGTATGGAGATTTGTAAGCAAGAACGACCACTTTTGCAGGAAATAGAAGATGGACATATGGTGGCTTGCCATTTATATGAGAAAGAGATTGCAAATTAGAAGGGAGAGAATGAAGAATGAAGAAAAAGAAAAGTTTTTGGCTACTTATTGTATTAATGGTTAGTACCCTTATTTTTGCTGGATGTAATAGTTCTGCGTCAGGTGATAATGGAGATGAAGGCGGAGAAGCAGATGAAGGGAGCACTGGAGGAACACTTGTCTTTGGTCGAGGAGGAGATTCAACTTCTCTTGACCCAGCAATTACAACTGAAGGTGAAGCTTTTAAAGTAACGAAAAATATTTTTGAAACGCTTGTTGAATTTGGTGAGCAAGATACGGAGCTTCATCCTGGTCTAGCAACAGATTGGGAAACAAGTGAAGATGGGTTGACTCAGACACTTAAACTACGTGAAGGAGTTAAGTTCCATGATGGAACAGATTTTAATGCGGAAGCTGTCGTATTCAACTTCGAACGTTGGATGGCAGGGAATAAAGAACAATTCTATTATTACAATTCTCAATTTGGAGATAAGGTTGATAGTGTAACAGCAGTTGATGATTATACGGTTGAAGTCAAGTTAAATACAGCAATTGCACCGTTCTATAAAAACTTAGCGATGTCACCATTTGGTATCGCCAGTCCAACAGCCATTGAAGAGCATGGTGATAAATTCCTTGAAAACCCAGTTGGAACGGGTCCATTTAAATTTCAAGAATGGAAAAGAAATGACAGAATCACAATCGTAAAAAATGAAGAGTATTGGGATGAAGGTTTACCAAAATTAGACTCAGTCATTTTCAGATCTATTCCTGAGAACTCTGCAAGACTAAACGCTTTAGCTTCAGGAGAAGTTGATTTAATTGATGGTGTGAATTTCAGCGACGTCCAACAAATTGAAGATAATCCAGACCTACAAACATTTGAGAGACCGACAATGAATGTTGCTTATGTTGGATTAACGAATACGAGAGGTCCTTTACAAGAAAAGTTAGTCCGTCAAGCACTTAACCATGCGGTGAATAAAGAAGAAATCATCGATGCATTCTATGCTGGCGCAGCGGACCCAGCTGTAAATCCAATGCCACCGGTAATCTCTGGTTATAATGATGAAATTGAAGACTATCCATACGATCCAGAAAAAGCAAAAGAATTACTTAAGGAAGCTGGATATGAAGACGGATTTGAGATGGAATTATGGGCAATGCCAGTTCCAAGACCATATATGCCGGACGGCCAAAAAATAGCTGAAGCCCTACAAGCTGATTTTGCTGAAATTGGCGTTAAAGCTAAGATTGTTTCATATGAATGGGGAACATATTTAGAAAAAGCTAATAATGGAGAAGCTGATTCATTCTTACTTGGATGGACAGGTGATAATGGTGATGCAGATAACTTCTTGTATGTATTATTAGATGAAGATGCCATCGGTTCAAATAACTACACTTACTACAAAAACAGTGAAGTACATGATTTATTATTAGAAGCGCAAGCAACTACTGATCAAGCGAAAAGAGATGAGTTATACAAACAAGCACAAGTAATTATAAAAGAAGATGCACCATGGATTCCGCTTGTACATTCACGTCCTATTTTAGCTGGGAAATCTAATATTAAGAATTTCCTACCACATCCGACAGGGTCTGATTTGCTTTCACATGTGGAGGTCAGTCAATAAATCAATAGAGATAGAAAAAGGGAGTGGCACACTCCCTTTTCTATTCATCTGATAATAATGTAGTAATAGAGGTGAGAAGATGTTTACTTACACAGTTAGGCGGTTAATTGCATTAATACCCGTTCTATTAGGTTTATCACTGATTGTTTTTCTAATGATTCGTGCAATTCCCGGTGATCCAGCTCAAATCATATTAGGGCAATTAGCTACGGAAGAGGCGATAGAGGCCTTAACGCAACAGCTCGGGTTAGATCAACCGTGGTATATTCAGTACTTTACATATTTGGGAGATTTATTGACTGGTGATTTGGGAGAATCAATCAAAACCAATACAGCGATAAATCAGGAAATTTGGCCATACTTAGCAGCAACTTTAGAGTTATCCTTTTGCGCAATGTTAATTGCCATTTTTATAGGGGTTAATGCTGGTATCATAAGTGCATGGTTTCAGCATTCTTGGTTTGATTACATAGCGATGATTTTAGCACTGATCGGTGTTTCTATACCTATTTTTTGGTTAGGTTTGATGGAACAATGGTTCTTCTCTATTCAGCTTGATTGGTTACCGACATCTGGAAGGGAAGAGGTAAGGAACCCTGTTACATCTATAACAAATATATATTTAATAGATACATTGATTCAAGGTAGGTTTGATCAATTTGTTGATGTGTTACGTCATTTAATATTGCCAGCGTTTGCTTTAGCTACAATTCCAATGGCCATCATTGCTAGAATAACGAGATCTTCAATGTTAGAGGTAATGAAATCTGACTATATTAGAACAGCAAGAGCTAAAGGAATAAGAATGTTTTGGGTTGTGTACAAGCATTCATTAAAAAACGCAGTGATTCCTGTTCTTACTGTGATAGGTTTGCAAACAGGATTATTGTTAGGTGGTGCGATTCTTACCGAAACGATATTTAGTTGGCCGGGTATGGGCAGATATATTTACGATGCGATTAGTGCGAGAGATTATCCTGTCATTCAATCTGGAATATTAGTGATTGCATTTATATTTGTCATGATTAATTTATTCATAGACTTATTGTACGCTGCAATCGATCCGCGAATTAATTATCGTTAAGGGAGGAATAGACGTGGAAGTGTCAGTAAATAATAAACCACCTATTCAGCCAAAAAATAATGAAGATAAAGTACAATCGCCTTGGGTGGAGGCGTTACAAAGCTTCATGAAAAACAAAATTGCCTTAGTCGGTACAGGGATTGTTGTATTTTTTATACTGTTAGCGATTTTTGCACCATTCATTGCGCCACAGGGCATTAATGAGCAGAATATGGCAAATAGGCTTCAAGCCCCATCAGCGGAACATTGGTTTGGAACTGATGATTTTGGGAGAGATATTTTTTCGCGAGTGATTTTTGGGGCGAGAATATCGTTATGGGTTGGTTTCTTAGCGGTAATGGGTTCGGCTGTTGTGGGTTCTTTATTAGGGATTATTGCGGGGTATTACGGGAGATGGATCGATACGATTATCTCTAGGATTTTTGATATAATGCTTGCTTTCCCAAGTATTCTTTTGGCAATTGCTATTGTGGCCGTCTTAGGACCATCACTGCAGAATGCATTAATTGCGATAGCTGTTATTAATATTCCTAATTTTGGGAGGTTAATTCGTTCAAAAGTTTTAAGTGTTAAACAAGAGGAGTATATTGTAGCCGCGAAGGCAGTTGGGATGAAAAATAATCGAATTCTATTTAGGCATGTACTTCCCAATAGTATGGCACCTATTATCGTTCAAGGAACTCTGGCAATTGGTACGGCTATTATTGAAGCAGCAGCTCTAGGGTTCTTAGGTTTAGGAGCAGAGGCACCGAATCCGGAATGGGGTAAAATGCTTTCAGATGCAAGAGTGTTACTTATCCAAGCACCGTGGACAATGATATTCCCTGGCATAGCCATTATGTTAACAGTTCTCGGCTTTAACTTAATGGGGGATGGATTAAGAGATGCCTTAGATCCGAGGATGAAGAATTAGAAAAATTTAGAGGAAAAGAGGCTATCGGAGATTTTATATCCGGTAGCCTCTTATTGATTATTGTTCGTCAACGGCTTCATCTAATGTTAAAGAAGAGTCTTCTTTATGGAACTTTTGAAAGCTACTAATAAGGCAATTCAATCGTTCCACTTGTTCATTATAATCCATCATTGCAGATACAATATGCATAGTATGAGCTAATTCTACCTGCCCATCATCTGAAATGAGATGTTGTTGTTCTAAAAAGAGCGTGAAAAGTTCCTTTCTGCTTAAAGTAATATCGCCTTCTTCAAAAACGACTTCCGGTCGAACTTTCCCAATAAATTTTAATACCGCATGTTCATGATAATGAGTAATAATATCCAATTGTTGCTGGATAAGGTGTTGAAAATCTTCCGGCATTTCTGCTAAATCATTCTCAAAGCGATGCATCTTTGTTAAAGTATCTAGAGCTTTTTTATTCGCGGCATTCATTTGCCGGTAAATGACTAATTTTCTCGGTTTGGAATGGTTCTTCTTTTTAAAGTAATTACGTTCTTCTTTATATAAAGAAAAAAGCGTATCAATCTTTGTTAATCCTTCTTGCATGGTCCGTATATCATTCTTTAATAAATGATGTTCAGAGGCATGCCTTATATTTAAGCGAATCCACTTTGTAATTTCTTCGGTTAGATTAGAAATCTTTACATATAACTTCTTCTCATATTTCGGTGGAATAAACACCAGATTAACAATAAATGCAGAAAATATCCCGAGGATAACTGTCGAGAACCTAAGAATGGCAAACTCAGTAAAGGTATCTCCTGGTGTGACCATAATCGCTACCATTGTAACGAGTGATAAACCAATAGTGTTATCAAGTTTTAATTTTAAATTAATCGTAATAACCACTATTGCTGCTAAACCGATAATGAGAATTTCATGACCAAATAATAGTACAAATAATACCGCGATTACTGCTCCGATTATATTTCCTTGAATTTGTTCAAGTACAGATAAATAAGAACGATAAATCGTTGGTTGCAGTGCAAAAATAGCTGCAATCCCTGCAAAAACAGGAGATGGGAGTTGAAAAAGTTCTGCTAAAAATAAAGATAGTATGATTGCGATCCCCGTTTTCAGAATGCGGGCGCCAAGCTTCATATTTAAATAATCCTTTCTGCTCAATCATTAGTATGGCTGTCATGATAAACACCCACTCTTACTTTATACGTTTTTTTTCTTTATTAAACAATTATGTACTATACATGGATATTAGTATAAGTTCAATAGACAAATATGAAAAGTCGTTAAAATTAATAAAAAATTAAAGTTGATTAATTCTAAATGAAAAAATAGAAATACATCAAAAGGCAAGCAAGAGGGAGAAATTTGTTTGGACTAGCAGAGAATCGCATCAAAATCCAGCAAGAGAGAATAATTAGCTAGAAATGAGGCGAAATATCAATTAACTTCAGATTGGCATTTAAAGACAAACGGATAACCGATAATGTTGAAGCCCGAATCTGTTTCCGCACTCCCAGTGAAATGAGTCACATAAATTCATAAAGAAACACGAGAAATTCATCATTAGAATTCCTCGTGTCTCAAGTTTAGCAGAAAAACAAAATCAAATTAGTATTTCTTAGCAAAAGAAATGTATGTTATATCACTCAGTTGAAACAGAAGGATCGGCTTGTTCTTTAACTGGAACAACTTGCAAAAAGTGACTACTTAAATCTGATAAAAGAGCTTTTAAACCAATTGCTTCTTCTTCTTGGTTTTGATCCATCAATAGATTGATATATTTTTCTAATAGTTCTTTTACATCATCTAGTCCATTTTGGTCAAGCTCGGTTACGTTTACTTTTGCACCTTTAGCTATTCTTCTTTCAATTGCCGCTTTTGTTAATCCCATTTCAGGTTGATGTCTTAAGTAGACGACGCCACCTGTCATCCCTGCACAAATCCATGGGCCCGGATCACCTAATACAAGGCCGCGACCGTTTGTCATATATTCAAACGCAAATCCCTTAATATTCGCATTTGTACCGATTTTCCCAAATTCCTTCTCTGGAATTGCACTTGTTAGTTGTCCACCGATAATCATATCAGCTCCAGATAGACGAATACCAGCTCTTGCATCAGCGTTTCCTTGGGCAACGAGAAGTCCCACTTGTGCACCATAGCCAAAACCTTTTCCAACAGATCCATTATAATACTGTCCATTCTTACCTTTCGATTTAAAAATTAAGATTTGACCACCGAAGGAAGTTTTACCAATACCATCTTGTGCACCGCCTGCTACTTCGATGTTTATGCCGAAACTGTTATAGGCTCCTAATCCGTTACCAGGGATAGACCCATCATTATATTTGAGGTCAACTGGAGGAAGGGTTTTATATGATCCATCTAAGCGTCCTCTTACACGGTGACAAGATACACGACTACCAAGCACCCTTTGCTCTGAAGTAACATTAGAGAAGGTACGCGATTGGTGTAATTCTTCTACACTCTTGTCTAGATATTCAGCACCAACAGCTACTTGTAATTGTGCCTCACTCACTTCTTTAGGTTGTTCATTATTGGTGAGCTGTGAAATCTCTAATGTACGAAGTAAGTAGTCTAAATTCAATTGTTCTTTTCCTTTTATTTGTTCAAGTAAATCTGTACGTCCAATGGCATCTTGTAAATTGCGAATACCGATGCTACCCGCAAGTGCTTGCAGTTCTTTACCGAAAGCAGAAAATAAGTTAACTAAACCTTGGACAGCAGATTCAAATTGACGAGGAACGAATCTTCTTAACCCATGTTCTTTTGCTTGTGCCTCTGAATCAATTTGCGTAGCAATTCCAACATGACAAGTATCTAGATGACACCCACGGCAAGTTGTACAACCAATGGCTAACATTGATAAAGTACCAAACCCGACTCTATTTGCACCAAGTAACATCACTTTTAAAACATCACTAACACTTTTTAAGCCGCCGTCTGCCCATAGCTCAACATAATCTCTTAATCCAGCTTCTAGTAAGGCGTTGTGTGCCGCTTTAACACCAATTTCAACTGGTAATCCAACATGTTGGAGCGCGTGGATTCTAGCTGCACCTGTACCGCCATCAAACCCACTTAAAGTGATAATATCCGCACCAGCTTTAGCGATCCCTACAGCAATTGTTCCAATATTAGGCACAACAGGAACTTTAACTGACACTTTCGCCTTATCGTTCGCTGTTTTTAATTCATGAATCATTTGTGCTAAATCTTCAATAGAATAAATATCATGATTATTTGAAGGTGAAATTAAATCAGATCCAATTGTTGCATTTCTAGCTTCAGCTATTTTAGCTGTTACTTTAGAGCCTGGTAGATGTCCACCTTCACCTGGTTTTGCTCCTTGGCCGATTTTAATCTCAAGGAGGTTAGAAGAGTTAAGAAGCTCAGCGTTTACTCCAAATCGTCCTGAGGCAACTTGCTGACCTCTTGTACGAGGGTATTTCCCGAGCATATCTTTTATTTCTCCGCCTTCGCCATTTAAACTAATCATATTTAGTCTTTCTGCACCTTCTGCATAGGCTCTAAAAGCAATTTCATTTTGAGAACCAAATGACATAGAAGAAATAACGAATGGTAAGTTATGATCTCCAACAGAAATATTAACATCCTCTGGTGAAATTTTGGTTTCTGATTGTTTAAAATCAGTTAGGTGACGGATGGTTGTTGGGTTCTGAGCTTCTTGTTCGCTTATCTTTTCACGGTAAGCATCATATTCACCTGTGGATGCAACTTCACCAATTGCTTTCCAAATTCTCGGGAATAGATGGAAGGTTTTCCCGATTCTGTTTTTCTCGTTAATAAAGTCTTCAGCTCTTAATAAAGCATCTTCTTTCATGTGACCAAAATTGTATTTAAGCTCACCTGAACCAAAGAAATTGATGATATTTAAATATTCAGCGATTTCTTCGTTTAAGCCAATAGTTGAGAATAAGCGACCATATCCTCTTAGTTCATGAATACCGATTGTAGAGATTACCTTTTCCAACCCTTTTGTTAAAGCTGAATATAAGTTAACAAGAGGAGTTATTTCTTCGTTAGCAACAGTTACAAACATATAATATGGGCTAATTAAATCAGCACCTAAACCGTAAGCTGTAATAATATCATGTAATGACCTGATAGAAGCGGAACGTAAAAGTAAAGAACAGTCTCTTCTTATTGTTTCTTTTACTAATGCTTGATCAATGGCAGATACGACTAAGTGTGGATCCATCCAGTAGGAATCTTCTTGATGAGCACTAGCATCATTCAAGACAATAAGTGTTTTACCAGCTTTAACTGATTCAATCGCTTCTTTTGATAAGCGTGAAATTGCCTCTTTAATCGTTTCATCTTTTGAAAAAGTGATAGAAAGATAGGCAATTTTCTTTTGTGCTTGATAATATTCAGTTACTTGATCATAGCTAGGCTGATTGATTTCCTTAACACACTCGTATCCTAATTTTCCTTCTATTAATAATGGTGTTTGTAATTCAAGTACATCTATTGATTCTTCATTATTAAAGAGCGACGGTCTTTTACCGATAATTGTTCTAGTAGAGAAATGTTCTGTTTCTCTATCTCTATCGATGGCAGGGTTCGTAACAACTGCGACACTTTCTTTAATAAAATCAGCGATATTTGTTCTCTCACCATTTAAAGCAGCTAATGGAGCATCATGGCCAAGTGAACGGATAGGTTCCGCGCCTTTTTCTGCCATTTGTTCTACTAAGTTCACATGGTCTCTTTCCCAACCAAACGCTTTATATTGACCATTATGAATTTTTGTAGGGAAAGCCATTGTAGTTACTTTATTCAAAACTGGCGCACTTAAACGATTTTTATAATCTTTAACATTTACACGAGAAGAGAAGCGATTAAATGTTTCTTCCTGATAGTTTTCATGTTCATATTTTTCTAGTTTATTACCGTTCCATTTGAAGCCAACTTTTTCACCAGGAGATAAGGGCTTTGGTTCATTTACATATTCACTCGATGAAATAATCCCTGGTTCAGATGAGAATAAATAAGAACTTTCAGTCTCTAACATCCAAAGGGGTCTTAATCCAAGGGAGTCTACACTATATACTGCTTCGTCTCCGAATCTTGAGATAATTCCAGCAGGCCCTTGAGCGAAATGTCCCCATGCTTCCCTTATATAAGTATATAAATCTTGCAAATGAGGAGGGTATGACTTGATTTCGTTAATGATTGGAGGGAAGAGTACGTCCATCGCTTCAAATAATGAATAGCCATCTCTACAAATGAGTGTTTCAATGGTTCTGCTTAAATCTTGGGAATCACTACCTCCTCTAACGAGTGGTACATTAATCATTCTAGCTTCGTCGCGTAATTTTGCAATCGTATTAATTTCACCATTATGCCCTAAGACGGCAAATGGTTGCACACGAAAAAAGCTTGAGAGTGTATTAGTCGAATAACGATTATGGCCAAGAGTCATAGTCGAAGCTACCAATGGGTTTGCTAGGTCATGGTAGTATTTAGGTAAAATATCGCCAGCTCCCATTACTTTATATACAGCATGATACTGACTAAGGGATGCTACGTGAATAAATTCATTTTTTTCTGCTTCTACAATAACTTCTAATATCGCTTGATTCAGATCTGTTTCATTTTTATCAACCATACATGCAATTTGCCAAAAAACAGGGTTCTCTTGAATCGCTATTGGGCCAAGTGCAGAAGAATCTGTCACTTCATCTGATTCGAAAATTAAAGAAAACCCTTTATCATCAAGAAGTTGGCGTACTTCTGTTTTGAAGGTTTCACTTTGTTCATTACGAGTGAAAAAGAGATGACCGACGACAAAATTGGGTGTGTCAACAACTGTTGAATCGATTTGAGCATTTTTAAGTTTTTCTTTCCAGAGTGTACGGGGGATATCGATATGAATCCCGACGCCATCTCCTTCTCCATTAATAAATCCTGCACGGTGGTTCATTGTTACTAATGCATCTATACAACTGAAAATATTTTCACGTGTTGGAATTTTTTCTTTTTCTAATGAAGAAACAATCCCACATGCATCGTGTTCTTGATTATTAAAATTTTTGAATTGGGAAGGGGTCCATTGTTGAGTCATAGTATTCGGCTTTTTGAGGCAATGCCTTAAGCCGTTCACCTCCTAGTTTAGTAATGTTTTTGAGGTTGCTAGATTGTTAAGATTTCTAGCGAAGTTAATTGAAATGTTATTTAACTGGGTAACGCATTAAAGTGTTTCGGTAACGAAGGAATTATACAGAATATTTTCATTATCATATCACATGAATTTTCAGAAATCAATTATTTATACATTTTTATGGATATGGAAAAGGTTGAGAATGTATAAAAATGTATAGCGGAATCTATATTTGTAAACGTTTTCATAGTATATATCAAGAGAAAAAGAGAGCTAGTTGGCTCTCTTTTTGTGTATAAAAAATGAATATTTTATTTATTGGTTGGCTAATTCTTCGAAAGTATCATGGACTGCTTGAATGGTAGCGTCAATATCTTCTTCTGTATGAGCAATTGTAAGAAACCATGCTTCATATTTGGAAGGTGCTAGGTTGATGCCTCTATTTAACATAAGCTTGAAGAACTTAGCAAACATCTCACCGTCCGTATTTTCTGCTTGTTCATAGTTGATTACTTTTTCATCAGTAAAATAAACAGTTAATGCCCCTTTTAATCGATTAATTGATATGGAAATATTGAACTGCTTGGCCGCATTCATGATGCCATCTTCAAGCTTTTCACCTAATCTATCTAAGTATTCATATACCCCAGGTTGTTTTAATACTTCTAAGCAAGCAATTCCAGCTAAGATTGATGCAGGGTTTCCTGCCATTGTTCCTGCTTGATAGGCGGGACCTAGTGGAGCAACACTCTCCATAATCTCTTTTTTTCCACCGTAGGCACCAATGGGTAAGCCGCCGCCAATGATTTTTCCTAATGCTGTGAGGTCTGGTTGCACACCTAATAAATCCTGTGCACCTCCATAGTGAAAACGAAAAGCAGTAATAACTTCATCATATATAACGAGTGAACCATGTGCATGACTTATCTCATTTACCTCTTCCAAGAACCCTGGTAAGGGCTCGACAATACCGAAGTTCCCTACAATCGGTTCTACTAAAACTCCTGCAATCTCATGTCCCCATTTATCCATAGCTTGTTTAAATGAATCAATGTCATTAAAAGGAACGGTGATTACTTCTTTTGCAATCGATTGAGGTACCCCGGCAGAATCAGGTGTACCAAGGGTTGACGGACCAGAACCAGCTGCAACTAGTACTAGATCTGAATGTCCGTGATAACAGCCGGCAAATTTAATTATTTTATCTTTTCCTGTATACGCTCTTGCAACCCTTATGGTTGTCATCACAGCTTCAGTACCGGAATTCACAAATCTTACTTTTTCTAAATTAGGCATCGCCTCTTTTAGCAATTTAGCAAAGTCTACTTCATACGGAGTAGGTGTGCCAAATAGTACTCCTCTTTCGGCAGCTTCTTTAATGGCTTTCGTTATATGAGGGTGAGCATGTCCTGTAATAATGGGTCCATAGGCTGCTAAATAATCAATATATTGATTCCCATCTACATCAAAGAAGTAAGCACCTTGGCCTCTCTCCATTGCAACAGGTGATCCTCCACCAACCGCTTTATAAGAACGAGAAGGGCTGTTTACGCCCCCGACAATGTGTTCAACAGCTTCTTTATGTAGTCGTTCGGAATTGATAAAATGCATCAATATTCCTCCTTAAGTAATATAATCTCCCTTTATATTTTAACATGTAAGCTATCGATATGTTAAAAGCAAAATATTTTCATATCTATAGTCAGTAAGACAACTTGTCATACTCTCAAAAGGTTGAACGTATAATGGTAATACCGTCACGAGAGAGGTGAGGTTAGTCTTGCTATTTTTTTTCGTTATTTTTACTGTTACATTATGTATTTTTATGAGTATGCAAAGCCTCTTAACCCCTAAAAGAACGAAGGGAAGATGGGTGTCATTAGATAACTTTTTTTATTTAATTTGTCTATATGCTACGATTTTAATTGCTTTTGGGTTAATATATATTATTCTCGATTTAAATGGGCATGTTGTGCTAATAGATGAAACAAGCTATGGAGGTATTAATTTCTTAGATCGTCTTGCATCAGGTTTTTATTTTAGTGCTGTTACTCTTTTTTCATTGGGTTATGGAGATGTTATCCCTGTGGGTTTAGGCCGTATGGTTGCGATGGTTGAAGCGTTGATAGGTTATGTCATTCCAACAGCATTTGTCGCAAGAGTTGTTTTTAATATTGATAATAAGAATGATCAATGAGAAGAAGGGTGTTTACTTGTATTTCACTCTTGTTTTTTATAGTCTAAGAAAAACGTGGTTAAGGAGTGAGCGATTTATGAGTATAGAACTTGGAGAAAAAGCACCCGCATTTACATTAGAAGCAAGTAATGGAGAAGTTGTTAATCTAGAAGATTTTCGCGGGAGAAATGTCGTATTATATTTTTATCCTAAGGATATGACACCTGGTTGTACGACTGAGGCATGTGATTTCCGCGATAAGCATAATGACTTTTCTGATGTGAATACGGTCATTATTGGTGTCAGTCCTGACCCAATTAAACGTCATGAGAAATTTATTGAGAAACATGGGTTACCATTTCTTTTGCTTGCAGATGAAAATCATGAAGTTGCAGAAAGCTACGGAGTTTGGAAGTTGAAAAAGAATTTTGGTAAAGAATATATGGGGATTGAACGCTCTACATTTGTGATTGACGAGGAAGGCAGACTAATAAAAGAGTGGCGAAAAGTGAAAGTAAAAGGACATGTAGAGGATGCATTGCATTTCTTACAGGATAGAAAAGGTTAGGCTTTTAAATAACATGATAATAACTTGCCCATTTTAAAAAATTTAAGGCTTTTGTCCACGCAAGTAAAGCTAGTTTGAATATGATTAAACTAGGGCATACCTCCTCAAATATATTTTCCGGACTTTTAAAATGAGTCCGGAATTTTTTATGATGACAGGTTAGATCTGTTGATTTGTGGGATGAGAAATACAAAGGTATTAACAAAGTTAAGTTTATTAAAGATGGAATATTAGATGAGTTTAGTCTATATGATAAAATAAGAAAAACATACTTCTTGAAACGCGGTTATTGACAACTTTCAATAATTATTAGTAAACTATTTATAAAGATTATAATTTAAGAATGAATAGAAGAGAGGTGCATGACGGTGGCGCAAACACATCTTAAAGAAGCATTGGATACGTTAAAAGATACAGGGGTTCGCATTACTCCACAGCGTCATGCGATACTTGAATATTTAATAAACTCAATGACGCACCCAACAGCTGATGACATATACAAAGCATTAGAGGGAACGTTCCCAAATATGAGTGTGGCTACAGTTTACAATAATTTAAGAGTATTTCGTGAGGTTGGGTTAGTAAAAGAACTAACCTATGGAGATTCATCCAGCAGATTTGATTTTGTAACAACACAACATTATCACGTCATTTGTGAAGGTTGTGGTAAAATTGTTGATTTTCATTATCCTGGTTTGGATGAAGTTGAACAATTAGCGGCACATGTGACTGGCTTTAAAGTAAGTCACCATAGAATGGAAGTTTATGGGGAATGTCCAGAGTGTTCAAAGAAAAAAGAAATGCATTAAAAAATGTCTAAAGCTGTCAGCGTACTGCTGCCAGCTTTTTCTCTGTATTTTTTTGCTTAGTTTTCTATACAAATGAGTAAACATATTGTTTGTTTTAAGATTTACATCCTTTTTGGCGTGTGAAAATCTACTGTTTTAATGAAGTATCTTTTCGATTATATTTTTCGTCAAAATCTTTTCCTTCTAGTGAGCGATCGAGCGTTAGTGGTTCACGACAATGCATGCACATATCAACCCGTCCTAATATTTTGGTTGGCTTGTTACAATTTGGGCAAACAACTTGTATTGCTTTAGTTGAAAGGATGCCAATCCACAAGTAAATAACCGTACTAGCAATAATGAATAATACACCAAGCAGCATACATAAAGACATAATTAATGGTGAAGTTCTGAAAAAGATACCTATGTACATGACAATAAATCCAACAAATATTAAGCTTAAAGCGAAGGTTCTTATTTTATTTATTTTACTCGAATATTTTTTTGCCATTTTGTTCCCTCCTAAACACTAACTATATCATATCATTGTAAGAAAAAATAAAAAAATTGTCACTATTTGTTGGTGTTTATCAAAGGAAATTTAGATGAATTGTCGAACTAATATATATTAATACGAAATTATGGGGGCGTTATGATGGAAGATATACTCCGTCCTATTTATCAAGAAAGAGCTAGTCAACTAAATACACTAGGTGTGTTAATTGTAGAGGGAAATGAAAAGACAATTTCAAATAGAGATACGTTTGATGCAATACTATTAATTATCGTAGAAAATGCGGATACGCCTATTTTTGTGAAGCATTACACATTTGAAGATAAGAAAGCCTCAATGCAAATAATAACGAAGCAACAATTGGATCAATGGATACTTATGGGGAGTAATAGAAAGATTTTTGACTGGCTTTATAGTGGGAAGGTTTTATTTGATCGCAATGAATATATAGGAAACTTGCGTGATAAATTAAACGAATTCCCTTTCAAGGACAGAAAGCTCAAAATGGGACTAGAGTTTGCTAAGCTGATAAGAAGATATACAGATGGGAAAACTTTGTTTGAAAATCAGAATTATTTCGATGCTTATAATAATGTTGTTCATTCTTTGCATCATTTAGCAAGGCTTTCAATTATAGAAAATGGTTTCCATCCAGAAGTAACATTGTGGAATCAAATTCGCCATATGGAACCAGAAATAATGAAACTTTATGAAGAGTTAGTACAAAGTCATGAGCCGCTTGAGAAAAGGTTAGAGCTATTATTTTTAGCTAGTGAATTTTTAATTCATTCACGAACAAAGGCTGGAGTTGGCCATTTACTTGAAGTTTTAGCAGAACAATCAGTTTGGACAATTCAAGAAATCATCCAGCATAAAGAACTGAGACACTACTCAGTGGATTTGGTGATTCTACTAGAATACTTAATTGATAAAGGGTTTATTAAAGTGATTAGTGAAGAAACAAAAGGAAAAGGGATTAAACACCGATATTACAGTTTGTAATAAATTATATTAAAAAAGCAAAAAGTGGTTGACCTAGAAGAAAAATGATGATATATTAATAACCGTCGCTAATAACTGTATGAAAAACAGCTAACGCGACGGATGATTTAAAAAAGTATTGACTCCATAATAATAGATGTGTTATTATTGGAAAGTCGCTTCTAAAGCGAAAGAGATTGTTCTTTGAAAACTGAACGAACATAAAACGTCAAGCGTAATTCTAAAAAAGCTGATTTATCAGCAACAAAGCACCATAGGTGCAAATGAGCTAATCAAACACTTTATTGGAGAGTTTGATCCTGGCTCAGGACGAACGCTGGCGGCGTGCCTAATACATGCAAGTCGAGCGAATCTGAGGGAGCTTGCTCCCAAAGATTAGCGGCGGACGGGTGAGTAACACGTGGGCAACCTGCCTGTAAGACTGGGATAACTCCGGGAAACCGGGGCTAATACCGGATAATATCTATTTATACATATAATTAGATTGAAAGATGGTTCTGCTATCACTTACAGATGGGCCCGCGGCGCATTAGCTAGTTGGTGAGGTAACGGCTCACCAAGGCGACGATGCGTAGCCGACCTGAGAGGGTGATCGGCCACACTGGGACTGAGACACGGCCCAGACTCCTACGGGAGGCAGCAGTAGGGAATCTTCCGCAATGGACGAAAGTCTGACGGAGCAACGCCGCGTGAGTGATGAAGGTTTTCGGATCGTAAAACTCTGTTGTTAGGGAAGAACAAGTATCGGAGTAACTGCCGGTACCTTGACGGTACCTAACCAGAAAGCCACGGCTAACTACGTGCCAGCAGCCGCGGTAATACGTAGGTGGCAAGCGTTGTCCGGAATTATTGGGCGTAAAGCGCGCGCAGGCGGTTCCTTAAGTCTGATGTGAAAGCCCACGGCTCAACCGTGGAGGGTCATTGGAAACTGGGGAACTTGAGTGCAGAAGAGGAAAGTGGAATTCCAAGTGTAGCGGTGAAATGCGTAGAGATTTGGAGGAACACCAGTGGCGAAGGCGACTTTCTGGTCTGTAACTGACGCTGAGGCGCGAAAGCGTGGGGAGCAAACAGGATTAGATACCCTGGTAGTCCACGCCGTAAACGATGAGTGCTAAGTGTTAGAGGGTTTCCGCCCTTTAGTGCTGCAGCAAACGCATTAAGCACTCCGCCTGGGGAGTACGACCGCAAGGTTGAAACTCAAAGGAATTGACGGGGGCCCGCACAAGCGGTGGAGCATGTGGTTTAATTCGAAGCAACGCGAAGAACCTTACCAGGTCTTGACATCCTCTGACAATCCTAGAGATAGGACTTTCCCCTTCGGGGGACAGAGTGACAGGTGGTGCATGGTTGTCGTCAGCTCGTGTCGTGAGATGTTGGGTTAAGTCCCGCAACGAGCGCAACCCTTGATCTTAGTTGCCAGCATTTAGTTGGGCACTCTAAGGTGACTGCCGGTGACAAACCGGAGGAAGGTGGGGATGACGTCAAATCATCATGCCCCTTATGACCTGGGCTACACACGTGCTACAATGGATGGTACAAAGGGCTGCAAGACCGCGAGGTTTAGCCAATCCCATAAAACCATTCTCAGTTCGGATTGTAGGCTGCAACTCGCCTACATGAAGCCGGAATCGCTAGTAATCGCGGATCAGCATGCCGCGGTGAATACGTTCCCGGGCCTTGTACACACCGCCCGTCACACCACGAGAGTTTGTAACACCCGAAGTCGGTGGGGTAACCTTTTGGAGCCAGCCGCCTAAGGTGGGACAGATGATTGGGGTGAAGTCGTAACAAGGTAGCCGTATCGGAAGGTGCGGCTGGATCACCTCCTTTCTAAGGAATATACGGAATTAACTTGATGTTAGACTGTTCGTTCAGTTTTGAGAGTATAATCTCTCAAAATAAGGTGAAAGTAGCGAAGGATTCAAGGAAGCGTAAGCTGACGAGAATACCAAAGCTTACCATTCATCAATCGTTCTTTGAAAACTAGATAATGTAATGAAGAAGATTACCGAGTAATCGCCACCTTAGTTATTTTCTCTCTATATAATAGAGTAGAGATACTAAACTTTTTTAAAAACACACAACCGTGAGGGAAGCGAAAGCAACCCAAACATATGGTTAAGTTAATAAGGGCGCACGGTGAATGCCTTGGCACTAGGAGCCGATGAAGGACGGGACTAACACCGATATGCTTCGGGGAGCTGTAAGTAAGCTTTGATCCGGAGATTTCCGAATGGGGAAACCCCCTATCCGTTATGGGATAGGATCCATACCTGAATACATAGGGTATGGAAGGCAGACCCGGGGAACTGAAACATCTAAGTACCCGGAGGAAGAGAAAGCAAACGCGATTCCCTGAGTAGCGGCGAGCGAAACGGGATTAGCCCAAACCAAGAGGCTTGCCTCTTGGGGTTGTAGGACATTCTATACGGAGTTACAAAGGAACGAGATAGACGAAGAGGTCTGGAAAGGCCCGCCATAGGAGGTAAAAGCCCTGTAGTTGAAACTTCGTTCCCTCCAGAGTGGATCCTGAGTACGGCGGGACACGAGAAATCCCGTCGGAAGCAGGGAGGACCATCTCCCAAGGCTAAATACTCCCTAGTGACCGATAGTGAACCAGTACCGTGAGGGAAAGGTGAAAAGCACCCCGGAAGGGGAGTGAAAGAGATCCTGAAACCGTGTGCCTACAAGTAGTTAGAGCCCGTTAATGGGTGATAGCGTGCCTTTTGTAGAATGAACCGGCGAGTTACGATTACATGCGAGGTTAAGTTGGACAGACGGAGCCGTAGCGAAAGCGAGTCTGAATAGGGCGAATGAGTATGTGGTCGTAGACCCGAAACCAGGTGATCTACCCATGTCCAGGGTGAAGTCCAGGTAACACTGGATGGAGGCCCGAACCCACGTACGTTGAAAAGTGCGGGGATGAGGTGTGGGTAGCGGAGAAATTCCAATCGAACTTGGAGATAGCTGGTTCTCTCCGAAATAGCTTTAGGGCTAGCCTCATGCGTAAGAATCTTGGAGGTAGAGCACTGTTTGGACTAGGGGCCCTCATCGGGTTACCGAATTCAGACAAACTCCGAATGCCAAAGATTTATCCATGGGAGTCAGACTGCGAGTGATAAGATCCGTAGTCAAGAGGGAAACAGCCCAGACCACCAGCTAAGGTCCCAAAGTATACGTTAAGTGGAAAAGGATGTGGAGTTGCTTAGACAACCAGGATGTTGGCTTAGAAGCAGCCACCATTTAAAGAGTGCGTAATAGCTCACTGGTCGAGTGACTCCGCGCCGAAAATGTACCGGGGCTAAACGTATCACCGAAGCTGTGGATTGAACATCGTTGATGTTCAGTGGTAGGAGAGCGTTCTAAGGGCGTTGAAGCTAGACCGTAAGGACTGGTGGAGCGCTTAGAAGTGAGAATGCCGGTATGAGTAGCGAAAGATGGGTGAGAATCCCATCCACCGAATGCCTAAGGTTTCCTGAGGAAGGCTCGTCCGCTCAGGGTTAGTCGGGACCTAAGCCGAGGCTGAAAAGCGTAGGCGATGGACAACAGGTTGATATTCCTGTACCACCGTATTCTGTTTGAGTGATGGGGGGACGCAGGAGGATAGGGTAAGCGCACTATTGGATGTGCGTCTAAGCAGTTAGAGGGACCATGAGGCAAATCCCATGGTCACATACCTTGAGCTGTGATAGCGAGGGAAATTTAGTACCGAAGTTCTTGATTCCACACTGCCAAGAAAAGCCTCTAGCGAGGAATAAGGTGCCCGTACCGCAAACCGACACAGGTAGGCGAGGAGAGAATCCTAAGGTGAGCGAGAGAACTCTCGTTAAGGAACTCGGCAAAATGACCCCGTAACTTCGGGAGAAGGGGTGCTCATTAGGGTGTTAAAGCCTTGATGAGCCGCAGTGAATAGGCCCAGGCGACTGTTTAGCAAAAACACAGGTCTCTGCGAAGCCGCAAGGCGAAGTATAGGGGCTGACGCCTGCCCGGTGCTGGAAGGTTAAGAGGAGAGGTTAGCTCACGCGAAGCTTTGAATCGAAGCCCCAGTAAACGGCGGCCGTAACTATAACGGTCCTAAGGTAGCGAAATTCCTTGTCGGGTAAGTTCCGACCCGCACGAAAGGCGTAACGATCTGGGCACTGTCTCAACGAGAGACTCGGTGAAATTATAGTACCTGTGAAGATGCAGGTTACCCGCGACAGGACGGAAAGACCCCGTGGAGCTTTACTGTAGCCTGATATTGAATTTTGGTACAGCTTGTACAGGATAGGTAGGAGCCTTAGAAGCCGGAGCGCTAGCTTCGGTGGAGGCGTCGGTGGGATACTACCCTGGCTGTATTGAAATTCTAACCCACATCCCTTATCGGGATGGGAGACAGTGTCAGGTGGGCAGTTTGACTGGGGCGGTCGCCTCCTAAAGAGTAACGGAGGCGCCCAAAGGTTCCCTCAGAATGGTTGGAAATCATTCGTAGAGTGTAAAGGCACAAGGGAGCTTGACTGCGAGACCTACAAGTCGAGCAGGGACGAAAGTCGGGCTTAGTGATCCGGTGGTTCCGCATGGAAGGGCCATCGCTCAACGGATAAAAGCTACCCCGGGGATAACAGGCTTATCTCCCCCAAGAGTCCACATCGACGGGGAGGTTTGGCACCTCGATGTCGGCTCATCGCATCCTGGGGCTGTAGTCGGTCCCAAGGGTTGGGCTGTTCGCCCATTAAAGCGGTACGCGAGCTGGGTTCAGAACGTCGTGAGACAGTTCGGTCCCTATCCGTCGTGGGCGCAGGAAATTTGAGAGGAGCTGTCCTTAGTACGAGAGGACCGGGATGGACGCACCGCTGGTGTACCAGTTGTCTTGCCAAAGGCATCGCTGGGTAGCTATGTGCGGAAGGGATAAGTGCTGAAAGCATCTAAGCATGAAGCCCCCCTCGAGATGAGATTTCCCATAGCGCAAGCTAGTAAGATCCCTGAAAGATGATCAGGTTGATAGGTTAGAGGTGGAAGTGTGGCGACACATGCAGCTGACTAATACTAATCGATCGAGGACTTAACCAAAAACGAAAAGCGAAAGCGCCTACCTAGGCGCTGTAGCTGGACAATACGAAATGCGGGCGGCTTCAAGCCGCCGCAGCTAGACAGCACTACGTAAGTAGTCGCGTCAGCACGCATTCAGGCGATTACTCAAAACAATCTTCTTCAACATTACCTAGTTTTCAGAGAATGATTTAAAATTTCTCTTGAAAATTTTATTAAAGACGTTATAATAATATATGTCTTTAAAAAGTCCGGTGGCGATAGCGAGAAGGTCACACCCGTTCCCATACCGAACACGGAAGTTAAGCTTCTAAAGCGCCGATGGTAGTTAGGGGCTGTCCCCTTGTGAGAGTAGGAAGTTGCCGGGCATACATACTATTAAATTATTCCGCAGTAGCTCAGTGGTAGAGCATTCGGCTGTTAACCGAACGGTCGTAGGTTCGAATCCTACCTGCGGAGCCAATGGAGAGCTGTCCGAGCTGGCCGAAGGAGCACGATTGGAAATCGTGTAGGCGGTTTATAGCCGTCTCAAGGGTTCAAATCCCTTGCTCTCCGCCATTAAACATATAAATTGGCCCCTTGGTCAAGCGGTTAAGACACCGCCCTTTCACGGCGGTAACACGGGTTCGAATCCCGTAGGGGTCACCATTTTGGAGGATTAGCTCAGCTGGGAGAGCATCTGCCTTACAAGCAGAGGGTCGGCGGTTCGATCCCGTCATCCTCCACCATTCATATTATCGCGGGGTGGAGCAGTCCGGTAGCTCGTCGGGCTCATAACCCGAAGGTCGCAGGTTCAAATCCTGCCCCCGCAATTTGGTCCGGTAGTTCAGTTGGTTAGAATGCCTGCCTGTCACGCAGGAGGTCGCGGGTTCGAGTCCCGTCCGGACCGCCACTACATAAATTCACACAAATTAATTTAAAACATATTGTAAAACGTATTGCAAAACGTATAAGTTTTGGCTCAGTAGCTCAGTCGGTAGAGCAAAGGACTGAAAATCCTTGTGTCGGCGGTTCGATTCCGTCCTGAGCCACCATTTGCCGGCCTAGCTCAATTGGTAGAGCAACTGACTTGTAATCAGTAGGTTGGGGGTTCAAGTCCTCTGGCCGGCATTGTTTTTTATGGAGGGGTAGCGAAGTGGCTAAACGCGGCGGACTGTAAATCCGCTCCTTCGGGTTCGGCAGTTCGAATCTGCCCCCCTCCACCATCTAGGGGTATAGTTTAATGGTAAAACGAAGGTCTCCAAAACCTTTGATGTGGGTTCGATTCCTACTACCCCTGCCAATTATGGCGGTTGTGGCGAAGTGGTTAACGCATCGGATTGTGGTTCCGACATTCGTGGGTTCGATTCCCATCAGCCGCCCCATTATTTTAAATTCACATTTTTTGCTTTCATGCATAGAATATACAAATGGGCTATAGCCAAGTGGTAAGGCAACGGATTTTGATTCCGTCATTCGCAGGTTCGAACCCTGCTAGCCCAGCCAGATCTGCGGAAGTAGTTCAGTGGTAGAACATCACCTTGCCAAGGTGAGGGTCGCGGGTTCGAATCCCGTCTTCCGCTCCAAGTAGTTATTTATATTGATGGCGGCATAGCCAAGTGGTAAGGCAGAGGTCTGCAAAACCTTCACCACCGGTTCAAATCCGGTTGCCGCCTCCAATACATATTCACTCATTTTTATACACCTCATGCCGGGGTGGCGGAACTGGCAGACGCACAGGACTTAAAATCCTGCGGTAGGTGACTACCGTACCGGTTCGATTCCGGTCCTCGGCACCATAATTAAATAAAAGAATATTTGCCGGTGTGGCGGAATTGGCAGACGCGCACGACTCAAAATCGTGTTCCATCACGGAGTGTCGGTTCGACCCCGACCACCGGTATTTGCGGGTGTAGTTTAGTGGTAAAACCTCAGCCTTCCAAGCTGATGATGAGGGTTCGATTCCCTTCACCCGCTTATATGGAAGTAAAGGACTGTAGACAATCTCTATTTATTAGCAGATTGTCTACAGTTTTTTTAGTTGAAGTGATTAGTTTTGTTGTTTTTTACTAACCTTAACGAAGTGCATAATGAGTGAAGAGAATGGATGAAAGGCTTCAGTAACGAGAAATGCATTCTCCTTAAAAAATATATGCAGAATACAGGTTGGTTAACAAGAAATATGGTGGAAATGAAAACTTTTCGTATTGATGGTTGACAGGATAGCTTTTATTAGATAAAATTTTCTTTGAAGTTGATAATCATTATCAATGACATGATGATGATCTAAAATGTTCGGATGGAGTGAATGACCTTGTCTAGATTATTTACTGAAGACTTAAGAATTGCATACGGTGATAGAGAGATTGTGAAGAACTTAAACATGATGATACCAGACGGTGAGATTACGGCTATTATTGGGCCGAATGGTTGTGGTAAATCGACTGTCTTAAAGACGATTGCAAGAATTATCCAAGCCAAAGCTGGGTCTGTATATCTTGATGGTAAGCAAATCAGTAAGGAATCGACAAAAGCGATTGCACAAAAAATGGCCATTCTTCCTCAATCTCCTGATGCTCCTGAAGGCTTAACGGTTTCAGAGCTAGTATCTTATGGAAGATTTCCATATCAAAAGGGTATGGGGAGATTAACAGCAAAAGATCGCCAGGTGATAGATTGGGCACTCCAAGTAACAGGAATTGCAGAATTTAAAGATAGAGAAGTAGATGCCTTGTCTGGTGGACAGCGGCAAAGAGTATGGATCGCGATGGCTTTGGCTCAAGAGACTGATATAATCTTATTAGATGAGCCGACTACATATTTAGATATGTGTCATCAATTGGAAGTATTAGAACTGTTAAAAGAGCTTAATCAGTTAGAAAATAGAACAATTGTTATGGTTATTCATGATTTAAACCATGCAGCAAGGTTTGCTGATTATTTAATTGCTATGAGAGCAGGCAAAATTATTAAAAATGGTGCTGCGAAGGAAGTTATGAATAAGCAGATTTTAAGAGAAGTATTTAATATTGATGCAGAAATTGGTATTGATCCACGTACACAAAAACCAATCTGCTTAACTTATGATTTAATTGATAGTAGGATGGTAGTTCAAGAGCAAGTCGTTTAATGATTTGCTTCTTTTTTTGACTATAATTGAGAATGATTATTATTTTAAAGGTGGATGGAGAACTTGAAAAAGCAATTGGTATTTTTATTTTTTATTCTATTATTAGTTTTAACAGCTTGCGGAAATGGTGGGAATGAATCGTCAGGTGAAGGCAGTAAGGAAACGGAAAAAGAAACATTTACATATAAATCAGAAAATGGAGAAATGGAGTTACCAGCTAATCCTGAAAGAGTAGCATCTATGGCTTACACTGGTAATGTTCTATCATTAGGGATTACGCCAGTAGCAATAGATGAGTGGTCTAAAGCGAACAAATTTTATGGTGATAAACTGAAAGATTCTGAAGTCATTACAGCAGATAATGTAGAGAAATTATTAGAATTAGAACCAGATTTAATTATTGCATATTCAACTGACGAAAATTTAGATAAATACAAAGAAATCGCGCCAACCGTCACATTAACTTATGAAAAATATGGCTATTTAGATCAACACCTTGAAATAGGTAAGGTGTTAGGAAAAGAGCAGGAAGCACAAGCATGGGTGGAAGAGTGGAAAGAAAAGACAGCTGCTGAAGGTGAGAAAGTAAAAGAGGCAATTGGTGATGATGCGACTATTATGGTATTTGAGACATTTGGTAAAGACATGTATGTGTATGGTGAGAACTGGGGACGCGGAACAGAAATCATTTATCAAGCACTTGGTTTAAAAGCACCTAAAGCGGTAGAAGAAGAAGTATTTGGACCAGGGTACTTAGCTATATCTTCAGAAGTCATACCAAAATATGCTGGAGATTATATTTTCCTAGGAGATGGACAAGGAGCCGATAATTCCTTTACTGAAACAGATGTTTGGAAAGGCATCCCAGCAGTGGAAAATGACCGCGTGTTTACATTTGACTCTTCTTCTTTCTATTTCAATGATCCCATTTCATTGGAAGAAGAATTAACATTTATCGTTGAAAATTTACTTGGGGCTAAGTAATATAATGAAAAATAATACTTTTAATGAAGCAAAGGAAAAGAAAATATATGCACGTCCTGCAATTGCTTCTATTATTCTAGCACTAAGCTGCCTACTTTTAGTAGGTAGCTTAGTTTTGGCTATTTCGGTTGGAGCAGCGAGTATTTCATTTGCAGATGTTTGGCAAGCTGTATTTGCTTATGAACAAGGAAACGAAGACCACCAAATTATAAGAAGTATACGATTACCTCGTGAGCTAGGAGCTGCTGTTGTCGGCGCGGCTTTTGCTGTTAGTGGTGCCATTATGCAAGGAATGACAAAAAACCCTTTAGCAGATCCGGGTTTACTAGGTTTAAATGCAGGTGCAAGTTTAGGACTAGCGATTGCCTTCTCGTATGTAGGCAATACAAATTATATGATTATTATGTTATTCTCATTTATTGGAGCAGGGATTGCTGCTTGCTTAGTATTTGGATTTAGCGCAATGAAAAGAGGTGGGATGAGTCCACTAAAAATAACGTTAGCTGGTGCGGCAGTTACTGCATTTCTTTCATCGATTGGAGAAGGGATAGCACTTATAAATAAATTATCACAAAGTATTGCCTTTTGGACTGCTGGTGGCGTTTCAGGAACAACATGGGCACAGTTGCAAATTGTTACACCTACAGTACTTTTCGGTATTATAATTGCCATCATGCTCTCAAGAAGTTTGACTGTATTAAGCTTTGGAGAAGATGTGGCTAAAGGCTTAGGGCAAAGAACTTTTATTGTTAAGGCTGTGCTCATGACGGTTGTTCTTATATTAGCAGGTGCCGCGGTTTCTCTTGTTGGGGCGATTGCTTTTGTTGGTTTATTAATTCCTCATATCGTGAGATTTTTAGTCGGTACGGATTATAGATGGATTATTCCGTGTTCAGCCGTAATAGGTAGTGTGTTTTTAGTTTTAGCCGATACGGCAGCAAGAATGGTTAATCCTCCTTTTGAAACACCAATGGGAGCAATTGTAGCAATACTTGGCCTACCTTTCTTCTTGTACCTTGCAAGAAAGGGGAGATCATTAATATGATTAGTGCCCGCCACTTTAAACGTTCAATTATTATCATTATCTCGACGTTTGTGTTACTATTGCTTATCTTTACAATTAGTGTAGCAACAGGATTTGCCTCTTTAAGTCCCGATCGTCTTTTGCCAACATTACTTGGTAATGGAACGGCGAAGGAAAACCTGATTTTATTTACCTTTAGATTGCCGAGGATACTGATTGCGGTGCTCGCAGGCATGGGTTTAGCTTTGTCGGGGGCAATCTTACAGAGCATTACGAGGAACCCGTTAGCAGATCCGGGAATACTAGGAATTAATTCAGGTGCCGGTTTGTTTGTCGTTTTCTTTGTTTTGTTATTTGGAAATAGTACAGGCAATCATTTATATTTGTTGCCACTATTCGCTTTAATTGGAGGATTAATTACCGCTATATTCATTTACCTTCTCTCTTACAAGAGAGGGGAGGGCATTCAACCTGGTAGAATGCTTTTAGTTGGTGTAGGATTAGCTGCTGCTATAAATGGTGCATTGTTAACTCTTGCTTCTAAAATGGCTAGAGAAGAGTATGATTTCTTCGCCAACTGGGCTGCAGGGAGAATATGGGGAGATGATTGGTTATTTGTCTTTGCTCTCCTTCCTTGGCTTGCAATATTAATCCCGTTCATTTACTTTAAATCAAATACGCTAAATACGATGGCTTTAAATGAAGAGCTTTCTGTAGGTCTTGGAGTTAAAACGAATAAGGAAAGGTATATACTGTTATTGGCTTCCGTGGCCTTGGCAGCTGCGTCAGTATCCGTTAGTGGTGGTATAGCATTTATCGGTTTGTTAGCACCCCATATTGCAAGAAGCTTAGTCGGTCCTAGACATCAGTTGTTTTTGCCTGTTGCGGCAATGTTTGGGGGCTTACTTTTACTTTCAGCAGATACGGTTGGCAGAGTTTTACTTGATACGATTGGCATACCAGCGGGAGTAATTGTATCATTTATTGGGGCGCCGTATTTTCTATATTTAATGGCTAAGAAATAATAGACTTAAAAATCGAACAAAATAAGAGTGAAATGCACCCCGCTTGTTAGACACAATCTAACAAGTGGGGTGCATTTTTTCTATAGCCAAATTTAATGCTGTAGAAAAATAGGATATTATTTTTTTAAACTATTACCTCAACTTGACCATTACCTCCATGAACTTGGATAAACATATCTTTTAGTGAGTTGAGCAGTGCTTGTGCCTCAACTGTTTCAATTGAATGTCTTAAAAAGACGACTTGTAATGCATTGGTTGTCTGTTCATTAACATTTGTTCTAGTAGAATCTACAAATGGACTACCAAATGGCCCAAGTGAATCACTTAAAATAATTAAGTTTTTTAGTGAATTATCACGTCCGTTTAATCCTCCGTAAACTTCTCCATCAGCTCCGATTCTCACATCAATATTTCCGTTGATACAATCTAAATCGTATATGCCAATCGGGACTTCGTATTTTAATGAGAAAAAATTATTAATATCAGCGGCACTGTTGATGCTCTGTAGGTAGTTCTGTTTTTTAATTCTTCGATACATTGCTTCAGCAGAATGACGATATTTGTTGGGGTCTTTACCTGTTTGTTTGAAAATACTTCGCCATTCTTTTATCCCTGCAAATTCAGTTATATTCTTTTCTTCAAGATCAAAAAATAATGACTCTTGAAAGAGTTGTAAGCGGCCCTTTACCATTTGGGGAGAACCTGATATAGTGATATGATTGTATGTAATGATGCCTATTTTGAATTGAGGGAATAAGGTCTTTAAATCTTTTGAAATGTTGATTACCAATGTTTACACCTCCTGATTTTATAATAACTAGTTTATCATGAGAGGGAAGATGAATCACATGGAAAACCGAGGAGGAGTGAATAATCCTTGAATATAGCTGAACTAAAAGAAGAAATCATTCGCTATAGTAAGACGATTGGAATAGATAAGATTGGATTTACCACTGCATCAACTTTTGATGGTTTGCGGAATAGATTAATGAAACAACAAGAGCTCGGATACCAATCAGGTTTTGAAGAGCCTGATATAGAAAAGAGAGTCAACCCTGCGTTATTGATGGATCAACCGATGTCGATTATTAGTATTGCCCTAGCTTATCCAACAAAGATGAGAGAGCGCGTAGTGAGTAAACCGGGTGAGAGAAGAGGTATTTTTTGCCGTGCTTCTTGGGGAGATGACTATCATTTAGTGTTGAAGGATCGTCTAAGTAAGTTAGAAGCCTACTTGGAAGAGCTTGTTCCTGATGTCCGATTTACATCAATGGTCGATACAGGTGCTTTATCTGACCGTGCTGTAGCTGAGCGAGCGGGTATAGGGTGGAGTGGAAAGAATTGTTCTATCTTTACACCTGAATTCGGCTCTTACGTCTATTTAGGTGAAACCATCACAAATATTCCTTTTGAACCGGACGAGCCACTAGAGTCAAAGTGTGGGACTTGTACGAAATGTATTGATGCTTGTCCTACAGGTGCACTCGTTCAAGGCGGGCAACTAAATGCGCAACGTTGTATTTCCTTTATTACGCAAACAAAAGGATTTATGCCCGATGAGTTTCGCGAAGAATTAGGGAATCGAATTTATGGCTGTGATACTTGTCAAACGATTTGTCCAGAAAATAAAGGCAAGGATTTTCATTTTCATGAAGAAATGGAGCCAGATTCAGAAATTGTCAAACCTTTGTTAAAACCGATACTTCATATGAGCAATAGAGAGTTTAAGGAGAAGTTTGGTCGTCTTTCTGGTTCGTGGAGAGGGAGGAAACCTATTCAGAGAAATAGTATTATCGCTCTAGCTCATTTTAAGGATGAATCAGCTGTGGGAGATTTAATCATGTTAATGAAAAAAGACCCACGACCAGTAATTAGAGGAACAGCAGCATGGGCATTAGGGAAAATTGGAGGCGAAGAGGCAGAAAAAGCTTTACAAGCAATGCAAGCTACAGAAGAGGATCCTGAAGTCCAACAAGAAATCGAAAAAGGTTTAAAGATGTTTAATCCTATTATGTAGTATGTGAGAAAGTAATGCGATTACTTTCTCTTTTTTTATCGTTAAACCCCTCTTATGAACATATGCATGTTAATGGAGGGAGTGATACGATGAAAGAACAATTGCAAGAACTATTAGAAAAAAGAGTCAGGCAATGTGTCAGCAATGAGAGAGAATCTATTCATACTTGTATGAAGATAAAAAATAAAAAAAGAAGTTTAGAAAAAAGGGGAGCAAGTATCGTAAAGGCAAAGGCAATTGGAAAAATCAAAGGAGAGCCGCACATTCAAGAAGATAGTAAATATATTTCGTATAAGGCGCATTTTCAATATTTAATTAAGCAAGGAAAGACTTTTTATATTGAAGAAGAGGT
Organism: Cytobacillus sp. FSL R5-0569; assembly: GCF_038007265.1. Lineage (NCBI taxonomy): Bacteria > Bacillati > Bacillota > Bacilli > Caryophanales > Bacillaceae > Cytobacillus > Cytobacillus sp. FSL R5-0569. The sequence continues at coordinate 1,397,066 of NZ_JBBOWW010000001.1, forward strand.
GGAAGAACGAGTGGCTGAGTTTTATAAAGAAACGCTCGTTGAGGATAAAGAAAAGTTGGTTCTTTATGATCAAGACACGGTTGATATCTTAGAGGAAGATTCGCGTTCATCTTATCCATTTCATTTTGACCGCAGAAAAGCGGTACAATACGCAGAAAAATGGTGGAATAGCCATAATCCACAGTTTCATGCATTTGATGTCGATTGTACGAATTATATCTCTCAATGTCTACATGCAGGAGGAGCCCCGATGCGCGGATTTCCTGCTAGGGGAACGGGGTGGTGGATGCGCAGTAAAAATTGGAGCTATAGTTGGAGTGTAGCTCATTCTATGCGTATTCATTTAGCTAACTCGACAATTGGATTACGAGCGAAAGAAGTGGAGCGTCCTGAGGAATTATTGCTAGGAGATGTCATTTGTTATGATTTTCAAGGAGATGGTCGTTTTGACCATACGACGATTGTGACGGCTAAAGATGAACAGAATATGCCGCTTGTAAATGCCCATACGACTAATAGTCGCAAACGCTATTGGGATTATGAAGACTCTACCGCTTATACTGAAAATATTAAATATAAATTCTTTACGATTTATGATGCCTAGCACTTACCTTTCGTAATGAGCTGAAGAAGTGTATAATAAGAGCGAGATATTATAATAGAGGTGAACAGTTAGTGTCAGTGAATGTTGTTTTATATCAACCAGAAATTCCAAGCAATACAGGTAATATCGCTCGTACTTGTGCAGCTACTTATACAACGCTTCATTTAATTCGACCATTAGGGTTTTCAACGGATGATAAGATGTTAAAAAGAGCGGGTTTAGATTATTGGACGTATGTAGATATTGTTTATTATGATTCGTTAGAAGAATTTTTAGAGAAAAATAAAGACGGCGAATTTTTCTTGTTAACAAAACATGGGAAACAACCGCATACTACTTTTGATTATAGTGATCAATCAAAAAATTACTTCTTTATCTTTGGAAGAGAAACAACTGGCTTACCAAAGGAATTTATTCAAGCGAATCTTGATCGCGCTTTAAGAATACCTATGAATGAGCATATGCGCTCACTAAATTTATCAAACACAGCAGCTATTTTGATTTATGAAGCCCTGCGTCAGCAAGGATATCCACGAATGAGCTAGCGTGAATAAGAAGGTCTGCTCTTACATTTGGCAAGATCTTCTTTTTATATACTAATTTTTTTACATAGGGGAGATGAGATGATGAATGAAATGATTCAATTGATGAAAGACCATCGTTCAGTACGCCATTTTGAGGATAAACGTTTAACGAAAGAGCAAATTAAGGAGATTGTGACAGCCGCTCAGTCTGCTTCTACTTCAAGTTTTGTACAAGCGTATTCTATTATAGGTGTTTCCGACCAACAGAAGAAGGAAAAGTTGGCCGAATTGGCAGGAAACCAAGGGTTTGTTGCAGACAGTGGGCATTTCTTTGTGTTTTGCGCAGATCTTCATCGTCATGAAGTCATTGCAGAACTAGAAGGGATAGATTTAACTGAGTCCATTGAAAGTACGGAAAAATTTATGGTGGCTTTAATCGATGCAGCTTTAGCAGCCGAAAACGCAAGCTTAGCAGCTGAATCCATGGGTCTTGGCATTTGTTATGTTGGTGGCTTACGGAATCAACTTCAAGAAGTAAGCGAAGTATTAAAAACACCTGATCATGTGATACCATTATTCGGACTAGCAGTTGGGTACCCAGCGAAAAGGAATGCGCAAAAGCCGCGTCTACCAATGAACCATATTTATCATGAAAATGAATATGAACAGGACAAGGACATATATATTCAAGAATTACAAGCATATAATGAGGTGATTTCTGCTTACTATAAAGAGCGAACAGCAGGTAAGCGTGATGATACTTGGACAAGTCAGATTGCTGGTATGTTTGAGCGTAAAAAGAGAATGTACATGAAGCAATTTGTTCAAGAAAAAGGTTTAGATAAACGATAAAAAAACTGCGGGAGTTAGACTCTCGCAGTTTTTTTTGTGTTAGCGCATATTATTTAATGTGCTTACCAGGCTTATCATCATAGCCCGCTGTGAAAATTGAAACTAAAAATGCCACCATCACACCTAAAATTAGGACTGTACCCATTATGTATGGCCTCCTTTTTCCTAAAAATAGAAACACAACATATAACTTTATTATATCCTAATAAATTTAAATAGTGAATGCAAATCATGGATATTATTGGACAGTTCTGCATAGGAATGTGTATTAGATATTAGCGTTATTCAAGACCCACTTTTTACAGATCTTGGGGGATGGATAATCTAATGTTGTTTTTATTTGTAAAAGCCCTTTAACCGACTAAATTTTTTGTCATTTGTTTTCGGTAAGCATGTTTGTTTTTCTTCAAGCATAGATTGTAATAATCGTCTCTGATAATGTGACAGGGGGAGGTCCATATGGATATTCTAAAAAAAGTGGAGTTGTATAGACGAGAAGAGGAAAAGTTGAAATGGGAAGGGACTTTTGGAGAGTACTTAGAAATCATAAAAGAAAAGCCATGGGTTGCCCAGTCCGCACATTCACGGGTTTATAATATGATCAAAGACGCTGGTGTTAATGATGTGAAAGGGCAGAAAACATATGAATTCTTTAGCAATCAATTATTTGGCCTAGAAGAGTCATTAGAACGACTTGTCGAAGAATATTTTCATCCGTCGGCGAAAAGATTAGATGTGAGAAAGCGGATATTATTATTAATGGGGCCGGTAAGCGGCGGGAAATCAACCCTTGTGACGATGTTAAAGAGAGGGTTAGAAGCCTATTCATTAACAGATAAAGGAGCGGTATATGCCATTAAAGGCTGTCCAATGCATGAGGACCCACTTCATCTTATCCCACATCATTTGCGCAAAGACTTTTTAGATGAATATGGAATTAGAATTGAAGGAAACTTATCACCACTCAATATGATGAGGCTTGAACAAGAATATAATGGAAAAATTGAAGATGTAATAGTCGAAAGAGTGATGTTTTCAGAAGATAAGCGGGTAGGGATTGGTACATTTAGCCCCTCTGACCCTAAATCTCAAGACATTGCTGATTTAACAGGAAGTATAGACTTCTCCACAATTGCCGAATATGGTTCCGAGTCTGATCCAAGAGCTTATCGATTTGATGGGGAACTGAATAAGGCCAATCGGGGTATGATGGAATTCCAAGAAATGCTTAAATGCGATGAAAAATTTCTATGGCATCTCCTATCATTAACGCAAGAAGGGAACTTCAAAGCAGGCCGGTTTGCCTTAATATCAGCGGATGAATTGATTGTTGCTCATACAAATGAAACGGAATATCGTTCGTTTATAAGTAATAAGAAAAATGAGGCACTGCATTCACGGATTATTGTGATGCCAATTCCATATAATTTGAAGGTAACCGAGGAAGAGAAAATTTATGAGAAAATGATTTTTGAAAGTGATGTGTCAGATGTTCATATTGCTCCCCATACATTAAAAGTTGCTGCTATGTTTACAATATTAACAAGAATGAAGGATCCGAAAAAAGGCGATATTGACTTAGTTAAGAAGATGCGTTTATACGATGGTGAAAGTGTAGAAGGTTTTAATCGTGCAGACGTAGAAGAAATGAAAAAAGAACATGCAGATGAGGGAATGAGTGGCATCGACCCCCGTTACGTAATCAATCGCATTTCCTCTACCATCATTCGTAAAGAGATGACGTCGATTAATGCCTTAGATGTATTAAGGTCATTAAAAGAGGGATTAGATCAACATCCATCCATTACTGCTGAACTGAAAGAACGATATTTGAACTTTATTTCACTTGCTCGAAAAGAATACGATGAAATTGCGAAGAAAGAAGTGCAAAAGGCATTTGTTTACTCTTATGAAGAATCAGCGAAAACATTAATGGAGAATTACCTTGATAATGTTGAGGCTTATTGCAATAAGGCTAAACTAAGAGACCCACTTACTGGAGAAGAAATCAATCCAGATGAAAAACTAATGCGCTCGATTGAGGAGCAAATCGGGATTTCAGAAAATGCTAAAAAAGCATTTCGTGAAGAAATTCTCATTCGTATTAGTGCTTATGCTAGAAAAGGTAAACGATTTGATTATAATTCGCATGATCGCCTGCGTGAAGCTATTCAAAAGAAATTATTTGCTGACTTAAAGGATGTCGTCAAAATTACAACTTCTTCAAAAACACCGGATGAACAACAATTGAAGAAGATTAATGAAGTAGTCGCACGTCTTATTGATGAACATGGCTATAATTCCACATCTGCAAATGATTTACTTCGTTATGTGGGTAGTCTATTAAATAGGTAAACCGTCCAGTCTATTGTTTAAAAAAGACAGAAATAGGGTATTTAAACAATAGAGGTGACGAATATGTCAAAAGAAGAAAAAGTACCGGAAAATAGCTCAATGGCAAGCAATGAAGAAGAAATAGAAACTCTTGGAAAAGAAATGGAACAAATGAAATCGAAAGAAGAATTGAAAGAAATGCAAAAAACACCTGACCCTAAACAGGAAGTCGGTAAGCGAAAATCATAAAAGCTACAAACAATGAAAAAAGCAATGGACCCCATTGCTTTTTTCATTATATTCAATTTTGTATTAGTTGAACGATGGATGATAGATAGTAATCGCCCAACTTTAATAATTGTCTAAATAATATGTAAATAATTCTGTTTTAAAGCATAGGATAGAGTAATCAACATTTTTTGAACCTAGCTATAAGTAAATATTTTCAGGTTAGCAATGGACACTCGTCATATTGTATGTTTTTGGGTGGGATATGTGAATGAATTCCGTAAAATCCTTAAAGTTTTTTATAAACAAAAAAGGAGGGCAAATGAGAATGACCGAAAAAAATCAAAACCATCAGTTTGTCGTGTCACAGGAAGATTGGTCCCTCCATCGTAAAGGGCATGATGATCAACAACGCCATCAAGAAAAAGTACAGGATGCCATCAGAAACAATTTACCTGACCTGATTACAGAAGAAAACATTGTCATGTCCAATGGTCGTGATGTCGTTAAAATACCGATTCGTTCCTTAGATGAATATAAAATTCGCTACAATTATGATAAGAATAAGCATGTCGGTCAAGGTGATGGCGATAGTCAAGTTGGTGATGTAGTAGCGAGAGATGGGTCAGGTCAGAAAGGGCAAGGTAAAGGGCAAGGTGCAGGGGATCAAGCGGGTGAGGATTACTTTGAAGCAGAAGTCTCTTTAATGGAAATTGAGGAAGCGTTATTTAAACAATTGGAGCTACCGAACTTAAAGAAAAAGGAACAAGATCAAATTGTCGTTGAGAATATTGAATTTAATGATATTCGCAAAACTGGTCTTATGGGGAATATAGATAAAAAGAGAACAATGATGTCAGCTTTTAAGCGAAATGCGATGCACGGGAAATCAGCTTTTCACCCCATTTATCAAGAAGACTTAAAGTTCAAGACTTGGAATGAAGTCGTGAAGCCTGAATCGAAAGCAGTTGTGCTAGCAATGATGGATACAAGTGGATCGATGGGTATCTGGGAGAAATATATGGCGAGAAGTTTCTTCTTTTGGATGACTCGGTTTTTACGAACGAAATATGAAACGGTAGAAATTGAATTTATTGCGCATCATACAGAAGCAAAGGTAGTATCAGAAGAAGATTTCTTTTCTAAAGGAGAAAGTGGCGGCACAATCTGTTCGTCTGCTTATCGTAAAGCATTGGAGTTAATTGATCAAAAGTATAACCCAGTCAGATATAATATATATCCATTCCATTTCTCAGATGGGGATAATTTAACTTCAGATAATGCAAGATGTGTAAAACTTGTTGAAGAGTTAATGAAAGTATCAAGTATGTTTGGCTACGGGGAAGTGAATCAATATAACCGCCATTCCACTTTAATGTCAGCATACAAAAATATAAAAAATGATTTGTTCCGTTATTATATTTTAAAGCAGAAGGCTGATGTATTCCATGCGATGAAAGGCTTTTTTAAAGAACAAGAACAGAAGGAAAAGTTGGCTTAATGAGAGCCTGTTTTGAAAGGTTCGCAACTAAGTTCTGAAGTGTAATAGCTTACTTACGAGCGTTTCGGAGGCAGGTTTTGAAAAATGATGAGAACAAAGCAATCGAGCTTTTTAGTTATATCACAGCGATTGATGCTGTGTTTTTTTTTGCTCAACTGACTTAGCACTATGTAGATTTGAGCACTTTTATCTGTAATTCTTTTAAGTAGCTCTCTTCATCTACTTATGTCATAATTTTCATAAAGAGTAATATGGAGGGGTTTCCTTTGCACAAAATTCAAGATTTAGGTAATGATATTCAATTGATTGATTTAATGGATTTACAAACACCTGAGCGTACGGGGGCGTATATATTAGGTGCTGAAGAATTAACAGTGATTGAAACAAGTGCTAGTCCTTCGATTCCCCATCTTATAGAAGGAATGCAGGAATTGAACATTAACCTTGAAGACATCAAGCATATTATTGTCACTCATGTACATTTAGACCATGCTGGGGGAACTGGTTTGTTCTTAGAACAATGTCCAGAAGCAAAAGTATATGTTCATCCAAGAGGTAAACGGCATTTAGCTGACCCTAGTAAATTAATTGCTGGTGCTAGAATGGTATATGGCGATGATTTTGATCAACTATTTAATCCGATTGTGCCAATTGATGAGAAGAGATTAGTCGCGATGGAAGAGGGACAATCATTGGATATCGGTGGGCGTTTGTTAACTTTCTATGATACCCCTGGCCATGCAAAGCACCACTTTTCAATCCATGATTCGAAAAGTAATGGCTTCTTTACTGGCGATACAATTGGCGTATTTTATCCTAACATAGCAAGAAAAGGTTATCCATTAGTTCTGCCATCGACTTCTCCTAATCAATTTGATCCAGAGGCGATGTTATCTTCTGTTGAAAAAATCGAATCACTTCAACCACAACATATCTTTTTTGGGCATTATGGTGAGGGCCCTGAACCAAAGGATGTTTTTACTCAAATTCGTTATTGGTTACCTATATTTACTTCAGTTGCAGATGACGTTTTTCTCCAAGGAAATGACATAATAAAAATGCAAGAAGCCATACAATCGGAATTGTTGGAACAAGTAAAACATTATTTATTAACAGCGCACGATGTTGAACTTAGTGCAGAGGATAAGAAGCTAATAGGCTTAGATTTAAATGTCTGCACAATGGGGATGATTGATAGATTGCAGAAAGTGAAATAAAGATTTAAGTCGTGTGGTTTGGAGGTAATTAACATGGATTTGGAAGAAATAAGATCAGAGATACAGCATCGTCAATCAGATATATTGGGTAGCTCCAGATTGGTTAAATTCGCTGTTCTTCTTCCCCTAATAGAAAAAGATGGAGAAATACATATTTTGTTTGAAGTACGGTCTTTATCTATGAGAAGACAGCCAGGGGAAATTTGCTTTCCTGGGGGGAAAATGGATCAAGACGATGTGGATTTAATAGAGACGGCAAAAAGGGAGACCAGTGAAGAGTTAGGTATCCCAATTGGAGAAGTCTCTGTTTTTTCAGAACTTGATTATGTAGTGACACCTTATGATACAGTGATTTATCCGTTTGTAGGCACAATAGAGAGCATCAGTGATCTTAAGCTAAATCCAGAGGAAGTGGATCAAATTTTCACAGTACCACTTGCTTATTTTTTGAAAGAGGGACCATCTATTCATTATATTGAGATGAAGCCAGAGCCTAATAGTAGCTTTCCCTATCATCTCATTCCTAATGGGGAAAAATATAAATGGCAAACGCGGAGGATGCAAGAAATTTTTTATACTTATAAAGGTCATGTGATATGGGGGTTAACAGCTAAGATACTGTATCACTTTTTGACGCTTATCCAGGATGAAAATAAATAAATTTTCAAAATGTTATTGACGATTCCCTATAAAAGGGTATATGATGTTAAACAAATAAATATGAACTTCTTATCCAGAGAGGCGGAGGGACTGACCCAGAGAAGCCTCGGCAACCAGCAATCTTTTGTATGGTGCTAATTTCAGAGGATATTATCCAAAGATAAGGAGAAGGTGAGCTCGTTAATTCAAAGCCCTTCTGCCTCTTCTAGGTAGAAGGGCTTTTTATGTGATAGAGCTAATATTTTATTGGAATATAAAATATATTCAGATTTCATATTGACGACAAATCATTTTTTGGATATAATTCTATTTGTAATTAAAGTATTAACGCTTTAAAAAATAAAATATTTCTTATCGAGAGTGACGGAGGGATCAGGCCCTATGAAGTCCGGCAACCTTCAAGCAATTGCTTGAAAAGGTGCTAAATCCTGCAGGCAGTAAATGTCTGGAAGATAAGATGAGGCAACCCCCTCTTCTTATGAAGAGGGGGTTATTTATTTTAATCATCCGACTAAAAAGTAGAGGAGAGTATATAATGACGAATCAATTTAACACTTATGATGATGAGACGATTTTATTACATGGAGGTCAATCACCAGACCCGACAACGGGATCTCGTGCAGTTCCTATTTATCAAACAAGTTCATATGTTTTTCATAATACAGACCATGCGCAAAGCCTATTTTCATTAGATGAGACGGGAAATATCTATTCACGAATCGGTAATCCAACGGTAGATGTATTAGAAAAACGTATTGCTTTATTAGAAGATGGGGTAGCGGCAGTAGCGACTTCATCTGGAATGGCAGCTATAGCTCTTTCAATTATGAATATTGCCCAAGCGGGTGATGAGATTGTTGCAGCGTCGAACCTTTATGGTGGAACATATAATCTTTTTGCCATAACACTTCCGAAATATGGGATTAAAGTTCATTTTGTTGATGGATCTGACCCTGAGAATTACCGTAAAGCGATTACGCCAAAAACTAAGGCTTTATATGGAGAGATTATTGGGAACCCAAGTCTTCATGTCCTAGATGTAGAGGCAGTTGCAAATATTGCTCATGATAATGATATTCCTCTTATTATTGATAATACTTTCGCTTCACCTTATCTTTGCAAACCAATCCAATGGGGAGCAGATATTGTCATTCATTCGGCAACAAAATGGATTGGTGGTCATGGAACAACAATTGGCGGACTTGTAGTTGATGGCGGACGATTTAATTGGAATCATGATAAGTTTCCTGGTTTTACTCAGCCAGATCCAAGTTATAACGGTATTGTTTATGCGAATGAGTTTGGTACACTCGCTTTCAGTACAAAACTTCGTGTTCAGTTGCTGCGCGATTTTGGGTCATCATTAAGCCCACATAGTGCATTTCTTTTACTCCAAGGATTGGAAACACTCCATTTACGTATAGAGAAACATACGGAAAATGCAGCGAAGATAGCCCATTTCTTAAACGCTCATCCAGCTGTCGATTGGGTCGCATATCCAGGTTTAGCAGAGCATCCAGCGCATGAACTCGCGAAGAAATATTTAAACACTGGCTTCGGTTCCATTGTGAACTTCGGTATTAAAGGTGGCCGAGATGCAGGTAAAAAAGTGATAGATACAATTGCATTGTGGTCTCATGTAGCCAATGTAGGTGATGCGAAGTCACTCATTATTCATCCGGCTTCAACCACACATCAACAGTTAAGTGCAGAAGATTTAATTAAAAGCGGTGTAAGTGAGGAACTCATACGTTTATCAGTTGGGATTGAATCGGTTAGAGATTTAACCAATGACTTAGATCAAGCCTTCTATGAAGCGACTGGTATTTCTTCGAAGGGAGAACAAAAAGGAGAAACAGCAGTAAATGATGAAGGTGTTATTCGATGGGCATTACAATCATCCTCATTAAAAGAAGATGTGGATGGCAAAGAACTGCAAAGAGCAAAAAGGATAGCTGTTGTTGGATTAAGTGGAAATCCTGCTAGACCAAGTTACCGTTTAGCAAGAAAAATGCAAAGATTAGGTTATCAAATCGTGCCAGTTAATCCAAGAGAAACAGAAGTATTAGGTGAACAGGCATATCCAAATTTAAAATCCATTCCTTTTACCATTGATATTGTGCAAGTATTTAGAAGCCCTGAAGCTGCGATAGAAGTGGCGAAAGAGGCAGTAGAAATCCAACCGAAAGTTTTCTGGCTACAAGAAGGTGTCATTTCACCAAAAGCAGTTGAAATAGCAAAAGAAGCCGGACTTGAAGTGGTACAAAATCGCTGCACATATAAAGAGGCACAGAGATTAAGAGGTTCTATTGTAACCTTTGCTTGTGAAATTTAAAACCGAGATTGAGGAGAGTCATCGATGAAAAAATGGTTCGTATTTTTAATTGTCGTTTTATCAATTGGATTCATTAGTGCTTGCGGGGATAGTGAGGCAAGCACTGATGATAGTAATGGCGAAGGAAAACCAGAAAAAATTGTTTTAGACTATGCCTATTATTCTCCAACAAGTGTAGTTTTAAAGAAATTCGGCTGGGCAGAAGAAGCGTTTGCCGAAGATGATATTGATGTTGAGTTTGTCCTCAGTCAAGGGAGTAATAAGGCACTTGAGTTTCTTAATAGTAGCAGTGTTGATTTTGGCTCAACTGCAGGTGCAGCGGCATTAATTGCAAAAGCAAATGGTGCTCCAATTGAATCAGTCTATATATACTCAAAACCAGAATGGACGGCATTAGTTGCACCGAAAGAATCAGCTATCAAATCAGTTGAAGACTTGAAGGGAAAGAAAGTAGCAGCAACGATTGGAACAGATCCATATATCTTTTTACTGCGCTCATTAAATGAAGCCGGATTAACATCAGCGGATGTTGAAATCGTTAACTTGCAACATGCTGACGGTGGAACGGCATTAACAACAGGGCAAGTAGACGCTTGGGCTGGTTTAGATCCACATATGGCTAAATTAGAACTTGAAGCAGACACAGAATTTATTTATCGAAATATCGATTTTAACACTTATGGCACATTAAATGTGAGAAGCGAATTTGCTGAGAAGTATCCTGAACAAGTGAAAAAAGTAATTGAGCTTTATGAAAAAGCTCGTACATGGGTATTAGAAAATCCTGAAGAAGCGGCAGAGATACTGGCAGAAGAAGCACAAATCACCCTAGAGGTAGCGAAAAAAGAATTAGAGAGAAATGACTTTAATGAACCAATACCTGGTGAAGTGCAAATAGAAGCATTAAATGCTGCTGGTGAGGTTTTAAAAGAAGAAGGCATTATTAAGAGTGATGACGTAGGTAAAGTGGTTGATGAATTAATAAACCCAGATTTCTCAACAGAGGTCATTCAATAGGGTTGGTAAAGGAGAATGAATATGAAGGAAGTCATAGCGATCCCCAAAGTAAATGAGGGTAAGGAGAAGCATAGAAAAATTAACCCTAGTATTCAAAGGGTATTACTTGGAAGTATCGTGCCAATCTTACTTATTCTTGCATGGGAGTACTTGAGTCGGATCGGTGTGTTCCCTCCTCATTTACTCCCGGCTCCATCAATCATTTTGCAATCACTTATGACAATGACGACAGATGGAAGTTTATGGACACATACGAGCATTACATTATATCGCCTTGTGCTTGGTTTCTTATTTGGCACTGCTGCAGCTTTAATTATCGGCGCCGCTGTTGGCTACTTTTCAACAGTTGAAAGTTTATTAGATCCCCTGATCCAAGCTTTTCGTTCCATACCTTCATTGGCATGGGTGCCATTATTTATTCTTTGGATGGGAATTGGGGAACCTTCCAAGGTGGTTTTAATCGCTGTCGGTGTTTTCTTCCCAGTTTATCTAAATATCGTTTCAGGCATTCAAGGAATTGACCGTAAACTAATTGAAGTGGGGAAAATCTATCATTTTAGCTCATGGCAATTAATTTGTAAGATTATCTTACCAGCAGCTTTGCCATCTTTTTTAGTAGGGCTGAGAAGCGGATTGGGACTTGGTTGGATGTTTGTTGTTGCAGCTGAATTAATGGGAGCTTCTACAGGTATTGGCTACTTGCTTGTTTATGGCCAAAACACTTATGCACCGGAATTAATTATTTCTAGTATCGTCTTATTTGCCATATTAGGAAAAATAACAGATGCCATTTTAAAAGGGTTAGAGACAAAAACATTGCATTGGCAAGATACGATCGTCAAGAAGTAGGAGGTGGTAAGATTGTTATCAATTGAGCGAGTGTCTAGAACTTTTTCAAATGGAACAACGGGATTCAAAAATATTGACTTAAAGGTAGAAAAAGGTGAAGTCATTGGAATCTTAGGAACAAGTGGTTGCGGTAAAAGTACGCTCTTACGTGTATTATCCGGCTTGGATAAACAATATGATGGCCAGGTTGTAATAGATGGCGAAACTGTCCATGATGTTCATAAGAAAATCGGGATGATTTTCCAAGAACCTAGATTGATGCCTTGGTTAAAAGTTTATGACAATATCGGATTCGGTCTACAAAAAAAAGTTCAAAGTAAAATAGCGCAATATATTAAAGCCGTTGGGCTAGAAGGGTTTGAAAACCATTACCCGAAAGATTTATCTGGAGGGATGGCGCAAAGGGTGGCCATTGCCAGAGCCCTCGTTACCTCACCAGAAATATTACTTTTAGATGAACCGTTTAGTGCATTAGATGCTTTTACAAAAATGCAATTACAAGATTTATTACTGAATCTCTGGCAAACCTATCAATCAACTATCCTCTTAGTAACGCACGATATTGATGAAGCATTATATTTAGCCGATCGCATTATTATTCTTAGGGGACAGCCGGGAGAATTATATCAAGAAATAAAAATTGAAAAATCAAAACCAAGATCAAGAGGAGATAAAGATCTTGCTGCACTAAAAGATGAGATTTTGCAATTATTAGATTTATCTCATTCGAAAGCAATCTAAAGATAAAGGAGCTAATGAATTATGACAGTGATAGAGCGGCAACAGCTTGCCCCCATTGAAGGAGATTACAACTTAACAAACTATGAAGAGGCATGTCAAAATATTTCATGGGATGAGGTTAAACAACAGTTTAGCTGGAGCCAATCAGGTCTAGTCAATATGGCTCATGAATGTATTGATAAACATGTGGTTGACGGTTATGGAAACAAAATAGGGTTGCATTATGTGAATGGTTCATATGAAGAGACATACACATTCGCAGAGATTAAAGAAAAAACGGATCATATCGCCACCGTTTTAAGAAACCAAGGGGTGAAAAAAGGTGATTTCGTTTTTATTTTTCTACCTAAACATCCCGATTGTTATTTTACAATGATTGCCACCATTAAACTCGGCGCAATTGCGGGTCCTCTTTTTGAAGCATTTATGGAGGAAGCAGTAAAAGATAGAATCTCTGATTGTGATGGGAGATTTTTGATTACGGATACTGACTTACTTAACAGGGTACCAAAGAACGAACTGCCTTGTTTAGAGAAGATATTTCTTACTGATGCTGATGACGTACAATTATTAGGTGAAAAAGAAATTTCACTCATCAAAGAATTAGAGAAAACAGTAAAAGAAGAAGATATCACGACGTGGGTTGATCTCGAGCATGGTTTAAACATCCACTATACGAGCGGTTCAACAGGAAAGCCAAAAGGAATTATTCATGCTCATAGAGCGATGGTTCATCAATATCAAACGGGGAAATGGGTACTCGATTTAAAAGATGATGATGTGTATTGGTGTACCGCACATCCAGGTTGGGTTACGGGAACTGTGTATGGCATTTTCACACCTTGGTTAAATAGAGCGACAATTGTTGTTAATGGTGGCCGCTTTGATGCAAAGGGTTGGTATCATACATTAGAAACAACTGGAGTATCTGTATGGTATAGTGCACCGACAGCATACAGAATGTTAATGGCAGAAGGAAATGACCTACCAAATGATTATGATTTATCCAACTTAAGACATTTATTAAGTGTTGGTGAGCCGTTAAATCCTGAGGTCATTTATTGGGGACAAGAAACGTTAGGGAAAAGAATTCATGATACATGGTGGATGACTGAAACAGGGGCACAATTAATTGTCAATTTACCTTCAGAAGTAATTAAACCCGGATCAATGGGTCGACCATTTCCTGGTATAAGCATCGCTATCCTCGATGATGATGGTGTCGAACAATCAAGAGGGTCGATTGGTCACTTAGCAATTAAAGCACCATGGCCAGGAATCATGAAAGAAGTATGGAAGAATGAGGAGAAATACCAGTCATATTTTCCTTTTGAAGGTTGGTATGTATCAGGAGATCTAGCTGTTCAAGATGAAGATGGATATATATTCTTCCAAGGTAGGAGTGATGATATGATCAATTCTTCCGGGGAGAGAATCGGACCTTTTGAGGTTGAAAGTAAGCTCATTGAACATCCTGCTGTAGCAGAAGCTGGAGTCATTGGAAAACCAGATGCATTAAGAGGAGAAATCGTCAAAGCCTTTATTGTCCTAAGAAAAGGATTTACAGGCAGTGATGTACTACTTGAAGAGATTAGAAAGTTTGTAAAAACAAGATTAGCTGCTCATTCTGCCCCACGAGAAATGGAAATTGTCACAGAACTACCTAAAACAAAAATCAGTGGAAAAATATTGCGCAGAGAATTAAAGGCAAGAGAGCTTGCTAAACTTAGTCAAAAATTACAGTAATATGATGTAATGGGAGGTAAAGGGTTTTGACGATAAATATCGCTTTACTTGGCTATGGTACTGTTGGTAAAGGCGTTTACCGTACAATTCAACAGCATCAAGGGCGTTTACAAAAGTTATTAAGTGAAGAAGTAAAGGTTGTTGCTATTCTAGTGAGGGACATTAAGAAGCATACTGCCCCCGATCAGTCAGTTATGTTGACAAACCAATATGAAAAAATCCAACAATTGGAGAATATTGATGTAGTAATTGATGCAATTGTTGGTATTGAACCGGCTGCAACTTATTTACAAAGTGCGATTGAAAAAGGTCGCCACGTAATTACGGCAAATAAAGAGATGTTTGCAGAAAAAAGTAATATCTTAAGAGAATTAGCAAAAAAATATCATGTCTCAGTCGGCTACGAGGCTACTGTAGCAGGCGGTATTCCTATTATTCAAACTTTAAAAAAACTACTAAATGCTAATAAAGTAACTAAGGTTGAAGGCATATTGAATGGTACATCTAATTTTATATTAACTAAAATGAGAGAAGAGCAATTATCATTTGATAATGCTCTGGCGCTAGCGCAAAAATTAGGTTATGCGGAAGCGGATCCGACGAATGATGTTGAAGGCTTTGATGCGTATTATAAAGCCGCTATCTTAAGTGAGTTGATTTATGGAGAGAAACCAAAAAGCGAGCAGATTGAAAGAAACGGGATTGCGAGTATTGCTAAATCAGATATTACTTTCTTTAATGAATTAGGTCTTAGATACAAGCACGTGGCAACTATTGAATACGCTCATTCTCAAGTAAAATGTGCTGTTCGGCCAGTGTTAGTTGAAAGTAACCATCCTTTATATCAGGTGGAAGGTGTGCAAAATGCTATCCATATCGAGGCGGATATTGTCGGGAGTATTAGTTTGCAGGGGCCAGGTGCAGGTATGTATCCAACAGCAAGTGCAATTATAGAAGATTTGATTCATTTATCAGAAAAGGATCAGGAGTATACTTTTAATGAAGAGTCCACCCTTGATCAACAGCGTAGTGCGAAAACGAGTTGGATTGCATATGGACGCTCTGCCTTACAGCAATTACCTGAAGGAGCAGAAATTATGAAGATGATTGCTAATGATACATGGGTAGTAGAAATAGAGGGGGATTTACTTATAGAAGATGCATCCTTAATTCAAATATTAGGTGATGCTACAAGATTAAAAGAAATGAAAAAAATCCATTAAAGTAGTGGATGATAAATCCTTATAATTCTATTGATAAAACTAGACAATTTCAAGTATCAGTATCATGGTCAAATTTACTTACCTTGTTCAACTTGAGGAATCGTTCGTTGAACAAGGTAAGTATTTTTATGGCTCTGTTAACATTAGTCAATAACAATAACTAAGCAGTGAAAGAAATCATATTTGCGAAGGATATGAATATTTGTAGGGTTCTTTTTGAAGTCCTGCTTACCTAAAATGAAGAAAAGCAGTATCTCAGTATTCATCAAAGTAAATAAAATAATAGAATGAATATTCTTATGTGGAAAGGCCATACCGTTAAAAAATGAAAATAACTAGTGTTAATAAGCAAAGGATGAAGGAAAAATTTTTCTGTAAACCTTTAAATCATCAACAACGAACGGTTTTATTTCATAAATGTATCGTTGATTATCTAATTAAAAAAGGATAACTAGCCCTTATTTATAGACTAACTATCCTAGGAAATATAATCTGTAATAAGATTTCTCACCAGTTTTTAGACGGATTGCGATGGTGTTTTTACTGATTGGTTTGGAAGTAACGTTTGATTGATTTCTGAATATAAATCCTTTATATTGACAGTGACAATTTTGGCTCCGATCTGTACGTGAACCATATTATCAAAGACTGCTGTAACGAGACCATTTAAAGACACGCTTGTTCCGATACTTACATCTTTCTTTTCATTCTTTCTGATATTCGTAACTTTGTTATTTGCCATATTCTCCACCATCCATTCTTATAAATTATAAGTACAGAAGTCTTCTACTTCATTTACACTATATCTCTTTATATTACCTGTTTATAGTAAAATAAACGTTAAAAGTGAAAATGTCCAGTAAAAAGGTTGGTCTTTTTATCGACAAATTTCTCTCATTCTATATTTGTAATAAATCATTCAATTGCTTCTTTAAATCAGGATATTGATTAAAGTTTGTAATCATTCCTTTAATGACTGGAAGTCTGGGATATTCCCTTTGGGTTTCTTCTTCTATCATATCGAGGGAGACCTCTAATGTTTCCTTATCATCGCATGCTTGTATTTGTTTTCTAATATCTGCGATGGTAGTCGATGGACTAGTATTTGGTAAACATATATTAAAATTATGCAGGAAACGGTTCATCTTAGCTTCAGTGATCAAAGGTTCTTCTTTTTTTAGACCTTCTGCTAAAGAGTCCATTCTATTTAATAAATAATCAGTCACATGCTCAGGCTTAAATATTTCTTTGTCAATGATTAATATTTTTACGTATGAATGAAAAAGACCATCAAGGAGTTGAGATAAATCCCATAAATAAGGAGTCATTTCTTCTCCATATATAGAAGATAAACTTTTGCGGTAAAATTCATTCATTTCAATTTGCTTTGTGAATAATAATTCTTTAATTGATTCATTAATAGGTATGGTTTGTTCTCTTGTTTGAGTAATAATAAAATCCTTATGTTGAATTAACATATCAATGGTTGTATTGATTTGTGCCTTGAATTTTTCTCTGGCTGTGAGGTTCTTATTGTCCCACTGCATGATTTCTTCAGTTAATTGATCAAAATAATATATTAATAAGGACTCTAACAATTTTTCTTTTGATTTAAAATATAAATAAAACGCACCTTTGGAAATGCCGCTATCAGTGGCGATATCTTGTACAGATGTGGCAGTATATCCTTTTTTAGCGAACAATTTAATCGCAGCTTCAATAATTATTTTTTCTTTTTCTTTCATCTGTAACAACTCCTTAACCGAAGAAGAATCTCCGTGTTAACAAAAACTTCACAATAATATAATTGACACTTGACTGACCGGTCAGTTATATTTATTGGTGATGTGACCCACTAGTCATATTCTATAGGATACCCGAGATTGGCGTCAAGAAAACAAACAAAATAGATTCTATAGAACCAGTAACGATTTTTTTTGGGTATGATAGTGAGTATTCCTATATGTAAGACTTCATTTACGCTGATTTCTACTATATACATAATGGTTATCGGGTAAAGGAAAATCGAATTAATAAAAAAAGAGGTGTCAATGTGAAGGGCATAGTCAATTTCGTTTTAAAGAATAAGCTCGCTGTGTGGTTATTAACCATAATTATTACAGTTTCAGGTGTTTACTCAACTACACAGATGAAAACTGAAACAATCCCGGATATCTCTATTCCATTTTTAATGGTAAATGGTGTTTATCCTGGTGCCACACCTGAGCAAGTGATGGAAGAGGTTTCAGTGCCAATTGAACAGGCAGTTGAAGGGCTAGATGATGTCAATGCTGTTTATTCTAATTCAAGTGCGAATGTAGGAAGTATTCAAGTAGAATATAAATATGGCGTTGATATGGATGATAAAAAGGTTGAACTAGAAAGAGCGATTGCTAATCTAAATCTTCCTGAAGATGTGGAAGAGCCGACTGTGACATCTATCAGCATGAATATGATGCCAGTAGTTGCACTTTCAATTAGTAGTACAGAAGAAGATATAGTTGGACTGACTGAATTAGTTGAAGATGTGATCTTGCCTGATATTGAAAAGATTGAAGGAGTAGCATCTGCAACAATGACTGGTCAACATATTGAACAAGTTGAATTTACTTGGGATGAAGAAGAGCTAGCCAAGTTTGAATTGAATCAAGATGATGTAAAAGAACTGATTCAAGCAAGTGATATGGCATTATCTTTAGGGCTATTTGATTTTGAAGAAGCTGAAGAAGCTGTTTCGGTAGATGGGAAAGTAACAACTGTTGATGAGTTGAAAGAAATGATGATCCCAGTAACGCCAACTGCCGACCACCCACAACCGTTTGTTGAGCTAAGTGAACTTGCTCAAATTGAACAAGTAGGTAAAGTAGAGTCTGTTTCTCGTACAAATGGAGAAAATGCGATTGCGATCCAAATTGTAAAAGGACAACAGGATAACACAGTAGATGTAGTTAATCGTGTAAAAGACTATGTTGAAGAAGAAACAGAAAAGTATGATGGCCTTGCCATTGATATTTCTTTAGACCAGGGTGAACCGATTGAAAAGTCTGTTAGCACAATGGTCGAAAAAGCACTTTTTGGTGGTTTAATTGCTGTATTAATTATTCTACTCTTTTTAAGAGACTTTAAGTCAACGATTATATCCATTGTTTCCATTCCGGTGTCGATTTTTATGGCATTTTTAGTCCTTAATTGGTTGGATATTACGTTAAATATTATGACTCTTGGAGCGGTTACAGTAGCAATTGGTCGTGTAATCGATGACTCGATTGTTGTTGTTGAAAATATTTATCGTCGCTTACATTTGAAAGAGGAAAAATTAAATGGTCGTGCTTTAGTAAGGGAAGCGACTATTGAAATGTTTAAGCCGATTCTTTCATCTACATTAGTAACTGTGGCCGTTTTTGCGCCGTTAATTTTCGTAGGTGGAATGGTTGGTGAGCTATTTGTTCCGTTTGCTTTAACGATGACATTTGCATTGGGTGCTTCATTAATTGTTGCGATTACAATTGTCCCAGCCCTATCTCATTTCTTATTCAAGAAAAAACTTTACGGTAAGAAAGAGGAGAGCAATCATAAAGAAGTAGGTAAACTTGCTTTATGGTATAAAGGCATTCTAAGTAAAGCGTTAAACCATAAAATTATTACGTCAGCTATCGCTATTCTTTTATTAGCTGGATCATTAGCATTGACTCCATTAATCGGTTTTAGCTTCCTTGGAAGTGAAGAAGAGAAGGTAATGTATTTAACATATACACCTGAAACCGGCGAAAAGATGGATATAACAGAAGAGAATATTTCTGAAGTAGAAGAAGAGTTATTAAAACGCGATGATATTGATATACTACAATTGTCCATTAATGACCCAGACAATGTAGATCCTGCTGCTATGATGATGGGTGGGGGCGCTAGTGGGGCTCTTATGTATCTAATTTTTGATCCAGATATGAAGAACTTCCCAGAGGTAAGAGAAGAAATTGAAGAATATGTATTTAATATAGAACAATCTGGTGAGTGGAAATCTCAGGACTTTTCTTCAATGGGTGCGAATACTAGTGAAGTAAGCTATACATTGTATAGTGAGGATTTAGATAAACTAAATGATGCCGTGACACAAGTGGAAGATGTCATGCATGATACTGATAACTTAGATGATATTTCATCTACGGCAGAAGACGCTTATGTAGAACATATCTTAAAAGTTGAGCAAGCAGATGTCATGCAGTATGGCTTAACGACAGGTCAAATCGTTATGGCGTTAAACGATAAAGGTAATAGTGAAGTGCTGACAACTGTTCAAAGTGATGGTAATGAAATAGATGTCATTATTCAAACTGAAGCTGCTGAGCCTGCGAAATCAATTGATGAGTTATTAGATACAGAGGTTCCGACTGCGACAGGCCAAGAAATGCCATTATCTGAGCTTGTTAATGTAGAAGAAGGAACAACATTAAATACATTGTCTCGTAGTAAAGGTGAGTACTATGCAACAGTTTCTGCAACAGTAACTTCAGATAATTTATCCAAAGTTACGAGTGAGCTGGATAAAGGTATCGATGATTTAGACTTGGCACAAGGGGTAACTCTTGATGTTGCTGGTGTAACTGCAGATATGAATGAAACGTTTACGCAATTAGGTTTAGCAATGCTTGCCGCTATTGCGATTGTATATTTCATCTTAGTTGTTACATTTGGTGAGGGTGTTGCACCGTTTGCCATTCTGTTCTCACTACCGTTTGCAGTAATTGGCTCATTTGTCGGATTATACATTGCAGGGGAAACAATCTCTGTTACGGTTATGATGGGTCTACTCATGTTAATCGGTATCGTTGTTACGAACGCTATTGTATTGGTTGACCGGATTATTCATATGGAAAGAAACGGTATGACGATGAGAGACGCTATTCTAGAAGCGGGTGCCACTCGTCTTCGTCCGATACTAATGACAGCTATTGCTACAATGGGTGCGCTGGTTCCATTATTATTTGGTTCAGGCGGTGGAGGCTTAATCTCTAAAGGATTAGGTATCACAGTTATCGGGGGTCTTGCAAGTTCGACCTTATTAACTCTAGTTGTTGTTCCTATTGTGTATGAAGTATTATCAAAAATGTTTAAAAAGAATCGAAAAGATGTTCAAGATAATTAATTAAAAAATAACCCAAAGCATTGATGCTTTGGGTTATTTTTTTTGATGAAGTTCATCTAATGAATAAGGTAAGCTTGTAGCAAATATAGTATCATTTGTTCTACGTTTGTCTTAAAGAAGTAGATTAAACACTTTTTTGAATACAGCTGTGTTCATGTTAAAATGAACCAGAGCATGGAAAAGGTGAGTGATAATAATGGAAAAAAAGATAGGGTTTATCGGTTGTGGAAAAATGGCACAAGCGATTATTGGAGGTATATTAAAAAACGGTTTAGTCAGTCATCATGAAATTATTTCAAGTGCAAGAACGAAAGAAACACTACATAAGGTAGAAGCAAAGTATGCGATTCATACAACCCACTCCAATAAAGAAGTGGCAAGAAACGCCGAAGTGATCTTTTTAGCGGTTCCTCCTAAGGATCATAAGGAAGTAATTGATGAAATAAAAGAAGTAGTAAATGAACATAGCATTATCGTAACAATTGCTGCTGGCATTACTCTAAATGATATCGAAGAGTACTTTGAGCGAAATGTAATGGCAGTACGTACAATGCCAAATACACCTTCACTGGTTGGTGAGGGAATGAGTGTGCTAAGTAGCAACCAGTATATTAATGAAGAGAAATTAAGTAAAGTAATACGCATCTTTTCTGCTATCGGGAAAGTGGAAGTAGTTGACGAGTCATTAATGGACGGCATTCCAGCAATTAGCGGTTCTTCTCCTGCATATGTGTTTTTATTTATAGAAGCACTGGCCGATGGAGCAGTAAAGGACGGTATACCAAGAGACACTGCTTATAAGCTAGGTGCTCAGGCAGTATTAGGTGCAGCAAAGATGGTGCTTGAATCTGGTAAACATCCTGGAGTGTTAAAAGATGAGGTTTGTACCCCTGGAGGTGCGACTATTGATGCGGTCAGCAAGTTAGAAGAAACAGGATTTCGTTCATCTGTTCTCACTGCTATGAAAGCTTGCAGCGAGAAGGTAAGAAGCTTATAAGTAATAAGAGTTTTGATTTTAGCTGTAGCATCGTTAGCTTATTTTAAGCGATGCTGCAGCTTTTTGCCTTTCAAAGGGGAATAAAAAAATATGTAAACAGTTGAAAATGTTAAATAAGAGAAGGCCAATAGATAGATTGGTATATATTCATGAAAAAAGCATATACCATAAAGGATAATTAAATCGGAATTCATACTTGACGTATAGGAATAATCGTATTATCATATGAAATTGTGCAAAAGTAAGATATTAGGAGGGGTAATGATGGATAATGTATGGTTTATTATTAACTTAGCATTAATGATTGGTTTTATTAGTTTATTATTTATTATGCAACGTAAACATATTTCATTTTCTAAAAGAGTCTTTACGGCATTGGGAATAGGTATATTGTTTGGTTTAGCATTGCAACTGATTTATGGACCAACTTCAGAAGTATTGGCAAGGTCAACAGATTGGTTTCAACTAGTTGGTGGGGGTTATGTTAAATTCTTACAAATGATTGTTATGCCACTCGTGTTTATTTCCATTTTAGGAGCGTTTACAAGATTGAGCCTCTCAAGTAATATTGGTAAAATTAGTGTATTAATTATCGGAATACTACTTGGGACTACAGCTTTGGCTGCTATTGTAGGTATTGGTTCGGCGACTGTCTTTAATTTAGAAGCCATCCAAATTGAAGAGGGAGATGCAGAGATCAGTAGAGGGACACAAATGGAAGAAACATCTCAATCACTAGCAGCTCAAACATTGCCTCAACAAATTTTAGAGTTACTTCCTGCAAACCCTTTTCTTGACTTAACAGGAGCGAGAGCGACTTCAACGATATCGGTCGTTATATTTGCAGCAATCTTAGGTATTGCCTACTTGGGCGTAAGAAGAAAAACACCTGAGCAAGCAGAGGTATTTGCAAAAATTGTCGATGCCTTTTATAGCATTATTATGCGTGTGGTTACACTAATCCTTAGATTAACTCCTTATGGCGTGCTAGCTATTATGACAAAGACAGTTGCATTAAGTGATTTCTCTGCAATCTATAATTTAGGGAAATTTGTCATTGCTTCATATGTAGCGTTAGCGGTTATGATGCTAATTCATTTGTTATTATTACTATTTGTCGGATTAAGTCCACTACAATACTTAAGAAAAGCTTTTCCGGTGCTTGCGTTTGCCTTTACGTCAAGAACAAGTGCTGGGGCATTACCTTTAAATATTAAGACGCAAAAATCATTAGGGGTGTCAGATGGAATAGCCAATTTCGCTGGCTCATTTGGTCTCTCGATTGGACAAAATGGTTGTGCGGGTATTTATCCGGCTATGTTAGCTGTTATGATTGCACCTACGGTCGGGATTAATCCATTACAACCAAGTTTTCTACTTTCTGTTATCGTTATAGTTGTTATCAGCTCATTTGGCGTTGCGGGAGTAGGTGGAGGAGCAACTTTTGCAGCCATTCTCGTCCTTTCAGCTTTAGATTTACCTATCGCGCTTGCGGGTTTATTGATTTCAATTGAACCGTTAATTGATATGGGAAGAACAGCGGTAAATGTAAGTGGTTCTATGACTTCGGGTATATTAACGAGTAAAATTACGAAAGATATTGACCAAGAAGTTTATAATAACCCACATAATAAAATTGAAGAGGTAGAAGTATAACTCATTCAATCTATACTGGTAAATAAAAATTCCGAACACTCATCAATCAGATGCTTAAATTGCTTTAGCATTTGGTGAGGTGTTCGGATTTTTTATTTAGCTAATATATGTTTTAATCATTCAACTTTAATGTGGTAAAAAGAGCAATTGAATGAGAAATAATACAGCGAAAATATAAACGAGTGGATGAACTTGTTTACCTTTGCCTTTAAATATTTTTAAGATTGGATGTGTTATAAATCCGAGTGCAATACCTGTAGCAATACTAGAAGTGAGCGGCATCGTCAAAATAATTAAAAAGGCTGGGAAAGCTTCATCAAACTCACCCCATTTAACTTTAACTAAGCTTCCCATCATTAAGCTACCAACAATTATGAGTGCAGGCGAAGTAATGGCAGCAATGCCTGAAACCGCACTGACAAGTGGACTAAAGAATGCAGCAACGATAAAAAGGATACCTACTGTCAAAGAAGTTAGTCCGGTTCGTCCACCGGCGGCAACTCCACTAGAAGATTCAATGAAAGCAGTTGTAGGGCTTGTTCCGAACATAGAACCGACAGATGTGGCTAATGAATCAGATAATAAAGCCTGTCTTGCACGTGGCAATTTATTCCCCTTCATTAAACCAGCTTGTTGGGCAACACCAATCATTGTTCCGGTTGTATCAAATATTGTTACTAATAAAAACGAGAAAACAACCGCATAAAGGCCATGAGTGATGACGTCCCCAATAGCTGAAATGGGGTTGAATACTAAAATGCCTTCTGGAAGCGAAGGTAAAGATGTAAGCCCGTCACTAAACTGTAGTTGCCCAGTAAAGAACGCGATTAAGCCTGTTATAATCATGCCGAAAAACAGTGCTCCAGATACATTTAGTGCGATTAAAATGAGTGTGATGACTAAACCAACTAGCGTTAATATTGCCGAAGTTGCTGTTAAATCCCCTAGAGCAACAAGATTGCTAGGATCACTTGTAATAATGCCGGACATTCGCAGTCCAACAAATGCAATAAATAAACCAATACCAGCTGAAATTCCAGCTTTTAAGTTTTCGGGAATGGCTTCAATTAATTTTTCACGAAAAGCAGTTAAAGATAAAATCACAAAGATTAGTCCGGCTACGAAGACGGCAGCAAAAGCTGTTACATAATCTAAGCCCCCACCAACAACAGAATAGGCGAAATAAGCATTTAATCCCATACCGGGAGCAATAGCAATTGGATAATTAGCAAAAAGGGCCATCCAAAGTGTACCAACAACTGCTGCAATAATCGTTGCAGTAAAGACTTGATCAAATGGGACACCAGCGTCAGAAAGAATGACTGGGTTAACAACAACAATGTATGCCATTGTTAAAAAAGTTGTAAAACCGGCGAGTATTTCTGTTTTTGCTGTAGAATTGTTTTCTTTTAACTTAAACATTAGAATCCTCCAAGCTGTAAATACATGGTCGTGTGTAATAATACGAACGAAAAAAGGTCACATGGACTATAGTATTCGTTTTTATGAAGATTTTCAAGTTCTTTATAGTATTTGTTATATATGTGTTCTTATTAGAAGAAGACAAAAAATCCTTAAAGGATATAAACCCTTAAGGATTTGTTTGCATTATAAGAAAGAACTCAAAATCAAATAAGTTAATCCAGCTATTGTTGCTGAAATCGGCAAAGTAATAACCCAAGTAATTAACATACGTTGTGCTGTTCCCCATTTGACTCCTTTTACTCGATGGGCTGAGCCTACACCGAGGATAGATGAAGAAATAACATGAGTTGTACTAACTGGCATATGTAGTGCGGTTGCACCAAAGATGACCATTGCCCCCGTAATGTCTGCTGCTACTCCGTTAACAGGGCGAATCTTCATGATTTTACCGCCAACTGTTTTAATAATTTTCCAACCACCAACAGATGTACCCAGTCCCATCGCGATTGCACAAGATAATTGGACCCAAAAAGGAATGTCCGTTGAAGTTACATAGTTATTGGAGATTAACGCTAGTGTGATAATCCCCATCGCTTTTTGTGCATCATTTGTACCATGGGTATATGATTGCAATGCAGCGGTGAAAATTTGTATCGTTCTAAAATTTCTATTTGTCTTTGTTAAATTATTATTTCTAAAAACAATTTTAAAAATGCTATAAATAATAAATCCGGCTGCAAAAGCAATCAGTGGTGAAAAAATGAGTGCCTGTATAATACCGATAAATCCACTATAGTTTAATGCAGAAAAGCCAGCTGACGCAATGGCAGCACCTGCGATTGAACCAATTAAAGCATGAGAGGATGAACTTGGTATGCCGAAATACCAAGTCAAAAGGTTCCAGAAAATCGCTGCTATAAGGGCAGATAGAATGACAATTGAGCCGTTTTGTAAGGTGAAAGGATCGACAATATCCTTCGTAATCGTTTTCGCAACACCTGTAAAAGTCATTGCACCTACAAAGTTCATTGTTGCAGCTAGTATAATAGCATGTCTAGGTTTCAAAGCTTTCGTTGACACTGAAGTTGCAATAGCATTCGCTGTATCGTGAAATCCGTTAATAAAGTCAAAGACTAAAGCAAAAATGACGATTAATACTGTGATAATTAAAATTGCATCCATTAGTTATTGCTCCTCACGCGTTTTTCATTATAATTGTTTCGAATGCGTTGGCAACTGTTTGGCAGCTGTCAGCAATTTCCTCTAGGTTTTCGTAAATTTCTTTCTTCTGAATGATGCGAATTGGATCTTTTTCAACAGAAAAAAGATGTTTAATAGATTGGCGTAATACGCCGTCGCATTTTGATTCTAGGTCTTTGATTTTAATTGCATGATCTCGTATTTTTAGCAACTTTTTAGAGGATAATAGCTCAACTGATTTTTCAATTTCTACTGCACTTTGTTGAATAGCTTCTACAAACTTTAACATATATTCATCAGCATTAATGATGGAGTACATTTCAAATAAATCTGCTGTTTGTTCAAAACCATCTAATACGTCATCCATTGCCATTGCAAGATGAAGAATATCTTCTCTTTCAATTGGTGTAATGAAGGCATTGTTTAATTCTTTAATTGTTTCATGAACAAGTGTGTCGCCTTTTGTTTCGTATTCTTTCATTTTTTCTGAGAAAATTTTTAAGTCACTAATGTTATTTAGCTTATAATCGGCGAAATACATAGCTCCTTCTTTTAAGTTGATTGCAATATCACTTAACAATTTATTGAATTTATCTTGTTTTTTAAAAACCATCATTAATACCCCCAGTAATTTTCGGAAAATAAACCCTTCAAACGTTATTATTTTAAACGAAAAATTTTATTGTATAAAGCGTAATTTTCGGGTCTAGAAGAAAAATGTCGAATTATGTTCAAATGTAATCTAATTGTAATGTTTCTTATTATTTAATTAAATACCTTTATATCCCTTGTTATTACTAACTTTCTAAGAGTATGAGTGAGTGAAATCCATACTATTTTTCATGAATTGGTTGTATTCGCCTTTACAAAAAATTAATAAAGTTTTTCTTTACTTTTACATTATTCCTTAACTTAATTAATATCTATTCATATTGGAATGTCTTAAAAGTACTGCGCATTTATTTGATTGTTATGCATTTTTCTGATAATATATATTTCTTCTCACTTACACAACGTCAGATTACTCTCCATCAGCGGCTAATTATTAAAATGGAGGTAAATGATATGACAACGGTACATCAACACCCCGATTACAATGAAGAAAACCAGCGCTTAGAATATACAAAAAGATATATGGAAGCTGTTATTAAAACAGCAGAGACATCGAAGGATAATTTTCAAGACAATATGAAAGCAGCCTTTAAAGACGTCGATTCCAGCTTAGGTTATTCGTCCTTATTAACGAATGCTCGCTTTTTTGATATGTCAAAAGAAGAGCTATCAAGTTTGAAAAAGTCCCGTCTCAAACCTTATTTTGCAAGAATTGATTTTTCCAGAGATGATCAACCGGCGGAAGAAGTTATCTATATTGGGAAAACGTCTTTATACTCAAGAGAAAATCAGGATCAATTAATTGTCGATTGGCGTTCACCAATAGCAAATCTTTATTATGAAGGCAGACTAGGGGATGTTTCGTATGTCTCTAATGGAGAGAATTTTAACGGTGAGCTTTTATTAAAAAGACAATTTATGATGGAGCGAGGCCTCCTAACTGAGATTCGTGATATTGATTTGACAACAAATGATCAATTGTTACAAGAAACCCTAGCTGGAAGTGCAAGTAATCGCCTCACAGAAATCGTATCTACTATACAAGAGGAACAAAATAAAGTTATCAGAGCTGATTTGAATAAACCTATCATCGTTCAAGGCGGTGCGGGAAGTGGTAAAACGACGATTGCTCTACACCGAATTAGTTATTTTATCTTCCAATACAAAGAAAACTTTCAACCTGAGCAATTGATGATTATTGCTCCAAGTAATCTATTCCTTGATTATATTTCCGAAGCGCTACCTGAGCTTGGTGTTGAGAATATTAAGCAAAAAACGTACGAGGATTATGTAATAGGAGCGTTACAAAAGGAAAATATAAAATTGAAAAAAGATGATAAGTTAATTCAATTATTAGAGAAAAATCATCAAAAGGAAACAGTTCATGCGCTTCAAATATCAAAATTGAAGGGGTCTAAAGTTTTTCAAACAATACTGAATGAATATATGAAAGAAATATTTCTAACTTTTCATCCGCCTACTGATTTTTATGTTGATAAGTATCGATTATATAAAAGTGCAAGATTTGTGCAATTATTGGAAGAAGATTTTTATTATTTACCTTTGTATAAGAGAATAAATAAGTTACGTTCGATATTACAAAATGAAATAAAACATAAAAAAAAGAAAATGCTTGAGAAAATTGAAATGTTTTATGATGACAAAATTGAAAGAGCATTATATCAAGCGAAAGATCCCGTGAAGAGAAAAAAATATGTATCACAAGCCCTTGATAAGAAAGAAGCAAGGTTGAATGAAATGAAAACGGCAATAAAGACATCGGTAGCTACATATATGAAGCAATTTCCTAAAAAGAATATTTGGTCCTATTATAAAGATTTATTTCAAAATCCACAGCAATTAGTAAAACGCTCACATAATCAGTTAACACAAGTAGAAGCAGAAAATATTATACGGTATCAACAAGACTTGTTTAAGAGGCGAATGTATGAAAGAGAAGATTTAGCTTTATTATTGTATTTGCAGGTTCATTTGTTTGGAATTGAAAAAGAGTGGAAAGTAAAAAACATAGTCATCGATGAGGCGCAAGATTATACGTTCATGGAACTTCTTTCTCTTAAGAAAGCAGCTGATACCGATATGTTTACATTAGTGGGAGACTTAGCACAAGGTATTCACTCTTATAGAGGGCTTACATCTTGGGAAGACGTAAAGGCTGAGATTTTCCCTCGAGCCACTTATACAGAATTACAGAAGAGTTACCGGACTACTGTAGAAATTATGGAAGCAGCTAATCATATATTAAAAAAACTGCCGTATACCTTTCCTGAAGTAAAGCCTGTTGTTAGACATGGAGAGCATCCGCAGTTTATCCCATCCCCCGAAGGCAAGCACTATATAAATGTCTTAGAGGCTAAATTACTTAAAGTAAAAGAAGAAGGGTTTAAAACTTTTGCATTAATTGGGAAAACGATGAACGATTGTATGAAGCTTTATCAACAATTTGAAAAAACTGGCGATATGGTGGTTTATTTACTAGGAGAACATGGACAAATTCCTAAAGAATCAGTCGTCATTGTTCCGGCTTATTTAGCAAAAGGTTTAGAGTTTGACGTAGTATTTATCTTTTCGATTGATGAAGTATTTACCTCAAAAGCTCCTTTAGAAATACAGTTGTTATATGTGGCAATGACTCGACCGCTTCATCGTTTATATTTTTATGGAAATAAAAAAACAGACTTTTTACTTGAGGAGGATGAGGGATGGTAAAAATACCTAATGTAAAATTAGCAAATGGGGTCTTGATGCCCCAATTTGGTTTAGGAGTATATAAAGTAGAAGAAGGTAAGGAAGTGGAAAATGTCGTAAGGAATGCGATTCAACTAGGTTATCGCTTAATCGATACTGCCAGCTTCTATGATAATGAAGAAGGTGTAGGCAGAGCAATAGAACAAAGTGGCATACATAGAGAAGAGCTGTTTATTACGACAAAGGTTTGGAATGATGATCATGGATATGAGCAGACGATTGCAGCCTTTAAGAAAAGTTTGAAAAAATTACATTTATCTTATATTGATTTATATTTAATTCATTGGCCCATGCCAAAAAAGTATAAAGATACGTGGCGAGCACTTGAGTATTTGTATGAAGAAGGGTTAGTAAAGGCAATAGGCGTTAGTAATTTTCACGAACATCACTTAGAAGAAATAAAAAAAGACGCAAATATAATGCCAATGGTAAATCAGGTTGAATTGCACCCGCAATTATCACAACAACCACTTCGTGAGTATTGCTGGAGTAATAACATTCAAGTGGAGGCGTGGGCGCCAATTGCAAGAGGTGAACTGTCTAAGGAGCCACAATTTGTTACCTTAAGTGAAAAATATAATAAAACAGTCTCGCAAATTATTCTGCGTTGGCATATACAAAATCAAGTAATTGTTATACCTAAAACAACGAAATTAAAGAGGCTAGAGGAAAATCAAGCTATATTTGATTTTGCTCTGTCTGACGAGGATATGAGTGTTATTGACGAATATAATAAAAATAAACGGATGGGTAAAAATCCTGACGATTTGTAATTGATATTTCCATATTAGGAAAAAACTGAATGAATGATTCGTTGAGTGCTTTCACAACCTAAGTGTACATCTAATGAAGATGAAATAGATGTAATGAAGGAGTGAAGAGCATTGTTTAGCTTTTTATGGTCATTAATTATAGGTGGACTTATCGGCTGGGTAGCGAGTTTAATCGCAGGTAGAGATATCCCAGGAGGAGTTATAGGCAATATTATTGCTGGCTTCATCGGAGCTTGGTTAGGGACTCTTATTTTAGGAGACTGGGGACCAGTAATCGCAGATTTTGCTATAATTCCAGCGATCATTGGTGCGATTGTGCTTGCCTTTATCGTAAGTTTCATCATGAGGTCCATGAGGAAATCGACAGATTAAAATAAGTAAAACGAACAATTTGAACTGTACTCCAATTGTTAGAAATGAGCTAACAATTGGAGGTGCAGTTTTTTTATGGCTAAATTTAAGGAGCACTTCACTTCGAATTTGCTCGTTGTTTTGTGTTTTTATTATCGATTGTAAATAGATAAATAAAAGAGCTGATAGTAGACTTTGTACTTTGTTTCCTTTATGGACATAATGAGCGGAAGTCTGCTGGTGCTGGACAAGTGATTTCCTGTTTTTCTTTTGTGAAGGGGTGCTGCCACTCGAGTTTATAAGCATGCAATGCTTGTCTTGTTAGCAGGTTCTTTCCTCCATATAAATGATCACCAACGAGTGGATGTCCGATATGACTTAAATGGACACGAATTTGATGGGTTCTGCCTGTATCAAGTTGACAAGTAATGAGTGAAATATTTCTTTTGCTGTCATAAGCTTGGACGTCATAGGTCGTTTTGGCATATTGCCCTGTAGTTGAGACTCTCCGCTTATTGGAATGATGGCGATCCTTTCCGATGGGGAGTTCAATACTATCATGTTTATTTTTAAGTTGGCCATGGACGAGAGCCATATACGTGCGCTTGATAGTTCTTTGTGCAAGTTCTGTATCAAGGATAGCACCTGCTAAAGAATGTTTGGCAAATAGTATCACACCAGATGTCTCCTTATCTAATCGGTGAATATGTCGGATGTAAGTAGATTCACCCTGGAATTGCATATAATATTTGGCTGCATCTAAAAGGGTATTTTTTTGGACTAAGGTGTGTGGGTGTGTTTCCATCCCAGCAGGTTTGTTAAAAATGATTAAGTGATCATCCTCGTACCTAACATCTACATCTGTATAGAAACCATCATTCTCAAGATTTTCTACCTGATGATCCGTTAAAAGTTTGAATTGTAACCGATCTCCATGGATTAGTGGCTTTTCCCATATAATAGGGTTGTTATTCTTTTTTACGCATTGTTCCATGCGCATTTGATGAGTCAGCTTTTTAGGGGCGCCCCAAATCTCTCTAAACAATTGCGTTGCAGATTGTCCAGCCCATTTTTTTGGAATGGTTAATTCAAACCATTCTCCTTTTTTACTTACTGTTACCATTATTTACTTCCTTCCTTTTAAGCATTTCATATAGTGTTTATTCATATAGATGAAAGTGTATTTAACAAGGATTATTTAAGTTCTCTTTTAGAAAACGATATTTGCATCAATAGTATATAAAATCATGGTGATAATTACCACCGAGAGGCAAAAGTAGTTTATGCTATTCTATTGGTAATCATGAAGTATTAGTGAACAAAGGTGGGTTACTTGTGAAAGTAGTTTTTGCGGCAACAACAGAACAAGAGGAGCAAATTGAAGCATTGGTCGATAAAATGTTTCATCATGTTTTACCTCATTATTTTTCAGAAAAAGAATTACAGGCATTTGGTGACATGAATATTTTAAAGCCGACAGAGAAGTGTATGGAAACTTTAGGAGATGCTTACTCGGTATTGGCTAGTTTACAAACTTTAATGCACCTTCTTGAAGATGCAGGGTTGAAGAAAGAACATTGTGAGTTATTTAAAAGAAATACTGAGATTTTAAATCGTTTTGATATCTCTTTTCCATTTTCCTTTCATCATTTCCTTCCTGAACAAACGAAAGAGCCAATAAATATAGACCAAGCATACTTACAGTAAGAATCATTAAAGGGAAATACAAAAAAACGACCAAATGTTCAAAAATAAATTTGGTCGTTTTTTTAATTTTAATCCGTTTTTATTCTGTTACGTTTTCCTCAAACCAATCTTGAAATACAGCTTCCTCTTGGTATCCTGTAATACGAGCTACTTCTTTTCCATCTTCATAATGCACGATAGTTGGTGTTTCTGAAATACCAAAGTCATTCCAACCTTGATCGAATTCTAGTAAGTTGTATTGTAATAAGTCAACGCCTAAGTCATCAGATAAAGGAGCAACAATTGGAGTTGTTCTTTGGCAGTGAGGGCATGTCGGACTAAAAAAGTATACTGTAGCTTCGCCGCTTTCACTTAATTGACTTTCTAAATCCTCCGGTAACACAATATTGCTATAATTAGGATCATCTAACTGATCAATCGTTTCTTGCTCTAAATCAGTTGTTCCGTAAGGGTTGTCCCCTGAAACTTTTTGATCGTTCTGCATTTTTGTTAACAGTGCAACTCCACCAAAAAGAATAATAATGACTGCTAAGAATATGATAATTTTTTTCATTCGGTCTTCTCCCCCTTTGTTTTTTTCCATATCATGACACTACAAATAAAAATAATAATAAATGCAACCAATGCTAGAAATGGAATAGTGATAAAGCCCAACCAGTTAATATACTGTCCCGTACAAGGAACTCTGCCACATGCTGGCGCGCTTTCAGTTAAAAAAGAAAACTTTTGAATACCGTAATGGTAAATAGAGATGAGTCCTCCAATTCCAGATAAAATCATCGTATAAAAGCTGATTCGAAAGTCTTTTTTAACTACTGCTATGCCTAAAATGACAATTAGAGGATACATAAGAATTCTTTGGTACCAGCATAATTCACATGGCTCATACTGTCTAATTTCCGAAAAATATAAACTGCCGAAAACAGCAATGACTGAGGCAGCCCATGCTGTAAACAGTATACTTTCCCTAGCATCCTTCTTTTCTGTTGGTTTCATAACGTTCTCCCTTTTTTCATATTTATAGGCGAAATGAAAAATATGTATACTAACGTATTTTAACAAATTATACGTCTCTTTAACGTAAAAATAAACGATGCTTGAGAAAATTCTATAAAAAGTCATAAAATCAACACAAATCAAGCATAGTTATGTGTTGACAAATGAATCTATAGGGAGACCATTTGCCTAAGATTAGAAAAGGGAAAATAGGGGTATAAGAGTAACAAACGTTTGTTTCAATGAAAATAAGGGGAGTATTTATGAGAAAATTAGATTTAAGCAAATTTGAGAAAAAAATGATTATTAGAAATATGAAAGAAGAAGATATCGACAAAATTATTGCGCTACAAGAGGTATGTTTTCCAGGAATGGATCCATGGAAAAGAGATCACCTTGAAAGCCATTTAAATATATTTTCGGAAGGACAATTTGTAGCAGAGTATGATGGTGAAATCATTGGTTCTTGTTCCAGTTTAATTATTAATTTTGATGAATATGATGATCGCCATACATGGGCTGATGTCACTGATGACGGTTATATAACTAACCATAACGATGATGGCTACAATCTGTATGGTATTGAAGTAATGGTTCATCCTGAGTATCGTAGAATGAAGATTGGTCACCGTCTTTACGAGCAAAGAAAGGAGCTAGCTCGGGAGTTAAATCTAAAGAGTATTATTATTGGAGGGCGAATCCCTAATTATCATAAGCATGCAAAAGAGATGAGTCCGAGAGAATATGTTAATGAAGTATCACTTCATAAAATATATGACCCTGTATTATCCTTTCAATTATTAAATGGTTTTACACTGATGAGGATAAACCCTAATTACTTGCCAGATGATAGGCAATCCAATAAATACGCAACATTAATGGAATGGAATAATGTTGATTATAAATCGACAACGAAAAGATTTTATAAAACAAGTTATCCAGTTAGAATTTGTGTCGTACAATATATGATGCGCCAAATTCAATCGTTTGAAGACTTCGCTAGTCAAGTCGAGTATTTCACAGATGTTGCGTCAGATGCAGAAGCGGACTTCGCAGTTTTTCCAGAGATATTTACGACGCAATTAATGTCATTTCTGGACGAGAAAGTACCGAGTCTTGCCATAAGGAAGCTTACTGAGTATACGGAAGAGTATATTCAATTATTCACTGATTTAGCTGTTAGGTATAACATAAATATTATAGGTGGATCTCATTTTGTAAAAGAGGATGAGGATAAAATTTATAATATAGCCTATTTATTTAGACGTGATGGTACGATTGAAAAGCAATATAAACTCCATATTACTCCTAATGAAAGAAAATGGTGGGGGATATCCCCAGGTGACGCTGTCCGCGTTTTTGATACTGATTGTGGAAAAATTGCGATTCAAATTTGTTATGATATTGAATTCCCTGAATTAGCTCGAATTGCGACTGATTTGGGAGCAAAAATTATATTCGTTCCTTTTTGTACCGAGGACAGAGAAGGTTATTTACGTGTTCGATACTGTGCACAAGCTCGGGCAATTGAAAATCAAATTTATACAGCAATATCAGGTACAGTAGGGAATTTACCACAAACAGAAAATATGGATATACAATATGCACAATCAGCGATTTTTTCACCTTCAGATTTCGAGTTTGCTAAGGATGGAATTGTCGGGGAGACGAATGCAAATATTGAAATGGTGCAAATTGGTGATGTAGACTTAGAGGTATTAAGAAGGAAAAGACAGGACGGTACAGTAAGACATTTGAAAGATAGAAGGCATGATATTTATCAAATTCAATATCGTAATCATAAATAAATTCTATAGATAGCTATTTTTGCACGAACAAATTTATTTGTTCGTGTTCTTTTTGGAAAATGATGAATGTGGACTCTTAGGGATATATCCTTTAAAGAAATTGAAACAGAAACTGCAGTAATTTATTGAAAATTTTATAAAAATCCACTATTTTTAATAAGAGAGAATAGCTTACAAAATGGATTATTTTAGTCGATAATGGAAAGAGGCATTTAACTAGGGGGGAAAACGATGGATTGGAAAAGCAATGTAGATAGATGGAATACATATTCGCAATTGACTTCTGAAATGAAAGAAGAATT
Source organism: Cytobacillus sp. FSL R5-0569 (assembly GCF_038007265.1). Lineage (NCBI taxonomy): Bacteria > Bacillati > Bacillota > Bacilli > Caryophanales > Bacillaceae > Cytobacillus > Cytobacillus sp. FSL R5-0569. Next base: position 1,432,636 of record NZ_JBBOWW010000001.1, read on the forward strand.
AATTCAATTAAATGACAATGAAAACCATTTGGAAGATGCATTTTATAAAGACCTCGAGTTCGGAACAGGTGGGATGAGAGGAGAGATCGGTGTAGGCACAAATAGAATGAATATTTATACCGTTAGAAAAGCATCTTACGGTTTAGCCAAATACATAATTGAAAAAGGGCAGGAAGCAAAAGCAAGAGGTGTGGTGATTGCCTATGATTCAAGACATATGTCACCAGAATTTGCTTTAGAAGCGGCAAAAACGCTTGCTTCAAATGATATTCAAACATATATCTTCGATGAGTTAAAACCCACACCTGAGCTTTCGTTTGCTGTAAGGTATTTGCATGCATATGCTGGTATTGTCATTACGGCTAGTCATAATCCAAAAGAATACAATGGTTTCAAAGTATACGGGCCGGATGGAGCACAATTGATACCAGAAGATGCCGATACAGTTATAGCAAAAGTAAATCAAATTGAAAACGAGTTACTTATTGAAGTAGAAGAAGAAGCACTGTTAAGAGAGAGAGAACTGATTGTTACAATCGGCGCATCTATTGATCGTGCTTATGTTCAAAAGTTACAGACAATTTCAGAAGACCGTTCTATAGGAGAAAAAACGGATCTTTCTATCGTATTTTCTCCATTACATGGCACTGGCAATAAACCGGTTAGAGAAGGGCTTGCAAGCTTGAATTATAAGCATGTTCATATTGTAGAGGAACAAGAAAAACCTGATGGTGATTTTCCTACAGTAGATAGCCCTAATCCTGAAGAAAGGTCTGCATTTACGTTGGCTATAAAAAAAGGGAAAGAGGTAAATGCTGATTTACTTATTGCTACTGACCCCGATGCGGACAGATTAGGAATAGCAGTTAAAAATGATAAAAATGAGTATGAGCTTCTGACAGGCAATCAGACAGGTGCTCTAATTCTTTACTACATGCTAGCACAAAAGAAGGATAAAGATAGCATTCCGTCAAATGGAATTGTATTGAAAACAATTGTAACTTCAGAGCTAGGAAGAGAAATTGCAGCTTCGTTTGGTTTAACTACAAAAGATGTACTTACAGGCTTTAAATTTATTGCTGAGAAAATAAAAGAATATGAAACAACAGGTGAGTATAAATTCCTTTTTGGTTATGAAGAAAGCTATGGTTATTTGATTGGTGATTTTGCAAGAGATAAGGATGCTGTTCAAGCAGCACTATTAATTGCTGAAGCAGCTGCTTTTTATAAAGAAAAGGGCCAAACCCTTTATGATGTATTAATGATGATTTATGAAAAGTATGGTTATTTCCGTGAAGGATTAAAGTCGATAACTTTAAAAGGCAAAGCAGGTACAGAAACAATTGCAAACATACTCTCTACGTTTAGAAATGCATCTTCAATTGATATAGAAGGTCTTAGTCATATCGCGACAGAAGATTATTTAACAAGTATTCGTACAGAAAGTGATCATCGTTCGGATATTCATCTTCCGAAATCTAATGTATTAAAGTACTTCTTCGCTGATGGTACATGGATTTGTTTACGCCCATCAGGAACGGAACCAAAGATTAAGTTTTACTTCGGTGTTAAAAGCGAATCATTAAGCTTGAGTCAAGAAAAGCTTGACCATGTTCAAGTGGAACTAATGAAGAAAGTGGATCAATTGATACAAGAGGAATTGAAAAACTAAAAAAATTCGAACATCATTCAAATCTTAAAGGATGAGAATATGTTCGATTTTTTTATTCAAGTAATGGCCTTGTTAATCCCTCATGAACCCTAGGGTAAATAAAAGTAAAGTTCATTAAAGAGATCATTGTAGTAAAGGTTTGTTTTAGCAGTAGCTTATTTAAAGCCAAACAAAGTGGATTCGCGTTTTGAGGATAATTGCTGAGGATTCACCAATTTTAGTTAAAAGTAGTAGCAAATAAGCTTCATATATACGACCTTAGGCTGAGATATTTTCATCGATGCGAATGAAGATCATTACATAAATACTCGTTATAATAGTCATAAAGAGAGGGTTAAAGAGAATGGCGGATCAACAAATTCGTGAAGCAGTCATACTTAAGGAAATAGCGGAATTACTTAATGAAGGAAGCGAAATGAAAGAAACATTGTCTGCTGTATTAGAAAGATTGCTACAAGTCACTCAATTACAAACAGGCTGGCTTTTTTTAATCAAGAACCATGAACCAACACTAATCGCACATCATCAATTGCCCCAAGCATTAACAACAAATCAGTTAGCTCCGATGTGTTCGAAAGAATGCTGGTGTGTAAATCGTTACAATAACGGTGAATTAAACCGTGCGAGTAATATTATCAATTGTAAAAGAATTGAAGAGGCAAAAAAGAATGGATATGCTGACATTGAAGGTTTAACCCATCATGCAACAGTTCCCCTTCGCTTTGGTGAAGAAATGTTCGGCATTTTAAATGTAGGAGCTCCGAATAAAATTCATTTCACAGAAAAGGAACTTTCTTTATTAGAATCTGTTGCTTTTCAAATAGGATCGACATTAAAAAGAATGGCATTAACTGAGAGGGAACGAGAAATGGCACTTATTGAGGAAAGAAATCGCCTTGCACAGGAATTGCATGACTCTGTCAATCAATTGTTATTTTCGGTTAGTTTAACGGCTCGAGGAGGAAGAGAGATAACAAAATCTAAAACTGTTCAAGAAACATTTGCTTATATACAAGAGCTTTCCCAACAAGCACTTCATGAAATGCGTGATCTGATCTGGCAGTTACAACCAAAAAGTCTAGAAAACGGGTTGCTTACATCATTAAAAGAATACAGTGAAATGCTTGGGCTTCAGTTACATTGTCATGTTAATACATTAACAAATATTTCTCCACAAACAGAAGAAACTTTATGGAGGATAGCTCAAGAGGCAATGATGAATTGTAAGAAGCATTCTGGTCAGGATAAGATTGATATTGCAATTGATTTCAACCAGGATAAACAGATAATACAGATGAGTATAACTGATCAGGGTGTAGGATTTAATTACAGTCCATCTGTATTCTTACCTTCCCATGGATTGCGAAATATGCGTCAACGAGCTGAACGGCGGAATGGTACAATGGAAATAACTACTAGTGAAGGGGAGGGGACGAAGATCATTATACGCCTGTTCAATTGAGAGGAGGGTCTAACGGGTGAATGTATTAATTATTGACGATCATCATGTTGTAAGAAAAGGGCTTATCTTTTTTTTGAAAACACAAAAGGATATCCATATTGTTGGTGAAGGAAGTACTGGAGAGGAAGCAATAAAATTAACAGAACAATGTATGCCTGATCTTATTTTAATGGATCTTGATATGCCTGACATGAATGGAATCGAAGCAACTAAAGCAATTAGAAAGAAATTTCCTCAAGTAAAAATACTCATACTGACAAGTTATTCAGATCAAAGCCATTGTATCCCTGCAATAGCAGCCGGCGCATCAGGTTATCAACTTAAGGATGTTGAACCAGATGAGCTCGTAAAAACGATGAATGAAATAATGGACGGGGAAAATTATATCCACCCTAAAGCGACCACTCATTTAATGTCAAAATTCTCACATGAAAATGAGGACATACATTTATGGCATGAACTTACAAAAAGAGAAAAAGAAGTATTATCCGAAATGGGTAAAGGTAAATCCAATAAAGAAATAGCGACCGATTTATTTATAACAGAGAAAACGGTAAAAACACATGTGTCTCATATATTATCAAAGTTAGACGTCGATGACCGCACGCAAGCGGCCATTTTTGCAGTGAAAAATAACTTTGTCAAATAAAAGAAGAGCACTACAAATAGATAGTGCTCTTACATTATTTGGTGGAATTCTACATAAAATAGGGTGAAGCTGTTTTCATTTCTTCTTCCGATAATTGATTGGCGTGATCAATATAACGTAGAAGTGTATATAGATGCTGTTCGATAATCGTGTAATCTTTTTCAAAATTGTACGCATGTAGAAAATGCTCGATTTTTTTCGCTAAAAATTGATCACTTGTTCTAACCATAAGAATGAGTAAATTATCCCATTCGGATCGGTGAGTATAATATAACGCACGGTCATAATCCACTTTATTCATTTTCATTCTCCTCCCTTGGGAGTTAAGATTAGTTTGAGCCATAATGAATTATTTTTTCAACCAAAAATTTGGTCAACCTGTTATTGCACGTTTATCAAGTTTTACCTGTATAAAAATAAATTTCTTACATTGATACATAATCGAGTTACAATTTGAAAAAGATAGAAGTAGTAATTTTAGATAAACGGGGGTTTATTGTATGAAAAAGCTACTTTTATTGTTACTTACTGTAGTATGTTTAAACTACATTCAGGCACCAGTATTTGCCGACGTACATACACATGGAGAACATAAAGAAAAAGTCGATTATAAAAAATACGGCAGAATTGCAACAGTGGTTGTGAAGGAAGATTACCCAGAGGAAGAAGTTGTTGATTATCAGTATGCTGGAAGACGGATGATTTCAGAAAATGAAGTCATTGATACTTTTATATTTCAAGTAAAAGAGGATGGAAAAGATTTGACTGTGCTTGTTAAAGTAACTCATCGACTAGACGATAGTAAATTTTTAAATTTAACTGTTGAAGAGCAGGAGCGAAAGTGAAAAGAATGTAGTAAACGCCTAGCGTCTCCTTTAGAAAAAAATAATTATTTCACAAAGGATGCTCATTTTAAGGGCATCCTTTGTTTGTCTAAATGAGGATTAAATGGATCACTAAAAGTCTTGTTTGAAAGACTGAAGTATACTCATCATTCTCTTTTTTCTATCATAGATTATGTTAAAGGTGAAGATAGGGAGTGAGAGAATGCTTGGTAGTGAACATAAATCGTTAGAGTATGCAATAGACGAAATCACAGAAATCGCCACAGGTTTTGGACTGGATTTTTATCCGATGAGATATGAGGTATGTCCAGCAGAAATAATTTATACTTTTGGTGCTTATGGGATGCCAACAAGGTTTTCCCACTGGAGTTTTGGAAAGCAATTTTTTAAGATGAAACTACATTATGATCTCGGTTTGTCGAAAATATATGAATTGGTGATTAACTCTGATCCCTGTTATGCTTTTTTATTAAATTCCAACTCTTTAATTCAAAACAAATTAATTGTCGCACATGTCCTTGCTCACTGTGACTTTTTTAAAAATAATGTTCGATTCCAAAATACAAAGAGAGATATGGTTGAAAGCATGTCTGCTACGGCAGAGCGTATTAGAAAATATGAAATTGACTATGGAAAAAAAGAAGTAGAGACATTTTTAGATGCCATTTTAGCTATTGAAGAGCATATAGATCCTTCTCTTATGCGCCCGAAATTTATTTGGGATCATGAAGAAGAAGAAGAGAGCTCGTCTTTCCATGTTGAAACGCCTTATGACGATTTATGGGGACTTGATCAAAAAGAAGTAAAACAGAAAAAGAAAAAAATGAAGAAGTTCCCACCTAAGCCAGAAAAAGATATACTTTTATTCATTGAACAATACAGCCGTGAATTGACTGATTGGCAGAGAGATATCTTAACAATGATGCGAGAAGAGATGCTCTACTTTTGGCCACAACTTGAGACGAAAATTATGAACGAAGGCTGGGCCTCCTTTTGGCATCAACGAATTTTAAGGGAGATGGATCTTACTTCTGGAGAAGCTTTGGAATTTGCGAAATTAAATGCTGGTGTTGTGCAACCATCAAAAACAAGTATTAACCCTTATTACCTTGGCTTGAAGATTTTTGAGGATATTGAAGAACGATATAATCACCCTACGGAAGAAATGATTAGGAGAGGAGTAGAGGTTGGCTCTGGTAGGGAAAAAATGTTTGAAGTACGAGAAATTGAATCTGATATCTCGTTTATCCGGAATTACTTGACAAAAGATTTAGTGATGAGAGAGGATATGTATTTATTTCAAAAGCAAGGAAAAGATTATAAAGTTGTCGATAAAGGATGGGAAAATGTGCGCGATCAGCTAGTTAGTATGAGAGTAAATGGGGGATTTCCTTATCTGACGGTAAATGATGGAGATTATATGAAGAATGGTGAGTTGTATTTAAAGCATTGGTTTGAAGGGATTGAGCTTGATTTGAAATACTTAGAGAAAGTTCTGCCTTATGTATATCAGTTATGGGGAAGAGCGGTTCATATGGAAACAATTGTAGAAGAGAAGGAAATGGTTTTTACTTATGATGGAAAGGCGCTTCATAGAAAATATCTATAAAGGTGACCACTGAAAATTCAATGATCATGACAAATACGAACAGTTGAGGATTCGCTTCTGTTCGTATTTTTATGGGTGGTGGTTAAACAGCAATAGATGAATGGCAGTATTTTAAAACTAATGAAGAGCAGATTTGAATTTACTACCTCGTGCTTCTTGTGTGTCCATTATGGTTGTAAAAGCAAGAGGATCAATCTCAGCAATGATAGTTTTAAGTTTAGATATTTCTAATCGAGTCACAACAACATAAATAATTTCTTTATCAGTATTAATATATCCACCTTTGCCGTTCAACTTCGTCACACTTCTTCCTAGCTTTGTAATAATACAATCAGCCATCTCCTTATAATGGTCAGAAACGATGAGCACAGCTTTCGTATCTCCTTCAAAACCTTGTACAACCATATCAATCGTTTTAGAAGCAATATAGTAAGTGATGATTGAATACATGGCTTGTTCCCACCCCAAGACGAATCCTGCCCAGACAAAAACGAAAATATTAAAGAACATGATAAATTCCCCTATAGAAAAGGGGATTTTTTTTGTTAAAAGAATTGCCATAATATCAGTTCCATCTAACGCACCACCATGTCGAATGACTAGCCCCACTCCTGCTCCTAGGATGACACCTCCGAATACTGTTGCCAGTAACGGGGTAGATGTAAAAGGAGAGGTATGATGAAATAGTGATTCGACTCCTGCTAAAGAGATAATGCCTATTAGGGAAGCAAGAAAAAAACTTTTTCCTAATAGCTTATAACCAGCAATTAAAAAAGGAATATTAAAACAAATAAATAATACACCGAAATGGATGGTTGTTAAATGGTTAACGATTAAGGAAATACCAATAATGCCACCATCTATAATCAGATTTGGTATAAGAAATAATTCAATTGATAAAGCAGCAAGTGTAGCACCAGCAATGATCATTAAGAACTTATAAATAAAATATGCTTTACGGTTGATGAGTGCTTTTATCATGAAAAATCCTACTTTCTGTTGAAGAAGCTTTGTTCGTATGGTTTTGTTATTATGTGTAAAATATTATTTTTGTAAACAATACCATATTTTGGACTATAAACAAACTTTTCATTCGATTTCATACAAAACAGTTGAACAATTTCGTTTAGTTCTTCATAATGTAATATATGAACATATATTCATATATAAGAGGTGAATTATAATGAGTCATGATCATTCCCATTCTCATCATCATCATTCGTCTAACAATCAAAATGTATTATTACTTACCTTCTGTTTAATTTTTGGATTCATGATTATTGAGTTTATTGGTGGTCTGTGGACGAATAGTTTAGCACTTTTATCAGATGCAGGCCATATGTTAAGTGATGCAGGAGCGTTAGGGTTAAGCTATATTGCCATCAAGATAGCTCAAAGGGAATCAACCAACAAAAAAACATTCGGATTTAAAAGGTTTGAAATTTTAGCGGCGGCGATAAATGGGGTAACATTAATAGTCATCGCTATTCTTATCATGATTGAAAGTGTGAAAAGGTTTATCTCACCGCCAGAAGTAGCAAGCTTAGGTATGTTAACAATTGCTACAATTGGTTTTCTTATCAATATAGTAGCAGCTGTTATCTTAATGAAAGGTGACAAAGATGAAAACCTTAATGTGAAAAGTGCGTTTCTTCATGTAATTGGAGATTTACTAGGCTCTGTAGGAGCGATTATAGCAGGTTTACTGATCTACTTTTTTGACTGGGGTATTGCTGACCCAATAGCAAGTTTAATTGTTGCTATTCTGATTATAAATAGCGGCTATAGAGTGACAAAAGAAGCCTTTCATGTATTGATGGAAGGGGTACCTGACGGGATGCAAATTGAGGAAATTAAAGCCTCCATCAAAACACTTCAAAATGTAGAGGATGTACATGATATACATCTCTGGACGATTACTTCAGGATTCCCTGCTTTTAGTTGCCATATTGTCTTAAATGATGATGGGCACCATGATACTGTCCTCAAAGAAACAAAAGAATTACTTTCTCATCAATTTGGCATCAATCATAGTACAATCCAAGTTGAAGGCAGAAGCAGTGGTTGTCCAAACCATAAGGACGTGTGTAATTAAGAATGGCGAGTATGTTCTATTGTTTGTTTTAATAAATGCATAACATGTTCATCATCGTGACTATAATATAAAGTAGTTCCTTCACGTCGGAATTTAACTAGCCTCAAGTTTTTTAGGAATCTTAATTGATGGGAGACAGTTGATTGCAACAGAGAGAGCTTATCGGCAATCTCATTTACCGAGTGTTCTTCGTGAAAAAGTAAATGTAGGATTCTAAGCCTTGTCGGATCAGATAAGGCTTTAAAAGTTTGTGTGACTAAAAAAAGAGTTTCTTCGTCTAATTCGTTATAAGATGGATTGTCGTTCATTATTTTATTCACCTTCCTATTTATCATAAGTATACCTTTGTTAAAATCGAAAATAAATATCGAAGTCATCTTTCGATTGCATTTAGTGATGACGAAATGTGACTTTCATATTTTTAACACCGTTTTGACACATAAATGAGATATAATTCTTTTATTAAAATGAAAATATACCTATACAATAAACTTAGATTACCTGTTTAAAGGATGGTGGTTATACATGAATTTATTAGTAGTTGAAGATAATGAAAGTGTTTGTACAATGCTTGAAATGTTTTTCATGAAAGAAGGATATAAAGGAACCTTTGTCCACGATGGACAATCAGGATTTGAGGCGTTTAATAAAGGAGAATGGGATTTAATTATACTCGATTGGATGCTCCCAGCTATGGACGGTGTAACATTATGTAGAAAGATCCGTGATATTAGCAGTGTGCCCATTATTATGTTAACAGCGAAAGACAGTGAATCTGATCAAGTACTTGGACTTGAGATGGGTGCGGATGATTATGTGACGAAACCATTTAGCCCGTTAACTTTAATGGCGAGGATTAAAGCCGTATCTAGAAGATTTCAATCAGATACAACAGAGAAGGATCATCACTTTACGACAAGCCATTTTTTCAAAATTAGTAAAGAAGCTAGAGAAGTCTACTTTAAAGATGAACTGCTTTCAAATTTAACACCTAAAGAGTTCGATTTATTGTATTACTTTATTACCCATCCAAAACAAGTATTTTCGAGAGAGCAATTACTCGATAAAGTATGGGGATACCAATTTTATGGAGATGAAAGGACAGTCGATGTTCATATTAAACGTTTAAGGAAAAAGATAGGCAGTGCAGATCAACCATTTATCCATACTGTGTGGGGTGTAGGTTACAAATTTGATGAGTCGACGGATACCTATGAGAAATAAATATTTTCTTAAACTGCTATCCAGTCATGTTCTTATTCTAATACTGGCGTTTCTATTAATGGGTTTGATTTTTTCACAATTTGTAAGAAGTTATATATTTGAAAACAAAGTGGAAGAATTAAATGAATATGGCCAGCAGATTTTAGAAGATGTATCCATTCATGAAGAAAGTCCACAAACTTTTTTGAATAAATATAGTAAGCTACTTGAAGCAAGAAATATTCAATATATTTTATTCGATAGTAATGCAGATATCATCTACCCCAATGTTTCTATGGACCCTAGTATACGCCTTTCCCAAAAAGAGTGGGAAAAGTTGTCAAAAGGTGAGTCTGTAACAATCCTTCATGATATTAAACGGTTTGAACAGGAAGTATCATTAGTAGCTTTACCGTCAATGGAAGGTGAAAACATAACCGGTGGAATTTTATTACTTTCGCCGATAAGTACGTCTTTAAAAATGATTGGACAGCTTAATCAATATTTATTGTATACGATTGCTATAGCTGCAACGGCAGCAATCTTTTTAAGTTTAATCTTCTCCCGTAACTTATCAACTAGAGTGAGAGCGTTTAGAAAAGCAACTTCAATGATTTCATCAGGCGATTATAATGTAAATGTGCCAGATGATTCCAAGGATGATTTAGGTTATTTAGCAAGGGATTTTAATGAGATGGTTGTGCAATTAAAAAAATCTCAAGAGGAAATTGAAAGGCTAGAAAATCGCAGACAAAAATTTCTTGCCGATGTCTCACATGAATTAAGGACACCATTAACGACTATTAGTGGATTAGCAGAAGGAATTAAAAATCAATTGATTCCTGAAGAGGAAGTTGATAAAGGGATGAATTTAATTGACCGTGAAGCTAAAAGGTTGATTAGATTAGTAAATGAAAACTTAGACTATGAGAAGATTCGTTCAAACCAATTAGAATTACATATGATTGATATTCAAGCTATTGAGGTATTTGAAGTCGTAAGTGAACAGCTTCTAATGCAAGCAGATGAAAAAAATAACCAAATTTATATTGAGGCAGCAGATGATATCTATATTCATGCTGACTATGACCGCTTGATTCAAATTCTTATTAATATTGTTAAAAATAGTATTCAATTCACAGAAAACGGATGGATATCCATGCGCGCCTTTGAGAATGAGCATGATATTTGTATTGAAATTGAAGATAATGGAATTGGTATAGATCCAAAAGAAGTTGATTGGATTTGGGAAAGATTCTACAAGGCGGACAGTTCAAGAACGAACAGTTATTTTGGTGAATTTGGGATTGGTTTGTCAATCGTAAAACAATTAGTTTCTTTACACCGTGGTAAAATAGATGTTCAAAGTGAAACAAATAATGGAACCATTTTCCGATTGTTTTTTCCTAAAAAATGAATGGCAAAATAAAAAAATCGCGCTGAATTTCAGCGCGGTTTTTTATTTCATATTTGGACTTGTGATTCTGTAGACAAAGGAATTTGGGAAGGAGCTATTTCTTCAATTACTGGTTTCTTGTATACCTCCACTAATTTGATATGGTGATCTTCCATTTCTACAATAGTAAACACAAAGTTCTCCTGTTCAATAAAGTCGCCTTCTTTGGCTTCATAATTCTCAGTTAACAACCAACCACCTATTGTGTCAACATCTTCATCATTGATGGAAATATCTAAAATATCGTTAATTTGGCTAACTAAAACTTTTCCATCTAAGATATAATGATTATCTTTCACTTTTTGAACACTTGGTACTTCGTCCACATCAAACTCATCTCTAATATCACCGACAATTTCTTCGATAATATCTTCAACGGTCACCAATCCTGAAGTTCCACCATATTCATCCATCAATATAGCCATATGGATACGTTCTTTTTGCATTTTTAACAACAAATCATGAATCGGTGTAGAATCGATTACACGAATGATAGGACGAATATAAGTGGATATCGGTTTTATTGTTGACTGAGACTTAGAAGAAATTAGGTCCGTTAAGATTTCTTTCACATTGATCATACCGATGATATGGTCTTTATCACCGTCTATAATGGGATACCGTGTGAACTTTTCATTCTTGGCGGTAGGTAAAAATTCCTCTAGGGTATCATCTTTAGAAATAGAAATAATCTCTGTACGTGGGACCATAATTTCTTTCGCAATGCGGTCATCAAAATCAAATATTTTGTTCACATATTTAAATTCCGATTGGTTGATTTCCCCGCTTTCATAACTTTCTGAAAGAATAATCCTTAATTCTTCTTCAGAGTGAGCCATTTCGTGTTCAGAAGCAGGTTTTAGCCCAATCATTTTTGTTAACAATCTGGCAGATCCGTTTAGCACCCAGATAAATGGGAACATAATGCGATAGAACCAAATTAAAGGCTTGGCTACCATTAATGTGACCGTTTCGGCTTTCTGAATAGCAATTGTTTTCGGCGCAAGCTCTCCAACGACAACATGTAAAAATGTAACGATGGTAAAGGCGAATGCAATAATCAAAATATGAGATAATGAGGCAGGTATATGAAACAACTGGAATATCGGTAAAAGTAGATTTTCAAATGTTGTTTCACCAAGCCAACCGAGAGCTAATGCCGTAATCGTAATACCTAATTGACAGGCAGACAAATACTCATCTAAATGAGTAGTTACTTTTTTTACTGAGATGGCTCTCTTGCTACCTTCTTCGATTAATTGATCCACTTTTGAGCTTCGTACTTTCACAATAGCAAATTCTGAAACGACAAAGAATGCCGTTAAGCCAATTAAAATGGCAACAATAACCAAGTTTAATATGTCCAAATAAATTCCCCTAAACCCAATAAAGGGTAGGGTGTCACCTCCTGAGAATTGAAAAATAGATGAGCTCCTATTACAAGCAATCGAAGCAATCAATGAGTTAAGTATCTATTTGATATATACTTAAATTTTCCTATTTCAAATTTAGAGGTAAAGATTTATCGTCTTTAATTTAAAAAAATATGGAATAGCTTCGATTACCATGTAAATCACTGTATTTCTTTTCCATAGTAAGTTCATCATCATAATTAGAAAAAACTTCATTTAAGACTATTTCATGCAATAACTTAATTTTCGCTAATCCACCGATGCGATAGAATATCCCATTTTACCACCTCAGTTTGAATATTTTAAAAATAATTATACGTTAAGAAAATATAATCAGTCAAAGGGTAACTTCTTATTTAAGACTATTTTATTCGAAAATTCCGTAAATATGAAGGTCGAAAGAACGAATTACTGTTCCATTTAGGCTCAATTAAGGGTATAATATTCATACATCTTTTACCAATTGTGATCTGTACTTAACAGAGAATAAAGAACAAGGTCATGAAAATGGTTATTAATGTATTCGTTGTCTCTGAGAATACCTTCTTGAGTAAAACCTAATCTTTCTGGTATTTTACGGCTTTTTTCATTTTGTACGGCACATTTGATTTCTAGGCGATGAAGATGTAAAAGAGAAAACGTATAGTTAATGAGGTGATTAGCTGATTTCGTAATAAGACCTTTTCCTTGATGTGTCTGGTCTAATAAATAACCAATGCTTGCTTGCTTATTTTGCCAGTCTATTGTATGAAGACTAATAGAACCGATTAATTTTTGATTTATAAATATACCTAAAAAAATCCCGTTCTGTGTATGATATTGTTGGAGCCATGAGGAAATCATTGCACTTGTTTTTTCAATACTATCTGTGAATTGCACCCATGGCAACCACTCAGCTAAATACGCACGATTTTTTTCGATTAATAAATAAAAATCTTCTGAATGATAAGGCTCTAATAAGTGAAGTTTAAGAGAGGAATCGATACTCATTTTCCACTTCGACAAAAATCTCACCCTTTCGACATTTAAAAGTAAAATAAAACCATTATTATGGGTATAAAGTTCTATTTTTTATCACGAATGGACAAAATGTTTTGCAGAAACACACTTTTATATATTACGATTGTAATTCGAGTATATTATTTTATGGGAGGACTTCTATGAAAATTACCACAAAAATTATTATTGCGTTACTTGTCGGTGCAGTTGTTGGAATTATCTTAAATGTAACCGCTCCAAACGTATTTGAAGTACTAGATACGTGGTTATTTTATCCACTTGGACAAATTTTTCTTAATTTAATTAAGATGTTAGTTGTACCAATAGTTTTATTCTCAATAATTCTCGGATTTACTGGACTAGGGGATCCGAAAAAATTAGGGAGAATCGGTGTTAGAACCATTTCATATTTCCTTGTAACAACTGCAATAGCTATTGTCATTGCAATTTCTTTGGCTTTAATATTTAAGCCTGGCGAAGTTGGCACATTTGACACAGCTAATGCTGAATTCAATGCAGAAGAAGCACCACCAGTAAGTGATACCTTACTTAATATGATTCCTGCTAATCCATTTGCAGCGATGACTTCTGGTGATATGTTACAAATCATTGTTTTTGCAGCATTTATTGGTTTTGCTCTAACGATGTTAAGAGAAAAAACACAAGGTGTTATAAAGCTAATTGAACAAGGCAATGAGATTATGATGTATCTTGTTGGTGTTGTAATGAAATTTGCACCATACGGAACTTTTGGTTTAATTGCTTCAGCAATCGGAAGTCAAGGTTTCTCAGCAATTAAAGCAATGGGCTTATACTTCATCCTAGTTGTTGCTGCACTAATCATACATTTAATTATTGTATATGGAGGTACAGTATACTTCTTAGGTGGTAGAAAAAATCCTTTGAAGTTCTTTAAAGGGTTTACACCGGCAATGGGAGTGGCATTTAGTACATCTAGCAGTAATGCTGTTTTACCAATCTCAATGGAAGTAGCCCAAGAGAACTTAAAAGTACCTAAGCATATTAGTAGTTTCGTTCAACCTTTAGGAGCAACGATTAATATGGATGGAACAGCGATTATGCAAGGTGTAGCGACTATTTTTATTGCTCAAGTATATGGTATTGATTTAAGTATTGGTCAATTAGTGACAGTAGTTCTAACAGCGGTCCTTGCTAGTATTGGGACAGCAGGCGTACCGGGTGTAGGTTTAATTATGCTTGCCATGGTATTACAATCAGTTGGTTTACCTGTAGAGGGAATTGCGTTAATTCTCGGAATTGACAGATTATTAGATATGGCGCGTACAGCTGTGAATATTACAGGGGATGCAGCTTGTGCAGTTTATAATACAGCTGCAGAAGAAAGACGCGAAAAAAAATTAGCTAAATAATAATTAATAATGCATAAATAATTCATGCGTCATGCATTACTTCCGAACAACATGTGAATTCTTCTTAAAGGAGATTCACATGTGTTCGGTTTTTTTATGGGTTTTAAAGGATAAGTTTATAATTGAAATAATATTATTAAGCGGTTATGAATAGGAGAAGGATGCCATCATACATATGAGGAACGTACTTTTTGACAAAAAATAATAATATTTGATCAGTGGTAGGTGGTGGTGAAAATTGCCTGCTTCTCTTTAAAAATAATCCATTTTATATAGTCCGTATTTCTTAATTATTTGCAATTAGGTTATGTTCATTTGAGTAATCTTTCTTGCAATGTTAATATGATTATCAATCGATGTGGATTGGACTTTTAAATATTTTTATAACACAAAATGACATTTGTTGAAAAATGTATGATGTATATGTTGTTTATTCATTTCGATTTTTATTTGAAAGGTTCGAAAAATTTAATTATAATCGATATGAAAAGGTGTAAAAATACACGAAAAATAAATCAAGGGAATGAAATGATTTTGACTAGAGATGAAATCATATTAAAAGTTTCGGAAAAGATGCGCTTAATTCGTACTGAAGCTGGTTATACACAGGACAAAATGGCAGAAATCGTTGGTGTTTCAAAAAAAACACTTGTACAAATTGAAAAAGGCCGGGCCAATGCTGGTTGGTCGACTGTCGTTGCTGTATGTGCATTGTTTAGAGAAACAGAGACAGTAAGGTTTTTGTTCGGAAACGAGCCTTTAGAGGTAATTGAAACAGTAGTGAGAGAGGGAATTGATTTTCGTAAAGAGAAAACTCTAGGTGGAAAGATTTGGTGGAAAGAAATACAGAATAAAAGCGGCTATGTTTTGCAACAAAATATCATTAGTCAACATTACCGAATTATTGACGAAGAGCATTTCCGTATTTATAGTAGCTTTGATGAAACTTCTGCCAAGGAGAGATTCGCTGAAGTCATTGAAGAACTTCAACATCAATATTAATTCATTTAATACATAGCTGCAAAAAACCCAACAAAGTTGGGTTTTTTGCTTATTATTTGACGACCATTACGCTACATGGCGCTTCTTTTGTTATTTTTTCACTATTGCTTCCTAAGAAAATTCTTTTTAATCCTTCTTTTGAGGAACTTCCTACGAATATAATGTCTGCTTTTAATTCTTCAGCTAATTCGCATATAGCATCTGCCGGTTTGCCTCCCAATATTTTTATTTCTAATTTTTTTCCAGCTTCATCAGCAATTTGTTTAGCATGTGTAATCGCTTGTTCGACGCTGTTAATTATTGTTGAATGTGTCGTCTTTTCTTCTGCGTGATTACTAATATGGAGCGGTTGTATTTGCATGCCTTCAACAATCATATTATTCGATCTTAACTGAGGGTTTTTTTCAGTTGCTGAATAAGAATTTTCAATCACTTCTTCATCAGCATGAGCTAGAATGATTTTTGTGTCAGTCGTAGAGAAAGAAAGTGCTTTTTCCAATGCGTGACGGCTGTTTTCAGAATCATCATACCCGACAATAATTGTTTGAAAGTTTAACAATCTTATCACCCTTTCGTCTTATGTTATACTTTACCCTTATTGATGAAGTATAATCCTATAATAATAGAAATTTTCTTGCTAGGAACATAAGGTGGAGATGTTATGAAAAGGGAAAAAACACCATTTGTTTGGTTGAAAAACATGATAAAGAAATTGCATATATGGCAGGTAATATTATTACTCATATCACTGGGAGTCCTTTTTGGTTTAATCTATATCATTCCATTTGCAACAAATAATGATATTGAAGGTCTAAATAGTCAATTAAGCAAGCCAACGATTATTTATGATAAAAATGGTGAAGTAGCTAGTAAGGTTTCTGCTAACAAAAATGAAGGAGTAGCCTTTGAAGAGATACCGGAATCACTCATACACGCTGTTATTGCTATTGAGGATCATCGTTTTTTTCAACATGAAGGCGTCGATTATCAAGGGATTGGCCGCGCTTTTTTAACCAATATACGAGCTGGTAGAATTGTTGAAGGCGGAAGCACAATCACTCAACAACTTGTAAAAAATGAACTTCTCACTGCAGAAAAATCATATGACAGAAAGCTTCAAGAGTTTTTTATAGCTAGAGAAGTAGAACACCAATATAGTAAAGAAGAAATACTACAAATGTATTTGAATAGAATTTATTTTGGTGAGGGTGCGTATGGGGTGAAAAAAGCAGCTAATAAATACTTTGCTAAAGATTTAGGCGAATTATCGTTAAGTGAATCTGCAATGTTGGCTGGTTTAATTAAAGCACCTTCTACGATTAATCCATACAATGACAAACAAAAGGCAATAGCAAGAAAAAATCTTGTTTTAAAGCAAATGAAGCAACATGGATATATTAATGAAGAGGAAATGAATCAAGCAATAAATGTAGAAATGAGTTTTAAAGAAGGGGAAGCTGATCCAATGAAAGGAAAGTACCCTTATTATGTTGATGCTGTTCTCGAAGAAGCAATGAATCGATATGATCTCTCATTAGATGAGTTGTTAACGCAAGGTTATCAAATATATACCGAATTAGATCCTAGTATGCAAGCTGATATAGAGTCTACTTATCAAAATGATGCGATTTTTCCTTCAACAACAGGGGAGCGACCGGTTCAAAGTGGGATGATATTAATGGATCCTGAAACTGGTGGCATTCGTGCTTTAGTTGGTGGGAGAGGTGAGCATACGCTCCTTGGACATAATAGAGCCATTCACCCTGTGGGAGAACCAGGTTCAACGATGAAACCGATTATTCCTTATGCTGCTGCAATTGAAGCTGGATGGGAAAATACAGATATGTTGAAAGATGAGAAATTATCATTTGGTGAGTATGCTCCAAATAATTATAATAACCAATATCTAGGTGAAGTACCAATGTATGAGGCTGTGATGCATTCTATCAATTTACCGGCTGTATGGTTATATAATGAAATAGGTGTAGATAGAGGAAAGAAGATGGCCGAGCAATTCGGCATTCCGAAGAATGTATTGGATGGAGGCCTAGCTCTTGCTTTGGGTGGGACAAGCCGTCCTGTGTCTCCTAAAGTGATGGCTGAAGGTTATAGTGTTTTTGCTAATGGTGGTAAGAAAGAAGAAGCTCATACAATTATTGAAATAAAAACCCAATCTGATGAGCCTTTCGTTCAATGGGAAAGTAAGAAGGAAACAGTAATCTCTGAACAAACAGCAAATCAAGTGACAGCAATGCTATTAGGTGTCGTCGATTATGGTACAGGGAAAGCTGCTAAAATTGATGGAGTTGAAATCGCAGGGAAAACTGGTTCAACACAGTTAGGGATTGAAGGTTTAAGTGGGACAAAGGACCAATGGTTTGTTGGTTATACTCCTCATCTAGTAGGTGCCATCTGGGTTGGCTATGATCAAAGTGATCGTAATCATTATTTGACGACGAGTAGTAGTGAAGGCACAGCGCCAATTTTCAAGGAAGTAATGGAAAAAGTGCTTCAAGGAAAACCGATTGAAAGCTTTAATGTCGATAAAATCGATGATAAATATAAAAAGCAGCAACGTAACAAGGAGAAACAGGAACAGAGGGATGAAATAAGAAACTGGTTAGAAGATAAAAGGAATCAGTTTTTTGACTGGTTTAATTAAATATGATATTTAAAGGGAAATAATGAAAAATCTACTGAGAGAATCTTTATTCTCATGGAGAATCTTTCTTATTTCCCTATACCTTTACTAAAATAAGATATCTTATACATGTACACTTCTGTTCAATAATAAACTTTTAGGCTCTGCTGTAAAGTGAACATCATTCGTACACAACGTTTTAATTTGAATAAGTATTTCTTCTGGCTCAGTACCTTCCACAATCACTTTCAATTCGTCTTTCGGTCGGACCATCATCAGAAAGGTTACTAGTTTTGACAAGTGAGAAGGGATCACTACATTATGTTGATAAAGAAAATAAATTGTGCCGTCGTATTTATATGCAGTTTGGTATATAGCAATCATTTTCTTTATATTTAATGATTTTTCAAATTTTAAACTGGAAGAGATAATTTTTCTATTCATGATATGTAACTCCTTTTAAAAGAATTTAATAAAAAATTACCCCTTTATTTTTAAGTTAAACATTTTATAATTAGAATGTTTTACGTTTAATCTTTGTCGGATTTATTAATAGAAAAGTCGAATAACTTGATTCTGTTGATTAGGAATGTAAAACTAAGGATGGAGCTTTTATAAACCTATTTTAAAATGCTTTAAATTAGGAAAATAATAGATAGACAAGAATTTTTGGGAGGTAGTAAGATGACTGAATATCGTGTAGAGAAAGATACGATTGGTGAAATTAATGTGCCTGCTGAAAAATATTGGGGTGCACAAACAGAAAGAAGTCGCAATAATTTCAAAATAGGTATTGAAAAAATGCCATTAGAGTTAATTTATGCTTTTACTACGATTAAACGCTCAGCAGCGATAGTCAATCATGAATTAAATAAGTTATCAGAAGAAAAGAAAAATGCAATTGTTGCAGCGTGTGATGAGGTGTTAGCTGGGAAATTTGATGAACATTTCCCTTTAGCTGTATGGCAAACAGGCAGTGGAACGCAAACAAATATGAATGTCAATGAAGTAGTGGCAAGACGGGCAAATGAATTATTGGATAATGAAGATATTTCTATTCACCCAAATGATGATATAAACATGTCGCAAAGTTCTAATGACACTTTTCCAACAGCGATGCATATTGCAGCACTGAACAGTGTGGATAAACATTTAATTCCTGCGCTTATTCGTTTAAAGGATGTCATTCTACAGAAGGAAAACGATTTTGCAGATATCGTAAAAATAGGAAGAACTCATCTTCAAGATGCAACTCCTCTTACATTAGGACAAGAAATAAGCGGTTGGCGTTATATGTTAGAGAAGGATGAGCGCCTTATCAATGAAGCGAAACTAGCACTAGGAGAACTGGCTATCGGTGGAACTGCTGTCGGAACAGGTATTAATGCTGACCCGTCGTTTGGTGATAAGATGGCTAGTGAGATTTCTAAATTAACGAAGCTCTCGTTCACTTCTTCTCCTAATAAATTTCAAGCACTAACAAGTCATAGTGAGATTGTTCATCTTCATGGAACTTTAAAAGGTTTAGCTGCAGATTTAATGAAGATTGCTAATGATGTTAGATGGCTTGCGAGTGGACCAAGAAGTGGGATTGGTGAATTAACGATACCTGCTAATGAGCCAGGAAGTTCAATTATGCCAGGAAAAGTAAACCCAACACAAAGCGAAGCGTTGACAATGATTTCAAGTCAAGTATTTGGAAATGATGCAACGATAGGCTTTGCTGCCAGTCAAGGTAATTTCGAATTAAACGTCTTTAAGCCAGTAATCATTTTTAATTTGCTTCAAAGTATTACATTACTTAGTGATGGTATGAATTCATTTAATAAAAATTGCATTGTTGGTTTAGAAGCTAATACTGAAAAAATCTCTCTGTTTGTCAATCAATCCCTCATGTTAGTGACAGCTTTAAACCCCCATATCGGGTATGAAAAAGCAGCTGAAATTGCTAAGTTAGCTTTTAAAGAGGAGCTAACATTGAAGGAAGCGGCATTAAAATCAGGATATATTACTGAAGATCAATATGATAAATGGGTTGTACCAGAAAAAATGATCTAAACAAATAAAGCCCCCTAGGTGATAGGGGGCTAATCCATATTATTAAGTTTTGCAGCTTAGAACTTTCCGCCACCAAGTTGTTGTTCAGCCATTTGAACAAGACGCTTAGTAATTTCTCCACCTACAGAACCGTTCGCACGAGATGTTGTTTCAGCGCCAAGGTTAACTCCGAATTCACTTGCGATTTCGTACTTCATTTGATCTAAAGCTTGAGCTACTCCTGGTACTACTAATTGATTTGAAGATTGGTTTGCCATAATGTGTTTCCACTCCTCTAAATTTTTTTTTGGCTGGGTTAGTTGGCAATGAACCAACGCAATTTTCTTTGCACCATATTTGGTTTAACCCATCGATAGTAGAAGTTTTAAGCGTGTTTGCCGCTTGTAATAGTTATTATGGTTGATATTTAAAAGATTATGCCTGAATATTTTTAGGGAATTATTTCCTTATAAATGTTTTGTTGTCTTTTTATTGTGCATAGGGAGGAACAGTAGAAACATGATATAATATAAATCATCAATTTAATCGTCATTAAAATTATGGGTATGCTTTTACATTCGCTAACACAGATGATTAATGATGACCCTAATCATTGAAAATGAGGTTAGAAGGTGAATAAATGGATTATACAGAGGATATGAAAAACAGGCTTAAAAGATTAGAAGGTCAAATGAGAGGCGTATTACGGATGATGGAAGAAGAGCAACATTGTAAAGATGTCGTTACTCAGCTTTCAGCTATTCGCTCGGGCATTGACCGAACGATTGGTTATGTTGTCGCAAAGAATTTGGAAGCTTGTATAAGAGAAGCAAATTCAGAAGGTAGAAATGCAGAAGAAGAGATACAACAAGCTGTTAATATGATTGTGAAAAGTAGGTAAGATGTTTTGGTAAAAGGAAAGGAACGATTGTGAACAATCGTTCCTTTTTAGTCTATTCTTCATCACAGCAATGCGGAGGTTGTTCTTTTTCTAGTTCTCTCGCTTCTTCGATATTCGTATGTCCTCCACTAACATGCACAGTACCTCCGGACATTCCTTCGTTAATATAACGATCAACATCGAGAAAGGCTTCATCGCGTCCTTCATATGGTAAATCTTTTTCTAAATCGTCTTTTTTGTTTGCCATAAATGAACCTCCTTAATTTCAGAAGAATGGTTCATATTCTTCCACAATTCTTTACCGGTCATACACATGGTAAAGCATGAGTTCGTGAATATGGCTTTTTAACTTGTCTTCATGATTTTGGTCCGGAACAGTGGATAACCATTCAATTTTTCCATCACGATGATATATACCTAAATACTTTTTGCCATGATGAAAAAAAGAAAATTTCCATCCTGGTAATTCTTTGTTTTCATATAATGATTGAAATTGAAAATGTGAAATCATGATTATTCCCCCTTGTTCTCATTTTAACTTGAATCGAGGAGTTCTGAAAATGAAAATAAACATAATTTAATGAGGAAAAGTGGGAAAACCGCTTAATTGCATACATAAGTGACAAATTGCTTTGATTCGTTTGTTTTCAATATGCTCTTCATCAAAACTCATAGGCTTGGAATTTACTTCATACAAGTAGAATTTACCGTTCGCACCTACACCTATATCTAAAGAGAATTCCCCGAATAAACCAAGTTGTTTATTTAATAAATGACCCACCTCTTGTATGATTGAATTGAAAAATATATAGTCCTCTTCTTTAGCAAATAGTTCATAAGGCAATATCTTCCCACCATTGGGTACATGTGTTGTGACTTGTTGGTGACTGCTAGATTGCCTTATACCAATCCCAGAAATGACAAAATTGTTCTTCTCTTTATGTGATAATATTCTGAAATCATATCTTGATTCATCATATAATGCTGGTTCAATTGCTTCTTGTATGATATATCGGTCCTTAGCTAAATGAACTTTTAATTCATTCCATAATTCGTTTAAGGTAGCGAACTCTTTTGTTAGATGAACACCTTCCATTAAATAGTGATTTTCCTGTAGGGAGATTCGAAAGATTCCTTTTCCCTTTGCACTACTAACGGGTTTGATATATATTTTTTGTTTGTCTTTCAGCCAATCATGTAGCATTTCTTCAGAAGTTAATAACGAAGTTTCTGGTAATAAAGGTTTTAATGAGGAAGATTCCATTAATAAATGATGCATTTCCAATTTATTTATAAAACAGGGATTGAAAAAAGGAATATTATGTTTTTGTAAGAACGATGTAAGTGCAGTAAAATCAGTTTCTTTTTCTAGGTTGCGGAAAGGAATACGGTTATATATGACATCAGGTAGAGGGGATGAGACCTGTATCCATTTTCCTAGAGATGGATGAAATGTATAACCAGTTACAAATGATACTCCAAAATCATCTGGCGTAAAGACAATAGGTAATGCTCCTATTTTTGAAAATTGTTGTACAAGAGATAAAAATAGCGGACCATTGCCCGCTAATTTTTTATTTTTTCCTTTGCTTGTTAAGATCCCTATAATTGGACCGATTCGATGAGAATCTTCATTTAATGAGAATGGCAACCATTTTTTTGAATAATGAAAGAGTTTTTCTGTTTTTATTTTATTGTTTCCAAACATTTTTTCCTGTGCGTGATACCACTTTTGAGATAAAGGGTCATAGTAGGAAGTAGTCATCTAAACAATGCCTCAGGGCTTTTCATTGCTTGTTCTGTTAGGTAGATACTATATGCTAAAGAAAGTTTACGTGTTAAGAAATCAAATTTTTTCATACTTGGATGTGTAAAGATTGAACGTCCTGGTTTTGAATTCGCTTCGAAAAACCAAACTTTTCCTGACTGGTCTATGCCTAAGTCAAAGCCTATTTCTGCGACAAGACCTTCCATATTATTTTCTATTGCTTCGCTTAACTTTAAGGAAGCTGTTTGCAATTTATTAGCAATTTCTTCTCTTTCAATTGGATCCTCGAAAATTTCATCTAATGATTGAATCGTACCTCCACTTTTTACATGGGTTGTAACACTTCCATTTCCAGCTACTTTTGCTGCACAAGCAGTAACAATCCACTGTCCTGTTGAATCTTTATTCGTGTGTAACCGAAAATCAATGGAGCATTTCTCTTTCTTCAACAGATATATACCCTGTTGGATAATCATTCTTTCGAGGTTTTTACCTGCAAAAATATGCTTCATTAACCCTTCTAGACTAGAGAATTTCTTTAGTTTATTCATACCAGCTTTTAAATCTCTGTACCGACAATAATAAGCACTGTCTTCTCTGTTATAAATAATCTGATGAATACCTAATCCCAGACTGCCATTCATTGGTTTAATGTATATATGGCCATATTTGGCGAGCATGTTTTCGATAGCGGAATAAGAACTAAACGGCTGTGTTTCAGGTAAATACTCCGAAATTTCCTCGACTTGAAATAAACGATCATAAATATCCATTTTATTAAAAAAGCCTGGATTATACCAAGGAATTAAATATTCTTGTTCAAGTCGTGACTTTACTTCTTTTTGTTGTTTTTGCCGTTCACTTTTTCTATTTGGAAGGCGATCATAGATTACGTTTGGGAAAGGCACTTCAATTGTCTTCCACCCATTTTGTAAATAAAATAAACCTTGTATAGTACCAGAATCCCAATTGATATGCTTCTCTCCAAATACGAAAGGAAGTGC
The DNA here is from genome assembly GCF_038007265.1 of Cytobacillus sp. FSL R5-0569. Taxonomy (NCBI): domain Bacteria; kingdom Bacillati; phylum Bacillota; class Bacilli; order Caryophanales; family Bacillaceae; genus Cytobacillus; species Cytobacillus sp. FSL R5-0569. Next base: position 1,456,782 of record NZ_JBBOWW010000001.1, read on the forward strand.
ACCGACACTAGTACTTACAGATAAGAGTTTAGAAAAAATAATTGAGCGATCACCGATAGGCCGCATGGGAAATGATGTGAACCCTGACGTGAAAATGCCAACAAGGGGTCCGATTGTTAATGTTTCATCATGTATAAAAATATGAAGAGGGTGCTTGACATAAGGGAAGAAAATATCTTTAGCGAGATCTTCACTGATGGTGATTGCTTGTTTGGAGCTCGGTTGTTGCTTAAATTTAGCATCAATGGTAACTGTACCGAAATTTAATTTGTAAAGGGCAGTATTTAGATTTATATGGTTTGGCAAGAATACACAGCCTTTATAGTCTGAGGTGATATCTATCATAAATGTTTGATTCATCATTCTTTCACTTCCTTTCAGCTAATGCCCGTTGGGATAATAGGTAATCTCCATACTTAAATGGAGAAGTGTAAAGGACATCTGCTAATTGTGGATTTGTTTGTAAGACCAATTTCCTGCCAGGTTTAGAGTTAATATCAAGAATCCAGATGCCACCTTCTTGATCAATTCCGATGTCGATACCTAATTCAAATAGTGTTGAAAAGCATGATTCCATAATTGAGGGAAGAATAATTAATATTTCCTTTAATTCTTCCTGTAAAAACGACTTTTGGCTTTTTGGAATACTATCTAGCCAATGCTCATAGGAAGAGGTTGTTCCACCGGCACTTAAATTAGAAATTATGCCGTTTTCATGACCAGTTCGCATGGCTCTTGCTTGTTCTTGCCATTCACCGTTAGCATCCTTTTGCAGAAAAACGCGTAAATCAAAGGGGCGATTCTGTTCATCAACGAGTAATAAGAATGGTTGGATTAGATATTGATATCTTTTTGTCAGCCTCTCTAACCAAACCGTTGCTTTATGAATGGGAAGCGTTTGTTCAATCTGCTTAGAGCCTTTGTCTGTTTTGATAATCATTGAGTCACCTTTGATTGAGATAACATAAATACCTATACCTTGTGACCCATTTACTGGTTTTAATACGAGTGGTGACTGCTTTTTTAACTGTTTAATGAAAGATTTCGCTGAAGTGAAAGGATCTGATTGCAGTAAATAAGGAGCGAGTCTAGAATGTTTTAGGGCATCATATATTTCGAGCTTATTTGGAAGTCCTTGACCTAAGAATTGGGTCTTACCACTCTTTTTTAACCAATTTGTTATGACTTTGCATTTTTTTGAATGATCATCTTCTTGATAAAAACAACGGTCATATAACAGTTCAGGTAATGGAAAAACCGTAGACTCCCATTGTTCGGTTACTTCATTAAATAGCTCTCCATTTACTTCATTATTGTGTGGTAGGATGTTTTTCGGAATAAAACGAAAGCATTGATACCCGTGATGTTTAGCTTGTGAAGCAATAGCTGTTATATAGGTCCTTTCACTTGTTTCGTAAAGTGTCATAATACCAAGTGTTTTCATGCTGATTTTTCCTCCTTATTGTTATGTTGAAAAAGCTAAAAAAGTACAATACTCTACAAGTGCTCTTGCAGAAGGTCTGATCTGATTGAATTCACCATCAATTTGCTTAGATGGTTTAGAGTTTGCTTCAATCATCCACAAATGCCCCTCATAATCAACGCCCATATCAATGCCGAGTTCACCATATAGGCCAAATGTTTTTTGATCAATCATCGTGCATAGCTCTATTGAAATTTCTTTCATTAATGCTAATATTTGTATTGCGGTGGTTTTATCAAATAGTGTAGTTAGCAGTGCTAGTGGTTTTCTCATTTCCCCTCCTTGGGCAAGATTAGATACAAATTGTTCTGCATTAGAGATTCGGGCTACAGCAGAGGTAACTTTCCAAATGTTTTGCCTATTTTTATGACAAAGAATGCGAAAGTCAATCGGTCTTTTGTTGAGTTGAATGAGCGGTATGCCTTCTTGGATAATATAGTTACTTGTTCTATGCTCTTTCTCGAATTGCGATATGAAGCTATCAAGATGATGGAATGGGTGGCTTGTTTTTGCCTTTTTCCCTGATGAGTAACCAACGGCGTACATATCTTTATTTTTACGTATGTGAATAATTTGTTTCCCTTGACTTCCATTTACGGGCTTTATGAAGATAGATGGATACTTTTCTATAAAATAAAGTAACTTTTCTTTCGAATAATCTTCTGTTTCTGGTAAATAGGTACGTAAATGAGTTTCGTCGAATAAGAAATCATATACATCTTTCTTTGATAAAAATTGTTCATTAAAAAAAGGGATGGCATTTTTATATAGCAAATTTTTAAGGTTTGCAAAGCTAGGTGAGCTTTCAATCTTTCTAGAGTGAACGCGGTTATAAATAACATCAGGAAGTGGCAGTAGTTGTTTCTTCCATTCACCCTCGATATTTATATAACCATGGACTTCAGTTTCTTTAATATCTTTGGGATGACAAACATAAGCAATTCCTCCTAAAAGCTCAACAGTTTGATTGATTTCATGGCAAAATTGATGGATGGTGCGAAAATGTGGAGGAGATTGATCTCCCATTTCAAAAAAGTCAGTCATGATAGCAATAATTGGCCCGAGTGACAATACCTTGCTTTGAACAATATAATTAACAAGCATGAGGTGCCCTTCAAATGGTATATTGAAATAATCGAATACAGATTGACTAATGAACAGTTCCTTTTCATCTACTTGACGATAAATGAGGCGAATGGTTAATTGTTTTTGCCCTAATGATAAACGGATATGTTCCTCATTAGAAATTAGTAAATGTTCTGCTAATGCTGGGTTGAGCTCTAGAACCATCTTATTTTCATACGGAAGTACTCTCATTTTAATGTTTGTATATCGTGTCATCATTAATCCCCATTTGCCCGCAAGAAGCGAGTAATTATATAATAAAATCTAGGCGAATGCTGATACGCTATCTTATGAATGGCAAGATAAATTGGTGCGATTGCACAAAGAATTTGGTGAAAGAAGAAAGGTAGAGAGCGGAATGAAAGAAATTTTTACGACCCTACTAATGATGGTTGCTACTGGTGCCATCATTGGAGGAGTTACAAATTATTTAGCTATTAAAATGATATTTAAGCCTTATAGAGCGATTTATATTGGGAAATGGCGTCTTCCTTTTACACCAGGGTTGATTCCTAAACGTAGAGGTGAGATGGCCGAACAAATGGGTAAGCTTGTCATAAATCATTTGTTAACACCAGAAGGGATACAAAAGAAACTACAAAATGAGCGTTTTCAAACAATGCTGACACAATTTGCCGTGGTAGAAGTAGAAAAGAAATTGAAAACAGAAAAAACGTTAGAGCATCTGTTGGAACAAATAGATATAAATGAACCTGCAAAAATGGCTGAGGATAAGATTGGTGCGTTTTTAGAGGTGAAATATGAGAATTGGATGCGTACAAATCAAGATGTAGCAATGAAAGAAATCTTGCCACAAAAACTTGTAGGTAAAGTGGAGGAACAGTTGCCTCAACTAAGCAATTGGATTGTGCAATCAGCAAAGAATTATTTCGCAAGTGAAGAAGGAAAAGAAAGTATTCAAAGGATGGCCGATGATTTTGTCCAAAAACGAAGTGGCATGATTAAAAGTATGCTACAAATGTTTTTAGGCAATGTGAAATTAGGGGAAAAACTACAACCTGAAATCGTAAAATTCTTAAATCATCCTGGAACAGATGAGCTTTTAACATCACTCCTTAGAAAAGAATGGCGAAAATTATTAGATAAAAATATTGCTGAGTTTGAAGATAAAATAGGAAGAGATAACCTCCTTCCATTCATAAAGCAGACTGTGTTTCGATTTGTTCAAGTTCATGAAATATTTCAAATGCCAATTAGTCAACTAACAGCAACAATAAGACCTTATATTATTACTGAACTTATCCCGAAAGCAACAGTAGGAATAAGTAAGTTATTAGCTGATAGAATATCTGTTTTAATGGAAAAAATGAAGCTTAATGAAATTGTAAAAGAACAGGTAGACTCATTTTCTGTTGAAAGGTTAGAGCAAATGGTGTTCTCGATTATTAATAAGGAATTAAGAATGATTACATTTCTTGGAGCCTTACTGGGTGGTCTAGTAGGTGTGTTTCAAGGTATTACTGCCATATGGATATTATAAATCCTTATATTTTATAGGTTTTTCCTCGATTTTACTTCCATTGTCTGTTATAGTGGTGGAAGTCTATGAAAAGGAAGTGTTCAATTTGGCAAATAATTTACAAGACGCAGCAATCGAATTAGAAAAAGCAATCCGTGAAAGCAATGAATATCAAAGCTTAAAGGATTCTTATGATAAGGTGAATGCAGATCCATCAGCTAAATCGATGTTTGATAACTTTAGAAATATTCAAATTCAGTTACAACAGAAGCAAATGTCTGGTCAAGAAATTACACAAGAAGAAGTGGATCAAGCGCAAAAAACAGTTGCCCTTGTACAACAACACGAACTGATTTCTAAACTTATGGCCGATGAACAAAAAATGAGTGAAGTTATCACAGACTTAAATAAAACAATCATGAAGCCTCTCGAAGATTTATACGGTGCAGCCGAGTAATTCATGAGTAATAGACTTGGTTCTATTTCATAAAAGCACAACCTTGCTTTCAATAGCAAAGTTGTGCTTTTTTTCGTGCAGGTGTAAAAACCTCATGCCTTCTTAAGGATGTGAGGGCTTATATACAAATACAAATGTCGCGGAATTTTGATAAAAAAAGATTAAGGAACGGCAGGAAACGTAACTATGTTTAAAACGCAAAGAGAACAGACTTCTTTATCTCTATTCTTCCTGTTCTATTTTCTGTTGCGGGTACATAAAAGTGTCATAAGGACAATTTTCATCCAGAATAGGGGGCAAAAAGATGATTTATCGTCTCTTAGCTATAAATATTGATGGTACCCTTCTTCAAAGTAATGGAAGGCTGCATAAATCAACAAAGGAAGCAATCGAATACGTCCAGCAAAAGGGAATTTATGTGACGTTAGTAACAGCAAGAAGTTTTCCATCGGCTAAGAAAGTGGCTAAAGCATTAAAATTAAATTCCATCCTTGTAACATCAGCTGGAGCTTATACAGCGGATAAATTGGAACAACCAATTGAAGTAAAACGCATCAAAAAAGAAGTAACCTTTGATATTGTACGCTTATTAGAAGGATTCCCTTGTCAAATAAGACTTGTGCATGAAAAGTTTTCACTAGCAAATAAGACAAAAACAAATAATAATATCCTCGCTAAAACGGTGTTCTCAACAGGTGATCCTGTTTTTTATTCCCACCAGTTTGTTGAGTCTCTGAGTGAAAATTTGCTAGAAGATCCAGTTAAACCACCAAAAATTGAAATTTACTTTGAAAATACCAATGATCTTATACATGCCAAAAAAGCATTAGATGTCATGTATGATGAGGAAATTGCTATTACCCAACTAAATGACTCTCGTTTAGATATTGTCCCTTATGGTGTATCCAAATGGAATGGTTTACTGAGATTAAGTAAGGAACTTGATATTGCACCGCAAGAAATTGTAGCCATTGGAGATGGCTATGATGATTTGCAGATGATTGAAGGTGCGGGTTTAGGTGTAGCGATGGGGAATGCCCCTCATGTCTTAAAAAAGCAAGCTGATTGGGTAACAAGAACAAATGATGAACATGGTGTAACATATATGGTAAAAGAGCATTTCCGCAAACAACATCCTATCCAATTTTTAAGGAAAATGAATCTCTTGAAGTAAGGTAGAAGCTCTGAAGGTGGTAGAACGGTTGCTACCTTCAAAGCTTCTTATTCGTATTCCTTAATTTAAGGGAGGGGCTTTTAGCAGCATATGCCAAATATAGCTAACAAACTGATATACTAAAATACAAACGACCTGTGAATGGAGATTGACCCGTAAGGTCTTTTTTTTGTAAACTTAAAGAAGTTTGATCAAGAGAAAGTATAAAGGTGATTAACAATGAATATATCTATTTTAGGTTTGAATGATAACCGTTATATAAGACCATTGCAGTTAATTGGTAATTTATTTTTTGAAGAATGCTCTGTAAAACTTGATAAACATGAGGGTGCAGATGTAGTTATATCTTTCCACTATGAAGTAAGTGAAGAGATTAACATGAGTGTTCAGCTTACTACAAGCGAGGAAGAAGTCTATACCGCTAACTATAGAAAGAATCTTAAGGCGTTTGAGACAGAAAAGGAATTCTTTAATCAATTAAAGTATGCAGCTTCCCATGTGTATTTAACTGTTTTACAAGATTGGACAGGTATTGTGCAGAAATGGGGCATATTAACAGGGATAAGGCCAACAAAGCTTTATCATCGTCATATGATGTCTGGAAGTAGTAAGGAAGATGCTCATCAAGCTTTGAAAAAAGATTATTTGATTTCAGATGAAAAAATTAATCTAATGGAAAAAATCGTTGCACGACAATTAACGGCGATTCCTGACCTTTATGATTTAAAAAAAGAAGTCAGTATCTATATCGGCATTCCCTTTTGCCCAACAAAATGTGCTTATTGTACATTTCCTGCTTATGCAATTGGTGGTAAACAAGGTAGAGTCGATTCCTTCTTAGCTGGGCTGCATTATGAAATCAGACATATGGGAGAATGGTTAAAGGAAAATGACATCAAAGTAACAACCGTATATTATGGTGGAGGTACGCCAACAAGTATTACAGCAGAGGAAATGGACCTTCTATATGAAGAAATGTATGAGTCGTTTCCAGATGTGAGTCACATTCGGGAAATTACGGTCGAGGCAGGTAGACCGGATACGATTACTGCAGATAAGTTAAATGTATTAAAAAAATGGAATATTGATCGTATCAGTATCAATCCACAATCATATACGCAAGAAACGTTAAAAGCGATTGGGAGGCATCATACGGTTGAGGAAACAATCGATAAGTTCCACCTGGCGAGAAGTATGGGTATGAACAATATTAATATGGATTTAATCATTGGCTTACCAAATGAAGGCACAACAGAGTTTGCACACTCATTAAATGAAACAAAGCAATTACTACCCGAGTCACTGACTGTTCATACATTATCTTTTAAAAGAGCTTCTGAAATGACAAAGAACCGGCAGAAATATAAGGTTGCAGATCGTGAAGAAGCAGAAAGAATGATGAATATGGCAGAAGAGTGGACGGCTGAACATCATTATGAGCCCTACTATTTATATCGTCAAAAAAATATTTTAGGAAATTTAGAAAACGTTGGCTATGCATTACCGAAACAAGAAAGTCTTTACAATATTATGATTATGGAAGAAATGCAAACGATTATCGGAATTGGCTGCGGGGCAGCAAGTAAGTTTATCCATCCTGAAACAGGTAAAATTACTCATTTTGCAAATCCGAAAGACCCTAAATCCTACAATGAAAGTTTTGTTGAATACACGGATAAAAAAATAGCTATGTTAAATGAGCTCTTTAATATTGAGGCAAAGTCTATATAAGCTTAATGTGAGCTGTACCTTGGTTAAAGGTGCAGCTTTTTTGTTTGTGAAAATAGACTAGATTTAATTATGGCAACTTTAATAGAGGATTTTATTAAAAAAACAAGAATGTAATAGGTACAAAAGCGCATAAACATCTATGATAATGTAAACGGTTACTAAAAGGGAGGCGATTGGTGATGAATCATTCTTCTTTGACGATGGCACAGATGATAAAAAGAGCAGAAACGTTTTTCGCAAAAAAAGAGGTTGTATCTAGAACAGCAGGTGGTATTCAAACATTTACGTATAAGGAAATGGCAGAACGAACACGAAGACTTGCTTCAAGTTTACAAAGGCTTGGTATTAAAAGAGGGGAGAAGGTAGGGACATTTGCCTGGAACCATCACCGCCATCTGGAAGCATATTTTGCGATTCCTTGTAGTGGAGCGGTGTTGCATACAATTAATATTAGACTCTCATCTCAGCATATCACCTATATTATTAATCACGCAGAAGATAAAATTCTCCTCATAGATGAAGAGTTAGTTCCATTAATTGAACAATGTAGAGACGAACTTTCCAATGTAAAAGCATTTATCATTATGAGTGACCATAAGGAACCTCCAACTACAACTTTATCTCCAGCATATAATTATGAAAGTCTACTAGAAGAGGCAGATCCCAATTATCAATATCCTGATGATCTAGATGAAAATGACCCGGCAGGGATGTGTTATACATCGGCGACCACCGGAAATCCTAAAGGCGTCATTTACTCTCACCGGGCAATTGTGCTCCATAGCTTAGCATTAGGTTTAGCGGATAGTGTTGGTGTAAGTGAAAAAGATATTGCCCTACCTATCGTCCCGATGTTTCATGTCAATGCATGGGGCTTACCTTTTGCAGGGGTGTGGTTTGGCACAAAATTGATCATGCCTGGGCCTGCATTTACGCCTAAATTAATTGCCGAACTAATAGAAGAATATAAGATTACAATTACTGCAGGTGTACCAACTATTTGGCTTGGATTATTGAAGGAATTGCAAGCGAAAAAATATGATTTAAGTTCTTTAAGAAGCATTCTGTGTGGCGGATCTGCTGCACCAAAAGGCATGATTAGAGTGTTCGAAGAAAAGTATAAGATACCGTTTCTTCATGCTTATGGAATGACAGAAACAAGTCCACTCGCAACTGTCTCCAATCTAAAAAGCTATCAAGAAAATATAGATTTTGAAGAGAAACTGGAGTTAAGAAGCAAGCAAGGATTATTGGTTCCGGGATTAGAAATGAAAGTGATTGACGAAAAAGGGATTGAAGTGGAGTGGGACGGAAAGCAGATGGGCGAGCTCTGCTTAAGAGGTCCGTGGATTGTAACCGAATATTATAATGATGAGCGGACTGCCTCGAGTTTTAAAGATGGCTGGCTTCATACGGGTGATGTTGTCACCATTGATGAAGAAGGACTTTTGAAAATTGTTGATCGCACGAAGGATTTAATAAAAAGTGGTGGAGAGTGGATTTCTTCTGTTGACATAGAAAATGCGCTCATGGCTAATGAAGCCATTTTTGAAGCTGCTGTTATTGGTATTCCGAGTGAAAAGTGGCAAGAGCGTCCATTAGCCTATGTTGTATTACATGAACAATACAAAGGGAAAGTGACTGCTGAAGAAGTGCTTCAGTCATTAAGCGCTCAATTTGCAAAATGGTGGATTCCTGATGATGTCATTTTTATTGATGAAATTCCCAAAACATCTGTAGGGAAATTTTTAAAACGTGATTTACGAGAGAAATATCAAATGGATAAAATTAATCAGTAATTATTTTCAATATGAACAGTCATTCATTTTCTAGTAAAAAAATTCAATTATATTTGGAAAATAAAAAATATTTTATTTATAATAGAGGTATCCAAACTTAAGGAGGAAAATGAATGGCGCTTGATTTTGATACAAAGACCGTTAATTATTCGATTGAGGGAAGAGTAGCGCATGTAGAAATGAACCGGCCAGAGTCATTAAATGCACTAAATGTGGAAATGATTCATGAGCTTGCTGCTGTAATGAAAGAGCTAAGTAATTTAGAAGAAATAGATATCGTTGTTCTGAAAGGGGCGGGTAGAGCATTTTCTTCAGGCGGAGACATTAAAACGATGCTGATGGATGCGAATGAAAACGATTTCCCCGTTGTGATGGATGCGATTAATGAGTTAGTTGTTACATTGTATAGTATGCCTAAAATCACCATTAGCGCAATAAAAGGTGCAGCTGCAGGGCTCGGATTAAGTTTAGCTTTAGCTACCGATTTCATTTATGCTCATAAGGATAGTAAATTAGCGATGAACTTTATTGGTATAGGGTTAATCCCGGACGGTGGTTCCCACTTTTTCCTTGAAAGTAAGTTAGGGCCCGACCAAGCAAAGCACCTCATATGGGAAGGGAAACCGATGACAGCTGAAGAAGCATGGGAGAGAGGACTTGTTCATGAAGTCGTAGGTGATGATCTTGACGAAGCAGTAAATAAAAAAGTGTACCATCTGAGTCATCTTCCAATCCTTGCGATGATTAAAACAAAAAAAATACTGACAGATAAGAATCGCCCATTATTGTTAAAATTATTAGAGCTCGAAAAAAGTGGTCAAGCACAAATGAGGAAAACATCTGATCATAAAGAAGGCATAAACGCTTTTATTGAAAAAAGGCAGCCTCGATTCACAGGGAAATAACAGGAATGAAAGACACGCATGTTTTATCAGAAACATGCGTGTCTTTATTTGATACGTGGTGTATAGTATAACCTGAGGTCTATCGGTGAAATAATATAAGCTTTCCTGCTGGAGATGAGCAACGATGTGTTTTCTCTTCTAATCCTTTTTCTTTCAGGAGGTTTTCTCCGGTCACCTTGGCTTCTTGATCATTTGCTGATTCGAATGATTCATCAAGAATTTTTTCACCAGTTGGTTCGAATGCCGTTAATTTATAAGTTTTCATCATAAAGACTCCTTGTAATGTAGTTGAATATTCCGATATTTAATTATATTTTGGCATAATTCCATCAATCTTGCAAAAAGAAACATACTTATTTAATGAATCTTTTTTAGTTTTATATCGTAAATAAATGAAAGGGAGGGACAGAATTTATATGTCTTTAAAATTAGAAAATGTTACGAAGAAGTTCGGTCAATTTACCGCAGTAGATGATATATCTATAGAAATACCTGAAAAGGAAATGTTTGGTTTTTTAGGAGCGAATGGTGCTGGAAAGACGACTACTTTTCGAATGATTTTAGGGTTAATTGATGCAACCAAAGGAAACATCACTTGGCAAGGTAAACCCATTAATTATTCAGTGAGTGGTCAGATTGGTTATTTACCTGAAGAGCGTGGGTTATATCCAAAATTACAAGTGAGAGAACAACTTGTTTACTTAGCACGGCTAAGAGGGATGGATAAACAATCTGCCTTGAAGGAGTTAGACAACTGGCTTGATCGCTTTAAAGTACCTGATTACAAAACAAAAAAAGTAGAGGAGTTATCAAAAGGGAATCAACAAAAGATACAATTTATATCTAGTATTTTACATAAACCTAAGCTATTGATTCTTGATGAGCCATTTAGCGGGCTAGATCCAGTAAATGTAGAGCTGCTAAAAGACGCAGTTGTAGACTTGAAAAATAGTGGTACATCAATCGTGTTTTCTTCCCACCGTATGGAACATGTTGAGGAGTTATGTGAGCATCTTTGTATCATGCAAAAAGGTAGGCCAGTCGTACATGGTGAATTGAAGGAAATTAAGCGTTCTTATGGAAAAAAAACATTAATCATTCATGGTGATTTTTCAATGGCTTTTTTACAAGACCATCCTGCGGTGAAGAAATTTAAAATGACGACAGAAGGGGTGCATCTGCAAATTGAAAATGAATTGGCAGCGGACGATATACTAAAGGATATTGTTGGCAAAGGATTTATTCGCAAATTTATGCTTGAAGAACCATCTTTAAATGACATCTTTATCGAAAAGGCAGGTGCTTCTTATGAGTAATTTTTGGACAATTCTATGGCATACGTATTGGACAAAAATAAAAACAAAGTCTTTTCTTATTACGACAATTATTACGGCACTTTTATTTGTGCTGTTAGCCAATATTACAACTATTATCGATGCTTTTTCAAATGAAGAAACACCGAAAGTGGCAGTGATAGATGAAACAAACAGTTCCATCCAAGCAATAGAACGCATAGAGGCATATACATCAGAGGAAGTCATCTTAGAAAGTGTACAACAGTCAGAAGCTGAAGTGGACGAGAAGGTAATATCTGGGGAATTTACAGGTGCACTTTACTTAACTTCTAACGGTGAAAATCTCATTAGCGGTGAATATAAATCTTTGAGTATAGCTGATACTACTATCTCTAGCTTATTGCAAACAGCTTTGCAGCAAATAAAGACAGAATTAACTGCAGAGAGTATAAATTTATCACCAGAGCAATTGCAAACATTGTATGCACCTGTATCGTTTGAGACGACTGCACTTGAGGAAAATGCCAAGTCTCAAGAAGAATTAAGTCAGGCAAGAGGTCTTGTTTATGTGGTCTTATTTTTAATTTATTTTGCTGTCATCATGTATGCGAGTATGATTGCTAATGAAGTGGCAACTGAAAAGTCATCTAGAATCATGGAAATTCTTATATCAAGTACCCCACCTGTTCAGCAAATGTTTGCTAAGATACTCGGAATCGCTCTCTTGAGTGTGACACAAATGCTGATATTAGGTTCCATTGGTTTTATTGCATTGAGAGAAAGCATGTCTAAGCTTGAAGGTGGCTGGTTCGAAGCGTTTGGGTTTAGCAACTTATCTCTTGGTATATTATTTTATGCAGCCATCTTTTTCTTATTAGGCTATTTTTTATATGCGACCCTAGCCGCCTTTCTTGGGTCTTTAGTTAGTCGGATTGAGGATGTTCAACAAATGATTATGCCAATGACGATGTTAGTAGTTGTGGGCTTTTTACTCTCAATGTATGGTCTATCTAACCCAGATACAACTTTTATTACTATTGCCTCTTATATTCCTTTTTTCACGCCAATGCTGATGTTCTTAAGAGTAGGAATGCTTTCATTGCCGGTATGGGAACCAATATTAGGCATGGCCGTTCTTATTGTGACAACAATTATTTTGGCGATATTCGGTGCACGAGTGTATCGCGGCGGTGTCTTAATGTATGGTCGCTCATCTTCGTATAAAGATATTAAAAAAGCGATTCAATTAACGAAGAAAGAAAAATAAGTAGTTATTTACATTCAAGCTTCTCATACTTGTGTATGGAGAAGCTTTTTTAGCAAAAAAGAATTGATAAATGTAGTAGTGACCATTAATCTGCCGGCTCTGCTAATGTTTATTTATCGGTTCGTAACAACTTTCCCCCTTTATTGAAGAAGAGGCAGTGAAGTAAAATAAATTAATGACAAATGTAACTATTTGCTTTTTGCCTTTCTTGACATACTTACACTAACAAGGCGAAAGGGTGTGAGCGGATGATTGCCTCACTAAATGGGATTGTGAAACGTTATGATTCGAAACTAGTGTTGGACTACATTGATTTGGATATAAATAAGGGTCAAATTATTGGTTTACTTGGTCCTAATGGAGCGGGAAAATCAACATTAATTAGATGCCTAACAGGAATGGAGACAGTTAATCAAGGGAATGTTACGTTATTTGGGGATGGAAAAAAACCATTTCAGAATAAAAACAAAGAAAAAATTGGTTTAGTCACGCAGGAAATATCGATTTTTCCAGAATTAACAGCACAGGAGAATGCGAACTTTTTTGCCGGAATTTACGGGTTAAAAGGGGAAATGAGAAAAAGAAGGGTGGCAGAGGCCTTAGCGTTTGTTGGATTAGCAGAACATACAAAGGGAAGGGCACAAAATTTTTCTGGAGGAATGCAAAGGCGGCTGAATATTGCATGTTCCTTAGTTCATGATCCTAAGTTTTTAATTATGGATGAGCCGACGGTGGGGATAGATCCTCAATCGCGAAACCATATTTTGCAAGCTGTAAAGAAATTACAAAGAAACGGAACGACTATTCTATATACAACGCATTATATGGAAGAGGTTGAGGCGATTGCATCAGAGGTTGTGATATTAGATAAAGGGCAAATCATTACAAGAGGAACAGTTCAAGATTTGATTCGAAACATTCAGCATGAAGAGAGAATCAAGGTAGAAGTAAGTCATCCTGAAGAAGTCTCTTTGGAGAGTATTCAGGCACTGCCAGATGTAAAACAAGTCATTAAAGATGGGAATCAAATTTTGGTTGTATCTTCTGCTAATTCAGGACACCTTGATCGTATTTTAACGATTATAAAAGAGGACTCTGGTGTTGTCGGCATTAATGTAGAAAAAGCAAATTTAGAGGATGTTTTCTTAACTTTGACTGGAAGAACCTTAAGGGATGGAGGTAGTGCATGATGCGTGTCCTAAGAACCATTCCTTATACAGTGATTCGAATGAGTAGAGACTATATTACGCTATTGCTGCTCTTAGTTGTTCCGATTATCCTTATTACCATTTTTTATTTCGTATTAGGAGACTTAAAAAATCAATACGGTGATCCTGCGTTCTATGATACAGCACAGTTAATGACACTCGTGTTTCAATTGTTTGGCGGTTCAATCGTGATTGCCCATATTCAAGATGATTTATTTTCTCCAAGACGGCAACGTTTAATGGTGGCGCCGATTAGCCGACCTTTTTATGCTCTCTCAATCTCATTATGTGGCATGTTATATTCCATTTTTCTGGGTTTTTTGTTATTTCTATTTACAGGAATAGGCTTAAAGGTGGAGTGGGGAAATGGATTTTGGGTAATGTACATCATTGGCTTATTGGCTGTACTATCAAGCCTTGTAAGTTTAATTCTTATTTTTGCAGTAAAGAACTTTAAATTAGCAGAACGGTTAAGTGAAGTATATGGAATTGGATGTATTGTGTTGGCAGGGTTGTTTTTTCCAATTCCTGATTATACGGTTATCACATTCATTAATGAATACCTTAATCCTCTATTGTTAGCTGCTAATGCAATTGGTTATGCACAAAGCAATTTATTTCCTGATGCTTATATTTATATGTTTCGGTTAGGAGTAGGAATTGTAATTACTTTTATTATTGTGTTTGTGCTCGGTAGGAGGAAGATTTAAATGACTGTTTTCCACTTTGTACTGAAGAGAAGTATTGCAAATAAAACAAGTTTGTTGATTCTATTTCTCTTCCCAGTTGTTGCGATCTTTCTGCCATCAGGAGAGTATTGGCCACATCTTCCATACGGATATCAATATTTTGGTATTTTTATTTTGTTTATTAGTTTGAAGCTCTCTGGATTAATTTTAGAAGATAGAATGAGAGGAATTGCTAAAAAGGTATCAATTGCCCCCATCAGTCATTTTAGTTATCTAGCACAAAATTTGCTAGCATATTTTTTCATTTTAATATTACAATGTCTGATTTTAGTTTATGGAGGCGTATTAATTGGGAAAGAACTTTACCAGCCCTTTTGGTTACTCATTTTATTTATTACATTTAGTATGGCATCGATTGCCTTTGCACTAATGTGGATTTCATTTTTTCGTAATAAAGAAATATCCATGTTAATTTTTATGTCGATTATCAGTATAATTGCTTTAATCGGTGGCGTCTTGATTCCAATCGAGTTGTTACCTGAATTATTACAAAAAATAGCGATTATTTTGCCGACTTTTTGGCTAGCTTGGGGTATAGACTGGATTGTTTTTGGGGGCGAACTGAAGAAGTTTCTGCTTGTGAATGGAATGCTTATTTTGTATATGTTTTTATTTTTAATTACAGGAAGTGCGAAAAAATTGCATTGATAGCTGAGGAGAGGTGTGCATATGAGAGTGTACGAGCGATATTTCAGATTTGTGATATTTTGGCGAATAGTACAATTACTTATCCTAGCACATCTTTGGCTCACAAGTACTGCTGGCTTTGAGGCAATTGTTTTTATCCTGCTTTTGCTCATTGTTATGAGCATACGTATAAGATTTTCTATACCAAAATGGAGTTTTATTATTGAAATAGTCCTCTGTATCGTTTTCATTCCATATTTTCCGTTTGCCCTATACGGTTTAGCCATCGCTATTTTCGAAGCAGCAATAGTCGGGAAGTGGTGGTTGGTTTTCCCAATGACCATTTTCATGATTGCTTACTCTGCCTTTGATATGACTTTGATCTGGTATAGTTTACTCACAGTATTAGTCGGAAGCTTCACTTATCAGTCAATGAAAGAACGTAAGCAACTAGAAAAGGCTTTAGACAAGGAAAGAAAAGAAAAGCATGAGCTTGAACAGATCAAGATGGAGCTTTTAGAAGCTTATTTTGAGGTGGAAAAGGCAGCAGAACTGAAGGAAAGAAATCGGATTTCAAGAGAACTGCATGACCACCTGGGGCATGATTTAACAGGTGCCCTTCTAGCTATTCAAGCATATGAACAAGTAGAAAATAAAAATCAAGCACACACCCTTCTGGAACAGGTGAAAATCAGGCTTTCAAGGAGTACAACGAGATTAAGAAATACAGTTCATAATCTCACACCAGTTACTTATATAGGTGTTGATAGGTTGCAAAGAATCGTAGTAGATTCAGAGCCATTACTCATAGATTTTCAATATAATGGAAATGTTGAAAATGTATCTTCTCAATCTTGGGTGATGTTGGAAGCATGTCTTAAGGAAGCTATTACAAATGTAAGTAAATATAGTAATGCGACGAAAACGAAAGTTGAACTTGATATTACTGAAACACTTGTAAGGTTGAAAATCCATGATAACGGTACCAATACCCAAAAATCAGTGAACGGAAGTGGACTAAGAAGTTTACAATTAAGGGCAAGAATGTTAAAAGGAAGCTTTACAATTGATCGTCAAAATGGGTACTTGCTCGTATGTGTTTTACCTTTACAGAGAAGGGGGAAGTAGCTATGGATATATTAATTGTGGATGATGATCGTTTAATTTGTCAGAGCTTACAATTACTTCTCGATAAAGAAGAAGATATAAAAATTGTTGGTGTGGTCGAAAATGGAAGTGAAGCGATTTCTTTTTGTGAGAAAGTGCAGCTAGATGTTATTCTAATGGATATCCAAATGCCGGTGTTGAATGGAATTGAAAGTACCAAGGTTATAAAAAGAAACTGGCCACATATTAAAATAATGATGTTGACAACCTTTAAAGACGAAATGAATATTCGGCTTGCTTTAAAAGCAGGTGCTGAGGGCTACATCATAAAATCTAGTACGATTAAAGATATGGCCAAACAGATTCGTGCAATCGGATCAAATGCGAGGGTTCTTACTCCGGAAGTACTTGATAAACTTGTGCTACAAAATAAGTCAGATGGGTTCTGGGCATTAACCGAAAGGGAGAAAGACGTAATGGAACTTGTGGTGGAAGGTTTATCGAATAAAGAAATATCGAAGCAGCTTTATTTAAGTGAAGGAACCGTACGTAATGTTCTTTCTATTGTTCTTGATAAATTGGAGCTACGCGATCGTACACAACTAGCCATTTACTATTGGCAACGGCAAAAATAGGGTGTCAACTCGAATCTTACACCGCATGTAGAGAAAAGCAGTTGATTATTATCTAAACAAAACCGGGAGATGAGTCCGGTTTTTCTTATGCGATAAAAAACGAATATTTCTTAATAGAATTTAGCAAGTTGATATAAAGGTCAAAACTACCATTATGGTGACGGAGCTGAGTCGTCTAATCCCTTCATTAAAATTGAACATTTTTAATTCTACAATCGACCAAGTAAGAACGTGCATTCGCTTTTGGTTTGCGTTAAAATAAAAGAAAAATGTAAGAGGGATAAAAAATGGAGCCTATCAAATTTATTCATGCTGCAGATTTACATTTAGACAGCCCGATGGTGGGATTAAAAGACTTACCCGACTTCATATTTGAGCGGTTAAAGGAAAGTACATTCCGTTCATTTATTAAGCTCATTGATGTTGCAATAAGTGAAAAAGTTGATTTTGTTATCTTAGCGGGAGATTTATATGATGCAAGTGATCGGAGTATAAAAGCACAAAACATCTTGCGAGAACAGATGTTACGTTTACATAAGGCTAGCATTCGTGCATTTATTGTTCATGGTAACCATGATCATCTTGGTGGAGAGTGGATTAAATTAACGATGCCAGAGAATGTATTTATTTTTGGTGAAATACCAGAAGTAACTAGATTTCAAAAAAACGATACAATTATTCATCTTTATGGCTTTAGTTACAAAGAACGACATGTCGATGAAAGAATGGTTCAGCTTTATCAGAAAGAAGAAGCGGCTGGTTATCATATCGGCATTTTACATGGCAATTTGGAAGGATTAACAGAACACGGGAACTATGCACCGTTTACGATTTCTGACTTGATAGAAAAGCAGTTTGATTATTGGGCCCTTGGTCATATACATAAAAGAGCTGAAATCAATACTGTACCACCAATTATTTATCCAGGGAATATACAAGGAAGACATAAAAAGGAAACAGGTATAAAGGGTTGTTATTTAATAGAATTACAAGAGCATATTTGCGAGAAGCGATTTATTGAGACAAATGATGTGGTTTGGGATGAAGTGGTCCTTGATTGTAGTTCATTCAATTCTTTTGAGGTTTTATTATCAAATTGTATCAAATTGTTAGAATCAAAAAGAAGAGAAGGAAAAGCCATTATACTTAAATTAGAATTACAACACTTAAGTATGAGTGAAATAGAAGAAAAGGCCTTTAGGTCAGGTGAATTAATAGAATTTCTCCAAGAAACTGAACGAATACAACAATCCTTCGTTTGGGTAAATGAGTTAAAAGTTAAAAAGCAGTTAGTGTGGGATGAGGAAAGTTTACGAAGTCAGTCACCTTTTTATAAAGAAATGTTAGATCTTGCAAATGAAGAAATAGTACTGAAGGCATTATCCCCATTATATAGGCATAAACAAGCAAGTCGATGGATAGATGAAATATCACAAACAGATCAAAAAGAAATTGTTGCAGATGCAAAACAATTGTTACTTGAACTATTAGTGGAGGGGGTGAACGAATGAAGCTTAAAGGTATGGAGATCTATGGTTACGGAAAATGGGAAAATATCAAAATTAAACAGTTAAACGATTTTCATTGTTTTTACGGGCAAAATGAAGCGGGTAAATCAACACTGATGTCTTTTATTCATAGTATGTTATTTGGTTTTCCATCTAAAAAAGGAAATGAAAGAAATTATAAACCTAAGAATAGTAGTCAATATGGTGGAAAATTGATTTTCACTTTACCAGATGGTCATGAAGCAATGATTGAGAGAGTAAAGGAAAGAACACCGGATGAAGTGAACGTTGTGCTCAGTTCCGGAAGAAGCGGTGGTTCTACGTTATTAGAGGAATTGCTCCAAGGGATGGACCAACCATTATACCGAGCGATCTTCTCTTTTGACCTGTTTGATATTCAAAATGTGCAATCATTTAGTAAAGAAGATTTAGGGCATTTTTTATTTTCTTCCGCGGTTGTTGGAACAGATGGCATTTTAAAGGCAGAACAATATTTGCAGAAGCAACTCGATTTGCGTTTTAAGCCATCTGGAACAAAGCCAGTTTTAAACAGCGGTTTAAAAGAGCTAAAAAAAGCATATGAAAATCTAAAAAAAGCGGAAAAAACGAATAACCTTTATAAAGAACGAACTGAGAAAAAAGAAGAATTAATTTATAATAACGAACTACTTGAACAAGAAGTGGAACAGTTAGAAGGGATGCTAAGCTCTTTAAGGAAGTGGTTTACGGTTGAGGAAGTATATCTTCATTATTTAAGTTTACTAGATGAAGAAAGTCAATTAGACGTAGATGAATTTCCAATAGATGGGTTAAAGCAATTAGAGGCTATACAACAGAGTAAGGAAGTATTAGAAGACCAAAGAAATGAACTCATCATGAAAAGAAGTACCCTTGACGAAAAATTAATGAATGCAGGATTACAGAAGCAAATACTTGAAAATAGAGCAGAAATCGAAGCTGTTTGCGAACTGAATACTGTCAGAGAGAATCAAGTGCAGACGAAGAATGAATGGCAACTCGAAATAAAAGCTTTGGAGGAAGAATTGCAGCATATGTCAGATAAGCTGCATATGCAAATATCTGACGAAGAGATTTTATCTTTTGATACGAGTATGTTTCAAAAAGAACTTATCTCTAATGTAATGAAGAAAAAGTCGCGGTTGTCCGATAGAAAAGTACAATTGGATGAAGAGTCGGAGACTATAAGAACTGAATTAAATGGATTAGAAAATAAAATAAATGAAAGTAGAAAGAAGTTACTATCAAGAGAAGAGAGAGCAAACATTCTTAAACAAATCACTACTTTTGAGCAAAAGGAAAGTCACCATCAGAGATTAACTGAAATCAATGTCAATATACAATTGCTTACAGAGAAACATAAACAAGCAATTACTAAGGATAAGAGATCCCAAAAAATTGAATATATGAAGATAAGTTCACTTTTATTATTATTTATTTTCATTGGCATATGGGGATTCTTTGAAGCTTCATTCCTCATCCAAGCATTAGCGATTGGTGGAATCTGTTTTACTTTTATTAGTTCTTTTTTTAAACAGAAGGCAGTCTACTCTGATGGAATAAAGGATGAATTAGATTATTTAAGACAACAAAAAGTGGTATTAGAAAAACAAGAGCCCATCGCTGCTAAGGAGCAGGTATATGAATGGAAGCAGCAAATTGAAAGGGATAAAGAGCAAGAAGCCGAAGTCGCCGAATACGCTCGGCGATTAGATTATGTCAATAGTCAGTATGAAAAAATCATTGCCGCATATGAAGTGTGGGAAGGTGAGATGAGAGAAGTTGATAGTAAGATAGATCTCATTGCCGAGCCATATAAATTAAATAAATCAACTATGAAAAATCAATTACTTGATGCCTTCTTATTGATTGAAGAGATGAAGGGCGCGATTAGAAAAAGGAAGATAAAGAAAGCGAAATTGGATGACTTAAGCCAATCTATTACTAATATAGAGGAGAAACTATCTCATTATTTCTCGTTAGTGGTTATCGAACCACGCTCTTATGCTGATGGCGTGATTCAGTTAAAAGATATCATCGATAAAGAAAGAAACAAACTTGCAAACTTTGAAAAAAATAAGGAAATAAGAGAATCAATCCAATCAGATATTACGATTATAGACGAGAAAATAGCAAGTAGAGAAAAGCATATTCAATCGTTACTAGAAGAAGCAGGTGTGTCTTCAATCATAGCTTTTAAAGAAAAAGGGATGGCTGCTAAAAGGAAGCAAGCCATTAAAGAAGAGCTACGAACCGAAAAATTAAAGTTAAATATGACAAACTTATCACAAGAGACATTAAATAAATATGTTGAATTAAGACCGACAGAAGAACAAATAAAAGAATACCAAATAAGCATTGATACGAAGAAAGAAAGAATAACCAAGCAACAAGAAATACTACATCATCTTTCTTATGAAATTAAACAATTAGAAGAAGGTGGAATTTATGCTGAACTATTACACAAATACAAACAATTAAAAGCAGAATGGAATGAGTTGGCAAAGGAATGGGCCGTGTATGCAACAGCAAAGAGCTTACTATCTGAAACGGTAAACACCTTTAAAGAAGAAGAATTCCCAAAAATATTAAAGAAAGCTGAGAGGTATTTTTCTGATTTAACATTAGGTCAATATAAGCGGATTTTTTATGATAGCGACAAAGACCATTTATTATTAGAGCATAAGGAAGGGATGTTTTTTGAGCCAAGATCGTTAAGTCAATCAACAGCTGAGCAACTTTATATTAGTTTGCGGTTGAGCTTGGCAGAAATTGTGTTCCATCGGTATCAGCTCCCTTTTATAATTGATGATGGATTTGTGAACTTTGATCATAAAAGACTGGAAGAAGTAATGCGAGTACTAAGGGGTAAAGAGGAGCAGATAATTTTCTTTACTTGTCATAAAGGGATGTTGCAAAGTTTTAACGGGGATGAAGTGATTGATTTAAGTGAACTACAAACAGCAACAAGCTTTTAAAAATGAAGGCTTTAAGATAGATATGATATACTTTTACTTAAAGGTAAGACTTAGAGGAGGCAGGTGTAACGATGACTAAAGGAATTGTTTATTACGATACAGGAGAGCAGGTTGAATTGTTCTTACTAATAAAAAATGCTACAAAAGGTGTGGCAAGTAACGGTAAACCTTTTTTAACTTTGATTTTTCAAGATAAAAGTGGGGATATCGAAGCAAAACTTTGGGATGTTTCCGAACAGGATGAAAATAATTACGTGCCAGAAACAATTGTCAAAGTGGCGGGAGATATCTTAAATTATCGTGGACGACAACAGCTACGGATAAGACAGATTCGTACGTCAAATGAAAACGATACGGTAAAGTTAGCAGACTTTTTAGAAACTGCCCCTATTGACGCTGAAGAAATGATGGGGAAAGTCACACAATACATTTTTGAAATGAAAAACCCTAATATTCAAAGAATCACTAGACATTTATTAAAGAAATATCAAGCTGAGTTTCTAGAATATCCTGCAGCGACTAAAAATCATCATGAATTTGTCTCAGGTTTAGCTTATCATGTTGTTTCAATGTTAGATCTCGCTAAAGCGATTGCAAATCTTTACCCTACGTTGGATAAGGATTTATTATATGCAGGTATCATTCTGCATGATTTAGGTAAAGTTACAGAGCTATCTGGTCCTATATCCACAACTTATACAGTAAAAGGAAACTTACTCGGCCATATTTCCATCATGGTAAGTGAGATTGAGACGGCGGCTGAGGAGCTATCAATTCAAGTAGAAGAGGTCGTTATTTTACAGCATATTGTTCTGTCTCACCATGGTAAGGCAGAATGGGGTAGCCCGAAACCGCCTTTAATTAAAGAAGCGGAAATCATTCATTATATTGATAATTTAGATGCGAAAATGAATATGCTTGATCGATCATTATCTAGAGTCAAACCAGGTGAATACACAGAAAGAGTTTTTGCGTTAGATAATCGGGCATTTTATAAGCCGACCTTTCATGAATAACTTAGAAAAGCAAGTATGTGAAATGTAAGAATGTCACATAACTTGCTTTTTTTGCGGTTTACCAGTCGGGTGTATGTGTTCGTGATGCCTATGGAAATGAGAGTAAGGTGAGCAAAATGGTTATGAAAAATTTTTTGCATATTATGGGACGAGCAGACATATTTTCTAATAAGAGAGTAAGGAGGAGTCCAATGATACCTATATGGCTTTACTTTGTGATTGCAGGTATTTTCATTAGCGCATTTATGGCGATTAAGACAGGTAGGGATGAAAGAAAGGCGGAAAATGCTCAAATTGAGCAGGAAGGTGAAGTTTATATGCAAAGGTTAGAATCCGCTAGGGATGACAAACGAGAACAATATGAAAGGCAAGAAGGATAATAAAGGTCGAACCATAGATACGAAAGGAAATATACCCATAAATAGTCTAATGGGTTCGAGACCAAAGAAAAGACCTGGTTATGTCATATAACCAGGTCTTTTATGTTATTGTTCTTCTTTTGCTTCAGCATCATCGGCTTCTGCTTCAGGAGCTTTGAATAACTCTTTAAAATCATTATCTTTTACTTCCACACCTGAATTTTCTAATTCCCTCTGCATTGCTTCTTGAATAATTGTACTGTCGACTTTCGCTACTTTCACTTGATATTCAATTTCTTCTTTCATATCTTCATATGATTCTTTTTCTTTTTTGTCAGTTACTTGAATGATATGGAAACCATGTTGTGACTCAACAGGATCACTAATTTCATCTACTTCTAATGCATAGGCAGCTTCTTCAAATTCTGCAACCATCTGGCCAGCTCCAAACCAACCTAAATCGCCACCATTGGCAGCAGATGCTGTATCAGTTGAATATTCTTCAGCCACTTTTGCAAAGTCTTCGCCATCATCTAATTTCTTTTTCACTTCTTCAGCTGTTTCTTTATCGGCTACAAGAATATGACGCGCTTGGATTTCTGGCTTATAATTCTCATAGTATTCCTTCATTTCTTCTTCGGTAGCTTCAACATCTTTAATTGCCGCTTTTTCTTGCATTAGACCTGTTCTTAACATTTCTTTTAGGTCTTCTTCACTTTCCATACCGTATTGTGCAAGTGCTAATTGGAAGTTAGAACCTAATTGTTCTTTCATTGTATCTACTTGTTCATTAAGTTCATCCTCGGAAACCTCATAATTTTCTGAGAGGACTTTCTCATAAACGAGTTCTTGAAGAACTTGTTCACCATATTGTTCTTTCAAGGCTTGATAAAAGTCTTCTTGTGTAATATTTCCGTTTCCTGTTTCGACTACTACTTCAGAATCTCCTGAACTACAAGCGCTTAAAACTAATACACCTGTTGCAACAGAAAGGGATAAAATCCATTTTTTCATGTTGAACACTCCCACGTTTATTGTTGTATATACACAGTAAATACTATAACACAAATCATTTCCTTAACAAAAATATTTACTACAAAATTAGGTTTATTTAAGAAAATTTTGGGTATTAGACTAACCATTCTGGAGAGTCCAACATAGGATATAAAGAAATTGAAAATGATATTTCGTCCAAAGAAGTTTAGAGAAAATATAAAAAGACGAGATACGCGCCTATTCGCACGACAGAGTGTTTGAATAGTATGTGGTAACAACCTAATAAGGGAGGTGTTATCATGGGTGGAGGATTTGGATACGGCGGAGGCTTCGCTTTAATTGTTGTTCTTTTCATTCTATTAGTCATCGTAGGTGCTGCTTGGTTATAAAAAATAGCGTTATAAGACATAAAGAAAGAACTTATAACGGACGATAGAAGGGAGGAAAATCCATGTCACACGGCGGTGGAGGATTTGGATACGGTGGAGGTTTCGCTTTACTCGTTGTCCTTTTCATTTTATTAGTAATTATTGGAGCTTCTTGGGTTTGCTAATTAATTCATACCTCAAGCTTTTCCATAGAGAGAAAAAAGCGGCGAAAATCTCGCCGCTTTTTTTACATTTATTTTAAGTAAATGCAATTTCAACAAAGGAAGAAATAAGCAGTATCGTAATTAAAACATTAATTGTTCGATATACTTTAGGTTGTTTCTCCTCTGGGATTTCCTTTTGTAAACATAAGGAAAAAGTAAGTCTGTTAATATTGTATAGAATAAATACAGCAAAAATAATAAAAATGGAGATCATCGATGATTCCCTCCCCTAGTCAATCGTAGTCTATTGTTTTACAATATCAAAAATAATCATAAAAAGATAGTATAAAAGGTTGGAAGAGTGGATTTTATCTAGTTTCCTTGATTTGTATTAATATATTGAGTCCAACCTCATTCTCTTCAATATATGAAAATTTAGGTGTGTTCATTACGATTTTTATATAGATTAAATCACGGCATGATAATCCAATATGCAAAGATAAAAGAATGATGAAAAACGCTCCATATTGTTGAAATGATAACATTAACAACAAAAGTGTTCCATTAATAAATAGTATTGGTGCGATTAAAGCACTTAGATACATCAATTTAGGTACTGGTTCATTGACTTTTAATTGTATCATGGGTACACATTTTGATCGTAATTCCAACGATTTCTTTATATTTTTATTTACAGGCATTAATGGAATATAATGAATCAATTTATGGATAGGATACAATCCAATCAGAAAGAGGGTAAAGATACTTAAACTTTCTGTATTAATCACTGTATCAGGAAACAAATAATTCATTGGTAAATATGTGATAATAAAGACTGTAAATGCCAGTATAGCAGACATGAAGTCCAACCATAATTGTCCATACTGCTTGTTAACATTTATCTCCTTTACACAGCTCATAAACAAAATAATCCCTCGCAGTTCAGCGCTCATGTTTTAAATTCAAACACTACTTTACTCTCCTCTTTAAGAAAAATCAATACCATTTTTTCGATAAAAAAATGATTGTTATATTTCAACATAAAAGTGAAAGGATGTAAGGGTTTTCATTATTTTATTTTATAATCAATGAATATATTGTCTTTTATACCAAAATAAAAAAGCGGAGAAGTTTGTTTATAATTCCGCTTTTATCGTACAAAATTATACTAATTCTTTTGTATATTCTTTCTTCTTTAATAGTTTACCATCTTTTTCCTCAAATTCGTTATCAATATTTGAAAATGATTTTTCGAATATTTCCATAAAATCATCTCCGTAAATGTTGCGGATAATGGCCATCACTTCAATGATTTCTGGGAATTTTCCATATAATTCTTTTAAAGGCATCGCACCTGAAAAAACAGAATTTTTATCTGGATGATATGTTTCCATTAATTCTAGAAAAACGCTTTCACCTTTATCCGTTAATTTAATGTAAGTATTCCTTTTATCACTTTCTCTTTTTGAAAATTCAAGATATCCTCTTTCTTCAAGCTTTTTAGAAAAATTAAATGCGGTAGATACATGCATAACGCCAAACTTCGCTACATCAGAAATGGATGCGCCATTTAAATGATAAGCAATCCATAAAATATGGTGTTCATTGATATTTAAGTCATATGGTTTAATCCATTGTTGCCAATCTTTTTCAATAGATTTCCATAAAGCTTTACTCAATTGAGCAACCCTTTGACTGAAAAGCATGGCTTCCTTGATTGAGAAATTCGTTTCTGACATTTCGCTTCACCTACTTTTTTATTATTGTATATTTATTATGCCAATAAAGCAAAAATTAATAAAGATATTAATTTGCATAATTTTTAGATTTTGTTTCTTGTTTTTAGGAGTAATACTTCTGTTAGCATTTGGCATAATCTTAAAGCAAACCATTTTTATAACATAATATATTAGATTTCTTTTTTAAAATAAGAAATCCTTCTTTTTTTCTAAAATAATTAGAGAAAAAAGAAGGATTGTAAAATAGAAGGGTATTTATTCTTTGTCCATTGGATTGGCATGTTTTAATGTTTGTTCTAATTCAGCTATTGATTTTTCAATATTTGCGATTTCTTGTTGTAAGTTTTGCTGATGGGGCAGTATTTCCCTTTTCCATTGTTTAATGGAAGATGATACGTCTTCGGTTAAAGTGGAAAGAGCTTCTTTCCCTTCTTCACCTACATGGACGATCTGATTCTTGATATCAGTTAGTTGTTTACCTAATTCTTTTATTTGAATAGAAGCCGATTTTGATTGTACAGTAATATATTTTCGGGTATCTTTACCAGAAGCAGGTGCAGTAAAGAGTGTAGCTGCAGCAGCTGCTACCCCGCCAACGACAAAGCCTAAAAAAAGTGATTTCGCTTTCAATCTAAACTCTCCTCTCAATTTTAATGTCTACGTATATCATACATGAATCCAGTAAAAAGAACATCTATTACCCCTTATATTCCACGCTTAGTAGCTATATTAAACATAAAAAAACACCTGTAGTCTACTACAGGTGAGGACGTTTATAAATGAATCGCATGTTCATTTAATTTAGTCCTTTTATTAATAGATTTTGTAATTGGGAACAATACTGCCATTAAAACGGCATTTAATAATACGGTTGGTAAGACGCTTGCTGCAAATAACCCGATAAAGGCACCTGGTAGACCTACAATGATGTAAGCAGATGTTAAAAATATAAATCCAGATATCAGTGTGCCAATCGCTGTTAAGACAATAGCGACAATTGATTTAGCGCTGATATTCTTTAACAGTGACAAAAGACCATAAAAGATAAAGGCAGTTATCAGCTTATCAATAATATTAGGAATTTGTCCTCCTGGAAATCCTGTAGTCAAGGCTGAAAGAATACCACTTACAAGTCCAATAAGAACAACGCTTTTGACGTCGGTAAATAATAAAATGCCTAAAAACATCATGACTAACATCATGTCAGGCTTTACACCCATAAAAATCGGTGGAGTTATGGCATGTAGGACAACACCCATTCCTGCCAAAAGGGCAAGGGCCACAATATTTTTACTTTTCATTTTCTCATCTCTCCTCAAGCTAATCTCATTTTGAACTGTATTCTCCTACAATGCACTCATTGCTTGCAGCGAGAACTTTTATTAATTATAACATCACAAATATCATATGAACATATCTATTTTATGGTTAATATTTTTCTTTGAAGTTCTTCATAAATGATACTAAAGCTTCTACATGTTCTAATGGAACAGCGTTATAAATAGATGCTCTACATCCTCCAACAGAGCGATGTCCATTTAACCCAACAAATCCTATTTGTTTCGCCTCTTCAAGGAATTTGGTAGAAAGTTCTTCGCTTTTTAAGTTAAAAGTGACATTCATATGAGATCGGCTCTTCTCATCAGCATGCCCAATGTAAAAGCCATTGCTATTATCAATCATATTGTATAAGAGGGAAGACTTCTCTTCATTTCTCTTGCTTATTGCCTCTATCCCACCATTTTCTTCTACCCATTCTAAAACTAGAGAGAGAAGGTAAATCGCTAGTGTTGGAGGTGTGTTATATAAAGAGTTATTTTTTGCAAACGTTTCATAGTTTAACATAGTAGGTAGTGCTGGTTGACTTTGGATGAGTTCTTTACGAATAATAACTACTGTTACCCCAGAAGGTCCTAAATTCTTCTGCGCACCTGCATAAATAAGGTCGAATTGCTCTATTTGAAATGGGCGGGACAAGATATCGCTTGACATATCTGCAATAAGCGGGACTTGTGTATTTGGATATTGGTGCCATTGTGTCCCAAAGATCGTATTATTACTCGTTAGATGGAGATAAGCTGCATCTTCTGACAAATTAATTTCCTCTAGCTCAGGAATGCGATGATAGCCCGTTTCCTTCGTCGAAGCAGCAACATGGGTGGAACCAACCTTTTTGGCTTCTTTTAATGCTTTATCTGACCATGAGCCAGTAAGGATATAGTTTGCCGTCTGATCTGGCTTTAACAAATTCATTGGGATCATAGAAAATTGTAAACTCGCTCCACCTTGTAGAAAAAGAACTTCATAATCATCTGGGATGGATAGGATGTTTCTTAATGAGGCAATAGCTTTGTTATGTACTATTTCATAATCTTTACTTCTATGGCTTAACTCCATTAAAGCCATACCTGTTCCATTAAAATCTAGCCAAGCTTCTTTTGCTTTTTCTAGGACCGCAAATGGCAAAGTTGCTGGACCTGCATTAAAGTTAAATGCTCGTTTCATGCTTTTCCCTCCATCATTCACAATGTTGTACTATATCGCTGTAGCGAAATAAAGATATCATTATGTTATCAAAAAAAACACATTTGTACAGAATTAATTAAAAAGATTTTGAATTTTTTTAGAAATATTTTAAGTAAGGTTTCTTTTAGGACGATGGTTAAAGGAAAGTGAGATGGAGAGGAGAAAATATATATTTATTGGCTTTTGATTCTTGAGTGTAGATACAACTACATGGAAGGTTGATAGAAATACTTGTGAATAGGTTTTATCAGACACAGATCTTGCTGTGCCTGATAAAAGCTTTATGATAAATGACTATGTATTTGTTGTGACATCATTTGGAGATCTTCAGGCGTATATTCTGAAGTATGTGTTTTCCATACGACACCTAAACCATCACCTTGGCCATATCTAGGAATAAGGTGCATATGATAATGAAAAACCGTTTGGCCAGCAATTTCCCCATTATTATTAATCGTGTTTAATCCATCAGGCTGGAACTCTGCTTTAAGCGCACGACTAATGGCTGGAACAGCTTCAAATACGTGACGGGCTGTTTCTTCATCTAATTCAAAGATATTTTCTTTATGAACCTTTGGAATAATCAACGTATGACCTTTGGTTACTTGACTGATATCTAGAAATGCAACGACATGCTCATTTTCATACACTTTTGCTGATGGGATTTCCCCAGCTACTATTTTACAAAAGATGCAATCACTCATATTCTTTTCATCTCCCTTATGCTTGAATTGACCATATTTTATCATAAAATTAGACAAATCATAAATAAAAGAAGCAGGATTCAATAAGAATCCTGCCGAAATTGAAGGGGAATGCTTCTTGGCTTCTACTCTTGGAAATACTCTTTAACAAACACCTCATTTGACAGTTTTGTTAAATGCATTGAATAACTACCATCACAAACTACTTGTAATTGGTATCTTTAATAAACACCTCATTTAGAAATGATGATTTAAACCACTTTCGGTAAAGCGATTTAAATGTTTAAAAAAAGCTCAATGCGTTTTCATTACATTTGTGCAATAAAAACATCTCCTTTAATAGTTGCATTTGAAGCTACAATCGGTTTGAAAGATTATTGTCTGCCGTAGACACCTCATTCAAGTTCATTCATTAAGATAATGAATGTTGATTTGTATTCCCCTTCATAAAATAGAATGCCCGTAATAAGAAGAGATATGCGTCACCCAAAAAAATAGTTGTTTTCTTTACAATATGGTTTTAATTTACTTACAATAAGAATAACTTTTTACAAGGAAGGTCGATCAAATGACTTTATTAAATATTAAAGAGGTAACAGGTGGTTATACGAGAAATCCCGTATTAAAGGGTATTTCCTTTGATGTCAAACCGAATGAAATTGTAGGATTAATTGGACTGAATGGTGCAGGTAAAAGTACAACAATCAAGCATGTTATTGGTCTTATGGAGCCAAATAAAGGTGAGATAACAATTAATGGGAAAACATTCTTAAGTGACAAAGATGCGTATCGTAGACAATATACCTTTATACCAGAAACGCCTATTTTGTATGATGAATTAACCTTAGATGAACATTTAGAAATGACAGCTATGGCTTATGGACTCGAACGCGAAACCTTAAAAGAAAGAAAAGCGCAGTTACTTAAGGAATTTAGGATGGAAAAGCGCTTAAAATGGTTTCCTGCCCATTTCTCAAAAGGAATGAAACAAAAAGTAATGATTATGTGTGCTTTCCTTGTTCAACCTTCCTTATATATTGTTGATGAACCTTTTGTAGGGCTTGATCCGCTCGGAATTCAATCACTATTGAATTTAATGGAGAAAATGAAGAATACCGGCGCAGGTATCCTGATGTCCACTCACATTTTAGCAACTGCAGAAAGATATTGTGATCGCTTTGTGATCATACATGAAGGTGAAATTAGAGCGAAAGGCACATTAGAAGAGCTAAGGGTACAATTTAATATGGCCGGTGCTACATTAGATGATTTATATATCCAGTTAACAAAGGAAGAAAATTATGAATGATATACAAAGTATCTGGAAGAATCGCTTTGCGAATAGAACAAAGGAACTAAGTCGCTACTTAAAATATATTTTCAATGGCCACATCGTTATTGTAATGGTATTTCTTATTGGTACAGTGGCCTATTATTATCAAGAGTGGCTAAAAACGCTCACTTCAGATTTTCCAGTGGCAGAAATTATGGCCATTCTACTTGGTCTTATCGTTACATATAGCCCGATTTATACATTTTTAGAAGAAGCAGATCGTGTGTTTTTACTGCCATTAGAGAATAAACTAGGTATGTATTTCAAGAAAGCAATTTTAACTAGCTTTTTATTATCCTCATACTTAATTCTAATTGGCTTGGCCGTGTTAATGCCAATGTATGCAAGTGTAAATCAAGGAGATTTCAGTTCGTTTTTTCCGTTTTTAATTATTTTGTTGTTAGTAAAGGGTGTGAATATGCTTATTCGTTGGCGAGTCCAATATGAGATGGATTATACTACCCATTTAATTGACTCATTTGTTAGATTCGTCATTAATGTTGCGTTGTTATTTTTCATATTTAGCTCAGCACATATTGGGTTCACAATCGCCACTATAGGTATTCTTTTATTACTTTATTTGTATTTTTATCAGAAAACAAAAGGAAAAGGATTAAAATGGGAATTCTTAATTCAATCTGAAGAGAGAAAAATGGCCAAGTTTTATCGAGTGGCAAATATGTTTACAGATGTACCACATTTACGTGATCAAATTAAGCGGAGAAAATGGTTGGACTGGGTGTTACAATCGGTTTCCTATCAGCAGGAAAACACCTTTCATTATTTATACTTAAGAACTTTTCTCCGAACGGGAGATTATCTAGGCATCTTTTTCCGTTTAACAGCCATCGGCGGTGTGTTAATCTATTTTATTAATAATGGAATCGCACAAATAGTTATTGCCATGCTTTTTATCTATCTAACTGGGTTTCAACTCGTACCATTGTGGAGACAACATCAAAATAAATTATGGATAGATTTATACCCAGTCGATGTTAAAATTCGAGAAAATTCATTTAAATGGTTAATTGCTCGTGTACTAATCATTCAAGCCATCATTTATGCGTTACTCATTATGATAAAAGGAAGTTTCTTTGTAGGTTTTGGTGTGCTCGTTTTAAGTGGGTTAGTAGCCGTTGGTTATGCATATCTTTATATGATGAAAACATTGCGTTCTCAATCGTAAGCTGATAGAAGTAATAATTGATAATGGAGTGTGTGATATTATGGGGAGTTATGAGGATGCTGTCTCAAGAGAAGTAAAAGATTGGCTTTATCAAATGCGGAAAAAGTCAAGGTTATGGAAAAGAACATCCAAGCATGCCCAAGATAAATTCAATGGATTAATCCCAGAAAAAGCTCATCACTTGATAACAGATGCTATCAAACATATGGTAAAAGCTACATTATGGGGGAGTGAATATACAACTAAGAGACCTTCTCATATAGTGGTTACGTTACAGGAACAAGATGAAAAGTTAACAGAGACGTTGATTAAATACAGAAACACGGCTTCCGTTGAAGGAGCAGGAACAGGTGCTGTAGGATTTATAGGTGGGTTAGCAGATTTTCCACTGCTTCTTAGCATAAAAATGAAGTTCCTATTTGAAGCAGCAATGATATATGGTTATGATACTTCAGAATATGAAGAAAGATTATTTTTACTTCATATTTTCCAATTAGCATTTTCAAGTGATGATAAACGGAGAGAAACAATGGATATCATTGAAGATTGGGAAAATAGGAAAGCAGAGCTTGTAGATATGGACTGGCAGGTATTTCAACAAGAATACAGGGACCATATTGACTTAATTAAAATGTTACAAATGATTCCTGGGATTGGTGCTGTAGTTGGTGCCTATGCTAATTTTCATTTATTGGAACAATTAGGGGCGGTCGCTAAAAATGCTTATCGGTTAAGAAGAATCCAACAAAATAACTGAACTAATTGCCACAGATGTTACTTCTGTGGTTTTTTTGTTATAAAAACATATTTCCTGGGGAATTCCGACAAAAAAATTGGCCATGTCGAATGGTGATACACACAACTTTTTCTCCCAAACATATTTTAAAGTAATCCATTAGGGCAGATGCCTAATAAATGGATGAGGGGGGAGAATGACGAACATGGGCGTCGAATTAACAGCAATACATTGGATTTATGTAGTGTTTATCTTATTAATTATTGGATTTATGGTCGCTAGAAGAGATACAACCTTTATTTGTATAGTCGGGATATTCTTAATAGCGATCACAGCAACGAATTCGATTAATTCTTCGATCAGTGGAATTTTTAACAGTTTTATTTTTGCTATTACGGAATTACTACCTACAATATTAGTCATCTCAATTATTGTAGGTATGAGTAAAACATTAACATCAACAGGCATTAATGATGTCATGATTTCACCATTTACAAAACTGATTAAAACACCAACGTTAGCTTATTGGGTAATAGGGATTTTAATGATGGGAATTTCATGGTTCTTTTGGCCGTCCCCGGCAGTTGCTTTAATTGGTGCAGTGTTATTACCAGTTGCTTTAAGAGCAGGTCTACCTGCACTAGCAGTAGCGATGTCAATGAACTTATTTGGTCATGGTATAGCATTATCAGGAGACTTTGTTATTCAAGCTGCTCCTAAACTGACTGCAGACGCAGCAGGGTTACCAGTTGGCGATGTCATCTCAGCAAGTATTCCACTCGTTATTGTTATGGGTGTTGTGACCACCTTAACAGCGTTTTTCTTTATTAAGAGGGATATGAATTCAGGCAAACTTAATATGTCAACTGCTATGACGGAAAGTGCAGATTTACCAACTGATTTACCGCAAGCAAACCTACTTACACCAATACAAAAAAAGATTTTTGCTATTCTTATTCCCGTTTTATTTGTGATTGATGTGGTTGTTATGTTTTTATTCGACCTTCAAGGAGGGGATGCAACCGCTTTAATTGGGGGTACAGCTATTCTCATTTTACTCACGATTACATTATTTTCTCATAGACAAAAAGGCCTCGAAAAAATAACCACTTATTTAGTCGAAGGATTTCAATTCGGGTTTAAAGTATTTGGACCAGTGATTCCAATTGCTGCATTCTTTTATTTGGGAGATGCTGGGTTTCAAGCAATCATCGGAGAGCGGCTTCCTCAACATTCACATGGAATCGTCAACGATTTAGGCGTTGCACTTGCATCTGTTGTACCATTAACTGCACAAGTTGGTGCGATTACATTAACGGTAGTAGGAGCAATAACTGGCTTGGATGGTTCAGGTTTTTCAGGAATATCATTGGCTGGATCTATTGGTAGTTTGTTTGGTACAGCGATTGGTGATGGTGCAGCAACATTAACTGCTTTAGGTCAAATTGCAGGAATTTGGGTAGGTGGCGGAGCGTTAATTCCATGGGCAATGATTCCCGTTGCCGCTATATGTAAAGTGGATGTATTTGAGTTAGCGAGGCGTAATTTTCTTCCTGTCGTCATTGGTTTGATTGTGACAACAATTGTAGCGATGTTTTTAATATAGTGATATAAAATTGATAGGGCTGAGGCGAAGTGAAGTAGCCTCAGCCTTTTTATAAACATTCTCGTCGCTGGCGTTTTTTTCTATTACTGTAATTGGCTGATGTTTTTTCAAGTGGGAAGCTTTTATTTATCTGTCGTTTGTATATAATAAAAACTGGTATATGCAGGATCTGATAGTAATTCTTTCTTATTACTTTGTTCTTCCTGTATTTTTTTTGCTATAGGATTTGTACTTTCCCAGTTCTTATATGAAGATTCGGAGTCCCAGGCTGTAATAATTACATAAGTATGACCTTTCATCGGAGTTAAAACCCTAGCTGCTCTAAAACCAATTGTATTTGTAAAGTTTGAAGAGAATTGCTGAAATTTGAATTCGAAAATGGGTTTTCCTTCATCAGTTAAGGGGATATATTGAATAGCAATAAATTTACTTCTATGAAGGTCTCCAGTTGAATCATGGATGTGATAAGATTTTGGTTGTTGAAACTTACTTTTTTTGCTTTCTGTTTCATGTACTAACAGGGTATTCTGACTATTTTGCATGAGAACGATATTCTCATTACTGAATTTTTCCATCAGGGGAAGTAGGAAATTTTTAGTGCCGCTTGTCATATAAAGATTCATTACTTTCACCTCGATTTTAGTGATAAAAACGTCAAATTTTCGACATTTGAAGCGGGTACTGTACAATAAACACCGAAAAAAGTTATAGTTAATGTGAACATTTACTAAATAAGAATAATTCTAAGCTTATTTGTATGGAAAATACATAAGGCAAATGAAAGGTGGACTTAATTTAATGACTATAAATGATACATTCCTAAAGGCGGCTCGAGGAGAGAAGACTGATTATGTGCCTGTGTGGTATATGAGACAAGCAGGCAGATCACAGCCGGAATATCGCGCAATTAAGGAAAAATACTCTTTGTTTGAGATTACACATCAACCTGAATTATGCGCATATGTAACAAGACTTCCTGTAGAACAGTATAACAATGATGCGGCTATTTTGTACAAGGATATCATGTCACCGCTTCCAAGTCTCGGTGTGAAAGTTGACATAAAACCTGGTGTTGGTCCAGTCATTGATGAACCAATTCGTTCGATGCAAGACGTTGAGAAGCTCGGCGAGATACATCCTGAAGAAGATGTTCCATATATTCTAGATACGATTAAGTTATTAACAAAAGAGCAATTAACTGTACCGTTAATTGGTTTTACCGGTGCACCATTCACATTAGCGAGTTATATGATTGAAGGTGGACCTTCTAAAAATTATTATAAGACAAAAGCGTTTATGTATTCAGAACCAAAAGCATGGTTTGCACTTATGGATAAATTAGGTGAAATGGCAATCACATATGTAAAAGCGCAAATTAAAGCAGGTGCTAGTGCCATTCAAGTTTTTGATTCTTGGGTTGGTGCATTAAATGTAGAAGATTATCGTATTTATATTAAACCCGTCATGGAAAAAATCTTCTCTAGTTTGAAAGATGAAGGGGTACCACTTATTATGTTCGGTGTTGGCGCGAGTCATTTAGCGAATGAATGGAATGACCTTCCAATTGATGTTGTAGGCCTTGACTGGAGGTTGCCAATTAGTGAAGCAAGGTCAAGGGGTATTTCAAAGACAGTGATGGGGAATTTAGAGCCAGCCTTGTTACTTGCTCCGTGGGAAGTAATTGAGAAAAAGGTCCGTGCTATTCTTGATGAAGGCATGAGTCAACCCGGATATATTTTTAACTTAGGACATGGTGTCTTCCCAGAAGTAAATCCTGAGACATTAAAAAAACTCACATCGTTTATCCACAGTTATTCTAAGGAACAATTTGGGAAATAATAAAAGAAAAAGTAATCATTTTTAAAGAGGTGTAAGAATGAATAAAGAAAAAATTGGTTTGTTAGTAATGGCTTATGGAACACCTTATAAAGAAGAAGATATTGAACGTTACTACACACATATTAGACATGGTAGAACTCCATCGGAAGAGATGTTAGAAGATTTAAAGAGTCGCTATAAAGCGATTGGAGGAATATCGCCATTAGCAAAAATAACTGAGAATCAAGCGCTATCACTTCAAGAACATTTAAATCAGATTCAAGATCAATATGAGTTTAAAGCTTATATCGGTTTAAAGCATATAGAACCATTCGTTGAAGATGCAGTTCAACAAATGCATAATGATGGGATTACTAAAGCTGTCAGTCTTGTTCTTGCACCACATTATTCTACTTTTAGCATCAAATCTTATAATGGACGAGCAGAAGATAAAGCTCAGACGCTTGGTGGTCCAACTATTTACTCAGTTGATAGTTGGTATAAGGAACCGAAATTTATTCAATTTTGGGCAGATGGTGTGAAGAAGCAAATCGCTAAAATGTCAAGTGAAGAAAGAGATCAATATATATTAATTGTCTCTGCACATAGCTTACCAGAAAAAATTAAAGAATATGGTGATCCATATCCTGATCAACTACAAGAAACAGCTGAGTTAATTGCTAAAGAAGCTGGCGTTCGTGAATTTGCTGTCGGTTGGCAAAGCGAAGGAAATACACCTGACCCATGGTTAGGGCCTGATGTGCAGGATTTAACAAGAGATTTACATGCAAAAAAAGGCTATAAAGCATTTATTTATGCACCAGTCGGTTTTGTCGCTGATCATTTAGAAGTCTTATATGATAATGACTATGAATGTAAGGTGGTTACAGATGAAATAGGAGCTGCCTACTATCGTCCAGAAATGCCAAATAGTCATCCAGCGTTTATTGATTCTTTAGCAACAGTTGTCTTAGACAGAATGAAAAATAAGTAATGAGTTGATTGCAACCGCTTTTTTTATTTTCATAAAGGAGCGGTTTCTTTTTTAAGGATTTTTTGACAATATGAACAGTTTGGTCATAGAGAGGGGAGAAGTAAATGGCCGTTGACCGTAAACAATTAATTATTCAAGCTGCCACAAAATCATTTTCTCTTTTTGGCTATAAAGCTACAACAATGGAGCAAGTAGCCAAAATTGCTAATGTAGGAAAAGGGACTATATACACTTTTTTTAAAAATAAAGAAGAATTATTTGATGAAATTATTACGGCACTTATTAGAGAAATGAAAATAGAGGCAGAGCAGGTTTTGTCACCAGATTTATCTTTACAAGAAAATTTACATTTAGCTCTATATCGCATTTTGGAATATAGACTAGAGCATCAATTAACAATTAAGCTGTTCCAAGAGGGAAAAGAAATGGGGACCACTGCAGTTATAGAGATGACGAACAAAATGGAAAGAGAAATCATTTCTTATATAGGAGAAAAGGTAAAAACATTAGGTATTGATAAAGGAGAAATCGAGCCGTGCGACCCTGAATTGACTGCCTTTATTATGTTAAAGTTATACATATCACTCATTTTTGATTGGGAAAGACAGCATGCCCCACTTTCGAAAAGTGAAATCGCTGAGCTTATGGAAAGGTATGTGTTTAAAGGGCTTATAAAATCATGAATGTAGGATTGAATCATCATCAAATCAGCTCGCACATCAAGTGTGGGCTGGTTTTTTTGTTTCTAATAAAGTGATTTTAGATAACAGTTATTTCACTGTGCTTATTTAAAAGGTAAATCTAAGCAGCGCTAAAATATTGTATGAATTAGCTCACTCCAGCAAAACCAATCTTCACTCAGCGGGGTAAGAGAGTCCGGACTTAAATAAGTCATTCTGTTTGAATAACAGAAATGAAGCCGAGCAAATAGAGTTTCCAAGTCAGTCAAAATCGGAAATTGGAAATGAGAGCTGAGCAAAGGTGATTTGCGTCTCACTCAGATCAAAAACCAGAAAGAAATGCCAAGCTGAGGTTTCCTGTAACAGTATTTATTCTTTTTACACCTGGATTCAAAAGTCATTCATACTAGAAGGCTTGTTGGAGTAAAACAAAAAGAAGACTTGCTAAGGGGAGCAGGCCTTCTTCTTCCAATGGTTATATATTAAGGGATGGAAACTAGCATTCTATAAATCTGAGACACCTAAACAATGGTCACACTTATTACCGTAACATTCATGTTGCTCTTCGATGGACTTCCCGCATTCAGTACATTGCTTTTGTGGGAGATTCCTAAAGAAATCTAAAATGTTTTGAACCATGGTTGAAGCCTCCTAATCGTTAATTGAATTGTTTTGATATTTACATTGTATTATAACAGTTTAATGTAGTCAACAACTGTTTCAATACAAATTAGAAAAATGAAAAAATGGGCATTATTTAGTATAGTTAGAGATGAATCAAAAGGAGGGAAATGCAATGAAGTTAACGGTTATAGGTGCATGTGGAGGTTATCCAAAAGTGGGAGAAGCAACTGCGGGGTACTTATTAGAGCATGATGATTTTACATTATTAATTGACTGTGGAAGTGCTGTTATATCCAAAATGCAAGAGATTAAACAACCAGAGGAGTTAGACGCAGTCATACTTTCCCACTACCACCCAGATCATCATGCTGATATAGGTGTACTTCAACATGCTCGTTTAATTCAAGGGTACTTAGGAAAAAAAACAAGTATTTTACCGATTTATGGGCATGATGAAAATGAATATGAATTCCAAAAATTAAATTATAAAAATATCTCAGAAGGTGTACCTATTAAAGAGAGCCTACCATTAACAGTTGGCCCCTTTACAATTACTTTTCAACGGACTAACCACCCTGTATTATGCTTTGCGATGCGCATAAAAGTAGATAATAAAGTAATTGTATATACAGGTGATACCTCATATAAAGAAGAGTTAGAAGGGTTTGCTCATGAAGCAGATATACTTCTATGTGAGTGTAATTTTTATGGACATCAAGAAGGTAAAAATGCGGGACATATGAATAGCTATGATGCTGGTCGGTTAGCACAAATAGCTAAAGTGAAGCATCTTCTATTAACCCATTTGCCCCATTATGGTAATATAGAATCGTTAAAGGATGAAGCTTTAACAGAGTACAAAGGACCGATTAGTCTAGCCGCATTTGGCATGACTTTTGAAATTTAAAGGAGTGGTACCATGAAATTTATAGATAATCAAGGAATTACAGATCCTCGCATTAATTTAGCTATTGAAGAATATGCGTTGAAGAATTTAGATATTAATGAATCATATCTATTGTTCTACATAAATAAACCATCTATCATAATTGGTAAAAACCAAAATACGATTGAAGAAATCAATACAGAATACGTTGAAAAAAATGGACTGCATGTGGTGCGCCGTTTATCTGGTGGCGGTGCTGTATACCATGATCTTGGTAATTTAAACTTTAGTTTCATCACAAAGGATGATGGCGAAAGCTTTCATAATTTCTTAAAATTCACTGAACCAGTAATTACTGCTCTAAAAAAGTTAGGTGTAAATGCAGAATTAAGCGGTAGAAATGATTTGACAGTAGATGGGAGAAAGATTTCTGGAAATGCACAGTTCTCTACAAAAGGGAGAATGTTTAGCCATGGAACATTAATGCTCGATTCAGAAATTGAAAATGTTGTCTCTGCACTTAAAGTGAGAAAAGATAAGATTGAATCAAAAGGAATCAAATCTATTCGTAGCCGGGTAGCAAACATCTCTGAATTTTTAACTGAAAAAATTTCTATCGAAGAATTTAGACAGCTAATTTTACATCATATTTTTGAAGGTAGTGAAGTAAGTGAATATCGCCTAACAGAAAAAGACTGGGAAGAAATTCACAAAATCTCAGAACAAAGATATCAAAATTGGGAGTGGAACTATGGCAAGTCACCAAAATTTGATTATGAGCATTCTAAAAGATTCCCAGTGGGTTCTATTGACATTAGACTGAATGTAACAAAAGGACAAATTACTGAATGTAAAATTTACGGTGATTTCTTTGGTGTCGGAGATGTAACCGATATTGAAGAAAAGTTAGAAGGCATCCGCTACGAAAAAAGCGAAATTGAAAAGGCGCTAGCTGGTGTAAATATAAAACATTATTTCGGTAATATCACTATAGAAGACTTTGTAAATTTAGTTTATTAGAGCTGTATCAGTCTGTTTTTACTAAGGCATGAAAGTATTTTCACCGTTTAGGATGAAGAACTTTTATGCTTTTTATTTTATTATAAAGAAAAAAATAGAGTAGATATCCGTAGACTACTTGAATCCTGAAATTTCTTTTAATATAATAAATTTAGAAAATTTATATTATAAAAATGAATGACTATTCATTCAGAAAAGAGGGAGAAACTTGAATTTAACAAGTCAGCTTCACAAGATTGCCTTAGAAAATGGGGAAAAAAATGCGTATTATTTTATGGATCAAGCATGTACATACGCAAAGCTCGATGAACAAGTAACAAGGTTTGCATCAGGACTTTCGTCATTAGGTATTAAAGAAGGTGATCATATTGCCTTGCTACTTGGTAATTCGCCGCATTTTGTTATTAGTTTATATGGTGCGTTAAAGCTAGGAGCAAAGGTCATACCGATAAACCCTATCTATACGCCTGAAGAAATTGGCTATATTTTAAGAGATGGTGATGTAAAAGCGGTGATTATGCTTGAGCAATTATTACCATTAGCAGAAAAAATGCATCATTTATTAACAGATATTAAGCATTATATTGTCTGCGAAACCGGTCAAACAAGTGGACTTCCAGCTCTGGGAGATAAGTCGGTATTTCCTAAATTGAAATCGTTTTCAGAGCTTGTTTCCAATGGAGATGTAACATTTGTTGATGCAGATGTTACACCCGATGATGTCGCGATTATACTCTATACATCAGGAACAACAGGCAAACCTAAAGGAGCCATGTTAACTCATCGTAACCTGTATAGTAATGCGAGTGATGTCGCGGACTATTTGCAGATTAATGAACGTGATACGGTGATTACAACCTTACCTATGTTTCACGTGTTTTGCTTAACTGTTGCTCTGAATGCACCTCTGATAAGTGGAGCAACAATCTTAATAGACCCTAAATTTAGTCCGAAAGAAATTTTCCGTTTAGCGGAAAAATACAAGCCAACTGTTTTTGCCGGCGTGCCTACAATGTATAATTTTCTTTATCAATATCCTGAAGGCAACCCTGGTGTCTTCCAATCTATGAGATTATGTATTTCTGGAGGTGCTTCACTTCCTGTTGCATTGTTAGAAAATTTTGAGAAGAAATTCAATGTGGTTATTTCTGAAGGCTATGGCTTATCAGAAGCTTCTCCGGTCACATGCTTTAACCCACTAGATCGTCCACGGAAACCGGGGTCGATTGGCACATCTATTATTCATGTTGAAAATAGAGTAGTTAATGAATTAGGAGAAGAGGTCGCTGTAGGTGAAGTAGGGGAGCTTGTTGTGAAAGGCCCTAACGTTATGAAAGGATATT
This sequence comes from Cytobacillus sp. FSL R5-0569, assembly GCF_038007265.1. NCBI lineage: Bacteria > Bacillati > Bacillota > Bacilli > Caryophanales > Bacillaceae > Cytobacillus > Cytobacillus sp. FSL R5-0569. Next base: position 1,498,426 of record NZ_JBBOWW010000001.1, read on the forward strand.
ACAAAATGCCTGAAGAAACATCTGCCTGTTTAAAGGAAAATTGGTTATATACAGGTGACTTAGCTAAGAGGGACGAAGAAGGATACTTCTACATTGTTGACCGTAAGAAAGATATGATAATTGTTGGTGGCTATAATGTGTATCCAAGGGAAGTAGAAGAGGTTTTTTATGACCATCCTGACATTGTAGAAGCGGCTGTTTTAGGTGTACCTGATCAGAATACAGGAGAAAAAGTTTTAGCCTATATTGTACCTAAAACTGAAAATTTAACAGAGGCACATTTATTGACTTATTGTAAAGAAAAGTTAGCCAAATACAAAATTCCTTCCTCTATAGAATTTTTAGAAGAATTGCCGAAGAATACAACAGGAAAGATACTGCGACGTGCTCTTAAGAAAAAGGTACTAGAAAATCAGGAAGCATAAGTTAAAAAACATGTTGACAAAAGATTCTAAATATTTTAGAGTAACTATATCAATTAAATAACCACTATCTAGAGAGGTGGAGGGACTGGCCCTACGAAGCCTCGGCAACAGACTTAGCATTGCAAGTACTGTGCCAATTCCAGCAAGCTAGCATTTAGCTTGAAAGATAGGAAGAGAATGAAATATTTATGAGCGTACGTTACCTCTTCCTTTTTGGAAGAGGTTTTTTTATGGCTGATTGGACCACCAAAAGCGATAAACATTCTTAGCACAATTGATAAATACATTATTATGCTTCTTTTGTAGAAGTATTAGAGGAGGTAATGGCAGTATGAGTTATAAAAAACAAATGATATTGAATGCATTTGAAATGACAAGTGCAATGCACAATTCTCATGGGCTATGGAAGCATAAAGATTCCAAACGACATCGTGCCTATAAAGATATTAATTATTGGATGGAATTAGCCAAAACACTCGAGAAGGGAAAATTCGATGCTGTCTTTTTTGCGGATGTATTAGGTGTTTATGATACGTATAAAGAAAGTAAAGAACCTTCAATTAACGATGGATTACAGTTTCCTGTTAATGATGGGGCGTTTGTCATCCCTGCTATGGCAGCAGTGACAGAGCATCTGTCATTTGCATTAACGGTGAGTACAACATATGAGCCACCTTTTGGGCAGGCAAGACGGTTTTCCACATTAGATCATTTGACAAAAGGAAGAGTGGCATGGAATATCGTTACTTCTTATCTTCCTAATGCAGCAAGAAATTTTGGTTTCAAAGATATGATCAAACACGATAAGCGTTATGAAATTGCCGATGAATATATGGATGTCGTTTATAAACTGTGGGAATCAAGCTGGGAAGATGGAGCAGTGATAGAAGATACAGAACAAGGGGTATTAATCGACCGTAAGAAAATCCATGAAATTCACCATAAAGGAGAATATTTTGATGTCGAAGGACCGCATTTAACAGAACCGTCACAACAAAGAACACCTGTTTTATATCAAGCAGGGACTTCTCCTAAAGGACGTGCTTTTGCAGCAAAACATGCAGAATGTGTATTTGTAGGTGGGCCAACACCTGAAAGAGTAAGACATTATACAAAGGATATTCGAAAACAAGCGGAAGAATATGGCAGGAATCCGGAAGATATTAAAATATTCACTTTCCTAACAGTCATCGTAGGTAAGACAACTGAAGAAGCGGAAGAGAAATTTGCTGAATACAACCAATTATGGAGTGCAGATGCAGCGAAAGCACAGTTTGGGGGCGCAAGCGGTTATAATGTTGCGGAATTTACAAAGGATGAGTTAGATAACCCATTTGAATTTAAAGCTACAGAGCATGGGCATTATAAAGCTGCTTCATTAACGAAAGATGCGAAGAAAAAACTATCGATTAAAGAAGCGATTTCAAAATTAGAAGGATTAGATAGAGACAATATAATTGTCGGCAATCCATCAGAAGTAGCAGACCAAATTCAATATCAGTTTGAAGCCTCTGGTGTCGATGGTTTTAATTTAAATCATTTAGTAACGCCAGCAGATTTGGAAGATTTTATTGAGCTTGTTATTCCGATTCTACAAGAACGTGGTTTATATAAAAAGGAATACAAAAAGGGTACGTTAAGAGAAAAGCTTTTTACTCATGGCTCGCCCCTTTTACCGAGTGGTCATCCAGGAAGTAAATATCGTAAAGGTGAAAAGATAAATAATTAAAATAAGAGGTGAAGGGTATGAGAAAAGTTTGGTTATTATTTTTTGTACTGACTTGTTGCACTGTTTTAAGTGCATGTGGGACATCAGGTTCATCCGGCGAAGAAAAGAAAGAGATGGTCTTAGGGGCGACAGTTCCTTATAGTGATATGCTTGAGCAAGGTGTAGCACCACTACTTGAGGAAAAAGGGTACAAAGTAGAAGTAAAGGAATTTAATGATTATGTTCAACCGAATATTGCTTTAGATAGTGGAGATTTGGATGGTAATTTATTTCAACATAAAGTGTACTTAGAGAATTTTAACACTGAAAAAGGGATGGATCTAGTAGATATTATTTCTGTTCCTACAGCTCCAATTGGTATTTATTCAGAAAAATTCAACTCCCTTGAAGAAGTGAAAGATGGCAGCACGATGGCCATTGCTAATGATCCTACAAACTTAGCGAGAGGATTAACAGTTGCGCGTGATGCTGGTTTAATAGAATTGAAAGATGATATAAACCCAGTCAATGCAACAGTAAATGATGTATTATCTAACCCGAAAAATTTGAAATTCCATGAAGTAGATGCAGCCCAACTGCCAAGGTCTCTTGAATCAGTTGATCTTGCTGCTGTTAATGGTAACTTTGCGGTTGCTGCAGGATTAGATTTAACAACAGCCATTTATCGGGATCAAATTCCTGAGGAAATCCAAAATAGGATTGTTGTTCGTAAAGAAGATAAGGACGCCCAAATGGCAAAGGATATCATTGAAGCCATAGAGTCGGAGGAATTTGCAAAAGTAATTGAAGAAAACTTTAAAGGTTTTCATAAGCCAGAATGGATGGGCGAATGAGTAAATCATCTTAATTTTTAAAAAATAATTGACAAATATTGATAAATATTATAGAGTAAATGATATAAAATTTAATATGATTTTTCTTATCCAGAGAGGTGGAGGGACTGGCCCTTTGAAGCCTCGGCAACAGGCAATTTATTGCACTGTGCCAATTCCAGCAAGCTGTTGCTTGAAAGATAAGGAGAGATAAAGAACGGAACTTTAACCTCTTCTTGTCAGAAGAGGTTTTTTATTTTGCATGATTTAATCACCAAGGGATGATCTCCTCTATACAAATGCTGTTTTTAAACTGATTAAACCTATTTGTTAAGTTGGAATTAAAGTTGCTGATTGGACCTCCAAAGGCAGTAGTGCAGCTAGATTTACATCAACGGGAAAAATCGGCAATGGTAGTCAACCATTGTCCACCAAAATGTTGCAATATAAAGGAGGACGAAAAAATGAAAAGAGTAGAATCAACAGTTATACCAGGTGCAGATTCTTTTTATTATGAAGGTGGGGACATTGGTATTCTCCTCATTCATGGCTTTGTTGGAACACCGCAGAGCATTGAGGACTTGGGTGCGGAACTTGCAAATAGGGGTTTTACTGTTCATGCCCCAAGGCTCACGGGACATGGAACAAAAAGCAGAGATTTAGAGTTATATGGTTATGATGATTGGTTCAATGATGTTGTTACAGCTTATAAGCAATTAAAGGAGAAGTGCAAACAAGTCTATTGTTTAGGTCAATCTATGGGCGGTGCATTAGCGCTGTTGTTAGCTAAGAAATATGGAGAGCTGGATGGTCTGATCCTAATTAATACTGCACTGACATTACCAGATTACGAGTATTTAAGATATTACGATGAGAAACACTATATTGACGAAGGTAGCCCAGATATCAAAAATCCGACTATACATGAAATTACTTACGATAATATTCCGGTAAAAGCAGTTCACTCTTTACAAAAGGTAATGAGTGACGCAGGAAAAAGTTTATCTCAAATTCATTGCCCAATATTATGCTTTAAGTCTATCCATGATCATGTCGTACCTCCAGAGAATACAGATCGTATTTTTATCGAAATTCAAACAGATCATAAATGGCTTCGAGTCCTTTACAACTCATACCATGTAGCATCCATGGATTATGATCAGACCAAAATTATTCAGGATACAACAGAATTTCTAGATACGATGAATGAAGAAAAAAAGAACACCGAGTGGGGGGGGAAAGAGGTTGGCTAAGTTTTTACAAAAAGCGATAGCAAAGAGAAAACAAACCTTAATCAACCTTATGCTTACTATAGATGAAATAAAGTTCAAGCGACATGAATTAGAACAGTTAACACTTACAGAAATAGAGGAGCTTGTAAAAAGACTAAAATAAGTCCCATAAAGGAGAATTTTATGGAAAAACACATTGATCAAGATAAAATTCATACCATTCTCACAACATTAAAGGAACTCGAATATGGTTGTGTCACCATTACTGTACACGAAGGGGATATTACCCAAATTGACATTACCGAGAAGAAACGATTTGCTCTGAAAAAGAAACAACAAAATAAAAAATGATGGAATGGAGCAAATGAAAAGGAGTGAGTTACATGCAGTCAACAATTAGTAATCAAGCACCCAATGTAGCTAAAAACCTATCAGGCTGCATGTACTTGAATCTACCTGACTTTCACTTTATTAGATGGTGTTGTCAATCTTTTAATATTAATAAAGGAATCTTCCATACGGTTGAACAATCGCTTTATGACAAAGGGTTGCATTCAATAATTGTTAGGAGACTGTTCGTCATCGCGTTTTTGGATTTTGCCTCGAATCAAATTGAAAATCGAAACAATAAAACGAGAATCAAATTTGGAAAAGGTGGTTTAAGTAAAGCACTTGATGAGTTTTTTATAAAATATGATCACTAAAGGAGAATTAAAAATGACCGCGAAAAGAATGTACCTCAATGCTTTTGATATGAACTGCGCTGGGCATCAATCACCAGGACTATGGACACATAAGGATGATCAATCTTCCACTTATAAAGACATATCATATTGGACACATTTGGCTCAAGTACTTGAAAAGGGACGTTTTGATGCCATTTTCCTGGCAGATGTGCTTGGTACATATGATGTTTATCAAAATTCTAGAGAAGCAGCGGTTAAACAAGGGGTACAAGTGCCAGTTAATGATCCTGCTTTCGTTGTTCCTATAATGGCGCAAGTAACAAAACATTTAGGGTTTGGTCTAACGGTTTCAACTAGTTTTGAACATCCATATGTATTTGCAAGGAGGATGTCCACTCTCGATCATTTAACAAAAGGAAGAATAGGTTGGAATATTGTCACATCTTATTTAAATAGTGCCGCACTAAATATAGGACTAGATCAACAAATCAGCCATGATGAACGTTATGAGATAGCTGATGAATATTTAGATGTCACATATAAACTGTGGGAACAAAGCTGGGAAGACGACGCAGTGGTTTTAGACAAGGAAAAAGGGCTCTATACAGATCCAAGTAAAGTTCACGATATTAACCATGAAGGGAAATATTTTAAGGTGCCAGGTGCACATCTATGTGAACCTTCTCCGCAAAGGACACCGGTTATTTTTCAAGCGGGTGCATCTACAAGAGGGAGAAAGTTTGCTGCTAAACATGCAGAGTTGGTCTTTATAAGTGTGCCCACAAAAGAAGCCGGTAAAGTAATAGTCGATAAAATTAGGGAAGCAGTAAGAGCGGAGGGGAGAGACCCCAGTGAAGTAAAGATTCTCTCTCTCGTCACGCCTATTATCGGTGAAACAGAGGAAGATGCTAGAGTTAAGTATGAGGACTATCAAAACCATGCTAGTTATGAAGGATCATTAGCGTTATTTGGGGGGTGGAGTGGTATCGACTTCTCAGAGTATAAAGCAAATCAACCAATCGAGTACGTTAAAAATGACGCCATTCAGTCAATCGTTGAAACATTTACGAATATAGATTCTACAAAGAGTTGGACGGTCGATGACATTGCCAAATTTGTTGGTGTTGGCGGGATGGGTCAAGTGGCTGTTGGTACAGCACACTCTGTTGCTGATCAATTAGAAGGATGGAAAGAAGAGACAGGAGTTGACGGGTTTAACGTTGCATATGCCGTCACTCCAGGTACATTCGAAGAGTTCGTTGAGCATGTCATTCCAATCCTACAAGATAGGGGGCTCGTAAGAAGAGAGTATGAAGAAGGTACTTTAAGAAAGAATTTATTTGGGTATGACCATTTGCCAGAGCATCATTATGGTAAAAAATTTAGTAAGTTGACAGTTACAAAATAGGAGGCGTCTGAAGATGACAAATGTTGTAATCATATCGGGAAGCACATCAAACAATTCCCGTTTAAACGGATTAGAGCAAGAAGCGATTGCTTTTTTAAACAAAAAGGGCGTGCCATATGAGCAAATTACAGTAAGGGAGCTACCTGCTGAAGATTTAATTCATGCAAAATTTGATAGCCCAGCAATTATCGCAGCGAATGAAAAAGTAGAAAAATCAGATGCTGTAATTATATTAACACCAGTATTTAAAGCCTCTTATACAGGTGTACTAAAAGCTTATTTGGATTTATTACCTCAAAAAGGCTTCGTTGATAAATCTGTATTACCGCTTGTGATAGGGGGCTCATTCGGACATTTACTTATGATTGATTATGCATTGAAACCAGTTATATCCAGTTTAGGAGCAGAAACAGTCCTTCAGGGTGTATATGTTTTAGATAAAGAGATTGAAAGAACAGAAGAACATCGTTTTATTGTCGAAAATCATGTAAAGGAAAGATTAGATAAAGAATTAAATCGTCTGCATTCTTTATTGTCTATAAAGGAGTTACAACTAAAATAACTGAAAATATATTTTTTGCCGAACAACTCCTGTTTGTTCGGCTCCTTTAATTGTTTGAAAAAACTTTGAGATACAATATTTTTATAAAATTTAGAGTTGTATAATAAATAAGAGAAGATAAATTTTAGCTATTGTTTTGCCACTACTTTTATAGATTGAGGCATAGATTATATTATTATTGAATTTTTTAAAATGGAGGTTGATGATGTGACAATAATGAAATTAAGTGACGGTACAAGTATTTATTTTGAAGATGTAGGTAATGGTGAACCAGTCATTTTTATTCATGGTGTATGGATGAGTGGTCGATTCTTTGAAAAGCAGATAGAATACTTTAAGACTGATTATCGTGTGTTAATACCAGATTTACGAGGACATGGTCAATCAGAAAAAATCCATCATGGCCATACCATTGCACAGTATGCCGAAGATATTAGACAATTTATCACAAATTTAAAACTAGAGAATGTGACCCTTGTTGGCTGGTCGATGGGGGCATTTGTCATATGGGAGTACTTAAAGTTATTTGGTGATAAACATATTAAATCGACAGTAATCGTAGATGAACTTGCCTCCGATTTTAAATGGCCTGATTTCTCAATAGGCGCCTTTGATATGGAGACTTTAACTAGTTTTATGAGAGAAGTGCAAAGAGACCAAAAAGCCTTTTTAAAAGGCTTCATTCCACTAATGTTTAAAAAAGAATTAAGTCTAAGCGAGCTAGATTGGATGCTTGAAGAAACGACAAGATTACCTGCTTCCGTTGCAAGTGCCATTCTGTTTGATCAATCAGTCGTTGATTATCGTAGCTCTCTACCCGATTACGACATTCCCACACTTCTATGCTTTGGTAAGGAAGAAAAGTTGATACCAGTAGCGGCAGGCAAGCATCTTTTAAATGCTTTACCGAATGCAAAGCTGCATATATTTGAGGAAAGTTGTCATTGCCCTTTTCTAGAGGAAACTGATGTTTTTAACAAAATCGTAGATAACTATATTAAAGGTTTATAAAGAAGGTAACTAGCTTTTCTTCATAGGGAAGGCTAGTTTTTCCTATGTAATTTTTTAAGGTGAATGGCTTTGTTTTATATTTGAAAGGGTTTTCATGATTTAGTGGCGAATATTGTTATGAATATTTTTTAAAAAAGAAAAGGAGCTAGAGTATGGAACAAATTCAATTAGATATCAACGATTATATTGCTACAATAAAATTAAATCGTCCTGATGCGTTAAACGCATTTAATTATGAAACGTTAATTGAGTTACAACAGCAAGTAGAAAATGTTCGAGCAAACCCAGAGGTGAGAGTAGTTATTTTAACTGGGACGGGCAATCGTGCATTTAGTGTTGGTGCAGACCTAAAAGAAAGAAGAAATCTTACCGATGAGGAAGTAAGGCGAAACCTATATAAAATGGGGGACGTTTTTAATATGATTGCAGAGTTGCCTCAGCCGACGATTGCAGCTATTAATGGTTTTGCGTTTGGTGGCGGTTTAGAGCTTGCTCTATGTTGTGATTTTAGATTTGCGGCGGATGTTGCTAAGGTAGGCTTAACTGAAACAGGTCTAGCTATTATTCCTGGAGCAGGAGGGACGCAGAGGCTTCCTCGCTTAATTGGTGAAACAAAAGCAATGGAATTAATACTAACAGCGAAGAGGTTATCAGCCATAGAAGCACAGCAATACGGTATCGTAAATGAGGTATGTAATGAAGATATATTGTTAGATACAGTCATACAATTTGCGAGTAAAATGCTTAATAATGGCCCAATCGCACTTAAACAAGCAAAGTTTGCTGTTAAACAAGGAATGAATACTGACTTACATACAGGATTACATATTGAAAGAAAAGCTTATGAAGTGTTACTACCAACAAAAGACAGAGTGGAAGCATTACAAGCCTTCGCAGAGAAAAGAAAGCCGAATTTCCAAGGAAACTAACTGTTTAAAAAACCCTTTAACCACTATTTGTTCATTAGTTGTTAAAGGTTTTTTTGTGGAGATAATAACAGCTGTAAAAAAACTAAATATATTTACTTCAGTACCAGAAGGAGAACCTAGCATACACCATATAAAACAATACCTTCATTTTGTTGTAAAGCGCGCAAAAGGAATTTTGTCGCATCACTCACGGAAATGAGAGCTGGGCAAAATCATGCGTAACGCTTTAGACCCGGAATAGGAAAATAAATCTAAGAAAATAGGAAGAAGTATATGGGAAAGTCACAAATAAGATACTTGCTATCTATAAAAGGTGAGTATGTTTTAGCTTAGTAATCAAGTAGATAGTAATGTGCTTCTTGACAAAGTAGGGTAGTATTCATTCGACCAAAATATAGACCAATATTTGGTGTTGAACGAAAGAAGTGAAAAAAATGTTAAATATTTGCGAAAAAACAATTGACTATGATAATCATTATCAACTACAATTACGTTGTAACGGTTATCATCCTAATTACCTAGTCCATAAAGGGGAAGGAGGCATATTATTTTTTTGTATAAAGTTGAGAATGATAATCAATTAAATTCCTATGGCTTATTGTATAAGGGTGAAGATAAGTTTTTTTATTTCAATATAATTGAGAATGATAATCAATTATATAGAGGAGGGTATATTTTTGTTAGTCAAAAAGTTTTCGGCTCTACTTTTATCAGTAATTGTATTCTTAGTCATTACTCCAGCCCTACATACGTCAGCTGCACTAACTGATGGTACATATTCTGTGTCGTACTCAGTTATTAAACCAGATAGTGGCTCAGCATCCATGGCAGATGGGTATTTTGCTAAGCCAGCAAAAGTAAAAGTAGAAGGTGGCAAAATAACGGTCCAATTAACAACAACGAGCAGCATGATTAAAGATTTCCAAGTTGAATCAAAAAATGTATCTGTGCTATCAACTAGCGGTGAAAATGAAACAGTTCAGTTTACAGTAAATAGTATTTCTCAACCTGTAAATGCAAAAATTCATGTCGTTGCAGATGCCTCTTATGATCACTGGTATTCTATTAGACTGTCTTTTGATGAAGCGAATGCAAAGTTAATTGAGGCGGCAACGAATAATCAAGAAACAGCACCTGCTTCATCTGGTGGTGAAGAAGATAATAATACCAGCGGACAGAATCAAGAACAAGAAGTTGTAGCTAATCCAGAGACTGGAGACAATGTTCAACTTTATGTTCTACTAGCTATCGGTGCAGCTTTATTTATTTTATTCACTTATCAAAAACAAATGAAAAGGGGTTAAATATGAAACGCTTATTAAGAGTAACAGTTGCACTATTTGTCCTTGCCTTAGCTGTTTTACAAAATGCCTCACCAATAAAAGTAAATGCTGCGCAAGATTTAGCAAATGGGAAGTATACCATTAATTATCAAATTTTATATAATGGTCAGCCTAATGCAAGCTGGAATAGCTTTTTTGAAAATCCTGCATCATTAATAGCAAAAGATGGAGCATTAAGCATCACGATAAAAATTAATGGTGCCAACCAAGTAATGCAAAAGATACAAACAGAGTCCAATGGTACCTATCAAGATGCCCAAGTTGTAAGTGAAGACCAGGCCTCAAGAGTATATCAATTTCCTATTGATGGACTGAATCAATCAACAAATGTGAAATTATTCATGTCTTACGGAACCCATACCATTCAACTTTCTTTTGATGAAAATTCAATTACTACTGTTGAATTAGATCAACCTGAAGAACCAAATCCAGAAGAGCCAAGCACGGAAGAGCCGGGAACTGAGGAGCCAGGAACGGAAGAGCCAGGCACAGAAGAGCCGGGAACTGAGGAGCCAGGCACAGAAGAGCCGGGAGCTGAGGAGCCAGGCACAGAAGAACCGGGAACTGAAGAGCCAGGAAATGAAGAGTTAGCAGATGGTCAATATACAATCAAATATCAAGTGTTATATGATGGGCAACCAGCACCTGCAAATTGGGCAGGATTTTTCCAAAGCCCAGCGACGTTAACGATTGCAAAGGGTGTTCCTTATATTTCTTTCAACTTAGGGGCAAGTCATGTAATTACTAATCTTCAATCAGAATTAAATGATGTTTTTGAAGATGTAGAAGTAGTAAGTGAGAACGCTGCAGAACAAACAAAACTAGTTAAATTCCAAATAGCAGATGTGAACCAATTGACTAATTTACGTATGGTTATGTCTTATGGTAGTACTCATGATGTAGCACTTGAGTATGATGTAGACAGCATCCAACCAATTGGAAATGATCCAGGAACTGAAGAACCTGGAGGAGAGAATCCGGGAACTGAAGAACCAGGCACAGAAGAACCAGGTGATAATGAGCCAGCACCAAATGATGATGTGTTAGCAGATGGTGAGTATCCATTACCATTATCTATTCTTGGTGTAGATTCTGATACGGAATCTGCATTTGCGAAATATTTTGCGGATGAAGCTTTATTAACTGTAAATGACGGTGAGTATTCCCTGCAATTTACACAAGTGACGGGGCTTGATACGTTAGGAACAATTGAATTTGATATTGCTGGTGAAAAGGTAGCTTTAGAAGAAATAAGTAGAGACGAAGAAGCTGAAGAACGTGTATTATCAGTTGATATCGAAGCAATCCAAGAAACATATGTAGCTGCTATTGAAGCCATTGGTGCACCACATCTTTATCCTGTTCGATTTGTGTTAGATGTATCGAGCTTGGATGTTGAAATTGACGATGATGGTAATGGTCAAACACCCCCTCCAATCACTCCTGGGGAAGATAAGGGTAGCGGAAGTGGAAATAACAATGATAGTCATTTGCCATTTGACCGTAATGATAATCAAGAACAACCAAAAGATAATCAAAAAAATGTAACCAATGTAAAAACAGGTGATTCATTAAATTATCTTCAAGTAGGCATTTATGCAGCATTACTTCTTTTGTCTGGATTCTATTTATTTAGAAAATACAGATTAAAAGGAATGGGTATGTAAGGAATTTAGTAATAAACTGCTGTTCGCATTTTGAACAGCAGTCCCATTTGGAGGTTTCTTATGAAAAGAATTCAACTAACATTTTGCATCATGCTATTATTTTTCATTGCTGGGTGTGCAGGCGGACAGACTGCAGGTGAAGAGAAGGAAGCGAAAGATGAAGGTCAAACAGAAGAGGAAAAAGTAAGAATTGTTGCAACAACTACTGCTATAGCAGAAGTGATGAACGAACTGGAGCTGGATTTAGTCGGAATACCTACCACTTCATTTCCACTACCTGAACGATATCAAGATGTTGTCGAGGTTGGAAATCCTATGAAGCCTGATATGGAGGTCATTAAAACATTAAATGCTGATAAGGTTTTATCAGTGACTACATTAGAATATGACTTGAAGGACTCGTTTGTAAATGCAGGAATTGAAACAGAATTTCTCAACTTTCAAAGTGTAGAAAGTATGATCACAACAATCAAGGAATTAGGAGGTACATATCATCGTGAAGCTCAAGCAGAAGCTCTATCTCAAAACGTTGAAAGTAAAATTGAAGAGGTACAAGAAAAAACCGCACAATATCAATCTCCAAAAGTACTAATCTTACTCGGGATTCCTGGAAGCTACTTAGTGGCAACAGAAAACTCTTATGTAGGTAATTTAGTGAAGGTTGCTGGTGGTGAGAACGCAATTACTGGCTTTAACGAAGAATATATATCAGCAAATACAGAGTATTTACATGAAGCAGATGCTGATGTCATTTTGCGATTATCACATGGGATGCCCGATGAAGTAGTTGAAATGTTTAATAGTGAGTTCAAAGACAATAATATTTGGCAACATTTTAATGCAGTTAAAAATAATCGCGTATACGATCTGAGGGAACCTTTATTTGCCACAACCGCTAATTTGAATGTAACAAACGCACTTGATGAGCTTGTAGACATACTATACGTAGATTAAAAGGAAGAAGCTTATGAATAAAAAAAATTTCTATTTTGTAATAGTAACCATTCTTTTGTTAGTAGTGACGGGCTTTTCTGTTTTAAGTGGAAGTGTATCTGTCACGATCAAAGAATTAATAATGGACCTGTTTTATGGAGGAAATGAGGAAGTAGCTGTCATTCGCGATTTACGCTATCCCCGCATTATCGTTGCAATGTTTGCTGGTGCCGCCCTATCAGTAGCGGGAGTGTTGTTTCAGTCGGTAATGAGGAATCCATTAGCTGATGCAGGCGTCATTGGGATTTCTGCCGGGGCGAGCTTCTTTTCTTTGTTTGGTATGTTGTTTCTTCCGGGCTTATATATAAGTGGGCCGTTATTTGCTTTCATTGGGGGAAGTATCGCTTGTTTTCTCGTTTATTCTATGAGCTGGAAATCAGGATTAAGTCCTTTACGTATTATCTTAACGGGTATTGCTGTTAGCGCAATGTTTACAGGATTAAGAGAAGCACTCTTAATGATCTGCAGTTATTTCAATATCGCCCTCGGTCCATCTAATAGCTCTACGTTAACAATGAAAACATGGGCAGAGGTTGAAATCATTGTCATGTATGGCATTCTTGGTCTCGTGCTAGCATTCTTAGTCAGTCCATGGTGTAATCTATTGGCATTGCAAGATAAAAAGGCTAAGAATTTAGGTATGAATGTCAATGTCTCAAGAATAATGATATCAGCCATCGCTGTACTTTTAGCTGCAGTTGCAACGTCTGTTGCCGGAGTCATTGTATTTGTTGGCTTACTCGTTCCTCATATTGCTAGGCAATTAATCGGTACGGATCATAAACGATTAATCCCATTTTCTGCTATTGCAGGTGCATTATTAATTTTGACGGCTGATACACTAGGTCGTACGCTAATCGCTCCACTAGAGATACCAGCTTCGACGATTATGGCTGTCATCGGTGGGCCGTTCTTAATATTTCTATTAAGAAAGAGTGATAAAATTTATGGAATTTAAATCCATTCAATTTTCATACGATAAGGAAAAACAAATATTAAAAGACAATACTGGGGTTTTTCCAGCAGGGAAAATCTCTACCATTATAGGGCCTAACGGGTCCGGTAAATCAACGCTATTATCATTATTAGCAAGAGATGAAAAGTTGACAGCTGGATCGATAATGATCGATGGCAAACAAATACACCACTTTAAAGCAAAGGAGTTCGCAAAGTTAGTAGGAACAGTCTACCAGCAAAATGAAGCGCCGATAGATTTAACAGTAGAGAAGCTCATTGCTTTTGGTAGATTACCATATAAGCGAGCCTTTCAAAAGTTGTCCTTAGAGGATGAGGAAGTCATCGATTGGGCAATTTCATTAACCAAGCTTGAAGACAAACGAGAGCGGCAGTTGAATCAATTATCTGGCGGAGAACGGCAAAGAGTTTGGATAGCGATGGCGTTAGCGCAGAAAACAAAAATGCTTTTCCTTGATGAGCCAACAACGTATTTGGATATGTATTATCAGTTGGAATTATTAGAGCTGATTCAATTACTTAACCGAGAATACGGTTTAACGATTGTGATGGTTCTTCATGATATTAATCAGGCAGTACGCTATTCTGATCAGCTTATTGTCATGTGTGATGGTGAAATTGTTGCATCTGGTCTGCCCCAAGAAATCGTCAACGAATCCTTAATTAAAGATATATATGGCGTAGATGTTTGTGTAGAGCATAATATTCGTACGGGACTGTATTTAGTTCCTTTAGGAACATGACAATGAAAATGCTCAAAACATTAGTTAACCTTTTGGCTATTGGTGTTTTCCTCTATGCTGGTTCACAACTTTTTCTCATTTTTTATGACTATTATGAGAACAGGCAAAACATGAATAATGTGCAAGAGATTTATCGGGCAGATGAACATGAGCCAAATACGCAAACAACGGGATTAAGAGCGCAGTTTGAACCATTAAAAGAATTAAATGAAGATATTATAGGCTGGATTACGGTTGACGATACAGCGATTGATTATCCGATATTACAAACACGGGATAATGACTACTATTTAACAAGAAATTACTTGCGAGAAGAAACTAGAGCTGGAAGTATCTTCATGGATTATCGCAATAATATCAGCGATGAGGAGGATCTTAATACGGTCATATATGGACATCGAATGAAGGATGGTACAATGTTCGCTGGTTTGAAGAAGTATTTGGATTCATCTTTCTTTAATAAGCACCCAGTCATCTATTACGATACGCTTTATCAAGGCTATGATTTGGAAGTTTTCTCTGTTTATCAAACGAAGACTGATTTTTATTATATTGATACAGATTTTTCATCTGACAAAGAATATGGCGACTTTATTCATTCGCTAAAGGAAAAGTCTGTACATGAGACAGATGTGCAAATAACAGGAAATGATAGAATTGTCACCCTTTCAACTTGTGATTACTCTTTAGATCGAACAGAAGGAAGGCTAGTTGTCCATGCGAAGTTAGTAGAAAGGGGATAAAAAGTGATGAGAAAATGGTTAGGCGCTTTTTTGCTTGGCACATCCATTAGTTTAGTAGGCTGTGGTGTACAAGATATAGAACATGCGGTCTCCTCTTCAGTAGAATCGTCATATACAATAGAAGATTTTGCTGGTAGGGAAATCGGTTTTGTTGAGGAGCCGACTAAAATAGCCGCATTAAGCAATGGTGATGTCGATATTATTTATTCATTGGGAGAGAAGGTAGTTGGCAGACCGAATGCCGATACTTGGATTAAAGAAGCCGAGGGAGAACAACAAATTGGCTCCACACATGAAGTTAATTTAGAGAGAATAGCATTACTGAAACCTGACGTAATATTAGCCAATCGAACGTTGAATGAAAAAGATGTACCTTCATTGGAATCATTAGGAGCAGAAGTAATTTTAACAGAAGCTAATTCAATTGAAGACATAATGAATCAAATTTCACTTTATGGATCGATGTTAGATAAAGAAGAAGAGGCGAAGAGTGTAAGGTCAGATCTAGAAACGAAGTTAAAAGAGGTAGAACAGCCATCGACTGCAGCTCGCGTTTTACTTGTTTATGGTGCGCCAGGAACATATATGGCCGCTCTACCGAATTCCTTAAGTGGGGATATCCTAACACATGCAGGCGGTGAGAATATTGCTGCAGATTATCAAGCGTTAGAGAGTTTCCCACAATATGCGCAAATCAATACAGAGAGAATTATTGAAGCAAATCCTGACTTTGTCATGTTAATGACCCACGGGAATCCCGAAGAGGTGAGGGATGGGTTTATAAAAGAAATGCAACAAAATGCAGCTTGGAACTCTATTGAAGCTGTGAAAAACGGCAGAATTGAAGTGTTACCTGCTGACCTATTTGGTACAAATCCTGGCACAAGGGTTGTGGAAGCAGTCAGTTTTCTCTCAGAGAAGTTGAAAGTGAAGTGAACCATCATTGAATGTAGTAAAAAATAGGAAAGTCGTGTTGACTTTCGTGGTCCTAATTGTCCTTACACTACTATCTATCTATGCAGGTATTTCCTTCGGAGCTATTTCCATACCGTTAGTTGAAATCCTCCAAGCTTTTCAAGGAAATGGGGTGGAAATGTATCAGACGATTATATTCGATTTACGTTTACCAAGGGTACTAGTTGCTTTACTAGTGGGCGCATGTCTTGCTGCCTCGGGGGCTTTGTTGCAAGGTGTGATGAAAAATCCATTGGCAGACCCGGGGATTATTGGTGTTTCTGCTGGTGGCGGTTTACTTGCTGTCATAACGATGCTCGTTTTTCCTGCTTACAGCTATTTATTGCCGGCAGGTGCATTTATTGGCGCATTTCTAACAACGATACTCATCTATTTACTAGCATGGGAAAAAGGCGCTTCTCCAGTGAAAATTATTCTGGCAGGTGTAGCAATGAATGCCCTTTTAGGTGCGTTAATGAATGGTGTTATGGTCATATATAGTGACCGAGTGCAAGCTGTTCTCTCGTGGTTATCTGGTGGCTTAAATGGGCGCAGTTGGTATCATCTTGAATTCATGTTGCCATATGCAGTTATTGGTGTACTGCTTTCTTTTTTTGCTATTAAGAAAGCGAATCTTATGCTTTTAGGTGACGAAACAATAAAACTACTTGGTCAAAATGTAGAGTGGGCAAGATTGCAAATGATATTGTTGGCCTCTTTTTTAGCAGGAACCGCGGTCAGTGTTGGAGGGTTAATTGGTTTTGTTGGTCTAGTCGTACCTCATATGATTCGATTAATTATTGGTGAAGATTATCGCTATCTTTTACCATTTTCAATCCTAGGTGGAGCTAGTTTAGTAGCTTTTGCCGATACTGTAGCAAGAACATTGTTTGACCCAATTGAGTTACCTGTTGGGATATTGCTCGCTTGCATAGGTGCACCATTCTTTCTTTATTTATTAAGGAAGAGGAGGGTTTCTGCATGATAGATTTGCAGCAAGTCGCGTATAAGCAAGGGAATTTTCAATTAAAAGATATCCATCTGACATTTCCAACAGGGCAAATTACAGGGATTGTCGGACCGAACGGATCGGGTAAATCGACACTATTAAAATTGGTAGCGAAACTTATATCCGCTAACCGAGGAGATATTCTTATAAATCATGAGAGTATCAATAACTATACAAGAAAGAATTTAGCGAAAGAGTTAGCTATGCTCGTTCAGCTAAAGGAGGGGATGCCGGGGTTCTCAGTGCGACAAATGGTTGCGTATGGAAGAACACCTTATCAAAAAATGATGAAAAGTGAGAACGTAGAAGACAATGAAATCATTGACTGGGCAATGAAGGTAACTGGTATTACTCATATGAGCGATCGTCTTGTGCAAACATTATCGGGAGGAGAACAGCAACGTGTCCGCATTGCGATGGCACTTGCTCAAAAAACGAATATTTTGCTCTTGGATGAACCGACGACTTACTTGGATATCGGACACCAAATTGAACTGATGTCATTGCTAAAAGAACTGAATCAACAGTTTAAAATGACCATTGTCATGGTACTTCATGAGCTCCAATATGCAGCGATGTATTGTGATTCAATGGTAGTTCTGCAAGGAGGGGAAATTGTCGCAACCGGTCTCCCCAAGGAAATCCTAAATGCAGAATTACTTAAAAAAGTATATAAACTTGATGCTGATGTAATATTTGATGGTAAAGTGCCATTAATTAAACCAAATCAATTTTAAGGGGGAACCTGAGATGTATATTGTAACAAATACTGTTCACCTTCAACCAGGAAATGCTGATATGTTTGTTGAGAGATTTAATCGAGAAGGTAAGGTAGAAACGATGCCGGGCTTCGTTGGTTTAGAAGTGATGTTAACGGAAAATACGAAAGACTATGAAGAAATAACTATTGTTACAAGATGGGAAGATCCAACAGGCTTTAAAGGCTGGATGAAAAGTCGAGAATTTAAAGATGCCCATGCCCATAGAGGCGGAATCCCCGAATTTATTATAAAAAACAAAACGACTTATTATCAAGTAAAGTTACGTCGCAAGCCAAGGATAGAGACAGAAAGCTCTGTCGGGTAAATGTACTTAGTTCCTTACAAAAAGATTGTAAAGACATCCTATTTGGGGGGTGTCTTTTTCTGAATGTTGAAATAATCAAGAGAGTTAAATTTCCATTCACTGAGTATAGACAATAAGCGTTTAAAGGGGGTCAACCTGACTTAGAAATACATGTTTCTTCATAAAATACCTTAGTGTTCTGGGGGCATTATAATAAATATGAATGGTAATCTGTACATTATTTGAGCCCCTCTTTCTTCTTACTTGTCTACGACCAGGATGGTAAAAGCATAAGTGATCGTTCCTTCCTTCCAATGAGCAATAAGGTGATAATAATAGATCCCTGCTTTTGATGGTGAGGTTATTGTGATTGTCTCTTTTGTCATATCTTTTGAGGTTATCATTTCATCATCTGTCCATTGTTCAATGGTGAAAGTATGATAGCTGGGTTTACATTTAAATTCAATGTAAATATCTTCATTAGGGGAAACGATTGTTGGCTTATGGACTTTGGCCATTTCTATATGTGATGAGTAGACAACATCTACACATTTCCCCACTATTGAGACTATGCCAACAATAAGAACATTGAGTAGAAGGTATTTTATCTTTACCTACTGTAATGATAGGTACTGGTGGAGTAGAGTTTCTAAAAAAAATAAGAATACTTGTTAGAACCAAAATGATAAAAACTAGACCTCCAAAAAAACCACTTCAAATAAATCCCCTCTAATAATACTTTTTTCATTAGACGACCCAATTCGTATTTCGTTACAGCCAACGACATTTCTTTGTAACTCTTTCGTAGTTTCTAGAAATTAAAATAGAATGAGTAGATTTAAGGAGAAAAAAACGTAAAAAAATTATGCAATTTATTGGCAATTAGTTTATTATGAGTATGTAAGGTATTTGACCCTGTACCAAAAGAATCAGTACTAGCAGCTGGTTATAGTATTAGTGGATCATACGGCAGGAGAACTTACCTTATATGTGCCATCATCTTATGAAGGGAGTGATTAAGTTCCGTTAATGGTGATGTTGCATGACTGCACGCAAGCTGTTAGTCAATTTGCGACATGTTAAAATGAATGCGCTTTCATAAGGGGTTTTCTCGTTTTATATCCTAATAAAAGTGCTTCTGCTAATAACAATACTTGTTGGAATTGGTTTGAAGAGAGAAAAAATATAAGACTACTGAAAATGAGGTTCTTTTGCTCAAGGTAACTATTCAAAAGTTTTTGTAGGGAGCTCGTTGCTGATGGGGGAGGGGGGAGTAACAATAAAAGTGGTTGGCAAGTGGATGTATAAAGGCACGTATCGAGGCATCATTTCATTGGATACAACGAGTGTACAAGAAGGTTACCACATAGCGAAACCCCAGGTGTGCCTTAAGCAATTGACAGAGGGGTGTACCATACCATAGCTTAGATTAGATTTAAAAGTAGGGATATTGGATTATGCCATGAATTAATATACAACTGTTACGGCGTCTTATATAGGACAAGCTACTATCCAACAAGATTCCTACGTAGATTATTCCAAGCAGTTATTAACTGTAGAAGATTACTACAGAAAAAGTACAACTTCGCTTAAAAGCGAACGCACGGCAGGATTCAATGCAAACGATGTAGAATGGTATGTTGGGAAAAGGGTATCCATTAGCTGATCATTTTTATTCAATAGTGGTAGTAATATACATTAAATTAATTGAAAATTTATAATAATTAATTATATATTAATTGTAGTTCCAATTTCATGGAATTCATTCTATTTTTTAGTGTCAGATAACATGAATTTTTGGAAAATAATAAAAAGTTCTTGTCTCCTTAGTATTATATGTATATAATTTAATGAACCAAAGCACCAAAGCATAAAAGCGATAAAGTAAAGGGGATGAATGAATAGTGAAAAAGAAAAATAGGTGGAAAACATTATCGACAGCTGGATTATTAAGTGCATTAATATTGGCAGGATGCGGAAACTCTGAAGAAACAACGAATGAGGCAAGTGGAGAAAGCGGTGATAAAAGCTATCAAGTCGGTATCACGCAAATCGCTGAACATCCAAGTTTAGATGCAGCATCTGTTGGCTTTCAACAAGCATTGAAGGATGAGGGATTAGAAGTAGAATTTGATACACAAGTTGCACAAGGGGATCAAAATAATAATCAATCGATTGCGAACAACTTTGTAAGTGATCAGGTGGATTTAATCTTTGCTAACTCTACACCAAGTGCACTAGGTGCATTAAATGCTACAAAGGATATTCCGATTGTGTTTACTTCTGTAACAGATGCTGTTGGTGGCGGACTTGTTGATTCTATGGAAGCACCTGGCGGAAATATTACAGGCACATTAGATAATCACCCAGATGCCATACCGAATACAGTAGAATTCATAAACAAATATTTTGATATTGAAACAATTGGCGTTGTGTATAATTCGGGTGAAGCCAACTCTGTATCGCAAATTGAGACAGTGAAAGAAGTTATAGAAGGAACAGGATTGAAATTAGCTGAAGCAACTGTTTCAACATCAGCTGAAGTAAAACAAGCTACAGAATCATTAGTCGGTAAAGCAGATGTCCTTTATATCATTACAGATAATACAGTAGTAACAGCTCTAGAGTCAGTCGTTCAAGTGGCAACAGATAAGAAAATTCCACTTTTTGTTGGTGAATTAGATTCTGTCGCTCGTGGCGGATTTGCTGCATACGGGTTTGATTATAATGATATCGGTTATGAAGCAGGTGTGATGGCAGCAGAAATATTAAAAGGTGAGAAAGAAGCAGGCGAAATGGATGTACAATATCCACAAAATCTAAAGCTTGTTATAAATAAGGAAGCGGCTGAAGCAATGGGTGTTGAACTAAATCCTGAATGGGAAGAATCTGCGGAATTTATTGAATAATGACAGGTATCTTAATCAGCACGACAGATGAAAGGGAGAGAGCATAATGCCTTCAGCAATATTTGGCTCCATTGAAGCAGGTGCAATTTATGCATTAATGGCGTTAGGTGTATATTTATCTTTTAGAGTATTAGATTTTCCTGATTTAACTGTTGATGGTAGTTTCGTCACTGGTGGAGCAGTTGCTGCCGTTTTAATTGTAGGAGGAACGAATCCATTCTTAGCAACAATTTTAGCATTCGTTGCCGGTTTCCTAGCTGGCAGCGTGACAGGATTACTTCACACAAAAGGAAAGATCAATCCTTTATTATCAGGGATTATCATGATGATTGCTTTGTACTCTATTAATCTACGCATTATGGGTAAGTCGAATATCCCACTATTATCAGAGGAAACCGTCATTACAAAACTAACTGATTTTTGGCAAGGATTAGGTTTAGATAACGCCTTAGCTTTCATTGGCTTTGTGCCAAAAACATGGGCAATCTTAATTCTCATGCTGATATTGGCTCTTTTTGTCAAAGTAATTATTGATTGGTTCTTGAAAACTGATATTGGTCTGGCCATTCGAGCAACAGGTAATAATGAAACGATGATTCGTAGCTTTTCAGCGAATACAGATACATTAAAAATATTAGGTCTAGGGCTATCTAACGGTTTGGTAGCTTTATCAGGTGGCTTAGTGGCACAATACAATGGTTTCAGTGATGTCGGCATGGGTATAGGCATGATTGTTATTGGGCTTGCTTCTGTTATTATCGGCGAAGCGATTTTTGGTGCAAAAACAATTGTTCGAGCAACATTAGCTGTTATCGGTGGGGCGATTCTGTATCGAATTATTGTTACATTAGCGCTACGCGTGGAGTTCTTAGAAACGGGAGATATGAAATTAATTACGGCATTGATTGTCGTCTTCGCGCTTGTACTACCGAAGATTCTTGAGAAGCAAAAAGAGAGACAACGAAAGAAAAAACGAATGCTTCAAGCAGGAATGGAATAAGTAGAAGAGAGGGGTGACGACATGCTTGAATTAAATCAGATTCATAAAATCTTCAATGAAGGCACACCAGATGAGAAGATTGCACTAACACAGATGAATCTCGATCTTCATCAAGGCGATTTTATGACGGTCATTGGTAGTAATGGTGCAGGAAAATCGACTTTAATGAACATTATCTCAGGGAAGTTAATACCGGATGTCGGTCAAATAATTATTGATAGAAAAAATGTATCGAATGTAAAGGAAAATAAACGGGCACGTCTAATAGGGCGCGTATTCCAAGACCCAATGGCAGGGACTGCACCTGCAATGACGATCGAAGAGAACTTAGCCATTGCCTACACAAGAACGAGATCACGCGGCTTGCATATAGGCGTTTCGAAGAAAAGAAAATTGTTTTTTCAAGAAAAATTAGAGATGCTTCATTTAGGTTTGGAAAACAGACTGCAAGCAAAAGTAGGTTTATTATCAGGTGGTGAGAGGCAGGCATTGTCTCTTTTGATGGCAACCTTCACAGAACCTAAAATCCTTTTATTGGATGAGCATACGGCTGCTTTAGATCCATCCCGGGCAGAATTGATTACGAATTTAACGAAAGAAATTGTTGCTAAATACCAATTAACGACATTAATGGTAACTCATAATATGCAGCAAGCGATCGATCTAGGAAATCGGTTAATTATGATGGATAAAGGCCAGATTATTTTTTCTGCGGATGAGAAGCAAAAATCGCAGCTTACGGTTGAAAAATTATTAAATGAATTTCAACAAATTCGTGGTGAAAAAATGAACAGTGACCGTGCAATACTTGCATAAATGAAGATTTTAGTGTGAGAAAGAGTCCGTTAGTGGACTCTTTTTTTTGTGGTGGGGACTTGATTTTTGTTCTATCAATAGATTGTTTATAAATACGATAGCAGGGTGATTTCTATTTAATGATTTTGTCTTGGTGAAGGAATGTTGCGGTTGATCAAATCTTGTAATGAAACTTGATCTAAGATAAAGGCAATTTCTTCACGCAATAGTGCCCATAGTGGCTGAAGCACACACCCTTGATCTTCTAATGGACAATATTCATAAGCGGTGATACTGACACAACTCATCGGTGCAAGTGGACCTTCTAGTTGACGAATGACCTCTCCTATATTAATCTCATGACTTTCTTTCTTTAACATATAGCCCCCGTAGACACCTCGTTTACTTTTTACATAACCATGGCTTTTTAAAAGAAGTAGAATTTGTTCCAAATATTGAACAGGTACTAATGTTTGAGCTGAAATGTCTTTGATGGTTATAACAGTTCCTTCATTATTCCCGAGAACAATTAATGAACGCAGCGCATATTCACCTTTACTCGATATTTTCAAAAGTTCGGCCTCCTGTTAAACATCTTATAAAAGGGTATTAGTGCTTTCATAGAATTATAACCTAGGCTTCTACTCATTTTCTTGCATTCTAATCACGAAAGTACAAGCTTGTCATATTGTATTTTAGAAAGTTGAGAAAGTCGATCAACTATTCATAGAATTGCATGTAAAGGAGCGATTTACACCGTGACATTTCAAGAAAAAGTTCGCCAAGTTTTACAAGAAAAAGAAGTGCCTTTAGATAAGGCGATTCGTTCATTAAATATTTGTTCAAAAGAGTTGGAGCCTTATATTACACAACCGCAAGGGATGTTAGAGTATGGGAGAAACGTCATTTATCGCAATCAGCAGGTTGAGGTCATTGTTGTTTATCTTCCGCCATTTGCTAAAACGCTTGTCCATGATCATGGTTTTTCAAAAGGAGAAGTTTATGTTGTTCAGGGAAGCTTACTTAATCTCATTTATCATAAAGATTTATCGGTTAATAAAATTGAGTCATATAAGGCAGATGAGTCTTTTCATGTACAAGGGGATACCATTCATCTCATGTTTAATCCCACACCATTCGAGGTCATTAGTTTTCATGTGTATTCACCGCCATTAGCACATAATCAGACTTATCCTGCTGAAGGGAGAGAATAAGCTTGTTTATAGAAAGCTTAAAGGATGGCAGAAATGTGTGGTTGAACGGTAAAAGAATTGATATTACCGAAGATACAAATTTTAGAGGTACGTTGACGACGATTGAATCCTTGTTTTCGCAATTAACGAACCCAAAGTTACAGCCATTAATCGGTTATTTTGATGATGATTTACAGCAATGGGTGCATAA
Source organism: Cytobacillus sp. FSL R5-0569 (assembly GCF_038007265.1). NCBI lineage: Bacteria > Bacillati > Bacillota > Bacilli > Caryophanales > Bacillaceae > Cytobacillus > Cytobacillus sp. FSL R5-0569. Next base: position 1,522,820 of record NZ_JBBOWW010000001.1, read on the forward strand.
GGCTTTTTATTTGCCAAGAAATATCACTGAATTACAGGAAAGGCGCACGGCTTTTGAGGCATGGGCGAAAGATACGAACGGCATGATGAGTCGACTTTCCGATTATGCCCGTTCGCGAGTGGCAGGCTGGTATGCAAATAGAGAAGCGTATCGTGAATTAGATCCGCATTTCCCAGGAAAAATAGAGGCTTATTATCATATAGCCAAAAGAGAAAATCGTTTCATTGCCATTGTTCAAAGAGATCCGCAAATCAACCGGAGTGCTAATGAGTATTATAATACGAAAAAGTTAGGTTTATTGAGAATAACAAAAAAGACAAACGAAGGCGTATATATTAATGGGGCTAAGATGATTGGCACTTCCGCACCTTATGCCCATGATATTATTGTTTATCCCTTAGCACCTTTAGATGAGGCGAAGAACGATTTAGCGCATATGCTGATTGTGCCCGCAAATGCTAAGGGCTTGCATATGGTTTGTCGTGAGTCTTTTGCAGAAGCGTCGCAAGTTGAACATTCCCTTAGTGCACAATACGATGAAATGGATGCGGTCCTGATTTTCGATGATGTCTTTGTTCCGTGGGAGAGAGTTTTACTGCATGATAACCCTATTGCTTTAGCTCAGTTAAAAGTTGATTCTATTTCTAATAGCTTAGCGTATCATCAAGCCATTGTGCGCTTGCAAACGAAGTTATCTTTTATGGCAGCAGTAGCAAATGCCATGGCACATGTGATTGGAGCAGATGGCTATTTACATGTACAAGAAAAGCTAGGGGAACTTATTATCCAAATTCGCACAATTGAAGGGTTAATCATTGCCGCTGAACAAAATGGAAAGTTGGAGAAAGACATTTATATTCCAGATTTTAATTATATTCAAACAGCGAGAGTACTGGGGACGAAATATTATCCCAATGCAGTTGAAATCATTCAATTAATAGGTGCTGGCGGCTTGATACAATTACCTTCGTCCATGGCCGATCTATCAGGTCAAATCAGTCAGTTGACACAACAGTATTATAAAGGGAAGAATGCTACTGCAGAAGAAAGGACGAAGCTATTTAAATTAGCTTGGGATTTAATAGGTTCACCTTTTGGTTCTCGTCATGAATTATACGAGCGCTTTTATTCTGGGGATCCGATGCTGCAAACAGCAGATATGTGGCGGAAATATGATAAAAAAGAGTGGACGAGACAGCTAGCTCCCTTTTGGAAAAACTGTTAGTAGAAGAAGCCTAAACATTGAAATAGCCACCTGATAAAAGGTGACTATTTTTAAATTACCTCACAACCTAATTCTTTAACAATAATTTCATGAATTTTCTTTTACCTACTGAAACAATCATATTATGGCTAATCGTAGTCGTTTCCATATCAGTGATGATTTTTTTACCATCTATTTTAATTGCGCCACCAGCAATCATTCTTTTAGCCTCGGATTTTGAAGGCAGTAAGCCTGTATCTACTAACAATTGCACAATGGTGATAGAAGTTGGGCCAGTCCATGTCATTGTCGGCAGTTCTTCAGGTACTTCTCCTTTTTGGAAAATCGTAATAAATTGTTGTTCTGCTTTTTCAGCTGCCTCTTCATCATGGTACATTTGTACAATTAGCTTTGCTAATTGCATCTTTACATTACGTGGATGGAGGGTTCGCTTATCTAGCCCTTCTTCTATCTCAGTTATTTCTTCAGGTGTAAGTGGAGTAATAAGTGTAAAGTACTTCACCATGAGTTCATCCGGAATGGACATCGCTTTCCCGTACATTTCGTTTGCTGGTTCATTAATACCGATATAATTATTCTTCGATTTTGACATTTTCTCAACGCCATCTAACCCTTCAAGTAGTGGCATCAACAGCGCAATTTGCTTAGGTTTCCCAAATTTCTCTTGAAAGTGCCTACCCATAAGGACATTAAAGTGTTGATCAGTGCCTCCTAACTCAATACCACATTCAAGCACAACAGAATCGTATCCTTGCATGACTGGGTAGAAGAATTCGTGTAAAGAAATCGGCTTCCCGAAGGCAATTCTTTCTTCAAAGTCATCACGTTCCATTAAGCGGGCAATGGTAATTTTACCTGCTAATTGAATGACTTCATCAAACTTAAGTTGAGAGAGCCATGTTGAATTATAATGTAATTCAACTTTTTCCATATCGAGTACTTTACCAAATTGCTCAAAGTAAGTTTGGGCGTTATGCTTCACTTCTTCATCGGTTAATGGTTTTCTAGCGATGGACTTACCTGTCGGATCACCAATCTTACCAGTAAAATCCCCAATTAATAATTGAATCGTATGACCATTATCTTGAAATTGCTTTAATTTCTTTAAAACAACCGTATGACCTAAATGAACGTCAGGAGCTGAAGGGTCTAAGCCAAGCTTTATCTTTAAAGGTTTATTTAATAAAATAGATTTTGCTAACTTTTCTTCTAATTCTTCAGTGGGTATTATTTCTTGCACACCTTGTTTGTATAACTTTAATTGTCTCTGTAACTCTTTTAATTGCTGTTCTGATAATTTTTCTTTCACAATTATTCACATCCTTAAAAAATAATAAAAATCCACATCCCTGATAAAAGGGACGTGGATTTCACGCGTTACCACCCTAATTGAGAAGTATAATACTTCTCCACCTCAACATTTAACGAACGTAGCCGTTCATTGCAAGTAGCAATGAAAGTTCAAGAAGTTGTAATTCGCTTCATCCTTTATACCGACTCTCAGTCATTTGTCGGCTCTCTGTGATAGGGAGGAGGTTGCTACTAAGACTTCTATCATCACTTTTTCTTTATTAAAATTTATTGTCTTTAATGAGCCGGTAAAGGGTTGCAGCTAATTGCTTTTGATCGTCCGTTTTTAACCCTTTAACAATGGAGATTTCTCCCTCATGAAATTCGGGATAAAGCTCTTCAATGACGTCTCTACCCTTAGGTGTAATCACAACAAAAGTGTTTCGGCGATCTCTTGGGTCGGTTTCCCTTCTGCAAAATGACTTATTCTCTAATGTACGCATAATATTACTGATTGTTGCTTTTGATACACCTGCAGAAAGGGCAAGCTCTTTTGTTTCCATTTTTCCATATATCCATAAATCATAAAGAATCGAAAAGGAAGTCCAAGAGATTTTATGCTTGGCTAACACTTCTTGCTCTAGCTTATTTTTAATGCCTTGGCCAATGCGATATAGGCTAGTGACTACGGCTATTGCATTTGGCTCTATCGTTGTTTTTTTACTTATCTTTTGAATGACCGTTGACTCTTCAGGATGCAAATAGCCATCTTCGTCTAATTGGTGAATAGGATCACCCCTCTTTTATTTTCAGAATCATTAGCTATGAAATGATTCTACAAAAAAAGAAACAGAATTGCAACCCTTAAACTTAAGGGTAATACAAAACTGTTTGATAAATAATCATATCTTCCCCAATATTGCGATACGTATGTGCTTTGTTGGCGGAGAAACGGATGGAATTACCTGGTTGAATGGTGTATTGTTGTTCATTAATTTCAAGTTGTAGTGTACCAGTAATCACCGTTACATACTCTTCAACACCTTCATTATGTTTTTCTGATAGATGTTCATAACCTGTCTCAATCTCGACAGTAAAAATTTCAAACTTTTTCCTTGGGTCAAATGGGAAGACCGGATATACGCGATATTTCCCACTATACTCCATAATGGGGCTTATATCATGGCGATTAACCACATGAATAGGAGACTGCTGTTCCTTAATTAAAGATGAGAAGGAAACTTGTAATCCTGTGGCAATCTTCCATAATGTTGTCACTGTTGGGTTGGATTCACCACGTTCTATTTGCCCAAGCATCGCTTTACTTACATTAGTTAAGTTTGCTGTAGTATCTAGACTTAAACCTCGTGCTTTACGTAGATTTTTTAAGTTAACACCGATATTTTTTTGAATATTATCCATAATTCCTCCGAAAATGATTGTTTATTATAACGTACGAATGTATAATATATTGTACAAATAACTAATCAGTTTATTTATTCAATATTATACTATTTTTTGGGATGAAGGGTAGGGAGAAATCTTGGCGGAGCTATTGTTACAAACAAGAGAAGTACCATTTCGAAAAGGGGTGCAGGCTGGTGTAAGTATTGCGATTGGTTATGCCCCCGTTGCACTTACGTTTGGCTTATTAGCAAAGACAACAGGTTTATCTTTTATAGAGACTGTACTTATGAGTATGATTGTTTTTGCAGGTGCATCACAATATATGGCACTTAGCTTAATTAGTTTAGGGACGAGTACTTTCGAAATTATTTTTACAACTTTTATTGTTAATATTCGCCATTTTCTGATGAGTACAGCGCTTAATGAAAAAGCCGAAGATGACAGACTAATGAAAAAGGCACTCTATTCATTCGGCATTACAGATGAATCTTTTTCAGTTATTGCTACAAAAGATGGCGTGCAAAAAACTGGTTTTATTTTAGGTGTGAATATCATTGGGTATATGAGCTGGGTTACCTTTACTGCTCTTGGGTTCGTCGTTGGTGCAAACTTGCCACAAGTGTTACAAGAAAGCATGACAGTTGCGCTATATGCAATGTTTATTGGTCTACTTGTCCCTTCGATGAAAGGCAGTGCTAAAGTTGTTTACCTTGCTGCTATTGCTGCCGGATTAAACACTATTTTTACCTTTACCGGTGCACTTTCAACAGGATGGTCAATTGTTATAGCAACTTTAATTTCTTCCGTTCTTGTTGAGGTTATAGAAGGAATGAAGAGGGAGGATCGGCAAAATGAGCAATGAAGTACTTTGGTTAATTATTGGCATGGGTCTTGTTACATATCTTCCAAGGGTTGCGCCATTTTTACTTTTTAAAGGAAAGGAACTGCCTATATTTGTGCAATCTGTTCTGAAAAATGTTCCTTATGCGACTCTCGGTGCTCTTATTTTTCCTGGGGTTTTGCTTATTGGAGAAAGCATCTGGTACGGCTTACTTGGTGCAGCGATTGCGTTTATTGTTGCTTATATTGGCGCGAATGTAGTCTTTGTTGTCCTTAGTGCTATTATTGTTTTGTCAGGTTACTCCTTATTCATCAGTTAGTTATTTCTTTCCTCTTTTTTGCAGTTCTAAATATGGAAAAGTATACTAAACTAAGTATGAAGGGTTGTACTTTTTTCATTGAGATTAAAGGAGGGAACAAATTGGCAAGAAAAATTGGTCTTTATGGCATTCTTGGCTACTTTTTATATGGTTTATTCTTTTATTGGTATTTATTCCATTTTGCAAATACAGATTTACCATTCGAGTATCAAGGTACAGTTGCTGATCCTGCCACTTTTTTAAATGGTAGAGAACTTGTATTAACTGAGGAATATTCAAAAATACGTAATTTACTATTTTTCTTGTCTACACCTTTTGAATGGATGTTTTACTTATCAATTCTTTTATTGGGGTTATCTGGTGCATTTAAAAAATGGGCTGAGCAATCTTCTAAATTCAAATTTGTGCAAACGTCTATTTATGTTGCTTGGTTGTCACTATTCGCTTTTATCGCTACGACACCACTCAGTTATATCAGTTATCATTTTTCAAAGCAGTACAATATTTCTACGCAAAGCTTTGCTAGCTGGATGAAAGATGAACTTATAGACTTTTGGGTGAACTTTGGCATGATGGTGCTTATCGTTTATGTATTGTATCTGCTTATTAATAAAAGCAGGAAGCGGTGGTGGCTATATGCTTGGATGTTAACCGTTCCTTTTTCATTGTTTTTAATGTTCCTTCAACCAGTGGTCATTGATCCGTTATATAATGATTTCTCTCCTTTAAAGAATAAGGAATTAGAGAGTAAAATATTGGCGCTTGCTCATGAAGCAAACATCCCAGCTGACCATGTGTTTGAAGTTGATATGGCGGAGAAAACGAATGCTTTGAACGCTTATGTTACTGGTATTGGATCAAATTCCCGGATTGTTCTCTGGGATACAACATTAAATAGATTAGATGATGACGGTATTTTATTTATTATGGCACATGAAATGGCGCACTATGTTGAGAAGCATATATATATTGGCATAGGCGGATATTTATTATTATCTTTAGTTGGATTGTATTTAACTTATCGCATAATGGAATGGGCGGTAACGAAGTATGGAGATGCATTGAAGATTCCAGCAGTAAATGATATCCGTTCATTACCATTATTTCTTATAATTATTTCCATGCTTCTGTTCATTTCTAGTCCGTTGTCCAATTTAGTTTCACGCTATCAAGAAACAAGAGCGGATCATTATGCAGTTGAATTAACAAAAGATCCAGAAGCGGGGATCGAAACTTTTCAAGAGCTTACCAAAGCTGGTCTTAGTCAAGTGAATCCACCATTACTTGTGAAGGTATTTCGCTATGGACATCCGACAATGTTGGATCGAATCATTGACTTAGAAGAATATCAAATAAAACATCGAGACGATGAATAGATAAAAAAGAGGTACCATTTTGTGCACACAGCCTTTTGCATTTGCAACGGGGGGTGTGTATATTTTGTTTTTTTAATTTTTTCCCTTCCTTACCTTGATTCCCAGTATAATTCAAAAATAAAAAATCCCCCATTGGTGGTGGAGGATAATAGGTTACGAGCCATATTCTTTTTGCAGTTGAATATATTCATTTGATAGTGTAATGAACATTTTTTTATTTTTGCAGTCTAATGCTTTATCTAATTTCACTTTTACAGCTTGCAGTTTTCTGTTTAGGATAGCGTCGCTAATGACCATGTCGACATATAAGTCTAAAACAAATGCTTCTTTCTTTCTTTTGCGTTTCATGGCGCTTGCTTTCATTAATTCGGCGTATGATTTTTCTTTCATAAAAATCACCCCAATGGCTTTTTATTAGTATATGTAAAGAATTGTATTTATTCAACTTATTTTTGAATTTTTAAAAAATTAAATATATTATTTTCAAATAAATTGTCAATTAAATAGGAAAAAAGACTGGTTATCATCTTCTCTTTCTGGTAAAATAGAGCTAATTTTAAAAATATTTAGTTTATTTTTCAAAAAAAGTAAAGGGGTGTACCGTTTTATGGCTGAGAAGGAAACGATGATTGAAGAGTATGAAATTAATACAGAAACAATGATGATTTTGCCTATTGAATATGGTAGTAAGATTTATTCTCATATTTATGAAATCGAAGGTGAAGCGGTTTCGCCTTTTAAACCGCTTGAAATTATTAAGAAAAGTTGTCGCTTTTTTGGTGCTAGCTATGAAGGTAGAAAAGAGGGGACAAGACAACTGACAGGTATTACACATAAAGCACCTATTACGATTGATCCCACTAATCTCATTTATTTTTTTCCCACAGCTTCTGCTACAAACCCCAACTGTATATGGATATCTAATGAGCATGTGCTCCATTATCGTCCGCATGAGGGAGGACAAACAGAAGTAACTTTTAGAAATAGGCGTACGCATATTATCCCTGTTTCACATAACATATTTCAAAATCAAATTCTAAGAACCGTTCTGTTAAAAGATACGTTATCGAGCAGAATTGAAGAAACGGAACGAAAATCGCTTTACTTTCTAAAAAGGAAAAAAGCTGAGAAAGTTTCAGAAAACATTAACTTCCTTCGCAGATTATGATGGATATTATTGGCTAATTTGCGATGAAGTATAACGTTTGAATAAATAAAACTCCAGTAATTCATGGACTTTATTTCGTATACGAGGGTTAAAATAATTATGCTGCTCTTCATATCCTTTATAAAGAAACATGAACATTGTAAATGCTTCATCGCGCTTAATTTCTTGTACACTCAACTTTTCTTTATTCATATAGTGCTTCACGCTTCTTAATTCCTTCTGAATTACCCTCATTGTTTCATCAACTAAATTCACATAAGGTTGCTTCAACTTAAACGGACTTGCATCAATCACTTTTAAATCCCTATTAAGTATCGTAAGCACCATTGGCAAATAAATCGCTTGTTCCATAATATTCCGGTCTCGCTCAGGAATTCTTGTCATCGTAAATACTTCTCCTTTTTTGGTATAGAACATTTGTTCTTATTATATTCTACTCTCATTAAAATATTCATGCAACTGTATCCATTTTTTGTTATTTGATTTTTAGCTTGAAAGAGAGGTATGAATTACTCACAATAAAAGTGGGTAAATAAAGGGGAATATTCCTTACGTCACGAATAAAAGTGAGAAGAACCTATAGAGGAGTGAAGAGGATGAATGCAAAAAAACGAATCAAGCCGGAGGATCAATATCAACTGAAGTCGGTAACTGATCCACAATTAAGTAAGAATGGCTATGATTGTATTTATATAGAAACGACCATGTGTGAAGAAGAAAATACATATAGCTCTCATTTGTTTTACATAAATACCAATCAACCTGCAGAAACGCAACAATTAACATACGGAAAAGGGAGAAACTTGGCACCAAGATGGTCACCAGATGGGTCACAAATCGCATTTGTTTCTAATCGTAATAATGAGGTGAATCAAATATTTATGTTATCAATGAATGGAGGCGAAGCAAAACAGCTGACAAATGAACCGAATGGTGCGACCAACCCTATATGGTCACCGGATGGTAAAAGAATCGCTTTTCAATCAACTGTAGAGAAAGAGAACCTTCCAGAAAAAAACAAGGATAAACCAGAGCCGGTTGAAATAGAAAGGATGAAATATAAGTCTGACGCCAAAGGTTTATGGTCTGGTGATTATCAACATATTGGCGTAATTGATATTGCTTCAGGAGAGCGTGAATGGCTTACAACAGGAGAGCAGGATTATTATCTCCAATGCTGGTCTCCGGACAATCAATCCATCGCATTATTAGCCGATTTGGCAACAGATAAAGATCATTCCTTCAATAATGATGTTTACATATTAGATGTTGAAAGTAAGCAGATGGAGAATATGACAAAAGGAGTTGCCAGCTTCTCTCATGTATCATGGTCCCCTGATGGCAAATGTTTAGGGCTAATTGGGTCGAAGTCGACTTATAAGAATGCTTCTTTGTCCAAGATATGGACATTAGATGTATTCTCAGGAGAATTGACTTGTTTAACAGAAGAATGGGATGTACAAGTCGGTGATTATGTTGTTGCTGACTTCCATCAGTCTGCAAATGCTTCACAGATTTTATGGGCTGAGGATAGCTCGAGCTTCTATTTTCTAGCATCTGACCATGGCAATACAGTACTGTATTTTGGCACAGTTGAAGGAGCGATGTATCCCGCATTATTAGAAGAAAGGCATCATATTTATGGTGTTTCTACAGGGGGCACGATAGATAAAGCGATAGTAGCGATTAGCACACCTATTAATCCAGGAGATTTATACTTGTTGAACGTGACTAGTGGGGAAAAAACAAGACTGACAAATATTAATCAAGCGTTCTTTGAGGAGACGGCTGTTGCTGATGCAGAGGTCCTTCAATATCAATCGATAGATGGCTGGGAATTACAAGGTTGGTTAATAAAGCCGATAAATCACGAGACAAGAGAGAAGTATCCTCTTATTGTAGAGATTCATGGTGGTCCACACACGATGTATGCCAATACATATGTCCATGAGTTTCAAGTGTTAGCCGCAGAGGGCTATGCGGTGTTATATACAAATCCACGGGGCAGTCATGGATATGGACAAGCTTTTGTAGATGCTGTTAGAGGAGATTATGGTGGCAAAGATTATGAAGATATCATGACTGCTGTCGATTATGTTCTCGAATATGATGAGGGAATTGATCGTGAGAGGTTAGGGGTAACAGGCGGTAGCTACGGTGGATTTATGACAAATTGGATTGTAGGACATACAAATCGTTTTAAGGCAGCTGTTACCCAGCGCTCCATATCTAACTGGATTAGCTTTTATGGTGTAAGTGATATCGGCTATTATTTCACTGACTGGCAAATAAAAGGCCAGTTAAATGATATAGAAAAATTATGGAAACATTCACCATTAGCATTTGTGGAACAAGTAGACACCCCACTATTAATTTTACATAGTGAAAATGATTTAAGATGCCCGATTGAACAAGCAGAGCAATTTTACATTGCATTAAAACACCATAACAAACAAGCGAAGTTTATTCGTTTTCCACAAGCTAATCATGAACTCTCTAGAAGTGGTCACCCAAACTTAAGAATGAAGAGACTTCATTATATAAAAAATTGGTTTAATCAATATATTTAAAGATGCTTACCCCGGAAGTGTGATCACTTTCGGGGTATTTGGTAATATTTCGTAAGTGAAACTTTTTTCATGCTGTATCAGTCATATATAAAGGGACGGAAATATCTTTAAAAAGATGTAAAGATAATGAAGAAATGATTTAGAAAAAAGGCTGTAACGTGTATAATTCTAGTATATCTTTTAAAAGAGTTACTGTTCTGTTTATTCCAAAAGTAACAGTATCGGGATAATCTGATATAATTTACAAAAAGAAAGAAAAGAATAATAGGATGAAAGGATACATCTAAAATGAGATCTGAAAGACATCAAGGAAAGAAGAAAAAGCGGAAATTTGGCAAAATAATAAGAAATTTATTTATCATATTCTTGCTTGTTGTTGTTGCAGTAGTAGGATATTCTTACTACCAATTTAAACAAGGTCTACAAACTTCTAAAGCAGATAATGATTCAAGTGTACCAGAGCAAGTATACGAATTTAATGGTGAAAAAGATCAATACGGTGGAACGAATATTTTACTCTTAGGTAGTGACTCAAGAGGAGAAGAAAATGCACGTGCAGATACAATTATGGTTGCACATTATCAACCTGATTCAGGCACTTATAAAATGATTTCTTTTATGCGCGATATGTATGTCGATATTCCAGGACATGGTCAAAATCGTATTAATGCTGCACTTGCTTATGGAGGTCCAGAATTATTAAGGCAAACGATTAAAGAGAACTTTAACATCGACTCGCAATATTATGCAATTCTTGATTTTGAGGGGTTTGAAAAGGTCATTGATGTGGCTTTTCCAAACGGTGTAGAAATCAATGTGGAGAAAGAGATGTCTCAGAAAATCGGTGTAACATTAAAACCGGGATTACAGAAATTGGATGGCGAACACCTATTAGGATATGTCAGATTCAGAAATGACGCGGTTGGCGATTTCGGTCGAGTTGAAAGACAACAAAACGCGATTAAAGCAGTAATGAATCAATTTACTAGTTTAAATACGATAGCTAAACTACCTAAACTAGTAGGAGTTGTTACACCTTACGTCAATACCAATATGAAAACAAGTGACATCTTATATATGGGAAAAGATGTTTTAATGAATGGAAGCCCGCAAGTAGAGTCATTAAGAATTCCAGCAGATGGCACTTACCAAAATGTTAGAATCAGTGGAATGGCTGTTTTACAGGTTGATTTAGAAGCAAACAAACAAGAGTTACAGCAATTTTTAACTAACTAAAAGAAGAATATCTATGTTTTTTCGAGCGAGAGAAGGAGAGTATGGATGGATTTAGAGAGTATCAGACAGTGGCTTACACTAGAAAATATATTAGCTCTAATTGGAGAATATCGTTCATTTGGCCCTCTTCCAGGAATTCTACTACCTTTAATAGAGGCATTTTTACCTTTTCTCCCGCTTTTTTTATTCGTGATGGCTAATGCGAATGCGTTCGGATTATGGGGCGGATTTTTTTATTCTTGGATTGGCTCAGTTGCAGGAGCTTTGCTCGTTTTTTTTATCATTAGAAAATATGGCCAAGCGCGATTCTTAAGTGTAATTAAAAACCATGATAAAGTAAAAAAATTAATGGCATGGGTTGAAAAGCATGGTTTTGCACCGTTATTTTTATTACTATGCTTCCCTTTTACACCATCTGCTATTGTAAATATTGTGGCTGGCTTATCGAGAATAAGTATTGCCCAATACGCATTGGCAGTCATAGCAGGAAAAATGGTGATGATTTTTACAATGAGTTTTGTCGGGCATGATATTGCCTCACTGATTACAAAACCGACGAGAACGGCCATCGTCATCCTCATCATTGCTATTCTTTGGTATGTAGGTAAAAGAATAGAAATTAAATTAAATACAAGTGTAGAAAAAACGAAAAAATAGATAGTTTAGAGGAAAGCCCGGCAGACGTTTGCTGGGCTTTTTAAATTTTTGAATAAGAACAGAAAAAGAATAGAGCACATGCATCTATCCTGCAACAATGTTAAGCACCAAGCGGAATTCCCTGTATTTACTTTAAACACAAAAAGGAGAAAAGTGTGAGAGATGTGCTAAAATAGGAACAAAGATTCTATAGGTCGATTCACATTGAAAGTGAAGGTGAAAATACATGACAGTAAAGATGTTAATTGGTCGGTCTCAGACAGGAAAAACCGAGAAGATGGTCAGTGAGATAAAGCAACTTATGAAAGAAAATCCTGAAGGCTCACCAATTATTTATATTGTTCCAGAACAGATGACGTTTCAATCTGAATATAAATTAGCTAGTTCTAAAGGTTTAGGAGGAATGATTAGAACACAAGTTTTTTCTATCACGAGATTAGCATGGCGAGTTCTGCAAGAGACTGGTGGAATAAGCCGTTATCATTTAAGTAGTATTGGTACAAACATGCTCATTCGCAAGATTATTGAGGAACAGAAGGATGAGCTGAAAATTTTTCAAAATGCAGCTGATAAAAATGGCTTTATCCAGCAGATGGAAAGCATGTTAACAGAGTTTAAACGCTATTGTGTGAACCCTACTGAATTACAAATGCGAATAGCGCAATTACAACAGAATGATCATGAGAAAAAAGTGTTAGCAGAGAAACTGCATGATTTAGAATTGATTTATTCGAAGTTTGAAGCCGGTATATTGGATAAATACTTAGACTCGGAAGACTATTTGCAATTACTTGCTGAAAAAGCAAATGAATCGGTTTATTTGCAAAAGGCAACAGTTTATATCGACGGTTTTCATAGTTTTACACCACAGGAATACCGCGTTATTGAAGCACTTATCCGTCATTGTCCAAATATGACAATTGCCCTAACGTTAGATCAGCCGTTTGATAACGAACCACCAGATGCCCTCCATTTATTTAGGCAAACAGGTGAGACATATCAAACAATTCTAGAGATAGCTAAGCAACAAAAACATCAAGTCGAATATGAGTTACTTTCTCAAGTTCCGACAAACAAGCATGAATCATTGAGACATTTTGAAGCCAATTTTGAAGTGCGTCCGACTATCCCATTTAGTGGGGAGGCACGGGTCATGATTGCCCATGCAATGAATCGCAGAGCAGAAATTGAGGGGATTGCCCGGAAGGTTCGTGCCCTTGTTCGTGATGAAGGGTTAAGGTATAAAGATATAACCGTACTTATGAGAAACGGTCATGAATATCATGATTTAATTACAACCGTGTTTAATGATTATGAGATTCCTTTATTTATTGATAGAAAGAAGTCCATGTTACATCATCCTGTTGTCGAATTTATTCGTTCCAGTTTAGAGGTGTTAATGAGTAACTGGCGATATGAACCTGTTTTCCGTACGATAAAAACTGAAATGATTTTTCCACTTAACTATTCGTCTTCATTATTACGTGAGAAGATGGACCGGTTAGAAAATTATGTTTTATCTTATGGCATACAAGGTAGTAAATGGACAAAGAAAGAGCGCTGGAAATATCGGAGAATTCGTGGCCTTGAGATGACAAATACAGGGCAAACAGATGCAGAAAGAGACATAGAAGAAGAAGTCAACCAATTAAGAGATATCGTAGCTGCACCACTATTGAGACTTTCAAGGCGAATGAAGAAAGCGGAAACAGGCAGGGAATACGCAGAAGCCCTTTATTTATATTTAGAAGAAACAGATATCCCAGCCAAAATAGAAAAACTGCAAATAGAGACGGAAGAAAGAGGAGAGCTTGTTAGATCTCGAGAGCATAACCAAGCATGGAATGCAGTTGTTGAGCTATTGGATGAATATGTAGAAATGCTTGGTAGTGAGCAGATGACGACAGAGCGCTTTGCGACAATATTAGATGCAGGTATTGAAGCACTACAATTTAGTATTGTACCACCTGCAATGGACCAGGTAATTGCTGCTGATATGGAAAGGTCACGAGTGGCTGATATGAAAGCTGCCTTTATTATTGGTTTAAATGAAGGGGTTCTACCAGCAAAGTTTCCAGAAGAAGGTGTATTAGCAGATGATGATCGCGAGCAGTTATTGTCACTAGGAATGAAAGTAGCTCCTTCAACGAAAACGAGATTGTTAGATGAAGAGTTTTTGGCGTATAAGGCATTTGTCACACCGTCAGATTATTTATTTGTTAGCTATCCAATGGCAAACGAAGAAGGTAAGGCACTCATTCCCTCTCCATTTATAAAGAGAATACAAGATCAATTTGTACAAATAAAAGAAGAGTATTTGATGTCAGATCCAGCAGAACTAAATGAAGAAGGACAAATAGACTATATCAGTCATATTAATACAGCATTAACGTTTTTAACATCGCAATTACAATTACAGAAACGCAATTATGCCATTTATGACATGTGGTGGGATACGTATAATATTTATTTACAGAAATCAGGCTGGCAAGATATCACAAACAAGGTTTTAGCAAGTTTACATTATGAGAATAGGACAGAACAACTAGATGAAGAGATTAGTAAAGCATTGTATGGTGAAACGATTCGTGCAAGTGTATCAAGAATGGAACTTTTTCATAGCTGTCCGTTCTCACATTATGCCCAATATGGTTTGCGTTTGAGAGAACGGCAAGTCTTTCGATTAGAAGCACCTGATATTGGTGAATTATTTCATGCCGCCCTAAAATATATAACCGAAACGGTTATGCATAAGGACTTGCAATGGTCAGATATGACAAGGGAACAATGCGAATTACTTGCAAAAGAAGCCGTTGAACTACTTGCACCTAAATTACAGCATGAAATCCTCCTAAGCTCTAATCGATACTTCTATATTAAGCGAAAACTGGAGCAAATCATTAGCCGTGCATCCTTTATTATGGGAGAACATGCAAAAGCCAGTGGATTCACACCCGTCGGTTTAGAGATGAGCTTTGGACCTTCTGGTGATTGGCCATCTCTATCTTTTCCATTGAAAAATGGCAGTATGATGGAACTAGTGGGACGCATTGATCGTGTTGATCAAGCGAAAGGTGAGAAGACAGGATCGTATTTACGCATTATTGATTATAAGTCAAGTGAGAAAGACGTGAATATTAACGAGGTATATTACGGATTATCGTTACAAATGTTAACCTATTTGGATATTGTCATTGCCCATTCAGAGGAACTCATCGGTATGAAAGCTGATCCAGCGGGTGTTCTGTATTTTCATGTTCATAATCCAATGATTAACTCAAGCAAAATGCTTGGTTTAGACGAGATAGAAAAAGAGATCTTGAAAAAGTTCAAAATGAAGGGATTATTATTAGGAGAAGAAAATGTTGTACGTTTAATGGACAAGTCTTTAACAACAGGCGATTCGCCGATTATTTCTGCTGGCTTTAATAAAGATGGGTCGCTATCAAAGCGATCCAAGGTTGCTGATAAAGCGGAATTTAATTATTTGCGACAATTCGTGAGAAATAAATATATTAAAACGGGTAACCAAATGACTGGTGGTCAAGTGGAGATATCACCATATAAATTGAAAGAACGGACGCCATGTACATTTTGTTCTTTTAAATCCATCTGTCAATTTGATGAGTCATTAGAAACGAATACATTTAGATTATTAGATGAAAAACCGAGAGATGAAGTGCTAACTCGAATAAGAGAGGAGGCAGAAAAGGATGCCTAAATCTATCATTCCACCAAAGCCTGAGAATCTTACTTGGACAGATGATCAATGGAAAGCGATCCATGCGACAAATCAAGATATTCTCGTAGCGGCAGCAGCAGGATCGGGGAAAACCGCTGTACTAGTTGAAAGAATCATTACCAAAATATTAAACACTGACAATCCCATGAATGTCGATGAGCTCCTTGTTGTCACATTTACTAATGCTTCAGCAGCAGAAATGCGTCATAGAATAGGAGAAGCGCTAGAGAAGGCAATTCAAGCGGACCCACATTCCTATCATTTACGTAAACAATTAACTTTGCTCAATAAAGCATCCATCTCAACGTTGCATTCTTTCTGCTTAGAGGTAATAAAGAAATATTATTATTTAATCAATATAGACCCAGGATTTAGAATTGCAGATGAAACAGAGGCTCAATTATTACGAGATGAAGTTTTAGATGATTTATTTGAAGAAGCTTATGGTAAAGAAGATAACGAAGCATTTTACCACTTAGTGGATACGTTCACAAACGATCGCAGTGATGTGGCGCTTCAAGATATGATTAGACAAATCTATGATTTTGCTCGAGCAAATCCGTCAATGGATGATTATTTGGACAAGATGATTGAGATGTACAATGTGACTCCTACTGCAAATATGGGCGATATTCCATTTGTCGGTTATCTCCTCTCAGATGTTCGCCTGCAATTACAAGGTGTGAGAAGTTTATTAACCCACGCACTTGAGTTAACAAAGCAACCTGGGGGACCAGCGCCAAGAGCGGACAACTTTGTAGCAGATATCCAACTAGTCGATATCTTAATACAGGCGGCTGAGCAATCTTGGGAGACATTGTATGAGGCAATGCAGTCTTATAAATTTAAAACTTTAAAGGCTTGTAAAGGGGAAGAGTTTGAGCCAGAACTAATAGAAGAGTCGAAAAAAGTGCGAGATCAAGCGAAGGGTGTCTTGAAGAAACTGAAAGAAGAGCTTTTTAGCAGGAAAGCAGAATCTTTTCTAAAAGATATGTTAGAAATGAAGCCACATATTGCAGGATTAGCACAATTAGTAAAAGCATTTGCAGAGAGGTTTGCAGCAGTTAAAACAGAAAAAGGACTAGTAGACTTCGCTGATTTAGAGCATTATTGTTTGGATATTCTTGGGGTTGTTGATCAATTTAATCAATTCATTCCTACAGACGCTGCCCTTGCCTATAAAAAACAATTTAAAGAAGTGCTTGTCGATGAATACCAAGATACGAATATGGTACAAGAGGCGATTCTTCAACTAGTCACAAATGATAATGAGTTAAACGGAAACCTCTTTATGGTTGGAGATGTAAAACAATCGATTTATCGTTTCCGTTTAGCAGAACCGAACTTATTTTTAAACAAATATAATCGGTTCACGACTGACGGTGAATCAACAGGTTTACGCATTGATCTGGCGCGGAATTTCCGCAGTAGAAAAGAAGTCCTACATGGCACCAATTTTATCTTTAAGCAAATTATGGGGGAAAATGTAGGGGAGATTGTTTATGATGAAGCAGCTGAACTTGTTCCTGGAGCTGCTTATCCTGAAGAAGTGAAGCACCCCATTGAGTTATCGATGATTGATCTTGAAGATGAAGATCATACGGAACAACCTGATTCGTTTGAGGAGGAAGAGCTCGCGCAATCACAATTAGAAGCAAGACTCATAGCAAAGAAAATTAAAGAATTAATGGCTAGCCATAAACAAGTGTATAATGCAAAGCTTAAGCAAGAGCAACCGATGAAGTATCGAGATGTTGTGATTTTATTGCGTTCAATGACATGGGCACCACAAATGATAGAGGAATTAAAACAGCAAGGTATTCCTGTTTATGCTGATCTTTCACAGGGCTATTTTGATGCTACCGAAGTTTCCATTATGATGTCACTCTTAAAAGTGATAGATAATCCATATCAAGATATTCCATTAGCCGCTGTATTACGTTCACCAATTGTTGGTCTAACAGAGAATCAATTAGCGACCATAAGAGTTCCTCATCAAACTGGTGCTTATTATGAAGCAGTTCAACAATTTTGTTCTGAAGTTCAAACAGGAGCTAAGGTTGCCATTTATGACAAGCTAAAGCCGTTTTTATTGCAGTTAGAAAATTGGCGACAAAAAGCCAGACAAGGTGCTTTATCTGATTTGATTTGGCAATTATATAGAGAAACACGATTTTATGATTTTGCAGGTGGGATGCCTGGTGGAAAACAACGCCAAGCTAATTTGCGCGCCTTATATGATCGGGCAAGACAATATGAAGCTACATCATTTAGAGGATTGTTTAGATTTTTGCGCTTTATTGAAAGAATGAGAGAAAGAGGAGACGATTTAGGGGCTGCCCGTGCCTTAGGAGAACAGGAAGATGTAGTACGTATCATGACTATTCATAAAAGTAAAGGGTTAGAGTTTCCTTTTGTCTTTATGCCAGGGCTAGCACGAAACTTTAATACGATGGATTTGAAGAAGTCTTTCTTGCTAGATAAGGATCTGGGGTTAGCATATAAATATGTGAATGCAAATAAACGGATTTCTCTTGCTTCGTTACCGCAGCTTGCCTTCAAACGTAAGAAAAAAATGGAGATGCTTGCTGAAGAAATGCGAGTGCTTTATGTTGCTTTGACAAGAGCGAAGGAAAAGCTTTTCTTGATTGCTTCACCGAAAAATATGGCTAAGAAGTTGAAGGATTGGCAAAGGGTGTCGAGGAAGTCAGACTGGCTACTTGATGATTTTACTCGTGCTCAAAGTACAAGCTATTTAGACTGGATCGCACCTGCTATCATCCGACATCAAGATAGCGCAACTTTAGATACTAGTTTGAGTCCGGTAGTAGCAGCAATTCATAACCATCCATCTAGTTGGGAAGTTCAAATTGTTGCAAAAGAAGAAGCGAAGGCGGTTATTGATGAAAATCAAAATGAATCTGACCTTCTCTTAGAAAAAGTACAGCAGGGAGAAAGAGTCGATAAAAAATCTCGTTATTATGAAACGATTAAGCATCGTCTGGAATGGTCATATCCTTATCAATCAGCAATGAAATCAAGATCGAAACAGTCAGTTTCTGAAATAAAAAGGCAAAAAGAAATCTTTTCTCAAGAGGAAAGTGGGCAAGAATTAGTTAAAGGGTTTAAAAAGCCAATTTTAAATCGACCGTTATTCATGCAAGAAAAGTCCATTACACCTGCTGAAAGAGGAACGGCCTTGCATACAGTGATGCAACACTTAGACTTACATGATCCAACAGATGAAAAGCATATAACGGAAAAAGTAGAACATCTAGTGAGAAAAGAGCTGTTAACAGCTGAGCAAGCTACGGTCATTGACCCAGCTTTGATTGTTGACTTCCTTGAAAGTGAGCTAGCTGAGCGTATGAGAAAAGCAATAACTTTGCAAAGAGAAGTACCGTTTAACCTTGCTTTGCCAGCTAGTGAAGTTTACTCCCATTGGGATCAAGCAGAAGATACGGTATTAGTACAAGGAATAATTGACTGTTTGTTTGAGGATCATAAGGGCCTTGTTATCGTGGATTACAAATCAGATCGCATTACCGATCGTTTTAGAGGCGGAATGGATGAGGCAGCGCCAATTTTAATTGATAGATACCGAGTTCAAATTGATTTATACACGAAAGCGGTCGAACAGATAACAAAAAGGAAAGTCGCACAAAAGTACCTTTATTTCTTTGATGGCGGTTATTTTTTGGAAATATAAAAAGAGGGCAGTTGCCCTCTTTTTAGTGTATTCTTATAAGTTGCCTACAGTTGGCTGATCCAATAGGTTTGCATCTAATACATTACTTGCACTGAGCCCGTTGTTTGTCATTATAAATCCACCAGTGTTCAAAGTTCCAGAGCCAGTAGTGGATTTAGAGTTACTTTTTGGTGATATATAAAGTGAATCGCCGAATTGAACAATACCACCTGAAACATTGATTATCTGGACAGGGCCGATAATTGCCGGCATAATAAACACCCTTTATTCTTCGTTTTTCACAAATTGTCTAAAATGTTTCACACGAGATTCCATACTAATATCTTTCGTATTGCCAATATGAAGGACTGAGCTTGATGAAACGCCTAAAATATCTATATTCTTAACTTTAATAATGGGTTTATGTTGAATATAGTGAGTTTGGATATTTTCAGTTATTTTCGGAATAATTAATTCTTCTCTATAGAGGTCATAGGCGTTGTAATTACCTTCTTTACCATAAAAGATTTCAGCGTCTCGCTGCAGTGCCAATGCCCTGGAATAACCTTGGATATAAGAAGTATCGCCGATTTCGAAAATGGAGGAGAAGCCAAATGTGTCCACCTTAATCTGGTCTACAACTGATGTTCTTTTAAACATGTAATTACTCCGGTGTTAGTGGTACAAAGGGACCGATAATTAGTGATTCAGGTGGTGTATCAAAGGTAGAGGCAAGCTGTATCGTTTCCGCATCACCGACAAGAAATATGGATGAACTTGACACACCAATTATCCGCACATCTCCCACACATAACTCGCGGTTATATACTTGGAAATTCATTCTTTTTTCATCTCCTTCATATTCTCCGGTAAATGACTAAGGAAGGCATAGACACCATTTCGTATTTCCGTTTTTAATGTTTCAATCACTTTTGTTTTCTCTTCCTGGCTGTCTAGATTACGATTAGACTGCTGTTTCAAATAGTAGTCTACACGACTAGAAAGCTGCTTTTTAATATCCTCTTTAATAAATTCTACATAGGAGCTATCCTTTGGCATTTTTAAGTTTGCTTCTGCTTCTTCAACAATTTGTGGGAGCTCCCCTTCTATAAAAGTTAATAATGCCGTTTCTATTTCCATATTTCTTTTAAACAAATTTTTGGGAGAATAAGGTGTTTGTAATTCTTTTTGATCGACAGAGAAATCATCAATATCTTGCAAATCTGATGGATTTAAGCCAATGTTTAATGTCCCTTCCAATGTCTCTACTTTTAACTGGTCAAATTTATATTCGATCCGGTCGATATGAATAGGCTGACGATCATTTTGTGCCATTTCTTCCTTCATTTTTTTCATTGAAGATTCAAGCTTTTGAATTCGCTGTTCTTGCATTTGTACATAAGCTTGTAATTGTTGAAAATACGTGTAAAGATCTTGACTCATCCTAAAATCGCCGCCTTTCCAATCTTATTATGGTTTCGATGGAGCAGTTAAGGGAACGAGTGGTGTCCCTACTGTTGTTCCTGGGGCAATTGGCGTTTCTTCATATTCTGGTGCAGGTTCGGTAAACCCTCCCGTATTATACAAGTGGGAGGATGGTTTAATAATACCTGCACTGCCAATTTGAAATACGGAAGAGTTTGAGACCCCGCCGATTTTAATTAGCTGAATAGAAATAGATTGTTGAATATAATAATTATTCATCGCTCATCACCTTAAAGTTATGCATTAAAGTAGTTACCTTGGTCAACGCTATCGTTATCATATGTGTTGGTTGTGCTATTGTAGTTAACAACATCTAATCCATCCCCTGTATTAAAAGAACCGGCTCCAGAAAACGTTTTGGCATTAGAGAGGGGCATTACCTTATAAATATCACCAATGTTAAAGACGGAACTACTTCCTATAGAAATTACTTGAACAGCTCCAACAATTGCTGGCATATAAACACCCTTTGCATACACTGAAGTTTTGAAAACGGGCGAATGCCCTAATTATCTATTTATCATTATCCTATGTGCCTAGTGTAATAGTGTGAAGAAACTTTATGATTAAGGGTGAAAAATATAGATGTCAGACTGTTGAAATGCTAAAATAATTATAATCAGAAAATTTTAATTATTTTAGCGAGGAGTGATTTACCGTGAAGGTACCATTAATATTAACTGAATTTCTAGATCGTGCGGTAAGGTTATATGGAGATAAAGAAGCAATATATGGTGATACGCTCACACTTACATATAATCAATTGAATAAAAGGGTGAATCAACTATCACATGGGCTAGAAAGCATTGGTGTACAAAAGGGAGACCGTGTCGCTTATTTAGCGCCAAATACTGTGGAAATGCTTGAAGGGTTTTATGGTGTATATCAATTAAATGCAATTATGGTTCCACTTAATATCCGCCTGCAGCCAAATGATTACGTTTTCATATTAAATCATAGTGAATCAAAAGTACTTTTCGTTGATCAAGAACTGTATAGATTGATACAACCAATTAAAGATCAGTTAGTAACAGTAGAAACGATTATTGTTCATGATATGGATGGTGATACAACTGAAATTGGTTATGACAATTGGTTAGCATCTTTTCCTGAAGAAAGTTTTTGTAGAGAAGAAATAGACGAAGAGGATGTATGTTCTTTGTTATATACGAGTGGAACAACAGGAGACCCAAAAGGTGTGATGCTTACTCATCGTAACAACTACTTACATGCATTAAGTACGATGCATCATTTGCGGGTGAGTGATCAAGATACACTTATTCATGTACTGCCGATGTTTCATGTTAACGGCTGGGGTTCGCCATTTTATTATACAGCGAATGGGGCAAAACAACTTTGTCTGCGTAAAACGACACCAGAAGTCATCTTTCAAGCAATGGAGAAATATAAAGTGTCTATCGTTCATATGGCACCGACTGTATTGAATAGCTTAATGCAATACTATGATCAGTATCAAACGAAGTTCTCACATCCTATTCGCGTAGTGATTGCAGGTTCTGCCCCGCCACCTGCTTTTGTTTCTAAAGTGGAAGCTGAGATGGGCTGGGACTTTATCCAGGTATATGGGATGACCGAATCTTCACCACTAAGCACGATATCACAAATCAGATCTCATATCCAAATAAATGAAAAAGAAACATATAGAATGAAGGCAAAAGCCGGTTATCAAATGATTGGTTCTCAAGTGAAAGTTGTGGATGAATATGGTGCAGAAGTTGCAAGTAATAGCAAAGATATTGGCGAAGTGGTTGTGCGTAGTCACGGGGTAATGAAAGGTTACTGGAAAAATGAAAAAGCAACGGCAGAAACGATTCGTGATGGCTGGCTACATACTGGTGATATGGGGACAGTTGATCAATATGGCAACATAGACATTGTGGATCGTAAGAAAGATATTATTATTTCCGGTGGTGAAAATATTTCTTCAATAGAAATTGAAGGTGTATTATACGAACATCCTGCCATTTTGGAAGCAGCTGTTATTGCCGTACCACATGAGAAATGGGGAGAAACCCCACATGCCTTTATTGTTTTAAAGGAAGGGATGGACGGGGTGAACGAAAAAGATATTATTGCTTTTACTCGTGAAAATATGGCTCATTTTAAAGCGATAACTAGCGTAACATTTACAAACGAACTACCAAAAACAGCTTCAGGAAAAATCCAAAAAATTCATTTACGTAACGATTATTGGGCTACAAGTGGGAAAGACGGTAGATATGTTAATTGAAAAATTTGTTTGAAGCGAGAGCGCATGTTTTTTGGATTTATTTATTAATGAGAAGTATGGGCATATCTTTTAAGGTAAAGATGTGCTTTTTTTCATGTTCGGTAATGTACGTTAAGAAACTGCAAAAAAATAGTAAGAGAAAATGATTAAATTGATAGTAGAAAATATGCTATATTAAGGTAGTGTGTTGATGAATATTGGAATTAAAGGAAGAAATAGGTTAACTGTTTTCAGGTGGCTCTACTTTTATTCTCTCATCAGATTCTAATAGAAATAAGTGACCAGTTAACAAATTAAAGACCGGCAGTCGGGATAGACTGGGGAAAAGAGAAGGAGGTAAAAGGAACGACTTAGTTCAATTGTAAAAACAATTTCTTAGGAGGAAGTTATGCAATCGCTTAACGAAAACAGAAGAATTCATTCCATCGATGCAATGAGGGGATTCGCTTTATTTGGTATTTTAATAGTCAATTTTTTATCTTTCCATTCACCATATACGCATATAGATCCGTTTAATTATTGGGATAAAGCAGGGGATAGTACGGTTTTTCCTATTATTGATGTATTTTTTCAAGCGAGTTTTTATCCGTTATTTTCTTTATTATTTGGCTATGGTGTCATGATTCTAAAAGAAAGGGCAGAGTTAAAAGGCGTTCATAGTCCATTATTACTTGCAAGAAGATTTCTATTTTTATTAATCATCGGTTTATGTCACGCATTATTCATTTGGCATGGAGATATTTTAGTTACTTATGCTATCGCAGGATTTGCTCTTATTTTATTCATAGAACTGTCAGGGAAACTGTTAATCTTACTTGGTCTACTCATTTATATCATTCCAAATCTACTCTTAGTTGGGATATTACTTCTTACGTTATTCATAGAACCAGATCTTTCGGCGATGATGACGACATCTGTTGCTGACATTGTTCAGGTGTATCAATCAGGCACATGGCTAGAAATCGTACGTCAGAATATAGATGACTGGTTAATGAATAATAATTTGGCCACAATGCCCATTTTAATGATTAGTATTTTACCATTGTTTTTAATTGGAGCAGGGCTACGAAAGCTTCAAGTGGTTGAAAAACTTGAACAAAGACGGATGACAGCGATTGTTCTCATGATTGTATTTCTTACTACTGGATACCTTATTAAACTATTACCATATTTCATTAGTACTAATTTAGCAATGCAATATATACAAGATATCTTTGGGGGCCCATTGGTAGCGGTTGGGTATAGCCTACTCATCCTTGTGCTCGTTAATAGCAAGATAGGGATAATCACAAAACCTTTACAAACAATCGGGCGCTTGTCTATGACGAATTATTTAATGCAATCCATTGTGGCTACATGTTTATTTTATAGTTATGGGTTTGGATTGTATGGCAATGTATCATTGCTGACAGGAACAATGATTGCCATTATATTATACGTATGTCAAATTCTATTCAGCATAATATGGATGAAATATTTTGTATATGGCCCATTTGAATGGTGCTGGAGATGGTTCACTTATTGGCAAAAGCCGTCTACATTTAAAAGAATTCAAAAGTAAGAGTCATCTATTATTCACAATCATTTGCTAACATTTCAGTTAATTTACGCTATACTTATTTAAAAAGGGGTGTAGAGTGTGAAGTACATAACATATGAATACAATAATAAACAAGCTTACGGCGTACTTGTGAAAGAAGAAAAAATGGTCTTACCTTTGCAGGAGGCTGCACAAAACAAAGGGGTACCTTTGCCAGAAGATTTAGTGGATGCCATCGGACATGAAAAATGGAGCGACACATTCATACAGGAATTAATAAGCAATGAAAGTGAATCTACCCTGTTGATAGCCTTAGAAGACATTCAATTAAAAGCACCAATTCCAAGGCCGAAAAAGAATGTTTTCTGTGTAGGGAAAAACTATGCAGAACATGCAATTGAAATGGGAAGTTCAGCAGATATTCCTAAAGAAATGATTGTCTTTACGAAGTCACCTACAACAGTAGCTGCTCCAGACGAAGAAATCCCTCATTATCAACAACTAACAGAAATGTTAGATTATGAAGGAGAAGTAGGAGTAATTATCGGTAAAAAAGGCAAAGAGATAGAAGAAGCGGAAGCGTTAGATTATGTGTTTGGATATACGATTATTAATGATATAACAGCAAGAGATATACAATCTAAACATAAGCAATACTTTTTAGGGAAAAGCTTGGATCAATCATGTCCGATAGGTCCGTGGATTGTAGGGAAAGAAGAGTTAACAAATCCTAATGATTTGCGTATTACGACTAAGGTCAATGGAGAAGTAAGACAAGATTCTCATACTTCAAAATTTATCTTTCCTATCGAGAAGATTATTCACATCCTTTCAAAAGGGATGACGCTAGAACCAGGAGATATTATTGCCACAGGTACACCTGCTGGCGTTGGTAATGGCTTTAAACCACCACGTTTTCTAAAGCCAGGTGATCATATTGAAATCACAGTTGAAGGTGTAGGGCAGTTATCTAATACAATAATGACTATTAATTAATCATTATTGTAAAGATTGATAGTAATCTTTAGGCTTTATCTATTTGATTATGGTATGATGTAAACGAATTATTCTCTAAGGATAAGAGAATAAGAAATTTAAGGGGGTTCTAATGTGACACATGCACATTTAACAACATGGATCGTTGCCTTTATTCTATTCTTTGTTGCCTTATCATTGCAGAAAAATGGCAAAGATAAAGTGGTACATATGATTCTAAGATTATTTTACTTATTAATCATTGCCACAGGTGTAGGTATGCTTTTCTCAATTAGTAATATTGATATTATGTATGTATTGAAAGCGCTTGTTGGCCTATGGATTATCTCTATGTGGGAAATGATCTTAATTCGTAATAAAAAGGGCAAAAAAACAACCATTTTATGGGTACAATTAATTGTCGCTTTTTTACTTGTCCTTTATTTAGGCTTAAGTTTGCCATTAGGATTCAAACCATTTATGTAGGTGTAAAGGCTCTATTGAAAGCTGCTAAAATTAGCAGCTTTTTTCTTTTTTTCGTGTCATTATATCGCCTTTTATGGTATTTTTAATCAGATAGTACTATATTAACTTTCTTGTTTTAGGCATTTAATACTACATGAAACGAAGTTGCGCTACCTGACACAGTCCCTATTATTAGAGGGTATGGTCAACATTGTACGGATGAGAACCTCCATGATTGATCATGAAGTAAAAGATGAGGGCGGTTATTCAATTAAATGAGAATAAACCGATAAAAGAATTGTGAGTGTTAGAGGAAAGACCTTTTTATTATCGTCAAAGATAAAGTCCTTATAATTTAAATCGAGGTTGGATTATAAAGTATCAAACGTTGACGAATGAAAGGTGGACATACACTCGCAGGAGGATACGAAATGGCAGCTATACTATCAGGAATTGACAAAATGGACAAATGCAGCTTGAAAATCAGGTGCCATCGTTTATTTCAGTAACAAAGGAGGAGCCGATGATGGTCGATTCGTTTATTCAATTACCTGTCAATGATCGTAAACGAACAAAACAATTAATGATAGAGTGCCAAAATTTAAAGCAGTGCTATCATGTTTTGTTCCAAAATAACACAGAATCTATCTTTACTATTGATGCTGAGGATCGTTTTACAAGTGTCAATTCAGCTTTAGAGGAAAATTCGGGCTATACAGCAAAGGAACTAATTGGTCTGCCATTTACTCGTTTATTTGATCATTGCCAACTTCCGATTATCAAAGCTTTTTTTGACCGTGCAAGAATGGGGGAAACACAGCAGTTCCAAACAGATATCATTGGGAAACTTGGTAAGAAAGACTTTTATGATATTAAACTCATCCCAGTTATTCGAGATGAAAAGGTAAGTTGTATATATGGAATTGCTAAAAATGTTACAGAACTAAAGAAGATCGAAAATAAATTAACCGAATTATCGTACTATGATCATTTAACTGGACTCCCAAATAAACATAGATTTACTGAACAATTAATCTCGTCAATGAAAAGGGCGAAAAAAAATCAGCAATCTTTTGCTTTACTATCTATTGATATCGATCGTTTTAAAATGATTAACGAAAGTGTTGGATATTTAATAGGCGATCAGATCATTCAGCAACTGGCTTATCGTGTCAATCAGACCTTACCAACCGATAGCTTTTTAGGGAGCTTTGGTGGGGACCGCTTCTTATGCTTATTACCTGAGAATTTACAGACAGAAGAAATAATGAGGCTCACACAGACTTTACTTGAGACCATCGACCGTCCCATTATTATTCAACAGCAAGAGATTCATGTCACAGCAAGTTTCGGCATTAGTTTATATCCAAATGATGGGATAGATTCCGAGCAACTGATGAAAAATGCTGATATCGCGATGCATCTTTCCAAACAGAAAGGTGGTAATCAATTAACCTTTTTTTCTGAAGAAATGAATGAAGAAGTGTTAAAACGATTCGAGATGGAAGGCTATTTAAGAAAAGCATTAAAAAATAAACAGTTCACACTTCATTACCAGCCCCTCGTTTGTTTAGAAAGTGGAGAGCTCTTTGGTAGTGAAGCTTTGATTAGATGGTACCATCCGAAAATTGGAAATATCTCTCCGGCACAATTTATACCTTTAGCAGAGGAAACAGGACTCATTAACGATATTGGTCGATGGGTATTAAATGAGGCATGTAAGCAGAATAAATTATGGCATGATCAAGGTTTTACACATTTACAAATATCGGTTAATGTAGCTGCACGTCAATTTCAACAAAAGCATTTTTTAAAGGTTGTTAAAGATGCCCTGCAACAATCGGGCCTTCCACCAAAGTATTTAATTTTAGAATTAACAGAAAGTACGATGCTGAAAAATAAAAAACATAGTATTGCAGTTATGAAAGAGTTGCAAAGAATGGGCATTCAAGTATCGATTGATGATTTTGGTACAGGATATTCCTCATTAAGTTATTTGAAGGATTTGCCAATTGATACATTGAAGATTGATCGTTCTTTTATACATAATTTACGTATGAATACATCTGATGCTGCGATTGTGAAAGCAATCATTACGATGGGGAAAGGGTTGCAGTTAAAAGTGTTAGCAGAGGGTGTAGAAACAGAAGAGCAAATGAAAGTGCTGAAGAAACTGGATTGCCACTTTGCTCAAGGGTATTTTTTTCAAAAGCCATTAGTAAACCAAGAATTTGAAAAAGGGTTGCAGCAGCAATGATCATAACATTGGAAATGAGACTGTAGACGAGCTTGTAGTGAGTGTCTACAGTCTTTTTTTCTTTTTTTTGTATGCTCATTTTATCCGGAAGAAGAGATTTTTTCAATGACCATTCTTTTTCCACTATTTAAAGTAAATTCGAAACGGTCTGTCTCTTTTTCATAATAAAAGAAATGATGCTGTACGCTACAAATATGCTCTTGATTATCAAAAATCATAAAATTAACACCGCTTTTTCTTGTTTCATCACCGAAAAATGTCAACTGATTATAGCAGTAAATACAATCAAAAATGGAGAAATCAATGCTGTTTAAACTAGTGATGAATTGTACAAAGGCATCGTCATTTACTTCTTCTAATAATGATTCTAATGAGAAAACGAGATGCTTTTTAATTCTTATCTGATCTTGATCTTTTAAATGGAGCAGATCACTGCCGCAATGGATTTGGCCATTGAGTGATAATACACCTTTTCGCCACCGTTTCAGTCTAAATACCTCAATTTCTTGTTGGCGATACTCTTCTAATGAAGATGCTTCATCCGTTTCCTGGTCAAAAAATACCCACTGATTATTAATAAATTCAACATTCCCCTCCATATAGGCTCTTGATTGTTGTTCTATTAAATTGAGTCGTTGTTGTCTGTTCATCATAAACCTCCAGGTAAAAGTCTTTCACTCTATTTTTTGGCAATTTCCTAATGTTTTATAACCTTTATCTAGGACAATTAACCATTTATTTTAGCTCGCATAGAATAAATCCATGCATGATGTTCCGGGCAATTCCACTCGTTTGACATCATTAATTATCCGCTTAAATATTTGCTGCATCTATGATGCTCGTAGAAAGGGTGAAGAAGCCATGTGTGGAATCACGGGCTGGGTTGACTTCAATACAAATATGCAAAATGAACGTCCGACACTAGAAAAAATGACGAATACTTTATCTAAAAGGGGTCCTGATGATACGAATATTTTTGCTTCTGGGCCAGCCGGGTTTGGTCATAAGCGATTAGTCGTTGTTGATCCAGTTGGCGGAAAGCAACCAATGACTATTGATAAGAATCAAAATCGCTATACAATTTGTTACAATGGCGAACTTTATAATACAGAAGATTTAAGAAAAGATCTCCTTATAAAAGGATATTCGTTTAAGGGTCATTCTGATACAGAGGTGCTACTAACTTCTTACATTGAATGGGGAAAAAATTGCCTTCAATATTTAAATGGGATATTCGCCTTTGCGATTTGGGATGAAAACGGTCAAGAACTTTTTATTGGTAGAGATCGATTAGGGGTTAAGCCGCTTTTTTATAGAGAGACAGTAAAGGGGTTACTGTTCGGTTCAGAAATAAAGGCGATTTTAGCACATCCAGAAGTAAAAACAGAAGTAGATAGAGAGGGATTAGCAGAAGTATTCGGTCTTGGACCTTCAAGATCCCCAGGATCAGGTGTTTTTCGCGGGGTGAAAGAGCTACGACCAGCTCATGCATTAACACTATCACAACAAGGGTTAAAGATTTGGCGATATTGGAATGTGGAAAGCAAAAAACATGAAGACTCTTTAGATGAGACAGCAGAAAAAGTACGTAATCTTGTTACAGATGCAGTAACAAGACAACTCGTATCGGATGTTCCTTTATGTACGCTCTTATCTGGTGGATTGGATTCAAGTGCGATCACAGCCATTGCAGCCACAGCATATCAAAAAGAGGGAAAACCACCATTAAAAACCTATAGTATTGATTACGAAGGCAATGATCAATTCTTTAAGGCAAACGATTTTCAACCAAATGCGGATGGTTTTTATATTAAGAAAATGTCAGACACTTTCCATACCATTCACCAGAATTGCATTATTTCACAGGAGGAGCTTGCCGCTCATTTAGTTGAAGCAGTTCATGTAAGAGATTTACCAGGTATGGCAGATATCGATTCTTCTCTACTTTGGTTCTGTCGTGAAATTAAAAAAGAGCATGTGGTTAGTTTGTCGGGAGAATGTGCGGATGAGATTTTTGGAGGCTATCCATGGTTTCATCGTTCGGATGATCTCAGTCGAACTGGATACCCTTGGATGCGATCAATCGATGAAAGACAGCGCCTCCTGAAAGAAGATTGGAGAAAGAAATTAAACTTAAAAGATTACAGTATGGATAAATTTAATCAAGCGATTGCTGAAACCCCACTTTTAGAAGGAGAAACACCGGAAGAAGCAAGAAGACGGCAATTATTCTATATAAACATGCTTAGCTTTATGACAACGTTATTAGATCGTAAAGATAGAATGAGTATGGGAGCTAGTTTAGAAGTTCGTGTTCCTTTCGCGGATCATCGCCTAGTAGAATATGTATGGAATATTCCATGGGATATGAAAATGCATGGTAATCGAGAAAAAGGAATACTAAGGAAGGCGTTGGAAGGGGTATTACCAAACGAGGTATTATATCGTAAAAAAAGTCCTTATCCGAAAACACATAACCCTGCTTATATTAGCATTGTGACAAAAATGTTGAACGACGTATTAGAAGAATCATCCTCCGTTCTTTTTGAATTATTCGATGAAAAGAATTTACGAGAAATCGTAGCAACTGAAGGCTCTGCTTTTCAAGTTCCATGGTTTGGACAATTAATGACTGGACCGCAGCTTCTCGCTCACTTAGCACAAATCCATTATTGGTTTAAAGATTATAATATTAATATTGTTGATTAAAAAAAGAGGTGTTCCCTTTTTAATTATTATGGGAGCACCTCTTTTTTTCTACGATAAAAATAGAAATCTCACTCCAATTAATTAGTACGATATAAAAGAAATGTTACGATTTTAAATATTTTGTTCACTTCTGTTTGACGAAGTAACAACAAACCGCTAATCTATAATGGTTAACGTTTTTGTAAAATAGAGACAAACTATCATTAAGGAGGAGAAAGATGAAAAAGGTCATCACCCTCATCTTAATTCCGCTATTACTAGTGTCATTAGTGCCAAGTGTATTAGCAGAAGAAAAACGAAGCTTACAGGATGAACTTATTTATTATGTTATGATTGATCGTTTTAGCAATGTAGATAGTAAGAATGATTACCATGTGGATGTGAAGGACCTTGAAGCGTTCCATGGTGGTGATTTTGTTGGTATTATTGAAAGACTTGATCATATTGAAGATTTAGGTATGACGACGATTACCTTGAACCCAATATTTGCAAACGCCGATAAAGGTTATCATGGATATTGGGTGGAAGACTTCTATGAAACAGAAGAACATTTCGGAACGTTGGAAGAATTTAAACGACTAGTGGAAGAAGCACACAAAAGAGATATCAATGTCATGATTGATTTCCCACTAAATTATGTTGCAGCTACACACCCATGGGTAAACGACCCTACTAAATCAGATTGGTTGAAGGAATCTGAGGAGATCTCAACACCAGATATGTTCACGAAAGATTGGTTAGCTGGGTTGCCCCAAATCAATTATGAGAATGAAGAAGCAGCACAATATATCATCGAAGCGGCTAAATGGTGGATAACAGAAACAGGTGTAGATGGTTATCGTTTAGAAGGCATCCAGTTAACAGATAAAGATTTTCTTCAAAGCTTTGTAGACAGTGTAAAAGAAACCGATAATGAGTTTTTTGTTTTAGGTGAAGTATGGTCCACAGACCCACAAGAAATTGCTAAATATGAAATGACCGGTATAGATAGCTTAACAGACTATGCTTCAACATCTAATATAAGGGAAGCATTTGTAAAACCGGATGTGTCAATGACTGATACTATTGGTGACATCGAAAATAACATTGATACATATGAAGAACCAAATATGGTTACAAGACTAATTGATAGTAAAGATATGATTCGTTTTACAAATCAGCCAGTCGCATTAAATGAACATCCAGGACCAAGGTGGAGAACAGCGTTAACGTATTTGTTTACAACCCCTGGGATTCCAATGTTATATTATGGTAGTGAAATTGCGTTAATTGGGAATGAAACCCCCGATAACCGCAGACAAATGGATTTTCGTACGGATCCTGAGTTAATTGAGTACATCGGACAGCTAACAAAAGCAAGAGAAAAATTACCTTCTATTGCAAAAGGAGATTTTACTCTTTTACATGAAAGTGAAGGTTTTACGGTTTTTAAGAGACAATTTAAAGAAGAAACATCAATAGTAGCCATCAATAATACAAGTGGTACGAAAGATTTAGTATTAACAGGAGAAGAGATAGAGAATGATAAAGAGTTACGAGGGTTATTAGCTGGTGGGTTAGTAAGAAGCAATGATCAAAATGAATATCATCTCGTACTAGACCGAGAAGAAGCTGAAATTTATGTTCTTACCGAAAAGCAAGGGTTTAACTTTGTTTATGGAGCAACATTGTTATCAGTGTTACTTGCCTTCTTTGCCTTTTTATTCTTGGCTAGAAGAAGAGGTAGAAATCGCACAGGAGAATAGAGAACAAAAGATGCCGAAACAGTCTCGGCATCTTTTTTTGATAGTAAATGTAATTTGATTGGTTAGGTGCATTTCAAGGTTATATTACACTACATAATAGTGGGGCAGAGAGAAAAAGATATGTAGCATTCTTTTTTAGTCTTGTCCCCCTCTTACTTTCCCTATCCATTAACAATTTTCCCGCCGTTAATATGCAACATTTGTCCACTCATATAACTAGAATCGTCGCTTGCTAAGAAGACATAAGCCGGAGCGAGTTCAAAGGGCTGTCCCGCTCTTTTCATTGGAACATTTTTTCCAAATGATGCAACTTCTTCAGCAGAGAAAGTGGACGGAATCAATGGTGTCCATATAGGACCAGGGGCAACACCATTCACTCTAATCTCTTTGGACGCTAACTGCAAGGAAAGTGACCTAGTAAAAGAGACAATGGCCCCTTTAGTTGAGGAATAGTCAACTAATAGTTCATTACCTGCATAAGCGGTGACCGAAGCGGTATTAATGATCGAGCTGCCAGCTCCTAGATGTGGTAGTGTGGCTTTTGTTAAATAAAACATAGCATAAATATTTGTTTGGAAAGTTTTTTCAAGTTGTTGACCACTAATGTCCTCGATATTTTTTTGTGGATGCTGTTCACCAGCGTTATTAACAAGAATATCTATTTTCCCAAATTTATTTAACGCTTGCTTTACGACTTCCTGACAAAAAGGTTCTGATGAAAGGTCTCCGCTAATTAAAAGGCATGTCTTCCCAGCTTGTTCGACTAATGTTTTGGTTTCTTTTGCATCTTCATGCTCATTTAAATAAGGAACAATAACGTCTGCACCTTCCTTAGCGAAGTAAATAGCTGTAGATTTACCTATACCGCTATCTCCGCCAGTAATAATAGCTACTTTACCTTCTAGTTTTCCAGCAGGTTTATAATCTTCATTCACATAGATCGGCTTAGGAATCATTTCCTCTTCCGTTCCTGGTTGATGATTTTGATGTTGTGCCATAAAGCTTTTTGGCAATTGTTTATTATCCATCCTAATCCCTCCTTGCTGTTGTTTTCCCTTTTTATTATGTTGAAAACCTTACATTGTTATGAGGACAAACTTAAGTACAAAAAAGAGGCAGTGGAATCACTGCCTCTGTGCTGGTATGTAATTATCGATAATTAGAAAATTGAACATCGATTGTTAAATCAGCTTCTCTTACTAGTGAGATGATTTGTTGAAGATCATCTCTATTTTTCCCTGTGACGCGGATTTGATCATCTTGCATTTGACTCTTAACTTTAACACCACTATTTTTAATTAATGTATTGATTTTCTTCGCGTTATCTTTGTCAATCCCTTGAACTAAGCTTGCTCTTTGTCTAACTGTGCCACTTGAAGCAGGCTCAAATTTGCCATAATCTAAATTCTTAATCGGGATCCCTCGTTTAATCATCTTACTAATTAGCACATCTTTCAGTTGCTCTAGTTTGTATTCGTCATCAGAAATAAGGACGAGCTCTTCTTTTTCTAAAGTAACCTTACTTTTACTTCCTTTAAAATCATAGCGTGTCTGTATTTCTTTCATTGCAATTTGAATTGCGTTAGTGACTTCAGCAAAATCTACTTTTGATACGATATCAAATGAACTTTCTTTAGCCATAAAATAATTGTCCTCCTCATGAAAAGAGTTTCACTTTATGTTCTTATTATAGTAGAATATAGCAATGCGAACAACTTTAGGAGGATTTAAATGGCTTTAATAGATGAGATCGGCAAAATTACAGAGTTATTAGTTTCCAGAGAAGCGGCTTTTGGTTATTTCTTAACAGATGGAGAAGAGGACGTTCTGCTTCATAAGAATGAGGTCAAAGAAGAAATTACAGAAGGACAAAAAATTTCTGTCTTTATTTATGTAGATTCTGAAGGTAGAAAAACAGCAACAATGACATTACCTGAGATTACCGTTGGAGTATATGGCTGGGCGAAAGTAGTAGATGTTAATCCTGAGCTCGGGGTATTCATTGATATTGGTATTAGTAAAGATATGTTACTGGGAAAAGAGGATTTACCTGTACACGAACGAGTATGGCCGACTGTTGATGATACGGTATATGTTACATTAAGGGTTAATCGAAACGGTAGAATATATGTGAAGCTTGCGACAGATCAAGTGATAGCTAGTATTTCACATAAGGCTGGAAGGGAAGAACTTAATAAAGATATCCACGGATTTATTTATCGTACAGCCAAAGTTGGAAGCTGGATTTACACAGCAGATGGCCTAAAAGGCTTCATCCATGAAACGGAAAGACGTCAAGAGCCAAGACTTGGGGAAAAAGTGAACGGTAGAATCATTGATGTCAAACAAGATGGTTCGATTAATGTCTCCCTCAATCCAAGAAAACAAGAAGCGTTACTTGATGATAGTGAAATCATTCTTAATTACTTGCAATCACGTAATGGAGCTATGCCATACAGTGACAAAAGCGCACCAGAGGATATAAAGGATAGATTTCAACTAAGCAAAGCTTCTTTTAAACGTGCACTTGGTCGATTGATGAAGGATGGTAAGGTGTATCAAAAAGAAGGTTGGACTTATATAAAAGAGAATGAGTCAAAATAAATGAAAGCGGGAAGGTGTGAGAGCCATCCCGCTTTTTTTGTATGATTTCATAATAATCTTATGAAATCGGGCAAAGACTGAAGTTGTATTAGTTGATAGTAAAGGTAGAACTAAGATTTGGTCTTGGTAGAAGTCGTTGCTAAAAAAGAGCGAGAAGGAAATATATGCGATGTAAAAGAGAGAAACAAAGAAATGAGTAAATAGAAAAATCGAGAACTAATAGTTTGGGGGAGAAAGAATGAGTAGGACAAATAGGAGAAACGCGACTAATAGTTGAAAGAAGAAAGAAATAAGTAGGGGAAATAGAGAGATCGCGACTAAAAATTGAAGGAAGAAAGAAATAAGTAGGGGAAATAGAGAAATCGCGACTAAAAATTGAAGGAAGAAAGAGATGAGTAGGGCAAATGGAGAAATCACGACTAAAAGTTGAAGGAAGAAAGAAATAAGTCGGGCAAAAAGGGAAATTGCGACTAATAGTTGAGGGAAGAAAGAAATAAGTCGGGCAAATAAAGAAATTGCGACTAAAAGTTGAAGGAAGAAAGAAATAAGTCGGGCAAAAAGGGAAATTGCGACTAATAGTTGAGGGAAGAAAGAAATGAGTCGGGCAAAAAGGGAAATCGCGACTAAAAGTTGAGGGGAGAAAGAAATGAGTCGGGCAAATGGAGAAATCGCGACTAAAAGTTGAAGGAAGAAAGAGATGAGTAGGGGAAATGGAGAAATCGCGACTAAAGGTTGAAGGAAGAAAGAGATGAGTAGGGGAAATAGAGAAATCACGACTAAAAGTTGAAGGAAGAAAGAAATAAGTAGGGCAAAAAGGGAAACCGCGACTAAAAGTTGAGGGGAGAAAGAAATGAGTAGGGGAAATGGAGAAATCGCGACTAAAAGTTGAAGGAAGAAAAAAATGAGTCGGGCAAATGAAGAAATCGCGACTAATAGTTCAAGGAAGAAAGAAATGAGTAGGGCAAAAAGAGAAATCGCGACTATAAGTTGAAGGAAGAAAAAAATGAGTCGGGCAAAAAGAGAAATCGCGACTAATAGTTGAAGAAACAAAGAAATGAGTAGCGTAAATAGGAAAAACGCGATTAAAAAGACGCCCACCGCTATACCCACGAAAATAGTATATCCTAACAACATGGTTAAGGATATGCACAAAAAATAATCTTTGAAAAATATCCATTGAGCCCAATCTCAAGAGAAAGTTTTGTAAACTGTATAAGTCCTAAAATACTTGAGGTATCTTAGGACTTCACTTTTATCATTTGAAAACTTTTGTTCAATCAAAGATGGTCTGTTTTCTTTGAAAAGCTTTTTCGACCTTCTTGCTTATTTTTTGTTTCTTCCATGTTTTTTTCATGGTTGAATGCGTTGTTATCTTTTGCTTTTTTGTCATTATCAGTTGTATGAGACATAAAATAAACTCCCTTCCATTCTTCATCTGTACACATTTAGTGTTTGAAAGAATGGAAAGAAGTATGTATAAGTGCGTTAACCTTTAAGTTTATTTAAAAAGAAAATTGCAATTGTGCCGGCACCAGCATGGGATCCGACTGCTGAACCAATTGGAGAAATATAAAAGTGTTCAACACCAAATTCTTTTTGAATCATCTCTTTCACTTCTAGGGCAGTGGCTTCATCATCACCATGACTAATAGCCACCATTTGTCTATCCAAGGCAACGCCTCTTTCCCTCATGATATCAATGATCCGTTTAAAGAGCTTTTTACGACCGCGATGTTTTTCAATTGGTACAAGTTTTCCATCTTCAACATTCAATAGTGGTTTAATATTGAGTAGCCCACCTAAAAAGGCAGATGCTTTAGAAACTCTACCGCCCTTTGCTAAATACTCTAAGTCATTAACCGTAAATAAATGTTCCATATGTTCGCAATTGAATGTTGCATTGCTAACAATTTCATCTTTGGTAAGTTGCTCTTTTGCATCTTTTGCAGCATTCAGTACAACTAATCCATAACCTAAGGAAGCACATTTACTATCTATGATGGTTAAGTTAAAGTCTGGGTAGGTTTCTTTTACTTGATCTAACACCATAACTGCAGTGGAATATGTTCCAGAAAGTGCGGAAGAAAAGGCTATATAGATACCATCTTCCTTATTTTTCGCCATATTCGTAAAGATCTCTTCAAATAAAAGGGGAGAAGCTTGGGAGGTCTTAGGTACCTTACCTTCTCTTATGGCTTCATAAATATTCTTGGAATCGATCGTCAACAGGTCATCGTATTCCTTTCCATTTAAATGAACCTTCAATGGAATAAGTGTGACATCGTTTTCTTCAAAAAAACTTAACGGTAAGTCACATGCGCTGTCAGCGAGAATTTTAACTGACATTATTTCACCTGCTTTCAACTTATAGATGATACTAGTTTATAGAAACTTAGGAAAAAAAACAATGGAATGCATTGAAAAACCTAAACTTGGGTAAAGAAAAGATAGAGAGATGATTAAGGAGGTCAATATGAATTGGATTGAAACAAGAAAAATCATCATTATTGTTGTGGGGGCAATATTAAATGCGATAGCGATGAACTTTTTCCTCATACCCGCAAATGTATATGCGAGCGGCTTTACTGGAGTAGCTCAACTTCTTTCGAGTATATTAAATGGTGCAGTTTCTACTGGCATACTTTTATTTATTTTAAATGTACCAATAGCTATCTTTGCATGGAAACGTGTGGGTAAACTTTTTACCTTATATAGCCTTTTAAGTGTTGTGATTACAACTGTTTCTATGGAGATTATCCCTGTCATCAGTGTATCAAAAGATATTTTGTTAAATGCTGTGTTTGGGGGAGTCATTGCAGCTGTCGGTGTCGGTATCACATTGAAATGGGGCGCTTCAACAGGCGGTATGGATATTATAGCTATGTATCTCTCGAAGGCTAAGGATCGACCAGTTGGTACATACTTTTTTTCATTAAATGCTGTTATTATTATTACAGCTGGCTTCCTTTTTGGATGGGAAAAAGCACTTTATACATTAGTGACATTATATGCATCCACACGGGTTATTGATGCAATTCATACAAGACATGAAAAGCTTACAGCGATGATTATTACTAATAAGCAAGATGAAATGAAGAAGGCCATTCATAATAAATTGGTTAGAGGAATTACAATGATTCCTGCAAGAGGAGCATTTTCCAATGAACATCGGGAAATGCTAATGATTGTAGTATCAAGATATGAATTATTTGACTTACAAAGAACCATTCAAGAAGTAGATCCTAACGCATTCACTAATATTGTAAATACTGCCGATGTCTATGGTGTTTTTAGAAGAGATTAATGAAAGGGGGCAGTTATGCTACATTTACTGCTTAGTGCCATACTTGCGACGAATTTTCTTCCACAGCAGTCTGAAATGGAAGCAAACAACCATATGGATATTCAATTTGAAGTTCAAGCGGTTTCGGAAGAAAAATTGGTCCTTACTTTTACTGTTCATAATCAAACAAATGAATTGGTCGAATTGCAATTTAATTCTTCCCAAAAGTATGATTATGAGGTGGTGGATGAACATGGAAAAGTAATATATAGGTATTCGGATGGAAAAGCCTTTTTACAAATGATTCAAACAGAGAACCTTTCTGCGGGAGAAAAAAAGGAATGGAAGTCTACTTGGGATTATCAAACCGCAAATGAAAATACCTTAAACCCAGGCAGTTATAAGGTTGAGGCAAAATTTTTAGGACAGGTAATAAAGCCAGAAGGAATGGAAATAAACCAAACTTCACAAACCACATTTATGTATGGTAAAGATCAACTCTTTAACAATATTACAGTTGAGGGCAAAGATGGTATCTATCATATTAAGGGGCATTATAAGGGGCAGTTGCCGGTTATGTATTCTGTAGAAGATGGCCATTTTTTGCTTATAAAAGAACAGCCTGTTCAAGTGAATAAAGATGGTGATTTTAATATTGCTGTGAAAGTGAAGGAAGAAGATTTACCAAAAAACGGTTCTTTAATCGCTTACCTTTCTGAAAAGGGAAGTAAAGGAACTCCGATTATACTGCAAAGTTTTTAAGATGGAAAAAGAGCTAACTCGAGAAAAGTTAGCTCTTTTTCCTTCGAAATTTTATATTCCACCGAGGGAAGAGTCATTTACATTCTTTAACTTTTCAGCTTCTGCCTCCGAGTATGTTGAATGGTAGGGTATACGTGCATCATGCTGAGTGACACTATCGGCACCTTGCTTAATAAAGCGCTTCGATTTATTACGTTTGCCCATTTATAATCTCCCCTTAATGAAGAATATTGAAGTAGCTAATTGCTACGACATCCTTTATTTTGTACCATTTTTACTTTTTTTAAAAAGGGTAGATTTTGGTTAGTGTGTTTTTAAATTCAAATAATCATTTAAGAAGATACCAATCCCATCTTCTTCATTTGTTAAGGTCACTTCATTAGCCGCTGTTTTAACAGCGTCAATACCATTACCCATAGCCACACCAATACCAGCAAAATCAAGCATTTCTAAATCATTATCTTCATCACCGAAAGCAATCACTCGCTCTTTAGGAATATTTAAATAATCACAAGCTTGTTGAATGCCAATTGCCTTGTTTAAACCAGCCTTAACGATTTCGATAATATGGAAAGGTTCGCCCCAGCTCCGTTGATGAATAACTTCAGCATGCACATCATTCAAATGGCGCTGAATTTGTGTTATTTGCTCTTGATCTGTATGAATGAGCATACTTGTTGGGGAAGCAGGCAGGAAGTTTCTTAAATCCCCTGTAGTGACTTTTGGGTTACCGAGATTAAACATATTCATCAGTTTTTCATCATGATAATGATAATATACATCATCAAGCACTTCCGCAATAATATTATTGAACTTAAAATCTTGACTAGCATCAATAATGTCTCTTGTCACTTTCATATCAAGAGGCGTATGGCGTATTCCCCATTTTGGATTTGTTGGATGATGAATAAAGGCACCGTTGAAATTAACGATAGGTGTGGTCATTTGCATTTCCTTATAATACATTTCACTTGAACGATAAGGCCTTCCTGTAGCAATCATCACCTCATGTCCGGCTTCACGGGCTTTAAATAGGACTTCTTTTGTTTTTTGTGAGATGGTTTTATTATCTTTTAATAAAGTGCCATCTAAATCAAGAACGATTAAATGTTTTTGTGTCATAATATCTCCTTCAGTTTTTTATAGGAAAAAATCATTCATCTAATAAGCATTAAAGTATGGTAAGGCGCAAATAAATGTTAAACTTGAAAGGCAGTTAATATTTTCAAGTAGTACTTATAATCTAAGTTTACACTATATTACCAATGTATACGGTCATTTGTAAAAGAAATAACCTCTTTTATAAGATGTTTACATTTTCTTATAGTTTTTAACATAGGAGGAGACATAGTGGTTATTATTGATCATCAAGAATTAAAAGGTATTCCCGCTTTGCATATCGTGAAAGATGAGTTTAAATCTGAATCATTGCCTCTCATTTTCTTCATTCATGGTTTTACTAGTGCGAAAGAGCATAACCTACATTATGCCTACCTTCTTGCTGAAAAAGGATTTCGTGTTATATTACCAGAAGTGAATGAACATGGTGAAAGAGGTCATGGATTGCCAGAGCCTGAATTGCAATTGAAATTTTGGGATATGATTATTCAAACAATTAAAGAATTACCTGAGATAAAAGAAGAGTTAGTAGCTAAAGGGTTAGTTGATGAGAATCGTATTGGTGTGGCAGGTACTTCGATGGGCGGAATTATTACACTTGGTGCCTTAACACAATATAAATGGTTGAAGGTGGCAGTTAGTTTAATGGGCATGCCATATTATGAGAAGTTTGCTGGTATGCAAATTGAAACAATGCGGAAAAAAGTAAAGGATTTCCCATTATCAGACACTCAAGTAGAGGCTGTTCTAGATGAAATTACAAAGTATGATTTAAGTAAACAAGAGGAAGTTTTATCAGGGCGTCCGTTGCTATTTTGGCACGGTAAAAAAGATACGACTGTTCCATTTGCGCCAACTTATGACTTTTTTCAAACGATACAACCTTTATACAAGGACCATCCAGACAGGTTGAATTTCATTGTTGATGAAAATGCAGGACATAAGGTAAGCAGAGAAGGATTATTAGCAACAGTTGAATGGTTTCAACGATATTTATAAGAAAAAGAGATAGTTAAAACAGCTATTCCTTTTTCATTGATGACTTTTTTGTTATGATAGCTATAACATATGATATGAGGAGTTGTGTTCGATGGACAAAGATTTAAAAGAAAGCATTATGGGCGCACTTGAACTTGTTGTTGACCCTGAATTAGGAGTAGATATCGTTAATTTAGGACTCGTCTATGATGTTACTATGGATGATGAAGGAAATACGGAAGTTGAAATGACTTTAACTTCCATGGGTTGTCCTTTAGCTGGCACAATTGTTGATCAAGTGAAAACAGCGCTTGCTGATATCCCTGAAGTAAAAAGCACGGAAGTCAATATTGTATGGAGTCCGCCATGGACAAAAGATAAAATGTCTAGATATGCAAAGATTGCATTAGGCGTTCGTGATTAATTAAGGTGTAAGAAAAAACAGCAAAGCATTGCTTGCTGTTTTTTTGTATGAAAAAATATTGAAATAAAATAGCGCTCCTTTGCCTTAGGTACAGGGATAAAGCTTAAAGTAGAGAAGCGAACGATATTTAGTACTCTAATTGGCATATGCCAATAGAAGATTTCATGTTATATTGGAATAAAATCATTTTACATTTTATTTATAGAAAAAGTTATCGACGTGATCGATAAGACGGAGTTGATTTACATGAAACAAACTCATATTAAGGATTCACTCAATCGGCCATTACGAGATTTACGTATATCAGTAATTGACCGTTGCAATTTTAGATGCCAATATTGTATGCCAGCAGAAATTTTCGGACCAGATTTTGTTTTTCTACCTAAGAATGAATTGTTATCTTACGAAGAAATTGAAAGATTAGCACGGATTTTTGTTGGTTTAGGTGTAGAAAAAATTAGGTTAACGGGTGGAGAACCCTTACTACGGAGAGAATTGCCTTTATTAGTGGAGAAACTATCTCAAATTGAAGGCTTAGAGGATATCGGCTTAACAACTAATGGCGTATTATTACCTAAATTTGCTACTCAATTAAAAGCCGCTGGGTTAAAACGGGTGAATATTAGCTTAGATAGTCTGAAAGATGAATTGTTCGGTGAAATTAATGGACGCAATGTTGGGACAGGTCCGGTGATAAAGGGAATACACGCAGCAAAAGAAGCGGGACTCGGTGTCAAAATTAATATGGTTGTGAAAAAAGGCTTAAATGATGAAGAAGTCCTACCAATGGCGAAGTTTTGTAAAGAAAATTCACTACAGTTAAGATATATTGAGTATATGGATGTTGGTGATACAAACGGTTGGAAAATGGATGATGTGGTGACAAAGAAAGAAATTTTCCAGCAATTAAATGAACATTATGATCTTGAGCCTGTTGATCCTGACTACTTTGGCGAAGTTGCTAAAAGGTATCGATACACTGGTACAGATATAGATGTAGGATTTATTACCTCAGTATCTGAATCTTTTTGTTCTAGTTGTACCCGCTCAAGATTATCTGCTAATGGGCAGTTATATACATGTTTATTTAATGGTGAAGGACATGATATTAAATCATTTATTCGGTCAAATGTCTCTGATGATGATATTGTCGGATATGTTACTGACATATGGAACCATCGGAATGATCGTTACTCTGATGTCAGAACAGACGAAACGAGAAAAAATCGCAAAAAACTTGAAATGTCTTATATTGGCGGATAAAGATTATTTAGGGGATGGAAACAGATGCTAGAAAAGAGGAAGCCGATTCAGGTTGCTGAAGCAGTTGAAAAAGTAATGAGATATAAACAAAGCGGCGCCGTTGAATTTGTCTCAATTAAGGAAAGTCATGGTAGATATTTAGGAAAAGATTTAACGGCAACAAGTGATGTACCACATTTTAATCGCTCCCCATATGATGGCTTTGCAGTTAGGTCTATAGATACGAAAGAAGCTTCTTTACAAAATGAGGTCGTTTTTGAAGTAGTTGATCATATTGGAGCAGGCTACGTATCATCAAAGAAAATAGGACCAATGCAAGCAGTACGTATTATGACGGGGGCAAAAATCCCTGATTCATGTGATTGCGTCGTTATGCTTGAGGTAGCGAGATCGTTTGAAGATGGGGACCAATCGT
This sequence comes from Cytobacillus sp. FSL R5-0569, assembly GCF_038007265.1. Taxonomy (NCBI): domain Bacteria; kingdom Bacillati; phylum Bacillota; class Bacilli; order Caryophanales; family Bacillaceae; genus Cytobacillus; species Cytobacillus sp. FSL R5-0569. The sequence continues at coordinate 1,566,614 of NZ_JBBOWW010000001.1, forward strand.
ATATGTCTATTAAGCGTAGCTTCAACGCTGGTGACAATGTTTCTTTTCAAGGGGAAGATGCAAAGAAAGGCGAGGTACTCGTTGAAAAGGGGACGAAAATCAATCCTGGTATCCAAGCCATTCTAGCGACATTTGGCTATGCTGAAGTACCTGTAGCTAAAGGTCCGGTTATTGGGTTATTTGCAACTGGAACGGAATTATTAGAAGTGGAAGAAGAACTAGAGGATGGAAAAATAAGAAATAGTAATAGTACGATGCTCATAGCGCAAATCGAGCGCGTTGGTGCTGATGTGAAATATTATGGTAAACTACCAGATGAATTTGATACATGTTACGAAGCAATTTCAACTGCAATTGATGATGTAGACATTCTTATCACAACAGGTGGTGTATCTGTAGGAGACTTTGATTATCTCCCTGCGATATACGAGAAGCTACAGGCGGAAGTTCTGTTTAATAAAGTCGCAATGAGACCTGGTAGTGTTACGACAGTAGCACAGATAAATGGAAAATTATTATTTGGCCTCTCTGGGAATCCTTCTGCTTGTTATGTTGGCTTCGAATTATTTGCAAGACCAATCATTCGTTATATGTTAGGTTGCCGCTCCCCTCATTTAAGAAAAGAAACAGCAATCTTACAGCAGGATTTTCCAAAAGCAAATCCATTTACAAGATTCGTTAGAGCCGATGTGTATGTCACAAATGGATCATTGATGGTGCGACCTAGCGGTGTTGATAAATCAAATATTGTCATGAGTTTAGCAAGAGCAAATGCATTTATGGCATTGCCAGGTGGTACGAGAGGCTATGGTGTTGGAGATATTGTTGAAGTTTTCATGCTTGAAGATTTTGTGGGTAGCAATTGGCCGTGGTAACACCTAAAATTATGCAAGTGGTTGGTTATCAAAATAGTGGTAAGACGACATTCGTCACTCAACTTGTACAAGCACTAGCAGAAAAAGACTTGAATGTTGCAACGATTAAACATCATGGCCACGGTGAACCTGATGTAGTATCAAATAAAGATAGTAGTAGACATATCGTATCAGGAGCAACTGCCACCATTGTCGAAGGTGAAGGCATGCTATTAATGCAAGCAAAAAAGCTTAATTGGACACTTGAAGAGCAGATTCAAGTACTAACTTATATGAATCCAGATGTTATTATTATTGAAGGACATAAAAAAGCAAACTATCCTAAAGTACTATTACTGAGGGATGAAAACGATCAAAACCTTATTGAGCAACTGTCAAACATCAAATATATAGTGACAAAAGATGATAGCAATGAAGTGGTTATAAAGGAAATAGTGAATAAACTTATACGGTAGTTAATAACATGATATTAGTACATAAGATACTCCCCTAAAGGTAGACAGGTTTTAAATAAACCTGCTTTAGCTAGGGGAGTATTTTATTATGCATTCAATTGTATAGAAAAATGGGGATGAACGAAAGAAGGTTAAGGTTAAAAAGAACAGTAAAAAGATTTTTTTAATAAATTAATCATTTTTGGTTTAATTGGCTTATCTTCGGGTAGGGGTTTAAATAAAAGTCCGAAAAATGTGTTAAATCTAAATTTTTATTTAATTTGTTAAAAAAACTTACAAAAACCTGTTGCATTTCTTTTCAGAAATTTCTATAATAGTAGTTAAATATTTAATAAATATGAATAAAAATTTATAAATATACAAAATTAAAGGGTGACATGATGAAAGCTTCAATTATTGGTACTACAGGATATGGTGGGGCAGAACTATTGAGAATATTAAAAAACCACCCCGAATTTGAAATCTCTTCTATACATTCCACTAGAGATAATTTAGCCATTTCTGATGAATATCCACATTTAATCGGAATCATGAACAATCAATTACAAAAGATAGAGCCAGAGAAAATTAGTGAAAGTGCAGATATTGTGTTTTTAGCAACCCCCTCTGGTGTATCGGGTGAATTAGCGGCACAATTTGTGAATAAAAATATTAAAATAGTAGATTTATCAGGAGATTTAAGATTACCAGCATCAGAATATAAACAATGGTATAAGAAAGACCCTACTTCTGATGAGGTGATTAATCAGGCGGTATATGGATTAACTGAGTGGAATCGAGACCAAGTGAAAACTTCTGACCTGATTTCGAACCCTGGTTGTTATCCGACTGCTACATTATTAGGTTTAGCTCCTGTAGTTATTGAGCAATTAATAGAAAAAGATCAAATTATCGTAGATGCAAAATCAGGCATCTCAGGTGCGGGTCGTTCTCTATCAAGGACGTCGAGTTTCGCCGAGGCGAATGAGAACTTCTCGGCATATAAAGTGAATCAACATCAACATACACCTGAAATTGAACAACAATTAAAGGTTTGGAATAAGGAAATGGAAGCAATCACATTTACTACACAGTTACTACCAATCACCAGAGGTATCATGGCTACAAGTTATGTGAAACTGAAAGAAAGTTACTCGACTAAACAGTTAGTGGAATTATACGAGCATACTTACCAGCAAAGTCCGTTTGTACGTGTTCGTCCAGTCGGTAATTATCCATCAGTAAAAGAGGTAGCCGGTTCTAATTATTGTGATATTGGTTTACATGTTGATGAGCGCACAGGCCGAATGACAATTATCTCTGTAATTGATAATTTAATGAAAGGGGCAGCTGGTCAGGCTGTGCAAAATGCAAATTTAATGTTTGGAATGGAAGAAACGACAGGGCTGGAAATGTCCCCGTTATACCCATAAGGAGGAACGACAAACAATGGAAGCAACTAAAAACAGCCTTATTACATATATACAAGATGGCTCTATTACAACACCAAAAGGTTTTAAGGCTGATGGTATTTATGCAGGGCTTAGTAAAGGGAAAAAGGATCTTGGAATGATTGTTAGTGAACAACCAGCGAGTAGTGCAGGTGTTTATACAACAAGTTCCTTTAAAGCAGCTCCTTTATTAGTAACCCAAGAAAGTATTGCCGCTAAAGGTAAGCTTCAAGCGATTGTCGTAAATAGTGCTTGTGCAAATGCTTGTACAGGAAAGCAAGGGCTTGAAGACGCTTATAAGATGAGAAAGCTGACTGCAGAGCAATTAAATTTGACTGAGCACTTAGTCGGAGTTGCATCTACTGGAGTCATTGGCGAATTTTTAGATATGGAAAAAATCGACCAAGGGATAAAATCCATCCAACCACAAGCAACAAAAGAACATGCTAATAGTTTTGCTACAGCAATTTTAACAACTGATTTAATTGATAAGCAGACTTGCTACTCAGCTGAAATAGCAGGTGGGACGATTCATATGGCAGGTGCAGCAAAAGGGTCAGGAATGATCCACCCTAATATGGCAACAATGCTTGGTTTTGTGACAACGGATGCGCAGGTAAGTCCCAGTGATCTACAGATGGCACTTAAAGAAATCACAAACGAGACATTTAACCAGATTACAGTAGATGGAGATACATCTACAAATGATATGGTCCTTGTTATGGCAAATGGGATGAGCGAAACGGGAATATTGAGTCCAGCTCATAAAGATTGGCCCATTTTCATAGCGTTGTTAAAACAAACATGTGAAGAGTTGGCAAAATCAATTGCTAGAGACGGCGAAGGTGCTACCAAACTTGTTGAAGTAATAGTCAAGGGTGCCATTACAAACGAAGAGGCACAAAAAGCGGCTAAACAAATTGTTGGTTCTAATTTAGTGAAGACAGCTATTCACGGAGCAGACGCTAATTGGGGACGAATAATTGGTGCGCTAGGGCAAAGTCAAGTACAGGTTGATCCGAATAATGTAGATATTTCTATAGGCCCCATTCAAATGTTAAAAGAGAGTACTCCCGTTTCCTTTTCTGAAGAAGAAGCGAAGGCATATTTACTTGGTGAAATGGTGGAAATTCACGTTGATCTACATATTGGCGAATGCTTAGCAAAAGCTTGGGGATGCGATTTGTCGTATGATTACGTGAAAATAAATGCAAGTTATCGTTCCTAAGGAGGAATAGACAATGAAGCGTATTGTAATAAAATGTGGGGGAAGCGTGATGGATCAGCTATCACCTGCGTTCTTTGAAAGTTTACATCATTTACAGAAGAATGGTTACCAACTTATTTTTGTTCACGGTGGTGGTCCTGAAATAAACAAAATGCTGCAAATACACAAGGTAGAATCACAATTTATCAATGGTTTAAGAAAAACAACGCCAGAGACTATGAAGATTGTTGAAATGGTGTTATCAGGTGTAGCCAACAGGAAGTTAGCAACATTGCTTGATAGTAATGGTTTTAAAGCAGTTGGTTTGAATGGAAGTGACCACGGTTTCCTACAAGCTGATTTTATTAATGAAACAGAGCTTGGGTTAGTAGGAGAAATTACCAAAGTGAAAGCGGAGTTATTAGAAGTAATTCTTAATAAAGGCTATATACCTGTTGTAACACCTATTGCTACAACAGAAAGTGGCAAGAAGTTAAACATCAATGCAGATTTTGCTGCTGCATCTGTAGCAAAAGCAATTGAAGCGGAAATGTGTATATTCGTCACCGATGTTGAAGGTGTATTAATTGATAAACAACTCGTAGAGCATTTAGATACAGAAGAAATAAAACAGCATATTGACAGTGGTGAGATATCGGGCGGGATGATACCAAAGGTAAACTCTGCAGTGGCGGTGTTAGAACAAGGGCTTGCTAGTGTAATGATTGCTTCTGGGAAGCACAACTTTTTTAATGGAGAAGCTTGGATAGGGACAAAAATGACAAAAAAACAAGTAGAGGTGGTACAATAATGAATCGTTTATTCCCCACATATGCTCGCTGGGAAGTAGAACCAGCAGATGCAAAAGGCACAAAACTAATAGATAAAAACGGGAAAGAATATTTAGATTTCACCTCCGGAATTGGTGTCACTAACTTAGGTCATCGTCCCGATTCAGTCCAAGCAGCGATCACAAAGCAATTAAATAAGTTTTGGCATGTATCCAATCTATTTACACAAGAACAACAAGCAGTGGCAGCAGAAAAGTTAGCTCATGCATCTGGTTTAGCTTATACATTCTTTGCAAATAGCGGAGCAGAGGCAAATGAAGGGGCAATTAAATTAGCCAAAAAAGCTACAGGTAAAGATAAAATCATAACTTTTAATAAATCTTTTCACGGTCGAACAATTGCTACGATGGGTGCAACAGGTCAGGATAAAGTAAAACAAGGGTTTGGGAGTATGCTGCCAACATTTTCGTATGCTACTTTTAATGATATCGAGTCGGTGAAATCATTAATAGATAATGAAACAGCGGCCGTGATGGTGGAAGTGGTTCAAGGTGAGGGTGGTATTCATCTTGCAGATTCAGCCTTTTTAGAAGAATTGCAACAATTATGTCATGAATACCAAGCATTGCTAATTATTGATGAAATTCAAACAGGCATTGGTAGAACAGGTAAACCATTTGCCTTTCAACATTATGACCTACAACCAGACATAATTACCTGTGCAAAAGGGCTTGGAAGTGGGCTACCAATCGGTGCTATCATAGGCAAAGAAAATTTAAAGGAATACTTTGGTCCAGGTAGCCATGGTTCCACATTTGGAGGAAATCCATTAAGTATTGCCTCAGCAATCGCTACAATGGAGATAGTCTTCAATGAGGATTTTTTGTCAGAAGTGAATGAAAAAGCAGAATATTTACTTGAACAGTTGAAGAAATCGCTATACAATATAGAAGAGGTAACTGCTATTCGTTCATTAGGATTAATGATTGGTATAGAGATGAATACAAATACGGCATCTTTATTGCAATTCTTAAGAAATGATGGCTTGCTTACGTTATCGGCGGGTGAAAATGTCTTGAGATTATTACCACCGTTAACAGTAACAGTAGAAGAGATCAATCAAGCAGTCGCTATACTAAAAAAGAATATAGTTCCAGTTCAGACAGCCTGAAATATGGCTGCATTTTTAAAACTAAAAATGCATAAAAATTAATTTTGTTTAATGAATATACAGAAGTTCACGAGGTGTTAAAGATGGAAGGGTATCTACATTTAAAAAGCGGTCATTGTTATAAAGGGGAATGGCTAAATACGCCACCACAAAATGAGGTTGCAGGAGAAATTGTTTTCTTTACAGGAATGACAGGTTATCAAGAAGTGCTAACAGATCCATCCTATAAAGATCAGATTATCGTTTTCACTTATCCTTTAATTGGGAATTATGGCGTGAATGAATCAGACTTTGAGAGTAAGAAGCCACATGTAGCTGGAGTGATTGTTTATGAGGGGACTAATGAACCTTCACATTATCAATCTTCCTATACACTGAAGGAGTATTTGCATAAATGGAATATTCCTGTGCTAGGGCATATGGATACAAGGTCAATTGTGAAAAAAATTCGGGCAGTTGGTTCCATGCCAGCAACTATGTCAACTCATTCTGTAAAAGAAACAACATGGAGTAAACAAGAGGATCATAAGGTTGAATTGGTTTCTAATCCTCAGATGCACACATATGGTGAAGGTGATAAACATGTTGTTCTTTATGATTTTGGCTATAAGAAATCAATACTTAATAGCTTATTACAGCAAAATTGTAAAGTGACCACTGTGCCATTTTCTACAACATTCAATGAAGTTGCTAAGTTAAATCCTGATGGTATCCTACTGTCCAATGGTCCTGGAGATCCGAAAACGCTTCAAAATGTCTTACCTGAACTTAAAAAAGTAATTACGAGCTACCCTACTTTAGGGATTTGTTTAGGACATCAGTTAGCAGCACTTGCACTTGGGGGGAACACAACAAAGTTATCTTTTGGACACAGAGGGGCGAATCACCCTATTAGTGATCTGAAAACAGGACGTGTCATGATGTCTTCACAAAACCATAGCTATGTTGTTGATACAGTAAGTTTAGAAACAACTGGGTTTAAAACAAGGTTCATTAATTTGCATGATCAATCTGTTGAGGGTCTTACTCATGAAATTTATCCGATTGAGACGGTACAATTTCACCCTGAAGCTAATCCTGGACCAACAGATACGCATTATTTATTTTTAGAATTTATTCAAACGATTGAAGAGAAGAAAGGGAGCGTTATCGCATATGCCTAAAGACAACAGTATCCAATCTATCCTGGTCATCGGATCGGGACCAATCGTGATTGGGCAAGCAGCAGAATTTGACTACGCAGGCACGCAAGCATGCGCGGCGCTTAAAGAAGAAGGCTATAAGGTAATATTAGTAAATAATAACCCTGCAACAATTATGTCAGATCACGCATTTGCAGATAAGATTTACTTTGAACCATTAACAGTAAATAGTATTGAAAAAATCATTCAAAAAGAAAAACCAGATGGCTTATTAGGAACTTTAGGTGGTCAAACAGGTCTAAATTTAACCTTTCAACTAAGTGAAGCAGGCGTATTAGATAAATATGAGGTGAAACTTTTAGGTAGCAGTATCGAAGCAATAAAAAAAGGTGAAGACCGGGAAGCATTTCGCCAATTAATGAATGACCTAAATGAACCAGTTCCAGAAAGTGAAATCGTTCATCATGTGGAAGAAGCGGTTGCGTTTGCTGAAAAGATTGGTTTCCCTATCATTATCCGACCTGCTTATACCCTAGGTGGAACAGGTGGCGGTATTGCAACAGATATGAATGAATTAAAGCATTTCGTTAAGAGTGGCCTAAAAGAAAGTACGATTACGCAAGTGCTAGTAGAGAGAAGTATTGCTGGGTTTAAAGAGGTAGAATATGAAGTGATGCGCGACAGCAACAATACTTGTATCACCATTTGTAATATGGAGAACATTGATCCAGTAGGTGTACATACAGGAGATAGTATTGTTGTTGCCCCGAGTCAGACATTAAGCGATGTAGAGTACCAAATGCTTCGTAGTGCTTCTGTCAAAATTATTTCTGAGTTAGGCATCATTGGTGGATGCAATATTCAATTTGCTCTAGACCCAGAAAGTAAAAATTACTACCTGATTGAGGTGAATCCTCGTGTTAGTCGATCTTCTGCTCTTGCTTCTAAAGCAACTGGATATCCGATTGCAAGAATGGCAGCAAAGTTGGCTGTAGGCTATCATCTTTCTGAAATTATTAACCCAGTTACTGGTGATACTTTTGCTAGTTTTGAACCGGCACTAGACTATTGCATTGTCAAATTTCCAAAATGGGCGTTTGATAAGTTCTCTGATGCTGATCGCAAATTAGGCACGCAAATGAAAGCAACAGGAGAAGTAATGGGGATTGATAGAAACTTGGAGAGAGCGCTGATCAAAGCGGTTCATTCCCTTGAAGGAAAAGGACTTGATCTTCACTATCCTCGGATCAAAAAAGATACAAAAGAGACGTTACTGAAGGAGTTAGCTGGCCAAACAGATGAAAGATTCTTCATTATATTAGAGTTAATGAGACGTGGGGTAAGCGCTGAAGAGATAAAAAACATCACTAAAATTGATTATTTTTATCTGTCAGCTTTCCAACGTTTAATCTCATTAGAAAAAGAGATTGCACAAGCTTCACTCGAAAATATTGAGCCAGAAATGATGCAACTGATCAAAGAAAAGGGCTTTGGTGATGCCTACCTTGCTTCAGTGTGGCAGGTCGATGAAAAAGCTGTTCGTCATAAAAGAAAAGAAATGGGGATAATCCCATCTTATAAAATGGTTGATACATGTGCCGCCGAATTCGCTGCGTCTTCCAATTATTTTTACTCTAGCTATTTTGGAGAAAATGAACAAATACCGAGCGATAAAAGAAAAGTTTTAATCATTGGTAGTGGTCCGATACGAATTGGCCAGGGAATTGAATTTGATTATTGTTCTGTACAAAGTGTCTTTGCTTTAAAAGATGAAGGTATTGAAACGATTATGATTAATAATAATCCAGAAACAGTCAGCACAGATTTTACGACAGCAGATCGTCTTTATTTTGAACCATTAATCATTGAAGACGTGATGAATGTAATTGAAGCGGAACAAGTGAATGAAGTCATTGTTCAAGTAGGGGGACAAACAGCGCTTAACTTAGCTAATCAGCTAGAGGATTACGGGGTAAAATTACTCGGTACTGATTCGAAAACTATTGATACCCTTGAAGATAGAGAATTATTTTATCAATTATTAGATGAACTTGAAATCCCACATATTCAAGGATACGTGGCAGAAAATGAAGTTGAACTCGAACAATATGTAAACCAAATCGGCTATCCTGTATTGATTAGACCATCTTATGTAATCGGTGGGATGGGAATGGAAACCATTTATAATGATGAAGCGTTTCAAGTTTATAAAAAGAAGGATATTCCATTCCCTGTACTTGTAGATCAATTTTTACAGGCGAAAGAGGCGGAGCTTGACTTAGCCGCAGACGGAGAGCATGTTCTCATCCCGGCAGTTATGGAGCATATTGAAAGGACCGGGGTTCATTCTGGTGATAGTATGTCAGTCTTACCGCCACAAAGCTTATCGAAAGAAGTACAAAATCTTATGATTAAGTATGGACAATTGATGGTTAAAAAGCTTGGATATAAAGGTTTAATGAACATCCAATATATTATTGATGATAACAAAGTTTACTTACTTGAAGTAAACCCGAGGGCAAGTCGAACGGTGCCAATTGTAAGTAAAGTGACTGCTATTCCATTGGTTCAAGAGGCAACGAAAGTATTATTAGGAAAGCAATTTTTCGAAAAAGACCAACTTCCAGAAGATACGAAGCAAACATTTGTTACTGTCAAATATCCGGTTTTCTCTAACTATGCACTAAAAGGTCTTGATGCTAAAGTAGGACCAGAAATGAAGTCAACTGGGGAAGGAATTGCGTTAGCAGCGACTTTACCACAAGCTTTAAAGAAAGTGTTCCAATTACATGGAGATAAAGAACGGTCCGTTTTGTATAGTGGTGAATTAACAGATGTAATTAGGAAATTGGCAAAAGAGTCAAATACCAAATTGCTAGATGCTCAAGGTGCCGAATTAGATGAAACAACTGTTGCACTTTACAATCCGTTCACTGGTGATGAAAACCAACGTATGCGGGAATGGGCGGTTAAAAACAGACTACACACTTTTAGTGAATTAGAGTCGCTTGAGGCCTATTTACTTGCTTTAACCGAAAAGGATTGGCAAGCAGTAGCAATTGAGGATTGGCAAAAAGACAATGTAAAGGAAGTGACGATATCATGATTACAACATCGACTGTATGTGGTAAAAAGTTAGATATACAAGGACAGGATATGCTAACATTAGCTGATTATTCTTCTGAAGAAATCATTGGTCTTGTCGAAAAGGCATATGAAATGAAGCAAACGGATCATCAAGCCGAAGAGCCATTGAAGGGCAAAATATTGGGAATGATTTTTGAAAAGTCATCTACACGTACAAGGGTTTCCTTTGAAGCGGGTATGTTACAACTTGGCGGTCATGCCCTATATTTAAATAGTAATGATATGCAAATCGGTAGAGGAGAAACGATTGCAGATACAGCAAAAGTATTATCTAATTATGTTGATGGTATTATGATTCGTACATTTTCTCATGATATTATAGAAGAACTTGCAACACATGCTACTATTCCAGTGATTAATGGGTTAACGGACCAATATCATCCTTGTCAAGCACTAGCAGACTTGTTAACGATTAAAGAAGTAAAAGGACAATTAGCAGGTATCAGTTGTGTTTATGTAGGAGATGGCAATAATGTAGCTCACTCATTAATGATTGCAGCAGCAAAAGTTGGCATGCATATGACGATTGCATGTCCCAAAGGCTACGAACCAGATGAAAAAGTGGTTGCTTTAGCACAAGGATTTGCTGAAGTGACAGGTAGTAAAATTCTCGTCGAAAACGATGTGAAAAAGGCGGTTGATGACGCTGATGTCATCTATACAGACGTCTGGACGAGTATGGGTCAAGAAGAAGAAAATGAAATGCGTTTACAAGTCTTTCATGATTATCAAGTGAACGAGTCACTAGTAGCCTGTGCAAAAGAAGATTATTTATTCCTTCACTGTTTGCCCGCACACCGTGGGGAAGAAGTCTCGGCGTCTGTTATTGACGGTGATCACTCCGCTGTTTTCCAACAAGCAGGCAATCGCCTTCACGCACAAAAAGCCTTATTAACTGAATTACTATAAGTTTCCTGAAGCATGAATTATTCTGTTCCTAGAATGGTTCGTGCTTTTTATCATTAGAGGAGAATTTAGGCAGTTTGAGGTGAGCAAAAAGGTATAGCTCTTCCATTGAGAGGAAAAATGGGCAAAGATAGCTGCGGAGTAAGAGTGATTTAAAAAGTACACCCAACAATAAAAGCGCCAAAGCTAGGCTTGCAATCTGATTTGAGTAAAACACAATACCTACAATTTCCTTTATGATTCCTCCTTCTCGCGGAAATAATAAAAGTGTAAGTTTGAAGGAGGTGCTCATTTTGGGACAAAATCGACAATTTAGAGCAGGGCAGAAAGCGCCGAATAATGGTAAATATATTGAAATTGGAGAAACTGGCAGTAATGTGAATAACCCACAAGTGGTAAGTCTTCGTGCGGGTGATCGATTTCCTGAAAACTCAAACCATAATCGATTATGGACTTATCAAAGAAAACCATAATAATGAAACCGATCAGATGCCATCCCAAAATGTGGATGGCTTTACATATGGTAGGAAATAATTTTATAATAAAACAAAGGTCAAAAAAGGTCAGGAGTGTGACTTGCGATTGGATATTAATCAAATGACAACCTCTTTGCAAGAAGGTTTAATGACTGCCAAAAGGATGGCGACAAATAAAGGTCACCAAGAGGTGGATACGGTGCACCTATTCCTTTCCTTCTTGCAGGAGGATCATCTTTTTACAAATATTTTAAGACGAAGTGATTTTACAATTGAAAATGTGAAACAATCATTGCAACATTTATTAGAAAGAAAACCCAGGGTTAGTGGAAGTGGTGCGGATTTAAATTCTTTTTATCTTACTAATGATTTAAGAAAAACCTTGTCAAAAGCAGAAGAATTAAGATTGCAATGGCGGGACAATTATATATCCATTGAACATGTTTTATGGGCAGTGATTGTGGCAAAGACGAATGTTACAGACCTCTTTTTAATGAAAAAGAAGGATATCAAACAAGCAATTGAAGAGATCAGGGGGAATCAAAAGGTGACATCACAAAACCCAGAAGGTACTTATGAAGTACTTCATAAATATGGTAGAGATTTAGTGGAAGAAGTGAAAACAGGGAAATTAGATCCTGTCATTGGCAGAGATCAAGAAATACGTAATGTAATTCGCATACTTTCAAGGAAAACGAAAAATAATCCTGTCCTCATCGGGGAGCCAGGTGTTGGTAAAACAGCAATTGTTGAGGGATTAGCACAGAGAATTGTTAGAAAAGATGTACCAGAGGGACTGAAAGATAAGACGATTTTCTCATTAGATATGAGTGCGTTAATTGCTGGTGCTAAATTTAGAGGTGAATTTGAGGAACGCTTAAAAGCAGTGTTAGCAGAGATTAAAAAGAGTGATGGTCGTATTCTTCTGTTTATAGATGAGATACATACAATCGTTGGAGCTGGTAAAACAGAAGGTGCGATGGACGCTGGTAATATGTTGAAGCCGATGCTTGCCCGAGGTGAGCTACATTGTATTGGCGCAACAACATTGGATGAACATAGAAAGTATATTGAAAAAGATCCGGCATTAGAGAGAAGGTTTCAACAAGTATTAATAAAAGAACCTGATGTAGAAGATTCTATCTCTATTTTAAGAGGTTTAAAAGAGAGATTTGAAATTCATCATGGGGTTAATATTCATGACAGGGCTATTGTTGCAGCAGCTACTTTATCTGATCGTTATATTACAGATCGTTTTTTACCAGATAAAGCGATTGATTTAATTGATGAGGCATGTGCAATGATCCGGACAGAGATTGACTCTATGCCTACGGAGCTGGACGAAGTAACAAGAAAGGTAATGTTGCTTGAAATTGAAGAGGCCGCTCTGCTAAAAGAGTCTGATGAAATCAGTCAAGGTAGGTTAGAGAAACTAAGAGAAGAACTTACTAACTTTAAGGAACAAGCGAAAGAAATGAGAGCGAAATGGTTAACAGAAAAGGCTGCGATACAATCGATACAATCAAAACGAGAGCAGTTAGAAATTTTGAAAAGAGAGCTAGAGGAAGCTGAGAATAAGTATGACCTTAATAAGGCAGCAGAGTTAAGACATGGGAAAATCCCTGCATGTGAAAAAGAGTTACAACAATTAGAAGAAGAGGCGAATAATAAAGAAAATGAGAACCGTTTATTACGTGAAGAGGTAACCGAAGAAGAAATTTCTGATATTGTATCGAGATGGACTGGTATACCTGTCTCTAAATTAGTTGAAAGTGAACGGGAGAAGTTATTGCGATTAGAGTCGATTCTACAAAAAAGGGTCATCGGTCAAAATGATGCCGTCACACTTGTCTCAGATGCGGTCTTACGAGCAAGAGCAGGCATAAAAGACCCGAAACGGCCGATTGGTTCTTTTATTTTCTTAGGTCCTACAGGAGTTGGAAAAACAGAGTTGGCAAAGGCTTTAGCGGAATCTTTATTTGATAGTGAGGAACATATCATTAGAATTGATATGTCAGAGTATATGGAAAAACATGCGGTATCAAGACTAGTTGGTGCACCACCAGGGTATGTTGGGTATGAAGAAGGTGGACAATTAACAGAAGCGGTTCGCAGGAATCCGTATGCCGTCCTATTACTAGACGAAATAGAGAAAGCACATCCTGAAGTGTTCAATATTCTTTTACAAATGTTGGATGACGGAAGGGTTACTGATTCTCAAGGTCGAACAGTTGATTTTAAGAATACCGTCATCATAATGACATCAAATATAGGATCTCATATTTTGCTTGAACGCGATGAAGCGAAAGAGAAGGGTAGTATGATAGAAGAAACTCGGAATAAAGTATTAGAAATGTTACGATCGCATTTCCGGCCAGAGTTTTTAAATAGAGTAGATGAGGTTATTTTATTTCATCCTTTAGGTAAAGAAGAGATGAAAGGAATTGTTGAAAAACTAATCCATGAACTACAACAAAGGTTAACTCATCAACAAATTAACTTAACGATAGATGATAAGGCAAAGGCTTTTATTGCAGAAACGGCTTTTGATCCCATATACGGTGCAAGACCATTGAAGCGTTACATGCAAAGAGAAATTGAAACAGTATTAGCAAAAGAAATGATTGCGGGAAATATCCAAGCGAAATCACATGTAGCTATCTCTAGTGACAGTACAAAACTCATCATAAAACAATCATGAACCAGTAGAAAATAGCATAAACTGGATATATTAACGAAAGTAAAAAAACAAAAGTCATCCATATTGGATGACTTTTGTTGCCATTCTTAATGTAGTCCTTCCTTCTCTTCTGGTGCTGCAGGAATGACAGCAGCAAGAATGTAAAGAAGAATACTTACTACAACCGAAAGGACGGTTGCTGTTTGTAAATCATAACTTACACCATTCATGTTGCTTACTACATAAGTAACCATATTCATAAGTAAGAATGTCCAAATGAACGTCCAAATGTATTGCATTTTTACTCACCTCATACGTATGTCAGTCTATTTAATAGTATCATACAATGGTTGGATTATAAACGTGATTCACTGATTTTTTTTCATAGGATTATGTCTAAAATGTGAATAACAGTTGGAATCAAGCGTTTGAACTAATTCATTAAAAGCTAGGCAAATATCCTATTCAAATTACCTGTACAATCATACATTAGTATGAACAACAGTAAAGGGGTTAATAAAATGGATAGCCGAAACTTTCAACTGCATACAGAATGGAATATGATTCATTACCCAGAAAAGCCAAGTGGTTTCGGTATTCTTATCATTGGGGATGAACGCCATTTTGTTGATGAGAAACAAAGCTTCTGGACACAAAATGAAGGGAAATCATCTCTCATATCAGCCTTAAGAAGAGATGGTTATACTATCTTTTATTCGAATCTATATGGGCGAAATTGGGGAAGTCGTAAAGCCATTGAAATGGCAAAAAGATTGTATGCCCATACGATTAGACATGAAATTATTAATGAAAGAATCCATATTATTGCTGAAGGTATGGGCGCACTTGTCGCTGGTGCATTAATGAATGAAATGAATGAGAATATACGGTCGATTACGTTTATCAATCCCATCTTTTCATTAAAAACACATTTGGAACAAGAAAAAGAACATAAATTTTTCTATAAAAAATTAAAGAAAGAAGTTGAGGCTGCACTTGTGAGTAATATTAAAGAGATAGATGAATCCATCGCAATAAATGAAGAACAATTCCTTCAAGTAGACCTCCCAGTAAAAATCATTCATATCCTCTCAAGTAGTCGTGCATATAAACAATCTCATCATTTAAAAGACTTATCAGTGAAATGGTCAGAAAACAATCAACAAGTCTCAATCAATTATTTATTACCAGAGAAAAGGCATAGTTTAAGCTACCATATTATTCGATTTCTCAACGAAAATGAGACGATATTATAAGTCTGAGGAAAAAATCCCTCAGACAATTTTTTTGTTATGTAAAACTTGCTAGTTTGTTATAAGTCATATTTGAGTGAGAGATTTCGATGATATATAAAGATAATTCCGCATAGTATACAATAAAACAGACGACTGGAGGCTGGGGTATGAAGCAAGCAGTTGTAATTGATGGTTATAGTTTTGTAGGTTTTGCTACGTGTAAAGGGTTGTTAGAAGAAGGGACAGAGGTTTTACTGCTCAATTCATTGAAGGCAGATGATGCTTTAGAAAAACAATTATCCGTTGGGAGAAATGCGAACTTAACTGAAGTGGATATAGATAGTTTAAACACTTTGCTCGAAGATGAGGCCACTGTTTTTATTGATGGTTACAGTTTATATATTAAAGATATAAATATGGAGAGGTTTTTAGTTCCTATCTTAGATAAAATTTCTTTTGAAAAGCGAAAATGTGTGATTACTTTGCCCATTCAATGGTTGTATACAGGTCATTCAAAAAAATGGGTGCAAAAGACCTTTTCTCATGCTCATATCTATTACTTACCAACAGTATATGGACCGTTTCAACCGGAAGAAATGCTTTTTCAACAAAAGCTAATGCATAATAACCACAATAAAAGTGTCAGTGAAAAGGAATGGCGAGCTGATGCTGTTTATATTGACGAAGCCATCACCTGTTTATTGCATGATTTTTTATCAAACAATAAGAGTGGAGAAAAAATAATTAGCAGTGGAATTGAAAACCATTGGCAGCAATGTGTAGATTATTTACAAATTAATCTTGGAAGTCATACTGTAAAAGAAGATAACAGTTTAAGAGACGAACCTCAAACAATTCATATTAATAACCATCTATCGGTGGAAAAAGCGCTTAGTCAACAGAAAAGACATGTGGATATTCTCCCATAAATATAAAAGTACTTTCATCGGAAAAACCTTTTCAATCACTAGGATAAAAGGTTAGAATGATGTTAGTTGGTCTTTTCGAAAGAAAAAATCAACTAACATAAAGGGGCGAAAGATATAGAAATGAAGAGAGCTTTAATTAAGTGGGGGAGTTTGGTTCTATGCCTTCTTCTATTATCGTCATGTGGACAGGTATTTTCTGGGGGTCAGCTGCAAAAGGCTGGCTTATTAGTGCCGGATACCATTAATGATCAAGTGTGGGGTACGAAAGGGTATAAAGGCCTACTCAAGATACAGTCTACTTATGATATTGATGTGTATTATAAAGAAGGAATGAACTCACAACTCGTTGTCGAAAGAGCGGTAAAGGAATTTTCAAAAAAAGGGGTCAATTTAATTTTTGGACATGGAAATGAATATGCAGAGTACTTTAATCAAATATCAGCACAATATCCAGACATTCAGTTTATAAGCTTTAACGGGGACGCACAAAATGAAAATACGACAAGTTTAAATTTTGAAGGATATGCAATGGGCTTTTTCGGAGGTATGGTGGCTGGTGAGATGACATCTACTAATATTGTTGGTATTATTGCGGCATTTGAATGGCAGCCAGAAGTAAAAGGTTTTATTGATGGTGTGAACTTTCAAAATGATGAAGCAAATGTTAAAATACATTATGTTGAAAATTGGGATGATGCCCATAAGGCTGCGGGGTTAATGGACAAGTTGGTCATAGAAAAAGCAGATGTCGTTTATCCAGCAGGTGATGGATATAATGTCCCTGTCATTGAAAAAGTAAAAGAGCATGGTTTATATGCCATTGGTTATGTTTCTGACCAATCCCATTTAGGAAAATCAGCAGTATTAACAAGTACAATTCAACATGTTGACCATTTGTATGAAATAGTAGCAGAACAATTTCATAATGGAGAACTGCAGTCTGGGAACCTTTCTTTTGACTTTCAAGATGATGTCATTTCATTAGGTGCGTATAGTCCAGAATTATCTCCAACCTTTATTCAACAATTAAATGCAGCAGTAAAAAAATATAAAGAAACAGGTAATTTACCGAAAGAACCATCATAGGAGGATCACAGAATGTCAAATGATAAAACAATGGAATTTATGCAAATCGCGATGAAATATCTACCTGAAGCAAAAGCGGTACTAGAAAAGTCAGGTGTAAATTTATCAATGGAAATGATTCAACCGTTTATGACGATGTTTACACAAGTGATGAATGAAGCTTATGAATTAGGGAAAGCAGATGCACAAAAAGAGCATGAATAAGAAAAAAGCTAGCGGCGTGGGATCGCCGTTAGCTTTTTTTATTCATAAAGACTTCAACGATTGGAGCAGCATGTTTTAAAAGTGGTTTTAATTCCTCTGCAGAATCCATTAATTGAGACATATTGACCATTAATTCCCCTAAATCTAATTGTTCGATTGTATTCAAAATAGAAGGTGATTTTTCCTCCTCCTGCTGATGTTTTCTTCCGAGAATCCAATCTTCACTTTGACGAGCATCTCTATTACCAAACATAAATTGATTAAAAAACGGTTCTTCACTCATATAAGCAATCCTCCTTTTGATCTTCTATTGTATAGGTTATTCCTTATAATATATGGGTGAATAAAAGAAAAGGTTGGACGAAAATAATAATTATGAAGAAAAATATTGAAACTATACCTGCTTATTTGATAAAATTAGTACCAAGTACTAATAATTGATATTAAATTTTATTTCTCGTAAACAAAAAGGTTGAATTTCTTATAACGACAAAGTGGAAAAGAAAAAGGGAGTGGGAAAGATGAATGCTGGAATTGTTGGCTTAGGTAGATACTTGCCCGAAAAAATAGTAACGAATGCTGATTTAGAAAAAATAATGGATACTTCAGATGAATGGATCCGCACGAGAACAGGTATCGAACAAAGGCGGATTGCCGATGACGATACAGATACTTCTGATATGGCATTCGCTGCTGCAAAAAAAGCATTACAGGATGCAGACTTGTCTCCTGAAGATATCGATTTAATTATTGTCTCAACTGTCACACCAGATCAGCCATTTCCAAGTGTTGCTTGTTTATTGCAGGAAAAGTTAGGGGCAAAGAAAGCAGCAGCTATGGATGTAAGTGCAGCTTGTGCTGGTTTTATGTACGGTGTGATTACAGCGAAACAATTTATTGAAACGAAAACGTATCAGAATGTACTAGTGGTAGGCGTTGAAAAGCTGTCTAAAGTAACCGATTGGTCTGATCGTAATACAGCTGTCCTTTTTGGAGATGGTGCGGGTGCTGCTGTCATTGCCCCTGTATCTGAAGGAAGAGGCATTTTATCATTTGAACTAGGAGCAGATGGGAGTGGAGCGAAGCATCTCTATCAAGATAAGTACATTGTGATGAATGGTAGAGAAGTTTATAAGTTTGCTGTTAGACAAATGGGTGAAAGTTGTATTAATGTATTAGAAAAAGCAGGTTTAACAAAAGAGGATGTAGATTTTCTTATCCCTCATCAAGCAAATATTCGTATCATGGAAGCTTCTAGACAACGTTTAGAGTTACCAATTGAAAAAATGTCAAAAACAATTGATAAATATGGTAATACATCAGCATCTTCTATACCAATTGCTATGATTGAGGAGATAGAAGCTGGGAAAATTAAAGATGATGATATTATCGTAATGGTCGGATTTGGTGGCGGATTAACATGGGGAGCCATCGCTTTAAAATGGGGAAAATAAGTATAAATATAATAGGTTTTATTGATATAAAAGGAGTGACATAATAGTGGAAAAAAAACGTGTCGTTGTAACAGGACTTGGAGCAGTAACACCGGTTGGAAATAATGTAGAACAGTCGTGGAGTAATATTAAAGCTGGAAAATCTGGAGTAGGACCGCTAACAAGATTAAATGCTGATGAATATCCTGCTAAAGTAGCTGCGGAAGTGAAGGATTTTGATATTCATGAGTATTTAGAGAAGAAAGATGCAAGAAAGATGGATCGCTTTACTCATTATGCAGTGGCTTCTTCAATCATGGCAGTGAAAGATGCTAATTTGACGATAAATGATGAAAACGCGCATCGTGTTGGCGTTTGGGTAGGATCAGGAATCGGTGGAATGGAAACATTCGAGAATCAATTTGAAACCTTTTTAAACAGAGGCTACCGCCGAGTGAGTCCATTCTTTGTACCAATGATGATACCGGATATGGCTGCAGGGCAAGTATCAATCACATTAGGTGCAAAGGGAGTGAATTCTTGTACAGTAACCGCTTGTGCAACTGGAACGAATTCAATCGGTGATGCTTTTAAAGTCATTCAGCGTGGTGATGCTGATGTCATGGTAACAGGAGGAGCAGAAGCACCAATTACGAGAATGTCTGTTGCAGGATTCTGTGCTAACACAGCGCTATCTACCAATCCAGATCCAGCTACAGCAAGTCGTCCATTTGATAAAGATAGAGATGGATTTGTTATCGGAGAAGGTGCAGGTATTCTCATTCTTGAAGAATTAGAACATGCACTAGCTCGCGGTGCCAATATTTATGCTGAAATTGTTGGGTATGGTTCTACTGGAGATGCCTATCATATTACCGCACCTGCACCAGAGGGGGAAGGCGGTGCGCGTGCAATGAAAATGGCACTTGACGATGCGGGACTCACTCCTGAACAAATCGATTATATTAATGCTCATGGTACGAGCACAGATTATAACGATAAATATGAAACTGTTGCAGTGAAAAGTGTTTTTGGTGAACATGCTTATCATTTAGCCATTAGTTCAACCAAATCTATGACAGGTCACCTTCTAGGTGCTGCCGGAGGCGTTGAGGCGATTTTCTCTATCTTAGCGTTAAGAGATAGTACGTTGCCACCAACGATTAATTACAATACAAAAGATCCAGATTGTGACTTAGATTATGTACCTAATGTATCAAGAGAAAAAACTATTGGAGCTGTTATGAGTAACTCATTAGGCTTTGGTGGTCATAACGCAACAATCGTCTTCAAAAAATATCAATAATAAAATGAAACACGGATAAGTTCTGCTTTGTTACATGGCGGAATTTGTCCGTGTTTTTTATATTTTTATGGTTTTCTTTTGAACCGATTATTTGTCTCTTCCATAAAATAAACAACAACATTTGATGGGAGAGAAACATATGCCGGTAATTAGAACAGATGAATGGTTAAATCAGCATTTTACTGATCCAGAAAAGTTAATTGAACCATTGTTAGATTCATTCCATGAAAACGAGCCACAAAGGTTATACCAATTCTTATCCTCCTTTGGCATGTATTCACCAAATAGAAGGAATAAAGAACAATTCAAACAGTTAAAAGAAAATAGAACATGGGAAAAGGTTGAATTGTTATTAAATAAGTATAGAAAAAACTGGAAAGGGCCAGATGTCCCAATTTACTTATTTCCAATTGCACAAGGCGGATTATTCTTTAGAACATCTTATGTGAAGTCTGGCTTGTCATTCCCTGACAAGATGTTTTTATTTCTCGCTCCATTAGAAGATGAGAAAGAGTTAGAAGCATTATTTGTTCATGAATACCATCATATCTGCAGAATGAAAAGATTAAAAAAAGAAATGGCTGAGTATACACTATTGGATAGCATAGTATTAGAAGGATTAGCAGAATGGGCAGTGGAGAAGAGTTGTGGAAAATCGTATCGTTCAAAGTGGTGCACAGAACATGATAGAGAAAGAATACGATACTATTGGCATAAATATGTAAAAAACAATATAGACATAAAGAGAGACAATGAATTACATGACCAAATTCTATTCGGTGAGGGGAAATATCCAAAAATGCTTGGCTATTCCATTGGCTATGAAATTGTCTCAATGTATGACAATGAAAAGAAAATCAAGCTTAAAGAAAGCATGGTTATTCCTTCGAAGTTATTTTTGCCTCAGTGGGAAAAAGAATAGAGTAGGTGAGAAAACATGTAAAGGAAATAAGGAAATTGTCAAAGTAAGTAAAATAGTATTTTTTCCTTATATTAACATACAAGTAACAGGATGTAAGAACTATTTCATGACCACTCCATACTATTTATAATATTATCAAAAGATAGATTTTTGAAAAAATTCCTTGTATTCGTAATCTATTTGTAATAATATACAGATAATTAATCCTAGTACTAAATATTTTACAATACTGTAAGATATTACGATTGAGGTGTTGAAATGGTAGGAAAAGAAGATAGTCCTAGCTTGGACACAATTTTACAAGTAAAAGAATTAAAAGCAGGTTTTGATATAGACGGAAAGGTCTATCACGCAGTAGATAATGTATCTTTTGACGTAAAGAAAAAACAAATTCTTGGTGTCGTGGGAGAATCAGGCTGTGGAAAGAGTGTCATGTCTATGTCCATTATGCAGTTATTACCGAAGGAAACAGGAAAAGTCACTGGTGGTGAAATTGTTTTTGAAGGTAAGAATATTGAGAATTACTCCATTAATCAAATGAATACCATCCGAGGTAATGATATCTCAATGATTTTCCAAGAACCAATGACGGCACTTAACCCTGTATTCACAATTGGTTTTCAATTACAGGAGATTCTCTTTAATCATCAGAAGATTTCGAAAAAGGATGCGCGAGAAAAAAGCATCCATCTTTTAAGACAAGTAGGCATATCAAGGCCAGAGAATATCGTTGATGAATATCCCCATCAACTTTCAGGGGGAATGAGGCAACGGGTAATGATTGCTATTGCGATTGCCTGCCAACCAAAGTTACTTATAGCTGATGAGCCAACGACTGCATTAGATGTGACAGTACAAGCCCAAATACTAGATTTATTAAGGGAAATTCAATCAATCAATAATATGGCAATAATTCTCATTACCCATGATCTTGGGGTCGTTGCTGAAATGTGTGACGATGTAATTGTTATGTATGCTGGGAAAATTGTTGAAAGAACAAATGTAGATGCACTTTTTCATAACCCTAAACACCCTTATACACAGTTATTATTACAATCGATCCCTAAATTGGATGAAGAAGAGAAAGAATTAGGGTCGATTGACGGCTTAGTACCATCCCTTAAAGATATGCCAGAAGTTGGTTGTAGATTTGCTGATCGTTGTCCAAAAAGAATGCCTGAATGTACTGAAATCACACCTTTATTAGGTTTTGTTGAAAATGGACATGAGGCTGCTTGTCTTTTATATGAGAACAGCTATCAGACTAATGGGAGGAATACATATGTCAAATAACACAGCTGAGAAGCGAGAAGTGTTATTAGAAGTAGAAGATTTAAAAACATATTTCCCGATTAAAGCAGGTTTTTTTCAAAGAACGGTAGGACATGTCAAAGCTGTAGACGGAGTTAGTTTTCAAATACATAATGGCGAAACATTTGGACTTGTTGGAGAATCGGGTTGCGGCAAATCAACGACAGGTCGAACGCTTTTAAAACTTATGAATCCAACAGATGGAAAAATTATTTTTGATGGACAAGATATTTCAAGTTTGAAAGGAAAAACTTTAAGAGCAATTCGCAAAGATTTTCAAATGGTTTTCCAAGATCCATACGCCTCACTTAATCCAATGCAAATGGTTGGGGACATCGTCTCAGAACCGCTCGTTAATTTTAGAGGGAAATCAGTGAAAGAATTAAAAGAAGAAGTCATGGATCTCCTTAATAAGGTCGGACTTCCGTCAGATGCTTATTATAAATATGCTCATGAATTCTCTGGTGGTCAAAGGCAAAGGATTGGTATTGCGCGAGCATTAGCACTACGTCCAAAGCTAATTATTGCGGATGAACCTGTATCAGCACTTGATGTATCTGTACAGTCCCAAGTATTGAATCTCTTAAAGGAACTGCAAAATGAATTTCAATTAACATTTTTATTTATTGCACATGATTTGAGTGTTGTTAAGCATATGAGTGATCGAATTGCTGTGATGTATTTAGGTGGAATTGTTGAAGTAACTGATAAGAATAGTATTTTTGCAGAACCACTTCACCCATACACACAAGCTTTGATTTCGGCCATACCTGAGCCGGATCCGAGAAAGAAGAAACAGAGAATTATCTTAGAAGGTGATGTACCAAGTCCGGCCAATCCTCCAACGGGTTGCCCGTTTCATCCACGCTGTTCACATGCCATGAAAGAGTGCATGGAAGTGAAACCGACTTTAAAGGAGGTGAAGGCTGGTCATAACGTAGCTTGTCATTTATATAACTAAAAAATCATTTAGGGGGAGAACAATGAAAAAGAAATCTTTTTGGTTAATTTCGTTATTACTCGTATTCTCTATGTTTCTAGCAGCTTGTAATAGCGGGAACGAAACGAGTGGGAATGAAAAAGATGGAGATAAAGACGAAGCCAACACTGGTGAACCGGTTGAGGGTGGAAATGTGACAGTAGCAGTGACATCTGCTCCAGAGGGTGTATTAGAGCCAGCATATTATGGCAGTGCGATTGATGCCGAAATCTTGAATTTCATGACTGATGGTATTTATTCAGTAAATGACGAATTAGAATATGAACCAGACCTTGCCACTTGGGAAATTAGTGATGATAAGCTCACTTATACGTTCAAATTTAAAGAGGGCGTAAAATGGCATAATGGTGAGGAACTAACAGCAGAAGACTACCAATTTGCATTGGAAACAATGGCTGATCCTGAGTATACTGGCCCACGTTTTAATTATGTAGAAGGTATTAAAGGAGCTAAAGAAAAAAAGGATGGAAAAGCGGAGACAATTGAAGGAATTGAGTTAGTTGACAAATATACGATTGCAATTACATTTGAATCTGTAAAAATCAATAATCTTGAAAATCTTTGGTCTTATCCAATGCCTAAAAAGCATTATGAGGGAGTGGCTATAGCAGAGCTTGGTGAATCAGAACAAGTTAGACAAACACCAGTAGGTCTAGGAGCATTTAAAGTTAAGTCTGTTAAAGCTGGTGAATATGTAGAGTTAGAGAAGTTTGTAGATTACTATAAAGGTGAACCAAAACTTGATGGAGTAGTAGTCAAAGTGATTGATCCGGCAGTAGCAAATGGTGCCCTGCAGAATGGTGAAGTTGACATTATGGGCGTTGCTCCTGCACAAGTAGAAGAACTTGAAACGATGGAACATATCACAGTTGAAGAAACAAAAGGTGTAGGGTATTCTTATATCGGTTTAAGGTTTGGTCACCGTGATCAAGAAACACGTACAAATGTTGATGATTTTGACAAATTTAAAAGCAAAGAGTTACGCCATGCCTTAATTCATGCTCTTGATCGTCAAGCGATGATTGATGCGTTCTTATCAGGTAAAGGTACAGTATCTAACACAGTTATTCCTTCAACTTTCTGGATTGCAGCAGAGGAGTCAGAATTAAATCAATATGAGTATGATCCAGAAAAAGCGAAAGAGCTACTAGCTGAGGCCGGCTATAAAGACGTTGATGGGGACGGTTTTGTAGAAGATCCTGAAGGAGAACCATTCTCCATTTCATTTGGTCACTATGCTGGGAATGCAACATTTGAAGGTCGTTCTCAAGCAATCATCCAATCATGGAATGATATTGGCGTAAAAACGGAATTAGCGACTGGATCATTAGTCGAATTTAACTTATACAATGATATGAAAGATAAAGATGATGAAGCGTTAGAAGCATTTTTTGGTTCATGGAGTACTGGCTCTGATCCGGATCCATCTGGCCTATGGGCGAATAATGCAGAGTGGAACTATGGACGTTGGGTAAATGAAGATAATCAAAGGTTGCTAGATGAAGGTTTAAGCGAGAAAGCGTTCGACAAAGAATATCGTAAAGAGGTTTATGTTGAATGGCAAAAACTTATCAATGAAGAGCTTCCTGGTATTCCATTATGGGAAAATCTAGATTTATATGGTATTAATAAGCGCCTTCAAGGAGTTCATATTAATGCTGTAGGTTACAACGAAACAAATACACATGAGTGGTATGTAACTGAATAATTAGACAAGCGAACTTTTAAATGATAAGGGGAAATGGAACATGCTGCAATATTCACTTCGAAGAATATTAGGTATGATACCGTTACTATTCCTTACCTCTGTTGTGGTTTTCTCCCTGGCGAAGTTTATGCCAGGGGACCCTTTTGGGGGGGAAATTGATCCATCAAATACGAATCCCGAATATATTGAAGATATGAGAGAAAAGTTGGGCTATAATGACCCTATACATATTCAATACTGGAGATGGATTACTAATTTCGTTCAAGGAGATTTTGGTAACTCAACAGCGCATAAAATGCCTGTATACGATTTAATCATTGACCGAATGCCAAATACGATTTTTCTCGCAATTATTGCACTGATAATTACATATATCTTTGCTTTTGCTATGGGGATGTATGCTGGTAGAAAGCCATACACCTTAGGAGACAATCTTATAGCAGGATACAACTATGTAGGTTTAGCGATTCCATCTTTCGTTGCTGGAATTATAGCGATTTATTTTTTCTCTTTTCAATTAGGTTGGTTTCCTTTTGCCGGTTCAGTAGAGGTAGGGTTACAGCCAGGCACATGGGAATACTATGTGAGTCGAATGCATCATGTGCTATTACCTGCATTGATTCTAGGTTTAATGGGAACAGCATCTTATACGCAATTCTTGAGAAATGATGTTATTGAGAACAGTAGGAAAGATTATGTCCGAACAGCAAGAGCAAAGGGAACCAGTGAATCATCCATTTATAATAAACATATTTTAAGAAACTCAATGATTCCATTAATTACATTTTTAGGGTTTGATATAGCTACATTAATAGGTGGAGCGGTTATTACTGAAACAATTTTTACTTATCCAGGAATCGGTCTATTGTTCCTTGAGTCTGTTAATAGAAGAGATTATGCGGTGTTGATGACAATTACCATGCTGCTTTCATTTTTAACATTAATAGGTAACTTAATTGCGGATTTACTCTACGGTATAGTTGATCCTAGGATTAGGTTAGGATAGGGGGCAATTATGGTGAAAGCTTCTTTAAATACAAATCAAGTAATAGTAAAATCAAACCAAAAACAACTATCTCCATGGAAAATTGCCCGCAATAAATTTCTCAAAAACAAGATAGCAATGACGAGTTTAATTATATTTACTGCGTTTGTCTTGCTCGCTATTTTTGGACCAATATTCACCACACAAGATATCTCTAGAATTAATTTTATGTCAATGAACCTGGAACCTTCAGCAGAGCACTGGTTTGGCACAGATACAAATGGTAGGGATGTATTCACCAGAATGGTTTATGGAGCTAGGACATCGTTGTTAATTGGCTTGTCTTGTATGGTACTAATTATATCTATTGGTACAATTGTCGGAGCTATTGCTGGATATAATGGTGGAAAGATTGATCAAATATTCATGCGTATTACAGATTTTGTTTTGAATTTTCCATTTTTAATATTTGTTATTGTATTAAATACGATATTAGTAGGGAAAGTATCAGGAGTATGGACATTGATCTTGGTCATCAGTTTCCTTAGCTGGGGAGGAGTTGCCAGAATTGTCCGAAGCCGTTTTCTTTCGGAAAAAGAGAATGAGTATGTTTTAGCAGCAAAATCAATTGGTACGAGGCCGATAAAGATTATTATTAAACATATATTACCGAACATAGCCTCAACAATTATTGTCCAGGCTACATTAATGTTAGCAGTAACAATTGTTGCTGAAGCAGGTTTAAGCTTTTTAGGTTCTGGTGTTCCAGCAAATATACCTAGTTGGGGTAATATGTTATTTGAAGCCCGTGATTCTGACGTATTAAGAAATAAAACGTGGATGTGGGTACCGCCCGCTGCAGCTATTACAATCACCATACTAGCAATAAATTTCATCGGAGAAGGCTTAAAAGACGCTCTTAACCCTAAATCTAGAAGGTAAAGGCCTAGCTGGTAAGTCTGAAAAAGAATGCAATTGACCTTTTAAGGTAATTGCATTCTTTTTTTTGGGGAGAAAACGGTTATATGCTTTGTAATGAGTGGGGTTTTAATTATTTACTATTTATTCTAAATTATATTAATATTTATTTTAGTGAATAATAAATGAATATTATAACATTTAATTCCATATTAAATACGCTATATATAGCAAGTATATTTCAATATAAAGTACAAATTGCTTTCTAATCAAAGGTAAAAAAAGAATAATAATGGATTAGATTGTAAAAGAAAGGAATAAAAACAGAGTTGTTTGCCCATACTTATTGACAAATAATCATGCGAGTGGGGGTTAGGAAATGTTATATCTTCATGATGTTTGGGTGAACTGGTTTGAAGGGGAAGAGAATGGTTACAATGTTTGTCAATTTCATGAATGGCGAAAAGATGATGCAGTTGAATTATTGGATCAAGTACCATTACTAAGGATCACACCAGCACTATTTCATTATATTGAAAATGATTTATCTGAATTACCACAACAGCTATTGAATGACGTGTATCAAAAAGCGTATTTAAGAAAAAATCATGAAAGAGTGCAATTGGATTATTGTTTTGTCATTACTGATGGGACAAGCATTATGGCCGTTGATACAATAGGGTATCATATTCCAATTCGAAAGAGTAGATTGATACCAAGACAAGAACAACTTACATATGAAATGATTTCTAATCACGATGAAATGGAATATACTTTTGAACAAAAGCCGAGTCTAAAAAGTTTTCACATTCTTTCTCCAGATCCAGAATTAATGAAAGGCCTGACAAGGAAGGAAAGGCAGCTCAAACAATTAATGTTTATGGCACTAGATCAACTTCATAGTTCAGAAAATGAAGCGGAAATTCGCTATTGGTTTACAGAATGGATGCCTGAAGAGTATAAAAGTATTCAATCAATGGGTTTCCATGATGCATGGATGAATTTATATGAAGACAGTAAGATAGGTTGGTCTAAGAAACATGAAAGATTTTGTGAGAATATCATTAAAGGACAACCTTTTTTTGAAAAGTTATGGGAAATGGAAAATGGTTCAAAGGTAAATTAAATCAAAAAGGGACGCTCAATTTAATTTGAACGTCCCTTTTTTTTTTATTTCCTTTTTCTTCCTAATCCCATAGCGTTTTCCATCTTTTTAACCATTTTACCTGCAACTTTATTGGCATTTTCTGCTCCTGCATCTAATATCTCATCTAATTCTGCTGATTCCATGAGATGATGATATTTATCTTGAATAGGTTTTAAGTGGCTAATAATTACTGTAGCTAAATCCCCTTTAAAATCACCGTACCCTTTTCCTTCATATTTATTCACAATATTTTCAATTGATTCACCTGAGAATATCGAGTAAATCGTTAATAAATTTGAAACGCCAGGTTTATTCTCTTTGTCAAAAGCAACGATGCCATCAGAATCTGTTACAGCGCTTTTAATTTTCTTCTCAATTTGTTTCGGTTCATCCAAAATAGAGATAAATCCTTTTTTATTAGGGTCAGATTTACTCATTTTTTTCGTTGGATCTTGAAGTGACATGATTCGTGCGCCCACTTTTGGAATGCTTACTTCTGGAATCGTAAAGATGTCATTGTATTTTTTGTTGAATCTTTCTGCTAAGTCTCTTGTTAATTCTAAATGCTGTTTCTGATCTTCTCCAACCGGGACAATATCTGTACCATATAATAGGATATCTCCAGCCATTAGTGGTGGGTAGGTTAATAAGCCTGCTGAGACAGCTTCTTTACCAGCAGATTTATCTTTAAACTGCGTCATTCTTTCTAACTCACCGATATAAGAAATACATTGTAACATCCATGCGGCTTGTGCGTGTGCAGGTACTTCGGATTGAACGAATAGAGTTGCCTTATTAGGATCTAAGCCTACCGCAACATAAAGTGCTGCTAGGCTACGGATATTGTTTCTTAGTTGTAAGCGATCCTGTGGAACAGTGATAGCATGTTGATCGACGATACAAAAGTAGCAATCATACTCATTTTGCAGCTCAACAAACTGTCTTAATGCCCCGATATAGTTACCAATTGTTATTGTTCCACTGGGTTGAATACCAGAAAAGAGTGTTTTTTTCATCATAATCCTCCTATTTGCTATGAGAAATGAACATATAAAAAGACCACTCATCCCTAAAAAATCTAGGGACGAATGGTCCGCGGTGCCACCCTAATTATTCACATATGTGAATCTCTTAAAGACAGATAACGTTAGTCTAACGTGAATCGATATATTCATGCTCAAAAAGTCCATTCGATTTAATAGGTTGCTTATTCTCACCTACCATAAGCTCTCTTAAAACCATCTTAAATGTACTACTCTTTTCTCACAGCAATTTGTATTATTTATTTGTAATCATAATATAATATATGTAGAAGTAAATCAAGTGAGCGTTATAACAGCAAAAAAAATTTTTATTTGTTATATACCAATAAAAACTTATGAAAACCCTTACATGACAATAATAATACATGTTTCGACATTTTTTTGAAAAAATATAGATAATTTAGATTATTTAAAACGGGCTTGAAATAAACTTTTAAAGAAACTATAATAAAACCTACCAAACGACATCTTTACAAACATATTACATTTTGTTCGGTTACAGGTAGATGGAATGATGAAAAGGTGAGTTTATCGTAGTCTAATAGATACAAATTTTAATATTCAAGCTGAATTATCTGAATAGAGGGAATTTGTTCTATCAAAATAAACTTACTTTCCTTAGTATGCATAAAGGAATCAACTCTTTTTTTATAATAAAAATTGTTTGATTTTTTCATCAATCTACTCTATGTGAACAACTGTTATTTCTGTGAAGAATCGTTTGAATTAAAAATAGGGGGTTTCACCGTGAAAAAAAGATGGTCAATCTTTTTAAGTATGCTACTTTTAGCTAGCATGGTTCTAGCAGCTTGCGCTGGCGGAGGCGATGACAATGCAGATGGTGGCGATGGAGGTAGTGATGTACCTCAAGAATTAAAAGTAAATATTAATACTGAACCACCTTCATTAAATCCAGGTTTGGCTGAAGATTCTACTTCTGGTACTGTTCTTCGTAACGTATTAGAAGGATTAACTCGAATTGGTCAAGACGATAAACCAGCAGCCGCTATGGCAGAAGATTGGGAAATCTCAGAAGACCAAAAAACATACACATTTAATATCCGTGAAGATGCACAATGGTCAAATGGAGATCCTGTAACTGCAGAAGATTTCGAATATGCATGGAAATGGGCATTAGACCCAGCTAATCAATCAACATATGCATATCAACTATATTATGTTGAAGGTGCAGAAGCTGCTAACACAGGAGAAGGTAGCTTAGATGATGTTGGCGTTAAAGCTGTAGATGAAAAAACTTTAGAAGTTACACTAGCAAACCCAACACCTTACTTTCTTGAACTAACAGCTTTCTATACTTATTTACCAGTAAATAGTAAAATCGCAAAAGAAAATCCAGACTGGGCAACAGATGCTGGTGAAAATTATACGACAAACGGACCTTTCCACTTAGCTGAATGGTCTCATAGTGACCAAATCACTCTTGAAAAGAGCGACACTTATTGGGATAAAGACACTGTAAAATTAGATAAAATTGAAATGTATATGATTAATGATCCAAATACTGAATTATCTATGTTTGATAATGGTGAATTGGATTGGGCAGGTTCTCCGACAGGAGCTCTTCCAACAGATGCAATGCAAGCACTTAAAGATGATGGTAGATTAGAAACACAAGCAATTGCCGGTGTTTATAACTACAAATTCAATACTACTATTGAACCATTAGATAATGAAAATATTAGAAAAGCTTTAACTCACGCAATTAATCGTGATTCAATTATTAATAACATTACACAAGGGGAACAACTTCCAGCTATGGCAATCGTTCCACCTACGATGTTCCCAGAAAATGAAGAAGGGTACTTCCCTGATAATGATGTTGAAACTGCTAAAGAATTCTTAAATAAAGGTCTTGAAGAATTAGGATTAAGCGATGCATCAGAATTACCAGAAATCAAGCTTTCTTATAACACATCTGAAGCACATCAAAAGATTGCTCAAGCCATTCAAGATATGTGGAGTGAAAATCTTGGAATTAATGTAACTCTAGATAATGCTGAGTGGAATGTTTTCCTTGATAGTGTAAATAGTGGAGACTTCCAAATTGCTCGTATGGGTTGGTTAGGTGACTTCAATGACGCTATGAACTTCTTGGAAATGTACAAAGATGCTGACGGTGGAAATAACAACACTGGTTGGGAAGATCCTGAATTCCAAAAATTACTTGAACAATCACAAACTGAAACAGATGCTGAAAAGCGTCAACAATTATTAAAGGATGCAGAGGCAATCTTTATGGAAGCAATGCCGGTTGCACCAATTTATTTCTATACAAATAACTGGGTTAAAGATGATAACCTAAATGATGTTTTTGTATCTGGATTAGGCGATGTTCAATTTAAGTGGGCTCACTTTGAATAATTTGATCTTTTAAATGTAAGGTATATGGGATGAAACTTCCTATATACCTTCGTTCTTGTAATAGGTATTATCCTTCTAATGGTAAAAATGTATTATATTATCTATTATGAGCTTTGCAGTTGTAGACATACTGACCTCAGTAAAATCAATTGGAGGTGTTGGACAATGACGAAATATATAGGAAAACGTCTGTTATATATGATAATTTCATTATGGCTAATTGTAACGGCAACATTTTTCCTTATGCGCATTGCACCTGGAAACCCGTTTGCTTCAGAAAAGAAACTACCACCAGAAATTGAAGCGAATTTACAAGCACATTATGGCTTAGATCAGCCATGGTATCAACAATATTTTGATTATCTAATCAATGTAGTAACATGGGATTTTGGCCCATCTTTTAAATACAAAAGTCAAACAGTTAATGATTTAATCACAGAAGGATTCCCTGTATCTTTTGTATTAGGCTTTCAAGCAATACTAATTGCCGTTGCCTTAGGTGTTTTATTTGGTGTAATCGCTGCTTTAAGGCAAAATAAATGGCAAGATTATTCAACAATGGCTGTTGCTGTTTTAGGCATATCCGTGCCATCATTCATTATGGCAACATTTTTACAATATTTCTTAGCAATAAAACTGCAAATATTCCCGGTAGCTCGTTGGGAATCATTTATGCATACCATTTTGCCAGCTCTTGCACTTGCAGCAGGACCGATGGCTTATATCGCAAGACTCACACGATCTAGTATGATTGAGGTATTAGCAAATGATTATATTAAAACTGCTAAAGCAAAAGGCTTGAGCGGTGGAGTAATTACAGTTAAGCACGCAATGAGAAATGCTCTTCTTCCGGTAGTTACTTATTTAGGACCATTAACTGCTGGTGTTTTAACAGGTAGCTTTGTTATCGAGAAGATTTTCGGTATTCCAGGGTTAGGTTTCCACTTCGTAACAAGTATTACAAATCGTGATTATACAGTAATAATGGGTGTGACAGTGTTTTATAGTATTCTTTTACTATTAGCTATTCTCCTAGTGGATATTGCGTATGGAATCATCGACCCAAGGATTAAACTAGCTGGGAAGAAAGGAGAATAATAAATCATGCAAAGTGCGAATGATAAATTCAAAGTTGTCGGCACACAATTAGATGATGCCGAAAAGATTTCGAAGCCAAGTCTTTCGTTTTGGAAAGATGTCTTCATTAGATTCCGAAAAAATAAGCTTGCTATGTTTGGTATAGTCCTACTTATTATTCTCATCTTCATGGCAATCTTTGGACCATATATGACAGAATATGACTATAAGTCAAATGATTTAACAAATAAAAATCAGCCACCTTCTGCTGAGCATTGGTTCGGTACCGATGATCTTGGACGAGATATGTTTGCTCGTACGTGGGAAGGTGCTAGAATTTCGATCTTTATCGGTGTTGCAGCTGCGTTAATCGATTTATTTATTGGTGTTGCCTGGGGCGGAATCGCCGGATACAAAGGTGGTAGAACCGATGAAATAATGATGCGTGGTGCCGATGTTTTATCAGGCATTCCTTACTTGTTATTAGTTATCTTGTTAATGGTTGTGCTTGGCCAAAGTTTAAGTACGATGATTATTGCTATGACAATAACCGGATGGATTAATATGTCCCGGATTGTTCGAGGGCAAGTACTTAGCTTGAAGAATCAAGAATTTGTTCTTGCTTCTAAAACTTTAGGTGCAAATACAACAAGAATTATGGGTAAACATTTAATTCCAAACTCAATGGGTCCAATTTTAGTTACAATGACATTAACAATTCCTTCTGCGATCTTTACAGAAGCTTATCTTGGATTCCTAGGATTAGGTTTAACACCGCCTCTAGCGAGTTGGGGTACAATGGCCAATGATGGTTTACCAGCGTTAAGATATTACCCATGGCGATTATTCTTCCCTGCGATCTTTATTTGTTTAACCATTTTTGCATTCAATGTAGTCGGTGATGGTCTACGTGACGCACTCGACCCAAGAAGCCGTAAATAAGGAGTGAGAACATGGAAAAAATTCTCGAAGTAAAAGATCTAAAAGTCTCATTCCAAACTTATGGAGGGACGGTACAAGCTGTTCGTGGTGTTAGCTTTGACCTTCATAAAGGTGAGACATTAGCTATTGTTGGTGAATCAGGTTCAGGTAAAAGTGTTACTTCACAAACACTAATGAAACTAATTCCAATGCCTCCAGGACAAATTACTGGTGGAGAAATTCTTTTCTATGGTGATGATATTGTACCTAAATCAGAAAAAGAAATGGAAAACATACGCGGTAAAGATATAAGTATGATTTTCCAGGATCCAATGACTTCATTAAACCCAACAATGAAAGTTGGTAATCAAATCATGGAAGGTTTGATTAAGCACCAAGGATTATCTAAAGCAGATGCTAAAAAACGTGCAATAAAGTTATTAGAACTAGTTGGTATTCCGATGCCTGATAAACGAGTAAATCAATATCCGCATGAATTCTCAGGTGGTATGAGACAGCGTGCAATGATAGCTATAGCCTTGGCTACAAACCCTAAATTACTGATTGCTGATGAACCTACAACCGCTCTTGATGTAACTATTCAAGCTCAAATTTTAGAGTTAATGAAAGAGTTACAAGCGAAAATGGACACATCTATTATCTTTATCACTCATGATCTAGGCGTTGTTGCCAATGTGGCAGATCGTGTAGCTGTTATGTATGCTGGTCAAATCGTTGAAATAGGCACAGTAGATGAAATCTTTTATGATCCGAAGCACCCTTATACTTGGGGACTACTTGCTTCTATGCCAAGTGTTGATAATGATACAAAAGATGAATTAGCTGCCATTCCTGGTACGCCACCAGACTTAACAAATCCGCCAATTGGTGATGCATTTGCTGCAAGGAACAAATATGCATTAGCCATTGATTACGAGGAAGAACCACCAATGTTTCAAATTTCTGAAACACATTTTGCGAAAACTTGGTTGTTACACCCTGATGCACCTCATGTTGAACCACCTGCAGCGGTGAAGTTGCGTCAACGTCAAATGTCCTCCAATTTTGATAAACCAGTAATTGTGAAGGAGGGTATTTAAGTTATGGCAGAGAAATTAGTTGAAATAAAAAATCTAAAACAACATTTTAATGTTGGTAAATCGAATATGGTTAAAGCGGTTGATGGCATTACTTTTGATATTTACAAAGGTGAAACCCTTGGTCTAGTTGGTGAGTCAGGTTGTGGGAAATCAACGACCGGTAGAACAATTATACGCTTGTATAATGCCACTGATGGACAAGTTTTATTTAATGGTGAAAATGTTCATGGTAAAAAGTCAACCAATCAACTAAAAGCATTTAACCGTAAAATGCAGATGATTTTCCAAGACCCTTATGCATCCTTAAATCCTCGTATGACGGTTGCGGATATCATTGCTGAAGGTATTGATATTCATGGGCTTGCAAAGTCGAAAAAAGAGCGTATGGAACGCGTCTATGAGTTACTTGAAACAGTAGGCTTAAATAAAGAGCATGCTAACCGTTATCCACATGAGTTCTCTGGTGGACAAAGACAGCGTATCGGTATAGCTAGAGCGCTAGCTGTTGAACCTGAATTCATTATTGCTGATGAACCGATTTCTGCTCTTGACGTATCTATTCAGGCACAAGTTGTTAACTTAATGAAAAAACTTCAGCGTGAAAAAGGGTTAACTTACTTATTCATTGCTCATGATTTGTCAATGGTTAAGTATATTAGTGATAGAATTGGTGTGATGTACTTTGGTAAGCTAGTTGAACTTGCCACAGCGGAAGAGTTGTATAGCAATCCTATGCACCCTTATACACAATCATTATTATCTGCTATTCCATTACCTGATCCAGAGTCAGAAAGAACACGTCAGCGAAAAGCATATGACCCAGCTGTTCATCAATATAGTGCTGATGAGAAGGTTGAAATGCGTGAAGTTCGTCCTGGTCACTTTGTTTTCTGTTCTGAAAAAGAATTTGCACAATACCAAAAAGATCATAAAAGTTAACTTAAAAGCGATCTCTTATTGAGGTCGTTTTTTCGTAGATTAAATCTGCTTAAGACCTGCCTCCAACCTAAAAAAATATTTTCGGAACAAATATTCAGTTAGGAAAAATATGAATATTAGGAATATGTTTAGTGCTTTCAATCACTAAAATGTATGAATATAGTATACAATAGTTTGTATGAAATTACTATCGCAAAAATTAAAATATTTCTCATTATTACTATTTTCTTTTGCATTGGGTTTAACTTCTAGTAGAATAGGAGATAAGAAAAAGAAAATATATGGATGAGGAGGGAAAAATAGTGAGGGCGATTAAAGTTGCTTTTTTCTTACTTTTATTAAGTGTAGTGCCACAATTAGACCATGCGAATGCTGAACAACAAAGTTATCAGCTTCATGCACAGAAAGAATATGCTGGTTTTTTTATGGAATTACCTGAACAAATGAAACGGTTTACATACGATTCAGGCTACGACTTTACCTACCCAGATGCTATTAGAGGTATTTATGTTACTGGTCCATCGGCAGGAGGAGCAAATTTTGAACGGTTATCAAATTTTGTTGATAAGACAGAATTAAATGCGATGGTTATTGATATTAAAGATGATTGGGGAAATCTTACATACCAGCCGGAAGATGATAGTAAATATAAGGATATTGTCGAACCTTATATAAAAGATACGAAAGAGATGTTAACGACATTAGAAGAAAAAGAGATTTACCCTATTGCGAGGGTCGTTGTTTTTAAGGATTCAACACTAGCCAAGTTAAAGCCTGAATGGTCGTATAAAGAAGGAAATAAAGTATGGACAAACGGAAGAGGAGAAGCCTTTGTTAATCCGTTTATGGAAGAAGTGTGGCAATATAATGTAGATATTGCTATAGAAGCAGCTAAAATGGGATTCCAGGAAATTCAATTTGATTATGTTCGTTTCCCTGAAGGATTTGAGCATATGGCTGATTCATTGAAGTATGGTAAAGGAAAGTATACGAACGGTAAAGATGATGTGCAGCTGAGAGTAGATGCTGTTACAGACTTCGTTAAGTTTGCGAAAGAACAGTTAGAGCCTTATGGTGTCAAAGTATCTGTTGATATTTTTGGTTATACGGCTACTTTACCAGAGGCACCTGGGATTGGACAGAACTTCTCAAAAATCTCAGAACATGTGGATGTCATATCTTCAATGATCTATCCGAGCCACTGGGGGCCATACTTTGGGATTCAAAAACCAGATTTAGAACCTTACAAGCTTATTAAAGAGTACGCAAAGGTAGAGAATGCCAAACGGGAGGAACTAGCTTCTCCGCCTATTTCTAGACCTTGGCTACAGGATTTTACTGCATCTTATTTAGGTACCGGTAATTACAAGCCTTATGGTAAGCAAGAAATAGAGGATCAAATTAGGGCTTTGAATGAGGAAGGAATTGACGAATTCTTATTGTGGAATGCCGGCAATCATTATACAGAAAATGTTGATTATACCCCATTAAATTAAAAAATAAGCAGCTGATAGTATGTTTATCAGCTGCTTATTATTTGACACTTATTGTGTATGCGTTATCATAGTATATAGGATGAGGATTATTTCTTCTTTCCGCCCACGTTTTTCCATCCGGTTTGCATAAATGCAGATTGGTCTACGAATTCGGATTTTTTCTTGCCGCCAAATAATTTTATTCCCAAGCTGTTTATTAGTACACCTAAAAGGGAAGTTAAACTGAGTATGAGCAATGAAACGATAATCAAGTCTGAAAAGTAACCAATCATTGATAAACCTCCAATTTTCTTTTCGGAAAATTCAAGTTATTCTGATGATGTTCTATTTCTAATAATAAAGCATTTATTAAAGAATGAAAAGAATGAAAATCACAAATACTTTGATAGAGCGTTACAACTTAGTTTATTTATACGTGAATGATGACTTATTTATACGATTTTCTTATACAAGAAGAGAAAGCTGGAAGTTTATCACGACTGGAAATATTTAAATAATAAAGGGGTTTGGTCCATGCATTGGTATGAAAAATTGAATCAGTATTTTCCTGTAGAAGAGATGAAGTCAAAAGAGCATATGGAAACACTTTTGAAAGAGCGACCTGATATTTATCATAAAGATGAGGGTCCAATGCATGTGTTAATGTATGTTGAACTTGAAACTTTTGTCTTTATCGACTACCTGTTTGTGTCCAAAGATTCAAGAGGACAAGGTTTAGGACATAAATTAATTGATCAATTAAAGGAAAAAGGCAAACCGATTATCTTAGAAGTTGAACCTGTTGATTATGAAGATACTGATACGGAGAAACGCTTGAAATTTTATAAAAGAGAAGGCTTTGAGCACGCTCAATCTATAGGTTACCGTCGTCGATCTCTTGCAACAAATGAAGTGAATGCAATGGAAATTTTATTCTGGGCACCTAATAATGAAACGGAAGAAATGATTTTCGATGCAATGATTAAAACATATGAATTGATTCATACTTACAAGGACACTCAATTCTATGGAGCATCATATCAACCAGTAGATGAAGTCCTTACTTTTTCTGAGAATGACAATAATAATGATCTTTTGAAAGATATTTAATCCATAGAAATCCCGAACAACCTCAATGTTCGGGATTTCTTTTTAGGTAAAGAATGGCTCAACATCATTTTCTTATAAAGTTTTTTTCATTTAAAGTCGATTATTGAGAAAGTAAATGTTTATTCTTAAAAAAAAAGGGGTAAATGTCTATCATAGTTATATAGGTTAAATAGTAACAGATTTCATTATTCTATAATTGAACAGTTTGTGAACAAATAAAAAAATCAATATTTCATGAAACCTTTTTTAAATGAAAACGTCTTATATTATAGATTCACTAAGGCAGAAGTTAATTGTTTAATTGGCATTTAAGTGTATGAAGAATAGAAAAATATATATCATCTGTTCCACAGATGGTGTATAATGAAGTGGAACAGCTTATTTAAATTAATTATAAATTACAACAATAGTTACAGCCTAGTGGATTATTCTCAATGAGAAAGTAAGCCTGTTCATTGAAAACGGAAACAAGTGTAACAATCAGTAAGAATAGCATAATTAAACAATTACGGCGAATAAAATATACTTTAAATTTCTAAGGAGTGTGAAATTGTAAAATGGTCACATTATACACTTCACCAAGTTGTACATCATGTAGAAAAGCAAAAGCATGGTTAGAGGCAAACGATATTGCATACAAAGAAAGAAATATTTTCTCAGAACCTTTAGCAATTGATGAAATTAAAGAAATCCTTCGTATGACAGAAGATGGAACAGATGAGATTATTTCAACACGTTCTAAAACATTCCAAAAATTGGATGTTAATCTTGAAACGATGCCTTTACAGGATTTATTTGAATTGATAAGAGATAATCCTGGATTATTAAGAAGACCGATTATCTTAGATGAGAAAAGATTACAAGTAGGTTATAATGAAGATGAAATTCGACGCTTCCTTCCTAGGAAGGTTCGTACGTATCATCTACGTGAGGCTCAAAAGTTGGTTAACTAAAACCAATCGTACTCACTTAACTTCACATTTAATCCTAAGTATGCTTAAATGAAAACGAACAAATCCTTTTATATGATTTGTTCGTTTTTTAGTTTCTTTCAAATAATTTTTGGATAAGTTTAGAAAAAAGCATTGCGCATCCATCTCCAGAGATACAGTAAAGATAGCCGAACCAAATTCTTTAGTCTATACACTAGATATTTCTGATACATAATAGAAGAACCACATTTCTGCCCCATGATATTCGTACTAATCATTTTACTGTTATTCATACTCGATTATTTCCAAAGGCCATTACAGTGTTTTATCACAAATCAATAGCGAAAAAAAGCTTTTCATCAGCCTAAGCTTGTTTCTTGTAGGGGACAGGTTTTTTTGATAAAATACAAACACAATAAATATATATTGTATTAACGAATATAGGCATTCATTCGTTTTTTGCCAATTGTATTTTTGGGCATTCCCTTTACAGCATATTTATCATAAAATATAACAAAAGGTAAAACATAATAGGTATATCTGTTGTTACACATTATTTTCTCATTATTCTTGCTAGAATGATCACTAAAAGAATAATTTTCTTGAAATAGGGTAAATGGTAGTAAAGTAGTACAAATTAGGGGTTATAATCCCTTCACAAAAAGCAAGAAGGGAGAGTTGCTAAGTGGAAATCGAGAGAATTAATGAAAACACGGTGAAGTTTTATATCTCATATATTGATATTGAGGAAAGAGGCTTTGATCGTGATGAAATATGGTACAACCGAGAGAGAAGTGAAGAACTTTTTTGGGATATGATGGATGAGGTTCACACAGAAGAAGATTTTGTGATGGAAGGTCCATTGTGGATTCAAGTTCAAGCACTCGATAAAGGATTAGAAATCTTAGTAACGAAGGCGCAGTTATCTAAAGACGGACAAAAGTTAGAGCTCCCTGTTTCTGATGAAAAAATGAAGGATTTTGCTGTAGATGAAAGAGTAGAAGCAATGCTTGATCAATTACAGGAAAATGAAGAAGAGGAAGCGGAAGAAAAATTAGATTTCGTTATTGCCTTTAGAGACTTTGAGGATATCATTTCATTATCCAAGAGAGTGGAACTAGGAAATGTTCATACGCAACTGCGTTCATACAAGAATAACTATTATTTAATCGTCGAATTTCCCGAGGAACAATTCGAAGAGGATGAAATTGATAATATTCTAAGTATACTACTTGAATATGGGCATGAAACAGATACAACCATTCACGTGATTTCTGAATATGGAAAGGTAATTATCGCTGAAAATGCTTTAATTGTACTAAAAAAATACTTTTAATAAAAAAGCCGATTTCTTTAAGAAGTCGGTCTTTTCTTTTTATGCAGGAATAAAGAATGATAGGGGAGAAGATAGAATGTATAGAAAGGATGTGAACATACATTGTTAAAGGCAATAACGAATGATGGCAAACTTATGAATGCCCAAGATGTTCAATACGGTAAATATAAGGAAAAGTCTTTTTACTGTCCAGAGTGTAAGGGTGTTGTCATTTTAAAGAATGGCATCTTTAAAAAGTCTCACTTTGCTCATAAACCGCATAGTCAATGCTTTGAATCATATGAAAAAGAGTCAGAAGTCCACTTAAAAGGTAAATTATTGTTATACGATTTATTAAGAAAATACTATAAAAATGTTGAGGTTGAAAAATATTTCGCTAACATCCATCAAAGGGCGGATCTCAGCTTTGAACATAACGGACTTGTTTATGCCATTGAGTTTCAATGTTCAATAATTCCTACAAAAATAGTTCATAAGCGTACAAATGGCTATATAAAGTCAGGAATAAAACCACTGTGGATATTATCCCACCAACAGCTCCATACTATAGGAAATCATTTATTTTCTTTAACCGCTTTTCATTATTCTTTTCTTCAGCAAACTTCCGCTAAAAAATTTATTATCCCTATTTTAAACGTTGATACAGAAAATTTGTATATACTTTCTCATCTCCTACCAATTTCTACGAAAAAGTCTTTTGCCCATATAGATCTAAAGCCACTTCGCTCGAATAATTTGTACGAATTATTGAATCTAAGAATTAATAGAATGAGAATGGGCTTTTCTTCTTGGTTGCAAGAAAGGGAGAATATAAAAAGGTATGGAAGCTTTAAATATAGCTCATTTTCTAAACGATTTAAAGATGAAATCTACCGTTGCGGGCTTCATATGGGAAATCTACCAGATTTTTGTGGTCTTCCTGTAAGGGGGAGTGCTAAGCTGAGTACTTCACCAATTCAGTGGCAAACATATATTTTTATAGATATATTACGCCATGAAGAGTTATTTTCTATAGAAGATGCATATGATTCCATGCAATGCCGCTTGGAGAGAAAAGATATTCGTATACGTGTAGAGGTACCCATAGATCTTAAAGAAGTAATCGATGCTTATTTACATCTTTTATACACTATAAAAATAATTGAGAAAATCGACGGTACCAAATTTCAAATCAGGTCTTCTGATATGAAAAATAAGAAAATAAGTAAGGCAGAAGGGGAAATAATTATGAAAATGGCATTAAGTTGATATTGAAGTATTTTAAATCAATTGGTGAAACATAATACTGAACAATTACTTTCATTTGATGTAAGATAGTAACAGATAGTAATTTTTAACATAATGAATGTAGGAGGAAAACAATATGGCTAACGATTCTACAGTTAAGAAACTACCAACAAGAAACGAGGTTCCAGTTGAAGAAACTTGGCGTCTTGAAGATATTTTTTCAAGTGACGATGAATGGAATAAAGAATTTAATGAAGTAAAAGAGTTATCTAAAGAAGCAGGCAAGTTTAAAGGGATGTTGCATGAAGGTGCAGAGGTTCTTTATGATGTTTTACAATATCAAGATCACTTACTTTCTCGTATTGTGAAGCTCTTTACATATGCAAGAATGAGATATGATCAAGATACAACAAATGCAACGTATCAAAGTTTAGATGATAAAATCAAAGGGCTGTATTCAGTGGTTGCTAGTGAACTTGCTTTCATAGTGCCAGAAATTCTTGCCATTGATGAAGATCAATTAGCACAGTATATAGCCGAGAAAGAAGAATTAAAAATGTATGAACATGCACTTGAAGAAATCAATCTTCAACGTCCTCATGTACTTACAGCGGAAAAAGAAGCCTTACTTGCACAAGCATCAGAAGTAATGGATGCATCAAGTAATACTTTTGGAATGTTAAATAATGCTGATTTAACATTCCCTTCGATTAAAAACGAAGAGGGAGAAGAGGTTGAAGTGACACACGGTCGATTTATCAACTTCCTAGAGAGTGATGATCAGCGTGTACGTCGAGATGCTTTTCGTGCGATGTATACAACCTATGGACAGTTTCGTAATACATTCGCTAGTACGTTAAGTGGAAATGTGAAAAGAAATAATTTCAATGCAAAGGTACGAAACTATCAATCAGCTCGACATGCCGCTTTATCAGCGAATAATATACCAGAATCTGTTTATGATCAATTAGTAAGCACGATTAATGATCATCTTCATTTGCTTCATCGATATGTGAAACTAAGGAAAAAAGTTTTGCAATTAGATGAATTGCACATGTATGATCTCTACACACCTTTAGTAAAGGATGTAAAAATGGCGATTACTTATGATGAAGCCAAAAAGCTAATGATTGAAGGCTTAGCTCCTTTAGGTGAGGAATATCGCAGTATTTTGGAAGAGGGTCTACAGAATCGCTGGGTGGATGTTTGGGAGAATAAAGGGAAGAGAAGTGGTGCCTATTCTTCTGGTGCTTATGGTACGAATC
The DNA here is from genome assembly GCF_038007265.1 of Cytobacillus sp. FSL R5-0569. Lineage (NCBI taxonomy): Bacteria > Bacillati > Bacillota > Bacilli > Caryophanales > Bacillaceae > Cytobacillus > Cytobacillus sp. FSL R5-0569. The sequence goes on from NZ_JBBOWW010000001.1 coordinate 1,609,885, forward strand.
CTTATATCCTCCTTAATTGGCAAGATAATATCAATAACCTCTTCACATTAACACATGAATTTGGTCATTCTGTTCATAGTTATTATACACGTAAGTCGCAACCATATGCTTATGGTGATTATTCCATTTTTGTGGCTGAAGTAGCATCAACTTGTAATGAGGCGTTATTAAATGATCATTTATTAAAAACGATTGATGATGATAAAAAACGTTTATTCTTACTCAATCATTTCTTAGAAGGGTTTAGAGGAACAGTATTCCGTCAAACGATGTTTGCAGAATTTGAGCATGAGATTCACCAAATGGCTCAAAATAATGAAGCTTTAACAGCAGATGCACTTACTGAAAAGTATTATGAACTGAACAAGAAATACTTTGGTGGTGAGGATATCATTATTGATGAGGAAATTGGATTAGAATGGTCAAGAATCCCTCACTTCTATTACGATTATTATGTATACCAATATGCTACCGGTTATAGTGCTGCAACGGCTTTAAGTGAGCAAATTTTAACAGAAGGAAAACCGGCAGTTGATCGCTTTATTGGTTTCCTTAAAGCAGGTAGTTCTGATTACCCGATAGAAGTGCTTAAAAAAGCGGGTGTGGATATGACAAGTTCAGAACCGATTAAGGCAGCATGTAAAGTGTTTGAAGAAAAGTTAAATGAGATGGAACAATTGTTAGAAACGATTTAATATTTTTATCTAGCAGCCTTTATCAAATGATTTAGGCTGCTAACTTTAAAGTAAACAAAAAGTAATGAAAAAAGACAAGATGTTTTCTAATAATAATGGCAGTTCACTATGAGTAGTAGAGAATTTGACAATAATGTGAAATGGTACACAAACTATTGCGAGCTTAAAAAAGCCATGGTATATTTGTATTGTGAAGTTAATCACAAACAAACAATTTACCCCTTTGTTTGATCGTGAAAAATTTCTCCCATCCCCTTTGTTAAATATATTTACATGAAAAACCCTACGCCTCATGAGAGAGTGTAGGGTTTTATAATGTGGATTGAAGGTTGATTGACTTATGTTTTTAAGAAAAATAAATATGACATACCATCCATAAACTGATTCCCCACTTGATTGGGTCTTACAAACCATTTGACTAAGAAACAGGCATTGCAATTAACGATAAACAGCATTAGATAGAAGTTTCGTTTCACTTACAAGAGAAGCCAATGGTGTGAACAATAGAAGAGAGAACTAATTTTGTCATGTTAGGCGATTAACAGGGAGTGTGAGCATGAATAGGGGAGACGCTTCATACTGTAATGGTGAGGTTTTTCCTTTTAGTCCGCCCTTTAACCACGGCATAAAAAAGACTGATGATAAGTATCATCAGTCTAGTGATTTCCAAAAAGATCCGTGCTTTGCAGGTACTTGCTCGACCACTTGCTTCAGTTGAAGTTTTTTCATTTCTTTATTTACTTCTTGCTCCGTCATATTATAGACGACTGCTATTTCTGAAGTTGCGACAAGTTTATAATGTTTAATAAACAGCTCTATGTCAGGTAATGGAGAAGGTTCGAGTCTATATGGAACCATTTCCTTTAGTATTTGCTCATACACATCAAAGCTGTAATGCCCTGTAACTTTTATGCCTTCATCTTCAATGTTTTCATTGAAGAACACCATCGTTGGAATTTCTTCTACATCCATCTCAGCTGTAATCTTTACATCACATTGAAATGCTTTTGCAGCACTTTCTGAATGTATATCGGTTACAAATTCAACTACGTCTAAGCCAATTTGGCTGGCGCATTCTTTTAATACATCAAAGTCTGATACGTTTTTCTTTTCGAGAAACAACTTCTCTTGAAGTTTTCTCAAAAAACGAATGCCGGCTTTTCTGCCCTGTAGTTCGGCTGCCTTAATAGCAATGGAGGCTAACTGAGGGGATAATACCGGATTTTCGTACCAAACAGAGCCGTCACATGACATCCCTGATCGACTAGCGGTTTTCTCCCATTGTTCAACCAATTGGTCGTAGTTTTGCCTTTTGCCTCTATTTAAAGCATTGAGCTTCCCACTTATTACATGCTTGAGAGAAAAATACCGACCATATTCTACAGACAGTTTTTTAATTATCGGCTCTAAACTCCAACATTCTGGGCATAGCGGATCAATAAACATATAGATTTCTAACGGCTTATTTTCACTACCATGACAATGTGGTGAGACAGATTTACTTTCAAATTCTTCATGATTCATTTGTCATCACCCTCTAATTCATCTTTTTCAGGTGTATTTACCATATGTTGTGCTGTGAGAGTCAGTCTCTCGAGAAATCCTTCTTTCAAGCGTGTATCCAATTCGACTTCATTCATTGCATCCTCCATACAAGAGAGCCATGCCTTCGCACGTGTCATTGTGATGGCAAAAGGTAGGTGCCGTGCTCTCAGCATCGGGTGACCGTGTTCTGAGGTATATAATGGCGGGCCGCCTAAAAATTGTGTCAGAAACTGCTTTTGTTTTCTAATTGTTTCAGTTAGATCGTCAGGAAAGATTGGGACGAGCTCAGGATGTTGTCCAACCCGTTTATAAAATGCTTCAACAAGTAGGTGAAGTTTTTCCTCACCTAACGCGTCGAACGGAGTATTGATATTCTCGACCATTGTGATAGAACCCCTTTAAACAAAAGTATGTTAATAAAAGCGATGATTATTTCATCAGCTAGACATAATTCCTTCATGTTTTGATATTATTTTATCAATGTAACGGCTATATCTCAAACAAATAGCTTTGTGCCACGAATTAATATTCAGTATGCAGGTATTTTCAGTTCTATTATATGGGGCAGATCTCTTGGAAAACAAGTACGGAGGATGATTCTCGAGGTTGGATTTCTAAAACAAAAAAGTAGTGACTCAAAAATGAAGTCACTACGATACTTAGACAAATTGTTTTTGGTTTAGTAAATTCTCTGTCACCTTTTGAACATAGTTTTGTGTTTCTTTAAAGGGTGGAATGCCATTATACTTATCAACATTACCAGGACCAGCATTATATGCTGCTAAAGCTAGCTCGGTATTATTCCCATAACGATCAAGCATTTGTCTTAAATATTTTGTTCCTGCCATAACATTTTGGGTGGCATCAAATCTATCATTCACACCAAGCCACTTAGCTGTTTCGGGCATTAATTGCATCAAACCACTTGCACCTGCTGAACTAACTGCATTCGGATTAAAGTTGGACTCTTGTTGAATAACAGCAGTAATTAATTCAGTTGGTACGTTATAGGCGGATGCAGCTTGATGAATGATATCTTGAATTGATTGATCACTATTCTCTCCTTTAAACTTCGTAAGCTGTACAGGAGGAAGAGAAACAGGAGAAGAGGTGAGCATTGTTTCGGCTATCGTTTGAACTGCTCCTATCTCCTGTGAGAAATCAGCAGAAGAATCATTCATTCTTGCTGTAATTGAATTTGATAATAATTGTGAAAAATCAGTTGTATTGCTGTTTTGCGTTGTATTTGGAAGAAAGGTTTGTAAGCTTTGCATTTGCATTAATAGTTTAAGCTGATCAATATTCATTATGACTCTCCTCATATGTCCTTGTTAATCATCTATTCTTCTTTTCTGAACTTCCCGAAATAATCTTTTCACTTTGTTCTCTGTTTTTCTTATCGGTATATTCATCTCTTTTAATAGTTTTTTAAAGGAATTTAAGCCATTTTCCCTATTCAAAACCTCATATTCTAATTCAAAGTCCACCTTATTTAAATATTCACTATTATCTAGGACGATTAAACCGTCCGCATTATTTTTTTCTGCACGGCTTGTTAATAAAGAACCAAATAACTTAAACGTCTCCTCAGGGAAATGGAGGTCACTTTTAAGTGAAGCTAAATATTGCTTATCGATGTACCCTTGTTTGATGATATGCTTTGCTTCTTCCGGTTGAAGATCATGGTTAGTTTCTAATAAGCCATCTGGGTGAGGTTGCTTTAATGTGAGTTCGAATTGATTATTTTTTTCTCTAATTCGAAGCGCACATCCTTCGTTTTTTAAAAAGAAAGTTGGCGTATCAAAATAATAGTTGATTTGTGTGAAGAAATCTTTGTCTTCTATATGAAGATGCTTTCTTAATTGAGCAAATTCCTGTTCTGTAAGCATATTTTTAAATTCAATTTCTATATTTTGTGACATGATTAATCCTTCCTATTCTCTCGACTACATGTATAATCAAATGAGAGATACATGATTTCTTAATACTTATCATTATTATGGCGCTGTATCGCATAATCTGCAATGTTCTTTGAGATTTTTTCCCCTTCTATGGTAAAATGTAAGAGTTTGGAGGTAGATGAAATGAATAAAAAAGTAGAAGTACAAAGTGCGTTATGGAATGATGAAGGAAAGGAATTATTATTAGAAATTGACTCTACTTTATCTGTGAATGATTTCGAGCCAAGAGAACAGATGCTAGTAGATTCCGACCATTTATCATTTATATACATAACAGAAAAAAATGATGATTATACATATATCATGTTACATGAATCATTATGGCAACAATTAAAGCAAGCATTGGTTTTTAATGGTGAAGTGTATTTGCATGATGGAAAAGAAAAGCTTAAATTACCTTTATTTCAAGAGGAATTACAATATCTTATTGAAAATATACGGGGTAACAGTAATTATGGAGATGAAATGGTTGAGAAAGTCGAGGCTATGTTTGAGTAACTTCTCTACTAATGAAGAGTAAATCATGTACCTAAGTTTCTTTCGTCGCTTTATTGCAAAAATTTCTAACTAAATCAAGTTAGAGAAATGAACTTACATAAGGGTGGTGCATGTATGAAGCATTGGGATCAATTTTTAGGGCCATATAAACAAGCTGTAGAAGAGTTAAAAGTGAAACTAAAAGGGATGAGAAGTCAGTTTGATTTCGTCCCAGAGCACTCTCCTATAGAATTTGTGACCGGCAGGGTAAAACCTATAGCTAGTATATTAGATAAAGCCAACCAAAAAGGAATTCCACTTAATAGGTTGGATGTAGAAATGCAAGACATAGCAGGTATGAGAATGATGTGTCAATTTGTTGATGATATAATGAAGGTAGTAGAATTGTTACGTATGAGAAATGACTTTGAAGTGGTGGAAGAAAGAGATTATATTTCTCATGAAAAAGCAAGTGGGTACCGCTCTTATCATGTAGTTATCGCTTACCCTGTACAAACTATCCATGGGGAGAAAAAGATATTAGCGGAAATTCAAATTAGAACGTTAGCGATGAATTTTTGGGCCACGGTTGAGCATTCATTAAATTATAAATATAAAGGCCAATTTCCATCTGATATTCAAATGAGATTACAAAGAGCAGCTGAAGCAGCATTTAGATTAGATGAAGAAATGTCATCGATTCGAGGAGAAATTCAAGATGCACAAGCATTTTTTTCACAAAATAAAGAAAAGCAGCAAAAGAATAAGTCATAGAATGAAAAATAAGAGGAGCTACTAAACAATGAGATTTGCGATTACGTCTAAAGGTGATACGAAATCGAATACATTGATGCATAAGATGAGATCGTACTTACTTGATTTTGATCTAGTATATGATGAAGAACAACCAGATATAGTCATTTCTGTTGGTGGCGATGGAACTTTGTTGTACGCATTTCACAGATATAGCAGCCGCCTTGATAAAACAGCATTCGTTGGTGTTCATACGGGCCACTTAGGATTTTATGCTGATTGGGTACCTGATGAAATTGAAAAGCTTGTAATCGCAATAGCAAAAACTCCTTTCCAAGTGGTGGAATACCCTCTTCTTGAAGTCATTGTCCGCTATTTGAATGGGGGCAAAGAAACAAGGTATTTGGCTTTGAACGAGTCTACAGTTAAAGCTGTGAATGGTACATTTGTGATGGATGTAGAGATTCGAGGTCAGCATTTTGAAAGATTTAGAGGAGACGGTTTATGTTTATCCACGCCTTCAGGGAGTACGGCTTATAATAAGGCGTTAGGTGGTGCGATATTACATCCGTCATTACCTGCTATTCAATTAGCTGAAATGGCATCGATTAATAATAAAGTGTTTAGAACAGTCGGTTCACCTTTAGTTTTACCAGCACACCATGCTTGCCTTTTAAAGCCTGTGAATGAACCGGATTTTAAGATTACAATCGATCATTTATCGCTTTTGCATAAAGATGTAAAATCAATTCAATACCGTGTAGCCGATGAAAAAATTCGCTTTGCTAGATTCAGACCATTTCCATTTTGGAAAAGAGTACATGATTCATTTGTTGCTGATTAACTGAGTGACTTTGGGTAAAATGGATGCTAGTTGAATGGAAATCCGAACAAGTTATTCTAATTCTGTCAAAGGGTTTGAATATGTTCGGATTTTTCTTTCCTGTAAATGCAAAATGTATAAGTTCAGTAATCCACAAGCAAAAATAGAAAAAGTCACTATGACCAAGCATCCAAGCGTTTGACAAAAGAGAATGGCAATATAATAAAATTTTTCGCACACTTAACTCTGATATTTTCTAAAGGAGCATGATATAGAAGCTTTGAGTTGCTGTCCACAGCAATATTCCTAAGGTAGGCTGGAAAAATAAGCTTCATTTCACTCGTATCCCAATGCTTCTTAAAGAACTGTCTTTGTTTGCATTTACACCGTTTATAAGGAGATAAAAGAATGTTTACTTTACAATGGCAAATTGATTCACTTGATACACCAGTTAATATCAAATCATTCCTATCACAGCAAAATATTTCTAAAACCGCTTTGACAGATATAAAGTTTGCTGGAGGTTTTATAAAAGTGAATGGAGTAGAACAAAATGTGCGGTATATGATTAATAACGGCGATGTATTAGAGGTTGGCTTTCCACTTGAGAAAAGAAGTGAAGGTTTGCAACCTGAAAATATTCCTCTCTCCATTCTTTACGAAGACGATGCAGTATTAATCGTTGTGAAGCCAGCAGGTATGAGCACTATTCCATCGCGAGAACATCCAGGTGGGAGTTTAGCGAATGCCTTATTAGGTTATTATATCAACCAAGGAATAGAGTCCACTATTCATATTGTTACAAGACTGGACAGAGAGACGTCAGGTTTAGTATTAATTGCCAAGCACCGTCATGTTCATCATCTTTTAAGTCGTCAGCAGCAAAATAATGGTGTTCAAAGAAAATATAAAGCTTTTGTTTGTGGGTTAATGGCAACAAAGGAAGGGTGGATTGAGGAGCCAATTGGCAGAAAACCTGATAGCATTATCGAAAGAATGGTTAGCCCGAATGGTAAACATGCAGCGACGTATTTTAAACAACTATCTCAGCAAAAAGAAAGACAATTCACTGAATTAGAATTGTCTTTAAAAACGGGCAGAACCCATCAAATACGAGTGCACCTATCTCATATCGGCTTTCCTTTAGTAGGAGATAATTTATATGGGGGTTCGACCAAATTGCTGCAACGTCAAGCCTTGCATTGTTTTTCCCTATCTTTTACCCATCCTATATCGATGGAAGTCCTTAACTTTTCAATTCCTTATCCTGAAGATATGCAAGCATTACTAAGTTAATCAAAGCGAGCAAATTTACCCTCCTGGAAGGGAAGCGAAGAGGAAACAGATACAGTCTGTAATTCAGGGTATTTAAGAGCCGTTAATTTATTGCCAAAAACTGCGCCAGTATCAATATTATATGTTTGATTGATTTTGCGCACTTCTCTCACAGGTGTATGGCCGTAAACAATTAATGTTTGTCCAGCATAATTTTGTGCCCAATCTCTTCTAATAGGAGATCCATCAGGATGGTTCTCTCCTGTAATATCACCATAAAGAGCAAATGTTTTTGCTTTTTTATCTTTTTTACCAATCCACTCTTCCTTCATTCCTGCATGTACTAATAATAGTCTTCCTTCGTCTAGTAAATAATAAAGAGGAGATTGTTCGTATAACTCGATAAACTTACGAAGTATATCTTTTCTTTCTTGTTTATTTAAGCTTTGTAATTCTTCTACTGTCGTTTCTAAACCGTGAGTAGTCTTTACAGGATTTCCTAGTGCATAGCGGTATAATTTATTGCAGTGATTGCCAGGAACATAATAAGCTCGATTCTTTTTTATTAATTGATATACGGTTTGAATGACTTTTAATGATTGTGGACCACGATCAGTTAAATCACCGATAAATGCGAGCTGCCTATCGTGTTTTAAAGGAATGCCTGAATGCCAGTCATAGCCTAGCTGAACGGTTAGATCCTTAAACTCTTTATAACAACCATGAATATCCCCAATTATATCTAGTTTCATTTACAGTCCCTCACTTTTAAAGTAGTTTGAATCGTTTAGATATGAAAGTTATAGAATTCTTATCGTTTGCATTTTTATTTTTCATATGTTTAGATTTTATTTCGACTAATTTTATTAAAAAGGAGTGATATAGAATGGAACATGGAAATTCAGTCGCCTCACTTGTAATTGTTATCGTGATAGCTTTCTTAGTACCGATTATACTACATCGTCTAAAAATCAACTTTATCCCAGTTGTAGTAGCAGAAATTCTAGCAGGATTAATTATTGGGAAAAGTGGATTTAATATAGTACAAGAGGATATGTGGCTTGAAACATTATCGACATTAGGTTTTATCTTCTTAATGTTTCTAAGTGGGCTTGAAATAGATTTTTCCGCATTTTCATCGAAAAAGAAAAAGCACCGATTGGAAAATGGCAAACCTGAACCAAATGCATTTCTCACTGCGAGCATCATTTTCGCCGGTATTTTTATCGTGTCATTAGTTTTATCATATGTATTTGTTTTAGTAGGCTTTATCGATAATGTGTTTCTAATGACGTTAATTATATCAACGATCTCACTTGGCGTTGTTGTTCCTACCTTAAAAGAAGGAAACATCATGAATACTAATATCGGGCAAATCATCTTGCTTGTAGCGGTCATTGCCGATTTAGCAACGATGATTCTACTCGCCGTATTTGTTTCAGTAAATGATGGCGGAGAAGGGAATACATGGTTATTATTACTACTATTTGTTGTTGGCGTGATCTTATACTTTGTAGGAAGAAGATATAAAAATAATAACTTCATACAGTCGCTATCAACTGGAACAATTCAAATTGGCACGAGGGCTGTTTTTGCACTCATTATTTTCTTAGTAGCTGTTTCAGAATCTGTTGGAGCAGAGAATATCTTAGGAGCATTTTTAGCAGGTGTACTTGTCTCATTATTGGCACCAAACCAAGAACTTGTTCATAAATTAGATTCGTTTGGATACGGCTTTTTAATACCAATTTTCTTTGTAATGGTAGGTGTTGATTTAGATATTTGGTCATTTTTCGCTGAGCCAATGTTATTAGTGTTTATTCCATTATTATTATTGGCATTGCTCATATCTAAATTAATCCCGGTTTTTTATATGAAGAAATGGTATGATATGAAAACTGTTGTCGCGTCAGGATTTATTTTAACTTCGACGCTTTCATTAGTCATTGCAGCTGCGACCATTGGTCAAAGAATGGGTATGATCTCTGAAGAAATGGGGGGGATGCTAATATTGGTAGCTGTTATCAGTAGCATCTTTACACCTATTGTCTTTAAGAAATTATTTCCAAAAGAAACGGTTAAAGAGAAGAAGATTAAAGTATCCTTCATTGGTGCGAACCAGATTACAATGCCGTTATCCAATGAATTAGCTTCAGATATGTATGAAACGAGTGTTTATCATACAGCTCAGCAAAAAGAGGAACCATTTATTACACCAGCCTTCGAGTTGAATGAACTTCCTGCTTTTTCAATGGAAGCAATAAAAGAAACAGAAATATTGCAAGCTGATGTTGTTGTGATTACAACTGGAGATGAGGATATTAACCTTGAACTGGCAGAAGCACTGAATGAATCAGGAATTGATCGTGTCATTTGTCGTTTAGAAAACCCCATTCTTGAAGAAAAGGCAATAGCTGCTGGTATTGAATCATTTTCAAGTATGTTGTCAACGAAAACTTTATTACGAGCGTTGATCGCTTCTCCGAGTGTAGTGGAGATATTTGAAAATCAAGAAACGACCTTATATGACGTGAAATTACGAAATTCTAAATTTGATGGAATGACAATCAGACGATTTCCTTTTGCCGGTGATGTTATATTTGTTCGTATCTTAAGGGGGCAAGAAACAATTATTCCCCACGGTGATACAGAGCTTTTATTAAACGATCGCTTAATCGTCACCGGTTCTCGGGAATATGTGGAAGAATTGAAGTGGGAATTAGAGCTTCACTAATTATTTCTAGGTACGAATAGATTCTATGACAGAGTCTATTCGTATTTTTTTTGTATAACCTCATGCGTCACATTCCTATTGAAAGTTGAATGTTTTTCATGTAATATTAGTACTAGGTACTAATAACATGTATAAATTATAGGGGGATTATAAAATGACGATCTCATTAAAAGGGAAAACTTACGTTGTAATGGGCGTAGCGAATAAACGTAGTATTGCCTGGGGAATAGCAAGGTCACTACATACAGCAGGTGCAAACCTCATTTTTACATATGCTGGTGAAAGATTAGAGAAAAGTGTCCGAGATTTAGTAAGTACCCTTGATGGTGCGGAGAACTCACTTGTATTACCTTGTGATGTGACGAATGATGAAGATGTAGAGAGTTGTTTTAGACAAATAAAAGAAGCAGTTGGAGAAATTAATGGTATTGCACACTGTATCGCATTTGCCAATAAAGAAGAGCTTCAAGGAGAGTATATGAATACATCTAGGGATGGCTTCTTGTTAGCGCATAATATTAGTTCGTATTCTTTAACAGCTGTTGCTAAAGCAGCAAGACCATTAATGGCTGAAGGCGGTAGCATTGTTACCATGACTTACCTTGGTGGTGAAAGAGCAATTAAAAACTATAATGTCATGGGTGTAGCAAAAGCTTCACTTGATGCAAGTGTTAAATATTTAGCAGTTGACTTAGGAAAAGAGAATATTCGCGTAAATTCTATCTCTGCTGGTCCTATTCGTACTTTGTCAGCTAAAGGTATTGGTGAATTCAATTCAATCTTAAAAGAAATCGAAGAGAATGCGCCATTACAAAGAACAACAACGCCTGAGGAAGTAGGAGATACAGCTGTGTTCTTGTTTAGCGACATGTCAAGAGGTATTACGGGAGAAAATATTCACGTCGATTCTGGTTATCACATTCGCTAATTCAGTACAATTGTTAATAAATGAATGGCTAGCATTCATTTAAAATTGCACAATTTATTTCATGCGCACACAACTCGTTAACTAAAGACAAGTTGTGTGCGCATTTTCTATTTCCATAGCACGGTGTGTTGGAGTGGAAACGAGACGCGAAATGTCCAGCTAATAATATACATGAAAAAAAGAATCATGGTAATGTGTGTGTATCTTCGGTTTGCACATATTTTGCAAACGCACTTAGCTCAGCTTACATCTTTGATTTTGTATTTCAGTGCCATGCCAATCCTATTTGCGGGGCACTCATGTGAGATTTTGCGCATTTGAGAGCTGTGCAAATCCCAATAGCGAGGCACTCGAGTGCTGTGCAGATCCCATTAGCGGGGCACTCGAGTGAGGTTTCGCATGTGAGTGCCGTGGAAATCCCATTAGCGAGGCACTCATGTGAGATTCCGCATGTGAGTGCCGTGGAAATCCCATTAGCGAGTCACTCGTGTGAGGTTTCGCATGTGAGTGCTGTACCAATCCCATTAGTTGGGCACTCAAGAGAGATTTCGCATGTGAGTGCTGTGCCAATCCCAATAGCGAGGCACTCAAGAGAGGTTTCGCATCTGAGTGCGGTGCAAATCCAATTAGCGAGGCACTCGAGTGAGATTTCGTATTTGAAAGCTATGCCAATCTCATCAGCGGGGCACTCAAGTGAGATTTTGCATTTGAGTGTCGTGCAAAACTCAGCTCTCATCATGCCATTTACATTATGAAAGGCTTCATGCTTAGTTTCTTATTTCTGTTATTCTTAATCTAACTTATGACACACTTCTTCACCATTGTCTACTGATCTTTTGGAAAACCTGAAAAAACGTTAGTAACATGTACTGATAATTGAAGAGTAGTCTGAAATATTTGATTACTGTTCCGTAAGATCTTTTTTCATTATTTTTTTGATCGATAAAGAAACTTTAAATAAGGTGATATAAGACAATCAGGGATATGAATATAAATTTATTGTAGTAGGACTCTATATGAAAACATTTCGTAGATTGAAGTCTTCTGGCGAATTATTTCCTTTCCGTTAGTTAAAATGAACGCCCATTTTTATTTCACATATAATATGTTGGCGCTTCGAATTTATTGAAGAGGGACAGGTGAAAGACATGGATACACAAAATAAAAAAAAGAAGCCTTTATTATATGTACAACAATCTAATCTTCCTTCTCCTTCGACATCAATGCAGTCAACTTATTCCAGTAAAAATGAAGTTGAGGAAGAAGAAAAAGAGGTTATCACAAATTCTTCAATAGATGAACAAGGTGAGGTGGAGAAAAAAGAAGAACATGTACAGCAAGTTTTAGAGGAATACGAGGAAAGTCAGTCAGAAAGTGAGCAAGGGTTTAACCGTGTGAAAAGTTTTAAGGATATGAATGTCCAGGAAAGGATTGATTATCTCCTTCATTTTCCTAAGCAATTACCTCCTGTACCTTGCTTATTTATAAGTGATGATAAGCATATTAGGGGATTTATTGAGTTAAAACAAGGCAATGAGTTAATGATTAAAACATTAAGCGGCAGTATGCAAACCATTCATATTCATAGTATAAAATCGATAAAAATGGTCGGTTTTAGGTGAGTAGACTGTATATAAAAAGCCAGTCGAGTAAACGACTGGCTTATATACAATTAGTCTTCGAAATATTCAACACAATTATCTACTGGTAAATAAATATCTTGAATACATTGAACTGCACAGAAGCAATCCAAATCTACAGTGATACAGTTTTCACTAGAACGGAAACCATCTACTTTACAAATTTTAGATAAATCAATGCAGCAACCTTCTGTAATATCAGCTGTTTCATAGCAACCAGGACTTGTTTCAGTAACTGGTTCTAAAACTCTTAGCGTAGCACATGAATTATCGAATATCTCTTCTACTCTAAAGAAAATTGACGTACAAGAGCAATCATCAACATTTGTTAAAAATGCGTGGAATGGTGAACCATCAGCTGTGCTTAACGTAAATACGCGCGTGTTAGGGCGTCTCACTCTCTTCTTTTTACCTCTCTTTGGAGAGATCGCACCGATTGGTTCTAAAAAACAATTAGAGCCACAATTACAATCTTCATCTTCACGAATTTGATCTTGGATATCTCTTATCGCACGTACGACTTCAGCTACACAGCTGCCGTATTTATTATCCTTTTTGTTACAACCCATATTCTTTTCCTCCTTATTCATTCTTTGATCTACATTAATAACATATTGATGAAACAGGCTATGGGTTACGGACAAACGCCTTATTTTTTGAAAAAATAGGCATATTTTTTAATGGAAGGGTGGAGATATGAATGGATCTTACCTTTTTTGAATTTCTTTTACTCTCATTTGCTTCTTTCCGTCTAACAAGACTAATTGTTTATGATCAAATCACTGAATTTATAAGAAGACCATTTATGTTAGAAGTTGATGAAGAGGATGAACATGGGAAAATAGAAACATATATCATTCCAAAAAATAAAGGTATAACTGGATTTTTTGGTAAGCTTCTTAGTTGTTATTGGTGCACTGGGATATGGAGTGCGGTGATTATATACTTAATGTATGCATATTTCCCTACAATAGGTGTGTTGTTAGTGGTGATTTTGTCAATTAGTGCATTGGCGGCAATTATTGAAGGGATCATTCAAAAAATGATTATTCAATAAAAATTGGGCTATTGGATTATACGAGCTCTTCCTCACTTGAATATGTTAAAGGTAAAAGGCATATATGATGAAGGAGGGCATTTGAAGTTGAACAAAAAAATATATACAAATAAAGAAGCTTTTAAAAAGAGAATTGCAGAATCAGGGGGAAGTAAAAAATCCTCCGGTTGTGGTTGTGGAAAGAAAAAGAAGAAAAGCAATTAATATAAAAAGACGAGCCATTAATAAAAGGTTCGTCTTTTGTTTTTTTTGGATAAGAAATTAACTTTTAGAGAAAATAAAAAAATAATGAAAAAGGTAAGGAAGGGACAAGAATGCCAAAATACTTGCTACTATTTATAAGTTTATTTTTAATTGCTGGATGTAGTAAACATGATTCTAATGAAGCACCGTTATCACTTGTTAAAGCAACAAACCCTACTCCGTCATTAATACATAGTGAATCACGGTCAACTGATGAAGATATGCTGCAAAGTATAGAAAAAGATATCGAAAAACAGAAAGAATTATATGATGCAGCAATTGTAAAGAATGATGATACCGTTTTAGTTGTTTACAAAGTAAGACATTTACAAAGATTTCACATGAAAAAAATTGAGAAAAATGTTACAGGGAAATTAGAAGATAAATATCCTGATGTTAAATTTATTGTTTCAAGTGATTTTAAGATTTTTCTTGAAGTAGTCGAATTACATGAACAAATGAAGAATCCCAATTTTAGTGCAAAAGAAGCCGAAAAAAAGTTCGAGAAAATAGTTAAGTTGAAAAAAGAATTAACATAGGAAGGTGAATAAGGATGTGTGCTAAACCAAAAAAAACGCCTGACCAAGAGCAATATGATCAATTAGAAAAAAAATATGAAACGAAGCGCCCAGTCTTGAAAAATTGTCTTCGGGCATTTTGGGTTGGAGGATTATTCTGCATAGTAGGACAAGCGATTTCATATTTTTATATCTATTTCTTTAATTTCACAGAGCAAACAGCAAGTAATCCTACTGTAGCTACTATGATATTTATTGCGATGCTTTTAACTGGATTTGGTGTTTATGACAGACTTGGACAATTCGCAGGAGCAGGTAGTGCAGTGCCAGTAACTGGTTTTGGAAATGCGGTTATTTCAGCGGCAATTGAACATCGCACGGAAGGGTTTGTCCTCGGTGTCGGTTCTAATATGTTTAAGCTAGCAGGTTCGGTTCTATTATTTGGAGTATTCTCAGCTTTTGTGGTTGCATTAATCAAAACTATTCTAATATATATGGGGGTAATTTAATGCTAAAGGGGAAGCAATCATGGGTTTTTAGTCAACGCCCAGCTATTATTGCTACCGGTGTGACTGGAGGGCCGTTTGAGGCAAATGGTCATTTAGCTGATGACTTTGATCTTCTCCATGAAGATTTATGGATGGGAGAAGATTCATATGAAAAAGCACATCGTGTGCTAATGGAAGGTGCTAGTCGAACGGCATTAAGAAAAGCAGAAATGGAAAAAAAAGATGTGCAATTCTTCCTAGGTGGTGACTTAATTAATCAGATCACCCCGACAAGTCTCAGCGCAAGATCATTAGAAATACCTTACTTCGGTTTGTTTGGTGCATGTTCCACATCAATGGAAGGATTAGCGCTTGGTTCATTTATGATTAATTATGGTGGGGCAAATGCAGTTATAACAGGAGCAGCAAGTCATAATGCTGCTGTTGAAAAACAATTTCGCTACCCTACAGAGTATGGAGGGCAAAAGCCACCAACTGCACAATGGACAGTAACAGGTGCTGGTGCAGCACTTCTCGTTCAAAATAATGGAGGAAATGATCCGGTTACGACAGCTGCAACAATCGGTAAGGTGGTTGACATGGGGGTGACTGATCCATTTAATATGGGTGGGGCAATGGCTCCTGCAGCAGCAGATACCATTTATAATCATTTTCAAGATATGCAAATAGAACCCTCTTATTATGACTTAATTGTTACTGGAGACTTAGGAAAAATTGGTCGTGTAACTGCATTGGAATTATTAAAGAATAAGGGGCTTATTATTCCAGATGAACAGTTCCAAGATTGTGGCATACTCATTTATAAAGAAGATCAGCCCGTGCAATCAGGTGGAAGCGGTGCAGGTTGTTCTGCATCCGTTTTATATGGTCACCTCTTAAATAGAATGAAAAGAGGAGAGCTAAAAAAGATCTTAATGGTCGCTACAGGAGCCTTATTATCGCCACTTACAGTACAACAAAATGAATCAATTCCATGTATTGCACATGCAGTGGCGATTGAAATGCCATAAAGTTAGGAGGATGAATATATGCTACCAATGTTTTTTTGGGCTTTTGTTGTTGGAGGCTTATTTTGTGTGATTGGTCAAATTTGTTTTGATGTATTTAAACTGACACCAGGTCATACTTTGAGTGCGCTTGTCGTGTTAGGAGCGATATTGGATGGGGTAGGACTTTACGAGCCATTATTGGATTTTGCTGGTGCTGGTGCATCTGTACCCATAACGAGTTTCGGTAACTCACTTGTGCACGGAGCTTTACAAGAAGCAGAGCAACATGGATTAATTGGCGTACTAACAGGGATGTTTGAAGTTACGAGCTCAGGTATTTCATCCGCCATCCTGTTTGCTTTTATTGGCGCCCTTATTTTCAAACCAAAAGGATAAGCCTGATTTCAATGAATTAAGGGCCAAGCGGGTACATGCCCAAACATTCTCATATAACCATACATAATGTATAAGGACAAATACATTAGTGAGGTGAATTTATATGGGCTTTGGAGGCTATGGCGGCAATTGTGGTTGTGGCGGTTATGGCGGCGGCTACGGTTACGGCGGTGGCGGTGGCTATGCTGGAGGTACTTTCGTTTTAATCGTTGTCCTCTTCATTTTATTAGTCATTGTCGGTGCTAGTTTCTGCTAATTGTCTTTTATTCTTTGGAGAGATGTGTAATAATAGCATCTCTTCTTTTTTATAGTTATAAATTTTCTGAAAGAAATTTTTATCACGTTTTTAATTGGGCGACATAAGATAAATGGAGTTCAAGAAGGAGCGTGAGGTAGCGGATGGATAATCATTTTTTTAAGAATATCGAGAAAAAAACAGGCGTGAATATGAAGGATGTATTTGAATTAGCGGGCTCGTTACAAAATGCGAATTTTAAAGATGAAGACACGGTTCGTGGCGTCATTCGCAGGGTGTCGCAAATCGCCAACAAACCAGTATCTCAAGAAATGGAAGACAAAATTGTCGATTCTATTGTAAAAGAAGGTAAGTCTTTAGACTTTAATACAATAAACAAAATGATTAATAAAAAATAATGAGAGTCTGACAAGAATTTTTTATCGAACGATTGATTGCCTGCGTGAGATGATACACACGCAGGTTTTTTTATTTACTATATATTTTATTTTTGATATGGGGAAGAAAGCGTGATGGATAGGCTTTTTTTCCTTTTCTATGCTGCAAAAGTGATAAATGTAACTGTTCCTTGGCTCTAGTCATTGCTACATATAATAGTCTTCGTTCTTCTTCTAAACTCTGCTCTGTTCCTGTACGATATTCTTCAAGGGCATAATCGTGGGGAAGGCTGCCATCGACTACACTTAAAATATAGACAAAGGGATACTCTAACCCTTTGGCTTTATGAATAGTACTAAAGGTTACAGCGTTCTCAATCGTTTTACTTATTTGCTTCATTTCTTTGATTTTTGCACGCATATGATCCGCATACTCAATGAACTCAAGTAAAGTAGTAAACTTCTTAGCAATTAATTTTAGTTCTTTTAAATCCTCTGAACCTTTATCCATTTTGTTTCCTTCATTACCACGCTTCTTAATGAAATCTTGTATTTGTAGCTCTTTTTCGATTTTTTCAAGTGCTAATAAAGGTGATAGTTGTTTAATTGCTTTAATCGTAGTTACCGTTTTCTTTGCTTTGCTTTGTTGAAACGCATATTTGCTCTGTACCATAGATAAACATTCAAGTAAGCTGCAATCATGTAAGATACTATTCGCTTTCATATCTTGCAAGTGTGATTGTGTTAAAAAAAGAGCCGGTAAGATATCCTTAAGAGCCTGCGCATCTTCCTCATTAATCGCAAGTCTTAAAAAACTAAGCAGTGTCCGGATAATAAAGCGATCATAAAATGATTCGGCATCTTGTTCTATTTTAAATGGAATATTAGACCTGGTAAATCGTTCAAATAGTGCACGACTTGTTGAATGCGTTCGATAAAGGATGGCAAAATCATTAGGTTGGTGCCCTTGTCTTATTCTCTCTTGAATATCTGTCAAAATCATTAAAGCTTCTTCTTCTTCATCGTAAGGGTAGAAGAGTGTAGGGTATGCTTCGTTTTTAAATTGTGCGACCATGTTTTTTGCTTTTCTTCTTTTGTTTTTTTTGATAACTTGACTCGCAAATGCAGTGATTTCGTGACTAGAGCGATAATTTTGTTGTAATGTAATTTGAAAACTGTCATCAAACATCTGTTCAAACTCGGTTAAATACGATGGATCACTACCTCTAAAAGCATATATAGATTGATCATCATCACCTACTGCACAAATATGCTCACTTTCAGGTACTAGCATTCTAAGTAATTCAAATTGAACTTTATTTACATCTTGGAATTCATCAATTAAGATGTATTTAAATCGCTTTTGATACTGTGCTAAAATTTGCGGATTTTTTTTAAATAGCTCATAACAGCTACTGAGCATATCATCAAAATCAAAGGTATTCAATCGCTGTTTCTCTTCTTCATAGGCTTGATACATTTGTAGTACCTTTTCCTCCCATGAATCATTCGCCCTTACATCCGTAGGGGATTGCAGCGAGTTTTTCCAAAAGCTAATTAACTGTAAGGCCATATCAAAAGGGAAATCCTTTTCATCAATATGTAGGGCCCTTGCTGATTGTTTGATCATTTGTTCCTTCTGCCAGTTCTTTAAAAGGTAACGGTGGTCCCATTTTTGATTATTATGATCATGAAAAGAAAGAATACGATAGAAAATGCTATGGAAAGTTCCGCAAACCATTTGATTAATATGCTTTGCTGTAACGTATGGATAAGTTTTTATCCGTTGTTTCATTTCGTTAGCTGCCTTAGCTGTAAATGTAACGAGTAGAACAGAACGGGGATCAACTTGATATTCATTGAATAAATAAGCCGTTTTCCCTGTTAAAACGCGTGTTTTTCCACTTCCTGCTCCTGCGAGAACAAGTAACGGACCATGACAATACGTAACAGCTCTTTTTTGATCATGATCAAATGAAATCCCGTGCTCTTCAAGTGAACGAAGATACCCCTCTGTAGGACTAGCTTGAGAGGCTGTATTTTCTGCAAATGGTGGAATATTTTTAATACGTACAGGGGTTTTAAAAGGCTTTTCCACTTCTTCGAGAATTGATCGACCTTGAGGTAAACGAAAGCCATTGACTTCTTTTTCTTTCGTTTTCTCTGTTGCTTTCGGAATGACTTCGTCCACATAAGCGCACTCTTTTTCATTGTTATGATAAAATTTTGGTTCATCCTGAATACCTAAATAAAATAAAACGTTTTCACCACAATGGGTACAATAAAGGTTCCCTCGTTTTCCTTCTTCATGTATAAATGGATAGTCTGATCGTTTCAGTGTATGTAATTGAATTAGTTCTTGCATTAATCGTGCACTTTTCATCATTTAGCCTCATAACTTAAAAAATTTACTGCATAAAATTAATCATAACAAAGATTTTAGCGCTAAAAAAGAATAAATATGTTTGTTATCAATTGAAAAGGGTTAGTAGTAAAGTAAAGGGGGCAGTGTAATGATTTATCCAATCTCAACCGTTCAAACGGCATACCAACAATATGTAGAGCGAATGTTTATGAATCGAAATCGCTCAATGACTTATAGAAATATTGAAAGGGTAGATCCATCCCGTGGTCAAACAGAAACCAATCATTTATATAAGGACAATAGAAAAAACCATTTATCCTCTTCGCTAAAAGATAGAGAAACAAATGGTAAACAGGGAATAAAAGGAAAACACGTTGATTATTACGCATAATATTTCAATAGGTCTGGATATGTAACCCGTCTTCTTTTTCCCAGTCAGCATATAGAATTTCCTTCACATTCTCATAACCTTTCTTTTTTAATTTTTCATCTAGAAATTTGACATCCCAACCGAGAATGTTTAGGTTTTCATGAACAATCTCACCATCTAAAATGATATTAATTGGCACCTTAATCTTCGGATATTTTAATTGCAAGTCCTCAATGGTTGGCGTTGTATATTCAGGCTTTTTCAAGGCGGTAATTGTACCATTTGTCTCTAAGAATGCATATTCGCATTGTCTTAAAGAGAAAATATCTTTTGCCCTCAGTAATTCTTGCAGCTGGTTGAGGTCCAAATGATTCTTTTTCAATTGCCCATATTCAATTTTTCCTTTACGAATCACAATGGAAGGACCGCCTTCTAATAATTTTCTTGTTCTTCTGAACTTCTGTGTGATTTTTTCTGTAGTAAGAATCAAAATGGTCCAAAGAAGAACAGAGAAAAGCATTTGACTTATCCCTGTATTCTCATCATAAAGTGCATTTCCTACTAGTTCTCCTAATACGATGGCAGAAATAAAGTCAAAAGGAGTGATTTGGGATATTTGCGACTTTCCAAGAATCTTGGTCATAATGAAAAGGGCAATAAATCCAACAACGAGAACGAAAGTAATATGTATATATTCATGCATGGGAAACACACCTCTTAAACAAATTTACTGTGACCTTGTTATTGTGTGCTCTTCCCCATTTTTTATGATTAAAAAGACGATCGGATTTTTATTAAATTCTAGCTTCTACATTGTTAATGAAGACAAAAAAGAGATGCGGAATGCACCTCTTTTTTTGCATTTAAATTTGTTTCTTCATTGTTCGGTGAGGTATTCCTGCATCAAGAAATTCTTCAGAGATGACTTCGTACCCTATTCGTTCATAAAAGGGAATCGCATGTGTTTGTGCGTGAAGTTTTAAAGCAGGTACACCTTTTTCTATAGCAAAAGATTCGATCGCATGCATTATTTCTTTGCCGGCTCCTGTTTTTCTTGCATTTTCTTTTACACAAATGCGTTCTACTTTACCATAGCCATCTACAATTCTGAAACGCCCAGCACCACTAGGTTCATTATCTTTATAAAGTACAAAGTGTGTAGCTTCGTCTTCAAATTGATCGATTTCTTCTTCTAATGGAACTTTTTGTTCCTCTACAAATACTTCTTTTCTTACTTGATAAGCTTCCTGTAGCTCTTGTTCGTTTTCTACTATTTTAACGTTCATGTTGTTCATTAACCCTTTCCGAGGCGGAATGTTTCATGTACACTCCAAGATCCGTTTTCTAATTGATATAATAAGTGGAATCGATCAACCGTTTCTTCGTGTTCTACATCAAGCATTTTCAGTGAACCATAAACATCAGAATGTTCATCATCGGAAAGTTTTTGTCCAATTGTAATATGAGGGACAAAAGCATATTCTGATTTTTCTCCAACTGTTTGTTCATTGATTTTTTCATGTAGTCGTTCGAGTTCATCTGTTGGGTTAATCTTTAAGTAAATAACGTTATTAACAGGTTGAAATGAACTCACCTTTTTAACGTTCATGTGAAAAGGTTGTTGAACTTTTGCAATTGCATTCAAAGCATCAGTTGTTTGTTTTACTTCTTCTTCTGTAGCTTCAAATGATTTTAATGTTACATGTGGAGGAATCAATGCGTAGTGAGGGTCATATCTTTTCCGATAAGAGTTCGCCAAGTCTTGAATTTTTTTTGACGGAAAAATAACGATTCCATATTTCATAGTTCTACCTCCAAAATAAAATATTTTAAAGAACTTGTCTTATTTTACTATTATAACAAATTTTCAAAAATCATCATATACTAACGAATGTATATAGAAGAAAAAGACAGTTTGACTAAGAAGTAGCCAAACTGCTGTTTCATTAAAGCATTTGCTTGAGAGCACGTTTTAAATCTGGTTGCCAAT
The DNA here is from genome assembly GCF_038007265.1 of Cytobacillus sp. FSL R5-0569. NCBI lineage: Bacteria > Bacillati > Bacillota > Bacilli > Caryophanales > Bacillaceae > Cytobacillus > Cytobacillus sp. FSL R5-0569. The sequence continues at coordinate 1,631,786 of NZ_JBBOWW010000001.1, forward strand.
ATGTCCATGTATGATCGCCATCAAATTCATCATAAAAATAAGGGAAGCCTTTATCCTTTATTAATTGTGAAAGTTCCCGATTGGGTGTAAGGAAATCTTCTTCCTTACCGTCAGTTGTTTTGACTGTTGTCTCACCCGTACCAATCACATGATATATATTTAACAGATGTGTATCTTTAAAGGATTTGACTTCTTCCATTACTTTTTCATTCGCTAATGGCGATTGTAAAATGACTGTCCCAAAAGTATTAGGGTATTGTAGAGCAGTTAAAAGAGATACAGTCGCCCCTAAGGAGTCGCCGATCAATGCTCGTCCCATTCCCATTTGGTACGTTGGATATTTTTCGTCAAGGTAAGGTACAAGCTCGTGAGCCAAGAATCTGATATAAGCAGCATTTTGTTCACCATCTGGATGATATTTACGACGGCGGTCTTGTACATTTTTATAAGGAATACCAATGATAATTGTATTTTCCATTTCTTTTGCATCAAGCAACTCATCCGCTGTTCTGCCGATTCGTCCTAATTGAAAATAATCTTTGCCATCTTGAGCAATTAAAATATTATATTTATATAGCGGTGAATAATTGCCCGGTAAGTATACAAGTATTTCTAAATCTTCCCCTAGTACCTCACTTTTAAAAGTAAAGTCCGTGATTGTCCCTTTTGCTGTATTCATAAAGTAGAACTCCTTTGTTAAAATAATAATCCTATATGGGGTTATATTATCACACAGTGTATGAAACTTCATATAGTAAGTCTTCATTTCCTTAATGAAGAAAGATTCACTCAATTAAGTATGTATGTTTATTTTCCACTTCTATTATATGTAAAGAGCTCTATAATTATAAAACTTCATGAAATTAAGCAAATACCAGTGAAATCAATTGACAGATATACGCTAAAATAGTATATTTATAAATGTCTTAAATATATACATAAACGATTCCGTAGCTCAGCTGGGAGAGCGCTACCTTGACAGGGTAGAGGTCGCTGGTTCGAACCCAGTCGGAATCATTAATTGAGTTGTATCAAGAGTTTAACGCTGTTAGTAAACTGTATAATGTATTATGGTCGTAGCTGGAAATGCTACAATCCTGAAAGACCACTTCGCATATTTTGTGAGGTGGTCTTTTTTTATGCTTTTAAAGTTTGCTGTTCAGGATTTTCTTGATGATAGGCTTTTTTTAAAATGTAACTCCTAAAAATCTAGAAAGTTACCGTATTATGATTAAACAATTTGAGGACTTTTGTTTAGATCGCAATGTTTTAAATGTTGAAGATATAACAGTAAACACAGTCAAACAGTTTATCCTTTTCTAAAACAAGATAACAATGCAACTACTATAAACTCCAAATTACAACGTGTCCGTGCTTTCTTATATTATATGATTGAATGTGAAGTCATTACTGATAATCCTGCAAAAAATAAAGAAAGGCACAGAAGATATAAAGATTGATGCCTTTACTGATAGTCAAATTAAACAAATGTTGAACTATTATAGAAGGCTAAAACATAAGGATAAAGCTTTTTAGATTGTGGGGTAGGGTACAATGTCCTAGAGGTCTGCGAGTTGAAATTATACGCAATAAATTTTTCAACTGAAACCACCATTTACCAACTTTGTATTACTTAAGTAGACTATTGAAATACTGAAAATGTTGCGGTACTATTATACTAGTAAGTTTACAATTTTAGTATTTAAAGGAGAAAACTGAATATGAAGAAGTTTTTTAAGATTGGTTGCATGGGATTTATTGCAATTTTTGTACTAGGTATTATTGGTGCTATCTTTTCAGGTGGGGATGATGAAACTACACAACCTACTGAAAAGGCTGAACCTGCAAGCACTGAAGAGGTAGCAACTGAAGAGACAGATAAAGAAACTGAAAAAGTAAAAGAAGAAGATGCAGAAGAAATGGCTGAAGAAACTACTGAAGAAAAAGAAGAACCAAAGGAAGAACCTAAAGAAGAAGTGAAGGAAGAAAAAGAACCTGAACTATCTCTTTCACAACATAACGCAATTCAAACTGCTGTGAATTACCTAGACTATACAGCCTTTTCTAGAACTGGTTTAATTGAACAGTTAGAATATGAAGGTTACAGTAATGAAGAAGCAACATATGCGGTAGATCACATTGAAGTTGACTGGAAAGAACAGGCTGTTCAGGCAGGTAAGAACTATCTTGACTTTACTTCATTCTCTAGAAGTGGGTTGATTGACCAGTTAGTTTATGAAGGGTTTAGCCAGGAACATGCAACTTATGCAGTTGATCAAATAGGATTATAAGAACCAGGGAAGCGAAAGCTTCTCTTTTTTTATCTGAATATTTACCTTTCGTTGTTGTCATATGTTGTAATATATTTTGAAACTACTTGGTTAGATCAATTGGTTGAACAGGTAATTGAAACTGGTGCGGTGAAGCTTACATACTTTTCATTATTCCTTTAATGTCAGCTTCCATTTCACCAATATTTTCTATAATAAATTCAAGTGGTTTTCCCATATCATTCACTGCTATGTTTTCATTAGTTCAGAACTCTTGAATAACTCGTAACCAAGTTCTGAAGGGGGGGATAACTGCATTTTACAGTTCTATTTTCAGGAATTCCCGTAACAAGTATTTAAAATATTACTTGATAAAATCATTTTCTTGCAAATTTTCATATGAAAATGTCATGTTAATCCTGGGATATGAGAAAAGACCCCTATAGACTCTTAAAGGAAGTGAAATGAGGTAAATCAGCCACGTTAAATAGCGAGTGTAAACAAGTCTTACTGCGAAGAAAATGCGAAAAGTGAGTGGGGTGTAAATTAGTAAAAAAAGCACCTCATTTCGAGGCGCCTATAAATTAAGATTCTGTTCCTTTACTCATGTGCAAAGGAGGCGGGATTAACCAACCTTTTTCCTTATTTAACTTTAACATTTTGGCACCAAACTGAGCTTTATTCATATGGAACTGACCATACATCATTGCGACATCTTCTCTGATTGATTGACCAATTGCTTGACTACATGCAACTAATCCAGCTGCAGTATCAGCAGAGATTGCAGCACTGATCTCTGGGTCAGTGGATCTTGCACCAACAGGAATATCATTTAAATCTGCATTAGGGCGGGCAGGTGGTGCAGGTGGTAACCCGATTCCGTTACTTTTTAAAAGCTCTTCTAATTGTTGGTTCTCAGCACGTAACCCTTTAATAGCTTCTTCTATTAGCTTTTTTAAGTCATCATCGCCAGCATGGTTCATAAGTGTCTCATAACCAGATATCGTTCCATTGTTTGTAAAAAGGTTAGTGAATAGTCCATAAACTTCACCATAATGTAGTGGTTCATCTTTTGGATTTCCGCTTAAAATTCCCATAATTACACTCCCTATCTTATTAAGTTTCATGATTTTCTCCTTATGTAAGGATTGGCCACGATAGATAGTTTGTGTATGCAATATATAAATTATTCATGAGTGAAAATAGTTAATAAAGGCCCGATTTTAAAACGAGGCGTTTCTTTAAGCTCTGCTTAATTGGATATAAGAATATAAGTAACAAAGCTCACGATATAAATGATAAAAAATGTTCCATAAAAAATATTCTCCTTTCAAAATAGGTGTCAACAAAAGCTTAAATTGTGGAGGAATTCCACACAATCGAAATACATTACAAAATATGTATTAGTGTGATAATTTCGTTATATTAAGAAAAAGTGGGTAAATAAATTATGATAAGGTAAATTTGAAGTTAAAGATTCCCTATTTTGCCTAGCTCACCTTCTTTGCAGAATTCCTCGGTTCAGGATTTTAAGTGTGGTGAAATTCAGATTAAGTAGTAGGTGCCATGTTGTGTTGAGAAAAGTTATTCTGATTTTTTGGAAGATGGAGGTACGAACTAAGCCAAAAACATAAAGACGAATTATGAATGTAGGTAGGTCTATTGGAGAAACTTAAAAACATAATAAAGGAAGCCTCGCTAAACAAGGCTTCGTGGTAAATAGATTAGGGGAGAGAGTTTTTATTCACAGTTTGTTTAAGGATACTACTTTTTGTAGTACCAGTAGGATAGAAGTTAACGCCATAAATACAGCCCGAACATATATGTCCGGACTTTTTTATTTATTGATCTCGATTTTCTCTATCTTCTTCTTTTATATCAGATAAATCATTTTCCTCAGCGAATTCTGTAGAGTAACTCACTTGTCTTCCATCAATAACACGATTATCGACGTCTCTGTCTTCTTCTTCTGTCATTGGTGCAAAGAGAAGAGATAGGCAAATGAGGCCGCTAATTCCGACTAATGTATAGACAATGCGAGAGAGAATGGCATCTTGGCCTCCGAAAATCGTTGCAACTAAATCAAATTGGAATAATCCAATAAGTCCCCAGTTAATCGCGCCAATAATAACAAGCGCTAAAGCGATGCGTTGTAATGTTTTCATTGTATGATCTCCTTATTCTAATTTTTATTACATCTATATTTTTTGATAACAGGATTTTTTTATGCACGAAGACATTTGTGTCTATTTGATATTTTTTACTAATTATGGTATTATTAGAATAATCAAAAAATAATTATAACAATTGTTCTTTTTTAGGATATCCTAATAAAGAGGTGATAAAAGAATGTGGTGGTTTCTTATTTTGATTCTTTCCCTTCTAGGATTTGGACTCGTGATTGACTGGGTAGCGAAGAAGAAAGGTTTAACAAAATTTGATCCTGAAGAGAATGAAAAAAATGTCCCAGATTCACAACGTATTTATACGGAGAATTATTTACAACAAATACGAAATCAAGACGACCAAGGTTTCCATTAAAATAATTAGAGGGTGTCCCACAAGGGCAGCCTCTTTTTTCATTAGTATTAGTAAAAATATTTACAAATCCTTGGGGTGTGTCAGAAAGTTAAATAGCATAGTTGAACTTAATTATAAGTATTGGGAGAGACAAAACAAATACAGAAGTGCATTTTACTTAGAATTACTGTATTTATTAAAGGAATAAAGACAACTTTGGCAAATAGTTCGAGGTTAATATCGACAGTAGAGAGCACTCGATTATAAAAAGAAGTTAAAGGAATAATCATGAATAGCTTTTTGGTGAGTCTTCTAGCTTTATGAGGACTCACCTATTGTACTTTTAATTTGATTGCTCATCCATAACCGTACTTAACTTTCCTTTGACCTCAGAAATTAAGCTGATTTGAATAATATTAAAAATAATAGATACCACCAGACTGCCAATAAAGAAACCGAGCAAGGTTTTTAACTTTGCATTGATTATTTTCATCATCTTATTTGCCACTCCTTCCGTTATTATTAGGTATTTTTAGCTTTTATTTGTAAATTATGTATGTCGATAAAGCGATGAAAGGTGAATAAAAAACTATCTCTTGAAACATATTGAGAAAGAGGTTAATTGTGAAGGAGGTAAAGTTATGAGTAAGGAGGAATATCTAACAGCATTACATATAGATAGTAAACAATTTCAACAATTGCTATCTGATTATTGGAAGTCATATTCTGACTATACACATTGGCAATTTTGGATGGTACTCTTTCTCTTTATTGCTCCTTTAGTGTTCGTCTATTTTTTTATTGATCGAAAGCGGATATTTGAGGTGTTTTTCTACGGATATACAGTGAATATGTTATGGACCTTTATCGATACAATGTTATTGCGGAAAGGTTTGTTTATTCATAATTATTTTCTCATTCCTTCATTACCTAGTGCAACAAATATGACGACCTCTTTACTTCCGGTTGTTTTTTTATTTGTTTATCAATATTGTACAAATAGACAAAGAAACTTTTATTTATATACAATTATTGTGAGTGCTATTATTGCATTTGGTTTTGCAACGATTGAAGAGAAGGTAGGCTTCGTAAGCTTTTATGGAAGTATGAATCAGTTCTATATATTTTTGATTGACCTAGGGATATGTTTTACTTCATATTGGTTCACTATATTTTTTCTTAGGTTAAAAGAAAATGCGTTTGCCAATAATTGAAAAAGAGATGTTCTAATGCAGTTGGAGTGCTAATTATGGCTCCCCTCTAGGTAATTGACATTAGAAAGGTCTTTATCGTCATGGCTTTTACGATAAAGATCTTTTTAGCTTTGATATACCTCTCACTTAATATCGTTTAACAAGGAAATATAAAAAAAGCGGAACAAATAAGGAGTGTGCATGAGAAGTGGAATGCCGTAAAGAAGCCGAACGAGAAGTATATAATTATTAATTTTTTCATTTATCATTTGCATGGTAATGGTGAGTACATACAAACAAATTAAAAATAGCGAGGGAGTGAACGTTAAATCGATTCACTTCCTCGCTTTAAGATCCGTGGGAGACCTTTTCTTTGCCTCCCTAGGGCATTGCTTTTTACTTAATGGTTATTTTTGATTACGGAGCTGTTGTTCACCTAAAGCAACCAGTCGTTTAGTCATTTCCCCTCCGACTGATCCGTTAGCACGTGCAGTGGTTTCTGCGCCAAGTTGTACACCAAATTCTTGAGCGATTTCTTCTTTCATTTGATTTAATACTTGACCTGATTCGGGAACGACTAATTTATTTCTGCTCATTGAACAAATCACTCCTTCGTCATTTTGAGCAAGTGAAACATTGCTCTTTTATAAGGTTTCCTAATGTAAGGGCTATCATTCATATGGGTAAAAACTAACAGGTAAAAAGATGAGTAAATTTTCTAAAAAATATAAAATTGAGCATTGACTTATGAGAATTTTGCGATAAAATAAGAATAACTTAATAGATGTCATATAATCTAACATCTATTAGTTAAGTTATATGACGCAGGAAATGGGGGAGAAAAGATATGGATGAAATATTTTATCTGAACAGTGTGTGGACAATGATTGCTGCAATTTTAGTTATTTTTATGATTGGTGGATTTATATTACTTGAAGCAGGATCTACACGAATGAAAAATGCAGGTCATATTACCGGGAAAACTATTTTTACAGTGGGATTAACTTTCCTTGTTTTCTGGGCTGTAGGTTATGGATTTATATTTGGAGGAAACGCGAATTTCTTTGTTGGCATGACGGACTTCTTCTATTCAGGAGCTGAAAGTGGAGATTCAGGTTTATCTGATACGGTTTTCTTTGTATTCCAAAGTGCCTTTGCTGCTATTGCTGTTTGTATCGCCTTAGGTGGTTTTGCTGAAAGAGCAAAGTTCCCAGTCTATGTTGTTTTTACTATTTTATTCTCTGCTGTTATTTATCCGGTTGTTGCACATTGGATATGGGGTGGAGGCTGGTTAGCGGGACATGAGAAGCAAGATTTCGCAGGCTCAACAGTTGTCCATTTAACAGGTGCAATGGCTGCCTTAGCTGCAACTATTTTATTAAAGCCTCGTATCGGGAAGTTCAATAAAGATGGTTCTAGTAACAATATTGCAGGACATAACCAAGTCTATACTTCATTAGCTGTGCTTATTCTTTGGGTAGGATGGTTTGGATTTAATGCAGGTAGTACAACATCAGTTGATGGTGCATTTTTCGGATTTGTTGCACTAAACACAAATTTAGCTGCAGCGATGGGTGCGGTTGCAGCATTAGCTATCTCTTGGATCGTTCTTGGTAAATCTGATATTGTTACAACATTAAATGGTGCACTTGCAGGTTTAGTTGCCATTACGGCATCGTGTGCTTTCGTTGAACCTTGGGCTGCTGTTGTTATAGGTTTAGTTGCCGGACTTTTAGTATTCTTTAGTGTAAAGTTCTTTGATAAAATGAAAATTGATGATCCAATCTTCGCATTATCTGTTCATGGTGCAGCTGGAGTATGGGGTACTTTATCTACAGGATTCTTTGCAACACCAGAATTAGCAGAGCAGGTAACTGGTCAAGCAGGATTATTCTATGGTGGCGGATTTGGCCAATTAGGCGTTCAAGCGTTAGGAGTTGTAACATCAGGACTTTTTGCCTTTGTTGCTTCATTTGTCATTCTCTTCGTAATGAAGAAAATGATGAATGGTCTCCGTGTTAGTGAAGAAGAAGAAGTGATGGGCTTAGACATGAGTGAACATGGTAGCTATGGTTATCCAGAAGAGTTTATGTCAAGTGAGAAACAAACGAAATTAACATCATAAGGTGAAGCCTCCTATAGTGGGAGGCTTTTACCCTCTGTAAGGAAGTGTTGTTTTTGCCGACGGATGATTTTGAGACATATGAAGCGATTAGAGATTGGCGGGATTATGAATTAACTAAGAAAAAGTTTAATCAAGTGCAATTAAACAATTTTCATGATGAAGTAATGAGAGCTACGTTTCATTATGCTGTAAAAAGATTAGGGGAAAAACCACCGAGCGAGTTTGCTTGGTTTATAACAGGTAGCGGTGGAAGAGAAGAACAAGGTTATATAAGTGATCAAGATCATGGGATCATCTATGAAGAAAAAGACGCCACCTTGCAAAGATATTTTCATCAGTTAGGCAAAGAATTAGCCGAGGGGCTCAATATTGTTGGTTACCCATACTGTGACGGTAATATTATGAGTAGTAATCCCCTTTGGTGTAAGTCACAACCTGAGTGGTTTGAGCAACTACAGTCATGGGTAGATGAAAAATCTTGGGCAACAATGAGGCATCTGCAAATATTCTTTGATGCAAGAGTGTTAGTGGGAGAAAGCGAATATATTAATCATTTAAAGAGAAGTGTGCATGAGGCAGTTCAAAAAAATCCTTATAACTTAAAGAGATTATTGGATAATATACAGCATATAAAAACCTCTATTGGGCCGTTGGGGCAAATATTAACGGAAAATCATGGATCACATAAAGGGGAAATCAATATAAAGTACGCAGCATTCTTACCTTTCGTTAATGGCATTCGATTACTTTCTATAAAGGAGGGAATAGTTGAAAGCTCGACATTGTCACGGTTAGAAAGATTAATGTGTAAAAAGCCATATAAACACGCATTATTACCGTATCATCATGATTTCCAACAGTTACTAAAATTACGCCATTCACTACTTACCCCTATGTCAACCTATGAAGATGGCCATTATTTAAATGTGAGAAACATGAATAGGGAAGAAAAAAGTAAGATAAAGGTGATTTTGAAAAATGGCAGAAGACTTCATCAATATGTAGAAGATGTAATTGAGCAGGAAGTGAAATAATGGCTTTTGAACCCTTTTTTCAATTTGTCCGAAAGTTAAATCAAACTAGGTTCGGTGGGCTCCAGACGCAAGACTCTAAATCAATGGCTTTCATGAGACAGCTTCAAAAAGATTTAAATCAAGATCGATTGATACAAACGTCATTAAATCAAATGAGTGCTGTAGTTGTCGATATAGAAACAACGGGGTTTAGTCCAGATAATGGTGATCAGATACTATCAATTGGAGCTGTCAAAATCCTAAATGGAAGAATTGATCATGACAATTACTTTTACTCTTTAATACAATATGAAAAAGATTTAGCTTCATCAATAAAGCATTTAACGGGATTGAAGGAAGAGGAGTTAAAAAATGCGCCACCTTTAGCAGATGTGTTAATGGAATTTTTGAAATATACGGAGAGCTTACCTTTCATTGCTCATCATTCAAACCATGAAAAGCGCTTCTTTCAGCATGCGTTTTGGCAGCTTTATCGAACATCATTTAAACATCGCGTATTTGATACCTCCTTTTTATATCGTATCATTGATACAGTGGAACACTCTGTTAGGCTAGAGACATTATGTGAAAAAAATCAGATTGAAGTCAAACATCGCCATCATGCTTTAGGTGATGCCATGTTAACAGCTAAACTTTGGGTATGTTATGTTGAAAAAGTCAAAGAAAAGGGCTGCTTTACAATGCAAGATGTTTATGAAAAGTTAGCTAAATTACCTTAATTGAAGTAATGCCACAGATGATTGAACTGTGGTTTTTTTTATGAAAAGAATTTCAAGTAGTGACATTTGTCATGTGAAGGGGGTGACATCACACACTAAACGGACAAGTAAGCCATCTCATATAATTTTAGTAAGGAGATGGTGTTAATGGAAACAATCATTGCTACGAAACATTTGACTAAAAGGTATAAGGATTTATGGGCAGTTAACGATGTGTCTTTTGAAGTTGAAAAAGGGGAGTTATTAGCTGTACTAGGGAAGAATGGGGCTGGTAAATCAACCACCTTGCTGATGTTATTAGGGTTAGTTAAACCAACCTCAGGAAATATACTGATTTTAAATAAGAAACCTCATGAGCGAGCGGTGAAAGAAAGAATTGGTGTGATGCTCCAAGAGGTCAGTGTCATTGATGCATTGTCTGTGAAAGAAGTATTACTCATGTTTAGTAGTTATTATGAAAACCCTTTACGTTTAGAAGAAGTGTTGGAAATTACAGGTATCCCTATAGAGCTGCTTAAGAAAAAGGCGCATAAACTCTCGGGTGGTCAAAAAAGAAGGTTGAATTTTGCATTAGCCATTATAAGTAATCCACAAATCGTTTTTTTAGATGAGCCAACTGTTGGCATGGATAGTACAGTAAGAAAAAAATTTTGGCAAGCGATACAATATTTAAATGATGAAGGTAAAACGGTTATTTTTACCACTCATTACTTACAAGAAGCTGATGATGTTGCCAAGAGAATTATGTTATTTAATCAAGGAAAGGTGATTGCTGATGGTTCACCTTTACAATTAAAAAGTCATTTGTCTGATGGAGCTATCTCGTTTAAATCAGATCAGGTTGATATCAGCTTGCTACAAACATTTTCTCATGTCATAAGTGCGAAAATAACTGATCAACGGATTGTGTTAACAACTTCTTCCACTGATGCGCTTTTGGGGGAGTTGTTTGAAAAAAAGGTCGTTATGCGAGACATTCATTTACATCGGGCAAGACTTGAAGATGCGTTTGAATTATTAACAGTAGAAAGGGGGATCAGTGAATGAGAGGATGGTTGATGCAGACAAAAGTAGAGGTATTAAGGATATTTAGAAATCCTTATTTTGTTTTTTGGTCTTTATTTATGCCTATCGTTTTTTATTTTGTTTTTACAAATATATTTAATACTGGAATGGGAGACAGTTGGAACAGTCGGTTCTTAATGTCCGTTACTTGTTTTAGTGTGATGGGGACGAGTATTTTGACGTTGGGCATTCGATTAGTAGAAGAAAAGGCTCATGGTTGGTCCACTTTAATGAGAACAACCCCGCTTAGTTCAAGTGTTTATTTCTCAGCAAAAATGGTTGGGCAAACGATGATTCACATTTGTTCTGTAACCATTATTTTTGTTGTTGGTGCGGTGATAAATGGGGTTAATTTGAGCGTTTGGCAATGGCTGACAAGCGCGCTATGGATATTAATTGGCGCTTTACCTTTTCTCGCTATTGGAACAATTATTGGTGCAATGAACAAGGTGGAGACAGCTGCTGGAATCAGTAATTTCTTTTATATGGTCTTAGCTTTCATGGGGGGGTTATTTATGCCAATTGAAGTGTTGCCATCAATTTTTAAGTCAATTGCTAAAGCGATTCCTTCCTATCATTATGGAGCGGGTGTATGGGAGATTTCAGAAGGTGGCAACCCTTCTTTGCTGAATATTGCTGTATTAGCAGGATATTTCCTTCTATTTGTAGTATTAAGTATTTATATTAGAAGAAAGCAAGAAGTGGTGGTGTAAGCTTTTTGGGTTATAAGTTATTTCCTGTCAAATATGGTTTTCTCCCATATGTTTTTTTGGTCTATTTAATGTTTCCGATTATTGTTTTAATAAATGAAACAGGGGTAAAGGCAGTGATTGGATGGATGCTTTTATTCCTTTTTTTTCTATCTTATAGGAAACTTTTCTTTGATCCACCAATGTCCTCTTATATGGGTTGGTTAATACTACAATTTATCATTATTATTATTTTTACCTATTTTTATCAACCTTCATTAGTATTGCTCGGGTTCTATTGTGCAAATTTCATCGGGTGGCTGCGTAATTCTAAGATGTTTACAATTAGTATGATTTTATTTGTATTCTCTTCGATTTTACCTGTTATTTTACAATATGAAATGTTGAGCGAATCCACTTATCTCTTCGTAATGGTTGTTGTTATGATTATATCTCCTTTTGGTATTCACTCCATGTCGACGAAAATGGAGTTAGAAGAAAAATTAAATGAAGCAAACGAACAGATTGAAGTATTAATTAAAAGAGAAGAGAGAATGAGAATAGCTCGAGATTTACATGATACACTCGGTCATACACTATCTTATATAACATTAAAATCTCAACTAGTAGCGAAAATGACTAAGCATCAAGCTGATCCCCAAATTGTCACCAAAGAGGTAAATGAAATCGAGCGGACTTCACGGATTGCCTTAAAACAAGTAAGAGAGTTAGTGGCAGACATGCGAGTTTTAACAATTGCTGAAACGATTAGTGATTGCAAAGGGATATTAAATTCAGCCAATATTACGCTGGAGGTAACAGGGCTGAATAGATGTGAAAATATGACATCAATGATGCAAAATATGATCAGTATGTGTATAAAAGAAGGAATTACAAATATCGTTAAGCATTCTCGGGCGACTCATTGTGTAATTGGATTATCGCAAAATAATTTAGGGATAGAGGTAACTATTTCAGACAATGGAATAGGATTTAATCGAGACACGAAATTAGGGAATGGTTTAAAAGGCATGTCTGAACGTCTAGAGTTAGTTGAAGGTAGCTTGAACTTTTTCCATTATGAAACAGGGTTATCTGTCAATGTATTCATTCCAATTGTAGAAAGAAAGTTCGGAGGTACTTAAATGATATGATAAGAGTTTTAATAGCTGAAGATCAGCAGATGTTAAGAGGAGCGTTAAGCACATTATTAAACTATGAGGAAGATATAGAAGTCATAGCGCAAGCGAGTAATGGAAAAGAAGCAACAGAATTAATTCATCAATTGGCACCAGATGTATGTTTATTAGATATTGAAATGCCTATAAAAGGTGGATTAGATTTAGCAGAGGAAATATTTGAAGCAAAGTCATTATGTAAAGTTATTATCTTAACAACGTTTGCTAGAACAGGTTATTTTGAAAGGGCAATAGGAGCAGGAGTTCACGGATACTTATTAAAAGATGGACCGAGTGAAGAACTAGCTGAAGCCATTAGGCGTGTGATGAATGGTCAGAGAATGTTTTCTCCGGAACTGGTATTTAATCAATTGAGACAAGATAACCCACTCACTTCCAGGGAAAAGGAAGTGTTGAAGCTTATTGCGTCGGGTTTAACTTCAAAGGAGGTTTCGGCGCACCTTTTTTTGTCTGCTGGGACGGTGCGCAATTATATGTCAGAAATCATTAATAAGTTAGAGGCAAAGAATAGGATTGAAGCAATAACTAAAGCAAAGGAGAAAGGTTGGATATAGTGGCTTACATAAAAGGTGGAACGCCCTTACTAAATTCAGTTATTAATGTAGAAATTGATTGTAATTGTTGATCATCTAAGTCAAATGCTACCTTGACTTTATTTTCTAAATCCGATGTGACTCGTCTTTTTCCCACTTCAACAAGTGCGATGAGCGAGAAGCTGCAGCTCACAATTCGAGCGAAGTCTCGTTGTGTCATATTATAACTTTTTCTAATAAATTTAATCATATCTTTATTCATATTTTTACTCAAATTCATCACCTACTATAATTGCAAATTTAAAATCACGCTCTCTATAAAATTAGCACTTTTTTACGTTGTTTGTCAAAGTATATTGTTGACAAATAACATTTTACCTGTTAGTGAATGAGTTGTTTTCTCATTGTAAGTATATAGTAGACAACAGTTATCTTCATTTTAATTGATTGCCCATAATAATAAAAAGAGACTGGGATTCACACTTTCCCAGTCTGCTTCAGATTAGACAATTTCTATGTTAGTTGTCTTATGACTTCGTGTGTCAATTATTTTCTTGATGTAAATGATTAACACGATGATCGATAAGACTGTCCCAATTGTTAAAGATATTGGATAAGATAATTGCAATCCTTCAGGTGCGTAAAATATATAAGTAGCAGATACTCCTGTCATGAACATAGCTGGAATTCCTGTTATGAGGTGCTGCTTATTAGATTTTAGTAGGAAACTTGTTGCTGTCCAAAGCATAATCGTGGCAGATAATTGGTTGGTCCAACCAACATATCTCCATAAAAAGGAATAATCAATCGTTGCTAAAAGAAATGTTGGAACACCAACTAATAATGTGACAAGTAGTATCTGTCCATTCCCTTTAAAGTTCAAGTACTTCGAAATAGTTTCAGAAAGCATCATTCTCGATGAACGTAACGCTGTATCTCCTGTTGTAATAGGTAGAATAATAACACCAAGTATCGCTAAAATGCCCCCTAGTGTACCTAAAAGTGAAATGGAAATTTCATTCACCACGCCTGCTGGCCCGCCGGTCGCTAAAGCTTCTTGTAAGCCACCTGTTCCTCCGAAGAATGTCATTCCTGCTGCTGCCCAAATAAGGGCGATGATTCCTTCACCAATCATTGCTCCGTAAAATACTTTTCTTCCATCAGACTCTTTTTTTAAAGTTTTTGATACAATTGGACTTTGTGTTGCGTGGAAACCAGATATAGCGCCACATGAAATGGTAACCATTAATAATGGCCAAATTGGCAATTCTTCAGGGTGTAAATTGCTAAAAGTTAAATTTGGAATAGGTTGACCATTAAATAGTAAAGCGATACCAATGGACACAGCCATAAAGATTAATATCGCACCGAATATCGGATAAATTCTACCAATAATTTGGTTAATCGGGAGAACCGCTGCAATAACGAAATAAGCAAATACAATCATTAACGATACAGTAAAACTAAGTGGGGTAATAGAAGAAATCAATTGGGCTGGGCTTGCTGTAAAAGCAGCTGCTACCAAAATCATTAATATAATGGATAATATATTAATAAAAACTTTCATTCCATTCCCTAGATATCTACCAACGAGATTAGGGAATTGTTCTCCCTTATGTTTAAGTGAAAGCATTCCTGAAAAATAATCATGAACAGCTCCAGCGAAAATACAGCCAATAACAATCCATATAAACGCGACAGGTCCGTATAATGCACCCATTAATGCGCCAAATATCGGACCGGTGCCAGCAATGTTTAATAGTTGAATAAGATTTCCTTTCCACCAGCTCATTGGGACAAAGTCCATGCCGTCTGCTTCTGTATACGCTGGGGTTTTTCTACTATCATCGATACTAAAAACTTTCTCTACGAATTTCGAATAAAACATGTATCCAAGAATAAGTAATACAATTGCTACAAGGAATGTTGCCATATTTAAGTGCCTCCTGCTGATGTGATATATTTCTGAAACTTTGGAATATATGATGTATTGTAAGTGCTTTTTTGCTGTAAAGCAATACTTTTTCAGAAAAATGTTATTTTTATATAATTTTCTAATAGATGAACTTATTATTGGCTATTATGAACCTCTGAACGGGGCAGAACATAATTTGGTATTATATGTTGTCAGAAGAAAATTAAATAAAGGGAGGTAAGTGTTTATGACCATTATTATTCAGTCACAGGAGAAGCCCCCTATTCATTCATTTAGTCCTATACAACAAGATATTTATAGAGCACTCGATTCTTCACCACAGCAATTTTTTTATGATTCTGCTTTTGTTTTTGAATTTGAGCTACTCTTAAGAGAAAAACTAATTCAAGCCGCTTACCAGTTACATGAAAGTAAAGCAGAATTCGCTCCATTTGATGTATCAAGATTTAACCCTCAGATTTGGACAAAAACGAAGTACGGTTATGTATTAAAACCATATATATTACCCTCGGATGCGATAAGGGATGTGTTTCATAATAGCCACTTATATGCATTTGAATGTTCTACAGCAATTGTATTGTTATTTTATAAATCAGTATTGGATTCAATTTCGATTAGTCGATTTAACACTTTATTCCAAGGTCTTTTAGTTTGGGATTGGAATTATGATCAAGACTTAGGTATAGATACACGGATAGGAAGAGATTTCATTCCAGGAGATGTTGTTTACTTTTATAATCCCGATTTCGAGCATCCAATATGGACGGGAGAAAATGCAGTCTATTTAGGTAATGACCGATACTTTGGACACGGAGTAGGATTGGAAAGTGAAAGAGGGATGATAGAAGCATTGAATACGCTAAGAAAGCCAGGAGCGACACAGGATGCGTATCTTATTTCACAACATAGTCGCTTAAGTTACAAATACCTTTCACAATTTGCACGTAGAGTACCACATCAGAATTACGATTCTTCTATTTTCCAAGTACTTTAATAGTAATACTTAATATGTCTCATAAAGGCATATTTTTTTTGTTCGTGGGCATACAAAAAATAGTAACTTTATTGGTGCCTTAAGGAGTTTTTTATATGAAATTAATTGATGTATTTAACTTATTACAAAAGGACTTAAAAGATAGTGGTCATGAAGTAGTGAAAGGTTTAACTACAGATTCAAGGAAAGTAAAACGAGGATATTTATTTATTGCCATTTCCGGTTTTGAAAAGGATGGGCATAAATATATAGAAGAAGCAATTAAAAATGGAGCGATTGCTGTGATAGGGGAAAAGCGATTATCGCTCACTGTTCCGTATATTGCAGTTCAAGATTCTAGGAAAACATTAGGCATTTTAGCAAGCATATTTTATGCCCACCCCAGCAAAAAACATCGCTTAATTGGGATAACGGGCACAAATGGTAAAACAACTACAGCCTATCTCATCCACCATCTCATCAAAGAAGCAGGGTATTCTTGTGGAATGATAGGCACGATAGAAAATAATATTAATAACCAAACAAGAAAAGCTAAAAATACAACTCCAGACGCTTTAGAACTACAATCTTTATTAGCTGAAAGTATGGATGATTTTATCATACTAGAAATTTCATCCCATGCACTCCATCAACATCGTACAGAAGGATTACTGCTTGATATAGCTATTTTTACAAATTTAACTCATGATCATATGGACTATCATCATACGATTGAAGAGTATTACAGCGAGAAAAAGAAAATCTTTTCTTTATTAAAAGATGAAGGCGTTGGATTAGTCAACATTGAGGATACATGGGGGGCGAAAATAGCACTTGAGCAGGAACATAATAAAATAAAAACAATTGGTAAAGCTGGCGATTATGATCTGCAGCTCACGTTTAAAGATGCAAAATATCAGTTAAAAATATCAAGTGTTAAAAAAGATACTATTGTAGCAGATTCACCATTACCGGGGAAACATAATCTTTATAATACAGCTATCGCTATTGCTGCTTGTTTAGAATCGGGCATATCAAAAGAGGTAATATCGCAAGGATTAATGAATTTTAGAGGAGTACCTGGCAGATGGGAGAAATATTACAATAAGAAAGGGGCCGTATTTATTATTGATTATGCTCATACAGAAGATGCTCTCATCTACCTTCTCCAAACAGCTAAGGAAAATAGAGCGAAAAAAATATATATGGTTTTTGGATTTCGAGGAAAAAGGGATAAAAGCAAGCGAATTAAAATGGTTAAGGTGGCATCTACTTATTGTCGGCAGTTTATCCTTACATTAGATGATATAAATGGGGAGAGTAAAACGGTTGTAGAAGAAGAATTATATAACTTAACAAAACCATTTACAAATGGGGAAGTCATAATGGATCGCACTATGGCTATAAAGAAAATGTGGGAAATAGGAGGAAGTGGTGATTGGATATTTGTTATTGGGAAGGGGCATGAGAATTACCAAGATATTTTTCACCTTCAAACGAAAAATGACATTGAAACCATCCAATATTTAATAGAATGGGAAAAAGGTGAAGATCGTTAATATTTACTCCTCACTTTTAGCTAATAACTGTAAATGATCAGTGACAATTGCGTCTATATCCCAACACCTTACACTAGCTAATTGTTTTTTAGTATTAATTGTCCAGATAATTGTTCGTAATTGAGCTTGTTTTATTGCGGACATCACTTTTTTGTTAACCATTGTCCACTTCAAACTCACATAATCAAATTCCTGTGCTATTCTTTTTATGTCTTTAGTTTGAAGGGGGTAATTGACTAATAAGGCCAATTTCACCGAGGGCATGAGCGTTTTTATCTTCCTTAGTGAGTCGAGGTTGAAAGACTGAATTATGATTGAATCAGTAGAATATTGCATAAGTAAAGAATGTAGTAAGCTTTCAATGCCTGGGTTTTTTTCAGGCTTTTTTAATTCAATTAAAACACCTATCTGATTGTAATATTTATTCAATACATCTTTGAGTAATGGAATTTTTTCACCTTGGAATGTTGGAGAGAACCAACTTCCGGCATCAAATTGGCATAACTCTTCATATGTATAATCAGATACTTTACCTGTCCCATTTGTAGTTCGATCAATTGTTGCATCATGTATGACAACGATTTGTCGGTCTTTAGTTAACTGGATATCTAATTCAATCATGTCAGCACCTAATTGAAGCGCACGCTCAAAAGCAATCATGGTATTCTCTGGACATGTTCCGGCAGCACCTCTATGAGCAATTTTTTGAAAGCTGGGATGAAAGAACTTGTTTTGTTTCTTAAACATTAATGCCAATTTAGCATTAATCGTATGATAAGCTCTTCTCACTTGTCTCATTCTGATGCCCCTTTCTCATGATTTTTGCTTATCGTAAATGACGATGACACCTGTTGTCAATCCCAGTCCTCATATTTAATTTTACCACCAGTCAATGCGATTGTTTGATGTTCCCCTTGATATATTAGCTTACCATCCTTCTTTACTACTAATTTTTCATAGGTAAACACTTTTTGTCCTGAAGGTAGTTGAACAACAATTTTCTCGCCATAATCAGTCTTAGGTGCTTCAATAACAATGATACTTCTACTATAAAAGTAAAGGGATGTAATAGCAGTAATCATAAGTGTTATGAGAAGAATCAGTAATTTATCTAAATTAAAATGTTGCTTTCTATTCCTTTCTTGACGTGTCAAACAGTTCCCTCCTATTCTATATTCAACATATTCAGATGGAAGAAAATCATGACAAATAATGAAATATTTGAAACCTATCGCCCGCTCATTCGTATGTATGTTACAACCTATTTTTATACGAGGGGGAGTGTGAATTTGTGTGAAAGAAAGGAAAAGTATAGAAAACAAGGATGATGATGATGGAAGTTTTTAACCTATCCGTTGAAACACTGTATTTGTATGCGTTGATTATCTCAGGTGTACTAATTATTCTTTTATTCTTTTTTGGGGATGTATTAGGTGGAATAGAGGAAGCTAGCCCTTTTCTTAATCCAATATTAATACTTGCCTTTATCGTCTTTTTATCAGCAAGTGGTTATTTATTTGAAGTATTAACTTCGTTGAATAGTATTCTCATTGCATTAATCTCTGTAATTATTGCCTTTATTTTTTCCGTACTATTAAATGTGTTTATACTTGTTCCAATGTCATCTGCTGAAGAATCGCTTGTCTATTCAGAAGACTCGTTAAGGGGACGGGTAGGAGTTATTATCATTCCAATCCCAGAAAAGGGCTATGGTGAAGTATTGATTGAGAGCTATTCAGGTAGAATTTCTAAAACAGCTGAAAGCCTTAATGGGCAGGCAATCGCTAATGGCGAAAAAGTATTAGTCATTGAGGTAAAAGAAAGTCGAGTCATTGTTACGACACATGAACAGATATAAAGGAGGAGAAACTTATGCTTTTAATATGGATTGTTATTGGAATTGTAGCGGTTTTAATTGTTGCGCTATTAGGAATTTTTGTTACGAAATATCGTACTGCTGGACCAGATGAAGCTTTAATTGTGACAGGTAGTTATTTGGGTAGTAAGAATGTACATGTTGATGAAGCAGGTAATCGTATTAAAATTATTCGGGGTGGAGGAGCGTTTGTATTACCTGTTTTCCAGCAAGCAGAGCCTCTTAGCTTATTATCAAGCAAATTAGAAGTCTCAACTCCAGAAGTATATACCGAACAAGGTGTGCCTGTTATGGCAGATGGAACGGCTATTATTAAGATTGGTGGCTCGATTGGTGAAATTGCGACTGCGGCAGAACAATTCTTAGGTAAAACGAAAGAAGATCGTGAAAATGAAGCGAAAGAAGTATTAGAAGGTCATTTACGCTCAATACTTGGTTCAATGACAGTTGAAGAAATTTACAAAAACCGTGATAAATTTTCACAAGAAGTTCAGCGTGTCGCTTCACAAGACTTAGCGAAAATGGGTTTAATTATCGTTTCATTTACTATCAAAGATGTAAGAGATAAAAATGGCTATCTGGATTCATTAGGTAAACCGAGGATTGCACAGGTGAGAAGAGATGCAGACATTGCTACGGCAGAAGCAGAAAAAGAAACGCGAATAAAGCGAGCAGAAGCCGATAAAGATGCACAAAAAGCAGAATTAGAAAGAGCGACGGAAATCGCTGAGGCAGAAAAAGAGAATCAAATGAAAATGGCGGATTATCGTCGTGATCAAGATATCGCTAAGGCACGTGCTGACCAAGCCTATGATTTAGAAACAGCGAGAGCTAAACAAGAAGTAACAGAGCAAGAAATGCAAATAAAAATTATTGAAAGACAGAAATCGATTGAATTAGAAGAAAAGGAAATACTACGAAGAGAAAGACAGTATGATTCCGAAGTCAAGAAAAAGGCAGACGCAGATCGTTATTCAGTGGAACAGTCAGCAGAAGCTGAAAAACGGAAACAAATTGCCCAAGCAGATGCGCATCAATATCGAATAGAATCAGAGGCGCGTGCAGAAGCAGAAAGGGTACGTGCAGATGGGTTAGCCAAAGCAGAAGCACAAAAGGCACAAGGTGAGTCAGAAGCAGAAATTATACGCTTGAAAGGTTTAGCAGAAGCAGAAGCAAAAAGGAAAATCGCTGAGGCATTTGAGCAGTACGGGCATGCGGCGATTATGGATATGGTTATTCAAATGTTACCAGCATATGCGAAAGAAGTGGCAAGTCCTCTTTCTAATATTGATAAAATTACAGTTGTAGATACTGGTAGTGGAGCAAAAGGTGGAGCGAATAAAGTGACAGGCTATGCCACTGACTTAATGACAACAATGCAAGAATCTGTGAAGGCATCGTCAGGCTTGGATATTAAGGAATTAATCGAAAATTTCTCAGGCAAATCTAATATTAAACAAAGCATTGAGCAATTAGGTATGGATATTAAAACGGAAAATCATAAAAAAGAAGCGTAATAGTGGGTAAAAAAACAGCAGTGAGCCTTAACTCACTGCTGTTTTGCATTCATTTATTCAGCTGTTTTTAAATCTTCAATAGAATCAATATCCATATATTCAGGTACAACTATTCCTAATTTCGTTCCTTCTAAGTTAGAACCTAGATCTTCAAATTTACCTTCAAATTTCTCATAATAATCAGCATGAGTTAAAGGTAACCATCCAGCAACATGGGCATCAAGACTACCTTCAGCAACACCAGTCCACATTGGACCCGCCTCAACTTGACTAATATTCACATCGTAACCTAAATCAGTCAAAACTTTACTGATAACATTCGTACTTGCGATTTCAGTATCCCAAGCAACATAGCCTAAGCTAAGTTTTTCACCATCAACTGAATCAACACCATCAGTCCATTCAGATACGAGGTCTTGGTTATTCTCAACCCATTCAGCCGCTGCTTCTGCAGGATCTTGTCCTTCCGAAATCTTCACCATCACATCATTCATGTGTTCTTCAGTCCAATTGAAAGCATCTAATACTTGATAAGCGCTTGGTTTGTCTTCAGCTAGACCATTTCTAACGATTGTATTGATATTTTCCTCTTCTCCAAAAGTACCTTTAGGGTCTTCTAAATATTTTAGATCAAATTGTGAGAACATCCAATGTGGACTCCAGCCTGTAATAATAATAGGTTCTTCAGCATTATAAGCCTTTTTCAATGAAGCTGTCATTGCCGCACTAGAGCCTTCAACTAAAGTCCAATCACTTAATTCATATTCTTCAAGTGTTGTATTTGCCGCCTTCATAATGCCTGCACCAGGATCGATACCGATAATTTCGTGATCAACCTGATCTCCTACAGTTGCATTTTCGTCGGTTTCATTTGATCCACATGCTGCTAAGCCTAATGCGACAGCTGGAACCATTAAGTAAGATAGCCATTTTTTCTTCATGTTAAAGTCCTCCTAGTTTTTTTTCTTTCCTATATTTTGAGTAAGCCTGTCAAGGATAATAGCCATAACGACAATCGCAAGACCTGCTTCAAAACCTGTACCAATTTGAATCTGTGTTACTGCACGATAAACATCCGCACCTAAACCTGGCGCACCAACCATTGATGCGATAACAACCATTGATAAAGAAAGCATAATACTTTGGTTTATACCTGCCATAATCGTAGGTGTTGCTAACGGTAGTTGTACCTTTAGTAATCGTTGTTTTACAGTTGATCCAAAAGCTTCAGTTGCTTCAATAATATCGGTAGGGACTTGTTGAATCCCAAGAATGGTTAAACGGATAGTTGGTGGTACGGCAAAAATAACAGAGGCAACTACACCTGGTACAACCCCAATACTAAAGAAGAATATAGCTGGAATTAAATAAACGAATGCCGGCATAGTCTGCATAAAGTCAAGAATGGGTGTAACAATTTGTTGCACAGTTCTTTTTTGTGAAGCCCAAACACCTATTGGTAGTCCAATAATGACGGTAATAATAACCGATGTTAAGACAAGGGATAGGGTTTGTAACATACCTTCCCAATAGCCGAGATTTTGTATTAATAACAGTCCAATCAATGTGAAAAGAGCAATGCCCTTGCTAGCCAATTTCCACGCGAGGATTGCTAAAATAATGATTAAAATCAATGCTGGGATAGCCATTAACACTGTATTCATACCATTTACAATCGCTTCAAGTGCAATTGTAATACCGTCAAATACAATCGCAAAAGTAACAGTCAGCCAATCTACAAAGGCATCTATCCAGCTAGCGACGGGAATTTTAGGAATAAAGCTTTCTTCCATGATTAGTACACCTCCTTAATAGATTGATCTTGAGTTGTACTCGTATCATGTTCAAAATCATTAATGGCATCGTTATTGCCTGCGAGTGCAGCAATTACCGCACCACGAACGAGAATACCGTTCAAGCGGCCATTTTCGTTTACCACAGCTACAGGAATGGAGGCAGTAGAAACAATATCAAAGAGATCTGTAAGTACGGTATCTTCCGTTACTGTTTGATAACTTGTATCTAATATCTCTTCGATGGTTTTTCCTGAATCAACTGCTTCTTTTGCTGCTGTTGCATGGACAATACCGCGAATATTTTTCTTTTTATCAACAGCATAAATACTTGAAATACCTAGTTTCTTCATTAGTTGTAGGGCTACTCTTGGCCCTTTATCTACCTGTACGGTTTCCGCTCTCTTCATTACATGTTGAGCTGTAAGTACTTTCGATAAATCCACATCTTCAACGAATCTTTCAACATATTGATTAGATGGGTTCATCAGAATCTCTTCAGGTGTACCAATTTGTACAATGGCACCATCTTTCATCAACGCAATTCTATCCCCGATTCTTAGCGCTTCATCTAAGTCATGTGTAATGAAGACAATCGTTTTTGCCATCGAGCTTTGTAAATCAAGGAGTTCATCTTGCATATCTTTTCGAATTAATGGGTCAAGAGCGCTAAAAGCTTCATCCATTAATAAAATATCAGTATCATTTGCTAAAGCTCTTGCTAACCCAACACGCTGTTGCATACCACCACTTAGTTGATCAGGATATTGATTCTCATAACCTTCAAGTCCAACAAGTTTTAATGCATCAAGTGCTTTTTGTTTACGGTTATCCTTGGCCATTCCTTGAATTTCTAAGCCATATTCTGTATTTTCTAGAATGGTACGATGGGGGAGTAGGGCAAACTTTTGAAAAACCATGCTTATTTTCTTTCTTCGAGTTTCTCTTAGTTCGTCCTTGGACATTTTTGTAATGTTCTTTCCATCAATATAAATGTCTCCAGTTGTTGGTTCGATGAGTCGGTTGAGGGTTCTTACTAATGTAGATTTACCACTACCAGAAAGTCCCATTATGACGAAGATTTCACTATCATAAACATCAAAATTGGCTTGGTTAACACCAATGGTTGCACCGGTCTGTTTAAGAATTTCATTTTTACTTTGACCCTCATTTAACAGTTGAGTGGCCTTTTTAGTGTTTTTGCCAAATATTTTTGATACTTGACTCACGCTAATTTTTTTTGCTCTCTCATCCATTGTTTCACCTCGTTTAACTTGTATATGTTTGTTTTTACAGGATTTGGATCATATTCGAATGAAAAAATGGTTTTTTCTTATTAGGTACTTTTTGTATTTACCTACTTTGTGAAATATATGGAATCAAACCGTTATATTATTAATTATTTTGTAACAAAAACTACAAAATGAGACAATTTTCATCATTCTTAATTATGAATCCCCGTTCTATTTTCCTGTGAATTACGACCTCCTTAATTGTAGGAGTTTAAAGAAATAAGAGCAAAGTTCATATATGAGCATATTCTATAATATAGTTTGTACAGTAAAAACTGTACGAACTGTATACAGTGAATTCTTATAAATGCTCTTGAATGCTCGATATTCCAATTGAAGTGCTTTCTTTACATAGGAGGAAAAAATGATAAGCTAAAATTATAAATTTCTCGACATGACAAGTTTTAGTTAACTATAATGAACAATAATAAATATCAATGAAATAAAAATGGGTGTGATGATGAAACAATGTATGAAGAAAGGTTAGACAAAGCCAGAGAAAGAGTAATTGAAACCATTTCTCAAAATATGAATCTTTACGGGATAACACCATCTGTAGGTAGGTTATATGGTTTATTATATTTTCAAGCAAAACCAATGACGTTAGATGAAATGAAAGAAGAATTAGGTATGAGTAAAACCAGTATGAGTACCTCTGTAAGAAATTTATTAGAATTAAAAATGGTGGAAAAAGTATGGAGAAAAGGGTCAAGAAAAGATCAGTATCAAGCTGAAGAAGATTGGCATCAAACTTTTGTTGATCTTTTTACAACGAAGTGGAGACCGAGTATTTCCATGAATATTTCCGCAATCGAGAAATCATTAAAGGAAATCAATTTATTAATAGAAGAGGAAAATGCCCCAGAAGAGGTTTTAGCAGCAGCTCGTGAAGATGTAACAAAATTACATGAGGCCCTAAATTATTATGATTGGCTAGGGCGATTAGTGAATAGTTTTGAAACAGGTGAAATTTATCAACTTGTGCCAAAGGAAAGAAATTCTTAAATAACGTTTTCTATAATTACTACCCCATCAATATATGTTGTTGTTACGTAACAACAACAATATAACTAAAAAAGAAACAAAGCTCCTTTTTCTTCAAATGAATTTTTGAAAAAGGAGTTTGTCTACACTCTGAAAGCCACAGCTCTTGTTTCTGTGGCTTTTTATGTTGGTTCACATAAAATGTGGTCTCAGTCACTGAGATAGAAGGGGTGGGCAAAAAAGGAGCGTCTCAATATGGAGAATCACGGTTCTCAGGAGAAAAGAAAGATAGCTTCATAGGTGCATACATAACTTATAATGTTAGCTTAACATTAAACATGCGCTGCATTCAGAGAGTATGGAGATATTAGGAAACGTCGAGCGGAATGGACATGCGCTATTCAGAAGGAAATCGATGAATGAGTGCTTCGCAAAAGGGGTTAGCAGGTCACTCAGAAGGAAAACGAGGAGTGAGTGCTTCGCAAAAGGGGCTAGCAAGTCCCTCAGAAGGAAAACTAGGAGTGAGTGCTTTGCAAAAGGGATTAGTAGTTCACTCAGCAGGAAATCGAAGAGTGAGTGCTCTGCAAAAGGGATTAGCAAGTCCTTCAAAAGGAAACCGAAGAGTGAGTGCTTCGTAAAAGGGATTAGCAGGTCACTCAGAAGAAAATTGATAAATGAGCGCTTCGCAAAAGGGGTTAGCAAGTCCCTCAGAAGGAAACCGAAGAGTGAGTGCTTCGCAAAAAGGATTAGCAGTTCACTCAGAAGAAAATTGATAAATGAGTGCTTTGTAAAAGTGATTAGCAGGTCCCTCAGAAGGAAATCGATGAATGAGAGCTTCGCAAAAGGGGTTAGCAGGTCCCTCAGAAGGAAACCGAAGAGTGAGTGCTTTGCAAAAGGGATTAGCAGTTCACTCAGAAGAAAATTGATAAATGAGTGCCTCGCAAAAGGGATTAGCAGGTCACTCAGAAGAAAATCGGTGAATGAGTGCTTCGCAAAAGGGGTTAGCAAGTCACTCAGAAGGAAACCGAAGAGTGAGTGCCTCGCAAAAGGGGTTAGCAAGTCATTCAGAAGGAAACCGAAGAGTGAGTGCTTCGCAAAAGGGGTTAGCAAGTCCCTCAGAAAGAAACCGAAGAGTGAGTGCCTCGCAAAAGGGATTAGCAGGTCACTCAGAAGAAAATCGGTGAATGAGTGCTTCGCAAAAGGGGTTAGCAAGTCACTCAGAAGGAAACCGAAGAGTGAGTGCTTTGCAAAAGGGATTAGCAGTTCACTCAGAAGGAAACCGAAGAGTGAGTGCTCTGCAAAAGGGATTAGCAAGTCCCTCAAAAGGAAACCGAAGAGTGAGTGCTTTGCAAAAGGGATTAGCAGTTCACTCAGAAGGAAATCGAAGAGTGAGTGCCTCGCAAAAGGGATTAGCAGGTCACTCAGAAGAAAATCGGTGAATGAGAGCTTCGCAAAAGGGGTTAGCAAGTCACTCAGAAAGAAACAGAAGAGTGAGTGCCTCGCAAAAGGGATTAGCAAGTCATTCAGAAGGAAACCGAAGAGTGAGTGCCTCGCAAAAGGGATTAGCAGGTCACTCAGAAGAAAATCGGTGAATGAGAGCTTCGCAAAAGGGGTTAGCAAGTCACTCAGAAAGAAACCGAAGAGTGAGTGCTTCGTAAAAGGGATTAGCAGTTCACTCAGAAGAAAATTGATAAATGAGAGCTTCGCAAAAGGGGTTAGCAAGTCCCTCAGAAGGAAATCGAAGAGTGAGTGCTTCGCAAAAGGGGTTAGCAAGTCCCTCAGAAGGAAACCGAAGAGTGAGTGCCTCGCAAAAGGGATTAGCAGGTTACTCAGAAGGAAATCGGTGAATGAGAGTTTCGCAAAAGGGACTAGCAAGTCCCTCAGAAGGAAACCGAAGAGTGAGTACTTCGCAAAGTGAATTAGCAAGTCATTCAGAAGGAACTCCATAAATGAGTGCTTCGCAAAATAGGTTTGCCCGGCATTCAGAACGTAAACCAGAAGAGAAAGCCGAGCAATTTATATATAAACCGGTAAGAGTTGGATGGAGGGGTTCAAGAGACAGAAGATACACTCCTCTTGGATAAGCCTATAGTTATTTGCCCTAAAAATGTGCATTTGACTATCGCACATATTAGGTTAGTTGAATAGGATATATAGAATCAAGATAAAGGAGGTTATTCAAATGTCAGAAGGATTTGGATACGGTGGAGGCTTTGCACTCCTAGTTGTTTTATTTATTTTGTTAGTGATTATTGGAGCTTCTTGGGGATACGGTGGCTGCTGCTAATCACCTAATGGTTTTGGGATAAAGGGTAAATATAAAAAATAGGAGGAGATCTTTTTATGTATGGTTACGGTGGAGGCTGCGGTTATGGCGGTTACGGATACGGTGGCGGATGTGGCGGTTTCGGTGGCGGTTTTGCACTGATCGTTGTATTATTCATCCTTTTAATCATCGTTGGAGCTGCTTGTTTTAGATAATTGCTAAATAAAAAGAGGGGATGCCAATAAAGGCATCTCCCTCTTTTTATTTCATTTGGGCAAAATAATTAATCTATTGGTGCATTAATATAAAGTTTTCCTTCAGCGATTTCCGTTGCTTTATTGCCAAAGCTATCTTTAACAGTGACTTCAATTTCTGCACCAGGAGCTACAACATTAGAAGTTGCAGTATAATAACCAACATAGTGACCTGGAGATGTTTCCATAATTGGTAGGTCATTTACGTTTGTGGTTTGTGCACGTAAGTTTGTTAAAGGCATTTTTAATGCAAATGTTGCTTTTAAGCCTGGCTCGCTGTCAAATTCAATTTTCACTGTTTGACCAGCGGCTAATTCTCTATCTTCACCAGGTTGAAGATTTTCAATATCAAGGCTTGAGTATTTGGCTTCAATTGTTACAGTTTCAGTCGAAGAGTTACCCGCTTCGTCAGTAGCAACAACTGTAATTTCGTTTGTACCTTCATCTAATAAAATACGTTTTGAGAATGTACCATCAGATACATTTGCATTTTGGCCATTTACTGTAACAGTATCTAAGTGGTCATCAGAAACCGTTCCTTCTACAGTCACCGCTTCTTTATTTGTTTTCGAACCATCTTCAGGACTAGTAATAGCAAGTGATGGAGCTTCTTGATCTAATGTAATTGTCACTGGCTCTGAAGGATCCGTTTCACCAACCTCGCTTACACCTGTAGCAGTTAAGACATTTTCACCTTCATTTAATTCAACATCTAAGCTGAATTCACCCTCTGCACTAGCAGTTGTTGTTCCAGCTTCTTCATCACCATTGTACACTTTAACATCCACATTTGGTTGTGTTGAACCTTCCACAGTTACTGTTTCTTCATTAGTATAACTTCCATCAGCTGGAGAAGTAATGGTAGGTGATGTTAATTCATAGTTTACTACCGCACGAATCATATAGTTTCCTTCAGCAGCAGGTGAAGCTGACCAAGCGCCACCAACTAATTGGAAGCTTCGTCCAGCGTTATCTCCATTCTCATCTGTTCCTAATCCAGGAGCATTAGGGTTAGGGTCTGTTTGAATATAAACCATGAAGAAATCACCATCTACTGTTACACCTTCAGTGGCAAGATCGACATGTGTCCATTCACCATTTCTTAATGCTGTTGCATCAATAGGTCCAGCTAGTTTTTCACCAGGGGTACCATTGTCTGTTGCATCATAAATCGCAACTTGGAAATCTGTTCCACCAGGTGTTGGAAAAGATGTATCCCAGAATCGGAATAAACCGCCAGTAACCATTGCAGATTCTTGACCCTCTTCAAGACTCATACGAACACCCCAGCCATTGCCAGCATCATAGAATGCACGTGCGTTTTCAGCTGTACCATCATCATAGCCAATTTCACCTTCAAAACCGATGAATGGTTTTAGTTCGATATTTACTTCCACGTTTTCTTCATCAAGTGTAACCGTCACATCTTTACTTGAATAAGAGTTAGCCATTACACGTAGAGTGTATTCACCTTCATAAGCCGTAATTGAATAGTTACCATTTTCATCTGTTGTAACTGGTGTTACTTTTGCATCCTCAACAAGAAGGATAGTTGCTCCAGTAATTGGTTCACCAGTTCTTTCATTTGTTACGGAACCGTTAATTGTTCCTTGCGGTAGTTCATCTAAGACGAAGTTTGCAACTGCTTCTCCATCTGCTTCAACATTTACGGTTTGTGTTTCTGAAGCAAATCCATATGTTTCTGCTAAAAGAGTAAATTCTCCAGCCGCGTGTACTAATTGGTAAGAACCATCAGCAGGGTTCGTATTTACAGATCTACCTGATTCAAGGACACTCACCTTTGCACCAAGTGGTAAAGACATAGGAGTTGCTTTTTTGTCAGATCCTTTTTCAACTGTAGCATTTTCAGTATTAGGTTGGATCTTATCAGCGTTTACTGGTTTCGCGTCTTTTTTTGCTTCAGTTTTCGCATCTTTCTTTTCTAATGTAACTTTTCCAGTTTTCGCAGTTTCAAGAGGTGTGTCTGTTAATGCAACATCATCAATATACCAACCAGGTCTGGTTACAGAACCATCAGTTGTTAAGTTAAAGCCGATATAAATTCTTTGACCTGCATATTCACTTAAATCAACCTGGCCATCAACCCAATCATTTGAAAGATTAGTATATCTAGCAAGTTGAGTCCAATTTTCTTGGTCTGTTGAGACGAAAACATGGCCATAATCATAATTATTTTCAATGTTATACCATTGTTTAAATTGTAAAAAGCTATTTCCTTCTGGTAAATCGATAGGAGGCATAACAAGTGTCATGTTTGCATTACTTGCATATTGACTGTCTAAGCCAGTTGCAAATACTTTTTCTCCAGAGAAAGCACTTTCAGGACCTGTAGTCGGTACCCCCCACTCCCAGTTATTAGCGGCGCCAGAAGAAGTCCAGCCAGCTGGAGTTGATTCAAAGTCTGTTGAATAACCAACTGTAATACCAGGCAATACAGATACCTCATACATATCACTTTCAACAGTGTTTCCACCGAAGTCAGTCACAATGAATTTATAGGAGACAGAAGGTTCAGCAATGTCATCTCCTGGAATAACTGTACTATACGTTCCAGATTTGTAATCCCCACTGTCACGTGCAGCTGTAACTGTTTTTGTGCTTCCATCAGCAGCTGTATATTCAACGGTTACATTTGTTACACTTACATTGTCAGCAGCTGAAACTTCTAGTGGTAAATCCATACCAGCATAAGTTTCTTCAATTGCTTCATGTTCTAATGTTGGCGCTTCTTCATCTTCGCCATCTTTAGCGACAGTACCCTTAATTGTCCCCAATCCATCTAAGATAGAGTTAACAGCATCGTAAGCGTTTACTAATCCATTACCGAAGCCATTGTTAGGTACTTCTGTATATGTTTCATTTGTTAAAGGTATCGCAGTAGAAGAAATAATTTCTTCCATATCTTCAACAGTTAAACTTGCATTCACTTGTCGAAGAAGAGCTGCAACAGCTGCAACATGTGGACCTGCCATGGAAGTCCCGTTCCAGCCACCTTCATATCCACTGCCAGGTACCGATGAGCGGATATTTACACCAGGAGCTGAAATATCTGGTTTAATAATGCCTCCATAAGGGGAAGGTCCTAATAATGAAAAGCTTCCTAGGTTATCATTGATGTCCGTTGCTCCAGTTGTGTACGCTTCTGGTAAGTTACCAGGGTTCGCAACTGAACCAGGACCACCTGGATTAAATAAAGTTGTATTTCCTGCAGAGAATTCAGGGAAGATTTCAGCAGCACGCCATGCTTGAACTACTTCTCTATACCAATCATCGATTCCAGGACCGCCGCCCCAAGAATTGTTAACCACATCTGGCGCCATTGCTGGGTTTGGATTCCCTTCAGCATCTGTAGGGGCTAAAATCCACTCTCCAGCTGCAATTAATTGAGCATCAGAACCGCTACCGCCAGCATCTAATGCTTTAGCAGCAATCCATTCTGCGCCAGGTGCAACACCGATTTGGTTGCCACCGTCTGGCTCAGAACCAACCATAGTACCCGTTACATGTGTACCGTGACCGTGGTCATCATAAGATTCTTCATTGCCACTTACAGCGTCGAAGAAATTGTACTCATGATTTGGTGATTCTGGATTAGCAGGATCAAACCCACGATATTTCTCTTTTAATGCTGGGTGATTCCATTGAACACCTGTGTCAATGGAAGCAACAACTGTACCTGAACCGTCTATGCCCATTTCCCACACAGCAGGTGCTCCGATATGATCAATATTCCATTCAATATTATTGATCTTACCAGCTTCTTCCGCTTTTGCTTGCTCTTCTACCGTTGGTGTATGTAGCTTTCTTGTTTCATTTGGTAGAATTTTTTCCACTTCAGGGAAAGTAGCGAGTTGTTCCATTACATCTTTAGTTGCTGTAACAGCAACAGCATTTACGATAAAGAAAGATTGAACTTCTTTTGCGTTCCCTTTCTTTTCTTGTTTTTCAAGGTAAGAAAGCACATTATCTTGTGATTCAATTGCCACTGTTCTCATATCTGAAACAATAGCTGAACGTTTCATATATTTTGCTTGAGCAGCAGACTGTTTTTGAGCAGCTGCAGCTTTTTCTGCTTTTTGTGCTGATTTTTGAGGATCAGCTTTCTCTTTGAATTTCACTAAAAATGTGACTTGTTCTTCTTTTTTAAATTCTTTCGTCAATGTTTTGCTTATTTTGTTTTCTGCTACTTCACTAGCTGACTTTGCTACAGAGGTACTTACACCTTTATTACTAGCAGAGCTGATGCTAGGAAACATCATTGGCACGATTAAGAAAGCAATCATGGCAATACTTAGTAGACGAAACCAACCATTTTTTCTTTTACGCTTCAAGTAATTCCCCTCCTAAAAATGTTTTCATTATATTTGAATAATCCTTGGTATTCACCTCCTCATATATGAAGGAGTGTTTACTTTTCAAAATAAAAGTAGCTCTCCTTATGATTAACACTCTAGCTAACGAAGGGCTTCAAAGTTGTCGGAAAATGTCGAATTTTTTTGTTCGTTTTTTAAAATGAGTTAATCGTAATAGCGAACAAATCAATAATTAGTACATTTGAAACCAATGCTATGAGAATTTTTGCCGATTCTTTGCTTGTTTTCAAAAAAAAGGACAGATAATTGATCAAATTTTTAGAAAATTAAGTATTTAGTAGTTGTGTTGGAAAATCTTACAATTTTTTATAAGTCTTTTGATTGCGTTCATAAGTATAGGGTCGATAGTAAGAGGGGAGAGATTTGATGTTCGTTCTGTGGGTAAAAAGAAATATTTTTTTGCATATACAATAGTAGAAATAATTGTTACAGGGTATGTTTCACTTAAAAGGAACTAAATAGATAAAGTATAGGAAAATTAGTACGGAGGTTATGGAAAGTTTTTTGTATTAGGTAAATAGTTTCGATTAAAACTGAAAGTAATCTTGTCTTATTTTCTAGAAAAAACTTGTCGCTTTTTTTAGAAAAGGAAAAGAAGGAAAATTCAAGTTTCTTTGGAATTGTAATATGTAGGAAAGATAAAGAAAGGATGAAAAGGGGTTGGGATCAGACGGCCAATCATTTATTGAAATCTATCGTATTTATCATCATCAAATCTTTAGGTTTATTTATTCAATGATTGAGCAACAAGAAACAGCGGAAGATCTAACGCAAGATACATTTATTAAAGCTTTTATGTCAAAAAATCAGGTTGAGCACCCAGACAAAATCCATAGTTGGTTATTCAGTATTGCTAAAAATACGACGATTGATTTTATTAGAAAACAACAGAAGTTACAACATGAGTTATATTTAAATAAAGCTTGGATAAAAAATCATTCTATTCCAGAAAATCAATTTATTCAGGATGAGGGAGTTCATGCGTTATATCAGGCAATAAACCACTTGAAAACGAATTACCGAAATGTATTAGTGTTAAGAAAAATAAAAGAATGTACCATTAAAGAAACTGCAGAAATTTTAGGTTGGAGAGAGGATAAGGTGAGAATTACCACAACGAGAGCTATTAAATCATTAAAGAAAATTTGGAAAAACACATATGGGGATCAATACCATCTATTATGATAGATGGCTTATTTTTTGTCATCAGTATTGTAAAAGTGTATATCTTATTCCTCTAGAGAAGACAAGATATGCGCTTTTAAATCACCTCGCTTTTTACTCCAATAATCGTTTGATTCTCTCCATTTCCTCCTTTTTATTTTCTTGAGGGAAATAAAAAACGCCCAAAGGATTCACCATGGGCGCATATCAAAAATATGAATTGTTTTAAATATGTTCCCTACGCTGCTATGAGACAGATCAGGTTCAAAGGGGTCATCATCTAAAACGGATGAAATCTCAACCAGCAATTACTGCCCCCCCTACATTTTGGTTTATTTGTGTTTTTATTCCACCATTATTGTAGTAGAAGTTTATTATAATGCTAGTCTAAATTAATCTGGGAGAAATATCCTAATTACCCATGGAAAACATTGCGTTTGAAGTAGTCTTTCTATCCATGTTAGTCTTAATTTTGTTATTTTGATTTAAATGTATATATGAATGGAGGAAAAAATGTTGAAACTGATTGCAGTTATCTTTGCAGCAAGTACATTGTTTTTAGTCCATTTCATCCAATCTGCTGATTTACGCGTTTATGCTGAGACATTAGATGTTTATGATATATATGAGGTTAAAGAGGACGAAACAATTACTTCCATTGCTGATCAATTAGAAGTGTCTGAGGAAGAATTAACAATAATGAATCATTTAGAAGATCGAACGGTTCAGAAAGGTGATAAGCTTATCGTTCCTAAAGTAGAGGAAAAGGTAAAGGAAGAAAAGAAGCCTGACATTTCGTTAACATCTGAGGAGCAGGATCTTTTAGCAAGACTTATCCATGCAGAAGCGAAAGGCGAACCGTTTGAAGGAAAGGTAGCTGTTGCAGAAGTTGTGATTAATCGAGTCCAGGACGAACGTTTTCCTGATACCATTCGCGATGTTATTTATGAAAATAAGCAATTTCAACCTGTTGACAATGGTTCGATTAATAAGCCTGCAGATAAAGAAGCAAAAAAAGCAGTAAAACAAGCAATGAAAAATCATGCATTGCCAGATGAAACGGTCTTTTTCCACAATCCAACAATCGTACCGCAATCTTGGTTGAATACGAGAGAAGTTGTTACAGAAATCGGTAATCACCGTTTTTCTATGTAAAGCAAACCCTTCTATCTTATTGAACGAAGATGAACTAATGATAAGGAGCCAAGGGTGACATCAGTCACATTAGGCTCTTTTTATCGTGTTAAAAAGGATTGTTAATAAGGAATTTACTTGCCTTTATTTGGTGTTCAATTATAATGGGAATTGAAATATAAATAATCACCTTACGTTATGTCTTACATAAAGGAGTGATACTATGTTATCAAATATTGGTATACCGGGTCTCATTCTTATACTTGTACTGGCCCTCATTATTTTTGGGCCGAAGAAGTTACCTGAAATTGGACGAGCAGTGGGAGAGACGTTGAAAGAGTTTAAAAACTCTGCTAAAGGTTTAGCTAATGATGATGAGGACTCTAATGAAAAGAAGAAAAACAATTTAGAGAAGTAATTTCAACTA
Organism: Cytobacillus sp. FSL R5-0569; assembly: GCF_038007265.1. Taxonomy (NCBI): domain Bacteria; kingdom Bacillati; phylum Bacillota; class Bacilli; order Caryophanales; family Bacillaceae; genus Cytobacillus; species Cytobacillus sp. FSL R5-0569. The sequence continues at coordinate 1,666,702 of NZ_JBBOWW010000001.1, forward strand.
AAAGTTGGCATATCTTATGTCAGCTTTTTTGTTTGTAATAAAACAATATTGGATGACAATAGGATTATATATTGTGAATAAAACGTGCAAACTCATTGGTTATCTTTTTAAATAAAATGCCATATATTGAATACGCATTGCAAAGTTTCTAATACAAGGATAAAATTGAGGGTACGCAGTAGCGACAGATAAGAATTTATACATGTTAGTGAGGAATTTTATTATGAGTACATTTAAAGACGAAGTATTATCACGTCGAACATTTGCAATTATTTCCCACCCGGATGCTGGGAAAACAACTTTAACAGAAAAGCTTCTTTTATTCGGAGGGGCCATTCGTGATGCAGGGACTGTTAAAGGGAAAAAGACAGGGAAGTATGCAACAAGTGACTGGATGGAAATAGAAAAACAACGTGGTATTTCGGTTACGTCTAGTGTTATGCAGTTTGAGTATAATCAAGCTAAAATCAATATCTTAGATACACCAGGACACCAAGATTTCAGTGAAGATACTTATCGTACATTAACAGCAGTGGATAGTGCAGTAATGATCATTGATTCAGCAAAGGGGATCGAGGATCAGACTTTAAAACTCTTTAAAGTTTGCCGTATGAGAGGTATTCCTATTTTTACATTTATCAATAAATTGGATCGACAAGGTAAGATGCCGTTAGAACTTTTAGCAGAATTAGAAGAAGTAATGGGGATTGAATCATATCCGATGAATTGGCCAATAGGAATGGGGAAAGAGTTTCTAGGCATTTATGATCGTTTTAATAATCGCATTGAACAATTTAGGGTAGATGAAGAGGATCGTTTCCTTGAATTGAATGATGAAGGAGAAATTAACGAAGATCATTCTCTAAAACAATCGGGACTTTATGAACAAACGTTAGAAGAAATTATGTTGTTAAATGAAGCGGGTAATGAATTTTCGCGTGACCGCATTGCTTCAGGGGATTTAACACCTGTCTTCTTTGGCAGTGCTTTGACTAATTTTGGTGTGCAAACGTTTTTGGAATCTTATTTACAGTTTGCTCCTTCTCCTCAACCAAGAGAATCGACTGTTGGAGAAATCAATCCTTTAACAGAAGACTTCTCAGGGTTTATCTTTAAAATTCAAGCGAATATGAATCCTGCACATAGGGATAGAATCGCTTTTCTTAGAATTTGTTCAGGTAAATTTGAACGAGGGATGAGTGTAAATATTCCACGTCTCGGTAAACAAGTGAAATTAGCACAATCGACACAATTTATGGCAGATGATCGTAGTACTGTTAACGAAGCTGTAAGTGGCGATATCATTGGGATTTATGATCCAGGAACATATCAGATTGGTGACACATTAACAAGTGATAAAAATGGTTTCCAGTTTGAAAAATTACCTCAGTTCACCCCTGAATTATTTGTTCGAGTGACAGCAAAGAATGTAATGAAGCAAAAACATTTTCATAAAGGGATTCAACAGCTAGTGCAAGAGGGAGCTATTCAGCTCTTTAAAACTGTGAAAACAGATGAGTATTTACTCGGAGCAGTTGGACAATTACAATTTGAAGTATTTGAACATCGTATGAAAAACGAATATAACACGGAAGTATTAATGGAGAGGTTAGGCTCTAAAATTGCAAGATGGGTTGAAGGTGAGGACAATTACGATAACCTTTCTAGCTCACGTAGTTTACTTGTGAAGGACCGATATGAACATCAAGTGTTTCTATTTGAAAATGACTTTGCTCTTAGATGGTTCCAAGATAAAAATCCAGATGTACCATTATATAATCCGATGGATCAGCAGCAACAATAAGTATAATTACAGGCACGCACAATTTTTGTGCGTGCTTTTAATATGCATCTTTAATTTTAGCAATCAACGTACAAGGCTGACATGTTTGGCACGAACATCATCTTGCTTTTTAAAGAAGAAGGTTGATCCACAGACGAGTTTTAGCAACCGTAGTTGTCCGTAAAGTATAGGCTAAGGTCAAATTATTTATATGAAAATAATGATTGACAGTAAATGAAATACAGATTATAGTATAAATACGTTACAAAAATACTTTAGTGCATAAAAGCGTTTAAGTAAAATAGTATTATTAGTTTTTATATAATTTAACCGGTAGTGCCAGTAGAGGATTTATGAACAGCTAAAGAGACTGAATGGTTGGTGAAAGTTCAGGTCATAAATTTTTCGAATTACACCTACCTATAAAGGTTAAAATAGATGAAGTGGACAAGTGTGGTGTCTTGTCAATTAGGGTGGTACCGCGGAGATCATTCGTCCCTAAATAAGGGATTTATGAGCTCTTTTTTTACGCTTTTAGAAATATTGGAGGTTAATTTATTATGCAACAAGAACCAAGCATCAAAGTAAAAACATGGGAAGCTATACTTATCACAATCATTCTCCTTAGTGGTATAAGTTATTGTATGATTGCCCTTGAGGCACCACCACATATTCCCATTGTATTATCGATGATCATTTTAATTATTTATGGATTATGTAAAGGCGTTAAGTATAGAGAAATAGAACAAGGCATTATGGATGGGACAAAGTCAGGGCTTGGCGCTACATTTTTATTCTTTTTTATTGGTATGTTAATAAGTAGTTGGATGGCAAGCGGGACAATTCCAACGTTCATTTATTATTCTTTAGATATTGTAGGACCGAATTATTTTTATGCCATTAGTTTTGTTGTTACCGCTATTATTGGTATGAGTATTGGCAGTTCATTAACAACAGCAGCGACTATTGGTGTTGCATTTATGGGATTGAGTGGTGCATTAGATTTAAACCCGGCTATTACTGCAGGTGCAATTATCTCAGGAGCATTTTTTGGAGATAAAATGTCTCCACTGTCTGATACAACTAATTTAGCATCCATGACAGTTGGGGTTGATTTATTTGATCATATTAAAACAATGAGTATGACAACAATTCCTGTATTTATCTTATCCTTTATTATTTTTTTCCTAATTTCACCGAAGGGAATGGAAGAAGCCAGCTTAGTAAAAATTAATGAGATGCAGGAAGGTTTATTAGCGCTAGGGTTGGTGAAATGGTATGCAATCATACCTTTTCTTGTATTAGTTGTACTAGCGATAAAGAAAATACCTGCTTTAATTACATTAGCAGCTTCAATCGTTACGGCAATTATTGTTTCATTCTTTGTGCAAAATGAAATGAATTTAGCTAAGCTTATTACTATTTTATTTAGTGGTTATACATCAAATAGTGGGATTGAGGATATCGACTCATTATTAACTAGAGGTGGAATGGAAAGTATGTTTTTCTCTATTTCACTGGTCCTATTGGCTTTAGCAATGGGAGGGTTATTTATTAAATTAGGGATATTAGCAGCACTTATTCGTGGGATTACTGACTACTTATCTAAACGTGGCCCATTAATTTCAGCAACAGCTTCAACGGCAGTTGGTATCAATTTTATTGTAGGTGAGCAGTATTTATCTATCCTATTAACAGGTAACGCTTATAAAGACTCTTTTAGTAAAGCGAACTTGCATCCTCGATATTTATCCAGGGTTTTAGAGGACGCTGGTACAGTGGTTAATCCTCTTGTACCGTGGAGTGTTTGTGGAATCTTTCTAACGACAGTGCTAGATGTTAATACATTAACCTACTTGCCATTTGCCTTATTTTGCTTAATAAGTCCATTAATGACTATTTTATATGGTTGGACAGGTTGGACAATGAAGAAGCAGTAATCATTCAATTTGTATAATATAAGCCATTTTCTCTTCTAGATTTCTAATAGATGAAGAGAAAATTGGCTTTTTTATTTTTTTATAAAAGGGATGTAAAATTATTGAAATAAGTTCATAAAATATTCTCGCTTTCCCATTATTTTAGTGAAAGTTGTCTTAGATTTTGATGACGTTTTGATATATTTTAATTTTTGATAACATTTTTTTAGTTATATTTCACAAGTATGAAAGTTGCACAACTTTTGTCATTATATTGTAGTGAATGTGGTATAAAAATATTCTTTACCCCTATAATTTTCTAATTTTACCCGTATATTTGTAAAGATAGGTTAATAAAGTTTGTGGCAAGTCTTCATGCTCAATTCATCTAAATTTCCTGTGTTATAATTTGGGTGAATAAAGAGGTGAATGCATGATTAAATCACTGTTTAGAGGCTTGAAGACACAACATAAAACCATTGAAGAAGAAGTTTTTGCAATTCAAAATGGTGATCGACAATTAAGAGATGTGTTTATAAATAAATTTAAACCTTTTGTAGCAAAGTCGGTATCTTTAGTTTGCAGGAGATTTATATATGATTCCGATGATGAATTTAGCGTGGGTTTAATCGCTTTTAATGATGCTATTAATAATTATAATCGAGCAAAAGGGACAAGTTTCGTTTCTTTTGCTGAGGTTGTTATTAAACGAAGAGTGATTGATTATATTAGACAGCAATCGAAACATCAGAACCTTAGTTTAGATGCAAGCCATCACTATGAGGATGGTTCGAATGAGCAAGCCAGTGCATTAATAGAATCAGAAATATCGATAAGGGGCTACTTAGAAATACAAGATCAACAGGCAAGGAAGGAAGAAATAATTAAGTTCACGAATGATTTATCTCATTTTGGTATTAGTTTCAAAGAGATTGTAAAATGCTCGCCAAAACATGCCGATGCAAGAAGGACAGCTATTGAAATTGCCCAATTAATTGCCAATGATGTGATGTTGAAAGACCTGTTATATTCCACCAAAAAATTACCCATCAAGCATATGGAATCAAGAATAAAAGTAAGTAGAAAAACAATAGAAAGAAATCGTAAATACATTATTGCAATGACATTAGTTCTATGTAATGACTTTGTCTATTTAAAGGATTATTTGAAAGGGGTGTTAGAAACGTGAAAAGAGGAGTGATTGTCGCTATTGATGAACGTTTCTTAACACTTTTAACAAATGAAGGAGAATTTTATTTTAGTTATAAATACGAAGCAATATATGAAATAGGTCAAGAGATTGAGTTTGAGCCTGTGATGAAAAACCATAAGGTAGAATCTGTTAAAAAACCGAAATATGTAAAAATGATTATGATTGCTGCTGTATTTATTCTTTCCTTTTTAGGCTTATCCTTATGGCCTAATCATTCTGAACAGACAATCTACGCTTATATGACCATTGATATTAATCCAAGTATTGAACTAGCCGTAAATGAACAATTCGAAGTGATTCAATTGAAGGGTTACAATGCAGATGGAAAAAAAATCATTCAAGAGATATCGGATTGGAAAAATAAACAGTTTGATACCATATTTTCAGATATCCTTTTAATTTGTAAGAGTCAGGGTTATATGCAAAAAGGAAAAGAATTAACGTTCGCCACAGTTGTCATGTCAGATCAATATTTTAAAGAAGAAAGATTAAGGAAACATACTGACTTTGTTACAAGGGAATTAAATGAAGAAGATGTAAGTTTGCATTTAATTGAAGGCTCTAAAACAGAACGAGAGTTAGCTCAAGAAAAAGGACTTACTCTAGGGGCATACATGGAGTTGAACGAGAAGACTGAATATGACAATACCGCAAAATCGGATGTAAATGAATCTGAGGAAGAAAAAAAGACTGCAAGTGATAAAGAAGAAAGTAAGGAAGATAACAAAGAAAGTGAAATAAAAAAAGAAAAGGAAACATCCATAGAAGTGAAGGAAGAGAAGGGGACAGTGCCCACTTCTGATGATAATGAAGCTATCGATCCAAATATAGAGACAAATGAATCAATACCAAATAATGAGGTTGAAGAGAAGAAGTTTCGTTATAAGAAGCATATTGATGATGAACACAATGACTCTTCGGCTGTCACTAATAAGGAGATTGAAAATAAAAAATTTAAAGGAAAACATAAAAATAAAAATGATGATGATGACGATGATGAGAAAGAACAAAATGATACCGATAATTCCGATGTTCATGACGACGATGAATGGCATAATAGGCATAATCAAGACAAGCACAATAATGAAAAAAGGGATAAACATAATGAAAGGAAAAAATATAATAAAGAATCACCATAATTGCAAGATTTATGGGTATAATAAAAAGTCCGAGTTGAACCTCGGACTTTTGCCATGTTATTTTTGTTTTCCAGAAAGTTCTGCTTGAGCTTGTTGGACTAATCTTTTTGTAATTTCTCCTCCAACTGAACCGTTAGATCTGGAAACAGTATCCGAACCTAACTGTACGCCAAACTCTTGAGCAATTTCATATTTAACTTGATCTAAATATTGTTCAATTCCCGGTACTAAAAGTTTATTACTATTCTTTGGCATGATTACACATCTCCTAAAGATAATTTACAGTAATTGATATCACTGTATTTGTATTATGATGTATTGCGTTTATTTCATGAGTGGTAAATTAGCTGTTTGTATCCTTGTTTTGGCAAAGAAAGAATAATTAGCTTTCAAAACAGGGGTAGATTATATTATTATAGAGTGTAATTGAGTTTAGTTGAGGTGAAAAACGTTTGTTAAAAGATTTAAAAGACTGGATAAATAGGCGTTCGCCAGCACAAATAATCACTGCATATTATTTCTTGTCGATTTCAATTTCTGTAGGACTCCTCTATTTACCAGGTGTGAATCAAAAAGGTGTAGAAGTTAGCTTTATAGATACTGTATTTACTGCTGTAACTGCTGTTAGCGTAACGGGGTTAACCGTTGTTGATTTATCACAAACCTATAGTGTTTTTGGTTATTTTGTGATTATGATTATTATGCAATTTGGTGGAATTGGTATTATGGCATTAGGTACATTCTTTTGGATGTTGTTAGGTAAGAAAATTGGATTGAAGAGTAGAAAACTAATTATGGTTGATCACAATCAGTATGCGCTTTCTGGGCTTGTTCAACTAGTGAAAGAAATAATTAAATTAATGATTCTTATCGAAGTAATAGGAATGTTTATACTTGGCTTTCATTTTTTAAAGTATTATCCTACGTGGGACGAAGCTTTTCTCCACGGATTATTTGCCTCTGTAAGTGCAACAACAAATGGAGGGTTAGATATAACAGGTTCATCAATGATTCCATATGCCCATGATTATTTCGTGCAGTTTATTACAATCATTTTAATCTCTTTAGGGGCAATTGGTTTTCCTGTTTTAATCGAAGTCAAAGCTTTTCTATTAAAACGTAAATGGGAAAACTCTCTCCCGTATCGTTTTTCTTTATTTACTAAAGTAACAACCGTTACATACGCTTTTTTACTCGTTTTTGGAACAATTATTATTTTAGTTATGGAGTTTCAGCATTTTTTTAAAGGGCTATCATGGCATGAAAGTTTCTTTTATGCACTATTTCAGTCAGCGACGACGAGAAGTGGTGGGTTAGCAACAATGGATGTTAGTGAATTTACTTTACCAACCCTCTTGATTATGAGTATTATGATGTTTATTGGTGCTTCACCGAGCTCTGTTGGTGGAGGTATACGGACAACTACCTTTGCCTTAAATATTTTATTTATCTGGAATTTTGCCAAAGGAAATAAACATGTGAAAATCTTCCGCAGAGAAATTCATCAAGATGATATATTGAAATCTTTGGTTATTACAATTTTAGCCACGCTTTTATGCTTTGTAGCAGTGGTGTTGATTAGCATTACCAATACACATTTATCACTTATTTCCATAATATTTGAAGTTTGCTCTGCTTTTGGAACGACTGGTCTTTCCATGGGGATAACAGCTGATTTAAGTAATACTGGAAAAATTGTCATTATGATACTAATGTTTGTCGGTAGAATAGGCTTAACCTCATTTTTATATATCATAGGTGGTAAAGAAGAAAAGCCACATTATCATTATCCAAAGGAAAGAATTATTATTGGATAATTAGGTTGATATGAAAACCAAGCTTAATAAAGAGCTTGGTTTTCTAATCTGCTTTATAACCTGCATCTTTTGTTGGGTGAGAGAAGGGAGCATCCGGTAATTCTTTTTCTTCTATAAGTGCGCGATTCTCAGGGGTATTAAAACCAATATCATTTGTTGGATGAACCCATTTGTCTCCAGCCATCACAGCTGGGTCTACGTCATCACTCCAATTCTCAAGTGGAGACTGCTCTGATACATAATTACTATCCCCAATTGTTACCCCAAATTCGTTTACAAAAGGTGGTTGAAGCTTCTTATGACTTTTTCGAAAGTCAGGTGAAGAAATTTGATGTGGTAAACTTTCTATTTCGCTTCGCTCTTGCTTGTTTTTTCTTTTCACTTATTATCACTCCTCTTTTTATCTTTCTCTTCTGTTTAATCGTTTATGAGATTGAACATGAAGAAATAAAAGGTAAGCATAATGACCCTAAATTAGGCGGAAAATATGTTTGTTCTTACGAAATATGAAGGAGGAGTCAGAAAATGAAGAGAAAAGCTAGCCATCGTGCTGTTGAAAAATATAGTAAGACACCAAAAGCCAATCAAGAAGATGTTGAATTTTCAGCTGAATTTACTAGTGGTGAAAATGTAAATAAAGGTGCCAACCGCAATTCAAAACAAGGAAGAAAAGGGAGAAGTTAAATGTACCAGTTGAAAAATGAGCGGAAACAGAAACAGCCTCCTCAAGTGAATGTTGAGTTCGGGATGGAGTTTGGCGATTTGAACGCTTCAAAGATTTATGAAGTTACAAGTAAAAAAGTCAAGGTTAATAAGAAATGAAAGTACAAGCCAGAAAAGTTCAAACTACTTTTCTGGCTTGTTTTTTCATTCTATGATGCAAACACAGCTGCCTGTTCTTTGGCATAATATACAACCATCACAGATTCATCCATTTCAATGAAACCGGTCTGAATATATTTCTCAAGATTAAATGGAAGCTTCTCTACAATGGAATGCTTATATAGTTCTTTTTCGTTTAAATGTAATTGAGCAAAGTCTTTGCTGACGGAACTTGGATCTTTCAGAAAATGTTGATAAAGCAAAGATCGTTCTTTTTTGTCAATTGAGGATGGCCACCAAGGTTTTCTAGGTTTATATTTTTGATTAGATAGGTAATCATATTTCATTAAGCCTTCTATGACCTCTAAATTTTTCACTTTTGTATCCTCTAAGAAAGAAAATAATCGATGGAATAAATCTTCTAATTGGTGGCCAATTCTTGACCAGCCTTTCCCTTCCCAATAACTTCCGAACTCTTGGAAAAAATCAAAAGGGGTAGGGAAAATGTTTGTAACTAAGTATTCAATCGTATGATCCATCCGATGGTCATTCCAATATTTTTCTAATACATCTTCTACTTGTTTGATTCGGATAATATCTTGGAATGATAATACATTGTTTCCAAGGATTTCATAAGGTGATTGATCCATATAAATATATTGGTGATTGGCAGCACTTTGTCTTAACCCTGTACCCCTCAACATTTTTAAAAATCCTAGTTGTAATTCTTCTGGACGCAGAGCAAAAACATCATTGAAGGTCTTCTTGAATGATGCATAATCCTCCTCAGGCAAACCAGCAATTAAATCAAGATGCTGATCAATCTTGCCACCTTCTTTTACCATTGTCACTGTTCGAGTCAACTTCTGAAAGTTTTGTTTTCGCTTCACTAATTCATTCGTATAATCATTAGTTGATTGTACGCCAATTTCAAACCGGAATAAACCAGCAGGTGCGTGATCGTTTAGAAATTGAATGACTTCTGGCCTCATAATATCAGCTGTAATTTCGAATTGAAAAACCACGCCAGGCATATGTTCATCAATAAGAAATTGAAACATTTCTAACGCGTAACTCCGGCTAATATTAAATGTTCGATCCACAAATTTAATCGTTTTCGCACCGTTTCGCATTAAATAACGAATATCTTCTTTCACCTTTTCACGATCAAAATATCGAACACCAACTTCAATGGAAGAAAGACAGAATTGACAACTAAAAGGGCAGCCCCTACTCGTTTCAATATATGTAACCCTTTTGCCAAGTTCCCTCTTATCCTCTTCAAATCGAAAAGGAGAGGGGAGTTCACGAAGGTTAAGTTTGTTGTTTTGTGGATTAACATGCAATTTGCCATCTTCAAGATAAGCAATGCCGTTCACTTTGCGCCAATCCTTTTCACCATCTATTTGATGAAGTAGCTGTTTAAAAGTTTCTTCACCTTCACCTACAGCGATAAAATCAATCTCTGAAACATTCTCTAACCATTCAGGGACATCATAGGTCACTTCTGGTCCACCAAGTATAATTATTACTTCCGCATTTATTTTTTTGATCATACGAATGACTTTAATTGTTTCTTCAATATTCCATATATAACAACTGAAACCTATGACATCTGGTTGCTTATTAATTAAATCAGTAACAATATTCATAACTGGGTCTTTAATTGTATATTCAGCTAGTTCAACGTTGAAATCAGGCTCAGCAAATGCTTTTAAATACCTTATGGCAAGGTTAGTATGAATATATTTAGCGTTTAATGTTGACGCAATGACTTTCATTTTCTTCTCCTTTTATATGCATTAAGAAAAGCGGTCGAGGCATAAATACCTAACAGCTTCTTATCTTTGACTAACGTTTTCATTTGACAGTTTTCTAGGCAATACATTTTATTTTATCATAATTTTTATTAAAATCCTAAAGTCAAAAATTAATAAGTTTTAACATTGACTTCATATTGTCTTTAAATTGGTAAGGTATGATTAACCTATCAAAGGAGGAGTGATAAGATGTTAATCGCAGCGATTATACAGTGGCACCGCTTTTGGTTTGTTGGTATAAATTACTTTTTAGAAGGTGATATACCTGAGTGGTTGTTTCACCGACTATTTTCGAAGTCCATGCATCATCAAGAAAAGCTCATCTTTTTCTTGAAGAAACAGAAGGTCACCTCACGCACAAGGAGAGCATCAATACATGGGTAGTATTGTTATAAATAATATAAAAAAATGGCTATAGACATATACTCATCAAAAGTATAATATCTATAGCCATTTATTTATTCTTTACGATTGTTTTTTTCTTCTTCAATAATCCCATCATTTCCTTTATCAATGCCAGTAGCCTGATTGATCATCATGGAGAAAAGGTTTAAACCTTGATCCATTGGATCCATTTCATATTGTTTTTGGCCAATTTTTCGAGATTTTTCAATATCACTCATTAAAGGCACCTCCATGTTAATTAGGTTGCACTAGTTAATTTGGCACCATTCATAAATGAAAGAATTAATTATTTTTGGTTAAGGTAATGTTGTAAGCACATGGCACAAGTGATGGAATCTTTACTAATAAACTTTATCCGCCTTAAATCTGAACGATTAACTATTGTAAAGTGATGATAAGTAAAACCACATTCCGTCTTTTTTTGATTTTTAACAATATGAACTACATTATCTTGTTTACTTACAATTGTTGGAAACATCATAAACGTTTTACTCCTTTTATACCTGGTACTAATATGTGATAATGTAATGATAATCTATTTTGTGTTTTTTGTGAAATGATAAAATAAGGTAATCGAAAGGAAATTTGATACATAATTAGAAATTTATGAAGTGGATAGTGCCGATTAAAATAGTAGTGTTTATTAAGAAGATTTTAGTCGCAAATTTATTTAGATGACCAAATTAATCGCAGTGTTTTTATTAAATTTAAATAAACAGTCTGTTTATATAGGAATAAAAGACAATAACGGCAAGGAGATTTATGAAGTGGATGTCATTATAGTTACTGACCAAGAGCATTTTTAAGGTATTAAATTTTGATGAAGCATTCTTTCAACTGCTGAATTTGCCTGAATTAAATGAACAAAGGAATATAAAGAAAGAACTTTGTAGATTATTGCAAACAAAGGGGTACATACATCTAAAGAATTCTTTTATCAAAATGAGCACCAAGATCAGGGTCTAGGTGCTCCGGGAGGATGAAAGTAAGGGGGGATTTTTAGCCAGCCTCTTTTGTGCATTGTGTTTTTAAGATTCATACTAAATATCATTTTTTCTGCATAAAATCTAGCCCACATAAGTCCAATATCATTTCTAATTGATTGAGTCATGTTAGTTGAACACATCATGATATTTGAAGCGATTTTAATACTAATTAAATTTGCAATTTCATCATTTGTAGATTTAACACCTAATGGAATGTTATTCGGATCAGAGTTAGGCTTCGATTGAGCTGTATTTGAAAGAGGGATACCTTCATTTATCATAAAATTTTCTAAAGTTCTTTTTTGGTGTTCAGCTAATCTTTTCGATTCAGTTAATAAATCTAATAAGTCTTTATCAGTAGTTGTATTTAAACAAGTTTCTAATGCAGGAATTTCTTCAGCAATTGAAGTGTAGTACAACCAACACCCCATGGCTTCTCCTATATGTGGATTTTGTTTAGGATCATCTTCTATCGATGTTGATTTTATGTAATTTATAACTGCTTGAAAAGCGTTAGGCAATGATCATCCCTCCGTAATCTTTAGTTATTTAATCTAAATTATCTCCAAAAGTTAAATAACTATGTGTGTAATGAGAATATAAGAAAATGTACCATGAAATAAATAAACTAAAGTTGCGCTCAATTGATCAGATAGGACTTATTAGCAAATTATAGTACTCGAACATAAAAACGTAGGAGGAACTTATTCGTTTTCATTAAGTCGGAGAACCCATAAAAACATGCTGATTCTAACAAAATGCTTGCAGATATGAAAAAATAGCAATGCATCGTTAGGAAATGCTACCAATAGAAAAGTTTGCTAACATGGATTAAAGTTGATTAGGTGATGCCGTAAATTAACAAAAGGTAGCTGGGGTAAATCCAGAGGGCTTGTACCCCTCTGGATCGAAAATTAAATGGCAGTGAATCTATTTACCTTTCCGCCGCTATCCTGAACAATAGCAAGTCCTAATATTGCATTGATTAAATCTGGTATATTAATATCTTGGGCATCTAAAATATAAGCAACAGTACCTCCACCTAATGGGAAACTATTACACCCAATGATATAAAGTTGACCTTGCTCTACTTGATATTCTTTTAGTGCAGGTGCTCCAGAACCTGGAAATGTACAGCTTGATTCAGCAGTTTCACCACCTGAGGTAAGAACAATAACATCACCTAAACCTGGAACAGGAACAGTTATAGCCATAAATATCAAACTTCCTTTCAAATCTAATTGACAGCTGACTTTGTATCTTATGTTAATCAAATGTGAAAGATTGGATTTAAAACCTAAAGAAGTAAAAATGATATTAATGACCACTGTATATTAAACAAATAATCGATTGATTGAGCTAAGCTAGGTTTACATATAAATAAGTAAGTAGGAAGGGACATTTTTTGAATAAAAATATTAAAAAATTCATTCCGACCCTAACTATTATTTTTTACTGGAATGTAAGAAATGGAAATTAAAAATAAAAGGTCGATAACCCCCTTTAATACCAAGGGTTATCGACCTTTTATAATTAGCGTCCCAGATAGGAATCGAACCTACGACCTACAGCTTAGGAGGCGGTCTTACTTAATATGAATGGTAGGGGAGAAGTTAGAAAGATACTTATTAAATCAACGTTTTTTGGATGTGTGTAGGATATAATAGGATGAAAAATGGAACAAAATTATCGATTTCGACCCCATTTCGACCCCAAACGGACCCCTAAGCTTTTTTCTTGAATAATTGGTCAAAATGGTTAGCGGCAGTTTTATCAGCTTCTTCTAATACATGCCCATATATGTTCATAGTAGTAGATATATCCGCATGTCCTAATCTTTCACTAATTACTTTTGCATGAACACCTTCATTTATAAGAATTGTTGCTGAGGTATGGCGTAGGTCGTGGAAACGTATATGCTTGAATTTATTTTTGGATGTAAAACGTCTCCACCATTGTCCGATACTATCGGGGCGAATAGGTTTATTAAATACATTCGCAAATACAAAGAAGTGATCTTCCCATTCCAACATATCGCCAACTTTAAATTTTTCTTTTTTTCGTTGGTGATAGAGCCTATCTAATAACAGAATAACTCCATCAGGTACAGTCACGGTTCTGTCTTTACCAGTTTTTGTACCTTTTATAGTGACTCCTTGACCTAAAACTTCGGTTATTGCTTGTTCGATGCGAATTGTGTTTTTTTCAAAGTCTATATGTTTCCATTCCAGAGCCGCGATTTCACCTTCTCGAGCTCCAGTTGTAACCGCAAGCATAATTAACGTTCTCCAAAATAAATCTTTATCTTTCAGTAAATCAATTAATTGAGTTAGTTCTTCCTTTGAGTACACTTCTGACTTTTTAGATTTACCATTGGGTGGTTTAGCGCCAATTGCAGGATTTTCATTAATTAATTTCCATCTTTTTGCACAGGATAAAACATTATTAAATGCCTTATAGCAATTTAGAATGGAAGAGGCTGAAAGTTTGCCTTCTTTACCATCTAAACGTTGACCATCTTTTTTTAGATCATTTATAAAATTTACAACATGGATAGTTTTAATTTCTTCTAATTTGAAGTGACCATACTTAGGTAATATTCTCTTTTCTAAAATGCTGATGTAATTTTGTAGAGTATCAGGTGATAAAGTATCTTTAGCGTGTTTATCTAACCATTGAGGGATAAATGTTTTTAATGTTAGCTTATCTTCAGCTTTAAAGTATTTCCCGGTTAGTATTTCTGCTTCAAAAACGGTAAGCTCTTTTTTTGCTGCTTTCATATTTTTTGCTTTTATTGTTTTTCTTTCTCTTATGGGGATGCCCTTATCGTTGTAACCGATGATTACAGTCAATCGATAGCTTCCGTTTCCACGATCCTCGACGTTTGCCATTTTAAAACCTCCTTAAGAATATATGTTCGCTTTTTGGTTGAAAAGAAACTCTGCCTTTTGGACAGAGTAGTTAACTATTTAAAATCTTTTCTTTTTCCTTCTGGTATTTTTGTTGTCATCATACGAAAAATATCATCCATGTTCCAAAAGAGCAGCATACTAGAAAAGTAACCACCATAATTATGGAACCTAGCTTATTATTTCCATCACTCACCCAATAAGTAGTAAACGCTGCCGCAATAAATGATATTATTAATATTGCAATAACTGCGAACAAACCTTCAAAAAAACTCATTCTATTCCCACCTTTTAATCATTCCAATCTATAGTAAATTAAACTACTATTATCGCGTATCTTTAGACCTAGCTATCTAGTAAATTTTTTTACCATATCTGAAAGTTCAATAGGTATACCATACTCCATGCAAACATGTTTTATATCTGTGTATTCCGAAAAATCACAACGGTTTAAAAGAAAAGAAACAGCAAACATATTTGCTTCAACTTCTATTCTTTCTGATGAAAATAATGTTTTTTCTCTTAAAAAGGGTGTATTAACTCTTGGGTGTAGTTCTGAGTGACCTAATTCATGGGTACAGGTGAACTTTTTTTCTAATTGGTTCAAATTACTGTTAATAACAATATACTTATTTTTTCTATCATATTTATAGAAACCTTTAATTTCATGATGCAAATCCCATTCGATTACATGTATATGCTTTTTCTCAGCTAACTCGAATGGGTCACAAGTCTTTTGTTTATTTATCAACACATCTACTTTGCTTTTTATCCAATTCACAACAGCGCCTCACATTCCTAATCGTTCTCTTTATCTCTATACTTTTTAGGGATGTACTTTTTATTAATTCTTTGTGTTTGTCTAAATATGTGTTCCATGGCGTCGGTTAGTGATTCAATAGCTTCTTCACTCATTGGTTCTCCCATAAAACTAAGTCCATCTTGCTCTGTGAGATCTTTCTTAAATTCTTCAAGTCTTTTAGCAATGTCTTTTTCTTCTTTGGATATTGTATTATTTCTTTTACTACCTTTTTCACCAGTAATTAAGTAATCAATAGAAGTTCCATATAAAGATGCTATTTTTGATAACATATCTTTATCTGGCGTCCTTATACCGTATTCCCAGTTGGCATATGTAGATACAGTTTTTATGCCAAGTCTCCTAGCAACCTCAGTTTTAGACCAACCTCTGCTTTCTCTTAATTCTTCAAGCCTTTTGGCTATGTCTTTTTCTTCTTTTTTGCTAAAAGAGTCCCCTTTATTTAAAAAAGTAGGTTCTAAATAACCAGCAGCTATCATTAAACTGTCGTACTCTACTCTAAGTGCATCAGCAATTTTTTTTATAGTAGCTGGCTTCGGTACTCCTCGTTTACCCGTTTCAATTCTAGATAATTGAGCAGCACTAATCTCAGAGTATAGCGCAACTTGATTTAAGGTGAGATTTTTTGATTCTCTAATTTTCTTTATATAAGTACCAAATTCATTCATATTATCCATCCATTCAACCATTATTTCACCTGATATTTACATTTTAGTTCCCTGTATTACCAAAAGGCAATTAATTATTAAAAATTCTATGAAAAAGTGTTGCCTTTTGGTAAAATAGATGATATATTATTACCATAAGGTAATTACCAAAAGGTAAGGAAGTGGTGAATTGAAAAAATCAACAGACATCATAGTCAAAGTGAACTTTCTAAAAAAGTACCTTAACGATAATAACTTATCGGAAAGTAAGTTTGCTGAGACAATTGGAGTAGCACATAGTACGGTAAATAGGATTTTTAATGGAAAAAGAAATCCTGGTAGCAAGTTTATTGCTGGTGTTTTAAAGAACTATACTGATCTTAATTTTGATTCAGTTTTTTCTTATGAAAATGAATTACCAAAAGGTAATAAGAAACATACTGCCTAGAAGGAGGTCCAATTTGAAAGTTAAACGATTAGTCCTAATAACCGGAGATCAATATGAACAAGTCGAGTTATTCAAAGAAGTTCCTTCTTGGATAAACGAGAATGTGCCTGATGACTTCATTGGCGTGAAAAATGACACATTCAAAATCTACATTAACTCAACAATGATTGTTTCTCTAGAATTTGAGCATTCGAATTTGAAACTTATTTCATAAGTTAGGGGGAGCACCATGAACCTTACAGACAAAGTAATTTGGGCTGAAATCAAGTACAACATCCTTCTAGCGGCCTTACACATCGAGAATAGTGAATCCAATGATCTGGTTTTATCAAAGCTCTTAGAAGTAGTTTCATTGTTAGAAAATACTGAACCGAATGGAGTGAAGAAAGGTTGAACCGCAAAACAATTACTGCGCAAGAAGCAGCTGAAATTATTGGTATCCATATAGATACTCTCTACACGATGGTACGACAGAAACAAATTCCTCACATCAAAGCTCGTGCAAGAATCCTATTCAGGGTCGAAACACTTGATGCTTGGATGCGAGAACAAGAACAAAAAAGTTTGGAGGCAATGTAAATGAACAATTTGCAAATCATCAATCAAAACGGCCAGTTATTAGTTGGTAGTCGTGAAGTTGCTGAAATGGTAGGTAAACGACATGCTGATTTATTAAGAAGTGTTGAGAATTATATCGAGATTTTAACCAACGCAAAATTGCGTTCGTTAGATTTCTTTATAAAAAGCACTTACGAAGATCAAAAAGGCGAAAAAAGAATTTGTTATCTGCTAACACGAAAAGGTTGCGACATGGTAGCCAATAAAATGACTGGTGAAAAAGGTGTGCTCTTCACTGCAACTTACGTAACTCAATTCGAAAAGATGGAGCAGCAACTTAAACAACCATTCAATCTCCCATCTACATACAAAGAAGCACTCCTCATGCTCATTGAAAAAGAAGAGGAGAGAGAGCAACTGCACACTGAAAACCTTATGCTAGGTCAACGTGTTGCTGAATACGAACCGAAAATTACTTACTTAGATCAAATTCTTTCATCTACAGATTCCGTCACTATCACTCAAATCGCTGCTGATTACGGAATGTCAGCTCAGAAGTTTAATAAGATACTTCATGAATCAGGTATCCAGTATAAGATCAATGGTCAGTGGATACTATACACCAAATACAAGTCAGAGGGATATACGAAATCTAAAACCACAGATGTACTGAGAAGTGATGGAACTACAAAGGTAGTCATGAATACGCAATGGACACAAAAAGGACGGCTTTTTATCTACAACGTTCTTAAGGCAAAAGAGATTTATCCAATGATGGATATCCAAGTAGATAAACAGCTTAAGTTAGTTAGTGGTAGTAAACGATGAGTGGAGCCAACCATTCATCGCTACATACCGCCTCGAAAAATTTCTTGAGTCAGAAACCATCCGGCGAAGCTGCCAGGCAAAAACCGGATGTGTTCCTTCACAATCTATTATATTTCAACTCTCTCAAATTTTCTGTACACATTTTAGAACAAAATGTTCTAATTTCGAACATTTGGAGGGAGGTGATCTTCTTGCAATATGGTTCGCTGTTAAAGCGATATCGCCAGATTAGAGGATTGTCTCAGGAGGAATTGGCGGAACGCATGCATATGCCTCGTAGTAGTATTTCGAAAATTGAGAATAACAAGATGGAATTGAAAATATCTGATGCGATTAGATGGGGGCAAGTTACGAATACACCTCCAGATACACTACTAGCTATTTTGAGTGGTGGTCATGATACGGAACTATTAGAAATTGATAGGAGGGCAATATAAATGGATACAGCTATTCTGATGTTCTTATTTACCTTTAACGCTTTTATATTAGGGCTGATGATTGGAGACTTTACAAGCAAAAAAAATGAGCAGTGAACTGGCAGGCTCACTACTCAACGACTCATATGAAATAACCAACTTAATTATATCATTCATACGGTGTGGAAACAAGAACTTTTGTTCCCACCGTGCAGTGTCAAAGTATATCTACCAATCCCACCCCATCCCCTTACTTTGGCTCTGCACGGTGCGAATAAAGCGCCATGATCATTGACAATCGAACAGAAAGGAGTGAGCCATTTGAGTAAGAAAATCACGCTTGAAGCATTGATTAAGAGACTCCAAGAGGATGGCGTGAAAATTGACTGGTGTGTCAAATTCACAAATCTAAAGGAGGGTTGATTGATGGAGCATCCTGAGGTTACACAGTTACAAAGGACAGGCTATCCGAATTTGGTTGTACAGCCAGAACATGCCGGTATTGATTACTTTGGAGAAGAGATTCTCGAAGGTGATGAAATCGTTGAATATGACGGTGAGATTATCTTGGAGGGCAATCTTCAACGGTATTTATGCGAGGTACTTGGCTTTGAGTTCAAAAGTGCATAAAAAAGACTCCTGCGAGCAACAGGAGCCGATGATAAAACAATATTTAAAGTTATTTTAGCACAAAGCTTTGATAACGGTAAAGGGAGGATATCAAATGGCAGTTAGCAATGCAATATCAACAAAAGATATGAGCCGTTTTGAGTGGTTACAAGAACGTTCCAAAGGAATTGGTGGTAGTGATGCAAGTATTATCCTTGGGCTGAACAAATATAAGACAGCTTTTGAATTGTGGTTAGAAAAAACAGGACAAGTTGAACTGACTGAAATCAGTAGCGAAGCAGCATACTGGGGCAATGAAATGGAGGAAGTGGTTGCTAAGGAATTTGAGAAGCGAACTGAAAAAAAGGTGCGCCGCCGCAACTACATGTTTTCTCATCCTGATTACCACTTTATTAAGGCCAACATTGACCGCGAAGTTATGAAAGAGTCTGCCTTACTAGAGTGCAAGACTGCTAGTGCGTATTTAAAAGCTGAATGGGAAGGAGATGAAACCCCTGCTGCTTATCTGGTGCAAGTTCAACATTATCTGGCTGTAACAGGTAAAGAGAAAGCGTATATCGCAGTTTTGATTGGTGGAAATCACTTCACTTGGAAAGAAATCGAGCGAGATGATGAGTTAATTCAGATGATTATCGAGGCAGAGGTTAACTTCTGGGAAAAACATGTACTTGGCTTTGTTCCTCCTGAGTTAGATGGTTCAAGTGCAGCTGAACAATATCTCAAGGAGAAATACAACAAAGCAGAAGAAGGGAAAGAAATTGTTCTTCCTGCCAATTATAAAGAAATGCTTATCAATTATGAGCAAATCAAGAACGATGAGAAGCTCATTCAAACAGCTAAAAAGGATATTGAAAACAAGATCAAGGCAGAGTTGAAAGATGCAGAGGTGGGCATTGTAGACACACATATTATCACTTGGAAGAATGTTGTTTCTAATCGAGTGGATACAAAGGCATTAAAAGAAAAATTCCCTGACATTTATAAAGAAGTAATCAAACCATCTACATCCCGCCGTTTTGGCATTAAGGAGTTGAACTAATCATGGCAACAAATGCAGCATTAAAAAACCAAATTGCTAGTAAACAGGATGCAGCCCCTCAAAAGGTTGCTCCTCAAGCAAGGGGACTTAAAGGGCTATTAAATGCCCCAACAATGAAAAAGAAATTTGAGGATGTACTTGATAAAAAGGCTCCGCAGTTTTTGTCATCACTGTTAAACCTATACAACGGGGATTCTTATTTACAAAAAACTGATCCGATGACAGTAGTTACCTCCGCGATGGTTGCTGCAACTTTAGATTTACCAGTTGATAAAAATTTAGGGTATGCCTGGATAGTTCCTTACAGTGGCAAGGCTCAATTTCAACTGGGTTACAAGGGTTATATCCAGTTAGCCCTCCGTACAGGCCAATATAAAGGAATTAATGTTATCGAAGTGAGAGAAGGGGAGTTGGTTAAGTGGAATCGTCTTACTGAAGAGTTAGAGCTCAATCTAGATGGTGCCACAAGTGACAAAGTCATTGGGTATTGCGGTTATTTCAAGTTGATCAATGGCTTTGAGAAAACAGTCTACTGGACAAGAGGAGAAATTGAAGCACATAAAAAGAAATTCTCTAAGAGTGACTTCGGATGGAAAAAAGACTTTGATGCTATGGCTAAGAAAACGGTCTTAAGAAACATGCTTTCTAAATGGGGTATCTTGTCCGTCGAAATGCAGACGGCCGTTTCAAAAGATGAGCAAGTGCCAGAAATGAAGGATATCACCGAAGAAGTAGATCAACCAGATATTATCGATGCTGCCCCAGTGGATGAAAAGCCTAGTGCAGATATAGACATCGTGTTTGATGAAAATGAATAACCAGACAAATGTAGTCCTGCCTGCTTGGATTTTCGAGCAGGCGCAGGACAAAGAACAGTTGAAGACGCTTGTACTAGATTATATGCAAAAGTACCCGGATTATACCGTAAAACGGATAACTAAGCGATTCGCGGTTTGCGAGATTAATAGGTAAAAGGAGTAGTTAAAATGAAAGGCGCTTTCCAGGTGAGTAGGGAGATATTCGAAAACGAAATTTGGTCTGATGTTCTTAAGTTTAGGGTTTTCTTTTACATCCTTGGGAATGCGATCTTTTCTCAGGATGGAATAGAACATGCTGGAATCAAAATTGAAAGAGGTCAATATTTGAGGTCTTTGAGAAATTTGCAAGATGATTTGGCTTATAAGGAAGGTAGAGGAAATGCTCTCAAAAAGCCTCCTTTAGAGACTTTGAGAAGGAAGATTAAATCACTTGAAAATGAAGGACGAATAACGACCAAATCAACCGAATATGGGACACTCTTTACAGTCGTTAACTATGCTAAATATCAAGGTTTTGAACACTATAAGAATCAATCAATGGGTCAGAAGTGGGACAGCGATGAGACAGCTATGGGACAGCAACGGGACAATAATAAGAATGTTAATAAAGATAATAATGTTAAAGAAAAAAATACTACTACAACAACAGACCATCCCATCAAGTTGTTCGAAGAGTCACTTTGCCGATTATCACCAATTCAAATGGATTCTCTTAATCAGTGGATTGATGACTTCAAAGGCAATCAAGAAATTGTCAATGCAGCTATTAAACTAGCTGACAACAAAAACAAACGTAATTTTAACTTTGTGAATTTCATCCTTAAAGAGTGGCATAGCAACAATCTGATGGAAATCGATAGAGTACGAGCTTATGAACGAGAGAAGTTTAACAACTCTAAAGTAAAACCTTTCGCTCGTAAAGGCAAAGGTATTGTACGCACAGAAATGCTGCCTGATTGGTTTGAAGAAAATGAGCAACAATTTAAACCGCAGCCTAGCGATCAACCAGCAGTCAATGATGGTGAACAAATGAGCGAATTTGAGCGCTTGATGGAGTTACGAAAAAATTCGGGGAGTTGAAGGAATGGGAAACCTTTATAAAGCTGCTGTAATGCAAAAGAAGTTAAAACGTGATTTTATTCTTGGAAAACTTAGAGCATTAAACGTCACAGTCAGTCAAGAAGGGCTTCCATTAGATGAACTAGATTATGAGGATTTGAAATATGAATATGTACTTGCTTCATTCAGAGAAATAGATTCAGAGACAAGCAGTAACGCTTGGTTCTAAGGAGGAATATGAAATGACTATTCAAAATGTGAAACCAGTTTTAAAATGTCCGCAATGTAGCACACAAGGATACCTACTAGCTCCTGCAGGAAAATTAGTGTTAATGGAATGTGATGATACAAAGTGCGGCTATCAATGGCATACCATGGCTAAGGTTTGTCCAGAGTGTAAGAAACCTAACGGATACTTTGTCGATGGGCCATGTAGAAAATGCTATGCAGAGAAGTACATGTCCTCATGAAGAAACGTAACCCCGTTATTCAGAAAGCTTATGAACAAGGCAGGAAAGAGGGCTTTGCGTTAGGTGAGGATATGGGAGAACTGAAAGGTATTGCTAAGACAACATCATTTTTCCGCGAAAAATTTCTTGAGTTAGAAAAAACGCCAGGTATAGGACCGAAAACCTTGGATCGGATTCGCAAGGCAATCGGTGAGAAGTATTCTGAAGCAGGTGAGAGTAATGGTTCTTAAAAACGCAACAAAACAAAGACAAAAAAGAATCATTGTTTTAGAGGATTTGGATTTTTTATGGGATGAGTTGGAGCTAGAAGAAATCGCTCGTCAGTGGAAAGTTGGAAAAGACGTTAGGTTGATTGCTAGTAGTTTTAATAGAGATCCAGACGAAGTGTTATTAGCTCTCATCCATTTAGCAAAAGAGGATATGGTCTTCAAAAGAAATGGGGGACTTACCCTTGGATTTTAGAAAAGCAACTCTAGGGCAGCTATATTACATATCACGACACACAGAATTAGCCTTAGAAGCTCTTAATGAGATTAATAGGAGGTTAACCTATGCAAGATATAATCATTCGACGTGCAAGGAAAAATGAAGCCGAAAAGGCAATTCAGGACCATGTGAAAAGAGGATGCGAAATCATTTTTCCTCTGACTGAGTTCTCAAAACAAGGTAAGACATTTGATCGTGATAGCTACAATCGTAATGTATTTGCTGGACATAATTATTCGTCAGTGTGGATGGCTAAATTAAGAAGGGTGGAAGGTTAATGTTAGATTTAATCGCAATGTACGAGGCACAGAAGGCATTTAGAAACAGGATTGATTACAAAGGTGATGATCGTTATGGAGAGCTTACTCTGGCTCTTCAAGTGGAGCTAGGGGAATGTGCGAATGAACTTCCGAAAGTATTCAAGTTTTGGGCACACAAAGAGAACAACCTACAAGATGCGTTAATCGAATATGCAGATGGGCTTCACTTCATCCTGGATATCGGTCACGAAATATTCTTTGAAGACTTTGACATGATCTACTTGTTGTCTGGAGCAGATAAGGGGCGGCCAATAGCAACCCAGTTCAGATACATCTTTGCTCTCGTATCTAAGTTGGATAAGACGAAAAGTTCAATTACCTTTATCGAGCTACTCTCTGAATATATCGGTCTTGGTGAAATGATTGGCTTTTCCTTTGAACAGGTCGAAGAAGCATTCTATGTGAAAGATGTCATTAACCACGAGAGGCAAAGTGAGTGTTATTAATGGGAGCAAGAAAATACAACAAGTACGGCAACCATAAACAAGTTGTCGATGGACATAAGTTTGATAGCAAAGCAGAAGCAATGTATTACGGCCAATTAAAATGGTTGCTGCAAGCTAAACAGATTAAAGGGTTTAAGATGCAACCGAGATACCTTCTCCAAGAGGGCTTTAAGAAGAATGGGAAGACTTACAAAAAGATTGAATATGTTGCGGATTTTGAAGTAGAAAAATTAGATGGAACAATCGAGATCATTGATATAAAAGGAACAATCACCAAAGAATTTTCAATAAAAAGAAAACTGTTCGAGCGTCAATACATGGATTCTATTAAATTACTAAAATATGACCGAGATAGGGGATTCGTGGAGGTAAGTTAATGGCTAGAAGAATCGTAGAAACGAATGCAGTTAGTCTTGATCGAGAAAAGCTCCAGGTTGTTGTCATCTACGAGGAAGGCATATTGAAGCAGCAGATAAGAAATGAAAATCCATATAGCAAACGGCATGGGGTTATTTTCCACAGTGCCGGGGCTTATGAGTTGAAAGGGTTAGATTACTGATTTTGTATTGTGTTTCCTTGAAAAAAACCTAAGATCATCCCAAGGGTGATCTTAGTTAAAAACTAACTTTGAAATCGGTTCAATGTACTTTACAAACAAATAGAAAAAGACAACACCGGATGCTAAAGCCACAGTAGGAGCGAGTATTTTATTTCGTAAAATGTCCAATCGTAATTTACCTCCAATCGATTTGAATTAAATAAATCTTACCAGAACCAACTATGAAAAAATATGGCAAAACAACAAAAAAGTATTTAGGAGGTTTGGAATGAGAGAAATCAAGTTTCGCGGAATCGAAGTTTTAACTGGTGATTGGGTGACAGGCAGTCATGTGATAACAGGTACCAGGACGCATTATATCCTACCACAAAATTTAATAGGTGCTTCCCTGCAATTTCGAGTTGTTAAAGAAACGACCCGCCAATATACGCACTTGGAATGAAGATTATGGATTGTATGAAATCATCCTTCAAGTCAGCGAGTTTTCTGATACAACGGAAGAATTACTTGGGAATCACTTAGGTGAAGCTGAGGTCATCGGCAATATTTATGAACATAGTAGCTTTCTCTTAGAAAAATAGAACCCATTGGTATAATTATATTATCAAATATATAGGGTGATTTTATGACAAAACGTGTTAAAGGTTTCCAAAAAGGACATCAACATTCAGAAGAAACTAAAAAGAAAATCGGTGATGCTAACAGGAAGCAAATACAATTTAACTGTGAAAATTGTGGAAAACTTTCTTCTGATAAACCATCTAGCTATAAAAAGAAAAAGAGACATTTTTGTTCTATGTTGTGTTATTCAGAATTTAGAAAACACAAACTACCTCTTATTGAACAGCATGCCTATAAAGGAGTGCGCAAAGAGGATGATAGTAAACAGGTCTATCACAAGCGTTATGTCAAAAATAAGCCTGAGGTTATTTCTCATTTAAAAGCTAGAAGGTATGCCAGAGAGCGCGGTGCAGAAGGTAGCCATACACTCGAAGAATGGAAGGAATTGAAGAAGAAATTAAATGATTGTTGTGCTCTTTGTGGTGAGAAAAAAACATTAACGAAAGACCATATAAAGCCATTATCAAAAGGGGGAACAGATTATATCGATAATATTCAACCATTATGTAGAAATTGTAACAGCAAGAAACATAATAAATTTTAACATATACGAAGATCCAGAGTTAATCAATCAAGAAAAATAAAAAGAAGAGCCCAGGCAGTGGCTCTTCGAAGAAATGATAAAAAAAGAGAAATCCATCGTATCCATTATATACTATGTGAATTTCGGTTTAATGATTGGGTGTTTTAATCACCTTTTGAATTAATTAAGAAAAAACAGTTAGAGGTTTACAAGAAATCCAAAAATAAACATTATAAAAATAATATTTACGTACATGGTTGCTATGACTACGCCATAATGAATTTTTTTAAAAAAGAATAGTGAAAACGGAGCTGGAAATAATACGAGAACCAACAATACTATAATAGATTCATTTAAGTAAAGTAGGATAATCATCTCCTTCAAAAAATCAGTGTTTATAGTATTTCTTAATAATTAGAGGTTATGCAACACAAGATAGATTAAGTAAAAAAGAGCCGACTGACTTTGAAGAATTCTTTACACCTTTTCAATTATATGGATCGATATACTGCCACTTTTGAAATAAGTAAATTAAGGAAGCGCAGATAATACAATTAATAAAAATTACAATATGAAAGTGATCATCCATTTTATAAATCCCGAAATATTCATAAAGGTTCATTATTCCAAAAGAAAAGATTGCATCGCTTATAGTGTTAAGGGTGATATAAAGCCAAAAGTTACCGAATGTAAAGTATAAAAATATTGTGGGTAAGACTATGTATATTCCATAGATGAAAGGTGTTGTATTAGTTAAAGGGAAAATTGTTTCAACAACTTCAACCAGATTATATCTTTGATATAGCTGAAATAATATTGTCAAAAGCAAGGCACTCACTAATCCACCTGGAATGAAGGACTTCACCCTTTTGGTATCTAATAAAAGGAGAACAAACCAAGGCAAAATTAACATGGACCATAAAAAAATATGAGTTAGCATATAGACTATACCTCCAACAAAGGATAATAATAATCTAACCTATAGCTCTTTAGCCTATTCATAAAAAAGCTAGGAAGGTTCGTCTGAAGTAAGAAAAACATTTAGTGAAATTATAAAATATGGAGTTTGCGTACGACAAGGAATTCTTATATGGCCATTTGAGAATTTTAGCCTTGTCCAATAATTAGCATATCCACAATTAGTAAAAGTATGTAGGCAATTTTAATTTACACGATAAGCAGGGAGTTAATTAAGGAGGAATAGAGATGGAACAAGTATACCTAAAGCAACTGATTGAACACTTGGAATCACAATTGGATGAACATGGTGATTTACCTGTGTGCTACTGCGATGATGCTTTAATTGGCAAGGAGACAGGATTACCTATACCATCAAAGATTTATTCATATAAATCATACGACCTCTTAAACAGTGATTCTTTAGATGTATTAGATGAGAATTTGTATGATGTTGATTTAGAGAAACCAATTATTAAAGCATAGTAAATTAAAGCAACTAAATGATAGATCAGTTTAGCAATTGAAAGGAGTAGGACAATATAGAAAGCCTACTTTTGTATAAAGAAGGCTTTTAGAACAACTAATAAGTGTTTATTCGGTATTATTTAATTTGCCTTTATAGTACAGGTAATCAACTTTGTTTTTTGTAGCCGTTAATTGGGAAGCTAATATTGCAGTATATATTGTTGTTAGAAGGACAGCTAATACACCAAGTCCTAATACAGAATCATTTTTTAACATAAAATTACACCTCCTTCTAAATTTATCTTTTCTAAATAAGAAGAATTTATACGAAGGATAATTAGTTGATTAGGAGGGGAAGAGGATGCATTGGGAATGTCGATATTGTTATTTTCCAACTACAGTGGAAGGCGATAGGGTTTGTTCATCATGTGGCGCAGAATGGGAAGCAGCAAAAATTCTAGTTGAAGATGATGATTAAGAAACAAAAGGTAGGAGGAGTTAATTTCAATGAATTACACAATAGGCAGCACGCTGATCCACGAGGGTAATAGATTCACAGTTCAAGATATTACGCACCTTGACCAGTTGACCTTTCTCTTTTTCGCAGAGAGTCCTGCTCAGGGGGTTAGGGAAGATTTGATTAAGTGGAATGAAATTACATTAGAGGAGGACAATTATGCCAATAGTTGATATTGATAAAACAAAGCAATTGGAATTTGGATATGGTGATATTGAAGTGGCTGCAGGACTTTTGCAATCTGATGATACAGTCGGTACCGTGTTGTTTTGGAATAACGAGAAGAGAAATGAAATTGGTGCTTATCATGAGTACGGTGAAGATAAAGTTATGAGTGTAGAAGAAACACCAGTACGGATGCTCTTTACAAAAATTGAAAGTATAGATGTTGTTATTGATGCATTAGAGAAATCTAAACAAAAGATGCTATCTAAAGATAAACAAGTAAACACAAG
Organism: Cytobacillus sp. FSL R5-0569; assembly: GCF_038007265.1. Lineage (NCBI taxonomy): Bacteria > Bacillati > Bacillota > Bacilli > Caryophanales > Bacillaceae > Cytobacillus > Cytobacillus sp. FSL R5-0569. The sequence goes on from NZ_JBBOWW010000001.1 coordinate 1,694,600, forward strand.
ATAGAGAAAGTTTACTACGAAAAGAAAGAGCCCATCCAAGCTCTCTCTAATCGTGTGACCATATTATGGAAGTGGGTAAGAAAATATACCTAAGTAGGCACTGCGGAAGATTTTTAATTCCTTACCCAATAATAATTTATCCATAATTAATAAAAGTATGCATGAAAAATAAATAATTTAACAAAAGAAGAAAATAGCTCATATAGAGGGGTTGATTAAATGAAGAATAGATATGAGACACTTGGCGAGACCACCGTCATCTTCATAAAACGTAGAAACGGTGATGTGTTCAACACATTTATTGATACTTCTGATCTGGAAAAAGTAGATAGTTTCCCAGGTAGTTGGTTTGTAAATTACAACAAAAAGACAGAATCCTATTATGTGATGGGCAACACAAAAAACAAAGAGGGGAAACCTGCTTTGATCGGCATGCATAGATATATTATGGACGCACCAACAGATAGATTTGTGGACCACGTAGACAGGAACACTTTAAACAATAAAAGAAATAATTTGAGAATAGTAACCTTGTCCGAAAACAACCAAAATACAAGGGTTCAAAAAAATAACACATCTGGTGCTAGAGGCGTCACTTGGGATAAAGATAAGAAAAAATGGAGAGCTACTGTCAAATATAGAGGGAAGGTTTATTATTTCGGTTATCACAGAACTGTAGAAGATGCTTCGCTAGCAGCTAAAGAAGGAAGAAAAAAACTTCTCCCTTTTGCAAATTAAAAGTCCCTGCAATGCAGAGACATGACCAGGAATCCCCGGCACCCAATTATATTTTAACATAGGGGGTTCCTGTATGAAAGAAGCTGCCAGCATTAAAAGAATCGAATCGTTGTTAAAAGATTATCATTGGATGAAAAAAGAAGTGGAGCGCCTTGAAAAAGTACTATTTGGATATTCTACACCTATGAAAAGTTGGGGTGTTGCTCAATATGGGATAGAGGCAACTTTGCCAAAAGGAAGCTCTGGAAAAAGCCAAGCGGAGTTAAATAACATGGATTTACGTGAAGAACGTTTATATAACAGGCTAGAGCGACTTAGAGAGAAAGTATATGTTATTGAGTTTGCTGCCGAATTATTGGAAGATGAACGCGATAAAGTCATTTATGATTGTATCCTAGATGGCATGTCATTCCGAGAGATATCTTATCATTTGTGTATATCTAGAAATCAGGTCAAAAAAGCCAAAGAAACCATATTGAACCATTTGAGCCAAAAAAGCCACTTTGTGCATTTGTTGAAACACGAAAAATCGGCATGCTAAAATGGAAGGCAGGACAGGGGAGGCAGTTAAACAAGCTGCTTCCTCTATTTTTGTGCGTTGCTCACCTTTCGGTGATTTTATAGGAGGATTTACCCCGTTTTATGGCGAATTATGTTATAAAAAGGGGAGGATTGCATATGGAGCAGGTGAAACAAGGATTGTGGATTTGTTCTAAATGTGAGGCAGTAATCACAGATTATAATGAGTACCATGACAATGATGGCGTTTGTGATGTGTGTTATTCCATTCCTATTAAAAAACGAAGGGGGCTTTTGAAATGAGAAAAGATCCAGGTGGAGGAAGAATTAAGAAGGACCCAGGTGGTGGCGGCTATCATTCAGATCTAGGTGTAGGAGGTCATCATATTGACCCAGGTTGTGGAGGTATATGATGCTCAATACTATCTTAAGAGACCCTAAGCCAGGAGGACACCATTCTGACCCTCCACGAGGTGGACATCACCAAGACCCAGGTGGTGGAGGATGGAAAAGGAACCCGAAACCAGGAAGTGATTGGCTAGCTTGGATTTCTTGTTTAATTGATCCAGGAGGCGGTGGCAGACAATGGGGAATAAAGTAGGTGGGTAATTAATTTTATTATCAGGAGGATTTACGTTTTGTTCAGATGCAACTAGAAAGGGAGAATAAAAATGAGTGGTTTTAAAGTTAAGGTGTATGCTTCAAATTCACCGAAGGATACTGTGAATGGGCAAAGTTTTAATTTGCCAATAATTCCGAGGGTCGGGGATTATATTGATGTAAAGTATAAACCTGATCCAATAAAGCGCCCTTTGAATAGTGTTGCAGGGGTTTTTGAGGTGAAAAACGTATTCATCCATGAGGCAGACTCAACATATGACGCTCACATCCATGTATTAATTGAAGAAGAGATAGAATAAAATTTAGACCTCAAATCGAGGTCTTTTTTCTTTGTAAAAAAAGACAGGAGGTAGGTGCCATGTAATGAATTGGGAGGAAATAAGGAAAGAATTTGAGACATCAAAAATTACATTAAAGGCGCTTGCTGATAAGCATGATATAAAAATTGGTACTTTGAAGAGCAGAAAAAGCCGTGAAGGATGGTCGAGAGATCCCACTAAAAAGGATGCAACCCAAAAGAAGAAGGTTGCAACCCAATTTACAAAAGATGCAACAAGAAAAAGAAGTGGAAATCCCAATCCTCAAAACCAATTCACGAAACGGAACAAGGCAGCAGAGAAACACGGATTTTTCTCCAAGTTCCTTCCTGCTGAGACATTAGAAATCATGGAGCAAATGCAAGAACGTTCACCTGCTGATTTGATTTATGACCAGATACAGATTCAGTATGCTGCTATCATAAGAGCACAAAAGATAATGTATGTAGAGGATAAAGACGAGATCATAAAAGTGCTCAAAAAGAAAAAGGATTCTGATTTCGCAGAAGAACGTGAATGGGAATATCAATTTGCTTGGGACCGTCATGCAACATTTATAAATGCCCAATCTAGAGCGATGAGTGAGTTGCGATCACTTATTAAGCAATTCAATGACCTTGCTCATGAAGAGGACGAGAGAAGGCTTAAACTTGAACAGATACAGTTAAGCATAGATAAGACTAGTGCCGAAATCGAAAAGATTAGCCATGGTGATGAGGATAAACCGATTGAGATTCTAATCAAACGAAAAGGTGAGCGAACATGATTGAAAAAGAAGTCAATCCTCACTTTGAAGGTTTTATTTTTGATTGGTCACAAAAGTTCTACTTTCTTGTCGGTGGATATGGTTCCAGCAAAAGTTATCATGTTGCTCTCAAGCTAATACTTAAACTGTTAGAAGAAAAAAGAACAGCCTTGGTTGTTCGTGAAGTATACGATACTCACAGAGACTCAACTTTTTCATTATTAGAAGAAATCATAATTGACTTAGAATTGGACCATAAAATTAGGTGTGTTACTTCGCCTATGCAGATTAGATTCCCGAATGGAAGCAAGATCATCTTCAAAGGAATGGATAAACCGCAAAAGTTGAAGTCCATTAACAATATATCCATCGTCTGGTTAGAAGAGTGTTCAGAGGTCAAGTATGAGGGTTTTAAAGAACTGTTAGGGCGTTTACGTCATCCTACTTTCTCGCTTCATATGTTGCTTTCTACAAACCCAGTCAGCAAAGGGAATTGGACCTATAAACATTTCTTCAAAGATCAAGTTAATAATTATTTTCTTTTGGATGATGAAGAACTTTATCAAAAGAAATCAATCGTAATCAACAATACTTATTATCATCATTCTACAGCCGATGATAATTTGTTTTTGCCTGAAAGTTATATAGAACAATTAGAGGATTTAAAAACACATGATCCAGACCTTCACAGAATCGCTCGTAAAGGTCGTTTTGGTGTGAATGGAACTTTGGTATTACCTCAGTTCGAAGAGTGGGAGCATGACGAAGTATTAAAGGTTATAGGTGAGATTAGAAATCCAATAAAAGCAAATGGTATGGACTTTGGTTTTGTTAACTCCTATAATGCATTACTTCGAATGGTTGTTGATCATGATAAGAAATACTTATATATATTTTGGGAGTATTACAAGAATGGGAAAACGGATCCTGAGACAGCAGAGGATATAAAAGAGTTTAAAGAAACTCAAGAATTGATTAAGGCTGACACAGCTGAACCTAAAACGATAAAGTTTTACAAGCAAAATGGTTTTAGAATTAGGGCCGCTAAAAAGTTCCCTGGTTCCCGTACACAAAACACAAAGAAAGTGAAACGATTCAAAAAGATTATCTGCTCTAAAAATTGTCCTAACACTATTAGGGAATTAAAAGACTTAACATTTGCAGTAGATAAAGAAGGAATCATTATAGAAGATGAATTTAATATAGATCCACATACCTTTTCTGCTATTTGGTACGGATTAGACGGCTACGAAGTATCAGACTTAAAAGGCGGATTTGGAGTATTGAAATAAGTAGGTGAAAACATTGTATCCAGAAACGGCTACACATACGGATGAATTAATTTCTTTTATTAAATCTAATAGTCCTAAAACAGTAGATATCATAAAAGAATATATCGAGAAACACGACACCTCTAAAATGGATGAAGGAGTGAGATATTATTTCAATGAATCTGATATTACAAAACGACAGATCTTCACGTATGAAGGGGATATTAAGGTTGTTGATGAAGATGCAACAAATAACAAATTACCCACCGCGTGGCATAAGCGTATTGTGGATCAGAAAGTTGGATATCTGGCTGGTAAACCAATCACTATCGAAAGCAACGTTAGTGAAGACCTCGCCTTAGAAAGGATTATTGAATTATTAGGCGATGATTTTGAAGATATTATTCCAGAGCTAATTAAAAACGCATCGAACAAGGGAAAAGAGTGGTTGCACCCATATATTGATGAAAATGGCGAATTTGATTATATGATTGTTCCTGCTCAGGAATTTATACCAATCTATGATAATACAAAGCGAAAAAATTTAACCGGTGGTATTCGCTTCTATGATCTTGATGACGGCACACGTAAAATTGAACTTTGGGATGACCAACAAGTGACATTTTATGAGGAATCAGATGACGGCATAGTGATGGATGTTACGTATTCCTTAAATCCTCAGTCACATTTCTTTTATGGAAAAGAGGGTTATGGGTGGGGAAAAGTGCCGTTCATTGAATTCAAAAACAACGAAGAAGCAGTTGGCGATTTAGTATTTTACAAACAATTAATTGATGCCTATGAGTTAATAATTAGTGATGTTACAAACACAATAGAAGATGTAGCAGCTTTGATCTATGTCTTAAAAGGTTATGAAGGCACATCACTAGAGGAATTCATGACGAATCTAAAAAAGTTTAAAGCGATCAGTGTATCAGATGAACCCGGATCGGGGGTAGATACAATCCAAGCGGATATTCCAGTTGCTGCCGTTGATAGCCAAACAAAAAGGCTGGCTGAATTAATTTATGATGCAGGGCAAGCAGTTGATACAACAAAAGATAGCTTCGGGCAGAATCCATCAGGTGTGGCTTTACAGTTTTTGTACTCTTTCTTAGACATGAAAGCGAATGTGCTAGAAAGAAAGTTCAATAAAGGCCTTAAGTCGCTGATGTGGTTTATTTGCGAATATCTAGAGATAGCTGAGAATACTCAGGCGAATTATAAAAACTACTCCTTTTCGTTTAACAAGTCTATGATCACTAATGAAACTGAACAAATTGATAATATTAACAAATCAAGAGAGCTTGTGTCAGATGAAACTTTAAGAGCCAAGCATCCATTTGTTGATGATGTTCAACTTGAGCAAGAGAGAGTTGAAAAGGAAAGATCAGCTTATAGCGAGCAACAAGAGTCTCTAGGTGGTGAGGATGAAGATGAACCAACTGGAGATTGAAGAACATCTTGACAAACTTGCCAAAAAGGCAGAATCGAACATTGAAAAAATCTTTAATCGCCGTCTAATGGACATTACAAAAATTTTAGCTGATATGTATGTTAAGTATGCAGACAAAGATGGTGAAATATCGTGGACTGATGTAAACAAGTACAATCGATTAAATAAAGAACTCAAACAGATAAACAGCGTTCTCAATGGAGCGTATAAAGAGATAGTGAAAGTCCTTCAAACATCTACTGAAAACGTCTATCTTGAGGGATATCTTAGACATATGTATCTGTATCAAATGAGCACCGGTTATTCTATGAGAGTTACTTTACCAACAATGGAACTAATCCAACAAATCCTTAAAAATCCAATAGATAAGCTAACGCTCTCGTCGGTTCTTGAGGAACACCGAAACCAAATTATACGTCGCATTAATATCGAGATTGCTCAGGGTATCCAGGCGGGTGAAGGATATGCTGTTATCGCTAGACGATTACAAAACTCAGTCAAGTTTAACCAGCATAAAGCACGTACCGTTGTCCGTACCGAAGCGGGGAGATCTAGGAGCCTTGCCGGAGAAAAATCCGAAGAGCAAGCAGCTAAATATACAACAATAACTGGTGTGTGGCTTTCTGCCTTAGATTTAAAGGTTAGACACGCACACAGGGAACTAGATGGAAAAGAAACAAATGAGCAAGGGTATTTCACTTATAGAGGATTAAAATCCAAGGGACCGCATTTATGGGGCGTGGCATCGATGGATATTAATTGTCGTTGTCTAAAATTAAGAAAAGTAAATGGGTTATTACCCGAGTATCGTCGCGGTCGTGATTACATGGACCCTGATTATCAACAAGAAATCGCTGATCGAACCGAGAAATACATGGTTGATGGATTAACTTACAAACAAGCTTTAAAAAAGGCACAAAAGGAGATAAGTCCACCCTCGACAACAATGCCGTTTACCAGTTTTGAAGAATGGAAAAGTAAATTTGCTAGTTAGGATGAACTTGTCTTTAGCCAATAGACGTAAAACAAGGCTATTTTTTATGTATTTATTCGCAGTTATGCGGTAAATAGCTATCCTATCGTGTTCATAACACGTAAAAACAATGTGAGGAGAATGAAAATGAATAGAGAAGATTTGAAGGCTCTCGGATTAACTGAGGAGCAAATTGAGAAGGTTATGGCAAGTCATGGTAAAGTTATTAACCCCCTTAAGTCAGAGGCAGATAGGGTCAAAGATTTAGAGAATGAGATTACCACATATAAACAACAAATTGCAGACCGAGATACGCAACTGGTTGACCTCTCTAGAAAGGTGGGAGATAACAAGGATTTACAAAACCAGATTAAAGATTTACAAAAAGCAAATGCTGACGCTAAAGAAGAGTCTGATAGTAAGCTTGCTGCACAACGTAAGGAATTCAAGTTGGAATTAGCTTTGAAGGATGCGGCAGCGAAGAATCCAAAGGCAGTTAAAGCACTTCTTGATCAAGAAAAAATTAGTTTAGATGGAGATAATTTGATTGGGTTAGATGAACAGCTTAAGAGTTTAAAAGAGTCAGATGCGTATTTATTTGGTGAAGATGAACCGTCTGGACTAAAAGGAAGACAACCTCACCCTAGTGAACCTAATAGACCGACGCCACAGAATAATCCATTTAGCAAAGAGCATTTTAATCTCACTGAGCAAGGTCGCCTGTTAAAGGATGACCCCGAGTTATACAAAAAATTTAAGGCTTCGGCCAAATAAAAGAAAAGAGGATGATTATATATGGCAATCACTAGATTAGCAGATGTTATTCAACCGGAGATTTTCACACCTTATACTATTCAAGCAACAATGGAAAAATCGGAATTAATCCAGAGCGGTATTATTACAAATGATGAGGAATTCAATTCCCTTGCAGGTGGATCAAATACACTTATTAACATGCCTTTTTGGAATGATCTAGAAAATATTGAATCTCAAGTTATGAGAGATTCAGGGGATATGGATGTTAGCAAAATTACTTCCAACAAAGATATGGCACGCAAACAAGCTCGTACACAAGCTTGGGGTGCTAATGGTCTTTCAGCATTATTAAGTGGAGCTGACCCTGCTGGAGCAATTGCGAGTAGAGTTAGTGCATATTGGGCTCGAGATTTGCAACGTAATCTCCTTGCTACTCTATCTGGTGTGTTCAAAAGTAGCTCAATGTCTGCAAAGATTCATGATATTACAAGCCGTGATGGTGAAGCTGGAACAATTAATGCACGCACTTTTATTGATGCTACTCAATTGATGGGTGATGCGAAGAACTTACTAACAGGAGTAATGATGAACTCTGCAGTAGAAGCTGAACTGATTAAACAAGACTTAATTGAGTATGCGCCGCAATCTGAACAAGGTCGCCCAATCGGTTATTTTCTTGGGAAAAGAGTTATCGTTGATGATTCTCTGCCATTTGACAGTTCTACAGGACAATCAGAGGTTTATATCTTTGGCCAAGGAGCAATTGCACTTGGTAATGGCTCACACCCAGGTATCATCGAAACTGAAATCGTTAGAAATGGGATGTCTTATTCTGGTGAAGAGAATTTAGTTAACCGTCGTATCTTTATCTTGCATCCACGTGGTGTTGCATGGAACGAAGGCGGTGTAGCAAATATATTCCCAACAAACACTGAGCTGAATGTAGGAGCTCGTTGGAACCGAGTTTATGAGCCTAAAGCAGTCCGCATTGTAAAATTCCGTTTTAATACAATTCCTCAGGCTCCAGCAGGATCATAATTTGAGAGGTGATGAGAATGACCAAGAATAAAATCGAAGTAATCAACCATAAAGGTCATAAAATGATTGTTCAGCCGTCTCAAATGCCACCGGGATATAAAAAAATCAAAAAGAAGTTTACTACATCTAAATCAAATGCCAAAGCAGGTGAGTAGATGGACTATTTAATTGATCAGGTATCTTCTATTGCTGGAATCGATAAGGAGAAGCACCAAACATACTTAAGTGTGATGGTGCCAATCTTATTGGAGTATGCAGAGGATTATTGTGGTGCTACATTCGTTGGCTATGATCCACCTGCAGGTGTAAGGCTTTTTATAGGTGAGTCGTTAAGGCACAAAATCAAAGCTGATGGATTATCTAGCCGTTCTATGGGGTCAGTATCTTATTCATACGACACTGACCTCCCAGAAAAGATTAAGCGTAATCTAAAGCCTTACAGGAGAGTGAGATTTCATGCATTACGCTGAGTTTCCTCATAACGTTGCATTCCTTGTAGAAGGGAAAAAGACTCCTGATGGAGGCGGTGGTTGGTTACCAGGAGAATGGGAGACATATGGTGAATCTATTGGTTTTTTGGATACACCGAAATCAGAAGTTATTTACCGTGCTCAACAAGCTAACCACCCGTTTGATAGACAATTGTATTTTCCATATCGTACCGATATAACGACAAAAATGCGTGTAGTATGTGAAGGAGATACTTATGAGTTAGTTGGTAAACCGTTGGATCAAGGCGGTCAGAGTGAAATCATGAGGGTTGATTTGAGGCTGTTAGCTGATGGCTAGAAGTAGTATCAGTATCGGTATAGAGATGGGTGGTTTACGTCAGTTTGATAGAGCGATTGATAGGTTTGAAAAAGAATTTATCATAGAGGTTAAACGAGTTATTACTGAGACTGCTGAATTGATACAAGGTCAAGCCCAGGCATTAGCCCCAACAGGTGATGGCCATTTAAGAAGCTCAATCGAAATTCGTTATTATAATCGAGGGTTATCAGCTGAGATTATAGTAGGTGCTGCCTATGCCATTTATGTTGAATACGGCACAGGAATCTATAGTAGTACAGGAAACGGCCGACGTACCCCTTGGGTTTACTGGTCAGAAAAACTAAATCGTTATGTCTACACTCGTGGTATGAAACCTCAACCATATTGGCAACCAGCTATTGAAGCAGGGAGCCGTCATTTTGAACGTGAATTAGGTAGATTAGGTGCGTGATAGTATGAAAGAAACAGCACTATGGCCATTACAACAAGCGATTTTCAAGTGTCTGAGTGAAGATGCTGATTTAAACGACGTAATTACAGGTGTTTATGATTATGTTAATCAGAATACACCGTTTCCTTATGTGACAGTTGGTGAGCCTACTGTATCACCATTTGAGAGCAAAACATCTTACAGCGAAAACATACCTTGGGTTTTACATTGCTACAGTGACGCACAGGGTAAGCGAGAAACGATGCAAATGCTTAACCTAATGGTAATGGCTCTAACAAAAGAAAATTGGCATGTCGAGGGTTTTAAAGTGTTTAAATTTATGATTGATCCAAATATGAGGGTGCTTAGCCCAGCGGACATTGGTTTTCCTTATCAAGGGATTCTTAATGTCCGTTTTTATATTGAACAGGAGGACTAAAAATGAAGCAAAATGGTAAGGATACTATCCTTTTAATCCAACCGGTTGATGCAACTGTTGGCTCAGATGCACTAGTCGTCGCTGAACAAACAGAAGGTACGTACTCTATCGAGAATGAGTTAGTGGATGAGCAATCTAAAATGGGGCGCATCTTGGCTTATGGTCAGAATAGCGAATCCTTTGAGCTAACTGCTTATGGAGTAAAAAAGGATGCTGGACAATTAGCTGTACTTAATGCGATTAAGCAAAAGAAGAAATTGAAAGTGTGGGAAGTTGACTTAATTGCAAATGAAGAAGGCACTTATGATGCTGTATTTGCTTATTGCTTAGTTGAATCGGTTGAAAAGTCTAGCCCGGGAGATAATTTCATCGAAATTAGCGCGACTCTCCAAGTTGAGGGTGAATCAGTTGAAGGAACCCTTACTGAGTTACCAGAAGGTATTACAAATGCAAGTGCATATGAATTTGAACAACCTGGTGAAACAGGAACAAGCACAGGAGCTTAAGAGATTGGCTAATGCCAGTCTCTTTTATTTGATATGAGGAGGTTTTATTGAAATGGCTGTATTAACAATCGGTGAAAGAGAATACGAGGCACGTACAGATTTTAAATTTGAGAAGGTAGCAAATGAAAAGTATAACGAGGAAGATTCACAGGGCAACAAGCAAGGTGGACTAATCAATATTTATAGTAAACTCTTAGAATTTGACATTCTATTTTTATCAGCATTTTGGGATTGTGCTCTTTCTCATTTGAAAAGTGAGAAACCTTCACTCGAATCCATTGAAAATGCTATTTTGAAACACATTGAGGAAAATGGCGATGCAGATCAGTTGTTTAAGGATGCATTTCGAAAGTTGGATAACTCGGGTTTTTTCAAACAAAAAGTCAAGAAATATTGGAAGAACTTGAACTTGATGAGCGACTTCGGGGAGACCGAAAACGAGAAAAAGGCCATTCTAGAAATGATCGAGGAAGCCAAAGAAAACCGGAAGTTTCTGACGGAACAGACTACAAAACAGTCATAAGTGACGTTGCTCAATTAATGGGTATATTCGATGTGGACCTCATTATGTCATGGGAGCCATGGGAGTACGAAGCATTAAGGATAGGAGCGCTGAATCGAAAAATAGATCAGTATGAACTTATGGCGAAAACAGCCATGGCGAATAGGTATGCACAACATGCTAAACGGGCAAGTGAGCGAAAGATTTTCAATGCAAATCAAGCTAGAAGAAACTTAGAAAAAGGTATAACGGGTACTGATAAAAACCTTGAGCGAATGATTGATTTGAACAATAAATTCAAAGGGTTTAAGCCGAATTTCAAGCCGAAGGGAGGTTGAGTCTTGAGCTCTCATTTAAGTGCAATCGTGGGTGCAAGAATTAGTGAATTCAGGCGAAAAATGCGAAGGGTTAGGGAAACGATAAGAAGTCTCCCTGAAACCACTACAGTTAGAGTTAATGCAGTGACAAGCGAAGCAAATAAACGGATAAATAAATTCCAAAGGAAGATTGAGGGACTAGCAAATGCGATTCGAGCGTTTGGAACAGTAGGAGCCAACATGTTCCAAGGGGGCATGTTAATGGCTAGCCCGGCTTTAGTACCAATCATAGCGGCAGTTGTTGGACTATTAGGTACTCTTGGACCAATGATTGCTGTAGCAGGAAGTAACACATTTGCTCTTGAGGCAGCTTTTGGTATTGCTGGCGGTGCGGCTGTTAGTTTTGGTGCGGCGGCTATACCAACTATTCAATCTATAATAGATGGTACTGCAAAAAGTACGAAGGAAAATATTAGGGCGATGAAGGCGTTAAATAAGCTCAAAAGCACGTGGAGTGGTGTTCAAGATGCAATAGCCCCACAAACAGCCAATGCTTTTGCAAGTGCCATGACTGGAATAGAAAAAGCTTTGTCATCATTAAATCCAATGTTTAAAAGCGTTGCAGGTACAGTCGCTGACTTGTCATCAAGCTTTGATAAGTTTATGGGTTCGAAGTCAGCACAACAGTTTTTTGGATATTTAAATACAAGTGCTGCTCCAATTTTAGATAAAGTAATGTCGGGATTAGGCGGACTAATCCAAGGGTTTATGAACCTTACAGTAGCGTTTGCTCCGATGACAGACTTTATGGCACAGGGATTTAAGAATATGGGTCAGTCGTTCGTAAATTTTACGGAACGAATAAAGGGATCTACCGCACTACAAAATTTCATTTCATATCTTCAAACGAATGGTCCTAAAATATGGGCAATAGTAAAAAACATCACTCTTGGCTTAATAGGTATGTTTACCGCGTTTGGCCCACTTGCTTCGGATATGATGACAGGATTGCAAAATCTTACTGCTCGTTTTAAGGAATGGGGGCAAGCTTTATCGGAGAATCAGCAATTTCAAAAATTCATGGGGTATATTCGAGATAATGCACCAACTGTAATTGCATTAATCGGTAACATCACTACATTTTTAGTTAATTTAGGAATAGCGATAGCTCCAATAGGGGCAAAAGTACTTCAAGTGGTAAACAGTATATTTGCTTGGACCAGTAGCATGATGGCTGCTCATCCATGGGTAGGTAAATTAATTGCACTAGGTGTAATGTTAGCTGGTGGTTTCATGGCATTGATTCCACCGATTATTGCAGTTCGTACAGCTTTCTCTGGATTTGGCGGAGCCATAATGAAAGTCGTTCCAAAGCTTGTCCAATTTGGAGTTAAGTTGTTTTCGGGTGTAGGTGGAGCGATCCTCAAAGTATTACCGATGATAGGGAAGATCGGACTTAATCTATTTAGATTCGCGGGCGGTCCACTTGGTCTAGTCATAACAACAGTCATTAGTTTGGCTATAGTGATTTACAAAAACTGGGATTCTATCTGGGCAGTAACAAAGAAAGTTTTTTCTGCAATCAGTGATTTTTTCAAAGATGTTTGGTCAAAAATCAAATCCTTTTTCACTAAAACCCTAGTCGAATTATGGAAGAAAACAGTAGAAAAATTCCAGTCAATAAGAAATTCAATCTCAGAAAACATGAATTCGGCTAAAAGTAAAATCTCCTCGATTTGGAGTAGTATAAAATCTTATTTTTCTACGATTATAGGAAATATAGTTTCAACTGTTAAATCGAAGTTTAGCGATATAGTCAACTCTGTTCGAACTAAAATGAATGAAGCCAAACAACAAGTAAGTAATATTTTGGACAATATCAAATCCTTTTTTACTGGCATGGACCTATATGCATCAGGTAAAGCGATAATTCAAAGCGCTATTGATGGATTGATGGCAATGAAAAGTAAAATCGTCAGTAAAGTTGAAGGTATCGTTGGTGCTGTTCGTGATTTATGGCCGTTCTCTCCTGCAAAGGAAGGACCATTATCTGATATCCACCGTATGGACTTTGGCGGACCTATTACAAAATCAATTACCAGAGCAAAAAAACCAATCATGTCATCGATGACAAATTTGGCTGCATCTGCAAGAAGCGCATTTACTCCAAATATAGCACTAGCAAATATCGGTGGTACTGCAACCTTTGATACATCATTTAGTGATGGAACAAGGGCTATTGAGCATGCCTTTAATGCAGAAGTAAATGAGATTGAATTGCCAGACAGAGAAGAACAATATGCGGTAATCAATATTGGTGGTCACGAAGCACAAGGAGTTATTAAATACATTTCAGGTGAGCAAAACCGAGCTAGTTTTAGACAAAGGAGGCGACCAAATTAATGTTTGATATTGCTTATGATGAGTATCTAGGAGAGCCGTTTCGTATGATCCATAACGGAGTGGATATATCTGGTTACTTTTATGTATTAGACGTAAAGGGTCGCTCTTTGTCTCCTAATGAAATTCATGCCACACAGCGTTTTAACGGTTCTTATCGTTTTAAGAAAAGGACAAAAACACCTGTCCCCTTAACAGTAAAGGCTATGATGGTGTGTGAGTCTGACTTTGAATTGCGTGAAAAGTTAAATGAGTTAAATGGAATTTTATCTACAGAGGAGCCAGTAACTATCTCTTTTTCTGATGAACCAGAGTTTACCTACTATGGTATTCTCAGCAGCGTTACGGAGGATGGGGAGGTAAATGGTACACACCTTTTCACTATGACATTTTGGCGCCCCGAAGCATCTAAGACAAAAGAAACTAAAAGATTGCTGATCAGCACAACAACGGCACAATTTATAATCACCGGACAGACAGAGACACCTTGGGTAATTGAAGTGGATTTCGCCCAGGCTACTAGCTCATTTAAGTTAGAGTCGAATGTAGGGCTTTATATTTTGTTAAATTATGAGTTTGTTGCTGGTGATAGGTTAGTCATTAGCTTTGATGGTCGCAAGGTATTTTTAAACGGCAAAGATTTAAGGTCAGCGGTCAGTATGTCATCTAATTATGTGTTGTTACAACCAGGTGAAGTTATATTAAAAGCAAGTCATGATTGTGATTTGATTTATGATGAAAGATTTTATTAGGAGGGATAATGATGAGTGAAACAAAGTATGAGCCAGTTAGAGCAAAAGGTTTTTTAGGTGGAAAAGAACCAAAGGATTTGTATATCAATACAAATAGAGAAGTTAAAACGACTACTGTATCTCCACTCGATAGAATTGAACAGAAGATGGACAGAATCCTTGAACTTTTGGAAGGTCAGGAGCTGCCCACTCCTGTAAAGGTTAATGGTAAAGCAATCGCTGAAATAATCAAATCTGACTTTGAGAAAAATAAACTTAATCGCCGTCATCTGTAAGTAAATCTAATTCAGATAAAATATCATGAATCACATACTCTGCATGAGTGTTTGCATTAACAAAAGTTTTACTAAGTAATTTTGGAAGTATCTCATCTGTAAACTCTTGTAATGGGACAATTCTTTCTTGTCCATAAGCTTCTTCAAGACCTTTAGCGAATTCTTTCTTAGTCACTTCTTGTACTTCATTAATTATTTGTTCAAATCGCTGTTTTGATATTTTTTTCGCCATTAGTTTCACCCCCTTCGATAGACCTATTTCGACAGGAGGTGACAATTCCCCTGTAGAAAGGATGTGAAAATTTGACAGATTTATATATTTTTAACCAAGACGACCACCCATTGACCATTATCTCTGAAGATAGTGGTCTTATTAGTGCCCCTTACCGTCTCGAAGTTAATAAGATACCAGAAACACCTTTTTCTTTTACTATTGAAGCAGATACAGAAGATGCTAAATATGTGCTTGAAGAAAATAAAGTTGTTTTTCGTGATCATGAAGGTGATTTAAGGCTATTTGTTATTAAAGAGCTAGATGACTCTGACAGCATGGAAGGACCATTAACTACAGCTACCTGTGAACCAGAGTTTTTAGAACTTGCAGAGCATATTGTTTTAGACAAACGATTTACTGATAAGACTGCACAAGTAGCATTAGATGCAGCTGTTGAAGGTACTGGTTGGATAGGAGAAGTTGAAGTTGATTTAGGACTAGCCTCCACAAACTTTTATCGCATGCGGTCGGTTGATGCTATTTGGGAGATTATCAAAGTTTGGGGCGGCGAATTTAAAGATATCGTTGAGTTTGACGAGGAAAATAATATTGTCGCTCGTAAGATTAAAATCATCCAACGACTTGGCAAAGATACAGGTCAACGCTTTGAAATCGACCACAATACAACCGAGATTGGTAGACAAGTTTTAAGCTACCCTGTAACTGCAATGTATGGTTGGGGAGCATCGCTTGAAACAGAAGGCGGTGGCAACACTCGTTACATTGATTTCGGCGATGTTGAAATGTCTATTGCTAATGGTGATCCATTCGATAAACCCAAAGGGGAAAAATGGGTGGGTAATCCAGAGGCATTTGCTCGATACCGTCGTATTCGTGATGGAGTTGCCTTACATCGATTTGGTGAATACAGCAATCAAGATATTGAGGACCCTCGAGAACTTCTTTTGGCAACATGGGATAATCTCCAAAACAATAACAAGCCAGTAGTTAATTATAGCTTATCAGTTGATTTATTTGACGATAAAGTTAGTTTAGGTGATACCGCCATTGCAATAGATCGAAAGTTTGCCAGACCAATAGAAATACAATCTCGTATCATTGCCATGGAATATGACATTCTAGATATTGATGGCACCATGGTTGTTGAGATGGGGAAATTCCTTGATTTAGATGATAATCGCCTTGAAGAATTAGCACAAGAAGTTGAAAAAATTCGTGACAGTCCATCCCAAGTAACTGAGGGAAGTTTCCCAGACATCAAGCCCACTATTCCAATAAATGTTGAAGCGTTAGGTGGAATGGGGGCTATTCAATTATATTGGGATTACGGCAGTTCGATTTATGTAAAACACTACGAAGTATATGGCTCACAGTTAAAAGACTTTGTGCCAGACACACAGCACTTATTGTGGAGGGGAAATACTAGTGGTTTTCTCCATTCGGTTGGTACTGATCAAGTTTGGTATTACAGGGTAAGAGCAGTTAATCAGCATGGAACACCGAGTGATTGGTCTGTGCAAGTAATGGGAGCAACACACAGGGTAATTAGTGATGATATATTATTCGGACCCGATATCGCTGCAGAGTTAAGGGAGCTATCAAAAACTGCTGACATACTGGCTGATGGCACTATTTACGCTGATATGATTCGCCAAGATGTATACGATCAAATCCAAGCTGATTCAAAGCAATATACTGATGCTGAGATAACAGCAACAGAGGTTAGCTTGATGTCTGAGCTTGCAAATAAAGCAGGCTTTGATTATGTAGATGGTAAGATTTATCTGGTTAATGAGGAATTGCTTAATAAGGTAGACAATGGCGTTTACCAGAATAAAATTCTTCAAATTGATAACAGCCTAGATGGATTGTCTTTACGAGCGCAAAATGTTGAAGCTAACGTTAATGAATTAAATGGTGAGGTTAGTAATGCTCTTAGTCAAATTACTGCGGTTGATATTAAGGCTAATGGGATTTCTACTAGTGTGAATGAGCTTAGGTCTGATTTTAATAATTTGGAGATCAGTGGGCGCAATTTAGCAAGAAAGAGTCTAGTTGCACCATGGGGCAATACGTATCAATTTGATGCATACACCTATACCATGGAGTCAATGGGTTCATCTGGAGCTGGTTTACGTTTGAGCAATACGATATTTAAGCCATTCACTGAATATATCCTAGCGTTTAAGATAAGAAAAATTTCTGGGAATATTACTACTATGGGTGGTCATAGCCAATTATCTTCGGGTAATCCAGTGTCTGTTTATAGAAATAATGAACTAGTGAGTGATGTGTGGACTGTTGGCTCTCCTTATCCCAATGATGAAGAAATCTATGATTATGAGATACATTTTACAACAAATGGTATGACAGCCACAGATACGCATCTGTATATCCAGCCTAATAGATCCAGTGGGTCTGGTGGATATGTCCCAATGAAAGCAGAAATATGGGATTTACAAGTGATAGAAGGCAATAAACTCGCTGGGTGGTCCCCTCCACCAGAAGACATAGAAAGCCGTGTTTCATCAGCAGAAACAAAAATTGACCAAACAGCATATGACTTAACATTTAAAGCATCCACTCAAGAAGTTAATTCATTAACCGGTAGAATGACTTCAGCAGAATCATCCATTAGGCTATTATCTGATGATATTGAATTGAAAGTAGACCGAGATGGGATTATTGGTGCGATTAATGTACAACCTGGGGATGTGAAAATCCACACTAAATTACTTGATGTAGGTGATTTTACAAATCTTATTGATAATGGCGATTTTGAGGATGACAAAGTTGGTCAATTGCCTTCTGGTTGGATAAATGAAAACTCTAATACTACTATTCAAGTAGTCGATCAGACATCATGGTCTGGCAATAATGGATCATCAAAATGCTTAGGGTTGTGGGCTAGTGATATTAGAAATGTAGATGCTCAACAGGAAAGAATAATAAAGGTTCAAGAAGGTGATGAATTATACTTCGAGCTAGATTATCGCTTTAATAATCTTGTTGGACCTGGTTCATTGTCCTATGGGGTAAGGACTTACGACCTCAAGAAACAACATCTTTCATGGACTACTGTAGCATATACGACTACTAAAACTTATGCATGGACTAAGTTAACTGGATCCTATAAAGTGCCATTTGGTGTTGGATATATCAGGCTCCGAGTAAGCTTTACCAATAATGGTGAGACAACAAATCGGGCTTGGATTGATAATTTAGTTGTTAGGAGAAAAAACAATGCAGCCTTAATTGTGGATGGTTCAATTACCGCAAACTTAATGGCAGCAAATAGTATTACTGCACAAAACGGCGCATTAGCAAATGCGTCTATTACGCGTGCAAAATTACAAGATGCCATTATTGGTACAGCGCAAATTGATGATTTAGCTGTAACAGCTGCTAAAATCGCAAGCGTGAACGCTGACCGTATCAATGTAGGTGCATTAAGAGGTATTGACGTATATGGTTCTAAGTTCCGTTCTTCTGATGGTTTAACAAACTTAGAAATCATTGGAGGAAATGTCCGTCTTACGCAGTCTAATGGGCAATATGTAAATGTTAATCCTGACGGTTTGTTTGGATATAATTCAGGCGGTTCTCAACGATTTAGTGTTGATAGATCACTAGTAACAAGTGCAGCTCTAGGCACAAGTAATTCTAATGTCTATTTGGCTCCGGACTCAACTAATGAAGTCAGGGTGGTTAATATTTCAAGTATTCCATCAGATGGTGTTGCAGAGAATTACAGTTACAGACCTATCAGGGCTCAAGGACTACGTTTTGGACCGGGATATAACGGATATATCGGCACAGATAGAGAAGTAAGAATAACAAGTTCAGCGTTTACGCAAGCTGACGGATCAGTTGTATATCGTGATTTACGAGCTTCTGTTATTTATGGTTTTGGTTTCAGCACTAATTCAATCAATGCTTATATAGGGTCAGATGATGAAACAAGGTTTGTTAACAAGGGATATGTGGATGGTTCTTCTGGTAACCCGGTATACCGTAATGCAAGGGGATATAAGGGTTATTTTGCTGGAATTGCTACAAACACATCAGCAGGAGGAACTCACTTATATCTGGGTGCTAACGGTGACATAAGAGCAACAGGTATTGGAATGGCTGATGAAGGAAGTATTATTTGGCGCCAAGTGGTCGCAGCTGGATTTCAAGGTAATTATATTGAAGTAAATCCGAATACTGCTGGTCAAAATTTATTTGTAAGAGCTAATAACGAAGTGAGAGCAACAGCTAGTGGAACTACAGGAACGTACATCCCTATTAGAGCAGCAAGTTTCCCAACAGGTTCAATGGCGTCATACAAAGAAGATATTAAAGAGTGGACAGACAGTGCGTTAGATATTATCAACAGATCAACCATTTATCAATATCGTCTTAAAAGAGAAGTTGAAAGTGGGCATTCTCGAATAAGACAAGGATTAGTTATAGGTGAGGGCTATCAAATTGCCGATGAATTAATTGATGGTGATGGTGTAGAACAATATCTTATGAATTCAATCAACATGAAGGGCATTCAAGAGCTTGATAAAAGAACTCGTAATCATTCAGATGAGATCAATTGGCTCAAAACCGAAAACCAACTATTACGCAATCAAATAAAGGTATTGGAGGGGAAAATCGCATGAAATTAACAGTACAAGAACTTTACAATTTAATTGATGGGTTAAGCTCCTTGCTCGACAAAGAAATACCCACATCGGTAGCTTTTTCAGTTCAGCGAAACTTTAAAAGAATTTCGGAGGAAGTTAAGGCAAGTGATGAGGTAAGAAAGACAATCGTCGAAAAGTATAAAGAAAAAGATAACGAGGATGGTACTATTCAGCTTAAAAAAGATAAATTGAAAAATTATCAGAAAGAATCAGACGAGTTAATGCAACAGGAAGTCGATATTGATTTAAGGGTTATTAACCTAGCTGATTTGGGCGAATCTATCAAGCCACGGATACTAGGTCTATTAGAGCCAATCATTGAGGAGGTAACAGAATGATGGAACAATATATTTTTATAGAAACAAGTTCCCGAAATATCACTGAAAATGGTGAACAATTACGGGTAGTGAATTTCCGGGGTACAGATCAATCAAGTATACCAAACGAACAATTAAACGTTGACGGAAGCTTTACTATGCCTATTATGGATTATTTCATGGCAGGTGTGGAAGGGCGATTGTCTGAAGTGATTAAAACTAAAGTTCTTGGTAGATTAACACCAGAAGCCGAATAAGGCTTTTTTATTTTGCATAAGGGGGAGAAATTTTGACTTTCATCGGATTAACATTACAAGAATGGGCTGCACTACTTGCCATACTAGGTACTCTCTTTGGGGGTATCTCTTTTATTTTTAAAGGAATTATTGTAAAGCCGTTAAGTGATGCCATTGCCAACCTACAAAAATCTATAGATGAGTTTCGTGAGCAAATGAAAGAAAGTGATGATGATCGCAAAGCCATCCACATGAGAATTAACAGAATAGATAAGCGTGTGCATGGTCTTGAAATTCAATTGAAGGGAGGTGATAAGCATGAATAAAGATGTTGTTGCTCAAGTAGTTGGTTTCTTGTCAGCTATCATGATGTTTCTAGGGACTCTTAATGTTAAGTTTGAGTGGCTTACAGCTGCGAGTATTGACGCATTTGGCATTGTCCTTACCGCAGGTATTGCTCTAGGAATCACTTTATACACAATTTATAAAAATCATTTCGGCTTTACAAGGAAAGCAATAAATCAAAAGGCTTGGTTAGAAAAAGAAGATAAATTATAAGGCTGTCCATTAGGGCGGTCTTTTTTATTGTCATTAAAGGAGGTGGTTTCTATGTGAATTTAGTTAATGTGTACAAACGTTACATTTGCCATTGGAATACTTATATATTAAAGGAGAGGTTTAATTATGGTTAAAATTTATATTGATCCAGGTCATGGTGGTACTGATCCAGGTGCGGTAGGGAACGGTTTACAGGAGAAAGCATTAACTTTGCAGATTGCTACAAGGGTACGTGATTTATTAAGAAATTATAGTAATGCTGATGTTCGTATGAGTCGTACAGGAGATCAAACTGTATCACTTGCACAAAGAACTACTGATGCAAATAATTGGGGAGCTGATTTCTATCTATCTATCCACATTAATGCTGGGGGTGGTACAGGCTATGAGGATTATGTCTATCCCGGAGTAGGTGCTCCCACAACGACATATCAAAGTCGTATTCACGAAGAGATTTTGAAGGTAGTAGATTTTCGGGATCGTGGTAAAAAACAAGCTAATTTCCATGTGCTGAGAGAAACAAGAATGTCGGCTCTGCTTACTGAGAATGGATTTATTGATACTGTGGCAGATGCGAATAAATTGAAACAATCTTCATTCTTGCAATCTATTGCTCAGGGACACGTAAACGGCTTAGTTCGTGCGTTTAATTTAACGCCATCTAGTGGAGCAGTTTATCATACTGTGGTTTCTGGTGATACGGTCTATGCATTATCACGCAGATATGGTAGCACTATACAACAAATTCGTAGTTGGAATGGCTTGGATGCAAACTATACAATTCGTGTTGGACAAGTTTTAAGAGTGAAGTAATAATAAAGGCCCTTCTTAATCGAGAGGGGCTTTTACTCTTGTAAGATCATGCACTGTAGAAAGAAACTATTCCTAAAACTGCAAATATGAATAAGATACCAACTACTGTAATAATACTAATTCTTAACTTGGTCAAGGCGAATCACTCCTGCATTAAAATAGTTTATAAATTAATATTTCGTTTATCATCAAGTTTATTCCTTTAGTAAAATTACCTCATTTAAAATCTTTTCATTCCTTCAAATGACTTCTGCAAGGTTTCTTTTATTGTGCTACCTTCAACTTTTATCCCTCCATTGTCAGATGTTCCTACAACAGTTACTGGATGACTTTGGGCAAAAATATAGTATTAATCACCCTTCTCATCAGTAACAGAAACATACATTTTCTCAGGTTTCATGGAATCATTCCTTTATATCTATTAGTATTTAGGTATAAAATACCTATTTTGTAAAAATATTATTAATTTCATTGAAATTTTCTAAAAATTTAAATAAAATGTAATGTGTTAAATATATCATATAGAAAGAGAGAGAGAGATGAAAAAAGGAAGATTATCTAAGGGATTAAAGGGGTTAATGGTTTTAATTTTATTATTTTCTTTAATAGGGAACATACCAGTAAGAGCTAATGCGGAGGAACAAGAGGTAGATATTGATTTTGAAAATATAGATTTAACCGCTGAAGAAGAAATACTGGCTGAAGAGCTAGCTTCAGAGTTACAGTTTCTTGTCGAAGAGGGAGCAATAGTTGATGAAGAAAATGATATTTTACTAGGATTTGATGAAGATGTACTTGATGCTAGATATACTGGAAAGGCAGAGTATCAAGACATTAAGAATATGTTAATTACCTCTGGAGCATTTATTGATAAGAATGATCCAGGAAACGGAGCAGGAAATGGGGGAGGTAACGGAGGCGATAATGATGTTGAACCTCCGGAGATTGAAATAATGGCACTGAAAAAGGAAAACCCTAAATTTACTGCTGCTGTTAATTCTTGTCTTAAGAGTGAAGTTAAAGCTTCTTTTGGACTAACAGCAACTACAGCTACTGTTGAAGGTATTAAATCAATGATAAAGAAAGGGCAATATAAAAAGGCTGCACAAGCGATTATAAAATTTGGTATTAAATCAAGTATTGTCGGTACGGGTGTACTTATGGTTTGGATTGTAGCAAACTGCGAAGAGAAAGCATTGAAAAAGCATAAAAAATGGCTTTAAATAAATATTGGCGGTGAGAGTAAGTGTCAAATAAATTCAGTTCACTACTAATTTCATACCCTATTACCTTTCTTATTGTTTCTATAATTTGGTGGTATATCAAGGGGACACCAGAAAAGTTTTTTGATACAACCTCATATTTAGGATGTTATTATATTGTTGCATCAATTATTGTTTATATCGATATAAAGACTAATGAGAAAAAACAAAAAAAGACTTTAAAAAGATGTAATGAGGAAGAAGTTACTGAATAAAATAAGCCCTTCTCACTTGAGAGGGGCTTAAAAATCTTCTTAGTTATCGCTACAATTAAGCCGAATTACGCACAAGTTTCTTAATCATAACTTTGGAAATTTATTTAGAATGGATGATTCTAAGGATACTCTTTAAGTGAAAATAATGGAGTGATAAACAGCGAGGGAGAGAGATCTCTCGTCAAAATTTAACTATTAGTATCATTTTTCTTTAGAAATTGGTTAAGTGCATCTTGTAATTGTTCGAATTTGGTATTTAAATTTATCACTTCTTGTTCATTGCCTTTTACTAATACTAATACTTGATTGGGACCGGTTCTTTTAATAACTCTAAATCCATTTTTGGATATTGTTGCAATGCCTTCATCATTCGATTGACAGTACCCATTCTCTTCACAAGTTCCATCATCTCTCACTAAGATTTGTCCGATAAGCCCGACAGCCATCCATTCTGGACGTTTGTGCCTTGGGATATATTCTTGATCAGGGTTCCATTTCGGATTCATCAGAGGTTGAATCTCCTTTTTGGAAGAAATAATTTCTTTTCCCTCTTTATCTAAAATTGGTGTTATTTCTACTTCTTGATAAGTTCTACGACCCCATTTATCTAACTGATATCTCCCTTGCCAATTAAGGCCAGCACTATTACCAATAATACTGGGTGTAGCACTAGTAATACCGAGAACATAGTCATTTGATGATGTTACTTTTCTGATTTTATTGTGTTCTAATGTAACAAAATAACCCACATCAATTGGATTTCCGTCTATACTCTCAAACATCTCAGCAAAGTCTGCACCACCAGTATTATAAGAAGCCCCATCAATATACATTTCTCCATTACTTGCTAGCCACTTTGCACCTAATCCCCTATTAACACTGTCTGTACCATTTCCAATAAACCAAGAATAGTTTTCTTCTGCATCACCGTAGCGCCCCATAATATGAGTAGCAGTAAAACCTTCTGTGCTAGTGTTTATCCCTTCTGCATGTGACATTTGTCCACTTGCGGTCGTAAATATTCCCTCGGCGTGCGAATTAGCTCCACTTGCAGTATTTTCTTGACCTTCTGCATGTGCATGATCCCCTGTAGCTATGGTCAAGTATCCTTCAGTATGTGATCGAATACCACTAGCTGATGTTTGAGCACCTTCAGCGTGAGAGGAAGGTCCTGATGCAATGGAAGAAAATCCTTCTGCGTGAGAAAAGGCACCGCTCGCTTCGGTTGCATAGCCTTCTGCGTGCGAATTCTCTCCACTTGACACGGTCTCCTCACCCTCAGCGTGTGAAGCATAACCTATTGCTCTTGTGTTGGCTCCTTCTGCATGTGTAGCATATTCCTCAGCAGAACTACCTTCACCCTCAGCATGTGAATAGTCTCCAGAAGCATTTGTGTTGCTTCCTTCTGCATGAGCACCTGGCATAATAGCAGTTGTATTTAAACCTTCCGCATGGGAACCAGCACCACTGGCAGTGGTATTATTTCCTTCTGCATGCGCCGCCTCTCCTGAAGCTGTTGAATCAAAACCTTCCGCGTGAGCAGCTAGCTCACTAGCTATTGTATTCGCTCCTTCTGCATGAGAGTTATTCCCCTCAGCTAATGTATTAAACCCCTCTGCATGAGAAGCAGTCCCATTAGCTGTAGTTTCAATTCCTTCTGCATGTGAAGAAATTCCAATCGCATTTGCATTCACACCTTCAGCATGTGAATAGTCCCCTGAGGCTGTTGTGCTTTGTCCTTCAGTATGTGAAGCGATGCCTAAAGCGCTTGTACTATAACCCTCAGCATGAGAGCCGTTTCCACCTGCTACCGTACTATTCCCTTCCGCATGTGTATTTTCACCGGAAGCTAATGTATTATAACCCTCAGCATGAGCAACAAGACCACTGGCTATTGTAAGTGCTCCTTCTGTGTGTGATGAATTACCAATAGCTTGAGTATTGTAACCTTCCGCGTGAGAGGCATCGCCGCTTGAACTCGTCCCACTTCCTTCAGCATGAGAGGCTTCTCCACTAGCTATGGTATTGATTCCTTCTGCTTCAGAACAAATACCAGAGGCATTTCTATTGCAATCAGCCATATTATCACTCCTTTTTAGTAATAGAATAGTATATTCATTAAAAGTTTTAGATGTTTGGACAAAACCATTATAAAATTAAAAAGCCCTTCTCATTTCGGAGGGGGCCCTTTAATAAACCTGATTATACTATCCATTAGTTTAGATAAAGATATTCTATTTTTTTAAGAAATGTGTTTGTAATCTAATACTTCTATCATAAAATCATGGTTGCATTTTAACTTATTAAGCTTCTTATTGTTACATGAGGGGGATATCCTTACCGTAACTAGGTCTTCCTTATTTTTATCGGGAATTACAATTCTTATGGCGACATCATAAGAGTGATTGTCATTGTAATTTATACCAACAATTCTTTTCCAATTCCAACCAAAGAGAGAATCACCACCATACTCTTTTATCACTCTTTTATCAATAGTTGGAAACACAAGGTCAAAAATAATATCCTCAGTTGTGACGTAAGAGCCTACCGCGTTAAGAACTGACTCTGCTTTTGTAGTTAGAATAGGATTAATAAAAAATAAGAGGAATCCTAATATTATTACATATCGCTTAAGCATTCATTCCACCTCAGTTTTGTATTTAATCCTTATTCTGTCCAAGTCACTGAATCCTCATTAAATTAAGTATCCCTCTAAATTTTAAAAAAATCCTTCTTAATCGAGGGGCTCATTTACTTTTACTCCATTTTTTAAGGAATCTCCATTAAAATAGAGGGAATAATGCACTGTAAGTTTGACCATAATTACATCACATTGTAATATAAAGACATATTATATTGGAGGTTTTTGTTTGTCACACTTATGTTTAGAGCTGGTCATGTAACACTTTCTTCATGACTTTGCGCATAAAGAAAGTGTCATTTATAGGTAAGAAAATAGAAAAGGAGACTATAAATGAACATTACAATACGACCAGAGAGTAACAATGAATATACTATAACTGAAGATATTATTAAAGAAGCCTTTCTTTACGAAGAGTATAGCGATAAGTCAGAACATTTACTGGTAAAAAAAATTAGAAAATCGGATGCATTCATTCCTCAACTTTCTCTAGTTGCTTTAACTGAAGAAGGAAATATTATTGGACATGTTCTTCTATCTAAAATAAAAATTGTAGATGGTAATAACGAAGTCGATTCTTTGGCACTGGCTCCAGTTTCCGTTTCTCCTCATTATCAGAAAAAAGGAATTGGAAGGCAATTAATCCAGGCTGCGATAAAAAAAGCTAAAGAACTTGGTTACCGTTCAGTTATTGTTTTAGGTCATAAAGATTACTATCCAAAGTTTGGTTTTAAACAAGCTCACTTATGGAATATACAAGCTCCATTTGATGTTGCTGACGAACAATTTATGGCTTTAGAATTAACTGAGAATGGTCTAAAAAATGTGGAAGGTATTGTGCATTATTCAAAACCTTTCTTAGAGTAGAAAAAGTGTTCTTTATAATTAGACAAAGCCCTTCTCAATCGAGGGGCTTTCCTTCTTTCAATAATTCAGTTATTTCATCAATTGTAATTCCTATTTCCTTTGCCTCCTTAATCAACTCTACCCATTCTTTATCTAACTTTATGACCCATCACTCCTTTTGGATATAATTCTACATATAGGTCAAAAGTCCTTTATTGACAAAAAAATAACCCTTCTCATTAAGAGAGGGTGTTACATTTTTGAATTAAGTTCACTACTAAAAAGTCCTTTAGCTTCTGCAATAGTTTCTTTAAATGTAACTCCTATACATTTAATTTCGAGTTCTCCTTTTTTGGCAGTTACTGTAACTGTATTTTCATCTGCATAAATATGATAAGTAACGCCATCATCAATAAATCCCAATGGCTCATATTTCATTAAAACATACCTCTTTCCTATAATATGTAATTATATTAACAAAAAACAGGTAAAAAAGTCCCGTTATTTGCTCAGGTAAAAGTTTAAAAGTTCCTCACACTTATTCCTAATTCTTGGATTAAAATAATTATGCTGCTCATCATAACCTTTGTAATGGAACTCATACATGGTAAATGATTCATCATGTCCAATCTGGCTTACTCTCATATTTCCTTTTCTCATCTTGTTTTTTACTTCTTTCAAATCACGCTGAACGTTCTTTATTGTATTTTCCATCAAGGTAATATAAGGCTGTTTAATCTTAAACGGGGACCTTTCAATGATCTTTAAATCTCTTTCAAGGATGATAATAATCATCGGTAAGTATATAGCTTGCTCTAGTACTTCACGATCAGCTTCATTAATCCTAGTCATGTTGTTAAACCCTTTCGACTGATATCACTTCATCAATGTGGAATTTTAAGATTTTTAAATTGTTCGTTTCCAAGTGAATGCACATATTAATATGATCGATTTTATCGACAATGCCCTTAAAGGTTTTTGTGGACCCATCAACCCAAATGGTCATTTTGATTGTAAGGGTGTAGTTTAATGATTCCATCGTTATTATCTGTATTTCCTCAAGTTCTTGCTCATCTAATTCTGGCTTTTTTACTTTTTCGTATTCGGCTGGTATCTTCTTAAGTAATTCAGTATGTTCGCTCATAAAGAACCCTTGCCATTTCATTTTTCCGCGGTCACGAATCATAAACTACATCTCCTTTTTTAATATTATATGCGAACTTTTGTTCTTAATTCAATTGAAATCGAACAAAAGTTCGTATAAAATAATGGTAAGGGAGGGCTAATCGATGAAAGGTTTACTTATTAGAGGAGTTAACAATAAAGAAGAATTAGAAATGATTTATCTGGATAACAAGGGAGATATCAGCCAGAGAAGAATTAAAATTTTGGCCGTTTACGAAGATTACTTTCGTGCATATTGTTTTACCAAGAGACAGCAGCGCACTTTTAAGGTAAGTAATGTCTTATCGATTGGTCCAGTCAGGATAGTAAGGAGAGGAGCTTAATCATGGGAGTGAAAATGCCGAAGAAATCAAAACCACAAAGACCTTCAAGGGATGAATTTGAATTAGAAGAGCTAGGAAATGCAGTAGTTGAAGCGCATAGGGAGAAAACTGAAGTCTTAATATTGTTGTGGCAAAGAGATCCTGTACAAGGGAAAATTGTTAAACTTGATGGTCAATCTCAATTAATACATATTGAAAGTAATTATGAAACGATAAAGGTTAAATTTATAGATATATTATCGATACAGAGCGCACCTCAATGAGAGAGCGCCTTTTTGTTTGAAAAATATATCACACATTTTTGCATGTTTATTAAAAGTGTTAGAGCACGGACTGGTATTCAGAATGGAGCGCTTATACAAATTATGCAGATGCTGTTGAAGGTTTTGAAGGAGCTTGGAGGTGCGATTTAGTGATGAAAAAACCAAAAAAAATCTATTCCGACCCCAAACCGACCCCAAATAAGAATTTATATATGGATTTATAAAACACAAAAACAAAAATAAAAGGTCGATAACCCCTTTAATACCAAGGGTTATCGACCTTTTATAATTAGCGTCCCAGATAGGAATCGAACCTACGACCTACAGCTTAGGAGGCTGTTGCTCTATCCTGCTGAGCTACTGGGACATATATTGTTTTTTTCTTTTGACAATATAAAATTATATACCTATATAAATAAACGGTCAATAATAAAGCCTTTGAAAATTTTTAATGATTTTTATGGTATTAAAATAATGGGGAAAGAGCGCCCATAGATGTATAAATTATAAAAGGCAGTAGTTACATAGCACTGTAACTACTGCCTTACCTATTTAACCAATTCGGTATTTTCTACGATAATATCGAAAGATCGTTCTAATCTGTCTCTTTAGTTGTTTAAACCGTGCAGTGCTTAACTCAATCAGCGGCTGAGTCACTGCGGTGACCCATTTGCTTGATAATAGCAAAGTAAGCACTAAGGCGAGTCCTGCTAACAAGAGAAAACTTCTTGCATCATTGAAGAAATCCTGCACTTCACTTTCTCTAAATACTCGTACGAAAAACCCGTGAAGAAGATAAACGTATAATGTGTTTTTACCTAGCTTTGTAAATGAATAATGTCTATTAGGCACAAAGGCAAAGAAACATGCCATCATCATCAAACTGAGTAAATAGAAACCTAATCTAGTTAACATGGACGAAATAGATGCATCATCAACGACGGAATATGGCTTTGACCCAAGTAACCATTCATAGTTGATGTTTGGATTAAAGTAGAATAACACAAAGACAGCTACAAAAATACCAATCGCACCGATGCGAACCGATGGTCTAAATAAAACTTGGAAATGCTCTTTCTTCATTAAATAACCTAGTAAAAAGAATGGGAAAAACACAAAAGTTCTAGATAAGCTCAAATAGTTTGTAACCCAATCAGCATATCCTACAGCTAGCCCAATCGCAAAAGAGAGGATAATGGCTACACTAGGTTTGAATTTGGCAAATATCAATAACAATAGATGCCAGAAAAATAAAGAAATTAAGAACCATAGCGACCAATGTGGATTAAGCGGATCCACGTTAAAGGCTGCACCTTGATGTAAGAAATAATAAAAGACCGAATAGATTAGTTGGAAAATAAGGTATGGCAAAATCAATTTTTTAGCTATTTTTTGAATATATCCCTTTTGATAATACCCTTTTGCAAAAAAGCCTGAAACTAATATAAATGCAGGCATATGAAATGTATAAATCACTTTGTAAAGCGTATAAATTGTTTCACTATCTTCAATAAAAGAGCGAATCAAATGTCCGAATACCACAAAGAAAATAAGAATAAACTTTGCGTTATCAAAAAAGTAATCACGCTGTCTCATAAATCCTCCTTTATTAAAGACCCCCTAAAACATCACTTATTATATACCCATTATGTAAGAAAATAAATCAATTCAAACATGTGAACGAGTGGATAAAAATCCAAAACATGGACATGTAAAGGTAATATGGCATTGAAATGTATAGGTATATATAACTATTTTTAATTAAAATGCTACTTCAATATCCCCTTTTTATCGATTATAATGTTAGCAGAATCTAGTATAATAGAATCATTATTGTTAAAAGGGATACATTTTTTTAAAAGGAGGAATTATATTGAAATTACTGAAAAAATGGCGTTTAAAACAAAGTAGCATCCCCTTCTTAAATGCGATGTTAATACGGGTGTCCAAGTCAGATAAATGGAGAAAGTTAAAAATCGGTCAAAAGTATGGGGTAGCTTTGTGGCTTACTTTAGGCGTATTCACTATATCAACGATTTTGTCTTTTATTATGCTTGTCTACAGTACCTTTAAACTTAATGAAGCAGAGAAGGCAAGTGAAAGAGCGCTAGAAATCGCTGATATAGGCACAGATTTCTACTTAAAAGGCGGGACAATTGGGAATTATATTATTGATTCTAATCCAAAACATTTAAATACATATGAAGATTTAGAAACAGACATAAAGAATAAACAACAAGAAATACAAGCAATGATCCAATCGGAAACAGCACAGGAAATGTTTGTTAAAATCAATGAATATGATAAAGAAGTAAATCAATTATTTTATGATGAAATCGCACCAAATGTGAAGTTACAACATGTACGCGAATACCGCTTAGGGAAGTTGCAGGTGGATAATTACATCGAGCAAACAATGAATACATTAGATGAACTAACATCTATTATTAAGGAAGAGCAGGAATCTGCCATTAACCAAGCGAGTTGGATGATGATCGTTTCAATTGTTATCTTAGTACTGTCACTAGTACTATCAGCAATTTTCGGATTTTTTAGTCATAAAATCGTGAATAAACAATTAGCTTATCGTCTTACAAAGGTTGTGACAGCTTCAAAGGAAATAACAAAAGGAAACTTAAAAGCTAGTGATATTTATTCGAATAATCAGGATGAAATTACAGAAATCGCAGACGCTTTTAACCAAATGAAACACCAGTTGCGCCAAATGATTCAAGAAATGCTTACAGTTTCACAAAGTTTAAATGAGAGAAGTGTTCACCTTGGTGCCGTTTCATCTGAAGTCGCAGCTGCTAGTCAAGAAATATCGGCGACAATGGAGGAATTATCGGGAGGAGCAGAAGAGCAAGCAAGTGCAAGTGCGGATTTATCAAAAATTATGGAAGATTACTTATTTAAAGTGGAGAATGCAGAAACGAAAAGTGTTTCTATGCGTGAAGCAGCCTCAAATGTGAAGAATATGACATTAGCAGGAAATGAATTGATGGAAAATTCTAAAGAGCAAATGAATAGGATAGATGAAATAATTAATGATTCGATGCATCGAGTGAAAGGGTTAGATCAAGAAACGAAACAAGTAAATAAGTTAATATCTGTGATACATGAAATCGCTAACCAAACGAATTTATTGGCATTAAATGCGGCGATTGAAGCTGCGAGAGCAGGAGAGCATGGCAAGGGCTTTGCTGTTGTTGCGGAGGAAGTAAGAAAACTTGCTGAAAAAGTCTCCTATTCAATAAGTGATATCACTTCAATCGTCAATAAAATTCAGTCAGAGTCTGTTGGAGTCGTAGAATCGTTACAAGCCGGCTATGAGCAAGTAGAGATTGGTAGTAATAAAATTCATCAAACAGCCAATACCTTCCAAAGTATATCAACTGCCATCACTGATATCCATGGAGATATCGAACATATTTCATCAAGTATGGTAGAAATGCTAGATAATTCAGTTGGGATGAGCGAATCTATAGAAAATATTGCTGCGGTTTCTCAACAATCAGCAGCTGCAGTAGAAGAGACGAGTAATTCTGTTACACATACAAATGCTTCAATGGAAAACATCCAGCTATATGTACAAAAGTTAGTTGAAATGGCTAATACATTAAGTAAACTTATAGAAAAATTTAAACTATAATGGGGAAAACAAGTATTCTGCTAGTTTAAGCGGGTACTTGTTTTTTTATTATGAATAAAAAGGATTATGGCGATTTTTGTAGAATAACCTCGTGGTAGAATAATTTGTTTTAGGGGGTAAGGTAGTTTGCCAACATCGAATAGTTCTTTTGAAAGACAAAAGTTGTTAGAAAAGCTCTCAAATGATGAAGGAATCTATTCAGAGCTCTTTATGGAAGCCATAGATGGAATCATCCTATGGGAGGATGGTGGTAATATTGTACATGCGAATGAATCAGCGTGTCGAATATTTGAAACTTCATATAATGAAATTACAAAATGTAAGATTGAAGATTTTGTTGTCGATAAAGATAAAAAGTACAAGGAAATCCTAAATGTATTATATAAAAGAGGGGCAATAAGAGATGAAATTCTATTCTTTATGCCTAACGGACAATCTAAGATTTTAGAATTTACAATGAAATTACAATCTTACACTGGTTTTCATATGGGTATTTTTCGTAATGTGAGTGAGCGAAACCAAATGGAACAAGAGTTAAGAAAGAGTGAATTGAAGTTTAGAAGAGTATTCGAGGGTACACTTGAAGGTATCATTTTATGGGATAACGAGGGAGTGGTACAAGACGTTAACCCTTCTGGAGAGAAAATATTAGGGGCAAGTCGTGAAGAATTAATCGGAAAGTCGTTAAAACATATGATGGCTAGATTTTCTGGGAATTTAGATGAAATGAGAGAGATCATCACACAAATAACAATGAACGGTTCTTATGAAGGAAGGATACAACTACAAGGTAAGGGAAATGAAAATAAATTATTTGAGTATTTAGTTAACTATAATTTGTTTTCAGAGTTTACAATTTCTACATTTAAGGATATAACGGATAAAGTCGAAATGGAAGAAAGATTAAGAAAGTCTGATACACTGAATGTATTAGGACAACTTGCTGCAGGTATTGCTCATGAGGTGCGCAATCCAATGACTGCAGTAAAAGGATTTATACAATTGCTTGAGAACTCATTAAAAAAAGAATCTGATCATGATATGTATTTTAATATTATTTCAACGGAACTCGCAAGAATCGATTCTATTATTAATGAATTTCTTTTTTTAGCAAAACCACAGGCCGTGAGATATATGGAGAATGACATAATTAACATTATGCGCGAAACGGTTAAGTTATTAAATGCTCAGGCCCTACTGAATAATATCCAATTCCGTACTTATTATGAATATGGTTTACCAAAAATGATGTGCGAAGGAAACCAACTAAAAAAAGTTTTTATAAATATTATAAAGAATGCAATTGAAGTAATGCCGGATGGTGGATATATCACAATTACCATTAAACGTCTTGAGGATCAAACTGTAAGAATTTCAATTCAGGATGAAGGTGGAGGAATACCACAGGATAAGTTAGAAAAGCTAGGACAGCCATTTTATACTACAAAAGAAAGGGGAAATGGTCTTGGATTAATGGTTTCATATAAGATTGTTGATGAACATAATGGGGCAGTACAAGTGGAAAGTAGTGAGGGAGTAGGAACAACTTTTCATATTATTCTTCCTATGAATAATTAATTTTTTTAAAAATATAAGTAGGAAGAATGTAATTTATGTTTCAAAATTAGATATATATCTAATTAGATATATGTTAAAATGGATTTATTCATAACTGTTGTTAAGAAAAGGAGTGAAGGATTATGCAATTAAACCGCATTGTTGCTTTTCATAAAACCATGGGCGATCCAACGAGAATAAGAATTGTTTATTTGTTATCAAAAGGGCCATTACACGGACAAGCAATAGCAGGAAAGTTAGGATTAACACCACCAACGATTACACATCACCTTCATAAATTAAGGGATATTAATTTAGTTTATACAAGAAGAGAAAAAAATACGGTCTATTATTATTTAAACGAAAAGATTATTCTTCATCAAGCTGTTACATTAGAGAAAATCATTAGCCAAAAGGAGGAGTTAGAAGAAATGGAGCAAGACAACGCATATAGAAAGAAAGTACTAGACGCTTTTATTCAAACTGATGGAAAATTAAAATCTATTCCTGCTCAAAGAAAGAAAAAGCTTATCATTTTTGAACATATGGTAAAAGGGTTGAAAAAAGGTGTGAAATATGAAGAGAAAGAGATAAATGAATATATTAAAAATTTTCATGATGACTTTGCCACGATTAGAAGGGAATTTATTACGAATCAATATATGTATCGCGAGAATGGGATCTATGAAGTAAATCCACCAGAAATGTGGGCGAAAATAGAATAGTAGTAGTTGGCCTACTTTAGACGGCAAAATCCACTGTTGTGAGTGCTGGTTGGCCAAGTATAAAAGAAGCTGCGAACCTAATTTGGCTCTAAAAAATACGAGCAAATGCTGACAGATATATAACAGTATTTGCTCGTATTTGATTTTAGCTAGTCATGTATTTCTTGAAAATATTAATAAAATTCAGGTTTGCGATCATCGAAAACAGGGATGGTTTTCCTGACACGATCAACCTCCGAAAGATCAATCGTCGCTGTGACAATCTCCTCTTTTTCCGTACCACTTTCGAGAACTTCCCCCCAAGGATCAATGATCATCGAGTGTCCAGCGAATCTATTATTAGGATCCTGCCCTACACGGTTACAAGCAATCACATAACATTGGTTTTCAATCGCTCTTGCCCTTAATAATGTTTGCCAATGATCGACTCTTGGTTTTGGCCATTCTGCTACAACAAAAATAGCTTTGGTCCCGTTTAATGTATGTGCTCGAAACCATTCAGGGAAACGAATATCGTAACAAATCATACCGGCTACTTTCTCACCATTAATATTAAAGCTGCCTTTTTCTTCTCCCGCAGATAAAAATTTATGTTCATCCATTAATTTAAATAAGTGCATTTTATGATATTCTTGTAGCAATTCTCCGTTTTTATCAACTGAAATCATCGTATTAAAGTATTCCTTATCACGCTTAGTAGCAACTGATCCGCCTACGATATGGACTTGATATTTTTTTGCTAAGTTTTTTAAGAATTCAATTGTTTTTTCACCTTTAACATCAGCAGTGGACGACAAATTTTCTAGATCATATCCAGTTGTCCACATTTCTGGTAGGACAATAATATCTGGATATGGTTGAACTTCACAAGCTTCCTTTACTTTTATTTCTACGTGCTTATAGTTTTCTTCAGGATGGCCAAATTGTATATCCATCTGTATACAAGCAATATGTAATTTCATCGTTAAAACTCCCTTAATTCAATCTTATTTATACTTTAAATATATACGATTTTTAAAAAGTTTACTACTGTTAATGATTTTAAGTACTTGTCGAAAAGTAATGCAAACTATTCTCAGAAAGTGTCGAATCATGTTGATATAAAAAAAGATTGTCTTATTTTGCGAATCTATTTACTTTTATAAAAATTCTTGTAATAATTTCTCAAGTAGACAAAAAATAATCGAAAGCAGGACAAATTTAGGAGGAGAAAAGTTGAAGTTAAATCAAAGGGAATTATTGGACAAGATTCAAATGAAAAGAGAAATTATGATGAAATGTGCGTGGAAAGTAGGTATTAATGACAAATTAACTATCCAGCATAGTCAGGAACTAGACATGCTTATATATGAATATCAGAAGGCAAAAATAAACTCCGAGCCCCGTAGGACCCGAGAATTTAAGTTGAATATTAAACAATACCATGTAAATATAAAAACCAAAGCTGTATGAAATTAAAAAAGGTCAATTAATAAGATCATGAAAAGTAAACCAATGATAAAAGAATAGGTAGATGTTCTTTCATGACCATCTCCATGGCTCTCTGGGATTAATTCCTTATAAATAATAAATAGCATGGCTCCTGCGGCAAATGAGAGCCCATAAGGGACAAGTGAAGCAACATAAGAGGTTAAATAAAATCCTAATAAGCCTGTGAAAATTTCAATTGTACCTGTTAAAGTGGCAACAATAAATGCTTTAAGTCTACTAATTTTTTGGTTGACCAAAAATAAAGCAACTAAGAATCCTTCAGGTGCATTTTGCAAACCAATGGCAAATGCAATTAAATTACCAGTGTCTCCTCCGTTTTCGGACGCATAACTAACACCAACAGAAAGTCCTTCTGGAATGTTATGAAGTGTAATAGCAGCAACAATTAACATCGCTTTTTCATCAAATTCAATCCCTTTTTTGTTATGAGCGATGTCAATATGTGGAATGTTTTTTTCTAGCAATGTTAAAGTTAAAACCCCTAGAAAAATTCCTACGACTAATGGTAAAAACCCTCCTGCATTTAATGCCTCTGGAATAAGACTCATTGTTGAAGCAGCCATCATAATACCTGCAGTAAATGCGAGTAATATATCACGCCATTTATGTGTCATCGATTGGCCAATAAACAAAATAATCAATGCACCAAGTCCTGTAGACATAGCTGAAAGGATTGTTCCATATAGCACTTCTGTCATTTTATAAATCACCTCTTTAGAATCATCCCTGATTTTTATCAATAAGATGCAGTAATCATTTAGCCTAGTATATGCATAATTAAGGAAAGAGGTCATATAAAAAATGTGACCTCTTCTTTAATGTCAATTATGAATAGTAACTAACATTCATTAATCATTCATTCCATTCAGCAATTTTTTGATCTGATGGTAATGATAGGGTGAGGAACCCGATTAAAGGAAGTAACCCAGTGAACATCATCGTCTGGTTTATACCAACCCAGTCACTTAAATAACCTAATGCAATCGATCCAATTGCACCCATTCCAAATGCAAATCCAACTGTTAAGCCAGACATCATACCGATTTTACCAGGTACTAATTCTTGTGCATAGACAACTGTTACAGAAAAGCTAAGCATCAGTATAAAGCCTGTAAGTGCCAAAAATACAAACGCAATACTAGCTGGCACAAATGGAATGAGTATGGAAAATGGACAAGATAGGGCCAATGATAAAAATATAACTGTCTTACGTCCAAATTTATCTGCTAAAGGTCCTCCGAAGAAGGTACCAATAGCACCAGCTAATAAAAATACAAATAGCATTGTTTGTGCGCCGCTGATAGAGAATTCATAATTCTCAATTGCGTAAAAGGCATAAAAGTTTGTCATCCCAGAAACATACCAAGATCGGGCAAAAATAAGAATGAGCACAATAGCTAATGCTATTTTTACTGATTTAGTAAGTGGTTTATGTGCAGCTACCTTTTTCTTTGCCTTTTTATTAGCTGCTTGCAATCTTAGATTTTTAGCATACCAAATGGCAATATAGGCGAGAAAACAAACAGCTAAAAAAGCGGCAATAGTAAACCATAAAGCTCCTTTTTGTCCAAAAGGAACGAGTACCAAGGCGGTAATTAATGGGGCTAGCGATTGACCGCTATTTCCACCAACTTGATAAATGGATTGGGCTAATCCTCTTCTTGGACCAGCGGCCATGTAAGCAACTCTTGAGCCCTCAGGATGAAAAATAGCAGATCCTAATCCTATAAATATGACGGAAATGATAATCCATTCATACTTAGGCGCAAAAGCCAGTCCAATGATACCGAATAAAGTAATGGTTAACCCAATGGGTAAGGCAAAAGGCATTGGTTTTTTGTCTGTCATGTTGCCAATAACAGGTTGAAGAACAGACGAAACAATATTTAATGCAAATGCAATCATCCCTAATTGGGTGAAACTTAGTCCCATTGATCTTTCTAAAATAGGGAACATTGCGGGGATTATCGCCTGAATGGCGTCATTTAGCAAATGACAAAGCCCAATAATAAATAAAATACGATAGCTAGTATTTCCTTGTTTAGGAAGGGCTTTAAGAGAAATAGCTTGGCTCATTGGAAGGACTCCTTTTATGTAATAATAATTCAATATACGAAATAATTATTGGAGTTAAATGAACAAAAATCAAGTCTTTCTTTAAAAAAATTGAAATATTCTAAAAGACATCCTTTTCAGTTACCATTTGTACTTCTATCCTCAAACATTAGTTGTATGTGAAATACAACTATTTTTCATCCTTTTTTATTTCTTATTGCTTGAAAGACTACGTATGTTAGAACTTAGTCGAATCCTATGACATTTAGCTATCATATAAAAAACAAAAAGTAGGAAATGGAAAAAATATAGGTTAATTCCTTTTTTATTAGCCTTTCCAGCAGAAGGAAACATATCCATCTTATAAGGGAAGCAAATCTTTTATAAGGCTTCCCTTATGATTGATATGTTTATGAATCAAATGAATGAGAATCTAGCGGTAAAATGATCGTCACAACTGTACCGTTAGAAGCACTACTTTCGATTGTGATTTCTCCCTTATTTGCTTCGACAATCCTTTTGCATACAACAAGTCCAAGACCTGTACCATAATCTTTAGAAGTGTAAAAAGGTTCAAAGATTCTGTCCATCTCTTTCTTTGGTATACCTACTCCAGTATCCTTAATGGTGAGATAACAATGATGAGCGCTTGTTGTGAGAGATATAGACAAATATCCATTACTACTCATTGACTCAAGAGCATTTTTGGCGATATTTAAAAACACTTGCTTCATTTGATCTTTGTTGCAATATATTCCTACGGGTTCTTCTGGTAAAGAATCTTCATAGTGGATATTGGCTAAGTTGGCTTCAGATTTAATAAGTGGTTCTAGTTCACGTATAATGTCTTGTACATAAATATGTTCTTTCTTTTCAATTGTCGGTTTCCCAAGAATAAGAAACTCACTAACGATTTCATTGATACGACTGATTTCATTATTTATAATAGAGAAATAATACTGATCTTCTTCTTGTTTATGTTTCTCTGATAATAATTGGATTAAACCTTTCACACCAGTAAGTGGATTCCTGATTTCATGGGCTGTACTTGCAGCTAAATTTCCGACTAGCTCTAGTTTCTGTATTTCATTTTCTTTCTCAGCATTTTTGGCATGTTTTTTTAACATGAAATATTTTATAAAGAAAAAGAAAATATGAAGTAATATAAAAAGGGGAAAGAAGAAGATTGCTGTACGCTTAAGTAAATTACCGCTAGCGACATCTGAAACACTCACTTCAATATTCCAAGGTAGACGATCAATTGGTAAAGTATAAACTTGATCATTCTTACCTATACCACCATTCATATTCATTATTTGCTTACCACTAGAGTTCGTAATGGAGATGGAAGCATCAGGAGTAAGCATCCTCATAATATTTTGCATGTAATCTACTCTTAAATGTGCACCTACAATTCTTTCTAGTTGGAAATTAACATCGAGAATAGGGCTTGCAATCCCGATGACCTGTTGTTCAGGTGTTAATGTTTCCACTTCTTCGGATATAATTAAATCATTCGTGCGCATAATTTCTTGGATATACGGATCATTATTAAAGTCATGATCCTTTAATAATTCTGATGTTCCTGTTTCGAAGGTACCTGTTGCGTCAAGGAGAAACATACTGCCATATCTCATGTCAGTTAATTGTGTGCTTCTTACTACTTCACGAACAGTTTCCATATCATTTTGAGCGTCAATTGATAATGCTAAAATATCTAATGTGGTAACTGTTTCAGAGATGAATTGATCCCAGTTTTTTTGATGAATGGTTGCAATCCACTTTGCGTCATTTAATCTTTCTGTTTCATCACGGTCTGTTACATAATGATAAATAGTAAGCATTCCTAGAATAGACGGCATAATAACTATAATTACATATAGGAAATAATTATTCTTTCTTTTCATTTTCTTTTTCTTCTCCATAAAATCGGATCCATGAGTATTTTTAGTAAAAATATAGAAATTGACAGTATGCTGTTCGTTACTTATAATTAGTTTGAATTCAATAATCTCTATTTTAAATTATTTTAGGAGGATTGGAGACATGACAGAATCTAGCCAATCACTCAAACTATATATTGTGCTTTCAAGAGCGAATAGAGCGATTAATGAAATTGTTAATCGTAAAATTCAAACCTATGGATTAAATCCAACTGAATTTGCTGTACTAGAATTACTATATCATAAAGGTAATCAACCTTTACAGCAAATAGGTGGTAAAATTTTGCTTGCTAGTGGAAGTATTACGTATGTAGTTGACAAATTAGAAAGTAAAGGGTATTTGCGAAGAGTTGCATGCCCGAATGATCGAAGAGTGACTTATGCTGAAATATCGGAAGATGGTAAGGCGTTTATTGAAGACGTATTTCCAGGCCACGAAGAGTATATTCATGAATTAATGAGTGAATTAGATGCAGAAGAAAAAGAGACAGCTATAAAATTAATAAAAAAACTCGGGTTATCTATTAGTAATCGATAAAAACGGTTCATACAGAATCGTTTTTTTCTTTTATTATAGAGTTGTGAACTTTAGTGAAGTAATTCTATGTTAAAAGAAAATTGAAAATTTCTAATTAAATTTAATCATTGTTGGTCGCTACTTAAGTCCTGAGCATAATTTAATAATAAATATGCAGGATTTTATAATCTATTATAGAAAGAGTTAACTTGCTTAAAATTTTTTTCTTCATGAAAAACATACAAATTAGCGATTATTACTTGGAGGTGTAGGGAATGAAATTTCCTGAATATGAATACAAAAGGCCGCAAATGGACAAAGCAAAAGTTCAATTTGATGCTGCACTACTGGCATTTAAACAAGCAAAAACAGCTGAGGAACAAATAGAAGCGATGAAAAAGATTAATCGTATACGAAATAAATTGTATACGATGTTAAATTTGGTTATGATCAGGCATTCGATTGATACGAATGATCAATTTTATCAACAAGAACAAGATTATACAGATGAGATAGGCCCAGAGATAGAAGGACTTAGTACACAATTTTACGAAGCACTAGTGCAATCTAAGTTTCGCGAAGAGCTCGAAAACAAATGGGGCAAACAGTTATTTGCTTTAGCTGATAGTGAATTGAAAACTTTCAAGCCGGTAATTGTACCATTACTACAAAAGGAAAATAAACTGACAAGTGATTATAATAAGTTGATCGCTTCCGCAAAAATAAATTTTGATGGCAAAGAATTAACATTAGCGCAGCTAGATCCATACATAGAATCGAAAGACCGCCAACTAAGGAAAGAAGCGAGTGCGGCTAAGTTCCAATTTTTGGCGGATAACGAACATAAACTAGACCAAATCTATGATGACTTAGTTAAAATAAGAACAGAGATTGCTCATCAATTAGGGTATGAAAACTTTGTTGAACTAGGGTATTATCGAATGCTTAGAATTGGATATGATGCCAATATGGTTGCAAAGTTTAGAAAACAAGTGGAAGAGTTTATTGTCCCGATGGTCGCTAAATTAAAAGAAAGACAGCGCGTAAGAATTGACGTGGATTCATTAAAGTATTTTGATGAACCGTTTAATTTTCTTTCTGGCAATCCAATGCCTAAAGGCTCTTCCGATTGGATTATTAATAAAGGGCAAACGATGTATCAAGAACTTTCACCAGAGACAGGCGAATTTTTTGATTTCATGATTGATAATGAATTAATGGACTTACTCGCGAAGAAGGGGAAAGAAAGTGGAGGCTATTGTACATTTATTGAGGATTACCAAGCACCATTTATCTTCTCTAATTTTAATGGGACATCAGGGGATATTGATGTTTTAACACATGAAGCAGGTCACGCTTTTCAAGTTTACGCAAGCAAAGGTTTTGAGATTCCTGAATATATATGGCCAACACATGAAGCGGCAGAGATACATTCAATGAGTATGGAGTTTTTCACTTGGCCATGGATGGATACGTTTTTTAAAGAAGATGGAGACAAATATCGCTTTGCCCATTTAAGCAGTGCCCTAATTTTCTTGCCTTATGGCGTAGCTGTTGATGAATTTCAGCATTGGGTTTATGAAAACTATCAAGCTACTCCAGCGGAAAGAAAAGCAGCATGGAGAAAGATTGAGAAAAAGTATATGCCTTATAAAGATTATGAAGACAACGAGTATCTAGAAAGAGGCGGTTATTGGCAAAGACAGGGCCATATTTATAGCTCGCCATTTTATTATATAGATTACACGTTGGCGCAAATTTGTGCCTTTCAATTTTGGCAAAAATCACAAGAGAACCATGAAGAAGCTTGGAATGATTATCTTCATTTATGTAAACTTGGCGGTAGCCAATCATTTACAGGATTAGTATCTGAAGCAAATCTGATTTCTCCTTTTGAAGATGGTTGTGTAGAATCCGTTGTTGGATCAATTGAGAAGTGGCTGAATCAAGTCGATGATAAAAAACTTTAAAGAATGATGTGGAAAAAAGGAGAGGCAACAAACCTCTCCTTTTTTGATGTAATTTATCCTTTTATCGAATGACAATCATATCTTCTTTTAAAACTGCGGTTAATTCGCTTTGTTCTTCCTCATCAATAATTTTGTCTGCAATCTTATCTTCTAATTGTTCCTGAATGACCCTTCTGAGAGGGCGGGCACCGAATGCAGGGTGATAACCTAATTGTGCCAATTTTGCTTTTACCTCATCTGTCACACTTAGGTGTATATTAGATTGTGCTAAGATTAAATTCAATTCTTCTAATAGTAAATCAGTGATAATAAGAAGATGCTCTTTGGTTAATGATTTAAATTCAACAATATTGTCAACTCTGTTTAGAAATTCAGGTTTAAAGAATTGTCCTAATGAGTCGAGTATACTTGCTTCATTCCAAGCGTTGTTATCCGTTGCAAAGCCGACTTGGACTTCTTTTGTTTGAACACCGGCGTTACTTGTCATAATAATAACGGTTTCGTTAAAGTGTACAGTCCTACCTTGACTATCTGTTAAGCGACCATCTTCAAGTATTTGTAGAAAAAGGTGCTGCACATCGGGATGTGCTTTTTCAATCTCATCTAATAGGATAATGCTATACGGATTTCTACGTACTTTCTCTGTTAATTGTCCTGCTTCTTCATGACCAACATATCCTGGAGGAGAACCAATAATTTTCGCTACACTATGTTTTTCCATATATTCACTCATATCAAGTCTTATCATAGATTCTTTTGTACCGAATAATTCTTCAGATAATGTTTTCGTTAATTCTGTTTTACCAACACCTGTTGGTCCGACAAATAAAAACGATCCGATAGGTCGATGTTTAGATTTAAGACCTGCACGACTTCTTCTAATAGCTTTTGCTACTTTTTCGACTGCTACTTCTTGGCCAATAACTTTACGGTTTAGATTTTCTTGTAAATGTTTCATCTTAGATTGTTCATCTGTCATTAATTTTCCGATTGGTATACCGGTTTTATCTTCAATGATTTTTTGGATATGTTCGACTTCTACTTTCGCTCTTTCTCTTGTGTTTGAACCAAGAGCCTTCTCCAATTCTGTTTCTTTATCTCTTAATTGAGCTGCTTCTTCATACCTTTCTTCTTTAAGCAACTGTTCTTTTTGCTTTGCTATTTCTTTTAAACGCAATTCAATATCCTCATCAGATGAAACACCTAATGTTAGGTTTAATTTTGAGCCAGCTTCATCCATAAGGTCAATTGCTTTATCTGGTAAGAAGCGGTCTTGAATATATCTTGACGATAGTTCTACACAAGCTGTGATGGCTTCCTCTGTATAAATAACATCATGGAAGCTTTCATAATTGTCTTTTAATCCTTCGAGGATATGTCTTGCTTCCTCTAAACTTGGTTCTTTGACGTGAACTGGTTGGAATCGTCTTTCTAATGCTGCATCTTTTTCTATTTTTCTATATTCAGAAAGTGTAGTTGCCCCAATTAATTGCATCTCACCACGTGCTAGTGCAGGTTTTAAAATATTGCTAGCATCCATTGATCCTTCAGCTGAACCCGCACCAACTAATAAATGGATTTCATCAATAAAAAGGATTATGTTTTTTCGTGTTTGTACTTCATTTATTAGTTGTTTCATTCTTTCTTCAAATTGACCTCTAATACCTGTATTCGAAACAAGGGAGGCCACATCTAACAAGTAAACTTCTTTATTGAGTAATTTCTTTGGTACATCACTATTAGCTATTTTTAGTGCAAACCCCTCAGCGATAGCTGTTTTCCCCACACCGGGTTCACCGATTAATACTGGATTGTTTTTACTTCGTCTATTTAGTATTTCAATTACTCGTGCTATTTCTTTATCTCGACCAATCACGGGATCAATGAGACCCGTTCTAGCCATTTGCG
Organism: Cytobacillus sp. FSL R5-0569; assembly: GCF_038007265.1. Classification (NCBI taxonomy): domain Bacteria; kingdom Bacillati; phylum Bacillota; class Bacilli; order Caryophanales; family Bacillaceae; genus Cytobacillus; species Cytobacillus sp. FSL R5-0569. Next base: position 1,738,817 of record NZ_JBBOWW010000001.1, read on the forward strand.
TTAAGTTTTTAGCGAATTGATCAATGAATCCACCACTACCACTTTGTTTTCTTTGAGATGGTTCATTCGGTTGTTGACTTTGATGATGAGCATTTTGCTCATTTGTCAATTGTTTAAAAAGATCATCGAATGGTATAAAACCTGAGAAACCATTCATCGTCGGACCAAAGGCAGGAAGAGATTGTTTTTCATTCTCGTAACAGCTTTGACAAAGACGAATGGTTGTCTCCTTACCATTAATCGCATATCTCATATTGACATTCGCTTCATTTTGTTTGCATGCTTGACATTTCATTAAAGTTTCCTCCTTTTGACTTTGACTAACTTTGACCTTATGAATACAGTATACTTTGACCTTATTTGACTTTCAAGTATTTTGATTATCTTTTTTATTAAAATTAGAAAAAAGGTATTCCGTAAGAAAAAGCTCGTCTTTGTTTGTCCTTCTTTACATATATTGTGGAGAAGGAGGAGATCGACTTGACGAAAATTAATTGGGGAGCTTCCTTTCAAATCGCAGCAGTTTATGTAGGGACTGTTGTTGGCGCAGGGTTTGCAACTGGGAGGGAAATCGTCGAATTCTTTTCGAGATTTGGTTTTATTGGTTTAATTGGGATTTTAATGAGTGGATATATATTTGTGTTTTTAGGATCAAAACTAATGATCATTGCTGCAAAAATAAATGCAAGATCTTTTCAAGAGTTAAATACACATTTGTTTGGAAAGCATTTTGGTTTAATTATCAATGGATTAATGCTCATCATGTTATTAGGTGTCTGTGCTGTTATGCTTTCAGGTGCAGGTGCTGTGTTTGAAGAACAACTAGGATTATCTAAATCAATTGGTGTGGTATTTACAATTGCTTTATCAATTATAACAATGCTTGTAGGTATAAAAGGATTATTTGCCGTAAACGTTGTTGTCGTTCCTATGATGATCAGTTTTAGTTTCATCTTATTGTTTTTCTCTATTCAACAGCCTTTCTTTTTAGAAAATATTTTATATATTCCTTTTGCTGAGGATGGTTGGAAATCAGTTGTATCTCCATTTACGTATGCCGCATTTAATTTAATGTTAGCGCAAGCTGTGTTAGTTCCAGTTGCTTCGGATATTAAAGATATACATACGATTAAATGGGGAGGATATTTTGGTGGGATTGCACTAACAATGATTTTAGTTTCTAGTCATTTGTCATTGGTGAATATTCCTAATTTAGAAAGTTATGAAATCCCTATGGCAGCAATTATGAAGTCACTTGCGTCTTCAATATATTGGATATTCGTATTTGTTATTTATGGTGAAATATTTACTTCAGTAATTGGAAACGTTTTTGGAGTGGAAAGGCAAATTCGGCAATATTTTAATATTCCTACGGTTGTAACAGTGATTGGGATTTTTACCATCTGCTATTTCGGTTCATTCATTGAATATGGAGAACTGCTTTCCTATTTATATCCTTTATTTGGTTATATTAGTTTAACATTTATCATCTTATTATGGATGAAAAAAGAGACTGACAGCTAGGACAGTCTCTTTTTTATTATTTTGTATGAATCGTTTTTGCCATTTCTATAAAAGCATCTTTATAGTTGGTATCTTCATTCTTATTAAATAAAGTCAGCTTTACTTGGGCTGAATCATTGTGGATAATAAATGCCGTTACTGTATCGGTTTCAGATGAAGCTTCCATCATAACAGCATCTTTGAAAAAGTCATCTTGAGGAAGAGAAGGATGCTCTACTTCTTCGTTAACAGATTGAAGTTGGATCATTGTATTCTCCTCAAGTTGTTTCATGTCTACTTCTTCAGGAAGTACCTCAATTCGCATAAACACCTCAGATTGATCATTTAAATGAAGGATATCTTTATTTGGTTCCTCTGCAGTTAAGGTGAAATCAGGTAAAACATGTAAAGAAAACGCTTGATTGTCACTTTCTTTAAGAAAAGCAGTTTCTTCTTTTGTTTCACCGTCTATTTCATATGATAAATTTTCCTCCATCACGCGAATTTCATTTTCACTTTTTTGGCTATCTTCTTTGTTTTCATTTTGATTTTGATCTTCATCTACTTCTTCATTTGGTGGATTACTATTATTATTTTCACCATTGCCATTGTCTGTTTCTGATGTTCCGCATGCTGCTAATAGAAAGATAGCTAAGGGAACAGTTAACAATTTAAAAAAGTTCTTCAAAACAAATTTCCTCCCTAAGTTACGTGATCAAAGCATTAGACGAGAAATGCTGCGTACTTGTTACAATTTTCCTCTAATAATTTTGGATGGAGCTAATAGCTAAGAAATAGTAAATATATGCTTACGACTATTTTACAAAATCTTTCTGGTTATACTAGAGGAAAGAATACAAAAAGGAGCAAGGAAAATATAATATGTGAAGTGATAAGTAAAACAATGCTTCTTTTCCAAAGGTAAATGGTTCCCCAATATAATCCTGCTATTAATGCTGCCAGTACCAGAGCCCATGAGCCTGAATAAAACTGTACAGAAGCAAAAAGAATAGAAGAGATGCCAACAGCAAGAAAACCATTGGTATAGTTCATTACCCTCTTTTGTACAAATCCACGCCAGAAAATTTCTTCACCTGGAGCGAAAAGAAATATTAATAACAAATACTGCCATATATTCTTAGCTCCATAATAACTATAGAGCTTTGCAACAGGTTCTGTGATCGAGAGGCCAATAAAACTTAATCCTGTATAACCTAACCAAAAAATGCCATATAGAAAAACCCCTGATAAAGTACCCCATAATAAGTTTTGGGTAAAGGTTTCTTGATGATCTAGTTCTATACTTATAATGGCAAAACTAATAAGAAATAACATGGTGGCACTAAAGATATACCAGAAGATTGATTTGTCCTCAAATGTGAAATACATTAGTACATGTGCAAGGACGATCCCGACAATTAAGCGAATGTCAGGTAAATTCTTACGCATTTCATATAACCCCTTTCATGCAAGCCAATCATTATTCTATCAAAAAAGCAGTAAAAAAAATATGATTATCTCATTTGAGGATTATATTTATGACGAATATATGTCAAAGAGAAAGAAAAGGTTGAGTATATAGGTAGAACTGGAGTAGAGAGATGGTATGGGTGATAACTATATATTCTGTCTGAAGGAACTAGATGTTAGCATCGCAACTTTCATTGATGTAGGAGTAGCAGAAACAAAAAAATCCAAACAAATCTGAATTCTTATGAAGGAATTCACTTTGTTCGGACTTTTCTTTTTATTGAAATGTCGATTATTTTATAGTTATTTCTCGGATTTATATTAATTTTCTTGGACAATTTTATAGTTTTTATGATTTACTACTGTCCTGTGTTCTAATTCTAAATCTCTGTAGTTTTCCATATAGCTCAAGTCAACGATGACGGAGTTCTCATTTACTTTTTCGACAATGCCTCTTAAGCCATCTCTAAATTCAATAATGTTTCCAACTTCAGCTTTTTTCACATAAATTGCCCCTTTTCTTTCCAAATTTTTTGTTAATAACCATTTTGCACTAAAACTGTTTATTCGTAAAGGAATTTACACTAATAATACGAAAAATACAAACCCTTTTGTGTGACGCGTCTACATTTTCCACCTTTGCTGTCATCCATAGTTCTTACGTTGATTTATAGATATAACCTAAATCTATTTGATTCTCTTTAAAAGAGCGCATTTTTTTTATAAAATAGAAGGAAGCAGAGGTGAATAATATGGATGCATCATCAATAGATGAAATCATAAACAAATTAAAGAACAAAGAGATTGAAGAGTACTATGTGAAAAAAGAAGATTTTTTAACTTTTCGCTCAGTCATTGTAAAAAGGGAAGATTTTAAATACATTAGAGGAATTGCACAAAGAGGTGGGGATGTTATTTATCAATATTTAACTGAACCTAGAAGTTAAAAAAGGTTTGTTTTTTATACATGTGATATAGTAAAAGAATCCTAAAAAATATGTTATTCTAATGGATATCTATATTACATATAAGAGTGATGAAAAAGGAGATCGATGAAAATGATAGAGAAAAAATTTATTGTAACTTCACCAACAGGAATTCATGCTAGACCAGCCACACAATTGGTGCAAACAGCGAGCAGATTTACTTCAGATATTCAATTAGAGTATAAAGAGAGAAAAGTAAATCTAAAATCGATTATGGGTGTAATGGCATTAGCAGCTGGCAAAGGTGCGGAAATTACTATTATCGTTGATGGTAACGATGAAGAGGCAGCTATTGAACAACTTGCTACAATGCTTAAAGAAGAAGGTCTTGCGGAATAATGGCTTTCTTACAAGGGATACCTGCATCAGAAGGAATCGCTATTGCAAAAGCTTTTCGCTTTGAGCCAATTGATGTGAAGATCGAGTGTAAAAAGGTCGAAAACAGTACGATAGAAGTTAACCTTTTTTATGAAGCACTCGAAAAAACCGTTGATGAATTAAAGCAAATTAAAGAGCATGCGAGTACCGAGGCAGGAATTGAAAATGCTACAATTTTTGATGCACATCTTCTTGTTTTGAGGGATCCGGAATTAATTGAACCAGTGATAGATCGGATAATGAAGAAACAGTATAATGCAGAATTTGCTGTGAAAGAAATAACCGATCACTATATTCATTTATTATTACAAACTGAGAACGAGTATTTAAAAGAAAGAGCAGCAGACATTAAAGATGTTGCCAATCGATTGCAGGCACATCTTTTAGGGATACCTGTTTTTGACCCAGCCATGGTGACGGAAAATGTAATTATTGTATCCGAGGATTTAACACCATCAGACGCAGCACTTTTGAATCCTAGCAAAGTGAAAGGGGCAGTGACAAATGTGGGAGGTAAAACCTCTCACGCTGCCTTCATTGCCCAATCACTTAATATTCCCTCTGTTGTGGGTACAAAAACGGCCTTAGGTGATATCGAGAATGGTGATGTACTTGTCGTTGATGGGTATACTGGTATCGTTCATATTAACCCGACGCCTGAATTGATTGAAGAATATGAAAAGAAACAGGAACAGACTTTAAGAGATTTGTCCGAACTATCTTGGTTAGCAAAAGAAAGAACGATTTCACTCGATGAGCAATATTTCTCTATTGTTGGAAATATCGGTAGTATGGAGGAAGCAAAAGGGGTTATCGAGCATGGGGGAGAAGGAATCGGCTTATTTAGAACCGAGTTTCTTTTTATGGAAAAAAAGCAATTACCGACTGAGGAAGAACAATTTCACGTTTATAAATCGGTTCTAGAGTCTATGGATGGCAAACCGGTAGTTGTTCGAACTATTGATATCGGTGGCGATAAAGAACTGCCATATCTAAAATTATCAAAAGAAATGAACCCTTTTTTAGGCCTACGAGGAATACGCTTCTGTTTAGGTGAACAATCAATTCTACGGACACAGTTACGCGCATTAATAAGGGCAAGTGCGTTTGGAACATTAAAGATTATGTTTCCTATGGTTGCTGTAATTGAAGAGTTTAGACAAGGCAAGCTTATGTTCAAAGAAGAATGTGAGAAACTGATAGGAGAAGGGGTAGAGATTGGTCATATAGAACTTGGTATGATGGTCGAAATTCCAGCTACGGCACTAATGATTGAGGCATTTGCAAAAGAAGTTGACTTTATCAGTATTGGTACAAATGATCTCATTCAGTATACATTGGCTGCCGATCGATCTAATGAGCAGGTTTCGTATTTATATCAACCTTACCACCCTGCTATTTTACGACTCATCAAAAATGTCATTGATGCTGCCCATAAAGAAGGGAAATCCGTCAGTATTTGCGGTGATATGGCGGGCAATGAGGTCGCAATACCATTATTAGTGGGAATGGGCTTAGATGAGTTCTCTGTTCACTCAGCAGCCATAATTAAGACCAGAGCGCATATACGTAAGTTAAATAAGGCAGAGATTGAGAAAAAAATAGATATTCTCCTTAATTTGCCGAATGCTGTTGAAATTGAATCGGCACTAGAAAATTTTTTCTATAAAAAGTTATAAAAAATGGTTTAGGTTCTGACTGATGCGGGTAATTCTTAAATATGCACTTAAGAAAACCTTAAGTCAGCTAAATCATTCTCATTTTCCCCTTATTAGCTAGCCGATTGGCTAGCTTTTCTTTTGTTCTAAATATGGTGTATTAGGGTAATTATGTGAGGATATTTTTTATCTCGTTCAATAAGAGTATATGGTAGATAAAAAAACCGAACAAAGGTATTGTTCGGTTCAATAATTTTGCTAAAAACTTATTAGTTACAACGATTTTATTGATTTATTTCTTTTGAATTGTGATCGTCCAAGCTGCATCTCCAAGTTGTTCATAGTTGGTTACTTGGTGACCAGCTTCTGCAGCCCAGCGTGGAAGACTTTCAGTTGCTTGTGTACAATCAAATTGAATAATTAGTTCATCTCCTGATTGGATCAATTCAATTGCAGACTTTGCTTCCACTAATGGAAATGGACAAACTTGACCCATTACTTCTAATGTTTTTTGCATGTTTGTTTCCCCCTATACAGCTTGTTGTGATGTCGTACTTTGAGAAGCACGTCTTTTCTGTGGTCTAACATAGACAAAGTAGGCAGCGGTCCAAGTACCAAAAATAATAAATAAGAGACCGATCCATCCTTGCCATGTCATCATTGAAGTCATTACTAGTCCATTGCCTATTGAACAGCCACCGGCAAGGCTAGCTCCAAACCCCATCAATAATCCACCAATAAAACTATTTATACCTGTTTTTTTATCAGGCATTCTAAAACGAAATTCTTTGCTGCCTTTGGCTGCGATAAATGATCCTATGAAGATTCCTAATACAAGAAACACTCCCCAGTTAATTAATGCAGCATCACCAATCACTAAATATTGTAGAATGTTAGCAGATGGTGTTGTAATGCCTAAACCAAACATTCTACCTGTAGCAGCGCTTAGTGGCCATGCAAGGAGAGCGATTAGCCCAACAAGAATTGCAGTGACAAATGGATGCCATCTTTTTTCAAACAATAAATGGCTAAGTCCAGTACGTTTAGGTTTTAAAGATGGTATCGCAATTTTGGGCTTTCTAAGCTCTCGATAAACAAGACCGCCAGTTATAAGTAATAAAGCGATAATGAAAATCCAGTTGCTTATACCAAATGTAGCAGCAATTGAGTTTTCCGGTAAAGTAATTGAACTTATTTCTGTATTTAAAGGTGCGAGTACGCCTGTTTTCATAACCGCAGCCATTACCATATAAGCGAACAGAGCAATCCAGCTACCTAGTAAACCTTCTCCCGCTCGATACCATGTACCAGTCGCACAACCACCGGCTAATACGATGCCGATACCAAATACAAAAGAACCAAAGATAACTCCTAACCAAGCGAAATTACCAGCAGTGAAATCGATGATTCCTAATTGAATAAGAGTAAACACGCCAATACTTTGCACGCAAATAGCAATGAGTAAGGCATAAAACATTCGATTATCTTTTGCGATGAACATATCACGGAAGCCCCCTGTTAAACAGAAGCGCCCACGTTGCATAACAAAGCCTAATAACGCACCGCAAATCAATCCAGTTATTAACATTTGTATCATATTTATCCCCTCTAATTCCGAGTAAACTTATAAGCCTTTACGAATTATGATGATAAAGGATAGACAGAAATATTGTCAAGGGTTTTTTAAATAAATGAAAATAGATGTATGAATAATTGTTGTTAAGTTTGACGATAACTGGATTAATCGTATCTGGAAGGGGAGTAGAAAATGTTGAGTCGTCGAATATTTATCGTATGCCTTCTCTTTTTTCTTAGTGGATGTACGAGTAATGATCAGCAATCAATTATTAATCATCACGCAGATGCTTTATTGACGAAAACAAATGAATTACAATTTAGATTTCAGTTAAATGATAAAGTGTTATTAGAAGAAGAAGCTTATGTCATTAAAGTCAATATTCATAATAAAGAACTAGCCTTAGCTTTAGGGGCAGATGAAATCTTTTATGGTAATGAAAACGGGCAAGCGGTAGAAGTGATTGAACCTGAAGGGAATAAAGATTTCTTCATCTATATGGAACCCATACCACTACAAAAAGATTTACATGTTTTTGACATTGAAAATATGATTGAGAATCAAGCAGTTTCTATCGAAATAATCAATAATGAGCATAGTGTGGCGAAGGGTTATTTAACTCATTTTTCTTCACAACTTTGATAAACCGTTATCTTTCAAATAGTAAATATAAATGATAGAATAATCAATATATTTATTTTGAAGGAGAGAGAGAATGAATAAAGAAGAGACGAAGATTGGTTTTATTGGTACAGGAGTGATGGGGAAGAGTATGGCTCTCCATTTGATTAAAGCAGGCTATACAGTCCTGGTCTATTCACGTACAAAAGAAAAAGCAGCTCAATTAATATCTCAAGGGGCTAGTTGGATTCATTCACCTAAAGAATTAGCCAAGCAAGCAAACATTGTTATTACTATGGTTGGCTATCCTGATGATGTGAAATCAATCTATCTAGGTGAAGAAGGATTAATTGAAAATGCAAATCCACATACTTATTTAATCGATATGACAACGTCAACGCCTACTCTTGCGAAAGAAATTGCTGAAAGGGCAAAACAAAAAGAGATTTATGCAATTGATGCGCCTGTTTCAGGTGGAGATATAGGTGCTAAAAGTGGAAAATTGTCTATTATGGTGGGTGGTGAAGATACTGCCTATCGGGCAATTTTACCAATTCTACAATATATGGGCGAAAACATTGTCTATCAAGGAGTTGCTGGAGCTGGACAACATACAAAAATGGCCAATCAAATAGCAATAGCTTCGAATATGATCGGTGTTTGTGAGGCAATTATTTATGCAGAAAAAGCAGGATTAAATAGTGAAAACGTATTAAAAAGTATCACTAGTGGGGCAGCTGGGAGCTGGTCACTTTCTAATCTTGTCCCACGAATGATTTCTGGTGATTTCTCTCCAGGTTTTTATATAAAACACTTTATTAAAGATATGACAATTGCCTTAGATGAAGCGGAAAAAATGGGAATGGAAACACCTGGCCTAAGGTTAGCGCGAGAAATGTATGAAAAATTAGCTGCTGAAGGAGAAGGGGAAAGTGGAACACAGGCATTATATAAATATTGGGAAAGGTAGTTTTTTATAAAAAGAAAAGCTTTGTCGGCAGGAAGTGGGCCGACAAAGCTTTTTTATTGTTTTTCAAGAAAAGAAGCTAATCGATTTAAACCCTCTTCCAATGTAGTCATTGAATAGGCAAAAGATAATCTAAAATAACCTTCCCCGTAAGAGGAGAAAGCACTGCCAGGCACGACAGCGACACCTGATTGCTTCACTAATTGTAAACAAAAATCGAATGAGGATATTTGTTTCGATGGAATTTTTACAAAAAAGTAAAACGCTCCGTTCGGTTTAACCACCTCAAGATTCATCGCTTTTAGGCGCTGAAAAACATAATCCCGTCTTTTCTTATATTCTTCCTTCATGGGGAGAGCATCATCTATCCCTTTTGTTAATGCTTGTAGCGCAGCCATTTGCGAGATAGATGAGGCGCAGGTCACATTATATTGATGAACTTTTAAGATATGCTTAGCTATTTTCTCTGGAGCAAATAATAACCCGATTCGCCATCCAGTCATGGCATGTGATTTTGATAAGCCGTTAATGACAATGGTTTGCTCTTTTAATATTGAGCCAATGGAGAAATGTTGCGAATCAAAGCTTAACTCACTATAAATTTCATCTGCAACAATAAAAATATCTTTTCCTCTTATTAGATGCGCAATCTCTTCGATTTCACCTTTAGATAAACTGACACCAGTTGGATTTGATGGGTAAGGTAAAATAATTGCTCTTGTGTTTTCATTGATAAGAGGAAGTATGACGCTTGCTGTCATTTTGAATTGATTTTTTGTTATATCTGCATAGACGGGTGTTGCCCCGCAGAGGCGAATAATAGGCTCATAGCCGGGATAAACCGGGCCAGGAAGAATAACCTCACAATTTTCATCTAATATTGTTCTTAAAGTAATATCTATTGCTTCACTAGCTCCTGAAGTAACAATCACTTCAGTTGATTCATCATAATCTAACTGATATTTTTCTTTAACAAAATTAGTTGCTGCTGCTCTTAATTTCAAATCGCCCGCATTATGTGTATACGATGTATAATCTTCATCAATCGCTAATTTAGCTGCTTCTTTTACATGTGTGGGTGTGGAAAAATCAGGTTGTCCGATAGTCAAAGAAATCATATCTTTTGTATCTGAGACCATATTAAAGAATTTTCTAATACCCGAAATTTCAATGGATTTAACTTTTGGATTAACTAAATGTTCCAATGGATTCACCTCAAATTAAAAATAATGAGAACGGTTCAAACATATTTATATGTAGTGTAGTTATACAAACCATTTGCGAAAAAAGATTTATTTTAAATGATTTTGTTGTCTTTCTACATTGATTCTTTTCCGAATACATGGTTTTATCTCTTTATTGTACAAAAGTTTTCCTATAGGATAAACCTTTTTCTTATGTAGCTTTATTTACAATTTCTTAACTGCTAATAAATAAGGTTTTAGAAAAAAGAGATAAAATAAATTCTAAAAAATGGTATGATGAAAGAAAAAATTACCTAATTTTAATTTGCAAATGTAGAGGGGAGAATGAGAGTGGAAATAGAAAGAGGATTAAAAAAGAAAAAAGGAAATCAATCGTGGAAGGCATATTTAACCTTACCCATTATTTCATGGGCATTATATGATTTTGCCAATACGATTTTTTCCTCCAATATTAATACCATTTTTTGGCCATTTTATATGCAGGAAATTATCGGGAATAATGAAGTACAAGAACAATTAGCGAATACTTTTATTGCTTACGCGAATTCAATAGCCAGTTTTTTATTGGTGATTTTTAGCCCATTGTTTGGTGTCCTCATTGACAGAACAGGGAGAAAGAAAAAATATATCGTTATCTTTACCTTGTTATCTGTAAGCTTTACCATTTTAATGGGCATATTTGCAGAGGTAAATTTGACAAGTACCATCATGGGTGTTCCTTTGTATTTAGCCCTCGTAATAGTCTCATTTATTATAGCGAAGTTTTTCTTTCATTCAAGTCTTGTTTTCTATGACACGATGATAGCTGATTTAGGGAAAAAAGAAGATGTTCCTCTTATATCTGGATTTGGTGTTGCTATAGGATATTTAGGTACATTACTAGGGTTAACTGTATATTTATATGTAGGAAACAGTGATTTCCATCATGCTTTTATTCCAACTGCCATTTTATTTTTATTATTTTCATTACCTTTATTCTTTTTTATAAAAGATAATCCGAAAAAAGTACAGGTCGAAAACAAAGCTTCTTTCTTGTCAGGATATAAGGAGATTTATAAAACTTTTAAAGAAATAAAATCACATCGGGTAATTTTTACATTTATGATTGCTTACTTTTTCTTAAATGATGCCTTAGCAACAACAATCGCAATGATGGCACCTTATGCGAGCACCATTGTTGGCTTTTCTGCAGGAGAATTTATCCTACTGTATTTAGTTTCAACTGTATCAAGTATTATTGGCTCTTTTATTTTCGGTTATATTACCAAATCAGTTGGTGCTTATCGGGCCATTAGATATGTGAGTCTGCTCCTATTAGTTGCTTTAATAATCGGTACTTTTGCCGTTAATGCCTGGATGTTCTGGATAGCTGGTAGTATGTTTGGAATCGCTCTAGGATCCATGTGGGTAACATCGAGAACTTATATTGTCGATCTTACACCAGAAGATAAGAGAGGCCAGTTTTTTGGATTATTCGCGTTTTCCGGCAAAGTCTCATCGATTATTGGCCCGTTTATTTTCGGAACGATTACGTATCTGCTTGCTTCTCACGGTAGTATAGCTAGTAGGTTTGGGATGGGCTCCTTAATCGTCTTAACGCTAGTGGGATTATTCTTCTTAAATAGGATTAAGCCTGAAGAGAACTAAAAATCTACTTCTTCTTATCTATACTTATTGTTTTTAGCCGATATAAGCTAAGGGTAAGAAAAAGATTGAGAGGAAGACGTTTATATGATTTCAGAGAGACAATCAGTTGTAGAAAGCGGCATGAATGAACTAGAAATAATTGAATTCAAAGTAAATAATCAACATTATGGAATGAATGTTTATAAGGTGAAAGAAATTGTTGCACCATTGGCGATTACGCCTATTCCACATGCCCATCCATTTATTTTAGGGATTACACAACTAAGAGGTGAAGTTTTGCCCGTTATTAGCTTAAGAAATGCATTGGTTTCCAATCAAGACTCGTATACACAAATTGTTAAAGATGACAGTAGTTTTCTCATTGTAGAGTTTAATAAGCAAAAGGTAATATTTCACGTAGATGAAGTAAGGCAGATTCATCGTCTGTCATGGGATCAAATTGAAAAACCTGATGATATTTATAATAATGATAATAGTTATACACTTGGCGTAGTAAAACAATCAGAAAATATGATTCTAATGCTTGATTTTGAAAAAATCCTGACTGATATCAATCCCAATATTGGTTTCTCCAAAGATGATTTACAAGCGGATATTGCTGGTGATAAAAAGAATGCGAGAATTGTTATTGCTGAAGATTCCCCAATGCTACGCAGTATATTAAAAGAAACATTAAATAAGGCTGGCTTTCAGCAGTTACTTTTCTTTGAAAATGGAGAAGAATGTTATAACCATTTAGCATCTGATAAAAATAAAGTCGATCTTGTTATTACTGATATTGAAATGCCATTAATGAATGGTCATTTTCTGACAAAATATATTAAGCAAGATAGTAAACGGCAATCCACACCTGTAGTTATTTTTTCATCGCTTATTACGGAAGATCTTCTACATCAGGGAAAGAAGGTTGGTGCAGATGCACAAGTAAGTAAGCCTGATATCCAAAACCTTGTAAACGTCATTTTAGAGTTATTGTAAATAAAGTGACAGGTGCACATTATTGCTTGGCATTTTCTCATTTACTTGTTTGTTTAAGCTTAGAATTTAATTAGATTCCATTTTTATCTCTAGTAGAATTGGATTTTCTCCAATATAAAAACCGAACCATTTGCTGTGACCTCACGTAAGTAGACAGGTTAAGATATCTGAATACTTACGGGAGAGTGCCAATTGGTTCGGGTTTTTTTGGTGTATAGCTTTGTTTAGGTAGAATAAACTAGACTTCAATCACTTCATTTTTATTTAAAAAGGTAAGGTACTATTTTAGAAGTAGGATTCCCCTAGTTTTTTAAATACAGGTTTTTCATATTTATTTGATTTACGATTATTTGGATGATGTTGGCCTTCTTTTAAACCGGTATAAGTCATGAGTAGCTTTTTGGCTTGGCTTAAAGAAATAGAGGAGCGTGGATTTCTTACTGACGAGTCCAGGTTTCCTAAATGGGGCAACGCTGTAAAATCCATTTTTGAAGGTGGTAAGTGAAAGGTGTAGGCACCACACTTAATTAATACGTCTGATTGTTGTTGGCTATTTTTTGGGTTTCGTGAATAATGTAGACCAATCTTTTTTGCTTTACCCTCCTTCAGAAGTTTTTGTAGCGAATCATGTTTCACTTTATATAAAAACTTCGGATTTGGAGCCGTTTTGGCGTGACGGTTAACGGTGAAGATTGCTTGTGAGAGGTTTTCTACCGTTGGTTTTAACTGAGGGTGGTGCTCATTGCTTGCAGAGTTCAATTGAAGTACTCCTTTCATATTTTAGAAAAAATTAAATTATTAGTATACATTATACCCCTTTTTAAGGAAATACAAAAGGGTAAGTTCAAATACGCTATAATTTATTAAGTAATAACGACTGAGGTTCCATTGGGAACTAAACTAGCTAATTCAAGCACATCACTATTATGCATTCTAATACATCCTTTCGAAACAGCTTTACCTATTGAACTCGGGTCGTTTGTGCCGTGAATGCCGTATCCCTTCTTAGAGAGTGATAGCCATAATGCCCCAAAAGGACCTCCAGGGTTTGGTTCACGGTTAACGATAACGAATTGACCTACAGGTGTAGTTGTTAACATCTTACCAACTGCAATCGGATATGTTTTCACTAATTGTCTGTTTTTGTATAAGGAAAGCGTTCTTTTTTCTTTGGATACAACAATAGAATAGGGAATATCTGATGAATTAGGGAGTCCAGGAATTATTATTTGTTGCCCGATATAAATAACTGATGGATTAACAATAGCAGGGTTTGCTAATAGTAATTGGTGATAGGGTATACGGTAATTTGCGGCAATCAGCTGCATCGATTCTCCAGGTTGAACAATATGATACATTTCCGATCCATCCTTTCTAGAGAAGGGTACCATATATATATGATAGGAGAAGTTGTAACATACATTTTTTTAAATGAATAGGAATGTGGTGGATTATTTTTAAGGTGAGCTTTCATTTTAATGAATAACTCACCCAATATAATAAAAAAAACGATGTTATTGACTTTTCAAAGTAAAGATTGTTAGTTCGGGCCGACAGAGAAAACGAAAAGGTAGTCTTGTTGTCCCAATTCCTCTATTAACGTATAATTTAAGTGGTTTTTCATCCCCTACATCATAAAAACCTTCATAATAAACTTCTCCAAAGGGTGGCTTTACCAGTGCACCAATGAAGGGGATTTGAATTTGTCCACCGTGACTATGGCCGCTAAATTGAAAGTCTACATGATATTGACTTGCTTCATCAGCTAAGTCAGGGGCATGTGATAGAAATATATGATACCCGTCATTAGGTATGTCCGCAAAAGTAGTTTGGAAATTTGGTTTACCGAGCATCGCATCATCAATGCCTGAAATATATATGCTCTCATTATTAATGGTTACTTTTTTACTCTCGTTAAGTAAAACCTCAAATCCCGACTCTTCCATTATCTCTCTGTAAATATCAGAACCATATCCACCGTGATCATGATTGCCATAGATAGCAAATTTACCAATCGATGCATGAAGTTTTGATAATATGGGACTAATTTGATTGATGTAAGGATACTCATTAGGTTTGTCCATTAAATCTCCAGTGAAGAAAATTAAATCAGGCTGGAATGAGTTAATTTTATTCATTAATTTTTTGAGTTCATTTAAGTCATAATGAAAGCCTAAATGTGTATCACTGAATTGTACAACTTTTAAATTATGAAAAGAGTGGGGTAATTGAGGTTTGATGATGTTATGATGAATTACTTGTAAATATTTCGGCTCAATATCACGTGCATAAAAAAAGCCACCAGTACCGATAGCGGCTAGAGCTACGAAAGATCCCATACTTTTTTTAAAAAAACTTCTCCGAGTCATTTTATCTGCCATTACATTATACCAACCAATCTCTTTAATATACTCTCTCATACTATCAAATATATGAACGAAAAAACAGCAAAGACCAATATTTCCAATCATTGATAACAATTTGTAATAATTAACTAGAAAAAATTGTAAGGGTGTATAGGTTAATAGTTTTTACACACATATATATAATTTTAATTTTCGACCTATTGGCAATATGTAGGGGAGAATATGATATAATGGGATATCGTATTAAAAGTTCAGATAAATGGGAGTGCCACTTTATGGAACCATTAGAAATCTTACAAGACAGCAAACATATTATGCCGTATTTTTTTCCGATATTTAGTGCGGATGAGCATAGAATTATCGGTTATGAAGTGATTGGTAAGTTTATAACTGAAAATAATGAGATTGATTTGAAGTCATTTTTAGCTGACGATTCCATACCAGAAGAATATCGTAATAAAGTCGATGATATTTTGCTGGAAAAAGCGTTAGAGCATGCTATTCAAATGAAAGATGATGTAATGATATATATTAATCGAAATGTTGATTTGCTATTAAATCAAGATAGTGAGCATCTACTGAATATTTTAAAACAATATGAGGATCAAGGTATTGCGTTAGATCGAATTGTCATCAGTATGACGAAAAGAACACCTATCGATGATGATTTTGACTATTTGGATCATTTCATTAGTTATTATCGTACATATGGCATTAAAATTGCCATCGATAATTTAGGAGAAGCGAATAATAATTTAGAGCAGATTGGGAAGTTAGCACCAAATATTTTAAGAATTGATTTAAAAGCTTTACGTTCTTCATCAAATAATCATCATTATCAAGAAATTCTTTATTCTCTATCGATGTTAGCCAGAAAGATTGGTGCAACATTATTATTTGAAAATATTGATATGGATTTTCAGTTACAGTTTGCTTGGAGAAATGGTGGGAGATATTACCAAGGAGACTATTTACATAAAGCTGGAAGTGTATTTGTTGATCGAGATATCTTGAAGGAAAAATTAAAAGAAAAATGTCATCAATTTATCACCTATGAAAAGAAAAAATTGCACTCATTACACACGATAACTGAAAAGTTTAACGAAACGATGACAGAATACTTACAGAAAAACCATGTATATGAATCTTATGTGCCATTCCTGACAAAACTAGCAACGAAGTTAGATCATGTTGCCTTTAGGTTATATATTTGTAATGAAGATGGTTTTCAACAAACACCAAATATTTTTAAGAAAAATAAGAATTGGATACAACAAGATGAATACCTGCATAAAAATTGGAGCTGGAGACCATATTTTTTAGAGCATATAATGAGAATGAAAAGTAATAAAAAAGGTTTATTGTCAGATTTGTATACAGATATTGAGACGGGAGAAACAATTAGAACTTTTTCTTTTCCGTTAACAGCAACAGAGTATTTATTCGCAGATCTTTCCTATGATTTTTTATATGAGAGAGACGGGCTATTATAGGTAAAGGCAATATCAACCAGCATAATTCATACTTTAGCGCACATCCTATCTTTACTAGAACGTATTATGTAAAGGAGTGAAATAGGGTGAGCGGCTGGTTAATTGCTTTAATAGTTATTTGTTTAGTTCTCATCGTTTGGTCATTGATATCCACTTCATCTATATTAAAGGAAAAAGCATCAACGAATAAGGAACTGGATGCAGACATCCCCGATGAGGTGAAGAAAAGACCTTATTTATTCAATCCTATCCTTGTCGTCTATGTTGTTTTTTTTGTTGCCTTAGCAGCCATTACAATCTTTTACGTTTTTCGATAATTTCGTCTAAAAAGGCTTCCTCTTTTGACCTGGAAGCCTTTTTTATTCATTGATTATTCTTCTATATCTAATAATTCTTTTAGCTTTTCTAAATTAAATCCGCTAATCACTTCGTTTTCGATAACGACCGTTGGGGTTGAGTAGGAATGATATGTTTGTGTTAGTTCTTTCATTGCTTTAGGGTCTTTTTTAATATCTTTTTGTTCAAAAGAAAATCCGTAGTCTTTTAAAAACATTTTAGTAATTTCACACGGTGGGCATTCTGGTTGTGTATAAATAGTAATTGATTTCACGTACAATCATTCCTCCTGAAAAGTCGAACTTTGAAAAAATCTGGACTTTTTTTATTCTTTTACTTGTGTAATCATACCATATTAATTATCCTGTTAATATTGGCATGTGAAAAAAACGGTTTAGTAACCGCTTTTTTAGAAGTAGGATAAAAACATGCCTAGAGAGAAACCTTAAGTTAAAGGGTTGTTTTGGAAAGGAGATAAACAATTGTCACAATTACAAGGCATATTGACTAGATTAAAGAATTTACAAGAGCAGGCAACTGGCTCAGAACCCACACAGAGATTTTTTGAGGTGAATGGTGAAAGAAAATGCCAAGTTACTTATCATCCGAAAAACGAAACATTCGAATTGGAAGTTTACAATGACAAAGAGAAGCCTAAACGTTATCAATTTGATAATGTTGATATGATAACAATTGAAGTGTTCGAGCTCATTCAGTAATCATACCCTTATAAGCGGAGAGACCAACTAAATGGTCTCTTTTTTTTATTTGATATAAAAATTACGGGTAAGGAAGGCAAAACTTATCACCACACCACCTGCTCTTGCTTACGTAGGGATACAAAAAAGCGAACATTCAAGATGATATTCAATCCTCCAAAATACAATGAGGGGCTAATAAATGAATGAAGCAACAGATAAATTATATTTAGAGAGTAAAACATGTTATCGAGTTAAATAAGGATTTGTCTTCTTCATTCCCATCGGCTAAATAATTTCATCGTTCTTCGGTCATTCTATAAAAGAGGTGATGTTGATATGGTACCAGAGGTTATTTGTCCAAACTGTGATAGAAGAGCGAAGATGGATAAAACACTTACTGCGCAATCAAACCAAAACTTGATTTTTCATTGTCCTTACTGTCAATATCGTAGTAGAAATATTCATACAAGTAAAGGATAGGTTTATGGGGTAAATATAAGGCAGATATGAGGAAACTATGATAAAATCATAATTGAATACAAATCATTAAAGTTTGAGGAGTTTTCAAATTATGATCAGTCTCCACAGTGAAGAGTTTTTAGAAATTGATATTAAAGACTTGCTCATTCCTTCAGAGCGAGTGGCACATGTTCAAATCGGCAATAATTTAGAGCACACCCTTTTAGTTTTGACGAAAAGTGGTTACACAGCTATTCCTGTCTTAGATCCTCACTATAAGCTCCATGGATTGATTAGCACTCCAATGATTATGGAATCTATTCTTGGGTTACAGAGAATTGAATTCGATCAATTGGAAGAAAAGCGTGTAGAAGAATTTATGAATCATGATATACCACGCCTAAATATTAATACTTCTCTTAGAAATGCCACAGGACTATTAGTCGATCATCCATTTATTTGTGTTGAAGATGATGAAGGGTACTTTGAAGGTATTCTTACCCGTAGATCCTTATTAGTTCAACTGCAAAAAGCATTGCATAGCAAAAAGAAGAAGGACTAAAGAGCTCCCAAAAGATATTGGGAGCTTCCGTCTGTCAAGATTATTCCCCCACTTGCCCGAATGTGAAGGTGAGTGGTGTGAGTTTTAGAGGTGGTGAACGTCAAAAGTGGCTTCTCTATCGGAATTCCATATGTTAAGTGTACTTGCACAAGAAATGAATATGCGTAAAGCAGCTGAACGTTTGTTTGTATCACAACCAGCTCTTTCTCAAAGGTTACAAAATATCGAGAAAGAATGGGGAAGTAGATTATTCGTACGATCTCAAAAGGGATTGTCCTTAACACCAGCAGGTGAAATGGTCATCAAGTTTGTAAATGAGGTCGTGATAGCTGAGGAAAAGGTAAAAGAATCGATTCAGTCTTTAAATACTGAAGTATACGGGACATTGAAAATTGCTGTAGCTTCCATTGTCGGGCAAAATTGGTTACCTCAAGTATTAAAGAAATTTGTTAATACCTATCCTCAAGCGAAAATATCCTTGATTACAGGCTGGAGTAGTGAAATTTTAAGGTCACTTTATGATGACGATGTACATATTGGGATTATTCGCGGTACACCAGATTGGAAAGGTGTTAAGATACCTTTATTTAAAGATAGTCTGTATCTTGTTGATACAGAGATTAAGGATACAAATCAAATATTAGAAACCGATCGGCCCTTTATTCAATTCAAAAGTGATTCAAATTATTATCAAGAGATACAAGACTGGTGGCTAAGGAAATTTAAGACACCACCGAAAAGGACGATTGTAGTCGATCAAATTGAGACCTGTAAACAAATGACCTTAAACGGGATAGGTTATGCGATATTACCTGCCATTACATTAACGGGGATGGAGAAAAATATATTTATTAGTCCCCTAGAGGATGAAAACGAACAACCTATTAGTCGTGATACATGGTTACTTGGATATGAATCAGCTTTTGAGCTGAAGCAAGTACAAGCATTTGTCGAATTAATTAAGCAACATATAGCTGAAGAACAAAAATGATAATATCACTTGTTTTCAATGCGTTAGTTTGTTAAATTAATTCTAGTTAGTTTATACATATATGAACATCAAAGGAGGAATTACAATGAAAATGATGGATGCAAATGAAATCATTTCTTTTATTCAAAATAGTACAAAATCTACACCTGTAAAAGTCTATATTAAAGGTGATTTAGAGAATATCGATTTTGGTAGCTCAAGTCAATCTTTTCTGAATGGTCAAAGCGGTGTTGTTTTTGGTGAATGGGCTGAAATTGAACAAGCAATTAAGAATAATGAAGCGAAAATTGAAGATTATGTAATCGAAAATGATCGCCGTAATTCTGCTATTCCATTATTAGATATGAAAAACATTAAAGCACGTATTGAACCAGGTGCAATCATTCGTGATCAAGTTGAAATTGGCGACAATGTGGTCATTATGATGGGTGCTTCTATTAATATCGGTGCTGCTATCGGAGAAGGAACAATGATCGATATGAATGTTGTTCTTGGTGGACGAGCAACTGTCGGTAAAAACTGCCACATTGGTGCAGGTTCCGTATTAGCAGGTGTGATTGAACCCCCTTCTGCAAAACCAGTTATTGTTGAGGATGACGTAGTAATTGGGGCAAATGCAGTTATTTTAGAAGGCGTAACAGTTGGTAAAGGTGCTGTTGTTGCAGCGGGTGCAATTGTCATTGATGATGTAGCACCTAATACAGTTGTAGCTGGTACACCAGCAAAGGTCATCAAACAAATTGATGAAAAAACAAAATCAAAAACAGAAATTAAGCAAGAACTTCGTCAACTTTAATCATAAGGTAAAATGAATATAGAAAAAGCGTGGAAGTTTATTTCCACGCTTTTGTATATGGAGGAGAATGGTAGTTGATTGATAATCTATTTGTGAGAATACGCCGAGACTTGCATAAAATACCGGAACTAGGATTTCAAGAAGTGAAAACACAGAAATATTTATTAGAATATATTGCCTCATTGGATCAAACGCGAATGGAAGTAAAAACGTGGAGAACTGGTATTATCTTAAGGATTAAGGGCTTGAATCCGTCCAAAACGATTGGTTACAGGGCAGATATAGATGGTCTGCCAATTGATGAAGAAACAGACTATCCTTTCCAATCTACGCATAAAGGAAATATGCATGCCTGTGGTCACGACTTTCATATGGCAATCGCACTTGGTGTAATAACTAATATCGTCAATCATCCAATTAATGATGATATGGTATTTATTTTTCAACCTGCTGAAGAAGGACCAGGTGGAGCCAAGCCGTTATTAGAATCAGCAGAATTTCAACAATGGAAACCTGACATGATTTTCGCTTTGCATATTGCACCAGAATACCCTGTTGGTACAATCGCTGTGAAAGAAGGACTGTTGTTTGCTAATACGTCAGAATTGTTTATCGATTTAAAAGGCAAAGGTGGCCATGCAGCGTATCCTCATCAAACAATAGATATGGTCGTAGCAGCATGCTCTTTAGTTAATCAACTTCAGACCATTGTTTCAAGAAACATTGACCCTCTTGATAGTGCTGTTGTAACAGTAGGAAAAATCACTGGTGGTACAGTACAAAATATTATTGCTGAAAATGCAAGAATAGAGGGAACGATCAGAACGCTCTCACCAACATCGATGAACAGAGTAAAACAAAGAATTGAGGCGCTTGTACAAGGAGTAGAAGTGGGCTATGAATGTCAAACAACAATCGATTATGGAAGTAATTATTATCAAGTATACAATGATGAAGTGTTAACCGCCGATCTCATGCAATTCACAGAAGGCCATAATGAAGCAAACCTATTTATTTGTAAAGAAGCGATGACTGGTGAGGACTTTGGTTATATGCTACGTGAAATTCCCGGTTTTATGTTTTGGCTAGGAGTTAATTCTCCTTTTGGTTTACACCATGCACGTCTTAAGCCGGATGAGGGAGCAATTAATTTAGCGATTAACTATATCGGTGATTACTTGAATTATAAAGGGAATAGGGCGTAATCATTTCACATCAATCGAGCGCACGCTCAATTATTTTCATCGCCTAGCTCTTTTTGATAATATAATAATATAGATAATAAATTGAATAATTTAGAATAAATCCTAATTTAAATTCATTTTAATTTACCTTGACTATTATCAATAAG
The DNA here is from genome assembly GCF_038007265.1 of Cytobacillus sp. FSL R5-0569. Classification (NCBI taxonomy): domain Bacteria; kingdom Bacillati; phylum Bacillota; class Bacilli; order Caryophanales; family Bacillaceae; genus Cytobacillus; species Cytobacillus sp. FSL R5-0569. Next base: position 1,760,861 of record NZ_JBBOWW010000001.1, read on the forward strand.
AAATGTATAATTATTATCGATGAACAAGTTGCAAATGAGAATATACATATCAATTCTTGTTTAGTACATAATTACTGGAGGGAATTAATCATGGCAGAACGTATGGTAGGAAAACAAGCACCAAGATTTGAAATGGACGCTGTATTGGCTAATAAGGAATTTGGTAAAGTAAGTCTTGAAGAAAATATGAAGAATGATAAATGGACAGTTCTTTTCTTCTATCCAATGGATTTCACTTTTGTTTGCCCAACTGAAATTACTGCAATGTCAGATCGCTATGATGAATTCGAAGATCTTGATGCAGAAGTAATTGGTGTATCAACAGATACTATTCACACTCATTTAGCATGGATTAATACTGATCGTAAAGAAAATGGACTTGGTGATCTTAACTATCCATTAGCTGCGGATACAAACCATGTTGTATCACGTGACTATGGTGTCTTAATTGAAGAAGAAGGTGTAGCACTTCGTGGGCTATATATCATTAACCCTGAAGGAGAGTTAATGTATTCAGTAGTAAACCATAACAACATTGGCCGTGACGTTGATGAAACCCTACGTGTGCTTCAAGCACTTCAAACGGGTGGCCTTTGCCCAGCTAACTGGAAACCAGGTCAAAAAACTCTATAATTCATTTAGAGTCTTATAAACCCATTGTTGGGTTACATAAGAAAAGAGGCCTAACATTCGTTTGTTAGGTCTCTTTTCTTCAGAGTTATATATTCATGAAGGGAGATTGACTATATGAAATTACGTGCGCCAATGCCTGAATTAACGGGAGCAACAGAATGGTTAAATGGACAAGTGACAAAAGAGGAGCTTATTGGTGAAAAGCCAACACTTATTCATTTTTGGTCTATCAGTTGTCATCTATGTAAAGAAGCCATGCCTCAAGTGAATCAATTTAGAGATGAATATAATGGAAAGTTAAATGTGATTGCTGTTCATATGCCAAGGTCTGAAGATGATCTAGATTTAGAAGAAATCAAGAAAGTGGCTGCAGAACACGATATCACACAACCAATTTATGTTGATAGTGAACATAAATTGAATGATGCCTTTGAAAATCAATATGTCCCTGCTTATTATGTATTTGATAAAGAGGGTGTTCTTCGTCACTTCCAAGCGGGTGGTAGCGGAATGAAAATGTTAACAAAGCGCGTTAATCGTGTGTTGGATGAAATGGAGAAAGCTGAATAAAGGGTAGCTTAAAAGCTGAGATTCATAAATCTCAGCTTTTTTTATTGAAATCGAAAAGATAAAATGAATCACTACATTTATGGCTTTTCCATTCATAAATGTGGTAGAATAATGTTCGTTAATAGGTGATAATTCGGAGGTTTACTTATGAGAAAAAACTTTGTTGTCATTGGTCTAGGTAGATTTGGTGGTAGTATTTGTAAAGAGCTAACGGAACAAGGGATGGAAGTAATGGCCATTGATTCGAATGAGGCAAGAGTGAATGAGTTTTCAATTATTGCCTCTCACGCAGTAGTAGGTGATACAACAGATGATGCTGTTATTAAAAGTTTGGGTTTACGTAACTTTGATCACGTAATTGTAGCCATAGGAGACGATATTCAAGCAAGTATACTGACAACATTAATGTTAAAAGAAAATGGCGTTAAAAAAGTAACTGTTAAAGCTCAAAATGATTATCATGGCAAAGTATTAAGTAAAATAGGGGCAGACGTCATTGTGCACCCTGAAAGAGATATGGGGATTAGGATTGCTCATAAGTTAGCCTCCAATAGTATACTTGATTATTTAGAGTTATCTGATGAGCATAGCATCGTTGAAATTGAAGCAAATGAAAGAATTGGCGGCCATTCGATTATTGATTTGGATATAAGAGCGAAGTATGGTGTGAATATAGTAGCAATCAAACGCAGGTCAAGTATTATTGTCTCGCCACAAGCTACGGAAATTATACAATATAAAGATGTACTTATTGTTATTGGGGCAGATAATGATATTAATCGTTTAGAAAAAAAGATGTTAAGCTAAAAAAAAGCATTCGAGGTAAACTCGAATGCTTTTTATCATACTTCCATAATGATAGGTAGTATCATTGGACGGCGTTTTGTTTTTTCATATAAGAACGGAGCAAGTGTATCTGTAATTTCATTTTTAATCTCAGACCATTGTGTTGTTTTTCTTTCCATCACTTTATTTAAATGTTTAGCGATTAAGGATTGTGCATCATTGATAAGGTCTCCAGATTCTCTCATGTATACAAATCCTCTGGAAATTAAGTCTGGGCCAGCAGAAATCTTAAACTCTTTCATGTTAATACTAACAACAACCACAACTAGTCCTTCTTCTGATAGAATGCGGCGGTCACGTAGAACAATATTTCCTATATCGCCAATACCATTACCATCGATATACACATTACCTGATGGGATTTTCCCTGCAACTTGAGCAGTCTGATCACTGAGGGCTAGCACATCACCATTGTCCATGATGAAAATATCTTCTTCATTCACACCACAATCTATAGCTAGGCCAGCGTGCATTTTTTGCATGCGATATTCACCGTGTATCGGCATGAAGAACTTTGGTTTAATTAATCTTAACATAAGCTTTTGCTCTTCTTGTCCACCATGTCCTGATGTGTGAATATTATTTAATTTACCATAAATCACTTCGGCACCAGCGCGTGAGAGACGATCAATTGTTCTACTTACACTAATCGTATTACCAGGTATTGGTGAAGAAGAAAAGACAACAGTATCACCAGGGTGAATCTGTATTTGGCGATGTGTACCATTTGCGATTCTTGAAAGTGCTGCCATCGGTTCGCCTTGACTTCCCGTACAAAGGATAGTGACTTGGTTAGCAGGTAGACGATTAATTTGCTGTGCATCAATAAATGTATCTTTTGGTGCAGTAATATAACCAAGCTCTTGACCAATATTAATTGCAGCTTCCATACTTCTTCCGAACACTGCGACCTTTCTTCCGTTCCTTACAGCTGCTTCTGTTACTTGCTGAAGACGATGAATGTTCGAAGCAAAGGTAGCAAAGATAATTCTACCCTCTACTTTACGGAAAATATCTTGAATGCTATCTCCGACTTTTCTTTCAGACATCGTAAATTCAGGAATTTCACTATTTGTACTATCTGAAAGTAAGCAAAGGACACCTTCTTTACCAATCTCAGCGATTTTAGTTAAATTAGCAGGTTCGCCAACTGGCGTAAAATCAAATTTAAAGTCTCCAGTATGAACGACTTGACCTGGAGGAGTTTTTACAACAATCCCATAAGAATCAGGGATACTATGCGTTGTTCTAAAGAATGTCACAGAAGTTTTTCTAAATTTAATGATATCATCTTCCTGAATCTCATATAACTTCGTCTGTCTTAGTAAACCATGTTCTTCAAGCTTATTTTTTAATAAGCCTAGTGCTAGTTTTCCACCATAAATGGGGATATTTATCGTTTTTAATAAATACGGAATCCCGCCGATATGGTCTTCGTGTCCGTGCGTAATAAACAAACCTTTAATCTTGTCTTCATTCTTCTGTAAATAAGTGTAATCAGGAATAACATAGTCAATCCCTAATAATTCATCTTCCGGAAATTTAATTCCCGCATCAATTAGGATAATCTCATCTTGGAATTGTACTGCATACGTATTTTTTCCGATCTCTCCAAGACCACCAAGAGCGAATACAGCAGTCTGGTCATTTTTAACAAATTTCATAAATTATTCAATCTCCAATACTTTAAAATCTTGATGGTCTTGCTCATAAGCTAAGTAGTCACCTTCAACTGCTGTAACAAACTCAATATTGATTGGACGCGTTTTTAGTTTAGTTCGGACGTCCCTTTCATTTTTACCTTCTACATACACGGTTTTTGTGTGCTCACGTACAGGCACTTCTTTCGCGGACTCTTGATAGTAAACTTTAAATAACATAGGGTATCTCTCCTTATTCCGTAGTCTTTATCTATATTTTTAAAAAGTAACATGAGATATAGGATAAGAGATCGTCACATGTAAGTATATTAAGGAAAAAAGACTGCTCATACATTGACTAATTATTTATTTTTAGTATGGTTACCTACCAAGGTAACAAAGACCTTTTTTAAGGAATCAATGTTTAGCATTACTTACTCGACTTTACATCGTATGTTTAAATAATTTATAGACTAAGCCAAATAGTTGTCTTATATACTTAACATCGTTGGATTTCTTAACACAATCTTATGTATTTACTTAGTTAAAGCGTTAATTGTATAATAAAATTAAATCAGTCTAGAGGCTTTCATCATCATGCCCATTCTTATTTATGTCTAAAACAGTGACTTTTTATTTTACGAATTGCTATTTCATTTCTGAAGTCATGTATGTAATTAAGTGTATTGATTATAAATTTACAATAATGAAGGAGCCCTTCGCAAGTTTGAAGGGCTCAAAATCCGTTTTCACTACTATTTGTCATACTTTAAACACTCTTCGATTCAATTCCCTTAATCCTATTGTATACGATATGTCTGTAAAGTAAAGCCTTCGGTTAGAGTTTTAGTAAAAAATGTTATTGACTGTAGTTGTTTGACATATTAAACAAGAAGGTTATAAGGTTTTAGTGGTGGAAATCGTAATAAACCGAAATCATTTATCATGTAGGTAGAAAAAGGAGTTATAAAATGAAAATTGTATTTTTTGATATAGACGGGACTTTGCTCAATAAAGAAAATGTTATACCTGATTCAACGAAAAAAGCGGTCAAGCAGTTACAGGAAAATGGCATTTATGTAGCGATTGCTACAGGAAGAGCTCCATTTATGTTTAAGCATATTAGAGAGCAATTAGATATTGAGTCTTTTGTTAGTTTTAACGGTCAATATGTTGTTTTTGAAGGAAACGTCATCTATAAAAACCCATTAAATAAGGTCCAGTTAAGACAATTAGAGAAACATACACATAAAAATGGTCATCCGATGGTTTATTTAAATGAAGAGACAATGAAGTCATCTGTTTCTCATCACCCATATATTCAAGAAAGTATGGATAGCCTAGATTTTCCACACCCTGAAGAAGATGCTATTTTCTATGAAAAGAAAGAGATTTATCAGGCACTTGTTTTCTGTAAACATGAGGATGAAAGCCTATATTTAGATGGTTATGACGAGTTTGGCTTTGTAAGATGGCATCGTGTATCTACTGACGTTGTCCCAACTGGAGGTACAAAAGCAGAAGGGATAAAAGAGATGATTAAGAGACTAAACATCAGTATGGAAGATGTATACGCTTTTGGTGATGGTTTAAATGATATTGAAATGCTTGAGGCCAGTGGTGTCGGTGTTGCTATGGGAAACGCTTTTCCAGAAGTTAAAAAAGTCGCAAATATGGTGACAGAACATGTAGATGAAGATGGGATATGGAAGGGTTTAAGAAGGCTGGAATTAATATAACGAAAGACCTGGGTAAAGATTAAAATGGAGGGGAGTAATCATACTCTCCTCCATAACTCGAGTACTTTACATTCTTTCTATCGCAATAGCATTTTCAATCGGTTTGAAAGGGTCTTGTTGATTTATATGGTCATAGAACATCACACCGTTTAAATGATCAATTTCATGTTGAAAACAAATAGCAGGTAAGCCTTTTAATCTTATTTTAACTTCCTCATTGTCAATGTTATACCCTTTAACTGTAACTCGTGCATACCTTGGAACAAACCCTTCAATCGCCTCATCCACTGAAAGACAGCCTTCACCAGCTGTTAAATATGCCTTCTCAACTGAATGGCTAATAATTTTGGGGTTGAAGAGTGCGTAACTGATTAAGTTGTTTTTTTCATCCGAACAATGAACGGCAATCATTCTTTTTGATACATTTATCTGTGGAGCTGCTAACCCTATTCCTGGCCTTAATCCATATTGCTCCGCAATGACAGGGTTTTGACTATTTTGTACATACATCATCAAATCGTTTAATAGTTTCTTGTCCTCTAAAGAAGCTGGTAAAATAACATCTTCGGCTACTTTCCTTAACACAGGATGACCATCCCGGACAATATCATTCATCGTTAACAAAATCTCAACACTCCTTGAAAAGGTAAATATTATGTTTTTGTATTTTTTAAGATTTATTGAAAAGTTTTAGTGAAATAAGGATGTCTTATGTTCCCTATCTTTTCAATTGAAAAGGTAATGAAATAAGTTTACCAAACAAAATTGAAAAAGTTAATCTAATCATTGACTTATTCTGTATGTAAAGGTGTAGATAGGATCTACACCCTCCTAATACTAGTTCCAAAGAGCTGCCCCTACGATAATCAATAAAATAAAGAGAACGATAATTAAAGCAAATCCGCTTCCACCACAACCGTTTCCACAACCAGCATTACCGTATCCATATCCATACATATGTTTATACCTCCAGCATTTTTCATTTTCATCCTTAGCGGACGATTAGTATAGGCTATGACCATGAGAAGCAAATTGTATGGGCCAGCGCCTAAAGCATAGTTCAAAATAACAAGAATATATATAGTACTAGTTAATAATTGTAAAATGTTTAAAGTATCGATATAGTAGAAGTGATAAACGACAAATTTTTTTATAATTAGACAAGTTTATGCAAAGAGAGATACATAATGGTCTAGACAAATTTATGTGGAGGGATAGGATGTATAAGAAAGTAAAACTCATTGGACTAACAATGGTCGCAAGTATCATATTCCTAGGTGGTTGTAGTCAAAGTCCAAAAGAAGAGATGCTCAATACGTTAGAGGAAGTTGCGCAAGCTGAACAAGAATTCAAAAATCAACAGGAGCCTCTTGTAGAAATTGAGAAAAAAGAAAAAGAAATTTATGATCAAATCATTGCTTTAAGTATGAAAGAATTCGATCAAATTAAAGAACTATCAAATGAGGCGATTGAACTTGTTAATGAACGACAAGAATTAATGAAAAACGAAGAAGGTAGCATTAAAGCTTCGCAAAAAGAGTTCGAAAAAACGGAGAAGCAAATAAATAAAATAGAAGATGAAGATTTAAAAAAGTCAGCTGATGAATTATACGATGTTATGATGCAGCGTTATGATGTACACAGTGAATTATATAATCATTATATGAATTCAACTGAAATGGACATCGAATTGTATGAGCTATTTAAGAAAGAAGATGTTACATTAGAACAGCTTGAAACCCAAATTGAGAAAATTAATCAATCATATGAGAAGATTGTAGAAAATAATGAAACATTTAATGAGAAAACGAAAGAATATAATGATAAGAAGCTTGCGTTTTATAAAGATGCTGGTATAGAAATGGAAGAGAAAAAAGAATAGTATACGTTAAAAGAGTATATGTAACGAGCAAATTCAATAATATGGATTTGCTCGTTGTTTGTTTATATAATTATTTTCCTTAAAAAAGTGATCTTTTGATTAATAAAACTTAAAAGTTACAATCTGTTTTTTGTGAGGGAGATCAATATGTGCTCAAAGATTTTGGTAGAGTTTATTCAGACTAGTATACTGGAAAGTTTCGAAAAAGCGGATTATAAAATAATGAAAATAGTCTAATTATATCTCTTTTTATGAATATTACCTTTATTATAACAGATGGATAAAACCTCTCTTTTATATAGTACAGATTAAGACAGTTAAAGTTTTAAATTTTCATTTATTATTATTTGAAATGATTTAAAACCAAAAAAATAAAGGTTTTCACAATTGACGAATGAAAAACCTTATATTAAAATAAATGCAAACGAAGAAAAGTGTGTCATTCATTTTTGTGATACAACTAGTACAGTTTGAAGAAAAGAAGTTATAATAATAAAGACGTTTTTTTTGTTGGTATTTGTGGAAAACTATACTATGTGTTGTCATCAGACAAATATAAACGTGATATTCTCCATTTGATAATCAATTAAGCGTTTTTAAAATAAGAAAGGGTGACTTTTTATGGCTTCAAAAACGAAAAAGGCTAGTTTAGATGTAAAGAAGCAACTTGAAAAAGTAGAAGATCAATTTGAAACACTGCAAATTTTAGATGAAGAAGGTAAAGTTGTTAATGAATCAGCAATGCCAGATCTAAAAGATGAGCAATTACAAGAACTAATGAAACGGATGGTGTACACACGTATTCTTGACCAACGTTCCATTTCTTTAAATAGACAAGGTAGACTGGGCTTTTATGCACCAACTGCTGGACAAGAAGCATCTCAACTGGCTTCACAATTTGCTTTAGAGAAAGAAGATTTTATTTTACCTGGATATAGAGATGTCCCTCAAATCATTTGGCATGGCCTTCCGCTTGCTCAAGCATTCTTATGGTCTAGAGGTCATTTTGAAGGTGGAAACATCCCAGAGGACGTCCATGTGATTGCACCACAAATTATTATTGGTGCACAATACATTCAAACTGCAGGAGTAGCATTAGGAATTAAGAAACGTGGCGAAAAGAAAGTAGCGATTACTTATACTGGTGATGGTGGAGCTTCACAAGGTGATTTCTATGAAGGAATTAACTTTGCTGGTGCCTTCAAAGCACCTGCTATTTTCATTGTTCAAAACAATCGCTTTGCCATTTCAACACCTGTAGAGAAGCAATCTGCTGCTAAAACAATTGCACAAAAAGCGGTTGCTGCAGGAATTCCTGGTATTCAAGTTGATGGTATGGATGCTCTAGCTGTTTATGCTGCTGTTAGTGAAGCACGTGAGCGCGCTATTAATGGAGAAGGACCAACATTAATTGAGACATTAACTTATCGTTACGGTCCTCACACAATGGCTGGCGATGACCCGACGCGTTACAGAACAAGTGATCTTGATAATGAATGGGAAAAGAAAGATCCACTTGTTCGCTTCCGTAAATTCCTAGAAGGCAAGAAGTTATGGAATGAAGATATGGAAAACGAGGTCATTGAAAAAGCAAAAGAAGATATAAAAGTGGCTATTAAAGAAGCTGATAGCACACCAAAACAAAAAGTAACTGACTTAATTAATATTATGTATGAAGAAATGCCTTATCACCTTAAAGAACAATATGAAATTTATAAAGAGAAGGAGTCGAAGTAAGCCATGGCGCAAATGACAATGATCCAAGCAATCACTGATGCACTTCGTACAGAACTTAAGAATGACCCGAATGTATTAGTATTTGGAGAAGACGTAGGCGTAAACGGTGGAGTGTTCCGTGCTACTGAAGGTCTTCAAAAAGAATTCGGCGAAGAGCGTGTGTTTGATACACCATTAGCGGAATCTGGAATTGGCGGTCTTGCAGTCGGACTTGGTTTACAAGGCTATCGCCCAGTTCCTGAAATTCAATTCTTTGGATTTGTTTATGAAGTAATGGATAGTATTTCCGGACAGCTTGCTCGTATGCGCTATCGTTCTGGAGGAAGATATAATGCCCCTGTTACTATTCGTTCACCATTTGGAGGCGGTGTACACACACCAGAAATGCATGCTGATAGTTTAGAAGGATTGATGGCTCAACAACCCGGTTTAAAGGTCGTTATTCCTTCTTCTCCATATGATGCAAAAGGTCTTTTAATTTCTGCGATTCGAGATAATGATCCTGTCATCTTCTTGGAGCATATGAAATTATATCGTTCATTCCGCCAAGAAGTACCTGAAGAAGAATATACAATTCCACTAGGTAAAGCTGAAGTGAAACGTGAAGGTAATGACATTTCAATTATTACTTATGGTGCAATGGTTCATGAAGCTTTAAAGGCGGCTGACGAATTAGAAAAAGAAGGACATTCAGCAGAAGTGATTGACCTTCGAACAGTTAGCCCAATTGATATTGAAACAATTATTTCTTCAGTTGAGAAAACAAACAGAGCAATTGTTGTGCAAGAAGCACAAAAACAAGCTGGTGTTGCAGCAAATGTTGTGGCTGAAATTAACGACCGTGCGATTCTTAGCTTAGAGGCACCTGTATTACGTGTAGCAGCACCTGATACTGTGTTTGCTTTTCCACAAGCGGAAACAGTATGGTTGCCGAACTATAAAGACATTATTCAAACTGCAAAAAAAGTAATTGAATTTTAAATAAAATAGGGAACGTGACCCCTAATTTCTTTAATAACTATGATACAATAGGATGGTGAATTTAATTGGCATTTCAATTTAGATTGCCTGATATCGGTGAAGGTATCCATGAAGGCGAAATCGTCAAATGGTTTGTAAAAGCTGGTGATGAAGTTCAAGAAGATGATGTTCTTTGTGAAGTTCAAAATGATAAAGCGGTAGTTGAAATACCTTCTCCTGTAAAAGGGAAAGTAGAAGAGATTCACGTAGAAGAAGGTAGCGTAGCCACTGTTGGACAAGTACTTATTAGCTTCGATGCACCTGGTTATGAAGACTTAAAGTTTAAAGGTGACCATGAAGAAGAAGAGTCTGAGGAAAAGAAAGAAACAGAATCTCAAGTTCAAGGAACTGCTGAAGAAGGAGAAAGTGTAGAAAAAGAGAAAACAGCTCCTAAAGATGAAGACAAAAAAGAAGGAAAAGTCATCTCTGAAACAAACACTGATTCTAATCAGCGTGTTATTGCTATGCCTTCAGTACGTAAATACGCAAGAGAAAAAGGTGTAGATATTCAACAAGTAAGCGGTAGCGGAAAAAATGGACGTGTGGTAAAAGAGGATATTAATCTATTCTTAGAAGGTGGAAATGAGCAACAAGCTGACACTGAGCCTCAACAACAAGACGCTTCGGTTGAAAGTAAGGAAGAGGAGAAATCCCAAACTCAGTCTATTCCTGAAGGAAGCTATCCTGAAACACGTGAAAAAATGAGTGGTATTCGAAAAGCGATTGCTAAAGCAATGGTTAAGACGAAGCAAACGGCTCCACATGTGACATTAATGGACGAAATCGATGTAACAAAATTAGTTGCTCATCGTAAGAAGTTCAAAGAAGTTGCCGCAGAAAAAGGAATTAAATTAACCTTCTTACCTTATGTAGTAAAAGCATTAACAAGTGCATTACGTGAATATCCAGTCCTTAACACTTCTCTAGATGAAGAAGCGGGAGAAATCGTTCACAAGCATTATTACAATATTGGTATCGCTGCTGATACTGATAGAGGGTTACTTGTACCAGTGGTTAAAGATGCTGACCGTAAATCCATATTCACTACGTCAAATGAGATAAATGAATTAGCTACAAAAGCAAGAGATGGAAAACTTTCAGGAAGCGAAATGAAAGGTGCTTCTTGTACGATAACAAATATCGGCTCTGCTGGTGGTCAATGGTTTACACCACTTATTAACCAACCAGAAGTAGCTATTTTAGGTATCGGTCGAATTGCTGAAAAAGCAATCGTCAAAGATGGAGAAATTATCGCAGCACCAGTTCTAGCATTATCATTGAGCTTTGATCACCGCATCATCGATGGCGCTACTGCTCAAAATGCACTAAATCACATCAAGCGTTTACTAAATGACCCAGAATTATTGCTAATGGAGGCGTAAGAAATGGTAGTAGGAGATTTCCCAATTGAAACAGATACTATAGTAATTGGTTCAGGTCCAGGAGGATATGTGGCAGCCATTCGTGCCGCACAAACAGGACAAAAAGTAACAATCGTAGAAAGAGGTGAAGTAGGGGGCGTATGCTTAAACGTTGGATGTATTCCATCTAAAGCATTGATCTCTGCTGGTCACCGTTATGAAACGGCTAAAGAATCAGAATCAATTGGTATTACAGCTGAAAACGTAAAAGTTGATTTCTCTAAAGTCCAAGAATTTAAAGCTGGCGTAGTGAAAAAGTTAGTAGGCGGTATTCAAGGCTTACTTAAAGGGAACAAAATTGACATTGTTAAAGGTGAAGCGTATTTTGTCGATGCCAACACGTTACGTGTAATGGATGACAATTCCGCACAAACATACACTTTCAAAAATGCGATTATTGCAACTGGTTCAAGACCAATTGAACTACCAGCATTTAAATATTCTAAACGTGTATTAAATTCTACAGGGGCGCTAGCGCTTGAGGAAATTCCAGAAAAAATCGCTGTTATTGGCGGCGGTGTAATTGGTGTCGAGCTTGGTGGTGCATACGCAAGCTTTGGTTCTCAAGTAACTATTCTAGAAGGTGCAGATGATATTCTTCTAGGTTTTGAGAAACAAATGACAACACTTGTGAAAAAGAACTTAAAGAAAAAAGGTGCAGAAATTATTACTAAAGCATCTGCAAAGTCAGTTGAAGAAACTGAAAATGGTGTAAAAGTAACTTATGAAGTAAAAGGTAAAGAAGAAGTTTTAGAAGCTGATTACTTATTTGTTATGGTTGGTCGTCGTCCTAACACAGATGAACTTGGCCTTGAGCAAGTAGGTGTGAAAATGACTGATAAAGGCGTCATTGAAGTTGACAAACAATGTCGTACAAATGTAAATAGCATTTTTGCTATTGGTGATGTTGTGGCTGGACCTCAACTAGCACATAAAGCTTCGTATGAAGGTAAAATTGCTGCTGAGGCAATTGCTGGTGAACCGTCTGAAATTGACTATCTTGGCATTCCTGCTGTTGTATTCTCAGAACCTGAACTTGCAACTGTAGGCTATTCAGAAGCCCAAGCAAAAGAGGAAGGTCTTGAGTATACAGCTGCTAAGTTCCCATTTGCTGCAAATGGTCGTGCATTGGCTCTTGATAGCACAGATGGTTATGTGAAGTTAATTACGCGTAAAGAAGATGGATTAGTAATCGGTGCGCAAATCGCTGGTGCAAATGCATCTGATATGATTGCTGAGCTCGGATTAGCAATTGAAGCGGGAATGACTGCAGAAGATCTTGCGATGACTATTCATGCTCATCCAACTTTAGGTGAGATTACAATGGAAGCAGCTGAGGTTGCTCTAGGTACACCTATTCATATTGTAAAATAATTATTTTACAAATAGCTGTTTATATGATGAACTGCACCACAAATGTTTGCTACATTTGCTGGTGCAGTTTTTTTGCATAAAAGTGGCTGTTTAAGATAAAATTCCCGGAATGCAAAAAAAATTCAGATTATTGATAAGAGTGACTTATGTTATTTTTCATAATGTAGGATAACCCAGATCTCACAACGACTAAAATTCTACATGAAATTAGCACTTTTTTCACTTAATTGGAAATAATACGGAAGTTTTTGGTATATGTTGTATGGTACAATGGAAATATCGTTCTGTTCGCATGCATACAATGATAGAAATAAAAGTGCAAATTTTCAGGACGGTGAGGGTATGAGGCTATATACGGTCGTTATTTTACAGTTAATCATATGGAGTGGTTATACATTTGTTGAATGGTTATCAAGATATGACAAATTAAGTATGAAGGTCATCATCCTGCTTATATTTGTTTATTTTGCTATGGTATTGGGTAATCATTTATTACATTCAAAAATGAGAACAGTATTAGCTACTTCTATCAGTATTACCGTATATTTATTTTTCTATTTCATTATGTTCTACATAGATGATCTAATAAGATAACTTTTAACAAAAGAATTACTTGAGAGGAATGAATGTGATGAAGAACAGTTTTTTCGTTTTATTACTTAGTCTTGTTTTAGTTGTTACAGCATGTGGTAATGAAGAAAAAGAAACAACGAATGAGCCAAAAGGCGATGAAGCGATAGAAGAAACAGAGCATGAGGAAGAAACGGCACAAGAAGAAGAAAAGGATGAAGAAGTAACTGAAGAGAAAGAAGATTTGGCAGAAGTTGATGTCCAACCATCATATATCGTTAATGAAAAAACATGGAAGGTTGAGCCGATAAAAGATGCTAATGATAAAGTTGTATTGTTAACGATTGATGATGCACCGGACAAGTATGCATTGGAAATGGCAAAAACATTAAGGGAAAAAAATGTGCCTGCTATTTTTTTTGTCAATGGTCATTTCCTGCAAAGTGAAGAAGGTAAAAAGACATTGAAAGAAATAGCTGATTTAGGTTTCCAGATTGGTAACCATACATATCACCATGAGAACTTAACGGAGATTTCAGAAGATAAGCAAAGAGAGGAAATCATTTCTTTAAATGATTTAGTCGAGGAGATCATTGGAAGTAGACCACAGTTTTTCAGAGCTCCGTTTGGGGCGAATACAGACACTAGCTTGAGAATTGCTAAAGAAGAGAAAATGATACCAATGAATTGGACTTTTGGGTATGATTGGGAAGTAGATTACCAGTCAAAAGATGCATTAGAAAAGATCATGGTAGAGAACCCTTATTTGAGTAATGGAGCTATTCTATTAACACATGATCGTTCATGGACCAATGAAGCATTGAAAGGAATTATTAATGGCATACAAGAGAAGGGCTATGAGTTTCTAGATCCAAACAAAATACAAAAAGAAAAAGAGGCAGCTTAAGGCTGATCCTCTTTTTCTTTTCTTGTTGCCCGCCCATTAATAAATCGTGAAGTAATGGAGTAGATTGAGAAGAATAATAGAAAGTAGCTTAAAATATTTAAAAGAAATGGAACCCATTGGATACTCGTCTCAGCGTCAAGGGGTGAGGTGAATTCTATTACTTTCGGGTAGGATGATGTATCGTCTGAAACGGTTACGCTCTGTTTGGCATATGGAAATGGCCCCCCAAACAAAAATGATTGTTCTAATGGTTCTGGTACATCTTCGAGATATTTACTAAAAATAAAAGGCGAGATGAATGTGAAAATAAGTGCAATGATTAAAGTAATTATGACTGGTTTTCGCATGAAGATTATAACCCCTCTAGCTGAAGTATTTTTTTCATTGTAGTTTTCTTTTGTAGTAGTACATGACTCGTCCATTGAATAGATGAAGCTCGGCTTGTAGTTTTTTAGCGAGAAATTTGCAATATTCATTTGCTTTTCCTTTATCGCCGAACGTCGCTACTTCAGGCAATGTAAAGCAAATATTTGTTTGAATCCTCGGTGTATCATCATTATCCATTATTTTTTCTTTTTGAATAGAAATAAGGATGGCACGATATCTTTCATTTTCAGAATAGAGAGTAATTTGTTCCCCTTGTTTCTCATTAGAATCAATGATCTCATATGGGAAAGCAGCTTGACTATAGGCCCAATCCACCTGATTTCCAGTTTTCGCAGTGATGTCTTTATAATATTGGAAATAACCTCTTAGTTCAGTTGTTGTAATTGTGTCAATCTTGGATGCAGGCACTAGCTTAATCGATGCATATGCATTCATTTAAAAAAGCCTCCATTCAAAAATCCTTAGGGTATACACTATATCTATTCTATCACCAGTGAAATATATGTGACAATGAAAATGTTGCATAGAGATCAAAGATAAATTATAATAATATTCAAATTATTTAAAGGAGGGTGGATATGAAGTTTTTAAATCAAATGTATGATGATTTAGAGGATGTACATGCCAGATTTGTTGGCTTTTCTTCTTCTATTACTCGCTACGATTTTGCCATTTTTGCGGTCCCTTTCTTTACAAAACCCCTTGTGGTTTGCTTGCAGACGAGTTGTTCTACTCTCCTCGATATAAAAGATCTTGATGATCGCCATTACCTCCAAAAAGCTTTTCAAATTGAAAGTAATGAACAAACAGCTGAACTTATTCAATTTTTTAAGCTTGAATTAAATAAGTAAGGTTGTAGATAAATCAAGGTTAATAAGGTACAAGAAATCAGTTAATGTGCTGATTTCTTTTTCTTTTGTGTGATTTAGTATGTCTTATTTTATCGTTATTAGTTAAAAAAAAGGGCTTGATAAGTTAAATAGTATGTATTATTATAATATATATGATGAAAACGATTACAATGAATGATGAAAGGATGGATAAAGAATGGGTACCATCGTTTGTCAAATATGTGACGAAACTATTGAAGTTTTTGAAGATGAAAAGGTGACAGTTTTATACGGTCAATGTGGATGTAAAAACGAGCATAGCAAGATGCACATTGAAGAATAGATGATATATTAAACTATTAATCTTTATAATAAACAGAGTGCAAATGCCATAGATTAAATCTATGGCATTTTTTATTGGGTTCTTATCATAATAATTTTCCATAAAAAATGCGAATCAAATATGTCATTTGATTCGCAATAGAAATGTGAAACTAAGCCAATTATCATTTTATCTCGAGTTTTATTTTATCGCTTTATGTTCTTTAATTACTCGAATATATTTAAAATCATAATCTTCTGGTCCCTGGACTGGCAGTCCGGCTTCCATATTTGTTTTGATATAGTTAAGGTTTTCCTTTGTAATAATCTCCCCAGGAGTAAAGATAGGAATACCTGGTGGGTATACCATAATGAATTCAGCAATAATTCTACCTTCTGATTCATCAAAAGGAACAAGTTCACTATCAGCATAAAATGCATCTCTAGGAGATAGTGCTAATAATGGAATATTGGGTAATAACACTTGCGGGTTTACTTTCGCTGCTTTCCCGTGTCTTTCTTTAGATAGCTCTTTCAAGGCATGAATAAGCTTATCTGCATCAGTTCTATCATCACCAGCTGTGATGATACAGAGAATATTATATAGGTCAGATAATTCAACTTCGATATTGTAATGCTCTCTTAACCATACTTCTACATCAAACCCACTTATACCTAAATCTTTCACAGATATGATTAATTTTGTAGGGTCGTAATTAAAGGTTGCATTTGTACCAAGAATTTCTCTTCCTACACAATAAATATGTTCAATTTCGTTTAATTCTTTCCTCATATATTGAGCAAGCTCAATAGTTTCCTCGATAATTGCTCTTCCTTCAGTGGCTAAACGTTTTCTAGCAACATCTAATGAGGCAAGAAGTAAATAAGAGGTAGAGGTAGTTGTTAGCATGCTAAGTATGGACTGTACCCTTTTTGCTGACACTCTCGTACCCTTTAAGTTAAGAATGGAGCTTTGTGTCATAGAACCACCTAGCTTATGGACGCTCGTAGCAGCTAAATCTGCACCAGCTTGCATGGCAGACAATGGAAGCTCATCATGAAAATGAATATGAACACCATGTGCTTCATCTACTAATACAGGAATATCGTACGAATGGGCCAAATCAACAACTTCCTTTAAGTCACAGGCAATACCAAAATAAGTAGGGTTAATAACAAGTAACCCTTTGGCATCTGGATGTTGTTCTAACGCTTTCTCAACAGCATCAGTTGTAATACCGTGTGAGATACCTAACTCTTTATCAACGACAGGGTGGATAAAGATAGGGGTTGCGCCAGCAAAGATAATGGCAGACATGACAGATTTGTGCACATTTCTTGGTACGATAATTTTTTCTCCAGGACCACAAACAGCCATAACCATCGTCATAATAGCACCACTCGTACCTTGTACGGAAAAGAACGTATGGTCAGCACCAAAGGCTTCAGCTGCTAAGTCTTGTGCTTCTTTTATGATGCCTGATGGGCGATGCAGGTCATCTAGTGGACCTATATTTATCAAGTCAATAGAAAGTGCATTTTCTCCAATGAAATTTCTGAAATCAGGATCCATCCCTCTTCCTTTTTTATGTCCAGGAATATGAAATTGAATCGGTTCGCGTTTTGCGTGGGAGAGAAGTCCATTAAATAATGGTGTTTCTGTTTGAGACAATTAAATTCACACCTCTTTAAACAATCAATTTTGCAAACAAACAAGTGAATTATAGCATTTATCCTTCCTCCTGCATAGAAAGATAAACAAAAATTTTTATTGCGCTAACTTTGCACTCCATTCGTTAGGATAGATAGTTAACACTCCATCATCTTTATAGGATTCAATTATCCGTATGAAATGATTCATTTGAGTGGATTCTTCCCATACTAAGATATATGCATATCCACTAAATAAACTTGTCTATGTTTTTTTAGATTCTAAAATTTAGCATATGCTTGCTCTTCTTCGTTAACTCCCGTACAATCAGCATGTAATCTAAGTGAGAGGTGTTTATATGGAGTATCAATATCCAATGGAAAGCGATTGGTCAACAGAAGAAATTATAGATGCGATTGCTTTTTTTCAAGCAGTCGAAAAAGCTTACGAAAAAGGTATTCAACGTGAAGATTTCATGGCTGCTTATCGTCGTTTTAAAGAAATCGTACCGGGCAAAGCACAAGAGAGAAACCTTTGTAATGATTTTGAAGAAATAAGTGGGTATTCTTCTTATCGCACGGTTCAAATGGCAAAAAAAGCAGATGAGAGTAGTAAAATTAAAATGTAATAAGAAAAAGCAGTAAGAGACGGTTTGAACCAGTCTTCACTGCTTTTTTCTTTTTATAAAATGATTAAACTTTACAGAGGTTTATTACAATTTATAGAGGGGTATAACTTTTTTAAAAACACTCTCTGTGTAAGTAATAAATTCAGAAGCAGAAAGTTTAATTGCTTCTTCTTTTGTCATATTTATACCACAGAGTAACTCTGCTTTTTTGACATTCTGTAGTCGAACAAACATGTTTTCTAGCTCATCCTTTGTAAGGTCGCTATGTTTGATCACTTCTGGTTTCGTGTGATCTAATGACCAAACGAAGTCTTGTGGGATATCATCATAGATTTTATCTATTTTGGTTTGCAATTTTTCAGCAATCTCAACTTTATTCGGTGCTTCATAAATAATGGCAAACCAGACAAATACATGCGTTTCCCACAGACCAATCTGAAAGTGAGGAAGCATCTTATAGCCTCTTGTATTATTGGCGAAAGCGACCCAAGTATCATTTGGTGGATTTTTTGTCCTTCTCGCATGCTTAGCCACATGAGGAATCATTTCATCACCTGTTTCTGCAGAGAGAAAAGGGGAAAATGTTTCTCCAAGTGCTTCAAGTTTGGGTCTTACTGTTGCAATTAAGGCTTCCATTCTTTCTTCTAAACCATCAATTGTAAAAACATCGAAATCTTCTTTCTTAAATCCATTAAATGTCATATGTAAACACTCCTTAAACCGTTTTACTATGTCGCATATTGTAGCATAAAACCGGGAGAGAGAACCAATTTTGTACACCAAAATAATAATCAATTGGGTAAAATCATCTTCTTCATAGGTAAACGTACAATTTTGTTGCACTGTGAAAAGAAGCTTCATATGATAAAAGTAAAAATAATCAGAAAACTTTTCTTGTGAAATTACTAAAACGAAAAGGGGTGCACTGTCTAATGAAGCAGCTAATTAATTCAATCAAAATGGCTACATTTGAAAAAGAAAGAACGGCAGTATTGCGATTAGAGATGGATTATGAGTTAGCAACACTTTTTGAAGCTTTAGAACTGAAAGATGAAGAGGAAGTAAAATCTACAAAGAAAAAGCTTGAAAAAATCAGACAGGAACTTCTCAAGCTTAATGCATTTTAAGTTGTGATGAATAAAGATGTTAAAGCGAACTTAACAGCAAGCAGTTAAGTTCGCTTATTGCTTTTTAAAGCTGTTCACTTGAAGTATTGCTATTTTTTCGATAAGCTAATGGTATTTTATACCGCTTAATAAAGAGTGGAGGATGAAAATGACTAATTGGAATGAAATACATAGATTAGCCACCACATGGGTGAAGGAAGCTGGAGAGAGAATCAAAGCATCATTTAGTGAAGAATTAACCATTGCAACAAAATCTCATCGCAATGACCTTGTCACGGATATGGACAAAGGAACCGAGCAATTTCTTATTGGTAAAATACATGACCATTTTCCATCACATCGCATCTTAAGCGAAGAAGGTTTTGGTGATGATTTTGCGGATGTAGGTGGGATTATTTGGGTGATTG
This sequence comes from Cytobacillus sp. FSL R5-0569, assembly GCF_038007265.1. Lineage (NCBI taxonomy): Bacteria > Bacillati > Bacillota > Bacilli > Caryophanales > Bacillaceae > Cytobacillus > Cytobacillus sp. FSL R5-0569. The sequence goes on from NZ_JBBOWW010000001.1 coordinate 1,780,551, forward strand.
ATCCCATTGATGGCACCATGAATTTTATTCACCAACAAAGAAATTTTGCCATTTCCATTGGTGTATTTCATGAGGGAGTCGGTAAAGTCGGGATGATTTATGATGTGGTACATGATGAAATGTATCATACGATTAGTGGTGAAGGTGCATACATGAATGACACGAAGCTGAAGCCATTGACTAAGGGTGAAGTAAAAGATGCAATAATTGGCATCAATGCCACTTGGGTAACGAGTAACAAGCGTATTGACCCTAGTTACCTTGCTCCATTAGTAAAGGATGCGAGAGGAACAAGATCGTATGGTTCTGCTGCGCTTGAAATGGCCTATGTTGCTTCTGGTCGCCTAGATGCTTATATAAGTTTGCGACTTGCTCCATGGGATTACGGTGGCGGTATGATTTTAATCAATGAAGTAGGAGGAAAAACGACTAATTTAAAAGGGGAAGCCTTGATGATTACACCTCAAACTTCAGTATTTGTTGCAAGGCCGGGTGTACATAAAGAAATTCTTCAGCAGTATTTAAACAGTGGAAATTGGTAATAAAAAAATGGTGCCAAGCTTGTCCAATTCAGGATAGTCGGCACCATTTTTCTTACTTGAGGTTGTGATTTAGCCTTTATAATTCTCCGTTTTCTCGCATTTTTTTCTTCAGCGTAAAGCCGTATCCCATAACAGCAACAATACCTACGATACATAGAAGAAAACCAAGAATACTTCTTTCTCCGATAGCAATACCAATTCCGCCTATACATATAGCCGCAGCAATCGCACAAGCTAATAATGGCCATTTAATATTTTTCATTTTAATCCTAACCTCCAATTTTGTACATTGGATACCATAATCGTCCACAGAACTTATTTTACACAAAAAGAAGTTAGTTTTCTACAATATATGTGATATAATGTATCAGTTATAGTATGAAGGCAGTGATTTTTAGTCAAAAATGAAAAGAAAATAAACTGATTATATATCTTCACATAGTAAGAAGGTTTACACAATCAGCTAGGAGGAAACATAGTTGAAACATAGAGATGATATACGTAATATTGCGATTATCGCCCACGTTGACCATGGTAAAACAACTTTGGTTGACCAATTATTAAAGCAGTCTGGAACATTCCGTACAAATGAGCATGTAGAAGAACGTGCAATGGATTCCAACGATATCGAGAGAGAGCGTGGAATTACAATCCTTGCTAAGAATACAGCTATCAAATATCAAGATACGCGTATTAATATACTTGACACACCAGGGCACGCTGACTTTGGTGGGGAAGTAGAACGTATTATGAAAATGGTTGATGGGGTATTGCTTGTAGTCGATGCTTATGAAGGTTGTATGCCACAAACACGATTTGTATTGAAAAAAGCATTAGAGCAAAACTTAACACCAATCGTCGTTGTCAATAAAATCGATAGAGACTTTGCTCGTCCTGAAGAAGTCATTGATGAAGTTATTGATCTATTTATTGAATTAGATGCAACGGAAGAGCAATTAGAATTCCCTGTTGTTTACGCTTCTGCTATTAATGGAACAGCTAGTCTAGATCCACAAAAACAAGATGAAGATATGAAATGCTTATATGAAGAAATCGTCAATAATATCCCAACACCAATTGATAATAGTGAAGAACCTTTACAATTCCAAGTAGCACTATTAGATTACAATGATTATGTTGGACGAATTGGGATTGGTCGTGTATTCCGCGGAACGATGAAAGTAGGCGAACAAGTTGCGTTAATGAAGCTTGATGGGTCTGTTAAACAATTCCGTGTAACAAAAATGTTTGGTTTCTTTGGCTTGAAACGCCTTGAAATTCAAGAAGCAAAAGCAGGAGATTTAATTGCTGTCTCTGGAATGGAAGATATCAATGTCGGGGAGACAGTTTGCCCAGTAGATCACCAAGACGCTCTTCCTGTATTACGAATCGATGAACCAACATTACAAATGACCTTCCAAGTGAACAATAGTCCATTTGCTGGTAAAGAAGGAAAATATATTACTGCAAGAAAGATCGAAGAACGTTTGCATGCGCAATTACAAACAGATGTCAGCTTAAGAGTTGAAGAAACGGATTCTCCTGATGCATGGACTGTATCTGGTCGAGGAGAGCTTCACTTATCTATTTTAATTGAAAATATGCGTCGTGAAGGCTTCGAACTTCAAGTATCTAAGCCAGTTGTTATTATAAAAGAAATTGATGGCGTTAAGTCTGAACCAATTGAACGCGTTCAAATTGATGTTCCTGAAGAGTATACTGGTGCCATTATGGAATCTATTGGTGCGCGTAAAGGTGAAATGCTAGATATGGTTAATAACGGGAACGGTCAAGTGAAATTAATTTTCCATGTCCCTGCTCGTGGATTAATTGGTTATACAACCGAATTCTTAACACAAACTCGTGGTTACGGAATCATTAACCATACTTTTGACAGCTATCAACCAATGATGCAAGGTCAAGTAGGTGGAAGAAGACAAGGGGTTCTAGTTTCCATGGAGAGTGGAAAAGCATCTACTTATGGTATCATGCAGGTAGAAGACCGTGGTACAATATTTGTAGAGCCAGGCACAGAGATTTACGAAGGTATGATTGTTGGTGAACATACACGTGAAAATGATCTAGCTGTTAATATTACAAAAGTCAAGCATGCAACGAATGTTCGTAGTGCAACGAAAGATCAAACGTCAACAATTAAAAAGCCTAGAATTATGACGCTTGAAGAAGCACTAGAATATTTAAATGATGATGAGCTTTGTGAAGTTACACCTGAATCGATTCGTCTTCGTAAAAAAATTCTAGATAAAAACGAACGAGAAAAAGCAGCTAAAAAGAAAAAATACGCTGAAGCTTAAGCAAACATAGTCACTCGAAAAAGAGGAGGTAATTCATATTGCCTCCTTCCTTAATACATACTAAGGAGGATTTGGAGCATGATTGAAGATCGCCTTTCCTTTTTTGCAGCACTATATAAAGTTCATGAGAATTCAGATCTTGGGATGTGGTTGTTGTATCTCACCATTGTTGCGCTCTGTATTATTGTCTTTAAATTAGGATTTGCTAAAAAGCTCCCTTTACTAAAATCAATAATTATATATGCGTTCTTATTTATGGGATGTACAATGCTAACTTTCTTAGGGGTATTTTTACCAATTGCAGAAGGACTTGTCGTTGCTGCTGTCATATTAATTATATATAAAATCCGTCTTCATCAAGAAAAGAAACAACAAAGAGCCAGCGCGGAATAATGAAGAGTGGGGGAGATTTTAATTGAACGTGCATGATACCATTTATAATTGGCTTACCATTAAAGTTGTGACTGATGCCAGACCAGAGGATGAAGCAGCAACCGAAACAGAAGAAATGTTTTTACAAATGTTGAAAAATGATCATGGAATTAACGAAATCCAATATGAAAAAGCTGATCTATTCTATCATGTCTCTTATAGGGATAATGAAGATAGTAAATCCACAAAATATCCGATTGAATTAATAGAAGTGATGTTAAAACAAATATTAGCAGAACCTGAAAAATACAAAAACTTCCCCACGATATAAAAAAACGTCACCCGATTGTGACGTTTTTTTATATTGTAGTAGTACAAAGGAAAATAGTGCGCCTTTAAAGATTTGACGATGGGGCGAAGATTCAATCGCCTCAGAACTGAGAAAGAATAGGAGTGATAGGCTAGAATCTTGATTAGACGTGAGGAAAAAGGGTACATTATTATTTGTTCAAAACGGCTCTACCGGATTGAAGAGTATTTCGTTCATGAACATATTTTGAAGATAATTTCTTAAACCACCTTGGACAATGATAGTGCATTTTGTACAATTAATATCTTATGTACAGCTCTCTACTTTATCGATAAAATAAAGGTACTAAACAGTGCGCCTGCAAAAGTTAGTGAATGAAAGCTTTATTTTATATCGAAAAGGTAATTGTCGAGTTTGTCCCTTTTGTTTGGAATTGATAGTATGCTTCAGAAATTTTTCCATTGATTGAGCTAGACAATTTCATGGAACTTGTTATGGTTTGGCGTTTAGTGGTGAGTGGGTTATTGAAGGGATTGGAGAAAGCTTAGGGGAGGAAATAGATGATTCGAAATGAAGGCGATATTTTACAGTTAATTAGAGATGATAAAGAAATGATGGCCATATTAAAAGCCGCTAAACAACTTCATTTACCTGATTGGTGGATTTGTGCTGGTTTTGTTCGATCAAAAGTATGGGATACCCTCCATCATTTTCAAGAAAAGACGCCATTGCCTGATGTTGATGTAATCTATTATGATGATCAGCAATTGAGTGAAACCATTGAAAAATACTATGAAGAAAAATTACATAAAATACTACCGCATATTCCTTGGTCAGTTAAGAATGAAGCTAGAATGCATTCTGTTAATGGCCTGCTGCCTTATCAATCCTCAGAGGACGCTATTGCGAAATTTCCGGAGACGGCCACCGCTATTGGCGTAAAGTTAGATAACGAAAATCAATTAGTCATAACGGCACCATGGGGCATAGAAGACCTTATTCATTTTCGTATTAAGCCAACTCCTTTTTTTGCAGCTTCGAGGAAGAGAATGCAATTATATCAAAGCAGGATTATTTCAAAAGGTTGGAAAAAAAGATGGCATTTTGTTAACTAATATGAAATCCCTCCGTTTCATCACTAACGGAGGGATTTTAAATTACCATTCTTCTTCTTCTTGCTTACTTCTATACAATTTAAAGTTGCCTGTAGCTGCTCTTTCATTCGTCTTCGTAGTTATTCTGTCATTGCATTCAACACACATATATGTGTGAATAGGTCGGTTTCTTAACCGTTTTGCTTCATAAGATTCATTATCAATTGATTCAATTTTATCACAAATAACGCATTGTACTTTCATTTATATACATCCTTTTCTAATAAACAAGCATTTTCCTTATTATAAACTAGCTGTTTTTGAAATGAAAGGATGCTGTTGTGAATTACTTATGATAATTCGATTGTTCTTCTTGATGTTTATTTAATTTTTTTGATTCTGTTTCATTAAGCTGTTCTTTTGATTCTTCCGTTTCCTCTGATTTATTCGGTTCAATGATATCACCAGGTACTTCTGGCATCATTCGACCAGAAATATCAGCTAACTCATTTAAAATCCCTTTTATCGGATGACCATTTTCCACATCCTCTTTTACTTCCTTAAGTCGGGCATATAAATCAGGATCGGCAATAATTACAGCGTTCGCACCGTAGGGGTCATGCTTTAAGCTTTCAGCAACTGCATATTTTATTGAGCCAACCTCAGACCGCTCAACATCTTCATCAATATCAATACCTACGATGCAATAGTCACCTAATACGACAGCAGTTGCATCGTTCACACGACGATTATCAGAAGCTAATGTGGCTAAGTGCTTAGAAGTCTCTTGTCCAGTCAATACTTCTTGTTCAGATATGGTACTATTTTTTACATTAACTGTATGAGGTGTACCTTTCTCATTTTGTGAAGATTGTGCGTTATTTTGTGCACCACACCCCGTTAAGTTGAGTACGATAAATAATGATAGTAGAACGTGAAAGTACTTCATTATACTACCTCCATCAAGATTAAACTTTAATAAAAGTAAATGTTTACAACTAGTGTGCGAAAGTTCTTCTATCTTTATGCGATAAATCATATATTTTAGCAAAGTTAGATTTGTCCATGTTGATATTTGAAAATGTTGAAACTAACAAGCAATGAACTATTTATGCACTAATGTATTTCTAATGGCGGGAGGCATCGGGTTGAGTAAAATATACGTGTTAGATACAAATGTCTTATTGCAGGATCCAAATTCCATTTATTCTTTTGAGGATAATGAAGTCGTTATTCCAGCTGTAGTGTTAGAAGAGGTAGATTCGAAAAAAAGGTATATGGATGAAATTGGGAGGAATGCAAGGCAAGTATCAAGAATGATTGACAGTATGAGGCAGTCCGGGAAATTGCATGAGCAAATCCTTCTTGAAAATGGAGGAAGCTTACGCATTGAACTAAACCATCGTTCTTTTCACCAGCTCCAAGAAATTTTTGTTGAAAAAACGAATGATAATCGGATTTTGGCTGTCGCTAAGAACCTCTCATTAGAAGAAGAGACAAAAGAAGGTGGTAGACCAGTTATTCTTGTGAGTAAAGATGCACTTGTAAGAGTAAAGGCAGATGCTATTGGTTTACTAAGCGAAGATTTTTTAAGCGATCGTGTGATTGAAAATGAACATATATATACAGGTTTTCTTGAAGTATATCTCCATTTAGATATGGTGAATGAATTTTACAGTCAAGGAGAATTATCACTAAATAAAGTAGGGAACCATTCATTCTATCCTAATCAATTTGTCATTCTAAAAGATGCGCTTGGTTCATCAGCTTCTGCACTTGGCATTGTTGATCAAACGAAAGGGAAGTTGAAAAAACTTATTTTTGATTATGATCATATTTGGGGAATTAAACCAAGAAATGTACAACAAACGATGGCATTAGAACTGCTTTTACGCAGGGACTTGCCTCTTGTGACTTTAATTGGTAAAGCAGGAACTGGAAAGACGTTACTCGCGCTAGCTGCAGGCCTAATGCAGACTGAGGATTTAGGAGATTTCAAAAAGTTACTTGTCGCTAGACCAATTGTCCCAGTTGGTAAAGATTTAGGGTTCTTGCCAGGAGAAAAAGAAGAGAAATTACGGCCATGGATGCAACCGATTCATGATAATCTTGAATACTTATTTAATGTTAAGAAGCCGGGGGAATTAGATGCCATTTTGGCAGGAATGGGTTCAATTGAGGTTGAGGCTCTTTCTTATATAAGAGGGAGAAGTATACCTGACCAGTTTATTATTATAGACGAGGCACAAAATTTAACAAAGCATGAAGTAAAAACGATTTTAACAAGAGTTGGCGAGGGTAGTAAGATTGTCTTAATGGGGGATCCTGAACAAATTGACCATCCATATTTAGATGCCTATAATAATGGTCTTACTTACGTTGTAGAAAAGTTTAAAGATCAGAAGATTGCCGGCCATTCCAAATTGATTAAAGGGGAAAGGTCAGGGCTAGCTCAACTCGCTGCTGATATCTTATAAGGAAACTCTTAAATAACTCTATATAAAAAAGACTGAACGAGCATAGTTGCTCTCGATTCAGTCTTTTTTTTTATATAATATGGAAATCTTGTACGTTTTTAATTGGCTGAAGGCGATTGCTTCCATCTTTATAATAAATATGCACTGGACCATCTTCTTTCAAAGGTTTACCCTTTAAAGAAAAGGCGAGAATGAGGCTTTCTGCCTCTGTCATAGGGATACTGACTGTTTCATTCTCACAATGTACTTCTATTGTCCTCGATCCACTATTTGGCTCGGCATTTGTAAGAAAAGGCAAGAAGGGAATCCCAAAAGTACCGGTTAAGACACGAACTTTTTCAAATTTCTTCTCCGTTTTAAGTGTTGGTGGGTAAACTGCACCTTCCATTATTTCACGATCCCAATGTTTAGAGGCTGCTTTCGTATATTCCTCCTTTTCATTCGGTAATTCTTCTTGATTCTCAAAATATGTATCAAGGTCAATTTTTCGATCATCAAAAATCCATACACTTGGATCGAGTGTAATTGTATATTTGACGTTGCCTGTAATATGGATGATATCCTTCATTTGTCATACCCCCTGCTTGTGTCACTAATATCTAATGTTCCTTATAAAGTATAACGCTTTTAACTGCAAATGTCATTTCAACTCGAATGGAATGTTACTAAATGTATTAAACTATAAGGAAATATTGAAGGAGAGTAGGGGTGTTATGGGTTGTCAGACTGATCAAGAATTGTTAGGAATAATTGAACGAGTAAAACCGCTTGTTGCTAAAGGTAAAGTAGCAGATTATATCCCGGCTTTGAAGGCTGCTGATCAGTCAAATGTTTCAGCAGCTGTCTTTCATATTACTCGAGGCAGTGATGTTTGTGTTTCAGCTGGAGATATTGAACAAAAGTTCACATTACAAAGTATTTCAAAAGTGCTTGTTCTAGCACTAGCATTAATTGATCAAGGATACACAAATGTGTTTCAAAAAGTAGGTATGGAACCAACTGGGGATCCTTATAATTCAATGATTAAGCTTGAGACGAGCTCACACTCTAAACCTCTGAACCCAATGATCAATGCAGGAGCATTGGCGGTTACAAGCATGGTAAATGGTAATTCTCCCGATGAGAAATGGCGCCGTATTCTCCACTTTGTCCAATGCTTATTAGGTGGTAAAGCCATCGGTTACAATAAAGAGGTAGCAGATTCGGAATATAAGACAACGGACTTAAATCGTTCATTATGTTATTTTATGAAACAACATGGAGTGATTGATGGAGATGTAGATGAGTTAATTGATATTTATACGAAACAATGCGCGATTGAAATGAATTGTTTAGATTTGTCAAGAATTGCAGCTGTATTTGCCAATAATGGTCGTGATCCGCAAACAGGAAACATATTAATTGAGGAGGAAGTTGCAAGAATATGCAAAACATTCATGGTAACTTGTGGTATGTATAATGCTTCAGGTGAGTTTGCAATTAAAGTGGGAATTCCTGCGAAAAGTGGTGTATCGGGTGGTATAATGGCAGTTGTGCCAGGGAAGTTAGGTATAGGCATTTTCTCTCCTGCCCTAGATGAGAGAGGGAATAGTATTGCCGGTGCAGAAATTTTGAAGATTATGGCAGAGGAATATCATTTTAGTATTTTTTAATCAGCGGATATCCCCTGATTATCCTTGCTTTTTTTTTCACTTAAGTTTAAAATTTATAGATAGGATAATCGCTCGGAAACGGGGGGATTGAAAGTTGGCTTCTGAAATGGTTATTGATCATAAAGAAAGAGCTAATGCTCTATTACAAGCAGATGCTGAAAAAATATTAAAATTAATCAAAGTCCAAATGGATAATTTGACTATGCCTCAATGTCCATTATACGAAGAAGTACTTGATACGCAGATGTTTGGCTTATCTCGTGAAATTGATTTTGCTGTGAGACTTGGATTAATTGCTGATAAAGATGGAAAAGAAATTCTTGATAAACTTGAGAGAGAATTATCCATTCTACATGAAGCATCGGTAAAAAAATAAAACATATTAAAAACTCAAGCTAAGGATATTAGCTTGAGTTTTTTTATTTATTAGAACTTGGTTAAGGGGAGAGAAGAGAAGAGTAGAGAAAAAACAAGAAGAAATAATATGTTATGCTGCTTTAAAATTAATAGCCAATATTATGCTAATCTATACAATTGATTCTATGAATTAAGCATATATAGTAGACAAATAAATAATTATGATGTATAAATATATTAATTAGTATGTCACATTAAATGAAATAATACAGAACAATGATGTAATCATTTAACGGGTTACGTTTTAATTACATTCCTTTTTATCTTTATTTTGGCAGGAAAATCAATGCTATAGTAGAATAAATATACTACTTAAGAGAATAAAGGAAGAGGCATATGTTTAAAAAAATTCTAAAATCTTATGATTATTCATTGATCGTTGTATTAGGTCTGTTATGTATTTTTGGACTGGTTATGGTCTATAGTTCAAGCATGGTGACTGCTGTCCAACATAATGGAGTTGCTAGTGACTACTTTTATGATAAACAAAGAACACATTTAATTCTCGGTACGATTGCGTTTATTGTTGCTGCTCTATTCCCATATAAAGCATATAAAAGTAACAAGTTTCTCATTCCAATCGTCTTCTTTTCATTTTTTGGATTGTTACTTGTATCGATTATCGGGAACGCGGTTAATAACGCACAAAGCTGGATTGATTTAGGTACCCGTTCTATTCAACCATCGGAGTTTGTAAAGGTTATTGTTATTGTTTATTTGTCTGCCGTTTATGCAAAGAAACAATCGTATATTAATGAATTTAATAAGGGCGTTGTACCACCGCTTGTTTATTTGATTCTCGTTTGTGGCCTGATTGCGATGGAACCAGATTATGGAACGGCAGGAATTATCTTTTTAATTGGTCTAGCGATTATTTTATCTTCTGGTATGAATATGAAAAACCTATTAAAGTTAGCTGGTATTGGTGCTATTTTTTTAGTTCCAATGATGCTTATTTTAAGAGATAAAATCTTTACAGATACTAGGCTAGCAAGATTCGATTTCCTCCATCCGTTTGAAGCTGAAGGGGGATATCAATTGTCCAACGCATTTATCGCCCTTGGTAATGGTGGATTAAGTGGTTTAGGATTAGGACAAAGTATTCAAAAAATGGGCTACTTACCAGAAGCTCATACAGATTTTATTATGGCTGTTATCGTTGAAGAACTGGGTGTTTTTGGTGTGATGTTTGTGCTTTTTGCTTTAGGTTTTATCGTACTGAAAGGCATATTTGTCGCACTCAAGTGTAAAGATGCATTTGGAAGTTTATTGGCTATAGGTGTTTCTAGTATGATTGGCATTCAAGCATTTATTAACCTTGGCGGTATATCAGGAGTCATTCCTTTAACTGGGGTACCTTTACCATTTATAAGCTATGGTGGATCATCTTTATTAGTACTTATGGTTTCAATGGGCATTTTAGTGAATGTATCAATGTTTGTAAACTATGAAAAGAAATATAAAGATAAAGAAGAACAAGATGTAACGACTGACAAACCAGTAAATACAACAGCAAGTATGGGTGGTCGTTTTACATATAATAGACGATAAAAATATACGGGGTGTTATTATGGGTCAAAAGATTAGTAAGGTATTAGTCGCCAATCGAGGAGAAATTGCCATTCGCGTTTTTCGTGCCTGTACGGAATTAAATATCCGTACAGTTGCGATCTATTCAAAGGAAGACTCAGGGTCGTATCATAGATACAAAGCAGATGAAGCATACCTTGTTGGTGAAGGTAAGAAGCCGATTGATGCTTACCTCGATATCGAGGGTATCCTTAAAATCGCAAAAGATAGCGGAGTTGATGCGATTCATCCTGGTTATGGCTTTTTATCAGAAAATATTCAGTTTGCTAGAAGATGCGAAGAAGAAGGTATTAAGTTTATTGGGCCTGAATCTAAACATTTGAATATGTTTGGAGATAAAGTAAAGGCGCGGTCACAAGCTCAAAGTGCGAATATTCCAGTTATTCCTGGTTCTGATGGTCCGGTGCAAGCTGTTGAGGAAGTAGAACAATTCGGAAGAGATTACGGCTACCCAATTATTATTAAAGCCTCACTTGGTGGTGGCGGTCGTGGAATGAGGATAGTTAACAGTGGCGAGGAAGTGAGAGAAGCATATAATCGCGCGAAATCTGAAGCAAAAGCGGCATTCGGAAATGATGAAGTGTATGTCGAGAAATTCGTACAAAATCCGAAACATATAGAAGTGCAAATTATTGGGGACCAACATGGCAATATTATTCACCTGTTTGAACGGGATTGTTCTGTACAAAGACGTCACCAAAAAGTTGTCGAAGTCGCACCATGTGTATCGTTAGATGAGGAATTAAGAGGACGTATTTGCGAGGCAGCCGTACAATTAATGAAGAACGTCGATTATATTAATGCAGGAACAGTTGAGTTCCTTGTTTCAGGAGAAGAGTTTTATTTCATTGAAGTAAATCCTCGTGTCCAAGTTGAACATACAATCACTGAAATGATAACTGGTATTGATATCGTTCAAACACAAATTTTAGTTGCTGAAGGATATGAATTACACAGTCAAAAAATTGGTATACCTGATCAAGCAGATATCAAAACAATGGGATATGCGATTCAATCTCGTGTAACGACAGAAGATCCTTTGAACAATTTTATGCCTGATACAGGAAGACTAATGGCTTATCGTAGTGGTGGAGGGTTTGGTGTTCGTCAAGATGCAGGTAATGCTTACCAAGGTGCAGTAATCACACCCCATTATGATTCTTTATTGGTGAAACTTTCAACTCATGCAATTACCTTTGAACAAGCTGCATCAAAAATGGTTAGAAATTTACAAGAATTTAGAATCAGAGGGATAAAAACCAATATTCCGTTTTTAGAGAATGTTGTTAAACATAAAAACTTTTTGACAGGTGAATATGATACATCATTTATTGATCGTACTCCGGAACTGTTTATTTTCCCAAAAAGAAAAGACCGGGGAACAAAAATGCTGTCATACATCGGTAATGTAACTGTTAATGGTTTCCCTGGAATCGAAAAGCAGAAGAAGCCAGCATTTGATCAACCAAGAATGCCTAAAATTATTTTACCTAATGAGTATCAGTCTGGTACAAAGCAAGTACTTGAAGAACGTGGTGCAGAAGGGCTTGTGTCATGGATTAAGGAACAAAAGAATGTTCTATTAACAGATACGACGTTTAGAGATGCTCATCAATCCTTACTAGCGACAAGAGTCCGAACGAAGGATTTACAAAATATTGCTGAACCGACGGCCAAACTACTTCCGCAAATGTTTTCTTCAGAGATGTGGGGCGGTGCGACTTTTGATGTGGCTTATCGCTTTTTGAAAGAAGATCCTTGGGAAAGATTATTAACATTACGTCAGAAGATGCCAAATATTCTCTTACAAATGTTGTTAAGAGCATCTAATGCCGTTGGTTATAAAAACTATGCGGACAATGTTATTCAAGAGTTTGTAGAAAAGTCAGCACATGCAGGTATCGATGTCTTCCGAATTTTCGATAGTTTAAACTGGGTAAAAGGTATGGAGGTAGCAATAGATGCTGTTAGACAGACAGGCAAAATTGCTGAGGCAGCCATTTGTTATACAGGTGATATTTCTGATAAAACAAGAAAGAAATATGATCTAGCGTATTATAAAGAGTTGGCAAAAGAACTCGAGAATCAAGGTGCCCATATTTTAGGGATTAAGGATATGGCTGGATTATTGAAGCCGCAATCAGCTTTTGAGCTCATCTCAGAATTGAAAGAAACTGTAGATATTCCTATTCATTTGCATACGCATGATACTAGTGGCAATGGAATTTTCACTTATGCAAAAGCAATCGAGGCGGGCGTTGATATTGTTGATGTTGCCTTAAGTACAATGGCTGGATTAACATCACAACCTAGTGCAAATACATTATATTATGCGTTAGAAGGGTCAGAAAGACAACCTGAGATGAGTGTGGATGCATTAGAACAGCTTTCTTATTATTGGGAAGATGTACGTAAATATTATCAAGAATTTGAAAGTGGTATGAAAGCACCTCATACGGAAATTTATCAACATGAAATGCCTGGAGGGCAATATAGTAACCTACAACAACAGGCAAAAGCAGTTGGTCTAGGAGAGAAATGGGATGATGTAAAAGGGATGTATTCCCGCGTCAATCAAATGTTTGGTGATATTGTCAAAGTTACACCATCATCAAAAGTTGTAGGAGATATGGCTCTATACATGGTACAAAATCAATTAGATGAAGAAGCGGTCATTCAAAAAGGTGCTTCACTAGACTTCCCTGATTCTGTTGTCGAGCTGTTTGAAGGTTATTTAGGGCAACCGTATCAAGGATTCCCTAAAGATCTACAAAAGGCGATATTGAAAAATAGAGAAGCCATCACTGTTAGACCTGGGGAGCTGCTAGAACATGTTGATTTTGATGAAATAAAAGCGATTTTATATAAAGATTTAGGTAGAGAAGTGACAAGCTTTGATGCAATTGCCTATGCACTTTATCCTAAGGTGTTCATGGACTACCACAAAACATATACGCAATTTGGTGATGTTTCTGTTCTTGATACACCTACATTCTTATACGGTATGAACTTAGGTGAAGAAATTGAAGTGGAAATTGAAAAAGGAAAAACGCTTATTGTTAAATTAGTGTCAATTGGTCAAGCGCGGGCAGATGGAACGAGAGTGATTTATTTCGAACTAAATGGACAACCTCGTGAAGTGGTGATAAAAGATGAAAGTATTAAATCTTCCGTTGCAACGAAAGTAAAGGCAGATCCTCACAATGAAACACATATTGCTGCGACAATGCCTGGAACAGTTATTAAGGCAGTAGTAAACAAAGGTGACGTCGTTAATCAAGGTGACCACTTGATGATTACTGAGGCGATGAAAATGGAAACAACTGTACAAGCTCCATTTACAGGTACGGTAAAAGAAATTTATGCAGCTGATGGTGAATCGATTGCTACTGGTGATCTTTTAATTGAATTAGCGCGATCATAATAAAAAAAACTTTTCCTCTTAAATAGAGGAAAAGTTTTTTTGCTTACTTTAATCAAAAGAAAATTTATGATAATGGAACGTTTTTGTCTTTTTTATTGTCCGTTTTCTTTGATTGAGTCAATTCATTTGCTTTGCTTCGTGTTGTGAGAAGGATAAAGTAGCTTAACACCCCAAACAAGCAAGAAATAAAAAATGCATGGGCGAGCGCAATGTATAAGTTTAATTGGGTAATTACAACTAGTGCACCAGCGATGACTTGCAAACTGACTAAAATAAACGAGATAATCCAGCCGATATAAATAACTGGCTGATGCTTATAATGTTTCAGTGCCAGTATCATGATATAGGTAATCCAAATAAATATGAAACCAGCTGCTGCACGATGTCCCATCTGAATCCATTCATACATATTTAGGGGAAGACCGATGGCGTCATTCCTACAGAATGGCCAATCGATACAAACGAGACTAGCATTTACATGTCGTACGAGCGCACCTGTATAAACAACGATATAACTGTAGAGTGTAACCCCGATAATGTGGCGCTTCATTCGTTGATCGAGAACAAGTTTTTCTGCTTGGAACTTCTTATCCACTTCGAAAATTAACAAAGTAAGTAATAGAACAGCGGCAAATGATATTAATGAAATACCGAAATGGAGTGCCATCACAAAATCAGATTGTCCCCACATGACTGCAGCTGCACCGATGAGTGCTTGCAATACTAGAAAGATGACAGATGAAATGGCTAGAAATTTAGTTTCTCTTACATGACCAATCTTTTTCCATGACCAAATGGCTAAAATTAGAACCATAAATCCGACAGAACCTGAAACAAGTCTATGAGCGAGCTCAATAATTAATTCGGGTGAAATATTGCTTGGGATAAATTCACCGTGACATAATGGCCATGATGCCCCGCAGCCGTCTCCCGAATCTGTCTTTGTAACTAATGCCCCGCCTAATAGAATGAGTAGCATGCCTATTGTTGTTAGGACAGCGAACCATTTTAATGATCGTTGCAAATCTTTCACCTTCTTCTGAATGTATAGGTATGTATGAGCGCTATGGCTATAAGAATATAGGTTTACGCGGCGCGTGATTATACTTATAAATACCATTTAAATGCTGATATTAGTCATATTGTATAACCAAAAAATTGTGTTCATTATGTTTATTTACTTCATTTTATTCGGATAAGTTATGATTGAAGTAAATGTGAAAAAAATACGTCTATGTATACTCACTTTTTTGATACTACAGGATTCATCAAAATATTACAATACTTATAAAAATTCTTCCGTATTCATCCTTATTTCCCTTGAAAACATAAGTTTTGTCTGCTAGAAATATAGTTGTCATGTAAATATTTCTAAAAAGCATAAGTTGTGTTATTACCTTAATTTATCATTTAATGAAAAAATTATTAACTTAATTATCTCAGAAAAGTGATGAATATATAATGGAAAACAAACTTCTGACACAAATTAGTCATAATTAATTCTAGAAAATTTCACAAAATAACTAAAAAATGTGATTTAATATACAGTGAATGCATCACACTTGTTTTGTGTGGAATTGTAAATGATTTGGAATTAATTATTTTTACTGCTTTGGTGAATTTAATGACAAATATGGTAATGTAAACTAATTTGCTTTATAGTGGAGTTAGTGCTTAACTTTTAATCTGTCATTAAATGCTTTCCAGTATCACATACTAAAAGGGAAATAGGATGAAAACGTAAAATTAGCTTGAAATCTGTCTGAGATTTTTTTAATAATCTGGATATTATGTTTACTCATAAATACATAGCAAACACAATGAGATTACTTACATATTTAAAAAAGTGAACATAATAGTAAGGAAGACAAGCTTTTTAAGAAAGTTGTTTTCTAAGATAGGAATACCTTTTCCAAAGTTTGTAACAATATGATTAGAAGTATGTGTTGGGCTTTACTTAATTTTACTGGTGGGTAGCTCATTTTTCATTTGTTGGGAGATTCTCTCTTGTTGAGAGATTTATCCATATTAAGTTTTAGCACTCAAAGAAATTTTCACGAAAGAGGGGTATGAATAAGCTATGAAAAGGCTTGCAAAAGGGCGTCTGCTATTTATGTTAGCTGTAACGACGTTATTTCTAGCCGGCTGTGGTGAGCCATTTATATCGGCACTACAACCAGCGGGTGAAGTTGCGCAAACACAATATGACCTTATGCTATTGAGTACATTCATTATGGTTGGTGTCATTATTGTCGTGACAGTCATTTTCCTTATCGTACTGTTTAAGTTTCGTCGTAAAGACGATAAGATTCCTAAACAAGTTGAAGGAAGTCACAAATTAGAGATTATCTGGACTGTTATACCAATTTTATTACTTCTAGTTTTAGCTGTACCGACTGTTGCAGCTACGTTTGACTTAGCTGATGTTTCTCCTATGGAAGATAAGAATGAAGAGGGGAAAACGGATGTAACGGTGGTAAATGTTAAAGCGAATCTTTATTGGTGGGAGTTCGAATATCCGAATCAAGGTATTGTAACTAGCCAGGAGCTAGTAGTTCCTACTGACGAAAAAGTATATTTCAATCTACTATCAACAGATGTGAAACATTCATTCTGGATTCCAGCTGCTGGTGGTAAGCTTGATACCAATACTGAAAATACGAATAAGTTTTGGTTAGAATTTGATAGTAAAAAAGCTGATGAAGTAGGTAATATTTTTTATGGGAAATGTGCTGAGCTTTGCGGACCATCACATGCATTAATGGACTTTAAAGTAAAAGCTATTTCAAAAGATGATTTTGATGCTTGGGCTGAAGACTTGGCTTCTATGGAAGAAGCAGCTCAACCTGAAACTGCGTCTGCAGAACAAGGGCAAGAAATCTTTAATCAAAGCTGTATTGGGTGTCATGCAGTTACACCTACAGGAGCAAATGCTGTTGGTCCTAACTTGACAACTTTTGGTGACCGTACGCATATAGCTGGATACTTAGAGCATACAGAAGAGAATCTGAAAGCTTGGATAAAAGATCCAGAAGAATTTAAGCCTGGAAATAAAATGACAGGTCAGTATGGTGACCTTTCAGATGAAGAAATCGATGCATTAACAGATTACTTAATGGGCCTTAAAGTTGAGGATTGATAAGGCGATTTGCGTTTAAGAAGGAGGTAAAATTGTGAGTACCTATGCTCAGAAAAAAGGTGTTGGCGCCGTTTTATGGGATTACTTAACAACTGTTGACCATAAAAAAATCGCCATCCTTTATCTAATTGCTGGTGGATTTTTCTTCCTAGTCGGTGGACTAGAGGCAATGTTTATCCGTATCCAGCTAGCCGTACCAGGCAATGATTTTGTAAGTGCTGGAGTATACAATGAAATACTCACTATGCACGGTACAACAATGATTTTCTTGGCAGCGATGCCGTTGATATTCGCATTTATGAATGCGGTTATGCCACTACAAATTGGGGCACGTGATGTTGCATTCCCTTTCCTTAACTCTTTAGGGTTCTGGTTGTTTTTCTTTGGTGGTGTATTTCTAAACCTTTCATGGTTTTTAGGAGGAGCTCCTGATGCTGGTTGGACTTCTTATGCGTCCCTTTCACTTGCGTCAGAAGGTCACGGGATAGATTTTTACGTACTAGGATTACAAATCTCAGGTGCGGGTACATTAATAGGGGGAATTAACTTCCTTGTAACGATTATTAATATGCGTGCACCAGGAATGACTTATATGCGTATGCCATTATTTACATGGACAACGTTTGTGACGTCAGCATTAATACTATTTGCATTCCCTCCATTAACTGTGGCACTTTTCTTAATGCTTTTTGATCGTTTATTTGGAGGAAATTTCTTTAACCCAGATATGGGTGGTAACACAATTATTTGGGAGCATTTATTCTGGATCTTTGGACACCCAGAAGTTTATATCTTAGTATTACCAGCTTTTGGTATCTTTTCGGAAATCTTTGCGATTTTCTCAAGAAAAAGATTGTTTGGTTATTCATCAATGGTGTTCGCTACTGTGTTAATCGGGTTTTTAGGTTTCATGGTATGGGCTCACCATATGTTTACAACTGGATTAGGTCCGATCGCTAATGCCATTTTCTCTGTGGCGACAATGGCAATCGCTGTTCCGACGGGGATTAAAATATTTAACTGGCTCTTTACAATGTGGGGCGGTAGCATTAAATTTACAACCCCAATGTTGTATGCTATTGCGTTTATACCAACCTTTACAATGGGTGGAGTAACAGGTGTTATGCTTGCGTCAGCTGCACAGGATTATCAGTACCATGATAGTTACTTTGTTGTTGCTCACTTCCATTATGTTATCGTTGGTGGAGTTGTCTTCGCATTACTTGGCGGTTTACATCTATATTGGCCGAAGATGTTTGGCACAATGTTGAATGAAGCCCTTGGTAAAGTAACATTCTGGTTATTTTTAATTGGGTTCCATTTAACCTTCTTTATTCAACATTTCTTAGGTTTAATGGGGATGCCGCGTCGTATTTTTACGTTTAACAGTGGTCAAGGATTTGATATGGCAAACATGGTAAGTACTGTTGGTGCCTTCTTTATGGCGGTAGCAACAATCGTATTATTAATTAATGTGGTTATGACCATTGCGAAGAATAAAAAAGTTGGTGGCGATCCATGGGGTGACGGACGTACACTTGAATGGGCAATACCATCACCACCACCGTTTTATAACTTTAAACAGCTTCCGCTTGTACGTGGGTTAGATGCTTACTGGATTGAGAAAATGGAAGGTAATAAAGAGATGACTCCTGCTGAGCCAATAGGTGACATCCATATGCCTAACAATTCATTTGTTCCATTTGTTATTTCAGTAGGATTGTTTATCGCGGCATTTGGTGCAATGTACCATAATGAACATTCATGGGGCATCCCAGTACTTATTATCGGCATGTTGGTTGTCTTTGGTTCTATGTTCTTTAGATCAGTGAAAGATGACCACGGATATCATATTCATAAAGAGGAATTAATGGATGATGATAAAGGGGGTAAGGCATAATGAAGGCAGATGAAAAATTCACATATGAAACATGGCCTGCAGCGCCTGAAAAGCAAACCCTCGACGGAAAGAATAAATTTTTAGGTTTCTGGCTATTTCTTGGTGGTGAAACTGTTTTATTTGCGACTTTATTTGCGACTTATTTAGCATTAAAGGATCGTGTACCAAACAGTGACCATTATTTAGCAAAAGACCTTTTTGAAATACCATTAGTGTTTGTTATGACAATGTTGTTATTAACAAGCTCACTAACAAGTGTTTATGCAATGTACCATATGAAGAATTTCAACTTCAAAAAAATGCAGTTATGGTTAGGCATTACCGTATTACTCGGTTTAGCTTTCCTTGGTTTAGAAGTTTATGAATTCAACCATTATGTACATGAATACCATCATACATTTACAAGTTCAGCATTTGGTACAGCTTTCTACACACTTGTAGGCTTCCATGGTGGTCACGTTGCATTTGGTCTTGCATGGATCATTACATTAATGGTACGTAATGCAAAACGTGGATTAGACCTTTATACAGCACCAAAGTTTTATGTTGCAAGTTTATACTGGCACTTTATTGATGTTGTATGGGTGTTTATCTTTACGGTTGTATATTTAATGGGAATGGTGGGATAACTGATGGCAAATGAAGAATTAAACTCAGGTAACCCAAAAGTTGACATTGAATATCGTCGCAGAAAAAGCGCAGAGGAAATGAGATATCAGGTTGTTTCATTTGCAATGATGATCTTTTTAACATTTGTGGCTTTCATTGCTGTTGGCTATGATATTTCCGGATGGTTTACCATTCCGTTTATCTTAGTACTAGCAATCGTTCAAGTAGGCTTCCAACTATATTATTTCATGCATATGAGCCATAAAGGACATGAAGCTCCTGCATTGTTCCTGTATTCAGGTGTCTTTGTAGCTTTCATTACTCTGCTGGCATTCATGACAATTATTTGGTGGTAAAATGAAAAACGGCTGATAAATTTCAGTCGTTTTTTTTGTGGGTTAAAAATGGTTAAAATAGATTGCTAATTAATTCATGTAATAGATGAATAACAAAATTGAGCTACAATTCTTAAAAATTTATGACAGTTACAACAATCAAGGTAAGATGTTGACACCGATTCCATAAAGTGGGTTGCCACGGTCTTTAAGACAAGCGTATAATAGACATTGATATCAGAAACAATAATGATGGCCTGTAGTATTACATAAAATGAGGTGACGTAAGAATGCCACTTAGTATTTTTGGATTTAGAGCATTATGGAGTCCGTATTTTCTTCTAGCATTGGTCTTGTTGTTAATTTTGTATTTTTTAGTGACCGTTAAGTTTCGCCACCGTTTTGCAAATAGTGAACCATTACATAAGAAAGAAGCGCTATTCTTTTCAAGTGCAATCTTAGTCTTATATCTGATTAAGGGATCTCCGCTTGATCTAATGGGACATTTGATGTTTTATGCACATATGATTCAAATGGGTGTACTCTATTTAGTTGTGCCAATCTTGTTTATTTACGGAATTCCTAAATGGATGTGGCGTTCCTTTATTGCCTTACCAATCATAAAACCATTGTTTCGCTTTTTTACAAAACCATTAATTGCTTTAATCTTTTTTAATGGCTTATTTTCTTTTTACCATATCCCATTGATTTTTGATGTAATTAAAGTAGATATGACTTTGCATACAGTTTATACAATCATCTTATTTCTCTTTGCTATATGTATGTGGTGGCCACTTATCACGCCGTTACCTGAGCAGCAAAGAATAAGTGGGCTAAAAAAAGTCGGTTATATTTTTGCAGATGGTATTCTATTAACACCTGCTTGTGCACTGATCATATTTGCAGACGCACCGATGTATGCAACGTATTCTGATCCACATGCATGGGGACAAGCATTAGCTCTCTGTGTTCCTACAGGAACCCTCGCAGGATTAAATTTAAGTGGGCCAGAAATGTTTAATAGTATGTCTCTACTGCATGATCAGCAGTTAGGCGGCGTTATTATGAAAATTATACAGGAAATTGTTTATGGATATGTTTTGGCTCTTGTATTTTTTGAATGGTATCGCAAAGAACAGTCAGAGGAGAAAGAAGCTGAAAATCAGCTCATGAACCCAAGAACAGTGGAATAAATCTCGAGCCTACCTAGCTACTAAGGTAGGCTCCATTTTTGAACAATTAAAGAACTTTTACGAAAACCATTCAATCATGATTGAAAAAGAAGGAATACTTTTATAAAATGAGCATAGCTTCTTCATGTAATTATATGAAGAATAAAGTACATATAGGAAGTTTGATAAGAGAAAGGAAGTTACTATGGAGCATTCATTGCCTGTCTTACCAACAATCAGTACAACCTTTATCGTGTTAAGTGCCATTATGGTGGCAATTGGTTGGGTTCAAATTAGTAAGAGAAAAATTGACGCACATAAAAAATCGATGACATTAGCTGGCATTTTTGCCATCATATTCTTTATTATTTATGCTAGTCGAACAATCTTTATCGGAAATACATCATTTGGTGGCCCTGATGATATAAAAATTTATTATACCCTTTTTCTTGTCTTTCATATTACATTGGCCACATCAGGAGCGGTACTTGGAATCATTAACTTGTATACGGGATATAAGAATAAGTTAAAGCTTCATAGAAAGATCGGTCCCTTTACAAGTATTATTTGGTTTGCTACTGCCATTACGGGGGTAGCCGTTTATTTACTACTATATGTTTTTTATCATGGCGGAGAAACAACATCATTAATCAAAGCGATATTCGGATTCTAAAAAGTCCAAAGTCATGTAAGTCCGAGCTTATTCGAGTGCTAGTATCATTCGAATAGGTTCGGACTTTTTTTGCTTGCTTGTATTTCCATGTCAATACTTGACACAGTAATACATAAAACTGTAAATGAAGAAAGAATAAATGAGAATAAAGTAAGTAAGACCATCAAATAGTAAGAAACAGGAAGTTTTTAGGTTACTGTCTAAAGAGTACTTTTTGTAAACATAGCAGAACAAAATGAGATCAAACTGCATTAACTATAATATCCTTTACTTAATAAGGTTGAATTCAGAAATGAATGGATGATGCAATTGGAAAAGCGAGATGTGGAAAAACAAAAAGTACGCAAATTTATCATTTCATCCATTGTAGAATCCAATATACGCTATCTTCAAATGGATGGTGCAGAGGAAAAGGTAAGGTTAATTAGAAGAAGTAGTGAAGATATTATTACGCGATTAGATGATCAGGTGATAATTGAAGTAAGATTAAGTATTAGACCTTATAAAGAAGTATTAACAGATTTGATGATTTTACAAAAACAAATTATTGAAGATATTCGATTATTGACTGGACTTCGCGTTGGTAAGGTGGTTTTGAAAATAGAGCATTGCTCTATCGATTCGATAGAAAAAACGTGAAGATTTGTTCTTCACGTTTTTTTTGCTTACTTAAGTATTTGTTCTAAATCATTATTAATGTCTGTTAGGATCTTTTCAGATTGCTTAACAAGTGATTGTGGAAAGTGTTCGCCATCCCCATATTCTACTCCATGAGGATAATAATGTTTGCCTAATAAAGGAGTAAGTAATTGAATCGTCGCCTTTCTAGCGCCAACGTCCCCTTCGACTGCATGTCCAAATACACGAAGATAGTAGATTCCTTCTTTTAATTCAAATTTTCGATCGTATGTAACTCTTTCATAATCCCACTGTCCTGCACGTACTAACTGATAAGAATCCATTAGGTCATCTAGTCGCTTTAGTTCAACTTGCTTGTTTTCTAAACCCGTATTTTCAAGCTTCATAATAATCAATCCCTCCTGAAAAAAACAATTGGTAAACAGAACCAATATTGAATCATCTCAAATTTAATAATAGTTGAAAAATGGACAAGTTGCAATCTTTTTCAAATGGATCATTATATTCACCTAACACTAGTATTCCCAACATCCTTCATATATGTATAATGAAAAAATTAGTGAAAAGAATGATACATATAGAGGTTAATGATATAAAGTTCATTTCCATGTATAATAAGATGTATAAACCTTTAAATCGAGATTTTTAAACAATTTAAATTAGCTTCTTTATTGAAGCGTACCTTATAGTTGTTGTAAAGGTTTTCTTAATTCATAAACAACTTGCTATTATCCATTTCTATGTGATGATATACTATATTTAAACATATGTTATAAAAAATACTTTTTCGTGTATTGGAAAGATTGGAAGTTATGTGATTCTTAACGATACTCATGTTTATGACATGGATATAATAGAAGTGTCCGGGTTTAAAAGAAGTCATGGGAGGTGCAAGTTCTCTGAAGAGTGTATTACGCGTATTTGTACTGATATTGGCTCTTACCGTTATATGGTTATACTTAGATTTTAGTAGTGAAGATCAACTGCTGTTGAGTGATGAGGGTACAGAAGTTGCTCAAGATGAGACGATAGGTAATCAACAGGATGAAGAGTCAATGGTTGCTGAGATGCCTGAAGAAGGGTTGCTTACTTTAATGGGGTCAAAAGCTTCGGATATAAAGAAAGAGTTTGGTGAACCGGAACGGATTGATCCTACACTTCAAGGCTATGAATGGTGGATTTATCCGAATGGCAACCATGAATATATACAAGTCGGTATATGGGAAGGGAAAGTTATTTCCATATTTGCCACAGGTGAAGAAGTGGATGTTACCCCTTTTAAAATAGGACAACCATCAGGAGAAATTTATTCTTCGTTATATGCAGAAACAAATATAGAAATTGAATTCGAAGGTAGTGTTTATCGCTTTGAGTTATCAGAAGCGGACATGAATATGAGACCAATTATTAGAATTGGCGATTATTATGCATTACTTTATTTAGATAAATTTACAGGTACGCTTTCTAGTGTACGTTTTCTAAATGATGAGTCTTTCGTGATGTTAAGGCCTTATGAATTAGTTTATAGGGGCGAGTTATTTGTCGTAAATGATATAGAAGAAGAGGAAGAAGCCGCTATCAATCGAGGAATGGAGCAGCAGATTATTGATATTACAAACGTAATGAGAGAAAGATATAATGTGAATGAGCTTAGCTTAGATGAGCAGACCCAAGAAGTAGCATATAACCACAGTGTGGATATGTATGAAAGTGAAGCCTTTTCGCATACGTCGGATGAATATGGTGAACTGTCAGATCGCCTAAAAGCGGGCGAGGTTGCTTATCTATCTGCTGGTGAAAATATCGCTGCTAATTATGTAGATGCACCTTCAGTAATGGAGGGATGGTTAAATAGTAGTGCGCATCGTGAAACTTTATTGAACGAACAATTTACTCACATTGGTGTAGGTGTTCATAAGAAGCACTTCACACAAAACTTTATTGAAAAATGGGAACAAGAATAAAGACGTGGCATACTCATTGTATGATGAGTGCACGTCTTTTTTTTGTTCACTTTCCGATAACAAAAAAGTTAGAGGAAGCAGTTGCAACCTTCTTACCGTCGTCTCTTTCAACGACTGCAGAGAGGACCATCATACGACTTCCTCTATGAGTGATTGTTGCATGACAAGTAAGGTTGTTGCCTTTAATTGCAGCTAAATAATGAATGTTTAATTGTGTAGTCACTGCCACCTTATCTAACGGAGCTGCTTCATTGCTTAGAGTACCCATTGCAGTATCAATGAGTGTAGCAATCATACCTCCGTGAACAATACCAAGCGGATTATAAAGTAAAGGTGTAATAGGGATGGAAATTGTAACAGCATCATCTTCTAACTGTTCTTCTACATTCATAAATGCTTCAATATATGAACGATTAGCCCCATTTTGCTCTCTTTCTAAACTATCCACAATACTATCGATTAACGCTAAATCTTTGTCATTAGTCTCGGCAATAATTTGTGAAAACTTTTGAAGTAAGAAATCTTTCTTTGTCATAATTTGTGAAACTCCTTGTTATATCATTAACTTTAAGCATAACGTTTTCATCCTCATTCCAATAAAATGAAGTTTTGTATATGTGCTTATCTTTATCGTAACAGAAACCTAACCAATAGAAATATAGAAATTTATCACTATTATGGAGGTGCACTCATACAATAAAGTAGGCATTTGTAACGAAAACGAGGTGAATAATAGTGGCACAGAAACAATTGCACCCAACTGTGGAACGGTTTAAGTCTTATGTGAAAAAGAATCCATCAGTACTAAAAGAAGTGAGGTCCGGCAAAAAGTCGATGCAGCAATTGTATGAAGAATGGTACCTATTGGAAGATGATGAGCAAGATGTGCGTGATCAGAAGAGTGATTCTTCCGAAACCACTACTGAAAACAAACAAGATTGGATCAATCAAGTGATGGGAACTGTAAAAAACATGGATGTTAATCAAGTACAAGGTTATATTACAAATATGAGCCAGGCTCTCGGTGCAATTCAAGGGGTGTTATCACAATTTCAAGGAGGAGCTACATCCTCTAAAAGCTCTACTAAATCAAATTCAATTGCTCAAAAGCCAAATCCATTTGCATTTAAAAAAGATTAAAGAAGGTGAAAATCTTTGCGTAAAGATATAAGAGAGTATATTCAACAAAATGAAGAATTAAAAAAGTTCGTTAGAGAACAGCCACAGTGGTATCGAACGTTATCGCGAAACCCAACAGAAATACAGAAATTAGAAGTAGCGTCTTTACATTATCATAAAAAAACAATTCCTCATCATGTAGAAAAGTTTTCTAATGGGGTTCAGATGGCATCTATGATGATGAGCATGTTTCAAGCAATGAACAGTCAATCATAAATGGTCTTCTTCGCTTAGGAAGAAGGCTATTTTTTATGAGTAATTATTATGTAAAAGCAAATAATACATAATAAAAAGGGTTGATGAGCTTGCAGAAAATATATCAATACTTCTCGCTTTGTATTTTATTCATCTTATTAGTAGCTTGCACCAAAGATATTCCAGAGCCAGAAACAAATAGCATACTAGCTCCTGTTAAGGGGCTTGAAATTAGAGAATCTATTCCGGTAACAACGGCAATGGCAAAAGGGCCACAAGATTTCTTCGTCAAGCATTTAGTGGAAGGTAACGATGTATTTATTGAATGTATTGTTGATGGGATAACATTTAGAGAAGATCGACAAGGGGTGAAGGGAAAGTTTATTGTTTATGTTGATGGGGAGAAAACAGAAGAAATCAACCGCGCAGCTTTCAAAATAAAAGGGTTGTCACAAGGGAAACATCATATCAAACTAGAAGTAGTGAGTAGTGATCCCGCGCTTTACTTTTTGACAAAAGAATTTATCGTACAAGTGGAATAATTCTTCTCAGTACTTTAGATTTTAGGTATTCCATGATATGATGAAAAGTGGAGGTGAGCTTCCAGATGCTTGCTACTTTAGAAAGATTAGAGATATTGGACGTAGCCGATGAGATTGTCACGATGATTGTCAAGTCTGAGGAAGCTACTCAATACAAGCAATGCCTCAAGGAGATGCAATCAAATCCTGAAACTCAGGAAAAGATTCGTCAATTTGTTGAAATGAAAGATCTTTATGAGGATGTACAACGATTTGGTAAGTATCATCCTGATTATAAAAGAGTTACGATGTCTATACGTCAGTTAAAGAGAGAAATGGATATGGATCCGTATGTTGCAGCGTATAGGCAATCGGAAACAGAGTTACAGAGTTTGCTTGACGAAATTAGCGTCATTATAAGTCACTCTGTGTCTCAACATATTAAAGTCCCAACAGGTAACCCATTTTTTGATAATGCTTGTTCGGGTGGTTGTGGATCAGGCGGAGCATGTAGCTGTTCTGCTTAACAGTGCGGTCATGACCGCACTGTTTTTTTAAAAAGATAGAGAATGAAAAAATCAATCACATTGTAAAAATAATGAAATATATGCTAGACTAATAACAATCATTTGAACAAAAGGGGAAGTATTATGCTTGGAGAGAGGCAAGGTTTAATTGTTTGGCTTTATTCATTAAAGCAAGCGAAAATGTTACGTCGCTTTGGGAACGTTCATTTTGTATCGAAACGGTTAAAGTACGTAGTTGTTTATTGTAACATGGAGGATATCGACGCTTTAACTGAAAAGATTAGTTCATATTCGTTTGTTAAAAAAGTTGAACCTTCATACAAACCTTTTTTAAAAACTGAATTTGAAAACGCAAAACCAGATAAAGCAAAAGAGTATGATTATAAGATGGGCATTTAACAACTTAAACAAACCTAGGCACATATAGTAAATATAGTGCCTAGGTTTGTTTAAGTTAGTGCAGGTAAATAGTGATTTAACCTGAAAATAGCGATTAAATGTTGAAAATATAAGTCTTTCTCAGAGAAAAGTGTCGAAGGTTTCACATTGAATTGGATGAGTTCTTTATTTAACTCTTTCGCTGTATCCGCAAATAATTGAAAGCGTTTATTAGGTTTGATTGTATGATTTGGCACGCCTTCTCTGCATATATATATAGGTTGGAATTTACCTTCAGCAGGTGGGTTTAATATCACGATAAGTGAACTCATCGCCTTGTCATTTATGGTTGTATGTAAAACCATCATATGTTTAAGGCGGTCATCATTCCTTTTCGCTATCTCTATCAATTCATAAATGTCAGAAAACCCTTCTCCGAGTTCAATAAATCTTTGAATCATATTTGTTCTCCTTTTATGTTTAATCAACACTTCCCTACTTTATCATTTTTTTTTATTGATTAGAAGGATATTCGGTGTTTATATATAATTAGGTACAATTATCTCTTGAATGAGTAGTAAGGGAGCACAAGATGAAAAAGGTCATTTCTATTCTTTTTGTTATCATTATTCTCTGTATATTTTTTAACCAATGGGACCAATTCATAACAGATGAGCAAACTGTCAATGCACAAGAAAGTGCACAAACAAATGTTACCATTCATTCAGATGAAAAATCTGTGCAAGTCTTTCAAACGATTTCTAGTTTATCTGACAAATCCATTTACGAAATAATCGTACCGGAGAAAGCTTCAAATTGGACATGTACATATAATGATAAAGATGAGTGTAAGAGAGTTTGGCGAGCTGAAAATATAATTGAAACTAAAGGTAGTCAGTTACATATTACCTATAGTTTGCCTCTAAATAAAAAGACTAACACTTTGATTCGTGATTGGTTATTTCAATTAAAGGGTGTCACTATAGATCATGTGGAATTAAAAATCATTGAATCTCACCATCGAAATGGAAAGTGGCTGGCTGGTATTCCTTTATCTGGGTTCGTAAAAGAGGATCTAATAGATTATTACTTCTTTTCTGGTAAGACCAACAATCCGGCACTGCTTTGGTATAATGAAGAAATAAACACCGAGCGAAACGAAACGCAGTATTCGTACTATGGTAATCACTATCCTGAGATCAAAGAACTGATACAAAAACATGAAGAAAAGGTAAAAGAAGCAAACTTTTTAAGTATCATTACAACTAATCAGTTGAAAAGTGGTCTATTTGGAGGCATTCTCATTTTACCTAGTGGAGAATTATTAGAAAGAGAATTAGTAGACGCTCTCTATTTCCATTCTATTGAAAGTGAAGAAATAGAATGGTTATTGGATTTGTTAACCTCATTTATTATTGATGAAAATCCTCGGTTTGATTTAAGTATGTATGCTTTTAACGAACTAAAAGAAAAGCTAACTTCAAGTGAGTTGGAACAGCTTGTTGCCAATATTTCCGACTTGGATGAAAGTTTCGTACCAGAAGATATGGATGAGATACTTTATCAAATAACGGGAAAACAAACGAACTTCTTTGCTGAATTATTAAGGAATAAACAACCGGTTTCTTTAGAATTATATACAATGAAAGATTATCATTGGAATAATAAAAAATTAACTGTGAAAGTAATTGAAATTGATGGAATAGAGTGGGTACCTCTACAAAAGACAATGTCATTCCTCGAGTTTGAAACAGAGCGTTTATCTGAAACGGAATGGGCAATCTTTAATGACAAAGATGTTTATCGTCTATATTCAGACCAGTCGATTTTTATAAGAAACGAAGAGGTTTTTGGCTTGTTAGAACATCCACTGAAAAAGATGAATGGAGAGTATTATTTAGAAAAAAAATGGCTCCAGTCTATTTTTCATATAAACTTCAGAGAAGAGGGTAATAAAGTTTATTTTGACATGTAAAAGGAAAGCATATGTGGAATGAGTTCACCGTCGATAAAAATAAAAAAATCCCTGTAGCAAAAACCTACAGGGTCCTTCCAACCATCTAATAGGCAGAAGGTAAAGGGAGAGGAGAAACCGGAGGAAGAACTTATGGGGAAACGTAAGTCTTCTCCGCGGTTGGCAACAACATCGTTTAGATGCTGTTAATTTCATTATCTCCATATAAGACATTGTTATACATTTTTATTCGACATCTCTTGAAATACTTAGGAGAATATGAGTTTGTTTCCTATAAAAAGTATGGTAGGATGATGAAGAAAAATTGAATTTAGAATAAGTGGTGAGTAGTAGTATGCGGGTAGTATCTGGTCAATATAAAGGAATGCAACTTAAAGCCGTTCCTGGCAAATCAACAAGACCAACAACTGATAAAGTAAAAGAAGCAATCTTTAATATGATAGGACCCTATTTTGATGGTGGCATTGCACTTGATTTGTTCGCTGGAAGTGGCGGCCTTGGGATTGAGTCATTAAGTAGAGGTGTAGAAAAAGCGATTTTCGTTGATCGTGATAGCAAAGCAATACATACAGTACATGAAAATTTACGAATTTGTAAAATCGAAGAAGACGTTGAAGTTTATAGAAATGACGCAGAAAGAGCTTTAAAAGCCATTATGAAAAGGGAGTTGCAATTTGATTATATCTTCCTTGATCCACCTTACAAAAAGCAGCAACTCGTTAAATTGTTAGAAATCATTAGTCAACAGAGGTTACTAAAGCAAAGTGGCATTATAATGTGTGAACATAGCTCGGATATACAATTACCCACATTATGCGGGGACTTAGAACAAGTAAAGTATGAAAGCTATGGTATCATTGCTGTTTCCATTTATCGTTATATTGTACCTAATGAATAAATTAGAAAGCAGGGGGAATAAAAATGAGCGGGATTGCCGTATGCCCAGGAAGTTTTGATCCAATTACTTTTGGCCATTTAGATATTATTAAAAGGGGAGCAAAAGTATTTGATGAAATACATGTCGTGCTACTTAATAATTCTTCTAAGAATCCACTCTTTTCTGTTGAAGAAAGAATTCATTTAATTGAAGAAGTGACGAAAGACATTCCTAATGTCAAGGTTGGGACTTTTCAAGGTTTATTAGTGGATTATGCAAAAAGTGTAAATGCAAAAGCAATCATTCGCGGTCTAAGGGCAGTATCTGACTTTGAATATGAGATGCAAATCACATCGATGAATCGCGTATTAAATGATGAGATTGAAACATTCTTTGTTATGACGAATAATCAATATTCCTTCTTGAGCTCAAGTATCGTAAAAGAAGTGGCAAAATATCAAGGAGATATTTCTGACCTCGTTCCAGCTGTGGTACAAGATGCGCTACATAAAAAATTCGCTAAGTAAAATAAAGAGGCAGATCAACTCAGGGAGTGTCTGCCTTTTTTTATACAATCTTTTAGTTTTAAGGTCGTGTACTAATGGGAAAGAAAATGCCTACGATAGTAGATGAAAATATATATAATAAGAGAAAATAAAGTAATGAGAGGTCCAAGTGTTATCATGTAATCATATATGGTAAAGGCTTCGCCTTGAAAAACGGGTATGGCGTTAGATGGTTGCTCAAATGACACACGGTCGTAGAGTAAATGCCAAAAAAGGTAGGCGTAAAAAGCAGCAATAAATGAATGAATAATACGAGCGATGAAAAATGGCTTAAAACGAATATCGGATTGAGCGATAATGCTTGCGACTTGTGATTGAACACTAAATCCACAGAAGGCCAAGATAGCACTGGCGATCATTACTTTTTGTAGCAACGGAACATGATCGACTTGAGCAGTCATCTGATTTCCTTGAGTCAGTTCAAATATGCCAGAAAATAATGCTTTACTAAAATCAGGGGAGATTTGGAAAATAGATAATAATAAACCGAGCCCATGAGCGAAAAAGTCTGTAATGCCGATGTGGAATAATAATTTATTTATGACCGAAAATAAAATAATAAAGCCACCGATCATTAATAAAGTATGAATAGAAGATATTACAGCATCACCAACAAGTTTTCCTAATGGACGCTGTTCTTGTAATCTTGTTTCATGTAAGACATTAAATGCTTCCTTAAATGAAAATTTTCGCGCGGGGGGCGTCGCTATCTTAGTGTTCTTCTTTTCTTCCTTTCGTCCGTAAAACCGCATGATTAAACCTACAGTTAAATTACCAAGATAATGGGCTAAAGCAAGGATAATCCCTAATTTTGTATTATGAAAGAAACCAACAGACACTGCGCCAAAAATAAACAAGGGATTGGAACAGTTAGAGAAGGAAACAAGTCGCTCTGCTTCCAGACGTGATATTTGTTTCTCTTGTCTTAATCTTACAGTGAACTTTGCTCCAGCTGGATAACCAGATGCCATTCCCATGGCTAACACAAAGCCACCTACACCTGGAACTCTGAATAGTGGTCGCATGAGTGGTTCTAATAGTACACCAATAAATTTTACTACACCAAAACCGATTAAAACCTCGGCTATAATAAAAAACGGTAAAAGTGAAGGAAAAACAATCTCCCACCACATTTCGAGGCCCCTTCTCGATGCATCAACGGATTCTTGTGGATATAATATAAGTGAAACGGCGATTAATGATGCCGAAAGTGCAAGCATGAATGTTTTTAACTTTGAACGTGACACGAACGAGCCTCCCTTATGTAATACGGCTGGAACACAATGTAAGCATGTCCTTCTTCTATTGAATATACGACGACAGATGAAAAATTAGACCATTGATTTCAAAATGACATTTACTTACTATTGATGAATCTTCATTTTAAAAAGATTCGAACTTCACAAAAAAAAGTATGGAAATATCTGAAAATGAAATCATTCGTCTGTTAACTAAAGCAACTATTTATACATAAGATAATAAATAGTATTTGGTTGTTTGATATCAATACATTAAAGAAGAAAGACAATCATTTTATGAAAGGGATTGGAGGGAAAGATTTTGGTTCGACCAAAAATAGGTCTTGCTCTCGGATCTGGTGGTGCGCGTGGGTTTGCACATCTTGGTGTAATAAAAGCGCTTGTGGATGAAGATATACCAATTGACATGATTGCAGGGAGCAGTATGGGGGCAATGGTAGGCTGCTTTTACGCTACAGGAATAGATATTGAAACATTATATAAATTTTCCACTGTTTTTAAAAGAAAGTATTATTTAGATTTTACGGTCCCTAGAATGGGATTTGTCGCTGGTAATCGAGTGAAGGAATTCATCCGTGTATTCACACAAGACAAGAAAATAGAAGATTTAAATATTCCTGTTTCTGTAGTCGCAACTGACATCCAGAAGGGAGAAAAGGTTATTTTTCAAGACGGGCCAATAGCAGAAGCTGTTAGAGCAAGTATATCTATTCCTGGTATTTTTGTACCTGAAAAGGTTGAAGGACGGCTACTAGTTGATGGAGGGGTTATTGACCGTGTGCCTGTTTCAGTTGTAAAAGATATGGGCGCAGATATTATTATTGCTGTTGATGTCTCAAGAGTAAATGTTCAGACAGAGATACACTCCATTTATGATGTTATTATGCAGAGCCTAGATATTTTACAAATGGAGAATGTGATTAACCGTGAAATAGCATCCAATGTGATGATTCGACCAAGTGTAGAGATGTATAGTTCAAAAGCTTTTACAAATATAAATGAAATAATTAAGATAGGAGAAGAGGAAGCGCTCAAATATATCGACACAATAAAAGAAATTATCAAAAATTGGAAGGAGCCAAATGAATGAAAAGAAAAATTTGGGCTCGCTCCTTCTTCGTCTTAGCATTACTCGTCCTTGTTACTTCTTTTATACAACTTCCTTA
Organism: Cytobacillus sp. FSL R5-0569; assembly: GCF_038007265.1. Classification (NCBI taxonomy): domain Bacteria; kingdom Bacillati; phylum Bacillota; class Bacilli; order Caryophanales; family Bacillaceae; genus Cytobacillus; species Cytobacillus sp. FSL R5-0569. The sequence goes on from NZ_JBBOWW010000001.1 coordinate 1,813,818, forward strand.
TTATGTCTCAAAGCCAGGTATGGCGAAAGAATTAGAACCAATCATTGAAGTTGAGAATGGTGACAGCGCTACAGGTAGTTTCATGCTTACGACTATAAGAATGGGCAAAGCTAATATTTATACTTATTTATGGGCAAAATGGCAAAAATATCAACATATTTATCCTATCGAGGATATTCGAAGAGATGATGAAACAGATAGAGAATATCAGTTAAGGCAATTATACTTAATGGATAACTCCAAGCAGTCAGCCATAGAAGTGGCATATCAACATGCTGGATTAGATGTGAATTACAATTATCAAGGTGTGTATGTACTTAATATTATGGAAGGTATGCCAGCAGAAGGGAAACTTGAAGCATCAGATAGGGTAACAAAAGTAGATGGAAAATCTTTTCAATCTTCGGAGCAATTCATTGATATGGTTTCATCAAAATCGGAAGATGATAGCATATCCCTTACGTTTGAAAGAAATGGGGAACAAAGAGAAACCGATATCGAACTAGAGAAAATTGCTGCGACTGGGAAGGCTGGTGTGGGCATTACTTTAGTGGATGATAAAGAGATATCAGTAGATCCAGAAGTGGCGATTGATACAAGTGAAATTGGAGGTCCATCAGCTGGCTTTATGTTTTCATTAGAAATTTATAATCAGTTAGTTGAGGGAGATTTAACAAAGGGTTATGAAATCGCTGGAACTGGCACAATCTCACCAGATGGCACAGTAGGGCGCATCGGTGGAATAGATCAAAAAATTGTGGCTGCAGATAATGCCGGCGCAGACATTTTCTTTGCACCGAATGAGAATAATAGTAATAAGTCAAACTACAAAGAAGCTGTTAAAACAGCTAAAGATATTGATACTGATATGAAAATCATCCCAATTGACACTTTTGCTGATGCCGTGAAGTACTTAGAAGGGGTAGAAAATAAATCATAGATCCAAGGCCCTGTCGTGTGGGGCATGTAATGTATAAACGGAGAGATTCTGCTCAATCATCAGAATTTCTCCGTTTTTTTTATGAGATTTATTTCTGCTTAGTTATAAGTAACACCAAATTATACAAACTATGTAAATTTATTCGAATTCTATTGCCTAGGTGTACAAGTAGTGTGAAGAATGAAGATGAGAAGGACCTAGCTCGGTCAACTAGAAATAGCCAATCAAAGGAATTTATATGTACATCTGGAGTGGAAAACTTCAAGATAGATAAGCAAAACGGTCTTGCGCGTCCATCCAGAATTAAAATGATAAAGATAGCAGAACAAAAGGGAAAAGTGCGTCTATCCGTAGTGAAAAAAGCCAAGATAGCAGTCACAATCGAATTTCGCGTCCATCCAGATTAAAAAAATGAGAGATAGACGAGCAAAAGCAGTTTTATTCGACCATCTCTCAAATATTGTTTTTCGCAGTAAACATTCGGCACGTATCTATATCATTTGTCATAAATGATTGGTGGTTGGCTAAAGTCAAGTTTTAAAAGCTCCTGCTGTTGTGGAGAATTAGCTGCAAGCGCATATATTCTAGTTGCTTTAAGATCTAGTGCTAATGACTCTCGATTTTTGTCTGAGACCTTAGAAATGAGAGGAAGCTTAAACTCGCCTTTATATTTATTTAAGTAAACCCTTCCTTTTTTGGACATACCAAGGAGGCGAAGGTATGGTGCTTGTTTTAAATGTGACATAGATTGTTTACCTGCATTGATAAGTATATATAAACAAATTCTCTGGATGCGTGTCCAAGTATATCGTTTTGTTTTCACTGCTTCCATAAATGTTTGAAAAGAAGTTGAAGTCTTGCTCGCTTCGATTAAACGGAATTCGATTCCTTCTTCAACCTCATAAATTTCTCTAAGTTGAGCAGGTGACGAACTGAGCAAGCGGTATTGTAGCATAGGCCAATACAGTTCCCAATGATGCAGAACTCCAAACTTTTTATAATACGAATGCAAGGCTTCATATGAGGTTCTCGGCATATATTTAAAAGTTTCTTCTATATTTGCTTCTTGAGAAAATATCTTTTTTCTTATGCTAGTTGCACTTGCTATGGTTGATGAGTTAAAGTCTTCATCATGGTACTCGGCATTCTTTCTTGCGATGGTTGTTGGCTCCATTTTCGCATTTTGTTGCTTTATAGCTTTTATGTATTGGAAGCCAAGAATATTATTTGGTTTAGTTAGGTCCACTATTTCTTCATCGATGGTCAATTGTTGGAAAGCAAGAGATGCAGATTTAGGATAACTATAGCCTTCTTTACTATAATTTCTAATCAGTTGGTTATACTCCTTTTCATGTTGATGTAACTGACGATAAGTTGATAAAAAGGGCTGTATACTACCTTGCTCACTACCAAATGATAAATATTGACACAGAGTGGCATCGAGTATTGAAATGGCTCCATTTGCAAATATATCTGCTTGAGATGTCGCAAATGAAAAAGGAAGTTCAAAAACAAGGTCACAACCACCAGCCAATGCCATTTCAGCCCGTGCCCATTTTGATACGATTGCCGGCTCTCCTCTTTGCAGGAAATTACCACTCATCACACAAATCACCACGTCTGCACCTGTTTCTTTTTTTGCTTGCTCTACTTGATAGGCATGCCCATTATGAAAAGGATTATATTCAACGACAATACCAACAGCTTTCATCTGTTAACCACTCCTTCTTAAATCTTAATTATAAATGAAGAAATAAAATTTCACTAATGCTTACATAAATCGACGATAAAGGTTTGCAAATTGAACAAAATTGGTTACAATACTAAGAGAAAATGAGATAAATGAATCTCTTTTCAATAACCTTCTGACTGTAAAGAAAAAATATTGACAAATAATTATATGAAAGCTATAATTACCTTTGTTGCCTTGGGGTGATTTATATGAAATGGACTTTAAGTCAGTTACAGAAATATCGAAGCAAGGACTTCTCTTTTGATGAAATCGTCAATGTTGATGAAGTAATCAAAATGGATGCTGAAATCAGAGATGCATCACCAATGAGAATTACTGGTCGAGCAGATATTGATTCTGAGAAAGTGATTGTCCATTTTAAAATGGAAGGTCATTTGATTCTCCCTTGTTCTCGCACATTAGTTGACGTTAAATATCCAATTAGTGTGGAAACAATTGAAACATTCCTCTTGAAAGCTAGTGATTATGAAACTGAAGAGGAAGTTCATCAAGTGCAAGGTGATGTAATAGACATGATGCCTATTATACATGAACTGCTTGTGCTTGAGGTCCCTATGCAAGTATTCTGCGATGATAGCGGTGAAGAGGGCGCTCCTCAATCAGGAAAAGATTGGGAGGTCATTTCCGAGCAAGAGAAAACGGAAAAGATTGATCCACGTCTTGCTGGACTTGCTCAGCTACTTAATCAAAAGGATTCTTCTGATTCATAACTGGAAGAAAACAGTGAAAGCTGGTCTTAATAATTTTTTCTTCATAGTGTATGTTCAAAATATAGAGAGGTCTTTTCTACTCTATTTTATTAATAGAAGTTAATCCTCAAGTTTGAACGACTCTAAATCTCTATAAGGAGGTGGGAATAATGGCTGTACCTTTTAGAAGAACATCTAAAACTGCAAAAAGACAACGTCGTACCCATTTTAAATTACAGGTTCCTGGTATGGTAGAATGCCCAAATTGTGGTGAAATGAAACTTTCACACCGCGTTTGTAAAGCTTGTGGAACTTACAAAGGAAAAGAAGTTGTAAACAACTAATTTTTCATATGACAAAACGCTGGAGCAATAAAAGCTTCAGCGTTTTTTCTATTGTCAATTTAGCTGGCAAAAGTAGATAGGTTATGCAGTGGAGTATTCTTGAGCACCCGTAATCACCTATTACGCATCTACAACTTGAGAAAAGGTTCATACTAGAGCGAGAAAGAACTGCATTTCGAAGTGGAATCTTATTAGGCTGAATCAGTAGGAATAATGGATTTAAACCCGTCAAACATAAAAATGATAATGAAAAACCAAGGTATAAGCCCAATGGACCTAAATGCTTTGCAAAACGGATTCCTAATTATTTTAGTTAAATTATACTTTTTAAAGGAGATTTGATGATAATGAGCAGTTATTCAATACATAAAGAAGAAAATTTGCTTGTATTCACGATTACTAGAGAACATAAGAGAAATGCCATTAATTATGAGGTAATGGATGGCCTACTTAAAGTAATTAAAATGACTAAACAAGAAGCAAATATAAAAGGGTTGGTCATCACTGGAGAAGGAGAGAGTGCTTTTTGCTCTGGTGGTGACTTATCCGCTTTTCAAAATTTGATCACTGCAGAAGATGCCTATAACATGCTATCTAAAATGTCAAAGATTTTATATAAGCTCACTACACTCAACAAGCCGACAATTGCCCTTATTAATGGAACTGCAGTAGGTGGTGGTTGTGAACTAGCTACAGCATGTGATTTCCGCATCGCTAAAAAAGGAACGAAAATGGGCTTTATTCAAGGTACTTTAGCCATTACTACAGGTTGGGGCGGAGGTAGCCTATTGTTAGAGAAGTTGGAGAACGAAGTCGCTTTAAAGTTACTGATGGAAGCTAGGCCACTCCCGGCAGAAGACTTGTATAATAAAGGTTTTATTCATGCTATTTATGATCAAGTGAGTATGGAAGTAGTGCAACAATTCTTTGCCAACATTAATAGAATTCATACAAATGTTTTATCTGCCTATAAAGAGATCCTTGTTCGTAAGTGGAAGGTCACACAATTAGAAAAAAGAATGGAAGAAGAAGTTCGCACTTGCTCGACACTTTGGAGTATGGAAAGTCATCATCAAGCGGTAAATAAATTTTTAACAAAAAATAAGTAAATAAAGAAAACGAGTGAATATCCCATGTTTAAGTCTATCTTTTCTAGTATAAGCATAAGATGAAATAAAAACACTACTAGGAGGGGTTAGGGATGTCTTCTACTCGTCAAGATGCGTGGTCACAAGATGAAGATGTTTTGCTAGCTGAAGTCGTTCTTCGCCAGATAAGAGGGGGAGGAACACAACTTCAAGCATTTGAAGAAGTGGGTAAAAAGCTATCAAGAACAGGTGCTGCGTGTGGGTTTCGTTGGAACTCTTATGTAAGAAAGCAATATAAGAAAGCGATAGATGTAGCAAAGAAACAACGGAAAGAATTAAAGAACCGTAAAAAGGACCCAGAACTAACATCATTGGTTGTTGAAGAGGTGGCAAAAGATAAACATGTTTCAACAAGCCACCCGCAATTAAGCTTTAATGAAATTGTAGAGAGCCTTAAATCTGTATTTGAACAAGCGGAAAACGCCAATTCTGCTGAAAAAAACTCATTATCTCAGTATGAGGGGAAAATTATTTCTTTAGAAAAACAAACATTTTATTTAGCTGCTGAAAATGAAAGGTTATTAAAAGAAATACAAACATTGGAGCAGGATTATAAGGCGCTTGTAGAAATAATGGAGAAGGCAAGAAAAATGGTTGTACTAAAAACGGACGATCGCGAAAAGAATGTTCGTGTTTAGTTTCTATCCTACAATTTATTGATACTATTTATACTTAAATTTCCTTATCCATTTTTATTTTAAATTATAAACATAAAAGAGCACTCCATCCTAATGGAGTGCCTATTTATGTTTATTCGTCTTCTTTTAAAGATTCCTTTACCATACCTTCGGGAAACCATAGAACAGGATTTTCCCCTAAATCCCTATCCATATCATATTGGGCTGAAGTGAAGCCCATCTTTTCCCAGAATTCCTTTGACTTAATTCTTGTGTTTGTCTTAATAGGTAGGTTAAAGCTCTTGGCGAAGTTAACAAGTGCTGTTCCATAACCTTTTGATTGATAATCCTTCAATACTTCAAGCTTCCAAAGTTCTAAATAATCATGAGAAGGTTGGAAGTAACGGTCGAATTTAGCTTCTACTTTATAAAGACTCATGCGGGCAACAAGTAGGTCCCCAAAGTAAATGCCATAAAAAGGCGATTGGCTTCCGTTTTCTATTATATTGCCTTCGAGATCCTCGAGCATTGATAATTCTTGAAGACCATATTCTTTAAACTTTTTAAAATCTTCTAAGGTTCTGTAATTTACTTTTAGTCTTTCAACTTTATAGCTCATGATTCATCCCCCTAAAACACCTATGTAATTTATTGAATGCGCTTACTCTATATCATTATATAACAATATTAAGAAAATTTCTTTAGTAAACTGTCATTCTTTTATCATTCAAGACATAAAAATGTATTGTTCAAAAATAAACGTAAGCGTTTTCAATAAAAAAGAAGGAAAAAGAGCGAACCTTGTAGAAATAGGGAATATTGCGATAAATTAATTTTATTTGCATTTGGTTAATGTAACAACGAACGAAGGGAGAATAAATGATTGCAGAAAATTTTAATTGCCAATAGAGGAGAAATTGCCTTAAGAATTATTAAAACTTGTAAAGCACTGGGGATCGAAACGGTAGCAATATACTCAGAGGCAGATGAAGAGATGCCTTTTGTTATTGAGGCAGATCAAGCATTTTTAATTGGACCACCACCGGTCAATCAATCTTATTTAAATGTTGAGAAAATCATTCAAATAGCTTTAGCAGAGAAAGTTGATGCCATTCATCCAGGCTATGGTTTCTTATCGGAAAATGCAGAATTTGCTAGAAGAATTCATGCAGCAGGTATTATCTTTATCGGTCCAAACCCTGACACAATTGAAAAAATGGGAGATAAGATTATATCTAGGCAAACGATGGAAAAAGCGGGTGTACCTATTGTGCCCGGTAGCAATAGTGGTGTTGTAACAGTTGAAGCTGCTCTGGCTTTAGCTGAAACATATGGTTACCCTATTATGCTTAAGGCAAGTGGGGGCGGTGGTGGAATCGGTATGGTGCGCTGTGAAACTGAGCAAGCGCTCAAAAATGCCTTCTCCTCGACAAAATCAAGAGCGAAAGCATATTTTGGCAGTGATGAAGTATTTGTAGAAAAGTGTATAGAGGGTAGTCGTCATATTGAGGTACAAATATTTGGTGATGATAAGGGACAAATTGTTAGCTTATTTGAAAGAGATTGTTCTATTCAAAGAAGGCATCAGAAAGTCATTGAGGAATCGCCTAGCCCTTCTCTTTCAATGAAAACGAGGGATAAGATGCTTGAGACTGCTATTAAAGCAGGAGAGGCAGTAGGTTATAAAAATGCTGGTACCGTTGAATTTATCGTCGATGCGGATGAGAATTTCTACTTCCTTGAAATGAATACACGTCTCCAAGTCGAGCATCCTGTCACAGAACAAATCACCGGGATTGACCTTGTAGAATGGCAAATTGATATTGCTAAAGGAAATGAACTTCCCCTTAAGCAAAGTGAAATCAAATCAGTTGGACATGCGATGGAGTTCCGCCTGTATGCGGAAGACCCCGTTACATTTATGCCTTCACCTGGTACGATTAGTAAACTAAAATGGGGAAACCTTGATGGTATCCGTATTGATTATGGCTATGTTGAAGGTTCTAAAGTAACTCCGTTTTACGATCCAATGATAGCGAAATGTATTATAAATGGCGAGAATCGAGAGGAAACATTACAAAAGGCAGCACAATTTTTTAATGATCTAGAAATTTCTGGTATTAAAACGAATGCTCCGTTGTTTGTAGAAATTTTAGCTGATCAAGATTTTAGTAAAGGTAAATATACAACTGATTTTTTGAAAAATAAATCTTTAATAAAAAAACAGTAATACCATCCAAGGAGGAAAAGAAAATGAAAGAAATCGTAGCAAATATGGCAGGTACAGTTCTTAATGTGTTAGTTGCAAATGGTGATGAAATTACTGCAGGGCAGGAAGTGCTTGTCTTAGAAAGTATGAAAATGGAAATTCCTGTTGAGAGCAATGAAGGCGGTAAAGTAGCTGAATTAAAAGTTAATATCGGTGATTTTGTAAATGAAGGCGATTCTTTATTAGTTTTAGAATAAGGAGAGATAAATCATGACAACGATACAAACATTAACAGACGATTTAAAAGAGAGACGAAAGAAAATTGAAGCAGGTGGTGCACCTAAATACCACGAAAAGCTTGAAGGCCAAAATAAATTATTTGCACGAAAGCGTTTGGAACTATTATTGGATGATGGTTTTTACGAAGAAGATGGTAAGTTTGCTAACTGTAGTGAAGAAGGATTGCCAGCTGATGGAGTCATCACGGGAGTAGGAAAGATTAATGGGCGCACAGTTTGTGTGATGGCGAATGATTCTACTATTAAAGCAGGTTCATGGGGAGCTAGAACAGTTGAAAAGATTATTCGAATTCAAGAAACAGCTGAAAAACTTAAAGCTCCATTGCTTTATTTAGTAGATTCAGCCGGTGCAAGAATAACTGATCAATTAGATATGTTTCCAAACCGTAGAGGTGCTGGGAGAATTTTTCATAATCAAGTAAAACTTTCAGGTGTTGTACCACAAGTTTGTTTACTATTTGGACCATCTGCAGCAGGCGGCGCGTATATTCCCGCATTTTGTGATATTGTCATTATGGTAGACGGGAATGCTTCTATGTATTTAGGATCACCAAGAATGGCGGAAAAAGTGATTGGGGAAAAGGTTTCCTTAGAAGAAATGGGCGGAGCAAGAATGCATTGTTCTGTTAGTGGTTGTGGCGATTACTTAGCATACAGTGAAGAAGAAGCGATTACGGTTGCACAAAACTATTTATCTTATTTTCCGGGGAATTTTCAAGAGTTACCTCCAACTAAAGAACCTGTAGCGCCTAAAGCTGGTAAGTCTTTAGAAGAGATCATTCCTGTGAATCAAAATGCCCCATTTGATATGTATGAATGTATTGAACAACTAGTTGATGAGAATAGTTTTTTTGAAATGAAGAAATTATTCGCTGCTGAACTTATTACTGGAATAGCGAGAATAGATGGAAAGCCAGTCGGGATTATAGCGAATCAGCCAAAGGTTAAGGGTGGCGTTCTTTTTGTTGACTCGGCTGATAAAGCAGCAAAGTTTATCTCACTATGTGATGCTTATCATATTCCATTGTTATTTCTAGCGGATGTTCCAGGGTTTATGATTGGCACAAAAGTAGAAAGAGCAGGTATTATTAGACATGGTGCGAAGTTAATTGCTGCAATGAGTTCCGCGACAGTACCGAAGATTTCAGTTATTGTCAGGAAAGCTTACGGTGCGGGATTGTATGCGATGGCGGGACCTGCTTTTGAACCGGATTGCTGTATTGCCTTACCAACTGCTCAAATAGCCGTTATGGGACCTGAGGCTGCAGTTAATGCTGTTTATTCTAATAAGATTAATGAAATTGAAGATATGAAAGAGCGCATTGCGTATGTACAAGAAAAACAAAAAGAATATAAGGAAACAATTGATATTTATAAATTGGCATCGGAACTCATTATAGATGATATTATCGCTCCAGGCGAGCTTAGAAGTGCCCTTATTAACCGCTTTGAGTTATACGCAACAAAAGATATACCAATCGTTTCTAGAAAACACCCAGTAAATCCAGTTTAAAGACCCTACCCTGACCTTTCTTAGGAGAGTAATCAGGGTTTTTTCTTTTATAGATATTTATTGATTGAATTTCTGGAAATGTACAATCTACCAATTGATCTTATCGGTGCTAATGTTTAAGTTTTGCTTTCTCAGTTGATTGATAAACTCAGTTTTGTTTTTAGGTGAAATGGCAATTGTTTTGAACTTCCCATAATTAATTTCAAGTTTATCAATAGACAAAGCAGGATCTGTAAACGGGTTTTTCGTTTCCGTAACGCTGTGTATTTCAGCTAACTTGATTGTCCACCTAAAAGGGCCATATTGAATAGTAAGAACATCGCTTTTAATTGTATACCCTGTCTTAAACCAAATCCACAGCAGACATAATCCAATGAGCGATAAAGTAGAGATTTTTATCCATTGTTTATCTAGGAACGATGGGCTTATCCAAACACCGAAGTTTGGAAAGAAGATGGGTGGAATAATAAAAAACAATGCACATAACCAATAGATTATTGACAACCATAAATCTTTCTTTGATGGAAAATACATATCATCATTTCCTTTCGTTATTATGCATACGCTTTTCTTGTTTAATCGGTTTCGTAAATGTTGAAAAATTCACAAGTATGTTCGTATTACCTCATATCATTATTTATTTTAAAAGTGAAACGAATGTACTCTTTTAGATCTATATTGTTTATTTGCATGTAGAATTTTTAGTAATAATTATGTTATACCTAGTCAAACAAAAAAGAAAAATAGATGAAACTTTCAAGAAAAAAAGAATCGTCTCACCTTTCAATAGCGAAATTTGCTAAAATGAGACTAAATACATTGTAAGTGAAGTGATAATGATGAAAATTGGGATTATTGGCGGAGGTTCTATCGGACTATTATATGCCTTCTATTTAAATAAACAACATGAGGTTACTCTTTATGTGCGTTCAGATGAGCAAAAGGACATTATCTCCTTAGAAGGTATCTTTTTAAATACGAAAGAAAATCGGAGGAATGAACGTATTCATGTTGAATATATACATAATTGGAAAGGGCAAGATGAGATTACCTTTGTTGCTGTAAAAGAATATCACCTTGACACACTCCTTGCCACTCTTAGCATACATACAAAAACGTTATTTATCTTCCTGCAAAATGGTATGGGTCATTTAGAAAAGCTCGAACGGTTAAAAAATCAACAAGTCTATATTGGTACAGTTGAACATGGTGCACTAAAGGTAAATAAAAATGAAGTGAATCATACGGGGTTAGGAGTAACAAAGCTTGCTCCTTTAACGGAAAATGCTGAACCCATCCAACTTTCAAATGTAATGGCTAATAGCGAAGATTTTCCATTCATGCTTTATCAGAACTATGAGGACATCATGCTGAAAAAATTAGTTGCAAATGCTGTGATTAACCCTTTAACAGCCATTCTAAAGATTCGAAATGGTTTACTAATTGAAGACCCATCTTATTTTAAAGTATTTAAAATCTTATTTACAGAAGTAACAGCTGCGCTTTTAATTAAAGATAGTCAAGAGATCGAAGCATATGTTATATCAATTTGTAGGAAGACTGCTCATAATCAATCATCTATGTTTAAAGATATTGTTGAAGGCAGGAAAACAGAAGTTGATGCAATTGTTGGTTACTGTCTTACCCAAGCAAATAAAAATCAAGAAAGTGTACCATTATTAACATCTTGTTATTTTATGATCAAGGGGATGGAGAAAAAGGGGGAGAAAGATTGAGTGTATTTTTATCCTCGATGATTGCGACATTTATTACTATACCATTTCTAGGGTATTTACTCGTTTTTATCATTTGTAAACAAGTGACGAAAAAGCATAAGAAATCTGTACATCTAGCTCTTGATTTTAGCACATTGCTGCTCATTCTCTCTGTCCATTTTATGATTGCTTCAATTTGGAATCGCTCATACATTTGGTTGATTTTTCTTTTCCTTATTAGTACTGCTATACTTTATCTATTGTATTATTGGCGGGTTAAGCAAGAAATAGATTACGGTAAATTGTTCAAAGGATATTGGCGCATTAATTTTTTGTTTTTTCTCACTGCTTACTGTGTTTTAATAGCAATTGGTATTTTTAACAGAATTAGTCATTTGATGTTTTAAAAAAGACTCTTTAGTTGGCTAAGGAAATATATTATCATTATGAATGATGAAATCAAAAGAAGTTAAAATCTAGCCCATCATAAGCAAAGTTTTTTTCTTTTCTTTTCTGACAATGCTATACTCATAAAGATACTTGGAAAATGTGTTTAGAAAGGAAGTTCATAGATGGAGATTTTGCATCTCACAATACCGGCCACTAATCGGTTTGCAACAGAGTATACTGCTCAAGATGAGAAAATTCAGCCATACTTCCACTACCGTTATAATCATATTAGTGATTTAAAGAGACGTATAGAAGAACTTGGTCAGAGAAATTTTTCACGAGATAAGCTAGTAAGTCATATAAGTGATTTCATGAATGGCTTTCCAACATCTGAGAAGGTACAAGAATCTCTTAAAAAGCTAAATGATGATAAAAGTGTAGTTGTTATTGGAGGGCAGCAGGCAGGTATAATGACTGGACCTCTTTATTCCATACATAAAGTCATTTCTATCATTGCCTTTGCTAAGGAAAAAGAGCGGGAATTAAATATTCCTGTTGTACCTGTTTTTTGGATTGCTGGTGAGGATCATGATTATCAAGAGGTAAACCATATTTATCGTTATGAAAACAACCAAATGAAAAAGCTGGTTTATCCAGAATCACCGAATGATAAAAAGATGGTATCAAATATCGCTATTGATTCAGATGTTTGTATCAAGTGGGTTGACGACATCATTGAGTCATTTGGTGAAACCGCATTTACAAAAGATATTATGTCATTCATTCATAAGGCTATAGAACAATCGAAAACATATGTAGACATATTTGCTCATTTAATTATGGGGATGTTTAAAGAACATGGTCTTTTATTGGTTGATTCAGGTAATGCGCAATTAAGACAATTGGAAAAGGGCATATTAGCTGAGCAAATCAAAGCTTCGACAAAAATGACAACAGCTGTGCTTGAAAATCAACAGAGATTACAAGCTGATGGTTATGCAAAAATGCTAGAAATTAGTGAAAATGCTGCTAATCTCTTCTATTATGATGAAGTTTTTAAAGAGAGAATCCTACTTGATTACAATCATCAAACCCAATGTTTTGTGAATACAGATGCTAAAATAAGCTTCACATTAGAAGAAATGTTAACGATGGCTGAAACAACACCCGAGAAACTGAGTAATAATGTTGTTACAAGACCTTTAACACAGGAATTACTTTTCCCCACATTAGCGTTTATTGCTGGACCAGGGGAAATCGCGTACTGGGCTGAACTGCAAAAAGTATTTGAGCAGTTCTCTTTAAAAATGCCGCCACTTGTTCCGCGCTTGAATTTTACGATTTTAGAGAGAGCAATTGAATCGGAAATGACAGAGCTTGGATTACAATTAGAAGACGTATTAATGAATGGTACTGAAGAACGAAAGAATCAATTTCTTCAATCAGTCCAAAGTAAAGAACGAGATGAAATCTTAAGCGAATTACAAGCGAAAATTGAAGAATCTTACAAACAGTTGTTAGCTTATACTTCAGAGAAAGAAAAGGGTATGTACCCACTCGTAGAAAAAAATCAAGCACTTGTACAAAAGCAAATTGCATTTATACAAACTAAATTTAAACAATCGACTGAGCAAAAATATACAAATATACTCTCGAAATTTGATCGTATCCAATCTTCCGTAAAACCAGACGGTATCCCACAAGAAAGGGTTTGGAATGGACTTTATTTTATCAATAAGTATGGTTTATCATTCTTCTCCCGGATTCTCGATCATGAACTACCTTTTGATGGTACGCATAAAGTGATGAAGGTATAAAGCAAAAGACTTAAATACTTCTCAATATTAGAGGAGGATTTAAGTCTTTTTTTGTGCACAAAGTAAAATAATAGGCACATAAAAGGTGGGAGAGGTTTAGGCTAGCCAAACGACAAGGGAAGATTTTGTAGTTGTCCGTAAGAATATGTCTTTGTCGATTTTTAAAATGTGTGACTAACGAATCTTCTTCTTTTGACAATTCTCTTTCAGCTTAATTCAAAATGAAATGGATAAGGTAAAAAAAGCAAATATTTTTGTAAAAAGATAGCGAAAGAAAAATATTTGAAAAATAAAAAAACAGCAGGAATTTATTGGACGTGAGCGAATCATTTAAAATAGTGGAGGAAAGTGGGGGAATGTGGTACATTTGTGTTAGAAAGTGGGTGAAGCGGGTATGTTTATGGGAGAATACCATCATAATGTTGATACAAAGGGCCGCTTAATCGTACCTGCTAAATTTCGTGAGAACTTAGGAGAGACATTTGTATTAACACGAGGTTTGGATCAATGTTTATTTGGTTATCCCTTAACAGAATGGAAAGAGCTTGAAGAGAAACTTAAAGCTTTACCCATGACAAAAAAGGACGCCCGCGCTTTTACCCGATTTTTCTTCTCGGGTGCAACAGAATGTGAAATTGACAAACAAGGACGAGTAAATATCGCTTCCCCACTAATGCAATATGCAAAATTAGATAAAGAATGTGTCGTATTAGGTGTTTCCAACCGAATTGAGATTTGGAGTAGAAGCCTTTGGGAAGAATATTTTGCAGAGTCAGAAGAATCTTTTGCTGAAATTGCAGAAAATATGATTGGCTTTGATATTTAAACAAGGCCTAACCCGAATGAATATATAAGGGGACTTTTACACACAATTACAGGTTGGGAAGGATGAGCAACAATGTTTAATCATACAACAGTACTTTTAAAAGAGACCGTAGATGGACTAAATGTGAAAGAAAATGGGATATACGTGGATTGTACTTTAGGTGGAGCTGGGCATAGTGAATATTTATTATCACAGCTCTCAAGTGAAGGAAGATTATTCTCTTTTGACCAAGATGAAACGGCAATTGAGAATGCGAAGGAGAAACTTGCTAAGTTCAGTGGGCAAGTGACACTGGTAAAAAGTAATTTTAGTCATTTAAAGGAAGAATTGAATGCAAGAGGGATTTCTGAAGTGGATGGTATTTTGTATGACCTAGGTGTTTCATCTCCTCAATTGGATACACCGGAAAGAGGTTTTAGTTATCATCATGACGCTCCGCTCGATATGAGAATGAATAAGCAAGCGGAGGTTTCAGCCTATGATGTTGTCAACCATTGGTCATATAACGAACTTGTGAAAATCTTTTTTAAATATGGTGAAGAAAAATTTTCTAAACAAATTGCAAGAAAAATTGAGTTAGCAAGAGAAAAAGCGCCGATAAAAACAACAGGTGAATTAGTAGATTTGATCAAGGAAGGCATACCTGCCCCAGCTAGAAGAAAAGGGGGTCATCCAGCTAAGCGGATTTTCCAAGCGATACGCATTGCTGTTAATGATGAATTAGGGGTATTCGAGCAGTCATTAGAGCAAGCGATGGGCTTGCTAAAAAGTGGTGGGAGAGTGAGTGTTATTACATTCCACTCGTTAGAGGATCGTATTTGTAAAGCGGCTTTTAAAGAGGCCAGCTCAACACCAGATCTACCACCGGGACTGCCGGTTATTCCTGATGAATATCAACCTAAGATGAAATTAGTGAACAGAAAACCTATTATTCCATCTGAAGAGGAGTTATCCCATAATAATCGATCTCGTTCAGCTAAACTCAGGATTATAGAAAAAATATAAAATAAAAGATACACACTCAGGAGGGGAAATATGGAGAATGTAGCTCGTAAACTACAGCAAGAACAACATGTATCTAATCAGCCGGCTCAAGCGCCAAAAAAGAAAATAAAAGATCGTAAATCATTGCTCTCGCCTGGAGAAAAAATAATGGGTATCGTATTTGCGGGTGCAGTTTTCTTTGGCGCCACAACAATTATTTCAAATCAAGCAGGTTTATATGAAGTAAATGCGGAAATTCAAGACACGCAAAAAGCAATCACTGAACAACAGAGTGTGAATAGTGATTTAAAAATGCAAATCGAGGAATTAAGTCGTCCAGACCGTGTAAAACAAGCAGCTGAAAAATCTGGCTTTGAAATGAATGAATCTCCTAAGGTTGTTGGTGGTGAGTAATGTATAAGAAGCAAAGAAATATGAATGTTGGAGCAGCGATATTGTTTATGATATTCAGTCTGCTCTTTTTTGTCTTGCTTTTCCGGTTTATCTCTATTCAAGTGTCTGGTGAAGCGGGTGGTAAAGTCATTGCTGCACAAGCTGAACAGTTGTACCAAGGTTCAACAACCATTGAATCTAAACGTGGGACAATTTACGATCGTAATGGCAATGTCATTGCTGAGGATAGTACAGCTTACACTTTAGTTGCCGTCTTATCAGAAAAAATGACCAAGAATAAAGATAATCCGAAACATGTGGTTGAAGCAGATGAGACGGCAAAGCAATTAGCTGAAGTCATTGATATGGAAGAGTCTGAAATCTACGAAAGATTAACAATCAATGAGAGGCGAGGCAAGGATGAACAGTTATTCCAAGTGGAATTCGGCCGTGCAGGTCAAAAATTAACAGTTAGTCAAAAGAAGAAAATAGAAGAGTTAGAGTTGCCAGGTATTGTTTTTCAACCGCAAACCATCCGTTTTTACCCTAATGGAACTTTTGCCTCGCATCTTATCGGGTATGTTGATTCCGTAGAAGGTGAAGATGGAAAACTCGAAGACAAAGGAATTATGGGCTTAGAGAAGAGCTTGAATGATTTAATGTTAGGGGAAGATGGCAAGTTTTCTTATGAAAAAGATATTTGGGGATACTTATTACCAAATGGTGAAGAAGTCGTAGAAAAAGCAGAAGACGGAAATGATGTATATTTAACAATCGATAATAAAATTCAAATCTTTTTAGAAGAAGCAATGAGCAAAGTAAGTGAAAAGTATGACCCAGAAAAGATGGTCGCCGTTGTCGCTGACCCGAAAACAGGCGAAATTCTTGCGATGAGCCAACGACCTACATTTAATCCAGAAACACGGGAAGGCATTGACCAAACATGGCGTAATCTCGCTATTGAGGATTCGTTTGAACCAGGTTCAACAATGAAAGCTTTTACGTTAGCAGCGGCAATTGAGGAAGGGGTATTTACACCTAATGCAACCTTCGAATCTGGTACGTATAAAGTTACGGAAAAATCTCCACCAGTAAGAGACCATAATAATGGACAAGGATGGGGTTCAATTACGTATTTAGAAGGCATTCAACGTTCTTCTAATGTAGCGATAGCGAAAATGGTAAAAGATCAACTAGGCTATGAAACATATCGAGAATACTTGACGAAATTTGGTTTTGAAGAACCAACCGGAATTGATTTACCTAATGAAGCTGGAGGGAAAATCGTTTACGAATGGCCATTTGAAAAAGTAACAACGGCTTATGGTCAAGGAACCGCTATTACACCCATTCAACAAATACAAGCGGCGACTGCTATTGCTAGTAATGGGTCTATGAAGCAGCCTCATGTAATAAGTGAAATAATTAACCCAAACAATGATAAAGTGGTAAAAGAAGCAAAAGAAGAGATTAAGGGTCAACCGATTTCTGAGAATACAGCCAAGGAAGTTAGAAAGGTATTGGAAACGGTTGTCTCTTCTGAGAATGGGACAGGCCATAACCATTATCAAATTGATGGCTACAAAGTAGCTGGTAAAACAGGAACAGCACAAATACCCAAAGAGGGTGGTGGCTATATTACAGGGCGAGAAAATTATGTGTTCTCCTTTTTAGGAATGGCACCTGCTGAAGACCCTGAATTACTAGTATATGTGGCTGTTCAGCAACCGGAGCTTGAAAATACAGAAACAGGCAGCGATCCTGTTTCAGAAATTTTTAAACCGGTTATGAAGAATAGCTTAAGTTATTTAAGTATTGAACCTACTGACTACGATAAACTTCAAGTGAGTAAAGGATTGAATTTTGAAGGAAAATCTGTTGAAGAAGCGAAGAAGTCATTGGAGAAAAATGGTATGCAGCCAATTATTATCGGTGAGGGTAAAAAGGTTGTAGAACAATCACCAGGCGCTACAGAAAGTGTGTTAGAAGGTGAAAAGGTTATTCTTAAAACGGATGGGAAGCTTACTGTTCCAGACTTAACTGGTTGGTCGATGAGAGATGTGATGAAGTTCGTTAAGCTATCTAATCTTAAGCTTAACAGTGTGGGCAACGGTTTTGCTGTCAAGCAAAATCTAGCTCCAGGAAGCGCTATAAAAGAGAATGAATACTTAATCGTAGATTTTCAACAAAGTGGAAAGAAAACCTCTACTAATGAGGGAGAAGAACTGAAAGATGATAAAAGTGCGAGCGAACAGTAGAAGTTAAAGACGAGCTTCTGTTCTAAAAATAATGTACAAACATAAAATGGAACGAGCCAGATAAAAAAGGAGGGTTCGTTCCATTTATGCGTGTATCTAATGTAACCGTTCGAAAAAGATTAATTGCTGCATTATTTATTGGGTTATTTGTTTTTTTAATTATTGATGTTCGCTTGGGCTATGTCCAATTTTTTATAGGAAATGTTCTCACAGATGGAGCCAAAGAATTATGGAGTAGGAATATCCCTTTTGAGCCTGAAAGAGGGGAAATTGTTGATCGGAACGGAGTCGCTTTAGCAACCAATGTAAGTGCTCCAACGGTTTACGTCGTCCCGAGACAAATTACCGAGCCTGACGATGCTGCTGAAAAGTTAGCCGCTACGCTTAATTTATCTAAAGAAAAAGTATTTGAAGAAATTACAGAGAAACAATCGAGTGTAAGAATTACTGGTGGCAGAAAAATCACCCATGAAAAAGCAAAAGAAGTAAGGTCATTAAATATAGATGGTGTATATATCGGTGAGGATTCTAAAAGGCATTATCCGTTTGGTGATTATCTATCCCATGTGCTCGGTTTTGCTGGCGTTGATAATCAAGGGTTGATGGGTCTAGAATTATACTACGATAAAGAACTAAGTGGAGAAAAAGGATCGGTTAAGTTTTATGCAAATGCAAAAGGACAGAGAATGAATGATATGGCTGATGATTATCAAGCACCCGTTGACGGTGATACATTAAAGTTAACTGTTGATACAAAAGTACAAACAATTATTGAAAGAGAACTTGACAATGCAGAGGCTAAGTATAATCCAGATGGATTAATAGCGATTGCGATGGATCCGAATACAGGAGAAATTCTCGGAATGTCTAGTAGACCGACATTTGATCCTGCAAATTTTCGTAATGTATCTGCAGATGTGTATAATCGTAATTTACCTATTTGGAGCTCCTACGAACCAGGATCAACTTTTAAAATTATTACATTGGCAGCCGCATTGGAAGAGGGGAAAGTTGATCTAGATCATGATCATTTTCACGATCCAGGTTATGTAGAAGTAGGCGGAGCCAAGCTTCGCTGTTGGAAAAAAGGTGGACATGGTTCACAAACCTATTTAGAAGTGGTACAAAATTCTTGTAACCCAGGTTTCGTTAATCTTGGTGAACGGTTAGGAAAAGACACTTTATTTAAATATATTCATGATTTTGGTTTTGGAGAAAAAACGGGGATTGACTTACAAGGGGAATCTACAGGAATACTATTTAACTTAGATAAAGTTGGACCAGTAGAGCAAGCGACAACGGCATTTGGTCAAGGGGTATCAGTCACACCCATTCAGCAAGTTGCCGCCATTTCTGCAGCTATAAACGGTGGAACATTGTATACACCATATATTGCTAAAGAAATCGTGGATTCTAAAACAGGCGATGTCCTAAAACAAGTCACACCTGAAGCGAAACGAAAGGTAATATCAAAAGAGACATCAACTGAGATTCGCAGAGCATTAGAAACCGTAGTTGCTCAAGGGTCAGGTAAGAATGCATTTGTTGAAGGGTATAGAGTAGGAGGTAAGACAGGAACAGCCCAGAAGGCTCAAGGTGGTAAATATCTAGAAAACAACCATATTGTTTCCTTTATTGGCTTTGCACCAGCTGACGACCCTGAGATTGTCGTTTATACAGCTGTTGATAATCCGAAAGGCACGGTCCAATTTGGTGGTGTTGTAGCTGCTCCGATTGTTGGTAACATTATTGGTGATAGCTTACGAGCTATGGGAGTTGAACCTAGGAAAGATCAAGTAGAAAAAGAGTATGCTTGGCCAGATACACCGCTTTTAGAAGTACCTGATTTAGTAGGTATAACAAAATTGGAGTTAGGTGAGATGATGATTAACCTTCAAATTGAAGCTAGTGGACAAGGAGATACAGTTGTAAAACAATCGCCTCTTCCTGGTACAAAAATCAAAGAAGGTTCCACCATACGCCTCTATTTCAACGATGAACAGCATGATGACACTGAGGAAGGCGGCGATTAAAAGCCGCCTTTTTCTAAGTTTATGATTATAATCAATCAGCATATGTAACAAAGGAGCTAGAGGTTGAGTCCAATAATTAGTAGGGTTTAAATAGCGTATAATGGATGATAAGAAGGCTTTTGGCGGATCAAGTGCTATTATTTTTATAGAAAAAACCGTTTAAACGAGGCAATTATAAGAAACTCATAGAAAATTATCGCTGAATCATGTAAAATATTATACGCCTATCATCTTTAACGCATAGGTTAGACAAAATGATCGTAAAAATGTTTTATGAGAAGTTTGTATGAGAGGAATGGAGTTTTATGAAATTACATACGTTGCTACAAAAGTTGCAACCTTATCTTCAATATAATGATGTAGACAATATTGAAATTCAATCAATTGAAAATGATAACCGTAAAGTAGAAGAAGGTAGCTTATTTGTTTGTATAAAAGGCTACACAGTTGATGGTCATGACTTTGCTGCTTCAGCTGTCGAAAAAGGAGCAGTAGCCGTTATTTCTGAGAAAGAGCTCTCCTTAAAGGTACCCGTGATTGTTGTGAAGAGTACAAGAAGAGCACTATCTTTACTTTCAGATGCCTTTTACGGGCAGCCAAGTCAACAGTTACACTTAATAGGTGTGACAGGTACAAATGGGAAAACAACGACAACACATATCATTGATAAAATTTTATCAGATGCTGGTCAAAAAACGGGTCTGATGGGCACAATGTATACTAAAATTGGTCAGCAAAAATATGAAATTAAAAACACTACGCCTGAGAGTCTTACTTTACAGAGAACATTTAAACAAATGAAAGATACTGGCGTCACATCAGCAGTGATGGAAGTGTCATCTCATTCATTAGATGAAGGTAGAGTACATGGTTGTGATTTTGATGTAGCTGTATTTACAAATTTAACGCAAGACCACCTAGATTACCACCATACTATGGATGAATATCGTCGTGCTAAAGGCCTTCTGTTCGCACAACTGGGGAATGCCTATCATTATGATCGACCGAAATATGCTGTTTTGAACGTAGATGATCCAGCGTCATATGATTATGAAAAATCAACTTCCGCATATATACTAACGTATGGAATTGATCGAGATGCGGACTTTCGGGCAAGAAATATAGAAATGAATGCTTCTGGCACCACATTTGAATTAGACAGTCCAATCGGAACCTATTCTCTTCATATTCAGTTAATAGGAAAATTTAGTGTATATAATGTATTGGCAAGTATTGCTGCAGCTTTTGCTTCTAATATTTCTATGGAGCAAATTATCCAGTCTGTTGAAAGTGTAGCTGGCGTTGCAGGGAGATTCGAAACGGTAGATGCTCATCAAGATTTCACCGTTATTGTAGATTACTCTCATACGCCAGATAGTTTAGAGAATGCATTAAAAACAGTGCAACAATTAGCAAAGAAAAGAATCTTTACAGTTGTCGGTTGTGGAGGAGATAGAGATCGTACGAAAAGGCCTTTAATGGCTCAAATTACTTGTAAACATAGTACTGATGCTATATTTACATCTGATAATCCCCGTACCGAGGACCCTGAAAGTATTTTGAAAGATATGGAAGCTGGTGTGAAGAACGAATCTTATGTTTCAATTATTGATCGAAAAGAGGCTATACAATATGCAGTGAATCAGGCAGAACCTGGGGATTGTATACTAATAGCAGGTAAAGGTCATGAAACATATCAAATAATTGGTCATGAGCATTTTGATTTTGATGATCGATTAGTAGCGAAGGAAGCCATTGAAAAAAAGAAAACAAGTAGCAAGTGACTAAAAAAATAACATGATCATGAATGATTGAAAGGTTTAGAATATATGATAAAACGATTAAGAAAAAAACAAGTAAAACAATTCTCAATACCCGTTAAAGGTTGTGAACAATAATGATGGAGCAAGTGATATTATTTACAATAATCCTAGGTTTCTTAATTACCGTACTCATTTCTCCGTTGTTCATACCTTTTTTAAGGAGACTTAAATTCGGTCAAAGCATAAGAGAAGAAGGACCAAAATCCCACCAGAAGAAAACAGGAACGCCTACAATGGGTGGCTTAATGATTCTATTTTCAATTACATTAAGTACGCTCATTATGACTGCTAAATTCCAAGGACCGACAAGTACCACTTATTTGCTGCTTCTCGTTACTTTAGGTTTTGGTTTATTAGGATTCTTAGATGATTTTATTAAAGTAGTGATGAAAAGAAACTTAGGTTTAACTTCATTGCAAAAACTAATCGGACAGATTATTATTTCAATAATATTCTTCTTCGTATTAAAGCAAACCGGTTTTAGTACAGAAGTAGCGATTCCTTTAACCGATTTTTCCATTGATTTAGGATGGGGCTATGCCTTATTTATTATTTTTTGGCTCGTTGGGTTTTCAAATGCTGTGAACTTAACAGACGGGTTAGATGGATTGGTAAGTGGGACAGCAGCAATCGCATTTGGTGCATTTGCCGTCCTAGCTTGGAGTCAATCATTATTTGAAGTATCAGTGTTTTCAGTAGCAGTTGTTGGTGCACTTCTTGGATTTCTTGTATTCAATGCACATCCAGCCAAAGTTTTTATGGGTGATACAGGATCACTTGCATTGGGTGGAGCAATTGCAGCGATTGCCATCATGACAAAGTTTGAACTAATCTTACTAATCATAGGCTTCGTATTTGTTATTGAAACATTATCAGTGATTATTCAAGTAGCTTCTTTCAAGACAACAGGTAAACGTGTATTTAAAATGAGCCCATTACATCATCACTACGAGCTTGTAGGGTGGTCAGAGTGGCGCGTTGTTGTGACATTTTGGACAGTAGGTCTTCTTTGTGCCATTCTCGGAATCTATGTAGAGGTGTGGATGTAATGAAAACAGTGAATCATTATCATCATAAAAAAATACTCGTGTTAGGACTTGCTAAAAGTGGTGTCGGTGCGGCATCTCTACTACATAAGTTAGGTGCTTTTGTAACGGTAAATGACTATAAACCTCTAGATGAAAATCCGGAGGCCCAAAGCTTATTACAGCAAGGTATTACCGTAATTTGTGGAAGCCACCCAGTCGACTTGCTTGATGAAGGGTTTGAATATGTGGTAAAAAACCCTGGCATTCCATATAGCAACCCTATTGTCCAAGGGGCGATTGATAGAGGGTTACCGGTTATTACGGAAGTAGAACTGGCTTATCAAATATCCCAAGCTCCATTTGTTGCTATTACTGGTACAAATGGGAAAACAACAACGACAACGCTCATTAATGAAATTTTTCAGGCTGCTAATAAGTCTTCGCTTATTGCTGGTAACATCGGAAAGGTATCTTCTATCGTTGCGGAAAACGCGAAGAAGGAAGATACAATTATTATTGAGTTGTCTTCTTTTCAATTAATGGGAATTGAAGCATTTCGCCCAAAAATTGCTATTTTAACCAATCTTTATGAAGCACATATTGATTATCATGGCACAATGAAAGAATATATCAGTGCAAAAGCGAATATCACAAAAAACCAAACGGAGGAAGATTACTTCATTGTAAATGCTGATCAAGAAGCAGTGATGGAAGTAGCTGCCCATTCAAAAGCAACAATTATCCCGTTTTCTACCACTGGAGAATTGGAAAAAGGTGGATATATCAAAGACGGCATCATTTACTTTAATGAGGAAGCAATTATATCTATTACCGATATTGTTCTCCCGGGGGCACATAACTTAGAAAACATTCTATCAAGTATCATTGCTGCGAAATTGTCCGGTATTAATAATGAAGCCATCTATCAAGTTTTAACGACTTTTCAAGGAGTAGCGCACCGTCTACAATTCGTTGGCGAAAAGAATAAAAGGCGTTTTTATAATGATTCAAAGGCAACAAATATTTTAGCGACAACGAAAGCTTTAGCTGCCTTTGATCAGCCGATTGTTCTTCTAGCTGGCGGTCTTGATCGTGGTAATGCCTTTGATGAGCTTATACCAGCACTTACAAATGTAAAAGCCGTCGTAACTTTCGGTGAGACGGCTGAAAAAATTGACGCTGCTGCTGCTTGTGCAGGGATAAAAAGCATCGTACATGCCAATAATGTGGAAGATGCTGTGCCACTGGCTTTTGACCTTTCAAAAGAAGGAGATATTATCTTACTTTCGCCCGCGTGTGCAAGTTGGGATCAATATAAAACTTTTGAAGTAAGAGGAGACATTTTTATAGAAGCGGTGCATAAGCTTAAGTAAAGGGCTTGTCTGCCGGTTCAAATGATCCTATTCCTTTAGCTAAGCTTGATTTTGTTCGGTAGAGGAAACTGCAAACAGCCCTAAAACTTGCATTTAGAGGTGTGTTGACTTTGCCAACTAAAAAAGCCACTCCAGATATGATATTAATTATTGTTACGCTCATGCTCTTAGCTGTTGGACTAACGATGGTTTATAGTGCCAGTGCCATTTGGGCAGATTACAAGTTTGATGACGCTTTTTTCTTCGCGAAAAGGCAGTTACTATTTGCAGTTGTGGGTTTAGTAGCCATGTTCTTTCTTATGAATGTCGATTATTGGACATGGAGAACATGGGCAAAAGTCATCATCATTGTTTGTTTTGTGTTGCTATTATTAGTATTAATACCTGGTATAGGAAATGTTAGAAATGGATCAAGAAGTTGGATAGGGGTTGGTGCATTCTCTATTCAACCTTCCGAGTTTATGAAACTAGCGATGATTGCTTTTCTCGCTAAGTTCCTTTCCGAAAAACAGAAACTCATTACCTCATTTAAGAAGGGGTTAGTACCTTCATTAGGTCTAGTATTTCTTGCTTTCGGCTTAATCATGTTACAGCCTGATTTAGGCACGGGAACTGTAATGGTAGGGACTTGTATTGTAATGATATTCGTGTCAGGTGCAAGAATTAAACATTTCGCATTTTTAGGTTTAATCGGTATAGGAGGCTTTGTTGCTTTAGTGCTCTCTGCTCCTTATCGAATCAAAAGAATTACTTCCTTCTTAGATCCTTGGCAGGACCCTTTAGGAAGTGGATTTCAAATTATACAATCTCTTTATGCAATTGGTCCAGGTGGATTATTCGGTTTAGGTTTAGGAGAAAGCAGACAGAAATTCTTCTATTTACCAGAACCACAAACAGATTTTATTTTTGCTATATTATCTGAGGAATTAGGTTTTATAGGGGGCACATTCGTGATTTTACTCTTCGCTCTTCTTTTATGGAGAGGAATTAGAGTAGCGCTTGGTGCACCAGATTTATATGGTAGTTTTTTGGCAGTAGGAATTATCGCCATGGTTGCCATACAAGTAATGATTAATATTGGAGTAGTCACTGGTTTAATGCCAGTAACTGGGATCACTTTACCATTCTTAAGTTATGGAGGTTCTTCATTGACCCTTATGTTAATGGCAATTGGTGTGCTACTTAATATTAGTCGGTATTCTCGTTATTAATGAAACCCATTTTAGGGTTTCTTTTTTTGCTGATAGGAAAATCGCAAATTAAAAAAGAATATATAGTTAAAGCTTCAATTATGTGGTATTACTTGGTTTAATTTGTTAGTGTAGAACATTCATTTATTTCAAAAGGGAAAGAGATTTTCCAAATTCATTACATTTGCATGACATTGTAGGTTATCATTTCTTCCTTTCAGTGCAAATATAGTAGAATAGGATAAAGTAAGACTAGTAAACAGTAAGGAAACTAACAGCTTTGTTTGAGGTGAAAGCATGAAAATTGCATTAAGTGGTGGTGGCACAGGTGGACATATTTACCCTGCGCTTGCCTTAATTCGAGAAATTCAAAAGCAAGATAAAAACGCAGAATTCTTATACATAGGTACTAAAAATGGGCTAGAGGCATCGATTGTTCCTCGTGCTAATATACCTTTTCAGTCAATTGAAATTTCAGGATTTAAAAGAAGCTTATCTTTAGATAATGTGAAAACGATTTGGCGGTTCTTAAAAGGTGTTCAAGAAAGTAAAAAAATGTTGAAGGAATTTCAGCCAGATGTCGTAATTGGTACAGGTGGTTATGTATGTGGGCCAGTTGTATACGCTGGTGCCAAGTTGGGGGTTCCAACAATCATTCATGAACAAAATAGTGTACCTGGTTTAACAAATAAGTTCCTTAGTAAATATGTTGATAAAGTAGCTGTATGCTTTGATGAAGCTGTGGCAAGCTTTCCTAAAGGAAAGGTAGTTATGACGGGTAATCCCAGAGCAACAGAAGTGCTTGGACAAAATGCCATTAATGGTAAATTATCTGTGGGTCTAGATCCAGCTAAACCATCTGTTTTGATTTTCGGTGGTAGTAGGGGAGCAAGGCCGATTAATGATGCCGTGTTAAAAACATTTACACAGTTAGCATCTAGGCCGTATGAAGTATTATATATCACCGGTGAGGTCCATTATGAAAGTGTAAAGAAAGAGGCTGAATTGGCTGGAAATCCCGAAAATATCAAAATCAAGCCTTTTATTCATAATATGCCAGAAGTATTAGCGGGAACGGACCTTGCTGTAACAAGAGCAGGGGCAACAACCCTAGCTGAATTAACGTCATTAGGCATCCCAAGTATATTAATACCAAGCCCATATGTTACGAATAATCATCAAGAAAAGAACGCGAGAGCATTAAGCGACCATGGCGCAGCAGAATTACTCCTAGAAGGAGATTTGAGTGCGAATAAATTAATTGAATCGATTGACCGGATTTTATTAGATGAGGACAAAATTGTCGCAATGAAATCTGCTGCAAAGAAGATAGGCGTCCCAGATGCAGCCGATCGGTTATATAATGTCATGAAAAAATTAATGAAAGACAAGTAGTAATGTAGCCCATTCTTGATGGTATTAGCATAATATAGAATGACGATACAGAGAGGGCGGATGTTATGCAGAGCGTATTTAGTAAGTTGAAAAACGCTATAAATGGAACGGTGAAAGAAAAAGAACCGCTTGCTTATCATACAACGATGAAAATCGGTGGACCTGCCGATATTTTTATTGAACCTAGGACAATAGAAGATTTGAGTAAAGCGATGGATGTTATTGTCTCGCATAAAATGAAATGGACTGTCATAGGAAGAGGCTCTAATTTATTAGTAGCTGATGATGGCATTGAGGGAGTAGTTATTAAATTCGGTAAAGGCTTTGCCCACCTCGAACTAGAACAGGAACTCCTAAGGGTCGGTGCAGGATACCCCCTTGTAGCATTAGCTACAAAAGTGAGTAAACAAGGGTATGCAGGGCTAGAATTTGCAAGTGGAATTCCTGGTTCTGTTGGTGGAGCAGTCTTTATGAACGCAGGTGCACATCAATCGGATATCGCAACTATTCTTGAGAAAGCGTATATCCTTTTTCCGAATGGTGAAATGCACTGGTTAACAAACGAAGAAATGAAATTTTCGTATCGTACGTCTATTTTACAAAAAGAACGACCTGGCATTGTTGTTGAAGCGATTTTTCGCTTAGTGCAAGGAGAGAAAGAAGCGATTATTGATAGGATGTTACGTAATAAGGCTTATCGAAAAGAAACACAACCATGGGATTCCCCGTGTGCAGGGAGTATTTTTAGAAATCCACTACCACATCATGCTGGTCAGCTGATTGAAGCAGTTGGTTTAAAGGGACATTCACTGGGAGGCGCCCAAATCTCGCCAATGCACGGGAATTTTATCGTGAATAGTA
The DNA here is from genome assembly GCF_038007265.1 of Cytobacillus sp. FSL R5-0569. Lineage (NCBI taxonomy): Bacteria > Bacillati > Bacillota > Bacilli > Caryophanales > Bacillaceae > Cytobacillus > Cytobacillus sp. FSL R5-0569. The sequence goes on from NZ_JBBOWW010000001.1 coordinate 1,841,416, forward strand.
ATCAGGCAACTGCTGAAGATGTTTTGGGTCTGATTCAACATGCGAAGGATACGGTATTAGCAGAGAAGGGCATAGCATTGCAAACAGAAGTTGAAATAATTGGGCGTAAGTAGCGAAAAAGACCAACTTCCATTCCAATTATTGTGATATAATCATTCAATAGAATGATGATAAGTGAATAAAGATTTAGGTATATTATCTCATTATGTTAATATATTAGTTTAATTAACCGAAAATAAGGATATATGCTGTGAGTAACGATGTACGAGGTGATGATGCTGGAACAAGGAAAAATAGTATCCATAGAAGATAGAATTCCTAAATTAAAACAGCAGAGAAAAAAGAAAGCGAACCGTAGACTCATTTTCCTACTTATTTTCTTTTTATTTCTGATTGCCTTAGTAGTTTATTTCCAGTCACCGTTGAGCAATATAAAAGCAATTAAAGTATCAGGTAACACTGTCTTCAGCAATGAAACGATTGTAGATCAAAGTGGATTAACTGAAGATATGAATATATGGAAAGTTGATGAAGCTGAGATTGAGCAAGTGCTTTTAAAACTACCAGAAATGAAAGAGGTAAAAGTAGCAACTGAGTTTCCAAATACAGTCGTTATTTCGGTGAAAGAACATAAACGAGTAGCTTATATTATGGAAGGTGAGGATTATATACCCGTTCTTGAAAACGGTAAAACTCTCTCAGTAAAAGGTGAAAGTGAGTTCCCAGCCAGTGCACCTATTTTATTTCAATTTTCTGAAGGAAATGTGTTAGAGAAGATGATTGCGTCTCTTGGTCAATTACCAGAAGAAGTTCGTAATTCAATTTCAGAAATACACGCGACACCTAAAGAAACAGATAAAGAGGCAATTACGCTATACATGAATGATGGGTATGAAGTAATCGCTACATTAGCTACCTTTGTCGATAAAATGTCTCATTACCCGGCAATTGTCGCTCAACTTGATCCCGAAGTAAAAGGAATTATTGATTTGGAAGTGGGCTCTTACTTTAAGCCTTATGGCGAAGGGGGAGCTAATGAGAATGAAAAAGAACAAGAAGAGGAAGTTGAAGAATAATCAGGTTATCTTTTCACTTGTTTTCATTGGATTAGGTTTTCTAATTGCTTATTCCTTTCAATTGGCGAAAGATACAAAGGGTGACAGTAGTATAACGAGTAACCAGTGGGAGAGGGATCAGCAATTAAGACGTGAATTGATTGATTTGGAAGAAAAAAATCTTAGCCTTCAACAAGAATTGTACAAGTCACAAGATGCTCTGCAAAAAATAGAAAAAGAATTCTCTCAAGATGAGCAAGTATATAGTAATCTTGCCGAGGATGCCGATAAATATCGAATGTATTTGGGCAAAGTCAAAGTGAGTGGCCCTGGTGTAAATGTCACTCTCTTGGACGGGGAATACAATCCTCAAGCCGATTCAGCGAATAATTACATCGTACATGAACATCATGTGTTTCAAGTTATTAATGAGTTATACATTGCCGGTGCTTCAGCTGTCGCCATTAATGGTCAGCGCTTAACGCATTCCTCTTATATTGTCTGTAACGGACCAGTCATTGAAGTGGACGGGAAGCAACACCCAGCCCCATTTGTTATATCTGCGATTGGAGATGCGGATGTTCTCACATCGGCACTAAATATTGCTGGCGGTGTTAAAGACTTACTTGTCAATGAAAATATTCAGTTTTCATTAGAGAGTAAATCAGAAATCATAATGGACCCGATAATTGGTAGTTAGTGCTTTTTCTATCATGATAGGTATAATAATTGATGGAAAAAGAAGATAGGTGAAACGATGAACAAAAAGCAATGGGGTTTTACGATAATTACAGTCTTAATTGGTGTCATGCTAGCCATTCAGTTTAAAACGGTCAAGAATACAGATGTAAGAGATACAAGAGATACATGGCAATTGCGGGAAGATCTGCAAAATGAGGAAGCATTACGGCTTGAGTTGCTAGAGGAAATCAGATCACAAGAAGAAAAAATAGCGCAATATGAAAATAATATAGCTGCTAATAAGGAAGAGATTCTGAGAACAACATTGGATGAGCTCAAAACAGAAGTAGGGTTGACAGAAAAATCAGGTCCAGGTTTGATTTTAACGATACAACCTATTGCTGAGGAATTGATTATCGGCTCACAAGTGGGCAAGGTCACACCCGATTTATTGAAGAGGTTATTAAATGAACTCAACCGTTATGGTGCGAAAGAAGTAGCAATCGGTGGTCATCGGGTAATCAACTCTACTGTGATAAGAGATATTAATAATATAACTAAAATAGATGGTTATTCTATTCAGGCCTTACCGTTAGAATTGAGGGTTATTGTAGAAAATGAGCAGGATGCGGAACAAATGTATAAAAGAATGCAAGTTTCTAAATCTATAGAAGACTTTTTTATAGAAAATTTAACACTCGATATACAACTAGCGGAAAATGAGATTACTGTACCAGCCTACAATGAACCAATTCAAATGACTGATATGAAGGAGGCGGGCAAGAAGAGCGAAGGAGGACATTCATAATGTGGCTACCCATCTTAGGTTTATTTATCGGGTTGTTTATCGGGTTTATGACAGATTTTCAAATTCCTGATGAATACGCCAATTACTTATCAATCGCTATTCTTGCTGCACTTGATACACTTTTTGGTGGTATTAGAGCCCATTTACAAGATGTGTATAGTGAAAAGATCTTTGTATCCGGATTTTTCTTTAATATTATGCTTGCAGCAGGTCTTGCTTTTCTAGGGGTTCATCTTGGTGTAGACTTATATTTAGCAGCTGTATTTGCCTTCGGTGTGAGGTTATTTCAAAACATCGCTGTTATTCGAAGGATTTTATTAGCCAGGTGGACAAGTAAGAATGAAAATTTAGAAAAAAATTGATTTTAAAAAAGGGAATAGTTTAGTTTTGACGAATAATTTTATTAATATCAAATTTGGTTTATCAGTTTAATATATAAAGGTTTTATAATGAAAACTGCAAGAGTAAGTAACTAAAAAAGTAGACTCGCAAAAAGGGAGGTGCCACAGAATGAACAGCAATGAAATATATGTCAGCCTTGACATCGGTACATCCAGTGTAAAAGTAATCATTGGTGAGATGGTCAATGATTCTTTAAACATTATTGGTGTTGGCAATGTAGCTTCCGAAGGATTAAGAAAGGGCTCCATTGTTGATATAGATGAAACCGTTCATTCTATTAGAAGAGCAATTGAACAAGCTGAAAGAATGATTGGCATGGAGATTAGAAGAGTGATAGTAGGTATCACTGGTAACCATGTTATGCTTCAGCCTTCTCACGGTGTAGTCGCCGTGTCAAGTGAAAATAAGGAAATCTCAGATGATGATGTAGCGCGTGTGATGGATGCTGCCCAAGTGGTATCAGTGCCACCTGAGAGAGAAATTATTGATGTTATTCCAAGGCAATTTATTGTAGATGGATTAGATGAAATCAATGATCCAAGAGGTATGATTGGTGTAAGGTTAGAAATGGAAGGTACCATCATAACCGGATCTAAAACTTTATTACATAATACGCTTAGATGCGTTGAACGCGCAGGCCTAGAAATTATGGATATTACCCTTCAGCCGTTAGCAGCAGGTGCTTTCGCCTTATCGAAAGATGAGAAAAACTTAGGTGTGGCACTTGTTGATATAGGTGGTGGTTCAACAACGATTGCTATTTTTGAAAATGGGGTACTAAAGGATACAAGTGTATTGCCTGTTGGAGGAGAACATATCACTAAAGACTTATCGATTGGTTTACGAACTTCAACTGAAGATGCTGAAAAAATTAAGATAAAACATGGGTATGCTTTTTATGATCATGCTTCAGAGGAAGAGGTATTTAGTGTACCAATTATCGGCAGTGATCAACATCAGCAATTTAATCAGCTAGAAATAGCAGATATTATTGAAGCAAGAATGGAAGAAACCTTTGATCTTATTCAACATGAGATAAGAAGGCTAGGGGCATCAGACCTTCCAGGTGGTTATGTCTTATGTGGAGGGGTTGCAAATACGCAAGGGGTATTAGAACTTGCTCAAGTGGTCTTCCAGAATAGAGTGAGAATAGCCGTACCTGATTATATTGGGGTTAGAGAACCACAATATTGTACAGCAGTTGGCTTAATACAGTTTGCATATAAAAATGCAAAGATACAAGGAAAGAACATGGAGGCAATTGTCGATCAGCCTGAAGCAAATGAAAAGAGAACACAAAAGCAAACACAGCCGAAGAAAAGCACAGAAAAAGAGCCGGAACAAAAAGTGACATCAAGAGTTAAAAAGTTCCTTGGATACTTTTTCGAGTAGCAAAAACAAAACAATGTATTGTAATAGATTAATAGCAAGGCAGATTGTAAATTTACAGTAGATGTGAGTTAGCTATTAAACAGTTAATCATCAAGATAAATGAGCGAATCGAAAAAAAGGTGTTCTTAGGAATATCGACGAATTAGGAGGATTTGTCATGTTGGAATTTGATACGAATTTAGATTCATTAGCAACGATAAAAGTAATTGGAGTTGGTGGCGGAGGAAATAACGCCGTTAACCGCATGATTGAGCATGGTGTACAAGGTGTTGAATTTATTGCAGTGAATACAGATGCTCAAGCGCTAAACCTATCCAAAGCCGAAGTGAAGATGCAAATTGGTGGTAAATTGACAAGAGGACTCGGTGCAGGTGCCAATCCAGAAGTAGGAAAAAAGGCAGCTGAAGAAAGTAAAGAGCAAGTAGAAGAAGCATTAAAAGGTGCAGATATGGTATTTGTTACTGCTGGAATGGGCGGAGGAACAGGTACAGGTGCTGCTCCTGTTATAGCTCAAATCGCACGTGATTTAGGCGCTTTAACAGTGGGTGTTGTGACAAGACCTTTTACATTTGAAGGTCGTAAACGTTCTACTCAAGCAGCTGGTGGAATAGCTTCTATGAAAGATGCTGTGGATACATTGATTGTTATCCCTAATGATCGTTTATTAGAAATTGTAGATAAAAGTACACCGATGCTTGAAGCATTCCGTGAAGCAGATAATGTTCTTCGCCAAGGTGTTCAAGGTATTTCAGATTTGATTGCCACACCTGGTTTGATTAACTTGGACTTCGCTGATGTAAAAACAATTATGTCCAATAAAGGTTCTGCACTTATGGGAATCGGATTAGCTGCAGGAGAAAATCGAGCAGCAGAAGCTGCCAAGAAGGCCATCTCTTCTCCATTATTAGAAAAGTCTATTGATGGTGCGCAAGGGGTTCTAATGAATATTACAGGCGGATCAAACTTAAGCTTGTATGAAGTACAAGAAGCAGCAGATATTGTTGCATCAGCATCAGATCAAGATGTTAATATGATCTTTGGTTCTGTTATCAATGAGGATTTGAAGGATGAGATTGTTGTAACAGTTATCGCGACTGGCTTCAATGAAGAAGTTATTCAAACAAAGCCATCAAAGCCTGCATTCGGCCAGAATAAAGGAAATATTGGTGTCGGATCACAGGTGCAAAAGCGTGAAACGTATCGTGAACGTGAGCGGGAAGAAGCTGCCACACATGAGCAGCCATCAAGGAATACAGCAAAGGAACATCCAGAAGATACATTAGATATCCCAACATTTTTAAGAAACCGTAACCGCAGAAGATAATTCAATTTGTGTAAGAAAGCCAATGTCCTTAAGTTTAAGGACATTGGCTTTTTTTTGTTTTAAAAGAAGAATGCCCCACAAATATATGTACGATTAGTAAAATACTATTCTATATTTATGTTAATCAAAGATAAGAACTCACTAAAAAGTTAGTAACATTAAAAACTTCCCCATTTTCATCATTTTCCCCACGTGAGACAGACCGCAAAAAACTGACAAAAAAAGAAAAGAATAGTGAAAATTTCTGCTGTTTTACCAACAGAAAGTGACATCTTTATCTTGATGAATAGGCTATACTTTTTTTAGCACATCAATAAGACAGCCACCCATAAGAATATACATTGTTAGTTTTAGGGGGGAAGAAGGCAGATTGGCCATTTATTTAGATATTATTTGGGCATTAAATTTGTTGTTTGATAGTCTTCTCCTATATTTAACGTCTATTCTTCTGAAAATCGAAGTTAAATTATGGAGAATAGCCACAGGAGGTTTGGTAGGCTCAATAATAATCTTATTATCCATTACACCGATTCATGCATACTCCAGTCATCCAATAGGTAAGTGGTTATTTTCTATTTTCATGGTTTTTATTGTATTTGGTTTTAGAAGATTAACTTTTTTTATTAAAGCGTTAAGTACATTTTATGCAGTAACCTTTTTAATCGGTGGTAGTTTAATTGCTGTTCATTATTTTATTCAATTTGATTTAGATCTAACATCAACCGTGATGCTTGCATCCGTAAAGGGCTTTGGTGACCCTATTAGCTGGCTATTCGTATTATTAGGTTTCCCTATTGCCTGGCATTTTTCAAAGAAAAATTATGATTCTATTGAAATGACCAAGATCAATTATGAGTCGAATGTAAATGTGCAAATTCAACTAAAAGGCGAAACCTATGAGTTCCAAGGTCTAATAGATAGTGGTAATCAGCTTTACGATCCATTAACAAGAGTACCTGTGATGATTGTTTCGATTGACCAGCATAAAGAGTCTTTTCCAGAAGCGATTACAACAATGGCAAAAGATCCAGATGGTGCGATAGAAGGCAGGTGGGAAATCCCGAACGATTGGATGTCAGTTGTCCGAGTGATCCCTGCAAAAGTGGTCGGTAACGATAATCAAATGCGACTTGCCCTCAAACCAGAGAAGATTACTTTGGTTAAAGATAATGAAGTCATTGCAGTGGATAAAGGGTTAATTTCATTTACTATGCAAAAATTGTCCCCAGAGAATCGCTTTCAATGTATTGTACATCCAAAAATGTTAACAGGTGCAAAGAAGGTTAGTTAAAGTGCATGAGAAATAAACCATTATAGGGAGGAGAAAGAGTGCGTAAACTTAAATTTCGCTTATCATATTATTGGTATAAGCTTTTAATGAAATTAGGTTTAAAGACAGATGAAATATATTATATAGGTGGTAGCGAAGCTCTTCCCCCGCCACTTAGTAAAGAAGAAGAAGCAATATTGTTAAACAAGCTTCCTAAAGGAGATCAAGCAGCAAGGTCAATTTTAATTGAACGGAATTTGCGTTTAGTAGTGTATATTGCACGCAAGTTTGAGAATACAGGCATTAATATTGAAGATCTCATTAGTATAGGAACAATTGGCTTAATAAAGGCAGTTAATACTTTTAATCCGGAGAAAAAAATCAAACTGGCTACATATGCCTCACGATGTATTGAAAATGAGATATTAATGTATTTACGTAGAAATAACAAAATTCGCTCGGAAGTTTCGTTTGATGAACCACTTAATATTGATTGGGATGGGAATGAATTATTATTATCAGATGTTCTTGGCACAGAGGAAGATATAATCACTAAGGATTTAGAAGCAAATGTCGATAAAAAGCTCTTAATCAAAGCACTTCATCAATTATCTGATAGAGAAAAACAGATCATGGAATTGCGTTTTGGACTTGGTGAGGATGAGGAAAAAACACAAAAAGATGTTGCTGATATGCTTGGGATTTCTCAATCCTATATTTCAAGATTAGAAAAAAGAATCATTAAACGTTTGAAAAAAGAATTCAATAAAATGGTGTAAAAAAATTTTTTTCGTCGTTGAAATATCTGTTAAATAAAGGATATTTCTTTTTTTTGCATTTTATGCGCATTTTTCTTGTGCATATTTTTCCTTCTCGCGGAGATACTGATTTTTGTACAGCAGCTCCTGTGAGGAGGGAATGGGATTGACTCGAAATAAAGTAGAAATTTGCGGAGTAGATACATCAAAGCTTCCAGTACTAAAGAACGAAGAAATGAGAGCACTCTTCAAGCAAATGCATAATGGAGATATATCAGCAAGGGAGAGCCTAGTAAATGGGAACCTCCGACTCGTTTTAAGTGTCATTCAACGGTTTAATAATAGGGGTGAATTTGTTGATGACTTATTTCAAGTTGGCTGTATCGGTCTTATGAAATCTATTGATAATTTTGATTTAAGCCAAAATGTAAAATTCTCCACTTATGCTGTTCCTATGATTATTGGAGAAATCCGTAGATATTTACGCGATAATAATCCAATAAGGGTATCTCGTTCCTTACGTGATATCGCCTATAAAGCCTTGCAGGTAAGAGAACGCCTAATGAGTAAAACTTCAAAAGAACCAACAGCTGAAGAGATTGCGAAAGAGTTGGATATTCCGCATGAAGAAATTGTTTTCGCCCTTGATGCAATACAAGATCCTGTATCACTTTTTGAGCCTATTTATAATGACGGCGGCGACCCAATCTTTGTAATGGATCAACTCAGTGATGAAAAGAATAAGGATATTCAATGGGTGGAAGAACTTGCACTAAAAGAAGGCATGAGACGCCTGAATGATCGAGAAAAAATGATATTACGCAAAAGGTTTTTTCAAGGAAAAACACAAATGGAAGTTGCTGAAGAAATTGGTATTTCTCAGGCTCAGGTCTCACGCTTAGAAAAAGCAGCTATTAAACAAATGAATAAAAATATTCAAAGCTAATATGCCAGGAGAGTTTGACACAAATGTGTTAAGCTCTTTTTTTATATAGATGTGAGTGCTAATCCAAAAAAGATCCTTCTGTTAGAGCTTGCATAGCATAAGAGGAAATGTAAGAAATCTCATAGGAAATACACACAAATAGGTAAAACTGGATACAAATATTTGTTTTATATAAACGGACAAAAGCAGAAGAACTATTACGCAAAAAAGTAGGATACACCTACAATAAATGCTTGCTTGACAAATATTATAAGTAAACATCTTGAGATCCACTTAGTCTCAAATCACACCAAATATGAACTCGGTATTTTTAATCTTTCTCAACATATATTGTATTAAAAGGAGGCGTTTAAAATGATGAGGATCTCAAGCTTTCAAATGAAAGATGTTATTAATGTTGCAGATGGTAAGAAGTTAGGATTTATTAGTGATATTGATATCGATGTAGCAACTGGGAAAATAGACTGTATTTTCATTAGTCAACAAAACAAAATGCTTCCTTTTTTTAATAAGCTGGAGGATATTGTGATTGAATGGGGCGATATTTTAAAGATTGGGGAGGACGTGATCCTTGTCCGTTTTCCTCATCAATATCAATTAAATGAACCAAAAGAAGAATATAGCAATCGATAGTTATAGCTGTAAACCTTAATCGCAATATGGTAAACTAAAGAAAAAAATGGGGAAAGTGTATGGAGCCATTTCAATTAACGAATGAAAAATATTTGATTATAAAACATTGGTTTGAAAAATATGGACTTACCTGTGGGTTTACAACTAAAAATGATGGGTATAGTGACAAAGCTTACACATCGCAAAACTTTGGCTTTCATGTAGGTGACCAACAAGTGCATGTTATTCAAAATCGAATAGCATTAGCACAAGAATTACAATTTCCGTTAGAGAATTGGGTGGGAGCAGAACAAACTCATGGTGTTCATATTGAATATGTTCAAACTAAAGATAGAGGTAAGGGCGCAAAAGAGTATGATACATCATTTGCTGCTACAGACGCCTTGTTTACAGATGAAAAAGATTTATTATTAACCATGTGTTACGCAGACTGTATTCCCCTATATTTCTTTCATCCAAAGAGTCAGCATATGGCTGTTGCTCATGCAGGATGGAAAGGGACGGTCTTTGAAATCGCTAAAAATGCGATTGATGCCTTCCGTGAAAAAGGAATTCATCCACAAGAGGTCGAAGTTGTTATAGGCCCGGGTATATGTCGTTCTTGTTATATTGTAGATAATTATGTAATTAACAAAGTGAACGATTGCCTAGGAGAAATAGCTCCTAGTGTATATAATGAAATAGCTAAAGGTCAATATCAATTAGATTTAAAACGATGTAATCAGCTCATATTGCAGAAATATGGTGTTTTACGAGATAATATTCATACTACTGAATATTGTACAAGCTGTCATGAATCCTTGTTTTTTTCACACCGAAGAGATGACGGAAAAACGGGTAGATTGATGAGCTTTATTGGTTTGCGTGAGGAGGAATAGCATCTTGAATGTACAAACAAACCTAGAGAATATACAGGAAAATATACAAGCTGTTTGTGAGAAAGTTAATCGTTCTAGTGATGAAGTGAAAATTATCGCTGTGACAAAATATGTATCAACAGAAAGAGCGCAGGAGGCAATTGCAGCGGGGGTTAATAACCTTGGGGAAAATCGCGATGAAGGCCTATTAGAAAAACAAGCTGTCATTAAAAATGGGGCTGTTTGGCATTATATCGGAAGCTTACAATCTAGAAAAGTAAAAAATATCATCAATAAAGTGGATTATATCCATTCATTAGATCGCATATCTCTTGCAAAAGAGATTGAAAAGCGAGCGAATAAACCAATTAAATGCTTTGTACAAGTTAATGTGTCTGGAGAAGATTCGAAGCAAGGGTTATCCAAAGAAGAAATCATTCCTTTTGTTAAATCACTGTCAGATTTTAAACAAATAGAAGTAGTTGGTCTTATGACAATGGCACCATTTACAAGTGATGAGACAGTATTAAGAAATTGTTTTCGAAATTTGAAGTTGATTCAGAAAGAAGTATTATCCCTTCAATTATCTCATGCACCGTGTAAAGAATTATCAATGGGGATGTCCAATGATTATCAAATTGCTATTGAAGAAGGGGCAACAATGGTCCGTATAGGAACGGCTTTAGTTGGAAAAGAAAAGTAAGGAGGCTAGGTGCAGATGAGTATAAAATCAAAGTTTAAATCATATTTCTTTTTAGATGACGAAGAAGACAACTATGAGACAAGAGAAGATGATTACGCTAATAGTAGGGATCGTAAAGAAGAGCAAGAAACAACCTCTGTGCGGACTTCTCAAAGGCAGCACGCTGCAACAAAACAAAATGTCGTAAGTTTACAATCCGTTCAAGGACAAGGCGGTCAGCAAAAATCATCAAAAGTTGTCCTTGTGGAGCCACGGGTCTATGCTGAAGCTCAAGAAATTGCTGATCAATTGAAGAATAGAAAAGCAGTTGTGGTTAATCTCCAAAGAATTGATAAAAGCCAGGCAAAGCGCATTGTTGATTTTTTAAGTGGAACTGTGTATGCCATTGGTGGAGATATACAAAAAATTGGAATGGACATCTTTTTATGTACACCTGAAAACGTTGAAGTATCTGGGAATATTTCACAAATGATTCAGGAACATGAAGAAGAAAACTCGAGGTGGTAAATTAAATATGGCAACTTTATTTTCGATTATTATAACAGCCGTGGAGATTTATTCATGGGCATTGATTATATACATACTCATGTCATGGTTTCCGAATGCAAGAGAATCTAGTATTGGGCAAATGTTAACAAAAATTTGTGAACCATTTCTTGAACCATTTAGACGTGTCATTCCGCCAATTGGTGGGATGTTAGATATTTCGCCGATTGTAGCGATATTAGTATTAAATTTAGCTACATCCGGAATAAGACAAATATTTTTTTGGATGATGTAAAAAATACGAGCTAATGCTTAGCTCGTATTTTGTTTTTATCAATAACAAATCATCGGATTCTAAGACAGTTGTAAAACAAATAAAAAAATAAATGTTATACTATTATACAATTGTAAACATAGGGGTAAGCGAGAAATTAGGCATTTCTTGCCTAACCAGTTTTAAAGGAGTAAGCTAATGTCAAATATATATCAACATTTTCGTATGGAAGAGAGAGAGTTTATTGATCAAGTGTTAAGTTGGCGACAAACGGTTGAACAAACGTATGCGCCTAAGCTTACAGATTTTCTCGATCCAAGGGAACAAGATATTTTACACACCATCATTGGTTCTCAAAGTGATGTGCGCGTCCAATTTGACGGTGGACATAGAAACGCTGAAAGAAAACGCGCGCTTATTTTTCCTGATTATTTTATACCGGAAATGGACGATTTTCGCTTAGAGTTATACCAAGTAAATTATCCGCATAAATTCGTATTAATCGAGCATCCCCAAGTACTTGGAAGCCTGATGTCACTCGGATTGAAAAGAAGTAAATTTGGAGATATTTTGTTTGAAGGTCATACGATACAAGTAATTGTCTCTAAGGAAGTATCCTCTTATATTTCTATGCAATTAGAATCTGTTGGGAAAGCTTCTGTTCAACTTGAAGAAAAGCCATTTTCATCTGTTATCGATGCAAAAGAGCAGTGGCAAGAAAAAGTTTTTACAATGTCATCCTTAAGACTTGATACGCTTATTGCATCGATTTATAATTTTTCTAGACAAAAGGCGCAACAACTCATTTCTGCAAAAAAAGTAAAAGTAAATTGGGCAATGAAAGAAAATGTAGCATTCGATTGCCGTGAGAGTGATACAATTTCAGTAAGAGGCTATGGGCGCTGTAAGGTTATTGCGATAGAGGGAAAAACGAAGAAAGAAAAATGGAAAGTAGTTGTCGGTATACAAAAATAATCTTTTTTAGCTATAATGATTATAGTGTTTTACCGATATAAAATTGAAAGTGTATCGAATTTTATGCAGGAATCTGCAAGAAACTGTCGAATTACATGTTAACAAATGTACATAATTTGACCAACTGATCTAGGAGGTGGCCTTATGCCATTAACACCATTAGATATTCATAACAAAGAGTTCAGCAAAGGTTTTCGTGGATATGATGAAGATGAAGTAAATGAGTTTTTAGATCAAGTGATTAAAGACTATGAAATCATTATTCGTGAGAAGAAGGAATTAGAAGAGCGTTTAAACGACTTAAATGAAAGAGTCGGACATTTTAATACGATTGAAGAGACGTTAAATAAGTCGATTGTTGTTGCGCAAGAAGCTGGCGAAGAAGTGAAGCGAAACGCACAGAAAGAGGCAAAGTTAATTATTCGGGAAGCGGAGAAAAACGCCGATAGGATTGTGAATGAATCATTATCTAAAGCAAGGAAGATTGCGCTAGATATAGAAGATTTGAAAAAGCAATCGAAAGTATTTAGAAATCGTTTTAAAATGTTAATTGAAGCCCAATTAGATATGCTTCAGAATGATGACTGGGACCACTTAATGGAATATGAGCTAGATACAACAGAATTAAAGTCTACAAAAGAAGAAGAGTCTAGAGTATAAGATACTTTTATCTTTTAAGATGAACGACGACTTGACGAAGTTGTATCCTATCGCATATAATCTAGAAAAAACATGATAAAACGATGACAGGGATAGTAGCATTCTATCTTACTTAAAAGAGTGGATTTCCACTTCAGCGATTCAGGGAAGGTGAAAGCCTGATATTAAGGAGAAGAATTTGAACATCACCCTTGAGTTCCTTACTTGAGCTAAAAAGTTAGAGTAAGGCGTAGACGTTCACGTTACGAATTGATTTTTGAGCGGATAGGAAATTTCTCTATCTACAAGGGTGGTACCGCGGGAATATATAACCTCTCGTCCCTTTTTTGGGATGAGGGGTTTTTTGTGTTTTTTCCGAGTACCTTATGTATGAACGCTACTTTGGTCATAATGTTATGTAGTATGTTGAGGAGGAAATGAGCTATGGATTACAAAGATACTTTATTAATGCCTAAAACAGATTTCCCAATGAGAGGAAATCTGCCAAAAAGAGAACCTGAAATGCAAACAGAATGGAATGAACAAGATATTTATGCAAAAGTGCTTGAGCGCACGAAAAATCAACCGTTGTTTGTCCTGCATGACGGTCCTCCTTATGCGAATGGCGATCTTCATATCGGACATGCGTTAAATAAAATTTTAAAAGACTTCATTAACCGCTATAAGTCAATGAGTGGTTACCATGCACCATATGTACCTGGTTGGGATACGCATGGATTACCCATTGAACAAGCGTTAACGAATAAAGGTGTAAAACGTAAAGAAATGACGGTAGCAGAATTCCGTAAGCTTTGTGAAGAATATGCGTACGGTCAAATCGAAAATCAACGTGAACAATTCATGCGATTAGGTGTTCGTGGAGATTGGGAAAATCCCTATATTACATTAAAACCTGCCTATGAGGCCCAACAAATCAAAGTTTTTGGTGAGATGGCGAAGAAAGGTTATATCTATAAAGGGAAGAAACCTGTATACTGGTCACCATCATCTGAGTCTGCATTAGCTGAAGCTGAGATTGAATATAAAGATAAGCAATCCGCTTCCATTTATGTAGGATTTAAAGTGAAAGATGGCAAAGATGTTTTAACTGATGACGTACGTATTGTTATTTGGACAACTACTCCTTGGACAATGCCAGCTAACTTAGGTATTTCTGTCCACCCGAAACTAAAATATGTTGTCGTTGAAGTGGATAACGAAAAATATTTAGTAGCTGAAGACCTGCTAGCGGCTGTATCAGAAGAGATTGGCTGGGAAAATCCTAAGGTCGTTCAAACCATTCAAGGTAGTGACTTAGAATATGTGACTGCTGAACATCCATTATATGGCCGTGATTCACTTGTTATGCTAGGTGACCATGTAACTACAGACGCTGGTACTGGTTGTGTTCATACGGCTCCAGGACATGGTGAAGACGACTTTTACATCGGATCTAAATATGGTTTAGATGTATTATGTCCAGTAGATGATAAAGGGGTAATGACAGAAGAAGCGCCTGGCTTTGAAGGTCTTTTCTATGATAAGGCGAATAAACCAATCACTGAAAAATTAGAAGAAGTTGGCGCGTTATTGAAGCTTTCTTTTATCAAGCATTCTTATCCACATGATTGGCGCACAAAAAAACCAGTTATTTTCCGTGCAACGGCTCAATGGTTTGCGTCAATTAAAGATTTTAGACAGGAATTATTGCAAGCAATTAATGATACAACATTTACACCAGCATGGGGCGAAACAAGGCTTTATAATATGGTTCGTGATCGTGGCGATTGGTGTATTTCTAGGCAGCGCGCATGGGGTGTGCCAATTCCTGTATTCTATGCAGAAAATGGAGAAGAGATTATTACAGACGAAACCATTAATCATGTATCCAACCTATTTAGAGAGCACGGTTCTAATGTGTGGTTTGAAAAAGAGGCAAAGGAATTATTGCCTGAAGGATTTACTCATCCAGGTAGCCCAAATGGAGTATTTACAAAAGAAACTGATATTATGGATGTGTGGTTTGATTCCGGTTCTTCGCATCAAGCTGTATTGCTAGAACGTGAAGATTTACAAAGACCAGCAGACCTTTATCTAGAAGGATCTGATCAATATAGAGGTTGGTTTAACTCATCATTATCAACAGGTGTCGCTGTAACTGGTAAGGCGCCATATAAAGGCATCTTAAGTCACGGCTTTGTTTTAGATGGTGAAGGTAGAAAAATGAGTAAATCAATTGGTAATGTCATTGTACCTTCAAAAGTGATGAACCAATTAGGTGCAGATATTTTAAGACTTTGGGTTGCATCAGTTGATTACCAAGCAGATGTAAGAGTATCTGATCCAATCTTAAAACAAGTAGCAGAAGTTTACCGTAAAATTAGAAACACTTTCCGCTTCTTATTAGGAAACTTAGCTGATTTTGATCCAGCAGTACATCGAGTTTCTTATGATGATTTACGTGAAGTCGATCAGTTTATGTTAGTGAAGTTAAATAAACTAATCGAAACATCGCTTCAATCATATGAGAACTATGAATTTGCAGGTATTTACCATGCTGTGAATAATTTCTGCACATTAGACTTAAGTTCGTTCTATTTAGACTTTGCGAAAGATGTATTGTACATTGAAGCGCAAGATCAACATGATCGTCGTGCGATTCAAACAGTGCTTTATGATAGCTTAGTTGCCCTTACTAAGCTTGTATCACCGATTCTTTCTCATACAGCTGATGAAGTTTGGCGTCACATTCCAAATGTGGAAGAGATGAGTGTTCAATTGACAGATATGCCGTCAGTAGAAACTTTTGCCAATGCGGAAGAATTAACGGCAAAATGGACAGCATTCATGAAATTAAGAAATCATGTCCTAAAAGCTCTAGAAGAAGCACGAAATGAAAAAGTAATCGGTAAATCATTGACAGCAAAAGTAACGTTGTATGTCGATAACGAAACCAATTCATTACTTGATTCTATTTCAGAGAGCCTACCACAACTCTTTATCGTTTCTGCATTTGAAGTGGCAGGCAGCTTAGAACAAGCACCAAATGAAGCACATAAATTTGACAATGTAGCAATCCTAGTTTCCAAAGCTGAAGGCGAAACATGTGAACGTTGTTGGACTGTCACACCAGAAGTAGGGGAAGTAGATGAATTTTCAACACTTTGCCCACGTTGTGCTACTGTCGTAAAAGAAAACTATAGCCATTTGAGCTAAGTGGCAGTAGGTTAAAAAGTACTACCATATTTTTGGCCCGGACTAACCGTTCGGGTCTTTTTCTAATTATATAAAAAGGATTAATGAAGATAGAAAATGAAGTAAAGCTAAAAATGATTTTTACCATAAAGCAAGTATGTTAGTGCATGGTTTTTATAATGTCTCGGCTTTTCACACTTTCCATTTTAATCCTTCATGATAATGAGTAAAAACTAATAAAATTTTCCTCAACCTGCAAAACTTGTTCAGCTTGTAAAATCTTTAGAGGCGTTCAAAATTAGCCAGTTGCTCATAATAACTTTATGAACAATCTTGTAGGATGAAGGGGGATTTTTTTGAACAATCAACCACATGTTATTCCACTAATTGAAGAGCTTCGTAATACGAGACAAGAGTTACTTGAGAGGTTAATGCAAAGTAATCTTCACCCCTTTATAAATGAAATGATATTAGATGAATTATATGATGTTGAAAAGGCAATTGAGAAGTATGAAAATGGCCAATTCGGCACATGTGAAATTTCTGGTGAGTTTTTGCCAGAGGATTTATTAACATTAATCCCTACGCTGAAAACAATGGACGATTGTCAGTCTCTTAAAAGGTTCTATCGTAAAGCCCTATATGATTAAAACGATCGCTTAAAGAGCAAAGCTACCGTTTTTTATGGGTTTATGCTAAAATGCAAAGGTATACAAATGAATATTGGAGGTTGCCTTTGTGTTTTTCTACATAATCGCTTTATTGATTATTGCTTTTGATCAATGGACTAAATGGTTAATTGTCAAGAATTTTACGCTTGGTGAAAGTATTACTGTCATTGAAGATTTTCTGTATATTACTTCCCATCGGAACACAGGTGCAGCCTGGGGAATATTAGAAGGTCAAATGTGGTTCTTTTATTTGATTACTGTTATTGTCATCATCGGAATCATTTATTATATGCAAACACATGCGAAGGGAAAATGGCTTCTTCAGCTCTCATTAGCACTTATATTAGGTGGTGCAATTGGAAACTTTATTGATCGTCTTTGGCGAAAAGAAGTGGTTGATTTTATTCATATTTTCCCGTTCGGATATAACTTCCCGATATTTAATGTTGCGGACTCCTCTCTATGTGTAGGTGTCGTGTTGTTATTAATACAGATGATACGAGAGGAAAGAGAAGTGAAAAAGGAGAAAGCAAATGAGCAAAGTGGAACATAATGTCACCGATAATCAAGCGGGTGATCGAATTGATAAGGTGCTGGCTAATCTGAATGCAGAATGGTCAAGAACACAAGTGCAAGAATGGATAAAAGCAGGACATGTGCTTGTCAATGGTAATAAAGTGAAAACAAATTATAAAGTAGTAAATGAAGACCATCTTGATATTATTATTCCTGATCCAGAGCCATTAGATGTAGTTGCTGAGGATATGGATTTGGATATTTACTATGAAGATAGTGATGTTTTAGTTGTCAATAAACCGAGGGGAATGGTTGTACACCCTGCGGTTGGACATGGAACAGGTACATTGGTAAACGGATTATTGGCACATTGTAAAGACTTATCAGGTATAAATGGGGTTATGAGACCAGGTATTGTCCATCGCATTGATAAGGACACTTCCGGCCTTCTGATGGTTGCTAAAAATGATCTTGCCCATGAGAAGTTAGTAGAGCAACTAGTTAATAAGACGGTGACGAGAAAATACAAAGCGATTGTTCACGGCGTTGTCAATCATGATCATGGCACAATTGATGCGCCAATTGGCAGAGATACGAAAGATCGTCAAAGTATGACGGTTGTGGATGGTGGCAAACATGCTGTAACGCATTTTAATGTTATCGATCGTTTTAAAGATTTTACTTTGATAGAATGTCAGCTCGAAACGGGAAGAACGCATCAAATCCGTGTTCACATGAAATATATTGGCTTTCCATTAGCTGGCGATCCGAAATATGGACCGCGAAAAACGCTTGAATTCGGAGGACAAGTGCTTCATGCAGGTGTGTTAGGATTTAATCATCCAAGAACAGATGAGTACCTTGAATTTACGGCACCATTGCCAGCTGATTTTAAACAGCTAATTGCTATGTTGGAAAAATAATTGTTGACACATAAGTTGAAGTGTTATAAGATGAATTCAGTTAAATAAGTCCTTTAAGAACAGTCCCGTGAGGCTGGGAAGGAAACGGTATGAACATACGGTTGTTGTATGTTCAAATAAAGTACAATCGTTTACCCTCTCATCCTTAGGTGAGAGGGTTTTTTAGTATAAAATGAGGTGAAAAAGATGTCACAAAAAGCCATTGTACTGGACGAACAAGCGATAAGAAGAGCACTGACAAGAATAGCTCATGAAATGATTGAAAAGAATAAGGGCATAGAGGATTGTGTGCTTATTGGAATTAAGACAAGAGGAATTTATATTGCTAATCGCTTAGCAAAACGAATAGAAGAAATTGAAGGTGCCAAGGTTTCGGTTGGTGAAATTGACATTACGCTATATAGAGATGACTTATCAAAGAAGACAGCTAATCAAGAACCACTTGTTAAGGGTTCAAATATCCCGATTGATATTAACGATAAGAAAGTGATTGTCATTGATGACGTCCTTTATACTGGAAGAACGGTAAGAGCAGCATTAGATGCTTTAATTGATATAGGTAGACCTTCAGCTATTCAATTAGGTGTGCTTGTCGATCGTGGTCATAGAGAATTACCGATTAGAGCCGATTATGTGGGGAAAAATATTCCAACTTCAAGTTCAGAAAAAATAGTTGTCGAACTAAATGAAATTGATCAAACAGATCAAGTTAGTATTTTTGAAAAATAAATGAGCCCTTTTTAAATGCAGTCCAGAGAGGCTGACAAAGGGGGAAGTAATAGACTGCTCCTGTCTATGCTTACCAACCCTCTTTGTCCGCAGGCAAAGAGGGTTTTATATTAAAGGGGAGAAATACCACCATGAATAAACCAGTATTAGACATACATGATAAACCAACGCCAGTACATTGGCTCACTCTCAGTTTACAGCATTTATTCGCCATGTTTGGTGCAACCATCTTAGTACCATACTTAGTAGGATTAAGTCCGGCCATTGCACTAATCTCAAGTGGTATCGGCACACTTGCTTTCCTAATGATTACAAAATGGAAAGTACCTGCTTATCTAGGTTCGTCGTTCGCATTTATTATCCCTATACAGACGGCACAGCTCGAAGGTGGACCTGGTGCTGCTATGATAGGGAGCTTTATGGCAGGTCTCGTTTATGGGATTGTCGCTCTTATTATTAAGCAAGCAGGTTATCGTTGGATTTTAAAATTATTACCACCAATTGTTACAGGACCTGTTATTATCGTTATTGGACTTGCGTTATCAGGAACAGCAATAGACATGGCCATGAACAACCCCGTAACAGGAGAATATAGCATGCTTCACTTCTCGGCAGCTTTAATTACACTTGCTGCTACAGTAGTTATCTCAGTATATGGAAAAGGTATGTTTGGAATGATTCCGATTCTTGCTGGTATAATTATCGGTTATGTATATTCACTCATGATTGGTATTGTTGACTTCTCGGTTGTTGCAAAAGCTGCATGGTTTGAAATGCCTGAATTTATCTTTCCTGTAATGGATTATGATGTCAGAATTACTCTTGATCTTGCTCTATTGATGATTCCAGTAGCTGTTGTCACTCTTTCTGAACATATCGGTCATCAACTTGTACTCGGAAAAGTCGTTGGCAAAGACTATATTAAAGACCCAGGCTTACATCGCTCAATCTTAGGTGATGGGATGGGAACCATGTTATCAGCTCTCATTGGTGGGCCACCGAAAACAACGTATGGAGAAAATATCGGTGTACTTGCGATCACCAAAATTTACAGTGTTTATGTAATTGCAGGCGCAGCAGTGATTGCCATCGTCTTCGGTTTTGTCGGAAAAGTAACAGCTTTAATAAGTTCAATACCGACACCTGTTATGGGCGGTGTTTCAATCCTTCTATTCGGTATCATAGCTTCTTCAGGGTTAAGGATGCTTGTAGATAATAAAGTGGACTTTGGTAATAACCGTAACTTAGCTATCGCCTCTGTTATCCTAGTATTAGGAATTGGCGGCGCGCATTTACAACTTTGGGTATTCAACTTAGAGGGAATGGCGATTGCTGCAATTGCTGGGGTTATACTCAACTTAGTCTTACCGGGTAAACCGGATGTAGATGAAAATATGTTTGAAAACTAATTACGCCTTTTAAAAGGAATCCAGAGAGGTTCATAAGGGTGTTGAAGAGCTCAGTTCAAAGTGGGAAGAAAAATCCCACTTTTGTACACTCATGTTTATTCGACACCTTGACTTGTTTTTGTCAAGGTGTTTTTTAATAGCAAAGCAAAGAAGTCAAGGTTGATCAAGCTTTACGTTTCAATAAAAAAAGGAGGCTGTCTTTTATGGAACATTGTCTCACTACAACTGATCTAACAATAGACGAAATTCAAGGGATTTTAGCCGATGCAGAGCATTTTATTAACGGTAAAATGTGGAAACCTAAAAACAAAGTTTTTATCGCTAATCTCTTTTTTGAAAACAGTACAAGAACAAAGTGTAGCTTTGAAGTAGCTGAAAGAAGATTGGGCTTAGATATTATTCCATTTGAAGTGAGTACTTCTAGTGTGTCAAAGGGTGAAACGCTCTATGACACAGTAAAGACGCTTGAAGCAATTGGTGTTCAACTAGCTGTCATCAGGCATAATGAGAATTGTTATTTTGATCAACTGATTGGGAAAACCAATAGTGCGATTATTAATGCAGGCGATGGATGTGGCCATCATCCAACACAGTCTTTGCTTGACTTACTAACGATCAAACAAGAATTCGCTAGCTTTAAAGGGTTAAAGGTAGCCATCGTTGGTGACTTACGTCATAGCCGTGTTGCCAGGTCAAATGCAGAGAGCTTAAATCGGTTAGGTGCGAACGTAATTTTCTCAGGACCAGAAATATGGTTCGATCAAGACATGGCACAACATGGACAATATGTGTCTATCGATAAAGCGGTCAAAGAAGCTGATGTTATCATGCTGCTTAGGGTACAGCATGAACGTCATGAAGGTGGTAGATGGGACGCTGAAAAATACCATAAAGCATTTGGGTTAACACTTGAACGGGAGAAAATGATGAAAAAGGGCAGCATTATTATGCACCCTGCACCAGTTAACCGCGGCGTAGAGATTGCAGACAGTCTAGTTGAGTGTGGACGGTCAAGAATTTTTAAACAAATGCAAAATGGTGTATTTATTAGAATGGCGGTATTAAAAAGAATAATTGAACAATTTGAAAGGGGAGAGCGTAATGGGAATCATCATCAAAAATGGTCAATTGCTTACTAATGAAGGGGACTTACTTCAACAGGATGTGTTAATTAATGATGGGAAGATTGAAGAAATCGGTGAATCCATCGTAGTAAATGATCATGAGGTCATTGATGCAACAGGTCAACTTGTAACAGCAGGATTTGTCGACCTTCATGTCCATTTGCGCGAACCGGGTGGTGAACATAAAGAAACAATTGCAACTGGTACACAGGCAGCGGCACGAGGCGGATTTACTACAATTGCTGCAATGCCTAATACAAGACCTGTACCAGATAGTAAGGAACAAATGGAGACACTACATAAAAGAATCACTGAAACAGGCGTAGTAGAAGTATTACCATATGCATCTATCACTATAAGAGAAGCTGGATTCGAACTAACAGATTTTGCAGCACTTAAAGAAGCAGGGGCCTTCGCTTTTACTGATGACGGGGTTGGCGTACAGTCAGCTGATATGATGTATTCAGCCATGAAGAAAGCAGCTGAAGTAGATATGGCAATTGTCGCTCATTGCGAGGAAAATACACTAATTCATAAAGGAGCTGTTCATGAAGGGAAGTTTTCAAAAGCACAAGGTATAAATGGTATCCCTTCAGTATGTGAATCTGTGCATATTGCAAGAGACGTGCTATTAGCAGAGGCAGCAAATTGCCATTATCATGTTTGTCATATTAGCACAAAAGAATCGGTTAGGGTGGTAAGAGATGCCAAAAGGGCAGGAATTAAAGTAACGGCAGAAGTGACACCACACCACTTATTATTATCAGAAGAAGATATCCCTGGTCTTGATACAAACTATAAGATGAATCCTCCACTTAGAGGCAAAGACGATCAAGAAGCGCTGTTAGAGGGTCTACTAGATGGTACAATCGATTTTATCGCAACTGACCATGCCCCGCATGCAGCAGAAGAGAAGGCTGAAGGGATGACATTATCACCATTCGGTATTGTAGGATTGGAGACAGCTTTTCCACTTCTTTATACGAACTTTGTTAAGAAAGGTATTTTCACACTAAAGCAACTCATCGATTTCTTAACAAGAAAACCAGCTGAATCTTTCTCTTTAAATAGAGGACTATTACAAAAAGGAAGCAGGGCGGATATTGTATTGCTTGATTTAGAAAAGGAAGAAGCAATTGATCCTGATACCTTCTTATCAAAAGGTAAAAATACACCATTTGCTGGTTGGAAGTGTAAAGGTTGGCCAACAACGACAATTGTTGCTGGAAAGGTAGTCTTTAAAAAGGGGAGTGTAACAGCGTGAAAAGACAATTAATTTTAGAAGATGGCACAGTATTTATTGGTGAAGGCTTTGGTAGTGGTAAACAAACGATGGGTGAAGTCGTGTTTAATACAGGCATGACAGGATACCAAGAAGTGTTATCTGACCCTTCATATTGTGGCCAAATCGTTACTTTAACTTACCCGTTAATAGGTAATTATGGTATTAACCGTGATGACTTTGAATCCATTCATCCAGCTATCAGTGGCTTCATTGTGAAAGAAGCAGCGGAATATCCTTCAAATTTTCGTCATCAACAATCGCTTGCTGAGTACTTTTCTATGAAAGACATTCCAGGCATCGCTGGGATTGATACGAGAAAATTAACAAGAATCATCCGTAAAGCAGGAACTTTAAAAGGGACGATTTGTAGCATGGAAGAAAATGTTGCCGAGATATTAGAAAAAATGAAAGCAACCAAACTGCGAGTCGATCAAGTAAAACAAGTATCAACAAAAACGCCTTACCCATCACCAGGGCGTGGCAGAAGAGTAGTATTAGTTGATTTTGGTATGAAACACGGGATTTTAAGAGAATTGAATAAAAGAGATTGTGACGTCATTGTTGTTCCATACAACACGACTGCACAAGAAATCTTAAATTTAAGTCCTGATGGCATCATGTTATCAAATGGCCCTGGGGATCCAAAAGATGTGCCACAAGCAATTGAGATGGTTAGAGAGATTCTTGGGAAAGTTCCACTGTTCGGCATTTGTCTTGGACATCAAATCTTTGCGCTCGCTTGCGGGGCCAATACGGAAAAGATGAAATTTGGTCATCGTGGATCGAACCATCCTGTAAAGGAATTGGCTACAGGTAAGATTGCGATCACTTCACAAAACCACGGCTACTCTGTAGATGAAGCATCGATTACACAGACAGACCTTGAAATAACACATATTGCTTTAAATGATGGCACGGTTGAAGGGTTAAAGCATAAAGTGCACCCTGCTTTCACTGTACAGTATCATCCAGAAGCTTCACCCGGACCTGAAGATGCCAACGGACTTTTTGAACAGTTTTTAACACTAATTGAAATGAACAGACAGGAAGGTGTTTATCAATGACAAAGCGTACAGACATAAAAAGCATACTTGTAATTGGATCAGGACCGATTGTCATTGGGCAAGCAGCAGAATTTGACTACGCGGGTACACAAGCTTGTACCGCTCTAAAAGAAGAAGGATATCGAGTCATTCTCGTTAATTCGAATCCAGCAACGATCATGACAGATACAGAGATTGCTGATGCAGTCTATATCGAACCTTTAACACTTGAGTTTGTGAGTAAAATTATTAGGAAAGAACGTCCAGATGCGCTCGTGCCAACATTAGGTGGTCAGACTGGTTTAAACTTGGCGGTTGAATTGGCCAAATCAGGCGTATTAGAAGAATGTAATGTCGAGATATTAGGTACGAAACTTTCGGCTATTGAACAAGCAGAAGATCGCGACTTATTCCGTACATTAATGAATGAGCTCGGTGAACCAGTACCAGATAGTGAAATTATTCACACGCTAGAAGAGGCCAAACAATTTGTTGAAATTGTTGGTTACCCAGTCATCGTCAGACCTGCTTTCACACTAGGTGGAACAGGTGGAGGTATTTGCCACGACGAAGAAGAACTAAATGAAATTGTTATAAGCGGTTTGAAAAACAGCCCGGTGACGCAATGTTTGTTAGAGAAAAGTATTGCTGGTTTTAAAGAAATAGAATACGAGGTTATGAGAGATTCAAATGATAATGCCATCGTTGTTTGTAACATGGAGAACATTGATCCTGTAGGCGTCCATACTGGTGACAGCATTGTCGTCGCGCCGAGCCAAACGTTAAGTGATCGTGAATATCAAATGTTAAGAAACGCTTCGCTCAAAATTATTAGAGCACTCGGCATTGAAGGGGGCTGTAACGTACAATTAGCCCTTGACCCTTACAGTTTCCATTACTACATTATTGAAGTAAACCCGAGGGTTAGCCGTTCTTCTGCCTTAGCCTCTAAAGCAACTGGCTACCCGATCGCGAAGTTGGCAGCGAAAATCGCTGTCGGATTAACTTTGGATGAAATGATGAACCCGGTAACAGGGAAAACTTATGCCAGCTTTGAACCAGCATTGGACTATGTCGTTACCAAAATTCCTCGCTGGCCCTTTGATAAATTTGAATCGGCTAACCGTTCATTAGGGACACAAATGAAAGCAACTGGGGAAGTCATGGCGATTGGTCGAAACTTTGAAGAATCGATTTTAAAAGCTGTCCGATCACTAGAAGCAAATGTTCATCATCTCGCATTACAAAATGGAGACGAAATAGATGATGCCCTTTTACAAAAGCGGATTCGTAAAGCAGGCGACGAACGATTATTCTATATCGGAGAAGCATTAAGGCGCGGTGTCACCATTGAAACCATTCATGAATGGAGCCAAATTGATTTGTTTTTCTTATACAAATTCAATAAAATTGTTAAGCTGGAAGATCAATTAGCGGCGAATATTGGTGATCTAGAAATCTTGCAGGCAGCAAAAAAACTAGGGTTTGCTGATACAACAATTGCACAAATATGGTCAATGGAAGAAAGAGAAGTCTATGAAAAGAGAAAAAATGCGGGCATTACACCAGTTTATAAAATGGTCGATACTTGTGCAGCTGAATTTGAGTCGGAAACACCTTATTATTACGGAGCATATGAAGATGAGAACGAATCTGTTGTAACAGATAGAAAAAGCGTGCTCGTATTAGGGTCTGGTCCGATTAGAATTGGTCAAGGGGTAGAATTCGATTATTCCACTGTCCACGCCGTTTGGGCAATTAAAGAGGCAGGATATGAAGCGATCATCATTAACAACAATCCAGAAACCGTGTCAACTGACTTCAGTATTTCGGATAAGCTCTACTTCGAACCTTTAACAATAGAAGACGTCATGCATATCATCGACCTTGAACGTCCTGAAGGGGTTGTCGTTCAGTTCGGTGGCCAAACGGCGATCAATTTAGCGGCAGGACTTGTTGAACGAGGAGTGAAAATCTTAGGAACCTCACTTGAAAATCTTGATCGTGCAGAAGACCGCGACAAGTTTGAACATGCATTGCACAAATTAGACATTCCGATGCCAGAAGGAAAAACAGCATTATCGGTTGAAGAAGCAGTGGAGATCGCGACTGATATCGGCTATCCTGTTCTAGTCAGACCATCTTATGTACTAGGTGGTCGCGCGATGGAAATCGTCTACAAAGAAGAAGAACTCCTGCTGTACATGAAGAATGCTGTAAAAGTAAATCCTGAACATCCGGTATTAATCGATCGTTACTTAACTGGTAAAGAAATCGAAGTGGATGCGATTAGTGATGGAGAAACGGTAGTGATTCCTGGGATTATGGAACATATCGAACGAGCTGGCGTACACTCAGGTGATTCAATTGCTGTCTATCCTCCGCAAAATATTAGCCAAAGCATTCAGGCGAAGCTGGTTGATTATACCGAGAGATTGGCAAAAGGGCTTGGCATTATCGGATTGTTAAATATCCAATATGTCATCTCAAAAGGTGAAGTCTATGTGCTAGAAGTGAACCCTCGCTCAAGTAGAACGGTACCTTTTTTAAGTAAAATTACAAATGTACCAATGGCAAAAATTGCAACAAAGGTTATTTTAGGAGAAACATTACAAAGTCAAGGGTATGAAAATGGTTTAGTGCCGGAGAAAGCCGGCGTATACGTTAAAGTACCGGTATTTTCTTTCGCGAAACTGAGGAGAGTTGACATTACGCTTGGACCAGAAATGAAATCAACTGGTGAAGTGATGGGCAAAGATCAAACGCTTGAGAAAGCATTATATAAAGGATTAGTTGCTTCAGGTATGAAAATTTATCCATATGGCACGGTTTTAATGACTGTAGCAGATAAAGATAAGGAAGAAGCTTTGAGTCTAGCAAAACGCTTTGCCTCTATCGGTTATAGATTGATGGCAACCAGTGGAACGGCAGAATATCTTCAAAGTGCGGGTATACCGGTTGATATTACGAATAAAATTGGCACAGATGAACCAAATTTACTTGATGTCATCCGAAACGGTCAAGCGCAAATTGTTATAAACACCTTAACAAAAGGGAAGCAGCCAGCAAGAGATGGTTTTAGAATTCGTAGAGAATCGGTTGAAAATGGGGTCCCATGTTTAACATCCTTAGATACAGCAGATGCCATTCTCCAAGTAATTGAATCGATGACTTTCTCTGCTGATGCAATGAATAATTTAGAAGAAAAAGCAGTACAGGAGGCGGTTTTCTTATGATCAAACAAGAATTATGTCAAGTGATTGATCAAACAGAAATCGCAACAAATATTTATGAGCTCACCGTAAAAGGTGAGCTTGTTCATGAAATGAAAGAGCCAGGACAATTTGTTCATTTGAAAGTGAATAGTGGTCTTTCACCGCTTCTAAGAAGGCCCATCTCGATTGCAAATATCAATCAAGACGAACAGACTTTCACGATGATCTATCGTGCAGAAGGAAAAGGTACACGCTTGTTAGCAACGTTACAACAAGGCGACCTTCTTGATGTATTAGGTCCGCTTGGTCACGGATTTCCTGTAGAGGAGACGGACGCTTCTGATACGGCATTGCTTGTCGGTGGCGGTATTGGAGTCCCCCCGCTATATGAACTTTCGCAAAGACTAACTGCCAATGGTGTAAAAGTTATTCATGTCCTCGGGCATCAAACAAAGAATGCTGTTTTTTATGAAGAAGAGTTTAAACAATTAGGTCCTACTTTTATCGCGACTGCTGATGGTAGTTACGCTTATTCAGGATTTGTCACAGATATTATTAAGAATGAAAATATAACGTTCGATGTTTTGTATACTTGTGGGCCAACGCCCATGCTCCAAGCACTTGAACAAGAATATAGACATAAAAAAGTATTTTTATCATTAGAAGAGAGAATGGGTTGTGGAATCGGTGCTTGCTTTGCCTGTGTATGCCATACAGCAGAAGATCCCACAGGCGTGTCTTATAAAAAGGTTTGTAGCGATGGGCCAGTCTTTAAGGCAGGGGAGGTTGTCATATGAGCGCTTTGAATATTAGTTTACCAGGGCTTGAGTTGAAAAACCCAATAATGCCGGCATCTGGTTGCTTCGGTTTCGGTAGAGAATATAGTGACTTGTTTGATTTAAGTCAGCTCGGTGCGATTATGATTAAGGCCACAACGAAAGATGCAAGATTCGGTAATCCCACACCAAGGGTAGCGGAAACATCTGCCGGAATGCTGAATGCAATCGGCCTGCAAAACCCAGGATTGACGAAAGTCGTAGAGGAAGAATTACCGTGGCTTTCGCAGTTTGATGTACCAATCATAGCTAATGTCGCCGGTTCAATGGAAGAAGATTATATCGAGGTGGCAAAAGAAATTTCGCAAGCGCCGAATGTCCATGCACTTGAATTAAATATTTCATGTCCCAATGTGAAAACAGGTGGTATTGCTTTTGGAACCGTGCCAGAAATTGCGCAATCATTAACGAAGAAGGTAAAGGAAGTATCAGCTGTTCCTGTATACGTGAAACTCTCGCCGAATGTCACAAATATCGTTGAAATGGCAAAGGCTGTTGAACAAGGTGGTGCTGACGGATTAACGATGATCAATACTCTTGTTGGTATGAGAATTGATATAAGGACCGGTAAACCAGTAATCGCCAATAAAACGGGTGGTCTTTCTGGGCCGGCCATTAAACCAGTTGCTATTCGCATGATTCATGAGGTAAGCCAACAAGTAGCGATTCCAATCATCGGCATGGGGGGCGTGGAATCAGCTGAAGATGTGATTGAATATTTTTATGCCGGGGCGAGCGCCGTCGCAGTGGGAACGATGAACTTTGTTGATCCATTTATCTGCCCAAAAATCATAGCAGAGTTGCCAGAACTTATTCATTCTTTAGGATTTGATCATATTTCTGAATGTACCGGAAGGAGCTGGAAAACAGTTGAAAAACTCACTCATCATCGCGCTTGATTTTGCTAACCGTCAACAAGTGGAAGATTTTCTCAAACCTTTCACAAATGAGCAATTATTCTTAAAGGTTGGAATGGAGTTATATTATCAAGAAGGTCCACAAATTGTGGAACGATTAAAAGCTGAAGGCCACCAAGTTTTCCTTGATTTGAAACTGCATGATATTCCGAATACAGTCAAAAGTGCCATGAAAGGACTTGCTCGTCTCGGTTGTGATCTCGTGAATGTCCATGCAGCTGGTGGTATAGAGATGATGCGGGCAGCTGTTGAAGGACTTGAGGAAGGGAAAGTGCAAGGAAAGGAACGGGCAAAGCTTATTGCTGTTACGCAATTAACGAGCACATCTAGGCAGCAAATGAATAGTGAACAGTTAATCCCTGTTTCTTTAAATGAATCTGTGTTGCATTATAGCCAAATAACAAAGCAAGCAGGCTTAGATGGTGTGGTTTGTTCGCCTTTTGAAGCCAAACAAATTGCCAAGAAGGTGGGCGCTGATTTTTTGACCGTGACACCAGGAATAAGAATGGAGACTGACGACAAGCAAGATCAAAAAAGAGTGGCAACACCTGATTTTGCCAGAGCTGAAGGTGTTTCAGCAATCGTCGTAGGGCGATCCATTACTAGAGCATCTAATTCCCTTGCTGCCTATTATCAAATCAAGAATCTTTGGGAGGGTATTTCCGTATGAAAAAACAAATAGCAGAAAGTTTATTAACTATTAAAGCAGTCGCACTAAATCCTAAAGATCCTTTTACGTGGTCATCTGGTCTTAAATCACCAATCTACTGTGATAATCGCTTAACATTAGCTTATCCTAAAGTAAGAAATGAAATTGCGCAAGGGCTACAAGCACTTATTGAGGAACATTATGCAGACGCTGAGGTGATTGCTGGGACAGCGACTGCAGGCATTCCACATGCTGCATGGGTAAGTGATCGGATGAATTTACCGATGTGCTATGTTCGGTCAAAGGCGAAAGCTCACGGTAAAGGCAAACAAATTGAAGGGAAAGCGGAGAAAGGGCAAAAAGTTGTCGTCGTCGAAGATTTAATTTCGACAGGTGGCAGTGTGATCAACGCTGTCGAAGCACTAAGAGAGGCAGGGTGTGAAGTTCTAGGGGTTGTCGCTATTTTTACTTATCAATTAGCAAAAGGCGAAGAGTTACTTCAGGCAGCAAATGTTTCCGTTCACACACTTTCCGATTTTGAATCATTAAAAGAAGTTGCAAAGAATCAAGGGACAATCGAGGCATCCGATTTTGCAGTATTAACTGAATGGAGAAAAGACCCGCAAGCATGGGGGAAAGCATTTGCATAAATAAGTGGCGGCGAAAAGTTAGCAATAGCAAACTTTTCGCTTAGCCTATCTAACAGTATACAGTTTTATCAGTAAAGAGGAATTAATGTAATAATCCCGATTGAAAAGCAATCGCCACAACTTGTGTGCGATTTTTTGCTTTTAGTTTAGTCATTAATTGACTGACATAATCTCTCACCGTATGCTCGCTTAAATAGAGCATGGAGGCTATGGTTTTATTATCATGACCATCAGCTAGTAGGATGAGAATAGAATGCTCCCTTTGGGTAAGATGAATGGAGGATTGGATCCTATCATTTCCACTTTTTCGAGAAAAGAATAAACCCAATAATATACCTACTTCATTGATATAATCTAACTCTTCTTTACTATATTCAAACGCCTCTCCCTTTTGGTCAAAAGTTAACCAGCCATATAATTGTTCTTCACATAAAATGGGAAGAAAGATAATCGAAGATAAGCCGAATAATTCAATATGTTCTTGTCTAATTAATTGCTTAGGGTCTTTTAAGAAAATTGGTTTCTTTGTAGAGAAGACTGAGAAATTCTCTCCTAATTGACCTTTCATACTCTGTACTTTGATAACTTCTGTTCCGACTGCACCATAAAATTCATTGGACCACGGAATATAACCATAAAAAACACAGCGTTTAAACCCAAACCAATCTTCACATTTTTTTAGGATATCGGGGAGTTCCGTCTTCGATGAACGAATTAATAATTGACTTAATTTAGTTAAGGGTGCTCTATGAGGTATTTGCTTCTCTTTTTTTGCTATTTGCTGATATGTTTTCAGTAAATCTGATTGTAAGTTAAATAAAAACATGATAAACCCATCGTTCTTATGAATTTTTTCTTTCTTTAATAAGGTTGTTACCGCTTTTTGTAGAATCAATGAAAACAAATATAATCGTTCAGTGGATAGAATGGATATTTGCGCATAAAGCCAATCTATTAACTGATTATGAATGTCTTCCTCCATTTCTCCCATGTGTATATGGTGAAACCATTCTGTAAAGGAACGGAGTAGCAGTGTAACCGCCTCAAAATGCTCTTCGTCAGAAATCCCCTCGACATTGAGGTAGATCCGGATATTTTCTTCTAAGTTTTGCCTATATGTTTTCATAAAGAATATAAATTCCCGCAATGTAACTTCTTCAAAACGATCATGAGATTGAGCCATGAAATTCCCCCTATATATGACTGTAAAATAGCTACTCATAAACAGTATCTTATAGGATAGCGCTAAAAAGTTAAAGTTTGTATCATTGTAGATGTGGGGTGAACAATGAATGAATTGTTGATAAGTAAGGATATTCATGTAAATATGACAGCAGAGAAGGGATAAGATTATGAGATTAAATGAAAAAGTGGCTGTTATTACTGGTGGTGGCACGGGGATTGGGAAAGAAACGGCACTTCTTTTTGCACAAGAAGGAACAAAAGTTATTCTGACAGATATTCATGAAACGTCTGGTCAAGGTACCGTCGAAGAAATCAAGGCAAATGGTGGGGAAGCAATATTTGTTCGCCATGATGTAAGTAATGAAAATGATTGGCGTAAGGTCGCTGATGAGGCGATAAAAGCTTATAACCAGGTAGATATTCTCTTCAATAATGCAGGGATTTATCTTATTAAACCACTAGCTGAAATTGAGCTAGTGGAATGGAATAAATTAATGGCTATTAATGTAGGGGGTGTGTTTTTAGGAATGAAGCATATTATGCCATTAATGGCGGAGCGGCAGAAAGGTTCTGTGATTAACGCTTCTTCTATTGCTGGCTTAGTTGGCTCTCCAGGCCATGTTTTATATGGTGCAAGTAAAGGTGCTGTACGTGTCATGACTAAGGACGCTGCCATTGAATATGCTCCAATGGGTGTTAGAGTAAATTCTATCCATCCAGGGTATATTGATACTGGCATGGCTGATTATGCTTCAGAACAGACTGGTCAGTCAAAAGATGCACTAGGAAAGAACCTATTTCCACTCGGTTATTTAGGTAAAGTAAAAGATGTAGCTAATACAGTGCTCTTTTTAGCTTCAGACGATTCAGCATACACTACAGGGGCAGAGTTTGTCATTGATGGTGGAGCGACAGCAAGATAATGAAAAGAAAGAGGAGATTAAAATGAAATTACAAGATAAAGTAGCAATCGTAACAGGTGGAGCAAGTGGTATTGGTGAAGCAGTTGTCAAAGAATATGTAAAAGAAGGTGCAAAGGTTGTCATAGCTGATTTCTCTGACAAGGGACAAGCTCTTTCTGATACTTTGAATAAAGAAGGATATGAGACTTTATTTGTTAAAACAGATGTATCAAAAGAAGAAGATGTGAAAAATGTCGTTGCACAGACAGTTAATCGGTTTGGAAAATTGGATATCATGTATGCCAATGCGGGTATTGCCAGTGATGGGCCAGCAGCTGAATTAGATTATGATAAATGGAAAAAAACGATTGATATTAATCTTTCTGGTGTGTTTCTATCAGATAAATACGCAATCGAACAATTCCAAAAACAAGGAAGCGGCGGTGTAATAGTGAATGCAGGATCTATTCATAGCTTTGTCTCACTCCCTAATATACCAGCATACTCATCTGCAAAAGGTGGCGTGAAACTGTTAACACAAAACTTATGTACGGCATATGCGAAAGAAAATATCCGTGTAAATGCGGTTTGTCCGGGATACATTGATACGCCTTTATTATCGGAATTAGAATCAGATGTGAAGAATCACCTGGCCTCCCTTCACCCACAAGGTAGACTTGGAAAACCAGAAGAAATTGCTAAAGCTGTTTTATTCTTATCAAGTGATGATGCGAGCTTTGTAAATGGTACAACCTTATTAGTAGATGGTGGTTATACAGCACAGTAACTTTTAACTAATAAAAAACCCAATTGGATGGAGCGCCTGGTAGAGTAAGGCGTTCATCTCAATTGGGTTTTGTTATTTCTTTTTACTAAGTGAAATGACTTTTTCTTCATCAGGGGTGACAAAGATTGTTTGTTGTTGATCATAAATGACAAACCCGGGCTTAGCACCACTCGGCTTTTTTACATTACGTACCTTTGTGTAATCGACGGGTACACTACTTGAGTTACGCGCTTTACTAAAATAAGCAGCTAAACAAGCAGCTTCTTGTATAACTTCATTACTTGGCGCTTTATCTCTAATGACCACATGTGACCCAGGGATATCTTTTGTATGGAGCCAGATGTCGTCTTTTGCAGCTAACTTATTCGTTAAGTAATCATTTTGTTTATTGTTCTTACCAACAATGATTTCTGTCCCATCGCTAGCGACAAAATAATCCAGGATAGGTTTGGCATTGACCGGCTTTTTCTGTTTTTTTTGTCTTTCACGTAAGTAACCGCCTTCAATAAGTTCCTCCCGTATCTCTTCAATATCTTTCGGTGAAGCGGCTTGTATTTGTTGTAAAAGATGATCGAAGTAGTTAACTTCTTCATAGGCTTGATCTATTTGTTCTTGTACAACTTGTTTAGCGTGTTTAGCTTTTTGATATTTCTTAAAGTATATCTGTGCATTTTGCGAAGGTGTTTTTTGTGTATCTAGAGGGATAAGCACATTGCTGTTATTTTCATCATAATAATTGTTCACTTCAATCTCATCCATCCCTCTTTGAATGGCGTACATATGAGCTGTAATTAATTCACCGTACAATTGAAATTGCTCGGCGTTTTTTGCTTCTTGCATGGTTAGTTTTAATTTCTCTATCTTTTTTGTGTTTTTTTCTTTTTCATTGCTAACAAATTTTTCCAAGTCATTGCCTTGTTGTTTGACACGATCTCTTTCTGCTTTGCCGAAATAATAGCGGTCAAGCATTAGACTTAAGCTCTCAAAATGACGCTGCTCTCCCTGAATATGATCTAACTGGAGGAAATAAAAAGTCTCTTTATGTTCATTTATTGTAATGGTCGGTTGAACTTCTTTGTTTTTTATTTTATCCATTGTCTTAATAAAGGCAGCAGGTATTGTTGTACGGTTGGCTAATCCAGATTGGAATACAACTTCTTTTGCAAGTAGGGGAGAAAACCCGCTGTAATGTTGGACAAGTTGTTTATCTAACTTCCCACTATTAAAGTCCATTCTTCGTAATACATCCGTCTCATCAGCTTCTAATGGGTTGGCTTTATTTTGAGCCGGAGGAGCCACATAAAGTTGACCCGGAAGCAGGGCACGATGACTATTTACCGCATAAGATACATGCTTGATACAATCTAAGATCATGTTTCGTTCTTGATCGACCAATGTAATATTACTGTGACGTCCCATGATTTCGACGATGAGCCTCTTATATGAGATATCGCCAATTTCATTACGACCTTTAACGTTAAATACTATGATACGATCTAGGTCCATTTGTTGAATATCTTCTAATATATATCCCTCTAAATGTTTTCTTAAAAGCATGCAGAACATCGGTGGAATACTGGGGTTATCATATGCTTCATTTGTTAATTGTACGCGTGCATAGCTTGGATGCGCAGACAATAGTAATTTATGATTTTTTCCGTTAGCTCTAATTACTAAGATGATTTCATTTTTATATGGTTGGTGAACTTTATTAATTCGACCACCTTTAAGAGTAGCTTGTAGCTCCTCTACCATCGCTTTTGTAAATAATCCATCAAATGACATCTCTAACATCCTTTTCTACGCTCTTAGTTATCCGAAAGGCGTCTCTTTACTTTATGGAAGCTATTTTCCCATAAACAAATGGTTTTTAAAAGCTTTCTGTTTATGTAAAATACATTCTTTCTCATAATAGCATAGCATTTTTTAGGACGAGACTGAATAAGCTTTCATGAGAGCCTTAAAAATAGGACAGCTCTCCATCGAGATA
The DNA here is from genome assembly GCF_038007265.1 of Cytobacillus sp. FSL R5-0569. Lineage (NCBI taxonomy): Bacteria > Bacillati > Bacillota > Bacilli > Caryophanales > Bacillaceae > Cytobacillus > Cytobacillus sp. FSL R5-0569. Next base: position 1,876,645 of record NZ_JBBOWW010000001.1, read on the forward strand.
GTAGGGGAAGCAGGACGGTTCGCATGTAGTAGATGCGAATTCTCTTAAAATGAAAAGGAGGAAGTGTGATGTCCGAATGAAATACCATGAGATGGAAGCGAGAGAGGTTGAAGACACGTTAAACACAAATAGGCATGAAGGCATGTCTGAAGAAGATGCGCAAAAAAGATTGGAGCAATTTGGATATAACGAATTAGCAGAAGGAGAAAAGCAATCCGCTTTACTCTTATTTTTTAGTCAATTCAAAGACTTTATGACTTTAATTCTATTAGTAGCCACATTGATATCTGGGCTACTGGGTGAATATATTGATGCAATCGCCATTATTGCGATTGTGCTTATCAACGGAGTATTAGGTTTTTTTCAGGAACGAAAAGCAGAGAAGTCATTAAGTGCGCTAAAAGAATTATCCACACCTCATGCAACAGTATTACGTGATGGAGAATGGAAGAAAATCCCCTCAAAAGAAGTCGTTGTTGGTGACTTATTGAAGTTCTCCTCCGGTGATAGAATTGGGGCGGATATCCGCTTAATCGAGTGCAATAACTTAGAAATAGAAGAATCGGCCTTAACAGGTGAATCATTACCGGTGCAAAAAACAGTCGCAGCAATTAAGCAAGATAACCCCGGAATCGGCGATATGGAAAATATGGGATTTATGGGTACGATCGTAACGAAGGGTAGCGGAGTGGGGGTTGTCATTGGCACAGGAATGAAAACAGCGATGGGACAAATCGCTGATATGATTCAAAGTGCGGAAACGATGACAACACCGCTGCAAAGAAGGTTGGAACAATTAGGGAAAATTCTCATTGTTGTCGCACTATTCTTAACGGTTCTTGTCGTAGGTATCGGTGTGCTACAAGGACAAGAATTATATACGATGTTCTTAACAGGGGTATCGTTAGCTGTAGCAGCTATACCAGAGGGATTACCGGCGATAGTCACCGTGGCCTTATCGCTAGGAGTCCAACGCATGATTAAACAAAAGGCGATTGTCAGAAAGCTCCCAGCAGTAGAAACATTAGGCTGTGCTTCTGTCATATGCTCCGATAAAACGGGAACCTTGACTCAGAACAAAATGACTGTCACCCATTTATGGAGTGGTGGGAACACATGGCAAGTAGATGGCATTGGCTATACACCAAAAGGAGATTTTTATCGCAGTGAAAAACGTATAGATCCGAAAAATGAAAAAACATTACAACAATTATTGATGTTTGGTATGCTTTGTAATCATGCTGAAATTCATAAGAAAAATAAAGAATTTGTCATTGACGGTGATCCAACAGAAGGTGCATTGTTAGTCGCTGGGATGAAAGCAGGATATAGTCGCCCCTCTTTATTAAATCAATATGAAATTCTCGAGGAATTTCCTTTTGATTCAACTAGAAAAATGATGAGTATCGTGTTAAGGGATGCCAGTGGCAGAAGATTTGTTGTCTGTAAAGGAGCACCGGATGTGTTGGCGCAGAACTGTGAGAGTATCCTGTGGGAAAATCGTAAGCAAGCAATGACCCAAGAGATGCATAGATCAGTTAATGAGGCAATTCACGGTTTAGCCTCCCAAGCACTAAGAACAATTGCAATAGGATATAAGGAATTGACTAATGAGGGCAGAATAACATCAGAAAAAGATGCAGAAAATCGATTGACGTTTATAGGTTTACAAGGAATGATTGATCCACCAAGGACAGAGGTACGAGCTGCGGTTAAAGAATGTAAAGAAGCAGGAATTAAGACAGTGATGATTACAGGCGACCATATTACAACTGCTCAAGCAATTGCTAAACAATTAGGTATTCTTAATAAGTCAACAAAAGTAATGGAAGGAAAAACATTAGCTACATTGAGTACAGAAGAGTTAGAAGATGTAGTGGATGATGTATCTGTGTTTGCGCGCGTATCACCGGAACATAAACTAAAGATTGTTAAAGCTCTGCAAAATCGCGGTCATATTGTAGCTATGACAGGGGACGGAATCAATGATGCGCCAGCTATCAAAGCTGCCGATATTGGCATTGCGATGGGCATTACTGGTACGGATGTAGCAAAAGAAGCATCTTCTCTTATTTTACTTGATGACAACTTTGCAACCATTAAATCAGCAATAAAAGAAGGGCGAAATATTTACGATAATATTAGAAAGTTTGTAAGGTATTTACTTGCATCTAATGTTGGCGAAATACTGGTTATGCTATTTGCAATGATTTTAGCGCTACCTCTGCCGCTAGTACCTATACAAATACTTTGGGTGAATTTAGTAACAGATGGCCTGCCGGCGATGGCGTTAGGTTTAGATCGACCAGAAGGTAATGTCATGAAGCGAGAGCCGCGAAATCCTAAAGAAGGCATTTTTTCAAGAGGGCTTGGCTGGAAGGTTATTTCAAGAGGTTTTTTAATTGGTGGAGTAACCTTACTTGCGTTTATGCTCACATATAAAGGCGATCCTAGTGAGCTCGCATATGCGCAAACCGTCGCTTTTGCGACATTAGTCCTTGCTCAATTAATTCATGTGTTTGATTGTCGAAGTGAAAAATCAGTTTTTGCTCGAAATCCATTCGGTAATATGTATCTTGTCTGGGCGGTTATTTCTTCGGTTTTACTTATGCTGATTGTTTTATATTGGCCGCCATTGCAACAAATTTTCCACACAGTACCAATCGCTGGTCGTGATTGGTTAATGATTGTTGGCTTATCAGCTGTCCCAACATTTTTGCTTGGCTTCACATATTTGGCAAGAAAATCGAAGTGAAATATGATATAATCCTTTAGGTAGTAGAGTGAAACTCTATTACCTTTTGGTTTTTTAAAGAAAACTACATAATATATGAGTGTAAGAAAAGGTATGGTTAGTGCCAAATTTGTATAAGAAAGTTGTAGGTACTTCCCGCAAACGGCGAAAGGAAGTGTGGTTAAACGATGGTAGCGAGTATGACAGGGTATGGACAGGGTAAAAGGCAAACTGACACCTTCTCTATCACGATTGAAGTAAAAACGGTTAATCATCGTTTTACAGAATATTTCCTGCGCATTCCAAAGCAATTTCTCAAGCTGGAAGATAAAATAAAAAAAACGCTTAATCAATATATTAAGCGTGGTAGAATAGAAGTCTATGCAACCATAGAACAAACGGGATCGAAACAAAAGAAGATACGTGTGGATTGGGATTTGTTAGACGAATTTTATCGTTCAATGACAGAAGTGAAAGAAAAATATAAGTTAAGTAGTGAGCCTGGGCTAAAAGATTTACTTAATGAAGATGTGTTTGCTATTGTGGAAGTGGATGAAGAAGACGAATGGCTAGATGAGCTGATTCTTGAAGCGACAAATGAAGCTGGTAAAGAGCTGCAAATGATGCGGTTAGCTGAAGGTAAGGAGCTAGAGAAGGATCTTTTTAAACAGCTCGGTTTACTAACTGAATGTCTTAACCGCTTATATGACCTAGCCCCTAACGTGGTAAAGCAATACGAAGACCGTTTGCGAAAGCGAATGGAAGAATATGCTGATGGTCATATTGATGAATCAAGAATTATTACAGAGGTGGCAATTTTTGCAGATAAGGCCGATATCAATGAAGAATTGACACGACTCGCATCACATCGTAATCAATTTCAATTGACCCTTTCCTTGGAAGATGCAATTGGCAGGAAGCTTGATTTCATGATTCAAGAGATGAATCGCGAAGTCAATACAATCGGTTCAAAAGCGAATGATTCTACCATTGCTGGAGAAGTAGTTGAGATGAAAGGTCTATTAGAAAAGATGAAAGAACAAGTACAAAATATTGAATAAAGCGGTTTAGAAACGCGTGATAAAGGTCAAAATAGTTAACTGATGACGGGGGGACGCATATGTCAATAAAATTAATTAATATTGGCTTCGGAAACATTGTTTCTGCCAATAGAATCATATCAATAGTGAGTCCGGAATCGGCACCAATTAAGAGAATTATTCAGGATGCAAGAGACCGTGGTGTACTGATAGATGCAACATATGGCCGTAGAACGAGAGCAGTCATTGTCATGGATAGTGATCATGTCATTTTATCTGCTGTTCAGCCGGAAACAGTAGCTGCACGACTGAATGACCGCGATGATGTTATCGATGAAGGGTAGGATTTTCTAATGAAGGAAAAAGGTTTATTAATAGTACTCTCAGGTCCATCTGGTGTAGGAAAAGGAACAGTGAGAAAAGAGATTTTCTCGCAGCCTGATACGGCATTTGAATACTCTATTTCTATGACAACAAGAAAACCGAGACAAGGTGAAGTTGATGGAGTAGATTATTTCTTTAAATCTCGTGAAGAATTTGAAACATTAATAGAGCAAGATAAATTATTGGAGTATGCTGAGTTTGTTGGCAACTATTATGGAACCCCTGTTGATTATGTGAAACAAACGTTAAACGAGGGCAAGGATGTATTTTTAGAAATAGAAGTACAAGGTGCAAAGCAAGTGCGTGAGAAGTTTCCTGATGGCTTGTTTATCTTCCTAGTTCCACCTAGTTTATCTGAATTGAAAAATCGTATTGTTACACGAGGCACAGAAACAGAAGATATAATTAATAATCGTTTAAGTGCAGCTAAAGAAGAAATTGAAATGATGAAATTATATGATTATGTTGTAGAAAATGATCAAGTGGAAAACGCTTGTGACAGAATTAATGCGATTGTAGTGGCAGAACATTGCCGTCGCACTCGCGTTGAACCTAGATATTTGAAAATGTTGGAGGCTGAATAATATGTTAAATCCATCAATTGATTCATTGATGACAAAAATTGATTCAAAATACTCTCTTGTGTCTGTGGCTGCTAAAAGAGCACGGAAATTACAAAATAATGAAGAGCAATATCGTTTGGAAAAATATGTATCACATAAAAATGTGGGTAAAGCGTTAGAAGAGATTAATGCAAACGAACTATTTTATCGCTTAGGTGATACAACGCATGAAGGGGAAAAAAGGTAAAATACACATATATGAAAAAATAACAACCTGTATGGAGGTTGTTATTTTTGTTCATAGCCATAATATTTATAAAAAACAAGAAGAGATAGATGAAAAAGTGAGCGAAATTATTCATAATAAAAGAAAAATAACCTTTTGAATATTGGGGGTTTGTATAGATGTTGAATGGTAAAAAAATCCTGTTGTGTGTAACCGGTGGTATTGCTGTTTATAAAGCGGTAGCTTTAACAAGTAAGTTAACGCAAGCGGGAGCTTGTGTGAAAGTAATGATGAGCGATTCAGCTAGACAATTTGTGTCACCATTAACTTTTCAAGTGATGTCACGTAATGAAGTATATTTTGATACCTTCGATGAAAAGGACGCTAGTAAGATTGCTCATATTGATTTAGCAGACTGGGCAGATTTGATATTGATTGCACCAGCAACTGCGAATATTATTGGTAAGCTTGCAAATGGCCTCGCAGATGATATGATTTCTACAACATTGTTAGCACACACATCGCCGGTATGGGTTGCACCAGCGATGAATGTCAATATGTACAATCATCCTGCAGTGATAAAAAATATTGATACACTTCATCAGTTTGGTTATCAATTTATTGAACCGAGTGAAGGCTATCTAGCATGTGGTTATGTTGGAAAAGGTAGATTAGAAGAACCGGAAAAGATTGTGGAGCATATGAATCATTTTTTCAATCAAAAGGAACCGTTGTTAAAAGGGAAAAAGTTATTGATCTCAGCAGGGCCGACAAGAGAAAAAATTGATCCTGTTCGTTATTTAACCAATCATTCGAGTGGTAAGATGGGCTATGCGATTGCAGAAGTCGCAGCGAAACTTGGTGCGGATGTGACATTAGTATCAGGTCCTGTCCATATTTCTCCACCTCATGGTGTAAAAGTGATACAAGTTGAAAGTGCGGAAGAAATGTATGAAGAAATGATTGCGCGTTTTGCTGATGCTCATATTGTGATAAAAACGGCTGCTGTAGCAGATTATCGGCCTAAATATATTTATGATCAGAAAGTGAAAAAGAATGATGGTGATCAACAATTGGAATTAGAAAGAACTAAAGATATTTTAATGGCACTTGGTAAAAGAAAAAACAATCAAGTGTTGGTGGGTTTTGCGGCAGAAACAAATAATGTGGATGTATATGCGAGAGGAAAGCTGAAAAAGAAAAATGCTGATATGATTGTAGCCAATGATGTAACAAGTGCGGGTGCCGGATTTGGAACAGATACGAATGTTGTTACTCTCTATAAACGAGATGGGACTAAAACAGATCTCCCGTTGATGTCAAAACATGACGTAGCAGAAAGCATTTTAAAAGAAGCACTTTATTTATATGAGGATGAGGGGAAATGATTGCTGAGGTCATTGTTGATGTACCGGCTAAGCAAACAGATCGACCTTTTGATTATGTTATTCCGCAATCACTTGAGACGGTCATTCAAATTGGGATGCGAGTCGTTGTCCCATTTGGGCCAAGGAGAATTCAAGGTTTTGTCATTGGGATCAAACCTCAGTCCACGCTTAATAAATTAAAAAAAATCATTGAGCCGTTAGATTTAACACCTGTATTATCTGAATCGCTCATTTCATTAGGAAATTGGCTATCAGAAGAAACTTTAAGTTATCGGATCTCTGCTTATCAAGCGATGTTACCAGCAGCACTTAAAGCAAAATATCAAAAAAAATTACAAGTTTCAACTGAAAACAAACAGTTGTTGCCGCAAACCTTACAAGGCTTATTTACTAACCAAGATAGCATCCTGTGGGAAGAAGCGAAAGAAACAGGCTATTTATCATTGTTACAGCAAGAAGTAACGAAAGGTCATATTCTAATTATTTATGAAGTGAAAGATAAAATAAAAAAGAAAAAACGCCTCGCCATTAGAAGCGCTCTTTCAACAGAGGAATTAAAGACTTATCAATCGTCTCTTACCCCACGGGCACAAAAACAACATGACGTGATTAATTACTTTATCGAAAATAAAGATTGGATATTCTTAACTGACTTAACGGCAACACTACAAATATCGAATGCCGTTGTAAAAGAACTAGTGAAAAAAGAAGTATTAGAGGAGAGCGAACGTGAAATTTATCGTGATCCTTATGAAAATCGTTATTTTGCACGAACAGAACCATTACTGTTAACAAATGAGCAACAAGAAGCCATCGATCCAATCCATGATCGCATCGCAAAATCCCTTCATGAAGTGTTTTTATTGTATGGCGTAACAGGGAGTGGGAAAACAGAAGTTTACTTACAGTCGATACAGAAAGTACTAGAGAGAGGTCAAGAAGCGATTTGTTTAGTGCCAGAGATTTCACTTACCCCACAAATGGTTCATCGTTTCAAAGGAAGATTTGGGAATCAAGTAGCTGTGATGCATAGTGGATTATCTGCTGGTGAGAAGTATGATGAATGGCGAAAAGTTCAGCGGGGAGAAGTGAAAGTCGTTGTTGGAGCGCGATCAGCTGTATTTGCTCCGTTTGAAAACCTCGGTCTCATCATTATAGATGAGGAACATGAGACAAGTTATAAACAAGAGGAAAACCCAAAATACCATGCAAAAGATGTAGCAATAAAACGAGGGAAGCAAGGGAGTTTCCCCGTTATTTTAGGTAGCGCTACACCTTCACTCGAATCATTTGCTCGTGCTAAAAAAGGTGTATACACTTTGTTAAGTTTGCCGAAGAGGATGAATAATCAAGATTTACCACATGTGGATATTGTAGATATGCGTGAAGAGCTAAGAAGTGGAAATCGCTCAATGTTTTCTTCATCCTTATTAGAAAAGCTTCAATTACGTCTAGAAAAAAAAGAGCAGACTGTACTTTTCTTAAATAAACGTGGATATTCTTCTTTTGTCATGTGTCGTGATTGTGGCTATGTTGTTAATTGTCCGAACTGTGATATTTCACTAACTTATCATCGCCACCAGCAGCAAATGAAATGTCATTATTGTGGATATGAGGATCATGTCCCCTCTGTTTGTCCAGAATGCCAGAGTGATCATATTCGTTATTTTGGCACAGGGACACAAAAGGTAGAAGAAGAACTCCATAAAGTATTGCCTGAAGCGAGAGTTATTCGTATGGATGTGGATACAACGAGTAAAAAAGGCTCTCATGAGCGACTGCTAAATGAGTTCCAAAAAGGCCATGCAGATATTCTACTTGGGACCCAAATGATTGCCAAAGGACTCGATTTTCCAAATATAACGCTTGTCGGTGTATTATCAGCTGATACAATGCTTCATTTGCCAGATTTTCGGTCATCAGAAAAAACGTTTCAGTTATTGACGCAAGTGAGTGGAAGAGCAGGGCGTCATCAATTACCAGGAGAAGTGGTCATTCAAACATACAGTCCTGAACATTATAGTATTGAGTTAGCAGCTGAACAAAATTACGACCAGTTTTATGAGCGCGAAATGATGATCAGAAAAGGTTTAAAGTACCCACCTTTTTATTTTATTACACTTATTACGGTCAGTCACGAGCAATTGATGAAAGCGTTAGATGTCACAGAAAAAATTACCACATTTCTGACTAGTCGCTTAACTAAAAGCGCCCTCTGTCTTGGTCCGGTCGCATCACCTATTCCACGAATCAACAATAGATATCGCTACCAATGTTTGATAAAATACAAACGGGAGCCAGAGTTAAATCAATCATTAAAAAAGATATTAGATCAATATCAGCAAGAAGTGACTTCGACTTCTTTGAAAATATCTGTGGATGTTAATCCATTTATTCTGATGTAAAGAAAAATAACTAAAAAAGGTTATAGATAGAGAAAATCGTCGAGAATGGTAATAATTTTAGTCTAGCTATGGCTGCCTGTTGAATGAGAAGATGTTATGGAGGATTTATATTTTGAGTGTTAAACAAATAGTGATGTACCCTAATACAATTTTAGAAGAAAAATGTACACCGGTAACGGTTTTTGATAAAAAATTAGTAAGGCTATTAAATGATATGTATGATACAATGATTGAATTTGATGGTGTAGGACTAGCTGCTCCTCAAATAGGTCTCAATAAGAGAATAGCGATTGTAAATATTGAAGATGAACATGGCACGATTGAGATGATAAATCCCGAAGTAATCGAAACATCAGGTGAACAAACAGATCCAGAAGGCTGTTTGAGCTTTCCCGGTATTTATGGTGATGTCACACGACCGTCATTTGTGAAAATAAAAGCATTCAATCGAAAGGGAAAGCCATATGAGTTCGCAGCAGAAGGTTTTCTTGCTAGAGCCATTTTACATGAGATTGATCATTTGGATGGAATCCTATTCACCACTAAAGTTAGCAGATATATAGAGGCAGAAGAGTTAGAGAGGTTGGATGAAGAATGACGAAAATTGTATTTATGGGAACACCGGATTTTTCAGTTCCGGTATTACGAAGTGTTATTCAAGCAGGTTATGAAGTCATTGCAGTTGTTACACAACCTGACCGGCCAGTGGGAAGGAAAAAGGTGTTAACTCCACCACCAGTAAAGGTGGAAGCACAAAAACATGGTATTCCAGTGCTACAGCCTGAGAAAGTTAAAAATAAAGAGGACTTGCAAGCTGTTTTAAATCTAGAGCCTGAACTTATTATCACGGCTGCATTCGGGCAAATTCTCCCTAAGCAATTGTTAGATGCACCTAAATATGGTTGCATTAACGTACATGCTTCATTATTGCCAGAATTAAGAGGTGGAGCACCGATTCATTACAGCATCATCCAAGGGAAAGAAAAGACTGGTATTACGATTATGTATATGGCTGAAAAATTGGATGCAGGCGATATTTTAACACAGGTAGAAGTCGAAATCGCTAAGGATGATACTGTTGGTAGCTTACATGATAAATTAAGTGAAGCTGGTAGCAAACTATTGCTAGAAACATTACCACCATTATTAAAAGGTGATTTGCTTCCGAAACAACAAGATGAAAATTTAGCAACATTTGCATACAATATTAAGCGTGAAGAAGAAAAAATTCAGTGGAGTAAACCAGCATTAGAAATTTATAACCATATTAGAGGGATGAATCCTTGGCCAGTTGCTTATACGACTTTGTCTGATGCAGTTATGAAAGTGTGGGCTTCTGTGATCATTGAATCAAAATCAAATCAAGTGCCTGGAACGATTGTCGGATTAGAAGAGGATGGCATCAATGTCTCCACCGGCGATGGTCAGATATTGAAGCTAACGGAGATTCAGCCATCAGGTAAAAAACGCATGAAAGCGAAAGATTACCTGCGCGGCGCAGGTGCCCATCTTCAAGTTGGCATGAAGTTAGGGGACAATCGATGAAAAAACAAAGAAAGAAAAATGTAAGAGAAGTCGCGATGGATTTGTTAGATGCAATTGAAAAGAACCAATCGTATAGTAATCTCCTGTTAAACCATGCTATTAATCAAAATCATTTAGAACAAAAAGATATTGGTTTGCTGACAGAACTGGTTTATGGGACGTTACAACGTAAAATGACATTAGATTATTATTTACAGCCCTATATAAAAAAACCAAATAAAGTGGAGTCTTGGGTAAAGCAATTATTAAGGATCACGGTTTACCAAATGGTTCACTTAAATAAAATTCCTGATCACGCGGCATTAAATGAAGCCGTAGAAATAGCAAAAAATAAAGGCCATAAAGGCATTGCTTCATTTGTGAATGGGATATTACGAAATGTACAAAGAACTGGGATTAGACAAGTGGAAGAGATCAAAGATCCTATTCAAAGAATTTCAATAGCAACAAGTCACCCAGAATGGCTCGTTGCTAGATGGGTGGATCAATTTGGGATAGAAACAACGGAGGAAATGTGTAAGCTTAATTTACAAGCTCCGACTCAAACAGCGCGTGTAAATATTACGAAGGCTACGACAGAAGAAGTGATTACATTATTAGAAGAGGAAGGATATGCCGTGAAACGGAGTGAATGGGTTTCAGAAGCCATTCATGCTCTTCGAGGAAATCTTGCCAAGTCTACAGCATTCAAAAATGGACTTATCACAATACAAGATGAAAGTTCAATGTTAGCTTGCTTGGCCCTAAATCCTCAAAAGAATGAAAAGATCCTTGATGCTTGTGCAGCTCCAGGTGGGAAAACGTCTCATATAGCTGAAGCGATGTCGGGGAGTGGAGAGGTTATAGCGATAGATCTCCATGAGCATAAAGTTAAGCTTATTGCACAAACAGCAGACAGATTAGGATTAGAGAATATTGATACTCTTGCTCTCGATAGTAGACAAGTTCAAGATCATTTCCCGCAAGAGTCGTTTGATCGTATTTTGCTAGACGCGCCGTGCTCAGGTTTAGGTGTGATGCGTAGAAAACCTGATATGAAATACACAAAAAAACAAGATGATTTATCACGCCTGCAGTCCATTCAATTGGATTTATTAAATGCCATCACCCCATTATTAAAAAAAGGTGGTATGCTAGTGTATAGTACATGCACTGTTGATGAATCTGAAAACCATCAAGTCATTTCACGTTTTTTAAGTGACCATAAAGAATTTGTTGGAGACTCAACACTTAAGGCAAGGCTACCACAAGCGTTACAAACGTTTGTGAATGATTTTGAAATACAAGTATTACCGCAATATATTGGTTCAGATGGGTTTTATATCGCTTGTCTGAGAAAGAAGGTGTAATCACATGGAAAGAAGTGCAACAAAGAAAAATACAGAAACGAATCATCAACCATCCATTTATTCATTACAATTAGACGAACTAAAGGACTGGTTAAAAGAAAATAATGAAAAAGCATTCCGCGCAAGTCAAATTTTTGATTGGTTATATACAAAAAGAGTAACAAACTTCGATGATATGACAAATTTATCAAAAAGTTTGCGAGAAAAGCTCGATGCTTCATTTACTTTAACAACATTAAAAACGATTATTCAGCAACAATCTACTGATGGCACGATTAAATTTTTATTTGAGTTACACGATGGCTATTCAATTGAGACGGTTTTAATGCGTCATGAATACGGTAATTCTGTTTGTGTTACAACACAGGTAGGGTGTCGTATTGGTTGTACATTTTGTGCCTCGACTTTAGGAGGATTAAAACGTCATCTAGAAGCAGGAGAAATCGTTGCTCAAGTCGTAAAAGTACAACAAGCGTTAGATGAAACAGATGAAAGAGTAAGTTCTGTTGTCATTATGGGTATTGGGGAACCGTTTGATAATTATGATCAAATGATGTCTTTCTTGAAAATTATTAATCATGATGATGGCTTGAATATTGGTGCTAGACATATCACTGTATCTACAAGCGGAATTATCCCGAAAATCTATAAATTTGCTGATGAAAATATGCAAATCAATTTTGCTGTCAGCTTGCATGCCCCTAATAATGATATAAGAGGAAGATTAATGCCAATCAACCGCGCTTATAAATTGCCCGATTTAATGGAAGCTATTCATTATTATGTGAACAAGACAGGTAGACGTGTAAGTTTTGAATATGGTTTATTTGGAGGAGTCAATGATCAAGTAGAGCATGCAGAAGAGCTTGCTGATCTCGTTAAAGGATTGAAGTGTCATATTAACTTAATCCCAGTCAATTACGTACCTGAGAGAGACTATGTAAGAACTCCTAGAGAGCAGATTTTTCAATTTGAAAAGGCTTTGAAAAATCGTGGGGTTAATGTGACCATCCGTAGAGAACAAGGTCATGATATTGATGCAGCATGTGGACAACTTCGTGCAAAGGAGAGAAAAGAAGAAACGAGGTGACAGTATGAAGGCTGTTTTTATGACTGATGTAGGGAAACTTCGTCAGCGAAATGAAGATAATGGTGGCATTTTTACAAACGCCAGTGGTGATCGCTTAGCTATTGTAGCTGATGGTATGGGCGGTCACCGAGCTGGTGATGTAGCTAGTGAAATGGCCAAGGAAAAGCTAAAATCTATGTGGCTGCTTGCACCAAAGATTGAAACCGCGGACCAAGCAGAAAAGTGGTTGCATGACCATATTAATGAAACCAATAAGGCTATATATGCTCACAGTAAAGAAGTAACTGAATGTGAAGGTATGGGTACGACCGTTGTTGCTGCTATTTGTACTAGTCGATTTGCTACGATTGTAAACGTAGGTGATAGCCGGTGTTATATTAGAAATGAAGCGGGTTTTCAGCAGCTAACTGACGACCATTCCCTTGTTAATGAACTGCTTCGGTCAGGGCAAATTACAAAAGAGGATGCTGAAAATCATCCGATGAAAAATTTAGTGTTACGTGTGCTCGGTACGGAAGAAGATGTAAACCAAGATATTAAAACAATTATTTTTGAGGAAGATGATAGACTATTGCTATGCTCTGATGGTTTGTCAAACAAAGTTTCAGAACAAGAGATGGAATCGATTATAAATGGAAATGACTCATTAGAGGAGAAAGCTACTGAGTTGATTAAAAGAGCAAATGAAAATGGAGGGGAAGATAATATTACCCTCGTAATCATCGAGTATGCAGATGATTGTGAGAGAGGGTGATAAACGTTGATGATTGGTAAGCGTATAAACGGCCGTTATAAAATTTTGGAAATGGTCGGTGGAGGCGGCATGGCCAACGTTTATTTAGCTCATGATATGATTCTAGATCGAAACGTGGCATTAAAGATGTTGCGTCTAGACTTCGCTGAAGATGATGAGTTTATTAAACGATTTCACCGTGAAGCTCAATCAGCTACAAGCCTAACTCACCAAAATATTGTGACGATTTATGATGTTGGAGAAGAAGATACCCTATATTACATCGTCATGGAATATGTTGACGGTCAAACATTAAAACAATACATACAAAAAAACGGGCCTGTCCCTTTGGAAACAGCGATTGATATTATGAAACAGCTGACATCAGCTATTTCTCACGCCCATCAAAACCAGATTATTCATCGTGATATTAAACCACATAATATCTTAATTGATCATGAAGGCAAGATAAAAATTACTGATTTTGGAATTGCAATGGCTCTAAGTGCAACTAGCATTACCCAGACGAATTCCGTATTAGGGTCGGTTCATTATTTATCACCAGAACAAGCAAGAGGCGGTATGGCAAACCGTAAATCAGATATATATTCATTAGGGATTGTCATGTTTGAGCTGTTAACTGGAAGATTACCGTTTTCAGGAGAATCAGCTGTTTCTATTGCATTGAAACACTTGCAATCAGAAACGCCTTCCTTAAGAAGATGGAACCCAGATATACCACAAAGTGTTGAAAATATCGTATTGAAGGCAACAGCAAAGGACCCTTTCCATCGCTATAATAGTGCCGATGAAATGGAAGAAGACCTCTCTACATCTTTGAATGAAGAGAGGATGAACGAAAGAAAGTTTACTGTACCTGATGACGATGATGCTACAAAAGCAATTCCGATCATTACTGCAGATAAAATGTACCATCCTACTGACGAAACGATTATTCATAAAATTGAAGAAAAAAATGAAGATAGTCCTGTACCTATTGTAAAAAAGGAAAGTCCAAAAAAAGAAAAAGAAGATACGAAAAAGAAGAAAAAACGAAAAAAAGGTCCAATGATCCTTATATCTACTTTTGTTCTATTAGTTGTGCTATTTGTTCTTTCCGTCACTGTTTTACCTGAGATGCTTTCACCTGATGATGTTACTGTACCAGATGTATCAAATATGAGCGTTGATGACGCGAAAACATTGTTACAAGAAGAAGGATTTACGATTGGTGAAGAAATCGAACAAAACAATGATGAAGTGAAAGCAGGGGAAGTTATAAGAACCGAACCGAGAGCAGGGAGGACACAGAAAGAAGGAACAGCAGTAAATATTTATGAAAGTATCGGTAAAGAACGCTATTCAATGGAGGATTTTACTGGTCGCCCATATAGTGATATAGAAGAGTTACTAAAAGAAGAGGGTTTCCAATCTATCCAATCAGAAGAAGAATTTAGTGAGGAAGCAAAGGGAACAATTCTAGAACAGAATATTGATCCCGGAGAAGAAGTGATTCCCCAAGAAGAAGAGCTCATCTTTGTCGTCAGCAAAGGGGAGGAACCGATAGAATTAAAAGATTTAACCGGTTATAATGATAAGGCCCTAGCAGAATACGAAGCATCTAGTGGATTAACAATTGAAGTAGCTGGAGAAGAGCATCATGCTGAGATTGCTCAAGGTGAGGTCATTCGGCAGGAACCTGGAGCTGGAGCATCTTTAAATGACGGGGACACAGTAAAAGTTTATCTATCAAGTGGGCCGGAACAAGTTCCTGTAGAAGTGAAAAGAGAAGTGAATGTACCGTATAAGCCAAATCCTGATAATGTCGGACAACCTCAAGAAGTACAAATCTTTATAGAAGATATGGACAACAATATTGATGAGCCATTTAATACGATTCATATTACTGAAGATCGAGTTATTTCCTTTTCACTGCAAATACAACCAGGAGAAACCGCTTCTTACCAAATTATGAGGGATGGACAAATGATTATTCAAGAAAATGTTCCGTATGAACAGTGATGTAGGAGGACTACTATGCCAGAAGGCAAAATCATAAAAGCTTTAAGTGGCTTTTATTATGTTTTGAACAAGGATAAAGAAATCATCCAATGTCGTGGACGTGGTGTCTTTCGTAAAAATAAAATAACTCCATTAGTCGGAGATGAAGTACACTATCAAGCAGAAAATGATAAAGAAGGGTATATTTTAGAAGTGAAAAAGCGTAAAAATGAACTTATTCGCCCACCTATAGCGAATGTAGATCAAGCTTTTCTCATTTTCTCAAGTGTTGAACCTACCTTTAGTACAGCGTTATTAGATCGTTTTCTTGTCCTGGTAGAATCGAATCATATTACGCCTATTATTTGTATCACTAAGATGGATTTGGCAAGTAAAGAGGAACAAGAAACACTAGCTGTATATGCTGATAACTATCGAAAAGCAGGCTATAAAGTTGTTTTGACTTCGTCCGAAACGGCGGAAGGGATTGAGGATCTTTATCCTTTCATTACGGGAGAAATATCCGTATTTGCTGGTCAATCAGGTGTTGGTAAATCTTCACTTTTAAATGTATTACGTCCTGATTTGCAATTAAAAACAGACGATATATCCTCTCATTTAGGGAGAGGAAAACATACAACAAGACATGTGGAGCTCATTGAGATTAATGGTGGACTTGTTGCTGATACACCGGGTTTTAGCTCTTTAGAGTTTACTGAAATTGAGCAAGAGGACTTACAAAATTATTTCCCTGACATCCAAGAACTAAGCAGCTCATGTAAATTCAGAGGTTGCATGCATTTGAAGGAACCTAAATGTGCAGTTAAACAAGCTATAGAATCTGGAGATTTGCCACGTTATCGCTATGAGCACTATATTACTTTTATAGACGAAATAAGAGACAGAAAGCCGAGGTATTAACGCATGGTAAAAATTGCACCATCGATTTTATCTGCAGATTTTTCTAAATTAGGAGAAGAAATTCTTGATGTCGAACGTGGGGGAGCGGATTATATTCATGTAGATGTGATGGATGGTCACTTTGTTCCTAACATTACGATTGGTCCGTTAATTGTTGAAGCCATTAGACCGATAACGAACCTACCATTAGATGTTCATCTTATGATAGAAAACCCTGATCAATATATTCCAAGCTTCGCCTCAGCAGGAGCAGATATTATTACTGTTCATGCTGAGGCGTGTAAACACCTTCATCGTACAATACATCTCATTAAATCCTTGGGTGTTAAAGCAGGAGTTGTGATTAACCCAGCGACACCTGTCGAAGCGATTAAGCATGTGATAACTGATGTTGATATGGTGTTATTGATGACTGTGAACCCTGGCTTTGGTGGACAATCATTCATTGAAAATGTTTTACCTAAAATTGCTGAAGTAAAAGAATGGAGTAAAACATCTAACCCCTCTCTCGAAATCGAAGTGGATGGTGGGGTAAATGAGGAGACTGCAAAAAAATGCATTGCTGCAGGAGCGAATGTTTTAGTAGCAGGCTCTGCCGTTTATAATAAACAAGACCGTAAAGAAGCAATCGCTAGACTGCGGAATTGACCTGAAAAAGCTGATTTTAAGATTATACTTAGAGTCAGCTTTTCTTATGTTTCTTGCATTTTACGATAGTTAACAATTAAAAGAATAAATAGTTCATAACCTAAAAGGATAGGAAAAGTGGAGGGCGTAGAGATGAAAATCAATATATTAGCAGGGGGACCACAACAGTATCTACCCAATCTCAATGACTATTGTTTTGATGAAGTATTATGGATAGGTGTTGACCGTGGCGCCTATACATTAATTAAAAAGGGAATCGCAATTGATTATGCATTTGGAGATTTTGATTCAGTTGATGAAAGTCAGTACAGTATGATTAAGCAGCATGTTCCTCATCTACAAAGGGTAAAACCGGAAAAGGATGAAACGGATATGGAACTAGCACTTTTATGGGCGATCGAACAAAAGCCAGAAGAAATTACGGTATTTGGAGCCACAGGTGGGAGATTAGATCATTTTTTTGCTAATACTCAACTGTTAATTCAACCACTTCTAAATGACATTCTAGTACCTATTCGTTTAGTTGATAAACAAAATCAAATTATGGTTAAAAAGAGCGGCCATTATCAAATTGCTAAGGAATCATCTTATCCATATATATCTTTTATTCCGGTAACAGAAAACGTGAGGAACTTGACATTAACGGGATTCAAGTACCCATTAACTAATCACTTCGTACCTTTAGGGTCAACTCTTTGTATAAGTAATGAACTTATTGATGATAATGGTACTTTTTCTTTTGATAAAGGCATATTAATGGTGATAAGAAGTAAGGATGAAAAATAACTAATATTGATTCCTTTGTTCTAATATGAATAAAAAGAAGTAGTGCGTACGTTTATTACTTAAGGTGTGAGACTTTGAGGAGGGACTTAAATGAGATTTTATACAATCAAGCTGCCTAAATTTTTGGGAGGCATTGTGAGGGCGATGCTAGGGACATTTAAAAAGGAGTAAAGAGTACAATCTTTTTTTCTAACGTCTTTAGTGCGAATATTGTATAAAAAAAGAGGGTACCAATACTGGTACCCTCTCATTCATTATACGCGTTCAACTTTACCTGATTTCAAAGCTCTTGCAGAAACCCATACACGTTTAGGTTTACCGTCTACAAGAATGCGTACTTTTTGTAGGTTAGCACCCCAAGTACGTTTGTTAGCATTCATCGCATGAGAACGAGCATTACCTGTTTTTGTTTTCTTTCCAGTAATTACACATTGGCGTGGCATCTATATTCCCTCCTTACTAAAACATGACATCATTATTTTCATGTTTCGATCACAATTGTCAGTTACATCTAACTTAATATGAAAGTAGCTCGCACTAATTTCATACTAAAAAGATACTTTAATAATTTATCATACAAACACCTACAATGCAATAGTTTGCCTCTATTCTATCAAGAAAAAAACCTTGACATATATGCTGTGAAAATACGTTATAATATGAAAGAGGTAAGTATGGCTTTTAAAATGCTTACATGTATAGTAAAATATTCTTTATGAAAAGTGTAGTACATGCGTCTATTCGTTCCATGGCTTCATCAAACAATGATTGTCATTCATTAGATATTCACAATGAAAACGAAGACTAGCTAAGAAGAAGCAGTAATTTACCAGAAGGGGGAACAACAAAATGTCCATCGAACTAAAGAATAACTACGGGCAAATTGATATCTCAAATGACGTAATTGCGACAATTGCAGGAGGAGCAGCAGTCGACTGCTATGGTATTGTTGGCATGGCCTCTAAACATCAAATAAAAGACGGCTTATCTGAAATCCTGCGTAAAGAAAACTTTACTAAAGGTGTCATCGTGCGTCAGGAAGAAGATGAAGTACATATCGACATGTATATTATTGTTAGCTACGGAACGAAAATTTCTGAAGTTGCTCATAATGTGCAATCCAAAGTTAAATACACTTTAGATCAAACAGTCGGTCTAAGTACTGAGTCTGTTAATATTTTTGTTCAAGGTGTTCGTGTAACGAACCCGTAATGAGGAGGAAAATTTCGTGTCAATTAAAGTTTTAGAAGGAAAACAATTTGCGAAAATGATTGTCCAAGGAGCTAATCATTTATCTACAAATGCGAATTATGTAGATGCATTGAATGTTTTCCCTGTTCCAGATGGTGATACTGGGACAAATATGAACTTGTCAATGACTTCTGGTGCAAAGGAAGTTAAAAATATAACAACCAATCATATTGGTAAAGTTGGGGTTGCTCTTTCAAAGGGTCTATTAATGGGCGCTCGTGGTAACTCTGGTGTAATTCTCTCTCAGCTTTTTCGTGGGTTCGCAAAGCATATTGAGCAGAAAGAAAGTGTAAATGGACTTGAATTTGCATCTGCATTTGAAGCGGGTGTAGAAACTGCTTATAAAGCGGTGATGAAACCTGTTGAAGGAACAATATTAACTGTTGCGAAAGATGCTGGAAACAAAGCAGTACAAGTAGCACAAACAGAAGATGATATTGTTCAAATTATGCAAGCAATCGTTAATGAAGCTAAAGCTTCTCTTGAGCGTACACCAGAGCTACTACCAGTGTTAAAAGAAGTAGGGGTAGTTGATAGTGGTGGACAAGGTCTACTTTTTGTATATGAAGGCTTTCTAGCAGAATTAAAAGGAGAAGCATTACCTGACTCCAGTGCATCTCTTCCGAAAATGGAGGAGCTTGTAAGTGCGGAACATCATAAAAGTGTACAGAGCCATATGAATACAGAAGATATTGTATTCGGATACTGTACAGAATTTATGGTTAGATTTGAATCTGAGAAGTTAGCTACGAATCCATTCTCTGAAGACAAATTCCGTCAAGACTTAAGTCAATATGGTGATTCCCTACTTGTGATTGCTGATGAAAACCTTGTGAAGGTTCATATTCATTCTGAACAACCAGGGGATTGCTTATCCTATGGACAAAAGTACGGAAATCTTATTAATATGAAGATCGAGAATATGCGTTTGCAGCACACAAACATTCTTGACGAAGATGAAAAGGCTTCCGCATCACAAAATGATGCTAAAGTTCCCCAAGAAAAACGTGAATACGGAGTGATCACTGTTTCAATGGGAAGCGGAATTGCTGAGGTTTTCCGTAGTATTGGGGCGCATGTAGTAATTGAAGGCGGCCAAACAATGAATCCAAGCACAGAGGATATTGTCAAGGCGATTGAAGAAGTGAATGCAGAAAAAGTAATTATCTTACCAAATAATAAAAATATTATTATGGCTGCTGAACAGGCGTGTGAAGTATCAGAAACCGATGCCATTGTTGTTCCTTCCAAAACGGTTCCTCAAGGAATGAGTGCGCTACTTGCCTTTAATCCATCCGCGGAACTATCAGAGAATAAGGATTATATGTCTGAAGCGTTATCGCATGTGAAAACAGGTCAGATCACTTTCGCAGTCCGTGATACGAGTATCGATGGTCTTGAGATTGGAAAAGGCGACTTTATGGGGATTGAAGAAGGCAAAATTATCGTTAAAGATAAGGATAAGCTTCAATCTGCTAAAAGTTTAATTGACCAGATGATAGATGAAGATTCGGAAATTGTCACAATTATTCAAGGTGAAGATGCCTCAAAAGAAGATGTAGAAGTAATTCTTAACTATATAGAAGAGAAGTATGATGATGTCGAAGTAGAAGTGCACGACGGCAAACAACCATTATATGCATTTATCTTCTCGGTAGAATAAATAGAAGAGAATGACCATGGGTAGCTTCTTTTACACTGCTCCCGTGGTCTTTTTTCATCAAATGACTCACTGCCTTCTCCTACTTACTGCAATTGGAATTTGATATCGATGGTTAGGAGGGGAATTAGAGGTTAGTTATTTAATCATTTGAATTATGAAACTATGCCTCTGTCTTCGCCTTAGTGCTCGCCAAAAGGGCGAGTTTTCTTTATTTCTCGTAAAGAAAGGCTGTTTTGAAAAGGAGGGTCAAGTATGTTAAGTGACAAAGTAGATCATATAAAGGGGTTGGGTCAATCTGCTGCAGATAATCTGAAAGATATGGGGATCACCACTGTAGGCGACTTGATTGAATACTTGCCTTTTCGTTATGAAGATTATCGTCTAAAAGATTTAAGTGAAATCAAACATGAAGAAAGAATTACAGTTGAGGGGAAAGTTCATTCACAGCCCACACTTAGTTTTTATGGACGTAAACGTTCGCGCTTAACATTTAGAGTTTTAGTCGATCGCTACCTCATACAAGTAATTGCTTTTAATCAACCATATTTAAAAAAACAAATAGAATTAAATGATACAGTTACTATTACGGGAAAGTGGGACCAACATCGCCAAACGATTACACTAGGTAAACTCAGCAAAGGTGAGGTTACGCAAACGAATGCATTTGAACCTGTTTATGCTGTTAAAGGCAAAGTCACAGTGAAGTCTTTACGTCGCTATATTAAGCACGCACTTGATCAATACGGACACGATATAGTAGAAACACTCCCTTCAGAATATATTGGGGCATATCGGTTGATGGCGCGTGAAAAAGCGATTCGTACATTACATTATCCTGATACTCCGGAAATGCTAAAGCAAGCAAGAAGAAGGTTAGTATATGAAGAGTTCTTTTATTTCCAATTAAAAATCCAAGCATTACGAAAAATAGAAAGAGAAAGTAGTGCAGGTGTGAACATTGATTATGATCTGCAACGCTTAAAGTCATTTATAGATACACTTCCATTTGAACTGACGGGTGCACAAAAAAGAGTTGTCAATGAAATTCTCTTTGATATGAAATCTAACTATCGTATGAATCGACTGCTTCAAGGTGATGTTGGATCAGGTAAAACAGCAGTTGCTGCTATTATGTTATTCGCTGCTAATAGTGCGGGTTATCAAGGTGCATTAATGGTACCAACAGAGATTTTAGCTGAACAACATGCAGAATCACTGGCTATGATGTTTGCGAATTATCCAATAAGGATTGAAAGATTAACAAGTTCAGTGAAGGGGAAAAAGAGAAGAGAACTACTTGCAGAATTAGAGGCTGGTAACATTGATATTGTTATTGGTACACATGCGCTTATTCAAACGGAAGTTGTTTTTAAAAAATTAGGACTTGTTATTACAGATGAACAACATCGCTTTGGTGTTGAGCAGCGTCGTGTATTAAGACAAAAGGGTGAAAACCCTAACGTGTTATTCATGACTGCGACGCCAATACCGAGAACTTTGGCCATAACCGCATTTGGCGAAATGGATGTATCCATCATTGATGAAATGCCAGCAGGTAGGAAAGTAATAGAAACGTATTGGGCAAAACTAGATATGTTAGAAAGGGTATTAGGCTTTATGGAGAAAGAATTGCGTGGAGGACAGCAAGCTTATGTGATTTGCCCACTCATTGAAGAATCAGAGAAACTTGATGTCCAAAATGCAATTGATGTCCACACTATTCTTATGCAATATTTTCAGGATAGGTATAAAGTTGGTTTAATGCACGGGCGTCTACACCCTGATGAGAAAGAAGATGTGATGAAGAAGTTTAGTGACAATCAGACGCAAGTACTAGTATCTACAACTGTGGTTGAGGTAGGTGTCAATGTACCGAATGCCACAATGATGCTCATCTACGATGCTGATCGTTTTGGGCTAGCTACGCTTCATCAATTAAGAGGAAGAGTTGGTAGAGGAGATAAACAGTCCTATTGTATATTACTAGCTGATCCTAAGTCAGAAGTTGGTAAAGAAAGAATGCGGATTATGACAGAAACGAATGATGGGTTTGTTTTAAGTGAGAAGGATTTAGAGCTACGTGGTCCAGGTGATTTTTTTGGTCGCAAGCAAAGTGGGCTTCCTGAATTCAAGGTAGCTGACATGGTGCATGATTACCGTGCGCTTGAAGTGGCAAGAAATGATGCTACTCAATTAATTCAGACAGATAGCTTTTGGTATGAAAAAAAATATCAAATATTGAGGGATTACTTAAGGGATAATGGTGTGCTTGAAGGTGAGAAGTTAGATTAATAAAAAGGGAATGAAAGGAGATATGCGGACTAGAAGCAGCTATCTATTTGAATAAATAGTTTGAGGTAAACATTGCCTAGATGCTCGCTAGTAAGCTTAAGACTTTAAAAGGTCAATAGTAGCAATAATTACTTCTTGCAATATAATAGCTATAATTATATACTACTATTAGTACCTAGTCTTAATTTTCTTGGACGGTGTATAAAAAATGAAAAGAAATAAAAAGCAACGACAATCATTGTTAGTAGAAACGATAAAAGAGAACCCATTCATTACGGATGAAGATTTAGCCGATAAGTTTTCTGTCAGTGTGCAGACGATTAGGCTTGATCGGTTAGAGCTCTCAATACCTGAATTGAGAGAAAGAATAAAAACAGTCGCTGAAAAAAATTTTGAGGACGAGGTTGTCGCGCTGCCTATTGAGGAAGTAATAGGGGAAATCATTGATATTGAGTTAGATAATGTAGCCATTTCTATATTCGATGTCAAAGAGGAGCACGTTTTTAAACGAAATCAAATTGCGCGTGGACATCACTTATTTGCTCAAGCAAACTCTTTAGCGGTCGCGGTTATTAATGATGACCTTGCCTTAACAGCGAAAGCAAATATTCACTTTACTCGCTCGGTAAAGCAAGGGGAACGAGTAGTATGTAAAGCGAAAGTGATAAGTATCGATAACGATCGGACAAAGATAGAGGTTATAAGTACCGTACATAATGAATGTGTTTTTAAAGGTGAGTTTGATATGTATCGCTCGCATCAATAAAAATATTAAATGAGACTAAAGGATGAATAGATGTGAAAATTGCCATAGATGCAATGGGTGGTGACAATGCACCAGAGGAAATTGTTCATGGTGCTATGAAGGCTGCGTTAGACTTCAATGATATTGAAATTACTTTAGTAGGTAATGAAGATGAGATTAGAAAATATTTGACATCAAATGATGACAGAATTCAAGTGCTTCATACGAACGAAATGATTTTGGGCACTGATGAACCTGTTCGCGCTGTAAGAAGAAAAAAACAAGCATCAATGGTGTTAGCTGCACAACTTGTTGCAGATGGTAAGGCTGATGCTTGTATATCTGCAGGTAATACTGGAGCCTTAATGGCTGCTGGATTATTTGTAGTTGGTAGAATTGAAGGGATTGAAAGACCAGCGCTAGCCCCTACTTTGCCAACCATAGGAGGAGAAGGTTTCTTACTTTTAGATGTAGGAGCAAATGTCGATGCTAAACCTGAGCATTTAACGCAGTATGCCTTGATGGGGGCGATTTATGCAGAGAAGGTAAGAGGAGTTAAGAACCCTAGAGTTGGTTTGTTGAATATTGGTACAGAGGAGAAAAAAGGAAGCGAACTAACAAAGGATACTTTTACTAAATTGCAACAAGCTGATATCAATTTTATTGGAAATGTTGAAGCGCGTGATTTACTAAATGGCGTAGCAGATGTGGTAGTGACCGATGGTTTTACTGGCAATATGGTATTAAAGACCATTGAAGGGACAGCGATGAGTCTGTTTAAAATGTTGAAAACGGCAATGACAAGTAATCTGAAATCAAAACTAGCTGCAGCAGTATTAAAGCCTGATCTGAAAGAGTTGAAAGGAAAAATGGACTACTCTGAATATGGTGGAGCAGCATTATTTGGACTAAAGGCACCAGTTATTAAAGCACATGGATCGTCTGATCGCAATGCTTTGTACAGTGCTGTAAAGCAGACAAGAATTATGGTAGAGCATGAAGTAGCTGAAAAAGTGAAAGCGTCGCTTGAAATTCAATCATAATGGGAGGCGGATAATATGGGGAAAATTGCATTTGTTTTTCCAGGACAAGGTTCACAAACTGTCGGAATGGGGAAATCACTAGCTGATGAGAATGAGAACGTTTTAAAATTATTTAAACAAGCTGATGAACGTTTAGGATACTCTCTTTCACAACTTATTTTCGAAGGCCCACAAGAACAGTTGACGCAAACGATGAATGCTCAACCGGCATTGTTAACAACAAGTAT
This sequence comes from Cytobacillus sp. FSL R5-0569, assembly GCF_038007265.1. Classification (NCBI taxonomy): domain Bacteria; kingdom Bacillati; phylum Bacillota; class Bacilli; order Caryophanales; family Bacillaceae; genus Cytobacillus; species Cytobacillus sp. FSL R5-0569. The sequence continues at coordinate 1,901,679 of NZ_JBBOWW010000001.1, forward strand.
CGCGGTTTTGGAAGCATTCAAACAATCTGGCATCACAGCAGATTATGTTGCTGGCCATAGTTTAGGAGAATATTCAGCACTTGTTGCAGCAGAAGCCATTTCTTTTACTGACGGTGTTTATGCTGTTCATAAACGTGGTGAATTTATGGAAGATGCTGTTCCTAATGGAGAAGGGACAATGGCTGCAGTTCTTGGTATGGAAAGAGAAGCACTGCAAGCTATTACCGATAAGATTACTGAATCAGGTCATTCTGTACAATTAGCCAATTTGAATTCACCTGGACAAATTGTCATTTCCGGTACAAAACAAGGTGTAGAACTAGCTGGCGTAGAAGCAAAAATGGCAGGTGCGAAAAGAGTATTACCATTAGAAGTAAGTGGTCCCTTCCATTCGCAACTAATGAGACCAGCAGCTGATCGTCTATTAAGCGTATTAGATGAAATCAAATTACAGGATGCAAGTGTGCCAGTGATTGCGAATGTTTCAGCAACGCCAATCACTGCGTCTGGAGAAATCAAAGAAAAGCTATTGCAACAATTATATTCACCTGTTCTTTGGGAGGATACTGTAAGGAAGTTACTTGCTTTAGGTGTAGATACTTTTATTGAAATTGGACCTGGAAAGGTTTTATCAGGCCTTATCAAAAAGGTAGACCGTAATGTTCAACTTTTTGCTATCTCTGATAGTAAGTCCATTGAGTCAACTATCGAAGCCATAAAGGAGGCTGCAAAATGAAGTTATCAAATAAAATTGCAATTGTAACCGGTGCTTCTAGAGGGATTGGTAGGGAAATAGCTTTAGAGCTTGCCAGAGAAGGGGCAAAAGTAGCTGTCAATTATGCAGGTAGTGAGGCGAGAGCCAATGAAGTAGTTGATGAAATTAAATCATTAGGGTCAGAAGCATTTGCAATTCAATGTGATGTTTCTAATAGTGAATCAGTTACAAATATGATTAAAACGGTCATCGAACATTTTGGCCGTATTGATATTCTAGTGAATAATGCAGGCATTACAAAGGATAACCTATTGATGAGAATGAAGGAAGATGAATGGGACGCTGTCATCAATACCAATCTTAAGGGAGTATTTCTGTGCACGAAGGCTGTAACTAGACAAATGATGAAGCAGCGGAGCGGACGGATTATTAATATTTCCTCTATTGTTGGAACAACAGGAAATCCAGGCCAAGCAAATTACGTAGCTGCTAAATCTGGTGTCATCGGCTTAACTAAAACAACAGCCAAAGAATTAGCATCGAGAGGCATTACGGTTAATGCGATTGCACCTGGGTTTATTACGACAGAAATGACCGATGAATTAAATGCAGAAATTAAAGAGCAAATGCTTGCTAATATTCCACTGGCAACATTCGGAGAGCCAAAAGATATTGCAAAAGTAGTTAACTTCCTTGCTTCTGAAGATAGTAAGTATATGACTGGTCAAACTTTGCATGTTGATGGTGGTATGTATATGTAAACAGTAAGTCCTTTTTTAAAGGGTTTACATATAAATGAAAGATTTAAGATTACGTGATTGTTGCATTTACTAAAAACATCTTTCGTATTTATTAACTTTCATCTATAATATCTTGAGGGGAGGTGAACAAGCATGGCAGAAGTATTAGAACGTGTAACAAAAATCGTTGTTGATCGTCTTGGTGTTGATGAAGCAGAAGTAAAAGAAGAAGCGTCTTTCAAAGATGATCTTGGTGCTGATTCCCTAGATGTAGTTGAACTAGTAATGGAATTAGAAGATGAGTTTGATATGGAAATCTCTGACGATGATGCTGAAAAAATTGTAACAGTGGGTGACGCTGTAAATTACATAAAAGCAAAAAACTAATCGTTAGATAAGTATGAGTGAGGGATATCCCTCACTCAATCTTTCTATATAAATAGCAGTTAATGAGCCAGATGTCACTTTTGTGCTTATTGTCCGCCGTGACTTGAGTTAATCAGGTAGTGACGGACAGTAAGTACATCCAGATTTATCCTCATTAGCGCTTTAAACTTGGTTAAGAATTCTTTCTGCCAAGTTTCTTTGTGTTTTTATGTAAAATTGCTTAAACTAAGAGAGAATGATGTATATAAAAAGATAAGGTTTGTCATCAGTAATAAACCACGTCTAATAATGTAGACAAATATGTGTGGTTATCACCATTTAGGATAAATTTATTTAAGGTACAAGGTGGCTGTTAAAATGCGTAATTACAAAGAAAAAGAGAAAAGAAAACGTGCGGATGAAAAGAAGTTTAAAGAATTACAACAGGTATTATCTATTGAATTTAAAAACGAAAAATTATTAAGACAAGCTTTTACTCATTCTTCATATGTGAATGAGCATCGAAGAAAGCCTCATGAAGATAATGAACGACTCGAATTTTTAGGAGATGCGGTATTGGAATTAACAGTATCCAAATTTCTCTATATTAAATATCCGATGATGAGTGAAGGTGAATTAACAAAATTAAGAGCAGCGGTCGTGTGTGAACCTTCCTTGGTTGAATTTGCTAATGAAAGAGATTTTGGCCAATATGTTTTACTAGGCAAAGGAGAGGAAATGACTGGGGGGAGAATGCGTCCGGCACTATTAGCTGATGTCTTTGAAGCCTTTATTGGAGCACTATATTTAGACCAAGGGATTGATGTTGTTGTTTGCTTCTTAGAAAAATATGTTTTTCCTAAGATAGACTCTGGCGCATTTTCTCATGTAATGGATTTTAAAAGCCAATTACAAGAATTAGTGCAGAGAGATTCAGCGGGAATGATTGAATATAAGATTCTGCAGGAAAAGGGACCGGCTCATAATCGTGAATTTGAGTCAACTGTTTATCTAAACGGTGAAGAGCTTGGAACTGGTACAGGTCGTTCAAAAAAACAAGCGGAACAACATGCAGCGCAAATGGCATTAGAAGTACTTAAAAACCATGTGAACTAAATCTTTATAAAGGTGAAAAGGAGATTTAGTAAGGGAGGAGCAGAATTTTGTTTTTAAAGCAACTCGATATCGTCGGTTTTAAATCTTTTGCTGAACGAGTAACAGTTGATTTCGTTACTGGTGTAACTGCAGTTGTTGGCCCTAATGGAAGTGGTAAAAGTAATATTACGGATGCCATCCGTTGGGTATTAGGTGAACAATCAGCTAAATCGTTACGTGGCGTGAAAATGGGTGATGTTATTTTTGCAGGTAGTGATACACGCAAACCATTAAACTATGCAGAAGTTACTTTAACGCTAGATAATCATGATCAATTTTTACCACTTGACTACAGTGAAGTTAGTGTAACAAGAAGGGTTTTTCGTTCGGGAGATAGTGAATATTTAATTAATAAACAACCTTGTAGATTAAAGGATATTGTTGAGTTATTTATGGATTCGGGGCTAGGGAGAGAAGCATTTTCGATCATAAGCCAAGGAAGAGTAGAGGAAATTCTTAATAGTAAGCCGGAAGAAAGAAGAACGATTTTTGAAGAGGCTGCAGGTGTTTTAAAATATAAAACACGTAAAAAGAAGGCGGAAGTCAAACTAAGTGAAACAAAAGATAATCTAAACAGGGTAAACGATATTCTTCACGAATTAGAAACCCAAGTTGAACCATTGAAGATGCAAGCTTCTATTGCTAAAGATTATTTACAGCAGAAAGAGGAGCTTGAACAGTTTGAAGTCGGTTTAACAGTTTATGAAATAGAGGATTTGCATAAAAAATGGGAACAGCACTCGAATGATTTTGATCAACAGCAACAGCAAGAAATAGCCCTTTCAGCAGAGGTACAAACGAAAGAAGCGAAAATTGCTGAAGTACGAGACCGCACAGTCGCATTGGATGAATCAGTTAATGAATTACAAGAAGTACTCCTCCATGCGAGTGAAGCATTAGAAAAACTTGAAGGTCGTAAAGAAGTGCTTAAGGAAAGAAAGAAAAATGCTTCGCAAAACAAAGAACAGTTACAAAAAAACAAAGAAGTATTAACCATACGTGTAGAGGAACTTAAAAAGTTAAGACAAGAACAAGATCAAAAAACGCTTGCTTTAAAGTCTGAGGCCTCTACTTATGAAAAACAACTTTCCGAGAAGTTAGAACAGTTGAAGTTATATAGCGTTGATATTGATGAACAAATTGAGAACTTAAAAAGTGAGTATATTGATCTTTTAAATACTGAAGCAGCAGCAAAGAATGAACAGCAGATGTTGCAAAAACAACTTACGCAACAAGCAACGCGTGAAGAAAAGTTGATTGGTGATAATAGTCGATATATTGAGGAAAGAGAAGTATTGCTCGAACGTAAAGCGGCGTTATTGCATGATCATGAGGCAGTTAAGGCACAGTTAGACAACCATATACACCAATATAGGCAAAAGCAAAAAGAATATGAAATGTTGCAACAAACCTATGAAAAGGATGAAAAGAAATACTATCAAGCCATTCAATTTCTACAACAAGCACAGTCTAGAAAAGAAATGTTGGAAGAGTTGAAAGAAGATTATTCCGGGTTTTTCCAAGGTGTGAAAGAAGTACTGAAAGAAAGAAACAATCGCCTTACTGGTATTGAAGGAGCAGTGGCGGAGTTAATTGAAGTTCCTAAAGAATATCAAACTGCAATGGAAGTTGCGTTAGGCGCGGCAATGCAGCATATCGTTGTGCAGACAGAAGCTGATGGGCGAAAAGCCATTCAATATTTAAAGAGCCAATCCTATGGTAGAGCGACTTTCTTGCCACTTGATGTGTTAAAAAAGAAAACATTGAATGAAGCGCAATTAAAAATTGTGAAAGAACACGAAGCGTACATAGGGACAGCTGCTTCTTTACTGCAATATGATGCTAAATATGCTCCTGCTATTGAAAGCTTACTAGGCAACGTAATAATTGCCAGTGATTTAAAAGGAGCTAATACGCTAGCCAAGCTATTAGGGTATCGCGTACGAATAGTCACACTCGATGGTGATATCGTTAATCCTGGTGGCTCAATGACAGGCGGAGCGGTTAAACAGAATAAATCATCGATATTAAGTAGAAAAAATGAGCTGGATGATTTGAATGATAAAATCACTCATATGGATCAGCAAACAAAAGAACTTGAGGCACGTGTGAAGAAAATGAAGCAACAGTTCAAAGATGCTGAGCATATATTAGAAACGCTTAAGCAAAAGGGAGAACAATTACGCGAAGAAGAGCAAAGCCGTCTTGGTCTCCTTAAAGATATGGAGTATGAAGAGAAAAGAGTAAATGATCGCCTTTCTTTGTATGACCTGGATAAGGCACAATTTGTTGAAGAGAAAAGCCGCTTCGTCAATCGAGAAAACGAATTAACAGAAATACTGCGAAATTATGCTGAAGAAATTATCTCATTAGATAACCAAATTAAAGAATTAACGCAATTAAAGAATGTACAACAAACGTCAAAAGAAAGCTTACAAGAAGAGATAAACGAATTAAAGGTGCAATTTGCTTCTAAAAGTGAGCAACTAAAATCTGCACAAGATCGTTTGCGTTCAATCGTCTCAGAAAAAGCAGACACAGAAGAGAAATTACAACTCGTTATAGATGACTTGCATTTATTATCATCAGAAATGACAAATAATTCCTCAGGAGAACAACATCTCGAAGAAGAAGCAATGAGAAAGCGTGAAGATAAGAATCAAACGATTGAACTAATCGCTAAACGCAGAGAAGAAAGATTTTCATTGCAAACAGTACTTGAAGATATCGAAGTGGAGTTAAAAGAGTTAAAACGTCTTCATAAAGGAAGAGTAGAAGGATTAAAAGATCTTGAAGTGAAAATTAATCGATTAGACGTAGAGTTAGAGACCCGTTTAACACATTTGCGTGAAGAATATATGCTCTCTTATGAAGCAGCGAAAGAGGCATTCCCACTAAGTATTGATGTGGAAGATGCACGCAAAAAGGTAAAGTTAATCAAATTAGCAATAGATGAACTTGGCACGGTTAATTTAGGTGCCATTGATGAATATGAACGTGTTTCAGAACGTTACGAGTTTTTATTAGAACAGCAGAACGATTTACTAGCTGCAAAAGACACGCTTTTCCAAGTCATAGATGAGATGGATGTGGAAATGAAAAGGAGATTTCAAGAAACATTTGAAGGAATTCGTTTCCACTTTGAATCTGTTTTTCAATCATTATTTGGTGGGGGACGTGCAGATCTTAAGTTTACAAATCCTGAGGACTTATTAAATACTGGTATTGATATCGTCGCGCAACCACCAGGTAAAAAGCTGCAAAATTTAGGGCTTTTATCTGGTGGAGAAAGAGCTTTAACTGCGATTGCGTTATTATTTTCTATATTAAAAGTCCGGCCTGTCCCATTTTGTATATTAGATGAAGTAGAGGCAGCCTTAGATGAAGCTAATGTGCACCGCTATGCGAAGTACTTAAGAAACTATAGCCATGAAACACAGTTCATTGTGATTACTCACAGAAAAGGAACAATGGAGGAAGCGGATGTATTGTATGGTGTTACGATGCAAGAATCCGGCGTTTCAAAAATGGTATCTGTAAGGCTTGAAGAAACAAAAGAGATGGCGATGAGCTAACATAATGATAAGTCCCATTAGTAATTAGTTAGTGGGGCTTATCCTCATACATATTAATAGTAATTATTAGCAGATTGGAGTTATGAAAATGAGTTTTTTTAAGAGGTTGAAAGAAAAAATCACTTCACAAACGGATACTGTTACAGAGAAATTTAAAGACGGGTTATCAAAGACAAGAGATAATTTCTCTGGCAAAGTTAATGATTTAGTTGCAAGATATCGTAAAGTGGATGAAGATTTCTTCGAAGAATTAGAAGAAATTCTTATCCAAGCAGATGTTGGTTTTGATACTGTCATGACATTAGTAGAAGAATTAAAGATGGAAGTGAAAAGAAAAAATATTCAAGATCCGAAAGAGGTCCATGCAGTTATTTCTGAAAAATTAATTGATATTTATGAAAGAGCAGGCGAATCTTCTGCAGATTTAAATATTCAAGACGATGGTCTAACAGTTATGTTGTTTGTCGGCGTCAATGGTGTGGGGAAAACAACGACAATAGGAAAACTTGCTCATAAGCTAAAAGGGGAAGGAAAAAAGGTTATGTTAGCCGCAGGAGATACGTTCCGTGCTGGGGCGATTGAACAGCTTGAAGTATGGGGCGAAAGAGTCGGGGTTGAAGTAATTAAACAAGGGGCAGGATCTGACCCTGCTGCAGTGATGTTTGATGCTGTACAGGCAGCAAAGTCAAGAAAAGCAGATGTACTTATTTGTGATACAGCTGGTCGCCTGCAAAACAAAGTGAATTTAATGAAAGAACTTGAAAAAGTAAAACGTGTCATTGAACGAGAAGTACCAGGTGCACCTCATGAAGTTCTGTTAGCTTTAGATGCGACAACTGGGCAAAACGCAATGGTTCAAGCGAAAACGTTTAAAGAAGCGACAAATGTAACAGGTATTGTTTTAACGAAATTAGACGGAACAGCTAAAGGCGGCATCGTCTTGGCCATTCGAAATGAGTTGGAAATCCCAGTGAAATTAGTTGGTTTAGGTGAGAAAATGGATGATTTACAAACATTCAATGCAGAACAATATGTGTATGGATTATTTGCCGAAATGGTTGAAGCAGAAGAATAAGAATAAGAATAAGAACAAAGCTCATTGCTGAAGAATGCAATGAGCTTTACTTAATGAAATCGGTTATTTTAAAATGACGGAAGCTTGGCTCACTAATATAGCTTATATATAAGTTGACACACTATAAAAGTCAGTCTATGCTTGACAATTCAGTGTGTGATAGGTAAACTTTACATTGTAAAGGCTTTTCACTTAACAAGGGGGTTTAGAGATGCTTGAAAAAACAACGAGAATGAATTATTTGTATGATTTCTATCAATCGTTGTTAACACCAAAACAAAGCAGCTATATGTCCCTTTATTATCTTGATGACTACTCCTTAGGTGAAATTGCAGAAGAGTATCACGTGAGCCGTCAGGCAGTTTATGATAACATAAAGCGTACAGAAGCGATGCTTGAGGAATACGAAGAGAAGTTATTATTGTTTCATAAATTTCAAGAGCGCGCTAAAATTATTGCAAAATTAAAGAGTAATTTTCAACCAGAAAGCTTAAAAGAACAATATGAAGCCTTGCTGGAAGAGCTTGAGAAATTAGATTAGGAGGCGGCGTGCATGGCATTTGAAGGTTTAGCCGACCGACTGCAGAATACAATTCAAAAAATCCGCGGAAAAGGAAAAGTAAGTGAAGCGGATGTAAAGGAAATGATGCGTGAAGTTCGCTTAGCATTACTTGAAGCCGATGTTAACTTTAAAGTAGTTAAACAATTCGTTAAAAAGGTAAGCGAACGTGCTGTCGGACAAGATGTAATGAAAAGTCTGACTCCAGGACAACAAGTCATCAAAATTGTTAAAGAAGAATTAACAGAGCTTATGGGCGGCGAACAAAGTAAAATCGCTGTTAGCAATCGTCCACCAACTGTTATTATGATGGTTGGGTTACAAGGGGCAGGTAAGACGACAACGACAGGAAAGCTTGCAAACTTATTAAGGAAGAAATATAACCGTAATCCAATGTTAGTGGCAGCTGATATTTATCGACCAGCGGCTATTAAGCAATTGGAGACATTGGGCAAGCAAATTAATATGCCTGTGTTTTCCTTAGGAGATCAAGTTAGTCCTGTTGAAATTGCCAAACAAGCCATTGCTAAAGCGAAGGAAGACCATCATGATTATGTGTTAATCGATACAGCTGGTCGTTTACATGTGGATGAAACCCTGATGACTGAGCTTAAAGATGTAAAGGACTTGACAAATCCAGACGAAATCTTCCTTGTAGTTGATGCAATGACGGGACAAGATGCTGTTAATGTAGCGTCTAGTTTTAACGAACAGCTCGGGCTCACTGGTGTGGTATTAACTAAATTAGATGGTGATACCCGTGGTGGAGCAGCACTATCTATTCGCTCAGTCACGGAAACACCGATTAAATTTATTGGACTTGGTGAGAAGTTAGATGCAATTGAAGCTTTTCATCCAGAGAGAATGGCCCAAAGAATTTTAGGTATGGGTGACGTGCTTTCACTTATTGAAAAGGCGCAAGCTAATGTAGATGAGGAAAAAGCGAAAGAGCTAGAAAAGAAAATGCGTACAGCTTCGTTCACGCTTGATGATTTTCTAGAGCAACTTGGTCAAGTGAAGACGATGGGGCCACTTGATGAATTATTAAAGATGATGCCTGGTGCAAACAAGGTAAAAGGGCTGAATAACTTAAAAATTGATGATAAACAAATTGCCCATGTTGAAGCCATTATTCAATCAATGACACAAGAAGAAAAAAGTCAGCCTGAGATCATTAATGCAGGTAGAAGAAAACGAATTGCAAAAGGTAGTGGGCGAACGGTCCCTGAGGTCAATCGCTTACTGAAGCAGTTTGAAGAAATGAAAAAAATGATGAAACAGATGTCAGGAATGCAACAAAAAGGGAAGAAAAAGGGCGGTTTAAAGCTTCCTTTTAACCCTTTTTAATAAAAAAATACTATGTAAAGAAAAAAACCTTTACAAACCAGGGTAGTATCTGATAATATACTATCTTGTGTGAAACTATTCGGAGGTGCTTTAAAAATGGCAGTAAAAATTCGTTTAAAACGTATGGGAGCTAAAAAATCTCCTTTTTATCGTATTGTAGTAGCTGATTCTCGTTCACCACGTGATGGACGTTTCATTGAAACAGTAGGAACTTATAATCCAGTTGCTCAACCAGCAAGTGTTGATATCAATGAAGAACTAGCGCTTAAATGGTTACAAGATGGTGCTAAACCGTCTGATACGGTTCGCAACTTATTCTCAAATGCTGGTATTATGGAAAAATTCCATAATGCAAAGCATGCAAAATAAGTGATTAACTTATGATCAAGGACCTTATCGAGACAATTGTGAAGCCCCTGGTTGATTTTCCTGAAGATATTCAAGTGAGTATTCGTGAAGAAAACCGAGCGGTGACCTATTTGCTTTCTGTCAACAAGAATGACATGGGGAAGGTAATTGGTAAGCAAGGGCGCATTGCAAAAGCGATAAGAACTGTTGTTTATGCAGCAGGTACTTCTCAAGAAAAAAAGATTTTCTTAGAAATTAAATAATCGATTCTATCGATATAGCTGAATAAACATACATGAGAAAGGAGGGGAGACCCTCCTTTTTTCACCATTAAACAAAATTTTCACATTCTATTATTGAATGGAGGCTGGTTGATCTTGCAAATTATTCAAACGGTTACTGTGAAACAAGTTTTAACTGAAACGAGTAAACAGGAATTATTAAATAACTATGAATGGAAAAAACAGCAACTACAAAAAGAATGTGATCAATTTAAGTTTGAAATGAGAAAGTGGGAGAAGAACCAAAAGGCCCAAAATGGCCATCTTCGCTCCTTTTTTGATAAAGAAATAGAATCAAGAAATGAAAAAATGAAATTACTTGATTTTCAAATAGAGCAATTACATATGCTTCCACTTGGAAGTGAATTAAAAGAAAAAGAAGTTCAATCGTTAATAACCATCGAAAAGGGAGATAATTGGGAAGAGATCGAAAAAGGAAAAACGATTATCATTAAAGATGGATTGGTTGACGATATCCGCTAGAGGTGAGTATGAAATGGAAACATGGTTTAATGTTGGTAAAATTGTAAATACCCATGGTGTTCGTGGTGAAGTTCGCGTCATTTCTCGAACAGATTTTACAGAAGAACGCTATTCACCAGGAAATAAATTGACCTTATTTATGCCTGATAATAAACAAGGGAGAGAATTAACAGTTTCATCCCACCGCAAACATAAGTCTTTTGATTTACTTACTTTTGAAGAGGTTGTCGGTATGCAAGAAGCTGAAAAGCTTAAAGGTGGCATTTTAAAGGTAAATGAATCGCAATTGAGTGCATTAGAAGAAGATGAGTTTTATTATCACGAAATCATTGGGTGTAAAGTCTACACGATGGATGGTGAAGAGCTTGGTGAAATTAAAGAAATTCTTTCACCAGGTGCGAATGATGTTTGGGTGATTAAAGGTAAGCAGAAAAAAGAAATCCTCATTCCTTATATTGCTGATGTCGTTAAGGAAGTAAATATCGCTGATCAGAAGATTATGATCGATTTGTTAGAAGGCCTATTATAATGAAAATAGATGTACTATCTCTATTTCCAGAAATGTTTGCAGGTGTATTCGGTCATTCTATCTTAAAAAAAGCAAGTGAAGCAGGAGCTGCATCTTATAATGTAGTGAACTTTAGGGAATATGCGGATAATAAGCATCAAACAGTCGATGACTATCCCTATGGTGGCGGAGCGGGTATGGTGTTAAAACCACAGCCGATTTTTGATGCTGTCAGTGATATAAAGAGTAAAAGTGATGCAAATCCTCGTGTTATTCTTCTATGTCCTCAAGGAGAAAGATTTACACAGAAAAAGGCTGAAGAGCTTGCCGAAAGTGAGCATCTAATTTTTATATGTGGACATTATGAAGGTTATGATGAACGGATTCGTGAACATATTGTAACTGATGAAATTTCCATTGGTGATTATGTGTTAACAGGTGGAGAATTAGGAGCTATGGTTGTCATTGACAGTGTGGTGAGATTATTGCCTAATGTTTTAGGAAATCAAGAGTCACATATGAAAGATTCTTTTAGTACTGGGATGCTTGAACACCCTCATTATACGAGACCAGCTGATTTTCGAGGATTGAAAGTGCCGGACGTATTAACCTCAGGAAACCACCTTCATATTGAACAATGGCGACAGAGGGAATCGTTAAAGAGAACGTATCAACGACGTCCTGATTTACTTGAACAAATAGATTTGACTGATGAAGAAAGAAATTGGTTAGAAGAAATTAAAAAAGAACAGATTTAACATTGATGTTCTGCGGATGATATGGTATTATAATCTTTGTGACTTGGGCTTGTTAAAAGTCTTTTGTCTGATAACGATGTTCCGCTGTAACACAAATGGTTTGCATGAGCGTCTTGGGAGGAGTTGAAAACGATGCATAAATTAATTCAAGAAATCACTCAAGAACAACTTCGTTCGGATCTACCTGAATTCCGTCCTGGTGATACTGTACGTGTACACGTTAGTATCGTAGAGGGAACTCGTGAGCGTATCCAAGTATACGAAGGAGTTGTGATTAAGCGTCGTGGTGGTGGAATTAGCGAAACTTTCACAGTTCGTAAGATTTCTTACGGTGTAGGCGTAGAGCGTACATTCCCTGTACACACACCTAAAATTGCGAAGCTTGAAGTAATTCGTCGCGGTAAAGTCCGTCGTGCGAAACTTTACTACCTACGTAACCTACGTGGTAAAAAAGCTCGTATTAAAGAAATTCGATAATCGGTTTAACAAAAGGGATGTAAGTTCAACTTATGTTACCTTAGTTAAAATGAAGAAAGGAGAGCTTGTATTTTTACAAGCTCTTTTTCTATACATATTTCTCATTTCTGATATGATAATAACATACTTATAGGCTGTTTTTTCAGCATTGGTAGTGTTAAGAAGCAGTTTGATTCTACTAAATCAAACAATAGTTCATTGTATAGTTGCATCGTCTACTTCTTTTATGTATAAAATAAGAGTATGTCAATAATTGAGAGAATAAAACGCAGCTGTATAAGTGGCTATGCTTTTAAAAGAGAAAGAATGGTGGGGAAACGATGGCTAAGAAGAAAAGTGAATTATGGGAATGGACAAAGGCATTAGTTGTCGCCGTCTTGCTAGCAGCAATTATTAGATATTTTCTTTTTGCACCGATAGTGGTAGACGGATTATCGATGATGCCAACACTGCATGATCAAGACCGAATGATTGTCAATAAATTCAGTTATAAAATTGGAGAGCCTGATCGGTTCGATATCATTGTTTTTCATGCACCAGAAAATAAAGATTATATTAAAAGGGTCATTGGTTTACCTGGAGACAAAATTGAATATAAGGATGATACATTATACGTAAATGGGGAACCTTATGAGGAGCCATATCTTGACGAGTATAAGCAACAAGTAGCTGACGGTCCATTAACAGAGCCATTTACGCTAGAAGAGAAAATCGGCCAAGAAACAGTGCCTGAGGGCCATTTGTTTGTAATGGGTGATAATCGCCGCTTTAGTAAAGATAGCCGTCATATTGGCCCAGTTCCTATGGAAGATGTATTAGGAACTGCTGGAATTATTTATTGGCCGATTGAGGATATTAGATTAATTAAGTAGATTTGAATGAATGATAACATCTAAAACACAATATGGCGCTTAAGGTGATTGCATGATTTCTCTTAACTTAAAGGATGAGTTTATCCTTTTCCTTAAACAAGCGCCATGATTGTGTTTTTTTAGTACGTAATAGGTAATTTAAATGTTTAATAAAGCGTAAGTTTGAAATGTGAATTTAAAGGTGATGATACGTAATGACAATACAATGGTTTCCAGGACATATGGCGAAAGCTAGACGAGAAGTAACAGAGAAGTTAAAATTAGTCGATATTATTTTTGAATTGGTTGATGCAAGGATTCCTCTATCTTCACGCAATCCAATGATTGAACAGATTATTCAACAAAAGCCTAGATTAGTATTGCTTAATAAAGCAGATATGGCCGATCCTATCCTAACGAAACAGTGGATTGAATATTTTAAAAGCAAAGGATTAACCGCAATTAGTATTAATTCACAAGATGGTCAGGGTATGAAGGATATTACTCTAGCAGCCAAACAATTACTTCAAGAGAAATTCGACAAGCAAAAAGCAAAGGGAATAAGGCCGCGAGCCATTCGAGCAATGATAGTTGGCATACCTAATGCAGGTAAGTCAACCTTAATTAACCGCCTGGCGAAGAAGAATATCGCTAAAACAGGTAATAAGCCTGGTGTCACGAAGGCACAAAGTTGGATTAAAGTTGGAAAAGAGATGGAGCTACTTGATACGCCAGGGATTTTATGGCCGAAATTCGAAGATCAAGAAATTGGTTTAAAGCTTGCATTAACTGGTGCGATTAAAGATACGATCTTAAATCTACAAGATATTGCTGTTTATGCTCTGAGATTTATGACAGAACACTACCCAGAGAAGTTAGTTGAGAGGTATCAATTAAATGAGCTTCCTGAAGAAATCGTAGAACTATTTGATGAAATTGGCCAAAAAAGAGGCTGCTTAGTGAGCGGTGGTACAGTTGATTATGATAAGGTGACAGAGTTAATCATTAGAGAGTTCCGCTCAGAAAAATTTGGTCGCTTAACATTAGAAAGTCCGAAAGATATAATAGAAGAAGAGTAATGTGTTCATTGAATGGAAAGAAGAATGGAGTAAGTACATTATCCGAGTATAAAGGTCTTAATCATAGGCCTTTATTTTTTCGTCCATAAATGCAAATGTTTAAGAATTTGACCAATCTGTCGATGAAATAGGAGAGTGCAGATATGAAATCGATTAAAGAAATAGAGCAATTATTAAAGAATAGTGATAGAGAAGATGACTACATAAAAACATTAAGATTAGATGAAAGAAAAGGTGTGCAAAAAGCATTAGGACGCTGGGAAAAGCAAATAGAAAAACGAGAAGCCTTACTAGAGAAGTACGAGCTCATGCAAAAATACGAAAAGCTATTTAATAAGGAAGGTTATCGGTTGATCGCCGGTATAGATGAGGTGGGGCGAGGACCGTTAGCTGGACCAGTTGTAGCAGCCGCCGTTATTTTACCTGAGAACATTCAGCTTCTAGGTATTGATGATTCAAAAAAACTCTCTGAAGAGAGACGTTTGTATTATTATGAAAGAATTATGGAGGAAGCAACTGCTGTTTCAACATGTATGATCGATCATCATGAAATTGATACAATGAATATTTTAGAGGCATCGAAAAAAGCGATGATACATGCGGTAAATAGTTTACATACTCAACCTGATTTTTTGCTTATTGATGCCGTTAAATTACCCACACCCTACCCGAGTGAATCAATTATAAAGGGCGATAGCAAAAGTATTAGTATTGCTGCTGCATCGGTTGTAGCAAAAGTAGAACGTGACAGGTTGATGAAAGATTATGATAAACAATTTCCTGACTATGGATTTGCAAAGAATATGGGCTACGGTACAAAGGAACATTTGCGTGCAATTGAAGAAAAAGGAATATCGCCCATTCATCGTCGTAGCTTTGCTCCAGTTAAAGACTATCTAATTGACAATAGAAGGTGATAAGGTTGGTGGAAGTGAATGAATTAACGCTGGTTTCAAAAGACCCAATAAAAAACCAGCCACTCATGTTACGGCCGGGGCAATTGTTAAAGGGCAAAGTTTTGAAGGTGAACGAGGAAAACATTGCTGAAATTCAAATAGGGGCTCAGAAGATTTATGCGAAAACCGCAATCAATCTAATTAACAATAGTGATATTTGGTTTGTGGTGCAAAAGAATGGTGAAGGAATTAACTTACAAATTATCGATGAAAATCAACTTTTAAAAGGCATATCGCCCCAAGCGATTTTACAAACGATGGGAATAAATGCTACACAAGAAAAGGTTGAGCTAGTTAAATGGTTTCAAAGTCGAGAGATTCCACTTACTCAATCACTTGTAAAATCATTTACTCATTGGATGACAGGAGATACAAAACAAGATATCGCTGTGTTTAAAACACTTTTAGATAGACGATTACCATTAACTAAAGAAGTTTTCAACGCCGTACATAGCATGAAAAATGAGCCAACAATCACGTTCGCAATAAACAATCTTCAACATAAGCTTACGCCCTATCTCAATAACGAAACAGCTCAAACACTTGATAACCTTTTAAATAAATTTAACCATCTTTTCAATGATAAAATGTTAACAAGTTTAATGGATGGCTGGCTGAAAAATAGCGTTCAAGCAAAAGAAAGTTTCTCCTTGTTACAAAAGTTAGGTGTATTTTCGTCGAAAAGCAGTGAAGAACAAATCATTCAGCAGCTGTTATATACCAGTTCAGATGAAAAAAATAAAGCAATATTATCTCTTTTACAAAATATACAAAGCGGGGGATTACAAAAACAAACGGCCCCTTTTTTGCTCACATTAACAAAATTGAATCATGCTTTTTCATTTACATGGGAGAGTGGGACTAACTTACAGGCTAGCATAAAAAATGGAGAAATTACATTGCCATTAAATGCTAACCAGATAACAAGTTTAATAAAGGATGGTCTGGCGAAATTATATGACCATCCATCAATCCCCATCAAGCAAACCTCATTACCACTTGTAGATGTTTATTCTCGTATGCAAGAACAACTTCAAGTGCTAGAAAACATAAATAAAAACGCTTATTCAAAAACGCAACAACTTTTGTATAATATTGCGGAAGAAAACAGGCAGCAATTACATAACCCAGTGATGATAAAGGGTGAACTAAAGCAAATATTAGCTTTATTCGGTTTAACTTATGAACAGCAACTTAATGAAAGACAGCCAATCAACATTCAGGCGATTAAACCACTCATTTTACAGTTGATCAAAGAAATCCAGCAACCTGCTCTGAGTGAAGCTGCTAAGGAGTTATTAAATAAAATCACTGGGATGCAGCTACTTTCACATGATACAAATGGACTCTCCCACTTTGCCCTACAGTTGCCATTTCCACTAAGCCCATTCAGTAAACTCCTTTCAATGCAGTGGTCAAGTAAAAGGAAAAAGAATGGGGAAATTGATCCAAGTTTCTGTCGGGTGCTATTTCATTTAAATATGGAAACATTGGGTGAAACCTATATAAAGTTGCAGATTCAAAACAGAGTAATCACGATGAATATTTCAACTGAAAACAAAAAACTGCTCCCAGATACCCAGCCATATGAGGAGCTGATTAAACGTAAATTAAACGAAACGAATTATCAATTAACACAAATTAATTTTTCCGAAATAACAAGTAAAGTAGAAGAGGATAAGACGGATAAGACGGATACATTTCAAATTACAGGTGTTGATATGCGAATATGAATGGACAAAACGCTAAACAAGCAGTTGCCTTAACTTACTCAGAAAAGATGGATGCACCGGTCGTTTCTGCAAAGGGAAAAGGGCTTATTGCAGAAAATATAATAACTGTTGCACAACAGCATGAATTACCGATTCAAGAAGACCCTTCTTTAGTGGAGTTACTAGGAAAATTAAATATGAATGAAAAGATACCTGAAGAGCTGTATCAAGTAGTCGCGGAAGTTTTCGCGTTTATTTATCAAGTAGACAGAAAAGCGAAAGACGAAGAAGTGCGAAATAATGGTGTCCGTTCACTGAATCAACAGTAATACTTTTTGACCCATTCAAGTGGAGTATGGTAATTATTCATCTTTTTGAAAAGGCAAAGTAGTTGAAACAATAATATTTTTTTGAAATAGAAAAAATGCGATGAGATAAAGGCTTAAAGCACTTTTTTTGAATAAGTATTGAATCAGCTGATTGAATATTTCAGCTAATACAGTAGACAACTTTTGTCACATTATATAAAATGTAAACGCAGTCTAATTTTTTGAAGAGTTAGTTAGGAGGATGGGAAATGAATATACATGAGTATCAAGGAAAAGAAGTCCTCAGACAATACGGGGTTGCAGTACCAAATGGTAAAGTAGCATTCACTGTTGAAGAAGCAGTAGAAGCCGCAAAAGAATTAGGTACTGACGTTTGTGTTGTAAAGGCGCAAATCCATGCAGGTGGGCGTGGAAAAGCTGGCGGAGTAAAAGTAGCTAAAAACTTGGAAGAAGTGCGTACATATGCTGAAGAAATTCTAGGTAAAACGCTTGTTACTCACCAAACAGGACCAGAAGGAAAAGAAGTAAAACGTTTGCTTATTGAAGAAGGTTGCGACATTCAAAAAGAATATTATGTTGGACTAGTTTTAGACCGTGCAACTTCTCGCGTAACGCTAATGGCTTCTGAAGAAGGCGGAACAGAAATTGAAGAAGTAGCAGAAGCTACTCCAGAGAAAATCTTCAAAGAAGAAATTGATCCAGTTGTTGGATTAACAGCGTTCCAAGCACGTCGTATTGCTTTTAATATTAATATCCCTACAAAGCTTGTAAACCAAGCTGTTAAATTTATGATGGGTCTTTATCAAGCATATGTAGAAAAAGATTGTTCAATTGCTGAAATTAACCCATTAGTTGTAACAGGGGACGGTAAAGTAATGGCCCTTGATGCAAAATTAAACTTCGATAGCAACGCATTATATCGTCGTAAAGACATTTTAGAAATGCGTGATTTAGAAGAAGAAGATACAAAAGAAATTGAAGCTTCTAAATATGACTTAAGCTATATCGCACTTGATGGTAACATTGGTTGTATGGTTAACGGTGCGGGCCTTGCTATGTCTACAATGGACATTATCAAGCATTATGGCGGCGATCCGGCAAACTTCCTTGATGTTGGGGGCGGTGCGACTGCTGAGAAAGTAACTGAAGCATTCAAAATTATCCTTTCTGATGAAAATGTTAAAGGTATTTTCGTTAATATCTTTGGCGGAATTATGAAATGTGATGTTATTGCTACAGGTGTTGTTGAAGCGGCTAAACAAGTTGGATTAGAAGTTCCTCTAGTTGTACGTTTAGAAGGTACAAATGTGGACTTAGGTAAGAAAATTCTTGCTGAATCTGATGTTGAAATCGTTGCAGCAGACTCTATGGCTGACGGAGCGCAAAAAATCGTATCACTTGTAGGATAAGACCTATAGGTAGATGGCGAAAAAAGTGATAATGGGCATAGTGCCTTAGTTATTATTTTTGAGATACGGAAATCAGGAAGGAGAAAAAAACATGAGCGTATTTATTAATAAAGATACAAAAGTGATTGTACAAGGAATTACTGGTTCAACTGCGCTATTCCATACAAAACAAATGCTTGAATATGGTACTAAAATTGTCGGCGGTGTGACTCCTGGTAAAGGTGGCATGGAAGTCGAAGGTGTACCTGTTTTTAATACTGTGAAAGAAGCTGTTGAAGCAACTGGTGCGACTGCATCTGTTATTTATGTTCCAGCACCTTTTGCTGCAGATTCAATCATGGAAGCAACTGATGCTGAATTAGATCTTGCTATCTGTATCACAGAACACATTCCAGTACTTGATATGGTGAAAGTGAAACGTTACATGGAAGGTAAGAAAACGCGTCTAGTTGGACCTAACTGTCCTGGTGTTATTACAGCAGATGAATGTAAAATTGGTATTATGCCAGGATACATTCACAAAAAAGGTCATGTGGGTGTAGTTTCACGTTCTGGTACATTAACTTATGAAGCAGTGCACCAATTATCAGAAGCTGGAATTGGACAAACAACTGCTGTAGGTATTGGTGGAGATCCTGTTAATGGTACAAACTTCATCGATGTACTAAAAGAGTTTAATAATGACCCTGAAACTTATGCAGTTATCATGATTGGTGAAATCGGTGGTACTGCAGAAGAAGAAGCTGCTGAGTGGGTAAAAGCGAACATGACTAAGCCAGTTGTTGGCTTTATTGGTGGTCGTACAGCGCCTCCAGGAAAACGTATGGGCCATGCTGGTGCGATTATTTCTGGTGGTAAAGGAACCGCTGATGAAAAAATCCGTGTAATGAATGAGTGCGGAATACAAGTAGCTGATACACCTTCAGTAATGGGTGAAACACTTATTAAAGTGTTAAAAGAAACTGATCTTTATGATAAATGTAAAACGCATTAATTAATAGATAAAGTCCCCTTTTTAAAGAAGGGGACTTTATTAAATAAAATAATATTCTTAAAATTCAGAAAAAAAGGAGTGCGTTCTTATGAATGATTTGATGACAACTAAACTACTCACTCTCCATCATTGTCGATCTGTATCGTGGAAAACGCTATATCAAATTGTAAAAGCAGATCCCACCCTTTCCTCCATCTCTTTTCAGCGACCAAACCCTCTCCCTTATTTTCACTTCCTAAATGCAGATATGAGAAATAAAATTAATGATGAAATTCTTACCTTAAACATGGAAGAGCTACTTTCACAGTACGTAAACAACGACATAAAAATCATTTCAATTATGGATGAAAATTATCCTAAGCTTTTGAGGGAAACGTATCAGCCACCTTGGTTTCTCTATGCAAAAGGAGACTTGTCGTTACTCAATATGAAACCAATTCTTTCTGTTGTCGGAAGTCGAAATATGACTGAATACGGAGCGAGAGTCATCGAAGAAATTTTTCCGACACTCATAAAAAGAGGATTTATTATCGCAAGTGGTTTAGCAAAAGGAGTAGATGCCCATGCTCATAAGGTAGCTATGCACTTGAGTGGGCATACGATTGGTGTATTGGGAAGTGGATTTTTTAATATGTATCCAACAGGTAACCGCCATTTATTTCAGCAAATGTCTCGTAATCATCTTGTGTTATCAGAGTACCCACCGCATACAAAAGCGGAAAGATGGCATTTTCCAATGAGAAATCGCATAATTAGTGGTATTAGCCGTGCGACTTTAGTCATTGAGGCAAAAAGGAAAAGTGGTTCTCTTATTACTGCTAACTTTGCTGTTCAAGAAGGTAGAGATGTGTTTGCGGTACCAGGAGGCATTCTTTCACCTTTTTTCTCAGGAACGAATGAACTGATTCAAAATGGTGCGAAATTAATACTTTCAGCGGAAGATATTATAGAAGAGCTGGTATATTAGGGGCAAAAATCATAAATTTTACAGGAATTTTTATGAAAAAGGTTGAAATTATTGAAAAACTGTTATACATTTTGCTTCAGAAGTTTGTTTGTATGACAGCAAATGGAGAGGCGATAGTAGCGGTTTAGATTTGACAAAGCTAAATAAATTGATTAATAATAGTGGATATTTCGAAGAACAAATACGATTGAGCATTTAAATAGGTAGAAAATGGTCAATAAATAAGAATAAACATTTATTTAAAATGAAAGAAACAGCGGGTTTAGCAAATTTATTCCCTCTTGAGGAGGACAACTGGATGTCAGATTTTCTAGTAATCGTAGAATCCCCAGCTAAAGCAAAAACAATAGAAAGATACTTGGGGAAAAAATATAAAGTGAAAGCATCCATGGGGCATGTAAGGGATTTACCTAAGAGCCAGACGGGTGTAGATGTTGAAAATAATTATGAACCAAAATATATAACGATTCGCGGTAAGGGACCCGTATTAAAAGAGTTAAAAACAGCTGCAAAAAAAGCGAAGAAAATTTATCTCGCAGCTGACCCCGATCGCGAAGGGGAAGCAATTGCATGGCATTTGGCGCATAGCTTAGATATGGATATTGATTCAAAATGTCGTGTTGTATTTAATGAAATCACAAAAGATGCCATTAAAGAATCTTTTAAACATCCAAGAGCGATTAATATGGATTTAGTTGATGCCCAGCAAGCAAGAAGAATGCTAGATAGGTTAGTGGGCTATAATATTAGTCCACTACTATGGAAAAAGGTTAAAAAAGGGCTTAGCGCCGGTCGTGTACAATCAATTGCCGTTCGTTTAATCCTTGATAGAGAAAAGGAAATTAACAAATTCGAACCAGAAGAATATTGGAGCATAGATGGAGAGTTTGTCAAAGGTAAATCTACTTTTGATGCAAGCTTTTTTGCCCTAAATGGTAAGAAGTTTGAGTTGAAATCTGAAGAAGATGTGCAAGTTGTTTTAAAAGAGTTAAAGAATAATGAGTTTGAAGTAACAGATGTAACAAAAAAGGAGAGAAAGAGAAACCCTGCAGTTCCTTTTACTACATCTTCTCTTCAACAGGAAGCAGCAAGAAAATTAAATTTCCGAGCAAAGAAAACAATGATGCTTGCTCAGCAGCTTTACGAAGGTATTGATTTGGGAAAAGAAGGTACAATCGGATTAATTACTTATATGAGAACGGATTCTACGAGAGTATCTGAAGTTGCTCAAAGTGAAGCAGTGGATTATATTACAAACCAATATGGCAAAGAGTATTTGCCAGCATCAAAAAGAAAAGAAAAGAAAAACGCTAATGCTCAAGATGCACATGAAGCCATCCGACCTACTAGTATATTAAGGGAACCGAATTCGCTGAAAGAGCATCTTTCAAGAGATCAGCTTCGTTTATATCGTTTAATCTGGGAACGTTTTACTGCTAGTCAAATGGCTCCTGCCATAATGGATACAATGAGTGTTGATTTAATCAACGGTCAAGTGACCTTTAGAGCAAATGGTTCAAAGATTAAGTTCCCTGGGTTTATGAAAGTTTATGTGGAAGGAACAGATGATCAGACGGAAGAAAAATCTAATATGCTTCCTAATTTAAAAGAGGGAGATAAAGTCGTTAAGAAGGATATCGAACCGAAACAACACTTTACTCAACCACCTCCAAGATATACTGAAGCAAGGTTAGTCAAAACGCTTGAAGAACTAGGTATAGGTAGACCATCAACTTTTGCACCGACGCTAGATACAATTCAGAAGCGCGGCTATGTCACATTAGATAATAAACGTTTTGTGCCAACTGAATTAGGAGAAGTTGTTTCCGTACTATTAATGGAGTTTTTCCCTGAGATATTAGACGTGGAATTTACTGCAAAAATGGAACAAGATCTGGATTATATTGAAGAGGGAAAAGAAAATTGGGTTAAAATCATTGATGAATTTTATCAAGGTTTTGAAAAACGATTAGAAGTAGCAGAGAAAGAAATGCAGGAAATAGAAATCAAAGACGAACCTGCGGGAGAAGATTGTGAACAATGTGGAAGCCCGATGGTATACAAAATGGGACGCTATGGCAAGTTTATGGCTTGCAGTAACTTTCCAGAGTGTCGCAATACAAAGGCAATAGTGAAGGAAATCGGTGTGAAATGCCCTACTTGTAAAGAAGGTAATATCATTGAGAGAAAAAGCAAAAAGCGCCGTATCTTTTATGGTTGTGACCGCTACCCTGAGTGTGAGTTTATTTCATGGGATAAGCCGATAGCAAGAAGCTGTCCGAAATGTGAATCACTACTTGTTGAGAAAAAACTGAAAAAGGGTGTACAAGTACAGTGTGTTGAATGCGACTATAAAGAAGAGAAACAAGGATAAATTGAAGTGAGCAATGGTTTGCTCATTTCTAATATAAAAGTATAGGTGGACATAGAAACGAACAATTATTAATTATTTATATTAATTGTTCGTTTTTTTATATTAAAAGCATATTTTTGTGTGTTCAAAAAAACAAATTGATTTTAAAGAAGATAGGGTTTTTTTCGAAGTCATATAAAGATCTTGTTTAATTGAATTTGAGAGATGTGAATATGAAAGTAAAGATAAATCGTCGTTCCTATTTAAAAAACAACTAACTATTTAATATCTTATAACTGTTCTATATCAGTAATAATGAATGATGGAATCAAAATACAATTTGAAGTTTTTGTGAAGTATTAGATGAAATGTTATCAAATGAGATGATAAAAATGCGATGAGTGTGGTAAAGATGGTTAAGAGACTGAAAGCAATAACATCATGTATTCTATGAAAAAACGTTAAAATCACACAGTGGATGGACAAATGATTTTTTGAGATAGACAACGATTAAAAAAATACTTTATGCTTTCAAATTTTTTTGTAATATTGTACAATGCAATTTGGGATTAAAAGATTACACTCGTTTATGATTTAGTTAAAACGAACAATTAAATGAATGATATAAATTATTTTACAATAAGTAAGGAGAATTAATTAATGACTGAACAGGTAGTAAACGTAGTTGGGGCTGGGTTAGCTGGAAGTGAAGCCGCTTGGCAAATTGCTAAACGAGGCATTCAAGTACGCTTATATGAAATGAGACCAGTTAGACAAACAGCAGCTCATCATACAGATAAATTTGCTGAATTAGTTTGTAGTAATTCTTTAAGAGCCAACAATTTAACGAATGCTGTAGGTGTATTAAAAGAAGAAATGAGACAATTAGATTCTGTGATTATTTCTTCAGCAGATGAAAGTGCAGTTCCTGCAGGTGGTGCTTTAGCTGTTGACCGCCATGACTTCGCTGCGAGGGTAACTGAAGCAGTGAAGAATCACCCGAATGTGACAGTGATAAATGAGGAAGTAACGGATATTCCTGAAGGGATTACTGTTATTGCGACAGGCCCATTAACAAGTGAATTACTTTCTGAAAAACTACGTGAACTGTCTGGGGAAGATTATCTTTATTTTTATGATGCAGCGGCACCAATTATCGAAAAAGATTCCATTAATATGGATAAAGTCTATTTGAAATCTCGTTATGATAAAGGGGAAGCAGCTTATTTAAATTGTCCGATGAACGAGGAAGAGTTCAATGTATTTTACGAAGCGTTAATTAATGCTGAAACTGTGCCGTTAAAAGAATTTGAGAAGGAAATCTTTTTTGAAGGTTGTATGCCTATCGAAGTGATGGCATCTCGTGGGAAGAAAACAATGCTCTTTGGACCGATGAAACCTGTTGGTTTAGAGGATCCTAAAACAGGGAAGAGGCCATATGCTGTTGTTCAATTACGTCAAGATGATGCAGCAGGTACACTTTATAATATTGTTGGATTCCAAACGCATCTAAAATGGGGGCCACAAAAAGAGGTACTTCGTTTAATACCAGGTTTAGAAAATGCTGAAATTGTAAGATACGGTGTCATGCATAGAAATACTTTTATTAATTCTCCTAAAGTGCTTAAATCAACTTATCAATTCAAGAATAGAGAATCATTATTCTTTGCTGGGCAAATGACTGGCGTAGAAGGATATGTTGAATCAGCTGCTAGTGGGTTAATTGCAGGGATTAATGCTGCCCGACTTGTGAAAGGGAAAGAAACAGTAGAGTTTCCGATTGAGACTGCTATTGGGAGTATGGCAAGATATATTGCTAATGCCAATCCGAAGAATTTCCAGCCTATGAATGCCAATTTTGGTTTATTCCCAGAGTTAGAAAAAAGAATTAAAGGTAAGCAGGAGAGAAATGAACAACATGCTAATCGAGCATTAGAGACAATTCAGAACTTTGTGAAAAATATGTAAATTTTCTTGCGTGGGTTGCTTAAATATGATAGTATGATGAAGCCCTTGTGAGGTGAGTACAAAAAATGAGCGAAAATGTGAACATTTCTTTAAAGTTATTTATCGAATATTTACAAATCGAAAAGAATTATTCACAATATACAATTGAGCATTATCAGACGGATATAAAAGGATTTTTTATGTTCATGGCTGAACAAGGTTTGAAAAAGTTAAATGATGTCGAATATA
This sequence comes from Cytobacillus sp. FSL R5-0569, assembly GCF_038007265.1. Classification (NCBI taxonomy): domain Bacteria; kingdom Bacillati; phylum Bacillota; class Bacilli; order Caryophanales; family Bacillaceae; genus Cytobacillus; species Cytobacillus sp. FSL R5-0569. The sequence goes on from NZ_JBBOWW010000001.1 coordinate 1,926,912, forward strand.
TGGATGTTCGATTATTTCTAACAAAGCTTTATCAAGAAGGTTTAGCTCGAAAGACTATTGCTCGTAAAATTTCCTGCTTAAGAAGCTTTTTTAAGTTATTGGTACGAGAAGGTATGGTTAACGATAATCCTTTCCAATTAACATCCATCCCAAAAGGTGATAAAAGACTACCGCAGTTTTTTTATGAAGAAGAGATGGAACAACTCTTTAATAGTGTAGAGGTAGATACAGCACTTGGCCAAAGAAATATGGCGATTTTAGAAGTGTTGTATGCAACAGGCATAAGGGTAGCTGAATGTGCTTCTATACAGCTGAGTGATATTGATTTGGATATTTCCGTTATTCTTATTCATGGAAAAGGGAAAAAAGATCGATACATACCATTCGGAAGTTTTGCTCACGATGCTCTTTTAAAATATTGTCATGATGGACGTCTAAAACTCCAAAAAGAGAAGAGCAACCATTTATTTTTAAACCACCGAGGTGGCGCATTAACTGACCGCGGTATAAGAGGTATATTAAATAAATTGATTGAAAAGTCGTCTCTAGAAGGTGGCATCCATCCCCATAAGATTAGGCATTCATTTGCTACACATTTAATGTCAAATGGGGCTGATATGAGAACAGTTCAAGAGCTTTTAGGTCATGCTTTTCTTTCATCAACGCAAATTTACACACATGTTACACCTGATTACTTGAAAAAGACATATAATCAGTATCATCCTAGAGCATAGATTTTAAAGAAGTTTAACTATATGATGGATAAAAAAATAGTCATACTCATATATAGTCTATAGTGGATTATTAACATACTCCAAAAGGAGGAATAAACATGTCACAATTTCATGCAACAACAATTTTTGCAGTACAACACAATGGCGAATATGCAATGGCTGGAGATGGACAGGTTACATTTGGTGAATCGGTTGTCATGAAGCATACTGCAAGAAAGGTAAGAAAGCTTGCAAATGGCAAAGTGATTGCCGGATTTGCAGGGTCTGTTGCCGACGCATTTACTTTATTCGAGAAGTTCGAAGGAAAGCTTGAAGAATATAACGGTAACTTGCAGAGAGCGGCTGTAGAGCTTGCTAAAGAGTGGAGAAGCGATAAGGTTCTTCGGAAACTTGAAGCGCTTTTAATTGTTATGAATAAAGACGGTTTATTACTCGTATCAGGAACAGGTGAAGTCATTGAACCTGACGATGGTGTACTAGCAATCGGTTCAGGTGGTAATTATGCATTAGCAGCAGGTCGTTCTTTAAAGAGATTTGCAGGTGAACATTTAACAGCTCGGGAAATTGCAAAAGCTTCGCTTGAAATGGCTGCAGAAATTTGTGTATATACTAACCACAATATTATTGTGGAAGAACTGTAAAACAAAGGAGTGCTAAAATGGTTAAAATGACAAGTTTAACACCCCGTCAAATTGTCGAAAGACTTGACCAGTTCATAATCGGTCAAAAAAATGCCAAGAAAGCTGTAGCAGTTGCATTAAGAAATAGATATCGTAGAAGCCTACTGAATGAAGAGCTTCGTGATGAAGTAAGTCCTAAGAATATTTTAATGATTGGACCAACAGGAGTTGGTAAAACTGAGATTGCAAGAAGGATTGCGAAATTAGTTGGTGCTCCATTTGTTAAGGTAGAGGCAACGAAATTCACTGAAGTGGGTTATGTAGGTAGAGATGTAGAATCTATGGTTAGAGATTTAGTTGAGACATCTGTACGACTTGTGAAAGAAGAAAAGGTAGCAAGTGTGCAAGAAATAGCAGAGAAAAATGCTAATCGCCGCATTGTCGAATTGCTCGTACCTAGTAATAAAAAGTCCGCCAATTATAAGAACCCATTAGAAATGTTTTTTGGTGGTGGGAATGATCAACAAGAGAGCGAGCATGAGCAACAAGATGATCAGTCAATTCAGCAAAAGCGTAAAGTAGTGAAAACAAAGCTTGAAAATTTAGAGCTAGAAGATGAAATAATCACTGTTGAAATAGAAGAACAGCAACCGTCTATGTTTGATATGCTCCAAGGTTCGGGTATGGAACAAATGGGGATGAATATGCAAGATGCACTTGGTGGATTAATGCCAAAGAAAAAGAAGAAGCGAAAACTTACAGTAAGCGAAGCTAGAAAAGTTTTAACGAACGAAGAAGCACAAAAGCTTATTGATATGGATGAAGTAGGTTCTGAAGCCATCTATAGAGCAGAGCAATCTGGTATGATCTTTATCGATGAAATTGATAAAATCGCAAGTAAAAACTCAGGTGGCTCCTCAGCAGATGTTTCTCGCGAGGGTGTGCAAAGAGATATTCTTCCTGTCGTTGAAGGATCAACTGTTGTAACGAAATATGGTACAGTAAAAACCGATCACGTCTTATTCGTTGCAGCTGGGGCATTCCATACCGCTAAACCGTCTGATTTAATACCTGAATTGCAAGGACGTTTCCCAATTAGAGTCGAATTGACAAAATTAACTGTGGATGATTTTGTGAAAATATTAGTTGAGCCTGATAATGCCTTGATCAAACAATATCAAGCTTTATTAGAAACAGAAGGTATACAAATTGAATTTTCTGACGATGCTATACGTAGGATTGCAGAATTTGCTTATGATGTAAATCAAAATACCGATAATATTGGAGCAAGACGATTGCAAACGATTATGGAAAAAATGCTTGAAGACCTTTCGTTTGAAGCGCCTGAGGTAACATTAGAGAAGATTGTGATTACGCCACAATATGTAGAAGAGAAGCTCGGGGAAATTTCTAAGAATAAAGATTTAAGTCAATTTATATTATAATCCTTATTTGATGAAATTTCATTGTACTCCTAATCAAGCAAATCTTAGCAAAAAAAAAAGTAACGAAACATTCAAGGGATTGAAATAATGTTCCAAAGTTATAGGAGGAAAAATCAATGAATTTATTAAAAAAATCAAGAACAATTAATGCAATGCTACAAAAGGCTGCAGGTAAGCCAGTTAACTTCAAAGAAATGGCAGAAACTTTAAGTGTTGTTATCGAAGCAAATATCTACGTAGTAAGCCGTAGAGGTAAACTATTAGGATATGCTGCGAATCAACAAATCGAAAATGAGCGAATGAAGAAAATGCTTGAAGATCGTCAGTTCCCAGAAGAGTACACTAAAAACTTATTTAACATTCAAGAGACATCATCTAATTTAGATGTGAATAGTGAATATACTGCATTCCCTATCGAAAATAAGGAGTTATTTGGCGCTGGCTTAACGACAATTGTTCCTATTATCGGTGGAGGAGAACGTTTAGGTACCCTCATTCTTGCAAGAGTGGAAGATGCCTTTGAAGATGATGATTTAGTTTTAGCTGAATATGGTGCTACAGTAGTAGGTATGGAAATTCTTCGTGAAAAAGCAGAAGAAATTGAAGAAGAAGCTAGAAGTAAAGCAGTTGTACAAATGGCGATTAGCTCTTTATCATACAGTGAGTTAGAAGCAATTGAGCATATCTTTGAAGAGTTAGACGGAAAAGAAGGTCTATTAGTTGCTTCAAAGATTGCCGATAGAGTAGGAATCACACGTTCTGTTATCGTTAATGCACTAAGAAAATTAGAAAGTGCTGGCGTAATTGAATCAAGATCATTAGGGATGAAAGGTACTTATATTAAAGTATTGAACGATAAATTCCTTTTCGAATTAGAAAAATTAAAATCTAACTAAGAAGTAAAATAAAAAAAGTTTAAAAATAACACGGAAACGCAATGATGCGTTACCGTGTTATTTTTATGGTGTCAAATTTTTCTGTGTTACAACTTTATTACGAACGAAATAATAAAGTAATAACGAATAAAGTAGAACTTTAAACCTATTTTCAATAAACATAATCATTATAGTCCTTTATGCCTATTAAATAATATATTCGAACGCTTGATTCAACTGATAATGAATAGTGTTTTAAAAAAAACGGAAAAATGAAGCGTATTTTTACCTAGGAAGAAAAATGTCGAAAATAGGACAAAAGAATTACCAAAAAACCCTTCTAGGTCATAGACTTATTATTTCATATTCTTTACAATGATGATAGATGAATTTATTAGTAAGTGCTAATTGGGGAGAATTTTGGAAAAAACGAGGTGAAGTTTGTGAAAGTCTTCTCACAATCCATGTCGATTATTGAAAACGCAATTCAACAAACATCGACAAAACAAAAGGTGATCTCGCAAAATATCGCGAATGTTGACACCCCAGGATATAAAGCGAAGGATGTAAGCTTCAAATCTGCTTTTGATTCCGCATTATCTAACATGAATACATATAAAACGGATGAAAGGCATTTTGATTTGACGCCATCTAATTTAAATACCACAGTCTTAACAAAGAAAAATGTAACATATAACGAAAGTGGTAACAGCGTAGATATGGATCAAGAAATGTCAGAGCTTGCAGCAAACCAAATTCAATATAACGCATTGGTTGATCGCATGAGTAGTAAGTTTAATGGACTTGAAAACGTAATTAAGGGAGGTAGATAATTGATGACTATCTTTCATAGTTTGGATACAACAGCTTCCGCACTGACAGCGCAAAGGTTAAGGATGGATGTCATCTCTTCAAATATGGCGAATGCTGATTCTACTCGCAGCGTGACTGGGGAAGACCCTTATAGGAGAAAATCCGTCGTGCTTCAAGCGAAAGATAACGGCTTTTCATCATTTTTACAAACGGCAATAAATGAAAAAAGTCAAACAGGTAATGGTGTAAAGGTAACGAGAATTGTTGAAGATGAAACACCTTTTGAACTCGTCTATAATCCATCTCATGCTGATGCTAACGCAGAAGGGTATGTAGAAATGCCAAATGTGGATCCATTAAGAGAAATGGTAGATTTGATGAGTGCAACACGTTCATATGAAGCAAACGTCACTGTATTTAATGCGAATAAGAATATGCTATTGAAGGCATTGGAAATAGGTAAATAAGAAGGAGACTAAGAGATGAATATTAATAGCTTCTCTCCCGTCGTACATACAAATAGTCCGAATAATGCTCAAAATGTAAAAGAGATTACACCGAGTGATGCACATAATAGCTTTGCTTCGGCTTTGAAAAATGCAATTGGTAGTGTAAATGAAAGGCAAATAGCATCGGATGAAATGACGACAAAGCTTGCTACGGGGCAGGATGTTGATCTCCACGACGTAATGATCACCGCTCAAAAAGCGAGTGTATCCATGTCTTTAACACTAGAAGTGCGTAACAAGGCAGTCGAAGCATATCAAGAGATGATGAGAATGCAAGTGTAAATCATGCATTCTCGTCTAATGAATAACCAAGGACCATCGGGGGATTTTTAGATGAAAGATTCTTTGCAAGCATATGGTACAAAGGTGAGAACGTTCTGGGATGCGAAAACAAAGGGGCAAAAGGCTTTAATAATCGGTGCTCCGTTATTATTAATCATTGGTATTAGTATCATTGTTTTTCTTTCGACTAGAACCACCTTAGTCCCACTATATAGTAACCTGACACCCTCAGAAACAGGCAGTATAAAGGAAAATTTAGATGCTAAGGGGATTAAGTCAGAAATCGTTGAAGGTGGTACAGCTATTAAAGTACCAGAAGAACAAGTAGATAGCCTCATGGTAGAGCTAGCTGCAGAAGGAATCCCAGATAGCGGTAATATTGATTACTCATTTTTTAGTCAAAATGCTGGAATCGGGATGACGGAAAATGAATTTGACGTGATGAAACTAGATGCGATGCAGTCTGAATTAGCAGAGTTAATGAAAGGTATTGATGGTATTAACAACGCTAAAGTCATGATAAACATGCCTGAATCTGGTGTGTTTTTAAATGAAACAGAGGAACAAGCATCGGCGTCTATCGTTTTAAACACGGATCCAGGTTATAAATTTGAAAATCAACAAATCCAAGCACTCTATCATTTAGTGTCTAAAAGTGTACCTAATTTACCTACTGATAATATCGTCATAACTAATCAAAACTTTGAGTACTTTGATTTGAAAAACAGTGAAGAATTTTCGACAGGCAATCAATTTGCTGTACAACATGAAATAAAAAAAGAAATCGAAAAGGATATCCAACGTCAAGTGCAAACGATGCTAGCTACATTAATGGGTCAAGAAAAAGTAGTGGTGTCTGTTACAGCAGATGTCGATTTCACACAAGAGAATAGAGAAGAAAATCTTGTCGAACCAGTAGATGAAGAGAATATGGAAGGAATAGCCATTAGTGCACAAAAGCTAACAGAAACCTTTACAGGGAATGGAGATACAGAAGGAGGTATCCCACAAAGTGAAGATGGTGCGGATGCACTCGGCTCTTCTTATGTTGAAGGTTCAAATAGCAACGGCGATTATGAAAAAATAGAAGAAACAATTAATAATGAAGTAAACAGAATAAGAAAAGAAATTGTTGAAAGCCCATATAAAGTAAGGGATTTGGGCATTCAAGTAATGGTGGAACCACCTGATGCTAATAATCCAAATTCATTGCCACAAGATCGGATTAATGATATAACGCAAATCTTATCAACCATTATCCGTACATCCATCGATAAAGACACATTGGATGAAACGTTAACCGATGAAGAGCTACAAAATAAAATAGCTGTCTCCGTTCAAGAGTTCAATGGAAAAGTTGAGTTTCCAAATGAAGAAACAGGAACGATTCCTTGGTGGATATATTTGGTTGTAGGGTTACTATTATTGGTAATTATATTATTACTATGGTTATTCTTACGTAATAAAAAAGAGAAAGAAGAAGATATTGTAGAGTATGAAGTGGAAGAGCAATTAAATGATTCTATTCCTGATGTACATCAGGAAAAGGAAACAGAGGCAAGCATCCGAATCAAGCAATTAGAGAAGCTAGCTAAAGAGAAACCGGAAGACTTTGCCAAGCTCCTAAGAACATGGATTACGGAAGATTAGGAGGCCAGTCAAGCGTGAAAAGGGAGAAGAAAAATCTTTCAGGACGGCAAAAAGCAGCCATTTTATTAATATCTTTAGGTCCAGATATTGCTTCTAATGTGTATAAACATTTAAGTGAAGAAGAAATTGAAAAGTTGACTTTAGAAATATCCGGTGTAAGAAAAGTAGACACTGAGGCAAAAGAAGAAGTGCTAGATGAATTTCATCAAATCGCTCTTGCTCAAGATTACATTGCGCAAGGGGGTATCGGATACGCGAAGACTGTGCTCGAAAAGGCATTAGGAAACGAGCAAGCAACAGCGATAATAAATCGTTTAACTTCCTCGCTTCAAGTGAGACCATTCGATTTTGCCAGAAAAGCTGACCCAACACAAATATTGAATTTTATTCAGAATGAACATCCGCAAACCATTGCGTTAATTCTTTCCTATTTAGAACCACAGCAGGCTGGTCAAATACTGTCGGAATTACCTCAAAATACGCAAGCAGATATTGCTAGAAGAATCGCAGTAATGGATGGCACTTCTCCTGAAATTATTAATGAGGTCGAACAAATTTTAGAAAGAAAGCTGTCCGCTACTGTTACACAAGATTATACGCAAACTGGTGGAGTCGAGTCTGTAGTAGAAGTGCTCAATGGCGTGGATCGCTCAACTGAACGTACGATTCTTGATGCATTAGAAATTCAAGATCCAGATTTAGCTGAAGAAATAAAGAAAAGAATGTTTGTGTTTGAGGATATTGTTACGCTTGATAATAAAGCGATTCAGAGAGTGATAAGAGATTGTGCAAGTGAAGATCTCATGCTTTCTTTGAAAGTGTCTAGTGAAGAAGTAAAAGAGATTATTTATAAAAATATGTCACAGCGTACTGTAGATACATTTAAAGAGGAAATGGAATTTTTAGGACCAGTTCGACTTCGAGAAGTCGAAGAAGCACAATCAAGAATTGTCGCAATTGTACGCAGACTGGAAGAAGCTGGGGAAATCATCGTCGCTAGAGGCGGAGGGGATGATATTATTGTCTAGGTTATTTAAACATTCTACTCACGATTACTTAAGCGAAGAGGAGCAAATAACAATCTCTATTCGGCCGATGTTTAAACAATCAGAGGATCATCCATCACAGCAGATGTCTGCCTATTATGACCAGGTGATTAATGAAGCAGAGAAGAGAGCGGAAGAAATTATCCAATCGGCAAATCAGCATGCTGATCGCATATATCAAACAGTTCAAGAAGAAAAGGAAAAGGCAAAAGAAGAACAAGAATTGGTACGTAAAGAGGCATATGAGGAAGGTTACCTCACCGGGATGAGTAAAGGTAAAGAAGATGGATTTAACTCATATACCTCTAGATTAGCAGAAGTAAAAGAGATAATTAATGCAGCAAAAACTGATTATGAAGAAACTATTCAGTCAGCGGACCGAACGATATTAACGATTAGTATGAATGTAGCAGAAAAAATCATTGCCACGGAATTAACTCATCATTCGGAGCACTATCAATCTTATGTAAAAAACGCATTAAGAGAAGCAAAGCATTACAAAAACATTAAACTTATTGTTCATCCTGATAAATATCTAGAGTTATTAAGCTATAAGGATGAACTTAAGGCAATGTTACCTGTTGAAGCTGGCCTGTATATCCTTCCCGATGAAGAACTTTCTGTAGTAGATTGTGTAATTGATTCAGATAATGGTCGAATTGATGCCACATGTAAAAGTCAAATAGACGAGATCAAAGAAAGACTATCAGAATGGTTGGAGACCCATCATGAACTTGGATAAGTTATTAGAGGAAATTCATGATACAGATAGTTTCAAAAAATACGGGAGGGTCAAGAGAGTTGTTGGCCTAATGATTGAATCTCAAGGGCCGGTTAGTTCCATTGGTGATGTTTGCTATATTCATGTGCAAGGTAAGAAGAGTAGGAAGATACGTGCAGAAGTGGTCGGATTTAAAGATGAGAATATTATTCTTATGCCATATACAACAGTTACTGATATATCACCTGGTAGTTTAGTAGAAACAACAGGAAAACCGTTAGAAATTAAAGTTGGGACTTCTCTTGTAGGGAATGTCCTTGATTCCTTGGGACAACCATTAGACGGGTCTCTACTTCCAAAAGGATTAAGAGAGGTGCCAACAGAACAAGAGCCACCAAATCCTCTCTTGCGACCACCCATTAGCGAACCAATTGAAGTAGGCGTTCGGTTGATTGATAGTTTACTAACAGTTGGTAACGGCCAAAGAGTGGGCATTTTTGCAGGTAGTGGTGTTGGTAAAAGCACTCTACTCGGCATGATTGCCAGAAATACAAAAGCAGACATTAATGTCATCGCTTTAATTGGTGAAAGAGGAAGAGAAGTCCGTGAGTTTATCGAGAGAGATCTTGGTCCTGAAGGATTAAAACGTTCAATTGTCATTGTAGCTACCTCGGATCAACCGCCATTAATGAGAATAAAAGGTGCCTATACAGCGACAGCCATTGCAGAGTATTTTCGTAGCAAAGGCATGAAGGTTATGATGCTAATGGATTCTGTTACTCGGGTAGCAATGGCACAACGGGAGATAGGTTTAGCAATTGGCGAACCTCCGACAACAAAAGGCTATACGCCATCAGTTTTTTCTGTTTTACCTAAGCTGTTAGAGAGAACTGGCACCTCCATAGAGGGCTCTATCACTGCCTTTTATACAGTGCTTGTTGATGGTGATGATATGAATGAACCAATTGCTGATACTGTGAGAGGTATATTGGATGGTCATTATGTGTTAGATAGAGAACTCGCTAATAAAGGACAATATCCTGCTGTAGATGTACTCAAAAGTATCAGTCGTGTAATGAATCAAATTAGTAGTAAGAGGCATATAAAAGCAGCTGAGAGCTTAAGAGAATCACTTAGTACTTATAGGCAATCAGAGGATTTAATTAATATCGGTGCATATAAGAAAGGGTCATCACAAGAAATAGATCGAGCGATTGCTTTATATCCACAAATTTTAAATTTTCTTAAACAACAAACGGATGAAAAAGTGACGATTGATGATGGAATTGAACAACTATTTGCGCTAGTTGGAGAAGGAGCACAGTAACAAATGTCTTTTAAATATAAGTTTGAGAAAATTATGCATGTAAAAGAACGTGAAAAAGATGAAGCTTTGGATATTTATAATCAAGCGACGAGACGTTTTGAAGAAGCTGCGACCAAACTATATGAATTGTTAAAGAAAAAAGAAGATCTAGATAGATTGCAATCTGAAAGACTAGTTAGTGGTTTACAAGTAGTGGAAATGCGTTATCAGCAACAGTTTATTTCGAATTTAGAAAAGACAATTAGTCATTATCAAAAAAGAGTAATGAATGCTCGTACACAAATGTATTATTATCAAGAAAAGCTTGCAGAAAAAATGACAGAGTACAAGAAATATGAAGTCATTAAAGATAAGAAGAAGATGCAATACGTATCAGAAATGAAGAGATTAGAAAATATTGAAATGGATGATATTTCAATCCAGCAATTTATCCATAAAGAACTTTAGGTGATAAGATGGAAAGTCACAAAGAGAAAAGGTCTAGACCGGTCATTAAGATATTTATGATCATTGCCACCACTTTAATTGGACTTATCGCAATTGGATTATTAATCCTAACTGTAAGTGGATATAACATCTTTGAAGTGGCGAAAAAGTATGGTCAAAATGTTCCTGTTCTATCTACCCTTTTTGAAGAAAATCAAACAGAAATGATACAAACAATGGAAAATAGACTGATCGAACTAGAGGCAGAGGTCAATGACCGTGAGGCAAGAATTGAGCAACTGCAAAATCAAGTAGAAAGTAAAGACAATGAATTAAATAAAGCAAGCCAAGAAAAAACACGATTAGAAAATAGAGTAGACGAATTAGTTTTAATGAAAGAAGAGAATAAGCGGGCGTTTAGTGACATTATTAAAACTTATGAAGAAATGGCTGCTAAAAAAGCTGCGCCTATTTTATCTAATATGAATGAAGAAGAAGCGGTGCGAATCCTGGCAGAGGTAAAACCTGAAGTACTTGCTGATATACTGGCAAAAATGGAACCAACAAAAGCTGCTTCATTTACAAGCCTGGTAACAGCGTCTGTAGAAAATACTTCTACCACAGATGACGATGAGAAAGCCGCTGAATAAAGAGGGAGATGTTTCATGGAACTCATGTCACTGTTACCTATAAGTAATAACCATCAATCTACTAAAGAAGTATCAGCTAATGAGAAGGTGGGTAAAGGCGATTTCGCTCAATTTTTAGGGAGTGTTCTGTCGACTGTGGAAACGGTCAGTTCGAATAGCGACGTCACGAAAGATGCAGTTACAAAGCAAGATGATTTGCTATCTCTTCTCGGAGTATTAGTGTGGGAAGATTTGCCGGAAGAATGGCAATCGTTTATGTATATCGACTTACGAGATGAACCGCTAGTTGTAGAAAAGGCTAGTCAGTTATTAAACATTGAAGAAGAAGAGATGGAATTGATTTTTACTCATATCCAGTCATTGTTGAAAAATCAAGATGATATTTCTATAGATCTTCAAACGGCAGAAGCTAGAGAGAATTTTCTTTCAAAGTTAGTTTCAGTAGTGGAAGGTGGGCGTGCGCAAACGCTAACACAAACACAAACAACTGACCTTATCACTCAGAACAAAGCCGTCTTCCAAACAATAAAGCTTGTGCAAATGATGAATCAACAAACGGAACCATCACCATTTAATCAACAACAATTAGCTGGACTCGTAAAAGACATCGTGAAAATACTAGAAAACGAAGCAGTTGTACCGATACCTCAATCCATTTCTTTAAAAGCCCGAGAGACACAACTTCGAACACAACAGTTGGTCAATCATTCACCACTAAGCATGACGTTAATAAATAGTGAGCAGAAGCAAATGGAAACAGAAGTGGAAATACTTTCAACAATTAGTAAAGGAATAGAGGATCAAAATCCGGATATAAAGACTGTGCAAGTTCCTACAAATCCGGTTGCAAACTCTAAGAACGATACTTTGCAATTACATATTCTACAAAATGGTAAACCAATTCCGGCAGAACAATTAGTAAAACAGTTTGAGAATACCTTATCCCGTGCCAAATTTACGACTGTTAATGGGATACAAAAACTGAGCATACAACTCACACCAGAACATTTAGGCACATTGAAGATAGAAATTGTCCAAAAAGATCAAGTGATGATTGCTAGAATTATTGCAAGTACACAGGCAGCCAAAGATGCATTTGAATCTAGCGCACAAACTCTCAGACAAGCATTTCATTCACAAAATATCAATGTCGATAAGATCGAAATTTATCATACCTCCTTAGAACAAAAGCATGCAGAGGAATCGTTCAGTCAAAGAGAGAAGAATCAACCAAATCAAGATGGTGATGGTCATAACCGAAGAGAAGAACAAGAGGATAAAGCAACCTCTTTCTTCGATGAATTAGAAGCAGAATTATTAAATCTAAAGGTTTAGGTGGTAAGTTATATGACAAACAGTATTGATTCTTCTTTATTGCTATCACAATCACAAGCAGCCAATACCAATAATAGCAATACATTAGGCAAAGATGACTTCTTAAAATTATTAATGGTTCAACTTCAAAATCAAGACCCAACAAGCCCGATGGATGATAAAGAATTTATATCACAAATGGCTCAGTTTTCTTCTTTAGAACAAATGACTAATTTGACAACAAGTATGGAAGAAATGATCAACATTCAAGAGCAGAACCAATTACTATCTTATTCTCAATTTGTAGGTAAAGAGATTACTTGGCATAAATTAAATACTAATGAGGCTAATGTGGAAGTTGAGCAAGGAACTGGAAAAGTTGCTTCCATACAGTTCAAAGATTCTACTGTCACATTTATTCTTGAAGATGGAACCGAGTTATCACCAAGTAATATTTCTGAACTAAATCAGCCAACGATTGATGAGAATACATTAGTTCAATCTAGTTTATTAATCGGAAAAGAAATTACTTATCAGGATGATCAAGGGGAAAATCAAATAGCTAAAGTGGAGTCAGTGTCCTTTAAAGATGGACAAACATATTTTCATATTTCAGGTTCTGAAAAATTAATTACCCCACAGCAAATTATGAAAATTGAATAAAAGCGAAATGATATATTTGATGATTTAAAGGAGGAAATGCAATGCTACGCTCAATGTATTCAGGGATCAGTGGAATGAAGAATTTTCAAACAAAATTAGATGTAATTGGTAATAATATCGCCAATGTTAATACAGCCGGTTTTAAGAAGAGTAGAGTCACATTTAAAGATGCAATGAATCAAATGGTGGCTGGTCCATCCTCACCGACAGAATTACGTGGTGGGCGAAATGCAACACAAGTTGGCCTAGGGTCTACTTTGGCTACGATCGATGTTATTCACTCTGGATCGAGTATGCAAACGACCGGTAGAGCATTGGATTTGGGCATTGAAGGAGATGGTTACTTTATCGTTCAGCAAGGTGGGGCCCAGTATTATACGCGTGCAGGTAATTTTTATTTGGATGATGATGGCAGTCTAGTGAATAGTGAGGGGTTAAAAGTACAGGCATATAATAGCAACGGTGTATTAGGTGATGTGGTTGTAAATGTGAATGCCACCCTTCCTGCAGTGACAACAGAATCAATCACAGTCCAAGGAAATCTAGCAAAAGATGCGAATATTGGAACGGTATTTAATCAACAAATAAAAACAATTGATAGCAACGGTAATGCCCATGCGTCAACTGTTTACTTTAAAAAGATGGGCGACAATAGCTGGGGTGTCTTTTTTAATGAAGAGCCAAAACCATCTTCTGTTGGTACGATCACAAATCCAGATGAAGACGCTGGAAATATTAGTGTGAAAAATCCAGAAGGTTACAAGGGGACACAAACAGGAGATTGGGAAGTTGAGTTAAAAGATGATGTATATACGATTTCAACACCTGATGGTGATGTAACTGTAAATGCGTCTCAAGTTAAGAATGGCGTCTTATCCGCCCATGGCTTACAAATTGATGTATCAAATGTGAAAGAAGATGGTACTTGGACGTTTAATGTTACGGCACCAACCCAACCTGAGGATAATCTTACATTAAGCTTTGATGCCAATGGACAAATCGTAGGTGCTGATGCGTTAAAAGAAGGTATTAGAATACCAGTTCCTTCAGGTGTAACAGATAATATGGCAACGGATGAAGATGAAAGTCAATTATTAGTTAATCTTGATTTTTCTGCACTTACACAAGTAGAAGGAGCATCGAATGCCAATGTATTTCCTGATGGTTATACGGAAGGGAAACTGGAAAGCTTCAATATTGGTGCATCTGGTGAAATTAATGGTGTCTATTCAAATGGTCTTATCGATATTCTTGGAACGATCGCTTTAGCCAAATTTAGCAATAGCTCAGGGTTAACAAAAGCTGGTAATAACCTTTATCAAGCTTCTGCCAACTCAGGTGTGGCTAATATTGGTATGGCAGGTGACGGAAGAGGGAGCTTAGCGGCAGGATCACTTGAAATGTCTAATGTTGATTTATCAGAAGAATTTACTGAAATGATTACTGCCCAAAGAGGCTTCCAAGCAAATACAAGAATTATTACGACGTCTGATGAGATTCTTCAAGAACTAGTTAACTTGAAACGTTAAAAAGGGAGGTTTAGGCAAGCTTTGGTTTGCCTATTACAATAAATTGATAAAATTATCGAGATTAAATGGTCAATCGTTTAGGTTAAATGCGTTTTATATCGAAACAGTCGAATCATTTCCTGATACAACAATCACACTTACCAATGGTAAAAAGTATGTTGTGAAGGAAAATGAATTAGAAGTAGTGGAAAGTATTCAGCAGTTCTACCAGGCTGTTGGTATGATTAAAGCTCATTCTATGTGGGAGGAGAACGGTGAAGATGAATAAAAAATGGCTCATCGTTGGAATTCTGTCATTGTTACTAGTAATTAGTGGTTCGTTATTTTACTTTACGGATGTATTTGCGAAGGATGCAAACGAGTCTTCTATTGATGATATTCTTGAACGCACTGTCTCTATTGACCAGATTACGACAAATCTAGCAAGTGACGATTATATACGGATATCTTTTACTATCCAAGTGGAGAGTAAAAAGGCGAAAGAAGAGTTAGAGAAAAGAGATTTCCAAGTGAAGAACTTAATGATCCAAGAGTTATCAGAAATGCAAGCAGATGATTTAAGAGGTAAAGATGGTCAACTATTATTACAGAAAAATTTAACAAAAAAAATAAATGACCTGATGGAATCGGGCAAAATTGAAAAAATCTATATAACTGAATCAATCCTCCAATAACATAATTGCTGACAGATTACTCATCTTTTAAAAATAAGAGTTTAATTCAAAGATATGGAGGTGACTTTTTTGCCAGGAGAAGTTTTATCGCAAAGTGAAATAGATGCGCTTCTATCAGCCCTTTCAACTGGAGAGATGGACGCTGATCAACTGAAAAAGGAACAGAGTGAGCGCAAAATTAAAACATATGATTTTAAACGTGCTCTTAGGTTCTCTAAAGATCAAATTAGAAGCATAACAAGGATTCATGAAAATTTTGCTCGGTTATTAACAACGTACTTTTCAGCACAATTAAGAACTTATGCGCAAATATCGGTGACATCTACTGATCAAATTCCGTATGAAGAGTTTATTAGTTCAGTTCCTAAAATGACAATCCTTAATGTTTTCGATGTTCCACCACTTGATGGAAAAATATTGATCGAAGTAAATCCCAATATCGCATACGCATTAATGGATCGCATGATGGGTGGCAAAGGATCTAGCTTAAATAAAGTAGAAAACCTAACAGAGATAGAAACAAAGATTATGTCTAATACGTTTTCGAAAGCTTTTCTTCTCTTGAAAGAGGCTTGGAGCAATGTAATAGACATCGAGCCAAGTTATGCAGATTTTGAAGTCAATCCCCAATTCTTGCAGATGGTTTCACCTAATGAAACAGTTGTCGTAATATCTCTCACTGCCACAATAGGCGAGGCAAGTGGAATGATCAACATTTGTATCCCGCATGTGGCATTAGAAGCCATTATGCCAAAGTTATCAGTAAGATATTGGATTGAATCAGATGTAAAGAACAGAGAGCCTGAAGAGATAGAACGATTAACAAAAAATATTGAGATGGCCAGTATTCCCGTTGTATGTGAATTAGGATCGACGGATATTAGTATTGAAGATTTCTTAGATTTAACAATTGGTGATGTGATTGAATTGGATCAAGGCATTCACGAACCGATGCAGATTAAAGTTGGCGAAATTCAAAAATTCACAGGACAACCTGGGAAAGTCCATAAAAAAATGGCTGTACAAATTTTGGATTTTGTGAAAGGAGAAGAAGAAAATGAGTAATGATATGCTTTCACAAGATGAAATTGATGCATTGTTAAAAGGAACGGGAGACGAGAACGAAACATTTTTTCGTTCTGCTCCAGAAGAGCAAGACAAAGGGCAAGAACTAACGCTTATTGAACAAGATGCTCTTGGAGAAATAGGTAATATTTCATTTGGTAGTTCGACGACAGCTTTGTCTACATTATTAAATCAGAAGGTAGAAATAACGACTCCTTCTGTTTCTGTTATCGAATATGATAAATTAATTGAAGAATTCCCCCATCCTTATGTTGCCATTAAGGTGAATTATACAGAAGGGTTCAAGGGAACGAATATTCTTGTTATTAATCAACATGATGCATCGATCATTGCCGATTTGATGCTTGGTGGCGATGGAAGTCAACCATCACCAGACATGGGAGATATTCATTTAAGTGCGGTGCAAGAAGCAATGAATCAAATGATGGGCTCAGCTGCTACTTCAATGTCCACTATTTTTGGGAAAAGGGTGGATATATCTCCTCCGACAATTGATATACTGAATTTATCGACAGGTGAAGGGACAGAAACGATCCCTAGGGAAGATCCTCTAGTGAAAATCTCTTTTCGCATCATCATTGGTCAATTAATTGATTCTCATATTATGCAAGTATTACCTTATCACTTTGCCAAAAGCTTAGTGAAAGAGTTATTACAAACAACAGCTGAAGAACAAAGTGACAAGGAAATGGAACAACAAAAAGTAAGTGATGTACAACCGCAAGAGATTGCACAGATGGAAGAGACAAGCTCATCTTTATCAATGAGTGATATGCCTCATAGCTCTACTGAAAATGTTGATACATATAGTCAGCCTAATTATTATCAACCACCAACTGAGCCAATGCAAAAACAAGCGGTACAGGCGCAGATTCAGCCGGCCAACTTTTTAGAGTTTGGTTCGCAACAACCAGCTGAAAAGCAAACGAATAATTTGGATATGCTCTTAGATATACCATTGCAGCTAACAGTCGAATTAGGACGTACCAAAAGATCTGTAAGAGAAATTTTAGATATGACGCAAGGGTCAATTATTGAATTAGATAAATTGGCAGGCGAACCAGTAGATATTTTAATAAATAGTAGATTAATAGCAAAAGGTGAAGTGGTTGTAATAGATGAAAACTTCGGTGTAAGGGTCACTTCAATAATCAGTCAACAAGATCGTCTTAAAAAGTTAAGGTAACCAAGGAGGAATAGAAAATGTCTCAAAAAATATTAATTGTCGATGATGCAGCTTTTATGAGAATGATGATTAAAGATATATTGGTGAAAAATGGTTTTGAGGTTGTAGGAGAGGCAGCAGATGGTTTACAAGCAGTTGAAAAGTACAAAGAAACAATGCCTGATTTAGTTACAATGGATATTACCATGCCAGAAATGGACGGAATCACAGCATTAAAGGAAATCAAAAAAATTAATAGTCAAGCTAAGATTATTATGTGTTCTGCTATGGGACAGCAGGCGATGGTGATCGATGCCATTCAAGCAGGTGCTAAAGATTTTATTGTTAAACCATTTCAAGCAGATAGGGTTATCGAGGCGATTTCAAAAACATTGAATCAATAAGCCGTAAGAAGTGAGATGTAATGAACATGTATAAACAAGTAATAGGAAGAATATGTATACTAGCCATTTCCTGCTTATTTTTGACGCAGTTACTTCATGTGACTGCGTCAGCTGAATCTAGAAGTGTTGAGGAAATGGTGAAGGATGAGGAAAAATCCACAGAGAAAAATGAGATTGAACCAAATATACACTCAGAAGAAATAACAGCAGACACTACGGAAGTCGGGTTAAATGCTTGGGATTTTATTCAGATGGTTTTTGCTACAGTGTTTGTGGTTGGCTTATTATATGGCTTGTTAAAGTTTGTTAATAAAAAGAGCCGCTCTTATAAATCAACCAATGTCGTTAATCACCTTGGTGGGACTGCCTTAGGTCAAAATCGCTCGGTTCAAGTCGTCAAAATAGGTGAAAAAGTGTATATACTAGGCGTTGGTGAAAATGTACAACTCATCAGTGAGGTCGCTGATAAAGAAGAGCGGGATACTTTATTAAAAAATTATGAAGAACAAGGCGACCAGTCATTGCAAGCAAAACAGTTTCTTACTCAACCTTTCAAGATAATGAAGAAGTCGGAAAGTGAACAAGTTAAGAACCAATCTTTTCAAGATATTCTTAGTAAACAACTGGCAGATATGAAAAAAAAACGTTCCGACCAACTTGAAAATTTGAAGAAGGGTAAACACGAACATGAATGAAGTAATGGAGATATTTAATAACAGTTCACCCGATAATATTTCAACATCTATTAAACTGTTACTAATGTTAACAGTACTTTCTTTAGCGCCAAGTATTTTAATATTAATGACATGCTTTACGCGTATCGTGATTGTTCTCTCTTTCGTAAGGACGGCATTAGCTACTCAATCTATGCCTCCCAATCAAGTGATAATTGGACTTGCCTTATTTTTAACTTTTTTTGTGATGGCGCCTACTTTTCATGAGGTTAACGAACAAGCATTATCACCCCTATTCAATGAAGAAATTGATCTAGAGGAAGCATATGATAGAGCTTCCCTTCCCTTTAAAGAGTTTATGAGTGCTCATACGAGAGAAAAGGATCTACAGCTATTTCTAGATTATTCAGGAGCTGAAAAGCCTACTTCTATCGAGGAGATTCCATTAACAGCACTAGTGCCAGCATTTGCTATTAGTGAAATTAAAACAGCCTTCCAGATTGGTTTTATGATTTTTATTCCTTTTCTAGTCATTGATATGGTCGTAGCCAGTGTATTAATGTCGATGGGAATGATGATGCTTCCACCTGTAATGATCTCATTACCTTTTAAGATTTTATTGTTCGTGTTAGTTGACGGTTGGTATTTAGTAGTGAAATCACTACTACAAAGTTTTTAAGTAAGGGAATGTTAGAGAAATGACTTCGGAAACCGTAATTTCAATCGCCGAGCAGGGGATAATGGCAGTACTAATTGTATGCGGACCATTATTATTACTAGCTTTAGTGGTCGGCTTAATTGTGAGTATCTTTCAAGCAACAACACAAATTCAAGAACAGACGCTAGCATTTGTGCCAAAGATTGTCGCTGTGTTAGTTGGTATAGTCGTCTTTGGACCATGGATGTTAAATTATATGGTTAGCTATACGAGTGATATTCTTTCTAATTTAACAAGGTATATAGGTTAAAGTTATTATGCAAGAATTATTCAACTATTTTCCAAGTTTCCTATTAGTATTTGTAAGAATTACCTCATTTTTTGTGATGATGCCGATTTTTTCATATAGGAATGTTCCTAATACAATGAAAATAGGGCTTGGCTTTTTTATTGCATGGATTATGGTATTTACACTCGATTTACCATTACTTGAAATAGACAATATGTATATTTTTCTCATTCTTAAAGAAGCATTGGTTGGTTTGTTTATCGGCTTTCTTGCTTATTTATTATTATCGGCGATTCAAACTGCAGGTGGTTTTATCGACTTTCAAATGGGTTTTGCTCTAGCGAATGTCATTGATCCACAAACTGGTGCACAAAGTCCGCTAACGGGTCAATTTTTATACATTATCTCACTCCTATTTCTATTATCGGTCAATGGTCATCATTTATTATTAGACGGAATCTTCTATAGTTATCAATATGTCCCACTTGATCAACCGTGGATTGCGTTTGGAAATGCTAATATGGCTGAATATATGGTGAAAGCTTTTAGTAGAATGTTTGTTATTGCCTTTCAAATGGCTATTCCCGTTGTCAGCTGTTTATTTCTTGTTGATGTGGCATTAGGGATTCTCGCTCGAACGTTCCCTCAGCTAAATGTTTTTGTAGTCGGGTTACCGTTGAAAATTGGTGTAAGCTTCATCATCTTATTTATTATGATGGGTGTGATGATGTTAGTTGTTTCAAAACTGTTTGAAGAAATGTTGTATTTCTTACGAGGCTTGATGAACTTGATGGGAGGGGCATAAAAAAATGTTTCTCACACTCGATTTACAGCTTTTTGCTGGAGAAAAGACAGAGAAAGCAACACCGAAAAAGAAACAAGATAATCGTAAGAAGGGGCAAGTTGCAAAAAGCCAAGATGTAAATACTGCTATTATGTTACTAGCTGTTTTTACGTTCTTTTTCTTTGCCGCAGATTTTCTGCAAACTTCCATCATCACAATGCTTGAGCATTCTTTTAATGAATATTTATTACTTGATGTAACGGAAGCATCTGTTTTTAAGATTTTATTGGACATCTTAAAAGAACTAATTATGATTGTAGGTCCAATTATGGTAGTGGCCCTTATCGCAGGAATCATTGCTAATTATATACAAGTTGGCGTGTTATTTACGACAAAACCAGTTGAACCGAAGCTTGAGAAGTTAGACCCGATTAAAGGCTTTAAGAGAATTTTTTCTCTCCGTGCTATCGTTGAAATGTTAAAATCGATTCTTAAAATTAGTATCATTGGCGTCGTTGTTTTTTCGATTTTGTGGTTAAGAATTGACGAGATTCTCATTCTCTCACAAAAAACAATTGGGGCTGCAATGAAAACAGTCATTGATTTAACCATCCAAATGGGGATATTTGCTTCCTTAGCGTTATTGGTTCTAGCAATATTAGATTATTTATACCAAAAATATGATTATGAAAAGAATTTACGAATGTCAAAGCAAGATATAAAAGATGAACATAAAAGTTCGGAGGGAGACCCTTTAATTAAATCTAAAATTAAACAAAGGCAGAGGGAGATGGCGACAAGAAGAATGATGCAAGAAGTGCCAAAAGCAGATGTCATCATTACCAACCCCACTCACTATGCTATCTGTTTGAAATATGATGAGTCGAAAGCAGACGCACCAATTCTTACAGCTAAAGGGGTAGACCATGTCGCACAGAAAATAAAATTAATCGCTAATGAACATAAAGTAATCATGGTAGAGAATAGACCGCTTGCTAGAGGTCTTTATGATCAAGTTGATATTGGCGAGAGTATACCTGAAGAGTTTTTTAAAGCGGTTGCTGAAGTTTTAGCTTATGTATATAAAGTGAAAAACCAATTGGAGAAATGATAACTATTAAAAATAACCATCTATCAAAAGATGGAGAGATAGATTGTTTTATATATCGTTAGGAGAGAATCAGATGGCTGTAAAAGATTTATCGGTGTTGTTGAGCGTTATTCTAATTGTTGCTATGCTCATCATTCCTTTTCCCCATTGGCTATTAAGTATTTTAATTATCATTAATATGGCGCTCGCACTTATGGTTTTACTCATGGCCATGAGTATGAAGGAAGCACTGGAATTTTCTATATTTCCATCGCTTGTTCTTTTAATGACTTTATTTCGCATCGGGTTGAATGTCTCTACGATGCGTGCCATCCTTTCCGAAGGTGATGCGGGAAAAGTTGTTGAAACGTTTGGTTCCTTTGTTACTGGAGGTAACGTAATCGTCGGTTTAGTTGTGTTCATCATTCTCGTAATCGTTCAGTTTATTGTTATTACAAAAGGGACTGAGCGTGTATCTGAGGTTGCAGCAAGATTTACTTTGGATGCAATGCCTGGAAAGCAAATGAGTATTGATGCAGATTTAAATGCTGGGATGATCTCTGAACAAGATGCTAGAAATCGTCGTGAAAAAATCGGGCGGGAAGCAGATTTCTATGGAGCGATGGATGGTGCGAGTAAATTTGTAAAAGGCGATGCCATTGCGTCTATTATTATTACATTAATTAATCTAATCGTTGGAATAATCATTGGTGTCACGCAATTAGGTTTACCAATAGGAGAAGCTGCCACTCATTTTTCTATGTTAACAATTGGTGATGGGTTAGTGAGCCAAATACCAGCTCTTCTAATGTCTACTGCTACTGGTTTAGTTGTCACTAGATCAGCTTCAGAGGGGAATATTGGATCAGATATAACTGGGCAATTATTTTCATATCCTAAAATGCTCTATATTGCCGGCGCGACTATTCTTTTCTTAGGTGTGTTTACACCGATTGGCTTGTTATTAACACTTCCTATCGCAGGTTTGTTAATAGCAGGCGGGTATTTTATTTCTAAAACACCAGCACCTGACAAAGAGCAATTACAAGAAATTGAAGAAGAAGTGCAAACAGATGAAATGAAAAGCCCTGAGAGTGTGATTAATCTATTAAATGTGGATCCGATAGAATTTGAATTTGGCTACGGGCTTATCCCATTAGCAGATGGGAATCAAGGTGGCGATTTACTTGATCGAATCGTTATGATTAGAAGGCAATTAGCCATAGAGTTAGGAATTATCATCCCTGTCGTTCGCATTAGAGATAATATTCAATTACAACCTAATGAGTATCGACTCAAAATAAAAGGGAATGTTATGGCCAAAGGGGAGCTTTTATTAGATCATTATCTAGCCATGAGTCCAGGTGTCGAGGAAGATTCTATTGAAGGAATTGATACAATCGAACCCTCATTTGGTTTACCAGCTAAATGGATTAATGAAGACACGAAAGAGCAAGCTGAAATTTACGGTTATACCGTTGTTGATCCCCCCTCAGTTGTGTCCACTCATTTAACTGAAGTGATCAAAAATAATGCTCATGAGTTAATAGGTCGTCAAGAAACGAAGCAATTAATCGATCATTTACAATCAAGTTATCCTATTTTGGTGGAAGAAGTCACACCGACGCCTTTAACAACGGGAGATATTCAAAAAGTACTGGCGAAATTACTTAGAGAAAACATCTCTATTAAGAATCTACCAGTGATATTTGAAAGTTTAGCAGATACTGTTAGATCGACAACTGATACAGATTTATTAACGGAGTATGTCCGCCAAGCACTTGCTAGACAAATCACCGATCAATTTCATGATGAAGGTGAATCGTTAAAAGTGATTACTTTATCTGGAAAAGTAGAAAAGATTATTGCTGATGGAATTCAACAAACAGAACAGGGGCGTTTTTTATCGGTAGATCCGACACAAACACAAACGATTTTAGAGTCTCTGGCAAACCAAATCGAACAAAGCTCTATGTTGAATCATACACCAGTGGTCTTATGTTCACCTGCTGTTCGTTTATATGTAAGACAATTGACGGAAAGGTATTTTCCTCAAGTGCCTATTCTCTCTTACAATGAGATAGAAGCTAATGCAGAAGTACAAAGCGTTGGAGTGGTGAATCTATAATGAAAGTGAAAAAATTTACTGTTAATACAATGGCAGAAGGATTAGAGAAAATACGTAAAGATTTAGGACCAGATGCCATGATTTTACAAACGAAAAAAACTAAAAAAGCAACGGGATTTCTCGGTCTCTTTAAAAAGGAGCAACTAGAGATTATGGCAGGTGTCGACCCTGAGGCAAAGCAGCAGAAATCTGATCAACCACCAGCCTTTCAAACGCAGACTTCTTCAAGTGAGTTAGAGAATATGCAACAAATTATTACGCAATTGAATGAAGTGAAAGGGCTAATGAAAGAAAAGCGAAACAATTTACATAGGCAAACTGAAACCGTGCCAACAGATGTTAAAACAATGATTGAACGATTACACAATATGGAATTGCCAGCATTTCTTATCAATGAGATGACAGACCATCTATTATCGAGATGGTATAAAGAATCAGAGCAATTACGTGATAGCAAGGTGACAGAATGGATAGAAGAATATCTGACTAGTAAACTAGAAGGTATTTCATTTGGCGGTATTACTTTTAACAATAAATTAATTAAACTGGTAGGTCCAACAGGGGTTGGGAAAACAACTACCATTGCTAAACTGGCTGCTGAAGCGGTATTAAAACATAAGAAACAGGTAGCATTTATTACAACTGATACGTATCGTATTGCTGCTATTGAGCAATTAAGGACATATGCTGATATTTTCCATGCACCTCTAGAGGTTTGCTATTCTGCCGAAGATTATCAGCAGGCAGTAGAAAAGTTTGCTCATTACGATGTGATATTTATAGATACAGCAGGAAGGAATTATCGTCTCGAGGAAAATATAAAGGAGCTTTCCTCTGTAACAAAAGCCACTGATTTTCCGACTGAGACGTTCCTGGTGCTGTCACTTACTGCAAAAGTAGAAGATATGAAAGAGATATATGAGCAATTTACCAGAATGGACATTGACCGTTTCCTATTTACTAAAATAGATGAAACGAGCAACCTTAATGCAGTAGGAGAAATGGTGCTTCGTTTTCAAAAAGGGATTGCTTATATGACAAATGGACAAGAAGTACCCGAAGACTTGAAAGAGATGACAAAGGAAAAATTTTTGAATATCGTTCTCAAAAAGGATTCGGCTTATGTATGATCAAGCAGCTAAACTACGTGATCATTTAAGGAATAATCAACCCTTTATCGATCAAGAAGGTCGTGTCATCTCTGTGATTAGTGGTAAAGGGGGCGTGGGGAAGTCAAATATATCCTTGAATCTTTCCATTTTATTGAAAGAGCAACAGAAGAAAGTCTTGTTAATTGACATGGATATAGGTATGGGGAATCAAGATATTCTAATCGGTCGTTCTTTTCCATTTACTTTAGCTGATTATTTTCATGAAAAGCGCTCATTTAATGAGTTAATAGAAAAGGGGCCATTAGGTATTGATATGATTGCCGGTGGTTCAGGACTCTCAAATATATTGCAACTGGATAAACAAAAGGTGGATAACTTCCTTGATGATTTAAGTGTCGTTTTAAGGACATATGATTTCATCATTTTAGATATGGGAGCAGGGATGAGTTTGGAAGCTGTTTCATTTATTTCATCTTCTAAAGAAGTGATTGTTGTTACAACACCAGAGCCTCCAGCTATAATGGATGCTTATGGTGCGATAAAACAAATTGCCCGAAATCAGTCGGATATTCAATTTTCAATGATTATGAATCGCGTCGATGACATACAGCAAGCTGGTGAAGCATACGAGCGTATTTCGGCAGTAGTAAAGAAGTTCTTACAATTGGAAATTGTATATTTAGGATGTGTGTTTGAAGATAAAAAAGTGAAAAAAGCCGTTCAACACCAAGTCCCTTTTGTCCAATTGGATCGACAGGGACAAGCTGCTAAACAATTAGCACTCATTACTTCTCAATTATTAAATGAAATAGAAAGAATGGAACAAGGAAGCGGTACTTCTTTTATCCAGCGTTTAAAACATTTGCTTTTAAGTAGGAGGTGATGGGTGTGAATAAGATAAAGGTAGTTGTAATTGATGACTCCGCATTTATGAGAAAGCTAATTACCGATTTTTTATCTGGAGATCCACTAATAGAAGTAATAGGTGTAGCGAGAAATGGTGAAGAGGGCGTACGTGAAGTGATTCAAAAACAGCCTGATGTCGTTACACTAGATATTGAAATGCCAATTATGAATGGACTTGAGGCGCTGCAAAAAATAATGGCAAATAAACCTCTACCAGTTATCATGTTATCTAGTGCCGCGAAAGTAAGTACAGATCATACGATACTAGCATTTAAATATGGCGCATTTGATTTTATAGAAAAGCCATCGGGTCCGATTTCCTTAGATTTATATAAAATCAAACATGATTTAATAGAAAAAGTGAAAATAGCACGACAAACAAACATGAAATCGTTAATTAGTCCTATAAAACAACCTCACAAAAACATAAAAACATCTGCCGATTATAGTAATATAGAACTAAAGGGTGAGCATTTAGTATTAAAAGAGAAAAAACCTTTACTCGTTACAATTGCTGCATCAACAGGAGGGCCACGAGCCATTCAATCTATTTTACAAAGTTTTCCGCAGGATATAAATGCAACAATGCTGATTGTCCAACATATGCCACCGTATTTCACCCATTCTTTAGCAAACCGATTGAATCAAATGACTCATATTACGGTGAAAGAAGTAGAAGATGGAGAAAAGTTGGAGAAAGGTGTTGCTTATATTGCTAAAGGCGGCTTACATTTTACTATAAATCAAAAAGGCAGTTTTCTTTTTGCTCATTTATTACCACCGGAGAAAAAAGTGGGGCATTGTCCATCTGCTGATATGCTGTTTGCTTCATTTAGTGAATTGCAGGGCTATAGACAAGTAGCTGTCGTATTGACCGGAATGGGCGTAGATGGAAAAAAGGGAGCACAAAAGTTAAAAGAGAAAACGAAAACAACCATTATTGCCGAATCGAAAGAAACAGCCATCGTTTACGGGATGCCAAAAGCGATAGTTGATAATGGATTAGCTGATGAAGTAGTAGAGTTACAAAATGTCTCATCTACAATCTTGAAGTATGTTTAATGGAGGTGTCCTTAGATGGAAATGAACCAATATTTAGATCTTTTTATTGAAGAAAGTAAAGAACATCTACAAAATTGTAATGATTTGCTGCTTAAATTAGAGCAAAGTCCAGAGGATTTATTCATTGTTAATGAAATTTTTCGCTCTGCTCATACTTTAAAAGGCATGTCAGCTACGATGGAGTTTAATGATTTAGCCCAATTAACTCACCAAATGGAGAACGTGTTAGATCTTATTCGTAATGAGAAACTAGCTGTATCTTCACTAGTACTTGATGTATTATTTTTAGCAGCTGATTACTTAGAAGAAATGGTAGAATCTATTGCCAGTGGAGGCAATGGACAATTGAATGTAGAGACTGTAGTGAAACAATTGCAGAGCTTGGATGGCAAAGAACAGCTTGAGAATGTAAATGCACCGGAAACTATGCAATTTGGGAAGCTGACCTACGATGATTATGAATGGACTGTATTAAGTCAATCAAAAGGTACCGATTATCACCCCTATGAAGTGACGGTGCAATTACATAAAGATTGTTTATTAAAAGCAGTTCGAGTATTTATGGTTTTTGAAACACTAGAGAAAAATGGAGAAATCATTAAATCGCACCCTCAGGCAACTGCTCTTGAAGAGGAACAATTTGACTTTGAGTTTACAGTAACTATTCTCTCCTCTAACACAAAAGAAGAGATTGAAATGGAGCTGTTGAAAATATCTGAAATCGACGCTGTCGAAATCATAGCGATAGATTTGTCTCAGGCAAGTGAAGAAGCGGCGGTAGCTGTAGAACAAGTGGTATTGCCTACAGAAAAAGAGGTTGAAGTAGCACAACAACAGACTTCATCATTCAAACAGCAGAGCAAACATGCAACGAAAACGATTAGGGTAAACATAGAACGACTAGATATCTTGATGAATTTATTTGAGGAATTGGTGATAGATAGAGGACGTCTACTACAAATTTCTCAAGATTTAGACCATCAAGGGTTACAAGAAACCGTTGAACATATGTCTCGTATTTCCGGAGATTTGCAAAATATAATTCTCAATATGAGGATGGTTCCAATTGATACAGTCTTCAATCGTTTTCCTAAAATGGTAAGACAACTAGCGAAAGATTTACATAAGTCTGTCAACCTAGAGATTATTGGTGCCCAAACGGAATTAGATCGAACAGTCATTGATGAGATTGGTGATCCACTCGTTCATTTGATTAGAAATGCAATGGACCATGGAATTGAAAAGCCCGAAGAGCGTTTAGCGAAAGGTAAGTCACAACAAGGAACAATTATCTTGAAGGCTTATCATAGTGGAAATCATATTTTCATAGAAATAACGGATGATGGGGCAGGAATAAATAAGGACAATGTGTGTCGAAAAGCCATTTCCAAAGGGATTATTAAAGAAGAAGAGATCGCTTCTATGGAAGATCAAGATATTTATCAGCTTATTTTTTCATCAGGCTTTTCTACAGCTAAGGAAATTTCCGATGTTTCGGGCAGAGGCGTCGGTTTAGATGTTGTTAAAAGTACAATTGAATCATTAGGTGGATATGTTACGATTCAGTCTAATGAAGGAAACGGCTCAACCTTCTCCATTCAATTACCTTTAACCCTTTCAATTATTTCCGCTATGTTAGTAGAAGTAGAAAATGAAAAGTATGCTATTCCTTTATCCTCCATTATTGAAACAGCAATTATAAAAAAAGCTGACATTATGAAAACACATAATCAGCAAGTAATCGATTTTAGAGGTAAAGTCGTTCCGCTCGTTTCTTTACAATCTATTTTTGAAGTGAATGATGAAAGTGAAGAAACACCAGAGACGCTTTCAGTTGTTATCGTTCGAAAAGGAGAAAAGCTGGCTGCATTAATCGTGAGTTCTTTTATCGGGCAACAAGAGATTGTACTAAAATCATTAGGTGATTATTTAACGAATGTTTTTGCCATATCGGGTGCGACAATATTAGGCGATGGACAAGTAGCGCTAATTATTGATTGTAATGAGTTGATAAAATAATAGGAAGATGGTGATTGGACTGTGGAAAATAACCAACATACTGTTCAATTAATTGTATTTCAGCTTGGTGATAAAGAATATGGGGTACCTGTTGCAGATGTACTCTCAATAGAAAAAATAGAACATATTACGAGAGTGCCAGGAACAGAGAAGTATATTAAAGGTGTCATTAATCTGCGTGGTGTTATATTGCCAATTGTCGATTTACGCACGAGATTTAATTTACCCGAACACCCCTATTCCGAACATACTAGAATTATTATTACGAAAAAAGGTGAAAAGGAAGTGGGGTTAATTGTCGATGCAGCTAATGATGTGATAGATGTTGCAACATCACAATTAGAGCCCCCGCCTGAAGTGGTAGGAACAGAGTCGTTTGATTATATAAAAGCTGTCGCCAAAATGAATCAACAAATTCTTATTTTGATTGACTTAGCTAAAGTATTAAATATAGAGGAGAATGTAGAAGTTTAATGGCTGATTCTTATTCTATTAATAATCGACACCATCTCCCAAAATTTATAGATATGTTAAAAGAAGTAGCAAATATTGGTGCAGGTAATGCAGCAACAGCACTTTCTTCTTTGCTGGATAAAAAAGTAAATATGCGTGTTCCCTCGGTTCACATCTATACCTATCAAGAGGTAGTCGAGGCGAACGGTAATGACGAGAATGTAACGGTTGGGGGTCTGTCGCAAGTATCAGGCTCTCTTTCAAGCCAACTATTATTATTAATGTCTTATCAAAATGTAGAACGGTGGATAGCAAACTTGCTACAAAGCCAAAATGAAATGTTTAGTAGTCTATACGATCACATGGAACAATCAGCATTAGCGGAATTAATGAATATGTTAACAGGCGCCTATGCTTCTGCACTTGGGGATTTTTTTGAAGAACCACTCTTTTGTTCACTTCCTGCTATAAGTATCGATATGTCAGCTGCATTAATCAGTGATGCTTGTATTACACAATCATACGATTATGATGAGTTATTAGTTATTCAAACGAGTATGGAGATTGTTGAAGAATCGAAAGAAGAGCTTTGTCACTTATTGATCTTCCTCGATAATCACTCGTTATCTGAAATCTTAAAGAAATGTGACGGATAAATATAATGAATACAAGTGAAGTCGTGAAAGTTGGGATAGCTGACTGTCATATTGTTCAGGCACCTCAGTTAATTAGGACGTCAGGTTTAGGTTCTTGCGTAGGTGTCGTACTTTATGATCAAAAAAAGAAAATAGCAGGATTGGTTCATATAATGCTCCCTGACTCATCCTTAGCAAAATCAAAGGTATTTAACCCCGCTAAGTTTGCTGATTCAGGAATTAAGCATTTGTATGATGAGTTAATTAAAAGTGGTGCGCATCGTATTTCCATCATGGCTAAGTATGCAGGTGGGGCACATATGTTTAAATTTTCATCCGGTCAAGATGTGATCCGTATTGGCGAAAGAAATATAGCCACTACAGAACGAATATTAAAAAACTTGCAAGTTGAAGTGACAGGTAAGGATGTAGGTGGTCACTGTGGACGAACGATAGAGTTCAATCCAGAGAATGGCAAGATGATGGTTAAGACGGTTAATCAAGGAGTGACATATATATAAATATTTGTTAGAGGAGGTGAGTATCTGGTTTAAATCATGTATTTAACCAGATTCAATCAATGCTACAAGTTTCAGAAGAGAAAGCTTGGGATGAGTGGGTATGTTCACGAAATCAAGACGCGGGTAATTTCCTCGTTAAAAGATATATGCCACTTGTGAGTTATCATGTTCAAAGGATTGCAGCAGGTCTCCCTAAAAACGTGTCAAGGGATGAATTAAAAAGTCTAGGCATGATGGGTTTATTTGATGCACTAGAAAAATACGACCCAAATCGTGACCTTAAATTTGATACGTATGCATCCTTCAGAGTTAGGGGCGCCATCTTAGATGGTTTAAGAAAAGAAGACTGGCTATCAAGAAGCACGAGAGAAAGAACAAAAAAAGTGGAAGCGGCGATTGAAAGATTAGAGCAGGCCTATATGCGTAATGTCACAGTTGAAGAAATTGCTCTTGAGGTACAATTATCAACTAAGGAAGTATATGCTACTCTAAATGAACAATACATGGCCAACTTATTATCTATTGATGAAAAACCGAGTGACTATGATTATGATGATTATTCATTTGTTCTTCAAGATGAGAGAGCTATTTTACCAGAAAAACAGCTTGTTAAAAATGAATTAATTGAAGAATTAACATCACAAATTAAGCAATTAAACGAAAAGGAACAATTAGTGGTTAGTTTATTTTATAAAGAAGAACTGACATTAACCGAAATTGGTGAAGTTTTACAGCTTTCTACATCTAGGATTTCACAAATTCATTCAAAGGCAATTCAAAAGTTAAAGAAAACATTAGAAAAAATCGTCTAATGTTCTTTGAAGGAGGGTTTTTCTATGGTAGGAGGGCATATCATTTCTGTATCACCTGATAGGTTAACTGCTTTGTTACATATACAGGCAAGTGAGATACAAGATGATAATATTAAACAAGTAATAGAAAAAAGTATTCGTAAAGCGAATATTACATACGGACTTGACCATGCGCTAATCGCGAAAATAGTTGAAGACCCTCTAGCCTACACTTCCCCAATCGAAATTGCAAAAGGTGAGAAACCAATCGCTGGAAGAGATGCTTATTTAGTAAAGGAAAAGTTAAATATGCATAGTGATAAGCGAGAGAAGCTTAATGACATACATGAGTATATGGTCACAGTAGCAAATGGAGAGGTGATCGCAACTATTTTTCCAGCTACACCTGGAACGGACGGAATCGATGTTCATGGACAAAGGGTTAACAGCATGAATGGAAAAGAATTACACATCACTCCAGGGGAAAATGTGATCTTACATCATGAGCAATATTATTCTTTAATTGATGGTGAAGTCTTACTGTCAAAAAACAGCTTGTCTGTGTTGCCGATACAACTGATAGATGGTGATTATCATCCAGGAAAAGGTATAATGAAATTTGATGGTAACGTGGTTGTGAAAGGGAATGTCTTAACAGGAAGCCATATAGTGGCAACAGGTAATATAAGGGTAGAAGGAACAGTTGAAAACGCAAATTTAGAGGCACAAGGCTATATTTATATTGAAGGTGGAGTCCTCGGAAATCAATATGGTAAAATTCAGGCTCAAGGTAGTATAAGAGCCCATTTTTTAAATCAAGCAGTAGTAGAATCTGAAAGTAATATATATATAGAGCGTTCAATCCTTCATAGTGTAGTGTTTGCCAAGGAACATATTTATGCTAATAATGCATCTGTCATCGGGGGGCATTTATCAACATATGGTGAAATGATTGTCAAAGATATTGGCAATCACCATTTTACATATACTGAAATTGAATTAAAAGATGAGGATTATTCACTACAAGAAAAGTTAGGGGAAATCTCGAACAAACTTGCTGATTTAAATATCGTAAAACAAAAGTTAGTTTCTATTGAGTCTAAATTGCAGGAGGGTCAACAGGGACATCCGTTGGCATTAAAACATAAAAAGACTAAGAAGCATATCGAGCAAGAAATCTTAAATCTAACGAAAAAGAAACAAGAGATAGAAAGTCACCACACTTTTCAAAAGGATAAGCTAGCTATCAAAATTCTTGGAGATCTATACCCTCAAACAAAGATAAAAAAAGGTAAGTACGCCAAGCTTTTTAAAAAGCCGAATGCGCATATTACCATTCATTTTGATAAATCAGAATTTATTGTATTACCTATTGAAAATTAAAAAGTAGAGAGTCACTAATAGTTGACAAAAAAGAAGGGATAAATAATGATTGTTTTCTTCCTTATCATTAGTCTCATATTGAATATACTCGCAATCACTGCGATTCTTCTCCTTTATTTACGGCAAAATCGTTTTGTTTCTTTAGAAAAAGAACAAAAAAATAATATAGAACAAATGGATCAATTATTAGCGATATACATAACGGAAATGCGTGAAGAGAACGAAGCTTTTTTGAAGCAGGTCCAGCAAAGAAATATATTATCTCCAGTAAATGACGAATCTAACGTACAAAATGAGCCAAATCCACAAGAGTTGAATAAACGCTATCGGACAACAACAGCTAAAAAGAAGGCTGCATCTATTTATCAAGCTAATCAAGCCAATAAGGATACTCATATTGACCGTCAAAAAGAAAAGAATGAAGCGACTACCCATTCTTCTATTCAGGACCTTTATCATCAAGGGCACTCCGTCGATGAAATTGCAAAACGCATGAATAAAGGAAAAAAAGAGGTAGAACTTTTATTGAAATTTTCTAAGGAATGATGATAAGTCTTGCTTACTTACTGGAGTTATGCTATATTATAAAACGGTGTTAATACACACGCTTATTGATTTAACTAGTTGGTGCTGTCAATACAGTTTCTAGTTAAAGATGATATGAGCGGAGGAAAATAAAAACCATTAGGAGGAAACATCCATGTCAGTAATTTCTATGAAGCAATTGCTTGAAGCTGGTGTACATTTCGGACACCAAACTCGCCGTTGGAACCCAAAAATGAAAAAATACATTTTCACTGAGCGTAACGGCATCTACATTATCGACCTTCAAAAAACAGTTAAGAAGGTAGAAGAAGCTTATAATTTCGTTAAAGAACTAGCTGGTGAAGGCGGAACAGTTCTTTTCGTTGGTACTAAAAAACAAGCGCAAGATTCTGTTAAAGAAGAAGCAATTCGTTCTGGTATGTACTATGTAAACCAACGTTGGTTAGGTGGTACATTAACAAACTTTGAAACAATCCAAAAGCGTATTGCACGTCTTAAAGATATCGAAAGAATGTCTGAAGATGGCACTTTTGAAGTACTTCCTAAAAAAGAAGTTGTTCAATTAAGAAAAGAGCAAGAACGTTTAGAAAAATTCTTGGGCGGAATCAAAGATATGAAAGCTCTTCCTGATGCTTTATTCATCATTGATCCTCGTAAAGAGCGCATTGCAGTTGCAGAAGCGCATAAATTAAACATTCCAATCGTTGGTATTGTTGATACGAACTGTGATCCAGATGAAATCGATGTAGTAATCCCTGCAAACGACGATGCAATTCGTGCCGTTAAACTTTTAACTGGTAAAATGGCGGATGCAATTTTAGAAGCTAAACAAGGTGAAGAAGTAACGACTGCATAATTGCTATGAAATGCGTTATTTTTGAAAAGGTGATAATAGGGAGCACCCTTTATCACCTTTTTTTAAAAAGAATGACGTATTTGTTGCCTGCAAATCAAAAGAACGATTGGCATACGCAATATTTGGAAAAGATAATGTAATAATAAAAAATCATGCTGAATGTTCATATACGACATTTACATATTCAATAAGGAGGATTCCATAATGGCAATCACTGCACAAATGGTAAAAGAATTACGTGAAAAAACAGGTGCTGGAATGATGGATTGTAAAAAAGCACTTCAAGAAGTAGACGGAGATATGGAAAAAGCAATTGACTTTCTTCGTGAGAAAGGTATTGCAAAAGCTGCGAAGAAAGGCGATCGTATCGCTGCTGAAGGCTTAACTTCTATTAAAGTAGAAGGAAATGAAGCTGTTATTCTTGAAGTAAATGCTGAAACAGACTTCGTTGCTAAAAACGAAGGTTTCCAAACACTTGTAAAAGAATTAGGAGAGCACTTGTTAAGTGTAAAACCTGCGTCAGTTGAAGAAGCACTTCAAGGATCTATGACAAATGGTAACACAGTTGAGTCTCATATCAATACAGCTATTTCTAAAATTGGAGAAAAACTATCATTACGCCGTTTTGAAGTTAAAACAAAAACAGATAACGATGCTTTTGGCGCATACCTACACATGGGTGGACGTATTGGTGTACTTACAGTACTTGAAGGTACAACTGATGAAGAAGCAGCAAAAGACGTATCTATGCATATTGCAGCATTAAACCCTAAATATATCTCTCGTGATGAAGTTTCACAAGAAGAAGTTGAACATGAGCGTCAAGTTCTTACTCAACAAGCGCTTAACGAAGGTAAACCAGAAAAAATCGTTGAGAAAATGGTTGAAGGTCGCTTAGGTAAATATTTCGAAGAAGTTTGTGTAAACGATCAATCATTTGTTAAAAACCCAGATGAAAAAGTTGGGAAATTTGTTGCTTCTAAAGGCGGTAAAATTAGCGAATTCGTACGTTATGAAGTAGGAGAAGGTATCGAAAAACGCGAAGATAACTTTGCAGAAGAAGTAATGAGCCAAGTGAAAAAATAATAAATCTACCATAGTAGATGAATTTGTGGGGAACACTGTGTGTTCCCTGTTTGTTAGAATAAATGTAATTTGAAATTTTAAGCAAAAGCTTTTTTTGCTTACTATTCATTATGGAGGTTCTTATGAGCGACCCTAAATATAAAAGAGTTGTTTTAAAATTAAGTGGTGAAGCATTGGCTGGAGAACAAGGTTTCGGCATTAATCCATCAGTAATTAAGTCAGTCGCACAGCAAGTGAAAGACTTAGCTGAGCTAGATGTTGAAGTAGCTGTCGTTGTTGGTGGCGGAAATATTTGGCGTGGTAAGATTGGTGAAGAGATGGGTATGGAACGTGCTAATGCAGATTATATGGGAATGCTTGCAACGGTAATGAACTCCTTAGCACTTCAAGATAGTTTAGAACAACTTGGGATTGAAACAAGAGTACAAACTTCAATTGAAATGAGACAAGTTGCTGAGCCATATATCCGTAGAAAAGCCATTCGTCACTTGGAAAAGAAAAGGGTCGTTATTTTCGCTGCAGGCACAGGAAACCCTTATTTCTCTACAGATACAACAGCTGCACTAAGAGCGGCAGAAATTGATGCTGAAGTTATCTTAATGGCAAAAAATAATGTTGACGGTGTATACTCTGCTGATCCACGAATCGATAAAAATGCAAAAAAATACGATGAATTATCCTATTTAGATGTCATTAAAGAGGGATTAGCAGTCATGGATTCAACGGCATCATCACTTTGCATGGATAATAATATTCCACTGATTGTCTTTTCTATTATGGAAAAAGGAAATATCAATCGCGCTGTATTAGGCGAGCCAATCGGTACAATCGTAAGGGGGAAAAACTAAATGCCAAAAAATATCATAGCTAATGTAAAAGAACGTATGACAAAAGCAACACAATCTTACTCACGCGAATTAGCCGGTATCAGAGCTGGGAAAGCTAACTCTTCTATATTAGATAGAATAACAGTAGATTACTATGGTGCACCAACACCTATTAACCAATTAGCTGGTGTTTCTGTACCAGAAGCACGTTTATTAGTCATTCAACCCTATGATAAATCTATATTAGGTGACATTGAAAAGGCAATCTTGAAATCAGATTTAGGACTTACTCCAACAAGCGATGGAAACCTTATTCGTTTATCCATTCCACAACTAACTGAAGAGCGCCGTAAGGAACTTGTAAAAGTTGTGAAAAAAGAGGCGGAAGAAGCGAAAGTAGGCATCCGTAATATTAGAAGAGACGGTAATGATGATCTGAAAAAACTAGAAAAAAATGGAGAAATCACTGAGGATGATCAACGTGGTTACTCAGATGATATCCAAAAAGCAACAGATGAGTTCATTAAGAAAATTGATGAGCTTACAAAAGATAAAGAAAAAGAAATTTTAGAAGTATAATCTTATTTACATTATATAGGACATACTTTTTCGATTGTAGGCGAAGCCCTCTATGATAAATAGGGGGCTTTTTCTATAATGGACCGATTCTAAAACTTCGTGTTTTATGAATGAAGTGAAAAAGGCAGTAGCGTAGAAGAAAATGGAACTATTTTCTTTACTGATAGAATTTGTTGGCAGATAAACCAAAACGGCAATCCTTGAAATCGAACTCTTAATTTTAATTAATATCTTAAAAAAATATCTTATTGCATCGTTTTGTGGTAATCTTTAAAATGAGGAGCACAATTGGAGGAAAGTTATTGATGTGCTTACTTATTCTGCCTATAATGAATATATCTGAAATGGCAAAAGCGTCACTCGTTTAATCATCGAAGTAGTATGAACGGAAAAGGGTGCTTATCCATTAAATACATGGCATTACTTATTTAATGGTAAATCAGCCGATTAAAAGGAGTATTCAAATGTTCGATAAAATGAAACTTTGGAAAAATAATAATGACTCAATAGATCTTCAAGATAGAATAGATAATATTAAAGCACAGCCAATTCCAGAGCATGTAGCTATCATCATGGATGGTAATGGTCGCTGGGCTAAAAAAAGAACGTTGCCACGTGTTGCAGGTCATCATGAAGGGGCAAAAGTCGTTAGAAAAATCACACGATTCGCCAATCAACTGGGTGTTAAAACGTTAACATTATACGCCTTCTCTACTGAGAATTGGAAAAGGCCGAAAATGGAAGTCGATTTCCTTATGAAATTGCCATCTGAATTTCTGCAAACGTTTTTACCCGAATTAATTGAAGAGAATGTTCAAGTGAAAATGATAGGAAATAAATCTATTTTACCGGCAGCGACATTAAAAGCGATTGACGAAGCGATCCAATCTACTGCTCATAATGATGGGTTAGTGTTAAATTTCGCTATGAACTACGGGAGTCGAGCGGAAATTATTGAGGCAGTTAAAAACGTCTTAATTGATGCGCAAAGTGGTATAATAGATGATGAAAAGTTAACAGAAGAAGTTTTTTCATCATACTTAATGACAAATGAGTTGACCGATCCAGACCTACTGATACGAACGAGTGGGGAAATTCGTTTAAGTAATTTTATGCTATGGCAACTAGCTTATGCTGAGTTTTGGTTTACAGATGTTTTATGGCCAGACTTTGGGGAAGAACATTTTGTTGAAGCAGTTGAAGTATTCCAAAAGCGTCAAAGGCGTTTTGGAGGAGTTTAATAAAGGTGTTGAAATGAATGAAAGAAAGAGTAATCACAGCAATCATTTTTGGAGCAGTTCTCTTGCCACTAGTATTTATTGGTGGGTGGCCATTGATGCTCCTTGCCTATTTTTTTGCAACAGTAGGCTTATACGAACTATTAAGAATGAAAGGGTTTAATCTATTTTCCCTTCCAGGACTCATATCTACGTTTATATTATGGATGATCATGATTCCTACAGAATTTTATTTTGCTTGGTTAATACGAGCAGGAGTTGGAAAGACAGATATTTTAGTACTTGGTGTACTTCTTTTGCTTACATATACAGTATTAACAAAGAATCGTGTTACATATGATGATATTGCCTTTATGCTCATTTCTACTATCTATATAGGTTTTGGTTTTCATTACTTTCTAGAAACGAGAGCGATGGAGAATGGTCTTATTTGGATCTTTTTTAGCCTATTTATTATATGGGCTTCTGATTCAGGTGCGTATTTCTTTGGAAAGGCATTTGGAAAAAGAAAGCTATGGCCAGATATTAGTCCTAATAAAACAATAGAGGGTAGTGTTGGCGGTGTTATTTCATCTGTTGTTGTTGCTTGTTTGTTTTTGATTTTCACAGATATTAGTGAACCCGCTATTCTCATTATTCTTATGACCTGTCTATTAGCTGTCTTTGGACAAGTTGGCGACTTGGCAGAATCAGCATTTAAAAGACATTACGGGGTAAAAGATTCGGGTAGAATATTACCTGGTCATGGTGGGATCCTTGACCGTTTCGATAGCTTGTTATTTGTTTGGCCATTTATGTATATTATCTTATCTATCATGTAATAAAAGACAGGGTAGAGAAACGATTATATAGAGACGCCGTTTTTAGCGGGGAAAGTGTAATCATACCATATGATATGTGGCTTAGTAGACACTTTTCTTAATAGGAGATGTTTTAGAAATGAAAAAAATTAGTTTAATGGGTGCTTCAGGTTCTATCGGTACACAAACGTTAGATATCATTAGACAGCATCCTGATGAATTCCAATTAGTAGCTTTTTCAGTAGGAAAAAATATTCATTTTGCCCGTCAAGTAATCAATGAATTCCATCCAGAGCTTGTTTCCGTCTTAGAAAAAAGTTCGATGGAGATGCTTAAAGCTGAGTTTCCAAGCATATCATTTACATATGGACAACTCGGTTTAACAGAAGTGGCTGTATACAATAAAGCAAATATATTGGTAAATGCTGTTTTAGGTCGTGTCGGACTAGAACCAACATTACAAGCAATTGAGGAAAGAAAAACGATTGCTATTGCAAATAAGGAAACATTGGTAACAGCGGGGCATTTAGTCATGGAAGCAGCAAAAAACTATGGTGTTGACCTTTTACCTGTTGATAGTGAGCATTCAGCGATTTTTCAAGCATTACAAGGTGAGAATGCGAAGAATATCGATAGATTGATTTTAACCGCTTCTGGAGGATCTTTTCGTGATTATAGCAGAGCGGATTTAGAAGCAGTAACAGTTGAACAAGCGTTAAATCATCCTAACTGGTCAATGGGAGCTAAAATCACAATTGACTCGGCAACAATGATGAATAAGGGCTTAGAAGTAATCGAAGCTCATTGGTTATTCTCATTACCATATGATAAGATTGACTGTCTTCTTCATAATGAAAGTATCATTCATTCAATGGTTGAATTCCATGATAGTAGTGTCATCGCACAATTAGGTACACCGGATATGAGGGTACCTATCCAGTACGCACTTTCATACCCAGACCGTTTACCATTAAAGAATAAGCGATTAGATCTAGCCAAAATTGGCCAGCTCCATTTTAAAGAGATGGATTATGATCGCTTTCGTTGTTTAGCGCTTGCTTACCAAGCAGGAAAAGAAGGTGGATCGATGCCTGCGGTTTTAAATGCAGCAAATGAAGCAGCGGTTGCAGCATTTTTAGAAGGAAAAATAAGCTTTTTAAAGATTGAAGAGTTAATTGAAAAAGCTTTAACAAGACATTCCTGTATAAAAGCACCGACATTATCAGAAATACAAGAAGTAGATGAGGAAACAAGAGCCTATATCTATTCGCTTTTATCAAGCTGATTCGTTTTTGATTCAGAAAAAAAGGTGGTTAAAAATTGAGTACAGTCATAGCCTTTATTATCATTTTTGGGGCACTAGTATTTTTCCATGAACTTGGACATTTAATCTTTGCGAAGCGAGCAGGTATCCTATGTCGTGAGTTCGCGATTGGTATGGGACCAAAAGTTTTTTCATTTACAAAAAATGATACACTTTATACGATCCGGTTGTTACCGATAGGTGGCTATGTTCGGATGGCTGGTGAAGATGTTGAAATGGTCGAATTGAAAGCAGGTTACCGTGTAGGATTAGTCTTCAATGACCAAAATGAAGTTCAGAAGATTATTTTAAATAACAAAGATAAATATCCGGATGCAAGGATTCTCGAAATCGAACATGCAGATATTGAACATGAATTGATATTAAAAGGGTATGTCGAAGGTGAGGAAGAAGAAAAATTAGAAACTTTTAAGGTGAATCGCCGAGCAGTATTGGTGGAAGATGGAACAGAAACACTGATTGCTCCTTATGATCGCCAATTTTCTTCTAAAACTTTAGGACAAAGAACAATGGCTATTTTCGCTGGACCGATGATGAACTTTGTTTTAGCTTTTGTTATTTTTGTCATCATCGCTTTATTACAGGGGATGCCATCAAATGCGCCGATGCTTGGGGAATTAACAGAAGATGGTGCAGCGATTGATGCAGGATTCAAACAAGGTGACATTGTTCATTCAGTCGATGGTGCAGAAATTTCAAGCTGGCAAGATGTTGTAGAAATCATTCAGAAAAACCCTAATAATGAGCTTGAATTTCAAATTGATCGCGGTGGGGAAGAAATGACGATCCCGGTTACACCTAAGTCACAAGAAATAGAAGATGGTCCGACAATCGGTGTGATCGGTGTATATAGTCCGATGGAAAAAAATCCATTTAAATCAGTTGTATACGGTGCTGAGGAGACCTTATTATGGACAAAAGAAATTTTTGTTATTTTAGGGAAGTTAATCTCTGGGGAATTTACGATTGATGCCCTTTCAGGTCCTGTTGGTATCTATGTTTCAGTTGACACAGTTGCTCAATCAGGTATATTTTATTTAATGAAGTGGGCAGGCGTCTTAAGCATCAATTTAGGTATCATGAACCTATTGCCTATCCCTGCTCTCGATGGTGGAAGATTAATGTTCTTTGCTATTGAAGGAGTTAGAGGAAAACCGATTGACAAACAAAAAGAAGGTATGGTTCACTTTGTAGGCTTTGCGCTATTAATGCTGCTTATGTTAGTTGTAACATGGAATGACATTCAGCGATTCTTTTTATAAGAAGATGAAACCTGAGGCTCAGAGATCCGTTTTCACTAAATGGTTTCTGAGCCTTGATAATGAAAATAAATAATAGAGGTGTATAAATTAAGATGAAACAAAGTCAGGTATTAATTCCAACTTTAAGGGAAAACCCTGCTGATGCAGAAATTAAAAGTCATCAACTTTTATTAAGAGCAGGATTTATTCGTCAAAATGCTAGTGGTATTTATAGTTATTTACCAATGGCAAGGAAAGTGTTACAAAATATTGAAACGATTATTAGAGAAGAGCTTGAAGCCATTAATGCCGTAGAGATGCTTATGCCTGCACTTCAGCAAGCAGAGTTGTGGCAAGAGTCTGGTCGCTGGTATACATATGGTTCAGAGTTAATGAGAATGAAAGACCGTCATGAGCGAGAATTTGCTCTTGGGCCAACACATGAAGAGGTTGTGACGAGTCTTGTACGTGATGAAGTGAAATCATATAAAAGGTTACCCCTTGCTCTGTATCAAATTCAAACGAAGTTTCGTGATGAAAAGCGTCCGCGTTTTGGTGTGCTAAGAGGTCGAGAATTTATTATGAAAGATGGTTATTCTTTCCATTCAAGCCAAGAAAGTTTAGATGAGATGTACGACCTTTTTTATCAAGCTTATTCCAATATTTTTTCTCGCGCAGGTTTGAATTTTAGAGCTGTTATTGCGGATTCTGGAGCAATGGGTGGTAAAGATACTCATGAATTTATGGTTCTGTCCGAAATTGGAGAAGATACGATTGCTTATTCTGATACATCTCAATATGCAGCAAATATTGAAATGGCAGAGGTAGTTTCAACATATGAAAAATCTAATGAAGAGTTAAGAGAAATTGAAAAAGTTAGTACTACGAATCAAAAAAGTATTGCAGAAATTGTGGATTATTTAAATGTCTCAGCAGAAAAATGCATAAAATCATTACTGTTTAAAGTAGATGAAGATTATGTATTGATACTTGTTCGTGGTGATCATGAAGTCAATGATATTAAAGTAAAGAATCTGCTCGCTGCCAATGATGTGGAATTAGCTGATGCTGAGGAGACAAAATCCGTTATTGGCTGTGAAATTGGTTCCATTGGTCCGGTTCATGCAAATGTACGGATCATTGCCGACCATGCTGTCAGTGCAATTGTTAATGGTGTCTGCGGTGCAAATGAAGCTGGTTACCACTATGTCAATGTAAATGTGGATCGCGACTTTACCGTAGAACAATATGCAGATGTTCGCTTTATTCAAGAAGGAGACCCATCACCTGATGGAGAAGGTAGTATTCTTTTTGCAAAAGGAATTGAAGTTGGTCATATATTCAAGCTTGGTACGAGATATAGTGAAGCTATGGACGCGACTATTCTTGATGAAAATGGCCGTTCACAACCAATGATT
Organism: Cytobacillus sp. FSL R5-0569; assembly: GCF_038007265.1. Lineage (NCBI taxonomy): Bacteria > Bacillati > Bacillota > Bacilli > Caryophanales > Bacillaceae > Cytobacillus > Cytobacillus sp. FSL R5-0569. Next base: position 1,969,265 of record NZ_JBBOWW010000001.1, read on the forward strand.
ATGGGTTGTTATGGCATCGGGGTTTCTCGTGTAATGGCAGCTATTGCGGAACAACATAGTGATGAAAATGGACTTGTTTGGCCGGAGAATATCGCACCTTATCAGCTTCATCTTGTTTCTTTAAATATGAAAAAAGAAGACCAAGTGCAATTAAGTGAAAGAGTATACGATTCTTTGAAAGATTTAGGGTATCGTATTTTATGGGATGATCGCGCTGAACGAGCTGGCGTAAAATTCGCTGATAGTGATTTAATCGGTTTACCTTTACGAATTACTGTTGGTAAAAAGGCAAATGAAGGCATCGTAGAAGTTAAATTAAGAAGTACAGGCGAGCAATTTGAAGTATCGGTGGATGAATTACCACAATTCATTCATAATCAGTTAGCATAAAAAACCTAAACATTCCTATATAAAAATAATCCGACCCCATTAGTCGTCAAATGTTAAAGATGAGAATGGGATCGGTTTTTTATTTATCATCGATAGAATTAGATTGTAGTCCTATTAATAAATTGCGTCACTTTCCGAATTATAGCTTGATACTTATGCTTAATAGCCTACGCTTCATTCATTTTTGAAGTGTTAAATAACCCGTTCATTCCTCGGGGAAATAATATACATTACCACAAAATAGTTGACAATTAGCGTGATTTTTACTTTATCAAATCTAGTATTTAATTATGATATAATAGTGACCGATTGAAGAAAAATAGAACGTTAATGAAGGGGGAGGGCTGAAATGAACGATGTAAAAGGAAACAAAGAACGTTTTCAGCTCCTGTTACAACAATTAGAATTAACAGAAGATGCTTTTGTTCATTATTTTGAACAAGCCGAAATCATGAAAGTATATATTCAAAAAAAGGAAAAAAGGTGGCATTTTTCCTTTAGCTTAGAACAAATCTTACCGGCAACTGTTCTTCAAAGATTTGCAGCTCAATTGCACCACAAGTTTTCTCATATTGCACGTACCTCTTTTTCTATTACTGTTACGAATCAAGAATATGATGAGAGCTTAATTCAAGATTATTGGACATTTTGTATGAAAGAAATTGAAGGCATCTCACCACCGATGCTTAAGCTTCTTCATGAGCAAGTGCCGAAAATAAAGGGAAATAAGGTAATCGTTACCGTTAGTAATGATATGGAAAGTCAGTCTATTAAAAATAAGTATGCGCCCCTTATTCTTGATAGCTTTCAATCATTTGGATTTCCACCATTTCAAATTGAAACAGAATTGTCAACCGAAGAGAGCAATGAAGCATATGAGCGTTTCTTAGAAGCAAAGAGAAAAGAAGATCAAGAACGCGGCATGCAAGCAGCAATTGAAATGGAGAAGAAAGCATTAGAGCAAGAATCAGATACACCGATACCACAAGGGCCATTGACAGTTGGCCTGACAATTAAAGATGATGCTGACTTCCGCAAACTAATTGATATAGTTGATGAAGAAAGAAGAATTGCTGTCGAAGGTTACGTCTTTCATGCAGAAACAAAAGAACTCAGAAGTGGTCGGACATTATTAACTTTCAAAATTACTGATTATACAAGCTCGATACTTGTAAAAATGTTTTCCCGAGATAAAGAAGATGCTGCACTCTTTCAAATGGTACAAAAAGGCATGTGGCTGAAAGTTCGTGGTAGCATTCAAAATGATACCTTCGTGCGTGACCTAGTCATGATTGGTAATGATTTAAATGAAATTAAACCAATTGAAAGAAAAGATACAGCTAAGGAAGATGAAAAGCGGGTTGAACTTCATCTTCATACACCAATGAGCCAAATGGATGCCGTTAGTTCGGTTAGTGCGCTTGTTTCACAAGCAAAGAAGTGGGGACATAAAGCAATTGCGATTACAGACCATGCTGGTGCTCAATCCTTTCCAGAAGCATTTAATGCCGGTAAGAAAAATGGTATCAAAATACTTTATGGTGTTGAGGCGAACTTAATCGATGACGGTGTACCAATTGCTTATAATGATGCTCATAGACGAGTAGCTGAAGATACTTATGTTGTGTTTGACGTTGAAACGACTGGATTATCTGCTGTTTATGACACCATTATAGAACTTGCAGCCGTGAAAATTCACGACGGCGAGATTATTGATCGTTTTGAATCCTTTGCTAATCCGCATCATCCATTATCTGCTACGACAATTAATTTAACGGGCATAACAGATGATTTAGTAGAGAATGCCCCTGAAGTAGCTGACGTTTTAAAAGATTTTTACGAATGGACTGGCGATAGTGTGCTTGTGGCCCATAACGCTTCATTTGATATGGGTTTTTTAAATGTAGGGTATAAGAAATTAGGTCTTGGAAAAGCAACAAATCCCGTTGTAGATACACTTGAATTAGCGCGATTTTTACACCCTGAAATGAAAAATCATCGCCTCAACACATTGGCAAAGAAGTTTGATGTTGAACTAACTCAACATCACCGGGCAATATACGATGCGGAAGCAACAGGCTATATATTAATCAAAATGCTGAAGGATGCGATGGCTAAAGGCATTGAATACCATGATCAATTTAATGACAATATGGGTAAAGGAAATGCTTATCAAAGGGCTAGACCGTCCCATTGTACTTTGATAGCGCAAACGAGTGAAGGATTGAAGAATCTTTTTAAATTAGTCTCGATTGCTCATATTAATTATTTTTATCGTGTGCCACGTATTCCTCGCTCGGTATTACAGAAATATAGAGAAGGTATTATTGTTGGTTCTGGATGTGACAAAGGTGAAGTTTTTGAAGGGATGATGCAAAAATCGCCTGATGAAGTGGAAGAGATAGCTGAGTTTTATGATTATCTAGAGGTTCACCCTAAAGAGGTCTATGCTCATTTATTAGAATTAGAGTTAGTTCGTGACGAAAAGGCGCTCGAAGAAATCATTACGAACGTTGTACAACTTGGTGAAAAATTAAATATCCCCGTTGTTGCCACAGGGAATGTTCATTACTTAAATCCGAATGATAAGATTTATCGTAAGATTTTAGTAAATTCTCAAGGTGGGGCAAATCCGCTCAACCGTCATGAACTGCCTGATGTGCATTTTCGCACGACCAATGAAATGCTTGAATGCTTTGCATTTTTAGGAAAAGAAACAGCGAAAAAAATCGTAGTAGATAATACGAATAAAATTGCTGAGATGATTGATGAAATCAAACCAATAAAAGATGATCTCTATACGCCAAAAATAGAAGGCGCAGACGAAGAAATGCGTGAAATGAGCTATAGCATGGCGAGAAGTATTTACGGAGAAGAACTACCTGAAATCGTAGAAGCTCGTTTAGAGAAAGAATTAAAAAGTATTATCGGACATGGCTTTGCCGTTATTTACTTGATCTCTCATAAACTTGTTAAAAAGTCACTAAATGATGGCTACTTAGTAGGATCAAGGGGTTCGGTAGGTTCCTCATTTGTTGCGACAATGACGGAAATAACAGAGGTTAATCCACTGCCTCCTCATTACGTCTGCCCTGATTGTAAACACTCTGAGTTTTTTGATGATGGTTCAGTAGGTTCAGGGTTTGATTTACCAGATAAAGATTGTCCAAACTGTTCTCAGCATTATCGTAAAGATGGCCATGATATTCCATTTGAAACTTTCTTAGGCTTTAAAGGGGATAAAGTACCAGATATTGACTTGAACTTCTCCGGGGAATATCAGCCTAGAGCTCATAACTATACAAAAGTTCTTTTTGGTGAAGAATATGTATATCGGGCAGGAACGATCGGTACTGTAGCAGACAAAACGGCATTCGGCTATGTTAAAGCGTATCAAAATGATAATAATCTTCAAATTCGAGGCGCAGAAATTGATCGCTTAGCTTCTGGTTGTACCGGTGTTAAGCGAACAACTGGACAACATCCAGGCGGCATTATTGTTGTTCCTGATTATATGGATATTTATGATTTTTCACCTATCCAGTTTCCGGCTGATGATCGTAATTCAGAATGGAAAACAACTCATTTTGACTTCCACTCCATTCATGATAATGTGTTGAAGCTAGATATACTTGGTCATGATGATCCCACTGTTATTAGGATGTTGCAAGATTTAAGTGGGATTGATCCGAAGACCATTCCAACCGATGATCCAGAAGTAATGAAAATCTTCAGTGGAACGGAATCGTTAGGCGTCACAGAAGAGCAAATTATGTGTAAAACAGGGACATTTGGTATTCCGGAGTTCGGAACAAGGTTTGTTCGACAAATGCTAGAAGACACGAAACCAACGACATTTTCTGAGCTTGTTCAAATTTCAGGTCTTTCACATGGAACTGATGTATGGCTCGGCAATGCCCAAGAGTTAATTCATAACAATACATGCACATTAAGTGAAGTTATTGGATGTCGTGATGATATTATGGTGTATTTAATTTATCAAGGCTTAGAACCGGCTTTCGCTTTTAAAATTATGGAATCAGTCCGAAAAGGAAAAGGCCTGACAGAAGAGATGGAAGCGGAAATGAGGAAGAATGAAGTACCTGAGTGGTATATTGACTCTTGCTTAAAGATAAAATATATGTTCCCTAAAGCCCATGCCGCTGCCTATGTCTTAATGGCGGTACGTATAGCCTACTTTAAAGTTCATCATGCGCTTTTATATTATGCAGCTTATTTTACCGTTCGTGCAGAAGATTTTGATATAGATGCGATGGTAAAAGGCTCACAGGCGATCCGAGCAAAAATTGAAGAAATCAATGCGAAAGGCTTAGATGCTTCTACAAAAGAAAAAAACTTGCTGACTGTAATGGAGTTAGCGCTTGAAATGAATGAAAGAGGATATAGTTTCCAAAAAGTTGATTTGTATAAATCCAGTGCAAGTGACTTTATTATTGAAGGTAATACACTGATTCCGCCGTTCAACTCTATACCAGGATTAGGTACGAACGCAGCACTGAATATTGTAAAAGCAAGAGGAGAAGGAGACTTCCTATCGAAGGAAGATCTTCAGCAAAGAGGTAAGGTATCTAAAACAATTATCGAGTACTTAAATAATCATGGTTGTTTAGAAGAATTACCAGACCAAAATCAGTTAAGTTTGTTCTAAGTCGCTTTTACAGCTATTCCATTTGCATAAAAATTATGGTTATGGTATAGTTTTATTGGAAATACTAACGGATATCTTCGCAAACAAGAGTGGGGCAACCCACTCTTTCGTCTTGTTATTAACCAAAATTTTCATCGGTTACAAAGATGATCCGGTATATCTCGATTAGCAGCAACTCTAGTGTTTGCTGCTACATTTATAATGAATAGGCATCTTGCTAGAAGGAGGGATAAAGATGAGTAAAGTGACTGAAGAAGTTGAACAATTAGTCACTCCTATTTTGAGCGATCTTCAGTTGGAATTAGTTGAGATCGAATATGTGAAGGAAGGAAAAGACTGGTTTCTTCGTGTCTTTATTGATAAAGAGACAGGCGTTGATATAGAAGAGTGTGGAGTAGTTAGTGAACGCTTAAGTGAGAAATTAGATGAAATTGACCCAATTCCTTACAACTATTTCCTTGAGGTCTCTTCACCAGGAGCGGAACGCCCTCTAAAAAAAGAACAAGATTTCATGAAAGCAATTGGTAAAAACGTATTTATAAAAACGTATGAACCAATAGATGGAGAAAAAACATTTGAAGGTGTATTAACAGACTTCGATGGCCATATCGTTAAAGTTGAAATGAAAGTTAAAACAAGAAAGAAAACGGTAGAATTACCGTATGAAAAAATCGCAAAAGCTCGCTTAGCTATTGTCTTCTCATAAAGCAATTGGCGTAACGCAACTTATTTAAAGGGGGATATGAATCACATGAGCAGTGAATTATTAGATGCTCTTATTTTGCTTGAAAAGGAAAAAGGAATTTCACGAGATGTCATTATTGATGCAATGGAAGCCGCGTTAGTGTCTGCTTATCGTAGAAACTTTAATCAAGCACAAAATGTCCGTATTGATTTAAATTTAGGTAGTGGCACTATGAAAGTATTTGCCCGCAAAGAAGTCGTTGATGAAGTGTTTGATCCAAGATTAGAGATTTCTATCGAGGATGCACGCAAGATTAATCCTAACTATACGGTTGAAGATATTGTAGAAATGGAAGTAACGCCAAAAGATTTTGGTAGAATTGCTGCACAAACAGCCAAACAAGTCGTTACTCAACGTGTTCGTGAAGCAGAACGAGGCATTATCTATTCTGAATTCATTGATCGAGAAGAGGATATCATGACAGGCATTGTCCAAAGACAAGACGCAAAATTTATTTACGTTAGTCTTGGTAAGATTGAAGCGATTTTACCTGTAAGTGAACAGATGCCTAGTGAACAGTATCGCCCACATGATCGTATTAAAGTGTTTATTACAAAAGTCGAAAAAACGACAAAAGGTCCACAAATTTATGTTTCTAGAACACACCCAGGACTTTTAAAACGTCTTTTTGAAATTGAAGTACCAGAAATTTATGACGGTACTGTTGAATTAAAATCTGTTGCGCGTGAAGCGGGAGATCGCTCAAAAATCTCTGTACATTCTGATAATCCAGAGGTAGATCCAGTTGGTTCATGTGTTGGACCTAAAGGTACACGTGTGCAAGCCGTTGTTAACGAGTTAAAAGGTGAAAAAATTGACATTGTGAAGTGGTCTAGCGATCCAGTTGTCTTTGTAGCCAATGCATTAAGTCCTTCTAAAGTGTTAGATGTTGTAGTAAATGAAGAGGACAAAGCGACAACGGTTGTTGTTCCAGATTATCAACTATCGCTAGCTATTGGGAAACGAGGACAAAATGCAAGACTTGCGGCGAAGCTTACTGGTTGGAAAATTGATATTAAATCAGAGACAGAAGCAAGAGAAGCCGGCACATATCCAAGAGATGAAGCTCTTTTAAGCTATCATCAAGATGATGAAGATGAAGATTTTACATTCCCTGAAGATAAGGAATAAGAGGTGAATGGCTGGTGAACAAAAGCAGAAAAATTCCGATGAGAAAATGTATAGCGACGGGAGAAATGATGCCGAAGAAATCACTCGTACGCATTGTTCGCTCAAAAGAAGGCGAAGTTTCGGTTGATGTTACAGGTAAGAAATCCGGTCGTGGAGCGTATCTTACAAAAAGCAAGGAAGCCATCTTACTTGCAAAAAAGAAAAATATTTTAGCTAGTCATCTAGATGTACAAGTGGATGAGGACATATATAACGAACTTTTAGATCTTATTGAAAAGGAGAAATGACCGTCCAAAATGAATGAGAGAAAATGGATGTCATTACTTGGCTTGGCCAATCGAGCGCGTAAAATCACTTCAGGTGAAGAGCTTTCTATAAGCGATATTAGAAAAGGGAAAGCGAAGCTGGTTTTGTTGTCTGCAGATGCTTCTGCTAATACGACAAAAAAAGTAACAGACAAATGTAAATCTTATGCTGTTCCTTATAAGATTGTCCCAGACAGAGAATTGTTAGGGCAAGCAATTGGCAAGGAAGCAAGAGTAGTGGTGGCTGTTTTAGACGCTGGATTCGCCAAAAAGCTATTAACGTTGCTCGATTAATTCTAGCGGGGGTGAAAGCATGAGTAAAATTCGCGTTTACGAATATGCTAAAAAACATAATCTATCTAGTAAAGATGTAATTACGAAATTAAAGGAAATGAATATAGAGGTTTCGAATCATATGACAACATTAGAACCAGGTGAAGTAACAAAATTAGACGGTATTTACAATAAGCAAGAAGAGAAGCAACCACAAAAACAACAATCAGCGCAAGCACAACCTGCAAACAATCAGAAAAATAAACCAGCAGGTGCACCAAAAGGCAATAGAAATAAGCCAAATAATAATAATAATAATAATAAGAATCAAAAACCTAATCGCAATAATAATCAAAAAAATAAACCAAAGAATAAAGGGCAGAAGCCACCTCAACCACCAGCACCTAAAAAAGTAAAAGAATTACCAGAGAAAATTACTTTTACTGAATCACTAACGGTTGGTGAGCTTGCTAAGAAGCTCCATAGAGAGCCTTCAGAAATCATTAAAAAGCTATTTATGCTTGGTGTGATGGCAACAATTAACCAAGAACTAGATAAAGATTCAATTGAGTTAATTGCAGGCGAATATGGTGTTGATGTAGAAGAAGAAGTATTAGTAGATGTGACAGATTTAGAAGCATATTTCACTGAAGATGAAGAGACTAATCTTGAGGAACGTCCATCTGTTGTAACGATTATGGGTCACGTTGACCATGGTAAAACGACATTACTTGATTCCATTCGCCACACAAAGGTAACTGCTGGCGAAGCTGGTGGAATTACACAGCATATCGGTGCCTATCAAGTAGAAGATAAAGGTAAGAAGATTACATTTCTAGATACACCTGGTCATGCGGCATTTACAACAATGCGTGCCCGTGGAGCGAAAATAACTGATATTACAATTTTAGTTGTTGCAGCGGATGATGGTGTGATGCCGCAGACAATTGAAGCAATTAACCATGCTAAAGCTGCTGAGGTACCAATTATTGTTGCTGTTAATAAAATGGATAAAGAAGCGGCAAATCCTGACCGTGTAATGCAAGAGCTAACAGAACATGGATTAGTTCCTGAAGCATGGGGCGGAGATACAATCTTTGTACCGATTTCAGCCATTAAAGGTGACGGTATTGATGAGTTGTTAGAAATGATTCTCCTTGTTGGTGAAGTAGAAGAATATAAGGCGAACCCTAATCGTAATGCTGTCGGAACAGTTATTGAAGCACAGCTTGATAAAGGTAGAGGATCAGTAGCCACATTACTTGTACAAAACGGAACATTGAAGGTTGGTGATCCGATTGTTGTCGGTAATACATTTGGACGCGTACGTGCAATGGTTAATGACCTTGGACGTCGAGTAAAAACTGCGGGACCATCTACTCCTGTAGAAATTACAGGATTGAATGATGTCCCTCAAGCAGGTGACAGATTTGCTGTTCTAGAAGACGAGAAATCTGCGCGCCAAGTAGGGGAAGCACGTGCACAATTAGCTCTACAGGCACAAAGATCTGAGAAATCTCGTGTTAGCCTTGATAACTTATTTGAGCATATGAAAGAAGGGGAAATGAAGGACATAAACATCGTTGTAAAAGCTGATGTCCAAGGTTCTGCTGAAGCCCTAACTTCCGCATTAAATAAGATTGATGTAGAAGGCGTAAAAGTACGTATTCTTCATACAGGTGCGGGTGCCATTAATGAATCAGATATTACGCTTGCTGCTGCATTTAACGCAATCGTTATCGGCTTTAACGTAAGACCAGATACGAATGCAAAACGTGCTGCTGAAGCAGAAGATGTTGATATTCGTCTACACCGCATCATTTATAACGTAATTGAAGAAATTGAATTAGCAATGAAAGGGATGCTAGACCCAGAGTTTGAAGAAAAAATTATTGGTCAAGCAGAAGTCCGTCAAACATTTAAAGTATCAAAAATTGGTACAATTGCTGGTTCTTATGTTACGGAAGGTAAAATCACAAGAGATTCTGGTATTCGCCTAATTAGAGATGGCGTTGTTATTTTCGAAGGTGAAATTGATGCGTTAAAACGCTTCAAAGATGATGCGAAAGAAGTAGCAACAAATTACGAATGTGGTATCACAATTAAGAACTACAATGATGTCAAAGAAGGCGACATCATTGAAGCTTATATTATGCAAGAAATTGAGCGTAAATGATTGTAGGTTTGGTTTCGTGTGAGTGTATGATATATGATGCTCGTTCATTAAAGGAGAAGAGAAGTGTATTACAGCGAATCCTCACTCGTCTGCAACAGAAGTTTAACATTTCTGTTGCAGAAGTAGGGTTTCAAGATACATGGCAACATACGCAAATTGCCATAACTGCTGTAGCTTCAAGTAAACAAGCCGTTGAGTGGGAGCTTTCAAATGCGCTTAAATTAATTGATTCTTTTCCTGAGATTGAACGGACAATTACAGATATTGAATGGCTTTGAAAAAGAGGTGTAACAATTGAGCCTAAGATCAAATAGAGTTGGCGAGCAAATGAAAAAAGAGCTCGGAGAAATTATCGGTCGAAAAATTAAAGATCCACGAGTGGGATTTGTAACAGTAACAGACGTTCATGTGACAGGTGATTTACAACAAGCTACTGTCTATATTTCTGTTCTCGGTAATGAAGAGCAAAGAGAAGATACATTGAGAGGATTGGCTAAAGCTAAAGGGTTTATCCGTTCTGAAATTGGTCAGAGAATACGTTTGAGAAAAACCCCTGAAATCACTTTTGAGTTTGACGAATCAATCGATTACGGTAATCGTATTGAAACACTCCTTCATCAAATTCAAGATGACGGTCAATCCAAAGATAAGGAATAAATAATGATTGGCGGATAGACGTTTGTCTATCCGTATTTATTTCACCTTAATTTGAATTTGAAAGGGGCGTACAAAATGGAAGGAATATTACCTTTATTAAAGCCAAAAGGAATGACTTCTCATGACTGTGTATTCAAGTTACGCAAGATTCTAAAAACGAAAAAGGTGGGTCACACAGGAACATTGGACCCTGAGGTAACTGGCGTATTACCTATTTGTATTGGACGTGCTACGAAGGTTGCCGAATATATTACGGATGCAGGTAAAGAGTATGAAGGAGAGGTCACAATAGGTTTCTCTACAACGACAGAAGATGCCTCAGGTGAAGTGGTAGAAGAGAAGAAGGTAGATAAACCGATTACTCGAGAAGAGATTATCGCGGTGTTCCAGCAATTAACTGGAGAGATTGTCCAAACACCACCCCTGTATTCTGCTGTTAAAGTGAATGGTAAAAGACTTTATGAATATGCACGACTAGGGCAAGAAGTGGAGCGGCCAAGTAGAAAAGTGCGCATTGATCGTATCACCTTGCTAAATGAGCAGGAAGTATATAATGGGGAACGGATTACTTTTCGTTTTCGTGTTGCATGTGGAAAAGGAACATATATTAGAACATTAGCAGTTATGATGGGTGAACTTCTTGGTTATCCTGCCCATATGTCTGATTTAACTCGCATCCGGTCTGCAGACTTTACTATTGAGGATTGTTTGACATTACCACAAGTGGAGGAAGTGATGAACGAGGGAAGAATAGCTGATGTGCTCAAACCTTTGGAATGGGGGATTAGCTATTTGCCGAAATATCAAATAAATGATAAAGTAGCAATGAAAGTGAAGAATGGCGCAGTTCTTCCTACTCCCGAAGAACTTGAGAGTGTATCTGGTCCTATTGTAATGGAGACTGTGAACAATCAAGCGTTAGCCCTGTATATCCATCATCCTGATAAACCAGGTATAATAAAGCCAACTAAAGTTCTATACATAGGTGAATAGGGTAAAGGTAAACGTTCTTTAACATAAAGTAGACGTTCTATGCCTATCTTCATGTTTAAACAATATAAAAAGGTGAATGATCATGGAAGTTATAAAAATAGTACATCCACATAACCATACTAAAGATAGCTGGCCACCTCTTTCAATGGCATTGGGCTTTTTCGACGGTGTTCATCTTGGTCACCAGAAAGTGATGCAAAATGCAAAGGAGAAGGCAGCTGAACTAGGGTTGAAAAGTGCCGTAATGACATTTGATCCTCATCCATCAGCTGTATTAGGTGATCCACAAGAACAAATTAGATACATCACACCGATAAATGAGAAAATTAAGATTGTTGCACAGTTAGGCATTGATTATTTATTTATTGTGCACTTTTCTAAAGCATTTGCTAATCTAGATCCAGAAGCTTTTATCGATCAGTATATTATTGATTTAAATGTATCACATGTATCTGCTGGATTTGATTATACGTATGGTAAATTCGGAAAAGGCACTATGGATACGATAAAGACACATGCTAATGGGTATTTCTCTACAACCACGATTCCACAATTAAAAAGAGATAATGCCAAGATTAGTTCCTCGCTTATTAGGTCTTACTTAAAAGAGGGGAGCGTTGAAAAAATCCCTCCGCTTTTGGGAAGATACTATACAGTTAGTGGTCCGGTCGTGCAAGGTGATCAAAGAGGGAGACAATTAGGTTTTCCAACAGCAAACGTTGCTGTTAGCGAAGATTTCATCACCCCGCCTACAGGTGTTTACGCTGTAAGAATTTTTGTTCAAGGAAAATGGCGTAAAGGGGTCTGTAATTTAGGCTATAAGCCAACTTTCCATGATGACTTAAAGACCCCTTCTATTGAAGTTCATATTTTTGATTTCGATCAAGATATATATGGTGAAGAGGTTGAAGTAGAGTGGCATCAACATATTAGAGATGAACGAAAGTTTAATGGAATTGAAGCTTTAATAGAGCAAATTGCTAAAGATAAGCAAGCAACACTCGATTATTTTGCAAAAAACAACGGTTAATTCTTGCATTTTGTCTAAAAAAGTTGTATTCTTATAAACGTATTGATTGATGAACCTTTGCTTGGCAAGTCGAGTCACCGACGCTTGCTCAGTAACAGGGGATTGAAATTTTAGGAGGTGAATCGGATGGCAATCACTAAAGAACGTAAAAATGAACTTATCAGTGAGTACAAAACTCATGAAAATGATACTGGATCTCCAGAAGTTCAAATCGCTGTCCTTACAGAAGAAATCAACAATTTGAACGAACATTTACGTACTCATAAGAAAGATCACCACTCTCGTCGTGGTCTATTAAAAATGGTAGGTAAACGTCGTAACCTATTAACTTACCTTCGTAACAAAGATGTACAACGTTACCGTGAGTTAATCAATAAGCTTGGTTTACGTCGATAATAAGAAGCTTGTCTTCTTATTTGAAGAAGCGGGATTTTTTCCCGCTTTTTTATTAGCCTAAAAACGCTATTCTACATAAAATTTTGTTATTTTATATATTTGAAAAAGTGTGCATAATAGTATTAATGATGAAAATATGTCATGGCATTTTGCTTTAGTATATATGATTTTGTAAGTGAAATGGTAGAGAGGGGTACAAATATGGGACAAGATAAGCATATCTACAGCATAGATTGGGCTGGACGCAAGTTGTCTGTTGAAATTGGACAATTAGCAAAGCAAGCAAACGGTGCTGTATTGGTTCGCTATGGTGATACAGCTGTACTAAGTACAGCAACGGCATCAAAAGAACCAAAGAACTTAGATTTCTTTCCACTTACTGTGAACTATGAGGAAAGATTATACGCAGTCGGTAAAATACCTGGCGGCTTTATTAAACGTGAAGGTCGTCCAAGTGAAAGAGCCATTCTAGCTAGCCGATTAATTGATAGACCAATTCGACCACTTTTCCCGGACGGTTTCCGCAATGATGTTCAAGTTGTCAGTATGGTTATGAGTGTCGACCAAGATTGTTCTTCGGAAATGGCGGCAATGTTTGGGTCATCTCTTGCATTAAGTGTTTCTGATATTCCGTTTGCCGGTCCAATTGCAGGTGTAACTGTTGGCAGAGTTGACAATGAATTTATCATTAACCCTTCTGTAGAACAAACAGAAAAAAGTGATATTCATTTAGTCGTTGCTGGTACGAAAGATGCGATCAACATGGTAGAAGCAGGGGCAGAAGAAGTTCCTGAAGAAACGATGCTTGAAGCAATTATGTTTGGTCATGATGAGATAAAACGATTAATTGCCTTCCAAGAGAAGATTGCTGAAGAAATTGGTAAAGACAAGATGGAAGTTACACTTTATCAAGTCGATGAAGAGATTAATGCAACTGTGCGCGCTATGTGTGAAGCGGATATGATTCCTGCTATTCAAGTTCAAGAAAAACATGCTAGAGAAGCGGCCATTAAAGTTGTCAAAGATAAAGTGATTACCCATTTTGAAGAGCAAGAAGTTGATGATGACTATCTTAAACAAGTAAAGCAAGTACTTGATAAAATTGTTAAACAAGAAGTACGCCGCTTAATTACTGAAGATAAAGTAAGACCTGATGGGCGTGGACTAGAGGAAATTCGTCCGCTGTCATCTGAGATTGATTTACTTCCACGTACACATGGATCAGGACTGTTTACACGTGGTCAAACACAAGCGTTGAGCATTTGTACATTAGGGGCGCTTGGTGATGTACAAATTTTAGATGGTCTTGGCATTGAAGAAGAAAAACGTTTTATGCACCATTATAATTTTCCTAATTTCAGTGTTGGTGAAACTGGCCCGATGAGAGGACCTGGTCGTCGTGAAATCGGACACGGTGCTTTAGGAGAAAGAGCTTTAGAACCAATTATTCCATCAGAAAAGGATTTTCCTTATACGATTCGACTTGTTTCTGAAGTGTTGGAATCTAATGGTTCCACCTCACAAGCAAGTATCTGTGCAAGTACTTTAGCAATGATGGACGCTGGGGTACCAATTAAAGCGCCAGTTGCTGGTATTGCGATGGGTCTTATCAAATCAGGTGATTATTACTCTATTCTAACCGATATTCAAGGAATGGAAGATCACTTAGGTGATATGGACTTTAAAGTAGCAGGTACAAGTAAAGGCGTTACAGCATTACAAATGGATATTAAAATCGATGGTCTTTCTAGAGAAATTTTAGAAGAGGCATTACAACAAGCAAAAATCGGTAGAATGCAGATTCTTGATTCTATGCTAGCAACAATTGCTGAACCTAATAAAGAGCTTTCACAATATGCACCGAAAATCTTAATGATGTCAATTAACCCAGATAAAATCCGTGATGTTATTGGACCAAGTGGAAAACAAATCAATAAAATCATTGAAGAAACGGGCGTAAAAATTGATATCGAACAAGATGGTACAGTATTTATTTCTTCAGTCGATGAAGCGATGAACCAAAAAGCGAAGAAAATCATTGAAGATATCGTTCGTGAAGTAGAAGTTGGACAAATGTATTTGGGTAAAGTGAAGCGCATAGAGAAATTTGGTGCTTTCGTAGAAATCTTTAATGGGAAAGATGGACTTGTTCATATTTCTGAACTAGCTGAAGAGCGGGTAGGAAAAGTCGAAGATGTGCTTTCAATAGGTGATGAAGTCCTTGTAAAAGTGACGGAAATCGATAAACAAGGTAGAGTGAACCTTTCTCGTAAAGCTGTATTAAAAGAGCAGCGTGAACAAAAAGAAAAAGCTGAGAATAAATAAACTTGTAAGAAAGTCAGGGTTGTCCCCTGATTTTTTTCTTTCTTTTTTTGTTAGAATATAAAATGATGATGTTTTTTGTGAGCCCTTGGCTTGTTTCTTTTACTTGTCGAAGGGATTGTTATTATGTAAGCGCTTTATCAAATAGTTAAACTGTTCTACCTTGTCCTCCTTTAACATATTTTAATGAAGAGGGAGGCTGGTGTTATGAGAAAAATTGGATACACGCTGGTAATAGTCATTAGTGGATTTTTAATCGTTGCGAACCCGTTTACAGATCAATATATGTCTTTAGCCCTGAATGAAAGCATATCGGTAAGTAAAGTAGATGATCCGCTTTTAATAGAAATAAAGGAGCAAGCGAAGACGTTTGAAGTACCTGCCGAGGATGCTGTTATAGATAGAGTATGGAAGGCGATTCCAGGATTAAATGGACTAAAGGTTGATGTGAATGCATCTTATAAAAAGATGAAAAAGGACGGGTCCTTTGATAAAGAGAAACTCGTATTTTCCGAAGTAAAACCAAAAATCCATCTAGAAGATTTAGAACCTTCACCGATTTATAAGGGCCATCCAGACAAGCCGATGGTTAGTTTATTAATTAATGTAGCTTGGGGAAATGAGTATCTTCCTAAAATGTTGGAAACATTAAAGAAACATAATGTAAAAGCAACGTTTTTTTTAGAAGGAAGATGGACGCAAAATAACCCTGATTTAGCAAAAATGATTGTTGCCGCAGGGCACGAAATTGGCAATCATTCTTATACGCATCCTGATTTGAAAGTTGCTTCTGATCAAAAAACAAAAGAAGAAATTGCGAAAACTAACGAAGTCATAGAGGCGACGACTGAACAAAAGGTGAAATGGTTTGCCCCCCCAAGTGGTAGTTATCGTAATCAAACCGTCAACATTGCTAATGGGCAAGGACTACTTACTGTGATGTGGACTGTCGATACGATAGATTGGCAAAAACCATCACCTGAAACGATTATTAATCGTGTAGTCAATAAAGTAGAAAATGGTTCAATGGTCTTAATGCATCCAACAGAATCAACAGCAAATGCACTGGACAGAATGATTGTAGGGATTAAAGACAAAGACTTACAAATTGGGACAGTGACATCCTTATTATCAGAGGAAAGAATCGGATCACACGAAAAGCCGAAAAAATAACAAGCGAGATTTTGCAAAAAATAGCAACAATAGATACACTTATGTTATTCTACCATCATGAGTCTTTTTTTCTAATGAATGATAAACAGTTGTTTTGAAAAGCATTTCGTATCATTCGAAAAAAAGACAGCTTGCAAACAGAACAGGAGGAGCATGCTTGATTAAAAGATATACTTGCAAAAATGGAACAAGAATCGTATTAGAAAATATTCCGACTGTCCGCTCTGTTGCCATTGGCGTTTGGATTGGAACAGGATCAAGAAATGAAGATAAAGAGAATAATGGGATTTCCCACTTTCTTGAACATATGATTTTTAAAGGTACAGAGTCAAAAACAGCTAGAGAAATAGCGGAGTCTTTTGATAGTATTGGTGGACAAGTGAACGCTTTCACATCAAAGGAATATACATGCTATTACGCAAAAGTACTGGATACTCACGCCTCATTTGCGTTAGATGTACTAGCAGATATGTTTTTCAACTCTTCCTTCGATAACGAAGAGTTGAAAAAAGAGAAAAATGTTGTCTACGAAGAAATTAAAATGTATGAAGATACACCGGATGATATTGTCCATGATGTTTTAAGCAAGGGTGTATATGAAAGTCATTCATTGGGGTACCCTATACTCGGAACGGAAGAAACACTAGAAACGTTTAACGGGGACACATTAAGAGACTATATGCATAATCACTATATACCTGAGAATGTCGTCATCTCCATTGCAGGTAATGTGCCTGAATCATTTATTAAAGAAGTTGAGTCGCATTTTGGTACATATACAGGTGGTAGTCCGGCAGTAAACGAAACAGTACCTACTTTTCACAATAATAAGATCGCCAGAAAGAAAGAAACGGAACAAGCGCATCTTTGTTTAGGGTTTAACGGACTTCCAGTCGGTCATGATGATATGTATCAGTTGATCGTTCTAAATAATATTCTTGGTGGTAGCATGAGTAGTCGCTTATTCCAAGATGTGAGGGAAGATAAGGGGCTCGCTTACTCTGTGTTTTCTTATCACTCTTCTTTTAAAGATAGTGGTTTGGTTACAATATATGGCGGTACCGGTGCGAAACAAATGAATGTTCTTTTCGAAACGATTCAGAACACATTAGACGTTTTAAAACGAAACGGAATAACAGAAAAAGAATTAGTCAATAGTAAAGAGCAATTAAAAGGTGGCTTAATGCTAAGTTTAGAAAGTACAAATAGTCGCATGAGCCGTAACGGCAAAAATGAACTATTGCTTGGATCTCATCGTACATTAGATAAAATTATTGAAGAAATTGATGAAGTATCAATGGATGAAGTCAATGAAATGGCGAAAAAGATCTTTACAGATGACTACTCATTAGCCTTAATTAGTCCAGATGGTGAATTACCTCAAGGGCTATAAATAAAAGAGAACAATTTCCCGTTTGTTAAGATAGGAAATTGTTCTTTTTTATTATAAAAATTATATTTTCTTTAGCCTTTGTTCTTTTTTAAAACCGCACGAAAACAACTTAATTCTCCCCATATAGTTGATGTGAGGACATTAGAAGGTCGGGTGAAGGTCACATGATCAAAAAAGGTTAATCCAGCTTCGTGAATCATACGATTGAACATGTCTAGATCGATGGTAGGATAATCACATGTTAAAATAATAAGTCCATCCTCTTTTAATACACGTTTAAACTCTACAAGGCTTTTATATATATCCTCAATACTTAAATGTTCAATAACGGAAATACAGAAGATTTTATCAAATAGTTGCCCACTGTATGGTAAATCAGTTAAGGAACAGCAATTCATAGATAAGTTGTTTAACAATCGCTGTACATTTCCTTCTTGTATGTCGTCATGTGTATATGTTTCCTTCATATCTAACAAAATGGCTTTTCTGTCTAATAATCTCTCATCGATATCACAGGCAAAAGTGTGTTTGCATATCTCACTTAGATAAAATTTTAAGGGATGCCCCAATCCACAGGCTGCATCGAGAACAATTTCATTTTTGTCTGCAAAATTTTTTGCCCATTCATACTCATAGGGTCTTGTTTCCCATTCCTTAGGTAACTGGAAGACAAACTGCTGAGATTTCGGATCGTCAGTTGTAATAAACCTAGAATCTGTTATGTTTTTCATTTCATTTCCTCCTCACTTAGCATTTTATTGTATGTGAATAAAGATGAGTCGCTACCTCACTATTTAATAACTTTTCTTATTTAAAATGTTTTTTTAAAGTAAGGAGTTTCGTCCTTCATTCCTTATCAATCTTCTCTTCACAACTAAGGTTCAAACTTAGAGTCTATTCTTTGTTAGAGAACTCACCGAATAGGTCATTTCTACATAAGATGTTGAAGTAATTGAGTAAAAGAACATAAAAAGTTCTTTAAAAGAAGGTGAGTGTTGCATGCTGACAGGATTACAAATTGCAGTGATCGGCGGAGATGCAAGGCAGCTTGAGGTCATTCGTAAGCTGACAGAATTGGATGCAAAATTATATTTAGTTGGTTTTGAACAGCTTGACCACGCTTTTTCTGGTGCAGTAAAGGAGAAGTTAGATGAAGTTGACTTTACATGCATTGACGCCATTATATTGCCAGTGCCTGGGGCTGGGGTGGATGGACAGATTGATACAATTTTCTCTAATGAAAAAATTACAATAAATGAAGAAATTTTAAAGAAAACACCGCAACATTGTAAAATTTATTCTGGTATTAATCCTCCTTATCTTCAAGAAATTTCAACCAAAGCAGATCGTGAAGTTGTTCAATTATTTAATCGTGATGATGTCGCAATATACAATTCAATCCCCACTGTTGAAGGTGCATTAATGATGGCCATTCAACATACTGATTTTACAATTCACGGATCAAATGTGACTGTATTAGGACTAGGAAGAACAGGTATGAGTATAGCTCGTGCATTTCATGCTTTAGGAGCTAAAGTGAAAGTAGGAGCTAGAAAAAGCGAGCATATAGCGAGAATAACTGAAATGGGTCTTACGCCTTTTCATTTGAGTGATATTGAAGAAGCCGTTGTGGATACAGATATATGCATTAATACAATTCCCGTACAAGTCGTGGTGGCGTCAGTAATAGCGAAAATGCCAGTTCATACGCTCATTATTGATTTAGCTTCTAAACCGGGTGGTACGGACTTTAGGTACGCAGAGAAACGCGGGGTCAAAGCACTATTAGCACCTGGCCTTCCAGGAATCGTTGCACCAAAAACAGCGGGACGTATTTTAGCTAATGTTCTTTCACAATTGATTTTGGCTAATTTTGATGAAAGGGAGGATAAACAATCATGAATTTAAAAGGGAAAAAAATAGGATTCGGGTTAACTGGGTCGCATTGCACATATGATGCCGTTTTTCCGGAAATAGAGAAGTTAGTCGGGGCAGGAGCTGAAGTAATACCAGTCGTGACTTTTACAGTTCAAAACACGGTGACAAGATTTGGCGATGGAGAAGATTGGATTAAAAGAATAGAAGAAGTGACTGGGAATAAAGTCATCGATTCTATTGTAAAAGCAGAACCATTAGGTCCGAAAATCCCATTAGATTGCATGGTTGTTGCCCCATTAACAGGAAACTCCATGAGTAAATTTGCAAATGCTATGACAGATTCTCCAGTGCTTATGGCTGCCAAAGCAACATTAAGGAACGAAAAACCAGTTGTACTAGGTATATCGACTAATGATGCACTTGGCTTAAATGGCACAAATCTCATGCGTTTAATGTCAACAAAAAATATTTATTTTATCCCATTTGGGCAAGATGACCCGGTGAAGAAACCGAACTCAATGGTCGCCCGTATGACCGCATTATCTGATACAATAGTGAAAGCAATAAATGGTGAACAGATTCAGCCAGTCATTGTAGAAAGATACAAAGATGGTAACTAAGTTCGAGATTTATCATAGTTCCTTTTGTTAACTCATGAATATTTAGCAGACGACGGCTTTCGCCAGTAGACTTGGCGATAAGCCATGTTTTCTCATAAAATTTTATTTTTTAATGCGGGAATATGATAAAATATAAAATAATCTTAGTATACTATCTCTAGCTCGCTCTCATAGCTGAAATACGACTGAAAGATAGTCGCTCACTTGTTTGTTAGCTGAAAGGTAAACTAAAAAATATCAATCATTATGTTGGCCGGAAGGAGAAATGGTTATGACAGAGAAAAAAGACTTCCATGTAGCTGTAGTAGGAGCAACAGGAGCAGTAGGTGAACAAATGTTAAAAACATTGGAAGAGCGTGCTTTTCCGATATCAACGTTGAAAGTATTATCTTCGTCTCGCTCAGCTGGGAAGAAGATTCAATATAACGGTAAGGAATATACTGTAGAAGAAGCTACACCTGATAGTTTTGAAGGTGTAGATATTGCCTTGTTTAGTGCAGGGGGAAGTGTATCTAAACAATTAGCTCCAGAAGCGGTAAAGAGAGGAGCAATTGTGGTTGATAATACGAGTGCATTCCGTATGGATGAAAATACTCCACTCATCGTACCTGAAGTAAATGAAGAAGACTTGCATAACCATAATGGCATCATTGCCAATCCCAATTGTTCAACCATTCAAATGGTTGTAGCGCTTGAACCGATTAGAAAAGCATTTGGTTTAAATAAAGTGATTGTCTCCACTTATCAAGCAGTCTCTGGCTCAGGGCAAGCAGCTATTGATGAATTGCAAGAGCAAACAAGAGCGATCCTAGATAATCAAGCATACACGCCTGAAGTATTGCCAGTAAAGGGTGATAAAAAGCATTATCAAATCGCTTTTAACGCCATTCCTCAAATAGATAAATTTGTTGATAACGGTTATACATTTGAAGAAATGAAAATGATTAATGAAACGAAAAAAATTATGCATCTGCCTTCTTTACCAGTCGCTGCGACTTGTGTTCGTCTACCCGTAGGAACTGGTCATTCTGAATCTGTGTATTTTGAGATTGATCAGGAAGGCATTAACGCAAAGGATATAAAAGCTTTGTTAAGTACCGCACCAGGTATAGAACTACAAGATGACCCTGAACAGCAAATTTATCCAATGCCAGCAGATTGTGTTGGTAAATCAGAAGTGTTCGTCGGTCGGATTCGCAATGACTTAGATGAGCCAAAAGGGTTCCATATGTGGGTCGTTTCTGATAATCTACTAAAAGGTGCAGCCTGGAATTCTGTACAAATCGCAGAAAGTCTTGTTAAATTAAAGTTAGTGAAATAAATTGCAATTACTCGAGGTGTTAAGATGAAAATCGTCGTTCAAAAATTTGGCGGTACATCGGTAAAAAATGAAGAAGGCAGGAGTCATGCATTAAGGCATATTAAAAATGCCGTTCAGGAAGGGTTCAAAGTGGTAGTTGTTGTTTCTGCAATGGGAAGAAAGGGAGACCCTTATGCAACAGACACGTTATTATCACTTGTTGGTGCGCCCCTTGCCAAAATCAATAAACGTGAAACAGATTTATTACTATCTTGTGGAGAAGTTATTTCAAGTGTTGTATTTACGAATATGCTTTTAGAAAATGAGCTAACGGCGACCGCATTAACAGGTGCGCAAGCTGGTTTTCGTACAAATCATGATCATATGAATGCGAAAATTATTGATATGAAATGTGAACGTTTAAAAAACGAGTTAGAATTACATGATGTTGTTGTCGTTGCAGGCTTTCAAGGATCAGCTAGAAACGGTGATACAACGACGATTGGACGTGGCGGTAGTGATACTTCAGCAGCTGCGCTAGGTTCTGCCCTTAATGCAGAGTGGATTGATATATTCACAGATGTTGAAGGGATTATGACAGCTGATCCGCGGATTGCACAGAATGCACGTTCTTTGGATGTCGTAACTTATACGGAAGTTTGCAATATGGCTTATCAAGGTGCAAAGGTTATTCATCCACGAGCAGTTGAAATCGCGATGCAATCAAAAATTCCCATTCGTATCCGTTCCACTTATACAGACGGTTTAGGGACGCTAGTTACGGCTGTTACGAAACAAAGTAGAGGAACAGATATAAAAGAAAGGCCGGTTACCGGGATTGCACATGTAGCGAATATTACGCAAATTAAAGTGGTTGCTAAAGAAAATCAGTATGACCTACAATCAGAGGTTTTTAAGGCAATGGCTAAAGAAGGCATTAGCGTTGATTTCATTAATATTTATCCACATGGAGTAACCTATACAGTGACCGAAGAAATGACCGATAAAGCGATACAAATTTTAAATGGATTAGGTCATGAACCAAAAGTGGAAAGAGGCTGTGCGAAAGTTTCAGTTGTCGGTGCAGGTATGCAAGGTGTACCTGGTGTTGCCTCTAAAATTGTAACAGCACTTTCGGAACAAGGCATTAGAATTATGCAATCAGCAGATAGCCATACGACTATTTGGGTTTTAGTTGAACAAGAAGATTTGCCGAAAGCAGTCAATGCACTCCATGATGCCTTTCATTTAGAAAAAGATCAAGTAGAAATGATATAAGTGATTATTAAAAAGAGGTGTAAAAATGGTTTTATTCGGAAGAGTTTCAACAGCAATGGTTACGCCATTCGATATCAATGGGCATATTGATTTTGCAAAGACAACTCAGTTGATCAATCATTTGATTGAGAATGGGACAGATTCTCTTGTTGTTGCTGGAACAACAGGCGAATCACCTACGTTAACGAAAGAAGAAAAGCTTGCTTTGTTTAAACATGTAGTGAAGGTAACGGATGGACGCGTGCCAGTTATTGCCGGTACAGGTAGCAATAATACTTACTCATCCATTGAATTAACGAAAAAAGCAGCAGAAATTGGTGTAGATGCCATCATGTTAGTCGCTCCTTATTACAATAAGCCAAACCAAGCTGGCTTATATGAACATTTTAAAGCGATCGCAGCAAGTACAGATTTACCTGTTATGTTATATAATATTCCAGGTCGATCATCTGTTAATATTGCACCTGAAACAATTATTGAACTATCCAAGATTAAAAATATTGTCTCTGTAAAAGAAGCGAGTGGTGATCTTAATGCAATGACGAAGATTATCGCTGAAACAGATGACGATTTCTTGTTATATAGTGGCGACGATGGTATCGCTTTACCAGTCTTATCCATTGGTGGAGCAGGTGTTGTATCAGTGGCCTCACATATAATCGGCTCTGAAATTCAAGAAATGGTGCAAGCATTTTTAGATGGACACTATCAAGAGGCTGCAAAATTGCACCAATCCTTACTACCAATAATGGAAGCGATGTTTGCAGCGCCAAGTCCTGTACCAGTTAAAACCGCTTTGCAGGTCAAAGGCCTTGATGTCGGTTCGGTGCGTTTACCAATGGTACCACTTTCTGAACAAGAAAGAGCTACACTGATTGCCATTATTAAATAGTTAGCAAAAAAATCTGAACGTTCATTCCCACCTTAGGGTTTGAATTGTTCAGATTTTTTTTGTGATGCCATAACATATTTACACTGGATAGTGGAGTAAAAAGGGGGCTCTTCGTATATTTCACACAAATCTAAAATATATTGAGCAAACATAAGTAGTGCAGCTATCCTTGGAGAAGTTTTCACATACTAGCTGAACTAGAGATATTTAAATCCTTGATTACTACTATTTAGTCCTTGTTAAATCCAAACCCAATATATCAATCTGGATGAAGGAAGTTTACACGTTTCTTGAGTCTTTTACGTTCTCTTTTTTAAAAGCAAGACTAACTGAATTATTAAAAACTTGATATTAGGTATCACTTTTTGAGGAGAGTATTTGCTAAAGTAAAATTATCCTTTATTGTGCCGTCTTCTTTAATTACTAAAGTGTTTAATTACTTAATTTAACTGGATAAATTGCTTAATAACCGCAAAAATGCATAAATTTGGTTGTTATTATTTTCTTAGTTAAAGTATAATGGGAATAACTGATTTTGATCGGGTGAATGAACTATAGGAGGATACATAAGTGAAAAGACAGAACGAAAGCATCAAGTTAGCAGCACTAGGTGGAGTTGGTGAATTAGGAAAGAATATGTACATAATCGAAGTTGATGAGGATTTATTCGTAATCGATGCAGGTTTAATGCTTCCAGAGAACGAAATGCTTGGAATTGATACGGTTATTCCAGATTTCACCTATCTTATTCAACAAAAAGATCGTGTGCAAGGAGTATTTTTAACCCACGGACATGAAGACCATATTGGAGCTTTATCTTATTTGCTTCGTCAAATTGAGGCCCCGGTATACGGAACTAAGCTTACGATTGCGTTAGCAAAAGCAAAAATGAAAGAGCAAGGATTTAAAGGGAAAGCTAAACTAGTGGAAATACATAGTGATACTGAACTACACTTTGATCATTGTGAAATTTCATTTTTTAAAACAAATCATAGCATCCCAGACAGTGTTGGGGTATGTATTCATACCTCACAAGGCAGTATCGTCTACACTGGGGATTTTAAATTTGACCAAGCGGCTGGCCCACTTTATAAAGCCGAAATTGGAAAAATGGCTAAAATCGGAGAAAATGGCGTTTTGTGCTTATTATCTGATAGTACAGAAGCAGAAAAGCCGGGCTACACAAAATCTGAAGCTGAAGTATTAGATGATTTAGTGAAGCATTTTTATCAAGCAAAAGGGAGAGTCGTAGTAGCTACATTTGCGTCTGAGTTAATTAGGATTCAACAAGTATTTGACGCTGCGAAACAGACTAACCGAAAAGTAGCAATAGTAGGAAGAAGTTTGCAAAAAATATATGATATTGCCATCAGATTAGGGTTTTTGGATATTTATGAAGACGTAATGGTTTCTATGAACGATGTGAAAAACTTGGCAGATGAAGAAATCATTTATTTAGTGACAGGTACGCAAGGAGAGCCAATTGATGCGCTGTATAAGATGGCGAAAAACTCTCACCGTCAAGTGCATATTCAATCTGGAGATTATGTGATATTCTTTGCTTCTCCTTTGAGAGGTTCGGAAGTTTATTTATCAAAAACAGTTGATGTATTGTTCAGGGGCGGAGCACATGTGGTCTCAGGTAAAGGGAGTTTTAATACATCTAGTCATGGTAGCAAAGAAGAGCTTAAATTCATGATTAATTTAATGAATCCGAGATATTTCTTTCCTGTTCATGGAGAATATAGGATGTTAAAGGCACATGCAAAAGTAGCTGAGTCGACTGGTATGGAAAGTGAAGCTATTTTTATTCCTGAAAAGGGAGAATTATATGAAATAGCAAAAGGAACCATGAAAAATGTGGGGAAAATCCCAACCGGACATGTATTAATTGATGGCAGTGGTGTAGGTGATGTTGGTAATATTGTCCTTAGAGATCGTAAGTTATTATCTCAAGATGGAATATTACTTGTGGTTGTTACGTTAAACAAAAAACAAAAAATCATTTCAGCAGGACCAGAAATTATTACAAGAGGCTTTGTTTATGTTAGAGAATCTGAAGAATTACTTGCAGAAGCAAGCAAATTGGTAAAAGAAATTGTTGAAGCCAAACTATCGAAAGAAGCTTTTGACTGGTCAGGTATCAAACAAGATATGAGAGAAGGTCTCAATCAGTTCTTATTTGATAAAACAAAACGTCGTCCGATGATCTTACCGATAATTATGGAGTCCTAAAAAAGCAGGCAATTACGTATTCGTGGTTGCCTGCTTATATTTTTATTTCGATAATAGATATCTTCGTTTCTAAAAGCATTAGTAGAATGAAAATCCCATCCCTGTTCATACTAAATATATAAAAGTTTGAAGGGAGAAGTCTTATGGATTTTGAAATGAATGGGAATGATCAAGAGCAACAACCTAAAGAAGATAAACAATCGCCTTTAATGGAAAAGATACAGCAATTAGGTCAAACAAATGTACCGCAACTATCTCAAGATTCCAAAATTCACTGTTTGACTATCGTTGGACAAATAGAAGGGCATTTACAACTACCGCCACAAAATAAGACAACAAAATATGAACATCTTATCCCTCAGATTGTAGCCATTGAGCAAAATCCAAAAATAGAAGGTTTGTTAGTAATATTAAATACTGTAGGTGGAGATGTAGAAGCAGGATTAGCGCTTGCTGAAATGTTAGCATCATTGTCGAAACCTACAGTTTCAATCGTGTTAGGTGGTGGACACTCAATAGGTGTACCTATAGCCGTATCTTGTGATTATGCCTATATTGCTGAATCAGCAACGATGACCATTCACCCCATTCGGTTAACCGGCTTAGTAATTGGGGTGCCACAAACTTTTGAGTATTTAGATAAAATGCAAGAACGCGTCATTAACTTTGTAACAAAACACTCACAGATTACTGAAGAGAAGTTTAAAGACTTAATGTTTGCTAAAGGAAATTTGACAAGAGATATTGGAACGAATGTGATTGGTGCTGATGCTGTTGAATTTGGTTTGATTAATGAAGTAGGTGGTATTGGCCCAGCATTAAAAAAACTTGAGGAGTTAATTGAAAACAATGAACATCAGGAGGGGCTTGTGCAATGATATTATATACAGCCATGCCAAGTGAATGGATATACCAAGCTGAATCATCTGAATATGCGAAACAAAAAGTGGTTAACTTTGAAGGTATCCCGTTACTAGTGGAATTAACTAGTGGTTCTGAATATCGTGTAATCCAAGTAATGAGTACGGACCCAAATGATTTCATGAATGAAAATATTGGACCTGGAGTAAAAATCACCCTCAGTTAAGTAAAAGATGGATGAAATTATGCTATAATAAATGAACAAACGTAGAGCAGCCACTAAAAGGCTGCTCTCTTCTTTCATGCATCATTCAAGTACTTATAAATCAGGTGATAAAATGGCGAAAAAAAAGAAGCGTAAAACGCGAAAAAAGCAACAAGTGAGACAAACTTTAAAATATGAATTAACTGCTCTAGTGATGCTCGCATTAGCAGTGATTGCTATAGCGAAATTAGGGGCAGTAGGTGGAGCAATCGTACTTTTTTTCAGGTTTTTTACCGGCGAATGGTACATGCTTTGTTTAATTGGATTAGTGATTTATGCAGGATTTCTAATGTGGAAAAGGGAGAGACCTGATCTCTTTCATATGAAATTAGTGGGCATGTACTTCATCATTAGTGCACTTCTTTTATTAAGTCATGTAACGTTATTTGAATTACTTTCAAATGGGGGAGCATTTACCGACCCAAGTGTAATCATGAATACATGGCGTCTCTATTGGGGTGAGGTGACAAATCAAGCCAGCACTTCAGATTTAGGTGGAGGCATGATTGGAGCATTAATGTTTGCCGTTTTCTATTATTTATTTGATGAAGCTGGCTCAAAAATTATTGCATTCCTCTTGATTATCGTAGGAATTATATTAATTACAGGGAAAACTTTTGGCCCTGCGATGGGCGATATGACCATTTCATTTGCTCAATTTCTAAAAAAACAATGGCTAGCATTTCTTGATGATGTAAAAGGTTGGGTAAGTAAAAAGAATAAGCGCAATGCTAAACCTCGTACGAGAAGAAGTAAAGAGAATCAAGAAGAGCGGGCAATAACAATCCATAACAGCTCAGAAGACATGGATAAAGACAATACACCAGAAGAACCAATTATTTCTAGTTTTTCTCAAAATGCTTATGATCAAGAACAAGATGTTACAGTCCCGGTACAAGGGATAAGCGAGAGACAACCGGAGGACGAAGAGCAGCAAGATGAGACTGTACCACCGATTACATTTACAGAAGTGGAAAATAAGGATTATAAACTACCACCAATGAAATTATTAAAGGCACCTAATCACACCGACCAAAGCGGTGAATATAAACTTATTCATGATAATGCAGCAAAGCTTGAGAGAACCTTCCAAAGCTTTGGTGTCAAAGCTAAAGTAACCCAAGTTCATCTTGGACCGGCAGTAACCAAATATGAAGTACATCCTGATGTAGGTGTGAAAGTGAGTAAAATTGTTAGTTTAAGTGACGACTTAGCACTTGCTTTAGCAGCAAAAGATATCCGAATTGAAGCACCAATTCCAGGAAAATCAGCTATCGGGATAGAGGTACCGAATTCAGAAGTTGCGATGGTTTCCTTAAGAGAGGTCATTGAACCTAAAGGTAAAGATCGCAATGATTCAAAACTATTAATCGGTTTAGGAAGAGATATTACTGGCGAAGCTGTCACGGCAGAGTTGAATAAAATGCCGCATTTGCTCGTCGCTGGAGCGACAGGAAGTGGGAAGAGTGTTTGTATTAATGGCATTATTACTAGTATTTTAATGAGAGCGAAACCTCATGAAGTGAAATTGATGATGATTGACCCAAAAATGGTAGAGCTTAATGTATATAATGGCGTCCCACATTTATTAGCGCCTGTTGTGACAAATGCCAAAAAAGCTTCTCAAGCACTGAAAAAGGTTGTAAGCGAAATGGAGAGAAGATATGAATTATTCTCCCATACAGGCACAAGAAACATAGAAGGTTATAATGAATTTATAAAAAGGCAAAATAAAATAGAGGAAGCTAAGCAACCACTACTCCCTTACATCGTTGTTATTGTTGATGAGTTAGCGGACTTAATGATGGTTGCTTCATCGGATGTTGAGGATGCAATCACTAGATTAGCACAAATGGCTAGGGCAGCTGGTATTCATCTAATCATTGCGACTCAACGTCCTTCAGTAGATGTCATCACCGGTGTGATAAAAGCAAATATTCCATCAAGAATTGCGTTTGCTGTTTCTTCTATGACGGATTCAAGGACGATTTTAGACATGGGCGGAGCAGAGAAGTTATTAGGAAGAGGCGATATGTTATTTATGCCAGTCGGCGCATCAAAACCTATTCGGGTACAAGGCGCATTTTTATCGGATGATGAAGTAGAAGAAATTGTTGATTTTGTCATTGGTCAGCAAAAAGCGCAATATCAAGAAGAAATGATTCCCGATGATTTACCAGATTCACAAGCAAGTGAAGTTGATGACAAATTATATGATGAAGCAGTTGAGCTTGTCATTGAAATGCAAACAGCCTCTGTTTCCATGTTGCAAAGGAGGTTCCGTATCGGTTATACGCGAGCAGCGAGGTTAATTGATGAAATGGAGCTGCGAGGAATCGTCGGACCTTATGAGGGAAGTAAACCAAGAACAGTACTCGTCAGCCAAAGTATGGATGAGGCATCTTCTTAAAAATATATTTAACGCTTTTTAGCAACACAGCTTTAATCAACAATTGAAAGAAAGTATGTACAAAGAATAGGTTAATATTTATTATAAATATGACCTATTCTTTTTTTAAAAGGTTTCTAAAATATTTTAGTAGCATTTGATTTTTATCAAAAGAAGCCTATAACGAAAGGGAAAATAAATAAACAAAACTCTTTAAGACATCAACTATGAGTCAACAAATGTGAAAAATATTCACTTTTTTCACTATCTTTTTCGACATTTTTTGAAAAATATGTTTCTTTATATTTAGAAAAATGGTATAGTATTTTCGATTAGTAGAGATGATTGAACATCAGAGGTCTGATGTCTTGAGATTTGGATTTGGAGGAGCACAGCATGTCTATTAAGTCAGATAGCCGCCATTTGTATTTACAAGTAATTGATCGTTTGAAGCAAGATATTGATAAAGGAATTTATAAAGAGAGAGAAAAATTACCTTCAGAATTTGATCTTGCCAAACAATTAGGTGTCAGTCGTGCGACATTAAGAGAGGCATTAAGGATATTAGAAGAAGAGAATGTCATTATTCGTAGACACGGTGTCGGCACGTTCGTAAATACAAAGCCATTATTTACATCAGGAATTGAACAGTTAAATAGTATCACTAATATGATTACCCAAGCAGGTATGCAACCTGGGACTATATTCCTTAGCTCAGAGACGCAATGTCCAAGTGAGGAAGATATCAGACTTTTTTCCTGTTCAGCAGATGAAGAAATCTTAGTAGTAGAACGGGTGAGAACGGCAAATGGTGAACCTGTTGTTCATTGCTTGGATAAAATGTTGGCGAAGCATATTCCAGACTCTATCTCTTGGGAAAAAGAATCTATTTTTGAAAATTTGGAAGAAAAAACAGGCAGAAGAATTACATATGCGGTCTCTGAAATTGAACCGATTGGTTATCACGAGAAGGTCTCACCTATTTTAGATTGTAGCCCTGAGACAGCTCTACTCGTTCTTAAGCAGATGCATTACACTGAACAAGACGAGCCATTACTCCTCTCGGTTAACTATTTTAGAGCAGACAAATTTAGCTTCCATGTTCTTAGAAAACGGATTAACTAATCAATCATACTCATCTACTAATGTAAACCAATTCCTTAAGGGGGAGCAAAATGAAAAAACGTAAACTTGGATTAGTACTTTCTTTTGCACTAGCAGCAGGTACCATTTTAGGAGCATGTGGTTCTTCAGAAGAAAACGAAAAAGGATCAAGTTCAGAAGGCAACAAAGAAGAGTCATTCACGGTTGCAATGGTAACAGATGTTGGTGGCGTAGATGATAAATCATTTAACCAATCTGCATGGGAAGGGATTAAAGCTTTTGGTGAAGACAATGGCTTAGAAGAAGGTAAAGGTGGATACACTTACCTTCAATCCCAATCTGATGCTGATTATGCAACAAATTTAAATAACTTAACTCGTCAAAAATTCAATTTAGTGTTTGGTGTTGGAGCGATGATGCATGATGCGATTGCTGAAATTGCCGAACAACAAAAAGATAGCCAATTTTCAATTATTGATTCAGAAGTAGAGGCAGATAATGTAGCTAGCATTATGTTTAAAGAACAAGAGTCAGGTTTCTTAGCTGGTGTCGTTGCTGCAAATGCAACAAAAGGGGATACAGTTGGTTTTATCGGCGGTATGGAACTTCCTGTTATTGAACGCTTTGAAGCAGGGTTTATTGCAGGTGTTAGAGCTGTAAATCCAGATATTAAAGTAGAAAGCAATTACTCAGGTGCATTTGACAAAGCAGAGCTTGGTCAATCAATAGCCTCTAAGATGTATGCTTCTGGCATTGATGTCATCTTCCATGCGGCTGGTGGAACAGGTAATGGATTATTCAAAGAAGCACGTGACTTAAAAGGAAAAGATCCAGAGAGAGAACTTTGGGCAATTGGTGTTGACGCAGACCAATCAGCAGAAGGGGTAGTCGGAGATCATAATATTATCCTTACATCTGCTATGAAACGTGTAGACGTTGCTGTACAAGATATCGCTACTAAAGCAAAAGATGGGAACTTCCCTGGTGGCGAAACTACTGTTTACGGTTTAAATGAAGATGGAGTGACTTTGGCACCAATCAACGAAGAGTTCGCTGCCAAAGCGGAAGTTGAAACACAAGTAAACGAATGGATTGAAAAAATTAAGAGTGGAGAAGTTACTCCTCCTCAATCAGTAGAAGAAGCGAAGGCATTTACAGCAGAGTAATGAGGAAAGGAATAAGGGACTTGAAATCTCTTATTCCTTTTTAACTTAAAAGGTTAATTGAAAAGAATAACAAATTATCCTTTTCAATTAGGTTTTTAAAGATAAGCCTAAAATTTCATTCATGGATGTTCAATCAATCATAAATAAAAAGCGAGGTCTGACCTCTAACTACATAAGGGTAAGGAGTGGAGAGGGTGGAATATGTTATTGAAATGCTCAATATTCGTAAAGAGTTTCCGGGTATTGTAGCGAATAATAATATCACACTTCAAGTTAAACCAGGAGAAATTCATGCGCTCCTCGGAGAAAATGGTGCAGGAAAATCAACGTTAATGAATGTTTTATTCGGTCTTTATCAACCTGAAAAAGGGGAGATTAAAGTCAGGGGAAACATTGAAAAAATCACCAATCCAAATGTCGCGAATGAGTTGGGTATTGGGATGGTTCATCAACATTTCATGTTAGTTGATAAATTTACAGTAACAGAAAATATTATTTTAGGGAAAGAGATCACATCAAAAGGTAAAATTGATTTAAAAGAAGCGGAAAAAGTAGTTAGCGACATTTCACAAAAATATGGTTTATCGGTAGATCCAAAAGCAAAAATTGCAGATATTTCTGTAGGAATGCAACAGCGTGTTGAGATTCTAAAAACACTTTATCGAGGAGCAGATATCCTAATATTCGATGAACCTACTGCAGTGCTAACACCACAGGAGATTGCAGAGCTTATTCAAATAATGGGTAAGCTGATTAAAGAGGGTAAATCTATCATTCTGATTACTCATAAACTAAAAGAAATTATGGAAGTATGTGACCGAGTAACGGTTATTCGCAAAGGTGAGGGAATCGGAACGCTAAATGTATCTGAAACAAATCCCGATGAATTAGCTAGTTTAATGGTTGGTAGGGAAGTGACGTTTAAAACTGAAAAAACAGAAGCTATGCCGAAAGAAGCGTCATTAGAAATACAATCGCTTACAGTAAAAGATTCTCGCAATATCGCAGTTGTAGACAATTTAAACTTAACAGTCAGAAAAGGGGAAATTGTCGGTATTGCAGGTGTAGATGGTAATGGACAAACAGAATTGGTAGAAGCAATTGCAGGATTAAGAAAAGTAGAAAAAGGGTCAATTCTGTTAAACAATAAAGAAATTACTAAATTAAATACAAGAAAAGTAACTGAATCAGGTATTGGACATATCCCGCAAGATCGCCATAAACATGGCTTAGTATTAGATTTTACAATTGGTGAAAATATGGTGCTACAAACCTATTACCAACAGCCTTATTCGAAAACAGGTTTGATGAATAAGAAAGCGATTTATGACCAAGCAAATAGATTAATAGAAGAATATGATGTACGAACACCAAGTGAATATACACCAGCTCGCGCTCTTTCTGGAGGTAATCAGCAAAAAGCGATTATCGGCAGAGAAGTAGATCGTAATCCAGATTTATTAATTGCCTCACAACCGACTAGGGGGCTTGACGTGGGTGCAATTGAATTCATCCATCGCAAGTTAATTGACCAAAGAGATCAAGGTAAAGCCGTGCTGTTAGTTTCTTTTGAAATGGACGAAATCATGAATGTGAGTGACCGTATTGCTGTTATTTTTGAAGGGGAAATCATTGCAATAGTTGATCCCAAGGAAACGACAGAGCAAGAGTTGGGCTTATTAATGGCTGGTTCAACGAAGAAAAAGGTAGGTGATGGAAATGTCTAACCGTATGCAAAACATATTAATACCAATCATTGCCGTGCTTCTTGGTATCATTGTCGGGACTATATTAATGATTGTAACAGGTTATGATGCTATTGCAGGGTTTATAGCTCTGTGGAATGGTGCATTTGGTGATGTTTATTTTTTCGGTGAAACCGTTAGACAAATCATCCCCTATATATTAGCTGGCCTTGCAGTTGCATTTGCTTTTAAAACAGGCCTTTTTAACATCGGAGTTGAAGGGCAATTAATTGTTGGTTGGTTAGCTGCTGTTTGGGTAGGTGTAGCTTTTGAACTACCGAAGATCATTCATTTACCTTTAGCTGTGCTAGCTGCTGCTTTAGCGGGGGCGATTTGGGCATTTATACCTGGTTTCTTAAAAGCACAATATCGTGTTCATGAAGTTATTGTCACAATTATGTTGAATTATACTGCACTTCATATTACGAACTATATTATTCGAACAAAATTGTCAGAAGGTAGTGATAGTTCGGACCCAATTGCTGAAACAGCAAGTCTTCGTTCACCTTTATTAGAATCTTTAACAGATTACTCTCGTATGCACTGGGGAATTGTTATTGCCATTATTGCTGTTATTATTATGTGGTTTATTTTGGAGAAAACAACGAGAGGATTTGAGTTGAAGGCTGTTGGCTTAAATCAACATGCTTCAAATTATGCAGGCATGAATGTTAAAAAGAATATTATTCTTTCCATGGTGATATCTGGAGTTTTTGCTGGTTTAGCTGGTGCAATGGAGGGGCTTGGGACTTTCGGATATGCCGCTGTGAAAAGTGGATTTACTGGAGTCGGCTTTGATGGTATCGCTGTAGCTTTATTAGGTGCTAATTCACCGATAGGCATTGTTTTGGCGGCGATTCTTTTCGGGAGCTTGAAGGTTGGTGCCCTTAATATGCCACTAGAAGCAGGCGTTCCGAACGAGTTGGTTGATATTATTATTGCTTTAATTGTTTTCTTTGTGGCTTCAAGTTATATGATTCGATTACTCATAAGAAAGATTAATAAGAAGGGGGTGAAGTAAGTGGGTATCATGGAAATATTAATGATTATTGTGCCAACTACTTTACTTTGGGCAGCACCCCTTATTTTCACCGCGTTAGGTGGAACTTTCTCAGAACGTTCAGGTGTAATTAATATTGGATTAGAAGGATTAATGGTAATAGGTGCTTTTACAGCAATTGTCTTCAATTTATCGTTTGCCGATGTATTAGGGGCATCGACCCCGTGGGTTTCGCTATTAGTAGCCATGCTTGCTGGAGTCATTTTTTCAGCTATTCATGCGGTAGCATCCATCACTTTTAGAGCGGATCAAACTGTTTCTGGTGTCGCAATCAATCTGTTAGCAGTAGGAGTTACCTTATTTCTAGTAAAATTTATTTATGATAAAGGGCAAACAGATATCATTCAAGAGAGCTTCAGTAAAATAGATATCCCGCTTTTAAGTGATATCCCGTTTATTGGCCCGATATTCTTTTCTAATACGTATTACACTTCGTTTGTAGCAATCATTTTCGCTGTGGTTGCTTGGTATGTCATTTATAAGACAAAATTCGGTCTCAGATTACGGTCTGTTGGCGAACATCCGATGGCCGCAGATACTATGGGGATTAATGTGACAAAAATGCGCTATTATGGCGTATTACTTTCGGGAGCGCTAGGTGGTATAGGTGGTGGTGTATATGCCCAAGCGATCTCTTCTGATTTTGGTCATGCGACAATTAGTGGACAAGGATTTATGGCATTAGCTGCAATGATATTTGGGAAATGGCATCCCTTAGGAGCAATGGGTGCAGCGATATTCTTTGGCTTTGCCCAAAGTTTGAGTATTATTGGTTCTAGCTTACCGCTATTAGAGAATATCCCAAATGTCTATCTACTTGTTGCACCATATGTATTAACGATTATAGCACTCACTGGATTTATAGGTAGAGCAGATGCGCCAAAAGCTTCTGGGGTACCGTATATTAAAGGAAATAGATAATAAGTAAAGTCTCGGGAGATTGGCCCTGAGACTTTTATTTTACTTATTTTCTCCTATAGATGTCTGCAAGATTAGCATAGGATGGTTATTAACGTATATAATAGAAAATATTGTTTTCTTTTCATACATATACTAAAAAGATGACAAAATAGGAAGAAGTGCGATTCAAATAGTATGTTTTAAGGTAAAAAGGAATAAGGAGGTTTATTAATGAATATTACAACAGAAACAGTTAAAGAAATTGATGGTGTTAAGCTCCATCAAATTAAAACAGATAAATATAAAACAAATACGATTGTTTGGAAAATGAAAGCGCCTTTAAGTAAAGATACTGTCACACTAAGGGCTTTATTACCGCATGTGTTAGAAAGTAGTAGCGCTGCATATCCTACCACGGCTAAGTTGAGGGCATACTTAGATGAGCTTTATGGCGCTTCCTTATATGTGGACCTCTCAAAAAAAGGGGAGTACCACATTATTTCTATGACTATTGAAATGGCAAATGAAAAATTTCTATCTGATCAGACCCCATTACTTAGAAAAGCTTTTGAATTACTTTCAGAGCTTTTACTCCATCCATTATCCAATAATGGAGCTTTTGACCGAGAGGTGGTTGAAAGTGAGAAAAGAACATTAAAGCAGCGGATACAAGCAGTTAATGATGATAAAATGAGATATGCTAATTTACGTCTTGTACAAGAAATGTGTAAAGATGAAGCCTATGCGCTCCATGTACACGGTGAATTAGATGATTTACCATTAATTACAGAATCGTCTCTTTATCATTATTACGAAAAGGCTCTAGCTGAAGATGAGCTTGATTTATATATGATTGGTGATATTGATACGAATGAAGTTGAACAATATGTTCGTGAATTATTACCTTTAAAAACTCGATCTATTAAAGAAACCTCAATGGCGAGAGCAAACGATTTGATTGAGCCAGAAACGATTAAGGAAGAGCAGGATGTGAAACAAGCGAAATTAAATATTGGTTATCGTACTGGTATCACTTATGGTGATCCTGAATATAGTGCGTTACAAATATTTAACGGAATTTTTGGCGGATTCTCCCACTCAAAATTATTTATTAATGTAAGAGAAAAAGCTTCTCTAGCCTATTATGTCGCCAGTCGTTTGGAAAGTCACAAAGGTCTATTGATGGTGATGTCTGGAATTGACAACAACAGCTATGGGCAAGCAACTTCTATTATTGAAGAACAATTAGAGGAAATGCAGAAGGGTGCCTTTACAGAAGAAGAGATTACGCAGACAAAAGCGGTTATTAAGAACCAAATGTTGGAAACGATGGATACGGCAAGAGGTGTCGCAGAAGTGCTCTATCATAATATCGTTTCTCAACAAAAAATGGACTTAACTGAATGGATGAATGGAATGGAAGCAGTTACAAAGGAAGACATTATAACTGTAGCTAAGAAAGTTCAGCTTGATACAATTTACTTTCTTCATGGAAAAGAGGTGCAAAAATAATGGAACAAATCGCATTTGATCAGCTTCAAGAAAAACTCTATTATGAAAAAATGGCCAATGGGTTAGATGTCTATGTCCTACCGAAAAATGGTTTTAATAAGACTTTTGCAACATTTACGACAAAATACGGATCGATCGATAATCACTTTGTTCCGCTTGATAAAAATGAACCAGTTAAAGTACCAGACGGTATCGCCCATTTCTTAGAGCATAAAATGTTTGAAAAAGAAGATGGAGATGTGTTTCAACAATTTAGTCGCCAAGGTGCATCTGCCAATGCATTTACTTCATTTACTCGCACGGCCTATCTTTTTTCAAGTACTTCAAACGTTCAAGAGAATTTAACTACATTGATTGACTTTGTCCAAGACCCTTATTTTACTAAGGAAACGGTAGAAAAAGAGAAAGGCATTATCGGACAAGAGATTACAATGTATGATGATAATCCTGACTGGCGTCTATATTATGGTCTAATAGCAAACCTATATCATCATCACCCTGTGAAAATCGATATCGCGGGAACGATTGAAAGTATTTCTCACATTACAAAGGATATGCTGTATGAATGTTATCATACTTTTTATCACCCAAGTAATATGTTGCTTTTTGTAGTGGGTCCAGTTGACCCAGAAGCTATAATTGCTCAAGTAAGGGAAAATCAGGCTAATAAAAGTTATAGCGAGCAGCCTGCAATTGATAGAATCTTTGATCAAGAGCCGCAAACGGTTGCTGAAACGATAAGTACATTAAGAATGAATGTGCAAACACCGAAATGTATGGTGGGCATTAAAACAAACGACGCCAGCCAGCAAGGAGCGGAGATGCTTAAAAAAGAACTAAGCCTAAATATTATGTTAGACTTGTTATTTGGAAAAAGTGGGCAACATTACAATGATCTCTATCGAGAAGGTTTAATCGATGATACTTTCTCTTACGATTACTCCCAAGAATCTGGGTTTGGCTTTGCTATGATTGGCGGAGATACAAGTGACCCAAATAAACTTGCTGAAAAAGTGAAAGAGATTTTATTGCAGTCTACGAATGGTGCAAATTGGGATGAAGCGGCACTTCAACGCTCAATCAAGAAGAAGATTGGTGGGTTTTTAAGGGCGCTTAACTCTCCTGAATATATAGCCAATCAATTTACTCGTTACTCATTCAATGATATGGACCTCTTTCAAATTGTTCCTTTTCTTGAAAAGTTAACGTTGGATGATATTAATGAAGCGGCAAAAGAATTAATTTCGGAAGAAAGAATGTCTGTGTGCCAAGTTTTACCAAAATAAACAATGCTAGCCCCGTTTTAGGTGGGCTAGCTTGATTTATGTATTTGTTTTTTGGAGGAAAAAAATGAAGAAATTTGTATTAATAACGGGAGCTAGTGGAGATATTGGCGAAGCAATTGCGCAGTTATTAGCGAAAGAAGGTTATTCCCTTTATTTGCATTACAACAAAAATCAGTCTCGTATTGATCAGTTAATGGCTGCTTTGAATACTTATGGCGGTGAATATATTGCTATTTCTGCTGATTTAACCTCAACTGAAGGATATCAAAAAATTGTTAAAAACATTTTTTCACTTGATGCGATCATTCATTGCAGCGGTCATGCTTATTATGGTCTATTAACTGATATGACAGATGCTGATGTCCAACATTTAATGAACGTACACGTCTTAAACCCGATTTTATTAACGAGAGCATTAATGCCAAAACTTGTAACAAAACAAAGAGGAAATATACAGTTTATTTCTTCGATATGGGGACAAACAGGCTCTGCCTGTGAAACTGTCTATTCAGCTGTTAAAGGGGCACAGATTAGCTTTGTGAAGGCATTGAGTAAAGAAGTAGCCTATAGTGGCATACGGGTAAATGCAATTGCTCCAGGTGCCATTGAGTCAAAGATGATGTCCTCTTTTAACGTAATGGAAATGGAAGATATTAAGAATGATATTCCTATCGGTCGGTTCGGTCATCCAAGTGAAGTAGCTCATGCTTGTGCATTTTTACTATCTGACGCCTCTTCTTATATAACTGGTCAAACCATAAGTGTCAATGGTGGCTGGTATACATAAAGAATGAATAATTTATTTCTCCTCGTTGCATGATAATATTGTACGTTCTAATATTTTGCATTTGCACCATCTACCTGTTGAGGCAAATGTCTATAACGAGGAGGAAATACAAATGTCTGTACTAGATAATTGGCAACAATGGAAAGATTTTTTAGGTGAGCGTTTAGAACAAGGTCAAGATCAAGGGATGAATCAATCTACGGTAAGTGAAATTGCTTATCAAATTGGAGATTATCTTGCTGGTTCAGTAGAGCCGAAAAACGACCAAGAGAAAATTCTTGCTGATCTTTGGTCTGTCGCAAGTGAGGAAGAACAACATGCGATTGCTAATTTAGTTGTGAAATTAGTACAAAAATAATTAGCGGGTATGGGAAAAGCAATGAAGGTGTATATGCCTTTAATTGCTTTTTTCTTATTTTACATATATTTTTACGAACGAAAAGGATTTTCCTTTCATATTAGTGGAAAATCATATATTATAGAACCTAGATTTAATTAAAAATAAATTAATATTGTGTAATAAGAATATCTGGAACTGTAGGCGAATAAGGAGTGTTTTAGGTGGAGAAAAAAGAATGGTATTTCGAATATGAAATCCAAAAAAACAGACCTGGATTACTCGGAGATATTTCATCATTGTTAGGGATGCTTTCCATCAACATTATTACGATTAATGGAGTTGATCAAGGTAGGCGTGGAATGTTGATCCTTGCTAAAGATGATGACCAAATCGTTCGATTGGAATCAATATTAAAGACGATGGATACGATTAAGCTCATTAAACTAAGAGAGCCAAAGCTTCGCGATCGGCTGGCTGTGAGACATGGGAGATACATACAGAGAGACGCAGATGATAAGAAGACTTTTCGATTTGTCAGAGATGAGCTCGGTCTTTTAGTAGATTTTATGGCAGAATTATTTAAGAAGGAAGGCCATAAATTAATTGGTATTCGTGGCATGCCTAGGGTTGGGAAAACAGAATCTATTGTGGCATCAAGTGTTTGTGCGAATAAACGATGGCTGTTTGTTTCGTCAACGTTGCTTAAACAAACGATTCGCAATCAATTAATTGAAGATGAGTATAGCGATGATAATTTATTTATCATTGATGGGATTGTTTCGACAAAAAGAGCAAATGAACGTCATTGGCAGCTTGTGAGAGAGATAATGAGACTCCCAGCTATTAAAGTAATTGAACATCCTGATGTTTTTGTGCAAAATTCAGAATATACTTTGGATGATTTTGATTATATTATCGAGCTTCGTCACGACCATGATGAAGATATCGTCTATGATGTAGTCGAACGTAACAATCATAATATGTTCTCCGATACAGGCTTCGGAGGTTTTGATTTTTAGTAATGTTGGAAGGTGTTAGTTTTGACAGAATTAGGTAGTCGTTTGAAAGAAGCACGTTTACAAAAAGGGATGTCTCTTGATGAGTTACAGACAGTTACAAAAATACAGAAAAGATATTTAATCGGCATAGAAGAAGGTAATTACCGTATAATGCCGGGTAAATTTTATGTGCGTGCTTTCATTAAGCAATATGCAGAGGCAGTGGGCTTAAATCATGAAGAGCTGTTAGATGAGTATAAAAGTGAAATTCCAGCAACATCCAATGAAGATATTCCAGAGAAACTTTCACGTGTGCAAACAAGTAAGAATATCTCTCCTTCAACTTCGAAGTTTTTAGATCTTTTACCAAAAGTTTTAATTATTGTCTTTATCATTGGTGTTATTGCTGTCATTTATTATTTTGTTGAAAATAACGTGTCTAATAGTGATAAGCAATCAAATGAAGACAATAATAATCCAGGTGCAATTGTTGAAAATAATATGCCTAAAGATGAGAAACAAAATGAAGATGCTGCTCCTGAGGAAGAAAAAGACGATGCAGCAGATGAAAATGCAGAAGAAGAGGAGAAACCAGTTCAAGAGTTAAGTGTACAAGAATCCTCGGGTAAAAACACTGTATATGAATTGAAAAATACGGATACGTTTACACTATCTTTATTAGCAGAAGGTAAAAGCTGGGTAAGAGTGGCTAGTGCTGATAATGAAACCTTCTATGAAGAAACAATGGAAGAAGGCGTTGAAAAAGAGTTAGATTTAACAGATCAAAAAGAAGTACAAGTAATCATTGGAAATACAACTGCTACTGAAATTAAAATCAATGATGAGAGACTCGAATATGAAGTCTCACCATCAGAGTATGTAAACCAAAACATTACAATCCGTTTTACATCGCTTGGCGAATAGTCATCAACCATTGATGACTATTTTCGTGTTTAGCCCCCTGAGGTGGGAAATATAAATAAATCCTAACATTGTATCGCAAATTTAGGCTTTATGACTTTTTTTTGATAAAATATGATCATCCCACCAAGGGAAGAATTACATAATTACCGGAGGGAACTTATGAATTTACCAAATAAGATAACGATTTCAAGGATTTTGTTAATACCGATTTTCATTATTATTATGTACAACCCTTTCTCATGGGGAGACATGAATTTTATCGGTGTGACGCTCCCAATTGCTCATTTTGTTGGCGCGCTTATTTTTATATTCGCTTCCGTTACAGATTGGATTGATGGATATGTAGCGAGAAAATATCAATTAGTAACCAATTTAGGGAAATTTTTAGACCCTTTAGCAGATAAGTTATTAGTTTCCAGTGCATTAATCATCCTTGTAGAATTAGGGATGGCTCCCGCTTGGATTGTGATTATTATTATTAGTAGGGAGTTTGCAATAACTGGTCTTCGCCTGATTTTAGCAGGTGGTGGTGAGGTAGTTGCAGCGAATATGTTAGGTAAGATTAAAACTTGGACGCAAATTATAGCTGTATCTGCGTTATTGCTGCATAATACAATCTTCGCATTGATTCCATTTGACTTTGCGACATTTGCTCTATGGGTGAGCATGGTGTTTACTGTTTGGTCTGGCGTTGATTATTTTATTAAAAACAAACATGCCTTTACCAATTCAAAATAATAGGAGAGTGGTCATCATGAATGCTGAAATTATTGCCGTTGGCTCTGAGTTGTTATTAGGACAAATTAACAATACGAACGCCAAATTTTTATCACAGCAGTTAGCTGACCTTGGTGTGAATGTTTTTTATCATACGGTCGTCGGAGACAATGCGGGGCGGTTAGAGTCTGCTATAAAAATTGCTGAAAATAGAGCTGAACTCATTATCTTCACTGGTGGGCTTGGTCCGACAAAAGACGATTTAACAAAAGAAACCATTGCTAAGCATTTGCAAACAAATCTCGTAATGGATGATACAGCACTGGCGTCTATTGAAGAATATTTTAAACGGACGAATCGACCGATGACTGAAAATAATCGTAAGCAAGCCTTAGTTCTTTCTGGTGCGAAAGTACTTCCTAATGATTACGGTATGGCACCTGGTATGTTTTATCAGACGGAAAATAAGCAATATATGCTTTTACCTGGGCCACCAAAAGAAATGGAACCGATGTTTTTGAAATACGGATTTTCTGCAATAAAATCACAATCAGTAGAAGAAGCAGTTATCTCGTCGCGTGTCCTTAGATTCTTTGGCATTGGTGAAGCAATGCTAGAGGCGGAAATAGAAGATATACTTGATAACCAAACAAACCCGACGATTGCGCCGTTAGCGGGAGATCATGAAGTTACATTGAGGTTGACAGCCAAACATCATAATCTTGATACTGCTTTAACACTTTTGGAAGAAAAAGAGAAAGAAATTATGGCAGTAGTAGGAGACTATTTTTACGGTTATGATGATACGTCGCTCTTTAAAGAGCTCTCAAAAAGAATGCAGGAAAAGAAATTAACCCTGTCTGCTGCGGAAAGTTTAACTGGGGGCATGTTTCAAGAAACATTTACATCGATTCCTGGAGCTGGTGGGCTAATAAATGGTGGCGTCGTTTGTTATACAAATGAAGTAAAAGCTAAAGTACTCAATGTAAAGCTAGAGACAATTAAAAATGAAGGTGTTGTCAGTGCTACATGTGCAAAGGAACTTGCGGAAAATGTCGCCAAGTTAATGGAAAGTGACATTGGTGTAAGCTTTACGGGTGTTGCCGGACCTGATGAATTAGAAGGCAATCCAGTCGGTACCGTTTATATAGGGATTTATCACGATGGTGAAGCAAGAGCTGAGAAGCTCAACCTTGGTGGTTCCCGCACATCAATCAGAAAGAGGTCATCTCTTTATGGCGCCTATTTTCTATTGAAATCCTTGGCGTAGTGAGGCGTTTTAGATACTGAAGGAAGTAAGTAGTTGAAGAAATCCGGACAATGATTAACGTTGTTCGGATTTCTCACTTCTAAAGAAGCAATAGATGCTTGTTATGATCGGCTAGGGTGCCAATATAGCTAAAGGAATAGTCGGAGATTAAAAGAAATTTGAAGTTTATACTGAGAAAGAGGTTTGATTAATGGATTTCTATCTGGCAAAACGATCATTTTTCCAAAAAAACCAACCGATAAAAAAAACGAATGGATGTTCGATTTTTTCCTCGACAAAGTCATAAAAAAAAGCTATAGTATAAATATGAAATCGAAAGACCTAATGATAAATTTATCATAGATAATCGAAATTTAAAGGAGGAAATAGCATGAGCGATCGTCAAGCAGCCTTAGATATGGCGTTGAAACAAATAGAAAAGCAGTTTGGTAAAGGCTCGATTATGAAGTTAGGAGAACAAGCAGAGCGTAAAATATCCACTATTCCAAGTGGTTCATTAGCTCTAGATACCGCTTTAGGAGTAGGTGGATATCCGAGAGGACGTATCATCGAAATTTACGGGCCTGAAAGTTCGGGTAAAACAACTGTTGCTCTGCACGCCATTGCTGAAGTACAAGCAGCAGGTGGACAAGCAGCATTTATCGATGCAGAGCATGCACTTGACCCTGTATATGCTCAAAACCTTGGGGTAAATATTGATGAGCTTCTTTTATCACAACCAGATACAGGGGAACAAGCCCTTGAAATAGCTGAAGC
This sequence comes from Cytobacillus sp. FSL R5-0569, assembly GCF_038007265.1. NCBI lineage: Bacteria > Bacillati > Bacillota > Bacilli > Caryophanales > Bacillaceae > Cytobacillus > Cytobacillus sp. FSL R5-0569. The sequence continues at coordinate 2,013,201 of NZ_JBBOWW010000001.1, forward strand.
TTTAGTTAGAAGTGGTGCCGTTGATATTTTAGTTATTGACTCTGTAGCTGCTTTAGTACCAAAGGCAGAAATTGAAGGGGAAATGGGAGATTCTCACGTCGGTCTTCAAGCAAGATTAATGTCGCAGGCACTAAGGAAACTATCTGGTGCGATTAATAAATCCAAAACGATTGCGATCTTCATTAACCAAATTCGTGAAAAAGTAGGCGTTATGTTCGGTAACCCTGAAACAACACCAGGTGGTCGTGCATTAAAATTCTACTCAACGGTACGTTTAGAAGTGCGTAGAGCAGAAGCTTTGAAGCAAGGCAATGAGATTGTCGGTAATAAAACAAAAATTAAAATTGTAAAAAATAAAGTAGCTCCGCCTTTTAGAGTAGCGGAAGTTGATATCATGTATGGTGAAGGTGTATCAAAAGAAGGGGAAATTATTGATCTCGGATCAGAGATTGATATTGTACAAAAAAGTGGTTCTTGGTACTCCTATAATGATGAACGTTTAGGTCAAGGAAGAGAAAATGCAAAGCAATTCCTTAAAGAGAATACGGAAATTCGTTTGCAAATTCAAGAGAAAATCCGGGAGTACTATGGTTTAGACGTAGATAAATCTTCTAACAGCGATGATGAACAAGAGGAATTCGAACTAATCGATTAATTGAGAGAAAGCAGAGTACAGACTACTGTAACTCTTGTTACTTCGAAAAGAGATATTCACAACTTATAAATATAGTTGAATATCTCTTTTTGTATAGAAAAATCATGCGGTGAAAATCGTCATCTTCTTGAGCTCGTGATTATACATAATAACAGGCATTGTGGACTTATACTCTACCTTCAAGTACTTGACAATGAAATTCTGCGGCTTTACAATTAAAACTGTATAATTTACATTTTTTATATGTTAATTTGCATATTTGTTAAGGGAAGGTAGAAATAACCTTTTCAGAAGATATCTCTGTTGCAAACAATGGAGAATGCTTCCAAATAACTGTATTATTTGCAAACAATAAGAAGAATGAAAGCGTTGAAAAGCTTAAGTGCAGTATATTGTTAAAACGGTATACATGCCAACACTTTAAAAACGTAACAAAAAAGTTTATAGCAAGAGGAGGTGAAATGATGGAACTAGGTTATATCATCTCCATTTTGCTTGGCCTAATCGTTGCTGCTTTTGTTGGCTATTTCTTTCGAAAATCCGTTACGGAAGCAAAAATCGCTGGTGCCCGAGGAGCTGCTGATCAAATCTTAGAAGATGCAAAACGTGAAGCAGAAGCTCTAAAGAAAGAGGCATTACTTGAAGCGAAGGATGAGAATCATAAGCTTCGCACAGAGGCGGAACGTGAAATTCGTGAACGTAGGAATGAACTGCAAAAACAAGAAAATCGTTTATTGCAAAAAGAAGAGAATCTAGACCGAAAAGATGAAACGCTAGATAAGCGTGAAGCGGTTTTGGAAAAAAGAGACGACTCTCTTGGCAAAAGACAACAGCATATTGAAGAGATGGAAAGCAAAGTGGACAAAATGGTACAGTCTCAGCAAACTGAACTGGAAAGAATCTCCGGGTTAACTCGTGAGGAAGCTAAATCCATCATTTTAGATCGTACTGAACAAGAGGTTGCACATGATATTGCCATCATGGTAAAAGAGAGTGAATCAAGGGCGAAGGAAGAAGCGGATAAGCGTGCGAAAGAAATCTTATCATTAGCGATTCAAAGATGTGCTGCGGACCATGTAGCTGAAACAACGGTGTCAGTTGTTAACTTGCCAAACGACGAAATGAAAGGTCGTATTATCGGTCGTGAAGGGCGTAATATCCGTACACTTGAAACGTTGACAGGTATTGATTTGATTATCGATGATACACCAGAAGCCGTTATTCTTTCAGGATTTGATCCTATCCGACGAGAAACTGCTCGTCTTGCACTTGATAAACTTGTACAGGATGGAAGAATTCATCCAGCTCGAATCGAGGAAATGGTGGACAAGGCCAGACGAGAAGTGGATGAGCATATTCGAGAAATTGGAGAGCAAACGACATTCGAAGTTGGTGTCCATGGTTTACATCCTGACTTGATCAAAATATTAGGTCGCCTAAAATTCCGTACGAGCTACGGTCAAAATGTATTGAAACACTCGATGGAAGTAGCACAGTTGTCCGGTATGCTTGCTGCGGAATTAGGTCAAGATGAGACATTAGCTCGCCGAGCAGGATTATTACATGACGTTGGGAAAGCGATTGACCATGAAGTAGAAGGAAGCCATGTGGAAATTGGGGTTGAACTAGCGACGAAATATAAAGAACACCCAGTTGTCATTAATAGTATCGCTTCCCATCATGGTGACACGGAACCAACATCCATTATCGCTGTTTTAGTAGCTGCAGCTGATGCACTTTCTGCTGCAAGACCGGGGGCAAGAAGAGAAACGCTTGAGAATTATATTCGACGTTTAGAAAAGCTCGAAGAAATCTCAGAGTCATATGATGGTGTTGAAAAATCATTTGCTATTCAAGCGGGTCGTGAAATTCGCATTATGGTTAAACCGGAGCAAATTGATGATTTGGAAGCACACCGTCTTGCAAGAGATATAAGGAAGAAAATCGAAGAAGAACTCGATTATCCAGGTCATATAAAAGTAACGGTTATTAGGGAAACAAGAGCCGTAGAATATGCGAAATAAGAGCGATGCCTTTTAGGCATCGCTTCCTTTTTTGAAGGATAAAAAATCTTAAAGAGCTAACAATCTAGCATAGAGCTTGATTGGCGTATGTATGAATACAAGTATTTTTAGAAGGGGAATTTTATGAGAATTTTATTTGTAGGGGACGTTGTTGGATCATTAGGCCGTGAAATGGTAGAAGAGTATTTACCGAAGTTAAAGGAAAAGTATCGACCGCAAATAACCATTATTAATGGGGAGAACGCTGCTGGTGGTAGAGGAATTACCGAAAAAATATACAGGGAATTTTTATCGGCTGGAGCACAAGCGGTGACATTAGGTAATCACACATGGGATAATAAGGAAATATTTGATTTCATTGAGGAAGCAAAGTATTTAGTTAGGCCAGCTAATTTCCCTGATAATAATCCAGGGAAGGGTTTAGTTTATTTAAAATATAATAGTGAAGAAATAGCTGTTATCAATCTACAAGGTCGAACATTTATGCAACCAAGTGATTGCCCTTTTGAGAAGGCAGAGCAACTTATTGAAGAGGCAAAGCAAAGAACTCCGGTTATTTTCGTCGATTTTCATGGTGAAACAACAAGTGAGAAACAAGCAATGGGCTGGTATTTAGATGGTAAAGTGTCAGCAGTAATTGGGACTCATACACATGTGCAAACAGCAGATCAACGCATTCTGCCAAATGGGACAGCATTCATGAGTGATGTAGGTATGACTGGACCATACGATGGTATTCTTGGTATGGAAAGAGAAGCTGTATTAAAGCGGTTTATTACGAATATGCCGGTTCGTTTTGAAGTACCGAAAAGTGGAAGAGGAATATTGAGTGCCGTAACCATTGACATTGATATGAAAACAGGAAAAGCGAAGAAGATAGAAAGCGTTTTAATTAATGATGATCACCCATTTTATAGCTAAAAAAAACCTCCTCATTTTTTAATTTTTCTGGTCAAGCTGGAATATGTCTTTTTCATTATGAATATAGTAGCAGTGGAAACATTTATTGAAACCTGATGAACTCTTTAAAAAAAGAGCATTCAGGAGGGGGAAAAATGAGGAGGAGCTAGGAATGGAAATATTAAAAGTTTCAGCAAAATCTAATCCTAATTCTGTAGCTGGTGCGCTTGCTGGTGTTCTACGTGAAAGAGGAGCAGCAGAAATCCAGGCAATTGGTGCGGGTGCATTGAATCAAGCGGTTAAAGCAGTAGCAATCGCAAGAGGATTTGTAGCGCCTAGCGGTGTAGACTTAGTATGTATTCCTGCGTTTACAGATATTTTGATAGATGGGGAAGAGAGAACAGCTATAAAGCTGATCGTAGAACCTAGATAATGGCTGTCATGTCCCATCAGAAAAAGTAAAAGCTCATTTGATTATCAAATGGGTTTTTTCTCTTTGTAGAACGAAAAACAATAGAGAATGAATGAAATATTTTGTATATTTAAATAATAAGGGAGTGAGAAAGTGAAGATAGTTGATGGTCATTGTGATGTATTAGTAAAAATGTTTTTGGACCCTTCCATTGAGTTTCAGTATTCGCAGCAGCTTCAGGCTAATCTCAATCGATTATTAGCCGGTGATGTGAAAGTCCAATTGTTTGCTATTTATGTACCAGAGAAAATTCATCCAGAATTAAAGTTTAACGCAGCACTACAAATGGTTGATATTTTTTATGAGAAAATAGTTAAACCTCATCCTCAAGTGAAGGTAATTCAGTCGAGTGATGATCTTCAAGGATTACAGGAAAATGAAATAGGGGCGGTTTTAACTCTAGAAGGCTGTGATGCGATTTACAATGATGAAGTGAAATTAAAATCGCTGTTAAGGTTAGGTGTACAATCGGTCGGCTTAACTTGGAATTACGGAAATTTTGTTGCCGATGGTGTATTAGAGGAGAATGCAGGAGGACTATCACGATTTGGCAAAAAGGTTATTGAAATATTAAATGAACGCAATATATTATGTGACGTCTCTCATATAGCAGAAAAAGGCTTCTGGGATGTAATGGATATAGCTAAGAGACCGTTTGCTTCACACTCTAATTGTCTTCATTATTGTTCACATCCAAGGAATTTAACCGATGACCAAATTCGAGCTCTTATTAAGAAAGATGGTTTGATTGGATTGACTTTTGTTAGAGAATTCTTAAATGAGCCACATAGAGCTTCAATCAATGATGTATTAAAACATATTGATCATATCTGCTCCCTTGGTGGAGAAGACCATATTGGCCTTGGTTCAGACTTTGATGGCACTGAACCACCACTAAGAGGGCTTGAGCATGCTGGAGAATATCAATATTTGATTGACACATTATTACAGCACTTTCCACACGATGTCGTAGAAAAGATTACCTATTATAATTTTAAAAATATGTTATTTAGTAGATAAATAGATGAATTTTTCAAAACTATCTAAAAAAATAAACAAATCTATCAATTATTTAATCTTAAAGGCTTGCAATTTTACATTGTTAGGTCTAGAATTGAAAGCGTTTAGTACGTTAAATGGTGAAATGGATGTATAAAAAGAGATTATACAAGTTATTTACATATTTCTCATGTAATAAAAGGGGTGTAGGACATGGTGAAACAACTTTCGTGGAAGGTTGGCGGACAACAAGGCGAAGGAATTGAAAGTACTGGTGAAATATTTTCTATTGCATTGAATCGCCTTGGCTATTATTTATACGGATACCGTCATTTTTCTTCTCGTATCAAAGGGGGGCATACGAATAATAAAATTCGTGTGAGTACCTCTCAAACTCGGTCAGTTGCGGATGATTTAGACGTTCTTGTGGCGTTTGACCAAGAAACGATAGATGTCAATTATAAAGAGTTACATGATGGTGGGATTATCTTAGCAGATGCAAAATTTAATCCAGTGAAACCAGAAGATACAAACGCGCTACTTCTATCCATTCCATTTACACAAATGGCGACTGATCTGGGTACATCACTGATGAAAAATATGGTCGCTGTAGGCTCAACTTGTGCCGTTTTAAATTTGGATGTGGAAGTTTTCAAAGAAGTGGTAGAAGAGATTTTTGCTCGCAAAGGACAAGCCGTTGTAGATAAAAATATGGAAGCGATAAAAGCTGGCTATGATACAACAGTTGAACAATTAGGTAAAACAGATGGCTTGATGCAGTTGGATGAAGCGGATGGTAAGAAAAGAATGTTCATGATCGGAAATGATGCCATTGCTCTGGGTGCATTAGCTGCAGGAAGTCGATTTATGGCTGCTTATCCAATTACACCAGCCTCGGAAATTATGGAGTATCTAATAAAAAAATTACCTGAACTTGGTGGTACTGTTATTCAGACAGAGGATGAAATTGCTGCTGCAACTATGGCGATTGGTGCTAACTATGCAGGAGTACGTGCTTTCACAGCCTCAGCCGGCCCAGGATTATCTTTGAAAATGGAATCGATTGGCCTAGCGGGTATTACAGAGACACCATTAGTTATCGTTGATACTCAACGTGGTGGCCCGTCAACAGGTCTACCAACGAAACAAGAACAGTCAGATTTAATGGCTATGATTTATGGAACACATGGAGAAATTCCAAAAATTGTTCTTGCACCAAGTACAGTACAGGAAGCGTTTTATGATACTGCTGAAGCATTTAATCTAGCTGAAGAATATCAATGTCCTGTAATTGTTTTATCAGATCTACAATTATCATTAGGTAAACAAACAGTGGAACCGTTGAATTTTAATGAAGTAGAAATTCGCCGTGGGAAGCTGCAAGGTGATCTACCTGAAATAGATAGCAAAGAATATTTTAAACGTTATGAAGTGACGGAGGATGGCGTATCGCCAAGGGTAATCCCAGGGATGAAATATGGAATCCACCATGTTACAGGTGTAGAGCATGATCAATCTGGAAAACCATCGGAATCAGCAGCAAATCGTATTCAACAAATGGATAAACGGTTCCGTAAAATTGAAAATGTGAAATTTAATACACCAGTATATAAAAATGCCCCTCATGAAGAAGCAGACTTGTTATTAGTTGGTTTCATTTCAACAAGAGGTGCAATTGAAGAAGCGATTACTAGATTAGAAGCAGACGGTTTGAAGGTTAATCACGCACATATTCGTTTGATTCATCCATTCCCAACTGATGAGTTAATGCCGTTAGTTGCAGCTGCTAAAAAGGTTGTGGTGGTTGAAAACAATGCCACTGGACAGTTAGCAAATATTATCAAAATGAATGTTGGACATGCGAATAAAATCATTAAATATAATAAGTACGACGGGAATCCTTTCTTGCCGCACGAAATCCATACAAAGTGCAAGGAGTTGTTCTAAATGGCTACGTTTAAAGACTTTCGAAATAATGTAAAACCGAATTGGTGCCCAGGCTGTGGTGACTTCTCTGTTCAAGCTGCTATTCAACGCGCATCGGCTAATGTTGGTTTAGAACCTGAAGAGTTAGCTGTAGTATCTGGAATTGGTTGTTCTGGACGGATTTCTGGCTATATTAATTCATATGGATTTCACGGAATCCATGGACGTTCATTACCGATTGCTCAAGGTGTTAAGATGGCGAATAAGGACTTAACGGTTATTGCTTCTGGTGGTGATGGGGATGGCTTTGCTATCGGTATGGGGCATACGATTCATGCTATTCGCCGCAATATTAATGTTACGTATATCGTAATGGATAACCAAATTTATGGCTTAACTAAGGGCCAAACATCTCCGCGTTCATCTACCGGTTTTAAAACAAAATCAACACCTGAAGGTTCCATTGAACAAGCGATTTCACCAATGGAAATGGCTTTAACGGCAGGAGCTACGTTTGTTGCACAAAGTTTTTCAACCGACTTAAAAGATTTAACTGCTCTCATTGAACAAGGAATTCAACATGATGGATTTTCACTTATTAATGTGTTTAGTCCATGTGTCACTTATAACAAAATCAATACGTATGATTGGTTTAAAGCGAACTTAACTAAATTAAAAGATATTGAAGGATACGATTCTTCCAATAGAGAACAAGCAATGCAAACCTTAATGAAACACGAAGGATTAGTAACTGGACTTATTTATCAAGACACAGAGCGTAAGTCTTATCAGGAAATGCTACATGGTTATTCAGAGACACCGTTAGCAAAGGCTGATTTAAACTTAGATCAAGCGTACTTTGATAAGTTAGTAGAAGAATTTATGTAAATTAAATAAAAGACTTAAGAGAATCCATTGTTGATTTTCTTAGGTCTTTTTTATTCTTTATAGAATGTACGCCTATTTTTAATACTTTCCTACGAAAAAGAATAGATCAGGTGCATTGCTATTGTGTTCAATAGAAATACGCTTTATACTATAGTAATGTGTATAGAAATAATGGATAGAAATCGCCTACAGTATCATAGAAAGGGGCATGTCGTAAATGAATGAAAAACAAAGATTAGAAAGTCAACAAGTAAAGGTCGCAAATCCTGCGGACAAAAAATCCGAAAAGGATTACAGTAAGTATTTTGAACATGTGTATACAGCTCCATCTTTAAAGGATGCGAAGAAACGTGGAAAAGAAGATGTCAAATACCATAAGGATTTTGAAATACCGAGTGAATTTGCCGGCTTAGGGGAAGGTCGTAAGTTCTATATCCGTACATATGGATGTCAAATGAATGAGCATGACACGGAAGTAATGGCAGGGATTTTTATGAATTTAGGCTATGAACCAACTGAATCCGTAGATGATGCCAATGTGATTCTTCTAAATACTTGTGCAATCCGTGAAAATGCGGAAAATAAGGTGTTTGGTGAACTCGGACATTTGAAACATTTAAAACAGCAAAATCCTGATTTACTTATCGGTGTTTGTGGGTGTATGTCTCAAGAAGAATCTGTCGTTAATAAAATTCTTAAAACATATAACCAAGTAGATATGGTGTTCGGAACACATAATATTCACCGCTTGCCAAATATTTTACAAGAAGCTTATATGTCTAAGGAAATGGTACTTGAAGTTTGGTCTAAAGAAGGCGATGTGATTGAAAATTTACCTAAAGTGAGAAGAGGTAATATCAAGGCTTGGGTAAATATTATGTATGGCTGTGATAAATTCTGTACGTATTGCATTGTTCCTTATACAAGAGGAAAAGAGAGAAGTCGCAGACCGGAAGATATCATTCAAGAAGTTCGTCAATTAGCGGCAAAAGGCTATCAAGAAATTACTTTATTAGGACAAAATGTGAATGCTTACGGTAAAGACTTTAAAGACATAAAGTATGGTCTTGGGGATTTAATGGATGAAATTCATAAAATTGATATTCCTAGGGTCCGTTTTACAACTAGTCATCCACGTGACTTTGATGACCATCTCATTGAAGTGCTTGCAAAAGGCGGCAACCTTGTAGAACATATTCATTTACCTGTACAATCAGGTTCGAATGATGTATTGAAAATTATGGCTAGAAAGTATACCAGAGAACAGTTCCTAGAGTTAGTACGCAAAATAAAAGAAAACATACCAGGAGCAACTTTTACTACGGATATAATTGTTGGTTATCCGAATGAAACTGAAGAACAGTTCGAGGAAACGATGTCGCTCTATCGTGAAGTAGGTTTTGAAGCGGCGTATACTTTTATCTATTCTCCTCGTGAAGGTACACCTGCTGCGAAAATGAAGGATAATGTACCAATGGAAGTGAAGAAGGAACGCTTACAAAGATTAAACGCGCTAGTAAATGAAATATCTGCTGAATCTATGAAGAAATACAAAGATGAAATAGTTGAAGTGTTAGTAGAAGGGGAAAGCAAAAACAACCCTGATACATTAGCAGGCTATACAAGAAAGAACAAGTTGGTAAACTTTAAAGGACCGAAGACAGCAATAGGAAAAATCGTCAATGTGAAAGTGACGGATGCTAAAACTTGGTCACTTAATGGTGAGATGATTGAAGAAAAAGAAAATCTTGAGGTGAGCTAAGATGGCGAAGTATTCTAAAGATGATATTGTAAAGCGTGCAAGAGAACTAGCTGTAATGATTGCTGAAACGGAAGAAGTAGATTTCTTTAAACGTGCGGAAGCACAAATTAATGAGAATGAAAAAGTTTCAAAGATTATTACGCAAATTAAAGGTCTACAAAAACAAGCGGTTAATTTACAACATTATGGGAAAGAGGAAGCTTTAAGAAAAACAGAAGCGAAAATTGATTCTCTTGAAGAAGAGCTAGATGCAATTCCTGTTGTTCAAGAGTTTAAACAATCTCAAGTGGATGTGAATGATTTATTACAAATTGTCTCTTCAGCCATTTCTAACAGAGTGACAGATGAGATTATTTCGTCAACTGGTGGCGATTTACTATCTGGTCAAACCGGTTCACAATTGAAAAATTCAGGCTGTCAACATTAAGAATGAAATTGAAGGGTGATCACAAGTCGATGTGATCACCCTTTTGATTTTTCACTATTGATATCAGCAGCTTTTAGAAACTTGTTTTATAAGTTTATTGTTCTTTAAGAAAGGAAGTGTTTCTCATGGATTACTTTAGACTTATGAATATATTCTTAGATTTCGGACTTCTTATTGTTGAATAGAATGATTATCAATATAGGTTAAATATGTGGATTTATCACCCTTTCCTTCGTTGTGTAAGAGGAAAATAGGATCTTTTTTTGCTTGTTAAAAAATACATCACATTCGATGCAACCGTATTTATAACCAATTGCCTGCAATCCATAATCGCCCTTTTTAAAAGCAATAATACATCTGCATCGTTGTCGCTTTGGGCAATGATTGAATCGGTTGCAGCTGCACAACCTTTGTTGATGAAAAACTGTAAAGTTATAAAGATATTGTAAAAAAGTAGTCTAAAGACCAGCAATAGTACCCAGCGCTGCTGATCTGTGCTTATTTAAACGGCTAATCTCACTTATGCATGTATCTTATTTGTTTCTATTGAGGAGTAAATTTATATCTCTAATTTTGCGCCGTTTTGTGAGAAATGAAAAAGTGTACTATAAGAAAACAATATAATTGGGAACAAACTATACAGTAAGGTGAAATTTGAGAATTCAAATTTTCTACAAGTGAGATGCGTTTTCAAGATATTATTTAACTTACCAATTAATCTTTCGTAAGACAACTATCACAATAACGCCACTTCTATCCTCGTATGATTAATTTAACAGCTACGTGACAATCAATACCGGTATTTGAACCAAAAGTGAGAGAGAATGTTTCAAGAGGTTGCTGAAAAATCTTTCCTAGATTGGGCCCTTGCCCACCTCAGTCCGTAACAATCGCCCGTATGCGGCATATGATAAAGCATGCTAATGGATTTGGCTAATTGCCCACAAGAAAATATGTCGCACACTAGTCTAATATCCCGCATAGGATGAATTGAAAATGAATGAGGAGGGTTCGCTCGCAATGGGAGACTATAGAGAGATAATAACGAAGGCAGTCGTTGCGAAAGGACGTAAGTTTATCCAGTCCAATCACACGGTTTGTCCTCAACACCACCCATCTAGTATTCTTGGTGCTTGGATCATTAACCATAAGTACAAAGCGAAAAAGGTGGGAAATACTGTAGAGGTTAGCGGAAGCTTTGATATCAATATCTGGTATTCTTATAAAGATAACACGCAAACTGAAGTAGTTACAGAGTGCGTGGAATACAAAGATGTAATCAAAGTGAAGTATCGTGATGAAGAAATCCTTGACGATATTGAAGTTGTTGCACGGGTCGTTCAACAACCAAACTGTATTGAAGCAACAATCTCTAAAAATGGCAATAAAATTATTGTACATGTGGAGAGAGAGTTTATTGTTGAAGTCATTGGAGAAACAAAGATTTGTGTAGCAGTTGCTGATGCTGGTGACTGCGAAGATGAAGATTGGGGATTAGAAGCAGAAGATGAGGAATTTGAAGACTTAAACCCAGACTTCATCATTGGAACTGAAGAGGAATAAAAACTAACTAGGAGGTTTTACTTCCTAGTTTTTTTCTTTTTTCAAAGTGTTGAAGAGTTAAGGCGGGTAAGAGTATGAAGCATTTCTAATCGTTTGTTGACTTTCAAGTATGATATAATGAGATAAGAAAATAATAGATTATAAATTATGTGGAGGAAATTATGGCAGCAACATATACGCCGATGATACAACAATATTTAAGGGTAAAGGCAGATTATCAAGATGCCTTTTTATTTTTTCGTTTAGGCGATTTTTATGAGATGTTTTTTGACGATGCGATTTCAGCATCAAGAGAGTTAGAAATTACATTAACAAGTAGAGACGGAGGAGCTGAAGACCGCATACCGATGTGCGGGGTACCTTATCATTCAGCCCCGAATTATATCGAACGCTTAATTGAAAAAGGCTACAAAGTAGCCATATGTGAACAAACCGAAGATCCGAAACAGGCTAAAGGTGTAGTCAAAAGGGAAGTTGTTCAATTAATTACACCTGGGACTCGGATGGAAGGTAAGGGGTTAAATGAAAAGGAAAATAACTATATCGCTACAGTAAGCGCATTTGAAGATGATACCTATGGTTTTGCATATAGTGATTTATCAACAGGAGAAACAAAAGCGACCATTATAACTGATGGTTTTACTTCCATTTTGAATGAGCTTTCAGTTTCTAATGCGAAAGAAATTGTCGTCTCTTCGCAGTTCTCAGATAAATGGCTCAAAAAGATGAAAGAGAGAATGGTACTGACCATTTCTATTGAAGACGATATCCAAACTCGGGAAGTGTTTCAGGAAAGTGTAGCAAAGTTAGCAAATGATCGTCTGCGTGAAACAGTAATGAGATTATATAATTATTTATACAAAACACAAAAACGTAGCCTTGACCATTTGCAACTTGCTGAAGTGTATGAAGTGAACCAATTTATGAAAATTGATTACTTCTCGAAGAAAAACCTAGAACTAACTGAAACGATGCGTTCAAATGGAAAGAAAGGTTCACTTCTTTGGCTGCTGGATGAAACGAAAACAGCGATGGGTTCGAGAATGTTAAAACAATGGATAGATCGTCCGTTAATTAATAAGGATGCCATTATAGAACGACAATCAATGGTGGAAACTTTCATGAATCATTATTTCGAACGAGAAGAGCTAAGAGATACTTTAAAAGAGGTATATGACTTAGAGCGACTTGCAGGTAGAGTCGCATTCGGTAATGTCAATGCTCGTGACTTATTTCAATTGCAAAAATCATTACAGCAAGTACCCAAAATAGGTCATGTAGTGAATCAGTTAACGAATGACGTTGCTAAACAGTTGGCAAATGAACTTGATCCTTGTGAGGATGTAACCGACTTGTTAGAAAGAGCCATTACCGATAATCCCCCGTTAACCATCAAGGAAGGGAATATTATTGCTGACGGTTTTAATGAAGCACTCGATCAATATCGTGACGCAACGAAAAACGGTAAAAATTGGATCGCTCAGCTTGAGAAGAGAGAGAGAGAGAAGACAGGGATTAAGTCATTAAAAATCGGATACAATCGTGTCTTCGGATATTATATTGAAGTGACAAAGTCTAATCTCCATCTGTTAGAAGAAGGTTTATATGAACGAAAGCAAACCTTAACAAATGCTGAACGGTTTATTACTCCAGAGCTAAAAGAAAAAGAGGCATTAATTCTACAAGCGGAAGAAAAATCGGTTGAACTAGAATACACATTATTCTTAGAGGTAAGAGAACAGGTAAAAGAGCATATTCCACGCATCCAGAATCTTGCCAAGCTTATAAGTGAATTGGATGTATTGCAATGTTTCTCTGTGGTTAGCGAACAGCGGCAATACCATAAACCGACCTTTTCTAGTGAACGGAAAATCGTCATTGAGGACGGGAGACATCCGGTTGTTGAAAAAGTGATGAATGCGCAAGAATATGTAGCAAATGACTGTTATATGGATGATGAAAGAGAGTTGTTACTTATTACTGGACCTAATATGTCAGGTAAAAGTACATATATGCGACAAATTGCTTTAACCTCAATTTTGGCACAAGTTGGTTGTTTTGTTCCTGCCAAACAAGCGGTGTTACCTATTTTTGACCAAGTGTTTACTAGAATAGGTGCGGCAGATGATTTAATCTCTGGACAAAGCACATTTATGGTCGAGATGTTAGAAGCAAGGAATGCCATTGTTCATGCCACAGAAAATAGTCTTATCCTATTTGACGAAATTGGTAGGGGAACGTCGACCTATGATGGAATGGCCCTTGCTCAGGCGATTATTGAATATATTCACCACCATATTGGGGCGAAAACATTGTTCTCAACGCATTATCATGAGCTTACTGTTTTGGCAGAGGAGTTACCCCATTTAGAAAATGTGCATGTAAGTGCAGTTGAACAAAACGGGAAGGTCCTATTTCTCCATAAGATTAAAGAAGGCTCAGCAGATAAAAGTTATGGTATACATGTTGCCCAACTTGCAGAGCTACCGGAGACATTGATTCAAAGAGCAAACGAAATCCTTACGCGACTAGAAGCAAAGGATTCAACAAAAATAAATGCAACAGCAACAAAAATAGACGTACAAGAAGAAGCGGTTGGCCAATTGTCATTCTTTGAAGAAGAAACGCTAGCGAAAAGAGGAACAAATATTGCAACAAAGGAAAGAAAGTTGCTTGATCAGCTAAAGAAACTAGACATTCTAGAAATGACACCGATGACGGCATTAAATACCTTATATGAGATACAAAAAAAATTAAAATAAAGATTGAAAGGGTGAATCCTAATGGGTAAAATCAAGCTCTTAGATGATTATCTATCAAATAAAATCGCAGCAGGAGAAGTCGTTGAGCGTCCAGCATCTGTTGTAAAAGAATTAGTTGAAAATGCAATTGATGCAGGCAGTTCTGTTATAGAAGTGGAAGTAGAAGAAGCTGGCCTTTCAAGTATCCGCATCATCGATAATGGAGAAGGAATAGCAGAAGATGACGTTCTCCATGCGTTCCACCGACATGCGACAAGTAAAATCCAAGACGAGAGCGACCTATTTAGGATTCGCACATTAGGATTTAGAGGGGAAGCGTTGCCCTCTATTGCTTCCGTTTCCAAAGTTGAATTGAAGACTTGCTATAGTGATATAGGTACGAGAGTGGTGCTTGAAGGCGGAAAAGTTGTAACGATGGAAAAGGCAGCTAGTCGTAAAGGTACAGATATTACCGTGTCAGATTTGTTTTACAATACGCCGGCTAGACTTAAATATATGAAAACGATTCATACCGAATTAGGTAATATTACAGATGTCATGAATCGCTTATCTTTATCACACCCGGAGATTTCATTCAGGTTACTCCATAATGATAAGCAATTGTTAAAAACAACAGGTAATGGTGATGTTCGTCAAGTTTTAGCGGCGATCTATGGTTTAAATATTGTCAAAAAAATGATTCCCATTCAAACTCAGTCCCTTGACTTCAAGGTTTCTGGTTATGTAGCGTTACCAGAAATAACGAGAGCTTCGAGAAATTATATTTCAACGATGATCAATGGTAGGTTTATTAAAAACTACCCTTTAGTGAAAGCGATTCAGGAAGGTTATCATACATTATTGCCGATAGGACGGTATCCCATTGTTTTATTAAACATTGAAATGGACCCATTATTAGTAGATGTAAACGTTCATCCTTCTAAAATGGAAGTTCGGTTAAGTAAAGAGCATGAATTAAACGAATTAGTAACGGCCACCATTAAACAAGTCTTTAAAAAAGAAGAATTAATTCCAAGTGGCTTTACCGAAAAGAAAATAATTAAGCCAAAAGATGAACAAACATTCCTTCACCTCGATCATTTACCTGAAAGAAAACCATTTAAAGAGATCGAGCAAGAAAGGAAAGAAACAGAAGTACTATTCATCCAAGAAGATTCAGTAACACCAAATCAACAAGTAAAAAATACGATCTTTGAAACGGCTCCTGCAATAGAAGTTTCTGCTCCATCTAAAGAAGTGGATTCACAAGAAGAAGAAAATATAACGCTTGCAGAAGAAGAGGAATTCGTGCTTCCTTCTAGAGTCCCAGCGATGTATCCTATAGGTCAAATGCATGGTACCTATATTTTTGCGCAAAATGATAATGGTTTGTATATCATTGACCAGCATGCGGCTCAGGAAAGAATCAAATATGAGTTTTTTAAGGAAAAGGTTGGGAAAGTAGAAAGTGAATTACAGGAGCTTTTGATTCCAATGACCTTTGAATATGCGAATGACGATGTGATAAAGATTGAAGAATATAAAGACGAACTTGAAAAAGTGGGAGTTTTCTTAGAGGAGTTTGGCCACAACAGTTATATCGTTCGTGCGCATCCACAATGGTTTCCTAAAGGAGAGGAACAAGAAACGATTGTGGATATGATAGAACAATTGCTGAATATGAAACGAGTGGATATAAAAAAACTGAGAGAAGAAGCGGCTATCATGATGAGTTGTAAAGGTTCCATAAAAGCAAATCGCCATTTACGTAACGATGAAATTCAAGCATTACTTGATGAGTTACGACAAACGAATGATCCCTTTACTTGTCCTCATGGTCGCCCAATTATCATTCATTATTCTATATATGAAATGGAAAAAATGTTTAAGCGTATTATGTAAGACTTGCTTTAAAGAGACCTTTGTTTTAAGAAGGATACAGGAAATCAACTCTAAAACGCTTATGGTCACATAAAAAGAGAGAACCGCAAAATTAGTGATACGCGGTTCTCTCTTTTTTAATTATTTCGCATTGGCTGTTTGTAATTTGTCCATGTATTTTAATGATTTTCCTGTTCCAATTGCGACGGATTCTAACGGATTTGGAGCAAGGTGAACAGGCACATCAATCTCTTGACTGATCCATTCTTGCATACCGTTAAGTAAAGCTCCA
This sequence comes from Cytobacillus sp. FSL R5-0569, assembly GCF_038007265.1. Taxonomy (NCBI): domain Bacteria; kingdom Bacillati; phylum Bacillota; class Bacilli; order Caryophanales; family Bacillaceae; genus Cytobacillus; species Cytobacillus sp. FSL R5-0569. The sequence goes on from NZ_JBBOWW010000001.1 coordinate 2,029,731, forward strand.
CCGCCAGTTAAAATGACTCCACGGTCAACGATATCACCGCTTAATTCAGCAGGGCTATCTTCTAATGTTGCTCTTAGTGCTTCTAAAATACTGAGTAACGCTTCTTTCATCGCATCCCTAATTTCAAAGGAAGAAAGCTCAATGGTTTTTGGTAAACCAGTAACTAAATCTCTCCCACGTATCTCCATTTTTAATTCATCATGGTTAATCAGCGCATGGCCAATTTCAATTTTAATATTCTCTGCTGTTCTTTCACCAATAAGTACGTTGTATTCTTTACGCACATACTGAATAATATCATCGTCTAAACGGTCTCCGCCAATACGGACGGAGTGGCAAGCAACTACACCACCGAAGGAAATAATCGCCACTTCAGTTGAACCGCCACCTATGTCAACTACTACATTTGCGACTGGCTCATCGACTGGCATACCAGCGCCAATTGCTGCTGCAACAGGTTCCTCAATCACGAAAACTTTTTTTGCACCGGCGTTTCGTACTGCGTCTTGAATCGCTCTTCTTTCAACACTTGTCGACCCGGAAGGTGTACATACAACAACACTCGGCTTTCTAATTGAGAAGCCACCAGCTTTTGCAGCTTTTTTCATAATATGACGTAACATTTCTGTTGTTGTATCGAAATCGGCAATTACCCCATCTTTTAGTGGGCGTATGGCGACAATTCGTCCCGGTGTTTTACCAATCATTTCTTTTGCTTCAGAGCCAACTGCAAGCACTTTTTTTGTTTCTGTATCAATCGCAACAACAGAAGGCTCATTAAGAGCGATTCCTTTTGCTTTACTATAAACAAGTATATTAGCTGTTCCTAAATCGATTCCAATTTCAGCATTTCCTATCATTATCAATCACCTAATTTCCTATAATTCTGCTTCGTCTCAATCCATTTTCATAAGACCATATTCATAAGACATCTTATCTTAAACTCCGCTTTTTATAAGGTAACATGAAACGACTATAGAAGCCTGAATGTAAATAAAACGTTATAAAAATGTAATCTCCATTGTAAAAAAGAATCGAATCCGCAATAAAAAAGGTTTAATTTGTAGAAAAAGGGTGAATAATGTTTGAGTATTGATTGTCTTTTTTCCTTCCTATGCTTATGGTACGATAAGGTAGAAATTGAAAGACTAAAAGGCAGTGTGAGTGAATGACAAATCAAAAAGAAAAAATCATTATTCTTATAGGACCTACTGCTGTAGGGAAAACAAAAACAAGTATTGAACTGGCAAAAAAATATAATGGTGAAATTATTAGTGGTGATTCCATGCAAATTTACAAAGGTATGGACATTGGTACAGCTAAAATAACGAAAGAAGAGACAGAAGGTATCAGCCATCATTTAATTGATATTAAAGAGCCAGATGAAAGTTTTTCGACAGCTGAATTTCAAACAATTGTCAGAGAAAAGATAACTGAAATCAGTAGTAAAGGGAAGTTACCCATTATTGTAGGGGGGACGGGACTATATATACAATCCGTTCTATTTGACTATCAATTTTCAAATGCCCCCTCAGATGATGATTTTCGATATCGCTTAGAGGAAAGGGCGAAAGTTGAAGGGAATGTTTGTATACATAAGGAATTACAGGTGGTCGATCCGGTATCTGCGGGAAAAATACATCCTAATAATATTCGAAGAGTGATTCGGGCTCTCGAAGTATACCATTGTACGGGAAAAACGATGACAGAATGGCAAAGTAAACAGGAACTTGAATCGGTATATAATGCCGCTGTAATCGGTTTAACAATGGACAGAGATCTTTTGTATAAACGAATTAATCAGAGAATAGATATGATGATGGATAATGGCCTATTGGAAGAGGTGAAAGGGTTTAGTGATAAGGGGTTGCAAAACTGTCAGTCCATGCAAGCGATAGGATATAAGGAATTCTACCCTTATTTTGATGGTTTGATTACTTTAGACGAAGCTGTTGATCAACTAAAGCAAAACTCACGAAGATATGCCAAAAGACAGCTAACATGGTTTCGTAATAAACTGGATGTTAGTTGGATAGATATGAGTGAAGCTCTCGATTCAAAGGGTTTCCATAAAAAAATAAATGAAATTTATGTAACGATTGAAGGAAAGCTGAAAATTAAATCGAATACATAATAATAGAGATAAAAGAGGAGGATTTGTAATGAAAACATCAATCAATATCCAAGATCAATTTCTAAATCAATTGCGAAAAGATAATGCCAATGTGACAGTTTTCTTGTTAAACGGTTTCCAAATTAGAGGGCAAGTAAAGGGATTTGATAATTTTACTGTCCTATTTGAATCAGAAGGAAAACAACAACTTGTTTATAAGCACGCGATTTCAACATTTGCTCCTCAACGAAATGTATCGCTAGATATGGAACAAAAATAATAAAGTTGCCTTGTCGAGTCCGCAAATGATGCGGGCTTTTTCTTATGCTTTGACAACCTTGTTGGAAGAAATTCTGTTGTTCTATAATTTATATTTAATTAGTAACAATTTTGTTTTCACTAAAAAAACTTTAATGATTTTCCTCCAAATTGAATATATATGAACAAGAAGACTCTAACTTCTAATAATAGAATAGGCTAAATAACGACTTGAGATAACGACTAGGCTTTTGTCACAATTAAGGCAATCTTAGCGTATACTGGTGCAAGAGAATGTGAGGTGAAAGCTATTGGATCAGCCGATTCGTTTGAAAAATAATGGACAAATCAGTATTGTACTAAATTCTCAAAAAAGAAAAGCCTTAACAAAGGAAATACCCGAACCGAATGTTGTACAAAAAACCTTACAATCAGAGCATCTTGCTCTTAGAGAAATTGAAGAAGAATTAGCTGCTTTAGTAGGCATGGAAGAAATGAAGAGAATGATAAAAGAAATTTATGCCTGGATCTATGTGAACAAGAAGCGAGAAGAAGCAGGACTGAAAGCGGGAAAGCAGTCCCTTCATATGATGTTCAAGGGAAACCCTGGTACAGGGAAAACAACGGTAGCGAGGTTAATAAGTAAGCTATTTCAAAAAATGGATGTTTTGACAAAGGGACATTTGATCGAAGCTGAAAGGGCTGACTTAGTAGGAGAATATATTGGCCATACAGCTCAAAAAACGAGAGATTTAATTAAGAAAGCAATCGGAGGCATACTTTTTATCGATGAAGCTTATTCCCTCGGTAGAGGAGGGGAAAAGGATTTTGGTAAAGAGGCAATCGATACATTAGTGAAACATATGGAAGATAAACAGCATGATTTTATACTGATTTTAGCCGGATATTCAAAAGAAATGGACTATTTTTTATCTTTAAATCCGGGTTTACATTCTAGGTTTCCGCTAGTTATAGATTTTCCAGATTATTCGATTGAACAACTAATGGAGATTGGGCAAAGAATGCTGAAACAAAAAGAGTACGTACTTAGTAGAGAAAGTGAAAGGAAATTAAAAGATCACTTACTTTGGGTGAAAACAGTCTTAAATCCACAAACATTTTCTAATGGAAGATATATAAGAAATATTATCGAAAAGGCAATACGCGCACAATCCATGAGGCTTTTAATGCAAAGTCATTATGACCGCCATGAATTAATGACTATTAGAAGCAACGACTTAGTTTTTGAAGAAGATGATTGACCTTGTTTTAGCTCCGATTAATTTAGGAGCTTGTTTTTGTTATTAATAGAGATGGAAATTGAATTAAGCAGAGCCAGTCTCCTACCTTTTATCGTGGGCTGAAACGTGGCTCTGTTTTTTTACTATTTTATCTTTAATTTAACTTGAATTTGTTTTGTAGGAAGTTTCCATTTATAAGTGTAAGATAATACTCTAAGGGCTGTAATTGTTATGAATAATATTATGAGTTCTACTGCTGATGTGAAAATATTTAATCCAATTAATAGCCCAGTAATAATCGCCCAAACAGCATAGATTTCTGATCGTAATACCAAAGGTTTTCTTTGTGCTAATAAATCACGAATCATTCCACCACCACTACCGGTTAATACTGCGGCAACGATAATTGCGCTTAATGGATGATTCATATCAGCAGCATAAAGTGCACCTTGTATAGCAAATGCTGATAATCCGATGGCATCAGTGAAGTTTCCCCACTTATGCCAATGCTTCAATAAGTGATGGGGAAAAATAATAATCAATGTAATAGACAAGAGGGCGATTTGAAAAAAAGTTCCCTGTTCCCACAATGTTGATACGGGTACCCCAATTAATAAATTACGGATGGCTCCCCCACCAAAGGCAGTGACAATACCTAAAATATAAATGCCTAATATATCATAATCTTCTTCCATTGCTACGATAGCACCGCTAATGGCAAAAGCAATTGTACCAATCATACTTAAAAAATCCCAAGTTAACATCACATATCACCACACGTTCTTAAAATCCTGCTAAAACACAAACATATAGATTTTAACATGAAAAAGCATGAAATCAATGATTTTCAATAAATAAATTTTTGTGGTAAACAATAATTATTGATTACTTAGCAGGGACATTTTGGATAACCGGAAATTTTCTCCCTTTAACGTAAAGAATAATTAGTGAATTACAAAAGAATTTGATATGATAATGATATGTTAAAAAGAAAGTAGGGCTTTAATGGAACAACAGTCTTTTAAAGAAAAAGCGATACTTGTCGGCTGTCAAACGACTGAAGACGATTTGCAATATAGTTATTCAATGGATGAGCTTGTGTCTCTAACAAAAACAGCTAAAGGTGAAGTGATTACAAGTGTTGTACAAAAAAGAGAGAGAATTCATCCATCTACATATATAGGAAAAGGGAAAGTTGAAGAAATATCACGCCTACAAGAAGAGACCGAAGCAGATGTGATTATTTTTAATGATGAACTATCTCCTAGTCAAGTTCGTAACTTATCCGAATTCATTTCGGCAAGAATTATTGATCGAACCCAGTTGATTCTTGATATTTTTGCTGGCAGAGCTCGTTCAAAAGAAGGGAAACTGCAAGTTGAACTAGCTCAATTAAAATATTTACTACCGAGATTATTGGGACAAGGAACAGCACTTTCACGCTTAGGCGGGGGAATTGGAACAAGAGGTCCAGGTGAGACAAAGCTTGAATCAGATCGCCGTCATATACGAAGGAAAATTGATGATATTGATAAGCAATTGAGGGCAGTTGTTCATCATAGAAAGCGTTATCGTGAAAGAAGAAAGAAGAACCAAGCACTGCAAATAGCCTTAGTAGGTTATACGAATGCGGGTAAATCGACCTTGTTTAATCGCCTAACCGAAGCTGATTCCTATGAAGAAAATCAATTATTTGCCACACTTGATCCAATGACAAGAAAAATGTCTTTACCAAGTGGATATACAGCTCTTTTAACCGATACAGTTGGATTTATACAAGACTTACCGACTACGTTAATTGCAGCTTTTAGATCTACTTTAGAAGAAGTAAACGAAGCGGATCTCATTTTACATGTAGTCGATATGTCTAATCCGGACTACACCCAACATGAACAAACCGTACAACAATTAATTGATGATTTAGAGCAGGAAGAGATTCCACAATTGATTGTTTATAATAAAAAAGATGAAGCACATGAAAGGTTCATTCCAACAAAAGGTAGGCACACGTTACAAATGAGTGCATTAAATGATCGTGATCGCTATTTGCTAAAAGAAGCAATTGAACATGCGGTCACCCAATTAATGGATTCGTATACTGCTGCAATCCCTGCTTCAGAAGGAAAGTTATTATCGCTCCTAAATACGGTGACTATTGTGCGGAGTAGTGAGTTTATAGAAGAAAAACAAATGTATTTGGCTAAAGGTTTTTACTTCAAAGATCATCCAATCACACAAATGCTAAATCATTATAGAGTATAGAAAGTAAAGGTGTAAATCATGTTCCAAAGCTTAATAAATGGAGAATCTCTTTCTGAGATTGTTCAAGAAGTAGAAAAAAAAATTTCTTGTGTGACACATAAAATAGAGGAAAGAATAGATGAGAATCAATTTCGGGTTCTGCGGAGTTTTCAAAAACACCGTGTAAGTGATAGCCATTTTATACCGTCGACGGGATATGGTTATGACGATGCGGGTAGAGATACTTTAGAATTAATCTATGCAGATGTCTTTGGTGGCGAAGCAGCATTGGTTAGACCACAAATCATTTCTGGTACGCATGCTATATCCACTGCGCTATTTGGTATTTTACGACCGGGGGATGACCTTTTATATATTACTGGTAAACCATACGATACGTTAGAAGAAATCGTCGGTATAAGAGGTAAAGGGGTAGGGTCTCTAAAAGAATTTCGTATTGGGTATGATGCGGTTGAATTGCAAGAGGATGGTACTGTTGATTTTGAGGTACTCAAAGAAAGAATGACATCCTCAACAAAGATGGTTGGTATACAACGTTCAAAAGGTTATGCGGAAAGACCATCATTTACAATAAATGAAATTAAAGAAATGATTCATTTTGTTAAGTCCATCAACCCTGAAGTCGTTATCTTCGTCGATAATTGTTATGGTGAATTTGTTGAAGAAATGGAACCTTGTCATGTTGGTGCCGATTTAATGGCCGGTTCCCTTATTAAGAACCCAGGCGGTGGATTGGCGAAAACGGGTGGTTACATTGTTGGAAAAAAAGCCCTTGTTGAAGCGTGCTCTTATCGATTAACTTCCCCTGGCATTGGAGCGGAAGCTGGAGCCTCACTATATAGTTTACAGGAGATGTATCAGGGTTTTTTCTTAGCCCCCCATGTAGTAGGACAAGCTTTGAAGGGAGCGGTTTTTACAGCTGCAATTCTCGAATACTTTGGGATGAAAACTAATCCAAGATGGGATGCAGAGAGAACAGACCTTATACAATCAGTACAATTTGGTGATGCTAAAATGATGGTTGCCTTTTGTCAAGCGATTCAATATGCTTCCCCAATCAACTCTCACGTTACTGCCTATCCAGCATATATGCCAGGATATGAGGATGATGTCATTATGGCTGCGGGTACTTTTATTCAAGGAGCAAGTATTGAGTTAACAGCAGACGGACCTATTCGGCCCCCGTTTGAAGCATATGTTCAAGGCGGATTAACCTATTCTCATGTAAAAATCGCCATTTGTACAGCGTTAGACCAATTATTAGAGAAAAAACTCATTCAAAAGTATTAATAAATATAGGGAAAGGAGGCGGATATACGCTGCCTTCTTTCAGTATTAGGAAAAAAGTTTGAAAATTTCATGATTTCCATGTGATAAAACATAACATTTTGTTGACAGATTATCTAACACGACATATAATAGGATATAAGATACAAAGAAATTAAAAGTAAAAGAATGAAGGAGGAGAGATGGTTGACTGGAAGTGAAATACGTCGTTCCATGCCGCTCTTTCCAATTGGCATTGTGATGCAGCTGACTGAGCTAACAGCAAGACAGATTCGCTATTATGAAGAACACCAATTGATTACTCCAGCTAGAACGGATACGAATAGAAGGCTATATTCATTGAATGATATTGATAAATTGCTAGAGATCAAAGATTTAATTGATCAAGGTGTCAATATGGCTGGAATAAAGCAACTATTCACAGTGAAACAACAACAAGAGATGGATGAACAAGCATTTAAGAAGCAAGAAGAAAAAGTGAGACACGATTTGTCAGATGACGAATTGAGAAAGCTTTTGCGTAAAGAATTTATGCAAGCAGGTAGGTTTACTCGATCGTCTTTAAGACAAGGTGATTTATCACGCTTTTTCCATTAAAATAAAAAATCTTTTCTTGACTTTAAAGGAGGAAACACAAGGTGGCAAAATTCACTAAAGAAGATATCACACGAATTGCTGAAGAAGAAAATGTAAAATTTATCAGATTACAATTTACTGACATTTTAGGAACAATTAAAAACGTAGAAATCCCAATTAGTCAGCTTGAAAAAGCTTTGGACAATAAAATGATGTTCGATGGTTCCTCAATTGAAGGTTTCGTTCGCATTGAAGAATCAGATATGTATTTATTCCCAGACTTAGACACATGGGTAGTCTTCCCTTGGACAGCTGAAAAAGGAAAAGTTGCACGTTTAATCTGCGATATTTATAATCCAGATGGTACGCCATTCGCGGGAGACCCTCGTAATAACTTAAGAAGAATCCTTAAAGAAATGGAAGACCTCGGCTTTACAGATTTTAACCTTGGACCAGAACCAGAATTCTTCTTATTTAAGTTAGATCAACAAGGTGAACCAACTTTAGAACTTAATGATAATGGTGGTTATTTTGATTTAGCTCCAACTGATTTAGGTGAAAATTGCCGTCGTGATATCGTTCTTGAGCTAGAAGAAATGGGCTTTGAAATTGAAGCTTCTCACCATGAAGTGGCTCCAGGGCAACATGAAATCGATTTTAAATATGCTGATGCACTTACAGCATGTGATAACATCCAAACATTTAAATTAGTGGTTAAAACAATTGCACGTAAACACGGTTTACACGCAACATTTATGCCAAAACCATTATTCGGTGTGAACGGATCAGGTATGCACTGTAACGTTTCATTATTTAAAGATGGTGTAAATGCATTCTATGATACAAAAGGTGATTTAGAACTTAGTGATACAGCACGTAATTTTATTGCAGGTATCATTAACCATGCACCAAGTTTCACAGCTGTAACAAATCCAACAGTAAACTCTTTTAAACGTTTAGTGCCTGGATATGAAGCTCCTTGTTATGTTGCTTGGTCTGCGAGAAACCGTTCACCACTTATTCGTATCCCAGCATCACGTGGTGTCAGTACACGTGTAGAAGTACGTAGTGTTGACCCAGCTGCCAATCCATACCTTGCAATGGCTGTTCTTCTTAAGGCTGGATTAGATGGTGTGAAAAACAACCTAACACCACCAGCTCCGGTAGACCGTAATATTTATGTTATGAGCAAAGAGGAACGTGAAGCTGAAGGTATTAAAGATCTTCCAGCTACACTTTATAGCGCGCTAGAACTTCTTAAACAAGATGAAGTAATGGTTGCTGCACTTGGTGAACATATTCTTGAGCACTTTATTGAAGCAAAAGAAATTGAGTGGGATATGTTCAGAACGCAAGTTCACCCATGGGAACGCGAGCAATATTTACAAATGTATTAATAGATAATACCAAAGTGGTTTTTCAGACTGTAGGTAAACTCGGTGTAATCGAGGTACCTACAGTCTTTTTTTATTTGAAAATATAAGAGGTGAGGATCATCCTGGAGACGTTTATTATGAACCTCTTTACATTTAATTTATAGAAGTAGCCTTAACATCTGATTTTTCATAAAAACTTAAGAAGATGTAATATAAAATGGTCTTTTAACAAGGTAATATAGCCCGTACAACTCTTCATCTTCCACATATAGTATTAACATAATCATAGAAAGGAGGATGAGAATATGGGATATAATAATCAAAACTATTCAGACTCATACGGATATGATCATAATGATTGTGGCTGTGATGAGTTCTTTAGGAACATTTCCCGTGGTGAGGATGTGAAAGTATTCCTTAAAGGTGGCGGCCATGTGTTCGGAGAGTTTATCGATGTTCGTGGGAATTTAGTTTTCCTAGCAAAAGCTAACTGTAATCGTCACGATGATCGTCACAAAGATTGTTGCAACAAGAAAGATCGTGTAAGGATTACTACGATCTGTTGTGATGATATCATTGCAGTTGAAACTCGATAGTAAGAGTCCTTTTTATGAGTCTAAAAGAAGTTCTTGCAAGGGGTATAACTGCTTCGTATCATCATTCAACTAATTAATAGAAAACTAAAAAGGGTCTCAGATAAAAGCAGCCATAATGGCTGCTTTTTTATTTTTGCTAGGATAGGTTTGAAAATAAAACAGGTCCACAGAGAAAAATAAAATGGTCTTTCAACAGGGGGATATAGCCCGTACAACTCTAAGACCATCCACATATAGTATTAACATAATCATAGAAAGGAGGAAGAAAAATGGGATGTAATAATAATTTCTATGGAAGAGGCTCAAGATATTCAGACTCATATGACAACAACAATCACGGTTGTGGTAATTACAGTAAAAACGACAATAAGGATTGTGGCTGTGATGAGTTCTTTAAGAATATCTCCCGTGGTGAGGATGTGAGAGTATTTCTTAAAGGCGGCGACCATGTGACAGGAGAATTCGTTGATGTTCGCGGTAATTTAGTTTTCTTAGCAAAAGCTAACTGTGATCGTCACGATGATCGTCACGATGATTGTTGCGACAAGAAAAATCGTGTAAGAATCACTACGATCTGTTGCGATAATATCGTTGCAGTTGAAACACGATAGTTAGGAGTTTCTTTATTGTGTCTTAGCGGATGCAAGGGCTATAACTGTTTAGTATTAACATTCAACTTGGTATCTATTTAATAGATACCAAAAATCGAGTTCAAAGCAGCCATAAAGGCTGCTTCTTTATTTTAGTTAGATAGGTTTGACAACAAAAAGAAGGTCCACAGAGAAAATAAAATGGTCTTTTAATAGGATGATATAGCCCGTACACCTCCTTTATTATCCACATATAGTATTAACATAATCATAGAAAGGAGGAAGAAAAATGGGATGTAATAATAATTTCTATGGAAGAGGCTCAAGATATTCAGACTCATATGACAATAACAATCACGGTTGTGGTAATTACAGTAAAAACGACAATAAGGATTGTGGCTGTGATGAGTTCTTTAAGAATATCTCCCGTGGTGAGGATGTAAGAGTATTTCTTAAAGGTGGCGACCATGTGACAGGAGAATTCGTTGATGTTCGCGGTAATTTAGTTTTCTTAGCAAAAGCTAACTGTGATCGTCACGATGATCGTCACGATGATTGTTGCGACAAGAAAAATCGTGTAAAGATCACTACGATCTGTTGCGATAATATCGTTGCAGTTGAAACACGATAGTTAGTAGTTTCTTTATTGTGTCTAAACAGATATGTATGCAAGGAGTATACCTGTTGAGTATTAACATTCAACTTGGTATCTCTATATTAGATACTAAAAAGAGTCCAACCAAAGCAGCCATAACGGCTGCTTCTTTATTTTAGTTAGGATAGGATAGCAAATTAAAAGATAGAAACAAAGAGAAAATAAATGGTCTTTTAACAGGGGGATATAGCCCGTACACCTCCAATACCCTCGACATATAGTATTAACATAATGATAGAAAGGAGGAAGAGATATGGGATATAATAATTGTTTTTTTGGAAGAAGACCAAGATATTCAGACTCATATGGATATGACAACAACAATCACGGTTGTGGTAATTACAGCAAAGACGACAATAAGGATTGTGGCTGCGATGAGTTCTTTAAGAACGTTTCCCGTGGTGAGGATGTGAGAGTGTTTCTTAAAGGTGGCGGCCATGTGTTCGGGGAGTTTATCGATATTCGCGGTAATTTAGTCTTCCTAGCTAAAGCAGACTGTGATCGTCACGATGATCGTCACGATCATTGTTGTTGTGACAAGAAAGCTCGTGTAAGAATTACTACGATCTGTTGTGATGATATTGTTGCAGTTGAAGTATAAGGAACTTAGGAACCCCGTAAGTTGAGAGTGCTTTTACTGTGTTTTAATGGAAGCTTATATATGGGAAAATAACTATTGCTGAAACTAAAAGGCATCTTCAAATACCGTTTTAACGGCTGCTTCAGACTGTAGATAAACTCCTTAAATGAGTTTGTCTACAGATTTATTTATTAATAATAGGAAGAAAAAATATAAGTAATGATGCGGATAGTCGAAATCAATGAGAAATAGTTACTTTAAGCGATTTAGTACTTGTGGGTTATTGGGTATGTAAAATCAAGGGGGGCAATTGATTCATTTATGAACTGAATTTAAGGTGTATGTATGATGAAGTAGGTCGTTCAAGTTACCAATCAATTGAATAATTGGCATTTAATCATCCTAGCTATTTGTTTTCATGAAAAATGCTTTAATATTTATTTACCCATAAAACATCATGTCAAGTAGTAGGTATCAAATTTAAAAACATTAGCTCGTATTGAATGGATGAACAGTACTTCAGGAGAGTGGTTCTATGGGCTAGAATAGTAGGTAAAAAGCGAAGTTGTCTAAATAAAATTTGTTCTTGTTATATACAACAAAAAACCGTTCATAAGAACGGAATAAAATTTTATTCTTGATCTTTTACTTTTAGGGTATCTAATAATTTTAAGATACCCTCACCTCCCATACCAGATACGAGAGAGATGATGAAAACAGCAGTGGGGGAATCCGGTGTTGTTGTCACAATGACAAATACGGCCGCCAGTCCTCCTAGTAAGATGTCTTCTAAGAACCCTAAATAAATGAATTTTTTCGTCATCCGTGGCTTGACTAGTTTGCCTAATCTCTGCAAATGTCCTGCAACACCGACAATTCCACCAATCAACGCAGCGAAGAGAATGTTCATTAACATTTTTCCTTCACACTCCTAAAGCCGAGATTTTTTTGCGACCTTAGGTTGATTCTTGGTGTAAATTTCATTATAATATATTTTTGTCTCGATGTAATGATTCTATTTTACTGAATTTTTCAAATTTTATAATTGTATGAGTAACATATAAAGATAATTGCAAACTATTAAAAAGGAGTGTCAATAATGACACTCTTTTTTAATGTATTTGACGATAAACACCAATAACTTTGCCTAAAATAGATACATTGTGCAAGATAATCGGCTCCATAGTAGGGTTTTCTGGTTGCAAGCGGATAAAGTTCTTCTCTTTAAAGAATCGCTTAACGGTGGCCTCATCATCTTCTGTCATAGCAACCACGATTTCTCCATTATTTGCTGTTTGTTGCTGCTTGACTATGACATAATCACCATCTAATATGCCAGCTTCAATCATACTTTCTCCCATAATTTCAAGCATGAAGATATTTTCATCACTCGGAGCCATTCTTTCAGGTAAAGGGAAATATTCCTCAACATTCTCAATCGCAGTAATGGGGTGACCAGCAGTAACCTTACCGATAATAGGTACGTTCACCGTTTGCACTTTAGGTATTGGGTTGCTCTCTTCTAGATTTAATACCTCAATGGCACGGGGTTTTGTCGGATCTCGACGAATAAGACCTTTACTCTCTAGTCTGGCTAGATGGCCATGTACGGTTGAACTTGAAGCAAGTCCAACAGCTTCACCTATTTCCCTAACGGAAGGTGGATAACCTTTTTGTTTTACTTCATCTTTTATAAAATTCAATATATCTTGCTGCCTCTTAGATAATTTCACGCTATCACGCACCTTCGTCAATTTCATTAAGATTATTATACCATCAGTAGTAAATAGATACAAACATAAGTTCGAATTTTCTTATTGACAGAAACAAATGTTCGCATTATACTAAAATTATTAAATCGAACATATATTCTATTCAGGGGTGGCAATTAATGATAAAACAATTGTGGAATTCTTATAGTTATGCTATTATTCTTATCGCTTTTAGTTTCGGTATGGTTTTCTTATTATTTTTGAACACTGGTAATGCAAATCAGGAGGAATATGTAAAAGTTGAAGTAAAACAAGGAGATTCTTTATGGAAAATAGCGGAGGAGTTTAAAGATGCCCATAATATGTCTTCTAAAGACTTTGTTGCTTGGGTAGAAGAATTTAATCATATACATTTAGGTAAAATACATCCTGGTGATACGGTATATCTTCCCATTACAAATGGTGAAATAATATCTGAAACAAATTTAGCTAGTGTGATATTAGAAGACTAAAGGAATGAAAGAGAATGAATGTAATTATATATTGCAGGGTGAGTACGACGAAGGATACCCAGGAAACGTCTCTTGCTAGACAAGAAGAAGAACTTTTACATTTAGCGAGAATGAAGGATATGAATGTAGTTGAAGTCATACGTGAGAAAGCAAGTGGCTATGATTTAGAAAGAATTGGTGTGTTGCAATTATTGGAGTTACTTAAACAAAATCAAGCAGAGGCTGTTCTTATTCAAGATGAAACCAGGATTGGAAGAGGAAATGCTAAAATTGCCATCTTACATTGTATACTTAAAGAAAATGGGAAGATTTATACAATTGCCCATAATGGAGAATTGCAACTTTCAGATTCTGATTCTATGGTATTACAAATTGTTAGCATGGTTGAAGAGTATCAAAGAAAACTACATAATGTAAAAATAAAAAGAGGGATGCAAAAAGCTGTTCAAAAAGGCTTTCGACCTGAAAAAAATTTAAAAAACCAAGGAAATATAAACGGAAGAGAACGAATAGAGGTACCAATAGAAGAAATAGTAAAATTGAGACAAAATAACCTTACTTTTGCAGAAATTGCTGCAACGTTAAGAGGCTTTGGTTATAAAATATCTAAAGCGACAGTAAACCGTAGGTATAATGAATATATAGATGATATAGAGCAGATGGATAATGAATCATCATGATATAGGCATAATAAGTTAAGTCGATTGATTAGTTGTAATTTAACTTAAAAACTAAGAAATATTAGTACTGATACCAAGCAAGATAAAGGCATACTAAAAGATTCTACAATCGTTCGTGGGTTCAGACAAGTGAACTGTGAATGGTTATTTGTTTCCGAGGATTCATCCGTGTTTTTTCATTTAACGTTAGTTGTTAGTGAAAGTATTATTCCCTTATTCCCCTTATTTACATACATACGCTCCCTATATTAATAGTCTCACATTTTTAAGTTGAGAACACTGCTACATTGCCATACCTAATAATAAAGCAATACGATACCAACTTATTGGCGTCTGAAATGAAAATCAAAAGATGATTGTAAAACTGCTTTCTTGTAAAATGCAGTCATATTTAGTAATATGGCTATTAAGTATCTTCTCCATATGGAATGAAGAACTTTTTGGATGGGAAGGAGTGTAGCACAATGATTTCAAAAGAAAAATTAGCGAGAATTAATTCGCTTGCTAAGAAAGCGAAAACAGAAGGTTTATCAGAACCAGAAGCAAAGGAACAATCTAAATTAAGAAAAGAATATTTAGAGAAGTTTAGAGCTTCTATGTTAAATACATTAAAAGGTGTTACTGTTATTGACCCTGAAGGTAATGATGTTACACCAGAGAAGTTAAAACGTGAACAAAATAAACCACTTCACTAAGATTGTGTTTATAAATTTTTAAAAGGAAACTGTCACGAACAGTTTCCTTTGTTGTTGTTTTATATGACAATTATATAATTTTTTACCTTTCTGGTTGTAACTGAAGGTGAAAGTCTATTATATTTAATTTGTAGGATATATATTGAAAGGATGTCGTTCATGTTCAACAAAACAGATGCTTTATCAATTAGTGCCATAAGAACATTGTCTATCGACGCAGTCGAGAAGGCAAACTCTGGTCATCCAGGAATGCCAATGGGAGCTGCGCCAATGGCGTATACTTTATGGACAAAGTTTATGAATCATAATCCCAAAAATCCTGATTGGTTTAATCGTGATCGCTTTGTGTTATCTGCGGGTCATGGGTCTATGCTTTTGTATAGTCTCCTTCATTTATCGGGATATGGTCTTTCTTTAGATGATATTAAAGAATTTCGCCAGTGGGGTAGTAAAACACCAGGACATCCTGAATATGGCCATACACCAGGTGTAGATGCGACAACAGGTCCATTAGGACAAGGGATTGCCATGGCAGTAGGGATGGCAATGGCTGAAAGTCACTTATCAGCTGAATATAATAAAGATGGCTACAATGTAGTAGACCACTATACATATAGTATATGCGGAGATGGAGACTTAATGGAGGGAGTGTCTGCAGAAGCAGCTTCTCTTGCTGGTCACCTTCAATTAGGAAAGTTGATTGTAATGTATGATTCTAATGACATCTCATTAGACGGAGATTTAGATCAATCATTTTCTGAAAGTGTAGCCGATCGTTTTAAAAGTTATGGCTGGCATTATCTTCGAGTAGAAGATGGAAATAATCTCGATGAAATTGCCCAGGCAATTGACAACGCTCGTCAAAATACTACACAACCGACGTTAATAGAAGTTAAAACAGTAATTGGTTATGGAGCCCCGAATAAGGCAGGCTCATCTGCTTCTCATGGTTCACCACTAGGCTCATCTGAATTAAAATTAACAAAAGATGCTTATGAGTGGACATTTGAAGAAGATTTTCATGTTCCTGAAGAAGTATATGCACACTTCAAACAAAATGTAGCTATTAACGGTGAAAAAGCAGATAGTGAATGGAAAGATCTTTTCGCTGCTTACAAAAAAAATCATCCGGAATTAGCAGAACAGCTAGAAGGTGCAATCAAAGGTGAATTACCAAATGGTTGGGATAAAGATATTCCCGTATATGAAGAAGGTAAAAGTTTAGCCACTAGAGCGTCTTCAGGGGAAGCTCTCAATAGTATTGCGAAGAACTTACCATCTTTCTTTGGTGGTTCAGCTGATTTAGCAGGTTCGAATAAGACGATGATTAAAGATGCAGAAGACTTCTCAGCAACTAATTATGCTGGAAAAAATATTTGGTTTGGCGTACGAGAATTTGCTATGGGTGCCGCTTTAAATGGTATGGCTTTACACGGTGGTCTAAATGTTTTTGGAGGGACATTCTTTGTATTCTCTGACTACTTAAGACCAGCTATTCGGCTTGCAGCATTAATGAAGCTACCTGTTACTTATGTTCTTACACATGACAGTATTGCTGTAGGTGAAGATGGACCTACTCATGAACCAGTTGAACAATTAGCAGCGCTTCGTGCCATGCCAAATTTAGCAGTTATTCGCCCAGCTGATGGAAATGAGACTTCAGCTGCTTGGAAGTTAGCGATTGAATCAAAAGATCAACCAACAGCACTTGTGTTAACTAGGCAAAATATTGCTACACTACCAAACTCAGCAGAGTTAGCCCCTGAAGGAGTTCTAAAAGGTGCTTATGTGATTGCAAAAGCAGAAAAAGAGCAACCAGATGCGCTTCTTTTAGCGACAGGGTCAGAGGTAGAATTAGCGGTGAAGGCTAAAGCTGCTTTAAAAGAAGAGGGCTTTGATGTGGCAGTAATCAGTATGCCGGATTGGAAACGATTTGATGCTCAATCAAATGAATATAAAGAATCTGTATTACCTAAAAATGTAACCAAACGTTTAGCCATTGAAATGGCAGCATCATTTGGCTGGCATAAATACGTCGGTCTAGAAGGCGACGTTTTAGGAATTGATCAATTCGGTGCTTCTGCACCAGGAGATATTCTAATAAAAGAGTATGGGTTTACTGTAGAGAACATCGTAAGTAAATTAAAAAGTTTATAAACATGAGCGAAGAGGGAATTTCCCTCTTCGTTTTTTTTCGACAAAAAAAGTAGAAATTTATAACAAAAAGAGACAGAAAATACAGAAATAAAATTTTATAATAAGAAAAAGACTTGTCTAAAAAAGGAGTAATTCTATGAGAACGTATCAGCTATATTTAATAGATGAACCTTTTGCGTCTCATTATTTTGGTAGAGAGCAAATGTTTTATCAGCTGTTCAAGGAATATGAACAAGCGACTGGGACGATCCAATTTATTTTGGGAAAACAAATTGCCTTTATCACCAAGAATATTCCAAAAGATAAAGTAAATAATGATTTATATAGAGAATTATATGCAGAGAAAAAAGTTTCTTATAAGAGTAATGCGTTTTATATTAAAGAAAAAAATAGTCAAGCTAAGTTGATGATCTATGATCGTTTTCTTAGTTTAGAGGCTCAAGGAAACTATGATGCAGAGACGGTGTTCTTTGAAGTCCTACGAAAAGAAGAAAGTTCTTATTTAGCTATCGACCTTTTTCATAATCGATTTGGCTGGTTAAAGCCAATAAAAGAAAGAAAGTTTGTCTAAATTAGAGAAAATCATCAGCAAATATTGTATAATAACCTTTGGTCTAGTACACTGTATGATAGACAACATGAAGGAGGAAGTAGTATGTGGACATATATTCTAGTTGGTATATTAGCATTACTTGCTGGTGTAGCACTAGGATTTTTCATCGCTCGTAAATATATGATGAGCTATCTAAAGAAAAATCCACCAATTAATGAACAAATGCTTAAAATGATGATGATGCAAATGGGAATGAAGCCGTCTCAGAAGAAAATTAACCAAATGATGAATGCGATGAATAAGCAACAACCTGGAAAATAACTTACGAACGTTGACATATCAAGGGTTCATCAACTAGTTACACCATTTATTATGTAAGAATTAAATCTATCAATATCCACAGGGTGAATCCTTCACCTTTAAAAATTGCTAGAAAATGGTGTAACTTTCTCCATATCAAAATATAACCACTTTTCCTGTAGAAACTTAACCAGGGAGAGTGGTTTTTTTGCGTCTTGATGAAGTTATATCTGAGTATTTTTATCATTGCCAAGCAAAGGGGTATACTCCTAAAACCATTAAAAACAAACGACAAGAGTTAAAGCAAATAGCTCTTTATTTGAAAGAAAAAAGAGGAATTGAAAACTTAGAGAGTATCACCGTCTACGATTTAAAAGCCTATGTCCGTTACAAGCATCAGCAGGGATTGAAACCTCAAAGTATTGTTTCAATGTTTAAAATGATTAGAGCTTTCTTCAATTGGTGTGTGTCAGAAGAATATTTAGATGAAGATATAACTAAAAAAGTTGAACTACCTAAAGTGCCTAAGAAGGTATTAAAAGGATTCACTTCCGAAGATATTACGACCATGATCAATGTTTTTTCTTATCAAAACTATATGGAAGCTCGTAATAAAGCAATAATTGCTATGTTATCAGACTGTGGACTTCGTTCGATGGAAATTAGAGGACTTAAGTTTAGCAATGTCAAAGAAGCTTATCTTTTGGTAAATGGTAAAGGGAATAAAGAAAGAATGGTTTATATTAGTCCTGAGCTTAAAAAAATACTGATTAAATATGATAGAAAACGTAAGGAGTATTTTAAAGATAAGCTCAATGATGATCGCTACTTTTTATCTTACAAAGGTGGAGAACTATCACATGTAGGCTTGTATAACGTAATAAAAGAAGCAGGAGAGAGAGCTAAGATAAAAGGGAAACGTATCTCTCCGCACTCATTTAGGCATTTTTACGCAGTCCAGTGCATTTTGAATGGCATAGATATTTATACTTTGTCTAAGTTACTTGGACACAGTGAAATTAGCACTACCCAAAGGTATTTGCAATCACTGGAGGACTTTAAATTGCTTGAAAAAGCCATGCCATCGAGTCCGTTAATGACTATTAATAAAAAGAGATAAACAAAAAAAAAGCCTGTGCTACCAACACATGGCTTCAACTTACCATATTAATTGCTTGCGTACAATTAAATACGGAATTACCCTGCCTTCATCATACGAAAAAAAATCGTAATGTGCAAGGTTTAGTTTCTTATTGTCTTTTTTAGGGAGTTCCCTTGTGAGATGCCGTTAAGCACAAGTAAATAAATTACGTCAGGTGCTGACCCAGCCACTGCAAATAAATGGGGATAGGTGGTACAAGCGTTTCCTTGTTAACGCTAACCATCGAAGGGTGAAAGCTACCATAAAGTGCTGACGAAGGAAGGACAGTAGCAGATATGCTAGTAAGATAAATCACTCATATAAGTCTTAAAATGGCTTTTATGGCCGCCTAGGGCTGTTTGATGGTGTGTAGATTTATTAGGGTTAATAACTCTCGACAAACAAGGGCTATACGATACGGATACCACAGATTGACATACAAAAGTATAGTGTTGTTACCTATTATCATCGATTATTTTTTTGATCTTTGACAGTAGGTAACAACTTTGCTGCCAAGCCGTTTTCCACGATTTCAACCAAAAGTTAACCTAGTGGACAAGCCAAGTCAAGCATTATTAATCAAAATTTTGATGAAAATTAAAAAATAAGAAAGAAAACATAAAGAAATGACAAATGAAATTGCATTATCAAATGATTTAAATGTAATTACAGCAGAGATAAAAACCTACCAACGTGTAGCGGGAGAATCTATATTCGAAATTGGACACAGGCTGAAGCATGTTAAGGAGAAAGATTTGGTGCACGGTGAGTTTGGGAAGTGGGTCGAATCCATAGATATGACTCCCAGAAACGCTCAGCAGTTCATGCAGATTGCAGATGAACTAGGGGAGAAAGCGAAATTGGTTTCGCATTTAGGTTTTGCTAAATTACTACATATAGCCCAAATAAAAGACCGTGATCATCAACATTTTATCGAGCAGCTTCATACAATACCATTAACAGGCGAAACAAAAACAGTTGACGAGATGACAGTTAGAGAACTAAGAGAGGATATATTCTCCAACGTGGTATTGGAAATGTCAATCCAATGAAGATGGCAAGATGTATTGGTGAGCTAGAGAGAATCTATGGGATTAGAAAAGGTAGTTCAAATATGAAAGGGTTAAATATTGGTGAGGGAAATAATTCCTCTCACAATAAAACTCAAAAAGACTTAGCAAATGAATTAGGTCTAGACACAAAGCAACTAAGAAACCTCAAAAAACTAAACACTCTCATCCCAGAACTACAAGATATGGTGGAAGATGGACAATTAAAATCTGATTCAATCAGAAGAAAAGTTGACAGTCTGATTCAATCAGATTTATGATATAGATATAACTTGAAAAGGGGGTGAGATGATGATTGGATTGGAGTTTATATGTAAAGTTTACGATATGCAATACAAGGATGTAGCAAAAGACATAGGAGTAAGTAATCAAACTATTACTGACTGGATTAAGGGTAAAACATCTAAAATTCCCAAAAAGAGATTGGTGGATTTAACAAAC
Organism: Cytobacillus sp. FSL R5-0569; assembly: GCF_038007265.1. NCBI lineage: Bacteria > Bacillati > Bacillota > Bacilli > Caryophanales > Bacillaceae > Cytobacillus > Cytobacillus sp. FSL R5-0569. Next base: position 2,050,526 of record NZ_JBBOWW010000001.1, read on the forward strand.
ATTCCATATTTTGAAGGCATAAATAAAGATTTATTTTCAAAAGAGTTGACACCAGTTGATAAACAAAAAATTGTGAGTGTCTATTTACTAAACCAAATGAGAAAAGATTTATATGATTTAGACCGTTTTAAATCAAAAGAAAATTTGGATGAGCTGGAAGGTATCGTTGATGAAGTGATGACATTAAATCAAGCATCAAAAGAAGCTCTTATTGTTAGTGGAATACATAATGCATTACAGATAATTATAGACAACTTATCAGATGATAGGAATTTCATGAATGATTTGTACCAATTAATTTATAAACATAGGCCAAATTTAAAAGAGCGATCTAACGACTAAGTATAACTTGAGTTAAGTTAACCGTGAGAACATCTCACAGTTAAAAATAAGCAAAAGGGAGAGAAATAAAATAGAACAAGAACTACATAAAATTTTTGATCGATATGAAAATGAATCGCTGATTTACATACCCAACGAAATATTTGAGGACCTAAAGGCTAGGATAAACAATTCGCCACATAAGGCATTTGCTTATTCATATTATTATTTAATCACTTGGCTATACCGTTACGCTAAATATACGGATAATCCTGGAGCAGTCAGCAACAGCATCCTAAAACGTATCCTAGGTTATGCAGCTGAGACGAGATCAGTCACTTATATAATTAAGAAAAATGGATTGCTGGATGAAATGGGCTATACAGAGACTAGTAATGATTTGCCAATATACTATTCATTTGATGAAGACGAACTAACATTTGAATTATTAAGTGATGATGAGGTAATGACTGCACACATTCGCCCTAAGCTACCAAGAAATTTTACAATAAAGTATCCAGTTAAGGCTTTTAGGCGAATGATCCAAGGCGAACTGGAGTATGGCACATTTTATGAAGTTTATGACACCCACTGTATACCTATTGAGACCTTTTTATACTGCATGAATAATCCAGAGATTGGATGTGAAGGGTTTTACCTATACTGCTATCTAAAATACAAAAATGACCTATATGAGAGTGGATACGACATATCAATTGAAGGTTTATCAGATAAAACCGGATTGGCTAATAAAACTCTTACACATTATCTGGGTCAACTAAAAGCCTACAATATGATTACTTTTATACATAATCAGGACTACTTTAGTATTGCTATATCACTTGATGAAAGGAGAGCTACCACATACATAACAAATGAATATGAGGAATTTAATGAGGAGCCACATAAATATGAAAAAATGAAAATATTATCAAAAGATCAATACATAAAACTAAAAGAAAAGGAAAGGGAACGATTAATCGAAGAAGGAGCCATAATCCCTGTAGATATACCAGTTGACGAGCTGCCTTACTAGGTTGCGAATTTAACAACGTACTTTTTTGCCATACATATAATATATAGTGTTTAACTATTATCTTAATATTAATAATCACTTATATTTATATTAATTATTACTAAGTTAATAATATACTTAATTACATATATAGTAAAAAAGTACGTTGTTAAAAATCTCTTCATTATTTAAACTTTAGGAAAATAGAAACGCCTACAAAACCTTACTCTCCCAAGGGATACAGCGATTTTCTCCAATTCTGTTACTATGATAAGAAAAACAAAAACATACTTAGAGTAGAAAAAACAAAGAGGCAATAGTGTGTAACGCTTTTAGGCATACCCTTCATCTTTACTCTCCCAAGGGATGTAGCGTTTTTTAGTTTTTCTGTTACTATGATAAGAAAATAAGAATCAAATTAGAAAGTATAATCAAAACCGAGTTAACGACCAATAGAGACACCCCTTCTCTCTTACTCTCCCAAGGGTTACAAGACTTTTGTGTAAATCTATTACTATGATAAGGAAAACGAATTGTAAACAATTGAATTCACTCTCAGCCATTGATATAGTTGAGGGCTCTTTGTATTTTACTTTATATAACTATCAATAAACCCCTGTATATCAACATCCTTTGACTATTTTCCTTAATGTTCCCTAAAGGAAGAAAAATTTTGAAATAGGAAATGCTTTAACACCATAGATTATAAGGTTTCACAAATATTTCAATCTTGTCTATGTGTTAGAAACCCTTTCACACCAGCTAATTCAACCATTTTTCCTTAGTAACCCCTAAAGGAAAATAACTAGAAGTTTAGAAACGTCATTAACTACTAATCTAGCAACCATTAAGGATTATTTCATTTTTTTTCGGTAATTAAAACCTTGTTGTATCAACCTTCATTGCATCATTTTGTTAGTACTCCCTAAAGGAAGAAAATTTTGAAATAGAAATCCTTTAAACCTTAATCAGACAAAGGTCACCTTTTATTTCGTTTTCTAAATTGCTCCAGAATTCATATGTACCAACGCTTTTACGCGTTTTTCTTTAATGTTTGTTAAAGGAAGAAAAAAGAAAGACACTACCGTTTTTTAAGTTTTACCAACCTTGATATAAAGACATCTAACATGTATTTTAAACTTTTTTTAAAAAAAGAAACCCATGTATATCAACGTTTATACGCATTTTTCCTTAATGTTTGTTAAAGGAAAGAAAAAGAAATACACCAACAAAGAAAAATATACGAGCAAAGGTACTACCGTTTTTTAATTGTTGTGAAGGTTGATTTAATGGTATTTCACCTTGAATTCAATTTTTGTTTTTCTTTTAAACACTGATATACCAACGTTTGTTGAACGTTTCCCGTAATAACCTCTAAAGGAAAGAATTAAAAATGTAAACAATTGAACAATGCTTAATCTATTGACACACCTGAAATTGGCTACGATTTTATTTATCAAACAATTTATAAACATTGATATACCAAGGTTTATACGCAATTTTCCTTAATGTTCGTTAAAGGAAGGGAAAGAACTCAAGAGAAATTGGTGGATCGATAAAAAGAAACTAGAAGTTAAGAAACCTATCAAACACTTGATGCAGTAACATCGTGGTAGAATTTCCACTTTATAGAATATCGATAAACCTTGTTATATCAACGTTTATAGGTCATATTTGTTAATGTTTGTTAAAGGAAAGAAAAAGGAAAAAAGAGTAAAGCATCAAAAAAACGTGGACAATTGAAATGATTGTAAACCCTTGTTATTCATGAAGGAAATCATTTTTTATATTCTACTTCCATTTGTAAACCTTGTTATATCAAGGTTCTTAAACTATATTCTTTAATGTTCGTTAAAGGAAGAAAAAGCTCAAGTACAAATATCATGGCTACTTCCTTTTTATAGTAACAGAGTTAGTCTTATCGGCTATCTCTGTTTTTTTGTTTTATTTAAAATTTAATCTTGCATCAATCACCTGTGTAATTTAGTAACTCTCCCTTCTATTTTGTACGGGTGGTTGATTGAGGATTAAATGCCATGTCGTGATGACACGCCCTCTATTTTAGGGAGGGAGTTAATAACAGAGAAAATTTGCAGGAAGTGAAAATAGCCTGCTTGGACTGTCGTGAGATAGACCTCTAACAGAGACTATAGGAGGGGTGAGATTCCCTCCAAAAATTTAAAATGTTGGAGGAAGAAAAATGGAATTAAAATTAGTAAAGCAAGCACAGTTTAGTAATTTAGTTATGGATTTTTACATGGATGTAAACAAAGAAATTTATGCAACCAGAAAGCAAATTGGTGAAGGGTTAGGATATAGTGATCCTCAAAACGCTATCGATAAAATTAACCATAAGTATAAGGAGAGATTTATTGATAAAGCAGTTACTGCCAAAGTGGAAGGTACTGATAAAAAGCTTTATAGTACTATTTTATATAATGCTCGAGGAATAATGGAAATCTGCCGAAGAGCGAGAACGGAAAAAGCAGATGATTTTTTTGATTGGGTTAGTACTATAATTGAAGAATTGCGTTTAAACGGTGTTGTTGTATCCGATAACGCAACACATGAGCAAGTGTTATTTAATGTAGATACTTTTATCGCTAATTTAGATTACTACAACGTATCAAAGCTGTATGACCTTGTAGAACAATTTTTAGATTACCATCGAGATAAAAAGACTCGGTTAGCTTATAAACGCTCACATAAGGCGAGACATGGCAATAAAAAGTATAAAGACCATATAACCTCAATGGCTGATATTAGGGATTTATTAGTTGATTATCTAAACGCTAATATTGACCGTTTTAACAATAATGGTCAGGCAGGATTGGCACAGGAGTATGTGCGAATTAGAGAGATGGTCAGAGTAAATGTTGAAAATATGAGATATAGATCGGCAGCATGTGCTAAATGATGGTTAGGTTAACGTTTAAGGATGTCTTTTTTGAAGATGATGAAGCCACAAAACATTTATGCGAAGCAGTAGAAGACATATCTAAAGGTAAATCAGTATACACAAGTATCTTTAATGATACCTATGACAAATTAGATGATTACAATCAAGATAGGATTGTTGGTCTAATTATGGATGAGTTTGGTTGGGATTTTAAAAGTTTGATTGATTACATACTTAAAGAGAGTAAATAAAAGAAAGTGCATACATACATATTTGGACTCAGCTGATATAGCTGGGTCTTATTTTATTTAAAGATAAAGGGAGAGCAAAAAATGAACAAATCGACAATAAAAGAAATACCAGGATACAGCATGTATTTAGCAGATATTGAACGGGGTCTTATCTACAGTAAAAAGTTAGTTAAGTGGTTAAAGCCTACTGTAAATGATGTAGGATACGTTTATAACTGGCTTGTTGACGACAATGGTGAAGGTAAACCAGTGGCAGTACATAAGCTTATTATGTCAGCAGCAATAGAGTTTCCTATCGATTGGTGGCAATCAAAAAACCTAGAGATTGATCATCGTAACAAGGAGAAATGTGATAACAATTTTAACAATCTCCAGCTTCTCAGTAAAAAGAAAAACCATTCATTTATTACTGAAAAGAAAAAGAGCACAAGATTAAGTGATGAAGATTTAAAATTTATCATTGAAGCGTTTAAAAACTGGGACGGTAAAAAGATTGAGTTTTATAAAATTATGGCCGAAGAGTTTGGTTGTGTATGGCAGACGGTGCAATACAACTTAAAGGGATACACTAAGCAAAGTAAAGGCTTAATTTAATACATAACATACAAGGTGTCACCAATAAAAAAATAGGAATTGACCTAATAAAGAGGAGAGTGGAGGCATTGCAATACATCCACATATGGCAAGTAAAAGCTACACTTAAAAGTACTAGAACTAATACAACGTATGATGTTGATACGAAAGTAATTACAACAGAAAAATCCTTCTTAGAAGCCGATAAGGCAGGCTTAGAACTTGTAAAAAAGATTGTTCAGGACAAAAGAAAGCATTGTGAGTTCGAGGGGTTAGATGAGATTAATTATATTGGTTTAGGCGGTACTTTGATTACTGGGAAATAAATTATAGTTTGCCGATAAATCCAATAAAATGAAAGTTTTATAACTAGTCCATAATATTAAATAAATATTGTAATTCTAGTAGAAATATATTCCATTAAAGATAGTTTTGTGTATAATTAGGGTAATAGTAATAAAGAAATAGTTTCCTAGGAGGGATTAATATGGCAGTAAGCATGCGTGAACGTCCAACTGTAAAAGGAAAAGATGCTGAAAGATTTTTAAATTTAGTTAAAAGAAATGAAGAGTTAATGAAACTTAGAAAGCAAAGAAGAGAAAATGGTCGTAGACAGCAACTTCAATCAACTAGATAATATAGATATTAGACTAATAAATGAGTCAGATCACAGTATCCTTAAAAGTTTTAAATGTGGTAACACCAGTATGGAAAACTATCTAAAACAAGATGCATACTACGATACTATTGGTTTTACCTCGAGCACCAACCTTGTATTTTTAAAAAATGAATTGGTTGGTTTCTTCACTCTAAAGAAACAAAAGTTAAATATTGAGGTTGACATCTCTGACGCCGACTCCTCTGAGATTGAAGAGTTAGATTATGAATATAGTCTAGATATTGCCAGACTGGCTGTAAAAAAGGATTGTCAAGATAATGGTATTGGGACGAAAATCATTTCCAAGATTATCGATATAGCCATTTCTGCAAATGAAAGGTTTGTCACTCTCGATTCATTAATCGAAAAAGTAGAATGGTATACAAAGCGTGGATTCATCTCCATGATAGAAGAAGAATCAAGGGTAAGCAATAAAGAAGGACTAGTTTACATGTTTATGGATTTATATGATGACAGCATTGTTGAAGCATATTTTGAAGAAGAGGCTAGTTAAATATGTCATAAAGCTCACTATTCACTAATATTAATTAGTGAGGTGAGCTATTTTTATGAAACAAAAAAAATCTGAACCATTAAAAGGTAAAGCAGCGCAAAAGTTTATAGAAAGAGCGTTAAAAAATCAAAAGTTAATGGAAAACAGAAGAAAGAAAAACTCAAAAAAGTGACTCTGATAAATTAATAGAATTACATATTACTAATTAGTTATTAGATCAATTCAATTTAGACATGAATTGACCATAATAATCAAGACCCTCCTTCCCCTGCGTTGGAGGTTTTTTATTTTAATAGTAAAGAAAAACAGCTCCTTTGGGGAACTGTTAAAAAGATTTGCAAAGGAAAAAGGGGGATAAATCCTTCCTTACTAGAATAGCATCGTGGGAATTAATGGTATATAGGAATATGTGGTCATTTATTGTGGAACATTTTTTGGATAATAAATATTTCTTCACCCATTTGGAGGTTTTCTATAAGACTCATCCTGCTTCGATAGTATTATTGTTAGTGGAAGGAATTTTAGGGATTGAAATTTAAGGGAGTGTTTTATCAGTGTTAACAACGTTTATTATTTTTTTAATTGTAATTTTGTTTTTAAGTAGTGTAGCTGCATTGGCGAATAACGAAAAAGAAGAGTTTAGACTAAAGAGTGTATCGCTGGCTATTGCCAGTATGGTAACACTCTTTTTTATTTTTTTATTATTGTAAAGGGGAGATTAAGTAATGATAAAAATTACAGGAATATATCCAGAGTATGTTGATGCTTATAGTAATGGTGGCGTAGAAGCAACTATTTTAACGAATGTATCCGTTAAGTTTGGAGTATTAGTAGGTAATACGTATCTAAAAGGTGAGACTATAATCCATTGTGATGATGGTGAGTTACCAAGTTATGGTGAAATTAAAAGCAAAATTAATGAAGATTTACAGAGTGTATTAGGTGAATTAAATGGCTGATAAATATGCGGTATTTCAGGATTTATGTAAAGCTATTGATAGGGTCTGATTTGCGTGGACTTTAAGCAAAAAGAAGTAAGAGTCAATTTCTACAAAAGAAATAAGGATTGGCTTAGAGTTAGACAAGATGTATTAGAGAGAGATAATTATGAATGTCAAGAGTGTAAGCGACAAGGTAATGTGTTTACAGATAAGCACAATCCTGATAAGCATAAGCGATTAGATGTAGATCACATTAAGGACTTAGAAGATTGTACATACGAGGAAGCTATTGATATGGATAATCTAGAGGCGCTTTGTATCAAGTGTCATAATCGCAAACATAATAGATTTCAAGGATGGAAGAGAAAGAAGCCTAAGTGGGATGATGAGATGTGGTGAAGAGATGAAGTATAAGCGTGCCAAACATAAGTGTATTGATAAGAATTGTAGTTATATTCAAGTGGATAATAAGTGTCCAGATGCAAGAACGTGTACCAAGTGTGGGATGCCAACAATATTAAATTATGTGAAAAAGGTTGATGAATAGATGGAACAGGTTAAAGAGTTATTGACTCTAAGATTGGAACGAGTCAGAGAGTTAAAAGGATATCTTGAAGAAGACCTATTAGAGTGTGCAGCAAACATTCGTAAAACAACCGATGAAATAACCAAATTAAAAAAAGAAGAAAATAAATTTGTAGAAGCATTAACAAGATTATCAGTCGATACCCCCGGTCAATAAAAATCGTTTCTATACTATACAAGGGAACGGTATGGGGGGTCAATTTAGCAGTTATCTCATCGAAATATACCCCCTCCCCCCATCTGGATAGTGCAGAAAGAAGGTGATTAATTTGGACAAGCAAAAAGTTGGTTTTAGAATGCGTGAAAAACGAAAAGAAAAAGGGTTTACACAGGTTGAATTTGCAAGAAAAGCAGGTATATCAACTAATTATTACTCTAATATCGAAAGAGGGGACAACTCTCCAAGTTTAGATGTTTTGGTAAAAATAGCAAAAGCGTTGGATGTGTCTGTACTTTATTTGCTAAACGATAGAATAGATGACATGGAAAATAGAGTTGGGTCAGAGATTGAAAGGTTAAAAGGATTATTTAAAGATATCCCGAAAATTCAACTGGATGTAACAGAAGGGTTAATCACTCAAGCTGCAAGGTTAAGAATTTTGTTAGATGACAACTGGAAAGACATCCTAGAAAATGGGGAGTATGAAAAGTTTAAGCAAAGTGAAAATCAAATACCATATGATCGCAAAAGACCAATAGTAGAAAACTATGATAATCGAGATAAAACCTATCAATCTATCATCAAGCAATTAACGGAATTGTTGCCAAAGCCAGAGAAAAATAGAAAATCTAAATTGTTACGTGGATAGCTTATGTTACAAAATAAATACATAGATGATTATATAAAAAAATGGAAATGTGGCAAGCTTATATTAAATAAAAAAAGAATCCTATTAATTGCTTTGATTGAAAAACATATATTACCTAGAGATGATCTTTATTATTTTGACAATAAACAAATTGAAAATTACATAGAATTTAGCGAATTATGGTACTTTGAATTAGATGAATGGGAGAAGTTTATAACCCCATTCATTTTTTTATTTAAAAAAGAAGATAAAGAACTTGTTTTTGACGAATTTGTTATCAATATGGGGCGAGGTGGTGGTAAAAACGGATTTATCTCCACATTAGCCAACTATTTTATTAGTCCCTTACATGGGATTGATTTTTATGATGTTTCAATTGTTGCCAACTCAGAAAAGCAGGCAAAGAGAAGCTTTATGGAATGCTTTAGAGTCATCAATAAAAAAGAAAATGAGGATTTACAAGAAGAATTCGAAGCTTATAAAAGTAGTATCACTGGATTATCCACTCAATCAGTATTTGAATATAAGTCATCTAATGCTAGCTCTCAAGATGGTGGGCGAGAAGGTACAGTCATCTATGATGAATACCACGAAATGGAAACGAGTGAAATTGTCGATGTATTTTCAGGTGGTATCGGTAAAGTAGACTGCGGTAGACAATTTTTCATTGGGACAAAAGGATTTGTTAGAGAAGGATTTTTTGATGTAAAGTATCGAGAATGTGAAGATATCCTAAATGGCCTAACTGAATTTGCTGGTGTATTCCCATACATTTGTGAGTTGGATGACCTAGAAGAAATGGATAATCCTGATAATTGGGTAAAAGCTAATCCCGCACTGCAACAACCATTAAATAAACGTGGCAAAAGATTATTTAACACAATGCAAAAGGAATATAAAAAACTATCACACAATCCATCGGGAAGATCAGCTTTTGTAACAAAACGCATGAACTTCATTGAAGACAATATGGAAAATTCAGTTGCTTCATATGAAGAGATAATGGCAACTAATAGGCCATTTTTTAAATTGGACACAAAGCCGATAGGATCATTGGACTTTGGTAGTGTTAGAGACTTTGCAACATGCGGGCTTTTATTTAAAAAAGGTGATGAATATGCATTTAAATCTTTTACATATGCGATTAAACATTTCTGTGATGTCCATTATGGCTATTCAAATACAGCCAATGAATTCGGTAGCGAGAAGAAAGCACCAATAAAGAAATGGGAAAAAGACGGATTAATGAAAGTAATCGATGAACCATCTCTTAGTCCTATGCATATAGTCAATTGGTTTGTAGAAATGCGTGAAGAATATGGTGTCGATAAGATTATTGCTGACAATTATAAGCTTGACATACTCAGACCTCTTTTAGAGGAAGAAGGTTTTGAAGTTGAAGAGATACGTAGACCATCAAATATCCATCCCTTATTAGCGCCTAGAGTGGAAGATGGATTTGCGAATCATAAATTCATCTTTGGCGATAACCCATTGATGCGTTGGTTTACAAACAATGTTTATGTAAAGGAAACTCAAAATGGAAAACAGTTTTTAAAAAAAGAAGAAGTAAGACGTAAAACCGATGGATTTCAGGCTTTTATTCATGCTCTGTATCGTGCAAACGAATTAGATGATGCGAGTGGTGATTTCATCCTAGACGACTTCGATTTTTAGAAAGGAGGTGCAAAATGAGTTGGTTAGATTACTTTAGGGAAGCAAAAGGGGAAAATCCCGATGCGATTTTTATCTATGATATGGATGACTTTCCGATGCATTTAGCTAATCGAGCGTATCTTAAAAAGTTTGCTATTGATGTCTGTATAAACACAATAGCTCGCACAATTAGCCAAGCGGAGTTTTATATAAAAGATAATAAGGAAGTCTTAAAGGATGACTTTTATTATAAGTTGAATGTTAGACCCAACCCTAATCAGGCAGCAACACTTTTCTGGCAAACTGTGATTTATAAACTTATTTATGATAATGAGTGTTTAATTATCAAATCAGACACTGATGATTTATTAATAGCGGATGATTTTACTCGAGTTGAGTATGAATACCTTGATGACACATTTAAAGATGTTGTGGTAAGAGGGGACTATAAAGTCACTCGTAATTTTAAGACGAGTGAAGTTATCTACTTTGAATACTCCAACGAAAAAATCAGACCAATCTTAGACAGTTTGTTTGCAGACTATGGAGATTTATTTGGCTGGATGCTTAAAGCACAATTTCGAAAAGCTCAAATTAGGGGAGCGTTTGACATGTCTCAGGTAAATGATAAGTCTGAGGGAACTATGGGGAAAATGCAAAACTATGTTAAAAAGTTGGTCAAGGGTTTTGAAGAAAAAACAAGTGCTGTATTTCCATTGCAAAAAGGTGTCGCCTACAACGAAATTGAGAACAAAGCAAATTCAAGTGTAGATGAAGTTGGTAAAGCGTTAGAAGGCTATATTGAGCAGGTTGCTAAAGCATTAGGAATTCCAATTGGAATGCTAAATGGGTCTGTAACAGACGTTGAAAAGATTAAAGCACTCTACAGCAGTGGTTGTATATCCCCTATCTTAAAACTTTTTAAAGATGAGTTAAATCATAAGTTTATTGGTAAATCAGATTATCTACAAGGTAAACGAGTCGAGATTATGAGACCAAATATGGTTGACGTATTTGATGAAGCTAATAATCTAGATAAGTTGAGAGCATCTGGTTTATTTACTGGTAATGATTTACTGGAATTAATAGGCAGAGAGAGGGTGGATGATCCTATGATGGATATGTATTTTATTACTAAAAACTATCAAGAGTTAATTGATATGATGAAAGGGGGTGAAGGAGAAAGTGAAAAGATTTAAAAATGAAAAGTATAATAAACTACCTGAAATCGAAAAGGTATTTAAGGCTGAAGCTGTAAGTGAAGATGTAACAAAACTTACTATGTATGGGGACATTGGGGAGTCCTGGTGGTATGATTCAATCACAGCTAAAAGTGTTGAGTCTACATTAAAAGATATCACTACAAACAATATTGAAGTACATATTAACTCTTATGGTGGAGATGTATTTGACGGTATTAGTATCTATAATATCTTAAAAAATCACGAAGCTAATGTAACAATACATATTGATGGTATCGCTGCTAGTGCTGCTTCTATTATCGCAATGTCTGGCGATAAAATCATCATGAATACTGGGTCAATAATGATGATACATGAAGGCTCTACCTATGCTTATGGCACTAAAACAGATATCACAAAAACTCTTAATGCATTGGAAAGTATCGATAAATCTATCGCTGATATTTATATGACTCGCTTCACAGGAACAAGAGAAGAAATTGATGAAAAGATTGTTAAAGAAACTTGGCTTACTGCATCTGAAGCGATTGATGCTGGTTTAGCCGATAAAATAGAAGATGAAGCGTTAGACAATGAAGTAGTAAATGAACTAAAAGCAACAATCAACAATCTCCAAAATGAATTAAAACAACTGAAAAATAAAATCGAACCAAAAGAGCCTATTCAGGAACCTGTTGTTAAAAAACAGAATCTGAGTAAGCTCTTTTTAAATTTATAATAAAAGGATGGTAAATAAATATGACTATTAAATTTAACAAAACAGACGACTTTAAAAATGCAAAGAAAGCTTTTGCTGACTCATTAAACGGTGGAACTGAACAAGAACAAACCAAAGCATTAGAAACTTATTTAGAAGCATTACAAACAGAAGTGTCAAATTCAATTCGTTCTGAAGTGAATTCTGAGATGATGGATCGATCTATTCTGCAAAACAGAGGACAACATGTCTTAACATCGGAAGAAACAAGATTCTTTCAGAATGTGATTGACAAAGGTGGATTTGATGACGAATCCATCCTACCAGAATCAACTCAAGAAAGAATTTTTGAAGATTTAACTACCGAACATCCATTGTTATCAGAGCTTGGATTACAAGATTTAGGAGCAGTAACAAGGATTATCACATCTGATCCATCTGGAAGCGCAGTATGGGGTAAATTAATGGGCGGTATCGCAGGTCAAATTTCAACAAACTTTGACGAAGAAAAGATTACTCAAAATAAGTTAACTGGATTTCTTGTTATGCCGAATGATATGTTGGAACTCGGGCCGAAATGGGTTGAAAGATACTCACGTGTTGTTACAGTTGAACTTATTTCTGTTGGACTAGAAAGAGGTTTTGTATTAGGCACAGGGAAAGATGAGCCTATTGGCTTGATTAAAGACCTTAACGGGGCAGTACAAAACGGAGTATATCCTGATAAAGCTTCTTCAGGAACCTTGACATTTGAACCAGGGCGTAAAACGATTGTTGAATTGAAAAATGTAATTAAGAAGCTATCTGCTAATGAGAAAGGAAAAGCCCGTAAAGTTGCAGGTAAAGTGGTTATGGTTGTGAATCCTTTTGACAATTTTGATATTCAGGCATCAGCAACTGTTCAAAATGCAAATGGTGTTTATGTAACTAATTTACCATTTAATCCTACGATTGCTGAAAGTGAATTTGTTCCAGAAGGCAAAGTGATTTTCTTTGTTAAGGGTCAATATCTTGCCGCAATTGCAGGTGGGTATAAACTCAACAAATATACAGAAACATTTGCTATGGAAGATGCTACATTATACACTATTAAACAGTTTGCTACTGGTAAACCATTAGACAATAATGCTGCACTTGTTTATGATTTGGCAATCGAAGATGGAATTTCATCTCCTGAAGTCCCAGAAGGGGCATAATTAGGAGGTGGCTAAATGACCATCACTACTGAATTACTAACAGAATTTAAAGAAAGAATGAGGATTTCTCATAGCTCAGAGGACAATAATCTTAAAAGGTTGTTGTCCTTTTCTTATGCTTACCTGATTGATAAATGTGGTGAGTTTGATATCAATCAGAATTTATTGGGCAAGGAGCTCGTAATGGAAAGAGCACGATACTCCTATAATGATGCGGTTGAATTCTTTGAAGACAACTTTTTATCACAAATACATAGTCTGGGGTTTGACTTAGCTAACTTTGAAGGTGATGAAGAATGAAGTTTAATTATAAATCACCTCGAACAACATCAGGAAATTTAAACACTCCTATAACTTTTTATAGGTTCACACCTAATGATGGCCCAGAGCCTGGTGAAAGGAAAAAGGAAGTAATATTTAACGCTTTTTGCAGTGTGGACACTGTTTGGATGAAAGATATTGAAGTAGCTAAAGCGAACGGTACATTAACTGATTTAACTATTAAAATTAGAGACACCCAAGGTGAATATGTACCATCCAACGAGGACTACTTTACAATCGAATCAGTTTATTATAAAAACGGTAATGAGCCAAGGTATTACAATATTGAGAGTGTCAAACCTGATTTAGCTAATAAAGATTTTATAATTATCATAGGTAGGTTGACTGAGATATGAGTGTAAATATCAGAGGAAACACAAGAATTATAAAAGAAATCCAACAGAAATTAAACGGATCTGAATTTAAAAGGATTAGCGATAAAGCTTTATTACGTGGCGCTCAGGTGTTTGTGAGAGAGCTACGTAGACAATTTGAGTCTTTTGAGGATAAGGGTGAATCTATTAAAGAGATTACTATAGGTGACCCAGAAATAAAAAATGGTGAAAGAACAATTAAAGTTTTATGGAGAGGCGAACATGATCGTTACCGAATTATTCATTTAAATGAATGGGGAACAATTAAAAACCCTAATCCAAGAGGTAAAGGTGCAGTTGCAAGAGCGTTAAAATTGTCAGAGAAAGCCTATAGTAAGGTAATCAAAGAAGAGTTGAAGAAGGGTTTATAATGGAGATTTTAGATAAAGTTTATCGTCATCTAATCGAAGATGATTTCATCATCACTCACGTAAAAGGAAGGATTAAATTTTACGAATATCCTGAAACAGGTGACGTAACTAACCCTTTTATTGTATTGCAACCATTAGATGTCCCTACTCCAAGCACACTTGCTGATAATACTTATCTTAGTTACGATTTTTTACTGCAAGTTGAGGTTTGGTCAAAAGATAGAAAACAAACAGAACAAATAGCTAAACGAGTTGGTAATATCTTATGGGATATTGGTTTTATACAAAATGGTGGGATCAACGAATACGATGAAAAAATTTATCGAGATGCAAGACGATATAGAGGCAACTTATATCGTGACGATTTAGACACTATCAATTAGTGTCTTTTTTATTTAATTAAAAAAGGAGAATGAAAATGGAAAAAATGTATAAAGCAAGCACAGGTATAGACGAGTTTTATTATGCCAAATTAGATGAAACAGGTGTCAGCATTATTGAAGGTGTTATTACTAGGTTGCCAGGTTTACAAAATATAGATATCGAAATGCCACAAGAAATTGTAAGAGCTTATGGAGATAACAAAACAATGGAAATGGCAACATCCGCAGGGAATATCACTGTGTCGTCTACATTCCACAAGATACCTGCTGAAGATCGTAGAGTTTTATTTGGGTTAGAGACTCAATCGAATGGATTATACGCTTATGGATCTAACGATACACCTCCATATGTAGCGTGCGTATTTGCTAAAACTCATTCAAATGGAGCAAAAGAGTGGGTAGGTTTACCAAAGGGAATCTTTTTAAGACCTAACATTGGTGGTCAGACGAAAGGTGGCGGGGTTGAGTTTACTTCAGATGAAATCACAGCAGAATTTATGGATCGTCATATTGTTGGATTTGACGAAGAGAAATCAGTAATTTTTGGATTAGATGTCAAAGGTGAAACCGAAAAAAGAGATGCTCTGTTTCAAGCTATTTTTGGTGTTGCGTATCCAACAGCCATTACTACACCAGAAGGAGCTTAATATATGAGCAATAAAAAACCTAGATATACAGTTTTGGTTGGTTTTACAGACTTGGAAGATAATAACAAGGTTTATAAAAAAGATAAACCATATCCAAGGCCAGCGAGTAAAAAAGTAACTAAAGAAAGAATTGAAGAATTGACTACTAGCAACAACAAGAGAGGGATTCCTCTAATCAAAGAGCAAGCGTAATGCTTGCTCTTTTAATTATGCGCATAATTAAAAGAAAATTAATGAACTAAGGAGAAGATAATATGGCAACTTTTAAACGAAATATGATTGAACTAGTAACAGGTGTACGAGAAGACGGGGAATATGAGATAAAGAAATATTTCACACCTAACTTTATTCCATTTTCAATTGTCTATGAAGCGGTAGATTTAAATGAAAAAATGGTAAAAAACAAATTCGAATCCGAGAAAGCTCAGTTTGACGAATTGTTAGAATTTGTGACTAACAGAATTTATGGTAATCAATTTAGTAAAGAAGATTTACTAAATGGACTACATGCACCAGAAGCAATATCAACGTTGGAGAATCAAATTACTTTTATCGCACAAGGGAAACAAAGTGATGAAACAAAAAAGTTCCTGGCGAAGAAACATTAGGAGATGAGGATTTTACTCCAACAAAGCAAAAGGAATATTTGGATACGTTAATAAGAGAACTAATGGAATCTGGTAAAGATATTAATCAAATTTTAGATATGCCTTTTCATTTCATTATTCAAATTCTAGAAGACAAAAACAAACCAACCCAAAAAGATTCATTGATCGCTGCCTTCGGTGGTAATTGATGAATATTTTTTATTTTAGCGGAAAGGAGGTAAACTCATGCAAGATAGGATTAGAGGTTTATCAATTGATTTAGGTTTAAACACCATGGGAATCGACAGTGGATTAACAAACCTTAAATCAAAGTTGAAAACTGTCAACAGCGAGATGAATGCCAACCTTTCAAGTTTTGATCGAGCCGAAAGGTCAGTAAATAAATATCAAACTGTAATCGATGGATTAAATCGTAAGTTACAAGTACAAAGTCAGATTACTGATCAAGCTCGAAAAAGGTATCAAAAGATGGTTGAGCAACATGGTGAGGGCTCAAGTGAAGCTGAAAAAGCTGCTCAAGCCTACAACCAAGAAGTTGCTGCATTAAATAATTTAAATAGAAGTATCGAACGTAATACTTCAGAATTATCACGGATGCAGGAAGAGCAGAGGATAGCAGCGAGTGGATGGACAAGGCTAGGAGACTCAGCGGAAACATCAGGAAGAAGGATTAGTGGAATAGGCAATGGTTTAAAAGGTTTAGGTCAAAATTTGTCTATGTCTATCACTGCACCACTAGTAGCAGGATTCGCAGCTGTAACGAAAGGCACCGAAGAGTTTAGAGGTGACATGGCTCGCCTGGAAACAAATGCTCAAGAAGCTGGAAAAGGTGTCGACTTCGCCAGAGAAGCGATGGAACGTCTTTCAGGTATTTCAGATGAAACTGACTCCAACGTTGAAGCAGTGTCAAACTTGTTAGCTACTGATCTTAGTGAAGGCGGATTGATTAAAACTATGGATGCTTTATCAGGGGCAGCTATCAAGTTTTCTGACACTTTGAAAATTGAAGGTTTGGCAGATGGTTTGCAAGAGACATTGGCAACTGGAGCAGCAATCGGGCCTTTTGCAGAGATGCTTGAGCGTTCTGGAGTCGATTTAGAAAAGTTTAATAAAGGACTATCTAAGTCTATCAAAAGTGGTAAAGAGGAAGATTATGTTTTACAACAACTTTCAAAATTAGGGTTGGCAGATGTAAACGAAGCTTATCGTAAAAACAACGAAGAGCTTGTTAAATCTCGTGAAGCTAGTTTCAAATTTGAAGAGTCTGTGTCTAAGTTAGGTACTACTTTAACTCCAATTGCAACTAAAATCACTGAAGCTATAACAGGTATCGTTGATAAATTTAATAATCTAGATGGCGAAACACAAAAAACTATTATTAAATTTACAGGTTTAGCTATGGCACTCGGCCCGATTATCGGATTTGGTGGAGTCTTTTTAGCTTTGTTGGGTAACATCGTTTCTGGTTTTGCACCTGTACTATCTGCAATAGGTAGAGCAGGAGGATTGTTTAAAGTGCTTAGGTTAGGGTTAATGGCATTTATCGGACCGGTGGGTATTGTTATAGGGATATTAACCTTGTTAGGCACTGGTTTTATAACACTCTATAAAAATTCTGATACTTTTAGGTTGGGCATAAGCAATCTTTTAGGTAACCTTAAAAAACTAGGTAAAGACTTGCTTGAGATGTTGAAACCAGCAATTGATGCTGTTGTATCTTTTTTTAAAGAACAGTTAGCTGTTATCAAAGGTTTCTGGGAGGAAAATAAAAATTCAATTGTCTCTGCACTGGAAAACATCTATAAATTTATAAAATTTATTTTTGAAAAAGGTATTTTACCAGTCATCCAATTTGTGATGCCTTTTATTCTTTCGATTATCCAATCAGTATGGACAAATATTAAAGGTGTAATAACAGGAGCACTTAATATTATTATGGGTGTGGTGAAAGTTTTTTCTGGTTTATTTACAGGTGATTTTAAAAAGATGTGGGAAGGTGTCAAGCAAATATTTTCTGGCGCTGTAGAATTAGTATGGAATCTTATTCAGCTATATTTTATTGGTCGTATTGTCAAAGGTATTGGGGGATTCGTTAAAACTTTTGGTTCAAAACTAAAAGGTGGATGGGATTCTGCAATAGGTGGAATTAAGAGTTTTGTAGGTAAAGCAAAGGATTGGTTTACTAGTTTCAAAGATGAGGGGCTTAAAAACTTCAATAAATTAATTGATGGTGCTAAGGCTTTACCTGGAAAAATGGGTAGCGGTATCAAGAAAATGGCAGGGAAAGTTAGTGATGGAGTAAAATCAGTTGCTAATAAAATGGCTGAAGGTCTAGGTAAGGGAGTTAATGGTGTTATTGGTGGTGTCAACTGGGTATTAGGTAAACTCAGCGTTAAAACACGCATAAGCGAATGGGAAGTACCTAAATATGCTCACGGAACCGAAGGTCATAAAGGTGGCCTAGCTATCGTTGGTGATGGTAAAGGCTCTAATGCAGGTAGAGAGTTAATAACTACTCCAGATGGTAAATCCATGCTGAGTCCATCAAAAGACACTTTATTGAATTTACCTAAAGGTTCACAAGTATTATCAGCAAAAGAGACAAAATCATTACTTGGTGATGTACCTAAATATGCTCATGGTACAGGTGGAATGATAAGTGGTGCAATCAATAAAATTAAAGATGTTGCTTTAAATATATGGGATTATGCAACTAACCCTTCAAAAATCTTAAATATTGCTCTAGACACACTAGGAATAGTCAAACCAGACAATACAAATGTCGTTGGTAAGATTGCTCGTGGTGGTTTTAACATGGTTAAAGATAATGCTATTGATTATGTTAAATCGATGTTTGCCAAAGCAGAGCAAGATTTAGGAGTGCCAGGTAAGTTGAGTTTTCCAGGGTTTACTTTCACATCTCCTTTCGGTCAAAGATGGGGGAAATTACATGGTGGAGTTGACTATGCAGCACCAACTGGTACACCAATACCATCTCAGACTGCTGGTGTAGTATCTTATGCATCTAATGGTTTTAACGGTGGATTTGGTAATCTTGTCAAAGTAAAACAAGGCGCATTTG
Source organism: Cytobacillus sp. FSL R5-0569 (assembly GCF_038007265.1). NCBI lineage: Bacteria > Bacillati > Bacillota > Bacilli > Caryophanales > Bacillaceae > Cytobacillus > Cytobacillus sp. FSL R5-0569. Next base: position 2,069,629 of record NZ_JBBOWW010000001.1, read on the forward strand.
AACATTACTATGCTCATATGAGTCGTATCTTAGCTTCAGTTGGCCAATCTGTAAAACGAGGAACAGCATTAGGATTAGTTGGAAGCACAGGTAACAGTACGGGCCCACATGTCCATTATGAGTTACGTAAAAATGGTGTGAGACTGAATCCATTAAACGCATTTAAAACAGGTGGACTAATTAACACTCATGGTTTGTATGAGTTAGCTGATGGAGGCTACCCAGAGTATGTAATACCTACTGACCCAAGCAAAAGAACAGCAGCAATGAAACTGTTAGCATTAGCAGGTAAAAAGATTCAAGGAAATAAACGTCCTAATCAGTTATCTGGTGTGGGGACACATACAAACGAAAGTAATGAATTGCTGAATGCTGTTCTAGAACAAAATCAAATTTTAATGTCACTATTACAAAGCAGCCGAAGCATTGAATGTAAACCAGTTTTATCAGAAAGGGATATAGGTAGAGCTTACGATAAATATAATGCTAATGAACAAGCTAAACATTCAATCTTTAAGGGAAGGGTGGCACCAGTTTAATGTTTAAAATTTTTAATGAGCAATTTGAAGAAATACCCCTTCCCATCGATGATCTCGGATACGGGTTAAGAGGACTAGATCTAAATATTTCTTCTGTTGCACAAGAGGTTACAGAACACAATGTACAGGGATTATCAGGAAGTATTCAAACTGGTTTTCGTGATGCGAGTCGAGATATGAATATTAGTGCGAGAATAAAAGCGAAAGACAAGACAGATTTTCGATTGAAAAGAGATCGTGTTTTTGCTTTTTTTAAACAATTAGGTTCGTTTTACATCACGGAGAATACCCAAGGAAACAAACTGATGTTGGTTAGGGTTGTTGATTCTTATCAATTTGACCGAATCCCAAATAGCCAGACTTATTCTATCGCTGATATTCCGTTAAAAATAATTGGGCAACCATATTGGATCAGTCGATTCAAAAGTACTGATTTACAAAAAGGAATTAATTTTGATGGTAATTGGTCATTTGGAATGGGTTTGGATGTTGAACCTAACAAGTTAAATTATGAATTTAGTAGTAGCTCATTTACTTTGTACAATGCTGGTTCTGTCCCAATTAAAACAATTCAAGAAAAAAACCATTGCATAATTACCATAGAAGTGAAAGAGACAGTTAATAATTTTCTTCTAAGAGATGCAATCGGGAAACGTTTTGAGTATAACCCAAATAAGCAATCTAATTGGACATTAAATAGCGGAGCAAAAATTATTCTTAACGGGCATTATATTTCACTGAATGAAACATCAATCCTAGAAAGAACTAATCGTTACTTTCCAGTTATTTTAAGTGGAGATAACATTTTTAATGTTGAAGGAATATCAAAATTCCTCATCACTTTTGACTTTAGGTTTAAATATTACTAAAAAAGGAGGTACATCAAATGACTATATACAGTATAAATAATCCATTAAGTGATGATGGACGTAATAAACTCAACCATAATTTCGCAGAATTAAATAATAATATAAAGAAAGCAAATGAAGATATTCAACAATCAGGAGAAATAATAACAGAAGTTAACAGTCGGCTTTCCGCACAGTTAGCAGAAACTTCCCAAGAAATTACCGTTGCAAAAGGAACTTATCCAACGCTTAATGACAAGCTAAACGTAATGGCTATCGAAGGCGGAGGCGCTCCTTCGAATGTAATTTTATTCGAGGATTGGCTTGGTGGAGAGTCTGTTATTATTGACACCGACACTCCACCGCCAGCTGACACGACTGCTCCAGTTCTCACGATCACAGCGGGAGGGCCCTTCACAGGGACTAAAACCGTTTTTATATCCGTCAATGAAACAGCCGATATATTTTATACGCTAAACGGCTCGACACCTACAACAAGCAGCACTAAGTACACGGCTCCCTTATCCGTTACCGCAACCACCACGCTCAAAGCATTTGCACGAGATACGACAGGTAACAATTCATCGGTTCAGACTGTTACTTATACGCTTGATACATCAGGGCAGACACCGGCAGATACGACACCACCTGTATTGACGATTACACCTGCGGCAACCTTTAGCGATACGCAGAAGGTGAACATGAGCATAAACGAAACGGGAACCATTTGGTATACCGTGGATGGCAGCGATCCGGTTACATCTGGAACACGGGTACAATATTCTTCTACAGTTACGTTGACAGCTACAACTACAGTTAAGGTTTATGCGGTGGATACAGCTGGGAATCCTTCAATTGTTCAGTCAGTAACTTATATAAAGGAATCAGCACCTAGTGGAAATCATGTTCAGGATGTTTCGTTAATATTCTTTAAAAATAGTGGAATAACAAACGGAGAAATCATTACTGACCCTGAAACTTATTTTAACGATACCGAAGAATTTACCCTATCGGTTACTTTTCAACCTGTAATTTCCGGCTCAAATGCAGGAAATTTATTGGTAAGTAGATTCTTAGTAGGCGCAAGCGATAACGTCATGAAGTTTGAATGGGCATGGAATGATACTATTTTAGGGAATCTATACGGAACAAAAGCAGACGGAACAACCGCGTGGAATCCGCAAGCGACAACCTCAGCATACACCGATAAAACAAAATATTATCATCTTGCTTTTAAACGTCAAGGAACAGCATTGACGATTCATGTTGATAATGTGCAAGTTGCATCAACGTCCATCCTAACCACAGATATAGTAAGGCAAGTTTCAGCGCAAACATTAAAGATCGGTCAAAGCGGAAAAGCAGGGTTGTTTAAGAATGTAGCTTATTACAACCGTGCATTAACAACTGCTGAATTAACACAAAACTATGAGGCATTGAAATAAGGAGGGATAAAACATGCAAGGAAAATTAAAAAAGTTAAAAGATAATAATAACCAATATGTTTATCCCGTCTCTGTTTCAGAAGCGGTATACGTTGATTCAAGCAAAACGCTTAAAACTAAGCTTTCTGAAATGGATCAGGCAATTTCGAACGCAGGTTCAAGTGGTGGTACGAATAACGTAGTTACAGCTTCCAACTTGGTTGTTGGAGGTAATGTACGTTTTACTGTGGATTTTACAGCCAAAATAATAGCTTTCACTACGTGGAATCTTTGGACAACTAACGCAGCCTTCACCCTAGCAGCGGGAACCAAAACCTTCTCTGCTGAAATGAGTACTTCGACTTTTTATTATGTTTGCTATAAAAGTAACACCATCGAGTTAGTAACAGTAGCGAATATCGGCAATTACACGGGCATTGTTCTTTTTGGAATTATGAATACTTCCATTTTCCCTTTTGCTTATCCAGTTCATTTAATTGGAGCAAAGGGTGGAACAATCTACAACAAAAATGATATTTCCATTGGTGAATGGTTCTTGATTGGCGACAGTCTAACACAAGGAGAATCGTGGTGGAAAGAAGTTCAAAAACAATATCCTGTACCTACCATTACAAACTCTGCCGTTGCTGGGCGCAGAATGTCCGGTTCTGGTGGGATGTGGGTTGAAAAAGATAATATATCCACTACAGCGGAATTGTGTACCATCATGGGTGGTACGAATGACCAAGGGAACAGCGCTACGAGAGGAACAATTCAGCCTGTTGGGGCAGCCTTCGATACTAACACGTTTATAGGGGCTTATCAAACTCTAATTGAAGGACTTTTAACCAGAGTCCCTAATCTTCGAATAATCCTTATGACACCTCCAAGAGCATGGACAGATACAACGGCAACCACATTGAGAAATGGGTTAAAGGATTATGGGGACGATGTGAAAGCAATAGGGCAATTTTACAACCTTCCTGTTATAGATATGTACCACAATATGGGATACAACGAAAAAAATCAAACCACTTATTTAACTGATGGATTGCACTGGACAGCCGAGGGTAAAAAACGTGTGGCGAGTTTGGTTTGTGGAGCATTAAGGCAGTATTATTAATTCTTGTATCGATTGAACGATCGTATTATAATCTTTATAAAGAACGAAAAGTTCATTATAAAGAGGTGGAAGAATGAAACTATTTGCTGTCGGTACAATGAACAAAGAAGGTATTACATGGACGACTATAGAAGCAGAATCAAAAAAGGAAGCGAAGCATCAAACGAAACATTTAGGATCAATTATCAAGGTATCCGAGATTACAAATTAACCGAGCAGCAGGAACAAACTGCGCAGTAAAGCATCTCAATTTGAGGTGCTTTTCTTATTTGAAGGAGGTGATATTCATGTATGGACAAACAGCTATTATAGTGAAAGATTTATCATCAAAGGAATATCCCGCAATAGCACAAGTTAATCGAAAAAGAAGGGTTAATGGTCAAAGAGAAATAACAATATCATTTGTTTATGCTGAAATTAATGAGGATTTTATTAGTAAAATCGAATTTGGATGGAAAATTTTATTTGATGGTGAATGGTATACGATTACTAATCCTGGATATGCAGCAGATGGAGAATATATCTCGATAGGAATTACAGCTGTATTAAGTTTTTTCGTGGACTTAAATGGATTTTATATGCAGGATAAAGTGGAAGATAAGTCATTTACTCCTGGTACTTATTTTGAAACCTTATTTCAAGGTACAGGATATAACTTTTTTCTAGTAAGCAATCTATTGTCCAACACTTTCTCATATCAAGATAATCAAAGTAAAACCGAAAGATTCTTATATGGAATTGACCGTTTTAATTGTGAATATATAGTTCGTGGTAATAACGTATATATTTATGACCAAATAGGTAGTGACAAGGATGTGATGTTACATGAAGATTTAAACATTAAGAATGTTAGCGTTAATGTTGATGCAAGTGGCTTTCATACTTGGACAAAAGGATTTGGTGATTTGCCTGAAGGTGACGGGGTAGAAGAACCAGAATACCAGTTAGAAGTAGAGTATGAATCTCCTTTAATAACTAAATACGGAAGGATTGAAGGTCCAGCCATAAAAGATGGTAATTACAAAGATTCCGAATCTTTAACAGCAGCAGCAAGAAATCAAGTTGAAAATAGTTATAATGTTTCAACGGAAATAGATGCTGTTGATCTCACTAACAATGGCTATCCAGAGTATGTTCTAGATGAAGGAGATAGAGTTTGGCTCTATGTAAGTAAGTTAAACCTAAATCAACAAGTTAGAGTTATGGAAGTGGACGAGACCTTTGATTGGGAAGGAAACAGAGTTGATGTTAAATATGTCTTAGGTAATGAGGGGATAGCAAGTAGGTATAAAACTCAACAATACGATACCCTTAAAGACTTTCAAGATATTTTAAGCGGAAAGAAAAAGATACAAACAGATTGGCTACCTGACGCAATTATAAGAGCATCTGACATTATAAATGGAAATCAGGATAGTTTGTTTAGGTATTTACCTGGAGAAATCATAGGTATTAATCAAAGCAACCCTAACGGATATATGAGGTTCAATACTGATGGTTTAGGATTTAGTCGAGATGGAGGGAAAACCTATCGTTCTGCCATCACTTATGAAGGTATTGTCGCTGATGCAATTACTGTAGGAGCTATTCGAGGTATTGATATTTATGGGTCTCAATTTCGGTCTAGCGATGGCCTTACACAGTTAGACATCACCGGTGGTAATATCCGACTAAGGCAAAATAATGGGAGGTATGTGTATTTAAGTCCTAATGGATTATACGGCTATAATGATGGAGGAGATATACGTTTCCAAGCTGATCGATTACTAGTGACCAGTGCAGCACTAGGTACAAGTAATTCAAATGTTTATTTAGCTCCTGATGAGCACAATGAAGCACGTATAGTTGATGTTAATAGTATTCCATCTGATGGTGTTGCAGAAAACTATAGTTATAGACCGATTAGAGCGCAAGGACTACGTTTTGGACCTGGGTTTAATGGATATATCGGTACAGACAGAGAAGTTAGAATAACAAGTTCCGGCTTTACTCAAGAAGATGGATCAGTTGTGTATCGTAATTTACGAGCTGCTATACTTTTTGGAATGGGATTTAATACAACTTCAACCAACGCTTATATTGGATCCGACAATGAAACTCGATTTGTTAATAAAGGTTATGTAGATGGTTCTTCAAATAATCCTATATATCGAAATGTAAGAGGGTATAAAGGTTTCTTTGATGGAATTGGTAATAATGCAGGAAACAATCTTTACCTCGGTGTTAATAGTGAGGTTTATGTTACCTCTTTAGGTATGACTAATAATAATCCAATTGTGTGGAGGCCATTAAGAGCTGAAGGGTTTAAAGGAGATTATTTAGATGTAAATCCTTCCACAAACAGCACACATATTTATGCTAGACCTTCTTCGAATGGTTCATTAAGAGTAACAAGAACTGGAACTACAGATAGTTTTCGCCCTGTTGAAGCAAGTGCGTTTGATCAATCGTCTTCATACACCTATAAAACAGACATAACTCCAATGAATAGAAGTGGACGAGATGTAGTAGATTCTCTACAAGTTCAAGAATTTTATTTTAACTGGGATTATGAAAAATCTAATCATCAGATTGGATTGATTGCAGAATGGTCAGATCAGGTCGCAGCGGAAGATTTTAAGTCAATAAATACATCAAAGCTGTTGATGTATGTCGTTAAAAATACCCAAGAGAACAATGATGAAATTAGAAATATAATCTACAATAACGAAATCAATGTAAGTGAGATTGAAGAATTGAAAGCTGAAATAGCTAATTTAAAAGCTGAATTAAATGAATTAAAAGGAGTGGAATAATGAATAAATCAAATGAAAACCAGCAAACAGAATTAGAAAAAGTATTATTAAGCACCATATCTAAATTAAGCAACCGTATTGCGAATCTGACTCTTGATTTAGATTTAGCCCATGCTCAATTAGAAATCTTAAAAAAAGAAAAAGAAGTTACTGTAGAAGCCAAGTAAGGCTTTTTTTATTTTGTTTAAAAATGGCGATCCATTTGTCAATCAAATAAACAATTGACCTAAGGATAAAATCACATATACATTTCAAAGCAGTTATTTCAGGATGTTAAATCTGGATTCAGTTAAAAGTTGAAATTATATTCAGTAGGAACAATTTACAAAGAAGGAATTACGTGAACTATAGTAAAAGCCAATTCTAAAAGAGAAGCGAAAAAGAAGATTCCACAATTGGGAAACATGGATAAATCGCTGAAATAAAATAAAAACTATTATTGAAAAAAAGAAGCATATTATTATGGTGTTTTTTAGTTCTTTTCCTTAAACTATTTAGGAATTAATAGTTTATAATCTTTATAAAGAACAATATATTCTTTGTAAAGGGCGTGTGAACTCTGATGAAATTAATATGTAAATTGAATCTTTCGAATAAAAAAGATGAAGGCCACATTAGTCAAATAGTTACTGGATTCATGATGTTGAAAAACAAAGGGATAATTGATTTAGAAATTAACAGAACAAATAAACATCCATTTACAGGTATTGTTGAAGTTATCTTAAATAATAAAATGAACATACTTTACGACATGGCAGATGGGTATGTATTTGATCAACAAATAGTAAGGGAATATGCTAAAAATGCAGATTTCTATTTCAAGAGAAGTTTTAATGAGAGCTATCATAGTCAATATAACTACAATATTTATCCCATAGGTTTTAATTATCATGTAACTACAAAAGGTAATATACTAGATAAACCAGTGGATCAAAGCTTAATTAGTCAATTGAAATGGTACACAAAAGAAATATTAGGAAAGAATTATCATCAAAATTTTTATGTGGATGATTTTGAATTCCTACCAAGAAAGATTGATTCGAGTCCCATGATATTATTTATAACTCGAACTTGGAGTAATGAGGATGGTCTTGATTTTAATGAGACATTTGAAATTGATAATTTTAGAGCAGAGTGTATTAGAGGTTTAAAAAAGGAATATGGAAATAATTTTATAGGGGGATTTTCAATTAGAGATTTTGCTAAACAAAATTATCCAGATTGTTTATTGGATGAATCTATAACAAACAGAATGAATTTTATGAGATTAGTAAAGAACTCTGATATTTGCATATCAACAATAGGTCTACACAAATCAAATGGTTGGAAACTTGGAGAATATATTGCTGCAAGCAAGGCAATAGTATCTGAAAAATTACATTATGAAGTTACAGGGGATTTCTCGCAAGATAAAAATTATTTAGAATTTACTACGGTTGAAGAATGTGTTAAACAGACTACAAGGTTATTTAACAATAAAGAACTGATTTATCAATTACAAAAAAATAATCAAGAGTATTATCATAATTTTCTAAGACCCGATAAACTAGTTCTCAATAGTTTGATGATTGCAACAGGTAAAGAACTGGGTTTGAAAATAAGCTGATTACCAAACCTTGGAACATTTTGTGCGGTAAATATAAGGTGTTCTTACCAATGACGTCAGCTAAATAGGACTAAAATACAATTACTTATTTCCTATTTATCGAAAATATGGTAGTATTAATCTCGGAATTTAACATAATTGTAAAGACTAGAGGAGAATAAAGCCAATGAAGAGAAAAGCGACTATTGCAATTTTGGCTATTTTAGTTGTGGGTATTAGCTTGTTTGGGATTAAGTTCTATAAAGACTATAAAGAATTCAGTAACTTCAGAGCAGTTTTAGACGAAGCATATATCCCCCTAATAAAAGAGACTGCTGATTATTTTACTGACTACACCAGTTTCACAAATGAATTAGAACTTAGTGAGTGGAAAGTCAATGAAGGATTCGATAGAAATATTGACCTCAATAATCAATTTGAAGAAGCTGAGGTTAAAATTTTGTCAGAGTCAGTTGAATATGAAAATGCACAAAAGCTAAAAGAAAATGTCTTAGAAACTATTAGTATGTATGAAGTCGCATTAGATGCCAGTTATAACGAGACAATGGATTCAGATGAATATGACAACTATATGAAATTATTATCTTTTCAAATAGAAGAGATGAACGAAATCCTTGAAGAACACTAAAAACTAAATACAAAATAACTGACTGTCCTATTGGATGGTCTTTTTTATTTTAATGAAAACAGAAAGGAGTCGAGAGATGAGTGGACATTAATAACAGAGTTGATGATCATGAAAACAGGATACAATCACTCGAACAGTATCGACTCGAACAAGAGAAGCTAAATAGCGAAATCAGAAATAAATTAACAGAAACTGAAATGACTGTGCTTAAGGAATCTGGTAAACAACAAGAGATGACTCAAAAGTTACTCGACCATGTGCTTAATGGTAAAAAGTTTTCCCAGGAGCAATTCTGGAAGCTAGGATTTATTCTATTAGGTTCGGGTGGCTTAATCTACATAATAGTAGAAGCTTTAACAAAATAAAAGAGGTGTTATAAATGGAAGAAATTTTAATTTTTTCAACAGTTTTGCTCCCGATTATTCTCGCTGTAGTTGAGCTAGTAAAACGTACTTTCAGTGTTAAAAAGAACTATTTACCACTTATAGCAGTAGTTATTGGGCTTGTTATTGGTGTAATCGCTACACCATTTACTGACCTTGATTTGGTATTAAGGATTTGGTCAGGTGGATTAGCAGGGTTATCAGCAACTGGCTTATTTGAATTAGGTGCGAAACGAACAGGGGTTACTAAGTCATCCAATTAGGATGGCTTTAATTATTTTAAGGAGTGATAAAAATGGGATTAATTTATAAAGAAAGAAACTTGAACAACATTGCTAAACTTGCAGATAACACTAAAGCAAAAGCTATTCAATGGCATGAGTACCTAGAAAAAGATAATATAAATATCCTTATCTATGAAACGATCAGATCAGAAGCAAAGCAACGTGAGAATGTTAATAAAGGTACTTCTCAAACTATGCGTTCTTATCATTTGGTAGGACAGGCTTTGGATTTTGTTCCTGTAAATGCAAAAGGTGAAACACTTTGGAATGGATATGGTGCAGCCGATGTAAAAAAAGCCCTTAAAGAAGCTAAGCGCCTTGGTTTTGAATGGGGTGGAGATTGGAAAAGTTTTATCGATAAGCCACACCTTCAATATAATTATGAAGGTTATGGAACAGACACATTTGGGAAAAAGGTTGATTCTAAGCCATCAAAATCAAAACCTAAAGCTAATTTAACCGTAGATGGTAAATGGGGTAACTCAACAACTAAAGCGCTGCAAAAGGCATTAGGTACACCAATAGATGGCATCATTAGCGACCAGACTCGCAACAGTGTTACAACAGCATTTTACGGAACAACAATCGATTTCGGAAATGGTAAAAAAGGTAGCACGATGGTGAAAGCCTTACAGAAAAAAGTTGGCTCTAAAGCTGATGGGTTACTTGGTAAAAACACTATTAAGGCTTTACAAAAACACCTTGGCACTGTTCAAGATGGATCTTTAAGCAGACCTTCAGTAGTAGTTAAAGAACTCCAACGTGGATTAAATAAAGGTTCATTCTAATAAAATAGCCCTTTCTCATTTGAGAGGGCTATTTTTATTTCTTTTCTAATATACTCGCTAATATTTCAGGGGTGCCTGTGTCATCTTTACCCGAAACTCCTCCGTAAATTCTTACCTGATCACCCTCGTTAAAGTCTTGATCAGTAGAGTCAAGCAATTTAATTTTATACATTCCATAACCGTCATTTTCTTTTGAGGTTAAAATGAACTCACTTACAAAATCATCTTTTATAAGTGAACTTACTTCTCCGTCAATAAATACTTTTTTACCATTAGGTGGATTATCAACATTTAATTCAACAAAATCAGCTTTAGTAGCTTCTTCTTTTAATTGAGCACTTAATTTTTCTTGAGTGTTATCGTCATTTGTTTTTTGAATTTCTACATTTACTTCTTTTTTAGGTTTCTCTTCTTTTGTAGTTTCTTCGTTTCCCCCGCAAGCAAACAATATAAAACTTGTTGTTAGAATTGTTACAAATGCTTTCTTCATTCTAATCCCCCTGATTTTGCATGTAATTACCAAGTATATATGGATTGTAACATACAAAGATTCGTATTTATGGATTATTTTTCTTTTTTTATAGTATTAAAGACTCGTTTTTTAATCTTCATAAACTACCTCATACAACTCATCAACCTTCACATTCAACATACGAGCTAATAAATAGGCCTTATCAATAGGTATCAAGCTTTCTTGTTTCTCATATTTCCTTAATTGTCTAACTGTTACCCCCAACCTTTCTGCAATAAAATTTTTTCTTAAACAACTACATATTCAACGAAATTATTTTTTTGTTGAATATGATGCTTGCGCATAATTACCTCCTTTTATAGACAAATTCTACAGAAAGAAATCTCTCCTGATAAATATTAATTTCAGTTTGTTCCCATATAGTTGTTTTCTGTTCTCTTCTTACACCAAGTCTATACGCAGTCTTTTTTATTTGTTCTTCTGATCTATGATTGTTGAGTAATTCTTTAACTCCTTTTGCACCTAATTGTTCATAGTTTTCTAGTACAATCCTTTTTTCTTCATCAGACCATAAGTCATTACGTTGAATGATAGAATTAGATAGTCTAGATTGTTTAGCCACTGCAGGGCTCTTCTTTAGTCCTAGTCTCTTAGCCTTTCTTAAAATCTGTGTATTAGTATATTGTGGGAAGAATTCCTGTAATTCATTTGAAGTTTTTATGTGATAAATTTTTTTTAGTAATTCAGTTTCCTCTAAAGACCAATTGGCTCTCACTGTTAATACCTCCTGTTAAATTCTATTAATAATGCTATACAAAAAATAGAGTAGATTGTAAATGTTTAACAATCTACTCTATTACATTAAAAATGTTTATTTATTGCCTTTACTAAGTTTACTAGAATATATTCAGGCATTAATCTCTGGATTTCTTCTGCAGCTTTTTCTTGGATATGTTTATGCTTAATAATTTTCAAACGCTTTCTCATTTATTAGTTTCCTCCTCATTTCTATTCATATTGTCTAATTTATCTAATGTTACATCTACTTCATTGTAATAATTTTTACCGTATGGGAAATGTATGGACTGAGATAAAATTACTGAAGAGAGTAAATTATTATCTTACCAATTATTTTGTAGATTATTTTTATACTTTTTGGCAAGAATTTAAAATTATATAAGAATATTAACTTTATTGCAAGTGTAATTAGGGTTAAAATGAATTTATCCTTAAATAGAATTACTAATGAATACCTAATAAAATGTCTTTTATAGTAAAATAAATGAAAAGGAGGATTATTTTACTATGGAAACAACTGATTGGATACAAATAGCAGCAATTATAGTTAGTCTTATAACATCTTTAATTGCTATCATTATTTCTAGTAAGTCACTTAAATTAACAAGGTATTCTATTGAAGAAGCTAATAGACCTTATGTAGTCATTTATGAAACTGATGTTCAAGTATCAAAAAGTATACACACATATCTAGTAATCAAAAACTTTGGCAACACTGGAGCAACAATAGAATCAATAAATTACTATCCAGAATATAGAGATGTAATTTATAGCAGACAGCCATTTTTAAAATTAAAAAATCACTTTATTGCTCCTGGTCAACAATTTTCAACATCTATAAGAATAGAAAATAACGCTAATAAAGAAGTGAGAACTTTTCATATTAAGTACCGTGATTCAGCTAATAGGATATATAGAGAAAAGATAATTCTTAATGAATTTTCTAGTTCTGAATTAGTGCATGCCAAAACCACCCCTGATAAAAACACAAGTTTAGAAACAGTAATATCAAAAGCAACGGAAGAATTAATACGAAGAAATTTATAGTAAATAAAAGAGTTATTTCATTATACACCTAAATAGAAGTTGGAGGTAAAAGGTTTTTTATTCAATAAAATAAAGGTGCAAAAGAAATCAAACCTGACCAAATAGTCGATTGTTAACAAAATTACTAGATATATATTATAGGATGCTTTACTGAAATTATTAAAAATGTCCCAAAGAAGCGAGTATGCTTGTTTCTTTGGGATGAAAGTAAAATTTATGGAACATAATATTAACCTTTTAATAAGGCATAGATTATTACGCTCAAGACAATGCTTATGAATAAAGAAATTAGCCAGTCTCTTTTTCTGGTGTTTTTCAGCAGTATATTCAACACAGAACTGATTATTAAAAGTATAATAAAAATTACAAAAACCATAAATAAATCCATTTTCTTTGTGCTCCTTAATTTGATTTGTCATTCACTCGACATTATCCAAATAATACTAAATTAAAAAGATTGTTTCAACTATATCTGAAACAATCTTTTTAGAAATAGACTATAGTCCTGTTACAGAACCAGAGTATTTACTAGATTTAGCATAGTAAAGTGGTGGCTTATCATATCCAGTACGCTCTGCTTCATCATATATCACTAAACGATAATCGCCATCTCCAGAACTGACATTAAAGCTTATCTGACTTGTACTCGTCACTGACTTCGTGGCTTTTGTGCTCCACCAAAGTCCGTTGCTTTTTTGTACTTCAACATATACACGCTTTTTTTTATGAGTCTTTATAAATTTATCTACCTTAAATTTAACATTTATTGTATCTTTACTTGAGTAGAAGTGATGATAATTTTTTGGGTGGGATGCAGTACTTTCCTTTGTTGTGCCACTAAAATTAGTAATATGAACATCAGCAAACACAGATCCCGAACCAACGAATAAAGCTATAATTAGTATTAATAAAAACGTTAAACCCTTAGTAATTTTCGACATAAGCTTAAGCTCCCTTCTATATTAACTGCTGATTTTTGCTGTAATGATTCTATAGCTTTTTGTAGGTGCATAAAAATCAACAACAAGAGTAGTATAATAAGAGATTGGTGACCATTTTAATGCAGTAAAAGTCCCTTTACTTGTTAATTTTCCTATCTTTGCATCTCTTCCAATAGTGCCGTCTACTCCCTGAATGTTTGTGCTAGCTGATTTACCATACATTGTTCCACTAAGATCTTCGACATAAGTAATGGCCTTAAGTAAACTGCCGTCCCATGTGAATTTCCCACTTACTCCGTGCCTAAAATTAAATCCTGATGTATTTGCTACAAATGCTTGATAGCTTTTAGATCCAATTGCTTGAATACCTACATTATTTTTACTAACGGTAGTATTATCTTTAACGTTGAATCCTAAAGTCATATTTTCTGAAGATACTTCAATATTCTCTTCTCCATTTTCGAGCTTCTCATTTGCCTCATCAACTAAGATTTGAAGCTCTTCATTCAACTGGTTAACCTCTTTTAGGGTGGGATAGCTATTATTTTCAGATGCACTGGCATCACTTGCTAAGTGAAATACGCTAACTCCAAGACTAAGCGTAAGTATTAGAAATAGTTTTTTCATAGATTTATCATCCCTTACATTTTTTTCAGAAAATAGTTCATTTGTGTTTAAGAGGCCTCTTTTTAACAAAATTGGATATTTATTTCCTGTCAAATTCCAGTATAAGGTATTTGTTGATAGAATAAAAGTCTAATATTGTAAATTGACACTAAATAAATAAGAAATAATAGTTTATTACTATTTTTCCTAATTTTAATTTAGGTGAATGGTATTTTTGTGACCGATTTTCTCAGGACTAAAGACCTAACGCTGTTATTATAAATATTATACAAATAGGAACGCTTGTTCTATAATAGTTGTAAGGAGATGATCTTATGGCCATACAAGATAGAGGAAAGAAAAAGTGGCAAGGTTTCTTTATGACTTGTTTTACAATATGTTACGAATTTAATTTGTAGAAATGCTATAATAGTAACAGTTATCACCTAGAGAAGAAGTATCTTCTTCCCTAGGCAATTCATTATTTGCGGTACCTTCTTCTATAACTTGGGCGTTTAGGAGAAGGTTTTTTATTTTGCTTTAATGACCTCGAAGAACCATTTTTACTCTTGTATCTTGACTAAAATATTATCTTCAAAGTTTAGGTATTTATAGCCTGGGGATACGGTAAAAAAGTTTCAACAATATAGCACTTCCTAATATAGTTAAATTATACCATATAATAGTTAAAATTTTCTTTATTTATCATAAAATATCCACTGTTTAGTTAACTTTTATAGGAATATGATGGTAAAATATATAGGTTGAGAGTTTCGGTTAAGTAATAAAGTATAACAACAATTGAAGTTCTATAATTAGCTTAAAATATTATTAAGGGAGACAATTGATGAATCAGATAACTAAGCTTGTAGATTCAGTTAAATTAGAGAATAATTTACTAGAAGGAATAATTAGCGCTTCGAAAATTACGGAAGATATTACTTCAGGAATACGTAATGCAATAAATGACTATATGAAAGAAATTAACCAGTTTGATTGGAAAACATTACTGGAAGAAACTGAGCAAGACTTGGATGTATTTAAGCTTGCTATTGTCGCTATGGGCTATCCTCCTCATTCGGCTTTAGATATCCCAACCATAAGAATGATTGCAAATTTTTACAAAGAGGATTCTAACTATACGAAGACAATTATTGATCAGATAATGTTGGACTACTATGATCAAGACTTAATAAATGATCTCCATTCACTGTGGGAAAAAAGAGAGAGTCTAAATGGTAGAATTCCCATATTAAGAGAAGTAATAATGGCACACAATCTAGGTTTTTATAATGTAGCTGTTCCTACTTTACTTTCTCAATTTGAGGGCTTGCTTATTGATTCTTTTCAGGTAACTGGCTATGTAAATGGTGAAATTATAAATACTTTATTAGATATAGTGTTTAACAAAGAAAATGATATAATATGGAGTTTTAATAAAGCTATCAACAAATATTATAAAGATAACATTCTAGTTTCTTTTAAGCATGGAGAAAAATTAAAATCATTTATTAGTAGAAATGCGATATTACATGGAGCAGATATGAAATATGGAAGCAAAGTAAATTCTTTAAAGATCATACTTTTATTTGATTATATTGTATACAGTCTGGAATCATTGACTCAAGAGGATATTTCATCTGCACAGTTAAAGATTCGTGAAATTAGAAAAAAACGATAATGTTAAGTGTAAGGAGGACATATGTTTGATCAAACTTTTAAAAAAGGCACATATTGAATCCAACCTATTATCACAAGTTATATTCGATGAGGTATTTGCTCCTGAGTATAATAGGCAATTTGATATGCACGATATGGCAATTGTAGGGTTATTTGAAGATATGCATGGGAAAATTGGATCTTTAATACGTTTAATTGATGTCGATGACAGATATTCATTAAATGCAATTTCTAGGATGGTTATGGAAAATTATGTTTACTTGAAATATATTTTAGAAAAAGAGACTTATCAGAGGGGGAGAGCTTATTTATATTCTTCTCATTTGAAATCTATTAAGATATATCAAGAATTAATAGATGATAATTTAGTTGCTAGTGATGTAAGGTCTTTTTTAAACACAACCAAAGACGAAATTAAAAAGGACTTTAAAAAGAGCACTAGTGAAAATTTTATTGGAGATGTTACCGAAGGTTATGCTAAAAGCTTAGGCCTGAAGAGCGGAGAATCACGTAAATATTGGTACAACTTTAATGGGAAATTGAAAAGCTTTAAAGCCTTATGTAAATACTTAGAATTAGAAGTGGAATACATGTTGTACTATCAAATTTATTCAGGAGAAGTTCATGGACTTGATTCATATCAATTATTGAAACATGAAAACAATATGACGCACATTTTAAAAGGTAAGCATGATCCATTAATGAACATTGGAACGTGCTACAATTTTTTGAATGAGACAGTGGAACTAATTTATGATTATTATGGATTAAAAAAGAAGAAAAAAGAGTATAAAAATAAACTGAGTCTTTATCAGTTGTCCAATAAAATTAATTTGAGGTCAGGTTCGAAAATGATCCGAAGCAGTCGCTAACGAATCGCAATAAAAGTTTTGATAGAAGATAGCAATACTTTTTCCCATCAACTCCCTGTATTTATTTTATTAATAATATGTGAAAATTTCACATAGCAGGGGGTGTGTAATTTAATGATAGATTTTAGTAAATATCATATTACCAAAACAGAGGACTTTGTAAAGCTGGTTTCTATTGAACCAAATAAAGATGGGTTTATAATAGAAGCAACATTTACTAGAGATGAAGAGGAACACAAGGAAGCAGTGGAAGCAATAAGAGAATTTTTTATTAGAGAGATCTTTTGATTGAAGAATTAGTTCTGATCTGGACTTACAATCCTTGCGGGGTGTATAAAGTTTTCTTTTTCAAATTTAATTAAAGTATGAGGTACCAAATGATAGATTTTAGTAAATACCATATTAATATAACCGAAGAAGAGGTAAAGCTTACAGCTAAAGAGAGGAATGAGAATGGATTTCTTATTCACGTGTCTTTTGGCAGGGATGAAGAAAAAGGAAAAGATGCAGTGGAGGCGATTGAAGATTTTTTCATTAGAGAAATTTTTAAAAGTTGAACCACAAATAGACCACCGACAGATTATTGTTGGTGGTTTTTTTCGTCTTCAACAAGTATAAGAAGATCACTTACTTCAATTTTTAATACCTCGCAAACTCTACCTATCGTATCCCTAGAATATTGTTTACTTGTATCATGATAAAGCCTTCTAAGTGTTTCAAATTGAATCCCTGTATCTTTAGCTAATTGTCTTATTGGTATATTTCTTTCATCTAGTATGTTTTTTAAGTTTGATTTTGCCCTCATAGCCATGTTTCCTCACCCCAAATAAATAATAACATATCATGACTACATAAAGTAGTAAAAAAATCTAAAATAACACTTGACTACAAAAATACGTCATTGTATAATCAAGTTAGAATTTGACGACATAAAATAGTCAAGAGGTGAATCATGAAAATCGACTTAATAGAATTAAAATTAAGATTCCAGGTTGACAATCACTACGAGTATTATCCAGTCGCTTATCTATTTAACCACGAGATGTGCATTGCTTTTGATGATAAGCAAGTGTATCTGCACAGGGTTCACGAGGTGTTGCCAGGTATCTATGAGGAAACACCAAACACAAAGTTAATTGTCCTGGGCGAGATTATGCATGATGATATCACCTATGAACAATATGCTAAAAGGATTATCAGGCATATGTATAACACAAGTATATTTAGCTTTTTAACTCAAAAGTATATCTACATTGGTGTAAATTATGTCGAGGATGATTGGCAGCTTACAAATGTATAGAGGGGATGGGGAGGTTATCCCGTTCCCTCAGAGATAAAAGTAAATAAAAAAACTTATAAAAGGGAGAGATTTAAATGAATTACATAAATGGAGAGATCACATTGAATATTGGATTTTTATCAGAGTCAAAAAGAAGTGAACTAGAACAGTTACTTATACATGCTGCTACAGGTGATTTGAAGTTAATTGTAGCTGGGGAAGAAGTATCTATAGATATTAATGAGGTGGTTAGTGTTGATATTAAAGCGTTTGATTATCAAACTGAAGAAGAGATTTATGAGGATGATTTGGTGTATTAATGTGTTGAAAACTAGGTTCTAATACTTCGGAAGTTTTGAATGTGTCGGAATCTACTTCTGAACAATATATTATAGTAGAAACTAGTAAAAGATTAACCTTAAATAGTAGCTTGAGTTTATTTTTACTAGACTTGTTGATTGATAAATGGTATATTTTTCTCAGCAGGAAAAGTACGTATTATTTTGATAAGAACCCTTGATATATCAACGTTTGGTTGTGTTTTCCTAGAAGCCGTCTCAGAAGAAAATTAACCAAATGATGAATGCGATGAATAAGCAACAACCTGGAAAATAACTTACGAACTATAGTTAGATAAAGTTACTAGGTTCAATTGCATATAGATAGAAACAGAGCAAACTTTATTTTTCGGTTCTTCATTGCAACTAAGAAATAGACCAAAGCTAAACTTTAGCTTTGGTCTATTTCTTTAGTCAGTATCATATTGTCGAATTCTCTGATATCACGTCACTTGTTTAATCCAAGTGTTAGCCTTTTATGCTTGTCTATTTAATGTGAGTCTGCTCTCGTAAAGACGATTATATTCATTTAATAAAGAATCTAACTCCTGACTATATTTTATGGCAGAAGCAGAGTTGAGGCCGTTTCTCATAGCGGTTTGTATCAGTTCTCGTCTTTTTTGTTCAATTAATAGTAGTAAGTCTTGTTTGTTCACGCACCTAAAACTCCTCTGCGATTTTGTTCTAACCATGAAGTAGTTTCTATTTTGTCCCAAATATACTTTTATTAATTATAGCGAATAATGGTAATTAATTCAAAAGAAACTTATGTAAAACTTTTTACATTCATTATACATTTCACCAAATGATTCAACGAGATTGATACAATATCGAAATAAAACTGGTGTTTAACGTGTGTGTTAAATGTTAGACACAAATTATTCAAAAAGATTAATTTCTTTTCTCATAATGTTTTGATAGAATGGGGAAGGAAAAAGGGGAAGGTATGGAGGTGTTGGTATGACTGATGTGAATTTTATTATTGCTCTTGGTGCAGGCTTTTTGAGTTTCATCTCGCCATGCTGTTTACCATTATATCCGGCATTTTTATCGTATATCACTGGAATGAGCGTAGGTGAATTAAAAACGGAGAATGCACTGCTACAAAAACGTAGTTTGATACATACGCTATGCTTTTTATTAGGATTTTCAATTGTGTTTATTGCCATCGGCTTTGGTTCTTCTTATATAGGTAACTTTTTTTATGAATATGCTGACCTCATCCGTCAAATTGGAGCCATTTTTATTGTTATATTTGGTCTAGTGATCTTAGGTTTACTTAAACCAGCATTTTTAATGAAAGAAAGGAGATTTGATTTTAAAAATCGACCGACTGGTTACTTCGGTTCAGTTTTAATAGGTTTAGCCTTTGCTGCTGGTTGGACACCTTGCTCTGGACCTATTTTAGCATCAGTTATTTTACTTTCAGCGACAAATCCTGGATCTGGCCTATTTTATATGATTGCCTATATTATTGGATTTGCTGTGCCATTTTTAATATTGTCTTTCTTTATCGGTAAAATAAAATGGATTAAAAAACATAATGTAAAGATTATGAGAATTGGTGGGATTTTAATGATAGTAATGGGTGTCGTCTTGTTTTTTGATTGGATGACTGATATAATCTCCCTTCTCACTATGTTGACAGGTGGTTTTACTGGTTTTTAACAGTGATAATTGGATTAAAAAGCGAGGAAAACTCGCTTTTTGTTCCTTGCGAAAATTGTCGTTGGGTTTAAATTGAAATTATTAGAAAAATTAGATATATTGTAATGAGTGATATTACTTTGAAATCGTAGTTCTTTAATATGAGATGTTGTAGCGGATGTGTTTGGAGGAGGAATAATAGGTGGCAAAGATACTAGTAGTAGATGATGCAAAATTTATGAGGCTGACTTTAACAAATATATTAAAAAAAGCCAATCATGATATTGTGGGCGAAGCGGAGAATGGTAAACAAGCCATTGCTTTATATGAAGAATTAACACCAGACCTTGTGACAATGGATATTACAATGCCAGAGATGAGTGGATTAGAAGCAATGAGAAAAATTAGAGCTGAATACCCAACAGCTAGAATTGTTATGTGTTCAGCCATGGGTCAACAAAAAATGGTAGTAGAAGCGATCGAAGCTGGGGCAAAAGATTTTATCATCAAACCATTTGATGAAGTTAGAGTGATAGATGCAGTATCGCGAGTGTTATCTTAATATCATACATATAATTTACTATTGAATAGGAATTAGCTATAATAATAAGTGTCATTGATTTTATTGTAAAAGGATGTTTTTTATGGACATGGTGTTGTTGACATCAATTGGAGCTGTTTCTATGGCAGTATTAGCTATGTTCATCCGAATGAAGGCAGCTAATCATCCAGTCACGATTAAGAAGATAATTTTACCTCCCGTGTTTATGAGTACGGGGGCATTAATGTTTATTTTTCCCTATTTTCGCGTTACGCCAATTGAATTAATGGAAGCTGTTATAGTAGGGGCATTGTTTTCCTTAATATTAATCAAAACGACTAAATTTGAAAAGAAGGAAGACGAAATCTATTTAAAGAAATCGAAAGCGTTTATATTTATCTTAATAGGTTTACTTATTATTCGGCTCGTTGCCAAACTGATGCTAAGTTCGACTATAGACATAGGTGCACTTGCAGGAATGTTTTACTTATTAGCATTTGCGATGATTGTTCCATGGCGTATGGCAATGTTCGTTCAATTTCGCAAAATGGACAAAGCGGTAAATGTCAAACAAGTTAGATCAAGACCAACTACTTAACAAGAAAAGAAGCACCTTTAAGAGTGTCCTAACTTTTAAAGGTGCTTCTTTGTTATTGTGCAATTTCTGCTTCGTTTTAAAAAAGATGTTCATATGGTGTCATGTTGATTTCTTTTTGTGCCAATTTTTTTCTTAGAAATTTATGATCTTTTTTTGGAGTAGCAATTATGTAGCCGCGGATGAGAATTTCCTCTGTTATCTTTGTTGCTTTTTCCTTTACAGCTAATTCCCCAATTTTTCCAGCTATCTTTTGTCTGGCAACATCACGAAAAAGTTCTGGTACTGGACTAACGAGATCATTTAATAACTCTTTTTCTTGTTGTCCCCATAAATGCTGTGTTTGTCTTACGTAATATTCTTCCCAATCCATATCAGATTTACCGTCAGCTTTAGGCAGCCGTTTTAAAAACTTTCGGAACATAAAGAAACCACCAATGGACATAAGGATTACTAATATGACAACCCAAAAAAGTATAAACCACATAAACCAACCATCGAGCATGTTCTTTTCACCCTTACCGTTCTTATTCTCTCATTATTATAAGCCTTCTTATGCAATCAGACAAGCAAGCGTCACAGAAGAGGTTCGTTTTTCCAAATTTGTGAAAACAATGTGGCGTATTCCTTGTCGGTGATTAGTAATCGATGATGTAAATCATATGTTCTTAATACATATTCTTTTACACCTATAAATTCAGATTCAGTAATGACGAGAAAAGGGGTACCTTTTTGAAAATTTTGATAGTCTTTTAATAGACGTACTCTCTTCATGATTTCCCTCGCAAACTATAGTAAATAATTTACTTTCTATTATATTAAAATTTCTTGTTATTGTCGAAACTTGTCTAAAAATAAATCTTTTCTTTTAGTACAAATACTATTGCATATATTAATTATATTTTTTAGAATATACATATATTTCAGAAAATGGGAGGGGATCCATTGGATAACTTAGCGAAAGCGCATGACCAAAAGGAAGAGAATGTAGATTATGAGGTTGTGGCAAGTAGTTCAGCTTTTAAAAGTTTATTAAGTGCTAAGAAAGCCTTTTTAGTACCAATGATTATTTTTTTCATGCTCTTTTATTTTATGCTACCGATACTGACTTCGTTTACGAATGTGCTTAATCAACCGGCAATTGGTTCTATTACATGGACTTGGATGTATGCGTTTGCACAATTTGTGATGACTTGGGTTTTATGCATGATTTACGTTAAAAAAGCTGCAAAATTTGATAAAGATGCAGAACAAATCATTGAAAGTCATAAAACACAAGGAGAACGTTAATTATGAGTGGAATTGGTTTAACTTTATTCGTATTAATCGTAGCAATGACATTGGTGGTCACTTATTGGGCAGCAAAACGCACGAATACAGCAAGTGAGTTTTATACAGCCGGAGGGGGATTAACCGGTTGGCAGAATGGCTTAGCGATTGCTGGTGATTATTTATCAGCCGCTTCCTTTTTAGGTATTGCGGGCGCGATTGCATTATTCGGGTTTGATGGTTTCTTCTATTCAATTGGATACTTAGTAGCCTATTTAGTCGTATTATATATAGTTGCGGAACCACTTAGAAATTTGGGTAAATATACAATTGCTGATATGATTAGTGCCAGATTTAGTGAAAAGAAAGTTCGAGGAGTCGCAGCAATTAGTACGTTAACGATTGTTATTTTCTATATGATTGCTCAATTAGTTGGAGCTGGTGCACTTATACAATTATTGTTGGGTATTGATTACTGGATTGCTGTTGTAATCGTTGGTGTCATGATGACAACTTATGTTTTATTTGGCGGAATGACGGCAACTAGTTGGGTTCAAATTATTAAAGCAGCACTATTAATGATAGGAACAGTCATTATTTCATTCCTTGTATTAAAAGAGTTTAACTTTAATATTCTCGGTATGTTTGAGCAAATGAAAACGGTAACATCCCACGGTGAATCTTATTTAAACCCAGGTGTGAAATATACGAACGGTGTTGACACATTGTCAATGATGGTCGCTCTTGTATTAGGTACTGCTGGACTTCCTCATATTTTGATGAGGTTTTTCACAGTGAAAGATGCTAAAACAGCGAGAAGTTCTGTTGTCACAGCTACTTGGATTGTAGGAATATTCTATATCTTAACGATCTTCCTAGGATTTGGAGCTGCAGCGTTTGTAGGCTCACAAGATATCGTTGCAGCAAATGCAGCTGGTAATATGGCAGCACCTCTATTAGCTGAAGCACTTGGTGGAGACTTCCTAATGTCATTCGTTTCTGCCGTTGCTTTTGCAACCATTCTTGCCGTCGTTGCTGGGCTTGTGCTTTCAGGAGCTTCAGCCTTCGCACATGATATTTATGGGCAAATTATTAAAAAAGGTAAAGCAACTGAGAGAGAGCAAATGCTAGCCGCAAGATATGCTTCCATTGGTGTTTCTGTACTTTCGATTATTCTTGCCCTATTTGCGCAAACGTTAAATGTTGCCTTCTTAGTATCTTTAGCTTTCTGTGTGGCAGCAAGTGCGAACCTTCCAGTTATCATTTATACAATATACTGGAAGAAGTTCAACACAGCGGGTGCCATTTCAGGAATGGTTACCGGTCTCGTTACTGCACTTGTTCTAGTAGCTATTAGTCCAAGTGTATTGAGCCCTGAAGGAACAGCAATCCTTGTTGGTGATCCAATATTTCCATTAACCAACCCGGCAATCATATCAGTTCCAGCAGGATTTCTAGCAGCCTATATTGGTGCAGTTGTTTCAAATAAACGAGATGAGAAGAAATATGCTGAAGTAACTGTTAAAGCGAATACAGGTGTTAAATAATATTTTTAATACAACGCACAAGAGCGGCTTTCCATTAGAAAGTCGCTTTTCTTATATTTTGCGAAATAATGGTGGTGGGGATTTAATGGATATGGAAAGAATAGAAAATTTATCGAAGCCTGCACTTATATTAGATTTAGATGCTCTTGATCGAAACTGCCAGGTCATCGCAATGCATGCAAAAGGCAAAAAAATAAGAGTAGCAACAAAGTCTATTCGTTCCATTGATGTAATCAAGCGTATTTTAGCTTCAAATGAATGCTATCAAGGTATTATGACTTATTCTGCTGATGAGAGCTTAGTATTAGTGAAAGATGGTTTTAATGACATTTTGCTTGGATACCCAAGTATGGATGAAAATTCTCTAATGCTAATTGCTCGAGAGCATCCTAAAGAAATAACTGTCATGGTCGATTCTTTAGCGCATGTTGATTATTTAATAAAACTAGCAAAGTCTGTAAATGGCCAGTTTTCAATTTGTGTAGATATAGATATGAGTACAAATATTTTTGGATTTCATTTTGGGGTTCGACGTTCTTCTTTAAGGAGCTCCTCTGAGGTCCTAGCTATAGTAGAAGCTATTCATGCTAGTGATGTGCTTCACTGGAAGGGAATCATGGGATATGAAGCACAAATTGCTGGCGTTGGTGATAACGTCCCGCATTCATATGGGAAAAATACCATTATCCGTTTAATGAAACAAAAAGCAAAGCGAGAAGTAAAACGGAAGAGGGAAGCAATCATTACAGCTTTACTACAAAAAGGGTATACACCTGCTTTAGTGAATGGTGGCGGGACTGGTAGTATCCATTATACTGCAACAGACGAACAAGTGTCGGAAATTACTGTCGGGTCAGGCTTTTATTCACCACTTCTTTTTGATTATTATCAAGAGATTAAATATGAACCTGCTCTCTTCTTTGCCATACCTATTGTTCGTCAAGCGAAAGCGGATATATATACATGTCTTGGCGGAGGTTACATTGCTTCCGGTGTTACTGATCAAACGAAGATGCCACTTCCCGTATATCCATATGGCATGAGACTTTTATCAATGGAAGGTGCTGGCGAGGTGCAAACACCATTGTCTTATTCAAAAGAACGTTTATCCATAGGAAGTGCAGTTGTTTTTAGAGCTGCGAAAGCTGGGGAGGTATGTGAAAGGTTCACAGAGATTCATTGCTACTCGGAAAGTCAATCTACATCAACTGTAAAAACGTATAGAGGGGAAGGGATGTGTTTCCTATGAGAAAAACTTCGCTCGCATCTATCCGTAACTGGGCAGAAAATGTACAATTCAATGCTGAGCAACTATTTTTTCCACAAAGCATAGAGGATGTCATAAAAGTTATAAATAATGCAAGAAAGGAAAAGAAGAAGATTAGAGTGGTAGGATCTGGACATTCTTTCACAAATCTAATTCAAACCGAAGAGTGGTTCGTTTCATTAGACCGTTTATCAGGTATGATTTCTTTTGATGAGGACCAAGGTTTAGTAGAGGTATATGGTGGTACCAAATTATATGAAATCGGCAAATACTTAGGTGAGAAAGGTTGGGCCCAAGAAAACCTTGGTGATATAAATACGCAAAGTATTGCCGGCGCAATATCAACTGGTACACACGGGACAGGTATGAAATTCGGCAATATTTCTACACAAGTTGAAGAACTAGTGATGATTACAGCAGGAGGAGAGGAACTGTTAATCTCTCGTCAAGTAAACTCACAATTGTACGATGCATCGCTCGTTTCGTTAGGGTTGTTGGGCATCGTTGTAAAGGTGAAATTAAAGGTCATTCAAGCACCGACCTATGTTTATAAAAGTAGGAAAATACTTTATAGTGATTTAAAGTCTCATATTAGTTTATATATCCAACACAATCGCCATTTTGAATGCTTCTTATTCCCCTTTTCTAACCATGTGCAAATAAAAACAATGAATATAACAGACAAGAAGCCGAGGAAAAGAAAATGGCGTAAGATGGAAAGTATGATAATGGAGAATTATATATTTGGTTTTCTATCTGTCTTATGTCGCAAATGGCCAAATCTAACGAAACCAGTTAGTCGTATAAGCGCAAAAGCCATTAGTGATAGTGAGCAATATGCGCCAAGTTATGATTTATTTGCTACTCCACGAAAAGTAAAGTTTGTTGAAATGGAGTATGCCATTCCGTTAGAGCATATGGTTGCTTGTCTCGATGAAATAAGGAAAAAGATAGAAGAGCAGCAATACAAGGTCCATTTTCCAATCGAATGTCGCGTCGTGAAAAGAGACAATATTTGGTTAAGCCCATCTTTTGGGAGAGATTCAGCTTATATTGCTTTTCATATGTTTAAAGGTATGCCATATGAAACCTATTTTAACGATATGGAAGCAATTATGAATAAGTATAATGGGCGTCCTCATTGGGGGAAGATTCATCAAGCAAAGCTTTCAGAGTTGACTCGTAAATACAGCCACCTAAGAGAATTCCTCATTTGGAGAGCAAAACTTGATCCAAACCATTTATTTGTCAATCCCTATTTGGCGAAGTTGTTTCATATTGAAAAGGGCAACATGTACGGGAAAGAAACAATGACAGAAAAGCCATGATTTTTCTAATATACGAAAGGGATATGGTAAGATAGTATTATCGAATCTACATTCAGGAGGATTCAGTCTATCTTGTCTAAAGAACTATTTCAAAAAGCTCAGGAATTTATTTATCAGTTTTACGAAGAAACAAGGCAAACAAAAGAACAAGCGGATAGAAGATTAAGTATGATATTTGATGAAATAGAATCAACTGGAACATATACGCAATTACAGGAAGAATTGGCTTATGGTAGCAAACTTGCATGGCGTAATAGTAATCGTTGTATAGGGCGTTTCTTTTGGGAAACACTTCAAGTCATCGATAAGAGATTATGTAACACAGAAGAGGAAGTAGCAAAGGCGCTTTTTGAGCACATAAAACTAGCGACGAATAGTGGGAAAATTAAACCTTTTATTACTGTATTTCCAAGTAACGAGAGTGATACAACCTTTCGTATATGGAATCACCAATTGATTAGATATGCTGGATATGACACCAAAGATGGTATATTAGGTGATTCATCTTCTATTGAATTTACAAAAAAGTGCATCGAGCTAGGGTGGGAGCCAACCTATAGTCATTTCGATATATTACCGCTTGTTATTCAAAAGAACAATGAAGAACCCAAATGGTTTACGATACCGACAGAATTAATTGTTGAG
This sequence comes from Cytobacillus sp. FSL R5-0569, assembly GCF_038007265.1. Taxonomy (NCBI): domain Bacteria; kingdom Bacillati; phylum Bacillota; class Bacilli; order Caryophanales; family Bacillaceae; genus Cytobacillus; species Cytobacillus sp. FSL R5-0569. Next base: position 2,096,919 of record NZ_JBBOWW010000001.1, read on the forward strand.
GTAGAAATCGAACACCCCGAATATACTTGGTTTAAAGAATTACAGTTAAAATGGTATGGAATCCCCATCATTGCTGATATGAAAATGGAAATAGGCGGTCTTATTTATGAAGCGGCACCTTTTAACGGTTGGTATATGGGGACAGAAATAGGTGCTAGAAATTTAGCAGATGAAGATAGGTACAATCAGTTACCTATTATAGCAGAATTGTTAGAGTTAAATATTCGCTCGAATGCTTCACTTTGGAAAGATCGTGCATTAATCGAATTAAATTTAGCTGTCATGCATTCTTTTCGACGGGCCGGAGTTAGTATTGTAGATCATCATACGGCTGCAGAACAATTCAAACAATTTGAAACGAAGGAAAGAAAACACAAGAGAGAAGTCACTGGAGATTGGACTTGGCTTATTCCCCCTTTATCACCAGCTACTACTCACATTTTTCATAAACCTTATAAAAATGTAAGTAAGTCACCCAATTTTTATTATCAGCATAAACCTTATTAAAAAAAGATAGATACTCTACCCTAAATGGTTAGAATATCTATCTTTTTTATGATGGGGAAGAAGTGTTGTGAACAATAGACTGAAGCCGTATTATACTACTTTTATTACATATTGAATCTGTCCGTTTTAATGTCTCTAAGGCACTATCAATAAGAAACTTCCTTGGTTTTTTTCTTAAAAGGAGTTCGTCTTGAATAAACTGTATCAATAATTCTTCGTCCTTAGTTAGTGCTTCCGTTTCTAAGATAAGTTCACATAAATACTTAATTTCATCTTGTGTTTCAGTACCTAATAAATCATTGATCTCTGTATCGATTAATGAAGGTGAGAATAGTTGAACTTCTTTTGTCGCAACTTGATTTGTCATTTCTACAATTCTCTCAACACTATATTGAACAACCTTAGTAATACTGACCGATGATTGGAATAATTCAGTATAATATTTGCTCAACTGATGAAGAATACCAAGGAAGATAATTGACATATCAAGAAGGTATGCTCGCCGATTCTCTCCAAACAGATCAATAAAACGGTAATAAATCCACTTAATTGTCTGGAGCTGACCTTTTCTTATAAATGCTTTAAGTTCTATGTCATCTGATATGAACATTTCATCAAATAAGGAGATGAGCTGATGTTTATGATTAAACATGACTTGCTGTTCCACTTGCTGCTTGAAAACATCAATACTTTGTGGGCTTTTGCCGATAAGTAAAGCATCTCTCTCCTTTTCCATCAGTTTGTAACTATCTTTAAAGATGGCCATTAGTAATTCTGCTTTTGATGAAAAGTAATTATAGAATGTACCTTTAGATATACCTGTATAAGATAATATATCTTGGATAGAAGTAGCTTGAAATCCTTTTTCAATAAATAATTCATGAGCTAAATGAATGACATGTAATTTTCTGTCCTTCAAAAAATATCACCTTATTTTTAAGTTTTAAATAATTAGTATCATAACATAAAATTCTCCTAAGAAAAAATTCGCAAAGCGAAATATAATGATTGCATTCACTAATCATATCAGTTATGATAAGTCCTACGTGAAATAGTGGTATAAACAATTGAACAATGTGTATAGGGAGGGGAAACAATGACCGCAAATCACCAAAATTCAAATACACCACCCTATGGATTATTAGCAATCCTAATGGTGGGTGCGTTTATTGCGTTTTTAAACAATACTCTATTAAATATCGCCTTACCATCAATCATGGAGGATTTGAATGTAGATACAGCTACTGTCCAGTGGCTAACAACTGGCTATATGTTAGTAAATGGGGTCTTAATCCCTGCAACTGCGTTCTTAATCCGTAAATATAGTGTTCGTATTTTGTTTTTATTTGCGATGCTTATGTTCACATTAGGAACATTTGTAGCTGGATTTGCCGATATTTTTAGCATGTTACTTATAGGAAGAATGATGCAGGCTTCTGGTTCGGCTATATTAATGCCTGTTCTAATGAATGTGATGCTCGTTTCTTTCCCTGTTGAAAAGCGTGGTTCTGCGATGGGGATATTTGGTTTAATATTAATGGCAGCCCCAGCGATAGGTCCAACATTGTCAGGGTGGATTGTCGAAAATTATGATTGGCGAATGTTGTTTCATTTTATTTCTCCAATTGCAATTATCGTTTTACTATTAGGCTTTATATGGTTAAGAGATAAAAAAGAAAAGCAATCAATTAAATTAGATTTTCTTTCATTATTATTGTCTAGTATTGGGTTTGGTGGTATTTTATATGGATTCAGCTCAGCAGGTAATGATGGATGGAGTGCTGCAAACGTTTATTTAACCATCATTGTCGGTGCTATTTCTCTATTCATTTTTATAATTAGACAAAACAAGCAAAAAGAACCAATGTTAAACTTTGGTGTTTTTCAATTTCCAATGTTTACTCTCTCAACGATTATTACAATGGTTGTGAATATGGCGATGTTCTCAGGGATGCTACTCATTCCTATCTATGTACAGAATATCCGAGGTATTGCCCCTTTTGATGCCGGTTTAATGATGCTGCCAGGTGCATTAGTAATGGCAGCAATGTCACCCCTAACTGGAAAGTTATTTGATAAATTCGGTGGGAAAATATTAGCTTTAACCGGCTTAAGCATTATGACAATCTCGACTTTCTTTTTTAGTCGTCTTGGTATGGATACAGGAGCAATTCATATTATGGTATTACATACGATTAGAATGTTCGGTATGTCAATGGTAATGATGCCTGTGTCTACAAACGGTTTGAATCAATTACCACCACGGTTTTATCCCCATGGTACGGCGATGAATAATACACTTAATCAGGTATCTGGTGCCATTGGTACAGCGTTGCTTATTACAATTATGTCTAATAAAGCAAACGCAGTCGGAGAAGATTTAGCAAAAACTACTCTACGTGAAAATGGTGGAGGAGAACTATCTCAAGAAGCGATGATACAAATTGGGTTGCAATCTACATTAGACGGGATTAATTTTGCCTTTTTTGTTTCAACTTTTATTTCGGTTATAGCGTTGATTCTCGTCTTCTTTATGAAACGCTCAGTACCTGCAAAAGATCCCGAAGAACAGACTGAAGCATTAGAAACGGGACCTTTAAATGAAACAGAATCGTCAAGATGATAGAATAAAGTGACTGGAGATCCTCATCTCACAGTCATTTTTTTGATTTTGTTAAAGTATGATTAATTGCATCTTTATACGAAATAATTGCGAATTTCTGATACCCGTGAAATAATAGGTACCATACATAATAGTTTTTATTAAAAGGAAGTGTTTTCTTTGAAAAAGATATATATTATTCACGAGAATGATGAATGGACAGACCATTTGACAAGAAGATTAGATGAATTACAAGTACCTTACGAAACATGGCACTTACATGAGGGAATAATTGATTTAAATTCTACACCACCAGAAGGTGTGTTTTATAATCGCATGAGTGCTTCATCTCACACGAGAGGGCATCGTTTCGCTCCAGAATTAGCAGCAAGTGTGATTACATGGTTAGAAAGTCACGGTAGACAAGTGTTAAATGGGAGTAACGCACTTTCGTTAGAGGTGAGTAAAGTGAAACAATATGCTCTACTAGAAAAAAGCGGGATTAAAACACCAAAAACAATTGGAGCAGTTGGGAAAGAAAATATTATAACTGCAGCTGAAAAAATAGGAACCACTCCTTTTATAACGAAACACAATCGTGCAGGAAAAGGTTTAGGTGTGCAGTTATTCCAAACAATCGATTCTTTAAGAACGTATGTTAATAGCAATTCCTTCGAAGAACCTGTTGATGGGATTACTCTTATTCAGCAATATATAAAATCGGAGGATCAGATAATTACAAGGGCAGAGTTCATTGGCGGGAAGTTTTATTATGCTGTAAATGTTGATACTTCAGAAGGCTTTGAATTATGTCCGGCAGATGCTTGTCAAATTGGCGATGCTTTTTGTCCAGTGGGAGAAGAGCCACAGATACGTCCTAAATTCGAAATTACTGAAGAAGTGGATACTGAACAAATGGTTAAATATGAGAAATTTCTTGAATATGCAGGAATTGATGTAGCAGGGATTGAATTTATAAAAGATGGTGATGGTAACATTTATACGTATGACATCAATACAAATACGAATTATAATGCAGACGCTGAAGCAATTGCAGGTAAATACGGCATGTTACAACTAGCAACGTTTTTGAAGGAACAGTTGAAGCTAGCATAATTCATGTTAGCCATCATATACTAATGAAGCTAGTCCATTTTTCTATGAACAGTTCTAAATAGAATGACATATGCTAATTCAAAATGTGTATGTCAGTAATACTGAAATGTTAGGTAATACATCTAAGGGCTGCTTAATTTTAAGCAGCTCTTGATTATGGAGGACTTTAAGGTTATTTCTTGACTTTTGCTCAAAAAAGAGTATATTTATAACTCGTGATAGCGTTAAGTTTAAAGAAAAATTTACATTGTCATAGAACGTTCATAATTATCGACTATAATCATAATATGCTATTGTTCAATACAAACGAGGAAAGTAGTTGGTAAGAAAAGGGTTTTTATTACCAATTGCTTATAGAATTTTTTTAAAAGCATGTTATAATAATGTGCTAGAAGGTAGGTGCAATAATGGATAATTTATCTAAAAAAGGTCAAAGTTTATTCTTCGATAAATATATTGGCTTCTTTATGTTAGCTGTATTCTTCCTTTGGATGAAAACGTATATAACACAATTAACTCAATTTAATCTCGGGGTTGACAGCCCAATACAGCAATTTCTCTTATTTTTAAATCCTTTAGGGTCATCGTTGATCTTTCTTAGTTTAGCTTTATTTTTTAAAGGAAGACGAAAGTATATTGCGACATTAGTGATATACAGCATAATGTCATTCTTGTTATATGCGAATGTGGTATATTATCGTTCATTTACGGATTTTATTACATTACCAACATTAACAATGACACAGAACTTTGCAGATGTTAGTAAAAGTGTAACCACTCTACTACGCCCATATGATTTCTTATTCTTCATAGACATCCTTTTCTTAATTGGTCTATTAGCATTTAAATTTGTTAAGATCGAGAAGAAAGATTATGGTAAGAGACGCATGGTTGCCGTATTATCTTTAGGGTTAGCAATCTCATGTGCAAACCTAGGACTGGCTGAAGCAGATCGACCACAATTATTAACACGTGGGTTTGATAGAAACTATATTGTTAAATATCTCGGTATGTACAATTATACTATTTATGATGCAGTACAAAGTACGAAAGCATCAGCTCAAAGGGTTATGGCAGATAGCAATGATACAACCGAAGTCGTGAACTTTACGCAATCTAATTATGCTGAACCAAATCCAGAAACATTCGGTATTGGGAAGGATATGAATGTGATATATCTTCACTTGGAATCCATTCAAACTTTCTTAATGAACTATGAATTGCATGGAGAAGAAGTTACACCATTTCTCAATTCATTAATTGAAGAAGAAAACACAACTTATTTTGATAACTTCTTCCATCAAACAGCTCAAGGAAAAACAGCTGATGCAGAATTTATGCTTGAAAACTCGTTGTACGGGTTACCACAAGGTTCTGCTTTTACTACAAAAGGAATGAATACATTCCATGCAGCACCAGCCATTTTAAAAGAAAAAGGCTATACGTCTGCAGTATTCCATGGAAATAATGGGACATTCTGGAACAGGAATGAAATATATAAAGGATTTGGCTATGACCGTTTTTATGATGCAAGTTATTTTGATATGAATTCAGATAACTTAACTGACTATGGATTAATGGATAAACCATTCTTTGAGCAATCAGAAGCTTATTTGGATGAATTACCACAACCTTTCTATTCGAAGTTTATTACCGTAACTCATCACTATCCGTATCCATTAGATGAAGAAGAAGCGACAATTGATAAACATACAACTGGCGATCCATCTGTGGATAATTATTTCCAAACGGCAAGATATGCGGATGAAGCACTTGAAGAGTTCTTTAATTATCTTAAAGAATCAGGACTCTATGATAATTCAATTATCGTTATGTATGGTGACCATTATGGAATTTCAAGTAGCCATAAGAAAGCAATGGAACAAGTATTAGATACAGAGTATAATGATTTTCTTGATACAAGTTTACAACGTGTGCCTTTATTCATTCGTGTCCCAGGGATGGAAGGTGGAACGAACCATGAATATGCAGGCCAAATTGATTTAAAACCAACGTTATTACATTTACTTGGTATCGATTCGAAAGAGTATATTCACTTTGGAACTGATATTTTCTCAAAAGAACATGATGATTTAATACCGTTTAGAAATGGAGATTTTGTTAGTCCAACAATTACAGCTATCGGTGGAAAATATTACGATTCAAATACAGGTGAACTAATAGAAGATGAAGAAGTTATTGCAAAAGGCGATGAGATGAATGAAAATGTTGAGCAAAAGCTCGCATATTCAGATAAAGTCGTCAATGCTGATTTACTTCGATTCTATGAACCAGAGAATTTCACTCCTGTAAATCGATCAGATTATGATTATGCCGACTTTAAAAAGTTGTTTACTGACACTGAATCAAGTACAAACTCAAACGATATGATTAGAGAATAAAAAGAGGAGCCATTAGTGCTCCTCTTTTTATTATTTCACGTTATTTTTTTAAAAACTATTGAATTTTTTAAAAATTTTAATTATTATATAATATATAAACCAATGACAGTAATTACCTTACTGCAAAAATGGTTTCCCTTTTTGAATTGTGAATATGAAAATCATTGACAATGATTCACTTGATTTTTCTTGCCGAAAAACAAGCCGTGAATAGGAGTCAGTAGAGTAAACTTTTCGGAGGAAAGTTTATTTTGCTGACTCTATTTTATTGTTGTAGAAATGGAGTGTATAAAAGATGGGGCTTGCATTAGAAGGGGTTAAGATTATCGACCTATCACGGGTGTTAGCAGGACCATTCTGTACGATGATACTTGGTGATTTAGGTGCAGAAGTCATTAAAATTGAACATCATCAGAATGGAGATGAAACAAGATTCTGGGGACCTCCTTTTGTTGAAGGTGAAAGCGCTTATTATTTATGTGCAAACAGAAATAAAGAGAGTATGACATTGAACTTAAAAGCTGAAGAAGGGAAGGAGGTTTTTCGTCAATTAGTAAAAGACGCTGATATCGTAGTACAGAATTTTAAGACTGGTACATTAGATAAATGGGGACTTGGATACGAGCAGTTAAATGAATGGAACAGTAAAATTATTTTAGCTTCTATTACAGGGTTTGGTCAAAGTGGCCCATATAAAGATCTACCTGGGTATGATTACATCATTCAAGCAATGAGTGGTTTAATGAATATTACCGGAGAGGAAGCTGGCTCACCAATGAAAGTTGGTGTTGCCATTTCTGATGTGATTACAGGATTATATACTTGTATTGGAATATTAAGTGCATTACAACACCGTCAGCACACTGGAGAAGGTCAAGAGATTGATATAGCATTATTAGATTGTCAAATATCGGCTTTAGTTAATGTAGCGAGTAATTATTTGGTCGGTCAAACAGAACCTAAGCGGTTAGGTAATCGCCATCCAAATATAGCCCCATATCAAGTATTTACGGTGGCTGATGGAGAAATGGTCATTGCTGTTGGCAACGATCAACAATTTGCCCGTTTCTGTAATATTTTAGAATTAGCTGAGTTGATAAACGATAAACGGTATGCCACCAATCGTAGTCGCGTTGAAAATCGTAGTTCGCTAATACCAATTCTTCAACGAGAGTTGTTAAAAAATTCAAAACAAAATTGGAAGCGTTTATTTGATGAACATGCGATTCCAAACGGTCCAATTCATACAATTAGCGAAATGTTTAATGATCCACAAGTTCTGGCAAGAGAGATGGTGATAGAGGGCAATCATCCTCATATACCGTCGTTGAAATTAACAGGTTCTCCATTAAAGCTGTCAAAATCTCCGGTCAAAGTAAGACATCATCCGCCGCTTTATGGGGAACAGACAGCCGAAATATTACAGAGAGTGGGATATACCAGAGCTGAAATAAAAGAAATGAAAAAAAATCAAGTGATATAGGAGGAATTATGATGATGAATTTCGAATTAACAGAAGAACAAGAAAGTGTAAAAAAATTAGTGAGACGGTTCGTTGACAATGAAATTATGCCAAATATTCAAGAGTGGGATCGTAAACAACATTTTGAACCTCGTATTTTAGAAAGGCTGTCAGAACTTCAATTAATGGGTGTATGTATTCCTGAGCAATACGGCGGGGCGGGGATGGATTATAACACCCTAGCAATTGTATCTGAGGAATTAGAAAGAGGAGATACAGCATATAGAACAGCAGTGTCTGTTCATACTGGATTAAATAGTATGACCTTATTGCAATGGGGAACTGAAGAACAAAAGCAAAAATATTTAGTTCCTCAAGCAAAAGGTGTAAAAATAGGTGCTTTTGGTCTTACTGAACCGAATGCTGGATCAGATGTAGCAGCAATGAATTCGACAGCGAAAAAAGATGGTGATTATTATATTTTAAACGGATCAAAGACTTGGATTTCACTTTGTGATGTTGCTGATCACTTTCTTGTATTTGCTAAAACAGATCATGATGCAGCTCATAAAGGTATCACAGCTTTTATCGTTGAGAGAACATTTGCAGGAGTAGAAACAAAGGCCATTAAAGGAAAGTTAGGTATACGAGCGGGTAATACTGGAGAAGTGTTCTTATCTGATGTAAAAGTACCAGTAGCCAACCGTTTAGGTGAGGAAGGGGAAGGCTTCAAAATCGCCATGTCAGCTTTAGATAATGGTCGATTCACAGTAGCTGCTGGTGCAGTAGGCTTAATCGCTGCTAGTTTAGAAGCAAGTGTGAAATATTGTCATGAAAGAAAAACATTTGGTAAAGAGATAGGAAAGCATCAACTTGTTCAACAAATGATTGCTAAGATGACTGCTAACCTAGAAATTTCACGCCTACTTGTTTTCAAAGCTGGATCGCTGAAAAATGCTGGTAAGAGAAATACAAAAGAAACGTCCTTAGCCAAATGGATTGCGTGTGATGCTGCGTTTGAGGCGGCAAATGATGCGGTACAAGTCCATGGTGCTTATGGTTATTCAGATGAATACCCCGTAGAAAGATACTTGAGAAATTCAAAAGCTCCGGTTATTTACGAAGGAACGAGAGAAATTCATACCGTTATGCAAGGTGAATATGCACTAGGCTATCGTGAAGATAAGCCATTGCGTAACCCACTGCCATCTTGGCCCTTTGAAGAAGAAGAGGTGGCAATTCAACAAAGATAAGGAGAGCAACTATCATGAATACATTTTTTCTAGCAGGACACGCTAAGCTTCCTCAAGGAATGGCGGCAAGGAACCTATATGATTCTATTACAATTACATTAGAATTGGATCAAAAGTATGGTGTAATCATTGATGCATCATGCACGTTAGCAACAGAGCATGGAAGAGAATTTATTCGCCAGTTATTAAGAGGATATAGTTTAAATGATGGTTTAGAACCTTTGATACAGAGAGTAAAAGATCATTATAAAGGCAAAGCGGGTCAAGCGATATTAGCTGCTTTAAAAGATGTGCACACACAATATGAAATGGTTTTATCTATGAAATAAGGAGGGGGGCTGCTTTCATGCAGACCCCTTTTTCCTATCATCGTGTAAAAAAGGAGAAGAGTGATATGGATACCATTCGTTTTAAGATCGGAGACAGTGCAGCCATAGCAAGAAAATTTACAGAAGAAGAAATTTTGAGCTGTCAGCAACTAACAAATGATTATAGCCCTGTTTACCAATTACACAATAAGAAATGGGATGAACCTTTTCATAAAGCAATCGTACCCGCATTGTTAATTGAAGGACTGATCCATCAAGTAGTTAGTGAAAAATTACCAGGTTGTCCATGTGTGCTCCTTCAAAAAGAACTGTTATTTTATGACCCTGTCTACCGTGACGAAATTATTACAGCTAAGTTAGATTTGCTAGACTGTCATAACGAACGTCATTGGTTGACGATGAAGGTATCATGCATAAACGAAGATAATCATGAAGTCATTAGAGGTCAGCTCGTGGTACAATTACTCGGGCCTAGAGGTTGAATAAGATGAAGGACATTACATTGATGGAACAATCTCATCAAAATCCTATATTAATCGTAACTGAGCACGGAAGAATGGTTACTGCTAACCCTATATTTACCCAACGGTTTGCGATTACAATACAAGAATTGAAAGGTCAGTTGATAGAAGTTAGTAATTTTCCTTATCTGATTGGCAAACTTCACTGTCTAACGATCTTATCGGTTCTCTGTATCGTCAAAGTTAATAAAGAAAATGGTCATTATCGTTTAACTATTTTTTTAAAAGCAGATGAAATTTCTCTCCCTGTTTTAAGACAGTTTCTTTCTTTATTACAAGAAAAAGAGCAATATACACCTAAGACACATACAGCTAATTATGAATTTGCGCATATTATCGGTGAAAGTCAAAAGTTATTAGAAGTGAAAGAACTAGCTGCTCGTATAGCTGTTAGTTCATCCACAGTTTTAATTACCGGTGAAAGTGGTACTGGTAAAGAATTATTCGCTCAAGCGATTCATCATGCCAGTCCAAGGAGAAAAGGCCCTTTTATTGCAGTCAATTGTGCGGCCATTCCATCAGAATTATTTGAATCTGAAGTATTTGGTTATGAAGAAGGCGCATTTAGTGGAGCGAAAAAAACAGGCAAGCCAGGAAAAATTGAGCTAGCACAGAATGGCACATTGTTCCTTGACGAAATTTCTGAATTGCCTAAAGCTGCACAAGGAAAGCTATTGAGGGTATTGCAGGAGAGGGAAGTTGAGAGGCTTGGTTCCATAGGAAAAAAGCGAGTGGATATTCGGATAATAGCCGCCACGAATAGAGATCTATTTGAGCTCGTCTCGGCAGGGGAATTCAGACAAGATCTATATTATCGTTTATTCGTATTTGATCTGCCTATCCCCCCATTAAGAGACAGAAAAGAAGATATATTACCGCTTGTTCACTATTTTTTAGATAAATATAATCAACAACTAAATAAAAACGTAAATCAGATTCATCCACATTTGCTAAAATGCTTAATGGAGCATGAATGGCCTGGTAATATAAGAGAATTAAAAGCTGTGGTAGAAAGAGGTGTAACACTTTCTTTAGGAGAAGAGTTAGGCGACAATGCTATGGTGAAAAGAATAGCGACTCAGACTAGTCAAACCCAGTGTTTACCAAGCAATAATACTTCAAAAACCTTAGAAGAGATCGTGAAAGAAACAGAAAAAAAAGCTATTGTTGAGGCTTTAGAAAAATCGGATGGAGATAAAACGATGGCTGCTGTAAAATTAAATATTCATTTAGCTAGTTTATATAGAAAAATGGCTAAATATCAAATCAAAACCTAAGTAAGTAGAAAACGTAAGCAGATTTTGGCAGAGAGCCAATTTGTTTACGTTTTTTTTGTTGATAACACTCGTTCATCTACTGTATAATGACTCACTTTTGCAAATATATTTCGCAAAAGTGAGATAAATTCGCAATAGTAAGAAGAATGAAACTGAATAAACAGCTTCAAACAAATAAACTAATTTGGCATGGTTCTTGCTTAATAGTAACTGAGAGGAGGATGGATGATGTTACAATTTTCATTTACTGAAGAGCAAGAGGACTTTCGAAAAATTTTAAGACAATATTCTAAAGAGGTATTATTACCTCAATATACAAAGTGGGACAGAGAAAAAAAGACGCCGAGACATTTATGGGAGGAGCTAGGGGAGTTAGGTGTAACAGGTCTGCGTATTCCAGAAAAATATGGTGGAAGCGCGGCAGATTGTATCACGACAGGTATTGCTGCTGAAGAAATAGGCAAAGGTGATTTTAATTTAACTTATTCAGTAATGTTAAATGCTTTAATAGGAGAAATTCTCTCCATTCATGCAAATAATGCTATTAAATCAGAGTGGCTTCCGAAAATTGCACAGGGAAAATCGATTGTTGGGATTGCAATTACTGAGCCACAAGCAGGTACCGATGCAGGGGGAATACAATCAACAGCTATTAGAAAAGGCGATCATTTCATTCTAAATGGTGAGAAATCGGGGATTAGTGTGGCAACAGTGGCGGATGCATTTATTCTTTTTGCTAAAACCGACCCAACTGCCGGAAATAGAGGAATATCCGCTTTTCTTGTACCTAGTGATTTACCAGGAGTAGACTGTAGAGGTTATGAAGATATGGGAAATATCCCAATAGGTAGAGGCTCCGTTTATTTAACTGATGTCATGATTCCTGAGCAATACTTGATTGGTAATCTAAATGAAGGCTTCTCTCAAGTGATGAATGGCTTTGATTTAAGCCGACTTTTAATAGGACTTCAATGTATAGGTACAGCCACACAAAGTTTGGATGAAACAATAGAACATGTGAAAACAAGACATTCTTTCGGCAAACCATTAGCTGTGAATCAAGCAGTCTCTTTTCCGATAGTACACCATTATACTCAACTGGAGCTCGTTAAATGGCAAGCTTATCGAGGACTGTGGTTGCGTGATGAAGGTTTACAACATACGAAGGAAGCAGCATCTGTTAAGTGGCTTGCACCTAAATATAGTAGTGAAGCGATTCATGAATGCCTCCTTTTAAATGGGCACTATGCTTATACAAAAGAAATGCCATTTGAACAACGATTAAGAGATGTCATTGGATTAGAGATTGGTGATGGAACAGCCCAAGCAAACCAAATGGTAATCGCCAAACACCTTATAGGGAAAGAATTCCGATCTTATCAAAAAATATAAATTCAAATCAGAAGAAAAGGAGAATCACTAATGGAATTAATAGATACGATACTAGAAAAGAAAAATGGCGTAGCGAAAATAACTATTAACCGACCAGAAGTTTATAATGCCTTTCGAGCACAAACGATTAAAGAATTAATTTGGTGTTTTCGTGAAGCTTGGGATGATAACACTGTTGGTGTGGTGATTTTAACAGGTACAGGAGAAAAAGCATTCTGTACAGGTGGCGATCAAAAACAAAAAGATGGAGAAAGTGGTTATGATGGTAAAGGTGGTCTAGGAAATGGAATTGGCCTTGAAATAGAGAATCTCCATCAAACGATAAGAAACATCCCTAAGCCAGTTATTGCTGCTGTTAATGGCTATGCAATCGGTGGGGGCCACGTATTACATGTAGTTTGTGATTTAACAATTGCTGCTGATACCGCAAAGTTTGGGCAATCAGGGCCAAAGGTTGGGAGCTTTGATGCAGGATATGGATCTGCCTATTTAGCAAGAATCGTTGGTGAGAAGAGAGCAAGAGAAATTTGGTACTTATGTGAACAATATAGCGCTGATGAATGTAAAGAAATGGGACTAGTGAATAAAGTTGTACCATTACATGAATTACAGCAGGCGTCAGAAGACTGGGCACAAAAAATACTGCAAAAAAGTCCAACAGCAATTAAAATGTTGAAACTGTCCTTCAATGCAGATAGTGCAAATATCCAAGGGATTACGCAGTTGTCAATGGCAAATTTAGCATTATTCTATCAATCTAATGAATCAGCGGAAGGAAAAAATGCTTTCCTAGAAAAACGCCCAGTAGATTTTTCTACGTTTAGAAGTTAAATGAAAGATGAAGGAGTGTTTATTGTGGAACAATTAGATGGATTAACATCATATTCTTCACAATGGCTCAATAAAACGATGATTGATTACTTAGATGAAGCAATCACACGTACACCAAATAAAACAGCGATTATCGATAGTAAAAGTCGATACACATACAAAATGTTAGGTTCAATGGTCGATCGCGTCGCACTAGGTTTATTGGACTTAGGTATAAAAAAAGGCGATGTCATTTCTATTCAGCTTCCGAATTGGAATGAGTTTGTTATTCTACATTATGCTGCTTCAAAAATTGGGGCGATTACGAACCCTCTTGTACCTATTTACCGAGAAAGAGAACTTACTTATATGGTTAAAGAGGCAGGGGCTAAATTATTAATTATTCCAGATTGTTTTAGAGGCCATGATTATATTGAAATGGTAGGAAAATGTCTAAACGAATGGCCGGAACTTGAGAATATTGTTGTTGTAGGAAATTCGTTACCAATACCGGAAAAAATGAAATCGTTTGCATCAATAGTCACTTCTATAGACATACTTCAAAAGCGTAGAGATGAGCTAAATATAGAAATAGATCCTAATGAAGTGACTGAGATTATCTTTACATCAGGTACAACAGGTCTTCCTAAAGGTGTCATGCATACTCATAATACTTTATGTATTACTTCCCATTATTGGATTGATCATTTGCAATTAACGAATGAAGATGTGTTATTTATGGCTTCAACCTTTGCCCATCAAACTGGGTTTGCATACGGTGTAAGGTTACCAACACAATATGGTGGTACAGCCGTCTACCAAGATACTTGGAATCCAGATTCATTCTTAAAGCTTATAGAAACAGAGAAAGTGACTTTTACGGCTGGAGCTACACCTTTTCTAAAAGACACAATCGTAGCGGCTAAAAAAAGCACAGCAGATATTAGTAGTTTGAAGTATTTTATTGCTTTAGGCGCCCCTATTCCGAGAAACTTAGTCAAGCAAGCAGAAAAGGTTGTATCATTCAAAATATTGGCCGGTTGGGGGCAAACAGAAAATGGGTTAGTTACCTTAACAAAGAGAACTGATTCCATTCAAAAATTGACGGAAACAGATGGTGTTGCTTTCACTGGCATGGAAGTAAAGGTTGTCAATCAAGAAGGGGAGACTTGCCAGGCGGGAGAAGAAGGTAATATTTATTGCCGTGGACCGGCTTTATTTCGCGGTTATTATAAACAAATAGAGAAAACGCAGTCTGAATTCGATCGAGATTGGTTTATTACTGGTGATAGAGGCGTGTTGGATGAGGATGGTTATTTAAGAATTACTGGTAGAAACAAAGATATTATTATTCGAGGTGGGGAAAATATCCCCGTATCTTATATTGAAAATGTCCTATATGAGTATGAGTTGATCAATGATGTGCAGGTTGTGGCAATGCCAGATGAACGATTGCAAGAAAAAGCATGCGCATTTATTCAATTGAAACAAGGGGCTACTACGCTTACTTTAGCTATGTTACAACAGTTTTTACTGGAAAAAGGGGTAGCGAAACAATATTGGCCCGAACATTTTGTCCTTCTAGAGGAATTTCCACGAACAGCAAGTGGGAAAATCCAGAAGTTTAAATTAAGAGAATCGTTACTAAAGAATTGAATGTAACTTAAGTAAAAAGGAGTGTTTGAATAATGAGTAAAATAGCCTATATTACCGGTGGCGGTAGGGGGATGGGAAGAGCAATTTGTTTAGCTGTTGCAAATAATTATCAAGTGGTTGCCAGTGATATCAATATAAATAATGCGAAAGAAACTATTGAACTTGTGAAAGAAATAGGTGGAGAGGGGTTTGCTGTACATTGTGATGTTACGAGTTTAGAAAGTGTAGAACGATCAGTAAAGGAAGTGCAGCAGAAGTATGGGAGTATTGATTTACTTGTAAATAATGCGGGATGGGATAAAATTGAACCATTTTTACAAAGTGAACCCGATACTTGGAGAAAGGTAATAGACATTAATTTAATGGGTCAAGTACACACATGTAAAATGATCCTGCCATTAATGATAGAAAATGGGAAAGGAAAGGTAGTCAACATTGCTTCAGATTCTGGGAGAGTAGGTTCAAGTGGAGAAGGAGTTTACTCTGCTGCTAAAGGTGGTGTAATTGCATTTACAAAGACGATTGCAAGAGAAATGGCCAGATATCAGATTAATGTGAACTGCATTGCGCCAGGTCCAGCCGATACGCCACTTTTCCAGGAGATAGGATCTTATAATAAAGGGATTGCTGCTGCACTAGAGAAAGCCATTCCATTCCGAAAATTAGCCCAACCAGAGGATATTGCTGGTGCTGTCGCTTTTTTTGCTTCGAAGGAAGCGGATTATATTACCGGGCAAACACTTTCTGTTAATGGCGGTTTAACAATGTGTTAAACAAGATAAAAAAAGGATAACCTCTTTCCTAAGTTCTTAAGGATAGAAAATAAGTATAAGAGCATGCAAACAAGCCGAAACCTTATTCGGCTTGTTTGTGTTTGTGCTTGA
This sequence comes from Cytobacillus sp. FSL R5-0569, assembly GCF_038007265.1. Lineage (NCBI taxonomy): Bacteria > Bacillati > Bacillota > Bacilli > Caryophanales > Bacillaceae > Cytobacillus > Cytobacillus sp. FSL R5-0569. The sequence continues at coordinate 2,113,130 of NZ_JBBOWW010000001.1, forward strand.
ATAGGCAGTAATATATTGTTACTCTTCTATATCATAAGAATGTTTCTCGTCAATGGTTCCATCTTTTTTATATATTACAAGATGTGTTTTTTTATTTTGAGCGATTTCCTTTGCTCTTTTGACTGCTTCTGCCTTCGTAGGAAGGATCTCAGATGGTTTTTTTCCATGATCAGTTGTAATTGCCCAACCATCATCGTGTGGTAGTACATGTTGTCCTTCTTGAACTCGTTTACTCTTTTCTTTATCCCCTTTTCCTTCGGGTTGTAACTCACTGTCAGTTGCTTGAATCATTTGGTTTCGTTCTTTCGTTGTTGCATCGCTATACCATTTTTTACTTTGTTCAATGGCAATTGGGATAGCACGACTTTCATTATAGCCATCACGAATAAGACTGTTAGCTATTTCAATGGCTTTTTTCTTCATCGCTGTTTCTAAGTTTTTGAATGAATCTGGATAATCTGTCGTATGCCAGGGCATGTTCTCCACCTCCTAGTTTATTATTAAATTCATACCCTAGTTTGATAAAGATTACTCATAAAAAAAAGTAAGAGTAGTACATAACAATAGTGAAATATCTAAAAATTTAGAATAATGATTGACAAATGATGGGTATCTATTTAAAATTAAAACAATGTTTTGTTATAGAAACATAATAAAGAGGAGGAGTAAAATGCCTACCATAAGAGTAAGTAAAGAAATGAAGATTCATTACAGAGTGAAAGGTGAGGGAAAGCCGCTTATTATTTTACACGGGTTAGGTAATAATTCTCAGTCGTGGACAAAACAATTGGATGATTTATCAAAAGACTTTCAAGTATTCGTTTGGGATGCACCAGGTTATGGTCAAAGTAGTGATCCGGAGGAAGAGTTTACAAGTTTCCGGCAATTTGCTGATATACTAAAGCAATTTGTCGATGCCCTAGAATTACAAAAATTTTACTTACTTGGTCATTCAATGGGTTCTGCTATTGCTATAGATTTTACCTATCGATTCAAAGATCGAGTTGAATTACTTATTATTGCTGATCCAACACGAGGGGCTGCTGGGAATAGTGAAGAAGAGAACAGGAAAAAGTTAACTAGAAGAGTTTATAATGTGACAAATCTAACAGGAGAAGAACTAGCAAGACAAAGAGTAAGAGAATTGTTAGCGCCAGAGGCAAATCTGGAGGTTGTGAAAGAAGCAGAAAGAATTATGGCGCAAGTTCGACCGAAAGGATATATTTCGGTTGCTAACTCATTATATTCCTTGGATCACACGGACATTTATGGGAGCATAACAACGCCAACTTTAATATTATGTGGTGAATTTGATAAGGCAACTCCTGTTGAAGAGGCAAAAATATTTCATCATGCGATTGCCGAATCACAGTTGGTGATCATTCCTAATACAGGCCATCTTTGCTATCAAGAGGACCCAGCATCTTTTAATGAAGCCGTTCGGACATTTCTGCAAAATCCTGTAAATATATAAATGAAAATGATTCTTAATATCTTTTTCATCGATTTTTTGTTAAAATAGTAATATAGCATTTACTGGGAAAGTGGGGTGATGGAGTGGCTAACGGTGAAAAAGAGAGATATAATGCCAATTCATTAGTCAGAGGATTAGAAATCTTGAAATTATTCAACGGTGGACGTCCAACGATGTCTCTAGCTGAAATTGCGAAGGAACTAAATGTAAGTCGTACAGTACCATACCGTTTACTTTATACATTGCAAACGTTAGGTTACTTACATCAAGATGAACATACAAAGCGCTATAGCTTAACACCAAAAGTGCTTGAGCTTGGGTTTGCTTATTTGAATAGTTTAAACTTACCTGAAATCATTCAGCCTTATTTGGATACACTCCGTGATACAACTGGAGCGTCATGTCATTTATCGATATTAGATGATTATGAAGTCGTATACATAGGTAGTGCACCTGTTCGCGGGGTATCTGCCATAAATGTAAATATCGGTTTAAGATTGCCTGCACATGCAACAGCTAATGGCAAGCTTTTATTAGCTATGCAACCAGAAGGGAAGCTACGTGAGACAGTGTATGGATCTAACTTAAAACCGTATACAGAAAAAACGCAAACTGATTTACCTGGGTTCTTTGAAGAATTAGAAACAATCAGGAAAAACGGTTATGCAATTTCTTTAGGTGAATTCCATCAAGGAATTCAATCTGTAGCGGCGCCAATATATGATCGTAGTGGAAAAGTAGTAGCAGCCATTAATATTGTCGCCACTGATGTCACATATCAGAATGATTTTATCGAAAAAGTTGCTTTACCGAAAATCCTTGATATATCCAAACAATTATCCGGACTTATTGGAAATTGATTCACTAGAAGACACGAACTACTCATTAACAATTGTTGTACCCGAATCTAATTGATTCGGGTTTTTTTATTGGATTTACCTTTTTCTTTCACATGAAACTTACTTCTTTCCAGTTTATCCTTCTTTAGGTATGAAAGAGTAATTGTTTTTTATATATGTACAATCTTTCCCCTAGTGTTGCTCTCATAGTAATAACTCTACAAATTAATCTACTAGATTAATATATTACTTCTCATCATCAACCTCTTCATTTGTCGTTCCTTTAATTGGCAGGGACTCACTTTTTATAAATAGTTCACAATAAAAAAGATCATTAAATTAAATAGATTCTAAAAAATATATGAAATCACCTGATAAAGTGACTAAAATTTCGAATCTTTTTGGGCTTCTTTAAAATAATACGTATTCACTATTAAAATAAGTGAAATCAGTTGGGATGTTCAATTTTCATTATAAGTATAGTGAAAATAGTTTTAATTTATAACAATCTGTATTGACAAAATTTTTTAAAAATTTTAAGATTATATAAACTTTGTTTTGTATAAAAAACAAAGTTTTGAATGGATCGAAATTTATATGGAGGTGATTTTTGTTAATTAGTGATTTTTTCCACATATGATAGGAGGGTAAAGAATGTTAACAGGAAAGAAAAGATGGTTATATATTGCTGTACCGATATTCTTCTTTTGGTTTTTTGGCCAAATTGACAAGCTTGGTATTTCTATTATTCAAACAGATGCTGATTTTCTTAGTGACTTAGGGATTGCTGGTGAAAATGCCAAGATTGGTTTCATCACTTTTATATTCACAATTGCTTATGCGGTTTCAAACCTATTTTGGGGTGTAATTATTGATAAACTAGGTGCCAGAAAAACAGCAATGTTAGGTTTGGTTGTTTGGACCATTACGATGATTACCGCTGGCTTGTCGACTACATATGAGATGTTTATCTTGTCAAGAATCGTTCTTGGGTTTGGTGAGGGAATGATGATTCCTGTATGTGGAAAATTCATTGCTAACTGGTTCCATTATAAAGAATTAGGAAAAGCACAAGCATCATGGTTATCTGGTAACTATTTAGGGCCGGCTGTTGGTGCATTAATGCTAACCGCTATCATTGCTAGTCTCCATTGGCAAGCTGCATTTTTCCTACTCGCTGCTTTTAATTTATTGCTTGTACTGCCACTTTTTTATTTTCTTACAAGAGATATACCAGAAGAGCATAAAGGGATTACACATGAGGAGCTTGCCTATATACGTGAGAAAAACCCGATTGATAAAAAAGATGGATCGAAAAATTTTGCTCAAGACTATAGGTACTGGATTGTATGGTTTGGAATGCTGATGTCTTCCTTCTTATTTTTTGGTATTAGTATATGGTTACCTACTTATTTAATCGAAGCGAAGAGTTTTTCTAGGGAAGCAATGAGTAGTATTACATCCTTATCTTGGTTATTTGCCTTAGGATTTGTCCTTATTTGTGGTTACTTATCAGATAAGACAAACCGCCCAAGCCTGATGGCGACCATTTTATTTGCATTAACAACAATCTTTTTATGTGGTGGCATTATGTCGCCTAACGCGATAGTTGCAGGTATTTGCATGGGATTAGCTATGGGTACACAAGGTGGCGTCTTCCATCTAAGTAATTTATTTATTGTGAAATTCTCTACACCTGAAACCGCTGGTAGAGCAGCAGGTATGATGGGGTTTACTAATATTATGGGTGGTTTCGCCAGTTATATTATGGGATATTTACGAGATTTATCAAACGGAGACTTTGGGACATCAATCATTGTGTTAATTTTTGCCTCCACTTTAGGTTTTGTTGCTTATTTATTTACTCTTAAGCGGGAATCAACTGAGTTAAGGGTTGTTCATAATAACCAGTCAATAGTAGGTTAATCGTTTCATTCCAACTATTTATCTTTTTAAAATTTTCTCAAAATTTGTTGACTTTTTTGTTAACAGATTTTAAAATTGATTTATAAGAGAAACAGTGTTTCTAATATAAAACATAAAGGAGTGTTTTTGAAAATGGCATTTGATGTTAAAGAATTTGAAAAGAAGCATGTAGCAAGATTACAGGATCGTTCATTAGATTGGAATGTTCTTAAATTCCAAGAAGAAATTGACCCAAGATTTAAAAGAGCACAAATGAGATATATTGGTCGTGGAGCCACTGCAAATGCTGATTCTAATGTTATTGCAGCTGAGCACTTTACATTAAGCACAATGGTATTACCTGCAGGTTGTATTGGACCATTGCATTTACATGATGATGTTGAAGAAGTTTTCTTCATTATTAAAGGAAGTGTAAAAGCGTTGATTCAAGAAGTAGATAGTGATGAGGTTCATGAAATTCGTTTAAACGAGCGTGATTGTATCAGTTCCCCACCTGGCGTATATCGTGGGATTCATAATGATGGTGACGAAGAAGCATTAATGTTGGTTATGCTTGGTGCAGTTAAACCGAATTTGCCAACTTACGTTAAAGGGAGCGAATTAGAAGAACTTCGTCTTCAAAGAGCGAAAGAAAGAGAAGCAATTATTGCAGATAAATAATTAAGTGAGGTAAGGAAGACCAATCTCATATGGTCTATCCTTACCGATTTTTATTAACATTCTATATTCACCAATAATTTGTAACGAGCGAAACATTTACCACGAACTTTCGCTTTATTTATAGAGGAGGTTTCAAGATGATTGGTATTACCCATTTAAGACATATCAGTCTTATTACTCCGAACATTGAAGAACAAGCAGCCTTTTATGAAAAAGTTTGGGGATTAGACAAAACGGCTGAGGATGAACAAACGGTTTATTTCAGAGGAGCAGGACCTGAGAATCATATTCTTAGCTTGCACAGTGGAGATAGAAGTGCTCTTCATCATATCGCATTTGGCATGGTGGATAAGCATGCAGTTGACCGTGCTGCAGAATATTTACAAGAAAAAGGCGTACCGATTGTGCAAGCACCGGGCTATTTAGATGAGGAAGGTAAAGGTTATGGTCTCCGCTTTGCTGATCCAGAAAATCGTGTAATTGAATTATCGACGTGGGTTGAAATTCATACATCTATTTGGAATCAAAAAAATGTAGATCCAGTCAAACTTAATCATGTAGTAATGAATACCGCTGATTTACAAATGATTACAGAATTTTATACAGATATTCTTGGCTTTAAAGTGACAGACTGGAGTGAAGATAAAATGGTGTTCTTACGTTGTAATCGAAAACATCACTCCATTGCTTTTAATCAAGAGGGTCATGCATCTGTCAATCATATTGCTTACGAAGTTGATACAGTAGATGAGGTCATGCGTGGCATTGCTAATGTGCGGAAAGCTGGATTGAATGAACTATGGGGACCAGGTAGACACGGACCAGGAGATAATATCTTTTGCTATTTCAAAGACCCAGGTAATTTTGTTATGGAATACACTTGTTATCTTGAAACGATTGAGGATGAAGCAGAATGGAAAGCAAGAGTATGGAAACGTGTACCACACTTAATGGATCAATGGGGGATTGCTGGGCCACCATCCAAAGAAGCACGTGCAGCAATGGGGGGAAAACCAGATCCAGGCTGGGCAAAATTACAATCTTTGATTTAATGGCTGACTTAAGAAAGGAAGAGTGTAATGGATTTAGGATTAAATAATAAAGTAGCAATTATTATGGGGGGGACTTCAGGTGTTGGATTGAAAACGGCTGAGATGTTCCTAGCTGAAGGTGCTAAAGTTGCTATTTGTGGTAGAGATGAAACAAGAAAAAATACGGCAGAGAAATATTTAAATGATTTAGCATCTGCTGATAGCATTTTTGCCGAAACATGTGATGTAACGAATAAAGAAGATGTACAGCGTTTTGTCAAAGGTGTGGCAGAAAAATTTTCAGGTATTGATATTTTAGTCAATGCAGCAGGGCAAAGTGTAATGGGACATTTCTTTGATGTTACTGATGATCAATGGGAACAACAAATTCAATTAAAGTATTTTGCTATCATCCACGCTGTAAAAGCTGTTCATCCCTACTTAGTTAAGCGTGGCGGCGGCCGAATAGTAAATATAAATGCTACGCTCGCGAAAGAACCAGAAAGGCATATGATTGCAACAGCTGCGACAAGAGCAGGATTACTTAATTTAAGTAAAACATTATCGCAAGAACTGGCGAGTGATAATATTCTTGTGAATTCTGTAAGTCTTGGCTTAATTAGAACGGATCAATGGGAGAGAAGAAGGAAGAAAAATGCACCCGATATGGATCCAGAAAGTTATTATGCAGACTTAGCGAAGAAAAGAAATATACCACTTGGTCGTGTTGGAGAAGCAGAAGAAGTAGCTAGTGTGATTTTATTTTTAGCATCCAAACATGCAAGCTATGTCGCTGGCTCAACTATTGAAACAGCAGGTGCATTAGGAAAGGCGTTATAAATACACAAAAAAGGTAGGAAGATACTATGACAGAAACAAAGCAAATGGAGACAGCGGGTGTAACAGATAACTCGGAGATGAACTTTACGGTTGCTGATGCGATTGTTCAAGAGCTTGTTAAAGCGGGCGTTACGACAGCATTTGGAATTGTAAGTATACATAATATGCCGATTTATGATGCCATTTTACGAGAAGGAAGCATCCATCTTGTATGTGCACGTGGTGAAAGTGGCGCGGTAAATATGGCCGATGGCTACGCACGTGTTACAGGAGAGTTAGGTGTTGTCATTACAAGTACAGGAACAGGCGCAGGTAATGCAGCAGGCGCACTTGTTGAGGCTTGGGCAGCAGGTGTACCACTTCTGCATCTAACTGGTGAAGTAGCATCCCCCTATTTAGGTACTGGCCGTGGCTATATTCATGAATGTAAAGATCAATTATCAATGTTAGAAGGATGTTCTAAACAAGCGATGCGCTTAAGAGTGCCACATCAAGCAAAAGCAGTGGTAAGGCAGGCTGTTGTAACTGCTCAAACTGCGCCGGCTGGTCCTGTTTCGTTAGAAATCCCCATTGATTATCAATCTGCGATTATTCCTGACCTGCATTTACAAGACTGGTCGGTAAAAACTCCGGAAGTTAACTCAAATACATATATTCCTGAAGATATTCTCTCATTGGTTGCTAAAGCGAAACGTCCTGTGATTTGGGCTGGTGGAGGTGTCATTTCAGCAAATGCATCCCAAGAGTTAACAAGATTGGCTAATCAGCTAGGAGCTGCTGTTATTACGAGCCAATCCGGAAAAGGAAGCATCCCTGAAGATCATCCTCAATGTATTGGTCATTTTGCTGCCTATCCAGACACGAAAGAAATGCTCAAGAATGCGGATTTGTTAATTAGTGTCGGTGTGAGATTTAGAGGAAATGAAACGTCAAATTGGAAGGTTGAAGTGCCGAATAATCATATTGCAATTGATGCCGATTGGCAAGGAATAAATCGAAATTACCCTTGTAGTTATGGACTTGTTGGAGACGCGAAGGATATTTTAAATCACTTTGTCACGCAATTACAGACAAAAGATGTTCAAGATAAACCATCGTATAAGGCTGAAGTAAAGCAACTACGAGAAAAATTACGAGCAAATTTACGAGCAACTTTAGGTCCATATGAACAAATAATGGACGAAATGAGAGCAGCATTACCGAAAGATACAGTGCTCGTACGAGATGTGACAGTACAAGCTAATGTATGGGGCAGCAGATTGTTCGAGATTCTTGAACCGAGAACATCTATTCATGCTTCCGGTGGTGGAATAGGTCAAGGGTTACCGACAGCGATTGGTGCTCAAATGGCTGCAAAGGATCGCAAAGTGGTATTAATGGCTGGTGATGGGGGCTTTATGGTGAATGTTGGTGAAATGCCGACTGCTGCTGAGGAGGCTCTCCCACTTATTGTTATCTTATTTGATGATGGTGGTTATGGCGTTCTTCGTAATATCCAAAAAAATGCATACGGTCGTCAAGTAGCTGTTGATCTACTAAGTCCTGATTTTGTGCAATTGGGAGAGTCTATGGGATTTGATGCGGTACGAATTCATTCAAGTGATGAATTTGCCGTAGAAATAAATAAAGCGGCAAAAAGTGTTAATCCGACAATCATCGTTGTAGATATGGAAGCTGTAGGGCCAATGGCTAAACCCTTTGAGGGACCTCCTGGTGCTGCTGATGCGTTTAAACCGAAGAAGTTATAAGTAAACATCTGAGTAAAGGAGGAAGCATAATGATTTCAACATATCCTAAAGTTTCAGGAAAATTTTTAATTGATGGTAAATGGTTGGAAGCGGAAAATAAAAAAGAAGTCATTAATCCAGCAAATACGCAAGAAGTAGTTGGAGAAGTTGCCCTTTGTACAAAGGAGCATGTAGATAAAGCGATAACATCAGCAGTGACGGCATTCGAATCTTGGTCTCAATCAGATATTCACGAACGCGCAGAAAAAATGAAGGTAGCAGCAGGAGCGATTGAAAAAATCGTTGAAGAGAATGTGAATTTACTCGTAAGGGAAAATGGTAAAATATTAGTTGAAGCAAAGAAAGATTTACTTCGATGTGTCGACATTATGAGAGAAGCGTCCGATGAATTATTAACTTGGTGGCAACCAGAGTCATTAGATGGAAAACAAAAAGTGCAAATTCGTAGAAGGCCGAGAGGGGTAACTGCGGTAATCTCTCCATGGAATTCACCGATGATTTTAACATTTAAGCGTGTTATTCCTGCTATCTTAACAGGTAATACAGTCATCGTTAAACCAGCTACAAGTTGTCCGCTAACAATTATGACATTTCTAGAAAAAGTCGCTTCATACTTTCCAAATGGTGTATTGAATGTTGTAACAGGGTCAGGTTCAGTAATAGGAGATGCACTTTGCAAAGATTCTAGTGTACGAACAGTTGCCTTTGTTGGTAGTACGGAAACGGGTAAAGAAATTATGAAAGCGTCAGCTAGCAATGTGAAAAACATCTTCATGGAATTAGGCGGGAATGATGCAGCCATCATCTTGGAAGATGCGAAACTCGATGATGAATTAATAACTAAGTTAAGATTTGGTATCTTACGAGCAGCTGGTCAAGTATGCTCAGCAGTTAAAAGGGTATATGTGCATGAATCTCGTTATGAAGAGCTTGTGGAAAAATTAAGGAAAAAGTTCCAATATATTCGGATTGGTAGTGGGATTCAACCAGATGTAGAGATGGGACCGTTAAATAATCAATCACAATATGAATATGTGAAAGGGTTAATTTCGAGAGCGAAAGATGGAGGGGCAGAAGTCCTTACAGGTGGAATCAAAATTGATCCAGAAGGTTGGAATGATGGATACTTTATTGAACCTACTATTATTACTGGTGTTAATCAAAATAGCGAAATTGTTCAAGCGGAACAATTTGGACCAGTAATTCCGATTCTCTCATTTAAGACAAATGAAGAAGCATTAAAGCTTGCAAACGATAGCCATTTTGGTTTACGTGCGTCTGTTTGGACAGAAAATGAAAAGAAAGCGATTGCGTTTGCTGATCAATTAGAAGCCGGTGCTGTATTTATCAATAACCATACTGTATTCCAGGACCTTCATTTAGATTTTCCTGGTTTAAAAGAAAGTGGTATTTCACGCGAAACGAGACACTGTAGCTTGGAATTTTTTGCAGACACTTATGGATTCGCGAATTAGAAAGTAGGGTTAAAAAATGAAGCTGGGATTAATAGGTGGAGGAAATATCGGAAAATTTTTGCTACAATCTATCAATAGCGATAAATTGGTAGATGGCGCACAATTCGTTGGATTGTATACAAGAAATCAAGAGAAAGCAAATGAGCTGGCTGAAGAGTATGATTTGCGAAGCTACCAATCAATCGATGAACTGATTGCTTCAGATATAGATGTGATAGTTGAAGCAGCTACTGTAGACGTTGTTCGAGCCCATGCCACATCGGTTCTCACACATGGTAAAGATCTTGTTGTGAGCAGTGTTGGCGCATTTTCTGATAACGACTATTTTCTCCAATTAGAAACGATTTGTAAAGAACAAGGGACAACGATTCATTTACCTTCAGGTGCAGTAGGAGGCTTGGATATATTAAAAGCTGCTAAGGCTATTGGTGCTTTACAAGAAGTATCGTTAACAACAACGAAGCCACCGCATGCCTTAAACGGTGTTACTCTCGAGAATAAAACAGTCTTATTTGAAGGTAATGCCTATGAAGCGATTAAACAGTTTCCTAAGAATATTAACGTATCAATTATTCTATCATTAGCTGGACTTGGTTCAAAAGAGACAAAAGTGAAGATTATTGCTGATCCAAAAGCAACGAAAAATAGTCATGAGATTACAGCTAAAGGGGCGTTTGGAAAAGTGAAACTAGTGGTTGAAAATGATCCGATGCCAAACAACCCAAAGACAAGTTACTTAGCAGCTTTAAGTGTTCTCTCAACATTGAAACATAAGGATCAATCTATCAAAGTGGGGTAAGAATTAGTACAATAATCTTTGTGACATCGATGAATCAATTGGTAAGAAGGGGGATTATTATGATTAAAACGGCAAAAGACATAGAGGATATGACAAAATCGGAATTATTGGAACATTTGAATGATACGGTCAAACCGGAAGTAGGAGAAATACCTGCCTACGTGTTGGCTGATCCCAAAGTTTATGATCTTGAACATAAAAAAGTCTTTATGAAAACATGGATATTTATTGGTCATGAATCAGAAATACCTAATAAAAATGATTATATGCTGAGAGATTTAGCCGGATATTCAATTATTGTATCTAGAAATGCAGATAGCAGCATCAAGGCATTTTACAATATGTGTACGCATCGTGGTATGAAGTTGTGTCGTGCAGACAAAGGGAATAAATCTGCTTTTGTTTGTCCATATCATGGATTTAACTTTAAAAACAATGGTGATTTAATTGGTGTTCCACTACAAAAAAACATCTATGGTGAAGAGCTAGATAAATCTACTATGGGTTTAACAGAAGTACGAATTGAATCCTATAAAGGATTGTTATTTGGTACTTGGAATGATGAGGCAGAATCATTAGATGATTTTTTAGGAGATTTTAAATGGTATCTTGATATATTAGTAGGTCGAGCTGAAATGGAAGTTCTCGGTGCTCCGCAACGTTTCGTGATTCATTCGAATTGGAAGATTGGTGCTGATAATTTTGTTGGTGACTCCTATCATACAATGGTGACACATGGTTCAATTGCTAAATTAGGAATGGTACCCTCTGCAACGTATTCCAAAATGGGTTATCAAATTCATAGTGAAAATGGCCATGGACTAAATCTTGGTACACCAAATCCTGATTTTGCTTTTCCAGAAGAATTAATAGAAGAATATAAATCGAATTTATCGTCAGAACAGTTTGAAGTATTAAGTAACTTGAAGAATATGATCGGGAACATCTTTCCACATCTATCTTTCTTAATTTCTCATACGAAAGTAAAAGGGCAATTGATTTCCAATACCACTGTTAGGTTATGGCGACCAATCGATCACGACAAAATGGAAGTGATTGCTTGGTTTTTAGTAGAAAAAAATGCACCTGAAGATTGGAAGAGACGTTCACGTGAATCCTTTGTCCTTACATTCAGCCCATCAGGCATTTTTGAACAAGACGATACGGAAGTATTTACTGACATTACTGCCGCAGCAAAAGGCCCTATGCCAGTAATGAAAAATTTAACTTATAACTACACAATGGGACTGCATAGAAAACCAGTAGACTTTATCGGTCCTGGAGTTGCTTATGATGATAAATTCTCTGAAGCGAACCAAAGAAATTTTTATAAATACTGGTTGGAGCTAATGAATAGCTAAATTTTCTTGAAGGAAGGAGATAGATGAAATGAGTATGGAAAAAATGCTTGCAAATTATGAATTTGAACAATGGCTATATAAAGAAGCACAATTATTGGATGATATCGATTTTGATGGCTGGTTCAGTTTGATGCATCAAGATTTGAAGTATCAGATGCCAGTCCGTATAAATAAGGAAGGAACAGAGCGACCTGATTATACGACAGATATGTTTTGTTTTGATGATGATATTGACTTGCTAAAACTCAGAGTGGATCGTTTAAAAACAGATTATGCTTGGGCGGAAATTCCACCTTCTCGAACTCGACGTTTTGTCAGTAATGTAAAACTGGAAGATTATAAAGAGGAAGAATTTGCGTCAGTGAATAGTTATTTACTTCTTTATAGAAGTAGAAGTACAGATATCCATCACGATATTATTTCAGGAGAGCGTCGTGATGAATTCAAGTTCGAGAACGGCAAATGGAAGCTATCGAAACGGGTATTTATCGTGGATCAAACAACAATTAATACTCGAAATCTAGCAATCTTTATTTAATTTATTCACAAGGAAGAGAGGAGGACAACTAGGATGGCAGAGTTTAGTGGTCGCTCGCTTTATGTAACTGGTGGGGCATCAGGTATTGGGAGAGCTGTGGTGGATTCATTTCTGAATGAAGGAGCAAATGTGACGATTCTTGATCGCTCAAAAGACGGATTAGCTGCTATCAAGGCACAATATGGTGAGCAGGTGATTTGTATAGAAGGAGATGTCACTATTTTTGAAGACCACGAAAAAGCGGTATATCAAGCGGTTGAAAAATTTGGGGGACTAGATGTCTTTATTGCTAATGCAGGGGTATTCGATGGATTTGCAAAATTCGAAAATGTGACTGCTGAAGCAATGAATGATGCTTATGATTTATTAATGAACATTAATGTTAAAGGATATTTCAACGGTGCGAAAGCTTCCCTTCACGAATTGCAAAAGACAAAAGGTAATATCATTTTCACCGTTTCAGGTGCAGGATTTTACCCTGATGGTGGTGGAGTATGGTACACCGCTAGTAAACATGCGCAAATTGGTTTAATGAGACAATTAGCTTTTGAGGTTGCCCCAGACGTAAGAGTGAATGCAGTTGCCCCTGGTGGGACATTAACAGCACTTAATGTCATCCCACCTTTAAAACCATTTGTGAAAGAAATCGACAATGATACGAAAGCGAAAAGCATAAAAACGAGAAATCCATTACGAATCGCAATGAATGCTGATGATCATGTTGGTCCATATTTATTATTAGCTTCGAGTAAATCACGCGCCATTACTGGTGAAGTCATTTCGAGTGATGGCGGCCTAGCCATCAGAGGTCTTAGTTAAGAAAGGAGATAAATGATTATGGCATCGAATACGAAAATACAGCCACTTCTTGGTAGTACAGAGGTCAATCAATTAGCATTTGTTGTCAATGATATTGAAAAAGCCTCGGCTGATTTTTCAAAACTGTTAGGTATACCTAATCCTGGCTGGTTCTTAACAGGTGATGAGGAAGTCTCTAAAGTAATATATAAAGGAAAGTCGACCGCTTCACAAAGTAAACTAGCATTCCTAAATACACCGACTGTTCAATTTGAACTCATAGAACCTAATATGGAGCCGGGAACAATGCGCGAATTTCTCAATGAAACAGGAGAAGGAATCCATCATATTGCCGTTGATGTTGATAAGATTCAAAATCATTTGCCGAACCTAGAAAAAAATGGTTATCCGCTTCTTCAATCAGGTGAGTTTACATCAAGTGATGGAAGGTACATTTATGTTGATACAACGAATGAAACGAAAACTTTGATTGAATTATTAGAAAGTGCAGAACCTAGGGATACTACATACAAAGCGGGAGAAGAAAAGCCACTTTTAGGTACAAATGTTGTGGAACAACTTGCCATTGTGGTAAAAGATTTAGATAGAGCAGCAGATAAGTTTTGCCAATTACTAGGTGTGAAAAAACCAGCAGTGATTCAATCAGGTCATAGTGACATAACAAAAGTTGTTTATAACGGTGAAGCAACGGATGCGGATAGTCGCTATATGTTCATTCGAACACCATTATTAGAAATTGAGTTAATTGAGCCTGGAAAAGCGCCAAGCACATGGAAGACACATTTAGAATCATATGGAGAAGGTGTTCACCATATATCCTTTGTAGTAAAAGATATGGATGAAAAGATTACACTTTTAGAAGAAATGGGCTATCCAGTTATTCAAAGAGGTAATTTTTATAACGGAAAAGGCAGATATGCTTATATGGACACAACTTCAACTTTTAAAGTCATCATTGAGTTGTTAGAAAAATATTAAACTATATTGGGAAGCGCTTTGTAAATGAAGAGGTATACAAGGTTGCTTCTCTCAATTTTTTAAGTAAATACTTATCAGGTGATTTCATGACAAAAGTTGATGTCTTTATTATCTGAATTTTCAAATAAAAAATAAGCGAGGATTATATGATGGAATTAAAGGAGAAAGCACTAGCGCTTCATCGTTTGCATAAGGGAAAACTTAGTATTACCACAAAGGTGCCAGTAAAAACGAAAGAAGATTTAAGTTTGGCGTATTCTCCAGGTGTAGCTGAACCTTGCTTAAAGATTGCTGAGCATGAAGAGTCAGCCTATGAATATACGAGTAAAGGCAATATGGTCGCAGTCGTTTCAGACGGTAGTGCCGTTTTAGGCCTTGGAAACATAGGTGCTCAGGCATCTTTACCTGTAATGGAGGGAAAGGCGATTCTTTTTAAAGAGTTTGCCAATGTCGATGCAGTGCCGATCTGTCTTCAGACCAATGATGTAGATGAGATTGTCCGTACGGTGAAATTATTAGAGCCCTCATTTGGAGGGGTGAACCTTGAAGATATTTCTGCACCTAGATGTTTTGAAATTGAACAAAGATTAGTTGAAGAATGCGGAATTCCTGTCTTCCATGACGATCAACACGGTACGGCAATTGTAACAGTAGCTGGTTTAATCAACAGCTTGAAGGTTGTGGGGAAAAAGCTTGATGAAATAAAAGTAGTCGTTAATGGTGCAGGTGCAGCGGGGATTTCAATTATTAAATTATTAAGAAAATTAAATGTTGGCGAAATGATTCTTTGTGATACAAAAGGAATGATTTATAGCGGAAGAGAGGAAGGGATGAACGCGATTAAAGAAGAGGTAGCCAAAATAACAAACAGTAAGTCTCTATCGGGTACGTTAAAAGAGGCAATGAATGGGGCGGACGTGTTTATTGGAGTCTCTGCAGCAGGTGTATTATCTAAAGAAATGGTACAAACAATGAATCGTGATGCGATAATTTTTGCGATGGCTAATCCTAGTCCAGAAATTATGCCAAAGGAAGCCAAAGATGCTGGAGCAGCCATCATTGGTACCGGCCGGTCTGACTTTCCTAATCAAGTGAACAATGTATTAGCTTTTCCAGGAATTTTTAGAGGTGCATTAGATGTAGGAGCCAAAGTGATTAATGAGGAAATGAAGATTGCGGCTGCTTATGCAATAGCAGGCATGATTAACGAAGAAAAACTTACTAGAGACTATATTATCCCAGATCCATTTGATATCAATGTAGCACATAATGTGGCAAAAGCAGTTAGTGAAGCAGCCATTTCTACTGGTGTCACTAGAAATGCATATAGAGAACCAATTTTTATATAAAATAATGAATACGCCGGGGATGTTTGTCCAAACAAAATAAAGATGTGGACATACTATAATTGTGTAAGATCTCCTCCCTATTAGATCTTTTGATCTACTTTGGCCACAAGCCATTTAAACTTGTGGTCTTTTTTATGTCCAATTAGAAAAAAGATAAAAGCTACCAAACATGCCGGTAGCCTTTACTCTCACGAACACCATACCTCCTCAAATATCAGCCCTCGTTATCTGTTTTTTTATTTATCACTATCCCTTCCTTTGTTTGTTTCAAAACCTGATGACCAAAAACAGCGATCCCTGCTGCAATAATACCGTTAACAATCGCCTCTAATGAAAAACCATATCCGATGCTCCCAATACCGATAGAACAAATAAACAAAATCCAAATGATTGTCCAATCAGGGATAATAGGGGTCTGTTTGAGTGCATGTCCAATGAGCCAAAGCGCCGGTATTAATACAAAATAATTTTGGTTCAAAAATTGCACAAGGTTCATGTCACCACCTCCTTATTCCGGCTATTAAATATAGTATGAAAACCGCATAAGATTGCTTGTTCGCTTGCACTAAGTTTAGAAGCAGAAAGGTATTATTTTTTGAGAAATACTAGAAATAGTATAAACAAATCCTTATTTTTAGGTGATCTGTTGTATGTAATAGGGGTGGAACAACCTCTAAGTTCTAATAAATGAAAGCACCTTGTAAGTAGCTCAATTTTAATTTATCTGATGATAACCTGTCTCTTTTGCATATTAACTTTTATATAAGAAGTGAAAGGGGGGAGAGAATATGGCACAAACAATTTTAGTTGATTCAAAGCTTCGTTTAAGTTTTGAAACAGGTGTAAATGAAAAGGGAGAAGCGGAGTATAAGGTGAAAACTTTTAGCCATGTGATATCAGAAACTACGGCTGATCAATTATATCGATTTGCCGAGGCATATGGATCTTTAGCACAATCACCACTCGTTTCTATCCAAAGAAATGACAACCATGATATTTTACAATAATACTATTTGAAGGGAGAGAGTAAAGAATGACGAAAAAATTAGAGTTAACTTTTGGAACGGCAGATGGAAGTGTTTCGACCATTTCAGTTGATGATCCTAAAGAACCTATTGACATCGCTGAAGTCATTACTGTAATGGAAGAAATGATTGCTTCAGAAGCGGTTCAATCAACAAAAGGAAAGCTTACAAATGTTAAAGGTGCAAGACTTGTAGAAAGAACCGTTACTGATTATGAGATAGTGTAATATAAGGTTATTGTAACCAAGTTGTAATTTTAGGTGAACCTCTATCTTTTGCAAGGAAAGAGGTTCATCTTTTTATTTATCTTCTATATTCTTATTACGCAAATTTAGGAGGGAACGAATGTGAGTGAGCTTGTTAAAATGATCAGTGAAGTCGGCTTTCCTATCATTGTGACATTGTATTTACTTTACCGCATTGAGGCGAAGTTAGATGTGGTTGTTCAATCGATTCAAAGCTTGCCTGAGAAGCTAAAAGATTAAAAGCGTAATTTGTTGACAGTGATGGGGATAGATGCTAAATTTAACTTAACCGTTACTCATTAGTGGTATATAAAGAAAGCTTTTCCTTTGATTGGATAGGTCTTTGTAAGTACAATGATTAAAGGTGAATTTTTATATGGTTGTTTTTTCAACCATAAGGAGGATTTTTTGTTATGAAAAACGGTAAAGTAAAATGGTTTAACGCAGAAAAAGGTTTTGGATTTATCGAAGGCGAAGACGGAAATGATGTATTCGTACATTATTCTGCAATCCAATCTGAAGGATTCAAATCACTAGATGAAGGTCAAGAAGTTTCTTTCGAAGTTGTTGAAGGTGCTCGTGGACCTCAAGCGGCTAACGTTAATAAAATATAATTCGATGATAAACAGTCTAACATTTGTTAGGCTGTTTTTATATATAAAAATAATAGTTGATCCTTTCACTTAATATGATGCTGAGCCCACTTACGAAACATCTCATCAAGATCATTCATATTAAAAGTAATAGGAAGGTATGATGCTTCAATATCTTTCCAAAACATTTTTAAAGTATTACCTGCTGACTTCGTACTTCCCCACAATCATTAATATGTTTGCAAGGATTTGCCATCATATCATAATTGCTATACATTTGGAATCTTTCATATGTATAGCAATTGGTTAATTGTGACCCACACGGTTCATTTTTTGCACTCGGTAGGAGTAATCATCGAGATGATTATTCAATCACTATGATGAACCAATAATAATCCTCGTTCACTCCATAACAAGCGGTACACCTTTTATATGATAATCTGATTATCCTTCCAATCATTGGATTATTGTCCGTTCTAGCCCATATTTTCCCTAATATATTGTTATGCTCACTCCTTTACTTGTTTTTATTTTAAAACATATTCGAAAAATGAAATGGAATATATTAATCTTTGCATTAAGAAAATGTTATTAAGATATAGCTTGTAATCATAGTAGATTATTTGTGATAATATGGTGAGAAAATTGGTTACAGAGTTAAATGGTTCGATTATGGGAAAAGGAAGGTTTAGTTCATTATTAACAATAAGACCTTACGAATCGATGCTGTATGATGGATTGCAGACATGGGGTGTAAGTATTACCAATGGGCGCAGCATTCGCTTGCTATGAAAGTACGACTTTATAAAGATATATTAATATTGAAGATAAGATAACACTAGAAGATTTTGTAACAATGTGGAAGAAAAGCAATATGAAGGCAGATTTGCCTCATTTTTATAAAAGGTTAAAGTAGGCAAACAAAGATACATAGAAGAGAGGGAAAATAAGTGAAATTTATTCATACAGCTGATTGGCATTTAGGAAAGCTTGTTCATGGGGTTTATATGACTGAGGATCAATCATATATGCTAAAGCAATTAGTTAAGCTTGTTGAGGAAGAACAACCAGATTGTTTAGTTATAGCAGGTGACCTTTATGACCGATCTGTCCCGCCCGTTGCTGCGGTAGAATTATTAAATGAAGTATTATTTACAATCAATGTAAAATTAGGTGTCCCCATTGTGGCAATTGGTGGAAACCATGATAGTGCAGAACGATTATCATTTGGCAGTTCATGGTATCAACAAAGTGATTTTTACTTAGCTGGAAAGCTGAAAGACACGGTTGACAGTGTCAATATTAAGGGAGTGAATTTCCATCTTGTTCCCTTTGCTGAACCAGGTCTAGTAAAATATGCTTTCAATGATGATCGGATTATCTCACATGAAGAGGCAATGAAAGCGATTATCGAAAAAATAGAAAAGAAGATGAACCATAATGAGCCAAATGTGCTCGTCGGTCATGCATTTGTACTTGGGGGAGAAACGACAGATTCAGAGCGAATATTATCTGTAGGTGGTTCTGGCTGTGTAAGTGCCCGTAACTTCGATTTATTTGATTATACAGCTCTTGGTCATTTACATAGTCCAGATGCGATATCTCATAACAAAATTAAATATGCTGGATCTCTGATGAAGTATTCTTTCTCAGAGGCAAAACAACAAAAATCGGTTTCAATTGTTGAGATGAATGCTAATGGTACTTTTCAATTAGAGAGAAAAAGTTTAATACCGCTCCGAGATATGAGGGAAATTGAGGGCTATTTAGACGAGTTATTAGACGAGCGTTTTTATAGCGAGCAGAAGAAGGATGATTATATAAAAGTAACCCTATTGGATGAAGGTGCGTTGATTGACCCCATCAATAAATTAAGACAAATATACCCTAATATTCTTCATTTAGAACGAAAGCGTACTTTGCAAGATATGAAAAAGAAGACGAAATTAAATGTTTTAACTGATGAGAGAAAAAGTGAACTTGAACTATTTTCG
Organism: Cytobacillus sp. FSL R5-0569; assembly: GCF_038007265.1. Classification (NCBI taxonomy): domain Bacteria; kingdom Bacillati; phylum Bacillota; class Bacilli; order Caryophanales; family Bacillaceae; genus Cytobacillus; species Cytobacillus sp. FSL R5-0569. Next base: position 2,132,824 of record NZ_JBBOWW010000001.1, read on the forward strand.
CATTTTTATCAAGAAGTAACCACAGCTGAATTCACTGAGGATAAGCAAAATATTATTGTCGATGTAATAGAAAAAATGAGAAGGGAGGGAGTTGGCCGATGAAACCACTGTTATTAACAATGCAAGCGTTTGGACCATATGCCGGTAAAGAAAAGATTGATTTTACTCAATTAGGTGGTCGTTCAATGTTTGTTATATCCGGAAAAACAGGAGCGGGAAAAACAACTATTTTTGACGGGATAACATTTGCCATTTATGGTAAGGCGAGTGGGGAAGATCGAATGGGTGCAGACTTACGTAGTCAGTTTGCAGAAGAAGAGTTAATAACGGAAGTATCGCTCACATTCACAATTAAAGAGAAACGATTCTATATTGTTCGCTCTCCTCAGCAATTGAAGAAAAAAACAAGAGGGGACGGCTTCACAACCGTTGGTGCGAAGGCCGAATTATATTCGATCTCTAATGATGGTACACAGCAACAATTAGCTGCGAATGTTCGGGATGTAGATGAAAAGATTAAAGAAATCATGCTTATTGATAGCAACCAATTCAGGCAAATACTGATGATTCCCCAAGGAGAGTTCCGTAAATTACTCACTTCAGATAGTAAAGAAAAGGAAGTCATCCTGCAAAAACTATTTCATACAGAGATATATAAAAGAATAGAAGAAAGATTAAAAGATGAAGCAGCTGAACTGCGCAAAAATGTGGAAGTGAAATTCGAGCAAAAGCAGAGAATCGCGCAGCAAATTCATGCTGTTATGAATCAGGAGTTACAGAGAGTACTAGAAGAGGATAAGCTTGAGTCTATCAATCATTATCAGTTTGTAAAACTTTTATCAGAAGAATTAGCACAAATGGAAGAAAAAATAATTGACTGGTCAAAAAAGATAAAAGAGCTTGAAAAGACAAGTTTAGAATTTCAGCAAAAGAAAATAGAAGGGAACCGGATTATTGAACAATTCACATTAAAGGAACGATTAACTGAAAGGTATGAACAGCTAAAAGATACTGAGGAAATAATGGCGAAGAAAGAGAAAGATTTGTCCTCAGCGTACAAAGCAGCTGTCTTATTCGAACAGGAACAAAATTGCCACCTTCTAAAAAAAGAAATTAATCATATTTCCGAGCAAATGCAATCAGTCCAAAGTGAAGAAAATATCCAAAAGGAACGGCTATTACATGCAAATAAAGTATTAGAAAAGGAGTTGCTTCGGGAGAAAGAAAGAGAATTAGTAGAATCAGAATGGTTGTCATTAAAAAATTTACACGATGATATCCACATCTTTGCTGACACAGAGAAAGAGGTTTCATTATTAGATCATGCAATGACTAGTAAAAAGAAAGAGATTGATAAAAGCCAACAAAAACTTAATCATTTACAGCAAGAATTAAAAAAAGTAAAAGAAGAAAAGCAAGAGCTTGAGAAAAATCAAGAACATATGCTTTCAATAGAACAACAACTTCATCAATACAAATATGAAATCAAACAATTACAATCACTTATACACTTAGAACAAGAATTAGTTTTTGAAAAGCAATCTTATGAAGAAAAGGATAAATATCTACAGAACGCAATTGCTCGCTTGAATGATAGTAAATCACTTCAGCATGAACTCGAGAAGAAGTGGATAGAAGGACAAGCAAGTATTCTAGCAAAGGAGCTTCAACAAGGTGAACCATGTCTTGTTTGTGGTTCAATTCATCATCCGTCAATTGCTAATGGTCATGAAACCATTCCAACTGAGGAGGATTTAAATGCAGCTAAACATCAAGCATTAGTCATTGAAAAGGAAAAAATAGCGGCAGAGCAAGCTTTCTACCTAGTACAATCTAAATTACAACATATAGAAAAATCTATTGCGAAACTATTAACAGAAATACAATCAGAGCATCTACATCATCTAACATTAGATAATGCAAAAGAAGTTTTAGCAGAAGTGGAAGAAAACGAAAGAAAAAAAATACAACAGAAAAATCAACTAGAAAAAGAAAAATCCAGGTTGAAGCAATGTCAAGAAAAAATCATTTTGTTAGAAGAAGAGGAAAGTCAGTATGCAAAAAAAACAGATACGCTTAAGCAGTCTGTTGTTGATCTAAACAATGAATATATTAAGCATCATACCTCGCTGCAAAGGTTGATTAAGACCATTCCAGAAGATTTACGTTCTTTACCGCAATACAAAATGGCTTTGCAAAATAAACAGAACAAATTGCAGACATTAAAAGACCAATTAAAGTTGGCAGAAGAACAGAAAGAAAAAGTGGCCAAACAATTAACCATTTTGAAATCGCGTTATGAAACATTCACCCAACAACATGACCATTTACAAGGACAATTACATCAGGAAAGAACGGACTTTGTTAATCGAATGCAGAAGCAAGGCTTTAAAAGTTATAGTGAATATGCCAATGCGCAAATTTCAGAAGAACTTAGGGAACAAATCGCTCAAGAGATACGTTCGTATCGTGAAGAATTACGTTCTGTTAATGACCGCTTAAATGAGTTGACGAAACAATTAAGAGATATAATGAAACCAGATCTAGAGCAAATTGAATCGAAAATAAATGAACTCGCTAAAAAGATTCAATTTGAAAATGAGCAATACAATCAACTTATGTATAAGAAAAGAGATAATGAAAAGGCATATACACGTTTAGAAAGTCTTCATGAAGAAATTGCTGATTTAGAAGAACGTTATCGCCTCATTGGTCATTTATCCGATATTTCGAAAGGACAAAATACGTATAGATTGACGTTCGAGCGGTTCGTTTTAGCGGCTTTCTTAGATGATATCCTTATTCAAGCCAATTTACGTTTATATAAAATGACGAACGGAAGATATGAATTAACGAGAAAAACAGATCGTTCCAAAGGAAATGTACAAAGTGGATTAGAACTACTTGTATTTGACCAGTATACGGGACAAGAAAGACATGTTAAAACATTATCAGGTGGGGAGAGTTTCAAGGCTTCTCTTGCCCTTGCATTAGGTCTTGCTGATGTGGTTCAATCACATGCAGGTGGTGTTTCGATGGAAACCATGTTTATAGATGAAGGTTTCGGTACACTTGATCCTGAATCATTAGAACAAGCCGTTGAATCACTCATCGAAATACAGAGTAGCGGTAGATTAGTGGGCATTATTTCTCACGTCCCCGAGTTAAAAGAAAGAATAGATGCACGCCTAGAGGTAGAGTCGTCTAAAGGGGGCAGTACAACTAAGTTTATTTTTACAACCTAAGTAATTTTGGACTCTCTTCATTGATAAGGGGGTCCTTTTTACGTAACCAAAAGGTTTGTTATGAAGACGACATCACTTAGTCTCGAATGATTTTTTTTCGAGCGATTATTCACTATTATTAGGAGTTTTCGGGCGAATAGAAGTGTTTGTCTATAGTCAATTTTTCATAAAAAGAAAATACTTGTGCGAAAGCAACAGATAAGAGTATGGTAAAAAAGGTAAGTACTTCACTTAGAAGCACAAAAGGTGAAAAAGGCGAGCGTATGATGTTTGAACTTTACTCTGAACGAAAGATAGAAATGAAAGCCGTGCACACAAACAAGGCTAGCCTGAGTTAATTAGGTTCAAAAACTCCTAACAAGACCCCAGCAAAAATTGTTTATGTTTTCTTTCGAAAAGCGGAATAATAGGAATCAAAGTTTAATTATTGTATAATTATTAATAATCAGAAAATAATTAAAGGGGGTGAAAAGACATGGCCGTTGCATCCTTCACTCGAACGAGCGCTCATAAGCAAGAGAACCCACAATATAAAAAGTTAATTTTAGCACTCTGTTTTTGTAGCTGGTTTGTCGTTATGAACACAACAATGTTTAATATAGCCTTGCCCAATATAATAACAAACTTGCATATTACCCCGATTATCGGTTCGTGGATGGTTTCTGGATACTCCATCGCTTTTGCCATTTTTACACTCACATTTAGTCGATTATCCGATTATATTTCTATAAAAAAATTGCTCCTTATTGGACTTAGTATATTTATAAGCTCTTCGTTGGTTGGATTTTTTGCTGAAAATTTTATTATCCTTTTATGTTCACGAATCTTACAAGCGGTGGGTGCTGGGGCTGTTCCAGGATTATCTATGATCATTGCTAGTAGATATGTGCCGATATCAGAAAGAGCAAAATCAATTGCCATGATTGGTTCAGGTGCAGCATTAGGTTTTGGGTTAGGTCCAGTAGTAGGTGGGGTAGCAACACAATTTTTTGGCTGGAATTACTTATTTCTAATACCGCTAATGGTTCTTGTCTTTTTGCCTATATTAATGCAATTGTCTCCGGAAAATGAAAGAAGGGAAGGTAGCTTTGATATATTTGGTTGCTTTCTTACTAGTTGTACAACTATTGCCGCCCTTTTAACTATCTCGCAAACATCTTATTTATTCGGCGCAGTATTTGTAGGTTTAGCAATCATTACAATGTTCTATTTGATGAAGCAGAATCACCCATTTATATTTCCGCAATTACTATTAAATAAACACTATATCCGATTATTAGTCATTGGTTTATCAGGTTTTATTTTTCATTTTTCAAATTTATTTATGATGCCACTTATTTTAGGGAATTTGCATCATAAAGAGCCGATTACTATGGGTCTATTGATATTTCCAGGTGCCATCATCGCTATGCTTGCTGGACCCTATATTGGTAAGTTGATTGATTTATATGGAAGCAAGCGTTTTATTTCTCTTGGCCAATTAACATTACTGCTCGCCTCATTACTATTTGCTTTTTTACAAGCTTACAATTCGTACTTTATTATGGGTGCTTACATTTTTGCAAGTATCGGTTTTTCTATGCTAAATAGCAGCGTTGCCAATGAAACAGCCTATCTATTATCAGCAGAATTGAACAGTGCAGGTATGGGTCTGTTACAACTACTTCAATTTATTGGTGGAGGAATTGGAGTGACAATATGTGGATTATTAATGAATCTTCAGGGGGAATTGCCATTATATATTCAGTATGAACGCGTCTACTTTATGCTTGCTAGTATTCTCGTACTCGCTTTTAGCTATCAAATCATCTTTCGGAAAGTAGATATTGAAAACTAATCGTTCAAAACAATATAATAATAGAAAAAGAATTCAAGGGGACAATAGATGATGGAATTGAAGATTGATGATTTATCAGGTACAGATATTCAACAATTGATAATGGAACATTTAGAGGATATGAGTAGTCAATCACCTCCTGAAAGTACACATGCATTGAACTTAAATGGTTTAAAACAGCCTTCTGTGACCGTTTGGAGCTGCTGGGAATCTGGTCAACTTGTTGGTTGTGCTGCATTAAAAGAGCTAGACAACCAACATGGTGAGATCAAATCGATGAGAACAGCCAAAAACGCTTTACGAAAAGGGGTAGCAGGAAAACTATTAGATCATTTGCTTCATGAAGCAAAGGAGCGGGGGTACTTGCGTTTAAGTTTAGAAACAGGTTCTATGGAATCTTTTGAACCAGCTAGAAAATTGTACGAAAGTAGAGGGTTTCAATATTGCCAACCATTTGACCACTATAAGGAAGATCCCAATAGTGTGTTTATGACAAGAACAATTTAGAATAAGAAAATTATTCTTGTTAGATAAATGGTTGCTAGTAAAGAATCTCTGTAATGAAACAGGTGCAAACCGAATGTGATTTGCACCTGTCTTTCTTCGCATTATGGAAATATTTTTTTAAAGGACAAAGGTGAAAATGAAAAATAAAATGTAAATGAAGATTAATAAGCCGATAATTGTAAAGGCAATAGTTGCTATTTTACTACTAGAGTATTTATTAAGAACAAACACCATCACAATATAGAGAATAAAAAAGATTAGAGCTGGTAAGAAAATAAAGAATGTTGAACTCAATTGGAAAACCCTTTCTTTTTGCAATATATGTACATTCTCTACTATCTTAAATGAAAGCTAGTAGGACATGCAATATTTCGTACAGAGCATAACCTTTTTGAGGTATTTTTAAGCGTATGATAAGTATATTCAAGACGGTTACAGAAGGAGATGTGTAAACGTGAAAAAATAGAAAGATGGAACACTGTACTGGGCAACCTCCTTTTCCATTGTTTTCTATCTTCTCTTTACTAACGAATGTGATATTGAATAATTTTCCCCCCTTATAATGAAAATTCCTGTGATCTCTTTTAAGCAGTTCAGTTCCGACCGCTTAATACACTAATTAAAGAGTGTATATTTTAAGAGCGCCAATCCTTTGTCGGTTCACACCCACAACCTCAGGCAATTATTGTTCTGTCCACTTTTGCTACCTAACAGATATGGAATCTTTGAGCAATTCCTTTCCCTCTTTTCATCAATATGTTTTTTACAGTATTATTTAATATGGCAAAAAAGAAGTGTAAAAAATTTAGATAATTATTAACCTGTTTATTTTGTTGAGGATATTTATGGTATCATTTGTAAATAACAAAGGTCCTAAATTCTAGTTTAAAAGGAGATTTGCGCGACAATTGATATCATTACATAATTTGAAAGAATGGAAAAACCCAATCATTTTATTAATCTCACTTTCTAGTGCCCATATTGGTAGTTTTGTATATTTAGCAGCCATTAATGTATTGGTGTACAAAATAACAGATGGTTCAGCAGCGGCTGTCGCCGGTCTTTGGGTGATTTCACCAATAATCAACATGATGACAAAGTTGTGGACAGGTAGTTTTATAGATTATCGTAGTAAAAAGAAAATCGTGATGATTACTTATGTTTTACGTGCTTTATTAATTGTAACCATGTTCTTCGCAACGAATATAACCTACTTGTATCTTATTTTAATTGCTTTAAGTGTGGCCCAATCATTTTTTGTCCCTGCGTCAGTAACCTATTCAACGATGATAGTCCCTGTTGAGAAAAGAAAAAAGTTCAATACATTCCGTTCGGTCACATCATCTAGTGCTTTTATTATTGGGCCAGCGATAGCTGGTGTATTTATCTTGTTGACAACCGTTGAGGTGACTCTTTTATTAACTAGTTTGTTTTTTGTCATCGCTGCCCTTTTTATTTGCTTTCTACCTGATGTGGATAAGAAGTTGGAGATCCCTCGATTAACAGTTAAAAGAATAAAGGAAGATTTTACCATTGTTTTTAGCTTCTTAAAAAAAGAGAAATATGTCAGCTTTGTCTACTTAGGTTATTTATTTCTGGTAATTATTTCCTATATTATGGATGCGCAAGAGGTCGCTTTTATTCAAACAGTAGTCGGCCTTTCTGAGACTGATTATAGCTTTCTTTTGAGTATTACAGGTATAGGATCGGTTGGTGGCGCTTTAGTATTAACCATGATGGCAAATAGACTATCAATCCGATCAATGATTGCTTGTGGAATGTTCATGATGGCTATTGGATATGTTATCTACTCATTATCCACGTCATTTACGGCTGTGATGAGCAGTTTTATACTATTAGGTTTTTTTAATAGTTTCTTAAATGCTGGAGCCTTAACTTTTTACCAAAATAATATCCCTGTAGAAATGATGGGCAGAGTGACAAGTATCTTTCAATTGCTGCAAAGTATGTTACAAGTAGGTTATTTAAGTATCATTATACTAATGACTCATCTCATTCCATTAAAAAATATTATCATTACATTGAGTTTGCTCCTATTTGCATTCACTTGCCTTTATGTTGTAGTTATTTTTCGCTATTCTTTTCAACGTTATTTTACAGAAAAAGGTGAGGAGATGTCTGCTGATGAATAACAGCAAATGGCTATGCTTGAATACAACTTTTCTGCAAACAGTTTTATTTGCTACCTAAGAGTGAAAGGAGTATGATGTGTTATAAGAATATTCAGTTTATTATAAGGGGGATTATATGGGAAAAACGGCTTTATCATGGAGTGGGGGGAAGGACGCTTGCTTGGCATTAGACTACTTATTGGCTAATGGAATAAGTGTTGAAGTATTGATTACAACAAAACAACCATCTGAAAAAAGGACATACGGTCATGGGGAAAAAACAAATCTGTTAGTAAAACAAAGTGAATCATTAGGTATACCCATTCATTTTATTGATACAGACATAAATAATTATACAGATAGATTTGTAGAAGAATTAAAGCAACTGAAGTTAAAATATGATTTAGAGGCTATTGCATTTGGGGACATTTATTTTACGCCCCATAAAGATTGGGGAGAGAAGCTTGCTTCAACAGTCGGGTTACAGGCTATTTATCCATTATGGAGAAAAAAAGAAGAAGTAGATGCACTTCTAAAATCGTTTATTCAGCGTGGTTATAGAGCTAAAGTGATAAGAGTCCGTCCGGATTGTTTATCTGATAGTTGGCTAGGCAGAGAGATTGATGATGAGTTTTTTCAGAAGATTAAGTTAGAAGAAGTCTGTCCGATGGGAGAAGCAGGAGAATATCATAGCTTTGTTTATGATGGACCGATTTTTTCTAAAGCGGTTTCACTCCTTACTAAGGAAACTGTGTTATGGGAAGGATCTAAGAAGGTTGATTACCATTTAAGTCATGATGGGGAGGTAGAAGTATGAAAATAGGTGTGGCTGGGGCAGGAGCAGTTGGAAGTTTGTTTGGGGCATTACTTGCAAATGCTCATCATGAAGTGACCTTTCTTGCCAGAGGTAAGCATTTAACTAGATTGCAAGAGAGGGGCATAAAAGTAGTTACTGAGCAATATCCTATCCTTAACTTAAATAATGAGCATACGATTTTCACTAATGACATACATGCGTTAGCTTCAGTAGACATCCTTCTATTTTGTGTGAAGTCTACTGATACGAAAAAGTTAGCTGATAGCCTTAAGGGTGTTATTAAAGATGAGACAATGATCGTAACGATGCAAAATGGAGTGGATAATGAAGAAATATTGGCACGTAGTCTAACGAATAATAAAATTTTTTCTTGTGCGACTTATGTGCAAGCAAGTATAACTGAACCAGGCTGTGTGAAAGAATCGGGGGCACATCAATTATTAATAGGTGCATTACAAAAAGAAGATAGCAATCAAGCGAGAAAAATGGTTGATTTATTTCAAAGAGCAGGAATAAGTGCAAAATTCACAGAAGAAATTCTTAACCATAAGTGGAAAAAGCTTCTTTGGAATATTACCTTTAATCCGTTGTCGGCTATAACAAAAGCAACAATTGGCGAAATATTAGAGAGTGTGGAATTAAGTGCTTTGGCGAAAAACGTGGCAGCAGAAGCCGTTTCTGTGGCAGCAAGACAAGGTTATCCATTTGATAAAGAAAAAGTGATTCAGTCTATTTTTAAAAAAGCCGCCTATGCCAAAGATCATCAGACATCTATGCTACAAGACCGGTTAAATGGTAAGGCAATGGAATACGAATCGATGTGTGGGTATGTTCTTAAACTTGCCCATGAAACAAAAATAGAAGTGCCAACGATTATGTCTTTATATAGTATATTGAAATTTTGGGACGAAAAAGAAAAAAGAAAGGACTACGGATATGTTGAAATCTTATAAACATGAAGGTGTGATTTGCGCCGAAGGGAATTTATTGAAGAATAGTAAAATTTCAAGAAAAATATTTTCTTTTATTATCGACGGTTTGGTGATTGATACTGGGCCGTATTCGATGTCATCTGCCTTCACTCAATTTTATCAATCCTATTTTGTTGATCAGGTCGTTTTAACACATAGCCATGAAGATCATTCTGGCAATGCCTCGTGGTTTGCCAAGCAACAAATTCCTATTTTTTGTCATCGGTTAGGGATAGAGATATGTTCTGAAGAGGCGCCATACCCCTTATATAGGCAAAAAACATGGGGAGCAAGAAAAGCGTTTCCTGCTTATCCATTATCGCAAAAAGTTTCGTCAAGACAGTTTGATTGGGAGGTAATAGAGACACCTGGTCATGCGGATGACCATGTGGCCCTATTTTGCCGCAATAAAGGGATAATGTTTACAGGTGATTTATATGTTCAGCCTCATACAAAGATTGCGATGGATACAGAATCCATTCCGGAAATAATGCAATCAATAAAAAAATTGTTAACTTATGACTTTGAGGCAATGTTTTGTTCTCATTCAGGGTATTTTCCTCATGGTAAAGAACAATTGCAAGCGAAATTGAATTATTTAGAGGATCTCAGTGGTGAAATCATGCAATTGTATCTTGAAGGAAAAAGTGTTTTAGAGATTCAGCAATTACTTTTTCCAAAGCACTATCAAATGATCGCGTTATCAAATGGTGAATGGGATACGCTTCATATTGTTACTTCTATCATTAATGGCAATCAAGAAAAATTCAAAAAATCATCGGTTTAGTCTTGGCAAGAGAAAAAATCTCTGATATTATAATGAATATTAAAAACATACTGACTAGTCAGATAATATTTGATGTTTTTATTACTCCATGACACATTTCCATTCAACTACTAAGAACTTTGCAAAATTACTGCGTGGTTTGGCTGTAGACACTTCTTTGTTTTTAGTTCCGTTACCTCTGCCAAACGTTTTTATCAAAAAATGAAAGCGTTTCCTAACTATTACGTTCAATGAAATTTAACACCATTGTTCTAAGCCGGTTGTAAAGTGAATAGATTCATAATGTCATTTATAGGTGGCTACTCTATGCTTCGCTACAGGCAAGAGTCAAACAAAATGATCATGTTGTTATTAATAATGTGAAAAAACTAACCGGTTAGTATGTAAAGAAGTTCTAACATACTAACTAGTTAGTATAAATAAATAGATAGAGGTGAAAAGAATGGATTTACGGTTAACAGAAGAACAAAAAATGGTACAACAAACCATTAGAAAGTTTGTGGAGAAAGAATTAATTCCGCTAGAAAATGAAGTGTTAAAGAATGAACGAGAAGGAAAGCCAAGCCTTTCTAAAGAAGTGCAGAAGAAACTACAGTTAAAAGCAAAGGAAGCAGGTTTTTGGGGAATTAACACACCTGAGGAATACGGTGGAGCTGATTTGGGACAAATGATGCAAGCCATTGTTTGTATTGAAGTAGCTAAAACGTTTGTGCCATTTAGTTTTGGTGGATCTGCTGACAACATTCTTTATTATGCTAATGAAGAACAAAAACAAAATTATTTAATTCCGACGATAAATGGTGAGAAAAAATCTTGTTTCGCTATGACTGAACCTGGAGCAGGATCTGATACGCAAAATATTCGCATGACAGCAGTGAAAGATGGAGATGAGTGGGTTCTAAATGGTGAGAAAACTTTCATTACTGGTGGTAATGAAGCAGATTTCGTAATGGTCATCGCGATAACGGATAAGGAGCTACATAAGAAAACAAAGGGTAGAGATGGTGTCACTTGTTTTATCGCTGACCGTGAAATGGGCTGGAAATCAGAATTTATCCATACGATGGGTGAATGGGGACCAGCTGGACTTGTATTTGATAATGTACGAGTGCCAGAGAAGAATATACTAGGTGAATTGCATGGTGGTTATAAACTTGGCCTTGAATGGATTGGATTTGCTCGTTGGATAGTAGGAGCAAGAGCAGTTGGAGCAGCAGAGAGACTATTGCAAATGGCCTTAGATTATGCAAAAGAACGAGAAACTTTTGGCAAACCAATTGCTGAGAGACAGGCAATTCAATGGCAAATTGCCGATTCAGCCGTTGAAATTGAGGCAGCTAAGTGGCTAGCTTTAAATGCTGCATTTACTTTGGATCAAGGGGAAGATAATCGACACTATGCATCAATGGCAAAACTTTATGGGTCTAATATGGGGAACAGAGTCGTGGACCGCGTATTACAAATTCATGGTGGCATGGGGTATACAAGAGAGCTTCCGATTGAGAGATGGTACCGCGAGGCAAGACTTTGGAGAATATATGATGGCACAGATGAAATCCAACGTATGATTATCTCAAGAAACTTACTGAAGGGACATGTGAAAATCGGACAACAAATATAAAGGAATGATACAGGGGGCATATGAAAATGACAAGATTCACAGGGAAAACTGCATTTATTACTGGTGGAAGCCGAGGAATTGGTAAAGGCGTCGCTGAGCTTTTCGCACAAGAGGGGGCAAATATTGCTATTATTGATATCAATGAGGAGGCATTAGCAGAAACAGCCGCAGAATTCAAGGAAAAGGGCTATCATATCTTCGTGAAAAAAGCGAATGTTGTGGAAGCAGGCGAAGTAGAAACAGCAATGGAGGAAGTTGTGCAACAGTTTGGTACACTTGATATTTTAGTTAATAACGCTGGTATCATCCGCGATAATTTACTGTTTAAAATGACGGACGATGATTGGCAATTAGTGATGGATGTACATCTGAAGGGTTCGTTTAATGCATCGCGTGCCGCACAAAAATATATGGTCAAGCAAAACTATGGCAGAATCATTAGTATTTCTTCTACTTCTGCTCTCGGTAATAGAGGTCAGGCTAACTATGCAACAGCAAAAGCTGGTTTACAAGGGTTAACAAAAACATTAGCCATTGAACTTGGACGTTATGGTATCACAGCAAATAGTGTTGCACCTGGTTTCATTGAAACAGAGATGACAAAGGCTACAGCAGAAAGAGTAGGGGTACCTTTTGCAGACTTTGTAAATGGAGCGATTGCGGCTATACCGGTTGCGAGAAGCGGAAAACCTGCGGATATCGCAAATGCAGTTGCTTTTTTTGCAGATGAGAAATCATCATTTGTGAACGGTCAAGTAATCTATGTTGCGGGCGGTCCAAAAAATTAAAATAGGAGTTGATACACAGGATGTACACGGATGTGATCGGCAAAGTATCAGATAAGGTGAAGAATACTGTTGAACGAGGGTTAGTCAAACGGTTCGCGCAATCGATTGGCGACCCCCATCCCATTTTTATTGACGAAGAATATGGAAAGAGAAGTAAGTATGGCACAAATATTGCGCCACCTACTTTTCCACGTGTGTTTGAATCGGGCACAATTGAAGAGTTACAGCTTCCTAAAAAAGGTTTGATTCATGGTGAGCAAAGGTTTCATTATGAAAGACCTCTCCTAGTTGGAGAAGATGTTTATGTTTGGACCGAAGTAAAGGATTATTATGAAAAGAAAGGGAGCAATGGTTTAATGGGTTTTCTTTCCGTAGTGAAGTATGGGGAAGATAAGGATGGGAAGCTCATTTTTAAAGAAGAAGCCATTACCATCATTACAGAAGCTGTGAGAAAGGCGATGAGTGTATGAGTAATATCTTGACATTAGAAAAAGGAAAAACATTGTCAGAAACCTTAGCGCCTGTATCGAGAATGGACTTAATAAAGTATTCAGGTGCATCTGGAGATTTTAACCCCATTCATACAGTTGATGAGGAAGCAAAGAAAACGGGACTTCCTGGAATTATCGCTCATGGCATGTGGACAATGGGTAATTTGGCCAAATTATTCACACCATATTATGAAGAAGGGTTTATAAAGGATTATCGCATTCGTTTTTCAGGTATGGTCTTTATTGATGATGTGATTACACTGGTTGCTACAGTGACTGCTGAAGAGGAGCAGGAAATTGCATTTGAGGTGAAAGCAGTCAATCAAGCAGGGAAGGCAGTTTTAAAAGGTGATGTCACGTTTGTTAAAACAAATGGATAAGAGGAGGTGCGGGTAATGAATTTTGAATATTCGGAAAAAGTAAAGCGTTTACAAGCAAAAATTAGTGATTTCATGGATCAATATGTTTTCCTAAATGAGAAAACCTATATGGAGCAAATAAGTAAGGAAAATCGATTTAGTACCCATCCAACCATTATGGAGGAACTAAAAGCAAAAGCAAAAGCAGAAGGATTATGGAATTTATTTTTACCGGATAGCGAAGATGGTGCAGGTTTAAGCAATATCGAATACGCTCCATTATGTGAGTTAATGGGGAGGTCATCTATAGGACCTGAAGTATTTAACTGTGCAGCACCAGATACAGGTAATATGGAAGTATTAGTACGCTACGGAACGGATGAACATAAGGAAAAGTGGCTAAAGCCATTACTAAACGGTGAAATACGCTCTTGTTTTTCCATGACCGAACCGAATGTGGCCTCATCTGATGCGACCAATATCGAATCCAGCATTATTCGTGATGGAGATGAGTATGTCATTAATGGAACAAAGTGGTGGTCATCAGGGGCAGGTGATCCTAGATGTAAAATTGCCATTGTCATGGGTAAAAACGATCCAAACGCCGAAAAACATAAACAACAATCGATGATATTAGTCCCACTTGATACACCAGGTGTAAAAATCAAACGCACATTAAATGTGTTTGGTTACGATCATGCTCCTCATGGTCATGCAGAAATTGAATATAACAATGTAAGAGTCCCTGCTAGTAATATGCTACTAGGTGAAGGGAGAGGCTTTGAAATTGCACAAGGCAGATTAGGACCAGGGCGCATTCATCATTGCATGAGAACGATTGGGGCAGCGGAAAGAGCATTATCTATTCTTTGTGAGCGTGTCCAAGAGCGCATTGCCTTTGGCAAAACATTAGCAGAACAAGGTGTTATTCAAGAATGGATTGCTGAAGCTAGAATGAATATAGAACAATCTCGTTTACTTACATTGAAAGCTGCTTATATGATGGACACTGTTGGAAATAAAGCTGCCAAAACAGAGATTGCCATGATTAAGGTAGTCGCACCAAATGTGGCACTTCAAGTTATTGATCACGCCATTCAAGCACTAGGTGCAAAAGGAGTAAGTCAAGATACACCGCTTGCTGCAAGTTGGGCGAATATTCGAACATTACGATTAGCAGACGGTCCAGATGAAGTCCATAAAAGAGCGATTGCAAGACAAGAGTTAAAAAAATATAAAAAAGTAGCACAGGGGGTCCAATAATGCATGTAAAAGAACTGTTCGATCTATCTGGAAAAACAGCTATTGTCACTGGGGGCGGAAGAGGATTAGGTGAACAAATTGCTGAAGGGTTTGCAGAAGCTGGAGCAAACATCGTGTTATGTTCCAGGAAAAAAGAGAATTGTGATGAAGTGGCCGATCGTTTAAAGGAACTTGGTGTTGAAGTACTGACTTTTAAATGTGATATTACTAATCCAGAAGAAGTGCAAACAGTCGTCGATGAAACGATTCAGCGTTTTGGAAAGATTGATATTCTTGTCAATAATAGTGGGGCAACATGGGGGGCACCAGTAGAAGAAATGCCTCTAGAAGCCTTTCAAAAAGTAGTCAATGTAAATGTTGTAGGCACATTTCTAATGTCACAAGCTGTTGGTAAAGCAATGCTGGTTGAAAAACAAGGGAAAATCATTAATATAGCTTCTGTTGCTGGACTTAAGGGGTCAAATCCAGAGTTAATGGACGCAATTGGATATAACTCAAGTAAGGGTGGTGTTATTTCTTTTACAAAAGATTTGGCTGTGAAATGGGGACCAAGAGGCATTCATGTCAATGCGATTGCACCTGGGTTTTTCCCAACAAAAATGTCCAAGGTTCTTATTGAAAGAAATAGCGATCGCTTCTTACAGAGGACACCACTTAGGAAATTTGGTTCCGACTCTGATTTAAAAGGGGTGGCTCTATTTTTAGCCAGTGGTGCGTCCGATTTCATTACTGGTGAAACAATTGCGGTAGATGGTGGAACAACGGCGATGTAAAGAGAAGGGGATGGGTGAAATGGGTAATAGAGAAGCAGTAATCGTTTCAGCTGTACGCACAGCGATTGGTAGGCAGGGAGGTGCTCTTGCCTCCGTTCCAGCTCACGTATTTGGTGGCGAAGTTATAAAGGCAGCAGTAGAGCGGGCGCAAGTGAATGTGGGAGAGATTGATGATGTGATTTTTGGTAATGTGCTAAGTGGTGGGGGAAATATTGCTAGATTATCAAGTCTTCAATCAGGTCTTTCTCTTAATCTACCTGGCTTAACAATAGACCGCCAATGCGGATCAGGTATGAATGCTGTTGCACTTGCTGCAGCAATGATTAAAGCCGGTGAGGGAGATGTCTATATTGCAGGTGGAGTAGAAAGTATGTCGAGGGCACCTTACTTGATGGATCGGGCTGATCAACCGTATAGTCCAAGACCCCCTCAATTTAGAAAATCACGACTTTCACCTGATGAAGTTGGAGATCCTCCTATGGGGATAACAGCAGAAAATTTAGTAGAAAAATATGATATTTCTCGTCAAGAGCAAGATGAATATGCCAATCGTAGTCAAGCAAGAATGGCTAAGGCGATGGCAGAAGGCCGTTTTAATGAACAAATTGTTCCGATAAAGATTCCTACTAGAAAAGGTGAGCCGATTACTTTTAATGAGGATGAACACCCAAGACCACAAACAAATATAGAGGGGTTAGCTAAACTTAAACCTGCATTTAAGCAAGCTGGCAGTGTGACAGCCGGTAACAGTTCAGGCTTAAATGATGCGGCTTCGGCGCTTGTTATCATGTCAAGAGAAAAAGCGAATTCACTCGGTTTACGTCCATTAGCCGTCATAAAAGAATCAACTGTCGCTGGTGTTGACCCTAATATTATGGGAATAGGTCCTGTACCTGCTGTTAGAAAACTATTAAAGAAAAC
Organism: Cytobacillus sp. FSL R5-0569; assembly: GCF_038007265.1. Lineage (NCBI taxonomy): Bacteria > Bacillati > Bacillota > Bacilli > Caryophanales > Bacillaceae > Cytobacillus > Cytobacillus sp. FSL R5-0569. The sequence continues at coordinate 2,149,336 of NZ_JBBOWW010000001.1, forward strand.
TGGAAAAACACTTGAAGATATTGATTTAATTGAATTGAATGAAGCATTCGCCGCACAAGTCATTGCTTGTGACAGGGAGTTATCATTCAATCCTGAAAAGTTGAATGTGAATGGCGGAGCGATTGCTCATGGTCATCCATTAGGCGCAACAGGTGCCATACTTGTTACGAAAGCAGTGTATGAATTGCAACGGTCACTGAGCCAGACGGCTTTAATTACCGCTTGTATTGGTGGAGGTCAAGGGATTGCCCTTCTCATTGAAAGAGAACTAGTCTAAGAATAGGCATAGACATAGTCAGGAGGGCTTTTAGTGAAAAATCAAATTTTAAAGAAAAGCATCGATTTGTTTGATGATAAAGGCTTTAAGGAAACGACCATTCAAGATATTGTCGATCAACTCGATGTGACGAAAGGTACTTTTTATTATTATTTCAACAGTAAGCAGGAAGTATTAAGGGATATCCATTTAGAATACATCGAAGGTTTATTACAAGAACAAGAGGAAATCTTACAAAATCAAACATTAAGTAATAAAGAAAAGCTCTACGAAAACATTTATTTAACATTAAGTAAGATTGACACCCAGGGAAAAGAAGCACGAATTGTGCATCGGGAGTTAAGGCATTTACATGAAGATCATGTCACACAAATTAAATTAAAGAGAAAAGAATATCGATTAAATTTTGAAAAAATTATTGATGAAGGTAAAAAGACAAGAGAGTTTAGTAATCATATTCGAACGGATATTCTTGCATTCGGATTTTTAGGAATGACGAATTATAGCTATTATTGGTTTCGCACAGATGGTGAACTAACGGATAAGGAATTAGCACGATTTTATACCGAAATTATTTTAAAAGGTATTGAAGAAGTGCCTGTTAAAGAGGGGATTTGATGATGCATAAAAAACATCAAATAGAGGTGTATGTACGGTTTAGTGAAACCGATGCTGTTGGCCATGTCAATAATACAAGTTATTTTCTTTATTTTGAAGAGGCAAGAACGAAATTATTTTATGAGATTTTACCTAATAGAAATAAACAAAGTAGTATGATTTTGGCTTCTATTCATTGTGATTATGTTGCCCCAGCTTTCGCAGGTGAGGAACTAGTTGTGACTACTGAGGTTAGCAATATTGGCCGTAAAAGCTTTGAATTACAGCATTTATTGACAAAGAAGATGGATGGGAAATTGGTTGCTAAAGCAAGTTGTGTCACTGTGTGTTATAACTTCATAAATGATCATTCTATTTTGATTCCAGAACATTTAAGGGATAACTTAAAAAAATATCAGCCTCTCGCATTACTAAGTAAAACAGAGGAGGGTGTTCATGACTTCTGATACAATTCCCATTCGAGAAGGTGAAGGGCTTGATGTTCATCGCTTAGAACAATATTTAAAAGCAAATATAGAAGAAATACCTAACAAACCATTAGAAATCTCCCAATTTAGTGCAGGTAAATCAAATCTAACCTATCAATTAAAAGCTGGCAACTGGGAAGCTGTGTTAAGAAGACCGCCTATGGGACCAGTAGCACCTAAAGCGCATGATATGGAAAGAGAATATAAAGTACTACAGGAAATCCACCCTTTTTTCAATCAAGCACCGAAGCCTTTTATTTACAGTGATAAAGAACTTTTAGGTGCACCATTCTTTATTATGGAAAGAAAAAAAGGGGTGGTGATAGACGATTCCCTCACTATTCCTGATGGTGACAGTACTTATGATGTAGGTCAAAGAATATCACAATTGATGGTAAACACTCTTGTGCAATTACACGCTATCAATTATCAGAAGACCAAACTAAAAGATATGACGAGACCAGCTGGGTTCATGCAAAGGCAAGTAGATGGCTGGATAAGCCGATATCATCGTAGTAAAACAGATGAAATTAATGGGATTGATGAACTTACAAATTGGTTAGAGTCACATCTCCCACATTCCGAAAAAACAACGATTATCCATTATGATTTTAAGTTAAATAACAGTATGTTCAATCAACAGTTAACAAGATTAATCGGTGTCTTTGATTGGGAAATGTCAACTGTTGGTGACCCGTTAGCAGATCTAGGTGTTGCCTTAAGCTACTGGCATGAAAAAAATGATTCCGATCTATTGAAGAGAGGTCTAGGAGAAGAGTCGGTGACGACAAAGCCAGGCTTCTTCACAAGAGAAGAGTTTATTCAAGCATATGCGCTAAAAAGTGGGACAGATGTCAGTCAAATTCATTATTATTTAACATTTGCTTACTTCAAACTCGCCGTTATATGTCAGCAAATTTATTATCGTTGGAAGCGCGGACAAACAAAAGACGAGCGCTTTTCTAATCTAAACTTATATGTAAATAACTTAATACAACATGCTGTAAAGACATCTAGAAGAAAATTGTGAGGTTATTGATATGGTGAAACTTCATGTAGTCATGAAAAAAGAAGAAATCGATAAAGAGAAATTAAATGGGCAGAAGGTGGTAGTTGTATTTGATATTTTGATGGCCACATCAGTTATAACAACTGCGATTCAACACGGGGCAAAGGCGGTCATACCAGTAGCGAATCAAGAGGATGCATTATATGAAGCAAGCATTCGTGAAAAAGGAACATATGTGTTAGTTGGAGAATATAACGGGCTAACGATAGACGGATTTGAATCACCCCATCCAGAAAGATTATCTAAAACTGTTGAAGGTAAGGATATCATCTTAACAACCACCAATGGAACAGTGGCCATCAAACATGCTCTTAATGCAAAGAAAGTGTATATAGCATCCCTCTTAAATGCCAAACATTCTGCTAAGGCAGTTTGTAGCGAACATCTTGATGAGACGGTAGTACTTGTTTGTTCGGGATCTTCTGGTGCATTTAATGTCGAGGACTTTTATGGAGTCGGTTATTATATTGATTGTTTAATAACTAGCAGTCATAAGGCTTGGGAAATGTCAGATACAGCACTGTGTGCCCATCAGTTTTATTTGGGTGCAAAAGAAAAAGGAACAGAATTATTAATGGCTTCACGTGTAGGTAAAATGATTGCAAATCACGGTATGAAGACGGAAGTAGCATTCGCAGCTCAAAAAGATATTTTTGCCGTTTCCCCTATTGTAACGGATGAAGGCGTAATCGGCGTTTAATAAAAAAATGAGGTGAAGATATGACATCGAAAACAATGAGTCATTTACTAATGAAAATTGAGAATGGTGTAATGGAATTAACATTAAATCGTCCTGAGGCATTAAATTCATTTAGCCCTGAGCTAATTCAAGGGTTAAAATCAGCACTACAACAAGCCAAAGCGGATAAAGATATTCGTGTTATTGTATTGAAGGGAGCGGGAAGAGCTTTCAGTTCTGGTGGAGATGTAAAAAGGATGGGTTCAAGATCGCCTATAGCTACTTATGAACATATTGGGAATTTGAATGAGCTTATTCTTTTAATACAATCTGTAGAGAAACCAATCATTGCAGCCGTACATGGATATGCGGCAGGAGCAGGGTTTAATCTAGCACTAGCATGTGATTTTATCTTAGCAGAAGAAGAAACTAAATTTATTTTAAGCTTTTCTAAAGTAGGCTTAATTTCGGATGGCGGCGGCTCTTATTTTCTACCTCGACTAGTTGGATTACAACGTGCGAAGGAACTATTATTTAGCGCAGAGCCATTAACAGTTGAAAAAGCATACGAATTTGGCATCGTTAACCATATTTACAAAAAAGGTCACTTTGAAGATGATGTAAAACAATATGCGGAAAAATTAAGTGCTGGGCCAAATATTGCGTATGGATTTATTAAAAAACTTACTAACGAATCTTATCAGTTATCATTAAAACAAGTATTAGAACAGGAAAGGATTACACAAGGTACGATGGTAACAACAGAGGACCATCATGAAGGAATTACTGCTTTTAAAGAAAAAAGACAACCTGACTTCAAACGTTCTTAAATTAAATATGACACCTCTATGAGCTATTCTAAAAAGTTAAGGAGGAGATTAAATTAATGCAAACAAGACATTTTGATCACTGGCCAAAGCTTCCAAAAAAACTGATTGTTCCAGAAACTTCAGTTTACCAAAACTTGGAATTCTCAGCACTTCAATATCCTTCGCGAGAGGCTATCCATTATTATGGAAATGAAATAAGCTTTAAGCAATTATTAGACGAAGTGAAGAGTGTTTCTAGTTATCTTCAAACGGAATTACAGGTAAAAAAAGGAGATAAAGTCCTGCTCTTTATGCAGAATTCTCCACAGTTTGTCATTAGTTTCTATAGCATTATGAGAATCGGCGCAGTCGTCGTTCCGATTAACCCAATGCTTGTTACGAGTGAGTTAGCTTTTTATATTAATGATTGTCAAATTGAAACAGCAGTTATCGGTCAAGAATTACAACCTATTGTAAAACCACTGATTGAACAGACTTCTTTGAAACACCTACTTATTGCCTCCTATTCAGATTATATTGACCCACAAGATAACATAGATAGACCAGATGTAGTTGCAGAACCACGAAAAGAATGGACAGAAGAGCAAGATCATTTCCGGTGGGATGACGCTATAAAGATAAGAGAAATCGTTCCTTATTATACGAGCAAACAGGATGATTTAATCGTCCTTCCTTACACTTCAGGAACAACCGGTGTACCAAAAGGCTGTATGCATACGAATTATTCTGTTCAAGCCAATACCGTTGGTGGTGCTTTATGGGGGAGGATTTCAAGTAGCAATGTCATTTTATCTTCTTTGCCATTTTTCCATGTGACCGGAATGGTGCAAAGTATGCATGTACCCATTTATGCTGGAAGTACCATGGTCATTATGACTAGATGGAATAAAGATACGGCATTACAACTTATTGAGAGAAAGCAGTGTAGTAATTGGACAGCTATAAGTACGATGTTAATTGATTTTATTTCTAATCCAAAATTAACAGCTGATCGTATAGCTTCACTTATTGGCATTTCCGGTGGTGGCGCTACTTTGCCGGAAGCAGTTGGTCAGAAATTAGAGAAATTAACTGGATTAACTTTTTTAGAAGGGTATGGCTTGACCGAAACAATTGCACAAACCCATTCAAATCCAACAGATCATCCGAAAATGCAATGTTTAGGCATTCCCTTCTTCGATGTGGATGCTAGAATTATAGATCCTATTACAAATGAAGAATTGGGAATCGATGAGGTTGGTGAAATCATCATTCATGGTCACCAAGTAATGAAAGGTTACTATAATCGTCCAGAAGAAAATGAAAGCGCTTTTATTACTATAGAAGGAAAACAATTTTTTAGAACAGGTGATTTAGGAAAAGTAGATGAAGAGGGTTATTTCTTTATTGTTGATCGTGTAAAAAGAATGATTAATTCTTCAGGTTATAAAATTTGGCCAACAGAGGTGGAGTCGATTCTATATCGTCACTCTGCGATTCAACAGGCTTGTGTCGTTGGGATTCCTGATCCGAGACGAGGAGAAGCAGCAAAAGCCTTCGTAATATTAAATGAAGACAGTAAAGGAAAGACATCTGCTGAAGAGATTATTCAATGGGCTAAAGAGCATATGGCTGCCTATAAAGTTCCGAAAGTGGTTGAGTTTAGAGAGTCTTTCCCGATGACATCTAGCGGGAAAATATTATGGCGTAAACTGAAAGAAGAAGAAGCATCGAAAGTGAATCAACAAAAAGTCTAATCTTCTACTGACGTGAAAAAGGGGGAAAATGATGGAACTTTTAATGCAACAATTGTTTAATGGATTAACAATTGGGAGTGTCTATGCCCTAGTAGCTTTAGGGCTCACTTTAGTATACGGCATTCTCCATATTCCAAATTTCGCTCACGGTGCTCTGTACATGGTAGGTGGATACATCACTTTAATTATGATGACTGAAGCAGGTTTACACTATATTCTCGCAATGGTTGTTTCCATTTGTGTAGTCGGACTATTAAGTGTCTTAATGGAGAGACTTGTGTTCTATCCTCTAAGACACTCTCCTCCTATTCAAGATAAAGTGGCTGCCATCGGTATTTTACTTTTTCTTGAAGCATTAGCACAGTTTATATGGGGAGCGGACTATCGCCAAATGTCAACACCTTTTGGGCAGGTGGTGGAAGTGTTTGGTCTCACACTGACATTGCAGAGAATACTCATTGTATTCGCAGCAATTGCGGTAATGATTTTGCTTTACTGGTTCTTAAAGAAAACATTTACGGGTAGGACAATCATTGCAATGGCCCAAAATAGAGAAGGGGCGCAATTAGTAGGTATCAACACACATAAAGTAGCGATCCTCACTTTTTTTATTGCTGGTGCTCTGGCGGCAATTGGTGCTTCACTTACGTCACCAATTAACCTCGTCTTTCCTGGAATGGGACATCTGGTAATCCTAAAAGCTTTTGTCATTATCATCATCGGTGGAATGGGCAGTATTCCAGGAGCCATATTGGGTGGATATATCCTAGGGTTCACGGAAAGTTTAGGAGCAACCTACCTTTCTGCAGATTATAAAGACATCATCGCTTTTGTATTATTAATTCTCATTCTATCAATCAAGCCTCAAGGAATTTTCTCTAAAGGAGGCGTATAGAATGAACGTTCTAACAAACAAGAAGGTAATTATACCTTTGCTCATCGTTCTCGGAATCGTTTTCCCTTTCGTTATTCCGAATCTTTATTATCTTCATATTATGACTTTGGCTTTTATTTGGACCATCGCAGTTTATGGCTTGAATTTACTTGCGGGTTATACAGGTTACTTATCTTTAGCTCATGGTGGTTTCTTTGCAATTGGGGCGTATGTTATCGGCATCCTTACTGTTAAACTTGAGATGGGTTTTTGGTTAAGCTTTTTGTTAGCCCCATTGGTAACGATGTTCATCGGGTTAATCATCGGGCTGTTTGCCTTAAGAACGAAAGAACACTTTTTTGCTATATATACCCTTTGTGTAGGCTATATTATTTATCTAGTGATTGATAAGTGGGAAGGTCTAACTGGTGGCGTAAGAGGACTAATTGGTATCCCTTTGCCAGAGGCAATCGGTCCAATTACTTTTCAATCACCAACAGCTCAATATTATTTAGCGTTTTTCATTTTTCTCCTCGTTGTGGCTGTCATTTATCGTATCGTGCATTCACTAACTGGGAGAACATTTATCGCTATTCGTAATAGTGAAGATTTAGCGTTATCACTTGGTATTTCAACTAAACGGAATAAACTTCTTGCCTTTGTACTTTCCACTTTTTTTGCTGGTTTGGCAGGAGCGATGTATGCAGGTTTTATCCGTTTCATCGGTCCAGAAATAGCTTATACAACGATCACATTTGATTTGCTTACTTATATGATTGTTGGTGGAATTGGTACATTTGCTGGTCCGATTGTAGGGACATTTCTTATCGTGATCATCTCGCAAAATCTACAATTCTTACAAGATTATCGGATGCTCATATTTGGTCCATTATTGACATTACTCATCATCTTTTCTCCTAGAGGAATTGTTGGGTTTATTCAAATGCAGTTGTATCAAAGAAAACGGAAAAAACAGGAATCTCTTGCTTACAAAAACAGGGAGGAGGAGACAAATGCTGGAGGTTAAAGGCTTAACGAAGCGTTTTGGTGGAAATGTAGCAGTGAAGTCAGTGGATTATTCCGTCCAACAAGGGAAGATCAACGCCATCATTGGCCCTAATGGTGCGGGGAAAAGTACATTCTTTAACTTGATTACAGGTGTGCACGAACCGACCGAAGGAACGATTATCTATAAAAATGAGGAGATTACTAGACAACCAGCGAATGTGATAGCAAAGCTAGGTGTGGCAAGGACATTTCAAAGTACACACTTATTTGAAATGTCGACGGTGAAAGACAATGTAATCGTTGGCCATCGCTTGCGAACGAAATCTAATCTGTTTGATAGTATCTTTCGGACGAAAAGGCTAAAAGAAGAAGAACAACAATGTATCGCCAAAGCAGAGGAATCTTTAGATTTCGTTGGCTTATCACATGTAAGTGATCAACTAGTAACAAATATTTCTCAAGAAGAGAAGAAACGTGTTGCTTTCGCATTAGCACTTGCTACTGATCCTGAGATCGTTTTTCTCGATGAACCAACAGCTGGGGTCAATCCTGATGAAACAGATGAAATGGCAAAATTAATCCAAAAAATGGCGGATAAAGGTTTAACGATTTGTCTTATTGAGCATAAGATGCCGATGATTATGCGGTTGGCGCATCATATTATGGTTTTAAACTATGGAGAAAAGATTGCGGAAGGAACACCAGCAGAGATCCAAAAAAATGAAGAGGTCATCAAAGCCTATTTAGGAGGGACGGTGAGTGCTTAAATTAGATGGAGTTTCTGCTAAATATGGAAAATATTTAAGTATTAAAGATATTGATATTGATGTTGTGGAAGGCGAGATTGTTGTTTTACTAGGGGCGAATGGAGCAGGGAAAAGCACGACTTTCAAAACAATTAGTGGTCTATTAAAAGCAACTTCAGGCAAGATACTTTTTAATGATGTACCTATTCATCAAACGGCACCTGAAAAGATTGTACAAATGGGGATTGTCCAATGTGCCGAGGACCGTAAATTGTTTCCTTATATGAACGTAGAACAAAATCTAATGATGGGAGGTTATATTCATCGTAAGCGTAAAGCGCAATTGAAACAATCATTAAATGATGTGTTCGAGCTTTTTCCGATTCTTTACGAAAAAAGAAATGAAGCAGCAGGTTTACTAAGTGGTGGACAACAGCAAATGCTTGCAATCGGCAGAGCTTATATGGCTAAACCGAAGTTAATGTTACTTGATGAACCTTCCATTGGGCTAGCACCACTTATTGTTGAGCAAATGTTTGAAAGCATTAAAAATATTAATCAAGAAGGAACAACCATTCTTTTAGCAGAACAAAATGCATTTGCAGCGTTAAGTATTGCGAAGAAAGGTTATGTGTTTGAAAATGGGCAGATTGCATTGCAAGGGACTGCGGATGAGCTTTTATCAAACCAAGAGGTAAGAAAGGCTTATATTGGTGCATAAGTAATAATTATTAAGGGGGAGAGTTTTATGAAAAAGCGGAAATGGTTAAGTGTTTTAGTCGTATTCACTATCTTTTTTCTTTCAGCTTGTGCACAATCAAGTGGTGGCAATGGTGAGAAAGTCGTCAATATTGGTTATAGTGGTCCATTGAGTGGTGCTGCTGCTTATTATGGTGAAAACACATTAAATGGTTTGAAGATGGCAGTAGAGGACATTAATAAAGAAGGTTTTGAAGTAAATGGTGATAAATACAAACTGAATGTTGTTGCCTTGGATGATAAATACCTACCTAATGAAACAGCATCAAATGGAAAACGCTTAGTTCAAGAAAACCAAACACCAATTATATTCTCGCCACATAGCGGTGGCATCTCAGCGTTACAAGTATTTAACGAAGTGGATAATTTCATCGTATCAGCCTATTCGAGTGAACCAGATATTGTTGAGCGTGGGAATACATTAACTGTTAGAATACCGCCGAGCTATGAAGGATATATTGAGCCATTCTCCGATTATGCGATGGATAATTTCGGAAAAAAATTAGCTGCTATTCCGCCTGTTACGCAATATGGAAAAGATTGGGCTGAAGCGATTATTCCATACTGGGAAAGTGCAGGAGGAGAAGTAGTTCATAAAGCTTCAGTTGATTACTCTAAAGATACAGACTTTTTTACTCTTTTAACGAATGCATTAAAAGAAGAGCCAGATGTCCTCTTCATTGGTGGACCTTCAGAACCTACTGCTAAAATTGTATCGCAGGCAAGACAGCTTGGATATGACGGAGGTTTTATCGTGATGGACCAAGCGAAATTGGATGAAATGAAAAATGTGACAGGTTCATATGATGTATTAGAAGGAGCGATAGGTGTTGTTCCGCTTATATATACAGAATATTCTGGAACAAAGGAGTTTATTGATAAGTATCGTGAAAAGCATGACAAGGACCCAGGTTCTGAAGCAGGCTATCACTATTTAGCAATGTATGTATTTGTAGAGGCAATGAAAGCAGCGGGATCTGTTGATGATGCTAAGCTTATACGGGAACACATTGAAGATGGATTAACTAATTTACCAGATGATAAAAAAGTATATGATTTGAAACATATTGAAGAAAATGGGGCAATCGAAAACTTTATCAGAATGGGTGTAATTAAAGATGGTGAGTTTGAAGAAGTAGATGTAGAGTAAAAAGAGGGCGTCTGTGAGTGAAGAAGGTTCACAGACGTCCTATCTTTTGTTTTACCTTAATTGATAAGGGTATAGAGAAGTAGAACGTATAAAATGGAGGGATAAAATGGGTAATCGAAGTATTCTATTAGTCGAAAGACCAACCGGAATGCCAAATGATAAAAATTTTGAATTAGTAGAGAGTGAAGAACTTCCTCGTTTAAATGAAGGGGAGGTATTAATACAAACCATTTACCTTTCTGTTGATCCATATATGAGAGGCAGGATGAGTGGGCGAAAATCATATATTGAGCCTTTTGCATTAAATGAAGTGTTATCCGGTGGAATTGTAGGTCAAGTAATTGAATCAAAGGATGGTAATTTTAAAGTGGGTGACTATGTGGAAGGGCGGCTTGGCTGGTCTGATTATAATGTAGCTAAAAGTCATCAAGTACGTAAATTAAATCCTTCTATAGCTCCTATATCAACAGCATTAGGTATTGTGGGAATGCCAGGATTAACAGCTTATTTTGGCTTACTAGATATAGGTGAGCCTAAAGAGGGAGAGACGGTTGTGGTCTCTGGAGCAGCAGGTGCCGTTGGTTCAACGGTTGGGCAAATAGCTAAATTAAAAGGCTGTAAAGTGATAGGAATCGCTGGAACGGAAGAAAAATGCCAATATTTAAAAGAAGACCTACATTTTGATGAAGTCATCAACTATAAAACTGATAATATAAAGGATAAGGTTAAACAATATACACCCGATGGCGTCGATATTTACTTTGATAATGTAGGTGGAGATATTTCCGATGAAGTAATAAAAAGAATTAATTACAAAGCAAGGATTATTCTTTGTGGACAAATCTCCTCCTATAATGCGACAGAAATAGAGCATGGGCCGAGAATACAAGGGTTATTAGTACAAAAAAGCGCATTAATGAAGGGTTTCATTGTTGGTGATTATGCAAATAATCACGAAGAAGGCTTGAAGCAACTTGGAGAATGGGTTAATTCAGGAAAGCTTCAATATCGTGAAAATATCGTGGAAGGTTTAGAAAATGCTCCTCATGCTTTTATTGGCTTATTTAAGGGAGATAATTTAGGTAAACAACTGGTTAAAGTGAGTGATGATTAACATGAACGAACTATAAGAGCATGGATATTGGAGAAGAACAAATAACGTGTTTGGCATAATTTGTTCTTTTCCTTATTATTGTGAATGTTTGATCCTGCTACTAGCTCTGTAATAGAACAATAAGGGACAATTAGATACATATATTGGAGGAATGTTATGCAACTATTTGAGCAAAACCATAGCAACTACTCCTTTGAGATATTTTCTACTTCACACCTTGTAATGGTAGTACTCTTTTTAATAGGATCCTTCTTCTTATATTTCCAGAGAAAAAGGTTAGCCGGACATAAAACGATGTTAAGAGTAATATTCTTATTGCTCTTGCTCTTTTTAGAAGGAAGTTATCACTATTGGTTATGGATAGGTGGAAAGTGGGATGTCTCTTTTGCTTTGCCTCTTCACTTATGCTCGATTAGTGTGCTACTTTGTTTGCTATTACTTATTTTACAAAAACGTTTGCTCTTTCAATTAACTTATTATATTGGTATTGCGGGAGCGACTATGGCTATCTTAACGCCAGAATTGTTTTTCGGATACCCACATTTTCGTTATTTTCAATTTTTCTTTATCCATATGATCATCGTATGGACAGCTCTACTTTATATATTTAGCTTCAAGTACTCTCCATCAAGTAAAGGGGGTGTAGCTGCGTTTATTTCTCTTAATATATTTGCGATTATAGCGGCTGTTATTAACTATGTTACGGATGGAAATTATATGTTTCTTTCTCGAAAACCAGCGACGAGTTCTGTGCTCGACTTTTTTGGCCCATATCCTTATTACATTTTTGTTCTTGAGGCTGTAGCAGTATTGTTATTTGTACTTATGTATCTTCCTTTTAAGGATAGGAGGAAAGACCCTTTAGAGAAAAGAAAAACAATTAGTTGATTAAATCGGCCCATTTTTTTCATAGGTGTCACAAAATGGACAAATAAAATGTAACTATTTTCTTTTGTGTTACATTTTGTTTTAGTGATAAAGAACTGTTTATTGTGGATGCTATTGGAAGTTTAGTATGTATTTTCTTTTAAATTGTAATTATATTACATATAAACCATGTTTTTCACGGTTTGTTTTTCTTCGTATGCACTCTATCATGAATGAGAAATGATAGATTAGGAGTGTACAAAGAGATGAAAAAACAACTCGTGTCAATAGCAGCGGCTACTACTCTTTTTGCGGCAACATATGCAGAAGTTGGAGCAGCGCAAACACATACAGTGCAATCAGGTGATACTTTATGGAAATTGTCTAATACATATAATCTTTCCATCAATCAATTAATGGAGTGGAATCAGCTAAAGAGTTCTACAATTGTTGTTGGTCAAAAGCTGAAGGTAAATGGGGCAGAACAAACAAGTACCTATACAGTCAAAAGTGGAGACTCACTTTGGAAAATTGCACATCAACATGGTATCTCTGTCATTGATTTAAAAAACATCAATGGGCTGAGTTCCGATAGAATATATCCAGGGCAGAAATTAAAGCTAAAGGTGAGTTCAGGGGGGGCACCTTCAACCCCTAATACAAACCAATCAACTTATACAGTACAATCAGGTGATAGTCTCTGGTTAATTGCCTCAAAGCATCAGTTATCAGTGGCGCAGTTAAAAAATATGAATAACTTAACAACGGATGTAATCCGTCCAGGTCAGGTATTAAAAGTGAGTTCATCTAACTCCTCGGCTGGTGGAAATCAAACTAGTAATAACCAACAGTCACAGGTAAATCAATTAATAAAAGAAGCGAAAAAACATATCGGTGTTCCTTATACTTGGGGAGGAAATTCACCGTCTTCAGGGTTTGACTGTAGTGGATTTCTAAAATATGTTTTTAATCAAATCGGTGTTTCCATACCACGAACAGTGGAGACGATTTGGCAAGCGACTACATCTGTTTCATCTCCACAACCAGGTGATATTGTTTTCTTTGAAACGTATAAAAAAGGACCATCACATGCCGGTATTTATTTAGGCAACAATCAATTTATTCATGCTGGAACAAGTACAGGTGTAACAATTGCTGATATGTCTTCAAGTTATTGGAAACCGAAATATTTGGGTGCTAAAACGGCATTATAAAAACTGGATTTAAAAGAGCATTTGGGAGACAGTTCCTAGGTGCTCTTTTTTAGGTTAAAACACTGAATTACTCTGTAAATATTCTAAATATTTAAAATTGACAAAAAAGACTATTTTAAATAAAATATTATATATAGATATATAGTATCGAATACCGATAAAATGAGAGGGTGAAAAGTATTGGTTAAATTAGAAGTGCCAACTGTTCAATTGACATCAGATCAGCAGTCATTTAGAAATGAAGTCCGTGCATTTTTAAGAGAAGAAATACAATCCGAGCATTTTACACCTACATGTGATTCATGGCTAAGTGGAGAATCATCTACTTTTTCGAAAAAGCTAGGTGATAAAGGTTGGATTGGAATGACATGGCCGCAGGTATATGGTGGAAGTGAAAAGAGCGCCATTGATAGATATATTTTAACAGAGGAGTTGCTTGTAGCAGGTGCACCCGTTGCTGCTCATTGGTTTGCTGATAGACAAACGGGGCCATTGCTTCTAAAATATGGGACGGAAAATCAAAAAAAGACTTTTTTACCGCAAATCACAAAAGGGGAATGTTTCTTTGCTATTGGTTTAAGTGAACCGAATGCTGGCTCTGATTTAGCTGCCATCAAAACTCGGGCAGTACGAACGGCTGGCGGCTGGCTACTCACTGGTTCAAAGATATGGTCAAGTGGTGCTCATATCGCTCACTATATGGTCGTACTATGTCGTACATCACCAGAAGATGAAGAAAATCGCCATGATGGTATGAGTCAGTTAATTGTTGATTTACATGTTAATGGTGTGACCATTCGCCCAATCACTTTTTTAACAGGTGAGCATCATTTTAATGAGGTATTTTTTGAAAACGTTTTCGTTCCAGATGAACAAGTGGTCGGTCAAATCGGGAATGGTTGGAAACAAGGAATGGCAGAACTTGCTTATGAAAGAAGTGGACCAGAGAGAATACTCAGTACATACCCATTATTTTCAGGTGTAATTGATGAACTAAAAAGGATAAATGATAGAGAAGGATTAACAGAAATGCTCTCGCTCCTTCCAGAGCTATGGAGCATTAGAAATTTATCTATTGGTGTGGCAAAGTATCTTGACGAGGGGAAGGATGTTTCATTTATTGCCTCACTTGTTAAAGATAGAGGAACAACTTTTGAAACAAAAGTGGCAGAGACGGTGAGGTTAGTATTGTCTAAGCACCCTGATTTATTAAATAGTAAGTCTATCGGTGAGCTGTATACACAATCTATTTTGCATGGCCCAGGTTTCACTCTAAGAGGGGGAACAACGGAAATCTTACGAGGAATTATTGCCAAAGGGGTTGTATCAGAATGAGTGAAATAAAAGAGTATATTTATGATTCGGCCAGTAAATTTTTGAAGAAACAATCTACACAGGACTTACTTGAAAAGGGACAAAAGGGTTTATTTGATGATGAGTTATGGGCATCCCTAAATGACATGGGTCTAACAGGAGTAAATATACCGGAAGCATATGGTGGAGTGGGTGGAGATTATGAAGATGGTTTTACAGTTATTAGATTAGTTGGTCAATACCCAATTCCTCTACCTTTACCTGAAACTTTAATTAGTAAATGGATTCTGTCACAGTACGAGATGAAGATCACTCATGATCAACCGTTATCATTCCATTTTAATGAACAAAACCCTTTGGAAGTTAGGAAACATAACGGTAACTATATCTTAAACGGAGAGGCTTTAAATGTACCTTGGGGAAGGGTAGCAAAAGAAATCGTTGCCCTCGCTAAATGTCAAAACGAGTGGATGATGGTCCTCGTACCAGTAAACGAGTCAAAGATACATGAACAGGTGAATCTAGCCGGTGAACCACGTGATTCCTTGATTTTTCATGACATTCATATTGGAGATTCAGCCATCAAAATAATAGAAGATTGTGAGAGTAAGAAAATAGTAGAGCAACTGTATGCATTGGCTAAAGCGGCGATGCTTGCTGGCATTAGTGAACGAGTAGTACAGGAGTGCCTGTCTTATGCAAGTGAGCGTAAACAGTTTGGCAAGAATTTATATCGTTTTCAAGCAGTGCAGCAACATATCTCACTTCTAGTAGGAGAAACCGCTGCTTGCTTAGCTGCTGTTAACAATGCAGTGGAAATGCTTCAGGGTAGCCATGATTCGTTGTCTATCATGTTGACGAAGATAAAGGTGAGTGCCGTTGCAGGCGATATTGCGATGACCGCCCATCAGCTCCATGGAGCTATTGGGATGACATATGAACATACGCTGCATCATTTAACAAAACGGTTATGGTCATGGCGTGATGAAGCTGGAAATGAGCGCTATTGGCAAGGGGAATTAAGCACTTATATAGCACACAGTCCAGTCACTATTTGGTCACTATTAGTGGATAATCACGAAGTTAAATCCATTTTATAAGGAGGTAAAGAAAATGTCTGATTTACATTTTGAGGTAAGAGACGGAATTGCACAAATTATATTAAACCGCCCAAATGCAATGAATGCGTTTAGTGAGGAAATGCTAGATTTATGGATTGACGCACTACAGACTGTGCGAGATTCTAATGATATACGTGTTGTGATTGTTAAAGGAAATGGAAAAGGTTTTTGTGCTGGTGGAGATATGAAAGAGATGGGCGCAGGCAGGGGATTTTATCGTTCTGATGAAGATCGTGTAACCACTGGTCTTGCAAGAAAAAATTCACTATGGAAAAAGGTACAACGGATCCCTTTATTATTGGAAGAGATTGATCAACCTGTTATTGCACAAATTAATGGAGCGGCATTTGGAGCAGGTCTTGATATGGCATTAATGTGTGATATCCGCATAGCCGCAGAAGGAGCGAAGCTATCTGAAAGTTATACAAAAGTCGGCTTAGTTCCTGGGGATGGTGCTGCTTATTTTCTTCCGAGAATAGTTGGAATAGACAAAGCTTTAGATATGCTTTGGACAGCGAAAGTATTGACGGCTAATGAGGCGAAAGAAATGGGATTGGTCACATTTGTAATTGCTGATGATGAGTTGGAAGGTTTTACAGAGAACTATGCCAAAAAATTAGCAAATGGACCACAAACGGCCATTCGATTCATTAAAAGAGCTGTCTATCAAAATCAAACAATGAGCCTAAGGTCATCATTAGATATGATTTCTTCGTTTATGGCAATCACAACCGAATTAGAAGATCATCGTGAAGGAGTAAAAGCGGTAACAGAGAAGAGAAAACCGAAATTTCAATGAATGGATGTGAAGGGGGAGGTAGTCGTGGATAGAGCCTTGGATGGAATTAGAGTATTGGATTTATCAAGAGTTTACGCTGCACCGGCTGGTTCAATGATATTAGCTGATTTAGGTGCCGATGTAATTAGAATAGAATCACCTATGGGTACTGATAGCATGCGAGATTGGGGGCCGTTTGTGAATGGTCACAGCAGCTATTATTTTACAGCCAATCGGAATAAACGTTCTATTACCCTTAATTTAAAATCTCATGAAGGATTGACTATTTTTAAGCAGTTAGTAGCAAAAGCTGATATCGTCCTTGAAAACTTTAAAACAGGGACATTGAAAAAGCTTGGTATTGCCTTTGATGAATTAAAAAAAATCAATAATAGGATTATACTTTGTTCTGTAACAGGCTTTGGACAAACAGGTCCAATGCGTACAGAACCAGGTTTTGATCCAGTTATTCAAGCGATGAGTGGATTAATGGATGTGACAGGTCACCCTGATGGTGAGCCAACAAAAGTGGGGATTCCAATTGCGGATATTCTTACCTCTAAATATGTCGCTATAGGTATCTTAGCCGCTTTAAGGATGCGAGATAATAACGGTGTGGGTCAGCATATCGACTTATCTTTACTAGATGTGCAAATCAGCTCAATGGCCAATATTGCGAGTGGCTACCTAAATACTGGTATGGAATCTAAAAGATTAGGCAATCAACATAATAATGTTGTTCCCTATCAAGTTTTTGATTGTAAAGACCAACCGCTAATGATTTGTGTAGGAAATAACCATTTGTTTAGACAATTATGCATACTATTAGATAAACCAGAATGGGTAAGTGATCATAGGTTTCAAACAAACGAAAAACGCTTAGAGTATAAAGATATCTTAGTCCCATGGATAGCTGAACAAATGTTAGCAAATACAGCAGACAATTGGTTAGAGAAGTTTTCCCAATACGGTATTCCTGCTGGAAAAGTTAATAGTATTACGCAAGCCTTTAATGATCCGCAAGTAATTGCAAGAGAAACGGTTGGAACAATGTTACATCCAGTGATGGGAGAGGTGAAATTAACGAAAAGTCCTTTACGTTTTTCTGGATTAAACATAAGGTATGATCTGGCACCACCAATCCTCGGAGAGCATACAAATTTGTTCTTACAAGAGGAATTAGGTTTGGATGAGGGAGAAATAGCAGCATTAAAAAAACAAGGGGTTATATGAGAAAGATCTATATTTTAAAAAATTTGTATGATTGAATAGCTCATTTACCAATTTTTCATTTGAATAAAATAACACCTTTTTTCCGATGTGTTGGTTCCAGAAAGATACTTCATTAGATATTCTATTTTACATGGATGAGAAACTCCTGTTTTTTCTCATCATTCCTTACCAAATTACCTGGCAAATGTGAAGCAGGATATGTGTCGGAAGTAGTAAAAGCCAAGTAAAATATGTGTTGATATCTATCACTACATGGTAAAATATAGATGAGGATGAATATGATGAGGAGGAAGAAATGAATGAGTTTCTTTTCTAAAGTTTTAGCTAGTGTGGGTATAGGTGGCTGTAAAGTGGATACAAAACTTGCAAAAGCATCTTTTGTGCAAGGCGAACAAATCGACGGTGTCATTGCAATCACCGGTGGGAAAATAGATCAACAGATTGAACATTTATATATAGAAATATGCTGTAAATATGATGTCGAAAATGATGATAATGGGGTAAGCGCACAAACAGCAGTTCTAAGTCGCCAATTGATTACACAAAATATAACCGTTTTAGAAGGTGAAGAAAAAGAAGTGCCTTTTTCTTTTCAATTACCTTATGATACACCGATGACTTACGGAAAAACAAAGGTTTGGTTACAGACTTCAGGGGATATTAAGAACGCTATGGACCCTAACGACACAGATTTTATAAAGGTTGAGCCTAATCAATTATCTTCTTCCATTTTACATAGCATGGAGGATATTGGATTTAGGTTAAGAGAAGTAGTATGCGAAGAAGTACCTAGAAGATTAAGAGATAAATATCCGTTTGCTCAAGAGTGGGAATTTATTCCTGATAGCGGAGAGTTTCGAGGCCGGTTGGATGAAATAGAATTGATCTTCATGAAGCAAAGTGAAAGTAATGTGGAATTACTCATTGAAGTCGACCGCCGAGCAAGAGACTTTGGCTCCTTTCTTTCAGAACTTATGGAAACAGATGAGACGAAATTAAGGGTCTGTTTGTCTGTAAATGATATCCCTCAAATGGAAGCGAAACTTACAGAGCTTATTCGCAAATATGCTTAAAATGTAACAATATTTACTGGTTATATGCTGGAAGTAAGTAGAATAATAGCCTAATAGAAGCTTAACAAGACAATGATTTTAGCTATTATGTTTATTTATGAATGTGATTTTATGCGAACATATCAGAGGATAATCTTCATTGGATATGTTCGCATTTGTCGTTTCAAGCATATTAAGTCAATCTATAGATGTTCTAATAAATCAGAATTTTTGAATTAATCACTTGGTTTGGTATACTTGTATTATGTTTAATTAAGTAAAATAATTGCTTTACATACAGGAGAGGTTTGGAAAGGGGTAGAATAAATGAAAGCGGTTGTATTAAAAGACAAAATGAAAAAAGGAAATATGATTGCTCCATTATATTATGAAGAAGTAGAGACACCACAGCCCAAAAAAGGTGAAGTGCTCGTGAGATTACATTATGCTGCTGTTAATCGTCGTGATGTATTTATCCGATATGGTGCTTATCCTGGAATCGCGGTTCCTTCTGTTTTAGGTTCTGATGGGGCAGGTGTCATTGCAGCATTAGGTGAAGGGGTTTCAGGTATCGCTGTAGGTAGTGAAGTTGTCATCAATCCAGGGCTTGATTGGGGAGATAACATTGACTATCCTCAAGCTAAACATACAGTACTTGGTGTTCCCTCAAACGGGACTTATGCACAGTATGTGACAGTACCTGCTGAGAATGTGCTACAAAAACCTTCTCATTTAACATTAGAAGAAGCAGCTGCCATTCCATTAGGCGCACTTACAGCATACCGAGCCGTTGTCACAAAAGGAGAGGTCAAACCATCTGATACCGTTATTATTCCGGGTATTGGAGGAGGCGTTGCGACTTTTGCATTACAAATTGCTGTAGCAAAAGGAGCGACGGTCTTTGTTACTTCAAGCAGTGATGAGAAAATTGCTTATGCTAAGGAACTAGGGGCTACTGATGGAGTAAACTACCGCAATGAGGATTGGGTGAAGGAATTAAAAGCACTATCAGGTGGTGCCGATTTAAGTATTGATAGTATTGGTGGATCTACCTTTAATGATCTCATCTATTTGGCTAAACCTGGTAGTAAAATCGTCTCCTTTGGTGCGACATTAGGACCGGTAGAGCAAGTTGTGATGCCAAGAATCTTCTTTAAGCAATTACATATTCTAGGGACAACAATGGGTAGTGCTTCTGAATTTAAATCAGTGATTGATTTCTACGGGGCTCATAAGTTAAAGCCAGTAATTGATGGAGTATATGATCTACAAGATATTGAAAGTGTCCATGAGAAAATGGATAAAGGAAAGGTATTTGGGAAAATGGTTTTAAAAATACCGCATGACTAAGAAGGAAAAATGGTATTAAACATGATTTATCGTTGCCAGGCCAGCTATGAAATTATCATCCACTCATCAAAGATATCAAATCCCAACTGACATGCAAAAATGAAAAACATATAAAATAAATAGCAAAAGGTTGATCTTATCATTACTATAAGTTCAACCTTTTTATGCTGCTTATTGATAATTATTCAGGTTTCCATGAGCTAAATCTTTTTTCAATCAAGCCGATAATGCCGGTGAGAATGACACCAGAAACAGCGATTACAACGACACCTACAAACATTTCCGCAGTTTTTAAATTTTGGCCTGCATGTGTGAGATGATAACCAATACCAGCTGTAGATGCATACATTTCACCAACGACAATTGCGATTAATCCCTGTCCTAGCCCTAAGCGAATACCGTTTAGAAGAAAAGGAACTGTGGAGGGGAGAGCAATCGTTTTAAATATTTGGAATTCAGATGCGGTAAAACTACGAGCTGCTTTAATTAAGTTTTGATCTAGAGTGGACATGGCCTTTTGTGCACTCATGACAATAGGAAAAAATGCCATTAAAAATACGACGACGATTTTAGATGCCACACCAATCCCAAAAGCAATGATGATTATGGGTAATAATGCAACTTTTGGCGTAACGTATAGAGCGGATACAAATGGACTAATTATACTGTTGAAAATACGATTCCACCCTGCAAATATGCCAATCGGAATCCCTATCGCCATAGCCAGTATAAACCCAAGTGAAAATTCATAAGCACTAACACCTAGATGTTGCCAATACCTAGGATCTGCAAAAAGTGTCGTAGCCGCTTCAACAATTTTAATAGGTGAGCTTATAAATAGTGGGTTAATAAGCTTATAATAAGAAATCAATTCCCAAGAAATTAAAAATAGAATAACGGAAGTTACACTAATCCAGACGGTGCTTTTTTTTGTTTTTATTTTTAGCGATTTATTTTTCACTGGAATGGTGGATGTCATTTCGGTTTTACTCACTGAATGTCTCCTCCTTAGGCGAATCCTTGTTTTGCTGACTCATTTTCTATTAACTGCCAAATACGGTCAACATATTGTAGAAAATGTGGTTCTCTTTTTATCTTCAATTCTCTTGGTCTTACTAAATCAATCGAAATATCTTCTACTAAATGGCCAGGTCTTGCACCAAACACAAAAACGCGATCAGCTAAAAAAACAGCTTCGTCGATTTGATGGGTGATAAAAATACTTGTTTTTTTCGTTTCACTCCATATTCTCACAAGTTCCTGTTGCATAAATTCTCTTGTTTGTGCATCAAGAGCGGAGAATGGTTCATCTAAAAGTAGTAAGGAGGGTTCCACTGTTAAGGCTCTTGCAAGGTTTACTCGTTGTTGCATACCACCAGATAGTTCATGCGGATAATGACTTTCAAATCCTTTGAGGCCAACCATTTCGATATATGTTTTCGCTAGCTCTCTTGTAACAGGACTCAGTCTCTTTTGTAATTCTACCCCATATAAGACGTTGTCCATTACATTTCTCCATGGAAGGAGACTCGGAGATTGAAAGACCATAGAGCGATCTTTCCCAGGTCCGACTATTTTCTTATTATCTAAAAGAATGGACCCATTACTCGGTTCAATAAAACCGATCACAGTATTTAAGAAAGTTGTTTTTCCACAACCTGATGGACCGACAATACAAATAAATTCTCCTTCTTGAATGGCGAGGTTAATATTTTTTAAAGCAGTTACCTCTTGACCGGTTTTATGGTTCATATAAGTGACATCGAGGAATTGACTTTGCAGTTTAGGTATTGATTGTGTATCTTTCATCGTACCCTTCCTTTCCTATTATTTTGGGAAAGCCTCTTTTAAGTAACGATTTGTCCAAAGTTTTTCTTCAGCCGTATCATGAGTTTGGCTTACACCAGAAATTTCACTTAATTCAACTAAAGGGTCTTGTGCGTGATCCCATGCAGCTTGAGTCATTTCACCATACCCGACATAGGTTGGTTTTAATGAAGTGAGTGATTTTTCTAATATTTCTTGATCAACTCCTTCAAAATACCCTGTAATTAATCCAGCAGCTTCACCTGGATTGTCCCGAGTAAATTCAATTGCTTTTCCTAATGCCCTTACAACTTTTGTAGTAAGTTCAGGGTTGTCTTCGATATAGTCTCTTTTCGCAAAAACAATCTCCCAAGCTAGTTCAGCGTACATTTCTTCTTCACTTAGTTCGAGTGCAAGTGAACCACCATCTTCTGCTTCAACCAGTGCAGAGAATGGAGGTGACGCAATTCCACCATCAATAATACCTTCTTGCATTCCACCGACTTTTGATCCTGTTCCTTCCATTTTTACTGTTTCAAGGGTCGATTGATCTTGTCCATACTTTTCCATTAAATAACGTAAATAAACATCGCCGGAATCTCCCACTTGATTAGAGCCAATTTTTGCACCAGCTAATGCTTTTACTTTCTCCTCAACAGTGGATTCCTTTGTTATGCCTTTTTCTTTCATAAAGGCTTCAGACAGCGCTACTTCATATGTGAGAGCAGAATTTAATCCTTGGATGGCTACAAGGTCTTCTCCTGCCTCAATGGCAGATAACATGGCACGTGGTGCAGCTAGCGCAAATTGTGTATCTCCTGAAAGAATAGTCGCTGTTACTTGGGAACCACCACCACCTGAAGCAATATTTGCCTCGATCCCTTCGTCTTCAAAATATCCATTTTCAATTGCCACATAGAGAGGGGCGAAGGAAAGAATTCGTGCTGGCTCTGCAAAAGTAAGTGCGGTCTTCCCATCCTCTGTAGTAGAAGAAGCATTTCCACAAGCTGTCAGAAGGAGCAGTGTTGACAGTAATAAAGTGAATAAAGTGCTTTTCATGTTAATTCCTCCTTTGTTTTATATATAATACATAGTTTTAAATATACAAAAAAGATTTGATTAATGTCAATATTATTTGAATATTTTATTTATTTTGATGAGTTCGATATATCTTTTACCGATTCGAGAGTAGAAAGATAGTCGAAGGAGAATTTCGTCTTTTAATCTAATTAAAGAATCCTATGTATGAATTGATTATTCTCCAACATTTGGTGATTCAACCGTTTATTATCAGTTATAATGGTAAATAAGGGAGGTGGGTTGATGAAGCCTAAACCGATTTATGTGGAGATTGATATCAATCGTGCGCTAGATGACGTTTGGACATACACACAAGAACCTACTAAGCATGTGGAATGGGATATCAGGTTCTCAAGCATTCACTATGAAGAAATACTGGATGATGATGTACAAACTTTTACATATAAGCGAAATATCCCACCACTTTTAGAAATAATAGGATGGGGGAAAACAAAAGGTAGCGTAGATAGGGATGGAAAAAAGACTTCATCGCTTCATTTCGGTACCGATTATTCGTTTTCGCCAATAAGGGAAGGTAGAGGATACTGGAAATATGAACCTAAAGGAGAAAATAAGACATTATTTATTACCCAATATGACTATGATGTCCCATTAGGTAAGTTTGGTATGTTGCTAGATAACTATTTTTTCCGACCTTTATTAGGATGGTCAACGGCCCTTAGTTTCGATGTATTGCGAAGATGGTTAGAAAAAGGGGAAAGTCCTCAGACGCAATATCGAAATTTTATCATTCACTGGATAGTTACTTTTCTATTTGCTTTTATATGGATCTATCACGGTTTGGTTCCTAAATTGATTACACAACATCCCCTAGAGGTGCAAATGATTACTGATGTATTGCCAGTCTCATATGCGCATGCGAAAATATTGACGGTAATAGCTGGTGTAGGTGAGATTGCCTTTGGCTTGAGCTTTTTATTTATTCAGCGAAAAGGGAAGCTGTTTATAATAGCCCTCTTGCTTTTATTTGCTTTAGGCATAGCGGCAATTGTCGGAATTCCATCTTTAATGACTGCCCCCTTTAATCCTTTTACGTTTAACACTAGTTTAATTATACTTGCCCTGATTGGGTGGTTAAGTTCGGCTCATCTACCGTCTGCTAAAAATTGTAGGAGAGTGAAAAAGCGTAAATGACTATGTATGAGCAAGTATTAGGTGAACATTTTGAAAGATTACATAAGAGAATGCAGCAAAGATACCGTTTCAATGAGGCAATTTTTATAGGAAAAGGGAAAATGGACATGATTGAAAATAAATGGTGGCTACGCCCTTTTTTATATTTAGCGACAAAAAGACGCTTAATGTTCCCTGAACATGGTAAAAATATTCCGTTTGAAGTGAAAAATACGTTGAATATAGAAAAAAACGAAGTGTATTGGGAGCGGAAGTTTTTCATTGGTGGGAAAGTACGTTTTTTTGATGCAAACATGAGGTGGAATGAACAGACGAGAGAAGTGGATGATTTTTTAGGATATCCGTCCCCTTTATACTCATCACTATGTTTTCAAGTACAACCTTGTGGTGGTTTAAAGATTGTGTCGGGTCGGCAAAAGTTGCTTATTGGTAAACACGAGTTAGAGATTCCCTCTTTCTTTCAAGTAAAAGCAGAGGTGTATGAACAATTCGATGAGAAGATTGGCCGGTTTCGAATTAAAGTAAAAGTTATGAATCGGCTTATAGGTACATTGTTTACATATGAAGGGACTTTTATTGATGAATAGACAGAAAAAAACATTACTTCTCCTATACATCATTTTATTTATTATCACACTTATCGTATCAATCGATAGTGGCTATTTTTTACTTTTGACCGTAGCACAAATGATTTATGTCCCGACAATGATCTTGCTTATTGTTGAGAAAGGGGATTGGATAGACAGATTCGGATGGCTATTCATTACAATTGGTGTCCTTTCGATTTTTATACTAACGGTTTTCACTTCAGTTGAGACCAATTGGATTTTCTCTACAATTTACCTGTTTTATACGGTTTTCATATGTTTTTATGGGGTATGCCGCTTTCTAAACCGAGGTTTCACTCTCTTTGAAGAATTTTTGATTGATGTTGGCTTGATTTATTTAGCAATTGGAGGATTATGGACATTTGCTCATTATAATGGAATTGATACTGGTTTTTCACCAATGATTACTTGGTTAACGAGTATCCATTTTCATTATGCTTCTTTTTTATTACCGGTTTTTGCTGGTTTTTTAGGACGCGTACTAAAAGGGAAGCGAAGGGGTTTTTATTACTGTAGCACAGCCGTCCTTATTGCACCGCTTCTTCTTGCAATTGGCATTGCTGTTTCTTATTGGTTAGAAGTAGTATCCGTCGTTCTTTATATATATGGAATCTATGGACTGATTTATTATGCATTAAGTGCACGAATTCATAGATTGTTTTACAAATCCTTAGCTGTCATTTCATTTGCTTCCTTAGGTGTAACCATTTTATTTTCTGTTGCCTATATCATAAGTCGATTTGGTGGAAATGAAGGGATTACTATTCCTTTTATGCTTCAATTTCATGGTATAACGAATAGCGTCTTTTTTGCTTTATGTGGTTGCTTAGCTTGGTTTTTTATCCGACCCCAAAGTCGTTTCGTTAAGCAGAGTATCCCATTGAGTCATGTGAGAGGTGGCATGATGGTTGGTGAAGAAGTTTTAACTAAAGTGAAAGACAATAGACAAGTAGAGGGACTTGTTGAAGAACTACAAAGTTATTCATCCCGTTCGATTCCAAAACCATACCGAGATTTTTATGAACATACAAGCGAGTTTCGCTTGTATGCAACTGTACATTGGGCTAAATGGTTTAAACCATTTGCTTTCTGTTATTACCAAGTGAGCCGCTTCGTTAAACAAATCCATTTACCCCTCCATAGCAATAAAATAGAAATGAACGGTGAGCTGGTATCGGTCTCATCTAAAGTCGATGGGCGAACAAATCCCCGAGCGTGGGTGAGAAAAATAAACAATGACGTTTGCTTTATTGCTTTATATGCAGCACATGAACATTTAGGGAAAAAATATATGAATATAAGTCTACCCCTTCCTTTCTCTGCTATGACCGGTATTCTTTCACTGAAGATGGATAAAGAGAACTTAGTATTAACTAGTTTTCAAGAAAATGAGCAGTCGCATGAAGGGATATATTTTCAATGGAGAAATGACTTCTTCCGTTTGCCATTAAATGAAAAATTTACGATGTTTGTTTCAAAAGATGGCAAGTTAATGGCGAATCATCATATGTGGATATTCGGAATCTCTTTTCTATTTATCTCCTATGAGATTGAAAATAGGCAGGAAAAAAATACTTAGAGTAGAATTATATTAGCATGATTAAATGATAGGTTGCTAAGGAGTGCCTTAAATGGGAGAGATGTTAATAAAAGGATTTCGGATGCTAGATGGGAAGAAATTTTATATACGACATGCTGAAAGCTCGGATGCCAATGAGTTGCTACTGTTTACTAAGGATGTCATAGAGCAATCTCCCTATTTATTGATTGAGCCCAATGAATATCAAGTTTCCTTCAAACAGCAACAGCAAAAGGTTCAGCAAGTACTTGAAGATCCAAGTAAGTTATTGTTAATTGCTGTTTTTGGAGAGGAGATTATTGGCAGGTTAGATTTTAGTGTAGCCAGTCGCAAGAAAATTGCGCATACAGGAACTTTCGGGATGAGTGTGAGTCAATTTTTTCGTGGAAAAGGGGTAGGAAAAGCGTTACTTTCAAGTTTACTTTTATGGGGGAGACAACACCCAAAAGTAGAAAAAATAGAGTTAGAAGTGCTGGCTGAAAATAAAGCTGCTATCCACTTGTATGAGAGTGCTGGTTTTGCAGTTGAAGGTGTTAAAAGGCAGGCAGTGAAAAATCGTTTTAATGAGTATGATGATCTCATCTTAATGAGCTATTTTTTCGATAATAGCAGCATGTAAAGAAGAAAAAAGGTGATGAAAGGAATCATCACCTTTTTTCTTACTTTTGTTTGTTAAAAGCTTCCTTCACATCGCCGAACTTTTCTTTAACTGTTCCTTTCACTTGATCCATCTTACCTTCAGATTTTTTTGATGTATTATTTGTACTATCACCATATTCTTCTTTCATTTTTCCTTTTACTTTATCTTTAAAACCATCCATTTGCTCTTTATTCATTTGTACCACTCCTTTTGACGTTTGTTACATTTATTCCCTTTATCAAAAAACTGAAACCTTTTTCTTCGATTATTCGTTTATGAAACTGATAAACTATTGAAAAGAGACAACTTTGTGTGGGGGAAAAGAAAAGGTGAAGATGGTGAAAGTTTTTAGGGCGTTTGTATTTGTGCTCATATTAATTATTATTCTATTATTATTTATCCAATATTTATTTGGTTCATTATTTAAGTATAAAGATGTACCTTTACCAGTTGAGGTTCATCCCGAAGTAAGAGCTAAGACAGAACAGCTAATCACATCATTAGAAGACAAAGGAATCAATATATTGATTACAGATGATTATCGCAGTTTACATGAACAAGATGAGCTGTATGCAAAAGGGCGAACTGAAGAAGGACAGATTGTCACACATGCCAAAGGTGGAGAATCTTATCATAATTATGGGTTAGCTGTTGATTTTGCACTAGTCACAAAAGGTGGAGAGGTTGTATGGGATATGACATATGATGGGAATGGAAATGGCCAAGCTGACTGGGATGAAGTAGTTGCAGAAGCGAAAAAGTTAGGATTTGAATGGGGTGGGGATTGGCAGCATTTTAAAGATTACCCGCATCTGCAATATGACTTTGGTTTATCGATTAATGAATTACAAAGGGGGAAAAGACCACCAGAAGAAGAATAATTATCGTTAAGGGAGGGATTGAGTGTGTTGGATATTGCTGCTGTAACTAAAGAGGAAGGTTTTGATCTGCATTTGCATACGACTGCCTCAGATGGTGAACTAACACCTCTTGAGTTAATGCAATATGCTGTTGAAAAAAGATTAAAGACTATCAGTATTACAGATCACGATACGATTAATGGTGTGGAAGAGGCATATAGCATCTCCCACAATCTCCCTATTCAACTTATTAGAGGGATTGAGCTATCATCATCATATAAAGACAGAAGAATTGATATATTAGGTTACGGTATTCACCCAACTAATCATCTTAAAAAAAAGCTTGCATTAATTTTTGAAAATCGGTTAGATCGTGCCAACAAGATGTTAAAACTGTTAAACTCTTATGGCGTGCATATTAATATGAGAGATATTAGAAAACAGATGGTAGGAGAGCTTATTTGTCGTCCCCATATTGCCATGGCTATAGTTGAAAAGGGCTATGCATCGTGTAAGATTGATGCTTTTCGGCGATACATCAGTGATGATAGCCCAACACATGTTCCACTCGATACGATGTCTGCGGAAGAGGCGATTGCCACTATTCATGAGGCTGGTGGACATGCTGTGCTAGCTCATCCCCGGCTCATAAAAGATGACCAATTAGTGTTAGAATTACTGCATTTAGGTCTCGATGGTATTGAAGTTTGGCATCGCAGGCATACGAGTAAAGATGTGAAAAAATACAAAAGAATGGCAAAAAAATATGAGATCTGCAAACAGGCGGATCAGATTTTCATACATACGCCCACTATTTGGGTGAATTTGGTTATAAACGATAATGGAATTATGGAGGTTTGTCATGCCTATTTGTCAACATTGCCATCACAAGTGGAGTTGGATGCAAACATTTAAAAGGCTATTTACTATTAGAAGGGCAATAAAGTGTATGTATTGCGGTGAAAATCAATATCAAAGTGTAAGGTCAAGAAAAGTTACTTTCTTTTTACCGCTCGTTTCCTCATTTATGATCGCTTTTATTTATCTTTTTAACCCTTCCTAAACCATTGTATATCTATTCAGTGGCTTCATATTTATCCTTATTTGTCTTGTCATGCCTTTTTTTATCCGATTCATTAAGGATGATGATGTAATGTAGTGAACTAATGAAGAACTAAAATTTTGCTTGCTATGATGATATGGTAAATACCATTGCATCATAGCTTTTTTTCATTATATATACTCCACTGCCTTCGCCCCTTTTAGGTATATGTTTCAATTTTATCTTTCAAAGACTTGCCTATAGCAAAGTCGAGATACAAGCATAAATTAATATTAGATAAAAAAAGTGCTATGGTCTAGTAATGGAAAGGAAAGGGAGTGAAGGGATGAAGATCATGACAATTTTGGGGACAAGGCCAGAAATTATTCGCTTAAGTTTAATCATAAAAAAACTCGATCAATTAATTGATGAACATCTTATTGTACACACTGGTCAGAATTTTACAAACGAATTAAGCGATATCTTTTTTAAAGAACTAGGCTTAAGACAACCTGATTATATATTAGCATCAAAACAGCAATCACTAGGGAAACAATTAGCCAAAATGTATAGCGAGCTAGAAGGTATATTACAAGATGAGGCACCAGATAAAATTCTCGTATTAGGAGACACCAATAGTGGACTCAGTGCTATTTTAGCTGAGCGCATGGGAATTCCAGTATACCATATGGAGGCAGGGAATCGTTGTTATGATTTAGAAGTGCCTGAAGAGAAAAACCGCCGTGTAATTGATGCGATTTCAACAGTTAACCTTCCTTATACACCAGGAAGTAAAGAAAACCTATTAAGAGAAGGGATTGCCCCACAAAGAATTTATACTTCAGGCAATCCGATTAATGAAGTCATCCAACACTATTCGGTCCAAATTAATCAAAGTAATATCTTAACCTCATTATCACTACAAAAAGGAAATTATTTGTTACTTACTGCACATAGAGCTGAAAATGTCGACCATCAAGAAAGGCTGCTTGAGATATTAAATGGCGTTAATCAAGTAGCTGACCATTTTAATAAACGTGTCATTTGCAGTATTCATCCCCGCACAAAATCCAAAATCGATCACCTTACCGATTTCGTTTTACATCCATTAGTCGAATTCCATCAGCCATTTGGTTTTTTTGATTTTGTACAGCTTGAGAAAAATGCTTTCTGTGTATTAACGGATAGTGGAACAGTCCAAGAGGAGTGCTGTTTATTCTATATTCCAACTGTAACGATCCGCCATACAACAGAAAGACCTGAAACATTAGCCTGTGGAAGTAATATGATTTCTGGTATTGATGCAGAAAGAATACTTTCCTGTGCAAAAATAATGACGAGTCAGCCGACAAGTTGGAAATTGCCTGAAGGCTACGAAGCAGAGGATGTTTCAGATAAAGTAATCAAACTACTATTAGGGGGACTGACAGTTGTTTAAAGATAAAATCATCTTAGTAACCGGCGGAACAGGGTCATGGGGCTATGAACTCGTCGAGCAATTACTTTTCTTACAACCGAAAGAGATAAGAATACTATCTAGAAATGAGTCTAATCAATTTTCAATGAAAGAAGCATTTGATCATCATCCTTCATTACATTTTTTAATTGGAGATATAAAAGAAAAAGATGCAATGATTGAAGCAACACAAGGAGTACATTATGTTTTCCATCTTGCGGCACTTAAGCATGTTCCTGTATGTGAAGACCAACCGATTGAGGCATTAAAATCCAATGTAATTGGAACACAAAATGTCATAGATGCAGCGATTATTAATAAAGTAGAAAGAGTTGTATATATATCCACAGATAAAGCTTCTAACCCGTCGAACTTCTACGGTTTATCTAAAGCGATGGGGGAGAAATTGATTATCCATGCCAATACATTAAACTCGGCTACAAAGTTTGTTTGTATAAGAGGTGGAAACGTACTTGGTACAAATGGAAGTGTCATTCATGTGTTTAAGAGACAAATACAAGAAAAGGGAAAGGTAGGTATCACCGATCCAAGAATGACAAGATTTTTCTTAACAGTAGAGGAAGCAATTAAATTGGTATTTAAAGCAACTTTTGAAAGTATCGGTGGTGAAACATTTGTAATGAAAATGCCTGCATGCAAAATTACTGATCTCGCTGACTTATTAATTGAGGCATCAGGAAAACCGAATATTGGAACAGAAATTCTTGGAGTAAGACCAGGAGAAAAAATCCATGAACTTTTACTATCAGATTATGAAAGTACAATGACCGTCACTTATGATGATGAATACTATGTTATCCTACCCTCTATTCATATCGATGGTTTGAAGGCTTATTATAAAGATTATCAACCGATTAATCTAGAAGAATATAATTCTGGTCAATCGTTAATGGATAAAGAGGAGCTGAGGAAGATGTTGAAGAAGGGCGGGTTTATTTAAAATGAAATTATTAATTTTGGGAGGGAAGGGCATGGCAGGTCACATGCTTGCCTCCTATTTTCATGCGTATTCAACCTTTGACGTCTACACAACTTCAAGAGGACATTCAGAAAGTGATCATCAACTATATTTAGATGTGACCCGTACAACAGATGTCGAAGCGGTTATAGATAAAGTACAACCAGATATCGTTATAAATTGTGTTGGTATCTTAAACGAGCATGCGAGCGCTAATACAAAGCTTGCCTTTCAAGTGAATAGTCTGCTGCCACAAGCGTTGGCAGGTATTATGGAAAAAAGGGGCGGTCGTCTCATCCATATTAGTACTGACTGTGTGTTTTTAGGCGATAAGGGTGGATATACTGAAGAAGACATAACAGATGGTACATCTATTTATGCGCAATCGAAACAATTAGGTGAAGTATCTTCACCTCCCCATTTAACTGTAAGAACATCAATTATAGGTCCGGAGTTAAAGCAGGACGGTATTGGCCTATTCTTATGGTTTATGGAACAAACAGGTACCATAAAAGGTTTCAGTAATGTGTATTGGAATGGCGTAACAACTTTAGAATTAGCGAAAGCGATTCATCAAATGATCCAGGAGGATATACAAGGACTGTATCATTTAGGTATGCCTCAAGCTGTTTCAAAATATGAGCTCTTATCTTTAATAAAAGAAGTATTTCACAAAGATGATATATCGATTATCTCTGATGATGTAGAAAAGTTAGATCGTACAGTGCAAACGGTAAGGAAAGATTTTTCCTATCTATTCCCAACATATAAAGAAATGCTTATTGAGCTTAAAGCAGAGATGGAAAGAATGAAGGAAAGAGAATAATTGTCATCAACTATAAGGAAAAACTGCACCTCTGATGGTTAGACGCATGACCTAACAATTGGAGGTGCAGTTCTTTCTTAAATTATTCGCATTTAGATTTTTAGCGAATCAAACCGGATTGATCGTTTTTTTAATTCAATTATTCATCTGTTTTTTCTGTATCGCCTGATGATAGAGGGGGAGTACTAGTTTAATGGCGTTAGCTAACGACCAGTGACTAGTAGCAAACTCAAATGCTTTCGTACCTATACTTCTTCTGACCATATCCTCATGTAGTAAGAAAGCCATTTTTTCGGCTAGTTTCTTTGAGTCTCCTATCGGTGTAAGAAATCCTGTTACGCCATCTTCAATCATTTCAGGTATGCCTCCTACATCACTAGCGATAATAGCTAATCCTGATAGTTGTGCTTCGATAATTGATAAAGGCTGGTTTTCTGAGAGTGTTGGTAAAATGAATAGATCAGCTTGTTGTAATAGAGAGGGGACATCATTTCTTTCTCCTAAAAAGAGAATTTGATTTCTTAAATGATAATCATTCGTTAGTTTTTGTAGATGCTGTTTTTCTTCGCCATCACCAATGATCCAACAAACCCAGTCATTATTTTGTTCTTTCAAATATGACAACGCGGTGATCAAATACTGTACACCTTTTGCTTTAATGAGTCTACCTGTATATATGAATAGTTTCTGTCTTTTTTTTCTTTTTCTAATATGGTTTGCAGGTTTTGCAGCTCGTAATAAGAAATCATCAATATCAAACCCATAGTGAAGGACAGTTAGTTGATGACTCTCGATGTGAATATCATTACATAAAATATTTTTCATCCATTCATTAGCTACAATAGTGGTATAACCTGCCATTCCACCGATGTATTCTAAATTCTTAAAATACGATAAATTCTCCAGTTTTGATGAAGGGTCTTGGAAAAACTGTTCTTTTATTTCTTTTGTCAGGGATCCATGTATAGTTGTAATGAGAGCAGGGTGTTTGAGTTTTAAGTGATCAATTGCCCGGGCTGCAATAACGTCTTGTGCATGTATGATATGATATGCTTCCAAATCCATTTGAGCAGCTGCCTTCTCATATTCCTTGCTTTGATAAGCGGTATATTTAACAATTAATTCATCAGGCGGAAGTTCTGTATGAGGAAACGTTGTAATCGGAATACTAATATCTTTATTAATAATAATGACATGACGGTTTTGTGTATTAAACCCCATTAGATCTACCTCATGACCTTGTGCCTCA
Organism: Cytobacillus sp. FSL R5-0569; assembly: GCF_038007265.1. NCBI lineage: Bacteria > Bacillati > Bacillota > Bacilli > Caryophanales > Bacillaceae > Cytobacillus > Cytobacillus sp. FSL R5-0569. The sequence goes on from NZ_JBBOWW010000001.1 coordinate 2,182,872, forward strand.
AGCCCTTTTCTTAACTGAATCATATAATTCCACACTCCCCCTAAGTGAGGAATCGCCCAATACGTAGCTAATAGAATCTTCATAAAAAAGCTCCTTTACATTAAGTTAGCTTTTGTTTTTCATAAATTGATAGGTTTGTAGTAAGCCCTCGTCGATAGAATGGTTTGGTATCCAATTGAGTTTCTGTTTGATTTTTTCTCGGGAAAGGCAGCTATCTTTTATATCTCCTTGGCGACTTGTAACATATTGTTTCTTTATCGGCTTGGAATGAATATGCGAGATTTTTTCAATGATTTGATTAACTGAAGTCTTTAAACCTGTGCTCACATGAAAGGTATCATTTGAGACTTGTTTACTAGCAGACACATTTGCCAGAACGATATCGTCAACAAATATAAAATCTCGCGTTTGTTCACCATTACCATGGATATTAAGTGATTCTCCGGATAAAATCTTTTGAAGGAAAACAGCAATAACACCACCTTCTCCTTTTGGTGTTTGTCTAGGACCATACACATTGCCATAGCGTAATATCGTATAGGGTAATTGATATAAATGGTGGTAGAGGCGGATATAATTTTCTGCTGCATATTTTGACATACCGTAGTAGGAGATTGGTTGAGTGGAATCTGTTTCGTGAATAATATCCTCTGATGATTCTCCGTAAACAGCTGAGGTAGAGGAGAATATAAATTGTTTTACTTTTGCTTGTACACTAGCTTCTAGTAGATTGATTGTACCAACGATATTAATATCTGCATCTGCAGTTGGATATTTGATAGATTTTGTTACATCTGCTTGGGCAGCAAGATGGAAAACAAGATCAGGTTTTATGTTAGAAAAATGTTGCTTTATTTTGTCACTTCTTATATCACAATCAAGAACGATTGACTCAGGGTGGATATTTTTATTTGTGCTAGATGAGAAGTTATCAATCACATATACTTTAGCTCCTTCTTTTACAAAATAGTCTACTAAATGTGAACCAATAAATCCTGCTCCTCCACTAATAACAATATTCATGCTTCTTCCTCCCTATGTTTGCTTTGTCTTCAAGGCTTTTTCGTAAACGGCAATAACACAATCAATGGCTGGGGCTAAACGCCAGTAATCATGTGCGAAATGTTTGGCACGCATACCGAGATTATTCAAGAATGCTGGCTCTTGTAAGAGATAAGCAATCGTTTCATAAAGGGGGTAGGCGTTTTTTGGAGGTACTAGCATGCCTGTCATTCCATGTTGAATCATCTCGGGGACACCACCGACTTGACTAGCGATAATGGCTTTCCCAGAAATTTGTGCTTCAATAACTGATAAAGGCTGGTTCTCAATTAACGTTGGTAAAATAAGCATATCTGACTGTTGCAGTAAGGCAGGGACATCGTCTCGTTGCCCTAGAAAGACAATATCTTTCTCTAATCGTGCTTCTTTAACAAGTTTTTTCAATTCGTTCTCTTCAGGACCGTTCCCTACCAGCCAACATACCCAATCACGTCTTTTTTTCTTAAGCATTGAAAGTGCTTCAATAAGAAACCTCACTCCCTTGAATGGTGTGAACCTCCCTGTGAAAATAATCACTTTTTTATTCCGTGGTTTTTTTATATTGGTTGTTTCCTTAGCGCTAGCAGTAAAAGCTTCAATATCATAGCCATAGTGTAAAATGTTTAATTGCTGACTCGATACACCGAATTGGGAGATCAACTTTTCATACATCCATTGGTTTGCCACAATCGTACAATCGCTTGCTTCGGCTCCTTGTTTTTCAAGTTGACAGAAATATTGAACACCTTCGATGGAGCGATTTTCTATTTGCCCATGATAATGGGCATCAATAATTTCTTGAGCTACACATCCATGCATTGTAGTAACTGATGCAGTGTGAGGGTGTTTTAATCGATTGACTGCGATAGAAGAGAAAATATCTTGGGCATGTATGACATTATATTCGCTAAGGTCAATTTGTTTGAAACAATTTATATATATGTCTAATAAGGAAGAATAAGAGCCAATAATTGGATCATTACTCTCAGCCATAGGTGGTTGTCCAGCGGGTGTAGGGATAAAAATATTACGATTAATGACCGCAAGTGCTTTATGACCTTGAGTAAAGCCAATGATATCTACTGTATGACCAAGTAGTTCATATCTATTCTTTAGTTGGTTCATATATTTCCATACGCCACCAACATGCGGAATTTGCCAAAAGGTTGCAAATAAAATCCTCATATGTTCCTCTCCTTTTTGATTGTCCACATACTATGTATATGCAGTGCGCTATAATCGGTTATAGACGGGTATACCTGCTAAATATCATAAATAGAATAGCTCTGTTCAAATTAAAACGCGGACAAAACATGTTAAAAACATATATTGTCCGTGTTTTGCGTCATTCAAGAATTAATCAGAATAGGCAGCTGCATAAAATGTTTCTGGTCCTGTTCGTGTTGGAAATAACACTACCCCGCCTCCTACATTGATTGTTGCGCGATAAATTGGAAAAGTCGTTGAATCAATTGGGTTGTAATCAGCACCATTGAAAGATAATACAGTAGTTGAAGCTACTCCGAGACCTGCAACTGCTAATGATTGTGTGGCTGAATAAATGAGGCTTGGGGTACCGTTCACCACACGATATACGTTGACGACAATCGGTGTTAACACTGTAGCTAATGAAGTGAAGGCGGCACTGATAGAAAATGTTACACGTGGATTAGCACCAGCACCTGCTAAATTCAAGCCTAATGTACCGAATAATGCTGGTGTAGCTGTTACAGGTATACTAATCTGACCATTAGCTGTTGAGTTTTGTGAACTTTGTGAATCTAAAAATGTTCCCATAATGTTCACCTCCTTTGCTTGTCAGTTAGTAATACATTATGTGAATGAAGTGTAAGGTGCTTGGACAAGTTTCACCATTTTTTTAACGAATTGAGCCCGAAACAAATAGACAAACTCTTCATATGCTATTTAGTAAGTTGTTCGAATTGGAGAGTGAGAGGGGCAATATGGGTAAAGGGAAAACAATCCTTATTACTGGTGCTGGTGGGTTTACGGGTCGGCATGCATGTGATTTCTTTCATAAACAAGGTTATCAAGTATATGCATTAATGAGGAATCAACCAATATTATCATTACCATATAATATAATTATTTGTGATTTATTATCGCTTGAACAAATTGAAGAAGCAGTAAATGTCAGTAAGCCTGATTATATTTTACATTTAGCTGGGAGATGTAGTGTTACTGATTCATGGGAACATCCAGTAGATGTATTAAGTGTTAATACGATGGCAACAGCCAAATTAATAGACGAAGCTAGAAAGCATGTGAAACACTGTCGCATTCTTATACCGGGTTCTGCCTTAGAGTTTGAACCCAATCAAATAGAGACGCTGAAAAACCCTTATAGTCTTAGTAAAACAATACAAGTCATACTGGCAAAGTCCTGGATTCAGCTCTTTGAAAGCCAAGTCATCTTAGCCAAACCTACGAATTTAATTGGGCCAGGAAATTCGACGGGGATTTGTGCCATTTTAGGTCAACGAATCGCAGAAATAGAAGCAATGCATTCTCATGATAAGGAAGAAGCTATTGAGATTGCTGTCAATGCTACAAGAGATTTTCTCGATGTAAGAGATGCTATAAAGGCTTACGAATTGTTGTTAAGAAAAGGAAAAGTTGGTGAAGTGTACGAGATTTGTTCTGAAACATCTTACACACTTCTTGAAGTGATGGCTATTTACAAATCTCTTACAAATGAAAATATTCATTTTGAAGAAGTGGAAGAGTTACGACCATCTTATGTCGCATCAATGAGTGCACAAAGATTAAGAGAATTAGGTTGGGTGAGAGACTACACGTTAAAAGAATCTTTAAATGATGTGTTAACTCACTTTAGGAATAAGATAAAGAAGGATGTGTAAATATGGAGCCACTAGTTTCGGTCGTTATTCCTTTTTATAATTGCCAATATGTCGATCAAGCAATTGAAAGTGTATTACAACAAACGTATCAAAATATTGAATTAATTGTTGTCGATGATGGTTCAACTGAATACGTACATTTAGTGCAAGCGTATAAAGATAAACTAACCTATCTTTATCAAAGAAATAAAGGGACAGCAGCTGCATTAAATACGGGAATAAAAGCTGCTAAAGGTAAATATATTGCCTGGTTAAGTGCCGATGATTTATTTGAACATGAAAAGATTGAAAAACAAGTAGATTTTATGGAAGATCGTCTAGTGGATATGAGTTTTACAAACTATGATATCATCAATGAAAATAATGAAGTTTTGATGAAAAACTTAACGATTAATTTTCTATCTACCGGTCATATTTATGAAACATTTTTATACTACAATCCTGTTAACGGGTGCACAGTTATGATAAAGAAAGATGTATTTAATGAAGTGGGCTATTTTAATCCTCAATATAAATATACCCAAGACTATGATATGTGGTTAAGAGTGGTCCTTGCCAAAACTTCAATAGCATTTATTAATGAAAGTCTAACAAAATATCGTTCTCATAGTAATTCAACATCAGCTAAAAATCAGCCGGCAATGAAACTGGAAATACGTAAACTCGAAGCCATTTATCGTAAAAAATTGAGGAAACACTTAAAAAAGTTGATATAAAAATGATACTAGTTTTTATAAATAGTGACCTAGATGAATACATGCCAAATGAACACTCCGAATATGGAGTGTTTTCTTTTTACATAAAATACTTTTGTGCGTTCTAATTGTTAAACTGATAGAGATGGTTAAAAAAATGATTGCAGAGTAGGTAAAACCCTAAAGGGCGAATAAATCAATGGAGTTAAGATTCCGAGTTATACCAATAGAGTAAAAACAGAATTGAGCAGTGTAATGTACTGCTCAATTCATTTCCTAATGTATGATTATTACAATCTACTTTTTTCAATTCCTTAAAGAGGCATCTGAATTAATAAAATATTTAAATGAGTAGTTGCAACGTATTCCTTATAAGATGACATTACGTTCAATTAAAAAACAACAGCACGTAACAGATTTGGTATTTGAATTTTTTATTTGTTTTTCCATCCATAAAACATATTCAGTTACTTACTGGTAATGTACTTGTCATCATTTTCTTGAAATTCTGAGCATAAAGCGAGGGGGCAAAGTTCGTTTTTACATGGGATACTGCGTTATTAATAATTGTCTGTCTGAGCGTCTGGTTTTGAATCAGCTCTATTCCTTCTTTAACAGCTTCTTTTGGGTTGCCAATTTCATAGTATTTGCCGGTAACATTATGAGTAACAGCTGTTCTTATACCGCTAGAGTCAGTTGTGAGTATCGGACATCTACAGCTCATCGCTTCTAATGCTGTTAATGGGGCACCTTCTATTTTTGATGTCGAACAAAGAAATCCACCAGAATCACTAATAATGGAAAAGTAGTCAGCCATTTTCTCATTAGGAATATTCGGTAATAAATTGATGTTTTTTTCTAAATGATACTTTTTCATCACCTTAAAAAAATCCTCTCTATCTTCGGGTAAAGATAGTGTGGGATCTTCAAAAAGGTAGACTTGTAGCTGATTACGTAGTTTCCTTTTGAGTAGAAAACAAATGTTCAAAAATTCCTGCCAGTTTTTATTATCCTCGATTCGACCAACCCAACCAATAATTGGTTGGACAAAACTTTTGCCAGTCGCTTTATAGTTAAAGTGACTGCAATCAAAGCAATTATTAAATTCATACTTAGGCACATTTGGGAACATCTCACTTAATAATGTGGAAATATGGGGAGTTCTTGGATTAAGAAAACCATCAATATCATTCTCTGCTAATGTTTTACCAATAGAAAAACCATATCTTGTTTGTTGTATCGACCCATAACCTTGGATTTCAACAAAGATTTTACCTTTGTATCCACTTTTTTTGATAGCAGGTACCATTTTAAAATCAGAAGTAATGACAATGGCGTCATATTGATGTTTCTTTATAAGGTTAATAATTTCTTCTTCATCATTTTTAATAAATACAGGATTATAGTGTTCATTTAAATAATTTCTACGGTTTTCATAGTATAGAAAATGACAAGTGATTCCAACGTCCTTTAAAGCAATACTTCTTTGTCGATTTAAGGTTTCGACTCCTCCACTTGGTACATAGAATATAAATAATACTTTCAAGATGTACTCCTCCTATCACATTTATCCTCTAATATTATGAATATGCTTAAGTCTCACATGTGGTTTGGACAATACGTCTAGAAAGAAAGAACGGAGTGCATTTAATTTATGGATAAAGTTTCAGTAGTCATCCCTTTTTATAATTGCCGGTATATTGGTGAGGCAATTGAAAGTCTGCTTGCACAGACATATGGAAATATCGAGATTATTGTCATCGATGATGGGTCCACATTACATCTTGATAAACTTGAACCATATAAAAAACAGGTTACTTATGTAAGGAAGGAAAATGGAGGCACAGCTACAGCTCTCAATGCTGGAATTCAAATTGCAACAGGTAAATATTTTTGTTGGCTTAGTGCCGATGATAGCTATAAGCCAACAAAAATAGAAAAACAAGTAAAGTATATGGAAACATATGGCGTAAGAGCTTGTTATACCGGCTGTGAGACAATTGGGAAGAGTGATTCACAGATAGATGCTTATTTTAATCAAACCTATTCATTGCGAAGTCACTTTTTAAAAGCTTTATTAAATAGATGTTTTATTCACGGTTGTACAGTTATGCTGCATATGGATTTATTACGCGAAGTTGGTCCATTAGATGTTAGTTATCGATATACACATGATTATGAGATGTGGCTGCGGGTTGGCCTAAGTGAGGAATTTTGCTATCTTTCTGAAAAGTTAGTGAATTATCGTGTGCATGAAGAAATGGGGACAGTGCGTCATCAAAGAGAGATAAAGCAAGAAGTTCTCTTTATAAAGAGACAGTATCGAATTCAAGTATTAAAGAAAATCTCAGAGTTAAGAAGGGATGGGCATTAGGAAAAAAATATACCTGCCGTCAAACGATAAGTTTTTGGCAGGTATGGTTATATAAATTGCATATTGGATGTTAAGCTTTAACCCACTAGTTCTGACTGTAAATAATAATAAAGTAAGTCGTAAGTTTGACGAATACTCTTTTCATGCGTGCGCTCAAAAGCGTGGGAGGAATCGATACCTGGTCCTATTAATCCGTGAATAATATCAAATCCAGCTCTAATAGCGGCAGATGCATCGGAACCGTAGTATGGATAAATATCCACTTTATAACCGATTTGATGTTCTTCTGCGAGAGCGACTAAATGTTTACGCAATTGATAATGATAAGGCCCACTAGAATCCTTCGCACAAATAGAAACCGTATATTCATCAGTTGCCTGTCCATCACCGATCGCTCCCATATCCACAGCTAAATACTCTACTGTTTCGTCAGTGATATTTGAATTGCCTCCATAACCAATTTCTTCATTATTTGAAATGAGGAAATGAGTTGTATAAGGTAATTCAATACGAGCAGTAACGATTTCTTTAATTAACTGCAGTAAAATAGCTACACTTGCTTTATCATCCAAATGTCTAGATTTGATAAATCCAGCGTTGGTTATTTCCACTCGTGGATCAAATGAAACAAAATCTCCTACGGCAATTCCTAGTTTTTTAACGTCTTCAATGGAGTGTATTTCTTCATCTAAACGTACTTCCATATTATTTATATTTCTTTCCGCTGTCCCAGCATCTTTATATACGTGAACAGAGGTCTGATGCATGAGAATCGTACCAGTATATTTTTTTCCATCTGACGATTCTATCTGACAGTACTCGCCTTCAATAGAGTTATAACGAAACCCACCAATCAGATCAATTTTTAATCTGCCACTCGGTTTAATTTCCTTTACAATGGCTCCTAATGTGTCCACATGTGCAGTTAACATCCTATGTTGGGAATTGTCTTTGCCAGTAATTGTTGCGATAAGAGCACCTTTGCGGTTTTTTCGTGTTTGTACTCCAAGTTCACGCAAGTATTCCTCAACGAATGAAATTACTTCATATGTATTCCCTGATGGACTAGGGATGGAAACTAAATCTTTTAATAATTGCAGTGTTTCTTTCGTTTGAAAGTTAGTCAAATTTTGTGTGCCTCCTATATGTTTAATTGTCTATTATTATACGCCTTTTTTGTGTGCCTGAACATGCCAGGCTGTTTATTGCTTTTGTGATTGAGATTCTCTTTTTTTAAGCTCTTGTATGGCAAGTATTTTTAGTGAAAGAATTTCTTCTTCACTAAAATGCTTATTAACGGTATCCATTAATTCTTCTTTATCTTTCTCCGTTAACCCTTGTTTTAGTTTTGTAGAAAAATCCTTGATGTCTTGATTGCTGAAGGTTTGCGTTACTTTAGTCATGGCTTCTGATCTCGTTTTTATTGGTAAGTCCGTTTTACTTAAGTTCATTGTTGCAAGCTCGACTTTTTCATTTATATATGGCTGGATTGTAGGGTCGTTTAATAATTTTTGCATGTCTTCTTCTTGAAGCGTGTCAGCCAGTTTTGAAGCTGCTTGATAAGTTACTCCCTCTAGCACCGCAAAACAAATAAGTATGGCGGTGAAAACCGTTGTTAAACTTATGAAAGAAATGAATATGATTTTCTTTCTAGGCATGGGGAGCTTGCACCTCCTTTTTTCGTTTCTTTTAGCATATTTTAACATTAATTGAGGAGGTTTACGTACAAACTCGTTAAATCTTTTGTGATTTTCTCAATGTTAAAATCTTTTAATAATGCTTGACGAATATCTTTCATTCCAAGGTTTTTTTCATAAGTCATTAATTGGAGGATGTCATTTTTGATATTCCGTTGATGAATAGGTTGATCTGCCTGATGATCAGCAAAATGGCCATATTTCATCTTTTCCCAGTTTTCTTTTGTCACAATTCCACTATAACCTTTTGCTCCTGCTGCTATAACTGGGACTTCGCAGCATATCGCTTCCATTGCTGTTCTTCCGGTTCCTACAACCGCATTAACGGAATAGTAAAAGGGACGTAAATCTTGTTGTGAGCCTAATAAATGAACGTAGGGTGTTGCTCTTTTCCGATTCATCGCTTTAATCATATTATGAATTTGTTTCGTTCTAAAACCTTCCCCAGCAACAAGTGCGTATAGGTTTGGTTGTCTCAATTCTGCAATGGATTTTAACAGCCGCATGCAAATATCTGCTTTATCAAATTCGAGCCGGCTGGCATAAAAGACGACAAATCCTGTTTCTGGGATATGAAGGTTTTTTCTTACAGTTATATCAGATTGATAAAAATAATCATCTCCATCAATGCCATTTGGGATGAAAATAGATGACAGATTATATTGTTGAACCAATTGCTCTTGAACTAATTGGCTAACAGTAATGATTTGATTACATTTTGGCAGTATTTTTAATAACTCATCTTTTCTATTATATAGGCCATGAAGGGTGTAGACATAGGGGATGTTATGTTTTTGTGCCATATGAAGTAACAAAATACCTGAATATACTTGATGACAATGAATGAGATCAATTTGATGGTTATGAATGATTTCTTCTATTTTTGCTTGTATTTCGGTAGATTTTTTGTCAAAGTTGTTCGGAATTTCAACCTCATAGACAGGAATGTTCTCTTGCTTAAAATTGTCTCCTAATACGCCCGGTCTCCCGATTACAATAATCGTATAACCCATCTGCTTTAATGCTTTACTAATTGTAAATATATAAGTCACTGTTCCGTTTGCTCCTAAGTGATCAGCTACCATTAATATGGATTTCACCTAAACACATCCAATCATGTTTTTTTACATTATATGTGGGGCGTTAAAGGAATTGTTAGAAAAAAGGCGTTTGTACTGGGAAACTCGTCCATTCAGTTTGAGGAAAACAACATAAGATAGTTAGTGATTAAGGAGTGAAGGGAGGGTATTACAATATGTTATGTACTGACTCTAAGAAAAAACATCGTCATCAAGGTGGTAAGAAAAAAGAATGGAAAGAGTGTTGTGGAAGACCATCTCAGAACATTGAAACTGGCGATGACTTCTGTAATTTCGAAGGTTTAAGAAATGAGTTAAGTCGTTTAGTGGGTTCTTTTGTAGAAAAAGAAACTACTGGTGGTCCAGTTGAAGGTGTATTAGCAGCAGTAAGACAAGATTATGCCGTTGTTACTGACGGGACTTCAACATACTTCGTACCATTTAAAAATATTCAATCTGTTGTCAAATTAGGATAAGGAGGGGTTTAAATGTCTAGAGGGGTTTCAAATTTTGCCTCTACACTAGAAGAAGAATGTACCAACTACATTGGCCGTACGGTCACTGTAGTAAGTAACTTTACTTCTCAAACAGGTATCATGTTACGTGTAGAAGATGGTTCACTTGTGATAGCTCGTGTCGTATCTGGTTATTTATCTACTGAAACGGACGAGATTATTATTCCGTTATGTAATGTAAGTTATATGGAGTTATCAGGAGTTTATTGATGACTTAGAGCCTTCGAAGGTCTTTACCTTTGAAGGCTTTCACATTTTTATTTGTGTAGCAGGACGATATCAAAAAGCTTCATTTTTGAAACTTTATTATTTTTGTCTTCGTCTTCAATAGGAGCAAGCCTATATCATATTGCATTTATACTTATAAAAGAACGTGAAAGAGGTTTTATAATGGAAGAAAAAAGCCATAAATATATTTCATTTCATACGATTTTTCTCATTGCATTAAGTAGTTTTGTTATGAAGCTCTTGATTACATATAGCACACAGTTTCGAATGAGTATTGAGCTGGGAACGCAAATGATTATATTAGCTACACATATTTTAAGTTCTGCTAGCTTATTTTTTATCTTGTATATATTTAATAAACGTAAACAAATGATTTATTTACTTATCATGGATCTTTTTTTAACCATTATTCTTTATGCAAATGTTGTATACTATCGATTCTTCAATGATTTCATTACAATACCAGTCTTAATGCAAACAAGAACAAATGGGGGGCAATTAAGTAATAGTGCCTTCGCCCTCATACAGCCATTAGATATTCTCTTTTTTATAGATTTGATCGTGTTGGTCGTCCTTTTAACCGTATTTAAAGTTAAGATTGTTGGACATCGAAGCATGAAAATGGCATTGCTAGGTCTTTTCTTAGGAATAATGATGGTTATAGGAAATGTCATTTTAGCAGAAAAGGAACGACCGGGGTTATTTCAGCGCTCATTTGATCGCGCCTATATAGTCAAGTATTTAGGGTTATACAATTTCACACTTTTTGACATTTATCAAAATATACATGCGACTAGTGAAAGAGCAATGGCAGATAGCGAAGATGTGGCAAAGATTAAAAAAGAAATTCAAGATCGCTATGTTTCGCCTTCTCAGGATTATTTTAAATTGGCGCAAAATCGCAATGTGATAGTAATCTCAATGGAATCATTACAAGATTTTGTAATCAATATGAAAATAGAAGGGAAGGAAGTCACACCTTTTCTCAATTCTTTAGTAGAAGATGAGGAGACGTTTTATTTCGATCAAATCTATAATCAAACGGGTCAAGGTAAAACATCGGATGCTGAGTTCATTCTTGATAATTCTTTATATGGCATGCCGCAAGGATCGGCCTATGTAAATAAAGCGCAAAATACCTTTCAATCTACACCAGGAATATTAAAGGAATATGGTTATACATCTGCTTCCTTTCATGGGAATTATAAAACATTTTGGAATCGGAATGAAATGTATCGTTCTCAAGGCTATGACCGTTTCTATGATGCATCATATTATGATATGAATGAGAGAAATACGAAGAATTATGGATTGAAAGATAAACCTTTTTTTGAAGAGTCGATGCCAATATTACAGGGATTACCTGAACCTTTTTACGCAAAATTTATTACATTATCCAATCATTTTCCTTTTGAAATGGACGAATGGGATACAAATTTCCCACAAGCTAATACAAATGATAAGGTTGTTAATCAGTATTTCCAATCAGCAAATTACTTAGATTCCGCATTATCTAAGTTTTTCACAGGTTTGAAAAAGAGTGGATTGTATGACCGTTCTATTATTGTCCTTTATGGTGATCACTACGGAATTTCAGAGAATCATAATGAAGCGATGGCAGAGATTATCGGTAAAGAAATTACACCATTCGAAAGTTTAAAACTACAACAAGTCCCCGTCTTTATTCATATCCCTGGAGTGAAAACAGGTGATTATCCTCAACCTATCGGTGGACAATTGGATATTAGGCCTACACTTCTACATTTATTAGGGGTTGAAACCAATCAATATTTAGGTTTAGGAACAGATTTATTAGCTAAAGGTCATATCGAACTAACGCCATTACGAAATGGTGATTTTGTCTCGAATGATATAAGTATGATTAATCAGCGTTATTATGATAGTAAAAGCGGTAAAATGATATCGTATGAGGAGGAGTTTGATCAACTGACACAAGCAGCGAGAGAAAAACTTGATCTTTCAGATGAAATATTAACAAAAGATTTATTAAGGTTTTATCATCCAGCAGGGTTTACCCCTATCAATCGTGAGGACTATCAATATGTTCAAGACGATGAAGCGGAAAGTTAAAGTATTGAATGTGAACTTCAGGTTAAAATATAGCAAATAACTTATATTCAATGTTATACTTCATACATTGAAAAATTGATTAAGGGGGATAAAAGATGAGCGAATGCAAATTAGATCACACAATGACTGATGTAAAAAATAAGTATATAGATCAGCAATCGTATTTGCCTAAGGATTTGCATGCAAAGTTCGACCTTTTTTTCCAAGAAGAACATAGCCAAGAAATCCTAAACGATGTATTTCATTTATTAAAGAAATACGATTTAGCTGATGAAGAGGAGCAAGACACGAGAAATAATCGTCTTCATTTAGTCTTAAGAAATGTTTGATGATAAAGCGAGAGGACTTTTGTTCTTTCGCTTTTCATTTGTTGTTTTTTGGGTCGATGTGTGTAGCATGATTTGAAAGTATTTTAAAGTTGCTCTCATAAATTTAATCCAAGCTGAAACCCTCACAAAATAAAAAAAGCAGTTTTCCACTTCCAAGAAGAGTCCCAAACTATGAGCGTTGGCAAAATTAAACAAAAAAACTCTGCTCACGTACGAAAAGTGAGTGATTTTGATGTTAGACGTGGGGATACGTTGACACGTAACAAGTAAATGCCCCCTTCTTTCTCGAGTGAATTGTGGATATAATCTATTCTCATATAAACTTACATAAGCTATTTTAGACTCACTGTTTTTATTTGTTGTTCTTAGTTTATAGTTCTTTCAGAATGATTTTACAAAAAAATTGTATGCATTAAAAAAATATTTTAATTATAGTTTATGTGTGTTATGATGATTAGGATTTGAAATACAACCATTTTGAAAACGGTTTCATTCGAAGAGTATAGGATGTGACAAAGATGAAAAAGAAGGATCAACATATATTTGACTTTGCTATTAGAACGGCAGATATGCTTGTGAAAATGTTTGGCCCTCATTGTGAAGTAGGTGTTCATGATTTCGCAGATTTTAAGAAATCGCTTATACATCTTGCCGGTAATGTAACTGGTCGTTCAATTGGTGCTCCAATTACGGATTTAGTTTTGAACGAATTAGCAAAGGGTAACCATGAGGCAGAGGATCTTGCCAACTATAAAACGCAGACACCAAAAGGAAATGTAATGAAATCATCGACCGTTTTCTTACGAGATGAACATAATAAAATTATTGGCGCGCTATGTATGAACTACGATATAAGCTTGATGATGCAATTTGGTGGTGTCCTTGAAACGTTAACAAACTTTAATGAAGAAGATACAAAGGATGAAACTTTCTTTACATCCGTACAGGATATTGTTCATGAAATGGTAGAACAAGTCCTTCAACCGTTTAAAAAGGCACCTGCAAGTATGACGATTGATGAAAAAATTGAGGCAGTGAAAAGGTTAGAGGAAAAAGGAACCTTCTTAATTAAAGGAGCCAATGAATATGTTGCTTCTATTTTAGGAGTTTCTAAGTTTACTATTTATAATTATTTACAAAAGATAAAAGTGATGAATGAGAATGAGAACACACATGAGTATGTATAAGATAAAGAGTCAGTTAATGATAAAGGAGCATAAGATATGAAATATAGATCAGCATTTGATATTATCGGCCCAGTTATGATCGGACCTTCTAGCTCACATACAGCTGGAGCTGCTCGAATTGGAAGGGTAGCTCGGACCTTATTTGGCAGACAGCCAACGAAGGCGGAAATATATCTTTATGGTTCATTTGCGAAAACGTATAAGGGACATGGAACAGATGTGGCAATTGTAGGGGGAATTCTTGATTACGATACGTATGATGAACGCATCCCTGGATCGCTTCAATTAGCCGAGCAACTGGGAATGGAAATCGTGTTTTCTGTTGAAGAAGCAGTTGTCGATCATCCAAATACTGTGCGCATTAAATTGTTCGATGATGATAAAGAAATGGAGCTAGTTGGTATTTCCATTGGTGGAGGCTCTATTGAAATAATTGAATTAAATTCATTTGCGCTTAAACTTACAGGTGAACATCCCGCTATCTTAGTGGTCCATAATGACCAATTTGGTGTGATTTCAAAAGTTACTTACCTTTTAGCACAACATGAAATAAACATCGGTCATATGGAAGTGTCAAGAAAAGAAAAAGGGAAAATGGCTTTAATGGTCATTGAAGTTGACCAAAATATTGATCAAAACTTAATGGACGAAATTGCTCAGTTACCACATATCACTCAAGTCATCAAGATGGTGGATTAATGACAGCATGTAGGAGGGATGTATATGTTATTTAAGAACGCGGCAGAATTAGTAGAAATTGCAGACAAAGAGCAAATTAAAATTGCAGAAGTGATGATTCGCCAAGAAGTTGAAGTATCCGGGCGCGCACGTGAAGATATTATTGCCCAAATGGATCGTAATCTTACCGTTATGGAACAAGCAGTAGAAAGAGGTTTAAATGGTGTAACTTCCGTTTCTGGGTTAACAGGAGGAGACGCGGTTTTATTACAAAAATATATAAAAAGTGGAAAAGCACTTTCTGGTCATACACTGCTAGATGCTGTTAGCAAAGCTGTTGCTACAAATGAAGTAAATGCAGCAATGGGAACTATTTGTGCGACACCAACAGCGGGTTCCGCAGGCGTTGTACCTGGAACGTTGTTTGCTGTTAAGGATGTACTTAACCCAACAAGAGAGGAAATGATTGAATTCTTATTTACATCCGCAGCTTTTGGCTTTATTGTTGCCAATAATGCATCCATTTCCGGAGCAGCTGGTGGCTGCCAAGCAGAGGTGGGGTCAGCGAGTGGGATGGCAGCTGCAGCTATTACAGAAATGGCAGGCGGTTCACCTTCTCAAGCAGCACATGCGATGGCGATTACTTTAAAAAATATGCTCGGTTTAGTATGTGATCCTGTAGCTGGTTTGGTAGAAGTCCCTTGTGTGAAAAGAAATGCAATGGGTGCTTCAAATGCGATGACAGCTGCTGACATGGCATTAGCAGGTATCACAAGTAGAATTCCATGTGATGAAGTAATTGATGCCATGTATCGTATTGGTCAAACGATGCCTTCTGCGTTAAGAGAAACGGCTGAAGGTGGGTTAGCTGCTACACCAACAGGTAGAAGGTTAGAAAAAGAGATTTTTGGGAACAAAGCAAAAGCAGGTAAATAATATGAAATAGTACTTAAATGAACATTCTTGCTTCGTGTCTATACGATTCAAGAGTGTTTCTTTTTTTGATTGTTTAGGTAAAAGTTGTAGCTTTACGGCTAATAAGGGATGAGGTATGGGAGAAAGAAGTAGAGCAAAGAGCGCTAGGTATTCTTTTTATCAAAATCGAATGAAAAAGTCTTAAAATAGTGCTTATCTTTCAATACGATAGGCGTTCAAACGTTCATCTTTTTCACAGATTACAATTAAGTACAGACATAGCATAAGAGAAGACCACTACAATAGTGGTCTAATGTAAAATGGGTGCCAAAGGTAGTTGATGCTTGTGTATTTTGTCTATTATCCTCGTTCCCAAAACCTTTGTTTACCTACATTTTGTATATAAGTTTTAAAAGGGCCATTTGTGATTGTTACTCCAGGTTTATTAATAATACCAACTTCTTGGATTAAGTACATGCCACTTCGAGAAGAGCCGATCGGTTTATAATGATTATATTGTTCAATTATATAGCTCTTTGCTTTTTGATTAAAGTGAGGTGTAGCTCCTCTTCCAGATACGACAAATAGACTGTCATAAACCAGTGGAGAGCCTGTTAAAAAGGAATCGTCGACTTGAAGCGTACTACCATCAGTTCCATTCAATGTTTCCTGTGTTTCACTAATAATGAACGGGCGAGTTTTTGCTGCGAGTAGCTGTTGTAATATTGGACGTACAATAGCTGCATCATATTGGTCAGCTACGATGATCCCCACCTTTAAAGTAGCTGGCGAAAAAGTTGTGTTTGCCATACTAAGTGCTTTAGAGGACGCAGTTTCCGATGATTCTTTCACATTTGGTGGCTCAACACCAATTTTATGTGCCACGGATGTGGCAAGATCGTGGCTAATATGACCAATGAGGTTGACTACATTTTGTCTGACCATTTTACTTTTTACTTTACCTAATTCAAAGCTAAAAGCTAAGAAAATATGATTCCTTTCAACATCACTCATACTATTCCAAAATAACCTCGCCTGAGAAAAGTGGTCTGTAAAACTTGGAGCAGTTTTTCGAACTTTCATGCCTTCAACTTGAGAAGGATATGTGAGGAATCCTCCTCTTGCTGGGGGTACTTCATAAGGTGTATTGTTTTGCAAGGAATTATTGTGATAAGCGACTTTATCCTTATCGATAATATATCTGGCTGCTCCATCTCGTTGGTTGTTATGAAATGGACAAACAGGACGATTAATAGGAATTTGCTGAAAATTTGTTCCTACACGATATATTTGTGTATCTGAATAGGAAAAAATACGCGTTTGTAGTAGGGGGTCATTAGAGAAGTCAATACCACGAACAATACTACCAGGGTGAAGAGCAACTTGTTCTGTTTCGGCAAATACATTATCTACATTTCGATTCAATGTCATTTTACCTATTTTCCGTACGGGAACAAGCTCTTCTGGCCATAATTTAGTCGCATCTAGAATATCAAAGCCGAATTTAAATTCGTCTTCTTCATTTATGACTTGTATGCCTAATTCATACTCAGCAAAGTGACCTTCTTCGATATTTTCCCATAAATCTCTGCGGTGAAAATCGGCATCAGCTCCGCCAAGTTTTTGTGCTTCATCCCAAATTAACGAGTGCAGGCCGAGTACAGGCTTCCAATGAAATTTAACAAATCTCGCTTCGTTATTTTTATTAACCAGTCTAAATGTATGGACGCCGAAGCCCTCCATCGTTCTAAAGCTACGGGGAATTGTCCGGTCAGACATAATCCACATCATCATTGCTGCAGATTCTTCATTGCTCGAAATGAAGTCCCAAAAAGTGTCGTGAGCTGTTTGACCTTGTGGAATTTCATTATGCGGTTCAGGTTTTACTGCATGAATGAGATCTGGAAATTTAATACCGTCTTGAATAAAGAAGATGGGAATATTATTCCCTACCAGGTCAAAATTACCTTCTTCTGTATAAAATTTTGTTGCAAATCCCCGTACATCTCGGTTCGTTTCATTTACCCCTCTAGAGCCCGCCACCTGAGAAAAACGGACGAATACTGGTGTTTCTAAACTAGGATCTTGAAGAAAATGAGCCATTGTTATATCTTCTAACGATTCATATACACGAAAAACCCCATGGGCAGCAAATCCCCTCGCGTGAACTACTCTCTCAGGAATACGCTCTCTATCAAAATGAGCCATTTTATCCTGAAATATAAAATCCTCCATCAAGGTGGGACCGCGTTCACCAGCTGTTAGAGTATTTTCGTCATTCGCAATTTTTACCCCTTCATTAGTTGTTAACGGTTGATTTTTATTTTCACGAATGAATGCTTCTAATTGTTTCGTTTTTTTATTTTCTGGCTTTTTGCCTTCTCGCTCCACTACAGTCACCTCCATTATCAAAGGTATGATGACGGTAAAAAAGTATGTATAAAATTTTATGATATACGCTTTTGATGGTCTTTCACGGCAATTAATATCCCTTTATTAATCCAATAATTGAAGTTTTCTGGCGGGAAAACGCCACGTCTTTGTGAAGACCCCATTTCAATAATAATACTACTATCACTTACATCCAAAACCTTCAAAGATTTTGACAAACATAAGTTCGGTAAAAAACCATCTTTAATTTTAAACTCCATATTCTTTTTAATAGCCATGTAGATTCGCCTCCATTTGAAATGATGCATTAATGCGATAGACTAGGCTTTCATTCGCCTAATCTTTTAGATAATACAGAACTTATATAAATCGTATCTTAAAAACCTTTTAAATGTTTATTTTCCTTTGCTGTTTACTTGGATTGTTCAATTATAATGTAACCAATTTTCATGAGGTTTATCCTTTTATAAGAGTATTTCAGCAATGATGAAGAATAATAGAAAGAACAATGTTGTTGGTTTAAATATTGAAAGGTGCAATAAGAGATGGAATTTCCCGTCATACATACAAATTTTTGGGATGCTATGATCGCCATTCCCATCGTGATTATCTTTACGCAAATGTTAAAATATTTTCTAGGGATTAGTAAACCTTTTGTACCAACAGTGGCTATACTTATTGGGTTAATTGTATCGATTTTTATTAGTCATAGAGGTGATCTCATTGCAGGGGTCTTTATGGGTTATTTTTATGGTTATGGGGCTATTGGTAGTTACGCTTCCCTTAAAACATCTTTGCTTTATTTTAGAAATAAAAAATAATTCAAAAGGGCATAGAGTTTATTAAAACGAAAAAACACGAACAAATTTCCATTTGTCCGCGTTTTATAAAGGATATCATTCCGATTTACTTGGCGTATGAGTCACAAATTGCATCCTTTCATTAAACATTGTTGGATAGGATAGGAATCCAAGTATAATACTCGTGATAACAGCAGATGAAAGCAACATAAATAGAATCAACAATTGAAACAGGACAGCCTGAACAGGATCAGCGCCTGCAATTATTTGTCCACTCATCATCCCAGGTAGTTGTACAAGACCAATCGTTTTTTGACTCTCAATTGTTGGTATTGTACTTGCGCGAATACTAGTCATTAACTGGCGATGGATGGCTTGTTTCGGTGTACCCCCCAATGATAGAAAAAGTTCTACTTCTCCTGTTCTGTTTTCAATTTCCGCGGTAAATCGATTAAGAAATAATATTGATAATACCATCGCATTACCAATAATCATTCCACTAATGGGAATCATATATTGCGCAGTTGCTGGAATAATTTTAAGACTAATAAGGACACTTTGGGTCAACACTTCAATAAAGCAGTATGTAAGAATTAGTTTCCATGTAATGCCTTTAATCATCACACCTTTTTTTCTTGCATTATGTACGGCAGCAGTAATAATGAGAATAATCATTAAAAAGATATAGAAAAAGCTTTCTGAATCAAAAACGAATTGCAACACGTAACCGACCGCAAGAAGTTGGATGATTGAGCGAATGGTCGCAATCAAGACATCCTTTTCAAGACCTAGCTTGAATGTTTTAGATAAGAGAATAGGAATAAGAACAAATATTAATGTCAGAGATAATTGAAAAAAAGTCATTTTTCCTCACCACCTTCAAAAAACTGCTTGACCTTATCATTAGAGGATGAAACAATTTCAGAACTTTTTCCATGTGCCGCTAGTTTGCCATCTATAATTACCCACGTCTCATCCCCTATACGTAGTGCTTGATCAAGATTATGAGTAATCCAAACAATGGTTGTTTTCCTCTTTTGATTAATGGATGTAATTAGTTGCTCAACTTCCCTTTGTGAAGTTTGGTCAAGGGCTGATGTAACTTCGTCTAACAATAATATTACTGGTTCATTCAATAATGTCCGCGCGATAGACACCCTTTGTTGTTGCCCTCCAGAAAGGTCTGTTGCTTTGCGGTGAAGAAATTCTTCATTCAATCCAATCAAATTAAGCATTTCAATCGCCTTTTCTTTTGACAACTTTTCTCCATTGAGGGTTAGCGGCAACGATAAATTATCATAGACATCCCCTTCTATCATAATGGCTTTTTGCAGAACTATTCCTACATTACGACGTAAAACTGTTGGTGTAATGGTCAAAATATCCTCACCATGAATGAAAATGTCTCCAGATGAGGCTGATTTCATCCCATTACATAAATGAAATAGTGTAGATTTGCCCGAGCCTGATGGACCGACAACGGTCGTTATATTCCCCGATGAAATAGTACCAGTTATGTCTTTAATAATTGATAATGAATCAGTGTGATAATGTACATTTTGAAATGAAATTGCTGTATGCAAATATAACCACCCTTTTAAATTTATGATAAATCTTTATGTACAATCTTAGTATATCCTAAAGGATGAGATTGGTTAGATATTTAAAACATTCTTGCTTAAAATGCCGAAGAAATAACTTGATGTTCTTTAAAATAAAGCGCTCTAACGGTTACTTAGTATAAAGACTTCACTTAATATTTGAAAAAAGAAAAGGATTTATTAAAGGAAGTAAAGAAAAGAAAATATATAACAATGACAACATAGAGGAGGTAAAAATGATGAAAAGATATGAATTAGCAGTGATTCCTGGTGATGGTATCGGGAAAGAGGTTGTACCTTCTGCCGTAAAAGTGCTCCAAACAGCAGCGACTTTACATGGTGGTATTCAATTAGAGACAACTGAATTTCCATGGGGGTGCGACTATTATATCAAACATGGCAAAATGATGAGTGATGACGGTCTAGAGCGACTGAAGAATTTTGATGCGATTTTTTTAGGGGCAGTAGGAGATCCGAACAAAGTTCCCGATCATATTTCATTATGGGGGTTACTCATTCACATTAGGAGAGAATTTGAGCAGACCATTAATATCCGACCAGCCAAATTATTTAAAGGGCTAACCTCCCCTCTCGTTGATCCAGGGGCATTTAATTTTCTAGTTGTACGTGAAAATAGTGAGGGCGAGTATAGTGAATCTGGTGGGAGAATACATAAAGAAACAGACGAAATCGCTATCCAAAACGCCATTTTTACGAGAAAAGCAACGGAAAGAGTAATGGATTATGCGTTTAAGCAAGCTGTTCTTCGTAAGGGTCATGTCACTTCAGCTACGAAATCTAACGGTATTGTCCATTCGATGCCATTTTGGGATGAAGTGTTTAATGATGTGAGTAAGCGCTATACAGGAGTGCGTACATCATCTGTGCATATTGATGCACTAGCTGCTTTTTTTGTTACCAAACCGAGCGATTTCGATGTGATCGTTGCTAGTAATCTTTTTGGAGATATTTTAACTGATATTGGTGGAGCGATTATGGGGAGTATTGGTATAGCCCCTGCAGGAAACATCAATATAAATGGGAAATATCCGTCCATGTTTGAGCCTGTACATGGTTCAGCGCCAGATATTTATGGTAAAGGAATAGCCAATCCAATCGGGCAAATATGGACGGCTTCGTTAATGTTAGATCATTTAGGTGAAATCGCACTAGCTAGAGAGGTCTTACGAGCAATGGAAGAAGTTACTGATGCAGGGATAAAGACGAGAGATATTGGCGGAAATGCTACGACTGATGAAGTGACAAATAAAATTTGTCTTCAATTACAAAATAATATTGGCTGAATGTAGGAGGTTGAGGATATTTGATGAATCAAATGTTTAGTTTTTTATTCGTACCTGCGATCTCTACCAAGATGGTAAATAAGGCTTTAACAATTAAGCAATCAGCCATCATACTTGACTTAGAGGATTCTATTGCCCATTCTAAAAAGCATGTAGCCAGAGAGAAGGTCTCTGGTTATATGAGTGAACTTAATGAATGGGATAGGCAAAGGGTATATATTAGGATTAATGATAGTGAAAGTCCGTATTTTTATCATGATCTCCAATTAGTTAAAGTATGTAAGCCACGGGGACTATTTATCCCAAAAGCAGAAGATAAAAACATGATAAAGGAGATAGCAACTTATTTGGCAGATGAATCGATAGCTCTTATTCCCTTAATCGAAACGGCAAAAGGGATACATTATTCATTTGACATTGCCACTGCAACAGAAACCGTTGAAAGACTGGCTTTTGGTGCGGTTGATTATTGTTTAGATACAAATATTGAGGTAGGAGAGGGGAGGGAAGAGTTATTATACGCACGTTCACAATTAGTAAACGCTTCAGCAGCAGCTAAAATACTACCCCCTATTGATTCTGTGTTCCTTCATTTAGAGAATAGCAATGATCTCATTAAAGAAACAACCCATGGCAGGAAAATAGGCTTTGCTGGTAAATTAGCGATTCATCCAAATCAAGTCGTACGAATCAATGATGTGTATCATCAAGAGAATAACAACCGTATTCATGAAGCGAAAGAAGTGATTAGACTGTTTGAAGACGCTGAGAAGGAGGGAAAAGCATCAATTAATGTGAATGGGCGTTTAGTGGATTATCCCGTTTATAAACAGGCTAAGAAATTACTACAGATAAATAGTGAGTGTAATGAATCAAGGTGATGACACTTTCATATTGTGAACTGTAAAATGTTTGATACGCTAGTATTAGCTGACCCCTTTTCGGCGAACACTTAGTTTTACTACTCTTTAAATAAATTTCAGAAAAGTATAGACAATTTTAATTGGATTTTGTATCCTGTTTTAAAAGGGAGTAAAGGGTGAGTGATCATTGACGATTGATGTTGATTTGAAATTAGATAATCGCGATACACTGCATTTAAAAGTATGTAACGTTCTCCGAGAAGCAATTATAAAAGGTCAGTTTAAACCTGGTGAACGATTAAAACAATCAGATTTAGCAGAAAAACTTGGTGTCAGTAGAATGCCGATTAGAGAAGCATTGAGAAAATTAGAATCTGAAGGTTTAATTACCCTAGTACCACATAAAGGAGCTATTGTTAAAACGATTCATTTATCAGATTTACAAGAGGTGTACACCTTAAGAGCACAGTTAGAGAAGATGGCTTTTATCCAAAGTGCAAAGCTGCTTACAGATACTGAAATCACGAGATTAATAGATCTTGTACATTTGATGGAAGATAGTGAAGATGTAGATGAATTTATTGAAAGAAATATAGAATTCCATCAATTATTATTAAAGCACTGCCATTGGGAGAGATTAAATGGTTTTATTGACACACTATGGAATGGGCTACCACAACAAACACCACATTTTATTACAGGTCAGACGGCTACATCAAATGAAGAGCATCGGGAGATTATCAAAGCGATAAGAGAGAAAAGATTTGAGCATGCAGGTGAGATTTTGTCTCATCATATTTTAAGAACAGGTGAATCACTTATTCACAGTTTAAAAAATGAAAGAATGAAATAAATATTGATTCATCAGGAAGGCAGCACGAATTTTTCAGAGCTGCCTTATCTTTTGCAAACGTTTACTTTAACGAAGGAAGGAAGAATGGACAATGGCTTTAACGGAAAAAATTTCAGAATATATAGTTAATTTAGACTATCAAGATTTACCAAAAGATGTGATTGAGTTTACGAAAGTATGTATTTTAGATTGGTACGGTTCAGCAATAGCAGGAATAGATGAACCACCAGTGGTTGCATTAAAAGAGACGTTATTTGAAATGGGAGGGAATGAACAGGCAACCCTTATTTCCGGTGAAAGGACTTCTCTTGCAAATGCTGCCATGATTCATAGTGCTGCTAGCCATATAGTGGAGTTAGATGATATTCATAAAGGATCGATTATTCATGCAGCAACAGTTGTGATTCCTGCTGCTTTATCTGTGTGTGAAGCGTATGACTTATCAATAGAAGAATTAATTACGAGTATCGTCATCGGCTATGAAGTTTGTTATCGTATCGGTGAAGCGGTTACGCCTAGTCATTATTATTATTGGCATAATACTGCAACATGTGGCACTTTCGGAGCAGCAGCTGCAGCAGCGAAGTTATTAGGGCTTAATAAACAACAAATCGTTCATGCTTTGGGAAATGCAGGGACACAGGCAGCGGGGTTATGGGAATTTATTGAAGATGGAGCCAATTCAAAACAGCTTCATACTGCAAAGGCATCCTATAATGGTGTACTTGCAGCACTTCTTGCTAAAAAAGGCTTTACAGGTGCCTCAAAGATATTAGAAGGTGATCGTGGTTTTTTCAAGGCAATGAGTGATTCGTACAACGAACAAAAGATTATTGAAGGACTCGGTGAGCAGTTTAAAATAATGGAAAATGGTTTTAAGCTTTATGCTTCCTGTCGTCATACCCATCCGAGTATGGACTGTGTGCATACATTGATGAACAAACATTTAATTGACTCTACTAAAATTGAAAAAATCCTCATAGAAACCTATCAAACGGTATTAGATATAACAGATAATCCCAAACCTCGTTCCATTTATGCAGCAAAATTTAGTGTGCAATTCTGTGTTAGCTTAATTGCCCTTAAAGGCAGCGCTTTTCTACAAGACTTTAATGAAAGATCATTAAATAATAGTGAAATTAGAGAAATGATGAATAAAGTACGAGTAGCATCAACAAAGGATTTTACGGATGCCTATCCAGAACAATGGGGTGCAAAGGTAACTATTGTCTTAAGTAATAAAGAAAGTTATAGCGTCGCAACTGAATTTCCAAAAGGAGACCCAGAGAATCCTGCCAGTAAAAAACAAATGGTTGAGAAGTTCCAGTCATTAGTGGCTCATAAGATCACAGATGTAGATTATAGAGTAGATGATATATACAATATTGAAAATTTAAAAATAAAGGATTGGCTACTGGCAAATAGCCCAATTGGAAATGGAAATGAGGCTTGATGATGAAAGTGATTGCTTATGACCATATAGTGGAACAAGTAGCGAAGCTTTGTCAGGAAGCGAACTTTGCCCTTGGCGAGGACGTTATTTCTGCTTTTCGACAAGCGGTAGAAACAGAAAGGTCACCAATTGGAAAAGATATACTGTTAGATTTAATTGAAAATGCGAATATCGCTACAGAAAACCGTGTGCCTATGTGTCAGGATACAGGTGTTTCCGTTTTTATAGTTGAATTAGGCCAAGACTGTTTGATTAAAGGTGGAACAATTACAAGTGCCATTAATGAAGGTGTAATGAAAGGATATAAAGACGGGTATTTACGGCATTCTATCGTCAATAATCCCCTGACAAGAGATAAATCTGCAACATATAACAGCCCTGCCATTATTCATATTGAAATGAAAGCCGGAGATCAACTCGTTATCCATATGTCGGCAAAAGGGGGAGGGAGTGAGAATATGAGTGCACTTAAAATGTTAACCCCAGCAGATGGTATCGAAGGCGTAAAAGAGTTCATCTTAACAACCGTTGAAAATGCAGGACCTAATGCTTGTCCACCTTTAGTTGTTGGAATTGGAATTGGTGGGAATTTTGAACGCTGCGCTTATTTAGCTAAAAAATCATTGTTTAGACCGATTGGTCAACATCATCAGTCTCCAATAGTTGCCCAATTAGAAAAAGATTTAATGAAGAACATAAATGAAATGGGGATTGGTCCTCAAGGCTTAGGTGGCGATACAACTGCCATAGATGTAAAAATCGAGTTAGAACCATGTCATATCGCTGCACTTCCTGTGGCTGTTAATTTAAATTGTCATGCGTCAAGACATAAAGAATTGAGAATGTGAGGCTGATAGAATTGGAAAAAAAGCAGTTAACTTTACCCTTAAAACCAGAAGAGTTGGAAACATTAAGGGCAGGACAGCAAGTCGAATTATCAGGCTTAATATATACAGCAAGAGACGCAGCCCATAAAAAAATTTATGATCTTTTATCTCAACAAGAAACGGTTCCATTCACGGTAGAAAATGCTTTTATTTATTACGTTGGTCCGACCCCAGCAAAACCTGACCAAGTGATTGGCTCCGCTGGTCCAACTACTAGTAGTAGAATGGATAAATATACACCATTATTATTAGAGCATGGCTTAAAAGGAATGATTGGAAAAGGATATCGAAATGAAGAAGTAAAGGAAAGTATAAAAAGAAACAAAGCCGTTTATTTAGCAGCAATAGGGGGCACCGGCGCACTTCTTTCTACGGCTATTAGAGAGGCTGAGGTTGTGGCATTTCCTGAGTTAGGTCCGGAGGCAGTATACAAGCTCACAGTAGAAAATTTTCCAGTTACAGTTATTATCGATTCTTTAGGTAATGACTGGTATATACAAGCAAGAGAGAAGTTTCAACAAAAAAGATCAACTCTATAATTATTAATTACTATTTTTAAAGGACAAAGTCTCATATGTCTATCAATTGTATCCATTATCCCAAATAAATTATCTGTTTTATTAATAAAATATTGAATATTATTAATATATATAATAGTATAATTAATAAATTCAGAAAATTCTAATTAGGTGGTGGGGATAGATGGAGTTCGAATACACAAATGAAAACCAACAAGTCTTACAAATGGTAAAGGAGTTTGTCCGAAAAGAAGTGTCACCTCATATTAAATATTATGAGAAAAATCAATTATTCCCGAAAGATATTTTTGAAAAAATGGGCAATCTAGGTTTTTTTGGTGCTTGTTTTCCTGAGCGATATGGTGGGTCTGAATTAGGTTTTCTTAATTTAGCTATCATTGCTGAAGAAATATCGAAAGCACATCCATCGTTAGGTTATGCCTTTAATATGCAAGCAATGACCTGCCCTTTTACAATCTTAAATTGGGGAAATAAGCAGCAAATTGAAAAATATGTCCCTTCTCTAATAAAGGCAGAGAAAATTGGTATGTTCGCTCTTACTGAATCTGGTGGTGGCTCAGACCCTGCTGGAGCAATGAAGACAACGGCTGTTTTAGATGGTGATGAGTACGTGCTGAATGGATCAAAAATGTGGATTACTTTTGCTAACGAGGCAGATGTAGGTGTGTTGTTTGCGAGAACAAATCCAGAAGCTGGTCATAATGGCATTTCTGCATTTATTATTGAGACTAATGTACCAGGGGTTTATGCAAAACCAATCGAAATCAGTTCTCTAGGATATATGACAAGAAGCTGTGAAGTATTTTTAGAGGATTATCGAATCTCCAAAAGTCAATTATTAGGTAAAGAGGGAGAAGGCTTTAAAATTGCGATGAACGCGCTTGATTATGGACGCTTAACTGTTTCTTCACGATTGGTTGGTATTGCTCAAGGTTGTATTGATGAGTCGATATCTTATGCAAACGAACGAGAAGTGAGTGGTGTACCAATTGGTCAATATCAAATGATTCAACATTTGATTGCGGATATGGTAGTAGAAACAGAGGCTGCAAGATTGCTTACGTATAAAAGCGCTTACTTAAAAGATAAAGGCGAAGCGGCGACTAGACAAAGTGCATACGCAAAATATTTTGCTTCAGAAGTATCTACCAAAGCTGCAAGAAGTGCGTTAGAGATATTTGGTGGCAATGGTATAGCAGATGAATATCCGATTATGAAGTATGTAAACTATGCGAATATGCTTCACTTTGGTGAAGGGTCGGCAAATATACAACGTATACTGATTGCTAATGATGCCTTAGGGGAAAAGGATGCTAATCGTCATCATATCGAAAGAAAGTATTCTTTAAGTAGTGATATTAAAAAGGTGAGGGTGTAGTCGATGAGTGATAGGCAACCACTTGAAGGCGTAAAAGTATTGGATTTATCTCGTGTTTATGCAGGACCTGGGGGTTCAATGATACTAGCAGATTTAGGTGCTGATGTCATCAGAATAGAGGCACCGAATGGTACTGATAGTATGAGAGATTGGGTCCCTTTCATAGGTGGAGAAAGTACGTATTATTTTACCGCTAATCGTAATAAAAAATCAGTAGAGTTGGATTTGAAAAACCAAAAAGGGAAGGATATCTTTTTAAAGCTCGTACAAGAGGCAGATATTGTCTTAGAAAACTTTAAAACAGGTACTTTGAAAAAGTTAGGTCTCGACCTACAACAACTTAAAAAGGTAAAAAAAGATATTATATTATGTTCGGTTACCGGATATGGGCAAACGGGACCGTATAAAGGGGAACCGGGATTTGATCCTGTTATGCAAGCGATAGGTGGTCTAATGGATGTTACTGGACTTCCAGAGGGAGACGCAACAAGAGTGGGACTTCCACTAGTCGATATTATGACGTCACAATATGTAACAATAGCGATTCTCGCAGCTTTAAGACAAAGAGATCAAACAGGAAAGGAACAATCTATTGATCTATCCCTATTTGAAGTACAATTAAGTGCACTTGCCAATGTAGCAAGTAGTTATTTAAATGCAGGTACAGTTTCAACAAGAGTTGGCAATGATCATAGTTATATTGTTCCTTATCAAGTATTTAAATGCAGTGACCGTCCATTAATGGTTTGTTGTGGTAATGATAAATTATTTGCGAATTTTTGCGTTGTTTTAGATCGTGAAGAATGGATTGGGGACGAGAGGTTTAAAACGAATCAAGCTAGAGTAACTAACCGTGAAGTGTTAACAAATAGAATCGCAGATATGATGATAACCAAAACGGCAGATGAATGGTTCACTCAATTATCACAAGTAGGTGTTCCAGCTGGACCAGTAAATAATATCGAACAAGTTTTTCAACATCCTCAAGTTGAGGCGAGAGAGGTTGTAGAAGAAGTTTCCCATGTAAAGCTTGGACATATTAAATTGGTGAAAAGTCCACTTAAAAATTCTACCCTAAATGTTAAAACAAAAGCAGGGCCACCTGTTTTAGGACAGCATACAGAAGAACTTCTACATGCATTAGGGTATCAAAAATTAGAGATTGATCAATTGAGAAAAGAGGGAGTTATTGGTTCGTTAGCCGAGCGGAAAATGTGATTATGAACAATAATGGAGGTGTTTCCAATGAAAAAGGTTCTTCTATTGACTTTATTTTTTGTATGTATTTTATTAAATGGCTGTAGTCAACAGACATCCAATGAAAGCGCTTCCGATGAAGTGTATGTGATGGATATAAATAATTGGCAGCCATCTACACATCACTATGCTTATAATGCGTGGGAGCCATGGAAAAAGATGGTGGAAGAAAAGACGAATGGAAGAGTTAAAGTCAATATTTATCATGGGAGTGCCTTAGGAAAGTCTAGCTCCGTTTACCAAGATATAAAAGGAGGGCTCTATGATGTGAGTCTTCTCGTAACGAACTATTTTTATGATACACCTTTTTTTCCTTATACAATCGGTAGTTTACCTTTTGCATTACAAGGACCTGTTGAGGCAAACAAGGTTTTAAGTAAATTCGAAGATCGATTTGCAGACAAAGGGTTAGATAATGTCATCCTTATGCCACCAACCTCAACAGATGCCTATGATTTATTTTCTACAACTCCTATTCACACAATGGAAGATTTACAGAATAAAAAAATGAGAATGAGCGGAAAAGGCGAAAATGCCTTTATTCAATCATTAGGAGGAACACCCGTATCGATCACATCTGAAGGCATATACGAAGGATTAGAAAAGGGGATGATTGATACCGCATTTTATACACCTATTGGCGGTGAAGCAGTAAGGTATTATGAACCTGCCCCTTATATTACACAAATGTCAGTACTCGTAAACCCACTCATTCCTGTAATGAATAAAAACTTCTATGATCAGCTCCCACCAGATTTACAAAAATTATTTACAGAAGAATTGAATCCTGCATTATCAGAAATGTTTACAAAGAGTTATGTTACAGAGTTAGCTGCTTCTAATGAGCAGCTAGAAAAAGCAGTTGAAAAAAGAGGTGAATATATTAAACTTTCAACAGAAGAAGACATTAAGTACCGTGAAGCAGGTAAAGGTGCTTGGGAGTTATGGATAGAAGATGCAAATAAACGTGGATTTGATGGAGATGAAATGGTAGAAGCTTTTTTTGAAATTCTCCGTGAAGAAGATTACCCTTTACCATTTGAAAATTAAAACAGTTAAGGTGGTGGAATGCATGAGAAAGCTTGAAGAGGTCATACACTTTTTAACTGCAATAACAAAATATATTGCGTTAGCAACGATGACACTGATGATGATATTTATTACCTTTGCTGTGTTTAGTCGGATGTTATTTTCACCTATTATTGGTGATATCGAAATTGTTCAGTTAGGTATGGTAGTGCTAATCATGTGTGGTTTGGCTTATACAGAACAAGTTAACGGACATATTACAATAGATATTATTACAAGCAGACTTTCATATAAGTGGCAACGCGTATTAGAGATATTTGGCGCATTTCTTACATTTATTATTACCATCCTCATTGCCTATATTTATCTTCATGTCGGGATCTTTCATCAACTAACAATGCCTATATCTACAACTCTTTTAGAAATTCCTTTTTACCCCTTTGATTATATCATTACAATCGGTTTTCTCATGTGGGGAGCTGAGGCTTTTCTAAGAATGCTCAAGCTCATCCTTTCATTAAATCATGAAAATATAGGAGGTGATGAACATGCCGGTTGAATGGTTTGGTGTTATCGTTATTTTGATCATGTTTGTTTTAATGTTTTTTAAAGTACCCATTGCAATCGCAATGGTCGTACCAGCTGTACTAGGAATCTTTTATTTGAAAGGTTGGACGGCATTAGCCACAGTTGTTGAAACAGTGACATGGGATCATAGTTTTAGTTATACGTTAAGCACTATCCCTATGTTTGTTCTAATGGGAGAACTATTATTTATCTGTGGAATTAGTACAGAGCTCTTTAATACTTTCAGACTTTGGCTTAGTAGATTAAGAGGTGGACTTGGGATGGCGACAATTGCATCTTCTGCTGTTTTTGCGGCCGCTTCAGGTTCAAGCCTAGCAAATACTGCCACAATGGGTGTCATTGCATCGAAGGAAATGCTAAAGGCTGGTTATAACAAATCATTAACCGGAGGAACGATTGTCGCAGGAGGAACATTGGGTGTGCTCATTCCACCGAGTACATTGTTTATTCTATATGGGATGATGACTGAACAATCTATCGGACAGCTTTTAGTTGCGGGCATTATACCGGGGATTATTCTTATCATTTTATATATGATCACCGTTTATGTAGTTGTATCTTTAAAGCCAGAATTAGCACCGATGATTCATACAGAGGTGAAATGGAAGGATCGTTTCATCGCATTGAAATCTACAATATGGATTATTTTGTTATTTGGCATTGTGATTGGGGGTATGTATATCGGATGGTTTAACCCAACTGAAGCAGCAGGGATTGGGGCATTCTTTACGTTTATTTTTGCATTAATCAGAAGGAAATTAACGATTCAGTCATTTGTTAAAGCATTATCTGCTACTTTAAAAACAACAGGATTTTTATTTGCCATAATTATTATGGCATTTATCTTAAATTACTTCTTAACAATTACAAGATTGCCTTTTCTATTAGCGGATATTTTCGAATCTATCTCAGTTCCCCCTTTTCTATTATTTGTGCTTATTATTCTTATGTACATTTTATTAGGAATGGTAATGGATGCTCTTGCTATGGTTGTTGTTACATTACCGATTATTCTACCGATCATTCTAGCGATGGATATGAATTTAATTTGGTTCGGTGTCATTATTGTTTTGGTGATGGAAATGGCAATGATCACACCTCCTGTTGGGATGAATTGTTTTGTGCTAAGAGGATCAGCCCCAGACCTTACTTTAGAACAAATTTTTAAAGGAGCAAGTTTATTTTTAATTCCCATTTTCCTATTAATTATTATTCTTTATCTTTTTCCTGATATTGCTCTGTTTCTACCTAAAAATATGTATTAAGAGGAAGGTGAAAATATGTTTACGAGTGACGACCTTAAACCAATGTTAGAACCAAACGCAGTAGCTATTATAGGAGCTAGTGGAGATAAAACGAAAATCAGCTATAAACCAATAGCGAATTTAAAAGAGGTAGGCTATCAAGGTGAAGTTTATCTTGTAAATCCAAAATATGAAGAGATATTAGGTTTTCCATGCTATCAGAAGATAGAAGAACTACCTGAATATATTGACTTAGCATTGATTTGTGTAGCTGCTAAAAGTGTATTATCTATTATTAAACAATTACATGCGAAGAAGGTAAAAAGTATTTTGATTTTTAGTTCTGGATTTACAGAAATAGGTGGAGAAGGAGCGAAGTTAGAGGAAGAGATAAGGGAGTATTCAAAAGGAAACCATTTGCCGATTTGCGGTCCAAATTCTCTCGGGTTATTTAACTTAAATAAGCAGATGATTGCTTCCTTTTCCAGTTTAAAAGCATGTGATGCTGCAGCGATGGCATTTGTTACACAAAGCGGAGCAATGGGTTCTTTAACTCATACATTAGCAACTGAAATGGGTATCGGATTTCAAGCTTTTGTATCTAGCGGAAATGAAAGCACGGTTGATTTCTTTGAGTATATTGATTATTTTGCTAAAAGTCCTGACATAAAAGTCATTGGTGGATATTTAGAGGGAGCAAGAAATATAACTAAAATGAATCGTGCAATAAAGGCTAGTCATGAAAATAATAAACCAATAGTATTAATGAAAGTTGGTACGTCAGTTATCGGGGCGGATGCGGCTAGTTCGCATACTGCATCATTAGCAGGTAATGCGAAGATTTATCAATCTTATTTTGCTGCAAACAATGTGGTTCTTGTTGATGATGAGGAAGAATTAATTGATACATTATCACTGTTTCATTATGCTAAAAATATCTCTAAAGACGGAGGGGCGGTTATCGTCACACAATCAGGTGGTGCAGGCATAATGATGGCTGACCAATGTGAACGTAAAGGAATGAAACTTGCCACTTTAAAAGCAGAAACGAAAGAGAGATTATCACAAACTCTTCCAGCTTTTGCTTCTATTAAAAACCCAGTTGATATGACGGCACAAGTGAATCAAAATCCTCAACAAATACTTGATACTCTATCTGTGCTAGTTGAAGCAATTGAAGTGCAAACCATCGTGCTTTATATTCAAATGACGGATCATTTATTTACACCTATTATCGACAAACTCAGTAAGTTGATTAAACAAGCTAATAAGCCCGTTGTTGTTTGTTGGTCTGGAATACAGGAAGAAACAAAAAAGGCAGTCTTTAAGGAAAAAAGTATTCCTTGGATTCCTACACCAACACGGACCATTAATGCCCTAGCACATGTCGTAAATTACTATACGGCAGAAAAGCAAGCTTACGATCAAACGAGAAAAGAAATTCGTAAGCATACACCCATGATCGTAAATGAAAAACTAAATGAATGGGAAGGAAAGCAACTATTACAATCGATTGGTATAAAAGTGCCTAAAGGTTCTTTTGTTCGTAATCAAGAAGGTCTGCATGAGCATAGTCTTCCTTTTCCTCTTGTCTTAAAAGGAGTTTCGAAGGAGATCACTCATAAATCAGACTATCAGTTGGTTCAAACAAACATCAACAGTCAACAAGAGTTACTGCAATTTTATGAAGGGATGATTAATAGGATAAAGCATCATCATATCGAACATCTTATCGAAGGGATCATGATTGAAGAAATGGCAGATGAGGGAATTGAGGTGATTATTGGAGCAATTGACGACCCTACATTTGGACCGACAATCATGTTTGGTATCGGTGGGGTATTTACGGAAGTGCTTGAGGATGTTGTTTTCTTGCCTGCACCAATTACAGAGAGCCAAGCGTTACAAATGATTGCTTCTATTAAGGCATTTCCACTTCTAAATGGAGTGAGGGGAAAACCTAAGTCAGATATAAAAGCATTGGCATTAACGATACAAACTTTATCCGAATTTTGTTTATCTCATCAAGGGGAATGGAGAGAAATGGAATTTAATCCGATCCTTGTCCATAAAGAAGGTAATGGTGTTACCGCGGTTGACGCCGTCATTGTTGGGAAAAAACAAGCAGAGATATATAGTTGATTCACTTACCCTTATTAATGAGACAAAGTGCAGAGACCTCATTAATAAGGGGGTTTATATACTTAAATCAAATAGGGCTTCTGTTCAGTTACAAACGATAAAAACTTCTGTATTCCTCCAGCAATTACGGTATCTTGATGGTAAACAAGGTGAGAGTGACGATACAAATGCAGGTTATCACTTATTGGAATGATTTGGAGCTTACCATTTTCAATCTCTTCTTGTACCGAAATACTTGGCAAGAAAGAAATCCCGAGATTGATCTCGATCATTTTTTTCGTTGCATTGATGTCGTTAAGCTCCATTCCTGTTTTCATATGGAAACCATAGGAAAAAAGCTTTTGTTCAATTTGTGCCCAGTAGTTTGACTCTTTCCCATAAACAATGAAGGTTTCATCAGCTAAGTCACTTAAATGAGGACTTGGAATATTTGTTAAACGATTGCTAGCTGAGGCAACGAGTACAATGGGATCTTGTCCAATATGATGGCTGACTAATTCTTCTTCTATAAACTCTTTTTGAGCGGAACGTGCAATGGCGAAATGCACTTCACGATGATAAAGCATATCGATCATTTTAGGTGTAAAAGCGGTATGTAGTATGATTTCAATTGTAGGATAGGAAATATGAAAGCTTTCTAAAATTTTTGGTAAGATCCAGTAACAAAATGAATCGGAAGTCACTAGAGAGAGGGAACCTTTATACCCTTCTTTATATTGAGTGAGTGATTTTTCGGCTTCTTTTACTAATGAAAGAATTTGTGTGGAATAGGGATAAAGAATCTTTCCGGCATCTGTTAAGTTACCTAATGATTTATTTTTACGATTGAATAATTGCAGCCCTAATTGGTCTTCTAAAGATTTGATTTGAGAGCTAACTGTTGGTTGTGAGATACATAGTTCCTCAGCAGCTTTAGAAAAGTTATTATGTTTATATACTGATAGAAATACTTCTAATTGTTTAATATCCATTCTATTAACGCTCCTCACATGTTTTCCTGCTCCCACTATTTTACCATATAGATATCAGATAATTTATATCATTCAAAAAAACAATCTTTATTTCATTGACAAAAAAATTTTTTGTATATAAAATTACTGAAAAAAGGATAATGAAGGGGTAGAAAAGATGGATGAGCATGTAAAGAAGGCGAAAAGAAAATATAATGTACCTGCAGTTGACAGTGCATTTAAAATCCTTACATTATTGAGTCGAAAAAAGTTTAGTAAAAGTAACTTAACTGAAATTGCAAATGCCTTATCATTAACCCCAACCACATGTTACCGCATACTGCAAAAGTTAGAAGAGCTATCCGTTGTACGTTATGATCAAAGCTCTAAAAGATATAGTCTTGGCCCCTATTTAGTTGTTTTAGGAGAAAGAGCGAAAGAGAATATTCTAGATTTATCTGTTATAATGCCGTACTTGGAAAGATTAACAGAAGAAACTGGATTAACGAGTTTCCTAGTCAATCGAATTGGTGAGAAAAAATCGACCATTATTGCTAAGGTAGAAGCAGAACAATTTGGTATAAATGTATCAGTAGGTAGACATTTCTCAATTGTAGATGGGGCTTATGGTAAGTGTTTGTTAGCTAATCTAAGGCGAGAAGAAGCAAAACGTTTAATTGATTATAATGATGGTCTTCGTCCTTTAACGGAAAAAGAAATGAAAGAATTATTAGCAGAGTTAGAAATGATAAAAATAAAGGGATTTGCCATTTCACATGGAGAATATATTGATGGTTTAATTGGCATTGCTGCACCAATTTTTAATAATACAAATACAGTGGAGATGTCCATTTCTTTAGTCGGCTTAACCAGTCAGTTGCAAGGAGCGGAAGCGGAAAGAATTGGTGAACTAATAAAGGGAATTGCGAATGAAATTACAATTAAATTAGGCGGAGAACGCCCATTAGTCTAATTAGAAAAGACATTATTATTCAATCAGAAAATAGGGAGTAATAATGTCTTTTTTGCTGAGAATAATCGAATATAGTTAAATAATCTTAATTTTCTAATTTTTTATTGACAAAAAATTTTTTAATATATAAAATCTTAATTAATATCATATTTTTGAAATGGAGGTAGTTTCATGGATTTAAAGAATAAAGTAGCGATAGTTACTGGCGCTGGGAAGGGAATTGGTAGAGAGATTAGTCTTTTATTAGCTCAACATGGCGCCCAAATAGTCGTTGGTGACTTGAATGTAGAGGCATGTGAATCTGTCGTGAATGAAATTGAAAAGGTTGGATCAAGGGGATTAGCAGTTAAAGTAGATGTTGCCAAAAAAGAAAGTGTTGACGAGCTTTTCTCTAAGACAATTAGTCATTTTGGTGATATAGATGTGCTTGTTAATAATGCAGGAATTACACGTGATGCAATGCTTCATAAAATGACAGAAGAGCAATTTGACCAAGTGATTCAAGTACATATGAAAGGGACATTCTTATGTATGCAAGCTGCTGCACTTCATATGAGAAAACAAGAAAAGGGAAAGATTGTTAATATCTCATCCATTGCCGGTAAGGTTGGTAATATGGGGCAAGTGAATTATGCTGGCGCTAAGGCTGGAATTGTTGGCATGACGAAAGCTGCAGCAAAAGAATTAGCTAAATTCCAGGTCAATGTGAACGCCATTCAACCTGGTTTTATTGAAACAGATATGACCAAAGCCATTCCTGACAAGTTAAAGGAGTTGAAAATAGCAGAAATACCGATGCAGAAAGTAGGTCAACCTCTTGATATCGCTAAAGCTGTCGTTTTCTTAAGCTCTAATTATGCTGACTATATCACTGGGAACGTAATTGAAGTAACTGGTGGCAGATATATGTAAGCGATTGCAAAATATGAAAAATATATCGATTCATTTTTAATCTCTCTTCTAAAATCTACAAAATGATCTAACAACATCCTCAACCAAGATACATCCTGAAATACTCGCTGTTAACTTCTTTGTAAAAGACCAAACCCAATAAAAAATATATTTCTACCAATCTATTAGGTATTACTGCTTTCATAAGGATTTCTACAAATAAATGCATATGGAGGGTTATCATGTCAATTAAAAACGCTGCTGCCATTGTCGGAGTAGGTGATATTGAGCTTGAGGAAGGAAAAGTAAAAGACGGTTTATCTGTCTTGCAAATTCAAGCAATCGCAGCAAAACGAGCACTAGATGATGCAGGTTTAACAAAGTCTGATGTAGATGGTCTGTTTGTTGCTGGTCTATGGGGAGTACCTGGTGTTGGTACATTTCCTTCTGTTGTAATGGGGGAATATTTAGGGATTGAGCCGAACTATACAGATTCTACACAGATAGGCGGTTCTTCATTTGAAGCTCATATTGGCCATGCTGCAGCTGCCATTCAAGCAGGGCTTTGTGAAGTAGCATTAATTTTATATGGAAGTACACAGAAGTCAGAGAGGTCGCGATCTTTAGCAGGAAGACCACCTACGTTTACTGCACAATATGAAACACCTTTTGGCTTACCTTCACCAGCTGGTGCTTACGCGATGGCGGCACATCGTCATATGCATCAATACGGAACAACGAATGAAGACCTAGCAGAAATAGCAGTGGCAACAAGAAAGTGGGCTCAATTAAATCCATATGCGACAAAAAGGGATACGATATCCATTGAGGATGTGCTGCAATCGCCAATGATTACTGATCCTCTTCATATACTAGATTGCTGTCTTGTAACAGATGGAGCAGGGGCAGTAGTGCTTGTATCACCCGAACGGGCGAAGGATTGTCGGAAAAAACCGGTCTGGATCCTTGGCCAAGGTGAGGCACATAGTCATTGGTCTATTCAAGCGATGCCTGACTTAACCATGACATCTGCTGCGCAATCAGGTAAACGAGCGTTTGAGATGGCTGGAGTTGGCCATGATGACATTGATTTCGTTGAAATCTATGACTCTTTCACGATTACGGTGTTGCTCACATTAGAATCTTTAGGCTTTTGTAAACGTGGTGAAGGTGGCGATTTTGTGAAAAATCAACGTACAGCTCCAGGCGGTGATTTTCCGATGAATACGAACGGCGGGGGCCTTTCATATGCACATCCAGGTATGTACGGGATTTTTTTAATTATTGAAGCGGTTAGGCAACTAAGAGGTGAGTGTGGAGAGAGACAAGTGAAAGAAGCAAAAATAGGACTTGTAAATGGAACAGGGGGAACACTTTCCTCAACATCAGTCGTCATTTTAGGGAGGGACTAAACAGATGGATAAGATAATGAAGCCATTACCAATTATTGATAATGATTCGAAGTTTTTTTGGGAAGGGTGTGAGAAAGGAAAATTATTCATACAACAATGTCAAAGTTGCTCTTTGCATATCTTTTACCCACGTATTCTATGTCCTCACTGTGGAGAGGAAAACGTTACTTGGGTAGAAGCAAGCGGAGAGGGGACGATTTATTCTTATACAATTGCGCGAAGGGCTGGTGGACCTGCGTTTAAAGAAGATTTGCCGTATTGTGTTGCCCTCATCGATCTAAAAGAAGGGGTTAGGATGATGACGAACATTATTGATACGGATATGGAAGCAATTCATTGCGATCAACAAGTAAAAGTCGTCTTTCAAAAAGTCGGAGAGATGACGCTACCCATGTTTACGCCTGTATAACTTTGTTTTCATTGGCCATATCTGGATGGGAGGTTATTACATGAATAAAGGGAATAAAATGCTTCCATTAGTACTGCTGCTATTACTATGTTTTCTTTTAGCTGGATGTAACTCTGCTCCTCAAGCTTCGTTGCTCGCAGATGAATCGGGCCTAGCTGAGCAAATGACGTGGAGTGTATATGATGTAGGCTCTGGTGGTTATGCAGAAATGTCGGCTATTGCGAATGTGTTGACAGAAAAATATGATACAAAGGTGAGAATGCTTCCATCTGCAAGTGGTGTTGGAAGAATGGTGCCTTTAAGGCGTGAAATTGCTTCTGTAGGTAAAGTTGGAGATGAAATTCAACTGGCATTCGAAGGAAAGGAAGAATTCACTTCAAAAAAATGGGGACCGCAAAATGTTCGAGCTTATTGGGCACCCATTAGTCAATTCGGATTTGCTGTAAGAGAAAACTCAGATATACAAACTCTCAAAGATCTAAGGGGAAAGAAAATTCCAATAATAGCTGGAAACACTTCCGTCAATTTAAAAAATGAAGCAATGCTTGCTTTCGCCGGCTTAACTTGGAATGATGTGGAGCCAGTAAAAATCACTTCCTATTCAGGACAAGGAGAAGCACTTATCCAAGGGCAAATTGATGTTGCCGGTATTAATCCGACTGCATCTACAATGTTTGAAGCCCATAGTAAAGGTGGGATTCGTTGGTTAGAAATGGATAAAGATGACAACGGGGGATGGGGAAGAGTAGAGGAAGTGGCTGCGTGGTTATTTCCTATTAATACAAAACAAGGAGCAGGTATGGAAACAGGTATGGATGTTATGGGACATGGCTATTTAATTGGTGGATACGCAGATCAAAGTGAAGAGGCAATCTATCAGTTTATTAAATCGTTAAATGATTCTTTCCATTTATATGGCGATGCCCTACCTAATTTAGCTCTATATAGTAAGGATGAAGTCTTAACAGAGCCAAAAGGGATTCCGTTTCATGAGGGCACAATTCGTTTCTTTAAAGAAGAAGGCTTATGGAGTGAAGAAAAACAACAAAAAAATGATCAATTAATAGAACGGTACGAAGCGTTAAATGAAGTATGGGAAAAAACGGTTGCCTTCGCTGAAAAAGAAGAATTAACAGATGAGGAATTTGAAGCGCTCTGGTTACGGGAACGGGAATCTGTAAATTAAAAATGAGAGAATCATAACCATCCATTCTGATAAATGTGAGGTGAGGTTAGTCTATGGTGCAATCACGTTTAAACACTTTTTGGAAAACGATTATTATTAGCTCCACTTTAATAGGCATTTTCTTATCTGTAAACATGTTATTCTATCTTGAATTATTTGGCATAAATCCGATTCAAAATGCTTACATGATTTTATTATTAGCCTGTTTTCTCCCTTGTGCCTATCTTATGTTTCCCGCAAAGAAAACGGATCTTTCGATTAAATGGTATGATATCGCCTGTTTTTTATTATCCATGATCATTGCTATAGCCATTGGTTTGAATGGTGAACGAATTATTATTGAGGGATGGGATTGGGAGGCTCCAGTTTTACCGACAATTGCAAGTATTCTTCTATGGGGGTTAATTATTGAAGCTTTAAGAAGAGCAGCTGGTCTTGTTTTAGCGATGATCTGTCTAGTAATCTCACTGTATCCCCTTATTGCTGGAATTATACCGATAGAATTGCTCCAAGGACAGTCTTATGATTTTCTTACCTTAGCGAGAAATCACATCATGAGTTCTAATAGCGTGTTTGGTATTGCTTATACAACGATTGGGAATTTATTACTAGGATTTTTAGTATTTGGTGTAGTCATTACGAAAACTGGTGGTGGTGACTTTTTCTTCAACCTCGCTCTTTCTATCTTTGGCAGAACGAGGGGTGGCTCTGCGAAGGTTGCCGTTGTAGGGAGTGCATTTTTTGGCATGTTGAGTGGTAGTGCCGTTTCAAATGCAGTGACAATAGGTGCAATGACCATACCGGCAATGAAGAAAACAGGCTATAAACCCCATTATGCAGCAGCTATTGAAGCGACAGCGTCTACAGGTGGTACCATTACGCCACCGATTATGGGTTCGGCAGCCTTTATCATGGCCTCTTTTTTAGCGGTCCCTTATTATGAAATCGCTTTAGCAGCTGCAGTCCCAGCATTTCTTTATTATCTTGGCTTATTTATTCAAATTGATGGGTATGCTGCCAAAAATGGATTGAAAGGGATGGCTGCTAAGGAAATACCATCATTCTGGAAAACGTTAAAAGAGGGTTGGTATTATATTTTTTCAATCGTAGTCATGATTTTCTTCTTAGCAGTACTAAACTCAGAAGGGCAAGCCCCTTATTATGCAAGTGCTGTATTGTTACTCATTGCCATGATAAAGAAATCAACGAGGATGTCAGCTAAAGATCTAGCAAATATGGTCGTGAATATAGGAAAGGTCTTAACTGATATCGTTGTTATTATTGCTGGGGTAGGCTTTATTGTTGGTGCGTTGTCTGCTACAGGTGTATCGTTTTCATTTTCTCGTGAATTAGTGGCTGCTGCTGGAGATAATACTTTCTTAATCCTAATTGGTGGAGCACTTACCTGCTTTATTTTAGGGATGGGTATGACTGTATCCGCTGTATATGTATTTTTAGCAGTTATTATGGCACCGGCACTTGTTGCTGTTGGTGTGGATCCAATAGCAGCACATTTATACGTTGTTTATTGGGCAACTGTCTCCTATATTACGCCACCAGTAGCATTAGCTGCCTTTTCGACAGCAAGTATAGCAGGAGCAAGTCCGATGAAAACAGCTTTTCAATCTGTCCAGTTAGGATCCGTCAAGTTTATCGTCCCTTTCTTCATGATTTATAATCCTTCCATATTAATTGGTCGCGGAGATCCGTGGGATACGGTCCTTAGTATAGTTGTTGCCGTCATAGGAATTGCTTGCATTTCCTTTTCATTAGAAGGATATCTTGTGGGAGCTGGTACTTTAGCCATAGTAGAGCGAATCATTTTATTTATCGCAGGATTGATGATGTTTGTCCCAATGTGGCCGTTTATTATCGGTGGTATCGTGATTGCATTATGTCTTTATTTACTTAAATGGCGAAGAAAAAGAAGTAATTATAATCAAGGCAATGAACTGGAGGTATAACGAATGGATAAAAATGAAGCGATACAAAAATTTCTTCACCCAGAATCAATCGCCATTGTAGGCGTATCAAAAGATTTCACATCCATTAGTGGTAAACCGATCAAAAACCTTATTCAGCATCAATATAAAGGCAATATTTATCCTGTTAACCCTAAATATGAAGAAATTGGTGGTTATAAGTGTTACCCTTCTTTGGTTGATATTCCTGACTCCGTTGATGTCGCATTAATTGCTGTTTCAGCTAAAAGAATGTTATCTATCATCGATCAATGTAAACAAAAAGCGATTAGAAGTATCGTACTTTTTGGCTCAGGTTTTGCAGAAATAGGAGAAGAAGGTTCAAATCTACAGAATGAAGTGTTAGAAAAGGCTAAGGAAGCGAATATTCATATTCTTGGTCCCAACTGTGTCGGTTTATTAAATGTTCATTTATCACTACCAATGGGGTTTGCTACCTCGTTTGAAACAGATCGGCCCTTTATTTCTGGACCAGTCGGGTTTGCTTCTCAAAGTGGAGCGATTGGCTTTTCATTATTTGGGATGGCACAAGAAGAGAATATAGGATTTTCCTATGTCGTGAATACGGGAAATCAGATGGATATTACGACACTTGATGTCATGAATTATATGGTAAAGGATGAGCAGACATCAATCATTACTGGTTATTTAGAAAGTATTCCAGACGGCGAACAATTTATTCGATTAGCGAAAGCCGCAAAAGAAAAAGATAAACCACTCATCATGTTGAAGGCTGGAAGGTCAAAATTAGGACAGAAAGCGGCTTTATCGCATACAGCCTCAATGACTGGTTCTGACGAAACGTATCAAGCAATCGCCAAACAATATGGCATTATTACAGTGAATGATATTGATGACTTAATCACAACAGTCAAAGTCTTTTTAAATCAAAAAAGGGCAGCTGGAAATAGAGTGGTAACGATTTCTAATTCTGGAGCTGCAGGTATTGCAATGGCGGATTATAGTGAAGATTTGCAGCTTAATATGATTACGTTGACTGAAGAAACGAA
The DNA here is from genome assembly GCF_038007265.1 of Cytobacillus sp. FSL R5-0569. Classification (NCBI taxonomy): domain Bacteria; kingdom Bacillati; phylum Bacillota; class Bacilli; order Caryophanales; family Bacillaceae; genus Cytobacillus; species Cytobacillus sp. FSL R5-0569. The sequence goes on from NZ_JBBOWW010000001.1 coordinate 2,225,725, forward strand.
GAGAAAAGTGGCAGATTTAATCCCTACTTACGGATCTGCAATGAATCCGATTGATGTGACTGCGCAAAGTTTAAAAGAACAACATATTCTAACCGATACATTGAAAGTATTATTAGAAGATACAACAATAGACAGCATTGTTTTTCAAACGACATTTGGAGGCGAATTAGGCTTTAATATTTGCAAAGCAATAGCGGAAATAGACGCGAAAACAGATAAACCGATACTCGTGACGATTACTGGCACAGATGAATTAACAGGCAAAGGAAGAAGGTATTTACAACAAAATAATATCCCAGTATATAAAACATCTTATGAAACGATGGTTGCACTAAGTTTACTAGTACAATATTCAACAAAGACTGTTAATGATGTTCAGGTAGCTGGTGAAAACATTTATCATACTGATGAAATAAAAGAACGAATTTGGACTGAAGTGAAGGTTAAACATTTATTAACAAACTTTGGCATCCGTACACCTAAAGGAGTACTCATCAATAAGGTAGATGAGATAGAGACTATGAAAGTAGACTGGGATATTCCTAAGGTGTGCAAAGTCATTTCTTCCGATATTCTTCATAAAACGGATGCAGGTGGTGTTATTGTTAATATACAGAATGAACAAGAATTAGCGTTAGCGGTTAAGGAGATAACAGAAAGTGTAAAGAAATATAATAAAGAAGCACAGATAGATGGCTTTCTTGTGGAAGAGATGGTTAAGCAAGAAGGTGTAGAATTTTTCATTGGCGTGAAAGAGGATCCTCAATTTGGTGCGATTATTGTCTGTGGGCTAGGAGGGATATTTATTGAAGTATTTAAAGATGTATCGCTAAGAAAAGCTCCAGTCAGTGAGGAAGACGCAATTGAGATGCTAATGGAATTAAAAGGTTATGCCGTTTTGCAAGGAGTTAGGGGAAAAGGCAGTCATGACATTCAGGCATTAGCTCGAGCGATAGAGAAGATATCACATTTTGCTGCTAATCAAAATGGTAGATTAAAAGAGATGGATATCAATCCTCTGATTGTGCTTGAAGAAGGAGAAGGTGTGCTTGCCCTAGACGGTGTCATCGTTTGGGATGAAAAAATTGATCATTTAATAGAATCCTTATGAATGGAGAAGTCTCTATTATGAAGAATGAATACTTACAATGGCTAGAAAAGGAGTTTAATACATCTCCTTATTGGCAGCTTCTTGGTATTACAATGGATGAATTGGAAGCAGGGAGAGCGCGCATTAAGATGTCAGTACAAAAACAACATTTAAACTCTAATGGTGTGGTTCATGGAGGCGCAACTGCCTCCTTATTGGATTCGGTTATAGGTGTCACTATTCGGTCAATGAAAGATGTTAAAGTTGCGACGATTTCATTAACAACTCAATTTCTCGCCCCTGTTAAAGAAGGGATCTTGTATGCAGAAGCGAAAATGATACATGAAGGAAGAAGAATCCAATATGTTGAGTCTATCCTTACTCAGGAAGATGGAAGTGTTGTTGCCAAAGCGCTAGGTACCTTTTCTATTAAACAGCGGATAAGTTAGGAGGTGGATTTATGGATGAGTCTATTAAAGTACCTCAACCGGAACCGATAAAAGGTGGCATGCCAGAACCGACAGAAATCAATTATTTCTTATCAGATCCCCATATTCATTTTTTATTAGCACACTATGTAAATGATGATTATCAATTAGTTAAAGATAAGTTAATTGAGTTAGGGGATAGAGCAAATAATGAAATCGATCCGCTTTCGAGAGAGGCGGACAGACATCCACCAACATTAACAATGTATGATAAGCGTGGACAACGAATAAACGATGTTAATTATCATTCATCCTATTCACGTCTCGAGGAAATCGGTTATGAAGAATTCGGCTTGGTTGCCATGAGTCATCGTAGCGGTGTCATAGGGGCTGAAACGGCTTTTAATAAAGTGATGAAATACACTTTTTGGTATGTATTTGCTCAAGCTGAATTTGGTTTATGTTGTCCGATGAGTATGACAGACTCAGCGGCGAAGATTTTGGAGGATTATGGAAGTGTAAAACTAAAGAAAGAATACTTACCCCAATTAATTAGCACGAAGAGTGATAGAATGACGGCTGCTCAATTTATGACAGAAAAGCAAGGCGGCTCGGATGTGGGTGCCAATTCAGTCAGAGCAGAAGCTAATGGAGATTCATGGTTAATCACGGGGGATAAATGGTTTTGTTCAAATGTTAGTGCTGATGTAGCACTTGTATTAGCGAGACCAACAGGTGCAAAAGAAGGAACAAAAGGGTTGGCCATGTTCTTAGTACCAAGAATCTTGCCTAGTGGAGAAAGAAATCATTATACGATCAATAAATTAAAAGATAAATTAGGGACAAAAGGAATGGCTTCAGGAGAAGTAACTTTTGAGCGGGCGACTGGTTACTTAGTTGGGGAACTTGATCATGGGTTTAAACAAATGATGTCAATGGTCAACGCTTCAAGGTTATCAAATAGTGTCCGTTCTACAGGTCTCATCAGGCGCTCTTATTTAGAAGCCTTATACACAACTAGAGGACGTATCGCATTTAAAAAACCATTAGCCAAACTTCCTCTCATGCAGAAACAATTATTTGAAATGATGCTAACATCGGAAGTGGCGACATCCATGTCACTATACACGGCACATACCTTTGATTTGACCGAAACTAAAAAGGATGAGAAAGCAAAAACGATGCTAAGATTGTTAACACCTTTGTTAAAAGGTGTAATATGCAAACAAGCAAGAGTGATTGCAGGTGAATCAATGGAAATGAGAGGCGGCAATGGATATATTGAAGAATGGGCAAATGCTAAACTTGTACGTGATGCACATTTAGGGTCAATATGGGAAGGTACGACGAATATTGTTGCGCTGGATGTTTTAAGAGCAATTACAAAAAATAAGGCAAATACTGTGTTAATACAAACAATGAAAACGATTTTAAATGAAGTGACGTTTGTTGATTTTACCCCATTGAGAAAGAAGTTATTAACTAATATGCATCTATTAGAGGAAGATCTTAATCTAATAGGGCAAGTTAGCCCTACAGAAGTAGAAATGGAAGCTATTTCTATCATGCAACGCATTTATTATTTATTAGCGAATTGCTTATTGTTGAAAGAAGCTGAAATTGAAACAAAGGAAACAAGCAGTTATAGAAAATATTTTAATGCTTGTTATTATTATCATCTGCATATCCAAGAAAGTAAGTGTCGGTGTTTTCACCAAAGTGTATGGCAATGGGGAGAAGATGTTATCAATTGGGTGATTATCCCCAAATCAGCGATCTCTCATCTTAATGAGCAATTAAGTAAATAGAAAATTCTAAAAAATATTGCAATTGAAAATTGGATACAGTATCCTATAGATAACCATTTTTATAAGTAGGGTGAAGACGAACGACAACTTGTGAGAAAAAACGTGAAGCTTCGTTGTTACTCCTAGCAAACCATTAAAAACATCATTTAAAGGAACCTTTAATGATTGAATGAATGTTACGATGCATTTCCACAAAGAACATCTACGAACATTTGGCGAAAAATGAGCAGGTATTCGTCTCCACTTCTTTTAATGAATCATACTAAACCAACAAGAATATTAGGAGCAACTATGTCAATGATTGCGTATGGAATAAATGCTCATTTATAGCAAAAAAGGAGGATATAAATGAAAGTTGAGACATATGAAACGATTGACCTAAAAAAAACTCATCATAATCAAATTGCTATCTTACGTTTAAACCGTCCACAATCAATGAATGCATTGAACACCAAAATGGCGAGTGAAATCGTATCAAGTTTAGAAATCTTAAAATATGATCCAGATTTACGAGTCATTATTTTAACTGCAGAGGGGGATAAAAGCTTTTGTGTTGGAGCTGATTTAAAAGAGCGAAACGGAATGAGCCAACGTGACTGGAAAAAACAACATGATATTTTTGAAAGAGTGACTGAATTAATTCGTGAGTTTCCTTTTCCTATTATTTGTGCTGTAAATGGTTATGCGCTAGGCGGTGGTATGGAGATTGCATTAAGCTGTGATATGCGCACGGCAAATGAAAACGCTTCATTCGGTTTACCTGAAGCGAAACTCGGTCTCATACCAGGGATAGGTGGTACACAAATGGCCATAAGAGTATTACCACTTGCAATAGCTAAAGAAATTTTATTTACAGGTAAAAGAATCAGTGCTACAGAAGCTGAGACATATGGACTCGTGAATAAAGTTTGTCGAGAAGAAAGCTTATTAGAAGAGACAATTAAGTTGGCATCAGAAATTGCAGAGAACGCGCCACTTTCATTAAAGGCATTAAAGAAAGTTGTTAATAAAGGAGCAGATTGCGATTTATCTACGGGAATCGCACTAGAATTAGAAGCATATTATCGTTGTGCTAATTCTAACGATCGTTTAGAAGGAATTTATGCTTTTAATGAAAAAAGAAAACCACAATGGCAAGGAAAATAAAGGAGGGTAAAAATGGCACAGACGAAAGTCAATACTGAACATGACATGATTAGAAAAAGTGTGAAAAGTTTATGTGAGAGATTTCCGGAAACGTATTGGCAAGAAACGGATGAAAGGGAAGAATATCCAACAAGTTTCGTTCAAGCCTTAACAGATGAGGGGTGGCTTTCAGTTCTTATTCCAGAACAATATGGCGGAGCTGGTTTGGGAATGACAGAAGCGAGTATTGTATTAGAAGAAATTAATCGCTCAGGCGGGAATGCGGGTGCTTGCCACGCACAGATGTATACAATGGGTGCAATATTAAGGCATGGTAGTGAAGAACAAAAACAGAGATTTCTCCCAAAAATCGCCAGTGGTGAAGCAAGACTCCAAGCATTTGGGATTACGGAACCTACAGCTGGCAGTGATACAACTAGTATTGAAACTTTTGCCCACAAAGAGGGAGAAAAATATATAGTTAACGGACAAAAAATTTGGACATCTAGAGCTGAGCATTCTGATTTAATGCTACTTCTAGCAAGAACAACACCGAAAGAAACTGTAACGAAGAAAACAGATGGCTTAAGTTTATTCATACTAGATATGAAAGAACAACGCGATAAAATAACCATTCGTCCGATTGATACAATGATTAATCATGCGACAACAGAAGTATTCTTTGAAAATGCGGAAATTCCTGTAGAAAACTTAATTGGTGAAGAAGGTAAAGGGTTTAAATATGTTCTTAGTGGAATGAATGCGGAGAGAATATTAATTGCCTCAGAATCTGTTGGAGATGGTTTATACTTTATAGATCGCTCAGTACAGTATGCTAATGAACGTGTAGTATTCAATCGCCCTATTGGAAAGAATCAAGGTGTACAATTTCCAATTGCTAAGGCATTTATGGAAATAGAAGCTGCAAAGCTAATGAGAGATAGGGCGGCTGAATTATTTGATGAGGGAGTCAATTGCGGTGCAGAAGCAAATATGGCTAAATACCTTACTTCCGAAGCGACATGGAATGCTGGAAATGCGGCAATGGATACTTACGGTGGCTATGGTTTTGCCAAAGAATATAATATTGAACGTAAATTTAGAGAAGCGAGATTATTTAAGGTTGCCCCAATTGCCAATAATTTAGTATTAAGCTTTGTCGGACAGCATGTATTAGGATTACCAAGGTCTTATTAACTTGTACCATTTCTTTTACTACAGGGAGGGATAAGGATGACGGGACCTTTAGCAGGCATGAGAGTCGTTGATGTCACAACCAATATTTCTGGTCCAACTTTAACAATGATTCTAGCGGACTTAGGTGCAGAAATTATTAAAATTGAACGTCCGGGTACGGGAGATGACGCCAGAGGAATGGGGCCATTTATGAGTGGAGAAGGTGTATATTTTCTCCATATTAATCGAAATAAAGAGTCGGTTGTCATCGACCTTAAGAAACAAGATGGGAAACAAATCGTTTATGATCTTGTCGAATCGGCAGATGTATTCGTTGAGAACTTCCGACAGGGAAAAGCTGAGCAAATGGGATTAGGTTATGCTAAATTGAAAGCAATAAACAATCAAATCATCTATTGTTCATTATCAGCATATGGCCAAAGTGGGCCGCAAAAATTGCAACCGGGCTATGATGCTATTGCTCAAGCTGAAACAGGTATCATGGGTATCAATGGAGCCAAAGACGCTGAATTAGCGAGAGTACCTGTCTCTATTTTAGATCAAGGAAGTGCAATGTGGGGTGTGATTGGTATTCTATCTGCACTTTTGCATCGAAAGCATACAGGTGAAGGGCAATTTGTTTCTACTTCTTTATATGAAACCGGTTTATTTTGGAGTAGTTATCATATGCTTTCCTTTTTAGCGACAGGAGAAGAACCACAGAAAAACGGCTCTGGTCACACGGCATTTGCTCCTTATGGTGCTTACTTGGCAAGCGATACGTATATCATGATTGGCATTTCTAATCAATCGCTATTTGAAAGATTATGTCGGGTTTTAAATAGTATGGAGTGGCTATCAGATCAGCGATTTAGAGATAATAAAAATCGTGTGGAAAACCAATACATCTTAAAAGAAAAAATAGAACTGATACTTCAAAGGGAAACTGCTGATTATTGGGTGACGGAATTAAGCGCGGCAGGTATCCCAAGTTCCAAAGTGAAAAAAATATCTGAAGTCATTGACGCAAAACAGACAGAAGCCCTCGACATGTGGGAACAAGTAACACATGATACAATTGAAGATTTACGTCTCCCAAGACTACCTTTTCAGCTAAGTAAATCTACACCTAAGGTGAAAACGGCATCGCCAAAACTAGGGGAAAATACGGATTATGTCCTACAATCATTAGGCTATACGCAAGAAAGAATAGCAGAACTTTCATCCAGCCAAGTTATTGCACCTTATGAAAAAGAACTGAAAAACAGATAAAGCATTTATGAGCTCTTCTATTAATGTGGTAAGACATTTATAGGAAGAGCGTTTCTCTTGGTTCAACTAACACGTAAAATAGAACAACTGTTTTTCATCTACAGTATCAAAAAAGTTGAAGAAAAGATGTGTTTGATGAATATTACATATGAAGTGGTAATATTTCATTACTACGATAAATATTTCTTTTCATGAGAAAGATTTCTGCTATAATAGTTGTAATACTGAAACGTTTTAATAGAAGAAAGAGTCAAAATTATAAATGAACGATTGAAAGAGGGCTAGTAAATAGGGATTGGCATGAAAGAGAGTGGAATTTATCAGCTGAAAGATTCCACCATGTTTCAACCTATTGAACCTGCCTCTATAGTCTGGTGAAAACCATCAGCGGTGATTGAGACGTTAACTCATAAAGTGGAATGTTTAAAAGAGAGCATTCAATTAAGGTGGTACCGCGAACCTAACTCGTCCTTATGTATTAAGGCTTGAGTTAGGTTTTTTTTATCTTTTAAAAAACTAGACTGAGACATCACTACATGGGTGTTCGCGCTCTTAAAAGGAATGAATCATATGGGGAAGAAAAGAATGATCGTTAAAATTGGCAGCAGTTCATTAACGAATGAAAGGGGAGAGATTGACCGCTATAAATTTACCGATCATATATTAGCAATTGCAAAAATACAGAAGATGGGCCATGAAGTGATTGTCGTATCCTCGGGAGCAGTAGCAGCAGGTTTTAGAAAACTAGGTTATTCTTCCCGTCCCATTACATTAAAAGGGAAACAAGCTTCGGCTGCTATCGGTCAAGGATTATTAATTCAAAGTTACATGGAAGCTTTATTAAAATTTGACACCTTGGCAGCGCAAATTTTACTGACTCGATCCGACTTTAACAATCAAGTCCGCTTTAGAAATGCGTACGATACGATTATGGAACTGTTAGATCGTAAAGTCATACCGATTATTAACGAAAATGACACTGTTTCTATTGAGGAATTGACTTTCGGGGATAATGATATGTTATCAGCACTCGTTAGCGGGCTTGTTCATGCTGATTTACTTGTAATTTTAACAGATATTAATGGCTTATATGATCAAAACCCGTTTAAGTACCCAAATGCCAGCCGAATTGACTTCTTAAATGAAATTACTGATGTGCAAATGAAAGCGACAGACGGTGCGGGCTCTAAAGTTGGTACTGGCGGCATGTACTCAAAGTTGAATGCTGCTAAAACAGCTATGGAATTAAATGTTCCGGTTTTTATCGGTACTGGTAAAGGTGAAGACAAACTTATAAGCATCCTTAATGGAACTGGAGACGGTACATATCTTTCTAATCAGCAAATGAAAAAGATTAATACGAAACGGCAATGGATTGCCCTTCATTCAACGGTCAAAGGAAAAATCTATGTGGATAAAGGTGCCGAAAAAGCACTTGTGCATGGTGGTGGCAGTCTATTATCACCTGGAATTGTTAAAATTGATGGAAGTTTTCTTTCGGGTGAGGTTGTTGAAGTGAGGTTTGAAAATCAACTAATTGCTAGGGGAGAAGTAAGTTGTTCTAGTCAATATCTTACGCAAACAGCACATGAGAAAAACCGAATTAAAGAAGTGATTCATCGTGATAAATTAGTTTTGGAATCGAATAGGAGTGAAGGGAAATGACAAGTGAAGTATATGAAAAAGGTAAGTTAGCAAAAAAAGCGAGCTATCGTTTAAATGGAGCTACGACAGCAGAAAAAAATCAAGCATTAAAGGCCATTGCCAATCAATTAATAGAAGATCAAGAGGAGATCCGTTTAGCCAATGAAAAAGATATAAGGATGGCGCGTGGCCACATGAGTGACAGTATGATTGATCGTCTTATGTTAGATGAGTCTAGAATAAAAGCAATGGCACAAGCGGTCACTGATATCGCACAACTTGACGATCCTATAGATCGTGTATTGCAGACAATAAAAAAAGAAAATGGTCTACTTATTCAACAAAAGTCAGTCCCACTGGGTGTTATAGGCATGATTTACGAGGCAAGACCTAACGTAACTATTGATGCAGCTTCACTAGCTTTAAAGACAAATAATTGTGTAATTTTACGAGGGAGTAAAACGGCTCTACATAGTAATCGTGCGCTTGTCCAAACTGTTCATCGGGCATTACAATCGACGGAGCTACCAATTGATAGCGTCTTATTAATTGAAGATACGAGTAGAGAAGCTGCCAAAGAATTATTTCATCTTCATACTTTTCTCGATGTGCTTATCCCTAGAGGTGGAAAAGGATTGATTGATACTGTTGTACGTGAGGCATCCGTGCCGGTTATTGAAACAGGCGCAGGCAATTGCCATATGTATATTGATGAGTTTGCGGAATTAGAAATGGCGAAGAAAGTAGTATTAAATGCGAAGAAACAAAGACCTTCTGTTTGCAATAGTATCGAATCTCTTTTGATTCATACTCATTGGTTGGAAAAATACGGGGAAGAATTTTTAGCTTACATGGAGAACGAGGGAATTGAAATGGTTGGTGATCAATATGTGAAAGCCTTTCTTCCTCACATCGAATTAGCCACTACAGAAGATTTTCACAGTGAGTTTCTTTGCTTAAAAATGAGCGTTAAAACAGTTGCCTCTGTTGAAGACGCCATTACTCATATTCGTCAATATGGGACAAAGCATTCAGAAGCAATTATAACTGAAAATAATAGTCGTGCAGCAACCTTTATGAATCATGTAGATGCTGCTGCTGTTTATCATAATGCTTCAACAAGATTTACAGATGGATTTGAATTTGGTTTTGGCGCTGAGATTGGCATTAGCACACAAAAAATGCATGTGCGTGGACCAATGGGATTAAAAGCATTAACATCAAGTAAATATTTTATTGAAGGCAATGGACAAATAAGAGAATAATTGTTAGCTAGAAGTTAGAGGAATTTTGCTAGCGTTAGAGAAGTATAAATGAATAAGATGATATTCTTCTAAAAAGGTGTGACTTATACATGGAAACTATTCCTAAGCCAGCGGCGACAGTCTTATTAATCAATCCACAAGGACAAGTATATATGACGAAACGCCCAGCAACAATGAAATTTCTTGCTGGGCATTATGTTTTTCCTGGTGGCGCAGTGGATGAGAAAGACTCACTGCTATCTAATAGATTAATTGCTCCAACAGATCAGGCAAATATCCCTTTAGCTTATTATGTTGCTGCCGCAAGAGAAGTCTATGAAGAAATTGGAGTTTTCCTTGGATGTGATAGAACAGGGGAGCCGCTCTCATTTCAAAGAGAAGAAAGTTTGAACGATAGGAAAAGGCTCTTAAAAAAGGAAATAAGTTTTATCGAGTTATTAAAAGAAAAAGAAGCCGCGCTAGATTGTCGCTGCTTCACATATATCGGCCATAAAACGACACCAGCAAAAAGTCCAATACGTTTTGATACACGTTTCTTTATTACGCGTCTTCCAAAACGGCAACAACCAATTCCTGATCCTTATGAAGTGGCAGAAGCCAGGTGGATATATCCAAAAGATGCTTTGCATGCATATGAGAAGGGTGAAATTAAACTCATACACCCGACTATCCGTTCACTTGAAAAAGCAATTTGTTGGTTAGATGCAACTTCATGAATAACTTGAGTAAGCATTTCTGTTCTGTATAACCTTTCTTTCTTCTATCAACTTAATTAAATGAGCTTCTGTTGTTTTTTCTGCCACTACTTTGTTTGAGGGGTGAATATGACCAGCGTATATCTTATTCGTAATTTCGTGTAATAACAGGGGCTCATTCTCTTTTAAAATTTGTAAAATTTGTTCTTCTCTCTGTATCCTTCTATTCAGTACATAATCAATATGTTCGTATGGATTATTTATCCAATCGCCATGACCAGGACCAACCATTGTTAAGGATAATGATTTTATTTTTTCTAATGTGATGAAATAATCTTTCATATTCCCATCTGGTGTACCAATCCAAGAAGTTCCCTTTTCTATTAAATTGTCACCTGCCAGTAAAATCTTCTTAGAAGGTAAATAAAAGCTTAAATGGCCTGAAGAATGCCCTGGGAGATGTAATGCGATCAGAGATTCATCGCCTATAGATATTTCTTCGTGATCAGAAAGGTAATGGAGGTGATCAATTTGAACATTCCTTCTGATTTCCGGCTCCTCAAGTGGATGAGCAAATATAGGTATTTGCCAATCAAGAAGTTGTTTCACTCCAGGTGAATGATCTTTATGTCCATGGGTGAGAAGAATCGCTTTCGGAATGGGAAGCTCATGTTTTTTTAGTGCTGTATGTAGTGTTTCTCTTGTAATGGGTTGATTATAACCAGTGTCAATGATTAGAGTTTCCTCTTTATTACCAATGATGTAGCTATTTGTTGTTGTATATGGCCAAAGAGTGGGAGTAGGAATAGGTATTCGTAAAACACTAATATCAGATTTCATTATGTCCACCTTTTATAAATAATTTGAATATTATGAATATTTTTTAGCTATTGATACTTACTGAAAAAATATGCTATGATACATAAGTATGGCTGTTTGTTATTATTGTGTAAAAGTACCCAATATAATAATACCAAAAATATTGAGATGTGTCAACTAATTTTTTATCGAGGAGTGATTCTATGCAAGAGCGACAAGAAGAGCAAAAAAGGGTTGATAGAATAATACATGAAGTGATTAAGAAGCAAGTCGCTTATATAGAAAATCGCGACCACGTACAAAAGGATGTAAAGCAATTAAAAACAGGATTTTGGGATGATGTGACAGTCAACCTAGAGGAAATGGACGATGTAATTGAGACATTTCAAAGTGTAAAGCAGCAAGCAGAATTATTAGGGGAAAGAGAACGGCGAATGGGAATGCTCGATCAATATGTCAACATATTGTCGAAACAAAAAGACTCACCCTATTTTGGCAGAATTGATTTTAAGGAAGATGGGGAAGAAAAGGAATCCATATATATTGGTGTTGCCTCATTAATGGATGAAAACGATGAGCAGTTTCTTATTTATGATTGGCGGTCACCTGTTGCGAGTATGTATTACGATTACACACCTGGAAAAGCAAAATATGACACCCCTTATGAAACAATTATGGGAGAAATGTTATTAAAGCGTCAATTTATTATAAAAAAGGGGAAAATTGAAGGGTTATTTGATACGGGTTTAACGATTGGCGATAGTGTGCTGCAGGAAGTGTTAGGTGGACACGCAAATGCACAGATGAAAAGTATTGTTGCTACGATTCAAAAGCAACAAAATGCAATTATTCGCAATGTGAAAGACGATTTGATTATTGTTCAAGGAGTGGCAGGTAGTGGGAAAACATCAGCAGCATTACAAAGAATCGCTTACCTACTATATCATTATAGGAAATCATTACATGCTGAAAATATCATGCTATTCTCGCCAAATCCGCTATTTAATAGTTATGTTTCTCAAGTGTTACCAGAATTGGGTGAGAAAAATATGAAGCAGGATACTTTTTGGCACTTCATTCAAAGTAAGTATGATGCAAAGCTTACGATAGAAACACCGCTTGATCAATTAGAATTTCTTCTTCAAGAAAATGATTCAAGTGAAAAAAGAGTCCAGGAAATTGAAAATAAGTCCTCTTTATCCTATAAATCTTCTATGGATCAATATATTAGCCATTTATTAATAGAAGGGATGATTTTCCGTGATATCACCTTTCATAATGAAAAATGGCTGACTGTCGATGAAATCGGTGAGAAATTTTATTCTTACGAAAGTAATATCTCAATCGCGAACAGACTGCAACTTATACAAGAATGGATCCTTTCTATAATAAAGAAAAAGGAGAAAGCAGAACGGAAAAAGGCATGGGTTGAGAATGAAGTAGAATTACTTGATAAAGAAGATTATTTACAAGCATATAAAAAGGCACAGCAAATAGATAATGATGGCTTTATGCAACCAGAAGTTGAGCAAGCGTATTTGATGAAAATGGTTGTAAAAAGGAGACTTAAGCCACTTCGGAAACAAATCAAATCTTTCTATTTTGTTGATATACTTGCAATGTACGTTGAGTTTTTACGTACAAGTAACAAAGATGATTCGGGATTAGAGGCAACTGTATCTGGTGATATGCTGTATGAAGATGTGGTACCCTATTTATATTTAAAACAACAATTACTAAAGGAAGATGGTCATACGTCTGTACGTCATATTTTTATTGACGAAGCACAGGATTATTCACCCTTTCACTTTGCCTATTTAAAAGAGTTATTCCCGCATAGTAAGTGGACGTTATTGGGAGATGTGAATCAAACTATTCACTTTCACGCTGACAATCAGTCTGTCCTTTTTAGTAATGAAAAAGCTACAGTTTATCAATTAAGACAAAGTTATCGTTCAACAAAAGAGATTACGACATTTACTTCAAGTCTACTTTTGAATAATGAAGATATCATTCCTTTTAACCGAAGTGGCGAAAAGCCCGTTATCAAAAATGTGGATGAGAAAGAAGCGCTAACGATACTCATAGATGTCGTTCGTCGATCCGTCTCGCTAGGTCATGAAACCATTGCGATCATTGCTAGGAGTGCGAGTCAAAGTGAGGAGTGTTACCGTCAATTATTTCCTCATTTTAACAATGTGAACCTTATCCATCAAAAAACAACGGAATTTCAAAAAGGAATTACCATTATTCCATCTTATTTAGCAAAGGGGATTGAATTTGATGCTGTTGTTATCCCTGATGGTGAACAATATAAAAAAGAGAGGGACCGCTTTTTATTCTATACTGTGTGTACGAGGGCAATGCATCAATTAGTCATCCTGCAAAAATCGCAAACGAATCCGTTTATAAATGGAGCAAATGTGCACACATATGAATCTATATTATAATGATTGTTTTAGGTATGTAGGATATTATTCGTATCTTGCATACTTTTTTTATATCTTTTGATGTGTTTTTACAAATTAAAGGAGGAAAAGGGGATTTCTTGCATAACCCTTTTAAGGGAGCAATTTTTGCTTTCAACCTGATTAGAGGGAGGAATGTGAAGTGAAAAAAATGGTCGCTTGTATTGCCATCGTCACGCTATTTATGTTAACAACCTCTCAAGTATTTGCTGCTAAAACGATTACGCCTCAAGGAAAGCTTAAGCCACCAGGAGAAGTATTCACGCCGGGAGAATGGTTTCTCGGAAGTGTACCACCGAATTTAGATACAAGTAAACCCCCGATTGTCTTTGTTCAAGGAAAAAATGGTAGTTCAACTAGTTGGTATGAAGAAACGGAATATCATGGTGTAAATGATATGTATACAAAAGCGTATGAATCTGGTTATCAAACTGTGTTTTTACAATTGCATGATGCGGCAGGGGAAGGTTCGGCAAGCCAATTTGATAACGGTGAACTTCTCGCTTCGATGCTTGCTGATATTTCCGCGCATTTTCAAGGGAGAAAATTAAATATTGTCGCTCACAGTAAAGGTGGGCCAGATACACAAGCGGCCCTCATTCATTATGGTGCACACGCATATGTTGGTCGAGTCATTACATTAGGTTCCCCTCATCATGGTTCACATTTGGCTGACCTTGCTTATAGTTGGTGGGCAGGGTGGTTAGGTACGTTGTTAGGGCAAAAGGATGATGGGACCTTTTCTTTACAGGTAGGTGAAATGGCTCACTTTCGCTCAATAACTGATCATCATTCTAATGCAACGAAGAATAAGTATTACACTGTTTCCGGGACAAATAAGGGACCGTCAATGTCCGCTTTATGGATGGGTGGCCAATACTTATCCTCTGAAGGTGAAAATGATGGTTTAGTTAATGATTGGAGTACAAGATTACCATATGGTACACATCTCTTTAATGACACCTCTCTCGATCATGATAAAATTCGTATGGGCTCCGCTGTATTTTCTAGAATTGAACCATATTTGCGTACATCATCTGTAGCCGGATTGAAAACGGATGATGTAAAAAGTAGCGACACATTTATGTCTGAAGATATTTCCTCCTATACCCACGGTGGCGAATGGCAAGGGAATGCCCTTTATAAACAATCCTTTCATGTGGATGAACAACTTAAAAACATACAAATCTGGACATCAACGAAGGATGTTAAAGTTAGATTAATCTCGCCAACTGGAAAAGAGTATCAAAGTTACGCTTCATCACCTAAAAGTGCAGAAATATTTAATGGGGCAGCAGCACATAGTTTTACTGGCATTATATCTGAAACAGGCCGTTGGCAAGTGCAACTAACATCTAATAAGAAAGATAATGCCTATGTGATGAATGTTACCCATGAAGGGAAAAATAATCTAGAACTAAAGATGAATCCACTTTTCTCAAAGGATCCAGTTGCTTTCTCCCTACAATCAAACAACAATATACAATCTATCACAATGAATACGAAATTAGTGGATAAGAACGGCAATACAGTAGTGGCACCTTTAGATGTACAAAACACTTCGCTTAATGGGTCAATTGGCCAATTTAATGCTAAGTTAAGTAGTGGTGTTTATAATATGACTATTGATATAAAAGGTAAAACACTTCAAGGGGCCCCTTATGAAAGAACAGTTATTCGCTCGTTTTATGTACAATAGTAGTGTTTGATTTATCGTTTGATTGATGACTGAGGTGCTGATACTGGCATCTCTTTTTCTTTTTAACTAAAATAAAGGCAAGTCAATTGAATTAGATGGGGTGAGATGTGAATGAAGTTTATAAATAAAACAGTTATTGTCACTGGTGCAGGAAATGGAATTGGTCAAGGGGTTGCACTCGCTTATAGGCGGGAAGGTGCCAACGTAGTAGTGGCTGATTGGGATGATTCTAACTTTGCTGCGCTTGAAGCAAAGGGGCTTGATTGCCTTCAGATAAATGTCCAAGAAGAAGCAGACATTCAACGATTATTAGAACAAACAATCGAGAAGTATGGACAAGTAGATATTCTCATTAATAATGCTGGTGTATCTGTCTTTAAACCTTTGTTCGAATTAACATTAGACGAATGGGATCGTGTCATCAATACAAATGTAAGAAGCGTATTTCTAGCCACGAAAGAAGCGGCGAAATATATGAAAAATAACGAAACTGGTGGAGCAGTTGTAAATATGGCTTCTACTCGTTCGATGATGTCTGAAGTCAATTCAGAAGCCTATGCTGCTTCAAAAGGTGGCATTGTTAGTTTAACTCATGCATTAGCTCTTTCCCTAGCAGATTATCACATTACGGTTAATTGTATTTCGCCAGGGTGGATTGAGACGAATGAGAAGGCGGAACTGCGAGAAGTTGATCATCATCAGCACCCTTCAAGGAGAGTCGGGACGGTAGCTGATATAGCTAAAGCCTGTCTTTACTTAACAGATCCAGAAAATAACTTTGTGAACGGAGAGAATATTACTGTAGATGGTGGTATGACGAAGAAAATGATATATGAAGAATAAATAACTGATAAAAAGCAAGGTTCCTCTAGTAAAGAATAAAGGAACCTTGCTTGTTTATATTTCTATTTCATTGCGTCTGACCACTCTTCTACATTCCACACTTTTGTGACCCAATCTTCGTAAAAATCGGGTTCGTGGCAAACGAGGACAATGGTGCCTTTGTATGCTTTTAAGGCTCTTTTTAATTCTTCTTTCGCAGTAATATCTAAGTGGTTTGTTGGTTCGTCAAACAGCAGCCAATTGCTTTCGTTCATCATTAACTTGCAAAGACGTACTTTCGCTTGTTCTCCCCCACTTAGTTGGTTCATTGGTCTTGAAATATGTTCATTTTTTAGCCCGCATTTAGCGAGAGCTGCACGTACCTGATGCTGATCCATCGCTGGGAACTCGTTCCATACATCATCTATGGGTGTAATTTGCTCGCCTTTCACTTCCTGTTCGAAATAGGAAGGGTAGAGGAAGTCACCTCTTTCAATTTTTCCGCTAATCGCTGGGATTTTTCCAAGCATTGTTTTTAAGAGGGTAGATTTTCCGACACCGTTACAACCAACTATGGCAATGCGATCCCCTTTTTCAATCGTAATTGACATTTTTGGCAATAGGGCATGTGTATAACCAATTTCAAAATTCTCGCCTTCAAACACATAACGGCTACTAGCCCTCGACTCTTTAAATTCGAAAGTAGGTTTAGCGGCTGTTTCAGGACGATCAATTCTCTCCA
The DNA here is from genome assembly GCF_038007265.1 of Cytobacillus sp. FSL R5-0569. Taxonomy (NCBI): domain Bacteria; kingdom Bacillati; phylum Bacillota; class Bacilli; order Caryophanales; family Bacillaceae; genus Cytobacillus; species Cytobacillus sp. FSL R5-0569. Next base: position 2,242,778 of record NZ_JBBOWW010000001.1, read on the forward strand.
TCCGGTTTAATTGCTTTTGCCTACTTTTTGCACGACCTGTGGTTGAATATCTCGCCTTGTTTTTTGCGATAAAATCTTCTTGTTTCTTGATGAATTCCTGTTGCTTTTCATATGCTTGGATATGTTGATTTTTATTGATTTCTGCCAGTTCTAAGAATTTTTCATAACTAGCCGTATAGCGAGTAAGTTTAGAGAATTCTAGATGAAAAATAACATTTGAGACACCGTTCATAAATTCAGTATCATGCGAGATTAAAATGAAGGCATACGGATATTCTTTTAAATAGTTGGATAACCAGTCTATATGTTCAACATCTAAATAGTTTGTTGGTTCATCTAAGAGTAAAACTTGAGGTTGCTCAAGCAATAGTTTAGCAAGTAAGACTTTTGTTCTTTGCCCACCGCTAAGTGCTGCGACATCTCTATCCAAACCTATTGCATCTAATCCCAATCCTCTTGCGGCATCGTCTATTTTTAAGTCGATTGAATAAAATCCGCCTGCTTCTAGTGTATCTTGAATTTCTCCCATTTGCTCTAGCAAAACTTCTAATTCTTCTGGTGTGGCATCTGCCATCTTCGCTGTGACTTCATTTAATTCTTCTTCTTTTTTATATAATGGTAGAAAGGCATCTCTTAATGCATCGCGCATCGTTTTTCCAGGGGTTAAAACAGTATGTTGATCCAGATACCCATATTGAACATTAGGTGTCCATTCCACTTTGCCCCCATCGTGAATAAGTTGCCCTGTAATAATATTCATTAAAGTAGATTTACCTACCCCGTTCGCTCCAACTAACCCTACGTGATCTTCTGCTAATAAACGAAAAGACACGTCCTTAAATAATGTTCGATCGCCAAAAGTATGACTAAGATGATCAACTGTAAGTAAACTCATTTTGTAATCCTCATTTCTTCATAATCATTTAATAATCATACTAGATTTCTCGATGTTTAACTAGTGGAGAGGCGATATTTATCTATAAAAGAAAAATTCCTTTTGAGGAATGGCTGGTGGTATAATATGGTTTAAATACATATAAAAGGGGGATTGTTATGCAATTAACGATTCATGCAAAAGGAGAAGGAGCGAATGTCCTTTCTTTTTTATTGGCTAAACACCCTGAACGTCTTTATGAAAGAGAGCATAAAGGGCATAAAGTACGTCTCTTTTATCAATCCTTTACTCCCAATGAGGTGAAAGTAACGATATACGTCGTTTTGGATGCTATAAGTTTATTAAGGGATAGTGGAGAGAAGTTAGATATTACACATTATATTAATGACCGTGAATTTGCAGTTAGTAGTTTGTTTTTATCGCTCATACGCTCTCCTCTTGCGACAGCCCTAAATGGCTTACCTAAGGAAGAATATTTATCATATGTGGGGCAGGTATTTCAATTTTCTTATTCATTTGGTCCAGTAAATACAGACCTTTCTGTAGAGAATCTTCGGGAGTTGTTTTCACCGCTTGGATTTAGCTTATCTGTGCAATCTGAAACGAAAAACAGTCCTCTTTATGTAACTGTTACAGGTGAGACAACGTTACAAAAGGGGTTAAGGCAGTTATTTATTCTCATTCCAGTTATTGATAATTATAAGCACTATTATATTGATGAAAAAGAGGCGGAAAAGCTTCAGCGTTTCGGAGAAGGTTGGCTAGATGATCATCCTCAAAAAGAATGGATTTATAAACGTGCCTTAAAGTATAAAGGGCTCTTAGGCGACAATATAACCGAACACACAAAGGTTGAAAAGGAAAAGAAGCAAAAAGGACTAAACCAACTACGTTATGAAAAGATAATCGAGATCATTCAATCTAAACCTCATCTTAGAAAGATAATAGATATGGGGAGTGGAGAAGGAAAACTTAGTACTAGATTAGGTTTTTTACCAAATGTGAGTGAAATAATCGCAGTTGAACCAAGTGAACGAGAAACGGTAAAGGCGACAAAAAGATATGCAAAAGCTGCCGAAAATCCGGGCTTCTTAATGCCAATGCAAAAATGGGGTTCGGTATTTTATTATGATGATGGACTAAAGAATAAAGACGTCTTTATTTTATGTGAAGTGATTGAACATATTGCCGAAGAAAAATTGCAAACGGCCATGCAACTTATTTTTCAAGAGTATAAGCCTGCGGTTTGTATTATTACAACACCGAATAAAGAATATAATACACTTTATCAACTTGGTGAATCCATGCGCCATTATGATCATCGCTTTGAATGGACAAGAGCAGAATTACATGCATGGGTTGAGAAGATGACTGCTATGTATGCATATAAGGCAAGCATTTCTAGTATAGGTGATATAGATCATGAACGAGGTGCGCCGACTCAAATAGTCGTTTTCGAAAAAGAGGTGATGGTATGAGGAGAAGAATCACAATTCCTAACGCTGGTGTCATTTTACTTGTTGGGCCTTCTGGTAGTGGTAAAACAACATTATTGCAGAACTGGATCGATAGCGGACAAATAAGAGACTCAGAAGTTTTAAGTTCAGATAAATATAGAAAAATAGTTGCAGATCAAGAGTACACCTCAGTTGAAAGCAGTAATAACAAGGTGGGGCAGATCTTATTTGAACAGTATCAAATGATTTCTAAAGAGGCATTTGAACTACTAGAATCAACCCTACAAGCAAGATGTCGTTTAAATAAATGTAGTTTCATTGATGCGACTAATATAAATAGTGATGATCGCAAAAAATTGATTTCCATTGCACATCGCCATCATTTACCGATAAGCGCAATTGTGCTAGATATCGATTTAGATACATTATTAATGAGAGATAACGAACGAATATTCCCAAGGGGTTCAAAACGCATTAAACAACAAATGAAAAGGTTCCAATATAATAAGCGTTATTTAAAAACAGAAGGTTATCATCAACTTCATATGATAAAAGAATTGAATCACTCTGTTGAAATAGCACGAATGGATGAAGTTCCTCCTATTGATGTGGGAGCAGGAATTGATATCATTGGTGATATTCATGGTTGTTATACTGAGCTATTACAATTATTAGAGAAGTTAGGTTATGAAGAAAATGAACAAGGGCTCTATACTCATCCCTTTGGGAGAAAGTTTTTATCACTAGGTGATATTATGAGTCGAGGACCGCGCTCTTTAGAAACGCTTTTATTTTTTAAAAATCATGTCAATAATAACTTAGCTTATATGATTGATAGTAATCATGGTTGGAAAATCTACAGATGGTTAAAAGGAAATCAAGTCACTTTGCAACATGGTGACGAATTGACGGCTAAAGAAATCAATCAATGGTTAGCTACCTATTCAGAAGAAGAGCAAAAACGACTGAAGGATGAGTTCATTCAGTTTTTAGGAAATGCTCCGGCACATTATATAATCGAGGATGAAGGTGTGCCGATGCTTGTATGCACGCATGCAGGGATTAAAGATGAGTATATAGGTAAAAAATCCCAACAAATATCGGATTATTGTCGATACGGTGAATCATCAAGTCGCATGAAAGATGGTATTCCCATAAGAGATGAATGGTATCATCATCATACAGGTCATATGACCATAATATGGGGGCATGATCCGAGACCATATCCGACTACTATCAACTCTACGATTAATATTGATCAAGGTGTCGTATTTGGAGGGAAATTAACAGCCTATCGATATCCCGAGAAGTCATTTGTCGCGGTGGATGCTCTCAAAAATTATAACGGTGTAGAGCATAACCCAATTATAGAATGGAAGAGCAAGAGGTTGCAACCCCCTAATATACAAGCGCTTATTGAAGGTTATCGCATACAAATGGAAGAATTCGAAGATGTAAGTGTGAAAGGTAAGTATGTCAAACCAGTCATTGGTTCGTTATCTACAGCCGATACCCATTTTGGTCAACTGGTTTATCTCCCTCCAACTATGAGTCCTGTTCCTATTCCGAGTCAGTTGCCAGATTATTTAGAACATCCAGTAGAGGCTTTTAAATATTATCGGGATTATGGTGTTAATCAACTTATTGTTGAGAAAAAGCATATGGGTTCACGGGGGATTTTACTCATTTTTAAGAATGAGGAAGTAGCATTAAACTATACTGGGATTAGGAATTTAGGTGCGATATATTCAAGAAGTGGGAAGCGCTTTTTTAAAAAGGATATAGAAGAGCGAATATTAACGGTTATTCAATCTAGTTTAAAGAAAAATGACTATTTTGATAAGTACGAAACAGACTTTGTATTACTGGATTGTGAGATCATGCCGTGGAATTTAAAGGCACAAGATTTAATCAATAAACAATATAATCTTGTAGCTGAAAGTGCAATCTTAGACCGAAAAATCTTGGATAAAGCACTAAGTGAAGCATTGGTTGAGAACCAGTGGTTAAAAGAAAATGAAGAGAAGTTAGAACGTGCAGAAAGTTTTCAAAAAGTGTATGAAAAGTATTGCTGGGAAGTTTCAGACATAGATCGCATTGTGATAGCTCCATTTCATATCCTAGCACATAGTGGAAGAGTATATCACGAAAAACCCCATACATGGCATATGACTCATGTGGAAGAACTATCCAACGTATGTAGTATTTTTAGGCCTACTGAATATTTACTAATTGAAGATGAATCGGATTGGGAGCAAGTAATTAGTTGGTGGAAAGAAATGACAGAAGAAGGGCATGAAGGAATGGTTGTTAAACCCAACCAGTTTACCGTATGGGAAAAAGGGAAGCTGTTACAACCGGCGTTAAAGGTAAGGGGAAGAAAGTATTTACAAATCATATATGGCATGGATTATTTAGAAGAGAAATACTTAGAGCGGTTGAAGAAAAGAAACACGAAACGTAAACAAAAATTAGCTTTACAAGAATTTTCCTTAGGGATAGAGGCGTTAAATCGCTTTGTAAAGCAAGAAGAAATAGGTCGAATTCATGAATGTATTGTCGCTATACTTGCCCTCGAAGGAGATGAAGTCGACCCGAGATTATAGTCGTCATAGAGAAAAGTCATCTATATTGATGGCTTTTTTATGATGGAATTTTATCTTTCATAATCTTATTACCACAAGCGCAAATTGTACTATGCTTTAATTTAATCAATTTTGTTTTACATACTGGGCAAATTTTATCTTCTTTTTTCATCGGAATCATCCTTTCTCTATGCATTCTTGGCATTTCCCATACACTTCCATATTGTGTTTATTGACGGAAAAACCTGTAAGATTAGCTACCATTTCTTCAATTTCTGTAAGTTCCGGATAGTTAATATCTGCAATTTTTCCACATGATTCACAGATAACGTGATAATGATTGGACTGACTAAATTCAAAGCGACTTAATCCATTGCCATAAGGTAGCTCATTAATGATTCCTAATTCAACAAATAGTTTTAAGTTATTGTAAATGGTAGCGAGACTAATGATAGGGATTCTTTTTTGAATGTCTTCAGCTGTTGGATGTCCATTCATGTCAATCAGTGTCGTTAAAATTTGTATTCTTTGTGGTGTAACCCTTAAATTTTTTTCTTTTAATAAGGGAATTAAGCTTTCTATTTGGTCTTTGTTCATGCTATAACCCTCATTTATAATGATGTAATTGTAGAGAATGCCTTTAAGTAGAACTTAAAGGCATATGAGAAAAAGTGAAAAATAAACGAAATATGAGAATGACTAACATATTAACGATATATATTAATAATAACACTTCTCATTCGAAAATCAATACTTTTTTATAATAATTATAAATAAGGATTGTGTATAAATATAGTTTCGACATTTCCGGTAATATACCTTCGTTGAGTGTGTAATAATTTTAGTTTTTTAATCACCACTATACTAATATGTTACATGATATCAATGTGTGAAAGAATATTGAAAACGGAAGGGGATTATCAATTACACTTTGAATGGGGATTCTAGTTGATAAAAGAGTTTGAATTTTATACAAATATAAAATCCGTAATGTCTCAAAAACATTAGCGTTGTTTGGGACATTACGGATTTTTATATGTTTAATCTAATAATGGAAGTGAATGTTATTTTACTTTTTCTGACCAGTTAATAAAATTGATTACAACCTGATCTAAGAAATCTAAAGTTTGTTCGTGTACAAGTTCTCCTTGTTCATTTACTTTATCAAGGACGGTACCGATAAAAACTTCATTTCCTGGAAGCGTGACAGCGCCGACTCCAGCTGAGTTGAGTATTTGACGCAAGTGCATTTGCGCTTTTACTGTTCCCATTGCACCAGGCGTTGCACCAACAATCATCGCAGGTTTATTGACCATAACTTTTTCCACTCTTGAAAACCAATCAATGGCGTTCTTTAAAAAGGCAGGAATGGAGTGATTATATTCAGGGGTTAAAAATAATAACCCATCACTATCTTTAATTCTTTGGCGAATTTCTAAAACGGACGCTGGCGGTGTAAGTTCATCATCTTGATTATACATCGGTAATACTTCAAGAGGGAGGATATCTATCTCGAGCTCTTCTTTATAACGTTCTTTCATTAATAAGGCTAACTTTTTATTAATTGATTCTTTGCGATTGCTTCCGACAAATGCAGCTATTTTCATAATAAATGCCTCCATTATGTAATAATTAATGTTTCCATCATAGCATAGACCTATTTGAAATCTGTTATAAATGCTCAGAAAATCTAAACGTTTCCATTAAATTTGAACATTTTTTAAGTAAGATGGGTAAATTAACTAATAAAGTTCTTTTGAAAATATGTCCTCTATATGTGTACAATTATTTAAAATGTGGTAAAGTATAATTTGTAAAACCTATACATAGCAAATGTATAACTAGAAAATAGTTGTATTTTTACAGAGGACAGTTGTCTATTTTGAAAAGAAAATGAAGATGAAACACTAGGAGGAAAAGGAATATGTCAAGCAATATTCTAAATCAATTTTTAAGTGAAAATCTTGAGGATTTAAAAGATAAAGGATTATATAACGAAATTGACCCGTTAGAAAGTGCGAATGGTCCAATCATTAAAATTAACGGGAAAGAGTTAATTAACTTATCTTCGAACAATTATTTAGGTTTAGCAACAAATGATACGTTAAGAACAATTGCTAAAGAAGCGATTGATAAATATGGTGTTGGTGCAGGGGCAGTTAGGACGATTAATGGTACGTTGCAAATCCATGTAGAGCTTGAAGAAACACTTGCAAAATTCAAGCATACAGAGGCAGCAATTGCTTATCAATCTGGATTCAATTGTAATATGGCGGCGATTTCTGCAGTTATGGATAAAAATGATGCCATCCTTTCAGATGAGCTTAATCATGCTTCAATTATTGACGGTTGCCGTTTATCCAAAGCAAAAATCATTCGATTTAATCATTCTGATATGGACGATCTTAGAGCAAAAGCAAAGGAAGCAACAGAATCTGGGCAATACAATAAAGTAATGGTCATTACAGATGGCGTATTTTCAATGGATGGTGATATTGCTAAATTACCAGAAATCGTTAAAATCGCTGAAGAGTTTGATCTAATAACATATGTAGATGATGCTCACGGTTCTGGTGTATTAGGTAAAGGTGCTGGTACGGTAAAACATTTTGGTCTTTCTGATAAAGTGGATTTCCAAATTGGTACATTATCGAAGGCAATCGGAGTAGTTGGTGGTTATGTAGCTGGTAAACAACAATTAATCGATTGGTTAAAGGTGAGAAGTAGACCTTTCTTATTTTCTACATCTGTTACACCTGCTGATGCTGCTGCAAGTAAAAAAGCGATTGAGATGTTAATGGAGAGCACAGCGCTCAATGAAAAGTTATGGGAAAACAGTGAATACTTAAAAGCAGGCTTAAAGAAATTAGGCTTTAATATCGGTGAAAGTGAAACACCGATTACACCTTGTATCATTGGGGATGAAGTGAAGACGCAAGAATTTAGTAAGAAACTTAATGAAGCTGGAGTGTATGCAAAGTCCATCGTATTCCCAACGGTACCAAGAGGAACAGGTCGTGTACGTAATATGCCATCTGCTGCACATACGAAAGAAATGCTAGATCAAGCATTAACTATATATGAAACGGTAGGAAAAGAATTAGAGATTATATAAAATCACCCCTTTAGAGAGGGTTGAAAAGGGTAGGAGAAAAAATGAAAAAAATTATGATTACTGGTGCACTTGGCCAGATTGGCTCAGAGTTAACACTGAAATTAAGAGAAATCTATGGAACGGACCATGTCATTGCAACAGATATTAGAAGCAATGACTCAGAGGCAGCTACATCAGGACCTTTTGAAATGGTAGACGTTACAGATGGAAAAACGATGTTAGAAGTGGCGAAAAAGCATCAAGTTGATTCTATTATTCATATGGCTGCCTTATTATCAGCAACAGCTGAAGCAAATCCAGTGTTTGCTTGGAATTTAAATATGGGTGGATTGATGAACGCACTTGAAGCAGCAAGAGAAACGGGTGCGCAATTCTTTACACCAAGTTCCATTGGCGCTTTTGGACCTTCTACACCAAAAGACCTTACACCACAAGATACGATTTGCCGACCAACAACAATGTACGGCGTAAATAAAGTTTCTGGAGAGCTCCTTTCTGATTATTACTATCATAAATTTGGTGTGGATACACGCGGTTTACGATTCCCAGGATTAGTTTCTTACGTAACACCTCCAGGAGGCGGAACGACCGATTATGCTGTGGAGATTTATTACGAAGCGATGAAAAACAAAGCGTATACTTCTTATATTGCAAAAGGTACCTATATGGATATGATGTATATGCCTGATGCCTTAAATGCGATAGTCAACCTTATGGAGGCTGATCCAGCAAAATTATTACATCGTAATTCATTTAATGTGACAGCAATGAGTTTTGAACCGGAGCAAATCGCTGCTGAAATCCGTAAGCATATACCAGAATTCGTCTTAACGTATGATGTCGATCCAGTTCGCCAATCAATCGCTGATAGTTGGCCAAATGCCATTGACGCTTCAGCCGCAAAAGAAGAATGGGGATTTAAAGCAGAGTATGATCTCGCAAGAATGACTGAGGATATGTTAAATAAACTAAAATAAAGATAAAGAAAACGCCCTTTTGTTACGCGGGCGTTTTTCTTTAAGTTAAAATAGATTTTAGTATATCCATGCAGGAGTTATCATATTGTAAATTTGTTTATTTTAGTTCGAATCCTGAGACGATAAAAGGTTCACATAATTTTATTATGTCAACTAAATATTGCATCATTATTTGTCTATGAAAATTTCCAAAATAGAATGCTGGTGAACGATTCGTAGTGGAGTTGTAATATGAGGAAGCATAAGTTTTCTGCTATATGTTCCACCATCACTTTTTGCAACAGCACTGATAATAAGCTCATCTCCCGTTGGTATAACTTGCACATGATGATAACGATCCTCTTCAATTAAGGCTTCAATTATATAAGCTGATTCTGTATCAAATACATCGATACGAAAGATAGACTCGTCTAAAAAAGATGTTAACGGATCAAGAAACATGCTTTCAAACCAACTCTGCCACTCCATATTCATACATATCACCCCAGTATGATAATGTATGCGTATACACAAATAATGTGAATCGTACAATCGATTTTTTTAAATGTTAATGTGGAAATTATATTTTCTTCCATAATTGATGATAACTGTACAAGAACTACAGTTTATAAAATATATTTGTATGAAGCTACTTAATCAAGTTAAGGAAATGAATGATGTATTATTTTTATTAATAACAGTCCGGGGATAAGGTAAAATGAGTCCGGTACAATACCGAACTCATTTCAAGAATGCAGAGTTATTTCATTAAGGTTTTTATTTTGATCATTTATTCAATTGTATCGAACAAACTTCTACATATCATGATGAGAGTGATTCTTTTGTCTTGAATGATTTCTATTCTTTACTTTCTTAGAGCCACTTAAAGGCTCAGGTTGTCCTGGGTTATCCCCTTTTGGAGCGTTTTTTCTCATATCTTTACCATCATTTTTATTCATTTTTTCATTTCCCTCCTTTTGTTTATAGGATGAAAGAATCCCCATTTTTTATACGGTATATTTTATCCTCACTCTGAACAATTTAATTGTAAGAAAAGCAAAAGAGGTGAAAACAAGTTATGCCTTATCATAAAAATAAACAGCAAGCATTTCAAGCAGCCCAACAAAGTATGGAAGATGTAGAAGAACAGTATCATGTAATAGATAAACATGCTAGTACGTATGGCCAACAACTCAAACATCTGTCTCAAGAAATAGCAGAAACTTATGAACAAATCCAAAATGCTTTAGAAGTTGCATCTGAGCATCAAAAAGAGCAATTGCTTAAATTTCAAACGGATTTGGATGCCATCACAAGCCAAGTGCAATCAGAAAAATAAAAATAGGGCTAAAAAAGTCGAAAAAAGTCAATTAAACGCGATTGGTTTATTTTCTTAATATAATAATTAAATGAAGTGCATTTCACACCGTAATTGATAACCTCTCTCAATTGCGGTGTTTTTATGTTTATCGTATCATTTATTAGAAATACCATAAGAAAAACTTATCAATAACAATAACTTTCTTGTTATTTACTTATGTTGAATGTTGTATTATTATAGAAATTGTGAGAAAAGTGAGGATGGGTAAAAATTCAAACTTTTCGATTGATTACCATTAAGTGGTATTATAGTACTTTGTAGTTCGAATTAGGGGGTAATACTATGGCGAAAAATGATGTGTTTAATTCCCGTAAATCATTTGATGTAGATGGGAAACGTTATCATTACTATGACTTAGCAGCACTTGAAAATGCAGGTATAGGACAGGTATCTAAATTACCATATTCTATTAAAGTCCTACTTGAATCTGTACTACGTCAATATGACGGTCGTGTAATTACAAAAGAGCATGTTGAAAACTTAGCAAAATGGGGAACAGCAGATGTGAAGGAAGTGGATGTACCATTTAAACCTTCACGTGTTATCCTTCAAGACTTTACAGGTGTACCAGCAGTTGTAGACTTAGCTTCTTTAAGAAAAGCTATGGCTGATATGGGTGGAGATCCAGATATGATCAACCCTGAAAAACCAGTTGATCTTGTTATTGACCACTCTGTACAAGTTGATAAATATGGCACACCAGATGCACTAGATGCAAATATGGTTTTAGAATTTGAAAGAAACGCAGAACGTTACCAATTCTTAAGTTGGGCACAAAAAGCATTTGATAACTATCGTGCTGTTCCACCTGCGACAGGTATCGTTCACCAAGTAAACTTAGAATATCTTGCTGATGTTGTAATTGCAAATGAAACAACAGAAGGAGATTTTGAAGCATTCCCTGATACACTTGTTGGTACTGACTCTCATACAACGATGATTAATGGTATCGGTGTACTTGGTTGGGGTGTTGGTGGTATTGAGGCGGAAGCTGGTATGCTTGGACAGCCTTCATATTTCCCAGTTCCTGAAGTTGTTGGGGTGAAACTTGTTGGTGAGCTACCTAATGGAGCAACAGCTACTGACCTTGCCTTAAAAGTAACACAAGTTTTACGTACACACGGTGTTGTAGGTAAATTTGTGGAATTCTTCGGACCAGGTGTTCCTGCACTTCCACTAGCTGATCGTGCAACAATCGCGAACATGGCACCTGAATATGGTGCAACATGTGGATTCTTCCCAGTTGATGGTGAATCTTTAGAATACATGCGTCTAACTGGACGTAAAGAAGAACAAATCAAAGTTGTTGAAGCTTATTCTAAAGCAAATGGCTTATTCTTCGATCCTTCATTAGAACCAGTTTATACAGATGTAGTAGAAATTAACTTAGCTGATATTGAACCGAACCTTTCCGGTCCAAAACGTCCGCAAGATTTAATTCCGCTTTCTGCTATGAAAAAAGAATTTAATAAAGCTGTTACTGCTCCTCAAGGTAACCAAGGTTTTGGTTATGATGAGAAAGAGTTTGATAAAACAGCAACAGTTAACTTCAAAAATGGCGATTCTACGACAATGAAAACGGGTGCAGTTGCAATTGCTGCAATCACTAGCTGTACAAACACATCTAATCCTTATGTATTAGTTGGTGCTGGTCTTGTTGCGAAAAAAGCAGTAGAACTTGGTTTGGAAGTTCCTAAATATGTGAAAACATCTTTAGCACCAGGTTCAAAAGTTGTAACTGGATACTTAAATAACTCTGGTTTACTTCCTTATTTAGAGCAATTAGGATTTAACCTAGTAGGTTATGGATGTACAACATGTATCGGTAACTCTGGTCCTTTAAAAGAAGAAATTGAAGAAGCGATTGCTGACAGTGATTTACTTGTTACTTCTGTTCTTTCTGGTAACCGTAACTTTGAAGGTCGTATCCATCCATTAGTGAAAGGTAACTACCTTGCTTCACCACCGTTAGTAGTTGCATACGCTCTAGCTGGAACAGTTGATGTTGATCTTCAACATGATGTTCTTGGTCAAGATAAAGATGGGAACGATGTATTCTTTAAAGACATCTGGCCAACAACAGAGGAAATCAATGCAGTCGTTAAACAAACGGTTACACCTGATTTATTCCGTGCTGAATATGAGCGTGTATTCGATGATAATGAGCGTTGGAATGAAATTAAAACAAGTAATGAACCATTATATACTTTTGATGAGTCATCTACTTATATCCAAAACCCACCATTCTTTGAAGGTTTAAAACCAGATCCAGAAGAAGTAAAACCATTAAATGGTTTACGTGTAGTTGGTAAATTTGGTGATTCTGTTACAACTGACCATATTTCTCCTGCAGGTGCAATCGGTAAAGATACACCAGCTGGTAAATACCTTCGCGAAAATGGCGTAGAAGTTCGTGACTTTAACTCTTATGGTTCTCGTCGTGGTAACCATGAAGTTATGATGCGTGGTACATTTGCTAATATCCGTATTCGTAACCAAATTGCACCAGGTACTGAAGGTGGATTCACAACGTACTGGCCAACTGGTGAAGTGACATCCATTTATGATGCATGTATGCAATATAAAGAAGATGGCACTGGATTAGTTGTACTTGCTGGTAAGGATTACGGAATGGGATCATCTCGTGACTGGGCAGCAAAAGGAACAAATTTACTCGGTATTAAAACAGTTATTGCCGAAAGCTATGAGCGTATTCACCGTTCTAACCTTGTGTTAATGGGCGTTCTACCACTTCAATTTAAAGCTGGTGAGAGTGCTGATACACTAGGATTAACTGGTAAGGAAACAATTAGTGTTGAAATTGGAGAAGACGTGAGACCTCGCGACTTTGTAAAAGTGACAGCAATTGCAGAAGATGGCACTATAACTACTTTTGAAGCACTTGTTCGTTTCGACTCTGAAGTGGAAATTGATTACTATCGTCATGGTGGTATCTTGCAAATGGTTCTTCGTAATCGATTGAAGAAATAATTGTAGCTTTCCTGCCCTCTACACCTCTAGATGTGTAGAGGGTTTTTAGTTTCCAAACTTCAACAAACTTCACCCCTTTTAGGAAGGAATTTGCCTCCATTCAATACACATAGAATCACGATGTGAAAGTTTAAAAAAACCTTAGAACTAAATGAAATGAGTAAAAATGATTGAGCATAGTAAAACAAAAGGAGATAACAATTGAAAGCATGGATGATTGGTCCGTTTTTAATTACTGTGAATCAGTTAAGTCTTGCGATAGCGTTTGTAATCACATATTTTCTTTTAAAAACTTTGTTTAAAGTTGATGGGAAGATAAAAGATGAAGTTAGTTCTAGTCTGGTGACTGGTCTAATTATTTTTCTCCTATGTTATAAAGGGCTACCACTAATAACGAGGTTTACAGATGTAATAAAAAACCCTCTTATAATTGTTTATTCAAATAGTGGACTGAAAGGTCTATTCTTCGCTTTAGTTATCATGGTAATTTATTTATTTATTAAAGCCTATCACTCGCATTTCTCTATGATTCAATGGATGTGTATCGCTTTCGTTTATTTATTTACGTATTTTCTTTCATTTTGGATGATCAGAACACTATATTTTCTTTTCTATTAGGAACAATAATGAAAGGAAGGAGTGTTCTAGTTGAAAAAAACCTTATTATTCCTTTGTTGCCTTTTACTATTTATCCCGCTAGAAACTGCAGCAGAAGATCAATTACCTGGTTTGAAGATCGGCACAAAAGCACCCGAATTTAAGCTTCAGACTATTGAAGGTAAAAATGTCAGTTTAACGGAATTTCGCGGAAAAAAAGTGATGCTCAATTTTTGGGCTACTTGGTGTGCGCCATGTAAACAAGAAATGCGTGATTTCCAATCATTTTATCAAAATAAAAAGGATACTAATATAGAGATCATTGCCATTAACATTGATACAAAAAGTAATGTCAGCAAATATGTTGAGCGATTAGGTATTACTTTTCCGGTTTTATTAGACGAGAATGATCAAGTAAATGAAATTTATCAAGTGATGGTAATACCAACTACTTATTTCATTGATGAAAAGGGCGTCATAAGGGATAAATACTATAGTGCTATGCCTTTATCATTAATTAAAGAAAAGTTAAAACAGTTTTAATCTATCTCTTTTATAATTCAATAACTAAGCCCATTATTAAATTTTCTAAAATTTGTAATAACTTTCTATTGAATGGGGCATACTGCTTATAAAATAGAAAGAAATGGTGGGTGAAGAATTTTATGAGAAAACCTAAAAGAAGAACGTTTGCTGATCTGGTATTAGAGAATAAGCTTCAATTAATGAAAGATCAGTCTGCAATGGATAAAATAGAAATGCGATTAGAAGAAAAACATGCTAGTCACCTAAAGGCAGAGTAGATTTTTACCTGACTATTTCACTTAACTTCCGAACATAATAAAATGAAGGAGGGATAAGTGATGGGTAATCCAAAAAAGAACAGTAAAGCTTTTGTCCCCAATCACCTTGGTACACAATCAAGAGGTTTTGGTGGCAATAAAGGTAAACAAATGCAGGATAAAACAGGCAAACAACCTGATGTGATTCAAACAAAAGGTGAATAAATGTCAAAAGGATGCTTAGGTAAGCCGTACCTAAGCATCCTTTTGTATGTAAGCGGCTTTACTTCAATATGAAGAAAAAAATATGGTATAGTTAGTTTAAACCATTGAATAAAGTGATGTGAATAGAATGAAACAAAAGAAAACAGATATTGATAAAAATGGTTCCCAGCAAGTACATACTGAAAGAAATATATTTGAACAAATCTCTCATTTAGATGAAAAAACGGATGCTGAACAATTATCAGAGTTGCTAACAGAAGCAGCGCAATTGTCTGCTATAAGGGACAAAACAGATGTTCAATTGCCAGTTGCATGGTTACAAAAGGCGATTGAATTATCACCGCAGAATCTCAGAGCAAAAGAAGCGCTCGCAGAAACAAAATGGATGATTAACAAAGAATTCATGGATCAACTTCAATATCCTATTATTCGTGAAACTGATAATCGTGCAACAAAAAAATATGCTGCAGAAGAAATGATAGCCATCACAAACCGTTTTATGCAACAAACTCATAAAGCAAAAGAACATTTAAAACGACAAAAAGAGGAACTACGTAAGTATAAAAATGATCAATTGAGTCCTTTTGTAAACGATTTATATGCTATCCTCGAAGACGCTCTATCCATTGGCGGTGAATTAGTTGAGGTTGCCGAAGCATATGAGCAGTCGATATCTGGCGTATTTCATACAGCGATACATTATGATGAAGTAAAGAGAAAAATTGAGCAACTTTTGAAAGTGAAAGAAAAGTGGCAACAAAGAATTGAAGCCTACGAAATACAGAAAAAGCAACATGTGACTCCTTTAAATGAACTTGATGAAATGGTTGGTATGATAAATGTAAAGAAGAGAATTAAAGCTTATTATCAATTTTTACAGTATCAACATAGACGTCGTACTTTAGGTTTTAACCAGCGAGATCAAATGAGTCTCAATATGGTGATTACAGGGAATCCTGGAACAGGTAAAACAACTTTAGCGAGAACACTTGCGCGTATATACAATCATTTGGGTGTCTTACCAAGGGAGAATGTCATAGAAACTAATCGTTCACAATTAGTTGGTGCATATGTTGGGCAAACCGAAGAGAATGTTGGACAATTAGTCGAAAAAGCGCTAGGTGGAGTATTATTTATCGATGAGGCTTATACATTGAATCGATCAGATCAGTCAAAGGACGATTATGGACAAGTAGCAATTGATACCCTTGTTTCGTTAATGACAAGTGAAAAGTATAGTGGACGATTGGCAGTAATATTGGCAGGCTATCCTGATGAAATGCGACAGTTTCTTGAAGTAAACCCGGGATTACGCAGTCGTTTCCCGCAAGCAAACCATCTCCATCTTTCAGATTACAATGACTACGAGTTGTTAGAGATAGGAAAGCGAATCGCTTTAAATAATGATTATGTGCTAACTAGTTCAGGAGAAAGGGCGTTGTTAAAGAGAATAGAAAGAGAGCGTGTTGATGATACCTTTGGTAACGCAAGAGCTGTACATGATGTCATTCTCGATGCGATATTTTCTAAAGGTATTAAGGGTGATCAAGCAGATATTAGAGAACTAACCATATTAGAAGAAGATGATTTTACCATCGATGAGGAAGAGTCTATTGATCAACCGCAGAAGCAACTGGATGAAATGATTGGATTGGAGCATGTTAAAGAAGAAGTAAAGACTTTAGTGTCATTTGTACAAGTACAGCATATGCGAGGGCAACAAGGATTACCGGCCATTCCTGTGCAGCTACACTCAGTTTTTACAGGGAATCCAGGTACTGGGAAAACGACGATAGCGAAAATCTTCGCACAATTATTAAAAGAATGCGGCTTGCTCAAACGGGGCCATCTTATTGTTTCGAGTAGAGCCGACTTTGTTGCTGGTTATATTGGCCAGACAGCATTAAAAACAAGAAAACTTATTCGCCAAGCATTAGGTGGTGTTTTGTTTATTGATGAAGCGTATTCTCTTTTATCTGATATCACTACTGATTTCGGAAAAGAAGTGATAGATACGCTTGTAGATGAAATGACTAAGCATAACGAAAACTTGGTAGTGATATTAGCAGGCTATCCAGTGGAAATGTAAAAGCTATTGGCAAGTAATCCTGGACTAAGGTCGCGTTTTAAAAAGTTTTTACATTTTCCGGACTATACTGCTGAAGAGATGCTGAAGATGATGAAAGCATTTTTAACAAGATATGAAATGAGTTTAACGAAGGCGGCTGAACAATTACTGCTGGAGTATTTTACGACTACAGTAACAGAAGGGAATGGTCGTTTAGTTGTGAATCTTGCTGAAGGGGCCATTCAGAATCAAGCAAGAAGAATTATGGAAGATTCACATACAAGTGAGTCATCGTTATCCACATTAACAGAGAGAGATTTTATAAATACAATTGGTGCGAATAGAAAGGAAGACAAGACTAGTGCTAGTTTCAACGAAAGAGATAGAAGTTAGATATGCGGAAACAGATCAAATGGGTGTGGTCTATCATGCCAATTATATTATTTGGATGGAACTAGGTCGAACGCAATTCGTAAAAGACCTGGGTTTTAATTATGCGGCATTAGAAGAACAAGGTGTATTATCACCTGTACTTGACATACAAGCATCTTATAAAAAACCTCTCCATTATGGAGAGACAGCTACAGTCAAGACTTGGGTAGAGGATTATGATGGTTTAAGGACAACTTATGGATATGAAATATATAACCAAGAAGGCATTCTCGCTGTTAGTGGGTCTTCATTACACACTTGTGTGAAGAAGGATAGTTTTCGACCGATTTCACTTCGGAGGAAGTTTCCAGATTGGCATGAAGCATACGAAAAAGCAAAGAAATAAAGAAAGAAGGCTTAAAAATGGCGTTCGGTATTACTAGGGTTGATGTAAGAAAGTGGAAATCTGATATAGATGCTGGAAAGATCTCCTTTCTTACTCATTATTGGCTTGATGATCGTTTTCCCACGTGTAAGACGGTCACGAAGGTGGGAGCGTCCGATTTGAATCAGCTCATTTTATGGGGGAAGAAGTACGGATTGAAGCCGGAGTGGATTCATCATCGTAAAGACGGATACTCTCATTTTGATTTATTAGGAGATAAACAAATTGAAATTATGAAGTTAGAGGGAAAAGAAGAGCATATTTGGAGATAATAAACATCACCCCTAGTTTTATAGAGCTAGGGGTGATGTTTATTTTTCATATTTATACTGCGGTTCGTTTAAGTCCTCGTCATATTGCACAATCAAATGATGATTATCGAAGTACCACAAGTCTTTTTCCTCGATAAAAAACTGGATACCGTCAGATTCTTTCGTAACGACAGGATTGACCGGTTCTTCATTAGAAATACCTAAAGAAAATCCTTGTTGTATCGGGCTTGAACCTCCATACCGGGCAAAAAAACGAACGTAATCTCCGGCAGTTAAAAGCATCTCATCTTTAAACCAGTTAATGGCTTTGTCACTCAATCGAATGTCCAAGGTCCCCACTCCTTTTATCTTTATAAGACTATTGTATACGAAAGCGAAACACACTGCTAAGATTTTGATTGGAAAGAGAAGGGAACCTTATTTATGCTCAGAAAAATATTCATTGATGGCACGAATCCAATTGATTCTTGTTACATCAGAGGCTGTTTGTTTGTCACCTGCTTCTAGCGCTTGTATGATCCGTTCATGCTCGTCGATAGATGATTCTGTTAAGATAATGGCTTTGTAATAGTAAAGTCTCATAACGTGAGGTTGGAGACCTTCAATCGCCTGAGTTATATAAGGGTTTTTTGTTTCATCTACTATTAATTGATGGAACTCTTCGTCATATTTAAGAGCAGAGAATGAATCCTCAGTTTTAATAGCTTCAGCAAATTTCTGATTAATTTCTTTTAAACGATTAATTACCTCTTGCCCCAGATTGCCTGCTACTAATTCAGAAGACAATGCTTGCAGGACACTTAATGGAGGAAGGATTTTCGTTATATCTTCGTGATTTACTGCAGTAACTTGTGTCCCTACACCCGGATACATTTCTACAAATCCTTGGGAATTTAATAATTGTAATGCTTCTCTAATGGGTGTTCTGCTGACTCCTAAAGCTTCCGCAAGATCAGCATCATTCAGCTTTTCTTTTGGTTTTAACGTGCCATCAATAATCCATTCTTGAATTTGCAAGAATGCTCGTTTTTTAGCTGAAAGTCGTTGTGGAGTTGAAAAATTACTTGGAATTGGCATAATAAACCACCTTTGCGTATCAAATATCTGTAAATTACTCTGTTAGTATAGTGTGATTTTTCAAAATTGCTGAAAGAAATCCGGAAATATTCTATCCATATTAGTAATATATAGAAAAAATTATATAATAATATAGTTTTTAATGCAATATATCACCTCTTCCGTTAGTTTCTTAAGATAATTTATTGTGTTCATTATAGTGATATGTTATCTTATTAATGCAATATATTAACGGGAATTAGATAAGTGACAGAATTTTTAAAAATTATTTCAGAATATTTAATTTTATGAAGAATAAATATTCTGAAAAATACTAGCGGTGAAAAAATCATCTGCTAGTTGTAATTGAGAGGGGTAAACTTGTAAATATGAATCAAAAATCTTCAAATTCTTATGTGGTTGTATTAGGTTTAATGTTATTCTCTTTGTTCTTTGGAGCGGGTAATTTAATATTCCCGATTATGATGGGGCAAGAAGCGGGTACAAATGTTTGGGCAGCGACAGCTGGGTTTATTATAACTGGTGTGGGACTGCCATTATTAGCTGTTGTTGCTCTTGGCTTTTCAGGTAAGAGTGATTTGCAATCGCTTGCAAGTCGAGTGAATCCAACATTTGGACTGATTTTCGCTATTATATTGTATTTAGCTATTGGTCCATTATTTGCCATTCCGAGAGCAGGAAGTGTTTCATTTGAAATTGGAATTCGACCATTATTGCCAGAATCTTCACTGACGATTGGTGTATTAATATTCTCAATCTGCTTCTTTGGTGTTGCGACGATATTATCATTAAATTCATCAAAGATTGTTGATATTGTTGGTAAATATTTAACGCCTATTAAAATTAGCTTTATACTACTATTAATTCTTGTTGCTGTTTTTAATCCTCTAGGATCTTTTGGGGAGCCAACAGAAGCTTATTCACAACACTCATTCTTTAATGGCTTCTCAGAAGGCTATTTAACTATGGATGTACTGGCTGCATTTGTCTTTGGTGTAATTGTTATTAATGCACTGCGGGCAAAAGGTATAGAGTCAAATCGCTCTATTATGTTTGCTACGATGAAGGCTGGTTTGATTGCTGCGGTTTTATTAGCATTCTTTTATAGTGCGATGGCTTATATGGGTGCTAGTAGTGTTGCGGAATTAGGTATCCTTGAAAATGGTGGAGCTGTTCTCTCGGGTGTTGCCTATGCATATTTTGGCTCTTATGGAGGAATCGTTCTAAGTGCTGTTATGATTATTGCTTGTATGACAACAAGTGTAGGTTTGATCAGTTCATGTGCTAGCTATTTTAATAAGATCATGCCTAAATTTTCCTATAAGACATATGTAATTGCATTTGCTATTTTCAGTACTGCAGTTGCGAACTTTGGTTTAACAGAGTTAATAGCTATTTCTGTTCCAGTACTTACAGCGATTTATCCTTTGGCGATTTTATTATTAATTTTAACATTTTTCCATCAGTTTTTTAATGGGAAGAAGACTGTCTATCAAGTGAGTATGATTTTAACGTTTATTGTTAGTGTTTTTGACGGTTTAAAAGAAGCAGGAGTTCAAATAGAGCCTGTTTATCATTTATTCGCAAACATTCTTCCGTTGTATGAAGTGGGATTAGGTTGGATTGTACCAGCTATCATTGGTGTGATTTTAGGTATTGTAATAGATCTGTTTAAAAGAGAGACAAAGATAAAAGAGAATGAAGAAGTAATTTAACTGTTTTTTACCCTTACAAAAGATTTTCCTTTTGTAAGGGTTTTTTTATGTAACCTATAATAATATTCACTATTTTTTTGATAACTAGAAGGATTATTCTTAGTCATTCCAATCAAGAATGTAAAATTATCGAGGTCTCTACTAGTAAATTAAGTAAGAATAATTCTATTAATATATTACATATGACTATATTTTTTTAAAATAATATATTGCATTCATTACATGGATATGTTACTTTAATAATGCAATATATTGCTTGAATTTTTTCAGAGATTGTAATTCATACAATATTATATTTAAATATGAATTTTCTGAAGAATTAGTAAATTATAGTAATTGAAGATTGTTAACTACAACAGTAGAGGCAGAAGGGGGTAGAAGATATGAATCAAAAGGTTCCGTCTTCTTATATTATTGCAGTAGGTTTTATGTTATTTTCATTATTTTTCGGTGCTGGGAACTTAATTTTTCCAGTAATGATGGGTCAAGAAGCAGGAACGAACGTATGGGCCGCAGTAGCGGGCTTTATTATAACAGGTGTTGGTCTTCCTTTATTGGGTGTAATCGCTTTAGGTTATTCTGGTAAAAGTGACTTGCAATCGCTTGCAAGTCGTGTAAGTCCACTCTTTGGTCTACTTTTTACAGTTGTTCTATATTTATCTATCGGACCATTATTTGCGATACCAAGAACTGGTACGGTCTCTTATGAAATTGGTATTAGACCATTCATTTCTGATGAATGGAGTACGATTGGATTAGTTATCTTCTCTATCATCTTCTTTGGAATTACCGCATTCTTCTCTCTGAATGCATCGAAAATTGTTGATATTGTTGGTAAAGTTTTAACACCTATTCTACTATTATTTATTTTAATTTTAATTGTAGTAGCATTTGTTAATCCACTAGGATCTCTACAAGCACCAAGTGAGGCATATACTGTTAACTCTTTCTTTAACGGCTTTACTGAAGGTTACTTAACAATGGATGCCCTTGCTGCTTTCGTATTCGGAATTATCGTAATTGATGCCATTCGTTCTAAAGGCGTTCAATCAACTAAAGTAGTGATGCTTTCAGTGATTAAAGCAGGATTAATTTCAGCCGGTTTGCTTGCTGTGATTTATGGCTCACTTTCTTATATTGGTGCTAGTAGTGTTTCTCAATTAGGTATATTAGGAAACGGTGGGGCGGTTTTATCTCAAGTTTCCGGGCATTATTTCGGCTCATTTGGAGGAGTTATACTAAGTGTTATTGTCATAGCCGCATGCTTAACGACTAGTATTGGTTTAATCTCTTCATGTGCAGCTTATTTTAGTAAAATCATTCCTAAAGTCTCCTATAATACGTTTGTTATTGTTTTCTCAGTATTTAGTGCAGCGATTGCTAATTTTGGATTAAGTCAATTGATTGCTATTTCAGTACCGGTATTAACAGCTATTTATCCATTAGCGATTGTATTATTAATCCTTACGTTTTTACACCCATTGTTTAATGGTAAGAAATCTGTTTACCAAATGAGTATGTTATTTACGTTTATTATTGGTATCTTTGATGGCTTTAAAGCAGCAGGATATACGATTGCCTCAGTAGATAATCTATTCACTAGTATTCTTCCATTATATGATGTAGGGTTAGGTTGGTTAGTACCTGCATTTTTAGGAGCGGTTCTAGGAATAATCATTGGTTTATTTCAAAATAAAAAAGTTGAGGATGAAAAAGAACAATTAATTTAATAAGAAAAAAAGCCTCCGACTAAAACGGAGGCTTCTTTTTTTGCTATAAAACGATGCCAGATCATTCGGATATGTGAAGTTAATCTCTCAATTGCTGTATGTATTTTCTTTATCGAGCGGTAAAGTAATCTTAATCGTTGTACCAACATTCATTTCAGATGAAATGTTAATCCAGCCATTATGTTGTTCGATAATTCTTTTACAAATGGATAACCCAATGCCTGTGCCCGTCGATTTAGTAGAATAAAAAGGTTGAAAAAGCTTTTCTAATGTCTCTTCATTCATTCCGAAACCAGTATCCTTTATAACGATTAAACATGTTTCAGCTGTCCTTCTAACAGAGATATTAATCGTATTTTCTTGATGCTGCTCTTGTGTATCAAATGATTCCAGTGCATTTTTAATTAAGTTGACTAGTACTTGTTTTAATTGTTTGGCATTACCATAAATATATGGATCGTCTTTTGATAATTGGAAGGAGAGTGCAGTATTCTTTAAAATCGCTTCACTCTGAAACAACAGGAAAGTATCGTGAACAAGTTTATTAATAGAAATACGTTCTTTAATATTGTCTGTTGGCTTTGCTGCATTTAGAAACTCATGAATAATATCATTGGCACGATTAATCTCATCTAGAGCAATATCAACATATTGATTTTTCCCTGACTCATTGAGATAGGGTTTTAACAATTGTAAAAAACCTTTAACTGTTGTAAGCGGGTTACGTATTTCATGTGCCATCGATGCTGCAAGTGTACTTAAATTTTGTGCGTACTCATTTGTGAAATTAGCTTCATTAATCTGAGACGCAGTTTCATGAATGATTTTCTTTTTTTCATTTAGTTCTAAGCTAAATCTGAGGAGTTTCTGCTCTAATTGTTGTGTTTGATAATTATGATCAGTAGATAATGAATGAAATAAGGGGTAGCAAAATAAATGACATGATTCTTCCTCAGGAATCGTATAGACGCGATAATTGTGATAACCGTTTCCGAAAAATAGCTGTAAATTAAGAACTGCTTTTTTCTTGCGTATTTCATTAAATTGTTCGACATCTTCGTAATTCATTAATTGTGTGAATGGGGTACCAATGATTGTATGCTGATTAACTATAGATGTTGAAACCACGTGATTATTGTTGTCAATTAAGAAGTATGGAAATGGTAGTTCTTTTAAGACAATCTCAGTTAATTTCATTTCTTATCATCCTTACCATTGTTTGTCATGTGGAAGTAGTATCTAATGTCATTCTCTTTTATTCTATTAGAAGAAATTGCATTATATGTTAGAAAAACATGTATATTGAGAAAAAAACACGAATCATCTCTACTTTTCTTGTTATGTATATGAGTTAAAATGTCATATTTTTAATTAAATCGCAATGATGGACTTATTAATCTTATCATACCAAAGTCATTCAATGGCTTTCAATCACCGTTTTCATTCGTTAAAGGAATTTTTTAGGAATTGTAAAAAAGATAGATTACTAGAAAAAATTATAGCTTCGATCTACCTAGTATAGAAATGAATAAATAAGAAAAGACAGCATTCTATAACGCTGTCTTTTGAATGTTAACTTTTCTTTTTAAATAAATTGACTTTTGGTTCGGCTTTATTGATAATCCTTTTAATATTTGTACGATGTCGATAAATGATGAACAATGTCATTAAGGCAATCACTATGATTAAAATTGGATCACCAAGAATGAGTGAATAAATCAATCCTGCAATACCAGCAATCATTGATGATAATGAAACATATTTAGTAGTGAGAAGTGAGATGAAAAATACAGCTAATATTACCACAAACATGACGGGCACGAACGCCAGCACAACACCTGCAGATGTAGCAACAGCTTTACCACCTTTGAATCCTGCAAATATCGGGTACATATGGCCAATAACAGCAAAAATTCCTATAATTACTGTATGTATATCTATATCAAAGAAGATTGGTAATAATCCAGCAGCTATGGTACCTTTCAGGATATCGGCCAGTGTAACGGTAAAACCTGCTTTTTTTCCTAGCGTTCGGAAAGTGTTTGTCCCACCAAGATTACCACTACCATGCTCACGAATATCAATGCCATAAAACACTTTACCAATGATTAATCCAGATGGAATGGAACCAATTAAATAAGCAATAAGAAAAACGATGATTACTTCAAATGTCATAAACTCTCCCCCACGGAATAAAAATACAGTTCTTATATTGTACCACGTAAATAAGTGAATGTACTATGTTGCTTTTAAATTATCTTTTCAATTGCAAAGATTACCCTAGTATGAAACGAATGTTAAATAGATATATGATTAAAATTAGTAGAAAAGAACTTTTTTGTTAAGTGGATTACGTGATATTTAGCGAAAAGGAAAGCTTTATAAAAAAGATGAAGCTGTATGTCAGAAAGAACAGCATTGCGATCTATTCGCATTTATACTTTAATTCAGATAAAATAGTGTAGAGTTCAAAATAAGAGGTGAATGTATTGAGTATAGAAAACCCATCAAGAACTGAAATCGGAAAGATGTTAAAACAAGCAAAGAGGATTGCCGTCGTAGGTTTAAGTGATAAACCTAATCGTACATCCTATATGGTAAGTGAAGCCATGCAAAAAAGTGGTTACGAAATCATCCCTGTTAATCCCAAAGTTAAGGAAGTATTAGGTGTAAAAGCGGTTGCATCATTAGCTGAAATAGAA
This sequence comes from Cytobacillus sp. FSL R5-0569, assembly GCF_038007265.1. Classification (NCBI taxonomy): domain Bacteria; kingdom Bacillati; phylum Bacillota; class Bacilli; order Caryophanales; family Bacillaceae; genus Cytobacillus; species Cytobacillus sp. FSL R5-0569. The sequence goes on from NZ_JBBOWW010000001.1 coordinate 2,268,143, forward strand.
GGCAAAGTGGATATTGTTAATGTCTTTAGACGTTCGGAATATTTGCCAAGTCTTGCGAGTGAATTTCAAAATATTGATTGTCCCATTTTTTGGACTCAGCTAGGTGTTGTAGATGAAGACGTATTTCAGCAGTTAAGTGATGCTGGTTATACCGTGATCATGGATCGATGCATTAAAGTAGAGCATGCGCTAACAAAATAACATTTGTAGCATGGGATCATGACATTGATTTCATGCTTTTTCTTTCATATGCGGTTTAGACGTATAAATATGATATAATTATTAGAACGTTTGTTCTTATTCACCTCTTGCAACAGTATATACATGATCTTAATGCATGTTACAATGGGGAACATATATGCATACGACTCGCATGATAAGAAGGAATATAGTGAATAAGAATGGAATAATAAACCGATATCTATTGTAGAGAGGTGCATAAAGGCGCGGTTATGATATAATCAAACTCTATTGCCGACTCGGATTGATAGACAATAGATGGTTTTTGAAGAGATGAAAGGGGAATGCTTGTGGCAAAAAATCAGGAAGTATTTGACTATAATGATGATGCCATACAAGTACTTGAGGGATTAGAAGCTGTTAGAAAACGTCCCGGAATGTACATTGGAAGTACGGATGCAAGAGGGCTACACCATCTTGTATACGAAATAGTCGATAACGCTGTAGATGAAGCACTTGCAGGTTTCGGCGATCATATCATTGTCAAAATACATAAAGACAATTCAATTAGTGTTCAAGATAAAGGTCGAGGAATGCCGACCGGAATGCACAAGATGGGCAAACCTACAACCGAAGTCATATTGACTGTGTTGCACGCTGGAGGAAAGTTTGGCCAAGGTGGATACAAAACAAGTGGTGGACTTCATGGTGTAGGTGCTTCAGTTGTTAACGCCTTATCACAATGGTTAGTCGTTAAAATTAAACGCGATGGACTTGTTTATGAACAGCGGTTTGAAAACGGCGGAAAGCCAGTAACCACGCTTGAGAAGGTTGGTAAAACGAATCAAGTAGGGACAACGATCCACTTTAAACCAGATCCGACAATTTTCTCAACAACTACATATAATTTTGAAGTGCTAAGTGAACGATTACGTGAATCCGCTTTTCTCTTAAAAGGGATGAAAATCGAGATAACGGATGAACGTCATGATCTTAAAGAGATTTATCATTATGAAAATGGGATTGAAGCATTTGTTCAGTACCTAAATGAAGAAAAAGATACGCTCCATCCAGTAGTTAGTTTTGAAGGGGAGCATAATGGTATTGAAGTTGATTTTGCCTTCCAATTTAATGATGGTTTTTCAGAAAATGTCCTTTCTTTTGTTAATAATGTTCGTACGAAAGATGGAGGGACACATGAAGCTGGAGCTAAAACAGCGATGACTAGGGTGTTCAATGAATATGCCCGTAAAGTTCAGCTTCTAAAAGAGAAAGATAAGAACTTAGAAGGAACTGATTTACGAGAAGGTTTTGCGGCGATTGTCTCAGTACGTGTACCCGAAGAACTGTTACAATTTGAAGGACAAACAAAGGGCAAGCTCGGAACAAGCGAAGCGCGTTCAGCTGTCGATGCTGTTGTATCAGAGTATCTCTCTTACTTCCTTGAAGAAAATCCAGATACAAGCTCTTTATTAATTAAGAAAGCAATTAGAGCTTTTCAAGCAAGAGAAGCAGCACGTAAAGCAAGGGAAGACGCTAGAGGCGGAAAGAAGAAGAAACGGGCTGAAGCGGTTCTGTCAGGGAAATTGACACCTGCTCAATCACGTAACCCAGAAAGAAACGAATTATATTTAGTAGAAGGTGACTCTGCGGGTGGTTCAGCAAAGCAGGGGCGCGATAGAAGGTTTCAAGCAGTATTGCCATTAAGAGGTAAAGTAATAAATACTGAAAAGGCAAAGCTCGCAGATATCTTTAAAAATGAAGAGATAAACACGATTATACACGCTGTTGGAGCGGGTGTCGGTGGTGACTTTACGATTGAAGATATTAATTACGATAAAGTGATTATTATGACGGATGCTGATACCGATGGAGCCCATATTCAAGTGCTCTTACTGACCTTCTTCTACCGCTATATGAAACCGTTACTAGAAGCAGGTAGAGTCTATATTGCTTTACCACCATTGTACAAAGTGAGTAAAGGTTCTGGAAAGAAAGAAGTAATAGAGTATGCATGGAGTGATGAAGAGCTTCCTGATACGATTAAAAAGGTTGGTAAAGGCTATATTATTCAGCGTTATAAAGGACTTGGTGAGATGAATGCTGACCAATTATGGGAAACAACGATGGATCCAGAAACGAGAACGCTCATCCGTGTGAAAATTGATGACGCTGCGAGAGCGGAACGTAGAATTACCACTTTAATGGGTGATAAAGTTGAACCACGGAGGAAATGGATTGAAACAAATGTCGCATTCGGATTAGAAGAAGATGGCAGTATTTTAGAAAATGAAAACATTTCGACGCTTGAGGAGTTAGATTCATGAACAAAGCAGAACAATTTCGTGATCTGCCGTTAGAAGATGTCCTTGGTGACCGATTTGGCAGATATAGTAAATATATTATACAAGATAGAGCATTACCTGATGCGAGAGACGGGCTTAAGCCCGTGCAGCGTCGTATCTTATATGCCATGCATGTTGAAGGTAATACGCATGATAAAGGTTTTAGAAAATCGGCAAAAACGGTCGGTAATGTGATTGGTAATTTTCACCCACATGGTGACTCCTCTGTATATGATGCCATGGTGCGTATGAGTCAAGATTGGAAGTTGCGCAAGCTTCTTATTGAAATGCACGGCAATAATGGTAGTATCGATAATGATCCACCTGCTGCGATGAGGTATACAGAGGCGAGATTATCTTCTATTTCTTCTGCACTCTTAAATGATATTGAAAAAAGAACGGTTGATTTTATTCCGAACTTTGATGATACTTCGAATGAACCAACCGTTTTACCAGCTAGTTATCCCAACTTACTTGTAAATGGATCAACAGGGATTTCTGCCGGATATGCAACGGAAATCCCACCTCATCATCTTGGAGAAGTTATTGATGCTGTTATTCATCGTATGGATCGTCCACAAAGTACTGTCGATGATTTAATGCAGTATATAAAAGGACCTGATTTTCCTACCGGTGGAATCATACAAGGTGTAGAAGGCATTAAGAAAGCCTATGAAACGGGCAAAGGTAAAATTATTATCCGTGGTAAAGTAGATTTCGAGGATATTCGTGGTGGTAGAAAGCAAATAGTCATTACTGAAATCCCTTATGAAGTAAATAAAGCGAACTTAGTGAAGAAAATGGATGAATTTCGCTTCGATCGTAAAATCGAAGGAATCGCTGAAGTCCGTGATGAAACGGATCGTACAGGGCTAAGAATTGTCGTTGAATTAAAGAAGGATGCTGACCCACAAGGGGTTTTACATTATTTATATAAATATACTGATCTGCAAATCCCGTATAACTTTAATATGGTGGCTATTCATAACCGTCATCCGAAAACGATGGGTCTAGTCCCCCTACTAGATGCCTACATTGACCATCGAAAAGAGGTTGTCACACGTAGAACACAATTCGATTTAGAAAAGGCTCAAACACGTCAGCATATCGTTGAAGGCCTAATCAAGGCATTATCTATATTAGACGAAGTCATTGCGACGATTCGTGCTTCAAAAGATAAGCGTGACGCGAAAGAGAATTTAATGAGAGAGTATCAATTTACAGAGCCTCAAGCAGAAGCGATCGTCTCATTACAACTATATCGTTTGACGAATACAGATATCACTGCATTGCGTGCAGAAGCAGAGGAATTAGCGGCCAAAGTAGAGGAACTCACATCGATTCTTGCCAGTGACAAGAAACTCGCATCAGTGATTAAAAAAGAACTTCGTGAAGTGAAGAAGAAATTTGAAGACAATAGAAGAACAGTAATTGAAGCAGAAATAGAAGAAATTAAAATTAACCTAGAAGTTCTTGTAGCAAATGAAGATGTGATTGTTACTGTCACAAGAGATGGGTATATTAAGCGGACAAGCCAGCGTTCTTATTCAGCTTCAAATGGACAAGATTTAGCGATGAAGGAATCCGACCGTTTATTAACAAAGCTAGAGATGAATACAACGGATGTTCTACTTCTATTTACGAATAAAGGCAGCTACTTATATTGTCCTGTGCACCAATTACCTGACATCCGCTGGAAGGACATGGGTCAACATATTGCCAATATCATTGCCATCGATCGTGATGAATGTATCATTCACGCAATCCCTATTACTGATTTTGAACAAGAGAATGCAACATTATTATTTATTACGAAAAACGGTATGGTGAAGAAAACCGAATTAAAATCATATAAAGCTCAACGCTTTTCAAAAGCGCTCGTTGCACTTAACCTAAAAGGTGATGATGAGGTTGTCGATGTTCACCTAACACATGGCGAGCATGATGTGTTTCTCACAACTCATTTAGGTTATGGTCTCAGGTTTCATGAGAAAGAAGTAAACTTAGTAGGCCCAAGAGCTGCGGGTGTAAAAGGAATCAATCTAAAAGATGATGACTATGTTGTTTCTGGAAAAATGATTAGTAATGAGAAAGAAGAAGCAGTTGTCATTGCGACGCAACGCGGGGCAGTGAAAAAAATGAAACTGCAAGAGTTTGAACAAACATCAAGGGCAAAACGAGGTGTAGTGATGTTACGCGAATTGAAAAAACATCCGCATCGCATTGTTGGTATGGTTATAACAAATAATCATGAAACAGCATTTGTTGAAAGTGAAAAAGGGACAATTGAGTCCATAGCAATGAATGAACTTAGATACAATGATCGCTACTCCAACGGATCGTTTATATTAGATGAAGAAGAAAATGGTGCAATTATTCATTTATGGACTGAGACAAAGGAACAAACATAAACGATTTCTTCAAAAAGTTGAAAGGTTGTATTTAACTTAATGACACATTATTAAAAAAGTACACACTCATAAAAGTGATGTACTTTTTTAATGTGCATTATCATTCTTTTAGTTGATCATTTTAGTATTGAAAAAACACTGAAGGCATCCCTCTAACGTTTCTTGGTCAACAGGGAAGATTACTGTGTAAAGTAAATAATTTTTTTATTAATGTTAAGTCTTCTAGTTATCTAATCTTCATGATTAATGAACGGAAATAGACAGAACTTCTGTTCATTTAATCGTAGTTACTTCAAAATTTTAGATAGAATTTTTTTATGGGTGTTCGACAATTTTAACAAATTAAAGTTTCCAGCTCTAACTAAACTTTTAATGATTTTTACTTCTTTCCAAGCTAAATCATATAGAGGTTGATTAATAATATTATTTTTTAGCGCATCTTCAAGTTCGTCGTCATCCAAAACATATAATTCCCCGGTTGGTAATATAACAATATCTAAGAATAAATCGTCCATCCATGGAATATTATTGTCTATTCCATAATGGAGGCATATGTCTATATACCACTGAATGATATTCCCTTTAGAATCGAACATCGTAGTTACTGAATGGTTTTTTCTTAAAGGAAATTGTTGAAGCCACATATATCCATCATCCACTATACATAATTTCTTTCTCCCATAACTTACACATAATGGTGAGGTAACGGATAGTGCATGTAATAAAGTTATGTGACCCTTAAAGTTTTTGGTATTGAGGAAAGCCTGTGAATATTTCCTTTTATCAATTCTTTTCCAATCTGAACGATCTCCGAACTTCCTCTTTAGCATCATCATCCCCCACGCAAGTTTTTATGCGAATTATAGCATTTGATTGTAACGAGTTTACTTATATTAAACAAAATTATTGGATGAAATTCTATATTAAAGATTTATTCAACATATCATCACTTTTATTTGAAATATTAGATACTACCGAAGATATTTCATAAGTAATGCTGTTACCTCTAAAATTAATATGCTTCCTTTTACTGAGCTATATTAGTGAGAAAAAATTTAATTGAGGATAGAGGAATTTTACAATAGGAGGTCTAATACTATTAATAGTCAGAATATTTTCGACAAAACCTATAAAATGTAAGCGCAATCATTTAAGTAGAAAGGTGTGAGTAATTGATGGACAATCACAATCATCAAGATTTCCCTTCCTATGATGCAATCATTGTTGGTGCTGGGTTTTCTGGCATGTATATGCTCTACAGATTACGAGAACGTGGCTTAAGTGTCCGAGTGTTTGAAAAGGGAGCTGGTGTAGGGGGAGCTTGGTATTGGAGCTGCTACCCTGGTGCGAGGTGTGACTCAGAGAGCCATACGTATAATTTTACCTTTTCTGAAACGTTATATGAAGAATGGTCTTGGCGTTCTCGTTATCCGACTCAACCAGAAATTCTCGAATACTTAAACTTTGTAGCAGATCGCTTACAACTGAGAGAGGATATTGAGTTAGAAACAGAAATAAGAGCGGCTCATTTTGATGAAGAAATTACACAATGGAGAGTGTATTTACAAGATGGTCGACAATTGATATGTAAATATTTCATTACAGCTGTCGGTTGTCTGTCAGCACATGCGAAGAATATCCCGAAAATACCAGGTTATAGTCAGTATAAAGGTGAAAGCTATCACACAGGTACTTGGCCACATCACGAAGTAGATTTTCATGGCAAGAAAGTAGGGATTATTGGTAATGGTTCAAGTGGAATTCAAAGTTTACCGGTTATTGCAGAAACAGCAGCGGAAGTATATAGCTTCCAAAGAACTCCTCAATATGCGATTCCTGCACAAAATCACCCTTACACAGAAGAAGAAATCAATGAATATAAAGCAAATCGATTAGATACAAGAAAGAAAATGTTTCAATCTCATACTGGTTATCCCTTTTTTTCACGACCGATTTCTGCCTTAGAGGAAAATCAATTTAAACGGCAGGAAATTTATGAAACAGCATGGAAGAAAGGTGGCTTTGAGATAAGTGCCACTTATAATGATTTATTAATTAATGAAACCTCTAATGAAACACTTAGTCAATTTGTTCGAGATAAGATAAAACAAGTTGTTAAGGATCAATCGTTAGCAGAAAAATTGTTACCCACTTATCCAATTGCCACTAAACGTCTAGTTCTTGATACAAATTATTATGAATCATTTAATTTGCCACATGTCCATTTTGTCGATGTAAAATCTGCGCCTATAACACAATTCAGTGAAAAGGGTATTTGCACAACAGGCAGAGAGTATCCCTTAGATATGGTTGTGTTCGCTACAGGTTATGATGGAATGACCGGACCATTATTAACGATGGATATTAAAGGACGTGGAGGAGAATCACTTAAGGAGAAATGGGAACATGGAGCTAATGTATCAACTTATTTAGGTGTTGCCACTAACCTCTTCCCGAATATGTTTATGATTACTGGACCACAAAGTCCATCTGTAGCAACAAATATGCCGACAAGTATTGAACAGCATGTGGATTGGATTGACCGTTTTATTGCTTATATAGAGGCAGAGGGAATCGAAATGGTAGAAGCTAATGCGCAACAAGAAGAAACATGGCGTATCCACTGTGAAGAAGTATATAGACAAACATTATATAGTAAAACCCCTTCTTGGTATTCTGGAGCAAATGTAGAAGGAAAGCCTGAAGCATTTTTAATTTATCTAGGTGGGCTAGGACAATACGGGAAAATCCTCGAGAATTGTGCTACTAGTGAGTATAGTGGGTTTGACCAACATTCTTCCATCACAAAAAATATGTAAAGGAGTGCTATTAATGGATTTTATCAGTAGAGTAGCAGAAGAAATAAGAGAAATCTGTGAGGTTTTCCCACCATTTAAGTTACCAGAGGGATTAGAAGCAGCAAGGCAGGCTGCATTCGTCCCAGTCGAAACATCCCCTTATGTAAGAATCAATCAATTATCTATTCAAGGTGGAGATAAACAAAGAATGTTAGTGAAGATCTATGAACCTTCTAATAGAAATGAAGAGGCACTTCCAGCTGTTCTTTTCATACATGGAGGAGGGTATGTAACTGGTCATCCAGATGGTAGTGATGCTATTTGTCAAGCGTTTGTAAAAGAAGCTGAATGTGTGGTTGTGTCAGTCGATTATCGGTTAGCTCCAGAGCATCGCTATCCTTGTGCAATAGAAGATTGCTATGCTGCCTTGTTATGGATGCATGAGAGCTGTGAAGAATTAAAGATTGATAGAAGTAGAATCGCAGTAGCTGGTCAGAGTGCGGGCGGAGGATTAACAGCTGCCCTCTCATTGTTAGCACGAGATAGAAGCGGTCCGAAAATAGCCTTTCAAATGCCACTTTATCCAATGATAGATGATCGTAATACGACTGCATCAAGCTATGAAATCACCGATGAAAAAGCAATATGGAATCGTGGCAATAACCTAGCAGCATGGAGGATGTATTTAGGTAAAAATATCAATGGTGAGATTTCACCGTATGCTGCGCCGGCAAGAGCAAAAAATTATTCTGGCCTACCACCAACCTATACATGTGTGGGTCAATTGGATCCATTTAGGGATGAAACAATTGAATATGTCTCGAGACTTGCGAAAGATGGAGTCGATGTAGAGTTTCATATTTATCCTGGCGCTTATCATGCCTTTGAATTATTAAATCCAACTTCTGATTTGGGTAGTGCAGCCATTCACAACTATATACAAGCATTAAAGAAAGCGCTTAATCCAAAAGTAAAAATCATGAAATAAAAAAAATGAGCTGCGAGATTGAATCGCAGCTTATTTTCACGAAAAATAATATTGTTAATTTAGAAATATCTGATATTTAATTGACGGGTAACAGAAATATGGGTTAAATTGGACATATAGAAAACAGATGTAAATAAGTGTTACCGTTTTCATTCGTTCTTTGAAGGGAGAAAAGAAAATGTCTCGTTTACCAAAACAATTTCAGCAATTACAGTTACCGGTCATTGGATCACCACTTTTTATTATTAGTAACCCAAAGCTAGTTATTGAACAATGTAAAGCTGGTATCGTTGGATCAATGCCAGCATTAAATGCCAGACCTTCTTCTCAGTTAGATGAATGGTTAGCGCAGATTACAGAAGAGCTTGCTGATTATAATGCACAAAACCCGGATAAACCGGCTGCACCCTTTGCAATTAATCAAATCGTACATAAATCAAATCAAAGATTAGAAAAAGATATGGAGCTATGCGTGAAATATAAAGTGCCAATTATAATTACCTCTCTAGGAGCGAGAGAGGAAGTATTCTCCGCTACTCATAGTTATGGTGGTATTGCACTCCATGATGTAATCAATAATACTTTTGCACATAAAGCGATAGAAAAAGGCGCAGATGGTTTAATTGCTGTTGCTGCAGGAGCGGGTGGCCATGCTGGTGATAAAAGTCCGTTTGCGCTCATTCAAGAAATTAGACAATGGTTTGATGGAACATTAGCGCTATCTGGCTCTATTGCGAACGGACAAGCCATTTTAGCTGCGCAAGCGATGGGAGCAGACTTAGCCTATATCGGCTCGCCATTTATCGCTACAGAGGAAGCTAGAGCCTCAGAAGAGTATAAACAAGCTATTGTTGATGGTTCATCCGATGATATTGTTTATAGTAATCTATTTACTGGGGTTCATGGTAACTATTTAAAACCATCCATAAAAGCTGCTGGTTTGGATCCTGATAATCTACCAGATAGTGATCCAAGCAAAATGAATTTTGGGGAAAATCGAGTAAAAGCATGGAAAGATGTTTGGGGAAGTGGACAAGGTATTGCTGCTATTTCCGCGGTGACAACTACCGCTAATTATGTCAATAAACTAAAACAGGAATATAAACAAGCACAAGAAGACTTGTTCGCTTATAGCAAACAATTTACGTGAACAATGAATCTTTTAGCCACCTTTTAGGTGGCTTTTTTAATGTTCGAAGTTATAAGCATACAAAAATTAACGAAAATAATTCTAACAGAACTATGTTCCAAATATTCAATAGATAAAGAAAAAACAAAAAATGCGATTAAGTAAGAAAGGCCGAAAGTATAAAAAGTGACTTATTGCAATATACAGTTAGACTGTATATAATTGAACTATATAGTTTAACTGTATATATAGTGTCGGGGTGATTCAATGGACATAAATAAATATTCTCCATTAACCGAAACAACCTATTACATTCTATTATCATTAATTGAACCTTCCCATGGATATGTCATGATGCAAAAAGTGGAGGAATTAAGTGACAACAAAGTGAAAATAGCGGCAGGAACGATGTACGGAGCAATAGAAAATTTAGTGAAACAACGGTTAATACAATCTGTGGAAAGTGATGATAAACGTAGAAAAACGTATGTGATCACAGAGAAAGGAATTGAGGTACTAAGACAAGATTATAAAAGGATGAGCCATATGATTCACATTACTGATAACTTATTCTCTAATACAGATATTTAGTGGAGGGGAGAAGATGCGCAAATTCAAGGTTTTTATTGACTTTGATAAAGAGGAACAATGGTTAGAGAGAATGGCGAGTGAAGGGTACCAATTAGAAAGCACTTATTTCGGCTACAAATTTCGGTTAGTTGAGGCAAAAGAGAAGAAAATCAAAATAGATTTCAGAAAGTTCAAGCATTCAGCAGACTTTTTGGATTATATTACATTGTTCGAGGATAGTGGTTGGAGACATATTGCTGGATCAAAATATTCAGGGATTCAATATTTTGAGAAAATCGATGATCAAGCCACAGATGATATTTTTTCTGATAATGTTTCAAAGGCAAAAAGGTATAAACGTTACGCTCATTCTTCTCTCATGCTTGCCATTGGTAATTTCCCACTAATAGTCTTTCTTTATTATACAGGCATCATTGATCCAGCCTATTTCATTCGACCAAGTGAACTTTACTTAACTCCGGGGCTATGGGACAAAAGTGGAATGTCATTTTGGTTTTCGTTTATTTTTGAGACACCTTTTGCCTTGTTAAGAGGGGCAGCTTGGACATTCATTCCACTATCTGTTCTATCCTATTTATTCTTTAGTTATAAAGCAAATAAACGGTATATTCAATCAATGATAAAAAAATAACATGATTCTTCATAGCAAAGGTAGGAGAGAACAATGGAATCAGAATTAAAGAGGGGCTTTCTTGTAAGACAAAGAGCATTTTTGAAGTTGTATTTACTAAAAATGATTGAAGCGAATAAGCGTTATGGTACTCAGTTTTTAGATGATCTTAGAACCGAATTTAAACCATATGGATATCATCCTACTCATTCCGAAATCTATAAAACATTACATGAATTAACGAGAGAGGGATGGGTGAGAAGAGAAAAAAAGTTACTTGGTGAACCTGGTGTAGATTTTCAAGAAATTATTATTTATCATCTTACGGATAAGGGGAAGCAAGAATACGAGCTATATAGAAAGCAAATGAAAGTGGAGTTTGACCGTTGTTTAGGACTGCTAAATCAGGCCATGAGTGATCATTATGGACCAATAAAAAGAAAATAAATTTTTCAAGTCTATTTTTGCATTATTCTTCCAATAAAGGGCATCCTTATAATAATGTTAGGAGGGTCTTTATAATGAAGAAAGAAGTGCTTGTCGCATTAACTGCCTTTTTCTTGATGAGTTTATCCACGATGACCGCTGTATATGCCGGTGTAGACAAGAATGAAGAGCAAAAAACAGTCATTACCCAAGAAGCAGAGCTTTCTGGAAAAGAGATAAAAGAGACGATAAAGATTAAAGGTATCCGTTATGAAGAAGAAGCTGGTTTTTTTAAAGAATTATCATTAGAAGTAGAAGATGATCTTAAAAAAACTGTCAAAGTAGATTTAGAACCAGGGTTTGACCCACGATTAAAAATAATTGATTTTAATGATGATGGTAATAAGGAATTGCTAGTGAAAATCAACAGCGAAGATAGTGGAGAAAATGCTTCATTCTATCTTTATAGTTATCAAGATGGAAAACTAATTAACTTAGGTGTACCTGATCCAGTCACTTCTACTGCGCAATTAGAGGATAATTACGAAGCTGTTATCGCAGTAGAAAATGAAAATAGAGAAGTAACTTTTGATTTGGCTGAGAATGCAAAAGCATATGAAAAACTCGGTTTATATCATAAAGGAAAATTAAACGAACCTTTTGAACTAACTGTTAACTCATACAATATGCTTACTCCTTTTGAAAATACAAAGGGGGAAAAGGGCTTGAAGGGAATGCAAAGGGTCACAGGTATAGACCAAAATGATACTATAGCTTATTTGCAATCTTTTTGGAAAAGAGAAGATGAAAAATGGCAATTAGTGAACGTAGAAATTTTAGATGTAAGAAACAAATAAGCGGTTATTGCTAAAATGCTTATAGTTTATCTTCTTTTAAAGATAAACTATAAGCTATTTTTTATGATAAGGGCAGCTCAAGGAGCATTGAGTTTTCTTCTTTATGGTAAGAATGAGGTACAAATCTCTAGCTAGCACAACTTTAGTTAATGGGCATATGATGTATAGAAGTAACAATCTTTTAATGAAGGGGAAGGATTCAATGAATCAAGAATTAGATTTAACAAAATTAAAGGTTGATATTCTTGCTCCTGCTACAAATGTTAAGCCAGTTGAATATAGAAATTATTACTTTCGACAGCCTTATGGAGATGAACAAGCTTATTTAAGCATTTCTATTGAGAGCGTAAAAGGCAATGAGAACAATCATTCTGACGCGCTTCAGGCACAGTGGATACCGCAAATGGGGCAATATGTATTGTTCTGCCGATTTCAAATTAGCAAAGGAGAATATACCGAACCGTATGCTAAGATACGATATCTTATTTATGAAAGAGAAATCAAGAATTGGTTAACAGCGCTGGTTTTTGGAGATCAACAATTTTTACAGCATTATCCATGGTTACTTGATTCTCCAATCTACGTACAGTTTCAATCTGATTATCCTGCGTTTAATAAGATACAATATTACGGAAATGTAAGACAGTTTTTAAGCAAAGCTTTACAAAGACAATAATATTATTATGTAAACTAAAAGTTATAAATCATAGCATGGTTTATAACTTTTTCTATTTAAAATTCATAAAGTAGAAATATGTTGCAGTTAATTAAATTCGTGAATAATCTTAGTGATCAAGGAGTTATTTTTATATCATGCAGAAAGACATGATAATAGATAAAGCAATTTTTCTGTTACATCCAAACTTAATTATGAGCATTCAGCAGCTGGCAATGCTGGAGCAAGAGCCAGAGTACGATTAGAGGAAAAATAGAAAAGGTAGCTAAGAAAGAGCTAATACGATATTCTAATCGTATACAACATAGCTAGAGCAAGAACGTAAATAAAATTATTGAGTTAACTGGATTTTTTTATTGGATAATAGATTTATAAATACACTAAAACTTGAATCATATGCGAATCAATCATTTTGTTATATTTATTAAAGATGACATATTGATTTGCAATTTATCGCAGAATAAGATCAGAATCATAAAATTTTATTTTGTCTCAATGTTTTAAGTATACTTGGATATTGAGACAAAAATGATTATAATTATTTAACTTCCTATAATATATATTATGTAAACTAGATAAAAATGATAAGAATAGTAGTTACTTTCATTTGCGATTTCTCGCCTACGACTTCACCGCCATCTAACCGAAAAATAGCAACTCTATGTTTATTTTTTTTATGCCAGTTCTTTAAACTTTCATAATCCTTATTCTTTTGAATGCTCTGGATTATCAACTAATAATTTGTTTTAGATACTGAGGTACCTTAATCATCTCTATTTTTTTCTAAAGCTAAAAACCAGTCATCTATAGTGTTGATGACTGGTTTTTGAATTTCACTCTGTTAAAAGCATATTAATTGATAGCAACCTCGCTTTGATATTTTAAGTCCCCTGCCGCTTTTACTCTTACTCTCGTTGCATTTCCTGGCAAGTAGGCCAATGGGACATCCTCAATATCTACAATCTCTACACTACTTGGTTCGGCTCCAGCTTGCACAGCTTCTTTTATTGCTTGTTCTTTTGCGCTTTGTAACGCAGCAGCTCTGCCAATCTCATCTAAAACAAATATCTTTTCCACTTGCCCGCTCACTTGAGCAATGGCTGAGCCAATAGCATTTGCTACTCCTGAATGGTTCGGGCGGATAACATGTGAGGCACCTTTAAGGGTTTCTGGTAGTAAAATACTACCTCCTCCAACAAGAATAACGGGAACTGGATCAGCACTTGTTTTCATTCTGTCTATTGCTTCTTCGACCATCTCAACCATTCTTACGTATATTTTTTCTAATAAATTTTTATCAAGATGTGACACTTTTTTAACGTCTCCTAAATTACTTTTCCCAAGTGCCACAACAACATCAGTAGTAGTTAATGTATCTCCACCGAAGACCAATCCTTTCTCTGGTAATCGATATCCCACACTTTCAGGACCGATTGTAAAAGAGTGTTCGTCTTCTATCTTTATAATTGTTCCGCCCCCTAAGCCTATAGAAACTAAATCCGGCATACGGAAGTTCGTTCTTGCTCCACCAATCTCAACTGCAAGAGAAGATTCTCGTGGAAATGATTGCACTAGCACACCTACATCAGATGTTGTTCCTCCAACATCTACGACTATGGCATCCGATAATTCACTTAAATATGAAGCTCCTCTCAAAGAATTAGTAGGTCCGCATGCAACTGTGAAAATAGGATATTTCATAGCGTATTTTACAGACATCAATGTTCCGTCATTTTGTCCAAAGAATACTTTCGCTTGAATCCCTTCATTTTTTAATGCATCGATAAACCCTTCTGCAGCCATCTTTGCGACATTAATAACTGAAGCGTTTAATATGGTCGCATTCTCCCTTTCTAAAAGCCCTACAGAACCAATCTCAGAAGATAACGATAATGCGATAGAGTCTCCCAATACTTCTTGAAAAATCTCTGCTGCTCTTTCTTCATGTGCCTTTGATACTGGAGAGAAAACAGAAGTAATTGCTATGGAATCCACTTTTTCCTTTAATTCATTTGCGATTTCATATAAGTGATTTTCATCAAGTTCAACTATTTCTCTTCCATCAAATTCATGACCCCCTCGCACTAAGAAGACATGTTCACCTAGTAATTCTCTAAGGTCATTTGGGACACCTATTAAAGGTTTGACTGCCAGTGTCGCTGGCGCACCAATTCGTACTACCGCCACTTGATTTAGTCTCTTTCTTTCAACAATCGCATTCGTGCAATGAGTTGTTCCTAGCATTGCATATTTTATATTTTCTTTTGGCACATTCGCATGAGAAACAATTTTGTGCATTGCGTGATATATGCCTGTAGCTACATCTTCAGTAGTTGAAGCTTTTGTTTCTGATATGACTTCATTCTTGTCATTTAACAAGACCGCGTCAGTATGAGTACCACCTACATCAATTCCAATTCTATATGTTGCCATCATTGTGTCACTCCTTTTTTTACAAGTTCCTCTACAGGTGTATATGCCATATCATAGCCAAAGTAGTTTGGTCCTACTGTTGCTATGCCTTTTTCTGTTCTCCATTTTGGATGACAAGGGATGCCAATTACAACACATCTAGATCCATAGCGTATGCCTTCTGTTGTTATAGGTAAACCTGTTTCTGAATCGAGTACAGCTATTAAATCCGGCGTCATACATAAAACCTTTTCATTCGTTTGAGCAATAAGATGTTCATTTTGAAAGCGGAGTTTTAAATTTTCACCTTTATTTTGTTCAAGCCCCTCGAAAGTAGCGACACCCTTTGCAAAACCTGATTCAGTTTTCCTATCTATATCAATGACTTTCCCTTTAAATAACTCAAAGCCATTGACTGTTTCTAAAATTTTTTCTATAGGATTCACATTATTTATTTTAGCTAATCTAATACTTTTACCAATTTCCTCTTCAAGCTTAAGAATATTTGTAATCCCACTTTTCTTAAGGTCTTTAGCTTTCATTGAATACATCGCACACATGACTGAACCACCCATTTGTATAGTTGCAGATCTAGCAATCCGCTCTGTCCATACATTATCAATTGTAGACAATAGCGCCGTATTTCCCTTTTCATCAGCTATTATTGCAGGAGTTGCTGATATCCCGTCTAAATAAAAGGTTACCATTTGGAGTTCTGGAAATGCTCGTCCCATCCCATCAGCATCTATTACTGGAATTCCTAATCTTGCAGCTAATGCAAAAGGTAACATGCTATTTACACCACCCGCTTCAATAGGAAAAGTCCCGTATATCTTTTCACCTAAATATTCCTCTAATTGATTAAAAGCACGAATAGCCTCCTCACCACTTGGTGCTTTTTCTAACATAACAGTGGGTG
Organism: Cytobacillus sp. FSL R5-0569; assembly: GCF_038007265.1. Classification (NCBI taxonomy): domain Bacteria; kingdom Bacillati; phylum Bacillota; class Bacilli; order Caryophanales; family Bacillaceae; genus Cytobacillus; species Cytobacillus sp. FSL R5-0569. Next base: position 2,284,485 of record NZ_JBBOWW010000001.1, read on the forward strand.
CACCCATCATTGATGATGGGACAACCAATGCATCGTCTGGTACTTCCTCTGGGTCTAATAATATTACTTCTCCATATTCTTCAATTGCTTGAAGCGCCATTAGCTTCCCGATGTACGGATCTCCACCTCCGCCCGTTCCAAGTAAAGCTGCACCAATTGCCATATCCTCAATTTCTTGTTTTCCTATTTTTCTCATTTCGCGCACTCCTTTGAAGTTTCTAAATATTTATGCTGCATCTGCATGAATATCAGTTTTATATAATCGCTCCATTTTTTTTGCAACATAATAAATGACCGCACTAATCACTAACGAGTTAATAGACGGTATACCTATTGTAATAAAATAACCAGCTAATCCTCCGCATCCCCAGGCTAAAATCGTAGGCCAGCCAAGTTTCTCGGTATTTGCAGGTAATTGGCCCTTCTGGCGACTTTCGTCTAGTATTTTCCTATGTGTCTTTAAAATGAAATAGTCAATAACCATAATTCCCGCAACAGGTGGAACAAGTATCCCAAGTAAAACGAGAAAATCAGTGAAACGTTCTAGTATCCCTAATACAGATAATAGCGTCCCAATAATACCAATAAGTAACGTAACCATTCCACGATTTAATTGAATTCGAAATAATGAGTCAAAAATATTAGTAAAACCGAGGGATGATGAGTACAAGTTTAAATTATTGATTTTAACTGTGGAAAGGACCACAACCAAAACCCCTAACCAGCCAACTGTTGTCATCATAATATTAGCTACATCACTTGTTCTTGCTGCTAAAGCCATTAAGACAGCAATCATATTAATCCCTAACTCTCCAACTAATAATCCGATGGTAGTCATCCAGAAAACATCTTTTCCACTCTTAGCAAACCTACTAAAATCCGGGGTAATCACGGCACCTATGATAAATCCACCCGCAACCATCGTCGCAGCAACGCCAATTGATAAAGGCTCACCTGCTGGCTGTGTTGCTAGTAAATCAGAAAAACTCTGTCCTTTTAGTGTTTGATAAATTCCTATACTGACAGCTATTAGAAATAAAGGTACAGTGATAGAAGCAGTAATACTTAAAAGTTTAAAACCGAAAATAACCAAAATTGTTACGCCAATTCCTGTTAATGTTGCTGCTAAGGGTAAAGAAATCGCTCCATTTGTAGATTGTACAATTCCTTCAGCGAACACGGAATTTTGTACTCCAAACCAACCAATACAAGAAATAGCTATAACTGCACCAATTATACTCGAACCATGGCGCCCAAACCCTGTCCACCTAGCTAGAAGGCTTGTAGATAACCCTTCTTTCGCGCCTGCATACCCTAAAAGGAAACCAACCACTTGAAGAATCACACTACCTAGAAACGTAGCCCAAAATGCCTGCCAGAAAGTCATACCGTATCCTAAAGATGCTCCTAAAATAAATTGTGAAATGGTTGCTAATGCCCCGACACGAATGATCGTAATACTCCACAGTGATCGCCTAGCCTCCTGAGGCACCCTTGTTAATGAATAATCGTCCCCAATAGTAGAATGATTTGCCAACGTCCTATCCCTCCATTCAATTCGTATTCATCACTCTTTGTTTACTTGGCGGCTTCATATAAGTAATGCGACTTTGCTTCACTCCCATGCTTATTGTTGCTTCTAATAATTTAGTTGCAGCAAAGCCAGGATCTACAACTGGAATGTCATAGCCTTTTTCAGTTAGCTTCATTTGGAGTTCGCTAGCTACCCCCATAAATCCAGTACAGCCCAAAATTAGTGCTTCTGCTTGGTCTTCTTTAATCGCTTTTAACATTTCGTCTAAAAGGGCACTCTTTAACTTCTCTTTCTCATGTACTTCTAAAACGGGGATGTTTACATAACGAATAGAGGCAAGATTATGATAAACACCTGTTACTTTACTAATGTTACTAATCATTGAAACGACATTGGGGAGAACAGTTACAACAGAGAAACGTTTTGCCAGTGTGCTTGTAAACAGCATAGAAGCCTCGCAAGGGCCTATCACTGGAATATCAACGACCTCTCTAGCTGGCTTCACTCCTGGATCTCCAAAACAATTACTAATCACACCGTCGTACCCGTCTGCTTCCGCTTGTTTTACTTTTTCGATAAAATCAGGTACACATAAGGCTTCATCGTACTCACTTTCTATTGAAGCAGGCCCGTAATCTAGGTTTGTTACATCAATGGTTGTTTGAGGATAGGAAAATCCAGTAAATTCTTTTTTCATTTCATCCATAAATGTGTCTGAGATAATAGGTGCAATCACTTTAATTTTCATATTTCGCCCTCTCTTTTTTAAAATAAGATTATAAATCACCAAATGCCATTATTTTCAAACGAAACATTTCACCTTTTAAATAATCGAATGGAAATTCCTCCACTCTATTAATTTTGATCGTTTCAGGTTTTGCTCCTTTATGAATTAACTCTTTAATTACTCTCTCTTTCTCTCTTTCTACAATTTCTTCTTTTGTGCGATCATTTAGCCAAAAAACTTTGTCTAGACTTGAGCTTAGAGGAGCATAACAAGCCCCTACCGCATTACATATTTGATAACCTACAGGCTGGATAGCTTTATCAAATTTAGTGAAAATATTATTTAGAAGTAAAGGACTTCCACCCCCAACTAGAACGAGTGGGATGTATTGATCTTTAGGTTGTAATTGTCTGATTTTTTCTCTTATCCTGCTTGATACCGTATTTACTACTTTTAAACAATCTTCTGTTGAAATACCTTCTAGATTTTCATATTTAATGTGTTTATCCTTGAATGAATGAGGAAAGATTTTTAAAAACGAGTCGGATATTGTCCATTGCTCTCCTCCCCATGCAAGCCCATCTTTTGTTATATCACTTGCAATTGTATCTTCAATTAATAAATTCCCTTTATGAGTATTGACCAAATTGCCTCCACCTGTTGAAAGTGAATGTACTTTTGGAAGCCTAACATTTACTGGTATATCCAATACTTTTACAGGCCCTTCTTCTGTTTGTGGATGACCATGACTTACCATACCAATATCAATTGTGCTACCTCCAACATCAATCGCTATGAAGTTCTTTAAACCAGTAAGTTTGGAAGCGCCGCGTAAACTATTAGTTATGCCAGAACCGATTGTGAAAATAGGTAACTTAATCGCTTCTTCTACTTTCATCAATGATCCATCATTTTGGGTTATCCAATAAGGGCAATGCAGACCTAAGTTTTTTAAGATATCATTAATGGAGCTTAAAGCATCCTTCATCACAAATGACAACATTGAGTTAAGCAAAGAGGCATTCTCACGATCTAAAAAGCCTATACTTCCTATTTCATTAGATACAGTGACAGAAAGAGAAGGCATATGAGAGGCGATCACTTTTTTTAAGTTATTTTCTTCATCCTCATAAAAGGAAGAAAAGGCGCCTACTATACATACAGCATCTACTTTTGCTTTTTCTATTTCCTTCATTATCTTCAATACACTTTCATGATCGATTTCATAATGAGGTATTTGCCTTGTAAAATCATATCTTGTTTCTAAATGAAACTCTTTTATAATGTATTTACTTAAATGACTTGGCCAAAATAAACCTGGTTTGATTTTCGATGGTTTCTTAGTTAAGCGAATCAAAGCTGTCTTGGCTAAATTTTTTGGATAATACAATTCATTTAGTACATGTGTAGTGCCTAAGAAGACCCCTTTTATCGATTCTGACTTTACATTGGCCTCATTTAATACTACTTTTGCGGTTTTATAGATGGTTTCTCCCAAGTTACTTGTCGTCAATTGCTTTGACCAGGCCTTTATATTGTCTGATTCATCAATGATAACTGCATCAGTATTTGTTCCACCTACATCAATTCCTAACCTCATTGGTCTTCCTCTTTCTTTAATAGTTGATAGGATTCTTTCATGTGTATGAGTGTTAACATATCTGTAGTATGCAATATGTTAGGAGCAGGTATAACTAAAACTATGACTGATTGAGCCTTTTGAATGTCTACAACACTGATTGGTTCAAGTGAATCTATATGGAGAAACACAATTAAATCTGGCACACGATAAATGTTTTCGCCATTATGAATGAAAAAAAATTCATTCATAAATTGGATTTCAATTTTCTGGTTATGTTGTTTTGTATAGCTTTCAATGAATAGTTTTCCAACAATCCCTTCATTTTCAAACCAACGAGAGACTTCTGTTACATATCCTTTAATCACAAAAGATAATTCTCCGTAGATAGAATTTTCAAATGCGTTCATTATTTGTCTTAATCGGGTCATTCCGTCGCCATAAGACGCAATAATTTTCCCTAAACGATAAGCTAAATAAAGTGTCCCTGACAACATGGAAGTTTTGATCTCATCTCCACTAGCACCATAGCCAACTAAGTGACTATGCCCTCCATTATTCTTAGCAAATGATTTCGCTTCATCTACTGCCTGATCGGAAGTGTTTGAAGAAGGAATGAACTTCATATTTTCTTGCGTGACTAGTGAAAGAGGGGCAAGTGGAATACCATTTAAATGCAAAGTAGTCATATAAAGCTCTGGAAAGGCTCTTCCCATTCCATCTCCATCAATCACAGGAAGGTGCCGCTTTAGAGCAAGTAAAAGGGGAGCCAAAGCATTCACACCGCCTATTTCAATAGAAATGAGGGCATCTACATTTTTGTTATATTCCTTTTCATATAAACTAAGTGCTGTTTCCACTTCTTCGCCTGTCGGTAAATCTTCATTAAAGAGGACTGTTGAACCCATAATTCCAATAGCAGTTACCCACCAATCATCCTTCACTTCATGAATGGGTATCACCTCTATCACATCATCGTCTTTCATCACAGACAAAATTAAAGCTTCAATTGATCTTGTATTACCACCACCTCCACAAGATAATATTCTTGCCCCAAGGGAAATGAATCGAATGTCTTCTTTAGTTATTTTCCAAGGCATTTCTTTATCTCCTTTCTTTACTAATTGCAAGTTCTGTACCAAAATTCAAAAAAATAAAATAATAACTTAAAAAACCACGAATCTCGTAACTTTATGTATCTAGATTAAACGTGAAAATCCTCTCAAGTGAGAGGATTTTTAAATATTTACTTGAGAATGATAATTGAGAAAAACAGGTTAAATACATTGATTTCTCATTTTTTCTCAACTTTTCTCTTTGTTTCTCAAATTACTTAATTCTTAATTTATTCAGTTTGCGGTATAAGGTTGGTAAACTTATATTCAAAGATTTTGCTACTCTTTTTTTACCCAAGGTATCCCTTCCGAATTCATCTAATAGTCGGAGGATTTCCTCTTTGTTTTCATTGGATTGTTTTCTATATAAACGCTTTTGATTTGGTTGTAATTGTATTTGAGATTGTATTTCATCTTTAAGATACGTTGGCAAACTTTTTTGAGTCACTAATTCACCGATTTCTAATTGAACAAAGTGGTGAACGACATTTTGTAACTCTCTAATATTGCCGCTCCAATTGTTTTTCAATAAAATCTCCAATACTTCTTTAGAAATTCTTTTCGGTTTTTTTCCAGCTTGTTTTGATAAGTTTTTCATAAAATATTCAATCAATATCGGGATATCCTCCCTTCTATCTCTTAAAGGTGGGATGACAATCGGTATAACATTTAAACGGTAATATAAATCTTTTCTGAACTTACCTACTTGAACCAATTGCTCCAAGTTTTGATGAGTAGCAGTAATGATTCTTACATCAACTGGGGTTGATTGATTATCACCTACTTTTTCTATTCTTCTTTCTTGAACAACCCTTAATAACTTCGCTTGAAGAGAAGGAGATAAATCACCAATCTCATCTAAAAAAAGCGTACCGCCATTTGCGAGCTCAAAGCGCCCAACTCTTGTGGTATGTGAACCAGTAAATGCACCTTTTACATGGCCAAATAATTCACTTTCTAATAATGATTCCGGTATGGCCGCACAATTTAGTGCAATAAATGGCCTTTTACTTCGATTGCTTCCATGGTGAATAGCTTGGGCAAAAATTTCCTTTCCCGTACCACTTTCACCTCTTAATAGAATAGATGAGTCACTATTAGCTACTCTCTGTGCTTTTTCAATCGTTTTTTGAATACTATGACTAGTCCCTTTAATTTGTTGAAAAGTATAGAGCGTTTGTTTAGCAATCGGTTTTTTCACAGTTCCTTTATCCATTAATATTTGTATTAAATAGGAGATTGTTACATCATTTGATTTGATTGTTCTTAAAGAAACCGTAGCTTTTCCTTTGTTCACTAATAATTCAACCTCTTCAATGACTTTATCCTTTTTGAGTCTTTCCCAATCTTTACTGTACATTAAAGTCGAAATATTTAAGCCTACTACATTTAATCTTTCCTCATTAATAGATGAGAATGTTTGACTGGTCGTTTCAATGATGTCTTCTTTGTTAATTAGGACAAATACATCGCTTGTAGTTTGTAAAAAGATTTGCAGTTCATCTAACGTTTCATGATAAAGACGTTCTAGTTCTAGACTTTGTAATTTTATTTCGATCGTCGATTTACATAAGTCCAATTGAGAGTCAATGAGTTCTAATGTTTCATATCGCTGTTCATTTTTCATACCATTTTGAATAACAAGATATGCCACTATTTGATCCGCTATCCTAATTGGGGTCATACTTATTTCTTCATCTGGGTATTCAGTTAATGTACATAAGTCAGTACAAATGCTACATGATTCTTTAAATAATTGTCCAATATGGTTCCTCGTTTTCCGGAGTTTTTCTTCAATAAGGACACTAAAGGTTGAATTCTCCCTATCACAATTCTCAAAATAGATATGTATCTTACAAGAATAGTGGCGAAAGAACCTTATAGCAATTGTCGTTATTTCACTTTTGTATAATTCAGATAACAACAGGATCACCACTTTTACTGAGATTAAAGTTATTATAACAAATAATCTAGATTTCCCATTGGTATATTGACGCATTTAGATCAATGTTACTTTAAATGATCTTATGAAAAATAAACCTTAGTTTAAATAATTCCATTCATATAAAGGTGAATTAAGGTCGCGCCCCCCAAGGCTTAAGTGTGCCAATGATGGTGAAATCCCTCTCTGATTGCATACTGTCAATTGTACCAGCTGATATTTCTTCGTGTGTGAGCCACCTGGAAGATGTTCCGTTATATTTGAAGCCTAGTTGGATGATTTTAAGCTTACATTGGTCTTGGTAGTTTTGTTGGGAGGATTTGATACTTTCGATGTCTGAACTGCTGCCTTTTACAAGATAGAGTGTCCAAGGTTCATTTTGTAATTGCTCTATTTGTTTGTTCATTATAGGAATAGCGTTGGGGGCTGTATTGTGAATCCATGCTAAAACAGTGTGAATGGGACCGCCATCTTTGTGAGCAAGGGTAATCTCTTCAATAAGTTTGTCAGTATCTGTGTAATCTAAAAGGCGATAAGTTGTATTTGAATGCTCTAGGGATTTGCTCTTTCTTCCATAGATTCTTGTTTGAGTCGTGCGATCAATTAACCAATTTGTTGTTTCCTTTAACATACCTGTTCCTCCAAAAATGAGCGTATGTCCAAAGTTTTTCATACTGCTTCTCCCTCCTTCTAATTAGCTGCGATGTTACTGCGAGCGCATACATAAAACTTCCATTTATCAGCGATTAAACCCTCTTTTTCACAAAATTTCATTGAAGAATTTTGACGGTTTAAAGAACTTGCTTCTTGTATTGGAAATATTTCTTTTCTAATTTTGCAGAAGTTGCAAAGATATATTGGTAGCTTTGCTGAATAAGTTGAATTAAATCATTTAGTTGCACATTCGATTCATTCACTACTTCTTCTCTCATCTCTTTAAGTGATTGATGAAAGCCTTTAATGTCTTCATATTCCATAATGTCATAGAGTGTTTCCATATCTTCATATGATGTATAGATGAACCGTTTCATTAGTTCGTGTAATCTTTTTGCTTTCAGATGGTAATCAATGTCTAAATTAAAAACATTAGAGTATAGTAATGCTTCATTAGCAATCTCTTTATATTTAGGTTCAATCTTCGTCGTTATTAAAAGTAGTTTTGAGGTGGCGGTTGAGAGAAAGATTTCCTTATCACGATGCCAAATGGTTACTCTAACACCGTAGAAGGTAATCATTCCGCCAATAATCGCTCCAACAAATCCGATCAAACCAGCTATAATGGTCAAGTCCCATTCAAACATGATATGTAAACAAGCCCCTAGAATCAATGTAATACATAATAGTAATAGAGTAATGATGATGATTAAGAAGCTGTTTTCCTTTTGATGAATCATTGCCTTCCCCACCTATTTAAAAGGATTATTAAGAAAGATTATATTAATCAAAGGCTAATACTTTCCATTTTAGTTACTTTCATTTACAATAAAAGATAAATAGTCAGATTTTTCTATCTTTATTTTATGACCTCTATTAACTGATAATACCTTTTACTGATTTATTTTCATTTACATATTAATTTTATCAATTTCATTTGCGTTTTCTCATATCCTCCTTCTCTTTTTACTATTTTACAAGAATAAAAGGACCCTAATATTCCATTGTTTATCCTCTTAGAATATAATTTTCTCGTAAATTTCATCTTTTCCCTTTACTTTTTTTATTATATTTTATTATAATCATTATATAATAATTATTATTATCTGAGATTGATTAGTAGATGATGATAATTACCTCACTTCACAATAAAGGAGAATCAGTATGAGCGAAAATAATATTATTTCTGAAGCAAACCATTCAGGCGGAGGTGGCTGCCCTTTTCATCATGGAAGTGTAACGAAGCAGCAATCTGAAGCAACGACTAACAAAGATTGGTGGCCCAATCAATTAAACTTAAATATTCTTCACCAACATGATAAAAAGTCTAATCCAATGGGTGAAGATTTCGATTATACTGAAGAATTTACTAAACTAGATTACTATGCTTTAAAGCAAGATCTTCATAAATTAATGACGGATAGCCAAGATTGGTGGCCAGCAGACTTCGGTCATTACGGACCACAGTTTATTCGTATGGCTTGGCATTCTGCAGGTACTTACCGTACAGGTGATGGCCGCGGGGGTGGCGGTACAGGTTCACAACGGTTTGCCCCTCTTAATAGTTGGGCAGACAATGCCAACATTGATAAATCTCGTCGTCTTTTATGGCCTATTAAACAAAAGTACGGTAACAAAATTTCTTGGGCAGATCTCATTCTATTAGCAGGAAACGTTGCCATCGAATCGATGGGTGGTAAAACATTTGGTTTCGGTGGTGGCCGAGCAGATATTTGGCACCCTGAAGAAGATGTATACTGGGGTAATGAAAAAGAAATGCTTGGTGATAACCGCTACTCAGGAGATCGTGAATTGGAAAATCCTTTAGCGGCTGTACAAATGGGTCTGATTTATGTGAATCCTGAAGGTCCAAATGGGAAACCAGATCCTGTAGCAAGTGGTAAAGATATTCGGGAAACATTTGCACGTATGGGTATGAATGATGAAGAAACAGTTGCCCTTGTTGCAGGTGGACATACTTTCGGTAAAGCACATGGTGCTGGAGATGCTGCGCAAGTTGGCCCAGAACCAGAAGCAGCGCCAATTGAAGCGCAAGGACTTGGTTGGATCAGCTCACATGGTAGTGGTAAAGGTCGTGACACAATTACAAGTGGAATTGAAGGTGCATGGACTGCAAACCCTACTCAGTGGGATAACGGTTTCTTCGAACAATTATTTGGATATGAGTGGGAATTAACAAAAAGCCCTGCCGGTGCGTATCAATGGCAAGCAGTAGGTCAAGATGAAGCACATATGGCGCCTGATGCCGCAGATAGCTCTGTCCGTGTAAAAACAATGATGACAACTGCTGATATGGCGCTACGTATGGACCCTGCTTATGAGAAGATCTCTCGTAGGTTCTATGAGAATCCAGAAGAATTCGCCGATGCTTTTGCACGTGCTTGGTTTAAACTTCTGCACCGTGATATGGGTCCACGTGATCGTTATTTAGGCCCAGAAGTACCAGAAGAAGAATTAGTATGGCAAGACCCCATCCCTAAAGTAGACTATGAACTAACAGATGCTGAAGTGTCTGAGTTAAAAGCCAAAATTTTAGATTCAGGTTTATCAATAAGTGAGCTTGTTACAACTGCATGGGCATCAGCTAGTACATTCCGTGGTTCTGACAATCGTGGAGGTGCAAATGGTGCGCGAATCCGTTTTGCTCCACAGAAGGACTGGGAAGTGAATCAACCTGAACAACTTTCTAAAGTACTTCATACATTAGAAGGTTTACAAGCTGGATTAAATAAAAAAGTCAGCTTAGCTGATTTAATTGTACTTGGTGGTAGTGCGGCGATTGAACAAGCAGCAAAAAATGCTGGTTTTGACGTCACTGTTCCATTCTCAGCAGGTCGTGGAGATGCCACAGAAGATCAGACGGATGTAGAAAACTTCGAAGTATTAGAACCAATTGCTGATGGTTTCCGTAATTATCAAAAGCAAGAGTACAGTGTAGCTTCTGAGGAGTTATTGGTAGATAAAGCACAACTACTAAACTTAACTGCTCCTGAAATGACTGTGTTAATTGGCGGTATGCGTGTATTAGGTACAAATCATGGTGGCACAAGCCATGGCGTATTTACTGAAAATGTAGGCACACTATCCAATGATTTCTTTACGAACTTACTTGATATGAGTGTAGAATGGAAACCAGTTCAAGGCGGTATTTTTGAAGGCCGTAATCGCCAAACAGGTGAAGTTGTTCGTACCGCTTCAAGAGTGGACTTAGTATTTGGTTCTAACTCTGTATTACGTTCGATCGCTGAAGTATATGCACAAGAAGATAATAAAGAGAAATTTGTTAAAGACTTTATCTCCGCTTGGGTTAAAGTAATGAATGCCGATCGTTTTGATTTAAAAATCAAGGATGCCGTATTAAGCAAGTAATATTATTCTAAAAAGAAACGCCGCTACTTATGTAGACGGCGTTCTTCTTATTTGCTTCTGCGTGCGGCTTGTTGCACTGGGTCCCATACCCCGTTGAAAGGTGGCGCATACGATAAATCTAAATCCATTAAGTCATCGATAGACATTTGATTGTATAACGCAGTGGCAAGAACGTCTATTCGCTTATCTACCCCGTACTCTCCAATTATTTGTCCCCCAAGTAATGTGCGATATTTCTTATGGTATAAAAGTTTAACCTTCATTCTTTTTGCATCTGGGTAATACCCAGCAATATCGTGAGCGTCTGTTACGACAAACTCGTAAGGAATATTTAGTTCTTTAGCTTCCTTTTCAGAAATACCTGTTCTTCCTAATGTTAAGTTAAAAAATTTAATGACAGATGATCCTACGATTCCTTTAAACGGCTTAGGAATTCCTAATAGGCTCAGACCTGCAATTTGTCCCTGTTTATTTGCGTGTGTGCCCAAAGGAATATGATCATCTAACGCTTTAATTCGATGATATTGCGTAGCACAATCTCCTGCTGCATATACATCTTTTATACTGGTTTGCATATAATTGTTCACCCGTATTGCCCCGTGCTGACTGAGTGAAATATCTGTTTTTTTGAGAAATGCTACGTTTGGCTTGACACCAATTGCCACTAAGACAAGATTTGTCTTGTACGACCCTTTATCAGTCGTAATGCTTTCGACAAAAGCCTTTCCTGAAAAGGATTGAACTTCTTCACCTAATTTTAAAGTTACTTGATGCTCTTTAGCCTTTTGATGGATTAGCTGTGCCATATCTTCATCAAAAATGGTAGCAAGTTGTTTATTCCGCTCGATAATGGTTACCCTTTTCCCTAACCTCACAAAGCTTTCAGCCATTTCCAAACCAATGTATCCACCACCAATAATCGTCACATGTTTAATCGTTCGATTATTCATTTCCTGGATTATTTCATTTGCGTCAGGTATGGTTTTTAAAGTGAATATTCCTGGAAGATCAGTCCCCTCCCAATCAGGCATAACAGGACTAACTCCAGTGGCAATCAATAATTTATCGTATGTAAGTTGAAATGGTTGTTGATCAATATAGTTATATCCCTCAACGATTTTCGTATCTGTATTAATATTAGAGACTTCATGTTGTACTTTGGCATCAATTCCATATTTCTCGCGGAAAGTTGTTACAGAACGGGCAATTAAGTCTTCTTTTTGAGGAATTACCCCACTAATATAATAGGGAAGACCACATTGTCCATAAGAATAAATCGTTCCTTTTTCTAATACAGTAATTTCGTGATTTTCCTTGCTGTTGCGAATGATTTGCATCGCTGCACTCATCCCGGCAGCATCGCCACCAATAATAATTATTTTCATCTTTCATTCCTCCCTTCACTAGTTTTGCTCAACAATGTGTTTTTCACACAATGATTCGTTTATTACCTACAATTAAACGATTGAACGAAGTTAAATGAGGGTTAACGTTATCGTTTCTTATCCTCTTCCAGCACTTGTGAATTTCTTAATTGAATACCCTTTAGTTCATTTTAAGAAACCATAATGATTGCTTGAGTAATTTATACTCATTGATGGGGCCCAGTAGCAAAACGCAAACTTGTTCACTTATATCATCAGAAATGCTAACAAACGCTAACATTGGTTCTGATGTAAGCTATGCTCATCCTCTTAACCACATTCTTTTACTATCTTACAAAATTGCTTGGCATTAATGTCGATACAGGGATGTCTTTATGTTTCACTTTTCATTTCCTTTTTTAGCCTGCTTCCTTATCTAAATAACAATAGATAGTTCTACGAAGAAATCCCCCCATTTAAGCAACATCCTTTATAGGGAGGCCGTTTGCCAAATTTGTTTTCTGCATTACTATTTCTTCCTTTCTAATTTTACTGATTTTCAGCCTCATCTACCTCTAACCTTCGCTGCTATCCTTCAGCTTGCTGAATGTTCTTGAATAAGGTTTCGTTCCGGAGAGATTCCTCAAATCCTTTTCTTTACTCTTTTAATCCACTCATTTGTCAGTTAAGATTTCTTCACAACCATGACTTTTTAAAGCTCTATTGCAAGTCCAACTTCTGAAGACCAGTTGATAGACAAGCTAACTATTTTCATAGAGAACCATCATTTCTAATTATTCCCAAAAATAATTGTACCATAACTTGATGCAATGGTATTAAGGAAACATAGATTTATTAACAGAGTTAATGTGAATTATTTGCAATAAAATATAGAAAACTAGATTACAAAATATTTTCTACAGAAAAAGATGACTTTCCGGACTGAACTCAATAATAAAATAATCTTCTATTTGTATATTTCATTTTCTCTTTTCGGTAATTTATCTCTCTTTATATGAATGAACAAAACCCCAAATAGCGTTAAGATTCATCCTATAACAGAAACGGTAGTCGGTACCTCTCCAAGCCAAACCCAAGCGATCACAAATGTAAGAGCTGGTGTTAAGTAAAGGGAGCTTGTCGCCTCTGAAGCTCCTACCCGAGATGTTACATAAACTAATGCAAGATAAGGAATAACCGTAGGAAAGAGACCTAAGTACAAAATGCTATAGGGAGGATCTTATTATTTCCTGACCCAGTCCCGGGAGATAGAAAATCATAAAAAATGTACCTGCCAAATCGTATATGTAGTAAAAGCAAGAAATCCATACTTTATTAAATACCGCTTTTGAAAAACGAAGTATAAACTTTCTGAAAAGGATGCTAAGAGAATCATTCGTGAATTAGTAAAGTGTTAATAAAAAATCCTCTTCCAATAGAAAATTGGTTGAGGATTTTTGTTTACGCTTCCTGTTCTGTTGATTATTGAAAAAATGATGAAGTCTTTATGAGGGTATTTTCCTCAATCTTTTTATAACATTTACAATTAAACAGATTCTGGTGTTGCTATTATTGTTATTGTTCCATTTCAAGTAGGTTGAGATCAAATGATATCTTTTTCGACCATTGTCAATACAATCTGGACTGAATTCCAAGCAGCCCCTTTTAATAAATTATCTGATACAATCCAGAGGTGGAAACCATATGGATTGTCAGGGTCTTTTCGAACTCTTCCAACAAACGTTTCTGTTTTTCCGACCGCGTAAATAGGCATTGGATATAGTTGATTACTTGGAGAATCCTGCAAAACAACGCCCGGTGCCGAAGATAATACTTCTCTCATTTCATCAACAGTTGCTACTCGTTCTAATTCAATATAAACAGATTCAGAGTGTCCTGTTACAACTGGCACTCTGACACAAGTGGCAGCCATTTTTAGGTTAGAATCTTCGAATATCTTCTTGGTTTCTTGAATTATCTTTACCTCTTCAAAGGTGTAATCATTTTCAGTAAATACATCTACTTGCGGGATTACATTATAAGCAATTGGATAATGTTTCTTATCTTTTTTTGCAGGCATTATAGAAGCGGTAGCCTCTTCACCCGCGAGTAAACTCATTGATTGATCTTTTAACTCATTGATGGCATGTATTCCAGTTCCTGATACAGCTTGATATGTAGAGACAATAATTCTTTCTAAACCAAATAATCTTCTAATTGGCTGAAGTGCTGTCACCATTTGTAAAGCAGAACAATTGGGTACTGCAATAATCCCCTTATGTCTAATAAGAGTATGTGCATTCACTTCTGGAACAACAAGTGGGACTTCACTTGACATACGATATTCGCTAGTATTATCAATCACCACTGCGCCACTTTCGACCGCGAATCTTACTAATTGTCTGGAAACTTCTCCGCCAGCACTAAAAAATGCAATATCAACATCCTTAAAGCTTGCTTCATCCGCTTCCTTAATGATGATTTCTTGACCTTTAAAAGAAATTTTCTTACCAGCAGATCGCTTCGATGAAAGAAGAGTGATTTCGTTTATATTAAATTCAGTTATTTGCTCCAGTAAGTTAATAATTTTCTGGCCAACTGCACCAGTAGCACCCACAACAGCGATATGATAGCTCTTTTTTCTCATATTATTCTCCTCCGTTAATTAATTTTAAGAAGTGGAATAGGTCCATTTTTTTATTCCTACTTTTACTATAATGGAAGAGTTATTATTTGATAAATTGAAATATATGATATAATCATTCATAAATTATGATACTAAAAAGAGGTTTAGCTATGGAAATGAGACATGTTAAGACTTTCTGTGCTGTTGTTAAATATGGTGGATTCTCAAAAGCAGCGCGTGAATTAGATTATGCACAATCCACTGTAACAACGCATATTAAAGCTTTGGAGAACGACTTACAATCTCCACTTTTCGATCGGTTAGGGAAAAAAGTACTTTTAACAAAATCAGGGCATCATTTTCATCCTTATGCGTTAGAGTTACTTGCGATTTACGAAAAAGCACAAGAAATCCCAAAAGATAGCAACCATCCTGAAGGTACGCTTACGATTACTGCGAATGAATCTTTAGCTGTTTATCGATTACCAAATATCCTACAAAAATATAAACAGATAAATCCTAAAGTGAATATTGTTCTTGAGACGGGAACAAATGAACAAGCAATTAAGAAGCTGAGAGATGGAGAAACAGATATCATTTTTTTGATTGGACAATCAATGGAGTACGATGAGCTCATTACGACTCCTTTGTTTGATGAGACCTTAGGTTGGGTTTTACCGGCTGACTTAGCTTCATGTGAAAATCCATTAAAGATATTAAAGGATTATCAGTTTATCTATACAGAGAGAAATTGTGGGTACAGATCCATGGTGGATAATTACATACGTATGAGTGGACAGATGCCTGACAGAACATTTGAAAGTTCAAGTATTGAAGTTATTAAACAATCAGTTTTGTGTGGGTTGGGCCTTGCTATTCTTCCTTATATTGTTGTGAAAGAAAATTGTAACAATAACGAATTAATCTTTAAGCCAATTGAAGCTTCACAACTTATTAAAAGTAATGTGATTTATCATAAATCCAGATGGATCTCTCCAGTACTACAATCTTTTCTTAGTATATTAGAAAAGTAGAGCAATTTAATGTATGATTAAATACTATTATTTATTCAAACATTTAGTAACGATTTTTAAAGAGCCTTACTATGTATAAAATGTAGTAGGGCTCTTTAAAATCGTTAAATTAAATAACCAAAATCGACTTTTTTAATATCAAATTTGCTTAGCGTATGTTTTCCGCGTATTGCTACCAGGCCCCCTTGATTTGGATGAGACCAATGTCCTCTAAAATATAATGAACTCGTACTCAAAAAAATCAGTAATATGATAATAATTAGCCCAATCTACTTCAGAGTATGTAAAATTACTCTCATCTATAATCACTATAAATATTTTTTATCTCTAATGATTTAAACACTTCGATCGGAGCAACTCCACTATTAATAATAACAGTATCATTCATCTACTTTGAAAATTATTGTATCTTGATCAATATTAGTTACTATAAAATTATTATGTAAACTAATCCTCCTTCAGATTGTCATGTATACAAAAAATTATTACAGTGAAGCAAATAAGGATAAATTACCGGATTAGGTGTAAATTTTGTATAATAATAAATTTTATTAGATGATAGCCCCGATAATTTTGTAATAATATCCTTTTAAAAGTATAATTATGCATCGTAGTTTTCCATAAACAAAGGAATTATACTTGCTTTTTTCAACATGTGTTGTAGTAATATCTTTAATATCAGTTTACAATTTACACTTATTGTAAAAAAAGGGTCAAACTGAATAAAATATATCCTCTAAAGTATTTAGTCCATTTTTATAGTATTATAGTCTAAAAGGTTTGCCGCTTACATAAAGTGGATATGTCATAAGAAAGGAGAATTTACATGAAGACGATAGAGATAAAAAGATTTTCTGTTGGTAGTGTTGTAAAAAGCACATTGTACTTATTATTTATCCCCATTATTGGAATGATTATTTTCGGATTATTTTCTTCCTTATTATTGTTTACCGAAGATGGTGTCATCGCCTTTACTGGCATTTTATTTATGCTTTTATTATCTGTATTGTATGCGGCCATTTATTTTGGCATACTTGCACTCATGACCGTTATTTATAATTGGTTAGCTGGAAAGTTTGGTGGCTTGACGATGGTAATTGAAGAGAAAGAGTAAAGAAACTAGGCTGGGATCATTTCATCCCAGCCTTACTGGTGTTTTAAGAGTTTAAATGTAGCATTTTTTTATGGTAGATTCGAATGATTGTAAAGATAATTGCTGTTACCCATATGATTGCGACAGCACTATACAAAATGGGATGAATCTCTTCATTACTAATCCATGTTTGTACAATTGTTTGAATGTTAATGAGAATGATGAATCCTCCAACAAGCACCCCCATTAATTGTGGATTTAATTTCTGTACAAGCCAAGCAGCGATAGGTGCTGCAATCACACCCCCTACCATGAGTGCTCCCACCCAAAGCCAATTTACCTCGTTCCATCCTAAAGAAATAAGAAAACCAATGGATGCAGAAAGGGCAATCGCAAATTCACTTGTGTCAACAGTCCCAACAACTTTCCTTGGGCTTACCCCTTTTTTTGAAAGCAATACTGGTGTTGTAACTGGACCCCAACCGCCACCACCTGTGGCATCAGCAAATCCGGCTATAAAACCTAAAGGAATCGATTGCTTTTTACTGAGATTGATCGATGACTTGTGGCTACTTTCCTTATATTTAAATAAAAATCGTATAAAGATAAAAACACCTAATAGTAAAAGGAAAAGGGCAATATATGGCTTAGCTAAATCACCTGGGATATTACTTAAAAATGTGGCACCTAAGAACGCACCAATGGAACCAGGGATGATTAACTTAAATACTGTTTGTTTATCTACATTGCCAAATTTAATATGTGAGATACCTGAAGCGGCAGTAGTGACAACTTCAGCAAGATGTACCGATGCGGAAGCAACGGCAGGTACAATGCCAAAAGCAAGTAAAAGAGATGTAGAAGTCACTCCGTATGCCATTCCAAGAGCACCATCAATTAACTGTGCGAATAAACCAATAAAAATAAAAAGCAATAAATTTTTCATGGGTAACACCTCTTTCGTTAAATAAAAAAAGACAAAATCTATTTTCTAGATTTTGCCTTCGGTTGACCGAACAGCAGCTATATGTAATGCTTCTAAGCTCTCTCTTTGTTGTTTATTATTTACACGGAATTCATCTGCTAGTACCTCTTGTAAATAGTCATTTTTTTCAATCTTACTTATAGGCAATTTTTTAACCAACTGCCTATATTCGGCAAGAAACGCTGTATACTCCGTCCAACTTTCATCAAATTGTTTACTTAATTGTTGTTTTAATGCTCTTGTTAACTTTGGACTACTGCCATTTGAAGTAACCGCTACTTGCAGATGCCCTCTCGTTACAGTAGCGGGGAAGATTGTATTGCCATCCGTTAATTCATCTACTACACAAACTAACTTTTGCTGGGTTAATATTTCGCCAAAATGGTTATTAATCGCTCGATTATTGGTGGCGAGAATACAAAGAAACGCATCCTCGAAATCAGCCAATTCGATCTCTCTTTCTATGCATTGAAAATGATTTTGTTGCGCTAATTTCAAGACTTCATTTGAAAATGCAGGTGCGATAAAAGTAATATTGGCTCCTTGTTCTAATAAAACTTTCGCTTTGCGTGCGGCAATCTTCCCACCTCCCGCAATGACAATTGCCTTATTACTTAAATCAATAACGAGTGGTTGCAATCTTCTGGGCCCCCTTTATTTAATATTGCATCAATCGAAGTTGTATGTTGGAGATGCGACTTAACGGTTCAATGATGAAAGTTTGATCTCCTAAAGCTCTTTTTTGTTCGGTGAATTGCTGCAATTCATCTAGTAATAACCCTGAAAATAATAAGTAAGGGATAATAATTACTCTATTATTTGTACGATTCTGTGATAAATGGTAGCCCTCTTCAAGTCGAGGAGTGGCTGCAGCAAGAAAGCAGGAGGTTACGTTATTCACAGCTAACCTTTCCTTTAACCCAGTTGTAATTAAGTGGAAATCCTTATAAATGTTCATATCGCTACTTCCACGTCCTACTACAAGTAAATGATCTTTTTCGGTAATGGGAGAATATTTTTCGTTTATTAAATCAGTTATTCCGTCTAAAATATAGCTCTGGACGCCAAAAGGTGGATGCAAATTGATTTTAATAGCTGGAAAGCGCTTCTTCAATAATAGTAGAAGGCCAGGAATATCCTTCTTGTAATGTCCTCCTTTTAATAAAAGTAACGGAATGACATCAATTTCCCGTGCTCCTTGATGAACACAAGCTTCTATTCCTTGCTCAATCGTTGGGGCACATATTTCTAAATAGGACCATTCTTGTATAGGGACATTTACTTCTTTCATGATGGTCTGCAAAAAACCTTCTACTTCCCGTATCCCTTTTTTTGACCTTGTGCCGTGAGCAATATAAAGGATGGCTTTCATTCGCTATGTACCTTCTGAAGGGCTGAGCCATTTTCAATATACCAGTTCAGTTCGTCTCGTAGTTTAACGACCTCCCCAATAATAATCATACTTGGATTGATGATTGCTTCTTCTTCCGCCAACTTTACAATCGATTTTAAATTTCCAGTTATCGTCCGTTGTTTTAATGTTGTTCCCCACTCCACAATAGCAATTGGGGTATCACTATTTTTTCCGCTTTTAATAAGATGATCGACAATGACAGGCAATTGTGAAACACCCATATATATACAAAGTGTATCAACCCCATGTGCTAAGTGATGCCATTTTTGGTCAGCAACTGAGTCACCCGCTTGATGACCGGTAATAAATGCAAAGCTTTGACTGATTTGCCGATGGGTGACAGGAATGCCGGCATAGCTCGCAGCGCCAATGCCAGCAGTAATCCCAGGAATCACTTCAAATGGAACACGATGTTTCACACATTCAAGGGCCTCTTCTCCTCCACGACCAAACACGAAGGGGTCCCCACCTTTTAGGCGAACAACTGCTAATCCTTTTTTTGCATATTTCACGAGGAAATTGTTGATCGTTTCTTGTTTCATCGTATGATAATGAGGAAGCTTCCCACAATAAATCAATTGTGCCTCTTCTCTCGCAAATGATAAAATTTCCTGATTGACTAGTCGGTCATATAAAATTACATCCGCTTGCTGAATTTTTTTTATTGCTTTTAATGTAAGTAATTCAGGATCACCACAGCCTGCACCAACAAGGTAAACATAACCCTTCATTTATCCGCCTCCATTATTCATCTAATATAAAACCGATTTTTTTCGTTATTCGTTTCTTTTCTCTTAACGTGACCTCGTCTATTTCTGGCAATTTTAAATAATATTTTTCTAGTTCAATATCTAATTGGGTAAATGCTTCATCATCAGAATCAGCTACAATGACTGCTGGAATTTCCTTATTTACCAATGACAATTCAAACCTATATAGAAAGGCCATCTTTATGATTCTCCAATACAATATTTAGTTGATCTTGCAAAGATTGTGTGCCATTTCTTTGTACAAAAGTATAAAAGTTCTCACCTGCCATTTTTTCTTTATTAAAAAAATGTAGTAGATGTTCAAGTGTATCTGTGAGGAAGTTGGCTGGTACTTTTCCTTTTAACTTTTTGTTAAACTCTCCGCCAGATTCTAACGTTCCTCCAACATACACTTCATAAGCTTCTTCCATTTCCTTATTCTTGTTTCGTACCATCACACCTTGTAAACCGATATCGGCTATTTGCCGTTGACCGCAGGAATTCGGACAACCGATCATATGCATGCGTACCGGAACATCAACAGTTAAGCGACGATCGAGTTCTTCTGCAATTTGGCGCATTCTTTCCTTTGTCTCAACTAAGGCTAAGTTACAAAATTGGATACCTGTGCAAGAAACGGAATGTCCGATGAAAGAATTCGGATTCACTGTAATTCTATTAAAAATGGGCTCGGCTAGTAGCGATTCTACATGTTCTTCTGGGATATGTGGAATAATCAAGTTCTGTGAATTACATGTTCTAATTTCACCTTGACCATATTGATCAGAGATTCGAACAAGTTCAAATACTTCATCAGCTGTTAAACGGCCGACAGGTACATTAAAACCGATGAACTTAAGCCCTGATTGTTTCTGATCATGGACGCCATAGAAATACCCTGCATTCCATTTCTTCACGGGTTCAACTCCTTTAGAAGGCAATTCCCCTGTATATTCTTCAAGTTTTTCTTTAAATTTCTCTACACCCCAGTCAGCAATTAAAAACTTTAATCTAGCACGATGACGTTTATCTCGATAACCGTAATCTCTAAATATTGTCGTTACGGCAATAGCAATCTGCAACACTTGCTCTTTTTCTACAAATATATCAACGGTTTCTGCCAGAAAAGGCTTAGCAGATAGGCCTCCCCCTACTTTTAAATGAAAGCCTTGTTTTACTTCACCATCAATGTTTTTTTCAGCCGGTGTAAAAGAGACACAGTTAATTTCTGCATTAGCGGCGTTGTGTAAGTTTGTACTGATAGACATCTTATATTTTCTTGGTAAATTCGAAAATTCCTCATTAAATTGAAAATACTCATACACTTCTTTGACAATATCTCTCGTATCAAATAATTCGTCAGGGTCGATGCCTGCAATCGGATTTCCGACTATATTCCTCGTTATATCCCCACATGCACCAGCACTGGAAAGGCCAACACTTTCTAGTCTTGTAAAAATATCAGGGATTTCCTCAATTGTTAACCAATGAAATTGAATCGCTTGTCGCGTCGTAATGTCGAAAATCCCGCGACCATAATCTTTGGCAATACCAGCAAGAATATTCGCTTGTTCCTTCGTTAAAATTCCTGAAGGTACATTTACGCGCATCATAAAATAACCTGCTTCTTTAGGCTTTTGCAAATACAAGCCTGCCCATTTGAAAAGATCCCATTGGTCTTTATGAATAGACGAGAAGCCATTCTTTGCATAATGTGGAATGTCTTCATAAATTTTCAGTCCATCTTTTTCGAGTTTAGCTATTTCGCTTTTGTTTAGTTTTTCATTATTTGACCAATGCTTTGAATAAGCCATTGCCTACAACTCCTTAATGATTTGTTGTTGTTGCAAAAACGATAGTATTTCAGTTATTGCTTCCTCAATTGATAACCGGTCGGACCTAATAGTTAAATCCGGATGTTTAGGAGGCTCATAAGGTGAATCGATTCCGGTGAAGTTTTTTATTTCACCTCTTCGCGCTTTCTCGTATAATTTCTTCGGGTCTCTTTTCTCACATTCTGCTAACGGGCAGTCAATAAATATTTCAAAAAATTCATTGGAAGCAAACTGTTCACGTACACAATCACGGTCTGCAGAAAATGGTGAGATGAATGCCGTAACAACAATTGTTCCACTATCAACAAACAGTTTAGCTACTTCCCCAATACGGCGGATATTTTCTGTACGATCTTTTTCAGTAAAGCCTAAGTCTGCATTTAGACCATGTCTGATATTATCTCCATCAAGCACATATTCCTTTATGCCCTTCTCAAATAGTTTGGCTGATAAGGCATTCGCTAAAGTTGATTTACCAGAACCTGATAATCCTGTAAACCATAATGTGCAACTGCTATGTTGCTGTTTACTACGGCGCTCGTCTTTTGTAATCACGGCATCATGCCAAGTAAGGTTACGATTCGTCATATTCATTCACCCTCTCGTAACCGTTGCATCTGACTTTAATCCGTTAATCAATACATCAATCACTTCTTTACGACTAAATGTGGAAGGTGGCTGTTCACCCTTACTTAATAGCTCTCGTACTTTTGTACCAGATAAAATTACACGATCTTCCATTTCATGAGGACAAGTTTTATCTGAAGCCATTCCCTCGCAACGGTGACAATAGAAACTATGTTCAAAGAACAACGGTGTAATACCCAGCTCTTCTTTCGTAAAGTCGTGGAAAATTTCTTGGGCATCGTATGTACCATAATAATTGCCAACACCAGCATGGTCTCGCCCAACAATAAAATGTGTACACCCAAAGTTTTTTCTAGCAATAGCGTGAAAGATGGCTTCCCTCGGCCCAGCATATCTCATTGCTGCTGGGTATACACCGAGGTGAACACGTTCACGAGGGAAATATTCTTTTAAAAGAATGCGATAACTTTCTAAACGAATAGTTGCCGGGATATCATCTGCTTTCGTTTCACCGACTAAAGGGTTCACAAATAAGCCATCGACAGTCTCAAGGGCGGCCTTTTGAATATACTCATGGGCACGATGAATCGGGTTACGTGTTTGAAAGCCAACAATCGATTGCCAACCTTTTTCTACAAACAAAGCCCTAGTGTCTTTTGGCTCTAACCAAACATCTGTAAAGTCTTTTTTCTCAGGTTTTCTTATAAGGGTGATCTCACCAGCTACGTAATGATTGCCTCTTTCAAAAAGTCGTTTCACACCTGGATGCGCATGGTCGTTAGTTTGATAAACATGATGTGCCTCTATCTCTAAATCTGGTCTAAACCATTCCGACACTGTGATGACTCCATAAGTTGTATTCTCGAAATCCAAGCGATATTGTTCCCCTTTATCGAGTTGTTCTGCAACCGATAGATCAACAGGTAATGTAATGGGAAGTGACCAAACCGTGCCATCACTTAATCTCATTTTTTTCACGACAGATTCATAATCTTCTTTGCCTAAGAAACCGGTTAGTGGGCTAAATAGGCCAATAGCAATCAACTCTAAATCACTTAATGCAATTCGGTCGATTGCGATTGTTTTTGTCACTTTAGCTAGATCGAATTGTGGTTCATATTTTTGAATTAATGTTCCTCCATGTGGACTAGGTAAGCTCATTTGTTTACTCCTTTTTATGAATTAGTATGCAAGCCGCATTCTGTTTTCGTTAAGCCTTGCCAACGACCCGCGCGGGAATCAGCGTCTTCATTTGTTGGTTGCGTGCAAGGAAAACACCCAATACTCGGATAGTTCACATCATGTAAAGCATTATAGGGTAATTGTTTTTCTTTGATATAATCCCAGACATCTTTCGTCCGCCAATGAATAAGTGGACAAATTTTGATGTTTGTGAATTTCTCATCCTTGTTCACAAAATTAGTATACTTTCTTGTGGGTGACTGTTCGCGCCTAAGACCTGAAATCCACGCTTTTTTTCCCACCATTGCTTCTTGTAAAGGTAGTATTTTACGTATTTGACAGCATTGATTCGGATCTTTTTTCCACAATGCCGACTCGTAACGAGCGGCTTGTTCATCTAATGTTAAATGAGGTTTTTTCATTTCAACTTGAAGCGCTGGAAAACGTTTTTTTATATCTTCAATCACTTGATAAGTTTCAGGAAAGTGTAAATCCGTATCAAGAAAAACCAACTTAGCCTCTCTTTTGATTTGCGTAATTAAGTCGATAAGGACGATGGCTTCGGCACCAAAACTAGAAGCATACACAATTTCATCCTCGTTGTACGTGTGATAGGCCCACTCTAGAACAGACAAAGCGCCTTTCGAGTGATCATCGGTAGTAAAGCTTGCAGAAATATCCTGCCAGTTCTCATAAGTAATCGCCTGTTGCATTTCATCCCTCCTTTTCCGATAAAAAAAGACGGCATTTCCCCATTGAAGGAAAATGTCCGCCTTTAGTTGTCTAATCAGCGAATGACTATTATTTTTTAAGAATCACCTCTTATACAAAAAACACCTTTTCAATAAGAAAAGGTGTGAGATAACGATTCATGACACCTTATCTTTCAAAATGAATCAACATTTTGCTGGAATTAGCACCTTGCATTAAGCAGGTTGCCGGGTTTCATCGGGCCAGTCCCTCCACCTCTCTGGATAAGAAAATATTGGATAAGATAAATCCTAACATACTATCAATAAAAGTCAATACAAAAATCTAATTTTTATGATTTGTCAGAATTATTTAATTGAAACTCATGAATATACATACACGTTAAGAAAAAGTTAATTTCTTCTGAGAGCGCTTCTCAAATATCCTCATAAAAGAAATAACGTTTTATAAAGGATGTAACTGCCGTTAATAATTAGTTAAAGATATAGTAAAAAACATGGTATGAGCTTCTCTTTTGATGGTCTCAATTGTTCTTTGAAATTAAAATCGAAAATAATCATATTAGGAGAATTATATACTGCATTTACAACTAAAAGATTTCCTCCAAAAGCTGCCCTTGAAAAATTAAAGACATAATACTTCTCACTTAGCTAAAAGTAAAATTCAATCTATCTTCATTCTCTTAAAGGAGGATTAATAAGAATAGAAGTTTTATCCCAACTTTTCTTGGGTTTTTGGAGCTAGGTGTAAGTCAGAACATTTACCAGCCTTCAAAATAAAGCTATCAGAATATTCAGGATATTTAATCTCTATTTTTTTTCCTAGCTTAATGACTTTATCCAAATCTACACCTGTTGAAATACCCATCTCTTCAAAACCATGAATAAGGTCTTCAGAGGAGATATTTCCAGTGGCGTTTGGTGCATAAGGGCAGCCACCTAGTCCAGCAATCGAGCTATCAAAATCCCGAACACCCATTTCATAGCCTGCTACGGCATTGGCAAAAGCCATACCTCTCGTATTATGCAAATGTAAGGATAAGGATAATTCTGGGAATTTACTAGTGAGATGCCCAATAATGCGCTTCACTTTTACCGGATTCGCCATCCCTGTTGTATCAGCTAACGATAACTGGTATATTCCCATATCTATATATCTTTTGCAAATCTCTTCAATTCTTACCAAAGGTACATCCCCTTCGTAAGGACATCCAAATATGACAGAAATGCTGCCTGATACACCCATAGAAGCTTCTGTTGCGCGTTTT
Source organism: Cytobacillus sp. FSL R5-0569 (assembly GCF_038007265.1). Classification (NCBI taxonomy): domain Bacteria; kingdom Bacillati; phylum Bacillota; class Bacilli; order Caryophanales; family Bacillaceae; genus Cytobacillus; species Cytobacillus sp. FSL R5-0569. Next base: position 2,310,274 of record NZ_JBBOWW010000001.1, read on the forward strand.
AATAGAGGTTCAAAACCTTTCATTGCATCGAACGTTTTGCTATTAGCGTTACTGATACTGTGGGAATCTGTTGCTGAAAGCATTAGTTTTACTTTATCTACTTCTGCTTCAATCGCTCTTTCTAATCCTCGTAAATTTGGGACAAGCGCACGTAGTTTTACCCCTTGCTTGCGCTTTATTTTTTGCAGTACTTCAGCAGCGTCCGACAGCTGAGGAATCGCTTTTGGGTGAACAAAAGATGTGACCTCAATTTGCTTGAAACCGCAGCTAATCATTGAATTAATCAAATCGACCTTTTCTTCTGTAGGAATGATTTCTGCCAGACTTTGAAAGCCATCGCGGGGGCAAACTTCAGAAATAATGACCTCTTCTTTCAAATTCATGTTTTTCCCTCCTTAGATTACGTTATTTTCTTTTAAAATCTCAATTTCTTCATGATTATAATTAAGAATGCCAGAAAGGATTTCCTCATTGTTCTCTCCCAAATCTGGGCCTACATTACGAACAGCCCCAGGTGTCTCAGAGAATTTAGGGATGATACCAGGCATTTTTATTTTTCCTAGACGAGGGTGGTCAACCTCTATGATATTTTGTCGTTCTTTATAGTGAGTGTCTTCGAAGATATCTTTAATACTATATATTGGACTAATTGGGACCCCATAGTCATCTAGCAGATTCTGCAATTCTTCTCTATTAAATTGTTTCACCCAATCGGCAACAATTCCGTTTGTTTCCTCAAATCGGCTAAGGCGGGCGGCATTATTATGATATCGCTCATCTTCAAGCATATCTTCCCTGCCCATTGCAGCTGCTAAACGTTCAAATGTACGATCAGAGCTAGTGACAAGAGACATCCAGTGACCATCTTTTGTTTGAAATGTTCCTGCCGGACTGGAGTGTCCGCTCAAACCTGGCGTACGCTCTTTCACGATTTGCTTTTGATCATATTCCGCAATAAGAAATTCCATCATTCTAAACATAGATTCATATAATCCGATATCAATATATTGTCCTTCCCCTTGTTCTGCTGTATCACGATGATATAGACCTGTAACTGTTGCAAAAGCAACGTAAATACCCGTCACATAATCTGTTAATGAAAAAGACGGACTAATGGGAGGTCGATCCGTGTATCCATGTAAATAAGTAAATCCACTATAGGCAGTCGCTGGTGTACCAAATCCTGCTTTGCTGGCATTTGGACCTGTCTGACCATACCCTGTAACCCTTGTCATGATTAAGTTCGGATTCTCTTTCTTTAAATTTTCGTATCCAACCCCCCATTTTTCCAACGTTCCTGGTCTGAAGTTTTCTATTACTACATCTGACACTCTAACAAGCTTTCTTAAAATTTCTTTCCCTTCTTCTTTATGCAAATCTAAAGTAAGTGATTTTTTATTTCTTGCTAAAGCTGGCCACCTTAATGGTTCATCCTCACGAAAAGGACCCATGCCTCTTAATGTATCCCCTTTACCGGGAATCTCTACTTTAATAACCTCAGCTCCAAAATCCCCTAGTAATGTAGCGCCAAAAGGTGCCGCAATCATTGTAGACAAATCTAACACTCTCTTACCAGTTAGAGGGCCATATTTCTGTTTATTATTCATTACTTTTAACCTCTCTTCTGTTTAAAAAATATACTTTTATTTCAACTCCAACAAAACAAATAGTTTCTCAATATTTGTTTCCGTTTCTAAATGAGTAATAAAATCAATTATTTTATCCTGTTGATTGCTGCTGTAGACGGCAGATGTCAAGGTCTTAAATTTTTCTATCAATTCGCTTTCAGATAGTTTTTTACCCGGCCCGCCCTTTGCAATGTCTACACGTTCGCTATATATATTTCCATATGAATCTATAATTTCCACTCGAGCGGGCATTTGAAGAGGATAGTCCTTTTCGAGCTCAGCAGAATATTGAACAAACACCTTTTTAGCGAACTCTTTTATCTCTTTATCCTTGTGTAGCTGATCTATGAAAACAGATTGATTCGCTTTTTGATGATAGAGCTGTACAGCAATAGCAAAAGGTATGCTAAACTTCGATGACAGTATATTTTCATAATCCTGATGTAATAAAGAGGATGCTCTTGCATAGGTAAATACGTTTATTTTTTCTATCTGATCTGGACCAAGTTGCTGTTTGTCAAGAATAGACTTAAAGGCATCAATAGGTGAATGCACATAACGACAAAAAGCATAGGGTTTAAAATAATTGAGTTCAATATCCCAGGGCACATTCTTACCCCTCTCTAAATCAGTCCAATTAAATCCACTGCCGAGAATAGTGGAAAACACAGTTGAAACATTATTTTTCGGCGCCAAATGATTGGTACGGGCAAGTATCACACTCTTCATTCCCATTTCAATCGCATGGCCAGCGTAAATATTTCTAATTAATTTACCTTCTAATGCCGATGTCCATAAGGTTGGCAATGAGAAGCTAGCGCTTAGGTTCACACCTTCTTGAAATGTTGCTTCATCTGCTCCATCAATCATGAGTGCAGTTGCTGCAGCCCCCATTACTCCCCATGTACCATGAGCATGTGCTTCTGGTAATAGAGTAGTCGCTCTACCAAATCTTGAGCAGTATTCATAGCCTCTAATAATCATACTAATCAGTTCTTGCCCAGAAACATTTTTGCTTCTCTGAAGCATCGTGAGAATAACAGGAATCACATGAGCCGCAGGGTGGCCTTTACTATATTGGTTTCCTTCATCCATCTCTGTAGCCACACATGCCGTACCATGTACAAGTCCAGTACTATACATATCTGCATGGAGGGTAGTACCAAGCAGCTGATAGCTACCCGTTCCAGAAAATTGCTTAGCTAGTTCGAGCGTATCTTGTTGCTGCATGCCAGCAATCAAAGCTCCTAATGTATCTAACAAGATCCATTTAGCTGAATCAATTGTTTCTTCATTAAAGTCTGACCAAACTGCATCATATATTGCTGAAGCTTTCTTGATCAATCGGCCTTCTCCTCCTTCTCTTATTCAAAATAACCTAGGTTGTTGCTGATTTGTCTAGCTCCCTCATTTATTTTTGCAATCAATTCCTCCTCATGTTCTGGCGTAAGTCTCTGGATAGGACCTGCAATCGTTAAGCTTGCGACCATCTCTTTGTTTTGATCAAATATAGGTGCAGCAATAGCAAAGCTCCCAGGAACCCTTTCACCTTTCGTAACACAGAAACCACGTTGGTTGATTTGATTGAGTTCTTCTCGTAGTGCTTGAATAGGGATAAGACTGTTTTGCATAGCTAGATTATCAAGTGTTTTTTCTCTGTCGGTTTCCTTCTCGAATGCAATCAATACCTTACCTGAAGCACCTAAATGAAGTGGCTTTCGTTCTCCAATTCTTACAAAGTTTCGGACATCCTGAGGACTATCAACCTTTTCTACGCATACTCGATTAAGGTCGTCCTTAATATTAAGTTCTACTGTTTCGCTTGTTTCTTCTACCATTTTTTTCATTATCGGTATGGCGACATGCCTAAAATCCAATTGGCTTTGAACAATGCTACCCAGCCTAAAAAAATTAACACCTAAAGAGTATCTATGCGTATCTTTGTTCCTTTCAATATAATCAAATTCTTCTAGTGCGTTGAGGATACGAAAGACGGTGCTTTTAGGGTATCCCAACTCCTCTTGTACCTCACTAATAGATAAGCTTGTTCTATCCATAGAGTACAAAGATAGTATTTTAGCCATTTTTTCAATTATTTTCATTTTGTGAACTCTCCAGTCTATCAAAAAACTATTCGGTGCAAGGGTCTTAATTGGCTAGACCTAAATAAGATTCTCTAAGTTTATTGTCCTGCAGCAAAGACTCTGCTGTACCTGACATCACTATCTCTCCATTTTCAATCACATATCCCCTATCAGACATGGATAATGCTTGATGTGCATTCTGTTCAACTAATAGGACAGTGACACCCTGTTGCTTAATTTCCTTAATAATGTCAAATACTTGTTTTGTTAATAAAGGTGATAACCCTGTAGAAGGCTCATCTAATAATAGAATCTTAGGTTGAGCCATCAGTGCTCTACCTATTGCAAGCATTTGTTGCTGGCCTCCACTGAAGCTTCCTGCCATCTGGTTTTCCCTTTCCTTTAAAATCGGAAATAGCTTAAAGCAGTACTCGATATTTTTCTTCATATTTTTACGTGCCCCTGAAGAATAAGCACCTAACTCTAAGTTTTCACGTATTGTCATTTCAGTAAATAACATTCTGCCTTCTGGCACCTGTATTAATCCTTCCTTGACAATATTTTCTGGTTGCATTTTTTGTATATGCTTTCCATTGAACTCTATTTGTCCATTGGTAGTAGAAATTAATCCAGATAAGGTCCTCAACAAAGTAGTTTTCCCTGCACCGTTCGTTCCTAGTATACTGACTAATTCACCGGAGTTCACTTCAAAAGTGATATTTCTTAAAACCTGTAAATTTCCATAACCTGCATTCAGGTTCGATACTCTTAGCATCATGATACTTCCTCTCCTAAATACGCCTCTACTACAGTTGGAATTTTCATTACTTCCTGCGGGTCTCCATCAGCTATTTTTTCTCCCAGATGCATAACTGCTAGACGATCAGATAGTGCCATCACCGCAGACATAAGATGTTCAATGAAGAAGATGGAAATTCCACTGTCTCTAATATTCTTAATAAGCTCAATGAATTCATTAACCTCAGATGGATTAAGCCCTGACATTACTTCATCTAAAAAAAGAACTTCAGGGCTTGTAGCAAGAGCTCTGGCTACTTCTACTTTCTTTTGATTTGGAAAGGTTAGGTCTTTCATTCTGGAATAGGCAAGAGATGAAATACCAATTAAATCTAAGTTTTCCAAAGCCAATCTTTCTGCTTCTTTATAACTTTTTTCTCGATTAAATGCGCCAACAATGACATTTTCTAACACTGTCAGATTGCCAAAAGGCTGCACAATCTGAAATGTTCTGGCAATCCCTTCTTTACATATATGCTCTGGTTTATTTCCAATTATCTCTATACCATTATACTTAACAGATCCTTCCTCCGGTATGTGAAATCCACATACAGAATGGAATAAAGTTGTCTTTCCTGCTCCATTCGGACCAACCAGCCCAACAATTTCTCCTTTATTGAGCGTTAAGTTGACATTGTTTACTGCTACTAGGCCAGCAAAGCGTTTTGTCAATCCTTCAATTTTTAAAAGTTCCAACGTCTTCACCCCCATTTATGCTATTATCTTTCTTTTTCTTTTCATTTTTTTCCTTCCCAAATTTATTTTGGAACCACCCAACAATTCCTTCAGGCAAGTACAGCATGACAAGAATTAAAATGACCCCGTAAGCCATTAAATTCGCTCCGACAAAGTTTCCAAATAAAGTGGTTGTAATCTCCCCAATTGGAATAATAATGAGTGAACCTACAATAGGACCTAAAACCGTTCCTGCCCCGCCAATGATAGCCGGTAACAAAATATTAATCGATACATCATTAGAAAAAGTCGTCGCAGGCTCAATAAAGAGCATATATTGTGCATAAAATGTACCTCCTATTGCTGTTAGGCTTGCACTGATTGCAATAGCAATCATTTTATTCTTATACGTATTTACACCTAGTGATTGGGCAGCATCTTCATTTTCGCGGATGGCGACCAAGTTATAGCCCAACTTAGAACGACTAATATAATAAACTAAAACAGTGACTGCGATAGCAAATAATAGAATGATGTAATAATAAGTGGTGCGTGAGCTAAATTGAAACATAAGGGGATCGGGTTTATACGGAATAAGTACACCAAGTGTTTTATTGAAAATGTCAAAATTCTGAATAATGATTCGCAGAATTTCCGCAAATGCAAGTGTTCCGAGCGAAAAGAACACACCTCTCAATTTGAATCTGAACGACAGATATCCAATAAATAGACCAATTAAGGCTGCAATTATGGCCCCTGCAAAAAGTCCAATCCAAGGCGATACACCAAGCTTCGTGAATAATATACTTGATGTATAAGCACCTGTTCCAAAAAAAGCTGCATGCCCGAATGAAAACTGGCCCGAGTAACCGCTTAATATATTCCATGCTTGGCTCACCAATGCATAATACAAAATGAGAATGGCAATGTGCATGTAGTACTGGTCTTTTACAACAAGTGGAAAGAAAGTAAAGATAAGTAATGCTAAGATGATTAGAATAGGAGATTTTCTCATCGTGCTTTCCCTCCAAATAAACCATTAGGTTTTGCCATTAGGACAATGACAAAAATAATATAGGTCATGAGTTCTTTTAAACTACCAGGTAAAAAAGCTCCTCCTAACGCTTCAGAAATGCCAATAATGAGCCCACCTATTATTGCACCGATAAAGTTGCCCAATCCGCCAAGAACTACTACAACAAATCCCTTTAATATAAAAGTGGCACCTACTGTAGGCGAAGTATAGAAAAATGGAGTAATGAGCGAACCAGCGATTGCTGCAAGTGAAGCGCCTAATCCAAAGGCAATATAGTTTATGCGGTTCGTGTTGATTCCTGATAGCATTGCACCGTTGCGATTGATTGAAGTTGCGCGTATCGCCTTCCCAAGCATCGTTTTTTTAAGAAATAAAAACAGGCCTATGGATAATACAATCGCTGCAATAAAAGCAATTAATTTTGGGACATTTACGCCTACTTCACCTATATTAAACGTTTGAATAAAACCTTCTAATTTTACGCTGCGAAAATCAGGACTCCATAATATTAACGCAAGGTTTTCGATAACAAGCATAATTCCAAGTGTCACTAGCAATTGATTATGCTCTGGCGCATTTAACATTTTAGATAAGATTGTCTTCTGAATGATCGCTCCAATGAAAAATAAGGAGATGGCGCTTAATGGTATTGATAAGTATGGATTTAGCCCAAGAAGGCTAAACGACCAGTATGAAATATACATACCTAACATTAATAATGCCCCTTGAGCAAAATTAATAATTTTCATTACCCCAAAGATTAAGGTGAGGCCTATAGCTACCAGTCCATAAATACCTCCCATTAAAATACCGTCCACCAAGGACTGTAAAATCAAAGTGAGCATCAACTTCCCTCCTATACCTAGTGTTTTTTATAAAAGAGAACCCATTTCGTTCCCTCAATCATCCTAATTTTGAAAGTTGGGGTGGATTCCGATATATGACGCAAGCTTCCAAATGAGGTAAGAGTATATAAGCGGCAAGAAGTACAACTGAAGGCCCTAAATGTTAACATTGTCTATACATAGTACTCTCTCTTCGTTCCCTCTTTTCATTACTTTGCTGGTAATACAGCGTCGGCATTCTTGTATTCATCAGGGTAAATAACTTTAGTTTCACCGTTAATAATTTGATTTAAAACAGCCTGGGCATTTGCATTTTGTCCACTTTCATCAAAAATAATTGAATCCTGGGGAAGGATATGCTCTGTTAAATTTGTTTCGGATAAAGCCTTTTGAATTTTGGCCCGATCGGTTGATCCAGCTCTCTCTACTGCATCAATTAAGACTTTCGTGGCAGTATAAGAATAAGCTGCATTCGGCCCCATATGTTTATTAAATTGGTCTTCATACTTTTTTGAAACTTCAATTGCCAGGTTACTTTGAGGATTGATAGAATAGTTGACATCCATAATATATTGATTGATTTCTGTTTCATCATTAATAAATGCCGTATTGCTAAAAGCCCCATTAGCAACGCCGATTATTGCTTTAGGCTGAAAATTAGATTGTTTTAATCCATTTACCAGTAGCGTGCCGTCACGCAAATAAGTTGTTGCGATTACTGCGTCAGGCTTGAGCCGATTAATTTTATTGATTGTCGATGATAAATCAGCTGTTGTTGCAGCGTGAGGGATGTTATCCAGAACTTCAATTTCGTGATCTGCTGCCCCTTTCTCTATCAAACTAGCAATACTTGTCCCAAAAACTGAGTCCTCATGAACAAGAACAACTGTCTCTAGAGGGGAATCACTCATTTCATTAAGCACATTAAAATAGTCTAAAAAGTTCGCTGCCATAGTCGATGCTGGCGGCTGAACTCTGAAGGTGTATTTAAAGCCTCTCTTTGTAACTTCTTCGACTGTAGCAATATCGACAACGAATGGGATTCCTGCTCTTTCAGCTTCTTGGGTTGCAGGTAATGTAACACCACTTGAATAAGCGCCAATAACACCAACTACTTTTTCACGATCTAACCTTTGAATTTCAGACATCCCTTTTTCTGGTGCACCTTCATGATCAGCTTCTATTAATTCGACCTTTGCACCGCCTAAAGACTCGATTCCGCCTGCTTCATTAATTTCTTCAACTGCAAGTCTTGCTGCATCACGCATTTCCTGACCTTCATTAGCCAATGCGCCGCTTAATGGATGAAGTGCGCCGATTTTAACAATATTCTCATCGTCTGATTGTGCTTCTCCAGTACAACCTGTCAATATGAACAGCGTTGCCAGCATAAGAAAAACGATTTTTTTCAATTCCATCCCCCACTTTTATCATTAAATGGACCTTCTAACGAATTTACCTCTACCACTTTCCTTTGTTGGTATTCCATTGTTTACGATTACTTCTCCTCTACTGATGGTATACACTGGCCATCCTACGGTCTCAAATCCATCAAATATAGAATAATCTGAATTCGAATGAAGTACTTCTGGCGAAATCGTTTTGGCTTTAGCTAAATCCACAATGGCGAAATCAGCATCTGCTCCTATTTCAATTCGCCCCTTATTTTCCAAATTAAACGATTCAGCTACTTGATAGGAAGTGATATCAGCAATTCTTTCAAGGGGAATTCCTCTTTTCATATGACCTTCAGTAATCATCATTGGCAATAGTGCACCAGCACTTGGGAATCCGTACTCTGCTTCAAATACTCCATTCCCTTTAGAAAATTTGGTTGCAAGTGATCCAGGCACATGGTCTGTTCCAATTGCATTCACAATTCCTTCCTTAATCCCCTCCCATAAACGATCTGAATCGTATTGACCATGAATAGGTGGACCTACTTTTGCTTTTAATCCAGTTGAAGATTCTTCTGTTAAGTTCAAATAATGGGGACAAGTTTCTACCTTTACCCCTTTTTCAAGTAGCCAAGGCATCTTTTCAAGCACATCGATACTAGCACCTGACGTCAAATGCACAATAAAAACATTTCCACCAACAATGGAATTAATATACAATGTACTTAGTAATGATTCTGCTTCCGCAAAACCAGGGCTTGTAAGAGACCATGTTTTTAATCCTTCTTCCGCACCTTCTTCTTTATACTTCTTAATCAAACTGCGATTAATATCCATATTCTCGCAATGAATCGCTAATAGCAGTTTAGGAGAGATAGATTTAAACTTCTCCAGAAGACGCATTAAGTCATAAGAAGATAAGTTAATGCCATTGGATATTTTGAATTTATCATTTAATTGTCGTTCATAATTCCTAAAAAACTTAAATGATGTCAGCCCGAAACGTGTAACCGTCTCTTCAAGCTCATCAATGTGCTGTTCTGTCAAAATACCTAAGCTATATGTAAAGTCAATATAACTATGTTTTTCACCGATATCTTGTACTTTAGGAAAAAAATCTAAATAGCTAACTGGTTGCCGATCATAATTGACAATCGTTGTAATACCTCCAACGGCATGCTGTTTCGTATCAAGAAAATCTTTTTCAATTGAGTTATAGATTCCTAGATGCTGGTGGGCATCGATCACTCCAGGGAACACATGTAAACGGTTTGCATCAATTACTTCATCAGCTTCTATCTCTGTGTTCTGATTATAAATACCAGCAATTTTACCATTAATGACACCGATATCAACCGCCTTAACTCCTTCTTTAGGGAAGACGACTAACCCATTTTTAATCAGTTGATTAACCTTCAACTTTAACTCCTCCTTCTTGAAATTGTTTTAGATAATCGTTAATTTCTTCTGACGGTGATACGTCGCAATACTTCATCCATAGATCAAGTAGACCGGCTTTATGAGACAGTTCGATCCGATCATAAACACAGTCCTCCACAACAGCCACATTGAAATTATGCGTGACTGCATCTACGGCTGTTGCACGGACACATCCACTCGTCGAACCACCTACAATAATCAATGTATCGACGCCCATTTTTACTAGATAACTAATCAGTGGCGTACCAAAAAAGGCGCTTGCATAGCTTTTATCAACAACAAGATCCTTGCTTTCTGGCTCAAGTTCAGAAACAATTTGTGCCTCAGGTCTTCCGTCAATGTACTTAGAATTATCTCGTTCAGCTTTAACCGCAAATGAATCAAAATTGATGGTTTTCTTCTGTACATTCCTTGTATAGATTGTTGGTATATTTAATTGATCTGACAGCTTTTTCATTTTTTTTATTTTCTCAATCGCTTCCCATGCCTTTGCACCTCCCCCACTTGGCCATGTTTCAAGCTGATCTGCTATCGGGAGGTTTGCCCCTACATAGTTATGTTGAATATCTATAATAACAAGAGCAGGCTTTTTCCCTAATCCTCTCTTTTTTCCATATCCTCCTTTTTGAATTACCATTCTATCTACCTCAGTCAACAAATCTTCCCATGGTCTAGTCATAATATTTCTATCCCTTCATTTAAAATTGATAGTGCCGCATGGTCTCCGGCAATTTTCCCGAAACCTAATGCAGCTAAGAGGCCGTTTCCTGACATATAACCATAAGAATGGTTACCTGAAATTCCAACCGCTGCTCCTCCGCCTGCATATAAATTCCTAATAGAATTACCATTCTTATTTATCACCTGTGCATTGGAATTTATTTGCAAACCTCCTTGTGTATGAAAAAGAGCAGGCGATACCTTGATCGCATAATAAGTTGGGGTAAGCTTCTTCGGCCATTCTGCTCTTCCATATGCATCTCTGCCTTCATCAACAGCTACATCAACTGATTCGAAAGTTTTTTGTAGATTTTCCGCAGGCAAACCTAACAACTTCGCTAACTTATCAATCGAATCACTTGTTTTAAAAGCTTTCATCCCAACAAGCTGGTTAAAATCTTTAATACTAATCAATTGATCGTATATATGCTGATCGAAAATAATATATCCGCATTGGCCAGGCTGACTTAATACTTGCACAGCGAATTCTGAGTATCCATGAGATTCATCGCCAAATCGCTCGCCATTTTTATTGACCATAAATCCACCCATCATAACCGTTCCCCATGTAACTAAAATACCTTGTGATTTTGCAACAGCAGAGTGCCCTTGATAACTTGTTAAGGAGGCAAATGATGCCTCTACTTTCTCGCCCATCCTAATAGCATCACCTGTATTTGCTTCATAACCAAAATAGAGCGCATCTGCTATTTCAGGAATATATTTACGTACCATTTCTTTATTTGCCCCAAACCCATTTGTTGCTAGTATGACTTTTTTTGCTTTAATTCGCTGGACACCATCATCTGTTTTTACTTCTATTCCAATGACTTCTTTGTTCTCATTTGTTATTAATTCATTTACCTCTGATTTTAATAGCAAGTATATGTTGTCCCGCTTTGCAACAGCTTGTTTAAGCTTTTTTATTAGTTCTAATCCTGATCTCGAGGGCGGTGCATGCATTCGAAAATTCCTTTGACCAGGATATTTAAACTCTTTTACAAGTGAAAGCTGAATTTGCAGCGTATCTGCAATCCACTCAATTAATGGGCCCGATTCTTTACATAAAGCTAAGGTTAAATCATAGTCACTTTCATGATGATTTTTCCTTAAGATATCCTCTGTCATCTCTTCTGCTGTCTCAAAAATTCCTTCCTCTTTCTGAAATCTTGTATTCGCTGCAGGAATCATTCCGGCACTGGCAGCTGTATTGCCCAAAACAAAATCTGTTTTTTCAAAAACTCCTACCTCTAAGCCTTTTTCAGCTGCTGCTAATGCAGCCACCAAGCCGCAACCACCAGCCCCTGCTACAACTACATCTAACTCAGCATCCCACATAATGTTGAATCCTCCAATTTGTTCCATATTGTGAAACTAGTTTCATTTAATTATCATAGTAACACTATAAAATAAATTGACAACTAAGATGTCATATTTATTTACAATATTTTTTATTTTGCAATAATTAATGAGCTGGTCTCAGCAATTCTGTGATTGTTGATATATCTTCCAATTCTTCTAAAGAAAGAATTTTTTCTATAAGATCCTTTGCACGCTGACAGCTAAGAACCTTTCCTAAAGTTCTTTCGCTTTTTTCTATTACTTTTTGTTCAAGTCCTACCTCATGAGCATCTCCGCTAGCTCCACTAACAGTCATCGTAAATTGCTGTTGATTTACCATTTTAAGTACAACACGTGAATCGCGTTGGTCAGGAAGCAATTTTGTCATATTAACATCCTCATGAACAAATACTTTCTTAGTAAAATTGAGCCTCTCTTCGTTCTGACTTTCCGTTGGATAAAATAAGCTTGCCACAGCATAAGGTATAGAAAATTTGCCTGCATATGGATTTTTCACATTTTGATTATTTAGCCTAGCTGCCATTGAATAGGTAAAGATATCTACTCTCTCCACATCTTTAGGGAGGATTGTTTCCATTTTTAATAGTTTAATTACTCCATCCATAGGAGAGTGGCAAAAACGACAAAAGTCATAAAATTTGAAATAAGTTTTCAGCAAGTAGTATTCAACGCCAAGATTTTCTATTAATTTTTCGCTTTGAAAACGCTTTCCTAATATTCCATCACCATAAATTTGCTTCATAGCGTTAGGACTGCTCGAAAAACCAGCTGTAATAAGATGGTCAATTAAAAATGAATGCATATTGTTCAAACCAATGTATACATCCCGTAACCGATGACCTTCTAACACAGGCTGCCATAAAGATACATTAGGCAATGAGCTACTTAAATAAAATCCTCGCTCGTAATCACTTGCATGATAGTTTTTCAGTTTACCTAAAGCAAATATAGCCCCAATTACTCCCCAATTTCCATGGGGATGTATGTCGTCGCGCAAGGTAATAGCTGCCCCTGCTCTAGTTGCAATCTCATAGGCGAGTATAAAGCTTTCTAAAAAACTTCTTCCATTGCAGTGACTCGTTTCAGCATAGGCCAATAAAGAAGGAAAGAAGTGACAACTTGGATGCCCTTTTGCTATCGGATTACCTTCATCCATCTCCTCACTCACCATTGCAATCCCATTAATAAAGGCTGCCATCTGAGGATTAATAGAAGCTTGTCTGCCTACAATAGTTGCGTAGCCTTTATTGGTTTCATTCTGACTGATATCCTCTTGTAGCTTGAGCATATGTGAAGACTGATTTCCATGGATAATGGCAGTTATTGAATCAAGAATGATTAATTTCGCTCTCCGTTTTACTTCTTCTGATGCATTATGAAGTTGAAATTTGATTGCGTACTCACTTAAAACTTGTTGATATTCCATTCAGACACCTTCTGTTGTTCCATATTATGAAACATGTTCTATTTTTTATAAATTCTATCACTATTTAAATTTTTAAGTCAATGAATTTCATTAAAAAGTTTTGAATTAATTTTAAATTTTAATAAATCTGATAATTGTATTGACTTCTCCTAATACTTCCCTTACGATGTTTGTATGTTCGTATCGTGAACATGATGTTCATAATATGTAATAAGGGGATTAAAATTTGAAAACAAATGAAACTGAAACGGTTCAATCTGTTGAAAGAGCGATTGAACTATTATATTGCTTCACAACACGAACACCGGAGCTTTCACTCAATGATATCGTCAAACGCACAGGGCTGAATCGGACAACCGTCTTTCGATTACTCTCTTCTTTGATGAAAAAAGAACTGATTAATAAAAATGCAGCTATGAATACTTACCGACTTGGTCTACCTTTTATACATTTCGCCCAGATTGTTACTGAAAATCTAGATTTAAGAAAAACGGCCCTGCCTATCATGAATGAGCTTAATGAGATTACGAAAGAAACAATAAGTTTGAATATCATACAAGGAGCTTCGAGAATATGTATTGAGAAATTAGAGGGAAAGGAAGATATTCGACAGTTTATCAACTTAGGCATTCCTTACCCTCTTTATAAAGGGGCTTCAGGTAAACTGCTGCTTGCCTTTTCTAAAGACGAACTAATTGAAGAAGTTATTGAAGGATCCGGATTGACGAAGAATGAAACAGCAGAATTAAAAAAAGACCTCTTACTTTTCCAGGAGCAGGGATTTGCCTTCAGCATGGATGAACGAATTATCGGAGCATTTGCGATTTCCACCCCAATTTTAAATAGCCAGCAGCAGCTAATTGGCGGACTCTCTATCTCAGGGCTATCAGCAAGGCTAGATAATAATAAACAGTTATTTATAAAAGCAGCCATACAGTCAGCAGAAAAATTATCAGCTATGATGGGTTATCAAAAATTAGGAGGATGATTCATTATGGGACAAACCATTATTGAAAAAATCGTATCAGCACATGCAAATAAACAAGTTAAGCAAAATGAAATTGCAATTGTCAATGTCGATGGTGTGATGGCTACCGACACAACTGCCCCTCTTACAATTAAGGCCTTTCAGGATATGGGTGGATGGAAGGTATGGGATGCAAAAAAGGTTTTCCTTATTATTGACCATGCTGCACCAGCGCCTAACGAAAAAATCGCTAATCTTCATACATTCATGAGAGAATTTGCGAAAGCTCAGAATATAAAGCTTTACGATATCGGTGAAGGCATATGCCATCAGCTGATGGTAGAAAATCATCATGTGAAGCCAGGTCAATTGTTTTTAGGAGCGGACTCCCATACTTGTACATATGGTGCATTGGGTGCCTTTGCTACAGGTGTGGGTTCAACCGATTTGGCAGGAGTCATGTTGACAGGGCAAACTTGGCTAAAAGTACCTGCTTCATTCAAAATCACTTTGAATGGAAAGCTGCAACGAGGTGTGTCTGCTAAAGACTTAATTTTATACATCGTCGGTCAGCTAGGAATTGAAGGTGCAACCTATAAAGCAATCGAATTCACAGGCCCTGCAGTCGAATTACTTTCACTTGATGACCGGATGACTCTTTCCAATATGGCCATTGAAATGGGAGCTAAAGCTTGTTTTGTTGATACTACAGGATTAGAGCTTCCATACGATTTTGATCATATATATGGTGATGAAGATGCAGCGTATGAAAAAGAGTTTTTATTTAATGTCAGCCAAATTAATCCTGAAATTGCCATCCCTCATTCTCCAGACAATGTAAGAGATATTGCTGAAGCCATTAACACACCTATCCAAATGGCTTTTATCGGAAGTTGCACAAATGGCAGATTGCAAGATTTACATGCGGCAGCAGAAATTTTAAAAGGGAGGCGTATTCATCCAGATGTTCGTCTAATCATTGCTCCCGCATCACAAAAGGTATTACTAGATGCACTAAAGGATGGGACTGTTGAGATCTTAACTGCAGCAGGTGCTTCCTTCATATCTTCAGGCTGCGGGCCATGTGTTGGGACGCACCAAGGGGTACCAGGGAACGGAGAAAACGTTATTTCGGCGACAAATCGTAACTTCCAAGGAAGAATGGGAAATCGTCACTCCAATGTATACTTAGCATCTCCAGCAACTGTTGCAGCCTCCGCCTTGAATGGAAAAATCACTGACCCTACAACACTAAAGGAGGCATTTTTATGATTATTAAAGGTCAAACGCATGTATATGGAGATAATATCGATACTGACCGGATTATACCCGGAAAATACACTAAAACACTAAATCTACAAGACTTAGCCGATCATGTCCTTGAAGATTTAGATCCTGAGTTTCGCACAAGAGTAAAACAAGGGGACATCATCGTGGGAGGAAGCAACTTCGGCTGTGGCTCATCAAGAGAACAGGCCCCTCTTGCGTTAAAAAAAGCAGGGATCTCTGCCGTTGTTGCGCAATCCTTTGCGCGCATTTTCTTCCGCAACGCAATCAACATTGGCTTGCCTGTTATTGAAGTGAAGGATCACTCTATCAATATGAATGATGAAGTAGAAGTAGATTTAAAGAATGGAAAAGTGACAAACTTATCAAAAAATGAAGTATATGAGGGGACACAAATCCCTGAGGTAATGGTAAAGATACTAAATGAAGGTGGATTAGTTCCTTATTTGAAAGAACATAAAACTTATTCTTGATCCCATTTTGGCGCTTTTTATTGACAATTATGAAAGAGATGAAAGACATAGATATAATCATGCCTTCTTCGGTTCGCTTATAAGGCAGCTTGCATGTACCACTGGGATTCTTGATTTACAGTGGTACACTTGCTCGAATCGTAGGGCATTTTTGCAAAACATTGTTTTTTTTTAATCAAAATACATGTTAAAACTGAAATTAGGGAAAATAGCCAACTATTTCCTGGCTTACATATGTACAATTAATGAACAAAAAACTCTCCTTTGTAGAAGCAAAATCGACGCCTTCCGATTCCATACCTAGCACCTATCACATTGCCACTTCTTTTTGATTCATCCCTCCCTAGTGGTTTTTTGCTAAATCTCATTAATTATAATATTTTATTATATTTACTAATAATATTTTTGAAATCTAATTCTTTCATTTATCTGAATAATATCCCTTTATACCAAGAGATATTTTATAAGAAACGAATGAGTAAATACCTATTAAAAAAAAGATAATTTCGTCTGAGGGCGATTCTCAAGCATCCTAATTACTGGAAATATATAATTTTATTTTCATAGATTTCTATGATAATATATAAGTAAAGATAATTACGCATTATCTTTACTATACATAATAAAATTATGGTTAATTAAAAAGGAGTTTCTTCTTGTGGATGAATTAATTTTATTACATACCATTTCAAATGAAGATTATTTACGTCAAATACAAAATCGTTTAGCATATAGTAATTTATTAGATTCCAATCGAAATCTCAGCTTAAAAAATGCCAGTGATCAAGAATTACTTGAAATGTTTTTTGTCGTAAAGATTTTTACAAGTAATAAAGAGTTATCTCCCCATACTTTAAAAGCTTATCGTACAGATGCAAAAACATTATTAATTTTTATGAATGATCATCAGCTTGGATTTAGAGATATCGGTTTTCCAGAAGTGAAAGCCTATAATCATTATATTAATGAAAAATATGCACCAAAATCGGCAATTAGAAAACTAGAATTTTTTCGGAGAATATTAGACTTTGGCTATGAGACACAATTTTATGCCGCACATTTATCTACGTGGGTTTCGAAACCTTCTAGTAAAAAAGGACATTTTGCACAACCAGATAGCGTTCAAGTACGAGAATTAACACCTCAAGATGCTGAACATTTGATAGCCTGCTTTCCCCAAGTTGTAAAAGCGAAGAAAAATCGGAAGGCCTTGCAAAATCGCAACTTATTAATTGGATATTTACTTTATACAACAGGTATGCGTGCTAGTGAGTTATTAAGCTTGAACTGGGGAAGTTTTCGTATTAACCGTAGAGGAGCACTTTATGCTGATGTGTTAGGAAAAGGAAAAAAGCATCGTTCCATACCCATTCGAGAAGAAGTAAAAGAAGTTCTCTTTACTTATCGAGAAAGTATTTGTGCACCGATAGAATGGGATAGCAATGATACAACGCCTCTCTTCTTCTCTCTCTACAATAAAAATGATATTGAGACAGATCCAAAGCGCTTGTCCTATCCTGCCTTATATAAAATTGTAAAAGAAGCCGTTACCTTAGCAGGAAAACAATCAAATATCTCCCCGCATTGGTTCAGACATACATTTGTTACGATGTTGCTCGAAAACGATGTTCCGCTTGCCGTTGTCAAAGATTGGGCTGGACATGCAGATATATCGACTACCAATATCTACTTGGAAAGGATTAATCAAGATGATTCATTTAAACATTTACAAAAAGTTTCTATATTTCAATAATACCCTATAAAGTTTGTTTTGCATGCCATCCCTCTTGAATGTTTGAGGCAATGGCTTCGGACTATTCGCCTGCTTATCTTTAAATAAAAGAATGTAAGCTTTTTCTCTATCACCCTGCTTCGTTTGTCGATTGCTACCTTCAGATTTCATGTCAGTCCGTACCCCTTTAGTTAAGCTCATTACAACTTTTGCCTTCGTTTATGCGGTTGTACTCAATAAAGGGGCCGGGTAATCACTAAATGAGCTGACCTTAAAAGCGAACAATAACAAATGATGATCTTAAGAACATCATTTGCAAAAAAATTCCTTTCCATTGTGCTACAGACACTCGCTTTCCGCGGGAAGGGGCTGAGCTTCCTCGGCATTGCCTGCGGGGTCTCAGCTTTCCCATTTCACTATTTACATCATATAAGGAGATCATTACAAAAAATCCGAATGATTAGATGTTAGATACGCCTAATCACTCGGATCAATCCTTAGCTAGAATACTTATGTCCCCAACCTCTATTGTAAATATAATGATGTCTAACAATAGGATGAAAATAAGCGCTACTACATGCGGAGATAGGCTGTTTGATTTTGAGTAATCGCTATCTTCTCCAACCTCCGTTTATTGAGTCTCTTCCTATTTAATATATTGTGTTTTGGATAATGCTTGATTCATATAAGCAAGTTCACTGGCTAAGTTTTTCACTCTTAATAAGACATCTTTATCAATTAATTCGTTCTTATGATTGAAATGATCAATATGTGCGTACACATAGCTTGGAGATACATATGCACGAAAATAGCCTGCAATCGGTTTTAATTGATTTTCTATTACGAGATAATGCTGATACGTTCCCCCTGTCGCAATAAAACCCATGACTTTGTTACGAAATACATCTGGCGGAACTAAATCAAACAAATTTTTAAGCACGCCTGTTATAGATCCTTGAAAAATAGGCGATCCGATAACATAAAAATCAGCGGAAGTGATGGTTTCAATCACTTTTTTTGTATCATCATTGTAATCAGAAGGATGTCTTCCATCACAAAATTGAAGGTCAAAATTCTTTAAGTCTAGTAATTCTACTTCTATTTCAGGGTGAATTGATTTTAATTCATCTAAAACTTTATTTACTACAACTAACGTTTTCGAGCCTGTTATTGTTCCAGAAATACCCAATAATCGCATCCTTAATCTCCCCTTTATTTAGCATTGTTAATATAAGATTAAGTTGCAATATTTATGCCAACTTAAAACGTAGTGATTAGATGACACAGCTTATTTTATATGTATCATATTCGAACCTATATGATGAATTCTGCAACAATGAGGAGCGTTAAGATTAGACGATGATTATATTCAAATTAATTCTTCTTCATTTAACTTCCGCCATAATGTACTTCTGCTGATTCCTAGTAATTTTGCCGCCTCACTTTTGTTCCCATTTGTTTTATTTAGAACATCTTTGATTGTACTCATCTCTGCCTTTTTTATTAGATCTTGAGATGATGTGTTTTCCTCATAAAGGTCAGCATTTAATTGAGAAAAGTCATTATCCTCTAATGTTTCAATTAAATAATTCATTAACTCTTTTCTAGTCAACTTTATTGGTGATTCTAAGTAGGCAAATAATCGTTCAAGATTGTTTTCCAATTCCCTAATATTTCCCTGCCACTGGTACTCTGCTAATAGTTCTGTCATTTCATAGATGTGCTCATTTATCGTATGTAAAAAATGAGGATACCTCTTGGCGGTATAAGATAAAACCAAATCTTCCAAATCTTCTTTACGTTGATTTAATGTCGGTAAAATAAGATTTAATACACTAATACGATAAAATAGATCTAAACGAAACTCACCTTTCCTCACTTTTTTAAGTAAGTTCACATTTGTAGCAGCAATAATTCTCACGTCTATTGGTATAATTGAAGCACTTCCCACACGTCTAACGACTTTTTCTTGAAGAATTCTTAATAATTTTGACTGCATGCTTAATGGGATTTCTCCTAATTCATCTAAAAATACAGTACCTTTATGAGCAAGTTCGAATAAACCTGCTTTACCTCCTTTTTTTGCACCTGTAAAAGCACCTTCTGTATAACCAAAAAACTCTGATTCAATTAAGTTTTCTGGGATTGCTGCACAATTGATTGCAATAAAAGGTTCAGATGAGCGAGAGCTTTCATTATGTATACTTTGTGCGAAAAGCTCTTTCCCAGTTCCTGATTCTCCAATGATTAAAACATTTGCATCGGTTTTTGCAAACTTTCTGGCCTTTATTTTTGTCTTTTGAATAGCTGTACTCTTACCGACAATATCATGAAAGTCGTAAATGGCACGATTGGATTGATCATATAACTTTTTTCTTATTTTCTTTTCATGCTTTTGTATCTCGTCCGTGTCCGAAATAATGATAACCGTTCCGTCAAAAATATCTTTAACATAGATTGGGAAGGAGTTTAAAAATAAAGTTTTGTTTTTATAATCAAGTAATTTCCCCTTGATAGGAACATTTTGTTTTGAGCTTTTAGAAATAAAACCAAATTCCCCAATTTCATTGATTGAAATCCCTTTCAAATCTCGATATTTTTGTAGATCTAACAATTCGATTGCTTTTTGATTGATTTGAAGGATTCTGTTTGTTACGTTTAAACTAATGACGCCTTCATTAAAATGTTCTAATATATATTCTTGGCGTTTTAAATTACTTTGCTCTTCAAACCTCCCAGTTAACACATTAAATGCAATATCGACTGCCTGTTTTACACTTTCTCTTCCATACCAAATGAACCCGCTTAATCCTTTTTTTATAGCTTTAGAAACAATTAAGCCAGAACCTATGACACTGTTTTGTTTGTTCGCAACAAGCTCATCTATTAAATCATCAATGGACTCTACATTTGGATAAGAGTATTGGTTAATTTTTATATTCAATAAATTTTCTAAATCCGATAAATCTTCCTTAAAAAACTTTTCTTTATAATTAATAATATTAATTTCATTTCCAAGTCGTACGGCTTGATTTAATGCTTTTAGAAATTCATTCGTTTGTACGCGAAATGGAATCAAATGTCCTCTAACATGACGCCTCTTAAACTCTTCATAAATGGTAGCACCACAAATTAATACATCATCATTTTGTATATAGGTAGGGTTTTTCAAAATATCTTTTGCTTCTAATTTTTGTACTACTAATTCTTGAAAACTTTGTTTCCTAATTGAGATTTCTTCTTCGACAAACACATCCAAAGGTGAAAAACCGGTTACAAATAACTTCATCCTCATCCCCCCCTTATCTAACAATATTAATGAAACATTTGGGTATGTTGATTTTCAATTAATTTAACCATGTTTTCACATTTTCATAGAGCATCGTATGGATTTGTTCTTCACTTACCCCATCAGCTATCAACATAGGAACCACTTTATCTAATAAAAATGTCATTGACCAATCGGGGTATACTTCCTTTTTTAAACTTTCAGGTTTATATCTATCTGTCGTACAACAATAATCTTGTGATAAAAACATTCTATTAGTGTATCCTTTTTGAATAAGCGCGTTTATTGTCGCATTTCGTCTTTCTGTTGATAAAGTAGAGGTAAGACCATAGCGGTCCATTCCGATATAAACCCCTTTATCTAACAATCTTTCGAGATAACCCAGTTGGTCAGTGTCCCCACAATGACCGATTAGGACTTTATTCAATTGAACGCCTTCCTCTTCAAAAATTTCAATTTGAGTGAGGCCATTTTCTTTGGAGGGTACTGAATGAGTCATGATAGGTACTCCTGTGCGGAGGTGTGCCCGAGCGACTGCTCTTAAAACTTTTTCTACTTGAGGAGTTAGACCAGGTACATCCGTTGCACATTTTAAAAAGCCTGCTTTGATCTCACTATTTTGAACGCCTACTTCAATATCCCTTACAAATTGTTCTACCATAAAGTCGATGTCATTGAACATAAAGCGTGTCGGTAAATAATGAAATGTAAAGATACCTGTAGCAGCAATGATATTTACTCCTGATGCCCTAGAAACCCTTTGCATAAATCTGACGTCACGATCTAGTCCCATTACACTTGGATCAAAAATAGTCTGTACCCCTTGTTTCTTAACACCAAGCACTTGTTCTAAAGCTAATCGATATTCTTCATCGTGATTGTATAAATGGGGGAATTGAACAGCGACTTCTTCTGCTCTTGTCCTTAAATGTTCATGGATAAGTGTTTTACCTAGTTTGTTGACTTCAATTGGCCCGGTAACCGAATGAATTACTTTCATATATTCAACCTCCATTCATTTTTTCAATTATTTCATAAATTGATAATTTTGAATATAAAAGAAGGGAGAAGATATGTAGTAAACGTTTTCATTTTCACCTTCTCCTTTGTAGAAGCAAGTTGGATATTCTTATTAAGCAAATTGAATCACCTTACGTAATTCGGTAGAAATAGGACGATTTCAGGGAAAATATATAACAATATTATTAATGATAGGATTGGAATCATGAATAATAGTGCGCCTTTAAAAATGGATTGAAGGTCAAGGTCGTCCACAACGCCCTTCAACACAAAACAATTCATTCCAACTGGTGGTGAAATTAAGGCCATCTCTACTAGAAGAACAATAATTACGCCAAACCAAATCAAATCAAATTCAAGCGCTTGAATGATTGGCATGATTATCGGGATGGTTACGACAATCATTGCCATTGTATCCATAATAGCTCCTAAAATTAAATACATAAGCACAATGAGTAAAAAAATCATTGTTGGTGATAATTCTTTACTAAATAAAAAGTCTGCTAATAGATTAGGTACTCTCGTAATCGTTAAAATAAAGTTTAAGAGAAATGCCCCCATCACAATAGCGAAAATAAAACCAGTCGTTTTTACTGTACTAAAAATTGCTTCACGAAATAGAGCGAATGTCAGTTTTTTTCGTAATAAGGCCACAAGTAAAGCACCTAATGCCCCAAACCCAGCTGCTTCTGTAGCGGTGAAAAATCCGATATATATTCCACCCATAACTAGTATAAATAGTAAAATAATCCATATATTCGTTTTTAAAGATTTAACTTTTTCACTCCAAGGTATATTGTTCTCATAAATCCCCGACACTAAATTAGGCTTTATCAATATACTAATCCATATCGTTAGCATAAAAAAAAGCGTTAATAAAATCCCAGGCACAATGCCTGCCATTAGTAACTTACCTATAGATTGCTCGGTCATCATGCCATAAAGAATGAACATGGTACTTGGCGGTATAAGGATACCTAATGTTCCTCCTGCGACAATCGATCCACCTGTTAAGCTTTTTGCATAGCCCGCTTTGAGCATTTCTTTTGATGCGACGACTCCAATGGTACCTGTTGTTGCTAAACTCGAACCTGAGGAAGCAGCAAACATAGCCGATGCCCCAATGGTTGCTATACCTAAGCCTCCTTTAAGCTTGCCGAACCAATTCTTGAATGCGGTGAATAATTCGTCACTAAATCCAGCAACATATAAAAATTGTCCCATTAATACAAATAGAGGAATGGTACTTAATGTATAGCTATAACTATGGTGCCAAATGATGCTTTCAATAGCAGTAAACAATGCATTTTCACTTTTTAAGACTAAAATACCTATACAGGCAGGCACCGCCATTGCTACTACAATCGGTATTCTTAAAAACATTAAAATAAACACAAAAACTAAAACAAGCACACCTATAGCAGATACATCCAAACGAATCCCCTCCCTACTTTCCTTGTGTGAGCAACTTAATGTGACCAACTATCTGCTTGATTGATTCAAATCCCCAGCCGATGAAACCAAATATTAATAGGGCTTTAAAGTAGAAAAAAGGTATCCTGAGAATGATAGAGGCTTCGGCGAAATCAAATTTGATGAAAAAAACATAAGCAACTAAAAAAGCAAAAATCGTAATTAATATAGAAGAAATTAAATCAATCACATATTGAACTTTTATTGGGAAATGATCTGCTAGAATCCCTACCGAAATATGAGCTCTATGATATTCAGTATATGATAGGGCACCGACAATCAATGTAACCATTGTTAATTGGACAAGCTCAACATCACCGACAATCGGACTACCTAATCCTCTTGATATAGCTGAAAAGGCGACAATTATCATCATTACTATCAATGAGAGGAATGCCAACCATTTATTGATTTGATTACATTTGGTAATTATTTTCGCCCACATCTTGAACCCTCCAATCACAATTGATCATTACTATTAAAATATGTCGGGGCTCACTTGGTAGCCCCTTTTCACTATTCTGGAATGTTAATCCCTTTTTCTTCAAGTAGACTTGTAAAGTACGCCATCATTTCTTCGCCAGGATAGCCTCTCTTATTTGCAATTTCTACCCACTGATCCATGACAATTTTTGCAGGTTTTCTGAACATAGCTAGTTCTTCTTCAGTAGGAACGATCACTTTCCCTCCATCTTCTTTTACATTCATTTCAAAAGTCTCTATCGCTTTGTCGGCACTTTGTGTGTAAAGGTCTGTGATCAAACTAGCGTATGCAGGGCCAAATTTTTCATAAAACATCTCTTTTATCTCTTCAGGTAAGCTTTCTAAAAAGTCTTGATTCATCATAAACATTTGTGTCGCCACACCAATATCTACTTTCGTCATATAAGGGCTCACTTCTTCTAATTTGAATCCATTTGCACCGACTGCAGTGTAAGCAACGGAATCGACTATGCCTTTTTCAACAGATTCATATAATTCTGTATTATTCAAAGATACTGGTATGGCGTCTAACTCTTTGAATAACTCGATTCTTTCAAGAACGGAATCGGCTATCTTCAGTTTCTTCAAATCCTTCATCGTACGAATTGGTTGAGTACTATATAATTGATAAGCGTCAGTGGAAGAAATTGACATAAATTGCCCTTCTTTAAAATTATCTTTCATATATTTATCTTTGAATTGAGTAAGGACAGATTCTGCGATTGCGGGGTCATCAATTAGAAAAGGCAAATCACCAATAGTTAACGGGAAAAGGTCTGTATCTATATGTCTACCTGGTGATACAATTCCAGCTTCATAAAGGCCTGATTTTATATCTTCATAGGCAGAAGAAAGCTCTCCTAAAGCAGCACTAGGGAAAATATTAACTTGAACAATTCCATTCGTCTCTTCTTCAACCATTTCTGCCCACGGCTCTGCTACTTGTTTGGTAAAAGGATGTACAGGTCCGGCTGAAACATTTAAGTTTAATTGATATATTTTTTCGCCGGAAGCTGTTTTTTGAGAAGAACAAGCTGATAAAAACAAGAGTGAAATGAACAGTGTAACTATTAATGCCTTGTATCTCATAAAGGTCCCCCTTTTTAGTAAACGTTTTCATTACGAAGCATTATCGAATAGAATGTTCTGTCTGCGAAAAATATGGCATCACTTTTTCTGAGAACAACTTCATCGACTTTAACACTTGCTGTTGTGGTTGACCACCAATATTCATCCAAAGAATCATATTATTTAAACCTGTAATTCTCTTGTATTCTTGTATATCATGTATTACTTTTTCTGGTGATCCAACTAATGTATTCCCCGATTGTAAAAAGCGTTGGTAATCTATATTTCTTTCTCTATCAATCACACCAAATGTTGGTCGGTTATCCCTTTCACTCATATACCATTCAAGCCCTTTTCTATATTCCTCTTGTGCTTGTTCAGTCGTTTCTGCAACATAGCAGAAAAGTAACTTTCCAGATCGAGCAACCGCATTTTCAACATATTCAGGAGTTAAACCTGATTCAAGTGCAGACTTTTTATACAAAGCAATCTTGTGATTCGTATCTTCATTCGTTATTCCTCCTAGAACAAATGAATGCCCCTGTTTTGCTGCATTAATGATAGAAGAATCATTACCAGATACCATTACAAATATCGGTGGTCCTGAACGACGGACCGGTCTTGGATAAACAGGAATGTCTTTGATATCAAAGAATTTTCCTGCATAAGTAACCTTCTCATTTTTCAATGCGGTTGTAAGAATATCTAATGACTCTAAGTATTTTTCATGACGTTGATCAAAGTCAATATTATATGCTTCATATTCTAATGCATCGTAGCCTTTACCAACGCCTAAATACAATCTACCATTACTGATAATATCAACTAATGCCATATCTTCAGCTAATTGTAATGGGTGATGGAGAGGTAATCTAGAAACGGCAGAGCCTAGCATAATTGTATTCGTTTGTGCGGCTGCTGCTGCCAGATAAACAGATGTAGAACTAACAACACCGTAAGCACGAGCATTATGTTCAGCAATCCATGCTGAATGAAATCCTAATTGATCAGCAACCTTTATTTGTTCTAATCCATCACGTAACTCTTCTGCATCAGTTTTCCAAGGGGCAACCGAATTCAAGAAGAATAGTCCAAATGTCATTTCTTTTCCTAAAATAGGCATAATCCAACACTCCATTTCATTTGATTTTCAACTTTTGACTAAATATTACAAAAATTTAACTAGAGACTATTTATTGTATCTTTATAATCCCTTAAATCTAAGGACTTCTTTTTATATGTCTGAAAGCGCTTCTTCCAAAATGGGCAAGCTTATATGAAAAGTACTACTGCCTTGTGTACTGACAATTTTTAAAATTCCCATTATCTCTTCAAAGCTAGCTCCATACTTCAATGCATTTCTTATATGAATTCGAATCCCATTCTCGAATAAATGTGTTGTAGAGCTATCGATTGCAATATAAATAAATTCTTTTAGCTTTGCACTGATGATGTCTTTTTCCCAAGGGTTTGTTAAAACTTTAAGATAACTTTCAAAAAATGGTTCATCATTAACTAGAAGTATGTCACGAAAATGGTTCCAATAGCCCATTTTCTTTATAAACTGATCTTTTTGTTCCTTTTGCCTTTCGTTCAACTGTACAGGCATAGAATCGTTTGAGTACGCATTATATTCATCTACTAAAATGGGTACTCCTACTGCACAAGTATGCATGCCTAGCACACTAACGAGTTTAAGAACCTCGAAGATTTCCTCTTTTTTTGCCCCGTGATTGATTGCGTTTTTCATATGCATTTCTAGTTTGCTTTGGCAAAGGTTTGTCGGAGAAGCGTTTATTGCGATATGAATCAGCTCAATTGTTTTTGCATCAAAAATACTATTTGTATAAGGAGTACATAAGAAGTCTTTGTATATATGATAAAAGTCAGTATCGAAAGTCGATATATAATCCATTATCGAATCCCAATAACCCATTTCTTTTAGTTGATCTTTTGCGATGGTTTTTTTAGTATTGCCGTTAGTTTTCAACGATAAAACCTCCTTCCGTAGGACGAAGAGATGGATTGATCCGTCAAGCAAAACTGGTGACTTAACTTGTTCTACATGATCAATTTTTCTATCCCCTTTTATAGTCTGTTAACTATTTGGAGCTCCTGATACATAGATGATTTGTCCTGTAACGTAATCGGATTTTTCTGTTGCCAAAAATTCAATGACATTTGCCACATCTTCTGGTTGACCAATTCTTCTTATTGGATTCCGATTGAGTATTGCTCGCTTCATTTGATTGAAATTATCAATTCCCCTCTTATGTGCATCGGCTTCAGACACTTTACTCATCTGTGTTTCGATATAGCCGGGGGCAACCGCATTAACATGGATGCCGTGGGGACCAAGTTCAATGGCTAAAGATTTTGTCAGTCCTTGAATGCCTGCTTTTGCAGCAGCATAGTTGACTCTTCCTTGTGTACCTAGAGCTGCGACGGATGAAATTAATATTATCTTTCCTTGTTGCTGTCTCTTCATATAAGGTGTAACCGCTCTACAACAATTAAAGGAACCTTTTAAATTTACATCAATGACTGTATCCCACTCATGATCTAACATATCATCAATTAGATGATCTTTTAATATTCCAGCACAATTGATCAAAATATCAATGCGATTAAACTTTTTATATACACTCTTTACAGCTTCTTCAACCTCTCTTCTATTCCTAATATCTACTTTTATTTCCTCAATATCGTCTTGATAGCCTTGCCATTTTCCTTGTTGTAAATCAAAAACAACTACTTTTGCTTCCTCACTCAACAATTTCTTCACTGTTGCTTCGCCTATTCCCCCTGCACCGCCTGTAATAATAGCCACTTTCCCTCTGAACATCCTAATAGGCATCCATTCCTCCTTTTAAATTTCTTGTTCATTAAACCATTGAATGGTTGGCTTAAGGCCCAATTCATTTATTTTCTCTCTAATTGATTGAATCCCTTCAGTCGTATGGATAATTGCATCCTGTTCTGGACCAAACATTACACTCGTTCTAAATCCTTGAATGTCCATTACGCGATTATGTGCTTGCTTCTTTAACTTCAAAATATCAAGAGGTGTTTTGGCAATTCTTTTAGCAATTTCTAATGTTTTATCTTCTAATTCAGCTTCTTTAAAACAACGAGCGGCAAATCCATACTCTGTTGCTTCAATACCTGTTATTCTACTTCCAGCTGTTAAGTCTAGTAATTTTGCTCGTTGATGCCCAATATGCCACCCCCAATAAATCCCGACAAATCCTCCTCCAAGAGGCAGAGAGGGAAAGCCAAATTGTGCATTCTCCGCTGTGATGACAAAGTCACATGAAGCTAATAGCTGTGTACCCCCTGCCAATGCATAACCATGCACTTGAGCAATGATTGGTTTGGGAAAGGCCCATATTCTTAACCATCTTTTCGTAAATTCCTCTAATTTATCTCGATCTTCAGTGACAGTCGGATGGCTGTACTTACCAACATCGTAGCCTACACTAAAGGCTCTCCCACTTCCTTTTATAATGACTACACTAATAGAATCATCTTGTTCAATTTCGTTTAGCGCTTGATCAAGTTCTGTTAACAGCTGGTTATTTAAAGCATTTAATTTTTCTGGGCGATTCAATATGATATAGGCTATTCTTCCTTTTTTTTCTTGTAATACTGATAATTCTGACATCTGATGACCTCCCATATATATTTTTTTAAAACCCACCACCACTAACATCCAATGTTACACCTGTAATATAAGATGCATCGTCTGAGCTTAAGAATGTAACAGCAGCAGCTTGCTCATGAGGTGCGGATGGTCTGCCGATTGGAACATTTCTTAATGTAGATCCAACATCTCGGTTCTTCCATATTTTCTGCATTCTCTCACCACTAACACAATAGCCTGGAGCAATTGCATTAATCCTAAATCCTGATGGGGAAAACTCTTTTGACATATGCTTAGTTAATCCTATAACAGCCGCCTTTGCTGCACTATAATGTGGCCTCATCGAATTATTTGGGTTGATTCCTGCTTGTGAAGCCATATTGACAATTGTTCCTTGTGTCCCTTTTTCAACATGATTTCTAATAAACGATTGAGATACGAGGAAAATACTTTTTGTATTTAAATCAAATACACGATTCCACATGTCTTCTGTTAGTTCCAATAGATGAATGGGGTGTTCCATACAACCTCCACCCGCATTATTTATTAAAATATCGATAGTACCTAGTTGTTTCCAACAATCTTTGATGACATTGTTCACTTGATTACTCGATGTGACGTCACAAATCTTCGGTAGGCAAGAACCAGGAACTTGATGATTGATTTCATTACAAGTGACATGTAAAGATTGTTCGTCTATATCTAATACAATCACGCGAGCTTCTTCTTGAACAAAACGCTCGACAATTGATCTGCCAATTCCTGAGCCTCCTCCAGTGACGAGCGCAATCTTGTTTTTTAGTTTCCCCATTTCAGCTCCCCCTTGTAATAATCCTTCTGTTTAATTAAAGTTCAAGTCACCTTTTAATAGGCTTCTAGCTATTGTTCGTCTATGGATTTCTGATGTACCATCAGGGATTCGCAGGATTCTGGCATAACGGTATCCTGCTTCAAGCTTTAATTCATTTGAAACGCCGACTCCTCCATGAACCTGGATGACTTTATCATATACACGCCCTAACATTTCCGTACAGTAAGCTTTTACCATCGAAATTTCTTTCACCGGTTGCTTTTTCGTGTTTTCAATTTTCCATGCGCAATGTAAAGCCATATTCCTAGCAGCATAGATATCCATGGCAGATTCTGCGATCATATTTTGAACAGTTTGGTGCTCACCTATTGTTTTTCCAAACGTTTTTCGCATATTTGCATAATCTATTGCCTGTTTCAATGCCCATTGAGCAGAACCGATACATTTCCCGCTCATCCCTAATCTGCCATTATTAATCCCGTGCATGGCCTTTGTAAAGCCTTGATCTAATTCTCCAATAAT
Organism: Cytobacillus sp. FSL R5-0569; assembly: GCF_038007265.1. Lineage (NCBI taxonomy): Bacteria > Bacillati > Bacillota > Bacilli > Caryophanales > Bacillaceae > Cytobacillus > Cytobacillus sp. FSL R5-0569. The sequence continues at coordinate 2,340,453 of NZ_JBBOWW010000001.1, forward strand.
ATTTTCTTCTGGAACTCTTAATTGATCGATGCTAATAATTCCAGCATCCCCTCCTAATTCCCCCATAACTGGAATGACTGAATCTACGTTGAAGCCTGTGCTATTTGTTTCAACAAAGAAACAAGTAATTCCACCTTTTCTCTTCGCATGTAATTCGGGATTTGTCACTGCAAATAACATACAGTAATCCGCATAAGGTGCATTCGTTATCCACTGCTTTGTTCCATTTATTACCCATTCATTGTTCACTTTAACAGCCTTTGTTTTAATCCCCCAAACATCAGAACCGGCATCTGGTTCAGTTAAGCCAAAGCATAATGTTTTCTCTCCCTTTCTTATCCCATCTAGATACTCATCTTTTAATTCTTGTTTCAACCCTCTCAGTACTGGTGTAATTCCATTGGTAAACGGAGAGGGAATCACTATAGGGTCGATTAGTTTTCGATTAGGATAGTTTTTTGCAATCGCTTCTTGCGTTAATAATGCCGTAATAGGTCCAAGCTCCTCTCCCCCTAGTTCTTTGTCCCCGAACATTGTATAAAAGCCAGCTTCTGCTGAAGCCACTCTTACTTCTTTTCTTAAGCTCTCAACCTTTGGATGACGCCTACCATTTTCTAGATAATAATTCCTTTCATTGTATAGTAATTCTGCGTTTTCTTCTTCTAAAGGAATGACCTTTTTATCAATAAATTGTTTTAAGCCGTTTATAATTTCTAAAGTTTCTTCTGGTACAGTAAAATTCATGCATAATCCTCCTTCTTATTTAACTTAATTTCATCAATGCGTCTGCAACCTTTACACCTTTCCTACCTTCAAACACCATAATAGGGTTTAGGTCAACTTCCTCTAAAACCCCTTCTTGCATACTGATTACAAAACTAAACCGTGAAATGAGATTACATAATGAGTCAACATCGTACTGAGTTTTTCCTCTAAACCCTTTTAAAATCAAGCTTGCTTTTAATTCCTCTACCATTTCTTTCGCAACTTTTGGCGATACCGGCGCTTTTCTCATTGAGACATCTTTAAAAACCTCTATAAAAATGCCGCCTAAACCGACAAGTATCATTTGGCCAAAAATAGGGTCTCTCTTTGCACCGACATACATTTCTATCGAATGATCGTTTATCATTTCCTGTATTAACACGCCATCAAATGCTGCCTCTTCTTCGTTTTGAATAATCGTTTTAATTTGATTGAAAACTTCTTTTACTTCTTGGTCACTGTTAATATTTAATTGCACTAGTCCCTTTTCAGTTTTATGTAATATTTGTGGTGACATGCCTTTTAACACTACTGGATACCCTATTGAATTTGCCGATTCCACCGCTTCTGTTGGAGATAGTGCCAATTGCTCTACTGTTATAGGAATCTTGTAATGACTTACTATTTGTTTGCTTTGAAATTCTGTTAACGCTTTTTTACTAGAGTATGAAATGAATTGATTGATTCGATCAAGCGGTATCCTCACACCCTCGTCAGCAGACATTTCTTCTAAATGGTTTTTAGATTTTCTCAATTCATTCATTGCGGAAAGAATCTTTACAGCTCTAGTTGGGTCTTCATTTAAGACCATTCCCGATTCATGGATTAATTTTTTTGCTTCGGGATTACATAATGTAACCATGACACAAGGAATATCAGGAAATTGTTGTTTCATATGCATCAGAGATGTAAGCTTTGTAGCTAATGAATCCGGTTTCAATCCTGAAAAGCCTAAGAACACTATTGCTGCATCATATTGCCCACTCTCTAAAACCGCTTTCATAAAATCTTCTAATAATGTCGGCATGTAAGAGACTTGTGCTGTAGTATCGAGGGGGTTTTTCACTCCAGCAATAGGAATAATTGATTTTAAATGTCTTTGAACTTCTTTAGGCGTTTCTGGTAAAGTGAGTCCGTTTTCTATTACTTGGTCGGAAAGCATAATGCCTACACCTCCAGAGACCGTAAAAATGGCTACGCGGTCCCCTTTCATCCGCGGTAATTGTGCGAATGCGTTTGCTACATCAATAAACTCATCGATCGTCTCGGCCCTGTAGACGCCGTACTGTTTAAAAATCGTGTCATATACCGAATCAGAGCCGACCATTGAACCGGTATGTGACATAGCCGCCTGCATACCTACATCTGACTTTCCTACTTTTAGTAAGACGATTGGCTTTTTCTTTTGCGCAGCTAACTTAAACATATTGATTAATTTTTTTCCATCTTTTGTTCCTTCAAGATAACAGGCAATCACACTTGTTTTATCATCATGTACCAAATACTCGATGCAATCTGCCACATCAATATCACTTTCATTTCCAGTGGCAACAAACTGACTAAAACCGATATGATGTTGTCTTGCTAAAGTAAAAACATGTGATCCAAATGCCCCACTTTGACTGACGAAACCAATTTTCCCTTCAGGTAATGGTTCTTCGTTTTCTAATATGGTGGAAAAGGTAGCATACATTCTTTTACTTGAATTAAATAACCCTAAACAATTCGGCCCTAATACTCTAATATGATGTTTTTTGGCAAGGGCAGTAATTTGATCTTGGTCTTTTTTGCCATCTTCCCCTAATTCTGAGAAGCCAGCACTAAAAATAACAACAGACTTCACATTCTTTTTGATACAAGCTAGAAATGTATGGAGAACTAATTTTTGTGGCAACGCAATAATTGCTAGATCAATCTCACTTGGAACATGCATAATGGTCTCATAACACTGCATGTCTTCGATCATTTCATAATTAGGATTAACTGGAAAAATGCTTCCTAAGAATCCATATTTCAATAAATAATCTAACGGTCTGCCACCAATTTTTTTTTTGTCAGGGGAACAGCCTATAATGGCAATACTTTCAGGCTCAAATAGAGATTTTAATTCATTCCGCATATAAGACTCCTTTCATGAAGTAATTATTAACCTTGTTGCAATTTGTGTGCCAAAAAATTTAGAATAATTAAAATAATGGAGATAACTATTCTTGTTATAGAGAATCTTAAGTGACGGAGGGTGAAATTCAAATATCAAAACGATGAATGTGTTTCAAAATAAAATACTCGCTTTTTAAAATGAAACAAATAAAAGATTTCATACTGTTATTTGGGAACATCATTTTCATGAATTTTATGAATGTTAGTCTTATTAAACGCATAGTTAGTTTTTTTAACTGAACAGGTTTGAATTACACTGGATAAATGGGGCGGCGGTTAGGTTGGATTCTTGTTTTTTTTAATTGAAAATCCCTCCTGCAAGCAGAGGGATCCTCAATCATAAACGCTATTGTTTCTTGCTTTTTAACACATAAGTTGCTCTCCCTGTTGCTAATAGCTTTCCATCTTCATCAAGTATATCTGCTACACCAACTACAAGGGTCCCTCCTTTATGAATAATTTTGCCTTCTGCTTTTATCACGCCTTTTGAAACTGGGCGGAAATAATTAATATTCATTTCAGCTGTCATAGCATTAAGATGATCTGTGAGAATGGTTCTAACAGCTGTCCCAATGACAGAATCGATTAAAACTGATATTACACCTCCATGAACAACTTGATTCGGTTGTAGTAATTTCTTACTTACCGGTAGAATAAGTGTCGCCTTACCATCATCAATTTCTTCCAACTTCACCCCGATTAGTTGACGAAAATGATTGTTTTTCATCCGGTGTATTTCTTTATCCCATAGCTCATTTTTCAACGAAACCTCCCCTTCCTCACATAGGTATCTAAACAATTATGTATCATGCAAATTATATGCCTATCTTAATAAGTAAAGATTTTCCCATATACATTTTTAACTATTAACTGATGAAAAGCTGGTTGCCTTCAATGGATTGTTTGAATAGAAATATGAAAAAGACAGCCTGGGCGAGCTGTCTTTTTCTCCGTTTGAGGTGAATCAGTTTTTCAGAAGGATTACTATACTATATGTACAAGCAGGGAATGTGGACAAGGACAATGGTCTATTTTTTAAAATTTGGGCTAAACTTAAATTTGATACTCTTTATTTAATTCCTTTAATTTTCGTGCAAGTGAGCTAATCTTTAAACCCTCTTCGTGACTTTGTGCCACTTCCTTCATTAAATGGTTTGAATCCATCACCATTTGCTCTGATTTTGCTAAAGTCTCTTGCGAAATCGCTAAAGCGTATTCTGTTTTGTCCTCCATTTGCGGTAGAATAGTCTGTAAACCAACCAATTGTCGTTTTGATTCATCTATAATGTTACAAACAGAAAGGACTTCTTTCATTAACAAATCGAATGCTGTTCGATTCTTATTCATGATCTCTTTATATTGTAAAAAATGGTTATTTGTTTCTTCAGATTCAAAGAGTGTTCTAGATGAGATGTCTTTCATTGAAATAATATTTTCTTTGACTAATTCAACAGCTTGTGCTGATTTTTCTGCCAAAGCACCGACTTCAGTTGCCACTACCGCAAAACCGCGCCCTGATTCCCCTGCCCGCGCTGCTTCTATGGAAGCATTTAAAGCTAGCAGCTTTGTTTGAGTTGAAATATCTTGTATAACTGAGGTCACCTTTTCAATAGAAGAAAAATAGTTATTCATTTGGGCAACAGTGTGAGTCATTTTTGAAAATGAAGTTGAAAAAGATTCAAATGTGGCGATGACTTTACTTATACTCTCTTCACCATCTACCGCTGTACATTCCATTGTATATGCTTTTTTCATCATACTATCCATACTATCAAATAATTTATTGGTTTTTTCTTTCATAGATTGAAACTTCTTAATACTCTCTTCAGAACTAATGGCAGTTTGCTCTGCTCCCTGTTTTACCACTTGAATACCGACTAATAATTCTTCATTTTCTAATTTTACTTTATGAGAAATATGATCAAGACTATTGCCTGATTGGGATAAATTGTCTGTAGCATCCATTATATTTGTTAATAACTTCCTCATATGAGCAATCATTGTTTGATAACTATTAATAAGTGAGACAATTTCAGGTGTTGTACTTTCCATTTTTATATCATTTATTAATTGTCCTTTACTAGCCTGTCTCATCATTATTGTTAACTTTGAAATAGGGTTGGTCAAATTTCTTACTAAAAGAATGACAATCACTCCAGTTACTAACAAACATAAAAGGACTGTTACACCAATAAACTGGCTCATTTCTGTTAATGTTTGTAGATACTGTGATTGAGGTATAGCAATAGTGTAGATTCCCTTTAATTCTTGAATGTTACGAAATGCTATCGTGTAGGTTTCCCCATTCATGTCACGCTCAATGATTCCATTTTGTTGTTGAGTAATAGTTTCAACAACGTTATCAGGAAAGTTAATTGGTCGATTTTCACTGACAGAAAAAGGGTCTGCTCCGTTTTGATTAATCAAAAAGAAATATGCACTGAATCCATCTTGGGCTAATTGTGATTCTTGTCTTCTGATCACTTGATTCAGTTTTGTTGTGTACTCATTCTCGTCATCTATGTATATGAGTAATAAATTTTGGGCAATTTCATAAATATAACTTGTTTCCTTATCAAGTCTTTGTTCCATAAAGCCAATAATAGTTTCTTTTGATTTACTAATAGAAATCATTGTCACTACCGTTGCTGAAAAAAGCAGAATAGTAATAACAATAATCAAGAGTCTTGCTTGTAAAGAAAGTTTTCCAACAATCCCTTTGATGGCGTCTAAAACATTTTCCATATATCTCTCCCCCTTGTTCTCATTATGAGGGTGAAATATAAAGAGAATGTAAATAATGAGTTATAATTGTTTTAATTCTTTATACCCATTACTAAAGTAGTGAGAATGATAAGTTGTGCACTCATTCTTAATACATTGAATAATGCAATTTCTGTCATTTTTTAATATTCATTTGACATCAGATGTCATACTACCTTATCATCAATACTATTGGAGAAAACTTTTTAAGGGGAGACATCATGGTAAATATTTTAATAGGAATTTTAGGTTTTTTTCTCGTTCTCGGCTTAGCATACCTTATTTCCAATGATAAAAAAAATATCAACTATAAAGCGATTGCTATTATGGTTGTCTTACAGATTATCATTACTTTATTCATGTTCCAAACAACCATTGGTTTAAAGTTAGTTGAATGGATTTCTAATGGCGTTACAACTGTTTTAAATTTTGGTTATGAAGGTATTGATTTTGTATTAGGTGGCTTGGTGCAAGAAGGACAAACAGTCTTCTTTATGAATGTACTTATGCTCATTATTTTTACTTCAGCATTATTATCCATTCTTACTTATATTAGAGTTTTACCTCTAGCTATAAAGTACATTGGTGGGTTTTTAGCGAAAATAACCGGTTTATCAACAGTAGTTACATTCAATAGTATTAACTCCATTTTCTTTGGCCAAAGTGAAGCATTGTTGGCGATTAAATCACATTTGGCAAAAATGAGTGATAACAAACTATTTATTATTAGTACATCAGCAATGGGGAGTGTATCAGCTAGTATTATGGGCTCTTACATGACAATGGTTCCTCCTCAGTATGTTTTAATAGCGATGATTTTGAATTCGCTTTCAGGCTTGATTATCGCGACAATGATAGCTCCGATCAAAAACAACGAAAAAGAAGAAATTGATGTAAAAGACGTAACGGGGTCAAAATCATTATTCGAAGCGATTTCTAACGGTGCACTTGATGGCGGTAAAGTAGCTTTAATCGTTGCAGCTATGCTTGTTGCCTATATTGCGTTAATGGCTTTACTTAATGCCATGTTTGATGGAATATTTGGTATGGATCTAACAACAATACTAGGTTATATATTTGCTCCTATTGCCTGGTTGATGGGTATACCATCAAATGAAATTATTACAGCAGGATCCATTATGGGAACAAAACTTGCTACAAACGAATTTGTTGCAATGTTACAATTCCAACCACTTATTGGAGAGCTTTCAGAGAAAACAGTTGCGATTATTTCAACATTCTTGATTTCTTTCGCTAACTTTAGTTCAATTGGTATTATTAGTGGTTCGATTCAAGCTATTAATGGTGAAAAAGCGGCAGTCGTTGCTAAATTTGGTTTGAAGATTCTATTAGCAGCAACCATGGCATCTACCTTAACATCCATTATGGTCGGTTTATTTAGTTAAACACGAAAAAAAGGCATAGCGATATATGCCTTTTTTTCGTGTTAAAATCATGAGTTTGTTCAACTGAACCTATACTTACTTTGATTAAATGTAAGATTACCGCCCTAAGTGCTTATGATAAAAAGATAAAATTGACCAGATGAGTATAGGTAGTGCAAAAGCACCTATAAGCATATAAGCGAGCGTTTTAATTGCATCATTTGGGCCACTTCCATATAACAGAAAAATTGTTAATGCAGCTAAAAATAATATGATTATTGTATTTATGAAAAATACACTTCTTTGTTTCCCTTGTACTTTCCATTTATTTGATTGAATTTTCATTGCTGTCCAAACAGCTGGTACTGCTATGATCGTTAATATTATTGATACAACAGTGAGTATATTTGCTATCATTCCAGTTGTAAATATTGTACCCGTCCAAGAACTTACTGCAAACAACACTAATGCTCCTATTCCCCACCTTGCCGTGTTACTTAAAGATTCTTCATGTTTTTGGGCAAGTGTTTCCTTATCTGAATAAATTGGTTCAGTACCAGGATCGGCGCGAAATAAATGAATACCTGCTTCTGAGTAAACGTGGTTCCAACCTGCGTCTTCAAAATAGCTTAAGTATTCCTCTTCCTCATTTTCTTCTACTGTACGGTAATCAATGCTGTATACATACTCTTTTTTCTCACCTTTCACCAATGTATATCCCATAAAACTTAGCTTTTTAACATGCCACCCTTTAAGAGACTGCTGCCTCAATTTCTCCATATCTTTACTTTCTGCAAATGCTAATCCACCAGACATCATATACTTTGTTTTACTCATTGTCCATTCCTCCCAATCCTTCTTCAGCTAATTGAACCATTAGCTTTCTCACATTCATTTCATCTTTTAATACCACTTTACCTTGATTAGTCAATTCATATACTTTTCTTCTTGAATCCGAACCGTCCTGCAAATAAATCCATTCTTGTTTTAAGAGCTTCTTTATAATCGTATACATCGAGGCTGGTCCAATGGCTATTCTCCCCTGTGTAGTCTCTTCGATCAAAGACATAATTGCATATCCATGCCTTGGACGGGTTAGTGCCGTCATAATATAAAACATAGAATCGGTTATCTGCCCTTCTGATTTCAATTTACATCATCCTTAATGTATTCTTTTTTGATATATCACAAATGGATATATTCATAATATATCATTTTGTGATATAAGTGTCTATAGTTATATCATAAAATGATATAATTTTTATAAAAAAAAAAGCTTCCTTCAACATAAAGAAGCTTTCTAGTCAATATTAACAACGAACATATCTTTGCAATTTTAATTTCTTTTACCCATACATTGCACATTACTTCAAAGGATATACCATCAACCAATTACTATCCTTATTCATTTTCCTCACTTTCGTAAACCCAACTTTTTCATAACAAGCAATAGCACGATGATTGTTTGTCGCAGTATCTAAAATAACCATCTTTGCTTCAGTTCTTTGCGCAATGTATTCAACAAATAGTTTCACCATTCTTGTTCCAATACCTTTTCCGAAAAGCATTGGTTCACCGATGAACTGATCGATTCCATATATCAGTTCATTGTCCCCAAATCCAAAATATTCATTATCTACCTGATAATACTGCATAAATCCAATCGGTTGATCTTTGAGTTCTACGATAAATGGTGGGACATTAATTTCGCCGTCTATACGAGGACCGTATTTCTCTTTCACCATTTCTAGAGAAAAAGGTTCATTAACATCTCCGTAGAATGTCAACACTTCTTTCGTACTTAACCATTTACTCATATACTGATAGTCATTTTCACACATTTTTCTTATAAATAAATCATTTTCCTTCAACACGAACTCTCCTGTTCAAGATATAGAGTGACCTCTCGCACGAATAAAAGCAGATTGATTGAACGTCCAACCTATTGAATAAGAAAAATCTCCCCTTGGAAAAATAATCGTATCTTAACTGTTCCAAAGAGAAACAACTGAAATTCCGAATATTTATTCACATGTTTATCAATACACATACCTGCTTAATAGGACTGAATTTTCAGTTAATTAATTACACACTATTTCTTAAAGTCCTTATCTATTAAAGGTTTACCATCTGAATCAACCATAACAGTTAATCCACTGACCGGACCTGCATAATGGAACATATACATCACTCCGGTTTCATTATCTCGAATAATCTTAAAAATTTCTATTTTCCCTTGAGAATAAATTGTTTCAAAACGTTTATTATCCATCATTCAACGCTCCCTACATCTTTTTTAATGAAGTTCCTCTGAGGTAATGAGCTGTATATGAGTTTCATTAACTTATTTTTACCATAGAACCACCTCTTGAACAATGCATTTTTCTAAAGATTAAATTAAAAATTTCATTTATACTAGCTTTAAGAGGAGGTCATGTGAAATGAGAAGCAATAGCCTACTTTTTCACGATTATTCCTTTGCTTATCTACCTAATATTAATTGAATATATCAAGATAGAATTGCCTTTTTACATCTGTTATTAAAAAGTGGTGCTGCCAACATTTCGGGAATATTGTACGCAATAAAATTTAGACACGAAAAAGCCAAATACCTGAAGGCTAAAGGCTTTGGATTATGTATTAGATTAATTTTTATTTAAGAGTCTTAGCATATTAGTAGGTAGCCTATTTGAATCAAATTTATATTCCAAATAAAGGAGAAGCGATGAATGGATTGGATAGAGCTTTTTTTGGGTAAACTAAACGTAGGAAATTCAGAGAAAGTAGTGTTTAAGATCAGCTACAAAGAGCTAGTGCCTTATATATAATATTCAATGCAATATGCGTTTGGAATACCATGTATTTGAGTGAAACGACAAAAGAATTTAAAACATAGTGCCCAATAGGAAGAATTACTCCCACCTATTTCACTTCTGGTTTTAATTTTCTTAGAATTCGTTATATAGTTAAGAATAAACTTGTTTTTATTCTTCGATCTCTCAAAGAGCTATATTATTTACTCTTTCCTATGAGCCTAAATCCCCTTCATTAATGACCCAGAAACTCTTCCGTCTTGATATGAATGGGCCCGCCTTAATACAACCAACTATACGGATAAGTTATATAAGAAAATATGAAATATATGGATGTATCGAAGTAACACTCTTCATTTAGAGAACAGATTCATCGTGTAATCATCCATCTATCACATTTTCAGCTCCACATCACTTTTATTCGATAATCATGTTGTTTCCCCTTTACTTACTATAGATGCTCTCTTAATCTCACACATCTATATAGATTAAATCGTCTAATATTATACATTCCCCTTCATATCTGAAAACTGGAGCATAGACATTTCCCCAATTTCTTAATGTCTCTTCAATTGTACTTTTTAAGCAATCTGCTGTTTCTTTAACATGATTCGTATTGTTTTTTTGATGTTTTCGATGATATAACATAAGCTCGTCTATCCAGACAAATTGATAAAATGGAATTAATTTAAGGAGCACCCTAATATCTTCTACATACCTTCCCTTATACTTTTCATCAATTGGCCATCCCCCTATACTTTTCATAATAGATGTACGGTAACATCTAGGCCAAAGAGAAGTATTTGCTAATAAAAAATCAAATGGATCAGAAAAGTTTCTTCCCTTTAATTCTAACGATTGATAAACTTCCCCATTTTCATTTTCAAAATTAATGTTGATATTTCCACTGATTACAGCTACATCTTTTGACTGCCTAGTAGCAGTTTCTACTAAACTTTCCAGTGTTTTAGGATAAAACCAATCATCAGGAGAAAGGAATTAATACCGTAATGATAGCATCCATTTATTTATTGCCTCCTCTTAATCATGCTTATAATATAATATGAAAAAAAAGAGTAACGGATTGGTTACTTTCCTCAAAACTTAGTAATTATTTCCGTGACATTCATTTGTGAATGGAGCAATTTCATAACTCTAGGCTCACGTTTATAAGGGTTTTAACTTAAGAATGAAAAGTTTCTTCAATATAATACATTCCCTTCACTAATATATTTCTTCTCAATTTTAAAGAACAGGCATTCACACAGAATGGAGTAGGGTATTTGTTTGCGGCAGCCTACTCCATATCACTTTGTGTAGTCGTTATGATTGATATTCTTCCTTTTTTAATCGTGAGTTGTATGATAAAAATTTTATTATTCAATGCATAAAAAGAAGACTCTTAAACAAAATGCTAGGCCATAAGTATTTAAGTTAACGAAACATCTAAACTATTAGAATTATAAATTTCAAAATAGTTGGATGCTTGTTTTTAAACACTAATGTAAAGTGTTGATATAGAGTATGATTCCTGCCAGTAATAAAGGGAAGGTTGATACTAAGTGGCGGTACTAAATAAGACTTGAAATCCCTCTTCTTCGCACACTACGATAATCTACAGCTATATTGGAATGAACTTGTTTTTACAACAAACATATTAAAGTAGGTAATTTAGTTATGTCCAAACCACAATTATCTTGTGAAACCTTAGAATCTAATAATAATTCTTGAAGACTCTCCTTTTGCCAGTTTGTCAAATCCCTCATTAATTTCATCGAGTGAAATAAAGTCCGTCATCAACTTGTCAACAGGGAGGCGGCCTTGTTTAAATAAATTGATGAAGTTAGGGATATCCCTGTCAGGGACACAGCTACCTACGTATGAGCCTTTAAGATTTCTTTCTTCCGCGGTTAAGCTGACATAAGGGAATGAAAAATGATGCTCTGGATGTGGTAGTCCAGTTGTAACCGTAGTTCCACCTCGCTTAGTGATGGCATAGGCAACTTCCATTGCTGGAACCGCGCCCGCAGTTTCGAATACATAGTCAAGCCCACCGCCAGTTGCTTCACGAACTTGTTTTACAATATCAGGGTCTTTTGAGTTAAATGTATCTGTTGCTCCTAGTTCTTTTGCCTGCTTCAATTTGGTTTGATTGATGTCTAACGCAACCACTCTGCTTGCACCTGCTGTGATTGCACCAAGAAGTGCACTTAAACCAATGCCTCCTAGGCCAACAACAGCTACAGTGCTTCCCAATTTAATATTAGCAGTATTTACAACTGCACCTACACCAGTAATAACTGCACATCCAAAAAGAGCTAGCTTTTCAAATGGAATCCCCTTATCCACTTTTATTAATGAGTTTCTTGATACTACCGCGTATTCCGAAAAAGCGGAAACACCCACATGATGATTGACATCTTCTGTATCTGAATGTAGTCTTATTCCACCACCCATTAATGTACCTGCGGTATTAGCGTGTGCACCAGGTTCACATAGGGCGGGGCGCCCTTCTTTACATGGAAGACAATGCCCGCAGCTAGGAACAAAAATACAAACACCATAATCCCCCGGTTTTAAATCTGTTACACCAGAACCAACTTCAACCACCACCCCTGAAGCTTCGTGCCCTAATGCCATTGGCAGCGGTCTTGGTCGACTCCCATTAATGACAGATAAATCTGAATGGCAAAGACTGGCAGCTTTTATCTGAATCAAAACTTCACCGGACTCTGGTGAATCTAGCTCTAAAGTTTCAATTTTAATCGGTTGGCTTTTTGCATAAGGGGATGGAGCACCTGATTCGCGTAATACGGCAGTTCTTATTTTCATCCTATTCTCACCTCGATTTATTTCTAAAAAAGTTTTATCCCTAAAAACTTGGTATCTGTCATATCCTCAATAGCATATTTAACTCCTTCTTTTCCAATCCCACTATTTTTCACGCCACCATAAGGAATATGATCATAACGACGGACTGATACATCGTTGATCCATACACCACCCGTTTCAATGGCATCCGCCACACGGAAAGCCCGGTCTATATCCTTAGTAAAGACAGCTGCATGCAGTCCCAAATCTGTATCATTGGCATAGTCAACCACTTCCGCTTCTTCTGAAAACGGCATGACACAAACAATTGGTGCAAAGACCTCCACACAAACCACTTTCATATCTCTCCTTACATCGACTAATACAGTTGGATCTAGCATTGAACCATTACGTCCGCCACCAGTTAAAATGGTCGCCCCTCCTTCAACAGCTTCCTTAACCCAAGCTTGGGCACGTATCGCGGCATCTTCTGTTATCATCGGCCCCATATCCGTAGCCTCATTCAGTGGGTTCCCAGTTTTAAGTGCTTGTACTTTGGTAACTAATTTTTCTACAAACTGTTGATATACATTTTTTTGTACATAGATACGTTGTGCTGAGACACACGCCTGACCAGCGTATGTATATCCCCCCATCACAATAGCATCAACAGCAGCATCTAAATCTCCATCCTCAAAAATAATATTGGGGGCATTTGATCCGAGTTCAAGAGTTACTTTTTTTCGTTTCGCCATGTCATTAATTTTCCAGCCAACAGAACCGCTTCCTGTAAAGGTAACTTTTTTTACCTTTCGGTGTGTGACCAATGGTTCCACGAGTTCTTGGCCTAATCCCATAACAATATTGAATGCTCCATTAGGCAATCCCGCCTTCTCGAATAATTGATAAAGAAATACTGATGAGAATGGCGTCTTCTCTGCAGGTTTCAAGACAATTGTATTTCCAGCAGCAATTGCTGGAGCAACCTTATGAAGTACAAGATTTAACGGAAAATTAAACGGTGTAATCGCAGCTATAACACCTAAAGGGACACGTTTCGATATGCCGATTTGATTCTCTCCGCCAATGGCGCTATCCATCGGGATTTGCTCCCCATAAATAGATTTGGCTCCTTCTGAAGCAAAGCGCAATACTTGAACTGCCCGCGCCACTTCTCCACGGCTTTCACGAATGGGTTTACCCGCTTCTAATGTAAGTAACTCAGCAAAATCCCCCGCCTTCTCCTCTAATAAGTCAGCCGTTTTTCTTAGGATATCAGAGCGCATATATGCCGGCATATTTTTCATTGTATCCTGAAATACACGGTGTGCGGTGTCTACCGTATCTTGTATATCTTCCATCGTGGCACAGGCGATTTTACCAATCACTTCATTGTTATATGGGTTAAATACCTCCAAATCTTGTCTTCCCGCTTTTTTTCGTTCGCACCCATCAATGATTGATCCATAATACAATGTATCTAATTGAATCATGTTGCTTGATCCCCCTTCAAGAAAGTACTAAAAGGCCAAATACTATAGAAATCCGAAGTAAGATTTAAGCTTCTTTTTGGCTCACTATCTTATTCATAAAATCCAGCTGTTGATTTGATAAACTTTCTGAATTGCTCCGAATCATGGCCAAACCAAACTTGGGAATTCGTTCGTTCCGCATATTTCCTTATTTTTTCTACCGCATTTAAATATCCAATAGAATCATAGATAATACCTGGCATTTTTATTGGCGGTCCATAGCTTTCTGACGAATACACAGCATCTGAAGCCAAAATAATACCGCCCTCTCCTGGTAATTCAACATGTAACCCTAACAGCCCCCATGCGTGTCCAGGTCCGAAATTTAAAATCTTTATTCCTTGTGCTAGCTCTAATTCGTCCTCATTTGGCATAACTGTTTTCCATTTTAGCCCATTGTTAATCCAAGCATTTACATCAGCCCATATATAGGCACCCATATCTTTCGTCATTGCATACTGCTTCATTGTATTGGAAAGTTCTGTATCATGAACGATAATAGTAGCGTTAGTAAATAACTCCAGACAACCAGCATGGTCAAGGTGGAGGTGGGAAGCAACAACATATTTAATATCTTCAGGACGTGTATTTAATTGTTCCAAACGATTAATCAAGTAACATGATTCATCTTGAAAGGATGGAAACATTTTCTGAACACCTTCTGGCCATCTACCGTCCTTCCCCATGCCCTCTGGGTTACAGCCGGTGTCAAATAAAATTTTACCTTCAGGATGATCAATTAATACTGCGTAAACTGGAAATTCCACGAACTCTGCAGGTGGGTTCGGATTATCCATACTAGCTGGATTATGCATCGCGATCATGTAATTTTTGTCCATTTTCATTGTTCCAGTATCTAATACATAAAGTTTTGGAGAAGGCTTGATAATATTTGTCATTTTAATTCCTCCTATCATATTTTTTCAAAAACTACTATAAGATTAGTTTCGTAATTAAAGGTGGTAAGGTCCCTCCTCTCTTCATAATGTTTATGCACAAACCATGCCAATTAGGAGAGTTGCGTTTTTTTATATTGACTATTTCGAATAGTGAAAAAGTTACTATAATTGTGGTACAATATGTTTATATATCGAATGAAAGTGGTTACATTTTTCGAAGGAAATAGAAAAATTTCACCATAAAAAGGAGAGTGAAAAGACTTGAGTCTCTTAGATCGTTATCCAGATTCCGTCGTTGTAGAAAGGTTATTGACCGTACTTGAGTTTGTTCCAGATGGCGTTTATATAGTAAACTCGGAAGGAATAACTCTGTATGTTAACGCTGCCTATGAAAAGTTATCTGGTTTTGGTCGCAGAGACCTTGTAGGTAGATATATGGGTGATTTAGTTAAGGAAGGCTATATCAATCGGTCAGCATCATTGTTAGTTTTAGAAAAGAAAGAAACGATTTCAATTATGCAAAAGCTAGGTAATAAAAAGGATGTAATGGTAACAGGAAGACCTGTATTTGATAAAGATGGAAAGATCGAAATGGTTGTCGCTAGTGTTCGTGATATAACCCACTTAAATCAACTTAAAAATGATTTAGAACGTGTTGAAAACATATCTGAACTTAACAATCATCGTTTTACATTCGATTTTGCGAATGAACAAAAGTCCCAATTCCTCTTTAATTCCCCCCAAATGAAGGCAATTGTTCAAAAAGTGGAGCAGGTAGCACCGTTTCCAACAAGTATACTGATTACAGGACCTTCTGGATCAGGAAAAGAGGAAATTGCCAACTTAATTCACCACTTAAGCAATCGACACAAAAGGGCATTTATAAAAGTCAATTGCGCAGCCATTCCAGAATCGCTTTTGGAATCTGAACTTTTTGGTTATGAAGGTGGCGCATTCACTGGTTCAAAAAAGGGAGGAAAAATGGGTTTGTTAGAGTTAGCCGATGGAGGGACATTTTTATTGGATGAGATTGGAGAAATGCCGCTCTCCATTCAAGTTAAACTTTTAAGAGTCATTCAAGATAAAACCGTCCAAAGAATCGGAAGCACGAAATCAAAAAAAATTGATATCCGCTTTATCTTCGCAACCAATCAAAATTTAGAGGATAAAGTAGAAATTGGGGAATTTCGGGAAGACCTTTTTTATCGATTAGCTGTCGTAAATATTGACATTCCACCTCTGAGGGAAAGGTTAGAAGATACAGATATATTAATTGACCATTTTTTCTATCACTTCAAAGAACAATACCGAATTGAAAAAGAACTGCTACCTGATACTAAACAAATTCTACAAAATTACCATTGGCCAGGTAATATCCGCGAACTAAGAAATATCATTGAAAGCATCATTGTTTCAATTCCAGAAATGATTATAAAACCTGAGCACTTACCTAGACATATTTTTCATTCAGCCTATAAACCTTCTATTTCTTTAAAAAATCAAATTGAAAACTACGAAAAAATGATTATAAATGCAGCAATTGAAAGAAACAATTCGATTCGAAAAGCTGCTAAAGAACTAGACATTCACCATACTACATTATTAAAGAAGTTGCAAAGGTGGAAAAATAAGGAAAATAATGTGGTTTCTAAAGCGAAATGTTAAAAGACTTATAGAAGAGTGTACTATTTATTGCGACCATTTGACTTTACTCCCTTCCGTTCATCCCAAAAAGAATAGATATGATGAAAGTGATTCTTTTATAGATAAAAGAACTACTAGATTTAACCACGTATTTACAATCTAACCATTTAGTAATAGAATCTTATTCAAATTTCCTTAGATTAAGAAATAGTTGTCGGTTGTATTTCAATCAATACTCGGTCTATATAATTCCTTTTCATATAATCAATCACAGATGCATGATTATTTGTAATCGGATGGTCAAAAAATGCAGTAACACTACCGAGATTAAGATTATTAGAACTTAATGAAGCCATTAGTGGGTAGTTAGACAGCGTATTTTGCTTCCTGATGACTTCTTAACCACATGGCTTCTCCCCTTTTTCACTTACAGCTCGTCATTCTATGTGTTGCAAGTGAATTCGTAGAAAATTAGTAGAACGAATAAAGGCGAAGTCACTACACCCCTGCGGTCTATGCGCATTTTAACGATCACAAACGGCCGATGACTCATGCTCTGAAGGGGTTGTGATACAGACAGGCAGAAAAATGAAGGGGCTAATTTTGCTTCCGATTTCTTATAGGGGTCCATAGCAGCTGCGCATTAAAAAACCTGTTTTTCTTTAATAAAGGGGTGAAAAAGAAAAACGACTTCACTTTTTTACATATAAAAGTGAAGCCGCTAGTATTAATTTTGTTAAAAACTATCTCTATCTAATTTACTCATCAGAGAAGCAAATTGAGTTTTTAATTCTTGCATTTCATGGCTAATCGTTTCGTTTTCTTTTTCTAAAGTTTGTATCTTTATTCGATATTCCTGCATCGTCACAGCACTTTGCTTTTGTAATTCTTCTATCACTGTAATGTCTCTTCTTAACGTTCGATTTTCATCGTCATTTGGCTTAATTAAGACCAACACTTGGTTCTCACCCGTCCGTTTAATCACACGGAAACCTGCTGTTGCCTTTGTAGCAATGCCCTCATCATTAGGTTGGCAATAACCATTCACTTCACAAGTACCATCATCTCTTACAAGAACTTGACCCACCAGACCAACTGGTACCCATTCTGGTCGCTTCTGACGGGGAACATATTCTCTTTGGCTATCCCAATCTGGATTCATAACAGGCTGTATTTCTTTCTTTGCAGGAATGATCTCCTTGCCTTCTTTATTCTTCACTTCAGGTACATCGACTTCCTGATACGTTCTTCTCCCCCACTCATCTAATTGGTAACGGCCATGCCAGCTCAGCCCTGCACTATTACCAATCAGACTCGGTGTTGCGCTAGTGATACCTAAGATATAGTCAGTAGACGTGGCTTTTTTCACTTTATCTCCGTCTAAGGTGACAAAATAACCAACTTCAATTTCCTTCCCATCGATGGTTTCAAACATTTCGGCAAAATCGGCACCACCAGTATTGTAAGAGCTACCATCGATGTACATTTGACCATTGCTTGCTAGCCATTTGGCGCCAAGTGCTCTAGCTGTATCTGTACCATTAGCTATAAACCAAGAATATGCTTCTTCGCTAGTCCCCCATTGCCCCATTATATGAGCACCAGTATGTGCAGATGTAGTCGAATCTCCTTCCGCGTGGGAAACATCGCCACTCGCTGTTGTGCCATACCCTTCTGCGTGAGAAGCGAAACCATTTGCTTG
Source organism: Cytobacillus sp. FSL R5-0569 (assembly GCF_038007265.1). Taxonomy (NCBI): domain Bacteria; kingdom Bacillati; phylum Bacillota; class Bacilli; order Caryophanales; family Bacillaceae; genus Cytobacillus; species Cytobacillus sp. FSL R5-0569. Next base: position 2,358,927 of record NZ_JBBOWW010000001.1, read on the forward strand.
TGTTTGATAATTTTGTGAATGAGAACTAGTCCCGAAGGCTATAGTAGCTTCACCCTCTGCGTGCGAAGTATAACCACTCGCTTCAGTCAGATACCCCTCTGCATGGGAATTTTCTCCACTGGCTATAGTCTGATTCCCCTCCGCATGGGCTGTACTGCCACTCGCTGTTGTGCCAAACCCTTCCGCATGAGAAGGACCGAAACTTGCTAAAGTCCTATATCCCTCGGCATGAGAAGTTTCGCCGATTGCTATTGTTTCTCGCCCTTCTGCGTGGGAAAAAAAACCAGTAGCTTGCGTTTCTCGCCCTTCTGCATGTGAACCCCAACCACTTGCTATTGTTTCTAGCCCTTCTGCATGGGATGCAGTTCCATCTGCTCTAGTATCAGAACCTTCTGCGTGCGAATACAAACCACTGGCTGTTGATCGATTTCCTTCTGCATGTGAAACCCAACCACTGGCTATTGTCCCAGCTCCCTCGGCGTGAGAATACCAATCACTAGAAATTGACTCAAATCCCTCTGCGTGCGAATACCTACCACTTGCTATTGTTCGCCAACCTTCCGCATGAGAACCAATGCCACTACTTGTTGTGTCAATCCCCTCTGCATGAGAGTCATCTCCACTTGCTATTGTCCGATTCCCCTCCGCATGAGATGCGATACCGCTACTTGTTGTTGCCCTTCCCTCTGCATGCGAGTCACTCCCACTTGCTATCGTAAAGTTCCCTTCTGCGTGGGAAATATCTCCTATTGCCTGTGTATTGTAACCTTCCGCATGAGAAACAACGCCTAAAGCGGCTGTCTGCGAACCTTCCGCATGGGATATTACTCCTTCGGCAATTGATTGGAATCCTTCCGCATGAGATGCCTCACCGATGGCTTCCGTTTGAGACCCTTCTGCATGGGACACGTTACCGATAGATTTGCTCAGAAACCCTTCTCCATGAGATGAATCTCCAATGGCTTGAACACCACTTCCTTCCGCATGAGCAGTCATACCGGAAGCAAGTGTATTTGCCCCCTCAGCATGGGATGAATCGTTCGTGGCTCTTGTCATATACCCCTCCGCATGCGAGGCCTTTCCAAGCGCTTGTGTTTGACTCCCCTCTGCATGAGACGCATCTTCATCCGTTTCAGTCATAAACCCTTCTGCGTGCGATGCATTGCCCGTTGCTGTAGTATGAGAACCTTCTGTATGAGATGAATCTCCTAAAGAGATCGTTTCGAAGCCTTCTGCGTGCGATGCTGTCCCATAAGAAGTAGTATTTAGACCTTCTGCAGTCGAACATTCACCTATTGCTTGTTGATTGCATTTTTCCTCCATCCTTATAATAACTCCCTTCATTTATCACTAGTAATAGACTATGAAAGGAAAAAGAAGATGGCTTGGACATCTACCTCCTTTTTTTCAAAGAATAACACTAATCATTTTAAAGTAAGCCTATAAAAAACTTTCGATACTAATGGTTCATCATCCACCAATCGATTTTACAGGTTTCCACATAGTCTATTCATTAGTCCCATTCCAAGATTACCAACTTCAATCAAATCCTTCTTTATCTTTTATGTAAGAATCAAACTCAGGATTTAGTTAATTGCTCGAACGCTAGATTATTTAACGGGCTATTAACAGCGTGTCCATTGCATATTGAATTTTTTCACCTTCTGTATTTATCATATGTGATAGTCCCATTTCTTCTATCGGAATGGAAGTGAGTAATAGATTCATAGTTTCTTCTTTCGTTAATGAAGTAGAAGGCGTTGTTCGTTTATGATCGTTTAATCCCTCATTTCTATTAATAATTTGGTATATAACATTTCCTTATTCTATTTAGTTAGGACGGTCATATTATCAGTCAAACGCCCTTTTTAAGAAATACGAAGATAAAAATGTATACAAAAGCATGTTAACTTTATCAAGCTAACATGCTTTTATAATTTTACTATTCAGATTTGCTTTTTTGATCTTTATTTCTTTTATTTCCCTTACTATTATCACCACTAAATGCATTTTGATTTCCCTGTGGCGAACTTTGGTTTTTACTTCCATTATTAGGTGATTTTGTCAACCCGCTTCACTCCCTTCTATTCAAGAAGTATTGTAGGCTGTTAGTAAAAATTTTATTCAAATGAAAAAGGACCGCCACTCTCATGGCTATCCTTTTGTGATTGACGAATGTCTACACCGTCTAATCGTTTTTCTTTTTCTTTCAAAGTTTTAACTATACTTCCTTCTTATTTTTCAGAATTAAATTCTCCTTCTCTTATTCCATTAATTAATTTTTTTAACCAATAAATATTACTTTGTAAACTTTCAGAAAAATAATCATTCATAAACCGATAAGCAGGCTCTTGTCTATCTACATTGGGTTGTCCTTCCAAAACTATTCTTGACTCCTCTATTGCTCTTATTCCTTCTAGCTTTTTTTCTAGAATTTGAATAACGATCGTTGAATCAACATATTTAAGATTAGTAATCCCAAGAATCATTTCGTTAACTGTATTTGCATTTGTAAACACCTTATATATTTTATTAGGTAATTCCAATCTTCCTTTTTCGGTAATTCTATACACTTGCCTATCTGGTCGCTTTACTTCTTTTATCACTTCTACAACCTCAATTAACCCTTGTTTCGCTAATGACTCAAAATGATAATATAATTTACTCTCAGTAATCCCACGTATTTTATCTAGTGGAATCGGATCAGATATTAATTTTTTTATATTATATGGATAGTCGTTCCCTTCCATAAGTTTACTTAAAATGAAAATTTGAATAGACATATTCTTACTCCTTATGTAGATATACATTTATATTAACATAAAAGAATACGCTAAAATATGTGAATTAATCTCTATCTTAAGACCTAAAACAAAAAAGGTTACTTTAATCGCATTTACACTATGTGCCACCATCTAGTAGGCTACTTATATACTCAAATTTGAGTATATTTAAAATTAAACCTTGAAAGGAAGTAAATAATGACCAAATCAAATGTTTCTAACCAGGTTTTAGGTTTACTTAGTGGTAATAGTAAGGAAAATCCATTTCACATCTTTGCAAATGTACGCGAAATGGGGCCAATCATTCCCATTTCTAACCCCATGGGGGAAACAGATAATCAAACTTGGATAGTTGTACATATGGAAGAAGCGATTCAAATTCTTAAAAACTCAAAACAATTTACTGTTGATCCTACTACTATTGAAGAAAAGGATGACTACAGGGAAAAAATATATGATACTGAACAAACTACAGCACCTGATACTTTCTTTACCGGTAAATCAATGCTATTTGTTGATGGAATAGATCACAGACGCTTACGTATGTTAGTTTCAAAAGCCTTTACACCTCGATTTATGGAAGGGCTAAGACCACGAATACAGGAAATTGCAGATGAATTATTGGATGAGGTCCAGTCGAAGGGGGAGATGGATCTTGTAAAGGACTATGCCTATCCTTTACCAATCAATGTGATTTCAGAAATGTTAGGAGTACCTTATGCGGATCGAGAGAAACTAAAGATTTGGTCGTCAGCCATTGCTAAAGGTCTCGGATGGGGAAAACAAGATCCCACTGTGGCAAAGCATCTTCAGGAATTCGGAGAATATACCAAGCTTTTGGTTGATAAGAAAAGGAAACAACCGTCAGAGGACTTAATTAGCCAGTTAATTGCTATCGAAGAAGAAGGTGACCGCCTAAATGAAGCAGAATTGATTTCTATGATCACTCTATTAATTTTTGCTGGCCATGAAACGACATCAAATTTAATAGCAACTGGGGCAATGATGTTATTCGAACACCCAGAACAACTTGAATTACTCAAAAATGATCTTAGCTTAGTGCCATCTGCAGTAGAGGAATTATTACGTTTCAACGGGCCATCTACGAGTGTGGGACCACGTTTTGCAAAAGAAGATATTGAAATATCAGGTCAAAAAATTAAAAAAGGCGATATGATGTTGGTTATGGTCAAAGCTGCAAACAGAGACGAAAAGGTATTTGCGGACTCTGAGGACTTAGAAGTAGACCGTAAAATTGAGCGTCATCTAGCCTTTGGCTATGGCATGCATATGTGTCTCGGATCTCCACTTGCAAGGGTAGAAGGAGATGTCGCCTTTACAACACTATTGAAACGTATGCCTAAACTACGTTTGAAAATACCTACAGAAGAAGTTCAGTGGCAATTTAATCTTTCTTCACAGGGGATTGATTCACTCCCTATTTCTTTCTAATTTTCATTATAAGTTAGTTAGAAGAAAATTGGTGATTTTGTTCTCGAAGACTCAGATATAACTATGGTGTTGATTAGTGGTGGTATCGGAATCACACCGTTAAATTCTATATTAGCAAACAATCATCCAACTAGTTTAAAATTATTTATGGTTTTGATACCCGGATGAAGCTGATTGAACATTCCAATCCTTCGATCAAGAAGGATAAGTAGATATAGAGTTTTTTACAATCCAAGATCTCATCAAAAGAAGTCCTTTTTTATTTCCATGGACCGATTCCTTTCATGGAAACGATTTATGGCACTCTATATCAATGGGGTGTACCCGCTGACTGCATTCATTACGAGGGATTTTGCCCATTCACTATTTTAATTGAAAAACGGGGATTTTTTAAATGGGGACCAAAAAAGGATTTTTGTATAACTAAAGATCCTTTTTTGGTAACTACTTTCCCATAAAAGATTAATCGTCTATAAATACATACATATGTATTCCACCTGATTTTTAAAAAAGCATCATTTTTACACTTAGTAGAGATATTGAATTTCTTATTAAATTACCTCATACTTACAGCAGGTCTTTGCTGGTTTGCTTTACTACACAATTTACAGAAAGCAGACAAAACCATAATAAAAAGGTAACATAGTCGTTCATCATGTTTTCATCCTTCAAATGTGACGAATATTACTCTATTTACTGTATAGCTATCTCAGCATTATTCATCATTTCAGCAAAGATATAGAAATACGGTGGCTATTTAACCGATGTCAACCTTAACAGGCTCCTAACATCGTCTTCTTTTTTTATGTTGTTTTTGAATTTAGGCTTTCATTATTCTTCGAAACAGATTATGGTCATGCAGTTTCCGTTGAAGTCACTTCATTTTCCAAGAAATTAAGGGCATCGTTTTTTCATGTTGTTTATATCACTTATCTCCTGTCTAAAGACGCTCTGCAACTTTTTTTAAAAATCTGTAATCTTCGTTCACTAGTTCTCTTAAAAGTTCTTGTTTACGAGTGGATGAATGATTAGATTGTAAAATCCCCTGACGCTTTTTATATAAATATTCGGTATACTCTGTGAAAGACTCATCAAAAATCTCCATTAACTGTTTCTTAATTTCTACGGCAAGTGTAGGACTTGCTCCCCCCGTTGATACACTAAGAGTCAACTTTCCTCTGTTAAAATATGCAGGCAAATGGAAATTTCCAAGTTCATGATTACTTGCTACATTTACAAGTTGACCAGGATTGGCTTCGGATGCGATTTGTTCATTCAACTGACTTGAATCAGTTGCTGCAATTATGATAAAAGCATCACAATAATCTGCTATCTCTGGATTTTTACGTTCAATCGTTATTTTTGCCTCTATTTCAAGCACTTGCAATTCTTGACATATGATTGGACTGATAATTGTAACGCTTGCTTCACCATCAAGCAATGAACGTGTTTTTCGATAAGCGATTTTTCCTCCGCCGATGACAACACATTTCTTATTTTTTACATTCACCATAAGTGGAAGCATTTCATTTTCCTCTCTGTTCAAGTTCTATCACGCGCTCCCTCAGTATTAGCTCTATAGAGGGATGGTAACCTAAGTAATGACATAGTACAGGATTTTTATCTGAATTCGCAAATAGGCAACGAATTGTTTTTTTCATACCGTTCATTAAGACGCCTGTAAACAAAAGGTATGGAATAATATATATTTCTTTTATTTCGGACTCTTTTGCACTATACAATACTTGTTCAAAGCTAGGACCAACACCAGTTAAATAACAATCACTGACTCTTTTTAAGTTTAGCCTTTTCCGTAACATTTCAGCTATTATTTTTAAATCCCTTTTCACATCTGGATCACTGCTTCCTCTTCCAACTATAATGACCATGGATTGTGGATTGAGGTTGCTGCAGTTATTATATAAATGTTCTGAAAGGATATCAACCATGTAAGGATGAACGCCAATTGGACGACCGTATCTAACTTCAACGGTAGGATATTTTCCTTGTAGCTGAAGAAGTTTCTCAGGTATATCTTTTTTAGCATGAACTGCTGTCAGCAATAAAATAGGTATCACCTTTATAAGCGTAGCACCTCGTTCAACACACTTACGAAAGGCATCCTCAATGGATGGTGTTGCCAGTTCAAGAAATCCATACTCTTGAATAATTGTATTATCCTTTTTTATAAAACTTTTAATAAAGGAAGTAGCCTCTTCAGCTGCTTCTGGCAGTCTGCTGCCATGACATATATAAAGAATTGCTTCTATTTATAAACACCCCTATTGTTTTATACTTCCACAGCACGAACTTTTTCAGCTTTTCCTGTTAATGCACTAATCAATTTATCTATAGTTGGCTCACTAGCCATAAAATCAGGCTGAAATCCATACTCCTCCATCCGTTTCCGAGTTTTTTGTCCCATGCAGTATTTTTGAGTTTCTTTTAAAAACCCAACTATATTTAGGTTAATGAAATTTGCATTTTCTATTAATACGTCGACAGAATAACTGCTTGGAAAAAGAATAGTATCAATAACAGCTTCATCCAGCATTTGTCTAATTACCGGCATGAATTTTTCATCAAGACAGATCTCACTCGTTTGCAAAAAATCATGACGGCCGTATTGAACTAAATTAGAAGGATTTCTTCGGTTTCCGATAATAAGAAGCTTTCCATGGCGTTCCATTTTCTCTTCTTCAAGACCCGTCAGCCCTCGTTTATTTAAAACAAGCAAAGATTTTTTCGACATGACATAAAATTGTGCCGTAATATTTCTAACATCTATCCTTTTTGCACTTAATAAATCAAAAAAATCATTGATGCTCTCTGTAGCAGTAAATAAAATACGGTCATATAAATATAATTTATTGATAATCCCTTCATTAATCGGCACATCTTTTTTCACCCATTTCGGGAATTCAATTACATCTGCTCCCTGCTCCTTTAAAGTTTCTGCAATAGCACTTTCTCCCGTACCAGTACGTGTTAAAAGAATCTGCTTCCCATGGAGAGGTTTTTTTTCAAACCATTTTAATTTCTCACGAAGTGAAACAATATCCCCCACTAATGCTATCGCTGGATTAGTAAACTTTGCAGCTTTTACTTTATCTGAAATATCCGCTAAAGTTCCTTGTAAAGTTTTCTGCCTGCCGTAAGTTCCCCATTGAATGAGAATCACTGGTGTTTCAGCAGGTTTACCATAGCAAACCAAGTTTTCACTAATATAAGAAATATTTGCAATGCCCATATAGAATGCTACTGTGTCAACACTGTTGACTAATCCAGCAAAATCAATCGTAGGTTTCCCGTCCTTGGTTTTGTCATGAGCAGTAATCATCGCGAAAGATACACCGTATTCTCGATGAGTGACTGGTATCCCTGCATAAAGAGAAGCGGCTATACCCGAAGTAATCCCTGGGACAATTTCAAATGGGATATCATATGAAACGAGTGCTTCGGCCTCCTCTCCCACTCTACCAAAAACACCGGGATCCCCTCCCTTCAGACGAACGACTGTGCTACCTTCCAACGCCTTTTGGACGAGTATTTCGGTAATTAGTTCCTGTTTAAGGAGATGTTTTTTTGGAAGCTTTCCGCAAAAAATAAACTCACAATGAGAGGGAGCTGACTCAAGAAGCTTAGGATTAATTAATCTGTCATATAAAATGACATCTGCCTGTTGTATCGCTTTTAATCCTTTGAGTGTAATTAAACCTTCATCTCCAGGTCCAGCACCGACTAGATAAACTTTTCCTTCCAAAATCCCACCCCTTTGTTTTTTCTTAGATTTTTGCAAGCTGTTGATAATAATTGCTCAACTCAACAATGGCACTTCCGATCCTTTCTTTTTGCGGGAAAATGACCCGATTGAGTCCTTTCGTATATAACGCCTCAGCTGTAATTTTTCCAATGGCTAAAGCGATTGTTTGTTGCGAAAAAGCGTGCTGCAATTCGTTGACAATACTATTTTGTTCTGCGTGATGGAAAAGATTGCGTACTTGCGGTGTACTTGTAAAAATAGCTGCATCAACTTTACCATTAAGTATTTCTTCCAACAGTTTTTCCATCACCTGTTTATCTGGTGAAATATGAATATATGGTAAAATCTCCTCAAATGTGGCATTTTGACTTTGAAGCCATTGGACTAAAGCTGGGATAGGATTTCCATGTAGTTGGATGGCTACCTTTGACTGATTCAGAGTAAATGCTGAAAGGCCACGAATTAAACCAGCAGTACTTCCATCATCATCTCGAACGAGAGGAGTGCATCCGAGTTTTTTCAGCATATTGACAGCTTTATAGCCCCTTGCCGCTATTTTCATATTTTGAAGGGCAGATATAAACTTTTCCTTCATTTCCATTTTTTCAGCGCAATGATATAAGGTTTCTAGACCAATACCAGTTGTAATAATGATCCAATCATATTTGCCATTTACAATCCGCGTGATATAATTTTCTAATTTTAACTCATCTAAAAAGACAGTTCCCTGTGCCGGCCTGCTAAAAGGAGTACCACCAAAGTTTTCGACGATTTTACTTACTTCAGCTACTTTTCGAGAGCCTAGTAAAGCTATTCGTTTTCCTTCCAGCTTTCTCATCGATCATAACCTCCTTAGAATGATTAAAAAATAGTTATTCTTCTATTAAAAGATAAGCATTTTCTCCTTCAGTTATTGTTTTATAGGATTTAATGCAGCCTGTATCCGGCTCTTGCACCTTTCCATCTTCTAAACAAATTTTCCAATCATGCATAGGGCAAAATACAAATTCACCACTGACAATCCCTTCGGAAAGAACACCGCCTTTATGGGGACAACGGTTCTCCACTGCAAGGATTTTTCCACTTGATAATTTAAAAACAGCAATTTCCTTTTCACCTATTCTCACTGTTTTACCAATTTTTTTTGGCAATTCACTGATGGGACTGATCAAAATCTTAGTTATACTTTTCGACAAACCGTTACTTCCCATATGCTTCGCCTCCATTTTAATTAGGACCTTACAATATTTTCAAATAATTCTTTTTTCGTTTGATTGTTTTTTATAATTTCTTTCCAAGGATCTTTGTATACAGATAACGCTTCATTCATACGGGCATTTAATGCTTCTCGCTTCACTTTATCATTTAATACCGATTGGATATGAGCGAAGCCAACACGATCCACCCAAGCTGAAGTCCTTTCTAAATAATGGGCTGTTTCACGGTAATATTGAAGGTAAGCCCCCGTAATCTCCATTAGCTCTTCATCTGTTTTTACTTTGTACAGTAAATCCCCTTCTCGTACATGAGTCCCACCGTTACCTCCAACATAAATCTCCCATCCTCCGTCTATTCCGATAAATCCAATATCCTTAAATCCTGATTCAGCACAACTTCTTGGACAAGCAGATACGGCCATTTTTACTTTATGTGGAGTTTGCAACCCTTCAAATTTTTTCTCTAATGCAATCCCAACACCAATCGAATCTTGTGTTCCAAAACGGCAAAATTGTTCACCCACACATGTTTTAACTGTTCGCAGCGATTTTCCGTAAGCAGAGCCAGAAGGCATATCCAGATCATTCCAAACCTTTGGTAAATCTTCCTTCTTGACACCTAATAAGTCGATTCGCTGTCCACCTGTCACCTTGACTAAAGGAATTTCGTATTTATCAACGGCATCAGCAATTTTCCGTAAATCATTCGCATTTGTTACCCCGCCATACATTCTTGGTACGACTGAGTATGTACCATCTTTTTGAATATTGGCATGCATGCGTTCATTTACATAACGAGACTCCCTTTCATCCTTATATTGTGTTGGACTAACCATGCCTAAATAATAATTAATGGCAGGACGACATTTTGAGCAACCTTCATCAGAAGCCCATCCTAGCACGAACATTACTTCTTTAACATGAGTCAATCCTTTTAAACGAATTTCTTCGACTACTTCATCTCTTGATAAGGTCGTACAACTGCATATCGGTTCCTTCTGTGCACTTTCGTCGAAATCTCCACCAAGAGAATCGTGCAGTAAATCAGTAATAAGTGGTTTACACCCTCCACAAGAGCGTGAAGCACTTGTACATGCTTTAATTTGATCAACTGACGTGCATCCTTGGCCTTGAATAGCTTCAACAATTGTTTCTTTTGATACACCATTACAACCGCAAATAATTTCATCAGGACTCATACTTGCAACTAGACTTTCCCCATTCGATTGTCCAAGTGGTTGTAAAATGGATACTTTAGCCGTATCAGATACATCGGCCTCCTTTTTAATCATCGAGAACAACCGATTTCCTTCTTGACTATCACCGAAAAGAACAGCTCCAACTATGTGATTTCCTCTAAAGACTAATTTCTTATAAATGCCTTCTTGATCATCGAATACTTTTAATGCCTTTTTATCTTTTTCTTCTGTAAAGTCACCAGCTGAAAAGACCTCTACACCTGATATTTTCAATTGGGTTGACAAAATCGAGCCTTTATATGATTCTGTCTCTACTTCACAAATATGACGCGCAAGGACTTTTCCTTGTTCATATAAAGGAGCAACAAGTCCATATGGAATCCCGTTATGCTCAGCACATTCACCGACTGAATATATATTCGCCTTATTTGTTTGTAGATAATCATTGACAATAATTCCTCGATTCACCTCTATACCACTGTCTTTGGCTAGTTGTATATTTGGCTTTATCCCAACGGCCATGACAACTAAGTCCGTTTCCAAAGTTGTTCCATCTTTGAATGAAAGACCTTCGACACGATCACTTCCGAGAATCTCTTCTGTATATTTTTCTAATAAAAACTTCATCCCCTGTTTTTCTAATTCCTTTTTTAACATTTTCCCAGCCGTTTCATCTAATTGGCGTTCCATTAAATAAGGAGCAATGTGAATGACTGAAACATCCATACCTAAATTTAACAATCCTCTTGCAGCCTCTAGTCCCAGTAAACCACCGCCAATTACAGCGGCCTTATTATATTTTTTTGAAGCTTCTAGCATTTTGTCAGTGTCACTAATATCACGAAAGGCTGTAACTCCACATTTATCTGCTCCCGGAAGTGGAAGGATGAATGGGACCGAGCCTGTTGCTAAAATTAATTCATCATATGGTTCTACTCTGCCTATATCCGATATAACTTCTTTCTTTGAAGTGTCCACTCTAATGATTGTTTCTCCAGTGTATAAAGTAATGTTATTACTTCTATACCAATCCCAATCATTTAAGGTAATATCATTTACATCCGTGTCCCCTTGTAGAACTTTAGACAAAAGAATCCTATTATAATTCGGGTGTGGTTCACTTCCAAAAATAGTAATCTCAAACATTTCAGGTGCTATATTTAATATTTCTTCAATTGCTCTTACACCAGCCATTCCATTTCCTACTAAAACTAATTTCTTTTTATTCATGTCGCGTGTACCTCCTCTTAATCTATTACAATTATGATAATGAGCTAATTTTTACTGCACATGATTTAAATCCTGGCATTCGACATGTTGGGTCAAGTTCTTCTGATATTAAACGATTGACATTTTGGCTTTCTGCCCAGTGAAAAGGCACGAAAACAGTATCTTGCCTGATGCCCTCCGTCCATCTGCTTCTCACAACTATACTCCCTCTTTTGGATTCAATTTTTATTAAAGATTTATCTTGTATGCTATATCTTTGAGCAGTTTGCGGATGAATTTCCATAAAGGACTCAAATTCTCTTGCAGAAAGCGCAGGACTTTTCCTCGTTTGAACACCCGTTAAATAATGAGACATCACTCTCCCAGTAGTTAAATACAAGGGAAATTCTTTATCCGTTTTTTCTTTCGGTACTTCTGGATGGTTAGGCACCGCAAGCATAACGGCCTTTTTATCCTGATGAGCAAATGCTTCTTCAAATAAACGCTCTGTTCCTTGATGTCTAATATCAGGACAAGGCCATAAGATACCCCCTTCCTGCTTTATACGCTCATACGTGATGCCATAGTAGTCTGCCGCTCCGCCTTTACTCGCAATCCTCAGCTCATTAAAGATTTCTTCTGGTGACGAAAATTTGAAGTGCTTACCCTTACCTAATAACTGAGCAAGTTCACAAAGTATTTGCCAGTCATGCTTCACTTCACTTGAAACAACTCGGCTTCCTTTGCGATGCATCACTCTTCCCTCTAAATTTGTAATGGACCCTTCATTTTCCAAATAAGATGATACTGGTAAAATTAAATCGGCAAGCTCTGCTGTTTCCGAAATAAACATATCTGCTACAACAAGAAAGTCCAGTTTTACCAAAGCCTTTTTAACCATATTTGCATTCGGGTTAGAGACGATCGGATTCGACGCCATCAGGAGCATTCCTTTGATCTCGCCTTGATCTATTTTTTTCATCATCTCGTAAGCGGAGACACCCTTGTTAGGCAATTCCCTTTCAGAAACTCCCCATACTTTTGCGATATAATGGCGATGTTCTGGATTTTCAATTGAACGGTATCCAGGCAGCTGATCTGCTTTTTGACCATGCTCTCTTCCTCCCTGTCCATTTCCTTGCCCAGTTATGGCCCCATAACCACAACTTGGTTTGCCAACTTTCCCTGTTAACAAAAGAATGTTCAGAAAATTCCTGACAGCCTTATATCCGTCTGTTTGCTGCTCAATACCTCTAGCAGTAAAAATCATCCCTGTTTTCGCCATCCCAAACAACATTGCTACTTTTCTCATTTGATTAATTGGTACATCTGTTAACTCTTCTATCTCCTTTAATTGCAAACCCGATACATTGTCTTTCACTTCTTCGTACCCATGTGTTCTTTGTGCAATAAATGCATGATCGATAAAATTTTCTTCTATTATTATTTTAATAATTCCGTTCGCGAGTGCGGCATCCATCCCCGGCTTTACTTTCAAATGCAAATCTGCCATTTTCGTAGTTAAAGTACTTCTTGGATCAATCACAATTATAATGGCTCCATTTTCCTTTGCTTTCTCAAAATAAGGTAATATAGTCGGTTGGCATTCTGCAATATTAGTTCCGATAAGTATAATACATTCTGCCGATGGAATTTCAAGTAAGCTATTCGTCATTCCACGATCGATACCGAATGTTTGATTAGCAGCCGATGCAGCTGAAGACATACAAAATCTTCCATTATAATCAATATATCTGGTTCCTAGTGCCACTCTTGCAAATTTCCCTAATAAATAACTTGCCTCATTTGTTAAAGAGCCTCCACCGTAAACAGACAATGCATCACTACTATATTCAGATTGAATGTTAAGAAACTTTTCCTTCACTATGTTTAGCGCATGGTTCCATGAAACTCTTTTAAATTCACCATTCATTTTCAACAGTGGATATTTGATTCGTTCCGTATGCAATGCATGTTGATGAGCATTCAACCCTTTTATACAAAGCCTCCCTTGTGACGTCGGGTTATCCACACCAACTGCTCTATACTGTTTTCTCTTAACGATTGATTGCTCTATTAACTTCATTTTGCACTGCATACTACAAAATGGACATTGAGTATCATAAATTTTTTCCATTTGACTCTCTTGCTGTTTCGAACGAAAATATTTTAGTAATAGTTCAGTCATACACATCCCTCACTTAGGCTGTTTCAAAAGTCAATCATCTAATTACTCCATGTTTCACCATTACGCATGTAGACTTTCCATTTTTTTTATTTTTAATTTGTCATCCGCTAATCGTTGAAGCAACGTCCTCCTTAATTCTTGATCAAACAATACTTCTCTGATATGGATGAAACCAATTCGTTCTGCCCATTTTAACGTCCGTTCTGCATACCTAGCAGTTTCTCGATAATATTGGAAAAATGCACAAAGAATACTAAGTGCCTCATCATCTGGTTGCGCTGCTGTTAGTAATTCTTCTATCGTATTTTTCCCCTCATTTCCGCTTATATAAATTTCCCAGCTAGCGTCCTGTTTTATGATTTTAATATCCTTTGATGCGAAACTCGAACGATTGTGTTTATAAGGAGCGACCCCTATTTCCATCCGATAGGGGGTCATCAAAAATTCAACATTCTTTTCAAGTTGAATCGAAAAATTTAAAAGTTTTTCTTTTTCAGCATGGCCATCATCATCATCTTCATAAGCTGTAATACTGGCAAAGTTATTCCCTTGAAACGGCATTAATTTCATGTTTAAATCTTTACAGATGTTAATCAGAGACTCCTTCCTTATCCCCCTCAATTGAATTCGTTGGTCAGCAGTCATCATAATTGTTGAAACTTGATATTTCTCAGCAACATCTGCAATTCTCCTCAGTTGCTTACCATTGGTCATTCCACCATACATTTGTGGCACAATTGAATATGTACCATCTTCTTGGACGGTAGCATTCATCATCTCGTTTACATAAATCGTACTCTCAGATTGCTCATAATCGAGATGAATCATTACCAAATAATAATTAAGTGCGGCAAAACATGTTTGACACCCCTCTTTTTTCTTCCAGTCTAGAACAGCCATAACTTCTGCTATGGATTTTAATCCACGGTTTTGTATTTCCTCAACCACTTCGTCCTCAGTTAATGTTGTACACGAACACATCGCTTGAGGTAATATGTCTTCACTAAAATCATCACTATTCGTATATGTTAATAATTCTTCTACAAGCGGCTGACAGCCTCCACAAGAACCGGAAGCTCTTGTACATTGTTTTACTTCTTCGACACTTGATAAACTTTTTAATGTGACTGCTTGCATAATTGTTTCTTTTGTCACATTATTACAGTTACAAACTATACTGCTATGGGACATCTCCGTAATCGACGATTTATTTTCATTTGAAGAATCAAGTAAAAGTGCTTTTTCTGTTTCAGTAAAATCTGTTTTCTTGACAATCATATCTAGTAACCTGGTATGGTCACTTATGTCACCATATAATACTGCCCCTACAATTCTATTATGCAAAAAGACAAATTTTTTATAGACTTGATCTAATTCATCAAAAAGTGTTAAAGTCTGTGAAAATGGCTTTTCATTGAGATCGCCAGCTGAAAAGACATCTACACTTGATATCTTTAGCTTCGTCGAAAAGACCGATCCTCTAAATCCCTTTGTCGGCTTGCCACAAATATGTTTAGCTAATACCTCTCCTTGTTCATACAGGGGCTTAATAATGCCATATACAGTCCCGCGATGTTCCGCACATTCTCCTATAGCATAAATATTAGGTATATTCGTTTCCATAAGATCATTCACAATAATTGCTCGATTGGTCAATATACCGTTTTCTTTCGCTAATTTGCAGTTAGGACGCACTCCTACTGCCATAATAACGATATCCGCCTCTATTTCGGTCCCATCCTTAAAGACGACCTTTTCAACTCGATCTTCACCTACTATATGCTTTGTTTCCTTTTTCAATAGAAAGCTTATGCCCTGATTTTCTAGCTCTTTCTGTAAATACTTAGAAGCAGTTGTATCTAGCTGTCTCTCCATTATAGAATGAGAAAGGTGTACAACTTTTACTTCCATTCCTAGATGGAGAAGACCACGCGCTGCCTCTAATCCTAATAATCCTCCTCCAATAACAACAGCTTTCTTATATTTGTTAGAATGAATTAAGATTTTTTGGCAATCCTCAATGGTCCTTAAAGTCATCACTCCTTCCTTATTAGAGCCAGGTATCGGAAGAATAAAAGGATTCGATCCCGTCGCTAAAATCAATTTATCATAAGTAACTTTACGAGCTTTGTCCGTTGAAACCATTTGAATGTTGGTATCGATATGTACTACTGTTTCCCCAGTAAATAATTGAATATTGTTATGTTGATACCATTCAAAAGGGTGGATGAAGATATCTTTTATCGGTGTTTCACCTTGTATTACAGAAGACAGCAATATTCGATTATAGTTCACATGCTTTTCACTACCGAAAATGGTGATCGAAAATCGTTCGGGTTCATTTTTTATTATTTCTTCAATACATCTGACTCCAGCCATGCCGTTACCTACCAAAACTATTTTCTCCTTATGCATTCTCCCCCCCCAATCCATACATAAAAAATTTCTGAATATTCATATGTTAGATAATATCACACAATAGTGGCAAAAAACATAACTTTTTAAAAATTTATTTTTTTCTGTTTATTAATCCTTTTTAATTATTTAGTTTCATGATGATTAAAATAAATTTCTTTATTAATAGAAAAACCATGTAAGAATACCTTACACATTGCTTTAAAAACTTGAACAAGTATGCAATTATGTTTTCAATGATTATTCAGTTTTTTAGAGACTGAAAATAATAGAATGAGGTTTGCTTATAGACGTCACTACATCAATTCACTATGAAAGGGGAAATTTATTATGAAGCTATCAGAATTAAAAACAAGCGGGCACCCAAAAACACTTTTATCTTCTTTCTTATATTTTGATATTAGTTTTATGATTTGGGTTTTGCTCGGCGCACTCGGGGTTTTTATTTCTCAAGACTTCGATCTATCACCTGCACAAAAAGGTCTTATCGTCGCTATACCGGTGTTGGCCGGGTCATTTTTTCGCATTATCATGGGTGTCTTGACAGATAGAATAGGACCTAAAAAAACAGCAACAATCGGTATGCTGATAACAACGATCCCATTAACATGGGGATTAATAGCAGGAAATTCACTGCCTGAAATATATGCTATTGGGGTGCTTTTAGGCGTTGCCGGAGCAAGTTTTTCTGTTGCCCTTCCAATGGCAAGCCGTTGGTATCCTCCACATCTCCAAGGCTTAGCGATGGGAATTGCAGGAGCTGGGAACAGTGGTACACTTTTAGCTACATTATTCGGCCCTCGTTTAGCAGAACATTTCGGGTGGCACGGTGTAATGGGGATCGCCCTTATCCCTTTAGTAATTGTATTTACACTTTTCTTAATTCTCGCCAAGGATGCCCCTTCACAACCTAAACCACAACCGTTAGCTAATTACTTTAAAGTATTTAAATATAGAGATACATGGTATTTTTGTTTCATGTATAGTGTAACGTTTGGAGGGTTTGTTGGATTAACTAGTTTTCTAAGCATTTTCTTTGTTGATCAATATAACCTGTCTAGTATACAAGCTGGGGATTTTGTAACCCTTTGTGTGGCTGCAGGAAGTTTTTTCCGTCCAGTAGGAGGATATATTGCGGATCGTATCGGTGGCGTTCGTCTACTATTAGTTTTATTTATTATCAGTTCGATTTGTATGGTTGGAGTTAGCCAGCTTCCAGCAATGGTTCTTACAATTGCTCTCTTATTTATAGGGATGATGGCTTTAGGAATGGGAAATGGTGCGGTTTTCCAATTAGTCCCTCAACGTTTTCAAAAAGAAATCGGCATGGTGACTGGAATTGTCGGCGCAGCAGGTGGCATTGGCGGGTTCTTTCTCCCAAATATATTAGGTACATTAAAACAAGTGACCGGCACATATGCTACAGGTTTTCTTATATTTGCAACTATAGCGATTTTGGCTTTTGTCATACTATTAATAGCAAATGTCTCCTGGAGGAAAAATTGGAATATGAAAGGAGAAACGGTTTAACCATAAGAAACTGCAAACGTTGGTTAAGTTCATAATCATTGATGAAACGCCCTGGAACATAGCTTTTGGGACATCTATAAGTATCAATCTTTTCAAGTGAAAATATTACTGCCAAGTAACCAAATAGATAGCTTCTACAACCCAAATAATATCCCCATTTAATTATAATTGTTAACTTTCAAGAATTCTTTAGTTGAAATGAAAAGCTTTGGTTTACGCAAAGATAGAAACGCTCATCAAGGAAGAAAAATTGCAGAGAAATACATCCAAGAAGACTATCGAGTAGTGGTAGACTGTAACTTGAAAAGCTATTTTGATACGATACGTCGCCAAAGGATGCGTGCATATTTGGAAGAATTTATTACAGACAATACTTAAAAGATTGATCCGTATGTATGGTAGTGTGATAGGTCGGATATTTAATGAATGAATATCTCCTACTCGATTGCCTGTTCTCCCCTCGTAATCTACATACGGATTTTCAAATCATTTTATTTACGAGCAAAAACTGTATTTAGTTTTTATTATTGGTCTATTTTTCTTTTGAATGATAGCCAGTGATTTCTTCCTCAAAGCAAGAAAAACAAATCATTTTACCATCATCTTCAAGAACACCACCTAAAAAACCACCATGACAATAAATCCCCTCACCACAACTACTACATATACCAAGGTACTCTTTTTCCATATATCCTCCTTTAAATATAAATTCTACGTCAGACCTTAACATACTAAATATGTTCTTTTGTAGGATTTAGCCCGATCAAATGAATCTCATTTTAACTTAGGTTATATATATATTTAGACAAATAGAAAACATATTCCCTCTAGTTTTGAGGTGATTGATGAGATTATTTGGTAAACTTAAAAGGTATTTTGAATTTTCATAAAGGAAGAAACACATAAAATACAAGTTCTAAGATGGAATAAGAGACTTACTTTTATCATACAGCTACAAATATTTTTGAAAATTAAGCGAAATTTATAATTATAGTAGAGAAAAAATGTATATTACTTACAAAGTAGACGAAATTATTGCTGGAATAAGCGTGTTAAGTAATTATTTAAAAACTACCTGGAATGCTAGATTCCACGTAGTTAATAGAGTTTATTGATTTTATTCGACTGTTTCGTAATGATCAAAAATAACTTTCACACATCTCCAATCTCAGGGATGTGTGAAAGTTGTATCATTTTTTATAACCCGTGCTTTTAATATTTTTAAAATGTTGGGCTTGCCAATTACTTTGTTCGTCCATTACTAAATCAATTATAGTAATAGTCTTGAAAATAATAAGTAAGAAACCTCATTATCTAAAATGAAGTTTCTTTACTTTACTATACTTAAATGCTCATTACGCCACCTTTTGATGCATTTGTTACCAGTTTGGAGTACCTTCCTAACCAGCCATTTTTAATCTTTGGTTCAAATGGTTGTAATGATTTTTTTCGGTTAGCTAATTCTTCATCAGATAATTTTACGTTCATCGTTCTGTTAGGTAAGTCGATCACAATGATATCTCCATTTTCAATAAGTGCGATTGGACCACCCTCAGCAGCTTCTGGAGAAATATGACCAATGGAAATTCCGCGTGATGCTCCGGAAAAACGACCGTCTGTTAGCAAAGCAACTGAACTACCTAATCCTCGACCCATAATGGCTGAAGTTGGTGCTAGCATTTCCGGCATTCCTGGACCACCTTTAGGTCCCTCATACCTGATGACAACAACATGGCCTTCTCTTACAGCTCCATTATCGATTGCTTGTTGTGCTTCTTCTTGTGACTCAAAAACAATTGCTTCTCCTTCGAACTCTTGAATCGTTGGGTCCACTGCGCCGACTTTGATGACAGCACCTTCAGGGGCGATATTTCCATATAAGATGGAAAGGCCACCAACTGGGCTATAGGGATTATCTTTAGGACGTATAACCTGTTCATTAGTAATGTCATGTCCACTTACCAACTCACCCATTGTTTTACCTGTAATCGTTATTCTCTCTGGATGAATGGCATTTGGAATTTTCGTTAATTCATTAATGATTGCACTAATGCCCCCAGCTTTATTAATATCATCCATTGAATAATCTGACGCTGGCATAATTTTTGCTAAATATGGAACACGGGTAGCGATTTTATTAATATCTTCAAGATTATAATCAATACCAGCTTCATTTGCGATTGCCAAAGTGTGAAGCACTGTATTAGTCGAACCACCCATCGCCATATCTAAAGCAAAGGCATCATCAATGGCTTCTTTCGTAATGATGTCACGTGGTTTCACATCTTCTTCAATCATGCGAACTAAATGTTTAGCAGCTTCATAGATTAACTCTTTTCGTTTCGCACTTGTTGCGACAATCGATCCGTTACCGGGAAGAGCGACACCTAGCATTTCCATTAAGCAGTTCATTGAATTAGCTGTAAACATCCCTGAACAAGACCCACATGTTGGACACGCATTATTTTCAATATCATTGAACTCTTCTTCTGTCATTTTTCCTGACTTAAAAGCTCCTACTCCTTCGAAAACAGATGTTAATGAAAGTTGTTTTCCGCTTGCACTCGTTCCTGCTTCCATCGGCCCACCTGAAACAAAGACGGAAGGGACATTTGTACGCGCGGCTGCCATTAACATACCAGGAGTGATCTTGTCACAGTTTGGAATATAAAAGACGCCATCAAACCAGTGGGCATTAATAACGGTTTCCGCACTATCAGCAATTAGCTCTCTGCTAGGTAAGGAATAACGCATACCAATATGCCCCATGGCTATTCCATCATCAACACCGATTGTATTAAATTCAAAGGGAATGCCACCTGCTTCAATGATTGCTTCTTTAACCACATCTGCAAATTCTCGTAAATGAACATGTCCAGGAATAATATCAATATATGAATTACATACACCAATAAATGGTTTCTCTAAATCTTTTGCTTTTACTTTTCCTGTCGCATATAAAAGACTACGGTGAGGAGCTCTATCTACTCCAAGTTTAATCGTATCGCTTCTTCTCATTTACAACCACACCTTCAATTTTCATTATTTTGATTATTTGTATAATGTATTGTAAAACGTATGTTGTCTGCTGTCAATAACGTTGTTAGACAAAAAAGAGCATCTTTTATAAAAAGATGCTCTTTTTTGCTTTTTTATTCAATTCCTAATTCACTCATTGCATGTAATATATGAATTTTCATCGCACTTCTTGCTCCCTCAGGGTTACGATTCTTCATAAAATCCATAATCATTTGATGATCATTCAATGTATCTTTAATTGCAACTTCTTTTTCGACTGATAAAATCACACCTTTATCGATGGCTTGATAAATGACAGGCATGAGCTTTTCCATAAACTCATTATGCGTCGCTTTAACAATTGATTGATGAAATTTCTGCTCTTCAGCCGTTCGATCTTGCTTCTTTTTAATCTTCTCTTCAATTTGTAATCCATAATCGATAATTCTTTTCATTTCTTGGTCACTTGCACGAATGGTCGCATAGTATGCAGCTTCTGGTTCAAATATTAAGCGCATTTCATACAAATCTTTCGCATTAATTTTTGCATCTGTAAGCAATCCGAAATGTTGCATATGGTCAATATCCAAAGCTTCTTTTATAAAAGTCCCTCTACCTCTTTTGATTTCGACAATGCCATTTGTAACAAGGATTCTAATCGCTTCTCTTAAAGTAGTTCGACTAATATTCAATTCTTCCGATAATACATTTTCGTTAGGTAGCTTATCTCCAGGTTGAAAACGTTTCTCAATGACAATCATAGAGATAATGTCATCAGCGATGGAATCGGATAATCTTTTTTGAGTCATATATTTGTCCACACCTTATTTAGTATTAATATAGAATATAGTGTAAACAATCATTTATGTAAATGCTTATTTTTTGAGAAATAAAAAACCACGAATGCGAGAACATTCGTGGAAAGAATTTATTCATTATTGGTTGTTACTAGTGGCGCGTTTTCGTCTTGCACCCATTCTGTCATGGAACCATCGTATACAGCAACATCTTTACGGCCTAGTGTATATAGAATGAAAGCATTCCATGTAGCAGCAATCCCACCGCCACAATAAGTGATGACTTTTTTAGACTGATCAAATACACCGGTCGGCTCAAAAATTTCACGTAATTTTTCTTCATCTTTAATGAGAAGTGATTCATCATCTGATAAGTCGGCAAAGAAGACATTTTTACTATTAGGGATATGACCGGGACGGCCGTAAGTGTTTTTCTTACCACTAAAGACATCTGGTGATAAACAATTCATAATAATCATGTTGGGATCATCAATCGCTTTTTTGACATCTTCTTTTGTAGCTAATAATTCCCGTCTTCTTCTACCATTAAAAGTTGCTTTTGGATAATATTCAATTCCAGACTTAATTTCTCTACCTTCTTCTTTCCATTTTCTAAACCCGCCGTTTAAGATTGAGACATTATCAAATCCTTCGAAGCGAAGTTGCCACCAAACACGTGATGCCCAATCAGACGCGGCATTTGGGGAGCCGACTTCAGCGATTTTGTCATAAATAATTACATGCGTACCATCACCGACACCCAATTTTTCAATCCCTTCTACGAACCTTTCTCGAGATGGCAATGTAAATGCTTTTGGATCATCTGGGTTTGCTAATTCGTTTACTACATCTGCATGCACAGCACCTGGAATATGCTCTTCTTTATATGCGTCTCGTCCGTTCGTTACAGAGTAAAGTCCATCACCATCTGGTAACTTTAAGAAAGTCGTCGCGTCTAGTATGCGGATATTTTCATCATTTAAATGTTCCTCTAACCATTGGGTTGAAACAATTGGTGGAATCGTTTTGGTCATACTCTTCTCTCCTCTTTCGATTTTTGATTAATATAACATTATACCCATCTGTTTACAAGGAATTAGGTTTGCGGTATTCATTTTTCTGCTACAAGCTATTATACTTTCAATATTCCCTATTTACAAAGGACAGAAACATTGATAAAAGCATAATTATAGAAATCATTATCTTATGAAAGCTTTCGAGTAAAAAAAACAATCTCCCGAAACCTGTTCATTGAATAGAGAGAATGAAATTAAGTAAAGACATTCGACATTCATACCAATAATTATAAGAAAATATCTTTTCGATTCGTCTCTTCATTACAATTCAATCTTGCTACATAAGGTCCTCCTCTATGGCGGGAAGAAACAACTGGAAAAAACCGATTCTTATCAATCGGTTTTTAAAATAGTTTACCATTAATAGAGGGTGCTTTCTGCTTCTTTTGTATAAATCTTCACCTGATCAAGTGCCCCATCTTTTAACTTGGTTACCCATTCTGGATCTGCAAGTAGGGCACGGCCGATTGCCACGTAATCATATTCACCAGCATTTATTTTTTCATCGACAATTTTAAGATTTTTTTCAATGGTGATTTGTGCATTATCTTCACTACTTAAATATGCGCGATTAATGCCAATGGATCCAACTGCTATTGTTGGTTTTTGTGTGATTTTCTTTGTCCAAGCAGCTAAGTTATATGTAGGGTGTTCATCTACAAATTCTGGTTCCCATATGCGTCTTGTTGAACAATGAAAAATATCGACACCCGCTTCAACTAAAGGTAATAATATGGTCTCAAGCTCCTTACTATTATTCGCTAACTTGGCTTTGTAATCTGTACCTTTCCATTGAGAATAGCGGAAAACAATTGGAAAATCGGGCCCAACACTTTGTCTGCATGCCTTAACGACCTCTGCTGCAAAAGTAGAGCGTTCCTGTAGGTCTCCACCATACTGATCTGTCCGTTTATTAGTCAGTTCCCAGAAAAATTGATCAATTAAATAACCGTGAGCTCCGTGTAATTCGATGCCATCAAATCCAATCTCTTTGGCAGATTTAGCAGCCTTTGCATACGCATCAACTAGGTCATGTATATCTTCTTCTGTAAGTACCTTAATTTGATCAATTTTCTTTCCTTTTAACGTGATGCCTGAAGGACTGACAGGCGGTGAATCGATGTTAGGTAGACTCCCGGCTTTTCTTGCTGCACCAACATGCCATAATTGTGGAATAATCTTCCCGCCGGCTTCATGTACTTGAGCTACTACATTTGCCCAACCTTTTAATGCATCCTCGCCATAAAAAAGGGGAATTGTTTCACCAGCAACTGCTGATGGATGATCAATCGCTGTGCCTTCAGTAATAATAAGGCCCACACCATTTTCTGCTCTCCTGCGATAATATTGTGCTACTTTTTCATCTGGTACACCATTTGGTGAGAATCCTCTTGTCATTGGTGCCATTACTACCCTGCTTTTTAATTGCCCATTTCCAAATGACACCTTTTCCAATAAACTATGCCCTGCAATTTTTTCTACCATCTTTATCACTCCTTGCTTTCATTTTACAAAGAATGCTAACAAATACAAGTAAAATGCTTTCAATTAACAGAATATTTTATTCATTTGTCACTGCATAAAAAAACATTTCAACAAAAGGGATTGAAATGTTTTCTCTTTATTAGGAATCAGCTCTTTTAATTTCTTCAGGTTTAAAGCCATAAATGACAGAAACACCTAAATACAACGAAAAGAAATCCAAGAACCAATTATTATTCCTTTCCTTTGTGTGAAGACAACGAAAGATCTCTTGGAACTGCATGCTTTCATTTGCCTTCACCACGGGGGTGATTCCGAAATATTTAATTACCGTATCTAAATTTAAATGTTTTGCAATCTTCAAAACATCCTCTAATAGTGAATAATAGATTGCGATTTCCTTTTCCTGAAATAGTTTAATCATTTGCGTATTTAAGTTAGTTAATAATAACCGTCCTTCTTCTTCATTCACAACAGGAACTTGATTTAACATTTCTTTTATATCGATTTTAATCACCTATTTTTCCAATTTTAATCATCTTAACGAGTGGAGAGTTATACTTGCAAAGGTTTATCAAAAACATAAATCGTCATCGCAATATCTTTTTCCAAATCAATATCAGTAAAAATATTGATTAATTGAGCACCAACGAGTCCTTCAAGTTTTTCAACCTTTACTGTATCGCTATATAATTGTTTGATAAGGGTTGTTCGAGCTTCATGGACTACTTGGTAGCCTTTCGTTGATTCAATCATGAACTTCTCGACATTTGTTAAGTTCCCTTTCATTTCCGTAATCGCCCAACAGCCTGTAAATTTTGTAGTCATTTCTCTTGGCCCATTGCCTACATGTTTTTTTCGAATTTCTCTTATAATCATATTGAATTGATGTTCGATATTCATTAAAAGCGTCCTCCAATAATAAAGTCACAGTTTTTCCAAGGTAAGTGTATAGTGAAAATGTAATCTTATGGTCCTCATGTGACCATTTGTTAAACCTATTTCTCTATGCATAAAATTAGCCCGCCATAAAATAGTTTGTTTTCACAAACTATTTTATGGCGGGCTAATAGCAAAGCAGCAGACGCTACTCGTTATCCATCTCACCATTCATCTATTATTATATAGTAATAGGCAATCTCTTTACCTATTAGCCATATATTACTTATATAATTATAATTTCTTTCTCGAAAAATATCAATATTTCTGATATGGTAATAAACTCATGCCCTTGCTGTTTCATTTGATTTTCGTTAAGAGTTAGCTTACTTTTTTTGAAAGAATCCCTCAACATGTTGAGGTGTAAAATCGGATAATTGTGCAAAGTCATATTGGGGATTGCGGTCTTTGTCAATGACCACTGACCGTACACCTTCATAAAAGTCACTATGGTTTAAAAAATTTCTAGCAAGTATTAAGTCTGTTTCTAAGCAAGTTGTGAGAGATTGTTCTTCACCGTCAATCAGTTGCTTAAGTGTGACTTTAAGTGATGAAGGTGATTTAGATAATAAGATATCACTTGTCGTTGTAGCGAAATCACTAGGGTGTTCACGAAGAGAGTGTAGAATCTCTTCTAATGTTTGAAAAGAAAAGTGCAAATCAATTTCTTCTTGTAATTGTGATAACTTACTTTCTCCGCTTTCGTTGTTGGCGTACTGATTGAGGAAATCATTCAAGTTATAATCAAGATTTACATCTAACCAATTCATATTCTCTAGATTTTCTAAGAGGGAGTTAAATTGTTCACTCTTGATGAAATAATCAGCTCCTCCTATGTAGAGAACATCAGATGCATGTATCGTCCCTGCCGTCAACGCTAAATAACGGCCAATATAGCCTGGAGCTTTGTTAAGGAAATAGGCAGCACCTACATCAGGGAAGAAGCCAATATTCATCTCAGGCATGGCCCACTTCGTCCGTTCAGTTACGATACGATAGTTTGCCCCATAAGTCAGCCCAACTCCCCCTCCCATTACAATACCATCAAGATAAGCGATAATGGGCTTTGGATAGTCATAAATTAATTGATCTAATTCATACTCCTCTTTGAAAAATTGCATTGCCAGACTTTTATTTTTTTCATTCAAGCGGGCATCGTATAAAGCTTTTATATCTCCACCTGCACACAAGCCTTTTTCTCCTGCTCCTTTAATCAGAATTATCTGTATGTGATTATTGTTTTTCCATCGCTGTAACTTTTCTTTAAGTGGTTGCACCATTGCTAAAGAAAGAGAGTTTAGCGCTTTCGGACGGTTGAGTGTAATCACACCTAACCCTTTATCATTTACTGTGAAGAGTACTTCATCTGTCATACAATCTCTCCTTCCATTTTTTTAAAACCAACGTTCAGTTACGACTTTCTTTCTTGTATAAAATTGAACACCATCTTTTCCGTTAGTTCCTAAATCTCCATAAAAGGATGATTTGTTACCAGCAAAAGAGAAAAAGGCCATAGGAGCAGGTACATTCACATTTACACCAATCATGCCTGCATCAATCTTCTCCCTGAAAATTTGTGCTTCTTTACCACTAGATGTATAAATAACAGCTCCGTTGGCAAATTTTGATTGGTTCGTTAAGGCGATACCTTCTTCAAATGTTTTTACTCTAACGACACTTAAGACCGGTGCAAAAATCTCATCTTGCCAAATTTTCATATCGGATGTTACATTGTCAAATATTGTTGCACCTACATAATAACCATCTTCTGTCGTCTCTGTATCCCTACCATCTACGATTAAATTGGCTCCCTCTGATACCCCTGAGGCGATATATTGTAACACACGGGATTTATGAGTGTCACGAATGAGTGGTCCAACAAAATGCTCTTCAAACCGACCATCCCCGACAGTAAGTTTTTTCGTTTCTGCTACAAGTAGGTTCATAAAATCATCTGCTATATCTTCTACAACGGCTACCACAGAACAAGCCATACATCGTTCCCCACTACTTCCAAACGCTGCGCCAATAACACCTTGAACCGTTTTTTCTAGATGACAACTAGATGTTACAACTGCGTGATTTTTCGCACCAGCTAATGCTTGTACTCTCTTTCCGTGAGCGGTGCCAGTTTGATAAACATGTTTGGCGACCGGTTCTGACCCAACAAAAGAAATTGCACGAATTTCTGGATGATCTAATAAGCGATTAACCACGTCTTTTCCTCCATGTACAAGGTTTAGTACCCCTTTAGGAAAACCTGCCTCATAGAATAACTCGACGAGTCTACCAGCCAAGATCGGCGTTCTTTCTGAAGCTTTCAGTATAAATGTATTCCCACAGGCGATTGCCAGAGGAAACATCCATAAAGGAACCATCATTGGAAAGTTAAAAGGGGAAATCCCAGCAACAACACCAAGCGGATAGCGCCAAATTGAGCCATCTATCCCTTCGGCAATACTAGGAAGGGCATCTCCCATCATTAAATTAGGAGTGGAGGTTGCGAGTTCAACGACTTCAATTCCTCTTTGTACCTCACCACGCGCATCCTTTAATGTTTTTCCATTTTCCTCTGTAATAATTTGAGCGAGGTTTTCTTTTTCCTCCTTTAACAAATGAAGATATTGGTAAAGCAGACGCGCTCTATTTGGGACGGGTACTTCAGCCCACTTAGGATAGACCGCAGCAGCAGCTTTGACAGCTAAATCAACATCTTCTTTACCAGAAAGGGGGACGTAAGCAATAATTGTCCCATTCGCCGGGTTCGGTACGGCTTCCACTTCCTTACTGCTTGAATCAACCCATTCACCATTAATATGGTTTTTCATTGTTGGAATTTCTGTTTTAATCATTCCTTCATCCCCGTTTCTTTCGCATTTTTTGTTTGATCATTTTTCACTTTTTCATAAAGAACAGCCATATCTTGGCTTCCATAACCCTCGTTTTCAGCATGTTTGTATATATTTAATAGTAATTCACTAACTGGCAATTGCAATTCGTGTTCCTTGGCTAAATCAAGCGCGAAACCAAGATCTTTATTTAATAGCTGCAAGGTAAAACCAGGACGATAATCTTCGTTCGCGATAAAACTTTTATAGTTTCTTTCATATATCCGACTTTGGCCGTAGCTCACATTCAACATCTCAAATAATTGTGCTAAATGAATGTTGCTTTTTTCTGCCAGATTTAAGGCTTCGCTTACACCAGCAGTATAAAAACCGATAAGTAAGTTATTGATTAATTTGACTGCAGTTCCGCTTTCAATTCGTTCATTCACATGAAAAATATTCTCTCCAAGAATATTTAACAATGGTTGGGATTGCTCGAAAGCTTGTTTAGGACCACCGACCATAATGGTTAAAGTACGATTTTCAGCACCGATTACACCCCCACTGACAGGAGCAGCAAGAAAATGAATGCTCTTCTTTTTTGCTTCTTCTGCTAATTTTTGATTCAAGCTAGGAGCAACCGTACTTGTATCAATCAGGACAATGCCTTCCCGTCCTTTTGTAATCAATCCTTCCTCACCTAAATAGATTTCTTCCACCGCTTTCATTGAAGGTAAGCTTGTGAAAATAAAATTTACTTGCTTTATGATATTATTGATAGATAATCCAATCACACCTCCCGACCTTAGCAATGCTGCTTCAGCATCTTTGTTGAGGTCGACGCCGTACACTTCATTGCCTTCTGATAATAAGCTTTGCGCCATCGGTAAACCCATATTCCCTAAACCAATAAAACCGATTTTCTCACCCATCATTTAAGCTCCCTTCCTTTCAGTAATTTTGGTTGATCAATAAGTATTTGTGCTAATTGCCTTTTTTTCAATAACAGATTGCTGTAGAGTGGGATTTGGTAATTTTCAATGTTTGCGAATGCAACGAATCGTTCTTTTTCATCAAGTATCGCTGCTGAAATCAGGCTAATCGTTTGTTGTTTCAAATATTGAAAGCATTGTTCGCATATAATATCAGTCGCTAAATCTTTCCACTTTTGATTTTGTTTTCGATGTTGCAGTTTTAATGTCCGCATATAAGTCGATTCCATTGTGTATAGTTCTGTGATGATATTAGCTAAAAGACGTGCATACTGCTGTTCCCTATTTATATCAATCTTTGCATTTGAAACCGCTTCCAAAGACAGCGATAACAGTTCTTTTCCTAACTCAATAAATTGGCTGTTTCTATCTTGGTGTAATGGTGTAGGGGTATTGATTGTGATATCTTTAGATGAGTGTTTGTGAAGTAAGTTTTTTGCTATGGTTAAGCGATTGATTTCGTTTGTTCCTTCAAAGATACGACTGATTCGAGCATCCCTATATAGTCGCTCAACATCGTAATCTCTCATATAACCGTATCCACCATGAATTTGAACGGCCTCATCTGTTACATGCCCAAGCATTTCAGAGCATCGCACTTTGTTTATGGCACATTCCATTGCGAATGCTTTTAAAGAGGTGATTCCTTCATCCGTTGGAGCTTGATCAATCATATCTGCTGTGCGATAAGCGGCACTTTCACTTGCATAAATAGATGTCACCATATCAGCTAATTTTTCTTGTATCAAAGTAAATTCAACCAGCGTTCTATTAAATTGTTGCCTCTCTTTCGCATAGTTTAGAGAAAAGTTGAAGGCTTGTTTAGCTGTGCCAATATTCGAGAAAGCTAGCTTCAATCTAGCAAGATTTAATATATTCATGGCAACTTGATGACCTTTTCCTTTTTCTCCTAGTATATTAGCGGATGGCACAACGACATCTTCCAGTATAAGTGTAGCTGTTGATGATCCATGAATACCCATCTTTTCTTCTTCTGCACCAATAGATACGCCTGCTATGTCTTTTTCAACACTAAAAGCAGTCATCCCGTCATTTGTTTGGCAAAATACAACAAACACATTTGCTATGTGAGCATTGGTAATCCATTGTTTTTCCCCATTTATTATCCAACTATCACTCTTGCTGTTGTAAATAGCTCTTGTTTTCGGTGAAAGTGCGTCCGATCCAGCTCCTGCTTCCGTTAAGGCATAAGCACCAATCCAATCCCCGGAGATGAGTTGTGGTAAATACTTTTGTTTTTGTGCTTCTGAACCAAAATAAACATACGGTAATGTGCCAACACCTACATGAATATTATACGAAACACTAAAAGCCCCACCGTATCCTATCTTTTCAGCTATAAGCCCGGATAATTTTTTACCAAGTGCAAACCCGCCATAATCCTCAGGTACATCAATAGCTAGTAGACCTAGTTCCCCTGATTTTTGAAACAGATTCTTAGCCACTTCATAGTTCTTTTTTTCTAATGAATCTATTTGGGGCAACACTTCATTCTTAATAAATAATTCTGCCGTTTGTGCAATGAGTTGTTCCTCTTCAAGAAAATCTTCAGGAGAAAAAATATCTCCCTTTTCTTCTAGCGTTTTTTTTAGCTTCGCCATCGTGCACTCCCTTTACATCTTTCTATCTCCTTTGATTGAGCGCTTGCTCAAATCAGTAGCAAGAAGCAAACCACCTTCAAACAAATAACAACTCCTGTTAAAAGAAGTTGTTAAGTAACGAGTGGACAAACAAATAAACATGTGTTGAGTAATATACATGTTCTTCTATCCGCACTTAACACCCCCTATCCGCGTAGGTAATGATGTTGGCTAAAACAGGCAGGTCTCCTGGCTTATGGTCGTGGCGGATTTGCTCCTTCCCCATTCAATAATGAATAAGTGGTTATGTACAATCCGCTCGCAAATACAGTTGCGGGACAGCACCGGAGTCTAACCGGTTTCCCTTTTAAGCTTGATGAACAAGCACCTGTTTAGTTAGCTATTTAGTTTTCACACTAACAATATATCAATTTTTCGGAAAATTTACAATTTATTTTTTAGAATATGTATTCTCAGCTTAAAATGATGAAAAAGTTAGGCTCTTTATCATTTTTCTTCCAACCACAATATAAGCTAGAGTCATTGATTAAATCCACTCCTATAACCCGAGTAGAAGAAAGCCTAATTCTTCATTTTGACTGATCGTTTGATGTAACATGAAAGGTTTATATAAATTTACCACCAAAAAGAGAAACACGCCTCCTAGAATGCAGAAGCGTGTTTTTCAAGTTTACTTAAATAAGTTAAGAAGTTTCTCGAAGAATCCTACTTTATCTTTTGTTTCTTTTACATCTTCTTTGTTATCTTTTGTTTTAATCTTATCTGTTTGGATGACAAATTGGACTAGTTCCAACTTTTCATTATTTTTATCTGATACAAAAGAAATTGGCTCATAATCAGATTTATCATATTGCGATATCATTTCATCAACTTCTTTTGTCACCTCATCAGGAATGTCTTTAGTTGCATCATGTAATTGTCCAGTTCCATTATGAAGCGAGCCAGCTCCTTTGGTTAGTTGCCGAGCTCCAGATAGAGAACCGCTAATTCCTTCATGGATGTCACTATATGATGTACTTAATTCAGAAACACCGCCTGTATAAGCAAGTAACCCTTGGTGGAATTGATTATAGTTAGATACCATTTCTTCAACACCAGATGTCAATTGTTTTAACCCTTCATCAATGTCAATTTGAAGAATAGATTCGTCTATATTAGATGATATTGCACGAAGGTTACCTGCTGCTTCTCTCATTGATTGACTAAAGGTTGATATAGGTTCAACCATGTCTGTAAGGTTATCTTTGGCTAGTAGTAGAACTTCTTGAGTAGCTTTTGTCCCTCTATAGGTTTCTACCAATTGGTCAATTACCTCTTTATCCGCATTACTTTCATATAATTTATTTATCTCTTTATCTGAAATTTGGTTATCTGGTATCTGCTCCAGAGCACGGTTGATTTGTGTTTTTACCTCATTGTAATTAACAACTACTTGGTCTACATCATTAGCTGCTTGTTCTAGATTATCCGCCACCTCAGGCAGATCGATTGTTACATTCTCGAGTTCCCCAATACCACTCACGCCACTGGCTTGTTTAATCTCATCTTTAATCAATGATAAAGTATTATTTATTTGTGCTGATCCTTCAGTTAATCGGTCACCAGACTGACTTAATTCATTTAGTCCTTTTTTATATTGTGCAGACCCACCCTCTAATGACCGTAAGCCTGATGAAAGTTCATTCATTCCTATTTCTAAGTCTCCGACACCATGATGAATGTCACCAATTGCCTCAGTTAATGAGTGAAATTCACTCGTCAATTCTTCAGTATCTGGGCTATCAATGGCAAGTGAAGCAGGTAAAGCAGATATTTGCACACCTTCTGTTTCAAAATGATTTGTTTCTGCCTCAATCGTAAATACTTCTTCCTGCTCAGGCATAACGGTAAAAGTGAGCTGCTTATCTTTGCCGGATTGTGCAACAGTGGCATTCTCAGCTTTTATATCCTTAAATTTTTCAGTGTTCAGCGGTACGCTAATTTGCAGCATATAATTTTCAGAGAATGAAGAACGCTTACCTTCATTCGCTTCTACAGCAATTTCCATTTTTATATCGCCAGATTTACCAGCTAAATTTTCTGGATTAATCTTTTTATTATTAAGGTAATAATTAATTGTAAAACGCCAAGGTAACTCAGAGTTATTTGGTAAGTTTCCTTGATAATAATAATTTTCTTCTCTTGCTTGTAATGTGATCTGATTATTTTCTTTGCTAATTTTTGATGTGTCAGTTAGATTTTTAACTTTTTCGTAATTTCCAAAATCCTCAATCACACCAGGTTCTATCATTTCAAAAGAATTGACAACATATAATTCGGTTAGGTTACCGTCTGCTAGCAAGTTAGCATAAATCACTTCATTTTTGTTTGCTACTTTCCCTTTACTCATTCCATCTTTAACAGGTTGTGATTCTGCATGTATATTCATCACAGGAAAGAAAAATAGAGAAGCAGTGATAAGCATCCATTTAATGATCTTCATGTTTTTCCTCCTTGTTACTAAAGTCCATTTGAAGAGATGTTTTTTGAATCAATTTATCACATAGTAATAATAATCCAGGTAGAAAAAGTATAACGAGTAAAAACGCGAGCAATGCTCCTCTACCTAATAATAATCCTATAGAACCGACGATTGGATTTGAGGAAGTTAGCCATAATATAAATCCGACACTTGATAATATGGACGCTGAAACGATAATGGAAAATAATTTCTCATCAATTGTTTTTCTCATCGCTTGTTTTGGAGATAACTTTCCACGATTATGCTTATAAGTCTCTGTTAATAAAATGGCATAATCGACCGTTGCTGCAAGCTGTACAGTGCTAACGATGAGATAACCAATAAATACTAATGACGTATCGGTAAAATAGGGTATGGCGAGATTAATCCAAACAGAAGATTGTATTGTTAATAATAAGATAATCGGTAATGATAATGATTTGAATGTGACAAGTAACACGAGTCCAACCGCGATAACGGTTAAAGTATTTACTAAAGAATTATCTTCTGTAACAGTTGATTTCATATCATAAAGTGCAACACTTTCGCCTAAAGTTAACGCTTGATTACCAAAATAGTTAGTACCTATTTCCCTTACCTCTTCTACTAATTGAAAAGGAATATCTCCTTCTGTTCCTGCATCAGTATTAATGATGATTCGACTGTAATTATTAGATAAGAATTGTTCCTTTGCTTCCTCCTCCAAATATTCTTGCGGAATAGTCGAGCCAACCATATTCGCGTATCCAATTACATTTGAGACATGGTCAACCTCTTCAATAGATTCAATCATTTCTTTTTCTTTACCTATTTCATTATTAGGTACCAATAATACTACAGCGGTTGATTCGCCAAATATTTCTTCTACTTTTTGGATGTCTTGCCCTAATCTAGTACTATCAGGTTGATCCCCCATTCCATAAGTAAATGAGGTTTCTTTTTGTGCTAAAAAGCTAGGTATAATGAGAAGTAAGACGAAAATCAAGACTGGAAACCTTAACTTTAATGTTTTTTTTCCAATACCTTCAAAATTTGGTATTAATGATTTGTGCTGTGTTTTTTCAATCCAATGATGGAATAATAATGTAAGTGCTGGAAGGAATACCATCACACTTATAAAACTTAAAATTATTCCTTTAACAAGGTTTAAACCTAGGTCTGATCCAATCTCAAAATCCATAAACAATAATGCAATAAATCCAAATAGAGTTGTAGATGCGCTCGAGGCAATGACACTAAACGATTCTTTCATAGCTAGTTTCATAGCTAGATTTGGCTCATGCCCTTGTTTACGATAATCTTGAAAACTATGTAATAAAAAGATAGCGTAATCCAAGGAAACAGCTAACTGCAAAATTGGTGCGACTGATTGTGTCACAAAGGACACTTCTCCTATAAAAACATTACTCCCTAAATTAATAATTACCGATACACCGATAGCCGTTAAGAAAAAGAGCGGTTCGACCCAAGAGTTTGTCGAGAGAACTAGTATAATGATAATAATGGGAATAAGTATCCCTGCAGCGAGTAACGTTTCTTGCCCTGTCATTTTCTGCTGCGTAGCTGTATTTGCAGCTTCGCCAATAAGTGATCCCTTCTCACCAATTATTTGATATATATCTTCTGTTGCTTCGACCTCTTTGCCACTCTCAATGGTGACAGAATAAAGAGCGTGATTATTTTTGTAGTAATTTTCTATTGTGCCTTGGTCTCCGGTTTCTATTGGTGTTCTTATGTCCATCGCATCATCTAACCACATCACATCAGTTACACCTTGAACCTTATTTAATTTCTCTTTAATAACGAGCGCTTCTTGGATTGTTACATTCTCAACCATTACGCTTGTATTTGGAATGCCACTAGTAAACTCATCTTCCATCACTTCTAAAGCAACGGTAGATTCAGCTTCTGCTGGGATATAATCTTTCATATTATAATTAACATTCACAAACAGAAATCCAATAGCAGAAAGCACTGATAACAAAAAGAAAATGATTGTTACAGATTTTTTATAACGAATAATAAACTCAATCATTATTGGTTTCCCCACTTCTTGATGTTGAAATTCTTTTACAGTAACATTATACATACCACTGTGTTAGATAAACAACAAACAGTTGTGTAAAAAATGTTTAACATCCAACATTTAAGCGTACTTTGTTGGATTTCTCTAAAAAAGTGAGGGTGGCATGATGAACAAAAAATTGGATCGTCGGAAACAATATACTCGTATGGTGTTAAAGGAAAGTTTAATGGAATTATTAAGAGAAAAGATAATTTCATCCATTACCATTAAAGAATTATGTCAAAAAGCAGATATCAATCGTTCTACTTTTTATAGCCATTATCGTGATCAATTTGATTTACTCCAGCATATTGAAGATGAGATTTTGTTAGAATTACAAGTCACTTTAAAACAGTACAACCATAATGAGACAAATGAAACTTTTGCAATGACGAAGTATTTATTAGATTATGTTTATAAACGAAGTGCTGATTTTCTTGTTTTATTTAGTGACCATGGTAACAAAGCTTTTCAAACGAGAGTGATTGATACTGCACAATCAATCATTATTAATAGTTTAAAGGAAGATCCGCAGGTCATAAATATAGATAAATCAAAATATATGATTTACTTTGTAATTAGTGGATGTATTTATGTAATTGAAAAATGGTTAATGAATGGGATGAAAGAATCTCCGGAAGAAATGACAACCATTATTACTGAAATTAGTAATCGGGTTATTCTTCATTCTAAATAGTATGCGAATATATCAACATTCTTCACATCAATATTTTATTCACCTCTACTATATTGCGATTTAAACTGTATTCCTTACTCTTTTGCATCATTTACGTATCAATTAGTAAATTGTATTTATCTCTACTACATTATCAATTGACAAGTATTGGTTTACAGATAATGATTTTTTGCTTATGATAGGATAGACGAACAAATAAAATATATCGAATGCGCTAGGGGAGCTATATTTAATGGCTGAGAAGGCAATTGCCTGACCCTTATAACCCGATCTAGATAATACTAGCGTGGGGAAGTGCAGTTGGTCAGTGTATTCTCTTTTTTTTCTGCATAGCCAAACTGCATTCCATCGGGGTGCAGTTTTTTTTGTTCAAAAAATGTTAAAAGGAGATTTTTGTATGAATCAATTATGTGGAACAAGTAGTATCGTAGGTTGTCAGTTTACGCTTTCTCCAATGAGTGAGAGGTATGTGGACATCATCTTATTTGCCCTTAAAGAAGTGAACATGTCAAAGGTGTGGTCAGAAACTGATGATGTATCTACTTGTATCCGTGGTAAGCAAATTCATGTTTTTGATGTAGTGAGGGCAATCTTTTTACACGCAGCTAAAACAGGAGAACACATCGCTATGAGTGGTACCTTTTCGATTGGTTGTCCAGGAGATTCAGCAGCAGATGTATACATGGACGAATCTGACATTGCCTTGAACAAGGATGATACAAAAGAAATAGACCAGCTTGCAGGTTGTAAATTTGCCCTCTATCCCTTAGGGAGGGAAGATTATATGGAAAAAATTTATGAGCAAATTGATTGGTCCAAGGAGACTGAAGTAAACGTTAGCCATAGCCATTATGCCACAAGGCTTGATGGCAAGGTGAATGATATTTTTAACTTGTTACAGAACGTTTTCGATCAGACCAAGCAAGATGTATCTCATGTGACAATGACATTCACATTATCAGCTAACAGCCCTACTGGAAAAGCTAAAGAAGTGAAAGTCTCATGATAAAATCATGGCGTCTGAAAGATATTGTTCTCATGTCAGTCCTGGGTGTCGTATTTGGCTTTATTTATTTAGGGTTTTTTGGGGTCGGTAAAGTTCTTGTTGCCATCCTTACCCCGTTTGGGTTTGGACCCATTGGTTATGAATTGATTTATGGCATATGGTTTATTGTATCCATAATAGCTGCTTACATTATCAGAAAGCCAGGCGTTGCTTTTACAGCAGAAACCATTGCTGCTATTACCGAAGTACTTGTCGGCTCAACATCTGGACCCACTTTAATTCTTTCAGGGATGGTGCAAGGATTAGGGGCGGAAATCGCTTTTGCTCTGACAAAATGGAAAAATTATCAACCTCGTATTCTCGTTTTTTCAGGTGTCAGCGCTGCATTTATTAGTTTTCCTTACCATTTCTTTGTATCAGGTTTTCATGCCTATGAATCCTGGCTTATTATGACAATGTTTGTTATACGTCTCTTAAGTGGAGCTATCATTGCTGGTTATTTAGGAAAAATATTAGCAGATCAACTAGCGAAAACTGGTGTTTTAAATGGGTACCCTATTGGGAAGGAGGTACTAGCAAGGCATGGAAAATCATCAACCAATTTTTGAATTAGACTCTTTCTCATTTTCCTTTGATAAACACGATGAACCTTCTGTAAATAATGTAAGCTGTAAGTTATATGCAGAGGAAGTGACTTTATTACTTGGAGCAAGTGGTTCTGGCAAAAGTACACTGACACTATGTTTAAATGGTCTATATCCTGAGGCGGTTGAAGGTTTTACTTCAGGGGACCTTTTATATAAAGGGAGAAATATCTCCTCCTACCCCAAAGGAGTAATAAACCAAGAAATAGGCATTGTCTTTCAAGATCCAGAAAGTCAGTTTTGCATGGTTCGTGTAGAAGATGAATTAGCATTTGTGTTAGAAAACTTGTCTATTCCCAGATGCCAAATGAAACAAAGAATAGAACATGTGCTAGATATTGTAGGATTATCACAATATATGAAACATAACATTCACCATCTTTCAGGAGGACAAAAACAAAAGGTTGCGCTAGCTTCTATCCTTTTAATGGACCCTCAATACTTAATTTTAGATGAACCTACAGCAAATTTAGATCCGATATCTAGCCTCGAGTTTATCGAGACAATTATTAAGATTCAAAAACAACAAAGATTTGGTTTGCTTGTAATTGAACACGAAATCGATGACTGGGAACCATACGCTCATCGGTTGGTTGCGCTTAATAAAAAAGGAGAAATACTTTTAGATAGTACGCCGAAGGAAGGTTTTCAAAATCATTTACATAAGTTGACGAAGAATCGTATAAGAGTTCCTAAAAGGTATGAAAATAGGAAAATGCCTAGTCGACCATCAAGTGAGAAAGAAAGTACAGAAGTAATCGTCAATCTTAAAGATATACAATTTAACTATAAAAATAAGCAAATCCTAAATGAACTTTCCTTTTCAATCAAAGAAGGGGACTTTTGCGCAATAGTTGGCGAAAATGGTGCTGGTAAATCTACTTTATTACAGTTAATAGCCAAATTAATTAAGCCCGTATCAGGCTCAATCGATTTTTTAAACACTCCATTAAGTAATTGGCATGAAAACGAATTGTATAAGAATATGGGCTATGTATTTCAAAATCCTGAGCATCAATTTATTAACCAAACTGTATACGATGAAGTGTGTTTTGGTATCAAGCTAAGTGGCTATTCTACAGAAGAAACAGAAAGAATGGTTCATCATTTATTAACCGATTTTGATCTCTTATCTGATAAGTGGAAAAATCCATTTTCCTTAAGTGGTGGCCAAAAAAGAAGGCTAAGTGTAGCAACGATGTTACATTCCAAACCTGATTTACTTCTATTCGATGAACCAACATTTGGACAAGATGCCTATACGACCTCTCAATTTATGCGTAAAGTCATGCACCTAAATGATAAAGGGGCCACCATCGTTTTCGTTACACATGACATGGATTTAGTTGATTCATACTGTAATAATGTCTTGGTTATGCAACAAGGAAAGATCGTTTATGATGGTACACCTAAAGCACTTTGGCGAAAAACTGACCTTTTAGAAAGAGCCAGATTAAGGATACCTTACCGCTTACGGTTGATAAATGAAGAGATGACGATATGATACACTCATTAAATCCAACCATAAAAGCTATTACGGTTATCTTACCTGCCATTTTGTTGAGCTTTTCCTTTGATATTATTACACCAGCGATTATGTTTATTTATATCCTGATACTTACCTTTTTCTTCAGTAAACTGAACATAAAGAAATGGTTGTTTTACTTTATACCGATGTCCTTTTTTACGCTCGGGTTAGCTTGGATGACAATGCTGTATACGGATGATAAGTACGCAACTGGTCCTATTGTTTTTTCGTTCTTTTCTTTTGATATTAGGATGGGTAGCATTATAGTTAGTATGAGTTTAGCACTAAGGTCATTGTGTTTTATAGGGTTATCTTTACTCTTTGCTTTTACAACTGATCCAACAAAATTTATGTTAAGTTTAATGCAGCAAGTTCGCCTTTCACCTAAGTTAACTTATGGTATTTTGGCAGGGTATCGCTTTGTTCCAACCTTCAAGCACGAATTAGACCTGTTAAAGAAAGCTCATCGTGTTCGGGGCCTTGGTCGTGCAAAAGGATGGAGAAATCGCGTGGAACATACGAGACAATATTTTATCCCCCTATTAGCTGGCGCCATTCGGAAGGCTGAAAGAGTCGCAATTGCAATGGAATCAAAAGGTTTTACAGGGTCAAAAGATCGAACCTATTATACTGTAATGAAAATCAAAGCGACTGATTACCTATTTTTTATCATCATGCTTATCATATTAATAATCGCCTATTACGTCTCCTATCGATTGGGTACACTTAATATATTTGGCCATCGGATTATGCCCTAACTTTACTCGCTAAAACCTTTCTAAGTAAAATTAACAACGAACAAGTTCAGTTATATGATAAGAATTTGTTCGTTGTTGATTATCTTAAAGTACTTAATTCTAATTTTTTTATTGAATCAAGCAAAGAGAGATTTATTTAATCAATCTCATCCATCCCCCACGCTTTGAACAATGCTTTCAAGCTGTGTTCCAATTGCTCTTCACGAATACCTGCAAAGCCTAATATAATTTGCGGTTCTTTATCATCTCTTCTAATTATGGAGTAATTAGATAAAGGATAAATTTTCAAGCGCTCTCTTTTTGCGCGTGCTACGAGTTCGCTTTCATTCATTCCGTTCTTGACAATCAATACGACATGTAATCCAGAGCTTTCTCCCATAACTTCTAATTGCGGAAAGGACTTGAGTACGTTTAGAACTATTTCGACCTTTCTTCTATAAACTTTTTTCATCCGGTTTAAATGCTTTTCAAACTCCCCGTCTTTCATAAATCCACTTAAAGCATTTTGGTCTATTCTCGAAACCGTGCAATGATAAAAAGATAATTTTTCTTTATAAGATTTAACAAGGGGTTTTGGCAAAACCATATAACTAATTCGCAATGATGGAATAAAAGATTTAGAAAAAGAGCCTAAATAAATAACCTTTTCCCCTCTGTCCATACTTTGCAGAGACGGTATCGTTTTTCCGTTATAGCGAAACTCGCTGTCATAATCATCTTCAATAATGTAGCGATCATCCTTCTCTGCTGCCCAATTCAACAATTGTTGTCTTCGTTGAATCGGTAAAACGGTTCCATAAGGGAAATGGTGTGAAGGTGTCGTATACAGGATATCTATAGGTGATTTTTTTATGGCGTGAATGTCGACTCCTTGTCTATCCACTAAAAGTGGATACACTTCATATCCGTAATTATGTAGTATCTTCATCATTAAATGGTAACCTGGGTCTTCCACCCCATAGACTGTATTTTTATCAAATAGAAAAATCAGCTGTTGTAAAAGAACTTCTACACCTGCACCAATTACTATTTGTTCAGACTTGCAAGTTACGCCACGGGAATGATATAAGTACTGCGCAATTTCCTGCCTTAAATCAAGTTCCCCTTGGTTTTCACCAAGCAGTAATGAGGACTGATGAACCGGTTCAATATGTTGTTTCACATACTTTCGCCATTTATCATATGGAAAGTGAACAGTATCAATTTGGCTCGGGTGAAAATCATAAATCGCGGTTTGTTCTTTAGGATAAACACCAACTGTTGAACCTTCATTCTTCATTTTACTTTCGATATATTCTAAGTCTGTTAATGGTAATATAAAGTAGCCTCTGCGCGCTTGTACTTCAATATAACCTTCCGCTTCAAGCTGTTCATACGCTGTTTGAATAGTATTTTGACTTATTTTTAACAAGGTGGCTAATTTTCGTTTAGATGGAAGCTTATCTCCTTCTAATAATCTTCCCACTGTTATTTCGCCTTTAATATAGTCATATAATTGCTCATATAAAGGTACATCACTGTCTCTTAACAACTCACAAGCTAAGTAATCCATCTAACTGCCCCCTCTAACTGATACTATAAAATTATCAAAAACTGATACTTACAATCATATCAGTTCCTTTTTATACTAATAAACAAATCTGAAAAATGCAATGGAGGAATGAAAATGAGTCAATTAGTAGGTACAGAAACAGTAAAACGCGGGATGGCACAAATGCAAAAAGGCGGTGTCATTATGGATGTCGTCAATGCTGAGCAAGCAAAGGTCGCTGAAGCAGCAGGCGCAGTTGCTGTTATGGCATTAGAGCGCGTGCCTTCGGATATTCGTGCAGCTGGAGGAGTCGCTCGCATGGCCGATCCAAGAATTGTAGAAGAAGTGATGCAGGCAGTGTCTATTCCTGTCATGGCCAAAGCTAGAATTGGACATATTGTTGAGGCACGAGTGTTAGAAGCAATGGGTGTTGATTACATAGATGAGAGTGAAGTATTAACCCCTGCAGATGAAGAGTACCATATTTTAAAAAGTGAGTTTACGGTTCCATTTGTGTGTGGATGTCGTGATTTAGGTGAAGCAGCAAGAAGAATTGGTGAAGGTGCATCCATGTTAAGAACGAAAGGTGAACCGGGCACAGGTAATATTGTTGAAGCAGTAAGACATATGAGAAAAGTTCAAGCACAAATTCGGAAAATCACTTTAATGAATGATGATGAACTCATGACAGAAGCTAAACTCTTAGGTGCACCATATGATATCCTTCGTGAAATTAAGAAAAATGGCAAATTACCAGTAGTAAACTTTGCTGCTGGAGGGATTGCAACACCAGCAGACGCTGCTCTTATGATGGAACTTGGTTCTGACGGTGTCTTTGTAGGATCGGGTATTTTTAAATCTGAAAATCCAGAAAAGTTTGCTCATAGCATTGTGCAAGCAACAACGCATTATAAAGACTACGATTTAATCGGGAAGCTTTCGCAAGAACTCGGTGCTGCTATGAAAGGATTAGATATTTCTAAATTATCCTTAGAAGAAAGAATGCAGGAGCGTGGTTGGTAATGTTGAAAATTGGCGTACTCGCCTTGCAAGGAGCCGTTTCTGAGCACATAAAACAAATCGAGTCAGCCGGGCAAGCCGCTGTAGCCGTAAAAAAAGCAAGTGAACTATCATCACTTGATGCTTTAATTATTCCTGGTGGAGAAAGTACGGCAATAAGAAAACTAATTGATTATTATGAATTC
The DNA here is from genome assembly GCF_038007265.1 of Cytobacillus sp. FSL R5-0569. Lineage (NCBI taxonomy): Bacteria > Bacillati > Bacillota > Bacilli > Caryophanales > Bacillaceae > Cytobacillus > Cytobacillus sp. FSL R5-0569. The sequence goes on from NZ_JBBOWW010000001.1 coordinate 2,401,371, forward strand.
AAAGCACCAATTCAACAGTTTTCAGCAGAAAAGAAACCAATTTTTGGCACTTGTGCGGGTTTAGTATTACTAGCTAATGAGTTAGCCGATGGTAGTGAAGCGCATTTACGGTTAATGGATATAAGTGTAAAGCGAAATGCCTTCGGTCGACAAAAAGATAGTTTTGAAACAATGTTACAAGTAAAGGGATTCACAGACAATGTTCCAGCAGTATTTATTAGAGCCCCAATTATTACAGAAGTAACAGAGCATGTGGAAGTGTTAGCTACATATGATAACCAAATTGTAGCTGCCAAACAAGGTCATCTACTTGTTACCTCCTTCCACCCTGAATTAACAGAGGATAATCGTTGGATGAAATTATTTATCGAGATGGTAAAACAGGCACAGCAAATGTCTACCATTCATTAAATCACAAAAAGAGCCTTGCTACAGATAAGTTAAAAAGAAATGCCCGGAAAAGAGCTGTTTCCTAATAGGAATTTTTCCGGGTTCTCTATGTATTTATTTACTCTCCTTTTCCTAACCTGCAAATCTATTTCTTATCGCGAGAAGTTATATATGGCAAGATGACGAAACACACTTGCTTACTTCGGTAAAAATACGCTCCTTCTTCGAGTCCGTTTAGCTGTTTAGAAGAACAGCAGTAACCATTTTATTTATAAAGTTTCACTGCCCCCTCCAAAAACTTTACATATTTCACAATAAATGCTTTTGGTTCTAAAATCTTAACTTTATTACCAAATCCAGCCAAAAATTGATAAGCATATTGATTCTCAGGCAATTCAATTGTTGCAACGTAACTTGTTCCAGCTTCTTTCTTAACGGCATCTTTCCCATATCTATCGATAAATTGATCCCTTACAGCAACATCTATTGATAGATGTACATTAACCATTGTTTTTTCTTTATTGTGTTGTCTTTCATGTTTGTATTCCTGATTAATTCTTGCATCAAAATAACCGCCTTTTTGGATATTTAATATCCTCGTCAACTTAAATGTTCGATTGTCTTTCCGTTCTAAGTTATAGCCAAATAGATACCAATGCATTTCACTTAAATGTAGTCTATAAGGTTCTACCACCCTATAAGTTATGTTTCCTATTTGGTCAACATACTCAAACTTTAATAACCGATTATTATTAATTGCTTGCTCAATAAATAAAATATCTGCTTTAGATTGCCTTCTCCCAACCCAATCATAGAAAGATAGATTAAGATTTGGAGAAATATCTGTGCTGGTCATTCCTCTAATTTTTTGAATAGTCGTTTGAATTTCTTGATTTGTAATCAGTCCCTCAAAGCCTGCTAAAGCTATAAGTATATTTTCTATATCCTTGTGATTTAGTAAACGTTTATCAAATTTATACTCTTCCATTAGCGCATATCCCCCTTCAACACCATATTTCGCATAAATAGGGATTTTTGCATAACTTAATGTTTCCATATCACGTTGAATCGTTCTTCTCGTCACATGAAAAAGCTGACTAAATTCTGAAGCCGATACAACTTCCTTTTGTAACAAAATCATTACTATCGAGATAAGTCGCTCAATTTTTTTCATATTCTCCTCCGATATACGACAAACATATGTCGCTTATGTACTATTATACTTCAAATATGAAAAGGAGGAATAAAATATGAAAGCAATAAATTATCTACAATTTGATGGAAAAGCAGAAGAAGCATTGGCCTTTTATGAAAAGGCATTATCAGCAACTAGCAAAAAAATAGTAAAATTTGGCGACTTCGGTCAAAATCCCAATGCCCCATTAACAAAAAAAGAACAAAATATGATTATGGAATCTCGTATGGAGTTTTCGGAGAATATTTTAATGATCTCTGATGTTCCGCCTTTTATGCAAGCTGTCACAGGTGATATCACAAATGGTAATACCCTCTTAATTAGTATTATTGACGCTGATCCCGAAATAAATGAACAATATTTCGAAAGCCTTTCAGAAGGTGGTACTGTGATTATGCCGATTTCTTCTACGCCATGGTCAGCAAGTTTTGGAATGTTAGTCGATAGATTTGGGGTAATGTGGAAGTTTAATAGTGAGGCAAGTAAATTTATAGATGGTTATGTAGATTAATCTTCTATTATTGGGGATTTGTCCAACCTTTTTGGCGTAACACCCAGACTAAACAGAATAGACAAACTAGCCTCTGAGATTTCCTATATTATTTGGAAATTTCGGGGCTTGTTTTATTTCTATGATTAGATATTTAATAAGAAATATTGATATAAATGGATAAAGGATATTTTTTTATTTTTGGTAAAGAATACTAAACGCTATACTATAAAAGAAGTTTACTAAATGAATAGACTGTGTAGAAATGCTGTATTGAGCTTTTTCATACATATATGGAACTTTTCCCAATGTCTCCATCATCATTTATAGCCTTTATTTCCCTGCTAAATGGTGTAGTTATCTCTTTCATTTCAACAATTGTGTAAATATTTTCAATCAAACATTGCAGCATGGTCTGGTTTGTTTTTTAATAGTTGGAAACAGATGGACACTCCAAGCTAATATATATTTTATTACTAGGTTTTGTTATAAATGTAACTTGGTGTTAATGTAAACTAAAAAGGGGAAACAAGGTAAAGCCTGTCTTATCATGTTGGCTGATGTAAAAATTAAATGAGTATTAATGAATCAAGGGGGATTTTCATGGAGCAAGGGAATATGGGTTTGATAATTGTAGATGTCCAGAAAGCGTTTGATGATAATAAATGGGGAGAACGTAACAACTTAAATGCAGAGGAAAATATGAGTAAAATACTAACGATTTGGAGAAAAAAAGGGTGGCAAGTCATACATATTCAACACAAATCTGATCAACCGCCTTCGCTTTTTCATCCTGCTAATGAAGGGTTCTCGATAAAAGAATGTGTTGAACCTATTTCAGGTGAAGAAGTAATAACTAAGAAGGTGAATAGTAGTTTTATCGGTACCAACTTGGAGGGCTTTCTCAAGTCTAATGAATTAAAATCTGTCGTAATAGTGGGTTTAACTACTCCCCATTGTGTATCAACGACTACAAGAATGAGTGGGAACTTAGGTTTCAACACTTACCTTATCTCAGATGCAACGGCAGCATTTGCCTTAAAAGACCATCACAATAACTGTTACGATGCTGAGACGATACATAACATTTCTCTTGCAACTTTAAATGAAGAGTTCGCTACTATACTTACAACTGAACAATTGATAAAAGCAATCAAATAGAATCATTTATGCGGAATATTTATTGGAGAGTTAAAACAACCTCAATATGTAAAAAGATGAACAGCATACAGAAGTATTGATGATTTTAGTCATCCCTATGAAAAGCCTTACTATTTCAGATATAGCAAGGCTCTTCATAGTAAGCTGTTTTTTAACTGATATTAATCATAAGGCGGTATACTCTGCGGGAAATGAAAGAAGTTTTCTGGATCGTATTTCGTTTTTACTTCCCGTAACCTTGCAAAATTATGACCGTAATATGCTTCTCCGAAATTTTTTATATTTTGATCTGGCACGTTTACATATGAACCTGTTACATATGGCTTGATAAGCTTTCTTACTCTTTCAACAGATGCAATACTAACTGCTTCTTGTGATTTATGTCCCCAACTTGCATTCCATTCCACATAAAATAAAGGATCTCGCCAATAGAAAGCTGTTTTGTCAGTTGGTACTCTTCCCAATGCACCACCCCAGTTGATAAAAAAGAAATTAGCTTCTGTACCTGTTGCTTCTTCCAAAAACTTTCTCATAATCGCATACGGTTCATTTGGCCATATATCTAGACCCCAAGCTGAAGAAAATTTCACACTTTTATCAGAACGACCTGGAATGGGTTCGTCAGGATCTAAGAAATCGATTGCATCTGGATATGGTAAGGTCTCAATCACGATTCTCGAAGGTGTTCCGGCGCTAGTTAAAGGTTGTAGCAATTTTGTCAGTTCGCTTTTCGAACCTTGAAATATTCCTTCTGCATGACATAAACCATTGATTTTACTATAGACCTCTAATAAGCAGCCTAACCTTTCATCTACGAATGGTGCCCATTTTTGCCATGCTTTCACAACTGTTTCAAATTGTTCCCATGGCCAAACGATATTAAATACAGTAGTGGCTTTAGGTGCACGTCGTACACTAAATGTGTACTCAGTATTGTAGCCAAAATTACCGCCACCACCCCCTCTGGAAGCCCAAAATAAGTCCGTATTCTCCTTTTTATTGGCAGTAATGATATTTCCATTTGCATCAACCGTTTTCAACGAAAGAAGATTATCGCTAATTAGCCCAATTGATCGTGATAGTACACCAAACCCACCACCCATTGTAATGCCACCAATACCAACAGTCGGACTATCTCCAAAGGGAGCAACAAAGCCATTGCGAGCCAAGCCTTTTACAAGTGGACCAACATGAACACCCGTTTGCACTGTCGCTATACCCTTTGTCTTATTCAAATGCACCTTTTGCATGTCACTGACATCAATTACGATGCCTCCCTTCACAACTGAAAGGCTCTTATCTAATGCATGACGCCCACTTCTCACACGTAATGGAACATTTTTTTCTCGCGCCCATTTTATCGCATGGCTTACGTCTCTTGCATTTTGTGCAAAAACAAATACAAGTGGAAAAGTATCAACATAAGGATTCCAATTCAAAACAGCTTTGTCGTAACCTGGTTCACCTTTAAAAATCACTCGCCCTGTTAACTCACTCGCCCCCATGCACACCACTCCCATTATATACTGTTGAACATTTTTAATTGTATGAGTAGATGAACGTTGGTATGTGAAAAAGTAAAACATAACCTTCCTATTTTTTGTTTCTGTTGATGAAAATAAATATTTATTAAGTGGCTCTTAAAAGGCGCTGTTGTTTTTTTATCACAATCACAAAAAGGCTAACTAAAAAGGATAGTCTTCCTGCTCCAAGTAATGCATTGGTATAGGAGCAAGTTTGCTCAAAGATGACAATAACAGCGACTCCTGCACCTCCTTGGTGTGCAGCAGGTATCCAACCTTAAATAAGGATACTTTTCTCAAGGCCAAAAACAATCCTTTTTATATTGATGGTGAGTGGGACTGTTGCGATCCAGTCGGACCCGTAAATTATCGTGAATAACATCAATAGAGGAAGTGATTCTTCTGCAGTAGATCAATTAAATGGGATCTTATTAGGCAGCAATATGAACAGATTCATTATGCATGTAGAGACTCTCTTTTAAGGTGTCCAAAGAAGGTTGTATAAGAAAATTGGTAATCTCCTTTAAAAAATTCCGATAAATATTCCATTATTTTTCTTGAATGCAATCTGTTTCGCAAAGTATTTCTACAATATCTTTTACTAATTGATTGGTGAAGTAAGACAATCGGAAAAAACAATTTTTTATTCAATGAAAATTGTTGGTTTGATTTCTCTTTTTTTAACGAGTTTTTCTTTTTCTCCTCTTCTTTAATCAAAACAACCCCCTCACATTTCGTCCGTTTGCTTTAAGACAGTGTTATAGTGTCTTAGAGAGATAGAGAAGAGGTATGTTTAAACAGATTCATTGATGGCCAAACTTTTAGTGAAAGAGATTTGGGGAGGAAAAGCTGAATAAAATTGACCAAATAAGAAGCGGAATGACCGTCGCTTTAAGGTAGTTTTTTTCTGTTAATACCCCTTTAAGGGGTACTGCCGACAAAACGCGGATATTATACGCTAAGACATTTTTTGGATATGAAAACCCTAAGTGGACGTAGGGAATGTATTGAGTTCAAAATCTCAGGTATAAATGAATATTCTCCTAGAAAGTTTATATGTTCCCATCCTAATGGTGATATGTGTGGGAGCAATTCCTCTTGATACTTTCCTGTATTTTTAAAATGTTCAATTGCTTGTGATAGATACACGGTATTCCAAATACTAATAGCATTAATAATTAAGTTTAAGGCGCTGGCACGCTGTAATTGATCTTGTAATGCTCTTTCTCTAAGTTCCCCATGTTTCCCAAAGAAAATAGCTCGTGCCAATGCATTCATAGCTTCTCCTTTATTTAATCCACGTTGAATTCGCCGACGCAATGTTTCGCTAGAAATATAATCTAATATAAACAAGGTTTTATCTATGCGACCCATCTCTCTTAAAGTTGTCGCAAGGCTATTTTGACGAGAATAAGAACCTAATTTCCCCATAATGAGAGAAGCAGAGACCGTTCCTTTACGAATGGAATGTGCCAACCTTAATACATCATCATAATTTTCCTGAATGATCTTGGTGTTAATTCTTCCACGAAGCAACTTCTCCATTTCTGGATATTGGTCTGGTTTTTCAAATGAATAAAGTTTTGAATCTGCAAGGTCTCGTAGTCTTGGGGCAAATCGAAATCCTAACAAATTAGTTAATCCGAATACTTGATCCGTATAACCAGCCGTATCTGTATAATGTTCTTCAATATGCAAGTCGGTTTCATGATGCAATAAACCATCTATAACATGAACAGCGTCTCTTGCGTTTGTATTAATCACTTTCGTATAGAAGCTAGAAAATTGGTCACTAACAAACCGATAAATGGTTGTTCCTTTCCCTGTGCCGTAATGTGGATTTGCATCAGCGTGTAAGGATGAAACTCCTACTTGAACACGCATTCCATCTGAAGAAGAAGTTGTACCATCGCCCCAGTACGACGACAAGTTTAACTGGTGTTGAAAATTCACCATAACGGCTTGTGCTTTATTCATAGCATCTTCATATAAACGCCATTGTGAGGCTGTGGACATTTGCCGGTAAGAAACCCCTTGTGTCGCTTCTGCCATCTTAGTAAGACCGATGTTTGTTCCCATAGCCATAATCGCTGCCATGATCGCAGGCTTTTCTTCTTCTTTCGGTGGATTCAGCGTAGAAGCATGGAGGAACTGCTTTTCGAATCCCGTCCAACTTGCTACTTCCATAAGCAAATCTGTCAACTTCACACGAGGTATCAGTTGATATAGAGATAAACTATATTCTCGTGCTGTTTCTGGAACGTTTTTCTCCAAACGATGGAGATGCAGCCGTCCGTCTTCAAAATTAACCCCATCTAATTCTGTGATATTCGCTTTAATCCATTCAAGCCGATTATGTAATGCATCTATTTTCAATTTTAAGTATTCATCAACAGAAGGTGGTGCGGTAAGTCCATTAAGGTGCTTGTTTTGCTCCCATGCTTCTTTTGTCACTAAATAATTATCAAAATCTTGATGCTGACGACTTCCTTTAATAGAAACGTTACCTGAGCGTACAAGATTTCTTAACTCGGTAAGAACAGACATCTCATAATATTGGCGATTTATATTACCATCATCATCATAAACGTGCTTTTGCCAGCGATTCGAGATAAAGTCCAAAGGAGCTCCTTCTGGAATTTTTCGTTTATTATTTTTGTTCATCTCTTTAATGGTCTCAATAGCTTGAAGCAATGGCTCTCCTGATTTTGTAGAAGTGAATTCTAGGGCTTCTAACAATGTTGGAGTATATTTACGTAAGTAGTTAAAGCGAAATTTTAGTAAGTCTAAGTAATCGTAATCCATTGGGCGTGATAATTGCTTCGCCTCTTCTATTGAGTTTACGAAGTCCTCCCAAGGCATAATAGCTTCTAAGGCTTCAAATGGGTCCTTCCCTTGTTCTTTTGCTTGAATCAATGCTGTTCCCAAATCTGCAAAGTGAATAACCTTTTCATTAACTGATTTACCATTTAACCTCTGAATCTCTTCTTGAGCTTTACGTCCTTTTGATAACAATAGGCTAATTTGCCGATCATGTATCTCAAAGGCATGATCAGTAAGGTTTTGGCTAAGTTGTAGGAGGTGTAAAACTAAAAGCGCAAATTTCTTATTCTCTTTAAATCTACGGAATGAACGGGGTTCATATTTGGAACCCAATCGTGCTAGCTGTAAGACCCTATTTGGATGAATTTCTTTAATATCCACATTAAGTTGCAAAGTTCGTATGACTTGAAGACGTTTTATAACCTTTAAGAAGGCATCTGGAGAAGATTGACCGGGAACTTCTCGCAACCAAGCAAGGGGTGTCTTTGAATTGGTGGAACTTACATCAAGTAAGTGATCTAACTTTTGTTTTTGAGATTCACTTAATGTAGAGATGATAGATTTAAAAATTCGTTCTTCTGCCCGTTGACGAGCTTCCCATACAATCCTTTCTATTGTTGTCAGTGCTGGCAAAATTACTTTTTGTCTTCGCAATTCTTCAATTGTTGAGCGAATCAAGTAGTCTGTATTTCCGTTCTCAAGAGCGAGTTTAAGAGTAAATTGTGCAATTATTCGATATGCCCCAAAGGATAAGTTTTGGTAGCCATAATGTTGCCGAAGTTCCTCTAGATGTTCATTTCGAGTTGCTACCCGTTTTGCATACTGGGTATATTCTTGAGGGGAGACATCAATTTGTTTTGCAATATAATCGAGTATTGGGCTGGGAATGTCTTTAATCTGAAATAAAGTCCAACCCGGATACCGAAGGACAGCGAGCTGTAAAGCAACCCCTAAGCGATTATGGTCTCTTCGGTGCTTATTAATAAATCCAAGATCTTCTGAGGTAAAAGTATAGTGCATTTCTATGTCATGCTCATTCATATCATCGGGAATAGACACAAACATATTTCGCTGATCGGAGGTTAACAGTTCTTTCCCTCTCATGTTATACCTCCTTGCCAGATTTTTCTTTCGTTCCTAAGTAACGATATAACGTTGTTGCTCCTATTCCTGTGGCTTCTTTAATTTGAGATAAGGAGTAGTCTTTACTTTCATACATCTTCATGGCAAGCATGATTTTTTTAGGTTCAACCTTCGGTCTACCTCCATTTCTTCCCCTAGCTCTAGCAGCTACCAGTCCATCTTTAGTTCGTTCACTAATGATGTCCCGTTCTAATTCGGCTATGCTGGCTAACATTCTGAAAAAGAATCGCCCCATAGCTGTTGTTGTGTCAATTTTATCTTGAATAGACACGAAATGAATTCCCTTAGCTTCAAACTGCTCCATGAGTTCAATTAAATGTTTGGTACTTCGACTGATACGATCTAATTTGTAGACAACTACTGTGTCGCCCTTACGCAGAACTTTAAGTAGCTCGTCCAATTGAGGACGGTTTTTCCTCTTACCTGATTCTTTTTCTTCAAAAATCTGTTCCACTTCATAATGGTTCAAAGCATCCAGTTGTAATGACAATGACTGATCTTGCGTACTTACCCGTGCATATCCAAATTTCAACACAAATCCCCCCTTACTTAATACATTTACTATACCAAAAAGGGTATTTAAATAGATATATTAGTAATTTGATTTTGGTTATATTTTTGGTTATGTGTTTTAAGTAGTTTTTGAATATTTTTAGATAATCTCTTTTCTACAACCAAAAACGGTCGTTTTTGGTATTTTTTTATATAGAGGAAATGGATATTTATGTTAAGATATATAGGAGATTGTGAAAAGGTGTACTTACACTAACGGACAGACGTTACTTGAAGAAGCTTTGAATAAACAATGAGGGAATATATGAAAGTCACCCAATAACAAGGAGTTTATGAAAATGAGTATGGCAACCTATATTGGTTTAAATTTTGCATTAAAACTTAATAAATATTATACAGAGGATGAAGTTGAAATTGGTTATGTTTTTTCAGATGAAGAAAGTCGTAATGTAGTTAAGCAGAAGCATTTTACTACGCCCTATATTTATGAAGTTTCTGAAAATGGTCATCCTATTTGGCAAATGAATGAATTTCAAAAGATTCATTCACCACATAACTACGAAAAATCCAAAAAGACTTTTCTCTATTTATGTAACCTACTAAAAGAGTTACTTCCACAAGGTGATTATTGTGAAATCTATATTTGTTGGTTGGGTGAAGAAGATGAAGAGCGTGAGGATGAGTTGAAAATTGATTTAAATAATCTACAAATTGAAACAATAGATATTTATGAAAAATGCTTTATCCGAATAGAAAACTAAAGGCTCATCTCATTCGGCTTAAATGAAGAAATAGAATTTATTATTTTAGATGTATTGATTACGTTTCCAGATTATGTTGTAGAAGAATTTCATTTTGACTTGGAAGAAAATGAAGAAGTGGAAGTAGTCTGTCCTTTTTGCAATGGTACCATGCGACAAAAAAGACCCAGTGAATAATCAACACTTGGGTCGTGGTTAAGTCGAGTTAGCGATTTTGTTCCTAAAAACATGTTAATCAACTGATCCAGTTCGCTTAATTTCTACCTTTATATTTGGTTTTATCTTTAGTGCTGAATATTTTTGTCTTAAATCTCCCTCAGTTAAATGGGAATATTTTCTAACACTTCTTATTTTTCTTCCGATGCCAATGGGATCCGTATTTAAATTTTTTAATTCCTCAAGTATATATCCAAATTCTTTGTTTAGGGCTTCACCAATTAGTTGCTCCATTTTGTTTAGTGAATCTTTATTTTTCACAGAAATAGATGGTTGAAATTCTAATGTTGAAACGGAAATCGTTGCATTTAAATGAACCAATTCTTCGTTCTTTATTTCAATGTTTCCTTTGTACTTTATTGGATGAAGTGTAATCTTATAAATATCACTTTTAGGAAGGTTGAGTTCGGCCATCCCCCTTTTCTCTAGTTCTTCAGCAGCAATCTCTACAGTTATATCACCTAAAAATGCCTTATTATTTGTGAATAATTTTATGTAAAGGGTGTTTATCAACGAAATAGACCCAACAATTTTATCTTCTTTGAATAATGCAACACTATCTATAGAAGGTGCTACCCCATTTGCATTTTTTATAATGGGTAGGGTAGGATCGATACCAATTTCATATTGTGTGGTTATAAAATCATGTAAGTTGGAGTTGACTAACATTTCTTTCTTTTCGTGTTTATCCAATAGTTGATAAATATAGGATCCCATTTCGGGATATTCTTCATAGTTTGTATTGTTAATCGTCTCCTCAGCATTATCAGTAATGGCCAAAAAGATTAAAGAACTGATAATGCTATCTCGTTGCATTGTATCCAGAAAAGAAGAAATTCCTGTTTCTGCCATATTTTTATTAAACAGTATGGTCCTTAATTGACCAGACGTAATGTCATGGCTTGTCTGTTCCTCTAGTTTTTGTCTGATTTGTTTACTAGTCGTTCCGTCAGCAGAAAGGGTTACACTCGTCTTTTCTTCTTTTCGGTCAAATTGTAACAAACTGATAGTGCCTTTGTATGTATTGTCATCAAGCAAGTCAAAACCAATAATCGTTGAAATCCCTTGCATTTCTATTATTTTTTCAGGGGCCATACATGCAGTACAAAGAAGAGAACACAGCAGAATAACAATTTTTTTCATTCTTTCAACTCCGTCTGGAACGAGTATTGATTTTTGATTTTATAATGGTTATTCCATACAAGAAAATCGGATAGATAAACCACAGGAAAAATCCTATTTTGCCAATTTGATCAAAAAAATAATTATTATCTACTCTTTTAGTAATTAAAAAACTGCAGATAAAAAGGATAATGGAGATGAGCCATATTCCATATTTCTGTTTTATATAAAAAATCTGTTTAATACCCTTGGAAGAAATATATAGAGTGATACATAGGTTTGGAAAAATAACTAAAATCCATAATGGAACCGCAACAAATTCAAAGCGCTCAATAAATGGAAAATGGACCGTGCTAATCATGCTGACAACAGGCCATACATTCTTCTCTAATTCTTTCGCGCTAAAAAATAAAATAGAAACAACAGTTGTTATTAAAACAAGAATGGTCGTAAACCAGACAGCTATTTGACTAAACAGCTGTAGTTTATTTTTCTCCTTTATAAATGGAAAAATAAAAAGTAAAGTCTCGAAACCTAACATTGTATAACTGCTCTTGAAAACTCCTTTCATAATTTCTGAAGGAGTTGTCGTCATAATAGGTAAAATCCTAGTTAGGTTTATGGTTTGAAGTGGTTGGTACACAACAAATAGCAGCCATATAGTCAATAAAAAGGATAAGAAACAAACACCGGTCACTACTCTAAATCCGCTGGATACAGCATAAATGGATAATATTAATAAAGCCAATACTCCGACCCATTCATAGACACCTTCATATCCCCATGTTAGTGACAACTCGACATAACTAATGGTGATCGAATAATTTACGGCAATAAAGTAAATGACAATAAGGAAGTTAAAAATACTACCAATCAAGCGTCCGAATATATGTTCATGAATTTCAAAAAGAGTATCACCTTCATTTTTTTTTAGGATAGAAATCATTAACCATGTAATCAAGCTAACGAATAAACCAGATAGTAAAATGGATATCCAAGCATCTTTTTTTGATTCTAGATACATAATTCTTGGAACTCCAAGAATTCCCATACCAATTTGCGAAGTGTGTATAATATAAAACGCCATAAAGGCGTTAACAAAACGTATATTTGATTTCATTTTGCACCTCAAAATTCATCTAAATCTGTTATATTTCTTAATCGCTCCTTTAGGCGAATGGAGTCTTTTGGTCGATTTACTAACGGCCGCCTCATATAAAAATGGTGGGGGAGACGTATTAAAAAATATTGCAAATCTTTCATTCTTAGCGGATATAGAGGTGCAAGATAAGGTTTATTTAAAGAAGTTAATTTTAACAAGTGAACCATTAGAATACATATACCGAAAATGATTCCATTTAACCCCCAAACACCTGCTAAAATAATGATTGGAAATCTAGCAATTCTGACTGCAGTGCCCATTTCATAAATAGGAGCCGAAAATGCCCCTATTGCACTAAATGCAACAATGATAATTAAAATATTGCTAGTTAACCCTGCCTCAACCGTTGCTTGGCCAATGACAATACCTCCTACAATTCCCATTGTTTGTCCTACTTTTGAAGGAAGGCGGGCACCAGCTTCTCTAAGTAACTCAATTAACAATTCTAGTAAGAGTGCTTCTAATAAGGGCGGAAAAGGAACTTGTGAACGTGATTGTCCAATGATAATTAACAATTTAGATGGTATGAGTTCAAAATGATAAGTCATGGCAGCCACATAAATGGCTGTTAAAAAAAGAGAACCTACCATAGCAAATAATCGGATAAAACGAATAAATGTACTTAAAGACCATCTCAAATAGATATCTTCTGTTGATTCGAAAAATGAGAAAAAATTAGCAGGACCTATAATCCCTACTGGGCTACCATCTATAAAAACACCAATTCGCCCGTTTAAAATCGAGTAGATGAATCGATCGGGCAGCTCTGTTAATATAAATTGTGGAAATAAAGAGTAATGATTATCTTCTAGGCATTGAGCCAAAACGGAACTGTCAATTATATTATCCGTACTTAATTGTTTAATCCTGTCCTTAAGTGTCTGAAGAGTGTCATCGTTCGCAATATCTTTTATATATACAATTCTTATTTGCTTTTGAACGCGTTCCCCAATCTTTATTTCATCCGTGCACAAATTATAATCATTTAGATTTTGTCTGATTATCTTAACGTTAGAAGTTAATGATTCAGTGAACGAAATTTTAGGTCCATATACTAACGATTCTGTTTCTGCTTTCTCAATAGAGCGTTCAATGGGGTTTGCGCAGTTCACAATGAATGCCTTTTTCTCATCTAAAAAATAAATATAAGCAAATCCATTTAATAGGGAAGAGATTACCTCTTGTTCCTCTAAATTTACCTTTATTTCTTCTATAGGTATGTTTTTCATTAAATAGGTGTAATGTAAGTATTCTATAGAAAGTTCTTCAATATATTTAATGACATATTCATTTAGAATCTCTGGCTTAATTAAATTCTTCATGAAAATAATATGAATCCCCTCTTGTCCAACTTCAAGCTTTCGACACATCAAATCGGGTGATTCATTAAGAATGGATTTAATTTTTTCATAACCTGGGAAGTTATCATTATTATGACGCTCTGTCATTCGTAACATATCCTTTAACCGTTTTTAATAGTGTCTGTAAAAACAATTAATTTATACAGAATATGGACAGAGGGTCAGTGAATCATTACATCATCTTGGACAGCGTTAAACATTATCGTGTCTAGATTAAGTTGATTTTACTTATATAGTAATGCTTCATCCTTATTCAACGGGAGCGATTGTTCAATAGAGCAGTCGCTTCTTTCGCTAACTAGTTAGTGGAAGAAGGGATTATCATTTCGGAAGAATAGTCCAGAAATGGTAATAGTTCATGAAAAGAATAGTAATAGTATTTGTTGGATTACTCTTAGTAGGATGGCCACGGATGCGAATGTTCAACACGGATATTTAGCTATTGATGAGGATTGGTCAGTATTGCGTTTCAAATCCGTTAATAATAATAAGAAGATGACTAGAAAAGTGCGGTAACTGAAAAAGGCAAACAGCGAATTGGAAAGTAGTTAGTTAATGCCAAGTAAATTAGATGTACTTCTGTAAGACAAAGTTATTTGCTGCGCAGTACAAATATACTATTCAACAGATAAGTTGAAGTAGCTGATAATAAAAACGTCGTTTTCTTATCTGTTAAGAAAGCGACGTTTCTTTGTGACTTTTAAAATTTGAACAGTTGAGTTGGTGAACAATATCCTGAAATATTCAGTAGCCAGATTGCGGGATTTCGTTAGTGAACAATATCCGGCGAATATTCAACAAGGTTTACGATCAGTGGCGGAGCTGGTCGTTTTGTTTTTGTTAAAGATCAGAGCAGTTTGGTAGAAGGAGTATTTGGATTTTTATGGTAAAGTTAAGGGGTTAGTGAGTTTTGGGGGTTGTTTTAATGAAGAGGAAAATTTTAAAAAGACGTTATTATTTCCTAATTTGCGTACTGGCACTTTTTATTCCTACAAGTTTTTCGCCAGAATTATTGATACGCGGAAATCTCTTATTACGGTTTCATCCAATACAAACTTTAATTGCTGACATTGACGAACGTGGATATGACCAACAATACGATAGTTATATGTACGAGGTAGATGGATATTCACCTCACGAATGGCTTAAGCCCGAAGTATTGAGAGGAATGTACGGGAACATGTGGTACTTAAAAAAAACTGACTTTGGATTTTATTATGTAATAAAAGGTGGTACTACTCCATAACAAAGATTTTTACATTTAGATAAATGGTTAAATTGAAGTAATAGGGGCTTGTATTCTTTTCAACCGTAAAATTTAAATGGAATTTAGGGTTGAGAAAGGAGATTTTCTGTATTGAACATTATCATAAGAGCTTTAGTTGCTGGAATAGTTGCTGTTATTGCTATGTTTTTAATTGATATATTTAAGGTAGAGAATAAGATAGCAAAACTCGCTATTTACTTTATATTTTTCTATTCTTCATACTTTATTATGGATAAGGTTGATAAAAGGAAGAAAAATTTATGATGGTATCACTAACTGGGGCTCATGAAGAAATTATTGTTTAGGAGGATGGGATGGAACTGCCACAATTTGTTCATTTATTTTTGGGAGTAATGTTCTACGTATTCTCTTATTTAATTTGGAACAGAAATTTGTATTATTTAATTCCGTCATTTAAAGAAGAAAGAGTAGTAGATAAACAAAAATTTGTTCGTCACATCGGGGTATTTTCTCTATTATTTGGAACAACGTCAATAATTAAAGCCTTTTTTGATAATTTTCCTTTTATATTTATATGGTTTCTTTTGATTTGGCTTTTGTTGTTATTTGGAAAAAGGTACTATAAATAAAATATAGATGGCTTATTAAACAAACTGCTCGTTAGTTTAACATTACATTATTTGGAAAATGTGAAACCAAAAGAATACGAAGAAAAATATTAAACCCTGATCCTTCTGCTTAGCGTAGAAAAATCAGGGTTTTTATATCCAAAAAATGTCTTAGCGTATAATATCTGCGTTTTGTCGGCAGTACCCCTTTAATGAAACCTTTCCTACAATTGTTTCGTAATATTTATGAAAGGTGTGTTACTGTTAAAATGTAGATTTTTCAACAGCTTTGCTGAAAATTAGTAAACAAACAGGGCATTTTCCAAAAAGGAGGGTTAGTGAATGGCTTATATTGGAGTGGCATTTGCTTTAGCCGTAGCTATTTGGATAGGTTGGAAAGAAGACAAAAAGAAAAAGGTTGAATAAAAATGATAAAAAAACGGGTGCATAACAATTAATAGAAATTTTCATTTGTATTTAGTGAAAATCACCCCAAACGTTGATTAACCACCTTAAGGTGGCTTTTTTCTTAAGAAAAAGGCAGCAAAAGCGGGAGGTGACGAAAGTTTTATTCATGTTTTCATTCGTTCTTTAAAAAGAACGAATCGTCCGTGCCTTATCACTGTTTCTTAACATGTATAATATACTAGGCCAACAAAAGCACAAAGAAAAAGCCAAATTCCACATGGGTTCTGGTTTTTGTAACTGCCAATATTGTGACGTTATGTCTACTAGATTGTATAGGTGCTGTATATTTATTTGTCAAGAAATACTCTTGTTTTATTAGAATCAGATGCTATGTAAAATGTAATAAAATATAATCGATAAACATAATAAAATAATAAGGATAATTTGAATGCAAACTCCAATTATACTAAGGATTCTACCCCTTGATGCTCATTTAGTTTCTTCAATGTATTCCCTGTCTTTCATTACCTTTGAAGAAGTCAAAATCCCGAATACTCCAACTATAATCCCGATATATGGTAATAATATAGACGTTACTCCTAATATCATGGGTAAACGACTTTGTTTAAATGTAGAATCCAAAAATAGTTCCTCCTATAGAATAATAATATTATTCATTTTATTCTACTCAAATTGGATTAAAACGAGTTTATTATAAAAAATAATTCATTCATAAGGGAATAACCATAAAAAAAATACATACGGAACTTTTGAACTTGATATGGGTTAGCGACTACCTATTAAAAGTCTCTTAAATCATTATTTCAATTAATAGTAAAAACCAGCTAATCCCTAGACAGTACATTAGCTGGATTTTGTTATAAATACATAGATGTAAAAGGAGCACACTCCTTCCTCCGAAAATGCGCCCTATTCTCTAATAAGAACTAAATTTATCAATTGTTATTTTTAATTAAAATTTGATTGTGAATATGGTGTTCCATATGCGAAAGATAATCTTGAATAAGCCACTCGAGTGTCTCATGTTGATTATTGCCTATGTCACAAAGTTTAGATAGGCTTTCGCTAGGAACATTTTTAACAATAGTGAGAATTTGCTTATTTAATGTCTGAAAAAGGTTTACTATTTCACCCAGCGGTCTATCTTGATAATTCTGAACCTTTACCCATTGATCTTGATTATATGATTGAATAACATACACTTGTTCTTCATACTGAATTTTTATAAACCTTTGAATATTATTTATCGCAGAGTCACATAAATGTCCTAAAATTTCTTTTTTAGACCATTTATTTGGTAATGGTCGATTAGAAATTTCTAATTCTGACATAGAATTATACTCATCTGGTAATGTTTTTATCCAATGATTGATCCCCTCAACTACTTTTTGCATGTTTCTCTTCCCTCTAAAATTTTTATAAGACGAATATTCAACTGTACTAGAGGTCTATCCTTTTGAAGTTACCCGTATATAATATCCATCTGGGTCAATGACTCTAAAATCAGTTGCCCCCCAACTTTGGTGTTTAATAGGAGTTTCTATGACTTTTGGTGCGACTTTTGTGATTTGCTCGTAATAATCATTGACGTCATCCACACTTAGAATCAACTCAACGCCCACTCCCTTATTTGCTAAATTCCTTTTTCTGAAGTAATGGTCCTCGTCTAGAATGGATTCTCCTGTGAGTAAGAGAAAAGTATCCTCATTCTTAAACAAGGCACTATTCTCCCCTTGTTTCATAAGGCTACATCCTAATATTTCTTGATAAAAATGAATCGACTGGTGCAAGTCTATTACAAATAATTCAATTTTGAAAGCCATCAACTACCTCCTTTATTTTACTAGTAATGGTTGAATCAGTCTGATGACATCTTGATAAAACGAAGGCGGATGCGGAACAAAGTGTGCTTGAGTGATATTAGTGTTCAGCTCATCACTTTGCCTAGGATCTAAGATAGATCGGTCTATAATGGGAATCGTATCTTGTTCCCCCACCCATAATCGGCAAAAATCAGTCCATTTTACTTTAACCAAGCCGGCTACTTCTTCTTCTTGAAGAGAAAATTGATCCCAGTTGAATAATCCACGATATAAAAAAACATGTGCATGCTCTCTATCTTTCATCTTTTCGGTTTCAATGGCATAGCGAAGCATACCAATTGAGGAAAGTTGTTTTATAGAGACATTGATGCCTAGCTCTTCCTCTACTTCCCTAACTCCATCTTCAATGGTTTCATCCGCTAATAAATGCCCTGCAGCAGTAATATCTAGCAAATTAGGATAATCTTTCTTTTGCGCACTTCTGATCTGTAAAATGAGGTAGTCTGTTTCTCCTTCCTGACTTAGTAGCCAACAATGAAAGACTTCATGCCAATAGCCATTGTCGTGCGCGTCGTCTCTTGTTGCTATACCAATTTCGTTATAATGTTCATCAAAGATTTTCAAGAATTCTTTAGTCATGTATGCCGTCCTTTCCTACAACCAATCTTCTAGTACACTCCAAGTAATAGTGGGTTTGCCGTTGTCTGATTTCATTGTGCCGGTATAGATTAATTCATTTTCCAGGTGTTCATTATAATGACTGGCAATGGCCCTCGACGTTTCAGAAACGTTTTCTCTTTCCAAATTTTTCATCCTGATCCAGCACAATTCTCCCTCCTCACCTGAAATAATTGGTCCATTCTCCTTTAAGCTTGCAAAAAAGACATATTGAACCCTTATCTCATTTTCATCTGCTTTTAATCTATGGACAATATACCTTAACTGTAGTTTTTCTAAAATAAGTCCAGTCTCTTCCTGCACTTCTCTTATAATCGCTCGTTCTGGGTCATTTAGCTCATCTGGCTCCATATGACCACCGATTGGAACGAGTTTCCCTGGAAGAAATGCGTGCGTGGAAGGTTTTTGTAATAGTAAAACTTCACCATTTCGATTGGTTAAAAACGCAACGGCCATTTGCCTTAACCTCACTCAGTAATCACTTCACTTCCCAATTGACTTTTATTCTCCCTTTTAAATCTGAACCGGTTACGAAAACACGATATTGACCTGTTGTATCTGCTGTAAGATAGATTTGAAAATTGTTCACGTCTTGATCGATTGCCTCTATCATCTGATAAGACACATCTTGATTTTTTTCGTCTAAAATATAATAACCATAGCCACCCTCATTTTCAGGTAAAAATTGAATGGTTATGTAGACTATCTCACCACGGGCAAGTGAAATAGGAATAGGGTGCATACCATTAAAATGAGTAAATTGAGCAGAAAATGAGTTTTCTGACGTTTGTTCATGCCAGTCTTTCTTCTCTGTATAATCTATGGTGGATAATGCAACTAACATGGGAAAAAGTAGAACAATTACCCATAGCTTTTTATGATAGTGTTTCACGATTTTATAGCAAAAGAAAAAGATAACAGCTATAAATGCAGCGAAAACACCTGCGAAAAAGGTAAAAAAGCTGATTCCCGTAAGAGGAAAGAAAGCTATAAAGCCAGCGACTGTATAAAAGATGGTCTGAGCTGATATGGATAAAGATAATTTAATCGAAAACCCGTCAATGACCACAGCAACAAGTAGAGCATAAATGATGCAGTAAAGATAAACCCATGACTGATATGACTGCTTCCATGCGTATAAATCAAAACCAACACTACTTAGAAGGAAAACATTTAGTAGAATAAGTAAGCAAGTGAGTGTAGTTAATAGATTCATAATATATGATAGAATGGATTGGTTTTTATCCGTGTTCATATGTACAACCCCTATGAAGCAAAAGATTTTATTGAAAAATCTGTAATTTCTGCTGATTATTAATGGCAATAATGCCTATCCATTGTTGTTTAGCTACAGCAAAATTCAACTGATCGTCTCCCCAATCCCAAGAAGGGTTCCATACCCCCTCCGTTGTAATTGTTTTATGTAGGTAAACAATATTTTCTTCTACAAGATTGCGATATTGATGATATAGAAGGTCCTCTTTATTATGAATTAAATCTAGTGGTAGTGCGCCATAACTTTTCCCCCATGTATCTGGTAATTTGTTCATCGCTCCCTCTGCTAGTTGATGGATTTTAGCAAGCACTTTTTTGGAATCACCCATTTTGTCCTGTAATAAGTTAGCTGCCTTCTGATAATTATTAATCTCATGAAACCCCATGTCTTCCGCTTGCTGCAGATAGGTGAAGGCTTTTGCAATTACTTGCCATCCCAACTTATTTGCTTCACTCTCCTCGTTCGACCAATGTATCAAATAGGCAGCTAATTCAACTGATGGATTATACATCCACCTAGATTGAACATCTTTTGTATATTGCCAATGAGGGGCATGGGGATAAAGGTTATGTTCTGGTGTTACTGTGAGCCAAAGTTCCGCTTCTCTATTATAAGAAAGTAATAAATAGTTGACGAGATTCCTTACCATCTTTTCATCCTTAGTCGCATTCACTTCTATTAATTGTTGGCACGCTGACCATGTAGCAATAGCCGAAGAATCTGGCAGCCAGAAATCGGGTTCCAATCCATTGCCGAAACCTCCATCTTCGTTTTGGTAGGACGCTAAATACTGAATGACCCTTTCTCGTGACCCTCCATCAAATAGGTATTCCCATCGTGCCAATTCAAGTGGACGAGCATTACGCTGCATCCAAATCTTCGTTTTTTTATTCATCCTGTCTCCTCCTTAATCTTAGCGTCTTGAATAGAGCTCGTTAGTCAAGATTAGAAAACTGACCACGGCTACTGGCATATCTTGATGAGAGCTGTTTAAACTTTGTTCACCGTTTTCTATTGCCTCTTTTCCTTCTGCCATTGTTTCATCTAAGGAACTAGATGAAGAATCATTATATTCACTAAACGCGTCAGCAATATATCGTGAATAATGAAAGCATCACTAATATTCGATATCATTTTGCGCCTTATCATTCATTCTTTTGCTTAAGCTTCATAGATAGTAGAACCCTTCCATATAATTATAGAAGAATACATTCTAACTTAGGAGGTCTATTAGCAATGAATTTGTTAGGTATTATTACTTTTCTCTTATTAATTATTGCTGTTGATTATTTTTACTTTGATAGGGATAGAAAAAGATGGGGTTGGTTGAAATGTGCAAGTCGCGCAAAGAAAGCAATTTGCATATCCTCTATCCTTCTACTTTCTATCATATCTTATCTAGGTTTAAGTATGTGATATTCCCTCTGAAAATTCTTATAATTTTTGTTACTTTTGTAATAAAAGAACAGGCATTTTTTCCTTTTTAATATGAAAAGAATGGCTAATCTCTTGTTTTGCTGGTATCATATGTAAATAGTTAAAATTTTTATTGATTTTTCAATTTGATTACATCGCATAATTGGAGGGTCTATTGGTTTCTTTTTAGCCAAACATACTATATAATGCGCACTAGATGATTTTAATCAAAAAATCATTCTGCTTGCAGGAAGGAGATTGATTATGAAGAAATGGAAAGTTTTATTAATGACAAGTTTGATGGTGCTTTTCTTAGCCGCTTGTGGAGGAGACGAAGAAGCAAAAGATGCTGAGAAGAAGGACGAAGGGCAAAACACTGAACTATCTGCTGAAGATAAGAAAAAACAAGAAGAAATGCAGAAGAAATTAGACGAACAAATGGTTGAGGATGATTCAACTGTTGCTGTAGTGAATGATGAAAAAATCTTAGGTGTTGATTATAATTTGACACTTACTACACTACAAGGGCAAATGCAACAAATGGGTCAAGACCCAACCACTAAAGAAACATCTGAACAAATGAAGACTCAAGTAATTGATAGCCTTGTTGGACAAGCACTTATCCTTCAAGAAGCAGATAAAAAAGGGATTAAAGCTTCTGAAGAAGATATCAATGAACAATTTGAGCAGACAAAAGGTCAGTTTGAAGATGAAAAAGCCTTTGCAGCTGCTCTAGAACAATCTAAATTAGATGAAAAAGAATTAAAAGCACAAATCGCTGATAGCATTCAATTCAACCAATACGTTGAAAAAGAAGTACCTACTGGCGAAGTATCAGAAGATGAAATCAAAAAAGCGTATGAAGAAGTAAAAACACAAAGTGAAGGTGCCGATCAAGAAGTGCCAAAACTTGAAGATGTAGAAGAACAAATTAAAGCATCTATCCAACAGCAAAAACAACAAGAAGTACTTGCTCAACATGTTGATGACTTGAAAGAAAAAGGGAAAGTTGATATTAAGATTTAATGTTCCTCCCCATCCAAACTTCATTTGGATGGGGTTTTTTGATGGTTATTTTAGTCTTTAAAAGAACATTATGTTTCAATTATAAAAAGCCTCAAGCTAGCGTAATAGACAAATTTTTGCATTCGTCTTGCTCAAGAAAACAATTGCATTATACTCTTGGCGCTCGGATTTTAAAATGGGCATAATCATGTTTTCCTCCTTCTACAGGGTAGCAAATGCAATTACAAAAGCAAACAGAGATCATATTTTTAAAGATATTATACAATTTTTTGACGTGCCCAATTTGATTATTTTTTTCATCAGAAGGATATTTTTTATATTAATTACCCAATGCTATATTTTAATCCCCTCCGAAAGAGGGTATGAATAGGAGTGGGGAGAAAAGAATAAGAAATAAACTATACATAAAAGAAAATGAAGGAGTACTTATGATGACTTATATTTTATTACTTGTTGGATTCGCATTATTGATTAAAGGGGCTGATCTTTTTGTTGACGGTTCTTCCAACATTGCTAGGTTGTTAAGAGTCCCGCCCATTTTAATTGGGTTAACGATTGTGGCATTTGGTACAAGTTCACCTGAGGCTACTGTTAGTATTATTGCGGCACTTGAAGGAAGTGCAGATGTTTCACTAGGGAATGTACTTGGAAGCAATATCTTTAATATCACACTTGTGGTCGGTGTTACAGCCTTTTTATATCCATTGAAAGTACAAAGTGAAACCATAAAAAAAGAAATCCCTTTCACATTACTTGCAAGTGTTACTTTGCTCATTCTTATGAGTGATGTGGCATTACAGGGTTTTGATAGTAATTTACTTACTCGTAGTGATGGTCTTGTCTTTTTATTATTTTTATCTATATTTCTGTACTATGTCATTGAAATTGGTCTAAAAAGTAGGCAGAATAAAGAAAATATAACTACTCCTAAAGACATTACGTGGGGTAAAAATATATTCATTTCGATTTTAGGTCTGGCGGCCATTATTTTTGGTGGGAATTTGGTCGTTAACAATGGGACAGAAATTGCGTACTCCCTCGGTATGAGTGAAACATTAGTAGGGTTAACAATTGTTGCAATAGGGACCTCTCTACCGGAGCTAGTAACTTCAATTACTGCAGCGTTAAAAAAAGAGAGCGAAATCGCTTTGGGTAATATTGTAGGTAGTAATATTTTTAATATTTTATTTGTACTTGGTGCCTCGGCAACCATCTCACCATTAGCCGTAAATGATAAAGTCTTTATTGATGTCATTCTTATGATAATCTTAACGATTGTTCTATTTATATTCTCGCGGACCAGTTTTAAAATCGGTAAAAGAGAAGGGTTCATTCTCGCTGTCGCGTACATTATTTATTTGGTTTATATTATTATTCGTAATTAAAAAATGCTATAAAATAATTGAATGTGCATGATAAAAAAAGACTTCCATTTCTAGTTTGAAAGTCTTTTTTTGTTTGTTTGCCCTATATGTTTGGCTTACGACATTTAATAATAAAGCTAGTCGGTAATAGACTGGCTTTATCAGGTGAATACCAGCCATTACTATGTCTATCTTTATCTTCTTCTGTTATACAGACCTCTTCGATCATTTGCTCAATATGAAAGCCAGAAGCAGTAAGTAAATTGATATATGTACTTAATTTATATTGTTGCATTGTTGCTGGTTCCTGCCATGCATGATGATCATAAGCACCTTCCTCATGATAGCTTTTAGTCATAACGAGTTGTCCATTTTCGTGGCTCATTCTATTATATAGTGGGTGCTCCCAACTAAAGATAAATAAACCACCATCATTTAAATATTGAAAGACATTGGCCAATGTCTTTCTTAAATCCGTCGACCATCCGATCGCGTATATTGAAAAGACAATATCAAAATACGCACTTGGAATACCAGGATTCTCTTCCATTGGAGACTCAAATAATTGAATCGATGTATTACTTTCTGCTAATAAGTGCTTAGCTGTTTGAATTTGCACATGAGATAAATCAAGCCCCCATAACTCACTAGGAGATTTTCCATCTAAATATTTGATTGAATGACCACTCCCACATCCTAATTCCAATATCCTCTTTCCTTTCACCTCACCGAATAACTGTAAATCTGCTTCTGTAGGTGCGAACGGACCATATTCAGGTAGCGGGTTTCTAGCAAAAAAACGCTCTGCGGCTTTATCCCAACTTTTTTTGTTTTGTACTAACGTTTCATTATTCATACTTTCACCTCTTAAGAACATACATTCGACTATTGAGTAGTGAAACCCTGCAAATTATTTTCGTATTTTAAAAAAAGCGATATATACATACCATTGTGTATTATTCTTTTAGTCCTTTCCTTTCAGTTCTTTCCACCTAGCAATAGCCACATTCACTCGATGTGCATTTATAATTAACTATTCTAGCATGTTGCAAGATTTAAAATTTTTCTAAAAAAATTGGAAAGAGCATCCTAAAAATTAGGACGCTCCATTACTTTATGCTGTTACAGTGCTTTTATCGAATTCTGTTACAATGTAAGTTCCTGATGTATTAAAATTGCTCATTTCTTCAAAGATTTTTGTTACTTCTGATAAACTGATTTCTGCTGTTACCATCTTACCTGGTGTTATTTTCCCTTGCAATACTAAAGGAAGTAATGAATCAAAACGGTGATTCGGCATCCCTAAAGTTCCGATAAATTGGATTTCTTGCATAACCATTTGATCAATAGGTAAGGCAATCTTTCCGCCTTCAACTTTTGTTGTCACGCCAACTTGCAAGTGACGACCACGTTTAGCTAAACTATTAATCCCATTTAAACATGTATCTGCAATACCAAGGGCATCAATAGATACATTCGCCCCACCACCAGTGATTTCCTTCACTGCATGAACCGGATCTACTTCTTTACTATTAATCACTACATGTGCTCCCATTTGCTTAGCCAACTCTAGATTCTTTGGATTAATATCGACACCAATGACGGTTGCACCAATGGAAGCAGCAATATTAATGGCATTTAAGCCAACTCCTCCACATCCATAGACCACTACCCACTCACCTGGTTCCACTTTTGCTCGATCGACTACTCCATGAAAAGCTGTCATTAAACGACAACCTAATGCAGCACCATCTAGAAAACTAATTTCATCTGCTAAAGGAATAATATTGCGGTCACCCAATGGAACTCCTACATACTCCGCATACCCCCCATTGTAAGTCGAACCCGGAATAAAGGAAGAGTGACAGAGGTTAGAGTGGCCTTGTAGGCAATAAGGACATGTACCATCACTACCAGAGAAAGGAACGATAACGCGGTCTCCTTTTTTATAGTTTTTCACATTTTTACCTACTTCTTCGACAACACCAGTAAATTCATGACCTAATATTTTTTGGGTAATCGGTATATCTCCTGCCCAGTAATGCCAATCACTACGGCAAACGCCATTTGCCTTTACCTTTACAATCACCCCATTCTCATCAATTGTAGGGTCAGCGACCTCTTGAACAATTGCATTTTTTATTCCTTCAATTACTAATGCCTTCATAACATCAGCTCCCTATCCATGGTTAATGGCAACACTTTTTACTTTTGTATAAGCTTCTATACCTGCTAATCCTAATTCCGACCCTATTCCACTTTGCTTAAATCCAGTTAATGGGATATTGTCATCAGTTAAATAATATTCGTTGACCCAAACAGAACCAGCATTTAATGAATCAACCATTTTATGGGTTGTCTCTATATTTGTCGTCCACACACCTGAAGCTAGTCCATATTCTGTAGCATTCGCTCTCTCAACGACTTCCTCGATTGAATCAAAAGGCATAATGCAAAGGACAGGACCAAAAATCTCCTCATAGACAGACTGACATTTTTCATCAAGTCCTTCGATAATTGTTGGTAAATAGAAGTTTCCTTGTTGAAGATCTGGACTATCAGGTCGTTTCCCCCCGGTGAGAATGGTAGCTTCATCTTTTTTGGCAAGTTCAACATATTTTTCTACAGTGGTTA
Source organism: Cytobacillus sp. FSL R5-0569 (assembly GCF_038007265.1). Taxonomy (NCBI): domain Bacteria; kingdom Bacillati; phylum Bacillota; class Bacilli; order Caryophanales; family Bacillaceae; genus Cytobacillus; species Cytobacillus sp. FSL R5-0569. The sequence goes on from NZ_JBBOWW010000001.1 coordinate 2,427,713, forward strand.
TTTGGTTTTTCGAAATGAGTGGCCCCATTTGAGCATTTGGATCAAGAGGATCACCTAAAACAAAGCTTTCTGCTATTTCAACAAGCTTCTCCTTGACCGTATCGTAAACAGAACGTTCAATATATAGTCGTGAGCCTGCCGCACACACTTGCCCTGTATTCATGAGGATCGCTTTTATAGCGCCAGGAATCGCTTTGTTTAAATCCGCATCTGCAAAGATTATGTTTGGCGATTTGCCCCCTAGTTCGAGCGTGATTTTCTTTAAAGATTTCGAGGCTTTTTCCATAATCCGTCTTCCCACACTAGTTGAGCCTGTGAAACCGATTTTATCGATATCAGGGTGTGATGTAATCGCTTCCCCGAGCTTACCTCCTGCACCTGTAACAATATTAACCACCCCAGGGGGAAAACCAGCTTCTTCTATTAATTTACCAATATATAAAGTAGATAAAGATGTTTGTTGTGAAGGTTTTATCACAACAGTATTCCCGGCTGCTATTGGAGCAGCAATCTTCCAACATGCAACTAAAGCTGGGAAGTTCCATGAGGTGATCTGACCACAAACACCAAGGGGTTCACGTTTAGTAAATGCATGGATATTTCCACCACTAGTTAGTTCGAGAGTATTGCCATAAAGCTTTGTTGCCCAACCAGCATAGTAACGAACATGATGTACTGCATTCTCTGCAAAGCCACCTGCAACTGCAAGTGTTCCACCATAATCAAGGGCATCCAGTTGCGTAATAACTTCTAAATTTTCTTCTAATAAATCCGCTAGCTTATTTAATAATCTAGCTCTCTCTCTTGGAGCTGTATTTTTCCAGCTACCTTCAAAAGCTCGTCTGGCAGCCTTTACTGCTACATCGAGATCTTCCTCATCCCCTTCATAGATTTTCGCCAGAATTTCATTCGTTGTTGGGTTAATAGATTCATACACTTTCCCCTTAATTGCCGGAACCCATTTGCCATTTAAGAACATTTCCTTTGTTCCACTTAAAAACGCTTGAACGATCGGATTAATTTCTAACGTAGTATTGGCCATGTTCATTCCTCCTAATCAGACTTGAATTTTATTAACTCCTAAAACATATCCTTTGTAACCCTGTTGAGAGACCTCGTTACATATTTGGCGATAATTGTCTAAACCGCCTAAATAAATTAAGAAATCTGGTGACTTTCCATCAATATTAGATCCTGTATACCAGGACGCTGTTTTTGTAAATAGCGTATTATGGGCAAGCTCTGTACAATCCTTACTCCATTGCCTTTGTGCATCCTCAGTTGGCTCAATCGTTTTCAGATGATGTTGACGCATGTACTTTAGGCAATCTGATATCCATTCAACATGTTGTTCAATGGCTGACGGTACATTGGTTAAAACAGAAGGACTTTGTGGCCCAGTAATCGTAAAAAAATTTGGGAATCCTGCTAAGCCAAGTCCTAAATACGTCTCAACTTTTTTCCCATTTTGCCACTTGTCTCTAAGGGATAGCCCTTTACGTCCTTTTATATCTAGTTTCAATAGCGTCCCTGTCATGGCATCATAACCAGTTGCAAAAACAATCAGATCTAGTGGATATTCTTTTTCCGTTGTTTTAATTCCGTTTTTTGTTATACACTCAATTGGTTGCTGTTGTAAATTTACTAATGTGACATGTTCTTGGTTATACGTATCATGATAGTTTGTATCTAAGATTGGGCGTTTTGTTGCGTAGTAATAATATGGAAGGAGATCTTCAGCAACTTCAGGATTGTTAATTTTTGCACGAATTTTATTTCTAAGAAATTCTGATACTAACTCATTTGATTTCTCATTAATCGTTATATCATTAAATGCATTGTTTAAAATCATCCCCCCTTTGTCCCAAGCATTTTCTAAGATTGTATTACGTTCCTCTTCTGGCGTTTCTACTATGGATTTGGTTGCTTTAGGAATGGGTAATCCTGAAGGTGAGGTTAACATGATTCTTCGTGCTGAATGAAACTCATCTTTAAATTGTTCAACTTCCTCGTGCGTAAATGAACGATTTCTAGTTGGTACAGAATATTGCGGTGTTCGTTGAAATACATAGACTTCTTTCGCAGTTTCTGCAATAACAGGAATCGATTGTACACCACTAGAGCCTGTGCCAATCACTCCCACACGCTTGCCTTTAAAATTAACGTCAGTATGTGGCCATTCACCGGTATGGTAGCTTTGACCTTGAAAATCTGCAATCCCTTTAAAGTTGGGAATACTTGAGGTGGATAGGCAGCCGACGCCTGAAATTAAGTAAGTTGCTGCAAACTCATCACCTTTTCCCGTTGTAATGTGCCACATTGAATGTTCTTCATTCCAAACGGCCGATTTGACTTCCGTATTAAATTGCATATATTGCCTAACATCTAATTCATCAGCTACGAAATTCAAATTGCTTAAAATTTCATCTTGACCAGCAAACCTTTTAGACCAAGACCACTTTTTATATAAATCCTCTGAGAACATAAAATTATAATAAAAACTATCTGAATCACATCGGGCACCAGGATACCTAGCGACATTCCACACGCCACCAACTCCAGCTGCCTTTTCAAATGTCTTTACGGAAAAACCGTTTTCGTGTAATTTATACGTCATATAGATTCCAGAAAAGCCAGCACCAATCACTACAGCGTCAACATATTGAGTCATTCCTTATCCCCCTTTGTAGTGTAATAGATGATTTTTAGAACATATGATGCTTAGCTACTTATTTACTGCTTTCTCTCCCCCTTGGTGGACATTATTTAAAAATTTCACAATATGTTGAACAGACTCTTTTGTTTCTTCTTCAAAGAAATCCATATTACTGTAATAACCATGGACTGCCCCTGATATCACTTCATATTGAACAGGTACACCGTCTCGTCTTAACTTTTCTGCATAAGCAATTCCCTCATCTTTTAGAACATCATTTTCCGCTGCGATAATAATAGTTGGGGGTAGCCCTTGAACAGTATCGTATTTTAATGGTGATACATCGGGATGACTATACATTTTTTCATCACCTACATAATGGAAACCAAACCATTTCATAAGATCTCGATCGAGACCATATCCCTCAGCAAATTCATTATAAGAATTGGTATTGAATGCCAAGTTTGTGACTGGGTATATAAGAACTTGTGATTGAATGGATGGCCCATTGTTTAAAGCTCTCTTGGCAATAACCGTGGATAAGTTCCCACCAGCACTATCTCCACCAACAGAAACTTTAGTTAAATCTACATTAAGCTCTTCTGCATGATTAGCTACCCATTCTAGTGCTGTATAGCAATCATTCATTGGAATGGGAAATTGATTTTCCGGAGCAAGACGATAATCCACAGAGATAACTACCGTTTTAGCCTCTGTCGCTACTAATCGATTGGCCGCTTCAAACATTTCAACAGAACCAATGACCCAACCGCCTCCATGATAATAAACTAGTGCTGGAAAAGGCCCTTCTCCTTCCGGTGAATAAATACATAATCGTATTTCTGCTCCATCATTTACTTTAATTAAGCGCTCTTCTCTGCGATGAATATGAGGTAGAATATTTTGTTCAGGTATTGGGGCATTTTTCTGAATTTCCTTTAATTCAATTGGATCAAATGATTCGATTTTCGGACCAGAATAAAAGCTCTCCAAATACAATTTTGCTCTTTCAGATAAACTTGCCAAATGATTTCCTCCTTTTTACTCAGAAAATTGTAATCGCTTACAATGATATTGTATAATCTAAATATTCTAACAACTATTCTTACTTTTTGATAAAACAGTACATACTTTAAGTCAAATTACAAATAAACTATGCCATAAGGTAATGAATATATAAGACTAAATTAAAAAAGGAGAGTGTATTTATTGGTTAAATTAGATAAATGGGAAAGTAACGTAGATAAAATAAAGGCAGCTATCAATCAAGAGCATAAAATTAAAATAATATTGGAAAGCTTTCTTACTGATTTTTCATTAAATGAAGCGATGTTATTTCGATATTCTCCGATAGACCACTTAGCGGAGGGGATACTTTCTGCTACTAAGTCAGAGTTCAAACATATTTCCTCTATAAGGGATGATATCACTTCTATTCCGGCCATATTCAAAGCTATTAAAACGAGAACACCACAATATTACGAAGGAAATAACTTCCATTTAAATATATCAAAAAAATATATTATCGCAGATAACCAAGATGCTCTATTGGTTGTTCCTATCATATTTAACCAAGTTGTCATTGGCTATTTTCTAGGATCCCAATTTAAGAAGCCCTTTGACCTTAAACTATTAATAGAAGCAACTTTATTTAGCAAGGACATTGGAGAAATTTTATTCAATCAATTTAATTTTATCGAGGAGGCAGAAATAAAACTATCGAAACGTGAATACGAAGTAATGAAATGTACTGCAAGCGGTTATAGTACGAAACAAATTGCCCATATATTAGAGATTAGTGAAACGACGATTAAACAATATATCAAAAGTGTCATGGCAAAAACCAATACATTAAATCGAACACATGCTGTAGCGTTTTTAATTCAAAAAAATATTCTTAAATAAGATGGGATTTTGTTAGAATCTCTTTACGTTCTTGTGAAAAAATACAGCTCATAAAAGTATCCTTTTATATAATGTAGAATAAGGTTTTGGATAAAAGAAATACCCCTCTATAAAAGATGGAATTTTCATACTTTTATTCTATCTAAAAGGGAGCATATCATTATAATCTAATATTTGTTTTCTAGTATAATATTTCGTCTTAACGGAATCAAAATCGGATAGTTCTTTAAATCACTTGAATTAAACTCATAAAATCTTCCAAGATTGCATTGTAAAGCCTTAAACACTTAGCTAACTTCTAAAATGAATATTGCTTGCCTTCCTAATTTTCGATAATTATCAATTTTAGAAACTAAATATATAAATATAATCATATAATCAACCTTTTCGGCTTGTCTATTGAACTCAATATTTCTATATTAGAAATTTTAGAATGAGCGACAAAGAGCATGTGATCTCTTACCAAATTACAGTGGATGAAATTTTTAAGTTGTTCCCAATAGAGACACTCCTATAGGTATAAGTCTTCTACCACCTTAACAAATTCCTTTAATGCCAAGGATTGGTAGCCCCCTTTTCCTGTTATCATCCCTATACGCCAGGCTGTGTTGATATCCTTCACTGATAAAGAAAGGATATTGACACCGTTAAGTTTGTTTGCTAATAACCTTGGTATTAACGCAACTCCTTGTTGCTCTGATACAAGCTCAATCATTAAATCCCATTGAGAACTCTCATATGCCACCAAAGGATCAAATCCACTTTGTCTGCAGGTATCCAAAATTAAATTATGTAAGGTAAATGACTTTGCGAACATAATGAATGACTCGTTTTTTACATCGTTTAAGGACACTTGTTTCCTTCTCGAAAGAGGATGATCTTTATCTACACACAACACGAATTGATCCCTATAAATCTCAGTAAAAGCTACACCTTTACTTTGGACAGGTAATACAACAAAACCTATATCTAAGTCTCCTCTCTCAACTAAACGTTCTACAATTACTCCTCCTTCTTCAATCATTTCAAATGTTACCCCTGGGTAGATCTTTTTGAATGCTTTAATAATTTTAGGAAAAAAACAAGTTCCTATTATTTGTGGTAAACCGACTTTGATTTCACCGGTTACTAAGTCAGATAAATGGTTTAATTCATTTTGCATACTACTATATTTTGCAATAATCTCTTTTCCCTTCTCATACACTACCTTTCCGGCATCAGTTAAGCGAATGTCTCTTCTAGAGCGATCGAGTAGTTGCATATTTAACTCTTTTTCCATCTTTTGAATGGTTTTACTTAGAGCGGGTTGAGCAATATATAGCTTTTCAGAAACTCTAGTAAAGCTCTTATCATCTGCAATATGGATAAAAATCTCGATATCCTTTGGCTGTATATTCATAACGGCTCCTCCTTTTATTCTAATTAGGCATAGTTTATATCCTAATTATATATTTTACATTAAAGTTCAGAAGATTTAATATTTATTTATGATACTATTTCTCACATGGAACGGGAGGTTAAATGTATTGAGGAAAATTCACGGATTGCTTATCACTATCTTTTTTCTAGTTTATTTTGCTACGTTCTTACCTAATTTTGGATTTTTCAACGAACTAGATTTTGTTCTATTTTTGCCCCAGCCTCTTGCTTGGGTCCTATTTCTAAATGCAATTAATACTGGAATCATTTTCATCATTTACTTCTACTTTTTCAAGCCTTTTGCTAAAAGAGTAATGGATGAAATAGATAAGGAGGAATAACAATATGAACCAAACAACAATAACAATTATTGTTTTGATTTTATTCTTGGCAATCCTTCTTTTTATTAGTAACAAGGCATCAAAATCGAATGTAGCCACACCGAATGATTTCTTTTTAGCTAACCGAGGTTTAGGGACAATTGTTATGACAATGACAACAGGCGCTAGTTACTTCAGTACTTGGACATTACTCGGCGCAATTGGGAATCACTATCGTGACGGTGTATGGTTCTCAGCATTTGCCGCTTGGGCGGTTGTGCATGCATTATTCATATGGTTGTTTGGCTCACGCATATGGTATACAGGGAGGAAGCATAATTTTGTTACGCCCGGAGATATGATGGAGAAATATTTTAAAAGCAGTAAATTAAGGTTATTTTTTTCAATCGTTGGCATCATAGGTCTTGTTCCTTATATGCTCATTCAGATTACCGGTGGAGCTTTTGCTCTTAGTAGTTTGACAAATGAAGCGATACCATATTGGGTCGGTGTCCTTATTATGGGCGTATTCGTTGGCATAATCGTAACGTTAAGTGGAGGAAGAGGGGCAGCTTGGTCGGATACATTTATGGGCTTCTTTTTTGGATGTGTCTTAATTTTTATTACCGTCATCTTTGTTATAAAATCTGGTGGCTTTAATGCATTCAATGCGTTGCAAATGGTGGCACCTGAAATTCTAGTTAACAAAGGAGACTTCTGGGGAATTTTTGAAACCGCGCTTGGATTGGGACTTGGTTATTGGATCATGCCTCATATGTGGCAGAAATTTTACTCAGCTAAATCTCCACTCATTTTAGCAAAGACATCTATTATCACACCATTTTGGAACTCCTGGTTGATGGCGTTAGGTGCATTATTTATCGGGATGTTCGCTCATACCCCCGGTTTAGTACCAGGCTTAACAGTTGAAACAAGTGATCGGATTATTCCGTTATTTTTCTCTTCTTATGCACCGATATTTGGGGCGATTGTAGTAGCAGCTGTAATTGCAGCGGGAATCTCGACTATTAATAGTGCGTTATTATCATCTGCTAGTTTATTAGTTAATGATATTTATGCCCGATTTATAAAAAAGAACGCTTCTTCTGCTGAAATTACTTCCATAGGGAAATGGACAATTTTGTTAATGACCCTCTTTATTGTTATTTTATCATTTTTGCCTACTGCTCAAGGCTTTCTAGTTCCTGTCGCCGCTTTAGGCTACAGTATTGTTATGCAACTAGTGCCAAGTGCGTTAGGACCCCTTTTCTGGAGAAAAGGAACATTAGCTGGAGCAATCTCTTCCATCATTGTTGGTGAATTGACATTAACGCTTGTTTATTTATTCGGATCACCACTCCCAATGGGTCCTGGTACAAGCGGTCTCATCTTAGCAAGCTTCACATTCATTATTGTAAGTTTATTTACATGCGATAATGATGAAGAAATTAAAGTAACTTTTCATAAAGAAATCGAAAAAGTATATTATCCAGATCTAGCAAAAGAAACTTCAAAGAAAGAACAAATTATATAATAGTGAGGGATTAATTTATTTATGGATCAAATAAAAGATTTTAAAGTTGCTGTAGTACAAGCTGGTTCAGTCGTGATGAATAAAGAGCAAGGTATTGAAAAAGTCATTCGATTATTAAGAGAAGCTAAGGAAAAACAAGCTAAAATCATTGTTTTTCCTGAAGCGTTTATTCCGGCATACCCTAGAGGCATGTCATTTGGTACAGTCGTGGGCAGCCGCTCTGCACAAGGAAGGGAAGATTTTAGAAATTACTTAAATCAATCGATAGAAGTCCCAGGACCCGAGATTGAAACGTTAAGTAAAGTGATTAAGGAAATTTCAGCATATGTCATTATTGGCGTCATCGAGAAAGATACAACAAGTAAAGGAACACTTTATTGCACAGCGTTATTCTTTGGTCCTGATGGGCAACTGCTCGGCAAACACCGTAAATTGAAGCCAACTGGCTCAGAAAGACTGATTTGGGGTGAAGGTGATGGGAGTACAATGCCTGTTTTTGACACACCCTTTGGAAAAATCGGCTCCCTTATTTGTTGGGAAAATTATATGCCACTTGCAAGAGCTTCTATGTACGCAAAAGGAATTCAAATATATATTGCTCCAACAGCCGATGCGAGAGATACTTGGATATCTACGATGAGACATATTGCCGTTGAGGGTAGATGTTTTGTTCTCTCTTGTAATCAATATTCAACCAAAGAAATGTACCCTGAAGAAATATCATCTAGACCTGAATTTCAATCATTAGATAATGAACTAACGAGTGGTGGTAGCTGCATTGTCAATCCACTTGGAGAATTTATAGCCGAGCCTGTATACGGAGAAGAAAAGATTATTTATGCCGATATTAATCTCGACCAAATAGCAGAAAGCAAATTTGACTTTGATGTAGTTGGCCATTATGCAAGACCTGATATCTTTCAACTAACTGTCAATGAAAAAGAACAGGAAAACGTCGTTTGGAAAGGATAAAATGATAAAATGCTCGCTAAGATATTGATTTTCTAAGCACAAACCAGGGAATTCTAGGGTTAGATCTAACCCTAGAATTCCCTATATAAACTTGGTAACCAATTATAAAATCATACTAAATAAGCATAATAGCAGTAGTCAAAAATACAAGATGTAATAATTATACATTATTTTAAACTATTAGGATTTGTAAATGACTTTCACTATTCACACTTCTATTTGTTAAAGCTTTAAATAAAAGAATGAACTATAAAAACTGTTAGTACAACTAAGTTACACTTATGTGATTTATGTTTCATATGTTTATCTAACCATTGCGACATTTTTAACATTTTTAACATACATTACCTTAAATTATAGATATGGATAGTTGAACTCATATCAACACCGTTTGGTAAACAGATACCATATACAAGTTAGAGTCATTTAGCAACACTACACTTTGTACATTAAATATATCTGATCTGAAATATACTCTGAACTATAGTGAATCCCCTTTCGTATCCACCACATAATGATGCCTACTAAAGAGGCAGTTTTAATTTCAATGGAAACATAATCATCAGGTAAATCTTTCTCTGTATTCTCTCTTCGTACTTCTATTAATTTTCTTATCTGTAGAAATAATTGATCCTCAAACTGATTTAAATTGAATAAAGTTTGTAAATAGTTTCTATGGATATACAAGAAATCTAATAACTGTGTTAGTTGCTGCTTCTCTGTTAAATCTTTTACTTGAATTAATGAAAAGATTCTAGAAGAAAGATCATTTACTAGCTCTTGTGTCACTTGCGTTAATAAGTCTTCTATATCTAAATAATGCAAGTAAAATGTGGTTCGATTTAAGCCTGCTTTTCCAGCTACTTTCTGAACTGTCAAATTCGAAATGGTGTAGCCTTCCTCTCCTATGAGAGAGAGTACAGATTTTTTAAACATTTCTTTTGTACGTATGGTACGTGGATCCTCTTTTTTAGAATTAGACATTTATAACTCCTTCGTATATTTTCATTTGACTTCAACGACAACTACTGATCAATATGTCGATTAGTATACACTCGCAAATAAAACTGTTCATGGTCACCAAATTATATATTTGTTACTATAAATTTTATCGACGTCATGTTGATAATGCAAATTGGAGTAAGGAGTATATATATGGAAAAGGAAATAACCAAAAGAAGTAAAAATATTTTAATGGTTGTATTAATTGCTGGCTGCTTTTTATCAACATTGAATCAGACTTTATTAAATGTGGCTTTGAGTGGTTTTATGGACATTTTTGAAGTATCCGCTGCAACTGTACAATGGTTATCAACGGGATTTATGTTAGTAAACGGGGTTTTAGTACCGATAACAGCATTTTTAATGAAACGATTTACAACTAGACAGCTGTTTATTAGCTCGATGTTCTTTTTATTGTTTGGTTCAGTCCTATGTGCTTGTTCAATCAATTTCGGCATGTTATTAACAGGAAGAATGATTCAAGCCATTGGTGCTGGCATTATCATACCTTTATTAATGACAGTTGTTTTGTATTTATATCCGATTGAAAAGCGTGGAAGTTTTATGGGTACTATTGGCTTTGCGATGATTTTTGCACCAGCTATTGCTCCTACATTATCCGGTTTTATTATGGAATTTTCATCATGGAGATGGCTATTTATTGGAATAACTCCTTTTATATTAATCGTTATTATACTTGCCTTTAAATATTTAATGAATGTGGCAGAAACATCAAAAGCAAAGTTAGATATTCTAAGTGTCATTTTATCAACATTTGGTTTTGGTTCTATTTTATTTGGATTTAGTAGTGCAGGAAGCAAAGGCTGGGATGACCCTGTTGTTATTACGACCATTATTACTGGATTAATTGTTACGACTTTATTTTGTTCACGTCAATTGACTTCCAAAGATCCATTGTTAAATCTATCTATATTTAAGTATAAAATATTTACACTCACATCACTAATCAATGTACTAATTACTATGATTATGTATGCTGATTTAATCCTACTACCCATCTACTTACAGGATGGTCGAAGTTTTACAGCTTTTGAAGCAGGTTTACTTTTATTACCTGGTGCGATAATTAATGCTTTCTTATCACCGGTCACAGGTAGGATGTATGATAAATACGGCGCCAAGCCACTTTTTATAACAGGTCTAGTGTTTATTATTATTGCGATTTGGGGCGTGATGATTGATTTATCAGCATCAACTACCTATTTTTATTTATTGTTACGAACATGTATTTTACGAATTGGCTTAAGCTTTATTACGATGCCTATAAATACAGCGGGTTTAAACGCGTTACCAAGAGAGTTAGGTTCCCATGGTTCGGCAGTAAACAATACTATTCGTCAATTAGCAGGTGCGATTGGTACTGCAGTAGTTATCACGATTTACACCATTCAATCAACATCTTATGCTCAAGAATTATCCCTTGAAAATGGGCATATTTCTGCCGTTCAACTTGCTAAATTGGCATCTATCTTTGGCTCAAGTAGTGCCTATATATTTATGTTAGTTTTATCTTTTGCGGCACTAATTTTAGCATGTTTTATGCCTACTCAAAAAGCAAAGAATCACAAAAATACAACTAAAAAAAATGTATTTAAACAAAGCCCCAATTAATTTACAAAAATCAGCATACCTAACGTTTTTATCAGGTATGCTATTTTTTGTACACTTAATAAATAGCAAACACACAAAATAGTACTCTGATTTTATTACTAAAATCTTACTCTCTTATTATCCTCACCTACCTAAAACGAACTGTGACTCTGCATCTTCAGATTTATCTTCTAGAGGAATAATTCTTAGTCATTTTTACTTATTCAGCACTACTCTTCTTGCTATTAAATCTGATCGCATTTTTCATAAACTAATTTTCCTCATTTATTAATAGCTTTCTTTTTTGAAAGTGAACCAAACAAATTATTTTGCTCTCTTTTCAGCTAATGAAATATCAATCTTCTTTTAAAAATTATATATTCATATTGACAAACCACTAAAAACATTATACTCTTTAAAACGTAATCGTTACGATTAAACAAAAAAGACATGCATCTGAGGAAATCATACTCTATACATATTGATCAGCCTTCTAAAAGTATATTCTTTAAAACGTAATCGTTACGATTAAATCCAACGCGAAAGGATGTTTATTTTGAAAAGACCGTATTTATATTTAAGTGTATTGGCTTTAAGTTTAGCATTAGTAGCTTGTCAAGATTCAGAAAAAACAGCAACTACTAACAGTACTTCTGCAGAAGAAGGGGAATCTACAAATGATAATGCAACTTCAGCTGAAACAGCAGATATTGCGATCGATGGCTTAGGTGATCATTATCACACTGGGGATACCATTGAATTGGCTGCTGTATTAAGTGAAGATGCTGATTATGATCACTGGCATTGGTATACAAGAGAAAGTGGCCAATCAGAATGGGAGGTTGCATCTGGTCAAGAAGGTGACACCTTCTCAGGCGAAGCAAGCGTCGATGGTTTAGAAATTAAAGCAGCTCTTTACAACGATAATCATGAGGTATTTGCTGAATCAGAACCGGTAACTATTGTTATTGATGATCATCATGGGCATGATGAAGAAAGCAAACAAATTTATCAAGGGTATTTTGATGATGATCAAGTAGCAGATCGTGAATTAACAGACTGGGAAGGCGATTGGCAGTCTGTCTACCCTTACCTTTTAAATGGTGATTTAGATGAAGTCTTTGCACATAAAGCTGAAGAAGGTGACATGACTGCGGAAGAATACAAAGACTATTATACAGAAGGTTATGTAACAGACGTCGAGCGTATTGTTATTGATCATGGTAATGTAACGTTTTACAAGGACGGAGAAGAGTTTTCTGGAGACTACGAATATGATGGCTATGAAATTCTGACTTATGAAAAAGGAAATCGCGGTGTTCGTTTTATCTATAAACTTGCAGAAAAATCTAATGAGATGCCTCAATACATTCAATTTAGTGACCATATTATATCCCCTCAGAAATCTAGTCATTTTCATCTTTATTGGGGAGATGATCGCGAGAAATTATTGGAAGAAGTAACTCACTGGCCGACTTATTATCCATCTAACTTAGACGGCGATGATATTGTCCGTGATCAATTAGCCCATTAATACTTTGGAGAAGAGATGGATTGGTCCTCTCTTCTCTCTACTTTTGCAACACATTCTAACAAGGAGATTCATAGATAAAATGAAAAAACACCAAACTATATTCATATGTTTTACCGTGATAGCATTTCTTTTTGGTTGTCAGTCTCAAAATTCAAAAGAAGCTGGAAATAAGAATGAATCTGAAATAACTGTTGTCGCTTCCTTCTTACCGATGTATGAATTCACCAAACAAGTAGCTGGTGATCGAGCAAATGTTCAACTTATGGTTTCAGAAGGTCAAGATACCCATCACTACGAGCCTAGTGCCCAAGATGTAGCTGCTGTCAGTCAAGCAGATGTGTTTGTCTACAGTAGTGAAGAAATGGAGTATTGGGTAAAGAGCCTACTTAATACGGTAGAGAACAACAATCTCGTTATAGCACGTGCTGCAGACGGTCTCGATGAATCAAACCATGAAAATGTGCATGATGAACACGACTCAACTGGAACAGAACAAGTGAAGATCAATGGGGTAGCAGATCATTACCATACGGGTGATGAAATTCAACTTTCAGCTGAATTAATAGGAAATGCCGATTATGATCACTGGCATTGGTATCAGCAGTTAGATGCGAGTGAAGAATGGGAAGCTATTTCTGAGCAAAGTACTAAAAAGTTGACAATGGTTGCTCCAGATAAAAGTTTAAATATTCGTGCTGTTATTTATGATGATAATCATAATAAATATGCAGAATCAGAGCCAGTAGAAATTAATATTGATAACCATGATAACCAGGTAGACACTGAACATAACCATTCCAAGAAGGAAGCGGAAATAAACATTAAAGGGTTAGCAGATCATTATCATACAGGTGATGTTGTTACATTAGAAGCTGTGCCGACTGATTCATTCAATCATAATCATTGGCATTGGATGATGAGAGAAGATGCTAACCAAGAATGGAAAGCAGTACCAAAACAAGTAACCGATCATTTTGAGTACAAAACCACAGGAAAAAGCTTTGAATTGAAAGCTGTTCTTTATGATGATAAACATCATATTCAGGCAGAATCTAACCCTGTATCTGTGTTAATTGATGATCACGAAGAACAAGATCCTCACATATGGCTTGATCCAGTTTTAGCACAAAATCAAATCAAAGCGATTCGTGATGCCTTAATTGAGGCAGATCCAGGTGGAGAAGAAATATATGAGAAGAATGCTGAATCCTTTATGAATGAACTTAAGGATCTAGATGAGGAATATCAAACTACTTTAAAAGATGCGAAAAATCGTGTTTTTGTCGTGCAACACCAGGCATTTGGCCATCTAGCGAAACGTTACAACCTAGAACAAATTGCGATTGGGGGATTATCTACAGAAGTTGAGCCCAGTCCTTCACGTATTGCTGAAATCGGTCATTTAGTCGAAGAGAATAACGTACCTGTGATTTATTATCAACAAGGAGCGAGCTCCTCCATTGCTCAAACCGTTGCATCAGAGACAGGAACAGACACAGCTGTATTGTATGATTTAGAGGTACTTTCTGAAGAATTATTAGAAAATGACTTAGGTTATATTGAAGCTATGCGTCATAACCTTAAAGCATTGCAACTTAGTGTACATTAGAATCAATTGGTGAAGGCGGTTATTTAAAAAAGGCTAACTAACCAAGGTTTGGGTTTGCATCATTCTAGTTAGCCCATCTGGTTAATTTAACTTCTATCTATTAGATAAAGAATCAGATAGACGATCCTGCAATCCTTCCACCTTATTTTTGGAAAATGAAGAAAGGTAGATGAAAAAGTGTTCTATATAAAAGTAGATGATCTCTCTTTCCACTACGAAAAAGAACCCGTCTTAACAAATATTTCATTTGAGCTAAACCCGGGTGATTTTGTCATGTTAACCGGTGAAAATGGCGCCGCAAAAACAACTTTGTTACGTAATATCTTAGGATTGCTTAAGCCTACTATGGGGGAAGTTACGCAGTCTCCTACGAATCGATATGGTGAGAAGTTAGTGGTTGGATATGTTCCCCAACAAGTATCTTCATTTAATATTGGTTTTCCTAGTACAGTCTTAGAATTAGTTCAATCAGGACTCTATCAAAGGGGCAAGTGGTTTAAAAAGTTGACTGAAGCGGATAAAGATCAAGTGAAACGATCCCTTGAATCTGTAGGATTATGGGAGATGCGTCATAAAAAAATTGGTGAATTATCAGGAGGCCAAAAACAACGAATATCGATCGCACGTGTATTTGCTACAGATCCGGACTTATTTGTTCTAGATGAACCTACTACAGGAATGGATAAAAAATCACGGGAGGAATTCTACCAATTATTGCGACATCAAAGTGAAATACACGAAAAAGCAATTCTGATGGTGTCGCACGACCACGACGAATTACGAAATTATTGTAATAAACATATTGAACTTGTTCGAAAGGAGGAATTGCCTTGGAGATGTTTCTCTATGAATTCATGCAGAGAGCTTTCCAAGCCTCGATTCTCATCTCTTTAATTGCCCCTATGCTAGGCTTGTTTCTCATACTACGGAGACAGTCTCTGATGGCAGATACTCTAGCTCATGTTTCTTTAGCTGGTGTAGCACTCGGATTATTAGTTAGTATCAATCCGACTTGTACGAACATTATCATGGTGGTGATCATTGCGATCTTACTGGAATACTTACGTATGTTATATCGCACCTATTCAGAAGTTTCAATTGCTATTTTAATGTCTGGCGGGATGGCCTTAGCATTGTTTTTAATGAGTTTGAACCAAGGTGGAACTACACTTAATATCAATCAGTTTTTATTCGGTTCTATCGTAACAATTAGCACACAACAAGTATGGATGCTCTATCTCTTAGCGGGAATCATCGTCATACTATATATCATTTTCCGTAAGGCGATGTACGTTTTAATATTTGATGAAGAAACAGCGTTTACTGCTGGATTACCAATCAAAACGATGTCGATTGCCTTTAATGTATTAACCGGAGTAACGATTGCTATTATTATGCCTATAGTTGGCTCCCTGCTCGTATCCGCCATTTTAATTCTTCCTGCAGCCATTTCTATGCGATTGAGCCGTAGCTTTGCAAGCACAATTCTATTAGGGATACCTATTGCGTTGACTGGTATGTTAAGTGGTTTATTTACATCTTATGAGTATGGTACGCCTCCGGGTGCCACTATCACTTTAATCTTATTGGCCCTATTTGTGATAGCAATCATAGTAAAAAAAGTGATGAAACAAAACCAAAAAGAAAAAATCACTTTGAAAGAACAGCAGTAAATGGTACAACATCATAAAACCAAGCTTCATAAGGTTCTGGTTCTATGTCTTGTTAGGGTGGGGATACTATCTCCACCCTTAATTTATCTTATAGATACTTTTATTTAGAGTATTTATATTCAGAGGTTAAGTAGTTTTTTAACTCTCCACTTAAACTTTGTTCTATTTACCTTTACCTCTAGATAAATTTCAACATTCATTTAAGATATTTTTCAAGTATCATAATATCTTATCTGTTTGAAATAGCGTTCCGTACATATCGAACATTTATATATACTCTCGATGAATAACGTTCATGGCCTCGTCTATCCCTTCAACAACCTTATCCAACTCAATGTCTTTGAGTCTCTCCTGGTGCTCTTTTAATGTTTGCTCTCCTGCCCCAGTTTTGACTAAGATTTTCATTGCACCTACTTTTGAAGCGGCAACCATATCACTCCAGCGGTCGCCAATTACGACGGTTCGAGCTAGGGAAAGCTTATAATCTTCTGCTGCTTGCTGGAGCATTTCAGTATTTGGTTTGCGACATTTACATTCCGCTTCAGGGGCATGAGGGCAAATATACACTTGATCGAATCCGAAAGAAAGTAATTCGTGAATAAATGCCGTTTTTGTCGTTAATCCTTTCGCAATTCCAGGTTGGTTCGTGAAAGCAAAAACCTTTATTCCCTTTTCCTGTAACTTGCTTATATTTTCTTTTACACCGGGAAAGAGTCTAAATTCCCCAGGATAATGGATGGTGTCATCGCCACCAATTGTGCCATCTCTATCTAAGAAAACGGCTTGTATTTTATTGTTTTTCTTCATGATGACTGTTCCCCCATAGGCGATTAACCGTTAACAGTTTTTCTTCAGCAAAAGCCATCTCATAAATATCAGGTTTTGTTGTTTGTTGAAAAAATTGAAAATCAAACTGTTTTTGAAAGTAATTCATTATAATCGTCATGATATTTCCATGTGTCCCAATAACAATAGATTCTCCCTTATAATTGTTTAAAATCTCTTTTATGACTGGAATAGAACGTTCTTGTGCGGCAACTGTGGATTCTCCTCCAACTAAACAGTAATTTTCGTCTTTAAATGACTGCTCAATGGCGGATAATAATTCCTTTTCTTCTGCATGGTAATCGAGCCCCTTAATTGGTCTTTCTCTTAGATTTTCATATGTTTTGATTTGTAGTTGCCTATTTTCTGCAACCTCTCGAACAGTCTCGATTGCGCGTGTATATGGACTAGAGATGACTCTATCAATCTTTTTATCCTTTAAAATCTCAGTGACCTTAATTGCTGCTTCTCTTCCCCTTGGCGATAAACCTCTCGTTTTCTCCTCACCAAATATAAACGGCGATTCTGCATGTCTAACCATATATATTGTCGTTACCATAGATTTCCCCCTATCATTCTCTATAAGACTCGAAAAAAAATTCCGATAATTTCGAGTCTTATAGTTAACGTAAATCCAAATATATAAAATTCTTTATACAATCTTTACTCTTCTTTTTACGCTAAGAATCGAGCAAAATGACATTCTTTATTCTGCTCCACCCTCATGTTTATCTTGACCTAGGGAAAAGAAAAGCCTGCAAATAATCGAGCACCATATGGAAGCAACACCTCATAAGTAAGTGCGATTAACCCTGCTTTGCTATTTTACTTATCCAATTGAGGATAAGAAGGACCAAAAAAATGAAGTACGAGATATCTATACCTCTTTATTTACAGTAGTTGAGTTGAGAAGGTTAAAAATGGGGAACTATAAATTTGCGAAAGGCATGGTGTGAAACATCCAACATGCCTTTTCTTTATTCTATTTAATCTTTATCATACTTATAATAGATTTGGTTTTACAGAAACTTCTCATAACAAAAACATTCATATGCTCGCTTATACTGTGACTTCACTTCTTCTTTGTTATCACCGACATAATGCGCGAAGATTGTCATTGGTAGGATATTTTTTTCTTTGCTATAAATGACATCACTACCCTCTTCTTCATTGATATAAAGATGAAGATAGGAGTAATCACTAGTAAATCCGTTTTGCTGGTACCAACTGTTGACTCCATTATCGTCTCTCGTCCACGCTTCTAACCGATTGATGTTTTTTTTACGAGCTATTCGCTCAGCTTCTGTCAGTAATGCCCGGGCAATCCCTTGTCTTCGGTAATCGGGATGGACAGCGATATGCCAAATCATGCCACCGAGTCCACTCCCATGGTAACAAATACTTCTTTCTTCATTTTCATATTCTACATCGATCAAGCCGACAACTGTTTTGTCCATGATAGCTGTGAGTTCAATCGCTTGATTTTCGTAATGCTCTTTTGCAGTTAAAACATTGTCATAATAAGCTGAATCCAAAAAGGCAAGTACTCTACATCTCACCCAACCTATTTCATCCTCTGGTCTATAAGCTCTTATTTCCATTTACTCTCTCCTTAAGTAAAAGAATCCCCTAAACACCTACATGCAATTATTGTTAGATTCATTGTGAACATGGCAATCACTCCTTTCAATATGAAAGTCTTAATGATTAAAGATAAAAGGCATTAAATAAACAAACGAGAAGTCCAGTTTCTATGGATATAGAACCAACACACTTTGCTAAACGGCCTCACATCCCATTCTATAGAACAAGATTGGCAAGAAACAATGCCTTTTTTGTAAAACGAAATAGCCGATTACTATTATTTTGATATTGCTTGGCATGAATGTCTTTCTCTCGAGATTTCAGTTATCCATTTGAAAATAAAAAGAGCACGTTCTTTTTCTCCATGCTTTACTTTACATTTCGATTACAATAAAAAACAGGTGGAAATTTGATACAGATGATTATCTGGTCAATTTATATATTGTAGCCTATTTTATTTTCTGTATTTCCTATTTTTTCTTGCAATTATTCAACTTCCTATTACTTTTTTTGCTATAATTAATAGTATCATATTTTGGAAAAAATGTAATTTTGTAAGAGGAGTGAAGTGATTTTGTTCCAGTTCTTTCAATATAATTGGCAAGTGAGAGATGAATGGTTGACACTGTTGAAAGACATCCCTCCTGATGAACTATTAAAGGAGAGGGTCGGTGGTGTCAAGAGTATTCTTTATACCTTCTTCCATATCATTGATGTGGAGTATAGCTGGCTACGATGTATCAATGGAAAAGAAGATGTACTATTTGATTATAGTGACTATCAGACACTTGATCGTATTCATTATCTATCAAATCAACTAAGAACTGAAATAAGCGCTACCTTTCCTCATGATGTACCTATAGATAAACAAGTATTTATTCCTTGGGACTCTAGTCACCAAAATGTGACTGCGATTCTTCATCATATAATTGCCCATGAAATTCATCATATCGGCCAGTTGTCTATTTGGGCGAGAGAAATGAATTTACACCCTGTCTCTGCTAGCTACATTGGGCGGAAATTTTAATCGGAGGTATCTATGCGTCGTCTTACTTATTTTTGTCTTAGCTTAACAGTGTTGTTTTTATTATGCGGGTGTTCTGAAATGAGTAGGAATGAAAAATTAGAAACGAACTGGTCTTTCCAAACTGAAACCGGACAATCATTTAATATTGTAGAAATCCAACATTTAATGGAAAAGTACATAAAAGATCATGATGAAGAAGATGCTATATTCGCAGATTATAAAGAAGCGGTCATTGATCCTATTTATAATGATTGCTTTCTTGACGGCGAATTTCTTCATATCGCTGAAGATGTATTGTCACATAACCCGGAGAATTTCGACAAACTACAAAGAGCCATCGAACGGATGAATAGTAAGGAGGTAAAAGATAACTTGTCAGAAGCATTAGAGCTTTCTGCTGCTGCCTTACCGATAGAAAAGGAAATCAATGTATGCTTACTTCCTGTTTCCTACCCTGGTTTTGGAATGGCAGTAGGATCAGATAAGATTCTCATTTTGTTTGACGAGTACCTTTCCATCGATCGTTTTAAGGTTACACTCGCTCATGAATATCATCATAGTGCCTGGCAAGCTGCATATAGAGGGCCATCTGAGAAATGGACTGTCCTAGATAATATGGTTTTTGAAGGAAAGGCAGTGATGTTTCAAGAGATCATTTACCCTAATCAACAAATGATCAATACAAATGAGATTTATGATCAAGAGGCATGGGATTATGCTTCACCTCATTTCGAAAAAGGAACACTCGAGCACTCTAATGAGATTCTTTATGGCGGATTTGATCCACTGCCACCATTGTATGGCTATTCTGAGGGCTACCGTATGGTGAAAAATTACATTGAGAAAAATCCGAAAATGAGTATTCCGGAATGGACAAAACAAGACGCTGCCACTATTTTCAAAGAAGGTAATCATGAGGAAAACTATGATTAAGATAGGAGAGCTCTTATGCAACATGGAAATGTATTAATTCCTTCAAAAAAGGGACTGTTTCTCTATAAAAACACCTTTCAACAAGAAAGCTTATTACGTTCAGATGCTTCGTATAAATTGATATATGCTTTAAACGGACCCATTCATTACCATCTATCACAAAGGGTGGAAAAACTTAAGGTTAATCAATTTATTATGGTTGATCCATTTACACCTCATCAGCAATTATTTGTTGAAAAGCAAAAATTTCTTATTGAAATCAACCCTTCTTTTTTAAAAGATGTGAATGAATCTTTTGGTGTTGAACCTATTGATATTGCATTTGCAGCGGTTATTCAGCTCAATCCAATGATCACGAAATGGATTGAGCTGGTAATTGAAATGATGACACTAGAAGAAGACGATCAACAGCCGATGTTTCGCTTATTCCTTGAGAACAGCTACACACAGCTAGCGATCCTTCTATTAAAACACACGATACATGCGAATAACCATCAGCTACCAACAGAGCATTATCAAACCGTAGCACCTGCTATTTACAAAGTTACGTCCTCATTAAAAGAAGCCTATCAATCACCATGGACCCTCAAGGACATGGCAACAATTATTGATTGGGATGTCTATTATTTCTCTCATTATTTTAAGGAAATCGTCGGGGTTTCGCCCTATTCGTGGTTACAAATCTATCGTCTGCAAAGAAGTTTGTTTTCATTGAAACAGAATGATACGACTATTCTCGATACGGCTCTGAACGCAGGTTTTTCATCCATTGCTGTCTATAATCGCCTTTTTAAAAGAGTATATGGCATTTCACCTCGAACATTTCGTAACAACTTCACAAAGTAATAAAGAGTGAAGATACATATAAAAAGGCCACATAGTGCAAAGAGGAATCTTATTGGTACAATATGTGAGAATAAACCAAATAATAATAAGGAAAAGGCGTTCGCACAATATAAAGTAAATGCGCTAAAACTAAATCCTCGGCCTAACATCTCATCTGGTAGGTGTTTTTGTAACAAATAAACTCTAGCTAACCCTGAAATCGGTAGACCAATCGCTGCGAGGGACACACCAATAAACAAAAATGGGAGCCCATTAACTAAACCGACGATACTAATGCCAGCTCCCCATATAAATGAACCAATTACATATTGCATCATAGTGAATCTTTTGATAAATAAAGGAATGATTACATTAACAACAATGACAAATAGGCCGTACCAACTGGTTAAAATACTGTACCATTCTTCTCCCTTTGTAACCATTTGCCCTACTAACAAAAATAATCCTACTTGCCAGACCCAAGTATGGAAAAATACAATCACAACAGTGATGAAAATGACATTCCTAAGAATATGGTGCTGTATTAACCAGTGAAAAAATTCCTTTAAGGACCTGTAAATTTTTAATTTTTTCGTTTTGATGTCACTATGAATGTATACCTTCACAAATGAAAGGAATATGGCACTAACAAGATAGCTAACTATCGAAACTGTAAATAAATGTATTTTACCGATCGTAGCTAAAATGATGAGGTTTCCAACTGGGCCTACTATAACAACACCTCTTGTAATAGAGTCAACTAAACTGTTGGCCGTTGTTCTCTCTTCTTCAACCGTCACTTTCATCAATAACGCTCTACTCGCAGGATCATATAAGCAACCTATTGTATGTATAGATAAACAGAGAAAAATAAGTTGCCAATATTGTAATTGCTGAGTATAAAATAGAACAATCACTATCATGATTATCGGTATTTTAATGATTTCCATCCGAATAAGCCATTTCTTAATAGGAATCCAATCCGCTAATACGCCTCCTATTAATCCAAATAGCAAATATGGCAACACCTGTGCGGCCACCATAGCAGTTACATAGCTAGATGAACCAGTTAATGAGAAAGCAAAAAACAATAAAGCCATATTTATCATCATATTACCTAAACTTGTGAAACTCTTACTTAGTAAATAAAATCTGAATGCCCGGTTGTTTCGTAGAATTGATTGATACATCTCGCTCACCTCACCTACTACCTTATAGTTGAGCGAGGGATTTTTCTGCTATGATATTGCATATATTTTGCACAAGATCATACCACTTCTATTGTTTAGTATCATTCATATCAAAAATATGAAAGATGATAATCCTAATTACGATACCATACGAGGCCTACGGTCGGTCTTAAACTCTCACGCATTAGGTAAATCATATAGTTGTTAGGTTACGCTATAGCCTTCTTCACCAATTTCACCAACAATTTCCTCTAGAACATCCTCCATTGTGACAATACCAACGGCTTGATTTTCTTCATTATGAATAAGTGCCATATGCTTTCTTGTTTTTTGCATCGTTAGTAAAGCTTCCTTAATTGGAGAAGTCTCTAGAAAGTTTGGAATTTCATGAATAAGATCACTGATAGATACATCTTGATCCACTAGACTTTTCGTTAATAATTCCTTTGCATTTATATAACCTTTAATCCTTCCATCTATCTTGTCTTTAACAGGATAACGAGTAAAAGCGTGTTTTTCTAAAATATCTAATAATACGGCAAGGCTCATGTTTTTTTCAAGTGTAATGATACTTGATTTAGGAATCATGATATCTTTTAGTTTTCGTTCATCAAAACTAAAAATATTTTCTAAATAAGTAAGTTCTGCTTGGTTAATCTCACCACTTTCAAAGCTTTGTGTGGCAATCAACTTTATTTCTTCTTCTGTATGCGCTGTTTCATGTTTCGACGGTTCGACACCAAACAAGCTTAGAAGACTTTGCGAAGCTCCATTTAAGAATTTGATAAACGGTTTTGTTATTTTCCCAAACCAATATAATGGTGGAGCAAGTAACAATGTCATCTTCTCTGAATATTGGATCGCCAATGTTTTTGGAGCTAATTCTCCAAAGACAACGTGGAAAAACGTGACAATCGCTAAAGCAATGAAATACGACAATAAAGTGGCTGTTGCTTTAGATACTTCGAATCGTTCAAAAACAGGATGTAAAATTTTTTCTACTGTTGGCTCACCCAATGCACCGAGTACGAGGGCGGTAACAGTAATTCCTAATTGGCATGCCGATAAATGATAATCGAGCCCCACAACCACTTTTTTCGATATTTTAGCCTTTTTATTTCCTTCTTCAATCAGTTGGTCAATTCGTGACATTCGCACCTTAAGAATAGCGAACTCTGCACCAACAAAAAATGCGGTTAAAATAATAAACACAACAACAAGAAATAGATTTAAAATAATCATACCGTCCATTCTCAATCCCCTTTGGGTTCACCTCCAATATGAAGTCCTTCTAATTGTACTCTTTGGATTTGTAGTTGTTTTACTTTCATTACTGTCCAAGTGAGACCGTTTTCTTCTATGACATCTCCCTTTTTTGCCATGCCCGCTAATTTTTGATGAATCCAACCGCCTAATGTATCAATTTGATCACTATTTGCGAATGTCATCCCGAATTTTTCTTCTAAATCATCCAATAAAACGCGTCCAGAGATACAGTATTTGTTAGGTGCACGATACTCAATTTCTTCGACTTCCTCTTCGTCAAATTCATCGCGAATTTCACCAACAATTTCTTCTAAAATATCTTCTATCGTCAGTAAACCAGAGGTACCACCGTATTCATCCACAACTATCACCATGTGAACACCGGTTTTTTGCATTTTGATGAATGCGTCGTATATTTTTGTTGTTTCTAAAATAAACGGAATAGATTGAATAAAATCAGACAAGTGATAATCCCTTTTGCCTGCCATCTTTGCCAACATTTTTTTAACATTAACGATGCCGATCACTCGATCCTTAGTTTCATCTATAACAGGATATCTTGTAAAATTATGTTCTATCATGGTTTGCTCAATTTCTTCCTTCGCCATGTTTTGCTCGAACACAGCCATATTAATTCTCGGAACCATGATATCTTTGGCCACCCTTTCATCAAAGGAGAAAACATTTTCCATATACTCGAGTTCGGTTTGGTTAATTTCACCGCCTTGATAACTTTGCGTCATGACAATTTTCAATTCTTCTTCCGTATAGGAATCTTCTTTTGCTTTTGCCGGCACGCCAAACATACGTAATATTACTCTTGATGTTCCATTAAGTAACCAAATGAAAGGAAACGTGATTTTTCCGAACCAGTAAAGAGGGGGCGCTAATAATAAGCTCATTCTTTCGGCAAATTGAATCGCTAAGGTCTTAGGTGCCATTTCACCGACAACTACATGTAGAATGGTTACTAAAATAAAGGCAATGGCATATGAAAGAACTGATGATAATGATTGTGAAATATTTAACCAATCAAAAACAGGATATAATATCTTCTCAACGGTTGGCTTACCAAGGGAACCAAGTCCTAAAGCTGTTACGGTAATCCCCAGTTGGCAAGCTGATAAATTATAATCTAAGTTATCTGCTACCCTCTTGACAGTAATTGCTTTTTTATTCCCCTCATCAATAAGCTGATCAATCCGTGACATTCTTAGTTTGACAACAGCAAATTCAGCTGCCACAAAAAAACCGGTCGCAAAGATCAAGAAGGCCAGTAGTAGTAAATTTAATATTGTAATCAGATCCATAAGACACCACCAGTATTGAAATTGTATTTTATTAATGTGTCCATTCTTATATCATGTACTCATGCATTTGTAATGATTAGTTAACTTCTAATATCAAAGGCTAAAATGCATAACAGTATCTTATGAAAACTCCTATTAAAAATAAAAACGAGGAAAGAAAATAATTTTTCTTTCCTCGACAACATCAACATGTTTTATAACTGGACCGATTTATCTAACTATTGATTGTCCAGCTAAATGGATCTAGCAGTTCATCCCACTTGGCATCATACTCACTTGGTGATAACAAGCAGTCATCTAATTCTTTTGTTATTAAATCTACATCAATATCCATTCCAATAAACACAAGTTTAGTATGACGATCACCAAATTCCACATCCCAATCATCTAACAAACTAGGGTTTTCCTTTAAGGTCTCATCTTTTTCCTTCTCTGGTAGTGATGCTACCCAATAGGATATGGGCTGCATCATTACAGAAGGACCAGCTTGTGACATTAATATAGCTAAGTTATTTCTGCTCGCGCACCAAACAATCCCTTTTGATCTAACTATTTGTGATGGCATTTTTTGACACCAAGTATTAAAACGTTCAGTATGGAAAGGGTATTTTCGGTAATAGACAAAAGATGAAATGCCATACTCTTCTGTTTCAGGCGTATGATCAGAAGGACCGATCGAGAGCTCTTGTAACCAACCTGCAGATTGACTGGCTTCATCAAAATCGAAAAGCCCAGTATTTAATATTTCATTCGGATTTACTTCACTATTTACCGTACGAATAATCTTCGCTTGTGGCTGCAGTGTTCTAATCACTTTTTCTAATTTATCAAGGGCTATATCATTTACTAAATCACACTTATTTAATATAAGCACATCGCAAAATTCAATCTGGTCAATGAGTAAATCAGCGATATTTCTATCATCTTCTTCCCCAACTGCCTCCCTACGTTCTAATAATGTGTCTCCTGATTCAAAATCATGCCAAAATCGATTCGCATCAACAACCGTTACCATCGTATCTAATTTACAAAACCGAGTTAAATCTATATTCATTTCTTCATCGATATAAGAAAAGGTTTGTGCTACAGGGACAGGTTCGCTAATACCTGAAGATTCAATCAGTATGTAATCTACTTCACCTTGTTTAGCTAATCGTTCAACTTCTATAAGTAAGTCTTCTCGAAGAGTGCAGCA
This sequence comes from Cytobacillus sp. FSL R5-0569, assembly GCF_038007265.1. Taxonomy (NCBI): domain Bacteria; kingdom Bacillati; phylum Bacillota; class Bacilli; order Caryophanales; family Bacillaceae; genus Cytobacillus; species Cytobacillus sp. FSL R5-0569. The sequence goes on from NZ_JBBOWW010000001.1 coordinate 2,454,103, forward strand.
TATACATCCATTTGAAATCTCCACCAATTTTTCCTCCGTTCGAGAAAAGTTTCCTTGTTTTCGAACAAGTTCACTATCGATGTTTACTTCACTCATGTCATTTACAATGACTGCTACTTTTAAACCGTTTCTATTATTTAATATATGATTTAATAATGTTGTCTTACCGGAACCTAGATAACCACTAAGAACGGTCACTGGAATTTTTTTCATTGTTAAACACCCCTATAAATCAAAATGATTACGATTTAATAATTAAAAATATACTCTTCTTATCTTCGTTTATATACTCCCATCTAATAAGGATTGTGGATTACCAACTCGATTTTTTAACGCCTGGTATTTGACCTTTATGTGCATATTCGCGAAAAGCTATACGAGACATCTTAAATTTTCTAAGATAACCTCTAGGTCTTCCGGTTAATTCGCATCTGTTTTTTAACCTTGTCGGGGACGAATCTCTCGGTAGTTTTCTAATACCTTGGATGTCACCTTTTTCTTTCAGCTCCTTCCGAATTTCTGCATATTTTTTCACTAATTCTTGCCGTTTCTTTTCTTTTGCTATTTTAGATTTCTTAGCCAACTTTCACCATTCCTTTTCTATATTCTAAATTCTCTACTTTGTTTCTCTATGCAAAGTTTTTCTCTTTAACCGTGGACAATATTTCATCAGTTCAATTCTATCTGGATGATTTCTTTTATTCTTTGAAGTAATGTAATTTCTATCACCCGTCTCTGTGCAGGCTAGTGTGATTTTAACTCTCAATTTTTTATCTCCTTTCCGTTTCCTATTCATAAAAACTAAAAACAATCAGATACTTTCAACTCATAGTATAAAACGTAATCATTACGATTTGCAAGTGTTTTTTACTCCTTTATAAAAAAGAGCCATCATTTTGTATGATCGCTCTATCCTTTGATTATTTAATTTACATAGTTGCTAAGGGGCTAATTTTCACTGCAACTCTTACTGATTGCTCTAATTTATGATCGAGCATAAAGTTCGCTTGAATATAATAATCATTATCTTGAGCATTCATCTCATTTGCTGATGGAATTTCCAATGTAAATACTGTTTCTTTTTGCTCATTCGGTTGGACAGGAATCGAACAAAATACAGAGTGAGATCTCACAATTTCTTCTTTATCATTTTTTTGGTTGCAAGCAATCAAATCAATATCATATCTTCTAATCTTCTGTGGGATAAGACCACCAAAAAATTTTATGCCACCTTCAATAATATGGCCTTCTTTATATTCTTTTTCATTAGTAGATAAATGAATTTTCTTCATTCCTATACCCATTTTTAGAGCATATTTTTTAAGCATTCTAGCTATGTCACCTATACCTTCTTATATATTGTTTAATAACTATGTTTGTGATCGTACTAACCTATAATAGTATATGATAGAAATAATGGTAAAAAATGTTTTTACATAATTATTTTTTAAAATTATTTATCCTTCTTTTAACCTTAAAATTATAAGCTTTCAATCAGTAACGCATTTTACTAAACAATTAATCATTTCCATTACTCCCTTTTTGAAAGTGAAACGTTACAATTGTCTAACATTTCTTTAGGTAATTAACCAAAAGATAAAGTGCAACGTTATAGTTCTTTAAATTATATAATGCTCATCTACCTTTGACAAGATAAAAACATGTGCTAATAAAAAATTTACTTTGTTTTTACATTCGTTGATAATAGGAAACAAAAACATTCGCCAAGAAATAAGCGAATGTTTTATCATGATTGTTTATGCATTTACAACTTCATAAATCTTCCCACCAACAGCTTCAGTTAATTCTTCAGTTGTTTTTGGTACAAATGATTTTAGGATTTGATTAATCATTGGACCCATAGCACCACCGGCCGTGATGTCCAGATTACCCGTCATTTCCGTGGTTCGATCATTAACAACAACAGCATTAAAATAACCGCCTCCTTTAAAGTTATCCGAAATCCCCTTTAAATCGAAGGTAACTGTTGTTGGTTCTTTCCATTCTATAATATTTATTTTTAGCTTAACTGTTTTTTTCATAAACCCTAAATCACCTTTAAAAGCCCAAGTCGATTCATTTTCATTGAGAATTTCATGTTCGATGTAACCAGGGACTAATGGGGCCCATTTGTTCATATCGCTTACAAAAGACCAGATTTCTTCAATTCCCACTGGTAACGTAATGGTATGTGTTCCTGCTGGCATATATATGCACTCCCTCACTTTTTGTATTTAACTTCATCATTCATTTTCTTGACTTATAGCCAATCCTGCTAAGTAACCAAATGTAAGTGCAGGCCCAATTGTTCCACCAGCGCTAACATATCCTTGGCCGAAGATGCCCATCGCTGCATTTCCTGCTGCATATAAACCTTTAATCTTATTACCACGTAAACTGATTACTTGTCCGTTTTCATCTATTTTTGGTCCCCCATTTGTGCCTAAGCTCCCAAAGTGAACTTGTACAGCGTAGAAAGGACCTTTTTCAATCTTTCCAAGGTTTAGTTCCTTATTACCTCCGCCAAGTGCTAAACCTTCAAAGAAAGTTGTTCCACGGTGGAAATCTTTATCTTCCCCTGCTTCAACTTGGCTGTTCCAACGATTGACAGTTTCTTCTAGGGCATCTGGATTGATATCAATCTTACTAGCCAATTCTTTTATGCTATCTGCTCTCGTCATCCATTCTGGTGCATCTTCACCTGGCATAACAGTAACAATCATGGAAGCGTCTTTTACTTGTTGATCAAAAATCATCCAGTTATTTTTTTCGTTTGGCCATTCTACATTCACTGGATCAAATTCATAAAATGACTTTGGTAAATCATTGTAGGTCGTTCCTTCATGGACGAAACGTTTCCCTTTACCATTTACAATAATACTATTAGGACCCGTACGACCGCCTGAAGCTAATTGGTTCATCACACGATCCTCATATTCAAACGTGGGATCTTGCATTGTCGGATACCACCAAGCCTCACTCATATTCCCTAATGCTGCTCCAGCTTCCATGGCCATAATTAAGCCATCGCCTTCATTCCCCCAAGGTGTAAGTGGATGAGTAATCTCACCTTTTAAAAAGGTTTTAATTAATTCCTTGTTCCATTCAAAACCACCTGAACCTAACATCACTCCTTTTTCGGTACGGTAATAAATTTGATTGTCTTTATTTTCAGCAATGAGGCCAATGACTTCACCTTCGTCATTTAACACAAGCTCTTTACCTGATGTTTCCATCACAATATCGATACCTCGATCTAAACAACCTTTAACCAATCCAGCGATTAGTGATCGTCCCATTGTCACAATATTATTTTCCATTCGCTCTGCGACCTTTACGAAGTCAATTCCACCAATTGCTCCACCTTCTTCAAGTGTTAAAGGTGGGAAAGTTGGATTGTGACGAATGAGTGCTCCCCATTCACCAATTTCATTTAAATCGTATGGAAGGGGATCTAATGAACGTCCCTTTCTAGAACCCTCAAAATAACTATAATATTCTGGATAACTTCCCGGTACAGCGAATCTTACCGGAGTATGCTCATATAAATAATCAATCGCTTTGTAAGCGTTATCAACGTATACCTCAAGCAATTTCGGATCTGGTACTTTGCCACCAGTTACACGATTAATATAGGCAAGTGCATCTTCTCTTGTATCCTCTAATCCTACTTCTTTCATATATCTGTTTAACGGTATCCATGGTACACCACCTGAAAAAGCTGTTGTTCCACCGATTTGATGAGTCTTTTCTAAAACAACAACTTTAGCTCCTTGGTCGTGTGCCGTAATGGCTGCAACTAATGCTGCTCCCCCTGTTCCCATGACAACGACATCGGTTTCATAATCCCATTTCTCTGGTTTCTTTGCAGACATCTCTTTTCCCCCTTATCCCAACGATTAAATTGAATTTTTTAAAAATAATAGTTTAACTATCATGGGTATTTTATCATGCGGCCGTTTGTTAGTAAATAAGTTTTTTTACAATTGTAAATTATTTTTTAATGCTATCATTTATTTTATTTTTCTGTTCGTACCCTTAGAAAAGAGAAATTCATGAAATAGTTATGATAATATAAATGAAATATAGTTATGCTTATGCATTCGCAAAAAATATGAGGAGTTAAGCCGGTATTATGAGAGAGAATACGAAAAAGAAAAAGAGAGAAAAGATTTTACAAAGTGCAGAAATTCTATTTGTTGAAAATGGTATTGAAAAAACAACAATGAATGACATAGCAGTCAAAGCAGAAATGGGTGTTGCAACGATATTTAGACATTTTCCAAAAAAAGATATGATTGTCGATGAGGTTGCTGCTGAGAAATTGAAAATATTGCTTTCTTTTATGGAAGAATTGAGTAAAAAAGAAGATATCTCGTACCTTGAAAAAATCACCTACCTTTTGGATTTCTTCATTTTTCATTCAAACAAAGAATCAGGCGCATTACCGAAAATTTTAGACTATATCGTCAATTACATTGCTGTCAACAATTTTTCCTTTGAAGAAAATCGATGTTATTTAAATGTCCGAGATCAATTGTTTAGCCTTTTTTTCGACATGATTGATGCTGGCGCTAATGATGGAACAATTCGCTCAGATATTAATGCCAGAGAAGTAATTCCAACCATTATTAACAATTTCACTGTTTTCACATTTAAACTTGCTGTACAAAGCAAAACTAATATAATCGAACCGGAATTACCTGCGCAGCATCAACTAGTAACAATGAAAAATGTTATCTTAAACTATTTAACCGCGAATGCAGCAAAATAAAGTCATTTAGAAAAGAGGAGAATAATCATTTCATACTTACCTGAATGTCAGATAGAATGGGGAAAACGTGGTGTGAGAGAAGCAGCAAATCGAGGAGATATTGTGATTATTGTTGATGTCCTCAGTTTTTCTTCTACAGTTGTAACGGGTTTAAATTATGGAGCAATCATATATCCTTATCCCCCTCATTTAAATGGCAAAGCATACGCGCAATCATTGGGAGCGCAATATATTCTTGGGAGAGCTGAGGCAGCGAGATTAGGTGCACCCACTTTATCACCTGTTACATTTAACCACTCACATGATAGGCAAAAATATGTTTTGAGTTCCTTAAATGGTGCCTTTTGTACTTGGATTGCCTCCCATATACCAGCTTTATTCATTGGCTCTTTATTAAACGCTTCTGCAGTAGCATCAGCTGCAAATCAATTATCCGCTTCATTAAACGCTAATATTACTGTTGTTCCTTGTGGAGAATTATGGAATGGCCTGAAAGAATTTGAAGACTCCCTTCGTCCTGCAATGGAAGACTACTTGGGGGCTGGGGCCATCCTTTCTAGGATAGAAGGAAAGCGATCAGCTGAGGTGCAAGTGTGTATTGGCGCTTTTCAGTATTCAAAATCAACACTTAGTAGATTAATATGGGAATGTACGAGTGGAGTAGAATTAAGAGAAAGAGGGTTTGAAAAAGATGTGAAGCATTGTAGCCGTTTAAATATTTACCAAACCGTTCCTATATTAAAAAACCAACATTTTTCCGAGTATACAACAACGATATGAAGAAGCAATCCACGATAATGTTCACAATTGCTTCTTCTTTGGTAGCTTTTAATCTTGTCATCTTCATCTTAAGCTGTTTGATTCGCCAATTATAAGTGTCACTATTTGGTAGAAATCTCGTTGTGCTATGAGGAAGTGGGGATGATTTTCGTCATCTAATAACATAATATAAGGTTCTTCTTCTTCAGGAATAATTAATACCATTTCGTTGATAAAATCATTAAACCATTTGTTTTTTACGGTCAATGATGGTGCCAACGGAATACGAACCATATAGCCGTCTTTAGGCATAGGATTAATCTTCACATATATCCCATTGATTGATTGAAGAATGGATGTTGCTTCTTGTTGTATTTGTTCATTAGGGGGGCGTTTTTTTACAACGTCGTTGACTTCCACATCAAACAATTCCACTTGCGGAAGTCCTTGTGCTGAAACTGTTGAAACAAATGATAATAATAGTGCGAAAAAAAGTAAGATCAACATTTTTTTCATCTTAATCACCTCTATTATTAACTTTTCCCTCAAGATTTTTTTTACTCTTAATTGTGTATTTATTAATTTTCTTCCTATTGAATATTTGGAACATAGTTCGTTTAATTTATTAGTTAAATAAAAAAACCAATCTAAGATTTATACTCAGATTGGTTTTTTTCTTATGCTTGTAAAGATTTCGCTTGCATCTCGTACATTTGTTCGTATATACCACCTGCTGCAATGAGCTCTTCATGACTGCCTTGTTCTTTGATTTCACCTTTATCAAGCACCAAAATGCGGTCAGCATTTTTAATTGTAGACAGTCTATGAGCGATGATAAAAGTGGTTCTTCCTTGTTTTAGAACATTCATTGCGTTTTGAATAATCTCTTCCGTTTCTGTATCGATATTTGATGTTGCTTCATCGAGGATTAGGATCGCTGGATCGAAAGCGAGCGCCCGTGCAAACGAGATTAATTGTCTTTGACCGGAAGACAAAGTACTTCCTTTTTCAATTACCGGTTCATCTATCCCTTTTTCTAAATGTGATAGCACTCGATCAGCACCAACTGACTGAATCGCATGCTCCACTCTTTCTCTTGTAATATTAGGTTGATTTAAACTTACATTCGAAGCAATAGTCCCGGTAAAAAGATACGGGTCTTGTAAAACTATCCCCATATGTTCACGAATCGTTTGTCGTGGTATCGTCGTAATATCCACTCCATCAATATAAATTTTACCGATTGTTGGATCATAAAAGCGAAATAATAAGTTCATAATCGAGCTTTTTCCTGAACCTGTATGACCCACGAGCGCAATCGTTTCTCCCTTTTTTGCTTGGAATGAAATATCCTTTAAAACAAAATCAGGTTCTTTATATGCGAAGGATACTTGATCAAACACCACATGCCCTTTATATTTTGGTATCTTTTCATTAGATACCTTCTCACCTTTTAGTGCTAAGACTTCAAATACACGATTACCGGCTACGAGTGAACGCTCCATTTGCGAAAATTGATTCACAATATTTGTAATCGGATTAAAAAGTCTTGTTAAATAGTCAACAAAAGCATATAGTGTTCCAGCTGTCACTATTTGTGTACCACTAAATGATTGTGTCCCAAAATAAATGATAAAACATGTAAATAACAGTAGCCTTAACGTATTTACAAGGTTATGAGAAGTCGCAGAATCAAGAATAATTAGCTTTCTCTCATATTGATAATGTTCTTCATTCATTTCATCAAACTCTTTCGTCATTTGTTTTTCTCGACGGAAAGCTTGAATAATAGTCATCCCTTGAATGGATTCATTGATCATTGCATTAATATCAGCAATTTTTGTTCGGATCACGTCATTATACTGTGAAGCATACTTTCTATATAGAATCATCCAAATATAAACGATTGGTATCATAACGAGTGCGATTAAAGCCATTTTCCAGTTCAAAATGAATAGGGCAATATAGACACCAGTTATAGAAATGGCACTCGTAGCAAAACTCGAAAGTACTTGCACAAATAAGTTTCTTATTGCCTCTGTATCATTTGTCACTCTTGCAACAATTTTACCAGATGGTAATTGATCAAAAAAACCAATTGGTAATGTTTGAATATGCTTGAATACATCTTTTCTTAATGCTTGAATAATTCTATTTGAACCCTTTTGTAATTGTAAATACATAAAATAACGGAAAATAGCCGTACAAATTGATAACGAGAAATATAGAATGAGTAAGTATAGAATTGGTGTAAAGTCAAATTGGCCGACTGTCATATGATTATCAATGATGTGTTTAGCAATAAAGGGGCCCGCTAGGTCAGTGAACACTGCAATGGATAGAAATAACAACCCGAGTAAAATGGTGCCTTTAAACCTTAGCGCATACGATAATAATTGTTTGCCTGTGCTCATGAATTGGCCCCCTCTAGCTGTTGGCGTACATACTGTTCTTTATACCAACCGTCTTCATTAATTAAATCATCATGTGTACCTACTTGTGTAATCACACCATTATCTAAAACAATAATTTGATCTGCGTGTTGAATACCTGATAAACGATGTGTTGTAATAATTGTCGTTTTTCCCGCTCTTTCGCGTTGAATATTGCTGATAATTGCAGACTCTGTTTTTGCATCTACAGCAGATAAGGAATCATCTAATATTAAAATATCAGGATCTTTAATTAATGCGCGAGCAATCGATACCCGCTGCTTTTGTCCCCCTGATAAGGAAACACCTTTTTCACCTACTAACGTATTTAACCCGAGCGGAAGATAAGCTAAATCTTTTGTAAAAGCAGCCAAATCAATCGCTTTTTCTATTTCTTCGTCTGTGGCATCTTCTTTACCGAATAATATATTTTCTTTAATTGTTCGAGAAAAAAGCACGTGACTTTGCGGTACATAACCAATCCAATCTAATACTTGTTCTTTCGTCTGTTGGGAAAGGTCGATATCATCAATAGATATTCCTCCTTCTCCTAAAGGATACTCCCTCAACAATTGGCGAATAAAGGTCGTTTTCCCTGCGCCTGTTTTACCCACAATTCCTAACGTTTCACCACTTCTTAAGCTTAAATTAATATTTGAGAGGTTAACGACTTTACTCGTAGGGTATTGAAAGGTTAACTCTTGGAATTGTAAAGTATGGGGCTTATCGACTGCTAAAGGTTTTGTTGGCGGCATGATATCCGCTTCATAATTTAATGTCTCTTGCACCCTGTCTAAAGAAGCGTTCCCTTGTTGCATCACATTGATTAACTCACCAATAGCAAAGATTGGCCAAACCGCTAATCCTAAATAAACATTAAAGGTAACTAATTGCCCAACAGATAAGTCTCCATTAGCCACTAATACTGATCCATAACCTAGTGCGACAATATAACTAATGCCGGTTCCAATTGTTGTGATTGGATTGAATAAAGCATTTATCTTGGCGGTATGCATATTTTTCTCAAAAACATCTTCACTCATATCAGCAAAACGTTGTTCATCTGCCTTCTCTTGCACATAGGCGCGAATAACTCTAACACCAGAGACGGATTCTAAAACACTATCATTCATCTCGCCAAAAGCATCTTGTGCTCTCATATACCTTTCATGGACAAGTTTGCCATAATATTGAATTAATATGGCCATAACTGGGACAGGTAACATGGCGAAAAAAGTAAGTTCCCACGAGATCATGAAGCCCATCGCTAAGATAATACCACCGAGAAAGAAAGTAGAGTCAATCAACGTCATAATCCCAAATCCTGCGGTTAACGAGACAGCATTCAAATCATTGGTCGCCCTGGCCATAAGATCTCCGGTGCGATTTTTTTCATAAAAAGTCGGTGTCATACGCAAGAATTGGCTCATTAATTTTCGCCGCATTAATCGTTGCAAGTTGACGGATCCTTCGAATAGACCGTATTGCCAAAAGAAATTTAACATATAGCTAAAAATAATAATACCTAAGAAGACCGCTACATACTGAATGAGTAAATCACGCGTCATTTCACCTTCTGTAATGTAATCAATAATGACCCCAATTAAGTACGGTGGAATAATTTCTAATACAGTAGCTAACATCAATAATAGAACGGCGATACCGTATTGCTTTTTGTATTTTTTGAAAAACCAACCGAGTTTCTTTAACACATCAAACATTTATTTCACAACCTTTCCTCTCTTGCTGTCTGATTCCTCTACCCACAACCTATACGCTGCTTTTTTAATAGTAATATTCTTTGTTTTCTGTTCATCTTTAACATCCCCTTATCTTTATTCAACTATCTATTAGAAAAACTCGACTTGCACCGAAATTTACATGGCAAGTCTCTGTTTATCTCCCCTATTTACTTCTCCAAAAAAAAGAAAATGCGGCCCCCATAAAGAGGCCGCATTTCTCTTCTAAGGTATGAACGTGTTGCCATACCTCTATTCATTAAAAGAATAAAGCATTATCGAAAAAAAGGTAGGGACGAATATGAATTTGTATTCATGAATGCCTTCACTCTTGCTTTCATCGTCCTTACCTCCTCTCATTTGTAAATAGCGTCTTTTGAATATTACCACTATTTTCATATTTGTGTCAATATGTTTTTTTCAAAGACATTCTTTTTGAATACCTGTCTACTTCAACTGTTATGCCAAAAAAATCAGTTAATGTTTCACTCGTAAGTAACTCAGATGTATTTCCACTTTTAAATACCGTACCGTCTTTGATTAATAGAGATTTATTGAAAATAGGAATGATTTCTTCAATATGATGGGTAACGAAAATAATGGTCGGCGCTTCTTTTTGTTTTGAGATACGAGCAATTGAATCCAGCAGCTGTTCACGAGCAACAAAATCTAGTCCCGTTGTTGGTTCATCAAGAATGAGCAATTTTGGATGGGCCATTAGGGCACGAGCGATTAATATTTTTTGTTTCTCACCTTGAGAGCAAGTTTGATAAGTTTCATTCTGTAATTGGGTTAAATGGAATTGCTCTAACCATTCATTTGCTTCTTCAATATCATCCGTTGAAGGTTCTTCATAAAGTCCGATAGATGCGTATTTCCCACTTACTATAATATCTTGTACTCGCTCATATGGACGAATCTTCTCTTGAAAAGAAGAGGATACCCATCCAATGGATTGCCTTACTTGCTGTAAATCTACTTTTCCGTATGTATGTCCCAATACTGATATTTGTCCACTAGTTGGCCAAATATAGCCCATAACCATATTTAATAATGTGGTGATCCATTTAAACAAAGCACTGCCCAATGATCCCCATTATTTACATGCCAATTCATATTTTGTAGGATGAGCTCCTGATTTCTTGACCAGTAGACATTTTCTATTTGAAGCACTGTATCCATCTTTACCCTCCCTAAAAACTAAACTATATAATAAAAAAACAGAACGGTGCTTTTGGCTTTTGTCCGTCCTGTTTATGTAAATTATTCATTTCACTCATAAAAACTGTCAGGGATACCTGCGAATTTACGCTTATGATATAATAAAGGTTCTTTTTTATTGTTTTCTATATCAATTACTTTTCCCACTAAAATACTGTGGTCGCCAGCTTCAATTGTGTCATGCATCTCACATTGAAATACACCAGCACAATCAGCAATAATTGGCAATCCATTGGCTGATTCAGACCAATCAGTATTTTTAAAACGATCAAGACCTTTTGAAGCAAATAATGAACAAACTTCTGCTTGATCATGAGCTAATACATGGACAGCGAATTTTTTCGTTTGCGTGAACTTCTCATAAGAAGATACTCTTTTATCTATTGACCACAATAATAACATTGGATCTAATGAAACAGAAGCGAATGAATTCACCGTTAAACCGATAGGTGTGCCTTCTTCGTCCATCATTGTGACAACAGTGACACCTGTAGGGTAATTACCCATGACTTCTTTAAATAAATCTGTTTTACTCATGATTCTTTCCCCTTTCATTCTCCTCATAATCCCCTAAAATTTGTACTTCTCTTTCTAGCTTCACACCAAAATTGGCAAAGACCTTTTCTTGTACAAGATGAATGAGCTGAATATAATCACTAGCAGTCGCTTCATTCATATTCACCATAAAACCTGCATGTTTCGTCGACACTTGCGCGCCCCCAACCGTTAAGCCCTGTAAGCCGCTATCTTGAATCAACTTCCCAGCGAAGTATCCAGGAGGTCGTTTAAAGACACTACCACAAGAAGGATACTCTAGTGGTTGTTTCGATTCTCTCGCAAAGGTAAATTCATCCATCTTTGCTTTTATGTCTGCTTTATTTCCTTTTTGTAGCGTGAATGTCGCTTCTAGTACAATTAGCTTTTTCTTAGCAAATGCACTTGTACGGTAAGCAAAATCGAAGTCTTCTGGTGTTAGCGTTAATAACTCACCTTCCGTATTTAAAGCAATGACCTTTGTTAATACATTCGAGATTTCACCACCGTATGCCCCTGCATTCATAAATACCGCACCGCCTACACTTCCTGGTATCCCGCATGCGAACGCTAACCCATCTAGCCCGTGTTCATATGCAGTACGAGAAACATGAATAATTTCAGCGCCACTACCTGCTGATATTTGTTTTTCATTAACAGAAATATCATTAAAATGATTCAGGTTTAACACAATTCCAGGTAAACCATGATCACTAATAATGACATTTGCTCCTTTTCCAAGTAAAGTTAGAGGAATCTTTTTATCGAAGGCAAATTTTACGACCTTTTGTGCGTCTTCAGTATTTCTTGGCTGTACGTAAATTTCCGCCTCGCCACCAACCTGTATATATGTATGTTTTGACATCGGCTCTTGATGATAGATATCACTATTCGTTAATAGCTGACGTAATGTTTCTTTGATGTTCATTTTTTTACTCCAATCTGTTATGCTTTACAAAAAGTCAATGCATTTTTATACTGAAAGGTATAAAAATAAAATAACATGAAATCATGTATTTATCTAGTACTTTGTGAGACGAAAGAAAGTGTGATAACCATGGGTTTAATATTACTAGAAATTTGCGACATGAACCTCTTGTCAGAAGAAGCGTTGCAAGCACTATTAGAAAAATATCCCGAAGTAGCTGTTATGAGCTATGATTGTCAAAACTTATGTGGTCTTTGCAAAATGAGACCATATGCGCTTGTAAACGGACAAAGGATATTTGGAAAAGACTTGCCGGAATGCATTGAAAATATACGCATTAAAATAGAAGAGGAACTGGCATTGTTCGCATAATTCATTCACACTGGAGCCTAATAAAGGCTCCAGTTTTTTATTTATTTTTTAATGTAATCCCAAATAGATCTTTAGCTAATTGTAAAAATTCAGCTGTTGCTACTTTTCTTTTCGTTATATTTCCCCCTACATTTAGGGTATAGGAACTTTCTGTCAACGTAACCGTTTCATATTCTCTAATAGATGTGAATAGATAACCCTTATTAAAAGGTGATGATTCACTATGAATAATGGTGTCTTGTATGGTCGTTAATTCATCTTCTGATTGTATAGTGTTTGCCAAAGAGAATTTATACCCTGTTTTCCAATCATGTACACCGTTTTTTTTCATATTTAAAATATATTCATCGTTATTGTATGTGATTCTAAAAAAACCGTTCGCTGATTTGACTTCTTCACCGTCTAACGGTACAGCTTTTAAAGGTAAATTATTGCCAAAACCTGTATCTACTAAGAAAGGTTTATTTTCTTTAGTGAGAATGATAAATACATGCGTGTCCCCAGTACTTGACCATGTTTGATTAGTGTGATCATAGACATTCCCTTTTACTAATTTTACATCTAATCCTTCATCTTTTAATACATAAAAAAGCAAAGGGTTCAAATGATAGCAAACACCACCAAATCCATTGTTTAAACAAGTTTCTTCAATTAATTCTTTCGTAATAGGTGTTGTACTTCTCGCCATAATACTCGTGTTTTCAAACGGGAAGATATTTGTTGTTTTTCTTAGAACTTCGTCCAAATTATTAAATGTAATCTTCTCTTGAAAATGAATTTTCTCTTTAAACTTCATAGTCAAGTCTGTCATTGTTCATCATCCTTTGGTATAACTTCACTCTACTATAACACTCTTCGGCTATCTCATAAATGAATCTGCATAAGTTTGGCGAGCTCAAGGTATATTTCTGTTTCTTTTAATTACTGAGAATTATTTAAAAAGACAAAATAATCATTCCTCCTATCACAGATTGCCTACTATTTTATTCCTAAAAAAACAAACACATGCAAACACAAATCACTTTGAATAAACCTTACATAATAAAGAGACAAACCGCTGACAATATAAGCAACAAAGATAGGAGGACTTCATTATGTTATCTGCTGAACAACTACATCATTTTAAAAAATTGTTAACACAATCTTTGAAGGAAAATGAACAACAAATAGAGCAAAATCATCATTTCGGACTACATGAAGATCAAAATAATGTTGGTTTTTCAGGAGAATTATCTAATTACGATAATCATCCAGCTGATTCTGCGACTGAATTATATGAAAGAGAAAAGGACCTAGCCATAGACGATCATTATAGAGATGAAGTTGATGAAATTCGCACAGCTCTTACTGCTATAGAAAAAGGAACTTATGGAGTGTGTCAAGTTTGTCAAAAAGAGATTCCCTTAAGCCGCCTTGAGGCATTGCCAACAGCAACAACTTGCATTGAACATAGTCAACAGCAGAACTTAAATGAGTACAGACCAATAGAAGAAGAAGTCATTAATGCCGATGTCGAGGTACCACATGATGATAATAACGGTTTTGATGAAGAAGATAGCTGGCAATCTGTTGCAAAATGGGGGAATTCAGATGGACCGTCAGATTTATACGATGCCCCTACAGATTATGAAAAAATGTATCTTAATTCCGGTGAAAATGTTGGCTATACAGAAGAGTTCGAAAATAGTGTGGGAACGGATATCGATGGCAAAAACATTCAAATTTTTGACACTAAACAGTTACGTGCTTATGAAGAAGCACTTGATGAAGAAGGCATTATGACCACTTTCGGTGATTTAAAAGCTTATGAAGAAGAACCATATGTAGAGAACGAAGAAGATGAGCAATAATAAAAAGCGAGACTATAGCGTCTCGCTTTTTATTATTCACTGCTTTACTTCTCTTCTTTGGCGAGATCGATTATCATGACAATTAACACGAGTAATTGAATCAAGACATCGGCTTCGATCGGAATCATCCTCCTCCATAAATGGTGAAGTTCATTCCTCCGTTTCTTCTAAGAAGTAAAGACTTACGTTTCCCTTACTCCATCTATATGCAGAAGCGTCTTCATTATGTCTCCATATACTAGTAACCAGTGAAGATATACGTTAAACTAAAAAGGATTATATACATAGGTGGGGAGAATAAATGACATTAAAGGAAATTGAAAACCAATTAGCAGAGTTAAAAATGGACTATATGCGCTTACAAGATGATATCGAAAAGTTAGAGTCATTTGGACGTTCAGTTGAGAAACAAGAATTACGAATGAAAGAAATTGAAGAAGAACTACAAAGGCTTAATCGTTTAAAAGCTGAGCTTGAGAAATAATACGTTGACTATAGGTGAGAAACGGCCTGTTGATTTGCAGCCGGGTCCATTAAGTGATAATGAAGGCTTCCCCCAATTAATTTGGGGGATGTTTCCTGAGTTGATGAACACATGACTTGCACTAAAAAATAATCTTATTTTCACATTTTCCCCTTCACATTCTATTTAACAGAGTGTCAACAGAACGCTGATTTGATATCTGTGACAGCAATCTTATAAAGAGAAACTTTGTGGTTGTATAAAGGATAGTAGAAAAAAACCACTTGTTGCCCTTCCGATTGGATTTCTAACAAAGACAAAAAATAGGGGTATTAATCGAAACCTGCTCATTAAATTTAGTTACCCTTATAACGGATATAGAAAGCTCGCAATTAGAAGAAGTTCAAATACATAACGGTATAATCGGTTATTATGCAGTAACACCGTAACTTTTCTACAAGATGATGTTGCTATTGATACCGTATAAGTTAACTAAAAAGGTGGATGAAGATGAGCATTCTCTGTGGAATCAAGTGATTAATGAGGCAAGCTAAGGAGGCATTACCAATGTCTAAAGGAATGATTCATCATATAGAATTGTATGTGTCAGAACTTTCACGTAGTGTAGCTTTTTGGGATATATTACTAACAGAGCTGGGTTACAGTCGTTTTCAAACATGGAAGTACGGACAAAGTTGGAAAATAGAGAACAGTTATTTAGTCATTGTACAAGCAGAAGAAAAATATTTAGACATCCCCTATCATCGTTGTCGCGTTGGCCTTAATCATTTAGCTTTTCATGCACAGTCACGAGAGCAGGTTGATGTGATCACAGAAAAATTAAGAGAAAATCATGTCACAATTCTCTATGAAGATAAGCACCCCTTCGCTGGTGGTACAGGGCATTACGCTGTTTATTTTGAAGATCCAGACCGGATGAAGGTCGAAATTGTTGCACCCGCAACATAGTTTCATCGTCATTCTCCACCATTTAAATACTTGTTATCACCCATCATCATCATTTTATCTTCTCTCATATTTACATTAGTAGGAGGCGAATATGGATGATGCCTCCTTTTTCTATCAATCCAAAAAGCTATACTAAATAAAAAAACAATGATAAAAAACAGCACCCATATTTTTATCATCACCACGCTTTTAATCAATCGCTTTTTGTCTAATCCATTTGGTTGCCACCCACTTTTCTCCTCTTTGTACCGGTAAACTTGAATGTAATGATTTGCGATCGACTTCACCTAGAGAATTACTATAGTGAAAAAAGACAGCAGATCCTTTCTTAGGGGTAAATGAAGCATTAATCTTCGGAAATATCGTTTCACCGCCTGATTCGACATCATTCAAATAGATTAGCATCGTCGCTATTCTTTGGCCGCCTTTACGATTGTCTACACGGTTTTCCGGAAAAAAATCAAAGTGAGACTTATATTCATCACCGACTTCATAATGCAATACTTGCAAACCTTCCCCATTTTCAATTGGATAAGAGGTCAACAAACTGATTCGTTTTTCAATTCGAGCAATAAAATCATCTTCTTGAAGCTTAAAATACATCCCTTTGCTCGTTCTACCAGCAGCGGCTTTTTCTGCTCCAGAATTCGCATCTATGACTTTAGAAGGCTGAAGGCGGCTTTTCGCCCGTTCAATGAGAAAATCACATTCCTCATCTGATAATACATGGTCTAATTGGATAATCGTTGGTTTTATAAAGTTAGAGCGAACAAACACCATTTGATTATCTACCACAATGGAATGAGGTTGTTCATTTAAATAGACAGGTTCATATTGATAAGTTGAGGCACCTTTAATATCTGAACTGGCAAACGCAATTTCAAACATTGTCTCATAGGCAAACCTGGCATCAAATCCTTTTTTAATCAGACCATTCGTAATAGCTAATGGACTTACTCCTTGTTTTAATGTATCAATAATCCAATCTTGTAGTTCATTTGAAATAGTTTTCATTTTTTCCAAAACAGACGTCAACTCCTCCCCTATTTTGACAATATGTTTTGTTGAGACTGAACAATCTTCATTAGTTGCTCTGAAGAATAAATACAAACCCCTTGTTTCTCCATATCAGTGATACATTTCATTGCTTGAGCAACATGCTTGGCTTCAATGGCATATTTCATTTTTTTCTCGTCATTCAATAATGGCGACAAAAGTTGATACAGCTTTTTACCCGCAAGTTCCCCTCTACGCTTTTCTAATCGTTCTCCCATTAACAATGAAGGCCTTACAATCGATAATGCAGGTAATGACAATGTTTTTAGTTTATCTTCTAGTAAGCCCTTAATCCTTGGATAGAACAATTTAGAACGAGCATTTGCATTGATAGAACTTATAATGACAAAATGTTCAACCTCATGACTTTTCGCTAATTTTGCCATCGTATAAGGATAATCTACATCTACTTTAATCATTTTCTCTTTTGTTTTTGCTTTTTTAATGGTCGTTCCTAAACAGCAATAAACGTGATCAACACAAAAATGTTCGGCATATTCTTCTAAATAATCAAAGTCAATGACTAATTCAATCAATTTTTCATGTTTCATATGAAGCGGTGTTCTAACAATAGCAATCACTTTCTCATACGAATCTTGTAGTAATAATTTTAATAATTCTTGCCCAACTAGGCCTGTTGCACCTGCTATCAGCGCAGTCTTTCCCATCTTTAAACCATCCTTCTATATTTTTTCCTTTCATTCTATGATACATGGAAACGGGTACAGATAAAAACAAAAAGTTTGAATTATTGTGCATTTATTGTTTTTTTCTAGTCACGAAGCTTTTCTTTTTGCAAAAATTACATCATATGCCATAATATGACCATAACATTAAAGGAGGTACTACATGAATACAATTACTTTAAACAATGGAGTAGAAATGCCCCAACTTGGCTTTGGTGTTTGGCAAGTGCAAAATGAGGAAGCAACCGCTGCTGTGCAAACAGCCATTGAAGTTGGGTATCGTTCCATTGATACAGCGATGATTTATCAAAATGAAGAAGGTGTCGGCAAAGCCATTAAAAATGCTGGTATTGCTAGAGAAGATCTATTCATTACGACAAAAGTTTGGAATACTGATCAAGGATATGAACAGACACTAAAAGCGTTTGACGAAAGTCTAGAAAAGTTAGGATTAGATTATGTTGATTTGTACTTGGTTCATTGGCCAACACCACAATTCGATACTTATGTAGATACATATAAAGCACTAGAGAAATTATATAAAGATGGTCGTGTAAAAGCGATCGGCGTCTGCAACTTTCATATTGAACATTTAGAACGTATATTAAATGAGTGTTCAGTCAAACCTGTCTTAAATCAAGTAGAATGTCACCCCTATTTATCACAAAACGAATTAAAGGAATTTTGTAAGAAACATGATATCTATGTTGAGGCATGGAGCCCCTTACAACAAGGCGGGGAAGTATTACAACTTGATTCAATTAAAGAAATAGCCAACTCAGTAGGAAAAACACCTGCCCAAGTAGTTCTGCGTTGGCATTTGCAGAACGATACAATTGTTATTCCTAAGTCAGTTACTCCTTCTAGAATTAAAGAAAACTTCGATGTCTTTGATTTTGAGCTTTCGCAAGCACAAATGGAAACCATTAATAAACTTAATCGCAATGAAAGAAAAGGACCAGATCCATCGGATATGAATGTTCGCTAATATTCTTTCATCAATAGGATAAAGAGGTAAGTGCTATAATATTCTTATATTTGCACCTCCCTCTTTTTTTATTATCTAAAGGCGTCTTTAATATTATATAGGGCTATATCAATATCTAATTCCTCGCCACTTACAAGCTTTGCTAATTGCGCACCTAAATACGGACCAGATGTTAATCCAGATGCTCCTAAACCATTGGCAGCATATAGTTTCTCGTACCCAGGAACTTGACCTATAACGGGTAAAAAACCAGGTGTATACGGTCTAAATCCCACTTTTGTCTCAACAAGAGTTGCTGCTTGTAAACCAGGTGCCACAGTCAACGCTTTAGATAATACTTCAAGCACGCCCCCCGCTGTCACATTCGTATTAAACGGATGTTCATCCTCATGTGTCGCACCAACAACGACTTTACCATCTTCAAAAGAGAGTAAATAATGATTTGTTGGAGGCTGAACCACAGACCATTCAGATGTGTCTGCATCAGGTACGTGAAGATGGGCAATTTGTGCTTTTTGAGCGCTAACTTGAAAGTTGAGCCCTATTGGCTCTAATAATTCCCTTGCCCAAACGCCGGCGGTTACGATGATTTTATCTGCAGTAAAAGGCTCTCCATTCACCTTTACCCCTTCTAGTTGACCATTTTCACTTACTAAAAAAGCTTCACCATGAATGATATCTGCGCCATATAGTTCGGCGGCTTTTAGCAGTGCCTTCCTAAGTTTACGCCCATCTACTCTAGCCGCTCCACTCACATATACTGATTGAAAATCTTGCGACAGTGGTGGAAAGGCGTCTCTCGTTTCTTCTTGATTATAATTTTTGATTTCACCGATTTCTGGTGCATCTTCTCGCCTTTTTATCGCCCTATCTATCATCTTTTCAAGTTTTGTTTCGTCGTGATGTAAACTAATCGCACCTACTTTTTTATAACCGGTGTCTTGATCAGTTTCCGCTTCAAGTGCTGGAATTAATTGTTGATAATACTTCGCTCCCCCTTTAGCAAGCTGATACCACGCTTTGTTTCGACGTTGTGACAACCATGGGCAGACGATACCCGCAGCTGCTTCTGTCGCTTGCCCTGCATCTTGCCGATCGATTACTGTCACCTTAAAACCAGCTTTCGCTAAATGGTAAGCCGTAGATGCACCTAGTATGCCTGCTCCAATCACTATCATTTGTTGCATATTTTTTTCCTCCATCATGGATAAAAGACGAAAGGCAATATGCTTTCCGTCTTTTTTCTTTCTAGCTTAATCTTGCGAACTCTTCCACAAGCTCTTCAAACGTTTGTAACGCTTCGTCAATCGGTTTTGACGTCGTTAAATCCACGCCCGTATTTTTTAATAAGTCTAATGGAAATTCTGAACTTCCGCTTTTTAGAAACTCAAGATAAGTCTTTAATGTTTCCTCATCGCCATTATAAATCTTCGTTGCTAATTGAATGGCTGAAGCATAACCTGTCGCATATTTATATACGTAAAATGGTCGATAAAAATGCGGAATTCTTGACCAACCATATTTTACCTCTTCATCTAATACAAGGCTTTCCCCATGATAATCTTTAAATAGTTGTTCATAAATACCATTAAACACTTCTGTATTTAACGTTTTACCTTCTTCTGCTAATTGATGCGTTTTCCATTCAAATTCACTGAACATGACTTGTGTAAAGAATGTGCCTTTAAACTGATCAATAAAATGATTAAGTAAATGTCGTTTAATGTCTTCATTGTTTTCGTGATCAAGTAAATATTTTATTAAAAGTACCTCATTTACAGTTGATGCAACTTCAGCGACAAAAATACTGTAGCCTGCCGTAATTTGCGGCTGATGCTGGGCACTCCATTTACTATGAACACCGTGGCCACATTCATGCGCAAGTGTAAACATACTATCAAGATCATCACGATGATTTAAAAGTATATAAGGGTGTACACCATATACCCCCATATTATAAGCACCAGAGCGCTTTCCTTTCGTTTCTCTTACATCAATATAACGATGTTCTTTAAACGATTGCAATGTAGAAATATACTCTTCCCCTAGTGGCGCTAACGCTTTACACATCGTGGCAAATGCCTCTTCATATGGAATCTGCATATCGACATCTTTCACAAGCTGGGCACTTAAATCGTATTGTCTTAATTCATCTAACTGCAATAACTCTTTTCTTAATGCTGTATATTTGTGCATCGTTTGCAAATGGTCTCTTGTGGACTGAATAAGATTATGATAAACCTCTTTCGGAACATTATCACCAAATAATGCTTTTTCTAATGCAGAAGGATACTGCCTTATTCTTGTGGTTGTAACATTATTCTTGATCGCTGCTGATAAAGTCGAGCCGATTGTATTTTTAAGTTGTACATAAGGCTTATAATACGCTTTATACGCTTCTTTCCGCTTTTGTCGATCATCACTTTCAATTAATTTCGCATACATTCCTCGTGTAAGTTCTACTTTTTCACCATTATCATTTGTTACGAGACCAAACTCAATATCAGCATTATTAATCATATTATATGTATTTGATGGTGCAGAAAGTGATTCACCGAGTTGTGATAATAAACTTTCTTGCTCAGTTGAAAGCACATGCGCTTTATAACGAAACGATTCGAGTAAGTCTTCTTCAAAATATTGCAGCCCTTCTTCTTCTTTAATATAAGCTTTTAATGTCGCTTCATCTAAGCTAAGTAAAAACGGCATAAAGAAAGAAGTTGCACTACTTACTTTTACACTTAGTTGTTTCGATTGATCTAATAAACTTTGAGCACGACTATCCCTTGTATCAACATCAGATTGTAACATCGCATAAGCATATACTTTACCAAACAAATAAGATAAATCTTCCTGCTTCTTCAGAAATTGAAATAAACTTTGCCCATCGCTTATTTCCCCCTCGAACCCAGCTAACTCCTGCGCTAACGACTGAATGGATTCATAATCCTTTTGCCACTCAGACTCCTCACTATAAATATCAGTGATATTCCAAGTTTCTTCTACGGGAATCTCTTTTCGACTAGAATAGGTCGTCATAATTTTTAACACTCCTTAAATAGTTCATTTTTTTGCTCATATGCGTTATATTAACTAAATATATTCTATTTCGCCATTCTTAAACCTTTTTATAGTAATTAATAATGGAAAAAGGAAAGGAGATCCAATCATGGCTATTACATTACCTCATATCGAGGATGCGAATCAAACTAATTATCTCCCACCTCAAGGTGAGATTCAACCGTTTGAATCTGAAGAAGAATACGAAACTAAGTTAAAAGAATGGAAGCTGCCTGCCAGGAAAACGTTTTGGTTTAAACAAAAAACCCATCAACGCAAAGTAGAAATTGTCGGCTATCAAGCATACGGTGAAGAAGATGATCATTACACCATTGTAATCAAGTTCCAAGATGGAAAACTAAGTTGCATTCATCCGGCTTATTTAAAAGAAATGCAAGCAGGCAACTTTGGTAAAGAAGCTTTTGATACTGCTGGACAACCAAACACCGCACAAATAGAAGAAAAACAGGCCGACGAAAAAACAAAAGAGCAAGCGCCAACACCGCCGAAAATCACAGCTACAAAAACGAAAACAAAGAAAAAAGAAGCAGCTAAAAAAATCCAACTTCCTGAAGATAAGGTGGCTTTTTCAGCAATTGTGAAGCAATTTGCGCTAAGCTATAACCATTTCACTGAGGACCATGATGAAGTCATTGTGCTCGATGAGGTTGTCATTCATCAAGACGACCCTTTACCAATTGGACTAGCTTGGTGCAGTCACTCTAAAACATTAAAAAAACAAGAATTAGCTATCGGAGACAAACTTTCCTTTAATGGCAAAATCGTCAAAAAGAAATTACCAAAAACCCAAGACGATGTCGATGAAGAGCATAAAGTAGAAGAAACAGTACCTTATAAAATAAACAATCCTTCAAAAATTGAAAAACAATAGCAAACAGAGTGAGGCCATTCCTCACTCTGTTTTGTTCTACTTTAAGATAAGCAAGTAATCTCGTAACAGTTTGGGTACTGATTCGACAAATAGTTCCTCAGCAATCATTCATGCTTGTAGTTAAAAAACATATTTAATTGCGTATACGTTTTTATCTTACTAGCTTGTTTAAAATGTCTTCCTTTTTTGAACCCTAATCTCTTTACACATCATCGAGTTGTGTGATACTGGTCAAGTTTATTCAAGGTTTACACAAAGAATGAGCGACCGTGATTTCCTATATACAAGTTTTAGGACGTCCTTTAGACAAAAAAAGCACCTCTACAAAAATATAGAGATGCTTTCGTATCGAATTAGAATTGAGCAGCAGCTTTAGCTACGTTTTGTAATCCTTCTTCAATAATATCTTGTGTACGATCTGGGTATTGGTTATGTCCTTCAATCACTACTTCTGACGGAGAAGTAATGCCCCAAAGGCTGATAATTGTTTTTACTAAGTTAACTGCCATTTCGCCAGCAGCCATACCTTCTAGTGAATAATCAGAACCTCTAGCATTTAAAAGCATCACTTTCTTGTCGCCAGCAAATCCTACTGGACCTTCAGCAGTATATTTAAACATTTTACCTGCTTGAGCTAAGTAAGAAACATAGCTGATCAATGGAGCTGGTACAGTTGAATTCCAAAGTGGGAATGCGAAAACGATTTTATCAGCATCAAAGAACTGATTTAAATACTTCTCAACTAGCGCCGCACCCTTTTCTTCTGCAGCAGTTAATTCCAACCCTTGGTTCTTTTTAAAAGTACCATTGATTGCATCATTACCATAGTAAGGCATGTTTTCTTCAAAAAGATTCAATTCCGTAATATCATCTGATGGATTTGATTCTTTATATGATTGTAAAAATGCATGATACATTTTTACAGAAATTCCAGCTTCAACTGGACGATCACTTGCGTTTACAAATAGAACTTTTGCCATTATGTGAAGACCTCCGAATGTCGTAATAATTTATTCGAAATACACTAAAATGAAATATCTCGAACCAAAAGTAATTTTAGTATATTAATAGTATCTTGTCAATGGAATAAGTTCTCTTTAACTACACTTATGATATTTTTTAGGTCTAAAGGAATAATTGAAGTAAATCTCGAGCTGACTTTTCTGGATTTTTAGATTTACTAATTGCTGAGACAACAGAAACACCTGCTAACCCTCGATTTTTAAGCATTTTTATGTTTTCTAGTTGAATACCACCAATAGCGACAGCAGGAATATCAATCGCTGCAATGATTTCCTCGAGCATACCTGGTGCTAATAAATCAGCATCTGATTTAGAAATTGTCGGAAACACCGAACCTATTCCAACATAATTTGCTCCTTGTTCTTGAGCAAGTTTCGCTTCTTCCACATTGGATACAGAGATACCAACTACCATATCATCAGGAACAATCTTTCTAACGACGGCACATGGCAGATCATCTTGTCCAACATGCACACCTGCTGCACCTACCGCTAAAGCGATGTCTACTCTATCATTAATAATCAGTGGAATATCCAATGGTTTTAATATAGATTGTAATATTTTCGCCTTTTCATAAAAGAGTTGACCATCCGCTGTCTTCTCTCTTAATTGAACGATGGTCACACCACCTTTTACACCACTTCGAACAATATCATATAATTCATTGTTTGCTATTTTATCATCTGTGACTAAATATAAACGGTAATCCATTAGTTTTGCCTCACTCCATCTAGCCATATGGCTGCATTCATTGTACTAATCGTATCCATTAGCTTCACTCGAAATGAACCTAACCCTTCACCGGCATGTAAGCTCTTAGCTGCGATTTCCCCTGCTAGACTCATAGTAGCCATACCAATAACAGCCCCGTCAAACCAATTTTCTGAAACAGCAGCAGCAGTTGCTACTAATGAAGCTGTCATGCAGCCAGTTCCTGTTACCTTCGTCAAAAGATAATCTCCATTATCAATCACAACTAATTGCTTCCCATCTGTAATGACATCTTCTTTTCCACTAATAACAATGAGACAGTTTAGGACTTCAGCTGCCTCCTTTGCAAGTGCTTCAGGTGCTATTTCAATTGCCCCTGCATCAACACCACGCGTTTTTGTATTCTTACCAATAAGAGCAGAAACTTCAGAAGCATTGCCGCGAATAATGGACACTTTTATTGTGCTAATTAGCTCTTTTGCCTTATTTGTGCGATAAGTGGTTGCACCAACACCAACTGGATCAAATATTACTGGGGCCCCTTTTTGATTGGCAGTTTGTCCAGCTTTAATCATTGCCGCAAACATCGCATCATTAATAGTACCAAAATTAATTACGAGCCCATCTGCCATCATAGCCATTTCTTCTACTTCTAAGAGTTGGGTGGCCATAACAGGTGAACCGCCCATTGCTAGGGTCACATTTGCACAATCATTAATAGTTACTGTATTTGTTAAATGATGAATGAGTGGGGTATGTTCTTGTAACTGCTGAAAGACTCTCTCAACTGCTTCACTTGAAATCGCCATTATCTTTCCTCCATCTTTGCTTTGTTGTATAACTCATAAAAATGATTTGTCGGACCATGCCCATTACCGAGTGCTAGGCTATGCTCAATCGCTATGGAAATATAATTTTTCGCAGACTGTATGGCCTCAATAAGTTCTTCCCCTTTTGCTAACCCAGCAGCAATGGCAGATGATAGAGTACAACCTGTACCATGGGTGTTTTTTGTCTCTACTCTTCGACCATTAAACCAGTTGAAACTTTGTCCATCCCATAATAAGTCATTCGGTTCTCCTTCTAAATGTCCACCTTTTAATAAGACGGCTTTTGGCCCTAATTCATATAATTTTTTACAAGCTTGCTCCATATCATCAACCGTGCGAATTGTCATACCCGAAAGTACTTCAGCTTCAGGAATGTTTGGCGTAATTACAGTCGCAAGTGGTAACATTTTCGCTTTTAATGCTTCAATAGCTTGTTCCTTTAAAAGATGATGTCCACCTTTTGAAACCATAACAGGATCTAACACAATCACTTTTGGACTATAATGATTTAAACGGTCTGCGACGATTTTTACAGTCTCACTAGATGACAACATCCCGATTTTGACAGCATCAACTTGGATATCATCAAACACAGCTTCTATTTGGTCTTTTATAATATTGATTTCTATATCCTGTACCGAACGTACCTCTACTGTATTTTGAGCGGTAATCGCCGTAATGACGGACATGCCAAACACACCATTGGCGGAAAAAGTTTTAAGATCTGCTTGAATCCCAGCTCCTCCTCCTGAATCAGAACCTGCGATCGTTAATGCTGTTTTCATTGATGTAACCTCCAATAGCTTTATTCTTAATTAATACTCTTAATAAACCATATCCTAAAATTGCTCCAGTAAACGAGCTCACCATAAATGCTGGTAGGAATCCGAAAAGGGTTGCTTCTTGTCCTAAAAGTAATGTACTAATCGGATAAGTCGCTACTGCCCCTATCATTCCTGTTCCAACGACTTCACCTAGTGCTGAGAAGCCAATTTTTTTCGTTTTTTGATAAAGGAACCCTGCAAGTAATGCGCCAATCATACTCCCGGGGTAGGCAAAAACACTTCCAGTCCCCATCATATTTCTCAATGTAGATGAAAGAAACGCTTGACTAACGGCATACCATGGTCCAAGAAGTACAGCAGATAATACATTCGCCAAGTGCTGAATCGGAAAAATTTTCGCTATTCCAATCGGAATAAAAATGAGACTACTCGACACAGTAGTGATGGCTGCAATCGTTGCCGTCATCGTCATTTTTTGGATTTTATTCATAGACCTTTCCTCCTTTCGATAAAAATAAAAAAGCCGCTATTTTGAATAAGCGGCTTTGGTCATCATGATATGTATGACGTCACTCGCTTCCCTACGCTAGTATTAACTAGATCAGGTTCAAAGGGTTCATCTCAGCCAAGTATTTGGCACCCCTAGCATTTATTCATATATAAAAAAAATCCTCTACTTCCAAAAGGAAGCGAGGACGACTACATCGACACACTTCCCTCCACTGGTACAAACCAGATCAGGTTCAAAGGGTTTTGAACGGCATTCAATCTCAGCCTCTATGTGAAGGCACCCCCAGTGAAAACTTATAATATATGATGTCAATATAACATGAAATGATAGAAATGAAAATAAAAAACATTGGATAGAAACGATGTTGCGACATAAAACGTTATGATATGATATTTTATATAACATTCGGGAGGACAGTCTATGGAAGATAAGAGTATTGTACTTATTGGGTTTATGGGGGTCGGAAAGACATCCATAGGCACGGAATTAGCTAAGAAATTACAGTGGGGTTTAATCGACACGGATGAACGCATTGAACAACAGTTTGGGATGTCAACTTCAAAAATTTTCCTTGATCATGGTGAAGAAGTTTTTCGAAAAGCTGAAAGCGAATTGATTGAACAACTATCTGCCGAAGAAAAACAGATTCTTTCATTAGGCGGCGGCGCCTTTTTAAACAGTAAGAACCGCGAAATTTGTTTACAAAACAGTACCGTTGTCCTTATCGAGCTCTCATGGGAAAATTGGCTCGATCGATACCCATTGATTAAAGATACAAGACCGAAATTGAATGGTCTTTCTACTGACGAAATGTATCATCTCTACAAAGAAAGACAAGCTCATTATCAACCATATCATCTAAAAATCAATGTTGACGGGAAAACAGCTGAAGAAGCTGCTGAATTGATTGTTAGTGGGATAGGATAAAGCTTGTGATGATTATGGATATAGTTCATTAGAATATTTCTTTTACTATCTAAGTAATTCGCATTATCCTAAACGAATTTATGAAAGCCGGGCACTCCCTTGCTCGGCTTTCATTTGTGTTTGGTTCTAAATAAATTGCTGAATAACTCCCTTTTTGTGAGGCGGTTATCTCTGGTTTTCTTTCTGAGTGACTTGCTAAACCCTTTTGCGGGGCGCTCATTTCTGGTTTTCTTTCTGAGGGATTTGCTAAACTTTTTTGCAGGGGACTCATCTCTGAATCTCCTTTTGAGGGACTTGCTAATCCCTTTTGCGGGGCGCTCATCTCTGGTTTTCTTTCTGAGTGACTCGCTGAACCCTTTTGCGGGGCACTCATCTCTGGTTTTCTTTCTGAGTGACTTGCTAATCCCTTTTGCGGGGCGCTCATCTCTGGTTTTCTTTCTGAGTGACTCGCTAAACCCTTTTGCGGGGCGCTCATCTCTAATTCCCCTTCCGAGTGACTTGCTAACCCCTTTTGCGAGGCGCTCATCTCTAGTTTCTCTCCGAGGGACTTGCTAATCCCTTTTGCGAGGCGCTCATCTCTGGTTTTCTTTCTGAGGGACTTGCTAACCCCTTTTGCGGGGCGCTCTTCTCTGATTCCCCTTCCGAGTGACTTACTTATCCCTTTTGCGAGGCGCTCATCTCTGGTTTTCTTTCTGAGGGACACGCTAATCCCTTTTGCGGGGCGCTCTTCTCTGATTCCCCTTCCGAGTGACTTGCTAAACCCTTTTGCGGGGCGCTCTTCTCTGATTCCCCTTCCGAGTGACTTGCTAACCCCTTTTGTGGGGCGCTCTTCTCTGATTCCCCTTCCGAGTGACTTGCTAACCCCTTTTGCGGGGCGCTCTTCTCTGATTCCCCTTCCGAGTGACTTGCTAATCCCTTTTGCGAGGCGCTCATCTCTGATTCTCCTACTGAGTGACTTACTATCCCCTTTTTTTGTGATGTCATATAGATTTTTTGTGCACAAAGTCCTTTGTTCAACTTATAACTGCTTACTAGTAGATTGAACCCATCAGAATACATTTCAATCTATAAGATACTGTCACTTCTCTTCATTACTAAATAATTCAACTGTTTCTTCGGTTTTAAAACCCATTAATGATAATAAAAATAATTTCCACCACCATTAAGTGTATATTTCTCTTGTAAGAATCGTTGTATTGCGGAACTACTTATTGCTCCACCACACCAATCATAAATCGCCGTCTTTGTTACTTTTTCTGATGGAAAAAGAATAATAAAGTCATTGATTGCTTCACTTAATGCATCACAAGATGAAATGTTCCTCCTACATTTTGAGCAATGAAATTTGCGCAAACTCGCTCGCTTCATCTGCCCACCGCACTCACGACAAACCACTCCTTTTACCAAATCCTCCGTACAATATTCGATTTTTCTAGCGTAATTCTTTTCTTCTTTATGATGACTCAAAAAAGCATGAACAATTTTTGTATAAAATGGAGAGTGTTGAATGTCTATTTGATTTAGTTCTCTTAATAATCGTGGAATTTGCGGTGGAAGAATAACATTTTGTTTCTTTGTACGATCATATAACATAAACTCGGGATGAACAAAAACAAGTAGATAATCAAATGCAATGTTTAATTCGTGCTTAGTAAGGAATTGGTGTAGGAGGGTTTCATTTCTTTCGATTTGTAGGAGGGGATTTTTAATTTCCTTATTTGTTGGTGAATACCATTTAGTTTCCTGAACCATAAAATCACCACTATAATTTTTCACTTCGAAAGCAATGAGTTTGTGGGGAGTTACACAGAGTGCATCAATTTGAAAGGATGTATGATTTATTTCTAGCAATATATCATAGAGGATGGGGAATTTTGGTGAAAGTTGTTGCAAATCATCTCGCCATTTACTTTCTCCTTCATATCCTTTTTCTAACATTTTGAGATATTTTTCATTCTCAGGGGACAATTTTGATCTAAGATGGAGCACGCGTAATAATCGGAGTTGGTAAGAGGGATTGAGCGGTTTTAGGTCTGGCAAATTACTTCATCCTTTCTTTTTACTCTATTATAACGAATTTTCCGCATGAAAAAAATACCAATTTATTTAACTTCTCTCGGAAAGGACAACCTTGCTTGTTAAAAAGCGTAAAATCCTTTTGTGATTGTAGGGCTGAAGTAGCAAAATCAAACGATAATAATATATACAGTCATTCCATTTTCTCACTAAATCCATCACTTCGGTTTTATTCTTTTTAGTTTTTGTCCATTTTACAGAACCACATTTCTAGCCTAACCCTTTAAAAAACCACTTACCATCAATGGCAAGTGGTTTTTTTCTTCTATTAAATTGCTGTCGTAACAGCTTTTTCTTCGTCTACTTTCACAATCCAACCAAATTTATCTTCTACTTTTCCTTTTTGGATTCCTGTTAGCGTTTCGTAAAGTTTGCCGGCGATTTCACCTGTTTGTCCGCCACCAATGGTAAGTTTTTCGTTATTCCAGAATAGTTCTCCGACTGGTGAAATGACCGCTGCAGTACCCGTTCCGAATGCTTCTTCTAGCGTGCCATTTTTTTGCGCTTCATAGATCTCATCGATTGAGATACGACGCTCAGATAAAGGAATACCCCAGTCTTTAATGAGTTCAATAACAGAGTTTCTTGTAACGCCTTCTAAAATGCTTCCGTTCAATTCAGGTGTAACGACTTCACCGTTAATTTTAAAGAAAATATTCATGCTTCCTACTTCTTCAACATATTTATTTTCCTTGCCATCTAACCAAAGTACTTGTGAATATCCTTCCTGTTCTGCTACTTCTTGTGCTTTTAGGCTAGCAGCATAGTTTCCTCCTGTTTTGGCATTACCCGTTCCACCTTTGACTGCACGAACATATTCGCTTTGGACAGCGATTTTCACTGGGTTAATTCCTTCTTTATAATAGGCACCGACTGGTGACATGATAATAATAAATTTGTATTGATGTGATGGAGCAACGCCTAAATAAGGTTCTGTAGAAATAATAAATGGACGAATATATAGCGATGTTCCTTCTACATTTGGAACCCAATCACGATCAACTGCAATTAATTGTCTTAATGCTTGAACAGCAAGTTCTTCGTCAATTGGCGGAATACAGAGTCTGTTGTTCGATTTGTTCAGTCTCTCCATATTTTTATATGGTCTGAACATGAGCACTTCCTGATCTTCAGATAAATATGCCTTTAATCCTTCGAAAACACTTTGGCCATAATGAAATACCATTGCAGACGGGTCAATTTGTAATGGCTCATAAGGGACAATACGTCCATCATGCCACCCCTTGTCTGCATGATAGTCCATTACAAACATATGATCTGTAAAATTCCTACCGAAAATCAACTGATCAAATGCCGGTTTTTCTTTTTTGGTTGCACGTCTTTGGATTTCAAACTGATAATCATTCATTTCTACTCTACTCCCTGTCTAAGATCAATTTAAAGTGCCGTTAAACATCTTTACTCTTTTTCTTGTGGTATTATGCACCATTGTAAACGAAATACTTTGATGATTAAACTACTCCTTCGCAATTTATACGATATTAAGAATTTATTACTTTAATACATAAAATCAATATAACATTTCCTTAATAAAGTACATTGATTGTTTAAAATATTATGAACCCTATTTTTGGTATTGTCAACACAGTTTCTGAAACTTTTCTATTATTCTTACAAATTTATAATTTCCCTATAAATACAGGATTTTACTAGCTTTTTATTGAAATGATTTGCATGAAATATTATGCAAAAAAAGGTTTGGTTTTTTAGATAATTAGTCAAGAAATACAAAAAATACTCGTGACTTCCTGCTCGTCACGAGTATTCATTAATGAAACCAGCCTTTGTTTTTTGACTCTGTGATGGCTTCGATTCTGTTTGTTACTTCTAACTTCTCCAATATAGCTGATATATAATTACGAACTGTACCAACTTTAATCGTTAATATAGAGGCAATTTCTTTAGTGCTTTTTCCCTCTGCCATTAATTCAAGTACCGCTTTCTCACGTTCTGTTAAGGGATTTTCTTCTCGGTAGACATCATCCATCAGTTCCGGGGCAAAAATTCTTTTGCCTGCCATGACATTACGAATCGAATCAGCTAACTCTTCACTCGGGCTATCTTTTAATAAATAGCCCCGTACCCCTGCTTTTATCGCTCGTTGAAAATATCCAGATCTTGCAAAAGTGGTTAAAATAATGACCTTTATGCCACTGTTTTTAATTGCTTCAGCTGCTTCTAACCCTGTTTTTAAAGGCATTTCAATGTCCATAATACAAATATCGGGACTTAGTTCTTGCACTAATGTAACGGCCTCTTCTCCATTGGAGGCTTGACCAACGACTTGCATATCATCCTCAAGGTTCAGTAACGAACCGAGTGCGCCTAACATCATTCTTTGGTCTTCTGCAATGACAATTCGAATCATGCCAAATCTCCTCCTTCAACTTGTTTAACGACAAGTGGAACAATAATTGAAATTGTCGTACCCTCGTCACAACTGATGTCCAAATGGCCATTTACAAATTCTAATCTTTCTTTCATGCCATTAATCCCATTACCATAGCTTTTTTTCTCACTATTCGTAATGCCTATTCCATTATCCTTTACTGTAACGACTAATTCTTTATTTCGTTCTTCTATTGCTACCGAACATTTTGTCGCTCGACTATGTTTGACTACATTTGTAACCGCTTCTTTTAAGCACATACTAATAATATTTTCTATAAAAATGGAAGTGTAAGCTTCTTTTAATGGTTCATTGATTTCCATATCCATTTGCGCTGCTTGTAAAATTTCCTTTATACGAACGACTTCTTCCTGCAATCGTATTCCTCTCATTTGCGATACCATTTTCCGTACTTCATTCAATGCTGTACGGGCTGTTTGCTGAACATCTTTTAATTCAACTTTTGCTTGTTCTGGATCTTTTTGAATTAACTTTCTCGCCAGGTCACTCTTTAATCCTATTAGTGAGAGTTTTTGACCAAGTGTATCATGTAAGTCACGCGCAATTCTTTGACGTTCTTCTTGTTTAACAAGGTCGGCAATTCTTTGGTTCGCGTATTCTAATTGTTTCTCTAGCCTCTCTTGTTTTCTTTTATTATAGATATTAAAAGGCAACAATATCATACTCACTAAAATAATAATCACAAATGGAATTTGACTTAAAAACATGTCACTTTTAACAACGATATTGTAATTAATGGCTACAGTCGTTGAAACAATGTGAATGATATAAACAATAAAAAACGCCACTCTATTTCTTATATATCCATTATAATAAGCGATGAAAAAAGCAAAATACACATACTGATAAATAATTAACATGGTCATTGAAACTGCAATCAATAAAAGAGACCATATATAAACTGGCCATTTATTAGATATGAAGGCAAAACGAAAAGTGATAAAAAAGACGACCGTTAATATGATACCAACAATAATCTCCCAAGTCGTTGAAGATTGAAAGATAAAATAAAAAGGGAGAATCGTCAGGATAATCCATATGTATGGTGTCATCCCAGAGCTTTTTAATTTATATAAAAGTGGATATGACATTATAAACCTCCGCTTCAATGTAGAAATAGAAAACTCCTTTGTTTCTTTCATACAAAGGAGTTTCTTAACAGTATTATAGCAGATTATTATTAAGATACCGGTACTTTTCGGTATTGTTTTACTGCACGGTAGCCGACAAATATTTTCTTCTCTTCATCCCAAAGCTTAAAGCGAAGAGATTCTAGGCTTGTTGCTAGTGAAATGGTCGGTACATTTTGTAATTGCTCACTGTTAGTATGTGCTTTCTCTAATTCGTAATTTGGGACTCTTGGAGCTAGGTGGTGTACATGATGGTAACCAATATTTCCTGTCATCCATTGCAGTGGTTTTGGCAATTTGTAAAATGAACTGCCTTCAATTGCTGCACTCACATATTCCCACTCTTTATCTGGCTCAAAATAAGAATCTTCAAATGTATGCTGGACATAGAATAACCAAATACCAGCTGCACCAGAAATCAGGAAAATCGGGGTTTGCACAAGTAGGAATGCTTCCCAGCCGATGAGATAACACATGAAAGCATATAAAGCAACAATTCCTACATTGGTTAAATACGTATTTAATCTCTCCGGTAAACGAGCACCCTTTCGATTAAAACGATTTTTAAATAAAAATGTGTAAATCGGACCTAATCCAAACATAATGATTGGATTACGGTAAAGTCGATAACCAACCTTCGTTAAAAAAGAGGCATCCATATATTCTTTAACAGTCAATAACCATATATCTCCTGTCCCACGCTTGTCCAAGTTACTGCTTGTTGCATGATGAACGGAATGATCATGTGCCCAAGCGCTATATGGAAAAATCGTAATAATCCCAGCAATCGTTCCCACAATTTTATTCGCTTTGCGGCTTTTAAAGAATGAATTGTGACAGCAATCATGAAAGATGATAAATATACGTATTAAAAAGCCCGCCGCTAAAACAGATAAAGCTAATGTCAATAAATAATGAATGGAAAGTGAAAAATAAGCAAGTGTCCATAAACCAAAAAATGGTACAAGCGTATTGATTAATTGATATATACTTTTGTTACGATTCGCCTTTTCAAATGGCAGCATTTGTTTTCTCAATGTTTTCAAACGTTCTTTAGTCATATTGTAAGTTCCTTTCCTTCAATATAATTTAATAATAAAGACGTCTGAAAATACTGTGAAGACATAGGTGTCATCACGCAACCATGATAAATGTCATGTATCCATTAAGACCAACTACTAATATCAGCCTTCAAGCTCAATTATTAGGTCAAATAAAACTTTATATATAAGTGAAAAAGCTTCGCCTATCTTCATATCTTCGGAAAATCCTTCAATATAATCTAACGTAAAGTTAATTTCCCATAAGCCATCTTTTTGATTAAACATAGGGCTCAGTCGTGCTTCATCACTTGTGAAGATTGACATAAAATAGGCTTTAATTTCTTTTTCCTTTTTCTTAGGCTGCTTTAAACCAATCAAGCAATCATAAGTACGGAATAAATCATCTACTTCAAAAGAAAGTGATTCAACATTTAGTTGATCGAACCATACGGATTCAATATAGACGAATTCATTGATATGTTGCTTAAAATAAGTGATCGGCTGCTCAAAAAATTCACTGGCCGATTCTGTCCCAAGAAAGTTTTCTGTTTCTTTATCGCCTCTTTCAATATAACTATCAAAAAAGCGCTTTTTAGGGTCGAGGACATTTACCTCTTTTTCATCTATTATCTCCTGCTTTTTAGCGTAGTTTAATTCTTCAATAAATAGTAATTCCCCATTATCTTTTGCTTGTTTGATTCTTTCGACTAACTGTTCTTTAAACATTATTCGCACCTCTTTGTCTTTCATTGCAAGTTTTTCTCCTTTACATTCTACACAACTCTCTATCATGCTTTCAACAATGGAAAATCAATATAGACGAACATCCACTATCAATGGACCCAATAAAGGCCATCTTAGCCTTTCAATCCGTTTAGCTTGCAGGATGGTCATAAAATTTATCTTAAAATCTTTACTTCTTTCATATGTATAAAATAGGCTGCAATTGATTCATGAAGGTTCGTGAATGCATAAACTATAAATTAAAAATGTGGTGATGACTTTGCAAATACTTCCTTTTCAAAATTTAAAAGAGAAAAACTTAACATTTGAAGATGTCTTTGAGCGCATTCTTCACTTCATGTACATCCAACCGAGAGGAAATTATAAACTGATTGTTGGAACAGACTCTCAAGTACATCCTGCCCATACTTTATTTATCACTGGTATAGTGATTCAAAATGCAGGAAAAGGAGCGTGGGCTTGTATTAGAAAATGTTCCGTCCCACGAAAGATGCTTCATCTACATGAAAGAATTTCTTTTGAAACTTCTTTAACTGAAGAGATTGTTGCATTATTTGATGAAGAGAAGAAAAACAAGATGATTGATATTGTCTTACCATTTATTTACCAAGGTGCAAGTTTTACGATGGAAGGCCATTTAGATATTGGTGCCGGCTCTCGTAATAAAACGAAGGAATATGTAGCTGAAATGGTCGCAAGAATGGAATCCATTGGTGTGGAAGCCAAAATAAAACCAGAGGCATATGTCGCCTCTAGTTATGCAAATAAATTCACAAAATAAATTACTGATGCAGTGAATACTGCTGTTCTGCTTTCTCTGCGACTGCATTCGTTAACTCAGTTGTAATTTCGGGAAGAGAGGTTTCTAAAATAGCATTCGCCATTTTTGCCATCATTCCCTCAGCTACAATCTCTAAAAAGCCCGTCATCACTACTTCTTTTTTAGAAGAATTTACACTCGAGAAAAAACCATTGCCCTTAAATTTCTCATTGATACCTGTTAAGTTAAATGTCACTTTATTAGGCGCCTGCCATCTAGTGATATCGACCTGTAGCTCTATCTTTTTTTTCATTAAACCGACATCTACTTTAAACACCCAGATGGAGCTTTTTTCATTTAATATTTCATGCCTTATATATCCAGGAACAAGTGGTGCCCAATGATTCATATCACTAACAAACTGCCATAGGTGGTCAATTGATACATTTACCTTTTTCTCATGATGAAAGCTTGCCATTATACCTCTCTCCTTCATTCTCGTCTTAGATGCTACTGCCTTATTTCTATTCAAGCAGTAAGGGAAACATGCTATCGAATTTATGATTAACGCATCGTAAACGAAAACAAATTAGAAACTTTAGAGGTAAAAGCTGCTTGCTTAAAATTGACATTGCTTCAATTTAATACAACCCATATACCTCTCATGTTTGCCCTTTTAAAGAGCGGAAAAAAAGAGAATAAATTCTTCTAGACATGAGCAATAAATATTTATTTATAGAGGAATAGCAACCAGCTTTCGTTTGACCATGACAAAAAAAGATAAGAGCTTCCCCCTATAAATATTGAAGAAATAATGAGTAGGTTGCTTCACATTCCCTTTATATCTCTAAAAAACTGGTTTGTTAATCATATCAGCCAATAATTTATATGACTTTAGACGATCTTCATAATCATGTGTTATTGTCACGATCATGACTTCATCTATGCCGTATTGGTTTGTAAGACTTAACAAGTCTCTCTTGACCTTTTCCGGATTACCAATAATCATTCTTTCTTTCATCTTAGCGACTTTTTCTTGTTTTGCAATGAAATAGGGATGCTTAATTGCTTCCTCTACTGAAGGTACTTCTTGCTTCTCTCCATCATCTGATTGGAGATGCCATAATAATACTGAGGTAGCTATTTCTTCAGCCTTTTCATCTGTTTCAGCACAAATAACAGAGACGGTTAACATCATATTTTGTTGTTCGCTCTTGCGCTTCTCTTTAAAAAGATCAATCGCTTCTTTTCCATTAGCATCACTCATAAATTGTCCAAAACAGTAATGTAACCCCTTTTCAGCTGCTAAACTAGCACTTTTATGGCTTGTTCCTAACATCCACACTTCAGGCTTAATTGGGGGGATGGGACTTGCCTTTACTTTACGAAAAAGATGGTCTTCTGGATGATGGTCATTTAAAAAAGCAAGTAGTGTATCAATAGACTGGGGCCACTCTTTGACAGCTTGCAAATAATTCCCTGCTAGTGCAATACTTGCTTCAGCAGATGCACCTGGTGCTCTTCCTATGCCGAGGTCTATACGTCCTGGAAAAAGTGTGCTTAACAAATGAAAGTTCTCTGCCACTTTAAAAGGTTTATAATTCGGTAGTAACAACGCACCCGAGCCAATCCTTATAGTTGACGTTTGTGATGCAATATAAGTCATCATAATTTCAGGAGAGGAACTAGCGAGCCCAGGCAAGTCATGATGCTCTGCAATCCAATAGCGGTAATAGCCTAATTCATCCGCTGTTTTTGCTAACTGCAGTGATGCCTCAAGTGCTTCTTTTGCTGTCTTGCCTTTTGCAATTGGTGATTGATCTAAAATACTCAGCTTCACATTACCCCTCCTGTTTACCTCTTATAGTAACGTCTTCTTCTACTCGGTTGATTCTTATGGCAATCATCACAAATGTTAAAGGCATGATCCCAAGCTAAAGATTTTCCACAACGCTTACATGTTTTTTTCATATTTGCAATATCATCATCTAATCGTTCAAACACATGATTAGATATATCGTCCCTCACTCTTTCCCAATAGATGGCTTCAGTATGTTGACCTAATTTATAGAGAAATAGTAAATGAAGACCTATTGCTTTATATGAATACTCAAGGTCTTCAAGATTACGGTTTCTTAACCTTGGTTCAGGCAGCTCTTCATGATCAATGATACTGTACATCGCCTGCTCCCATTGCCGAATCAAGTCCGCTTCTTTTTTTGAAAAAGGTAGATGTAAGAAACTGTACAAATCTTTTAAAGGCATTCTCGCCTCAATCTCTGTCCCTCTAACCAGTTCATAAAGCTCCCTTTCTTCACTTAATGTTGCTTTCTTAGTTCCCTTTGGACTCTCAAATAAATCCCAGAGTTCAAAAAACTTCCCTAAATCACGATAATACGAAAGAAAGCGATCAAAAATGGCTGAAGTAGGTGCAATAGCAAAACTTTCAATCGGAGCATCTACTTGTGATAATAAACTGCTCATTAACTTAATCCGGTCAAAAAAGGCCACTCTACCTACAGGGTAAATACCTTTTCTCCCCGCTCTCCCAGCAATCTGTTTCACTTCTTGAGATGTCAGTGTGCGACGTTTCGTACCATCAAATTTCTCCGTTTCCAAAAAAACAATCCGTCGTATCGGTAAATTTAATCCCATTCCGATTGCGTCTGTTGAGACAATGACATCAGATTGACCAGCTGTAAAGCGATTAACCTGTTTCTTCCTCGTTTCAGGTGGCATACTGCCATATATCATACTCACTTGATGACCTTTTCTTTGTAACATAGACGCTGTTTCGAGTACCCTTTTACGTGAGAAACAAATCAGCGCGTCACCCTCTTTTACGTTTTTTAGAGTGAACTCTTCACTGTCTACTTCCAAAGGGGCTTCTCGTTTATATCTATGTATTTCAACATTGCTATCTCCAATTAATTGCAACAGCATAGCTTCGGCATTTTTACTCGCAATAATATGCACTTCTCTCGCATTTGCCTTTGTGATTGCCTTAAACCAAGCATAGCCACGGTCCTTATCACTAATCATTTGTGATTCATCTATAACAATGACATCATAATCATCTTTCTCATAAAACATTTCAACCGTACAAGCTAAATGTGTCGCACCTGAGGTTTCTCGTTCTTCTTCTCCAGTTTTTAAAGAACAGGGTGTTCCTTCATTGTTTAGCTTTTCATAGACTTCAAGCGCCAACAAACGTAATGGGGCTAAATATAACCCGGATGGGGCTGCTTTCATTTTCTCTAGTGCTTGGAACGTTTTCCCTGTATTTGTTTCACCAATATGAAGAACAAATTTCTGATAAATATTCTTTCGGCTCTCATAAGCAGAGCCAAAAATATCATTCAACATTTTTTGTTGTTGTTCTTCTTTTTGTCTCCGTTCCAGTTCTTCTTGTTTGCGCTTCATTTTTCTTTCTTTCACTTGTATTTCATATAAGCTTCGCTGCTCTTCTAAATCAAAATTCTCATTTGCTATCTTCAATAAATCTTTCACATAATCTTCCATGATTCGGCCTAGTGCATTTGGAATTAAATCTTCCCAATCAATTAGATCTAACAACTTCTCTCCAGTCAAACTATGCTGGAACAAAGATTGATACTTATCAATATGACCTTGACCAAGATGTAATAGAAGCGCTTGTTGTATAAGCGTATGTAAAGTTTCTCCTACCATTTGTTCGTATTCAAAATAGTATGTTTCATACTCAAAATACCATTTATTTTTTATCATCACTTTGTGGAGATTACCTGTAAACTCTTCAAAGAAATCTTCTACACGGGGGTAATCATCAACGTTAAATGGCCCCACTTCCACTAAAGGTTCTTCTAAGTAACGTGATTCCGTCTCATGATACTTCACTCTATTTGCTAAATCCGTTTCAAGCTTTAAAGCCAATTTATGTCTTAAAGCTAAAAAGAGATTTTCACTGTTTTTTGACAACCATTGTTCTGCTTCTTCACATAGAAATTCTTGATAGGCGTATCTTTCTTGTTTGATCTGGCGTTCTTTTTCTTCTTGAAGATATCTTTCTCTTGCATAAACATAACGTTTGGCCCACTTTTCAGGTTGATCTGCAAAAATCGAATGTAGCAAACTATTTACATTTAATGGACGGAACTCAATGACTTCTTTCCTAAATGCTTGATTTAACGTTTTCTTATTCATATCTTCAATAACATAGTTTTTTTTCTTTAAATATTCCTTCTTATGAAAACGAGAGAGTTTGTTTGTCGCTTTATTACTCCACACATTTTGCCAAACTTGTGCTAAAAACGGAGCTCGATCTTTGATATATTGTGAAAAACTTAACATTTGTTCATTTGCACCTAAATAATAATCTATATCTTCATAAATTTTCATTTTTGTATATTCAATCGCTTGACGATGGATATCCTCTAATTGCTTCATTCCTTTAACTCCTCTAACAAATACATATTATTCCTATTGTATACGAACTCTTGTCACTTCACTACCATAACATATCGCACTTCCGCGAAAAAATTATTAGAAAATTTAAAAATAAAATTGACAAACACGGATGACGAGATTATAATTATTTCGAAATCAATTATTTTTAATTTGAGATTTATTAATCAAAGATATATAGGAGGAAAATAAAATGGCTAAAACAAAGTGGACGTTAGACCCAGCACATAGTAGTGTTGATTTTTCTGTTAAACATATGATGATTGCTAATGTAAAGGGATCATTTACAGCGTTTGATGCTGTTATTGAAGCTGATCCTAAAGATTTAACAACAGCGGATATTTCATTAACAATCGACTCAGCTAGTATTGATACCAAAAACGAAGATCGTGATAATCATTTAAAATCACAAGATTTCTTCGATGTTGAAACCTATCCAAAAATTAATTTTAAAGCAACGAATATTGTAAAAAATGGGGAAGATGAATATAGCGTGACAGGTGATCTGACGATTAAAGATACAACAAAACAAGAAACGCTTGCAGTCGAATTTGAAGGAACGGGAATTGATCCATGGGGAAATACAAAAGCTGGATTTAACGTAACTGGATCAATCAGCAGAAATGATTATGGATTAACATGGAACTCTACATTAGAAACGGGTGGCGTTCTTGTCGGAGACAAAATCAAAATTAGTTTAGATGTTCAGGCTAGCAAGGGTGAGTAATTTTTATCTGAATCTTATTTAGAAATAAAGACGATTACAAAAACGCTTGGTGTCCAGCATCCAAGCGTTTTTGTAATGATAGAGCATAGTTTATTGTTCAGCTAAAATGGTAGCAATTTTATCTTCAATGATTTTCCCCTTTGACCCATCTACCATATTATTCAATATAATAGAAAATACATATCTTTCTCCTGACTTGTTATCCACATAGCCTGAAAGCGAGCTAACAGTTGAAATCGATCCTGTTTTTGCATAAACATGACCCTCAGCTGGAGAGTTTTTCAGTCGATTTCTTAATGTACCCCCTACCATTCTGTCCGCATGACCAGCTACTGGTAATGAATGAAAATACACATCAAACCAAGATTCCTTCTGTACTTCGTATAAGAGTTTGGAAAGCTCATTAGCTGGTAATAAAGTGACATGAGAGATGCCTGATCCGTCTCTTAAAAGCATGGTATCTTGATTGATTCCCCAAGCATTCAATTCATCTGCTAAAACTTCTAATCCTGCATCCCAACTGCCTTCATTTTTAACTACTTTCCCCATTTCTTTGATTAAAATTTCGGCATGTGTATTATTACTCAACTTCATAAAGGGAATGAGCAATTCCTCTAACGGCATGGATTGTTGTTCATACAACACTTCTGTTTGATTAGGTGCGACTCCTACCTTAACGCCACCATGGATTTTAATACCCTCATCTGCTAAAGAATCCTTTAATAACTCTAAAGCATACTGTGTTGGCTCCCATACGGCAATCCACTCTCTACTAGATGTAGCTTCTATAGGAATCGTCCCAGTGATGGTTATCTCATTTGTACCATGTTCTCTTACAATATCAATTTCTTTCTTATCTGATGCACCAACGGTTTTAGCGTTATTGTTGATTTTGACATATCTATTGTTCGGCTGCAGAGTTATTTCTGGCTTTTTCCCCTCTTGTTTACCTGGTTTTACCTCGACAATTACACTTCCAGCATCATAATCTTCATTCGGACTTACAGTCAATGCTGATATTTGCGCACCATAATAATAACTCTCATCTTTCCAGATGATATCTTCTGACAAACGTTCATCATCATACCAACTATCATCTGCAATAAGTTGACCCTTAATCATTTTAATACCTTGTTTTTTTAATGCTTTAGCCATGTTAGTAAAATCTTCTTTCAATAAAGTTTGGTCGCCATACCCCTTTAAATAAATATCCCCATGGTGGACAGAGCCCCGTTGCTGGCCTATCGATAATAATTCTGTTTTAAAGCGATAATCTTCACCTAATACTGACAGTGCTGCTGCTGCTGTTAATAGTTTCATATTAGAAGCTGGTCGTAATCTAGTATCAGCTATATGTTCATAAACAATCTTCCCTTCTTCTGCGCTCCTCACGCTAACACCAGCAAGAGCTCCCGCTAACAGTGGATCATTGTTAATAAGTTGATTAAGCTTCTGAACTAACTCATCACCTTCTTCATTAGCCGAAACTTTAGGTTCCACTGCTGATTGAAACGGTGTATAGGCAATTGAAAATAGTAGTACAACCGTCA
Organism: Cytobacillus sp. FSL R5-0569; assembly: GCF_038007265.1. Classification (NCBI taxonomy): domain Bacteria; kingdom Bacillati; phylum Bacillota; class Bacilli; order Caryophanales; family Bacillaceae; genus Cytobacillus; species Cytobacillus sp. FSL R5-0569. Next base: position 2,496,517 of record NZ_JBBOWW010000001.1, read on the forward strand.
ACAAACTCACTAAAGCTTTTTTCATTTTCCCTCATCCCCTCCTATATTCTTCCTGTCTACATTTCTCCTACATAGATTGACAAAAAACTACATCTATATGTATTGAACTTCGCTTTTTCTTCATTTTTCTCCTTTAAGTGAATGGATGTGTTTTTCCTTCTGTCCTAAATAGGTAGCAATGACTAGTCAATCATTTCTTTCAGCAAAACTAGGCATACTTAGGGGAAAAAAAGAGGAAAGATAGAGAACAAACCTTGACTGTGTGTTAGTGCTTCACTTGGCGCGGTCATACTGTGAGCGACTCATATCCACTTGATGAGCCTGTATAAAGAAAACACCTTCTTGTTCAAGTAACTCTTTTTGCATATCGGCTTGGTGGCTATCATTTAGTCTAATTTCACCTACTTTATTGACCACTCTATGCCAGGGCAAACCATATTTATGACTCATTGAATGGAGAATGCGAACAACTTGCCTTGCACCACGGGGGCTACCAGCATATGTTGCGATTTGTCCATAGCTCATTACTCTTCCTTTAGGGATTTCTTTAATTATTTTAATCACTGTTGCTGTAAATGGCTGCATATCCTTTCCTCCAAACGCGCTCGTTTTGTTACTAGTATAATAAACTAAAGGATCATAACATAGTCTCAATTCATTCATCATAAAATACATGTAATCAATAAAATAAAAAAACCATGCCTAGAGAAACTTATTAGACAAAAAATAACAAGAACAAATTCAATGAAACAGAATTTGTTCTTGTTTTTAATCCAATCAATATATTAACTTTTTACTAATCTATTTTTTACTACTTCAGTTAATACACGGTTTAAATGCTCTGGTACAGTTAAATAAAGGAGACCGTTTCCTTCTAATTTTGGCGAATAGCCCAGCGGAACAGTTCTTCTAATCAATTGCGCATATGACTCAGGCTCTGAGAAATCTCTTTCAAATGTAACTTGAGAAAAATCTTTTATTAACGCCAAAGCCCCTGCGACGTGTGGTGCGGCCATTGATGTACCGCTTAGTTTTGCATATTTACCATTTAAAAAAGTAGATAATATTTCTTCACCAGGAGCGACCAAATCAATTTCGGTATGAGAATTGCTGAAAGGTGATGATTCGCGGTTTAAATTAACAGCACCAACACTAATGACTTCATTATATGAACCTGGATAAGCAAGCTCATCGGTATTATCATCCCCGTCACCTTCATTTCCAGCTGCACAAACAACGAGAATATTTTCTCCGACGGCTTTTTGTATCGCTTCATGTAGTTCTGGAACATCTTCAGGGCCACCTAGTGACATCGATATAATATCTACTTTCTGTTCAACCGCATACAATATTCCATTTATAATCCAATCATATTGACCAGATCCATCTTTGTTCAATACTTTTACAATTAACAAATCTGCTTCCGGGGCTACACCAATTACTCCTGATTCATTAGCAGTAGCAGCAATTGTACCAGCAACATGTGTGCCGTGACCATTATGGTCATCTAAGATATCTGGTGAACTCCCATCATCGTCTGTAAAGTTTCTACCACCTATAATTCTCGCTTTTAAATCTGGGTGGTCTATGTCACAACCTGTATCTAATATTGCCACCTTCATGCCTTTTCCTTTCGTCTCTTTCCAAATCTCAGGTGCCTGAATCAATTGTATTCCTTGCGGCGTTTCATTGACATCTGTCACTTGATCATTGACTGTGTAAGGCATTACTCTAACTAATTGCTTCATCCTTTATCCCTCCCTAACATAATCGTGAAAACCATTTGGTCCCTTCAACGCATAGACAAGAGAATTTTGAAGCGATACAAGTTGTATCATTATTATAACAAAAGATTAAATATTCTGAAAGAAATTAGACCTTTTTTTCTCTCGGTCTTTTTTCCTGTTTTTTACTTCCGTAACTTTTCCCTCAATTGTTTATAGATATCGACAATTTCATCTATTTTCATTCTTACAAGCCCGCTTGATGAAGGTGCAACAAAATCAATTACACCTGGTACAACCGATTCGCTCTGAAATCCCCAAGATACCTTCTTTTTCTCACTAAATTCTTGATATACACCTTTCCCTACATAACAGGCCACTTCAGGTTGATATTTTTTTAATTTTTCTAATAGTTCTAATCTACCTGCTTGATATTCTTCCTTCGTAATATCGCTAGCCGCTTTAGTTGGTCTTGAGACAATATTTGTTAAACCATATCCTAATTGAAGTAATTGATGATTTTCTTCTGGTAAGTAAACCCGTTCAGTCAGCCCAGATTGATAGAGGATTTTCCAAAACCGGTTATGACGGTTGGCATAATGAAATCCAGTTTCTGCAGACTTTACACTCGGGTTAAACCCAATAAATATGACTTTTAAATCCTTTTTGAGATGATCATCTATCGGTTTCATTTATCTTTACTCCTTTATTTTTTCATACAATAACCATAGCATGTAAATGAATATTTTTGCATTGATACAATCTACAATTTATTTATAGTAGAAGGAAAAAATGATCAATTGCTTGTATGAATGTTCTAGAAAAAAAGACGTTTACAATCTTAAAAATGGACAGTGATTATCCCGACAATCATTTTCATCATTTTAAGTGCTGTTTAGACGATTCCTAATTTTTATGATGTTGCACTATGCATGCAGAAGACAAAAAAACCTCTCTAAAAATGAGAGGTTTTTATGCATGATATGCTCTCAAGCCATTCTCCAGTAACTCAATAGCTAAGCTTGCTTCTTTTTCTTTGATGATGAGGGGTGGATGCCATGTGATGCAATTGCCAGCTGCTACTTTAAACGATAGACCATGCTGCAAACAGTAGTAGAGAAGAAACTCGGTCAACTGCTCATCTTTTTCTTTTGTGTCTCGGCTTTTAACAAGCTCGATCGTTATTAACAATCCGCAGATTCGTAAATCCCCAATGCAAGTATACTGCTCCGCTAGTTTCTTTAACTTAGCCGCCATGAATTGAGATTGGCTCAAACTATTTTCTTTTAACCTGTAATCGTCAATATAGTTAAGCATGGCAACGATAGCCGCACTGCCTATTGCTGGCTTTTCATGTGTATAATGACCGAGTGAAACTTCTGCCGCCGTATCAAGCACTTTTTTCACTAAAACAGCAGCTTGTGGCACGATGCCTCCGCCTAATCCTTTTCCCAATACAAGGATATCTGGCTCAATATCATATAATTGATGCACATAACATTCACCGCTTCGGTAAAAGGCGGTTGGAATCTCATCAAAAATGAGTAGGATCCCATGTTCATCACATATTTTTCTTAACCTTTTAAAATAAGAGCGTGGAGGAATATGCGTATCTGTTGCTCTAATTGGCTCTAGTAAGATGCAACTAATATCGCCTTCATTCAAAATGACATACTCCAGATAATTTAACGACTTTTCAGCGATATCTTCTGGTGAGCTTGCACCAAAGACATTCCGGTAGGACTGGTAGGACATTACTTTAATCATCCCAGGTAACATCGGACCAATACCGTTTTTAAATACAGACTCTCCTCCCGCAGAGATTGCATCTAAGCCAGCCCCATGAAATGACTCCCACATGGAAATCACTTTATGATTGCCAGTCACTTTTCTAGCAATTTTCATAGCAAGTCCCACTGCTGCACTGCCTGATGGAACGAATAATACTTTGAAATCTTTTGAGATCGTCTTCTCTACTAACCTTTCTCCTGCCTCCATCGCAATGTCAGCAGTAAATCTCCGCGGAATAAAAGGCAAAGTACTCATTTGTTTCGTGATAGCTTCAATCACATACGGATTTTTATAGCCGACTTGATGCAAGCTATTGCCATGGAAGTCTAAATAACGTTTTCCCTCTCGATCGATTAAGTAGCAACCGTCTGCGTCAACAATGGTTTGTAGACAAGGAGTCGACATCGATTGCCTTATAAAGACCGCTTCGTCGCGCCAAAGTGTTTCTCGACTTACCTGATCAAGTGAATGATTCCACCTCATCCGTGAAGGGCTATTATTCACGTCTCCTTCACGGTGAAGTGCTTCTTTATTCTTCAATAGCTTCCCTTTCCTTCCCGGATCCTTGAAGATTAATTGTTTCTATCAGTGAAGGTAATTCTGTCATTGTCTCAATTGTAAAATCAGCCCCTGCGCTTATAAAGGCTTCTTTTGTTCGTGCCATTTCTCTCTGTTGTTCCTCTCCAGATAATTTGTTAAATTCATTGGCTGATAAGCCCATTTCAGAACTACCAACTATCACCCCAACCGTCCATACGCCGGCTTGCGCACCTTCTTTAATATCTGAAATCGTGTCTCCAACCTTCACGACGTTTTTCACACTCGATACTTTTAATGCCTGCAAGTTTTTAAAGATCATAAACGGATACGGTCGACCGTACGAATCGGTATCATCAGCCGTAAAGTAACAATCAGGTGTATAGCCTTTTTCCTTTGCTAAGGGTACAACAATATCCATCATTGTGCTCGTATAGCCTGTCGTTGACCCTATTTTCAAACCATTTGCTCTTAACTCTGTAACCGTTTCGACCACACCAGCTATCGGATCAGTAAAATGAGCTAATGACTGCAATAAAGCCGGTTCGAATTTGCTATACAACCTTTCTACATCTGTTTCAGTGAATGGCTTGCCATTTTCTTCTTCCCAAAGACATGCAATCCGGGGCATCGACAGGATGGCGCGAATATGATCGATCTTTAGCATGCCCATTGGTTCTCTCGCCTCTGCCATCGTCACCTCAATACCCGCATCTTTAAAAATATCAATAAAGACGTTTACAGGTGCAAAACAACCAAAATCTACTGTCGTACCCGCCCAATCAAATATCACTGCTTCTATTTTTTTCATTATGCTTTCACTCCCAAATAGTTTTCGATAATATCACATAAACGGTTAATATCTTCTTCGTAAATTTCGCCAATATTGCCCATTCTAAAAGTATCTTCATCAGTTAGTTTTCCTGGATAAATAACAAACCCATGTTCTTTCATATAATCATAGAAAGCTTGAAAACTAAATTGATCGTTCGGATAAATAAAGGAAGTAATAATTGGTGATTGTTTGTCCTCACTAATATATGTATCAAATCCAATGGCTTTCATTCTCTTCCTTAATAACTGATTATTATTTCGGTATCGTTGTTCACGAGCAGGAACCCCTCCTTCTGTATCCAGTTCATCCAAGCTCTTCCCGAAAGCAGCAACGACATGAGTTGGTGAAGTATAGCGCCATTTGCCATCTTTGTCCATCACTACCCATTGATCATATAAATCGAGTGAAAGGCTTCGTGCATTACCTTTACAAGAGATGATTTTCTCTCTTTTAGCAATCACAAATCCGAACCCTGGCACTCCTTGAATACATTTGTTCGCACTGCTTATTAAGAAGTCAATCCCAAGTGCAGGTATATCAATTTCCATTCCGCCAAAGCTTGACATTGCATCAATAATTAATGTTTTATTTGTTTCTTTAGCAACGTTGGCGATCATCTCAATTGGATTAAGAATACCTGTCGTTGTTTCACAATGGACCATGACGATATGTGTAATTTCGTTATCTAAAGACAATAAATTTCTAATCTCTGCTTCTTTCGGATATTCATTATAGGCAACAGCGTAATGCGTATGCTTGATACCAATATAGTTAGCGATTTTGACCATCCTCTCACCATAGGCACCGTTCGTAATAATCAATGCTTTATCCTCTTTACTAAAAGCAGAAGTCATAACTGATTCCACTGTAAAAGTGCCGCTTCCTTGCATCAAGACAACGGTATAGTCATCATTTTCTGCATGAGCAAGTTTTAATAAATCTGTGCGGATTTTTTGCGTAATTTGCTTATAATCATCATCCCAAGTACAACGATCAAACAACATTTCTCTTTTAACCGCCTCTGTCGTTGTTAATGGACCTGGTGTTAATAATTTATATTGTTTCATTCGTAAACTCTCCTTTATTTAGCTGAATTAAAGAATGCTTGATGTTTCTCTAATAACTCTACTGTCATTGGTTCTGAGAATATTTTTTGATTGCTAGCAATGTTTTCATCTGCAACCGTCTCGCCATCGTACAAAGCAACTGGATAATAGTCGATTAAACCTTCTCTCGCTTCTTTTACCAGAACTTCAGCCATTTCTTCCGCTAATTCTTTTTGCCCTTCACCTTTATCAATGACGGCAATCGATTCTGTAGTTGAGAAGTTCCCTTCTGTTGGATCGATAAAATCAATTGGTGCGCCTCCCGTTTTTGCAGCAACCGCTTGATGACGCAATCCAAATCCAACCGCGACTTCCCCTGCTTGCACCTTTTTAATAGAACCAGAACCTGAACTTTCTAAATGGGGCCCTGCATTTTTTATAATCCCAGCCATAACCTTCTTACCAGTTTCTTCTCCATACTCACTAATAATTGCCTGAATAAGCATCCATCCTGTGGAAGAATCCATAATATTAGGAATTGACACTAAGCCTTCGTATTGTGGTTCTGCCAACTCTTTTATTGAGGTCGGGACTTCTAGCCCTTTTTGCTCTAAAAGAGAAGTGTTATAAAATAACGAACCAGTATTAGCTAATAAAGGAGTATAAAAGTTAGGATATTCTACTAAACTACTTGTATCGAAACTTAAATCTTTAAACATGTCATGTTGCTTTTCAGCACTTTCTAAAAAGTAAGAGCTCATTGTGACGATATCTGCTTCAATAATTTTCCCTTCTGCTAATAATTTTCCTCCTAATTCTGATGTTCCTAATGATTGAATTAAATAGTCTCCTTCAAAGCCAGCATCGTTTAATGTTTCTTCCATCACGTTTACTGCTTCTTCATCACCATTTGATAAGATCACGACTTGATTACTGTCACCACTTGCTGCCTCCCCTCCACATCCAGCTAGAATCATGACGATAGCAACTGACAAGAGTGTGAACCATTTTTTATTTTTTCTCATATTACATCCCTCACTTTTATATATTTTTTAATGATCTTCTTTTTTGTAAATAATCACAGAGTAGTTTGATAATGAGATTAGTGAAGAAGATCAGTAAAGATAGTACAAAAATGTCATTAAATTTAGCAAAGTGCTGTAGTTCTTTGATCTTACTTGAAACAAGCGATGTTTGAGCAGATACGAGAAAAATAATTCCGCTAATCGTGACCATCGCATTGATAAAATAATAACTAAACATTTCTATCACTGTGCCCCAAGAGTTTGGCAGAATCACTCGGTAAATCGTTTTAAACCAACTATCTCCGAGTAATCCTCCCGTTGTTTCCCATGTCGGGTTCATCTTAGATAGAGAATTTTTCGCCATTAAGTAAGGCGTTGTGTAGTAGTGGACAATATTGCATACAATAATAATGATAAACGTGCCTTTTAGACTACTATTATTGAAAAGTAATAGATACGATAGACCAAGTACCATACCAGGCAAGGTATTTGTAATCATTGAAACAATATCAAACGCGCCTTTTCCTTTTATCTTTGTTCTCGCATTAATAATCGCTGAACTGTAGGCTATCAATATCCCAAAGAATGTCGTAAAAAGAGCAACGATTAGAGAATTCTTATACACACCAATGAGGTCATTTGATTGAAATACATTGATGAGATGATTCCATGTAAAAGTTGAATCGTAAGGAAAACTTGTTAAAAACGGTGCAATGAACATCACCAGAAAGACAGATAACATACCAATGATGACAATGGAAGATAATAACGCAAAACTCATATCTCTGCCTTTATGTTCAACCATTTCAATCTCAGTGAATTTGTCATAATGGAAATTGAATCGTTCTAAATATTGCAGTAAAAAAACACCGAATAAGGCTGGTAAGAGCATTAATATAGCGATGACTGCCCCATGGCTGAAATTCGGGATTGAACCAAGCATCACTTGATAAAGCTGAGTAGAAACAACCGAGTATGTTCCGCCAATTGAAGCTGGTATCCCATAATCAGTAAAACTTAGAATAAATGAGAGTACAAAGGCTCCACCTATAGCTCCAGTTAATGGACGTAAGATCGTATGAAAAAAACTTCTCCAAGTACCGTCTAACATCAACTTTGAAACAACCATGAATCTCTTATCTATATACATAAATGAGTTATTTATAATAAGAAAGGCAGCCGGTAAAGTGTAAATTGTATAGCCTAACAACAAGCCATTAAATCCATAGATATTAAATAAGGGTTGTCCCATGAGCTGCGTGATTAATCCTTGATTACCAAAAGAATACATAATCGCAAAACCGTATGTAATCGTAGGTAACAACATAGGAATAAGTATCCCAACTTTAATGATACTTTTATAACGTTTTTCAATATTCGTACAATGTAATGCGTAAGCAATCATAAACGCTAACACAGTTGAAATTACGGCTGTTAATCCTGAAACTTTTATACTGTTCATGAACGCTGTTATTAGTTCGCCATTCGCTAGTACATTTATATAATTAGTTAATTCAAGGCCATTGGTTGTTTGGAAGGAGCGGTAGAATAATGCCAGCATTGGCGATACTAGAAATACCGAGAATAATAGGATGATAGCCATATAGATGACTTTCATTTCCAACTTGATATTAGGCATATTGCTCACCAAACAAATGAAAAATATTTTGCCTTTTAATGTGGAGTTGTTTGAGTATAAAATCTTTCACAAATTCATTATTCGGTTCATGAATGATTTCATGTGGGGTACCAAATTGTGACACATGACCTTGATTAATAATTAAAATTTTATCTGACAAAGTTAACGCCTCTTCCGGATCATGCGTAACAATAATGGTTGTCAATTGAAATTGCTTAGCAATCGACTTGATTCTTTCTTTAATGGACTCTTTTATCACCCCATCTAATGCACTTAACGGTTCATCTAATAGAAGAATTCTTGGTTTCATCACTAACGTTCTCGCAAGCGCGACTCTTTGTTTTTGCCCGCCAGATAGTTGACTGATTTTCTTGTCCAAATGTGGACCGAGCTCAAGGAAATCAATATATTCGTGTAATTCATTCTTTGAGTCCATAGATTATTCTTCAAGCCATATACAATATTTTCATAGGCGTTTAGATGGGGAAATAATGCATAATCTTGAAAAACAATATTAAAGCCCCTATCCTTCATCTTTACATTCGTTAAATCTTCATTCTCATAATAAATTTTTCCACTATCCATTTTTGTCAATCCTAAAATGATGTTTAATAACGTTGTTTTTCCACTTCCACTTTGACCAAGAAGTGACACGATTTCTCCTGGTTGTATTTCTAAATCAATATTTTCTAATACTGATTTGTTATGATATTTTTTAGATACATTCTCAAGTTTGAGCATATTTAAATCCTCCAATAGTTAGAAAATTCAGTATTTAAAACTGAGCATTCCCCTCTTTTAATCTCCAAATATTTACCAAGAGGAATGATAAAAAGTGTCACAATGATAAAAATTAACCATGTTATAGACCCTTTTACCGCCTACAAAAAATATTATCGCTGCTGAAGTAAGTCTCTTTACTTTAAAAACCGTTTTTCATAATTAAATCAGCATCTAGAAATCCTAACCACGATACAATAGTGCGGCAACCGGCATTGGAATAATCATTTTTCCATTCCCCTCTGAACTAAGGAGGGCAGCAATCAGCTACCTAAACTGCATCCCTCTCCTTTTAGCTCTGTATCCATTGTTCTTTAGTAAGGTCAACTGTGTCCGAATAATCGATATTCGTAATAAAGTAATTCACTTCTTCTAATGAGGCGATTTTATAATTGGCTACCTTATCCACCTTAGAATCATCACTTAGCACATAAGATTTTTTTGATTGCGAGATAAAAACTTGTGACAGAAGACATTTATCTAAGTCATAACTTGTAAATCCAGCTTGATTAGCCACACCGTCGATGGCAATAAATGCTTTATCGACATAAAATTCTTTTGCCATTTTTTCTGCCAAAGATCCGGTTGTACGGAAGTGATCATTACGAACATGTCCACCTAAGAAGATAAGTTCACCTGTGAAACTTCTTAACTCCTCTCTTTCCATTAATTTAATCGCGATGGGAAAGGAATTCGTTATCACTGTAATGCCTTCTTTCATTAATAAACCATCAGCCATCTGCATCGTTGTACTTCCTTCATCAATGAAAAGTACATCACCATCTTCAACAAGTGAAGCTGCTTTCTTACCAATCAATTTCTTTTCGTCGATATGAAGAATTTCTCTTTCAAACATCGACAATTCATTATTTACAGGCTCAACTTTGACTGCACCACCATGAACTTTTTTTATTTTATATTCATTTGATAATTCTTCTAAGTATCTACGAATGGTTTCCGTTGATACATGAAATTCTTTCGCCAATTGATTAACCTTCACTTGTCCAAACTCTTGGATTAAACTCATAATCTTCTTCTTTCTTTCTTCGGCTAGTAGAGACATCCATGTTTGCTCCCTTAATCAAAATTCTTTTGTTGTTTTACTTTGTTTTATTTTGTTTTATGTTGTTTTTTATTATATAAGCAAGAATATCACATGTATATCATCCTGTCAGAGAATCTCACAAACATTTACAAAACCTTAAATATCATTTACAACCGCTTAAAGGGTTTTACATATTTCTTATATTTGTTGATTTATAACAACACAAAAAGACCGCCAAAGACATTGCTTTGGACGGCTCTATTACTCAATGATTTACTCTGCTAACAGCAAAGAGATTTCAGGGAATATGATAACAAGAATCAGTGCAACCACCATAAGCAAATAAAAGGGAACCACACCTCTAATCACTTCACCAATTTTTTCTTTTGTAATTCCACTAACTACGAATAGATTTAGCCCTACCGGAGGAGTAATCATCGCTAACTCCATATTAATCGTCATAATAATGGCAAAATGTATGATATTGATATCAAACAATACTAATACAGGTAGTAAGATTGGCAAAGTGATTAAAATAATCGCTGTTGCCTCCAGAAACATCCCCAATAAGAAAAACATCAAGTTGACACCAATTATAAATATCCACTTATTTGCTGCACTAGCTTCAATCCATTGAGCAAAAATCTGTGGTACTTGTTCCGTTGTTAAGAACATCCCAAAAACCATGGCTGAAGCAATTACTAAGAAAATCATCGCAGTTATATTAATAGACTCTTTTAATACTTCTCGAAATTTATTAAAAGTCATCTCTTTGTAAATAAATATCGACACAATTAAACCGTATAAACAAGAAACAAAAGCTGCTTCAGTTGGCGTGACAGCCCCACTATAAATGCCACCTAAAATAAAAACGGGTAGTAAAAAGCCCCAGATTGCCTTATATGTCTTTTTCCATCTCAATTGAAAGGGAACTTTTTCTAATCTACCATAATTATGTCTCCTTGCATGAAATATAGCTGAACACAAAAGTAAACTTGTTAGTAGCAAACCAGGGATTATTCCTGCAGCAAATAATTTACCTACTGAGGCTTCTGCAACTGTTGCATAAATAATTAACGGAATGGACGGTGGGATTAATATACCTAGCGTTCCAGCAGCTGCCACTAAACCCATCGAATATCTTTTACTGTAACCTGCCTTTACCATCGCAGGAATCATAATCCCACCAATTGCTGCAGCTGTGGCTGGGCTTGAGCCTGAGATGGCAGCAAAAATCATGCAGGCAAGGATAGTGACAACAGCTAATCCACCGCGAAAATGACCGACCCATGATTTTAGTGCTTCAATTAAGTGAAAGGATATGCCACCTTTGGACATAATCACCCCTGCAAAAACGAATCCGGGAATCGCCATTAAAGTTGCTGAGTTTAAAGCATTAAACATCTTCAAACCAACCGTATAAAGCGTAAAATCTACCATAAATAAAGCAACGATACTAGATAGGCCAAGGCTGACTGCGATTGGAACTCTTAATAAACAAAGAATCGTAAATACAACAAAGAGGACAATAATCGCACTCATAAACTAACCCCCTTGTTATGATTTTCTCTATTTTGTTGTTCAATTTCTTCATATAATTCTTCTACTTCACCTGTTAACTCTTTCTTGTCTCCTTTAGCAGATCTATAAGCTTTTCTAATGAAGTAAAGCCCTAGTAGTCCCATACTGATAGGTAATACAAGTAAAGTAATCCAAATCGGAATACCTACGTCAACAGTTTCAGTACCTTGCACTCTTGTAAGCGTTACCAATTTAATGCTTGTAAACATTAAAAAAAAGGCAAAACCCGCACCGATACAATTGCTAATACAGTTAATAATCATTTTTGCTTTGTAAGATAAACGATCAAATAGGATTTCTACACTGATATGACGATTTTCTTTTAAAGCGATACCAAAACCCAAAAAGATGGACCAAACAATCAAAAATTCAAAAATCTCTGTCACCCAAGCTTGCGGCATATTGAGGATATACCGTGTAAATACCCCATACAGACTTACAAACACACCAGCAATAAATAACAAACCAGCCATTCCCTCTTCTAAGCTTGATAGTTTCTTAAGCATGACGATTATCAACTCCCTTTTGTAGATTGTATCCAATATTTATACTTTACTATAAAACAAATGAATAATAAACAGAATATTTATTTATTTTTATTTATTCACAATTTTCATTTATTTTGTTATAATTCTAGATATTGTATCCAATATACTATTTTGTAAGCGATTTCTTTTGTAACTTAGGGGGGTTTTTCCATGTTAAGAGTAAAATCGATTTTTGTCCTTTGCCTTTTGATTATCGTTGGAACACTTCTGTCTGGTTGTCAAAGTCACCCTACACATGCAGATGCTACCCAAGTAAACGGCGTTCAAGCAATGACTATTAAGATATCCCACGTAGTTGCAGAAAATACCCCCAAGCATAAAGGGGCATTAAAAATGAAAGAAGTGATTGAAGAACAATCCAATGGGAAGATCCGAGTTGAGATTTTTCCTAATAGCTCCTTGTTCGGTGATAAAGATGAGTATCAAAACTTAATTGCCAATAATGTTCAATTCATCATGCCGGAAATGACAAAATTAGTTGGTTCTGAAGTCGGTTTTAATATTCCAGGTATGCCTTTTCTATTTGAAAATGATGAAGCTGCTGAAAATTTTTGGGATGGACCAAAGGGGAAAGAAGTATTAGCGCGTTTACAGAAAGATAAAGTATTAGGGTTAACCATGTGGCCAAACGGAGCCAAGCATGTGACAAATAATAACCGTACTATATCCTCTCCAAGTGATTTTGCTGGATTGAAAGTGCGGACAACTGGAGGGCAACTATTAGAAGAACTATATAAATCATTAGGGGCCGGCTCAAGTTCGATCCCTTTCGGAGAGCTATATACTGCCTTGCAACAAGGAACGGTCGATGGTCAAGATAACCCGTATAGCAACATCGAATCGAAAAAGTTTGCTGAAGTACAAGAGTACTTAACCATTATCGGTATGAACCGTGTTGACTATGCATTACTAACAAACACAACTTTTTGGGATGGATTAAATGATGAGAGCAAGCGTATTGTGCAAGCTGGAATCGACGCAGGTACAGAGATTGCTAGAGATTCTGCTGAAAAGCTCAATGATGAAGCTTATGTAAAAATACAAAATGAGAGCGATATAGAAATAAATGAACTGACTGATGAAGAGATAGAAGCTTTTAAAGAGCATTTACAGCCAGTGTATGATAAATGGAAGGAAATTATTGGCGAAGATATTATTGAGGATGCTGAAAAACAGTAAAACGGCACCCTAATATTTCTATATCATGTATACTAAGGTAAAACCGTCTCAAATGAGGTGATATAAGAAATGACTGGGGATATGGTGTTTCAAATTATTATGTTCCTCTTCCTTTTAGCCGTCTTATTAATAATTTCTACCGCTGTAAAAAGCTTGTTAAAAAAGAGGGTTGTTAAAACAAATCCTGATGTAGAACAAAAATTAGATCGTATTATCGAATTATTGGAAAGAGAAACAAATAGTAAATAATTAAAGGCGTTTTCATATAAAGCGCCTTTCTACTTTCTCTCATTTAATGTAGATTTGGACGATTCTAAATGCCACTCAAAAATTTCGATAGACAATTATCGGTTAGCAGATGCCCACCCATCGCCTTTACTACCCCTATTTTTATCAATTTTCACCACGTTTATATGTTTTTAACCAATATTGTAATGATTTGAGGGTTATGTCTCTTTTTTTGGAAGATAACTTTTACGTTAAAATACGAGGGTTTTCTTATTCTTTATGCAAAGATTATGAGTGAGTGATGTATTTTTGTTCTAGCTATTCATACGTAATGGGTTTGTGAGAAAACGATTTTTGCTAGTCTTTATGAGCGGTTTCCCTTTTGATGGAAGTGAAATACTTTTACTAAGCATCCTTTCGATTTTTCCTTGTGAGTGATTGGCTATCCATTTTGCGAAGGATTCATTTCTTCTATTCTTTCTGAGTGACTTGCTAAGCCACTTTGCGAAGCGCTCTTTTCTTCTTTTCCTCCTGAGTCACTTGCTAAGCCACTTTGCGAAGCGCTCTTTTCTATTTTCCCTCCTGAGTCACTTGCTAAGCCACTTTGCGAAGCGCTCTTTTCTTCTTTTCCTCCTGAGTCACTTGCTAATCCACTTTGCGAAGCGCTCTTTTCTTCTTTTCCTCCTGAGTGACTTGCTAATCCGTTTTGCGAAGCGCTCTTTTCTATTTTTCCTCCTGAGTGACTTGCTAATCCACTTTGCGAAGCGCTTATTTCTATTTTTCCTCTTGAGTGACTTGCTAATCCGTTTTGCGAAGCGCTCTTTTCTTTTTTTCCTCCTGAGTGACTTGCTAATCCGTTTTGCGAAGCGCTCTTTTCTTTTTTTCCTCCTGAGTGACTTGCTAATCCACTTTGCGAAGCGCTCTTTTCTTCTTTTCCTCCTGAGTGACTTGCTAATCCACTTTGCGAAGCGCTCATTTCTATTTTTCCTCCTGAGTCACTTGATAAGCCACTCTGCGAAGCGCTCATTTCTATTTTTCCTCCTGAGTCACTTGATAAGCCTCTTTGCGAAGCAATTATTCCATTTCCTTCAACTCAAAAACCTTACCAATCCACAACATTCTGTAATCTCACTCATATCGTTCTGATTGTATGTAAATAACCTTCTACACACTCTTGATTATTAATAACACAGGCATAATCACATATATGGATAGAACGATTCACACACGACAAAAAACCCGGACTCATGTCCGGGTTACATTTCACCTAAAACAAACCACCTTGCTCTAGTTGATGAAAGTGGAATTAGTCTTCAACGACAACTTTTTCCATTACGTCACCATTTTTCATTGCTTTCACAGCTGGCATGCCAGATGTTACTTTTCCGAAAACAGTGTGTACACCATTTAGGTGAGGTTGTGGCTCGTGTACGATGAAGAACTGACTTCCACCAGTGTCTTTACCAGCATGCGCCATAGAAAGTGATCCTTCTTCGTGTTTGTGAGGATTGCCTTCTGTTTCACACTTAATTGTATAACCGGGGCCGCCTGTACCTGTTCCTGAAGGGCACCCACCTTGAGAAACGAATCCAGGAATCACACGGTGGAAAGTTAACCCGTTATAAAAGCCCTCGTTAATCAACTTTTTGAAGTTTTCTACTGTACCTGGTGCTTCATTTGGGTATAATTCAAATTCAAGTTTTTCTCCATTTTGTAGCTGTATGTATCCTTTTTCAGACATGTATAACACTCCTTTATATTTCAAAATCTTTTCTATCATAACATTTTTTTATGTAAGAATAAAATCTGAAGGTTAGTTAATTTAAATGAAGCATTTATTATGTACCAAATAAGCTTAAGAATAGTAATAAAAGAAATATGATCGATGCATAAAATGAGACATGGAGAAAAAAAGTAGTGAGGTTGAATTTTATTTCTTCAGTGTTAAAGGTTTGTCTTTTCGTCCGTTTTTGCATATCATCACCATCCTTATGTAGATGTTAATAATATTCGTTATTCATATGACAAAATCCTCCAACTTTAAGCAAAATAAATAGCCCTTCGTTTGTATGAAGTGCCATTTATTCAGCTTGTCTTTGCTGAAGTTGTTGAGTTAAATGACGATCAATGATACTGTCTAACTTTTGTAGACTTTGCCTTGCTCTGTCAGCAGTAATGGTCCGATAATGATGGGCTCCTCCTGGTTCTTCATCCTTTTCATCTGCTCTTTTAACAATGGATTGTAAGGCCGTACGATCCACTTCTCCACCTGGTAAAAAAGAATCAGTATGAAATAATATTGCAAGTGAGACTTGTTTGGCTCTAATCGGATTTTCACCTAAGCGAATCAGTAATTTATGGGCTCTTTCCGCTCCTTTGATCGCATGAATATCGTTTTTACGATATAATTCATAGTCCCATTTACCATTTTGATTATACCAAGTGTAATGACCGATATCGTGTAAAAACCCTGCTTTTGCAGCTAAGTCGACATCCACATTTTCGATCTTTGATAATTTCACTGCGTGATAAGCAACCGCTACAGCATGGGCAAGACCTGATCTTGTGACATATTTTTTGGCAATATGATGATCAAAAATATTTGTTAATGTAACATCTCTCATAAAAAATAACCTCCTCTTTTTATCCTTTACCATATTTATGCCCCTCTAAACAAACGTTGGCTTATAAAGTTATCATATACATTATTATTGTCGAAAGTGTTAGGGCATATTATGTGGAAATTGATATTTTAACTATACATTTTACTTATTTTCTCTTAAAATTGCTAGTGTTTTGTTTGATTATCTAACAAAAATGTTTGTGAGCAATGTCTCTACCACCTCATAAATAAAACATCCTTGACTAATCGTAAGAAAGAGACTGAGACAAAACTAAATGACCTAACCTTAAAAACGAACAATCACCAATGATGATCTATAAAAATCAGTTGCAAAAAAACCTGTTCCATTGCACTATTCTTTTTATATAAGGATAAAAACACACAAAAAAACCGAATGATTAGTGAACAGCCCCCTGTCAAGTAGACAGTGGAAATAATAAAAAGTTACCTAAGCGGCTATAGCTCTATATTCCATAGGGCTATAGCCGTTTAGTCGTTTTTGGTATCGATTATGATTATAGAAGTGAATATACTCCGTTATGGCATTGGAAAGTTCCTCATAGGTCATAAATTTATGTAAATAATATTTCTCACATTTCAGTGTTCCCCAAAAGGATTCCATAGGTCCATTATCGATACATCGCCCAACGCGAGACATACTATGAGCCATTTTTAACTTTTTCATCCTACATTTAAATCCATAGGAGGTGTATTGATAACCACGGTCGCTATGAATGAGAGGCTTCTTTCCCTTTAAATGCTTTGTCGCCTGGTCAAGTGTATCAAACACCAGTTCGTTGTTATTAGAATGCCCGAGAACATAACTAATAATAGAACCATCATAGAGATCACGAATGGCACTTAAATAAGCTTTTTGGGAGGAACCATATTTAAATTCTGTGACATCCGTGACCCATTTTTCATTTGGCTTTTTAGCTGTAAACTCACGATTTAATATGTTTTCCGTGACATATTGGGGGATAGAACGTTTATATCGTTTTTTCTTCACTCGAATCACCGAGCGTAATTGAGCCACTTTCATTAATCGATAGATTCTCTTATGATTCAGTGCCTCATTAAATTTTCTATTCAAATGAAGAGTCATTTGGCGATAGCCGAAGATCCCCTTCATTTGAATATGTAGGATTTTCATCTCTTTCATAATAGCTTCATTCAGAATCTCTTGGGAAGTCGGTTGACGTCTTAGCCATTTATAATAAGCGCTCCGAGTGACGCCCGCGATATCACACAGAAGAACTATGCTTAGATTCTCTTTCTCATGTAGTTCCTGTATGGCGACATACTTATCTTTAAATCGAATCCTGCTTATTTCCGCCTCCTTTCGAGTTCCTCCAACTTTTTTAAGAATAAGTTCTCTGCACGTAATCGTTCATTTTCTTGTGCTAGTTTTTTCATTTCGAGTTTTATTTTATCTTCTGGTGTTAACTCTATTTCTGTTTTATTCCTCCCTCGTTTGTCTTGAAGACCTTCCTCTCCACTCTCTTCATATTTTTTAACCCATGTATAAACTTGTTGGTAAGACACTTCAAAAGTGTCAGCTGTCTTCTGATAATCTTTTCCGTTCCCCAAGCAATCAAGTACCACTTGAATTCGTTCCTTCCAAGTTGTTTTTCTTCCTTTAGTCATAGAGCTCGTCCTTTCTTTTGACGTATCCTTTATTTCACTATGACTATTATACTTCTTCAACCATAACCTGAGGACAGACTCATCTGATATTTTATATCTTTTGGCAATTTCCTCTAAAGAATAGTGGCCGGACAGATAGTCCTTCATGGCTAATATTTTTAAATGCTTCGGGTACGTTTTCCAGGAGGTCGATTCTTTAAGACCTTCAAATCCATACATATCAAATTTATACTTCCAAATTCGAATGGCACTTCTACTAACTTTATACTTTCTCATTATCTCCGCTACAGATAAAATACCATCTTTTAATGTATTTATTACTTCTATCCTAACTTCGAGTGGATGAGCTCTTTTAGACATAAATATACTCCCCTTTTAGTAGCCAGATTTTATTTTTTTATCTGTCTACCTATAGGGGAGCATATCATAGTTGTGTATATTCCTAATCACTCGGATCAATCCTTAGCTTGAATACATATGTCCCAGCTACTTCCTTCTTAATTTACATATTCATTCCATTTATCGAGCAAGTATCTCGCGAAATCTTTTCCGTCTTCAATGCTTTCTTTCATAAATTCTTTCCAAACGGGTAGTTCTTCTTTTAGTTTTTCCCCTAGTTTGTCAGATTGTTCTTTAATGGTTGTTTCCATTTTCTCTTTTGCTTTGTTAAAAGTTTCGCCCGTGCTGTTGTTCACTTCTTTAGGTTCAATAGCGCCTTCCATTACCGCTTTAAAAATCGGTACAACATTTGTCGAGGTGCTTCCTGATAAGTAATGTTCTCGGTCCGTTTTATCATACCCCAACCACACTGCGCCAACGATTTCATCTGTATAACCAACAAACCATTGATCTTTTGTTCCATTTAAATCAGCATATGGCAATTGAGTCGAACCTGTTTTCCCAGCAAGTGACACACCTTCTATTTTGGCACCTGCACCGGTTCCATTTTCAATGACGTCTTCAAGCATTGTATCCATTTTTTTTGCGACTGATTTTGATGTGACCTTTTTAGCTTTATCATCATGGGCAACAATCTCATTACCTGTTGGACCAACAATTTTCGTAATAAAATGAGCATCATACCGCTTCCCTTCATTTGGGAAAGTAGAATAAGCTTCTGCTAGTGTTAAAGGAGAAATCCCTTTATGCATACCACCTAAAGCAATACCTAAATACTCATCTTCCTTTTCATAAGGAATGCCAAATCGCTGCAAGGAATCTAAGCCTTTTGTTAATCCAATTTGATCTAGTAACCAGACAGCGGGTGCATTGATAGATTCAGCAACAGCTTTTGTCATCTCTACTTCACCAAGGTATTGATCGTTCACATTTGTTGGTGTGTAGTCCCCATAAGTGACTTTTTCATCTTGTAACATTGAATCTGGCTCATAACCTTCTTCAAGCGCAGGGGTGTAGGCAGCAAGTGGCTTTAAGGTTGACCCTGGTTGTGCCTTTATATGTGTGGCACGGTTAAATCCTCTAAAAACATGTTCGCCTCGTCCACCAACCACTGCACGGACGCCACCAGTTTGCGGATCGAGTAGAACAGCTCCACTTTGAACAAGAGTACTTCCATTACCATTCGGGAATAGAGAGTCATTATGATAAGTCACTTCTAAATTTGATTGGATGTTTTGGTCCATTTGTGTGTATATTTTATATCCTCTTGTAAAAATTTCCTCTTGAGTTAAACCATAACGGTTGATTGCTTCATCTAATACCGCATCTACATAGTAAGGGTATTGTCTCTCGAATGTATTTTTTTCCCCTTCTTTTAAGACAATCTCTTCGGCAACTGCTTTTTCGTACTCAGCAGTAGTAATCATGTGCAGTTCCTGCATTTTAGCTAATACAATATTTCTTCTTTTCATTGCGCCTTCATAGTTTTTATAAGGGTCCAGATAAGAAGGTGATTGCAATAAACCTGCAAGCATGGCTGATTCACTTATTGTTAACTCGCCAACATTTTTACTAAAATATTGGTTGGCGGCACTGTCAATTCCCCAGGCACCACTACCAAAGTAAACTTGATTTAAGTACATCTGCAGTATATCTTCTTTTTCATATTCTTTTTCAATTTCAACTGCAAGGAATAGTTCTTCTATTTTTCGGCGGTATGTCTGTTCGGATGTTAGTAATGCATTCTTAGCTAATTGCTGTGTGACTGTACTACCTCCACCTGTGATTCTACCAGCAAATAGATTGCTTACAAACGCCCTTGTCATTCCTTTTAAATCAAAGCCATTATGTTGATAAAAGCGTTCATCCTCTATGGCAACAATCGCATTTGGTAAATGTTCCGGTAGATCTTCAAATGTTACTCCTTCGCTACGATTTGTGGCAAAGCTTGACGCTTCATCCCCATCCTTATCATATATGATAGTAGATTGCTTTAATCCTTCTTGTAATGTAGAAACATTGGCATTTACGGCAAGAAAAGCAAAAAATAGAATCGCAAGTAAAATAAAAGTCAATCCTAATAATAATCCGATTTGCGTTAAATGATATTTTTTCCAAAACTTCTTTATCCATTGCCATAAAGTTTTTAATCTGGCTTTTAGTTGAGCTTTCATTGTTTTACTCCTTCATATAAATGCAATAGTGAAAAGTTTTTATTTCCTCTCCTCTATTAAATAGAACGTAATAAATGAAAATAAGTTTCACTTTTATATTATTCTTCTACCAACCATTAGATTTAACCCAGTTGACTAATGTATTTGATATGATTCTCGCACTGACATAAGGGGGTAATAGATTAGTCATTGCTTCAAAAGGAGCTCCAAGCCATAAAATATCATCATCAATCAAAATAAAAGCAAAGCACGGATGACCTTTCATATGATTAGCCGAAGGAAGCTCAGATAAATGAGACTCACTACAAATCGTAAGTAAATTCCTTTTCATAAGTGATTGAAATACCTCTATATAAGGGGATCCAACACTAAATATTTTCGGCAATCCAACGATTACTTGCTTCTTAGCATGATGTAGATCATATAGGAGGCGTTCACGCTTTTTAGCATAATGCCAAGACAATTTCGGATGAGAATGATTCATCCATTGCCCTATTTCAGCGGGACCAATCACATGTCCTTCGCTCGTTTGATGTTGCCATAATTTTTTCCATATTTTCTTACTTGATACATGCAGCCTTATAAACGTACCATTTGCTATATGGATAAACTTTCCTTTTGTACGTGTGAGAGCAACATTCAATAATCGTTCACTATTTTGACCGGTTAATAACATACCTGGTCTTGTTTCCGGATCCCCATCGACTGTATCAAATATCATCATATCCTGCTCACTCCCTTGAAAGCGATGGACAGTCGCTGAAACAATTTGCGCAGCCATTTTCTCTTTCTCATAGACTTCATCTAAGAACTGTGTCATTAATATTGCTTGTGCCCTATAAGGGGTGACATAGCCTATTGAGCGATTACCCGCCTTATAAGCTTCATGAATGAGTTGAAAAGAGAGCAATAATTGCCAGAGATTCACGCGTGAATGCGTTGATTTTTCCTTTATGCAATAGGCACCTGTACTTGATGTATCTAACAATATAGAAGCACGTTGAGGAAATGGATGACTTTCTACAATGTTCTCTCTCGTTTGATAGACAGATGGATGATCGATAACGAGGGATTGATAAATATATTCATTCGTGAATTTCGATATATCTGGGTGCATTCTTCTTTGTTCATTTAATAAGAACAACTGCGGATGAAGTTTCCCTTTCTTCTCTTGACTTACGACACCGGCATGATGGAAAATATCTTCTTGCAACCATTTTTTTACTAAAGGATGCTTTGCTGAAGCTATTGGCGGTAGCTGTTTAAAATCTCCACAAATAATTGTCCGTTTTCCTAGAGAAGTCGCCAGGGCAATTTGAGGGATGTATGCCATACTTGCTTCATCTAAAATGATATAGTCGAATTCATCTTCATAGATTAGGGTATCAGTAGCCATTTTCGCCAAAGTTGTGCCAATGATTCTTGATTGCTTTACTAGTGTATTTTCTTTTTTCTTTAGTTTTTCCTGTAATGTATGAAGCTTTTTTTCTATTTCAACTAATTGCCTACTATCACGTTGGCTAAAGGAAGAGGATAGATCTAATTTTAATCCTGCTCTTTCCTCCATTAATTGATTTTTCTCTTCTATTAAATCACCATCGCTCATGTTCAATAAGCCAGTCGCTGTAATTGAAGCAAACTGCTTCATGAATTCATCTGACTGTCTGCCATACCTTAATAGATCACCAAGATTATATTTATCCTTTTTCAAAAGAAACTGATAAACTTCTGCCATAAGTACATCCACTGCTTGATTACTATGTGCGACAATTAATATCCGCTTCTTTTTTAAATATTGATTTGCAGCTACTCTTGCTAACGTATAGGTTTTACCGGTTCCAGGAGGTCCCCAAATATAAGTCATTGGATTATACTTCGATCGTAGTACTAACTCATGTAATGATGATTTAATTTTATCTTGCGGATGTTTTACCTCAGTTGAGGGATTCATTAGATGCTTTATTCTTACTCTTTTTTTCTTTTGATCCTTTATTTCCGCTAGCCTTTGATAGAGTTGATCTAATAACTCCCACGGGTCATGCTGCAAATGGGCTTCATGAATCTCTTCACCGAAATAATCTTCTATCGTTACAATAATATTTTTTCCTTCTACAGATACCATACGGCCCTTTGACCTTCTTTCTCCCCAAAGAACGGTAATGGTTGAACCAATTGGAATCGATAAAGGAAAATGGACTTCAAAGTAATAGCTATAGCCCTCTTTTGCATCTAATTTTCTTCCAGCAAAAATATGAAAACTCTTACTACCATATTGTTTTAAATGACTGATTTCTGCTGCAATCGCTTTTTGCCACTCTTTTATATAAACTTTTGTTGATACCATTTGCTCATACTTCCTTTGTTTTCATTCATAAATATTTACTATACCATATTTACAAACAAGTAGACTTTGCTTGCAATAAAAAAGGTAATTAGCCTTCAGCACCATCCTCAGTACAAAATGATCTAATCTCGCTACATTCCTTTGGTAAATCACCTTTTAGTAACCACGTTTCAACGATAGAAGTAAATAAGTCAGGTTTTGCCATAGGAAATCCATGGCCAATTTTTAGTTAAGTCACGCCTTGGCCATTTAAATGTGAAGCTACAATGTCTGTTGCAGATTTTTTCATGACTGCTTTTTCTTTCTCACCGACAGTAACCAATATTTTAGTTTTTGCCATTTTACATTCTTTAGGTATTCGAAACGACATGGTCTTTTTTAATATTCTCATGAGAGTTTCAATCTTCATTCGAGCACTTTCTTCATAATATTTGTCAATGTAGGCTTCGTTCACATACAATATTTTAGCTTGGATCTTGGAGAAGTATTTATGTTTGATTAAAGGAAATGACCATTTAACTGTGGTTTTTATCAATTTTTCTGTGTATGGATAGGGCCTGACCAACGCACGATTGATGATGGCGAAATCTATTAAATATGGTTTCATGCTTAATATTTGTATAATCACTTGCGCACCTAATGGAAAGCCGATTAATATTATTTTCTTACCGTTTGCTTTTTGTTCGAGTAAGTTTATAACTAATTCTGCACTACCTTTTATAGTAAATTTATTATCATCACTGTGCAAACCATGCTCAGGTAAATCTGGAACAATACAATAATAGTTCGATCGAAAAATGTTGAATTTGTTTATCCCACATCCAACCACTTACGCCGCCACCATGTAAAAATACAATTAAAGAAGCACCCTTATCACCGTATTCTGTATACATCAAAGCCACTAATTTCACCTAGCTTCCTTTAAAATAAGACTGATTCATGTATACTTTTCTAATCGGCTTTCAATATTAGGATTTTTTATATTTAGTTACTTATTTTAGAACGTCCTTGTCGTAAAGAATGACTCTCTCCAATCATGAATGAACCAGAGATAAATGAAAGAGGCTCAATCATTTTTAAAAATGATTGAGCCTCTCTTCCTTATACTTCTAAGCCATAGTTTTTACATAATGCTGCTAGTCCACCTGAGAAGCCACTACCAATGGCATTGAATTTCCATTCGTTATTGTGGCGATAAAGCTCACATACAACAACAGCTGTTTCAATGGAAAAATCTTCTCCTAAATCATAACGTAGAAGTTCTTCATTTGTTTCTTCATTTACTAAACGGACAAACGCATTGGAAACTTGTCCGAAATTTTGCTTTCTTAACTCTGCATCATGAATGGTAACAGCAATTCCGATACGATCAACAGTTGAAGGGATTTTTGAAAATTCGACAATTAATTGTTCATCATCTCCATCTCCTTCACCAGTACGATTGTCTCCTGTATGAATGACCGAACCTGATGGATGTTCCAACTGATTGTAGAAAATAAAATCTTGATCTTGCTGGCAACGGTTTTGATGATCTGCTAAAAATGCAGAAGCATCTAGGTCAAAGGATTCCCCGCCATTATACTTATTTGTATCCCAACCGAGACCGATCACTGCCCTCGTTAACCCCGGGTTTGTTTTCGTTAAATCGATTCTTTGTCCTTTTGATAATTGAATAGCCAAAGAGACTCCCCCTTTTATCGCGTTAAGATTATCCTACTTGTAAGCCGTAATCAGTTGCAATTCTTGCCAAACCACCTTGATAGCCTGAACCAATCGCAGAGAATTTCCATTCGCCATTATGACGGTATAACTCCCCAACAATTACAGCTGTTTCAATAGAGAAGTCTTCTCCCAAATCATAACGAATCAATTCTTCATTGTTTTCTTCATTTAAGATACGAACATAAGAATTAGATACTTGTCCGAAATTTTGCCCTCTTCCCTCTGCATCATGAATCGTAATTACAAACGAAATTTTTGCAATAGTAGCAGGTACATTGGATAAGTCAACTTCTACACTTTCGTCATCACCATCACCCACACCCGTGCGATTATCCCCTGCATGTACAACTGACCCATTTCCACCTTCTAATTGATTGTAGAAAATAAAGTCTTTATCCGAAGAACATTTTCCAGATTCATCTAATAAAAACACACTAGTATCTAAGTCAAAATCTTGGCCGCCATCATACTTATTTGTATCCCAACCAAGACCGATAACGACTTTAGATAGCCCTGGATTTGTTTTGGTTAAATCAATTTTTTGTCCTTTTGATAATGAAATTGCCACTTTTCATCTCTCCCTTTTCATTGAAAATTGTAAATATGTATACATTTAGTTTAAACGTTTATTAGAAAAACGTAAACTGATATACCCTCGCTTTTCTACTTAAAAAAGCAAGTGAAAAAAAACTATTCAATTAGCATGGTTTCTTATGCTTATGGAAAATGGAGTTCTTTCATTTCTGACTCTCATTTTCTTTTGCATCCTGTCTATAGTACATACGTAAACGCCTGATAAATAGTTTCAAAAATTTTTCGTTTAATAGGTGAGTGCCTATTATTGCCACAGTTTAACAACGACACTCATATGCTATAAAAACAGATATGAAGGGAGGTTTATATTCTGTCTAAACAAGAGCAAGTAACACCATCATTGTTTCTTAAAGAAAAAATCACTAGTAATCAAGATGTTTTTAGAAAAAATTATCTATCTGACCTTTTAGAACAACAATCACAGCTTAATCATAAAGTATCAAAACAGCATCGCGATTTACAACATCAGTTAGAGGAGACGTATGAAGATTTAATGAGCTATGCTAAAGATGAGAGTATACGCCACGAAAAAAATATGCAGCAATACAATGAGGACTGGACTGCTCTTCAATCAGCCTACCAAGCTCAAGAGCAAAATCAACTCGAAATGAATGGTTATCTTCAACAAATTGAAAATAAAAACGAAGAATTACTAATTCAACTAAGAACTAGTCAGTCTTCATATGAAGCTCTATTAGCACAATCATCTATTCAAGAAACAGCTATCTTAGAACTTTCACGAAAATTAGATAACCTTGAGAAGCCGACTGAAAAAATCCTAGAGGAATTAACAGTCATTACCGATGATCAAGCTACTATTAAAGACAAAATAGAAACACAAGATATCTATCATCAATCTGTAATGGAAAAACTCGAATCTCAAGATGCACTTAATGAGAAATTATCAAGACAAATCGATCATTTAAAATCGATTATTTTTGAAAGAACAGCTTACCTTACAGAAAACTTTAAGTCACTCATTTCTCCAGTAAAAAGTTTTTTTGTTCATCATGAGGAGAAAAACAAAAATAAATAAGACCGGTTTTATATTTTTTCTTGCGCGGTTTTGGTTTATTTTAATTGCCTGGTCGCGCATATATTTGCCCGTTGCACTCATCCTTATTTTCAAGAAATTTCACGATATAGATTTCTTCGTGTTCTTAGTTAATTAACGAATCTAGTGAGATGAATGTTGTTTTCAGCTCCACTGTTAAGTTAAATCGGTATAATAATCATCACCTTTCTTTTTCTCATTTTCCCTTTTAATAATGAAAAGTTCATTCAACTCGATATTGTTTATGTCAGACTTTAAGGCAGGTATGTCAAAGATCAATAAGCAGAACCTGGGTCTATAATAAATTTTTAGGGGTAGTTAAAGTAATAGAATTGTAGTGAATATGAATAGAGGATATATACTCCTAAAATCATAGCAAAAAGTAACAAGGCATAAGTATATTGCTCAAGATGGATGGGTAAAAATGGGTTGTGTCACGTTCAAAGAAAAAATTATAATGAAACCTTGAATACGATATAGCAGAGTTCACAACTCTTTCTTTCAGTCTAAGAGACCCATAGAGCAAAAAAAATCCGAACACATAAACCTTTATAGGTTTGAATTGTGTTCGGACTTGTCAGCTAACTATCATACTAGTTTAACCATTTTCTATTTAACAATTAATCTAAGATTGTCACTTTTACTGTTTGTCTACCATAATTAATGGCATCCTCTTTATTTGGAATAAAGATATCAATTTTATTTCCTTTAATTGCACCGCCAGTATCTCCTGCGATTGCTTCACCATAACCTTCTACATATACTTTTGTGCCAAGTGGAATAACATTTGGATCAACTGAAATGACCTTCGCATCTGGATTCTCTTTTAAGTTAATACCAGTTGCAGTTACACCAGAACAACCCTCACAAGATGCTGTATATGCGGTTGCTTCCATTGTAATTTCTTTTGCTCCTTCTTCTGAAGGGGTATTGTTTGTATTTTTCTCTTCTTTAGGTGCATCTACAGCCTCTGCAGGTTCTTCTTTTGCCTGTTCTTTGTTCGTCTCTTCATTCACCGCTGGTTTTTCTTCTTTAGTTGGTGTAGATTCGGTATTTTCTACCGGAGTATGTACCGGGCTTTCTTTTACGATACTACTCGGTGCACCGGGATATACAACAAGCTCTTGGTCAGGGTGTATCACTTCTGAACTTAAATTGTTCCAGTTTTTTAACGAATCAACCTTCACATCAAGTTCTTTTGCAATGCCCCAAAGCGTGTCGCCTTTATTTACTTTATATTTTTCTTCCTCATATACGTTTAACACATCTTCAATATAAATTGTATTTGAAGATAAGTTATTCCACTCTTTAACCTGTTCAACTGTCGTATTGTATTTTTGTGAGATGCTCCATATTGTATCTCCTTTTTTGACAGTTACTTCCTCGGCTTGCACGCTTGCTGCAGCTCCTCCTGCAATAGTTGCTACAGCTAAAAATGATAATACTGATTTTTTCATTTCGCATAACCTCCTGTATAGCTTGTATTAGCTAACGGTGATAATCATAACAAAAGTTCGTTACAGGAAAAGAACAGGACAATAATAATCTAATGACTTATATAACAGAAGTTTAACAAAATGAGGGTTGTTGCTTAATAAATGTATTAATAGTAATTCTTCTTCCTTAAAATGAAAATTTTTCTTCCTTTTTATTAAAAAATTCAAAAAAATAGGTACACATTTTTATTTTAATCGTGTATACTGTATCATAACAGAAGGAATAATAAAATAATTGTTATATAAAAGGAGATGGTAGAAAATGATGAGTCCAGTAGAATTTTTTCAAACTTTACCTAAGAAGGTATGCCCAGAATGCGGTCAAATAATGGAAGAACAAGCGGAATCCTACTTAATGGAATGTGATCGTTGTCTTTCAAAAAAAGGTGAATAGAACGACAAAAACCGTGTAGTCGCTATAGGCTACACGGTTTTTGTATTAATCTTGCTAAAAATAAAGCGATTATCACAAAAATACTATGCTAATTGCTTTATTTTTAACTGGAGTCAAATTACATTAAGATTTCTGGGAGATCTCTTACTTCTAAAGTTGTGTCACTACCACATAAAGGGCATTTCAAATCTACAGATACAAAATCCTTTCTCATCCAGCCATTACATGTATTATCTAGACAAGCATATACATCCGTACTTAAAATCACTACTTCAGGTTTTTCTTCTTGTGCTTTTTTATTAAAAAACATCGTGATCCCCCTCTAAATTTTATCTTCTACTATTAGTATGGACAACTTTGCTTGGATTAATGAATTTAATTCTGTGTATTTTTTCGTAAGTAACGTAAACTATAAAAGAGGTGAATATAAATGTCATCAAAAGAAAAACGATATACAGTAGCAGGAACTGATATTAATGAAGTGAAAGCATTATTAGCTGCAAAATATTTAAATTCAAAAAATGAGCGTAACTAAAGAAGCTGCCAGTAAGCAGCTTCTTTAACTTAATTCTGTGATTTTTTTCTTGGAATCGCGATGTCAATACCTTCAACAACATCCCAATTTTCATCTAAATTTTCTAAATCACCATTTAGCAAGGATAGATTCTCATAAAGATTTTTGGATTCACTTAAAGGCATATCCTCATACTCTTTCAAATCTGTTATCCTCCCTTCATGTAATACTATTGTGTTCAAATTTCACTGTTTCATACACTTCTCAAGCATTTATGTACTATTGTCCAACATGATTGCATAGATAGAAGCCATCACACTTGGAATCAATGGTCATCGATTTAAATAGCAGTGGAATAACTGTTCACATGATTAATATGAATACCTTCTTAGCTAAAAAAAGATAAGCCTATGACAAAAAACTTCTATTTCATTTTCATTAGACTTTTGCAGAATTTGACTGGTTGATGAATATTAACATGAACACAGGTAGGTTGAAGGCTGGAAGAAATAAAAAGATAAACTCGGAGGAAAATTCCAAAAATATAATACAGAAGATTATTCTTTATTGAATACTTTTTTGCAAGTTGAAAGTAAATGGTTCCAACCTGAAGTTGCGGAAATTTGACAATGTAGCATAACAAAATTCAAAAAAATTAAAAACAGAAGTATTAAAAAATAATAAAGCAGCCATTACGGCTGCTTCGCGTTTTATTTATCGATCAATTTTAAGACAGTTTCGTATCCTGAACCCATATAATTAAACACAGTATCGTAAAAAATATGGATAACCTTATTTCTTCCTATTCTTTTTACCATAGGATTTAAATTAAGAAGTTGTAACGTCATTATAACAAACCTCTATTATCTTATATTTATCCGTAAGTCCCATGTTGACATCCTCATTTGAAGGATAGCTTTTAACTTTTATTGATCTACTTTTGTTACGGAAAGCGTATTGCGTTAATATCGACATTTAAAGCACTTGAAGAGGTTACATTTGAAGCTACCGTATAAGCTATTCTAATTTCATATGTTGCAGTTCCAGTGACAGTAGCAGTATTTACATTGGTTGATGCAACAGGAAATCTTGATGTACCTGCCGAACTAACACTTCTTTGAACGGAACGCGTATCAAGTAAAGTCCCATTAAGATATAGCCTTATTGGGAAGGTGAAATTAGCATTGGCCGTAGTAATTACATCCACTGATATCGCATAGTCAATTTTAATGTTTTGAGCAACTGTAGTTGGTACATTTAATGTAGCCACTGTCGTTTCAGTTCCAGTAGTTATTAGCGCAATTGGCCCAGCTACTTCTGTAAAAAATAATTGAGATCCAGTTCCTGTGGCTCCCGTTACTCCGGTCGCTCCTGTTGGACCGGTTGCACTTGTGACTCCTGTCACTCCTGTGGCTCCTGTTATTCCTGTTGGACCGGTTAATCCAGCCGTTCCTGTGGCTCCTGTTGTTCCTGTTATGCCAGTTATTCCGGTGGACCCTGTTATTCCCGTTGCTCCTGTTGGACCGGTTACTCCGGTCGTCCCGGTTGCGCCCGTTATTCCTGTTGCTCCAGTAATTCCGGACACTCCTGTTATTCCTGTTGCTCCCGTTGTTCCAGTTAATCCGGTCGATCCTGTTACTCCGGTTACTCCGGTTGTTCCTGTGATTCCTGTTACTCCTGTTATTCCGGTGGCTCCTGTGATTCCTGTTGTTCCTGTTGCTCCCGTTGTTCCAGTTAATCCGGTCGATCCTGTTACTCCGGTTGCTCCTGTTATTCCTGTTACTCCGGTTGCTCCGGTTGTTCCTGTGATTCCTGCGATTCCGGTGGCTCCCGTTACTCCGGTGGCTCCTGTGATTCCTGTTGTTCCTGTTATTCCTGTTGTTCCAGTTAATCCGGTCGATCCTGTTACTCCTGTTGTTCCAGTTAATCCGGTCGATCCGGTTGCTCCGGTTATTCCTGTTATTCCGGTGGCTCCCGTTACTCCGGTGGCTCCTGTTGTTCCTGTTGCTCCCGTTGTTCCAGTTAATCCGGTCGATCCTGTTACTCCGGTTGCTCCGGCTATTCCTGTGATTCCGGTGGCTCCCGTTACTCCGGTTGTTCCTGTGATTCCTGTTGCTCCTGTTATTCCGGTGGCTCCGGTTATTCCTGTTATTCCGGTGGCTCCCGTTACTCCGGTGGCTCCTGTTGTTCCTGTTGCTCCCGTTGTTCCAGTTAATCCGGTCGATCCTGTTACTCCGGTTGCTCCTGTGATTCCTGTTGTTCCTGTGATTCCTGTTGTTCCTGTGATTCCTGTTGTTCCTGTTAATCCAGTCGTTCCTGTTACTCCTGTTACTCCTGTTATTCCGGTGGCTCCCGTTACTCCGGTGGCTCCTGTGATTCCTGTTGTTCCTGTTGCTCCCGTTGTTCCAGTTAATCCGGTCGATCCTGTTACTCCTGTTACTCCGGTCGATCCTGTTACTCCTGTTACTCCGGTTGCTCCTGTTGTTCCTGTGATTCCTGTTGCTCCGGTTATTCCTGTTATTCCGGTGGCTCCTGTTACTCCTGTTATTCCGGTGGCTCCGGTTGTTCCTGTTGTTCCTGTTAATCCAGTTGTTCCTGTTGTTCCTGTTGTTCCTGTTAATCCAGTCGTTCCTGTTACTCCTGTTACTCCTGTTATTCCGGTGGCTCCCGTTACTCCGGTGGCTCCCGTTACTCCGGTTGCTCCTGTGATTCCTGTTGTTCCTGTTGCTCCCGTTGTTCCAGTTAATCCAGTCGATCCTGTTACTCCGGTTGCTCCTGTGATTCCTGTTGCTCCGGTTATTCCTGTTATTCCGGTGGCTCCTGTTACTCCAGCCGTTCCTGTTGCTCCCGTTGTTCCAGTTAATCCGGTTCCTGTTACTCCGGTTGCTCCGGTTGTTCCTGTTGTGTGCTCCTGTGATTCCTGTTGTTCCTGTGATTCCTGTTGTTCCTGGTTGCTCCCGTTGTTCCGGTTATTCCTCCTGTTACTCCTGTTAATCCGGTGTTACTCCGGTTGTTCCGTTGTTCCTGTGATTCCTGTTGTTCCTGTGATTCCTGTTGTTCCTGTGATTCCTGTTGTTCCTGTTAATCCAGTCGTTCCTGTTACTCCTGTTACTCCTGTTATTCCGGTGGCTCCCGTTACTCCGGTGGCTCCTGTGATTCCTGTTGTTCCTGTTGCTCCCGTTGTTCCAGTTAATCCGGTCGATCCTGTTACTCCTGTTACTCCGGTTGCTCCTGTTGTTCCTGTGATTCCTGTTGCTCCGGTTATTCCTGTTATTCCGGTGGCTCCTGTTACTCCAGCCGTTCCTGTGGCTCCCGTTGTTCCAGTTAATCCGGTTGCTCCGGTTGTTCCTGTTGTTCCTGTGATTCCTGTTGTTCCTGTTAATCCAGTCGTTCCTGTTACTCCTGTTATTCCGGTGGCTCCCGTTACTCCGGTGGCTCCTGTGATTCCTGTTGTTCCTGTGATTCCTGGTGCTCCGGTTATTCCTGTTATTCCGGTGGCTCCTGTTACTCCAGCCGTTCCTGTGGCTCCCGTTGTTCCAGTTAATCCGGTCGATCCTGTTACTCCTGTTACTCCTGTTACTCCGGTTGCTCCTGTGACCCCGGTTATTCCAGTCGTTCCCGTTGCTCCTGTTGGACCGATTACTCCGGTCGTCCCGGTAGCTCCTGTTATTCCGGTTTCTCCTGTGATTCCTGTTGCTCCTGTTATTCCCGTAGCTCCTGCGATTCCTGTAGCTCCAGTTACTCCTGCTGTTCCAGTTAATCCTGTTGGACCTGTATTACCTGTGACCCCGGTCAATCCGGTGGCTCCAGTTATTCCTGTTGTTCCTGTTAACCCTGTGGCACCTGTTATTCCGGTGACTCCCGTAGCACCGGTTAATCCTGTCACTCCAGTCGATCCTGTTGGACCAGTTAATCCGGTTATTCCTGTGTTACCTGCGATTCCTGTGGATCCCGCGGAACCGGTTACTCCCGTCGTTCCTGTTGTACCCGTTATTCCTGTTACTCCTGTTGTTCCGGTCGCTCCGGTTAATCCTATTGCTCCGGTCGCCCCTGTATTACCTGCAACTCCTGTGGATCCCGTGGCACCGGTTACTCCGGTCGCCCCCGTGGCTCCTGTAACTCCACTCAAACCTGTAATTCCACTAGCTGTCGCATTAAAACTCTCTGGGCCAACACGTGTTACATCTGAATTAACTGCACCAGTAATATTACGAACATAGGCAGTATATATTAAAAACCCAGAACCTTTGGGGACATTGTAATCTGAAGCGGAAAATGCGTACTCTTGAGGACCGTCCTCAGAACCATTAAGAACAATAGTCTTGATACCTGTAAAAATAGTATTAGCATTAGGATTAGTCCCTCGAACAATTTTTAATTCTACAAAATTTGTATAAGTACTGGCTGTGGGACTTAATTTTAAAGTAATAATACCGTCAAATTGAACACGAATGTTTGAAGTGGGGATTGCTTCACTAACATTAAGGCCAACTTGTCCCCAAATTTGGTAAGCAGATGAAGTTGGAATGTTTATAGAATTGGCATAGGAAGCATTTTGAGATATTATTCCATCAAAGAATTCTGGCATAGGTTGTCACCTTCCTTTTTATAGAGAATACAAGTGAATTTAATTTAAATTAACTTTCTAATTAATTTATGAAATTTGGAACAAAAGTGGAACGGCACATTTATTGATCTTTGAAAAAACTGAGATTAAATAAATGATAAAATTTTGTCGCATTTTAATTAAAAGTACAAGAAATAAATAAAAAAATTCGACATAAAATCTAAAAATAGAATTAAAGACCTTTTCCTATATGCTCATGAGTATGTTGAAAAAGTCATTTCTTGTTGGAATACAAATGTATTTTCACACGGCTCTAGGATGAATATAATACCTGTTAATCCACGCATACATATAGATATCAATTCCGATGTTAAACCTTTACATTAGTGCTGTCCGATAAATAGCTTCTTTCTTATATTCATTAAATGTTATGTCGAATATAGACGGAAAATTATAAATCTTCTTAGTTGATTTATAATTTTAAAAAATGGTACTATATTCATGTAAACGGTTTCTATGCTTAACAATTCCAGCCATGAGAGTACATAGACACTATTTTTAAGGAGGAATTCGATGAGTCAGTTAACTGTAAGTGTGAAAGAAAAGGTGGAGAAATTTTTAAGTGGAAAGAAAAAGCTGTATATTAATGGGGAGTTTGTCGAAAGCAAATCAGGCAAAACATTCGAATCATATAACCCAGCGACAGGTGAAGTACTCGCCCATGTTTATGAAGCTGACAAGGAAGACATTGATTTAGCGGTCAAAGCAGCTCGCGAGGCATTTGATAATGGTAAATGGTCAAAGATCTCTGCTGCACAACGCAGTCGACTTCTCTATAAACTTGCCGACTTAATGGAAGAGAATAGTGAAGAATTAGCACAATTAGAAACCTTAGATAACGGAAAGCCTATTAGAGAAACAACAAATGCCGATATCCCACTAGCTGTAGAGCATATGCGTTATTATGCTGGCTGGTCAACAAAAATCGTAGGACAGACGATACCGGTAAGTGGTCCATTCTTTAATTATACAAGACATGAACCTGTGGGAGTAGTAGGACAAATCATCCCATGGAACTTCCCATTGTTAATGGCTATGTGGAAAATCGGTGCAGCACTAGCTAGCGGTTGTACGGTTGTATTAAAGCCAGCTGAACAAACTCCTCTATCTGCTCTCTATTTAGCAGAACTAGTCGAGGAAGCTGGATTCCCTAAAGGTGTCATTAATATTGTTCCTGGATTTGGTGAAACGGCAGGTAGTCCATTAGTGGATCATCCATTGGTCGACAAAATTGCTTTTACTGGCTCTACTGAAGTCGGTAAATCGATTATGTCAAGTGCTTCTAAAACATTAAAAAGAGTAACGCTAGAGCTTGGCGGTAAATCACCTAATATTATCTTACCTGATGCTGACCTTTCAAAAGCGATTCCAGGGGCCCTAAATGGTGTCATGTTTAACCAAGGTCAAGTGTGCTGTGCCGGTTCTCGTGTGTTTATTCAGAAGAAACAATTTGATAATGTAGTGGCTGATATGGCAAGCCATGCTAAAAATATCAAACAAGGAGCAGGTATACATGCTGACACAGAAATTGGACCACTGGTGTCAACTGAACAACAAAAACGAGTCCTTGGTTATATTGAAAAAGGTGTAAGTGAAGGTGCAGAACTAGTCGTAGGAGGAACGAAACCACAGGATGATGGCTATTTTGTTTCACCAACAATCTTTGCTAATGTGCAAGATGACATGACGATTGCTAAGGAAGAGATATTCGGTCCAGTTATTTCCGCAATGCCATATGAAGATTTGGATGAACTTATTGATCGGGCTAATCGCTCAGAATATGGTTTGGCTGCGGGAGTATGGACACGTGATGTAGCAAATGCTCATTATATTGCAAATAAACTTCGAGCAGGTACCGTTTGGGTTAACTGTTATAATGCGTTTGATGCAGCTTCACCATTTGGTGGCTATAAACAGTCTGGTATCGGTCGTGAAATGGGATCCTATGCTCTTGATAATTATACTGAAGTGAAAAGTGTCTGGATTTCAATGAAATAATATAGAATAAAAAAAGAGTAGCCAAAAAATGGCTACTCTTTTTTTACGCATATGCTAAAATACTGTCTCTTAAGAGTTGAGCAGCTCCCACACCTGCTTTCTCATCGTAATACTGTGTAAATCTCTCATCAGCGATATACATGTCTGCCAAACCTTTATGTGCCTCAGAAGAATAAGTTGACCATGTATATTGTAACCATTTTTTGTGTAACATCACGATTTGCTTCGCATCTTCTTTTTGTTGATTTTTTTGTTGATTGAATTGTTTTAGTCTTTCAATCAATTCACTCTCAATCTCTTGCATCTCTTTATAGCTTTCCTCTGACATTCCCATCCATGATTGATTTGCCTCTTCTACTGCTTCCTCTCCATATTTTTCTCGAATTTCCTCTCCGAACTTGTTTTCGTTTTCCTCTATTCTCTTCTTTTTGAATGCGGCAAATTTTTCTTCGTTACTCATTTCTATCTCTCCTTTATGATAAGCAATTGTATCTTCAACTGCTTTTATTAGGCTGTCAATATGATGTCTTTTTTCTACTAATGCCTCATAATGCGTGTGTAATATACTTTGAATAGAAGAATCCTCAGATGATGACAAAATCTTTTGAATATCTGATAGCTTAAAATTTAATTCTCGATAGAATAAAATTTGTTGCAGCCTATCGATTTCTCTTGTTGAATAGAAGCGATAACCTGCCTCGTTGACATTTGCTGGTTTTAATAAATTTATTTCATCGTAATATCTTAATGTTCGCGTACTTACACCCGACATTTGAGCCATCTGTTTGATTGAATATAACATCACTTCACCTCCTAATCACTACACTAAATGTTGACGTTGCGTTAAGGTCAATAGAAAAATAAAATAACTTTTTTATTTTTTAGCTAGCCACATGGTCCAACGATCACTCTCCACAATCTTCTTATCACCTAACTGTTTATCTATATACTCAACTAATCTTTCTAATTGTACATCATCTAATTCATGAAGAATACTTCTGCCGCTCCTTGCTTTGATATCCTCGAGCAATGTTTCTTTTAGGGTATATGTGTTTCTTGTTTCCCAAAGCTTGAAAGTCTGTATATCAGTAAATCCTGTTTTCTGTAGCATGTTCTATACAATCGCATAATCATGTCTTCTTTGAACTTCTCTTGTTAATAAGTCAGGATACAAATCAATAATAAAACCCCTTATATGTGTAGATGTTCCTTTCAAACAACAATCCTCTATTAAAAGATATTGAATATACTTATTGAATGTTAAAAAAATAGAGAGGTGAAAAATTCACCTCTCTAAAATAATCCTATGTAGTTACCATGCTTAGTTAGAAGCAGATGGCATTGCTTTACATGGCTGAATGGTTAATAATGATCTTGGTTTTGTAAGGCTCACTTTAATACCAGCTTTTTTTAAACGGTTCACTAAATCTACGATCTGTGTTTTCTCCATTTATAAAACTCCTTTTTTCCTGCCTTTATACTTTATATATTAAAGGATAATTATGAAAAAACTATGAACAATCCTTTATTTTTTTCCTTCTTTTATAACTTTTTTGTGAAAAAAGTATAAAAGGATTATGATTTTGTTGGATAAAGTGAAACTTGCTTGTATGTATTGTCCAACGCATCGCATTGTCTATTTTATCATTACTTACCCTTTTAGAATTATGACAAAACCTCAACAATTTCATTTCAAACCATATGTATTTATATTCGCTTTAAAGGGGTAAAATCCCTCTATTTTTTCATGTTTTTCAAATAAATATGATCTAGATTAACACTGTGACTTGAGTTAATGTTATAATTTTATCGATTATGATGCATGGAGGAATATAATTAATGCTAACTGTTACAAACGTAGGTCTCCGCTATGGCGATCGCAAATTATTCGAAGATGTTAATATTAAGTTTACACCTGGCAATTGCTATGGTTTAATCGGCGCAAATGGTGCGGGTAAATCCACCTTTTTAAAAATTTTATCTGGCGAAATTGAATCACAGTCCGGGAATGTTAGCTTAGGACCAGGGGAACGGCTTGCAGTCTTAAAACAAGACCATTTTGAATATGAAGAATATGAAGTATTAAAAGTGGTTATTATGGGTCATGCACGCCTTTATGAAGTAATGCAAGAGAAGGATGCTATTTACATGAAAGCAGATTTCTCAGATGAAGATGGTATGAGAGCTGCTGAATTAGAAGGTGAGTTTGCTGAGTTAAATGGTTGGGAAGCAGAATCCGAAGCGGCTATTTTACTTAAAGGTCTCGGCATTCCAGAAGAATTGCATATGAAGAAAATGGCTGATTTATCAGGTGGAGACAAAGTAAAAGTATTGCTTGCTCAAGCATTGTTTGGAAAGCCTGATGTTTTATTACTAGATGAACCGACGAACCACTTGGATATTAAAGCAATTGCATGGCTAGAGGAGTTTTTAATTAACTTCGAAAACACAGTCATCGTTGTATCTCATGACCGTCATTTCCTAAATAAAGTCTGCACTCATATTGCTGACTTAGATTTCGGTAAAATTCAAATTTATGTCGGTAACTATGACTTCTGGTATGAGTCTAGTCAATTAGCACAAAGAATGGCCCAAGATGCAAATAAGAAAAAAGAAGAAAAAATTAAGGAATTACAAAACTTTATTGCTCGCTTTAGTGCGAACGCGTCAAAATCTAAACAAGCAACATCTAGAAAAAAATTACTTGATAAAATTTCTTTAGATGACATTAGACCGTCCTCAAGACGTTATCCGTATGTAGGGTTTTCACCTGACCGTGAAATTGGGAACGACTTATTAAGAGTAGATGGACTATCAAAAACAATTGACGGTGTGAAAGTGCTTGATAATATAAGCTTTATTATGAATAAAGACGATAAAATTGCGCTTGTTGGGACGAATGAACTTGCTAAAACAACTTTATTCAAAATTCTGATGGGTGAAATGGATCCAGATGAAGGCTCATTTAAATGGGGGGTAACAACTTCTCAAGCTTACTTTCCAAAGGATAACTCAAATTTCTTTGAAAATAGTGAGTTGAATTTAGTCGAATGGCTCCGTCAATATTCTCCTGAAGATGAAAGTGAAAGCTTCCTTCGTGGCTTTTTAGGTCGTATGCTCTTCTCAGGTGAAGAAGTATTGAAGAAAGCAAGCGTGCTTTCAGGTGGAGAAAAAGTTCGCTGTATGCTCTCAAAAATGATGCTAAGTGGTTCAAACGTTCTTTTACTTGACGAACCTACTAACCATTTAGACTTAGAATCCATTACTGCTTTAAATAATGGTTTAATTGCCTTTAAAGGTTCGATGATTTTTGCATCACATGACCATCAATTTATCCAAACGATTTCTAACCGAATTATTGAAATCACACCAAATGGTATCGTAGACAAACAAGTAACGTATGATGAATACCTTGAAAACGAGGAGCTACAAAAGCAAATCGCCAAAATGTATCAGGCATAATTGTAAGAAAGCTGGTAGCCATATACGGCTACCAGCTTCTTTAAATGGATATGTAAAGTCGCGAATACCTGAGGACACTCAAAGTTGTATCTATAACAAACACCTACGTAAAAATACATAAATATATCCTTAGTTAATTTCAAGTATTGAATATTCATTAAAGTTATTTTCCGAAATGACTTTAAAACCATTTTTTCTTAATAAGGCTGTTGTGACACCATTACCTACTATTTGTTCCCCTTTGAATTCTCCATTGTAAATAACTGAACTACCACATGATGGACTATTTTCCTTAAGGATAATTGTATCTGCTCCCAACTCTTGAGCTTTTTTTAATGTAGCATATGCACCGTTGATATATTGTTTTGTAACATCCTTACCTGACTTTTCGATCACTTTTGCTTTTCCGTCTAATACATCTTCACCATCTCCGCCCACGATTTCAGCTGGCTCTCTTGGCGTCGTAAAACCTCCGAGTAATTCCGGACAAACAGTCATCGCTTGATTCTCTAATAAAAGTTTCTGGATTCTTTCGTCTAAACTATTAGATCCATTATATCTTACATTCATTCCTGCCAGACATGCACTTACTACTATCATGATTTCACCGCCATTTGTTAGTCCCAAACAATCTTTTCTATTGATAATAGTAACATAATTCTTTCTTTTTAAAGTTATATTCTCACATTTACTCACATCTATATAAAAGCAAAAAAGCACAGTAAAGTTACTGCGCTTCCTTCCTACCATCTTCTATTATGGATATCATATCGGTTACGTTTCCTCATTTTTCGTATAAATAAGAAAACCACTATCAAAATGATGGCAACCGAGCCTATAGCAATATAAATAATAAGAGTCGGATTTTCCTTCTCAGTATCATCACTAGCTTCATTCATCGTATGATGGTTCGCTACCTCTTGTTTAGGCTGTTCTCTTTCCAAAGTTATTTCTTGTATCACTTTGTCATTATTATCCACGATTTCTAATACACCTTGATTATTTAAGTGTTCTGTAAATCCTTCAATCGGTAAAGATACCTTGTAGCTATTTTCTGTCGGTTGAAACACTTTTTCACCAACAAAATATTCTTGTTCAGGGACAAGTTCTTTATTTTCATAATGAGAGAAACTGTAATCAAAGATGGTTTTGGTGTCTTTATAAATATCACGTTTAAAATCTGCTTTCATAACAATCGCTGTTAATGCCAATTTCCCATTATCTGCAGTAGATGCGAGTGTTTGTTTAGATTCACTGACAAATCCAGTCTTCCCACCAGTAATCCATTCGTACGGTCTTTGTCCAGTTAGGAGTTGATGATGGCTAATGAGTGTCGTATCCCAAGATTCACCATCCCATTTTAATTCTACAGTACCGAAAACTTCAGCGAAGGTCTCGTTTTTCATAGCATAATTTGTGATGATTGCCATATCCTTTGCCGTTGTATAATGGTTTTCGGAAAATAATCCGTGGGGGTTCGTAAAATGAGTCTCGGTCACTTTTATTTTATTTCGCATGTAAGCATTCAATTTTTTCGAAAAATTCTCTTCATTACCTTCCAAATGAATGGCAATTGCCTTTGCCGCATCATTACCTGAGTTAATGAGCATTCCTTGAACGAGCTTTTTTAAAGTTACCTTCTCGCCCTCTTCTAAGTATACTTTTGTCCCATCAACATCTACTGCTTCTTTAGAAATTGTGACCACATCATTTAAGTTTCCGTTTTCAATTGCGTAAATAGCGGTTGCAATTTTAGTTAAACTTGCTGGATACATTTTTGTGTTTGCATTTTTTTCATACAATATAGCGCCCGTTTCTGTTTCCATAACGATTGCCGTTTCACTGACAATTTCTGGTTCATCATCCTTTGCATATGCTTGTGTACCTAATAACATGAGGAATAGGAAGATGATCATCCATTTTTTCTTCATTCATCCACTTCCATTTCTAGTGCTTTTTACCCTATTGAATTGTACCAAAAAAATTAGACTTAATTAAAGATGATAACAAATTGTTACATAATTGAAAGAACATTGTCGTATTTTGTAATAACTTAACTAATACTAGTGATCAGAACTAAACTTATTACGCACCTAATTTTTTGTCATAAAAAAGAGCATCCTTTATTTAGATGCCCTAATTTACTAATTATATGATTTTAACTACTGCCGCAGCCTCCACCGCAACTCCCACCTGAATCACCACTAGAACAAGAACTATCATTGGAAGGTGACGATGCATCACTAGCACAGGCAAAACCACTACATGAAGAAGAAGTAAAGCTATTCTTAGCTATCTCTTCAGGTAAATAACTACTTACCGCTTCCTCAAAATTGTCATAATCATACATTGAAAAATAAATGCTTATAAAAAGAATACTTTGGTGGGGAAATACGGACTTTGATTGCAAACTCTTATCTTGATTTTCATGAAAATCAGTTGCTAATTTAATATTTTCTTTTATCGATTGAATTAATTCCAATTGGATATTCTTCCATTTAGAATGAGTCCGAAAATAAGTCATTAACAATTCTTTTTCACTTAAAGCTTTAAAATCAGCTATAATTTGCGGGTGCAAAGGTTTTCTCATAAAAGATCCCCATATTTTCACACTATTCTCAGATGGTTGGAAATAACTTAAATACAAAAAGTCAAAAAATGCTCTTTCATTATGTGCAGATTGATTGCCACCAATGTTAGGGGTATGGTGTAAATATTGACCAAATAATTGCTGGCAAAAATCAGCATATTTTTGTGTAAACAAAATCATTTCATGCCATAATGCATCTACTTTGCTACTATACATGGGTACTGTTTTAAACAAGCTACATAAAAAGAAATATCTTTTCAATTCCATGAAAAGCCAATCAAATTCATGATCTTTCCATTTTGGATGTTCTTTTAGCACACGATTTCTTAACTGCCTTTTATCACTTTCAGTAAATGAATTCTCTACTTGATGAACTAAAGAATGTGCTATCGGCTGAACAAAACCAAGATTATTCGGGATTGGCAATTCCTTTAAAGGTTTTACAGTCGGTTTTAAGAATTTGGCAAATACGAGAATCATGATGATAAATAAAATTATAAATAAGTACAACATTCTCTCTTCCCCCCTCTCGCTCATTATACACAAGATATTGGCACCCCACCATAAATTTGGAAGATTATAACCAAGCATTCAAAAGCGATGCTTTACCCCAAATTTTTCAAAAAAATTTTATCGTTAGGTTTTTTCATTCAATGATTAATCATAATAAAAAACTCCTCGAAAGGTTTGCTATCTTTCGAGGAGCTATGACTTACTTATTCTTTTTCATATAATTATCGTATACATCATCTTTCGCTAACCAAGCAAAATCAGCTATCTTAATTGCATTCACTGCCGATTGGAAATCTTTAAATACTGTCGCATTTTCTTGATGATTCTTTTCTATTTTCCACTGCTCTTGTTTTTGGTAGATACGATAAATGTCACCAGAGCGTCCTTCATAAATCGTACCATGGCTATTTTCTTTTTGGTTGAATTTATTTTT
This sequence comes from Cytobacillus sp. FSL R5-0569, assembly GCF_038007265.1. Lineage (NCBI taxonomy): Bacteria > Bacillati > Bacillota > Bacilli > Caryophanales > Bacillaceae > Cytobacillus > Cytobacillus sp. FSL R5-0569. The sequence goes on from NZ_JBBOWW010000001.1 coordinate 2,539,059, forward strand.
AGGTGCATCAATTTTTAATGATTCTTCTGTGAATAATTCTACAACAAATTTTCTAAACGCCTCTTCATTCATCGTACAGCCTGATGCTTTCGCATGACCACCCCCACCGTACGTGCCTGCAACAGCCGAAACATCAATGTGATTGTGAATCGTTCTGAAGCTGACTTTGCGACCACCCGTATTAAGAATTGCAATATAATCTAAATGAGGGTATTCTTTTCCCAGCTCATTGCCGAGTTCGGAATGATAAGATTCCGCATGAACAACACCAACAATATGCTTATCAATCGACGCTTGGATAAGTTCTCTTTTTTTACGCTTAATATAGCGTTCAATTTTAGCTTCTTCCATTGATAATAATTTCGCTTCAAGCTCATCAAATTCAAAATCATCTGCGGTTTTTAATCTTTGCAGTATCATTTCTTCAAATTCTTCTATAGAAAACATATAAAATAAATCATTCAACTGCTTCGCTTTTACATTATTATTTTCGTCCCATTCCCAAGTATCATATTGTCGAACCAATTCAATGAATTGTTCAATGGACCTTTTTGGAGATAGTTTTTTTTGCTCAACAAAATACTCATATAATAATGACGTAGCACAAGTTTGTCTACCATCATCATATTGTACTGTTACTGTAGCCCATTCATATTCATTAAAGTGTAGGGCCGTTTTATGATGATCAATTAGTTGTGCATGACCACCCTGATTGACAAAATCATCTACTCTTTTCGTGTTATCTTCATTGATCGATAAGTCTGTTATGTAAAGCTTGGTATCTTTATGGTCCTTTTCAGAAAAAAACTTCTCGACTTTATAGTCTAAGCCTCCGACAGAATTATAATAAACTTGCCCTTCTTCTCCTAATGCTAGCTTGATTATAATACCACAACCAACACCATCTAAGTCGTTATGAGAATATAATTTATACATTACTTCACCCGCTGTTCTAGAATATTTCAATATGTATGCTCTCCCAAAAGAGTTAGTACTATTATATATGAAAAGAACCCTGCATGAAACCGCAGGGCATTAAATTAAAACAGAAGGTATGCAATAGGTGTGACAAGAATAAGAGCAAGCACTGTTCGTTCAAACCAAATAATCACCATTTGCCTAATGGTAATAGGAATATCAGTTGATAAAATGCAAGGAACTAAAGCCGAAAAGAAAATAATGCCGCTAACAGATACAACACCAATAATAAATTTTGTCATCAAAGCGGCTTCTGTCACTACCATAGAAGGTAAGAACATTTCAACAATCCCAACCGATGTCGCTTTTGCTGTTAGCATTGCTTCTGGTAATCCTAATATAGCTGTAAATGGATAAAATAAATATGCAAGCCAATCAAAAACTGGCGTGTATTCGACTAATACCAAGCCAATAAGCCCAATAGACATAATTGAAGGCAGAATGGACATCGTCATTAATACACCATCTTTTAAATTTTGTTTCACATTTTCAAATATTGATGGTGCTGAAGCAGCAGCTTCCATGGCTTCTTTCCACGCAGTTTTTAGCAGAGGTTTATCATATGCATCTTTCTCTCTCCTCACACCTTGATAATACTCATTTGACATGTTTCTAATTGGCCAAATTCTTACCGTAATTGCTGTTACTACAAATGTAATTATGAAGGATGTCCAAAAATAAATCGCCCACATAGACATTAAGTCTAACGCTTTAGCCACGACAATCATAAAAGTAACAGAAACAGTGGAAAACCCAGTCACTATAATTGCTGCTTCTTTCATTGAGTACTTACCTTCTTTAAAGATACGATTAGTAATTAAAATACCGACAGAATAACTACCGACAAAAGAGGCAACGGCATCAATCGCAGACCGTCCAGGTGTTTGGAAAATCGGTCTCATAACCGGTTTCATTATCACTCCGATAAATTCAAGCAGACCATAGCCTACTAATAAAGCTAAGAAGACAGAACCAATTGGAACTAATAAACCGACAGGCGTAACAAGACTATTAAATAAAAAAGGACCCATATTTGGGTCAAATATGAATGCGGGACCCAAGTTAAAATAAACCATAAATGCAATAACTACACCCAAAAGTTTTAAGAAGGAAAATACTGTTGTCACAATCGTTTCTTTCCAATTACCTTTTATAAAAGGATATAGGCCTCCTATCATGATAATCAATAGCAAATAATAAGGAACAACATTACCTAGAAGGTGGCGCAACCCACTCACAATATGATCGATCATGATGGAAGATTGCCCGTTCAATGTTATCGGAATAAAAAACATAAATATACCAATCATACTGTATATGAAAAACTTCCATACATGACTATTGGCGTTTTTCATTTGAGATTTGGTTTTTGGATTACTCAGTTCAGTTTCCATATTTCCTCACATCCTATCTTCCTTTAAATGTTATTTTTTATAAAAAGAGACTGGCACATACCAATCTCTCCCTTACTATTAGTGACTTTTAAGCTTGTTTGTTACTAGGGCACCATTGTCAATAACTATTCTTCCAGCTTTAATTACCGAATGCGTATGGTTCATTCCATATAAATATTGCGTTTGCATATAATTAGGTACATCAAGTATAAGAACATCTGCCTTTTTCCCTTCTTCCAGACTGCCAATCTCATGGCCCTTCCCAATCGCATGGGCAGCATTGATTGTTGCCGCGTAAATCGCTTCAGCAGGCGTTAAGCCCATATGCATACAAGCGAGATTCATCATAAAAGGTAATGAAGCTGTTGGTGAGGAACCAGGATTACAATCTGTAGACAAAGCAACTGCTACTCCTTCATCAATCATTTTACGACCATTTGCTGCTGCTTCCATTAAGAAAAAGGCTGTACCAGGAAGAAGAACAGCAATGACACCTGCTTCCGCCATTTTTTTAATCCCTTCATCTGATGCTTTCAATAAATGGTCAGCTGATATGGCACCTACTGCTGCTGCTAATTCTGCTCCACCATACGGTTCAATTTCATCTGCATGAATTTTTGGTATTAATCCAAGATTTTTACCAGCTAACAGTAACCTCTTCGATTGTTCAGGCGTAAACACTCCTCGTTCACAAAATACATCATTAAAAACAGCTAACTCTTCCTCTACCACAAGCGGGAGCATCTCATCGATGATTAGATCAATAAAAACATCTGGACGCTCCTTGTATTCTACAGGTATGGCATGTGCGCCCATAAAGGTGCTGACAATATCGATTGCATGAAGATGATTGAGTTCTTTAGCTACAAACAATTGCTTATACTCAGTTTCCCAGTCAAGGCCGTAGCCACTTTTTGCTTCAATCGTTGTTACACCGTGTATTAAAAAGCGATCTAACCGTTTTATACTCTCCTCCTTTAATTCATCTATTGTCGCTGCTCTCGTTTTAGTTGTGGTGGCATGAATGCCACCTCCGTTGTTCATGATTTCCATATAGGTGGCACCATTTAACCTCATATTAAATTCTTCTTCACGGCTCCCTGCATAAACTAAATGTGTATGTGGGTCCACTAATCCAGGCATGACCACTTTACCACTCGCATCAATTATCTCTGCTAAATTTATTTCCTGATGAAATTGGCTGAGCAATTCATCTGTTTCACCGATGGCGACTATTTGTTCATCTTTCATTAGTATCGCCCCATCATTAATGACGTGTAATTGATTCATTGCTGCTTTAACTGCTGGTTGTTGTGAATGTCCCTTTAATGTAAGTAGTTCATTCGCATGCTTTATAAACAAATAAGTTGAGCTCATTACCTCACCTCTCCTCTATCGATTATTTTTCGGTACCCCTCTTCAACATTGGTATATGAATGCCTTTATCTATGGCCGTTTGTTTCGCAAGATCATAACCAGCATCAGCATGTCGAACTACACCCATACCAGGATCTGTTGTTAGCACTCGCTGTAATCTCTTCTCTGCTTGTTCCGTTCCATCAGCAACTATCACCATGCCAGCGTGTAAGGAATAGCCCATACCTACTCCACCGCCATGATGTACTGACACCCAACTAGCACCACCAACACTATTAATTAAAGCATTCAAAATTGGCCAATCTGCTACTGCATCACTGCCGTCCTTCATGGCCTCTGTTTCCCTATTAGGTGAGGCAACAGAGCCTGAGTCAAGATGATCTCGCCCAATTACGATTGGTGCTTTTAATTCACCAGATGCAACCATATCATTAATTATTTTTCCAAACCTTGCTCTTTCGCCATAACCTAACCAACAAATTCTTGAAGGTAACCCTTGAAATTGAATTCTTTCTCTAGCCATTTTAATCCAGTTACATAAATGCTTATTATCTGCAAACTCTCTTAAGATGACTTCATCTGTTTTATAAATATCCTCTGGATCTCCCGAAAGTGCTACCCATCTAAAAGGGCCTTTCCCCTCACAAAATTGTGGACGAATATAAGCAGGGACGAATCCTGGAAAGGCAAAAGCATCTTCCACACCTTCATCATGCGCGACTTGACGAATATTGTTACCGTAATCAAATGTAATCGCACCTTTATTCTGCATTTCAAGCATAGCAGCCACATGAATGGCAATTGACTTCTTAGCTTTTTGAACATAATCTTGTGGATTTTCAATTCTTAACTTGGCTGCTTCTTCCATTGAATAAGCAATTGGAATATAACCATTTAACGGATCATGCGCGGATGTTTGATCTGTTAATATATCAGGGATGAAACCGTCGTCCAACATTTGAGGGAGGATTTCAGCTGCATTTCCAAGCAAGCCAATTGACAGTGACTTTCCCTCTGCTTTTGCTTCCTGTGCAAGCACAATCGCTTCTTTCATATCGTAAACTTTTTTATCCAAATATTTTGTTTCTAATCTTCGGTCTATTCTCGTCTCATCTTTATCTATTGCAATACAAACACCCCCTGCCATTGTCACTGCTAATGGCTGCGCCCCTCCCATACCCCCAAGGCCCGATGTAAGTGTAATCGTTTGCTTTAAAGAACCATTAAAATGTTGCTTTGCCAGTTCTGAAAATGTTTCATACGTTCCTTGCACAATTCCTTGGCTGCCAATATATATCCAACTACCTGCAGTCATTTGGCCGTACATTATTAAACCTTTTTTGTCTAGTTCATGAAAGTGATCCCAATTTGCCCATGCAGGAACAATGTTAGAATTGGCAATTAATACTTTGGGTGCATCTTCATGTGTTTTAAAAACCGCAACAGGTTTCCCTGATTGCACAAGCAATGTTTCGTCATTTTCAAGCTGGTGAAGAGTTTCCATCAAACTATCGTAGCTCTCCCAATTTCGAGCCGCTTTACCAATCCCGCCATATACAATTAATTCATCAGGCTTTTCTGCGACTTCTTTATTTAAATTATTTCTTAACATACGAATAGCAGCCTCTTGAATCCAACCTTTTGCATGAAGTTCACTACCTGTATAATTAATAATTTCTCTCTTCACTTTTTCCATCATTATCCCTCCAACTCATTCATAAGTTTATTTTAACTTAGAATTTTCAGAATAAACCGTCTATTAATATTGGATTATTTATATTTTTTTGTGATTTGTTACTTTGATTTATATAGTTATTTATTCATTTATTTGATTTATATAAAAATATAAAGATTATATAACTAAACCATTTTAATTCTGCCGTTCTATTTTTATTATTCTTCTATTTATAAACCATCTAATTCTTTTTTGATCTGAACCAATTCCGTTTCTTTCACGGTAGAATTGCCTCTTTTAATTAATGTTGATTCTGCTCTCTTCATGCCAGACTCGACAATATGTTTAATGAGACTTTCCATGGATTGATTAATCGGCCAAAACAAAAAAATCCAAACAATCATTCTAGGTTTTAAGGAAAAATTGAATGATTGTTCAGATTGAGTTTTGTTTATGATTTCGAGACGAGATGTTCTAGCTGTTCGTCATTAATAAATCGTTGTATATTTTTAAGCGTCAGCTGGTTAATTCTTTGGACTGCTTCAAAAGTAGCCCCACCTATATGAGGAGTTGCTATCACATTTGCTTGTTTTGACAACTCCGTAATAGAAGGCTCTTTTTCAAAAACATCTAATGCAGCACCTTTAATCACATGATTTTTTAATGCTGCAAGCAGGTCCACTTCATTGACTAATCCGCCGCGTGAGATATTAATAAGAAACGCACTCGGCTTCATTTTTGCTAACGTTTTTTCATTTATTAGATGGCGATTTTTCTCAGATAACGACGTAGAGAGAATAATGTAGTCGGCAGTTGATAGTAAATCGTCAAGTTCAGTAGGTAACATTCAGCTCTTTCGCTTTTTCCTCGTTTCGGTAATGGCCGAAAGCAATGACTGACATATCAAAACCACTTGCTCTTTTAGCAATTGCTTGTCCGATTGCACCGAAACCAATAATCCCTAACTTTTTCCCGTAAACTTCGTTCCCCATAGAGAGCTGCCATTTACCATTTTTCATCTCATGATCTTTTTGCGCAATTTGTCTTGAAATTGACAATAATAACGAAAAGCCAAGATCTGCTGCGGAATGTGCATTTTCCCCTGGTGCATTTGTAACAACAATTCCTTTTTTCTCAGCATAGTTCACATCGATGTTATCGTACCCTGCTCCGAATTTAATAATGTACTTTAAATTGGGGGCATGGTCAATGACTTCTTGATCAATTTTCACAATAGCAACGACGATGATATCAACATCTTCGACTTCTTTTAATAACTGTGATTTTGTAAGTCCACTATCACTATGAACGAACTTCACTTCTGCATTTAACTGCTTCGCTTCTTCTATGATTGTCGGATATTCCTCGATAAAGGGATCTCTAATTAAATATAAAACTTTCATTTTCATCTTCACCTTTATGTTCATTTTTGTTAGTACGTACGACTGGTGTTTGCACGAAAAGTACTTGGAGAGCACTTCATGATTTGATTAAATACTTTATTAAAATATTGTTGATTACGATAACCACATTCTTTCGCAATTATTTTAATAGGAAGATTTGTTTCCGTCAATTGCTGGGTCGCCTTTTTTATACGACGCATCGTAACAATCTCTCTAAAGGATTGCTTATAATACTTCGTTAATAAGGAGCTAATATAGCTTGTATTACGATTAAATTTGGCAGCAATCATATCTAAGCTTATCTCTTTCTCATGATAATGTTCTTCTAGATAATGATATATTTGCTTGGCTAACTTCTCGGACTTCGAGTCTATTTGCATGTCTGTATCTATTAAACTAGCTATCAGCTTGATCATTTCTTCTATTACTCGATAAATAAGTGGTGAGTATAGAATCGTTTGGAATAACGCTTGATATTTTTCTTCCTTTTCTTTATCAATTAAATGCCTTGAAATCATGTATCGTCTAATTTGTGCCAAAATACTCGTTAACCTAATTCTAATAATAGCTGGATCAGGGTAAGGCGAAGTTAGACTTAAAAATTGCTCATATAGCCATGTTTTGATTGCTTTTATATCCCCTCGCCGTAAATAATCAATCCAAAACTCCTGCTCTTTTGGTGTTAAAAAAGGGTCAATACTCACCCATTCGTTTGCTGACCATGGAATAAGCTTATTTAGACCAGTGTAAAAAGAAAGCTCCATTCGTTGCTTAATCTTACCGTACTGTGATTGCAGTAGACCTGTATCATTTGTATTTCCTTCGGCTAAAATAATCGCTTCATTTGATTCTTTTTCCCATCCACGAATAAAGGTATGGCATTTTCTTAAAAGATCTTGGTCATTCTCCTCTACAAGGCACAAAATCATCTCAGGTAAAAGAAATACTTTTTTGACATTTGCCCATGAATGACCCATTACATATGTATATAACTTAAATATTTCATTTGGATGAATAGTTCTCATTCCTATGACCTTTACATGATGGGCTTGATTTTTTTGCAGTAAGGTTCTATCTTCAGTATTGTCTTCTGCTATTTGCGCATGGTTCAGGCTTTTGCTATGCATACGATAAAGAATCTGAAGTGATCGAAGCACATCCTCTGGTGACACAGGTTTTACTAATAAATCACTCACTCCTATTTCAATGGCTTTCTTTGCTTGATCAAAAGTAGGTTCAATCGTCATTGCTAAAATTTTTATGTTTAAGATAGGCACAAGCTGTTTTAATTTCTTATATCCCACTGAATCGAACATTTCCATTTCCAACAATAAGAGATCCGGACTTTGTTTTTCCAAGGTTGTAAATACTGCATTTGTAGATGATCTTATTTCAATTTGCCAAGTAGGATATACGGTTTTAATTAACCATTTTAATCCCTCTGCATCGACGTTATCTCGATCAGCAATCAAAATTTTATACATTAAAATCATCTCCTTTTTATTATGTTAGCTTAAAATGCAAAAGTAAACAATTTTGAAAAAAAAGATAAAAATGAGACAAGTTCTGCTGTTCAACCTGCATACATATGAAGTACAACCTAATAATGAGGAGAGATAGAATGAAGTTTCTAATTATTACAAAGCAAACGATAATCACTGTTTTATTATTAATTGCCCTTATTGCATCTGCTTCGGTATGGCTTATATCAAAAAATGGGAGTTTAGCGGTGTTTGGGAATACGACAGAAACGACAAGGGAGATTGAAATGGTAACAACGGAATATAAAACAACAATGGAAAATGGGGAAGAAATGGAAGTCTATCGCTGGGATCCAGGAACTGTATTTTTAGAGGTCGGAGAAAAGGTCAATTTAAACATACTAGGTGTGATGGGTAAGGAACATTCCTTTTATATAGAGGGAACTGATATTAAAGGTGTGGTTCAAAAAGGAGAAGAAACTAAAGTCCCCCTCCAATTTGACGAAAAAGGTACCTATCAACTCATCTGCCATAACCATTCCCAAGAGGAAGATCACGGAAAAATGATTGCTTACATTGTTGTACAATAATTATCATTTTCTCTAAGAATATTCAACATAGACAATAGCCAATGAATAATGAAGCGAACAAATTGAATATACTTTTGATTTGTTCGTTTTCCTATTATAATCTCCTTTATGTATCCAGAGAATATCGCTTGGAAAAATCAAAAATCATAAACAACGATTCTATTTTCTTATAATTTAATTTTCAGGAGGGACAAAGGTGTCTAAAGATATGGTTTTTCTTTTTGGTGCTATCGTATCTATGATTGGGTTTCTTCTCCAACGAACTTATCAAACCTGCAAAAGAGATACATAGCCTTTATTATTTTTACCAGTATTCTGTTTTCAAGAATTTATTCGATAATAAATTCAATACAGTAAACTAGTTAAAGAGCGCTAAAACATAGCCTTAAAAAACACAATTCGGTAATCGCAATATGCTTCATAAAAAAACTGCCGTAACTCGTACGACAGTAGAATTTCCTTCTATATTATTATTTTGAAATAAACATTTGTGTCCAATAATGACCGTGAGAACCACCTTTAACATAGCCAACACCAATCTCAGTGAACTGACTAGATAAGATATTTTTACGGTGTCCATCGCTATTCATCCATGCTGTTACAACAGCTTGTGCACTTGTTTGGCCAGCTGCAATGTTTTCCCCTGCTGCATTGTATGTTAGACCAAAATCTTTTATCATTTGAAAAGGAGTGCCATATGTAGGAGATTGATGACTAAAGTAACGATGATCGATCATGTCTTGAGATTTAAAGCGTGCCACTCGCGCGAGCTCCCAATTTTCTTTTAATGGTTTTAAACCCACTTTAGCGCGCTCTTCGTTTACAAGCTGAACGACTTGAGATTCCATTGATATTGTTGCTTGAGCAGTGGATGGAATTTGAACTGTTTGACCAGGGTAAATTAGGTTGGGATTCCCAATTTGTTTATTAGCTTGAATAATCTCTTGCACCCCTACTTGATACTTCACCGCTATTTTCCACATTGTATCTCCGGATTGCACTGTATGTATGGTTTGAGCACTTGCTATATTTTTCATTCCAAAGACAAGAGTAACAGTTAACAAAAATAATGATAAGTATTTAGTTATTTTTTTCATATTCATATTAAACCAAAATCTATTAAACTATTATAGCGGTAATTGTTGCCTACATTGGGTAAAAGAAGCTTAGATAGTAAATGAAAGGTAATGCAGGAAAAATCATTACCTATAAATTTGAAATCTGCTCTGAATTTACTTTTTTACGTCATTAAAACTTTTATTGAACAATGGTGTAGGGAATTTGCCTTTATTCTCGTCTATTCTTATGATAATGTTAGTTACTTGTTAGAATCAGATGACAGCAATAGGAAAAATGATTATAATGGAGTAATGACACTAGAAACTGATAGAATAGAAAGGTATTGAGAGATGAACGAAATCAATATTAGTTTATTTAGAGGAATAAATGACCTAGGCTTTGAATATCCAGATTTGAACCCAATAATTGTTTTTATTGCCGAATATACCGTAATATTATTAGCCTTAATAACTTTGATGTATTGGTTTACACGTAAAACAAAACATCGCTATATGGTGATGACGGCAGGATTCACATTTATTTTAGCTGAAATTATTGGTAAGTTCGTTGTTAGCAAACTTCACTTTAACTACCAACCTTTTGTCGAATTGGATAATGTCAATCAGCTTATAGATAAAACGGCAAATAATTCTTTTCCAAGTGATCATACGATATTATTCTTTTCATTCTGTATCGTCTTTTGGTTATTTAATAAGAAAAATGTATTGTGGCCCATTCTTGCTGTATTAGTAGGGATTTCACGAATATGGGTTGGTGTTCATTATCCATTTGATGTGATAACAGGGGCACTCATTGCCATCATTTGTGCGATTATCATGTATAACCTTATAGGTAGAATGCAATTGTTCACGACACTTTTAGAAGTATACGAAAAAATAGAAGAAAAAGTATGGCCAAGAAAAAATAAAGGTAGACATGTAAATCGATAGAAGCGGGATGGATCTTTTTTAGATCCATTCTTTTTTTTCCTTTCTGTTATTGAACAAAAATAAGGGGAGATTATGTAGCATTTGCTCAATAATTTAGCGAAAATGCACAATGATTCGGTGAAAACGACTTATACTCGGTATTCATTCAGGTTTTCTATTTGAAGTAACGCAAACCGTTTTGGCCCGACTTTTACCTTCGTTTTATCTTCGTGATATGTTAACACTGTCTACTTATTTAGTTGTTTATTAGCTTTTAAATTCAGTAGATTGGTTATCCCCCTAATCATGTTGGTTAATTACACTTACCTGTTAAAAAAACAGACTGCCAACTAGCAGTCTGCCTACAAGATTATTTCCACCAATCGTCATGCATAGATGCTGGCATTTGTCTTTTATGTTCCGTTATGATATACCTTTGCTCAATTTTCTTTGCAGCTTCCGCACTGACTTCTTTTCCTTCTAAATAGTCATCAAGCTCATCATAAGTAATTCCTAGTTCTGTCTCATCAGCTTGTCCTGGTGTTTGATCAAGTAAATCTGCTGTCGGCACTTTCATATAGATGCTCTCTTCTGCACCTAGTTCTTTTAATAGAGCTTTACCTTGTCGCTTAGATAAGCCTGCTAGTGGCAATAAGTCTGCTCCTCCATCACCGTACTTTGTATAAAATCCTGTAACTGCTTCTGCAGCGTGGTCCGTACCAATTACTAAAAGACCCATTTCTCCACCGAAAATATATTGGGCAATCATACGTGTTCTTGCTTTCACATTCCCTTTATGGAAATCTTTTAGCTCAGCAATATCGGCCACTTCATTATATACTTTTTGAATCTCATCGACTGGTGATTTCACATTATAAACATATGTTTCATCCGGTTGAATAAATCGCAATGCTTTTCGTGCGTCATCTTCATCATGCTGTTCTCCGTATGGTAATCGAATCGCCACGAACTTGGCTTCATATCCTTCCGCCCGTAATTCTTCTACTGCTATCTGTGCTAATCGTCCGGCTAGTGAAGAATCTTGACCACCACTTATACCCAATACAAATCCTTTTGCACGAGCCTGCTTGACATAATTTTTTAAAAAATTGATTCGTTCAATGATCTCTTCTTTCGGATCAATCAATGATTTGACATTTAAAGCAGCGCGAATCTTTTCTTGTATGGACATCATTCCTCATCCTTTCATCAAGCTTTAGCATTTAGGCTATCTTTAATTTTTTTCTTTATTGAATCAATCAGTTCTATTTTGTTATTCCAGCAATTTGGACTTAAATCTACAGGATATTCTTCCGGATTTAATGACCTTCTATACTCATGCCATAATAGAGATAGGTTTTCTTTCACATATCCTTGTATCTCTTGAAGACTAGGCTTTTCATAAACTAATTTTCCATCACTAAAAATGTCCTGATGTAAGTCTTTCGCTTCGAAATTGGTGACAAACTTACTAATATAGGTGTGGACAGGGTGGAACATTTTTAAACGTTCTTCTTCTTTAGGATTTTCACTCTCAAGCGCGATATAATCACCCTCTGATTTGTGATTTTCCCTATTTATAATTCGATAAACACGTTTCAAACCTGGGGTTGTTACTTTTTCTGGATTCCCACTAATTTTAATTGTATCTTCCATTTCCCCAGCTTCATTTTCTATAGACACCATTTTATACACAGCACCCAGTGCAGGTTGGTCATAACCTGTAATCAACTTTGTCCCAATACCCCAAGAATCAATTTTGGCACCTTGTGCTTTAAGATTCATAATTGTATATTCATCTAAATCGTTAGAAGCAACAATTTTTGTGTTAGTAAATCCAGCTTCATCTAACATTTTTCTAGCTTCTTTAGATAAATAAGCTAAGTCCCCGCTATCAATTCGAATACCGACAAAATTAATACGATCACCTAACTCTTTTGCTACCTTAATAGCCGTTGGTACACCAGAACGAAGCGTATCGTATGTATCAACAAGGAAGGTACAATCTTTATGTGTTTGTGCATATTTATGAAAAGCGATATATTCATTTTTATATGCTTGTACAAGTGAGTGAGCATGTGTCCCAGCTACTGGGATATTAAACATTTTACCAGCACGCGTATTTGACGTAGCCCCAAACCCGCCAATTACAGCTGCTCTTGCTCCCCAAACACCGGCATCCATTTCTTGGGCTCTTCGGGAACCGAACTCCATTGCCACACCATCATCTAACACTTCCATAATCCGTGCAGCTTTCGTAGCAATTAATGTTTGGAAGTTGATGATATTTAATAATGCTGTTTCTATTAATTGCGCTTGAGCAAGCGGTGCTTCAATTCGTACAATTGGTTCGTTGGCAAAAACAAGCTCTCCTTCAATCATTGAACGAATATTACCTGTAAAACGCAAATCCGCTAAATAATCAAGAAACGCTTCTGGATAGTGTAATTCATCTCGCAAATAAGCAATATCACTTTTAGAAAATTCGAACCCTTGCAGGTAATCAATGATGCGCTCAAGACCAGCGAACACGCCATAGCCATTCCCAAAAGGTAGTTTCCTAAAATAAATATCAAAAACCGCTTTTCTATCATGGATACCATCTTGCCAATAGGTTTGTGCCATATTAATTTGATATAAGTCTGTGTGTAATGCCATGCTGTCATCTGGATATGGCTTGTTCATACTATTTTATACCCCTTTTTCGTTATTTAACTATTGCATTCAGAGAACCACTAAAATGTTCGAGTGCCCATTTATGACCTATTTCGTTAAAACTTGCTGTAGCTCTTTCATAGACAACAATTGAAAACCCTTTGTTATAGGCATCTACAGCAGTGTGTAACACACATATATCTGTACAAACGCCAACTAAATGCAATTCGTTAATGTTTCGTTCTCTTAGTAAAAGTTCTAAATTCGTCCCGCAGAATGCACTGTACCTTGTTTTATCTAACCACTTTACATGCTCTAAACCCTTATTTTCCTCATAAACTTGTTTTAAATTACCATATAGCTCTCTACCTACTGTGCCGTTTATATTATGAGGCGGGTATAGCCTTGTTTCAGGATGAAAATGATCATTTTTTTCGTGTCTATCGATAGCCAAGATCGTTAAATCACCATTTTTGATAAAATCAGCTGTTATTCGTACAATTTCATCTTCAATAGCAATTGCCGGTTCCCCACAAGGTAATGCTCCGTTAACAAAATCATTGGTATAATCGATATTAATCAAAGCCCTTGCCACTAGTATCTCCCCCGTTATCTTTCTTGGTATCGACCTGTATATATAGGTTTCACTACTTCGACTTCATTAAACCTATATAATTGCGTTGCTTTTTTTGACGTTCTTTGCGTGGTTTTACCCTCAACCTTTTCTATAAAAGGAAGGGATTTAATTTTTCTAGCAAATGCTTGCTCATTTAGTATAGCGGGATCTTTTGTAACTGTTGATAATACGGCTTGTAATTCTGAATATGTAAATTCATCTTGTAATAAATTTTTTGCAGCTGTTGTTTGTAACAGCTCTCTTTTTATTACGCTCAATGCATCACAAATAATCTGTCGGTGATCAAATGCAAGTTCTAATTGCAGGACATCATGAATATTCACTAATTTAACGGCAGATGCGTCATCATTTGCATTCATTTCCCTTAAGTCTTCCTCAGAGATAATTGCATAATGCGCATTGGATATGATCCAACCTCTATTATCACGACCGGGTTCATCGTATATACCAAAATGCTTCATATGCACACAATCAATCCCAGTTTCCTCTTTTAATTCCCTAACAGCTGCTTGTAAGGCGTTTTCATGAACGCCAACAAAGCCGCCTGGCAGCGCCCATTTCCCTCCCTCTGTGTTTAACTCCCCTTCTGTATTCCACTTAGCTCTTTCAATTAACAAAAGGTTTAAGCTCATATCGGGTGGAGTAAATGGTTTAGATTCTTCTGTTACGATGGTAAAAACAGCAATATCTGCTGTATAGCCATCTGGTGTTCGATATTTTTTAGTCATAAGGTAATTGCCCCACCACCATGAATTAATTAACAACTTGATAATTGTTAATTATATTTTACCCTACTTTAAAGAAACTTCAACTCTAATGATTTATTTGATTGCAGGAGTTTTCTTTTTTCCTAAAGAATATATGAGAGGAGGAATAATACTTTTTTTGGAAAGGAAAGAAACCATGATTGAAAATGTCTCGAATCATATACAAACAGTACGTTTATTAACAATCCAATCACTTGATAAAATAAATCCAGCATTCATTTCGACTGTACCAAAAGGATTTAATAATAATATTCACTGGAATTTCGGTCATATCGCTTATATACAGGAGAGACTTGTATTTGAACTAACAGGAGAGCGAATGGGGATTGGAAGTGAGTATGAAACATTTTTTGCTGCAGGTACTGCACCACATCTTTGGCAAGGGAATCCGCCATCTATTTTAGAAATCAAAGGTGTATTACAAGAACAGACAGAGAGAGTCATTTCCGTTACCAAAAACAAATTTACTAAAACCTTGCCAACCCCATTCACCAATAAAATGGGGATTACTTTTCAAACAGTTGGCGAATGTATCCTTTTTTCTACCTTTCATGAAGGGATGCATTTAGAAACAATTAAAAGAATATATAAAAGCACGAAAAATAAGTAAACCAAAAATAAAACATAGTTGACATAAAAAACCCTCCAAATTATAATGTAAACTATATTATACATAAGGTTAACATTATAAATGAGGTGGAAGAATTGACGAAAGAACAATTACGATTAAGATCGCTCCTTACGACAGCATTATTCGCAGCTATTATTGGGATTATGGCACAATTAATTATCCCTTTGCCACTTGTCCCAATTACTGGACAAACATTAGCCATTGGATTAGCAGCCGTCATTTTAGGGTCGAAATATGGCACTTTTTCCGTACTCTTATATTTAGCCCTAGGATGTGCTGGCGTGCCCGTTTTTGCAGAGTTTTCTGCAGGTTTCTCAGTTATTGTCGGACCGACTGGTGGCTATTTAATTAGCTATATACCAGTAGTATGGATTATGGCTAAATACCTTGAGAAAACAAAATTCACATTTGCACATGCGCTTACAGCAAATATCATAGGTATGTTTATTACGTTAATTATTGGAACGGCGTGGTTAAAGTGGATGGCTGACTTAAGTTGGACCGCAGCATTTCTGTCAGGGTTCGCTCCATTTATTATCGGTGGTTTTATTAAAGCGTTGATGGCAGCATGGATTGGATTGCTAGTTAGAAAACGACTCATTAGTGCTCGATTACTTTTTACGAATCAATTATCAACTAAGGTAGTCGATAAAAGAGCCTCTTAATGATATTATCTTTTTAAAAAGTGAACGAATGCGCATACATCTAAATTGTGTGCGCATTTTACTTTTCAATATTATAATCTTACATTCCCTCTATATATACATTGGATTTAAATCGACACTGGTCTTAGTCCATTTCTCACTCCTAAGCTTACTACTTTCTCTTTGATTTTTTTCTATCTCCACAATCACATTTAATATGATTGATTAACACCGCCCTTTTTAAGCCCTCTTATCTCTAGTCTAACCAACTTTATATATTTGCCCACATTCCAGTATGCATGCAGTTTAAATCTAAATAGTCGATTTTTTATTATTTCATCCTTAGCTGAAAAAATTTTTTGTTTTTAAATGTCCACAAATAGTAGTCAAAACAACCGGTGTACCAACTACCGCAGGAATAAAGTAATAGCTAAGGCGATAAAACATTAAAACCATAAATGTTAATTCTGCAGGTATTCCGTGAGATTCAAAACCGATTAGAATAACTAAATCAAACGAACCAATTCCCCCCGGTAACATACTTATTATGCCAGCACAAGCAGCTACAATGACAATTGGGAAAACAGAAAATAAAGAAAAATTGACACCGACTATATTTAAAATACCCCAAATACAAATAACGACAAATATCCATTCAAACACAGAGATCATTAATAGTTCCGTTATAAACTCCCTCTTGATAGGCAAACTTTGCAGTTTTCTTTTAATAAAATAGACAAAAAGTAGTAGAGGGGTATAAAGCGCAACAATCCAAATAGCAAGATGAGCTAATCTTAACTCTGAGAAAAGTTCAGATCCATTGAATAATACAATCCAAGACAAGATGGATAAACCACAAAGATAAAATAATGACAGTTTAGCGATTACCTTAATATATGGGATATTATTGTCTAAGTAGGGGCGGTAATAAACCGTTCTTAATGTTGCGCCGGCTACCCCGCCAAACCCAATTAAGTTTGAGTAAGCATTTGCAGATAACGAATACCCTAACAGTTTTTGCATCGGAATTTTAACCTGCAGTAATCGATTTAAAATAACATCATAAAAAAACATTGGAGACAAACAAATTAATCCTAGAATAATAATGAAAAAAATCCGCCAAAATGAAAGCTCATCCAAATAATGCTCAAGTAAAGCCCAGTTGAAATCTTTAAAAAATTTATTTGCTTCCATTATTACAATGAGCAAAATAATACATGGCATAACATATTTTACTATTTGAATTAATTTTTGATTAGAAAAAATTGACACGATAATTCACCTTATTCACTACTTTTACAACCATTTTCATTCCCCTTTTGTTTCGATCCTATTAAATATGTATTCAATACTTGTCCATAAATGAACAACCGATTTATGGCAACATTATTAAGCCTAACATGAAAAGGGCTATACCGCCTATATAAGTAACAAAAAAATATATAAATGCCATCTTTTGTTTCTTCACAATTAATTCCACCATCTCCAACTGAACAGATGAAAAAGTTGTAAATGCCCCCAAAAAACCAACTACAAGTAAAGCTGATACATTTTCCCAATGTAGAAAGTGAACAACCACACCCATTAAGAAACAACCAAGTAAATTAACGATAACCGTTCCATAGGGAAAGAGTGAGTTGGTTTTGCTATTTATCAACGTTGATAAGGAGAAACGGGCTATTGCACCAAAAAATCCACCTATCATCACATAAAGTATTTCACTCATTTGTTCCCCTCACCTCTTTACGTTTACCAAAAACAATACCAAGATAGGCCATCACTAAACCTAGTGCGATATTAAATACGATATATACAAAAGCTTGAATGATAAATCCATTTTCAACTAATAAAACCGTATCCACACTAACAGTCGATAATGTGGTAAATGATCCAATTACCCCTACAGTGATTGCTTGTTTAAGATTAGGATCAATCGGTAATGTGATGGACGATAAATAACCGAGAATAAAGGCACCAAACACATTAATTATTAAAATATCTAAAGGAAATGCACTCTGCCAAAACTGTCCGATGACAATTGTGATAGCAAACCTCATGCTTGCACCTATCATCCCGCCAATTCCAATATATAGATACTTCATCCTTTACCTCCTTGCTTCAAAAAAAATTGTTTATGCATACTATCGATTAAATGAGCCAAGCTAACAGTGAAAGAAAAAAAGAAAGGATGTTAAAAGATGAAAGGTACAATCATTGCTGTTGCTCTTTCAAGTTCTCTACTATTAACAGCTTGTGGAATGAATAATGGACAAGATACGAACGACACTGCTTATAGAGCACCAGATATGCATGACCCCGCAAAAGTTGGATATGAAAGAAATGGTAACAATGATAGACCAAGTATTGACAACAATATTCATACTCGTAATGTCGATTATGATGGAACACAACATTCAATGAGGTTTGCCGATAAAACAGCAGATAATATTACACAAATGGACGAAGTTAAAAGAGCAAGGGTTTTACTTACTGGCGACAATGCCTATGTGGCAGCAACCTTAGCGAATGGTAATGAATTAACACAAGATCTAGAAAAGAAAATCGCTGATCAAGTAAAATCAACTGACCAGAACATTGATGATGTCTATGTATCAGTAAACCCTGATTTCTACAACCGTGTGGACACATATGCAAAAGATGTTCGCAATGGAAAACCAATTGAAGGCTTCTTCGATGAATTTAGTGAAACAGTGAAACGAATGTTTCCTAATCATGAATAATGGTCAATTTATGGTCTGGTAGGGAATATCCCTATCAGTCCTAATTATACATAACAGATTTTGTAAGTATTAATCATAAAAAAACCTATTCCCATCCATTCAAGTAATGATAAAAATTCGGTTCAATGCTTTCCTCTATGGTCCCAGTTCTTTCACCACCTGCAAGAATTCTCAAAGGTACATTTTACATATATTAAGAACTTAGTTATTTTTTTGCACACGAAAAAGCTGTCAGTCAATCTGACAGCTTTTTGCCTTAAACTTCTTTAAAATAGTCTTTATAAAAACCACTAACTTTACCAGAGTTGTCAACAATGAAGAAAAACTCTTCTGTTTCATTTTTCACATCATAGATTTTTCCTTCAGTTAAAGCACGATTAACAATATATTTTGCTGCATTCGTATGTACACATTTTACCTTTTTTAACGTGTCACTTTCATGCCATGTTTGATGAATCATTTTTGCCACTCCTTATGTGTTCTCTTATACAGTGTAAAAAAATTAAATGTGTTCTGCAAGCTGTATAGTGATTTTTTTCTATTTAGGATGGTAAATACTTATTTGAAATGTGTTTTTATAGAAATACTTTTTGTAAAAAAGAAATTTTTTCCTTTTCAAAAGTATACATTTCACTTGTGAAAAAATCTTTAAATGTTATATATAGTATATCACAAATATAATCGACTCTAATCATTTCCAAGTATTGATAATGTTGCTTATCATAAACAATCTCAAAGAAGCATGTTTTCGTCAATTGTTTCATTTAGACGACCTTCTTTCATCTTTGGTGACATTGTTATATACCACCAAAGTAGCTTATAGTAAACTTCTTTGTTTAATTCACGACTCCAAGCTTATTTATCTCTTCTTTTAAATGCTGAACATATTTATAACTGAGTCTCCCTTCAGCTGCACGCAAAATCTCCCTCGCATAAAAGGATGGTGGTGAAGACTGGGGATTTTTATCATAAACATGGAAGGTTAACACATCTTTATATATTTCCCCTTCAATTGTCAAATTAACAAAAGTCGGTCGATAGTGACCAACAGTGACTCCTTCTCTTTGGAATAAATAATCTATTGCTTCTATCGGTAATTGATAAACAATACCTTCTGTTTCACCAGAACCTTCAATGATGTCCGCTCGATTCCCATCAGGTGCATAGAAATAATAGCCCATTTGATAGCCTTTTAATACACCTATACCGACGACATTTTTAAAAAAATGGCCAACTCCAGCTTTCATAAATCTTTCAGTATCCATACAAGACCCATATGCAAAATAGTAAAATGTCTTTGGGGAATTCATTTGCAGATTGTATACCTTCCAGTCTGAAACTTTAATTGCATCTTGCTGTAGACCTTCAGCGGGGGAAACATAAATAAAACCTTGTCGCACTCCCTGATCCGTATATACGTGTACTTTTTTTCTTACAGATAATGAATGCTTGTCATCTTTTACATACCCTTCTAAAACATCAATTGCCTCTAAATGTTCGGCACTTAAAACGTATAATTCTCCATATACTTTTTCAGCTAGTTTATCTGATAATTCGACTCTCGGATAACCATCACCCGTATCAAACATGACTCCATTTATCCAAGCTTGTTCGGCCACTAAACGAGCTTCAGTTAAATAATCATGATGGATCTCATTTTTTCGTAATGTGCCATACACAAAGAGGTGAATCGTTGCCATACCCATAAATGCGCTCCTTTATTGTCACTATAGTAATATACTTATTCTTCCTCCTCCTACAATATTCAACAATTCGAAAGTGATTCCCTCCATATTAACAATTTTTTACCATATTTTTACCTTAACTAAATATCACCAATATCCAATAAAGCTAAGCATTTGGGTGAATAAGAGACAAGGCAAACGATTTGCCTTGTCTCTTGTTCTTTTCTCTCCACTTTTTATATTTGATTTCTTCTTTTCACTCATCATTTCTGTGCAGTAATGGATTGAATCGCTTGTTCCTTTAATTTGAATTTTTGTATTTTACCAGAAGCAGTCATTGGATATTCTTTCGTAAAAGTAATATGTTTAGGTATTTTATGCTTGGATATTCTGCCTTTACAATATTCTTTAACTTCTTCAGCCGTAATGTTGGCATAGTCTCTTAAAATAATCCATGCCATTACCTCTTCACCGTATATCTCATCAGGAACACCTACAACTTGAACATCTAAAATATCTGGATGACTATAGAGAAATTCTTCAATTTCTCTAGGGTATACGTTTTCTCCCCCTCTTATAATCATATCTTTCAGGCGACCTGTTATTTTACAATAACCATTCTCATCCATAATAGCTAAATCCCCAGTGTGCAACCATCCCTCTTTGTCGATAGCTTGTTCTGTCGCTTCGGGATTGTTATAATAACCTTTCATAACATGATATCCTTTTGTGCATAGTTCCCCTTGAGTACCAATTGGCACTTCATGTGCTGTCCCAGGTTCAACAATTTTCACTTCAACTTCTGGCAATGCTCGACCAACTGATTCCACGCGTAAATTAATAGGATCATCAGTGCGTGTTTGTGTAATAACTGGTGAAGATTCCGTTTGGCCATAACAAATTGTAATCTCTTCAATACCCATTTTTTCAATAACAGCCTTCATTACTTCAATCGGACAATTGGAACCAGCCATCACACCTGTTCGCAATGATTGTAAATTATATTTTGTGAAATTTTTGCTATTGATTTCAGCTATAAACATTGTTGGCACTCCATGAAGGGCCGTACATTTCTCTTGTTCAACCGTTTGTAAAACGGTATCAGGTTGAAATTCCTGTACAGGTACCATCGTTGCTCCAACTGACACACAAGCCAAGGCGCCTATGACACAACCAAAGCAATGGAAGAATGGTACAGGAATACATAGTCGATCATCTTTTGTGAGCTTCATACAAGCGGCAATATTTAATGCGTTATTCACGACATTACTATGTGTGAGCATAACGCCTTTCGGAAATCCAGTTGTTCCTGAGGTATACTGCATGTTAATCACATCATCCGGCTGAAGTGAAAGCAAACGCTCATTTAAACTCTCATCACTACATCCTTCACCAAGAGCTACAACATCTTCCCAACTGTAGGTGCCAGCAAAGCGCTTCTCTCCTAACACGATGACGTTTTTTAAAAAGGGAAGCTTGCTACATTTTAACTGGCCCGGCTGCGATGTTTTTAATTCTGGTGCGATTTTATAGAGAATATCAATATATGATTGGTCGCGGTATTTTTCCATTAAAATAATAGTGGTAGCATCAGATTGTTGTAATAAGTATTCAAGTTCAGCGGCTTGATAATTCGTATTGACAGTTACTAACACAGATCCGATTTTACCTGTTGCAAACTGAGCACTTACCCATTCAGGTGTATTAGAAGCCCAAATCGCTACATGTTCTCCTTTTTCTAAGCCGAGCTTCATGAAACCTTTAGCAACTGTACGACAATACTCATTAAAGCTATGATATGTGTACCTCAAACCTCTATCTGCATAGACTAATGCTTCATGATTAGGATTTTCTTCTGCTCTTTTTTCTAATAAATCGCCAATCGTTATATTTAATAATTCAGACAATTTTTTTCCTCCTCAGAAAATTAAAATTGAAACGCTTTCATTTTTTTTATGCGAATTTTGAATGTATTATTTTAGTCCTTATCATTTTAAAGTCAATTTCAAAATGAACCAACCCAAGTTTCTAAATTTTCATATTCCGATGGTGCTTTATGTCCAACAGTTAAAAACAAATGTAGATTTATTCTAATAAAAATAAAAAAGCTCGAATATTTATATATTCGAACCTTCTCGTATAATTTCCTTTATTTTTTTCTTACCATTATATAAAAGTTTGTACTTTTTCTTTGAAAATGGTGTTGAATTCTAAAACCGAGTTTTTCATAGAGATGGATGGCTCGTTGATTAAAGGAAGCCACTGTTAACCTTATTGGGGTGCTTGGGAAGAGCCCTTCTATTTCCATAAGGATCGTGGTTAAAAAACTGCTTCCCAATCCCTTTCCTGTTAAATCCGGTCTCATCCCTATGCCAATATCAATGCAATCATCTATATATAGATGACTGCTATTCACCGGTACTCTTGCTGATTCACCGTAACAAAAAAAACCAATCATTTCTTCCTGTTTATATATACAAAAGTAGTTTCCCGTTAGCCACTCTTGTTTACTGTCTTCTGTTTGAGCGTGATTATAAAAAATCGTAAGGAGATGGATATGTCCAAGAACTGAGGATGACTGCCTCGTATTCTTTTACTTTATTAAACGTAGTAGTTTCCATATCATTTTCCTCCAGTTTATCGTTATTAAAATAATTTCAACTCATATACAAGTTCTTCTTGGCGAGTGTCTTCAAACCACTCTTTTCCTAATAACGTAAACCCTAATTTTTCCATAATTCTTATGGATGCTTCGTTTTTTGGATCACATGAGGCTTGAATATATTTTACTTTTTTATGCCTTTTAGCTAATTTGATACAACCTGTGATAGCTTCTGTCGCATAGCCTTTATGCCAATACGATTTCCTGAAATGGGCAATTAATTCAATTCGTTTTACTGATGCATCAATATTAAATCCAGCCGCTCCAATAACTTCATTGTTTTTCTTATCTTTTAAACTATATACCGATAGGCCGTATTCTTTATGACAGTCTTCATACCATTTGACGATTTTAGGAATCTTGACGGAAGCAACTGCTCCTCCACTTCTGGCCATCACTTCCTGATTGCCCCAAATTTCATTCATTTGCTTAATATACTCTTTTTTAAATACAAAGAATGACATTCGTTTCGTTTCATATATGTGCATATGACACCCCTCTTTCTATAACGAATGATAAGAAGAGCCAAAGAGTTGTATTGTTTCCTCGTTGTTCAAAAAAGGTTGTAATGTGATATGAACGGGACGGTTCTTATTAGCGTATTTTTTGTTATATGCTGCAAACTCAAAGGATACGTCTGCAATCATAACGTTTGTACCGTGTTGTTTTCCTTGAAACAACTCACGCCATTCTGCAGCTGTTTCTTCAGGTGACTCTACATTATACTTAATGCCCTTTATTTTTGTATGGATAAGTTGTTGATCTATCATACCTAATGATTTGAATTCTTCATATCTCGTATGGTCATCTTGTTCCCATTGAATAAAAAAAGGAAAAGGCACTTCTCGTTTTGCTTGCAAAAATAGCATCTTCCATTTAATCATTTGCCCATCTGCCCTCATCCGTTCACCAGGAAAGATCGGATAGGTTTTATATCCCTTTTCATTTAATTCTTGCTTTAACGCTTCAATATTTTCTGTGCGAAAACATACTTGACCTAACCCCTCAAAAGTAGCTAAATCCTGTACAGCTTGTTGTACTAAAGGGTTATCTGATTGCATAGCCTTCGCTTTATTTTCTATTGCTAAAAATTCTATATAAGATGAGTTTAAGTACAATAAACTATTATATGTTCCCCATTTTTCATGCCTACCACCCTGAACCGCTTTTATATTCCTAACAGATAAGTAATCGATAATCTCTTGCGGATTTCGTTTAATAAAATGAACGATATGATCAAGTTGCATTGAAGGATACCCCTTTCATCAAAAGAAAATTCATCCAACTTTACCTTAGCTAAGATTAGTTTACCATAACTTTTCTACTTATCTATGAATGTTTTTTTCACTCAACTTTTACTTCTTAAATGAATTGTGTGTCCTTTATAAACATTTTACATTTCCTTAACAATTAAAATTTTTATACATTTCTCCTTTTCAAAACAGGGGATAACGTTTACAATAAATAAAAGAATATTCAATCCTTTACCTAGGAGGTATGTATCAAATGAAGATAATGAGTAATGAACAGTTGGTCGTCTCGTATCGTGATGCATTAAAGTCAGGTTCTGAAAAGGAATGGATTCGGATACTTAAAGATGAAATTCAAAAACGGGGATTAAAACCATTTAAAGAGTAAAGCATAAGGCGAGCAAATATTTGCTCGCCTTTTTATTTTTATCCTTTCGGTGACGCGGAAGATATCCATCTCATTTTAATTATCTTTGCTTTATTTCCTTAGTGGTTTGAATTTCATTATTTTGTAGTATCTGTTTATAGTCCATATCAGAAATAACACCTAGCTTTTTGAACAGTACGGAATATTTCAATATCCTATTTTTCCTTCCTCTCATAGTAATCACTCCTGCTTTTCTATCATAATATGCATTTTATCAATAAAGTTTCCTTCACGCAACATTTTTACATATCTAAAAATCTTTTTATCAAGTGTATATCCCTTACTATTTCCTATAGTGCTTGAATTTATGATTAATAGTGAAGAATACATGATTTTTTTTTAATGCAACAATAAAAGGTGTGAGTAGCATGTTGAAGAATGATATAGGAAAATGTGAATATTATTTGTTACCATCACCAATCTTGTTTTACTGCTAAAGGGCTGTGATTCTTCCTTTTGTGACAGGATCAAAGCTTTGATTTCTTCTCTTATAGAGGGATATTCCCCTTTTACAATACCCCTCGAGATTCAGATGAAGGCTTCAACCAAGGGTGACTTACAACAAAAAGCGAGGAAGTGAACAATAAATCGCTTCACTTCCTCGCTTTAAACCCTTTTGAGTATTAGTTTATTTTTTATTTTAAATTAAGCTTCAAATAATAAAGACTCAGGGTCTTCAATTAATTCTTTCACACGTTTAAGGAATGTTACTGCTTCTTTACCATCAACAATACGGTGGTCATAAGAAAGTGCAACATACATCATTGGGCGGTTTTCCATTCTTTCAGCATCAATAGCTACTGGACGAGTTTGGATAGAATGCATCCCTAGGATACCTACTTGTGGTCCATTAAGGATTGGTGTTGATAATAATGAACCAAACACACCACCATTAGTAATAGTAAATGTTCCACCTTGTAAGTCAGAAATAGCTAGTTTATTATCTCTTGCTTTTTTACCAAGGCCCATAATATCCTTTTCAATTTCTGCAAAGTTTTTACGGTCAGCATCTCTAACAACTGGAACTACTAAACCTTCATCTGTTGAAACAGCGATACCAATGTCATAGAATTTTTTAAGAACTAGTTGGTCGCCGTCAATTTCAGCGTTTAATAACGGGCTACGTTTAAGTGCTGCGACAACCGCTTTTGTGAAGAAAGACATAAACCCAAGTTTAACATCATTTTCTTCTTGGAATTTATCTTTACGTTTTTTACGTAAGTTCATTACATTTGTCATATCAATTTCATTGAATGTTGTTAACATAGCAGATGTTTGTTGAACTTCTACAAGTCTTTTCGCAATTGTTTGACGACGACGGCTCATACGGATGCGTTCTACTGGTTTTTCACTATTGCCATCAGTTGCTGCTGGCTTAGGAGCTGGCTTAGATGCAGCTTGTGGCTGCGCTGCTTGTGTCGCTTGATTTGGATCGTAGTTCGCAACATCTTGTGAACGTACTCTTCCCATAGGATCTGTTGTTGGAACTTCACTTAAATCGATTCCTTTTTCACGCGCCATTTTTCTAGCTGCCGGTGAAGCAATTGTGCGTTGTTTATTATCTTCCGCTGGTTTGGAATCAGCTGGTTTCGCTTCTTCTTTAACCTCTTGAGGTGCTTCCTCTTTTTTCTCTTCTGCTTTAGGAGCAGGAGCTTCTCCACCTTCACTTACAACTGCGATGGTATCCCCTACATTCACAGTGTCTCCTTCTTCTGCTTTTAATTCTGCAAGTACACCACTATATTCAGAAATGATTTCTACATTTACTTTGTCTGTTTCAAGCTCAACAACATAATCACCTTTATTGACTGTATCACCAGGTTGTTTTAGCCACTGAGCGACCGTACCTTCTGTAATTGATTCTGCTAATTCAGGAACTTTAATATCTGCCACAATAATTTCCTCCTTATTACTTACGTGTTAAAGATTCTTCAATAATTCTCTGCTGCTCTTTTTTATGCACGACTGGATCGCCTTCTGCTGTGCTTGAGCGGCGGCGTCTACCGATATAATTTACCTCTACTCCGTCAGGGGCAATATGTTTTAACCTTGGTTCAACAAAATTCCATGCGCCCATATTCTTCGGTTCCTCTTGCACCCAGATCATTTCTTCAAGATTTGGATAACGTTTTACTACTTCCGTAATGTCAGCAAATGGGAACGGATAAATCTCTTCTACACGTACAATATGGAACCACTCTTTATCTTCAATATCTTTTAATTTATCTTCTAAATCAATAGCCATTTTTCCTGATGTGAAAACAATTCTTTTCACTTGCTCTTTTTTCTCACCAAGGCCAGATTGCTCGAGAATCGAGTTAAACTGTCCTTCTGATAAATCTTTAGCAGTTGCAGCAACTGTAGGGTTACGTAAAAGACTCTTAGGTGACATTATGACCAATGGTCTTACTTCTTCCTGATTCAAAATCGCTGCTTGTCTTCTTAAAATATGGAAGTACTGTGCTGCTGAAGAAAGGTTAGCTACTGTCCAGTTGTTTTCAGCTGCCAGCTGCAGGAATCTTTCTAATCTTGCACTTGAATGCTCTGGACCTTGTCCTTCATATCCATGTGGAAGAAGCATTACTAGACCAGATTTTTGTCCCCATTTCGCGCGACCAGCAGAAATGAATTGATCAAACATAACTTGTGCAGAGTTCGCAAAGTCACCAAACTGTGCTTCCCAAAGAACTAAAGTTTCTGGAGCTGACACATTATAACCATATTCAAAGCCTAGAACAGCCATTTCTGACAACGGGCTATTATGAACAGCAAATGAAGCTTTAGCTGTTGAGATTTGATGTAAAGGTGAGAACGATTTACCTGTCACTTCATCATGTAACATGATATTTCTATGGGCAAATGTTCCACGCTCTGAATCTTGACCTGTAAGTCTTACCGGCGTACCATCTGAAATAATTGAAGCGAATGCTAATGTTTCAGCGTGACCCCAATCAATTTTCCCAACCTCTTCTAGTCCATTTTTACGACGTTGTAATATTTTACTTAGCTTTCTAAAGACTTTATATTCTTCCGGCCATTTTAGAAGTTCTTCATTCAATTGCTGTAAAGACTCTAATGGCACAGCAGTCTGAATGCTTGGTATACCATTTTCCACTGTCTCAGGTGGATTTAATTCAGTTGCATCTTCTTGTTTATCCGGCACTTTATCGTAAGCTTGCTGAAGTTTTTCAGCTACTTCCGAATGAATAGCAGTAACCTCTTCTTCTGATAAGTATTGATCTTTTTTTAATTTCTCACCATAAAGCTCTTTAATCGTTGGTCTTTTATGGATAATATTATACATCGCTGGGTTTGTGGTCATCGGCTCGTCCATTTCATTGTGACCAAAGCGGCGATACCCAATTAAGTCAATTAAGAAATCTTTATGGAATTTATCTCTATATTCAATAGCTAATTTAGCGGCATTGATGACTGCTTCGGGATCATCTGCATTTACATGCACGATTGGAACCTCATAGCCTTTGGCTAAATCACTTGCATATCTAGTCGATCTAGAATCATAAGATTCTGTTGTAAAGCCAATCGTGTTATTAGCAATAATATGGATGGAACCACCAGTATTATAGCCATTTAATTGACCTAGATTTAATGTTTCAGCGACAACACCTTGCCCTGGAAAAGCAGCGTCTCCGTGAATAATGATGGAAAGTGCTTCGTCGTAATTAACTTCTGGGAAACCACCAGTAGTACGTTTATCTTGAGCCGCTCTTGTATATCCTTCAACTACAGGACCAACGAACTCTAAATGGCTTGGGTTGTTCGCAAGTGTTAAGTTTGCAACTGTTGTATTTTCAGCCTTGATTTGTTTGTCTAATCCCAGATGGTATTTTACATCGCCTGTCCATCCATAGCTGATACCAATAGAACCTTCAGATGGGACAAGATCTTTGTTTGGCGCATGCTGAAATTCCGCGAATATCATCTCATAAGGCTTACCAAGTACATGAGCAAGCACATTTAAACGTCCGCGGTGTGCCATTCCAATATTTATTGTTTTTGTGCCATTCGCCACTGAACCTGATACAATTTCATCTAACATTGGTACCATCGTATCTAAACCTTCAATAGAGAAGCGTTTTTGACCGACGAAAGTACGGTGTAAGAATTTTTCAAACTCTTCTACTTCCGTTAATCTTTTGTACACTTTCGCTTTTTCAGGTTTTTGCAAGTTAAGTTTAAGGCTATTTGTTTCAACCTTGCGACGAAGCCAATCCTTTTCTTCTAAATTGTCAACATGAGTGAACTCAAATGCTAACGTATCCATATAAGCATTTTTTAAGTATTCAAATGCTTCTAATCCATCTCTTAACGGAATATTCGCATCTGTACATATAAGATGAGCTGGTATTGCACGTAAATCTGCTTCTGTTAATCCATAATTACTTAAATCAAAAATAGCAACATTCTTTTCTTCCCTATTAACTAGGGGATAAATATCAGCAGCTTTATGTCCGTTTGAACGAATAAAATCGGCAAGACGAATAGCTGATAAAGTTTTTTCAATTTGTGCTGGACTTACGCCAGTGCTTTCTGCTCCTAAACTTACAGGAGCTACCCCTGTTTGTTGCAATGGTGAACCATTAACCTCAAAATACTCTCTCATTTCTTGGTCAACTGATTCTGGATTTTCTAAATACATCTCATAAAGCTCGATTACATAGCCAAGGTTAGGACCATAAAAACTTTGTTCTAAAGGTCCGCTACCCTCTGAAGGCTTCTTCATGGAAAATTACCTCCACAACTCTTTTTTAAATATATTTGGATAATTTATTTCCGCCCCATATCCATTCTAGGATAGTAACAATATTATTTCGTATATTAAAATTCCGAATAATGTTAATTTCCAGAGGACGAAATGTTTCCTAAGCCATTTTACCACGTTAAAGGCGCATATACAAAGGGAAAAAAGAGAAAATCACGAAAATACAGCTAATATTTTTAGAAAAAATACTTATATTAAAAAAGTGAATTAATTTAATTCCTATATCACGCCTATTAGTGTAATAAATTGGAAAGATGAACTAACGTCTACAAGTTGATAATCATTCAACTTCTAAACCGTTTGCCTATTTAAGTATATATCAAAAGCCTTATTATTGGTAGAATTGTGCACTAAATATTCAAACTGAATAAAATACTACGAGAGAGGATGTGAACTTATGGATTTAGCTAGAGCGAGGGAACTACTAAAAAGTCAAAACGAATATGAAGTAACTTTCGATGGCGTAAATATCGTCATTGTCGATCTCTATGAATTAACTAAAATGGCAAGGGTGTGCGAAAGAAACAACGTAGATAAGAATCAAGTTGTTCCACTCGCACAATTAATAGAAGAAAATACAATACGTTAACGGTCCGTTTTTTTCGTTAAAATACGGACGATTTTCTCCGAATCTTTATCATATTCAATAAACACATAGAGCCCATATTCTATCTCCTGTTGACGCATCCAAAGTTTAAACTTTTCTATTTCTGTCTCATCCTTTACTTCTTTTCCAAGATGCTGATAATCAACAATATCTGCTGATGGGTATTTTTCCTTTGCGATCATCATCGCTTCTTTACCCCATTTCGCATAAGAAGGTGCATCATAAACGGCAAAGCTTGTTTGAGGGCTTGAAATAAATATATAGCTAAACAACACTATGACAATTGAGAGAAACACTCTTTTCTCCATTTTCTCCTCACCTCTTCACTTTTATTTTTTGATGGAAATATTTATAGTTTTACTATCTTTTCAATGTTTATTCTTTATGAAAGTTTTTTTGGGAAATGGGTTATATAATGAAAGAAAAATTCAAAGCAAAACTTGCTAGTGCAAAAGTAAATATCAATAGATAAAGAAAAGCGGGCAAGTTAATGGTTAAAACTTGCCCGCTTTTCTTTATCTATTGTTCCATTAACCCTTATATCGTAAATGTCAACATAGCCTTTAAAAAATATAAGAAAATGTTCATTATTATTTCATTTGATTAGTTTTAGTTATGATTATTTTAATAAAAGTAATCGTACAACATCTAAAACAAAAAGTGGAAGACATAAAGGCCTATTTTGTTCTCTCAAGTAAATCATCTATTTCAATTATTTCTATTAAATGATGAATATCATCAGTCGGGTTATATACACCGTCTAAAAATTGATCAATATCAAATTTCTTTAACAAGATAACCCTCCTCTTTTTTCATCCGTTTCAAAACCATTCGAAGACTTCACACTTTTTTTGTGGGTACTGTTAGTCAAATACGCAATATCATTTATATTAATATAATAAATAAAGAAGCAACCTTTAAAATTTATTGAACGATACAATATTCATTTTTCAGTTTTTTCTTAAAATAGAGTATTTAAATAATATTATTTTTTCTTTTTACTTTCAGTTTCATGAACATTTTGTGACCAAATTCATCATTTGTTCATGAACATTTTGTGACACCTATCACATTCAATTGTTTTTAACCATTTATGATACTAACATAGGGTTACAGGCGTGATATTCACGTTCAAATAAAACAATAGATTTTTAGAAAGATAGAAAGGGGTACATCAATGAAATTGAAAAGGGCTCTTTTATTGGCTATAGTTGCCATTGCCGCTGTACTTGCTGGGTGTGAACCACTTACTGTTCTAAATCCTAAAGGTCCACAGGCCGAAGTCCAGGCTAACGATATTATGATGTCCATATGGTTAATGTCTGGCATTGTTATTGTAGTTTTTGCAATGCTTGCATATATGCTCATTAAATTTCGTTCATCTAAACAAGGAAAAGATTATGAACCACCTCACATCGAGGGAAATAAATGGGTGGAGGCAGTTTGTGTCGGAATACCTGTACTAATTGTTGCTTATCTATCATTTGTTTCTGTCCAAAGTAACTATAAAGTTGAAGCAACACCACCAGGGTATGAAGATAAGGAGCCATTAGTTGTATATGCATCATCATCTAACTGGAAATGGCACTTCAGCTATCCTGAAGAAGATATTGAAACAGTAAATTACTTATATATACCTACAGATCGAGCACTTGAATTTAAACTTTACTCATTCGGTCCAATTACCAGCTTCTGGATTCCACAACTTGGCGGACAGAAATATGCAATGGCCGATATGGTAACAACATTACATTTAGCTGCTGATCACCCTGGTGAATTCATGGGTAGAAATGCAAACTTCAGCGGAAAAGGTTTTGCTGAAAATACGTTTGATGTAACAGCAATGTCTCCAGTTGAATTTGAGGAATGGGTAGATGAAGTTCATCAAACAGCTGATCCAATTACTGAAGATAAATTTGAAGAGTTACTAGAGCCAGGTCACTTAGGTAAGATGACCTTTACTGGCACTCATTTAGACTTTAGCCCAGCACCTGAAGGGCATGAACATCATCAATCAAATGATGAAGATTCAGAAGAAAATCATGAAAATCATGATGAGCACGAAGGTCACACTGACCACAGTAGCCATTAATTAGATGAAGTGTCTATTGACATCTTCTGAAAGGAGTATACAGGATGGAGTTCTTTGAACGTTTTGCCATACCACATCCAAGTCCAGCTATTTATGCTTCAATGGTAGCAATTGCAATTGTTTCTATTGCCATTGTAGTTGGGATAACATATTTTAAAAAATGGGGTTATTTATGGCGTGAATGGTTAACAACTGTTGACCATAAACGATTAGGTATTATGTATATTATTGCAGCGATCCTCATGCTATTCCGAGGAGGCGCT
Organism: Cytobacillus sp. FSL R5-0569; assembly: GCF_038007265.1. Classification (NCBI taxonomy): domain Bacteria; kingdom Bacillati; phylum Bacillota; class Bacilli; order Caryophanales; family Bacillaceae; genus Cytobacillus; species Cytobacillus sp. FSL R5-0569. Next base: position 2,571,789 of record NZ_JBBOWW010000001.1, read on the forward strand.
GACGCAATTATGATGCGTGCGCAATTATCAGCACCTGAGAACAAATTGCTTGATGCACAGCATTATAACGAGATATTCACTACACATGGTGTTGTTATGATTCTCTTCATGGCTATGCCATTTATTATCGGGTTTATGAACTTTGTTGTTCCACTGCAAATTGGGGCTCGCGATGTTGCGTTCCCACGTCTTAATGCACTTAGCTTCTGGTTATTCTTTGCCGGTGCAATGTTATTTAATATCTCTTTCGTTATCGGAGGATCACCAGATGCGGGTTGGACATCTTACTTCCCGTTAGCAGATAATGAATTTAGTACCTCTGTCGGTACGAACTATTATATGATTGCGATACAGATTGCCGGTCTAGGTACATTAGCAACAGGTATCAACTTTATGACGACAATCTTGAAAATGCGTGCTCCAGGCATGACATTAATGAAAATGCCAATGTTTACTTGGTCAGCATTAATTACGAACGTTATTATCGTATTTGCTTTCCCTGTATTAACAGTTGCGCTTGCAATGGGTACATTAGATCGTTTATTCGGTACACATTTCTTTGCATCAACAAATGGCGGTATGGATATGTTATGGGCCAACCTTTTCTGGGTTTGGGGACACCCTGAAGTATATATCTTAATCTTGCCTGCATTCGGTATTTACAGTGAGGTAATCTCTACTTTCGCTAGACGTAACCTATATGGTTATAAATCAATGGTTGCTTCAATGGTAATCATTTCACTATTATCATTCGTTGTATGGGTTCACCACTTCTTTACAATGGGTCAAGGCGCTTTCGTTAACAGTATTTTCTCTATTACAACGATGGCAATAGCAGTACCTACCGGTGTAAAAATATTCAACTGGTTGTTAACACTGTATAAAGGTAAAATCGTGATGACAACGCCAATGCTTTACTCAATGTTGTTTATCCCACTTTTCACACTTGGTGGTGTAACAGGGGTTATGCTTGGTATGTCAGCAGCTGACTATCAATACCATAATACAATGTTCTTAGTTGCTCACTTCCATATGGTAATCATTCCTGGGGTTGTGTTCGCAATGCTAGCTGCCCTTTATTACTACTGGCCAAAAATGTTCGGCTTCATGTTAAATGATCGTCTTGGTAAAATCGGCGCTTGGATTATTGCGATTGGTACATTAGTTGCCTTTATGCCAATGTTCATCTCTGGTTTAGATGGTCAAGCTAGACGTATGTACACTTATTCTGAAGCAAGTGGATTTGGTATTTGGAATATGATTTCTATGGTTGGCGCCCTTATGTTAGCAGCTGGATTTGCGTTAATCGTTTATAATATTTACTATAGTTTCCGTTATGCACCAAGAGATATTGGATCAGATCCTTGGGATGCACGTACACTTGAATGGGCTACACATACGCCAGTTCCTGAGTATAATTTTGCAACTATGCCTAAGATCGATTCCTATGAAACATTCTGGGATTCAAAGAAAAAAGGCACACCGTTATTCCCAGATAAAATTGAAAAGATTCACATGCCGAACAACAGTGGTATTCCATTCATTATGGGAATTATCTTCTTCATGTGGGGATTCTCGTTCGTCTTTGCAATGTGGATTCCGTTAATTATTTGTACACTAGGTATTTTCGCTTGTATGGCTTATCAATCATTTGAAAATGATCATGGAAGATATATTTCTATTGAAGAAATAGAAGAAACAGAAAAAGAATTGGGAGGTAAAAGATAATGAAGATTGATCACTCTCTCCCTCTTGAGTACAGTACTGATGAAAATCGCTTAAAGATTCTTGGCTTCTGGATTTTCCTCGGTGCGGAAGTTATGTTATTTGCAACATTATTTGCATCTTACTTTATTTTGTCAGGTGGTACAGGTGATGGCCCATCGGGTGCTGAAATTTTTGAAATCACACCTGTATTAATTGAAACACTTGTTCTATTAACAAGTAGTTTCACAATTGGCCTCATGGTTCACGCGATGAGACTTGGTCGCCAAAAAGCAATGATGGGATTCTTTATTGCAACAATCGTACTTGGGGCTATCTTCCTCGGTGTTGAAATTTATGAATTCGTTCATTATGTTCATGTTGGCGCAGGACTACAAACAAGTGCATTTAGTGCAATCCTATTAACCACTTTAGGAACACACGGCGCGCACGTAACTTTCGGGTTATTCTGGGGAACATGTATCCTAATTCAAGTAAAGAAATATGGCTTAACACCAAGAACAACGAATAAGTCATTTATCTTCTCTCTTTACTGGCACTTCCTAGACGTTGTTTGGATCTTCATCTTCAGCTTCGTCTATCTGAAAGGAATGATGTAATGATGAAAGAATTATTCCCGATGAAACAAGTGATGGGATTTATCTTTTCACTCGTGCTAACAGCTGTTGCCCTAATGGTTTACTTCTTTGATATGTCATTTGCAGTTGGAATGACAATCTTACTTGTAACTGCTTTTATTCAAGCAGGGTTACAATTAGTACTATTCATGCATGCTGGTGAATCAGAAGATAAAAACGCCATCTATATTACAATTTACTATGGTGTATTAATTGCAATCTTCACCATTCTTGGTTCCCTACTAACAATGGTTTGGACTTACCAAATTCAATAAATAAAAAAGGAGCGTCCTCTTTCGGGCGCTCCTACTTTGTTTTAATAGATGTTGCTGTTACTTTTGCTAATGTATCTAGTTTAGATTTTCTTCTACCTGTCTTTTCTAATACTTCCTCTGTAGCTACAAAAAAGACGCCCATTAAAAAGACAAAAATGGCTCCCATTACCGTACCAATACCAATACCAGTTAACGTACTGGAAACGTTTCCAAAGAATCCGATCGAAAAGATGATGATTCCGGCAATCAATAATGTACCTCCATAATACTTAACTGCTTTTAACATAGCTTTTGATGTATTCATTTCCATCATCCTCCTTTTCATCCATTATCCACCCTGTTCACAATTATGTCAATATTTTTTCGCGAATTTGACAAAATTATCTCTTTTTTCGGGTTGACTTTTCGATTAATTAGTTATTTTTTATTATATTATGCAAATAATTATAGTTTGATTTTACTTTTAGCCTTATTTTTGACAAAAATAACGGTTTCACCACTTATTTTCTTCACAAATTATGCATTATATTCCTATGTTAACAACGTTTTATACTAAAAATAGTTTTTCTCTCCCTTTATAATGGACATATATTTACATTACCAAAACATGTTTGATATTAATTTTTTTGGGGGTTATAAATTTGTCACATAAAATAAAACGTGCAACTCTCATTCTTATATCACTGTTATTTATGTTAGCTATTTTTATCACCTATTATTTGATGAATAAACCAACCACTCATACAATCCCCTTCTCTCAATTAGAAGCCAATATACAAAATTATTCCCAAGCTGACATTGAAATGAAGGAATATAAAAACGGAAAAATAGAAGTGGTAATAGACGAGAAAAAATTTATTTCTCATATCACACCTAATAGTGATAAAGTTGAAAACCTTGTCGCTACTTATCCAATAGAATATAAATATTCTGCGACTAACTCATATAGTATATGGATTATTATTGCTTTCTTATCATTATTAATTGCAACAGTTATTTATTTGTTTAAATCAGGAAAAATGGGTGCAACCAATCAACTAAAACAATCTGTATCTAAAGCGAAACCGCTCCCCTCGACAACATTAAATGATGTTGGAGGCTTGCAACCAGAAATGAAGGATGAATTATTACAAACCATATCATCCTTAAAGTCGCCAGCTAAAGCAGTAGAATTAGGGATTAAGCCTCCTAAAGGGATTCTTCTTTATGGCCCTCCTGGCACTGGTAAAACATTGCTTGCACAAGCAATAGCTAAGGAATTAAATGCGAAATTTTACTCTTCAAGTGGTTCTGCTTTTAATGAAATGTTTGTTGGTATTGGTGCTGCAAGGGTACGTTCACTTTTTCAAAATGCCCGCAAGAATCAACCTGCTGTTATTTTTATTGACGAGGTAGATGCTTTAGCAGGCAAAAGAAAGCCTCATGGCGGGGAAGAAAGTGAAAAAACATTAACGGAATTACTCGTTCAATTGGATGGCGGGCTATCAAATGATGGTATTTTATTTATTGCAGCAACGAACAGAAAAGATATGCTAGATGATGCCTTTCTTCGACCAGGCAGAATTGACTTCAGCTTTCATATTCAGTTACCTGATTTGAAAGGAAGAAAAGAAATCATTGATATTCATGCAAAAAATCGACAACTTGCCAGTGATGTCTCAGCTTCACTTACTGTTTTAGCTGAATCAACATCCGGTTTTTCTGGAGCTGATCTCCATTCTCTGTTTGAAACAGCAAGTAGAAAAGCAATACTCAATAATCATAAAGAAATTACAAAAGATGATCTCAATTTTGCATTGGACCGAACTATACTAGGAAATAGCAGCCTACCTTTACAAGATGTAAATATTAAGCGAAGAGTAGCCATCCATGAAGCGGGCCATGCCCTCATTGCAGCTGTGACAAAACCGGGTTCAGTTAGAAAAGCGACCATTATTCCTCGTGGCCAAGCATTGGGTTATGTTGCACCTATTCAAAAAGAACTCCATTTATCTACTTTTAGCGAACTGCTTGATCAAGTGGCAATGATTTTAGGTGGAGGAGTAGCAGAAAGACAACTATTAGGAGAGCATAGTATCGGTGTTAGCGGGGATGTCCAACAAGCAAAGCAACTATTAGAACAGATGGTTGAAAACGGTCTCTTAGAAGATGGATTCACCCTTTCTTTTGAATCAAAGCGTAAAGACGAATTATTACAATCACTTTATTTTCAAGCATTAAAACGAGCAGAGTCCTTACTACTCGAACATAGTAAGGCACATGCAGACATTGTTCACGCCCTCATGTCTTATGAAACATTAGATGGAGATGTAATTGAACAATTAGTACGAAACAAATGAAAATGCCAACACATATAAATGAACACTTTCAACCGCCTGTTGAAAGTGTTCATTTTTTACTTCTTCCCTCTCCTCAACGATTCTATTATTCGACAAAATGAAGCAGGAATATCCAACTAAATGTATAATGTTTATATATGAATATATAACCATGTTAGGAATGATGCTTTTGTATGAATTCATCACAAATATTATACTGCATTTTTTGATTTTAATGATTATACCAATAACAAAAATAATTGTCCCTTCTAAATATCATCATAAAAAGAAAGTTGGCATTTTTTTTGTTTCTATTTTACTTTCCTTAACCTTAACTATTCTTTTTCCAGTGCATCTTTCTAACCATACTGTTTTTGATTTAATGTACATACCCATTTTTATTTGTTTTTTCTATGTTCATAAGTATACCGGCTTATGCTTATTATTTTTCGCTCTTATTTACCGTTTGATTGAAAGCGATACTAGCGATGTATTTCTCATAGTCAATTATCTCGTCCTCGCTTTCATATTTCATTTACTAACAAAATTTTACCAAAAAAGTTCTTTAAGAAAAAAAATAATGATAGGATTATTATTTTATATTCCTATCGCCAGTACTAGAATGATTATATTTTTTAAGAATCAAGAAACACAATTTTTTATTCAAGCATTATTTCTTGTCTTCGTTTACGCTTTAACATTAATATTGATTATTTATATGATTGAAATGCACCAATCTCATTTATTAATGAGAGAGACGATCCAAGCGGCAGATAAACTCAATGCGATTAGTCAATTAGCTGCATCCATCGCTCATGAAATAAGAAACCCAATGACTACTGTAAAAGGATTTATGCAATTAATGCACGCTGAGCAAAATCTTACTAAGACACAAATACAGTACATCGAAGTCTCTTTAAAAGAACTAGAACGAACCAATCAAATGATTAATGATTTTCTCACTTTATCAAAACCTGCTAATAACACTGTAATAACATTTGATCTTATTCCTAACATTCAAGATGTAACTGAATTTATGAAATCATATGCCCATCTGTCTAATATTCAATTGCAGTGTAAAATAACCCACTACCCCATTTATATAGATGGAAATGCTAATGAGTTAAAACAACTGCTAATTAATTTTATTAAAAATGCTATTGAAGCCATTAATGAAAATGGTACGGTAGAGATTGAGGTTATTTCCTTAAAAAACAAAGTAAAAATTACGGTTCGAGATAATGGGAAAGGAATGTCAAAAGAGGAGTTATCACGAATCGGACAACCGTATTTTTCAACAAAAACAAGGGGAACTGGCCTTGGTTTAATGATTGCCTTTGATATTATTAAAAAAATGAATGGGAAATATGAAATAGAAAGTAATGAGAACGAAGGAACAGCCATTCATTTGTATTTTTCTACATCAGATTCTGTCTAACGATGTCGCATTTCCCTCAATGAAGAAGGAATATGTCACTTCTTGCGCTTGCCTAGGAAATAACAAGAGAATAAAGTCCTTATTTCCTTATATATTAGAAGTGATAATCGCTTCATCTAAAATTATCACTTCTAATATATCTTTTCATAAGTTAGTTCTTAACTTCTCGGAACCATTCTATTAACGAAGCCATTCACTTCCTTCAATCTGTTCAGATAAAGGAATGATATGAGCCTTTTCTTTCAAATGCTCAATATGTCGATTTAATACGGTAACCATCATTGGTCCCGAAACGCCAACATGCCCTATCGCAATTAGGCGGTTTTCAGTTTTAAGTCTATTCTCCAGTCTCTGAGTTTGTTTTTCAATGTGACTGACGGAATAAGTGTCATCAAAAAAAAGATTGTTCTCTAGATAAGGTAAGTGTAGCTCTTCTGCTATTTCTGGTATGACACTCTTGCCAGTGGTTTTACTATCAAGATAATATAATCCCCTTTCAGCACAAACCTCTAGCACAATTTGCATAATTCTTTTATCTTCAGTGATTTTCGACCCCATATGATGATTCATTCCAACAGCATGTGGTACATTCTCAATTGCGTCCTCTACCCTTTTGCGAATTTCTTCATCACTCAGATCAGCAGTAATCGCGCCTGGACCTAACCAACTTTTTTTCCCTACTTTGGGCTCCATCGGCATATGAACGATTACTTCGTGACCTTTTTCAAATGCTGCATTGGCATCTGCAGTTGTTGAAGGCATAAACGGCATAATCGCAACAGTTAACTTTGCCTGTAAATTAAGAATATCTTCTGTTCCATTCATATGGTTACCTAAATCATCAATCACAATTGATAAAGAAGGCTTCCCCCCTTCATCAACTTGTGCGAAACTGCCTTTACTCATTAATGGAAATAACATGATATGAACTAGCAAGCTTATGAACAATAATCGTTTCATCTCATCACTCCTCAAAGTTAAATTTCCCATAACTTTGAAGAAAATTGCATTTGTTTTTTATAAAGCTGATTTTTTTTCTACTTGCGTGTAGGACGTTTTTCTATTTCGAACCCACGCTATGATTACAGCAGTAATAAGAACTAAACCTAAATAACCAGTAATCGGATACAGGATACCAACTAAGTTAGTAAATCCAAAGAAACTAGAGACAAAAGATGTCAAACTAATGGCAAGAACTGCCCATTTAAAGTGTTTGCTTTCTCTTTTCACTATCCTTGAAGTAAAGCTATAGATCATTCCAACGGCAGTGTTATAGATCATTCCTAAAAGAATAATTGTCATCAACACACCAATGATTGGAGAGATTTCATTTGCTAAATAGAGCATCGGAATATCGAGTGTTGCCACATCTTCTATTCTTGTGAACATTCCGACATTAATGAGTATTAGCATAAGACCAAGACCCAGACCACCAAGAACTCCGCCCCAACCTGCTTGTTTCGCGTTTTTAGTTGTGCCACCCATAACCGCTAGCATCGCCACTCCACATGTAATGTTATAGGAAACATAAAGTACTGCACCTAGTAACCAATGTGGTGCTGCTGGACTACCTTCTTGAGCTACGAGACTCAATTGTGAGAAGTTTGCATCAGCTGTAAATAGAGCATACGCTGAAATAATCATGACAAGCATGAGAAGAAAAGGAGTGATACTACCGATTATAGTCATGACTCGATTCACGTTTACAAAACAAGTGAACACTGTTAACAGGACCATGATTAAACTTCCTATTTGACTCGCAATACCAAATTGTTGTTCAAATGTTGAACCTGCACCTGCAAACATAATTGTTGCCACACCGAATAAAAAGAAAGTAATAATAAAATCCACTACTCTTCCTATATATTTTCCACAAATATAGTGAACAACATCTTTGTGAGATTCTGTTTGTAGCCTACTACCTATTTGCGTAATATTCATACCGAGAAAAATGAATAAAATCGTAGCGGCTATTGTACCAATAAAACCTAACCAGCCAAAATTAGTGAAAAATTGCAATACCTCTTGTCCAGATGCAAAACCAGCTCCAATGATTGTACCAATATAAGCACCTGCTATTTGAATGATTTTTCTCATAAAACCTCATCCTTATATTGAATTTTCTGATATTTCATCATAATGAAAGCAGCTGCCTATATACACACAGCTGGCTTTCTTATTAGACATTATTGATATGTTTTTTCCATTATTGTATATTTTTCAATGACCGCTAAATCTGGGGCGTAACCTATTCCGTCGTTTTCAGGTACGGTAATATATCCGTCTTCGACAACAACCTCAGGTGTTATGATATCCTTTTCCCAATATCTTGAGGAACCTGCAGTGTCACCAGGCATAATAAAATTGGCTAAAGTGGTTAAAGCAACATTATGAGCTCTTCCAACGCCTGACTCTAACATTCCTCCACACCAAACAGCAATTCCTTGTTCTTGACAATAGTCATGAATTTTCTTTGCTTCTGTTAAGCCGCCTACTCGTCCAATTTTGATGTTAATGATTTTGCAACTACCCAACTCCACAGCTTTTCGTGTATCCTCCAACGAATGGATGCTTTCATCTAGACATATCGGCGTTTTCATTTCAGCTTGAAGTTTAGCATGATCAACAATATCATCCGAAGCTAAAGGTTGCTCAATCATCATTAAATTGAACTCATCTAATTGTTTAAGATGCTGAATGTCTGATAAACGATAAGCAGAGTTTGCATCAGCCATTAGTAGAATGTCAGGAAACTTCTCTCTCACTTGTCTCATCACATCTATGTCCCAGCCCGGCTTAATTTTTACTTTCATTCTTTTATAGCCTTCATTTACATAGCCCTCTATTAATTGTAGTAAATCTTCTACAGATTTCTGTATACCGATACTGATACCTACTTCAATCTTCTTCTTTTCTCCACCAAGTGCCTTAGCCAAAGTGATTTGATTTCTTTTTGCATATAGATCCCAAACAGCGCCTTCTATAGTAGACTTGGCCATATTGTTTTTTCTAATAGAAGAAAAGATTTCATTTACTTCATCTGGATGAGTAATTTCCTTATTTAATAATGCTGGAATGAGAAAATCCTCAAGCATATGCCAATTCGTTTTAAAGGTTTCTTCATTATACCAAGGCACCTCAAAAGCAACAGATTCTCCCCAACCAGTATTACCTAATTCATCAGTTGCTTCTAATAAGATAAACTCTTTATCTTGAAAAGATCCAAAGCTAGTGGCAAATGGTGCTTTCATTGTCATTTTTAGATGGCGTAACTTTACTTCCTTTAATTTCATTGATCTCTTCTCCTCACATCTAATAGTAATTTTTGTCTTTTGATAGTGATGATATAGCTTACGTGATTATTTTTTTGGACATCATACGCAGTGTACCCATGCTGAAATAATTGCTGAAAAATTCTTCTTGTCACCTGTCGCCATTCCTTAGCTAGTGAAGGATTATGTTTTTTAATTTCCATAAACTCCGCGGGAATGGGGACAGCAATACTCATTTCATTATAATCAATGGTTTGTAAAGTTTGTTCCATATCGTTTATCGCAGGAAAATCGTTTCGATTCAAAACTTCAAATGGATATATCGGTGTCACATCATAGTTAAGTTGTTGTTTGACATGTGAACTGCTGATTCGCCACTCTATGTTGAAACGATCGCTTGGTAAGCCTTTATTAATTCCATCTACCATTTCACCATAACAATTCACAAGATAATCATTACAAATACCATTTAGTTTTGATAAATTCAAGTAAGCATTCCTGCTTTGTAAAGGATCAAATGTCCAACGAATCAGATTGTATCCCATTTCCTCAGCAGCTTCCCTCTGTGCAACTTTTAGTAGAGCACCAATTCCTTTATCACGATAGCTTTGATGGATACCGAGCATATGAGAACAAAGAAAAGCTTCTCCATTTGCATAACCAGGAAAGCCATAGCTAAACCCAATCAATTCATTTTCATCAAAGGCGCCTAGCATGAGACCACCGTTTTTTATTGCTGTTGCTGTTTGATGAACAGGAATGGGATCCATTCCCCATACGTCTCGCTCTAACTTTTGGATTGTTTCCATCTCTTCTATCGTGGTCAATTTTTTTATCTCTAAGCTAGTGAGCATGGGTTACGCACCTTCTTTTTCTAACGTATTTAAGACGGTTTTGACAAGAATTTCGATACCCGTAAATATCGCTTCATGGTTAAAATTCATTTCAGGATGATGTAAGCCAGGAGATAATCCACAACCAAGTCCGAGCATCGTTGCTTTCAATTCAGGTCTTTTCAAAGTATAAAAATGAAAATCTTCTCCTCCAGATGTGATAATTGGTGGAATCATTTTGTCTTTACCGATTGTATCAACAATTGCCTGACTCATTAATTGCACTGCGTCAGTATCTACTTGTGCAGCAGCAATATCAGCCGTTGTTTTATAATGAATTTCTACCTCGTGAAGAGAAGAAATATGGGCAAAAATTGCTTCTACTTTAGTTGCTAATTGTTGCATCACTTCATTTGTTTGTGCCCTTAAATCTAAACTGAAATGTGCTTTACCTGGGATAATATTACTTGACTCACCACCGGCTTGGAACTTCGTCATTTTAACTGAATGCGGAACCATAGGATTTAATTTAATCCGATTTAATTCTTGAACAATCGCTGCACCTATTTCAATCGCGCTTTGCCCGAGGTGAGGTCTCGCTCCATGGGCATCTTCACCAATAATTTCTCCAGTAACGAACCGTCCAGCTCCGTGCATAATTGCTGGTGAACATTGACCATCTCTCAACTCTTGAATCGGCCTTAGATGTACACCGAATAAATAGTTCAGATCGTCTATTAATCCCTCTTCAATAAACTTTAATGCACCAGTACCTTTTTCTTCAGCTGGTTGGAATAGAAATATAACCCTGCCTTTTTTATGAGCATTCAAACGATGTAGTACAAGTAATGTACCAATCGCCATGGTCATATGTGCATCATGCCCACACGAATGATTGGCCTGCATTACTCCATCGACTTCCTGCCACAATGCATCTATATCAGTTCTAACGCCAATGGCATTTTCACCGCTACCTATTTCGGCAACAAGTCCTGTCGTTTTTGGCAAGGTTTGAAACAGGATCCCTTCTTTTTTTAAAACTTCAGCAATAAATGTTGTCGTTTTTGTTTCTTGCCAACTTATTTCCGGATTTTGATGGAGATGATTAAATATGTTTGTTAATTTTGGCTTTAGTGCTTCAAGTTCCTGCAATTCTTTCACCTCTTTAATCTGTTAACTGGACTCAAAATAATCATGGAATACTTTATCGTAGTAATCCTTTTCTTCTTTAAATGACGCTTTATTCTCTGTCATCATTGCCGCAATCAACGCATTCAAGAATGAAAAAAGCACTGGAGTAGAATCAAGTGTAGGTTTCTTTCCTGAAAAAAGTGGAATGAGAATGTCGACATTGTTTTTTAATGGAGATAGTGGCGTATCAGTAATGCCAACAACTTTGGCATTTCTGCTTTTTGCTTGCTTTGTAAAATCAGTCGTGCTTTTCACATAACGATGAAAGCTGATTGAAACCACTACTGAAGTTTCATCCATCGAATGGAGGATTTTCAATAAATCATCGGACTCTGTTCGAATAAGATGGACATCATCCTTCACAAGCCCTAATGTAAATGCTAACCAGCTTGCAGCAGCAAATGATGTTCTTGCACCAATAATATAAATCTTTTGGGCTGATTTTAATTGCTCAATAGTCAAATCAAATTTCGCTTCATCTATTGTCTGAATGGCTTGTGTGATTCGCTCTGCATCCATGTTCATCACTTTTTCAAGAAAATGTGGTTCGCCAACAAATGGTTGCTTCATTTGAATATAAGAATCCAAACTGCTTTTATCATGAAATAATTGCTCACGAACTTCTTTTTGTAATTGAGTATATCCTGATAATCCTATTCGATAACAAAAACGGATGACAGTGGTTTCGCTCACACCTGCTTTTTTACCTAATTCACTTGCAGACAATACGGCTATATCTTGATAATTGTCTAGTAAATAACTTGCTAATTTCTGCTGGGTTTTCGAAAGTTTTTCATAGCTCCCTGTAATAACTTCTTTCAGATTCACCTGAACACCTACCTCAAAATGAAGTCTGTACTTTTTATGCAATATATTAGAAGTGTTAACTTCTTATTTATAGTAAATTATCACAATTTTTCAGTTATTTCAATGCTTTATAGAGAAAAAGTTTCAACTGCCATATATTTCTTTTATATTTAGAGTAAGTTCTTTATTCTTTATCCAAGCATGGCTAGCTCTCACGTCCGTTACCCTTCCTATAAATTTAACGGCTCAGCATTTTTAAATGCCACCATTGTTTTCGCCAAAATAATCATAAAGTACGAACAGCATTTGTTGCTTATAAGCATTTCATTGTACTCTTCCATTAAAAAAGCGGACAAATTCCACCATTGAAATTTGTCCGCTTTTCGGCTGCTATGACGATCTTTTCTGTTCTTTTTTATTTTATTGTTTATTTACGATGCATTTTAAATTCAAGAAATAGTTCGTTATAATAAGCAAGCATTTGTTTACCTAGGTTCTCGTATACCTCTAACTTAGCTGTTTGCTCTTCATCTGGATAGAAGCGCTCATCACTCGTTGTTTCCTCATCCATATGAGGAAGAGCTGCTTTATTCGGTGTTGAGTAACCTACATATTCAGCGTTTTGCGCAGCAACTTTCGGATCTAGCATAAAATTAATAAATTGATGAGCCGCTTCTTTATTTTTTGTTGTTTTTGGGATGACCATGTTGTCAAACCAAAGGTTCGATCCTTCTTCAGGAACAATATATTCCAGTGATTCATTTTCCCACATCGCATCTTGGGCAGTTCCAGACCATAAAACAGCAACGGCCGCTTCATTATTTTGCATTAATAATTTAATTTCATCACCAACGATGGCTTTAATATTTGGTGTTAATGTATCCAGTTTATTCTTCGCTTCCAGTAATCTTGCTTTATCTGTTTCGTTTAATGAATACTCGAGACTATTCAATCCAAAACCTATGACCTCTCTCGCTCCATCAACAAGTAATACATCATTTTTCAAGCTTGGATGCCAAAGATCGTCCCATTGTTTAAAATCAATTTCATCACTTACTTTATCAGGATGATAGAGAATACCTACTGTTCCCCAAAAATAAGGAATAGAATATTCATTGTTCTCATCAAAAGCTAAATCAAGAAAACGTGGATCAATATTTTTCAAATTCGGCAGTTGTGCATGATCAATGGGGAGAAGTAAATCCTCCTGTTTCATTTTGTCAATCATGTATTCTGAAGGTACCGCTATATCGTATGAAGTTCCACCTTGTTCGATTTTTGTTAACATGGCTTCATTTGAATCAAAGGTTTCGTATATTACTTTGATACCTGTTTCATCTTCAAATTGGTCTAATAATTCAGGGTCTATATAATCTCCCCAGTTATAAACAGTAATCGTGTTCTCACCTGTATATCCTTGTGCAGTATTTAAGCGGTGAACGATATACAACAAGACAAAAGAAACAATTAATACAAGTGACAAAGCACGTATGAGGTTTTTCATTTTCTAACCCCCATTCGACCTATCTTGCTCGTTTTCTTTGTTATAAAGTAATAACCAACAACTAAAAGCATGGTGAATAAAAATAACAAGGCTGATAAAGCATTAATACTTAGAGATACCCCTTGTCTCGCCAATGCATAAATTTCTACTGAAAGAGTTGAAAATCCATTACCGGTCACAAAAAAGGTGACAGCGAAATCATCCAAAGAATAAGTAAGTGCCATGAAGAAACCAGCAAATATACCAGGTGTAATATAAGGTAATACAACCTTTGTTAACACATCTAATCGACTTGCTCCTAAATCCAGTGCCGCATAAATGATACTCGTACTCATTTCTTCTAACTTAGGTAATACCATTAGGACAACAATTGGTACACTAAAGGCAATATGTGCCAATAAGACGGAAATAAAGCCAAGCTTTATACCTATCATTGTGAAAAAAATGAGAAAAGATGCGCCGATAATGACATCGGGACTAACAATTAAAACATTATTTAACGACAATAAAGTATTTTTTGTTCTTCTTCTTCTTGCATAATAAATGGCCATAGCGCCAGCTACCCCTAAAACTGTTGATATTGCTGATGAAAGCAAGGCAACAATAATTGTATTTAATACTATAATGAGTAGCCTAGTGTCATTAAATATTTCTTTATACCAATCCAATGTAAACCCTTCAAAGTGATACATGTCACCGCCACTATTGAAAGAATAAAAAATCAAATAAAAAATTGGTGCATATAAAACCATAAAAACAATGATTAAATAAAGAGAGGACCATTTAAATTTCTTCATCTCATTTCGCCTCTCTTTCTTCTACCAGTAAGAAGCATAATGACAACCATAAAGATAATTAAGAAAACAGCAATGGTTGCCCCCATTCCCCAATCTTGTGTCACGAGAAAATGTTGCTCAATAGCTGTTCCTAATGTAATCACTCGATTTCCTGCGATTAACCTTGTCAGCATGAACAAAGATAAGGCAGGGATGAATACGATTTGACATCCAGATTTCACCCCATCTAAAGTCAAAGGGAAAACGACACGAGAGAAGGTTCGCCAGCTTGAAGCACCTAAATCTTTTGAAGCATCAATAAAAGATGGGTTCAGTTCATCTAGTGCATTAAATATTGGTAAAATCATAAACGGTAAAAAGATATAAACAGAGACAAACACAAAACTAAAGTCTGTAAACAAAATTTGCTTTCCAGCTACACCCATCACTTCAAGAAATTTATTCGCTGCTCCGTATGTGCCAAAAATACCAATAAATGCATAAGCCTTTAATAATAAATTGATCCATGAAGGAACGATAATAAGGAGTAACCATAGTTGTTTATGCTTTGTTTTTGTTAATAAATAAGCAGTTGGATAAGCGATTAATAACGTGAAAAATGTAATTAAAAACGCGTACCAAAAGGAGCTAAGTGTCATTTTTAAATAAACTGGTGTAAAGAATTTTTGGTAATTCTCTAACGAAAATTCACCTTCTATATTAAAAAAAGAATAATAAACGACTAGGACGATTGGTGTGATGACAAAAAGAGCAATCCATAAAACATAAGGAATTAAATAATAATTACGAGATTTAGCTTTCATAACTTCCCTCTTCATATGCTTCAAGACGCTTATCGAATTCCTCTTCTGTTTCACCAAGACGCATGACATGTATGTCTTCTGGCTCAAAGTTGAGACCAATTTCACTTCCGACAATTGCTTTTTTTGTCGAGTGAACGAGCCACTCATTGCCATCTTCATCATAACAACTTATCTCATAATGTACGCCTCTAAATAATTGTGAGTCTACTTTCACCTTTAACTTACCTACATTAGGGCTAGTAATTTCTAAATCTTCTGGGCGAATGACAATTTCGACCGTTTCATTTTGATTTAAACCGCCATCGACACAATCGAATGTTTTGCCCGTAAACTGAACGACATAATCTTCAACCATTACACCTTCAACAATATTAGATTCACCGATAAAGTCGGCAACAAAACGGTTAATCGGCTCATCATAAATATCATTAGGCGTACCACTCTGTTCTATTTTACCGTTATTCAGAACAAAAATTTCATCAGACATCGCTAATGCCTCTTCTTGATCATGTGTCACAAAAATAAAAGTGATGCCTAAATTTCTTTGTAATTCTCGCAATTCATATTGCATTTCTGTTCGTAACTTTAAATCTAGTGCAGATAATGGTTCATCAAGAAGAATAAGCTCAGGTTCATTAACAATCGCTCGTGCAATCGCAACACGTTGCCTTTGCCCACCTGACATCTCTTTTATCTCTCTTTTTTCGTATCCTTCTAAGTTCACAAATTTCAAAGCTTCTATCACTTTTTGGTTAATCATTTCAGATTTTAATTTTTTTATTCTAAGTCCAAATGCCACGTTTTCAAAGACATTTAAATGAGGAAAGAGTGCATAATCCTGAAAGACAGTATTCACTTGTCTTTTATTTGCAGGTACTTCGTTTACCTTTTTATTATTAAAATAAATATTACCTTTTGATGGCGAAATAAATCCGGCAATTAAGCGAAGTATGGTCGTTTTTCCGCATCCAGAAGGACCGAGCAAAGTATAGAATTTCCCACGCTCTATTTCAAATGAAACATCATTTAAGACAGCCGGGTCATTGTCATATTGCTTTGTTACGTTTTCAAAACGAATAATAGTTTGGTCTGACATTCCAATCTCCTTCTTCTATAAGATATTCCTTAGTAATTCTAGATTAAAAAAAACTGATAATCAATACACAATAATAAATATATATAGATATTTTTATCTGCGCATAATAATTGGAATAGCTGAAACAATAAGGAAAAAAACAGGTGAGTAATTTTGAATCAAAAACTAAGCTTTATTAGCATTGCCTATATTATGATTCTCGGCATCGGCTTGTTTGCTCATGTTGAAATTATTCCTGCTGTATTGTCTACTTCTAGACGCGATACATGGATCAGTATGTTACTTGCCATTATTCCTTTGATTCTATTCACCCCTCTTATTTATAAAGTGGGACAAACAGTTAAAGGAACACCATTTATTCGAATTATTAGTGAACAATTAGGGAGATTCAAATTCTATATTTTATTCTTCCCTTTACTCCTATATTTAATAATTTCTGCCTTTGTCTCTACAAAAGAAATTATCTATTGGTCACAGTTAAGTTTCATGCAGAATTTCTCCAGTATGATCATTGGTGGTGTACTATTAATTGCCTGCTTCTATTGTAGTTTTTCCGGTGTAGAATCAATGGCCATTATTAGCCGCTTGTTACTTCCAGTAGTCGTATTTTTAGGATTTTTTGTTTCTTTCGCCAATATGAAGAAAAAACATTATGAGTTGTTATTACCCATATTCCAAGAGGGTGTACTAGATATTCTAAAAGGGATGTTTTACACAAGCTTACCGATTATTGAGATTGCTTTTGTTTTATTTTTCCTACCCCATATGAAAGGAATGATTAAAATTAAACATTTAATCATTCTGGGTGTACTTATTATCGGATTAATGATTGGGCCGGCAATTGGAGCGATAGTGGAATTTGGTCCAAAATACGCTTCCGAATTTAGGTACCCAGCATTTGAAGAGTGGCGAATCATATCTATTGGAAGATATATTTCTCATACAGACTTTTTTGCAATTTTCCAATGGCTATCAGGTGCTACGATTCGAATTGGATTTTTTATCTACCTCACCTCTCAAATTCTTACGAAAGGGGAGAAAAACAGAACACCTATCTCTATCATCTTTATTTTGTTATTCATTGCAGTTGTTATGCCGTTAGACCAAGACCTATTTTATAATTTTGTTTTTCGTTATTTCTTACCCATATCAACGATTGTTCTACCTATTCAATTTATTATGGTTTCTATATATATCTTTAAGAATAAACAATTATTCCTAGGAGGTTAAAGAGCTTGTATGATCAATCCCTTTTTACAAAAGAAAAGTTAGCAGAAGTTTTTAATCATTCTGCAGATATACAGATCAAAAGCGTTCCTGTTCGGCATACTCCTAAGGGAGAGTTGATTATTATCTATTGTCGTCCCATTGTAAACATAAAGTTAGTCCACTCTCTTGTGATTCCTTTTTTTATGGAAGAGGATAATGACAATGAAAAACTTTATAACTACATACAAAGTGATTACAGTTTAAAAGCTAAATTAACAAAAGAAGAATTAATAAATCAAGTATTTTGTGGTAAATTAGCTGTGTTATCAAACTTCCGTGAACGTATTTATTATTATGATGTGAAAGATGAGCCCAATAGACAACCCGAAGAATCTGTTATTGAAGTATCAGTAACGGGACCAAAAGACGGCTTTATCGAAAATATTGACACTAACCTTGGACTTGTACGTAAAAGGTTAAAAACCCCCTCGTTCGTTAATGAAGAGTTTGTAATTGGGCGTAGGTCAAATACGAGGGTTGCACTTCTGTATATTAAAGATGTGATGAATGAACAAATAATTAACAATGTGCGAGAGAAACTAAATCACATTGATGTCGATATTTTGCAGAGTCGTGATGAATTAGAAGAGTTACTTGTGGATAATAAATTCTCCCTACTACCACTTACAAATTTCTCAGGTCGGCCTGATTTTGTTGTTGAATCACTCAATCAAGGAAGATTTTCGATTATTATTGATGGTGCCCCGACTGTGATTATCGCCCCCATCAACTTAAGCTTCCTTGTTAAAACAGCCGAAGATAGTAATATTAGCTTTTATTACTCCTCAGTAGAACGAATGATACGATTACTAAGCTTATTCCTGACGGTGTTTTTACCAGGTTTTTATACAGCACTCGTTATGCATAATGTTGGACAATTACCTTTGCCGTTTATTGCCACTATTACGATTGCAAAGATGGGTTTGCCGTTTTCTACATTATTAGAAATGATTACAATCTTTATTATGTTTGAGTTGTTTAAAGAAGCGGGTGCAAGACTGCCAAAAGGAATTGGACAAACAGTTGCAGTTATAGGGGGATTAATCATTGGTGATGCAGCAATCAGAGCTGGTATAACCTCGCCGACGCTACTCATTGTTGTAGGAATAACGGCCATCGCAGGGTTTACTCTCGTCAATGCCAGTCTTACGGGTAATGTCTTTTTCTTGAGAATGGCTGTTCTATTAATAAGTTATGCTTTTGGTATTTTTGGTTTTATCCTTTCATTAATTTGTGTATTTATCCACTTATCTACACTCAAATCCTTTGGTATGCCTTTTTTAACTCTAGCAAGGCAAAGAAAGTGGTCAGAAGAACTAAAAATGTTCATTACACTTCCTTTTAGCCTTCAGAAAAAGAGAAATCTATCTTACGGTGTTAAAGACAAAACACGAAAAAATAGTGACAATGATTAAAGAAGGTGTTCATTCACAAACATACTACTTGCCTGATTTTTAGTGGTTGCCAAAGTAGAGAAGTTCGGCTCCGCGCATACTTTAGAAATCGGGCCAGATTATCAAAGATTACAGTTTTTAAAATTATCAAAATTAGGAAAAACTGCAACATTTGCGATAGCGTTATCATTTATACAAAATGAGACTAAGAAAAAAGGAGTTTTAAACTCCTCAACTTTTAACTGAAATCCTTCATATATTCACTTTATTATATATTGATTTTTCATTTGCCATTCTTCCGTTTACAATCAATGCGCGTGCCACTTGTGGAAACTCTTTAACTCATTATAGGGACCCTTCATTAATGCCTCTACTTGCTTATCTTTGGCGACATTAGGTACTTTTTTTCCTTTAACTTGCTTATAAATTGGGATTACAGAAGTAGCTCCTTCTTCAATAATCCATTGTTCTCCATCATAAGTTAACTCAAGTTCTATTCTTCCTAAATGATTTCCCCAATGCCCCGCTTGAACAATGAATGGTGTTGTCTGAGATTGAAGCCATTCATTCGGTTTTTCTGGGAAAATATTATGACTATGTCCAAATAGAATCACATCAATATTCTCAATTGATTTTAATTCATTGACACTATTCCCTTCTTGCTCCGCAAGGCCCTTATCCGCATTCACACCCACATGAGCCAAAGCTATGATGATATCTGCTCCTTTTGCTTTCATTTGGGGAATATACTGATTGGCCGTTTCAGTAATTGTCCTCATTTTTAACTTTTGCTTAAAGTAATTACTATTCCAATCGGCGACAATGGGGGTTAAAAAACCAATCACTCCAATTTTAATTGCACGTTCATCCCCATTTGCATCGACCAATGTCCGATCAAGAATCACATATGGGTTCATATATGAAACATCATCAAAGATGTTTTTCGTCATATCCTCATTGTATATATTGCTACTTACAATTGGAAAAGTCACATCTCTTAAGCTTTCTGTTAAAAAGCCGATACCATAATTGAATTCATGATTTCCGAGTGTCATGGCATCATACCGTAGTGTATTCATGACATGAATAACCGGGTGAGTTTGTCCTAAATGCATCAATCTTGTTTGAAATATATAATCTGCAAATGCATTTCCTTCTAAGATATCACCAGTATCAAATAACAGGACATTTTTGTTTTCATTACGTTCACTTTTAATTAAGGTTGCGGTTCTAACGAGTCCAAAATCGCTAACAGATTCGCCTTCATCGTTTTCATCCATCATATGACCATGCATATCTGTTGTTTGTAGAATCCGTAATTTTACTGGAGCTGCTGATGTGGCATAAGCGCTAGGAAATAGCGATAAACCCAAGAGCCATCCAATGATAGGAAGTATAAAGAAAACGACAGTTATCTTTCGCATATGACTTTTCATCATTTCACCTCAACACATTTGATGAATTCTTATTTTGTCATGACTTACTTAAAATCATTCGATGGAAAGTAGAATTGTCCTAAACCACTTTATTCCAATTAGTACATTTATGACACGTATTGTGCATATGTTAGAACAAGCTATTATATTTTTTTATCTAAAGAAAAATATATGAAATTAAAAAAAAGTAGGATAGAATAATAAATATAAGGAAATACTGAGAGGATGTAGGTTTTGTATAAGATATGTTTATCAATGATGTTCATTTGCTATATGTTCATTACGCCATTTTTAACTGAGGATATAAACGAGCATCGTTCTTTACATTATGATGATGATGTTCAAATAAAGGCTACTTTTGCTACATTTAAAAGGCCTACAGAGATGGTTATACCAGAAGAAAATAATCCTATTGTACATAAAATCAATGATTTTGTTCGCTTAGAAGAACCCCATAGCATCATTCAGGAGAACCAACAATCAAAACAGGATCGATTTCAACTACCCGTCCAGTATCAATCCAGTTATTTATCTAATCTCCTTATATAAAAAGATGCTTTATTGTTGAAGATTTTATAGGGGGAATGTGAAAATGGAAAATTTCAAGAATTGGTTACAAAGTAGCGGGATTAAAAGAGTTATTATTTTTGCAATTCTCGTATTCGCTTTATTTTTAATGAGAAGTATGATTAATGTCATCCTTATTACGTTTATTATTTCCTTTCTAATGGACCGCTTAGTAAATCTTGTCTTGAAGAAAGTGAACATAAATCGAAAATTCACAGTAATCGGTCTTTACTTATTCATTATTGCGATATTTACTGTTGGAATCAGCAGATATTTACCAGTTATTATTTTTGAAATCTCGCAACTGATTGGACAAATGCAAAGCTTCTTTAGCCAAAAGCACGACAATATTATCATGAACTATATTACTGAATTATATGAACGAAATGAAATATCATCTTATTTAGAACAAGGGGTCACGGTTCTACTGAAATACTTCTCTGATATAAGTTCATTTGGCATACAATTTTTGATTTCACTTATTTTAAGTATTTTCTTCGTTTTAGAGAAGCCGAAATTGATGGCCTTTACAAACAAATTCAAATATAGCAAAGTTGCACCATTTTATAATGAGATTGCTTACTTTGGTTCTAAGTTTGTTCAAACTTTTGGCAAAGTAATTGAGGCACAATTTATTATTGCCCTTGTGAACTGTGCATTAACAACATTTGCACTATGGATAATGGATTTCCCCCATTTAATGGGACTATCTATTCTTATTTTCTTTTTAGGCTTAATACCAGTTGCGGGCGTGATTATATCATTGGTGCCATTAAGTTTAATCGGATATACGATTGGTGGATTCATGCTAGTCATTTATTTATTAGTCGTTATTATGATTATTCACGCAATCGAAGCATATATACTTAATCCAAAGCTAATGTCATCAAAAACCAATTTACCTGTCTTCTATACTTTTATCGTATTGATTTTTGGCGAACATTTCTTTGGCGTATGGGGACTTATTGTCGGTATACCAGTGTTTGTCTTCTTACTAGATGTATTAGATGTGCAAACGACAGGAAAAAAGTCGGTAAAAGTGTAAATATAAGATAAACGCCGTGCATATAGCACGGCGTTTATCTTCATTTTTCTCCTGAAACCTTTAGCTGTGAATGACACATTATCGTTAGATCAGTTGAATTTATACACTCCCGATTAATGTGGTCTATTCCATCATTTATATTGCTTCAACACGATTTATTACTTTAAATTGATCTCAATACCTAGTAACAATCGATAAGAAATATAAAATAGAAACCTCCTAGGTATTTGTTCTCGTGAGGTTTCCTTACTGTTGATTTTGAATGGACTTTAAACCCGTTATAATTAAAAATAAAGCATATATAAGTAAGAAAACACCTGGAACAATTAATAATAACGCGCTTCCCTCCCTAGACTGTGCGAATTGTGTAAAATAGCCTGCGTAAGGGATAGTAAAGCCGGTATACTTAGCTGTTACATTGTCGGAAAGTACGAGATCTTTATCAATTGTATTATTATTATCTCCTTTTGTTTCATACATGGTGTGCACGCCACTATGGATAACATTATGAATACGATGGGTAACAGGACCTTCTTCACTTTGAAAAGTGATAATATCTTGCTTTTGTAAAGATTGCTTTTCATCCTGCTCTAATGGTTTAACGGCAATAACTGCACCTGTTTGAAACGTTGGTTCCATAGAACCAGATAACACAGACTTTAATTGGTACCCTAAAATTGTTGGTTCCCCGCCTGATGCTTTAGCAACAACAACAACAACCGCTAACACGATAACTATCACCATTAAGAAAACTGTCAAAGCCGTACTAAACCAATTAAGTACCTTTCTCATTTATTCAACTTCCTCTTCTTCCAGTGTTTGTTCAATTTCGTCATCAGAAGATGGTTTTTCGTTACTAACTTCCTCTTCTTCCAGTTCTTCTTGGTTATGTTCAACATCGACTTTTTTTTCTTCTTCTTCAGTACTTTCGTTTTGCTCCTCCTGCTGTTGCTTATCTTCTTTTGGCATCTTTTCATCCTCTTGCTTTTCTATCCCTTGGTCATTTTCCTTTTCATGCTCATTTTCTGTCTCTCGTTTTTTCTCACTATCGCCTACTTCTGCATTAGATGACCAGACTTTACTCTCTACATTTACATCAACGGAGGTTGAATATGTATAACTTGCTTTTGTTTGTCCTATTAAAACTGAATGGAAAGTCAAAATGAGAGAATAGATAGACAGAACAGAGAGTAATAAAACAATTTTTCCATTGCGCTTCATGTTATATCCCCTTTTCTTTCAAGGGCTGGGGAACAAAGATCATTTCCCCAGCATGTTTTAATTACTGAACGCCAACAGCGTTATAAGCTTGTTCAACTGCAGTAACTGCCGCTGAATCTTCACCATAGAGATCTTCTGCAGCATCGATGGCAGCTTGTCTCATCATGGCAAATGTTGAACTTGGTGTTAAATAAACCGATAAGGCCCGATAATAAATTTGTTCTGTTTTTTCTCGGCCAACACCAGTTACTTCCACTCCGTAATGCTCTCCCCCTTCAGAGACAAGGTAAGCAGCTTTATTATTAATACTACTATTAATATGGACACCACCATTATCAAGAGAGCCTGTATACCTTCTATCCCAATGATCTGGATAAGGTTGTTGTGTTCTATTCTCAATTAAACTAGCTGGGTCTTCCATAGAGCGTAATCCAATCGCCCCATTCGCCATAATATCTTCACCGATAATCCAATCATCTCGATCGACCATAGCACCGAATATATCAGCAAATGATTCATTCAACGCACCTGATTCATTGCGGTAAATTAACCCTGCTGTATGTTGAATGACACCGTGAGACATTTCATGTGCAGCCACATCGAGACCACCAGCTAGCGGATGAAATCTAATACCATCACCATCTCCATAAGACATATATACACCATTCCAAGAAGCATTGTTCCAATTATCCCCAACATGGACACGGGAGAGTAATCTTTGCCCTTGATCATCTACAGAGTTGCGATCAAAGGTTTTTTGGTAGTAGTCGTATGTCTTTTGAGAATTGGCATGAGCATCAACTGCAGCACCATCGGTAAATAACTTACTTCTACTAACAATATCTTCATTAATATTATTATCATAATCGTATGTAATGACCCCATCACCTCTTGTTTGGTCATACATTTTAAACAAACCATCAATGTAAGATGCCTTAAACATTTGTTTATCTCCGAATACACCATAACCAAATGCCGTTATTTCATTTGCTGCATTAAAGGAATCAATAATCTGCCCAGTCTCTATATTTACAAAGTAATGCCAATACCCTACTTCCGGAGAGGTGGTGGAAGCTTTCACAAGATAAACAGGATAATAGTTATCATTAAACTTGTAAATGTATTTTTCTGCTGTTATTTCACTATCATATTGGTTTACTTCGCCAATTGATGCTTCTATTCCTGCTGTTGCAATGGAAATAGCCTTTTTTTCACTTATTTGGTCGGTTGTAGCTTTTAGGTCAATATCGATGTCTGAAACGACTTCACCATAAAAAGTAACTTTATCAGTATCTTTTCTAATATTAAAAGTTTGTTCTGCTCCATATATAGGAATACCTTTATATAATTGTTGCAAACGATAGTGATGAAAGTTTTCATTTTTAATAAATTCATAATCTTTTATTGTGAAATTTTCGCTCATTTGTTTATTAGATAAATTGAATTGCTTACTTTTAGAAAGTAGATAGCTTTCAAGTATTTGTTTAGGCTCAACAGTCTCACTTACCTTCATATGCTCAGTAAGCTGAGATGATTCGCTATACAGTTTGGTTTGTGATTCATTTGCATAAACTTGCCCTTGAATAGGACTCGCTAGCATCCCTAAAATGAATGCTGTTGATAATACTTTCGTTTTTATCGACATGCAAAAACGCCTCCCCATTGCTTATTTTCATTTACTCTACTTCTCCTCACCAGCTGTTTGTGAAGCATTAAATACCCATTCTAGATCTAACTGATCCCCTTGGAATTGGTTTTGATCTTCACCGTTTTCAACAAATTCGAATTGTACCCATATCTCATTTGTTTCTCCTGGAGCTAGGCCACTATTCTGTTTCCATAAAGGATCCCATAGGTCTCTTTGAACAATATCAGGGTCCATATTCTTTAATTCATACAAAGTTGTCTCGAAAATAGGTTCTGACTCTTTCTCCCAATTCCACAAAAAGTTTACACGAATATGTTTGCCGAAATCTTCTGTATTATCAGATAATTCATCCGATACTTGGTAATTTGTGAGCAGGTGAACGGATTCAATTGGCAACGAACCACTATTACTTAAAACAAGCTCTCTCGTGACTGTGTCACCCGGTTTGATGTTCTCAACTTGAAACACAACCTCAGGATTAATTGATAAGTCTAGTGTGCCAGCAGCAAATACATGATTCGTCGTTACTTCATCGGAAAAATAGGCAAATGTTCCTCCTCCAACCAGAGCCAATCCAAGTGCTGCTGACATCATCCCAGATGCAAGCTTTCTTTTCACTCCCATAGTAAATCTGCTCCTTTCAACCCTTTATTTAGACTTTTCTTCATTTGCTTAGACTTATAAGAAAAGCTTACGTCAAACATAAAGGAATCAATGGTTGGAATTAAGTTTCCTATGCCCTATTTAAATATAGTCATATTCCTTCATTTTTCACATTTTTAGTAAAAATGAGGTATTTATTACCATTATTTTAGGCGGAAAAAGTGATTTTTCAAGCTTACTATTAGCAACCCAATCATATGCAAAGCTTGTTATCCCCTTTGCCCGTCTCCTACCTATTGTATTTAGGTATTTGTCTAATCCAACACCAGAAATTGAGATTAACTATGCAGTTACGATATTAATCTATCATTGACAGAGAGAGTTGTATATGGAGTTATTTAATATTAAGAGAACAGAGCTAAAGGGGGATTGGACCTCATAAAATGTTCCATATGAGAAAATCCATTTCCCCTATAAAAACTTTCTACTTAATGTGCTTAACGGTTTTATACCGCCAAACTCCATTTTCCATTCCCTTCTCTACTTTGTTCTTTTCTTCCAAATAATCTAAGTGACCAATTACCTCTGACATAACAAGGCTGAACTGCGTATAATATTTGTCCGGGTAAAAATACCGGGCAATTTCACTCGCTGTTTTTTCTGCTTCAGAAACATAGGATAGGAATTTTTCAGCTTTTCTTTCTATCCCTTTCAACCTTTTATGTATAAGTAGATGTGGATTCGTTATTTGTTCACCATGCCCACTATAACAATAGTCAATATCATAGGTTAAACATTTTTGCAGTGACTCCACATACTCAAGGACCGTCTTTCTTCTTTCACCATTCATATAAGGTTCAATTAAAGCATTACTTGATATATGGGCGATAAGGTGGTCACCACCTAACATCACATTGTTTCTTTCATCTATTAAAGCGATATGATCAGGAGCATGTCCTGGTGTTTCAATTACTTTTCTATTAATAATATAATCATTTTCACTTAACGTTCTATAATCAGCATGCAATCCCTCGTTTTGTTTTTCTATGACGATATTCTTGAGCTGCTGTACTCTTTTTTCACCTTCCTTGCCACAACCCATTTCACGATATAATATTTCATAAAAGGAAATTCTTTTTTCAAAAAATGACTTTTCCCTCTTTAACCGAGGAATCGCTTCAGCATGAACATAAACGGGGATGTTGTGTTTTTCAATAATTCTAGTAATCAAGCCTGTATGATCCTCGTGTGAATGAGTAAGGATGATTTCATTGATATCTTCCAACAGAAATTGATGGCGCTGTAATAGTTGAAGAAATTGCTGCCAACATGCTTCATGATTAATTCCAGCATCTATTAAAGTTAATCCTTTACTACCTTCTACGAGAAAAAAATTAAAAGAACGCAAATCACTTTTTGTCGGTATGGTTATTGGATAAATCATTTTATTCCCCCTACTAAACTATTTATCTCAAATGTTTGAATGAGCACTCAATCGAAATGTCTTATTTCTCTAAAAATTCCGCTGGCAATGATTATCTCTTAAGTTTTTTTATACAATATAGTATAATAAGTATGATTGTCAAACCGGCCATTGCCACGCGAATATTGACTATACTTGAGGTGATAGAATGGAATTTCATGCTGAATCAACAAAAGATAAAGTGTTATTTTTATTAAAAAAAGAGTCTTCCATGTCTGTCAACGACCTTAAGGAGCGCCTGAATATTAGCCATATGGCGGTGAGAAAACATTTAACCGGATTAGAGAATAGCGGTTTAATCGCGTCCAAAGAAACGAAACAAGCCTTAGGTAGACCGACTCAGTTCTACTATTTAACAAGTAAAGGCGAACATTATTTTCCAAAAAATTATGAAGGTCTATCACTTGAATTTCTCTTTGATATTGAAGAATTATATGGCAGTGAAGCGATTGAAAACTTATTTATTAAACGAGAAAAGCGACTAGTGGAAGAGTACGAACATAGATTACAAGAACAAGCCCCTGATATGAAAATGCAAACATTATTAAACATACAAAATGAAAAAGGCTATATGGCATACTTGTTGAAAACAGGAACAGACGAATATGAGCTTACAGAATTTAATTGTCCCATTCTTTCCATTGCCCAATCGTATAAAACAGCTTGTCATTGTGAAACCCAATTGTTCAAGCAAGCATTAAACACAAATCAAGTGCATCGTGTAAGATGCAAAACAGAAGGCCATGATCATTGTCAATTTAAAATTAAATTTAATTGATTCAACTATTACTTGCTAGAGTAATAGTTTTTCTTTTATATTCACCCAGTTTCGATTTCTAGGCTTTACTTTTAACTTAGTTTCTTTTATGTATTTATCTTTTATTGTGATACATCCCTATAAGAACAACAGTGTACATTTATCACTTTTTAAGCCCTTCAATATCCCTCATATCTTGCAATTATTTGTATATTCCCTTCACTTACATTTACACAATATGGAATAAATTTTCTGTTTGTCCACTCCTCTTAACTGTTTTCATAGGTGTTTTATGCATATTTTTTTATTTGCTATTCTTTTTCTATATTCCTCAGGTGTTTGGTGTTTTTGGTATTTACTTTTACATCAGTAAATTCTTAACTATTTCTTCCCTCTCATTTTGCATATAAAAAAGACCCAAAATCAAATTTTGGGTCCCTGATCAACATCCTTATTTTGATGCTGCGAATAATTTGTTTACTTCATCCCAATTCACAACATTGAAGAATGCTTGAACATAATCTGGGCGTTTGTTTTGATATTTTAAGTAGTAAGCATGCTCCCAAACGTCAAGACCAAGGATTGGTGTTTTACCTTCCATTACTGGGCTATCTTGGTTTGGTGTGCTTGTAATAGATAATTGACCATTTTCAGATACTAACCATGCCCAACCAGAACCGAAGCGTCCAGCTGCAGCTTTAGCGAATTGGTCTTTGAATGCATCATAGCTACCAAAGGCTTCTTCAATTGCACCAGCAACGTCACCAGTTGGTGCACCGCCACCGTTTGGAGAAAGAAGTGTCCAGAACAAGCTGTGGTTTGCATGTCCGCCACCGTTATTACGTACAGCTGTACGAATATCTTCAGGAACAGCGTCTAAGTTAGCAATTAGTTCTTCAATAGATTTGCTAGCTAACTCGTCATGTCCTTCTAATGCAGCATTTAAGTTGTTTACATATGTTGCATGGTGACGATCATGGTGGATTTCCATTGTTTGCGCATCGATATGTGGTTCAAGCGCATCATTTGCATAAGGTAATGCTGGTAATTCGTGTTTAGCCATTTTGAATTCCTCCTAATATGTAAAATCTATTTACACTCTATATTTTAGAATACCTTATCTACTTTTTCAACTAATAAGTATAAAAAGTAACTAGAAAATAAAACTCCTTATTTCCACCTTATTTTGTTAAACTTGGGATAAAATGAGTGAGAGGGTGACTTTATGAAAGCAGTCCTCCATTTATTTCGATGGTACGTTAGCCAACACATTAAATTGTAACGCTGCGTTAAACAAGATGTTTAACATTTAATGAGCGTACACTTTCTCATCATGAATGCCAATCTATGTTAGGTTCATCAGAATCAGGGATTTCCGAAAACATCTAAAGCTTACCAAACGACGGAGTTTCAACTACAAGCAAATACCGAATTGGATGATTGATAAACATTGTGTAAAGCTTATCAAAGGGGATGAGATAATGAGCGACCAGTGGTTAACATGGGCGAGGAAAATCCAAGCGATTGCACAATCAGGCTTAGCTTTTTCAAAAGATATCTATGATATTGAAAGGTATGAGCAGTTAAAAGAACTGAGTGCTGAGATCATAGGTGAGTACTCAGGACAATCAACAGACGAAATTGTGGCCGTATTAAGTAATGAATCAGGCTATCAAACACCGAAAATTGACGTACGAGGCGTTGTTTTCAGGAAAAACAAAATATTGCTAGTGAAAGAAAATGTTGATAACAAATGGTCCTTACCAGGTGGTTTTTGTGATGTTGGCTTATCTGCAAGTGAGAATGTTATAAAAGAAATTCAAGAAGAATCAGGTTTTATTTGTGTTGCGAAGAAGCTCATTGCCTTGTTGGATATGAATAAGCACCCGCATCCCAAACAAATCTTCCATTATTATAAAATATTTATTTTATGTGAGATTACGGGCGGACAAGCTACCTGCGGAATAGAAACCGAAGCGATTGATTTTTTTCCTGAAAACAACTTACCTCCACTATCCCTTAATCGAAATACGGAAGAACAAATCAAAATGGCATTTGGCTACCTTAAAGATCCTCATAAATTCCCCATCATCGATTAATCAAAGAAAAAAGCCCATTCCCATTTTTGGTTATGAGCCTTTTTCTTATGCGTCAATTGTTATCTTCTGTAATCGCTCTTGCCACTCTTCATCTGTTAAACCCTTTTCTTTCACGTATAAATTATCAGGATGTGTGCGGCACTCATCCGAACAGCTCCGTAAATATTTATATTCGTTTTCTTCTGTCGTCATAAAACGTTTATCACATTCAGGATTAGCACAATTGACATAACGTTCACAAGATTCACCAGTGAAATAGTCTTTTCCGACAATGGTATGTTCTTTCTGATTAATTGGCACACTGATTCTTTCATCAAATACATAACATTGACCGTCCCATAGTTCTCCTTGAACTTCTGGGTCCTTACCATATGTGACAATGCCACCATGTAGCTGATTCACATCTTCAAAACCTTCTCTTACTAACCAACCAGAGAATTTTTCACAACGTATGCCACCTGTACAATATGTTAAAATCTTCTTCCCAGAAAGTTGGTCTTTATGTTCACGTATCCAATCAGGTAAATCACGAAATGCTTCAACATCCGGTCTAATCGCCCCTCTAAAGTGGCCGATATCATATTCATAATCATTTCTTGCATCAATAACAACAGTATCCTCTGCTTGCATTGCTTCAAAGAATGCTTTTGGCTCTAAATATTTGCCTGTGATCTCATTAGGATTGAGATCATCCTCAAGTTTTAATGTCACTATTTCTTTACGAGGTCTGACATGCATTTTCTTGAATGCATGTCCATTCGTTTCATCAATTTTAAAGACCATATCACTGAAGCGGTTGTCGTTTTTCATCATATCTATATACGCATTTGTTTGTTCCACTGTGCCTGAAACCGTACCGTTTATACCTTCTTTGGCAACAAGGATTCTTCCTTTTAATCCGAGCTCACGACATGCTTTTAAATGATGTTTACTAAAGGCTTCAGGGTGTTCGATTGTTACATATTTATAATAGAGTAAGACGCGGTATTGATTATTTTCTTCTGTCATTTCTTCCACCTGCTTATTTCTGTTCTTTCATTTGCGATAATAGTTCACTGGGTGTTTCACATTGTATAAACTCGCCATTAACTATTGCATATGGACTTTTCTTGCATTGCTTACAATGTGATTGGCATTCATATTGTTTGTAAGATACCTCTTTACTAGAAAGAAAAGGGCCAAAAAGTGCAAAGTCTTCATCAGTATAAAAACGATCGAGGTTCTTTTCACAAAATTCTATCGTAACTTGTTCTTTTTTTGAAAAAATTTTATTAAATAATCCCATTTACAACATCCTTTTTTAGATGTCTATTTCCTATTTATCCGTAGAATACTATACCATGCTTTGACAAACATTTTCAAATAGATTTGCAACAATTACCTTTCCCTAATCTCATTCACTATAACTTTTAAACCGTTCGTCAAAGGAGATTTGCTCATACTAGCAATCATTTCTGCTCTATCCAATTCCATTTGTCTTAACGTTTGTAATAAGGAACCAATTGCTTCTTCCTCGATTACTTTAGCGAATCCTTTTTGTGCAAAAGACTCAGCATTTAACAATTGATCACCTCTACTTTGTTTTTTAGATAGGGGAATGATTAGCATGGGCATATTTAGTGCTAAGAATTCAAATAACGCATTGGATCCACCCCTTGTGATTACACAATGAGTAGCGGCAAGGATATGTGGTAATTCCTCATGAATATATTCAAATTGTTTATAACCTGCTTTCCCTAGTAAACTTTCATCAACTTGACCTTTTCCACAAATATGCACAACTTGATAGTTACCTAATAGATTTGGTAACTCCTTGCGAACTTGTTCGTTTATCTTTTTGGCACCTAAACTACCACCCATAACAGTAATAATTGGCTTTACACTAGAAAAATGAAGCAACTTTAGGGCCGTGTTTTTATCGCCGTTAAATATTTCTGGCCGTATTGGTGAGCCAATGGCAAACACTTTTTCTCGCGGAAAATAAGCTTTCGCTTCTTCAAACGAAGTAAACACTTTTTCAGCAAACCGTTGGGCAATTTTATTTGCTAATCCGGGTGTTAAATCACTCTCATGGATAAATGCTGGTATTTTTAGCATTTTAGCAGCAATTATTACGGGGACTGAGACAAATCCACCCTTTGAAAAAAGCAAATCAGGTTTTATCTGTTTTAAGATTCTCCTTGCGTCAATTACACCTTTCATGACGCGAAAGATATCCCTTACATTCTCTAAGTCTATATATCTTCTTAATTTCCCACTGGAAATTGAAAAATAAGGGACCTCGGTCTTTGCGATTAACTCCTTTTCAATGCCTGTTTTCGAACCTATGTAAAAAAAATCGACTTCTTTCTGTAATTCTGTAATAAGGGCGAGATTAGGGGTAACATGCCCCGCTGATCCCCCTCCTGTTAAAACTACTTTTTTCTTAGCCAACATCAATCATTCTCCTCTTTCTCTTATTTAAAGGTCTTACTGTTATTTTATTTTCCTAACCCCTCCCATGCAAATTTGATTTCTTCTATTTCAGCCTGAGCTCCTCCCTTATCATGAACATCAATAAAGCCAATTGCTCGGTTTAAACTTGTGCCTATTTGATTCAGTTCATTTTTCTCTACAGAAAACTGCACTCGCATCTGAACAGTTAAAAACCCTTCTTTGGCTCTATTGATTTGTTTTTTTGCACTTTTCCAATCGCCTTCGTGAATTGATTGTTCAACTAAAGAAAGCGTCCCTATTACATCATCGCCATCAACAAGTGGTTGTTTAAGAAAATCTCCAGACTTCATTGTAAAAATAAAAATAGCCAATATAAGTAATGGAATCAATTTATAAAGAATAAACTCTTTCATTTACTTCAATCCTTTAAAATCTGTTATATCTACGGGTTTTTTCATTTTATCATGATAAGCGTCAATAAAGAGCATCCCGTTGCTATCAATAATCGCTAGAAAGATATCACTAATTTTTGTATATCCACGATTTTTTAATTCTTTCATCAGCCATTCCTCAGATTTTTGCAATTGCTGCAAATTATTGCGGACAAGCACACCATCATAAATTAATTCCGTCCCTATTCCTTTATATGTAGACTTTAACTGTAAATCTCTTGGGGTAACTGGTAAATAATCCGCTTTTTTTAACACGGATATTTGCCCATCTTTTTCTACAATTGCATAATCTACCTCTTTTAAATCAAATATCCCTTTTTCTCTTAGTTGTTCTTGGAGATCAGAGATACGGTAACGCAGTTTCTTCATAACTTCATCCATAATTTCCCCATCCATAATAACGATGACAGGCTCCCCATCGAAATAGATTGATGCTTGTCGCCACTTCATTGTTACTTTTTGCAGACATAATACAAGAACCGTCCATGTAAACAGCCCCACCCAATATGGCCAAGCATCTGTCGCGATGTCTGCTGAAAGATTTGCGGCCATAGAACCAATCGAGATACCTAAAATGTAATCAAAGAATGTGATTTGACTCACTGTTTGTTTACCTAAAAATCGTGTAAATATAAGTAATGTACCAAAAGCAATAATCGACCTTACAATAACGACCGATGTCTCATTCATTGACTTCACTCCTACAATCATTGCCTTTAGTATGAGCAGAACTAGAAAAAGTATCCAGAAAACCTTTGAAGTTTGAGGGGAGTAAATAGATTTTTTACAAATGAATTTTTTTTGTATAGATACAAGGGTTCTTATTTAAAGGAAAAAGATTCTCGCATCATTTTCACAAGTTTGTTTGCTTAGTTAACATCTATTTAATTTTATTTTGTTAGTTCCACAATAGATTGCTCGGTTCTGTATGTTATCATCTCCAACCAAGGTTTGCTGTAAAATATAATGTTTATCTTCCGTCATTTCTTAACGAGTCTGATTCATCATTCTTCTATGCAACTGATTCTCTTAACTTAAACCTTAAATAACCTAGATAATGGTTTTTCCTTTGTCGATTAATATGCACAACACAAAAAAATGAAGCCTTATTAGACTTCACTTCATTTTTCCTTATATATCTAATTCTAAGAAAATCGGACAATGGTCACTACCCATTGTTTGACAGTGTGCACCGGCATCTTTGATTTGTGCTTTTAATTTTTCCGACACGATAAAATAATCAATTCGCCAGCCAATATTCCGCTCTCTCACTTTGGCCATGTACGACCACCATGTATAGACATCCGTCTTTTCTGGATAAAGGTATCTGAAAGAATCGACAAACCCTGATTCAAGGAGACTTGTCATTTTCCCACGTTCTTCATCAGTAAATCCTGAATTTCCAATATTGGACTTTGCATTCTTCAAATCAATTGTTTGGTGTGCAACATTTAAGTCCCCTGTATAAATCACAGGTTTTTCCGCTTCTAACGAAAGCAAATATGTTTTTAAATCATCTTCCCATTGTAAACGATAGTCTAATCGGGAAAGATCTCTTTTTGAATTCGGTGTATATACATTTACAAGGTAAAACGTTTCAAATTCTAACGTAATAATTCTACCTTCTTCTTGTTCTTCGTTTTCCCCTACGCCATATTTTACAAATAGAGGTTTTTCTTTAGTAAAAATAGCGGTTCCTGAATAGCCCTTCTTAACAGCATAATTCCAATATTGATGATAGCCATTTAAATCTAATTCTATTTGACCCGCTTGAAGCTTTGATTCTTGTATACAAAACACATCCGCATCCACTTCTGCAAAAAAGTCGAGAAAGCCTTTCTTCACACAAGCACGCAAACCATTTACATTCCATGACACAAATTTCATGTTGCTAAACTCCCCTTTTTCTCTATCTGTCCCTTCTTATTCTATAGGAAGTTTGTCTTTGATAAAAGCCTTGTGATTTGCTATAGTTTTTACGTATAGTTTGAAGGAGGAATACTAATGGCCGATCATCAATTTCATTTAAAAGCACACTTTCCAGGATTACGAAATAGCGTCGGAACAATCGAAAGTGGACAACTGCGTACAAAAGTATCTATTCCACCTGAAATGAACGGTCCAGGAGTAGGGACTAACCCAGATGAAATGCTTCTAGGTGCTGCTGCCACTTGTTATATCATTACCTTAGCTGCCATGATGGAAAGAAGTAAAGTAGAGAAAAATGATTTATCGATGGAATCAACTGCAATTGTTAACGAAACGAATGGCGTCTTAACTTACAAGAAAATCATTCATAAACCAACCATCGTACTTACTAACCGTGATAATGAACGTGACAGAGATCTTGCTCTGAAATTAGCTAAAAAAGCAGAAGCATCCTGCATGATTTCGCGCGCCATACAAGGCAATGTAGATATTGAACTAGAAGTAACCATTAAATAAAAGTATCGTTTTCAATCCACGTCTCTTACAGGTTTTCACTAGAGGCGTGAGGATTTAATAAAACGACGCCAACCATCTCTCCGTGATCTCTACAAATCTTTTGGCTGCTGGTGACAGATTAAACTTCATCGCTAATCCTAATATGCGATAGCTTTCTTCCTTTAATGGCATTACCACACAATTTTTAGGAATGGTTTCTAATAATAATTCTGGCAATATGCTTACACCAAAATTATGAGCAACCATTGACTTAATTGAATCTTCCGCCATTAATTCAAAGCGAATATTTGGTTGGATCTCCGCTTTAGCAAATAAATCTTTTACTTCATGGTACCCCCCATATGTCGGCATGATAAAAGCAATATCCTTTAACTCTTGTACGCTTATCTCACTTCTTGTTGAAAAAGGATGATCTGTTGACACAATACAACGCAAACGGTCCTTTTTTAACGGAATAACATCAAAATGACTGGAGCTATCGACATTAATAAAGCCACAGTCTAATTTTCCATTAAGAATCCAACGGTCAATCGCTTCATAATCTCCTTCAATTAATTCAATACGGATATAAGGATAACTTTGCTCCATTGATTTAATGATTTCGGGTAACCAAGTAGATGAAACACTCGTAAATGTACCTACTTTTACTGTTCCTTTCATCAAACCCGTTATTTTTGCTGCCTCTTGTTGTACTTGTTCGTCATAGTGTAACACCTTACGAATACTTACAACCATGCTTCTTCCTTCATTCGTCAATGTTAGCCCACCTCTTGAACGATGAAAAAGCGTGAAACCTAATTCCTTTTCTAAATTAGCCATCGCATGACTGACTGCAGATTGTGTCATCCCTAGTACTTCTGCTGCTTTCGTAAAACTTTGAAGCTCAGAAACCTTGCTATAAATCTCATATTTAACTAAACTCATCTCGCTACTCCTTTTCATGAAATTATTTCATATAAACAATGAAAAAGATTCGTTTTATTAATGTTAATAGATTCATTATAATACATGTAGAAAATCATGAGAATGGAGAAATGGTTATGAGTATGCATACGAAAGCAACGATTCTTTTAGTGGTGGTGAATTTTTTCTGGGGATTATCTTATATTTTTATGAAGATGGGAATCGCGTCGATTGAACCATTTAACCTTGTCGCATTAAGATGTTTAATTGCCTTTGTAATTGCCGCTACCTTTTTTTATCGTTCTTTACGGCATGTTAATATGGAACTTTTATTTTACAGTTTTCTATTAGGCTTCTTATTATTACTTGTGTTCTCTTTAGTTACTGTTGGCTTGACGATGACAGATGCTTCTAATGCCGGATTTTTATTAAGTATGACGGTCATATTCGTTCCGGTGATCCAAAGTATTCTGCAAAGAAGGTTACCAATCGTGCCAGTTAGAATTGGCATCATCATTACATTTGTTGGTATTATCATCATGACAATTACACAATCATTATCATTCAATTACGGCGATATTTTATGTATGCTTTCCGCTCTCGCATACGCTATTCATATTTTGATTATTGGAAGAGTCACTAAGAATCATGAACCTATTACAGTTGGTATCATGCAACTCGGCTTTGCTGGTATACTCGCTCTTGTTTTAAGTAGCTTTTTTGAATCACCAATCCTACCCCAAAACACAGTTGCTTGGATGAGTATACTTGGACTAGCGATCCTATGTAGTGCCTTTGGCTTTATTTCCCAAGCAGTAGCACAAAAACATACATCACCAACACAAACGAGTTTAATGTTTTCGCTAGAACCTCTATTCGCTGCCGGTCTAGCTGTTATTATTCTTGGTGAAGCATTTACCATTCGAGATATCATAGGTGCTTTTTTAATTATTTGTGGTGTGATTGTTGCGACATTAGGAAGCTATCGAGTGCCTGTTAAGGTAAAAACTGGGCAAACAATGGAACAAAAAACAGAAAAAATTCTACTTTAGTACAGCCATTAACTTAATATGGAAAGGAGGAAGTTTATGTTATCACTTCGTAGAGTCTTAAAATTACGTGATTTAGAAATCTTTCATGTATGGACGCAAGAACATTTCTTATCTTATGTAATCATTGAAGATACTAGAAAACCATTTACAAATGATGATAAAAAACTAGAGCCGCTATGTTATATGGAAGATGAAGATATTGAGATACTAAATGTTTTCAGAATTTCTATTATTAATGATGAAAAGTTAAACGAAGAGGATTCGGAAACACTACGATCATATTTTTCGGACTTCGTTAACAATACTCACTTAACAAATTTTATTATGAAGGAATATATTCAAGAAGATTTGTATGAGAACGAAGACGATATAAAATCCTTTAATAAAATCCTACAAAGTATTGGTTCAAATTATATAATAGAAGAATTTGATGAAAAAAATTGGATTTATTTATCACAAGATTAAGGTTTCTAAAAAAAATAGAGCCCGTTCTCTTCGTTCAGAACGACTCTACTTTTTTAATTTCTTTAAAATCTATATCAATAACCTTTTTTCATCAAATACACACATAATAAAAGCGAAAGAACGATAAAACTAATTAACGCCATAAAACCGCCTGTAAAAGAGCCTGTTGTTGTACTGAAAAAGCCAACAACCATTGGCCCAGCAGCTGCTACTAAATAAGATACACATCCGAATGTACCGCTTATTCTCCCCATCACTTGGGATGAAGCGACTTCATGGAGCATCGTCATGGTTATCGGTGCTGGCATGTATAATACACTTAATAGAATAATTGTAAGTAGAATAACGACTGTAGTATTCGTAGTGTATAAGAAGCCTACGAAGCAGCCTATGATGATGACACTTGCTACGGCGACAAATATAGCCCGTTTCATCCATCTATCAGAAAGATAGCCACATACTAATTGAACGATGATGGCAAGAGCATAACCCGCTGCATTAATCATAGCTGAATTAACAAAATCAATCCCCTTTGCTTCTGTTAAATAGCTTGGCAAAAATGTAGAAAATCCAAAAAAACCGATTGAAACGCAAGCATATACTGTTGTTAATATCCAGAACAGAGGACTAGTTAAAACAGATTTAACACTTCCTGTATCGATGTTAGCAGTCTTTTTCACTCCTTGTCCCTTTTCTATATAGTTCACTTCTGCAGCATTAGTTGCATAATGTTCAGATGGTTTGTTTCTAATCATAAAAATAAATATGGCCAAACAAATAAAAGAAATAATCGCTAGTGCGAAATAACTTTCTCTCCATCCAAAAGAGGCGGCAATTAATGCGATCGCTGGAATACCAATAACTGGTCCGATTGCATTCCCTGTAAACCAAAAAGACTGAGCTTTCCCTTGTTCTTGTTGCGGAAACCACTTAGCAGTTAAGGTAAGTGCAATGGGGTATAAAACACCTTCACCTACCCCTAGTAATGCTCTTGACCATAATAATGCCGTAACCGATGTAGCTACTCCACCGATAATCATCGCTATACCCCAAATGGCTATACCAATCATCCCACTCTTAAACGCGCCGATACGGTCGACTACAAATCCCCAGAAAAACTGCCCTAATGCGTATGTAATTAAAAAGACAGAGCTTAATGTTCCCTTGATCACATTATCACTAATAGCTAAATCTTGTAAAAACTGTCTTTCTGCAAATAGTATATTAATATTAGATTTATCGATCATTGAAACCGTGAACAGTAGCATTAATGGTAGTGAAATATAAATCCACCTAGCATTTGTTGCCTTTGTCATGTTTTCTTCGTGAAGTACATTTGCCTTTTGCATAGTTGAATCACTCCTTGTGAAAATTGGCATGTTAGTAGAAGAGTGATATAATAAATACACTCTTATTGATGGCTGTCCTAGTAATCTTTAAGATAGAACAGGTATCTTGCAATCAAAGGGATTTCCCACAAAATCCTTTGGAAGATACCTGTTTTTTTCCTTTAATTTGTTTGTAGTGCTTGAAAAGATGCCTCTGCTTCCTTAATCCATGTTCTTAACTTATTTGGACTGATAGGTAAATCATTTGTTTTAATTTCTAATGGATGAAGTGCATCTACAATTGCATTTGCTATTGCAGCTGGTGGCGCGATGGCACCCCCCTCACCTACACCTTTTATCCCTAGGCGATTTCTTGTTGATTTGAATTCCTGGTGTGCTTTTGCCACCGTTGGTACTTCCATCGATGTTGGTAATAAATAATCCATATAAGTACCGGTAAGCAATTGCCCTGTTTGGTCATAGACGATTTCTTCGTAAAGAGCTGAACCAATTCCTTGTGCAATACCGCCTTGCACTTGACCATCAACAATCATCGGATTAATAACAGTACCACAATCATGTACAACACTATATTTCTGTAAATCTACAAAACCTGTTTCTTTATCAACCTCCACTTGTGCCATATGAATCGAAGCAGCAAATGTAACCGTTGGAGGGGCAAAATAATGTGTTACTTCTAAGCTTGCTTCCATGCCTTCTGGTAAATTCCCTAATTTAGCAGGCAGCGCCGCTCGCCCAACATCTTGATAGGTGACAAACTTTTCAGGAGAAGTCTCTGCATATATTTTCCCTTCATCAATGACTAAATCTTCATCCGTTTTCAGCAAATGTGCAGCGATTTTTAACACTTTCTCTCTCATTTTTAATGCTGCCTCATAAATAGCTGAACCTGCATTTACTGCGCTTCGGCTTGCGTAAGTTCCTTGACCCATTGGCAACACAGTTGTTTCTCCAACTCGAACAGTAATATTTTGCGGGTTTACACCCAATCCGTCTGCTGCAATTTGCGAAAATACTGTTTCATGCCCTTGACC
This sequence comes from Cytobacillus sp. FSL R5-0569, assembly GCF_038007265.1. Classification (NCBI taxonomy): domain Bacteria; kingdom Bacillati; phylum Bacillota; class Bacilli; order Caryophanales; family Bacillaceae; genus Cytobacillus; species Cytobacillus sp. FSL R5-0569. The sequence continues at coordinate 2,612,123 of NZ_JBBOWW010000001.1, forward strand.
TTGAGGGGTACAGCCTAAATAAGCTGTTACATGACCAGAAGGGTCAATAGAGATATGTGCCCCTTCATAAGGTCCTGCGCCCGTACCTTCTACGTAAGAAGAGATGCCGATACCAACTAGCTTACCTTCTTTCTTCTTCTCTTCTTGTTCTTTTCTAAAAGCATCATAGTCAACTAAATCAACTGCCTTGCGTAATGCATCAGGATAATCGCCACTATCATAAATAAGCTGATGACCATCTTTTACAAGAATTCCTTGATCATAAGGCATGTCTTCAGCTTGGATCATATTTTTCTTCATAATTTCGATTGGATCTACTTTTAATTTTCTTGCGACGATATCGATAATTCGATCCATTACAAAGACTACTTCAGGTCTACCTGCCCCCCTAAATGGGACATTAGGTGTTTTGTTCGTTAAGATGACTTCACATTCACTATCATAATTAGGGATTTTATAAGCTCCTCTTAAATGATAGGCACTATTATAAGCACAAGTTAAGGCGAAGAAATTAACAGCACCACTATCAATCACAAAAAAATCCTTAATTGCCGTAATCGTTCCATCCTGTTTAAATGAAACTTTCACATCATGGATTTGATCCCTAGATTGCCTTGCACTTGTTAAATGCTCCATTCGGTCCTCTACCCATTTTATCGGCCTCTGCAATTTTTTAGCCAAGTAAGGAATAACAATCTCTTCTGGGTGAACACCTCCTTTTGGTCCAAATCCCCCTCCAACATCAGGTGCTGTAACACGAATACTTAAATCGGGTAATGACAAACAATGTGCTAAAGTAGATCTGATTTCATAAGGCATTTGCGAAGACGACCAAACTCTCAGCTCTTGATTTCTTGTATCAAATTTCGCCACTACTCCTCTTGTTTCTAACGGATTTGATCCGAGTCGTGGGGTGCGAATTTTTTCATTTATTATATAGTCCGCCTCGGCAAATGCTTGCTCAACATTGCCTGTTGTCACATGAAAATGGGACTGAATATTATTTTCTAAATGTTCTTGTATGAGAGGTGCACCCTCTTTTCGTGCCTCATATGGGTCAACAAGGGGTTGTAGCGGCTCATACGTTACTTCAACTAGATCAGCTGCATCTTCGGCGATGTAACGATTTTTCGCCACAACTATTGCTACAGATTGGCCAACGTATGTAACTTTCTTCTTAGCCAAAATATCTTCATAGTTAAAGTTGATTGTTGGCGATATAGCCTCAACTAAATTGGGTGGCAAAAAACAATGTGATTCAAATTGCGTCAATGGTTTGATGTCTTCAATATCTTTTGCAGTAAATATCCCATAAACACCCTCTATTGCTTTTGCAGCCTCTATATTTATGTCCACAATCTTCGCATGTGCATGAGGGCTTCTTACAAATACTGCCTCTGCCATATTGGTTAAACTAATATCGCCTACAAACATGCCCGTTCCAGTTAAAAGGCGATAATCTTCCTTTCTGTGCATGCTTTTTCCGATATATTTATGCATGTTTCTCCCTCCTTTTATACCGTTTGATGTGTAACTTGCTTTACTGCTTTAACAATATTGGCATAGCCTGTACAACGGCAAAGATTCCCTGAGATGGCTTCTCGAATTTCTTCTTCTGTCGGATTGGGATTTTCTTTCGTAAATTGCGTTAGTGTCATTAAGAACCCTGGTGTGCAAAATCCACATTGGAGGGAATGGCAATCCGTAAATGCTTGTTGAAGAGGATTTAATTGACCATCTTCACCAGCAAGTGATTCAACCGTTTCAATTGTTGCCCCATCTGCTTGAACAGCTAGCATTAAACAACCTCGAACCGCTTCACCGTTTAAAAGTATTGTACATGCCCCGCATACCCCATGCTCGCAACCGACATGTGTGCCTGTTAAAAATAATTCTTCTCTTAAGAAGTCTGTTAATAAGAGCCTAGGTTCTATATCTCTTTCCACTTTTTCTCCATTTACATTTAAAGAAATATTCACTTTATCCAACCTTCTCTTCTCCTTCCCATGCTCTTGCTATTGCTTCTTCTATTGCACGTTTTAATAGGGTCCCAATAAGTTCCCTGCGATAATCAGCACTTCCGTGCAAATCTCCTTCTGGGTCCACACACTCACTCGTTAATTCAGCGATTTCTTTTAACAAAGCTTCCGTTACTTTCTTTCCTATTAATAATTCCTCAGCTTCTTCTATTATAAGAGGAACAGGATTGACACCACCTACAGCTAGTTGTGCCTTTTGAATAAGTCCTTGATTATCTAGTTCAATTACTGCTGCAGCGATTGCTAAGCCAAAATCTCCATGTCTCCTCGCCACTTCTACAAAAGAATGCCCCACTCTCTCTCCTTGTGTCATAATTGGAAAGCGGATTTCTTTCACTAATTGATTTGTTTGTAATGAAGTCAGGAGATAAGTGAGAAAAAAATCTTCAGGACCGACAACTTCCTCTTCATTCACTGAAGCAATAACAATCTCACCTCTTAATGTCGTCAATACACACGGTAATTCTGCCGAAGGATCACCGTGAGCTATACTGCCACCAATTGTCCCACGATTGCGAATTTGTTTATGACCTACCCACTTAATTGCGTCAATAAGCAATGGACATTTTTCTTTAATTAATAGTGAATTTTCCACTTCCACATGCCTTGTCAGTGCACCAATGGCGATATATCCATCCTCTTCACGAATATAATTTAACTCTTTTATACCGCTCAGATCGATTAAAAACTCAGGGGTAGATAGCCTCATATTCAGTACAGGTATTAAACTTTGCCCTCCAGAAATGATTTTACAATCATCTGCGTATTCTTCTAGATAGGTTAGTGCCTCATTAACACTTGACGGTTTTAAATATTTAAATTTTGATGGTTTCATGCTCGTGCCACCCTTTCGTTACGCCTTTTGTAAAGTGATTTGTTTCTCCACATCTTTAAAAAAGTTTCCAGCAATAAATTTTGCCACACCGCTCATTACTCTGCTTCCTACACCTGCAATCATGCCGCCAACTTCAGCATCACATTCCCATTTAACTTCACACTTTTCTTCATCAACTGCAGTAATATAGCAATCCATTTTTGCTTTAACAAATCCTGGCTTTCCACTCCCTTCTGCTATTAATTGATAGTGTACAGGTGCTTCGATATCTTCAAGTTTTACATTTCCTTTGTAATCCCCTTTAACTGAAGCAATGCCCAATTTCATTTCAACATCATAGGTTCCGTCCTCTTTTAACACTAGGCTTTTGCATCCTGGAATAGCTTTTTCTAATATTTGAGGGTTGTGAAGAGCATCCCAAACATCTTTATAATTTTTTTTCATTTTCACTTGACCTGATAAGATCATTATTTTCTCCCCTTTATAATTTTTTGAATTGTGCTAATAGTAATAATATTAATTTTTTCGAAAAATTTTGTCAATAAAATGCGGATGTTTTTGTTTCGTTAACTAAATATCGTTTTTTATATAAAACATAAATATGTAAATAAGATTGTTTTAGATAAATAAGGCTATTTTTTGTTTTGAATGTAAAACCAATATATTATTTTAGCTTTTCATACTCTTTTATTGTGTCTATATCTAATAGAATACCGCGGTCATTCACTGCAATTTCTTCCTTATATGGGATGGTCTGAATAAAGTTCTTCCCACTTTGTTGTTGAATCGAATGAATCATTGTATTGTTGATGTTTGCAAAATAGACAGGATGGCCAGGCGTTTGATCATATGATGGCCTTATAGATATTGGATGTTTCTTCTCTCTCGCTAACTGTTGCCCTCTTTGAATAATCATTTCACTAGTTTCCTTTTCTATAAAGGGGGCGTCTCCTAAAAAAACAAGTGCATCTTCCTTTGAAAAGGCAACTTGGGTAAGTCCTTTGTACAGTGAAGACGATTGACCATTGGCATAATCCGAATTATAAGCCCAAGAAAAGGAAGGATTGTTTATCTTGATTCTTTCCATAATGGTAACTGCATCATGACCAATAACTGCTATCACTTCTTTACAATGTAACTTTAATACTTGTTCAATGACATAATGAAGCATAGTTGTCCCTTTAAATGGCAGCAACTGCTTCGTCCGCCCCATTCGCGTAGATAACCCTGCTGCGAGAATAATTGCTTTCATTGGACGTTTATGATGATTGGTGGATAAATTCCGCACCTTGTAGAAAGCCTCCTTTATGTCTTGTTCTAACTGCTATCACTTCAGCAACAATACTAATAGCAATCTCCTCAGAGGATACGGCTCCTATATCAAGACCAATTGGACTATGCATTCTTTGTAAGTCTGTATACGTGAAGTGACAACCTTCCAAATAAAGCTGATCGAGGATTTTGATACGTCGTGATTTCGGTCCTAAGACGCCTATATAAGGAGCCAGTGAAGACAGGGCAAATTTTAATGTCTGCTTATCTTTCTCAATATGATGATTCATAACGACAATATATGTACGATTTGTTACACGAATACATGCTGTGAAATCCTCTGGTCTAGCTATTATTCTTTCGGCATGAGGAAACCTTTCTTCATTGTTATAAAGGCTTCTTTGATCAATGACAACCGTTTTCATCCCGCATTCTGCTGCATATTTAACAACAGGTATCGCATCATGTCCTGCACCAAACACCATCAAAGTAGGTGATGGAACAAATACATCGAAGAATATGTCTACATCTAATTCATTCTCATCTTGTATCATTAAACTTTCTGATTGCGGGTTGGATTGCCCTAACTTTTCTTTAGCAATGGATAAAGCAGCCAATTCCAATGCTTGGTCATGGAAAGATCCAATAGGGGATTGATTTTCCAGATAGCAAATCCGATAATTTTTTTGTGACAAACTAGCTTCCGTAATGGTCATTAAAACAGCAGCTTGTTGTTGGTCAATCGCATCTAGCCAAGCGTCAAAAGGCGCCAATTTCTTTTGCACATTCATCCACCTCCTCAATATTCTGTGTTGTATATATTATAGGTTCAATATAGATATGAACCGTTCCTGGACAGCCAAGACCTAACCCCCATACCTCGTCTTCATCTAAATGATACGTTTTAATTATTGGAGCTTTTGTCTTTATTACTTCCTTGGCTATTTCTGCTACATCTGCTTCTAAACAGCCCCCCGATATTAATCCAACAGTAACTCCATCCGCATCGATTAGCATTTTTGCCCCTTCTTTTCGATAAGCTGATCCTTTTACTTTAATAACTGTTGCTAGCGCACAAGGAAGCTTCTTGGCTTTTAGTTTTTGTATTGCCCTCATCACTTCCAGCTGTTCATTAGTCATCGACATCACCCTCCAATGCGTATATATTTAATAGTACAAAAGAAAATTGGAATGTTTTACCTATAAAACGAAGTTTCCGATATAGAATAATATAATCGTTACTTCTTGACTATGTCAATTAAATTTTTAGAAAATTTACAATAGATTACTATTTGAAATTTTTGACTTTTTATTACCCAACATACATATGGAGGTATTCATTTGAAAAATCCTACATTATCCAATTATTAGCTTTCTCCTCACTCTCCCGAATGGTATAGGCAAATAAGCAAGAACGGAAATGCATACATATACCCATGGCAATCTACTATTGATTCACCTATAGCAGAGAATATCTTTGATCAACTTGTCTGTTTGCATACACAAGATAAAGTTACCCTTGATTTTGGCTGCGGGGATGGAAGATTCACAAAAAAATATGCTTTATATGCCAAGCAAATGATTGGGGCCGATTCTTCTATGCAATTTATTCAGACGGCAATGAAGACAAAGCCCGAAAATACATCATTTATTGTTGCTGATTCAAAACATGTACTTCCTTTTAAACGAGCATTCTTTGATATTGCCATTATCCGCAAAGGGCCAACATCTATTTATCATCAATTACCTCTTTACGTAAAAGAAGGAGGGCTCATTTTAGGGTTGCACCCTGGTGAAAATGAGGGAAAAGAGTTATCAAACTGGTTTCCTAAACTTTTTCCAAACAACCAACATAACATACCCATTCAACAACATCTCACAAAGATCTTTACAAAGGCTCCTTTCAAGAAATTTGAAATTCACCCGTATCATACGATTGAATATTTACATTCACCGCTTGATCTCATCCACTATCGTTGCTTTGGACAAAAAGAAGAAATCTATCAAGTAGTTAGCTCCGACATACAAGAAATCACTAACATTTTCAAGAAACATCAAACCGTTAAAGGATTACCTATCACTTATGAACGATATATAACAATAGTACAAGTGTAAATCCCTTACAAGTCTATGGATTAAAGTCATTATTAGAATAAATCTGGGCCTACCCTGCATGTAGGTAGACCCAGATTTCATTCTCTTAAGCATAAGCATGACTCTTAGTAGTGTGTTCCTTATAACTCTCGCATGTCTTTTATTTTCCATGTTTGTTTGCGGTGGTCATAATTGCTGGGTTCTTCTAAAGACAAGATGGGTAATCTTATAAAACACGATGACTGATCTTTGATGAACTTTAAGATCATAAAAGACTAATCAGTACCTTGTTTATACAGCAAGGTATTGATTAGTCTTCTTCTTTAAATATTTCATGTAAATATCGCTCTCTATTTTCCAAGAAGTATTTCGTTATTTGGTAATGATCTGTTTCTTCATACGTTGTTTCCGCAATGCTACCTTCATCGAAATTTAGAATCGTTGCTCCAGGGAAGCCAAGTAGTATCGGAGAATGGGTGGCAATAATTAATTGGCTCTCTTCTGCTGAGACAATATCATGCATGATTCTAAGAAAAGCAAGCTGCCTTGCAGGCGATAATGCCGCTTCAGGTTCATCTAACAAATAAATACCCTCTCCATCAAAACGATTCAGAAAGAGTGATAGAAACGATTCTCCATGTGATTGTGCATGTAACGACTTGCCACCATAACCACTATATCCTGTTGGGCATTCCCGTTCTAATTCATCAATATGTGAAGAAAACTGATAAAAAGATTCGGCTCTTAAGAAAAAGCCATTTGTTAACTTCGGCATCCAAGAAAGCCTAATGTGGGGAGCTAAGGAAGATTCGGAGGCATGTAATTCATAACTATTACTTCTACTCCCTCCAGCCACATTAAAACCGCATTGGTGGGCAATGGCTTCTAATAAGGTTGACTTGCCAGAACCATTATCACCTACAAAGAACGTTACAGGTGACTTAAATTGAATTTCATCCATTGATGCAATCGTGGGAATGGATAAAGGATAGGTATTTTCATGACTACTACTTATTTTCTTTATTTTTCTTAGCAAGGTCTCTCCTCCTGTTTTTAGGATGTCTCACCTAAGCATTTACTAAAAATATGTTATTGTCTATGGTATGATAAACATATCTTTCCAGAATCGAAATTTCTCATAAGAAAAAGAAGGTCTGCACATGAACAAAAGCTATTCACTATTGCTAGCAGTTACTATTGCCGTAGCAGGTGGGGGCATTTTCACCCTACTTCATATCCCTGTAAGCTGGCTATTAGGATCCATAACAAGTATTATGCTTTATTCTATACTATCAAAGACGACGTTGTACTGGCCAAAATATTTTAGAAACATCGGGATCTTTATAATTGGATACAGTATGGGCCTTTCATTAACAAAAGAGGCGATGGTGTTCATCTTGCACCAACTACCCTCCATGTTATTTTTAACAGTACTCATTATTGGGTTCAGTTTAATTACTTCATTCTTCATTGCAAAATTAACCGGTATCCATTATCCATCGATATTGCTTGGTAGTATTCCTGGCGGTTTGTCACAAATGCTCGTATTAGCTGAAGAAACAAAAGGAATGAATGTGACTGTTGTTACTTTCTTACAAGTAGTAAGATTAATACTTATTATCTTTTTTGTTCCTTTTCTCATATTTGGTCCGTCCTTCCATAATGGCAGGAATATTTTACCGGATTATGAACATACAGCTAGCTGGCAGCAGTTATTACCTGACATTATTCCATTTATGATTCTATCATTTATTTTAGCTATTATTTTTAAAAAATGGAACGCACCAACCCCATTTCTTCTCGGACCTATTATTGCAACAAGCCTCATGACACTGCTTAATATTAATGGTCCTGCTTTACCTAACAGCTTACTTGAGATTGCACAAGTTTTTATTGGTATTAACATTGGTCTCATGATGCATCCAGAAAAGCTTGAAAACAAATGGAAATTATTAAGTTTAGGTGTATTTAGCAGCGCTTTATTAATCGTCATCTCAATGATTCTCAGCTTTCTTCTTAGTCATTTTTATGAGTTTTCCCTTGCTACAAGCTTCTTAAGTTTATCACCTGGTGGAATGGATCAAATGGCTATTATTGCCCATGAAGTCGACGCACAGTTGGCTGTTGTAACCGGCTATCAACTCTTTCGGGTATTTTTCATCTTCTTTATTGTACCTCCTTGTTTAAAATATCTATTTTTACGATATAAGAGAGTAAAAGGGTAACCAGTTGGTGACCCTTTTTGCCTATCCTAAATGATCTATCCTCACCTCAGGACCATTTACCTATTCCTTCGTAAATCTATTTTTTATCTACAAAATTCATTGTCGAAATAGTCAATTTCGTTATAAAGTGCCTACATTTGTGGAATAACGTCTTGTTTTGATATCTTTTGTCAGCAGGCAGGAAAAGACGGGCTACGATGCGGAATAGCTAATTATACGGAATTTATTATGTAGTTCGGAATCCCCTTCCGAAACATGAAAAATTACACTATGATGAAAGGGAGTTATTCATGAATCAAATTATGCAAGCATATACCATTAATGAAGTATCTAAACAGTTAAATATTCCGCCGGGAACATTAAGACAGTGGGAAAAAGATTTAAAGGATATATTAGTCATTCCCCGATCAAAAAATGGGGCAAGATATTATACAGATGAAGAAATTAGCTTACTAGATACCGTCAAAAAGATGCGTAATCAAAATTTAAGTCAAAAAATGATTCGCAGACTACTTAAGCAACATCTTGATTCAGAGTCAATAGCAGACCAACAAGAGAACCCCTTAGAAACATCATTGAATCCTATCCTACATGAAGCAACAACTGAGCAAGATCATCATCCTCTCAATATCGAACAGCTATCTATGGTCATGACACAATTCCAGGACCATTTATTACAAGAGATCAAGCAAGAATTAAAAACGAACTTTAAAAAAGAAGTTGTAGAAGAAATGAAAATGGAGCTTTCCAAAAATTCGCTTCATACAGTTAAAACCATTTCAGACTCCATCTATAAATCCAACGAGAAGACGAAAGCAGAAATTCAAGAAATGACTGACGAATGGAAGCATGCTTCAAAACAAAGCTCCGGAGCGCTCGAAACCTTGTCAAAAAGAGTTGCGAAACAGTCGAAGCGAACGACAGACCAGATGCACTATATCACGAACAAAATAACCGAATCCTCAGAAGCATCCTCTGAAGAGTTCAAAACAATGATTCATTATATTTCTAGCTCGCAAGAATTAACAGGTACAGAATTTAGCAATGAAATAAATGAATTAAAAGAGAGTATGAATGCAGATCGTGATATTTATGTCGAAACAATGAGAAAAGAACATGAAGAATATTTACATCGATTACGTGAGCGAGAAGACGCATTTCAAGATATGATGCTGTCTTTCCGAGATGCCGCAGCGAGTAAGCAAGAAAAGAAATGGTGGCAAAAGTGGAAAAAATAAATTCGTAGGGGCGAGTATCCCCTCAATATAAAGGGGTTTTTATCAAATGAAAAATCAGCAAAAAGCGCATCATGTGGATGAATTATTAGTTACAATGGACAATGATCATCATCGTGTAGATTTTCGTCTAGATGAACTGGAATCGAAAATGGAGATGTTAAAAAGAAAACTTGAAAAATTTGAACACAAAATGCAAATGCTTAAAGACTAAATACACCTGATAATACCCTCTAAAAGAAGCTGGAAGAGAAGTATTGTATTCTAGCTAAGGATATATCCGAATGATTATGAGCATACAACTTCTAATCATTCGGTTTTTTTGTGTGATTTATATCCTATAGAATAGTGGAATGGAGCGGAAGACACTCGACTCCGACTAGAAATAGAAGGAAAGTGAGTGGCTGTAGTGCAAGAGGACAGACTTTTTTTGCAACTGATTTTTTATAGTTCTTCATTTGTTATTGTTCATCTTTGAGGTTAGGTCATTTAGTTATGTCTTACCCCTTTCTCTGTTAATCTTCTTAAAAGCGGTCCCATTCCCAGTTTATTCGGTGTATTATCTCTCCATTTCAATGACTCCTCCTACTATGAGAAAGCCCAAATATTTTTCTTTAAAACAAAACTATATTTTCATAAACAGATTATGTTATTCTGTAAATAATAGGAAATATATCCTTAGTGGGTAATTATGGATAAGTCAAATGAGTTGTTACCTATGTTTAACGAGACTATAATTTAGGCAATAAAGAGTAGTATCAAGGTTAGAAAGGAATTCTATTTTGAAAAAGATTAGTATATTTTTCTTAATATGTTTACTTATTTATATAAGTTGGCCGTCAATTCGTGAAGCTCTAGGGGATAAAACCAGCGAACACTTGAAAGAAATTCAATCAACTATTGAAGAAAAAGATGTTCAAGGCTTTACAGAAGATGCTGTTACTGCTTTTAATCAAATGATTATCAATTTTGAACAATGGATCCAGCCTTCACCTAATGACTCTCCTCCGGCAGAAGAGGAATCAGTCGAGAAGCCCGCATTATCTGAACCTGATAGCCAAACAATTTCAGTCTATAATTTTGAAATCGGTGAGAAGAAAGCGGAAGTTGAGAATACATTAGGATCCCCACAAAGAATTACATCAAATGAATACGGTAGTAAATGGCATGCTTATCATGATAATTATCATCACTTCATCATGATTTCTTATGATGAAAATGAATTAATTAATGGCATCTATACGAATCAAGATTTAATTACTTCTAAAAACGGCTTTCAAATGAATATGACAAAAGAGGAAGTAACAGAGATATTCGGGGAACCGATTAGCGCGATTCGTAAAGGTATAACCAATTATCAATATGCAACCGACAGTAATTATGCACTTTATGAGGTCGATGATAGTTATTTAACGGTTTTCTATGATATTCATGAAAATAACCAAGTAACTGCCATTCAATTAATTGCTAAAGAGCTTGAACTTAATAAAGTTGGATTCTATGGTGAAAAAAGTGCAGCTTTAAAGGAAGGTTTTGAATTCCAGTTATTTGATTTAACAAATGCTGAAAGAGTTAATTATCATTTACCTACACTAACTTGGGATGATCCCGTGAGACAAACAGCTAGAGATCATAGTGCTGATATGGCTGTTAATAATTATTTCGGTCACGATAACTTAAAAGGTGAATCGCCGTTTGACCGGATGAATGCGGATGATATTCTGTTCCGAACAGCAGGCGAAAACTTAGCCTATGGCCAATTTAGTAGTATTTTTGCCCATGAAGGCTTAATGAATTCTGCTGGACATAGGAAAAACATTCTTAAAGAAGATTACCAGCTTCTTGGTGTTGGCGTGGCATTTAATGACGATAACCAGCCTTATTTCACAGAAAATTTTTATACGAAAAGATAAGCATGCAGAACTGCTCTGACATGCTCTTTTTCATACTACAAACCATTTAATATAACTATTTACTCTTAAGACAAACGGTTAAATGAGCTTTGCTTTAATGATCATATCAGATAACATTTTAATAACCGAATCATTCATTTTTAAAGCAGATAATTTCATTCATATAATAGAAGTTGCTACAATATGTACAGATACTAAAAAGAAAGTAGCTGAAAACGATGTCAACGATAAAATATTCTGTTTTAGATTTAGCACCAGTCCTTGAAGGTGGATCACCTAGTGAGTCATTAGCGAACTCGCGCGATTTAGCCAAACATGCAGAAAACTTAGGTTATACGAGATATTGGCTGGCTGAACACCATAATATGCCGGGGATTGCTAGTTCAGCCACATCTATTGTTATAAGTGATATTGCCCGCGCTACCAATACAATTAGAGTAGGATCTGGGGGCATTATGTTACCAAATCACTCTTCTTTAGTGATTGCTGAACAATTCGGTACACTCGAATCACTTTACCCAGGAAGAATTGATTTAGGCCTAGGTCGTGCGCCAGGTACTGACCAACTTACTGCGGCGGCATTAAGAAGGACAAGACGAACAGATGCCGAAGATTTCCCTCAACAAGTGGAAGAATTAAGAACTTACTTTGATCCTTCCCGCTCAGAACAACCATTACCAGTTAGAGCGGTTCCAGGAGAAGGCTTGAATATTCCAATATGGTTACTCGGTTCAAGTGGTTATAGTGCGCAACTTGCTGGTCAGTTAGGTTTGCCATTCTCTTTTGCTAGCCATTTTTCACCGGACAATACACTACCAGCAATTGATCTATACCACCGGAGCTTTAAACCATCTGATGTATTAAAAGAACCTTATGTAATGGTTGGGGTGAATATCATTGCAGGGGAATCAAACGAAGAAGGACAATACCTAGCAAGTTCTCTTTACCAATCTTTCTTAGGCATGATGCGTAATAAACGTGGAAGGATGTTACCTCCTGTTGAGAATATGGACGAAGTTTGGACACCTATTGAGAAACAATTATTACAACAACAATTAGGTTCTTCCATTATTGGTGGTCCTGAGAAAGTGAAAGAAAAGCTTGAAATATTCCTTGGCGAAACTGGCGCCAATGAGATCATCGTCAATGCTCAAATCTATGACCATGATAAAAGAAAAGCATCTTATCAGCATGTGGCGAATGTAATGAAGGAAATAAACGCTTAAGAACTTTGATCATCGAAAGCAAACATGAAAACTAGTTTACATGTTTGCTTTCGACCCCATTGTTCTCTTTCATACAGGGTCGTACTTAGAAATCTGCGTTGCTTGGCTTTAGTTATGGTACGGAGCACCCTTCCTCATCCCTCTTTTATCATCTTTAGCTTATTATTCATGTTGGTACAGCTTCAATATTTAAATATGTATATGGGGTGAGAATCTGATTCACTTCCTATTTTCTTCCCTAGAAAGTGAATCAATTTTTGCTTCAGCTAACCGGCGATAAAGATTGCTCATATGGACCAATGAGTTAATCATTAATACCTCTTTCATTTCATTGTTCGGTTGGGAGATTTTTTCATTATAATTTTGAGCCATCGATTTCTCCATCCAGTCAACATTTTCATTAAATTGTTCTTCATTCTCATTTATCATGTCAACATACATATCATAAACGTCTTCTATATTCACCTCTTCTTTTTGCACTTCCTCGTTCAGACTTTCTAACGTTGATTTAATGTCCTGAATCGATAAAATGCCTTTTAGTTGATAAATAAGGCTCATCGTTAATATATGTTCTTTGCTGTAGCGCTTATTTTTAATGGGTGGTAATAGTTTTCCTTTGGCATAATTATTAATCATTGTTTTTGTTAAGATTTTCTCATCTTCATTTCGTTTATAAGAATGGTAGTTTTGTTCAAACAGTTGTATGACTTGATCCATATATAAAGCGATAGACGGAATGTCTTCCATGCGAATCGGCTTTCCTTGTCTGATTCTTTCTTGTTTTTCCATCATTTTATCCCTCATTATTTTTCTTCCTATCATACATCCTATCAATAGAAATGTAAATGTTGACTATATATTATAGTTAGTAGTAATATTATATGTAGTATTAAAAACTACTTATAATATTATTAGGGGTGTTATCATGTCGTTTATAAGAGAACCCATCAATAGCTTAACTCATTTCGTTGGCGCAATATTGTCATTTATAGGTTTACTGGCGTTAATCATCAAAGCATCATTACATAACGGAACAAACATTGCCATATTCTCTGTTACTTTTTTCGGTATTAGTATGATGTTACTTTATCTCGCTTCCTCCACTTATCATGGGGTAAGAGCAAAACATACAGTTATTGCTTTCTTGAGAAAAGTTGACCATTCCATGATTTTCGTGTTAATTGCTGGTTCTTATGCACCTTTCTGTTTAATCGCACTTGATGGCGTATTAGGAATAAGTTTATTTGCTTTCGTTATAACGACATCCATTCTTGGTGTATTATTTAAAATGGTCTGGTTTAGTTGTCCTAGATGGTTATCCACTTTTTTATATATTCTTCTTGGTTGGGTTATCATCATCGCCTTCCTCCCATTAAGTAAAGCATTGAGTACAGCAGGACTCGTATGGTTAATTCAAGGGGGCGTATTTTACACAATCGGTGGCGTTATTTATGCGGTCAAACCTAAATTCATGGAATTTAAACATATGGGGTTTCATGAAATCTTTCATATCTTTATCTTATTAGGAACGCTTTGTCACTTTATTAGCGTATATGGCTACGTTCTTTAATTAATTGAATGGTCATAGGAATATTATGTTCGTGTATAAAATGAAGGGCTAAGTGAGATAGATGTCTATTCTGCTCATTTAGCCCTTCTCTATTCATTATTTAATTAGCTTTTTCAATAGCTTTAATGATTTTTCACTCGGATACCGAAATGGAAAATCCACTTTTGTTGTTTGCTTTAAGACGCTTTTATAATGCGTAAATGCATCAAAACTTGCCCGTCCGTGATAAGATCCAATTCCACTATTGCCTACACCACCAAATGGTAAATGTGGGGAACTTAAATGCATGACTGTATCATTGATACAACCACCACCAAAGGAAATTGATTGCAAGATTTTTTGCTGGACTTTTTTATCATCTGAGAAAAGGTAAAGTGCCAGCGGTTTCGGCTGTTCATTTATTTTGCTTATGACATCATCTAATTCCTTATAACTCAATACTGGAAGAATCGGTCCAAAAATTTCATCTTGCATAATTGGATCTTGCCAATTAATTTCAGTTAAGATGGTCGGTTCGATCAGATGATTTGATTCATCCACTCTCCCCCCATAAAAAGATTGACCATTAGTTAAAAATGTAGCAAGCCTCTTAAAATGCTTCTCATTGACAATCTTTGTGTAAGCCGTATTTTCGATTGCATTCTCTCCATAGAGACTTTCTATCTGAGCTGTAACTTCCTTAAGAAACTTGTCATGAATCTCTTGATGGACATAAACAAAATCGGGTGCTACACATGTTTGTCCAGCATTTAAGAATTTCCCCCATACTAACCTTTTGGCTGCATGGTTTATTTGGGCATCATGATGAATAATTGCTGGACTTTTTCCTCCCAGCTCTAACGTAACAGGTGTTAAATGATTAGCGGCTGCTTTCATAATGTGTCGACCAACTGCTACACTCCCAGTAAAGAAAATATGATCCCAAGATTCTTCTAACAAATTTTCACTAACTTCCACGCCACCTTCCACAACCGTAATATATTCAGCTGGAAAATGCTCCTCAATAAGATGAGCAATTAAACGAGAAGTGTGAGGTGTTAATTCGGAAGGTTTGATGACTGCTGTATTGCCTGCAGCGATTGCACCAATTAATGGCGCAATCGCTAATTGAAAAGGATAGTTCCATGGTGCAATGATTAATGTATTACCATATGGCTCAGGATAAATCATGCTTTTTGAACCGAATGTAGTTAAAGATGATTTTACTTTTGCAGGTCTCGACCACTTTTTCACATGTTTAATTGTAAATTTTATTTCCTCTAGTAAAACAGCAATCTCTGTTAAAAAGGAGTCAAAAAATGATTTCCGTAAGTCTTTTTGCAAAGCCTCCGCTATGCTGTTTTCGTTCTTCTTAATTAAACTTCTTAATGTATATAATGCGTCCAATCGGTATGTAAGTGCTTTTGTTTTACCCGTATGAAAGAATGCTTTTTGCTGTGCTAAAATATTCTTTTCCATGCTCTTCCCTCTTTCTACTTTCAATTTTATATACCTCCTGCAGGAAAATGGTTTTACTCTCTTGAATATATACTAAAAAATGAGGTGAATCCTATGCGAAAAAAACTGCCATATATGATTCTTCTATTTGCTGTTCTTTATATATTTTTTATACCTGAGGAACCGACAATCCTAAAAATCTTTTTCAAATTAGTACCGATGATTCTTATTATTCTATACACCTATCGCAATCGGCAAGAAACTAAACCTATTCACTACTATTTTATTTTTTCAGGTCTTATTTTTTGTATGTTCGGTGACGGTCTACTCATTTGGTTTGTGGTTGGATTGACCGCATTTTTAATCGGTCATATATTCTATACGATTGGCTTTTTTAAGATTTGGGAATACTCTTTAGCTAGGTTTCTTTCTTTTATTCCTATTCTTGCCTATGGCATCTTCATGAGTTCGGAATTTGTGAAAGCACTTCACAACCGCAATGAAAATGAATTGATTATACCAGTCATCCTCTATATCGCGGTCATATCATTGATGTTTTGGTCTGCTATTATGTCAGGGCAATTATATGCCATCATTGGAAGTTTACTCTTTGTCATTTCTGATAGTGTATTAGCATGGAATAAATTTATTTCTTCCATTCCTTTTTCCGGAAGTATTATTATGATTACCTATTATTTAGCACAATTTTTAATTGCTTTTAGCTTGTTTCATACAGTGAAGATACAGAAACCAAATTCAACCATAGCAACAAAAGGATAATTTTTCAAATTTATGTTAAAATAAAGAAATAACCTAAATTGGGCATTAGCATAAAATAACAATAAGCAAATTTATTTCACTCTCCCGTTTAGGCTTAACTAGTTATAATCTATCTTACATTGTAAAAGGAGGATACCAGTATGAACAAGAAACAACATTCTTTTCATTCACAAGATAATGGCGAAAATCATGAAAATGAAATAGAGACAGTTGAGACGGCTGCTGAAAGAATTGAAAGAAAACCAGAATTTGATACGTTCGGGACGGGGTTAAATGGTTACGGAAATTAAGAATAAAAAAATGATGGTGATTCATTTTAATGATGAATCACCATCATTTTTTATGCCGTAACCTCTTCTTGCTCATTACTATCCTGTTTCTTCTTCTTCACTGGCATTAAGCTTCTTTCCAACCAGCCCATTAGAACATCTGCAATTACTGCCATAAATGCTGTTGGAATAGCTCCAGCTAAAATGATTGCCGTTCCGTCTTGCGCATTTGTTCCACGCATAATAATATCACCAAGTCCCCCAGCACCAATAAAAGTACCTATTGTTGCAATACCAATTGTAATGACTAGTGCTGTTCGTAACCCTGCCATAATGACAGAAAGAGAAAGTGGTATTTCTACCATTCTTAATATTTGCCATTTTGTCATACCCATTGCTTTACCTGACTCTATTAAAGTATGATCTACATTCCTAATTCCTGTGTAAGTATTCTTAATAATTGGCAATAAGGAGTAAAGGAATAGTGCAAAAACGACTGTATTTGTTCCAAGGCCCATCACAAGCATTAAAACTGCGAGCATAGCGAGTGCAGGAATCGTTTGAATTACATTGGCTAACGAGAGAACTACACTACTTAAACGTGAATATCTTGCTATTAAGATGCCAACCGGAATACCCACGATCGCTGCGAATAAAACCCCGTAGGCTGACATTAGAAAATGTCTAAAGAACTGTTCCCATACATAAGAACCGTTATTTGTAAAATAAGTAATTAAGTCAGAAAACACATCCATTTATGCCACCCCCTATTCCTTATCACGGAAATAATTATTTTCTTCTAAAAACTCTTCAGCAATGATTGCGGGTTCTCTTAATTCCCCATCTGCTGCATAATTTAATTCTTGCATTTTTTCTGTACTGATTTCTCCAACTAATCTCTCTAATAATGGATCAAGTTCAGGGTATTTCTTTAAAATTTCTTTACTCGCAACAGTAGATGAATCATATGGAGGGAAGAAGTTCTTATCATCTTCTAATACTTTTAAATTAAAGGCTTTTATACGTCCATCCGTCGTGTAAGCTAAAACGACATCCATTTCGCCCGATGCCGCTGCTTGGTAAACAAGTCCAATTTGCATAGGATACACATTCGAAAAATCAAAGCCATATGTTTCAACAAAACCATCATATCCATCTCCTTCACGATTCAACCATGAAGTATCTACACCGAAATTTATTTCATTTGCTAATGCCTCTAAATCAGAGACCGTTTCTAAATCCTCTGCTTTTGCTAATTCATCAGTTACGGTAAAAGCATACGAGTTCTCAAACCCAAATGAATCATACCATTTTTGATTAAATCTCTCGTCAAAGTCTTCTTGGACAACTTCCATTGCCTTATCAGGGTCAAGTACTGGCTCCATTCCTAATGGTCCTGCAATATCCGTGCCTGTATAGCGAGTAGCTGATATATCTACATCATTACTCACCATTGCCTGGTGAAGCACAATAGAAGACCCAAGATTATTGACCATGTTTACACTGAGATCGGTTTCTTCTTCAATTAACTGTTTAATGATTTGACCGACAATTTGTGATTCAGAGGTGACCACAGTCCCTACTGAAATAGAATCTTCACTAGATCCGCTTAAACCAGGAAGTGAACAGCCTGATAATAAAAGAGTCATCGTTAACATCATCGTCATGAAAATTTTTTTGCTTTTTATCAAACTAATCACCACCTTATGCTGTTTTTTCTTTGTCACGCATTGATTTAGGCGTAACCTTAAATTCTAATTTTCCAAGTATTATATCGACTATTAATGCGAGTATGGTGACAGGAATCGCACCTGCAATGATAAACTCAGTTTGATATAAATTTAACCCGCTAAAAATAAAATCACCTAAACCGCCTGCACCAATAAACGCAGCTAATGTAGCCCACCCAATTAAATATACTGTCGATACACGAATACCCGCCATAATAACAGGGATGGACAGTGGTAGTTCAACATATCGAATTCTTTCCCATCCAGTCATGCCCATCCCACGACCAGCTTCTAATAAGCTTTTATTAACATCTTTCACACCTGTATATGTGTTTCTTAAGATAGGCAGGACTGAATAGAAAAATAAAGCAATAATGGCGGGGATTTTACCTATTCCAAGAACAGGAATAAAAAACGCTAAAATTGCGAAACTCGGAATTGTTTGAATCATACCAAGTACTCCCATTACGGGTGATGCCGCTTTATCGAATCTTGTAAGAAGTATACCTAAAGGAACAGCTACAATGACACCAAGAGCTGCAGCAATGACTGATATATATAAATGCTCCCAAGTTTTGATCAATAAATCCGAACCGTTATTATTTAAAAAGTCTATGATGGCACTCATTTATATCTCCCCCTTCTACTGTGCACGTTCTAGCTCTTCGTCTCCCCAAATAGAGTCATAAACGATATCGACTAAACTTGTTCTAGTCACAATACCGACAAGATGTCTTTGCTCATCTACAACCGGCACATATTTAAGCCCTTTCTTTAATATTTGCCTGATCGTATCACGTACAAGCGCATCTTTATACACAGAAAATGTATCAGGGATTAAAATATCGGCTACGTCTTTTGCTTTTTTCCTGTTTTGATCAATGGCTTCCACATCAATATATCCTTCTAAAACTCCTTCTTGATCAATAACCAATAGTGAGTCTACACGATTTGTTTTCATAACAGTTATCGCATTAGATAATTGCTCATCACTTGTAATGGTTACAGGATGCGCATTCATTATTTGCTCCACTGTTGTAATGTTTGGTTTTGCTTGCACTAATCTTTCTTTTCCAATAAATTCTTCAACAAATTCATCGGCAGGTTCACGTAAAATTTCGTCAGGAGTCCCACATTGTACAAGCTGTCCATCACGTAAAATGACAATTCTGTCTGCTAGTTTAAGCGCTTCGTCCATATCATGCGTAACAAAAACGATTGTTTTGTCTAATTTCTTCTGCAAGTTTTTAAATTCATCTTGTAGGGCATCTCTCGTAATTGGATCGAGTGCACCAAATGGTTCATCCATTAAGATTAACGGTTGATCAGCGGCTAACGCTCTCAAGACACCTATACGTTGCTGTTGTCCTCCACTCAATTCATGTGGATATCTCTCTAAATAATCAGGAGTCATATCAACGAGAGAAAGAAGCTCTTCTGCCCGTTTTTTTCTTTTTTCTTCTGGCCATTTTAAAAGTTTAAGCACAAGTGAAATGTTTTCTTGAATAGTCATATGTGGAAATAGACCAATTTGTTGGATGACATAACCGATTTCTCTTCTCAGCTTAACCGGATCTTTCTCCATAATGTCTTCATCATTAATGAAGATTTTGCCTTCTGTTGGTTCGATTAAGCGGTTGATCATTTTCATTGTTGTTGTCTTCCCACAACCACTTGGGCCGATAAATACAATAAATTCACCCTTCTTAAATTCTAAATTTAAATTAGAAACGGCTGTTTTACCGCCTTTATACTTTTTTGATACATGCTCAAATTTCAGCATTTATAACACCCCCATTTTTTCTCTACCACAAACAATACCCAGTTCTCCGTAATATGAATCCTCTTGTCAGACTTTTTACTTACATAACGTAGTATATTATAAACTTCATGAAATAAAAAGTTTACAAAGTGTACATATTTTATAAAAAATAGTTAAAATAAATATTGTATAATGTTTTTACTCGTTATATCTTATAATAGCTACGTAATCATACGAATTACTCCCAAAGGTGTGATTATGTAAATTTTTTTCAAATATGGTACATTGTCATTAACTAAATGATCCTTATATTGAAAGGGTGATTGGATTGAGCGAAAGTTTTGATCAAATTGAATCTATTTTCATCGATAAAATAGCGGATAATATGAATACGTATGGTGTTTCCTCAACGGTTGGTAGAGTGTTAGGGATTATTTATATGAACAGAAAACCGATGACACTTAGCGAGTTATCGGAAGCAACGGGCATGAGCAAAACACGAATGAGTCAAGTAGTAAGAGAAATGGTGGAGTTAAATATAGCGGAAAAAGTATTTGAGAAAGGCATCCGTAAAGACTTATACAACGTTGAACAAGACTATTACCAAACGTTCGTATCACTATTCACTTCCAATTGGCAAAAAGCGATACAAAAGAACAAACAATTTGAAAAGAAAATAAAAGAAGAGCTTCATCTTATCACATCAAAAAAGGAACTTACCGTCGAAGATGAATTAAAGATAAATGAATTATTAGCAGAAGCAAAGGAATGGATGGAATACTACAAATGGCTAGCTAATCTTGTAGAGTTTTTTGAAAGTGGGGAAGTATTTAAACATGTACCGAAGCCATACTAAAGAATTAGCTATAACCGTTCTTTAATATTTATTGTAAAGTTTGTCCTATCTTTTCATATATATAACATATCCAACCGTTCCTAAGGTTAGGAAAAACAATTAAATGGGGATTGTTATATGTTAACTGGACTGATCATCATTTTTTTACTTGTGTTATTTCTGCCCTTTAGTTCAAAGGTAGTCGAAGAAAATTTAGAAATATTTCTTTTCTTTATGGGCGTTTTAGCTGTTTTTATTAGCCAAGTCTATACGGAAGCATTATTTTTTAAGGCAGCAATCGCACCAATTAATATCGCAATAGCGGTTTTTATAGCAGGTGTGTTATTCAAGTGGTTTCGACGCGGACTGCAAAATTCAATCGTCTATGTTAGTGAACGTGTGCCCTTTTGGTTTTTTATTTTTTTCACAGTAATCTTTTTAGGACTGATTTCAAGTGTTATAACTGCAATTATTGCCGCACTCATTCTTGTCCTTATTGCTTCTTCACTTCCACTACATAGACAGTCATTAATCATATTTGTTGTTCTTTCCTGTTTTTCTATTGGTCTAGGTGCATCTTTAACACCGATTGGTGAACCACTTTCAACAATCGCTATTAGTAAATTAAATGAGGATTTCTTTTTCCTTATCAATTTAGTTGGTAAAGAGATTCTAATTGCCTTGTTATTCTTCGGTTTACTAGCCGCTATTTTAGTTAAACCACCCAGGCAAACAGATAAATTCAGCAAAATGGTGCAAAACGAGGAAGAAGGCTACGGTGAAATAAGTATTCGTTCTTTAAAAATTTATTTCTTCGTAATGGGGTTAACATTTTTAGGTGCAGGATTTGAACCATTAATTAGCCAATATTTGATAAACCTCTCGCCTTCTGCTCTGTACTGGATTAATACATTATCTGCAGTACTTGATAATGCGACATTAGCTGCTGCGGAAATTAGCCCTTCTATGAGTAATCAAACCATACAAGCGATATTACTCGGCCTTTTAATAAGCGGTGGGATGCTTGTTCCGGGCAATATCCCGAATATTATTGCAGCCGGTAAATTAAATATTACGAGTAAAGAATGGGCGAAAATCGGTTTACCTATAGGACTAGTATTCATGCTTGCTTTTTTTATGGTGCTATTGTTTATTCAATAATTAATCTCCTATAGAAAATAGAGACTTTCTTTGACATAAACGATTGACCAGCTGTAGGCTATCTTATTTACACTGATTATTTATATAAACAAAACTTCACATAATAGAGTAATAGCGGAGACAAATTGAATCGAAAATGTCTCCGCTTAATCAATAATGGTCTGCCATTTTTGATTGCTGTATTATTTGACTAAATTTTTTTCGAGGATTATTTTATGTATTCCTTTTTCATTTGTATAAGTATGAATAATGTCAAATCCACCTTTTATATTCACTCCTTATTTAAGCTAAATCAAATAAGGAATGTACAACCGTTTCATTTCTTCCAACGGTCGTTTCAGCTTGGGATAATGAGTTCATAATTGCTTCTTCTGTTACTTCTGCTGCTGCTGCAAACAGCTCATTCATAATCGAATGATCTTCTCTTAAAGTTTTCATCGTATGCAAATAAGATGATTGT
The DNA here is from genome assembly GCF_038007265.1 of Cytobacillus sp. FSL R5-0569. Classification (NCBI taxonomy): domain Bacteria; kingdom Bacillati; phylum Bacillota; class Bacilli; order Caryophanales; family Bacillaceae; genus Cytobacillus; species Cytobacillus sp. FSL R5-0569. The sequence continues at coordinate 2,634,966 of NZ_JBBOWW010000001.1, forward strand.
TTGTGCTTTATTGTATTTGCAGTAGAAAAAGCAATAACGATATCTCCACTACCATGACTATAATGGCTACCCGTCCTACCCAGTCCAATTCCACATCTTTTAGCAACTCGGTGTAATTGCCTATCACTTAACGGAGCATCTGTTGCTAATACAATCATAATTGATCCGTCAGTTGCTTTATCTAACTCTAAAGGATAATGTAGGTTGTTTTTAAAATAACGATCAAAAGGGAATTCAGGTTTTCCTCCAAAATTACTTAAGACAAGACAACCTACATGAAAGAATTCCCCGTCATTTACTGACAATTTTCTAGAAGAAGTACCAATCCCTCCTTTATAGCCAAAACATACCATTCCCTTTCCTGCACCAACTGCACCTTCTTCCACTGGATTTGTTGAAGCGTGCAAGATGGCTTCTATAGTATCTTTAGGCGTAACAACCATTTCTCTTATTGAATTTAGTAAACCATCATTACACTCTCCGGTGACAATGTTAATCGTCCCTGTTGTATCTCCAATGTCTTTATTTTCTTGTAACATATATTGCAGGGTACCTTGTGTAACGGCCGGGACTGAAAATGTATTGGTTAACATAATGGGTGATTCTATCTGTCCTAATTCATTTACTTGTACCAACCCAGTGGTTTTACCAAAACCATTAATAACATACGATGTGGCCACTACTTTTTCTTTAAATAAATTACCACCATGTGGCAAAATGGCAGTGACACCTGTACAGGCATATCCTGTTTCCGTCTTTTCATCAATGGTTTTATGACCGACTCTCACCCCGGGGACATCAATCAAGCAATTATTTTCCCCTGTCGGTATACTACCAATGATTATTCCTCTTTCTCGTATTTTCAATGCTTTTCTCTCCATTTCTTTCTGTACCAAAAAAGCAACCTTCCTTGAAGAAGGTTGCTTTTTTTTATTCATTCGTTAACTTATTTAATTCATCAGTTAATTCAATAAATCTCTCTTCGTTTCTTTCTTCAAGAGCGTTATCAATTTCTTGGCGGAGCTTTTTCATTCTGAAGTCAAGTATAGCCTTATTTAACACTTGTTCCGCTACGACTGAGTATTGGTTTTCATCGGTTTGGACTGTTGAGTTAAGCGTGTACTTTTCCATTTTGAAATCAACCCCTTGACCTTTTTTCTATTATAACAAAAAATTTCTGATAATTCAAACCTTAAATGAAATTTATCTTATACTCTATTACTAATTGTTGTTAATATAAATATTACCCCGTATTATCTTGATTTAAACCTTTTTAAAATATGTTTATTCACTTCCTTGCAAATATAATTTTCTTTACTATAATGGATATTTAGGGAATCAAAATATATCTATTGGTATATATATTTATAAATGAGGTGGGGTTTTGGATCAATCAACAAATTCATTACAAAAAGAAAGAATTTGGACTAAGGATTTTACATTAATTTGTTTTGCAAACTTCTTTGTATTTTTAGGTTTTCAAATGACATTACCAACATTGCCTTTGTTTGTCGAAGAACTTGGTGGCAATGACCAATTAATCGGGTTAGTCATCGGGATATTTACCTTTTCATCCCTTATTATGCGTCCTTTTGCGGGACATGCGTTAGAATCAAAAGGCAGGCGGTTTGTCTTTCTTATTGGACTAGCTGTATTTGTTCTTTCCGTTGGAGTCATTGGCTTTATTACGAGTATTGCCTTTCTCCTTATACTCAGATTAGTTCAGGGTTTAGGATGGGGATTCTCTACAACAGCTTCAGGGACAATCGCAACAGATCTTATTCCACAGAAAAGACGTGGCGAAGGGATGGGTTACTTTGGACTATCAGGTAATCTCGCTCTTGCCTTTGGTCCTACTTTAGGATTAGCACTCATTGGTAATATTAGCTTTACTTCCTTATTTCTAATCTGTTCTTTATTAGGACTCGCTGCTTTCATCCTTTCATCATTCATAAAATATAAACAAGTAGATCATACTGCTAGCGTAGTAGAAAAGAAAAAGTTTGATGTTTACGAGAAATCCGCTCTGCCCCCTTCCATATTAATCTTCTTTGTAACCGTTACATTTGGAGGGATTGCTACATTTCTACCTATCTATTCATTACAAAAAGGTATTGATGGAATTGAATGGTATTTCTTTCTCTATGCTTTAGCTCTGCTCATCAGCCGTACTTTTGCAGGTAGAATTTATGATAAAAGAGGGCATCAAGCTGTATTTATTCCAGGTGTGCTCCTTATTATTGCTGCCATGCTTCTACTCGCATGGTTACCGAGTAATGCGATTCTATTTACTGCAGCCATATTATATGGTTTAGGTTTCGGTACGATCCAACCAGCTTTGCAAGCTTGGTCTGTTAAAGAAGCACCGGTCAATCGTAGAGGAATGGCTAATGCCACGTTCTTTTCTTTTTTTGATTTAGGAATCGGTATTGGATCAATTATGTTTGGGCAAATCGCTTTTTACTTAGGATATAGCTCTATCTATATCGTTGCTGCCATTTCAGTTGTTGTTTCTCTATTCATCTATATTGGTATGTTATTACAAATGAGAAAGAACCGCTAACAATCTTGTAAAAAAAATAAGCCTAATAGAAAGCCCGAAAAGACATTTTTTCATTGTGATTAAAATGTTTTTCGGGTTTTTAATTATGACTTATACCAAAAACTATTATCTCCAAGCTTCGAGATTAGACCACCTTCATAGGACTGTCTCTTTTATCTTCACACGGCCTCTTTCCTCACATTCAGTCGATCCTTTTCTTCAACCTTATTTATAATCATCCCAAATAAAGCTGCTAATATTTGTTGAAATAGCATGCCAATAACAACAGGCACGGCCACTGGCGGTGGGAAATAGGCAACTGCTAATACAGAGCCTGCACTAATGTTTCGCATACCACCATTAAAAGTAATCGCAATCACCGCTTCTCTATTTTTCCCTACTATTTTTCTAGCAATTAAAAAAGCTACTAAGTATCCTGTAAAGGCTATAAAGAAGACGGTGACAACTAATGCTAGTAAACGTAAATCGAAGGCAGTCAAGTAGGATGAAACAACGGCACTATTAATCATTACAACAGTCGCCATACCTATTTTAGAAAATGGAGCAAGTCTTGCACTAAGTATGTTTGAAACCTTCTCTTTTACGATCGAATTAACAATCATTGCCAAAATAGATGGAATGACAATCATCATGATTAACCCACTCACCATGCTTATGACATCCATTTCCACTTTTGCTCCTACTAAAGAGCTTTAGTGTAAGTGGCACAAGTATTGGTGATAATAACGTATCAACGAGAATAATCGTTAAAGTCAATGGAATACTGCCTTTGTAAATGGAAACCCATATCAGGCTTGAGATTCCTGTAGGTATTGCCATCATTAAAATTAGACCAGTAATTGTATAAGTATCATTTGGAAAAGTAATATGACCAACAGTAAAGGCCCATAATGGCATAAAAATATGTAGAACAAATAAGACAATAAATAGTGGCAAAGGATGAGTGATGGCTTCTTTCATCGATGTAAAATTTGCTTTCAAACTACCTGCGAATGTCATAAATGCAAAGATCCATGGGATAAGACTATCTAGATTTTTTAAATAGATAGCAAAGCATATACCCAATATGACACTAGTAGGAGTAATCAAGGGCATCATTTTATCTAGCTGACTGTTTATTTTCGTTAATATCATCCCTCACTCCTTTCTCTTTTTTATACATATATATTTTAACACTTTTTAGCAATGAATTTTTCGATAAAATAAAAACGTAATATTATGCCTTTATGAGCACAATATTACGTTATTCTTGATTATTCACCTAAAACTTCCCGTAAGGTTACATGATAGTCGCCAATTTCACCTTCACGATACAGATTTGTTACTGATGTATAATATTGAGTTATTGCGGCCTTCATTCTAAAATTATTCGCCGGAACTTGCACATCAAAATTTTCTTCATATAAAAGCACAGCAATATCATGATAGTTCTCACTCGTTACTTTAAAGTCAATGGCAATTTGTTTTAAACCATTTACTGAGGTTTCCTTATATTGATTAATAGGTAATGTATAATTGTTTAATTGTATCTCTTGAACCATTATCGTCTGCTCCTTCCTTACAAATTTTATTCTAGCAAATAATGAGTGGATGTTATATTGATTTGCTTATTAAATACCAATGATACAACCTACATAGAAAAATGAATGGTGAGAAATATATTCTCATAACAAATAAAAAAACTAGCTAATGACTTCTTAACACCGTTCATACATACATCTATGGAAAAAAGCACTGGTTGCAATCAATGGCAAGCCAGTGCAGCATATATTTAAAGTTGGTTCATTTGCTCTGTTAATGTATCAATTAAAAAAGTGATATCACTATCAGTTATATTTAACGGTGGGGCAAGTGTAATAATATTATTATATCCAGCAACAGTTGCTCCGTTTTTACCTATTAGTACACCTTTCTCCTTACATCCGGAAATGATCTTATTCACATACTCCACAGCTAGCGGTTCCTTCGTCGCCTTATCCTCTACTAACTCAATACCTATTAATAAACCTTTTCCTCTCACATCCCCTACATAAGGGTGATGTTGCAGCTTTTGCAGTAATGTCCTCTTTAGCGCATCCCCAGCTGTTTTCGACCGTTCGTACAGCTTCTCATCTTCCATAATCTCTAGGTTTTTCAATGCTAAAGCGCAAGCAGCAGGGTTTCCTCCAAAAGTATTCACATGGCGAAAGTAATCATATTCTTCTGTTCCTTTGAAATAATCATAGATTTCTTTTTTCACTGCGGTAGCTGACAATGGTAAATACGCACTTGTTATCCCTTTTGCCATCGTAATAATATCTGGTGAGACCTCATAATTCATAAATCCAAACGGTTCACCCGTGCGACCAAAGCCATTAATAACTTCATCACTAATAAGCAATGCCCCGTGCTTCTCACAAACCTCTTTTACTCCTTTCATATAGTTTTCTGGTGGCATAATAACCCCGCCACCTGTAATAATTGGTTCCATTATGACAGCTGCAACGGTCTCGCTTAGCTCCCATGTCATTACTTTATCTATATCCTGTACTGATTGAAGCTTGGTAGATGCCAAGGTTTCATCTTCCGGTTGGCGATACATATCAGGTGGTGCGACATGAATAAAGCCAGGTGCGAGCGGTTCATATTTATATTTTCTTTGCGCCTGCCCTGTTGCTGCAAGTGTTGCCATCGTATTCCCATGATACCCACGATACCTAGAAATAATCTTGTAGCGTTCATGTTCTCCCTTTTGTTTATAATACTGTCTAACGATTTTAAATGCGGTTTCATTCGCCTCTGAGCCACTATTTGAAAAGAAGAATACATAGCCGCCACCGAGCATTTCATTTAGTTTTTCAGCTAATTTTATCGCTGGTGTATGGCTTTGTGATAAAGGAAAATAACTCATCTCTTTTAATTGTTCGTATGCTGCTTCTGCGAGCTCTTTTCTACCATAGCCTGCATTTACACACCATAAACCTGCCATTGCATCTAAATAGCGATTACCTTCATGATCAGTAACCCAAGCACCATCTGCTTTTTCCGCTATAATTGTGCTATTAGGGCTAAATGGTTTCATCGCGTGCCAAACAACCTCTGCATCTTTCTTAAGCAACCCTTTCTCTTCCTTAATTTCAGCCATGCACTTTTCCTCCTTATTAATAATCAAAACGTGAGGTAATCATCTTCTTCCGGGTATAAAAATTAACGCCATCTTTCCCGTTTACATGCAAATCACCATAAAACGAATCCTTCCACCCAGAGAAAGGAAAAAAGGCCATTGTTGCTGGGACACCAATATTGATCCCTAACATACCTGCATCCGCTTCTTCTCTGAACTGACGAACAGCACGCGCATCTTTCGTATAAATCGTTGCACCATTTCCATATCTTGATTGACTAATATAAGCTAATCCCTCATCTAAATCTTTCGCTCGCAATAAACTTAGGACTGGGGCAAATATCTCATCCTTCGCAATGGTCATATCAGGTGTGACTTGATCAAAAATTGTCGGACCTAAAAATGTGCCGTTTTTCATTTCAGTCATAACAGCTCTACCATCACGTAACAGCTCTGCTCCTTCTTCAATGCCTTTCTCAATATATCCTAAAACTTTCTGACGATGAGAATCTCTTATAACTGGTGTTAGCAGGACTTCTTCATTAGAGCCTTCACCAATAATTAATTCATCTGCTGCTTGAGAAAGCTTTTCAACAAACTCAGATCCATCACCTACCACAACAACCGCACTACAAGCCATACAACGCTGACCGGCACTGCCAAATGTAGAGCTTATAATATGGCTAATCGCTTTCTCCATATCCGCATCTGGCATAACAATATGATGATTCTTCGCTCCTGATAATGCTTGCACTCTTTTACCGTAAGAAGCCGCTTTTTCATAGACATATTTCGCAACCGGTTGAGAACCAACAAATGAAATTGCTTTGACGAGGGGATGTTCCAGTAAGCCATTAACTACATCATGCGCACCGTGGACAACATTTAAGACGCCAGCTGGTGCACCAGCTTCCATAAACAACTTCGTCAACTCATTAGATAAAATAGGCGTTCGCTCTGATGGCTTAAGAACAAAAGTATTGCCACATGCAATGGCAAGTGGAAACATCCACAAAGGAACCATCATTGGGAAATTAAATGGTGTGATACCAGCGACAACTCCATGTGGGTAACGAAACATTTGTGAATCGATGTCTTCTGCAATCGTCGACAAAGTTTCTCCCATCATTAGTGTTGGGGCTCCAGCGGCAAATTCCACACATTCAATTCCCCTTTGCACTTCCCCATATGCTTCTTTATATGCTTTACCATTCTCTTCTACGATTAATTTTGCTAATCTTTCATGGTTTTCCGTTAACAAATGATGATATTTATAGAGAATTCTCGCTCTTTTTGGAACCGGTGTTTTTTTCCAAGTTTGAAAAGCATTTGCTGCTGCCTTTACTGCTTGATCAACATCTGATTTCGTGGATATAGGTACCTTTGCAATAATTTCCCCAGTTGCTGGGTTAGGCACCTCCATTGTTTCTGTAGATTGTGAAGGTACCCATTGGCCATTAATAAAATTCTGTAAAGTTTTCGTTTCCTGTTCAATTACGCTCATCATCAAACCTCCTATTAAAGATTGATTATTCTGATTTCATTATCTCTTATTTATTATCCCTTTTTCATTAGACATACTGTAAAAAGGATAACGGTCATTCATAAACAAACGGTCTATATGAAAGAATAGGGTAAATCTTGAAATCAGTGCCTCAAAGGAAATCGTAACAAGCAAAATAAACCGACTACTATAGAGACGGTTCATTCTTTTTTACTTTATTTGTTTTAAATCGATTGGTCGCTGGATAAAATCATAGCTTAATAGCATAAATTCCAATGCCAATCTTTTCTCATGACTCATAAAATCGGAGCCTAATAACTGCTCAATTTTTTCCAACCGATGATATAAAGTTTGTCTAACAATATACAATTTCTGTGCCGTATCTTTTTTTGAGCCATTACAAATTAAGTACATTTTTAATGTTTCCATTAACTTTGATTGATGTGCAGTATCATATTCAACAATCGGTCCTAAATATTCTTCGATCATTCCTTGTAAATTCATATGTCTACTGGCAACTGAGATAATACGAAATATATGTAAGTCATCATAAAACATACTTGAATACGAACGATGATAAAATTGTTGATTCACTTGGATTGTTTCTAATGCCGTTTGATAACTCTCATGCACAGCATTCAAATCAGAAACATATTTTCCAATTCCAAAATTAAAAGTCGTGTCTGATTGCATATCCGAAAATAATTGCTTCATTTTTTCAATTGCTTGTACTACTCTCCTCTTCCAATCAGTTAATCCTCTTTCATTAAATAATATAAATACAATTGCTTTGTGCTTCTCAACGGCTAAGAAAGAAAAACCTTTTTGTTCTAATATGGAGCGAAAATACAACTTGAAATAGGTTAAATTTTCTAACATTTCCACTTGATAGACACATACAACCGCCCCTCGAGGTGCTTTCGGTAAATAGGCAGATACATGGTTTAGTAATGAAGGCGTCGTTTCCTTACCTTCTAACCAAGAATTTACCCACTCACTTTCTTCTAACCTTCTTTTTTCCTCTACATATAATTCACGAATAAAGAATTGTGCTAGAGCGTTAGCTGTTCTGTCTACAATTAGCTGATCATATTCTGTTAAGTGATGAGATGAAGAAATGATGATAAGTTCAGCAAATTTCTCTCCTAAAAGTTCAATAGTAGCTCTTACGACAAAACGTGAAGGTTCTTGTTGGGCTTGTACCTTCTTTAGGATATTTTCTCTTTTTATTTCTGGTAGTACAGGATAAAACTTCGCACTTTCATCTTGAAATAATAATAGAATTTGCACTTGCAATTCTTCATAAATGACCTTCAAAAGTTCATCATAATGATTAATAGAAAGAAGTTTCTTATTTAAGATATGAGAGATTTTTTCTAAATTAGCTAACATATCATATTGCTGATTAATTAAAGATGTATGAATGTCTTGCGTGATTTCTACGAAAGGAACTTCCTTTAATATGAGTATAATGGGGAAATTCGCTTTGTTTGCCATAGAGATAATTTCATGAGGTATGCCCTTCGTATAAGTGCCATATTCAATACATAAGCCTGCTGCATTCGACTTAATTAACTGTTGTACAATTGAGATAAATAATTCCTTTCTCTCTCGCCATGCAACAGCGGTTGAAAGGATTAGTTCATTTCCTTTTAAAAGATTCCCTATTTTCGTTACCTCAACAATATGAACCCACTTCACTTGATCTACTAACCCATCTTTCCCTGCAACTATTTCTATTTGATCGAAATGCTTCCTTTGCAAGATATCATTGACGGTTAAATAGGATTTCATTCTCGCCCTCCTAAATTCTGAATATATAGAATATTAATAGATAACTAGACAAATTGTCAAATATAATAGAAATATTTAATACATTCAGTAAACATAAGAGGTCAACTCCCATGAAAATAAATGTTTATTCTTTTTACACATTTCTTAAACGCATTGCAACAATTCTTCTGATCAAACGCTCTCCATACTCAGCAAGATTTCTTTATGTATTCCGTCATATAAATGAGGTTCATAAAATGAAACCCAGCGCTTTATACTGTTTGTACGCTGGGTTTGATAATTTCTTCAAATGTGACAAGTTGTAGATGATGAGGAAGTTTTTCCTCGGGTGACAATGCGCAAATTGATAAGCTATATTGCTTTAGGAGGTTATATACCTTTACTTTTCCCCCTGGATACCGTTTTTGTTGATGGTTGACATCGAATTCACTCCGATTTTTTTCTTCGAATTCTATTTCTTGGAGGTCTACAAGTAAACCAGTACCGATGGCTTTTAAATAGCTTTCTTTTATCGTCCAACGATTAAAAAAATCTTTCGCTCCCATACACTCTTCTTCCTCTCGAAACAAAAGGGAGTGTAACTCTGGCTTTGGTTTAGTTATTTTTTCTAAATCTATCCCAACCATTCCATCAGTTCCAACGGCACACACACACCAATCACCTGAATGAGACAAGCTAAAAGGGGGAAAAGGGTCCGCGTTCAAAAAAGGTTTACCGTATTTGCTGAATTCGAGCTTTGTAAGATCAACTTTAGGTAACTTCTTCATGAGTATTTTCCTTAATAATAGATAACCTACTAACGTACGATATGCATCTTCTATTCTTCTATAACGGTGGATTTGTGTTCTTTTTAATGGTGGTAAATAGTCGCTATAATGATGTAAAGTTACCTCTGAATGTACTTGCGGTAATCGACAAGCAAAAACTTCAAGCATACCTTCCCCTCCTTCTTATACTAGCTTGCTTTTTTCATTTTTGGTGATGTTGACTTAATAGCGGTTTGACTATTGATCGCAAACAAGCACGCAGCAAGTAGAAGCATAGCACAAAAAATAATTGCCACTTGATATAATTGCTCATTTCCGATTGAGAACATGCTGATAATTAAAGAAATACTCACAATTCCCATTGCTGCACCCAAGCGGTTCTGCACATTAAATAATGTGGTTGCTTGTGACATCTTTTCTTTATTAATATGATGGAATGCCGTATACTGCATGGCAATCACGGCATGTCCTAACGTCAGTCCAATTCCAAATAAACAAATTTGTAAACCGATGATAGAACCAGTAGGGCCTATCCAACTGATGAGTAGGAAAAAGACACTGGATAATAAGAATCCATAAACAATCACACGATAAACGCCGAGAAGTTTTAATGTCAGGGGCATTACTCTTGATGCCACCATTAAACCAATCGCTTCAATAAAAATAGTTAATCCACTTTTTAATGGTGATGCACCAGTTGTATATTGATACATAATCGGGAACAAATACAAGAAACCTTGTAAGCCTGCCGCTCCAAGAAAAGAGAGCATGCTTATTCGTTTAAATGTCTTTTCCTCCAATAATTTTAAGTTCAATAATGGTTGATCTGCTTTTAATGCATGAAAAACATATGTAACAATCATTATTAGCCCAATCATCCCAAAAACGATTATTGGCAGACTCATTCCTGCTGTTAGTCGATTCAACGTATACATAAATAATGGAAAACCAATCACCATTAATAATAAGCCTTTCACATCTAGCTTTTTACCCATATACTCATGTTTTTCCTGTAAAAATAGTGCACCGATTATAACGATGAACAAGCCAATCGGAATATTAATTAAGAAGATCCACTGCCATGGTAAATAAGTAACGATTAACCCACCAATTATCGGACCAAGGGCAGGTGCTATAGCAATTGGAATGACGAAAGACCGCGACAGTTTCGGACGTTCTTCAATGGAAAACGTCCGAAAGATCATCGCCATGCCTATAGGGGCAAACAAGCCGCCTCCTAATCCTTGCAGAAACCGGGCTATGTTTAACATCGATACTGAATCTGCTAAAGCACACATATAAGAAGCGAATGTAAAAACGAGTGAGCTAACCATAAACATCTTTTTACTTCCAAAACGATCACCTAAATACCCTGCACAAGGTAAAATCATGCTAACCCCAACAAGATACCAGACAGTCAATCCACTTAACTGAGCGGATGTTACTCCCAGTTCAGTAGCAATCGAAGGAAGGGCAACATAGACGATTGTTCCGTCTAATGCCGCCATAAACATAGCTAGTATATACACTGTACATAATGCTCTTCTTTGGTATTTAACTTTTCTATCCATTGTCATTACAGTGATAGACTTTCCTTCTCTTTTTCATTTGGAAGTAGACTTTCCCAATGCTCTTCAATATATTGATGGCAGCTTGAAAGGGTAGTTTCCCCCCAAACCACTTGCCAGCCTGTAGGCACATCAATATAACTTGGCCATAATGAATACTGCCCTACATTATTCATTAAAACAAAATACAAAGAATCTTTTTGATCAAATGGGTTACTCATGTTTGTAGACTCCCTTCTAAATGCTTGTTTTCAATTAAACACTTTAACTCTCTTGCGATTCCTTCGCCTATTTCTGCTAAAGGCTCTGGTTGACACATATCTTTATGACGGCAAGCAATATCATATTGTCGCATCCTGCCATGAACATATGGTAACCATCTCGCTGGATCATCATTTTTAAACCACTCTGGAACAATTGTTGACTTGAAGAAAATCATATCTCCCTCATATACTTCTGGGTCATATTCTGACATGATACGAACGGAATTTTGATAGGTTTCTTTAAGATTTTCGATTGTTTCTTCATCCAATGATGCAAGTACACTCCCCTTTTCCTGAAGTAATTCTTTAACCGATTGTATTGTTAATTGATCACCTTTCACTTCTTGAGGATCATAGCCCCCAAGTGCTAGCATCGCAATTAACGCATCATCTTCTGCTTCTTCTTCATTCATAGAAATGAAATGACCTGGATAGGAATCCATCATGACTAAAAACTCAATTTTCTCGCCCTGCTTTTGTAATTCAACTGCCATTGCATGAACAACGTTGCCTCCTAACGACCAGCCAAGTAAGCGATACGGACCTTTTGGTTGAACAGAACGAATCTCTTGGATATAATCCTTCGCCATTTCAACTAAACTTGTAGGTTTATTTTTCTTCTCTTTAATCCCTTTTGCTTGTAGGCCATAGATAGGAAAACGACTATCTAGTTTCGACATCAATCCAGCATAGCACCAGCTTAAACCACCTGCTGGATGCACACAGAATAATGGCGTCTCACTTCCTGTTTTTCGTAAACCCAATAATGACTGTAATGAAGCGCCTTCTTCTGCATCACCTTCAATCACTTTTGCGAGTTGCGCTGCAGTTGGTGCTTCAAATAACACACCAATGCCTAACTCTTTGCCGAATGTTGATTCTATTTTTTTCATTAATTGAACAGCTAATAACGAATGCCCTCCTAAATCAAAGAAACTATCATCAATACTTACTTCAGTTAAATGTAGGGTTTCTGCAAATAACTGCGTAAGTATTTCTTCTTGTGGAGTTCTAGGTAGATGCCTATCTCCCTGCATTGTCTCCATCTCTGGTTTCGGGAGAGCTTTCATATCTAATTTCCCGTGGTTCGTTAATGGAATATCATCTGTTCTAACGAAGTGATTCGGAACCATATATTTAGGCAATCTCGTTTGTAAAAATTGTCTCAGTTCTTTGTAATCAATCTCATTGTGAGAGATGAAATAGCTAACCAATTGCTTATCACCATGCATCGTTAGTACTGTTGTTACAGCTTGTTTAATTGCAGGATACTGAAGAAGTGCTGCATTCACTTCACCTAACTCGATGCGGAAACCACGAATTTTCACTTGATGATCAGAGCGACCAATATAGTCAAGTGAACCATCTTCAGTCCATTTTGCTAAATCTCCCGTTTTATACATACGACTTCCTGCTGATCCATATGGATTAGCGACAAATCTCTCCGCTGTCAGTGCTGGTTGATTTAAATAACCATGAGCGAGTCCATCCCCAGTTACATACATTTCTCCTATGACACCTTTAGGAACAGGTTGAAGGTAATCATCTAATATATACACACCTAAATCAGGGATACCTTCACCAATTAAACTACTAGCAGATTGTCGAATTATGTCTTTCGTTAATTCTAAGTAACTGACATGAACGGTTGTTTCTGTAATACCGTACATGTTAATAAGCTTTGTTTTTGACATCGCATGCAGGTTATACCAACTTTCCAATCTTGGTAGTTCCAACGCCTCTCCACCAAAAATGATATATCTGATTCGCAACATATCCGATAAATCAATTCTTTCTTTTTCAGCTTCCATTAATTGATAGAATGCAGAAGGTGTTTGATTTAATACAGTCACTCGTTCTTTAACTAATAATTGTAGAAAAGCTTGTGGGTTTCTAGTCGTCTCGTAAGGGACAATAACTAGTTTTCCACCAAATAATAATGCGCCCCATATCTCCCAAACAGAGAAATCAAAAGCATACGAATGGAAAAGTGTCCAAACATCATCATGATCAAAAGAAAACCATCGATTCGTTGAGGCAAACAGTCGTACCACATTGCTATGTGGAACTAGCACACCCTTTGGCTTACCGGTAGAACCTGATGTATAAATAATATAAGCTGGTGAACTAGGATATATCTCATTCCCCTCAACTTCTTCTAAGTTAGAAGAATCATACAATGTCAATGTTTGGTGTAATTGTAGATCAAACACAATTTGATTCCCGTGTTCTACCTGTTTTTTATCAGTAATCATCATAACCGCACCAGCATCACGATGGATATATTGTTTGCGATCTTCGGGGTAATCCGGATCTATTGGTACGTAGGCTGCACCGGCTTTCAATACCGCTAAAATACTTGTAATTAACTCCAAGGAGCGTGGTAATGAAATGGTGATAAAATCATTTGCTTTTACACCCTTATCTATTAACAATCTAGCAAGCTGATTTGCCTTTTCATTTAGTTGTTGGTAACTGATTGATGTCTCATCATATGTTACCGCTATTTCATTACGGTATTGTTCTACCATTTGTTCAAAGTTATGAACGATATGTTCTTGTTTCGCTGTTACTTTCTTTGATTGTAGATGTAATAACTCATTTTTTTCTGTGTCTAATAGAATCGGTAACTTTCCAACAGATTGATTCGGCGTAGCAATGATTGAACTTAAGAGAGTCAACCATTGTTGCAATAAATGTTGGATTTGTTCATGCTTATAAAGGTCTTTTCTATATTCAATCGCACCTTCCAATGTATCTTGATTAAATCCTTGCCAAAATTCAAAAGTTAAATCAAATTTCGCTGTGTTCGTACCGTTAATTTGAATTTCTGCATCCACTCCCTCCACTTTAAATGACGGTTGTGGTGTGTTTTGCATAATAATCATTGATTGGAATAATGGATGAACTTTATTAGAACGGGTTGGGTTAATCGCCTCTACCACTCTATCAAACGGTGTGTCTTGCTGATCATAAATACTCATATTTTGTTTCTTCACGCGATGTAGTAACTGTAAAAATGATGGATTGCCTGAAACATCTGTACGTAGAACAATTGTATTAACAAAGAAGCCAACGATTGCTTGTAATGACGGCTCATTCCTCCCAGCTACTGGTGTACCAAATGGGATATCATCACCAGCGCCTAAACGATGATACAGTGTTGCTAATGCTGATTGTAGAACCATAAACAACGTAACATCTTCACCTTTTGCTAACTGATTGAGTTGTCGATAAAGGTTTTTGTCCAGCTCAAAAGTCAATCGTCCACCTTCAACCATTCTTTTCTCTGGTCTTTCAACCCCATATGGTAATGGGATGGCCTCAGGTATGTGGGCTAATTGTTTTTTCCAAAAGGCAAGCTTTTCCTCCATATCATGCACTAACATTTCCTGTTGCCAGAAGGCATAATCACCATACTGAATAGGTAATGAAGATAAAACTGGCTGATCGCCCTTAACAAGGGTCTCATAAGCAGTTGATACATCTTCCATAAATGGTGCAATCGACCACCCATCAGCGAATAGATGGTGATAAACAATACATAATATATTCTCTTCTTTATTTATTCTAAATAGATAGCTATGCCAACCTAATTCATTTTCCCAATCGATTGGCATTTTGATCGCTTCATCTATCTCATGATTGAGCTCATTTCGATTAATCGTTTTTTCATAGTATTTCAATGTTGCTTCATCTGCTGATAATACCCTTTGATATACTTCACCATCTTTTGTTTCTATGACAGTTCTCAACGCTTCATGCTTTTTCATTACCTCAACTAAAGATTCGTATAAAGCTTCCGTTCGGAGTGTACCTTTCAACTTGACTACCACAGGAATATAATAAGTAGAAGCCACATTTTCAGTTTGTTCGATAAACCATAATCTTTTTTGTTCATGACTCATTGGAGCATACTGATCTCTCTTATATGGCTTTAACTTTCTACCTTCAAACTTGTTGTCTGCTTGTTCTTTCACTTGTTCAACAATAAATTGGATCGTTGGGTTTTGATAAAATGCTGAGAATGATAAACTTAGACCGAATTCCTCACGGAGTTTACCAAGTAATTGGGAAGCAAGTAATGAATGACCACCAAGGGCAAAGAACGAATCGGTTTCGCGTATTTCATTCAACATTAATATTTGTTGGAAAATATTATAAACATCCTTCTGCAAAGGAGTCCAACATTCGTCACCTGTATAGCTTGCGTTACTTTCCAGCGGATTAGGTAATTCACGCAAATTTAACTTTCCATTAAGCGTCAATGGGAATGCGTCCAAATACATGAAGAAACTAGGAATCATATAATCTGGCAAAAAACCACTTAAGTATGAATTGAAATCTTCACTTGTTTTCTTCACGCTCTCAGCCGCTATTATATAAGCAGTAATACGTTGATCTCCCGGTTGATCTTCCCTCACAATCACTTTACAACTTTTCACATTAGGGTGTGCTAACAAGTGATGCTCGATCTCGCCTAATTCCATCCGATGACCACGGACCTTTACTTGATCATCACTACGTTTCACATAATGAATTTTCCCTGAAAGATCTCTTATGCCAATATCACCTGTCCGATACATTCTTTGACCGTTTTCAGTAAATGGATTAGCCACAAACCTTGAAGAGGTGAGCGCTGGCTTACGATAGTAACCGTATGTAACAGCCTCTCCCGCAATATAGATTTCACCTGGTCTTCCCGGAGCAACTAGTTGCAGGTTTTCATCCAAAATGTAAATTTCTGTGCCTGAAAGGGCGTCTCCAAGTGGGGGTGAAGTAAAACCATCAACTGACGTTAATTCATAATGTGTAGACCAAATTGTCGTTTCAGTTGGCCCGTAAACATGATGCACTTCTCGACATAACGTTTGCATTTGCTTTGCTGTATGTGAAGGAAGTTTCTCTCCCCCAACTAATACTTTGACTTTCTTTAATTCTTCAGTTACAAATGGTAGGATCATTTGCCAATGTGTCGGTGTTGCTTGAACCGCACTAATCTGCTTTTCTTTCAATTCTTTGACAATACTTGGCGGATCAGAAATGACCGCATTCTTAGCGATTACACATGTGCCCCCAACCGTGATGGGTAAAATCAATTCTAAAATTGAAATATCAAACGAAATCGTCGTTAAAGCATAAAAGCGATCCATATGGTTTAATTGTAAATGCTTATTCATAGCCGATAAGAAATAAGAAAGTGACTTTGCAGATACGAGAACACCTTTTGGATTACCAGTTGAACCTGATGTATAAATCATATACGCAGGATCTCCACTATTTACGAGCGGTAGCAAAGTCTCACTTTCAGCCTTTATAACATCGATGTTCATAAGATACGGTTGGAAGCTTTTTGGTAGTTTCTGCTTCCCTTCTGTATCAGTAAGAATCAGTTGTGTTTGACTATCTTTTAACATATAGTTGAGTCTACTCTCAGGATAATCGATATCCATTGGCACATAGGCACCGCCAGCTTTCCAAACAGACAATATGGCAACCAAAATATTGGCAGAACGGCTTACAGCTATCCCCGCAATAAAGGGGGAATTGTACCCCGTGCTAATCATTTCTCTTGCTAATGCTGAAGTCATCTTATCTAGCTTTTCATATGTCCATATTTCTCCACTATATTCTAATGCTGGATGCTGAGGATATTTCTTTACCATTTCCTTGAATTGAATAAGCGGATGAACGCTTTCAGCTGTCTCATACCCTAAATCTTTTCGCATCAATGCGTTTTCTTCATCTAATAATAAATTAATCTTCCAAATAGGTTGCCCGCCATCAATACTTGGTAACCTCTTTAGCCAATGGATAATTCTACTTGCATGTTGCTCTACTTCCAATTGCTGAAACTTCGTACCATTTGCTTCAATATCTACTCTTAGACTGCCATCTCTATCTTGCTCAAACATATTCATATTCATTAAATCAATTGGACCGGTGGCTAATTTATAAGTAGTGGCAGCGACATCGCCAAAAATCGGTTGATACGTAAACGGCATAATATTTACTTGAAAAGAGTTCAAAAAACTACTCTGGCCAATGGTTCCTAAATCTCTTTGTAATTGTTCTTGACGATAATGTTGATGTTTACTATTTTCTCTCGTTTCATTTACAACATCTTTCACCAGACTCATAAAAGTTGAATCAATAGAAAATGATAGCAGTAAGGGTAGAATATTCATTGTTGTTGCTGGAATATTCATCGCAACTGTTGAACGATTCATCATTGGTAATGTTAATAAACTCTTGCGATCCCCCGTTATCTTATATTGATAAACCCCCATAGCTGCGATCACGAGATGTGGCCACGCGATTTTCCATTCTTTTGCCTTGTTTTTTATCTTTTGAAACTCTGTGGCTGTTAATTTTTTAGCAATTTTTATCGTAGATGTTGCCTCAGAAGATTGAAGCTCATTCTGAGACAATGAAACGTCGTGTGTGACTCCTTTATATTTTTCCTTCCAATATTTTTGATCTTCCATATATAACGAAGATTCTTTATACTTTTTCTCTTCTTCAATTAATAGAGACAATGGTTTAAAAGCAGGTTCTGGCTCAAACTTTTCTTTTAGATATGCTGAATAAGTACTTGCCACTTTGTTTGTTATTAATGAAAATCCTAATGCATCACAAGCAATATGATGTATTTTTTGATACCAAAGATATTCATCACTTGCTATTTTAAAGAGAATTTGCTTATAAATCGGACCTTTTTTCAAATCAATTGACAGCGATAAGTCATCATTCATGAGATCAATAGCCGTTTGCTTAGGAGTCTTCATTAGACTCACATCGATATATTGAACAGGCACTTCATTCGGTTTTTGAAGAACTTGATATAATTTTCCATCCTCTTCAAAAAAGGTAATGTGGAGGCTGTCTGCTTCTTGAACAGTACTTTTTATACTTTCTATTAATAACGACACGTTTATTCGCCCGTTTATTTCAACATATTCGCCAGTATTATAAGCTGTCTTTTTTTCATCTAATTCATGAGCGTACCAAATACCTGCTTGGGCATCTGTTGCTTGCAGTTTAGTTGCTTCACTGATCATTCCATGCTCCTCCTTTTAAGAATAGACTTCGTCTGTTTGTGGAAACATTTCATACCAAGCTTGTAGGGTTGGATTTGATGCCATTTTCATAAAGTTTACA
Source organism: Cytobacillus sp. FSL R5-0569 (assembly GCF_038007265.1). Taxonomy (NCBI): domain Bacteria; kingdom Bacillati; phylum Bacillota; class Bacilli; order Caryophanales; family Bacillaceae; genus Cytobacillus; species Cytobacillus sp. FSL R5-0569. Next base: position 2,653,689 of record NZ_JBBOWW010000001.1, read on the forward strand.
TCTGCTCCTTCAGCTCGCCATTCTTCTACTAACGTCATCATCCTAATGGAGTCTAATCCTAAGCTCACTAAGTCATCATCATCCTTGATTTCACTAGGGGAGATATCTAGTATCTTTGCTACTTTTGCCTTTATTTCACTGTGCGTACGATTAGATGCGTTTTTTTCTGATAAATCATGAAGTAGTGCTTCTGTTAATAAAACCTTCCCACATCTAGTTGCTGTATAATTTAATGCCTGTACATGTTCCTCATAAGAGAAATCAGCTACCGCATCGGCAATTAGAAATGGTTGGATATCATACATAAATGCTTCCATTGCCGTAGCTAAACAACCTATATGTGCGTACACACCACATATAATAAGTTGATCACGACCATCTTCCTTCATACGATCAAGTAAATTTGATTTCTTAAAAGCACTATATCTCCATTTTGTTTGAATCGTATCATTGTCTGTTGGTGCCAACTCAGGTACAATACCTGTTTGTGCTTCATCATCCGTTAGTCCTGGCCCCCAAAAATCGGTCAATAAGGCACGATCTTCATCTTTTTGATTACCTGGTTGTGCCGTATAGACAATCGGGATATTTTGACTTTGGCAATAGGTTTTTACACGAGCAATCTTTTCAATCACTCCCTCAATCAATTGAGAACCATTCTCATAATAGTTGATAAAATAATTTTGCATATCATGAATAAGCAGTACTGCGCGCTTATTATCAAGCTGCCAATCTACTTTATTTTTTGGTAAACTATTTGCCTCAGGTAATGGATAGGTTTTGATTTTTGGTATTGACATAGGGAATCTCTCCTTTTATATTTTAGTAGCTAATTTGTCTTGGATGATTTCTCTCAAGCTTTTTTTACTTACTTTTCCAAGTGGTGTTTGTGGAAACTCATGTACAAATTCAAAACGGTCAGGTATCTTAAATGCGGCAATTCCTTTTAATTGTAGAAACGACTTCAAAGCTTGACCTGTCAACTGTGCGTTTTGTGAGATAATAAATGCACAAGATCTTTCACCAAGAAATGCATCTGGCATACTGACAATTGCTGCATCTAATACATCTTCATGTGAGAGCAAATAATTCTCAACCTCTTCAGCAGCAATCTTTTCTCCACCACGATTAATTTGGTCCTTATCTCTTCCTTCTACGATTAAATAACCATCTTCCGTTTGTTTAACAATATCTCCTGTCCGATAAAAGCCATCATGAGTAAATGCTTTTTCGTTATGAGTCTCTGCATTGTAATAGGCAATTATCGTGTAAGGTCCTCTTACTTGTAAATGGCCCGTATCACCAACGGCAATAGACTGATCCTCTTCATCTACAATACGAATCTCATCAAATTCAGACATTGGTCTCCCTTGTGTATAAACGATCTTCTCATCTGTATCATCTAATCTCGTATAATTAACCAATCCTTCAGCCATGCCAAAAACTTGTTGTAGTGAACAGCCAAAGCTAGGTCCCACTTTTTTCGCTACTTCAGCACTACATTTTGCCCCACCTACTTGAATCACCTCTAAGCTAGTAAGATCATAACCTCTTGACTTCTTTGCCTCAATCCAAATAATTGCTAGCGGAGGAACGAGTGATGTAAAGTTGACTTTTTCTTTTTCGATTAATGAAAATGCCGTATCTGGACTAGGATCGGGACTTAAAATGATGCACCCACCAGCATATAAGACACCAAAAACACCAGGTGAACTCATCGTGAAGTTATGTGCTACTGGTAATACAGCTAGATATTTCGTCCTTTCACTTAATTCACAGATTTCTACACTTTTTCGAATACTATATAAATACTCATCATGTGTTCTCGGAATTAACTTAGGCAACCCAGTACTTCCACCAGATAATTGGAAAAATGCTAAGTCGCTACCCGAAATATTTGGTAGATTCACAGATTCTTCAGACATTAGTGCTTCAACGTTTAAAAACTCCTGCTCATCTCCTGCGACAATAATATGTTGTAATGTATTGACTTTTCCTTTCACTTCTCTGGCCATCTTCACATAATCATGTCTATCAAAAACATCAGGTATCACATAAGCAACGGCTTTTGTATGTTCACAAAAGTAAGTAATTTCTGTTTGTCGATGCAATGGCAAAGAGAAAATAGGGAGAGCCCCCATACGGAATAGCGCAAAACAAACTTCAAAAAAGGTAATGGTATTGGTAAGTTGCAATACTACTCGATCTTGCTTCTTTATCCCAAGATGGATGAATCCATGGGCTAAGCGATTGGCTCTATCATTTAACTCTTCATACGTAACTTTACGATTTCCTTCAATCAGTGCAATGGAGGTCGGTGTTAATGTTGCCATCCTTTCTAATACTTCACCAAAAGTTTCACCAGTCCAGCATCCATTTGAGCGATATTTTGTTGCCAATTCATCTGGCCAAGGTGTATATCCTTGTAACATTTACAACTCTCCTTTATGAATTATTCAATACCTAATGCACTTAACATCGTTTTTAATTTTGCGGCCGTTTCATCACATTCTTCTTGTGGTACTGACTGAGCGACAATTCCTGCTCCAGCAAATAACTTCATTTTTCGTTGACTCAGTTCTGCACATCTAATCGAAATCGCCCACTCTCCATCACCGTTCCTTTTACTATAACCAATCATCCCTGTGAAATAATGACGATTATATGGCTCGAGTTCATTCAACAATTGAAAAGCTTCAACTGCTGGAGTACCACAAATAGCTGGTGTCGGGTGAATACTCTCGGCTAATTGAACAGATGAAACGCCTTCGTCATACAACTCCCCTTCTATTTTTGTTGAAAGATGCCACATCGTTTTTGTAGAAATAACAGAAGGTCGAGCGGGAACAGTTAGTGTTCGACAATATGGCTTAAGATTTCTTTCAATCGCTTCAACGACAAGGCGATGTTCATATAAATCTTTTTCAGAGCAACTTAATTCTTGGGCCATTCTTTTATCATCCTCTTCGTTCGCCATCCTCGGTCTTGAACCTGCTAAAGGATTGGTAATCACTTTTCCTCCCTCTTTTTTAATCAGCAATTCCGGGCTAGATCCTATCAACGTATTTTTTTCATCTGATAAATGAACCGCAAAATTAAATTTATCTTCATTATCTGCTAATAAATTCTGTAAAACATAACGAATATTCACGTTTTTACTAAACTCAATTTGCATTAAACGGCCTAAAACAACCTTTTTAAGCTCTGCATTTTTTATTCTCGCTACAGCCTTTTCGACCATCATCATATATTCCTGTGGTTGTGGATGAAAATTCACCTTATTAGGTAATGGGAGTCGATTTCCTTCTTGATATCTTGTACTAGTCAACGATTTCTCCAACATCACTTCTTTAGGGATGAATAAGGTTGCCACATCCTTTTGATCGAAAGGAAAAGCTGCTATCATCAGATCATGATGTCCATATGTCCGGGGACACTTCTGCCAAAGTAAATCCACCCGTTCACTAAAGGATTTTCCTTCCTGTTCTTCCGTATGTAATTCAACTTCCTTTCCCTTTGCTAAAATATGTTTTGTGGGAAAACCAAGGAAACTATCGCCATTATTATATAAATCCGCCATTTTATTGACGCTTTTTTCTTGTAATATCGCCATTAATATTCACCTCTTTTTTCGTCATTGTGCACCTAAGCTCGCTCCACCATCTATCACAATATTATTCATAGTGATATGACTTGCCTGATCTGAAACGAGGTAAAGAATCGAATCAACAATATTTTCCGGAGTGGCAATCCTTTGTAATGGAATACCTACGCGATATTCTTCTTGAACACCCTTAATTCCTTGCTCAATAGCACCGTCCTTCCAGAAGTCTCTTTGCATATCTGTGTCAGTGGCACCTGGCGAAACAATATTGCAACGTATATTGTATTTTGCAAGCTCTAACCCTAAACATCTTGTAAACATGAGAGAAGCAGCTTTTGATGCACAATACGCTGACATAGATGTTCTCGGTACAGATGCTGCGTTTGAACTAACTGTAACAATTGCCCCAGATTGCTTGGTAATCATCACTTTACTCACCTCATGGGATAGATAAAATACCCCATTTGTATTAATGGAAAAAGTATGTTCCCATTCATCCATTGTCATAGATTGAATCGGGTTTACTGAGATCACACCAGCAACATTGACAAGAATATCAATCGTTTTATATTTTTCTATTACTAGTTGTATCGTATCTGTTACATGTGCTTTATTTGATACATCACAGATGTAGCCTTCAAATGTATGATCCCGGTTTGATAACTCTTCCGATAATTGGTTTAGTTTTTCTGCTTCGATATCTAAGCCAACCACTTGGCAACCTTCAGAACAGAGACGCTTGACTAAAGCGGCACCCATTCCTTTTGCTGCACCTGAGATGACTGCAACTTTTCCTTTAAGCATCTTAACACCCTTTCTCAACAGATAATCATTCTCAATTAAAATTTAAAAAAGAAAGCGTTCATTTCTTTCTTACATGGTTAGAAAAAAATTACACTTTTAATGATAATGATTCTCATTATCACATCACAATATTAACAATAGTACAGATTCCTAATATTCGTCAAGGAGGAAAAAAATCCTATTTCTATGAAATCGAATGGTTTTTTATCGAATCGAATGGTTTGTAATGGAAAATTAAGGATTGAATGACGATCGATTGAACCAAAAAATTTTATAAATGTAGGAAAAGTTATTTAAATATCTATAGGAAAAAATACAGGTGCTTTTTTGGGAATTCATTCATTTTTCTTTTAAAAAACCTTTATTTTCTAATAAATTCCAGATAAAAAAGAAACGAACTCTAAGTGAATGTCACTGTTAAGTTCGTTTCTTTGTTCATTCATTTATTTTACAAGTTCCAATACAGCCTCTAACATTACATTGACACCTGCTGCACAATCGTCATATGGAGTAAATTCATCTTCACTATGGCTTTTTCCATTTATACTAGGTACAAATAACATAGCAGTAGGAATCATACTTGCGATAAACTGAGCATCATGCCCTGCACCACTAGCCATTTTTTTATATGGTAATCTCTGTTCTTTTGTCACATTTTCTAGTAATTGAACCATTTTATTATCAAAATGGACGGTCGAGCGATCCCAGAGTTTTTCAATGAATACAGTACATCCTTCACTATTTACGGTTTCTTGTACTTTTTTTATTTTTTCTTCTACAATTGCTGTTACTTCAGGTTCCTTATGCCTTGCTTCAATCGTAAAAATCACTTCATTTGGAATAACCGTATGAACATTAGGAGAAACATCTAGTCTTCCCATAGTAAATACGAGGTCATCTGGTAAACTACTTAATTCATTTCTAATATCTTGAATAAAGTTATTGGTTGTAAATAGTGCATCTTTACGTAAATGCATAGGCGTCGTGCCTGCATGATTAGAGTCACCTACGATTTTAATTTCATAACAGACCATCCCTACTACACAGTCAACTACACCAATCTTCAACTCTTCATGCTGAAGAACCGGCCCTTGTTCAATATGTAGCTCTAAAAAGGCATGCGCTTCTTTTAATCTATTGGCCTCAGAGCCATTGAAACCGATCTTCGCCAACTCTTCTTTAAAGACCTTGCCATCAGCATCTTTTTTGTTCAACATCTTTTCACTATCAAACTTTCCACTTAAAACTCCGGAGGACATCATTGAAGGTTCAAATCTAGCACCTTCTTCATTCGTAAAATTAACTAACATAATAGGAATCTTAGGTGTAATATTATTGTCAACAAGTGTTCTCACAATTTCTAAACCTGTAATTACCCCTAAAACACCGTCGAAACGACCTCCGCATTTTACTGAATCAAGGTGGGAACCGATGACCACCGGTGGACGCTCTTCTAAACCTGGTAAAAGAGCATACATATTACCCATATCATCAATTTTCACTTCCATTTTCAGTGCTTCACAGCAGGTTTTAAAATATTCTCGTGCTAAGCGATCTTCTTCTGATAGAGCTAACCTTGTTACACCATTATTCTCTGTCCTACCAAAATTCGCGAAATGTTCAATCGTTTCTGTTAATCTCTCACTATTAATCCTTACTTTTTGTTTCTCCAAAATGTCATCTCCTTCAACAACTTATTTACGATTAATTAAATGGACAGAAAAATACTTGCGTGCATCAGCTGTTAATATGTGTAACGTTTCAGAGTAAATCGTTGAACCTGTAATTCTCTCAAACTCCACAAAGGCACCACTTAAATTCTCTGTAATGCTTTTAATTGTATAACCGTTATTTAACAGGACATCAATGCTTGTTTTTTCTTTCATATATTCAATATGCTCAGACATTTGACCATCTCCTTTATTGGACTTTTTCTTTGACTTTAGTATTTACTATTTCCTGTTCATCAATAGATAAAACCCAATCTCTTCCGACTGTAATTCCCAGATATTTCTCATCACTAGGATCATTCATTTCGCTTTGCTTGTATTTTTTAAACCACCAGTACTTCGCTAAAACATAATAGAGAACAGCTCCAACGACAAAACCTACAATGGAAGAGTAGGTAGACAATAGATTGGCACATATCCCCCCGACAATCCAAGCAATTAGTCCAGCGCCATTAAAACCTGCAAAATATTTAAATTGCCCTTCATTCTCATATAATGCTGGCACATTTACTCTTCTTTTTCTTAATAAATAATAATCAGCAAATAATATACCAACGATAGATGTTAGGATTCCCCCAATGACTAATAACGCTTGATTAAGCACATCAAACAAGCTCCATGGCTGCGCAAGAGTACCAATAATTCCTGCAAAAATGACTCCTACCCAAAAAGGTACTTTCGGCCCGCCTACATTAGAGAAAACAGTTGCTGCTGGTATAATGTTGGCCGAAGTATTTGTAGACCACTGTGCTAAAACAATCATTAATAGAAGAATCCCTAAAATAAAACCACTAGCTGATTCTTGTAATGCCACAATTGGATCTGATGTGCTAACTGCCATATATGATACAGCGCCAATCGCAATCATGAATGTATTCACAATTGGCATCACGATGATATTACCAATTAACTGAGATTTATTGCGTTTAAACCAATTCCTCTCATTTCTAGGGGCTTTAAAGAATCTTGATAAGCTTGGCATATCTGCTGCAAGTGTAGCCCAAAAGCCCATATTTGCCATAATTACAACCATGAAAGCTGTAAAAGCAGTTATACCTGTCGCAGGACTTTCCACCCAAGTCCAGACATCTTTACCTTGGCTTGTTGCATTATCTGATAATGTAATATACATCCAACATGAGATTATAATAATAATAGGGGCAGCTAAATCAGCAAACCGTTCAATCGATTTAATTCCTAATGCTGTATTGATTAATTGTGCAGCAGCAAAAAGAATAAAGCATACGAACCACTGATCAAAGCCAAAAAGAAGATTAAGTATCCCGTTAATAGCGGAAGCACCAAAGTAAGTGTTTATGCCAAACCAACATGAAGCAGTTATCCCCCTAACAACTGAAGGAATATGTGTGCCAATTGTTCCAAACGGCGCCCGCATGTATACAGGAAAAGAAAGTCCATGTTCCACACCAATATCACCAATTAAGGACATCAATATCCCAATGACCACTGAGCCGATAATGGTTGCTAACAGAACCATAGGAAGCGATAAATGAACAATTCCGCCACCACCAATAGCAAATGCTGCTAGCACAATCGCCATACCAATCCAAATAACTGCAAAACCAAAGGTACCAATTTTCCTTTCCTTATAACCAATTGGCAATAGGTCCGGTGATTTTAAATAATTATCTTTCTTCTCCAATATGGACACCCCCTTAATATGAACAACACATTTAGTAAAGTTCTTGAAGTTGGATACCCTGCTGAAATCATTTCAGCAGGGCGCAATAAAAGTTAAATCATTGTTGGTCGTTTTTCTAACGTTTCTCCATATTTAGCACGCTTAATAAAATTACCCTGACCTGCTTCACCTACAAATTGTTTATCTTTGATGATAAAGTTACCCCTAGATAACACTGAAATAGGCTCTCCTGTAATTTTCATGCCTTCAAAAGGATTGTAGTCAACTGCCATATGATGCGTTTTCGCCGACAACGTCCGTTCGACATTGCCATCATAGATAACAAGATCAGCATCAGCGCCAACAGCTATCGTACCCTTTTTCGGATATAATCCAAATAATTTAGCTGCACGGGTTGACGTAATCTCTACAAATTGATTAAGTGATATTCTCCCTTTTTTCACACCTTCTGAAAATAAAATACTTACGCGGTCTTCAATTAATGGACCACCATTTGGAATCTTAGAAAAATCACCTTTTCCTAAGTCTTTCTGGCCAACAAAATCAAAAGAACATTGATCAGATCCGAGTGTTTGTAATTGTCCTGTCTTTAACGCATTCCATAAATGATCTTGATTCCATTTTTCTCTTAATGGCGGTGACCAAACATATTTAGCTCCTTCAAAATCTGGTTTCTCCAAATAGGTTTGATCCAAGACCAAATATTGCGGACAGGTTTCACCCCAGATATCGATACCTTGACTTCTAGCTTCAGCTATTTTTTTAGCCGCATCTGCACACGAAACATGCACGACATATAATTGAGATCCAGCAAGTCCGGTAAGTGTTGCAGCTCTTCCTGTTGCTTCTGCCTCTGCTTCAGGGGGACGAGTTAAAGCATGATAAATAGGGTCTGTATTTCCTTTTGCTAATGCGTCCTTTACTAAATAATCAATTACATCACCATTTTCAGCATGCACCATGACAAGTGCCCCAAGTTCTTTAGCGGCAAGTAAAGTTTTATATAGTGTCTCATCATCTGCTTGGAATTGATTTTTATAAGCCATAAATACTTTTAATGAAGTTATGCCTTCTTCCTCAACCATTTTCGGTATCTCTGCTAATACAGCGTCACTGCTCTCAACAATTTGCAAGTGAAAACCATAGTCAATGACCGCTTTATTTTTTGATTTTTGATGCCAAGTTTCAACGGCGCTACTGAGTGATTTCCCTTTTGTCGTTAAACAAAAATCAACAATCGTAGTTGTTCCACCAAATGCGGCAGCTTTTGTACCCGTTTCAAAATCATCTTTAGTGACCGTTCCACCAAAAGGCATGTCTAAGTGAGTATGGGGGTCAATCGCACCAGGGAAGACATAATGTCCTTTTGCATCAACGACTTCCGCACCACTCTCTTGAAGATTCTCTCCGATTTGCATAATTGTTTCATCTTCAATTAGGATATCTGCTTTGTAAGTATCTGTTGCTGTAACAATTACTCCATTTTTTATGAGTTTTTTCATAAGTAACCACCCTTTCTCACTCTTTTACTTCGCTGTACTATTTGCAACATAGCTTATATTTGCAATGGCTTCTTGCCTTTCATTCCAAGTCATCGGTGGTAGTTCATTTCGTTTTTCGACCATATCGATTGCTCCATCTACAGGACAAACAATCGAACATAAATTACAACCGACGCAATCTTCTTCGCGAACTTGGAGATAAGGCTTACCATCAGTTCCGGTCAGCATATCAATACATTGATGGGAGGTATCCTCACAGGCAATATGGCATTTATTACAATTGATACAAACATCATTATTAATGTGTGCGACAATTTGATAGTTTAGATCTAAATCGCCCCAATCAGAATATTTGGGTACAGACTTACCGATGATTTCATTTACCGAAGCGATCCCTTTACGATCTAAATAATAATTCAGCCCATCAATCATATCTTCTACGATGCGGAAGCCATGATGCATGGCCGCTGTACAAACTTGTACGCTTGTTGAACCCATGAGCATAAACTCCACAGCATCTTGCCAATTAGATATACCACCAATTCCTGAGATTGGCACACCAATTCTACTATTACGTGCACATTCTCCAACCATATTTAGAGCAATTGGTTTCACTGCAGGTCCGCAATAGCCACCGTGGGCACCCTTCCCTCCAACATGCGGAATGGTATTCCACGTTTCAATATCTACACCTGCTAAACTATTAATCGTGTTAATCATACTAATTGCATCTGCACCACCATTAACCGCAGCCTCAGCTGTTGCAGTTATATCGGTGATATTTGGTGTAAGTTTCACGATTACCGGTGTCTTCGCTACTTCTTTTACCCAATAGGTTTGTTGCTCAACAAGTGCTGGTACTTGACCTGAGGCTGCTCCCATTCCTCTTTCAGCCATCCCATGCGGACAACCGAAATTTAATTCAAGTCCATCGACACCCACTTCTTCCACCTTTTTGACAATTTCATGCCATTTTTCTTGTTTCGGTTCGACCATCAACGAAGCAATGATTGCATGATTAGGATATTTCTTTTTTGTTTCATAGATTTCTTTCAGATTTACTTCCAACGGTCGATCAGTAATTAATTCAATATTATTAAACCCTGCTACTTTTTGACCATTAAAACTCACTGCTGCAAAACGCGAAGAAACATTTAAAATGGGGTCACCTAATGTTTTCCAAACTGCACCTCCCCACCCAGCTTCAAAGGCACGCTGTACTTGATAACCTGAATTGGTTGGCGGAGCTGAAGCTAACCAAAATGGATTTGGGGATTTAATTCCAGCTATATTTGTACTTAAATCTGCCATTATTTCACCTCCAAGATATTTAAGCAGTTTCTATCGTTTCTTTTAATAGAGAGCGGTGGATGCTTATGGCACTCGCTTTTCCTTGTTGTGCAGCAGACACAACCATTGCTTCACCTTGTCCTTTACCAAATATACAATCTCCACAGGCAAATACTTTACTGTTAGATGTTTGAAAGGTTTCACTATCTATTGTCACAACACCACCATCGTGACTAATTTCAAATTGTTCAATTAAATCAATATAACGACTTTGTCCGATCGCTTTAATCACTGCATCTACTTCAATCGTAAATTCAGAATCAGTTAAGGGTACAGGACGTCTCCTTCCATCTTCACCAGGTTCCGATAAAGTCATCTTGACACATTTAATACCTGTAACTTTCCCATGCTCATCTCCTAAAATTTCAACCGGAGCTGTTAACCAGCGAAATTCGACACCATCCTGCTTTGCAAATTCATATTCAAAATCATAAGCGGTCATCTCAGCCAGCGTTCTTCTATATAAAATTTTGACATTATCCGCTCCTAATCTAACTGAACAAGTTGCAGCATCGATAGCTGTATTACCAGCCCCGATTACTGCTACCTTTTTTTTGTATAAGTCATCATGAATAGGTGCTGTCTTTGTTTCTTTTACAAATTCAATCGCATCATGAACGCCATTTAAATCTTCACCAAGAATGCCTAATTCTGGTACAGATGACATACCAATGGCTAAAACAACAGCATCATTCTGTTCCAGAATTTCTTTAGCAGAGATATCTACCCCTACTCTCGTATTTGTAACAATGTCTACATTCAATTTTTTTACTTGTTCTACTTCCCAAAAAGATATTTTCTGCGGTAATCTAAATGAGACGATTCCGTAAGTATTTAATCCTCCCGCTTCACTTTCTGCTTCGTAAATCGTTACTTTATAACCCATTCTTGCTAATTCTCTGGCTGCTGATAAACCGGCAGGCCCACTTCCTATAATCGCTACTTTCTTTCCATTTGGCTTTCCAGCATGAAACAGGGTCGCTTCATTCTTAATTGCCCAGTCCGTTGCATACCGTTGTAAATTTCCTATTAAAATAGGTTTAGTAGAATGATTGAGTACACATGCGCCTTCACAAAGTTCTTCTGTCGGACAAACGCGTGCACAACTAGCTCCTACAGGATTAGCAGACATAATTGTTTTTGCAGATCCAAATAAATTATCTGTGGCAATTTTTTTAATAAAACTAGGGATATCAATTCCCGTTGGACACGCTTGAATACAAGGAGCATCATAACAATACAAACATCGATTGGCCTCATCCAGTGCATCATGCTTAGAAAAAGGTGGTTCTACTTCTTCAAAGTTCCGCTTTAGTGTTGCTAATGTCTCTTTTCGGTCGCTTTTCACTATAGAGTAACCTCCTTAAAAGATAGCATCTTTGAATGTTAGTTTTTCTAACATTAATTAAACTGAATTGTTAGAATCTTATAATCATTTTACTGTGTTCTAATCGATTAATCATTATACAATTCGTAAAATAGTTCACTAGTCTTGCTTGTCAAAATGTAAAAAGCAAAGTTTTGTAAGCGCTTCACTTAATACTTGTTCCAAATAGTTTTTTCTTTCTAATTTTCAAATGTTATTTATCCTTACATACCCTGTAAATATTATTGTTCTTTTATATCCTTAAATGGCAAGCCGACGCAATTTATTATGTCTCACAAATAATAATTGAATAATGCTTGTTTTAAGATCTTGTAAGAAATAGAATCATAAACCTTAAATATTAATGTAAAGAATTATTAGGGAGAGCCTTTGCAAGACCCTAGAGATGTTTTTTTAAGAGGATACGAGTGGAAAGGACTTTGCAATTCACTATAATGTTATTTCTATTTATTTTTTCTGTATGGAAAAACGAAAACAGTAGTGAGCTCATACAAAGCAAGTGTTTTTCAAAGATCATTTTTTACAGACTTCTTATGTTTATTAGGTATATACCTATTTCTTAATTATTGATCTACTTTAAATTAACACTGTTTTTCGTGACCTTGTTGTTTTTTACATAAATGAAAGAGAACCTCTCTCGTTGTTCCCTTTCTTACCAGACTTTTTCAAACTTTTATTGTTCCTTTGATCGTTTTAATACGTTCTTGCTCTTCTCCCTTATCTAAGTATTCGAAAAAACCAAGTCGATTTCCCCATGGGTCTGTGAAAGTTCCCCATTTCACTGGTACTTCAGGTCTTGAATGTATTTCAAACCTATTGATTTTTAAAACTTCTATAAGTCTGTCTCTTTCAGCCTCAATATTAGTAACTCCTAAACGCAGAGGTCCGTTACCCTCGGAAAGAGTTCCTTCTGCGACCTGCAACCAACATCCAGGAATGAGTTCCCACTCAGCGAACCCCTCATGTGGAGTAAAATCAGGCTTCTTATTAAGCAGTGTTTCATACCACTTTTGCCCTTCTTCAATATTGGCAACTCTAACTTGAGTAGTCATTTCAAAAATCATTTATATCCCTCCTAAATGTAAAATTAAATATAATACATCTTGTACTTTCCGTTATCACTATGAAAACGATTTTAACGTATAATAAGCTTATCAATTTCCTGGAAACAAGTCATTTCTAATAGCTTTAACAAGCACTAATTGTTCCTTTGAAAGTACATTTACCCCTTCTTACAAATTGAAATGCTTCCTTAACCACGATGAAGTTAACCCAAAATAATCGGAAACGGCGTAAATTAAAATAGACCCGAATAATCGATCGGGCCTAATGTTGAAAAAATTATTTCAAAGGAGATTATTGCATTACCTTACAGATATCATTTGTGAACGCTACCGGGTCTTCCACAGATAAGCCTTCAATAAGTAATGCTTGGTTATAAAGTAAATTGGTATATAAAGCTAATTTTTCATCATCATTATTATTAAATGCAGCTTGGATACTATTGAAGACAGAATGGTGGATATTCAGTTCAAGTACTTTATCTGCTTTGACATTTTGATTATCTGGCATCATACTTAATACTTTTTCCATTTCAATGGTTACTTCACCATCAGCTGATAAACAAACAGGATGAGATTTTAGTCGTTTGGATGCACGGACCTCTTTTACTTTACCAGTAAGTATTTCAGACATTTTCGTTAATATTTCTTTATTTTCTTTTACTTCATCTTCATTGTCTTCTTCTTTGTCTTCCGCATCAATTCCTAAATCTCCACTAGATACTGACTTAAACTCTTTTTCTTCATAGTTAACAAGCATTTTAATCGCAAATTCATCAATATCCTCTGTAAAATAAAGAATTTCATATCCTTTATCGGCTACGATTTCTGTTTGTGGTAGCTTGTCAATACGATCAATTGAATCACCTGTAGCATAATAAATATATTTTTGCTCTTCTGGCATTCTGCTTATATATTCATCTAATGTTACTAGCTTTTTCTCTTTAGACGAATGGAACAATAGTAAATCTTTTAATAAATCCTTATGTGTACCAAACTCATTGTACACACCAAACTTGATTTGGCGACCGAATGATTCATAGAACTTCTCATATTGTTCACGTTCATTTTTCAATAATGTTTTTAACTCGCTTTTAATTTTCTTATTAATATTTTTGGCAATCAATTTTAATTGACGATCATGCTGGAGAATTTCTCTTGAAATATTTAAGGATAAATCTTCAGAATCAACCATCCCTTTAACAAAGCTGAAATGATCAGGTAATAAGTCTGGGCATTTCTCCATAATTAACACGCCATTTGAATATAACTCTAACCCTTTTTGATACTCTTGAGAGTAATAATCAAAAGGACGATTTTCTGGGATAAAAAGAATGGCATTATATCGAATGGATCCATCGACACTTACATGCACATGCTTTAATGGCTGATCAAACCCATACCGTTTCTCTTGATAGAAGTTTTGATAATCTTCATCCGTTAATTCATTTTTGTTTTTACGCCAAATTGGAACCATGCTATTAATGGTTTGTTCTTCTATGATCTCTTCAAATTCTTTGTCATTATCTTCTTTCGGTTTACTCGTTGTGACATCCATTTTGATTGGATAACGAATGAAATCAGAATATTTCTTAATAATTGATTTTAATTGATATTCATCAAGGAAATCATCAAAGTTCTCTTCTTCTTCATTTTCTTTTAATTTAAGTGTGATGGTTGTACCTACTTGATCTTTCGTTGTTTCCACAATAGTATATCCATCGGCCCCTTGAGATTCCCAAAGATAAGCTTGGTCACTATGCAAAGCTTTGGACAATACTTTTACCTCGTCTGCTACCATAAATGCTGCATAAAATCCGACACCGAACTGCCCAATAATATCATGACCATCTTTTGCTTCATTCTCTGATTTAAAAGCAAGGGATCCACTTTTAGCAATGACACCTAAATTATTTTCTAGTTCTTCTTTTGTCATTCCGATACCAGTATCAATAATGGTTAATGTGCGTGTTTCCTTATTAGGAATCACCTTTATGTAATAATCGTCTTGTTCGAAAACAAGTTGGTCGTCAGTCAACGCCTTATAATAGATTTTATCAATTGCATCACTTGCATTAGAAATTAATTCACGTAAAAACACTTCTTTTTGTGAATAAATAGAATGTACCATCATATCAAGCAATCGTTTCGATTCAGCTTGGAATTGCATTTTTTCTGCCATCTTCACAGTCTCTCCTTTATCATGAAATTTTCAAAGACTAAATTAGCACTCTATCTTGTAGAGTGCTAATACTATTTTAATATCCTCTTTTTTCCCAGTCAATAGTTAATATTTATAAAGAACGCACCATTCCGCCATCTATTAAAATGGAAGAACCCGTTACGTAAGTATTAATATCTGAACATAGGAAAGTGACAAATTGAGCAAATTCTTCCGGCGTACCATAACGACCTAACGGGATCGATTGTACTGATGCTTTTTGCACTTCTTCTTTCGTCATCCCCTTTCTATTGGCCGTTAATTGATCAAGATAGTCAATACGATCTGTTGCTATTCTACCTGGTGCAACCGTATTGATTAATATTTGATGCGGAGCCAATTCATCGGCAAGCGTTTTAGTCAAACCGACAATTCCTAAGCGAAATGTATTAGATAATAATAAACCTGGAATTGGTTGTTTAATAGATGTGGAAGCAATATTAATGATTTTCCCACCATGTTTCTTCATTTCAGGCAATACACTTCGGATTGTTCGTACGTAACTAAGTAAATTTAATTCGAACGAACGATACCAATCTTCATCCGATAAATCCTCAAATCCGCCCCCAGGGGGTCCTCCAGCATTATTGATAAGGATATCAACGGTTCCATATGTAGCTTTTGTCTTTTGAACAAGTTCTTCAATATCTTCCTGTTTTGTAATATCACACACTTGGTACTCCACTTCCATGAAACCACTTGATTTTAGCTCTTGTTGTACGACTTGTAGTTTACTTTCATCTCTACTAGAAATCATTACTTTGGCGCCTTCCTTGGCTAATTCAAGGGCAATCGCCTTTCCTAAACCTTGACTGGAAGCTAATACTAAAGCTACTTTACCTTTTATTTTTAAATCCATTGACTACTCCTCCTATTTCTTTCTATAAAATATATCAAACCGCTCCCATAAGTCTTCTAACTTCTCTAACCTTTCTTCTACAACATCTTTCCGCTCTTTCCCTAAATAAACAATTAAAGCATTAATTAAGCTAAGTGGTGCGGTAAAGGAGTCGATAAACGTCGGAAGCTTGCTAGAAGCAGTTAATACTACGTCTGCATATGGCACTAATGGTGACGTTAGATGATCAGTAATAGCAATCACTTTTGCTCCATGTTCTTTTGCATATTGCACTTGTTCAATTGTATTCATTGAATAACGAGCAAAGCTGATACCAATCACTACATCATGCTCATCCAACTTAAATAACTGTTCTGATACAGTGTCAGCAGCACCTATTAATTCACTATGTCCAAGGATAATATTTAAATAATATTGCAGAAATACACCTAATGACCGAGCACTGCGATTGGCACTGATGTATATTCTTCTTCCCTCTAATATATATTGTGCTGCTCTCATAAATTGTTGTTCATCTAACTTTTCCATCGTCAATTGGATGTTAGCCATATCATCCTGGAACAGAGAGACAACCCCTTCTCTTTCGTGTTCATACACATCTGATGACATTCTCAATCTCTCTGTTGTAGTGAGTTGTTTTTGTATAGAGCTTTGCATGTATTGCTGTAGATCAGAGTAACCAGTAAATCCAAGAAAAACGGCAAATCTAACAACAGTAGCTTCACTAACTTTCGTAGATTTGGCTAGTTTAGCGACAGTTAAGAATGGAATTTCATTTTTATGATCAAGCATGTATGTAGCAATTTTCTTTTGAGATTTACTCATTATTGGATATTGATCCGCGATTAACTTTTCGATATTCTCCATTTTGTAAGTCATACCTTTTCTTCAAAATTAACAGATTTCTTTCTCATCCTTTTTATTATACGTGAAAAGCTTAAAAATTGATAATTTGTATAACCATCAATGAAGTATTAATTTCATTTTAATTAAAAATGAAATTAATACTTCACAAATAGGTTTTTTCAGCGTATGATGTTCTATATATTTCTTATATTAATAAATATGAAATATACATTTCATTATAGAGGTGGAAAATACAGTGAAAACAAGTTCATTAGATGATGTACACGAACAATTAAAAGCAAAAACGAGTAAATCATATCAATTCTCTTTAGATGCCCAAAGCTATATGCCAGGCGGTGTGACAGCAAATATTAAATACTTTGATCCATACCCGATTGTTATGCAAAGAGGTAGTGGCGCTTACTTATTCGATATTGATGGCAATGAATACATCGATTACTTATTATCTTACGGCTCTTTAATGCTCGGTCATGGTCACCCAAAAGTGCAAAAAGCATTAGCTGACCAAATGCAAGTGAATGGTACACATTTATTCGGGACGCCTCATCAACTTGAACTAGAAATGGCAAAAAAATTACAAGCACTTTATCCTTCGATGGAAAAACTTAGATATACAAACTCAGGTACTGAAGCCACTTTATTATCAATAAGATTAGCCTATGCTTACACTGGTAAATATAAGATTGCTAAGTTTGAAGGTCATTACCACGGCGGATATGATCAAATGCTTATTAGTGTCAATCCAAAAGTAAATCAAGCAGGTCCAGCTTCGGAACCAAATGCGCTAATTGAATCTAAAGGTGTTGATCCCTATCACGAAACACATACGATTGTTTTACCTTTTAATAATTTAGAAGCAACAGCAGAAATTTTGACAAAGCATAAAGATGAGGTAGCAGCAGTGATTTTAGAACCTGCTCAAAGTGGCTTTATCCCTGCTACACAAGAATTTATGACTGGATTGAGAAAAATAACGGAAGACTTAGGTATTGTTTTAATCTTTGATGAAGTAAAAACCGGCTTTAGATTGGGGCTTGGTGGTGCACAATCCATTTATCATATTTCACCTGATTTAACAACCTTAGGTAAAGTAGTTGGAGGGGGTTTTCCTGTTGGTATGGTTGGAGGCAAAGAAGAGATAATGATGTGTTGTGCTCCTTCTGCCTTCTCGGATGTTTTTGACCATAGTACAGGTAAGAACTCCAGTGCCAAAGATGTTCTTTTCCATAGCGGGACATATAATGGTCACCCTTCAATCCTTGCAGCAGGTATGGCAACCATTGACGTATTACAAAATAAAATCTCTACTGTAATAGCTAGAACGCATCGTTTAAAACAAGAACTAACAAGTCTTTTTGAGAGAAAAGGATTAACGATGCAAACCATTGGACTCGGGTCCATTTTTAACATCGTATTTACTGATAAAGAAATATGGAATTATCGCGACTTACAGGAAGCGAATTTTGCCTTACGAAAAAGATTAGATCTATTATTATTAATTAATGGTTTATATACAAAACCAATGAATCGTTTCAGTCTATCTACAGCACACACTGATTTAGAAATTAATAGAACCTTGGAGATATTTGAAAAAGCTTTACAAGATTTATAATCATTCGTTGTACCCAGTGAATAAGCACAAACAAAAACTCCTAAAAAATCGTTTTTGTTTGTGCTATTTATGAATCATCTATTTATCGCTCTCCATAACTATCTGATGCTCTTCAATGATTTTTTTAATTTCTCTCTTTTTCTTCTTTTTCATCTCGTTGCTAAAACGAAAGCAAAATTCTGAGCATGATACAATTTATCCTTTTACTAGATTTATAGCATTTTGATTCAGGCTATAAAAACTGCAGCTCTGTTATAACTTAAAAAGATAACTATTGATTGTATAATATGTAAAAATATGTGATAATATAATTAGTTATGATATTTTGAATTCGAGGTAATGACAGATGCAGGTAACTTCTATAGACATAGAGAGTCAGATAAAAGATACAAGAGAAATGCTTTTAATTATCGGGGATATTTTTGGACTATCAGACCCGTTCACTATTCAAATAAGCGAGGAACTCGACCTCTTAATTAATATGGTACAAAAAGAAAAATACGCAATGTATAAATAAGTAAAAGCCTAGTTTCCTCTGAAAGAAATTAGGCTTTTACCATTAAGAAACAACTTTATTTCCTGGTGTTGGCGATGTTGGAAATGGTGGTAGAAATTGTGATAATAAATATTGATAAATCGTTTGTTCCACTGATTTTCCTAGTTTATTTAACCCTTGATTCCCAAATAACACATTAAATTCGATAATATAGTATTTCCCTTCGCTTACCATGACATCAAACCCTGCATGATTAATACCTAATTGACCGGCGATATCTAACACAAGGTCGATTGCTTCTTGTGGAATAAAATCGGCACATAGTTCTCCACCTTGTGCAATATTATGAAGAAACTCTCCTTCTAGTCCCACTCTCCAGTAGGCGCCCAGTACTTCATTCCCAACCACACATATACGTAAATCTTTGCCATCATTCGGTAAATATTCTTGGATATATAAAGCGTCCACTTTCTCACAATACGTTAGAAAGTCTTCTCTCGATTGGATAAGGAAAACACCTTTTCCCATAGAGTTTCGTGATTCTTTTGCTACAAAAGGAAAGGGAAAAGTATCTAACACATACTCAATATTGCTCCTTGTATTAGCAAGGATTTCAGTATAGGGAGCATGCTCAGGACTCACCGACCAAAGGGCCCTTGTCATTTCAATTTTACTAAAACCTAACTGCATTGTTTCTATGCTAGGAAAAATCTTTTTCTTCAACCCATACACAAGTGACGGTACTTGCCACGTTTCAGGAAATAACACGATGTCTGCTTGCTTTATTGCATCTATTTCCTTAAACATATGTTCTGGCTTTATATAGTGCACATTGGGCATACCAATCGTGCGAAATGCATTAAAAGAAACAATTTTCATTGATTCATTCACCTTCATTATTCAATTATGTTTTCCGTATTACAGATGTTAAAAAATGTATTTAAAAGAATAGAAAACTATTAATATCATAGCATTTTTGTAAAAAAATACAATCAGTTTTTTCAAGAAATATTCTTATTAATATTTCTAAATATTTATTGTAATTATACGGAAGTAGAAAAAAGAAAAATCAGGAAAATAGAACCGGTTTTTTGGAAAATTAAAAGAGTTGAATGCATTTACACTCATTTTCTTTATTTTTTTCATTTCGAATGCCAAATTTTAAAAACCAACTGTGTCAAAAGATTCTCCTGTTTAAATTTCTAGTGTAGGACATTTACCTTAAATTGAATAGAATGACTTGTTTTGTTAGTCCTTCTAAGGGAACCACCCTCTCTTTTTAAAGCACACACCCATTATCTTACAATCGTTTTACTACGGATTCCAACTACCTTTGCTAAGGAAGCGTAATCACCTTCCCTAGCAAGAGAGAATAACAATTTTTTGCTTAATAGCGCCATCATCATTCACCATAAAAAACACCCCGAGTGTTAGACTTTCGGGGTGTACATCAAAAGCTCTATTCTTTTTTATTTAAAGTTCTTCATTTTCTTCGTCTTTTTGTTTAGTCTTCATTTTAAAATAAGCATCAAATACCTCATCAGCAATATGAAGGTTAATCTTGGATTTATCTGAAGACAACCATGGAATGACGACTGAAATGGCAATTTCAGGGTTATCATACGGCGCGTAACCGACAAAGGTTAAATTCCAAGTATCCGGATTTGATTGCACCTTAAGCGGCCCCCCGTAGTAAGCTTGGGCTGTTCCTGTTTTACCTGCAATCTTGTACTTTTTATTTGTAATCCCACTATTTGCTGTTCCCTGCGGATGGTTGACTACTTGGATAAACCCATCCTGTACATGTTCAATCCATGCATCCTTCATCGTAATTTTATTCAAAACATTTGGCTCAATGGATTGATAAACCGCACCAAGTTGATTATTCTCGAGATTCGGTTCACGAATTTCCTTCACAATCTGTGGTTGCATACGGTAACCACCATTTGCTATCGTTGATACATATTGTGCCAATTGTAGCGGACTATAAGTATCGAATTGTCCAATGGCAAAATCAAGCGTATTCCCTCCATTAGGAGGAATGGGTGATTGTCCTGTTACTTCACCTGGTAAGTCGATACCCGTTTTCACCCCAAGACCGAACTGGTGAAAATTATATCGTAACTTTCTAATACCTTCATCTTTATCAATACGAAGTTTACCTCGCGGAATGTATTCTTGTTGCCCACCAATTCTCATCGCTATTAAAAACATATAAACATTTGACGATTTCCTAAGGGCCGTTAGATCATTAATGGCACCAAATCCTGCCGTATTCCAAGATCGTTTAGGTTGTGTTCCGTCAAAATACAAAGGTCTATCCACCAAAACACTCCAAGGTGAGATTACCCCTTCTTGGTAACCTGCTAACACTGTTGCGCCTTTTATAGTGGAACCCATTGAATATTGACTTGTCATATTACCTAAGGCGTAATCCATGACTTCTGTTTCACCTGTTTTTTCATCTTTGACAAATTGTTTGCCAGCCATTGCGAGAACCTCACCTGTTTGTGGGTTCATCGCTGAAACGAAGCCACGATCTAAAAAGTAATTACTTCCCCTCAGACTTCGAACATGCTTTTCAATAATTTTTTCTACCTCTTGTTGGAATTCGATGTCAGTTGTTAAGACAAGGTCTTTTCCTGCTTGTCCTTCTCTTACCACATCTTGCTTTGTTACTTCACCTGTTTTATCTGTGTAATTTTTCATGATTTTCTTTTGCCCTTGTAAAACAGACTCGTATTGCAATTCTAAATAACTCTTGCCGACACGATCATTACGACTATAACCTTTAGATTGATAATATTCGAGCATTTCACTAGGTAAGCCCTCTTTTGAACTTGAAACATTTCCAAGTACAGAACTTAATGTCACTTCGCCGTCTTCGTCTTTCAAAGCATTATAACGTTCCCAGTCTACCGTTGTATCAATGCCAGGTAATAGATGAAGATTCTCACTAACAAGAGCAAATTCATCTTCATTGACATTTTTGTTCTTTATAAAATGAGGTGTCAACATTCGACTACTTGCCATTTCTCGAAATATCGCTAAAACTTCTAGTTCATCCTTCTTAAAAGCATTCAGTTCTTCTTCTGTTATTCGTTCCCGCGTTCGTTTATATATTTCGTCATCTACTTCTTTTGATGACATATCACTTGCTAGCAATTTATCTTTTTCTTTATCCGATACTTTTTCTGCTGCTTCATTCGGATACTTTATTATCCAAAAGTCTTGTTTATCTCTTTCAGTAATCGCCTTCAAGTCTTCTTCCGTGTCTTTTTTAATCATCTTCGCTAAAAGCTCTGATGTCTGAATCATTTCTTCTTGTGTTGTAGATTGGGAGCGAGTATAACTTATGGCTAATTGGGGTTTATTCCCTACAACCAGTCTACCTTTACTATCATAGATCTGCCCCCTAGGTGCCGTGCTTGCTACTGGCACCTCCACTTCCCGTTCAATCTCTTTTTTATAATTCTCTCCGTAAACAATTTGAACAATACCTAAGCGGAAGATTAGAATCGAAAAGAGTATAAATACTGCAAAAAACATTAAATTAATCCGAAAAACCATTTTTTTATTTCGTTTTTTTCTTCTCTGTTCTCCCGCCATCGTCAACACAACCAATCATCAAAGTATGAATGTTCTTAATTATTACTATATGTAACTATTATATTTCACAAATATGTTATCTATTAAAATTAGATTAATAATATAAACTATCTTACAACAAATATCCAATTTTTTCAATTGTTATGAAGAAATATTTGATAAAAAAAGATCAATTTTACACTTTCAGTAACATTTCTCTAAAGACGATAGATGGTGAACAAATCAGGTATCCACTCGACTGCCTTTTAAGTGATGATTGTTCTTCATTTTTTATTAGCTAAATAAAAAAATCGATTGTTAACCAACCGATTTTTTCATTTGACTCATTTGAAGTTTTTGACGATATACTGTTGGCTCATATAACATGAATACTCCAATTAACCCAATAATCGCAAAGCTTAAAGGAATATAAAGTCCATATTGATAAGCGGTTGTAACGTCAAAATTAGCAAAATGGTCCAATACTTTTCCAAAAATTGCTGGCAGCAACACTGCGCTAAGAAAGCCTCCCGTATTAGCGAAACCGGAAATAAGCCCCACTTCCTTTATATGAAAGGACTGTCTAACAACTGTAAAGGTTAGAGCACTTGCACCATTTGCATAACCTATGATTACGAATAAAAGAATGAATAATAAATATGGTGGCTCTCCACCCATCAATACTAAAGTGATCCAAGCAGAAACCGACAGCATCTGCACAATGACATACGGTGCTTTGACTCTGTCAAAAAAAGTAGATAGATAGGTTGTTAATGGTGCTCCGATAATGGCACCAAATAAGCCGTACATAATTACTTCACTTGCACTTGATCGTGATAAACCGTAAATGTCCATACCATAGGGAACTGCCCAAGAGCCAATAAAGCCGATATATGTGCCCACTACACCAAAGTGACAAAGGAATGTCGCCCAAGCTTGGCGATTGACAAGTAATCTTCTTATGATGACTAATAACGGTTCATTTGTTTCTTTTTGATTTTTTTCTTCTTCCATTTGAAATTTCTTCTTAGGATATTTTATTAAAACAACATAAAGCCCCATACCAAGGGTGAATATTACAATGCCAACAATTAAAAATGGAAGTCGCCACCCTAATAGAGAAATGGTCGAACTAAAAGGAACTGTTGCTAATAAGAATCCTAAACTTCCGGTCATTCCGGCAAATCCCACTAGCATCGAAAACTCCTGCTGCTTGAACCAAATGCTCAAAACAAGAACTAAATTGACCCATATAGTAGCATCGCCAATTCCACATAATAACCTAGCAAAGATGAGCATATAACTATTATCTAACGAACTATACAGGATGGTACCTAGCCCGTTTAGCAGTGTTCCAGCGACTAGAAATACATTGGGACCAAATCTATCAGAGAATAATCCGATGGGAATTTGCAATCCAGCATAAGCAAAAAATTGAATACTCGTTATCAGCCCAATCGTTGCTGCAGTTAAATGAAATTCTTCCATTAATTGATCAGTAATTAAACCAGGTGCTGTTCTTTGACTAACCATAAATAAATAGGCTAAAAGTAAAACACCAAATACAACCCATCTGTACTTACTTTGTTGTTTATTCATTTTTAAAACGCCTTCCTCAATTTAACATTCGTCTCTCATTATACGCTTATTGTCATTATATATATATAGGAAGTTTATATGTCTATGAGGGTGGAGAAGTAGAAGTCATTTCTATTGACTAGATGAGTAGTTTTTGAAGTCCGAACTTCTTTTTAGGAAAATCCGATACAACAAATTGTCTTTATTCCATAAACAAACCTGATACTACAACGATTATAAAGGGTATGATGTTAACAGAATTGAGTTAGTATGAACTAACCTTATTCTGTTAACACTATTCCCGCTTTCATTTATGAAGTTTTATGCATATGTTTTATCACTTAGCCACTTTTCTTGGGTATAAGCCATTTCCCAAAAAGCTAATTCATATTGACAGCTAATGGTAAATGCCATTTTCATTTTTTCTTTTTCTGTTTCAGATGCCATTTCAGCAAGCCGATCAAGATGATGAATTTGTTCCAGTACAAGTTTAACAAACCATTCTCCACCGTATGTATCAATCCAGGTACGATAGATTTCTTCTTTTGGTTTTGCCCCTTTAAAGCTCTGCCCAATATCATAATAAATCCAATAACACGGAAGCAAACTAGCGATGACCTCGCCAACTGTGCCTGTCTCTGCTACACGATATAAATGGGATGTATATGCATAGGCAGTAGGAGCGGGTCTAAACTGGTTTAACTCTTCTTCAGAAACTTTTAATACCTCCATAAATTTGTTATGTAACCCTAGTTCAGCTTCATAGGTACCTTGCGCATGCGAGGCCATTCTTGAGGTCATATATAAATTCTCTGCTTTAGAAGCAGCGATTGCTTGCACACGAGCAAAATGTGATAAATAGTAAGAATCTTGTAACACATAAAAGCGGAAACACTCAATTGGTAAATCTCCCTTAGCAATTCCTTTAACAAAAGGGTGTTCAAAATTCGCTTCCCATATATCATGGACTTCTTTCCTTAACGATTGTGTAAACGTTTCTTTTGTTGTCATCATTTCTACCTCTTCTCTTTTTTTTATCGAGCATAAAAAATCCAGAAAAGCGAAAAACCACTTCCTATAAGAAAGTGGTTACTGTATACATTATTCATTTAGTTATAGTTATAATGTTAACTAAATTTATATACGCCACTTCCCTACGCTGGTATCAACCAGATCAGGTTCTAAGAGTCTTAAAGTTATTACACTTTAATCTCAGCCTTTTAAAGGCACCCCTAGTGGATTTATTCAATTATGCTTTCAAAGTTATGTTATCATCTTATCAATAAATGTCAACCTAAATGAAAACTGCAAGTTTAGTAAATAAGCAATGTCGAGCTTCTCTTTCAGTAACCATTATGAAACAAGTTGGATGAATGCTTCAACTGACGTAATACCCGGCTTAAATTGGCATTGACTCAAGGATGGATAACACCAAATATTCTCCAAGCATTTAAACTCTCTGCCGTTAGACCAGACCCTCCCCCCCCTTCTCGTTCGGTGAAGTTTTTCTTTATAATGAAAGCTTTCGACTTT
The DNA here is from genome assembly GCF_038007265.1 of Cytobacillus sp. FSL R5-0569. NCBI lineage: Bacteria > Bacillati > Bacillota > Bacilli > Caryophanales > Bacillaceae > Cytobacillus > Cytobacillus sp. FSL R5-0569. Next base: position 2,679,544 of record NZ_JBBOWW010000001.1, read on the forward strand.
TTATCAGCTTAAAATATGTTTATACTAGAATTATGATTTTGGATAAAGAATGGGTGAATACTACTTGGAAACACATATTTTTTCAAAGGGAGAAGAAATCGCCAACGCGATCGTACACGGAATTGGTGCGCTATTAAGTATTGCGGCTCTCGTCATTTTAACTGTTTTTTCATCCTTATATGGAACACCTTGGCATATTGTCAGCTTTGTTCTTTTTGGTACAACGATGGTTATTTTATATTTCTCATCAACTTTGCTACATAGTTTACCTGCTGGAAAAGCAAAGGATGTATTTGAGATTCTCGATCATTCTTCCATTTACTTTTTTATTGCTGGAACGTTCACACCGTTTCTATTTATAACAGTTAAAGGACCCTTAGGATGGACTTTATTTGGTCTTGTTTGGGGGCTAGCGATTGCTGGTACGGTTTTCAAATGTTTTTTTGTTAAAAAGTTTTTAGTCTTCTCGACATTACTATATGTTTTGATGGGCTGGCTAATTATATTTGCCTGGGAGCCCTTGGTTACACACTTACCCACACAAGGAATGATTTTCCTCATTATCGGTGGCGTACTATACACTGCTGGTTCAATATTTTATGTATGGAGAGGATTTAAGTACCATCACGCATTGTGGCATGTTTTTGTTCTCGCTGGTTCGATTATGCATTTTTTTGCTGTTCTCTCGCTTCTACCATGATCAAAATTTACTTCTTTATAAATGATCTGCAGATGGCTACTCTCACCGCCTGCAGATTTATTAATATCCGTTTGTTGAGTTTTTATGACAATACGTGTTTAATCTAAAAAAACTACTACTTATAATAACTTCATTACTTCATAGCGAAAACTCACTTTTTTATACCCTTGTTTGCGATACATATCCTTTGGCGTGTCATTGCTGTCGGCTACAAGTATAACCCTATGATTGCTAAATCGTTTCATTACTTCATATTGCAAACTTGCAGCAATCCCCTTTAATCGGTGAGCTGGTAACACACCTACATTATCAATTTCAGCTGTACACTTATTAAAAAATACTTGTAATGAACCTGCTGGCACACCATGATCATATGCGAGTAACTGTAACGTATCTTTTGCATTATAATGATAGGAATGCATGCTTCTATTAAGATTCACATATTCCTCACCATAATCTTGATCAAAGTTTCTCTGCAATAGTAGATATTCTCGTAAATTATCATTTGTCACTTCCTCAACCACGATTTCGTTCTTTCTATCTTTATATATAAATTGAAGAGGTTTAATTTCATATAACTCCTGACACCCGATCGTATAAAATTGTTGATAAAGGTATAATAAAACATCCTCTTGAATCATTTCGTCTGCTGGTAAATAAAACTTCAAATGTTCTTGTTTATGCTCTTTCTGATAGTCTTCTAAATACCTCTGTGCCAGTTGAAAATCTTGCAAACTAGGATTTATTTTAAATTGAATAAAGTTTGCATCATATTTAAAATAGAACTGTTTTGTGCCATAGTGATCAAAGTTGGCTTTCTCTGCTATTAGATTACCATCATGGTGTATATCTCTGAAACTAACCAATGCCTATCTCTCCCCTACTTCTAGCTCTTAAGTTTAACGATTAATATTCCTCACTCTCAAAAAAATACCTCTATCTATTTTATCATTTTTCGCAATAAAGAAGCCCGAACATAAATGTTCGGGCAACAATACCTCGTTATTACAAATACATTTCGATACCGGGTCCAATCGGAATACCGAATAATCCAAAAATGAATAGCATGACTACCCAAATTACTAAGAAAACCATTGAATAAGGAATCATTAAGGAAATAAGCGTGCCTAAACCTGCTTTTTTATCGTATTCTCTCATAAAAGCAAGAACTACAAGGATATACGGATTTAGTGGTGTAATAATATTTGTAGTTGAATCGGCAATTCTATACGCTGCTTGGATAAAAGCAGGGTTATAATCAAGTAACATAAACAATGGAATAAAAATTGGGGCTAATAATGCCCATTGAGCAGACCCACTAAAGATTAATAAATTCAGAATAGAGACGAAAATAATAAATCCAATAATAACAGGAATACCAGTTAAATTGATGGAAGATAAGAATTCCGCACCATTGACTGCAATCCAAGTACCTAAATTGGACCAGTTAAAATAAGCAATAAATTGTGACGCAGCAAATATAAGGACGATATAGCCTGCCATATCTTTCATCGAATCTGCCATATACTTTGGAATATCAGCACTTTTTGTGATTTTCTTTACTGTTACTCCGTATGCTGTTCCCATCGTTATAAAGAATAATAAAACAATTGGGATAATTCCACTTAAAAATGGGGAAGGAATCATACGACCTTCTTCGTTTCTAAGAGGGGAGTCTGGCCAGAAGATAATTGTAAGTAAAATAGCAATATATGCTAGACCCGCTATAACGGCATTTCTTAACCCTTTTGACTCGATAGCTGAAACCGGTTCAAAATTCTTTTTCAAATCCCCATCATATTTTCCTAATCTTGGTTCAATTACCTTTTCAGTTAAGAATCCACCGACTAAAGTTAAGAGAACAGTAGAAATCGACATAAAATACCAATTATCAACAGGTGATACAACAAATGAAGGATCGATTGCTTTAGCAGCCTCAGTAGTAATTCCCGCCAATAATGCATCTGTTCCAGCGATTAAGACATTAGCTGAAAAACCTGCACCTACTCCAGCAAAGCCGGCTGCTAAACCAGCTAATGGATGCCTACCAACAGTGTAGAAAACCATCGCAGCTAAAGGTGGTACAAGTACAAACGCCGCATCTGAAGCAATATTCCCCATAATACCAATAAAGAAAACAGCATAAGTGACTAATGACTTTGGTGTACTTAAGATCGACTTTTTAATGGCTGTTTCTAGTAAACCAACTTTATCAGCTAAGCCTACACCAAGCATCATAGCTAACACAAGACCTAGTGGGGCGAAGCCAGTAAAGTTAGACAGCATCTCAGTTAATATAAACTGCAATCCTTCACCAGAAATTAAACTTTTTATTGCCAACTCTTCCCCTGTTCCTGGGTGCTCAACAGTAACATCAAATTGATTAACTATGAACGTTAATATCATTACAAACGCTGCGAGATAAACGAAAATAAAAAATGGATCTGGTAGCTTGTTCCCTATCGTTTCAATGCCTGACAAAAACTTGGACATCAAGCCCTTCTTTTCTGGTTCGTTGTTTACATTTGCTTGCAAATCATTTCACTCTCCTTATGTCAGAATTTATCGGAATTTATCCTTAACATTTCCGTTATTATATCATCACATTTATATTGTGAATAGTCTTTTTTTAATCTTTTTTGTCTTTTTTATTAATTTTCTAATAAATATCATTTTTATTTACAAATAAAAGAATATATAGGAATTATATGGTTGATAATGATTCTCAATGTTCGTCTTTTATTAGGTGTTATTTAACTTAAACGATAATAAAAACCTAAACAACTGGAAATAAGTGATATTTCTAGTGTTTAGGTTCAAATCATACGGATTTATTTTTTATTGTTTGGCAAACTGATTAAAGTTTATTTGATAAATTTTTCGTGGTCTCCCTCGATGACCTGTCTCTTCTCCTATAATTTCAGCTAAACCTATCTTTTCCATCTCCATCAATATTCTTCTTGCGTTGCGATCAGTGCTTTTTAGCCAATGAGATAAATCTTGAGAAGTAATCTTATTTTTTTGGTAGTGTAATGATAAAGACTCAATTTTTGCAACAATCTTACTACTTATACCTGCATCTTTAAATATTTTTTCCCAATCATTTCCGTAAATCCTTGAATGAAAACTTATTTCTTCTTTTTCATTATTAATAATTGTTAATTCTTTCTCTTCATTAACAGAGATAACAATAGGGCCCTTAAATTCACGGGCATGAGAGAAAGCCATACTCACATTTTCCTCAGCCTCTAATACCGTTAAGCCAAAGCCTACACCTATGCGAACACGTAACCGACTATGAACAAAAATCTCTTCACTGATCGTCAACATCGATTGGTCTCTCATAAAGAGCTCAAGCTCTCCTCGCGTAGTAAAAATATAGTGAACGCCATCATCCATCTGGACTATCGAACCATTCATTTGTTCACCAACGTCAAGCAAGACTTTCTTTAGTTCTAGTTCTTGATGCTTTAATCGGAAGGATCGCCTTCTTTCTTCACTTTCAGAAGAAGCAACGATGCGTTCGACACCAATAATGACAAGCTGGGATTTCCGGTACCATGATGCTTGCCCCTTTTCTTTAATCGTTTCTAAAGAACGTCTGACCGTTAGTTCTGATTGCTCGATGCGATAAGTTGGGATATTCATCTTCGTTAATTCTTTATACACCTTATTCAAACAAGTAATAGCCACATCGACTTTGTTACTTTCATATAATTCTTTATGAAAAGCAATAATCTCTTCAGCCGGCATATATCCATCGTAAGAATTCATCTGGAAAAGGACTCGATTCCTCACTAGTGGATCGAGTCCTCTATCCATTTCTTCTTCTTGAATAGTGTCCAAGCTAAAACGCTTTTGCACTTGATCGCTATCTAAAAAAACCTTTACTAAGACAGCAAGCAGGCTCGCACCACTTAAAGGAATATAACTCGCTTCTTTTTTTGTAATCACTTTCTTGGATAATGCATAAAAATATGGCGCCTGTCCTGAAAAAAGCCACTGGTCAACCCATTCTCTATTTCTAATAATAATTTGCTCAGTTTCTTCAGTCGATTCATACACAAAGGGAATAAAGTGAAGTTCGCCGTAGTCCGCCCCTGTATCTATAATCATTTTAACTGAATCTTTTGGTCCAATAACCCCCACTCGAATTTTCATTCAACGCACCTGCCTCCAACAAATTAAACAATATAGCCTTATTTTAACATGACTGGTTAAGGTTCGTTCTTTTTTAACTTATTGCCATCCTAAAATCACACGACAAATTGATTCAACGGCGATAGGCAGTACCTCTTCATCATAATCAAAACATGGATGATGATGTCCAGCAGCGAGCGGTGTTCCAAATAACATATAGTTCGCCGCTCCCCCATTATTCCTCACCTTCTCTAACATAAAGGCAGCGTCTTCAGAAGCCCCTAGAGGTAATTTCGGAATCACATTTTTAATATTTGTACTTGCTTTCACTGCCTCATTAATAAAATCCACCCATTCTTCTTGACACTCTGCACTAGGCGCTTGGCCAACGATTTCAACATTTGTTGTGACATCATATAGTGCTGCACTAGCTTGAATTATTCTCATGGCTTCGAGGACCATGTACTCTTCATTAAGTTCAGTTGAAGCACCTCGGGTTTCTAATTGCATTTTCGCATAATCAGCAATAATATTTCGGCCACTTCCAGCCTCTAGTGTTCCTATATTGATGCGCGTCGCACCCCCTGCGTGTCTCGTAATACCATTTAAATGTAATGAAGAGGCTGCAGCGGCTAATAGAGCATTCCTGCCTTCATTTGGCTCTAATCCAGCATGTGCTGATTTGCCAAAGTATTCAACGTTTATCTTTGTACTCGCTAAGAACTGATCTGTTGTTGCAACGATGTCACCAATGTTTAATGAGTGGATCCCTATATGTCCGCTTAAAAAGACATCGGCATCATCTAACAATCCTTTATCCACCATCGGCTTTGCCCCTCGTCCGCCTTCTTCTCCAGGTTGAAATAACAAGGTGAAACGTCCGTTTAATTGATGGCGATTTTCATGAATAAAATGCGCCACACCTAAACCAATGGCGGTATGCCCATCATGACCGCACGCATGCATATAGCCCGCTCTGTTACTATGAAACCCATGCACAAAAGGAAAATGTGCTTCATCCTCTGCTTCATTAATCGGCAGGGCATCAATATCAAATCGTAGAACAATATGTTTTCCTTTTCGACCAGTGTCGAAATAAGCTTTAAGTCCCGTAAAAGCACCTTTCATTAAATATAAATACGCTTTATTTATGCCCGCTTCCATCGCTCTTTGTTCTTCTTTTTCTATCTGATCTTCTGTTGGCAACCCCATTCTTGTATGTGGATGGAGAATCGCTTGTCCCATCTCTACTTCAAAATCAAGCTTTTCTATCTCTTCAGCAATTTTTGCAGTTGTCACATACTCTGTCCACGCTACCTCTGGATATGCATGAAACATTCTTCTCATTTTAGTTAAATACGGGGTGATGTCTTTTATGAATGCTTCCATTGAAAAAAATTCCTCCTATAAACCCTTACTTTGTAATTGTTCAATTGTATCAATGGCAACTTGAGCCATTAATTCCATACCGATCGGCAAAATGTTTTCATCAAGTTGAAAAGAAGGGTTGTGAAGCGGCTTTTGATTATTTCCTATTGAACAACCTAGCCAATAATATACACCTGGATATTCTTTTAAAAAGCGGCCAAAATCCTCTCCTGCCATTGAGGGTGCGACTTCTGGGACATTTTCCTTACCTACAAATTTTGCCGCTGTTTCCTTTACTCTTTCAGCCCATTCCGGAGTGTTTACTGTGGAAGGATAACCATCAAGGTATGTGATTTCGACACGTCCACCTAGCGCCTTAACAGTGTCTGTTACGATTTGATGAAAACGATTCTTCACTTGTGTTTTTACCTTATCTGTTAAAGTCCTTACTGTACCTTCAATAATTACTTCTTCCGCAATGACGTTATGGGCAACACCGCCAGACACCTTACCAACTGTGACTACCGCCGATTCTAGCGGATCAATGTTTCGGCTTACGATCGTTTGCAACATTGTAATTACTTGATTCGCTATAATAATTGCATCTATTGTCGTATGGGGCATACTTGCATGCCCACCTGAACCAGTGATTTTCAAAGAAAATCGATCAGAGTTACCCATCATTGGTCCCGGTCTAACTCCTATTTGACCTGGCGGAAGGTCTGGCCATACATGCTGACCAATAATAACAGACGGTTTATATTCATCAAATACACCATCTTCCATCATGATTTTCGCTCCACCTATTGGAGACTTTTCTTCCGCTGGTTGAAATAAGAGCAAGATTGTGCCGGATATGTTGCCTTTATGTTTATTTAAAATAATTCCAGCTCCTAATAACATTGCTGCATGGCTATCGTGACCACAAGCATGCATCACACCTTTTACTTTCGAAGAATAAGAGACACCACTTTGTTCTTCAATCGGTAGGGCATCAATATCCGCTCTTAAACATACTGTCGGTCCCTGTTTTGCCCCTTTAATAATTGCTAGAATACCAGTTTTTGCAAAACCAGTTTGATATGGTATTTGATAATCGTTTAATTTCTGTTGTATTTTCGAAGATGTTTGTACTTCTTCGCCACTTAGCTCTGGATACTCATGAAGCTCACGTCTAAACAATGTTAATTCAGTAGCTATTTCTTTTGCTTCGCCTTTAAAAGAAACGGTCATAATGATCTCTCCCTCTATCAAATCATTAAGGAAAAATTCCTTATCAATTCCGATAATACACTAAAATGAATCAAATTTGAGGGAAATCCGAGAATTTTTTAAAAATTTACGCTAAATTTCTTTTGTGAATAGAAAAATATCCGTTAAGATACTCATTTTATTTCACTCTCTGTCTCGAGACGTAAAAGATGCTCCTTCCTTTCTATTCCTCCGCCATACCCACCTAATTTACCGTCTGCTTTAATCACACGATGACACGGTATTATAATGGCTATTTGATTGGCTCCGTTCGCATTTCCGACAGCCCTTACATAATTGCTATTTGATTGGCTCCGTTCGCATTTCCGACAGCCCTTACATAATTGCTACTTCCTAATAGCTGACCAATTTCCTGATAAGATACAGTTTGTCCATAAGGAATCTTTTGCAAAAGAGACCATACTTCGAGTTGAAAAGGAGTTCCTTGAAGGAAAAAAGGAATTGTAAATTGTCGAAGTTGTTTAGCATAATAAAGCTTGAGCTGCTCTTCTAGGTTTCTATTAATCTTTGTATCCCCTGGTAGAATTCGCGCATTTTGTTTGTTTCTTAAGTTTTCTATCTCTTTTTCAAGTCCACGTCTATCAACAAATTCCAATAAATATAAATACTTTTCATCACTAATACTGATCATCCGCCCTAGAGGTGTTGATACAATATTTGCATATAATATCGATAAAGAAGCTCTCTTAGGAGACCTACCAAAAATCTTTGAGAATGCATCATTAAATGCACTCGATGAATCATACCCGAGTAATACTTGTTGATCTATGACTTTTTTTCCATTTAATATTTCTTTAAAGGCGATACCCATTCTTCTTGAGCGGGCGTACTGCACAAATGTCATTCCATAAATTTCTTTAAACCTTCTTCTGGCAGTTGCTGAATGGATACCAATTTCTCGAAAATCTGCTTCCTTCCATCTTTTTTCCGGGCTTCCCTCAACGGCTACAACTAATTTCTCAATTTCTTTAGGAATGCTATTTGGATAGAATAATGGTGTACACCGCTTACAAGGGCGATATCCTGCTAATAATGCTTCCTCTGCAGTTAAGAAAAATTCACAATTCTCATACTTAGGCTTTCTTGCCGAACAGGTCGCGTGACAAAAGATACCGGTTGTTTTTATACCAACAAAGAAAATACCATCATATTTTGGATTTCTGTCAACTAAAGCTTGATAAAACTCTCTTGCCTTTTCCTCGCCTATAACCATAGTTGCCCCCTCCTTTATTTCGGTTAATCGCTACTATAATTATAGCGAGACTAAGCAAGATTTCTTTCGAAAAATGAACAACTATTTTTATTTTTGGTTTATCCCACTTTCTAAGTTATTTCAATCATATAGATGATGGGTTATATTATATTCTTTTATGAGCCAGTCTTTTTTCTTTAAAGTAATTGTATTAATACAACCATTTAATAGACGGTCTTTTTTTTGATGAATTTCTCCTTTTGAAAAATGATTTAGTAGTGTGCCAATCACCGCACCATGTGCAACAAGAAGGACTTTTTTATGAGGATATTGATAATGAATGGTTGATAAACCGATTTTTATTCTTTCCATTAATATTTTATCACTTTCATAACCCGGGATATTATGTGATGGAAACTGCTCTTTTCTTTCTTCATAAGTCATTCCCTCTGCTTCTCCAAAACATCTTTCAATAAATTCATCCATGACAACAATAGGTAATTGCAGCTTCTCATTTATAATTTCTGCTGTTTGTCGGGCTCTTTTCAAGGGACTTACAATCATTACATCTGCATCCGTTCCAGAAAAATAGTTTCCACATTGCTTCGCTTGTAGCTTTCCTTTTTCGTTTAGGATAATATCCGTTCTACCTTGAATTCTTCTCGCAGCATTCCAATCGGTTTCTCCATGTCTAATCAAACAAATCGTCGTCATTCTTTTCCCCTCCAAAAAGTTAACGCTTTTTTCATCTTGCGTTCATAGGTTATTCATATTTTATGTGTATATTAATAATACAGCTAGGACATAAACAAATTCCCCCCCCTTTTGAAATAGGGATTGAACATTGTTCAATCCCTTTCTTATTGTTTTACATACCGATTTTTCTTATTTTTTTATTCGTATGATGCACATACTTGTCCTGATATCATAAGATATTAACGAATAAAAATTTCTTTCCCGCTAAAACCAGTTTGCTTCGCCTTGTGGCCCACCTAGTGACAAAGTCTGCTCGGTGGGCGAATTTATTAGTTTTCAATTTCAAACTCGTTTTATCTATCAAGCTTTTTCTCGTTTTTTTCAAAAAAAGCCAAAGTAATATGCTCACTTACTATCTTCTCGCCCACCAATTGAAAACGATTTTTTTTATAAAAATTGACTGCTGGTGTATTTTTAGTTGCTGTCGAAACCTTCAGTTTTTTTGACTTGTTTTCATTCTCAATAAAGTTTAATAGTGCTTGTGCAACTCCCTTTTTAAAAAAGTTTGGGTGGACCACTAAACGGCAAACCTCTATCACATGCCTATCAATATTGATTGATATAACCCCATATAACCGTTCTTCGCTGTAATAACCAAAAAAAGATTCCCCACAATTTTGCAGCGTTTCTATTGTCTCTTTTAATGGGGGTAAATCATATGAACCAATAATCGCCGCTTCTATTTTATATGCTGCGATTTGAATGGAGAACACCTCTTGAGCTGACTCAAAGTTAGTAATATCAATTGTTTTTATCATTTTACAAATCCCCCAGTCTTCCAACTCTTATGAAGCTTTCACATTGATTGATCATCTGTGGTGTGTATGGCCATTATATCATCAAGTTTTTAAACAAACGCTATAGTTAATATCAAATAACATCATATAAAATCTAGCCATAATCTGAATTTCTTTTCCTTCGATACTTGATTGTCTATAATAATAAAAAGTAATGAAAGGCGGAGAGGAAATTGGATATGTTAACAAAGTGGCTGAATAATGCACATTCAACAGTTGTTTTTACCGGGGCTGGTATGTCTACAGAAAGTGGGTTACCAGATTTCCGCTCATCTACAGGACTATGGAAGCAATTCGACCCAAAGCAATTAGCTAGTATTGACGCATTGAACAATCAACTCAGTGATTTTATGCAATTTTATCTAGAAAGAGTGAACAGTGTACAGCTTGTAAAGCCTCATCAAGGGCATAGCATTCTTGCACAATGGGAAAAACAAGGGTTAATTGAAGGTATTATTACGCAAAATGTTGATGGTTTACATCAAGAAGCAGGTTCTACACATGTAGCAGAACTGCACGGTACATTAAAAAGATTTCACTGTCAAAGCTGTGGGGAGACAAAGGATAGGGAAGATTTTATAAAGCAACAAATCAAATGTCACTGTGGTGGTAAGATAAGACCGTCTATCGTATTATTCGGTGAGCAGTTACCAAATAAAGCTTTCGAAGATGCGTCGCATCTCTCTTCATTTTGCGACCTTTTTATTGTTTTAGGTTCCTCTCTTTCTGTAGCCCCAGCCAATCAATTTCCTTTAATCGCAAAAGAAGCAGGAGCAAAGTTAATAATCATTAATGAAGAATCAACCGATCTCGATCATTATGCTGACTTAGTCATTAATGAGAGGAAGATTGGAGAAGTATTATCCGCTGTGGATCAACAATTACATAGCATTTAATTTAAGAAAATTCGATATAACTTATTAAACGAGCGTTATACATTCTACTTTGTAATAAAAATCATTCGTTCATTCCTTCTATTCAGAACACGTTGTTTTACCTCGGTTAAGCTCATCTTCGCTTTTGGATTCATGTAGGCATATAATTAATTTTTTCTTCATTCTCATAGAGAACTTCCCCACTATCAAAATTGTCATATTTCCATCATTTCATTTCTAAAATGACTAAATTTTTCAGACGGTAACCACAACGATCAAAAAAAGCCTGATAACAATAGTTATCAGGCTTCCTCCCAAGTGGGGCTTAGGATCATATACTTACTATATTATGATTCTTTTCGTTCTGCATCTATTTTGTTAAATAATCTAACATGTTTTTTTATTTTCTTTGCATACGTTGGCTTAGGCTGAATCAAATGTCATCTAATGTTCATTCTCCGTTCAAATTAGCTAGATAGGATTGATTTTGAAGGAGATGAAACGAATAATGAAATCATTAAAAAAATCGTGCAATTTTCCAGCAGTAAAAAAGGAGCTAAATGGGTCATATTCTTTTGGATCGTCTTTATGATCCTATTAAGTTTTACTGCACCTAGTTCGAAAGAATATGCTTCAAATAGTAGTGAAAGCAGTATATCTGGCAAAATGCCATCAGAAATCGCTCAAGACTTATACGAAGAAGAATATCCATCAGATGATGGATTAACTGCTTTACTCGTTTTCCACCGTGAAGGTGGTCTTAAAGTTGAAGATCGAGAAAAAATTACTTCTTTTAGTGAATGGTTAACAACTGATGACAAGCCAGAAGCATTTTCTTCTGTCCTCCCTTTTCATCAATTTAATGAATCTATACAAAATCAAATGTTTTCTAAAGATCAATCCACTTTAATTATAAATGCATCTTTAAAAGAAAATATAGATTCTGATGTTGCTAATCAGGCATTTGACTCTTTACGTAATCAATTCACACGGATGGGAGCAACAGATATTCAGTTCGAAATAACAGGACCAGCAGGTATATCCGCTGATACAGTGACCCTTTTTAAAAATGCAGACTTTGTGCTTATGATTACAACCATCTTACTAATATTCTTTTTACTGATGGTCATTTACCGTTCACCAATCATTGCAATCATACCAGTAATAATTGCCTTAATCGCATATGGTGTGATTGACCGCATCCTTGGTATAGCAGGAAAATGGGATTGGTTTACTGTCGATAGTGCCAGTATCTCTATTATGCTCGTCCTTCTATTTGCTGTCATAACTGATTATAGTCTTTTTATTTTTTCTAGGTATCGAAGTGAATTGAAGAAATATCCGTCTCATTATGAAGCGATGCACCATGCGGCTACACCTTTAGCTGAGCCTATTTTCTTTAGTGGCGGTACTATATTAATGGCAATGCTGACATTGTTTTTTACTGTTTTTAAGCCTTATAATCATTTTGCACCAGTGTTTGCTGTAGCTGTCATATTAATCTTATTAGCAGGTTTAACCTTGATTCCCAGCATGTTTGCCTTATTTGGAAGAAAAGCCTTTTGGCCTTTTATTCCTCAAATGGATGCAGCAGATACTAATAAGCATCCGTTTTGGGAAAAAGCTAGTCAATTGATTGTGACATACCCAAAAAGAATGGCTGTTTTACTATTAATTATTTTTGGACTTAGTGCTTATCAATTCAGCACGATTAGTCCTTCTTATAATTTATTAAAATCGTTTCCCGAAGATTTATCCTCACGTGTAGGTTTCGAAATCTTAGAAGAGAACTATCCAGCCGGACAATTAGCGCCGTTAACAGTGTTAGTACATCAAGATCAAATTGCGACTAACAATGTTGGAGAAAATGTAGCAAGTTTGCAGGCGTTGGCAAAAAGTATAGAAGAAACAGAAGGAATATCAACTATTTCGCCTTCCATTACAGATGAGATGGTATCTGCACAAGTATCATTACCAAAAGGTTTTCAATCAGATTCTCTAAATAGTTTTTCCTTTCAAATTATACTAGATGATCACCCTTATGAACAATCGAGTATGGATACGGTGGAAAGCTTGTTGCAACAAAAAGATGAGTTAATGAAAAATGCTGGTTTTGATTCTGAAGAAACTCAACTATATTTAATCGGACAAACGGCTAAATTAGTTGATATCCAATATATGAATCAACGGGATACTATCGTTTTGATAACACTTGTTACCCTACTGCTGATAGGGCTACTATCAATTCAAACCAAATCATTTAAATTGGCGTTCCTTATGGTAGCAACTATTTTACTATCTTATTTTGCCTCATTAGGCTTCAGTTGGTTGATATTTAAATACTTACTAGGGCTAGATGCCATCAGCTATCGAATACCCGTCTATACATTTGTTTTTATGGTAGCCCTTGGAATTGATTATAATATTATGTTGCTAGCAAGAATTAAGGAAAGAGCAAAAGAAGTTGAATGGATTCAAGCTGTGAAAGAAGGCGTGACGCTAACAGGTGGAGTCATCTCGTCTGCAGGGGTTATATTAGCAGCAACTTTTGCAGTGCTTATCACACAACCTCTACAGGAATTATATCTTTTCGGAATGACGATGGCTATTGGTATCTTACTGGATACTTTTGTTGTTCGTGGTTTCTTATTACCCACACTTCTTGTTTGGACTACTAAAAAGAGAAAGATTACTTCTAATTGTGAAGACACATTAAAAAAATAAAGTAGGTATATCTCTCCACACTTTGATGCAAACTAGTAGAAAAAGTAAGGAGGGACTTTCATGGGATTACTCAATGCTTTTAACGAGTGGCGTGAAACAAGATATGCTAATCACGTAGAGAAGATGAAAGATCTCGAAAAATGCCCTGATTGTCGTGGAAAGGGATTTCAATATTTTGCTGGTCAAGAATATATGTTTATGGACGACGATGCCTACTACTGTGCAAGCTGTAATGGCAGTGGTGAGTATGATATATGGGAAAGTAACCAAATTAAATGATATTCCTCCTGAATTTATTTAAATAGACAAACATAGGAAAACCATCTCCAGCATTATCTCTGGAGATGGTTTTTTATCGAAAATCTATTTCAATGATCATTACTTCTGATTGAGATCCTATACGTAGTGTTGGCCCCCATAATCCGAATCCTGAAGTAGTAAAAGAATGTAATTGCTCTTTTTGCATATAACCCCAATCATTCTCGAACAATTTCGCAGTAATTAAATTTGCTGGAAATAACTGCCCCCTATGTGTATGACCAGATAATATCACATCTGCTCCAGCCACTTGTGCTTCTGTAATCTCATGAGGCTGATGATCTAATACAATAACGGGTAAATCTTTTGTTTTATTCGTAGCAATAAGTTCCTCTATGGTTTTTCTATTTGGGTTCGTTAAATCCTCTCTGCCAATTACTACAAATTGGTCATTTACAATTTCTGCTTCATCCATTAAATAATGAATACCGATATCATTTAATTCCTTTTTCAACTGTTCATTATCACCACCATAATAATCATGGTTACCAGGAGAAGCAAAAACACCAAGTGGGGCTTCTAGTTTTGCCATCGTTTTATTCATTTCCTGTTCTACATATGGGGTAATATCATCATTAATAATATCACCAGGTATAAGAATAATATCAGGTTTCTCCTGGTTCGCTATTTTCACCAACTTTTCAAGATGATTATTTCCTATAATCGTACCCAGATGCAAATCTGCCGCTAATAAAACCTTTAACTTCCCTTCTTTTGCTTCTGTCGGTTGATCGATTGTTATTTGATAGTCTCTCACAATCGGAGTCCATGCATTATATGTACCATATACAAAGACAAACGTAAAAAACGCAACCATCGCCCACCCTGAGTAAGTGAAAAATTTAGCATTTTTCTTTGAAATAAAATAAAGCAAATTGATAATCGGTAATAGGAGAATACCATAGCCAACAATGACAAGCCAATATCCACCAATCCATTCAATGACCGGCAGATGAATCGCAAATCCAACAAAAAATGATATTGCAAGAAGAAAAACAACCACGATAAATGTTTTTTTGAATCGAAAAGAAAATGTTTTACTTAACCAACGCCATGTATTAAAGCCAATATAGTAACAAGTTAAGCCATAAATAAGTATCATTGTGATGCCAACGAACAATGTAAGCATATTTTTCCCCTTTACATTATGTATAAAGTATAGAACTGTAAAAAATATTATCAGAGACGTTTGTTGAAAACAACTAATTGCTTCTTAATTACAAAAATAATGTTAAATAACTTTATTACATATATAAAAAGAAAGAAGCCTCCACTTTTACTGTGAAGACTTTAAGGTGTGATTTGTTTTTTGATTTGCTGTAATTCTTTTAAAGATAAACCCTCTAAAGATTGTTTAATTTCTTTTGCAATTTCCTTCTTATGTCGTTCTTCATACTCATTCCACCACTGTCTCAGTCCTTCAGTAGAATCAAGAAGATAATCAAAGTCTATCTCCTCGACTGTTTCATCTGTTAAATAATTCATTACAGCTGCAAGCATAGAGTTGAGATGGTCGATTTCCTTACTATTATTTTCTTCCTTTTTAGCCATGTTTTCATACCCTTCATCTATTGTTAACGATAGTATGGTCGATTTAGCTTTTAATTAATAAATAAATAAAATAAGGTGCGCCAATTGCAGAAACGACTAAGCCAATTGGAATTTCTGAAGGTGCTAAAATGGTACGTGAAACAAGATCTGAAAAGAGTAGTAACACCGCACCGACTAACGCTGAAACAGGTAATAAAATTTCATTTCTTGGCCCTACGAGTTTTTTCGCTAGTTGAGGAGCCACTAAACCTAAGAATGAAATGCCTCCACCAACAGCCACACAAGAACCAGCTAGTCCAACAGCAAGTATTAATAACCATTTTCTTTGACGATTGACATTGACACCTAAGCCAGTAGACATCGCATCTCCTAGTGTAAGAACATTTAAATACCTCGCCTTGAATAACACAATGGGTAACAGCACAATTAACCATGGTAAAAGAGCATAAGTATAACTCCAACTCACCCCAGAAATATTACCCGATAACCAAACAGTTGCTTGTGTAAAGGAACGGGGGTCCATTTTTAATTGGAGGATAATAATTAAAGCAGAAAAAGCCGCATTAATACCTATACCTACTAAGATTAACCTTATAGGTGTAACACCAGAAGACTTTTTCCACGAGAAAATATAAATCAAAAATGCTGCAAGCAGCGCCCCACATAATGCAAATATAGGAAGAATAAACAGTTGTAATAACTCAGATTCAAATCTGATACCTTGTGTAAAAAAGATAAACAAAATTACAGCAAATCCAGCACCACTATTAATACCTAATATCCCCGGATCTGCTAGACCGTTTTGAGTCGCACTTTGTAATATCGCACCAGAAACAGCCATACCAATACCAATTAAAATGGCTAGAACAATCCTTGGTAAACGAAATTCGAAAAGAATTAAGTCATATTGACCAGGTGTAGAAGATAAAACACTATTGAAAATAGCAACGGGTGAAATAAAACTGGCTCCAAAGCTCAAACTAGCAATGAAGAGTAAAGCTAATAATATCGTTAGAAAGAATACAACCACTTTCCATTTTTGTTTCCTAGATTTATACATCATTATCTTCCCCCTTCCCTTCTTGCTAAATAAAGAAAGAAAGGTACGCCGATCAATGCCATGATGGCACCAACTGGTGTTTCAAAAGGAGGATTTATCATTCTCGCACCAATATCCGCTAACACAAGTAGTAGACCACCTAATACTGCTGAGCAAGGAATGATTAAGCGGTAATCTGTTCCAACTAAAAACCTAATCATATGTGGGATCACGAGCCCCACAAATCCAATCGTACCCGATATAGAAACTGCTGCTCCAGTTAAAAGCAAAACAACTATAAAACCAATTGTACGTATCAAACCTGTCTTTTGCCCTAGTCCGATAGCTACATCTTCTCCCATACTTAAAACAGTAATGGAACTGCTAATCATAATTGCTAGGATTATACTTATAATAAAAACAGGAATAGCAGGAACTACACTTTCCCACTGGATACCAGCCACACCACCTGCATACCAAAAGCTTAAATCTTTTGCGACATTAAAGTGAATAGCAATTGCAGACGAGATAGAACTTAAAAGAGCCGTAATAGCAGAACCTGCAAGAGCCAGTTTAACAGGAGTCAGCCCATTTCGTGATAGCATTCCGACACCAAAAACAAGCCCTGCTCCAATGCTTGCACCGATAAAAGCAGCAAACATAGTTCCAATTGGACTTAAAGTGGTAAATAAGGCTAAAGCAACTGCAATTGCAAATGTAGCGCCAGAGGTAACCCCCATTATAGATGGTGAAGCTAGTGGATTTCTTGTCATCCCTTGCATAATTGCTCCGGCAATGGCAAGTGCAGATCCAACTAGTGCTGCTGCCACTACTCGAGGCACCCTTAAATTCATAATAATTTGATGTGTCGTTTTAGACGGGTCATATGATACAACACTCTCCCATACAGTTGAAAGATTAATATTCACTGCACCAAAAGCAATGGAAGCAGCCATCGATAAACAAAGGATGATTGTACCAAATGTGACGATCATAATCGCAAAAAAACGATTTCTACTCGTGTTTGTTCCATTAAGTAAAGCCATTATGTATCTCTCTTTCATCAAGTTGTGCAAGAAATATCTTGTAATCGATAGTGATAATTGTTATCATTTGCATAGGATAATTATATCATAGTTCATTTAGGAGGTTAACATCTTGTTTTCATTTCACAAGAAAAAAAACTTATTATTAATTGCTACAATTACAACATCTCTTGCCCTTTTTGGTTGTGGTAATGAGGATGCTGAAAATAGTAACAATGACTCAAACCAAGCAGCTGAGCAAACCGAGGATCGTGTATTAACTGATGCATTAGGAAACGAAGTAACAATTCCTGCTAATCCTGAACGAGTAGTTGCTACATACTTAGAAGATCATCTTGTCGCTTTAGGCATTACACCTATTGTACAATGGTCAGTTGCTAACGGCAAACAAGAATACCTTCAAGAATATTTAAAAGATGTACCTACGATCGCTCATGATTTACCTTTAGAAGCGGTATCTAGTCAAAATCCAGATTTAATAATTATGGATGGAGCAGGTATGGTTGAAGGTGGTAAATATGATCAATATGCGAAAATTGCGCCAACTTACGTGATTGGTGAAGAAGAAAATAGTGATTGGCGTACAGAACTTGAAACAGTTGGTAAAATCTTCGGTAAAGAAGATAAGGCAACTGAAGTTCTTAAAGAGTACGAAGATAAAGCAGCACAAGTTGAAGAAGAGCTACAAAAAGATCATGCTGGTGAATCTGCTGCAGCTATTTGGTTAGTGAATAACAGTTTATTTGTCGTAAGCAAGGATCTTTCTGCAGGTGATGTAATTTATAATGATCTAGGTATGGCAGTTCCTTCTGTCGTTGAAGAAATTTCAGCAGATGCTACTGGGAACTGGTCTGCGATTTCTTTAGAAAAATTAGCAGATATGGATGTGGACCACCTATTCTTTATTAATAGTGATGGTGAAGGAGCAGAAGTCTTATCTGACCCTTTATGGGCAAATATTCCGGCAGTAAAAAATGAGAATGTGTATGAATTCTCTAGAGACACAGGGTGGTTATACACTGGAACGATAGCGAATACACAAATCATTGAAGATGTGGAAGAAACTATTCTTAATAAATAAGACAAGCAAAAAGGCTAAGTTTTCCTTTTGGAATCTTAGCCTTTTTCTTATGCCACGTGATCATGTCCACCTTGTTTATTATGATAAATATGAACAAAAAATGTGATAACGAAGGCTGCAATGATAATACTAAAAAATAATATATGTCCAATCTCTATATGGAACACACTTAATAACATTTTAATTGCAATGATTCCAATAAGAATAAAAGCTGTTGTCTCTAACTCAGGAATCTTATCAATTAGCACTAAAAATAACTTAGCTACTGTACGCATCATTAAAATACCAAGCATACCTCCAATTAACAAAATCCATACTTTATCTGAAACAGCAAAGGCAGCCAATATACTATCTACAGAAAAAGCTAAATCCATTAACTCTACTGAAATAACCGTTCCCCAAAAAACACCAAAAGTACGAATCATCCAACTGTCTTTCTTTACTCCGTCGATATCTTCTTCAGGGGTTTTAAACCAAAATTGTTTAATCACTAAATAAGCTAAATAAGCAGCTCCAAGTACTTTAATCCACCAAAATTTAATCAGCCACATACCTAAACCGATAAATAAAAATCTGAAAAAATAAGCGCCAATTAAGCCATAAGTAAGTGCTTTTTTTTGCTGCTCCTTCGGCAAATGCTTAACCATAACGGCTAATACCAATGCATTATCAGCTGATAATAGACCTTCTAGGACAATGAGTGTGCCTATATAACCCCAAGAAACAGGATCTGTAAGAACCTCTTTCCACATTGACCAATCAAAAAATGATGCATAGGTGGATAACAACTGATTTAATACTTCCATTGACAAGACTCCTTTAAATGAATTGAACCTATTATACTCTTCTATTATATCAAATAGATTCGCTACCCGAAAGTTTCGTTAATCTAACAAAATATTTTTCATTTCCTCTCATAAAGTATGAGCAAAAATAATTCTTTTTAATATAATAATTAACAGAAATGTTTACAAACTTTTGCACCCTATAAGATGTACGGGTATATTCAAGACCTTTCATAGTTGAAGCATGAAGTTTAACAGTAGTTTGTCTAGCATCACGACAATTTATCGCTTCATTAAAAAGCGATGCAGAGGTGAAGCCGATGAGTCTAGGTAAATCTTTTAATCAATGGAAAAATGCACGAGAACATAAACATTTAGAAAAGATGAAACGAAGTAATAGATGCCCAGAATGCTACGGACAAGGCTTTTTATTATATCCTAGCCTTATGTACTCCCTACATTCTGATACACTCTTTTGTCCAGGATGCGAAGGAAGTGGTCGTTTCAATGATTGGGTGACTATTCAAGAAAGAGAAAAGCACACAGAGGATGAACAAGTCGAATAACGAAACTTCTACTGAGCAACACAAGTCGAATGTTGAGTGCCTTTAATTATTTGGCAAAGAGTTTTGTATAAGTTACTGCCATTGCCTTTAACTGGAAAGCGTGAATGGACAGAGAAAAGGATGTTTTTCAGCTATATATTCCCATTTCATTATCGAAGTATGCACACATACTCTTTTTAGCTCTGCTCTAATTACTAGGTAACACATTCTCCTCACGCAATATCAATTAATTTTCAATATCAGTATAGAACAATAGACCAATCAAAAAGCCCTCTCCTAAAAATGAAGGAGAGGGCTTAAAAAAGGCTTATACTGTTTTCCAATCAGCAGCGAACTTTTCCATCCCTTGATCTGTCAATGGATGCTTCGTTAACTGCTCAATTACTTTATACGGAATTGTCGCAATATGAGCGCCTGCTAATGCAGCTCTTGTGACATGATCCGGATGTCTAACAGATGCAGCAATAATTTGAGCATCTATTTGATGAATACGGAATAACTCAGCAATTTTAGCAACAAGGTTAATCCCGTCTTCTGAGATATCATCAAGTCTGCCTAAGAATGGTGAAACATAAGTAGCACCAGCTCTTGCAGCAAGTAATGCTTGGTTCACAGTAAAGATTAATGTGACGTTTGTTTTAACACCTTTTTTGGATAAATATCTTGTTGTTTCGAGGCCAGCCATTGTCATTGGCACTTTAATAGTAATGTTCTTATCACCATTATTTATCTTAATCAGTTCCTCAGCCTCTGCAATCATTTGTTCAGCTGTTTCTGCGGAAGGAGTGACCTCAGCAGATACTGATTCTAATTCTGGAACAGCTTGAAGAATTTCCTCAATTCTTGTTTCAAACTTAATCCCTTCTTTAGCTACAAGTGAAGGGTTAGTTGTCACGCCTGAAAGGACACCTAACTTGTATGCTTGTTTAATTTCATCTAAATTTGCTGTATCTATGAAAAATTTCATTGTAAATACCTCCCTTTCTAGCTTCCTTTAACATTATACCATACTAAAGCTGGTAATCGTTTCTAGTTTCATTTGTTACTTTTCCATCCAATTAGTATGATACGTTCCTTCTTTATCTACTCGCTGATACGTATGTGCTCCAAAATAGTCTCTTTGTGCTTGCAGTAGATTAGCTGGTAATGTTGCCGTTCTATAGCTATCATAATAAGCAATAGCACTCGAGAATGCAGGTACAGGAATACCTTGTTCAATAGCAATAGAAAGAACTTTTCTTAATGAAGACTGGTAGCTTTCAACAATTCCCTTAAAATATGGATCCAATAGTAAATTTGCTAATGCTGGTTCACGATCATAAGCATCTTTAATTTTTTGTAAGAATTGGGCACGAATGATACAACCTCCGCGGAAAATCATGGCAATATCGCCATATTTTAAATCCCAATTCTTTTCATCAGACATTGCGCGCATTTGAGCAAACCCTTGTGCATAGGAGACAATTTTACTCATATATAATGCTTGTCTAACAGCTTCTATTAATTCCGCACGGTCTCCACTATAGGTGTCTTCTTTAGGTCCTGCAAGAATCTTGCTAGCATGAACTCTTTCTTCCTTCATTGCGGAAATGAACCTTGCAAATACAGATTCTGTAATAATCGGGAGGGGTACCCCAAGATCTAAAGCATTTTGACTTGTCCATTTACCTGTCCCTTTTTGACCCGCTTTATCGAGAATCACATCAACAAGTGGTTTGCCAGTTTCGTCATCTACTTTTGTAAAGATATCAGCTGTAATTTCAATTAAATAGCTATCTAACTCACCCTTGTTCCATTCTGCAAATGTCTCATGAAGTTCATTCGCTTCTAAACCAAGTACATGTTTGAGGATAAAATAAGCTTCAGAAATCAACTGCATATCACCATATTCAATCCCATTATGAACCATTTTCACATAATGACCAGCCCCATTTGGACCAATGTATGTACAGCAAGGATCGCCATTTACTTTAGCAGAAATAGCTTCAAAAATTGGTTGTACAAGGTCAAATGCTTCCTTCTTACCACCTGGCATGATTGAAGGTCCTTTTAAAGCTCCTTCTTCACCACCAGAAACGCCTGTACCAATAAAATGGTAGCCTTCTTCTGCTAATTCTTGATTACGGCGGATGGTATCTTCAAAATATGTATTACCACCGTCAATTAAGATATCGCCTTTTTCAAGATATGGCTTTAGCGATTCAATTGTCGCATCTGTCGCTGCACCCGCTTTAACCATTAACAAGATTTTTCTTGGTGTTTCGAGTGATTGAACAAAATCTTCAATAGTTTTAGCACCAGTAAAGTTCTTGCCCTTTGCTTCATTTTGTAAGAATGCTTCTGTTTTTTCATAAGAACGGTTAAAAACAGCTACTGAGAAGCCACGACTTTCTATATTCAAAGCAAGGTTTTTCCCCATTACTGCTAATCCAATAACACCTATTTGTTGTTTACTCATTTAATTGGTCCTTTCGTCTTTCATTTTTTCTTGACTGATACTTTAGTCAAGAATAGAATAACCCTCATCTGTGATTATACAAAACGATAAGGGTGATTACAATCAATCCTATTATTGAACAAACTGTGTGAACTTTCTCACTATATCACTCTAATGATAGTATAGTTCCATACCGTTTGAGTCTCCATTGACAATGAATTTCTTCATTAAATCCGATAGAATCATACTATATACCGTGCCATTGCCGCCATATGTGAGAAGATAATAGGCGTTTGAGTAATTCGGATGTCGTTTGATCATAGGTAAGCCATTATGAGTCTCTCCAAAAAAGCCTGTCCAGTAATAGACAGGTTCTAATTTACCCTCTAACGTGGGGAATAACAAAAATAATTGTTTTAATAATTGATCCCTTTTCTGGACTAACATCCCATCTCTTTTTTTAGAGTCTGAAGTTTTCTCATCAAGACCTCCAATAATGATTCTTTTATCTAATGTACGGCGCAAATATAAATATGGTCTGGCAGTTTCCCAAATTAACATATCTTCTGGCCATTGATAATCAACTGGGTTAGTAGCTAAAGCGTATGAGCTTACAATCATTCCATTCTTTTCAGCTATATCACTCTGCGCTTCATACCCTGTAGCATAAATTACATATTTCGTTTCAATTACGTTTTTATTATCAGTATATAATTCGACCGTATTTTCCCCCCATTTTTGACCTACAATTTCACTTTCTTCAAAAACGTCCACCCCTTTTTTACTAGCCGCACTTAGTAAATAGTGAACATTTTTAAATATATTAATCTCAGCGTCTCCTTCAGTAACAATGGCACCTTCTTTTTCAAAGGACCAACTATCTCTCATATCTCTCCTTGACAAAAAGCGCACAGGAAACTGATGTGCTTGTAAATTGGCAAACTCTTTTTTCAGCATTGTTATATCTTCACTTTTAGAAGCAAAATATAAGCTTTTTCTTTTTAAAAAATCGGGATTATCTTCTAAAGTAGGCAAAATGGTGTTTTCATAATTAGATATTGATCGAAAGCAGTTCTGTAAATGCATTTTCGCTTTCCTTATGCCAAAAGAGTTAATATAAGATGTAAATGATTTATCATTACTAAATTGTAGTAATCCAGTATTTGCCGAGGAACTACCCATACCGATTTTTCGTTTATCAATGACGATTGTTCGGATGTTTTCTTTCGCTAATTGGTAAGCAAGAAAAGCCCCACTCGAACCACTGCCAATGATACACACGTCACATTTCTTATTCTCTTGCAAGCTGCCATACTTTTTCACGTTGTTCATAGTAATGGGCCAATATAATTTGCCAGTTTTTAAATTCATTGTCATTATCCTTTCATCAACCTATAGAAGGTCATGACATTACTTTCCCCATAAAATATGTATAAGAAACATGATAAGAAAGAAAGTAATGACAAAGAATGGCCATGTCATTACTCATTTACGAAGCTTTTCTATTATGAGATGGCAATAGCGTTAATTTGGTTTTTCTTCTTATATGAGCAACAAAATAGAGCAGAAAGATAACGACGGCGAGTAAAGAAGATAGGATGTACATAAAACCGTATCCCTTTTCGTTTGCAGCAATACCAAGCAGTAATGCGCCCATTGCTAAACCCATATCCATAAAACTTAAGCTCATGGCATTAGCCGTCGCTCTTTTTTCTTTTGGTACGAGTCTAACAGCCCAAGCTTGGAATGTCGGTTGCATGACACCATATGCAATGCCATAAAAAACAGCGGCAATAAATAATGTTGAAACACCTTTTGCAAATGCAATCAGTAACAACCCGATAAATGCTGCAATTGTTGCGCTATATATTAAATAAGCATGTCCAAAGCGATCGAAAATCTTCCCTGAAAATGGGCGAATGATAATGAGCATCGCCACTAAGATGAGAAAGAATAAAGAGGTTTGTTCCCCAACCCCAATAGAACTTCCTAAGCCTTCAATAAAATTCACCACTCCAGCAAACGTAAAATAAAATAATAATACTAAAAAACATGGTAAAAAAGCGCGTGAATCAAAAGCGGATTCAACTATTGACAATTTACTAACTGTCTGCTGATTTATGTTTTGAGAAGTTTTAAGCGCCAGACTACCAATTGTAATCACTATAATAAGAATAAGAGAAAAGTACAAAACGGATTCAAATGAATAGACATTAATCATTGAAATAGCTAAAAAAGGTCCGCTTGTTGTACCTACACTAGTAGCTAACCCAAAATAACCGATTCCTTCACCTAAACGGTGGTCAGGAATTAAATTTGTGGTTATAGTTGCTAATAAAGTAGTAATAAAACCGAAAGCAATTCCTTGTAGTATGCGAAGGATAGTGAATAGAACGATAGAGTTTGTGAATGTTGTCACAAAAATAAACACCAACATACCTATTAAAGATAGAATTAATAACGCTTTTTGATTCAAATACCGTAAGCAAAATCCTAAGAAAAGTCTAGATATAACAGCAGCAATCATAAATGCTGTAGTCATTAACCCTCCATACGTCGGGTTATCACTTAATGCAGTAACATAGATTGGAAATCCCCCTAACAAGGATTGTAAACTTAAAAAAAATAAAAAAGTAAGCATAAGGGCCATGATATACTGTCTGGTCCAAAGCTTGCCTCCTAACGTGTGCATGTTCAACCTTCTTCCTCAAAAAAATGAATATATTATATTTCGACTATCTAAGCAATTATAGCTTAAAATCCTCCAATAAAGTATAATCATTTTACTTATTTTTTTGTCGAAATAAAGTGAAAATTTTTTATTGTTTATGTAAGCGTTTTCATATATACTAAGTATTAGGCGGATAGCAAGTGTGGCTATCAACGTACTTGGCGAAGGTGGGGCCGGTATATTCAATGGTGATCATTTTATTTAGTACATATATAAAGGTTGTGATTAAGCTTGAAAAGAACTAACTTTTCGTATTTTGTTAAGAATAATGAATTTAACCTACAAGCCTACATCAATTATTTATTGTTGAAATATCATTCATCCACTATTCAAATTCAGTCGCATTCTCATCAGACGAAACTTTAATAGCTTAATAATCAAAGCATATACTAAAAGGTTACCATTACACTTTTTGTAGGGAAATGGATACGTAAAGATGAATGGTTAAACAACATATCCCCCAGTAAAAATCACAGCCATCCGCCATTGGCTGTGATTTTTCATTGTTTAATGGTCTATTTTGAATTTGATTGTTTCTCCATCAACATCAAGATTTGTCATTTCTTCAACTTCTGCTAATGTAATGGTCTGGACAAGTAATGATTCTTGTACAAGCGCCGAAAACTTCTCTAACGCACTTAAAACCCTTTCATTGCCAAACATTGTTAGATGAATACGTAGTTCAACCGCTAACCCTTGCTTTTTTCGAGTGTTTTGCACTTCTCTAATTACTTCCCTCACTAACCCTTCCTGCAAAAGCTCTTCTGTTAATCCGATATCCAGTAGGACCGTACAATCTTTTCCTTCCGCAAATCTATATGGGTGTTTTGCTTTTTTCTCTACTAACACATCCTCATTTTCTAAAAAGAGCATTTCTCCATTTTTCTCTATGTTTAATATTCCATCCATCAGTAACCTATCTTTTTCATGGACCGTTAATCCTTTTATTACTTGCTCAATCATTTTTACTCTTTTACCGAATTTTTTGCCGGCAATTGCGTAATTAACTTTTAACTCAATCATCATGAATTTATTTACATATTTTTCATAAACAATGTCTTTTACATTTGTTTCATCTTTTATAATCTGTTCATAGGGTGACAAATTAACCTTCCCATTAACAGCACTTACGATTAATGTTTGAAGTGGCTGCTTTGTTTTGATATTAGCTGACATCCTGATCGATCTAGTGAGTTCAACAATTTGTCGAATAGCTTTCATTTCCGATTCTAATTGGATGATAGTCTTCATTTTCTCTTGTTTAGGGTAGTCAGTTAGATGAACACTACTGCCGACTAATTGTAAGTGAATCTCATCGGTGACGAACGGCATAAAGGGTGCAAATAATCGTGTTGATTGCTGAAGCACTTCGTAAAGAGTTGTATACGCTGCCCTTTTGTCGTGATCTAACCCTTCCTTCCAGAATCTTTGCCGTGATCGTCTTACATACCAATTACTCACATCATCCAAAAATTCTGCCAGTAATTTAGCACTTTTAAAAAAGTCATAACGCTCTAACCCTTCTCTTACCTCCGCAATCGTATGATGCAATCTTGAAAGTATCCATTGGTCAATGAGTGCAAATTCCTTGACTCGATGTTGCCTGAAGTCAAAGCCATCTATCTTTGCATACATATCATAGAAGGAAAAAACATTCCTCAACGTATCTACTATTTTTGATTTTGCTTGTTGAACGGTTTTTTTAGAAAATCGCTTATTATTCCAAGGGGCACTATCACTAAGAAGAGCCCATCTTAATGCATCTGCGCCAAACTCTTCAATCAACGATGTAGGATTTAGAGCATTCCCTTTGCTCTTAGACATTTTTTGTCCTTGTTCATCTAATATATGGCCAAGAGATAAGACATTTTTATACGGTGCAACACCTTTGTATAGGGTGGATACGGCCAGTAAACTGTAGAACCATCCTCTCGTTTGATCCACTCCTTCTATTACAATATCTGCGGGAAATTGTTCTTTAAATGGCGTGGTCTGTTCGAAAGGATAATGATATTGGGCATATGGCATTGAACCACTATCAAACCATACATCAATGACCTCTTTCTCTCGCTTCATTTCACCACCACAAGAACATCTCAAATGAATACGGTCAACATAAGGTTTGTGCAGATCGATGCGATCATCTACTTTTTCAATCGCTCTTTCTTTTAATTGTGCAATGGAACCTGGGGCACTTTCTAATCCGCATGTTTGACAAGTCCATACATTTAACGGCGTTCCCCAAAAACGATTTCTTCCAATATTCCAATCAACAAGTTGGTCAAGAAAGTGACCGAATCGACCATTCTTCATATGCGTTGGGTACCACTCAACCATTTGATTATTGTCTATCATTTTTTCTTTAACATCAGTTGTTCGAATGAACCATCCTTCCATCGCATAATAAATCAGTGGATTGTCACACCTCCAGCAATACGGATAACTGTGCTCATACTTCCTCTTGCTATAAAGTAGATTTTGCTGTGCTAACATTTGAATGATTGTTACATCACTTTCTTTCACTCTCTTTTTTGCTAGCGGGGCAACTTGTTGAACATACCTCCCTTTCTCATTCACGACTTGAAGAAAATCTAATCCATTTTCTTTTACAGCTTGGTAATCATCTTCACCATGTGCAGGGGCAATATGGACTAACCCAGTTCCTGCATCATCCTTTACGAAATCCGCAGCAATTACAATATGCCCCTTGTTGAGCGGAACAAATGAAAATGGCGCTACATACTTTATACCTATTAATTCTTCACCTCGTATAAACTCGATAACTTTGTAACCTTCTTTAAGTACAGTTGAAACCAAGCTTTCTGCAACAATCAATCGTTCATTATTTTGCTCGACTTTCACATAACGTAGCTTAGGGTTTACCGCTACAGCTACATTTCCCGGTAACGTCCAAGGGGTTGTTGTCCAACAAAGTAAGTATTCATTTTCAGCCACTTTAAATTTAACTGTTGCTGAAAGGTCATGCACATCTTTATATCCTTGTGCGACTTCATGCGAGCTTAGGGACGTTTCACAATGAGGACAATACGGGACA
Organism: Cytobacillus sp. FSL R5-0569; assembly: GCF_038007265.1. Taxonomy (NCBI): domain Bacteria; kingdom Bacillati; phylum Bacillota; class Bacilli; order Caryophanales; family Bacillaceae; genus Cytobacillus; species Cytobacillus sp. FSL R5-0569. The sequence goes on from NZ_JBBOWW010000001.1 coordinate 2,707,977, forward strand.
ACTCGATGCCCTTTATATAAACGCCCACCTTGATGAATTACTGACAATATATGCCAAACTGATTCAATATACTCATTATCGAGAGTTATATAGGGGTTATCCATATCCACCCAATAGCCCAATAGCTCAGTAAACTGTCGCCATTCTTTTTCATATGTGAATACACTTTTCTTACACTCTGCGATAAATGCTTCTACACCAAATGCTTCAATATCCTCTTTGCTATGCAATTGTAATTTCTTTTGTACTTCAAGTTCTACAGGGAGCCCATGTGTGTCCCACCCTGCTTTTCTTAAAACTTGATGTCCCGTCATTGTTTTATAACGGGCAACAAAATCTTTTATCGTTCGACCAAGTGCATGACCAGCATGTGGCATACCATTTGCTGTTGGCGGGCCTTCATAAAAAACAAAGGATGGCGCCTCTTGCCTTTGCTGTATGGACTTTTGAAATATCCGTGTTTCTTTCCAATAATCAGAAATCTTCCTCTCCTTTTCCACATCTCGTTCTTTCATTTGTAAAGACCCCTTTCGATATCCATTCATATACGAAAAAAAACTCGATTCCTATACGTAGAATCGAGTTAAAATATCCCCTCTAAAAAACAAAAAAACCAACTGTAGTGGTTTGTATTTGCTCTCACTACGTACCATCATACGCGTCCAGGTTATCGGTTGGATGCCGTCAAAGCTTAGTTTCACTTCAGCTTTGCTTCTCAGAGAGGATTTTCATTGTGGTCTTAACGTCAGCCTCTCAGCAAATGGCTAACTCTCTTTGGATAAGATGTGCACAACTACTCTTTCTCGTCAACGAATTGAATAGAATTTAATTAATATGAAAGTATCATATGTTAATAATTATGAATTGTCAATAGAAATAAATATTTTATCATTGCAGGATGAAGAGAAGTAACCTATTATAATAATTATTAATAAAAACATGTTAAATAGACAATAAAGCTTGCCTAGAATAAAGGAGATAACAAAATGACGATTCACACCGAGAAAGAGGGCATTTTCACGTCCGTTTGTTCACTTGATTGTCCGGACCAATGTGGTTTACTCATACATAAAAAAGAGGGGAAAATCATTAAAGTGGAAGGCGATCCTAACCATCCTGTAACGCAAGGGAATATTTGCAATAAAGTAAGAAATATGGCTGAACGGCTATATGACCCGAAGAGATTAACTCACCCTCTCAAACGAACTGGTCCAAAAGGTAGTCTTCAATTTGAGGAGATCAGTTGGGATGACGCACTACAAATAATTACAGATAAATGGAAAGATTTAATTAAAACACAAGGTCCCGAGAGCATTCTTCCCTATAGCTTTTACGGTAATATGGGTAGAGTGGCTGCAGAAGGAATGGACCGCCGTTTCTTTTCCCGCTTAGGTGCCAGTAGACTAGAACAAACAGTTTGTCAAGCAGCAGGTAAAGAAGGTTACCGTTACACAATGGGTGGAGGCTTTGGCACTGATCCGGAAGAAACAAGTGAAGCCAAGCTCATCATCCTTTGGGGAATTAATGCTGTCAGTACAAATATGCATCAAGTTATCCTTGCCCGAAAAGCAAAAAAACATGGAGCAAAAATCATCGTGATTGATGTCCATAAAAATCAAACAGGCAAAATGGCTGATTGGTTTATTCCCATTAAACCAGGTACGGATAGTGCGCTTGCACTTGGGATGATGCATATCTTGTTCGCTGAGCATATGGTAGATGAGAAATTTCTTGAAACATATACCATTGGACATGAGCAATTACGAACACATGTAAAAAAATATACGCCAGAAGTAGTCTCGTCTATTACAGGGGTATCTGTAGATGATCTTTATCAATTAGCAAGAGAATATGGTCAGAGTACCCCTTCATTTATCCGGATTGGCAATGGCTTGCAACATCATGATAATGGTGGGATGAATGTACGTGCCATATCTTGCCTTCCTGCTCTAACAGGCCAATGGCTGCATAAAGGTGGTGGCGCACTAAAATCAAACTCTGGTTTTTTAGCTTTCAATACCGCGGCTATGCAGCGTCCCGATTTATTAGCAAATAAACAGACCAGATCGATTAATATGAATCTCATAGGCGAAGCTTTAGTACAAAAAGATAAACCTATCCGCTCCATGTACGTTTATGGTAGTAATCCGGCTGTTATTGCACCAAATAGTAATCTAGTGAAAAAAGGGCTTGAAAGAGAAGATTTATTTTTAGTTGTTCATGATTTATTCTTAACGGAAACAGCTCAATTTGCTGATATCATCTTGCCGTCTACATCATCATATGAGAATACAGATTTTTACACTTCTTATTGGCACCATTATATTCATTTGCATGAACCTGTAATAGAACCGTATGGTGAGTCACGGTCCAATCATCATGTTTTTCAACAGCTAGCACATTATATGGGATATACTGAAGATTTATTTAAGGATTCCGAAGAAGATTTAATCACATCCGCTTTAGAGAATACAAAGAATGAATATATGAAGGAAATTAATTTTGAGCGTCTAAAAGAAAATCGCTTTATGAAAGCAGACGTACGTCCATTACTTCCTGGCAAACTTAAGACACCAAGTGGAAAAATCGAACTTTATTCTGAATTAATGGAGAAGGACGGTTTAAATCCACTGCCGACCTACAATCCAATTGTAGAAGAAGGCGATGCGCCATTTTTATTCGTTCCAGCACCAAACCATAATTTTTTAAATAGTACTTTTTCAAATAATGACAAGCATATTAAATTAGAAAAACAACCAAAACTCCACTTGCATAACAAGGACGCACAAGCTTATCAAATTGAAGATGGAGATCCAGTAAAAATCTTTAATGATCGGGGAGAATGTGAGTTAACCGCTGCTGTCGGAGAAAACGTACTTCCTGGGGTTGTTGTTAGTCAAGGTCTTTGGGCTGATGAGCCAGGTAAGAAACAACTCGTTAATACCCTCACACCTGATAGAGTCGCTGATATGGGAGGCGGGGCGACTTTCTTTTCTGGCAGAGTGTATATTGAGAAAGTCATTAGTAATTAATCCTTTTGAGAAATTGGACAAATGTCAAAAATTACAGAATGGCTAGGACAAACTGTTATCATTGAACGTTTGTTCTAGTCTTTTTATGGTTCTTAAGGGAAGAAGACCAATGATTAGGTTTACTTCTTTAGATTAGTTTCCGTTTTGCATCAACTAAATTGGAAGGTGACCTATTGTTATTTATGTTTAGCTATTTACATTGCCCATGTCCGAAATTGCTCACCTGTTGCCTGTTTCTCCCCTTTTGCGCTAATCTCACATCTCATTAGTTTGGTAGCTATGCATTTACTTCTTCCATCATACATTTTTCCCAAAGAAAAGAGCCGAACAAATCCCTATTTAATAATGGAAATTTGTTCGGCACCTAACGTTTATTTTTTTTAGCCGAATCTGCCAGTCACATAATCTTCTGTACGGCTATCTTTTGGCATGGAGAAGATTTGATCGGTTTGTTCAAATTCAATGACTTCTCCGTTAAGGAAGAACGCTGTCTTATCGGATACACGAGCAGCTTGTTGCATATTATGAGTAACGATGACGATCGTATAATCTTTCTTCAAATGAGCAATAAGTTCTTCCACTTTAAGTGTTGAAATGGGGTCAAGTGCTGAAGTTGGCTCATCCATTAATATGACGTCTGGTTTCATGGCAATTGCTCTGGCAATACAAACACGTTGTTGTTGACCACCTGATAAACCAAGTGCCGAAGATTTCAAACGATCCTTTACTTCGTCCCAAATCGCCGCTCCACGTAAACTTTCTTCAACAATTTTATTCAATTCTTTTTTATTTTTAATCCCTTGCATTCTAGGCCCATAGGCTACATTATCATAGATGCTCATTGGGAATAGATTTGGCTTTTGGAAAACCATACCGACTTTTGTTCTAAGTTCAATAACATCTTTTGATTGATATATATTATTGCCATTAATGTGGATATCTCCATTAATTCTCACACTATCAATTAAATCATTCATACGATTCAATGTTCTTAAAAAAGTCGATTTTCCACATCCAGAAGGACCAATTAATGCTGTTACCTCTTTTTCACGAATATCTAATGACACTTGATAAAGCGCTTGGTTATCACCGTAGAATAAATCTAAGTCTCTTACACTAATTTTCACTGAACGCTGATCATTTTGATTTTCAACATTTGCAGACTCTTTTACTTCTTTACGTTCTAGTGTTGTATTCATGAATAGAACACTCCTTTTTAATAGTCAGCTTTATTAAGCTTTTTAGAAATAAATGTTGCAGCAAAGTTTAGAGCAAGAATCATTACAATTAACACAATACCAATTGCTGCTGCTAATTCAATATCACCAGATTCTTGTGTAACAAGATACGAGTGAACCGTTAATGTTCTCGCTGAGGAGAAAATCCCTTCAGGCATTGCAGCTACTGTACCTGCTGTTAAAAAGATCGCTGCTGATTCACCAATGATACGTCCCATAGAGAGGATAATCCCTGATAAAATCCCGGGCATAGCGCTAGGTAAAATGACTTTATATAGTGTTTGTAACTTTGTTGAACCTAATGCAAGGGAACCTTCTCTATAACTAGCTGGTACTGTTTTTAAAGCTTCTTCTGTTGTACGGATGATCACTGGTAAAACAATAATTGTTAAGGTCAAGGATGCTGAAATAATAGACATCCCCATCGCCAATGTGGTAACAAAAAATACAGCACCGAATAATCCGTATATAATAGATGGAATACCCGTTAAACTCTCTGTTGCAAACCGGATCATTCGAACGAGCTTTCCTTGTTTCGCGTACTCCTGTAAATAAACTGCTGCTAAAATCCCAATTGGAGTGGCAATGACTAGCGATATCACAATTGTATAAATGGTAGTAATAATCATTGGCCAAATTCCACCGCCGCCGACAGGTGAATAGTCACCAAAGATAAAATCAAGATTAATTAATCCGATACCTTTATAAAAAATATAACCAACGATAATAAGTAGGATAGCTACAGTTAAGAAAGCGCCAAACCACAATAAGCCTAATAATAAATTATCTTTAAACTTTCTCACTTTACTTCCCACCTTTCGAACTTATTTTTGCTAATACGAAATTCAATATTAGAATGAATGAGAATAATACAATTCCTGTCGCAAATAACATTTCTTGATGTGTACCATAAGCGTAACCCATTTCAAGGGCAATATTCGTTGTAAGTGGTCTTACACTATCAGTTAAGCTTGTTGGTATAATCAAACTATTACCAGCAACAAGAATGACTGCCATCGTCTCTCCGATTGCTCGTCCTAGCCCTAATACAATGGCTGCCATAATACCTGATTTTGCTGCTGGAACAACGACTTTAAATATGGTTCCGATTGGCGAGGCACCTAATGCTAAGGAACCTTCTCTATACGTTTTCGGTACTGCCCTAATGGCTGTTTCAGCAACGGTTACAATTGTAGGTAACATCATGATCGCTAATACGAGAATAACCGCTATTAAACTTTGCCCTTTTACTAAGCCAAGATTATTTTGTAAGAAAGGAACAATAATCGCTAAGCCGAATACACCATATAATACAGATGGGATACCCGCTAACAATTGTACAGCTGGTGAAATAATTTTTGCAATTGGTTTCGGGGCTATTTCCGATAAAAAGATCGCCGTTAATAACCCAATTGGTACTCCAATGACAAGCGCCCCAATCGTTGCATAAATGGAAGCGACAATCATCGGAAAAATGCCGTACTTATCTTCACTCGGTACCCAATCAGACCCGAAGATAAAATCAATAAAACTATACCCGTCTGCAATGAATGGGTTTGATCCTTTAAAGAAGACGAATCCAATAATGAGAAATAAACTAAGCACAGAGATTAACGCACAGATTAAAAACAATTTCTCTGAAATGAACTCCATAATATATTTTAATCGATTTGATTTATTTGTTTGTTTTACTTCTGATGGATTTGGCAAAACACATACCTCCAAAGTCACTTGCTAATTGTTTGATGTAGCGTTATTCTTCTATAATTGGTATAGCCCCTGCTTCTGCAGCGATTTCCTGCCCAGCTTCACTTAAAATGAAGTCAATAAACGCTTGGCTTTCCTCTGATAAGTCTTTATGCACGAAAAGGAAAGGACGAGATAATGGATATTTCTCTTCAATTACATTTTTAGCGGTTGGTTCTACCCCATTAATATTAATCGTTGAAATTGTATCATCTATATATTCAAAAGAGATAAACCCAATAGCATGTTCATTTGTTGCAACTGTCGTTTTTATATTTCCGTTTCCACTAGCGATAATTGAGCTCCGTACTAACTCACCAGAAGAGTAGTCAACAATTTCCTGAAAAGCATCTCTCGAACCTGACCCGTCTTCACGTGAAACGACAACAATCTCCATATCTTTACCGCCTACCTCTTTCCAGTTTGTTATTTCACCAGTAAAGATCTTTTTCACTTCTTCCATTGTTAAATCTTTTACTTTATTGTTTGCGTGTGTAACGACTACAATTCCGTCAAAAGCAATGATTGTAGGTGATACTTCTTCTTCTTCTCCTGACTCTAAGTTACGAGAAGACATGCCAATTTCGGAAACTCCATTTATTGCATTTGTAATTCCTGCTGAGGAACCAATTTGATTGATTTCAATGTTCACATCTGCATTTTCCATATATTTAGCAGCTAGCTTTTCTGCTAGCGGACCAACTGACGTAGAACCAGAAATGGATATCGTGCTTCCGTTACCTGTACTAGCTTGTCCCTCTCCTTCTTCTTCACCACCATTGCATGCAGTCAAAATTAAAGTAAGTGACAAAAGTAACAAAATACTCTTCCATTTTCGAAGTTTTAACATAGAAAAACCTCCACTTTAGATTGCTTTTAGCTATTTTGTTTGTGTTAATCCCAATATAACGAATCATATTTAATTCTCTATTAACCTTTTGTAAAGCCTTTGTAAATTTCATCAATATACCCATAAATTTATGGAGAAATTGTAAAAATCAACCTAATAATATTATTAATTTTTCAAACTTTCATTTTTTAGAATACGTTTATTATCTCTCCATTATATGATTTAAAAACATTTAAAGAAAAATACGCGGAAGTATGGGCTTTTTTATGTAGGTTGTGGTACGATGATTGCTAGAATAGGAAGTGATTATTGATGATTAATATTGAAATACCTCATCCAGACTTAGTTATCACTAAAAAGAAGCCTGGCGGGGAACAAGGAACAACGGCCATCAGCCATTTATATGGTTTTACGGACTTTACAAAGATTCCAAGAGATAGAGGTGGAATGATTTTATTCTTTGACAAAAAAGAGAACCTTCTTTTTGTTGGGAAAGCACGTAAACTAAGACAACGTGTAAAAAAACATTTCGACGACCAAGTGTCTCCCATTAAAAATCACCGTGAACAAGTGTCTAAAATTGCATGTATGTATGTTGATGATCCTGTTGAGCGTGAAATATACGAAACCTACATTATTAATAAGTTAAAAGCAAAATATAATACTGAAAAAGTTTTCTTTTCAAGCTAATTTTATTTTAGTTATGGGATGAAGGAGAAACCTCCTTCATCCTTTTTTTATAAAATGATTTTTCTCTCCGAAAGACTCAATTAAATTCCTGACTTTATGGTTTCCTAACAACAAAAAAAAGACTCCCAAACTGTAAAATTCTTACTAGTCGGAAGTCTTATTATTTTGGTTCTTTTTAAAGCGGTACGCTAAATAGGCAATGTATAATGGAGTGGCAATATAAATTAAATAAGGATAGGAACCATATGTCCCTTTATAAAGAACAAAAAGCATACAGCCTAAAAAGATTGTCACAATTGTCCCGTACTTTGGTAATGGGATATCTTTTAAACTCGGAATACGAATACGACTGACCATTAAAAAACATAGCGCGGTAAATACAACTGTCGTAATAATACTGGGCACCCAGTGACCAAACAATGTTAAAATAGCTAAAATACCACCAGCGGCAGTAATCGGAACACCGATAAAATAATGCATGGACTGCTTACTAGTACCAATATTGAATCGTGCTAAGCGATATGCACCGAATAGCGGGAATAACCCAGAAACTAATAATCCAATAGAACCAAATTGGTAAAAGTATGTATAATATACGAGAAATGACGGTGCAACCCCAAAAGTTACAACATCCGCTAATGAATCTAATTCTTTGCCTAGCGTACTATCTGCTTTTAACATTCTCGCTGCACGACCATCCATACTATCAAGCATCATACCGATAATAATCAATATCGCCGCATTATTATATTGGCCATGAGCAGCAAATCCAATAGACAAAAATCCACAATATAAATTGCCTAAAGTAAGCATATTTGGTATCATCTTAATAAATTTCACTTACAATCATCACTCACTTTTTTGTGATCTACGTTGCAAAAATAAACCTTCATTTAAACACAAATCACTTTTTAAGGTTTATCTATTATAACACTATATTCTAAGTTGTTACTATATATGTTTGACGATTATTAAGTTCTTTTGTCCCTATTTCTTTTTTTGAGGATTTCTCAAGTCAGAATATTGTTGAATACAAGACCAGTTATCATCATAAACGAAACTCCCTCTTTGTTGATGATAATTACTTTTGGGTACTTCATCGATTTCTAACACAGGTGTTAAGCAACAATCGACTTGCTCGCTAACACCTATCCAATCAGTAAATGATCGCTCCTTAAAAACTGCACAAACTTGTTTATAAACAGGATCACTTACCTTCATCATATGACATGCTATCCATTCGGGATGTTCAACAGCTAAACAAAAAGATTGCCAGAACTTCTTCTCTAATGCGCCTAATGCCATATAGCGACCATCACTTGTTTCGTATAAACAATAGTTAACAATGGTCCCTGCTAAAACCTCTACACCTTGTTTCATTTCTGTCACTTGATGAACGAGATGGTGGTTACCCATCAAAGCCGTCATTGTATCTGCCATACTTACTTGATGGTAGCTACCCTTTGCATTTATCCCTCTTTGAACAAGACCTGCTAAAACTCTTTCGCTTGCCACAATCCCTCCGACTAAATCAGCTATTTGTTGAGAAGGATGAATGGGACGTCCCTTATCATCCTTCCATTGTGCTAACATCCCGCTAATGGCCATATAATTCAGATCATGACTTCCAAAGGTAGAATAAAAAGTATTTTCACCATACCCAACCAATGAACAATAGACAATTGTGGGATGGTATGTTTGGATCGTTTCATAGTCTAATGTTAAACGCTTCATCACACCCGGTCGAAAACTTTCAATGATTACGTCTGCTTCTAGTATTAGTTCCTTCACCTTATTTAAATGTGTTGTATCTTTTAAATTGAGGAAATGACTGTTTTTACCGCGATTATTACTCGTAAATATGACACCTTGGCCTTTGCCCATCGGCTCTAAATGTCGTGCAGGATCACCATTCGGTCCTTCTATTTTAATTACTTCTGCTCCAAGTTCTGCCAATCTAAGCGTGGCAAAAGGACCTGGTAAATAGTTTGTAAAATCAATTATTTTCACACCTGTTAACATATATTATCCCTTTCATTTACTGGCGGTTATTTTTGCAATAGTTCCTGATTTCTTAATACAAATTTTTGGATTTTCCCACTAGCATTCCTCGGTAGACTGTCCACAAATTCATATCTTCTTGGTCTTTTATAATTTGCAAGGCTTTCACTTTGCTTACAAAATGCATCTAAAATTTCAGCAGTAATATTCTCCTCTTTTTTGACAACGTAAGCAATAACAACTTCTCCCCAATGCTCATCTGGTACACCTAATACAGCTACATCTAACACGGAAGGATGTGCATGGATAACATCTTCTACTTCCCGTGGATAAATATTCTCTCCCCCTGAAATCACCATATCATCAACACGGTCTTTCACATAAAGAAAGCCTTCATCATCGAGATAGCCCATATCTCCTGAGTGATACCAGCCGTTATGGAGTGCCTTTTTAGTTGCTTCCTCTCTTTTATAATAACCTTGCATCATACTTGGTCCTCTCACAATGATCTCACCTACTGTACCAGTTGGAACGACTTGATCATCATATGAATGACCATCATCATTAGGTGTAACAATTCTTATCTCATGGTTCAAGCAAGCTTGCCCCGCCGAGCCTGCTTTACGAATCTGGTCTTCATCACTAAGGAACGTAATTGCTGGTCCCATTTCAGTCATCCCATATGCTTGAGTTAACTTAACACCCAATTTCTCCCGACAAGCAAATACGAGACTAGGGGCCATTGGAGCTGCACCATATAAACCTTTTTCTAATGTTGAAAGATTATACGCCTGTAAATCTTCTTGAAGCATCATATTCCACATTGTTGGTGCTGCAAAGAAAGCGGTAATTTTTTCTGAATCAATCAGTGATAATGCTTTTTTTGCATCAAACTGGTGGAGAATGGTACTCTTCGCTCCAATATGAACTCTTGGTAAAAAAGCACAATGTAACTCTGCACAATGAAACATAGGCGCAGCAACTAAACCATTATCATTCTGATGATAATTTAGTGCATGGATAACAATCAGACTTTGTTCTGTCATATCTTTATGGCGATGCAGCACGCCTTTTGGTCTCCCAGTTGTCCCACTCGTATACATAATCGCATATAGATCATCAGATGATAGTTTCACTTCTACGTTCTCTCTATTAACAGCTGTGATTTGCTCATGATAACTTTTGGCAAAAGGAGGATGGTTGCCATCAATTGACCAAAATTGAACTGTGGGGAAACTATTGGCCACTTTTTCAACAGCTGTCTGTAGAGTTTCTTCAAAAATAAACACCTTTGGTTCAGCATCAGAAATAATAAATGACAATTCTTCTGACATCAGCCGGAAATTAATAGGATTAAATACTGCACCTATTTTTGCACAGGCAAAAAACGTCGTTGCTAATTCTTCTGTATTATATAAATAGGTAGAAATTCGGTCTCCTTTTTTTACTCCTGCTACATGTAACGCCTGTGCTAATCTATTGACTTCGTCTGCCCACTCACGATAAGTAAACCTCAAATCTTTTCTGACATCATATAACGCCTCCTTCTCTGGAAACTTACTTACCGTTAAATCAAAGATTTCTGCAATCGTCATTGTCATCTATTATTCCTCCCTTTTTTATTAAAAGATTTTTTCTATAATTGTTGCGTTTGCCATACCCATACCTTCACACATTGTTTGTAACCCATATCTACCTTCTGTACGGTCTAATTCACTCATCATCGTTAATAATAAGCGAGCTCCACTTGCACCCAGTGGATGGCCTAAGGCAATAGCACCTCCATTTGGATTCAGTTTATTCGCATTTGCTCCTGTTTCTTTCAACCACGCTAATGGCACAGAAGCAAAGGCCTCATTCACTTCAAATACATCCATATCTGCCAAGGTTAATCCAGACTTGTGCAATGCTTTTTCAGTTGCAGCTATCGGACCTGTAAGCATCAAGGTAGGGTCTGACCCAATAACGACGCGGGTAATTATCTTAAATCTTGGTTTCAATCCTAATTCACGTGCTTTCTCACCTGACATAATGAGCAAAGCACCTGCTCCATCACTTATTTGACTTGCATTTCCAGCATGTATGATGCCATTCTCTTTAAATGAAGGTTTCAATCCGCCTAACTTCTCTATACTCGTTCCTTTTCTTGGCCCCTCATCTTGATCAAAATTGAATGTTGCCCCACTATCGTCAACTAACTCCAGTGGCATAATTTCATTTTTAAAGCGATTTTCTGCTTGAGCAAGTAGTGCCTTTTCTTGACTGTGATATGCATACTCATCTAGTTGAGCACGAGTGAACTGATATTTTTCTGCTATTCTTTCCGCCGATAACCCTTGATGGATAATCTCATATTGCTTTGTCAATTGCTCACTCGGTTTTACACCCTGATAACTTGAACCAATTGGTATTCTCGACATACTTTCAACGCCACCGGCAATAACGATATCCATATCACCTGATGAAATCGCCTGGGCGGCAAAATGAACCGCCTGTTGACTCGACCCACATTGTCGGTCAATCGTTGTTCCTGGTACTGTAATTGGCAATCCAGAGATAAGAGCCGCCACACGAGCAATATCTCCTGTTTGTTCACCTATTTGTGATACACATCCTAAAATAACATCATCTACTAGTGTTGGATTTAACCCTGTTTTTTCTACTAAACTTTTAATGACTGCACCAGCTAAGTCATCAGGACGTGTATTTCTTAAAGAACCGTTCCTTTTTCCGACTGCACTTCTTATCCCATCAATAATAACTACTTCGCGCAAAAGAAATCCTCCCCTATAATCCTAAGTTTTTAGCAATAATTGATTTCATCATTTCATTGGTTCCTGCGTAAATACTGGCAACAGGTATGTCTCTATACCTTCTTGCTATTTCATATTCTTCCATATATCCGTATCCACCATGAAGTTGCATGCATTCTGTCGCAATTCTTCTCGCATTCTCTGTGCATTTCCATTTAGCCATTGAAACTTGAGTGACAATATCCTTTTGTTTCATATGGTCATAAATTAACTTTTGAAGAAAGGCACGGCTCATCTCTACATCTGTTACCATCTCTGCCATTTTAAACTGCGTATTTTGAAAAGAGCTAATAGCCTTTCCAAACGCTTTTCTTTCTTTGATGAAAGCCATTGTCATTCTAATCATTTCTTCGGCAGCAATTTGGGCAGCAATAGCAACAATTAACCGTTCTTGTTGAAGCTTTTCCATTAAATAGTAGAACCCTTTACCCTCCTCACCGAGTAGATTTTCACTAGATACGACACAATCATCAAATATAAGCTCTGCTGTATCCTGACAATGTAAGCCAACCTTGTTTAGTTGCCTTCCTCTTGTAAACCCTTTCATTCCTTTCTCTACTATAACTAAGCTGATTCCTCTATATGGAGGGGTCACCTTCGTATCTGTTTTTACTGCCACAATAACCAAATCTGCATTCATTCCATTTGTAATGAAGGTTTTTTCACCATTCAGTACATAATGGTCATCAACTTTTATAGCTGTCGTCCTAATCGATGCCAAATCAGAACCTGCGCCCGGCTCAGTCATGGCAATCGCCGAAATGAATTCGCCTGTCGCACACTTTGGTAACCATCGCTTCTTTTGTTCTTCTGTACCATATGTTGTGATATAAGGGATAACAATATCATTATGAAGGCCGATACCAATCGTTCCGGATCCGACCCTTTCTAATTCTTCATTTATAACGACAGAGTAGCCAAAATCAACACCACTTCCACCATATTCCTCGTCGATGTTTGGGCATAAGAAGCCTTGCTCACCCATTTTCCTCCAGAAAGCTCTAGGAATCATACCATCTTTTTCCCATTGTGAATAATAGGGATAAGCTTCTTTATCTAAAAATTTCCGTAAAGACTTTCTAAAGAGTTCGTGCTCTTCTGTTATATATGTATCATTCATATTTACCTTTCCTCCTTTTCTATATTTTATTATATTTTTCTTATTTTTTCGAATATTATTAATATAAATCCCACACATAAGCAATATGCAATTATGAAATGGATTTCGTGAAGTTGATTTCTACAGATAATATCCATTTATTAGAAATAACATCATAAAGCTACTAACGCTTGTTGCATGATTATTTTTTTTTGATATGATTACTGTATGAACGTAGGGAAGGACCTGGCATAAAATGAATGATCAAACTGTTTTTGAACTTATTCATGCGATGGAACAAGTAACCAACCGCATGATTATTAAATGGAATCAATCTTTTAATGAGGGATTAGGTATTTCTCATATTCTTCTGCTTAGTCATTTAAAGCGCGATGGAAAAATGAAACCTATCGATCTGGCAGAAAGCCTTGGTATCGCACCATCTTCTATTTCGCATCTTATTCAGAAGTTATCCAAACGGTATTATATTAAACGAATACCTGATTTAAATGATAAAAGGATTTCATATTTAGAAATCACTGATGAAGGCTTAGAAGTATTAAAAAAGGCAGCTGAAGACGGACATCAACTGCAAAAAAATACATTTGCACAGCTCACAAATGAAGAAATAAAACAACTATTAGCAATCTATCAAAAGTTAAATCTTACCCTCGATCAAATGTGAGCTACGTTTTCATCGCTCGTATCACTCGGTAGCCTAGATGGTTACTTAATTGTAAGTTAAGTTGGTAATGATCAATTAACACTTGTGATAAATCTTCTTTTAATAACTTAATATGTTGATGGGAACTATCGTCTCCCATCTTCACTCCTTCTGCAATCATCTCTGCAATCGTACTTGCCTTTAAAACCTCGACCTTTTTAAAGCCGGCAGTGTCTAAAGCCTTCGTCCAATCTTTTTCACTTAACAGTTTTTCTAATTGATAAAAAGCCTTCATTTCTTCTTCCATTTCACTAGTCATTGATGATTCTTTTGTCATCTCTATTAAATAGAGTCTCCCTTTGTCTTTTAATACACGTGCAAATTCCTTTAAAGTATTTGCCACGTTAGTAAAGACGATAACAGATTCAGATAGGATCAGATCAAATTGTTGATCAGAAAAAGATAACTTCTCCACATTACCTACCGATACGTGAAAGGGTTTTGTTAACAAGCTCGCCTTTCTTCTTGCGGCCTGTACCATTTCTGCATGTTTGTCTATTGCTTCTATTCTCGCACTATATATATCACTTAAAAGATAAGATGTACTTCCTGTTCCACAGCCTGCGTCGAGAATAGTCGTTTCTGTTGTAATAGGCTCATTAATTAGTAACTCGCTCGTAAGTTGCTTCCCTCCAGGGTGAGCAAATGGGACCTGAAAATAGGCTAAAGCATCTTCATAAGAATATTTCATTGTTCCCCTCCTTGTATACTATCTATATTATTCTAACTTTCTAGTTGTTGACACTGGATAAAAACTCCGCTCTTCATATAGGACATGTACCTATTCAAAAAAGAAAGGTGGACATACCATAAGGAGAGAAAGCATTTTTATTTCCCGGAGGTGTTATTTTAATGAGTGGTTATTATCATCGCTGTTATAACGGAATAGGAAAGCCTGTAGAAATCAAAATGAATGATGGTAGAATTCATCGTGGAATTATTGAAAGAGTATCTAACGACAGAGTGTATTTACGTCCAATGAACAAAAATTATGGTGGTTACGGTTATGCAGGCGGATACCGCAGAGGTGGTTGCGGTCGTGGTGGTTGCGGTCGCGGCGGTTGGGGCTGGGGATTCGGCGCAGGGATTGCTTTAGGTGCTATTGCTGCCTTAGTCTTTCTTCCTTTATTTTTCTGGTAATTCCAACAAAAAAGTAACCGCTAAATATAGTGCGGTTACTTTTTTTGTTATTACTTTGAAATTGTTTGATTATATTGATGCAACGTATTAAGCCTTTTATTGTTCGTGGCTATAATATAAAATGCAGCCAAAATGATAAGAACAGCAATCAGTGTGCCGAGGTTAAATAAGCCTTTACTTGAATACCATACAATAGAGTACCCTATAGCACCTGCAAATAAAGCGTAATAAACAAATGGCAAGAGTGTTTTACGAATAACTTCTCCCTCTTTACCGACGAGTCCTACTACTGCAGAAGCAGCAACAACATTATGGACACAAATCATGTTACCCGCTGCTCCACCAACTGCTTGTAAAGCTACAATCCAGCTCGGGTTCACCCCAATTTGGCTACCGACATCATACTGGAAAAGGGAAAACATCATATTACTAACCGTATTACTACCAGCGATAAATGCACCAATCCCACCAATAAAGGTAGCAAAGAATGGCCAGAATTCTCCAGCTAATGCCGCTGCCCCATTTGCTAATTCGATTGGCATTTGTTCATAACCGGCGGCTCCACCACCAGTATTGATGAATACTTGAACCATTGGAACAGTGAATACAAGTGCAACTGATGCTGCAGCTGTTGTTTTTGCCGAACTACTCCATGCTTTTTTATAGGAGCTAAAATTCATTCCATGGATGAAAAATGTAATAATTGATACTAAAATAAGAACTGTTCCAGGTGAATAAAGAATCTCAAAGCTTGCAGTAATACTTGAGCCGAATATATTTTCCAATTTAATAACAATAGATTGTAACCACTCTTTTAAAGGAAGCGTTTTCAATCTAGTTAAAACTAAAAAGACTCCCACTAGGATATACGGTGACCATGCTTTTAGTAACCCCATTTTTTTCCCATTGTTATTTAGTTGTACTTCGATTCTACCTGTCCACTCAGGATCCCATTTTGATTTCTCTTCAAAGTCCCACGTTTCATCTTTTGGAAGGAGAAAACCTTTTCTAGCTGCAAGTACAACTATCAGTAAACCAACTAGTCCCCCTGTCATAGATGGGAATTCTGGTCCAAGTGTATTTGCAACAATAACGTATGGAATCGTCATTGCAAAAGCTGCAAACAGCGCAAATTTCCATACTTTAATTCCTTCTGCAAAAGATTTATTTTTACCAAAAAAGCGAGTCATTAAAGCAACAACAAATAATGGAATAAAGGTACCGGCGATCATATGCAAGATTGCGGCATGACCACCAATCGTTGTTACAACATTTAAGAGATTGTCAGTTATACTTTGGTTAGCAGATAAACCTGTTTGTACACCTACTAATACAGGTGTACCCACAGCTCCAAAAGTAACTGGTGTACTTTGTATGACCATGCCAGCCACAACAGCTGCCATTGCAGGAAATCCTAAACCAACCATTAACGGAACTGCTACCGCAGCAGGTGTACCAAAACCTGATGCCCCTTCAATAAATGAGCCAAAGAGCCAAGCAATAATAATCACTTGAATTCTTCGATCTGGCGAAATATCTATGAAGCCTTGGCGAATGGTTCTCATGGCTCCACTTTCTTGTACAGTATTTAATAATAATATTGCACCAAAAATAATATATAACAGTGTAATGGCCACAACTAAACCATTTACACTTGCTGCAGCTACAGTATTGAATGGAACCTTCCATACAAATAATGCTAATGCGGCAGCAATTAGAAAGGAAATCGGCATTGCTTTACTTGCCGGCCATTTAAGTCCTACAAGAAAAATGGCAACAGCAATAATCGGTAATAATGAAATAACTGCTAAAACGCCTGTACTCACACACACTCCCCCTTATTATCTTTGTTGTTATATAACTAAAATATTTTGTTATACAACAAATATTATATATATTAATTATACTAATTTATTATGCAATTACAACAATATTTTGAAAATTATAAATTGATATTTTTTATTTATAATTAAAGTTTTTAAGAAGTAGAATGATTGATCAACAGATGAGGTAATAACAAGTGTTATTCGTCTAAAAAAGTAAAAACGCTCCCTTTTTTATAAGGGAGCGTTTTTACTAATTGAAAGATGACTATTCATCTAAATACCCTAACCGTATAGAAACACTCTTTCCAATATCAACCATAAAGGGAGCGAGTTCCTGCAAACGCTCTTGTGACATTCTTATTAATGGACCGGATACACTGATCGCAGCACATACATTGTTTTGATAGTCAAATATTGGAACAGCAATACACACAATTCCGTTTTCATTTTCCTCTAAGTCAAGGGCAAAACCTTTTGTCTTAATCATCTTTAAATTTTCTAACAATGCCATTTCATCTGTAATTGTATGCTCTGTATGAGGTTTCAACCCTTTTCTCTGTATAATATCTTTGACTACTTGTACTGGTTGATGTGCTAATATCGCTTTACCAACAGATGTACAATGCATAGGCGCACGTTTGCCAACAGATGAGTGCATTCTCAATGCTTCATTCCCATCGAGTTTTTCGATATAAACTACCTCGTCATTATCTGGTACCACTAGATGAATGACTTCATTCGTCTTTTGCTCCAAATCCTGTAAATAAAGCTTCGCTTCTGAGCGGATATCTATTGAATCAAGCAATCTAGTACTAATATTTAATATTTTGTAACCTACTTTATATTTGCCTGAATCTTTTACTTGCTCGATATAACCATACTTCACAAGAGTTGATAATATGCGGTGTACGGAGCTTTTATTGATATCCATTTCATTTGCAATTTCAGTCACACCCATACCGTACTTTCTTAAACTGATCATATCAATAATATCAAGCGCTCTACTTACCGATTTCACCATATTATCTCTTTCCATACCTTCACCTCAATCAAAACCTACAAAAATCATTTATGACTTTACTTCCGCTTTACTTCTTACGACTGTATTTGTTAACTGACCGATTGATTCAATCTCACATTCAATTATATCACCTTCACCAATCAATTCGGCGCCTACAGGGCTTCCAGTAAGGATAACATCTCCAGCCCTCAAAGTCATTACCTTCGATAGAAAAGCAATCATCTTTTGTATAGAAATAATCATTAACTCAGGTGGGCTATCTTGCTTTAATTGACCATTCAGATTGGCTCTAATGCGAGTTTCTTCTAGCTTAAGCTCTGTTTCTATAACTGGCCCAAGAGGAGTAAAAGTATCAAATGCTTTACCGACCGTCCAATGACCGTCTTGATGGAAAAATTGAGGAGCTGTTACATCATTACCAATCGTATAACCAAAAATATGATCAAACACATCTTCTTCAGCGACATCTTTTGTTTCTTTACCAATCACTACTGCCAATTCTGATTCAAATTTAACTTGATCAATCCCTTTAGGAATGATTATCTCTTCATTCGGACCGATTACGGATGATACCGGTTTAAAGAAAAACACTGGAACTGCTGGTAATTCCTCTGGTAGTTCTTGTTTATCACTAACAAAGTTTGCACCGATTCCGATAATTTGGGTGGGAACAATAGGAGAAACAAGTTTAACATCACTTTGATCATAATAGGTGCCTGTCTCTTCCCACTTATTGAATATATCACCTGAGATTTCTTTGATCTCCCCATTTTCAATGATACCTTGTAATAATTGATTATTAATCGTAAATCTTACAAATTTCATTTAAAATCCTCCTACTACAATCATTTAAGTTTTAAATTACAATTTCAAGTCCCACTCTTCTTACTATATTTAGAAAGAGTGGCCACAAACGAACCACTCTTTTATTCATTATTTTTTTACTGTTTTACAGCAAACTTCGCTTTTGCCTCAATTCTACGACGGTGTAAAATTGGTTCGGTATATCCACTTGGCTGTTTAACTCCTTCAAAAACTAGTTCACATGCAGCTTGAAAAGCAACAGATTCCTCAAAGTTCGGTGCCATCGGATAATACAATGGATCATCCGCATTTTGTTCATCCACTACTTTCGCCATTCTTTTTAGAGTAGTCATCACTTGGTCCTTTGATACAATACCATGATGCAACCAATTCGCCATATGTTGGCTCGAAATTCTTAAAGTCGCTCGGTCCTCCATTAAATCAATATTATTGATATCTGGGACTTTTGAGCAACCGATGCCTTGATCAACCCATCTAACGACATATCCTAATATCCCTTGTGCATTATTATCCAACTCTGCTTGGATTTCTTCCCCAGTCCAATTAGTATCCTTTGCCACTGGTATGGCAAGTATCTCGTCTCTTAAGTCAGTCTTTTTCACTGATAATGATTGCTGTACTTTAGCCACATCTACTTGATGATAATGAAGGGCATGAAGTGTAGCTGCAGTCGGTGAAGGAACCCAAGCTGTATTTGCACCAGCTTTAGGGTGGGCCACCTTTTGTTCGAGCATGGCTGCCATTAAATCAGGCATCGCCCACATACCTTTTCCTATTTGCGCCTTCCCTTTAAAACCGGTAGAAAGCCCTGTTAACACATTAGATGTTTCATATGCTTGCAGCCATTTTGTTGACTTCATATCATTTTTACGAATCATTGCGCCCATTTCAATTGAGGTATGCATTTCATCTCCGGTACGATCTAAAAATCCTGTATTAATAAATACAACTCTCTCTTTTACTTCTTTAATACAAGATTTCAAGTTTAAAGAAGTTCTTCTTTCTTCATCCATTACACCTATCTTCAATGTATAACGATCGAGTCCCAATAAATCTTCTGTTCGGTTAAAAAGCTCATTGGCAAAAGCCACTTCTTCTGGACCATGCATTTTAGGTTTTACGATATAGATAGAATTATTTTTACTATTTTGATATTTTCCATTTCCAAGTAATGTATGTTTTGCTGCTAGTGAAGTAATCACACTATCCAAAATTCCTTCTTGAATTTCCTCACCATTTTCTGTTAATATCGCCTCATTTGTCATTAAGTGACCCACATTTCTGACAAACATGAGTGAGCGTCCATTAAGCGAAAAGGTATCTCCATTAGGTGCCAAATATTCACGATCATCATTCATAGCCCTTGTGATCGATCGGTCACCTTTTTTAAATGTAGAAGTTAAATCTCCTTTCATCAATCCTAACCAATTACGATATACAAGTACTTTATCTTCAGCATCAACTGCTGCAACTGAATCTTCACAATCCATAATTGTTGTAACTGCAGCTTCTAATAAAATATCTTTAATTCCGGCATCATCGGTTTTTCCAATTGGATGTTGACGATCAATTTGAATCTCAAAATGTAGTTGATTGTTTTTCAAAAGAATGGCCGTTGGTTCTGTTTCTGTCCCGCGATAACCGATAAATAATGCTTTATTACGAAGAGATTCTTTTGTCCCACTATTCAATGTAATAACTAGTTCACTGGCTTCAACAGTATAAGCAATCGCGTCTTTATGACTGCCTTCTTGTAATGGGATTACTTCATCTAAAAAGTTTCTACTAAAAGCAATTACTTTCTCTCCACGAATAGGGTTGTATGCACCTTCTTTCGTTGCCCCATCTTCAGTACTAACCGCATCTGTGCCGTACAAAGCATCATATAGACTGCCCCATCTCGCATTGGCAGCATTAATTGCATAGCGCCCATTATTAATTGGAACAACTAATTGTGGTCCTGCTTGAATGGCAATCTCATCGTCAATATTTTGAGTAGTAATTTCAAAATCATCAGCTTCTGGGAGCAAGTAGCCTATATCTTCTAAAAACTGCTTATACTGTTTCGCATCAAACGTTTTTTGTGTTGTATGCCATTCATTAATCTTTGTTTGTATGTCTTCTCTTTTTTGTAGTAACTGTTTATTCTTCGGAGTTAAATCGGCAATTAACTTTTCAAATCCTTGCCAAAATTGTTCTGAATCTACCTCTGCTCCTGGTAATGCCTCTTTTTCAATAAAATGAAATAATTCCTCCGCGATTTTAAGACTGCCTTTTTCTACATATTGCGTCATGATAATCCTCCTTGTTTGTTATTACAAAACACTGTTTCTATTATTCTAAAAAAAATATACCATGATTGACTGATCGCTTCAATGATTTTTAGATTATTCTTACGATTATTTATCCAATAATTTTCTCTTTTATTTCTTTTTTCACTTCTGCACATCTACTTGGAGACGGAAATAACTTGCCAGCATTCAAAAGATTATCCGTATTAAACACAGATCGAATATCCGTTTGTGCTGCAATTTCTTCATCAGTGAAAACGAACCGCATTTCTTCCCTCTTTTCAATACCTACTCCATGTTCACCTGTAATTGTTCCACCAACATCTGCACACACTTTTAGACATGCACTACCAGCTGCCAGCGCTTTCTCTGTTTCGCCAGGAACTCTCGCGTCAAATAAAACGAGCGGGTGTAAGTTCCCATCCCCAGCATGAAATATGTTGGCAATTCGCAAGTCATATTCTTCACTGATCTTATTAATTCTTCGAAGAACTTCAGGTAATTTACTACGTGGGATAACGCCATCTTGAACAAGATAATCAGGTGATATTGCCCCCATTGCACCAAATCCTGTTTTTCTATTAGCCCACCATGCTGCCCGTTCTTTTTCATCCTTTGCTGCTCTTACTTCTCTAACATTACGATGGCGACAAACCGATAAAATTTGCTCAATTTGTTCATCGATTCCTGCTGCAATACCATCTACTTCGATTAATAAAACAGCTGCTATATCTTTCGGATGACCAACCGGAAAGGCCGCTGCTTCTACTCCTTCAATAGCTGTCTTATCCATCATTTCAAGTGCTGCCGGAACAATACCTGCTGAAATGATATCCGATACTGCTTGACTACCGTCTTCAATATCATCAAAATAGGCTAACACGGTTTGTTTTCCTTCTGGATTTTTTAATATTCTGACGATGATTTTTGTTACAATACCTAATGTACCCTCTGAACCTGTAATAAGGCCTAATAGGTCATAACCAGGTTCATCTAAAATACCGTTTCTACCGATTTCAACTATTTCTCCATTTGGTAGAACTAATTCTAACCCTAAAATGTGGTTTGTTGTCACACCGTATTTTAAACAATGGGCACCTCCAGCATTCTCTGCCACATTCCCACCAATGGTACAGCAATATTGACTCGATGGATCTGGTGCATAGTAATATCCGCGTTCAATAATTTGATTTGTGAGTTTCAAATTCACATAACCAGGCTCGACAACTGCTCTCCTGTTATCAAGGTCAATGTCAATTAATCTTTTCATTTTAACCATGCTAATAATGACCTCATTATTAAGGGGAATCGCTCCACCACTCAACCCTGTACCCGCACCTCTCGCTAAAAAAGGTAAGGAATGATCATGACAATACTTGACAATACGTGCCACTTCGTCGGTTGAATGAGGAAAAACAACCGCTCTTGGTAATGATTTATGAATCGTAAACCCATCACAATCATAACTGATTAAATCTTCTTTATGATAAAGAATAGCCTGTTTATCATTTAACAATTGAGAGAGTCCATGAATATGTCGATCTTTTGTTTTTAATTTCCATTTCTTCATCCTCTACTCTCCTTTTGATAAGCCCAATCTAATAGTTGAACGGTATGAACAACCTTTTGACTGCGCCCATGATTTTTCACACCAATGGCCATTTGCAACATACAGCCGGGGTTCCCCATGGAAATCATCTCGACATCATCTGGCACGTTTTCCATTTTACTTGCTAATACAGCTCCCGCCATTTCAGGGTTGGTAATATTATAAATACCTGCACTCCCACAACAACGATCTGCATTCGGCATATGGACCATCTCTACTCCAGGAATATTTAATAACAAATCTCGTGGTTCCTCTCTCACACCTTGACCATGAGCAAGATGGCAGGCATCGTGATAAGTAATTCTTTTATTCAAGGAAGCTTTTGGCTTTTCATAACCTGTATCATAAAGGAACTTCGAGATGTCCTCCACTTTATCTGCTAACGCTTCTGCTTTTTCTCGCCACTCTGGCTCCTCTTTAAATAATTCACCATATTCTTTCATCATACAGCCACATCCCGCTGCATTGACAATTACTGTATCGTCGTTCTCAAAGGCAAGAATATTTTGTTTTGCCAGTTTTCTACCCATATCTCGATCACCTGCATGAACATGTAAAGCCCCGCAACAGGTTTGATTTTGAGGAATATGGACATCATTACCATTACGTGTTAACACGTTTATAGTAGATTCATTGACATCACTAAACATAACATCCATTACACAACCAGTTAACATCGCCACTTCACGTTTAGTTTCTTGTTTCGCTTTAATTACTGATCCGTTACGATGTTTTTTCTTTACTGATGAATGAATCTTTGGCATGACCCCTTCCATATCAACTAAATGTTTAGGCATTATTTGAATGAGTTTCGTTTTTCTAACCAATGTTTGCATTCCACTTTTTTGATAGAACTTCAGCAGTCCACCTAAAGTTTGCAGACGATTTTCATGTGGAAATATCCCATGTAAAAATAACTTGTTTACAGACTTTTTCCATCCTTTTAGAGGAATAGCTTGCCTTACTTGCCCACGTGCTTCTTCAATTAATCCACCAACATCAACATCAGCCGGACATGCTGTTGTACAAGCTCGACAATCTAAACATGCAAATACAGGATCCATAAACTCTTCGTTTACCATTAATTTCCCTTCTGCCACAGACTTAATTAAATAAACTCTTCCCCTTGGCGAATGCTGTTCCTGACCTGTTTGTTCATAGGTTGGACAAGATTCTAAACACATTCCGCAATGCACACAATCTGCCCATTTCGTTTCATCAGGCGCATCATTCCACAAATAATTGCTCACCCCGTCTTTGCAAGCTGGTTGCTTTGATTTTTGTTGTGAGACTGTCACCTATATCCCCCCTACATAACGTTTACGGTTTAAGATTTTTTTTGGATCGACCTTCGTTTTAATTCCTTCTAGTAAATAATGAGCACCTTTCGTTTCTCCCCATGTATCAAACACTAACCTTTGAGCTAGCGGTAAATGTTTTATGATACAATAACCACCATTTTCATTTGTTACTTCTCTCATTTTTGTAAGCGCTTCAATCATTTCACTTTCTTTCCCCTTGATATATAGTTGCATCAAGCCATGACCGACTCCTCCATGCGTATAAATATCAATGTTGGTATTTCTTCTAATCTCCATTACTTTTAGGAGAATGTCTATAACGTTTAGATTGATTGTACCTATTTTAGCAACAGCAAAGATTTTTTCACCGTTGTTATACTCATCCTCTTTATCAATAGGTAGATGATAAAGTCGGTCCCATAACTGTTTTTCCTCACTATTTCTAAGAATAGTCAGTTTCATTTCTTCTTCTATCAAACTTTGAATATACTTTATTTGATATTCCACCGATTTTTCTACATCTTCGAAGCTTACGAGTAAGGAAAGTTTATTTATGCCGCTAATATTATATGAAACAATAGGATCAAGTAACTCACAACTAATTGGTTCAATACTATTATTTAATAAATTTCTAGTAAAAGAATAAATCGTATTTCTATCTTCACCTTGAAAAGATATGATGCAAGTGGCTGTACTCTTTGCCAGTGGACGTAATTTAACCGTGACTTCTGTTATCACTCCAAGTGTCCCCATTGAAGAAATAAACAACTTATTCATGTCATAGCCGGCAACATTCTTTACTACTTTACCACCTGTACGAATCACCTTACCATCTGGGTATACTACTCTTAAACCGATGACTGCGTCTCTGGCGGATCCATAATTTAGTCTCTTCGGTCCACTATCATTACTTGCTATCACTCCACCAATTGTACTTACGTGAGGCATAAAGGGATCTAGTGCTAACTTTTGATTAAAATCCTCTAAATAACGTTGAACATCCTCAAGTTTCGTTCCTGCTTTAACGGTTAAAGTCATATCTCCACTATGATGTTCAACGATTCCCGTAAATTTTTCCATTGAAATAAGTAAATCAGCTTGATCAATTAATCCACCGTAACCCCTTTTAGATCCAGCACCTTGGATATTGACCGTGAATTGATGTTTATGAACAAAAGCGAATATTGCACTTAACTCTTCTTCTGAGGTTGGATATACGGTGTATTGTCCACTATTACCATACAAATCAGCTTGAGACATTTCATAGTCTAGTTTATAAGTTGTTAAATACTCCGCTATAGAAAGCACCTCATTCATCAATTTCCTTACCTCCTTATTGTTCGCTATTACAAAACACCGTTTTTTAAATAGCGAAAAATTTTTACTCCATAGTAGATGTCTCTTGTAACATATCTTCGACTGTGGTCAAATGCACCAGCATTTCTTCTGAAGCTTTTTTGCTATTTCGTTCCTTAATTGCTTGGAAAATGTTCCTATGTTGGGCTTCAATGATTGAACCTTTTTCTGTACTGTTCTGTATATATTGATGGAACTTTACTAGCGTTTGCTTCAATGGTGCTGATATGAAGTCTATAAATTGCATTAAAACTGTGTTACCTCCAATACAAGCAAGCTTTTGGTGAAATAAAAAATCCGATTCCCACCCCTTTTTTGCTGTAAGTATATAATGTAAATCCTCTACATCCTTTTCTGATCTGTGATTGGCAGCTAATTCCGCTAAACCTACCTCGACGATCTTACGTGCTTGAAAGAGTTCTTGTATATCCTTTTCATACAAATTCCAATACTTACTCCCCAGCAATGTATGAACATCAAACGCCTTCACATAAGTACCTTCTCCTTGTTTTACCTCAACTAATCCCTTCCCTTTCAATGCAGTGATTGCATCTCGAATCGCTGATCTCCCGACACCAAAAGACTCACAAAGCATGCGGACTGATGGAAGTTTTTCACCGATTTGATATTGACCATCGAGAATCATTTCCTCTAACTTCTCTTCAATAATATGTGAGACTTTCTTCGTCTCAATCTTTTCAATTGCCAAAATCATCACATCCTGTTATATATCACATATCAGATAAGTTAATTTTATTAAAACACCTAATAAGAATAATTGCAACTATTTTTAGAATTAACTGATAATTTTATAACTACTTATAGAAGATAAGTCAGATTTACAATTTTACTTGGAACCTATTTACATAGAGAATACGATAGCTGAGGAGAATAAAACAGGAAGTTTGAAAAACACCACAATCATTTAAGTGCTGATCTATTATTTGATGGGATAATACAACTTAGTACTAGCTTGTTCTCCTTTACCGATTATGATTAGGTTTCAAGATCCATGTTTAAGACGAGAACAGAATTGGGTATAAAATAAATAAGCGCCCTATTACATTCGTAACAAGACGCTCTTTCAAAAATTCAAATGATAGATTAGTTGATGCGGTTAACGCGGCCGTTAAATGCTTTTGCCCAATAACCACTTGACATATCAGCAATGGCTACACCTGTGCTGCTTTGTGAACCGATGAATTTACCGCCACCGATATAAATACCAACATGACCATCTGTTTTATACGTATTAAAGAATACCATATCCCCAGGTTGCATTTGGCTTGCTGGAACTGGTGTACCTTGATTTTTCAATGCATCCGTACTAGCACCTACACTATAGCCACCTTGAGCAAATGCCCAATGTACGAACCCAGAACAATCAAAACGACCTGCAGCGATATCAGATGCTGAGCGACCACCGCCAAATACATAAACTGAATTTCCGATGTATTTATTACCTGCTGAAATAACTGCTTGCATACCGCTACCAACAGTTGTAGATGCTGGTGCAGAAGATGCTTTTGCTGAAGACTTAGATTTAGAACTACTATTAGAGTTTGTAGTATTTGTTGAAGTTGAAGTTGATTCATTATTTGTAACACTTGCTTCTACAGGAGCTTGTCTCGCCATGCTACTCTCAATTTCAGCTTGCATTGCTGCTAGATCAACATCTTTAGCTTGTAACTTAGATTTTTTTTCAGCTGCAACTTCTTCTTTTTCTTTTAATTCAGCTTTTAGCTTATCATTTTGTGCTTCCTGTTCTTTTAGTTGCTCGCGCATACCTTCAAGATCAGTCATTTTTTCATTTAGTGTAGTTAACTCTTTATCTACTGTTGCTTTCTTTTCTTCTACTTCTTTTTTGTCTTTATCATGTTGAATTAATAATTCTTCGTCTGCATCGACAATTTTAGAAATCGCACCAACACGATCAACAAAATCACTGAAGCTAGTAGAACCTAGAAGGACTTCAATATAGTTAACGTTAGAACCACCACTATTTTGGATAGCCACTGCACGCTCTTTTAAGATTTCACTTCTTTTGTCAATTCTTTCTTGAATGACTTTAATTTCTTCTTCAAGTTTTTTTATTTTTGCTTTAGCTTCTTCAATTTCTTTTTCTGTTTCTTTAACAATTTTCTCGTTATCGGCTACTGCTTGGTCTACTTTTGCGATTTTCTCTTCTAAACCATTTAATTCTGTTAATACTGCTGCAAGTTCTTTTTCTGCTTTAGAAAGATCAGATTTGACATCAGAGCGTTCTTTTTTAATGTCATCCAGAGATTCTGCGTTCACTGCTGGAAGTGCGAAGGCTCCAAGGCCTAACATAATTGTTGTGTTTAATGCGATAATCTTTTTCTTCACTCATTTTCCCCTGCCTTTTTAACATTTTTCCTTTTTATGTATGTTTTATCTATATTGTCTATTTTTCTATGTTTTTTTTACTATAGTTCACTTTTATATGTCGGTATATTATCTAGTACAAAATGCATTATATCATCCCTTTTTGACATTCAGGTAATAGCAATGTTACAAATATATTACTAATCCGACATATTTCATCATTTTTTTATTACAAACTGAAACTTTTTCCTAAAAACTTGTATTTTTTTGCACCTTTCTCCTAATCTCTTTGGCCTAATAAAGACGGATGCTTCATCTGTAAAAATCTAGTTATTTCAATTATTTAATTCAGTCTCCATGAAAACATATTCACTTCAACATTTCAATGATTAACTCCTTTAGAATAGACACAGGTTAAATAAATACGTAAAGGTATTGAGTTATATTATTGAGTGAGCTAGCTAGCGAAAACTATAGAATTCCAATTTAAAATTGGTAGACTTTCTTCTTTATATACAAAAGTGAAATATTTGTATGATGAACAACATTAAGTGGATGAACTAGGAATATTACTTGCCTTTATAACACCTAAGCAAGAGACCAGAAACAAAAAAAAGAGACCCATTAGTCTCTTATATCTAAAAGATGTAATAGATCCTCTTCCGTAAGAAAGTCTTCTGTTTCCCGGTCAAGAATTGTATGAATTAAATCTTTTTTGCGATACTGCATTTCTTCCATTCTTTC
Source organism: Cytobacillus sp. FSL R5-0569 (assembly GCF_038007265.1). Taxonomy (NCBI): domain Bacteria; kingdom Bacillati; phylum Bacillota; class Bacilli; order Caryophanales; family Bacillaceae; genus Cytobacillus; species Cytobacillus sp. FSL R5-0569. The sequence continues at coordinate 2,736,629 of NZ_JBBOWW010000001.1, forward strand.
CTCAATCGTACCTTTAGCAATTAATTTCACGACAACGACATCTTTTTTTTGACCGATGCGGTAGGCACGGTCCGCTGCCTGGCTTTCAACTGCTGGATTCCACCATGTGTCATATAAAATAACAGTGTCTGCACCTGTTAAATTCAAACCAGTACCACCAGCTTTTAATGATAACAGAAAAAGATTCTTTTCCCCGCTATTGAACCGTTCACACATTTCTACTCTTTCCTTTGCGGTTGTATGACCATCTAAATAAAAGAATTCTTTCCCTTGAAAGGAGAGTTCACTACTGATAATTTCAAGCATGCTCGTAAATTGAGAGAAAATGAGCACACGGCGATTCGCCTGTTTTGCTTCTTGTAATAAAGTCAATAAATGATCTAGTTTAGCTGAGCGTCCCTGATAGCCTTCTACAAATAATGCCGGGTGACAACATAACTGTCTTAACCTCGTTAGTCCTGCTAAAATTCTAATACGATTTTTCCTTAACGTCCGTTTATCTAAATGCTTTAATGTATCTTCTTTCAATTTGGCTAGATACGCTAAGTAAATTTTTTGTTGTTCTTTATATAAATCTATTCTTTCGATTTTTTCTTCCTTAACTGGAAGCTCTTCCAATACCTCTGTTTTCATTCTTCGTAAAACAAAAGGTTGAATTATTCGGGCAATCGCAGCGTTATTTAGTTCACTAAATTGTTGTAAGCCGAGAAATAAATCTGGGAAGATAATATGAAAGACAGACCATAAGTCCTCGATTGCATTTTCTATCGGTGTACCTGTTAGTGCAAACTTATATTGTGATGATAATTGTTTTACAGATTTATGTGTTTCTGTTAATGGGTTTTTAAAACTTTGTGCTTCATCAAAGATAATCGTGTGGAAACGTTCATTTTTCAACCAATGAATGTCTTTCCTTATTAACGTATATGATGTAATAACTACGTCTGCTACATGAATATCTTTACGTATTAATTGTCTTTCGCTCTGTTTGCCATCTAAAATCACAACTTTCATATCCGGTACAAACTTCATCCATTCTTGTAACCAATTGTAAAGTACGGATGAGGGGCATACAATAAGAGCAGGTGACTGTTTATGTCTTATTTCATCTATATAAGAATAGATGAAAGTAATCGCTTGTACCGTTTTCCCAAGCCCCATATCGTCTGCTAAAATTCCACCAAATTGGTTTTCTGCCAGCTTTCTCATCCACTGATAACCTTCTATTTGATAAGGCCTTAATATGGACGAAAAATTCCCTGGTAGAGGGTAGTCATCTTCGTTAAGATTTTTAAAATCTTGAAGAAAATTTCTTATAGATGCTTCAAAGGCAATCGTTTCTTCCTTCGTTTTTGCAATAAGCTGTAAGCCACGTACAAGTGTCGTTTCACTCCAATTTTCAGCTTGCAGAGGTACTTCGTTCAAAAAAGCCTTAATTTGTTGATAATCTTCTGTTTCTAATGATAATAATGCCCCGTTCTTGAGGCGATAGTATTTTCTTTTATGTTCAATTGCAGTTAGGATTTCTTTAATTTCTTGCTCAGGAATTCCTTCAATATCAAATTTAAATTGCAGCCAATTCATTCGATCTTTTTTCATTTTCACTCTAATAACTGGACGCGTTTTACCTTTATCAATCCTCATCTTTATGGCTGTAGTCGTGTATATACGTACATGCTCTTGTAAATCAGGTAAAATATGCATTAAAAAATGATATTCCAATTCTTCATTTTGAATATAATAACCTTCATCCGTTTTTGTAAAAGAGGCCTGTTCCATTAAAGAGAGGATTTGCTCCTCGTCTTCTTTATTTCTAAATAGAACCTTTTTAGCTTTTTCGTCATCTAATGGATTAAAACTTAATTTGCCGTAATGAAACTCCAGACTAGCTAATAATTTATGATTTAAGCGATCTAAATAAAGCTTTGCCACTAAGGGGGCTTGCATATATTGCTTTTTAATCGTATCAGCTATGGTTATGGTCGCAAGCCTCTTTAACCCAGGCACTACTTTATTTAAGAAAAATGAGATTTGTTCATCAGCAATCATCAATTTTTTATCTTCCTGCATCATCTTTAACAATTCAGTTAAACGTCTAAAGTCATGTTTAGGCCAATGATAAAAGCATCCCTCTTTATATACAGCTTGATAATATGGTAAAAGCTGAAAAGAATCATTATGATTGTAAGATAAAATAGCCATATTTTCTTCTTCGTTATAAGAGAGTTCAAAAATGATGGGTAAAGGTTGATCTGTTAATCTCATCGTTTGTAACTGTTTGTTCTCTTCTTTAAAGTGACTATTTTCTAACTGAATGATGTTCTCCATTACTTTTTCCCAAGTTAATGAAGGAATGAATAACCATTCGTGCTTTCTTTCTGCATTCTCTAATAGTTGCATAATATTGACGATTGGCTCGGCTAAATAATGTTTAGTAGCATCCAATAGAAATCCATTACTTTCTTTGTAAACCCTTCCTTCCATAAAGGAACGGAACCAATCGAGAGGGGACGAAATAGGTAGACCTTGATAGATAAATGATATCGCTAGCCTTGCTTCATTTTTCCATGTCACCGTACAGCATTGTATATGTATATCTAATTTTTTTCTATACTCAAAATGGGCTTGTTCATTTACTTCCGGAATCTCTTTTGCAAATAAGGAGAATAGTTGATTCGCATCTGAGTCCGCTCTCACTCTGTTCTTTTTTTGACAGGCAATATAAACAGCTGCTAGATGCTGACATTCTTTACGATAAGAAGAGAGTTGAGGGCAACTACACTTTGATTGTATCTCACCATCTATCCGTTCTACTTCTACATTGAAGTGTTCTCCGCTTTTAACAACTGCATAGATTTTGTTTTCTTCTTCTATTATAAAGTTGACTTTCCCTGCAGAGAAAAAAGCTTTACCGCGCTTATAAGAAACAGCTCCACATCTTTCAATAATCATCTTGTCAGTGAGGTTCAATTCCACAAATCATGCTCCTTTTTTCAAATGTTCTTCTATTATAACAAACCTATACATAAAGATTGTATAGCAAAAACTTTCTATTAATTGTTGAATTGATGTTTTGAAAGTGTATAAAAGGAAATATGAATAGTAGCAACAGAAAATATAAACGGAGGAGATTAAATGTTTAAGTTTATACTTTCCTTATCCGTCCTAACATTCGTCCTATTTCTGAACTTAACTGCGGTACCAAATGGGGAACCGGTGGCAGCAAAGGATACTACAGTTGAAAATGTGACTACTCAAGAACAAGCAAATATCGTTTCGACATTAAAAGAAAAACTACATAGCGACCTGACAGAACAAGACGTAATCGATCAGTTTGGTCAGCCTGATCAAAAAATGAATGATGATATGTACGGCTTACCCTCTTTTCGCTATGATTTTAAACATGATGAACATTATTCATTAGATGCTGATTATCAGCTCGTCGATATGGATGCGTTAAAAAATAAACAATTAGAGGCCATTATATACTTTGATTTTGATGATAACAAAAATATTAGAAGTGCAGCACTCTATTATGTAAACGATGAGCAGAAAATTGAAGAATACCGTATATTTGCTGATGGTACAGAAAAAAAGATGGAGATTGAATAGTAGAGATAAACTTATAAAGACGATAGATAAAAAGAAAAAGTCAGTCCCGTTAACACTCATATACGGGACTGACTTTTTCTATCCTTTGGCACTCATATATATTCATTAAGTGTTTGCCCTTAATTGATTTCTCAGCACCACACTCGTAAGGTAGTTCGAACATAGAGCGAACCCTTCTAATCATTCTTCTTTATTCAATTCGGCTGCTTTCCTTTGAATTGTAATAATTAGCTTTATTAATACAACCGTACCTACGATATTAGCGATTAAACTTGAAAGCAATAATAGAATCGCTACGATTGGCGAAACATCTAGTTTAAAGGAAAAATAGAGTAAAACAATACCTATAAATATAAGAAGAAAGCCAGGATATTTTTTCACCACAACACCGCCTATCGAAACCATAATTTAATCCAATCCTATTTTTATCTGTTACTGAGTTTTAACTCGTTTGTTTATCTCAAGGTTCTCCCTAAATATGGACACATACTCACAGTTCTTAGTGGAAAACCAATGACATGTTCAATAATCCTATCTTGCCTTTTCCCAATCATAATATAAATCCGTTCTCCGGTCACGCCAAGTTGTAACAGATCCTTTTTTTCTTACTTCATCCAATAAATGAAGATCGATGTCTGCTGTAATAATCATATCATTATTTAATTCCCCCTCTGCTAAAACACCTTGCGGAGGAAAGGGTATATCGTTTGGTGTCATGATAGCTGCTTGTCCAAAATTTGCACGCATAAAATCAACTGTGGGAAGTGATCCCACCGTCCCTGCACCTACTACATAGATTTGATTTTCGATTGCTCTTGCGTGAGAAGTATATCTGACGCGATGAAAACCATGGCGGTCATCTGTACACGATGGGCAAAAAATAACATCTGCCCCTTTCGCTACTGCCATACGGACAATCTCAGGAAATTCTATGTCATAACATGTAAGAATCGCAATCCTACCTTTTTCTGTATCGAAAACTCTTAAGTCCTCACCCTTTGTTATGCCCCATTCATATATTTCAGTGGGTGTCAAATGAAGCTTTGCTTGTTCTTCTATCCTTCCATCCGGGTAAAAAAGATGGGCCATATTATAAAGACGATTATTTCGCCTGATTACGTGAGTCCCTGCAATAATATGCATATTTGTTTCAGCAGCTAATTGAGTAAACAGCGATTGATATTGTTTCGTAAAACCTGGTAATTCTGCAATGGATAAACTCTCACCCGTTTCACTACCAATTGATAGTAATTGAGTAGTAAAAAATTCTGGAAACAATACAAACTCAGAATCAAACTCTTTTGCAGTAAGAATATAGTGTTTGCATTGTCGAGCAAAATCCTCAAACGAACGAATCGTATGCAAATGATACTGCACACTAGAAACTCTCATCTTCATTGTCATCCTCCTTATCTTTTGGGCATAATAAAACCCAGAGAAAGAAAAGCCGCATTCTTTCTACCGGGTAAACAAGTCAAGTCTTTCTTTAATTTTCTCATAACTTTTATTATGATAAATATTTTTCACTTTGACAACCTTTATTTATTGGTACTGCACATGATGTAGGTTCGCAAATATCCCTTCAAGAGCGAGTAACTCTTCTTCAGTTCCTTCTTCGGTTATACCATCTTCAGTTACAACCATAATTTTATCGGCATTTTTAATCGTGGCAAATCTATGGGCTATAACAAGTGTCGTTCTGTCTTTAGATAACTCAGTTAAGGCCGACTGGATGAGTTTTTCAGTTTCGGTATCAAGTGCTGAAGTGGCTTCATCTAAGATTAAAATCGGTGGATTTTTCAAAAACATTCTCGCAATGGCTAAACGTTGCTTTTGTCCCCCAGAAAGTTTCAACCCTCTCTCGCCAACTTGTGTCTCGAAACCATCAGGTAACGTATCAATCCATTGCGTTAGGTGGGCTTTACTTGCTGCTAATATGATTTCCTCTTCCGTTGCATCCAACTTGCCATAAGCAATATTCTCTTTAATAGTGCCTGTAAACAAAAAGACATCTTGTTGAACGATACCAATTTGATTTCTTAAAGAGTTTTTCGTCATATCTTGAATGTTGATACCATCAATCGTGATGGCTCCTTTATCAACATCATAAAATCTAGGTATTAATGAACAAATCGTAGACTTCCCAGCGCCTGAAGGACCAACAAAGGCAACCGTTTGTCCAGATTGAATATAAAAATTCAACTCTTGTAAAACTTTTTGAGTATCATTGTACCCGAATGTGACATCGTTAAAGGTAATATTCCCTTGTAACGAATCAACTTCTATTGCATTAGGCTTATCATTTATATCTGGTTCTTGATCAATCATTTCGGTGAAACGCTTGAACCCTGCCATTCCTTTTGGATAGAGCTCCATTAACGCACTAATTTTATCAATCGGCTTTAATAAAAGATTAGCATACAATACAAAAGCGACCAACTCTCCTGGTGCTAACTGATTATTGAAAGCTAACCAAGCACCAAAAACTAAAACAGACAGAATTAACACTCTCGTGAGGAAATAGACGCCAGATAATGTGATCCCCATGACTTTATAGCCACGAAGTTTAGCCGAACGAAACCTTCTATTATCCTTTGTAAATCTTTCAATTTCAAAAGCTTCATTCGTAAAAGACTGAACAACACGGGCACCAGAAACACTATCTTCAACCCTACCATTCACTTCGGCAATTTCTGTATACATTCTTCTCCAAGCTTTATTCATAGAAATATTACAATATGCAATGAGCCATACAAGGAACGGTACAATAAATATTGCTACTAGCGCAAGCTTCACATTAATTGTTAACATGATCCAAAAAGCGCCGACAAAAGTCATCGCTGCAATAAAAAGGTCTTCTGGTCCATGGTGGGCTAACTCACCAATATCCATTAAGTCGTTGGTTGTCCGGCTCATAATATGACCGGTTTTCGTATTATCAAAGAAACGAAAAGATTGCTTCTGCACATGTGTAAATAGTTGCTGTCTCATATCTGTTTCAATATTAATACCAAGTTTATGTCCCCAGTAGTTAACAACAAACTGTAGCCCAGTACTCGTAAAATAAAGAGCAAACAAACCCGCACTAACCGCAACAATCATCGACCAATTGTTGGTTGGTAGTAATTCATCTACAAACCAACTAACAGCTAATGGAAAAGCTAATTCTAGTAGAGCAACGATAATTGCACAACTAAAATCAATAATAAATAGTCTTTTATGAGGTAAATAATAAGTGAAAAATCTTCTAAACATGCTATTCTCCTAACTTTCAAAATATATCTTGGATTATATGCTTCGAAGATAAAAGTTACAATACCTTTTTCCTTTATTTACATTCCTGTTCGCTCATTACAATCACTTTTCCTGTTGAATCGTATATTGAAACTGGTAAACATCCTGTTGCTAACAATTCCCCTATAAGATAATCACTTACTGCCTGTATACTAGCTCTCGATTGACTAAATGTAGAAATAAATCCTTGTACAAATTCCCATTGTTCATAGTGATAAGGAGTTGTAGTCGAAATCACTATTATTGGCTTCTTTTCTTTTTGTAGGTTGTTATTCAATAACGCGTCTTTTTTATGATGTAAAATATAAATGAGTCGTTCTGCCTCTTCTTCTGTTGTAACGGTGATTCCCGCATTAACTAACATTTCTGTTAACAGTTTGTTCGATTGATGATTACTGCCATCATCTATGAATGCTACCCTCTCATTTTTTTGAATCGGGAGCGTTTCATCGCGTTTTATAATTGTAATCCCTTTTTCAGCCGCTTCTTTTTCTACCTTAAGATGTTCTTTAGATCGTATGACATCAATCGTGTTATGCTCTTTAAATAACTGTGCTTTCAATTTTAGAATCCTTAGCACAGATAAATCAATTCTTTCCTCACTAATAACCTCTGTTTTGACGGCATTTATTAGTGCCCGCTTAACAGTTAATGCTTCCGTTGGCATTAATAATATATCTGCACCAGCATTAACAGCTGAAATAGCGGCATCAGCTGCTGTAAAAGTGCTCGCTACCGCTTGCATATTTAGGGCATCTGTTATAACTACTCCATTAAACCCAAGACTTTGCCGCAGAAGATTCGTTGTTATAGCGTGAGATAGTGATGCTGGATATATTGACTTCTCAATAGCTGGAAAAGCAATATGAGCAGTCATAATGGATTGAATACCATTATCTATTAAAAATCGATAAGGTATGAGCTCATTTTTCTTTAATTGCTCGATAGATTTAGACACAGTGGGTAACCCTTTATGAGAATCAACCGTTACATCACCATGACCCGGGAAATGCTTTGCTACAGCAAATATTCCTGCTTCATGGAGCCCCTCCATAAAAGCTGCACTCATTTTTGCAACTAAGTATGGATTTTCCCCAAAAGAGCGGACACCTACGATCGGATTTAAAGGATTACTATTCATATCAACCACAGGTGCGAAGTTCATATTAAACCCTAGTGAATCCAACTCCTGTCCTAATACTGAGGCGACACGCTTGGTAAGTCCAAGATCACTACTAGCTCCTAATGCCATATTTCCTGGCATTTCTGTTAAGAAAGGGAGTCTATTCACAATTTCCCCACCTTCTTGATCTACACCTATTAAGAAAGGAATTCCACGATTGCGATGCTGTAATTCCATTGTAAATCGCTTTGTTTGTTCCATCGATTGAATATTTTCCTTAAAAAAAATGATCCCACCAGGTTGGATTTGGTCTATTACCCGAATAATTGAATCATTTACACCTATTTGTCCGCTCCCGACTGTTTGATTAAAATCTATCATCAACATTTGCCCTATTTTTTCCTCTAAACTCATTTCATGGAGTTGCTGTGGTACGTTCGCTTTTTCTATAGTTAAAGCTTGAACCCCCAATGCATTTTGCAATAGAAACATAAAACAAATACAAATTATGACACGTCTCATCCTGCATTCACATCTTTTCATTAATTAATAGAAAAGAGGTGCTATGCGCACCTCCTATCTATTATGTGTTTCTGGACGTTATTTTATGTTTTGCTTTCATAAACAATTGAAAAAACACTTCTGCAATGACAAGTCCCACCGCAATCGCACCTGATATCATAAATGCCTTCGCTGCCAATTGGATGGCCATATTATAATCATTTAACACAAAATGTCTCATTGCATCATAGGAAATACCACCTGGAACCAATGGAATTATACCAGCAACACTAAAGATAATTATTGGCGTGCGATAGATTTTTGCGAAAATATGACTAATTGCTGAAATGAACACTGCAGAAATTAACGAAGCGGGGATCGCATCATAATGATTGTTCACAAGAATTATATAGATGATCCAGCCAATCATACCAACAAACCCACAACGCAATAATGATTTTCTTGGCGCATTAAAAATGACACCGAACGATGCTGCCGCAATAAAACTTGTAAACAAATGTGTAATAACCATTGTCATGTATTTCGCACCTCACTTTCATTTAACTCATTGTTGCAAAGACAACGGCCACCCCAGCACCTATAGCAAATGCCGTTAAAAACGCTTCTGCGCCCTTGGATAACCCTGAAACAAGATGCCCCGCCATCAAATCTCTCACAGCATTAGTAATCAGTAATCCAGGTACGAGTGGCATGACCGAGCCAATAATGATTTTATCCAGTTGTTCGCCTATTCCGATTTTGACAAAAAGCATCGAGATCACACCAATAATTAGAGAAGCAAGAAATTCAGAAAAGAAGCGAATTTGCACTACTCTCTGCAAAAAAATAAAAGAAAGGAAACCAACACCACCAGTAATAAAGGCAGGAAAAAAATCATGCCACTGGCCTAAAAACATAATCATAAAACAAGCACTAGCAATAGACGCTGCAAGTACCTGTTGATAAATTGGAAATGTATAATTTGCCTTTTCAATTTCCATTAACTTTTCAAATGCTTCTTGTCTTGTCAGTTCGCCATTACTTACTTTTCTCGATACACCATTTACTAATGTCACCTTATATAGATCTGTAGAACGTTCTGAGATTCTGATTAATTTCGCTGGGTTGGTGTCATCAGTCGAAAAAACAATTCCTGTAGGAGTAACATAACTATGTGAATTAGGAATACCTAATGCTTCCGCTATTCTCGTCATTGTGTCTTCCACTCGATATGTCTCTGCTCCGGATTGCAGCATAATTTTACCCGCTAATAAACAAAGCTCAATTACTTCAAACACATGTTCATTATTTTTACTCAAAGAAATATCCCTCCATGTCGTCAAAACCTTATTCTGAAGGTCCACAATTACGCTTATCCATCGTATACGAATTCGTTAAAATAAGGAAGTATTGAGCAGAAATACAGAATTATTTTAATAATCCCTTCTAAAAGCAATATAGAGGGACAGCCTTCATTTCTCATAGAATATGTATTTATGTCATCATATATAACAGAATACCATTAACATCCTATTCTGTAACTTACGATATAAAAAAAGGGCTTTAAAAACGGAGACTACTTTCGTCATCCTGTTTAAAAGAACCCTGTCACCATCTATTCTTTTCAAATATCAATTAAATCTCTTTCCATTATTTTGCCCCATAAATCTCGCATTGAGCTGTCCTTGTATCATTTTCTTTCTTGTTTCGCGATCTTCTTTCACCTTTTCTTTTTTATATTCCATGCGAATTTCATCTGTTCTCACACCTTCTTCTCGTTTATTTGCAATATCTATTAACCTTTCTACATCCGAAAAAGAATATTTGCGATTACCACGATCAGACCTTGAAGGAAATATCAATTTCCGTTCTTCATAGTATCTAATTTGTCTTTCGCTTAATCCAGTAAGTTCACTAACAGCGCCAATTGAAATGACTTTTCTTTCCTTATATGACCATTCATTTTCCATCTGCAGACCACCCTATTTTTAAGGTTTTATTTCTATTATACAGAATTGTTAAAAAATTTCACTAGTTATGTTAAAAAAAATAACATAAAATAAACCATGTTAGATTATCTAACAATTCAGATGATTTTTTATAACAAACGTTTTAGAATGACATCATCATCAATTTAAAGGAGCAGATAAAAATGCAATATTTACGTAAAGCGGTAGAAAAGAAACGAAATTATTTGATTAAGTTATTACAAGAATACGGTTTGCACGATCAGAAACTTCAAAGCTTAACACTCTCTGAACTTGAGGGATTATCAAAAAAACATTTATCAATTAAATAATCAAAATTAATTGGGGGATTTAACAAATGGAAAATGAAGAAGCAGTTCAATTAGCGAAAAAAATTATTGAACTCGACTTATTAAGAGACGAGATATGGGAGTATTATGCGGCTCTTACAGGAGATGATGCTCATAAACTTCTTCGCCTTGTACAAAACAGTTAAAATCGGGCTATTTTGTTAAATTCTCTAACTAATTATGTAGAGATTATGGAACATGTTAATTATTTTATTCCTATTTACGTAACCATTTATATATAAAGAAACGAACTCAATTTCTAGTAATAGTCTTCGATTGAGCTCGTTTCTTTTTTTATTTATCCAGCCATTCTGTTTATATACAACCATGTTGTACGAAAAATATGATAAAATGAATATTAAAGTCATCTCAGATTTTCCTCATACTGATTAATATATTCCCACTATTAGGAGGGTTATAATTGCCAATTTGGTTAACTATTGCCTTAAGTATTTTAGTAGGATTAATTATCATTGAAGAAGTTATACATTATGTAGTTCATCGTTCACTTTTTTATCAAACCCGTGAAAATGATGAAAACACAACTCGAATCAAGAGATGGTCTCATTTCAAAGAGAAATTAATAAAATTCAGGGCGCAAAAAAACAGGAGTTGAGTAACTTGTTTGCAATTACAAAAGATGCCACACAGGCACTCTTAGAATGGAGCGGTCAAGACAACGTAATGATTCGCTTTCGAATTACGACCCCTTGTTGTAACCAACGAAAATATGATCTTACACTAACCGATACAATCACAACACAAGACGCTATCTATACACATGATTCAGTGCAAGTCATATACCACCCTACAGATTTACCTTATCTACGGGATACAATGATTGATTATAACGATGGTGGATTCTTTATACGCCATCCACATCCTCTCGTACAACCATTCTAAAATTGTTCAAGAAGGAGCTCTTGAACAATTTTTTTAGATTATAAACTATTCAGTAGCTCAGGATAATCATTATGCACAGAATTCACCAATTCTGAGACTTTAACCATTTGCATTTCTTCACTTTGAAAAGGTTTGCATAATGATTTCAGCTGTTGTTTATCTTTGCTATACATCCACTTATCACCTTCATTACCTGTTAACATGACCGGCATACGATGATGAACAGACGACATGATCTCATTTGCGGTTGTGGTTAAAATACAACATGATGTAAAAAGTTCGTCCCCTTGTCTATATTCGCTCCAGATTCCCGCCATCGCAAACGGCTTATTTTCAAGCAATGTAAAATGAAAAGGCTGGCTTTTACCACCTTCCATTTTCTTCCATTCATAAAAGCCATCAGCTAAGACTAAACAGCGCCTTGTATGGAAAGAGTGCTTAAAGCTAGGTTTCTCATCCACTGTTTCTGCACGTGCATTAATTAATGAAGTGCTATTACGTTTTGCTTTTGCCCACGGTGGTATGAAACCCCATGTCATTTTCCTCCCAATTTTCTCTCCTTGCTCCTCTACTATAGTTAAAATTTTTTGCCCCGGTGCAATATTATACCTGGGTAAATCCGCTTCATCATGATAATAAAACTCAAATGTTTTTTGTAGATTGAACACTTCTTCAGATAAGGTAAATCGACCACACATGATGACAACCCTTTTCTTATTAAAAGCATATACCACTCATATTCAAAACCGTAAAAATATAGCTGCCTGAGCAATCCAAAGAAATCTATTTTCTACCCTAATAACCTTTTTTCATGACCTTAATTACGTGAGTAGTAACGCTCATAGTTACTTTTTAATTCCAATAAAATAAAAAGAAGGGCAACAAGCCCTCCTTTCATTAATAACGATCTGCATCATGCCCCATCTGTTCAGCATGTCCGGGTGCGTCATCGCCATCTTTATCACCAAGTGGACGACCTTTATGCATCCCTTCCTCTTTCCGAGCATTCGCTAAACCTTCCCTTAGCCTCTTGCCATATTCATCATCCGCTGATTCAGCTAATGTAATCATTTTATCTTGTAACACCTTAGCACATGTGGAAAGATCATTCACTAAGTTTGATATCAATTCATCTTTTTCCCAGTCCTCAAATTCACGGAAGGTATGTCCAGCCTGTTTTGTATTATCATTACGATCAATCGATTCTCGAACGAGCTCACCACTGATTTTTGGTGTATGCTCTTTACCGGATTGCTCTGATTCTTTTAAACCACCTAAACTAGAAGGTTCATAGTTAACATGCGGATTTTGACCAGGTGCTTTATCGACATAATAAGACATCTGTCCTCCACGCTGATTTGTCGCTTGATTTGTTTTCGGCTTATTAATAGGTAATTGCAAGTAGTTAGGTCCAACACGATACCTTTGCGTATCTGAATAAGAAAATGTCCGACCTTGCAACATTTTATCATCAGAAAAATCAAGACCATCAACGAGTACCCCTGTTCCGAAGGCAACTTGTTCGACCTCATTAAAATAATCTTCCGGATTCTTATTTAACACCATCTTACCAATATGAAGCCATGGAAATTGATCCTCCGGCCATAATTTTGTATCATCCAAGGGGTCAAAATCTAATTCTGGATGCGCATCATCACTCATGATTTGAACGAAAAAATCCCATTCAGGATAATTCTCTTTTTCAATTTCGTCATATAAGTCTTGTGTAGCATGATTAAAATTCTTTGCTTGAATCTGTTCTGCTTCCTCTTGTGTTAAATTTTTAATCCCTTGCTTCGGTTCCCAATGATACTTTACAAGTACCGCTTCCCCTTCTTCGTTAACCCATTTATATGTATTCACACCCGAGCCTTGCATTTGGCGATAGTTTGCCGGTATTCCCCAAGGTGAATAAAGAAATGTGACCATATGGAAACTTTCAGGTGAATTAGCACAAAAATCAAAAAACCTCTCTGCATCCTGAATATTGGTTAATGGGTCTGGTTTAAATGCATGCACCATGTCAGGAAACTTCATCGCATCCCGAATAAAAAATACTTTTAAATTATTACCTACTAAGTCCCAATTCCCATCTTCTGTATAAAATTTTGTTGCAAACCCTCTCGGATCTCGAAGTGTTTCCGGTGAGTGACCACCATGGATAACAGATGAAAAACGAACAAACACGGGTGTCTTCTTTCCTTTTTCTTGGAAAAGTTTTGCCCTTGTATATTTAGATACTGGTTCGTCACCTGCCATGCCTGTCGCTTCAAAATAACCATGAGCGCCAGCACCTCTTGCATGCACGACCCTTTCTGGAATACGCTCACGGTCGAAGTGACTAATTTTTTCAATAAAATCATAATTTTCTAGTGTCGCTGGTCCTCTGTTACTTACTGTTCGTATGTTTTGATTATTAGTAACCGGATGTCCTTGGCGGTTAGTCAAGGTTTCTTCTTGTTCGAATTTTTCATTTTCACCATTATGATCATTATTCATAGAAAAAAGCCTCCTTTTACATATCTTTCCTTGAGTAATATGTGCAAGTTAGACCTTTTCTATGTATAAATTTATGGACGAACAACAAATAACTCTCCTTTATAAGCAAAAGAAATACGGCCAGACTCTTCTGATACAACTAAGATAACCGCATCTGTAAGTTCCGATAAACCAAGGGCCGCCCGATGTCGTGTACCTAGAACGCGCCCATCTACTTCCATATTGGTTAAAGGAAGAATATTTCCAGCTGAAATGATTATATCACCACGAATTAATGTTCCTCCATCATGTACAGGACCACCTGGATAAAAAATCGTTTCTATTAAAGCTTGACTCACCCTTGCATCGATTTGAATGCCATTATGGATAAAAGGCGTAACATCCACTTCGCGCTCGATAATGATTAAGCCACCGTGACCTTTGTTCGATAGTGTTTGCCCCGCTAATGATATGCTAGAAAAATGGTTTGTAAACGGTGATAAATAATGCTGCAAGTAATAAGTCGCAGTTAGATTATGGGCATCAGACACGATTTGTTGGAGCTGTTCAAACTCGGTTAAAATGCAACAATCAACGCCAATATTAATATTTGATAAGTGAGAAAGCTGAGCCTCGATATCCTTTATATATTGTTCAAGTGTGCTCTGGTAGTCTTCTAAACCATATTGCATTTTTTTCTCCTTTCGCGGGGATATTTTTTCTCTATATCATATTTTGATTTATCAGTCGTTAATTATGTTCTTTTTCTGTTGTTAGTTTTAGGTAAAAAAAAGAGCCAATCGGCTCTTTTTCGTACTCCATTTTTCAAGCAATAGGTAGCTTGGTTGCGTTAATCAAAGCGCGGATCTGTTCATAATTATCAGCTTCCATTAGCTCTATAATTTTTGATCCGACAATGACACCATCACAATACTGAAGAATTTCTTCTACATGTTCTGGTGTGGAGATTCCAAATCCAGCTAAGACGGGTAGTGGACTTATACTTTTTATTTTCTCTAAATGACTTGAGAGCTGAGAAGCAAATTGTGCTCTCGTACCAGTAATGCCATTTACGGTAACAGCGTAGACGAAACCTTTACCTCGCTTGGTTATTTCCTCAATTCTTTCGATTGGACTTTGTAATGTCACTAAACGAATCAATTCGATCTTAACTTCTTCTAAGTAAGAAGTGATAATCTCTTCTTCTTCAATAGGTAAATCAGGAATGATTAATCCATCGATACCGGATGTTTGAATATCTCTCGAGAACCCCTCCAGCCCATAAGATAATAATGGGTTCATATACGTCATAAAGATCAATGGAATATGGATAATTGGTCGTATTTCTCTAATACAATCAACAATTTCTTTTAATGTTACACCCGTATTTAAAGCTCTAATACCAGCCTCTTGAATAACGGGACCATCAGCTACTGGATCAGAAAATGGGATACCTATCTCAATGGCAGTTGCTCCTGCTTCTTGTAAAAACACTAACTTTTCTTTCAAAGATGGTAAGCCACCGTCCCCAGCCATTACATAAGGTACAAATGCTTTTTTTCCTTCTTTTTTCATTGTTTGGAACACTTTTTCGATGCGGTTCATGCTTTTACTCCCCCTATTTTCGATCTAACAGCCTCCATATCCTTATCTCCTCTACCCGAAAGACAAACAACGATATGTTCTGTTGGCTCCATTTCTTTTGCAAGTTTTATCGCATAACTAATTGCATGGGCACTTTCTAATGCCGGAATAATTCCTTCAGTTTTCGAGAGCACCTGTAACGCTTCCAGTGCTTCATCATCGGTAATGGCATCATATTGCACTCGTTCAATATCATGTAAATAGCAATGTTCAGGCCCGATCCCTGGATAATCTAGACCTGCTGATATTGAATGGGCTTCTTGAATTTGACCATCTTGATTTTGGAGGAGATACATATAGGCTCCGTGAAGAATACCAGGTTTGCCTTTCGCTAATGATGCTGCATGCTTTTCACTATGAAGTCCTAAGCCAGCAGCCTCTACGCCATAAAGTTTTACTTCACGATCTTCTAAAAACGGATAAAACATCCCAATTGCATTACTCCCTCCGCCGATACATGCCACTATCGCTTCTGGAAGTTTAGCTTCTTTTTCGATAAATTGTTTTTTCGTTTCCTGGCCAATCACACTTTGAAAATCTCTAACAATTTTAGGGAAGGGATGTGGTCCCATAGCAGAGCCCAGTATATAATGCGTATCTTCTACATTTGACACCCAATATCTTAATGCTTCATTAACTGCATCTTTTAAAGTTGCACTTCCAGACTTTACACTGATGACCTTTGCACCGAGTATTTCCATCCGAAATACATTCAATTGCTGACGCAATATATCTTCTTCTCCCATAAAAATCACACATTCTAAATTAAGAAGCGCACAAGCCGTCGCAGTTGCTACACCATGCTGACCAGCCCCTGTTTCTGCAACAACCTTTGATTTTCCCATTCTTTTAGTCAATAATGCTTGCCCAAGAGAGTTATTTATTTTATGGGCACCAGTATGATTTAAATCTTCGCGCTTGAGATAGATTTTTCCACCCCCAGCGTATTTTGTCAAATTTTTCGCGTAATAGAGTGGTGTTTCTCTTCCAACATAATCTCTTAATAAATTATTTAGCTCATTTTGAAATGCAGGATCGACTTTTGCTTTTTCATATTCTTTTTCTAATTCTAGGATGGCCTGCATAAGAGTTTCTGGTACATATCTTCCTCCATACGTGCCAAAATGTCCTTTTTCATCTGGTAGGGTAGTTGTTGTCATTTTTATTCCTCCTCTTAATTTGTTGCTTCTATAAATCTTCTAATTTTACTCGGACTTTTTTTTCCATCTATTTCAACACCTGAACTTACATCAACCATAAAGGGAGCACATTGTGAAATGGCGACTTTAACATTTTCTGCTGTTAAACCGCCAGCGAGGATCAATTTCGGGTGTTTTCTTTGCATTTCTTGCAGCAATGTCCAATCAAAGCTCGTTCCATTACCGCCATGGTATTTACCTCTTGGACTATCAACAAGAATGTAATCATCATCGTATTCATAGATAAGGTCGATATCTTTTTCGCTTTTCATTTGTATCGCTTTAATTACCTCAAAACCTTGGGATTTGATTTCTGTGCAATAGGTTTTCGATTCATCACCGTGTAATTGCACATGTGTTAAGCCTACTTCTTTTGCTATAAGAAGAAGCGATTCTATTGGCTCATCAACAAAGACTCCGACCTTCCATACATTTATAGGCAAACCTTTAATAATCTTTTTCGCCTTCTCGGTAGAAATTCTACGTTTACTTACAGCAAAAACAAATCCGAGGGCATCAGCCCCATAGACTATTGCTTGCTGTGCAATTTCCTCACTAACAATTCCACAAATTTTCACTTTCATTTCGATCCACCAGCCAAATTTTGCGTCTTTTTCATTTGTCTCATCAATAATTCTAAGTTTTCAGATTTCATCAATGCTTCCCCGACTAAAATACCGTCTGCTCCAGCATTAATTACTCTTGCTACATCTTCCCCTGTTTTTAAACCACTCTCACTAATTAAGAACGCTCCTGATTCTTTTATAAGTGGAGCGAGTGATTCCGTTACCTGCAAATCCACACCAAATGTATGAAGATCACGATTATTCACACCAATGATTTCAGCTCCTAATTCTATTGCCCTTTCTGCTTCAGCTTTATTGTGTACTTCGACCAAAACCTCAAGACCCTCATTGATTGCAAAATGAAAGAGTTGTTTTAACTGATCTTTCGTTAATGCTGCAACAATCAATAAAATAACTGTTGCCCCATGATTTTTGGCATAAACGATTTGCCTTTCATCGATAATAAAGTCTTTACATAATAAAGGTAGCGATACCGCATCAAAAACAGTTGTTAAATCTGTAAAATTTCCTTTAAAAAATGGGGTATCGGTCAGAACAGACATCGCATCAGCACCAAAGCGCTCATATAAACAGGCTTGCTCGTCAGGTTGTAATAGATTATTTATGATTCCTTTAGAAGGAGATGCTCGTTTAAATTCAGCGATAATCACAGGTTTATTTTTTTCTAATTGTTTTAATAAAGAGCGTGTAGTTCCGTTCCTTCGACTATTTCCGGAATAGGCTAAATTTGATAAAGTTCGTCTTTTTTCTGAAATGATACGATCTAAGATTGTCATGAGTCTATATCACCTTTTCTGTAGATTGAACACTTAATGTTTTTAGTTGCTCTAACTTTTCCATTGCTGCGCCTGAATCAATGATTTCTAAAGCAAGTTGCACGCCTTCCTTAATTGATTCAGTTCTTCCACCAACAAAAATACCTATCCCAGCATTAAGCGCAACGGTTTCTCGATACGCCCCTTTTTCTCCTTCTAAGACCCGAAGTAAAATTGCTGCATTTTCTTTTGCATAACCACCACGAATTTTTTCATTCGCATACACATGTAAACCCACTTCTTCAGGATGAAGCATAGTGGTTTGAATGTTTCCGTCTTTTAAAATAGCTAAATAGTTTTCACCTTGTAAAGAAGCTTCGTCCATATACCCTGCTCCATTGATAACGACCGCTCTTTTTCGCCCTAGCTTTTGAAGGACTTCAGCAAACATTTCAACAGCATCTCTTTTATAAATGCCTAATAATTGATTTTCTAAATTCATTGGATTAATTAGCGGACCTAATAGATTGAATGTTGTCGGAATTCTTAAATCTTGTCTTACTTTCATAATCCTCTTGATTTGCGGATGAACATTAGGTGCAAATAAAAATGCGATGCCAATCTTTTCTAATATTCCTTCAATTTGTCGTGGTGATAAATCAAGACGAATCCCTAAATGTTCCAAGACATCTGCACTGCCCGTTTTACTTGATACGCTCCTATTTCCATGCTTCGCTACAGGAATACCGCTTGCAGCTATAACAAAAGCAGAAGTAGTACTAATATTAAAGCTTTTTGAACCATCTCCTCCAGTACCACAATTATCCATTAAATGAGGAATAGATGTATCAAAGGTTAACGCATGAGCTCTTAATGCTTTTACAAATGTTGCGATTTCATTAACCGTCTCTCCTTTTGCTTTTAAGCTAACAAGAAAGGCAGCAATTTCACTATCCGTAATATCTGGCGAAAACAGATATTGTACAGCTTCTATCATTTCTTCTTCTGTTAATGAAATGCTATTGGTTAATTGCAGCAGAATTTCTTTCATCATTCTCTCTCCTTTTAGTGTTTTCAATAAAATGTCTCAACATCTTTTGGCCTTGTAATGTACCAATCGATTCAGGGTGAAATTGAAATCCATATAAATCAAATGCTTCATGCTTAATAGCCATTATTTCGCCGTCCTCTAGTGAACGTGCTGAAATGTTGAAGTACCCTGGAAGGCTACCTGATTTGATGACTAATGAGTGATACCTCATCACTACCAGCGGTTGACTCATATATTGAAATACCCCCCCACCTGTATGCATCATGTTTGAGGTTTTTCCATGCATAATTTTCTTCGCTTCAGTGATTTCACCTCCGAATGCATATCCAATTGCTTGATGACCTAAACAAACACCTAAAATGGGATATTCTTGATGTAATTGTTGAATTAATTCCACACATATACCTGCATTCTCTGGGCGCCCAGGGCCAGGTGACAAAATGATATGAGTCGGATCTAATAAACGAATTTCTTCGACAGTTATTTGGTTATTTCGTTTCACTACGACCGTTTGCCCTAGTTCTCCTAAATATTGATACAAGTTATAAGTAAATGAATCATAATTATCAATTAATAAAATCATTTGTTTGCCTCCAGAAATGCCTTTAATTTATGAATCGTTTCTTCATATTCTTTTTTAGGAATCGAATCATAAACAATTCCTGCACCAGCCTGAATATATGCGTTCCCATCCTTTGCTACCATCGTTCGAATAGCAAGAGCAAAATCCATATTACCGTTTGTGGATAAATAACCAATGGCTCCGGAATAGATACCTCTTTTTGTTTCCTCTAATTCATTGATAATTTCCATCGCTCTTATTTTTGGTGCACCTGATACTGTACCAGCTGGCAGGCAAGAAATAAGTGCATCAATATTTGTACATTCATTCTTTAACTGCCCCTCTACTTCAGAAACAAGATGCATCACATGTTTATATTTTTCAATATTCATATATTTCCGAATGCTAATCGTCCCAAATTCACATACTCTACCTAAATCATTTCTCCCAAGATCAAGAAGCATTCGATGCTCTGCCACCTCTTTTTCATCTTGCTTGAGCTCTTTTGCTAACAAATCATCTTCTAAATTGTTTCTCCCTCTAGGCCTTGTGCCGGCAATTGGATTGGTCATTACTTTGTGCTGATTCACCTTTACTAAACTCTCTGGCGAAGCCCCCGCTACTTTGTAATCACCAAAGTCCAAGTAATACATATATGGAGAAGGGTTATCAATTCTGAGTTTTCTATAAAAATCAAAAGGATCTCCACTTATTTCTGCTTGTAACCGCTGGGATAATACTACTTGAAAAATATCTCCCGCCTTTATATATTCTTTTGCTTTTTCTACTTTTGAGATAAATGCATCTTCGCTCATTAGTGGTCTATATTGACTGATTCGCGCTTTTTCACCCGTTTTTTGCTCCATAGAAAATAGCTCTGCCTTACGCTTACTTAATTTTTCTTCTAGTTGCCTTTTATTTGATACGATTGGTACTCCTACTAAAAATAATTTTTGCTTTAGATGGTCAAAAACAATCACTTCTTCAAAGAACATGAAATGTACTTCGGGAATTTGCAAATCATCCTGTATTTCAATTCCTATTTCTTCATATTGTCTAATAACATCATAACCAGCAAACCCCACGGCACCACCGATAAACGGGAATTGTTGAGAATTGTGAATGCCAATTTTTTTCATTTGCTCTTTGACTACTTCTAACGGTTTATTTTTTACTTCTTCTCTTTCATTTTCTGAGAGTATAATCGTAGATCTTGCACTTCCTTGCACTTCTAAAACGGGATTGCAGCCGATAAAAGAAAATCTACCAGCGTCTTCATGTTTTAAAGAGCTTTCAAACAAAAATTTCTTTTTACCTGAAAGCTTTTGATAAATGGCAATTGGTGTTAATAAATCACCATCATTGACTTCTAAAATAACCAGGGTTTCTAAAGTCTGATTCATGTTCTCACTTCTCCTTATCAATAATAAATCGAATTTAAACGCAAAAAATCCCCTATACCATAAACGCTCAATAGCTTTAGGTATAGAGGACGTATCTATATAGATGCGTGGTGCCACCTCAAGTTCAGAATGTCCATGGGGACATTCTCTTTTTCAAGTACAGATGTCAAAATCGATACTCTATCCTTTTAACGGCGGAATCCCGTGTCCCTTACTTACATTTTTCAGGGTACCTCTCACAAGTCCATTCCATTTATCGATCACACCGGATTCCCACCAACACCAGCTCTCTTATGTGATTAACGATAAATATACTACTCTTGATCAACGATTTGTTTTATGAAATTAAACGAAAAAGGGCCTCTCTCCTTATTAAAAAGGACGAGAGACCCGTGGTGCCACCTTTATTAGCTGTAAATTACAACTCACTTAACAAATACGAATAACAAATTCGTATTTATCTCTTTTAACGATGAGACATTCGCCAGAGCCTACTAGTTATAAAAGGTTCGGTCTGGAAGCTCGGAAGTCCATTCACTTATATCACCCACTGATTCCCACCAACCATCAGCTCTCTAAAATGAGCATATATAAGATACTACTCTTCGTCATTGCTTACGTCTTATTTGTTACATATGATATGCCTGATTCTTTTAATTGTCAATAGGTTTTCGTTTAATTTTTAATCTTTTTTCTAATATTTCTGTCCACTCTTGCGATAACCCAGATACATTCAACAATTTTTCCATTGCTACAATATCTTTTAGTTTATGTAGTATAATATCAGTCGCATCCCATACAGACAGTTCCGATTGCTTTCTTTCGACTAATTGAATTTCTGACTGAAGGTTAATCGTTCCCTCTTTTAACACACGGAAAAAATAACCTGTATGATTCGTCTGAAAAACCTTTTTTAATAATTGATCTTCACCATTAAATTTTGAGATGGTTGAACAAGGAACTCTCCCTTGTGTCACTTCAACAATCGTTTCACCAATTGCAAACACATCACCAATATATATTTCCTTCTCAGTCATATTTGTTGTACTAATATTTTCACCAAAAGAAGGAAGCATAAAAGTACGGCTAAATGCCTTTTGCCATTTTTCATAATGTTCGTACGGATAAAGACATAATGCTCTGTCAATCCCACCATGAAAATCTGTATTAGCTACTCCGTCGCCTTCAATCGCATCTTTTTTTAAAAAGAGTTCTTTTACAGGTGTTTTACCGATAGCAGATGTTTCATGCTTTTCTTTCCATTGATAATCTCTAGGTTTACCTTTACTTAAAGATACAATTCTCAATTTCCTGCCCCCTTTATCTACCTTTCATTTTAGCTTTTATTACTAATTTTTACTAGTTAGGAAAAAACAAAATTGTAGCCATACTTTCTGTTCATTTCGTTTATATTAATAAATAGTGTTTGTGAGGGTAAAAACAATTGAAAGTGAGTTAACCATGGACCATATTGAACAAGCCATACAAAAAAAGACGAGTAAAAATAAAAAACAAAATAAAAAGAATAACCAAAAATGGGCTATTTTATCTATTTCTTCCATTCCGCTTGTCATGACCCTTGGAAATTCTATGCTCATACCTGTCTTACCAGTTATGGAAAAAAAACTATCAATTAATTCTTTCCAAGTAAGTATGATTATCACAATATATTCCATTGTCGCCATCTTTCTCATCCCGATTGCCGGTTATCTTTCTGACCATATTGGAAGAAAAAAAGTCATTATCCCTAGTCTGTTGATTGCAGGAATTGGTGGAATTGTTTCTGGTTGGGCTGCATGGAAGTTGGAAAATCCCTATACGGTCATCTTGATTGGAAGAGCCCTTCAAGGGGTAGGAGCTGCCGGAGCTCAACCAATAGTCATGCCATTAGTTGGTGATATGTTTAAAAATGATGATGATGTAAGTAGTTCGTTAGGTTTAATCGAGACCTCCAATACTTTCGGAAAAGTATTAAGTCCCATTTTAGGAGCTTTGCTTGCCGGAGTAATTTGGTTTTTACCTTTCTTTTCAATTCCTGTTTTTTGTTTATGTTCGATTATCTTAATGCTTTTTCTCGTAAAAACACCCAATAAGCGAGAAGAACCTATTCCTTTTAAGGAGTTTTTTCAGCATATAAAAGACATATTTACACAAAAAGGAAAATGGTTATATGCCATTTTTCTTATTGGTGCAATCCTCATGCTTGTTCTATTCGGGATATTATTTTATTTATCCGATTTATTAGAGAAAAGCTATCATATAAAAAATATAAAAAAAGGTCTGCTCCTGGCATTACCTTTATGTTCACTCTGTGCATCTTCCTATATTACAGGAAAGTTAATTAAGCAAAACAAAATATTGATGAAGTGGATGATATTTGTCAGTTGTTTAGGAGCAATGATCTCTGTAGCATTACTAAGCTTAAATGACCAGCTCTGGTTTATGATTATGCTGTTTCTGTTATGCGGAATTGGTATCGGAGCGGCGTTGCCCTGTTTGGATGCAATGATTACTGAAGGCATTGAAAAAGAGCAAAGAGGGACGATATCTTCTATTTATAGCTCTATGCGTTTTATTGGTGTCGCAGCAGGACCACCTATTACGGCATTATTGTTAAAGCATGCAGAAAATTGGATGTTCTATATCTTTAGTCTTATTTTACTGATAGCTGCATTAGCAACCTTCTTAGCAATTAAGCCGAAATCATAAGGAACACAGAAGATAAACCCGTGACAACTGAACACTCATATGATATGATTTTATTATATATTTCGTATAAAAATGACCACAAGTGTTGCAGCACCTGTGGCCATCTGCAATAGGTTCGTCCTAAAAGGGGACGGCCAAATAAGTTTGACGTAGACCTCACCCTAAAAGTTTAAAGGCTCAAGGGGGGTCTATTTTTTATGATTAAAAGCTAAGACCGCCATAATCAGTGTTGTAAATGAAATCATCAACATTAGAGATTCAAATACTGTCAAAAGGCCTCACCCCCTTTCTACGGGGTTAGCCGACCACCCTTGTGAACACTATCGCTCTTCCATTATAACATATTTTCACAAAAATATAAGAACACATGTTCTGTTTTTAAAAATTGAGCCTATCCACCTATTCTACATTAGGTTTTCTTTTGATGGTTCCTAGCAACAGTGCAGCAAAAAGACTACCTACCGCAATGGCCAACAAAAAGGAAAGAGAAGAACCGAACACAAAAGGTGTAACTAATACTCCTCCATGAGGAATCGCAATCCCTGTATGTGTTGCCATCGACAACGCACCCGCAGTTGCAGAACCAAGGAGAATTGGTGGTATATACGCCTTCTTATTCCGCTCGACAAAAGGGATCGCTCCTTCAGTCATAAACAAAAACCCTTTTACATAATTTGTACGATAATATAAACGTTCATTTTTAGAGAACTTCCAATAAAAAATACTCGTCGCAAAAGCAATGGCAAGTGGGGGAACCATTCCACCAACCATAATAGCAGCTAATGGTTCGTATACACCATTTAACATAAATCCAATACCAACCAAATAAGTCATTTTATTAATAGGACCACCTAGGTCAATGGCCATTAATAGTCCGAACATCGCACCAATCAAGATAGACAAAGGTGTCGTCATCGTTTGGAATAATGTTGTAATGGATTGTGTTAACCAGGTTAATGGTTGTAATAATACAAACATCGCCAATAAAGTCATCAAAATGCCGATGACAGGATAAATGATAATGTTCGACATCGCTGTGATAGAGGATGGTAAATAATTCGTCCATTTCTTTAAACGATTAATAATGAACCCACCGATTAAACCTGCACATATCCCACCAATCAAGCCTGAACCATTCATTGCAGCGAATAAACCACCAATTGCTCCTGGCGCAAATCCTGGGCGATCACTAATGCTTTTACCAATATAGCCAGCAAATATAGGCATTAATAAAACAATAATTGTTTGATCACCGAAAAAAGAGAGAATCTCCCAAAATTGATGACGGAAATCTGAACTAAAAATCGTTAATGACAATAAAAATCCAGCTGCAATGGCAAGGGGGAGCATATTAGATAACCCATTCATCACATGTTGATAAAGCTCTCTTGACCAAGTTTTACTATTTTTATTTACATGATTATGGTCATATATGTCACAATCTTGTGAAACAGCTTTTTCTAATAACTGAAAAGGTTTACTCATACCATCTGCAACAGAGGCTTGCACCATATGTTTGCCACTAAATCGCTCCAACTCTACTTTTGTATCGGCTGCAATAATAATGGCAGTTGCTTTTTCTATTTCAGCTTTTGTAATATGTTGCTTAACCCCAGCAGCGCCATTTGTTTCGACTTTTAGAGGAATATGCAAAGTGGCGGCAGCTGACTCTAAGGAATGAGCCGCCATATAAGTATGAGCAATCCCTGTTGGACAACCTGTAACTGCTAAAATAAATGGAGTCTCTTCATTCGTTTCATAAGTTTCATTTCTAGTATCATCTTTATCCAATTCACTAATAATCGAGAGTAAATCACTCTTTGACTCTGCCGTCATTAGTTTGAAATGAGTTTCTTTGTTCATTAAAATGGTTGATAACTTAGCTAATATATCCAAATGAAGTTCATCGGCGTTTTCCGGAACAGCAATAAGGAAGATAAGATGGGCTTTTTCACCATCTAAAGAGTTAAACTCTATCCCTCCATGACTCCTTGCTAAAGCAATACCAACTTGTGTGACTGCCCTAGATTTTGCATGTGGAATCGCAACGCCGTTGCCTATACCTGTAGTACTTTGCGCTTCTCGTTTAAGCACATCAGCAAGGAAAAGCCCTTTTTCCTTTATACCACCATCATTGTACAGCGTATCGACTAACGCAGTAATCGCTTCTACTTTTGTCACTTCCTCAAGTGAGAGAAGAATTGATTCTTCACTTAATAAATCAGTAATATTCAATACCTCTCTCCTTTCCACTAACAAAAAGTCTTTTTATCTTTCAATCATACAAAAAATAATAAGAAAATCAATCATTTTTTCTAGCAAATGATAATTGCTGAAATTGTTCATGTATGCTAGAATCGAAATAACAATATATAGTTAAATTCAACTTCGCTAATCACTATATATTGTATTTTGCAA
The DNA here is from genome assembly GCF_038007265.1 of Cytobacillus sp. FSL R5-0569. Classification (NCBI taxonomy): domain Bacteria; kingdom Bacillati; phylum Bacillota; class Bacilli; order Caryophanales; family Bacillaceae; genus Cytobacillus; species Cytobacillus sp. FSL R5-0569. Next base: position 2,763,185 of record NZ_JBBOWW010000001.1, read on the forward strand.
GATTATCCTCATCCATAGTCTCATTTTCCGTTTCTTGATAAGAAACGGCTTTTTTCTGTTTATCTTTTTCCTATTGACTATATCATCACCCAACGATTGGAAATAAAATGATACTTCCAGTATATCTAAAGTTCCTGTATAACTATAGATGTTTACGTATGCATTTCTTACTATTTTTATGACTATTCTGTGACCATTGTATCATTAATTAAAGAAATCATTATTTTTAAAATAGGTAAATAAAATAACTCCATATAGTCCGGTTACATGTTACAATATGAAAAATGCAATATATTACTATTGTTTTGATTCAATTATAACGAAGTGATTAAAATTTAGAGGAGTATGGATCATGGCAAAGCCATCTAGTGAAACAGTCATCTTTTATATTGCAGGAAGTATTTTCACTGTATTATCAATTGGTGGAATTACTTTTTTATTAACAGAATGTTATCAATCACAAACCCTCAATGGTGCAGAGCTATGGATTATTATGCTCGTTAGTTTTGCAGTAACCGCTTTATGTGATTTTGAGTTAGAACTTGAAAAACAAAGTGACACATAAATAATTCACTAACAGGCAGAGGTAATCGTTTTGATTACTGGAATTGCTTTTCTTGTTTGCAAATGGAACATAACAAAAACTTTTTCACTTGTTGCTATGATTTTTTGATCTCTAGTTGCCATTTGTTGAGAAATGACAAAACTCGTATGACCAACTCTCTTTAATGTTGTCGTAATCTCTAACAGTTCTCCCACTAATGCCTCTTTTATATACTCACTTTCCACTTTCTTTACAACGCAACCGATATGTCTTGATTGTAAATATTGATTCGTTAGACCAAGCGCTAAAAACCAGTCATCAATACCACATTCGAAGTAGTTGAAATATTTCAAATAGTTCATATGACCAAGTTCATCTATATCACTCTCACGAACAACAATACTTGTTTTAATTTTTTTCAATTTAAGCCAGTCCTCCTTTTTGTATGCTATTTCCTCTGAACAATATTGATAAAAATGGTGAAAGAAAAGTACTATCCATTCCTTTCACCAATTGAAAACCTAATGATTGATTGCCCTTCTTTTATGAGCAAACTCAATATACGTTTTAAGTATTTCTGGATTAGCCATTGAACCAACATTAATCACTTTTTCTGGCTGATGACCTAATAATATCCTTTTAATCGGTACTTCCATCTTCTTACCGGTCAACGTTCTCGGCACCTGCTCCACAGCAATAATTTCATTTGGAACAAACCGTGGTGAAACTTGTTGTCGTATGACATCTTTAATATGTGAAATGAGTCCATCTTCGAGTAGTTGATCTTGCTTTAACACTACAAATAAAGCCATATATGAATCTTCTTCTAGTGCTTCTAAATCAACTACTAAGCTATCGCTTACAATCTCTATACTTTCGACTGCTCGATAAATTTCACTAGTACCTATGCGAACGCCTTGTTTATTAATGGTTGAGTCTGACCTGCCAAAGATAATGGATCTCCCTTTATCATCAAACTGAATCCAATCTCCATGACGCCAAATTCCCGGAAAAGTACTAAAATAACTTTCTTTGTAACGCTTGTCACCTTCATCATTCCAAAAATAAATTGGCATCGATGGCATTGGATTAAGAATCACTAATTCTCCTACCTCATTAAGTACGAGCTTTCCATCGTCATTAAAAGCTTGAGCGTTTACTCCTAAAGCCTTTGTTTGAATTTCTCCAGCACGAACGGGCAAAACGGGGGACCCTCCAATAAAAGCTGTGCATACATCTGTACCTCCACTTACGGAGGCTAACCATACATCCTGTTTAACCTCGTTATATACCCATTTAAAACCGTCTATGCTTAGGGGAGATCCTGTGGAACAAATGGCTTTTAAATGGGGGAATGTATACTTTTCTTTCGGTTTAATTCCTAATTTTAAACTTGCCTGTATAAAAGCAGCACTCGTTCCAAAGAAACTTACTTTTGTTTTTTCGGCTAATTCCCATAAAACATCGGGTTTTGGGTACATTGGGCTACCATCATATAAAACAATCTTTCCACCTGTTAAAAGGGCACCAACAAGTAAATTCCACATCATCCAACCCGTTGTCGTAAACCAAAAAAATACATCTTCGTTTGTAACCCCTTCTTCAATGACTAATACTTTTAAATGTTCAAGTACAATGCCTCCTTGACTGTGTACAATTGGTTTAGGCAGTCCTGTCGTTCCAGATGAAAATAAAATCCATAAAGGATGATTAAAAGGCACTGGTTCGAAAACAAGTTCACTCTTTCTTTTCATTACTTCTTGCCAGTCGATCGTTTTCTGTGGATTTAACCGTTTATAATCACTATTTATGCTCTTAAACAACACGGTTCGCTTCAAAGTTGGTAGTGCATTCTGTAAGTGAGCCACTTGATCAACTCGGTCTGATGTTTTGCCATTATATACATAACCGTCCACTGCAATGAGTACATTCGGCTCAATCTGTTTGAACCGTTCCACCACACTTTCCATACCGAAATCAGGTGAACAACAAGACCATACTGCTCCAATACTCGCACATGCTAAAAAAGCAATAATCGTCTCAGGAATATTAGGCATATAACCAACGATACGATCTCCTTTTTTTACACCTATCTCTTTTAAATAACCTGCTAGTGAAGCCGTTTTTCCCCTTAATTCTTTCCAGGAAATTTCCTTTATATCTTCCATTTCTGATCGGAAAATAAGTGCTGTTTCATCACCTCTATCATTTCTGAACACATGCTCAGCATAATTCAATGAGGAGCCTTCAAACCATCTAGTTCCTGGCATTTTTCGAGATTGTAAAACATGTGAGTTTGGCGTATATGAAATGATTTGACAATATTCCCATACATATCCCCAGAATAATTCTAATTCATCAACTGACCATTTCCACAAATGATGGACATCATTTAATTCGAGCTTCTTTTCGTTTCTGATCCAATGAAGAAATTTTGTTACCCCTGCTTTCTCTATCTCCCTTTCGCTCGGTTGCCATAAAAGTTGACCTTTTGAAACCGCTTCCATTTCCTTCGCCACCTTCATTCTCTTTTGTAAAATGGAGGGGAATCTGAGATGAAATGATTTTCCATTTTATATATATTATCAAAAAAATCGTTATTATCATACTATTTAATATATATTCTCCTAGTATAAGTGGCTACTACGATTATTATTATTAAAAATAATTCTATTTGTTTATCTTCCTGTCTCTTCCCTTGACTTCTAAAATTTTAATAAATTCTAACATTTAGCTTTTTTCTAGAGATAACCTTTGACAAGTTGGATAAAATGATGTAAATTACGTAATGGGCGAACAATTAATATGTTAACCCAATATAATATTCGTATTTTGAGGTGCTAGCTATGGAAAACGTATTTGATTATGAAGACATTCAATTAATTCCTGCTAAATGTATTGTGACTAGTCGTTCTGAGTGTGATACAGCTGTAACGCTCGGAAAACATAAATTCAAACTCCCAGTTGTCCCTGCAAATATGCAAACAATTATCGATGAAAAAATTGCTACTTATCTTGCTGAAAACGGTTATTTTTATGTCATGCACCGCTTCCAACCTGAGACGCGTAAAAACTTTATTAAGGATATGCATGCACGTGAACTCATTGCTTCTATTAGTGTTGGTGTAAAAGAAGAAGAATATGGTTTTATTGAAGAATTAGCTTATGAAAAAATTGTACCTGATTATATTACAATCGATATTGCTCACGGGCATTCCAATGCAGTCATTCAAATGATTCAACATATTAAATTACATTTGCCTGATGCTTTTGTTATTGCTGGTAATGTAGGTACACCTGAAGCTGTCCGCGAATTAGAGAATGCCGGTGCAGACGCAACAAAAGTAGGCATTGGGCCAGGAAAAGTTTGTATCACAAAGATAAAAACTGGTTTTGGTACAGGTGGCTGGCAATTAGCTGCACTTCGTTGGTGCGCAAAAGCAGCAAGCAAACCTATTATTGCTGATGGTGGGATTAGAACACATGGCGATATTGCAAAGTCTATCCGTTTTGGCGCATCAATGGTCATGATCGGTTCATTGTTTGCTGGTCATGAAGAATCACCTGGTGAAACAATTGAAAAAGATGGTAAGCTCTACAAAGAATATTTCGGTTCAGCCTCTGAATTCCAAAAAGGCGAACGTAAAAATGTTGAAGGCAAAAAAATGTACGTCGAGCATAAAGGTTCTCTTGTGGATACATTAAAAGAAATGGAACAAGATTTACAATCTTCTATTTCTTATGCTGGTGGAAATAGGCTTGAGAGTATCCGCAATGTAGATTATGTAGTAGTAAAAAACTCAATCTTTAATGGTGATAAAGTTTATTAAACAACCCGATTAAGCCAAGAAAATCATTTATTTCATCCTGCCAGGGATTTGACCCCCGGCAGGATGAGTGCGTTTATTTTGAAGTGAAAACAGGTTTTCTTTTCTCCATAAAGGCCTTTGTTCCTTCCTTTTTATCCGCTGTTGCAAATAAAACTGCTTGTGCTAATTTCTCAATTATTTGTCCTGTTTTTTGATCGGTTTCTGCACCATATTGTACAGCCATTTTAGCGAGCTTAACCGCTAATGGACCTTTAGCTAAAATTTGCTCTGCTATCTCATCTACTTTATCCTTCAAAAATTGCAATGGGACAACTTCTGTTACTAAGCCATGTGTCATTGCTTCCTCAGCAGAAAGAAATTTTCCTAATAGAATCATTTCTAACGCCTTTCCTTTTCCAACAATTCGCGATAGCCTTTGCGTACCACCTGCACCTGGGATAATTGACAAATTTAATTCTGGCAAACCAATCTTGGCATGATCCGCCATCACTCGTATATCACATGCTAATGCCAGTTCACATCCTCCACCAAGAGCAAGACCATTAATCATGGCAATTGTCGGCATGTCATAAGCTTCAATTTCATCATAAATTTCTTGCATACTACCTGTTGCAAAAACATCTAACATTTCCTTCTCATTTAGTTGGGTAATGTCTGCACCTGCTGCAAATGCCTTGTCTCCTTCTCCTGTAAATACAACAAGCTGGGACACTCCATCATGTTTAATTTCTACAAGAGCATCCCTTATCTCACTAAGCGTTTCTTTACTTAATCTATTTCTTACTTCTGGTAGATTAATATATATATAGGCAAGTTGACCTTCTTTTTTTACAATAATGTTTTCATACATCAGATTTCCTCCTTCTTATTTTTGAAGGTTTTCAATCAACATAGCCATTCCTTGGCCGCCACCGACACAGAGAGAGGCAATGCCAAATCTTCCCTTCTTTTTTGCTAGTGCATGCATTAAAGTAACGACAATTCTAGATCCGGTTGATCCAAGTGGATGTCCGAGAGCAATTGCTCCGCCATTAATATTTATTCGTTCAGGTGGTAGCATCAACTCTCTTTGTACTGCAATGGCTTGAGAAGCGAACGCTTCATTTATTTCAAATAAATCTATGTCTGCGATACTAAGCTTTGTTCTTGCCAATAACTTCCGTATTGCCGGTACAGGTCCAATCCCCATGACTTCAGGTGAAACACCGACAGATGTCCAATCATGAATCATTGCTCTTGCTGATAATCCCCTTTTATCAGCTTCTTGTGCTGTCATAAGCAAGAGTGCTGAGGCGCCATCATTTCTTCCACACGCATTTCCTGCAGTTACGCTACCACCTTCTTTAAATACCGGCTTTAAGCTGGCAAGCTTTTCTCGTTTTGTCTCCGGTCTTGGATGTTCGTCCTGAGCGAAAGTGATTTGTTCTCTTTTGTTTTGTATTGTTACTGGGATGATTTCTTGTTGAAATGCGTTCATTTCTTGCGCCCTTTTATACTTTTGCTGACTTTCATATGCAAACTGGTCTTGATCTTCCCTAGCAATATTGTATCGCTCGGCAACATTTTCTGCTGTCATCCCCATCCCTAAATGAGCGCCATAAATTTCTTGCGGTTGTTGACCATTCTCTTTATTGGCATCCACTAGTATTGTTTAGTCACCTCCAAAGCGTGAGCCTCTAATAAAAATGGGGGAATTACTCATACTTTCCGTACCACCTGCGATAACAACATTTGCCTGTTTGGAATAGATTTGTTGCATACCTGAAGCGATGGCTTGCATCCCTGATGCACATAATCGATTCACAGTAAAAGCGGGGGAAGTTTCAGGAATGCCCGCTCTTAAAGCAGCTACTCTTGCCACGTTGGATGATTGCGAAGATTGTCTCACTTCTCCTAATACGACTTCTTCAATAGTCGATGGGCTCACATTGACACGTTTAAGTAAGCCAGATATAACATCGGATGCTAAGTAGCTAGAAGATATATTACGTAATGTTCCTCCATACCTTCCAATCGCTGTTCTTACGCCATCTACAATGACGATTTTGTTTAGGTCCATTTTCTTCCCCCTTAGTTATATTCTTTATTTAATTGAGCAGCGATGATATTTTTTTGGATTTCTGATGTTCCTTCATAAATCCTCGTAATTCTCGCATCACGATAAAACCGTTCAATAGGAAAATCTGAAATGTATCCAATCCCGCCATGGACTTGTACGGCTTTATCAGCCACACGGTTATATACCTCTGAGCCGAATAATTTAATCATCGCTGCTTCCTTAATTACTTTCTTCCCTTCATCAACCATCGTAGCTACTCGGTACGTAAAAGATCGTAATGCTTCTATATCGACAGCCATTTCCGCTAACATATGAGCAACGGCCTGATGCTCAATAATTGGCACATTGAACTGCACCCGTTCTTTTGCATACGTCATTGAAAGATCTAATAATTTTTGGGCGGAACCTAAGTTTCTGGCGGCCAAACCTGCACGTCCGTTGGCAAGAATCGTTAATGCATTCACATAGCCTCTCCCTTCTTCACCCAGGACATTTTCTACTGGGACTTCACAGTCTTCCATAATTATTTCTGCTGAATGTGAACCACGAAGGCCCATTTTATGTTCAATCGCTCCTACTTGAAAACCAGGAAAACTTTTTTCTACAATAAAAGAAGTAATCCCTTTTGCACCTTTAGATGGATCTGTGACAGCCATAACCGTAAAAACATCTGCTTGAGGTGCATTTGTAATATAGTGTTTTAACCCATTTAAAATATATTTATCGCCTTTACGTACTGCCGTCGTTTTTAAATTAGTGGCATTCGAACCAGCCTGAGGCTCTGTTAATGCGAAGGCGCCTATTTTCTTTCCTGTAGCCATATCAGGTAAGTACTTCTGTTTTTGATATTCATTTCCCATTTCCACAATGCCCACTGATCCGATACCCGTATGACCACCAATCAAAGTTGTGAATCCATTATGCGTGGCACCAATTTCTTCATACAATGCACATTTGCCTACCATCCCAATGCCTAACCCACCATATTCTTCTGGAATACTTAAACCAAATAAGCCGAGCTCTTTTGCCATTTCTACAATTTTATCTGGGATGTGATCCTCTTTTTCGATCTGCATCGCAACCGCTTCCACTTCATTTTGCACAAACTCTCTAACACCTTTTTTCAACACTTCGATATCTTCACTTACTGTATAACTCATATCATCGGCCTCCCTTTATTTTTGAATATTCTCTATTTTCTTACCATGTTGATCGTATGCGTACCATCCTTTACCTGTTTTTCTACCTAATTCACCTTTTTCCACTTTTTCTACTACCGACTGTTTCGGGCGATCCACCTCTAGCCCTGTTTCTGCATATCTTTGCTTCCTTACAGCATAATTCACATCAAGACCAGTTAAATCCATTAATGCAAATGGGCCAATAGGATGACCTAAAGCCTTTTCGACTACGAAATCGATTTCTTCATAACTGGCATATCCATGTTCATATAAATAAATCGCCTCATCCATGAGTCTCGCTAAGATACGATTGGCGATGAAACCTGAAATTTCTTTTTGTAGAAGTACTGGTTTTTTTCCGATACTTTGAATGAATGTCATCGCTTGCTGTGCAACTTCCTTTGAAGTATGCGGACCTTGAACAACTTCGACAAGCTCCATCACAAGTACGGGGTTAAAGAAATGGATATTACATACACGATTTTGATAGGTTAACTTATCTATCAATTTAGAACTCACTATAGTGGAGCTATTCGTCGCAATGATACAATTTTCCGAGACAATCTTTTCTAAGGATTGAAATAATGTTTGTTTTGCCTCTAAATCTTCAATAATAGCTTCTATGATAATATCTACATCATGTAACTGATTAATTTCAGTAGTAAATGTTAAATGTTCGAAAGCTTTATCCACCTCATCACGCGAAAATCTTCCTTTTCTCACCCTCTTTTCTAACTGTGTTTCTAACACTTCTTTCGCTTTTATTAAACGATCGTTAGATATATCTTGTAACACGACATCATATTGATGAAGCGCTGCTACAACAGCAATTTGTGCACCCATTGCTCCCGCTCCAATCACACCAACTTTTTTTATATTTGTCATTCTCGTTTATTTCTCCTTTCTAATTCTTCTTTCACAAGTAATCTTTTCAATAATTTACCAACACCGTTTCTTGGTAGATGACTTCTTTCTTCGAAAACTCTCGGTACTTTATAAGGTGTTAGTTTCGTATAACAAAATGCTTTAATTTCTTCAAGATGAAGCGTATAACCTTCTTTAGCGACAAGAAATGCTTTCGGAATCTCTCCATTTTCAGAATCAGGGATACCGACTACGGCAACTTCAGCAATACCTTGATGTTCATAAAGGACATTTTCCACTTCTTGAGGATAAATATTAAACCCCGAGAAAAGAATCATTTCTTTTTTACGACCGACAATATAGAAATACCCATCTTCGTCTACTGTGGCTAAATCACCTGTAAACAACCAGCCATCTTGTAACGTAGAGGCTGTATCTTTCTCATTGTTCCAATAACCCTTCATCACTTGTGGACCTTTAATGACCAATTCACCGACCTGATTGATCCCCAAATCCTCCTGTTTTTGATCAACGATACGACAATCTACATCAGGAACAGGAATACCGATGCTCCCATGTTTATGTGTGCCATTTATTGGCGTACGGTGAGTCGTTGGAGATGTTTCCGACATACCAAACCCTTCTAAGATGGTACAACCAGTTAATTGCTTGAATTGTTTAATAACCTCTACTGGCAATGGCGCTGAACCGGATGAACATATTTTAAGAGAGTTTAGTCCTGCGAATCGTACATTTGGATGATGGATAAAAGAGAGATACATTTTAGGGACACCTGGAAACATGGTTGGTGCATATTTCTTCACTTGATTTAAAACCTCATCAACGTCAAATCGTTCAAAGAGCAAGATTCGCGCTCCTAAAAAGATGCCTACATTCATAGCACTTGTCATCGCATACACATGATAAAGCGGGGTTGCCGCTAATATCGTTTCATTTCCAAAAGCCACTTTTTGTCGATACATCACATAACTTTGGTAAACATTCGCAATTAAATTATGATGTGTAAGCATGGCTCCTTTTATCGTTCCCGTTGTTCCGCCTGTGTATTGTATAACGGCTAAATCGTTTTTAGGATCTATAGACGCTTCAGTAAATTTGATACTTCCATTTTTAAAAATATCTATCATATGATGAACGATTGAAGATACTTCCCTATTAATACTGACATTTGTGGCATACATAATATGTTCTAAATCATACACTTCTCTAATTTTCTGCAGTGCAGTGACTGATTTTTCACCAACCACTAGTGCGCGTAATGCTGTATCATGAAACACTTGCAATACCTCTCTTGATGTATAGGCTGGGTTAATTGGCACGATGATAAGACCAAGTGCAAGACTAGCATAATAGGCAGTGATATAATCTGGATGGTTTCCGAGCCATAACCCGATTCTATCCCCTTTTTTTAACCCACAACTCTGCCAATACGAAGCAAGTGCGTCCGTTCGTTTCTTCAGTTCCTCATAGGTAAGTGTTTCGTAATTAAAAATGATAGCCACATGATCTCGATAAGACTGCGCAGTTTCCTTTAGCATTTCATATAGGCCAATATGAGGTATGTGGAAATTTGGTAACCGATCTTCATAATATTTTTCCCATACTCTTTTTAATGAGAGATTACTCAAGACACATTCCTCCTTTATGTGTCACATATAGTCTTTTAATATATCTCTTGCGATAATTAGCCGTTGGATTTCATTTGTGCCTTCATAGATTTTCGTTATTCTTGCATCACGATAATACCTTTCAACAGGATAATCAGCGACGTAGCCCATGCCACCATGAATTTGCACTGCTTTGTCAGCCACTCGATTAAACACTTCAGACGCGTAAAGTTTAGCCATTGAGGATTCTTTCACAACTTTCTTGCCTTGATCGACTAAATGGGCGGCTTTTAATGTTAATGTTCTTGCTGCTTCTGTTTCTGTTGCCATATCAGCTAACATCCATTGTATTGCTTGATTCTTTGCAATTGGTTTACCGAACTGAATACGTTCATTCGCATATTTCGCTGATAATTCAATGAGTTTATCACAAGATCCAACTGCCCTTGCCGCTAACCCAATCCGTCCTTCACTTAAAATAGTTAGTGCAGCTACATATCCGAGACCCACTTCTCCTATAACATTTTCTTCTGGCACTTCACATTGATCAAATAATAATTGTGCAGTATATGAACCTTTTAAACCCATTTTTTTATCCTTTTTTCCTACTGTAAATCCAGGAAAATCTTTTTCTATTAAGAAGGCAGTAATCCCCTTTGCGCCTTTGTCTTTATCTGTAACAGCAAAGACCGTAAATACATCTGCTACAGGCGCATTCGTGATGAAATGTTTTGACCCATTAAGAATCCACTTATCTCCCTTTTTTTCTGCTTTTGTCGCAAGATTAGTAGCATCAGAACCTGCCCCAGGCTCTGAAAGGGCAAAACAAGCAATTTTTTCTCCTGATGCTAAAGCAGGTAAGTATTTTTCTTTCAAGTAAGGAGAGCCAAGCCTTACTAAACCTGTACTACCAATACCTGTGTGTGCACTAATTAAACTAACAAAACCATTATGCGTGCGACCTAATTGTTCTAATACAGCGGTTTTCCCAACCATGCCAAGACCAATACCCCCATACTCTTCTGGTATACTCATCCCAAATAATCCAAGTTCCTTCACTTGCTGAACCAAAGAATCTGGTATACGGTCCTCATCTTCAATTTGTTGTGCTAAAGGCTCTACTTCCTTCTCGACAAATTGGTGAACCATCTGCACGATTTGATCGATTTCTTGGTTTTGAACTGTGAACATAAGATCACTCCTTTGTTTGCTTTATTAATATAGATGCAAAAACCATGCCATCATTTTTAACTCATGATAAATCGTTAATGAATAGCTTTAACACAAGTTATATAGTTATTTTTTCCGCATTATTTAAATCAGCAAAAAAGTAAACGCTTACTTTTTTGATTCAAAAAAGAATAGAGTTGATTCACAAATGAATCAACTCTATTCCATACTTTTTAAGCTTTCTTGAAATTGTCGGCTGGCTTGTATGCAAAGCGGATGCGAGCTCATAGGTTGTTGTACATTTTTTTAAAGCTTTCATAATAGCTTTTTTTTCTGCTGCTTCTACTACATCCTTTAATGTCTCTATTTTTTCATTTTCATATGGAAAATCTATTTCTCGCTGATATTCTGGTGGAAGATCATTCATTGTAATGATAGACTCTTGTGAGACAATAACCAATCTCTCAATTAGGTTGGCTAATTCACGAATATTGCCTGGCCATTGATAATGATATAAAAATTTTTTTACATCATTATGTAGATCCTTGTTGAAATGATACTTTTCGTTCGTCTGTTTTAAGAAATATTCGATTAGAGGATAAATATCCTCCCGCCGATCCTTTAAAGAAGGGATTTCAATGGTAATCACATTTAATCGATAATATAGATCTTCGCGAAAAAGACCTTTATTCACCATCTCTTTTAAATCTCTATTGGTCGCAGCAATGAGCCTTACATTTACATTCTTCGTCTTCGTTCCGCCTACCCGTTGGATTTCCTTTTCCTGAATAACTCTTAACAATTTGACTTGTGAAGCCAACGGTAATTCCCCAATCTCATCTAAAAATAAAACCCCTTCATCGGCTAGTTCAAACATCCCTGGTTTCCCTTGTTTATCTGCACCTGTAAAAGCACCTTTTTCATAACCGAATAACTCAGATTCAATTAATTCTTCTGGAATCGCACCACAGTTTAATTTAATATATTTGCCCTTCATTCTTCTATTGCTTGTTTCGTAAATATATTTAGCAAGAACATCTTTTCCTACGCCTGTATCACCAAGAAGAAGAACTGTGGCATCCACATTAACAATCCTTTCAGCGGTTTCGTATACATGCTTCATTTTTTCACTTTCTATGACAATCGATTGCTGATGTATGTTAATGTTTTGTTTTAACCTTTCAATTTCTTGACGGTAAGAGAGGTTTAATTTATTCGCTTCTTTTAGAGCATTTTGTAGTTCTATCAACTGTGATAAATCTCTAATATTTGTGACAACACTTTCTACTTCACCCGTATCGTCAAAAACTGGACTTCCTGTAAGAAGCAACGACTCATTGCCAGCTCGATTAAATTGGACATGTGAAATCGTTTCTTTCTTTTCTATCACCCTTTTCGTTAACGAACTCTCGAGAATTCCTCTTTCAATTAAAGCATCGACCTTTTTGTTCATATAATAGTCTTTTGGTATCCCTGTAATTCTCTCCATTGCGGAATTGGTTAAAATGGTATTACCGTTTCGATCGGTTAAATAAATACCATCGTAAGAGTTTTCTATTATTGCTTCTAGTAGCGTATTTGCCTTCATCAAGTCACTTACTTTATTCATTAATTGAGACAATTCGGAAGATAGAATCCCTATATATAAGTAGTGATGTTGTCCTGATTGACTTCTGATAAACAGAAGAAAATCTTCATCCGTTAAAAAGGCAACCTTTATCTTTTCATTACCATACGCATTCCATCTAGGAAATAGGTCGTCAATATATGTAGAAGGCTTCCCTTTTATCAAGATACGTAATGATTCGCTCATCGAAATAATCTCACCAGTGAGCGTTGTCTCTACTGTCAATAAAAGATTACGATTCTTTACAATCATCTACTATCTTCACCTCTTCACATGGTAAGAAAATAGAGGAAATAATTTCACTATATTTCCTCCTAGCTTGGAACGTGGATTAACTATTCGTATCGGCGGTTTTCTTTGTGTGCTGATCAAAAAAAGAGAGAACTTCTTCAAACACAAGCTGCTCATTTTCTTTTTTAGAAAATCCATGTCCCTCATCTTGTAATAAAATATACTTAACTTCACGTCCTTTTTCCCTCAATGCTTGCACAATTTGATCAGATTCCTCTTTCACTACACGGGGATCATTTGCTCCTTGAATAACGAGCATCGGTTTAGTCATAGCTTCCAAATAAGTAATAGGGGAATATTCAGTGAGTTTTTCCTTATCTTTTATGGGATTTCCAACCCATTGATCCATAATCGGTTTCCAATCTTCTGGAACTGATTCTATAAACGAAAATAAATTAGAAGGTCCGAAGATATCGACCACCACTTTAAAATAATCTGGATGTCTACCATGTAAAAGTAGTGCCATATATCCGCCGTAGCTTCCGCCCATTAATAGAATGTCACCTTTCTTTGTATAACCTTTTTCAATGAGCCACTCTATACCAGCTATATTATCTAACCTAGGACCATCTCCCCAATCACCCTCTACCATTTTCATAAAGGACAGCCCATAACCCGTTGACCCTCTAAAATTAGGGGCAAAGATGCTATATCCATGATTGATAAAGAACTGAAAATAGGAACGAAAAGATTTTCTCTCTGCTGCTTGGGGTCCACCATGTGGCCAAAATATAACTTCGCCATTATTTACCTCTTTATTTGCTTCAAACCATAATGCTTCAATTTCTAAACCATCAAATGAAGGATAGTAAATCGTTGTCGGCTCGACAAGCTCTGATTCTTCCACACCTGGTACGTGATATTCAGTTAACTGCTTCCACTTTTCACCCTTTTTGAATTGATAAATATTATGCGGTTTAATAGCGCTTCTTCCTAAAAGATATAAATTTCCTGAGTCATGAACAACTAATTTTTCAATGATATCACAAGGGATTTCTATCTTTTGTAAGGTATTATGATCTAGTGAATAAGCATAAAGAAAATCCTCCACTCCTTTTTCGGAAGTTAAATAGATGATGTGATTACGCTTATCATAATGAATGGAAGAGAAACTTTCATGGTCAAGCCCGATGACTTTACGAAATTGCTTTGTCATGATATTAAATTCGGCCAAATAAGTGAAATTTTCTTTAAAGTTGGTGATCAAATAAATCGTGTCTTCCGTAGTAAACAAAGATCCAGTTACAGTATGCGCCTCTTCCTCTTTTTCAGTTAAACAAAGCTTTTCACTTTCCGTATGTACATAAGAGAGAGAATGCGTATTGGCATATACAGTAGATGAAATATAACTCTCTTCATTTGGACTCCAACTATCTAGAAAGGTCATACCTTCTTTACCCTCTAGGAAAAGTTCTTCTTTCTCCGTTTCTATATGATATCTATAAACATTTAAATAAGTTGGATTATCTTTACCCGAACTATAATATAAATATTGGCTATCTTTTGATAATAAGGGATTAAAATTCCTCGTTTTTTCATTATTGATTAGTTGTTTCAATTTCCCACCACTTGGATGGACTGCATAATATTGCGCACACTCATCCCCATCATGATCAAAACCCGCAAGTATAAACTTGCTATTTTTATCATAGAGGAGACCCATGCACACTTGATTTTTGAATGTTAACTGAACTGGAAATTGTTGCGGCAAATTCATTGCCCATAAATTATAGTAGCCATTTAAATTTGTACTAAACACAACTTGGGACTCATCGGAATTGACGACAAAATCATTAATGCTTAACGTTTTTAAAAACTGATCCATCTCAGGTTTTGGAAATTGAATCATAGAGTTGCCCTCCCTATTAATAGAGTATTCTTATTATTCAGTATACCATACTCTGTTTTACCAATTAAAACCAAACAAAAGCGAACATAGTATGACATTTTTATTTCAAATCTACTTGTTTGCAATAATTTCTCTATAACTGCCCAAAATACCGATAGGAGGAATTACAAATGAGCCTTCTCTTTTTTATATTTTTTTCTTTCTTGTGATTGAAAAAGGTTCAATTGGTCATTCTGTTAATGCAGCGTGTTTACTTAAACTTCCTTCATTATAAATGTAAGGCAAATAGAAAGAGGATACTAACTATGATCAGACTATTTGGAGGACGAATTTTCAAAACAGGCATTTCTGTCTTTATTACTGCATTTCTATGTCAGCTATTTACATGGCCACCAACCTTTGCAGTCATTACCGCTCTCGTTACGATTGAGCCTACGGCGAAAGAATCCATTCGCAAAGCACCAGCTAGATTTCAAGCTTCTTCTATTGCAGCTTCTTTCGCCGTTTTATTTACCTTTATCTTTTCAGATAGTTCGTTGGCTTACGCTCTAACAGCCGTTTTCACTTTGATGATATGTACGAAGTTAAAACTAGAAGATGGCCTACTTGTTGCCGCTTTAACCGGTATGGCCATGATATCAATTGTCCAAGAAGCTTATATGGCAACATTGTTAATGAGACTTGGAGGTACAACACTTGGTTTATTAATTTCAACTTGTGTAAATATATTTATTTTACCCCCGAATTATTTACTAAAAATAAGCAAAACGTCTACTCAGTTAATGAATCGTATGGAAAATATTCTTGTATATGTGACGAACAACATCAAACAAGGAAATAGCAGCAGAAACGAGATCAAACAAGTCATTGCAAAGATTGAGGAAGAAATAGCACATTACCAACAGCTGATACAATATCAAAAAGATGAATGGCGCTTTCATAAATTTTCTAGGAAGGATGTATTTTACCTAAGGCAGAAAGAAAGGCATTTAAATATCCTAAAACAAGCGTTCATCCACTTATTCCAGCTTGTAAACCTTTCTTTGAAAGAGCTTACACCATCACCTTACTTAATGAGATTATTGCAAGATACTATACTGCATCTGAAACAGCCATCAAAGCAACCTAATGAAGAGGACTATTTTCATTTAAGAACACAATATACATTGAATGACAACCACCTTAAAATTGAAGAAAATATGCTCGCCATACAACAACTCATCATGCAGTATCAAATGAATGAAGAAAAGTTAAGAAAACTAAATGAGAGAATAATTAATGTAGAAAATACGAGTATTTAAGTATTTTTTTGAGCGTAGTGTGTAGAAGAGGATTTTATTTTGCAGCGTTATTCAAAATTTGAGCTGTGGTTATTAACTGTTATTTTCTGTTTTGCAAAGGAACTATTACTTATACGGCGCTCTCATTCTTGGGGTTTCGTCTGAGAGCAGCGTTTCTCTCATTTAGGATATTTTTATTCTGGGGGCTTTTTCTAAAAGCAAGAATTCGCCCTTATATCACTCTTCTTACAGTTTTAGAAACAAATGAAATTACATTTCAACAAAAAACCACAGATCACTTAATCTGTGGCACTACTTTTCTATATTTATATTGTTCAACATTCATTGCATAGTGTGTATCCTGACACCTTATATCCTTTTCTTCTAAGAAATCGAATGCTCATGTTTTTTTCTATTTTTGATGAAGCAATAACGTGTACGCTCTTTCCATCGATTTCATGATAAAAGCGATGGAGATAAGCAATTGGAATATGGAGACGATGATGAGCCTGATCTACTTTTTCATTATAGTCTCTCACATCAACAATCCGAACATCACTATCATGATTGTCTTGTAACACTTGTGCCTTCACACCTAATACCGGCAAATATCTACTATATATAAAAGTCAAAAGTAAAATGATTAAGAGTATACTAATAAACGTAAGCATTTTTCCCCCTAGGATGTTATATTCACCCTCATATTCTATACCCCTATCGGTATGAAGTCAACAAGAAGAACTCACCATCCACCTATCAATTTCTAAGCGTCATTTATTTTTTCTAAAACCTACAGCTGAAAGCTATTTTTTAATATCACTTTCATGTTTTGTAAAAGTAAGTAATAAGAAAAGAACAAAGCTAATCAATAGGATACTTCCTCCAACAATATAAAAAACCGTATTAATCATCTCTGGCATAAAACCTGGCTTAAAGATAAACATAGCCATTCCAGCTGTTAAACCAATGGTGCCGATAATGGCACTAGTGACATGTAATTTTGCAAGGAATCTTATCTTTGGAGTAAATAATTGATAATATACCGCCCATGCGAAAAGTGATAGCCAGCCAACAACTAAACTATGAGCATGGATGGGTTTGAAAGCATAACTACCTGCTCCGGCCATATGTGATCCTAGAAAAGCACCTATCACTGCAAAGATAGCAGAAAACCTGAGTAATATTTTGCTAAATTTATTCAATTGACACTCACCCTTTTCATCTTCATTCATTTGATTTTATTTTGTCATCATATGTCCTATCTCACCTTTTATGACTGACAAAATAAGGTTATAGAATGAATATGAACGGAGTATGAACAATGGTTTACAATAGAAATGTTTTACTAATTCGATTGTTTTGGTAGCATAATTGTAAAAATCGTTCCTTCTCCTTCTTCACTTTCAACTCGCACTTCTCCTTGGTGAAGATCTACGATTGAATAAACAATGGAAAGTCCTAAGCCAGAACCAGCAATGGAACGATTTCTAGAAAGGTCGGAACGATAAAAACGATTGAAAACCTTTTTCATTTCCTCCTGATTCATCCCAATACCATTATCCTGAAATTGTACTTTTATCCAGCCCCCTTCTTCTTTAAGAATAATGGAAATATCCCCATTTTCCTTTCCATATTTAATGCTATTTGTGAGTAAATTTTCCCAAACAGAATAAAGCAAGGAGGGGTCCCCTTCGATCATACATTCAGGCAATGAATAACTTAGCATCATGCCTTTGTCTTCTAAATGCCACTGATATTGTTTAATCACTAACTTTATTTGTTCACTCATATTAAATAAAACGATATTCACCATATCTTTCCTATAGTCGATAGAAGATAATAATAACAATTGATTTGTTAAAACAGACAAACGGGTTACTTCTTCTTCCATCATAGTCATTTGATTCATTTCTTCATCTGTTCTTTTCTTTTCCTTAAAAAGATGTAAGTAACCTTTTATATTTGATAAAGGCGATTGAATATCATGTGAGATATTTGTAATAAATTCTTTGCGCATTTCATTTGCTGCTTCTAATTTTTTCGTCATTTTCATAAAACTTTGAGTAAGAGAACCAATTTCATCTTTTCTATTAGTATGTAACTCAATACTGTACTCTTCATTAGCAATTACTGTTGTTGCTTCATTTAACTTTCTAATCGGCTTTACAATATACTTTGTACTGATGAACACGAATAAAATACTTAATAAGAGGATACCAATCAATAACCAAGCAAACATAATGTGCATTTCGCTAAATAAAAGGGAAATGTCAGGTCTGAGAAAAAGAGCATACTCCCTTCCTTGATAAGTAAATGGTACACCGACAGTATTTTTAAGTTCGTTAGCAAAAAAACCGGTCACAAATGTAGCATGTGGAAAGAGATTAATACCGTGATAAATCCGACCATTCAAGACTTGTTGAACAGCAGCACTACTTAAATTATGTTCGCGATACTCCGCTCCATAAAAAGATTCCTCTCCAAGACCATCAGTTACAAATATTTGATAACCAAAAGAGCTGATATGCGTAAGATATAGTTCCTTATTGATTTGTGGATTCTCCTCCATGAAGGTAATAGTAGCTTTCGCCATTTCTGTCACTTTGGCATCGTTTTTGGGCTTTAATGTTTGTTGATAATATGCATTGCTCAAAATAAATGAAATGACACTGCTTAGAAGCATAATACAAATGGTTGTGAGAGCAATTTTTGAGTAAAGTGTTTTCATTTGGCTATCTCCAATGAATAACCGATACCACGAATCGTTTTTATTATTACATCCACCTCTAACTTAGATAAGCGGCTACGTAAACGTTTAATATGTACATCAACGGTCCTTTCATCCCCAGAAAAATCAATGCCCCAGATTTGTTCAATTAATTGCTGTCTACTGTACACTCTATTTTGGTTAGCGGCCAGAAAATATAATAACTCAAATTCCTTCAGTGGTAATAGATAGGTTTTATTGCTCACTTCAATTTCATAGCTTTTTTTATTGATATATAATCGGTCGAGCTTGATACTCGTTGTTCCTACCTTACCATATCTTCGTAATAAAGCATTGACACGGAATAATAACTCTTTCGGCTCAAATGGCTTTACCACATAATCATCTGTACCGACTGAAAATCCCTTTGCTTTATCATCTAATTGTCCCTTTGCCGTAAGCAGGATAATCGGGAGGTCAAAATCCCTACGAATCGTTTTTGTTAGTTGATAGCCATCCATGTTCGGCATCATTATATCCGCAATAACAAGATCGACTACTTCCGTTTCTAATATTGCCATCGCATCCTGTCCATCTTTTGCCTCAGTGGTGTGATAGCCTTCTTTTTGTAAACTATCCTTCATTAAATAGCGAACATGTTGATCATCATCAACAATTAAAATTTTTCTCACAAGAAACACCTCTTCTTCTTAAAGCTTATCATTTCTTCAATTATTAAGAAGAAATAATAAACCTTGCATATGATATGCAAGGTTTATTATAAAACTTATAATTCATCAAATCCATTATCGACTTGATTCACTTTTGTATATTGTCTTGATTTTTGTTCGAAGAAATCAGATTTGCCTTGATCTACCTCTTCATAAGCAACAATCCAACGGAGTGGATTTTTACGGAATCCTTCAAACGGTCGTTCAAATCCTAATTGATTACTGCGGACATTGGCATAAAATTTGATGTATGCTTCAAGGTCAGTAATAAGAATACCATCCATTTTATCACCGATTACCTCACGTGCCCATTCAATTTCGAGATCTGCAGCTTTTCTAAAGGTATCTTTTACAAATTGTTGCAATTCTGGTGTGTTTAATTCAGGATGCTCGTTTAAGATTTCTTTAAAGATTTTTACAAACAAATCAACGTGAATTTGTTCATCACGATTAATATAGTTAATCATCGTTGATGTAGATACCATTTTTTGATTTCTCGCTAAATAATAGAAGAAAGCGAAACCGGAATAGAAGAATAAGCCTTCTAATACTACATCATAAACGATTGATTTTAACATATTTTCCGCCGTCGGTTCTTTTACAAAATCTTTATAACCATTTGTAATAAAATCATTTCGTTCTCTTAATGTTGGTTCTGTACGCCAATAATCGAAGACCTCATCTTGCTTACTTTTTGAAACGATCGAAGAAAGAATATAAGAATACGAGTGATTATGAATAACTTCTTGTTGTGCAAGAATAATCATTAACGCTGAAAGACTAGAATCTGTTAAATAATCTGCTGTCTTCCCAGCATAGTCAGTTTGAATGCTATCTAGTAACGCTAGTAAACCGATAATCTTTAAAAAGGCTTCTTGTGCGTCCTCAGATAACTCAGGGAATTGCTTAATATCTTGAGACATATTAATTTCAAATGGTGTCCAGAAATTAGATAACATCTTTTTATATTTAGGGTAAGCCCAGGAAAATCTTACATCATCCCAGTTTAAAACGTTCGAACATTCTCCATTAATAATACCTGTTGAACGGTTTGGTGCTTCATGATTCATAATGGGACGTTTATTTAAAGTGTTCATTTATTTCATTCTCCTCTCGGTGAAATCAGCTAGAGCATGATTCACAATCTTCAATATCTGTGGAAGTAGAACGTAAATAATACGTTGTTTTCAGCCTGTTTTTCCATGCCGATACGTGAAGATCTAATAATTCCTTTGCTTTAATCGTATTTTTAATATAAAGATTAAATGACACTGCTTGGTCAATATGCTTTTGACGTTTCGCATTTTGAGCAATGCTCCATTTTTGATCGATATGGTAAGCAGATTTATAGTACCACGTAGTTTGAGCGTTTAGGTCTGGTGCAGTTACAGGAATACGATAGTCTTTTTTCTCCTCTGAGTATTGCTTGTTGAAGATTGGATCAATACTCGGTGTACTACCTGCAATTAATGCAGTTGACGCATTTGGTGCTACCGCTTGTAAATAGCCGTTTCTAATTCCTTTTGCTCTCACTTTTTCCATTAGTCCTTGCCAATCAAGTTCGCTATCAGCATTCAGGTAATCTCTTTTTTCGAAATAGGCACCTGTTTGCCAATCTGAACCATTGAATGCGGGGTAGGCTCCCTTTTCCTCAGCTAGATTCATAGAACTTTCAATTGTTAAGTAAGCAATTTTCTCGTAAAGTCGGTCTGCAAATTCTAATGATTCAGGGCTTTCCCAAACGACCTTATTAGTAGCTAATAAATGATGCCAGCCGAAAGTACCTAAGCCGATCGCGCGATACTTTTTATTCGTTAACTGCCCTTGGATAACAGGGATTTTATTAATATCAATTACATTGTCCAGCATTCTTACTTGAATAGGAATCAATCGTTCTATGACTGCTTCATTCACTGCTTTGGCAAGGTTAATAGAAGACAGGTTACATACGACGAAATCTCCAGGTGTTTTCTCGATGACAATTTTACCATCTTTTGTATACTCTTCTTCTCTTGTTGTTACACTTTGATTTTGAACGATTTCAGTACAAAGATTTGTACAATAGATCATACCTGCATGTGCGTTTGCATTCATACGGTTCACTTCATCCCGATAGAACATAAATGGTGTTCCAGTTTCTAATTGACTACGCATGATAGACTTCATAATATCGATAGCAGGAATTTCCTTCTTCGATAGCTCTTCATTATTGACACATTCTAGATATTTCATTCTAAAAGTACCTGCACCAACTTCTTCATCATAATAATCTTCTAGTGAGAAGCCCATTTTTTGTCGAACCTCATGTGGGTCAAATAAATACCAGTTACTACGCTCTTCTACTTTTTCCATGAATAAATCAGGTAGACATACACCGGTAAATAAATCATGTGTACGCAATCTTTCATCACCATTATTTAACTTTGCATCAAGGAAAGAGAAGATATCCTTGTGCCAAACGTCTAAATAAACGCTAATTGCCCCTTGTCTTTGTCCAAGTTGATCGACACTTACAGCTGTATTATTTAGTTGTTTCATCCATGGAAGCACCCCAGATGAAGCGCCTTTGAACCCTTTAATCATACTACCTCTACTACGAATCTTACCTAAATAAACGCCGATTCCACCACCATTTTTAGATAGTGCAGCAATGTCTGTATTACTGTCATAAATTGAATCTAGACTATCATCAACTGTTTCGATAAAGCAGCTAGATAGTTGTCCCCAATTCTTACCTGCATTAGATAAAGTTGGTGTAGCTACGGTCATAAATAAGTTACTCATTGCCCAGTAAGCTTCTTTTACTAATTGCAGCCGATTTTTTTCTTCTTGATGCATAAGAATCATTGCAATAACCATCCAGCGTTCTTGAGGCAATTCAAAAATCCTCTTTTGGCGATCTTTTGCTACATAACGATCCGTAAGCATTTTGATCCCGAGATAAGTAAAGAGCTGATCTCTTTCAGGGACAATTTCTTTGCCTAATTCATCAATTTCTTCTTTTGTATAACTAGATAATAAAATAGGACTATAAATATCAATATCACTTAATTGTTGAATTAAAGAATGAAAATCACCATAAGCCTGACCACTGTACCCTCGGTTCTCAGCTGCTTGTTGATAAATCTTCTTTAAATATAAATGGGCAGCCACATATGTCCAATCAGGTTCATTAACATTTATGTAAGAAAGACATTCTAGTATTAACTGATCGTAGAAACTATCTAACTCTAAGTGATTTAATTGATCTGCACGCTTTTCTAACGCACTAATTGGTAAGTTGTTGAATTGTTGATATAATTGTTCAAAATTGACTGTCGTATCAATCATTGTTTTCAAATTCCTTCCTCCTTCAAACTATTTCTATCAAATTTAGGCATAAAAAAAACCGCCCCAGTTACACCTTGAGCGGATCAAACGACAGTATAAATACAAGTGTACAATACACTCTTTTCATCAACTGTCGTTTCATCTTCTCAAGCCCCGAAGAATTGAAACTTTTGATTAAGAAGGCAGGTATCCTGGCTTGTGTATCAATCTACTAAGAGCCTTCCCATTCTTTCAAAAGAACAGTGGTTTCCTCTTTTCGTCACACTTACAGTTGCGGGTACAGCTCCGGCTTATCCGGATTCCCATTTTAAGTCCATTTGGACTCCTTCAACCAATTACTATATGTAGTTGTTAAGAAGTAAAAAAATAACTATATATTGTATCTGAGATTGTATGAGTAATCATATCACATCATTTCATAGAATACAATTTATTTCTTTTATCTAAATCTAAAATATACATTTCGTTCTTTTAGCGGTAAATTTAAGACCATAATAAATAATAGCATTTCTTATTTGTGTAAAAAAGTCTTGAAATCCATTAAAAATTGTTCAAGCTGACCAACTCTACTTTTTTACCTTCAAACGAGTATGCTTAAACCAGAAAAGTAATAGTTTTTTGGTAAATAAATTAAAAAATCATAGAATTGTTGAAATAAATCAATGGTGTTAAAGTTGTGGGGCAAAAATTAATTAAAGGTATATTCCATATTAAAAGAAAATAATTTATCTTAAAGGACAAAATTTTTTTACCAATCTTCTTCATGTCTTCTATAAAAATAGAAAAACAAACTAACTATTTAAATTAGCTTGTTTTTCTCATTCAGTTTATTGTATAGAATGTTTTATAGAAATTCATACGGAACTTGTTATTTTTATCTTACACGTTGCAAACGAAGTGCATTTAATACAACGGACACAGAGCTAAACGCCATCGCAGCACCTGCTAACCATGGTGCTAAGAAACCTGCAGCTGCAATAGGAATACCGATTGTATTATAGCCAAACGCCCAAAAAAGATTCTGTTTAATATTACGAATGGTTTTTTTACTCATCATGATTGCATCAGCAATACTATTTAGATCACCACGCATAAGTGTAATGTCTCCTGCTTCCATGGCAATATCTGTACCTGTACCGATAGCCATGCCGATATCGGCAGTTGCTAATGCTGGGGCATCGTTAATACCATCTCCTACCATCGCTACCTTTTTCCCTTGACTTTGTAGCTTTCTTACTTCTTCTGCTTTCGTTTCTGGTAAGACTTCTGCAATGACTTTTGATATACCTACTTCTTTAGCAATGGCTTGTGCGGTTAACTGGTTATCTCCAGTCATCATAATAACTTCTAACCCCATATCATGTAGCCTTTGAATCGCTTCGTTTGATGAATCTTTTATCGTATCAGCTACAGCAAGGAGGCCTTTTGCTCTACCGTTAATAGCCACAAGCATAGCTGTTTTTCCTTCACCTTCTAATTCTTTCATTTGTTTCGAGAACCAAGAGGAGTCTATCCCATTCTCTACCATTAATCTAACTGTACCAATCAGTACATCTTTTCCTGTAACTTTCGCAGAGATACCATAACCCGGTAGCGCTTCGAAATATTCACTTTTTACTTTTTCTATATTTCTCTCCTCTAACCCTTTCACAATGGCTTCAGCAAGAGGGTGTTCAGATGACTTCTCACTCGCAGCAACAATGGAAAGGAAATGGGCCTCATTTGTTCCAGGCTCGACTATGATATCGGTTAATACAGGCTGACCATTTGTAACAGTACCTGTTTTATCAACCACAACAGTTGTAATTTCATGTGTCATCTCGAGATGCTCTCCACCTTTAAATAAAACACCCATCTCGGCTGAACGGCCAGACCCTGCCATAATTGAAGTAGGCGTCGCTAATCCTAGTGCACAAGGACAAGCAATGACGAGTACAGCAATCATTTTTTCTAACGCACTAGCTACATCACCCGGTTGCAAGAAAAGAAACCATATACAGAAGGTAACAAGGGCAATAGCTACCACAATGGGAACAAAGATGCCCGAAATCTTATCGGCTAACCGCTGAATAGGTGCTTTTGACCCTTGTGCTTGCTCGACTACTTTAATAATTTGCGCAAGCGCTGAATCTTTTCCAACCTTTGTTGCTTCAACTGTTAAATGGCCATTTTTGTTTACAGTTGCTCCTATTACTTCATCACCAGCTTTCTTATCAACTGGCACGCTTTCTCCTGTTAACATTGATTCGTCAACTGCTGAATGCCCTTCAATGATTACTGCATCTACAGGAATTCTGTCACCAGGCTTAATGATAACCATATCGCCTTGCATTACTTGCTCAACAGGGACAATGGTTTCCTTCCCTTCTTTTAATACAACGGCTTTTTTAGCCTTTAAATTCATTAATTTTTTTATTGCTTCTGATGATCTTCCTTTTGCACGTGCTTCAAATAATTTCCCTAACAAAATAAGGGTAATAATAATCGCACTCGTTTCATAATAGAGCTCAACATGATGACCATGTGTTGCATTCATCGATTGTAATGTTAGAAACAAACTATAAAAGTAAGCTGCAGAAGTACCTAATACAACAAGTACATCCATATTCGCGCTACCAGATTTCAATGATTTATATGCACCAGTATAAAATTGCCAACCGATAATAAATTGTACAGGTGTCGCCAAAATTAACTGTATCCAAGGGTTCATTAAAAAATCTGGTAGAAAAATGAATGAAGTGAATTCAAAATGCCCAACCATCGTCCAAAGTAATGGTAGAGAAAGGATAGCAGCAGCGATAAATTTCTTTTGCTGCTTTTTAATATGCTGTTCCCTCACATCATTTGCACTGGCTGTTGTTTTTAGCGAAGCGCTATACCCAATCTTATCTACCTTTGCAATAATTTCTTCAACTGAAACCTGTTCAGGATTGTATTCTACAGTACCTGTTTCTAAAGCTAAGTTCACGTTTGCCTGCGCAATACCGGACTGTTTATTTAAAACTTTTTCGATTCGCGCAGAACAAGCAGCACAAGTCATTCCTGAAATATCAAACTCAGCTTTCTCTAAAACAACTTCGTAGCCTAGATCTTTAATCTTCTGCTGAAATGCATGTTCTCCTACTATTTGAGGGTTATAGGAAATGGTTGCTATTTCAGAAGTGAGATTCACATTCGCTTCGTTTACACCATCCATTTTACTTAACCCTTTTTCGATTCGCGCAGAACAGGCAGCACAAGTCATTCCCGTAATTGGCAAATGAATTTTTTGGTGAGAATCGTCTTGATTAGACATATGCTCCTACCACACCTTTCTTTAAATACTATACCCTACTACCCTATATAAACATTTAAAATAAATCGTGCAAAGCTGCACGATTAAGATTTAACTTCATAACCTTGATCATCAATTGTTTCTTTAATTTGATCAAGCTTTACAGATGAAGCATCAAAAGCAACTTTGACTTCTTTTCTATTTAAATCTACTTTAACCGTGTCTACTCCTTTAAGTTCACCAACACTACTTTCCACCGCTTTCACACAGTGACCACAAGACATTCCTTCTACATGTAAAATTACGTTTTCCATGTTTAAAATCCTCCTATTTTTTCATTAATTTTTGAATTGTAATAAGAAATTCATCTAACACTTCTTCGTCACCTTCATTTATCCGATCAATGACACACCCTTTTAAATGACCTTCAAGTAAAATCTTAGCGACACTATTTAAGGCAGATTGTGTTGCGGATATTTGTGTAATCACATCATCACAATACGTATCTTTTTCAATTAGACCTTTAATACCTCGAATTTGTCCTTCGATACGATTCAATCGAGTGACTAAATTCTTTTTTACTTTATCTGAATGATGACTTCGTCTATCTGCATGCTCTAGGCACATTGTTTCTTCTCTTACCTGATCTTCTTCATATCCCATTGAATCGCCTCCCTTACACATATTATATTATACCCCGGTACCCTATGTAAAGTGAAAGAAATTTTAAATATGGTTCATTTCTCCACTATAAATAAAAAGGTAGGTAGCAGTATCTACCTACACTCTAACATGTTGAATTGTAATTACACTTCATTAAGGTCTGAAATATCTACTTCTGTTCTTTCTTCTAAAGGAATTCCTCTTAAATGAACAGTAACTGTTTTATCATCTTCATGTAACTTATCTATCCATACAGAAGTTCCATTGTATTGAACTTCTACATCACTCGATGATGAAAGTATTTGTTTTATCCTCTTTGTTTCCATATGATTCACCTCTCATAATTGATAAATATATTCTTTAACATTTTAGCCTTTTTATACATTTCGAAAGGAACTCATTTGTTGATGAAGGACTTCTCGACAATATACAATTAAGGTTACTAAGAGATGAAAGGTCTTAACAATGGATTGATTTTAATTTATTCATTTATATCGTGTAAGTTGAAAGGGAAAAGGCAAAATTGAATAAACAGAAAAGAGATGAGTTTTCATCTCTTTTCTACTGAAATATTTCAAAAGCTCTTCTTTTACATATTGATCTTTTCTTTTAGAGGAACGGCTGGACCAAACAGTTCAAGATGAATATGCGAATTTTCCACACCTAACATCAATAATTGTTCCTTCATATTTTCCATAAAATTGATAGGACCACATAGATAGTACTCTGCTTCCTCACTAATATGTTGCTTTAAATCCTCACTATCTAATCTGCCCTCGTCATCACTATATTTTACTAGGAAACGCCCATTTTCAATTCCTGCTATCAACGGCCTCACTTCATCTCCAAACGCATGTAAGTTTTTGTTCTTACAACTATGAAGGAAACTTACTTCTCGCTTTGTCCCTTCTAATGTATGAAGCATACTCAATAATGGTGTGGTTCCAACACCACCACTGATGAATACCACTGGTGTCTCTGCTTGGGATGATAATACAAATTCACCAGCTGGTGCACTAACATCCAAACTGTCTCCTATTTGCACATGGTCATGTAACCAGTTAGAGACTTTACCATGTTCTTCTCTTTTAACAGATATACGATACGTCTTTTCTGATGGTTTTCCTGATAAGCTATATTGACGGTTATGGTCGTATTTTTCGCCAGCTATATTTACCCGAATCGTTACATACTGGCCAGGTTGGTGGGTTGGTAAAGTAATACCATCATTTGGCTCAATATAAAAAGAAGTGATAAGATCACTTTCAGGTACCTTATTTACTACTTTAAAAGATTTAAATCCAGCCCATGCTGATGCATTGTATAGCTCTTCTTCTGTGGAAATAAAGATAGCGGCAATCACTCCATAAGCCTCTGCCCATGCCGTAATAATGTCTTCTGTTGCTGCATCACCTAGAACTTCTTTTATCGCTGCTAATAGATGTTCCCCGACGATTGGGTAGTGCTCCTTCTTAACCCCTAAGCTTCGATGCTTATGAGCAATTGTAGCAACTGCCGGCGCTAAATTTTCTAAATGTTCAATATGGTTAGCTGCTTGAAATAATACATTAGCGAGTGCTTTAGGCTGTCTTCCCTTCTCTTGATTAGCATGATTGAAAATGTTAAGTAGTTCAGGATGTTCAGCAAATAATCGTTTATAAAAATGCGTGGTGATAGCGGTTCCATGAATTTCTAATACGGGTATGGTTGATTTGATGATTTTAATCGTCTCTTGTTTTAACATTAATATCTCCACCCTTCAATTTTAAAGCAATATTTTAAATACATCTTTAAAATATACCGTTTCCAAATTTAAAGCAATATTTTAAATACATCTTTTAAAAAGTTGTCACAATTGGTTCCATAACAAGCAATATGTATAATAGAACTATTAATAGAAAAAAGGTGTGATTCATAATGCGTCTTACCAACTACACGGATTATTCATTAAGAGTTCTCATATATTTAGCAACAATTGAAAAAGACCAGCTTACAAATATTAAAGAAATTGCAGACACATATCAAATCTCTAAGAATCATCTGATGAAAGTCATCTATCAATTAGGGAAAAATCAATATGTTGAGACGATAAGAGGAAGAAATGGCGGCATTCGTTTAGCGATGTCACCTAAAGAAATTAATATTGGTGAAGTGGTCAGAAAAACCGAAGAAGATTTTCATTTAGTTGAATGCTTTGATACTAATAACAATCATTGTGTCATTTCACCTGTTTGTGGTCTAAGACATGTATTAAATAAAGCATTAAAAGCGTATTTAGAAGTACTAGATCAATATACATTAGCTGATCTAACGAAGAATCAAGCGGCATTAGCAGACTTTTTGTTTAAAAGTTAATTTTAGATAGCAATGCATTCTTTCCTACCAAGTAGGGAGATGAAATAATAAGATAGCGGACTTTAGTCCGCTATTTTTATTACAATCGAGAACCTAACGCTAAATTGAAGCGAAATTAACATTGATAGCAATTTCAATCATATTGCGTCCGAGGCACATTCGCAATTATCGGCTCACCTCCTCCACTAGCTGACTTACGCAAAAAATGAGCGAACCACTAAAAATTAGGATTCGCTCATTTCGATTACATTGCTTTCTTTCTTTTCTCCTTTTCTCTGACAGGCCAAGCTTCTACTCCTGTTAGACCAGGGATATCCTCTTGATAAAATTGTGGTTCCAAGCCCGCTTTCCGTTGCTGCATATAGTTTTTCAACAGCTTAACTACGATAGGCGATAACATCGTAATGGCGGTTAAATTGACAAGCGCCATGATACCCATTGTTAAATCTGCCATTCCCCAAACAATTTCTAAATTAGCAATTGCACCAAACATGACCATTCCTAATGCGGCTACCTTATAAGCATGATGAAATACTTTACTCTTATGAATGAAATTTAAGTTTGCTTCACCATAATAATATGATCCGATAATAGAAGTAAAAGCAAATAAAAAAATAGCAACACCGAGAAAGATTCCACCTATTGTACCAAAGTGTTCCGACATCGCAGCTTGAGTCAATTCGATACCTGTTAAGCCTGAAGCATAGCTTTCGGAGGATAAAATGATAAAAGCAGTAGCAGAACAAACCAATAAAGTATCAAATAATACCCCTAAAGCCTGAACAAAGCCTTGTTTTACTGGATGAGATACAGTCGCTGTTGCAGCTGCAATCGGATCTCCCCCCATACCTGCACCATTGGAGAATAATCCGCGCTTAATGCCATTAACAATAGCAGCAGCTATCCCTCCACCAATAGCCTGCTCAAATCCGAATGCACTTTTAAAAATAAGAGCAAACATTGCTGGTAACTCAGTAATATTTGAAGCAACTGCGAATAAAGCTAACAGAATATAACCAAAAGCCATAAACGGCACGATTAAAGAAGAAATATCTGCTATTCGCTTAATTCCTCCAAATACTACTAATCCTGTTAAGAAAACAAGAATGATACCAATATAAACAGGCTGAATCCCAAATGAGTTCTCCATTGCAACAGCTATCGTATTACTTTGTACAGCGTTGAATGTCGTACCATACGATAAGATAATCATAATGGAAAATAACACAGCCATCCAAGGACGTTTTAATTGCTTCTTGATATAATATGCTGGACCGCCTTTGAAGCCTACATTAGACTTAACCTTATAAGTTTGCGCTAACGTATTTTCGACAAATGAGCTAGCACTACCAATTACTGCAATTAACCACATCCAAAAGATTGCTCCAGGACCACCTAATACCATCGCAATAGCTACTCCGGCGATATTACCTGTACCTATTCTCGTTCCTGCACCAACAAAAAACGCTTGTAAAGGCGAAATAGTTTTTTTAGATTCTGTTGTAACGGTTTCTTTAACAAACAGTAACCTAACCATCTCACCAATATGCCTGACTTGAACAAACTTTGTTCTTATACTAAAAAACATCCCTGCAATCACTAACACAAATATAAGAACATAACCCCATAATACCTCATTACTCATATTCACAATGTTTTCAATAAACTCCATCAAATCCCCCTTTAATATAAATGAATACTTACTGTATTTATTAAAAAATTCTGTCTTTTCACCCCCTTAAGATATCTACATACCCGTTCTTACAATAAATAAACCTATATTGATAAAGTTTTTAAATAAAATAAAAAAGAGTGGTTATCAAACAACCACTCGTCTTATCCTGTTCATTCAATTACCCTTGACTTAACGGAAGCCAAAAAAATAACAGAAGAATATTATTTGTTATAAAGACTATTGTTATTAACTACTTGTAATTCTTTTGTTGTTGCTACCATTTCACTCTCACAAATTGGGCATTTTGGTGTACTTTTAAAGTTGTCTCTCACCCAAGCATTACATGTTTCTGAGGAACATTCCCAAATTTTAATCTCTTCAGTCTTCACTTCTTCCATGTTCTTTCTTCCAAATCCCATTGCCATTATCAGGCACCTCCTAAAGGTAGAACATATCATCCGAAAAAAATAAAAATCACTCGCTATGCCAAACCAGTATGGTCCTTTATAACAAGTGTGTGTGATATTTTTTACTTAACAAATATTAGTATAGCACATTTTTTTATCCGTGTCAAAACAAGGAAACTTCCACTTTAACATGTTGTCCTATAAAAAACAACCTTTATGTATGAATTATAGTGGAAAAAGTGTATAATAGAGACGCTGATTGCTTTAAAGAAAGGATGAAGACATTTGCATATTTCTAGTTATACGGTGGAAGAGATCAATGATCCAACTGGTATACTGTCTGGAGAGAGGTACGAATTCTTTTTAGATATTGATGTTGATGAAGATGATGAATTATATTCAGAACAAGGTATTCGCTTGCGCGTGTTATTTTATAAAGGTGAGGACGAAATGAAGATACTTAATTATCACTTCCAAGAGAATAATAATGAAGAGATTTTGGAATTTGGATTAGAGGAAGAAGAAGAAATATTAATCACTAAATTCTGTAGTCAACATCTCAATGCAAATGAAGAATAAATCATAAAATGCCTAGGATTAGCTCCTAGGCATTTTTATGATTATTCCTCTACTTCTTTACCTTCTTCAATGATATGATACATTAAATGGGCAAGGTGATGTATTGGACCATACACTTCTTCATCCTCTTGCTCTTCTTCGTTAAATTCTAGATCATTTAAATGCAAGGCAACAAACTGGTAAAAATCCGGCAATGAAAAACTGTAACAAGCGGTTGGCTCTTCTTCTTCGCCTTCATAATGAAGAACCATATACGACTCTTGTCCATCCTTATTAAGACCATCAAAGTAAACAAAAAAGCCAATATTCGTATCTAACTCAAACAGGTGTCTTGTTCCACCTTCTGTCATTCGATTAAAATCTTCCTCTGATAGTTTGTTTACATTCATTTCATCTACTTGATCTTCTTTATGGAATTGTACTCTAAATGATTGCATACATCTCCCTCACTTTCTCTATATGATGATAGCATAAACACCTGTATTATCCTATTATTACCTTCGTAATAAAAAAGAAACTTCTCATTTTAATTTTTACAGATATAATAGCTTAAAGGAGTGTGAAGAATATGAATATTCACGAGATCTATCAGTTGCAAAAAATTTGTGAACAACATGATGATATCATTCTTAAATTAAACTTTGATATGATAGAAAATTCCCAAACCGAAACACCTTTGTACAAGCACTCTATTGATGGTCAACTTATCGGTTTTGTTGCACTTTATCCATTCGGGTCAAAACTTGAAATATGTGGTATGGTTCATCCTAATTATCGTAGAAAAGGAATATTCTCTTCATTATTTACAGAAGCTTTGCCGATGATTAACCACTATCAAGAAGTACTAATTAATATACCAGGTCAATCACATACGGGTACTACCGTTATGTCTGCATGGAAACAACCGTATGCTTACACAGAATATCAAATGGTCTATGAAGGAGACCAACCGACAAAAAAAGAGCAGCGAAATATTCATCTCAAAATCGCAGAATTAGCAGACTCTACTTTCTGCAACCGAATCGATCAACTATGTTTTAACCTTTCAGAAGAGGATGCTAAAGCGATCAATGGTGATTTCAATTTACATAAACAAGATAATCAATTACTAGTCATTTGCGATGGCAATCAGAGAGTCGGTAAGATACGTCTTCAAATAAGGAATCATCATTTATGGATATACGGTTTCGCCATTCATCCCGATGAACAAGGTAAAGGGTTAGGAAGTGAAGTATTGCGTCAAATCATTGAACAATACGAAGGGCATTATTCCATTCACCTAGAGGTTGAGGTTCAGAATAACCGGGCACTCATGCTTTATAAAAAGTGCGGATTTAAAGAGTGTGGCAGTCAGGATTATTATCATTTCAATAAAAACCATAGATAGGCAATCACATTCGTTTCCATCTGAATGGGTTTCTATATAAATCTCTTCAAATACAGCGGTGGAGTACTAATAACCATGAATCAAAGAAAAAGATCACTCCCCAATGGAAGTGATCTTTTTTCTTTGATTGAACATTTGTATTATAGCTTTGTCACATTTACAGCTTGAGGTCCACGTTGCCCCTCTTCTATATCAAAAGACACTTCTTGTCCTTCATCTAATGTTTTAAAGCCTTCTGTTTGAATTGCAGAGAAATGTACGAATACGTCATCTCCACTTTCTTGTTCAATGAAGCCAAATCCTTTTTCTGCGTTAAACCATTTTACTTTACCTGTTGCCATTTTTTCTTTTCCTCCTAAACATTTGAAAAACTCACAGGAATAATCTCCTGCATTTCCTAATATACCACAATTTACTTTATTTTAATCAATCGCGGCCCTTATTATTTTTTACACGACGTCTTTCGCGACCTTTATAGTCACGTCCGCCCCCTTTACGATCTCTTCCACCAGATCTCGGACGATCACCAAAGCGACTGCGGTTACGTCCATCTCTATTTTTAGGTTTTTTCGAACGAAGTGGCTCTACAGCTGTAATTTTTACAGGTGTGACATCTGGATCTTTTGTTAATAATTTTAATGCTGCTGCCAATACTGTCACTGAATCTGTATCTTCTAACAATGATTCTGCAATACGCTTATACTCATCGTAGTCATTCTTATCAATCGTATTCATTAAACGATTAATTGTCACACGTTGGTTACCTGCCACAACATCTTTAAACGTTGGCACTGGTTCTTTTTTCATTTTTGTCTTTGTTACATTTTCAATAATTTTCAAGTGATCGATTTCTCGTGGAGAAACAAATGTAACAGCTAAACCTTTATTCCCAGCTCTCCCAGTACGTCCAATACGGTGCACATAGCTTTCAGGATCTTGAGGAATATCAAAGTTATAGACATGTGAAACGCCTGAAATATCTAGTCCACGTGCGGCAACATCTGTTGCTACCATAATATCGATTGTTTGATCTTTAAAACGACGAATAACTTGATCACGTTTCGCTTGTGGAATATCACCATGAATACCTTCTGCAGAATATCCACGTTTAATTAATCCTTCTACCACTTCATCTACGCGTTTTTTCGTTCTACCAAATACAATCGCAAGTTCAGGAGATTGAATATCCAATAAGCTGCATAATACATCAAATTTTTGTTTTTCATGCACTTCGATATAAGATTGTTCAATATTTTTTACTGTTAACTCTTTTGCTTTTACACGAACAATTTGTGGGTCATTCATAAACTTCTCAGCTAGAGTTTGAATACGTCTAGGCATTGTTGCTGAGAAAAGAAGCGTTTGACGTTCATGCTCAATTTCACCAAGAATTCTTTCAATATCTTCAATGAAGCCCATATTTAGCATTTCATCCGCTTCATCTAGAACAACTGATTTAATATTGTTTAGACGAATCGTTCTTCTTTCAATATGATCAATTAGACGGCCTGGTGTGGCAGCGATTATTTGCGGACGATTTTTAAGTGCGCGAATTTGTCTACCAATATCTTGACCACCATATATCGGTAAAGTTCTGATTCCTTTCACTTGTCCAATACGATTTAATTCTTCAGCCACTTGCACAGCTAGTTCCCTTGTTGGAGCAAGAACCAAACCTTGAATGCCATCTTCTTTCGTTACTTTCTCTAACATTGGGACACCAAATGCCGTTGTTTTACCAGTACCTGTTTGGGCTTGACCAATCATATCCGCACCAGCTAATGCGATTGGTAGTGATTGTGCTTGAATAGGTGTTGGCTCTTCAAAACCCATATTAGAAAGAGCTTTTTCTAGCTCTGTACTTAAACCAAAATCCGAAAATTTTACCAAGATAAATCCTCCTTGTATTTCAAACATACTTCAAAATAATCTATAGTATGAGTGTATCCAGTTTCCATTAATTTTTATCAATTTATAAGCAATAAAAGTAAAATCATTGTAACGGTATAAGAACGGTTGGGGAGTAGTTCACATAAAAAGGTGATGCATGAAAGGCCATGCATCACCGCATTATTATGCTTTTACAACGTTTGCAGCTTGAGGGCCACGGTCGCCATCAACGATTTCAAAAGTAACTTCTTGACCTTCTTCAAGAGTTTTGAAACCTTCAGATTGAATCGCACTGAAATGTACGAATACGTCTTGTCCTTCTTGAGACTCGATGAAACCAAAACCTTTTTCTGCGTTAAACCATTTTACTTTACCGTTATTCATGATAATACCTCCAAAAAATAATCACTAAAAAGTCATAATTATATAAGCTTATAGAGAAAAGTGGAATGCCTCGTACTTTAATTTTCTTATGAAGTTAAAAAGGCCGTAACTGAAAGAAATGAAGAGTACAATCGCCTACATTTCTTGCAGTTACGACCACTTATCCAAATAATATATAACGAACTTTACAGCGTATATTTTATAATACATTGTTTTATCGCTAAATGTCAATAGTTATTTCTCACTGAACCGTTTTCTCTGCGGAAGCTACAGTGTGTTTTAATAACATAGAAATCGTTACAGGGCCCACTCCACCAGGGACAGGTGTAATGGCAGATGCTTTTTCATAACAGCTATCATAATGAGCATCGCCAATATTTCCTGGGTTGTATCCCGCGTCTAACACAACAGCCCCTTCTTTTAGCCAGCTTCCTTGAATAAAATTAGGTTTCCCAACAGCTGCAACAACAATATCAGCTTTGCTTAAATGTTCACTTAAATCCTTTGTTTTAGAATGACAAGTCGTTACAGTTGCATTACGATTGAGTAGTAATGCAGAAACAGGCTTACCTAAAATAGGACTTCTTCCAACCACAACTGCATTTTTCCCTTCAACAGGAATATCATAAAAATCAATAATTTCCATAATAGCAGCAGGTGTACAAGATGGGTAAACACCAAAACCAAGTGCTGTTTGACCATAGCCAAGACTGGTGACACCATCCACATCCTTTTCGATGTCAATCGCTTCAAATGCTTTTCTTTCATCTATATGTGCAGGTACTGGATGTTGCAATAGGATCCCATGTACATTTTTATCATTATTCAAATCCTGAATCGTTTCTATGAGTGTTTCAGTAGAAATACTTGCATCTAGATGTATTCTCTTTGATAAAATACCCAGTTTTTCACAGGCGTTACCTTTCATACGTACATACGTAGCAGAAGATGGATCATCTCCCACTAAAATAGTAGCTAGGCAAGGCGTTACTCCTTGTGCCGATAATTTTAATACTCTTTCTTTTAAGTTTTCTTTTACATCTTTCGAAACTTTTTGTCCGTCTAGTATCGTTTTTTCTTCCATGTCTATTCCCTCCGAAATAAAAAAGAGATAAGGAAAACTTACCTCTGCCCAGACGACCGGCTAAACATAGACGCAGCTCCCCAGCGGTTATTTCCGCAATGTCGTCAGTTACTGCGATTTCTTCAGCTTCCTCTTTATTATAACAGAAAACACATATGTTTCAATAAAAAATACGCTTATTGTTCGCCTTTTTGAATTTACGTCATAGGCTATTTTATTACTTTACATTTGATTATTGGTTGATTATTGCATAATTTTTGTTGAGAATCAAAGGTAATGCTGAGAACTACATAAATGAAGGGAATTTATCTTAATTAACGCTACACGACTTTATCTCTATTATAAAGAATAAATCAAAAGCGAACCGCTTCAATGACGGTTCGCTGGTTATATTTGAGATTATTAAATTTCAATAAGTTCTTTACCTAAAACAACGAAAGCCCTACCTCTCTTCCATCCTTGCAACCCCGAAGCTGCGCCAGTGAGAATCAGGTTAAATCTTCATTTGTTCTTGAGAAAAGTAACTCTTTGTTGAATTGTATATTGGGGTTTAATTATTGAAGTAACCATATAAAGTTCATTTATGGGTAAATAGAAGATGATTTAAGAAGAATTTCAACTTACTTATGAAGTTGTCCACAAAATAGTTCTTAATTATAAACCTTGCTTAGCGAACTTTACTCTAAAGAGTAACTTTCACATCAAGAAAAGCCGTATGACTACCGACTATCTTTCTATCTCAAATACCACAATCTATTATAGTACTTTGGTAGATATATGTCAAATTCATTGGTTTTATACGACAGGATATGAGAGAGGCTCACTATATCCCGTCGTCACCCACGATCTTTTCACCCTTTGTTTGTCGCCCATTTAATTACTTCATTTAGTTCGTTCGTATATGATCGTGTTTGTTCAACTGTCCAGTCAAGCTCATCTTCCATGATCTCAATGATAGCCTTTTTATATGTGAACACACACTTAATGTTAAACAACAATGCGCCTGTCCGGCGGAAAAAAAAGTCTACAGGCGAAACAACCATTTCATATTCAATTGCATATTTTAGCTCTAACCATAAGACTCGTGGGATTAGATGCTCTCCTTTATGATATTGCTTAACCAAAGAGAATAAAACCGGCGCATTTGAACCGTAACGCCTTAAGAGATAAAGAGACTCTTCTCCATTTAATCCAGCTTTTATCCCTTCCTGTTTCTTTGATTCAATAAAAGTAGGGAAATATTTTGCTCCGCCTACTCTTCCACCTGACAACGGTAGATGTTTTGTCATACTTTTTGAAAACAATAGTTGATATTCTTCTTTTAACATAAACGAAACTTTGTCTACAATTGTCTCGGCCATTTTCCGGTAACCTGTTAATTTACCACCAGCAATCGTAATTAAACCGTGCTCTGACACCCAGATTTCATCTTTTCTCGAAATTTCTGACGGTGACTTTCCTTCTTCATGAATAAGTGGACGCACACCTGACCAACTAGATTCGATATCTGCTTCTGTCACCTTCACGTTTGGAAAAATCCCTTTAATTGCGTTCAGTAAATATTGTCTATCTTCATCTGTTATCGAAGGATGCACAGGATCACCTTTATAAAAGGTATCGGTCGTTCCAACATAGGTTTTCCCTTCCCTTGGAATAGCAAAAATCATTCGACCATCTTCACTGTCAAAGTAAATAGCTTGCTCTAATGGGAAAATAGAATGATCGATGACAATATGAACACCTTTTGTTAGTTTTAAAGATTTATTTTTCATTTGCTCATCTTTATCTAAAAGCTGTTCCACCCAAGGACCGGTTGCATTCACGCATTTTTTTCCGAAAACTTGAAAAGACTCATTACTTAGTTGGTCTTGCACCTCAACACCAATAATCGTTCCATCCCTATAAACAAAATCAGTTACTTTAGCATAATTAATCACATCTGCTCCTCGATGAGCGGCTTCTTTCATCACTTCAATAGTTAACCGTGCATCATCAGTCCGGTATTCCACATAATGACCACCACCAAGTAAACCTTCTTCTTTCAATAATGGTTCTTTTATTAGCACCTCTTCTTTATTTAACATTTCTCTTCTTTCATCTCTTTTAACTCCCGCAAGGAAATCATAGACCTTCAACCCAATTGATGTTGTGAACTTCCCGAAAGTTCCTTTTTGATAAAAAGGTAAGACCATCCATTCTGGTTTTGTAATATGAGGGCCGTTTTCATACACAATCGCCCGTTCTTTTCCGACTTCAGAAACGACATGAAATTCTAATTGTTTTAAATAACGTAGACCACCATGCACAAGTTTAGTTGAGCGACTTGACGTTCCTGCAGCAAAGTCCTGCATTTCAATTAAAGCTACTTTCATCCCTCTTGTCACAGCATCAAGGGCAATTCCAGCTCCTGTAATACCTCCACCGATAACAACGAGATCATACTCATTGTTAGTTAAATGCTGAATGGTAGTAGAACGATTTTTCACAGAAAATTTCATTTTCGTACCCTCCTGTTTTTTCAAATGGTGAAGTACCTTACTTAAATGCCATTGTTGCGTTGATTGCTGTTTGCCAGCCTTGATACAGTTTATCTCTTACTTTTTCATCCATTTCTGGTTGAAATTCTTTATCTAGATCCCACTTCTTGGTAAGTTGCTTTTTGTTTTCCCAAAAACCAACAGCCAAGCCTGCTAAATATGCTGCTCCTAAAGCTGTCGTTTCATTAATCTTTGCCCGTTCAACAACTGTATCCAGTAAATCTGCTTGGAATTGCATGAGAAAGTTATTTTTTGCTGCACCGCCGTCCGTCCGTAAAGAAGTGATATCAATCCCCGAATCCTCAATCATCGCTTGTAATACATCCTTCGTTTGATAGGCAAGTGACTCCAAAGTGGCTCTTATAAAATGTTCCTTTTCCGTTCCACGAGTTAATCCAAACATAGCTCCCCTTACCTCACTATCCCAATAAGGTGTACCTAAACCAACAAATGCAGGTACCATATACACACCTTCTGTTGATTGTACTTTTGTTGCGTAATCTTCACTATCCTCCGCATGCTTTAACATCCTCAAACCATCTCGTAACCATCCAAGAGCAGAACCGGCTACGAAAATACTCCCCTCAAGCGCATAGGTGATTTTACCATCTATCCCCCATGCTATCGTTGTTAAGAGACCATTATCTGAATGTACTGCTTTTTCACCTGTATTCATGAGCATAAAACAGCCCGTACCGTACGTATTTTTTGCCATACCTTCAGTAAAACATGCTTGACCAAATAATGCAGCTTGTTGATCACCTGCTGCGCCGGCTATAGGAACTGACTGACCGAAAAAATGATAAGGAGCCGTTTCTGCATATATCTCTGAAGAACTTTTCACTTCAGGCATCATAGAATGGTTTGCCCCAAATAAATCTAACAGTTCTTCATCCCATTTCAGGTCAAAAATATTAAACATTAGAGTTCTTGCCGCATTTGTATAGTCCGTGACATGAGCTTTACCACCGGATAATTTCCATATAAGCCATGTATCAATGGTCCCAAATAATACTTCCCCTTTTTTCACCTTTTCACGTGCACCTTCCACATGATCTAGGATCCACTTCACCTTTGTTCCAGAAAAGTAAGGGTCAATTAATAGACCAGTCTTTTGACGCACCTTCTCTTCCATTCCGTTTTTCTTAAGCTCTTTACAGAT
This sequence comes from Cytobacillus sp. FSL R5-0569, assembly GCF_038007265.1. NCBI lineage: Bacteria > Bacillati > Bacillota > Bacilli > Caryophanales > Bacillaceae > Cytobacillus > Cytobacillus sp. FSL R5-0569. The sequence goes on from NZ_JBBOWW010000001.1 coordinate 2,803,673, forward strand.
GTCGTTCGTTTGTCTAGATTGCCAAACAATGGCATGGTAGATGGGGTCTCCCGTTTCTTTGTCCCATAAAACTGTTGTTTCTCGTTGGTTCGTAATACCTATACCGGCAATTTGAATGGGAGTAACATTTGCCTCTGATAAAACACTAGCAATCACTGACAGTACACTTCCCCAAATTTCATTCGCATTATGTTCCACCCATCCAGGTTTCGGAAAATACTGTTTAATCTCTTTTTGCGCACTATGTACTGGTTCCCCTTCATGATTGAATAAAATTGCTCGAGAGCTCGTTGTTCCTTGATCTAATGAAAGAATATATTTTTCCAACCTTTTCCTCTCCTTTTATTTATTAAATATATGCTCATACATATGAAAAACCATAATTGAAAGCATTAACCAAATCGCTCCGACCAAAAAACCAGCCGCTACGTCACTAGGGTAATGGACACCTAAATATATCCTACTTAACCCAATCGACAAAATCAGTAACCCCATGATGATTGCTACAGCCCATTTCATACTTGTCTTTTTAGCTACATGAATGATGACAAAAGCAAGCGATCCGTAGAATATAAACGAGCCCATTGAATGTCCACTTGGAAAGGCATAGCCAGTTTCTTCAATTAATGGAAGGATATCTGGCCTTTCCCTTTTAAAATAGTGCTTAAGAGTCCAATTTAAAAGAGCCCCTACTCCCGATGTCAAACAAATATAAATAGCTAATGCATACTTCTTTTTTAAGACAAGAAGGACTATTACAACAACTGTGGCTATGACAAACCACAGCACAGAACCTAGGAAAGTAAAACGATCGATAAATGTGGTTAATGCAGGAGTTACATTTTGCTGGACAATATGAATGACCTCCATATCAAACCAAGCAAGATCATTGTTTGTGTAATCGAAAACGATAAACAAAAACATACCTAAAAATAGAATGAATAGTATGATGTTTGTCGTTATGTATAAGGTTGATTTTTTCATTGCCCATTCCTTTATATTTTTTAGGAAGTTGGAGAAGTCTAGACTTCTCCAATTGAATAAACAAAACTATGCTTCCTTCTTTGTCTTTGCAGCACTCGTTGATTTTTTCTTTTTTGACTTCGTCGTCGCTTTTTCTTTTTTCGGTTGTGGTGGTTTTGTTTGATCGATGGATGCTTGCAATGCAGCCATAAGATCAGTAACATTGGATGTCTTTGGTTGCTGTTGATTTGTTATTACTACCTCTTCCCCATTTTTCTTTGTTTCAATCAACTCTAGAAGTGCTTGGCGATATTCATCTGTATATTTCTCAGGTTCAAATGTTGTCGTTAGTTGGTCTATCAATAACAATGCGGTGTCTAATTCTTTTTTGGCTATTTTTTCTTCTGCAGGAATATTAGGCACATCTGCAAAATTTCTCACCTCATCAGGAAAGTGGATGGTTTCCATTACTAAAGTATTGTGAAAAACTCTAAGAAGAGCTAGCTGTTCTTTTGCGCGAATGATAATTTTCGCTATCCCCACTTTTTCAGACTCCTTCAAAGCTTCCCTTAATAAGGCATACGCTTTCGATCCACTATCTCCTGGAGATATATAATAAGATCGAGAAAAATATATCGGATCTACTTCATTGATTTTGACAAAATCTAAAATCTCCACTGCTTTATCTTCATTTTCTTTTTTTAACGCTTGTAATTCCTCTTCATCAAGTACGATAAATTTCCCTTTCGTGTACTCATATGCTTTCACTATATCACTTTGTTCCACAGGTTCATCACATACAGGACAAACTTTCTCATACTTAATAGGCGAATGACATTTACTATGCAAATTACGCAATTTAATATCTTTATCTTCAGTTGCCGCATGCAATTTGATCGGGATATTGACTAAACCGAAACTAATGCTTCCTTTCCACATTGTGTGCATCAGAAAACCTCCTCCATTCTTATTAATTGTATTTTTTCTCTGAGGATTATTCATATACACGTACAATGTTGGTAAGATTAGCTACATCTCTTTTATATGTCTTCATCTAACACTGTCTTTACAAAAAAAACAAGCAATAAAAGCAATAAACACCACAGCTGAATCTGTGGTGTTTGTGAAATCTGAGCCATTTTTTTAATAAACCGGATAAGGTGGGTATGGTGGGTATACAGGATATGGTGGATAAGGCGGGTACACCAGAGGTGCTAATAATGCGCCACCTAATAAACCTGCCGCTACACCACCTAAAAATGGACCACCAAAACCAAAACCAGGTCTCCCAAAGCCGGGGCCTCCAAAGCCTGGCCCTCCCCCAAAACCAGGACGACCACCATAAGGCCTTCTATATAAGTGAGTCTGTGTATATGCCGGGTAAAAGTGTTGATTCACCATTTAACCTCCTCTGTCGTTCTCTTTATATACTCCTTATAAACTATGTAAAACACCTAAATTTGCTGTAGGCAAAAACCTATCCGAAAACGATTTAAAAAACAAACGACTGAATGACTGGTTGCCTCATTGTATGATCTTTTGTCCACTCTAAGAAAGTAACCTTCACTTTTAAAATTGGAGAAAGCCATTCATGATTTTTCAATAATCCGCTATAATTATGAAACGGACTTGCTCCCTGAAGTATTTGGTTAGTCACTTCAGTCACTTCACGCCAATCCTTTAAAGTAAGCTTGCTCGAGCCTGCACTGCCGATATAAATAAGCTCACCCTTTTCATTATATACACCTAAATCAATTGAACGAATAAGTGCTCCATTATAAGTTACCCCTCCAACAATAGCAATAAGGTCCTGTTCTTTTTTCTTTTTTAACCAGCGTTCATCTTTTCCTCCTAATATATAAGCACTATATAAATCCTTACAAACAATACCCTCTAATCCTTGCTCTATGACAGCATCATATAATGATTGACAGTCTCTAAAACTTTGGACGATTTGAATCTCATTTGTTGGCTGGATGATTTCCATCAACATCTCCTGGCGTCTATATAATGGGGTTTCAATCAGCCATTTACCGTTAAAATATAAGAGGTCAAATATCATATAAGTAATAGGAATTTCTGTCTGTAAATGATTGATTGTTACCGTATTCTTCCGCCGATCTCTTCTCATCACATCATAAAAAGAGGGAACACCGTCTTGAAAAGCGATTACCTCTCCATCTAAAATGAAGGAATTCCCCTTAATTAATGAGGGTAATTGATGTAATTCCGGATATTGGATGGTGCGCTCATTTCCTTTTCGATTAAAAATCCTTAAATTCTCTTTTTCATAATAAGTCAATATCCTTGTACCATCCCACTTTACTTGCGCTATCCATTGATCGCCATTTGGAATCTCATTTGTCATTTTTGGTTCAAAAGGAATAATTGGCTTCATTGGATCGATCCTCACTTGTATGTCTTTTTTTAATCTAACCATACTATGACCATGTGTAATAGGTTTTATGAATGTAAACCAAAATCTAGTCAAAGGATGGTTGAAGGTCATATGAGGAAAAAAGGTCGTTTCTTTATTACTGGCTGGAATGTTACAACTAATCAGTTTGAATATAGTATCGTATATCAAAATAAAGTAAAGGCAATGGGCGAATTTTCCGAAGGTCTAAATGAACAAGAATTGGCTATTTTAGTCAGCTTGATTCAAAAGAATGGAAAAAAAGTAAGTCAAGTAAAATACAGCATCTCCCCAAGCATTTGTATTCAACTTTGCTTTCGCGACATAATTGAGGATACCTTGATCCACCCTCAATTTATGCAATTCTTACCGACTGAGCAATGGGAAACATGTACTTGGGAGAGATTACTGATAGAAAATGCAAATATCGACTCTTCTATAGAAGTGACCCACCCAGAAAAACCGTTATGGGACAACCCAAAAATCAATAAAGAGCAGCTCATTGCATATCTTGTTTGCGTCGCTCCACGGTTGTTACCGTTTGTGAAGAATAGATTGTTAACAACCATTCGCTATCCACATGGCTATATAGGGAAAGAATGTTTCTATCAGAAGAATAAACCTGATTATGCACCGTCATTTGTGAATTCTTTTACAAAAGACGAAATCGACTATATCCTTTGTAATGATTTATCTACTCTTGTTTGGCTAGGTAATCAATTAGCACTAGAGTATCATACCCCTTTTGAAACAATTGGTAGCGACCATCCGCTTGATATTGTGTTCGACCTTGACCCACCAGATGAAACACACTTTCTACTAGCTGTTGATGCTGCACAGAAACTAAACAAGATTTTCGAAGAATTAAATATTATCGGCTTCCCAAAATTAACTGGTGGTAAGGGTATACAAGTACATATCCCAATTATGCATCATCATTTTTCTTATGAAGATACCAGACTGTTTACTTCGTTCATAGCTTCCTATTTAGTTGAAAAAAACCCAGATTTATTTACGACAGAAAGAATGAAAAAGAATCGCGGGAAAAAGTTATATATCGATTATATACAGCATGCAGAAGGAAAAACGATGATTGCTCCTTACTCTCCTAGAGGCAGAGAAGGTGCGATAATAGCAGCCCCACTCTATTGGGATGAAGTAAATAAACAACTGCAACGAAAGAATTTTTCACTAGACAACATTCGCAAGTATCGTTTAACTGATCGCTGCCCAATGGCAACCTTTTTCGAAACAAAAAATGACACGATTGCAAAAATTATAGATTCATTAAAAGGATAAAACTATACGCAAGCATATGCGATTTTTTGTGTTTTAGGAAGTGAAAGCTAAGCAAATCTGATATGCACGTTATCCAAAGCCAAAACGCATTTAAACGATTGCCTTTTCAGTTTACGTATCACTCAAAAGCTAACGTTTTGCTCATTCAGCATGCACGACATCAAGGAGCGAAAACACATATGAAACGACCTGCTAATGCAATTCCTGCGCGTTATTCAGATGAAAAAACAAAAAACCGAACCAACACTATTTACTCATAGTGCCGTTTCGGTCCAAAACCCTTTTTTCTTAAACATTTCTTAAGCATTTAATTGCTTGGTTAAAAAAGCAGAAGCTTCTTGTTGCAACTTCGCATATTGCATCATTTCTTCAATATATTCTTCGCTATTATCGACGGTAAATGTCCCTGGATGATTTATATCTATCTCAATTGTACATTGATAGACAAAGCTAGCATTACCAATAAGGTCGATTGTAAAGCTATCATTTTGCTTATGAACAATGCAACGGACCTTACCACCATTGTTATAAACCTCAATCGGCTGCTCATAGGTATTGATACTTTGCAGACATGTGACTAAACTTGAAGCCGACATCGCTGTCCCACATGCATTCGTAAAGCCCACCCCTCTTTCATACGTACGAACAAAAATCCCACCTTCTGGTAGTGGTTTGACGAAACTCACATTTACACCATCAGGAAAGTAATCATTTTCTCCGTTGACATACAAACTTATTTCTTCTTGAATATCTGATTGCATCTGTTCTTTTTCGACAATAGCAACAAGATGGGGATTAGGTACAGAAAGAGCAGTAAAAGCGATATCTTCCGAAAGGTCTTCCATCTTTTCATTGACTAATTGGTGCTGATTGATGTGAAGTGGTAAAGTAGCAACATCAAATGACACCGGTGAAATTTCTACCTTGTAAGTAGGGATATCTTTATAAATATCGCTTTCTTTACTAACATGAAGGGTTACTTTCATCGTATCAATTGTCGCCTCTTTGATTTTCAGTTTCTCACAAACATACCTCGCGACACAACGAAGACCGTTACCACACATGGAAGCTTCTGAACCATCTGCATTAAATACGCGCATTTTTGCATCAGCAACTTCACTGGCTAATATAAATAAAATCCCATCCGCACCGAGCTCACTGCCACGATTACAAAGACTAATCGTTAATTTCGCTCGTTCTTCATCACTCCACCCGAAGGACTGCTCCATTTCATCAATAATAAAAAAGTCATTTCCCGAACCGTGACATTTAATTAATTCTAATTTCATCATAAACCCTCTTTCTCTTTTAGGCTCTTCATTTATCTTCTATACATGTTTTTACCATTGTTCATGTGAATATAAACGTAATATTATTATAACGAGAAAAAGAAAGAGGGAGCAAAGAAAATTAATTTTTAACGAAAATGTTTATTAAAATTACTCATTTCAATCGCATTAACAGCTGCATCCCAGCCTTTGTTGCCTGCTTTTGTACCCGCTCTCTCAACCGCTTGTTCAATAGAATCAGTTGTTAACACACCAAAAATTACTGGAATGCCAGTTTGTAATGAAGTTGCTGCCACTCCTTTGGCTACCTCTGCATTCACATAATCAAAATGTGGTGTTGCCCCTCTAATAACTGTTCCAAGGGCAACAACCGCATCGTATTCGCCACTTTCCGCAAGTTTTTTCGCAGCTAGAGGAATTTCAAACGCTCCTGGTACCCAAGCTACCGTAATATCCTCTTCAGCCACATCGTGACGCTTGAAGCTATCTAATGCACCATCTAATAATTTTTTTGTAATAAACTCATTGAAACGTGATACAACAACAGCTACCTTTATTCCCGTTCCAATTAAATGTCCTTCTAGTATTGTATTCATTCTACTTCACTCCTAAATTAGATTAGTTTAATAATAATTGTGATTGCTTATAAGATATTAATTGTTCAATCGTAATCATCTTCAAATCATATTTTTCTGCTACTTTCTCTAACTCTGCTACTCTAGCCATTTCACCATTTTCTTTCATAATCTCGCATATAATCCCGACCGGACTTGCCTCAGCCAATTTTGCTAAATCTACTGCCGCTTCCGTATGGCCTGAACGCTCAAGGACGCCACCATCCTTCGCTATAAGGGGGAAAATATGACCTGGACGATTGAAGTCTGATGCTTGTGTTTTGTCGTCTAACATTTTTTCTACGGTTAAAAACCGTTCAAATGCACTTATACCAGTCGTTGTCTCTTTATAATCAATACTTACAGTAAAAGCAGTTTGATGGCTGTCTGTATTATTAGTTACCATCGGATGCAAGTCTAATTTTTTGGCGATTGACTGCTCAATCGGCACGCAAATAAGCCCTCTTCCCACTGTCGCCATAAAATTGATTGTTTCAGCTGAAGCATACTCGGCAACAGCGATAAAATCACCCTCATTCTCACGATTCTCATCATCACAAACGATAATCACTTTTCCCATTTTCAAGTCAGCAATCGCTTCTTCAATTGAGTGACTCATATATTCCCTCCTAACTTAAGAATCCATTATTCTCTAATAACTGTTCGAAATTTCTTTCACGTTTCGATGTGTCTGAAAAGGCAAATACATATTTAGCAAATAAATCATATTCGATATTGACAGTATCATTTGGCTTTTTTTCACTAATCACCGTTTCTTCAGCTGTATGAGGAATTAACGCAATCGTAAAATAACCATCCCCTACCTCCATCACTGTTAATGAAGTGCCATCAATAGCAACAGATCCTTTAGGTAGAATTAGATGCTGATACTTCTCTGATAGTGAAATTGAAAGATAAATCGCATTTTCTTGTCTTTGTTTTTTTAAAATTTTTCTCGTTTCATCCACATGACCACTTACATAATGGCCGCCAAATCTTCCTCCTGCTAACATCGCTCTTTCTAAATTCACATTGCTTCCTACTTTTAAAGAGGAAAGCGATGTCGCATGAAAAGTTTCTGGCATCACATCTGCTGTAAAACTTCTTTGTTGGAATTCGGTCACTGTTAAACAAACACCGTTCACAGCGATGCTATCACCGATATGGATATCATCCATAATCTTTGTAGCATTGAACACTAATTGAATAGTAGATCCACGATGAATCGTTCTTTGTACAGTACCGATTTCTTCGATAATACCTGTAAACAGAATGATCAACCTCTCTGCATAAGATTTATTCGTTTAAGTAAAAGTTGAAATTTTCCGCTCGGGGCAAATACGCGGTATCGGGAGAGTTTGTTGAAAATTACAAAAAGAGTTGGACTCACACTTATCGTTATCCCATATCATCACCACCCTTTTTAAAATACTCATGAATAAATAAACCCGTATACGAATACGTATACGGGAAAAGTAATCATGGCCAAATAAACGTCAAAATCAACTGTTTTTGAACGTTTTTACACACACGCATCCTTCTCCCATCCAGACTATACTGTCGGCTTTGGAATTGCACCAAATCCACCGTTCTCATTCCTGAGCCCGGGTCACGGACTAAGAGGTCACCCTCATCACCGCCGGTTGGGAATTTCACCCTGCCCCGAAGGATATTCTATTAAATTGTTGATACTATAGAGAACAGACAGTATCTAATACTTTTAAAATAAATAAAGATTCCCCTGCTCTTATTACAGTATCTAAATATAGGATAAATGTAAATAAGTAATTAATCAATAGAAAGAGTGTTAAATAGGAGATTATACATAAAGAAAACTAAAATAAACCATCACCCTAACATTTGAGACAGAAAAAGGATAATAGTTATATATCTAATATTATATTTCAAAACCCTACCTCAATTTTTTCTTTACTCCTTAAAGTTGTCAATTCATCTATGTATGATATAAAATACAGTTAAATACAGTTAAATACATTATTTCTATTAAATTACATAGAAAAGAAGGTGTGTTTTTGTAAATAACTATTCATCAGGACATAAAGATAACATAAAAATTACAAAATCCAACTATAAAAGGAAGCCCATCTATGAATAGAAAATTAATTATTATTTTCATCTTTCCTTTAATTTTAGTGTCTTGGATGATTTATTCTTATAAACAACCAATTGTACTAAAAGGAAAGAGCTCCGATGGAAATTGGAGAGCGGAATATAGCCCTCATCATTCTCCTAACCCTAAAGGGATTTGGAAAGGAGAGGCAACTTGGTTAGGAGGGACCAATCTCCCTACTCTGAATTTTTTGGTATTTAAATCTGGAGAGGAAATGGTCACTTTATACGATAAGCCAAATGATTTTCCTCAGGGAGATGTTATTGAATTTGTCAGTATTGTAGACGCCCCGTTAGATGCTAATTACTCTTTACAAATAAAATGGACATACGAAAACAAGGAATTTGATGAGGAAATAAAACTAGAAAGAAAGAAACGCTTTTTCATCTTACCGTTTTAACAATATTAACATTATGCATAAAGCTAATAGCGCTATTAATATTGCTGACAGTATTTTTATCTGAAAATAGCTCCAATTCTTTCTATTGTAAATTCATCACACTCCATAAAGTTTGCTTCATTCACAATATTTCAGTGTTCTACTATCTGCAAGAAGGTTTACAAACCGTTCATCATTGATTTGCACACTATTGGCTTCAATAAAAAATGTGTCTTTATTATTTACTTGAAAGTAAAAATTAGTTTTAGCATGTAATTTTTCGATTTCTTTCAAATCTGATTCTAAACTTTCAATTTTTATATGACCAAAACCATTCTTGTGATAACTAATTTCGCTTAATAAATTCGCATCAGTAAAACTACGGTCATTTAAGCGTATCGTTCCTATATTAGGCTCTTGATAAACAAAGAACGACATCACTTCCTTTATGAAGATGTAGGTTCTCTTAATTTGTTGTTTATGACAACTAAGTAATTTTAATGTAATGGATTCATTTAAATAATCAATCTGTAAATCATCTAAATCCCAGTATTCTGCTTTTTCGGCAAACAAAGTATTTATTCTATTTGGACCGCTAGACATCTGATCACCCCGTTTACTTTTTTCTATTACCTGTGGAAAGCACACAATCTACCGGCGATATTTCAGTCAAACATCTTCTTTTTGACAGTTTATTCCCCTTTGTTTTCGAGTATTTCAATATACCTTTCAAAATTGTCATTGAATCTTTGTTGTTCATAATGACCATCATTCGCTAAACTATTATCTAGTAGACTCTCAATCGCTCCAGCAATAGTACAGGATCCCAATATAAAGCAAATTCCAATAATCCAAGCAGCATTAAGTAAATCTTTCCTGTTTATATTCATCATTTTTCTCCTATCCTTTAATTGTTAGACATCGAATTACATTTACCGTTTTTTCGGTAATTTCTTGATGACGGTAACACTATTTGCTAATCCGTCTTACAGAAGATTACTCATCTTCGTAGAAAGTATCATACATTTCAGGGAATAGATCTTTTAATCTCCTTATCGTATGCGCATTTGCAACAATATCCAATACATCAGAACTAATATAAAATAAAAAATCACGATGCACAAAACAAATATAGAGTGACGTGTGACCAACAACCATTTTAAGGGTATAGCGAAAAAACGCAGATGATTTCACGTTCTTTACTGTTGAAAAGACAAAATAACCACTCATTTCTTCTTCCCAAACTACTTCATTAGACCAATTATTTATCTTAAAAAACCGTCGTAAATTTAACTTTTCTCTCCTTACCCTTGTGCTATCAATATCTTGATAACCAGAAATAAACGTCATATCTAACTTTTCCTCTATAGGAAATAGATGATGAAATAAGCTTTTCGCTAAACCCGGATGTTGTCTGAATGTCTCTAAACCGAACCGAATTCGATTGTCTTTCACTACTTGAAAATAAGGCGTTGCGGCGTTCGTCATATCAACTCCGAAAGTGTTTGCAGGGATCATTCTACCACTCGCTTCTTCACAAAATATAATGATTACCATAATTATACACTCATTTCATACTAACCGCTTATATATTTCTTTCACACTTCTTTCCCTAACCTGCGTTCACTTAGAAAATAAAAAAGCACGTGCTCATTCCACCTTAAAGCAGAATCTACACGTGCTTCATTCAATCATTTCCTTATTTAATTAACTCTAACTCAACAGGGATAAATTCTTCCACCGTTTCACCATCGAGTACTTTTTTGGCTGTTTCTACAGCTTGCTCGCCCATTCTGTCTGGTTTTTGAGCGACTGTTGCTGCCATATCGCCACCTTCAACTGCAGCAATGGCATCATCTGTTGCGTCGAACCCGACAACAATGACATCTTTCAATCCAGCAGCCGTTAATGCTTGATAAGCACCAAGTGCCATTTCATCATTATGAGCAAATACAGCTTGGACATCTTTATTGCTTTGGATGATGTTTTCCATTACTGTTAAGCCTTCTGCACGATCAAAATTCGCAGATTGTTTTGTTGCTACTTCCACATTGTCAGATGCTTCAATGGCTTCATTGAAACCCGCACCTCTTTCGCGTGCTGCCGATGAACCAGGGATCCCTTCAAGTTCAACTACTTTTCCTTCGCCATCAAGTTGTTCAATGATAAATTCTCCTGCCATTTTACCGCCTTCTGCATTATCAGAAGCTACGTGAGCGACAACTTCGCCACCTTCTGCACTTCTATCAACAGTAATAACCGGGATATCTGCATTATTAGCTGATGTAATGGCAGAAGCAACCGCTGCTGAATCAGCTGGATTAATAATTAATAAGTCAACACCTTGTTGAATTAAATCCTCAATATCACTTACTTGTGTTGCTGGGTCATCTTGTGCATCTACTGTTTTAATCGCATAACCAAGCTCTTTTGCCTTCGCCTCTGCACTATCACGTAGTGTAACAAAGAAAGGATTATTTAATGTAGAAATCGATAGACCAATTGTTTTTTCTCCTGATGCTTTTTCATCATTATCAGTTGCTTCATTATCATCAGCCCCATTATTTAATGAACATGCACCTAATAAAGCGACTACTAAAACCAAAGTAAGAAGCTTCCATATTTTTTTCATTTGAGTATTCCTCCTTCATAGGTTTGCAAATCATATATGTTAAGCAGCTTTCTTTCTATCAATTAGTACAGCTAATAGAATGACGCCGCCCTTCACCACTTGTTGGTAGAAAGATGATACATTTAATAAATTCAAACCATTATTAAGTACACCAATAATCAAAGCACCAATTAATGTACCAAAGATCCATCCGCGTCCGCCTGAAAGACTTGTCCCACCAAGAACAACTGCCGCAATGGCATCTAATTCGTAGCTTGTACCAGCTGTTGGCTGTGCAGAGTCAAGACGAGAAGTTAACGTAATTCCGGCAACTGCAGCAAATAATCCTGAAATCGCATAAACACCCATTTTCAAGCGATCCACTTTTAAACCAGAGAGCTTAGCGGCTTCTTCATTCCCACCAATCGCATAAACACCGCGACCAAAAGTTGTTTTCTTTAGCAAGAAGTATAAAAATAAATAAGCTAACAGCATCGTAACAACAGGAAATGGTACCCCGAGAAAATAACCTTTACCAATCATTTGAAAGCTAAAAGCATCAGATAGACCAGTTATTGGTCGACCTTCTGTATAAACAAGTGTTAACCCTCTGAAAATTGTCATTGTCGCTAATGTTGCAATAAAAGGAGCGACTTTACCTTTTGCAATAATTACGCCGTTGACAAGTCCCATTAAAGCACCTGCTAATAAACCGAGAAGAACCGCAATTACCGGATCCATACCACTAGCTAACATACCTGCAGTAAGTGCGGAAGATAGCGCTAAAATCGAACCGACAGATAAGTCGATTCCCCCTGTCAAGATAACAAATGTCATTCCAAACGCAATTAAAGCATTGATTGAAACTTGTCTTAATACGTTCAGTATATTGTCAGCTGTTGTAAAGCTTGGACTCATAACCGATAAAATAATAATGATGAGCAGTAAGCCTAAAACCGGTCCTAGCTTTTGAATGGAGCCGATGCCTTTACTAATTTTGTTCATGCTTTGTCCCTCCTGTTGCTGCTTCCATAATTTTTTCTTGAGTCGCATCTGTTTTTTCCAGAATGGCGGCTACTTTCCCTTCATGAATCACCATAATACGATCTGACATACCTAGTATCTCTGGTAACTCAGATGAGACCATAATAATGGAATGGCCCTTCATTGTTTCTTCATTCATAATCGTATATATCTCTTTTTTTGCTCCTACATCCACACCACGAGTAGGTTCGTCCAAAATTAACAGTGTTGGATCGATTCCAAGCCATTTTCCAAAGACCACTTTTTGTTGGTTCCCACCACTTAAATTCTTAACTTCTTGTTCAGGACCGGCTGTTTTAATTTTTAACTTGTCTATCATTTCTTTGGAGAAAGCTTTTTCCTTTTTAGTAGACATAATGGCACTTTGCGAAAGCGCTTTTAAATTAGGAACGGCTAAATTCTCCCTTACACTTAATCCAAGTATAAGACCTTCATCTTTACGGTCTTCTGTAATGAAACCGATACCGGCAGCAATTGCTTGTTTTGGTGCACGAATGTGTAGTTCTTGACCATTCAAAAATATCTTCCCAGACGATTTCTTTCGTGACCCAAAAATCGCTTCCATGATCTCCGTTCTTCCAGCTCCCATTAAACCGGCGACGCCAAGTATCTCACCTTTTCTAACATCAAATGAAATATTAGAAAAATGATCTTTCACACTTAAGTTCTCGACTTTGAAAAAAACATCACCAATTGTTGCCGTCCGAGCCGGGTAACGCTCACCAATTTCTCTACCAACCATCATTTTCACGATTTCATCGAATGAGGTGTCTGTGGTATATTTCGTTCCTATTGATTGACCATCTCGTAAAACCGTAATACGGTCACACATTTTAAAAATCTCTTCCATGCGATGAGATATATAAATGATTGCCACATTCTCTTTTCGCAATTGATCAATAACGGAAAATAATGTATCAATCTCTCTATCTGTTAAAGCGGCTGTTGGTTCATCCATGATAAGAACTTCAGAATTGGCAGCGATTGCTCTTGCAATTTCAATCATTTGTTGTTGTCCAACGGAAAGTTCTCCAGCAGGCTGTTTTACATCCATTTCAATGCCTAAGCGCTTTAAATGCTTTTCTGCTTTTACATTCATCTCTCTCGTCTTTAATAAACCGAAAGTACTTAATTCTTTACCTAAGAACATATTTTCAGCCACTGTTAAATAAGGAATAATATTTAACTCTTGATGAATGACAGCAATACCATTTTTTTCTGCATCTTTCGGTGAAGAAAATACGGCCTTATTCCCTTTATAATAAATCTCACCTTGATTGCTTTCATGAATGCCTGTAAGGATTTTAATTAAGGTCGATTTCCCTGCCCCATTCTCACCCATAAGCGCATGGATCTCCCCAGCTCTCAAGTCAAAATCAACGCCTTTGAGTACTTCCACCGAATAGAAGGATTTATGAATATTCTTCATTTCTATTATTGATGATTGCTTCATTAAAATATCACTCCTGACGTTAAAATGATGTTAGCGTAAGGGGAAGCTTCTCCAGTTCGTATAATCGCCTTTGCTTTTTCCGTTTTTTTCTTAAATGTTTCATGCGAGACATAGCTACAATCAGAGAACTTGTCTTTAATTGCTAAAAATAACGGTTCATTATCTGTTTTAATTTCAGTTGCTAATGTGACACTCTCTATCATTAATTCTTTTTCAAGCTCATTTAAGACGTCTAAAAAGGAAGGTGTCCCTAGCTTTAGAGCTAGGTCAATTTTTTTTACACCATCTGGGATAGGTAGTCCACAATCAGCAATAACAATTGTATCTGTATGTCCCATATCACTGATGACTTTTGTTATATCACTATTCAGCATTCCTTGTTTCTTCATGATGATTCACTTCCATTTTTTCAATTTCGGCTTTTGTCGGCATTCCTACTTGTGCACCCATTTTCGTTACAGATAAACCTGCAGCCTTTATTGCGAACGTAATTGCCTGTTCTATTGTTAAGCCATCATCAAGGGCAACCGCTAAAGCGCCATTAAAAGTATCTCCTGCTCCAGTCGTATCAACCGCCTTTACCTTAACAGCAGGAATGGTCATAAGTTCCCCGTTTTTAAAGAACGCGGCACCTTCATTTCCTTTTGTAATGACAAGCTTTTTTTTCAGTAGTTCCGTTGCCTCTGTATCATTTGCATATGCTTCGAATAACTGTTTCGCTTCATATTCATTCGGTGTGAGGTAAGTTACTAACTCAAACCAATGAGAAGGAATATGATGGAAGGGAGCTGGATTTAAAATGACACCGACATTGCCCTCTGCCGCAATCTCTAGTACTTTTTCTACGGCAGACAATGGAATTTCTAATTGCAGAAGCACCCATTCACTCGCTAAAATATCATCGCGATATGCTTCTATAACGTCACTTGTCATTAAATGATTAGCACCAGGTACAACAATAATTTTATTATCATGGTTATACACTGTTATGCTTGCTGTTCCAGTACGTACAGATTTTTCTATTTGGATACTTTCCGTATTGATATGCATGTCATTAAAATAATTCATATACTCTTGACCAAAAGGGTCATCGCCGACTTTACCAATCATTTTCACATTCGCTCCAAGCTTAGCTGCAGCCACTGCTTGGTTTGCTCCTTTACCACCTGGCACAGTAAAAAATGATTCTCCCATCACGGTTTCACCCATTGACGGGTCTATACTTGTTACCGTGACTAGATCCATATTGATGCTTCCGATTACTGTAATCATCTAATCACTCTCCTTCTTCTGTTTTAATGCGTTGTTGTTTCTCTTATTTTTAGTTCGGTCGGGAATACAATATGATCCTGACCTTCTTCCTTTCCGTTGATACGGTTCAAAAGCATGGTTGCTGCTTTTTTCCCCATCTCATATATTGGTTGAGCGATGGTTGTAATTTCTGGTGAAACAGTTTCCGTCCACTCAATTCCATCAAAACCAATGATTTGAAGTTCTTTCGGTACATTAATCCCGAGCTTTGTGCATGCCTTTAGGGCACCAACTGCCATCACATCATTACCTGTGAATATGGCATCAATGTCCTTCTGTTCGTGCAGGAGACGAAATGTAGCTTCTTGGGCTGTTTTCATTTGATAATGACCTTCACTTATATACACAGGTCTTTCTAGTGCCATCATGACATCTTGGTATGCTTTTTTCCTCAGTTGGGAATTGATAATATTTTCTGGTCCACTAATATGGGCGATTTTCTCGCAGCCATTTTCAACTAAATGCATAACTGCCCTTCTCGCTTCCTGATAATTATCTATCGTCACTGAGGGAATACTTTCATGGAACACACGGTCAAGTGCAACTACCGGGATCTGTAAATTGGCGAGATGGCTTTCATTCATATGATTGGATACAATGATTACGCCATCAATATAGTTTTCCGCCATTTTATTTAAATACATCAGTTCCTTTTCTAAATTGTCATCACTATTACATAGAAAAGTAGTATACCCTTGTGCTACTGTCACATCTTCCACAGCGCGGACAAGTTGTGGGAAGAATGGGTTTGTAATATCAGGGACAATGTACCCAATCATTTTTGACTGCTTTTTAAATAGGCTACGCGCTACATTATTAGGTCGGTAGTTAAGTGCTTTGATCGCTTCTTCCACTTTTGTTTGCGTTTCCTTTTGGACATATCCTTTTTTATTTATCACTCTCGATACAGTCGCAACAGAAACATTTGCATACTTTGCTACTTCTTTAATTGTGGCTATATGAATCATCACCTTACATTTGTTAATACTGCTATTATTAAACTTATATTAAAAGGTAGTATGTAACCCGTTACATATTAGACACTCACTATCTGAAGCGTTATTCTCTCATGACTAGGAAAGGCATGTAACGGGTTACATATTTCAGAAAAAAACAAAATCTATTAATTACTATTTTATTTGATATGTAACGCGTTACACACTCATCTGTAACCGTTTACACAAATTTAGTTTACCATCTATTAAAATTTTGTCAACTTTATTTTATCCCTCCTTTTTATAGAGAGGATTTCTGTTCTATCACCACTTGTTTATACGGTCCTTGAATGGTAACTTTCATGAGTTGCGCAGCCATATATTTAGCGGTATACGGACAATCATTTTTCAACCACCATATAATCACACCTAAAAACGCAGAAGCGTAGAAGCGTATGGCCATTTCTCTTGGTATAGTCAATAAGTCATCATCTGGTTGCATAACGGTCATGCCATCTGCAATAAATTCGCTCAACACAGCTGTTAGTTTATCACGAAAATGAGGCATTGTACTTTCAGACAGCAACACTCTATATATGTAATCATATGTGCCAATTTGCGCAAATAATTGAATAAAGCTTTCATTTGGTGATTCAGTATCATACGTCCCTTTACTTGCTACAAAAGAAGTCTTCATTGCTTCTTTTAACTCATCAATCATGTCATCTGTACTTTGCTCAAGCAAATCGTATTTATCTGTAAAATGGAGATAAAAAGTAGCGCGGTTCAGCATCGCTTTTTTTGTAATTGCCTGCACCGTTACTTTTTCAAAACCTTGTTCTTCTATTAAAGAAATAAGGGCGTCAGTTAACATTCGCTTTGTTCTTACTACACGGGGATCGACTTTTTCTTTTTTCGACATTTTTCTGCTCCTTGTATTAATTATTCTTATTTTTAAACAAATTTGTATGAACTGTTGAGTATACAACGATCTCAACTTTTTTGTTCATTGCTTCATTTTTTCATCAGTTGATATAATCAGATTATCAACGGATTGTTGATAAAGCAACTAGTTGTATTAAAAATCGTACGATATTGTCTAAGTTTTTACCAAATGGGGGTATATCATGAAAAGGTTAGAAGGAAAAGTAGCCATTATTACCGGAGCAGCTAACGGGATGGGTGCAGCAGAAGCAAAGTTATTCGCGAAAGAAGGCGCTAAAGTAGTAGCGACTGATTTACAAATGGAAACTTTAAATAAAGTGGTTGCAGAGATAAAAGAAGCAGGTGGTGAGGCGATTGCCCTTGCCCATAATGTGACGTCTGAAGAACAATGGCAAGCAGTTATAAATGAAGCCATTGAACAATTTGGTAAACTAGATATCCTGATTAACAATGCTGGTGTCGCTTCTCCCAAAACTCTAGAGGATATGTCAATGGATGAATGGAATAAAATTTTAGATATCGACTTAAATGGTTGTGTAATCGGCATGAAATATGTCATTCCCGAATTAAAGAAAAATGGCAGCGGTTCCATTGTCAATATTTCTTCCATCGGCGGTATAGTTGGCATGGCAGGGACAAGTCCATATACAGCCGCTAAGGGTGCTTTACGAGTATTATCCAAATCTGCAGCAATAGAATATGGAAAAGAAAATATTCGAGTCAATTCTGTACATCCTGGGATTATTTCGACCCCAATGACAGCTCCTTCAATGGAATCTGCCTTACCGTTCTATCAAACTTATACGCAGTTGCCTTATTTCGGCAACCCTGAAGATGTTGCTTACGGTGTCCTTTTCTTAGCATCAGATGAGGCAAGATTTGTTACAGGTACAGAGTTAGTGATTGACGGCGGTTGGACTGCCATATAATAAAGCCTAATCTAAAAACGAGCCGTGACTGATTTCATCGGCTCGTTTCATTTAATATACTTTTGTTTTATTTTGTTTTGAACTAAGACCAGCATCTACAAATAATAACACCGCTGTAATAATATGCATAATCATTCCAACTACCGGAATCCAACCAATAATAGAAGTAATGATACCTGTGATACTACCGTACTTGTTTTCTCCAGCTCTTACGGATAGTACAAGTGTGATTACATGAAGGAAAAACATAACAATAAGTGGCACCCATCCATTTGCGAGGATAAAAATTCCTCCTAGAAAAGGAATGCCAAGAAATGCTTCACATGCACCTGTTATCCATTTTAGTATTGTTGATGTACTCAATTTGCCACATCCTTATTGCTTAATCTAATATTATTATACATTTATACCCACACATTCGTTTTAGAAAACATCCTCTATGGTAAACGTAAAATTTCCTTTTCCAAGAAGTCTTCATTTAGCGCACCTAATACTTTATTTCGAATAATCCCATCCGAATCAATGAAGTAACTAGTTGGGTAGGCAATCACCTCATAGTTATCTAAGACAACGCCTTCAGGGTCCATTGGTATGATGAAGGATAGTTCATTCGCTTTCACGAAATCAGCGGCATTTGTTTCGTTTCTTTCCGTTTTGGTCATATTTACAGCTATGACTTCAAATCCGTCATCTTTATATTCTTTATAAACTTTTTCCATATAAGGCATTTCTTCTTCACAAGGTCCGCACCAGCTTGCCCAAAAATTAAGTAATATTTTCTTTCCTTCATAGTCACTTAGTTGAAATGACTCACCATTCAGTGTTTCCAACTGGATTTCAGGTGCCTTCTGACCAATTTCCAGGCCAACAGCTACATTTTCAGGGTTTTCTATTTCCTCATATTGGTCAATTTGTACTTGTGACAATAAACCTTTGTCCTTTAGAATGGTCCGATCTACGATTAATAAAATAATAAGTAATGAAGCCGCAATGATTAAAAACTTTCTCATAGAACACCTCAACTTAGAACACTTTTCAAAACTGTCTTAATCATACTATAGTTGAGACAACTTTAGCGAATCTTTTACTTCAATGTTGAATGTTTTTTACATACATGATCAATAAACTATAAAAAATTAATTGTTCATCAGCGGGCAAAGGTTGATTCATCATTAAAAAGGGGGTGTTGTTTACCTTGAACGATTCCATCCATTCTCTCGGAATCCATCCTTTTTGTAATTTCCCAAGCTCCCTTCCATTCTCAGATTGAACCAATAGATTCATAAAAGTCCGTTCATACCTTAGCGTATAAGCTCGGCTATCTTTTTGACAAATAAAGCGTTTATTATTGTCATTGTGGAGAAGAATCGTATTACTGTTATAATCAATCTGGATATTGTGTTTTCGCACTGTAATTATTGCAAGCACCCTTTGATCAACAACTAAAGCATAGCGATTTCTATAAATCCAGCGGTCGACAAATGTAGGCAAAAACCAGCGCCACTTATGAAAAGCTAAATCACGAATTTCAGCAGCCGTTCTACCATCTCTATTAAATAATAATAATCTTAAATTCGGTGCTGGTAAAAAACCTATAAGAAATTCCCTTTGTGAAAATATATTTTTTTGCTTGCTATTTGTTGATGCATATGAACTTATCTTTGCTTGATTATTTGCTAACACATAGCTTTGATAAGACATCCCACTATATAAAACAAAGGGTAAACACCACCAAAGAAGCCCGCTAATCTCCTGAAAGAAACTATGATATATGACTAATAACCATAGTGGTATACACGCAACTAAACTACCATTAAGAGAGGCTTGTGCTGATTGCTGATAATATTGCTGAATATTCATGAACTTCCTACCCCGATTCTCTCAATAAATGTATTACTACCAATCTATTATAGAACGAAGGAAATCATGAGTAATATTCATTTTCACCGCTAAAAACCAAAAGAGAAAGACATTTCTCCTCTTCTATGGGAGAAGAGAATGATCTTTTTTCACCAAACTTTCAATTAAAATATAAACCTTGTTAAACTATCTTCTGCATCCTTATAGCCTTGCTCATAAAAGGCAGATAATTTTTTTAAATCTCTTTCCATTCTTCCCACATCTACCTTCTCAGGTCTAATAATCATCACTTGTCCTTTTTTTTCTTGCTCCTCTAAATATTCAACGGTTTCATTATACATTTTGTAACGATTCATCATTGCTCTTTGAAGCCCTGGATATTGTGGATATTTTCTTCGCAATAAAAAACTCATTCTTGATGGTTTTTTTCGGTAACCTTTGGGTCGTGTTAAAACAACAACAGCTTTATCATACCCATCTGCTTGTGCTTTTCTTATTGGTATGGAATCAGCAATACCACCATCAAGTAACATTCGATTATTAAAAGAAATTTCAGGTGCAATAAAAGGTAATGAACTTGACGCTTTTAAAAGAAGCAACAAGTTTTCCCCATAGTCTTTCTTCCCATAATAAACAGCTTCTCCACTCAGACAATCGGTTGTACCAATAATAAACTCACTTTTCCCGTGAGAGAACGCTTCATAATCATAGGGAACCAGCTTATTTGGAATTTCATCAAAAATAAAGTCCATACCAAATAACTGTTTAGATTTTCGATAATTTCGCAAGGAGAAGTATCTAGGATCAGATACATACTCCACACTTACCTTCTTGTTACGGCCCTTTTGTTTCGATAAATATGAGGCAGCATTCGCGGCTCCTGCAGAAACACCAATTACATATGGAAAAGTAATACCTTTATCTAAAAATAATTCCATTACACCAGCAGAGTATGCCGCTCTCATTCCTCCACCTTCTAATACAAGGGCTGTTTGATGTACATTCATTCTCACAACGAATCCTTTCTTATTAAAGTCCTTGTTCTATTATAACAAGCTTGAGTTGTCTATTCTACGAAAGAGAGGTACGCGATGAATGATAAAAATGCTGAAAAAACGAAAATAGCATTGTGTGCTCTGTCCTAGTGAATGCATATAAAAAAGTTTGCTAAGAAGCTATCCCACAACTTTTATTACACACGGTCAGCTGTTCACGAATAATAATGTTATTTAAAAAATAATAAAGTTATTTAAAAATGAAGAGCATACATCGTGACCTTGTCAGTTCTTCTTGAACTACCGGGCAGGTTAGTTGAACAAGGAAGTTAAACTATGACTGAAGAAATAGTATATAGTAAGTAAATTTTTTTATATTCCAAACGTATATTTTAAGGTTAATATTTTTTAATGCGGAGGGGTTTTATTGCAAACACTTTTTAAATATAACTGGATGATACGAAAAGATTGGTATAACTGGTGTGAAGATTTAAGTGAGGAAGAGCTTTTGCAAAATCGAACTGGTGGTATGGGCAGTATATTACATACACTTTTCCATATTGTTGATGTCGAGTGGAGCTGGATACGGCTATTACAGGGAAAAGCGGACTTTCAGGAGAGTTTTGATTATTATAACAGCTTGGACAAGGTTCGAAAATTGGACGCAGAATTTCATATGGAAGTAGAGAACTTTGTGAACAACTGGGATGCAAGTATGGAAAATCAATTATTTTACGATACCCTACCAGATGGAAGAATTGTAACAGATACTTGGGGTGAAGTTATGCGCCATGCCATTGCTCACGAAATTCACCATATAGGACAATTATCAATTTGGGCAAGAGAATTGGGAAGGAAACCGGTTTCTGCAAACCTTATCGGGAGAGGACTTTCCTCTCATTCGACAAAATAGATGCAAGAGTTAAAGATGAGGATTGCTGGAGCGTTCTTTTTTTCTTGTTTAACAAACGGGGCAGGTTAATTGAATACGAATGAATCAGAAGATCGTCATTAAAGTCGATCTTTTTTCTTGTCACTGTTTCAGATAAAAGAATAACTAACCGTTGGAATCAATTTATAGTAATAAATTTTATTAATTGGAAAATAATAGTATAAAGAATGAGGGAGAAAAGGAAATACAGGGGAAACTTCGCTCGAGTCGATACCCCCTTATAGAGTCATGAGGTTTGAGAAGTCTTACTTCAGCTTTCGTGCCGTACACGGCACTGCTAAAACCAGTTAACTTTGTCCAAAATATATATTTTCTTATCTTATGAATACAGGCTGATCAAGATAAGTCTTCTTTTTTAATTCTGTTTAAAGGGTGTGTAAGATTATGGAATTTTTTACTTCGCAGGAATCCTTAACTATTGTCCAATGGATGCTCCGGGCAATTGTTGGATTTGTGTTTTTCGTCATACTTGTCAAATTAATGGGTCAGCGTTCCCTTTCCCAAGTAGGACTTCTCGATTTTGTTATCGTGCTGATTATTGGAAATATTATTGCCCATCCGCTGTCAGATGAAGGGTTAGGTCTGGAAGGGTCGATGATTACAATGAGTGTTATTTTAATCTTGTATATAATCGGAATCTACCTAAGTTTGCATTTTAGACATTTTAGAAAGTGGTTTATCACCGATCCGATTCCATTAATAGAAAATGGAATGATTAATAACCGTAATATGAAACGTGCCCGAATTTCACTTGATGAACTGCAGACCGAATTGCGAATGAAGAATATTGAAGAAATCCAAAAAGTCGCTCTTGCCTTATGGGAGCATGGTGGCAAGGTTTCCATCTTTCTGAAGACGGAACATTTGCCTTTAACAGCCGTCACATTTAGCAAACCAGTCAAACCTTTTTATTTTCCAAATACCGTTATAAAAGAGGGAACGATTAATTGTAAACAATTGCATCAATTAGGCAGGGATGAAGAATGGATTCTTAAAAAACTTCAAGATACCTATCCAAATATAACCATCAAAGATATTCTACTTGGTACCTTAGATGGCAAGGAAAATCTAAGTATATTCCTATATAATTCCTAAGCTCCCTCATGGTATCTGCCTTAGTAATTCTACATTAAGTAGGTGGATTTAAGAAGTACATCATTCATATTTATTGCTGTTCCGTCCAATAAAGTTATTTTTTCCTTTGTACCTTGTTATACGAACACGCATAATGGAACGATATGCTCCATAAGTTAATGCAGTTATTTCTAATGTTAATATTCATCTTCTTACTCCTTTTTATAATAAATGCCACCCTTATTTTTGGAGTTTGGGATAACTATAATTGGAAGATTTAGGACATTATTATGAGAACCCGAATTATTAACAAACCAATAAAAAGATACGAGTGGAAATGTATCTAATCTCGTTAATCCCCTTTTGCAGATTCCTTCAGGTTTTCGCTTTTTTTCTTTCTATCATGTAGAGAAGCTTTTTTTGTCCAAAGGGAAATAACTTCAATATCAAATTCGAAGATAAGAATAATTATATTGATACAAAATTAAACAACTTTAAAAAATCCTTATTACAATAAATCGTAGTAAGGCATTTGTTTATTATTTCAAAATTAAACGGCTTTATTATCTCTATACATCAGCTACCCTATCATTGATACCCAAACCTACTTAAATCAAAGAATCCCCGAATAAGCATTCCTTTATGAATGAAGGAATCATTTACTTTGTTCCTTATTGGTAAATATATTATTCTATGAGCCAATAATCCGGCTTTTAATAAAAAGACCAAAAAGAAAACACGAATTATTATTCGCGTTTTCTTTTTGGTCTTTTATACTTACATAATTATTAGAGGATACGGATGATAAACGGGATGCGATACTCTTCCCCTTCAAACGCCTTAACGGCTGCAATAATGGTAAATACGATAAATGCAATGCCAAATATGGCTCCTAATAAATAACCAATAAGCACTAACATCAAGATCGTACTAATGATTCCATAAACAAAGTAAGTAATGAGGAAGTTAAAATACTGTCTACCATGATAGTCTACAAGCTTTGAGCTATCTTTCTTTATGAGCCAAATAACAAGTGGTCCTATAAATACAGTAAAGAAACTAATAATATAAATGCCCGCAGCAAGTATTCTGTCTGTTTGTGAATCTTTCATTGTTGTTTTCCCCTTTCTCTTATTCCTTCTTGTACTATATACCTATTTTACGAAGATTATTATAAAAAGTTTCAAAGTTTTTATTTTCAAATTTCGGTTCTTCTATTGGACAACTTGAATACATTTATAAAAAACGAGAGAGAAAACAAGTTGATCGTGAGTTCCCCTTATTTTACTACTAGGAAAAAAATAAACAAATAGGTGATTTATATGATGTCAAAAATTGAAGCATTTATTCTTGGAATCATTCAAGGTATAACAGAATTTCTTCCTATTTCAAGCACTGGGCATTTGTATCTTGGAAGACATTTATTTGGTCTTGATGAAGCAGGATTATTTTTAGATACTATGCTCCATATTGGTACACTATTAGCTGTCCTTGTTGTTTATAAAAATGAGTTACTAGAAATCATAAAAAATCCATTCGGAAAGTTATCTATGCTGCTTGTCATTGGTACGATTCCTGCTGTTTTTGTTGGTTTATTATTTAATGATCTATTTGAGTCGATCTCAAAAACCGGCGTCACCATTGGCTGGGAATTTATTATTACCGGAATCATTCTTTGGTTCTCAGATAGTATTAAAAATGGTGCGAAAAAAATGAAAGATATTAGCTATAGTGATGCATTATTTATTGGTAGTTTTCAAGCAATTGCGATATTCCCTGCTATTTCAAGATCAGGTTTAACAATCGCTGCAGGGCTCATCCGTAAACTTGATCGAGAAACAGCTGCATACTTTTCATTTTTACTATCTATACCGACCATAGCAGGAGGCATTGTACTGCAATTTGGAGAAATATATGCTGGTCATATTGAAGCTATTAGCTTTGGCAGTATGTTAATTGCCACACTTGCATCAGCCATTTTCGGTTATATTGCCGTTGTTTGGATGATTAATTTTCTAAAAAGAAAATCACTAAAGATATTTGCCGTTTATGTTTGGATTTTAGGATTAACAATCCTATTTATGCAAATGGCAGGCATTTTTTAATTTATTCTCATGAGTAGGTTCTTGATTTCTACTCACTTTTTTGTCACTTTAACAGTGTATTTGCTAAGGATGAATTTTATTAGAAAAAGGACTGGATGCTGATGTCGACGATACTTTTTAAAAATGCCATTGTCTATCCCATTACTTCAAAGCCTTTCCACGGAGATGTATTAATAAAAAATCGTATAGTGAAAAAGATCGGAAAAGATATTCAAGATTTGCATGCACAAGTCGTTGATTGTTCTCATGGTTTTCTGTTACCTGGTTTTATTGATGTGCATACACATATTGGATTATATGACGAGGGGACTGGTTGGGCTGGTAATGATGCGAATGAGACAACACAGCCATTAACACCTCATATTCGGGCAATCGATGGCATCCACCCTTTTGATCCTGCTTTTCGTGATGCACTTAAAGCTGGGATAACTACTGTTCACGTAATGCCAGGCAGTGCGAATATTATTGGTGGCACCACATCCATCTTGAAAACGTACGGCAATAGTGTTGAAGAAATGCTTGTTAAAGAAACTGCTGGATTAAAAATTGCTCTTGGAGAAAACCCTAAAAAGGTTCATAGTCATAGCAATGAACATTCAATTACTAGAATGGGCATTATGGGGATGTTAAGAGAAGCTTTTTATAATGTTCATGCTAATCCAAATGAAGTAAACCTGCGCACATCCCCTATTATTAAAGCACTTACACAAGAAATACCTGTACGAATCCATGCCCATAGAGCAGACGATATTTTAACTGCACTACGATTTGCTAAAGAATTTCATTTAGATATTCGAATTGAACATTGTACAGAGGGTCATTTAATTACTCCTTATTTAGGAAAGAATCTACAAGTGAGCGTTGGACCAACATTAACAAGACGATCAAAAGTAGAGTTAAAAAACAAGACGTGGGACACTTATAAAATCCTCGATCAAGCAGGTGTCTCCGTTTCAATTACTACCGATCATCCTTATACACCTATTCAATACTTAAACATTTGCGCAAGTATTGCTGTTCGAGAAGGTTTATCCGAACAAAAAGCATTGGAGGGAATAACGATCGCTGCCGCTAAAAACTTAAAAATCGATCATATCGTTGGAAGCATTGAAGAAGGGAAAGAAGCTGATCTTGTACTCTGGAGCCATCATCCTTTTCATTTTCTAGCAAAACCAAAATGGACAATGGTCTCAGGCAATTGGGCATATACAAATGCGGTGGATAAATAAAATGATAAGGAGGCGATTTATCTTCAAATTAGAATTTCCGTCTCCTATCTTTGTCTAAATGATGATAAGGTTTCTTCACCATTTATCTCCAATCAATAAACTGTTTTCTATGTCCCTACCTCTCTTCACCTCAATGTATGGTACCTTTTTCACCTTCTCATTTACTGGTTCCTTTTTGCAATTTTACCATTAGAATCCTGTATGCAAAAAATGGAGAAATTTGGCGAAAAATAATCTTAAAAATAAGGTAAAAAATCTATTCCCTTTTTGCTATTTTTTTAGTATTATACTTTCATAAAATAATATTTTTAGTCGATAATATCTTTTGTTTTTGGATATTGGGAAGGCAAATGGTGCGCCACCAGTTTACTGGTTCTAGTGGGTTCGATTCCCACCCCGAAATTTTTTAGTTACATTACAAAAAATTTCGAGGGTGGGCCTTTTCTGTCTTTTTGGCATGGAGTAGGTTTACTCTCACGTGGAGGGATAACCAATGCTGAAAAAACGTGACCTAAATGATTGTCAAGTTTTATTCGAATTGATGACGCACCCCGATGTCTTCCCTTTTGTGCGTCATAAAGCTCAATCTTATGAAGAACTGTTATTTATTACGAAACAAACGCTCGAAGCTGAGGAACAAGAAAAGCTCATCTCTCGTACCATTACAGATGAATGGAATAATCCAATTGGCACAATTAGCTTATATGACATTGAAAACCAAGCTGGTTTTCTTGGCACATGGATTGGTAAACCTTATCATGGTAAAGGTTATAATCAATTAGCCAAAGATGCTTTCTTTAATGAACTTTTTTATGATTTAAATATTGAAACTATTTTTATGCGCATAAAAAAAGAAAATATTCGTTCATTAAAAGCTGCCCAGAAACTACCTTATGCCATTTATGCCAATGAATCACGTAAAAGTTTGTATGATAAAATAAATGAAACTGGCCAGATTTATGATTTATTTGAAATTCCTAAAGATCTTTATTCTCTTCATATGCTTAGAGAAGGACTTACAGTGGAAGATACAACTCATCTAAAAGAAGCTTAAAAAACAAGGGAGCTTAATAGCTACCCTTGTTTTTTATTCGCTAAAACCTGTTGATAAATTTTTCTGACTTCATAGGTCTTGTAAAGTTCTAATTTCCGTAACTCTATTGGATGTCTATTAACACCAAATTCTTTTAGTTTTGCAATATACCAGCCTTTTGAACCTTGATAAGCCATCCTCATCTCTCCCACAGTCTTTTTAACAATATATGTGATAAGAATCGGAGACATGCTTATTGATGAAGGTTTTTTCCTAACACATCTTTTGCTCCAGTTATGGGAATGACACTACCCGTGATAAAACTAGATGCAGGTTCAATAAGAAAAGCAATCACCCTCGCCACATCCTCCCCTGTGCCAGGGCGCCCGACAGGAGTTCGATCATCTTTTACTGTACAGGCATCGTCTATATCACTCTCTTTCCACTTGCCAATAATATCCCCTGGACAAACCATATTTACTGTTATGCCATTTTCTGCTTCTTCTAAGGCAAGCGTCTTTGTTAATGAGACTACACCTGATTTTGCTGCAGCAAAAGCCGAACGATACATCCATCCTGGGGCAGTTTCAGCGCGATCAAAACCTATTGTTATGATTCTCCCCCACTTCCCCTTTCTCATGAGTGGAATGATGGCTTTTCCTAATATAAATAAAGCTTGTAGATTTCCATTTATTAAATAAGACCATTCATCTAAAGAGTATTCAATCATTTTCTTTTTTTCATGAATATATGGGCCCGCGTTATGTATCAAGATATCAATTGAATCTGTTTTCGCTAATGATTGCTGTATGAGATGATTACATTCATCTTCATTCGTAATATCTGCTTTAATTGCAATATTTTTTGTCCCATATTTGTTAGTAAGGGCCTCACAAAGTTCAATTGCTTTTTGTTCACTATGTCTATAATTAATAATCACATTTACATTTTGCTCTGCTACTTTCCAAGCAATACTGCTACCGATACCGGTTGACCCACCAGTAATTAACGCTGTCTTTGTATTCACAAAACAACCCCTTTTAGTTAGAATTTTTAAAATTATTATTTAATTTTAATACTAATCACTATAAAGTAATGTTGCAAGTGTTTTGAATTGATGTTTTTTTAACGAAAATAGAAATGTTGCATAAATTAATGAATAGGCGATTATCATCATCGGAAAGATCATCTCTTTTTTTGGAAGGGTGAAAAGTGTATGTTCCCTTGGAATCAATTCCCATTTAATAAAGAAATGAAGTCCAAATTCGAAAAATTAAACCAAAAAGAAGTCAATGAGTATGTACAAGGGATGCTCGGAAAAGTCTTTCCGAATGACCTTCAATATTCAAACGAGCAAAAACAAGAAGAAACTCAACATA
This sequence comes from Cytobacillus sp. FSL R5-0569, assembly GCF_038007265.1. Lineage (NCBI taxonomy): Bacteria > Bacillati > Bacillota > Bacilli > Caryophanales > Bacillaceae > Cytobacillus > Cytobacillus sp. FSL R5-0569. The sequence goes on from NZ_JBBOWW010000001.1 coordinate 2,832,619, forward strand.
CAACAGAAAATAGTCCATCACAAAGTAAATTAAGATTTCGTGTCTTGGAGACACATAAATATGTTTTTGTGCGAATAGAAATCCAAAAACGAGAATGGTTAAAGCAATTAAAAATGTATCATACAACCAATCAACTCATTCTCGAACATATTCCAAAAGACAGTGACCAAACACTTATTACATTACCGACTCTTGTAAATAAAAAAGGCGCTAAAGCAGACTACCAAGATGCCATTTTAGAAATCCAACTTTATAAGTTGATTGACCGGCAATTATCTGAAATACATGTCGATGACCATTAGTTAGGAGGGGAATATTATGTTACTACCTGAATACCCTAACGACATGCTTTCAATCATCAAAAATGGATTACCAAATATAAAAAAAAGAAAGAAGAAAGTCTTAATTGCAGGTGCAGGCATGGCTGGATTAGTTTCAGCCTCACTCCTTAAACAAGCGGGTCATACTGTCACTGTTCTAGAAGGGAATAACCGTATAGGGGGTAGAATCTACACGCTTAGGTCCCCTTTTACAAATGGAAATTATCTTGATATGGGTGCGATGAGAATTCCTCATACACATAAACTCGTATTACAATATATAGAAAAGTTTCAATTGCCATTATCCCGTTTTATTAATAGTCATCCAAACGATATTATTTATATTAATAATAGGAAGATTTCAAGAAAACAATACGAAGAAAATCCAAACTTACTTGATTTTCATTTAAATAAAAATGAGCAAGGAAAGACAGCCTTTACACTATTACAAGATGCCGTAGAGCCATTTATCACTCTCTATAATAATAGTACAGAAGAAGAAAAGAAAAAAATGATCTCAGAATACGACAAATATTCAATGGTCGATTTTTTAAAGTTTAACCCTTTAGCAACGCCTTTATCTTCAAATGCGATCAGATTAATTAGTATTCTCTTAGGTATTGAAGGGTTTCAAGAATTATCATTTATGTCGATTTTATCTAGTGTTCTCTCCCCACTCTTTCAACCTGATATCCAATATTTTGAAATAAGAGGTGGGAATGATCAACTTCCCTATTCCTTTCAAATGGAATTAGCATCGAACCTATTTTACAATCAAAAAATAGAAAGAATCAAACAAAGTAGTAATAAAGTAAATATATACGTACATGATACATATCAACATACATTTAAAACGTATACAGGCGATTATTGTCTTATTACCTTACCGTTTACTACACTTCAATTTATAGATTTACTACCCAAAAATAGCATTAGTCAAAAAAAATGGCAGGCAATTAGAGAATTGCAAAACATTTCTTCTATGAAAATTGGAATTGAGTTTAGTAGCCCTTTTTGGGAAAGGTACAACTTTGGTCATGTCATAACTGATTTACCGATTCGTTTTAGCTATATTCCAAGTAGAGTAAATAATGATGCACCAGCGGTTTTACTTGCAAGCTATAGTTGGGGCAGTGACGCTTTATTATGGAATAGTTTGTCACAATCAGATATTACGAGGGAAGTCTTGAAATGCTTAAGTGAAGTATATGGCAATATTGTCTATAAAGAATACCTTAGAACCTTTACATTTAATTGGAGCAGAAATTCATTTTCTGCAGGTTGTTTCACGTTATATGCACCAGGTCAACAAAAACATTTCGGTGAGGAGGTAAGTAAACCCTCAGGCAAACTTCATTTTGCTGGGGAGCATACATCCTTATTCCCTGGTTGGATTGAAGGAGCAATCGAGTCAGGTATTCGTGCAGCGGCAGAAATTCACATGAGGGAATAGTCATAATAAAAAAACGGTGAAAAAGCCATAAATAATACAAAGACCTTTTCACCGTATATGTTATTTAAGTAACAGTATATCCACCGTCAACTGTTACAGATTGAACCGTAAGTAAGCTTTACCCATCTTTACGCTCATATCAGCAATGACAACGTTTGCACATTTTTCACTGCATGCCTTGACATCTACATAGCCAATCACTGTAACACCACTCGTGATGATATGCTTTCGCGTAAGTTTATTTACAAATTAAACCGATGTAGCACCTTGTCCACCATCGATACGATAATATGAACCTGAAATAAATGAAGCTTTTTCTGATGATAAAAATACCATTAGATCAGCAATTTCCTCAGCTGTTGCATATCTTTTCATTGGTACAGAGCTTTCAAATTGTGTACGTGCATTCTCTGTTTGTTCAGGCATGGCGTTTGCTTCAATGGATCTCATCATTTGTGTATCTACACCAGATGGTGCTACTGCATTGACTCTAACACCATAATCTGCCGCTTCTAATGCAGCCGTTTTATTTAACCCTATTACCGCATGTTTAGATGCAACATAAAGTCCCATACCTGGTGCACCTAATAAACCGCCGTTTGAAGCCGTATTAACGATTGCCCCACCTTTTTGAGCTTTCATCACAGGTAAAACATATTTTAATCCTAAAAACGCACCGTAAACATTTACACCAAATACTGCATCAAAATTTTTCTTTGTTTGCTCATCTAAGATGGCAAAATCGCCATTGATTCCAGCGTTATTTATAAATGTATCGATACGACCAAATGCTTGTTGTGTATCTTCAACATATTTCTTTACATCTTCTTCTTTTGTTACATCAGCTGATAACAATAAAATCTCCTCAGCATCAATAGAAGCAGCAGCCTTTTCTAATGCTTCTTTAGATAAATCTACTAGTGCGAGCTTGGCACCTTCTTTAGCAAAAGCTTTAGCTGCTGCTATTCCAATACCACCTGCGGCACCTGTAATTAGAACTACTTTGTTTGTGAAATTCATCTCATATTCCTCCCTTTTGTCTCATACAAAATAATCATACTACTAAAATTGTATATTGTCGACAATTTTGTTTGCTATAATAGGATGCCCAAAAAGTGGCATCCTTATTCTAACGTTTCTAATAAAAGAGCTGGAACTATATCCTTCGCTTCAGTAATTTTATTTTCCATTAGATTCTTGGTGATTAATTTCATTTTTGGATGAAAACGATTCATCGTATTCGTTGTCCATTTCACTTGGGCAAACACTGTTAATATATAAACAGATTCATAATAAAATTTAGATAGTGCTTTATTATTCGCCACTTCAAAAAAGAACGTAGTTAAACCCGTGGACTTCATTTGATAACCAATGAGATCACCTGCAAGGAAAGCTTCTTCCACTGCATTGAGTTTTAATTTTAACGTATCTTTCGTTTCATCATGCCATTGATGCAAAGTCATATCTAGTGCCATTTGAATGAGTCCAACCATGACATGTGTATATTCTTTAATATCTTCTGTCGTAAAGGATTTTACAACTGTCCCTTTTCGATGAATACGCTCGACAATATTGTCTACTTGAAGTAAATATAATGCTTCTCTCACAGGTGCTCTACTCGTTTTTAGCTCTTCTGCTATTTTCTCTTCCACAATTTTATCTCCAGGAATATAAGAACCTTCCATGATTTTCGTTAATATGTATTTGGCAATTTGTTCGGGAAGCGATTCACCAAATCGATGCTCATTATTAAATAAAAAATCCTTCAAACCATTCACTCCGTTGTTTAATTACTCTTTATTTATCCATTATATCATTTAATTAGAACGATTTGGAAATTTAATCAGAATTGGATGAGTAAGCCGTCAGGTATATAGTTGTAATCAGATGGTTGTAAAATTTAAATTTGGTATCCATCAAATTCATGTACACAAACACAAACTATATTGGTAAACATTCATGAATAAACCTTACTTTGCTACAATAAGTCAAATCATAAAGTCTGAATATGCATTTGTTTTATAGAGGAATAAGAAAAAGATGAGCAACGTCTGCATCATATGATACAGGTGTTGCTCATCTTGAAGGATAATTTAAGCATATTTATCCGATGATTATTTACCGATGAACATTTGAGTCCAGTAATTACCGTTCTCAACATAACCTACTCCAAGGTGAGTATAGCTAGAGTTAAGAATGTTTTCACGGTGACCTTGGCTATTCATCCAAGCTTGTACTACTTCTTCTGGTGTTTGTTGACCTTGGGCAATGTTTTCACCTGCTGAAGTATAAGAAATACCAAATTGTTTCATCATATCAAATGGAGAACCATATGTTGGGCTGTTATGATCGAAATACCCTTTTGCTTGCATATCACGAGATTTTTCACGCGCTACCTTACTAAGCTCCACATCAAGTTTTAATGCAGGAAGACCAGCATTTGCACGCTCTTTATTTGTTAAATCAAGTACTTGTTGTTCATATGCACTAACTTCAGATGAAGCTTCTTCTGATGGTGCTTGTTCTTCTTCAGTTACTTCTTGCTCTGGTTGTTTTTCTGGTTGTGCTGCTTCTTCAGCTGGTTGTTTTTCTGGTTGTGCTACTTCTTCAGCTGGTTGTTTTTCCGGTTGTGCTGCTTCTTTAGCAGGTTGTTTTTCCGGTTGTGCTGCTTCTTCAGCTGGCTGTTCCGCTTGCTCTGGTTGTGCTGCATGCGCTTTACCTTGTTCTAATGCTGCTTGTGCTTTTTCTTTCGCTTGACTTAAGATATTTTGAATATCCTCTTGATTCCAATTTACATTATATTTACCGATGCAATCTTGCATCACTTTATTAATATAATCTTGGTTTAACATATTAGAAGTTTGATAGACAAAAGCCTTTGTATCTACTTTTACTTGAGCTGGCTCTGCCGCTTCTGCCTTGTTTAAACCTGGTGCTGATACTAGTAATGCAGCTGCTGCCGCTACTGAAAAAATAACTTTCTTACTCATAATCTATTTCCTCCCTAATGGATGTTTTTTGTTGTTTCTTGCTGTGACATAATCATATCATAGGTTTTTTTGTAATATTTTTGGGAGGAAATAGCAATGAATTATTCTTGTATGGTTCTATCTAAAAATAGAAAGAAAAAACGTTATGATTAGTAGGTTTGTTTGATTTTTAGAGAATAGGTTTTTTTATCATTAATTGGTAATGACACTATCGTGTTTCCATTTATATACTAGAATACTATACTTGACAACTTAAAAAAGCCTTTTTCTCTTTTACGTTTATTACATGAAGGTAACATTCGTGATAATTATTATGCAACTATAATGAAATGATATCAAAGCCTAAAAACCTTGATATAAGGCGGTTTGTAGCATAAAAACCTATTTTCATTTGCCTATTGAAGAGGAAGGGAAATACATCCCTATCCTTCTATATAGAAGGCCACTCTTCTTCTTATAGAAAGAGTAGCCTTTAAAAATTAATGATCATTTACCATCGGAAGTATAATTTGTATCGTTGTCCCAATATTGTATTCACTTTGAATAAGCAAGCGCCCTTCATGTAAATGTACGAGTTTTTCCACAATAGCTAACCCAAGCCCTGTACCTCCATCAGCTCTTGTCCTTGCTTTATTCACTCGGTAAAATCTTTGCCGGATTTTATCTAAGTCTTCTTCAGGTATCCCAATCCCAGAGTCTTCCAATTGGATACAACAGCCATCTTCTGTTTGGAAAAGATCAAGTAGTAATGTGCCCTCATCAGTATATCTAATCGCGTTATCAAAAATATTTTGCATAATTTGTTCGATTCTTCCTTCATCTGCAATAATAATGATATCAGGATCAAGATCTACTTCTATAGATAAGCCTTTTCTTTTAATTCGCGGACTATACTTTTGCACGACATCTTCCAAAAGCTGGGCTAGGGGTATTGGCGCCTTCACCAAACGATAGTCATCAGTTTCAAGTTTTGACAAATCTAATAAATCACCGACAAGTCTCTCCATCCGAGTTGCTTCCCGATAAATGAGTGCAAGGTATTTTTCGTGATCTTCTTCATTTGTTACAAGACCTGACTTTAGTGCATCACTATATCCTTTGACATAACTAATCGGTGTTCTTAATTCATGAGACACATTAGCAAGAAATTCTCTCTTTCTATCATCTTCTTTTTGAATAGATGTGGCCATTGAATTAAAAGCACTAGCCAGTTCACCAATTTCATCTTGTTGATTTGTCGATAGTTGCACATTGTAATTCCCTCTAGACACTTGTTCAGCTGCTAACTTCATTTCCATTAACGGGCTAGTCATTCTTTTAATGAGGAAAGTACCTGTCATAATGGCGAATAGAAGAAAGATGAACGCGGCGAGCATCCAAAGATAAGCGAAATCCTGTGTAATATCAGAAATTTTCTCTAACGGTAAATAAACATATATAATACCAGCGAGACGATTATCATCTAATAACGGGATAATGACACCCATAATACGAGTATCAAATCTTTCTTCAAAACCCGTTTTGTAAATTGGATTTCCTTTTAATAATTGCTCTCGTTCTTCTCCGTTAATGAGCGAATCATATTTCATTTCAAATGGAAAGCATGCGCTCAATTCCCTAGGATTATCTACCATGATAATATCGGTTTCTGATTTATCATTGTACCAAGCTACTTTTTCCTTTAAGTCTGTACTTATTTCTCCACCTTTGTAATCAGACGCTAAGGCTAATCCTTCTTCTAATAATGTATCTTCTACATTTTCGACATATAATTTCTCATAAAACAGATAAGATAAGATATAGGAATAAACAATTGTGATAAGTATCGCTATCGTCACCGTTAACCATAACTTTTTGGCTAATGTGTCGGTAAGGTACTTCATTTGTCTGGTACCTCTAGTTTATAACCTACCCCCCATACGGTTTGAATGTAATCTGCTATACCTAATTTCATCCTTAATGTTTTAATATGGGTATCAACCGTTCGTAGGCTACCATCATATTCAATTCCCCACACATGTTCAAGGAGCTGCTCCCTTGAAAGAGCCTGGTTAACATGTTGAATTAAATAAGAAAGCATTTCAAACTCTTTTAATGTTAAAGATATTTTTTCCTCTTCGACAAGGACTCTCCGCGCTTTTTTATCTATAGATAACTTTCCTATCTTTATTTGCTCTGATTCTTGTTTCACTTTTCCAGATCTCCGAAGGACTGCATGTATTCTAGCAACAAGCTCTCCTGGACTAAGTGGTTTAACAATATAATCGTCACCGCCTAATTGTAGCCCCTTCACTTTATCCCATTCTTCTCCTTTTGCTGAAAGAAAAATGATTGGAATATCTGAATTAGTACGTATTTTTTGACAAACTTCATATCCATCTTCATTTGGCATCATAATATCTAAAATGACTAAATCAATTTCAGCTTCCTTCAATTTCATGTAGCCCTCTTCACCACTCTCAGCTGTATAGCATTTAAATCCCGAATTCTCCAAATACATCTCAATCAATGTTCTCATATCTGGTTCATCATCAATAATTAATATAGTTACTTTTCTCATGAATCCTCGTTCTCCCTAAGCAAAATTTGAAACGGACCTTCGCCTACTTCTACTGATCCTTTCAGTTTTATTGTTTCTGAATCGATAAATTGTAACTCAGAGCTATCATACCCTGCGACTAATACTATATCGCTAAAGGTTTCAATTGTGAAAGGGTTGGCTGTTACGCTCATTTCACCTATTACTTCACCAGCCTCATTTAACTTATACAGCAAATTGGTTCCATGGCTCACAACAAATATCGCCTCATCAGCTTTGGTAAAATCGACTGGCATCGAAGGAACACTAATTTTTCTTAATGCTTTTCCGGTCTCTCTATCATAAACATGTACATATTTTTCAATATCTAATCCTTCACCATGTCCACCAACCCATATTTCGTTATCTAATGGGAACAAACCTGTTGCATGTGTATGTATTTCATAGTTTTCTTTTATTTCCATTCTTTCCAAATCAATACTTGTAAGAAGATTTTCATCAAACCCTATAATGATGAGTTCATCCCGAGCTTCATCATGTTTCATCTCGAGTGGTCGATCAAAAATATCAATATGACTCGTTTCTTCTCCATTACTATTAAAAAAACGGACGCTATTTTTTCTTTCATCTAAAGCAACTATTGTATCAGGTCTTAGTTCCTCAACATCTACAACACCCTCACCAATTGTCCACTGATGAATCAGTTCCCCTTTAGATAATGAATAAAGATCAATGGTGTTTAACTTTTCACCATACAGTAACAGAGTGTCGCCATCTGATAGTACACTTCCTCCTGTGTATGCTTTATTGACCTTCCATGAACCAATGTTTTTTTGCGCCTGTATGTCTATAAATGATAGGCTCATCTCCTTAATATTTACTGTTATCGCAATATCCCGCTCAGCTGGTATATTAGTGAATTCTTCTTGTCTACAACCAGTTAAGAAAGAAGAAATCAGTAAGAAAAATATGAACGCCTTGTAATAACGCATATAAAGTTTCTCCCCAGTTTTAATGTTTTTATAAGTCAAGGATACCGGATGGTTGTGTTAAAAGTGTGAAAACCTTCAATCGATTGTATCGAAAATTTCAAAATGTATATCAATGAGTGCGACTTTCATATCAGAAGAAAGTGAGGAGTCAATAATTCTTTTAATCGCAGCAATTAACTTTTTTTGTTTATCTCTTCTTACTCGTGGGTGAGCATTTTCATCTCTTAATTCTTTTTCTATTGCTATCATTAACACAATATCCGGATTTTCTTCATCTGTTGCCAGTGCTCTATTTTTCCATAATGAACGGTAGCTTTGTAAAAGATCCTTACTATTCATTTTAATTCACTCCTCTCATATTGAATCTACTTGATTCATACATAAATTTCAATTGAACGTTAAAAATAAAAGTAATTCATTAATAGGAAGGGGCTAGTCTATGACTACACCATATTGCTGTCCATCATGTAAAACTAATCGTTCACGCTTTAATATTATTGAACAACATCCGCGTTCAGTTAAGCTTGATCCACAATCAGGCTCTGTACTGGAAGAATACGCAGCAGAAAATTTAACTGCTTTCCATTTAAAATATAATGGTCCAACAGTAAGAATTCAATGCGGTGCATGTGGCCTAATAGAAGATGAAAAAACTTTTATTAAGTTTGGAGAAAACCAATAAAAAATAAGGGTGTAGTAATGAAGAAAGCGTTCAAAATCGATACGATTAAGAACGCTTTTTTTATCTTGTTATTTCCCTATCTCATTTAAAATCAAATGCGATTTTTCAACAAAAAATTCTTAGCATCGACCTGCCATGGATCAAGTGGAGAGAATCTTACTAAACGAATGGAACCCCGATAGCTCTTCTTGCCTTTATTCTTTATATACCAATCCACTTGAATGGGAAGATTAACTACTAATGCAGTATTTCCTTTCTCTAAGTGACCAATTGAAGTTAACTTTACATTTTCAATCGAACGAATCGCTTTGTCATCTATCTTGTTTAATGCGACAAGAGACAGGAGATAAGCATCTTGTTGTTTCAAGCCTGCTATAAAGGCAGCTGATACTTTTTCCGGATCAGATATTGCCATATACTCATCAAGTTTACCTGCAGCTTTGAGAATCATCAATTTATGAGATAAATCCATTGAATTGGTACGATGTGTCGTACTACCAAAAAAATGAATACAAAAATGACCTGGAAAATTATTCGATAAAGCACCTGCCCCGTGTGGCATCCCGTGCATGGAAGCAGCAATCCATTCTCCATCACTAATGACGATAATTGCTCTTCGCTTCCAACTCCATTTTCCATTATAAATTTCCTTCATTGTCTTTGTATCTTCTTTCGTTAATGGTTGAACATCTGCATGCTCACTACCAGCTCTTCGTTGGACATCAAATCGCTTACCAGTATCGACATCTAGCACAGTAAACTTCTTAAACTTCGGTAAATGTTCTTTCGCTTCTTTCCAAGGCAACATCTGGATAGGTAATCCAATTTCATCATCCACCATACTATACATCTTTATAGGGGACACTAAATAAAGCATTAAAAACAGGGAGACAATGCTCAACTTTTTCATCTTTTATCACTCTTCTTTATTAGGTTTCATCGTAAAGTTTGCCTAAAGATGAGCATTTATATGTATAGTAACTTTTGGATGGATTTGTCCATATGAAAAACAATAACAGAGTAGCTTCTAGAATTACACCTCTCGACTTGTTAACAGCTAAAGGCTTGGACTGTATTCCACAAAAAAACTGAGTAAGAACAAAATCCTACTCAGTTTATTTTTAATCAATTTATTCTTTTGGTTTTTCTAGAGATTGTAGTCCGCTTTCGATTTTATCCCAATCAATATTTTCTCCGATGAATACCATGTTTAAAGGAATATTCATATCTTCTTGAAAATATACAGGCATCCCGTATGAAAATTGGAAAAGCTGTGGATAGGCTAAAGATGAGAACTTAATATATCCCTTCATTCGATAGAGCGTGTCAGGTAATTCCCTCAAAAAATCCTCAAAAGCAGATCGATCTACAGCTCCTTTAAATTGATAAACAAAGGTGCTCAAATGTAAATCTGTGCCAATCCTGCTGCTAGATTGTTTTTCTTTCGGCAGTAAGGACAATTCTCTTATTCGTTTAATTGGTACTTTTGCATTTTTTGTTAACAATGTAAAAGCTGTCGAATTAATACTTTGAACTTCTTGGATGACATTTGCTTGTTCATCTTCAGATAACAAGTCAATTTTATTAACAAGTAGGCAATCTGCATGTCTAATTTGTTCAACTAAAAGCTGTAGCACTTGCGGTGTCAATTCTTTTCTGTGTAGCCATCTTGCACTATCAAGGATTGAAATAATACCTTTAGGGACAATTGAGTTAGCAAAAAGTGGTGAAAGCACAGCATCTAAGACTTCCACTGGATGTGCTGCTCCTGTCGCTTCGATATAGATGACATCTGGTTTTTCAAGCGTTAATAAACCTTGTAACTGTCCTTCTAATTTGTCTTGAATGGTACAACAAATGCAGCCATCCAATAATTCTTTTAATGGAATGTCCTCATCTATTGCATCTGAATCAATTGATACTTTTCCTAATTCATTCATTAAAACAGCCACTTTTCTACCGTTCTCTTTTTCATCCTGTAGCAACTGCTTTAACAGTGTTGTCTTTCCACTCCCTAAAAATCCAGCTAATATATAGATCTCTGTACTCATGTTTATTTTTTCCCCTTAAAGTCTATTCTGCAATTGTCTCTTCAATCATATTACTGAGTTTGTTTTTTATTATTTCATACGTATCGTCGGTGATATAACCTATTTTTTGGAACTCTTCTTGCTTACATTTCCATACGGGAATATAACCATGTGGGAAATATTCATCCTCTTCTTCTAATCCTACTTCAATAAAAGATTGGTAGTCGCTTTCTAAACATTGATCATGTTGTGCTTCTTTTCCTTTTTTACAGCGAATGAATTCAATCACCAAGTGTTCATGTTGTTTGTAATGTCTTAGCATTTCAGCGATTAACATTTCACAAGTTTGTTCGACCTGAACGACCTCCTTCTTCATATTATCATTCATTTGAACAATCTGCCTCATGGAAACCACCTCTTTCATTGAACCATTGTAAAGGATAGAAGAGAATGGCACAAATATTACGGTCGCCCATTGACCTCCGTGACATTCTTCTCTTTGAAAAACTGCCTGAGAGCGGAGATATTTTCTTCATAATCCATATCTAACACAGCGCCAGCATGTGGAGAATTTTTGTCAACAAATGAATCGTCTACCGGAATCCGCATTGTCTCTATATCTGTTATTGGATTCAATAATACAGAGGTCGCCATCGCAAACATCTGATCAATATGTAAATCTGTATCAACATTTGCCATAATCATTTTCATCATTTCAGGTGATTTGGCGATTCCTTCAATAGATGTCATATGGTTTTTTAGTTCTTCCTTTAATAAAGCAAGCACTTCCTGTTGTCGCTTTACTCTTCCATAATCGTATTCATCATCATGACGAAATCGAACGTAATCTAATAGTTGCTCACCATTCAAAAAGTTTTTACCTGGCTCAATGTTCATATTCATATCTTCAATCATTGCTGCAGGAACATCAACTTCCAGTCCATTTGGAGCAACAGTATTTAGGATATTTGCAAATCCTTTAAAGTCAATGACAACTGAATGATCAATATTTATTTGAAAATTTTCTTCGATTGTTTGTGAAAGTAATTCCGTTCCTCCTAAAAAATAGGCATGATTCAATTTATGGTATCCTTTTTCATAATTCGGAATTTCTACATAGCTATCACGCATAATAGAGACTAGTTTAACTCTTTCTTCTTTTGGTTCATACCGAGCTAACATAATTGTATCAGATCTTGAATCTGTTTCTCCTCTAGAATCAACACCAACAAGTAAAAATGTTTTTGGTTCTGAATTGTTCCATGTTGTTCCCTTCTCCTTTTGACGGTTATCTTTCTCAGATATGCCAGATGAACATGCTGCTAATAGTAAAGCTAACAAAATGATGACATATTTTCTCACGGTTCATCCTCCTTATTTTTCCTTATTCATTCATTGTAGGGATAGATGAACAACTTTATACTTTAAAAAAGAGGAAATAGTTTTTTACATTTTTTCCTTTCTAACGTAAGGGGGCTTTTTCATATAAAAAGAACAAACTAACAACCCATTATTGCGTGTTGTTAGTTTGTTCGGTGCTTAACTTAATTTCTTTTCAACTGTCACAATCACTTCTTTTTTAATTCCTGCTGAAAAGAAAATAATACTACATAAACAAATGACGGCGATCACAAAGAAGGCAATCGTTCCCCCGCTGATACCAATCAAGTATCCACCAATCATTGGACCAATAAAACTTCCTGTATTCCTGAACTGAGCAGCACCAAAATACGTGCCACGTAATTCCTCTGAAGCTAATTGATCAATTAATATACTACTTGCTGGAAACGATAATATCTCTCCAAAGGTGAATAAGATTACACCGATAACTGCCATTATCCAATGAGTGGATATAGCAAAAAAGAATAACCCAATAGCTACAAGAGCCGAACCAATAATCATAGATTTTAAAGGGCGAACCTTTTCCATCAGTTTTGCAAAAGGTAATTGTAATATAATTACAAGGATGGCATTAATGGATAAAAGAAATGAATAAATGACGACTCCATTCTCCAATCGGTTATCAAAGTGTTGTGGTAAGTTTGAATCCATTTGCGAATAACCTATCGCAAGTAAAATACCACCTAGAATATAATACAATAGCGACCTATCCCTCCTTACAATGTGAAAGGCAACAGGTAAGGTCACATTTTCTTTATTCTCCAAACGAGGAACACGCTGAATCGTAAACAATAAAATGAACATATATGCTAAATAAATACCACCAGTAATATAAAAAGTGAGAGACGCATTTGTTAATGCTAATACAGCCCCGATTAATGGGCCAACAGCTGCCCCAATATTAATTGCGACATATCTTAAGGAAAATACTTTCATTCTTTGTTCCTTTTTTGTTAAATCGGCCATCAATGCTTGTGCAGTTGGTTCAAAAAAGGAATTACACAAACCAAGTAAAGCATTGAGTAGCAAAAAAGCAAGAGCTGAGGCGGACAAAGCAAAGCCAAAATAAGCGGCTGCTGTACCAATTAATGCAACAAGCATAATCGGCTTTCTTCCAAATTGGTCAGATAAATGGCCCCCTATAAAACCACCTATTGTCGACATTAATGGACCCATCCCGATAATGAGGCCAATTAAAAACGAAGGATAGTCCTGATTCACTAAATATATAGATAAAAAAGGCAACGTCATAAATGCCGCCCCGCGAGATAAGATTGTACCAACTAGTAAAATCCATATCGTGCGATGAAACTGATTATAATAATCTTGTAATCGTTTAATCATGTTGGTTATCCTTTCGATTCTTTTACAATCCGCCCTTTAACTAGAAACAAATAAGATAATAGAGCTAAGATTTCTGCACTAGCAATAATAAATGCCATTGGCCATGAAGAAGATTCACCAGCTATTCCAACTAACGGAGCAGCCATACCACCAAGCAAGAACGTCATTAAGCCAATTAAGGCTGAAGCACTACCAGCATTTTCGCCTTGTGAAGCCATTGCCAACGAAAAAGTTGATGTATTAACAACCCCAACAGCAGAAACAACTAAAAATAACGGAATAAGAACACCCCAAATACCTAGATGAAAAATTTCACTTAGAAGTAATGTAACCCCTCCAACTAAAGCAATCATCAATCCACCGAGTAATAAAGTTCCCTCATGTATTCGCTCTGAAAGTTTTCCCGTTAATTGACTGCCTAAAATAATGCCAATTCCATTCATTGCAAAACAAACACTAAACATTTGCGGAGAAAGACCATAAATGTTTTGCAATACAAAGGGAGATCCAGAAATATAAGCAAACATTGCAGCACCAACAAAACCTTGAGATAAAGCGTATCCCATAAATTTACGGTCTTTTACGATTTTTCCGAAACGGCTAAAGGAAACAAAAACGCCTCCATTTAACCTCTTCTCAACAGACAAGCTTTCTTGTAATGAAAAGATAACCAGTAATAAGCTAAGAAACCCGATTAATGTTAAAACAAAAAATACTCCTCTCCAAGAGGTAATCGTTAATAGTTGGCCACCAAAAACGGGTGCTAAAATAGGGGCTGCCCCGTTTATTAAACTAAGTGTGGCAAAAAATTTAGTTAATTGTGTACCACTGTATAAATCTCGAACTACGGCTCTTGATATAACAATTCCTACAGCCCCGGCTAATCCCTGAATAAACCTTAATATGATGAATAATTCAATGTTTGGAGAGGCCATGCAGGCAACTGAAATGAGACAGTATAAAATAAGTCCAAATATTAACGGGCGCTTACGGCCAACCATATCACTAATTGGCCCGGCAAAAATTTGTCCTAAAGCTAAACCAACCATACATGCTGTTAAGCTTAATTGTGCATAGGATGCACTTGTTTGCAGATCATCTGCTAGATTAGGTAATGCCGGAAGATACATATCTAAGGATAGTGGCCCAAAAGCAGATAACAATCCGAGAATAACGGCCAGCATGAGGCGCTTACTTCTACTTTCCTCCTTATCGTTACTTAATTCACTCGTTTCGTACATCACACATCCTTCTTTCCATCTTCAATACAATTTTAGAATATTGCTAATTTACCATAAAACCTTTAAAAAAACATCAGTCTTTTTCAAATAAATTCGTCAATCGAAATAAATATTTTAAATTTACACTAAAGCTCAACAACTAAAGCCTCCGTTTGCTATTTTCTATTTAGTGCTAATCTCGGGTTATCTAAATGACAAGTAAACCCTCTTTTGCGAGGCGTTTCACATAATTTGTCTTTCAATTAAGCGTAAACTCATCATATTCTTTCTCAGTCTTAAAATTAACTGTCAAAACTAACATCTCACAAAAAAAAGAAGCATATCAATTGTTGATTTTGATTAAAAAAGAAACGACCATAACCCTTATAAATTAAAGGGTTATGGTCGCTTAAACGATTTTCACATGTTGTATAGAAGCTAGAATGAGTTATTTTTTCATTTCTTCTTTTAAAACTTCTATTGCTTTTTTGATTTGAGTATCGTTCTCTAGAAGCTTTTCACGTAAAGCTTCCATTAGTTTCACGGTTGTTTCACCTTCAATGACTCCAGTTTCATCCAATTCATTATCCTTTTGGAATGCTTTCACTGCAGCTTCTGTCTCTTCATCAAAGAATCCATCATTTTTAACAAGCTCATATTCCAGTGCCTCTAACATCTGCTGTGCTGCCTTAATTTGACTTGATGATTCCGATTTTTTTAATGGTTTCTCAGGATTAATATAAGGCAAGGAAGCATATTCAGGCAAGGAAACTTCATAATCAGGCTCAATACCTTTTTCATGAATCCAATTTGCATCTGGCGTTAACCATTTTTCTGTTGTAAATTTCATATTTGAGCCGTCAGTAAAATCTTGAGCACGTTGTACAGTTCCTTTACCAAATGACTTTTTACCGACTAGACTTACATCAGCTGATTCATGAACGGCAGCTGCTAATATCTCAGAAGCACTAGCACTACCTTCATCAATAACTACGACTAGAGGCGTCTCCATTTGCTTGCCATTAGGAGCTTGCACGGCCTCCCTATTCCCATTACGATCTTCAATTTGGAATAAAATTTCGCCTTCAGGTACAAACAAGCTCGAAATTTCAATTGCTTGATCTAATAATCCGCCAGGGTTTTGTCTTAAATCTAAAACTAGACCCTTCATCCCTTTTTCCTCTAAATCATTTAATACATCAACGAGTTCTTGCGCTGTATTTTCAGAAAAAGAAGTGATCTGAACTTTGGCGATATCATCTTCTAACATTTCGCCATATACCGTTTCAAGAGGAATTGTATCTCTCGTAATTGTTACATTCATCGGTTCACTGTTACCACCACGAGCAATTTCAAGTTCTACTTTGGAACCTTTTTCGCCTCTTATTAATAGGACTGCTTCTGAAGAACTCATTCCTTGCAAGCTCTTGCCATCAACAGAGACAATTTGGTCATTTGGTTGTAGACCAGCATCTTCTGCAGGTGAACCTTTTAATGGTGAAACAATGACAATTTGTCCGTCTTGTTCTGTAATTTCAGCGCCAATTCCTTCAAAAGAAGAGGAGATGCTTTGATGGAAATTAGCAGCTTCATCTTCATTCATATAATCAGAATATGGATCATCTAGAGAATCTAGCATCCCATTGATAGCTCCATTAATTAATTCACCCGAATCAATTTCTTGGAAATAATTTTCGTTCAAGGAATCATAGGCTTTATATAACTTTGAAAATTCACTTCTTTCATTCGTTCCTACATTTACGGCCTTCTCATCACCGAAAGACAATGCTAATGTGGTGATTCCAGCTGTAACAAAAACAAGGATGAATACAAGCATAATAAACGGGAATAACTTCATTTTTATTAGCTTAGGCTTATCCTTTACTTCCTGTTTTTCTTCATCATTATTTACTTCATTAGACAACCCTTTCACCACTTTCATCACTGTAAGCTGTGATGCTTACTCAAGTTTAAGATTTTATATTGGCGTTATCGGTATCAATAACTATACTACTGTACTGAAAATTATATCTTATTTCTTTGGAAAAGAGGAAGAATTTTCTTATGTATTCCTTTCATCTTAAGAATTCAAGCTTCTTTTATTATGTATCGATTAAATGGGGAAAGTCTCCTTCTACAAAGTGAATCTCATTTGTTCACTTCTAATTTCCCCAAACCCCACATAATCATTACATAAATGATGAAAGGAGAATGAATGCATGATTCCTGGTATATTACTATGGTGCTGTTTTGCTTTATCTATTATCTTTCTTATCTCAGGAATATTTAATCATTCTTATGGTCAAGCATTATTAAGTTTCGTTTTATTCCTGCCATTGAGTTGTTATTTATTTCGTATTGATCATTTTTTTCAATACTTTTTTCTTTTCCCTATTATTCCATTAATCGCTTTTTGGTACATTTTTATGAAGAAGCGTACTTAAATTTCTTTTACCGACTCAAAGTATTCTTCTAATGTTAGATCTTTCTCAAAAATGACCTTCGCTGCTTCTTTTCCAACATAGCGAAAATGCCAAGGTTCAAATTTGTATCCTGTTATTTCTTCTTTTCCTTTTGGATAACGTAAAATAAATCCGTACTTATGTGCATTCTCTTTTAGCCATTTACCTTCTTTTGTATCTTCGTAATCTTGTGTTAACGTGTAATCGACTGAAGGACTTGAAATATCCATCGCTAATCCTGTTTGATGTTCACTACTTCCAGGTAGAGCCACTGCTTCTGAAGCTTTTTCCTCACCTACGCTATTTACCTCTGCTTGGAAAACTGCTTCCTGCCGATCATATGAACGATACCCAGAAACAGCAAATAACGCTATATTTTCTTTTTTAGCTGCAGAGAATAATTCTTCTAATGCATCTGCGGCTTCTTTTCTAAGGTAACTTTTCTCAATATCTTGATCTCCGAAAGAATATTCAACATCTGCACGAACAAGGTCTTCAGGAGCATAATCTGCCGGTAAAGCAAAGTCTTTATTCACCATTACCATCAAGTTTGTTGGGTTTGCTATTGTTGGTTTTCCATCCACATCTTCAATTTGATTAAAAAATTGAGAAGCTAATGTTAGGTCATCTTCATTTTGTTCATCTTGTTCGGGAGGTTGTTCAGTTGGATTGTTTTCTGTTTCTTGCTGATTGTCCTCTTCTTTTTCTACAGGCTCATCTACTGAAGTTGGTTCCGAATTAGATAGAAAAGGTATTTTTTCTAAATAAGGATCTAATTGACTGCAGCCTCCAAGAAAAAGAGCAACTGTAACTGTTCCTGCAAGTACTTTCTTCATTACTTTTCCCCTATTCTCTTTCTTTATGTCAACGTCTATCATAACACTTTATATAATAAATTGCGAAAGAAGAGAAAGGCATAGTCTATGAACCTTACTATTAGTGGTTCTACCAATAACAAATGAGAAGAGGACCACTTTAAGTAGCTACAGAACCACTAGAGAAACGAGGGAAATAACAATTCTTAGAAAAGATGTCTTCATAAAATACTTCCCTTCATACGGATGTACATCTGCTTTAACTTTTACCTTAAGGCAAAAGAAAAGCGAGTGACTATGAAAAAATAATCACTCGCTAACATGTACGATTTATGAAATTGCTGCTTCTAATGCTACTTCAATCATTTCGTTAAAAGTCGTTTGTCTTTCTTCGGATGTAGTTTCTTCACCAGTAATAATATGATCACTCACTGTAAGGACAGAAAGAGCTTTTCTTGCATGCTTAGCTGCTAACGTATAAAGTGCTGCTGTTTCCATTTCGATAGCAAGAATTTGGTACTGTGCCCATTTTTCATGTTCAGCATTATCATTGTAGAACATATCAGCTGTAAAAACATTCCCAACCTTCAATTCCAACCCTTTACTTACCCCACTATCATAAGCTTTGCGCAATAGATCGAAATCAGCTGCAGGTGCATAATCAACTCCACCAAAAGTTAAACGATTCATTTGTGAGTCCGTGGAAGCAGTCATCGCAAGGATCACATCTCTTACTTTTACATCTTTTTGGATGGCTCCGCATGTACCAACACGGATCAAGTTTTTCACATTATAACTATTAATCAGTTCGTTCACATAAATAGAAAGGGAAGGAACGCCCATTCCAGTACCTTGAACAGATATTCTTTTGCCTTTATAAGTGCCTGTATAACCAAACATATTGCGGACTTCATTATAGCACTTTACATCTTCTAAAAAGTTTTCTGCAATATATTTTGCCCTTAATGGATCACCTGGTAGTAAAACTGTTTCTGCAATTTCATGTTCTTTTGCTCCAATATGTACACTCATCATATTCCTCCATCTATTAATCGTTCATTATCTAAAATATAGCATAGGATGAGTGATGATGGAAATGAAAAGGGGAAGCTAAGTTTTTCACTACATACCATTCATATAGATAAATATGAACAAACATTTTATTACCTAACCATTATTCGGTTCACTAAGGCCCAACCACCCGACTTTAATTGATAATAATATTGCCCTCTTCTCCCTTCATCAATATATAAAATATCCCCCGTTGATAAAAACCTCCCTTGGAAATCAAACGGCATGCGATCAAGGACATTAAATTGCTTAAATACAGTTGATAAACATTCTTCATGATTTGCACCTTCAATAAGTGTTCGATAAACTTCTCGATAGCCCCGAGTCTCTCTATATTTTGGAGTTTGAAAAATGGTAACATCATATTCTTTTGTTCTTGGTTTTACAAAAGTCTTGATCATATATACCCCTCCAATAAATGATTATTTTAAACAATATATTAGCTTTTTCTACGTTTATTTCCTTCAAAGAAATTCGCCTATTTTTGTCGATTAAAGAGAAATTTTATTATGAAAACGCTTACAATTTTATTTTTCTTTCATAAACTAGTATTAAACATAATGGTGGTACAAAAGGGAGGGATAATTTGAAACGAGAGAAGATTCACTTCCATAAATTCTTTTTGTTGTTTGTTTGTATTTCCATCATATGCAGCTCATTACATTGGCTATTCCCATACAAAAACTATACAAAAATTGCACATCGTGGAGACGTTGCTTCAGCACCTGAAAATACAATGGCCGCCTTTCATTCTGCGCTAAACAATGGTTTTGATGTTATCGAATTAGATATCCATTTAAGTAAAGATAAAAAAATTGTCGTCATACATGATTCATCTGTTAACCGGACCACAAATGGTGAAGGTTTAGTGAGAAATATGTCAGTATCAGAGTTACAAAAACTCAATGCGGGCGGTTGGTACAGTCAACGTTTTTCTGAAGAGAAAATTCCATTATTACAAGAAGTGTTAGATGAGTTTGCTGGAAAAATCGTTCTGTTAATAGAAATAAAACCTGGCACAGAAACTCCAGAAATTGTAGATCAATTGGCAACTCTGCTAAAACAAACTGTAAATGCTGGTGTCCCTGAAAAAATGTTACAAATCCAATCCTTTCATATTGATACATTACAGCAATTTACACAACGCGCTCCTGACTTTCCCATTGGCCTTGTCTTAACCGCGCCTATTAATCTTATTCAAATGTATACGTATAAGACAGAAATTAGTTTTTTATCGATTCATTATACGAATTTAACACATTCATTCATTCAACAAGCACAACATTATGGATATACGATCTATGCCTGGACGATAGCTACCCCATCACAGTTCAAGCAAATGCAATTATTAGGTGTAGATGGAATTATTTCGAATAGCTTGGAGCGGAGAGAAGAGAATAGATATTATGCATTTCTACAATCATTTATAGAAGGTCATAAACTATTAGAAAGATTCTTTGTATAAATATAAAAACCCAATCAACTATAGCTCCATAAAGGAACATGAATAGTTGGTTGGGTTTTTGTTTATCTTGTTTCTTACTCTTCCGAATCAAAACTTACATCTTCATCGATAATACACTTTTTGATTAAGTATTCAAATGTAATATCAGCTAATTCATCTACTTCTTGCTCTACAGGAACGAACCCTCTTTTAGTCAACTCATGAAAGAAAAATTCAGCAATTTCTTCAGTATCAATAAAAACTTCAATTTCCTTCATATGCGACTCCCCCTTTGTACAAATTGTATGTGACACATTAATGAAACATGCAACATTTCAATAGAAAAATATTTTTTTATTCTTTTGTCATTAAATCTAGTAAAAGTACATAAATATTTTCTATCACTAGTTTTGAAAGGTTGATTAGATGGAAAAATTCACAGCAGTCTGCGATCGTTTTGTAGAAGATATAAATAATGAAGAAGGAAAATGTCTACAACTATTTGATCGATTATTACATTTTTTATTCATCGCTGTTTTACTAGTAGGCATTCCTGTCATGTCAGTGGCAATTATTCAACTGTTTCATCTTTTGTAAGATTAACTTTTTTTACTTTTGTTGTGATGGTTTCTAGCTTTTTCAAGATGATTTTCATTGCTTTTTTATATTCTTCATCTTGAAAAAAGTTGTACAAAAAAGAATAGTCATTATATATGTCTAGCAAACCATCTATGATTTGTTTCTCTTCGTTAGTACGATCCATTAGATTTGAATCAACATCTTGATAACAAACATCCTCAGAATTCTTTATTTCGTTCAATGCTTGTTTGTTAATAAGAAACAACATCCCTAATTTTTCTATAAATTCGTCAGCCTGTTCGGCATCAGATAATAAGGAAAGTTCCTCTTCACCAGCCTCAAGCCACTCTCCGTCAGATATTCGAGATAACTCATAAATGACGTCTTCCCATGCATCTTCTTTATAACGCCAAATCTCGGTACGGAAGCCGACTACTTTAAAAATCTCAGTACCATATCCTTTCACTTGGACAAGGTCCCCAAAAAAGTATTGGTACTCAATATCTACATGCTCCTTATCACTTACATCTCCTTCAAACTCTGAAAGAGGCTGTAAACTTGACTCCAAATAGAGACCATCACTTTTATTCACTTCATAAACATACATACCATCAAGCCATTTTACATCTGTTACTTTCCCTACCGTTCCATAAATTGTAATCACGACTGTATCACCAACTTCATATTTCGGTTTTTTACGATTAACCATTGCCCTCATCCTTTCCAATATAGTCGTGACTTTTAATTAAGATAGTATATGCATGAAAAAGCATTTTCGCTCGTATACAGGGCCGTCCAAATTTTTTTAGGGCCATCTTCATCATATGTTTATTTACGCAAAAAAACTGAATAAGATTTTACCTCACTCAGCTTTTTTATTCTTTATCTATTTTGAATTGCACTACTACCTATTTGTTATCTACTTCAAGTTTATAAGCTTATCATCATTTATATTTTTCTTATCTTTTGTTTTCTCATCGTCTAGGGAAACAAAAGAAGATTATACTGTTTTGATTAAAGCCTTCATAACTATTTACTCTCTTCACAAGTGATGAACAGTCTTTCACCTCATATATAGAAAAGAATCACCACTTTCCCGTTGAGCATAAAACTTTATTTGTTTATCTTCAAGTAATTGTAATATAGAGATATAGCTAAGCTCTTTTGCAAACTTCTTTGTCCATCCTGCTTTTGCTGCCGTATCTCTGATGGGTCCTTTCATACCGACAAAGTATATAGAAATCCCCTTTTCATGTTTTAATTGTTCTATCATTTCTTCTAAGGATTTAAAAGAGTGTGCATCTATATCATTTACTCCTGAAAAATCAACAATGACTAATTTAGCATTAGGTTTTATCAATATAAGCTCATTTAATTTATGCTCTAAATATGAAATATTTGAAAAATGTATAGAAGAGTCTATTCGTGCAATAATCAAATCATCTCGCGTTTTTGCATTTGGAAATCGTTTTATATCTCGAAATACTTTCTCCTTTTCTAAATATCCCATTTCTATGACCCTAGGTCTAGATATCTTAATTAATAAAAGGCTGAAATTAAAAACAACCCCAATAACTATTCCCCATTGAATGCCAATAACTAATGTCGCAGTAAAAGTAACTAACCAGCTCCAACCATCAATTGCCTTTATATTAAACCATTTCCTTATTTGCTTGAAATCTATTAGTTTATAGACCGCTACGATGATAACTGCAGCTAATACTGCATTAGGCAGATAATAAAAATAAGTAGTAAAAAATTGGAGGGCAATTATAACAAGTACGCTTGTAAATATGGATACCATTTGTGTAACTCCACCACTTTGATAGTTTACTGCACTCCTTGAAAAACTACCATTAATTGGTAATATTTGAAAAAAGGACCCTAAAAAATTGGCAAATCCTAAAGCGGTTAGCTCTCGATTAGGATTTATTTTATAACCTTCTTTTTCTGCAATTGTTTTTCCTATAGAAAGTGACTCCATAAACCCTAATAGCGCAATGGTAAGTGCAGGAAGGATTAATTGCCTAACTGCATCTAGCGTGATTGTTGGAAAAACCGGAATCGGCAAGCCACTTGGTACGCCTCTCACAATTTGAACACCTCGTTCATGTAAATCAAAGGCATAGACACTTATAATAGAAAAAACAATCAATAGTAACGCACTCGGAATTCTAGCATTTATTTTTTTTAGTACAAGTAAAAATACTATGCTGCATCCCCCAATCAAAAGTGTTAAAAAATGTATCTTCGGAATCCCATTGACTAAATCTATAAATATTAAGTGTATTTGTAGGTAAGTTCCTAATGTTATTCCCAATAAATGCTTTAATTGACTTAATCCAATAATAATGGCAGCGGCAGAGGTGTAGCCTCCCAAAACCGACGGAGAAATATAGTTAACAATCCTCCCCATTTTCAACACAGCTAAGAGAAGCTGAAAAACCCCAACCATCAAAGCTAAAAAGATTACAAGAGTGATATATTCATAGGTGCCCGGTTTTTCAAGTAAAGATACGCCTGAAAAAACCAGTAATGAGGTTATCGCAGTTGGTCCAACGGATAAATGCCTAGAAGAAGCAAATATTGCATATATGATTAATGGTAAGGTTGATGCATATAGACCCATTATTAATGGGAGGCCCGCTAACATCGCATAGGCCATTCCTTGGGGGACAAGCATGACAAAAAGAGTCATTGCTGAAATGAAATCTTTTTTTAGTGTTTGTAATTTGTATGATCTAATCGAAATGAAAGGATTATATTTTTTATCTAACATATCAACCTATCCTTTTTGCTTTCTATAAATGAGATTAGAGAGATACCTTGGTACTGCCTAAGATAAGAAATAGGGCATTTCTGCCCTATCCATTAAGGAGTTACAATATTTACAAACTGATCAAAATGATCGAGTAGGTTTAAAAATTCATCCAATTTTGTTTGGTCTCCAAATAATTCTAGTTTGTTTGAAGTAACGGCTTCCCTTGGGTCAAGGATTCCACTTACTATCGCATAAAATGTTGCCTTATTACTAATGAAGGAAAGATCTGGATTATCATCTAGTTTATTTCTCTTATTTAATACACAATTTTCGAGATAAATGGTGTATTTCTCCTCTACATCTGATAGAGAAACATTCATGATTATTTTTTTATCTGCTGCTTTCGGACCATTTAATCTTACAGAAAGTAATTTAAAGAATTCATCAAACGGCATTTTAAGCATCATGCCCGAATGACCTTTTGCTATTGCTCCCTTCTTCCTAGTCCCATTTCTTAGTTCTGACGCACCGATAAGATAAGAGTTACGCCAATTAGCTGATTCGGCCTGATATCCTAATTGTTCAAAAGTGTCTGCTAATAACTCTTTTGCTTCCTTATTATCCGGTTCTGCCATCACTACATGTTTTAATACTTGAGCAACCCAACGATATTGCCCGTTTTCAAAATCAGCTTTCGCTTGTTTGACCACATGAGCAGAGCCACCCATGTAACTGACATATTTTTGACCTGATTCAACTTGCGGAAGTGGCTCCAAATCAGAAGGATGGCCACTATAATATCCTAGATAGAAATTATAAATCCCTTTAGAATTATGCTTTAAAGTACCATAGTATCCTCGATTACCCCAATATTGGTCCAACGTCTCAGGAAGCTTGAGCTCTTCTGCTATTTCTTCCATTGTATACCCGTGATTGGCTAGGCGAATGGTTTGATCATGGATATATTTGTAAAGGTCACGTTGTAACACTAAATGTTCAAAAGCTTGCTCTTTTCCCCATACTGGCCAGGCATGCGCCATGACTAATGCATCAATCTCTTTACTTATAGAAAGTTCGATGGTTTTATCGATTGCCTTCACCCATTCTAGCGTATCGCGAGTTTTTGCCCCTCTAATCGTATAAATTTGATGCATTGTTTTATTAACATTTTCTGATACAAATAATACTTTGTAATCCTGAATATAAAAGTGCATTTCTGCAGGTGCTTCCGTATTTGGTGTTAACAGGAATTCGAAGTTGATACCATCTATAGTTAATTGCTCAATCTCCTCTTTTATTTCTCTATTGGGCATTTCAAAACCATTACCTGAGTGGAAAACAGTTCCGATGCCTGCGGATAAAAACCCTTGTTCTCCCACTGGTAACCCTATACCAAACTGATAGGATGCACGCCTAGACATTATTGGACCTAATAGGACATTTTCACTGAACATCTCTTGTGTAAAATGTTCAGGGACAATAATTGGAATTGTAGATGTTTCAGCATATTGAAGAATTGAATGTGTACCCCCAAAATGGTCAGCATGGCTTTGGCTGATGATAATTGCAGTAACTGGCCTTTTAGGTCGATGACTAAAATATAATTCAATGGCCGCATCTGCAGCAGAGTTACTAGATGAAGTATCAATGACAATGACTCCGCTTTTCCCTTCAACAAAAATCACTGTAGCTAACGAAAGTCCGCGAACTTGATACACACCTTCAACGACTTTATAAAGACCTGATTTTGCCTGTAATTGTACATTTCTCCACAAGCTTGGATTTACAGTATCAGGAGATGGCTGATTTTGGATATTTAAATTTTCTATCCTATTTTCACACGGAGCAATTAGACCCCTATCTGCATCTTCATAATCTTGCTTGTTTTCAAAATCTAGAGATTCAAAGAAATCCTTGTTGGCTTTTTTTGTTACAGGAGTAGCATTCTTTGGGAGCTTGGATAAATGACTTGTCTGAACAGTACCTGACATTTAATATACCTCCTAGATTAAGGGATGAGATATGATTTCTCATACTTTTTAATTTATTTGTCTTTCTTTATCTTTCCAGAAGTCCTTTTTCAATTCCTTTTTATCAATTTTTCCTATTTGAGTTAATGGTAAATTTTCATTAAAATAGATACTTTTAGGAACCATATAACTAGAGGTCCTTGCTTTACAGAACTCAATAATTTCTTCTTCGGAACACTTCTCCCCATCGCGTAAAACAACAAAAACTGTTACTAGTTCGCCCCAATCTGGGTCAGGTACGCCAATACATGCACTCATAACAACTGCAGGATGTTGATTAACAACTTTTTCAACTTCAACAGAATAGACGTTCATTCCACCTGAGATGATCATATCTTTCTTTCTATCAACGATATACAAAAAACCTTCTTCATCGAATTGTCCAATATCTCCTGTATGAAACCAGCCATCTTTGATTGCTTCTAATGTTAAATCGGGCCTTTTATAATAGCCTTCCATTAAGTACGGAGATTTTAAAATCACTTCTCCTTTTTCGTATGCTTTAACATCTTGACCTTCCTCGTCTATTATTCGAATCTCGGTCATTAAACAAGGTTTTCCACAACTCTGGAGAAACTTAGCCCCTGTCTCTAATGCTCGTAAGTGATCGAATTTGTGCATCCTTGTGATAAGAACGTTCGCTTCAGTTGCTCCATATTGCTGAACAAATACCGGTCCAAACAGCTCCATCGCTTCTTTTAATCTTTCGGAAGAAATTGGCGAAGAACCGTAGTGAATGCTTCGTAAAGAACTAACATCGAATTTCACCTTTTTCACTTTGTCGATGATTCTGTAAATGATAGTTGGCACCGTGAATGTGACTGTAATCTTTTTGTCTTGTACCGTCTTTAAAAATGTGTCCGGCTTAAAAGTATCAATATAAATATGCGCTCCACCAGCTAAAGCCCGTAGCATTAAACTTCCAGCTGAATGCTGAAGCGGGGTCGTCAATAACACTTTATCGCGATCATCCATTGGAAACTCTATGAAGCTCGCAATAAGTGCAGCTGCTTTCCCTCCTTGAGAGTGCATAACACCTTTTGGTCTGCCTGTTGTCCCCCCGGTATAGGAAATCATAGAAATATCCTCCGGTAACATGTCTGGGAATGACGACACATTTTCGACCTTTTGAATCTCTTGTCTGCTTACCGTAGTAAATTCTTCAGGGTATTGTAGATTAAAACCCGCCAATCCTATTACTTTTACGGATTGTTGCTGCTCTTTTTTATCATTGACATATTTCAATACTGTTTTCATATGCATTTCCGTTGCCATAATGACAAAGTCCGTATCAGAATCATTTAAAATAAAGTCAACCTCACGAACGCCTAACTTAACCCCCATTGGAATTGAAGTTGCACCGCAGCGAGCAACAGCTTGGCTAAATAGAACGAATTCTATACTATTTGGAATGAGATAAGCAACGTGCGACCCTTTTTTTACACCTAAATGAACTAAAAAACTGGCAATTTTGTCTATTTCTTTCCGTAATTCACGGTAGGTTAAGGTTTCATTTGTTGACATGAATGTTACTGCAGGATGCTCTTCAAATCGTTTTAATGCTTTATTCATATAACCTTGAATAGTCTCTATACTCATCAGAATCACCTATCCTTTATTTTATTTTTACTTTGTCTGTAACAATTCTTTCGCAATTGTATTTCTCTGAATTTCAGAAGTACCAGTTAAAATTCTAAACATTCTTACCGTACGATACATTTGTTCAATTGGATGGCCCTTCAAAAGCCCCTGGCCGCCGAAGATTTGCACGGCTTTGTCCAACACACGTCCAGCCACTTCAGATGTAAACAGTTTTACCATTGAGGCAGTTGCTCGATTATCTTCCCCACTCTCGATTCTGTCGATAGCATCGTACACCATACACCTTGCAGCATAAATCTCTGTCGCCATATCCGCTAGCATATGTTGAATAGCTTGAAACTCACCGATTGACTGTCCGAACTGCTTTCGTTCATTTGCTCTTTCAATCGATAAATCTAATGCTCTTTGAGCCACCCCAATATATGTAACCCCCCAAATGGCTCGATTTTGACTGATCCTTTTTATTCCAAGTAAAAATCCTTTCCCTGATGCTCCAAGAATATTTTCAGAAGGTACTCGACAATTATTAAAAATCAGTTCCCCTGTTCCACGTTCTCCTGAAATGGGAATTTGTGTCTCACCTAATTCATAACCCGGTTTTTCATTTGTTTTTTTATCAACTAAAAAGGCCGTTATGCCAACAAATTTTTCTTCAACGACTTCTTTGCAGATTACAATAGCAAAATCTGAATATGGTGCTGCACTAATAAAGTGCTTGATACCATTTAAAATGTATCCATCTCCATCTTTTACGGCAGTCGTTTGGATTGCTCTTGCATCTGAACCTGCTCCTGGCTCGGTTAGAGCGAAACAGCAACTCGTTTCCCCTCTAATTAATGGATTAACATACTTCTCAATCTGTTCTTTTGTGAATGATTCAAGCATCTGCCCGATTCTAAGGACACCGCCTTTTTCACCTAAAACAAATCCCCATAGAGCAGACCCTGACCGAGCTAGTTCTTCTTTTAGCAAACATAACTCTTTTAAACTTACATTTTGACCACCATATTCGTGTGGTAGAGTAATCCCATAAAAACCTAATTCAATGGCTCTATTTCTCACCCATTGAATAGCTTCGTTCGGAATGACCTCTTCCGTCTTAATATTCATTGCTTTTTCATATGGTAGTAGCTCATTATAAATAAAGTCACGCATTTTAGTAAGTAATTCTTGTGATTCACTCGTTATCACCATATATACTCCCTCCTGATTATGTGTAGACATCTATATACATCTTATATAAAACCAAACGATGACGATTCCTTATCCTATTTACATGTTTTTAGTGGAAGAATCTTTTTCTGTTTTATTTTTCCTTATATGTGGAAGTACTAGAACGATAGCTGTTGCTATTAGGAAAAATAGTGAGATCGGGCTTTTAAAGAATACGGTTAAATCACCTGTGGCAGTCAAGATTGCTTTCCTAAGATTATCCTCAAGCATTGGTCCTAATATAAATGCAAAAAAGAACGGTGCTAACGGGAAATTCGTTTTTCTAAAAAAATAACCTAGCAGTCCAAAAATGATCATAAGCCAGATATCAAAAAAACTATAATTAATCATATAAACACCAATAAAACAAAATGCAGCAATAAATGGAACTAGGAACAGTTCAATTTTTTGGATTAAAAAGGCAAAGGCAGGCACAAAAGCAACGTTTAATATTAACAGCAATACATTTGCAATGAAAAAGCCTGCAAATGATGCCCACACGATGGTTGAAGAATTTTCAAATAAAAGCGGCCCAGGCTGTAAGCCAACCATAAGGAGTCCCCCCATCAATATGGCTGCAGAAGCGGAACCAGGGATACCTAAAGCAAATGTAGGAATAAGTGCACCACCTACTGACGCATTATTGGAAGCTTCTGGACCACTCAATCCAGCAGGGGCACCTTTTCCAAATTCCTCAGGTTTCTTCGACAACTTTTTCTCGACAGTATAAGACAAAAACGTGGATAGAAGACCACCGGGTCCTGGCAAAACCCCTACGATAAATCCGATAATTGATCCTCTTATCATCGAACCCGTGTTACTAACAACCTCACTTACTTTTGGAAATAAAGAGGAGAATTTTATATCTGTCTTCATCCCTCTTGTAGTTACTTTCTCTTCAAGCCTAAACAGTACTTCTGAAATACCAAAAAGCCCAATACCGATGACAGCGATATTCATTCCATCCCATAATTCCACAAAGCCAAAAGTTAAACGTTCCTCACCTGTAACCATATCTGTTCCGATAGTTGATAGTAACAGACCTAACAATGTAGCGATAATTGGTTTTAATGGATTTTTCTGCGTTAACCCACAAGCTACAATCAACGTAAATAAGATGAGTGAGAAATATTCCGTGGGTCCAAACATGAGTGCATATCTAGCAAGGATGGTGGTTAAAAATACCATACCCGCAAACCCAAAAACGCCCCCAACAAATGAAGCAATCGCACTTAATGTTAAGGCATACCCGGCTTTTCCTTTTCTCGCCAATGGGTAACCATCGAATGTTGTCACAATGGCGCCACCATCTCCAGGTACGTTGATTAAGATTGAACTAATCCGTCCCCCATACATCGATCCTAAATAAATACTCATTAATAAAATTAAAGAACTTAACTGGTCCATCTTAAACGTTAAAGGTAACAGAAGGGCCATGCCGGTAATAGGACCCAAGCCAGGTAATGCACCGATGATTGTGCCTAAAGTTACACCAATTACACACCAGAGCATTGCTTCTGGACTTGAAAGCATCGTTGTAAATCCAGTTAGTAATTCCGATAACAAAATCTCACCCCCAGAAATGAATTATTTTTCATCCAAAAATACCCAATGGTAGCGGACTATCTAACCACAATTCAAAAATCAAATACATCAAAATCAAAACAACAATGGTAAAGGTAAACGCTTTAAACCAAGGTATTTTCTGCACAAATGCTAAAATGGTGAACATAAACACCCCTATACTTGCTAGCATGCCAATGAAGTGTGATAATCCAATCGTCACTGCAAGAAAGAGGATAATGAAAACTTGTTGAAATCGGATTTTTTTATCGACTTCTTCTTCTGACTCTTTTTTCTTTAATCTCATTATCTGCATAAGGTGGAAGCAAAGAAGCAGGAATAATAATATGGAAATGATTCGTGGAAAAAAGCCTGCTCCAACCGCACCCAGATTAGTCGAATATACTTGTAAACCAAACGACATGATGAGAAAAACAATACTAATAAACAGTAAAAACAATCCAAAATAGCGCTCAACGAACATACGAAACCTCCTTTCGAGAAATGAAATTTAATAATTACAAGAAAATTATTTTTCTAAATCTTCCAAATATTTTTTAAACTCTATTCCTTCTTCTTCAATTAATTTTGTATATTCTTCCGTATTTAGATAATAAGGAGACAAACCACGGTTCTTTAAAAATGTTTTCCAGGTATCTGTTTCTGTCATTTCCTCTAGGTTTTCTGCCCAATAATTAACAACCTTAGCTGAAACGTCCCCACCTGTCCAAATTCCTGTATATCGATGGAAAGCAACTTCCACTCCCGATTCCTTTAAAGTCGGGACATCTGGTAAATCTTTAGAACGTTCTTCTGAAAGGACAGCTAACACTCGCACTTCACCTGTTTTGATATAGTCATTAATTAATGGAAGTACACCTAAGGTTGTATCAATTTGGCCACCGAGTACAGCCGTCAAGCCTTCAGAAGCCCCTTCCATTGGAACGAAGTTTAATTTATCAATACCTGCACCTTGTTTGATTAGATCCCATTTAAAGGCTTCACCCCCATCAATTGGACCGAGTGTACCAATAGTTACATCTTTCTCCGATTTTAATGAACTTAACAACTCCTCTATCGTTTCATATGGGGAGTCTTTATGGACATAGATAAATAGTTCACTAGTAGCCAGGGAAGCAATAGGTTGGAAATCAGAAAACTTTAAACTAAGTCTTGGGTCCCAACCTGGACCATATTCAGGAATCACTATTAACTTGTAAGGATCACTATTTTGCCTCGCTAATTCTTCACTTGCAATACGACCTCCAGCACCTGTTTTATTAGTGACGACAAAAGATTGTTTTATTATCTCTGCATCATTTAAAATTTGTGCCGTTGTACGCATAATTAGGTCTTGACCACCACCAGGAGCAAAACCAACAAGTGCATCAATAGATTTATTAGGATAATTCTCTGGTAAGCCTTCATTTTCTTCTTTTGCTTTTTCAGACGAAGATGCAACATCTGATGAATTACACGCGGATAAAACTAGCATTACTAATGTAACTAGCAAAACAACAACGAATGAACGCGCTTTCATTTTTTTCATATTAAAATATTCCCCCCTAATTTTAAATTTATTTTTTATCAGTAAATTGATAACATCTCTAAAGTCGGCTTATCATTATTATCTTTACTGTTACTTCTAATAGTGAATTGATAACAGTCTGTATTTAGATACATGAGCCCTGCTACAAGAGGAGAAGCATCTTTATAGTAAAATACTCGGCTTAATGTCATTAGAGGCTGGTTATTAGGGACGTTTAGCCTATTTGCTATTTCCTTCGAAACAGGACGTACCCCTATTGAACATCTTATTTCCTCAAGACCCAGCAGAGAATTATCTTGGCTTGTTTTTAACAATGTACTTAATGGTTGGTGCTCCACTTCATCGATCATCTTTTCTGTAAAAACTAATTCAGGGGATAAATAGGTAATGTTAAAAGCGATCGGCATATCTTTCAAATAAAATATTCGGTATATTGTACGTATTTTAGTATCCATCGAGCATTCTAGTGCTTCGGCAATATTTTTTGGTATCTCTTCTTCGCCGTATTTGACTAACTTTATTTTCACGTTTAGACCTTGACCTGTTAAAGTTTCATAAAATCCTCTAAAGTTTTGCACGTCTAATACATCGTTCATAATGTCCGTTTGAATGATTGGAAATTTAACATACATACCTTTTCCTTGTTGAATGATAATTAGGTCTTCTTCCAATAAAAGTTTTATTGATTTTCGAACCGTTAATCTGCTTACCCCATATTCTTCTGTTAATTCATGTTCACTAGGTAATCTCTGTCCTGGCTCAAAGATGTTATTCTCAATCTTCCTTTGAAGGTCTTGAGCAATTTGTTTATATAAAGGTATATAACTTTCACGATTAATAGTCATCATAACTCTCCTCACATATATACATGTATATAGATGTTATATATAAACTTAAAAAAATTTTTTTCAGGAAAACTATTGGGATAAGCTCTTTAATAAGTCTCATTTCACCCTTAGTTTAAATTCCCAACTTCTTTTGGTTTAGAAACTTCAAACTCCCCCATACATTTATACATGTATGTAGACGTTATATAACAAGTTAAAAAAATACTGATATATTCGCCCTTATGATTAAGGTATGGCAAACGGGCGTATAAACACCAAGCTATTCCTACAGCTTTTTCTAAATATATCTCTTTTCTATTACCCCTCCTAACGAAGATTTGGGCGTATGCCTAGCTTATTAACTAACATTTTATTAAAACTATTTGTAATTGTCAATTTATTCTTAATATTATATTTCCATTATTATAGGCAATTCATTAAATAAACATGTCATTCACTTCATATGAAGATTATGGTCCTTGATCCTATCAAAGATATTATGTTACTAGCTAGGGAGTATAAAACACGGCGGTCATACCCAAGTCAATTATAAATAAAAAGCACCTTTAGGTAGATCTTTTACGTATCTACTCTATAAGGTACTTTTAAATTTACTTCCTACTCTCTTATATAAAACGTAAGTCTACACCATATTAATAGAATCATAGGCGAAGAAATTGAGTAACACTAAGCATTTATCCCTTATGATTATATAGTTCCCACGCTTCATCAAAGACAGTCATCGTTGCTAAATAAGATCCGTTTAACTCAAGGTAAGAACTGATTTCTTGATAGTTCTTAGACATTTTAGGAAAACTATGATCAAGGTAAGCATCGTTTGCAAAAATACTTATTTCATCCTTTGGTTCAGGATGGCGGTAGGTCATTAAAAAATGATAAAAAGATTTTGCCATCGTACCAACTTCCTTTAATCCGTTTTTCTACATCATGAAGGAAAGTTAATAACAAATCAAGCATTAGGTTAATCTAAATGAGAGAAATCAAAATAATTTCTCTTAAGCAATCGTGGTCTAGCCATCAATTCAGCAAAAGAAATCTCCTTATCTATTGTTTTCGTATCAATTAAAAAAAGTTGATCTTCAATTTCTTTAACTTGTTCATCAGGTTGATATTCCATATCACAGTCTTGGCACAAAATAGATGGTGTTTGGGTAATTTCTATTGCTCTCGTGCCATCTGGGAGCTCCCAAAACACACTGGCTTTTGTCTCTTCAATATGCTTACTATCACACCATGTACAATGGCTATGCATTGTTATCACCTCACTCATTAGAAGCTGCCGTTTCCGACTCTGACCTTTTCTTTTGTTCTGCTTGGTATTTCTTTTCTTTTAACTCGTCACGTTTTTCCCTACGATTCTTCAAATTACTATGAGATGGATCATGGTCATAATTATCACGACGATTTAATCTTGATAATCCTTCTGGGACAAGATTAAATGCTTCATCATTCAATAGGCCCGCAATACCTACTTTTGATTTCATATCTTCCATATCTCCATATACACCTTGGAAATAATCATCAGCTTTACCTGCGACATAGTTTTCAGGCTCTGGATAAGTCGTAATTACTCCCTCAAAGTTTCTTAAGACTACTTTATCAGCACTTTGTGAGATCAAGTAATTCGGCTGAAGAGAAATTTTCCCTCCTCCTCCTGGCGCATCGACCACAAAGGTTGGCACAGCATATCCTGAAGTATGACCTCGCAAGCCTTCAATAATCTCTAACCCTTTTGAAACAGGTGCACGGAAATGGCCAATCCCTTCAGATAAGTCACACTGATAAATATAATACGGCCTTACCCTAATCTTAACTAAGTCATGCATCAGTTTCTTCATAATTGCTACACTATCATTGATTCCTGCCAAAATAACTGATTGATTACCTACTGGCACACCAGCATTTGCTAACATTTCACAAGCCTTTTTCGATTCTTCAGTAATTTCAATCGATGTATTAAAATGGGTATTTAACCAGACTGGATGATACTTTTTCAAAATATTACATAGATTCTCCGTGATTCTTTGCGGGAATACGACAGGTGCTCTTGTACCAATTCTAATAATTTCCACGTGATCAATTTCTCGCAAGCTTTTTAAAATATACTCAAGTATTTTATCGTTGATTAATAGACCATCTCCTCCAGATATGAGGACATCACGAACTTCAGGTGTGTTTCTAATATACTCAATTGCATCATCTAATTGTTTCTTCGGCACACCCATGCCAATTTGACCGGAAAACCTTCTCCTTGTACAATAACGGCAATACATAGAACATTGATTAGTTACTAAGAAGAGGACACGATCTGGATAACGATGAGTCAATCCAGCAACAGGCGAATCCTCGTCCTCATGAAGTGGATCTTCCAAATCATATTTGGTTTTATGAATTTCTTCTGAAATGGGTACAGATTGCATGCGAATCGGACAGCGTGGATCATCTTGACTCATAAGTGAGGCATAATAAGGTGTAATATTCAATGGAATGGTTTTCGTTGATATTTTAACCCCTTCTTCTTCTTCAGGCGTTAAATCAATAACCTTTTTTAAATCATCTAACGTTCTTATCGTATTGGTTAGTTGCCATAACCAATCGTTCCATTTTTCCTCAGGTACGTCTTTCCAAAGTTCGATATCCTTCCAATGCCTTTTTGGCTTATACAAAAACTGTTTCACATGATTTCCCCCTTCAAAGTAGTCGTCAATTTTATTATGCAAAAGCCATGCCAACTATTTCATTCTAAGAATAAGATATGCGAACACCTACACAGTGGATACAAATGGAGGGAACAGCTAATAGAAGGGCTCTTAACAAATGGTGGTCATAAAAAAAATGCCGATTATTCGGCACTTTAAGAAGAACATTTATTATGTCAAAGCTTAGTCATCCCCTATCATTCTTTAGCACCTGATATCACTTCAAGCCTTTGTAGTTTATATTGAAGCGTTTGCCTTGGAATTTGTAACAATTTAGCTGCTTTTAATATATTTCCCTCTGTCTGGTTGATGGCTTCCTCTATTAATTGGTTCTCCAATTTGGCTAAAGCGGGACGCAGGGCAAAGTCAGTTTGTTTAGTAGAGTCCTTCTTTTCTTTTACATATTGTTTAAGCATTAGAGGGAGATCTTGAATAGTCAGGGTTGATCCATTACACACATTCATCATATATTCAATCGTATGCTTAAGTTCCCTGACATTTCCTGGCCATTTGTACTTGAAAAAAAACTGCTGTACTTGTGGGTGTAGACCTGTAATATTTTTTAAAAATTGCTCGTTATATTGCTTAATGAAATGTTCAGTTAAGAAAACAATGTCTTTTTTCCTTTCTCTTAAAGGTAATAATTCAAACGTGAGTACATTTAAACGATAGAATAAGTCTGCTCGTATTTTCCCTTCTGCCAGGGCAATTTGAGGGTGAATATTCATTGC
This sequence comes from Cytobacillus sp. FSL R5-0569, assembly GCF_038007265.1. Lineage (NCBI taxonomy): Bacteria > Bacillati > Bacillota > Bacilli > Caryophanales > Bacillaceae > Cytobacillus > Cytobacillus sp. FSL R5-0569. Next base: position 2,868,956 of record NZ_JBBOWW010000001.1, read on the forward strand.
CGCAATGACGCGAAAGTTCACATATGTGTTTGTTGTGCTTCCTAGTCTCCTCACTTGACCATCTTCTAACACACGTAATAGCTTCGCTTGTAGCTCTATAGGCATCGCATGAATCTCATCTAAAAATAATGTGCCCCCATCAGCCAACTCGAATAATCCTGGCCGATCCATGGCACCAGTATAGCTTCCTTTCGTTGTCCCGAATAAGACACTTTCTAATAAAGATTCTGGAATAGCAGCACAGTTTTGTGCAATAAAGGGAGCATTTGCCGAGAGTGATGCATCATGTATTCCTTGAACAAATAATTCCTTTCCGCTTCCACTTTCCCCAATTACAAGCATCGGTGACTGTGAACGGGCTAGTTTTTTTGCTTCGTTTTTTACCGCTATCATTTTCTCATCTTTTGTTAATAAGCTATCAAGGGTATATTTGGTTGCATGTGAATGACTTGTTGCTGTTTTTCTTTTGCTTTTTACTTTTGATCTTAAATCAATCAAACTATCATTCAGTTCTTTAATTCGCGAATAATCTTTCGCAATTTCAACCGCACCAGCAACTTTCCCATCAAGCTCGATCGGTAAAGTAGTATTGACGGTCTCAATCTGTTTTCCATATAAGTTCACATAACTTTGCTGTTCATTGATCATTGGTTGCTGAGTTTGCATGACATTAAACAATGTGCTCGTATTTTTGTTTAACGAGGGAAAAACGTCTAAAAGTGGTCTTCCTAACACTTCTTCTATTTTTAAACCATCATGTTTGGCCGCTATCTCATTGTAGTAGATCGTATAGCCATGTTGATCAACAACATGAATCCCTTCGTCTATGCTATTTAAAATTGCTGATAAGACCTCTTTAGAAATACCGTACTCGCTTGTCAATCTCATTCCCCCTCTATTCCATAAATACAGATGAGGTGCCGAAAATTTGTCATACACTGCCAACTTTTGGGCAAATTATTTTAAAATCGTTGTTGATAAATCTTTTACCCAAACATTCATATCCTCGAGTTTATTAAAAATATAACAATTCTTTCCTAACCTTCCACGATAGACGTAGTCTAATTGGTGTAGGGCTGCGTTCATACCAAAAGATAAAGAACGAGCAATCGAATAAGCACAAAAGATTCCATCATTTGCAAGTTCCTTCTCTAATCTCTGTAATAACACTTTCATTAGTCCATGCTTACGATGTTCCACTAAAGTAGCACAATCCGTTAGCTCTGCGTTTTTATACTCATTATTTACTTCTGCTGAAGCAGCGCTTACAATTTCATCTGCATAAACATAACCAAAATAAATCGTACCATCATTCATTGTTTTCTTAATATACTCGGGGTCATGAAGAGGCGTTGGATATACTTCAAATATAGCCCGATAAAGTGTAGCCAACCCTTTGGCATCATTTTCTGTCATTCTTCTTAATTGATAGTCTGCGGGTGGGATATTTATTTGAAACCCCTTTGACAATTTAGAAACATTTTCAACAATCTCATCTTCTTTTATCCAGTCATCACTTCTTCTTCTTTCTGTTTGATAATACTTACAGAAAAAGAATAAATCAGACCCAAGAAAATAGCGATTTATGGTAGCTTCACATAGAAAACCATTCTGTATCAGCGTTTCAAAATCCTCCTTTCTTGCTTTAATTATTACCTTTTCAATCTCATGTTCATCGGAAACTTCAGTTATTTTTTTTATGATTGCGCACATATCACCACGATAATCATCAATCCTTATTCGTTTATTATAGAAATCCTTTACAACGTCCATTACATAATGATTTGTACACAGTTTTTCCTGTATGATTTCAACCATTTTTCGCCCTCCATTATAGAAAAAGCCCGGCTATCGCCGAGCCTTCATATTCTGTCACTCATTTGGTTCGTTACGCTAAGCGAAAGCTTACTAGTTTCATTTCAGTCATTTCTTCCACCGCATATTTTATTCCTTCTCTACCTGTTCCACTTTCCTTCACGCCTCCATATGGCATATGATCTACTCTAAATGTTGGGAAATCATTAATCATCACACCACCAACATGCAGCTTTTTCGCAGCCTGAAACGCTCTTTGCAAGTCATTTGTAAACACACCTGCTTGTAACCCATATTTAGATTGATTCACCCAATCAAGTGCAGTATCAAATGAAGCAAACTCATTAATATGAACGACCGGGGCAAAGGCTTCCTCACAAGAAACTTTATCATCCAACCTTGTATTTAATAATATAGTTGGTTGCAGTACACCCTCTTCTTCTCTTCCTCCATATGCTAACTCAGCACCATTCCTTATCGCTTCATCAATCCATGCTGAAGCCCTCACTGTATCGTCTTCAGATATCAAAGCTGATACATCTGTTCGGTCATCGAGGGGGTTTCCTAAATTAAGCTTTTTGGTTTCAGCAACAAAGGCTTTCACAAAAGAAGCAAAGACATTTTGATGAACGAAGACTCTTTGTACGGAAATACACACTTGACCTTGAAAATTATAAGCTCCAGCAACAATCCGAGGTACGATTCTTTCAATATTTGTATGTTCATCAACAACAACAGCTGAATTGGATCCTAATTCAAGCGTCACCCTTTTTAAACCAGCATTTTCTTTAATTGATTTTCCAACTGCAGGCGAGCCCGTAAAAGTAATCATCGCAATTCGTTCATCACTGGTGAAAACATCGCCAATTATACTCCCGCTCCCTGTAACAACATTGAGCGCACCTGCTGGAAGACCTGCTTCTTGAAACATTTCGGCGATCTTATAGGCTGATAGCGGAGTTTGACTTGCTGGTTTAAGCACAACAGCATTTCCAGCTGCAATTGCAGGACCAACTTTATGAGCAACAAGATTCATAGGGAAATTGAAAGGGGTAATCGCAGCAATAACTCCAAGTGGTTCGCGAACAGTGTAAGCCACCCTTCCCTCTCCTCCTGGAGCCGCATCCATAGGGATTGTTTCACCTTGGATATTCCTTGCTTCTTGAGCGGCAAATCGATAGGTCATAATGGTCCGCTCTACTTCTGCTAATGCCGCTTTTATCGGTTTTGCTGCTTCTTTTGCAATGATCTCAGCACAATTTTGTCTTTGCGCCTTTAATTGTTCAACAACAGATTCTAAAATCTCTGCTCTTTGATAAGCAGGCATTTCTCTCATTTTTTTCGCCGCTTCATTTGCTGCTTCTATCGCCTCTTCTACTTCATTTGATGAAGCTTGAGCGATTTCTGCTATTACCTCTTGGTTATAAGGACTTTTTAGTGCTTTTAACGTTTGCGTATTTTTATGTTTTCCGTTAATCCATAATAATTGCTGCATCTAAATTGCCTCCTACTAATCTTTTAATATTGTTTGTTTATCTATTATTTACCCTACTGCAACCAACAACTAACCTAAGCAACTATCTATTTACTCTTCAACCATGCCACACCATGAAACAATGGAGAGGGCAATTACCTCAGCAGCCTCAAATACATCATCTAAAAAAATATATTCATTAGCATCATGAGCAGAAGCTGTGACACCTGGACCAATGACAACAACCGGTGTATGACCAACGTTTGATAAGATGCCTCCGTCCGTTCCCCACGGAGAGGCTTCAATGATTGCTTCTTTATTTGTCACCCTTTCAAAAGCTTTACCGACAGTAGTGATTAATGGATGATCACTTTCTAGATTCCCCGGTTGCCACCTGCCTCCAAACCATTCAATACTTGGTATATTTTCTGATAGCCATCCATCTTTCACACACACCTCATCAATGGCCGCTTCTAATTCTTTTTCTACGTCTTCCATTCTCTCATGAGGAGCTACACCGATCCTGCCCTCAATTATAGCTATATCCGGTACAGAAGATGGCCAATCTCCACTCTTAATTTTGCCAATATTCACTGGCACAGGGATGGGTATATTTTCATATAAAGGATCGTCAATTCTCGCATTTCGCACTCTCTCTAGCTGCTGAAGTCCTTCTATGACTAACATCGATTTTTCAATGGCATTGATTCCTTCATATCTGGTGCCACCATGTGCTGATTTACCTTTCACAGATACACGAAACCACATTGACCCTTGTTGCTTTGGAAATACTTTCATATTAGTAGGCTCTGGTATGATTGCGCCGTCCGCTTGGTAACCTCTTAAAACAGCTGCTAATGTTCCTGCTCCTCCACTTTCTTCTTCTATCACACTTTGAAAGATAACATCACCTTTCAGTTTAATATTTGAAGCAATAATCGCTTCTAAAGCGAGTAGTAATGCGGCTGTTCCACCTTTCATATCTGTTGTACCTCTACCGTACATTTTACCTTCTTGGATATGCCCACTAAACGGATCATCTGTCCAGTCATTTATATCCCCTTCTGGTACAACATCAATATGACCATTTAAAATGATTGATTTGCCGTCTCCTTTGCCCTTTAGAACAGCCACTACATTTGGATTACCACTATAATCCTTTCTATCAGAACAATAAGCAGGATGTTTAAGCAGCTCTTCATCTCCAATTTCCCATATATCGAGGGCAAGCCCTAATTTACGGCATTTTTCAATAATAATTGCTTGTGCACTACTCTCGTTTCCACGCGTACTTTTTTCTTGAACAAGCCTTTGTAAAAAACGTGTACCCCTCGCTCGATTTTCATTTAACCAGTCTTTGAGTTTTAAATCTTCATTCATCGAAGCCCCACTCCTTTAAAGATATCGTCGATGGTGAAAAAGGTTAAATCATGTGGAAAAAGTGCTTTCTTTTCAGTTATTCGCTAATGCTAAGTATTTTCCTTTGCCCTATGAAAAAATAATCTTGTCATGGAGTGACACAGTTGCATCAGTAAGTTGTAATACTTCATCAATAGTATGAGGTTTAAAGACCTCATGAAGAACTAATCCACGATTTTTCTCAACCGAAAAAACTGCCATATCTGTAATAACCATATTGACACAAGCAGTTGAGGTTAAAGGAAGACTACATTTTTGCACAATTTTCGATTGACCGTGTTTATCCGTTTGATTCATGACGACGATCACTTTTTTCGCTTTTTGGGCTAGCTCCATTGCACCCCCCATCCCCGGTACCTTTTTACCCGGGACAATCCAATTAGCTAAATCACCGGTTTCACTCACTTGTAATGATCCTAAAATGGTTAAATCCACCTTACCCCTACGAATCATGCCAAAAGCGAGCGCGCTATCAAAATAAGAACCACCTGTAACTAAAGAAACAGGAAATCCACCGGCATTGCATAAGTTTTCATCTTCTTCGCCATGGATGGGGCTCGGTCCCATCCCAATAATGCCATTCTCGGCATGAAACATGACGGCAAAATCTCTAGGGAGATGATTAGGTACTAATGAGGGTATACCTATGCCGAGATTCACAACCATTCCAGATTTGATTTCTGCAGCTGCTCTTTTGGCCATACGATTACGCTTTTCTATTGCCAAGCCCATTTCCAGTCAACCCCCTCAGATTGGATGATATAATCAACAAATACACCAGGCGTAATTATTTCTTCTGCCTGTAAACTTCCAACTGGAACAATTTCTTCTACTTCAGCAATGGTAATGTCTCCTGCCATCGCACAAAGGGGATTCGTATTTCTTGCACTTTTATCAAAAATGAGATTACCAAATGTATCTGCTTTCTTAGCATAAACGATACTAATATCCGCTGTTAACGCCGTTTCAACCATATAGCGCTTTTCAGCGATTTCACAAAAAACCTTGCCCTTTTGTACGATATCATTATCGATTGCAATATCTGATAAAATCCCTGGTAACCCCATACCGCCAGCTCTGATACGCTCTGCCAGTATCCCTTGTGGAGAAAATTCAACCGCCATCCTCCCATCTGTCATTAATTGGCCTGCAATCGGATTAGAGCCGATATGAGAAGTAATTATATGGGACACACGGCCGAGGCTAACGATTTTTCCAATACCAATATGAGGAAACCCAGTATCGTTACCAATAAGCTTTAACTGTGAGACCCCTTTTTGCTTAATCGCTTCAATCAGTGTCGGCGGTGATCCTACCCCACCAAAACCACCATACATTAATGTCATACCGTCAAAAAATAAGTGATCCACTTCTTCAATAGATGAAACTTTATTGAGTGCCTGTTTCACTCTTCATCACCTTCTAACTTTAACTCGACTTCTTTTAAATAAAAGTTCGTAAATTGTTGTAAGGTTTCTTGCAAGCGTTGAATTAAGTCATCCATTTCTTTAAAAGTAATATTCAAAGGGGGGGCAATCATAACTGCATCTCCATTCACACCGTCTGAACCTGCTCCAGCAGGATAAACAAGTAACCCATGATGTTGAGCAATACTAATCATACTTTCGGTTACTTTCATCGCCCTAGGGAATGGCTTCTTTTCTACAAAGTTCTGGACAAACTCTATCCCAAGCATTAAACCTCTTCCCCTTATATCCCCGATAAATGAAAAACTTTTTTGTAGCTGTAATAACTTTGCTTTTAAATATTCACCTTTTTTCTTTACTTCAGGTATAATTTTATTCTTTTCTAAATATTCTATGACAGCGAGTGAAACGGCACAGGCTTGAGGGTTAGCACTCAAAGTATGCCCTCCCATAATTGTCTTAGAACCTGAGACAATCGGTTCCATCACATGATCACCGACTAAAGTAGCAGCAATCGGCGTGTATCCCGCCCCCATCCCTTTACCTAATGTAACGATATCTGGTTCAACACCCCACTGCTCACAAGCGAGCATTGTACCTGTGCGTCCAAATCCCGTCATTACTTCATCCGCAATAAATAAGATTTGATGGCGCTCACAAATCTCTTTAATAATCTTGTAATAATCTTGCGGTGGAGTGATAGCTGCCCCCGATGCCCCAATGATCGGCTCCGCTATAAAAGCAGCAATATGCTCACTCCCTATCCTTCTAATCATATTATCTAACTCATTTGCACAGAGGTAACCACACTCAGGAGCTTCTTTATTGTACGGACACCTGTAACAATAAGGAGGTTGAATTACTGGAAAATCTTCTAATAGGGGAATAAACCGCGCTCTTCTCCCAGTATGCCCTGACATAGAAAGTGCACCTAAAGTGATTCCGTGATAACTCATCCATCTAGATAAAACCTTTGTCTTGGTCATCACACCTTTTTCTTGCCAATATTGAATACTAATTTTCATGGCAGTTTCTGTTGCTTCCGACCCGCTATTGACAAAGAAACACCAATTCAACTCTGGGAAGGATAAACTTGCTATTTTCTTGGCTAACTTTTCTGCTGGCTCACTTGTGAACTGTGAGCGATATACAAAAGATACTCGCTTAGCCTGTTCTGTCATTGCATCAATAATTTCCTGAACTCCATGACCGATATTTGCCGTAATCGCTCCAGATGAAGCATCGAGATATTCCTTCCCCTCACTATCGTACAAATATACACCCTTGCCATAATCAATCATTGGATACTCTGCATCTATTACAGGTTTGATTAAATATGTGCGGTCCATCCCCATCCCCCTTACTAATCGAGCATTTAAACGTACATAAAGAAAACCCGCTAAAACCTACCAATAACATGTGAGGTAAACGAGCAATGAAGTATTATTATTTTTTTGGAGCGGGCGAATCAGATTGATTTATGTTTTTATTTCAATTGTATGTTTGAGAAATGTAAAACTTTCTTAAAGATTTAAAAGAATATTTTAGTTGCCATTGTTATGAATTGAATGAGGGATTTGACGGAGGCTCTAAGTGTGAAGTCAGCTTGATTTGTGTATTAATGACTTAACGAATAAAAAAACAGTATACCCAATTTCATGAGTACACTGTTTCCCTATCTATTCACCTACAAAAATCTCCACATCTTCTTTTTCCGCTTTAATGGTAGCATACGACCCAAACGGAATAGTCGCTGCTTGATTTGTATGTCCAAAGTCAATATTGGAAATAATTGGAACACCGCTAATTTCCTTTTTCGATTCAATCATTTTCTTTAAGAAATAATCTGTAACCTGTGATTCCTTTTGAAATCTCCCGATAAGTATCGCTTTTATCTCATTCGCATCTTTTTGCTGTAGCAAAGATTGCAGCCCCCGTTCAAAAAGAAAGGGATGTGATTCTTCATTATCCTCTATAAAGATAATCGCACCTTTCAATGAAGGCATATATTCTGTCCCTTGTAATGACGTTAATGTTGATAAATTTCCACCTATTAATTTTCCGCTTGCCTCTCCTTCTTGAAGAACAAGATAGCCTTCGGATGCTATATACTGCTTTTCATCTTGCTCCAGATGCCATGGATCATCACTCCATTTATCCGAAGGTTCAATTTCATACATGCCATCAGTCGTTACTGCTTGAAGGAAGCTATTGAGTGTATATTCAAACCCATATTTTATACCAAAATCAGCAAAGAAAGGGCCGGAGTATGTAATTAAGCCCGTTTTATGATGAATGGCAGCTAGCAATGCTGTTATATCACTATACCCACAAAAAACCTTTGGGTTGTTCTTGATTAATGAATAATCAATTGATTTTAATAATTGATTGGTATTATAACCGCCTATACCAGCTATAATCGCTTTAACATTCGGGTCACGAAACGCATCATGTATATCTGCCACTCTTTGCTCAATACTTGTACTAAAAAAATCATCATGTTCGAGGACATATTGACCATATGTTATTTTAAATCCTAAATTAGCTAACCGTTCTTCTGCTAATCTTCTTTGTTCACCCTTTATGACAGCCATACTTCTTGAAGGAGCAATGATTCTGATTTCATCTCCTGATTGTAATCTCTTTGGAAACATCTATGTACACATCCACTTTTTTCTTTCTATTTTACCGTAATTTTCATCTAATTTCGACAAGATACATGAAATCTTGTTTATAATCACTCAACGATTTTCCACTTGTTATTCACTGACAAATATGTTGATGAAAAAAAGAGAGACTCCTAAAAGCCCCTCCTTATTCTTTATTATTACCAGTTACCACACCAGCTAGCACCGATGATTACTAACAAGATAAATAATACTACAATTAACGCAAAGCCACCGAATGCTCCATTTCCACAACCACCGTATCCACCTACTGGATAGCTATAATAAGGTTGAACTTGTTGAGCACAAGGATCGCATCCATATCCGTAATTCATAATCATTCCACTCCTCTTTTTGTTTTAGGCATTTTCAAAATCATCATATGACATAGGTTCTTGTCCTGCATGTGTTTTTGCCCAATTTTTTTAGAATGTCAGTTTTTTTCTTTTTCCTCTAGACGTAAAGCGTTTTCATCTCATACAATTTAATTACAAGATAAATTGGGTAATCTAAAATTGTCATATTTAAAGGAGTACAAAGAATGAAAAGAAAATCACTCCTCCTATGTTCCATGTTATGTATTGGATTTATATTTTTATTTCAATTCTTTCAAGAACCTAAAGTGGAGGGAGATCAATCAGTAGAGAATTTTTATGAAAAAGTAGGAAGCGAAAAAACAATTAACTATTTAATCATCGGTGATAGTATTGGTAGAGGATCAGGGGCATCAGAGCCAAATAAAAGATGGTTTCAAATATGGGAAAATAAAATGAAAGATACATATGATGTTGATTTTAAACGTCATATGGTTGTACAAAGCGGAAGCACTGCTTTTGAAGGGTTAAATAAGCTGAACGCCACTCCGCACCTAGGAAGCATCGATTTAACTTTTATTGTGTTCGGGGAAAATGACCGAAAATATATGAATGAAAAGCAGTTTGCCCAATTTTATGAAGGACTTCTAAGGCAAGTAAAGAAAGATTATCCTGATACAGAAATATATACATTAACAGAATCACCTTTAGATAATGAATTATTCATTCAAAAGATCACAGATATCTCAGCCCATTATTTAGCTAAAAATATTGATTTACGACCTGTATTTAGTGAATCAACTTATTCTGCCTTTGAATTAACGACAGACCTTGTACATCCAAACGATAGAGGCTATCAACTTTATGCCGAAGCGATTTTTCAAGAAACACAAAATTTGATGAATCAGGATACGCAAATAGCTGTACTAGCTGCTCCTCTTCATGATGACGTAAATATCGCCTTACAACAATCTTCAGCCTACACACATGCCAGTCATCCATATAAAGGTATTTACTGGTATAGTGAAGATGCTGGAGAAACAATCAAATTTTCCTTCTCTGGAACTTTTCTCGGGATGAAAGTGAAGAGTCACCCTGCAGGAGGCATGCTCGATATTTATATTGACGGTCAGCCTGTACGAACATTATCAACGTGGTGGCCTTTAGAAAAAGAAAGATATCTATATATATCAAGCGGTTTAGAGAAAGGTATTCATCAAGTTACATTTACTGTGTCCAAGCAAAAATCCATCTTTAATGAGTCAGGTAAAGCGGAGATATTTCTTTCAACGATCATTACCGAGGGTACGAACTAGACCGTTTTTCAAAATAAGTGAATGAGCTCTCCTTCCTTTACACACATTAACAAAAAAAGGACAGGGAGAGTTTTTCTCATGTATCGATGTTTAGTATTACTCGTTTTCATAGCCTTCATATATTCCAATCATGTGCTTGCCTCTTTTGCTCCAACAGCGGCAGAATTACAAGAACAAGACTACATTCTTGAACAACTCAACCATATCTTAGATGAACCCCATATTACGAGTAAGGAAGAATCAGTTAAACTTGCTCATCAACTTTTCGAAAGTTTAAATGAAGAACAAAAAGAAGAGATGATCCTTCCACTAAATAAGGCAATTGCACATAAATGGTCTAATCTACCTATTAATCAAGCAAGTAGAAATGGCGTTCCCTTGTCTGAACTAAATACACAAAGTTTTATACTCGCCATGTTATTACTTCAAGCAAATCTCAGTCCAATTGGCTTTGAGCATATGACAGAAATCATTAAAGCTGATTACTTTTTATCAACAACAATCAAGAACCCTCCATTTAAATGGGGGGCACAAGAATATTATATCTCTATACATGGAAACCCTTCCTATACAAAACCTTGGATGATTCAACTAACAGGGCATCATCTTGCAGAGAATATTTTCATTAACCGTTCAAAAACGACGATTACCCCTGAGTTTACGGGGACGCAACCTCGTATTTTTCAAATAAATAATCGTACGTATCATCCAATGAATGCAAAAGTAAATGCTGTCCATGCACTCTTACTATCTTTATGTAATGAGCAAAAACAGCAAAGTAAACTTAATGATGAGTTTAACGACATTTTACTAGGCCCCGGAAATGACCAATCGTTTCCCACTCAAGAAGGTTTACTTATAAAAAATCTAAATACAGAGCAACAAATACAAGTAAAACACATGATTGAGGAATGGGTCGCTCATGCACCTTATGAAGCAAGAAAGGCATTGCTACACACGTATTTATCTCAGGAACAACTTCAGAAAACGACGATTGCTTGGGCTGGTTCAACTTCAATCAAGCGACCGGGTAGCTACTTTCGTATTGATGGACCGCAAATTTGGATAGAAATCTATAGTAAAGAGGGCGTTGCCAATAAAAAACAAGCACATGTACATTCTATATGGCGCGATAAATTAAATGATTATGGGGGGATATTGAAGTAAATAACATCAGTCTAATTTTTCTGTATCTTACCTGTTATAATCCTGGCTCCTTCAATGACAGTTTCAACTAGCTCTTCTTCTTCATAATCATCAATACGAACAGACGGGATGGTAATAGATATACTTGCTAAAATTTCATTTTGAGGATTAAATATCGGTGCACTATATGAAATCGCACCTTTCACTCTTTCACCATTGCTTTTGGCATATCCTCTTTGTTGAATAGATTGTAGCTCCTCATATAAGACATCTTTATCAATAATCGTCGTACTTGAAAGAGGTTCGAATTGGATTTTTGCTAAATACTCTCTTTGGATGTCTGCTGGGAAATAAGCCAATAATATTTTTGCTGAAGCGCCTGCATATAGTGGTGATTCTTGTCCCACCGTAATCATTGTTTGTAGTTGATGACTGCTTGCGATAAAATCTATACACTTTCTTTTTTCGTTTTCAATCACATTTAAACTAATGCACTCTTCTATTTTCACCCACATTTCTTTCATTACCGGGGCGGCTATGTTTAAAAAACTTGAGTTTTTTTCTACTAAATGACCTAAAAACAATAACTCTAATCCTAACTGATATCTTTTTGTTTCTTCATTTTTATGTAATAAGCCTTCATAAACAAGGGTAGAAAGCAATCTTTGCAAACTAGGTTTAGATAGACCCGTACGTTTATGTAATTCTGTTAATGACAAAGTTTTATGCTCATAAGAAAAAGATCGTAGAATTTGTAATGCTTTATGTAAGGTTTGCATCGAATAGTTCTTTTTAAACATTTGATCATTCATGGATGCATCCATCACCTCTTAAATAATATTTACTTTACAATAAATTTACCATTTTCAAAACCTTTCCACAAGCGGAAAAAGATTTCTTGGGAAATGAAAAGAAGGAATCAACTAAAGTGAATCCCCCTTGGTCTAAATACACTTATATTAAGTTTCTTCAGCAAATAATTTCAGATAACGCCCATAGCCTTCTTTCTCCATATCTTCATATGGTATGAATTTTAAAGAGGCTGAATTAATACAATATCTTAATCCATTCTCACCTGGCCCATCATTAAACACATGACCTAAGTGAGAATCAGCTTCCTTACTACGAACCTCTGTTCGAACCATATTGTGACTGTGGTCTTCTTTTTCTAATACTTCTTTCTCTTCTATTGGTTTGGTAAAACTTGGCCAACCACAGCCTGCATCATACTTTTCGGTTGAACTAAATAACGCCTTACCTGAGACGATGTCAACATAAATTCCCTTTCTAAATTCATCCCAGTATTCATTTCTAAATGGCGGTTCCGTACCATTATTTTGTGTGACATAAAATTGCATCTCATTTAATTTATTCTTCAAATCTTTTTTCTCACTCATCTTTTTTCTCACCCCAATTTTGTTTAATAAACCCTGCTCTACCTGAGCCTTGATGGTAAGCCTGGTAATGAGTTGGATTTTTCTTATAATAATGTTGATGATACTCCTCTGCAGGATAGAAAGCTTTTGCTGGTAATATCTTTGTCACGATTGGATCTTTAAAGGGCCCCTCTTTCTCCAATTTTTCTTTTGAAGCTTCGGCCAATTGTTTCTGCTGTTCATTATAATAAAAAATAGCCGTCTGATAAGATTGGCCCCGATCGTAAAATTGACCACCAGTATCGGTTGGATCAATTTGTTGCCAATACAGTTCAAGTAATCTTTCATACGGGAAAATCGTTGGATCAAACGTGATTTGCACCGCTTCATAATGACCAGTCGTTTCCGAGCAAACCTCTTCATAAGTTGGATTTTCTTTATCACCGCCGGTATAACCAGATATTACCGCTTTAATGCCCGGTAACTCATCAAATGGTTTAACCATACACCAAAAACAACCACCGGCAAATGTCGCTTTTTCCTCATTATTATTCGCCATCTTGTCACACCTCATTTTTATTTTCCTTAGCTCTTAAAGAAATAGCTTGTAACACTAAGATAAAGAAAAGTGGATGTAGATGCAAATAAACAACCTTCAATTTCTACTTATGGTCTCCGAAACCCTCTTCTCTATAATTTTTTAGCGCATTAAACATTTCGATGAATACAATAATGAAAAATCATAAGTAAGGAGGTTGGCTTAACTAATGGTGCAGCAATCATCTTCAGAGCAAAAGGTCTTACAAAAAATGTCGTCACCTGCCAATCAACTACTGAATCAGAACTTAGATGCATTAGGCTATATCCAATTCTTTCATCTCTCTTCAAGTAGCAAAATGATAGATATCTTTATAAATGGTGTCAAGATATACAAACAAATTTCTTATAAACAATTGACTAATAAACTTGCATTACCTGCCTCTAGTTACCATATTGATATTTATCCAACTGACGTCATGGTCTCATCTTTACTTAGTAGAAAAATTGAAGTCCTCCCCGAAACATTGCATAATATCGCACTCTCAGGTGAAGCAAATGACATGAAATATACTGATACACCAACTAGTATCGCTATACCAAATTCACTCAATGCAAAATTTATTCATCTGGTCGCTGATGGTCCATCATTCAAACCGGTAATATTAGCACCCAAAAGTGAGGAATTGCCACTCATACAATACAAGCAATCGAGTAAATGGATGAATCTTTCGCCTAGTATGCTTCAAGGCTGTATTTACGGTTACCCTTATAGAGATTATCTCACATCGTTTCGCTTTCCCCTACAGCCTCAAAAGCAACATCTTATCTATATCTTTGGTTCTGTGACAGGAGATCCACCATTAGAACTAATGGTACTTATTCAATAACTGCCAGAACTTTTCTTATTCGTTCATATAAAAACCTGTAGCTGGTATATTACTCAATAAGAGTACTCGCTACAGGTTAATGCTTACTTTACCGGTACTAATAAAGTAAAGTCAATATCATCTTCTTCTAAATTGAATTCATTCACTTTTACTTTTATATCACTTTTTAAATCCATTTCTGTTAACGCTACATAGATTTTCTCTTCATTTGGTTGGATGACTACCCAATCTGGTGTTTTATAATGATTATTAATTAGTTTGAGTAAGAAGGAGATCGGTAAATCCATTTGGCCAATAGATAAATCCTTTTGTTCCAATACAACATCCCCGTTTGGTAATACAGAGGGTTCAAAAGACATTCTTAAACGCAACTGTTGACTGAATACCGGTAAGGTGCCGTATAAATTCACTTCATCATCCAACCTTACTTCATAGTCCAGTCCTCCGTCTAAAATTTCTTCCTCTAAGTAATGATTAATTAATAGGTTTAAATCATTTTTATTTGTTGATATATGAAATGGAGCGTAATCCGCCTCATTTAATTGCACACTTTCATAAGGGTCATCCTTCGCTGGAATACTAACCATAATAAATAAAATAAGCGCAAATAGAATGATTATACCCAGTAGCCCTAAGAAAAGCACTTTCCATTTATTCCCCTTCAATGAAGCTCCCCCTTAATTCTCTTTATTTTCAATGACAGACTTAATTCCTATTTGATCTAAAACTTGATAAATTCTCCCTGCCATTAATTCATATCCTCGATCATTAGGATGGAAATGATCTGTGAATAGTAGATTTTCTTCACTCGTTTCAAAAATATCATCTACATTTACAAAATACATGTTCTCATACTCACCTAGTACTTGTTGGCTGGCTATATTCCACTGACGCATGATCAAACTTAGCTCTTTAATGCTTGAAAACCATTCTAAAAAAGGGTTATATAATCCCACTAATAATACTGTACTCTTCGGATTATATTCGCGAATGGTATGTAGAATTGTATTTAAATTATCTTCAAAAACATCTTGTTCTTTTTCAAAAGCAGCTACATTTAATTTGGTAAAATTAGTTCTGACTACCTTCATAATATCATTGCCACCAATAGTAATAATAACGAGATCCGATTCTGTTACCGCATTTTTTACTTTGTCCATATTAAGCCGTTCTAATAATTGGTTTGACCGATTCCCTTTTACACCATAATTAATAAAACTTGTATAATTAATCGACCGATGTTCCTCTAAGAGCTTCTCTAAATAGGGTATATACCCACCACTTTCAGTCGTGTCGCCTACACCTTGGGTCAATGAATCACCTATTGATACGACATTTAAATCAATGGGGAAAAATTCTGCAGGAATATCTTGTTTAGTTAAATCCTCCATTTGTTTTGCTTCAGCGGCCTCATTATCGCTTGTCATCGCATTGGTATTACAACCCGCCAATAGAACCATGATTGATAGTAATAAGGTGAATATTCTTTTCAATTCTTTCTCACCTCTTTATTAAAGTATGTTTCATTATATCATGTTGGGGTAATCACATAAAAAAGTGTGATTACTTAATAATATTAAATTATACTCTTTTAACCACTATTAAACTTAAATGAAGAGAATAATTTAAATAAAATACCATCTATGGGTACAGAAGAAACAATTTTTCACTTGATACTCTTATGAAATGAAGTTAAAAGCAACACTTAAAGAGGTAAATATATTAGCACAAAAAAGAAGCAAGACCAAGCTTTGAGTTTACACTTTAGGCTTGGTCTTGCTTCTAAGATCTGTTGAATGAAATTATTGAATTTTCTTTATATCGGCAATGATTTCTTCATAAGGAACATCGGATACACCATCATAATCCTTCATAACCACACCATTTTGATCGACTAAATAAATTGAAGTCTGATGAATGACTTGATCATCATTCTTTGGTTTTTTTACTAATGACTTGAAAGAATCAACAGCAAAGCTTTCAATCTCTTCTTGGGTATAGCCCGTTAAAAAATGCCAGTTTGAAAAGTCTATTTCATAGTTGTTCGCAAAATCTTTTAATGCCTCAGGACTGTCCACAGTTGGATCAACACTAAAAGAAACAAACTCTACATTTTCAATCCCTTCTTCTTTAACCTTATCTTGCAATTGACTCATATTATATGTCATTGGTGGACAGACCGTTTCACAGCTAGTAAAAATAAAATCAGCTATCCATACTTTCCCCTCTAAATCACTTAAACCTACAGCCTGATTGTCTTGATTAGTATAATTAAAATCTCCCACATCATAGTTTAGTGCATTTTCTATACCACTTTGGCCACAAGCGGCTAGAATAATTGTAAAAAGACCAATAACCGCGGCTAATTTTTTCAACACTTTCACCTGCTTTTATGTATTTATCAATTCAACATTAATGTACCAAACGAAATTGTTTGAATGAAGAAAAAAGTATGACATCTATGTGAACAAAGGAAAATAATGCAAATACCTCTTCTAATAATCGAATAGAAGAGGCATTTACTGCTTAAAGGTTATTCGATGTGATAACAAAAACCAATTGCGCCTTCACCAGTATGGGTACTAATAATTGGTGTTGTATCCTCTATTGTTACATGATTAAAGCCTGTTAATTCACTGATTACTTCTTTCAGTTTTCTTGCTAATTCTAAACCACCCGCATGGGTAATTCCTACACTTTTAATCGTCTTTCCTTTTGCATCTTCTACTAATTGTTTGGATAAAAACTTTATCACTTGAGAGTGACTTCGTACCTTTGTTATTGGTGTATACACGCCATCTGCTAACGAAGCAATCGGTTTAATATTTAATAGAGAGCCAATTAAACCTTTGCCTTTGCCTATTCTTCCACCTTTAATCAGGTTTTCCAAAGTGTCTACAACAACATAAAGTTTCGTATTTTCTTGAATTTCTTGAATTCTCTGGATAATACGCTTGTAATCTTCTCCCTTATCTGCGAGTTCAGCAGCAGCTATGACTTGAAATGCCAACGCTTTTGAAATGAAGCGAGAATCAATAACAGTCACATTGGCCTCTGTTATGTCTGCAGCAGTTCGAGCAGAATCAACTGTCCCACTCATTCCTCCAGTCATATGGATAGAAATAATTTCGTCGTAACCATCTTTGGTTAGTTGATCATACAATTCTACAAATGTCCCTGTTGCAGGTTGAGAACTTTTAGGAAGCTCATCAGACTGTCGCATTAAATCCAGAAATTCTTGGGGCGTAATATCGACACGGTCCTCATAAGATTGTCCATTAATATTAATTGATAATGGTACAACAGCTATATCTAACTTTGTAATCATTTCAGCTGATAAGTCAACAGTTGAATCCGTTACAATTTTTATTCTAGTCATTCATTCACGTCCTATCATAGCAATTCAACCTTCATTATACATGTATATCACTGCGATTAAAAGATTTATGTTGAAACGTCTTTATACTGTCAAAATTACAATAAAAAAGATTATTACATTTATTTAATGTTTTTTTAGTTAGGTAAACTGGACAAATAATCAATAAACAAAACAAAAAACCTTTCAAAATAAATGTTAACTAAAATACATGATTTCACAGGCATATTAGCTTTTATAACTATGTGGACCCTTTTTATAACTTTCTCAACTTGTTCACTACACTAAAAAAAGACCCCTTTACGGGATCTATCATGCATTGCTTTTTAATTCTTTTGTTTGAAATACCATCTCAACATCTGACCACTTCATCACACGTTTTAAATACTCTTTAAATGAGTACACAGTTGTCTTACAATGTTCCGTATGATAAATTTTCGTTACAAACTGCTGTAGTCGAATGTGTACTAAGAAAAAACAAGGACTATCCTTATCCACTAAAGGAATCTCTGTAATCTTCACCTTCTGTCCAAATACATTTCTGAACTCTAGGCTTTTACATATCAAAATATCAATCCTCATTTTCACCCGTTTAATCGTATTATACATCATTTCGTTTAATAATTCTTCTAGATTTTTTGTGCTTATTAAAATTATGATGAGGAGCTTTCCAATGCTTCTAATTGTTCTTTCTTTAACTTTCTGCGATAAACGATTTTTGATAAGGTAATACTGATTTCATATAGGACAAGAAGCGGAATACTGACGATAATATCTGACATTAAATCAGGTGGTGAAATAATAACAGAAATCACTACAAGAACAAAATAAGCGTATTTCCTGATTTTTGTTAACACGTATGGGTTAATCATCCCGAGGGATGTTAAAAACATCGCCACAACTGGCAATTCAAATAGTATTCCAAAAGGCAACGTCATATGAAATATAAACTGAAAATACTTATCTACCGTAAAACTCATTTCCATCATACCTTCACTTAACCCCGTCAAAAAGTTAAACAATGTAGGCATAATGACAAAATAACCAAAGCTTAACCCAACTAAAAACAATACAAAAAGAGCTGGAATGTAAGCTAATGTAATTTTTCTCTCTTTAGGCACAAGTCCAGGTTTAACAAATTGCCATAATTGCAATGCCACAACTGGTATTGTCCCAGCTATGGCAATAACAGAAGCAATCGTAAAATACACCCAAATGATATCACTTGGTCCAAGTACAATTAACTGCTCTTTCAAATCACGGACAAACCATTGGTAAATATGATCGACGAACAGAAAACCGACAATAAAAAACAATACAAATGCCACTATACAAAGAATTAACCGCTTTCTTAATTCCTCTAGATGCTCAATATAATTCAATTCTTCTTGTTTCATAACCTACTCCTGCTTCGTTTTCATTTAACCTGTTGAATCTTGCTTCACTTTTGTCCACTATTTAAAGACGAACAAAATGGAAAACCTAC
Organism: Cytobacillus sp. FSL R5-0569; assembly: GCF_038007265.1. Lineage (NCBI taxonomy): Bacteria > Bacillati > Bacillota > Bacilli > Caryophanales > Bacillaceae > Cytobacillus > Cytobacillus sp. FSL R5-0569. The sequence continues at coordinate 2,888,198 of NZ_JBBOWW010000001.1, forward strand.
ACAAAAAACGAGAAACATGTGGTTAGGTCAAAAGTAGTTGATTACCTTGACTAATACATGTTTCTAATTTTCACAATTATTCATTTTCATAACTATATGTAGCCCTATCGATTAGGCCTTTTTATTCATTGTCTCTCTCTCAGCATCATCGTCATTGGCTAATTCTTTCGTAGATTTCTTAAACTCTCTTAATGTATCACCTAGCGCGCGACCAATTTCGGGTAATTTCTTTGGACCGAAGATGATGAGTGCCAGCACAAGAATGAGAATAAGTCCTGGAAAACCTATGTTTGAAAACATGAAAAACATCCCCTTAAACTGTTGTTCAAGCCATCCCCATTATAGCGTTATTTTAAAAGAAAAGTCAATTAATTCCTAACAATCATTAGACTAAAAGATGAAACAAATTTTCATCATTGTTAATTTCTTGGTAAGAGAATCCTTTTTTATTCATGCGCTCGATTAAACTATGATTATCGCGTCGATTCTTTAGCTCAATACCGACTAGAGCTGGACCACTACCTTTATTGTTCTTCTTTGTATATTCAAATCTTACAATATCATCCGTAGGACCAAGCACCTCATCTAAAAACTCTCGTAATGCCCCTGCTCTTTGAGGGAAATTAACAATAAAATAATACAATAACCCTTCATACAACAAGGATCGTTCTTTAATTTCCTGCATTCTTTCAATATCATTATTTCCACCGCTTAAAACACATACAATTGACTTTCCTTTAATCTCATCTTTATAAAAGTCTAAAGCTGCAATTGATAATGCTCCTGCTGGTTCGGCAACAATTGCATGCTCATTGTATAATTCTAATATTGTTGTACAAACTTTTCCTTCTGGGACGCTAATAATGTCATCTACATATCGTTTACAAATATCAAATGTCATCTCACCCACTCTTTTAACTGCTGCACCGTCGATGAATTTATCAATTTCATCTAGGGCCACGACTTGATTTTGTTGAACGGATTCCTTCATCGAAGAAGCTCCTTCAGGCTCGACACCAATCATTTTTGTTAAAGGTGACACACTTTTAATGTACGTGGACAAACCAGACATCAATCCGCCCCCGCCAATACTTGCGAAAACATAATCAATTGGTTCATCGCAATCATGAAGCATTTCAACAGCAATAGTTCCTTGACCAGCTATCACATGCTCATCTTCAAAGGGATGAATAAATGTGCGCCCTTCCTGATTACAGCAAGCCTGAGCCTCAGCGAATGAATCATCAAATGTATCGCCAACAAGAATAATTTCAATTGAATCTTTGCCGAATAATTCAACTTGGCTTACTTTCTGTTTAGGTGTAGTTGCCGGCATAAAAATTTTCCCGTTAATACCTAATCGATGGCAAGCATAGGCAACCCCTTGTGCATGATTGCCTGCACTTGCACAAACAACGCCGTTCTTTATCCGTTCCTCTGGTAATGACATCACTGAATAATAGGCACCTCTTAGTTTAAAAGAGCGTACATGTTGCAAATCTTCCCGTTTAATATACACATTGCACTCATATCTTTCAGACAAGCGATTATTTTTTTGCAGCGGTGTATGGGCAACGATATCCTTTAAGTGCTGGTACGCAATTAAGATATCCTCCAATTGCACCATTTTCTCTTTCACTGCTCTCTGTTCCATTTGCCAACTCATCCCTTTTCCTTTTGTAATTTGTACATTATAACATGAGAATAATAGATTGATGCACAATTTTTTAAAAATTCATGTTTTTTTAAAAATGAAAACGGTTACTTTATTTCTGATTTTTAATTTCCTATATATGGAATAATAATCATTTACTTCATAGAAAAAAATTGATGAGGAGATTATAGTGAATCGGGCATAAGACTTGGAGTACATACACTTATAATTGTTCCCGAGCAATAATGGGTTGCACGATTTTTTAGAAGTAAAAACTGGGATGAACGCTTTTTCAAATGTGATTTTACGTTATTCATGGTATGAGGGCAAATTGGCAATGTCATGTTTACATGCAAGAGTCAGAAGAAAAAAGATGACAACTGGTAGAAATGATATTATTTTACAAGAATCACCAGAAAAAAGATAAATGTAGGTGTACCCACCCATAACATATAATTGTTTTTGGACATTCTTAAGTAATCAAAAAAAGAGATTAATAGCTTAACGTTTATAGTTACGCCGCATAATGCATTTTCTTACTCCTTGCCTGTTTTAGGGTAGGCAAATAGATAAAGAACAAATACTTCATAGGAGACCATGAAAAAAAACACGAAGCCACTTCGTGTTTTTAATGGCTCATAAAGAAGCCGTCTATTTTATTTTCTAACATATACTTGAAATTCGTAATCGTAAGCATTTTTTTCGTCTTTGCTTCGTTTCTCGACGGACACTTGTTTCCATTCGGTGAGGTCGAATGATGGAAAGCTTGTGTCACCCTCGATTTCAGCATGAATTTTGGTAATATAGAGCTTATCTGCATAAGGTAAAGTAGATTGATAAATTTGCGCTCCACCAATGACAAAAACTTCCTGCTGTTTTTCTTGACTGTATGTAATTAATTGTTCAATCGAATTTAAAACTGTTGCTTGCTCTGGAGAAAAATCTGTATTCCTAGTAATGACAATATTTTCTCTTCCTGGAAGTGGCCTTCCAAGTGAGAGCCATGTTCTTCTCCCCATCGCAACTGGGTGACCTAACGTCGTCTCTTTAAAAAACTGCAAGTCCCCTGGTAAATGCCACGGTAACTGATTATCTTTTCCTATCACTCTATTTTCACTCATTGCCCAAATTAATGAAATCATTTTCATATCCTCCAATCGGCACTAGCAATTAATTATAAGTTTAATATAATTCTCTGCACTTGAAAAGAAAATCCAATAATAAAGCTTCTCAGCAAAAGAAAAGCACTCATCCCATGATGAGTGCTTGGTCTACTTAAACGGCAACTGGGGCTTTAATTGTTGGATGAGGATCATAGCCCTCAATTGTTAAATCTTCCATTTCTATATCAAAAATCGAGGTTTTATTGTTATTAATTCGTAGTTGCGGCAATGCCTTTGGTGTTCTTGATAATTGTTCCTGTACTTGCTCAAGATGATTCGAATAAATATGCGCATCACTGATTGTATGAACAAAATCACCAACCTCTAAACCACACTCATGAGCAATTAAATGAGTGAGCAACGAATAGGAAGCCACATTAAATGGAATCCCTAAGAAGGTGTCGCCACTGCGTTGTAATAGATGGCAACTCAACTTACCATTTATGACATAAAATTGGAACATGGCATGACAAGGAGGTAATGCAGCTTTGCTTCCTTTTCCACCTGCATTGATCACATCTTCAGGGTTCCATGCATTCACAATGATTCGTCTTGAGTCAGGGTTATTTTTTATCTGTTCTATCGCATCTTTTAACTGGTCAAGCTCTTCCCCAGTTGAAGCAGTCCAATTTCTCCATTGCTTTCCATATACATTTCCTAAATCTCCGTATTTTTCTGCAAACTCATCGTTAGTAAGGATTCTTTCACAAAACTGTTGTAATTCTTTTTGATAGATTTCATTAAACTCGCTATCAATTAAACAACGTCTACCAAAGTCTGTCATATCAGGACCGTTATATTCATCTGATTCAACCCATTTTTTAAACGCCCATTCATCCCAAATATGGTTATTATGCTGCAATAAATAGCGAATGTTTGTATCACCTTTAATAAACCAGAGTAATTCACTTGCAATTAAACGGAACGGTACACGCTTTGTTGTAAATAATGGGAATCCTTGACTTAAATCGAAACGCATTTGATAGCCAAAAACACTTAAAGTTCCAGTACCAGTACGATCTTGTTTCTTTTGTCCATTTGTTAAAATATGTTGTAGCATGTCTAAATATGCCTGTTCTGGATGTTTCTCCATGATACTCACCTCTTAAACTTTATATCTTAATGATTATGGGCCATTTGTCTAATAAAAGAAAACGTTTTTGGCGCATTTTCATACAAGTAACTTCTCGTTTCTACATTCAAAAAATAAAGGGCAAAACTCTCAGCAAAATATTCTTCGGAAAACGTAGAGAAATAGGAGTCATTTGGAAATAATCGTGGTTGCTCTTCTTGCCAAATACGAATAAATTGGCTATTCGAACGGATTTCCTCAAAGATATAACGATCAATGGAATGTGCCAGCTCATGTAATTCCAAATTAACGGAGCCATGGTCCATCCCTTGGTCACTATAGCCTATTTTTACAAGCACTGTTTTCCCTCCACCAATGCCTGGAACTTGATCCCATGTCGTTGATGAAGTATATCCACGTGGAATCATTCCAGTTAGATGTTTTACGCTAGGATTCTCTGTCAACCTGCCTGAAAAAAGCTTAATCTTAATATTTTGATTGTCTATTTTTTGTAATAAGGTAGACGGTAATTGGTCCAAGCGGGATATGATGGCAGCTGCTTCTATTTCATCAAAAGATTCTGTTGGTAATAAGACAATCTCTCCTAACAAATCCGCTGATGTAAGATCAACTGCTTGCTTTAGTTCTGAAGAATATGGATAGTTCTTTAACTGAATCGCACCGATATCGGCTTGTGAACTTCCCATTAATGTTAAGGAAACAACTAAAAATAAGCCTGTAAATATCCACTTTTTCATAGCTGTTCCTCCCTTTTCTATCATTAATCGTATCATTACTAGTCTATTAATTATATCATAGATTTTCATTAAATATAAAAAGGACTAATCAAAGATCAGCCCTTTTAATCTAGCACACTTATGAATAAGAACGAACAATATCGCTTAAGCTAGCAGCTTGCGTACCATTCCCTACCGCTGCAAATTTCCAGTCTTGACCATGGCGGTAAATCTCACCAGCAACTAAACTTGTTTTCCCATCGTAATTTTCCGTTAAGTTAAAATGAATTAACTCTTGATGATTATTTGAATTGACAATGCGAATAAAAGCATTCTGAATCATACCAAAATGTTGTTTTCGTTTTACACAATCATAAATATTAACAACAAATACAAGTTTATGGATATGACTAGGAATACGACTCAAATCGATAAGGATTTGTTCATCATCACCATCTCCATCGCCCGTTAAATTATCACCGGTATGTTGAATGCTTCCATCACCACTTTTTAAATTTCCAAAATAAATGACATCTTTATTGTTACGTAATTTATCGTTATCCCCAAGCAGTATAACCGAAGCGTCACAATCGATATCGACACCCCCACCGCCTCCAAAGAGACCAGCTAATAGTCCACCACTACTTTTTTGCTTTACTGGATCCCATCCTAAACCAACAAGTATTTTTGAAAGACTTGGATTCCCTTTTGTTAAATCTACTCTTTGTCCCTTTTGTAAACTAATCGCCATTGTTTATCTCCCCTTTGTTTTTTTATCTCTTGTTTTTCATATTGCGAAAATTATCTTGCAGCTGTTCTAATTTTTTCGTTCCTTCTTCTCTTAATTTGCGATTCTCTTCCTCAATCGACTTTGTTTCTTGCATCCCCTTCATGATGATATCCCAAGACTGTTCAATTGTTTCAATCTTAATACTTGGTCCACCAGCAAGTCTTGCAATGTCTGTACTTTGTTGTGATATATTTTGCGCATTTCTAACTAACATTTCATTTGTTCTGCGATCTAATTCACTCATCGAATCAGCAACGAGCTTTTGCCTTTTCGCTGCCATCGCTTGAATAAGTCCATTTTTAAAGATTGGAATCGTCGTCACAAAAGCTGAATTAATTTTCCCAATTAACTTCGTATTCCCTCTTTGAAGCATACGGATTTGTGGTGCCGTTTGTAATGCAACCATTTTCGCCATTTCTAAATCATACACTCGTTGATCTAATAATTCGACTGCATTTCTTAGAGTATCTAATTGCATAGAGGCCATTTGATCACCTGCAATTGCTTTTTGCTCTAATTGTGGCAATTGATTGGCTTTGAGTTCATCAGATTTCATCTGACCAGCAACAGCATACTGTTCAAGGGAAAGGTAATATTGATAGTTTTCCTCATACATCCTATCTAACGTAGTAGTTGCTTCAACCATTTCATTTTGATATTTAGAGATTTCAACATAAATTTTATCGATTTCCTTGCCCATTGTTTGGTATTTTCCAAACAACTTTTCAATAAGTTTTTCGCCCTTTTTGAAGAGTTTATCAAAGAAACCTGGCTTTTCTTTCTCAAAATCTTTCGGGTCAAACTGATCCATAATTTTTCCAAGTTGTTTCAATAATTCTCCGGAATCCTCTACTTTTGTTGTTCTCATATTGCCGAGAATTTGATCAGAAAACTTGGATATCTCCTCAGCTGGTTCTTTACCAAATTCCAAAATTTGGATTTGATCGCGCTCGTCTATTGAGGCAGAGAGTTGTTGAACCTCTTTATTTTCTCTTAAAGCTAGTTTAATTTGACTCGCAGATGCTTCTGTTAACTTGTCTTCTGGGTTTGTTGAAATGACATCCAAATTCGTTTGCATATCAGATGAATTCATTTATTTCACTCCTTTATAACTTCTTGAAAAATTTAGTTAGTGCAGATTTTATGAAAGATGGTTCTTTATACTCTAATTCAAAAATGACATCTTCCAACCAATGAACATCATATAAACGCTCATCAATATAATTCTCAATATCATTATGTCCTGCTGGATTATAAACGGTGATATCCACACCGAACTGATTCATCAAAAGTAGCAATACGGCATCATGGCGACTCATTAAGCCATTTAATTCATTATTAAATAAGATAAGCTTAGGTACATCTTGTGAATAATCAAAACGTTGAATGAGTTGTAGCATCTTACCTTGGAGTTGCATACTTTGAGCAAAAATATAAACCTTTAAATCTTCTTCAGATTCATTTGCTTGTTTTTTTAATAATGATTTTTCACAAATTTTTCTTATCGCATAGGCTATCCCTTGCTGTAAGCCATTAGGTAAATGCTTGTAAGTCCAAAAATGAGCATTCATCACTTTATCTGGATCAACTAATCCGTCTTGATCAAGTGCATTACGATAATGGTAGCGATAATCGCTGCTCACCCCTTTTGAAAAAGGAAAAGAGCGGATTAAATAACTATGATCGTTTTCTTCAAGTGTGTGAAGCCTTTCCCAGTATTCTTTGCGGTCTCTACTGACACCTTGAATTTTTGCAAATACGTGCGGAATTTTCACAACCTTGTCTGCCACATCAAAATTAGGGCGAATCATCGCCTTTTCTTTAACAAGTAGAAAAAGTTCATCATAAGTTGTTTTCAACGTCAGCGACGCGGGCAAATATTCTCGTAATTGCCATGGCTTAAAAATACCTGATCCATCTTGATTAAGTATCGATTCTATTTCTTTTGATGCACGATAGGCAACGGTCGATTTTCTTCGTCGCTTTTCAGTTGGAAAAGGTTCAGCCTCATTCTTATTTTGAAAATGATGTACCGGAGTATTTGCCCAATCTAATTGAAACGAGGCAAACGCATCTTCTCCACTAGGTGATATGTAAATCACATCACAACCGAGCGAAAGTAAATAGTAAATAAAGTAAGCATGCGTTTTTTTATAAGGTCCATACCAAATAAATTTCGGGAGCTTTACTGTTAAATCAGCGTTGGTTAAGCTTTCTCCCAAATGGTTATGAGACCATTTAATAAGATCTGTTAAGATTCTACGCAAATCATTATGCTTAAGCCCACCTTCCTCTTTATCAGAGAAAAGTTGTAATGTTTCCATTAATGCTTCGCGGATTTTACGCTGAATAGCTGGTAGTTCTGAACGAAGTAGTAATCCTTCCCCATCTAAAAAAGCGACAAATCGATTAATTGAAAGCTGCTGATCTCTATGGATATTAATAACCTTTTGGATGGACTTAAAATGTTCATTATTCATCGATTTGTCTAAATAGTCTTCACCAATTACTGAAATATCGATCGTTGGATCATTAGCTAGGTCAAACAGTTCATTATAATAGGCATCCTCGTCTAATGGTACACCTAATAACCGGAGAAAGATTTGATTATAAGTAAGTGTACGATTGGCCACCTCATACATCGGCCTTTCATTTAGTGGCGTTTTTAATGCTTCTTTATACCCTTCATATGTAACTGCCATTCGGATATTTTTCACATGACTATGAGTGACATTCATTGACTGATCCCTTCCCTTTAATACATTCGTCTTACAGGTTCATTTTGTATATATATTGTTGTTTTAGAAACAATGATTATAAACACGTATCCATTTCATCTTAACATAAATAGTTACGATTTGAAGCTATTGAATAAGGGCTTCTGCCATTTTCACCATTTACTGTGGTTATGCATATAGTTGCATTACTAAGGATACCTGTATTTGCTTCAAACGAAAGGATAAATGTAATCAAAGGATGGATTAAAAATGAGAATGTTAGCGAAGCGTTCCAAGTTACCTAATATCGATTCAGAATTAAAAATACTGGAACGAACTTTAAACTCCTCAATATTTATAATGCTTGATTTACTCTTTTTGGCTGCCTTTCTTTCATTATTCACTTATACAGTTCACCAGTCCATTTTCTACACGAGCATGATCTTTATTTTCTTTATCACAGCTGGATTGGTTGTATTTTCTGTTGTAAATCGGATCTTTCTCTCCGGTCGAAAGGATTGGTAACTGTCTGAAGTATTTTAGTAAGGAATTCTTCTGTTGCCAGCATCCCTTTTTCCTTTGTTAACCAATGGGAAGCCTTTTTTAAATGTTGAGCCAGTTCTCCATGAGCAGGAACAAATGATTCATCACAAATTTTTAAAAAGTCATAATCTAATAATGAATCGCCTGCTCCGAATAAATACTGGGCCCCTTCATTTTCTGCGATATACTGTAGTGCCCTACCTTTGCTTATCGCATTTGGTATAAAATATAATTTTCTACCTTGCAAAGAAATACGCCATCCAAGCCCTTCTGCCGTTAGGCGTATTTCAGCCAATTGGCAATCTGGCAATGTTTCCATTAGCACATAGTAGAAAAACCACCCATCTGCTTCACGCAATCTACCCTCTATCTTAAATGGGATTAAATGATTCAAGAGTTTCTCTTTCGTTCCACTCTTATCATAGACTTCTCGCTTGATACTTTCTTCCCAATTTAGCAAAGGCTGACCGTTATATAGAATTTGTGCGCCATTGGCAACAACTGCATAACGATGGCTAAAAGGAAATTCAATCCGCTCAAATTGTTGCCGTGTTCGTGTAGTAATTGGCACGAACAGAAGGGTATTGCGAATTTGTTGTAATAATTTTATGGCACGATCACTCATCACAGATAAAGCTTTATTATTTTTATATTCAACAACGGTTGCAGATTTACTTGGAATTGCTTCCAATTGCGATATCGCTGTCTCTGAATAGATTAATGTCCGATCTAAATCTGAGGCAAAAATTCCTCCTCTCATTGGATAACCTTCTTAATTAGCCCACAACATGTATAGCTCATTTGTGGATAATGAACCAATTCAATCTTTCTCTCCTCAGCAAGTGCAAACAAATGTTTTAGATAAGGACTATTTTTATCTTTAATCAGTATTTTCCAAGGTACCCTTCTTAAAGCTACTCTCGTCGTCTCACCTACACCTGGTTTAACGAAATGAGAAGATTCGATACCGAACTCCTTTTGGATTCTTAGTATTTCATTCATACCTGAAAAGGTCGCTCCGTAATTTTCATCCACTATTTTACTTGCTTCCTGCTTTGCAATAGATACAACTTTTTGAAATTGCTGAGTTATTTTGTCTAAATAGATGTTTGATAAATCTTCATCAATCATATGATGGTAATATTTCGCCCCATGAAAATCCTTTTCACCAATCCATTGATTATTTAAAACCGTCCTGCTGACTAGTCCAGAAACAGTCGAATTTAAGCAAGCACTCGGAATTAAAAAGTCTTCCCTCGTTCCAAATACGGTTGTACAATGGCCAGGGTCAGCTAAAACAGCCAATGTTTCATCAATTTTCACTCCATATTTCTGAAAGAATAAGTGGCAAGCATTTGTTAATTCTATCGAAATGGCACCTTTTCCTGTCCAACCGTCTACGAATTGAATCATTCCCGTTGAATGTTTTTCTAAAATATAGTGAAGAGCATTTTCATCGATTCCTCTATCGCGAATAATAGAAATACTATAATGCGGCAAATCTACATGGTATTTAAAAAACAAATATCTTTTAATTAAAATGCCTATTGGTGTACCTGCTCTCGCTAGTGAAACCAAAACTGTCTGTTTGCCTTTAGCTGCATAAATCTGTTCTGCTACAACAGCTATACTTAAAGCCACTTTCTCTTTAAATTCGTCTAAAGAACGAAAGAAAAGATCGATATACGCTTTTGGTGGCTGGTATTCTATTGGTAAGGTTTCACTATAATGAGCACCTGATTGAATGGCATGTTCTCTGTTTTCTGTTGTATCTTCTAAATGGATATGACTTAAATCCTTTAAAAGAAAGGTGACCTCTCTTCGGTCATATGACCCAAACATAGGCTGTCTGGCGACAATAGTCAAATCACCTCACTCCTTTCAAAAAGACAACTTGAATACTTGGTATTTTTAACTGTTGTAAAAACTTGCTTAAAACCTGTTCATCTACTAATCTTTCAAAAAAGATAAATACTTCATCATATGTTTCCGGTGGAATATTATAGATATAGTTCACCACTTCTTCCACTTCAGGGCTAGGAAAAGTCATACCAAAGCGTGCGCCATAGGATGGTTTATTATGGACATGAATAGGGCTACGGGTTGTACTTTGATACTTTACACTACCCTCCATTAAGCTAGCTATTTTCATTGGCAAATACATAAACTCACCTGTGCCGATACATAAAATATGTTTACCCTTTCTTTTTTGATCAAGAAATGTTGCAACCTTCTCTGCTTTTGAGTTTAATAAAACGTTCACTTTACTATCCAACCCGAATCGACCACTTTCAGCAATATAAGGAACAGTGTTGAAGGGAGACTTTTGATTTGTCGTAGGATAATACTTAGAAGCAAACAGCATAGGTAATTCTTTTTCTATGTAAATTTCATTCATTTCTGTAGATGGACGGTAAAAGTCTACACTTTCTTCCTCCTTAATAACTGGGTTCCCATCTACTTCAACTTCGCCAGCAAGAAGGGATATATGACGTATAGTGATATCTAACGCTTCCTCTAATTCAATAAATGCATTCTTGTTGGTCTCATTTCTCCAATCAAGAATAGAAACAACAGTGTAATGCTTCCTCGGAAACTTATCATGTAATGAAGTGATAATATTTCGCGCTGTCTTTCCAGTCGTCATCTCATCATCTACTAATATAATTTCCCGACTATTTTGCAACAAATTGGCGTCGATATAACAACGATGAGAAGTAGCATGTGAATGCTCTTCCTCAAAATAAATGATCGATTCAACGTTTAAAAGATCTTCTCTCGTTGTATGAAAATAATCTGCATTCTTAAACGCTTGAAAAAATGCCTGACCGAGCGCTGTCGCAGTTTCTGCAAAACCAATAATGATGGGGGAATATTGATCGCCAATAAATGCTGTATCACTAAATTTAGACTGCTTATTTTTCAGTACATCCACAAAGGGTGATGATGACGAAAGCTTTTTCCCTTCCACATCCTTAAGGTAGCTTTCTGCTAATAACAGTCCCGTTGCTAACCCTTTTGCCGGCGAGATAGGCAGATGTTTACCTAACACTTTACTAACGAATAAAAAGGATCTTTTTTTATTCTTTCTTGCTGCCATCTGGAATAATTCATCGAATTTAAAATGGTAAGGATTATAGTTGATATTTAGCTTCACCTGCATGGGCTCGATGACGTCTATCATGTGATAACTGTTGGAAGAAATCAATTGTGTTGTATTGTTCATTTAGCACCCCGTAAACTCTTGATTTTAACTCGATTTTTTTTGCCCAATAATAATGGGGCTTCATTTCGTTCATTTTGTTCTGACTCGCACTTTTCATCACACCACGGGCCCCATTTGAATGATTTAATATATCCATTGCATCATTGTATTCTTCATAAGTCACAGTGTTTAAAGCTTGTACCGGCGTAATTTGCGTGGGATGTATAATCGTTTTACCGATGATACCATTACTAATATCGAGTAATATTTCTGCTATGAATCCTCTCATCTCTTTCGGTAGTTTGTTCATAAATGACGATGAATCCATGATTTGCTCCGTTTGATTACTTAGTACGTTAACTTTTTCTTTAGAAACAAAATGCTCCCAAACAGGTCCAGAAAGTAAGTAAGTATTAGGTGCCCTTTGGAAAAAGTTCATAATGTCTGCTAGACAATCTCTCAATACAGCAATATCATATAATGAAGTGGATGTGTTTCTTCTGATTCCTAAAAGTCCACAAAAATCTGTCGCCCCTATCCGGATATTCAAAATAAAATGGGCGTACTTATCGAATATTCCTTTTAGTTTTTTTAATTCTTCCATTCTTGTTTCTTTAAATAGAACTTCTTTCGTTTCAAGAATTGGCATCGCATATAATTCATGGCCACTATTTCGTATTTCACTTACGAGTTGCAGCATGTCTTCACCATCGATTGAAGAGAATTTTGGAATGACAATACCAGTTAGTAACTGCCATTCATCTTTAAATAAAGTTATTAGCCGAACTAACTGCTCTTTATTTCTTATACGAATAAAAAGTAATGGCAATTCTTCTAATGTAATAAAGCCTCTAGAAATATCTTGTTGAAGTTTATGTAATGAATGCTGTAATTCCCTTTCCGCTATTTCCACTTCTAGATCACCAATACTATCTTCTAAACAAATGACAACTGATGTTAGACCAGCGTGCTTTTTATTAATCAAATCTTGATGGATTGCAGGACGTGTTGCAGGCATATAAAGGGTGGCTGCTAATGCATATGCAAGCTCATTCTTCGGTGTATATTTATTAAATGTCGTCGGTTCTTTAAAAAAGTACTCATCTAGTGCAGCTTGAGATAAATCTGTAAATAACCTCATACGCCAACTCCTTTTTTTAATTTCAGAAAAATTTAATAGAGGGGACCCAGAAATAATTGCAATTATTATCAGATATTGGAAGATATTGATGGAGTGAAAAAAGAGGGATGAAGCAATTCATCCCCTTTTCTTATGAGCCTGCTGCTTCAGTACGTTTTCTCTTCGCATGTACAATAAAAGTAATTGCAAAAACAATCACAAGTACGCCAAAGAAATACATATGATCTATGTGAATACCTGCTGCACTTAACAACATCTTTAAAGAGATTAATAGAATAAGAATATAAGAGCTTGTTTCAAGTTCAGGTACACGGTCAATTAATTTTAAGAATACCCCTGCAACGCCCCTCATCATGATGATACCTAGCATACCACCAACAAGAAGTACCCATATTTCTTGACTCACACCTAATGCTGCTAAAATGCTATCAATTGAAAAAGCAATATCCATTAATTCAACGGCAATAACTGTTCCCCAAAATGTCCCAAACAGACGAATCAATAAGCCTCGTTGATTGATTCCTTCCAACGCTTCTTCGTCTTCTGCTTCTTCTGCTTTCTTTTTGTCGATAAAATATTTAATAGCTAACCAGCCTAAGTAAGCGGCTCCTAGTACTTTTATCCACCAAAATTTAATTAAAAATACACCTACACCTATCGCTAAAAAACGGAAGAAATAAGCGCCAAGCAACCCATAAAAAAGTGCTTTCTTTCGTTGTTTTGGTGGTAGGTGCTTAACCATTACTGCTAAGACAAGCGCATTATCGGCTGAAAGCAAGCCTTCTAAAATGACCAATGTGCCAATTAGCACCCATGCATCTGGTCGAGATAATGCCTCAACCCACATATCCCAATCAAAGAAACTAGAATAGGTATGTAGGATCCCATCGATAATTTCCATAGTGAATTTTTCCCCCTGATCAACTTTATATACTATCGTTCCTCACCTAGTATATACGAATATGTACTAGAAAAGTTTCAATTTTTGAAATTAACTCATCCATTTTGGCGGGGTATTTTTATCCCAGTAGATAGATCCTAGTTCATGGTGAGTTTGGAATTGATCATAGGCAGTATGATAATGGAAATTAAACCAATAACCTTGCTGTGGTGGATGATCTCTTCTGACATGAAAACGAATGACATCTTTCTGCTTGGCCTCATCTGCTATATGAAAAATTCGTTCTGAAACGCCCGCAGAGGCCGTTTCAGTGATACTCAAATGATGCAGATTCTCCTCTGTATACTGCTCTGCAACTTCTGAAATCGCCTTTTCTATATTAGGTAGGATGACGATTTGAAATTCTGATTCAATGACCGGTTTAATTTTTTCACCAAACTTTTCGAAAGAATGCTTTTCCGCGGAAGTAACCATTTCCTTTATAAAATCCTCCCTCGAAACTTGTGAAGTTTCTTCTCCACTTACATCTGGTAAGCTTTCAGCTAAAACTGCTTTTCTTGGTGACTTATCTTCTTCATGCTGAATAGGTAATAAACTCGTTGGTGTTACCAATCCAAATGTAAAGATTGTCACCATCACCACTAATGATTTTCTTAACCAACTCGGCAAGTGTATCTCCTCCTCAGATGACTTTCATTATTTATTTAAAAATGCCACTTTTCTCAATACGGGAAACAACTTCTAATAATGTTTCTTCTGATTGGACAATACCCATGCGTACATAACCTTCGCCCCATTCACCAAAGGCATTTCCAGGTGTTACAACGACTCCCGCTTTTTCAATTAATTCAAGTGCGAATGGCTTAGATTTCATTCCAACCGGTAATTTCCCCCATACGAACATCGACCCTTTAGGTAAAGCCACATCCCAACCTACTTCTCGTAATCCAAGAACAAAAGAATCTCTTCTTTTTTTATAGACCGCTCTCAATTCATCTAAAAAGGAGGAATCATCAGCTAACGCCTGTACAGCAGCCATTTGAATAGGATAAAAAACGCCATAGTCAAGGTTAGACTTTAGATTACTTAAAAGAGAAATAACTTTACGATTTCCTGCAGAATAAGCCACACGACACCCTGCCATATTAAAGCTTTTAGATAACGAGTTCATTTCAATCCCTACATCCATCGCACCATCAACTGATAAAAAACTAATTGGCACCTCTTCAAAATATAATTCAGAGTAAGCAAAATCGTGGAGAATGACAATCTCATTTTCTTTCGCATATTCGATTGCTTGTCCAAAAAATTCTTTTGTCGCCAGGGCAGGAACCGGATTTCCAGGATAATTTAGAATCATTATCTTTGCTTTTTTACTAACTTCTTTTGGGATATCAGCGAAAGAAGGTAAGTAATCATTTTCTTCTTTTAAAGGCATACGATACATTTGCCCTCCTGCAAGATTCACACCTGCTTCGTACGCTGTATAACCAGGATCTGGAACGAGTACTATATCACCAGGATTACAAAGCACCATTGGTAAATGGACCAAACCGTCTTGTGAGCCCATCAGTAACGTGGTTTCTTCCTTCGCATCGAGGGTTACGCCGTATTTTCTACTGTAATAATTCGCCACTGCCTCATGAAACTCCGGAATCCCTTTTAATGTGTAACCATAAAGCTTTGGATCACTTGCCATTTCGCCCATTATCTTTGTTATAATTGGAGGAGGTGGTAAATCGGGACTACCGACACTAAGATCGATCATTTTTATGCCTTCTTCTAGTTTCCGTTGCTTGATTTCAGCTAGTTCCGAAAAAATACTCTCTTGGAATTGCTCCATTCTCGCTGCCATTTGAATATTCATGTTCATTGCCTCACAAAATTTTTCTTTTATTCTACCATATTTTATCACTTTTTGGGCATTGGTTCATGATTAATTGCTGCTTTTTTGGGGGATATATACAAATAAGAAAATAAGAAGGGGGAAGGTACATAATGGATTCTAGTTGGATTGCGCTTGTTGGTGGTTTAGTACTACTTGCTTACTTTGTTTATATGTGTATCACTGATTAAAAAACGTTTGCCATTAGTTTCGATTGCTGTAGCCATTAGTAAGGCAACAGCAATCTTTTTATCTTTTTTCCCACACACCGTAGTGGAATTTCGCTGATTTACGTTTGATTTGCTGAAATGCAAAGGCTTGGAATCTTTCACTACGGAAATGATCCTTCAATACCACTCTCTCTTTAGACACGCGCTTCGCCTCAATAATCATATCCTCAGTCAAATCACCTTTGTATGTAATCGAATGTAATGCATTGATATTAGGCGATTCTTTTATCGTTGTTTCAAACATGGGGTCAATATAGACACATTCAAAGGAAGCATCAGGGACAGATTTCAAGTAATTGATGGCTAAATCATGAACTACTTCGATTCTTTCCATACTGCCTTTCATGATTACGTTGTCATTTGGCCATTCTTTCAAACCTTGACCAACGAAATACGCTATCACCTTACTTGCTTCTAACCCAATTACCTTCCCTGTCTCACCTACAGCATAACTTGCCACAATGCTATCTGAAGCTAGCCCAAGTGTGCAATCAAGAAAAGTAGAACCCGCTTTTAGTTGACAAATTTCTATAAAAGGATCATGTTCACCTTTTTGCAGACGCTTAATGCGGAACATTGCTGAACTAGGATGAAAGAAAAAAGGGCTTTCCTCACCTACTTTATATAGTTCCATTCGCTCTTTTCCAACGACAATTCCGTTCGTTTCGTATTGATTGACCATACTCTTTATTGTTCTTTTTCTTCTATGTATAAAGGGAAGGTTCAGCGTCATTGCTACCTGCTTTGCCTTATTGGTTTCGTCAGGATTTGTCCTCGCTGATGTTGTAACAAACATCAAAACACCTACTTATTTTATTGAAATTAAAAAGCAACAGTCAGGATAAGAGTGCTCCTAACTGCTGCATTCAATCACCTTTTATCGTGTGATCCTTTTTATAATTTATTATCAAACGCTGCTAATAAATTGTGCATAATTTCTTCCATAGAGTGATCTTCAATATCATGACGTGGAATAAAATGTACCACTTCTTTCCCTTTAAGAAGGGCCATAGATGGAGAAGACGGCTCAATACCTGTGAAATATTCACGCATTTTTGCTGTTGCATCTTTATCTTGACCAGCAAAAACGGTCACTAAATTGTCTGGTTTCTTCTCTGCATTTAATACAGCCTGAGTCACTGCAGGTCTTGCTAATCCTGCTGCACAGCCACAAACAGAATTCACGACAACTAATGTTGTACCTTCTGCTTGCTCCATATAATCGTTTACTTCTTCTTCAGTTGTTAACTCGCTAAAACCGGCCTGAACAAGCTCAGCTCTCATCGGCTTCACAACTTGTTTCATATACTCTTCATAAGCCATAGACATAAATATTCCCCTCCTTTACTAATGATTGCACAGTAAGCATACTATATTTCAAGCCTATATTGCAAAGTTATCGTTCTCGGATAAAAGGAATAGCCAATGTTAGATGATTGAATAATTGGAAATCCAAAATATTTATGACTGGACGGATGCTTCTAAGTCTATTGCAGGGTTTCGCCTTTTTTGAGGTGTTGATGCATGTGTTTTTTTCGGATAATACCAAAAGTGCGATGTTAGATCACGTCACAAAGGGAGACATCCCCACACACATTAAGCTAACAAACACAAGAGCCCACAATTGAATAGTCCTACTATAAATTTTTGCCTAAGGTTAGTCAATTAGCCATAAAAACTGCTACTAGCTGAAGTTACTATTGATTGCCCTTCCACTCTTTTCTAAGCAAACTATAAGTGACAATATTGTTATAACATCCGTTGATGAACTCAGCTTCACGGTTTATACCTTCTTGTTTAAACACTAGACGTTTAGGTATATTTCTACTTTTAATATTTGCTTCTGCACACTGAATCTCGACTTTATTAAGCCCTAAATCACAGAGAATATAGTCAAGCAGTGCTTTTACACAACATTGAAATTATCCCCTTACCTTCAATAGTATCCAATGCTCGTATGTTTTGTCTTCCAATTGATAAAATGAAGTGAACTCATCCCAACTAATCTACCATCGTAAAATATACCTGTGTTAAAACCTTGATTTCTGCAAATTGCTTAACCAGATAGGAACTCAATCTCTTTTGCGAATCTGAGTGACTTGCAAAACCTGTTTGCTCTGCTCTCAATCTCATTTGGGAAACTGAGTGACTTGCAAAAACTGTTTGCATTGCTCTCAATCTCATTTGCGAACCTGAGTGACTTGCAAATCCAATTTGCTCTGCTCTCAACCTCATTTTCGAATCTGAGTGACCTGCAAAAACTGTTTGCATTGCTCTCAATCTCATTTTCGAATCTGAGTGACCTGCAAAAACTGTTTGCATTGCTCTCAATCTTATTTGCGAATCTGAATGACTCGCAAATCCAATTTGCACTGCTCTCATTACTTTTTTTCGACCTGAGCGACTTGCAAATCATATTTGCTCTGCTCTCAACTTCATTTGGGAATCTGAGTGACTCACAAAACCTGTTTGCATTGCTCTCAATCTCATTTTCGAATCTGAGTGACCTGCAAAACCTGTTTGCATTGCTCTCAATCTCATTTTCGAATCTGAGTGATTTGCAAAAACTGTTTGCACTGCTCTCAATCTTATTTCCGAACCTGAGTGACCTGCAAAAACTGTTTGCACTGCTCTCAATCTCATTTGTGAATCTGAGTAACCTGCAAAAACTGTTTGCTCTGCTCTCAACCTCATTTCCAAACCGGAGTGTTTCGCAAATCCAATTTGCATAGCTCTCATTCCCTTTTTCTAACCTGGCCGACGTGCAATTCCGGTTTGCCCACTCTTTTTCACTCAACTCATGGAGGCACGCACACATCTCGACATAACACTATTCCTGCCAATGTAAAAACCTTCTATATCTATGTTTCTATCTCTACTTTTTGATCGAGTTTCTTTTGGACTGAACCCTGCTTATCCTCAGTTCTAACACAAAAAAATTACCTACGGCTTCGTCGTATACTGGTTATGATTGAAAAAGGACACCTGCATGTTGCGCATGCAGGTGTCCTTCTAACTCATCCATTTTTCCGTGATTCTGTCATTTGCTTCCATACAGACCCTTTTGCTTCTTCGCCTTGCTCAATTCTTTCAATTGCTAGTTTAATTTGCAGACTTACTTCAAATTCATTATCATTTTCAGCTGCTTTTAAGGCAGGAAGCGCTTTTTCGTCGCCTACTTCGTATAAGAACATTGCTGCACGCCAGCGAACCAGCTTGCTTTTATCAGATAATGCTTCCATCATTTTTTCAGAAGCTTCAGGGAAGCCGAGATCTGATAAACAATCCGCCGCTGTTCTTCGCACTGTGACTGATTTATCTGTTAGCGCTTTATATAGATAAGGTAGTACTTGAACGTCTTCAATCATCCCTAAGTAAACAGTTGCTAATCTTCGCACAGACGCTTTTTCATCTTGAAGGGCAAAGTCAAGTACATCTAAATCATCTAGAGAAGGATCAGCCATTTGCTCAAGCTTTTGATAGCGTATACGCCAGTCTTCCACTTTTAAATCATCTGGGGTAAGTTTAAGACGGACTCTAGGTGCCAATGCTTCTTCTGATTCTGGACTTTGGGCTGCAGTGATGAGTGTTTTTACTCTTTCCTCTGGGTATGCAGCTAGAATCTCATCCACTACTTCTTTACCTACTTGTTCGAATTCACCATAACGCACTCCTAGTTCTTTCCACTTTCTCACCATGACTACATTATCATCAGGTGCTTGTGCATCACCTACAGCTTTAACATAAAGTTCCGGTAAGCCAAAGCGCTTTTCTTCTGTACCATCTGTTAATTTCACTTGCATCGGTATGCCTTTATACGTTTGCACAAAAGCTTGTACTTCACCAAAATGTTCATTTACTTCCGTTCCCCCAGCACTCTCAGCTTCTTCACCAAAGGCTGCTCTCACTTGAGGAAGTAAATCTTTCCAATCGAATTTCGCATTTCGTTCGACTGCAAGAAAATCGGCTACATGATAGACACCTTTAATTCCATCTATTTTTAAGATATCAACAATGACTTCCGGCGCTCCTTCAGCCTGACCTACTTTGTAATTATTGCTTGTCCCCATAGGCAGTTCTTTATCTAAGATCACCTTCATCGTATTCGGACTTGGTGTAGGTTCAATCGCTTTTATAATCAATGAAATCACCCTTTACTTTAATTGTTCTCTCATGATAATTATTCTAACATAAATCATCGTCTACTTTCATTTATCTACATTGATTAAGCATCTGCCCATTCAGACAGATAACTCCAACGTTCAATGAGATATTCTAAATCATGATTTAGCTTTTTTTGTTCATCCATGAGCTGTTGAGCTTTTTCGAAATCACTACCAATATTGTTCATATCCTCATCGATTTCTTTCAAACGACTTTCAATCGCTTCCATTTTGTCATCGATTTGCTCCCATTCTCTTGCTTCATTATAGGAAAGCTTTTTCTTTTTTGGTTTACTTTCTTCCTTTACTTCTACTATCTTTTTCTCTTCCGCTTTTTTACTTGATGCTTGTTTTGATTTCTCAAGGTATTCACTATAATTCCCATAATAACTTGTTATTTCCCCATTTCCTTGTAATACAAGTAATTGAGTGGCGACTTTATCGAGAAAATAACGATCATGTGAAACCGTTATAACCACACCAGCAAAGCTTTCTAGATAATCCTCTAGCACCGTTAACGTCTGTGTATCAAGATTATTTGTCGGCTCGTCTAAAAGCAAAACATTCGGTGAAGTCATTAAGATTTTCAATAAATATAATCTACGTTTTTCTCCACCTGAAAGTTTTCTAATTAATGTACCATGCATATAAGGTGGAAACAGAAAACGCTCAAGCATTTGAGCAGCAGATATCGTTTTTCCGTCAGTTGTTTCGATTACTTCGGCCGCTTCCTTTAAGTATTCAATCACTCTTTTGCTCTCATCCATTTCTTCACTTTCCTGTGTGTAATAAGCGATTTTAACCGTCTGACCGATGATTCTCTCACCTTGGTCTAACGGTAAATTGCCGGCTAAAATATTTAGAAAAGTGGTTTTTCCTGTCCCATTTTGACCAATAATGCCTAGTCGGTCACCTGGTTTCACTAGCAGGTCATAGTTTTTTAGGATGGCTAAATCACCATAGTATTTTGTCGCTGATTTCAACTCAAATACTTGCTTTCCTAACCGACTACCACTTAAAGACATGTCTAATTTTTCACTTGAAGTAACATTTGTCAATTTTTCATCTAATTGATCAAAACGATCTATGCGCGCTTTTTGTTTGGTTGTTCGCGCCTTGGCACCGCGTCTCATCCACTCTAACTCTCTACGATATAAATTCCGTTGTTTATCGATTACAGCTGCTTCATTCTCCTCTCGGACCGCTTTCGCCTCAAGGAATGCTCCATAGTTACCTTTATAACTGTATAATTGTGCCGCATCAAGTTCAAACATCCGGTTTGTCACACGATCAAGGAAATAGCGATCATGTGTCACAAGCAGAATTGCTCCCCGGTATCGGGTAAGATACTCTTCTAGCCATTGAACCGATTCATGATCAAGATGATTCGTTGGCTCGTCGAGAATTAATAAATCACTATCTTGTATCAACGTTTGTGCTAACGCTACCCGTTTTTTTTGTCCACCGGACAATTCACCAACTTTTTTTTCAAAGTCGACAATACCTAGTTTTGTTAGGATCGTTTTGGCATTTGTACTTGCTTCCCACCCATTATTAGCATCTAATTTTTTTTGTAATTGGAAAAGATGCTCCTGTACTTCGCTATGATCTGGATGTTCATTCAAAGCGATTAATGCTTGCTCATACTCTCTTAAAAGCACGAGTAAAGGAGAATCGCCTGCAAATACTTGTTCAAGTATAGTCAATTGTTCGTCTAATTTAGGTTCTTGTTCAGCGTAGGAGACTGAATAATCCTTAGGCGCAATAATCTCTCCAGCATCAGGCAAATCAATACCAGCGACGATTTTTAACAGTGATGACTTTCCTGTTCCATTTACACCAATTAAGCCAACGCGGTCATTTTCTCCGATAGTAAAATTAATTTGCTTAAATAGCTCTTTTTCACCGTAAGTTTTTGTTATATTTTCTAATGATATATTTTTCATTTCGACCATCCATTCATTAATCTATCTAAACCAGCTATATTGCGGTTAGTCTATTAACTATTCTAATAGCTAATTGTAACATGAAAAATGGCGATCCGTGATATATTCATGCTTATCAACTTTACTCATACAATTTTTTATAAAAAAAGTCGAGACAATAGGAACTGGATTGTTCTACTGAGCACCGCTTTTTAGCGTTGCCATGTAAGAATACCATCTCACCTATTGTCTCAAACCTCTAATATTGATCTAATACTATTAATGTTTGTTGTGTGTAGTCAATTAAATCAAGTAAGTCTTCTAATTGATCTTCTGTTATCAGTCTGTCAAAATTGACTACTATCTCTTGCGTCCATTCATTCTCTACCTTTATTAATCGTTGTTGAATGGTACGGCGATTCCCCCATTGTTTAATGACTTGCTCGTAAGCTGATTCTAACTTATTTTTTTCCTGTTTTTGCAGAATAAAAGAGATGGATAGATGAGCACCGATTTCATTTGTGAATGGGTGCGTAGGCTGCAATTCCGCCGTAATTTGTTGCAAATTGGCCTGTAAGGTAATTTTTGCTGATAAAGTGTTAGCAACGGTTGTATCCGTACATGAGATGTCATAGCGTCGGCTAAATTTCGCTAGATTCATCCAATCATTTCGATCGATTATCTTCATTTCACCCGTTAAATCAAAATCATAAATATGCCCCTCTAAAACAACCTTCATATTATCAAAAGCTATTGGGTCAAACAATGTATCAATTCCCCTTTATATTGATTAAAATAATCCTTTCGCTTGTCCTTGTTGATCCACATCCATTTGCATCGCTGCGGGTACTTTAGGTAACCCAGGCATTGTCATAACAGCTCCTGTTAATGCCACAATAAAACCGGCACCTACAGAGGGCTTTAATTCTCTTATAGTTATTGTGAAGTCAGAAGGAAGACCTAATTTTGCTGCATCATCGGATAATGAGTATTGGGTTTTAGCCATACATATAGGGAGCTGAGACCAGCCAAAGCGTTCAAAATCGGCTAATTGTTTCTTTGCTTTCGATGTAAACTCAACTCCGCTTGCACCATACACATTTTTAGCAATTGTTTCAATTTTCTCTTCTAAGCTGTCATGTAAATTGTAAAGTGGCGTAAACGATTGGTCTGTTTTTGCAATTTGCTCTAACACTTTCTCTGCTAACTGTAAGCCACCTGTTCCTCCTTCTGCCCATACTTCTGTTAGTGACCATTGTATATTTTGCTCTTCACACAACTCTTTAAAAGTCTCAATTTCATCTGCGGAATCACCATTAAAGCGATTAAGTGCAATAACGAACGGCAATCCGAAACTTTGAACTGTTTCAACATGCTTTTTCAAATTAGAAAATCCTTTTGCTAGTGCAGCCGTGTTCTCTGAGCTGAGATTTTCCTTAGCGACGCCCCCATGCATCTTAAGTGCACGAATCGTCGCCACAATGACAACTGCATCAGGACTTACACCCATATTTCTCGCTTTTATATGTAAAAATTTCTCTGCTCCTAAATCGGCGCCAAATCCAGCTTCTGTTACAACATAATCAGCTAACTTCAAAGCAGTGTTTGTCGCGATCACACTATTACAACCATGTGCAATATTCGCAAATGGTCCACCGTGTATAAGTGCAGGTGTATGTGCTAAAGTTTGTACTAAATTAGGCTTGATTGCCTCTTTTAATAAAAGGGTTAAAGCACCTTCAGCACCTAAATCAGCCACCGTAACCGGTTGTTTGTTAATATTATAAGCAATAATCATTTTGCCTAATCTTTTCTTCAAATCATGTAGGTCTTTCGCTAAACATAGTACAGCCATTACTTCAGAGGCCACTGTAATATCAAAACCATCTTCTCGCGGAATACCTTGAGCAGGACCTCCCAGACCAACAATGACATTTCTTAGCGCACGATCATTTAAATCCATCACTCTTTTCCAAATAATTCTTCTCTGGTCAATTTTAAGATCATTTCCTTGTTGGATATGATTATCGATTAAGGCAGATAAGGCATTATTTGCTGTAGTAATCGCATGAATATCACCTGTAAAATGAAGGTTAATATCTTCCATCGGTACGACTTGTGAATATCCCCCTCCTGTCGCTCCACCTTTAATGCCCATTGTTGGACCTAGAGATGGTTCTCTCATGGCAATCATCGACTTTTTCCCTAACAGATTTAATGCATCACCTAAACCTACAGTAACAGTTGATTTCCCTTCGCCTGCAGGTGTGGGATTAATGGCTGTAACAAGAATTAATTTCCCATTTTCCTTACTCTCCACTCTTTTAAGTGTTTCGGCTGTAAGTTTCGCTTTATATTTACCAAATTGCTCTAAATCATCGGCCGTAAGTCCGAGCTTTTCCCCAATCTGGTGAATTGGTTTCATCGTTGTTTCTTGAGCAATTTCAATATCTGACTTCACATATTTCCCCATCGCTTTTCCTCTCCTCTATACCAGTTGTCATTGCAAGCGTTACTATTGTATCACTTCCTAAATCTAAATAATGATATGTGACGAGAAATTTTCAAATTAATGATAATTTTAAGGTTTTCAGGTTGCTCAATAAGTTAAACGTCTTTATAATAAGTTTATTGAAATTTCACACAGTAGGGGATGATCACTTGCCAATCACCATTCCACAAGGACTTCCAGCACGGGAAATTCTCGAGGAAGAGCAAATATTCATTATGGATGAAGGTCGCGCTAAGGGGCAAGATATTCGCCCATTAAACATACTTATACTTAACCTCATGCCGCAAAAAGAAAAAACAGAAACACATTTATTAAGGTTATTAGGTAATACACCGCTTCAAGTCAATATTACCTTGTTGAAAACCGTTACACATCAATCAAAAAATACAAGCCACATCCATCTTGAGCAGTTTTATTCAACATTTTCTGAAATCAAACAAAAAAAGTTTGATGGCATGATTATTACGGGTGCTCCGATTGAATTACTCTCCTTTGAAGAAGTCGATTATTGGGAAGAGTTAAAAGAAATAATGGACTGGACAAAAACCAATGTCACGAGTACACTCCATATTTGTTGGGGAGCACAAGCAGCACTTTACCATCATTTCAATATTGATAAGTTTGAGCTACCGGAAAAATGTTTCGGCGTGTTTGACCATGATGTAGAAAATTGGTCAGAAAACTTATTACGCGGTTTTGATGACTCTTTTGTCGCACCCCATTCAAGGCATACGGATATATCATTAGAAGAGTTAAAGAATCATAGTAAGGTCAAGGTTCTTGCTGCATCACCTCAAGCGGGTGCTTTTATTATGAGCGCCAATGAAGGTAAACAAATTATGATTACCGGTCACCTTGAATATGAAGCAACGACTCTTGCTGAAGAATATGAGCGAGATCGGGCAAAAGGATTGCCCATAGCCATTCCGAATCACTATTATCCCAATGATGACCCAACCAAGACACCCAAAAACAAATGGCGTTCGCACGCCCATCTTTTATTCTCCAACTGGTTAAATTACTATGTTTATCAACAAACACCCTATGAATGGGATTAAAAATAGCCGATCCGTAGAATATACGGATCGGCTATTTTTTTATTTTGCATACATTGTGAATAAGAATTGATTTTGAAGAACTAGACAGTTGACAATTAAGAGGATTCTACTCGGACAACAATGGTCACAATAGCAATCTCGGCAATAATTTTGATTACTCCGTTTCGAGCAATAGTAGAACTATTATTGAGAGATTCCTTAATTCCTCTCCTTGGGAAACAGTATTTTAAAAACTGAGTTTCATTATTGCATTATGATCAGGTCAGTTTCCATAATCAAAAGCGGTGTTTTCCCCCTTTTTGCACTACTCCCTATAGTCACTTTCATCGCCCATGAGCAGCGTCTCTCTTTCGAGGCCCTTTTAAATTCTGCTATACAAACAACCAATACATGTACACTAATTCTGCTGCACATAGCCACCTTCTTCATACGGTTGGACAACGACAAAACCTTCGCCTGAAAATTTCATTTGCACTGAGTCACCGCTACCACGGCCTACAAATGTTTTGAATGAGACATCCGCAACGAATTCCGGTTGCAAATGGCCAGACCAAGCGACCGTTGCATGCGGATCTGTTAATACCGGTTTATCAGGAGTTACCTTTAGTGTTAATGGTTCATAATGAGTCGTTATTGCCGCCATTCCCTCTCCTTCTAAGCGAATATTGAATAGTCCACCTGAAACGATGCCAGCTACTTTTCTCATAAGCTTGACGTCCCACTTCAAACTTGGTTCAAACGCTAATAAATCATTGGCACTCACGCATAATGTATCATTATGAAAGCGGATGATGGAAATCTTCTTTCCTTGATCCGCTAAATAGAGTTTCCCCCTACCTGTTGCCTTCATAAGAGCTGTGCTCTCCCCAGAGAAAGCACGTTTGAACATTTTCCCAATTCCATGTTCTAAAATCCCTTCACGAACAAATTTGATTTGACCTTCATACGCAATCATGGAACCAGCTTTTGCCCAAATCTGCTGTTGTAAGTTCACTTCTAATAACCGATCCGTTTCTAACTCAAATAGGCCCTGACCCCTATCTTCTTGCTCTGTTTTCTCTACAAACTCTGATAATGAGTACCTACTCATAAGCTCACTCCTTTTGAAAAATAAAAATCCACATAAAAGATAGTGCTTGTTGCAATGGAAGAGGTAATCCTCCTTTAGGTAACGACTCTGCAGCCTTTTTATAAACACCTTGCTCTGCCACTTTTTTCATTGGGAGCCCTTGCATTAGCTGTTCAAACTCCCATGGCATCATCGTGTTGCAAATGACCTTTTCTCCTAGTAATCTAGGAAAACTATTGTTTCTAGGTCCGGCAGTTGGTCCCAGTATCCCAAAACACCCATAACCACCCGGCTTCAATATTCTCACAGCCTCTTTCATTGCATTATACGGATTTTCTGTCCATTCCATAGAATTTATTGCCAACAGCCCGTCAAAATGATGCTCAGCAAATGGAAGTTCTGATAAATCCCCTTTGATAAATTGGTTATCATTCGTTTGGTTCACCCGGTTTGCTTTTATAAGCATTTCATCAGATACGTCGACCCCAACTACATTGATGGCATGTGTTGAAAGCTTATAAGCTCCCATTCCATCACCACAACCAAGGTCACATACCTGATTATTCGCCTTTAGGTACTGAAGGAAGAAAGGGATAATTTCCTTGCGGCTCCCTTCATTCCACATACTTTCTGATCTTTCATGCCAACTATCCGACCGCTTATCCCATTCTGTAGCAGATGCCTTTTTCCAATCAAATTCAGCCATCAAATATTCACCTAACCCTCTTTATACCTATTTTTACATTATGTGATATAAAATATTTAATTTTCTGTCTATATTAATGTAAAAAAAGCAGAGTTATCCACCCTCCATAACTCTGCTTTTATTCTTCTTCATTTTTTCGTTGTACCACTCTTAATGACTCTACTCTATCTTTATTCTCTTCGAAAAACTGTACTAAATCACCAATGCGGTCAATAGCATCCCAACTTAAATGATGTTCAATTCCTTCAACATCTTCATATATATGTTCTTCTTTCACACCAATAATTCGAAGCATTTGCTCTAATAACTCATGGCGGTAAACGAGGCGTTTGCCTATTTTCTTTCCTTTTGTCGTTAATACTAAACCACGGTATTTTTCATATACGAGATATTCATCTTTATCTAATTTCTGCACCATTTTAGTGACTGAAGAAGGGTGGACAGATAGTGCTTCTGCGATATCAGAAACGCGTGCATAGCCTTTTTCTTCAATTAATAAATAGATTTGTTCTATATAATCTTCCATACTAGGTGTTGGCATGTGGATCCTCCCAAAAAAGGCTAACATCTATGATAAACGATATTTGTTACATACAGTATAGCCGCTTACTTGATCAAAAAATGCATAATGATAGTGGTTTCATAAGCTGTTATAACGCAAATGAAAAACCACTACTTAAAATATTACTATAAGAATCCTCATGAAACAAGGAAGATATGGGAATAGACGGAAAGACTTAGGTTGGAAACTTAAATTTAATTTTATTTTCCTTTTTATCCCACACCAATGCTGCTGCAAACAATTTGTCTTTCCCTTGGAAACCCTCCAGCACATCAGTCTCACCACTTTTCAATAGTTGTTTCACTATTTTTTGTGTCATTGACTTACCGAGAATTTTCTTAGATAAGGTAAATGTACAATTCTTTTTCTGATAGTTGCTGCAACCAAAAAATTTACCCTTGTCTACCACTTGACCATCACATAATTGACAATTACCTAATGGGGATTGTCGCTTTTTCTTAAATGTTTTTGGGATAAATTGTTGTTTATCTTCTTCAGAGAATATCCATTCATTCGTTACTTCCTTCGTAGCGGCAATTAAATGATGGACCATTTGACTTGTTTGATCCATAAATTGTTTAGGCGATGCCTCTCCTTTAGAGATTTGCTTTAAGCGTTGCTCCCATTTCGCAGTCATTTCAGGAGATGCTAATATCTCTTTACCAACCGCGATAATGAGAACCTTAGCTTTTGAAGTAGCATAGACTATATTCTTTTTCACATCAATATAACCACGATCTTTTAGCATCGTAATAATGCCCGCTCTTGTTGCTTCAGTTCCAAGTCCTTCTGTCTGTGTTAATACTTGTTCAAGTTCTTTATCATCGATATGTTTTCCTGCTGTTTTCATCAACGTTATTAATTGACCTTCAGTGTATCTTTTAGGAGGCTGTGTTTTACTCTCCTTTACTTCTGTTTTTTCTGTTATTCCTTTATCTCCTTTATCTAATAAGGGGAGATTCACATCTTTATCTTTCTCAACTGGAGAAATCACTTGGCGATAGCCTTGATCAACAATTACTTTCCCTTTAGAAATGAACATCGCTCGCTCATCAACCAGAGTTCTAATTGTTGAGTACTCGATTATTGCTTTCTTATGGTGGGCAGCGATGACACTTTTCGCAATTAGGTCATAAAGTTTTTTCTCCTCAGAAGCAAGTTTGGAGAAGTCTGGAATTTGCTCAGTCGGAATAATGGCATAATGGTCAGTCACTTTCTTTTCATCCACATAGCGCTTATTCTGAATGATGGAGGAAAACGGTAAAGGAAAGAAATCCTCATAATCCTTTATATTTTCATAACGAGCCAAAATTTGTGGCAATGTGTTGGCCTCCTCCGTGGTAATATGCCTTGAATCGGAACGAGGATAAGAAACCCACCCTTTTTGGTATAACTTTTGAACAATATCAAGTGTTTTCTTAGGTGAGAATTTATAACGCCGATTTGCTTCTGCTTGAAGTGCTGACAAATTATACAATTGAGGCGGTAGGAATTCTTTCTTTTCCTTTTTTATATCTGCTATTGTTGCTTCCTTCCCTTGGCAAAACAAAGCAATTTTCTCAGCTAATGCGCTGTCCATAATACGACTATTACCCTTATCTTCCCATTTCCCCTTATATTTTTTCCCGGTGATCTTGAAGGTTGCTTCTACTTCCCAAAAAGGTTCAGAAACAAAAGATTCAATTTCAAGCTCCTTTTTTACAATCAATGCTAATGTAGGTGTTTGTACTCTACCAACCGAGAATACATCTGAGAATCCTTTTTGTTGTAATAATAACGTATATAGTCTAGAAGCATTCATTCCGACAATCCAATCGGCACATGACCTTGTATAAGCTTCGAAAAAAAGGTTTCTCGTATCTTCTTCATCTAATAGCTGTTGAAACCCTTTTTTAATGGCATTCGGCGTTAATGAAGAAATCCATAATCTCTTCATTGGCAAATTTGATTTTGCTTGACGCAATATATTTCTTATTATCAGTTCCCCTTCTCTCCCTGCATCTCCCGCATGAATAACTTCATTCACCTCTGGATGTGATAAGAGCTTTTTAATGACCTGGAATTGCTTTATTTTATCTTTGGAGACTTCGTGCTGAAACTGGTTAGGTAGAAGAGGGAGTGTATCTAATGTCCATTTTTTCCAAGTTGTATTATACACTTCAGGAGGAGAGAGTTGACATAAATGCCCGATAGCCCATGTGATAAAGCCACCATCTGTCAAAATAGGATTAGGAAGAATTTCGATATAGCCTTGGTGTTTCTTTTTGGGGAAAACAGAAGCGAGTGTAGCTCCTTGATCTGGTTTTTCTGCAATAATTAGTTTCATTCTTACTCTCTTTTCTATCAAAATATTATGTTTCTATCTTACTAAAAAATGTGAAGAAAGCAAGAAGTAAGAGGTCGATATCTTAAGATGGATTACTATAAATGATTTACTACATTCCCATTCGTAAACTTTTATTTAACAAAAGTAGAATAAAGGCTGCTATTTTAAATAACAGCCTTTATTACATATGAACACGATTTAAGGAGCAGTAGTTCCTGATCGAAAACGTTTATGATTCAGCTTTTTACCTAACAGTCCTTTTGTTGGTGAAAAGATAAACACGAGCGCGAATAGAACCCCACTCATCATCGCCATTGAACCAGAGATTGAACTGTCAATCCAGGTAGCTACATAATAACCACTAATCGCTGCTATTACTCCGAAGAATGCACTTAAACACAGCATATGACTTAGTTTATTGGTTAATAAATAAGCAGAAGCACCTGGTGCTATTAACATCGCTACGACAAGTATGGCACCGACACTATCAAATGAAGCGACAGTTGATACTGAAACCATGCCCATCAATAAGTAATGAATAAACATAACTGGAATACCGATAGAAGCAGCAAGTGCAGGGTCAAAAGATGTAATTTTTAGTTCTTTATAAAATAACATCATCAAAATAATATTTAATATCAGTATACTCATTAACATGATGAATGCTTTTGGAAGCGGTGGTAAAAAACCGATTTCCACCATATCGAATGGAACAAAGGCAATTTCACCCATTAAAGCATGGTCGACATCTAAATGAACACTATCAGCAAACACTGTGATAAGTATCACGCCAATAGCAAAAAAGAAGGTAAACACGACGCCAATTGATGCGTCTTCCTGAATGCCCTTATGATTAAGAAATTGGATAAGCATAGCCGTAAATAAACCAACTATTGCAGCACCGATGAGCATATAAATTCCATTCATTGATTGACTGATTAGAAAAGCAAGCACAATCCCCAACAAGACTGTATGACTAATTGCATCAGCAAGCATCGCCAACTTCCGTAAAATGAGGAAACAGCCGATTACACCACAAGTAATGCCCACTAATGATGCGACAATAATAATCCAAATTTCATAACTCATCTACTTCACCTGCCCTTGTTCACGAAGAAGCTTTTGATTGGTCATTCTCCGTTTGATTTTAAGTGTGATGATACCACGGGCAGGTGCAAATAGAATGGATATAAAAAAGATAATCGTAGCAGTTACTACGATAAAGGGGCCAGTTGGAATCCCTCTATCTAGTGAACTAATCAAAGTACCAATCACACCTGATATCGCTCCGAATATGCCAGAAATCATGACCATTTTACTAAGTGAATTCGTCCAATAACGGGCAGATATCGCAGGTGTAATAAGTAATGCCGCCATCAGAATGACACCGACTGCCTGAATACCGATTACAACAACAGCTACTAAAAGGGTCATAAACAAAAAGTTTAACGCGCTAACCGGTAAACCTAAGCCTTTAGCGAATTCCACATCAAAAGTAATTAGTTTAAATTCTTTAAAGAAAATAATGGTCACCATAAGTAATAATGCCGCTGCCCCTGCCATTAATTTCACATCACTACTAACCATTCCTGCTGCCTGACCAAAGATAAAAGAATCTAGACCGCTCTTATTGCCAGAAGGCATTTGCTGTACTTTCGTTAATAAGACAATACCTACGCCGAAAAACGTGGATAGAATTAAACAAATGGCCGTATCTTCTTTTAAAATAGACGCGGAGGCAATGTATTGAATACAATAAGCAGCTAGTAAACCTGTAAGGGTCGCTCCTATTAAAAGGATGATGAGCGACCGCTCTCCTGTTAACATAAACCCTATACATATTCCTGGTAATGCAGCATGTGCAACAGCATCTCCGATTAAGCTTTGTTTTCTTAGTAAGGCAAAACTCCCTAAAATACCGCTAGCTAACCCTAGAAGAAGCGTACCAATTAACACCCACTGCGTATTTGCTGCTAGTAGCATTTGCCCTATTTGTTCCATCACTCATGTCACCTCTTTTGTTCCACCATTACTTTTCCTTTATCTAAAAAAGCTAGCTTGCCCCCGTATGTTTGGTGTAATTGTTCTACTGTAAAAACCTCTTCAGTGACACCAGATGCAATGACTTCTTTATTTAATAAAATACAATGGTCAAAGTATTCTTCAACTGTTTGTAGGTCGTGATGAACAACAATGACTGTTTTCCCTTGATCTTTAAGGTCTGTTAATAATTGTATAATCGCTTTCTCTGTTGCTGCATCCACACCGACAAAGGGTTCATCCATAAAGTAAACTTGTGCATCTTGAACGAGCGCTCTTGCTAAGAATACCCTTTGCTGTTGCCCCCCGGATAATTGACTTATTTGCCTATTGGCGTAGGAATCCATTCCCACTTTCTTCAAACTTTCTTTTGCGAGTGCCGTATCCTCTTTACCTGGTCGTTTAAACCAACCGATATGGCCATACCTTCCCATTAAGACAACATCTAATGCACTTGTTGGAAAATCCCAATCCACTGACCCTCGTTGGGGCACATAACCCACCAGACGATCTTTTGCTTTGTAAGGTTTTCCGTATATTTTAATCTCACCTGACACTTTAGGAATTAGGCCCAATATCGCTTTAATCAAAGTAGATTTTCCGGCACCATTTGGTCCAACAATTCCGGTTAAACTGCCTTTTGGTATTGAGAATTGAATATCCTTTAGTACTGCCGTTTTATCATAGGCTACAGTTAAATTTTTTATTTCTATTGGATTTGTCACTATAATCACTCCTATATACACTTACATAAAAACAATCTTTATTTTAATGATTGAACAATCGTATCTACATTATGTTTATACATACCAACATAAGTGCCTAGTTCAGTGCCCTCTTCTCCCATAGCATCAGAGTATAATTCTCCACCTATACTTACCGTATGGCCCTTTTCCTTCGCTCCTTCAATCACTGCATTAATTGATCGTTCGGATATACTTGACTCTACAAAAACGGCATTGATTTCTCTATCAGCAATTGTATTCACTAAATGTTGCACATCACCTAAACCATATTCAGCGTCTGTACTTAACCCTTGTAAACCCATAACTTCCATATCATAAGCATTACCAAAGTAATTAAACGCGTCATGAGCAGTGACTAGAACACGTTTCTCTTCAGGAATTGAATGAATTTGTTCTGTGGCATATGCTTTTAATTCTCTCAGCTCTGTAAAATAGGCTTCTGCATTCGCTTCATAATCATCTTTATTTTCAGGATCAACTTCAATCAATGCATCCTTTGCTGTAGTCAATGCCTCTATCCACAAATCAATATCGAACCAAATATGTGGGTCTACCGCATTTTGATTATCTTTATCAGCTAGTAAGTTGGATTCTTCTAATGAATCGCCTACTGCCACAACAGTAGTTTTCTCGCTCATTTTCTCTAACACTTCAAGCATCTTGCCTTCTAAGTGCAAGCCATTATACATAATTAAATCCGCATCTTGAAGCAGACTAATGTCACTTTGCGTAGCTTTATATAGATGTGGATCTGTGCCTGGTCCCATCAGACTATTTACTTCCACATGTTCACCACCGATATGCTCAATAACATCAGCTATTTGAGCAATAGTCGTTGTTACTTTCAATTGATCATTTTCGGTATTTCCTGCTTCATTACTTGAACAAGCGGCAAGCACCATTAAACTAAACATAGTAACTAATATTCTTTTCATCTCTACCCTTCTCTCCCTTTATATTCCTTATTTGATTATATGCATACTTTTTTAATCGATACACTTTTTTTAACTAAATCTATAAAAGTTTCCTATGTGCAACATTTTAACTCATGGTGAAAAAACCGTCAATAAGTAAACATGACAAAACAGAAAAAACCCGCAAACAGCGGGTTTCTCAATTTCTATTATAAACTGCATCAAACTAAGGTTCGTTTATCAACTTCAGGAACCATTTTTTTCTCATAAGAGACTAAAGAATCACTAATGCTGATCTTTTTTCCTCGAAACGATGCTATTTTTTATTTGGAACCAATCGACTTCATTTATAATGTTAGCAACGGTGAGGATATATGATGGGATCGTCTCAATTGAAAAAATGATCGCACCGATATCTTTGTCAAATAAAATAAAGGAATCCCCATGATTATAGTGTAAAATCTCATGTCCCATTTTAACAATCGATTGAAAAATAATATTCTTTTCTATATCATCAGCATCCACATTAATAGCAAAACGCAAAATCCACTCCCTCTCATTGATGCGAAAACGATACATATGGCCACCTTCTTTGATTGATTTACCTATCATATGAATGCCGCGATTAATTATGACACTTTCTTCCTAATAACCATAATAGAAAAACATGTATCTAAGCTTGTCATTCTTACTTTGAACCAATCATTTAGGATGGTTATATTCTTCTAAATAAAGCTACTTCTATCACCAAAATATCCATTTGATAACCCAACTTAGTAGCGCCACTCCACACCCTGGAGAAAAAACTGAAATTTTTACAATATTTTAAAGAAAAAACTTTCAGATTTCTTGACGGAATTCGATTAGTATTGTATATTTAATACATCATTTAACAGAATATATTTCCTATATTCCATGATAATATTGCAGTATGTTTATGTTGGATGAAAATTTTTTCTGAAGGCTTGGAGCCTTCAAAGTTTTAGGAGGAAAAGTTCACATGCAAAACGGTAAAGTAAAATGGTTTAACAATGAAAAAGGTTTCGGTTTCATCGAAGTTGAAGGTGGAGACGATGTATTCGTACATTTCACAGCTATCACTGGCGAAGGCTTCAAATCTTTAGAAGAAGGTCAAGAAGTTTCTTTCGAAATCGTTGAAGGTAACCGCGGACCTCAAGCTGCTAACGTTGTAAAACTTTAATCTGTATATAATCAAGGCTGGCAAAATTGCCAGCCTTTTATTATGTAAAATTTTTGCCAATACTTTGGATTTTTTCTCCCACAGTACATTTGGTTATACAAAATCGGTGAGCAAAGTTTCGTCCATATTCTTTACGATGATATTTGTATAAGAAACAATCCTCACAATAAAAATCAATGACTTGATCAACCTCTTTTACTAATTTCTTTTTCTCATCCACAATAAACCTTCCTTCCTATAACAACTGCATTTTACTATAGATTCTTTTCCCGTTTAAACTTTGTGTCGCTAACTTATGTGCTTCCTGATTATCTTTTCTTACAATAGGAGTGTACGTTACATTTAATGATAATAGGCTCAGCTTTTCCTCAATCCGATCTAACCAATCATTTAATACTTTCTCATAACAAGGCCATTCGCCAGCTAATTGCATTAATAGTCCTTTTGCATCTCCTCTTATTTCACAACTCTGCCGACTGACATTTAATTCTTCTAATTGTGAAAGAGCAAAGAAAAGGGCAGCATATTCCGCTTCATTATTTGATTCTAACTCGTGAAAACATTCATTGGCTCTTATACGATACTTTTTCTTTCCTTGTCGATAGTAGATAACAGCACCTAAGCCTGAGGTCTTCGTTTCGTCATGAAAGCCACCATCAAAATAAATCACTAAATCATGCGGTTCTTCCTCTACTTCTTCTAATAGCTTATTTAATTCTTTTATGGTCCAAGATGTACCGTTTTCATCCAAACACTTTATTTCTGTCCATTTAGGATGATGAGAAAACTCTTCTCCCATATCAAGAGCAGACTCACCATCTAACCATTCGGAAGAAAATAAATAGCTTTCGTTATTTTTTAGTTTATAAGCTGCAATCAATTGATATTTCATTTATTTTAACACGCCTTTTAATAAAATGATGATTCAAAAATAAGGTGCTTGTATGCTACACTTACTTGTAGTTTGTATTTTTCATCATATGTCTTTCTGTAGCAAAATATCTCTTTAATGTTATACGATTATTATGAACATTTCTCCTTCATCGCATTACAAAGAACTCCCACTATTTTATCACAAAAGGAGGAATTGCATTGATTGAAGTATATATAGACGGTGCAAGTGCTGGTAATCCTGGTCCGAGTGGTGCAGGAATATTTATAAAAGCGAACGGAATTGTAGAGAGGCATAGTATTCCACTTGGAAATATGGAGAACCATGAAGCGGAGTTTCAAGCATTGATTTTAGCATTAAGAATTTGCATAGAAAATAATTATCGAACCGTTTCCTTTCGCACGGATTCACAAGTGGTAAATGCGAGTATTGAAAAGGAATTTGCCCGTAATAAAAAGTTTGCTCCACTTCTTGATGAAGCACTTGAATTAAGTAAGCAGTTCGACCTTTTCTTTATGAAGTGGATACCAAGTATACAAAATAAACCTGCGGACGAATTGGCAAGAGCGGCTATTCGAAGAAATAAAAAATAATGTGGCAGTCAACTAAAACGGCAGACTTCTCTCTTCTACTTGTCGCGTTCATTTGGGGAACTACTTTTGTTCTTGTACAAAATGCTCTCCAATCTCTTAGCGCCTTTTCATTTAATGGTATCCGCTTTCTTATTGCTGCATTTTTCTTAACAATAATGGCGATTATTTTTTATAGGAAGCAGTGGGAAAGACTAACTAAACGTACACTAATGGCAGGTATCTTGTTAGGTTTATGTCTCTTTATCGCCTATACATTTCAGACAATTGGGCTTCATTATACTTCTTCAAGTAAAGCAGGTTTTATTACTGGTTTGAGTGTGATTCTTGTGCCTATATTATCAATTTTTATATTAAACATAAAGATTACTCGTAATGCTTTTATTGGCGTATTTGTCGCTACCTTAGGACTTTACTTACTAACAGCACAAGATATCTCTGCATTTAATAAAGGTGATGGTTTTGTATTCATTTGTGCATTAGGCTTTGCTTTCCATATTATATTAACAAATTTATTTGCACAGGCTCATTCAGCTATTATTTTAACTATTATACAAGTAACAACTGTGGGTTTACTCTCTATTTTATCAGGTTTTGTCTATGAGGGATGGTCTTACGATAGTGAATTATTATTCAGGCAAGAGGTTATATTCGCCTTACTCATTACAAGTATTTTTGCTACAGGGCTGGCCTTTTTAGCACAAACACACTTCCAGCAATTCACCTCTCCAACAAGAGTCGCTGTTATATTTGCAATGGAGCCTGTTTTCGCTGCACTGACAGGCTATATCTTTGCTGGAGACCGTTTATCGATCATCGCCATGTTTGGTTGCCTATTCATTCTACTTGGTATGATATTAGCTGAGTGGCCGCAAAAAAAATCGTTTTACTGAGAATTCAATCGAAAAAAAATGAACTGTACCTCCAATTGTTAGCTCATATGTCTAAAATTTGGGGCGCAGTTCAGCCTCTACATCATGCTTGTTCATTTTTTATTTTTTAAATAGATATATGCAAACTCGTTTTCATATAGTTAATTGCTTCCTTGCGGTTCGGTATATTATTTCCCATAAAACGCTCTAACAGTGATAAATAAAAACTGCCATCAAATGATTTTTGCGCCTTTAATGTCATCTCTATTGCTGTATTAACTAATTCATCTGGTGCATTTGTGTAATGTTTACCGAAGTATATAAAGCCTATACTATCTTCTTCAAGCTGAAATCCTTTACCTTCCAAATGGCATAAATATTCTTCTAACGATTTCAATGGTCGCGCCAGTCCCCTCTTTTTCTCCTACTCAATACCTATATTTTAGCTTATTTTCCGACAAGTTTCTACAATATTAAGTGAAGTATTCTAACTTTGCTTCAGGAAAGAATTTTACCATATATTGATAGAGCGTCTCCTTTATATCTTCCTCTTCTTCTTTTTTATAAACATATTTTCCAATTCCATACTTTCCCCATTTATATCGTCTTTTTTCCTCATCTAGTTCAAGTTTTGTCATTGGATAGTTTTTTTCAATTACTCGTTTCGCCGGCTTAGTAAAACGATGTTGAATAAATTCAAAAGTTAAATCTTTTTTTGCTTCAATTGGCAACTCGGCTTCTAACCGTTCAAACATTTCATAATATCCTTGTTGCCAACCGTCATGTAAATAAATAGGTGCCACAATAAACCCGAGTGGATAACCAGCTCTCGCCACTTTGCCAGCAGCTGCTATACGATCTTTCAATCTTGATGTTCCAGGTTCAAAAAACTTAATTACATAATCAGCATTCACACTAAAGCGAAAACGTGTTTTACCATTATGGTTCGCATCTAATAAATGATCGACATGATGAAACTTTGTCACAAACCGCAATTTACCATATTCTGATTGCCCAAAATGTTCAATCGCTCTTTTTAATGTGTGAGTAATATGGTCAATGCCAACAATATCAGATGTACAAGATGCTTCAAATCTTGTTATTTCTGGTGCTCTTTCCGCCATATATTCATCAGCAGCAGTTAGAATCTCGTCTACATTTACATATGTGCGAATATAAGGTTTACTTCCCATTGTTGTTTGTAGATAACAATAATGGCAATGTCCCATACATCCAGTCGCGAATGGAATCGCATATTCTGCTGAGGGCTTTGATGTATCAAACTTTAACGTTTTCCTTATACCGACAACTAACGTAGATTTAGCAACACGATATTTTTGAAAATCATTGTCCCCTGGTAAATTTCTGACTTGATTATGGGATGTTGTATATCTAATTTCTACATCAGTATTTTCAAACCGCTTCTTTAATTGTTGGCCAAGTGGATAATCCAGCGCGTTCGGTTCAAAATAAACAAGTTTTGGCTCGAATGGCTTCAATCGTCTATCCCTCCTTGAAGGGTATCATCAAAATAGTTTCCATATGTTTCATATGCTTCTGCTTCATTTGAGAAAACAGCCACTTCCTCTGTTAATGGATAATAATTTTCATATAAAAACAATGCTAACTCACCTGGTCGCTCTGGGTTATTGACGACAGCAGCAGCCTGAATATTAGCTACATCTTGTGTATGCGGATTACGATAAAATACATAAACAATATCTCCAGCATTATAATTCATCATAACGTCTCCTTTTAATGAATGATCTATCATACATTTTGTGTTAGTTCCCTAAATACTTGCTATAATAATTTTGGTAAATTTATTGAGAGGAAGTGCAATATACGATGAACTGGAAGGTGTAGTTGGGGAAAACGTAATTTAGTATAACAAAAAAAAGCCATCAGGAATGACCATTCCCAATGACTTAAACGTTATATCACTGCAGGATGACGCAGTAATTTAGCAATACCTCTTAGTTCAATTTCTTCTAGCTTCTGATTAACTTTATTTACGTTATATTTCCATTCAGCTTCTACTAAAGTACATTCAACAGGAACATCACATTTAATTTCTGCTAATTGTCTGCTTAAATGTAGCATGTCCAAATCTTGCTCGATTTTAGTTTTTTGCCCTTTTGTTAGTGCTTCAATGTTCTCTAATACGCCTTCTATGTGCTCGTATGTTTGTAAGAGTTTTAGTGCAGTCTTCTCACCAATCCCCTTTACCCCAGGATAATTATCGCTTGGGTCACCCATAAATGCTTTTAAATCGATTAACTGCCTTGGTTGTATCCCTTTCTCTTCATAAAAGCTATCTGGTGTGTGGACTTCATAATTACCCATCCCCTTTTTCAAAAGGGCAACCGATACATTCTTATCTAATACCTGTAAAATATCACGATCCCCTGTAAGAATCACAACCTCTGCTTCTTCTTTTAAAACCTGTGAAAGCGTGCCGATACAATCATCTGCTTCATAACCTGTAACACCGATATTTGGAATATCAAAGCTCGCTACCATATCTTTCGCCAGCTCAAATTGTGGGACCAATTCAATCGGTGCTTCCGGTCGATTTGATTTATACCCGTTATACATATCTGTTCTGAATGTTTTACTGCCCATATCCCAACAAACGGCAACATGGCTAGGGTTAAAATGGTTCACACCCATTAAGAAATGCTTCATAAATCCATATATGCCATTCGTTGGCGTTCCTTTAGAGTTATACATAAATTGACCAGTTACAGCTGTTGCAAAATAAGCTCGAAATAATAAAGCCATCCCATCTACAAGAAGGAATCGCGGGTTTTGTAGTTGTTGATTTTCGTTCAAAGTTGTTCCTCCTCCATCTAAAGTATCATTATTATAACATAGATATAAAAAATGTATGGTTTTCGCTCTGTAACTGATTTATTGCTGCAAAAAAAAGAGGAAAATCCGTTGTCATCGCAACCAGTTAAGGTGACAAAGAGTTCGGTTTTCCTATAAAATTATTTCTCTTTCGTTGCAACCGAATGCTCCTCATAAGAAATCCAGTCACTAAAGCTACCAGGATAGAGCTTTACATTTTTGTAACCTGCTTCTTTTAATGCTAAATAATTGGGGGAGGCCGTAATCCCTGAACCACAATAAACTATAATATGCTTGTCTTTCTCAATTTCTGAAAACCGTTGCTTTTGCTCATCAATTGATTTAAACTTGCCTTCACTTAGAGTGTCCATCCAAACTTTATTCATTGCTCCAGGTATATGACCTGCTTTCTTATCAATCGGTTCAATCAAACCGAGATATCTCTTTTCTTCTCTTGAATCAATTAACACCACTTCATTATTCGGATGCTCAATTGCTTCTTTTACTTGTTTGTAATCGGCAACCATGTCCGTTTGAATGGTTGCTGTGAATTCACCGCGTCCAAATGACTGAACCTTGCTTTCAGTAGGATGACCTGAAGCTAGCCATTCTTTAAAGCCGCCATCTAAAATATATACTTTCTCATGACCAAAATAGTGAAACACCCACCAACAACGAGCAGCAAATGACCCTTTCCCGTTGTCATAAACGACAATTTTTGTATCATTCGTTAAACCGACCGCTTCTGCCTTTTCGACAAATTGCTCTGTTAAAGGCAGTGGATGTCTACCCCCATGCTTTTCTACTTTTGATGATAGATCTTGTTCTAGGTGAAAATAAACAGCGCCGGGAATATGACCGGTGCGATACTGCTCAAATCCTTCTTCAGGATTAGCGAGGTTAAATCTACAATCAATTACTCTCACATCATTTAGATGTTGGAAGAGCCATTCTACGTTAACTAAGCTGTTCATCCCCGTCACCCTTTCTTTTTTCAATGAGTCTTTTCACATGATCCTTAGGCTCCCAGCAATTAAACTTGTAATTAGGCTTCGTTTCATAACCTAAACGTTCACAAAAATATCTCATTCCATTTTCATTTTTAACGGCTAAGAAGTTTATACAAGTTGCACATACATGAAAGGTATTTACATCTTTCAAGCATGTCACCTCCAATGCCTTAATAGGCCCTCAGACGTTCTTCTGTTGCAACTAACTGTTCAATTGGGAAGTCTTGAGATAATGTTGCTAACAACCCTTTATAATACTCTTCTGATTCAGCAATTAAATCAGACAGTAGTTGTTGATAAACGGCTGAAAGTTTCTCATCATAATAATCTTTGAGTTGTTTAGATGATTCTTGTAAATATACATCTGTTGGTTCTTGCAAGCTTTCCTCAAGACTTTCTGCTAGTAATTTTCTTTCATTCTTCTCAAAGAAGTTCTTAGGGTTTTTAAAATAACTCATTGCTTTTTTAAATGTAGTGCGATCCACGTTACTGAAAGCAGACTCAAAATTCACCCCTTCAAAAGAAGGATTTTCTGGACGACTAAAGGTTACATCGCGATTCAATTGGTTTACTTGGTTACTTCGTTTCTCGTATGTTTGTTGTAATAACTTTCCTATAAATACTTCTAGACGAATGGTCGTCGCTCGCAATTCTTGGGCAAAGTCAAAACCGAAACTTTGTAAAAAGTCCTCTAAAGCTACTTGGAGCGCTTTTTTCATATCACGGCCATCCTCTTTTAATTGTCCTGGATTAAAAGATTCTTTTAAGAAATCATTAAATCGTAAGAAAACTCTTTGTTTGATATAAAACACTAGTTCGTCCGCTTCTTGATTTAATGCTTGAGTTAATAAATCAAGATCATCTTTAGCAATCTTCTCTTTAATAATCGCTAGTTCATTCGTTAGAAGTTCTCTTTTTGCTAACTTTGCTTCTTTACTTTCTTTAGAAGATTCAATAAATGTACGCAATTGGTTCATTACTCGATTCCACTCAAGTTCAGCAGCAGATAATGAAAGTGACATCAAATCGTGATTAATGAAACGATAGAAACTTTCTTCAAAATCCTTCATTCCAGAAGAATGTTCTTCACTTGATTGTTTTTCGAATAATGCCTGTAAACTCGATAACCCATGTAAGGTTGGTCTTCTAATGCCGTATTGAATGAGCTGATCATGAACATATTGCAAGACATCGTTTTTCTCTTCTTCATCACTTGCAAGGTCAATAGCGTTGACAACAAAGAACATTTTATCAAGTTCAAACGCATCTTTAACCCGGCCCAACTGTATAAGGAACTCACGATCGGCTTTGGAGAAAGCATGATTATAGTACGTCACGAAAAGAATGGCATCTGAGTTTTTAATATAGTCAAAAGCTACTCCTGTATGACGTGCGTTAATGGAATCCGCACCTGGAGTATCAACGAGTGTAATGCCTCTGTCAGTCAATTCACATTGATAAAATACTTCAATCATCTCAACAAAACATGATTTTTCTTCTTTAGCAACATAATCTGCTAGTTCTGTGAGGTCTGTAATCACTTCTTTACCAAGCTTTTCTTGAAAATTATTATACCCTTTGGCAAAGGCCGCAAGAAAGGCAAAGTGCGTTTTTTCATGCGCATCAAAATCATGATGCTCTTTTAAAATCACATCTATCTTCCCTATAGCTTCAGTAAATGATTGTGCTTGTTGATTAAAGACTTGTAGCGAACGATTAATATCTGCAAACATGACTTTTTCACTTTTTACAAATACCTTAACGGTACCATGAGGGTACTCTGCAGTAACAGGCATAATTTTATTAATGGCAGCAGTTGTTGGATTTGGCGATACCGGCAAGATTTTTTCACCAATTAATGCGTTGGCAAACGAAGATTTTCCAGCACTAAAGGCACCAAACAAAGCAACAGTGAAACTGCGTGATTGTAGTCGGTCAGCTTTCTCTAATAGCTCTGCTGATATTTTGTGGAAACCTGGGATATCTCGTAACTCTTTTGCGGTATGCTCGAGCTTACTAATTAGAGCCTCGATATCAGCTTCATGATTATTTTCTTGGTTCATTTCTTTTTCAACAATTGAATGAGTACTCACTACTTGTTTAGTATCAACAAACTCTTCTTCACCTTCACGAATAATTTGGACATCTTCATCCTTTGGTCTCATTAACTCTTGGACGGAAGCTGAAACTTTTTTATGGTCTAGCTCTCCTGCCAATAGTTTCTTAATTTCTGCTTTTTGCTCTGATTGTTTTGCTTTAATTTCCTTTAATATACTAAGTGCCTCACCGAAACGAGCATAAGCATCCCATTCATCTTTCATTGCGAGAATTTTTTCATTAGCTAACTCTTCTAACTCTTTCAAATACAACTCTTTCCAGTTGATTATTTGTTTCTTCGTTTCTTTTTTTACAGCATCAGACACATCCCGTGTATATTGCAAAACATAATCACCTGAGAGCCTTGCCCCTTCTTTAATAGCTGTCTTTAACAGGCTTTCTGGTATATTGATATTAATGTTTTGAGCTTGTGACTGTAACTCATTATGATGTATGTGATCATCTTTTAATTTTTTTAA
The DNA here is from genome assembly GCF_038007265.1 of Cytobacillus sp. FSL R5-0569. NCBI lineage: Bacteria > Bacillati > Bacillota > Bacilli > Caryophanales > Bacillaceae > Cytobacillus > Cytobacillus sp. FSL R5-0569. Next base: position 2,932,251 of record NZ_JBBOWW010000001.1, read on the forward strand.
GAATAACTCTTTCACATGCCATTCAATTTGCGATTGGACTTTTTCCTTTAAATCGTTATATAAAAGACTTAGCCTTGTACTTCGTTCTTGTTCAGTTTTAGCCTTCGCAAATAATAGGCCCACTTTAAAGCCAGGTTGCATTGATTCTAAATAATTCTCAGCTAATTCTCTCGTTTGAAACGGCATTAAATAAGCATTATTTAAGATATCTTCCATATCATGATTCAAATCAATTTCTGCCTGATATTTTTTTTGCTGCAATGCTTGTTTATGTGACTGTAATTGTTCAATCTTTTCAAATACGAGCGCTCGTTCATCTTCAGGCAGAGCTGCTAAAATTTCCTCATTAGCTGCTATGTCATGAGCGTCTTTTTCTTCTAAGAAGATAAAATGTTCTTCAGTTAATTTCTGTAATGAGTGAAGAACAGATTGTGGTAAGAGCCTATCTTTTTGGCCAATTTGTTCGTAGATGAACTTCTGAAGAGAAGAAAAATCATTATGTGGTAACTCTGGTTTCTTCAACGATGTATAGAAGATTCTTTCAGGTTGAACGCCCCACGAGGCGAAAGAATCCTTTACACTTTCAGTAAAATGTTGAAAACTTAATTCTTCTTCTCGATGCTTATCTATTTGATTGATAATTAAGTATACTTGTTTACCCGCTGCAGTTAAGTCTTTAGTGAATAAGAAGTTGAGTTCTGATTGCACATGATTATAATCCATCACATAAAAGACCATATCAGCTAAATGTAGAGCCGACTCAGTAGCAATTCTATGCGCATCATCTGTTGAATCAATTCCTGGTGTATCCATAATAACCGTATCTTTTGGCAAATTTGTTTCCGAATGGCTAATTTCTACAGTATGAATGAGGTCTCCATCTTTACTATATTTTTTAATTTTTTCATAATCATAAGGTGCAGGATAGAGCTTTGGCATCCCTTCCTTAAGATACACCTTGGCATAATCCTCTCCAGATTTCACTTTAACTAAATTCGCACTTGTTGGGATAGGGCTGGATGGCAGTAAGTTTTCTCCCACAATTTTATTGATCATGCTCGATTTACCCGCAGAGAAATGTCCACAAAATGCAATCGCGTATTGTGAATCTCGTAATTTATAGACGAGGTCTCTTGCTCGTGAAGCAGAAACATTATCTCCATTTTGTTCAAAAAACAATGATAATGCTGCTATTCTTTCAATTAATTCATTTTGACTAAGTTGTTTACCCACTGTTTGAACCATAATTAATCCCCTTGTCACATCAATTTACTACTATTATAATTGCGCAAGCTTTTTTCCTATATAGGTATTAATATATTATAAATATGGGGTAAAGTGAACCTTTCGTTATGAAAATTGGTATTTTCACCAAAAAAAAGAAGAAGCCTCACTCACTAAGGCTTCTTCCTATATGTAATAAAGGGGTAAACGCTAATTTAAGATTTTGCTTCTGACTTTGTAACACCATTCAACACATATTTCATTACTGCACCATAAACAGCGATAGTGCCAACCACAAAAAGAGCTGTCAAATGTATCACGCCTTTCATTAATTGAGAATAAGTATCATCTTCAATTAATAATTTATCATAATCGAGAATGATTTTCAATACTAAAATAAACCTTTTTCAATTTTTTCCTATTTCTTCATCTCTCTTCATAGGAAACGCTTCTTCATATTTCGTTAATGCTTTTAATGCTTCTTCCTCAACTGGAATACGAATGGCTAAAATAAAGAAATTTAACAGAGTGAAAACAAGGGCAGTATAGTAAGCTTGAAACAATAGAGGCATAATAAGAAACTCCATTGCAACGACTGTATAGTTTGGGTGCTTTAGCCAACGGTATGGTCCTTTAGTTACCACTTTTGCTTTGGGTAAAACAATAATCTTTGTATTCCAGAACCTCCCTAAGGAAGATAACGCCCATATTCTTATCACTTGTGTGAGTATAAATAACGGCAGTAAATAATACCAATAAGGAGATAATCCTTTACCGAACACAATTACCTCAACTGTTAAAACAATAAAAAACAAACTATGTACCATAACGATTAGTGGATAATGACTTTGACCAAATTCAATGCCACCTCTTTTTTTCATCCAATCCTCATTGAATCTTGCGACGATTAACTCGATACACCGTTGAGAAATAACAAATAGAAGAAAATAAAAAAACATTTAATTCACCTCCATTTTAATAAAAGTAATTCCGAGCTAAAACCCGGCCCTAAGGCAGTTGCCAAACCTATATCATCCTTTTTTCCAAGGAGAAAAAACCTTCGCAAAACATATAATATTGTGCTTGATGACATATTGCCGAACTCCCTTAGAACGTCAAGTGAAGTGGCGGTCATCTCAGCAGGAATTTGTAAAGACGCTTGATAAGCATCAATCACTTTTTTTCCACCTGGATGAGCAATAAAATGTTGCAAATCGGTTATTTGTAATGAGAATTGATTTAAGAATGTCTGTACATTTGGCTTCAGCCAGCCTTCAATAATTGTGGGAATATCTCTTGAGAATATGACATATAAACCATCATCCTTTACGTCCCAACCCATTACATCAAGCGAATCCTTTTTTGTCGTTGATTGTGTCCCGTATATATGGGGGATGGCAGGCAATTTCTGATATTTTTGATAACCACTTTCATCACCAGCGATTAATGCACAGGCAACACCATCAGCAAATAAAGAAGTACCAACAAGATTACTCTTAGAGCGATCATTTCTTTGAAAAGTTAAACTGCATAATTCAATTGTTAATACTAAAACCTTTGCTTTTGGATAAGCTAAGCAATATTCATAAGCCCTTGATAAACCCGATGCACCACCTGCACAGCCTAAGCCCCATATTGGGATCCTTTTTGTTTGCTCAGAAAAGGGTAATAGATTCATTATTCTTGCCTCAAGCGATGGTGTAGCTAAACCTGAGCTAGTAATCGTAAAAATCGCATCTATCTCTTGATACTTAATAGGTTGATTTAGAAACTCCCTCGTTGTTAAACACTTTTCAATCGCCTCACACCCAAGTTTTACTCCCGTTTCAATGAAGGCATCATTTTTATCAGCAAAGCTATGGTCCTCTTTAAACCAATCTAGTTCTTTGGCAAAATGACGTTTTTCAATTTGTCCGTTTTGGAATACTTTTAATAAACGATCGATATCTTTGAAAGATTGCCCAAATAAGTGGCGTGCAAATGCTACCACTTCATTTTGAGTAATTTCATTTGATGGGGGTACTTCTGAGATAGATAAAATAGCTGGCATAAGGAACTCCCTTTCTGTCTATGTACGGGTATTTTTTCCTTAATAAGGATATTTATGCATTGATTGGTTTTTAATCTTTCTCGTTCATTTTTTGCATAAAAAAAAGCCGAATGAGTTATCTCATTCGGCTCAGAAAGATGTGTTTTGAAGGAGTTGCTGTGCCCTTTTATCATATCTTAAAGTGGCTCTCTTGGCATTACGCAAACTTTACCAATTATAATTGCTTATTTATTGCCTTGCTTATGCACATCAATGATAATCGTTTTATCAATGATTTGACCACAGACACGACAAACTCCTTGTTCTTTATATAGCGTTTTACAATAATCACAATAATATTGCTGCATTTGCTCACATCCAATATCTCTAATAGATTATTTTATGTAAGCTATGATGAATGTGCTTCTATTATGAAGCTTTTTTCAACTGAGATTTTGTTTCATTTTTTGGTTTATAAGAGACAAAGTAAGCTAGGCCAACAAACACAGCCCCTCCAACTACATTACCTAAAAAGGCAGGTATGATATTGCCAATGAAATCTACCCAAGTAAACGAACCTGCAAAAATCGCAGCTGGAATAACGAACATGTTGGCAACAACGTGCTGGAATCCAATCGCAACAAATGCCATAACCGGGAACCAAATAGCCAAAATTTTACCTGCAAAATCATGAGCACCATAAGCTAACCAAACAGCTAGGCATACGAGCCAGTTACAACCAATCGCTGAAACAAATGTTTGTAAGAATGTATCATCAATTTTTGCACCAGCAATCGCTACTGTTTTATCAAGGTATGGACCTGTCTCTGTTAATCCAACGACATGTCCAAAGAAATAAGCAACAAACAGTGCCCCTACAAAATTGGATAATAACACCCAAAACCAATTATTCAATAATTGCCCAAGACTAATTCTCTTTGAGAACAAAGCACTCGCAACTGACATCATGTTACCTGTAATTAATTCAGCCCCAGCCAATACTACTAATACAAGGCCTAAAGGGAAAACTGCTGCACCTAAAAACGATCCGAAACTTCCCCACTCTGCCGGTAAATTCCCAATAACACGAATGTCTAATAAAAATCCTAGTGCAATAAATGCCCCACCTAAAAAGCCTAAAACCAACAGCGACAAAAGTGGTATTTTCGTTTTTGCAACACCTGTTGCAATCGTCTGTTCCATAATTTCTTGCGGTTTACTAAATCCCATTCTAACTACCCCCTAAATAAAAAAGGCAGCACTCAGACATCCCTTACTTTTGTAAAGGATTTCAAAGAATGCTGCCTAACCCTTCTGCAATCCCCTACAGAAGTATCAGTCATCATATTTATATTGTTTGTAAAAAGAAATAAAACAGTGCTTGCCTTACTTCCATTTACCCATTGCAAACTATATGCTACCAAAAAACAAAAAATTTTACTAGACTATTTTTTATTTTTTTCGTGTAGCGAAGTATTTCTTTTTATAATAGGATTCGTTCAGGATAAGTATATATATTCATGTTGCCATTACGAATAAATCCAACAGTCGTAATTCCTAATTCCTCTGCTGAGCGCAAAGCAAACTCTGTTGGTGCAGATTTTGAGAGAATCATTTCACAACCAATTTTTGCTACCTTTAAAAGTATTTCTGAGGAGATTCTTCCTGTGAAAACAATAATCTTCCCTTTCATGCTGATGCCCTCTCTTAAACTATAACCATATATCTTATCAAGCGCATTATGCCTACCAATATCCATTCTGCTTAATAATATCCCATTTTTGTCACAAAGCGCAGCGCTATGTACACCACCTGTTTGTTTAAATGTAGTCGCAGACGCTTGTAATTGTTCCATTAACTGATTACATTCATTGACAGTTAATCGAATATTAACATCTTCCATTTTCTTAGCTGTTAATGCATCATTAACAAAAACAAAGCCTTGTCTACTCATACCACAACAAGAAGTAATATATCTTTTATTTTGGAAGTTTTGTATATAAGGATTTGTACGATCTGTTGTAACATGAACGAACCCTTCCTTTTCTTGTACCCATATATCTTTAATATGCTTGTAAGATCTTATGATACCTTCTGATGCAAGATAACCTATCACCATGTCCTCAATATATTCTGGTGTACATACCATTGTGACTAGCTCTTCTCCATTCAGCTTAACCGTTACTGCATATTCGGTAACAATGGTATCTTCCATTTTTTCAACTTTATTTCCAGTCACTCGTATGATTTTACGACTCGTTTCCACTTGCTTCATCTTTTCTCCTCTTTCTATGAATCTATGATATTTTTATCGAATACAAATACAGATATCGCCATATTCTCTTCCACTTTAATATCAGAAAACAAATGTAACAGCGTCGCACCGACCAATTCTTCCATTCCTTCTGGCGTACCTTCTGCATATACATCTTGAATCATTTTTGTTCTTGCTGAATGCACCATTTCTTTGCCATCTTCTGTACGAGAAATAAATTGTTCTGTCGGTGTGAGATTACCGTATAAAGTCGAAACGGCCATATTCTCTACAAACACTGTGTGGATTTTCTCCGGTCCCTTACCAAATAAGTCTTTTCTTAATTTACGAATGATATCATTAAACTCATGCACCATTTTTGACATCTTCTTTACCCCTTTATATAAGATTCTGTCTCAATTGTATAATCATAGTACATGCTTAAAAAAAATGAAAGGGCTGCAAATAGGAAAAAAATTGCACGATGATTGCTTCACTGTTTCACAATACCAAAATTACCCTATTGGACTGTAATCGTTATAAGATTAAATTCATTATTGTTAAATTTAATTTTTAGCGCTATAATAACTAGTGGAATTGTTGGAGGGGTAATATTTTCATGTTGTCTCTCTATCAATGGTACTTTCTACATACTAAAAATGGTATGGATTGGTATAATAGCAAGCGTTGTTATTTAACTATTCCACCATGGATTATGCTCGCTTTTTGAAAGCGGTATAGTACATGGTGGTTTTTTTATTGGTTTAAGCAGAAACACTCACTTTATTCTCTTTAAACCATTGTTTGATCAAGTGTAAGGGGGAAACAAAATTGACTTCCAATGTAAACATTACAATTAATGGTGTGGATTATGAGGGGCATGAGGGGCAAACCATTCTCCAAATCATTAATCAAAATCAAATTGAACATCCACAGATTTGTTATTTACCAGAGGTTGACCCAATACAAACATGTGACACATGTATTGTAGAAGTAAATGGTCAACTTATGCGCTCATGCTCGACTGTAGCAGAAAGTGGTATGAGTGTTAGCTTAAGCTCCAACCGTGCCAAAGAGGCACAAACAGAAGCAATGGACCGTATTTTAGAAAACCATTTACTGTATTGTACAGTTTGTGATAATAATAACGGCAACTGTAAAGTCCATAATACAGCTGAATTATTAGAGATTGAGCATCAAAAGTATCCTTATACGCCTAAAGAAGATAAATCGGCTGTCGATATGTCGCATCCTTTCTATCGTTATGATCCAAATCAATGTATTGCCTGTGGACAATGTGTTGAGATTTGTCAAAGTCTACAAGTAAATGAAACACTTTCAATTGATTGGGAAAGAGAAAGACCAAGAGTTATTTGGGACCAAGGTGTATCCATTGATGAATCGTCATGTGTTTCATGCGGACAATGTGTAACGGTTTGTCCATGTAATGCCTTAATGGAAAAATCAATGCTCGGTAATGCAGGTTTCATGACAAAGATTGATGATGAGATCATGACACCAATGATTGACCTTGTAAAAGAAGTAGAACCGAACTATGGCACGATTTTTGCTGTATCAGAAGTTGAAGCTGCGATGCGTGAAGAAAGAATCGAAAAAACAAAAACCGTTTGTACTTTCTGTGGTGTAGGTTGTTCGTTTGAAGTATGGACAAAAGACCGTGAAATTTTGAAAGTGCAACCAAGCCACGATGCACCAGTAAATGCAATTTCCACTTGTGTCAAAGGTAAATTCGGTTGGGATTTTGTTAATTCTGAAGAGAGAATTACAAAACCATTGATTAGAAAAGAAGGTCGCTTTGTAGAAGCTAGTTGGAACGAGGCATTAGACCTTGTAGCTAGTAAACTAGGAAGTATTAAAGAAGAATTCGGCAAAGATTCAATTGGCTTTATTTCTTCTTCAAAAATTACAAATGAAGATAGCTATTCATTACAAAAATTAGCTAGACAAGTATTTGAAACGAATAATATCGATAACTGCTCTCGTTATTGCCAATCACCAGCCACTGATGGCTTATTCAGAACTGTAGGTATGGGCGGTGACGCTGGAACTATTAAAGATATTGCTGAAGCAGGTCTTGTCATTATTGTTGGTGCAAACCCAGCAGAGGGTCACCCTGTTCTTGCTACACGTGTAAAAAGAGCCCATAAATACCACGGTCAAAAGTTAATTGTCGCAGACTTGCGTAAAAATGAGATGGCTGAACGTTCTGATATATTTATAAGTCCGAAACAAGGAACAGACCAAGTTTGGTTAATGGCTGTAACCAAATACATGATCGATCAAGGTTGGCATGATGCTGAATTTATTAAGGAAAATGTCAATTACTTCGATGATTTTAATGAAGTTTTAGAGAAATATACGTTAGCATATGCTGAAGAAACGACTGGTTTATCACAATCACAAATCATCGAAATTGCCGAAATGATTCGTGATGCTGACGGTACTTGTGTCCTTTGGGGTATGGGCGTTACGCAAAATACTGGTGGTTCTGATACTTCAGCTGCTATTTCTAACCTGTTATTAGCAACAGGTAACTATCGTCGCCCAGGTGCTGGAGCTTATCCATTGCGTGGACATAACAATGTACAAGGTGCATGTGATATGGGTACCTTACCTACTTGGTTACCAGGCTATCAACATATTACCGATGATATCGCTCGTGCGAAGTTTGAGAAAGCTTACGGAGTTGAAATCTCAGGTACACCAGGTTTAGATAATATTCAAATGTTACAAGCGATTGAAAAAGATGAAATGAAAGCAATGTACCTTGTTGGTGAAGACATGGCACTTGTTGATTCGGACGCGAACCATGTAGATAAAGTACTTTCTAGTCTTGACTTCTTTGTTGTTCAGGATATATTCTTCTCTCGCACAGCTCAATACGCTGACGTTATTTTACCTGCCGCACCATCACTAGAAAAAACAGGTACATTTACAAATACTGAACGTCGTGTACAAAGATTGTACCAAGCGTTACCAACATTAGGAGACTCTAAACCTGACTGGTGGATTATTCAAGAAGTAGCTAATCGCCTAGGGGCAAATTGGACATATACACACCCTAGTGAAATCTTTGCTGAAATGGCGAGTCTTGCACCACTATTCTCTCAAGCAAGCTATGATGTACTAGAAGGTTGGGGTAGCTTCTTATGGGGAAGTCTTGATGGAGCAAGCACACCATTGTTATATGAAGATGGTTTTAACTTCCCAGACAAAAAAGCGCGTTTCGCCTTATCTGATTGGGCAGAACCTGCATATTTCCCTGAAGAATATGACCTCCATATTAATAATGGGCGTATGCTTGAACACTTCCATGAAGGAAATATGACCAATAAGTCAAGAGGCCTGACTGCAAAAGTACCAGATGTATTTGTGGAAGTATCAGAAGAACTAGCACAAGAAAGAAAACTTTCAGATGGCTCGACAGTAAGACTCGTCTCTCCATTTGGTGCAGTTAAATTGAATGTTCTAATTACAGACCGAGTGAAGAAAAACGAACTGTACTTACCAATGAATTCAGTTGATAAGGATTCTGCTATCAATTTCTTAACTGGTCCTTTATATGATAAACGAACGCGTACACCGGCTTATAAACAAACGAAAGTTCGTATGGAAATTTTAAATAACAAAGCCGGCGACAAACCATTACCAAAAACGAACCCGCGTAATAAAAAACGCAATCCACAAAACGGTGTGGAAGTTCAACGTAAATGGAATCGCGAAGGCTATGTTCATTTAACAGATCAATAAAGATTGGAGAGGTGATTCATTATGGCAGCGCCTATTACTGAAATTCATCGTGAGAGAAATGAAGCCCTTGAACAAGAGCAAAAGCTTAACGAATTAAAATCATTACTCACTGAAAATGATCAAGCAGTACAAAGTATCATGGCTCTTATTGGCGAATTACAACAAGCAGGTATGCTTGATGCAGCCAATTCCATGTTAAAAGGGAAAGAACAAATTGCTAAAGTAGCACTTGGTCAAGTAACAAAAGAACCTGTAACCAACTTGATTAACACATTAATGGGTGCAACTGGTGCACTTATGCAAGCTGACCCTGAACAAACAACAAAACTCATTAAAAGTGCAGTATCAGGCATGGACGAAGGAAAAAACTTCTTACATGAAGAAAAGAAAATTGGTATTATGCAATTGGCCAAAGTTTTAAATGACCCTGATATTAATCGCGCTATTGGATTCGGTATTCATTTCCTTAAAGGCATGGGTAGGGAATTAAAAGAAGATAAATAATGCAGTAAACCTCCCACTCGATTGTTGTGGGAGGTTTTTCATTATCATTCACCCTGAGCAATATAAAAGTTATACAAAGAAAGATTCTCCCCCCTCTTCCTCTGGCTACATATAAAACCTAACTTATCGAGATAGAGGACTTCATCATCCTCCTTTCTTTTCTAGTTAATCGTTCACTTCCTAAAGCTATTCTTATACCATGACTTAATCTCATAGATGAGTGTCTATTTTGGTGCTCGATCTTCATTTCTGTTTTTTTCCTAAATGCTGCTAAGATTATCTACCTTATACAGCTTTGATGATCTATCATTAATCAAATACGACCGTTAGTTATCCCCCACACGCAACCTCAACAAGCCCGTAAAAAAGGCTAACCCTATCAAGCTTTCAAGCCTGATTCTCTCATATGGAATCAATCCCCTTCAAATGTTTGTCAAGGTCCGTCACAGCAATGGTGGCCTTCTAAAAGGAGGTTTTATACGAAACGGGGTTTGCGCTATTTATCTTGTGGGTTCTTCTCTTTTATAGCGGGAATTGGGTTGCCCTACTTATCTTGTTGGTTCTTCTCTTTTTAGTCGCGCATTTTGATTTTACCCTACTCATCTTGTTGATTCTTCTCTTTTTAGTCGCGCATTTTGGGGTTACCCTACTCATCTTGTTGATTCTTCTCTTTTTAGTCGCGCATTTTGATTTTGCCCTACTTATCTTGTCGCTTCTTCTCTTTTTAGTCGCGCATTTTGATTTTGCCCTACTTATCTTGTTGATTCTTCTCTTTTTAGTCGCGCATTTTGATTTTGCCCTACTTATCTTGTTGATTCTTCTCTTTTTAGTCGCGCATTTTGATTTTACCCTACTCATCTTGTTGATTCTTCTCTTTTTAGTCGCGCATATTGGGGTTACCCTACTCATCTTGTTGATTCTTCTCTTTTTAGTCGCGCATTTTGAGGTTACCCTACTCATCTTGTTGATTCTTCTCTTTTTAGTCGCGCATTTTGATTTACCCTACTCATCTTGTCGCTTCTCCTCCTTTTAGTCGCGCATATTGATTTTGCCCTACTCATCTTGTCGCTTCTCCTCTTTTTAGTAGCGCATTTTGGAGTTACCCTACTCATCTTGTCTCGTGCCCTTTTTTTTAGTAGCTTAAATTGATTTACGCTACTCACTTTACCCTCACATTTTAAGTAGCTCAGCTTGATTCTAATTATTGGCTTCCAAATCCAATTTACGAGGCGCTCAACTCTATTTTCTAATTTGAGTGACTTTAAAAGATACACCCATTTTTTATCCCTACTTGGATATAAGAGCAGTTTTGTAACCTTCCATTATCTCTACTATTTTTATATCCACAATTAGTTATTTTTTTATAAAAGGCAAAATTGATAGTCTTAAATTTAGCATATCTCTCTCTTTTTCTTCATAAGCATTTTAATAGAAAGGATGGATGATATGCAAAAATCACAAGGCTATCAGTTATTTCTATTTATTAACACTACTGCTCTCTCCATTACTATTGCTTGCATTTTTTTAGCAAGTACCGTCGCACTCGTCACAATAAAGATGTCTTCTGATATTGCTAGTTCTGTCATCAATGGACCTCAATCGCATTCCATTTATCTACACTTATTAAAAAGTGCTAACCAAAGTTTTATTAGTGAGGATGCGATTGAAGAAGTGGCTATCTCTGACCTTGCTTTTAAGTTTGCAACAAGTATTACACCTGAGGATCCACGAACATTCCTTGGTAGAGAACTTCCTTTATTCTCCTTTTTCGATGGCAAAATTCACATCGCTGGAAAAGGAACAGATTATACAACTTTACCAATTGAGTCAACAAACGTACCAATGGATAAATTAATAAAAGACAAAGAGACTATCGGAAACGATGATGATAATAACGATGACGAGCAGGAAGGAACAACTTCACCTAAAGAAAAAAATGTGTATATTTATCATTCACATAGCTATGAATCTTACCTTCCATTTATAAAAGAAGCACAAACAGCAGACGACGCTGTAAGTAATGATGAAAAGTATAATGTGATCTCAGTTGGTTCTAAACTACAAAAGGATTTACATGCTGAGGGTATCGGCGTTGAACATAACAGAACAAATATGACAGAAGCATTGCATAGTCAAGGATTACAGCATAATGATGCTTATACAAGGGCAAGAGATTTCGTTTCTGAGGCATTGGCTAGTAATAAAAACTTAACTTACATTATTGATATTCATCGAGATTCACAGAGAAAAGATGTCACTACTATTGACATTAATGGTAAAAGTTATGCTCGACTCTTCTTTGTTGTCGGTGCAGAGAGTAAGAATTACGAAAAGAATTTAAAACTGGCAGAAGATCTTAATAAAGCTGTAGAGGAAAAATACCCTGGTCTAAGTAGAGGAGTCTTAAAGAAAGATTACTCAGTAGGCAATGGTGTCTACAACCAAGACTTATCTGATCGCGCCATCCTTCTAGAAGTCGGCGGTGTCGACAATAACCGTGAAGAACTTGATAATAGTACAGATGCCTTTGCCGATATTTTTAGTGAATATTACTGGAAGCAAAAAGAAGTAGAATCTCAGTAATTAAACAGCGACTATTCATTTTGAGTAGTCGCTTTTTACTGGGGATATATTTAACTGTCACATTTCACCCTACTTACAATTGATATAGATAAAGAGATCAAAGAATTTATAGTAGGGTTGATATAAACTTAATTATTGGGGAGATTATCAGTTTCAGGGCCCGATTGGTGCAAGTGGAACGAACTCGAATTTTTAATTAAGTTGGTTAAGTAAATCGTTATTAAGCATTAATTAGTTTCTTTCATTCTTTCTTCTTAATTGACTTCATACTTATTTTAAATTTTACAAATCTGTGATGCAAATCTAATGTAATATCCCTTATAATGATAGTTGGAAACAATCGACTAATTATATTACAGAGGGGCGTATTTGAATGTTTAAAAAAATTGCTTCAGATGCATTAGGCTTATCAGATATCGGAAAAATTATAAAACCGGAGGATTTTGATAAAACACAATCAGATGATTTTGTACGTCATGAAGATAATGAAAAAATCTATTTTCTTATCATGACGAAAAGTGATGAATATTGCTTTACTAACTTAGGTTTAATTCATATTGATGGACAAAACGCAATCTCTTCAAAAAGAGTCATGAAGCGTTATCCTTACTTCCAATTTGACGTCAGTGACGTAAAGTTAGAAACAGCTGGTAAGATTGATTTAGATGTAGAGATTAAATTTAATCTTGGTAGTATCCCGTTCAGTATTGATGTTGATAAAAAACAAGTAGATGAATTGAAAGATTTATATAAGGCCTTATTATATATTGCTGAAAAAGTGTATGAAAACAAAATTATGTTAAAAATGGCCAATGATAGCCTTGATAAAGCTGTGCAAGTTCTACATAATTCGAGAATCGGTGAACAAGATCTAGCAAAACAATTCCAAGCACTCACGGAATTTTCATTTAATTGGCTTGACTCAAGTAAAAATCAACTACATGAAAAAGACTTCGGTTCAGTGTTCGAAAAATATATTAATAACTAAACAGAAAAGATTCTTGCCGATTATAGATGAAACAAAAGGCAAAGGCATGTCGTTTATACTTTCTTATGTATCAGCAGTTCGTAGTACATATCTAATAAAACGAGTTTTGCTCGAATATCTTGCATTTCCTTTAGATGTACGAGCAAATCCCTTTTGACGATTTCTCTCTCGATGAACGAGCAATCCTTTTTTCCTCTGCTATCATCCATTTTTATATCAAAGACGAATAATCAAATCGACTTTTAATTAATCGGATTTGAACCGCCTTTTTTTGAAGAAAAGAAAAGCAGCTGACTTGAATATCAGCTGCTTTCCATTACCTATTAAGAAGCTTTCGCTTGCTCAACTTCCTCTTCATTTACTCCACTCTTTTTGCCAAGCATATTAAAAACGATATTTAAAATAATTGCCGTTAAACTCCCAACCACAATTCCGCTTTCAGTAATTATACGGATATTTTCTGGTAGATTCGCAAAGATCGTTGGAACAAATGTAACCCCTACACCTAGCCCAACAGAACAAGCGATAATGAGTAGGTTTTCTTGTGAGTTAAAGTCTACTTTGCTTAACATTTTAATTCCTGATGCTATAACCATACCAAACATAGCAAGCATGGCTCCACCCAGCACAGAAGATGGGATAACTGTTGTTAAGGCACCGATTTTAGGTACTAACCCTAAAATGACTAAAAATGCACCAGCAACATAAATAACATTTTTGGTCTTTACACCTGATAATTGAATTAAACCTACATTTTGCGAAAAAGTTGTGTATGGAAATGCGTTAAAAATACCACCAAAGACGATCGCTAATCCTTCTGCACGATAACCGTTTGCTAAGTCTTTATCTTTTAATTTTTTATTTGTAATATCACCTAATGCGAAATATACACCCGTAGATTCGACAAGGCTGACCATTGCCACGAGAATCATTGTAAGAATCGGAATCAAATCAAATGTAGGCATTCCGAAATAAAATGGCTGTGGCATATGGAAGAATGACGCCTCGCCAACCGCTGAAAAATTCACTTTCCCCATGATAGAAGCAATAATCGTTCCGACAATAATACCAATTAAAATCGAAATAGCACGTACAAAGCCTTTTGTAAACTTATACAAAACTAAGATAACAAGAAGCGTTGTAAAAGCTAAGATAACATTTTCCGTTGAACCAAAATCTGGGCTACCTTCCCCGCCAGCCATATTATTCATAGCTACAGGAACTAAAGTTAATCCGATAATTGTCACAACTGATCCTGTTACAACAGGAGGGAAAAATCTAACCAATTTACCAAAGAAAGTAGCAACCAATATTACAAACAATCCAGAAACAAGAATGGCACCATAAATGGATGTAATACCATAGTTTCCGCCGATTGTAATCATCGGCCCTACTGCTGTAAATGTACAACCTAGGACAACAGGCAAACCGATACCAAAAAATTTATTCTTCCAAACTTGCAATAATGTCGCAATCCCACACATCATAATATCAATTGATACAAGATAGGTTAATTGCTCTGCTGTTAAACCTAGGGCACCACCAACAATCAATGGGACAATAACTGCTCCAGCGTACATGGCCAGCACATGTTGTATTCCTAGGGAAGCTAATTTCAACGGATTTTGATTCATTTTGAGGATTCCTCCATCTCTTCAACTTGTGTAAAAGTAACCTTGCTATTCGCAAGTGATTGAACAATTGCTAAAGATTCAACTTTATAACCTTTTTCGCGTAATTGTTTTCCTCCATCTTGGAATCCCTTTTCAATGACAATGCCCATACCAGCGATAGATGCTTTCGCTTGGTCCACGATATCCGCTAAGCCTAGAGCTGCCTGCCCATTTGCTAAGAAGTCATCAATAATTAACAGACGGTCATTTTCACTTATAAATTTTTGCGATACTGAAATCTCATTGGTTTCTTGTTTTGTAAATGAATACACCTCTGCAGTTAACAAATCATTAACCAATGTCAAGGATTTTCTCTTCCTAGCAAAGACAACAGGTACATTCAAATATAATCCAGTCATGACAGCTGGAGCAATTCCTGAAGATTCTAATGTAAGTATCTTCGTCACGCCTTCTTCTTTAAACCGAGCTGCAAATTCTTTGCCTATTTCTAACATAAGCTCAGGATCAATTTGGTGATTAAGAAAAGAATCTACCTTCAAAACAGTATCTGAAAGTACTTTTCCTTCTTGTTTGATTTTTTCTTTAAGCAGCTCCATAATTATCCCCCTTGGCTATAATACAAAAAACCTAAAAGTCATCCGCTTCACTTTCAACTTGAGTGCAGCAAGGACCTTTAGGTTTTAAAGGTGTGGAAACAAGAGCAGATAAAGACTACTCCTCCACTTGCTCACCCATAGTCAAATAATTTACGGTTATTCGGTAGAAACTCGCGGACCATATTTCCGCTATTATATGAATGACAACTATTAAGTTATTTAATTTGAATTACTATCATTATATCATGTGACTTCAAAAATTCAATAGGATAATGATAGAAAAAACGAACAATAGAGAATTTCATGCAATTATCATTCGTATATTATTGGTAATTTTCTAAAATCTCATTTTCCGTTACTCCGTCTATGTTCCCTTCTCTTAAAATCATCTTTACTCTTGATATTTCTGCACACAATATCATTTCTAACAAAAAAAACATCTAAGCCTACTTCAATAAATAGGTTCAGATGTTTAAATATCTTAATAATCGTCATTATTGGGTGATTTCATCGCTTGTATAGCGCTTCCTTTTCTTTTGCGGTAAGTTCACAACAACAACTGAACTGACAATAAACAGGGCCCCCACTACTTGTAACCAAACAAGGCTTTCATTAAATAATAATACACCCATTATTGTAGCAACCACAGGTTCAACTGTGGAAATGACTGCGGCTGTACTTCCGTCTGTTTTCTCTAACCCTTTTGTATAAAGAATATAAGCAAGTACTGTTGGTATAAGCCCTAGGCCAACACTTAAAAGCATTACATCAGTTTGCATGAAGAGTGTACTTTTCTCCCACAAACTTGTTATTGGTATAAGCACAACAGCTGCGATAATAAAAGTAAAAAATGTTACGGCAAACGGAGAATAGCGGTTGAGCGCAAATTTACCAAATATTGTATAAAGCGCATAACCAATACCTGAGCCTAAACCAGTAATTATACCTAAAATGGTTATTTGACTCTCTCCTAAAGCTAAGCCTGCAATTAATATACAACCTGCCATTGTCATAATAACGGCGATAATTTTATTTATTGTCATTTTCTCTTTTAAAAACATAAATGATAGAATCGTTACAAATGCAGGTGCTGTATAAAGAAATATAACTGCCATGGAAATACTCATCTCACTCATTGTCGTGAAATAACAAAAATTGAATAACACGATGCTACAAATGCCTGTACCCAGGAAGTACCGTACATCACCTACAGCGTGTAACTTCATCTCTTGGCGATAATGGATAACACCTATCAGCAATAAAAATAAAACAGCAAAAATAGCGCGAATCGCTACGATTTCCATTGAAGTGAAACCAGCAGAAGCTAATCCCTTCACAAATAAGCCAATAATTCCCCATAAACTTGCTCCAACCGCAATCATTATAAAGGGCAGAATACGTTTCATCTTCCACTCCCCGTTTCTAGCGATATCTAGTTTAGTTGATAAATTGCACGATACTTATCTGTTAAATAATCAATAAGATATTGTACATTTAAGCCTTCTCCAGTTGCCGATTGAATGATTTCTAATGGCTCTTTCATACGCCCGTAGCGATGGACATTCTCAGTTAACCACTCTCTAATAGGGGTAAGATTGCCCTCTTCTAACAATTGATCAAACTCAGGTATACTCTTCAACATACTTTGTTTTAATTGTGCTGCGTACATATAGCCTAACGCGTAAGATGGGAAATATCCAAAGCTTCCGCCTGCCCAATGAACGTCCTGCAACACACCCTCAGCATCAGTTTTAGGGGTAACCCCTAAATATTCTTCATATTTTTCATTCCATAGCTGTGGTAAATCCTTCACTTCTATTTCATCATTAAATATTGCCTTTTCTAATTCATAGCGAATCATAATATGAAGTGGGTAGGTTAATTCATCCGCCTCAATACGAATCAAAGATGGCTTAGATTCATTAATTGCACGATAAAATTCATCTAAGGTAATGCGGTCAAATTGGTCTGGGGCATATTGATTGAGCAGTTCAAAATTATGTTCCCAGAACCCTTGATGACGACTAACAAAATTTTCGTAAAACAGTGATTGCGATTCATGGATTCCCATTGATGCGCCATCACAAAGAAGTGTATCTACCAACTCCTTAGAAATATTTTGCTCATATATGGCGTGTCCACCTTCATGAATCGTACCAAATACAGCCATGCGAAAATCATTCTCGTCATATCTCGTTGTAATACGGACATCTCCAGGATTAATACCAGTGGCGAATGGATGTACCGTATCATCTAGACGACCTGCATCAAAATCATAACCCATTTGATCAAGAATTTGCAGTGTGAATTCCTTTTGTTTTGCCTTCGGGAAAGTATCATAAAGGAAATCTGTACTTGGTTTATTCAGTGAGTCAGCGATGTCTTTCACTAATGGAACAATCGATTGACGTAACTTACCAAACACTTCATCTAAGGTTTTTACTGTCATCCCTGGTTCATATTGATCTAATAATGTATCGTATTTATGTTCTTTATATCCCCAGTAACCGATAAAACGTTTATTATAATACACAAGTTTTTCTAAATAGGGTAAAAACATTGCGAAATCAGACTTTTCTCGCGCTTCTTCCCAAATCGTTTCTGCATGTGCTTGAATTGTAACATATTCTTTATATTCATCTGCAGGTATTTTCTTGTTTAAGTCATACTCTTTCTTACATTCTTCTACCAATCTATTTGTCCGTTCTGAAAGACTCTCCTTTGCCTCTTTATTACTTAGTTTTCCTATGTATGCTGCCATCTCCTCGCTCGTTGACATTGCAAATAATTCAGAAGATAACATACTGATCGTTTCAGATCGTTGCTCGGCACCTTTTCTCGGCGCACCGGTTCTTAAATCCCAGTACATGAGTGAAACAGCCTCTTTATAAGCCATCATTTTTTTAACAAACGCTAAAAACTCTTTTTCAATGCTTAACATCGTCGCATTCATCTTCGTCTTTCCCCCTTCTTATTTCTAGGTTTATTTTAGCATATTCCTTTCTATAAAACTTGTTGTTTAATATCACTATATTGGCCTAACAGCGCTTCATTCTCAATTAACCATTTGTTTTTTCGCTTAATTTTAAGAAAAAAACTATTCATATATAATAAAAATCAACCAGTAGAATCAAAAAAAGAGAGACTAGACAAGTCTCTCCTTTTTCATTTTTACCGTATATTCACTTCCACAGGAAGTATTTTAAACACTTTATCTTTCACATCTCCAGGTTGATCATCTTCTAGTAATATATGCACTGTACCATGATCCTCATTTGTACGAATAAGACGGCCAATTCCTTGTCTCATGCGCAACAACATATAAGGCATGTCCACCTCTTCAAAAGCCTTACTTGTTTGTTCTCTTTTTGATTGGAACACTGGGTCATTAGGTGGAAAAGGTAATGAATAGATAAAGACATTTTCAAGCGATGCACCAGGAATATCCAGCCCTTCCCATAAATGAACCGACGCAAGAATGGACTGCTCTTCATTTTGGAATTTTGAAACGAGCGTACTGATTTCTGCTTCACCTTCAAAATAAATCGGGTAGGTAAGTTTTCCTTCTGCATAGTCTTTAAACAATGCTAACTCTTCTTTCTTTGAAAAAAGAAGTAAACTACCACCTTGCACTTTATTTAATTGCGCAATCATATAATCCATTTTTTGTTGATGGTCGCCTGTCTCAAAGAATGGTGCCAAGGCAGTCATATTATTTTCGTAATCAAATGGTGATTCTACTGTGAAGGAAAGAAAATCATCCACACCTAAGCTTTTCGCAATATAGTTAAACGATTGGTCTTCAGATAAAGTTGCTGATGAAAAGATAAAAGGAATGTTCTGAGAGAATACTTCCTCTCTCATAATTTCTTCTACCAATCTCGGCATAATGATCAATGTTCTTTCTTCTTTTTCTTCTTCAAACCAGGCGATACCACTTTGGTCTTTAATAAATAGTGATAAAGAATAGGATATCTGCTCAAGATACTCTTCAACAACCTTTAGTTCGTATTCATTAATGACATACATTTCACTCTCAAACACGAGTTCTTCTTCTAGCTGACTAATATGGGCAAATAGTTTTTTCGCCTCGTCTATTAAAGCTTTCTCTCGTTTAATCATTTGTTTTTCAGAGCCTGTAATTTTCTCAGTCGTTTGTGATAGTATGCGAAAGAACATTTCACTTTGGTAAATTGTATCTTCAATTGTATGCAATGTTTTTTCACGTACATCGTTCGCCATTAATCTCGTTAATAAAGACTCTAAAATTTGTTCAGTTAGTCGATAAGTTAAAGCTTTTTGAGCAGCATATTCTAACAAATGTCCTTCATCAAAGACAACACTTGAAGCTTCTGGCAATAGCGGTAACTGCCCTTCTCGCTTCCTTGATTCTTTCGTCCAAATATGTTCCATATAAAAGTCATGTGAACAAATGATGATGTCTGTTGATTGACGATAATAATCGCGATGGAGTGTTTGTCCACAACGGTGACGTTTTTCACAAGTGAAACAATCTTGCAAAGAGTCCCAACCAATCTGCTCCCATTGATCATCAGTCAGCTCCGGATAGCTTTTGCGATCACCATAAGGAGTAAACTTTTTCATCGAGACATTTTCCTCAACAAAAGATGGGAGGCTTTCGTGTACATCCATAAAGATATCATCACTATCAATCGATGCTAGCTGTTTATCCAGCTTATTCAAACATAAATATTGCTCTCTTGATTTAGCTAAACGAACATCGATATTTAAATTTAAAGCTTTCTCTAACTTGGCAATATCTCCTTCTGGCTTTACTAACTGTTCAATTAACGTTTCATCAGCACAAGCAATAATCGCAGGCTGGTGGCGGTACCGCGCGTAACAAAGGGCATATAATAAATAGACTATGGTTTTTCCTGTTCCCACTCCTGCTTCAGCAAATACGACCTTTCGATCTTTCATCGCATTTTCTAATTGGAAGGCCATATAAATTTGTTCATCGCGTATATCAAATCCACTCTCTGGAAGTAGATCATAGAATACATCACCAATCCAATCCCCAAGTTTCTCGTAGAATGATTCTGTTTTTTCAACCGTAAACGGCATCTGACTCTGTTGCATGACGTTCCCCCGTTTTCTTCTTTTATGAACCCTATTGTAGCAAAAAAAAGTCGAAACCCCTCAATCATACAAGGTTTCGATAAGCGATTACTATCTCTTTAATTTATTTTTGATAATGAATACGATAATGCATGCCTAATTTCTTGTTGGGCAGATTGCAATTTTTTTAGTGCATCACTATCTTTCATTTGATCTGTTGATATCGCTTGTATAGATCCATCAATTGCTTGCATTATTTTGTGAAAATCAATTTGCGTATCTTTCATTATCATGACCTCCATGAACCATTCGATATATGTATTCTATTCACTTTTATGGCATCATATACCTGCTTTAAAAAGAGAAATACAATCATAAATCTCATGGAGAGTCCATTAATTATTGCGTGGAGGTCGCTTGCCCCAATATTGATAGTAGTCTGTTTTAATAAACCCATTAAAAAGTTTTCTTTTCTTTGTTGCAGGTTTTCCAAACACTTGTTCAAATTCTTCATCAGAAGTAAGGATATAAATAGACCATGTATCAAGTAAAGACAAAGCTTCACCCATTTCTTTATACATTCTTTGGACTGCTGGTTTATCACCTAACCGCTCACCATATGGCGGATTTCCTACAATGACACCGTAGTCCTTTGTTGTTGTAAAATCACGTACTTGCATCTGTTTAAATTGCACAAGATCGCCAAGTCCCGCTTCAAAAGCATTCTCTTCAGCAATTTTCACCATTCGATGATCGATATCCGTTCCAGTAATGTCTAGTGGTTGATCATAATTAGCAAGATCTTCCGCTTCCATTCTTACCTCATCCCAAACTTTAGTAGGGATAATGCCCCAACCTTCTGAAACAAATTCTCTGTTAAAACCAGGAGCGATATTCTGACCTATTAAAGCAGCTTCAATAGGGATCGTTCCTGACCCGCAAAAAGGATCGACAAATGGTTTGTCTGGATGCCAATTAGTAAGCATGATCAGTGAAGCTGCTAAAGTTTCCTTAATTGGCGCTTCACCTTGTCCAGTTCGATAACCTCTTTTATGCAATCCACTTCCACTCGTATCGATTGTTATTGTTGCTACATCCTTAAGAAGAGCCACTTCAATCTTGTACAATGGGCCATTCTCATCTAACCAACCATTTGTTTTATAATGATGCCTCAATCGTTCGACAATCGCTTTTTTTACAATTCCTTGACAATCAGGAACACTGAATAGTTTGGACTTAACGGATTTACCCGAAACAGGAAACTCTGCATTTTCCGGAAGAAATGCTTCCCATGGTAAAGCCTTTGTTTTCTCAAATAATTCATCAAAAGTTTTTGCTTTAAATTCTCCCACTTTGATTTTGATACGATCAGCAGTTCTTAACCACATATTGCTTCGTGCAATCGCATGCGCATCACCTTCAAAAGTGATTTTTCCATTATCAACTTGACATTCATAGCCAAGCGCACGAACTTCCTTGGCTACAAGTGCCTCTAGCCCCATTGCAGAGGTGGCAATCAATTGAAATTTAGACACAACGTTCATCCTTTTATCTCTTATTCGGTCTCGCTTAACAGAAAGTTTATTAAGTCTAAGCATATAATTTCGTTTATTAAAGTACACCTAATTAACTGATTTCTATTCTTTAATTGAAAGAAAAGCTCTCCTTATAATAGGAGAGCCTATAATTTCTTTTTTTACATTAATTCCGTTCTGTAAGCCATGTTTTGTTCTACGTACTACAAACGGCAATGTATTGCCTCGTACATAGTGGTAATCATCTATCTACAGACGAATACGCCTGTCCTTCCTATCAGTTCATTTCCTTTAGGAAAGTGCCCCTACCATAATTTGGGTTTCTCACTCGCGGGGTTTACCTCGTTCCACTCTTCTCATTTCTGAGAAGACTTCGTCACTGTGGCACTTTTATAGGTATTCATACCCTATCTTTAAAAAGACTTAGGTATTTTCCCTGCCGTCAACTGTTAAAGTTGCCCTAGCTTATGTCTTCGCCAGGCACGAACACTACTGGCATCTCAGCCTGTGTGAGCATGGACTTTCCTCTACAATTTAAAAAATTGCAGCGATTACCCGAACGTTATTAATGATACAACGAATATTATATGTAATATTCTTATGAATAGCAAGGGCTTTTTTGAAAGTCACTAATGTTTAATTAATCGTACAATTTACTCCCAAATACATGCTTCTCTAAATTTGATAACCTTTTAAGGATATCAAAATTTGTTGTACCAGCTGGTTGAGAAGCTGCTTGAGGTCTTTTATTATTAGACTCCTCAAGTTCTTTTCTTAATTTCAAGTTTTCATGTTGTAATTCTTCAATTTCAGTGTGGAAGGTTTCATAATCTTTAATAATTAAATCTAAAAACTTATCTACATCTTCAGGTTTGTAGCCTCTCATGGCGGTTTTAAATTCTTTTTCTAATATATCCTTACTCGTTAATTTTACTTTATCAGATAGCATTATACTCACCTCTAGTATCGCCAATAGTATTCTTTATTTTTTCAAATAACAACACTTTTGTCAATTTAATTTATCGGTTTCACGCGTTAAAATCCATCTTGGGTCATTTGATCTTCTTCTACTATTAATTGTATATCATAAAACGAGATTTGATGTATGGAGTAATTTTTTTTATTTTGATAATTAAGTGCCTCTTCAAATAAATATTTGGGAGACCCTTCTTTTTCCGTATCATAAAAAAGGATAAGACAATCACTCTTCGATAGATGAAAAATGTTTTTCATTTTAAATTGATTAGGATTTTCATAAGGCTTACGCGAAACTGCATCAACATAATCAGCACTTGCTACAATTGATTCATACCATTCCTTATTATCTTCTTTCCAATTCCCCTCTACATTTAAAAAAGGCGTAATCACACCTAACTGTAAGTGTTCAAATCCTTCCTCCTGCAACTCGTACACGACCTCTGCAGCCCATAGCTCCGTTCCAAGCTGTCCACTAATGAGCACCCACTCTAATCCTTCATCAAGTAATGAAAGCAATTGTTTTTTTATGGCTCTTTTAATATACGTCACTGCTTGTTCATCTTTTTTAAAAATTCCTAATTCGAAAGGCTTATAACCTGATACAGTGGTTACTTTTACCAATTTTAACTTCTCCTTGCGTCTATTTCAAATACTTATTAGCCTAATTTTAACATATTCCCTTATTTAAATCGAAAGATTATAAAGAGAGGACAAGATATCTTTAGTTTTAACGTGATGATACCTGGAAATGATAGAGTTTCTCTTCCCTTATATGTCGAACCAATCTTTTCTAATAAGTGAACTTTTTAAACCAGCTTTATTTTTATTCCTACATTAATCGTATATTTACGAGCAAGTTTCTCAGCTTTCTTTCCTCACTTTGCTCATTATTGAGAAAGTTCGGATAGCAAACCGAAATTCAATCATAATATGCCCTTCAAATACATGTTGTATATTCTTTTTCTCACGCTATTAGTGAATAATTAAAAAAGGACCCATACAATATTATGAGCCCTTTAGTGATTCATGTTCAATATCTTCTAAACCTTTTGTTGAAAGGATGAACTGGCAAAGGGCGATACGGTACTTGCCCATGTAAAGCCGGTACTTCTGAAGAAGGATGATTGAAATGTACATGCTGATAATTAATATGTTTCACTGTTGTCGTATGACTGGGATGAAAATGTGGAATAATGATGGTCTCATAAACATGGTTAACATGATGATTAGTTGGATGAACAATCGGTTGCAAGTCATTTGGTTTAGGTGGAAATTGGTGCATAAAAATCTCTCCTCTCAATCGATAAAAAAACCTTTTTTTCATTCTATGAGAAGTTAGGAAATCTGCCCTGAGAAATTCACCTATAATCGCACCCAAATTATTTCATTATATAAATAGTAAACTATAAAAACTATCCTTCATCGTGGTCATAAACACGGCTGTAATAATAACGACAAAAAAGAAAATATATAAAATAGCTCTGTACATTTAAATATCATCCTCGCAATTAGCATTCATTTCATACACGGAATATTGTACAAGGAAATATCTTATAAAACAACTAAGAAAGTTGTCCTTTTTAGTGGTGTTTTTTTACAAATACAAATCCGAATGCCGCAAACGAAGTAAGTCTAAAGTCTTATAAAATTTCAGACAGCAATCTGTCGGCAAAGAACCTTTCCTCTTTCTATAATAGGATTGAAGAAAGAAATGGAGGTTTTCCAATGACAAAGATATGGTCAAACGGCGCAGCTGTTGCTCAAGTAAGAGTCGCACGTCCGACAAATCAACTAACAGAAATAGAACGGTTTTATTGCAGCGGTTTAGGGTTACAAAAGATAGGGTCTTTCCAAGGTCATAGTGGATATCAAGGTATAATGATTGGTTTACCAAATGCTAGTTATCACTTAGAAATAATCCAACACGAATCTGGACAGCCTGTTCCTTCACCTACAAAAGAAGACCTATTAGTTTTTTATATTCCTCAATTATCAGAAATCCTAGAAATAAAAAATAGGTTGCATAGCTTGGGATACCACTCTGTTTTACCAGAGAACCCGTACTGGGAGGAGAAGGGTTTCACATTTGCAGACCCTGATGGCTGGGGAGTCATTTTAATGAATACTTCAGGTATATAAACAAAGCTTTCCACCGGGACAATTACTCATCCTGGTGGATTCTTTTCTGTAATTTCCTTAAGAGTCTTTCACGCCGTTTATACAGACTCTCTTTATGCTTTTTATATTTCTCTTTCGTTTCAATTTGCTTTAACGCCTTATCTGTATATTGTATCGCTCTCATGAGATCAGGCAGCCTGTGTTCATATATTTTTGCCAACTCAACACATGCGCTAAATTTTTCTTGGTCATCACCATCAGAGGAAACCATCTGCCATAACTCTGCTGCTTTCCCCCATTGCTTTTTCTTTTTTAACTGCCAAGCCAGCTGATGTTTCGCTTTTATACCTGCCACATCATTCATTTGTGCTAATTCTTCATACCCCTCTTGCGCTTTTTTGATTTCACCAATAGAGCTAAACCACCTTGCTGTCTCATAGGCTTCTCTTGTGGTTTGCTCTTTATCTAACCCTAGTAATTGGTTAGACAAGTGGATATATAATGTGATCAGTGAGAGGATGTCTATTTCATTATGTTTAATTATACCTAGCATGCCTTCAGGGTTTTTAGTATCTAAATAATCAAAGTAAATCATCGGCGCAAGATAACCTGGGATATCATCCTCTCTTTTTACTCCTAATACTTCTCTTTCAACAATAGATAACTTCGTCCGCTCAAGTTTATGTTTCCATAACCTTCTTGAAGCATGATATAAATCAAAATGACCGAATGGCGGTAGTTTGGGTAAATGTTCTCGAATTAATGTATGCCGTGTTTGTAACTGGGGCCAATCAAACGCTTTACCGTTATAGGTCACCATGGTTGTATAATCAATTGATTCTAAGAAGCTTTTATATAAAGCGATTTCTCCTCCAGGGTCAGGTAATATATGTTGTTTTAAAGTGACGCCTTTTCGACTCACGCTCGCATACCCTAATAAGAAAATCGTATTGCCTACTCCACCTCCAAGCCCTGTCGTTTCAGTATCAAAAAAGAACAAATCCTCTGCTTGATGGCCTCTCGCTGTTAACGGGTGACACTCGGTAGTTTCGTTCCATTTTTCAATGACCTTGTATAATTCTTGAAAGCGGTAATTTCCATGTAAATAATCTAGGGGATAATGAATTTCTCTAATGAGACAAGTACTACCTTCTATATCATGATAAGGCGAAACATGGTGTTGTTGCCATACGTCTTGGAAAGGGAAAA
The DNA here is from genome assembly GCF_038007265.1 of Cytobacillus sp. FSL R5-0569. Taxonomy (NCBI): domain Bacteria; kingdom Bacillati; phylum Bacillota; class Bacilli; order Caryophanales; family Bacillaceae; genus Cytobacillus; species Cytobacillus sp. FSL R5-0569. The sequence continues at coordinate 2,958,756 of NZ_JBBOWW010000001.1, forward strand.
CGGATGGGGACTTCTGCTCTACTTCTACTTTTTTTTCGGTAGTATGAGACATATGTGATTGTAAACGATTCAATTTATTTTTTAATGACACACTTCTCACCTACTCCTTATAGCCATGTTTGAAATAACTTTAACACATCACCTTTAGCCGTCTCAGAAGAAAGATCTGTTCCAATACAAGAAGGACAACCCGTTTCACAAGGACATCTCTCAATCATTGAGATGGCTTCTCTTATTAGTTGATCAATTTCATCGTAGACTTTCTCACTTAATCCTACACCGCCAGGGTATTTATCGTAGAAAAATAATGTTGGTTTTTCATTATGAATAGCTTTTACTTGCGGAACGACATGAACGTCCGTCTGATCACACATAACGAATAATGGCACGATTGCTTTAAGGGCATGAGCGGCTCCAATTAAACCTTGCTCCAGTCGTTCTTTTCCGAACATCAATCCTTCTGCAAAAAAGGTCACCCACGTAGCACTTGTATGCAATTCTTCTTCTGGTAAAGAAATGGGTCCAGAGCCGATGTTATCATGCGTATCAAATTTAATTTTTTTGAATATCGTTGCCATTGCCGTTACACTCACATCACCATAGCCAATCTGTTCGTTTCCAATTCGCTTTGTTTTATCTTCCTCTAATACTTTTAATTCGACAGCTAAGTTGGCGTCTGTATAATAATCGACTGCCACTTCTCGTACAAAAGCTTTTTTCTCTTCCCAATCTAAATACTCAACTTGAAATTGAGTACCTTGGTGGAGATAGATGGCTTCATCATGTAACAATGTCATCGCAGAAAAACGGTCCATCTCACCAATCACCTTCACATCCGCCACATCTGATTGATCGATTATGACAACATTCTCTTGCGATGCGGACCGTAAACTGACATTATGAGCTGGAAAAGAATCATTCATCCAATAATACTTGTCTAGATTTTCGTGCAGTACCTGTTCTTCAGATAAATATTCTAATACTTCTTCAGTTTCAAAGCGACCAAATGACTCTCCTTTCTTAAAAGGCAATTCATAGGCAGCACATTTAATATGATCAATGAGAATGATTAAGTTATCTGGATTGATTCTTGCTGTTTCTGGATTTCGTTTAAAGAAATAATCAGGATGATCAATGATATATTGATCTAATGGGTTTGAGCTAGCAACCATAATAACGAGTGATTCACTATGTCTACGCCCAGCTCTACCAGCTTGCTGCCAAGAACTAGAAATTGTCCCTGGATAACCAGTCATAATACAAACTTGCAGCTGACCAATATCGACGCCAAGTTCGAGTGCGTTTGTACTGACAACTCCATATATCTCTCCATGACGCAAACCCTTTTCAATCGATCTTCTCTCAGATGGAAGGTAACCGCCACGATAACCTCTGATTGCTTTCGGTCCAATCTTATGCTTGACTAGCTCTTGTAAATACTTAAGTAATACTTCCACTCTCACACGGCTTTTAGCAAAAATAATCGTTTGTACTTTGTTCATTAGCATTTCACTTGCTAGCCTTCTTACCTCGAGTGTCGCACTTCTCCTTATATTTAATGGCTTATTGACAAGCGGTGGATTATAAAACACAAAATGTTTACGGCCGCTCGGCGCACCATTATTGTCAATTAATTTCATATTTGTTTCTGTTAGCTCCTCTGCAAGTTCAAGGGGATTGGCAATAGTCGCAGAAGTGCATATAAAAACGGGTTTACTTCCATAAAACTCACAGATTCTTAATAACCTCCGTAGAACATTGGCTACATGAGAACCAAATACACCGCGATAAATATGTAATTCATCAATAATAATAAAACGAAGATTTTCAAATAATGATACCCATTTCGTATGATGTGGAAGAATTGCTGAATGAAGCATGTCCGGATTAGTCATAACAATATGGCCAGCTCTTCTCACTTTTTGTCTAATATTTGAAGGCGTGTCACCATCATATGTATAGCTATTAACGGAAAGAGATGACTCTTCAATCAATTCATTGATTTCCATTTTCTGATCCTGAGCAAGTGCTTTTGTAGGAAATAAATATAAGGCCCTTGCTTGTGGATTATTTATGATAGTCTGCAATACTGGCAAATTGTAACATAAGGTCTTTCCCGACGCTGTTGGTGTAACAGCAACAATGGACTGATGAGCCATAACGGCATCGTAACTTGAGCGCTGATGAGTATACAGACGGGATATTCCTCTTTTTTCTAAGGCGCTCATTAAATGAGGATCTAGTCCAATCGGCATATCCGCTACTTGCGCTTCCTTCTCTTCCAATGTATGCCAATACGTTATTTGTTCTCCAAATTTATCGGATTGCTTGAGCTCTTTAATCAGTTCTTGTAAATTCTTTTTCACCTTCACGTTCTTCACCTCATCACTTTATTCTAGCGAATAAACGTTCGCAGAAAAAGGTTTTTTTACGATTTATTTATTAGAATATTATTCCATCTAGCCTATTTGAGTTTTAAAATCACCCAAACTTTATCGAGTGCATAGAATAAAAGGAATGTTTGATTTATTTGGGAGGGAGTTACATGAGTGAAAAAAGAAAGGAGCCGTTCGGAGATTTAATGAAATCCATGAATCAGTTTTTTCATGATAAACCTGTAAAAAACTTCATGCAGACAATGGACGACTTTTTTAAAAATCCGTTTCCTTTCGCTACTTCTTTTCATGTAGAAGTAAATGAAAACGCCGATGATTATATTATAAAAGCGGAACTACCAGGCATAAACCGTGAACAAATTGAATTGAATGCCATTAATAATTATATTAAAATTACGATTCACCGACTCGATATTGAGACAAGTGAAGATGACTTACAACAAATATATCAAAAAAAACAGGCATTCCAACAATCAACTAGGACGATCCCTTTACCTTTTATTATCGATGAAAGCACCATTCAAGCTTCTCACACAAATGGCTTACTCATCGTAAAAGTGCCTAAACCAAAAGGTAAAAGGATCAGCTTACAATAATATAATGACTGTAAAGCAAGTAGTAAATCTATTTTCTACTTGCTTCTGTATTTAACCACTGATTAAAAGCTCCTGAAGGTACACTGAAGTAGTCTCGTGTAAACTGAAGGAAAATTTCAGTATCTACTTCTCTTCCGGCAAACTGTTCGTAAAAGGAAGATAAATATTTCTCACCTACTTCTTCGGGACTAATCCCTCTATAAGCGTAATGTTCTTCGATTAATTCGATTATTTCCCAAGCAGGTTGTGCATTTAATATGGCTTCATGTTCAACCTCATTGATATTGGTATTGGATACTTGGCTTCCATTCACATGCTTTTCTAATGTCCCTAATTCTTCTTGTAAGTAAGCCAAAGCCTGTTGCTTACTTTCCTCACCTTGATCAACGCCGTATTGATAAGCAGCTAAATGCGATAGACCCGATCCAATCCAGCTATCATTTTGAGGATCCTGACTGATAGCCGATGCATAATAGAGAGCAGCCACCTCTTTAGCTAATATATATGGATTCCGAGCTTCTTCTGGATTCAGCATGACCATACCAGGCACACTCTCAGTTTCCAAGGAATCGCTAATAAAAATATCTGCTTGCTTAAATGGTAGAGGTGCTATCGCCTCTTCAAAATAATCAAAAACTGCCATGATCTCTTCTTCAGCTAAGTCCTTCCGTGATGAAGATTGATGCAAAAAGCTAACCTGCGTATCCTTTTGTGTAATCCTTTCACTTTTCTCCCAATTATCAGATACAATAGAAAAGGAGAAATTCTTCACATCATCGATGGAAACCTCTTCCTTGTCATTCTCAATAGCAGAAGATATAAATGCATATCCTGGTTGAAGGTCATAACTCACTTTAAATGAAGACAATAATGCATGATGATGATGAATATATGGATTATCTTTTGTCGCTTCTGCCCATCTTCCGTTTTTATATGGTGCTAAGGTAAAAAACCAGTCTTGGAAAATATCAGCATCCTCTATTCCTCTCATTCTATAGTTAAATTGCACATCAAATTGACTCTCGCCTTGCCATTTTTTAGGTAACGTAATGTAATAAACGTCATCCTTTATTTCATATGGTAGATTTTCCTGGTTTACAATGATTTCATTCAGTTCTAATTGAGCTAAATTTCTCGGTGCAAAAAAAATGAGCTCTTTCCATTTATCTTCTGATTCGTTCTTAACTGACACTTCTTCTTTCACTGTAAACTCATTTGCACTTTCCATGGAAAGCTCTAAAGAATAGTCTCCTTTATTTTCATTTGTTACACCAATTTTCGAATCACTATATTGATTAACAAATATACCACCTAAAACAAATAATAGTAAAAGGATAGCAAAACCTACTTTATGTAAACTAAAGTTTAAAAATCGCTTTACTCCTAATCTTTTTCGTGTTGGTCTCCCTTTTGGTTTAATTCCAGTTTTGATCCAAGGCATTCTAGCATAATCTGTTTGGAATTTATTTTTTAACCCCGCGGTTAATAAGCTAAAAGATATCGTGGTTATTAACAAAATGATAAGTGGCACCATTAAAATATATTGATTGCCCATCAAATTCTCTCTCGCTTGTCCAACAAGACCAGATAATTCTTTTGTAACCGATAAATAGATAACAGGATCATTTCTAACAATCGTTCCACCGATAAAAATATTTAATAAAGCTAACTGTCCCATGATTGTAATCACATAAACAATTTCCATTGTGAACATCACAAGTAAAGATTCTTTTAATTGGGGAAACACGTTACGCCATAACAGCCTCCACCTCTTTGCACCAAGAGTCATTGATGCCAAAACAAAATCTCTTTTATAAATTTCAGCTGTTTTTTGCCGAACAGAAGATACGATACTAGGAGTACCAATAAGTGAGGCAATAACGATGAAATATGCTATAAGAATAGGCGTTTCCAATATAGAACCAAAATTAATAGGCAACAAGCAGAAATATAAAATTAAAAATGCAGGTACATAACTCCAAGCTCCTTCAAAAGCGATAATGAAAGACGGTGTTTTTTTCCATGTACCAATAAACATCCCCAGTACTGTACCGATTATCATCTTTATCGTAGCAACTGCAATGGCAATCCACACCGTATATCGCAAACCATAAAGTATCATTGATAATAAATCGTACCCCCACCGATCAGTCCCTAAAGGGTAAGCCATTGATTCAAATGGTTTTAATGGTGGTGAAATGACATCGCCATCAATATACTTCACCTCTAAGGCCATGAAGATGGAGTGTGGTGCTATTTTCGGACCAAATACCGTAAAAAATAAGACAATCGTTACACTAACTATACCTAAATACAATGCGTAATTTCGATTATATATCTTATTCATAAATAAACCCTCGTTTAAATAAATAAAGTAAAAGTCTAATAACTACAAAGACAAGTAGAGAAATGAATAGCATGCCAAATAGCCCGATGGCAATAGGCTGAGGATCACCAAAACTTTGAAAAACAAACTTGGTTAGACCTGACACGTTGAGCAAATATTCCACAATAAATAAATTACCGATGGCAAGGGATAAAACTTTCACCAAATCAGCTACGAGAAACGGCTCAATATTTTTATACACATGCTGAAAATTAATACGATCAACTTTCAAGCCTTTTGCTACAGCTGTACGAATATAATCTTCTCCAGCTATTAAAAAGTACCTCTCAGAAATCAATTTAAATAGATAAATAGAAGGAGCAATCGCAACAAGAACCATCGGGAACCAAATATTCAATGCACCTCCATTCGGTAAAAAGGAGACGACTCTAAAGCCCGTCCATTTATAAATATTCACCGCAAAGAGTAGAGCAAAAATAATAAAAATAAAATCTGGAATGGTTGAGATAATATTCATCATGACACGGAAAATTTTTGTTAAGTAAAATCGACTTAAGAAAATACCGAATAATAAACTTAATAGAATTGAAAGTAATACACCCACAAAAACAATATAAAAGGAAGTGAAAAAATTATCTCCAATTTCTGAAGCAATCGACCTTTGCTCCATCCCTACATAATATGTACCTAAGCTGCCGGTGCTCAACTCTTTAAAGAAATTTCCTACCATTGATGGAAATTGAGCAAAATTCAAACTAACCGTACCATTAGTAGGGTTAACTAAAACGATTGATGGTAAAGTTGCTAGAAATAAAATAAGAAAGATGACGATAATCATTTGCTGGATATAACGAACCATTTCTTTCCCCCTTCTGCTTCTTTCGTCATGCTAACTATTTTTCATCTTTCCTACATTATTGTCAATATTTTTTTGATAATTCCCCCATTTCCGAATACAGGACCTTTCATTCAGATTTATATTTATTAAATAGCCTTTCAAATGGAAGAAAAAAGGGCGGCCAAATATTACTGTGCATTACCTCTTTTTTATGATGACATGTCTGAAACAAGTCATCATAAAAAGCCATGTGATTTTTTGCGGTCACATGGCCAAAGTAAGTATATGTCTGCATTAATCCAATTAATAATTGCCACCTTAAAGAACATTGCCTTTTACTTATTCATCAATGAACCTTATGATCATCTTATTAGCATTTAAACCCTACACCTTAAAGAAACCACCGACCCCTTTTACCATTGATGACACTTGGTTTACAGCATTCATCATTTGTCCCGCTGTATCCATCATCTTATTAAAATCAAGTGAACCATCTTGTGACTTAAAGCTATTCATAATCGATTGAACATTACTAGGTTGTTTCGCAACAAAAGATTGTTTTGGATAAGGGTTCATGGTGTTATATTGGCTTTGCATATTATAAGATTTATTTACCGGCTGTTCATTGGGCTCGAGTGGATTGTGAAAATAATTCGGACTATCCTGTAAAGGGTAGTTTGGTTGGTGATTATTTACATCATGTTGAGGTGGATACATATTCCCATATGGAATTGTCTGATAGGGATAATTATTCGTGTAAGCATAATTCATTTGAGATTGATTCCATAATGGCTGTTGTTGTCCATTCATTATTGGGTGTGGAACGGACTGCATTACCGGCAGTTGTCTTATTTCAGCAGGGTAGGACATATTAGATTGGTAAGGTGCATAATATGGATTAAAGCTCCATGCAACAGGCATATTTCGTTTACTTTTCTCATTTCTTTTACGGCCAAACATGGGCAAACATCCTCCTTATTCATCATCATTATACTGTATGATGAATAGGCGAATTAGGTGATTATCCTCAATAATATTTCCATTTTAGAAAAGATATCCTTACTTTTCAATCTGTCATTAATTGTTGAACTTTGTCGGAAGTTTAAATTTTTGAAAAATAAACAATCTATTTATTTCGTGTTACTATAAATTTAAAGATTTGTTTTTTCCTACATTTCTTTAAAACTTCATATTTCATCGCATGATTGGATGAGTATCCTTTTAAGATTATTTCATTATTTGGGGGAGGAAGATTCAAATGAATATTCACGAGCTAAAGCAGAAGTTTCAACAAGTGAAGGAAGTTAAGCCAGATCACGCGAACCAACTACTAGATTTCTCTAAACGAGCTTATATCCACAATGAAATTTCCATTTTGGATTATCGAAATCTTGTTCGTGAATTAGAATCATTAGGTGCTGTCATTCCTGAAAGTTTTTTTAAAGACGGATCCCTAATTACTATGAAATAGGAAAAAACATTCATAACTCAGAAGGAAAAAGGAGTCACTTTTTTAGTGACTCCTTTTTCCTTCTATAATTTATACTGAAGCTTGCTCTCCCTTTCCACTCATTCTGTGTAAGAAAAAGTCGCTCAATTATTTCATTCGCCCGAAGTTAGGAGCTTTAAATCCTCTGTCTTAGGCTTGTTCACACTTCACTTTCTTCTACGATTCTTAACAACGTCTCAACAACATATTTTGCAGACTGCAATTGATTTGTAAATCTCGATTTACTTGTTTCAGGGTAAAAGGCTTGAATGGAGCATGTTTCAATTTGGTCATAGGCGGAATTAATTTGCATCGGCCACAGCTTCTTTGTTGCTTTGGACTGTAAAAAATGAAGTGCTTCTTCCTTCCATACATCCAACTCTTGTTTCACCTTGTCTGCATACGGCTTAACTTCGCCGAAAAAATCCGCTTTTTTATTTTCTTTTCTACCATCTATATAGCGCTTCTCTATCCAATCCAAATGCATTAACATCTCTTTTGAGTGTTTGGCTAGCTTGTTCATCATGTTCATCTCCAGTCATTCTGTAAAAATCATAGATGAGCTAACCTTATTGTAGCTTACGACTATACTACTCGTAAATGATTAGCGATAACCAAGTTTGTATTTCACAAAATGTGAATCCGTCGTATCTTGTTGATGAAGCTCGTCCATCGGAAACTTTTCTAATTCCTCTAACTTTTCATGACACGCTTCTACTTTTTCTATTTGTTCTTCTTGTTGATTGAACTTTAATTGTTGTAGATTCTTTTGCACAGCTGTCTCTAAAGCCTCCAATTGATTATAGATATCCTCTAGCATGAGTAACAATTCTTGTTTTTCTGTCATATTGGGTTTCATTGACAAGTCATGCCTCCTTTAAGGTCGCGTCTTTGATATAATGTACATTCGCTTTCCTATTTCTTTCTCCTTTGCGATTGACAAAACTAGAACTGATTCGGCAAAGAAAGAAGGATTTTTTATATAATGACCTTCTTTCGACAGCATATGAATAAACGTTTGAAAATATGACTAAACGGCAACACTGAAAAGAAAATGAAACATTTTTGCCTTCTATTACGTCAAATATTACAAAACAAGTACACCTTGTTGGATTAGTGCTTTTTGACCACCCGATTACATCTTGCTTCTGGTATGATAAGGTATAGTTTGTGAGGTGAAGTCTATGGCATTTCATTACCCGAACGGGAGGAAATACGTACCTGCAGAAAAAAGCACATTAGAAAAAAGTAAACGCAAGAATCCGTCATATGGTAAAAGAGGTATGACATTGGAGGACGATATTAACGACAGCAACCAATATTACTTAGATAGAGGGATCGCGGTCATACACAAGAAACCAACACCAGTACAGATTGTTCAAGTGGATTATCCTGCAAGAAGTGCAGCCGTTATTAAAGAAGCATACTTTAAACAGGCATCCACAACTGACTATAACGGCATTTATAAGGGTAAGTATATTGATTTCGAAGCAAAGGAAACTAAAAACACTACTTCATTTCCTTTTAATAACTTCCATTTACATCAAATTGAACATATGAGGAACATCATTAAACAAAGGGGCATTTGCTTTGTCATTTTACGCTTTTCGACAACTGACGAGTTATTTTTACTAGAGGCTAAGGAATTACTCGTTTTTTGGGAACGTATGGAAAATGGTGGAAGGAAATCGATGACAAAGGATGAAGTGAGAGAAAAAGGGCATCGCATAATACTTGGCTTTCAACCAAGAATTGATTATATTAAGATATTAGATAACATTTATCAGCTTGATAGCTCAACATAAGGTTTGAGATAGAAAGGAAGGACTTATATGTCAGAACAGTATAAATCTAGGGAGGAGCGCCGAAAACAACAACAGCAATCACCTAAACCGAAGAAGAAAAAATCAGGGAAAACGCTATTCAAGAAGATTTTTCTCACATTAATTGCACTCGGTATTGTTGGGATGATTGCAGGCGCAGCTACATTTGCCTTTATGGTTAAGGATGCTCCCGAGCTAGATCCAGCACTATTAAAGGACCCTATTCCGTCGGTACTTCTCGATATAAATGGAGAAAAAATTACGGAAGTCGGTGCTGGAAATTTAGATTATGTTGAATATGAAGATATACCCGACCTTGTTGAAAATGCTTTTCTAGCAACAGAAGATGTTCGCTTTTATGAACATAATGGCATGGATTTAATTCGATTAGGTGGAGCAGTTATCGCCAACGTAACAAAAGGTTTTGGTTCTGAGGGCGCTAGTACGATTACACAACAGGTCGTAAAGAACTCATTCTTAAATAATGAAAAAACAATTAGCCGTAAAGCACAAGAGGCTTGGCTTTCATTCCAATTGGAACGAAAATATACAAAGCAAGAAATCTTTGAAATGTATGTGAATAAAATTTACATGTCAGAAAATAGTCACGGTGTTTTAACAGCATCACGTTTATATTTTGGTAAAGATTTGGATGAACTGGAGTTACATGAAGCCGCATTACTTGCAGGGATGCCGCAAAGTCCAAACAACTATAACCCGTTTACTCATCCAGAAAATGCTGAAAAACGACGTAACATTGTTTTATCTTTAATGAACCAACATGGATTCATTTCCGAAGAGCAAAAGACTGAAGCACAATCTATTCCTATCACTGAAGGGTTAGTTCCTGAAGGTGAAAGAGAAATAGAAGATGATACACCATATGATTCATTTGTCGATGTTGTCATTGATGAAGTAACTGAAAAATACCCTGACCTCGATATCTTTTCCGATGGTTTAACAATTCATACAACAGCAGACAAAGATATCCAAAAATATGTTTCAAATATCTTAAATAGCGAAGATGTCATACAATATCCAGATGAAGAATTCCAAGCAGGGATTACTTTATTAGATTCAAGTAATGGTGAAGTTCGGGCGATTGGCGGCGGACGGAATCAAGAAGTAAAACGTGGCTTCAACTTTGCCACAGACCAAAAACGTCAAGCAGGTTCAACATTTAAACCGATCGCCGGATATGCACCTGCCATTGAATTTAATCAATGGGGCACTTATCATACACTTGTTGATGAGCCATATAAATACAGTGAAGGAACCGAAGTAAATAACTGGGATAACTCGTTTAAAGGGACGATGACTATGCGCCAAGCATTGGCAGAGTCACGGAATATACCTGCTGTTAAAGCTATTCAAGAAGTGGGCACTGAGCAATCAATGGAATTTGCTAATCGACTAGGCTTTAACTTTAAAGATGAGTATTATGAGTCATCTGTACTTGGTACAAAGGCCGTTTCTCCAATGGAAATGGCAGGTGCTTATAGCGCATTTGCCAATGAAGGTTTCTATACAGATCCTCATACTGTCAAAGCCATTGAAATGCGTGATGGTACGAAGATTGACACCACACCTGAAAGTGAAGCGGTGATGAATGATTACACTGCCTTTATGATTACAGATATGCTGAAGACAGCTATCTCAAGCGGTACCGGTACAACAGCAAATATCCAGGGATTACCTGTAGCTGGAAAAACAGGAACAACAAATTATACAGCAGAAGAAAAACAAAAGTATGATATCCCTAACGGTGCAACACCAGATGCCTGGTTTGCTGGTTATACAACGAATTATACGGCAGCAATTTGGACCGGATATGAAAGTAGGAAGACTTACCTACCATCAAACGGTTACGATCAGAAGATTGCCCAAATGCTCTTTAAAAACATTATGCAATATGCTTCAGAAGGGAAAGAAACAGCTGATTTCAAAATGCCTAACTCTGTTGAAAAAGTGGCGATTGAAAAAGGTAGCAACCCTGCAAAACTAGCAAGTGAATATACACCAAGTGATCAAATTATTACAGAGTACGCTGTCAAAGGAAATGCACCAAAAACAGTCTCTGAAAAGTTCGATAAGCTTGAAGCACCGAATGGTTTCAATGCCAAATATAATAAAGAAGCCAATACGATCGAACTCGTATGGAAACATAAAGACAAAGATAATACTCAGTTTGTGGTAACCGGCGCTATTAATGATGGCGGAGCCCAAGAGCTCACGACAACATCTGAAACATCACTTACGATTGAAAATCCTGAACCTGATAGCACATATACCTTCACTGTAAAAGCGGTTCAAGATGGTAAGGAAAGTGATGCTGCCCAAACATCTGTTAACATACCGGCCAATGAAGAAGAGCCAGAAGAAGTCGAACCACCTGAAGAAGAAACGCCAGGTGATGGACAACAACCACCTGGAGACGAAGAAGGTGGCAATGATAACGAGAATGGCAATGGTGACGGAAATAACAGCGAAAATGGCGATGGTAATGGAAATAACAATGGTGAGGGCAACGATAACAACAATGGTAATGAGAATGGTAATGGTAATGGTAATGAAGATAATAGTGAAGAAGAAAATCAATCACCTGAAGAAGAACCATCACCACCAGATGAAAATCCTGAGGAATAATCGTTATTTTAAAAGCAGAGAAGCTATCTTCTCTGCTTTTATCTTACCTGTGTGATTTTCTTCAAAATATTCAAGCAGGCATTTACTTAAGTTTCTGCATAAGAAAAAAACACTCTTCGCATTTTTATTGCTTCGAGTGTTTTTTTCTTATCCTATTCTTAGCATCTAATTTAATCACTTCATTTATGAGTTCAATTAATTGAATAAAAGCTAAATGAAGTGCAGGTTGCCCCATAATAAATTGTAATCGATCGGCAAAGTTGAATGGGAGATGTACCAAGCCATCACCTATTTGTTGTTCATCCAATGATACTGGTTTTTCATTTAACCAATAAACATATTGAACTAAAAGGGCAACTCCCAAAACCATGAGTTGCTCTGCTTCCTGCTTATTTCTTTGTTGATGGGCTGATTTTAGCCTGATCTTTAATTGATCCCATTCTTTAAGAATCATTGCGATGAATCGCTCTGACTCTTCCCAAGGTTTTTCAGAAGCTATTCCTTGATACAACTTTCTTTCGTAATAAAATGGGACAAACTCTCCTACTTGATCCTGTATATTATTAAAAAAAGGATGTTGTAACCTTTTTAACCGCTCATTCATATTATTTTACGCACCTAAACTTTTCATTCTCTTTTTACCTTCTCTACAAATATCAAGAACGGGACATTCCTGACACTTTGGATTTTGTGCTTTGCAATGGTAGCGCCCAAAGAAAATTAAGCGGTGGTGGGTCACAGACCACTCTTCTTCTGGTATTTTCTTCATAAGTGCTTTTTCGACCTCTAGAACTGAATCCTTCCATCTACAAAAGCCAAGACGTTTACTTACCCTCTCCACATGTGTATCAACAGCTATTGCAGGGACATTAAAAGCCACTGATACAACCACATTCGCTGTCTTCCTTCCGACTCCTGGTAACTTTGTTAATTCATCCCGATCAGCAGGAACCACACCATCATAGTCATCTATTAACATCCGACATAGTTTTTGAATATTTTTTGCCTTATTTCTATATAAACCAATCGAGCGGATATCCTGTTGTAATTCTTCAATGGATACATTTAAATAATCCTCTGGTGTTTTGTACTTTAAAAAAAGCTTGCTCGTCACTTTGTTCACTAATACATCGGTACACTGCGCTGATAATGCCACCGCAATTACAAGTTCAAAAGGATTCTTATGAACGAGCTCGCAGTGAGCATCGGGAAACATTTCTCCCATCTTATCTAAACAATATCTAATGTCTTTCTTATTTAACATATATCATCACCATTCATACTATTGTTCTAACCAATTATAAAAAGGTAGCGACTCATTTCTCTTATCACTATTCTCTACACTTTTCATTCTCTTCACTTGGTTTTGTCTAAATTTCTTCCCTTGATTCGTTGCTTGTTCTACTGTTTTTATACCATTCTTTTTCCATTCAAACAAGATACGATCAATATAGCGGAAATTCAATTTACCAGATATGACCGCTTCTTTTAATGCTGCCTTAATGATTTTCACCTCATGATGGTCATCATCTAACCAAAGCGCTAGAGTTTCACATTCAAAAGGAGAGAGCGGCCTGCCAAATTCACTTTCAAACACTGAATACAAATCAATTTCGTCTTGCTGATTTTCTTTTGCTTCATTTCTTTTATCTGCAATTAAAAAAGCATCTGCTAATTTTTCCCAAAAATTATCTAAACAGTATTTTTCAAAGCGAATACCCTCTTCACTATAACCCTCATTTATAGTGATTAACCCTTTTTGTATTAAACGGCGAAGCATCCCCGCACAGTCCTCTGCTGAATAGGTCATTACTTCTGCAAGTTCAAAAGGTGTCGGGAAGTCATTTCCCTTATCACTAATTGAAATCAAATGGAGGATAAGGACTACTTCCTCTTCTTTTAGGTTCATTGCTTTGTACTGCGTTAATAAAGCTCCAGGAATTGTAATGTCTTTTTCCTGTAACCATTTTAATAATATCTTCTTTGGCATCATACACACCTCCATACAAGTATATCATGAACCCTTTTAAGAAAAGTATAGAAATGTATTCAAATAAAAGGTGTAAAAAAGTGAAAAAGAGCCACAAAATGACTCTTTTTCGTTTGTTATTGTGTGAAAAGCTTAAGGATATAAACGGTTTAGAAGTCTTGGGAATGGAATCGACTCTCTCACATGCTCCACACCACTAATCCAAGCAACTGTTCGCTCTAGACCTAATCCAAAACCAGAATGAGGAACTGAACCGTATTGTCTTAATTCTAAATACCATTTGTATGCATCCATGTCTAATTCATGTTCTGCCAATCTTTGTTTCAATAGCTCGTAATCGTGGATACGCTCTGATCCGCCAATAATTTCTCCATATCCTTCTGGCGCTATTAAATCCGCACAAAGGACAACATCTTCTCTTTCAGCATCTGGCTGCATGTAGAAAGGCTTGATTTTTGTTGGGTAATGTGTAATAAAAACGGGTTTATCATAGCTCTCGGCAATCGCTGTTTCGTGTGGCGCGCCAAAGTCTTCTCCCCATGTAATATCATCAAACCCTTTTTCTTGTAAAAATGTAATGGCTTCATCATATGAAATTCTTGGGAATGGTGCTTGAATTTTCTCCAATTTAGACACATCTCGGTCTAATGTCTTCAATTCAACTTGGCAGTTTTTCACAACAGCTTGGACAATATAGGAGACATATTCTTCTTGCACTTTCAGATTGTCTTCAAACTCATAAAAAGCCATTTCCGGTTCAATCATCCAAAATTCGATTAGATGGCGTCTCGTTTTTGACTTCTCAGCTCGGAATGTTGGCCCAAATGAGAAAACTTTCCCTAAAGCCATCGCCGCAGCTTCCATATATAATTGACCGCTCTGAGATAAGTATGCATCTTCATCGAAATACTTGGTAGCAAATAATTCAGATGTTCCTTCAGGTGCACTACCTGTTAGAATCGGTGGATCAACCTTTGAGAAACCATTTTCATTAAAGAATTCATATGTAGCACGAATGATTTCATTACGAATTTTCATCACAGCATGTTGTTTTCGTGAACGTAACCATAGGTGACGGTGATCCATCAAAAACTCTGTTCCATGATTTTTCGGCGTAATTGGATAATCAGTAGATTCATGAATCACTTCTACATCTGTAACGAGTAATTCATAACCTAAAGGTGAACGATCTTCTTTTTGTACTTTCCCTATTACGTACACACTAGATTCTTGTGTAACCGATTTTGCTGCTTTAAATACTTCTTCAGAAACATCTGCTTTTACAACCACACCTTGGATAAAGCCAGACCCATCACGTAGCTGTAGAAAGGCAATTTTCCCACTGGAGCGTTTATTTGCAATCCATGCACCTATTTTTACTTCTTGATCAACATATTTATACGTTTCAGCAATTGTCGTTTTAATCAATTTAATACCCCTTCCAAAAACATTTACCAATTAGATTCAAGTCGCCTTTATTATACCCTTCTCTGATTCTCGAGGCAACTTTTCATCATACATAACTCTAGCATGAGAAAAGGAAGTGAAGGGCTCCACTTCCTTTAACGATTACTGCAGTTTTTGATTCACAAATTCATGTATTCGACGAACAGCTGCTTCTAATAGGTCAAGTGATGTCGCATACGATAAACGAATATTTTTCGGAGATCCAAAACCAGAACCAGGAATAACAGCTACCTTCGCTTCTTCTAATAATCCTTTTACAAACGCATCAACATCTTCATAACCTGTAAGCTTTGCTGCTTCTTCTACGTTAGGGAATAGATAAAAAGCACCTTGTGGTTTAATACATGTGAAACCTGGAATAGCTACTAATTGTTGATAGATAATATTTAAACGTTCTTCAAACGCATTTTTCATTTCTTCTACAGGTTGCTGTGAACCATTATAAGCTACAATCGCTCCGTATTGAGAAGGAGTAGTTGGATTAGATGTACTATGACTTGCAAGGTTTGTCATTGCTTTTATAATGGCTGTATTTCCGGCAGCATAACCAATTCTCCACCCTGTCATTGAATGAGACTTTGAAACTCCATTGATGATAATCGTCTGCTCTTTCAATTCTGGACTGATTTGTGCGATCGAAATATGCTGATGTCCATCATAAGTCAACTTTTCATAGATTTCATCAGAAATAATTAAGATATTATGTTTCAAACAAAATTCACCAATCGCTTCTAGTTCCGGTTTGCTATAAAGCATGCCTGTTGGGTTACTAGGTGAATTAATGATGACGGCTTTTGTGCGATCTGTTATAACTGTCTCTAACTGCTGAGGCGTGACCTTATATTCATTTTCTTCAAGACCATCAATAAATACCGGCTTTCCGCCTGCTAGTTTAACTTGCTCTGGATAACTTACCCAATACGGAGTTGGAATAATGACCTCATCACCTTTATTCAAGATGACTTGGAATAAAGTGTATAACGCATGCTTAGCACCACTTGTAACAATAATATCCGACGCTGGAATATCAATCCCTTGATCTTGTTTAAACTTGTTAGAAATGGCTTCTTTGAGTTTAGGAAGTCCTGCAGCTGCAGTATACTTCGTATATCCTTCATTCATAGATTGAACAGCTTCATCAATAATATGCTGGGGTGTATTAAAGTCTGGTTCACCCGCACCTAAACCAATAACATCAATTCCTTGTGCCTTCATTTCTTTTGCCTTAGCTGTAATTGCTAAAGTTGTAGATGGTGTCAGTGATTGCACTCTTTGTGCTAGTTCAAAGTTCATTATCCTAATCCTCCAGAATGTGTAATCTATCTTTATATATATAAGCTGACCATGGAATAGTCAGCCAAACCACTTATTTAAAGATTTTCTAATATTTTTAATTCTTCGTTACCTGTCTCATAATCTATTACATAATAATTCAGAAGGCCTTCGCCAGTTTTATAGGAAATCTCCCACAGAGGGATAGATTTTTCCATTCCAAGGTTGACAGAAATAATATCATTGGGATTTTTTTTATTCTTTACCTTTTCGATTGCTTCTTCTTTTGAAATCCCATCTTCTTTATTTTTTATAATCACTTCATCCTCAGAATCGGCTGAAACCCATACATACACCTCTTCATCTTCTTGTGTAATGCCATCAATAATGTAATACGTTTCATTACCATTATATAGAGTTACTCTTTTTACGGTCTGTAGATCCGCCTCATTTTCCGCTTTTTCTTTTGCCACTTTTTCCGCTTGATTTATCGGCTCCATCGCTTTTATATAAACTTTTGCCGAAAAACCGATAATGACAACCATAATGGCTAGTACGATGATTAGTATTTTTTTCATTCTTTTCACTACCTATGTACGATATATTGTAAAAACAGCTTTGCTATCATCATCCTTATCCAATGCTAAGCCGAACATTAAATCTTTTTCTTTTAATGTTCTGTTTAAACTATCAACAACTTTGTATAAATCTGGACTATTTTGAATCGTTACTGTTGATAAGATCTCAATCTTGCTTTCCATCTGTATTTCCTCCTTGACAAGTAAGGCCGATTTTCTCTGTTACGTCTAATAGTATACCAGTAAAAATGGTTTGCATAAATATTAGACGATTAGTTTTTAAAAATTATAACCATTCTTCAATGATATGAATCGTTTCATTCAAATCACACTCTTTAGCTTCAACAGACGGTATCGATTGTAGAAAAGCTTTTCCATAACTTGCAGTTTTAATTCTTCTATCAAATACAATCACAACACCCCTGTCGGTATTCGAACGAATTAAGCGGCCAAACCCTTGTTTAAAACGAATCACAGCTTCCGGTATAGCGAGCTCTTTAAAAGGATTTCCCCCATCTCTTTTCATCTTTGCAGCTTTCGCACTAGCTACAGGGTCATCAGGCGGTGCAAATGGTAGGCGAACGATAATCAAGCATGATAAGTCTTCTCCAGGAATATCTACACCCTCCCAAAAACTACTTGCGCCTAATAATATCGCTTTATCAAACTTTTGGAAATTTCTCGTCAATCGCGAGCGACTACCTCCTGAGATTCCTTGAGCAAAGATCGCGTACTCACTAAGAAAGTCCGATTCCTTTATGAGTTGATACGTTTCTTTAAGCATTTCAAATGAAGTGAATAAAATGAGCATGCGCCCCTTGGTTACTTCAGCAACGGAAATAATTTGCTCTGCGATACTGGCAATATACTCTTCCATTTTCACCGCTTTAATATCTGGTAAGTCTTTCGGTATAATCATTTTCACTTGTCTTTCATATTGAAATGGTGAAGGGATTTGCTGACTAGTACAAGGTAAACCTTCTAGGCCTAATTCTTTCTCCATATATTGAAACGACTGGTTTACGGTCATTGTAGCAGAGGCTAAAACAACACTTTTTTTCTTGGTAAAAAAGGACTGACTTAGCCGTTCAGAGACATCTAATGGTTCCGCATAAATAGAAGTGACATTCTGAATTGCACGTAAATCAACTTCTACCCATGATGCTAAGGGAGAATCTTGGCTGTTTTTAAAAAAGAAGTCCAACGAATTGACATAACCTTCTAATTCCCTTACAGCAGATGCGACATCTTCTAATAGAGGCTGTGACTTTTCCGCAATAGGAGATGGTCCATTTTGAATAGCATGTAGCCTTGCTGTCAACATTTGAATAACCTCTTTTAGAATAGAAGAAAACCTCTCCACTTGGATATCCATTTGACGCCCATATTTAGCGATTAGGTTTTGGACATTCATTTTCACTCGCACTAATTTACTCTTCTTAGGACTAGATTTTTGCACAAGCTTCGAAATTAAGTAAAAGAACTCATCCATTTCTGTATGTAAGCTCTCCATCATCTCATTTACCTCAAATGAATGAATAACCTCATTTGAAACACCGACTTCTTCTAGCAATTGCTCAAGCTGAAAGATCCACTCTTTTTGTTCGAATAATCCTAATTTATTAATCGTGAGCCGAACAGTCATAAAATCTAGCATGCGTCCAAAATAAGGAGATGCAGCTTTTACAAAATGATGAGCCTCATCAATAATTGCATATTGATATGATGGCAAGATATCATAATCACTGATTGTATCAGAAAGTAACATACTGTGATTCGTAATAATCAATTGTGCTGACTCAGCTTGCTTCTTTGCACGATTATAAAAGTCTTTTTCTCTAAAGTCCTTGTCGTTAATAAATAACATGCGGTTATTTTTAATTTGATTCCAATACAATTGACCGCCACTAGATAAATTAAGTTCGTCGACATCGCCTGTTGTTGTTTCCGTTAACCATACTAAAATTTGCATCTTCGTTAAGCATGTATCATAGTTATCATCATGACTTCTAAGTGTATGAATAAACTTTGCTAAACTAATATAATGATTTCTTCCCTTTAGAATACTTGCCTTTATTGGCATTGGTATCATTTGCGTTAGTAAAGGTAAGTCTTTCTGAAGCAATTGATCTTGAAGTTGAGTTGTGAAGGTACTAATCACAATTCTTTCGTTTTCCTGCAAAGAAAAAATAATAGAAGGAAGTAAATAAGCCAATGATTTACCTACACCAGTTCCCGCTTCAATAAGTGAATGTTGTTCGGAAATAAATGCCTTATAAACTGCATCCATCATCTGATATTGTCCCTCTCGTGATTCAAAAGGTTTGAACACTTTTTGCAAATAAGCTTCTTTTTCTTCTTTTGTATAAGGATACAAGATACCAGATTTGTTTAATTTACCTTCTTGCTTGTTTTGACTTTTACGAAGAGCGATTCCATGATCAATTTCTAAATTGCTAGGAAGGGATTGATGGCTCTCCTCTTTCCATTGAATCCAATCATCTAAATATAAATCTAAGTCACTTTTTAAGCCAAAGGAAATATCTTTTAATTGTTTCAAAGTAAGCAATGGTAAGCTTTTCATTTTCTGTTCTAATATTAAAAGTAATTCTGCTGTTACATAAGCATCGCTATCCGCTTGATGTGGTCTCACATGAGAGAGACTTAAGTTTAGCGATAAATCAGATAGCTTATAGCTATCCTCACTTGGTAAAAAAATCCTTGCCAGTTCAACTGTATCTATAATTGGCCCATAAAAACCGGCTAAACCAGCCATTTTAAACTCTTCCTGTAAAAACGATAAATCAAAAAGGACATTATGTGCAACGAAGTAGGCACCTTCAAGCATTTGCTCCACTTTCTTGGCAATCTCTGAAAATTTAGGTGCTGTGGCCACCATTTCGTCTGTTAGTCCGGTTAGTTCTTCTATAAATGGAGGAATACTGTGACTTGGTTGTACAAGTGAAGCGTACTGTTCAGTTATCTGTCCATTTTCAATCACTACTGCTGCTAATTGTATAATTTGATCACCCTTTTTAGGTGAATTTCCTGTTGTTTCTAAATCTACGACAACATATTTATTACTCATGGTTACACCTCGAACATTCTGTCACACAAAACGTTATCATAAAAAGGATAAAAGAGAAAGTTATCTTTCTTTATTTCGCAAATGAGGAGTTTAATCATCAAAAAGATACCCTTCGTTTATAGTAAATAATTCTAATAAATTTGCATAACCCTATCAATTTACACCTAACCAAATGAGCTTTTCTTCTCTTCTGAACACTTTTGCAAATTGTACATTCTATCTTCTTATTCACTCACGTTTTTTAAGAATATCTCACTAATCTCTTCCCAGTTATCAAGAAATGATTCCCTGTTCAGTTGATCCAGTTCAAGATAAAGATTACGTGCTTCTTTATCGACTTGTAAATAGTATGCCCGATAGTTTTCATCTAAGCGTAAGAAAACATCGGTATCTATCTTGTTTTCCTCATTTAAATAATTGATAGCCAATTGTAGATTTTTACGCTCTCTATTCATCTTTTCCTGCTCTTTTTGATGCCAGTCATTTAATTGTTTTTGCACCGTTTTATTAAGATTATTAATGGCATCATTGCTATTTCTATGCCATTCTGACCATACTTCAGCCATTTCCGTGGTTCGTTTAAATTCTGCCTTTAAATCCTCTTGATTTTGGACATTAATAAACTGCCCATTTGCAGCCCTTGCCATTTCTTTCAACTGCGTTAAGCCATCGTTATTAACTTGATAGCCAATGATTTGAACGACTGGACTTAAGTTAGAATCACTCAGTTTTTCCATTGCCTGTACAGGATTTCCTCCACAAGTTTCGATTCCATCACTCACAAGATAAATAATATTCGTATTCTCTGAACCATCATGTGATTCTAAATTAACCATTGCTTGTTCAACTGCTTTTGTCATTGGTGTCCATCCAGCTGGATTAAATTTACCTAGAGCATTTGTAAACTCTTTACTATCATAGGCTGAAAGAGAATACACTTCTTCTACAGTACTGCATGAAACTTCTTTATCTGCTTCATCTCCTGTTCCTTTATGTCCATATACAGTTAATGAAACTTTCGCTTTTTCTGGCAAACTATCAACAAATTGATTAATCGCTTCTTTTGCAAGTTCCATTCTTGTTTTACCATTTTCTAGGGCACCCATACTACCACTAGCATCAAGTAATATAGCTACATTATAATTTTTCTTTAATTGGCTTTCCTCATCTGTAACGGTTGGATCTGCAAATTTCATTGCTTGCCATTGATCAATCGGTACATTTGGCATACTTAAATTCTCTTTAAATAGGGAAAAGATGTCACGTTCATAAGCATCAATCTCTTCTTCTGTAGCCTCCATCGTAATAGAGGGTAGCTGATCAAGTGCCGACTTTACTTCATTGGAAAATTCCTTCATCGCCCATTCCCCTGTGTAACCATAGTCAACTGATTCCTTAAACGATTGGGGAATAGGTAACGAAGTTTGAGAAACTGGATTTTCTTCATCTTTTATATCATTTGCTTTATCTGCTACAGCCTCAATTGATTCATCCTCATCTAAAACTTCTTCTTTTTTTGTCTCTCCGTTACTACACGCAACAATGATGAATATCGACAAGACTGCTAATGCTAATAATAAAGCTGTTTTTTTCACCTTGACCGTCTCCTTCAATGGTTTATTTCTCTTTATACCTTCATACTCATACGAATTATTTTACCATTATTAACTAAAACTGTTGTCATTTTGTGCAAAAAGAAACTATGAATATAACAAGTCTGCAATGAACCCTATCTGCTTAGTAACTATTTGTATCGATAAACACAATAAAAAGCACAAACAAATCCTTTTTTAAAACAGAATTTGTTCGTGCTTATTCACTCAAGCATTTTTCTCAAACAGTTCTATAATTTTACAAAATCGTACTAGCTGGTTCCTGGTGAAGCATATCAATGATTTGATTATCTGCTCCCATAATCGCTACTTTTGGTTGATGACCTTTGAGTTTTTCCTCCGCTACTTGAGCATATGAAATGATAATCACAATATCCCCTTGTTGAACGAGACGTGCTGCAGCGCCATTAACACAAATAACACCACTCCCTCTTTCACCAGGAATAATATACGTTTCGAATCTTGCTCCATTATTGTTATTAACGATTTGTACCTTCTCATTTGGTAACATATCAACAGCATCTAAAATATCACTATCAATCGTAATACTGCCGACGTAGTTTAGGTTCGCTTCTGTTACTGTTGCTCTATGAATTTTGCCATTCATCATTGTTCTGTACATATTAAACCCTCCTCTATGACCTCATGCTGTGATGATGATATTATCGATTAAGCGGGCCTTGGTAAATTTCACGGCCAACGCTATAATGATTACACCATTAACTTCATCGCTTGGTTGTAATTCTGGATAAGAAAGAACCTCAATATAATCGACTTCACCACTTGTCTTCTCATGGAGCATTGTTTTCATCACGTCAATGATACGTGCTGTATTTTTTTCTCCTTCTGTGATGATTGCTTCCGCTGCCTGTAAACTTTCAAAAAGCACAGCCGCCTCTTTGCGCTCTATTTCTGTTAAAAATACATTTCTTGAGCTCTTTGCCAATCCATCACTTTCTCTCACCGTATCCACTGCAATAAGTTCAATCGGAAAATTTAAATTTTTCACAAGCAAATCTATTACAGCAAGTTGTTGTGCGTCTTTTTTACCGAAGTAAGCTCTTTCCGGCTGAATTATATTAAATAATTTAGAAACAACCACGACAACACCGTCAAAATGTCCAGGTCTAGAAGCACCACAAAGTCTTTCTGTTCTTTCTTCAACATGCATTGTTATTGCTTGCTTCTGCGGATACATTTCTTCTGCTGCTGGATGAAACAGGTAATCTACCTTCACTTCTGCTGCTAATTGCATATCTCTTTCTAAATTTCTCGGATAAGTGGCTAAATCTTCATTTTCTCCGAACTGTAGCGGATTTACAAAAACACTCATGACGACTATATCATTTTGTGAACGTGCTTTTTTAGCTAATGTTAAGTGGCCTTCATGCAAATAACCCATAGTCGGGATAAGCCCAATTGATTTTCCTTCTCGTTGGAAGCCTTTGATGATTTTCTGCATTTCTTTGATGCTTGTCACTTTTTTCATTTCTTTCCTCCGTAGAGACTTAAAAGTTCTTCTTCTTTCATATTAAAAGAATGGCTATCCTCTGGAAATTGTCCACTCTTAACCTCTTTTACATAGGAAGAAATGGCTTCTTCCATCATTTCTCCACTATTTAAATAGCGCTTAACAAACTTTGGTACGCGCTCCACGCCATATGTGAGAATGTCATGGTACACAAGTACTTGGCCATCTGTATGCACACCCGCACCAATCCCAATTGTCGGGATATTTAAGATTAATGATACTTCTTTAGATAGCTGTTGCGGCACACATTCAAGAACAAGAGCAAAAGCCCCCGCTTGTTCACATTTTCTTGCATCATTGATTAGTTTTTGGGCTGCTTTTGCATCTTTACCCTGTACTTTGTAACCACCTAACACACCAACGGATTGTGGTGTTAAACCTAAATGTGCGACAACTGGTATACCTGCATTTGTCATTGCAGTAATTTTATCTATTACTTCATCTCCACCCTCAACCTTAACTGCATGAGCACCAGTTTCTTGAATCAGGGTTCTCGCATTTATGAGCGCGTCTTCCATGGAAATATGGTAGCTCATAAACGGCATATCTACCACGATAAAAGTGTCTTTTGCCCCGCGCTTCACAGCTTTAGCATGGTGAATCATATCATCCATTGTGACCGGAATCGTTGAATCATAACCTAATACAACCATTCCTAGTGAGTCGCCGACAAGAATCATATCGACATTAGCTTGCTCTGATAATTTAGCCTGTGGAAAATCATATGCCGTGAGCATGGCTATTTTCTCACCTTTACTTTTCATTTTCAAAAAATCAGTCGTTTGTTTCATCCTACTTCCTCCTTTTTTAATAGGAAGAGGTGATGATCTACTGATAATGAGAAAGACATAAAAATAACCTTCTACAAAAAAGTGCAGAAGGATAGTGGGTGTTCTCATTATTAAACTCATCCCTCTGTCCTGGTCCTAAATGGATCTAGGCAGATTTCGCGTATAAATGATGGTCAAACAGGTGCAGTTCTTACCGATACTGCCCACACAAAGTATATCAATAATTGTGTTAACTTTCTATAAAAAATATCTATTATTCTAAATCAATGTCTGCAGAATAAATTTGATGTCGCACACCAGCCTCATCTTCTAAAAGCAATATGCCTTCATCTGTAATTCCTATCGCTTTGCCTACTATGGTACCAGATAGTGTACGCGCTTTTATATTCTTCCCTATACTAATGGCATAACTTTCCCATAAAATTCTTATCGGTTGAAAACCATTCTGTAAATACAGTTGATACAGTTTTTCGAGCTTGAATAAAAGGGTTTGAATAATCTGTGCGCGCGAGATTTCTTCTTTCTTTTCAATTGCAAGGGAGGTGGCAATAGGTTGAATCTCCTCGGGATAGTCTTCTAATTTCTGATTCACATTAATACCAATCCCCATAATAATAGAAACGATTCGATCTGCATCTGCTTGCATCTCTGTTAATATCCCTGTTACTTTTTTGCCATTAATCAACACATCATTAGGCCATTTAATTTCAGCTGTTAAACCGGTCACTTCCTCGATTGCCTGAACAACAGCAACAGCTGCAATAAGTGTTAATTGCGGTGCACGATGAGGAGGAAGCTGCGGCCTAAGAATGACACTCATCCAAACACCTGTATATTTAGGGGATATCCATTTTCGATCCATTCTCCCTCTACCGCTAATTTGCTCTTCTGCTACTACAATCGTACCTTCACATGCACCATCTGTTGCTAATTGATGGGCGACTTTTTGTGTGGAGTCCACTGATTCTTCATAATGGATATGACTACCAAGTATATTTGTTTTCAACCCATAACGTATTTCATCAGCAATCACTTTTTTGGGTGTAGCAACGATGCGATATCCTTTTCGTCTCACCGCTTCAAATTCAAACCCTTCTTTACGAAGATTCTCTATATGTTTCCACACTGCTGTGCGTGAACAACCGAGTAAATCTGCAATAGCTTGCCCTGACAAATAATCATCTTGGTGAGTCGTGAAGGCATTTAATAACTTCTTCCTTATTTCTGATTCCATTGAAACAGCCACTCCCTGATATCTTCTTTATTATTTTGTAATTCTCCAAGTATAATTGCTTCCTCCACTTTTGCTAACAATTCCTTTAGCCAAGGACCAGCTGATTGCTGACTCCAAGTGATAATATCATTGCCATTGACTGCTAATTGTTTTCTTGAAGTAATCGCCAATTTGCTATACATTTCTACTAAATGATCAGGATATTCTACTCTTTCATGATTGTAAACTTGATGAAGTTTTTCAGCACTCACTGCTACTGATAAACCACTTTGGTAAATTGTAGTAGCTTGAAAAGGTGTTGATAGTCTTTTTTGGAACCATTGATATAGATTGAGTATTTCTTTCATGTCTTTACTTGACATCTTCCATTCTTTTAATCCTATCTTTGCTTCATGCTCATTTAATTGAAAAACCTTTAAGAGCAGAACCCATATTTCAAGCAAAGATAATGATTGAAGAGGATAAGTGACGAGCTGATTAAGTCCCTTCTCCTTTTGCGAAAGCATTGGTAAATAGTGATGCAAGTTTGAGTCTTGCAGAAGCGTCAAGGCATCTACTCGATAGTCTCCTTGTAATAATTTATTAAATTCAACGAGCTTCCTTTCAACTGCCACATGTTGCAGTAGATGCACTTTCTTTTTTAATGCATCATATGTTCCTTCTTCGAGCAGGAAACCTAATTGACTTTTAAAGCGCAGCGCTCGCATCATTCTTAAGGCATCCTCATTAAAGCGTTCTTCACTTGAACCAACGGTCTTTATTTCTCTATTTTTGATTGCTTCCCTTCCAGCGAAGGGGTCAATTAATTCACCATTTTTATCCATAGCAATGCTATTCATAGTAAAGTCTCTTCTTTGTAAATCCTCCTTTAAATGACGGATAAAACGGACTTCATCCGGTCTTCTAAAGTCACTATACGTTGACTCTGCCCTATATGTTGTTACTTCATATGCTTCACCTTTTAGAAGAATAAGTATGGTACCATGCTCAATACCTACATCAACCGTTTTAGAAAAAATCGCTTTCATTTCAATCGGTGTTGCAGATGTAGCGATATCTACATCTGCTATTTCACGACCAATTAGAAGATCCCTCACTGCACCACCGACAAAATAGGCTTCATAACCTGCTTCCTCAAGCTTTTCAATAATCGGAATAGCTCTTTGAAATATTGGTTTCATCATTTCGCCTCACTTAATAGATCAAAATAAAGCTGCTCGTATTGTGAAACAATCTTATCGGCATGGAAACTTGTCAGTACAGATTCTTTTGCTTGTAATGATAATTTTGTATGTAATTTTTCATCTTGTAAAATATCTAATGCGACTGCTGCAATACTTTCAATATCACCCAGTTCACAAATATATCCATTTACACCATCTTGGATAACTTCCGGAATACCTCCAACATTAGTCCCTATACACGGTACATTGCATGCCATTGCTTCAAGTGCGACTAAGCCAAAGCTTTCCTTTTCGGACAATAAAAGCATCAAGTCACTAATGGAATAAAGTTCCGCTAAGTTGTCTTGTTTGCCAAGAAATATAACTTGGTGTTTTAAGGATAATTGGTCTACTAATTTTGAAATATCACTCATCTGTGGACCATCACCTACAAGTAGGAGCTTTGCTTTTATATGTTCGGCAATTTTAGCAAACGAACGCACGACGTCATCTACTCTTTTTACACCACGAAAGTTAGACACATGAATAATAACCTTCTCGTCTTCAGCTATTTGAAATTCTTCTTTCAAGTAATCTACATCTTTTTTTACATATTCACGCTCATCAATAAAATTGTATACGGGAATAATTTTTTTCTGTGGATTGATTAAGTCGTAAGTTTGTGCGATTAATGCATTGGAAACAGCAGTAACACGATCCGATTGTTCAATTCCAAACTTTATCGCATCAGTTAACGATGAGTCATAACCAAGAACCGTAATATCTGTTCCATGCAAAGTTGTAACGATTTTAACATCTCGCCCGCTCATTTGCTTCCCTAATATGGCACAGATCGCATGTGGCACTGCATAATGTACATGAAGTAAGTCAAGATTTTCTCTTTTAATGACTTCTGCCATCTTGCTTGCTAACGCGATGTCATAAGGCGCATATTGAAAAACAGAGTATTGATTAACCTCTACTTGATGGTAAAAAATATTATGATATATCTTATTTAAACGAAAAGGAATGCTAGAAGAAATAAAGTGAATTTCATGTCCTCTTTCTGCCAGCATTTTCCCGAGTTCTGTGGCAATTACCCCTGACCCACCAACAGTCGGATAGCAAGTAATCCCTATTTTAAGTTTTCTATTCATTCTTACACTCCAAATAAATCGTTTTCGATCATCAAAGGTTTTTTCACCTTAAAACCTTCTGCATATTTGACACCAACTTGCTGTCCAAATAGGCGTTCTCTAGCTTCAACCATTTCCACATAGCCATTTGTTAACGGAGTATCGACAGCTCCCTCCGTTTTCGTGAATTGACTTTGGTAAGCATTTAAACTGGCGATCTTTTTGTCTATTGTTGATGTAATATCTATCATAAAATCAGGTTGGTGAAAACCATTAATCATATAATAGTAAAAGCTTTTCACTTTATGATCCGTTTGATACTCATTTGTTTGATATTTACGAATACCTGCAGAGAAGACTGCTTCTTCAACAATTTTCGTTGCATTCGCATGATCCGGGTGCCTATCTATTTCATATGGTGCAAAGACAATTGTCGGCTGATACTTCCTAATCATTTCTACTACCTGTTTGATACGCTCACTTGTTAAAAATAACTGTCTATCACCTAAATGAAGTCCTTCTCTTACAGACACATTTAATATTCGCCCTGCTGCAATTGCTTCTGTTTTCCTCAGAGTAGGATTACCGTTAGAAGACAGCTCGGCTTCTGTTAAATCGCAAATCCCTACTTTATAACCTTTTTCCACATACTTCGCTATTGTTCCTGACATGCCGATTTCTACATCATCGGCATGCGCTCCGAAAGCAAGGATATCAAGCTTTATTTCGTTCATTTCTATTCACTCTCTTTTATAATTTCTCTCCAGGAAAAATCTCCTCGTTCAAGTCCTTTAATTAGGACTTCCGCTGTGCCCATATTTGTCGCTAATGGTACAGCGTAAACATCACATAATCGGATTAACGCCGTAATATCTGGTTCATGTGGTTGTGCGGTGAGCGGGTCTCTAAAAAACAAGACGAGATCCATTTTATTTTGCGCAATCATACTTCCAATTTGCTGATCCCCACCAAGTGGTCCAGATTGAAAACGATGCACAGTTAGATTAGCTTCCTGCTGTAACCTTAAACCCGTCGTACCAGTTGCAAATAATTGGTGCTGTGAAAGAATAACTTGATACGCTTTAGAAAAATTCACAATATCATTCTTCTTTTTGTCATGAGCAATTAATGCAATGTTCATCGGCACCACCTCCATACTTACTCGATAATATTTTCTAATCCGTAAACTAACGTATCAATTTTAACTACAGTATCGACAGCTAATGCAACACCACTCATGAATGATTCGCGATTGTATGAATCATGGCGAATTTGCAGTGTTTGTCCACTAGAACCAAACATTACTTGTTGATGTGCAATTAAGCCAGGAAGTCTAACGGAGTGGATATGCATTCCATCAAAATCAGCCCCACGAGCTCCAGCTAGCGTTTCCTTTTCATTAGGATGTCCTTGTTGCTTACTCTCTCTTACATCACGAATCATCTCAGCTGTTTTAACAGCAGTGCCAGATGGTGCATCTAGTTTTTGATCATGGTGCATTTCAATAATCTCTACATCATTAAAGTACTTAGCTGCCATTTGTGAAAATTTCATCATAAGCACAGCACCAACTGCAAAGTTTGGCGCAATAATCGCACCTAAATTAGTTTCATGACATAAATCCTCTAGTTCTTGTAAGTTCTCTTTGGTAAATCCAGTTGTACCAACAACTGGTCTCACTCCATAAGTAAGCGCTGTTTTCGTATGATACATACCAACTTCAGGCGTGGTTAAATCAATAAGAACATCACAATCTTCATTTTTAAAACATTTTTCTATATCAGAATAAACAGGAACATCGATTCCCTCAAAGCCTTTAAAATCACTTAAATTACCACCATCATTTTTATGATCTACAACAGCTACTAATTCATATTTATCTTTTTTCTGAACTAACTTAACTGCCTCACTCCCCATTCTACCTCTTGGACCTGCAATCACGATCTTAATTGTCTTCATTATTTTTTCCCCCTTCTTCAATACGTGTCCATCTATCTTTATCGCGCGTTTGAAACTTATGCATCACTTGGTCATGCGCTTTTGCTAAATCTATATTTAGAGAATTAGCAAGACAAATTAAAACAAAAAGCATGTCTCCCATTTCTTCTTCTATTGCTTTTTCTTTTTCTGTACTCTTTTTTGGTTTTTCACCATATGTATGATTGACTTCTCTTGCCAGCTCCCCTAATTCCTCTGTTAATCTTGCCACCATAGCAAGTGGACTAAAATACCCCTCTTTAAATTGCCCAATATAGGTATCTACTTCCCTCTGTAATTCTTCCATCGACTTACTCATTGTTTCTCACCTCATATACATACCTTTTCAAATCATTTTATTCACACTCTCCATGTTAGCTAAACATAACCATTTTTACAATTCCTATCGTTTAATTCTTTATTTCTGTCCCATAAAAATAGTATATGTATGCGAGAATCGGCTGCCATGCTCCCCTATTAATGTGTGATTGCTTATCCTCTATTGAATCTATATAATGAGATGGCAAGTAATATATGTCATTATTTCGGAGGGCACAGTGAATGTTTGGATTGAAAATTAAGAATATTATCCTTATTCTGTTTGGCGCTAGTATATTCTCTTTCGGTATTGTTCACTTTAATATGCAAAACAACTTAGCAGAAGGTGGCTTTACAGGTATCACGCTCTTATTGTATTTCTTATTTGATTGGAATCCATCTTATACGAATTTGATTTTGAATATTCCTTTATTTTTCATAGGATGGAAACTACTTGGTAAAAAAGCCTTTATCTATACGATTATTGGTACGCTAGGCGTTTCTCTTTTCCTTGAAATATTCCAAAGATATCAAATACATATGCCATTAAAGAATGATCTTACTTTAGCTGCACTGTTCGCAGGTGTTTTTATCGGTGTTGGTCTCGGTATAATTTTCAGATATGGTGGAACAACGGGTGGCGTTGATATAATTGCACGACTCGTTAATAAGTATACCGGTACTTCTATGGGTAAAACGATGTTTGTATTTGACTTTTGCGTGATTGCATTATCACTGATTTTTTACCTCAAATATTATGAGGCAATGTATACTCTAGTTGCCGTTTTTGTTGGCGCGAAAGTAATCGACTTTATCCAAGAAGGAGCTTATTCTGCAAGAGGTGCAATGATTATCTCTGAGAAAAATGAAGAGATATCAGCGAAAATTCTCTATGAAATGGAGAGAGGTGTCA
Source organism: Cytobacillus sp. FSL R5-0569 (assembly GCF_038007265.1). Classification (NCBI taxonomy): domain Bacteria; kingdom Bacillati; phylum Bacillota; class Bacilli; order Caryophanales; family Bacillaceae; genus Cytobacillus; species Cytobacillus sp. FSL R5-0569. Next base: position 2,989,962 of record NZ_JBBOWW010000001.1, read on the forward strand.
CAGTTTTAAAAGGTCGAGGGTCATTTACTAAGCTGGATCGTGAAGTATTATATTGCGTAGTGGCTCGAAATGAACTAACTAAATTGAAGAACCTTATCCATTCAGTTGATCCTAATGCATTTGTCACCGTATCACAAGTGCACGATGTCTTAGGAGAAGGATTTACATTGGATGAAAACAAAAAACCTTTAGAACGCTGAGATTACTAAAAAACTAACAAAAAGCAACTACCTCAAGTGAGCAGTTGCTTTTACATTTAAAATATATTAATCATCATTGTTCATGCCAATAAAAGCAAGAACAAAACGCAGTAATTCCATAACAGCGATAACTGTTGCCGCTACATAAGTTAGAGCTGCTGCATTTAATACTTTTTTAGCGCCAGACTCTTCATCATTTCTAATCACACCAGAGCTTACCATAACATTGAGTGCTCTTGATGAGGCGTTAAACTCAACCGGTAATGTAATTACCTGGAATAATACCGCTGCTGCAAAGAAAATGATACCTAGTAACATCATACCAGTAAATTGAAACAATAATCCTCCTAAGATGAAAAAGAAGGATAAGTTAGAGCCAATGTTCGCAACTGGAACAAGCGCATGTCTAAAGCGTAAGAAAGCATAGTCTTCAGCATCTTGAATGGCATGACCCACTTCGTGTGTCGCCACTGATACAGAAGCAATGGAAGATCCATAATAATTATCCTCAGATAACCTCACGGTCTTATCTCTCGGATCATAATGGTCTGAAAGTTGCCCCTTTACTGGTTCGATAGAGACATTATAAAGCCCATTTTCATCTAAAACTTTTCTAGCCGCTTCTGCTCCAGTCATATTTGAAGAAGTAGATATTTGTAAATGTTTCTTATACGTCTTCTTCAAGTACATTTGAATAGCAATCGGGACAATCATAATAATGATAAAGTAAATCAAAAACGACATAGGTGAACCTCCTAATAAAGTATAAGCTTATCATCTACATGTGCATCATGTAGACAAACACTGGAAGAAATATTCACATACTAAGTTAAAGCTTTTAGTTAGTCTCTTAGTATGACAGAATGGCCTTGTAAATAGTGAAAACACGACTTTACATGGATACTTGTTTCTAAAAAAACTTGATTATTGGTCCATTCTTGCTTACAAACAATTCAAAAAAAAATGGGTAGCTTCGTCTCTAGATGCCTCAAGATGAAAGTCCATTTTTCCTGCCATCTCATTCTCCCATTACCTTTTCCTTCTTTAATTTATCTAAAGGAAAAGCTTATCATGTTTATGCTTTGATTTTATTTTACCTTTTTCTTATAAGACAATTCAAGCGTTTAGCCTTAGCTCTCTGGATTTTTTTCTTTTTTCTTTCCGCCCTTATATTTTTTAAAACCGACATACGAAAGCGTTAAGATAATTATACTTCCAGTTGAAATAATTACCCACCATAGTGATGGATCAGCTTCATCATCCGTAATTGTATCAAAAATGTCTTCTAGCTCACTATTCAATAATTCTAGTTCCCTTTTACCTTCTTCTTTCACCATTACATCTCGACGATATTGATCAATATATTGAATGCGTGTATGCAATTGTTGAATAGTTGCTGGCTCTACTTCTAATTTTAATGAAGGATAAATCGTATCATAAAGAGAGAGAAAGGTATTATACTGTGTATGAAAGCTCTCGCTATCACCCGCTTCTATTGACTCCCTTACTTCCCCAAGTGTACTTAACATCGGACCTTTCATTTCATGCCACATCGGTTCTTTCGCAGGAGATAGGGCGTCCATTAATATCCGAAGTTTTGTTGCTTTTTGTACTTTCGTCTCATAAGAGCTTTGTTCTTTATTTATTTCTTCAACTACTTCTTGGTGAACAGATGTGACAGTTCTCAAACTTTCCCTCGTCATCGCAGTTGATGTGCTTGTAGCCAATACAAATTGGTCTGTGAAATAATTCAACATTCTACTAGCATCTTCATATTTTTGCGCTTTAACCAAGTGTAGAACTTCATCTGATAATAGATCCAATTGATTCATCATACCATCGTCATTTTCTGTCTCTGCTACTATCATGTAAGGGAAAATGAGTGCAATAACTAAAATAATAGCCACAACTCTCCATTTCATACGTACCTGTCCTCCTTATCGGATTGCTAATAGCATTGTATGACAATGTGGACAAGGTTAGACCATTAATCAATAGATTTATCTACGAAACACTAGAAGCAATATGGCAATAATGAGGAAATAAAGCTAGAAGGCTTCTATAAGGAAGTTCTAACTTTATTTTTTTATTGATAGGCTATGTTAATCTTTGTTGTTGATATTTGTTTTTATCGAACAAACGAGCTATGAATAGCGAGGTTGGTGATGAATGTGAAGGTAACTGATATTTTAAAAGCAATCCATAAACTAAATCCAGCTGAGAAACACCGATTAAGAAAATATCTAATTGAAAAACCAACTGCATCATCTAAGGAGATAAAAGGAAGAAAGCCTCGTAAGTGTGATGCTGCAAGGAAACGTGGCATAAGCAAAGAACAAGTATGTGTTCTAGTCGCAAGAGGCCGTGATAAATTAATAAATTTCACGTACATTGGGTATGGGTAGAATAACCAAAGGGAAATTAGATAAAGCAATTGGACATAAGCTTTCAAAAGGTAATATATAATGTACTGATGCCTGAAGAGCTTTTAAAGTTTACGCGAATGAAAAGGGAATGGAAATATATCAACTCAAATCAGATGGAAAAGTACGCACAAAAGGTCTTTATCATATTCAGAACGTAAACAATTATCAAGGAATGCAAAAAGGTTGGATACAACGATATCACGATAGACAATTACTTCTTGGTTTCAAGTCTTAGAAAGCATACAGTATCAGAACAATGTAGTTACTATAAAAGACTTGATTATCCAAGGGAACCTTACACAAAATACAGAAGCATATATATGATACATTAAAGTTAAGAAAATTCACGATATAGAAATTATTTTCATACGGCAAACGGCCTTTAAGGGAGAAAGGATTGTTTGTACTAATAATCGAGACTGGAGAGTGAAGGTGGTTTAATTGTTTAGGTCAGCAGTATATTTGGTACACGTATTAATATTCATATTAGTAGCTCTTATTGTTATAGGTCCAATGTTTAGCATTGCTGCACCAGACCCACACCGAGCCCCAATTTATAATTGGGGTTGGGGTTCATTGATTGGTATTTTTATTTTTCTTGTGTTGGTATCTGCTTATGTACAGTTAAGGATAAAAAAAGTTTGGGTGTTTTTAATATCCGTAATAGGCTTGATTGCTTTTTTTATTCTCACTTTACTATACTTATACCCTTTCGTTATGAATTTTTTTTAGAATTAACAAGGTAACAAGTGTTTGATTAAAGATTGCGATAATAGAAGAAGCAAATATTAAGCAAAAGAACTTCCATAAATCGGAAGTTCCTTTTTTCTATAAATATAAACATTAATTTTTAACATAGCTTATTGATAAAAGGTTATTGATGAATCGAAGGCATTTTCAGCTGAAATCGCCCTTTTCGAATACATAATAGATAGGTCAAGCCTAAAGAAAATATGCTAAGCCAGAAAGTAAAATAACCGATTTGAGGAATATATTCATTAAGTACAGAATATCTCGGTAACATAAAGAAAACGTAGTCAATCACATCATTATGCAAAGTCCAGATAGCAGCAATTATAAGATGCCAAGCCTTTATGCGATAAAAAGGGGCATAGAGCACACCTTGTACAGCCATAGCACCATGGGAAATAATAAGCATGAGCGCCGTTATCTCCACTTCACCAGTCACTTGAAACACAAGTAAATTCATCACAACTGCCCAGATACCGTATTTCACGAGTGTAACAATTGCGAGTGCTTCAAAAATAGGCCAATTTCTACCTAATAAAAAGGCAATAAGAACAATAACAAAAAACAAACTAGCAGTTGGACTATCAGGAACAAATGGAAGGAATATTGCTGGTGTATCAACTAATTGCCACATATACCAATCGTAACCATATACAGTCCCGGCAATATTGATGATTAATAGAAGAATTAAAAAGCTTCGATTACCCAATATCGTATATATTTGTTTCATAGACTACCTCACTTACTACTTTTTATGTACGATACGAAAAGAAGCTGACAACTGCTGGTCAGCTTCTTTTTCACTTTATTCAGATTCTATACTGTCGATAAATTCGACCACTTTATCAAGTTCTTCATCACTACCTGTGAATATACCTGCTGGCATAGCTCCACGGCCGTTTTGAATCACATCTTTAATTTCTTCAGGTGATAATTCAACATCGATTAAAGCAGGTGCACCTGCACCACCTTGCAATTCATTACCGTGGCAAGTTAAACAAGTATTCGCTTCCATGAGCTTATACCCCTCTGCCTCGGTATCGACTTCAGCATCAGCAACGATTTTCCCTTGTTCTGCTGCAGCCTCCCAGTCATGGTGAGCAACTGATTCCCATGTAAGGAAGGTAACCCCCGCCAATGCAAGTAACATAAAACCTGTGGCAAAAGGACGTTTTGAAGGTCTACGTTCAGGACCGCGATCGATAAATGGCGCCAATGCAAGTGCACCAAATACTAATCCTGGAATAATAAATGCACCAATAACATTATATGGTCCTGATGCATATGTGTATTTTAGCAATTGATATAAGAATAAGAAATACCAGTCTGGTAGCGGAATATAAGCTGTATCACTCGGATCCGCGATTTTTTCAAGCGGTGGTTCGTGCGCAATTGTTAAACATAAGAAACCTACTAGGAAAACGGCTCCTACCATCCATTCTTTCAGTAAGAAGTTTGGCCAGAAAGCTTCTGTTTTGCCTGGATATTCCGAATAATCTTTCGGAATGAAAGTCTTACGTTCAGCAGATATACGGGAATCACCTACGAATTTCATTCCTTTTCCGCGATGCATGTAATAATTCCCCTCCTTTTAATAGAAGATTTCATTTTACAATGGACCAGAAATACCTTGTTTACGAATCATAATAAAGTGAGCAGCCATTAAGCCAAATAATACTGCTGGTAGGAAGAAAACGTGAATGGCGAAGAATCGTGTTATCGTTTGAGCTCCGACAATAGATGCATCCCCAGCAATAAGTGTTTTTAACATTTCACCAATAAATGGAGTTGATTCGACAATTTGAATGGTAACTTTTGTTGCAAATAAAGCTTTCATATCCCATGGTAATAGATAGCCTGTTAATCCAAGTGCTAACATTACAAAGAATATTCCTACTCCAACGAGCCAGTTTAATTCACGTGGTTTTTTGTAAGCACCTTGGAAGAATACGCGTAAAGTATGTAAAAACATCATAACAATAACTAAGCTAGCTCCCCAGTGATGCATGCCACGAACAATTTGTCCGAATGCTACATGGTTTTGTAAATAATACACAGACTCCCAAGCATTTTTGATATCTGGAACATAGTACATCGTTAAGAACATTCCAGATAAGATTTGAATGACAGTTACAAAGAACGTTAGACCTCCGAAGCAGTAAACAAACGCCGAAAAGTGATGCGCTGGGTTTACATGCTCAGGTACTTCGTGGTCAGCAATATCTCGCCAAATTGGCGTAATATCCAAACGTTCATCAATCCAATCATAAATTTTATTGAACAATGATTACGCCTCCTTATCGCGGTTCTGCCTTACCTAAGTGTAAGAACCCATCTACTTCTTTTGTTGGAAAAACATCAAGTGCTGCAATTGGTGGTGTACCTGGAACATTTGTACCATCTTTTGTATAAAGACCTCCGTGACAAGGACAATAGAAATGATTTTCATTTGCCTTATCTCCATTCCAGTTAACTGTACAACCTAAATGTTTACATACAGGTGATAATGCGACAACTTTATCATTCTCATCTTTGTAAACCCATGCAGTTCCAGTTTCTTCCGAAGAATACCAGCCATCTTGTTGTTCAAACGAATAGTCAACCCTAGTAGGCTCAGTTGTTAGGTCAGCTACCTTCTGATTTGTTGCAATAAAATCGCTTTCACCTTTCTTTTGTAGGACCGGATCTACTGCAAACCGCACCATAGGTAACAACATTCCTGCTGCCATGAATCCGCCTACACCTGTGAGTGTGTAATTAAGGAATTGACGTCTTGTCACACGATTTTTGCTCATACTTTTCCCCCCTCTATTATGAAGTTAAGTCCAACGGACAAAGTTCAACACAATATAAAACTAGGACATACCAATGATATATCAATCTTTATGGAAGGTCAATATAATCCTTCACTGAATCATCACAACTATGAGATTTATGTGACTCTTCAATCATTATTCTGCCATTTTTTCACAAATACATTCAGTAATTGTTTTACCTGATCTTCTAAAATTGAAAGCTTGTACTGATCATCCATGTTATCAAGCGGAATTGAAGGCATCCAAATTAACCCTCCATCTAACTGTTCTTCTACAGTTTTCCAATCACTATCAGAAGTTATGTAAAAAATATGTTTAAAATCTTGAGAAATTAATTCTTTTTCCCATTCTATTAAATCCGCAAGCCGTTTTTCCTCAGAAATTGTCTTTAGATAGCTCATTCCTGGTAACATAAGAATTCTGCCTTTAAATTGCTTTTCAAGTTGCCCAGATAAGAGGTTAATAAATTCGGTCATTGCTACTGTTTGCTTTATATCATCTGCAAAAGATACCGGATAAAGAGGAAGTATGACTGTATCAATATAATCTCTTTCTTTCAAAAACAATTGTATATCCTGTGTATGCCACTTCATCCTAATCACTCCAATTACGCCTTAATATTCCTTATTTATCATACCACGGAAATGACCTTCTATCAAAAGGCAACAGTGTCTATTTTTTGAACATTTCAGAATTAATTAAATATACTTTTTATACTTAGACGACGATGGAAAAGGGATTATAAATATTCCTAAGATTCATTAGCCTCTTACATGCCCATTGTTTTAATTAAAACCTTAAAACTCTAGAATTAAACTCAAAAAGCTTGGTGCTTTATTAGGACTTTCCGCATTCGCTTTTCACAAGAATAATATGCCCCCTGTTTTCATTTCATCATCTATTCGTCTTAACATATAATGAAATCAAAAAAAAAAGATATGACTCCCTTGAAAAACAGGAAGCATATCTTTTTTATCTGTACTTTTCTATAAATATAAAGAAAAAACCTATGTTTGAAGTTTATTCAATTTTGTTGTTAATTGAATAAATCTTTCTTTATCTTGTTTATCTAATGCCTCATCAATTTCTTTGAGTAATTTTTCCTTTTGAAAACGCGCTAAGCTCTCTGTTAAGAATCTTTCAGCTATCATACGGTCTTTTTCACTTATTCTTAATGTCTTTGGCATAAAAGGATTTTCTTCTAACACCGCTGCATATTGATGAGCTTTATTGGCAGCATGGAAGTTCAACTGAATAAATATATCTTCTTCTCTATTTAAGCGGATATCATGAAATGACTTTTCTGCGTCAGTTGTCATTACATTCTCTTTGTAAAAACGAAAAGGCGCTTCATCGACACAATGTGTAGACATAATTAATCCTCTCGGACAATACTGAGCCTGTTCCACAAAATGAACCTTCTCCATTAATTGATCATGACTCATTAAGTAGTTAAGAATCCAAACACACTCTCTTCTTTTTAACTGATAATGATTAAGAAACCAACGAATAAAGTCTTTCTTTTCATTGACAGATACAGGGGCCGTCATTTTGATTCCCTCCTCTGCTGCAGCTTTAATTTTTTTTACTTAAGCTTCAGGTAGACTTTCTGATGATGCAAACCTCTACGACTCATCTGAAAGCCGCTGCAGGATATCCTGATATTCTTCGTTGTGAGGTTCCAAACGAGTAAGCTTACTAAAAAGTTCGGCAGCCTCCTTTCGTTTTCCTTCTTCAATTAGAAAATATCCATAGTCTGCCAAGAAATCCGGCTGCTGTTTAAAATAAGTATATGCTTCATTGTATTTGTTTAATGCCTGTGAATATTCTTCTATTTCTTGATAACTTTTTGCTGCATCCCATAATAGTTGTGGATCAATCACTTCTGCGCTTTGCATTAATTCTGCAATTTCAATTACATCATTGAAACGCTCGTTATTCATAAAAACTTTATTTATCACAATAGCAGCATCAATATATTCTGGATCAATCGCTAACGCTTCTCTTAGGAGGTCAACTGCTAGTTGTTCATCTGGAATTTTCAAGGCTAGCTTACCACCATAAAAATAAAGTTCTTTATTATATTCATCTTGTTTAATTCCCAGTTTTACTGTTGCTAAAGCTTCTTGAACTTGTTCTTCACGTTCATATGCCTTTGCCAGATGCAAATACAGCGAGTGAAATTCTGGATCTATTTCTTTGAGTTCATTAAATTTCTCAATGGCTACTTGATTATAACCAGCTTGTAAAGCTGTGAATGCATAGCTAAATAGCGTATGTATTTCCAACTTTTCTTCAAGCGCTTTTTCATAATAAGGCAATGCTTCCTCAAAAGCTCCACCTGCACTTAAACTTTCAGCCATTCTTTGGTTAACGTTAACACCGCCAATAAGCTCCTTTTTTGTCAGTACTTTTTCATATAATTTAACTGCTTCTAAAAATTTTCCTTGCTCTGCACTCAACTCACCTAAGGCAAAATCGATAATTGGCTCATCGGGAAGTATCGCTTTCGCATCTAATAACTTCCTTTCACTGACCTCATATAAACCTTCCATCTGATATAAGTCTGCCAACAATAATAAGGCTTGGGGATAACTAGCATCTTGTTGATTTACTTGCTCTAATACGAGCACTGCTTCTTCTTCATTTCCTAGATCAATGAAGATTTCTGCTTTCATTACAAGCAGTTCGCCTTCCTCAGGGTAGGCATCTAACAGCCTCTCTATTAGTTGGTGTGCCTCCTTTAGAAACCCATATTGCATCAGTTCTTCCGCTAAAACAAACCTTTCTTCATGTGTACCGTGAGAAAGTATTTCTTTATATTTTTCTAATGCCTCATCATGTAACCCATTTTCTAACAAGGCAATAATCTTTTTTACTTTATCCATATCTATATCCTTTCAATACTATTATGATAGCTGGTAGTATGATGGTGTCTTAATCATGACTCTCTTACCAAATCCTTCAAGCGGATGATGCCAATCACCTGCCCGTAAGACTCTCCCACGTAAGCATGAGATGACCAGCCTCTCTCTATGATAATGATATACATCTAATTCTTCAATATTTGTGATTTCCCTGCCTCGTTTGTAAAAATTATAATTCGCTTCTAATCCAGGTTGTAATTGTGTTTTAAAAGGGTATATACCGATTGTTGCTTGCGTTTGCTCATTGATTAATTCACCATTTCTCAATGGATGAGCCACATATGGCAGGCGATGCTTTTTCATATAATACACCCACTTTTGTTGCAGTAAACGGTAGTCTTTTTCATTATCAACATGCTTAAAAATAGGGATTAAGGTACTAAAGTAAGGAAAGAACGCTTCTTTCACCCATCCCCATGGCATATCGTCTAAATCATTGATTCCCGTTATTTCCACAAAAACAGCAGGAATTTTTTCTTTTCTTAATAATCTTATCATGTCTGGTTGCAGTGAAGCCAATGGCAATTGCACCCCTAACAAATAATCAATTGGAGAAATTTTCAGCTTATCATCCAACAGTTGGATAGCTGACTTTAATTGATGTTTATAGCTTATTTCCACCTTCGTCATAAACACTAGACATCCCTTTAAAATCAGCTCAGAAAGAAAGAAGTTAGGCATATCGTCAGGTATTGTCTCAACATACTTAACAAGGGGAGGAGAAATCACGTACGGATCTCCGTCTATTTTCATATACGTATATTGCCTAAAGGGTGCTTCTCTAACGGCAAGGATTTTCTCATTACCGATAACGTAAGAGGTAGGAACATAGGCGCCCTTGCTTTTATTCTGCCGATAAACGTTCTCAATCATATATACCATTTATCATCATCCTTATCTCATCTTTTTAGACAAGCTATGATGAAAACAAGAATATATGATTAGTTTTTACATTTCGCTCACAAAAAGAAAAACTTGTGGTGCATACCGTATGTCATCATTGGCATGTACCACAAGCGAATAGATATGAATTATTTTACTAATAAATGATCAATATGATCAAAGAAGCTTGGATATGAAACAGCGATAGCATCTGGCTGATAGAGTTCTATATCCCCGTCTGAAATTAATGAAGCAATGGACAGCATCATACCAATACGATGATCACCATAGCTCTCGACAGTTCCTCCCGATAGAGAAGTTTGACCTTCAATAATCATCCCATCATCAGTTGCTTCAATATTTGCACCTAGTTTTTTCAACTCATTCACAACTGTATCAATACGATTCGTTTCTTTTACTTTTAATTCTTGCGCATCTTTAATAATCGTTTTCCCGGTAGCTTGTGTCGAAAGTAGGGCAATAATTGGTATTTCATCAATTAATCTCGGAATCTTATCTCCGTCAATTGTCACACCTTTAAGTTCAGATGTTTCAATAAAGATATCACCCGCCGGCTCCTCGTGACCGTTACTCTCATAAGGCTCAATCGTCATTTTTGCACCCATTTCTTTTAGTACATCAATGATACCTGTTCTTGTTGGATTTAAACCCACATTTTTAAGGACGATTTTACTATTAGGTACGATAGCTCCTGCTGCTAGGAAAAAGGCAGCTGAGGAAATATCTCCTGGTACAATAAGATTCGTTGCTGTAAATGACTGACCACCTTCAACTGAAATCGTTCCATTATCATTTGAAACATTTCCACTGAAGGCATGAATCATTCTTTCTGTATGATCTCTCGTTTTTTCAGGTTCAATAATCTTTGTTGTCCCTTTTGCTTGTAATCCAGCAAGGATGATGGCAGATTTCACTTGAGCACTAGCTACTGGTAAAGTGTAGGTGATTGATTCAAGCTCACCACCAGTAACAGATAAGGGAGTGAACTCACCTGATTGACGTCCCTCTATTTTAGCACCCATCTCCTTTAAGGGTCCAACCACTCTTGTCATAGGACGTTTACCAATGGACGAATCACCGATTAAAACACTATGAAAAGGGCGCCCAGAAAGGATACCCATAATGAGACGAATGGTTGTTCCTGAATTACCGACATCAAGCACTTCTTCTGGTTCTTTTAGGGCGTCAATACCTTCACCATGAATAATAACTGTTTGATCTTCATGCTCTATTTTAACACCAAGTTTTCTAAAACAAGCAATTGTACTAAGGCAATCTTCACCAGCTAAAAAATTCTTAACGACTGTTTTCCCTTTTGCAATTGAACCGAACATAATCGACCGATGAGAAATCGATTTATCACCAGGGATATGAATCTCACCAGATAATCCATTATGTGTAAAATTCAAATTCTTTACACTCACACTTAATCACCCTTTTTTTTTAACATAGTTACATGCCAATTGTATGTTCAAAAGATGTTTGTCTATTTATGCAATCTATTGCACGATCACGATCCTCTTCTGTTTGAAAGCTAATCACAAGCACGCCAGTTATTTCTTCTCTCGTTTCTCTAATACTAATATTTGTGATACTAATCTCTTCTTTTGCTAAATAACCAGTAATTTCCGAAATGACCCCTGGATAATCAGGGACATCGACAAATAGGTCATAAAAGGCCGGAATGGCTCCTTTTTGTTTTTGTGGCATTTCATCACGAAAGGTTTTGGCAGATTGAAAATATTGAAAGATCTCTTCATTATCCGCAGTAGTAAGCATATCATAGACATAGTTCATTTCTTTTTTCCAGTCTTCTAATAAACCTAATAACACCTCATTATTTTGCAAGAGTATATCACGCCACATCGCTGGGCTACTAGAAGCAATTCTTGTGATATCCCTAAAACCACCTGCAGCAAGACGAGGAATGAGCTTTTGTGTTTGACTACTCTCTTCTGCTCGACGAACGAGAGAAGCAGCAATAATATGCGGGAAATGACTAATCACACCTGTTAAGTAATCGTGCTCATGTGGTGTCACTGTAATAAACTTAGCCTTTGTACTTGTCAGCCACTCTTTTAAACGATCGATTTTCTCTTCCGTAATATGTGGTTCAGGTGTTAAAAGATAGAAGGCATTCTCAAATAAAAGTCGTCTGGCTGCAGATACACCACTCTTATGTGAACCGGCCATCGGATGACCGCCAATGAATGTAAAACCTTTTTGTTTTAAATAATTGGCAGATGATATAATTTCTTTCTTCGTACTTCCCGCATCGGTTATAATTACATCTCTTTTAAGATTCATGTGTGCGAGTTCTTCTACTATTCTTTTTGTCTCATTTACTGGTGTAGCAATAATAATCAGGTCAGCCTTCTCAGCACCTTCACGAATAGTTGAAACTGACTCATCAATTACACCCAGCATCTTACCGAGTTTTAACTGTTCTTTATTTACATCATAACCGCTACATTTGGCTTCAAGATGAGTATGCTTAATTGAAAGTGCAATAGAACCACCGATTAATCCTAGACCAATAACAAATACTTGTCCATTCATGTTTTAACACACCTCTTGTTAGAAAACTCATTGATTGACGAAGGTATGAGGGTAAACTATTAAATAGAAAAACACCACTACCCTACAAATACTTTTCCGTGTAAAACAATTTCAGAGACGAATTTCGCCTCTGAAATAAAAAATTCCTAATTAAGATACTGTCTTGATTTCAGATAGAAATTGAGACATCGCTTGTATAACACCGTCATTTTGTTCCTTTGATCCAACTGTTACACGAACAGCTGTAGGAAACCCTAAGGCTTGACCCGATCTAACAATATAGCCCTTTTCTAATAGTGATTGAAACACGCGATTTCCCTCCACAGCAAAGTCGATCAAAATAAAATTTCCTTGGGATGGGTAGTAATCTAATCCGTTTTCCTCACAAAATTGATAAAATTGCGCTAATCCACTTCGATTTTCTTGTCTACATTTTTCAATGAACACATCGTCAGATAATGCTTGTATAGCTACCTCTTGACCGAAGCGGTTGGCATTGAATGGTTCCCTGACTGGCTCTAACGCGCGAATGAGTGGTGCTTGAGCAATCCCGTAACCAATACGTAGGCTAGCAAGTCCATAAATCTTAGAGAAAGTACGAAGAGCGATGACATGTGGAAAAGCCTCAACAATTTTAATGGAATCATGATAATCTTCTGCTGTCGTATATTCACAATACGCTTCATCTAGTACAACTAATACATCTTCAGGAACTTTACTTATAAACGCCACTAGTTCATCGTTGGGAATATAGGTGCCAGTTGGGTTGTTCGGACTACAAACCCAAACGATTGCTGTTTGCTCATCAATTTGCGCTAACATATTCTCTAGATCATGTTGCCCTTCTTTAAGCGGTACCTCACGTACCTCCGCTCCTTCAATGATTGCATTATGTTTATATTGAGGAAAGGTTGGTGTAGCCATAACAGTATTTGTTTCAGGACTTAATAATGCACGAGAAAGCATCATAATTGTCTCATCCGAGCCATTTCCAAAGATTAATTGATCCTGACTCACACCAAGATGACTAGCTAGGGCTTCACGCAAATTTGTAGCATAGCCGTCCGGATATAAAGCAAAAAATGCAGAAGGTTGCTGAATTGCCTCTGACGCTTTTGGTGAACAACCGAAGGGATTTTCATTAGAAGCAAGTTTTGTTATTTCACTTAGGCCATATTGTTTTTTTACTTCATCTATAGATTTTCCAGGTTGGTAAGGGGTCAAATTTAATATTTGCTGCTTCCACTTCATTTTCCTCATACTCCTCTTCTTTATCTATTTAATTCTTGTTGTAAATCCGGTCGTAATGATACTGCATTTCCTAAATAAATATGAGAAATTTTTTCTTGAGCAATCTCCGTGTTCACATGCATCATTACCCGAATACATTTTGTTAAACCTTTTGGAACAGGAATTTCTCTCATACACATGACTGGCACATATGTCCATCCCTCAATTGCCCGGAGCGCCTTTGCTGGAAAGGCTTCTGTGATGTCATCTGTTACAGAAATAAATATACTTACGACAGAATGTGCGTCTATATGATTCTCCTTAATCATTTCCCGTAGCAACTGCTCGGTAGCTGCCACTATTTCTTTTTCTTCATTCTTTTCAACAGTAACCGCACCTCTCACCCCACGTATCACCTTTATCCCCCCTTATGAAAGCTTGCCAATTCTTCTAGTATGATTTCATCGGAAATATCCTCTAAAACTGGTTTCCCGATTCTGGTTAACAACACAAACTTTACTTGGCCTGCCACACTCTTTTTATCTTGTTTCATTCTTTTTAATAGTTTTTCATGACTTATATGATCGGGAATCGTGGTTGTATATCCTAAAATCTGTAACCATTGTGTGAAATCTTCTACATTAAATGAAAGATTTAATTTTTTCTGACTTAATTTAAGAGCAAAAATCATTCCAACTGCGACCGATTCACCATGCGTCCAACCGCCGTAGCCCATTTCAGCCTCAATCGCATGACCTAATGTATGACCAAAGTTTAAATATGCTCGCACACCTTTTTCTTTTTCATCCGCTGCGACAAACTCTCCTTTTATTTCTATGCCTCTTGTTAAAAAGGATGAAAGTAACGTAGGAGAAAGTTCTTCTAGCGTATGGAGTTCACTACGCATCTGTGCATAAAACACTTCATCATGAATGAGTCCATGCTTAATTACTTCAGCGAACCCTGAGCGTTTTTCTTGCAAGGATAGTGATTGCAAAAATTCTAAATCATAAAAAACTGCTTCCGGCTGATGAAAAGAACCAATCATATTCTTTCCTAAAGGATGATTGATGGCTACTTTACCACCTACTGCACTATCGTGAGCAAGAATGGTAGTTGGTATCTGTATAAAAGGGATACCTCTCATGAATGTAGAAGCAACAAACCCTGCCAAGTCACCAATTGCCCCTCCACCTATTGCAATAATAAGCGATTTTCTATCGAGCTTTTTCTCAAGTAAAAAGCCGGTAATGTCATAATAGACATCAAAAGTCTTGGCATTTTCTCCGCTAGGTGCAATGTAAACGGAGAAGGGCAGCTCACTAAAAGCTGCCTTTAAGTCGTTCCAATAAATATCCGCTACCTTTTCATCAATAATGATGCCAATATTGGTGACTTCCTTCATATTTTCTTGAATGAATGCTTGTACACCATGAATAGCACCGCTACCAATAACGACTGGATAAGAGTGATGTTGAGTTGAAATTTGCAGCTGCACCATCTTTAAAACTCCTTTGCATACCGTTTTTGATCGGCAATTATATCCTTTAACGTCTCAAAGCGATCTGCATAGAATTGTTCAACAATCGCGCTTGCTAACTCCCAAGCAATTACATGCTCTGCCACTACTGCCGCCGCTGGTACTGCACAACTATCTGAACGTTCAATACTAGCATTAAAAGGCTCTTTCGTATCAATATCTACACTTTCTAATGGTTTATATAGTGTTGGTATAGGTTTCATTACACCTTTAACAACAATCGGCATACCAGTTGTCATGCCTCCTTCAAAACCACCAAGATTATTCGTTTTACGATAATAACCTTTCTCCTCACTCCAAGCAATCTCATCATGTACTTGACTACCTGGCTTTCTAGCGGCTTCAAAGCCAATACCAAATTCAACACCTTTAAAGGCATTTATACTCAACATCGCATAAGCAAGTTTTGCATCTAGTTTACGATCATAATGAACATAACTACCAACTCCCGAAGGCATACCTTCTACAACTACTTCAACGACACCACCAATAGAATCACCATTCTTCTTGGCATTGTCAATCGCTACCATCATCTCTTCTGCTGCTACACTGTCTAAACAACGAACTGGAGACTCTTCAGTTATTGTTTTTAATTCTTCCATTGAAGAATAACTTTTCACATTTGAGACGATTCCACCGATCTCCACAACATGCCCCACAACTTCAATGCCTAAAGATGATAATAACTTTTTCGCTACAGCACCCGCTGCAACTCTCACTGTTGTTTCTCGAGCTGATGAGCGCTCTAATACATTTCTCATATCTCTATGACCGTATTTTACAGCACCATTTAAGTCCGCATGACCAGGTCTCGGTCTTGTTATTTTTCTTTTTACTTCTTCTAATTCCTCCGGTTCAATTGGTGCTTGCCCCATAATCTTAGTCCAATGCTTCCAATCATCGTTCTCAACGACAAGGCCAACCGGTGATCCTAATGTATATCCATGTCTAACGCCGGATGTAATCTGAACAGTATCTTTTTCAATTTGCATTCTACGGCCACGACCATATCCTTTTTGCCTTCTTGCAAGTGACTCATTAATATCTGTTTCTAGTAATGGCAACCCTGCAGGCAAGCCTTCAATAATTGTTGTTAATTGGGGTCCATGTGATTCCCCAGAAGTTAAATATCTCATTACTCTTTCCCCCTTCAACGCTTTAAAGGATTATGTATCAATATAACATATGAACATCTATAAACATAGTATAAATTTAAAAATAATCTTTTATTTCTATAAAAATTATGTAACTAGTTAGGTTGAAAAGCCTATTTATTTTATTAACGGCAGTCCGCTTGTCTTTTTATAAAAAAAAGATTGCTGATTTTTCAAGTCATATAGAGAGGGATTAAATATTTGTTCCGTACTTCCGACAAATAAGTAACCACCATTTTTAAGTGCTTTACTAAATTTGCTATAAATCATTGCTTTTGCTTCTTCGGTAAAATAAATAAGGACATTTCGACAAATAATTAAGTCATAGTCTTTTAAAAAAGAATCGGCAAGTAAATTTTGCTTTTGGAAGACTACTGTTTGTTTAATCTCATCTGATAGAATATATTGTTTTCCTTCTTGAAAAAAATACTTCTTTTTCATTTCATCAGGTATCTCCTGAAGAGAACGTTCATGGTAAATGCCTGTTTTCGCTCTCAGTAGTGCAGATTCATCAATATCAGTAGCAAAAATTCGGATTTTTGAAAGAGGTAAATATTTAGATAAGATCATCGCTAGTGTGTATGGCTCCTCTCCTGTTGAACAGGCAGCACTCCATAGCTTCAATGGCTCTTTCTTCTGTAACAATGGAGGTAGTATTTCTTTTTCTAACACTTCCCACCTCTTTCGATTTCGGTAAAACTCAGAGACATTAATCGTCATACGATCTAAAAACTCAGCCAACAGCTTTTTGTCTTTAACCATCGCAAGATATAACTGGTTAAAAGATGTATACCCCTTTTTATCATAGAAAGCTTGGAGTCGCCTTTTCATTTGTGTTTCTTTATATTGAGCCAAATCAATACCCGTATATTGTTTAACCTTTTCAATAAATTGCTCATATTCATGTTCGTACATGAGGTGTACACCTCCCTTATAAAGCTACATTTTCTATCTAGTATAAAACAAAAGTGCAAATAATGTTGAAATTTTTTTGAATTGCCGTAAATAATTCGATCTACTTTATAAAAAGTATACAAAAGGTCAACGGAGAGTTTATCATTTTCTCTCTACTCTTGATAAAGCAGCTTAATGAATTGTCCTTAACGACTTTGCTCAGCTTTCTTTTTTCTCTTCATGGATGCGTTATTCCCTTTGGCACGCTATCTTTTTCGTTTTTTAATCCAGACGGATGCGTAATACCATTTTGCTACGCCATCTTTCTCTTTTTCACTCCAGATGGACGCGCTAATCCCTTCTCCTCAACTGTATATAAACACCAAAATTATTAGAGCCATTATTTAAGCAAAAAAACGCCTGGCAATTGCCAGACGTTTTTAGAGTGAATAGATTAGTTAGACCAATCGTTAATTAACTTTTTGTATTCGACAATCTGCTCTTCTTTAAAGAACAGACCGATTTCACGTTCTGCACTTTCTTTTGAGTCTGAACCATGAATAACATTCTTACCAACAGTTACTGCGAAATCGCCACGGATAGAGCCTGGTACAGCATCTTTAGGGTTAGTTGCACCCATCATTTGACGAGCTGTGGCAATCACATTTTCACCTTCCCAAACCATTGCAAAAACGGGTCCAGAAGTAATGAAGTCTACTAATTCACCAAAGAAAGGACGCTCTTTATGCTCTCCATAATGCTCTTCTGCAAGCTCAGTAGGAATACTCATTAACTTTGCGCCTTTTAGTTGGAAGCCTTTCTTTTCAAAACGAGAAACGATTTCTCCAATTAAATTACGTTGTACACCATCTGGTTTAACCATTAAAAAAGTTTGTTCCATTTTCAAACACTCCTCTTGCTCTATGTATTATTTATCATCCATAATCCATCAAAAATATTATCATTGTTTTGACAATTTAGCAACTTCCAATTGATAAAATGACAGTTTCGATTAAAACTTTCTTTTACCAATTGTTTTCGCAATATCTCGCAGTAAATTTTTTGCGCGGTTTTGTGGAAGCTCAGCAATCAATTTTAGCGCTTTTTCAAGGTATAATTCACTTAATGTTAGGCTACGATCAATCGCATCGGAATTTTTTATCAATTCTAATGCTCGCTCAATTTCTGCTTCTGTTGAATGGTCAGTTATTTTTACTAAATTGTCTTTAATAGCAGGTGTTTCCATAGCAAGTAATACAGGTAAAGTAATATTCCCTTGCTTCAAATCACCACCAGCAGGTTTCCCTAGCTCTTTTTCTGTCCCCACAAAATCAAGCACATCATCAATAATTTGATAACTCATTCCAATATAATAACCTATAAAATATAACTTTTTATGTAACTCATCCTCTACATCAGCTGCGATCGCTCCTAATTGACAGCTCGCTGCAATGAGGATAGCGGTTTTTCTTCTAATTCGACGTAAGTATTTTCGCAAATTTTGATTAAATTGAAATTTATCCTCAATCTGTTCAATTTCACCTAAACATAATTCCACAAGCGTATGAGCTAAAATTTGGTGCGCAATCGGCTTATTAATGTTAGAGAGAACATCCAGGGCTCTCGCAAAAATATAATCACCGGTATACATAGCAATCCGGTTATCCCACCTAGATTTAATTGTCGGCTGTCCGCGACGCAAATCTGCATCATCAATTACATCATCATGAACAAGTGACGCCATATGGATGAGTTCTAATGAAACTGCTACATTTTTTATGTTATTAATATCATAGTTGCCAAATTTACCACCAAGTAAAACAAATACTGGTCGTAATCTTTTTCCACCAGCCTGTAATAATGAAAGGGATGCCTCATGAAGCAAAGGCGATTCAGCCTGTATAGTGTCCTCTAATTCTTTTTCAATAATATTGATGTCAGCATTCAAAAAAGAATAGATCATCTTTAATTTCATATCGATACTCACCCAGCTTTAAATCCTTCATGCACATTCATACTTGTCAATGATGAATTACATTTCAGAACAAATTATTATTTATGTCCAATATGGACCGCCGCTACGCCACCAGTATATGGCTTATACTCAACATCACGAAAACCTGCTTTTTTAAACATTCCCGCTAATTCTTTTATACCAGGAAAATCTTTAGCAGACTCTTGTAACCATGAATATTCCTCATAGCTTTTTGCAAAGATTTTACCAAATGCCGGCATAATAAAACGGAAATAAAAACGGTAGCCTTGTTTAAAGCCAATCATTGTTGGTTGAGAAGTTTCTAAGCAAACAGCTATCCCACCAGGCTTCACTACACGATACATTTCCTTTAAGACTTGCATATAATCAGGAACATTCCGTAAGCCGAATCCGATTGTTACATAGTCAAAGCTATTATCAGGGTATGGTAATTCCATCGCGTTTCCATGGACTAATTCTATGTTCTTGATTGGGTGGTTGCTCACCTTCTCTTCACCAATCTTAAGCATATTTTTGCTAAAATCTAAACCAATGACTTCCCCATTTTCACCTACAGCTTCTGATAATGCTATCGTCCAATCGCCCGTTCCACAACAAATATCGAGCGCTTTTGCCCCAGGCTTTACATCCATTCGTTTCATCGTATCTTTCCGCCAGCGCAGGTGCTGTTGAAAACTAATGACTGAGTTCATCTTATCGTAATTACCATATATTTTTTCAAATACTTTATGCACACGTTCTTCTTTCGATTGTACCATGTATTTAACCTTCCTCTACAAATGATTGAACAGCTTCTTGTTGCTGGCTTTTCATCCATTTTAGTTTTTCTCTAAATAGCTCTGTATGTTCGCATTTATCAATGGATTGCTCAATTTCTTTAAAGGATAAGGAGACGTATTTATCACAAATATGAATAAGACTTTGTTTATTATTATGCAAAGTAAATGGTACACTTTGCTCTGTCTCAAATAATTTAGATAAAGCGTCAAATAAAATGGACGGTTTACCAGCTAAAAATTGCTTTTTCTCGAGTAACACTCTATTAATAAAAACAAGATTTGCTGCTAATTCACCAAGCTCACCTCTATTGTAAAAGTGAGTAATACGATCAAATAAAGAGGACTCCGTCTTTTTTAAAGACTCCATTAACGATTCTACAGTAACTCTGGCATGGCTATAAACAGAAACTTTATGTTCATTTACTTCCATAATTCCTTCAGCTAAAGTACGTATCATAAAAATATCATCTATTTCAGCTAAAATTTGGTAGTATAATCCACTATAATAAGTTCCTGCTAAAATGGTCAGCTGCCTTCCCTTTAGACGCTCTAATGGAAGAGGTTCATTTTGAACGCTTTCGTGTGTATCAAGGGCGATTTGCACAAGCATGGTCGTTATGATATATTTATCTGCTTTAGATTTCGGTATTTGCAGGTTATCGACAATAAACATGATTAAAAGAAGCTTGTCTTCGTCAATATATGGTTGTTGAATGATCTTTGACATATAAGGTTGACGCGTTTTTTTCTGAAGAACTTCCTTTAAGTTCATTAATCGTGTATTCATATCTTGTAGTTTGGCGTTCTTGTTTGCATTCATTATATATTCCCCCGATACGGGCAATCCTTATGATCGACATATGAACCAATCATTTACTAAAGATTATTTATAGTAGCACTTCCCTTTTACATTGCCCAAAAAGTGACTTAATTGTTCTCCCTTAGACATAAAAAAAGCCTCTCACTTTTATAAAATCATTGCGTCCATTCCTTTTTTAAAGCTTATTTAACTTGAATGGTAGAGCGCTTGACTTCAATGATAAGCCAGTGACAATTATATCATAAAACAAAGTGACTTGTTAGGGGAATATAAAGGAAAGGCATATAAATTCATGTCAATCGATCATACCTTTAAGCTTTCTTTTCACTTTCTACTTCTCCATATGCTGTTACGATGGACGCATGCCCCCGTATTTTAATAGCAGAAGTATGCTCTGTAAATTGAGCAATCATGACTTCTCCCTCATCTAATTTCTCCGAATGATGAAACCTCGTGTCTGAGCCTCTTGTTAAACCAATCACATTTACGCCATCTTCTTTTGCTTTAATGACGACATATTCATTGCCAGGATTTGTTCTCTCCATTTGAGTCACCTCTATCCTATTACCCTTTTATAAATGACAACACTTCTGCTCTTGTATTTCCATCTTCCGCAAAAACACCTCTAACCGCAGAGGTGACTGTTTTACTACCAGGTTTTTTCACACCACGCATGGTCATACACATATGTTCTGCCTCTACGACTACCATCACACCATGAGGATCTAATTTATGTAATATTGCATCTGCTACTGTAGCTGTAATGCGCTCTTGAAGTTGCGGTCTTCTTGCAACAGTTTCTACAGCCCTTGCTAACTTGCTTAATCCCGTCACCTTACCATTTCTAGGAATATAAGCAACATGCGCCTTCCCAAAGAATGGGACAAGATGATGTTCACACATTGAAAAGAATGGAATATCTTTTACAAGGACAAGTTCTTCATGGTCTTCACCAAAAACGGTTTCAAAATATTCTTCAGGGTCCTGGTGTATGCCCGAAAACACCTCTTCATACATTTTTGCTACTCTTTTTGGTGTATCTAATAACCCCTCTCGGTTCGGATCTTCTCCAATAGCGTCTAATATAAGCCTTACAGCTTCTTCAATTTGAGCGCGATTTACTTCTGACATTCAGCTACCTCCTATTACGGAACTATAAACTATTATCTTACATGCTAGCATAATTATTTCCTAACAGACAAAAAGTTATAGAAAAATAAAGGATAAACTTTCTTCCTTTTAGGATACTATTATATAAATGAACACAAGTACCGTCAAACTCCTATGATGGTTTTGAGAAAGAAATCTATATGTTAAGTACAAATAGTAGTAAAAAACATAGTTTTTTATAACTCATTCATAAAATGGTCATTCACTTGATATGGTGGAATGTGCATTGATTTTGTAAAGAGAATGAAGATCAAGAATCATTCATTTTGTTGTAAGTCAGTTATTGGGGTCTTCTTAATCATTTAACGAAGAGAAAAAAATCCGTAGTCTTTAGCCCCTTTACCTTTGTGGATTGTACTACTGTTGTATGGGACTAGGCAATGTTTGAAATTAATCGTAAATTTATAAGAAAAACCGCGAAAAAAATTCGCGGTTTTTCCTTAAGCAATTAATTATGTAATTAATTACTTTACTGCATCTTTAAGCGCTTTTCCTGGTTTGAAAGCAGGAACTTTGCTTGCAGCGATTTCGATTTCTTCGCCAGTTTGTGGGTTGCGGCCTTTACGTGCTGCACGTTCACGAACTTCAAAGTTACCAAAACCAATTAGTTGTACTTTATCACCATTTTTAAGTGCATCAAGCACTGTATCGAAAACAGCATCAACTGCTTTAGTAGCATCTTTCTTAGAAAGCTCGCTAGCTTCTGCAACTGCATTAATTAGTTCAGTTTTGTTCATTACTTTCACCTCCTCCCAAAAAATATCGTAAACCCAGTAAAATAAAGATTCCTTACATTCATTTGTAAACAAAATTACTGAATTCTATACGTTGTAACGCATTTTTGTTGAAGCAGAAACTTATCATATCTCAAAAAAAGAAGAATTTCAACTTTTTTGATGCAAAAAGCCTTATTTCATAAGGGTTCTTACCGTTACAACGTTAATTCTGCTTAAAAGATTATCATAATCAATTGAGCATATCAAGGATATTTCATGATTTGATGGCAATCTTTTCTTATTTGAAACAAATTTGTAATAAGGGGAGAGAAAACCCGTCAATCTAGGCTTAAAGCTTGACAAATTTGTAGAGATAAAAAATGTAAGCTCTTTCATTTTCATAGTGTAATTCTTTATAAAGAACAAACCAAAGTAACCATACTGTATTTTTATTCGTTTCTATGTTACGAAAGGTTGATTGGTCTTTTTATAGGGTAATTCAAATAAGACTTCTACCGAAATTCCACGCTTCTGTCATTTTAGATAATACTTTATTTATCAACAAAAGTATACTAATCCGTTTTATACTTTTATTACCCATAAAAAAAAGACAACTTTTCATCCGAATAGAATGAAAGTCGCCTTTTATTTCTACAAAATAATGGCAATGAGTCCCCCAGAGCCTTCGTTTATAATTCTTTCTAAAGTCTCTTTGAGTTTATATCTAGCATTCTCAGGCATCAATGATAACTTTGCTTGGATTCCTTCTCTAACAATCGAGCTAAGCGATCGACCAAAGATATCTGAATTCCAAATTGAAAGCGGATCATCTTCAAAGTCTTGCATTAAGTAACGAACTAATTCTTCACTTTGTTTCTCTGTTCCGATAATCGGAGAAAATTCAGATTCAACATCAACTTTGATCATATGAATCGACGGTGCAACAGCTTTCAAGCGTACACCGAACCTTGAGCCATGCCTTGTTATTTCAGGCTCATCTAAACTCATATCAGACAGTGATGGAGCTGCGATGCCATATCCTGTCTGTTTCACCATTCTAAGCGCATCTGAGATTTGATCATATTCTGATTTTGCATGGGCAAATTCTTGCATCAGTTCAAGAAGATGATCTTTACCACGTATTTCAACACCGACAATTTCTTTTAATACCTCATCATATAAATCATCAGGCGCATATAAATCAATTTCAGCGATCCCTTGACCCATTTCTATACCGGCTAAGCCCGCACGATCAATAAATTCGAAATCACTAAACTGATGTACAACACGATCAACATCTCTTAACCTCTTAATATCTTTGACAGTCTCTTTTACGGCTTCTTGATAACTCTCACGTAACCAATGATCTTCGTGAAGGACCATTACCCAACTTGGTAAGTTTACATTTACTTCTAAAACAGGGAATTCGTACAACGCTTCTCGCATCACGCTATATACATCAGATTCCCTCATTCCTTCTACACTCATAGCAAGTACAGGGATATCATATTTCTCTGATAGCTTCAAACGAAGGTCCTCAGTTGCCGGATGGTGTGGTTGCACACTATTGATGACCATAATAAATGGTTTTCCTACTTCTTTAAGCTCTTCAATTACTCTTTCTTCAGCCTCGATGTAGTTTGCACGAGGAATTTCTCCAATTGTACCATCGGTCGTAATGACGACACCAATTGTAGAGTGTTCTTGAATGACTTTTCTTGTACCGATTTCAGCAGCTTCGTGAAATGGAATCGGCTCCTCATACCAAGGAGTATTAATCATTCTTGGACCATTTTCATCCTCATATCCTTTTGCTCCTGGGACTGTATATCCAACACAATCGACAAGACGGATATTAACCTCCAATCCTTCATCCACATGGACATTAGCAGCTTGATTCGGCACAAACTTCGGTTCTGTAGTCATAATTGTTTTTCCTGCTGCACTTTGAGGGAGCTCATCCTGGGTACGTGCTCGATCAGCCTCATTGTCCATATTTGGGAGGACTGCTAGCTCCATGAATTTCTTAATAAATGTCGATTTTCCAGTACGGACTGCACCTACTACTCCAAAATAGATATCACCGCCTGTTCGTTCGGCAATATCTTTAAAAATATCTACCTTTTCCAAGTGATCCCCTCCTGAATCATGAGTTAGTGGGATAATATTATCCAATAATTTATATTTGTACACTATATATCTATGATGTTGTCCGATATGAATATGCCAACTTTTTAAAAAAATCCCCTTTCTCACTTTTTCTTTATGCAATCAATAGTTGCTTTTCATTATTGTATTAAAAGAGAAAAAAAACCCTCCCTCTACAATATATTTTGTAGAGAGAGGGTTATGACTAATTCACTAAAAATATTGGTTCATTCTTTTTTTCATCTATTGTATACGGTAATGAATAAGATGGTACAAAAGGTGAATCTTCGACTAAATGGAAGCGTATATCATTGTTTTCAGCTTTAATATCCCCAGCCTCCATTAATTGCATTAAGTCGGTACGATAATCAACGAATACTTCTCCGTCGGTTGTCACCACATACGATAGTTCGTTACCACTAAACGGGCTAACAGCTTTCGGTTCATCATTATAACCGATTTTAGAGAAATCTAATGAGTATACATTTTCACCGATATTATCCTTATATGGTGGATATCCTTCCATGCGAATTCGGAGAGTAATATCTCTTATTTCATCAGCAATACGTAAATCAGACAATTTCACTTTCGGATCATCTTCAACATCAATCAGTACATATTGAAAAACGCCTCCAGATTCAAATGCATTGCTAGGATACTCAGCCATGTATTTTGGTACAAGTTTCTTAAAATCAATTGGATATTTTTGAAAAAGCGGTGTATCTTCTTCGGTCGTTTTTATAGGTAATAGACCACCTGTCTCATCTTGATATTGCTTGATGGCTGTTTGTACGCGATTAATTTCATCCTCGTAAGGAATTTGATTTTTTGCTCTTTCTTCTTCTGGGTACATACATCCAGATAAAAGAAGGGTAATGAGTATAAATAAGCTAGTTACATAGCTCTTTTTTTTCATATACATCAACCTTTAATTATGTATTTTCAGGGAGAAACCCCTTGCGATGTTCTATTCTGAAACGGGACCGCTAAATACGACTAGAAAAATAATGAGACCACTTACTACCATAAAACTATAGGCAAATAGAGCAGTTACCCCTTTCAATACCCCATTTTTCAACTTAAAACGACTTAAATAAATAAGTAAGATAGCAATAAACATAAAGCCCATTGAAGCAAGGGCAATCCACATTTTCATTAAACCAGGTGACATCTCATTCACTCCTTTTTCCGAATTGTATTATACCATACAGTTCGTTCGCTTTGACAGCATTATCAGATAATTTTATGTATTGCAGTAAAAGGCAAGCAATTATTGGACTACTCTAATATTCTCAATATCCATTTTAGGAATCCCCTAATTGACTTCTTATTCTCCATATTAAATGAATTGTAACATAGCAAGTAAAGTACAAAAAAATAACCGAGGAATAAGAAGGGGCTTCCTTATCCTCGGCAAATGACTAAAATACCCTATTCACCCTGTTCATTTTACCAGTTTGCTTCAAAGGCATTGTATGCAGAGGATAAGCCGCCCGTCTCCTCATATGCCTATATTTTTATAAACAGCACCAAATTATTAGTTAATCCTGATTTTGAGCCATAAAAATATCCGCAATATCTTCCATTTCATTTGTTTTTGTACGTGCCATTAGACGGTCAACTCCATCTTTAGCATCGATATCATTAAATAAAATGTCATATAGAACAGATGTTATGGGCATTTGCACATCGTATTTCTCTGCTAATTGATAGGCTGCTCTTGTTGTTCGAACGCCTTCAACAACCATACCCATATTTTCTAATACTTCGTCTAAGTTTTTGCCTTTGCCTAGAAGATTCCCTGCACGCCAGTTTCTCGAATGAGTACTTGTACAAGTCACAATTAAATCACCTATGCCAGCTAGACCTGAGAAAGTTAGCGGACTTGCGCCCATTTTTACACCTAGTCTTGTGATTTCTGCTAATCCTCTAGTTACTAGCGCAGCTTTAGCATTATCTCCATAACCAAGTCCATCTGAAATGCCAGCTGCTAATGCAATAATATTTTTTAAAGCGCCACCAATTTCAACGCCAACAATATCTGGATTAGTGTATACTCTAAAGTTTTGATTAATAAATAAATCTTGGACTTTTTCAGCTGCCTTCATATTTTTAGAGGAGACAGCTACAGTTGTCGGGTGGCGCAAACTAACTTCTTCTGCATGACTAGGCCCTGATAGTACAACCACATCTTTTAAAAGGGCTGTAGGTGTCACTTCTTCAATCATTTCGGAAATTCTTTTTGAAGTATCTGGTTCAATCCCTTTACTCACATGGACGATGGTCAACGGTTCTTTTCTCACTTCAGCTATGCTCTGTAAAACTTCTCTAATCGCTTTCGTAGGTACAGCTAAAATGATTGTTTCGATACCTTCTAATACTTGATCAAGCTTTGTATAACCTACAATATTTTTTGGTAAAGTAATCGCAGGTAAATATGCTTCATTTGTATGGTTCTCATTAATTTCTTTGATTTGTTTTTCCTTGTGACCCCATAAACGCACTTCATGGTCATTATCTGCCAGCACCATCGCAAGGGCTGTACCCCAACTTCCGGCACCAATAACAGCTATTTTATCTTTTTGACTCATCTTGCATTCACCTCATTTCAATTCATTTCGCCTATTTAAAAGAAGGAAAGGAACCGCCAATCTGAGAAAAACATTAGTCGAGCGGATGAATAGTCATTTTTTTACCTTTACTAATTGGCATATACTAAAGAACCGGTGGTCCCATAAAGCTAGAAACATAATTATGTAAGAGACAGCTTATTATGAAATGATGAGTCATCAAATCATACAGCTGTCCGCTTTTACTATGCTAATAGTGAATAGTTTATTTTCGTTCTCTTGCAATAATTTTAATTGGCGTCCCTTCAAATCCAAAAGCATCTCTAATTCTGTTTTCAAGAAATCTTTCATAAGAGAAATGTAGAAGCTCAGGATCATTAACAAACACAACGAAGGTCGGCGGTTTGATTGCTACTTGGGTAGCATAGTATATTCGCAGCCTTCTTCCCTTATCTGTTGGTGTTGGGTTCATAGCTACTGCATCCATTATAACATCATTTAAAACATTTGTTTCCACGCGCATCATATGATTTTCACTAGCAATGTTCACCATTGGAATCAATGTATGAATTCTTTTCTTTGTCAATGCTGATAGAAAAACAATCGGTGCGTAATCAAGGAATTGGAAATGATCCCTAATATTTTGTTCGAACTTCTTCATCGTTTTCTCATCTTTTTCAACAGCATCCCATTTATTCACAACAATAATGACAGCCCTACCAGCTTCATGTGCATAGCCTGCAATTCGCTTATCTTGTTCAATGATTCCTTCTTCTCCATCTAGTACAATGAGAACCACGTCAGAACGTTCAATGGCCCTTAAAGCACGTAACACACTATATTTCTCAGTTGTTTCGTACACTTTACCTTTTTTCCGCATACCCGCTGTATCTATAATGACATACTCATCACCATTATACTTAAGCTGTGAGTCAATCGCATCTCTTGTCGTTCCAGCTACATTAGAAACAATAACGCGATCTTCTCCTAGAATAGCATTTACTAAAGATGATTTCCCCACATTTGGTCGGCCTATAAGCGAGAACTTTATGACATCATCATCGTATTGATTTTCCTCATGATTAGGGAAGCTTTTAGCTGCCTCATCTAATAAATCACCCAAACCTAAACCATGTGATCCTGAGATTGGAAACGGTTCACCAAAGCCCAGGGAATAAAAGTCATAAATCATTTGTCTCATTTCTGGATTATCAATTTTATTGACCCCAAGAACAACAGGCTTTTTTGCTTTATACAAAATTTTCGCTACTTCTTCATCCGCAGATGTCACACCTTCACGACCGTTTACTAAGAAAACGATCACATCAGCCTCGTCGATAGCGATTTCAGCTTGTTGACGAATTTGTTCTAAAAAGGGCTCGTCCCCAATATCTATGCCACCTGTATCAATAATATTAAAGTCATGAGTTAACCATTCTGCAGAACTATAAATGCGATCTCTTGTAACGCCAGGAATATCTTCAACGATTGAAATTCGTTCACCAACAATTCTGTTAAAAATAGTAGATTTTCCTACGTTTGGACGTCCGACAATTGCCAGTACTGGTTTTGTCACGAACATCACCCCTCAATTTCATTAAAATACTTGCTTATATTAATTTAATGTAAGCAAATTTGATTTAAAAGAAACCCTTCAACTAATGAAGGGTTCAACTATAATATATTACCAAACAGCCACCTTCCTTACAAGAAGAAGCTGCATATTCATGATTAATGGCGGACAATCACGTACATTTCTTCAGTCAGCATATGAGCGATTCCGTCTAAAATAGCTTCTAAATTTGTAGCAATCACTTCCATTTCTTTTTTATCCTCACAATGAAACACTGCTGCACCACTAGGGACTTTCTTTGGGTTTGTTGTTATAACTGCAAGTACAAATTTATTGATTTCCATCATTTATCCCTCCCTATTATTTTGGCACATGCATTTCTTTTGGCATTTTTATTGCATTTTCCAGGGTTGGTACACCACCAATTACTTTAATTGCTTTTTCAACTGTTCTTTCCTGTGGAAGGATGAATACCCCTACTCGCCCATCATCTAAATCCCGTTTAGCTAATGGCACAAGTGCTGGGGCACCAGAATCCGTCACGACCCCTAGAGCCGTTGAAACATCATGTAATATCGCTTGTCTTTGCCCTAAATTTGCAATTGTCGTATTTACATTAAAATTTTTCGGAACCAGAATAAAACCCATCCCATACTTTAAAATTTCTTCTTGTCTTTCCGGAAGTCCAATGTTCATAATATAAATGTTGTCAACATATAATCCGGCTCCGTCGAAATGCGGCTTCACATATTTGATTTCCACAATATCTGATAACTTACCACCACTCATCATTACTTTTGATAACACGACGGCAATAGCAGCAGCGATAATTGCTACCCAAAGATTAAATAAGAGGTAAAATAATGTAGTAATAAGAGATGTAAACATGACTAAATAATTCCTGCTTTCAAAGGCAATAGCAATTCCTTCTATATAAGTCCTACCCCGTGGAACCATTTCATAACTATCTAACTCAGTTAACGTATTTCTTTCCATATTCCTAACCTCACGGAACTGTGAAGCAGCCACGGTTAAGAAGGTGATCGCAGTAAAATCCTCCTCCATGATCGACGGGATGGCCACACTGCCTAATCCAGCAGCAATAAAACCTAAAGCAATATGAATAATCTTCCCATGTAGATAGGTTGGGTACTGTCGATAATCTGTTCTTAACATATAAATCCTTGTTAATGTGCCAACAATTACACCTAAAACAACTGGATAGATATATTCATTCATGATAATTTTGCTTCTCCTTTACTAATGGATTTAAGTTTCTTTCTAGGTAAGCAGCCAAATATTCAATCATATTCCATCCAGAAACAACTACAAATGCCATACTTAGGACATCAAGAAAACGAAAAGATCCAATTTGGAAAGGAAATCCATACTTTTGAATAATAAGGGCAAATATTACCTCCCCGTTTAATGCAGCAAATATTAATATACAAATACGGCTTAACGCTTGCTTATGAAGAAGTATGACTAAACACGCTAACATACCGGCTAACATCCAGTCACGGTTAAAAACAACCCAGATTGGATCAAACATCTCAAAGCAGAGAAAAGCACAGTAAGCAAATGAGACAATGAGCATACATGTAACCAAATAGAGAGGATGACCACATTGCGATTTTACAAAGAGAAAACTAGCGGCAATGTAGAGAAGGAAGAAACTCACACCAATTTCTGTCGTTCCAATTGAAAAATGATAAGGCGTAATGATAATAAGCAATAATAGTGCGAATGACGCTAAATAACGGTATGTATTTGCTTTACTTACGAAAAATGTGACAATAATCCAAAGTGACCAACCAATCCAATAAAAGAAAAGACCTTCCAAATAAATACACCTCCTACTATCCCCATTATGGGTAGAAAATATGTAGTTTAATCTATTTGAATAAAAAATGTCTGATTTCTTATCTTAATAATTAGGAGGTGTAGATATGGGAAAAGATCGTCAGGAAAAAAAACTAAAAAGCAGTAAGAGAGTAGAATCAGATCGTGACCAAAGTATTCAGTACGACGGGGCAACAACAATGCAAAGTCCAGACAATGCACGCAAATTAAATAATAATAAATAACTTAAAAGAATTGTGTAAACCTCTTAGTAACGGGATTACTCTTTATTTAACTGTTTTACTTTAAATATTTTTGTCCTATTCGCGTGTTAGCGCGACTTTTGTTTCGTATTCAGTCAACAAAGTCGCGCTCTTCTTTTTATGACTTTTATTAATTATATAGTTTAAAAATCAATAGTTTTTAACGTAATAAAAGAGACTACCTTTGTAAGCAGTCTCTTATTTTAAAGATTATTTTGCATGAATCATTCTTGTACTGTATGTATGTGTATTAATTTGTCGCTGTTGCAGCCACTCAAGTACTTCTCCCTTAAAAATCAGGGGGGCAAGTTGTAATTCGTTAAGATTGCTTGCACCTATAGCTGTCATAATTATTTTTAATTCTTCATGAAGGGAAGTAACTTCTTTTACTACTGCTTCATAACCAGAATCCACTAATATCTTCAAGAAGTACCCTGCCATTCCTACACCGTTAGCACCAAGCGCAATAGCCTTTGCAATATCCATACTTGTCTGAATTCCACCAGATGCAAGTATCGTTATATCACTATTATGTGATTGTGCTTCGACAATTGAAGTAGCAGTTGGAATCCCCCATCCATCAAAGAATGACAGTACCCTCTCTCTTCGTTCGTTTTCGATTTTAGAGAAATTAGTGCCACCATAACCACCGACATCTACGATATTAACGCCAACACCTTTTAGCTTTTCTACAGCTTCGCGACTCATACCGAATCCTACTTCTTTAACGATAATTGGCACATCTAAGTGATTTACAATCTTTTCGATACGCATGAGGGCATGCGAAAAATCACGATCTCCCTCTGGCATCGTTAACTCTTGGACGACATTTACATGAATTTGTAATGCGTCTGCTTGTATCATCTCTACAGCATCTTTTGCTTGGTTTACCGTGGCTTCGCTACCTAAATTGGCAAATATCAATCCATCTGGATTTTCTTTCCTTACAATTTCATACGAAAAGCGTTCTTCTGAATTTTTTATTGCTGCCATCTGCGAGCCTACTGCCATCCCTACCCCTGTCTCTTTAGCCACCCGCGCGAGCAGGCGATTAATTTCAAGTGTCTTTGCACCACCGCCACCGGTCATTGCATTGATAAAAATAGGCGAACTGAGTTGTAGTTCGCCTATTTTCGTTCCCAAATGAATCTTTGAGAGAGATGTGTTAGGTAAGCTTTGATGTACAAAAGAAACACAATCAAATCCAGCGTTATTCGTTTGACCAGTTGTTAGCGCATATTGAATATGATCCCATTTTCTCTTTGCTCTCGTCACTATACTACCACCATTATTTATTTAATTTCTTTAACTGTTCACCAATCATTTCACCTAATTGGAACCCCTTAGACTCTTCAGGCAGTTCATAATCAGTTGGTTCTTCTTCTTTTTCAACAAGATCTTTAATACTTAGAGAAAGTCTTTCATCGCCTTCATTCACATCAAGGACTTTCACTTGTACTGCTTGACCTTCTTTTAATACTTCGTGCGGAGTGGCAATATGTTTATGTGCAATTTGAGAAATATGAACAAGCCCTTCCACTCCAGGGAATACTTCTACGAAAGCACCATAAGATACAAGTCTTTTCACTGTGCCTTCTAACACACTACCTTTAGGAGCTTTTTCAGCAATACCATCCCAAGGACCAGGCAAAGTATCTTTAATAGATAGTGAAATTCGTTCATTATCCTTATCTACACTTAGTACTTTTACTTTGACAGATTGACCTTCTGTAACAACATCTGAAGGCTTAGCAACATGCTCATAAGAAAGTTGTGAAATATGGACTAAACCATCAACACCACCGATATCAACAAAAGCACCGAAATCTGTAATACGTTGTACAGTTCCATCAATCACGCTTCCAGCTTCAAGCGATCCAAGTAACTCTTTCTTTTGTTTTCCTTGCTCCTCTTCAACAACTACACGATGAGAAAGAATTAAACGATTTTTATCTTTATCTAACTCTACAATTTTAAAAACTAATGTTTGACCTTTATAATCTGAGAAATCTTCAACAAAATGTGCTTCAACTAAAGAAGCTGGTACAAATCCGCGAACTCCAAGGTCAACGACTAATCCGCCTTTAACAACATCTTTGATTTCAGCATCAAAAACTTCACCGTCATTAAATTTTTGCTCTAGTTGTTCCCAAGACTTTTCAGCATCTACTTTGCGCTTTGATAGTACAAGCGCTTCTTCTTCTACTTTTAACACTTCTAATTGTAGTTCATCACCTTCTGCAACAGCATCGCTAGCTGTTTCTACATGAAGACTTGATAGTTCACTAATTGGAATAATACCATCTAATTTGCTATTTTCGATATCGACAATCACTTGCTTCTCTTCTACTTTTGTCACTTTACCATTTACTTTATCGCCAACTTCAAAATTTGCTACTTCAATTTCATTCATTTCTTCTGACATATGTATTCCTCCTTAATCCAATGGCTAATTTCATTTTCCACTTATAAAATGCAATCTTACAAAGTGTAAATTGCACTAAATAAACTAGAGTTGTAAAACCACTTTGATCCTGAAATATAAAATGCCTTTTTATAAACTTCTTACAAATAGCACCTTTTGTCAAGTAAGAAGGTTTAGCGATTCTGTTCGATTAATTTTTTGATTTCATTCATAATGATATCCGTTGTTTCTTCTGCATTGACTTTGTTTGCACGGATTTCATCCATTGGGATAGGCTTTCCGTAGACGACTTTTAATTTCTTAAAAGGCTTATACGGGCCAATGATGGCACAAGGTACGACTGCAGCATTAGAACGAAGAGCAAAGAACCCTGCACCGGCAAGACCTTTACCAACTTCTCCGGTTTTACTCCTCGTCCCTTCTGGAAATAAACCTAAAACATGCCCTTCTTTAAGAACCTTCAACCCTTTTCTCAATGCTTCACGATCACTCATTCCTCTTTTTACAGAAAAAGCATTCAGATGTGGTAATAACTTCCCTAAAATTGGCACGTTAAACAACTCTTCTTTTGCCATAAAGTGAATGTCTCTTGGCGCTGTTATCCCTACAATTGGTGGATCCAGGTTATCAATATGATTGCAACATAAAAGGACGCCACCTTCTGCTGGGACATTCTCCCTACCTTTAACATCCATGCGATAAACGGGCTTTAATAAGCCGTATACTAAAGAGCGTGCAAATGTATATACACTCATATTATTGAATCCTTTCCTCAACCAACTTCATAATTCTATCAACAACTTCGTGAATGCTTAGTGATGTTGTATCCAATTCTACTGCATCCTCAGCTTTTTTGAGTGGTGCAACTTCCCTTTCCGAATCTAACTTATCTCTTTTAGCAATTTCCTCTTTTAAAAGAGCTAAATCTGAAGGAAAACCCTTTTCTAAGTTTTCAGCATGGCGCCGTGCTGCTCGTTCATCCACTGATGCTAAAAGAAACACTTTTACCTCTGCATCAGGTAAAACATGTGTACCAATATCACGGCCATCCATCACTACACCACCTTCTTGACCGAAGCGTTGTTGACGGGCAACCATTTCTTCTCTTACCTGCTTATGTTTAGAAACCGTAGACACTGAATTAGTTACTTCAGCTGTTCTAATTTCCGTAGAAACATCTATCCCATCTAAAAGAATACGTTGGCCTGATTCTCCAGGATTTAAGACAATCTCTGTCTCTTTTAACAAAGGAATTAATGATTCTTCATCATTTATATCTATTTCTGACTGCAACGCTTTAAATGTTAACGCGCGATACATCGCCCCTGTATCTATATAAATATAATGAAGCTTCTCAGCTATAATCTTAGCAACTGTACTTTTCCCCGCTGCTGCAGGTCCATCGATGGCAATTGATATTTTATTCATAAACCCTCCTGAAATACCTATACAAATATATTCTTTACGTTTTATATTCTATCATAAATTCACTTAATTAGTTGTAATGATTATGTGTTATTAATAATCCCCTCCCCTAATAGGGAGTCTTTTTATTAGTTAAAATAATACGATAATTTTTAAAAAATAAGAAGAAACACTAAAAAAGGATGTTCTCAGGAAGAACAATCCAAAAGGTCTGTAAAGCTATTATTTCTATTGGCCTGATTTTCATCATAAAATCAAGTTAAGGCCTCTTTATGTAGAATACCTCCTCATCATTGTTTTCTAAATGATGATTCACTCCTTCATATCTTGTCACTTCATTAAAATGCGGAAATAGGTGTAAATAATGAAAAACGGTTTGAAATAATAGTAACAACCCAAGATGAAAAATGATTAATAGTATGAGCGTGCGTTCGAATACTTTCATCCTCCCACCTCCATTAATCATTATGGAGACACAAAAGAGATTTTATGCTGTTCTGCTTAAGATTGTTTACTTTTCTTCATATGAAGTAACTGTTGTTCGAAGCAAAACCTCATCATTGCTTGTCTATCTTCTGCATTTATTTGTGGAAATCTAAATGATATAACGAGACGCCCATCTGCTAATGCCTCTTTCCTTACATATTCTGACGCTAAAACAAAGGAACGCTTTTTACCTTCTATCACAAGTGTAAAACGCAATAAATAGGGCGATGGTTTATACAAATAGGTAAAATTATTAACAACTACAGCTATTCCCCCTGCACTTATATTTCTACTTATCCCTATAATAGAGTGAGACATCCCTTCACCTACGGGTTGAATTTCAACAGATTCATTGAAATCAACTCTAACATACTCCCTCATTTGTTCCTTCTCATGAGTAAATTCTTTTGCATAAGCAATTTTCAATAATGGTGTGGACTGCATCATTCGACCGACCACTCTTCCAGAGAAGAAAAACATTTTCCCATTTGCATTGTAAGCAACACACTTAATTCTTCTTCCATCTACTAAGTACATTTTCCGATTCGTTTGTAAACAAACGGGATAATGAATATGTAATATATCCTCTTTAATTTCAGCAATTCTAGATATGTACTTGCCCTCACTTGATAGATAATGTTCTATATACAATTGATCACCTGGTGACAATGTATTCCCTCCTAATCTTTTCTACTTTTCCTTATTTTATCACTTAACTGTTACAAAAGAACTATATTTTTATTTGAATGAGATGAGAATTATTAACATCATGGTATAATCACATTACTCTATTTAGTCCTAATTTTTTTCTACATTTATATTTCATCTTCATGTCTTTATTTAGCCAATGATTTCCATAAAAAAAAACAAAAAGAACCCTTTTCGGGTCCTTATTTGCCTTATACCACATCTTCATAAATTGGTTCTGCATTTTGCAATTTTTCTACTTTTTCTTCTCTTCCATTTTCACTATTAATATAGATGCGATACGTGTCTTCACCTAATGTCCCAGTAAATTCATAACAAAGTACTTCTTCATTACTATCATTCAATATAATCGCTAACCGATCATCCATAATTTTTAGTTGACTATTGATTTTTTCTCTTGCTTCCTCTTTTGCTAACACAGCTTGAGGAATATCTCGCTTATGATGGGATTTCAAATAATCCTCTGCTGAAAATCCTAAAATTTGCCCATTATCTAATGCTACTTTCATCTTAATTGAATCTGGGTAAATTCTTACATCGTCCTGTTTAGACACAAATGTAAACACGCCCATTTGATCATATTGCACACTTTCAAATAGATCAAGATCTTCAAATTCATTATCTTTTAAAAATTTCACTGCTGATTGATGAGCATCTTCCAGACTAATTTTTTGTTGTTTTACATCTCTTGCCGTGATAAGCCAAATAGGATAACCGCCCTTTTTAGTAATATCTAAATTGGTTTCTATACTTTCTTTAGGAGACCTTAGTGATACACTAAAAAATCCATAATCCGATCCTTCGCCATTTTCTGCCACGGTTGCTTTAACATCATCAGGGGATTGCGCATATTTCTTCGCTTCTGATACAGCTTCCTTTTTAGATATTTCTTTTCCTTCTAAGTATTGATAGTTCTCATCTTTCTTTTGCATATTTACAAATGCCGGACCTAAATCCGTTTCATCGTATCCCTCAACTGTTTTTTCGACGGTTTGAAAGCCGTCTATAATTGTATTATCTGCTGCTTCATTATTTGTAGCAAGCGCTGTTTCTA
The DNA here is from genome assembly GCF_038007265.1 of Cytobacillus sp. FSL R5-0569. NCBI lineage: Bacteria > Bacillati > Bacillota > Bacilli > Caryophanales > Bacillaceae > Cytobacillus > Cytobacillus sp. FSL R5-0569. Next base: position 3,027,336 of record NZ_JBBOWW010000001.1, read on the forward strand.
CATCCATCCATCTTAAGTCATTTTTGACGACCATATGCTGCACATTCCGTAATTCTGATTGAATATCTGCTGCCTGCTTGTATAATCCTTGTAGAGACTGATATTCTTCATCAGTCAATGGGTCTTTATCCAAGTCTCTAATCGCTGTCTTATAACTAAACTCACCAATTTGTGCTAAAAATTCTTCCGTCTTATTAAATGGTAAAAGTGATAGTGGCAGCTGACCTACATCTGAATGTGCTTGAGAGGTAATTCTCCAAACATCCGCAAGCGCAGGAGACAGTGAACTTCTAGAATTCATTGCCAAAGTAGATCCAATTTTATCATGTAATACATCGATTTCATAAGTGAGTTCATGAAATGCACGTTGATAATTGTTTTCTGCGTTAATTAATATCGCATTTTTCTCACGATGTTCTTGATAACCCCAGACAGCAGTTCCGATAACACCAACTGAAAGAACAGTTATGAGTATTCCTTTTAACACGTGACTTCACTCCTTATTTACAGAAAATATGTTGTCCAATTTTTTTAATTTGTGGTCTTGTCCAAATCCAAGGACTTGTTGCAGTATCTGGATTAAAGTAATAAAGGGCATCTCCACTCGGATCCCAGCCATTAATTGCATCTATCACTGCTTCCCTCGCTGTTTCATTAGGTGTTAGCCAAATTTGCCCATCTGCAACAGCCGTAAATGCTCTTGGTTCAAAGATCACACCATAAACCGTATCTGGAAAAGACGCACTTTCTACTCGGTTCAATATTACTGCCGCTACCGCTACTTGCCCTATATAAGGTTCGCCACGCGCCTCACCGTACACCGCATTTGCCATCATTTGTATGTCGTTTTCCGAGAATCCACTAGGAACATTTGCCGAAGTTGTACCACCGGAATTACCACTTGATGCATTACCATCATTTTGATTTGATCCACTATTATTAGCAGGTGCTTGTTGACTTAAATCCGTTCCGCCATAATGTGTAAATGAATTCCCTTGATTAATTTGATTCTTCACATATTGCTCATCATAATTTGACGCACTCACCAACTTTTCCTTCGTACCAGAACCAGCAAGCCCATCTATATCCAAGCCAAATTCATATTGAAAATTGCGTAATGCCCAATATGTGCCCCAACCGAAGACCCCATCGATTTTACCATTATAGAATCCTAAATATTGCAATCTTGCTTGTAGCTCAATGACATCATCGCCTATCGCTCCTTGTCTAATCACTTGATTCGAAAAAGCATTTGCCGACTTATCCAATTCAGCCATTGGAATAGTGGTCGCTATAAGCAGTAGTATTAGCATCACTTTAGTAAACATCAATAGTTGTTTCATCGTACTAACCTCCAAAAATACATCTTTTCATCTGTTAAACAATCAGGTAACCTAATATGGCGTTTTGCAGGTAAAAAATGATGGCTGTAACAGTTATTCCTCGATCTCTCTTTTTCACGTTTACTAATCAGCGAGGAAGCTAACAATACATCTATTTTTTGGTTCCAATTGGCTTTTTATACAAATTCAATGAGAAAATCATTTGGATAAATATAGCATTTACAGGGTGGCCATCAAATAGAGGCTCGTACGCTTGAAATTTAACGATTTTTATAAAAAATTCAACTTCTATGTTAGATGTTCTGATTACTTATTTTTCCTTTAGAAGGCATCCGTTAGCCGGAGGAAGCTTGGTGATTTGACAAAAAGAAAAGAAGGCGGATTTGAGTTTACTCAAATCCGCCTTCTTACTTTATCTGAACTGAAACTCATTACTTATAGCCTCTTTTAACCTATGTTAACCATAATTTGTTCTTGTATCTTCTAATGATTGATTATATTTAGCACTTAGTATTCTCGCTTGTTTGGCTTTCTTTAGCCCCATCCACCAAAGAAAGATCATAAATGGAACAATAAACAGCAGCCAATTTTCTAATGTTAACAAAATATAATCATATGTTCCATGCAAAAGGAAAGGAGTTGCTAGAGATAAGCATAGCCATTTCCCTCTAGATTTTTTCGAAAACTTTCCTTTTCCTAAATAATAGCCCATAATTACACCAAAAAGTGCATGACTAGAAACCGGGAATAATGCACGACCTAGCGCATGCTCTATTCCGAGTGTCAATAAATAAAAGATATTCTCCAATGTAGCAAACCCAAGTGATACTGCTGCGCCATAAACAATGCCGTCATACGGTTCATCAAAGTGCACATGGGGGTAAATAATAATAAGGAGGATAAACCACTTAAAAAATTCCTCAAGCATACTAGAAGAAAGAAAAGCAGAAACAAAATGAGAAGTAAACACTTGTTCTACTTCAAATACATATTGGATAAACATTATGGGAAACACAAGAAGTGCCCCAAATAAAAAGGTTCTAAAAACCATCGAAAAGGGCTCAGTCTCATATTGATCTTTTAAATAAAAGTAACTTAATAATGCCAAGCCAGGAGCAATGGCAGCAGATATTAATCCCAGCATGGGCTGTTCCTCTTTTCAAAGCTTTTCTTTAATCGTATCATGTATAGGTAAGATTGAAAATAAATTTACCAAAATAATTACATATTAAATGGAGGTACCAAGTTGGATAAAAAGAAAATACTCCTAATTCATACAGGTGGGACCATTTCAATGAGTGAGGATGTTGAAACAGGTGCAGTATTAACAAATGAAGAAAACCCATTAACAAGACAAACAAAAGAGTTAAATGAGCTTGCGCACTTGATTGTCGAAGAACCATTTCAATTACCCTCTCCCCATATTACGCAAAAGGAAATGCTTATATTACGAAACTTAATTCATTCTTACAAGGATAAGGTATCTGGTGTTGTCATTACACATGGTACTGATACATTGGAAGAAACTGCCTATTTTCTTGACTTAACAGTAAAGGGTTCTTTGCCGATCGTTGTGACTGGGGCTATGCGCTCTAGTAATGAAATTGGCTCAGATGGGTTATATAATCTGATTTCTTCTATTCGTGTTGCCATTTGCGATGAAGCGGATGGAAAGGGCGTTTTAGTAGTGCTGAATGATGAAATTCACACAGCTGAAAATGTGACAAAGACACATACTAGCAACGTCTCGACCTTTCAAAGTCCTCAATATGGACCCATAGGTATAGTCACAAAAAGGGGTGTACTTTTTCATCACCTCCCTGTTCAACATGCACATTTCGAAATCGAACAAGCAGATAAACAAGTGATGCTTATTAAAGCTCATGCCGGCATGGACTCTACCCTATTAGGAGCAATTGCACAAACTACATGCGATGGATTGGTGATTGAAGCGCTTGGACAAGGAAACCTTCCTCCAGCCATGCTTCCTGGTATAAAAGATTTACTTGCTAGAAAGATTCCCATTATTATCGTATCAAGATGCTTTAATGGCATTGCCCAAGATGTTTATGGTTATCCTGGAGGGGGCAAAGAATTAAAAGAGCTTGGCCTCATTTTTTCTAATGGATTAAATGGGCAAAAAGCTCGTATTAAACTATTAATCGCTTTGGAAAGCAGGATGCCCTTCGAAAAACTTGAAGAAATGTTTCAACTATAAATGTTTGATTTACTGACTTTCTTTATTCCATCTATTAGATGGGAAGTCTACTGAGTTGATCGCTCACTCCTTTGGCAGTTTATGAAGATCATAATGATAGTACGCCACAAAATTTCAACATATGGAAAAATCATCCTAGACAAAAGGCAAAAAATATTGACAAAGTGATGCAACATCATTTGAAAACCCGAACAAAGCAAAGCACCATTAAAGAGTGTTTTGCATAAAGTTCGGGTTTACTTAAGCTCATATTCTCGTCTGAACTTGTTTGATTATTGTTCTTTCTCTTTAATCGCTTTGGCAATCATTTCTCCATGATGCCTACCATTCTCGATAAATATTTCATTGGCATTATTACCCGCAGCAATCACGCCAGCAATATATATACCTTCTACATTGGTCTCCATTGTTTCAGGATGATGTTCAGGTTTTCCGGTCTCTTCGTCTTTTTTAATGCCTATTGATTGTAAAAATGGATGATCTGGATGATAACCAGTCATGGCAAAGACAAAATCATTCGCGATTTCCTTAATTTTCCCTTCTTTCTCATAGACAACAGAAGTTGCTCTTATTTCCTGGACATTCGCATTAAATTCCATTTGAATATTCTCATGGCGAACAAGTGAATCAAACTGCGGTAAAATCCACGGCTTAACGCTTTTTGAATATTCATCGCCCCGATAGAGAACCGTCACATTTGCCCCAGCCTTTTCTAATTCAATGGCCGCATCAACACTGGAGTTTTTCCCACCAATAACAACAACATCTTTATTAAAAAACGGATGGGCTTCTTTAAAGTAATGAAAGACTTTATCTAAATCTTCACCAGGGACCCCCATATAATTTGGTTGATCATAATACCCAGTTGCAACAATAACATAAGAGGATTGATATTCCGCTTTATCTGTTTGCACAGAGAAGTCATTATCTTTTTTCTTTATGATGCTTTCAACCTTTTCATATGCATTGACATTGATTGCTTTCCGTTTAACCACTTCTCTATAATAGGTAAGTGCTTGATTTCTATTGGGTTTATGTTCAACCGTTACAAACGGTATATTACCAATTTCTAATTTTTGACTGGAACTAAAGAAAGTTTGATGAGTCGGGTAACGATAAATGGCATTAACAATGTTTCCCTTCTCAATGACTAAAACATCTTTCCCTAACTCTTTTAAACAAATGGCTGCGGCTAATCCACATGGTCCACCACCAACCACAATCGCATCTTTTTTATTCATGATGATCCACCTCTTGGACTGACCCGTATGATATTTTATATATGTAGAATTGAAAAAAATCTCCTAATGTATATAATAGGAGATTTTTTACCTTCTTTCAAATGTAAGAAATTGCGAAAATTAAATCCAACCTCTAAATCTTGATGCTTCAGCCATTTTACGTACACCAACCATATACGCAGCTAAGCGCATATCTACTCTACGTGTTTGAGCGGTTTCATAAATATTATTGAATGATTTCACTAGAATTTTTTCTAATTTTTCTTCTACTTCTTCTTCAGACCAGTAGTAGCCTTGGTTATTCTGCACCCATTCAAAATAAGAAACTGTTACACCACCGGATGATGCAAGCACATCAGGCACAAGAAGAATATCTCTTTCTGTTAATATTTGTGTCGCTTCTAATGTTGTTGGGCCATTCGCTGCCTCTACTACAATACTTGCTTTAATATTATGTGCGTTTTCCTCAGTAATTTGGTTTTCAATTGCTGCAGGAACCAATACGTCACATTCGAGCTCGAGTAGCTCTTTATTCGAAATCGTCTCATTAAATAACTTTGTTACAGTTCCAAAACTATCACGGCGATCAAGTAAATAATCAATATCTAAACCATTAGGGTCATGAAGGGCACCGTATGCATCAGAAATACCCACAACTTTTGCGCCTTCATCATGCATAAACTTTGCTAAGAAGCTACCTGCATTACCAAAACCTTGTACAACCACGCGAGCACCCTTTAAATTAATACCCTTTTTCTTGACTGCTTCATGAATACAGATCGTAACCCCTTTAGCTGTTGCTGATTCCCTACCATGAGAACCACCAAGTACAAGTGGTTTACCAGTAATAAATCCCGGGGAATTAAATTCATCCATTCTGCTATATTCATCCATCATCCAGGCCATAATTTGTGAATTTGTAAATACATCTGGAGCTGGAATATCTTTTGTAGGACCAACAATTTGGCTAATCGCTCTAACATACCCTCTACTTAATCTTTCAAGCTCACGGAAAGACATATCTCTTGGATCACAAACGATACCGCCTTTACCTCCGCCATATGGTAGATCGACTATACCGCATTTTAAGCTCATCCATATAGATAGTGCCTTCACTTCTTTTTCTGTTACATTAGGGTGAAAACGAATTCCCCCTTTTGTAGGACCGACTGAATCATTATGCTGAGCACGGTAACCAGTAAAAATTTTCACCGTCCCATCATCCATCCTAACAGGAATTTTCACTGTTAATAAACGCATTGGTTCTTTCAACAGTTCAAAAACCTCTTCTGGATATCCAAGTTTCTCCAACGCTTTGTGGATTACGATTTGAGTTGACTTCAAAACATCCATTTTATCTTCTTGATTCGTATGATCAGTACCTTTATCGGCCACTATTTGAAACCTCCTAGAAAAATTCACATTCTTTAGTTGTCCGCTTTCAAGACATAGTATACACCTTTACTCTATTTATGCAAGGAGAAAAAGCAATTTTTTCTTATTTTTATGTAAACGCTACCAAAGCTATAATATTACGTATTTTCCTTATTTTCAAAAATATTTACATCTATTTTATTTTGCCTTTATTAGCTGATTTCATTCATAAAATACTCATATGTATTTATCGAGTTAAATTGAATTAATCTCATCGATAAGCTCCATATTACATCCTATTCCCAAAGAACTAATACGATAAACATCAAGGCACCTGAATATTCAAACAAATAGGATCACTTAAATCCTATTTGCTTGAATGTACCATTATTTAAAATAGTGTTCGATCTTTTCTAATGCATGGTCTCTAATTAATTCTTTTCCGTATTCTTTAATAATATATAAACTAACAAAAGAAACGGTACCATATTCAGCTAAAATTGAAATCAGTTTTTCTTCCGCTTGTTTTCTATTGCCTTCAATCAATACATAATAAAGTCCGTTATACACATATAATGAATTTACCACTTCTTCTTTCCATATTTTCCGGTGACTTAATGAAATAATATTCTCAAAATCATGAAATTCATATAAAATATAATCTTGTTTGTCTACATCTACTTGAAAATCAATGATTCCATCCTTAAGCCATTCTTCTTCTACTTCTTCTTGTATCGTTACAATCATAACCATTCCTTGTATTTGCATTGAAAAAATCTCGATACTGATTGTGCCATATATATCAAGGTCAAATTCTTCACTTGCTTCCTCAAGCATATCTTGAAAAAGCTGATGCCATTTTAAAGAGTCCTTCCAAATATCTTCCTTTGACAAGCCTCTCTCAAACAAATCATCTAAAGTAAGCAAAATTTTAATTTTATTATCATTCAAACGCTCCAATTGCATTTCTTCTGCCCCCTGCCCAGAACCGACTCTTGTGATTAGTGTATGGTATATACTTTAGTTGGTGAGTCGTCCTTAACATTTCCTTCTAAACTTGGATATAAAGAAAGAATATGTGTTTGTGCAGGTGCGCCTAGCCTTAAAGGCAAGGCTGTTGTCCCATAACCATTACTTACAAAATAAGGTATACCGTTCTTATATTTCATCCCACCTTTTTCATAAGGTCCCCAGTTTAAGATACGGATTTGCCCACCATGGGTATGTCCTGACATCATAAACGAAATTTGATATTCTGGTAATAAATAGTCAACAATACCAGGGTCATGGCTCATGAGAATACGACAGCCATTCCCAGCATCCTCAATTGCAAGATCAATCTGGTCTCTTTCCCTACTAAAATCATCTGTTCCAAGTAACACGATACGTTTACCATCTGAGCCTTCAAAACTGACTGCTGAATTATCAAGAATTTTCACTCCGAGATCTAATAGCAATGCATCTAGCTCATGAAAATCCACTTCATAATCATTATTCCCCCATACAAAATAAGTCGGAGCAATAGAAACAAGGTTTTCTATATTCCGTTTCGTCCTTGCCAAAGGTACTCCCTTTTCTGTTAAATCACCGCCTATGCAAACGATATCCACCTTTCTATCTTTAACAGCTTGAATCAACTTTCCTGATAGCTCTCTACGATGGATATCAGAAATAAAAAAAATGTTCAATCCTGCAAGACTCTCTGGGAAACCTTGTATGGCAACCTTTCTCACTTCAATTGTATCTTTATGTGCTTCCTTATACATATAAACGACGACCCCAACGGAAATAAACAGTAATGCACCTGCTAAAATAATATACATGACTCCACCTCATCTATATGTACTAAAATTTAAGTTAGTCAATAAAAAAAGGATGCTCTATAAACGAACAACCTAAATATCATTTATTTCGCTTCTACAAACCTTATATTTCATGTGAACTTGCCCGATTGTCGCTATGATGACTTGAATCACCGTTAGTTGTTCTGTAAGTTCTTAGATTTTCAAATGATTCATGTCATGCAATCGCAAACTGGGGTAGGTTTTAGTCAGCAGTTCCTCTTCATTTCTCTGCTTCTTCATTCGTATGAGATAGGTTTAAATGTCTTTACTCCCTATGGCTTTGAACTATGATTATTTGTTCTCATGAAACAGATTAATATCATAATTTTTTTTCATCATATTAAAGACATGATGTCTATTTTTCCACTCATCCTCTTTTTTCCACAAGTCCTTACTCTTATCGATGATCTCGCATCTAAGTGCATGATATTCTTTTTCCGCTTTATCACGCTTCTGTTGTAACAGGACCATATATCCATAAAAGCCAATCAACGTTACCATACTGTATAAATTGAATGGATGATTAATATAAACAGAAAAAACAGAAGCAAATGAATAGGAATAAGGTAAATAAAATTGATAATACACAAAAATCACATAAGCAAATGATAGAAATACAACTAGCCACATAATAACCAAATGCCACTCTTTCAAGTGATCATATTTCGCTTTTCTTTCAACTACTTTTTGAAGCATTTGTCTCGTTGCTTGGTCTGTTCTTTCATCTAGTTGATTAATTGCTGTTTCCATAAAATCCCCCCAGTCATAGCTATGCTTGCCCACATTATATGATTGGAGGAGTGGATTCATGACTAGTCGAGGGGAATCCTTAATACTTGGCCAACGTAAATTTCCTCAGATGGCAAATTATTAGCAGCCTTAATTTTTGCAATCCCATCAGGTGACTTATAATAATTCATAGCGATTCTATACATTGTTTCTTGTGATTGAACCGTATGCTGAACAACTTTTGTTGCTTGTTTTTTTGCTTCCTCTTCTTTCGCCTTTTGTTCTGCTAATTCCTTCTCTTTTTGTACAGCTTCTTCTCGTGCTTTCTTTTCAGCCTCTTCCTTTTCTTTTTTGGCTGCTTCTTCTTTTGCTTTCTTCTCTGCTTCCTCTTGTTTTTTTCGTTCAGCTTCTTCTTGTTCTTTTAATTTTGCCTCTTCAGCTGCTTTCTCCTTTTCTTGTTCTTCCTTATCTTCTTCCTTATCATCAGGGGCGGCTGCAACATTTTGTGATGACCCATTATTACTGCTATTTGATATACCAACAGTTTCAAAATCTTCTTTTTCTGCTGAAGTTGAAGACTGATCAGCTAGCATAGGAACAAGATAATAAACAGACAAAGCCACTATTGGTACCATAATAAAAAATGCTGCAAGTAAACGAATGAGTGGGTAGTCCAACTTTTTATCCACTGTTTGTTTTTCTTTAGTACTGCTGATCTCCGCCATTGACAACTCTTCACTAACATTTACTTTTTGTAATCTTTGGCGATCTCTCTTTGCCTTCTCCCGATATGATGCCTCTCTATTCATCTATCTTCCCTTCCTGCTCTTTGACTTTTATATATATATAACCCCAATAAACAATCAATAATAAAGTGCATAATAATTGTCGCTAACAAATTACCAGTTAATTCATATATCCAACCAATGAAGAAACTCAATAAAACGACATTTAAAAATAAGAACCATTGAAATAAATAACGATAATGGACAAGAGCAAAGATTAAACTAGTCACTATCAACCCAAAGTGAGTTTGCAGCACACCTCTAAATAACACTTCCTCACTAAAGGCAATAATTAACGTAATTACTACGATATGGGCTGGTGATAGTGAGCTGAATATCCTTATATTTACCCCACCATCATTATAATAGGAGGGAGGTAGGACCCGCATCCCTATTATATCAAGCATGACAATGACTAATCCTGATAATATACCAATCGCAATAGATGGTCCATCCCATTGAAATAGCGCAAAAAAAGAATCCCATGAATGAAAGAGAAATAGGCCAATAACCAATGCAATGAAAAGTAATAACACTTGTGTTAAATATAAATGAAATCTTAATTCTTTATCAGATAACAAACGAATGGTTTCTTCATATTTACTCTTCATTTTTGGATGTCTCACTTAATAAAATGTCTTGTAGGATCTCTTCCCAATTTTCATATAAAGGCATTATCCCTAGCTCTTCAGTTTGCAGATCAGGGTAGTTGCTACCATTACAATGATCGCAGCATTCTCCTATATTTAATGTCGGCTCTTCACCAAAATAGTGTAAGATTTTTTCTCGCCTACATGTGGAACTATGAATATATTGATAAACAGTTTGAATGGCTCCTAATTTAAGCTGGAATTGTTTATTCATAATCACCTTTAGTTCATCTAAGGAACTTGCCTCCTTATGATCAAGGATAGCATTACGATGAAAATCCTTTAATATTCGCATAGATGTTTCACTAAGATTAGCAATTACTGTTAAATCCTCTTCGTATTTTTCTAACTCCCACCACCTTAGGGAATCTGTTAAAAAAAAACGTTTTAAATTCTCCATTTGACTATCATTAATTAGTTCTGATTCTACCAACTGCATCGGCAGCTGTTCATCAAAAGGTGCATATAACAGTAAAGCAAGACTAGGCTTGCCATCTCTCCCAGCTCTACCAATTTCCTGTAAATATGATTCCATATTCATTGGCATATGAAAATGAATAACATAACGAATATTTTCTTTATTAATCCCCATGCCAAATGCACTTGTTGCACATATCACATCGAGTTGGTTATGAATGTATTGTTGCTGAATAAGTATTCTTTCTTCATGATTCAATCCGCCATGATAGATGCTCACTCTTTTTATCCCATTCTCTTTTAATGATTGTGCACAAACTTCTGCCGTTTTTTTACTAGAAAAATAAATAATACCTGGACCATGTAAAGCTCTTACCCTCTTAATTAACACATCGATTTTCTCTTGATAGCTTTCAACTTTCTCAACATGTAAAGAGATATTTGGTCGGTCAACTGAATAAAGAATATCAATACTGTTTTGCATGTTTAAAGATTGTTTAATATCCTGTTTCACCTTATCAGTTGCCGTAGCCGTTAACGCCAATATAGGCGGATGTCCTAACTCCTTCATTACAGAGCCAATAGCTAAATAGTCCGGTCTGAAATCATGTCCCCATTGAGAAATACAATGAGCTTCATCGACAACAAGTAATGTAATATGAAGCTCACTCAATCTCTCCATGAATAATTTTGATTGCAGCATTTCAGGTGAAGTAAAAATAAACTTATACTGGTGCAAATTTTTAAGTGCATACATTTTTTTTTGGTAATTTAAAAAAGAATTAAATGCGATAGCCCGTTTTTCCCCAATCAATAGTAATTGGTCTACCTGATCCTGCATTAAGGAAAGAAGTGGAGAAATAATTAAAGTTGTGCCTGGGAGCATAAATGTTGGAAGTTGATAACATAAAGACTTCCCAGAACCAGTTGGGAGCATGGCTAACGTATGCTTACCGGCCACTACCGCTTTTATTGTTTCTTCTTGTCCATCTCTAAAAGACGTATAACCAAATTTTTCTCTCAGTAATTGTTTCATTATACGCTCACCGCACTTTTATGTTTAGCTAGTACAAGCCGTATCTGAAAATAGCTTGCTTCAGGAACTGATTGACGGATATATTTTAGCTGCTTTATTCCGTTCGTTGAAGTTTTTATAATGTTTCTTTGTACTTCTGGTGGAACATATACATCTATATTAAAAGACGAATCAACAATGGCCAATTCCACAATATGATCTTCAATTGTTCCTTGTTTTAATTTTCTTATTTTAATAATATCCTCAATATCGTATCCTTGATTTAAATAGATAGCTGTTTTTCTTGTTGATTGTGTTAGCTGTAACCACTCATTTGTCTCTTTTGTCTCTAATATTTGCTCGAGTAACGGATAAGAGGTGTTATTTTCTTTTACTTCAGTTAATATCATGTGAATCACATTTGTAAAATGTAACTGATAGGTTAACATTGACATTTGCAACTGTTCGGCTGCCTGCTGCTGTGTTAAGCCAATTCGATTACTTCCTGTTAACCTTAGAATGAGAATAAGAGGGTCAATTTTTTTATTCGTTAAAATTTGTTGTAACTCCTTAAACAGTTGTGTTGCCAACTCATGGCGATTGATTCTATTCCTTTGAATAAAGTTCTTTAACCAATCAAGATCAGGTTTATTATTTTGAATAGGGAGATACCTTCCGTTATATGCGACTAGGTTAGAAATTACTTGAACCATAAGAGAAAGGCGCTCCCAAAAAAGTTTGTCCATCCGGTTATATGACCAGCCATTGAGATAGCTAGGTATGATTGGTTCAGCAAACTCTTGGAGATACATATCCCCTTTTTCCGTCATTCGATAAGACCCCTCACCAAGACAAGTGACATATTTCTCCTCTAAAAGATGATCTAATATTTGATTAAATTCCTCTCTTGCCAAATGGGGTAACACATGAAAGTATTGCTTCAAGTGAAATAAATGAGCATCTTGTATTGTTTGAGATGACTTTTTGCCATTAAGCAAATGTAAAATGGCATATGCAGTTCTCTGATTCTCAATTGATTTTAGACAAAATAAGACCAATTTCTGAATAACGCTCACATTTCTCTCCCCTTTATTCATTGACTAATTAGTTTTTAGAATAGCATTTCCGTGGTGAATTTGCAGACTTTTTCGACATTATTTTAATTTTTTTTGTTGAATTTTATTGTATCATGAAACCGTTATATACGTGATAATATCAGTCAATTTTTCATCATGAACAAGATGAAAAGTCCCACCATAGACTATTCTAGATGGTAGATTTTTATTGAAATGTTTACAAGACAGATTTACAATAGAACATGTGGTAAGTGTTTCGGCAGATATTTTCGTGCTTTAACATGAAAAAGATTTTAAATAGGAGGTTATTCCATGGCGAAGTATACAATTGTTGACAAAGAAACATGTATTGCTTGTGGCGCATGTGGTGCGGCAGCTCCAGACATTTATGATTACGATGATGAGGGCATCGCATTTGTAACACTAGATGATAATGAAGGAATTGTTGAAATTCCCGATGTTCTTATAGAAGATATGATGGATGCATTTGAAGGCTGTCCAACTGACTCAATAAAAGTCGCAGACGATGCCTTTGATGGTGATCCGTTAAAATACGAATAGAACAAAAAGAAATCTAATTGTAAAAAAAGAAAACGAGTAAATCCTATTTTAGGGATTTGCTCGTTTTTTCTATGAGCTACAGGGAATCACATACTCGTATACTCATTCGAATAAAAATCGTTCCCTTCATCAATTATCCAGTTGGAATTAAAATAGTAGTTATCGAGGATTGCATATGAGTTCATTGGTGCTTTTACGAATGATGTAATATGATGGATAAGAGTGACAATTCTACTTAAGCGGCATAAAATTATATATTAAAAGGCATCTAACTTTTCAAAGTTAGATGCCTCCTTTATAAATTAAGCAATCGTATTTAGCGATCTTTGTTTATTAATCCAATTACTCATCTTAGCAAATACAAGCATAAATACCGATGCCATTAAAATTCCTTTAATAAAGTTAAAAGGTAGAATAAACATGACTGCAGTTGAACGCATTTCTGTTCCTGACATAGCGGGCATATTTAAAAACATTGTATAGGCAGGTAAAAAGACGAAATAATTAAGCAAACTCATGGATACAGCCATTACACTTGTGCCAATGATTAATCCTATTGTCATACCTTTTTTGGATTTCATCTTTGTATAAACATAATAGGTTGGCAAAATAAATAATAAACCTGCTACAAAGTTAGCAATATGACCAACAGGTACACCAGTAGCACTTCCCGTCATAAAATAATCCAACACATTTTTAAACAATTCGACCAGTATTCCCGCAATCGGACCAAATATTAACGCAGCCACTAAAGCAGGGATATCACTAAAGTCAATCATCAAAAAGTTCGGAAACGGTGGTAATGGAAAGTTTAACAACATAAGAATATACGCGATACTACTCAACATACCGATTGCAACAAAAGCTTTGACATTTAACTTCTTCAATTTTCCTCTCTCCTTTTAGGCTATCTCTCCTATAGAAGAAAGGTTCAGCAAATAAGCGTCTTTGCATAACAAAACCCTCAAGTAAACTTGAGGGAGAATTGAACAAAGACATTCTTAATAAACGTTCTTGTAGTGTATACTTTGAACGTTAGCAGAACCTCCATCTTCTCCCATCCAGACTTTACTGTCGGCTTTGGATTCTCACCAAATCCTGCCCAATACAAACGCTTCGTGCTAATTGCACTCCACTTTTAGGCTCGCGGGCTTAAAGTATAAATACTTATCACCGCCGGTCGGGAATTTCACCCTGCCCCGAAGATAGACCATATTTATTTGACAACTTCATTATACTGAAAAATAATTCATTTGTGAAGCCTAAAATAGTAAATATCTCGAATTAAAAACATTCCTTTCATTATGCACATTTGTCTTCAGGAGATAAAATTTTCTTTCCACGAAGATCGTTTTATTTTACTACATTAAAGCGTTTCCATTTTAAACACAAACAATAAATCCAATTGACAGAATAATATTCGTCTTGTAAAATAATCAGATAATTAAGTAACCAACTTAGGAGGGTTCATACATGTATCAAATATTAGTGGCTGATGCCATTAGTGAAGAAGGCTTATACCCTTTACTTAACGACACAAATGCTGAAATTATTCAAAAGAAAACCGACGATCCCGAGGTTGATTTATCAACTATTGAGGCTTTGTTAGTACGGAGTGCCACGAAAGTAACGGATGAATTAATGGCGGAGATGCCAAAGTTAAAAATTATTGCAAGAGCAGGTGTGGGTGTCGATAATATTGATGTTCCAGCAGCAACTAAAAGAGGCATTATCGTCATAAATGCACCAGACGGAAACACAATTTCTACGGCAGAGCATACTTTTGCTATGATGGCCTCCCTTATGAGAAATATTCCTCAAGCACATAGCTCAGTTAAGAATTTGGAATGGAAAAGAAATCAGTATGTAGGTACTGAACTATTCGGTAAAAGTCTTGGTATTGTTGGTATGGGAAGAATCGGGAGTGAAATCGCCAAGCGAGCAAAAGTATTTGGTATGAGTGTGTTAGTATTCGATCCCTTTTTAACGAAAGAACGTGCAGCAAAACTCGGTGTAGAATCTAGTACATTAGATGAAATACTGCAAAGATCTGATATTATTACGGTTCATACTCCACTTACACCTGAAACAAGAGGGATTATCAATGAAGAGGCATTGAAAAAAACAAAAAAAGGCGTTCGCTTACTTAACTGTGCCCGTGGTGGTATCATTGATGAGCAAGATTTAGCTAAATATGTGGCTAATGGACATGTTGGAGGAGTTGCATTAGACGTATTTGAAACTGAACCACCTGGTGAACACCCACTTTTGAAATATGAAAATGTCATTGTAACGCCACATTTAGGTGCGTCAACAAAAGAAGCACAATTAAATGTAGCAACACAAGTTGCTCAAGAAGTTCGGACTTACTTTGAAGGAAATCCAGTATCTAATTCAATTAACTTACCAGCTATCTCCAAAGACATTTATGAAAAAATACAACCTTTTTACCAAATCTCTAAACAAATCGGAAATATTTTAACTCAATGTGTTAAAGAAGGGGTACATGAACTCTCTATTACTTACTCTGGTTCAGTGACAGATTTAGAAACTGCATACTTAACAAAAGCAATGCTGTCCGGTTTCTTCAAAGGTAGAATTGACGTTAACGTGAATGAGGTTAATGCATTACTCACTACAAAAGAGCGTGGTATCACTGTTGGAGAAAAGATTTCCACCGATGCATTTGGCTATGACAACTGCATTTCGGTCACAGCAAAAGGAGAAGAAAATGCATTTACAGTTAGAGGAACCTTTATTGATCATTATGGGCCAAGAATTGTCTATTTAAACGGGTTTAATATTGACTTCTTACCAGAAGGTAACCTTCTTTATATTCAACATATGGACAGACCTGGTGTTATTGGCCACGTAGGTCAAGTCCTTGGCGATCACCATATTAATATTGCCACAATGCAAGTAGGTCGTAAACAAGCAGGTGGAGAAGCGATTATGGTGCTAGCTTTTGACAAACCACTAAGTGACAAAGAGCTTTCCTTATTGAACAACTTAGATGAGATTGTTTCTATTAATCCTATTATTTTATAATTCCTTTTTGTAGAGAGTGGCCCTCAGTCGACCACTCTTTTTTATATTTAGGATAAAAGTAAAAGTCATTCACAACACAAACAGATTCCAATTAGAACCTGTTCATTTTATGAATGACTTTTTTAAATTGAGCACTATTCATCATTATTCCTAGCCTAAAGGGTATTCTTTACGTTCACCTTTTGAAAAAGTCATGATGGATGAATATCCAATTTCTTTTGCTAATGCAAGCGATTGATCAAAGTCTGCACCAACATGCTCGGGAAAATGAGCATCAGACGATAGAACGATTGGTATATTCTTCTCAAAACATTTTCGTAATAATCTTGGATCTGGATATAGCTCACCCACAGGTTTTCTTAAACCAGCACTACTAATTTCCACGCATGTTTTTGATTGTGCTAAAGCATCAGTTGCTCTTTCATATTGTTCTAATAGAAACTCTTCATCCTGAGGAACATACTTAAAAATCTTCACTAAGTCAATATGGCCGACAATATCAAATAGATTAGATTGAGCCAAAGTAACTATCTGATCATAATATTTACGATATACATCATAAAGATCGCGTCGTTCCCATTCCTTTTTGTACTCAGCTAAATCTATGCCAAAGTCACCTACCCAATGGACAGAGCCAATCACATAATCAAAATCATATGATTGAATGAATTTCTCCATTTCCTTATGCTTTCCAGGTGTATAATCCATTTCAATGGACATTTTTACATCTATTTCTTTATTCCATGCTTGGTGAAATAATGATACATAATCCTTCATATCATAATATCGTCTTTCATTTACCCATTTATTTTGCAGAATATCTGCCGTTTGGTAAAAGTGATAAGCATGTTCAGAA
The DNA here is from genome assembly GCF_038007265.1 of Cytobacillus sp. FSL R5-0569. Classification (NCBI taxonomy): domain Bacteria; kingdom Bacillati; phylum Bacillota; class Bacilli; order Caryophanales; family Bacillaceae; genus Cytobacillus; species Cytobacillus sp. FSL R5-0569. Next base: position 3,044,493 of record NZ_JBBOWW010000001.1, read on the forward strand.
ATACCAAATGAACCAATATTTTTATTATTAGCCGCGTTTGTAAATTGTTCTAAATAGTCTAATGTAAGTGTACCGTTCTCTAAATGATTATGATAATCCGTTAACATTTTGCCTGCCTCCTCAATTGTATGTAACAATTATACGCCTTAAAAGAGGCATGGACAATGAGATTTAACTATTTTTTTAGAATAATCAATACTTAAATGGCGTCAAATTATTTTGATTGAAAAAAGATGCGATTTTTTAAAAAAATACAACCTTTTCATTTATTTTCATATTACATGTACGTACCTTGTATGTATTCCTTTCAATTTAGGGAACCTGTAATATTTGATTAGGATATATGTTTTCTGTCCGCAATCCATTCTTATTTACCAATTCTGCTACCGTCACATTATACCTTTCACTAATCGACCATAACGTATCTCCTGTTTTCACTTCATACGTATCCATATGAGGTCCGTTCATTTTTCCTGAAACAAGTATCGTATCCTCATCGTGATTAAATACTAAAAAAGGATCAAGCGCATTCTCCTTAGAAAAGGTCCATTCGTTTGCGTGAACTTCAAAATGCAAATGAACCCCTGAGGAATCACCGGTATTCCCCATCTCTCCTATTGTATCGCCTGCTGAAATCACTTCACCTTCAAATACTAAACGCTTTTTCAAATGAGCATAAATGGTTTCTGTATCGTTATGATGCTGTATAAACACAACATTACCATATGTATCAGAGTAATATGATCTTGTAACTACTCCACTATCCACTGAGTGAATAGGTGTACCTATCTCTGCAGCAATATCAATCCCTTTATGATGTCCTCCTCTAGTTCCATATGTATCTGTGATGACCCCTTCTACTGGCCATACCCAATTTTTTGTTTTTTCTGGCCAAGAGTCTGCTAAAGCATTTTTTTCACTACTGAATATTAAAAAAAGAAAACATATACTTCCGAACATGAATAAACGGCTTACTTTATACTTCAAAACTTTGCCTCCTATAGCGGTTATATTATATAGACAAATTAATTACTCTATGATTACGACAAATCCTGCCAAAAAACACATCCATTACTATGTACGAGTTTTTTAAAAATATGTATATAAAAATAAATTTTTCTTTTTTTAATGTAGCACCTTATTTTAAAATTATAGTTATGAGTGTTTTACTTTTTTCAATATTACCTTTGTCAAAAACGAAAAAAAGTTGGTAATATTAGACTTTTACAGTCATAATTACCAACTCTTTATTCTTTCTTATGGTAAATCCCTTTTATTAGGTGCTACCGGCACTTGAATTTCTTTTTCTAAATCAAACCGACCAATTTGATCAATTTCGGTATTTTCCAACTTAACCTCATTATATTCAAATTCCTTGGCTGTTAATAGAATCGCTTCAATCGTATATAAAGTTTCCTCATCATTCTTTATATCGGCATCATCTTCAAAAGTAATTAATAATTGTTCATCGGAAACGACTTCCGTTTCAAAGTCTATGTCATTAGGTATAGAAGCTTTCAGGTTATAAGTTTCAATCCCTTTTTTCATTGCTGCAAAAGCATCTGTCACTGAGTTTATTTTTTCTCTAAACGGAACAAGGAAAGGCGTTGTCCATTCTTCGTTAGGATAGTAAAAATAGTAAGCAGATTTATTAGACGTATCAACTTGATCTATTTCTTCTGTAAAGCCTTCATTTCCCATCTCTAGCCCTTGTTCACCATCTGTTAATAAATCGATTTTCTCTATATTAAAATCAGCCATCATATCCGTTAATATTTCTTTTATTGCTTCTGATTGACTGCTTGATGAAATATTTGTTGCAGCAGGAAAATCAACTGCAAGCACTTGATTTGAAGTATCATAATGAAAGTCCGCATTAAATGGGTTTAGCTCCCCTAACCCCCATTCAGCTTCTTTTAAATCTGACATATGATTAATGAATAATTCCATTTTAGAAAGATCTGCTTCTTTATTTACCATCACACTAATGGGAATAAAATTTTGAACATTATGATCCGGTATAGAATAAGTTAAAACTTCCTCTTGATCTTTAATATCTTCCGCATAGACTGCAGTTGGTTCAATTTGCTGTGTCACTGGTTGCTCATTATTATCATTGGCATTGGCCTCTTCTGACTGGTCATTTTGAGCATAAATTTCATCCGTCTGATCTATATCTTCTTGCGGAGTTACTTCTTCATCCTTTACTATGACTTCCGTATTTTCTTGCGTATGATTACTCTCGTCATTTGTTATCTCATCGTTTACTTCCTTTTGTTGAGTCGCATTCGATGCCAATTGATTCTCTTGCTCGCTATCATCTATATTACTTCCGGCTGAATCTTGAAAATTGATCATGGTCGGAACGAGAATACATAACAATAAAACAGCAACTGCAGAAGCTACAGATGGGGTTAACCACCTTTTTCTTTTCTTCTGCTCTTTAAATATCATCATTTGTTGATACATATCTTGCTTACTTATGTGGTTAGTAATTTTAGGAAGTTGTTTCAATAGTTCTTCGATGTGATCATCTTTCCAATCTTGTTTTTTCACTATTTAACCCCTCCTTTTCCCACATGTCAGACATGTTTTTCTTCAGAGCCTTTAATGCTCTGTGTTGCGTAGTTTTCACTTTACTTTCCGTCCAGCCTAGAGTTGCTGCCGTCTCAGCAATGGATAGTTCTTGAATATATCTCATTATAATAACCGTTCGTTGGTCCACTGAACACTTCTCCATGCACCGATATATCATTTGGATTTCCTGACTCTGCATAACTACTTCCTCTGGCATAGGGTGTTCATCTTTAATCTGTTGCTTTGACCAATCAAATTTTTCAATTATTTTTTGTTTCCAGCCTTTTTGTTTTCTAAATGAATCAATGGCCACATTCCTTGCAATTGAGAATAGCCATGTTTTTTCACTACTCTTGCCTTCGAATTTATCATATGACTTCAAAACTCTTATATATACTTCTTGCATAAGATCTTCTGCCAGCTCTCGATCTCTCACCATATAGAATAAGAATTGAAATACATCCTGATGGTATTTTGTATATAATTCATCGAAAACGGAGTCCAATAACTTCCCCTCCCCGTTCATAAATAATAGTCGTTATTAGAATTAAAAAAGTTACACTCTAACTATAGTATTAATGAAATTAAAATGGAAGGGTTTCTTTAGGAAATCTCTTTTTGCTTATTTCGCTTCTGTTTTCTGACATGAATGGTTTGCCAAATGCACATCGATTGTCTGAATCATCACATATCCAGCTCTTTTATACTTGTTAGAGATAAAATTCAAAAGAAGGCCTTATATTAATCCCATGTGGTATTGACATTCATACGTAAACAGGAATAAAAAAACCGAACACGCACTCTTAATTAGGAGTTCATGTCCGGTTTTTTTGAATCGCAGTTACTATATTTCATTTTTATGATTGGAATGTTCCTTATGAATCAAGAGAATTCGTCAAGAATAGCGCTGACTATTCATGACTTTTCGGAAGAAAGATGGAAAATGTCGTACCATGTCCAATTTTACTCTGAACAGTGATTTGACCTTTATGGGTATCGACAATATTTTTGGCAATTGCGAGGCCAAGCCCTGTTCCAGATCTTCCTCTTGTTCGTGCTTTATCTGCTTTATAAAACCTTTCAAATACAAATGGCAAATCTTCTTCTGGAATTCCAGATCCAGAATCAACAACCTCTATCATTAGCCCTTTTTCGTTACTACGTTGAACGACAGTGACTTGTCCACCTTCAGGAGTATGTCTAATAGCATTATCTATCAGATTGGTCAAGACTTGCTCCATCCGATCAGGATCAAAGCTTGCCCAAACCCCTTTATCTTCCAATGACTCAGCTAATATAATTTTCTTTTCAGCCGCCAGTCTTTGAAACTTTCTAGTAACTTTTAGAATAAATGATTTTACTTCTACAGCTTCACGAATAAGCTGAATATGGCCAGCTTCCATCCTTGCGATATCTAGTAGTTCATTCACAAGTCTACTCATTCTTAACGATTCATCATAAATAACTTTAGCCATTTCTTTCTTTTCATCCTCAGTACCAGCGATGTCATCGACAATTGCTTCACTATACCCTTGCATTAAAGCAATTGGTGTCCGTAATTCATGAGAGACGTTGGCGATAAAATCTTTGCGTAATTTATCAAGTTGTCGTTCCTCTGTCATATCACGGATAACTGCAACAGCACCCCGAATATAGGTTTCATTATATAAAGGACTAATAATCATTACCCACGTTCGCCCTTGAATATTTACTTCACCTATACTTTCACTTTCTGTATTTACAGCTGTTTGGAACAACTCCATTACATAAGCAGGTACACTATTAGTGAGACCATCTTCACGTTCATAGGACCAATTACGCAGAAAACGGTCTGCGGGTGGATTTGTTATCACAATTTCACCATCTTTACTAAAGGTGAATACACCATCTGCCATACTGCTTAAAATACTAGATAATTGTTCTTTCTCTTGACTTAAAGCATCAATATTATATTTCAACTGCCGGCCCATCCGATTAAAGGTAATCGCTAAATCACCTATTTCATCTTTAGAAAGATAAGGTACTTTTGTATCAAAATTCCCTCGTGATGCTGCTGTGACGGCTTCTTTCATTTTTCTAAGTGGTGCAGTAATCCTCGTTGACAAGAAGAAGGCAAAAATAGTTGTTAAAATAATCGCTACCCCAGCGGCTAATAAAGTAAACTTAGTTGTTGACTCTGTTGTTTCTTGCATAACCTCCAAAGATTGATATATAAATACTGCACCATCACTTTCATTTGAAGGCGGAAGTGGGACCCCGCTAATCAGTATATCAGGATTATCTATATTTCCTTCTCCACCATTTGTTAAATAAGAAGACACCTTAGTAACTGATTCATTTTTTGTAAAAACAGCTTTTAAATCTGGGTCACCATGTAAATAGGATAGTGGCAACTCGAATGTTTGACTTTCATTGGGAGAATAGTACACTTGATCATCAGCAATAATAATTACTTTTGTCACTTCATCCACTAGCTCCCAAGCAATTTCCAGTCCTATTTCACGATCATGTTTTTCCAAGATCATTGCTATTTTATTGGCAGTTGCCTTCAATCCCTTTTCTGTTTGATCAATATGATAATTCTCAAAGAATTGCAGCAACATAACCGTTAAAATAAATAAGACAAAGGAGACCAGTATAAGAAAAGTTGCCCATAGTTTCCCTACAACACTATGCCATAACCTCATTCATTTACAACCTCAAACTTATAACCCACTCCCCAAACAGTAACAATCATTCTAGCGGCTTGCTCTGATACTTTGTTTAATTTTTCTCGCAACCTTTTTACATGTGTGTCTACTGTACGCAAGTCACCAAAGAATTCATAATGCCATACTTCTTTTAGTAACTGTTCACGATCAAATACTTTATCTGGTGCTTTAGCCAAAAAGTAAAGCAGCTCATATTCTTTAGGAGTCAAGCTGACTTCTTTACCATCTGCTAATACACGGTGAGCATCATTGTCTATTGTTAAATAAGGAAAGACAATGATATCTTTAGCAGTTGTTTCTGGTGGGACGTAAGAAGATTTAGACGACCTTCTTAGCAATGCCTTCACTCTTAAAACCACTTCTCTAGGACTAAAGGGCTTGACGATATAATCATCTGTACCTACTTCAAATCCTTGGACGCGATTTACTTCCTCACCTTTTGCCGTAAGCATAATGATTGGTGTTGTTTTCTTTTCTCTTATTTCTTTACAAACTTCTATCCCATCTTTACCTGGCATCATTAGATCTAAAAGAATGACATCATATTCATTTGTTAGGGCTTTATCTAGTGCCTCGTCACCATCTTCTGCTTCTTCAATAACATAGTCTTCTCTCTCTAAATACATTTTTAATAATCGGCGAATTCTCTCTTCATCATCAACAACTAAAACTTTTACTTCATTATCCATTTATAGCACTCCTTTAGAATGAAGATTATTTTCATAGAAAAAAGCCTTCACTCCACTACATGTGAAGTGAAGGCATAAAATCTAGCACTACCTTAATGCTCAATTCTATTTTAGCAAAATTTTCACGATCCTGCATAGGAATGCAACCCGGCAATAACTAAGTTGACAACAATTAAGTTAAACATGATAATAATAAACCCAATTACACCGAGCCAAGCAGATTTTTTACCATGCCAACCTTTTGATAATCTGAGGTGGAGGTATGCTGCATAGAATAACCAAGTAATTAATGCCCACACTTCTTTAGGATCCCAGCCCCAAAATCGCGACCAAGCGATCTGTGCCCATATCATGGCAAAAATTAACGCTCCTAATGTAAACACCGGAAAACCAATTAGGACAGATCGGTAACCTACTTCATCGACTAAATCTAAATTTACTCTCTTCGTTAGTGGTTGCAAGGCTAGCGTCATTCGTTTTCTAACAAATAACCTAAATAGCAAATAGAGAATTGCTCCTGTAAACAATGACCATAAAACAGTATTTAACTTTTTGGCATTAATGATACCAGGAGTCTCCACCAATGGGCTAAATTTATCCGGCGTTAAATGTTCACCTTCATGAGGCCCAACGAGAGCAGGTAAGTGATATTCTAACGTTTCTTCTACATTATTATTATCAACCCAATGAAACTCTGACTTATAGCCTGTTGCCCCAAATACGGAAGAAATGATAATAAAACCTAGTGTACAGACAACTCCAAAGAGAACAACTTCTAACCAGATTGCCTCTTTTGTTTTTTTCGTATGATCCACTGCTTTGATTAAATAGATTAAGCCAGCAACAAAGCTAATCGCTAAAATCGCTTGTCCTAACGCTGCTGTTGTTACATGGATATGAAGCCAATTACTTTGAAGAGATGGGACCAATGGTGTAATGTCCCTTGGGAACATGGCAGCATAACCAATAAGGAGAAGTGCCACTGGTAATGTAAATAACCCAAGGGCAGGAAGCTTATAAACAAAATAAATGACAATAAACGCCCCAACTAAACACATGCCAAAGAATGTTGTAAACTCAAATAAATTACTTACTGGTGCATGTCCAGCTGCTATCCATCTTGTAATAAAATAACCTACTTGACATATAAATCCGGCAATCGCTATCGTAACACCTATTTTTGCCCACTTATTTGGTCCATGATCTTTTTCTCTTGCTTTCTTGTCCTTAATCGAACCGGCAAAAAAAGCCGTGCCTACTAAATAGAGCAAAAAGGCGATAAATAATAAATTTCCACTTAATGCAACCATTATTACTCCTCCTTACCCTTCTTATTTGTTGTTTCATCTGATTGGTCAATCGGTTCTTGAATACCACTACCATCAAATACATGGGTGATCTCTCTCTTAAGTCCGTGCCAATTTTTATTTGTATGACCCGCAACTAAAACTTGATCTCCTAACCTTCTAACCCATATTCTGCGATGGTTCCAGTATGCACCTTGCACGACACCAATCATGAAGATGAGACCACCTATAGCTAGAATAGGAAGTGTTAAGTCTTTTCTTACGGTCAAAGCACTAACATTTTGCGTGTCTACTCCTTTAAAGGCCATCTTTAAGTCATTATCACCATATGGTTCAATCGTTTGTTGTATAGCAACGAAGCTAACTTCTCCATCAGGATGTTCGGGTGAGAACATTTTAAAGATAAACGCTGGGTTGTTCGGCACGCGTGATTTCGTGACTGGCTCTGAATTTTCATCAAATTCAAAATCAGGGAAATAGCTCATTAGCTCAACACTGTATCCATTTTCAAATGTATATTCATCTTGTGGGTTATGTAAATCAATCGTCATTTGACCAAATTCTTCATTTGTTTCTTTATTCGTTAAAGCAAACGACATTTCGCTTAGCTCACCTAGTTTATAGCTTTGTTGATAAAGAGCAAACTGTTCAAACTTTAAAGGTTCATTTACCCTTAATTCATAGTCTTCTACCTTTTCTAGTTCTGGGTCTTGCCCTGCAATTGTTTCTCCAGATTCTTTGTAAAGACTCACATTTGTTTGAAAGTTCTTCGCGACTGTACCATTGTTTTCTATCGCTGTTGAAAACGCTTCATTTTCTTTTTCTTTTTCATAAGTTTCTAGAATAAATTCGTGATTTTCCAGATAATACTCGCCTTTTGTTTCTGGGATAACGACTGTTTCACCTTCACGGATCCATAGCAATTCGTCAACATACATTCCTGGCACAAAACGCAACATGCCTCCAATTAAAAAAATGATCAACCCAATATGGTTTATATAAGGGCCCCATCTTGAAAATCGATTTTTCTCAGCAAGTATACTCCCATTCTCTTCTCTTATGTTGTAGCGTTTTTCCTTTAGTTTCGCCTTGATTTTCTCAAATGAATCCTCTTCTACAGAAGCCAAGGTTGTAGCTCTATATAATCTTTGGCGTTTTAAAAACCCTTCATGCCGATCGACTCTTTGTTTTTTCAAGGCACGGTATAGAGGTACGACACGATCAAGACTACATATAACCAGAGATACGCCAATTGAAGCAATGAGCAATAAATACCACCATGAGCTATACAGGTTGTGAAATCCTAACGTATAATACACTTCCCCAGCAAACCCGTATTGATCCTCATAATAAACGGATGCATTTTCTGTAGGCGGTATATACATTTCTTGCGGGAAAATGGTACCAATTGCTGAAGCGGCTAATGTAATAATGATTAAAGTTACCCCTACTTTAACAGAAGAAAAGAAGTTCCATATTTTATCAATAATTGTTTTGTTGTACGTTTGTGACCTTCTCGCACTGCCCTCATAACGCATATCAACGAGCTTTTTACTTTTCTCTTCTTCTACTAACACACGACCGCATGATTCACATAGGACTGTACCATGAGGGTTTACATGGCCACATTCACACTTTACTTGTTTCATCATAAAAACTCCCCAATAATTACGGTTTGATTTGCGTCATAAAATCTTTTACCATTGGTTCTGTCAAAGTCCCCGTATGATATTTCACGACTTCACCTTCAGGATTAATGAGAAAAGTCGCAGGCAAAGGACCGATTCCATATGCTGCCTTTACATCTTCATTTTTATCAATGACTACCGGAAAAGTCATGCCATGTCTTTCAATAAACTTATTCACTGCTAGATTCGATTCACTTATGTTTACTGCGATTGTTTGAACCCCTTGATCTTTAAATTGTTCATATTGATTGTTGATAAATGGCATTTCTTTTTCGCAAGGCTTACACCAAGTACCCCAAAAGTTCAAAAAAACGCCTTGGCCTTTATAGTCAGATAATTGATGCTCTTTTCCATCCATATCGACTAATACAAAATCAGGAGCTTCTTTACCTATTTGTACTTTATGCACATTATCCTTATTAAAGTTTGCATATAGCGTGTAAGCAACGGCTGCAAATAGAATCACTAATATCGCTGTCCTCATAACGAGCCGTCGTTTTTTCATGAAAAATTCCTCCCAAAGTTAAGACACAAATTTTTAGCATTATTTTAACAATTTGGTATTTATTATATCACTAGTATGAAAACAGTCCTTGTAAACGGTGTGAAGGAAATGTGACAACTCTATGACTTTTTCATTTATTTACCTGTACTCTTTTTAGCTAATGCCCTAAATTGCTTTACTTCATGTGCTGTAAGTTCTCTTGCCCCGCCCGCTGAAAGTCCGTTCAATTGAAGGAATCCGTATCTTTCTCTTTTAAGCTTTTGCACTTGATGACCAACAGCCTCAAACATTCTTCTCACTTGACGGTTTCTGCCTTCGTGAATCGTTAATTCGATTATCGCTGTTTGTTTTTGTTTATCACTACTAAGCACTTTTACTCGTGCAGGAGCCGTTTTTCCATCTTCCAAGCGGACACCTCTTTGTAAATGATTTAAACTTTCTTTAGAAGGAATGCCCTTTACCTTCGCTACATATACTTTTTCAATTTCATTTCTTGGATGCATAAGCAAGTTCGCGAATTCACCATCATTCGTCAATAATAATAATCCTGATGTATCATAATCTAATCGACCCACTGGATAAATTCTTTGTTTCACATGTTCAAAGTAATCGGTTACCACTTTTCTACCTTTGTCATCCGCAACACTTGATAATACACCTCTTGGCTTATATAGAAGAAAATAAACCGGCTCTTCACCCTCAACCGGGATACCATCAACTTCGACTTTATCAGAAGGTGTCACTTTCACCCCTAATTCTTTTACAATTTTACCATTAACCTTTACACGGCCATCTACAATAAGTTGCTCCGCTTTTCTCCTAGATGCAACCCCTGCATGGGCTATGACTTTCTGTAATCTTTCCATTATCAGTCACCTCAAAATCTCTATTACTGTCCATATGAATTATGCCATAAGTTCAAGTTTTTTCAAAGAGCGCATTTTTTAACCAAATTGTACATTTTTAAACTAAGTATACAATAGTCATTCCCTTCTCTTTGAATTTGAACAGTTAGTAGGCAATTCTAACATAAAAGAAGCATTGTAGTAAGCTGTTATCACACTGCACAAAAAAAAGCCAAACAAATGATCCAAATTTGTTCAGCTTCCTCTTTTATAAATAAAAGACTACATTATGAAAAGACAAGTAATACAATAAGGATGGCAGCGATAAAACCTGCTAAGTCTGCTAATAGGCCAACTTTCAACGCATCACCCATCTTCTTAATACCGACTGCTCCAAAATAAACAGTCAATACATAAAAGGTTGTATCTGTACTCCCTTGAATGACAGATGCCATTCTTCCAATTAATGAATCTGGTCCGTGTTCAGCTATTAAATCAGTTGTCATTCCTAAGGCAGCATTACCTGATATTGGACGAATAATAGCGAGCGGGACAACATCTGCTGGAATCCCGATAGCCACAAATAATGGTCTGATGAAATCAAGAAAGTATTCTAATGCACCTGATGCTCGAAAGATAGCAATAGCTACCATCATACCTACTAAGAAAGGAATGATTGAGATAGCAATTTTAATGCCATCTTTCCCACCTTCTACAAAACTCTCATAAGTCGGTACTTTTTTAAACGTCGCGTAGACTAATATAAAACCTATAAGTACGGGAATAAACCAAAGAGAAATTAAAGATACTATTTCCATCTATCTCATCCTTTTCGTGATCTCCTGTAATAAAAGTATCTATCAATCAAAATAGCGGAAATGGTCGAACAAATTGTCGCTATAAGGGTAGGACCAACGATGTCAGTTGGACTAGCTGACCCGTAATTCATGCGGATGGCGATAATTGTTGTTGGAATTAATGTAATACTTGATGTATTGATGGCAAGAAATGTGATCATAGAACGACTTGCTTCTGTACTTTCACCATTTAATGCTTTTAATTGTTCCATTGCTTTAATCCCTAGAGGTGTAGCAGCATTCCCTAAGCCGAACAAATTGGCCATCATATTCGATAATATATAGCCCATTGCCGGATGATCTTTCGGTACATCCGGAAAAAGTCTTGATATAAATGGTTTAAATAGTTTAGCCAGCTTGTCTAATAGACCTGCATGTTCGGCTATTTTCATCATTCCTAGCCAAAAGACTAATATGCTGATTAAACCAATACATAATGTGACTGCTTCTTTTGCCCCTTTAAATATCGCTTCATTTACATCACTTATAGTTCCATTAATCATGGCAAAAACGATACCAATGATCGCTAACCCTGCCCATATAACATTAATCATGTTGTTGTACTCCTAATATCCTTATAAACAGATGTTTGAAGTAATCAAAAAATTTTCCTTTTTCTTCTTTAACTCCAGCCTGATTATAGTGAATAGGCAAAGTTTTAATTGCTTCATCATTTAAGTAAACAACGGCTTTTCCTACTATTTCAGGTGATTTTTCACCTTTTCTCCAACTCTCTTTCGGTTCAATGAAATTATATTTAATCCGAAAAGATTCTTTCTCTTTTTCTGTTACCGGGTATGAAAAGGAGGAGTGCAGTGATACCTTATCTTTGTAGAAAGCATATTCTACCCCCTTAATTCTCCCTTCACTCAATACTTCAACTTGTTCATATTGATCGAATGCACCCTCATACATAGCAATATGATCATTCCAATCATCCGGTCCATTTAACGTAACAGCAATTAGATCAAGATTGTTTTTTGTCGCTGTTGTTACTAAAGTCCTTTTTGCTCTTTTTGTATAACCAGTCTTTCCACCAGTTGTATATTTATAAAGCTGGGTCAATAAACGATTTTTATTATTCCAGCTGTAATCTCTGTTTTCAGATCGATAAGATTTTGTCCCTGCTATTTTTTGATACGTCTCATTTTTCATTGCATAGCGAGTAAGTAACGCCATATCATAGGCAGTTGAATAGTGATTTTCATGATCGTCAAGCCCATGTGGATTTTCAAAATGCGTATTTGTCATGCCTATTTCTTCAGCCTTCTGATTCATTAAATACACAAAGCCATCTAAGCTTCCGCCTACATACTCTGCAATCGCAACTGCCGCATCATTACCCGAGCGAAGCATTAAGCCATAAACCAAATCTTCTAGTTTGATTTCTTCCCCCGGTTTCAAATAAATGGATGAGCCTTCTGCTTTTAAAATCGTATCAGTTACTTTCACATCTTCTTCTAGCTTATTTGATTCAATCGCCAATATTGCTGTCATAATTTTTGTTATACTAGCAATCCGGTTTCGATCATTGGCTGCCTTATCATAAATAATTCTACCTGATTCCTGTTCGATTAATACTGCATTTCTAGCACTAACAGAGGGCTTCGCCTCTACTAGTTGTGGACTTAAACTAAGCAATAAGGTGGACATTATGAGAATAGTGATTAGGTTTTTCCATTTCTTCATCGCACAAACCCCGTCTCATTTTATGGTTTGTACAATTCTATGCAGGACAAGTTTTGTTATGACAGATTCATGGCGATCGGTTCATAAATTAGTAGTCTGTATTTTATCAACCTTCATCGAAAGGAGTTGAACTTCATTCAAATTGGGGTAAGGATACGGGTATTGTAAACTGTTGGATCACTTGGACTTTGTTGACTGACTATGATTGAGGTTCCGCAAGAGATGAGAGCTCAATACTCTTGCGGGGTGTAAAAAACATAAGCAACTGCCTGTTTTCTTGTACTATTTTCTTAAAAAGGCTGCCATTTCATTTCATGTGCTTTTTGAAACCTTCTTGAAACATTGTCCCAGTTTACAATATTCCACCAACTTTCAATATAAGCACCTTTGTCATTTTTATATTGTAAATAATAGGCATGCTCCCATACATCTAACACTAGTAACGGGATCGTGTCCCATTGTGTTAAGTTTTGATGTTTTTCAGATTGTAATACTTCTAAATGTCTAGCTCTCGGAGACCAAACAAGAATGGTCCAACCTGAACCTTCTACTTGCTTTGCCGCTTCTGTAAAATGTTTTTTAAAAGCTTCAAAGCTACCAAAGTATTTGACTATTTCTTTTTTTAATTCCCCCGTAGGTTCTCCACCACCTTGCGGACTCATATTTCCCCAAAATATCGTATGCAAATAATGGCCTGATCCATTAAAAGCCAATTCTCTTGACCAATGTTTAACTAGAGAAAAATCGCCCGAATTTCTCGCCTTTTCTAATTCTTTTTCTGCTTTATTCAGTCCATCCACATAACTTTTGTGATGCTTATCATGATGTAATCTCATGATTTCTTCTGAGATATACGGTTCTAAAGCATTATATCCATAAGGTAAAGGTGGAAGTTCATGCTTTCCAGCTTGTACACTTACTTCATTAACATAAATTTGTCCAAGTGATAATCGGTGATTGAAATACTGTTCCATCTCACCGTGAAGTTCTTCTACTTTTTCGTGAATTTCTTCTATTTCCTTGTCTCCCATACTATGATCAATTGTCTCCATAATGGCTGTCATATGATCAAGTTTATCCCATAGCTCGTTGCTCTCTTCAATATTTTCACTCTCCAAAAAAGCCCTCATATCTTCATTCCATTGAAACACATTCTTTAAGTATTCATTCATACGATGATTCAAGCTAAATCCCTCCTCTTCACTACATCATATGTATAGTAATGATAAATAATATCGTTTTTTAGCCATTCTACATGATGCTTATCATTTTGAACGCTATAGACACAAAAAAGCACGAACAAATTTGTCCGTGCCTTAGCTCATTCTAAAGTATTTCAATATTTATTTTGATTGCATCATTTTTGTACGATAATCTGTTTCGTAGTATTCTAGTTCTTCTCTTATCTTTTGGAAATCGCTTTCTAATCCTCTAAATAGGTTCTCAAGGCGAACGGGTACTTCGTGATGAAAACGAATTGAATTCTTTCCTGTATACGCTGAACGACTATTCTCATACCACGCATCATTTTTAGGTGAGAAAAACTCTTCAATACAATGATGGTAAAGTTTATACAATGTTTGCTCAGCTGCTCCCCGCTGAAATTGATCACTCATGAGTATGATGCGACATGCTTCATGACCTTCCTCGCAAAACACTAGAAGCTTTCTCAAATTCGATAAAATGCTTTTATAATATCGCTCATCACCCTGTCCTTCCTCTTTAAGTACCGACAAGGTTGTTTCATTTAAGAAGTTCTCAAAAGTGCTTACCGTATTACTAAGGAATTGTTGCACATCTTCCATTTGTGATTCAACTATAGAATTTCCCATCATTTTCCTCCCGTATATTTAGCTACTCTTTTATCCATTTCGTTCTTCAGCCAATTTGTTTATATCAGCTCTTCATTTATTCTGCATCATTGTTTCTATTATGTTAGATATTTGCTTAAAATCAAATCCCTCAAATAACCGTATAAAAGCGGACTCATCACTTATAAATAACCGTTTTCTCAGCTTCAATTCCGGATGATTGAGAAGAGAAGCTAGCGCTGCAATATCCTTAAAAGTTCTATCACTTACTGACTGTTCATATGATGTCAATTGATCAAGCTTTTCTTCAAAGTACTGCAAATAAGTTAATGTGAATTTTCTTTCCTCTCCATCTTCCTCATAAATGACTTCACTTTTATTAAAAAAATCTTCGAAGGAATTAGGAAGAGTTTTTTCAAGCGACCATCCTTTCGATTGCAGAATGAACAATCAGAACCCTCCTTCAGATTCAATCTACTTTTTGATAAGCATCGTGATTGATAATAATGAAGTTTGCTGATGACATAAATTTATTAAGGGAAATAATTTTCTTTTGTACCATCTGACATTATGTATATATGCCTTTGGTGTTTAATTATGCTAAACAAGTAAATCACCCTTAATGTTTTTATATTAACATAAATGAGCTGTTGATTGTTCAGAATTATTTCACTTATACATTATTTAATGTATCAAAGAACAAATCTGCTTCTGTTTGCTCAAACTCTTCGTCTCCTTGATCAGGTAGCTTTGGCAGCTCTTTTAAACTTTTTAATCCAAATGTATCTAAGAAACCCTTTGTCGTGCCATACAAATATGCACGACCATTACCTTCAGCTCTTCCTACTTCTTTGATTAATGCTTTTGCCACAAGTGTTTGTAATGGTCTTTCTGTCTTCACTCCACGAATTTCCTCGATTTCAATTCTTGTAATGGGCTGCTTGTAAGCAATAATTGCTAATGTCTCTAAAGAAGCTTGCGATAAAGAATGGGAGGAAGGAGCTTCCACGAGTTTCTTTAAATAGTCAGCTAATTCCTTTTTAGTCGTTAATTGATACGACCCACCAATTTCAATGATTTGTAATCCCCGTCCTTGGTTATTTGCTAACTCAGTCATTAATTGATTCATTCTTTCACTTGCCTCTTGATCACTCACTTCAAATACCGAAGCAATCGATTTCAAATTAAGTCCTTCATCTCCTGCTGCAAATAAAAGCCCTTCTAAAATGGCTTTCCAATTTTCTTTCTTACTCACTTACTTTCCCTCCGCTACTTCTACATACAATTCTGCAAAGTTATTATCTTGTGTAACGAGCACAGCCTGTCTTTTCATTAACTCTAGAACAGCTAGAAAGGTTACAACAACTTCTTCTCTAGAATGTGCAGTAAATAAATCATTAAAGTTTTTACGGCCATTACTTTTTCTAAGTGTACGTATAACTTCGTCTATTCTTTTTTCAATCGGAATTTCCTGCCTGGCTACTTTCGTTGCAAGTGGTTCTTTCCATTTTTTTCTTCTTAATAACTTTTGCAGCGCACCTAACATATCGTAAAGCGATACGTCGACTTGGGTCTGTTCCATTTTCACTTCTTTTGCCATGTCAGAAAGGTCACTCGGTGCTTTTGTGTATAATAAGCTTCTTTCTTGTTCAAGTTCCTTTAAGTCCTCGGCTGCTTCTTTAAAACGACGATACTCTATTAATCTTTCAACGAGTTCATCTCGTGGATCTTCTTCCATTTCCATATCAATATCTTCGTCATAGTTATCTTCTTCGTGCTTTGGGAGTAGCATTTGACTCTTGATAGCGAGTAACGTGGCAGCCATAACCAAATACTCACTTGCTATATCCAGCTCTAATTCTTGCATAGTATGTATATAGATTAAATACTGTTCAGTAATTTCTGCTACTGGAATATCATATATATCAATCTCGAGCCGATTAATTAAATGCAGTAATAAATCGAGCGGCCCTTCGAAGGCGTTAATCTTTACATTATAATGCTCCATATGTTCCACCAAAATTTCTATAAAATTATTTCTTTACTCTATACAGTATAGATGATTCAACGTAGCGAATCCAACATAATTCTTTCCTTCAACAACGGACTCTTTTTTCAACTTTTAGAAACTTACTTTTTATTTTATCCTAAGCCCAAACATGAGACAAACTACGCACATACAATGAGAAGGTAATGACAATTAGGTACTAATGGAGGTATAAATATGTCCAGAGAAAATTATGGTGACAATCATCATAGAGAAGAAGAGTGCTATGGTGGCGGTTTCGGTGCAGGCTTTGCTTTAATCGTTGTTCTCTTCATCCTACTTATTATCGTAGGCGCTTCTTGGTTATTTTAATGTAAATAGACATTGCCTGGCATTGTAATTTGCCAGGCATTTCTTTTTTCCATCATTATTATATGATACCATGAAATTAATCAACTGTATGTTTGAAGGAGGAGTGTAACTTTGCATCCCCAAGCTTTTATTGACTATTTAGCTCATTATCACGGCGATCGTGATTATTTTGAATGCCACGAAATTTTAGAGGAATATTGGAAAGAAGTAGACAATCGAAACAAGCAATCCATCTGGGTTGGCTTGATTCAAGTCGCCGTGTCTAATTATCATCATCGTAGAGGGAATTTTCATGGTGCTAAAAAAACATTGCAAAAAGCAGCATTTATTCTTTCGTCATATCCAAAAGAAGTAAAACAACTTGGTATTGACCATCAACAACTGTTAAATGATATACACACAATGCAAGAAGAAATTGATAAGGCCTTTCCTTATAAAAGCTATTACTTCCCTATAAACGATGTTTCCTTATTAGATGAGGTCAAAAAGACATGTAATTCTAAAGGATTCCGATGGGGACAGGAAAGCAATCTTGAAAACGAAGAAATTGTTCATCGACATATGAAAAGAGATCGGTCAAATGTCATCGCAGAAAGAGAGAAAGCCCTCCAAAGACATCGCTAAAAGGCAGCGAAAATTATTCGCTGCCTTTATTTATCTCTTCACATTTCTGTAAAAAGGCTTCTGTAACATTGTCCGCTGTTAGTTCTTTATGTGGATAAGTGTCATTTAATGCTTTTATCATCGACTTACCGACTCCTTGCTGACGATGAGAAGGGTTGACTGATATATGACGAACTTCAATATGATGATCAGATAAGCATACACCAACTAGCCCAATAATATCTTCGTCTTCTTTCCACAAAAACAATTGCAGATTTTCTTCACTTTCATACTCTTTAATCGTCTGTAACAACTGCTTTAATACTTTTTCTTTTGGCATAAAAGATAAAAGTCCCATAGCAATCTTCTCAAAAGACTTTTTATAGCGTATTAACATGATAACCCCTCATTATTAGTAAAACCGTTTATTTGCTATTATTTCCATTTCACAACTAACATAAACTATTTTATCATATGTATCTATAGATTGAAATGGAACTAGTTATGATTGCGGGGCAATAAATAACCAATAAATAAGCCCCCATATAAAAGCTATACCTAAAATAAAGACAAATAACATAATATTACTTTTTTTATCCATACTTTCTTCAGTAGCTCCCCTTTTGATATACATTCATCTTTATTGTACATGAAAGGTTTCTACATTCCAATATGTTAAAAGAAGGAGTTCGCCAAATAAGTAGAATAATAGGTGAGTCCCTTATGAAGATTCTGAAACCCACCTAAGTTTCTTGGTTCATGTTAATTACTGATTAACCTTGTTTTTTAAAGGTAAATCTAGCCGTGCCATATCTTCAAATGATTCTCTTTTAATGACCAATCGATCTTCTCCATCTTCCACAAACACAACAGGTGGACGAGGGATACGATTATAATTATTTGCCATTGAATAACCATATGCACCTGTACAAAAAACAGCTAACAAATCGTTGTTTCCAGCCTTCGGAAGTGGCAAATCCCAAATAAGCATATCTCCGGATTCACAACATTTACCTGCGATAGAGACTTTTTCCTCTATATCATCTAGGACACGATTAGCAAGAACAGCTTCATATTGTGCCTGATAGAGAGCAGGACGGATATTATCACTCATTCCTCCATCAATAGCCAAGTATTTTCTTACATTCGGAACATCTTTTGATGAGCCAATTTGGTAGATGGTTGTGCCAGCATCACCGACAAGTGATCTTCCAGGTTCAATCCATATTTCAGGTAAAGTCATCCCGTGATGGCTTGTTTGTTTTTTTACTTCCTTGATAATTTCCTCTACATACGTTTCTGGGGCGAGTGGTTCATCTTCCTCTGTATATCTAATCCCAAATCCTCCACCTAAATTAAGAACTTCAGATTCATAATCATATTTTTGGCTCCACGTTTTCAATTTGGCAAAGATTTTTTGTGTGGCAAGGATAAATCCAGTTGGTTCAAAGATTTGTGAACCAATATGACAATGGAACCCAAGTAAATGGATGTGTTGGGAATTAAGGGCGATTTTTAATGCTTCCTCTGCCTGTCCATTTTGTAAATCGAAACCAAATTTAGAGTCTTCTTGCCCAGTTAAAATATAATCATGTGTATGCGCTTCTATTCCTGGAGTAATCCTTAGTAACACATCGACGCGCTTATTCATTGATATAGCTACTTCTTCTAATAAGTTCATTTCATGGAAATTATCTATGACGATACAACCAATATTATAGGAAAGCGCCATTTCTAATTCTTCACGGCTTTTATTATTCCCATGAAAATGAATACGTTCAACTGGAAAATCCGCCCTAATGGCAGTGTATAGTTCTCCTCCAGAAACAACATCTAAAGACAATCCTTCTTCTTCCACTAACTGAATCATCGCTACAGAAGAGAAAGCCTTACTTGCATAGGCTACTTGTGCCTTTATATTATTTTCCTGAAACATTTTCTTAAATCCACGTGCTCTTCTTCTTATTAACTCTACATCATAAATATAAACAGGCGTGCCATATTTACTAGCTAATTTTACTGTATCAACACCGCCAATTTCTAAGTGTCCTTTGTCATTTACCTTTGATGTACCGTGAAAAAACATGCTTTCCCCTCTTTCGTCCATTACTTCTCTAATCAAAGAATTGATGCTTATTTTTATCGGACTAAAATGAAGAAATAGACAGAATCCTTAAGAAACTGTCTATTCTGTTATCCTTTAACCCTTTATTCAGTTGAACATACTTTACCATAATTCCCATATGCCTGCAATCGCCATTTACCCAATTATTTTGGTGGCTGCTTAAAACGATTGCGAGAATGGGTAATACTTGGTCGGATTTTTGACCCTGGGACGGCTCTTCTAAAAATAATATGAACGATAGCGCCAGGGCAAAATGGAATGAATGGCCATAAATATGGTGTTCTAAATGAACGCATGGATACAAGAAAAAGAATAAATAGCGTAATTCCGACAACTAAACCTGGTGTATGAAAAATTGCAACTAATATTAACAAGAGCATACGAATAAGTTTATTTGCCACACTTAATTCATAGCTCGGAGTAGCAAAAGTTCCAATTGCCGCAACAGAAACATAGAGAATAACTTCAGGTACAAACAATCCAACAGTGATTGCAATTTCTCCTATTAGTATTGCAGCTATTAGTCCCATTGCCGTTGATAATGGGGTCGGTGTATGGATAGCAGCTAATCTTAAAAACTCTATCCCTAAATCCGCTAATAATAATTGAATAAGAATAGGTATATTTGATTGTTCATTCGGCCCGATATAATCAATGGCATCCGGAAGCAAAGACGGTTCTAAGACAAATAAAAACCACAATGGTAGAAAAAATAAAGAAGCAGCAAGTCCGATAAACCTCATAAATCTAACAAAAGTACCGACAGCTGGGGCTTGCCTATATTCCTCTACATGCTGCAAATGATGAAATAAAGTCGTTGGGGCGATGATTACACTGGGCGATGTATCCACAAAAACCACGACATGACCTTCCATCAAGTGAGTGGCCGCTACATCCGCTCTTTCAGTGTACCTTACAAGTGGAAATGGATTATAACTTTGATGAAGGATGAATTCTTCTACCGTTTTATCTGCCATGGGTAGCCCATCGATATCGATTTCATTAATTTCTTTACGTAACACTTCTACTAGGTTGGGATCAGCTAACCCTTCAATATAGCCTAAGGAAATATCAGTTTTTGACCTTACACCAACATGGAGCATTTCAAACCTTAAACGTTCATCACGAATTCTTCTTCTTGTTAGAGCTGTATTGACAATTATATTTTCTACGTAACCATCACGAGAACCTCTAATTACCTTCTCCGTATCAGGCTCTTGTGGTGTTCGTCCTGGATAACTTCTTACGTCTATTACTAAAGCGGTACCTTCACCTTCCATCACAATAACAATAAGCCCTGATAATACTTGGTCAACGAGCTCATCAATTGTCTTAATGCGATCAACTGCTTGATGAACGATACGGTTCTCTACAATATCAAAGAGATGGGTCGATAATTTTTCTTTATCATTAATCCCTACAAGCTCTTCAACAATTTCAATGATAAATTGTGTCTCTGTTAAACCATTAATAAAGTATAAATGAACATCCTTTTTTAATACTTTAAGCTTTCTCACTCCAAGGTCAAAACTTGTTCCAAGACCTACATGGTCCTGCATGTACGCTTCAACTTCCTTGACGGATGTGGGTAATGGTCTCTTTCTTATTTTTTCTTTTTCGCTCATAACATACCGCTCCTTTCCAGTATAAGTTCAACAGCTTGTTTCGTAATGGGTGAACCGGCTTCTATTGAATCAATTCTTGCCATTTTACCAATATCACCAATACCGACGATAAAAGGGATATTTAACATCTCAAGACAATAAACGGTATCACCTACTATTCTGCCTTCATCCATATCTGCTATCCCAGATTTATCAACACCATATTCTGTCAATTCACCAAAGCGATCAATGCTTACATCTACTTTTGTCCATTCCTCGTGGTGAGTCCTTGATGCTACAGCTATTGCACCAATGACTTCAATATCAGGGTGATTGGCAACGAAAGTCATCGCTTTCTCTCCTGGACCTTCTCCGATATAACCACTATCATCAAACATGATATAAACAGGATCTGAATGAGCTTTTTTAATTAAATGCACCATCTCTTCACCAGACAGTATAGTTGGATTTCCTTGAGAAGCAGAAATACAACTACCACCAATATCATGAGCAATGAGCTCTATTGTTCGCTTTGCAAACTCATCTCCATCTGTAATCAATATGACTTTTCTCCGTTCTTTCATCGCCATTTCCCTTTCTAAGTGAGCAAACCTACAGATTGACATAATATATCCATTGAAATAAAGATCCGATAATTTTCCCAAAAACAAAAGCCATTAATAAATAGACAATTTTCCCTTCTACACCAATGCGTTTAGCTAATATCGGGAAGACATTTAGAACTTCCGTAAGTGCAGCTGCAAGCATTCCTACAAAGATTCCACATAACAGGCCAATCGGAATAAGTATAAAGGGCGGTGCTTGTAGTACTGGCTCCCACATGGAAGCTACAGCTCCAGCAATCACCCCGCACACCGCTGCCCATTCATAAGCATGGATCATCTTCATTGTTTTTGTTAGTTGTGTAAGCCTTGGAATAATTCCTAAGACAGATAAGAATGCAACTACTCCACCACCTACAGCTATACCACTCGCTAAGCCTATAAAGATGGCAAAGATAATTTTACCGCTCATCAATATTCTTCATACTCTCTTTGTTTTCGTGTAGGGAAACATAGTTATCCAAATCCATTTGATAATTAAACATCTCTACCTCTAAAGGACTAGGCTCTTCATTTAAACGCTTTTTAAATACATGATTGAAGAAGAGAATCATTCCTAAGCCTAATCCAATTGAGTATGGGATTTGAAAAATCAATGGCCGACTATCTACTTCACCTGTAATCAATGTATAAATCTTTTGTTGAACTTCTTGCATACTAACGTCTTCATGAAAATTCATGATGGTGAGAGCAGCACCAAAAAATAATAAAAACCATATTAGCATAAACAATGGAAGTGAGACTTTTCTTCTTTTCACGGCAACTTCAACAATAATCTGTGTCGGCCCAACCGTTTGGATTTCCAAACTCGGAAAACATTTTGTAATATGCTTAATTACCTGCATAACATCAATAATGATAATATTTTTATCTTCCTTAGACACACGGTATAACAGGAGATTAGCTAATTTATCATAAACTTCGTCATCTGCAATCAACTGCGCAACATCCGATAAAACAATAGTTTCGTGCGGTTTAACCTGCAATCGATGTCGCAAGCGTAAATAAACGATACGTTCCATCCTTTCACTTCCCACACAAAGATTTCCTTGCATATAGTATGAGTAAAGGTA
Source organism: Cytobacillus sp. FSL R5-0569 (assembly GCF_038007265.1). NCBI lineage: Bacteria > Bacillati > Bacillota > Bacilli > Caryophanales > Bacillaceae > Cytobacillus > Cytobacillus sp. FSL R5-0569. The sequence goes on from NZ_JBBOWW010000001.1 coordinate 3,067,559, forward strand.
TTTCACTTCATGAAATCCAATAATTTCCTCACACTGATATTACTTTCTTGGTTATTAGTAAATACATAAACGTCGACTTTCTTCGCTTAAAAGAAGCAAATGAAAGAGCATATAGACTATAAGTCCATATGCTCTTTCATTTGCTTCAATATTTTCTTCTCAAGCCTCGAGACTTGTACTTGTGAAATGCCAAGCCTGACTGCTACTTCTGATTGTGTTTGGTCTTTGTAATAGCGCAAATAAACAATCAGTCTCTCTCTTTCATCTAATTCATTTATCGCTTCTTTTAATGCGATTTTATCAAACCATCTCCCCTCATCCCCATCATCTATTTGGTCAAGTAATGTAATAGGGTCACCATCATTTTCATACACGGTTTCATGAATTGACGAGGGGAGTCGACTAGCATCTTGGGCCATGATAATATCCTCTGTTGGGATATCAAGGAATTCTGAAATCTCTGATACGGTTGGTACCCTACCTAATGATTTCGATAACTCATCTTTTGCTTTTCGAATTTTATTTCCGAGTTCTTTAAGTGAACGACTGACTTTAACTGTTCCATCGTCTCTTATAAAACGTTGGATCTCACCAATAATCATAGGAACAGCGTAAGTAGAAAATTTCACATCATAACTCAAATCAAATTTATCAACCGATTTCAACAATCCAATACAGCCAATTTGAAATAAGTCATCTGGTTCGTATCCTCGATTGAGGAAGCGCTGGACAACTGACCATACTAAGCGCATATTCTTTTGGACAATCAAATCTCTAGACGCTTGATCACCATTTTGACTTTTACCAATGAGCTCTTTAACTTCATGATCTTTTAAATATTGCGTCTTTCCTGTTTTAACCTCCACATCCATAGCAAGACTCCTTAATTACATAGCATTTTACTATTTGATAAATGCTTCTTTAAACGAACCTCTGTGCCTTCACCTGGGTGTGATACAATACTAATTTCGTCCATAAAATTTTCCATAATCGTAAAGCCCATGCCTGATCTCTCTAGCTCTGGCTTTGTTGTATAAAGAGGCTGTCTTGCCTCTTCTATATCCATAATACCGAGACCTTCGTCTTTAATGGACAGTTCGACTATTCCTTCCTCAATGGTTACTGAAATGTGTACTATGCCATCTGGGCTCATATCATAGCCGTGAATAATAGCGTTCGTTACAGCTTCTGAGACAACGGTCTTAATTTCTGTTAATTCATCCATTGTTGGATCAAGCTGAGCAATAAAAGCTGCCACTGTCACTCGAGCAAATGATTCATTTTGACTGAGAGCAGTAAACTGCATTTGCATAACATTTTTCACTTACGCCACCCCCAATCGTTGCAGGGCAAACGCTTCAGTAGGTTCTAAGCGAATAATTTTAAATAAACCAGACATATCAAAAAGTCTTTTTACAGATGGAGAAATTGCACATACAACCATTTCTCCATTTTTTTGTTTCACTTGTTTATATCTGCCAAGAATTACTCCAAGTCCAGAACTATCCATGAATGTTAATTGTTCCAGATTAAGAATAATATGGTGGATATCGTGTTCCTCAATCGTTTTTGTTGCTTTTGCTCTTAATTCATCCGCAGAGTGATGATCAAGCTCCCCGCTTAAACGAATACATAATACGTTGTTTTTTATTTCTAAATTAATTGCTAGACTCACTAACCATAGCCTCCTTTGTAATCAGTTGTCTCTATGGATTAGACAGGATTGACACCAATAGAATATCAACCTGCCTTTAGTGAGTCCAATTCTATACTATGAACTGTTTTTCCTTCATGAAGACAAAACTAGTGTTTATTCGCTAAAACAGGACTTGTCTTCACTCGATTCGACATATTACTCTGAGACTTTCGTAAACATTCCCATTGAACGCTTAAACAATGTCCATACGTTGGCTTTTTTACTATCTTGACTTGCGACTAAAGGACTTTCAACCATTGTTTTTCCGTCTTTTTCAAAAATAATCTTGCCGACTTCATCACCTTTTTTAACAGGAGCCTTCATATTTTCATCGAGTACAACCGTTTGTTTCACGTTTTTAATATCTTCACCTTTTTTAGCTAATATTGAAATGGGTTCGCTTGTTAATGCTTCTACTTGTTTCTTTTCACCTTTTGACACTTTCACTTTTGCCACCGCTTGATTCCTTTTATACATGGCATGAGTTTCATATTTATTAAAAGCATAGTCTAGCATTTTCGTCACTTCTGCATTTCTCTCTTTTGAGCTAGGTGCACCGAAAACAACCGCAATGACACGCATGCCGTTTTTCTCAGCTGTCGCCGTTAAACAATACTTTGCTTCTTGAGTAAATCCAGTCTTAAGACCATCTACCCCTGGATAAAAACGCACTAATTTATTCGTATTTACTAACCAGAACTTTTTATCGGTGTCTTCACGCAAATAAGCCTCGTAAGTACCGGTAAAGTTTGTAATATCTTCATACTTCAGTAATTCCTTTGCCATCATCGCCATATCATGAGCCGTACTAAAATGATCCGTTACCGGGAGGCCTGTAGGATTTTTGAATACAGTGTCCTTTAAACCTAGCTCTTTTGCTTTTGCATTCATCCTATTGACAAAGTCATCTACCGTACCCGCTAATCTTTCTGCTACAGCAACAGAAGCGTCATTTCCAGAACCGATTGCAATTCCTTGTAACATTTCTTTTGTTGTCATTTCTTCTCCAGGCTCAAGAAAAATTTGTGAACCACCCATAGAAGCAGCATATTCACTTGTCTTAATCTTTTCATCCCATTTAAGTTTGCCTTCATCGATTGCTTCCATAATTAAAAGCATCGTCATAATCTTCGTCATACTTGCGGGTGGTAATTGAACATCACTATTTTTTTCATACAGAACTTTGCCTGTATCTCGCTCAATTAAAATAGCTGACTTTACATTTTTCACAACTTCTTCTTCAGTCATTTTTTCACTTTCACGTGCAAATACTTGTGGTGCTATGGTAGAAACCATGAGAATACATATAAAAAATACACTAACTATTCGCTTCATCGCACAAACCCTCCATTCTTTATAGTTTCCATGATTACCATTTGTTGATAATTTATACCAATGAAAATACCATAAACTACATTTTATAAATGAGAAATTCCGTGTTTTACTTTGAAAAAAGATCGGGAAGGTGAGAGGTATGAAATGAGACCTTCTATGCTTTGATGTGGGAATTATTCGAAGGAAATATTTTAAGAATGAGCATCTTTCAGTTAAATTGTACTAAAAAAGCTTAAAGGTTTTATTTCCTTTAAGCTTTTTCTAGTATTTTTATTCTGTGATGACTTGATGTATCAATGTTGGTGCTGTTACTTCTTCTGACACTATTTTAATATGATTAATAAGGATATCTTTTACTTCTTCCACATCTTCCATATTGCTATGAATCGTTAACAACGCTTCTCCTTTTTGGACAGAATCGCCAACTTTTTTATGAAGAAGGAGGCCTGCTGCGAGATCTATAATAGAATCTTTTGTTGCTCTACCCGCACCAAGCATCATTGCAGCAGTACCAAGTTTTTCTGCAGCAATTTCAGAAATATATCCACTTTGTGCAGCTTCTACCTTTATTTGATATTTTGCCTGTGGAAGTAGAGATGGGTCATCAACGACTGCAACATCTCCTCCTTGAGATTGGATAAATGTTTTAAAAGTCTCTAACGCTTTACCACTACTGATTGCTTCTTGTAATAGCGTGCGCGCACTTTCTAACGTATCGGCCTTTTTCGCTAATACGACCATTTGACTTCCAAGAGTTAAACATAAATCAGTCAAATCTTCCGGGCCTTCTCCTTTTAAAGTATTTATCGCTTCTTCTACTTCTAAAGCATTACCGATTGCTAGGCCAAGGGGTTGGCTCATATCTGAGATGACAGCCATTGTCTGTCTACCAACATGATTCCCGATTTTCACCATTGTTTTTGCTAAAGCAATTGCTTCTTCAATCGTTTTCATAAATGCACCTGAACCCGTTTTCACGTCTAAAACAATTGCATCTGCACCCGCAGCAATTTTTTTACTCATGATACTTGATGCAATTAATGGGATGCTATTAACAGAAGCGGTCACATCTCTTAACGCATAAAGCTTCTTATCAGCTGGTGTCAAGTTTCCACTTTGACCTATGACTGCTAATTTATTACGATTGACTAAATTCATAAATTCATCATTATCAATCTCTACATGAAATCCATCTATAGCCTCTAATTTATCAATGGTCCCACCCGTATGGCCCAGACCTCTTCCGCTCATCTTTGCAACTGGTACACCTACAGCAGCTACTAGCGGCCCTAATACGAGCGTGGTTGTATCTCCTACACCCCCAGTAGAATGCTTATCGACTTTGATTCCATCAATGTTTGAAAGATTAATTTCATCGCCTGATTTAACCATTGCCGTTGTTAAATCAGCTGTTTCTCTTTCATCCATTCCTTGAAAATAAATCGCCATAGCAAGTGCACTTGCTTGATAATCAGGGATTGTTTCATTTGTGTAGCCTTGAATAAAATAGTTAATTTCCTCTGTCGTTAAGCAATGACCATCCCTTTTTTTCTCAATGATGTCCACCATTCTCATCGTATCGTTCCCCCCCACTAAATTTAAATTTTTGTCACGATTCCTTTGACAAAGCTTAAAAATTGTTGTTTTACTTTCTCCGTTGTTTCTATCACTTCTTCATGATTTAATGGTTGGTCTAAAATACCTGCAGCCATATTAGAAATACAAGAGATTCCAAGTACATTCATACCAGCATGATTCGCAACAATAACTTCCGGAACAGTTGACATACCAACTGCATCTCCACCACAAATTCTAAGCATTTTTACTTCTGCAGGTGTTTCATAAACTGGCCCTGTATTAGCTACGTATACACCAGTTTGTATGTTTAATTGTTGGTGTTCTGCGACCTCTTTTGCGACTTGTATCATTTCTTTATTGTACGCTGATGACAAATCTTGAAAACGCACACCAAAATGGTCGTCATTAGGACCTATAAGTGGGTTTACCCCCATATTGTTAATATGGTCTGTGATGATCATTAAATCACCTGGTGAGAAAGTTTCATTAACGCCTCCAGCAGCGTTGGTTACGATTAATTTCTGTACTCCCAACTCCTTCATTACACGGATCGGAAACGTAACTTGCTGCATAGTATAGCCTTCGTAATAATGAAATCTTCCTTGCATCGCAACAACCGCTACACCGTTTAATCGGCCAATAACGAGTTGACCTGCATGACCGGCTACTGTTGATTGCGGGAAACCCGGTATATCTCTATAAGGTATTTTTATCGCATTTGTTATCTCTTCAGCAAGAACCCCAAGTCCAGAACCTAATATAAGTCCTACTGTTGGTGTTTGGTCTATTCTAGATTGAATTAATTCTTTCGCTGCTTTTACCTCATGTAAACTAGTCATTATTTCCCTACTCCCTTGACATTTTTAAGAAAGCTCTCTCCAATCAATGGCTTCTTTACTTGGAAATTCTCTGCAATAGTCGCGCCAATGTTAGCAAATGTCTTGCCTTGAGGCAGTTCTTCTCCATGAGATAAGCGCTTAGAATAAACAAGTAATGGCACATATTCTCTCGTATGGTCTGTACCATGATGGATTGGGTCATTACCATGATCCGCTGTAATAATCAGAAGATCATTTTCATTTAACTGCTCGAACAGTTCAGGTAAACGAGCATCGTATTCTTCTAATGCTTGACCGTATCCAAGTGGATCTCTTCTATGTCCATAAAGGGCATCGAAGTCTACTAAATTCAAAAAGCTCATGCCTGTAAAGTCTTTTTTTGCTATAGCTACCATCTTGTCCATGCCATCCATATTTGAAGTGGTTCTAATTGCTTCTGTTACGCCTTCTCCATCATATATATCATTAATTTTTCCGATGGCTATGACATCTAGATTGGCATCTTTTAACTCATTCATTACTGTTCTGCCAAATGGCTTTAATGCATAATCATGTCTATTCGCTGTTCTTATAAATGCCCCAGCTTTACCAACAAATGGTCTAGCAATGACTCTACCTACCATGTATTTTTCATTTAAAGTCAATTCTCTAGCAATTTCACAAATACGATACTGTTCTTCAATTGGTATGATTTCCTCATGGGCGGCGATTTGTAGCACCGAATCAGCCGACGTATAAACAATAAGAGAACCTGTCTCCATATGCTCTTCCCCTAATTCGTCTAAAATCACTGTTCCACTCGCAGGTTTATTACCAATCACTTTTCGACCTGTCTTTTCTTCTAGTTCTTGAATTAACTCCTCTGGAAATCCATTAGGAAATACTTGAAAGGGTTTTTGAATATGAAGGCCCATTATTTCCCAATGTCCTGTCATGGTATCTTTCCCAACAGAAGCTTCTTGAAGCTTTGTATAATAAGCCTCAGGTTGTGCGACTTTTGCTATCCCTTTTATTTCATTGATATTACTTAATCCGAGACGTTCCATATGTGGCATATGCAAACCGCCCATTTTCTCGGCAATATGGCCTAACGTATGAGAACCTTCATCACCGAAATTTTTCGCATCAGGTGCTTCTCCTATTCCAACAGAGTCCATTACAATAAGGAAAATACGTTTATATGTAAATGTGTTCACAATTAACACTCCTTTCTAACTATTTCTTTACTACAGAAATCCTTACTTATCATACCCCAAAAAGGCTTTCATCAACAGCGAAGGATAGTGTAAAACGTCTAGAACCTACCAAAGAGGAATGTCATGAATATACTTCACCTTTAAGAAAGATTTCTTTCGTCAGAAGTCTGACATCTATATTGTACTGAAAATAAAAAAAGAAAAACAGTCTTTTATATCACTTTTCACTGTTTTTCTACATATTTCCTGTTAAGCCCTCGGATGGAATTGTTTATATACATCTTTTAATCTCGTTTTTGACACATGTGTATATATTTGTGTCGTAGAAATATCTGCATGGCCAAGCATTTCTTGTACAGCTCTTAAATCTGCTCCATTTTCAAGTAAATGGGTGGCAAATGAATGCCTTAAAGTATGAGGCGTTAACTCTTTTTGAATACCAGCTACTTGTGCTGTTTTTTTTAAGTTTTTCCAAAACCCTTGCCGTGATAACCCTTTACCGTGATGATTTAAAAATAAGTATTCTGTCGGGTGTTTTGGTGATAACAACTGTTGTCTACCCTTATCTAAATAATCTTGAATAGCTGCTTGTGCTGTTTTTCCTAATGGAATGATTCTTTCCTTATTTCCCTTACCAATACATCTTAAAAAACCCATGGTTAGATGAACATCATTTATTGTTAAATGGATTAATTCACTGACGCGGATTCCTGTTGCATAGAGTACTTCTAGCATGGCTTTGTCCCTTAAATAAAAGCGGCTGCCATTGTTCGGGAGGTCTAGCAATCTCTCAACTTCCTTCATATTTAAAACCTTTGGCAAAGATTTTTCAGCTTGCGGTGTTTCAATATGAATAGAAGGATCGTGATCTGCTATTTTTTCACGAAGTGCAAATTGGTGAAAGGAACGAATAGACGCTATATGCCTTGCAATTGTTTTAGCAGACTTACCATCATCCTTAAGCTGAGCTAGAAACTGAACAATATGAACACGTTCAATCTCATTCATCGATTGCTTCATCATCTTCTTCTCAATAAACAATATATAACTTCTTAAGTCTCTTTCATATGACATTATCGTATTTCTGGCTAGCCCTTTTTCAATCATTAAATAGTGGATAAAATCCTGCAGATGATCATTCATAAAATCATTACTCCCCATTTAAATAAAACAGAATCAACCGATCCAACCAAGAAGAGTCCGTTGCATTCGCACTTGCTGCTACCTTCACGGCTGCCCCACTCGGTTCATCATAACGATGATAATCCTGATACTCTTCATTTAACCACATAATACCATAATAAAAAAGAATTGTGCTTCCTGTAAAAAGAACAAAAACCTTAATGGTTTGATAGACTAGTTTGATCCATGCACTCATCATTTCTCCCCCAAATAAAACGTCTTATTAGAGGGTATGCCATTTTGGACAAGATTTATACCTGTTTCCAACGAGGAATCATTTAAGTTCTGTGAGCTTCTATCGAACAAAAACCTTAATTTCGTTCGCAGCTTGAGACAGAATTAGAGAAAAATAAGAAAACCCTTTCCAATGAAATTAGAAAAGGGTTTTGCCTTATGCTTCTGGCTCTTCATCATTTTTTTTATCTTGACATCGATAGCAGATGCCATGAAAAGTAAGACGATGGTCTTTTATTTTGAAATGCCAACGCTTCTCAACAACTTCTTCCACATCTTCTAGTAGATCTTCTTGAATTTCATCTACTGCACCGCATTCTATGCATACAAGATGATGATGGAAGTGAGCAGCACCTTCTTGACGTAAGTCATATCGGGAAACGCCATCACCAAAATTAATTTTATCAACAATTTTTAATTCAGTTAGTAATTCAAGTGTTCGATAAACAGTTGCTAAACCGATTTCTGGCGACTTTTCTTTAACAAGGAGGTATACATCTTCCGCACTCAAATGGTCCTCTTCATGTTCTAACAAAACGCGAACCGTGGCTTCACGTTGTGGTGTTAGCTTATAACTGGATGAATGCAACTGTTTTTTGATTCTGTCAATTCTGCTTTCCATACCGAAAGTCCCTCCCTCACCACTAACATTCTCATTATAACAGATAGATGTATAGAATCAAACTAAAATCATTATAAAGAGACCTTTATAATAACTCTTATATTAGAATTGTTATAATAGCTAAAACAACATAAAAGTACAGAACCTAACGTAGGCTCTGTACATGATAATTTATCCAAGTAGTCATTATTACTAAACTCATATGATAAAAGAATTATAGCATTCAAATCTTATATAAGCAATCGTTGAGTTTAGAGGACTGAATCAATGACTGACTTCATTAACACCGGTGAAATATACGCCTCAATAGCTGATGCACCAGCTAATATAATAATGGCAATAAGGAAAGAAATTAAGTATTTACCTAGCAACGGCATAAATGGATTATTTACTTTCTTCATAAACAACCGACGAATCATCTTCATTGAAAATGAAATCGCAAAAGTAGATGTAATAATAAAAATTGGAATGATAATCATATTTTGTGGCAAAATGGACACAAAAGATAGTAAAAACCCATGCCACTTTAATTGACTTACTAAAAAACCGACAGTAAATCCAACGACCATCCCTTTCACAAATAATAAAACTAAAATAAGCGGTAATCCAATAATAGATATCCCCAATAGCCATATCACGCCTATATATTTACCATTATGAAGTAAGCTTTGTTCAAATATGTTAGCCGGTGTCGCCATTTCTTCATTTGAAACATGACCAAAAAACTGAGTCAAGTATTGAAATAAATCCTCTTTTTGCGTCAAACTTAAACTGTTTACGACCACCGCTCCAAATATGACACCCATCAAAAACAATATAATAACAAACAAGTAGATTGAGGAATGCTCACGGAAATGATTTGCTACGACGTTCTGGTACATTTTTTTTATCATTGCTCTTCCTCCTGAAAATGATTTCACTTACTAGAATGTATGCTAGACTTGCTGAGATCATGACAGAAAGATACGAAATAATATAACTAATCTATTAAAATTTTTATTGTCAATAAGATGTTATTTATTTACACTTTAAGAAAGTTACATTTACTATATGTAAAAGGGTATGATAGACCGGCGATAGGCGCTATTAAATTAAAAAGGAGAATAAAGAATGAATCCCATCTTAGTAGATTTTCCAGAGAAAATAGAAACAACACGTTTGTATTTTAGACCATGTTTGCCTGGTGACGGCAAGATAGTGCATGAAGCCATTGCAGTGTCGCGAGATTCTCTAAAAAAGTGGTTGCCTTTTGCTGTAAAAGAAGAGACTGTTGAAGAAGTAGAAGCTGGAATACGCGCATCTTTTGCCGAATTTATTAACCGAAGCGATTTCCGTCTACATATCTATCTGAAGGAGAATCATCTTTTTGTTGGCTCAATCGGCCTTCACCGGATAAATTGGGATATTAAAAAATTTGAAATTGGTTATTGGTGTGATAGCCGCCAAATTAAGAATGGCTATATAACAGAAGCTGCAGAAGCTTTGACAGCTTTCTGTTTTGAGCATTTCAAAGCGAATAGAGTTGAAATCCGCTGTGATGAAAAAAATATAGATAGTCGGCGAATAGCGGAACGTCTCGGTTTCCCATTAGAGGGCATATTGCGTAACGATAGCTTAGCAACCGATAACATATCCCTAAGAAGTACATGTGTGTATGCAAAAGTAAAAGTTGATGACTAATTGATATCCTCATACAAAAAGGTGAGGGCCTTGTCAAAATCTTAAACAAAGCCCCCACCATCTCAAGAAAAAAATAAACATATCCCCGATTAATTAACTCGCCTTTGACGACTGAATGAGGTCGTGGTCCTTTTTTGTTTTATGAGCCACATTACCATAAATAATCCCTAAAATGATAATACAAACCCCTAACCACTGAAGCGGGACAAGTTCTTCCTGTAAAACCAGTACAGACATTAGTAAAGCAACTGGTAATTCTGACGATGTCAATATTGTACCTAACCCAGCACCCACATGAGGCATTCCGATTGCAAATAACAATGGTGGTAAAGTGACACCAAAAAGACCTAAAAACAATCCGTACGGCATAAGTGCCGTTACAGTTGCTGCATCAGCTAAGAAAACTGGCGGGAAGATGACAAAAGTAATGAGTAATCCACCAATGGCAAAGACAGCGCTTCTTTGGATCGGCGGTACTTCTTTCCCTACCGTGCTACTAATATAGGCGAAGATGGAGAAGGATAATGCCGCAAGCATACCCCATCCTGCACCAACTAGAGAAAAGTCATTAAATCCTTGTGACAAAATACCTGTTGCCAAGAAAGAGCCAATAAGTAACAGCAAAATCGCACGTAATTTTTTCATTCCTGGTTTTTTTCTATCAACAATAAACTCAATAGCCGTACCAATCCAAACAAACTGAAATAAGAAAATGATGGCTAACGACGCATTTAAAGACTGTAAGGATTGATAATAAAATATTCCCGTTAAACCAGTTGGCACACCACATAATACGAGAAAGCTAAAACGCTTGAAGCTTATCTTCTGTTTTTTTGTAAACAAGAATATAAGCCAAATCAGTAACGTCCCAGCTAAAAATTGGCTTCCAGAAACTTCAGCAAGTTCGAACCCCTCACCGTAGGCAAGCTTGACAAAGGTTGATAATACACCAAAGCAAGCACCTCCGATAAGGACTGCTAAAGGATACATTGATTGTTTCATCCGTATTTCCTCCTCAATCTACCGGTTGACAAATATCGTTTTAATAAAGATAAGAGCATTTTTTTAAAATACAAAAAGCCACACATCGATGCTACTTGCATCAATGTGTGGCGAAAAAAGAGTGTCTACTCTTAAAAAGTCCACAAATCCGTACCGGTTTTGGCATTCAATTATTTATACCACTGTATCTTATCCCCGACATGGGTAGTCTGTCAAGTCTAGTATTTAATCAATGCGAATTCTACCATATCTTCCTCCGCCACCTACGTCAAATTGTAAGCTCCCTGATCTCGCCTGCTCAATCAGAAGCGCTGCTTGTTCAGGTATGACTTGTTGCAATGAGGCAAGAGGAACATCATGGATGATGGCCATTTCTGTGCCATAATGAAGAAGTAGCTTTTCTAATGTCTTTACCCCGATTCCGGGAATAAACTCTAAAGGGATTTGATGGATATATGGTGGTCGTTTCCTCCCTTGAGCCATTGAAGTTACATTTGCTAACTCTTGAATACGATTTTTTACCCCTTTAATGATTTTCTTACTAGCACAGTTACTGCATAGTACTGTCCCTTGTGGCTGGGCCACACCACATTGAACACAGACCGTCTCATGATATTTACCCAGAAGCGGATCTAATCCATAATTAGCTTCAACTGCTCTTCCATCCATTTGTTGCAGTGCCATAGTTAACTCCTTAAAACTTAATTCTTGGAGGGAGATTTTTTGGTATTCTCTTGCAATTTTCGCTAATGAATGCGCATCAGAGTTTGTTATAAATGGATAGTCATGTAACTCAGCTATCCTGTCGGCCATTTCTGTATTAGCGCTCAATCCTAATTCAATTGCATCAATCGAATGAGGGTCAAATACTTCCTTAAGTGAATGCTTTACGCCCTTTCCATATAAGCTTTTAAAAGGTGTAAACACATGGGCAGGAATAAACAAACCTTCTAATTCCTTTACCTTTTGTTGAAGCATACGTCCTTCTATATAAACACGCTGTGAACTCAGTTGAATATTCTTCATTAAAACTGACAACCAGTTTGAAAAATCTTTCATGTGGCTAAGTGTTGGGAAAAACGATAGAACATGGATGGGCCCATGACAATATTGATCATAAATCTCGAGCTCTGAACCAAGAATAATCATCATATCATCAAATAATAATCCGCCATCCTCATGTTCTTGTAACTCACCCTCCTGAAGTAAAGCCTCTATTTCATTTATCACTTCTGGAGAATGACAATCGATAATCCCAATGATGTCTAACCCTTTTTGATTTTTTGCATGATGAATAATGTTTGTAAAAGTCAAGTTTTTTGAACCTGTGATTTTAACCGGCTTTCCAGTAGCGGTTCTCCCAATATGAATATGCAAATCTGCATAATAAGATTTCATTTTTCCTGCAATGCTTCTTTTAGTTGCATATATTGAACTGCATAAGCGGTTTTCGCATCATAGATTTTTTGCTCTCCTATTAATTGGACAGCTTCTTGAACAGTGACTTCTTTCAGATTAACAAATTCATCTTCATCAAGATTGGCCGAATTTTCTATCACATGTAAACCTTTTGCCATATACAAATGAACAATTTCATCAGCAAAACCAGGAGAGGTATAAAAAGAAATAAGCCACTCTATCTCATCACACCCATACCCTGTTTCTTCTTCTAATTCTCTTTTTGCACATTGTAGGGGATCTTCGTTTCCTTCTAATTTACCTGCTGGTATTTCAATTATCGTCTTCTCAAGTGCTTTACGGTATTGTTCAACCATAACCATTTTTCCTTCATCTGTTAGTGCTAATATTGCTACTGCACCTGGGTGCTTGACTACTTCTCTTTTCGACAATTGTCCGTTCGGTAGTTCAACTTCCTCTACTTGGAGTCGAATAATCCTACCGTCAAAGATTTTTTCCGTTTTTAACGTTTTTTCTTCTAGGCGACTCATTTTCTCTCGTCACTCCTGTTCTATCCGATTATTCTGCTCATACATTTTAACATACTTATGTTTAGGAGAGCTTTTGATGAAAATTTACGTTCATGAAAAGGGTATTACCTTTGTTGGTAAGGCATGGGAAATTAAAGAAAAACTAAAGGTTTATCAGAAGTCATTTACTTATGTTAGAGAATGGATAGATGGAACAACAAATGATGATTATTACAAGGAGCCCAAGAATAGCGAACGTGACTCATAAATTCTCCATGCAATGAATCAAAAGATTTGTTTAACCTCTCTCAGTATCGGTAAAATAGATAAAAAATACTCAGAGGAGAGCGGAGGTTCACAAATGAAAAAAGTACAGTTAGGTAAATCACCATTAATGGTTACTCCACTTGGTCTTGGTTGTATGTCACTTGGAACAGATAAACGAAAGGCACAAGCGATTATTGAAACAGCACTAGAAGAAGGTATTAATTATTTTGATACAGCCGACTTATACGACTTTGGTTTGAATGAACAGCTAGTTGGAGAAGCGTTAAAACGCGTACGAGAGGATGTCGTTATTGCCACAAAAGTAGGTAATCGGTGGACTGAAGGAAAAGAAGGCTGGCGCTGGGATCCGTCAAAAGCTTATATAAAAGAAGCCGTAAAACAAAGCTTGAAACGATTAAGTGTAGAATATATTGACTTATATCAATTGCATGGCGGGACGCTAGAAGATAATATACTAGAAACAATTGACGCGTTTGAAGAGCTTAAACAAGAAGGTTTTATTAAGGCATATGGTATCTCCTCCATTCGTCCTAATGTGATTCGCGAATATGTTAAGCATGCCTCTATTGATTCAGTAATGATGCAATATAGTTTACTTGATCGTCGTCCAGAGGAAGAAGTTTTACCACTATTAGCTGAAAATAACATTAGTGTCGTTACGAGAGGTCCACTCGCTAAAGGTTTATTAAGTGAAAACTGGATTGATAAACTATCGGAACAAGGATATTTAGATTATAGTGAAACTGAATTGCGCGCTCTTCTGACTGAGCTTAAAGCAAAGTTTACTGAAACACGCCATCTACAAGAAGCGGCTATACAATATAACTTGGCACATAAAGAGGTTACTTCTATTATTGCCGGTGCCTCTTCTATGGAGCAGGTTAAAGAGAATGTTGCCGCCGTTCGTGCAGAGCCATTATCTAAGTCAGAATTAACTTTCATGGAACAATTAGCTAAAATGAATAAGTACGAGGCACATCGTTAACACTTACTTAAATCAAAAAGGATGACGTACCTTTGGATACGTCATCTTTTCTCGTAATCTATTATTTAAATTCTTTCCAATTTAAGTTACTTTCGCCTAAAAGCTCTTCAAAGCTTTTATTTTTCTCACGTAATTTACGCTCTTCTGCTTTTCTACGTGATTCTACCTCAAACTTTATTTCTTCCGCTTTTTTTAGCTCATTTTTCTTCACTTGCAACCCTCTGACAAGCTCAGGATTTAACATATCTCCTAAAGTAAGCGGCTTATCTTCACTTATTTTCTTTGATTGTGCTCGCTGTTTTTTCTGCTTCATGACTGGTGTCCTACCCCCTCATTCTTTTGTATAGAATGTATGGTTATTATAGCATAGAACCCTCTCACCATAAATTATTCTGCAAGCTCTATTACAGTTGCCACACCTTGGCCGCCACCAATACACAATGTTGCTAAACCTTTCTTCGCTTGGCGTTTTTGCATTTCATGGATGAGAGTAACTAAAATTCGTGCGCCACTTGCACCAATTGGGTGCCCTAGAGCAATTGCGCCACCGTTTACATTTAAGATGTCTTTCTTAAAGTTCAATTCACGATCAACCGCTAGGGACTGGGCCGCAAAAGCTTCGTTTGCTTCAATTAACTCTAATTCTTCCAATGTAGTATTTGCTTTCGTTAATGCTTTCTTCACCGCTTCTACTGGACCAATTCCCATAATACTTGGGTCAACACCAGCATTCCCATTTCCTTTAATTGTAACAAGTGGCTTAATTCCTAACTCTTCCGCTTTTTGTTTACTCATTACTACCACTGCCGCTGCACCATCATTGATACCAGATGCATTGCCTGCTGTCACACTTCCTTCTTTTCTAAATGCTGGGCGGAGTTTACCTAATTTTTCTGCCGTTGTACCTGCTTTTGGATGTTCATCTTGATCAAAAATGATTGGCTCTCCTTTTCGCTGCGGAATCTCTACCGGAACGATTTCATCTTTAAAGCGACCAGATTCGATTGCTTGCGTTGCTTTCTCTTGGCTCTCAGCCGCAAATTGATCTTGTTCCGCTCTAGAAATCTCATATTTATCACATAAGTTTTCAGCAGTTACACCCATATGATATTGATTAAATGCACATGTTAGCCCATCATCAATAAGGGAGTCATATAAAGTAGTATTACCCATTTTAAACCCATCACGTGCACCTTTTAGAATATAAGGTGCTTGGCTCATATTTTCCATGCCACCAGCGACAATAATGTCTGCATCTCCAGCGACAATTGCTTGCGTTGCTAAATGAACGGCTTTCAAGCCAGAGCCACACACTTTATTAATAGTCATTGAAGAAACACTTTCAGGTACACCTGCTTTTATAGCTGCTTGTCTTGCTGGGTTTTGGCCTAATCCTGCTTGCAGCACATTCCCCATAATAATTTCGTCAACTGCCGATGCTTCTACCCCTGCTTTTTTTAATGCTTCCTTAATAACTACTGCTCCTAGATCTATCGCTGATACCCCTTTTAAACTCCCATTAAATGTTCCTAACGCTGTTCTTGTAGCGCTTACAATAACGACTTCTGCTCGTTCCATACTGTTTTTCCCCTCCATGGTTACCTTGTTATGAATCTACCTCTCTATTATGCCACACTTTACTTAATTCTTGCATTTCTGAATATTAAACCACTACAATAAAGTAAACGCTTTCTATAAAAGGAGGAATATAATGTTTACACTGCCAAAAGAAGTGACGATTATTGAAGTGGGCCCGAGAGATGGACTACAGAATGAAAAAAACTTCGTTCCAACAGATATCAAAAAACAATTTATTCAAAAATTAAAAAGTGCTGGTGTAAAAGAAATGGAACTTACCTCATTTGTTTCGCCAAAATGGGTACCGCAAATGAGTGATGCAGCTGAAATTGTTGCTGATACCCTCACATCACATACGCGAGATATGGTGCTTGCTCCCAACCGAAAAGGGATTGATCGTGTTTATGCTACTGATTGCCAGGCCGTTGCTACTTTTGTTGGTGTTAGTCAAACGTTCAACAAAAAGAATATTAATAAAACAACCGAAGAAAGTGTCGCTGAAATTGTGCCAATAATCAAAGAATTAAAAGGAAATGGATATTCTGTACGTGCTTGTATTTCCACAGCTTTTTATTGTCCGTACGAAGGAAAAGTAGATGTAAATGATACATTAAAATTATGCCAAGCCTTTGTCAATGCAGGAGCAGATGAGTTAAGTGTTGCTGATACCATCGGAATGGCGGCTCCGCATGAATCATTTGATGTATTTAAAAAGTTAAAAGATGCTTTTCCTGAAACACTCATTACCGCTCATTTTCATGATACACGAAAATTAGCTCTTCCTAACATCCTTGCTGCTCTTCAAGCTGGTGTCGACCGTTTTGATACTTCTGCTGGTGGGCTTGGCGGCTGCCCTTTCGCTCCAGGTGCAGCTGGGAACGCTGCTACGGAAGATGTGGTATATATGTTAGAGAGAATGGGTATCTCAACCAATATAGACTTGCAAAAGCTAGTTGAAGCCATTCATCTCGTTAAGCCACATATGACAAGGACAATTGAAAGTAGTTATTTTCAACTAAATGCTTAAACAATCCGTCCATCTTATGACACGAACCGGTGTTTTAAGATGGATATTTCTTTTGTCCAAATGGTAAAATAAAGGAAAACACCATGGAGGGAAAAAATGAAAAGAATCCTGCGCTATAGTTTATTACTGCTAACTGTTATTCTCTCTATTGGCACCTATTTCACAAATAAATTAATGTATATTCGTAAAAAAGATAACGCGGTTATCGTTGAAAGAGAAAGCATCGCTGGCAGATTAAATGTCTCAGCCTATGATCAATTAGAAAAGGAAGAACATTTTATCCATTCTCCTTTAGGATACTCTCTTAAAGTTGTCGTTGCCGCACCTTATCCTAGTAATAGATACGTCATCATTTCTCATGGGGTGACAGAGAATAAAACGAACTCTATAAAATATATGAACTTGTTTTTATCTCGCGGGTTCAATGTTGTTATTTATGATCACCGAAGACATGGTGAATCTGGCGGGAAGACAACGAGCTATGGCTATTATGAGAAATATGATCTTAAAGCTGTGGTAGATTGGCTCAAAAGGCAGAAAGGTCCTGATGTACTCTTAGGTATTCATGGTGAATCAATGGGGGCAGCGACAATGCTCTTATACGCTGGGAGCCTTGCTGATGATGCTGATTTTTATATTGCTGATTGTCCTTTTTCTGATTTATCTGGTCAACTTACTCATCATTTGCGTACGACCTTTAAATTACCACCTAAAGTAATCTTGCCAATAAGTAACGTTTTTCTTAGATTGCGTGACAAATATTCCATCCATGACGTGTCACCACTCGCTGTCGTATCTTATATCAGTAAGCCTGTTCTTTTTATCCATAGTAAAGATGATACATTTATCCCACCTGTTATGACGGAAATGCTGTATGAACAAAAAAATGAACCCAAAAAACTGTTCATTGCTAAAAATGGCGCACATGCTCAATCATACAATGAAAATAAAGAAGCCTATGAAGCAGCCATCGACTCTTTCTTTACGGATAATGGAATCCCCTTTCAAGTGGAAGATTCACCTGCCCATAAATTTGAGCGATAGCCTACCATAAGCTGATTTTTAACCAAATTCCCACCCTCTATCATTGACTAGACTGAAGCTTTTGTTTTTACTTGTTGCTCATTTCTCTTTTTAGCGCACACAGCTCTTTATAGATGCCCTCAACCAAGGCATAGAAAATCAAATTTGCTTAGCATAACTTTTCTAACCTATTATTCCTCGGGTTTATGGTGATAGCCTTTGTCATCATAAGCCTCTTCTTTAAGAATCCATTCTTTTCTCTTTTTTTGCAGTTCGAACTTCATATCGTTGATCTCACTTTTATCCTTCTGCCAGAGTACTTCATAACTAAACACTTCTTCACCGTATTTATGCCAATCTTCTTGTAATTCTTTGTTCATATGACGACCATCATTTAAGATCATTTTAGAAGTAAGCCAACGATTTTTCACATTTGGTACAGCATCAATAAATTTTTTTCCATTGCTTTCGTTTTTTATTCTAATCACACCATAATAGGTTTTCATCTCTTTATACTGTTGTTTTAATTCTTTCTTACGATCGGGTTTCAATAGTATTCCTCCTTAATCATTTACCCAATAGGCTTTGCCATCTGGCGTCCTGTTCATATATCCATAATCGATTAAATACCTTCTTATAGTGACATAATCATCGTATATGCCTACTAGTATTTCTTTTATTTCATCTTCTCCGTATGTGCGCCCAGTAACAAATTCTTTGATGATGCGACTTAAAATCGCGATTTTCTTTTTCTCTTTTTTCGGTAATCGTTTTAACTTGAGCGGATGGAGGCTCTCGAAATTTTCATTTATGATTTGCTCTCGTTCTTCTATTGTCATAAAGTAGCGTTCATCCACCATAGTCGCACCGTTATGAATAGGGATGATTTCTTCCTGAAGATGACCTAGAAACGCATTTTCATATATGGCTAAGTATAGCTTTGCTTGCTTTGCCTTTTCACGAAATGAAAACTTTTGATGGCGAATCGTTGAGTGAGATACATTCATCTCTTCTGCAATTTGGGCATCTTTTTTACCCGATTGAAAGGCGCTTAACAACTGCTTTTGTTTATCTGTTAGCGTATTATATTTACTCTCGTTTGAAAGTAGCTGCAGAAAATTCCCTCCGTGCTCTTCGGATATATGCCACTCTACTGCTTGTTTTCCTAAAAACATTTCTTCGGCAAATTGATAAACCCGCCCTGTTTCAAAAGTCTGTTGGCAATAATTACATACGTAAACAGCTTCTTGTGATCGATATTGATATCCTTGCTTTAGTTCAGTGACAGTTAATGATTGAAAGTCCATATTACCCTCCTTATATAAACAAATTTTAAATATGTTTACTAAATTAGTCAACAAAAAAAAGAGAAGATTTCTGTTTCTTCTCTTTCTCATTTCGTATAATCCATA
This sequence comes from Cytobacillus sp. FSL R5-0569, assembly GCF_038007265.1. Lineage (NCBI taxonomy): Bacteria > Bacillati > Bacillota > Bacilli > Caryophanales > Bacillaceae > Cytobacillus > Cytobacillus sp. FSL R5-0569. The sequence goes on from NZ_JBBOWW010000001.1 coordinate 3,087,164, forward strand.
AAAGCCATACGTGGATTCAAGTATTCATAATTATTTTTTAATTGAAAGCATCTTGCCTTATAACTATAATCAATCGTTACCTCTTCTGATAAAAAGACTTCCTTAGAAGGCTCGATATAAATAGACATGAAATCTGTTTGTACTTCGCTGTCATCTGGCTCTAGTTCTTTCACAAGCCACAAAGCAGTTACACCGCTTACAACACAGCCACAACCTTCAGTATCATATTTTAATTTTAAATAACCATCTTTATTTTTTAATTTTTCTGTTAGTTTCATTATGGCTCTTGGTGTAATTGTTATCTTCAACTTTACCGCCCTTTCTTCCTATGTTAATCATGATTATAACAACGAAAATGATTGAATAACAGCTTCAGTCCATTAGGTACCATTTGACAACCATCCAACTGCCATTATCTAATTATTATTTAATCTTTCTATTTCCAATCTGAGCTTTTCTTGGCTTTTAATAAACCAAAGTTCCTCTGGATATTGCGCCATAATGGCATTTGCAAATTCAACAGGATCATTACCCATAATATCCTGTAATGGAAGTTGCTCAATTGAACTTTCTTTAAATAATTGAAGCATATTTTCTAACACTTCCATAAAATTTTCTCCTTTGGCGAAATTCCACATATACTGTTCTAACGCATGAAGGGCGTCCTTGTAACTTTGTGGCAACTGCTCTTTTTCAGCTTTATAATCGTTATACCGCTTTTTACTGCCAATTAATTTTTCAAATAGGTTTTTCATTTACTATCATTCTCCTTTATGTCATTTAATTTTCTAGAGAGAAAAAACCATTTCTCCCAAAACTTATCGAGCTCATACTTTCCGGAATCATTTAACGTATAAAACTTCCTTGGTGGACCAAGCTCCGATTTTCTTTTTTCAACATGTAACAGCTCTTTCTTTTCAAGTCTAAGCAACACAGTGTACACAGTTCCTTCTGCAATATCTTCAAAGCCTATGTTTTGTAAATACTGTGTGATTTCATAGCCATAAGTCTCCCCCTGCCCTATTTTCTGAAGCACAATTCCTTCTAACACACCTTTCAATAACTCTGTTAACCCTTTCACTCGTTAAACCCCTCTTTCATTCTTAACTAAGTAGTAATACTAGGTAGCATACATAAACAACTTGTTCTTTAACATAAACGATATTAACTATATAGTAAAACTAAGTACTACTACATAATATGACTAAGTAGATAAATTGTCAATGGTTTAAAAAAATAAAAAACCACCTGAACTTCTTTTCTTAAAAGGTTCAGGTGGGAAGCACTTATGCTTACGCAATGATTGCTTGCTGTTTCTTTTCTTTCTTTTTATTTAAAAATAACACTAAACCTACAAGCCCAATACCGATAGCTGTTAAGATTGCTGCTGCGATATAAGCAGTCGTAAAGCTTCCTGTTGTTTCCTTGAAGTAGGAAGCGATACGTGGACCTACAAAAGCGCCCCCAGAATAGCCAAGAAAAACGATTGCATAGTTCATACCGAAATTCTTTTGACCAAATGACTGACTAGTTAAAGGCGGAAACACAACAAGTAAACCACCAAAAGCAAAACCGAGAATAATAATACAAATGGTGAAGTACACAAGTGATGTCGCCATCGTTAATAGTAATAATGCTGCAATCGTCATAACTAAATTAATTAATAGAGCGATATAGGAACCGAATTTATCATAAATAACACCAAACGCTAAGCGTCCAACAAAGTTCGATAATGTGCTAATACTGACAATGACTGCACCAACTGTCGCTGTTAACCCAACTTGGTCTTGAGCGATTACAGAAGCAGAAGATACCATCATTGTTCCTGCCGTACTCGCTGCCACTAAAGTTAAAAATAATAGATAAAACAGTGGCGTAGCAAGCATTTCCTTCCAATTTAGATTGATGATTGCCGCCTTTTTCTTTTGACTTTGTTCTTTTTCCGATGGTAATTTCCAGCCTTTAGGACGGAAGTTAGCTGGTGCAGTGTACATTAACCAACCCACAGCCCAAACACCGATAAAAAAGACGATCCCCAGTATACGAAATGATACTAGCACACCGAAACGTTCAATAATCATCGCCGCAATCGGAGACAATATAAATGGACCAATTGCTGCACTTGATAATAATAACCCTGAAATCTTTCCACCCTTATCAGGGAACCAGCGCATGGCTGTGACTAAGGCCGAATTATACATCATCCCCGCTCCACTCCCAGCGATTAGGCTGAAGGTTACATAAAGCATAGGAATGGTTGTCACTGAAGCGGTTAAAAACCATCCTAACCCAAAGAATAACCCACCAATATACATCAGCCACTTGACCCCATAGCGGTCAGTAATCATGCCGGCAAATATGGCAACAATAGCAAAAATTAAAGTGTACAATGAGTAAGCTAAGTTATAGTCCGCACTTGACCATCCATGTAATTTTGTCATCGGTTCCGAAAAAACACTAAAAATCGCAATAGAGGCGACGAGAAAAATAATGATCCAGGCACTAGTGAAAATAAACCAGCGATTTGGTACTTTCTTTGATTTTGACATGTTTATCCCCCTTTTTCGAACAATCGCTTCATTTCTTATCTTTAAAGAAAGATAGCCATTAAGCCTTTACTGCTTAATGACTATCTTCAAAAAGTAATTATACGATTGTGTAGCCGCCATCAATTGGTACGACTGCACCGTTCATAAATTTCGATTCATCTGATGCTAAAAATACGGCTAGATCAGCCACTTCATAGTCATTACCGAAACGGTCTAACGGTATTTTATTTGTTGGACGTGTTTTTAACATATCTGCTGTTAATGGCGTACGGATTGTTCCCGGTGCAATCGCATTAATTTTGATACCTTTTGAACCATAGACTGCAGCAATATGCTTCGTATAACCGACTACCGCATGTTTTGACGCCGTGTAAGCGGCTCCACCCATTTGTGCAACAAGACCTGCAATGGAAGCAATATTGACGATTGTTCCTTCACCGCGCTTTATCATATTTGGTAATACAAGGTTTGTAATTTTATAAATGGCTTTCACGTTAATATCAAATATTAAATCCCATTGTTGCTCTGTTGTTTCTAAACTGTTCGTGTATTTATCAAAAATTCCAGCATTATTGATAACAACATCAATCTGACCGTAGTTATCCATAGCTGTTTTTACCATATTTTCTAAATCAGCTTGTTCTGTTACATTGACTTTTACCGCTAAAGCTTCCCCGTTGTTTTCCTTTATTTCTGTTACTACTGCTTCAGCACCTTCCATATTTAAGTCAGCAACAATTACTTTCGCTCCTTCACTAGCAAAACGAAGGGCTTCAGCCTTGCCCATACCAGATGCTGCCCCTGTAATAATAGCTACTTTATTTTGTAATCTCATAACTGTCTCCCCTTTGAAAGTAAATTAAATTAGGATAAGTGATTGCCTATTCCTTTGTCCTACGTTTACTATTGTAAAATAGTCTTTTAATAACGTATAATACATATTTATCTATAATTTATAACTTTGAAGTTATGAAAGAGGTGGATAGTTTTGGAGCTTTTACAGTTACGCTATTTTCAAAAAGTAGCTCATTTAGAAAGCATCACAAAAGCAGCGAATGAATTACATGTATCTCAACCAGCATTGAGTAAAATGATTGCAAGACTTGAACATGATTTGGGGGCATCTCTTTTCGATCGTCAAGGACGAACCATTCGCTTAAATGATTTTGGTCGCTCTTATTTAAATAGAATCAATCGTGTGTTTTTTGAATTGGAGGAAGGCGAGCGTGAAATAGAAGAAATGGTAACGACACAACATCGTATCACTTCGGTTTCCATTGCCCTGCCACATATCTTACCCTTCTTTATTGGAGAGTTTATGAAGGAGCATCCTAATGTTCATATTAAACAATACACCGGCACAGCAGCAGCGATGAAAAAGCAATTAGAGGATGGAGATATTGATTTTTGTATTTCTATGAGGCCTATCGAAGGGACAGAAATTGAGTGGATGACCCTCCTTGATGAGGAAATCTTTTTATCTGTTCCACCTGATCACCACCTTGCCCACCGATCTTCGGTTCATTTAAATGAAGTATGTAACGAGGTATTTATTAATCGTCCGATGGGCTATGATTTTAGAGATTTAACGGATCAGTTTTGCTCTGAAGCAGGCTTCACTCCCCATACTCCGCTTGAACTTGAAGAAGCAGGGGCTATTTTACGATTGATTGAGCTCGGTTTAGGGATTTCTTTTACACCACAGTTATCATTATTGCAAGAGAATTTACCGAAAACAGTGCAACTCCCGATCACTGCTCCTCGTTGTCGACGTAATATTGGACTCGCCTGGCATAAAGGACGTTATTTCTCTCAGGCTGCGACTGATCTCCATCAATTTACGGTGCGTTTTTTCAAACACATCGCTCTTACTTATTTTGACGATCAGAGTGTTGGCGATTGATACGGGGTATAGTTAACTTAACTTTCTTCTATATGAATGATTTCTGGTAGGAAAATGATATCAATACTGTCATCCTCCTTTACTACTCGAAGCGATTGTTTGAATGTATCTACATAATGAATGCGACCGGAAATAGTCACTTGTTCTCCTCGACGGAACAAGGTAAATGTTAACAAAGTATGAAACGCCATGGCCTCGCTAATCACCTCATCGAACTGTTCATATTGTTGTTCATCTAACTGAGGTTTAGTTTGTTTATGGTGACTTTCATCATACTCTCTTAAAAGCTTGACATGTTCCGGTAGCATCATTGAAACCCATTTCTTATTCCCACGATCACGAAGCATCACTTATTCCTTCTTTCTCATTACTATTTTTTATGGCCACCGACAAGTGTTGCTCTATGTCTCGCTGTACCTGCATCGGTATAAGAAACCGCTCGCAATAAGGAAGCAGATCCGAAGCGGGCACGAATGCGATCGACGGTATAGCCGAGCTTGCGCTTGTTAAAGCCGTTTTGATCAAATAAACTAAGCTGATACTCGTGATCATCGGTTATTTGTCCAAGAGAAATAGTAATCTTCCGAACCGTTTTGCCGTTATAATGTTCATCTAATAAAGCTAAACAAACATGATAAATGGTCATTGTTACATTTGTCGGCTCCTCCATTGTCCGAGAACGATAAAATCCACCACCAAACTCATCCTTGCTATATCCAAGCCCAAAATGAACGGTTCTTCCAGCCTTACGATGTGTGCGCGCCCTTCTTGCAACCTCCTCACACATTTCTAAAACAACATGCTTGATTTCTTCTTTATCAGTATAATCTCGAAGCAAGATTTGACTTTTCCCAAAGCTAATTTGACCTTGTAAAATCGGAGCACCGATTTCTGACAAATCTATTCCCCATGCGTGATAATATAGCTGATTGCCCATAATACCAAACTTTTTTTCTAGTGTAGTTAGATTAAAATGGGCAAGCTGACCAACCGTGAAAATGCCCATACTGTTCAAATTTTTCTCCATTCTACTGCCTATACCCCACATTTGACTTAATGGAGAAATCGGCCAAAGCTTTTCTTCTATCTGCTCATAAGTCCACTCAGCAATACCAGCCTTCTTTGCTTCTAAATCAAGACAAAGCTTTGCCATTAACATATTAGGACCAATTCCAACAGATGAAGGTAGTTGAAATTCCCTTTCGATATCATCTTTTATCTTTTGGGCAATCGTATAGGCGTCACCCCATATATGTTCTGTTCCGTCAATACGAATAAAACTTTCATCGACACTATAAGTGTGCACAGCCTCTTTTGGTACATAGCGATGAAATACACGTGTAATTTCCATAGAGACACGTAAATACGTAGCCATCTTTGGCTCTTCAATAATAATGCGCGGGTCATTGGGTACTTCAAATAGCCGCGACCCTGTTTTTATGCCAAATTCTTTCTTCATTCTCGGTGAAGCAGCAAGAATGACACTACCTTTACGATCATGATTTCCCGCCACTACAAGATAGCATTCCATTGGATCTAATCCCCGTATAACAGCTGAACAACTGGCATAGAAGCTCTTCATATCTATACATAAAATTTGTTGTTTTGGCATTACACTATAATCAACCATTAGATTGCCTCTTCTCACTATAAAATAAGAACTTATGTTCCGTTTATTTATACCCATAATATTAACCGAATATACGTTCTCTTTCAATGGAAATTTTACGACGAATTTCTTATATTCGACTGCCTAGACAAAACCTGGGATTAAATAAGAATAGCTCTATCATTAGATGAGATGGACTATGGGTAAAACAAACTCTTGTACAGCAGAAGGCCGCTCCTTCCATTATTCTATGTATAAATATTCGACATATTATGATATTTTACCTAAATCTATAATCAAAAAAAGTCCCAGCTTTTCCTCTTTTATTTGACATGCCTGTTATTTAACGGGAATGTTTAATGGATAGTCGAAAAAATCAGTGTTGCTCCGCTTCTTTGGCGGTTTGTACGAGCAAATCTCTTTTGTAACCAAAATAAGACACAAAAAAAAACATGAACAAATTGTTCATGTTCCTGTTTTCTATAGATTCCTAGCGAGTAAATGGGACCCAACCTTCTGCAGCTAGGATCACTTCCCATAATCCGTTCGGAATGTCATATTTATCTCTTTCTTTTAAATTCAGGGCATATTCTATTTTCTCAAGACGATCTTCTTGAATATATGCAGCCCATCTTGGTGAAATGAGCAATTCTCTACCTATAGCAATAAGCGGGATATTTCGTTCTCTAACAGCTAATGCATCATCAGGTGAATTCACTTTTCCAACGGCCATCAACGGAACGCGTCCGTTAATTACTTCATTCACCAGCTCAATTCTTGTGCGCTCTGTATCCGCCCCGCGGTGAGGAGTAGATAGTGCATGCATAAGGGAAATGTGCAAATAATCGAATGGAAGATTTGATAAGGCATCCACTAGTTGAAAGGTTTCAGTCATTGTTAAACCAGGTGTCGACGGCTCTTCAGGTGAGAAGCGATAACCGAAAATAAATGGTCTCTTTGCATGCTTATCAATCGCTTTTTGGCAAGCTTCCGCAACAGCCAATGGAAACTTCATCCGATTTTCTACGGATCCACCCCATTCATCCGTACGGTTATTCGTATAAGGGGAATAAAACTGCTGTACTAAATACCCGTTTGCACCATGAATTTCTACTCCATCAAAACCTGCTTCAATTGCTCTTCTCGTTGCTTCTCCAAAAGCTTCGATGATTTCTTCAATTTCCCCTGTCGATAGGGCACGAGCCTTTTGGTTATCACGATCGATATTTGATGCAGATACAACATCACCATCGGGAACAAGTTCAGAGGGACATGAAATGCCGCCGTGATGAATTTGTATCACCGCTTTTGCCCCTTCTTGTTGAACCGTCTCGGCTAGTTTTTTTAAACCAGGAATAAATTGGTCATCGTAAATAGCCGGTTGACCAGGAAAAGCTTTACCATTTGGTGTTACATTGGCGCAAGCAGTAATAACTGTACCTAAATCCTTTGCACGGGCCTTAATAAAGACTAATTCTTCTTCCGAAATAGAGCCATCTTCATTAGAAGAATAATGTGTCATTGGTGCGAGTGCAAGTCGATTTTTAACTGTCACACCGTTAGGAAATGTATAGGATTCAAATAATGGTTCAAATTTTGCTTTCATATCTATCACCTTTTCTCTATAAATATCTTCACGATTTCACCATATAGATAAAAACAGCCCGATGCAAACCATTCAACTTGAAACATTATTTTTTATTAAACACACCGCGTCCAGCCCATTCAAATAATCTGGGAGCAATGGCAAATACTTTACTTCCTAAATTCATCCAACTTGGGAGATTGACCTCTCTTGTTGGCGTCAACATCACATCAACAACTTTTCGCGCAACATACTCCGGCTTTAACATATATCGCTGAACATTTTTCACATATGTGCCTTCTTTATCGGCAATATCAAAAAAATTCGTCTCAATTGGACCTGGGTTCACTGTTGTAATATACACACCTTGAGAAGCAACTTCCATCCTTAGGCTATTAGAATAACCTAATACTGCATGTTTGGTTGCAGAATAGGTACTTGATTTCGGCGTGGCAATTTTTCCAGCTTGTGAAGCGATATTGATAATATGCCCGCTTTTGGTCGCTAACATTTTTGGCAATACTTGCTGAGTGCAAGCAATTAAACCCAGTACATTCACATCGAACATGCTTTTTACTTCTTTCATATCTGCATCATGAGCATAAGTGAAAATGCCGTATCCCGCATTATTCACAAGGACGTCGATTACCTTAAACCGTTCGAGAATCAATGGGAAAACTTCCTCTACCTTTTCCATATTAGAGACATCTAAAGAAAATGTATAAATATCAATAGAATAGCGTTGCTCAAGCTCTTCTTTCATTGCAGCTAACTTATCTGTCCTTCTAGCCACTAAAGCAAGATTGGCTCCTCTTTCCGCACAAAGCCTTGCCATCTTTTCACCTATCCCACCTGATGCACCTGTAATAATAATGTTCTTTCCATGTAAATCTTTTACCATTTTATCACCTCATTTGGCTACTATAGAAAGACACACCGTCCTTCTTATACTCATTTACTTCCCCCATCGCAAGCAAATAGTCGAGCTGACCGATTGTTTCAGATACCGTAAGAGGTAATTGCATTTTGTAAGCTTTCGGAAAAAGGCGTTTACATATATCAAAGACCGTCATTGATTCTTCCATGAGCCATTTCTTGACCTTCATCGCACGTTCATGCTGTGCTTTTTTTCGTTGAGGAATGATTTCATTTACATTTGTGAAGACTTCTCCATGACCTGGCAATACAAGTGCAAGCGGATAACGGCTTAATTTATCAAGTGATTCGTTATATTGCAATAATGATTTAGGACGCTCAGATTGCCCCGGTAAAGGTGGCTCCATTAACGGATTCGGAGAAATATGAGCCAGCAGATGGTCACCACCAATATAAATTCCGTCACTTTCTCGCAATAAACCAATATGACTTTGCGCATGACCCGGCGTTTCAATAACACGCCATCCCTTTAACCCTGGAGGTTCGTCTCCCTCACAAATCTCTTGAGCTAATGAGCGATCACAGAAGTAGGCAAGCTCACTATGTAGTCTTGTCATTACTTTATCGTAATACTGAATCAAGCCAAACTCAGTGAGAACATGCTGATAAAAATCATTATTTTGCTGTAGGAAATCCTCTGTCCGATTGAGCCATCGCTCATTTAAAGGATGACCAATAATTTGCATATCAGCCGGAAAATAATCAAGCAGACCAACGTGATCTGGATGATGATGAGTAAGAATCACTTGCTCAATATCTGACAGTGTTAAGCCTAATTCATTTAGTTCTGACTGCAACGCTACCCAAGCTTCCTCTGTTTTAGGTCCAGCATCTATAAGGGTTAGCTTCTCTCCTTTGATGACATAAAGGTTAACATCACCTACAGGAAAAGGAGTAGGAATCACGAGTCGACCGATATCATTAATCCATTGTGCCATTTTCATTCCCTCCAACAATCATTATATTTAAATAAAATATGTGTAGAACAATCTAATCTTTAAACATATATATATTTAATCTTAGCTTTATTTCTCAACAATGTCATTATTTTCACATAACTTTTAACAAATTATCTCTAAAAACGAATGAAAATGTTATTGACAATTTCCCTTGTTATCCCTCATAATCACAATAAATTAATGATTTAACGCGATGAATAAGAATAGTAGATGAACATAAGACGAAAAGAGAGTGAAACTCAATTAGGCTGAAAGGTTTCACCGTCCACTAGTCCATCGAACCTACCTTATGAGTGTTAGCAAAACTAACCGTAGCCGGCGTTAACGGATTCGAGATTGTCTGTTCTAATTTAAAGAACATGACAAATGAAGGTGGTACCACGGAAGCACGTCCTTTCGTCCTTTACAGGATGAAGGGGCTTTTTTTATTGACCTTGACGGAGTTTGCAAGTACGAACCTTATCAACATTATCAAGGAGGAAAAAAAAATGAAAATCGCATTTATTGGCGCAGGTTCGATGGCTGAAGCTCTAATATCTGGCATCATTACGCAAAAATTAGTAAGTGGAAACAATGTATGGGTAACAAACAAATGCAATCAAGAAAAACTCTATGAATTACAACAATCTTATGGTGTCAACATATCTTATGACATAAAAGACATCCTCTCTCATGTCAATATCGTCTGCTTAGCTATGAAACCAAAGGATGTTGGAGAAGCGATTCAAAGTATTCGAGCTTATTTACGTAAAGACATGTTAATCGTCTCCGTCTTAGCAGGGGTATCCATTACTTCTATTGAAGAAATGGTAGACACAGACCTAGCTATTGTTCGAGCCATGCCTAATACTTCAGCAACAATTGGTAAATCTGCCAGTGCATTAGCCATCAATCATAATGTAAACCATTTACAATTAGAAACAGTTAAAGGAATGTTTGAAACAGTTGGTTTAACGACCATCGTAAAAGAGGAAGACTTAGATGCGGTTACAGGATTATCTGGAAGTGGTCCAGCCTATATTTATTATCTAGTTGAAGCGATGGAAAAAAGTGCAGTAGAAATAGGGCTCGAAAAAGAGGTAGCGAAAAAGTTTATTATTCAAACCTTAATAGGTGCTGCAGAAATGCTTGAGAGATCGTCAAAGGAATCTGCACAATTACGAAAAGAGGTCACTAGCCCTGGAGGAACAACAGAGGCAGGATTAAAGGTACTCGAAGCACATGCGGTACAAGAAGCATTTGTAGAATGCATTAAAGCAGCGACAGCACAGTCTAAAAAGCTTGGTGAGATTTTTGCTAATAACATGAAAGTTTAACCTAATAAATTGGTATCAATATTTACACTGCTGCACATTCATCATTTTTTTGCATTCTTTCTTGATTATAGATAGGGACTGGGACAAAAAAATACGAACAAACAGGATTACCACCATTTGCTCGTATTTCTATCACTCGATTAGCATCTTGATATTGTCTCAGTCTTTCAATTGTTACTTGAATAGATTAAATAAACCAGAAGAATCTAAGAACACAATTACAATAATGATTGGTACGATATATCTCATCAAAAAGAACCAAACATTAAATACCCCTGTCAGCGCCGTAGAGTTCATGATAATTTCGCTTTTTAATAAGTCTTTTTTCATTCGATATGATACGAATAGAGCAATCAACAAAGCACCAAAAGGTAAAAGAATATTACTCACTAAGAAATCAGCACTATCAAAAATAGATTTACCAAAAATAGTTATGTCAGATAGTAAGCTATAAGAAAGATTAGAAGGAATTCCGACAATGAATATCGCCAAACCAAATAACCAAGCGATTTTACCCCTATTTTTTGTCGCTCCTTTCGTAACCGAAGCTACTGCAATTTCAAGCATTGAAAAGGCAGAAGTCAGTGTCGCGAATAAGAACAAAGCTAAGAATAACAACAAGAAAACTTTTCCAAAAATAATTTGATCAAATACAGCTGGTAAGACGATGAATAGTAGGCCAGGGCCAGCAGTTGGCTCAAACCCTAATGAAAAGACGGCTGGAAAGATGGCCAAACCAGCCAGTATAGAAATGAATAAGTTCATTGCGACAACAGAAAGTGCCGGTTGTAACAAACTTTCTTTCTTTGATAAGTAAGAACTATACGTCACCATTACAGAAATCCCTACACTAAGAGAAAAGAATGATTGCCCCATCGCATATAATAAACTTTCAGAGTTTAATAAAGAGAAATTGGGTTGCAAGAAGAACTTTATTCCCTCTGAGGCGCCTTCTAATGTAACAGAACGAATAATAATAATAATAAACAAGATAAATAATGCTGGCATCATAAATTTACTTACCTTTTCAATCCCTTGCTGTACACCCTTGGCAACAACGAAAATTGTAATGATGAGGAATAACGCCTGTGCACCTAAAGAAATATACGGATTAGATACAGTTTCATTAAACAGACTCTCATACCCCGACATCCCTACACCTTTATCACTTGTTACTCCATAAAATAAATATTGAATAACCCAGCCACCGATTACACTATAAAAAGAGAGTAATAAGAAAGAAGTAAATACGCCTAAGTAACCAACCCAATGCCACTTTGTTTTAGGTGCAATCGTTTTATAGGCAGTAATCGCTTCTTTTCCTGTACTGCGTCCGATAACAAACTCAGCCAGCAGTAATGGAAAACCAATAAATAAAGAGAACAAAATGAATAATAAAATAAAAGCGCCACCACCACTTTCCCCAGTCACATAGGGTAGCTTCCATATCGCGCCTAAGCCAATTGCTGAACCTGCAGAAGCAAGAATAAATCCAAGCTTAGAAGACCATTGTTCGTTTTGCATGATTTTTTCCTCCTTTTTTAACCTTTATCTATATCTTCCCCATTATTTCATCCCTGGAAATTAGGACATTTGTCTACGTGAATTTTGCTATAAAAATCCTCTATTCCTTATTGAAAATAAAACAAAAAAGCCGCAAAGCTCATAAAGGGACGTGTGACTCACGCGGTACCACCCTTTTTGAAAGCTTGCGACTTTCCACTCGAATTCATAACGGTATTGATAACCGTCCTTACTGTCTTCGGCCGAACATGACAGCAAAGAAAAAGCTCCAAGAATGAAATTCATCTTATTTATAGTTCAGCTCACACCAACCGCTGACTCTCTTTACTAGGGAAATAAGGTTTACTAGTTTCTCTTCATTGCTTTATAAAATATAATTTTAAAAGTATAAATGTGATTATAGTACGATTACTATCTATAAGTCAATAACTGTTTTTTTAAATTTTTAAGATAAAATGAAACAGATATTTCTCCCTATGTCCTGAGTTGGTCCTACTGTCGCATTTGGTTAAACCGATAAACTACGCAATTATTTCCTAGGGATATCTATTTCTTTAAAATCTTCAGCAAGGACTGCTGCAGGAAAATCTACCTTTGCCTGCTCTTCTAGCTGTGACCACTCACTACGTTCATAGCGTGAACTAATATGTGTGAGACATAATTGTTCTACACCCGCTTGCTGGGCTACAGCAGCTGCTTGGGCAATTGTTGAATGGTAATAATCATGTGCGAGCTGTTCCTCACCATTCGCAAAGGTTGCCTCATGAACAAGTAAATTTGCATTGCGTGCTAATTCAATTGCCGCCGAACAAAAACGCGTGTCACCTAAAATAGTCACGATTCTCCCCATTTGTGGTGGCCCAACATAATCTTTAGGATTAATTATGCGACCATCCTCAAGAGTAATTGTCTCACCCTCTTTAATTCTTTTAAAAATAGGACCTGGCCTTACACCATCTTCTATCAATTGATCAGCCATTAAAGTTCCCGGCAAATCTTTCTCTACAACCCGATAACCGAAAGATGGTATACCATGGTCAAGTTTCTTCGCTGTCACTATGAATTGATCATCACAACAAACGACCCCCTCGTCTATTTCAATAATCTCCAGAGGGTACTGCAAGTAAGTTTGACTAACCGAAAGAGACACTTCGATATATTCTTTTATTCCCTTTGGACCATACACTGTTAGCTTTTCTTTGCCGCCTTGATGTGAACGACTAGCTAAAAATCCCGGCAAACCATATATATGATCGCCATGAAGATGAGTAATAAAAACTTTCTCTATTCTTCTTGGCTTGATTGTTGTATGTAAAATTTGATGTTGTGTGGCTTCTCCACAATCGAACAACCATATGGCTCTTCTTTCATCTAAAAGCTTTAAAGCGATACTCGTAACATTCCTTGCTTTCGCAGGGACACCCGCACCTGTTCCTAAGAAAAAAACTTTCACTGCCTTTTCTTCCTTTCTCCTCATTCATTATTATCATCATACAGAAAAACACCATAAAGCTAAAGCGCTACAGTTATTTCCTTTTAAAAAAGGTTGCTGTTTTTCACTTTAAGCGATAAAATTTTATACTTGAGTGGGTATATATTTCATCGTTGAGATGAACCTAAAAAATAGAACTTTTTTACATAGAAAGGAATATCATTGTGAATAATTCAGAAAATCCAACTGCTTTGATTATGATATTCGGTGCAACAGGTGACTTAGCGAAACGTAAACTATTTCCATCACTTTACCGATTGTTTAAAAGAGGAAAACTATCTGAACGCTATTGTATCATTGGCGTTGCTAGACGAGAACTAACGAACAGTGCTTTTCAAGAAAGTGTGCGACAATCTATTGAAGAAGCTGAGGGGCATCATGATGACCTTAATGAGTTTATCACACACTTTTATTATCATTCCCATGATGTTACAGATTCCAGTTCTTATTTAGCGTTAAAAACACTAGCAAATGACTTAGATACACATTATCAATTAGAAGGTAATCGCATTTTCTATTTAGCGATGGCACCAGAATTCTTTGGCACAATTGCCGATCATTTAAAATCAGATGGACTAACAGATGTTGACGGTTTTAAACGTTTAGTGATTGAAAAACCATTTGGTCATGATCTACCTTCAGCAATAGAATTGAACAATCGCCTTCGCCAAGCGTTTGCTGAGGAAGAAGTTTATCGGATAGATCATTATTTAGGAAAAGAAATGGTCCAAAATATAGAGGTCATTCGCTTCGCCAACGCCATATTTGAACCACTATGGAATAATCGCTACATATCTAATATCCAAGTGACATCAAGTGAAGTATTAGGTGTTGAAGAACGTGGGAGATATTATGAGAATAGCGGTGCCCTTAGGGATATGGTGCAAAACCATATGCTGCAAATGGTTGCCTTACTTGCTATGGAACCACCAATTAAACTGACAGACGAGGAAATCCGTTCTGAAAAAGTAAAAGTGTTCCGTGCTTTGAAATCACTTGAAGGAGAGGCTGTAAAGGAGAATTTTGTTCGTGGCCAATATGGACCAAGCAACAAAAATAATGAGCCAATTAACGGTTATCGTCAAGAACCGATGGTCAAAGCTGACTCCAATACCGAAACTTTCGTTGCCGGAAAACTGATAATTGACAATTTCCGTTGGGCCGGTGTTCCTATTTACATCCGTACAGGAAAAAAGATGGCAACGAAATCAACAAAAATAGTCGTTCAATTCAAGGATATTCCAATGAATTTATACTATCAGCATGAAAAGACGTTAAACCCTAATTTACTCGTCATTCATATCCAACCAGATGAAGGAATTAGTCTTTACTTAAACGCACAAAAATCTGGTGACACAATGAATGCCACACCAGTAAAGCTCAACTTCTCCAACAATAGTGTCGATCACATGAACACACCTGAAGCTTATGAGCGACTCCTTTATGACTGTATGCGCGGAGACGCAACCAACTTTGCTCATTGGGATGAAGTAGCTTTATCTTGGAGCTTCGTCGATAAGATCTCACAAGTTTGGGAAAACCAACAAGCAGAGCAATTTCCAAACTACGAAGCGGGAACAATGGGTCCAAAAGCGGCTGACGAGTTATTAGAAAAAGACGGCTTCCACTGGTGGCCGGTAGAAAGTGGCGACTATCGTTAATATGAATGTACAATATAAAAGCATGGCATAAGGGAAAAAAAACTTATGCCTTGCTTTTATTTTTAGGTTCAATTTTTAAGATTTAAAAAACACCACAACAAGATAGTTTGTGGTGTACATGTTTTCGCTTATTCTTTCTCTTTTTTTAATCGCTGTAAAAAATCTTTATTAAAGCTGGTTGATGTACCGATATTGGCTTTTTTCTTTTGTATAGACTCAAGAGACGCTGCCTGATCAACAATCGATGGGCCATACTTTTTCCTCAAACTTTCAATGGTTTGGTAAAGAGGCTCTTTTTTGGCGTCTTCTTCATAATGAAATAAATCTAATTGTTTCACAGCTTGTCCTTTTTCGACAAGATCCGTACCAGTTATGCCAAGCAACCTCACAGCATCACCACTCCAGTGTTTCATAAAGAGATGCTGAGCCTGATTATAGATTTCTTCCACTGACTGAATAGCAAAACCAATTTTTTTGCTTCTCGTAATCGTATGGCGGTTTTTATAACGGATCATCACGCTTATACCAGTAGCATAGACTTTTTTTCGTTTTAGCCTCGTAGACACTTTAAAAGCGAGTTGATTCAACACTTCAAAAAGTTCTTTCTGCTTACTCATATCCCGAGGGAGTGTCGTTGAGTTACCGATACTTTTAAATTCCTCGGCAGCTTCTGGATCAACCGGACGTGAATCTATGCCATTTGCTCTATCTTTTAAACGCTCACCATTAATGCCTAATGAAGATTTTATCATGAACGTGTCTGCCTTCGCTAAATCACCAATCGTATAAATACGCATACTATCAAGCTTCTCACTTGTCTTCTGACCAACACCATGCATTTCTTTTACAGGAAGAGGCCACAATTTACTAGGCACATCCCTTTTTCTTAATATTGTAATGCCAAGAGGCTTCTTCATATCAGAGGCCATTTTGGCTAAAAATTTATTTGGTGCAATGCCAATACTACAAGGTAAATCTAACTGCTCTTTTATACGGTTCTGAATAATTGAAGCCACTTCAATAGGAGTGCCAAACTGTTCGCTAGCAGTAATATCCATATACCCTTCATCAATAGAGACAGGCTCTACAAGATCTGAATAATGATTAAGCACCTCAAACATACCAATTGACGCTGCACGATACCTTTCAAAATTAGGGCGTAAAATAATTAATTGCGGACATAACTTTTTCGCTTCCCACAATGGCATCGTTGTTTTTACGCCAAATCTCCTTGCTTCATAGCTGCAAGTAACAATAATCCCTCTACGCTCCTCAGGATTTCCAGCAATAGCAATAGGCTTCCCCTTTAATGTCGGATCATAGGCCATTTCTACAGATGCATAAAAACTATTCATATCAACATGTAAAATCACTCGGCCTGCTTTAGGATACATTGAATTCACTTAAAGCACATCCTTTAGGTTTGTATCCTCCAATTATAGCAAATAGATTATAAAGCTGCCTCTGCTTCTTTAGATTCTGTAATATATTCAGCAATGGAAACATTACCATCCAATGAGCTTAAGAAGCGATGGCTGTCAATGATAGAAATTAATCTATTTTTAAAATTAGCAATCCCTTTTAAGTAGTCTAGACGAATATGTAAAAGAAGTCCTGGCTTTTCAATAAGACCTTCCGCTATATCAATAATCTCCTTCGTTTCCGCAACAAGTAAACCGTATTCAAATTCTTCTCCTTGAATGATGATGATTCTTCTATCGTTACTTTCTTCAATCGCTCGATCATAAAATATCATTTCAATATCAAGAACCGGGACAAGGTGGCCCCGAGAACGTATCATACCTTTTACATAATGCGGGAGTTGTGGGACTGATGTAAAACCTTCTGCCCGTTCTATAGCAATGACCTGATCAATAGTAATCGCATACTCTTCCTGCCTACATCGAAACACAATATATTTATCCAAAAGATTCACTCCTTCTTTTGTTCATAGTAAAAATATATCATATAATTAGTAAAAAAGAAGAGAGAAGAGTAGGGACTATTTTCCTAATGGAGAAATATATCTTTGATAGGGTTCTATCATGTTCTTCACAACATTTCCACTGAATTCTATTGGGATCATTTATGTAAATGTCAATTCTAACGATGTACAATTTTGGTTATTTAAGAACGTACAAATATGTACTACGGGAATAAATAATCGCAAATTCATCTATTTTCTAGTGCTTTTTGTACGAAAACGTGACTTGTGCAACCCTCTGACTTATCCTTTTGTCTTTTGCACGTTAACATGATGTACTTCCAAACTTTCTTCTTTTTGAATTGAACGAGCACACCCCATTTGCTCATATACCTTTCTAATAATTAGCAAAGATTCGCTGTGTATGAAGGTTATCCGTCCAACTCATTCTCCTACTTTTCTTCTCATTTATGTTCACCAAAACCACTCTAAGAATAATTTTTCATCAACAAAAAAGAAAGCCGCTAGCACAAATTAAAATGTGCTCTGCGACTTTCAAGGTTGGCCTTACTTGAGCTGTAGCTATGCTCTATCGTGAGGATTTAAGCTGCTACTTCCTCGATAATTGCTATTACCATTTCAGCTAACTTATTGAGCTCTTCGATAGACATTCTTTCATTCGTTGTGTGAATTTCTTCATAACCTACTGCCAAGTTTACTGTAGGAATATCAAATCCAGCAATAATGTTGGCATCACTGCCACCACCGCTATGCAATAATTCCGGTTTACGCCCTACTTTTTCCGCCGCCTTTTTGGCAACTTCGACAACATGGTCACCGTCTGCAAATTTGAATCCTGGGTACATCACTTCAATATTAACTTCTGCTCTGCCACCCATTTCTTCTGCTGCACTTTCAAATGCCACTTTCATTTTCTCAACTTGCGCTTCCATTTTTTCAGCAATGAGAGAGCGTGCTTCCGCAAGAACGTCGACATGATCACATACGATATTTGTTTGTTTTCCGCCTTCAAAGCGACCGATATTGGCTGTTGTTTCTTCATCAATTCTACCTAAAGGCATTCTAGAAATCGCTTTTGATGCCATCGTAATTGCAGAAATACCTTTTTCTGGTGCTACTCCAGCATGTGCCGTTTTGCCAATCATCGTTGCTCTCACTTTCGCTTGTGTCGGCGCAGCAACAATAATATTACCTACTTTTCCATCGCTATCAAGAGCATAGCCGAATTTTGCTTGAATGAGAGAAGAGTCTAATGCTTTTGCACCAACTAGTCCAGATTCTTCACCGACAGTAATTATAAATTGGATTGTACCGTGAGCAATATTTTGCTCTTTAAGTACTTTGACGATTTCAAGCATTACCGCTAACCCAGTCTTATCATCAGCACCTAAAATCGTTGTGCCATCTGTAACTACATAACCATCCTGAATTGAAGGTTTGACCCCGATACCAGGCACAACCGTATCCATATGAGATGTGAAATAAATAGGGTCAACGCCTTCTTTATTTCCTTGAAGTGTACAAATTAAGTTGCCCGCTCCATGCCCTGTCACCGCAGTCGTATCATCTTCAAATACTTCTACTCCAATGTCACGGAATTTCTTTTTTAATACTTTTGCAATCTGTGCTTCATCCTTTGTTTCAGAATCAATTTGCACAAGTTCTAAAAACTCATTTAACAGTCTTTCTTCATTAATCATCCGTCAATAACCTCCAAATATCACGAGCCTTATTATGCTTTTAAACAGTTCTCTTCAACACTAATTAGTATACTCCTAACGAAACTTATCAGCAAATAAAGAATGTTTTATTCTATAAAGGCATATTCCCATGCTTTTTAAACGGGCGTGTTTCCTTTTTATTTTTTAACATATCTAACGCCTGGATGATTTTTATTCTTGTTTCTCTTGGATCAATGACATCATCTACCATACCCCGACTGGCTGCGACATATGGGTTGGCAAATTTTTCACGATACTCTTCTATTTTTTGCGCTCTCGTTTGTTCAGGATTTTCACTCGTGGCAATCTCCTTAGCAAAAATAATATTAGCTGCCCCTTGAGGGCCCATGACAGCCACCTCAGCGTTTGGCCAAGCAAAAACCAAGTCTGCCCCAATAGATTTACTATTCAGCGCTACATAAGCCCCTCCGAACGCTTTTCGCAGTATGACGGTTAACTTAGGTACCGTTGCTTCTGAATAGGCATAAAGAATTTTTGCGCCATGACGAATAATTCCCCCATGTTCTTGCTTAATCCCAGGAAAGAACCCAGTTACGTCCTCAAAAGTCACTAATGGGATATTAAATGAGTCACAGAAACGAATAAAGCGGGCTGCTTTATCAGATGAATCAATATCTAACCCGCCAGCCATCACTTTAGGTTGATTACAAACAAGTCCAATTGATTCTCCCTTTATCCTAGCTAAGCCAACAACAATATTCTTGGCAAAATCAGGTTGCACCTCTAAGAAAGAATCAGCATCCACCACTTGATCAATTACTTTACGAACATCATAAGGTCTAATTGCATCAAATGGAATGATATCCGTTAAATCTGGTCGATAATCATCTGTTGATTCATCTGCTTTTCTTGGTGTGCGTTCTTCATTGTTTTGCGGGAGATAACTTAATAAATCCCGAACTTGCGCAATGACCTCTTCCTCTGTCTTTCCTTTAAAGTGAGCATTGCCACTTATCGTATTATGTACGTTTGCTCCACCTAAATCTTCTGCCGTAATTTTTTCTCCAGTAACGGTCTCAATCACTTTTGGTCCTGTAATGAACATTTGGCTCGTATTCTCGACCATAAAAACAAAGTCAGTAATAGCTGGCGAATAAACAGCCCCACCTGCACACGGACCTAAAATAACAGATATTTGTGGGATAACACCTGAATAAATTGAATTTCTATAAAAAATCTGTCCATATCCATCTAAAGAAACGACACCTTCTTGTATACGGGCACCACCAGAATCATTTAAGCCAATAAACGGAGCTCCGTTCTCTGCGGCTAAGTCCATAACATTCACAATTTTTTTTGCATGCATTTCCCCTAGTGCACCACCAAAAACGGTAAAATCCTGTGAGAAAAGAAAGATCGGACGCCCGTTCACTTTTCCATATCCAGTAATAACCCCATCACCAGGCCCTTTTTGTTTATCTAAACCAAAATCATTGCTACGGTGTTCAATAAACGGGTTTAATTCCACAAATGTACCATCATCGACTAATAAAGCAATTCTTTCTCTTGCTGTTAGTTTTCCTTTTTCATGTTGTTTTTCAATTCTTTCGTCTCCGCCACCAAGCTCTACTTCTCTTCTACGATCATAAAGTTCGTTAATTTTTTCATAGATGTCTGCCATTAGCTTGTCATTCCCTTCTTTTCACATAATTCATATAAAACACTGCCAGTTGATTTAGGATGCATGAAGGCTACACTCGCTCCACCTGCACCCAATTTTGGCTGATCTTGAATCATTTGAATGCCTTTTGTTTTCATTTCTTCGATTCTCTCTTGAATAGAATGGACGCCAAATGCCACATGATGAAGACCTTCTCCCCTTTTAGCGATAAACTTCGCTACAGCGCTTTCATCTGTTTGCGGCTCTAATAACTCAAGTTTCGTCTCCCCAATTTGAATAAAGGCTACTTTAATGCCTTCACTCTTCACTTCTTCAATTCCTAACAAAGGTAATTGCAATGTTTCCGTATAAAAAGGTAATGATTGCGCTAATGATCGAACAGCGATACCAATATGATCAATTTTTTTGATCAACGAAATCCCCCCTATTCTATCTATTTAAAAATATCATTATTTTCTAACTATATATAATTATAATAATTTTCCACGAATATGTCGAATATACGAGAAAAAAACTCTATGTTGTTCAAATGAGAAAATCCTAGTAAAATAAAGAGGAATACCACTCAAGGGAGAGGGTGAAAGAAATTGCCGAAAAAAACAATGAAGATCATAGTCTATTTGATGATTTTCGTTATGCTTGCATCAACACTTCTAATGGGTCTAACGATGTTCTTCTAATATAAAATTAAAAAAGCATGGAACTACTTGAAGCTTAACAAGAAAAAGGACGGCTCAGCACTCGGAAATTCCGAATGTTGAGCCGTCCTTTTATAACGCGCCATATTTTTTCGCTAATTGTTCTGTGGTTTCATCAGTTGAAACAATTAATATTTTCGTTCCAATAGGAATTCTCTCAAATAAAGCTTCAACATGGTCATTCTTCAGACGAATACAACCATTAGAGACATAGTGACCTATCGACTCTGGGTCATTGGTGCCGTGAATGCCATAAATTCTGCCATCTGTCTCCTTCGCATCAAACCCCATCCAGCGTGTGCCTAACGGATTATTTTTCTTTCCTCCTGGAATGTCTTTTTTTCGATAATAAGGATTTTCCGCTTTTACTATAATTGTAAACATACCCTCTGGTGTTAAGCTATCAGTCTTTCCTGTAGCAACATGAACAACCTGTTGAACCTCCCTATTATCAATAAAAGTTAGCTCATTTGTGCGCTTATTTACAATCACGAAAGGATCTCCCGGTAACGGGTTTGGGCCAATGGGCCAAAGTGGAGAAATCATTAACACTAGAAAAAGATGACTCATCACATTTAGCAATAGAATCACATCCTTTTTCCCTTTATTGTTCTCCAGTGGCTGTATTTTGATACAAACTCTTGCTTCCTTTTAACCCCGCAAATTGACTTTTGATAAAGAGATATTCTTCCATTTCTTTAATAAAATAAAGTAAATCCGCGCGTGCTTCAAATTCTTCTCTTGTTTGTGGTAATGGCATTTCAGCGAATTGGGCCCGCATTTGTTGTAACTTATCGATGAAGAGACTGGCCGTGTTTCCTGGATGAATATGTTCGGATAAATCCTCTATAAAATCAGCTATCATCTCTGCTTGCTCAACATTTTCATCTATCGCTGTCACCACTGGCAAAACATGCTCAATGA
Source organism: Cytobacillus sp. FSL R5-0569 (assembly GCF_038007265.1). Lineage (NCBI taxonomy): Bacteria > Bacillati > Bacillota > Bacilli > Caryophanales > Bacillaceae > Cytobacillus > Cytobacillus sp. FSL R5-0569. The sequence continues at coordinate 3,109,628 of NZ_JBBOWW010000001.1, forward strand.
TTTCAAATTGTTTCTCTCTCATTTTGAAATAACTATAATAGAGACTCTCGTTCCTTAATACATGATTTTCCACTTCTCTGAATGCTAATGCTTTTGCTTCTTCAATTAATTGATACGTCTCCGTGATTTCCTTACCATCCCAAGTACTTTCATTTGTTCTTAAATATATGACAATCTCATCAAAAATCAGTTTGAAATTTTGTTCAATTTCTACTTGATATTCCTTTAATTTCACGTCAAGGCTAGGCATGTATAAATTGGCTAATAATGCAATTCCAACCCCAATGATAATAATTCCTACCTCATTTAAAATAAGTCCCACTGTCACTTGTTCAGCTGAATAAATATGTAGAATAATAACGGAACTTGTAACAATTCCATCGCTAGCTTTGAACATCACCGCTAATGGAATAAACACAAGTAAGACGATACCAATAACTAATGGATGATAGGCAAGTATTTCAAAGAGTAGAGACGCAACAAATATAGCAATGAAACACGCGAATATCCGATCCCATGAAGCACGCAAGGAATCTTTTTTTGTCACCTTCACACATAAAATTGTTAAAATACCGGCGGAGACATAATTCTCCAAACCAAGCATTTGCGCAATCATAATAGCAAGAGTTGCTCCGACTGCCGTTTTCACTGTTCTATAGCCTATTCTAAATTTCATCTTATTACTCCTCGTATGTTCATCATGCTAGTGCATTAAGAACGAATCAGTCTCGTATTCTAAAGCGAAATGTATCATTCAACATCCTTCATAACCATTCCCTACAAAATATATGATTATAACATATCAACCATTCATTTAACAGAGATTGTCCTCTCATCCCTCATATAATGCTATGTTTTATTATTATACAATATTCACTTTTCAATAATGAAAAAAAGATGATCAGTTTGACCATCTTTTTCCGCTTTTATAATACTTTTTGTAAGAAATCTTGCGCACGCGAAGACTTAGGGTTGGAAAAGAATTCGTTAGGCGGGGCATCTTCTACTAGCACGCCACCATCTAGAAATAATACTCGATCCGCCACCTCACGCGCAAACCCCATTTCATGGGTAACAATAGCCATTGTCATACCTGAATGTGCGAGTGTTTTCATTACATCTAACACTTCTTTTACCATTTCAGGATCAAGTGCTGAGGTTGGTTCATCAAATAGCATAATTTCTGGATTCATCGCAAGTGCGCGAGCAATCGCTACCCGCTGCTTTTGACCCCCTGATAATTTGTTAGGATATTCCTGTGCTTTTATAGCTAATCCGACTTTTTCTAGTAATTTCATAGCGTTATTTTCCGCTTCTGATTTTGTTATTTTTTTTACCTTTAATGGTGCATAAGTTAAATTCTCCAACACGGTCATATGAGGGAATAAGTGGAAATGCTGAAACACCATCCCTACATTTTGTCGGACTTTTAATATATCTGTTTGTCGATCGGTAATATCCGCATCTTTAATCCATATCTTCCCGTTTGTTGGCTCTTCCAATTTATTAATACAACGCAAAAAAGTGGATTTACCTGAACCGGATGGACCAATAATAGCAACAACTTCACCATTATTTATCTGTGTTGAAATACCTTTTAGCACTTCATTCTTCCCGAAGGATTTATGCAATTTTTCCACTTTAATCACTGGATCTCAACCGCCCTTCAACTAGTTTGCCTAAGAATGTGAGTATCGTTACTAAGATATAGTAAATAATTCCGGCAAGAAGGAGTGGTTCCATAAATTGATACTGATTCGCTCCTACTTGATACGCTCGTCTCATCACATCCATTACCCCAATTGTCGTCACAAGGGCAGATTCTTTCGTTAATGTAATGAATTCATTCATAAGCGCAGGTAAAATATTCTTCATTGCTTGTGGGAGAATAATATTTACCATTGTCGGACGATACGGAACGCCTAAAGCCATTGCCGCTTCTTGCTGTCCTTTATCAATTGCTTGTATGCCTGCTCGAATAATCTCAGAAATATAAGCGGCCGAGTTCAATGCAAATCCGATAATGGCTGCTGTTACACCCTCTATTTGAAAGCCTAGTACTTGTGGTGAGCCAAAATAAATAATCATCAATTGTAAAATTAATGGCGTACCTCTAAAAACGGAAGTATAAGCATTCGCTAACCAATTTAATAGCTTAATTTTACTAATCTTACATAAAGAAAGGATAATTCCTAATAAAAACCCTAAAATACCCGCTAAACAAACAATCTGTAGTGTGACACCGAGCCCTTGTAAAATGAAAGGTAGAGAAGGGAGGACAGAGGTAAAATCTAAATTCATATATTGCCATTCCTCTCAGTAATTAATATTTGAAATTCATTTGATCCACCCATTGAAGGGAAAAAACGCCCAGAAGGTTTTTTCCCTTCTGAACGTTGATTTGGGTTTACTGCTCAGAGAACCACTTTGTGATAATGTCCTCGATTTCCCCGTTATCAATCATTTCTTGTAAGGCTTTATTAAATTCTTCTGTTAGCTCACTACCTTTTGGTAAAGCAATCGCATAGCCGCCGTCAGCATCCTCAATCGTTACACCAGCTAAATCTTTCTCTTTTTCAAGAAAGCCTTGTGCAACTGTATCTTCAATAATGGCTGCTTCAAAGCGACCTGCTTTAATCTCTTGAATGATCTCAGGAATACGATTACGGCTTTCAACCTTCATATCTATCCCTTCAGCTAAATCATTTGCTTTTGTCTCTTGAATAGAACCTAATTGTACACCAACTGTTTTTCCTTCTAAATCTTCAGCTGTTTCAATACCGCTACCTTCTTTAGAGATAATCATATGTTTAGAAGTATAGTAGATTTCAGTAAAGTCAACATTCTCTTTTCTTTCATCCGTTGCAGACATGGCTGATGCAACAAAATCAACTTGTTCGGAGTTAAGTGCTTGAATCAGTCCACCAAAATCCATATCTTTAATTTCTAAATTGTATCCTAGCTTTTCAGTCACTGCTTTTGCGATATCAGCATCAATCCCAATAATTTCCTCTCCTTGTGCTGTATCGATATATTCAAATGGTGGATAATCGGCTGACGTACCCATTACTAATGTTTTTTTATCGTTATCGCCACCCGCTTCTTCACTTGATCCACATGCAGCTAAAAATCCTGCAATTAATACCAATAACGCACTTAAAAGTATCCATTGTTTCTTCACAATCTTTCCTCCTAAAAATTATATAGTATGAAAATAAATTTCGTTTTTAATCAATTAATATTTATTCATCTAGATGTATTTTAACACATTCGCATGAATATGCAATGATATATTTGCATAATTATATTTTTATAATATTTTTTTGATTTTTCTAACTAATTTTCAGTATTATAAAGGAAGGAATTGTATATGGAAAGAAAAAGTTTACTAGTTTTCAATTCTCTATTAAAAAATGGTAGAAGTGTTAAATGCAAAAAAAAGAATAACCGTACGGAACGGCTATTCTTTCCATGATAAAATAATGATATTATACTTCTTCACAATGTTCTTCGAATGATGCTTGAAGCTTTTGAACAACTGCCATTGGATCGTGTCCCTCAATATCATGGCGTTCAACCATCGTAATAATTTCTCCATCTTTTAACAAAGCAAAGGAAGGTGAAGATGGTGGAAAACCTGTGAAATATGAACGTGCTTCAGCAGTTGCTTCTTTATCCTGACCAGCAAATACTGTTACTAAATGATCAGGGCGCTTATCATAATGAATAGAGTGTGCTGCAGCAGGACGAGCAATTCCCCCTGCACACCCACAAACAGAGTTAACCATTACGAGCGTTGTTCCTTTTTTATCTAATGCTTGTTTCACATCGTCTGCTGTTCTTAACTCTGTATATCCTGCATGAACGATTTCTTTACGAGCTTGTTGCACAACATCATTCATAAACAAATTAAAATCCATACTCATGATTTCATTCCCCCTAAAGAATAATTAGGATCAAAGTGTCCTTATACGTTTTATTCGTTTACGTATAATTATATCATACCAAGGTCGTGAGTTTTTTAACAGTATAGAAACTTTTATCTTTTAGTTTTAAAAGAAAAACTTTGGGGTAACATACAATATATAACCCTCCCCCTGGGTGTTCCTGCTAGTAAAGCAGGCTTATATATACTAGAACTGCCCCTATCACGGTGAAGGGGCAGCTTTTTTTATTCTCTTGTATACCGCCTAAAAAGTTCCTCGACAACCGCTGTTACGGTTCGGTTACCTGCAATCACATCATTTTCAATTTTAGGCAGCATTTCTTTCACGACAGGTGAACCAAAAAAACGATAATGAAGTTGATCTGTGATCATGGAATAAATCCATTCTTTCGCTTGTTCTCTTCTTCTCTGCTCGAAGACACCAGAAGTTTGTGTATTGGCAATAAATTGTTGAATCACTTCCCACACTTCTTTTATACCTTCTTCATAAAGGGAAGAACAAACATAAGCCCTAGATGGCCATCCTTTCGTTGCAGGTTGAAGGAAATGAAGAATCTTTTCATATTCAGCTTTCGTTTTTTTGGCTGCATGTTTATTTTCCCCATCTGCTTTATTAACGATAATCGTGTCTGCTAACTCCATAATTCCTTTTTTCATTCCTTGCAGTTCGTCACCAGCTCCAGTTAAAACAAGGAGCATGAAGAAATCAACCATATCACGTACAATCACTTCGCTTTGACCAACACCGACCGTTTCCACTAAGATGACATCAAAACCAGCCGCTTCACATAAGATCATCGTTTCTCTTGTTTTGCGATGGACACCACCTAGTTTTCCTGATGTTGGTGATGGACGGATAAATGCGAGAGGATTTCTGGCGAGTTGCTCCATTCTCGTTTTATCACCAAGAATACTACCACCACTTAATTTTGAACTAGGATCAACAGCCAAAACAGCTACTTTTGCCCCTAACTCATTACATAAATACGAACCAAAAGATTCTATAAAAGTACTTTTCCCTGCACCAGGCACCCCAGTAATGCCAATACGAATAGATTGATTCGCATGTGGTAAAACTCTATGCAATAACTCTTGAGCTCCTTGAAAATGATGCTCAGCATTACTCTCTATTAAAGTAATGGCACGAGCAAGTGCACTTCGGTTACCTTCTAATAAGCCTTTTTCCAGTTCATCAATGGGTGGAGAGGTTTCTTTTTTCTTTTTAAAGTTACTTCCTCTTGTCAGAGACGAAAAACTGGATGAGAAGTCACCAGCCTGAACAGAATCTGTAAAAGCTTCATTAGACGGCCTTCCACGCTTCTTATATGTGTCCATATTAATTCGTCACTTCCTCATAGCCTAAACGATGATAAATCTCTCTTATTACCTTTTGCGCAGCCACTGGAATCACTGTTCCTGGTCCAAAGATAGCTGATGCACCATTAGCAAGCAAATACTCATAATCTTGCGGTGGAATTACGCCTCCTACGACAACTAAAATATCTTCACGCCCTAGCTTTTTTAACTCAGCCACTAATTGTGGTAACAATGTTTTATGACCAGCAGCAAGAGAACTAAACCCAACCACATGCACGTCATTTTCGACTGCTTGAATCGCTGTTTCCTCTGGCGTTTGAAAAAGTGGTCCAATGTCCACATCAAAACCTAAATCTGCAAAGGCTGTAGAAATGACTTTCGCTCCTCTATCATGTCCATCCTGTCCCATTTTAGCAATTAAAATACGAGGTCTTCTCCCCTCATTTTCTAAAAATTCATCAGCCATTGCCTTTACTTCATTAATTTCCTCTTCATTAGAAAAATGGGAGCTATATACACCACTAATAGAGCGAATCATCGCTTTATGTCGTTTAGCTACCAATTCAATACTATCAGAAATTTCTCCTAAAGATGCCCGCACTCGTGCCGCCTGAACGGATAAAGCTAAAAGATTCCCTTCACCTGTCTCAGCTGCTCTCGTAATAGCTGCAAGCGCTTCTTTCACCTTATCTTCATCTCTTGTCGCTCTTAAATGCTCTAAGCGTTCTATTTGCTTTAACCGCACTGCAGTATTATCAATATTTAGAATATCTAGAGGCTCCTCCTGCTCAAGCCGGTATTTATTTACACCAATGATTGTTTCTTTATTCGAATCTATCTGTGCTTGCCTTCTTGCAGCCGCCTCCTCAATCCTCATTTTTGGTAATCCTGTTTCAATCGCTTTAGCCATTCCGCCAAGTTCTTCAATTTCCTCAATATGCGCCCAAGCTTTCTCTACCAACTCATTTGTTAGACTTTCTACATAATAAGAACCGCCCCAAGGATCGATTACATTGGTTATGCCTGTTTCCTCTTGTAAAAATAACTGTGTATTGCGCGCAATCCTTGCTGAGAAATCGGTTGGTAAGGCAATCGCTTCATCTAGTGCATTTGTGTGTAGTGACTGTGTATGTCCCATCGCTGCTGCATGCGCTTCTATCAAAGTTCTTGTTACATTATTGTATGGATCTTGTTCTGTTAAACTCCAACCGGAAGTTTGCGAGTGTGTTCTTAACGCCATCGATTTCGGATTTTTTGGTGCAAAGTTTTTCATCATCTTTGCCCATATAAGTCTAGCCGCTCTCATCTTTGCCACTTCCATAAAATAGTTCATCCCAATTGCCCAAAAAAAGGACAATCTAGGAGCAAAAGAATCGATATCAATCCCTGCTTTCATCCCTGTACGCACATATTCAAGTCCATCTGCGAGCGTGTATGCTAATTCTATATCTGCCGGCGCACCTGCTTCTTGCATGTGATAACCAGATATACTGATACTATTAAATTTAGGCATATAATGTGACGTATACTCAAATATGTCTGCAATGATTTTCATTGACATATCGGGTGGGTAAATATAGGTGTTTCTCACCATATACTCTTTAAGGATATCGTTTTGAATCGTCCCCGCAAGCTTTTCCTGGCTCACTCCCTGCTCTTCAGCCGTGACAATATAGAACGCCATAATCGGTAAAACTGCTCCATTCATTGTCATGGAGACTGACATTTGGTCTAAAGGAATGCCATCAAACAATATTTTCATATCTAAAATACTATCAATGGCTACGCCTGCTTTTCCGACATCGCCAACCACTCGCGGATGATCGGAATCATAGCCACGATGTGTAGCAAGATCGAAAGCGACTGAAAGTCCTTTTTGCCCCATCGCTAAATTACGACGATAGAACGCATTACTTTCTTCCGCTGTTGAAAACCCAGCATATTGCCTAACAGTCCAAGGTCGATTAACATACATCGTTGGATATGGACCTCGTGTGTAAGGTGCGATTCCTGGCATATCATCAAGATGTTCCATCGACGTTAGATCATTATGGGAATAAATTGATTTAATATTTATACTTTCATTTGTTTCAAACACATCATGATGGATTTTATCAGGATGTTGCGCTTTGTCACCCTCATCAAATAATTTCACTTTCGTAAAATCAGGTTTGGTCATTTCACTTCACCCTCCCAATCTTCCACAATGGTGCTTAGTATATGGTAGCAATCACTTTTCATATGGAGAAACTCGGTGATGCCCGCCTCTTTCCAACATTTTTGTTCCTCTACTGTAGGATGACCAGCCAAATATAGTTTAAATATGCTTTGTTTCTCTGTCATTACTAACTTCACAGCAGTTAAAAGATCATCATCATATTGATCGTTTGCACCACAAATCACGTAATGAGATAAAGGATTATTTTCTATTTGTTCCTTTAGGTTCTCTGTATGCATAATTGGTATAAAATGAGAACGAATACCACCTGGAGCTAAAAAGCCGGTTACAAAATCCATACGCGGCTTATGCTTTTTTAAATCTCCAAGACATAATAAGCCCACCTGAATATCAACGCTACTCGCCTTCATCATTTCTACTTGATAGCGCAGCTTTTCATATGGAATGGATAAACGGTTGCCTAGGGTCACTGCATTCTGCAGCGGTGATTCATCTAAATTCGCATATTTGTTCGTGCCAACAATACTTTGCTTTCGCGTATAAATATCAGCTAACCGCTTTTTTTGCACTTGCGTAATCTGTTCTTGAATCCAACCTGTCTCTATGGCAACTTCCATACCACCTTGATCTTCTATTGCTAAAAATAAATCCCAAGCTCTTTCAGCAATTTGATTCGTGATTGATTCAATATAATAAGACCCTCCTGCCGGATCAATGACTTTATTTAGATGCGCTTCTTCCCTTAAAATCAATTGGGTATTTCGAGCAATTCGATTCGCAGTAAAAGAGGAGGCTTCACTAGGTTCATCAAATGGTGACACGTGTAAATAATTGATCCCACCTAGTATGGCTGCAAAGGCCTCATTCCCTGCCCGTAAAAGATTGACATAGGGGTCGTACAATGTTTTTGTAAATGGTGAAGTTTGAGCAGAAATGGTCATGTTCATTAGCTTCTCATTTAGTCCGTATGCTTCTAAAACTTTAGACCATAGGATTTTTGCCGCTCTTAATTTACTGATTTCCGTAAAAAACTGAGCGCCAATGGAAAAATGAAATACGACCTTATCTACTATTTCTTCTATAGAGAAGTCTTCGCTGAGCAAGCGCTCAATATGAGAAACAGCAGAAGCAATGGCAATGGCCAGTTCTTGAATAGCATTTGCACCTAGTTCATGATATATGGTCGTATGAATTAAAATGGTTTTTAGCTTAGGTGAGGAATTTTTCGCATGTACAATTGCTTCCAACCAATCATTATCGTAACCTTTACTATTATTCATTAAACTGGCTAACGGATCTTTCCCAATAAACCCTTTCGAATTTTGCTGACCAATCGTCTTGTATAAATCGAGTAAAGAATTTTCCGTCATTAAACAAAATGGATATTCTTCTAAGCCTTCAACAATCTCTGCTACTTCTGAAAGCTTGTAAAGATCAGGGTTAAATGAAATGGCTGATTGTCCTTTATTTAATTCTTCTAATAATTGTCTTTTCATTTCTTTTGCCGATGTAGAAGAAAGCCGCTGCGAGACGTTCCATGGTTCTTCAAGATATCCTGAAGAGGTATATCCTCGACGAAAGTCTGAACTTCCTGGAAGTGGATTTTGGATAGGTGATGGTAAATCTTCTCGTGAATAAAGCGGTTTCAATTTAATCCCTTCATAAGTGACTGTTGATAAACGATCGATGGACCCACCCTTTAATGATTCCTCTGCTTTCTCCTGCCAATCGCGTAAAGTCGGCTTTGTAAATGTCTCATTTTTCATTTTATTTAAATTCATAAAATATCTGTCTAAAAAGACAGGACCTCCCCTCATCATAGCGATCAAAACATTAATAAAATTCTAATAAATCTTAATTTTATTGTAGTATAGATAGGAAAAAGCTGCAATCTTTTGTAGAATTCCATCAATTTATCATCTAGAAATACTTTATTTATGGGGTAATTTATTGTGTTTCTTGAAACTTGATATTTATTTTCATAGAAAAAAGAGAGGCCATTCGCCTCTCTTTTTTTACGATCACTTCTTAGTATACAGATGTATTTTCTTTAGAAGTATTTTCAAGAATTTCTCTTACACGTTGCATGAATTGACCACATACTAATCCGTCTAGTACACGGTGGTCAAGTGACATACAAAGGTTAACCATGTCACGAACAGCAATCATACCGTTGTCCATAACAACTGGACGCTTCACAATAGATTCTACTTGAAGAATCGCTGCTTGAGGGTGGTTGATGATGCCCATTGATTGAACAGAACCGAATGAACCAGTGTTATTTACAGTGAATGTACCACCAGACATATCAGCACCTGTTAATTTACCAGCACGTACTTTACCAGCTAACTCACCGATTTCACGCGCAATACCTTTGATTGTTTTTTCATCAGCATTTTTGATAACTGGTGTATAAAGAGCGTCTTGAGTTGCTACTGCAATATTCAAGTTGATGTCTTTTTTACGTACAATTTTGTCGCCAGCCCACATAGAGTTGATTTGTGGATATTCTTTAAGTGCTTGCGCAACTGCTTTTACGAAGAAAGCAAAGAATGTAAGGTTGAAGCCTTCTTTCTTCTTGAACTCACCTTTAATTGAGTTACGATACTCAACAAGATTTGTTACGTCTACTTCCATCATTGTCCAACCATGAGGAGCCTCATGTTTGCTCTTAAGCATGTTAGCTGCAATTGCTTTACGTACACCAGTCACAGGAATTTCTTCATCTCCTGGTACAACTGGTACATTTGTGCCTGCTGCTTTTGCTGGTTTAGAAGCTGCCGCTTTTGGTGCTTCTTGCTTAGGTGCTTCTGCTTTTGCTGGTGCTTCTGCTTTTGGTGCATTATCAGCAGTTGGAATATTACCAGACTCAATAATTTTGTTTAAATCTTTACGTGTGATTCTTCCGCCTGCTCCAGTACCAGCTACTTGGCTAAGGTCAATGCCATGCTCTTGAGAAAGCTTAAGTACAGCTGGAGAATAACGTCCACCTTTAGGTGCATCTGCTGCAGGTGTAGAAGCGACTGATTTGCTTTCTGATTTTGGCGCTTCTTCTTTTGCTGGTGCAGAAGTTTCTTCAGAAGCTTGAGGCTCGCTGCTTCCGCCACCTTCAGTTTCAATTGTTAAAATGACTTCTCCTACTTCATATGTGCCGTCTTCTTCGGCAATTAGCTCTTTAATTACTCCATCAAAAGATGAAGGAACCTCAGCATTTACTTTATCAGTCATTACTTCTGCAAGTGGATCGTACTTATTTACTTTATCTCCAACAGATACTAACCATTTACTAATTGTACCTTCTGTTACACTTTCACCTAATTGAGGCATTTTTATTTGTTCGATAGCCATTATTAAAGTGACCTCCTTATTACTTATCAACATCTATTTGGAATGTGGCAAAAAGAGTCGGATTTCCGCTCTCATTGCCACTTTTGATTAATATTCAGCTAATTCTCTCATTGCTTTTTCTACTTTATCCGGGTTAACCATGAAGAATTTCTCCATTGTTGGTGCATATGGCATTGCTGGTACATCTGGACCTGCAAGGCGCATAATTGGTGCATCTAAGTCAAATAGGCAGTTCTCAGCAATAATCGATCCTACTTCACCCATAATGCTTCCTTCTTTTGTATCTTCTGTAAGAAGAAGGACTTTACCCGTTTTAGAAGCTGCTTCGATAATCGCTTCTTTATCTAATGGATAAACCGTACGTAAGTCTAAAATATGAGCAGAGATACCATCTTTCGCTAGTTTTTCTGCTGCTTGAAGAGCAAAGTGTACGCATAATCCGTAAGTGATGATTGTAATATCTTCACCTTCACGTTTAACGTCAGCTTTACCAATTGGAAGTACATAATCATCTTCAGGTACTTCACCTTTAATTAAACGGTAAGCACGCTTATGCTCGAAGAACATAACAGGATCGTCATCACGAATCGCTGCTTTTAAAAGTCCTTTTGCGTCGTATGGTGTAGAAGGCATAACAATTTTTAAACCTGGTTGGTTTGCAAATACAGCTTCTACTGATTGCGAGTGATAAAGGGCACCATGGACACCGCCACCATATGGTGCACGAATAACCATTGGAGCACTCCAGTCGTTATTTGAACGGTAACGAACTTTTGCTGCTTCTGAAATAATTTGGTTGACAGCAGGCATGATGAAATCAGCAAATTGCATTTCTGCGATAGGACGCATACCGTACATTGCCGCACCAACACCAACACCAGCGATTGCAGATTCTGCAAGTGGTGTATCTAGCACACGGTCTTCACCAAATTTTTCATATAAGCCGTTTGTCGCTCTGAAAACTCCACCTTTACGACCAACGTCTTCTCCTAGTACAAATACTTTTGGGTCTCTTTCCATTTCTTCGCGCATCGCTAAAGTGATCGCGTCAATATAAGACATTACTGCCATGTGTTATTCCCCCCTACTTATTCTGCGTACACATATTTCAATGCATCTTCTGCATCTGCATATGGTGCATTTTCAGCATAATCAGTTGCTTCATTCACGATTTTCATAATACGATCGTTCATTTCTTTTTCTTTTTCATCATCGAAAAGACCAATTTCTTTTAAGTAGGCTGCAAAAGTAATAATCGAATCTTTTTCTTTCGCTGCGTCTACTTCTTCACGATCACGGTAGCTGCGATCATCATCATCAGAAGAGTGTGGAGTTAAACGATAAGAAACTGTTTCAACTAATGTAGGACCTTCACCTTTACGTCCACGATCAGCTGCTTCTTTAACTGCTTGGTACACTGCTAATGGATCGTTACCATCTACAGTTACACCAGGCATACCGTAACCGATTGCACGATCTGATACTTTCTCACATGCCAATTGTTTTTCAATTGGTACAGAGATCGCATACTTATTATTTTCACACATGAAAATAACTGGTAATTTATGAACACCTGCAAAGTTTGCTCCTTCGTGGAAATCTCCTTGGTTAGAAGAACCTTCACCGAAAGTAACAAATGTACAAAGATCTTTATTTTCCATTTTCCCAGCAAGTGCAATACCTACTGCGTGAGGAACTTGTGTTGTAACTGGAGAAGAACCTGTTACGATACGGTTTTTCTTTTGCCCAAAGTGACCTGGCATTTGACGGCCACCTGAGTTTGGATCTTCCGCTTTAGCGAATGCTGATAACATTAATTCTTTCGCAGTCATACCGAATGCAAGAACAACACCCATGTCACGATAATATGGAAGGGCATAATCTTTCTCTCTGTCTAATGCAAAAGATGCACCTACTTGCGCAGCCTCTTGTCCTTGACATGAAATAACGAAAGGAATTTTACCTGCACGGTTTAAAAGCCACATACGCTCGTCAATACGGCGTGCTAAAAGCATGGTTTCATACATTTCTAATACTTGCTCATCACTTAAACCTAAAGCTTTATGACGATTTTTAGTTTTACCCATTTCAAAACCTCCTAAATATATATAGAAGAACGTGGAACGCTCTTATATTCTCCACTTAATGAAGTGAGGCTTCTAGATTTCCAACAAAATCTAGAAGTCCACTTTAATAAATCCTAACGCTTATCCGTGAATTGCTTTTCCGTCTACTGCTAATGCAGCTTCTCCGATTGCTTCAGATAAAGTTGGGTGAGGGTGAATCGTATGTGCTACTTCCCAAGGTGTAGCATCTAATACTTTTGCAAGACCTGCTTCAGAAATCATATCTGTCACATGTGGTCCAATCATGTGTACACCTAAGATGTCATTTGTCTCTTCGTCAGCAATAATTTTAACAAAGCCGTCAGACTCACCGAATACAAGCGCTTTACCAATCGCACGGAACATGAATTTACCGACTTTCACTTTATAGCCTTGTTCCTTCGCTTGATCTTCTGTGATACCTACACTTGCAGCTTCTGGTGAAGAATAGATACATTTAGAAATAAGATCATAATCCATTGGCTCTGGATTTTGGTCTGCGATATGTTCTACTGCATGAATACCTTCATGTGAAGCAACATGTGCAAGTTGAAGTCCACCAATTACATCACCAATTGCATAAATATGAGACTCTTTTGTTTGGTAATGCTCGTTCACAACGATGCTTCCTTTTTCTACTTGAATATCAGTATTTTCAAGACCAATACCTTCAGTATTTGCTTGACGACCTACAGATACAAGAAGCTTTTCAGCTGTGAATTCTTTTGTTTCGCCTTTTACTTCAGCAGAAACCGTTACACCGCCATCTTGTTTCAATGTTTCAGGAAGTACTTTCGCTTTAGTAACGATATTTACGCCACGTTTTTTCAGTAGACGTTGCATTTCCTTACTTACATCCTTATCTTCAGTAGGGATAATACGGTCAGCAAATTCTAGTACAGTTACTTCTGCACCGAAATCAGCAAGCATAGAAGCCCACTCGATACCGATTACACCGCCACCAACGATAATAATTGACTTAGGAATTTCCTCCATCGATAATGCTTCATCAGAAGTCATTACATTTCCGCCAACTTCTAAACCAGGTAATGTTCTTGGACGAGAACCTGTTGCCACAATAACATTTTTAGGTACAAGCATTTCATTCTCATCACCATTATTCATTTCAACAGAAATTGTTCCTGCTGTTGGAGAGAAGATGGATGGTCCTAAAATACGTCCGAAACCGTCGTATACATCAATTTTTCCTTGCTTCATAAGGTGTTGAACACCTTTATGCAATTGATCAACAATTTTGCCTTTTCTCTCTTGCACTTTTGCAAAGTTTACTGATACTTCGCCAGTAGAAATACCGAACTCATCACTATTCTTAGCAGTCGCAAAAACTTCCGCACTTCTTAGCAATGCTTTACTTGGGATACAACCTTTATGAAGGCAAGTACCGCCAAGATTTCCTTTTTCTACTAACGCTGTTTTAAGACCAAGTTGAGAAGCACGAATAGCAGCTACATAACCACCAGTACCTCCGCCAAGAATGACTAAATCATATTCTTGTGCCATTAATAAACCCTCCTATTACTACTTACTTAACTGTTGTTGTATTTAATTCATCAATAGAGTAATTCTTAGCTTCTTCTTCGCCACGAAGAACACGAAGTGCACCTTCTGCAAGCGCTTGAAGTTCATCTTCACCAGGTTCAATGATGACATCTGCAATCCAGTTAACATAGCTTGAAATATCATTTACAAATGCTTTCCCATAAGCTAGTCCACCTGTTAAAATGATCGCGTCTACTTTACCTTTTAATACCGCACTTGCAGTTCCAATTTCTTTTGCAATTTGGTAACCCATCGCATCGTAAACGAGCTTCGCTTTTTCATCGCCAGCTTCAATCATTTTTTCCACTTTAACAGCATCGTTCGTACCAAGGTAGCCTACAAGTCCACCTTCACCAACTAACATGCTCATGATTTCTTCACGGTAATATTCACCAGAGAAGCACATATCAATAAGGTCGCCAGCTGGAACAGTTCCTGCACGTTCAGGACTGAATGGCCCTTCACCATGAAGTGCATTATTCACATCAATTACACGGCCTTTTTCATGAGCGCCAACAGAAACTCCGCCACCCATATGTGTAACAATTAAGTTTAAGTCTTCGTATTTCTTACCTAATTTTTTTGATACTCTTCTTGCTACTGCCTTTTGATTTAATGCATGGAATATGCTTGTTTTATCAATTTGTGGGAAACCAGTAACGCGGGCGATCGGTGCTAATTCATCAACAACAACCGGATCGACAATAAAGGAAGGAATATTTAGACCTGAAGCAATTTCGTAAGCCAAAATCCCACCTAAATTGGATGCGTGCTGACCAGCATAACCAACTTTTAAGTCCTCAATCATCTCTTTATTAACCGCATAAGTACCACCAGGAATTGGGCGTAAAAGTCCTCCGCGACCGACTACTGCGCTTAGTTTTGAAATGTTAATTCCTTCAGCGTCTAAAGTTTCTAAAATAGCGTTTTTACGGAATTCATATTGATCGAAAATTGTTTTAAACTTTTTAATCTCGTCTGTATCATGTCTTAATGTTTTTTCAAACACAGAACTATCATTATCGAAAACACCGATCTTCGTTGAAGTAGATCCTGGGTTGATGACGAGCATTCTCTTGATTTGATCTTGCACAACAGACCCTCCATTATTTATCCATTTTTGAAATTACATAAGGAAATAGCTAGCGCCTTATGAAGGCGCTCGCCACTTCAATATGAACCATAATTACTTACGGCGGCTTAAGATGTGATGACCATTTTGAAGGAATGTGCTGCGAGATTGTTTCATTGTCGCAATTCTTTCTTCTGCCATACGGTCAGCAGCTTTATAAGTTGGGATATTTTCTTCTTTAGAAATTTGCATAATACGGTCAATTGTATCGTATAGACCTTCAACTTTTTTCATTGCACGTTCAGCATTGTAACCATAAAGTTCGTCAGCAACGTTAATAACACCACCAGCATTGATTACATAGTCAGGAGCGTATACGATACCCATTTCGTGGATTTGATCGCCATGACGTTCTTCTTTTAATTGGTTGTTAGCAGAACCTGCGATTACTTTTGCTTTAAGTTGTGGAATTGTATCATCATTTACAGTTGCACCTAATGCACATGGGGCATAAATATCACATTCAACACCATAAATGTCATTAATTCCTACTGCTTCTGCACCGAAATCATCAACTGCACGTTGAACAGCTTCTTTGTTAATATCAGTTACGATTAATTTTGCTCCTTCTTCATGAAGGTGTTTACATAAGTGATATGCAACATTACCTACACCTTGAACAGCAATTGTTTTACCTTCAAGAGAGTCAGTTCCGAATGCTGCTTTTGCTGCTGCTTTCATACCTACGTACACACCGTAAGCAGTTACAGGAGAAGGATTACCAGAAGAACCAAATGCTGGAGAAATACCAGTTACATAATCAGTTTCTTCATGAATTAAGTCCATATCAGCTACAGTTGTACCAACATCCTCTGCAGTGATATAACGTCCGTTAAGACCTTGAATATATCGTCCGAAAGCACGGAATAATGCTTCATTTTTATCTTTCTTAGGATCACCGATGATAACTGTTTTACCGCCACCAAGGTTAAGTCCAGCTGCAGCATTTTTATAAGTCATACCTTTTGCAAGACGAAGAGCATCTTCAATCGCTGCTTCTTCTGACTCATAAGTCCACATACGTGTTCCGCCTAATGCAGGTCCTAAAGTTGTATCATGAATAGCGATGATTGCTTTTAATCCTGATTCTTTATCTTGGCAAATAACGACTTGTTCGTAATCATATTTCTCTAGATATTTAAAAATTTCCATGGTTGTAAATCCTCCTTGTTTTTAAAAGAAAATATATTATTTAGCAGAGCAAATAGCTAAAGCAAGTGAATATAATTTACTCTCTGCTGAGTCTGCTCTGGAAGTTAAAACGATTGGTGCTTTTGCACCTGCAATCACTGCACCAACTTTTGCTTGAGCAAAGTAGATCAATGATTTGTATAAAGCATTTCCAACTTCAATAGTAGGCACAAGTAAGATATCTGCTTGTCCAGCAACATCACTTGTAATACCTTTATGCTCAGCAGCTTCAATAGAAACTGCATTATCAAGTGCTAAAGGTCCATCAACGATGCAGCCTTTAATTTGACCACGTTGATTCATTTGCGTTAATGCCGCTGCATCTAATGTTGCTTGCATATTTGGGTTGACTACCTCAACCGCAGCAATTGGTGCAACTTTAGGCATTTCCACCCCGATACTCTTAGCAATACCTACTGCATTTGCTGTTATTTGCGCTTTTTGACTTAAATCAGGCGCAATGTTCATCGCAGCATCAGTGACAATCGTAAATTTGTCAAAGTTAGGAACTTCAAAAACAGCAACATGTGAAAGAACGCTACCAGTTCTCAAGCCATATTCTTTGTTAAGTACGGCTTTTAGAATAACTGCTGTAGGAACATTTCCTTTCATAAGTACGCTTGCTTTTTTTTCTTTGACAGATTTAACCGCCATTTCAGCAGCTAAAGCAGCTGTTTCAGCATGCATAATTGTTAGGTGGTCGCTACTAGCGACATCTGCATGGTTTGCATTCAGTATTTGCGTAATCTTTTCAGAGTTACCGAATAATAGAAAGCTTGCCATGTTCTTCTTTAGTGCACCAGCTACAGCTTCTAAGACTTCTTCGTCTTCTGCTGCGGCAACTGCAACTACATTGCCTTCATATTGGGTTGCTTTCTCTATAAGCGAATCCAATTTCATCTGTCTCAACCCCTTTACTTCAAAGTGCGTGCAAGTAAAAAGTTTTTTTGCTGCACTCATATTTTTATTATGCAATTACCGTGCCAAAATTAAAATGCGATGAAAACGCTTTATTGCTCAAAATCTACCGTGAAATTTATTGCAAACCATGCAAATTATTGCATGCTTTTATTTTCAATTTGATATTTTTCCAATTTATAGTATAAATTCCTTACAGATAGCCCTAAATGTTTGGCTGCTTGTGTCTTATTACCATCCGCTTGTTTCATTGCTTTCGTAATAATTTCTTTTTCAAAACCTTCCAGTTGCTTTGCTAATGGTTCTCCTTGTTGAATAGATGCATGCATTTCAGAATCTACGAGAACTGGACTGTCACTATTCGCTAATGTAGATAAATGTTCACTGTCAATATGTGTTTGATAGCCCATAAATATAATCGCTCTTCCAATAATATTATCTAGTTCACGGACATTACCTGGCCAATCATATGCCATTAAAACCTTCATCGCTTCTTCTGTTACACCTTCTACATTACGGCCATATTCAATATTGATTTTTTCAATTAAGCGGTCCACTAGTAAAGGGATATCTTCTTTTCTTTTTCTCAAAGACGGAATATGAATTGGCATTCGATTCAAACGGTAGTATAAATCCTCTCTAAATCCGCCGTTCGCAATGGCTTTTTCCAGATTAACATTGGTTGCAGCAATAATTCGGACGTTAATCTGAAGAGGCTTTGTACCACCTACTCGGGTAATCTCTCCTTCTTGTAGCACCCTTAATAGTTTAGCCTGTGTGCTGGCAGTTAACTCGCCAATTTCATCCAAAAAGATACTTCCTTTATCCGCTTCTTCAAATAAACCCCTTTTTCCGCCTCTTTTCGCGCCAGAAAAAGCACCTTCCTCATAACCAAATAATTCACTTTCCAGTAGTGATTCCGATAAGGCAGCACAGTTTACACGAACAAATTTATTATATTTACGGTCACTTGCATTATGAATGGCATGTGCAAATAATTCTTTACCTGTTCCAGATTCACCTCTCAATAGAACGGTTGCTGGCGTTTTTGCTCCAAGTTTAGCTTGTTCAATAGCAATGGCCATTTCATCAGACTGACCAATAATATCTTCAAAAGTATACTTAGCTTCTAAATTTCGAATAATTTGTCTCGCGCGGTTTAATTCGCGACTCATACTTTGTAGATCTGAAACGTCATGCAAAACCCCGACGCTTCCTTTTAAAATACCATCTACAATTACCGGAGCTACATTGACGACAACTTCTTTTCTCTTCGGACCTACACGCATTGGTACACCCCTGATGGCTCTGCGTGTTTTAAGCACCTTCATATGAACACTTTCACCTTCTGAGATATCAGCAGTTGCCGGTTTACCAATGACTTCCTCTTCTGCTAATCCAGTGATTTTTGAATAGGCCGGGTTAATAATTAACCCCTTCCCATCTTCATCTACTACAGAGATCGCTTCATCACTTGATTGTATAATAGCTTGAAGCATTGTTTTTAAATTTTTCAAATCAGTAATTTCTTCAGCTAAATCAACTAATTCCGTAATGTCTTTAAAAATAGAAACCGCACCGATTAATTGACCGTTATCACCGATTACAGGAATTCTCGTAGTTATAATTTTCAACCCACTACCTAAAACAAACTCTTGGTTTGTTTCCACTCTCCTTGAATGCAACACTCTCGGCAGTAAGCTTCCGCTAATTACATCTCCGATCTTTTTACCTATCGCCTGTTTCTTTTCTATTCCTGTCATCGTTTCTGCGCTTTTATTAAAAAGTATAATTTCCTCGTCAGGATTGATGACGATCATACCGTTATCGGTCGTATTAAATATGAGGTTGAATTTATATGTTTGATTAGAAAGTGCGGATATGAGCTCTTCCTTTTGAGACAAAAGTTTGGCCATTAAATAAGCGACACTACCAGGGATAAAAATTACCTCTTCTTTGATTGAAGATCTAATTTGTTTACTAACTTCTTCATCTCCTGTTACTTCAATAATAATATCAACAGGTTCTTTAATAAATTGGCGCCAATCATAACCAATTTGCACACCATCTTCACTCGCAAGTTGAAGTCCTTTTGCTTCGCGATTAATATCAACAACCGCTGTTACTATTAACATTTCTGTTTCTTTCAATAATCGATATATCGAGGAGCCACCTTGACCAGCCCCGATGATAATTACTTTTTGCATACTTTCACCTTACCCTGAATATTCTTTCAAATCTACTATGCAATTTCTTTCATTTATAATGTAACCTTAATTGTTCTTGTTGACAAATATCTTATACTGTTAGTGTTAATATTTTTTCTCATATGATGCACCTATGAAATCTCCCTTTAATAAACGTTTCCTATCATATATAATGAGTTTATTGAATATTTTAGCAGCGGAAGAAAGGAAAAATATGATTAGACTAATTGCATTAATGATACTTGTACTTCCCGGTGTTTTAGCGGTATACGGAATTAAATTAATGAGGGATATGGTATTTGGCATTTTACAAAGCCCTTTCCCATCTTTACCTTTGCAGTTTGTGTGTGGATTATTATTTGTTATATTAGGAATTGGCTTTATTGCCGGATTTATTTTGCATCGTGATCGTAAAAGAAATAAAGTGCAAGACCGTTTTAAGAAAGAATCATAAAAAGCGTCAGCATAATAAAAATGCTGACGCTTTTTTGTTTATTCGTGTGGACGATATGTTCACACGCCTAGCTTTTTCAAGAAGCCTTATGCTCTAACCTTAACTTATCGGCAACCATTGCAATGAATTCTGAGTTTGTTGGCTTGGCCTTTGTCATGCTGACTGTATAGCCAAATAAAGAAGAGATAGAGTCAATATTCCCTCTGCTCCATGCCACTTCAATTGCATGACGAATTGCCCTTTCCACTCTACTAGCTGTTGTATTATACTTTTTGGCAATGTCAGGATACAGAACTTTTGTAATCGAGCCAAGTAACTCAATATCATTATATACCATTGAAATCGCCTCTCTTAAATATAAGTAACCCTTTATATGAGCAGGCACACCAATTTCATGTATGATACTTGTAATACTTGCATCGAGATTTTTGGGTTTTGGCTCTGCTTGTGAACGGTAATTGGTTGTAGAAGGTGATTTACGAATCATCGGACTTGATTTTCCGCTCACTTGGCGGATATGACTAGCCAAATTATCCATGTCAAAAGGTTTCAATATAAAATAAGATGCACCAAGATCAACAGCTTTCTTTGTCACGTCTTCTTGACCAAAAGCAGTTAACATAATAACGCTAGGAAGAGTTTTTAAGTTAAGTTCTCTCATTTTTTCGAGAACTGCAAGTCCATCAAGATGCGGCATAATGATGTCTAATACAAGCACATCTGTTTCGATTTCATCAAGAATATTTAAACAGTCTTGTCCATTATGCGCGACTCCGACTATTTCCATATCTTCTTGAGAAGAAATATACTCTTCAAGTAAAGCTACTAGCTCTCGATTGTCATCAACTACACATACTTTGATTTTTTTCACTAATTTTTTCCTCCTCAACCCATAGTTGAATCTATTTTCTATTTTTTTGTCTCTATTTGCTAAGTGACAATTTCGACAAAGGGGATAAAAATCCTTTACCAAATTTTATTTTTCTTTAAAAAACTAATAAAATCTTAAGTTTTCTTTGTTTTCCTCTATTTTTCGACTATAATCGATATCTTTCTTCTTCATTGTCGAAAAATCTTTGTTTCTTTGCTTATTTTAACATATATATGTTAGTCATGCTTTTTCAAATTGAATGATTTAAATCCACATTCACCTTATATATCTAAACAAACAAAAAAGCGGGCAAAACCGCTTTTTTGTTTAAGATGCTCGCTCTTCATGGTTTTCGTAAATATTAATGCCCGCTTCATTTAACATCCATTCAATATGCACACCATAACCACTGGTCGGGTCATTCACAAAAACATGTGTTACCGCTCCTATAACCTTGCCCTTTTGAATAATCGGGCTGCCACTCATACCCTGGACAATACCCCCTGTTTTTTCGAGCAATTCATCGTCAGTGACCTTAATGACCATTCCTTTTGTAGCAGGAAATTTTTGCGGGATCGTACTAACAATTTCGATATCAAACAGTTGAACTTTATCATTTTCAACGACTGTTAGAATTTTTGCTGGTCCTTCCTTTACTTGATGTGAAAGAGCAATTGGCATTGGTTTATCCATTAGCCCGTTAGCCAATCCACGATTAAGCCTTCCAAAAATGCCAAATGGACTATTTCGATCAATGTTGCCTATAACTTCTTTTTCATCTTTAAAGCGTGCTAATTTTTCTCCTGGATTCCCATTACTCCCCTTTTCAATGGAAGTAACAGTAGACCGTAGTATTTGACCATCATCAACGACAATTGGCCTTTTTGTATCCATATCAGAAATAACATGACCAAGAGCACCATATTTTTTTGATTGTGGATGATAAAAAGTCATTGTGCCTATTCCAGCCGCTGAATCACGTATATATAATCCAAGCTTAAAGTTTGGTTCATTTTTATCTTTCAATGGTAATAATTCTGTCTCAAATTTCCCTTCATCACGAGTAACTGATATTTTTAGGGGTTTACCACTATCTCCTGCTGCTTGTACAAATGGAGCAACATCAGACATTTTTTCAATTTTTGTTCCGTTTATTTCTGTAATAATATCACCTATTTTAATACCTGCTAAATCTCCCGGTGACATCTTTCCATTTATTGTATTAATTTGGTGATGTCCGACCACCAATACGCCAACTGTATTCAATTTTACACCTATTGATTGCCCACCCGGTATAACTTTAAAGTCCTTTAAAACTTCCACATCTACTTTTTTTATCGGAAAACCAGCCAAATCAAGAAACATTTCATTCTTGCCTGGTTCATTAGCAGAGAGTGTAATGACTTCTTTATCCTGAACAACCGCCAATTGTCCATCGGGTGCTTGTGTTGTTGCATTTACTGTTTCCGCCATATTATATCGTACTTGTTCACCCTCAAATACGGTAAGGTTTATAGGAATGTGAATATACTCTTGAAACGGTTTAGAAAATCCTATACATATGATTGAAACAAGGAGAATTCCACCAATTATTTTTCTCAATATATCTCTTGTCATTTCAACACTCTCCTCGCTTCTTGTTTCATGGCTACATATATAATTTTGCCTGCTTCAAGAGCAATTATAACTGGCAACTTAATAAAAAAAGCTACCCTCCATTGGATAGCTTTTCATGGTATTTTTACATTTTTGGCAAGGCTCAGTAATTCCTTCGCATGCTCCCTTGTCAGTTCAGTCATTTCCACACCAGAGATCATACGACCAATTTCTTTAATCTTTTCCTCGTCATCCAACGGCTTTACCGTTGTTTTTGTACGGCCAGCTTTGAGTGTTTTAGAAATAAATAAATGCGTATC
This sequence comes from Cytobacillus sp. FSL R5-0569, assembly GCF_038007265.1. Classification (NCBI taxonomy): domain Bacteria; kingdom Bacillati; phylum Bacillota; class Bacilli; order Caryophanales; family Bacillaceae; genus Cytobacillus; species Cytobacillus sp. FSL R5-0569. Next base: position 3,132,772 of record NZ_JBBOWW010000001.1, read on the forward strand.
TGCCATTGCAGCTACTTGTGGCAAATGGGAAATGCAAAGAACTTGCGAATCAATCGCTACTTGATGAATTTTTTCGGCTATAGCTTGTGCGACTCTTCCGCTTACCCCTGTATCAACTTCATCAAAAATAATAGATGTTACCCCTTGATGTTTAGAAAAGATACTCTTTAAAGCAAGCATAATTCGGGATAGTTCACCACCTGATGCAATTTTTGATAATGGTTTTAACGGTTCTCCTGGGTTAGTGGATAAGTAAAATTCGACTGTATCAATACCTTTTTTATGAAAGCTTTCTTTATCCGTAATAAAATGGACCTCAAATACAGTCTTTTCCATATAAAGTGCTTTTAATTCACGATGAATCATTTTTGTTAATCGTTCCGCAGCATTTCTTCTTAATTCACTCAATTCCTTTCCTTCGACAAGTAAATCAGCTTGTAATTCTTTAGCCTGCTTGAGCAAGTGTTCGATATGAGTTTCTTTGTTGGTTAATGTTTCAATTTCTTCCTCAATCTTTGCAACATATTCCAATATTTCCTCTATTGATGGTCCATATTTTCGTTTGAGCATATTGATTTCATTTAATCGCTCTTCAATTTCATTCAATCGAACAGGATCAAATTCCATAAAATCTAATTTACTCCTTAAAATAGCTACCGTGTCCTCTAATTGATAAAAACTGTTGGCAACAACTTCTTGCAACTCAACTAACTCTTCATCAACTTCTGCCGATTGTTGAAGGTGATTCATAGCTAAACTAATCCAATCAAGCCCTTTTTGTTCTCCTTGCAAAGCATTATAGCTAATTTTTACGCCTTCATACATCTTCTCAAAATTAAGTAAGCGGTTTCGCTCTTCTAAAAGTGCATCATCTTCATTCAATTTTAAATTGGCGTTTGTTATTTCTTCATATTGAAATTGAATAAGATCCAGGCGATGAGCCATTTGCTGTTCATTTTCTGTTAATGTCTTGATTCTTTTCATTGTTTGCTCGTATTCTCTATAGACCTCTTCGTATTCTTGTCTGCTTTTAGCGATTTTGGTACCACCAAATTGATCTAATAAAGGCAAATGCAAACTTTCATTCATTAATTCTTGGTGTTCATGTTGACCATGTATGTCAATTAGAGTACTACCAATTTCTCGAAGAATAGAAATGGTTACAAGTTTTCCATTTATTCGACAGACACTTTTACCTGATTTAGATATATCTCGTCTTAGAATCAACATTCCTTCATCGATATCTATACCAAATTCTTGCGCCCGTTTGTAACACGGATGTTGTTCATCATCTAATATGAATAAACCCTCTATCTCAGCTTTCTCTTCACCATGTCTTACATACTCTGAAGAACCCCTGCCACCAACAAGCAGGTGAACGGCGTCAATAATAATTGATTTTCCTGCTCCTGTTTCTCCTGAAAGCACAGTTAGACCTTTATTAAAGGCAATTGTGATTGATTCGATAATAGCAAAGTTTCTAATTGATATTTCATTTAACACTGACATTTCACCCCAGCTTATAGCATTTCTAAAAATCTTTTGGAAATCACTTCAGCTTCTTCAGGTGTTCGACAGATAATTAAGCAAGTATCGTCGCCACAAATTGTTCCTAATATTTCATCCCAATCTAGGTTATCCATCAATACACCAATCGCCATTGCATTCCCTGGCAAAACTTTCATCACAAGTAAATGACCGGCAGAATCTAGACGAACAAATGCATCCATTAAGTTACGCTTTAATTTTTGTAAAGGGTTAAAGCGTTGATCAGCTGGTAAACTGTACTTATATCTTCCATCCAAAAGGGGAACTTTCACTAAATGTAGTTCTTTAATATCTCTTGAAACCGTTGCTTGTGTGACGTTAAACCCAGCATTTCTTAACTCTTCTACTAGTTCATCTTGGGTTTCAATATCATTGTTCGTAATTAAATCCCTAATCTTAATATGTCGTTGTCCTTTATTCATTCTTTTCACCTCTATGAATACAAAGCGCTGCCTGAAATCAGCAACACGATTCTTATTATCTTTTAATTCATATGTTAGCTGATTTTCTCTATATTGTACAATTTATTCTGCATAATTTGTGTTTTTTTGGTAAAAAAGATTGTTTCATAAGAGAATTTCAAATCTCATTTATATCCGTTATGATGCCTGACACAAAAGAACAGGCTGGAAAATGCTCCCCTAGCCTGCTCACTTTAGTCTGTGTTCATTCTTTCAGTTTTGCTTTTAATTGCTTGTGGGCTTCTTCTACTACTGATTGGATATCAAAATCATTGGTAGCATGCACTTCCTCTGAACCATGTGGCCACTGCAAATGAGCGAGGAATTCAATATTACCATCTCCACCTGTAATCGGAGAATAGGATAAGCCTTTAATATGATATCCTTCCGTTTGAGCGAAGGTTAGAATTTTATCAATTACTTGTTCATGTACTGACGAATCACGAACAATTCCCTTCTTCCCAACTTGTTCTCTTCCTGCTTCAAATTGAGGCTTGATTAATGCGATCACGTCGCTACCAGGTACGAGTAATGTTCGCAAAACAGGAAGAATTAGTTGTAAAGATATAAATGAGACATCAATGGAAGCTAAATTTGGCATTTGACCGACTAAATCAGCAGGTGTAACATAGCGAAAATTAGTCCGCTCCATTACAACCACACGTTCATCCTGTCTTAGCTTCCAGGCTAACTGATTATATCCAACATCTAGGGCATAAGACATTTGTGCCCCATTTTGCAATGCACAATCTGTAAAGCCCCCTGTTGATGCCCCAATATCTAATAGAATTTTATCTTCAACGGTTAAATCAAATACCTCTAATGCTTTTTCGAGCTTTAAGCCACCTCTACTTACGTAAGGCATTGCTTTCCCTTTGATTTGTAATGGAATATCACTCTTTACCTTTTCTCCAGGTTTATCTAGCCTCATTTCATTACTATAGACGATGCCTGCCATTACCGCTCTTTTTGCTTTCTCTCTTGTTTCTGCCAAGCCTCGTTCTACAAGAAGAACATCCACTCGTTCCTTTTTACTCATTATCGCTTCATGCCCTCTTTTGTTTTTTTTCAGCTAATCTACTCATGCGCTTTACAATTTCTTCAGATGTTAAATTTATCTCTTCTAAGAGTTTGTCCACACTACCATGTTCAATAAAATGATCCGGGATACCAAGTCTATCCACTTTCGCATGATGGTAATGATGATCATGAGCAAATTCTAACACGGCGCTACCAAATCCACCTTGTAAGACGGCTTCTTCAACTGTCAAAATAGGCATGTTCATACTTAAAATATCATGTAACATTGTCTCATCTAATGGTTTAATAAAACGGGCATTAACAACTTTTACTGAATAGCCTTTCGCTTCAAGAAGAGCTGCCGCTTCCATAGCCATTGGAATGGTTGTTCCAAATGTTAAAATAGCTGCGTCTTTACCTTCTTTTAACACTTCCCATGAACCAATTGGAAGTGCCGTCATCTTCTCATCAATCTCAACTCCAAGTCCATTTCCTCTTGGAAACCTCATTGCAATTGGACCATCATTGTATTGAATAGCGGTATATGTCATATGACGACCTTCATTTTCATCTTTTGGCATCATCAGTACCATATTTGGTAAATGTCTTAAAAAGGCAATATCGAAAACACCTTGGTGCGTTTCTCCATCAGCACCTACTAACCCAGCACGATCGATCCCAATAAAAACATTTAGGTTTTGCCTAGCAATATCGTGGACCACTTGATCATACGCTCTTTGTAAAAATGTCGAATAAATTGCTAAAAATGGCTTCATTCCTTGTGTAGCAAGACCTGCCGCTACTGTAGCCGCATGTTGTTCCGCTATTCCTACATCAAACATGCGATCGGGAAATTCACTTGCAAAACCTTCTAACTTAGATCCCACAGGCATCGCAGGCGTAATGGCAACAATTCGTTCATCTTCTCTTGCCAATTCTCTGACTGTTTCACTAACTAACTTACTCCATGCCGGTGCAGTATTAACAGGTTTCAGGAAGTCACCTGTTTCCGTTTTATAAGGGCCTGTTCCATGCCAAGTACCAACTGTATCACGTTCTGCAGGTTCAAAACCCTTTCCTTTTTTCGTAATTACATGTAAGAGAACTGGACCTTCTGTTTTCTTGGCATAATTAATGTTCTCAAATAATTCTTCATAATTATGACCATCAATTGGTCCAAGATAAGTAAAGCCGAGTTCCTCAAAAAACACGCCTGAAACAAGTAAATACTTTAAGCTATCTTTTAATCTTTCAGCTGTTGAAGCAATTTTACCACCGACAGCTGGGATCTTTTTCAGAAAAGCTTCTAACTCATCTTTTGCCCATTGGTATTTCCCCGCAGTTCTAAGACGACCTAAAACATTATGAAGGGCGCCAACATTAGGAGCGATTGACATTTCATTATCATTCAAAACAACAATCATGTTTTTCTGCTCGTGACCAATATGGTTGAGCGCTTCTAATGCCATTCCACCAGTCAAGGCACCGTCCCCTATTACTGGTATCACATGGCTATTTTCTTTTTTAATATCTCTTGCAATGACCATTCCCATAGCACCTGATAAAGAGGTGGAGCTATGGCCGGTTTCCCATACATCATGAGGACTTTCGATCATTTTAGGAAACCCGCATAATCCTTTATACTTTCTTAACGTATCGAATTGGCTAGCTCTACCAGTAAGGATTTTGTGAACATATGACTGATGCCCAACATCCCATAAAATTTTATCTGTTGGGCTATCAAACGCTTTATGCAGAGCAATGGTCAATTCAACAACACCTAGATTAGGCCCAATATGGCCACCAGTAACTGACAATTTTTCAATCAAAAAATGTCTAATTTCCGAGGCTAGATTCTCTAATTCCTCATTAGAGAGCTTCTTTAAAAAGCTTGGGTCTTTAATTGATAACAGATCCATAAGACGGATCACTCACTTTCATTACTTATTCATAAATTGAGTATACTTCTTCTCATTTCCTTTTCATGATTAGTACTAGATTACAGCAAAAATAAAAATAAGCCAAATGTTATCCCTTTTAATGGTTTCTTTCAGCTAGCATATCTGTAATTTTTTCCAAGTAATAAGTATTCAAACCTGTTTTTGCTAATTTTTCTTTCGCTAACTGTGTATGCTCATCAAGAGCTGCTTTTGCACCATTCATTGTTAATATGCTTGGATAAGTACTTTTCGCATTGACTTCATCACTACCTACCGGCTTACCAATTAGTTCCTCAGAACCTTCTAAATCTAAAATGTCATCTCTTATTTGGAAGGCTAGACCTAAATGTGTGGAAAATTCAAGTAAAAGCTGCTTTTCCTTATCTGAGGCACCAGCTAAAATGGCACCAGCCATGACACCAAAACTTAGTAACTTTCCTGTTTTATGTACATGAATGTATTCTAATTCAGGAAGTGTAAGTGTTTTCTTTTCACCCAACATATCAGCAACTTGGCCACCAACCATGCCTTCTGCTCCTGCTGATTGAGCAAATTCTTTAATTAAAGCTAATTTAGCTTCAGGAGAAGCAAATGCTTCATCCGTTTCTGCAATTAATTGAAAGCTAAAAGTTAAAAGCGCGTCCCCTGCTAAGATTGCATTGGCTTCCCCATACACTTTATGGTTTGTCGGCTTTCCTCTTCTTAAATCATCATCATCCATACTAGGAAGGTCATCGTGAATAAGAGAGTATGTGTGCACCATTTCAAGTGCGCATGCACTGTTAAGCCCTTTAATTGTTTCTTGTCCATAAGCAGCTAAAGTAGCGAAGAGCAATAAAGGTCTGATGCGTTTACCTCCAGCCGATAAAGAATATTGCATTGCTTCTTTTAGCACAGCTGGAGATTCTAATCTCTCTACAAAGGATGCCATTTTCTCTTCCAGTAGTGTTTTATGATGTTGTGAAAAAGCTTGTAGTGACTCACCCATTCTCCCTACTCCTCCTCATGTATAACAAACGGCTGTTTTTTTCCATCATCAGTAATCATTTCTGTTAATTGTTCTTCTACATTTTTTAGTTTATCGTGACAAAGCTTGGAAAGTTCCATCCCATTTTTATAAATGGAAATAGCCTCTTCTAGAGGGACATCCCCTTCCTCTAACTTTTCTACGATTTGCTCAAGCTGCTCCATTGCTTCTTCGAAAGTAGGTGTTTTCTCTTTAGCCATTACTTTTCACCTCGATTATCGATTATATTCTTTACTTCAGCTAAGATCGTTCCATCTTTTACCTTTACTTTTATTTCGTCATTTTGTTTAACTTGATGAATAGATTTGATGAGTTCTTCTTTTTCCGAATACAGTAAACTATAACCACGGTCCATAATCTTTAAAGGACTTAACGTCTCTAATTTTGATATAAGATGTGAGAATTCCCTTTGCTTTCGCTCATTCATGACATTCATGGAACGCCTTAACCGTTTATTCATATCTATATATAGCTTTCTGCTTTCTATGGCTAATGAGTGTGGTGGTGTTCTTAGCAAGCGTTTTCGTTGCTGATCGACTTGTTCCTGCTTATATTTTAATAAACGTATTGTACTTTTAATTAATTGTTCTTTCGTACGATCAACTTGTTCTAATTTTTGCTCATAAAGTTTTTGGGGGTATCGAAAAGCATAAGATTTCTCCACTCTATGAAGACGTTCAAACTGCCTTGTTAACCTCTCCCTCGTTGCTCGGATCATCCGTGCTTGTTGGTTATGGATCCGTTCACTTAGGTCATCTATATGAGGCACTGAAAGCTCAGCAGCACCGGTCGGGGTCGGTGCCCTTAAATCTGCGACAAAGTCTGCAATCGTAAAATCCGTCTCGTGACCAACCGCTGATATAATTGGGATAGATGAAGCAAATATACCTCTAATCACTTCTTCTTCATTAAATGCCCATAACTCTTCAATTGAACCTCCACCTCTACCAACAATTAATACATCAACCTCTTTCCTTTCATTCGCTCGATTGATTTGTTGAGTGATGGAAGGTGCGGCCCCTTTTCCTTGTACAAGTGCTGGGTAAATATAAATAGGAACAGCAGGATATCGGCGTTTCAATGTTGTAATCATATCTCTGATTGCTGCACCAGTTGGTGAAGTAATCAGCCCGATCGCTTTCGGATACTTAGGAATCGGTTGCTTATATTTCTCTGAGAACAACCCTTCCTTTTCAAGTTTCTGTTTTAACTGTTCATAGGCTAGATAAAGGTCACCAATACCATCAGGGGTCATTTCTTTCACATATATTTGATATTGTCCACTTGCTTCATATAAGGACAAATCACCGGTAATAAGAACATTCATCCCATTCTCAGGGACAAATTTCATCGTTTGATTGTATCTTGTAAACATCACTGCAAGAACTCTTGATTTCTCATCTTTTAATGTAAAATACATATGACCACTCGAATGGCGCTTGAAATTTGAGATTTCACCTTTGACCATTACTTGTTGTAAATGTGGATCTCTATCAAATTTCCGCTTTATATATTTTGTTAATGCGTAAACTGTTAAATATCTCTTTTCTTCCATTCTTATCTCCTTCTTTATTACAACGAATTAATTGTAATAGGAAAGTTTAAGCAGCGGATTCAAATGATGTAATCGCATAAAATAGATGCTCTTAATTCTCACTATAATTATCTTTTATTTTTGATAATACACTATTTATAAACTTTGGCGATTGGTCGTCTCCATACATCTTTGCAATCTCAATGGCTTCATTAATAACAACATTAACCGGTATATCATCCTCGCTAAAAGCAAATTCAAAAGTGCTAAGACGTAGTAAATTGCGATCCACGGTTGCCAAACGATCCAATTTCCAGTTCTCCAGATTGTTAGATATTAATTCATCAATCTGGGCTTTATGCTGAAGAACACCACTGACAAGATGGTTTAAATAAGCATCCTCTCGCTGTTCATCTAACACATGATGAATGGCCTCATTCATTTCCGTTCCACTTAAATCGATTTGAAATAGCGCTTGCAATGCTTTTTCTCTTGCTGTTCTTCTTTTCATTCTTATTTCTCCTTTGTCATTCAATCTATTATATAAATGTCCTCGTGGATTTCTTTAACGACACATAAAAAAACACATAAGAAGATAATAGCATAACTGACTATGATTCGCACAGTGTAGTCAATAATTTTTCCTCTATTTTTCCTTACAGTCTGATGAACTTTAAATAATGAGAACATAGTTATTAATATGAATAGACTTATCTAAAATTTGTTGAAACAAACCTTTAAGTCATGAAGCGGATATATCAATACAAAAAAAAGACGACTAAAGACACCGATGTCTCTAGTCGCTTTTTTTGTCTTTTTATATTTCTTGTTCGTATTCATCTTCTTGTTTTTGGCTTTCAAAAAGAATACCAACTACATGAATATTAATTTCTTTCGTTTCAAGCGCTGTCATATTTAATAGAGCTTGACGAATATTATCTTGAATACTTTGTGCAACAGTTGGAATAGATACGCCAAATTTCATTAAACAGTAGACATCCACTTTAATGCCTTCTTCAGCTAATTCGACTTTTACACCTTTTCCATGGTTTTTCTTGCCTAATTTTTCAACTACACCTGATGCGAAGTTGCCGCGCATTTGTGCAACACCTTCCACTTCAGATGCCGCAATTCCTGCAATTACTTCAATTACTTCAGGTGCAATTTCCACCTTACCTAACCCTGTTTCCTCTTGGTTCATTTCTAGAATATTTTGATCGCTCATTTTGAAACCTCCAATTCTTATTCAGATTTCATAACGTCATTCAATTCCAGGAATTTCGTATTAAACTCCCCTGCAACAAAATTCTCATTCTCAAGAAGTCTTAAGTGGAACGGGATTGTAGTATGAACACCTTCAATAACGAATTCACTTAGTGCTCGTTTCATTCTAGCAATTGTTTCCTCCCTCGTATCACCATAAGTAATCACTTTTGCAATCATTGAATCATAATACGGAGGAATCGTATATCCAGGATATGCAGCAGAATCAACACGAACACCTAAACCACCTGGTGGAAGGTACATCGAAATTTTCCCTGCTGATGGCATAAAGTTTTTCGCCGGGTTCTCTGCATTTATTCGACATTCCATCGCCCATCCACTATAAGTAACATCCTGTTGGGTCATACCTAAACGTTCACCAGAAGCAACTTTAATTTGCTCTTTAATCAAGTCAACGCCTGTTACCATTTCTGTTACTGGATGTTCCACTTGAATACGTGTATTCATTTCCATGAAATAAAACTTACGGTTATGATAATCATAAATAAACTCGATTGTACCTGCACCGGTATAATTTACTGCTTCTGCAGCTTTTACTGCAGCTTTCCCCATTTCTTCACGTGTTTCACCATCTAAGGCTGGAGAAGGCGTTTCTTCAAGTAGTTTTTGCAATCTTCTCTGAATGGAACAATCTCTCTCTCCAAGGTGAATCGTATTTCCATAAGTATCTGCTAGTACTTGAATTTCTACATGTCTAAAATCTTCAATGTATTTTTCAATGTATACACCTGCATTACCAAAAGCTGTTAATGCTTCCTGCTGTGTAATGTTGATTCCTTTCGTTAACTCTTCTTCATTACGTGCGACGCGAATTCCTTTACCGCCACCGCCAGCAGTTGCCTTTATAATAACAGGATAGTCTATTTTTTGCACCAATTCAAGCGCTTCACTAATGTCTTCAATAATTCCATTTGAACCAGGTACGATTGGTACGCCTGCTTCCTTCATCGTTTCACGAGCAATATCTTTCGTACCCATCTTGGCAATCGCTTCTGGAGTTGGCCCAATGAATGTAATATGACACTCGCGACATAATTCTGCAAAGTCACTGTTCTCTGCTAGAAAACCGTAACCTGGATGGATCGCATCGCAATCTGTTAACTTCGCCACACTAATGATACTAGTGAAGTTTAAGTAACTATCCTTTGAAGAAACTGGACCAATACAATAAGCTTCATCAGCAAGCTGAACATGTAGAGCTTCTTTATCACCTTCTGAATAGACAGCTACACTTTCAATACCCATTTCACGACATGCACGAATAATACGTACAGCGATTTCTCCTCTATTTGCGATTAATACTTTTTTTATCATCGACAAAAGCCCTCCTTACTCAGGCTTCACTAAAAATAATGGTTGCCCGTATTCAACTAATTGACCATCTTTAACTAAAATTTCCACAATTTCTCCATCTACTTCTGCTTCGATTTCATTGAATAATTTCATTGCTTCAACAATACACAGAATAGAATCTTTGGTGATTTTAGAACCAACTTTTACATATGCATCTGCATCTGGTGAGGATGACTGATAAAAAGTTCCAACCATAGGAGAAACTACTTGATGCAGATTTGAAGTATCTTTATCTTCATTCTTTTCATTTACTTGTTCTACTTTTTGTACTTCCATTTGGACTGCTGCTGTTTTCTGAGGTTGTTCAGGAGGCGCTACTACAGCCTGTGCCTGTGGTTGAACAACTGGTACTGCTGCAGGTTGAATAGCAGTGACATTTTTCTTCATTTCTACTTTTGTACCTTCATGTTCATAAACAAATTCATCAATATTTGATTGATCAACTAATTTAATCAATTCACGAATTTCTTGGACTTTTAGCATTCTTACACCCCTGTTCTTCATTTACGCTTCAACTTTAATAGATGAAATACTAGTTATGTAAAATAATTATGACTAGCTACTATAATCATACGCTAAGACCTAATGAAAGTTCAACACTAACTTTAATAGTAAATATTATCCAAATAATAAGTCTCCCTCTAAATACACCACTTATATCCCTTTCTTTCCTTCTGATTTATTAAGAGAACAAGTGAAAGTTGAAGTTCTTCATTTTTGCTAGGCTCGGATTATTTAACTATGTAAAATATTTCATCAGTCAAACACGTACAAAAATTATGCACTTATCAAAAACTATTATCTAACTATTGTAATTATTTTATCATTCCCCTATAAATAAATGCAAAAAACTGAGCGACTGTATTCATCGCTCAGTTTTCATACTACTTACTTACTTGAAATTCTACTGCTACCAAAGCTTGTGTGCCTAACTCATTCATTACTTCTCTAATAATCTTGTTTGCTTCAGCTTTTGATTGTTCTTCCGCCTTAACAACCACTTTTACATTGGCACCATCAGCTTTCACAAGAACATCTTCGTAGTTCATTGATTTTATCAAGTTCTCTAACATTTCTTCCTTAGCAGCTAACTCATTAAGTGAATCAAGTTGATCCTTCGCTTCACTTCTTTCCTCTGCAGGTAATTCTGTCGAAGCTGCGACTTCTGTTAATCTTTCTTTTTCCATACTTCTTTCGTTCATTTGATCAAGTCTCTCTTGGGCAAATTCTTCATCAGATGCTACATCTGAAATTACCGCACCACCGGTTTCTGCATTTTCATTTTCTTCTTGGTCATTTCCCGCAAGATTCATTTGTCCATCTGGAGAAGTTAAGTAATAAATTGACAGAACAACGACTAAACTCAACATAGTTAATAACCATACCGTTTGCTTTTTTAATAACATCATTAAATCCCCCTTAAACATTATTTTTTCTTAGGTAAAACAGAAACTTTATGTGCAGGTACATCTAGTACACGTGAGACAGCTTCCACAATCCATGTTTTCACTTGGATATTATCAGCACCTTTTGCTACTATGAGAACGCCTCTTATATCAGGCTTTTTTGTTTCTATTACAATTGGAACTTCTTTTTCTCCTTCACGGATGATGACAACCTGTTCTTCTTTCGATTGATCTTCCACCACCCTTTTGCCACCTTCTCTATCCGTCTCATCAGTAATTTGTCCTTGATTCGTTGTATTTTTTTCTAATACTTTTTTCTCTGTGGAATCAACATTTACAACAATAGAGACATCATCCACTCCAACTATTGTGTCAAGCGCTTCTTTAATCTGTGCTTCATATGCCTTTTCATAATCAGCAATTGAATTGGCTGATTGTGGTTTAGATTGTCCAAAGACTTCTTGCTCTTTCTCTGTTTGCTCACTCTCGGAGTTAAAGACAGAGACTTCATCAGACGTGTCATTATTAAAAAATATATTACTAATTAGCATAATCGCGGCACCAAATAAGAGAACGATCATCAAGTATTGAACTTTACCGGGTTTTTTTTCGCCATCTTTTTCTTTTGATAACCATTCTTTCAGTAATGTAATTGGTCCTTTTTTACCCATCGTTTTTCGCCATCCCCCCTTCTTCTAAAAATACTTCCATCACTTTTTCATCGATTTCCCAATTAGTAGACAGAAGAGAAGTAATATCACCTGGGACAGTAGTTGTTGCTTCTGATTCAATCGGCTTTCCTGTGTCTACTTCTACATTTTGGACAACTTCAACTGCTTCTTGTTCCCCTTCTTCTACTGGTTGTACTTGCACATAGACCTTTTGAAGGTTTTGAGGGAACTCAAGCTCGGACCTATCGTCTTCAATCATTTCTATCTTTGTAATTTCTAAACCGTACTTTTCTACCAACTCCTCATTCGCCGATGCTTTCATGGCTTTTTCTACGTTTTCTAAAGCATATGCACGAGAGGAGGCTTGTATTTCTTTTTTTTGCATTTCTATTGAATTTTCTATTTCTTCTTTTGAAGAAGTAGACTCAATTGATGGTAACGACATAATCGTTTGTTCGAAATCACTAGAAACAAATTTAAATATAGGAGTTAAAATAATCGCTATTAATAATAAGCCCGTAACCATTTTTGTGTATTTCTGTAGCTTTGAACTTGGAAGAATCATATCAATAACCGTTGCTAGCAAAATAAATATGATAATTGTTGTAATCCATTCTTTTAAAAATTCCATTAGCGACCCTCCCTATCTCACCATCATCGTGAGATTTCCAGCTACGATCACGACAGTAATACTAAGAAAAAACATAAGAGACACAATGGCTAATGCTGCAAATACATACATGACACTTTTACTGATAATATCTAAACATTTAATAATCGGCCCTCCGCCTAAAGGTTGAAGAACAGCTGCTGCAAATTTATATATAAACGCAATCATTAATATTTTGATTGCAGGAAAAGCTACTATAATCATCAAAATGGCGACACCAGCAATTCCGACAGTGTTTTTCAATAATACAGATGCTGTCACTACCGTATCCGTTGCGTCTGTGAACATTCGCCCGATTACAGGGATAAAATTACTTGTTACATACTTCGCTGTTTTTAGTGTGACACCATCTGTAATGGCTGTAGAAACTCCTTGGATTGATATCACAGCCAAAAACACAGTAAGGAAAATACCGAGTAAGCCCACACTCCAATTCCTCAAGAGGTTCCCCAATTGTGTAACCTTATATTGATCTGACAAAGTACTGACGATATGCAGTAGCGTGGATAAAAAAAGCAAAGGAAACACAACATATTGAATTAACACACCACTCGTATTCATTAAGAAGAGAATAACTGGATGAAAAAAGGCTGCTGAGATGAGTCCACCTGAGGAGGCAATTAATGCTAGCAGCAAAGGAATGAGCGCTAGAATGAATGAAGTCATCTTATGGACAGTATCACTTGCATACTCCATCGCGATATGGAAGCTATTCAATGCTAAAATAACCAATACCATCAAAACAATCGCATAAGCGACTTTACTTACTGTTCCGGATTCGAAAGCATTTTGCAATGATTGCAGAAACATGCTAAATACAGCTAGTAAGATTAAGGTTCCTAAAAGTTTTCCATTTACAACAAATTCATGAAAAACGAATTTAAGTATGCCTAATGCCCATTGATCAAACGAAAACTCTTTTTCACCTTTTATAAAATCGTAAATGCTGCCCTTTTGACTTTCCGGCAAAAAACCTCCATATTCATTGGTGATATCTTCCCAGAATCCCTTTAATTCATCCAAATGGAGTGTATCTATTTGTGACTCTACAATATCTTCCGGATTAAAAACTTCTTGAGCTTCTTCAGTTCGGTATTCATCTGGTTTATCTGCCTCTTCATCTGAGGCATGTACAATGTGGCTTGTCATGAAAATAAACAACATACTAAACAGCAATGTTTTCAATAAATAGTGCTTCATCTTTTACACCTCTTTATATAGGGAAGGTGCTACTCTCTTATGATGTTGTCATTTTCTATTCACACCGCATGGGTGGCTCCTTCATTTTCTCTTTACACTGATTAACTTGGGATCATTTGAATAATTGTTTCAATCAAAACCGTTAATATCGGGATAGCCATTGCTAAGATAAAAATCTTCCCTGCCATCTCAATCTTTGCAGCAATTGCACCTTGACCAGCATCTTTCGTAATTTGCGAGGCAAATTCTGCAATATAGGCAATACCCACTATTTTCAGTATGGTCTCCAAATACACCATATTAATATTGGCATTAACAGCAATGCGCTCTATCATATGAATAATCATATATATCTGATCGACAAGATATAAAAAAATCGTACAACCAACAAAAACAACTAAAAGAAAAGCAAAGTTAGGTTTTTGTTCTTTGATAATTAGTGCCAAGAATGTAGCTATTAAAGCAATGCCTACTATTTTAAGAATATCAATGGCATACCTCTCCCTTCTTATTGAAATAAGAATACTGATTTGATTTTTTGAAAGAGGTTATCTACCACTGATGCAACCAGAAATAAAATATAGATAAATCCAAACAAAGTGACCCATTGGGCATATTCTTTCTTTCCCACTTGGTCAAGAATCGTGTGTAAAAAAGCGACGACTATCCCAACACCGGCAATTTTAAAAATAATCTCGACATCTAATCCCATTATTTTCTCCTCCTACACTCAAACATGAGAAATTTTCTCTACATTAATAAAATAATTAGCAGAAGTCCTGATAAAAACCCGAGGCTTTTCGCCATTCTTTCGTATTTTGCCTGTTTCTCATGCGCATCTACTTCTTCACGTTCCAGATGGGCTAATGTCAGCAAAATTTGCTTTTGTTGGGAGATGCGATCATGTCGCCCTAATGTCTCTCCAAATTGTTTCATGATTTCAAATTCACTGTTTTTCAGAGCCGTTTTTTTCCAAATGTGATTCAAGCTATTCTCCCAGGCCCTCATTACTGTCGTTTCAGTTTCTGTTAGCCGAGAAGCAAAATCAGCAAAGAATAACGAAACTGGTTGACTTAATTGAGAAGCGAGGCGTCGTGATGCCTCATGTAATGGAGTGTGGCCATACATGATTTCCGCTTCTAATGATTGCAAGGCACTCTTTAGCTGCCTTAGTTGACGTGGCCTTTCACTTAATCGTTTTGATATCTCAAATCCTACGAGAGTAGTTGCTACGATGATAAGTATTGCTCCCACTATTTTAATCATGGTCCTAATACCTCTTGCTTCCTATATAACCGCATACCATTACCGTCTTTGACAGCTTGTATATTTCCCGGTCCTGCACGTCTATTAAGTTCAACAAAACGTTCAAATATATCTAATTCAAGTAAAGGTGCCATTAACGGACGTTTTTTTATATCTTCATACGAGAAGCCGTGGGTAGTAGTAATTAACTTTATACCGGCATTAACTGCTTCTAATACGGCTTCTACATCTGCTTTGCTACCCAATTCATCGACCACAAGGACATCTGGGCTCATCGAGCGAATCATCATCATCATACCTTCAGCTTTTGGGCACGCATCTAAAACATCAACACGCGGACCAAACCTCATTTGTGGTATACCATGAATACTTCCAGCTATTTCTGATCTTTCATCGACGATGCCTACTTTTTTAGCAGTTGTGTATTTATTTTCACTAGAGACCATTCTCGCTAAATCTCTAAGCAAAGTTGTCTTTCCAGTTTGTGGAGGGCCGATAATAACTGTATGCATCCAACCATTCTGATAAATATGATGAGCAACAGTTTCGGCAATCCCGATTTTTTCTTTAGCAATACGAATGTTAAAAGAAGCGACATCTCTAATCACTTTTACTTGTCCGCCTTCTAAAATAACTTTACCTGCTAGTCCGACCCGGTGACCGCCCTCTATCGTGATATAACCTCTACGTAACTCTTCTTCCAAAGTATAAATAGAGAAGTGACTCATCTTATCTAATAAATGAATCGCATCCTCTTCCGTTGCTTGATAAGGTAACAAAACATAGTTACCATGTGTAACAACTTCAATCGGGCGATGAGTCCTAATCCTAATTTCCTCTATTTCTGCTAACTGACGAGTTGGTAATTGCCGTAACTGTTGTGAGATTGAACGTGGTAAAAATGCTAGAATTGTTTCCACCTCGAAAGTCCTCCCTTTCCTTTGTCTCCATAGGACTTGCTCTTTTCTACTCTCAATGTATGCAAGATGAATCTAACGTATGACCAGATAACAAATAATTATTATTAAAAGAGAGACAATAATTCACATGACAATCTATTAAAGAGGATGTGAAATGTGTGAGGAAATTAAAGTACTTATCTATTCTATGTTTTTCTTTATTACTACTAATAAATACTTCGTCTGTTACGGCAGAAGGAAACAAACCTACAAACATTATCTATATGATTGGAGATGGTATGGGGGTGGGCCAACTAGAGATAGCGCGCGAATTGGAAAGAGGTAAAGAGGGGCAATTGTTTCTGACTTCCCTCCCCTTTAGTGCCCTTGTTCAAACCTATTCTGCTAATCGAGTCGTAACTGATTCTGCTGCTGCCGGTACTGCCCTCGCAACAGGAAGCAAAACCAATAATGAAATGATCGGAGTCACGCCAGATGGCAAGGAGGTAAAAAGCATCCTCGATTTATTTAAAGAGCAAAAGAAAAAGACTGGTATCATCTCCACCAATGCCATCACGGATGCCACACCTGCCGCTTTCACAGCAAGCGTTCTTAATCGTTGGGCAGATCAGGCGGATATTGCGAAGCAACAACTCACACTCGCCCCTGATGTCATGTTAGGTGGGGGAGAAGTTTTTTATGGTCCTGCCCTGTTAGAAAAAGCAAAGAAGTTAGGTTATACCATTGTCAGAAATAGACATGATTTATTAAGCAATCAGACAGAGGGTAAACTGCTGGGCCTTTTTGCTCCGTATCATCTGTCATTTAAAATAGACCGCAAATATACAGATGGCACAGAACCCAGCTTAAGTGAAATGACAAAAACAGCACTACAAAAGCTTAATAATGGAAATGGTTTCTTTTTAATGGTGGAAGGGGCAAGAATTGACCATGCAGCCCATTCAGCAGATATAGCAAGTGTTTGGAGAGAAACAGTAGAATTTGATGAGGCTGTGAAAACGGCCGTCGAATGGGCTCATAACCGTTCAGATACTTTGATAGTTGTTGTTGCTGATCATGAAACAATGGGTATTTCTGCGACCGAACCACTAAAGCGAAAGATGATAAAAAAAATTCAAGCTTCACCAGAATATGTGCTTGCACAAACGAAAATGGGAGAGGATGGTAAATTCATTACCTCTCACATAGTAGACAATTTAGTTAAATATACTGGGATTGTTTTAACTGAGGAAGAAGGTATACAGCTCAATGCAAGATTAATGAACGCTCGGGGAAAAGTATACAAAAAAAATAAAGCTGCATGGGAACTTGGTAGCTTTATCTCAGAAAGATATAATACTGGTATCGTTAATCACCAAATCCGTAGTATAAGCAGTGCGGGTGGCCATACAGCCAATCCAGTTCCGTTATTTGCATACGGTGCAGGTGCAGAACATTTCCATGGTATGTTGGATAATACGGATATTCCTAAAAAAATGGCGGAATTATTGGGTTATCAATGGGATTAATGATGGAAGTATAATAGGTGGGGGAATTCCCACCTTTATCTTTAAGATGGTTGTAAAAAATTTTACTCATGCTTTTATAAAGTAAACCAATCGGGTTTATAAGACTTACTTGTTATCTTCATTTTATTGTAAACTTCGACTTACTTTAACCTCTCTTTGGAAGTCATTCTAAAGGTTGAAACGTAAAAAAGACATCTGAGAATCATCTCAAATGTCTTCATTAGTAAATCAAGTAGCCGCTGTTGCCGCCGATTTATATGGAGTTTCATACCTGCTCCACCAGGTGGGTGCTTGCAATAATCTTCCTAACGTCCTAAACAATGTAGGCATGTTATTTCAATTATGATCTTAAGCTCCCTAAATTAACGTAAAGGTTGAAACTTCATATACAAACGAACAACGCAGCAAGTTGATTATTATATTACTATAAGATCACGAAAATAACAAGTCATCAAACGCAAAAATTAAGCACGAGATACGTAAGAAGCATCTGTTGTGTTAATAATAAGCTGATCGCCTTGGTTCACAAAGAAAGGTACTTGCACACTTAAGCCTGTTTCTAAAATGGCTGGTTTTGTACCACCAGAGGCCGTATCACCTTTGATGCCAGGTTCTGTTTCAGTTACTTCAAGTACTACCGTATTTGGCAATTCAACACCTAATGTTTCACTTTGATATAACATAATGGAAACTTCCATATTTTCTTTTAAGAACTTCAATTCATATTCAATTGCTGAAGCACTTAATTCAATTTGATCATAAGATTCTGTATCCATAAAGACGTGTTGATCACCATTAGCATATAAATATTGCATTTTACGATTATCAATTTGTGCTTTAGCTACTTTTTCACCCGCACGGAAAGTTTTTTCTTGAATAGCTCCTGTACGTAGATTACGTAATTTTGAACGAACAAACGCCGCACCTTTACCTGGTTTCACGTGTTGGAAATCCATTACACGCCAAATCCCATTATCTACTTCAATGGTTAAACCTGTTTTAAAATCATTTACTGAAATCATGCAAAAAGTTCCTCCTACTATTCACTCATTAAAGAATAACTAATTCTTTTGTTGATGTATTAAGGTTTTCGTTACCCTCTTTAGTTACAATCGTATCATCTTCAATTCTAACGCCACCGATGCCTGGTAAATATATACCCGGTTCACAAGTAACAACCATTCCTGGTTCTAATACGATGTCAGATTTAAAAGAGAGTCCTGGTCCTTCATGGACTTCTAAGCCAATACCGTGACCGGTAGAATGACCAAAATATTCACCATAGCCTTTTTCTGAAATATAGTCTCTCGTTAAAGCGTCAGCTTGCTTCCCAGTAATTCCAGCTTTAATCCCTTTCATACCGCGTAACTGTGCTTCTAAAACAATATCATATACTTCTTTCATCTTATCACTTGGTTGACCGATGGCAACGGTTCTTGTTATATCGGAAACGTATCCATTATATAACGCACCAAAGTCAATTGTAACAAGCTCACCTTTTTCGATGACTTTATCACTCGCTACACCGTGAGGTAATGCACCACGAACACCTGAAGCAACAATCATATCAAACGAAGATGAAGTTGCTCCTTCTTTTCTCATAAAAAATTCTAATTCATTTGCGACTTCTATTTCTGTTTTACCAGGTTGAATAAAGTTAAGAATATGAGAAAAAGCGCTATCCGCTATTTTCGCGGCTCCCTTTAATATCTTAATCTCTGATTCATCCTTTATCAAGCGTAACTTTTCAATTTCGCCTGATACAGGAATTAATTCAGCATCAATTGTTTCATTAAAAGTTTGGTAAGAAGCATATGTAACATAATCTTTTTCAAATCCCAATTTCTTAATACCTAATTGCTTTACAATTGATGCCACTTCTTCAGGTATAGTTCCTTTATGTTGCACAACCGTATATCCAGTACATTGCTTGCTAGCTTGCTCAGTATAACGAAAATCAGTAATGAACAATGCATCTTTTTTGCTAATTAAAACAGCACCGGCAGACCCTGTAAAATGAGAAACATAACGTCTGTTATAAGCACTCGTAATCAAAATAGCATCAATACCTACTCGATCAAAACTATTTCTTATTTTATCTATCTTTGTCATAACTTCTACTCTCCCTCTTATTCATCTGTTAATGCAAATAAAGCAAGCTCATAGCCTTTCATTCCTAAACCAACAATTTGCCCCTTTGTTACTGCTGCCATGACGGAATGATGTCTGAATGATTCTCTTTTATGCACATTGGAAATATGTACTTCAATAACAGGGACATCAATGGCTGCAATGGCATCACGAATAGCAATACTATAGTGAGTAAATGCTCCTGGATTAAATATAATACCTTCATATTTCCTATTCGCCAGATGGATTTGATCAATGATTACGCCTTCGTGATTAGATTGCATACAAGTAAGCGCAACATTTCTTTGTTCTGCTATTTGTTTTAAATTATGTTCAAGCGACTCTAATGTGTCCGAACCGTAAATCCCTGGTTCACGTTGGCCTAGAAGATTCAAATTCGGTCCATTGATGAGCAATATTTTTTTCATGGCGCCACTCCTACGAATACTGAAATATTCAATATGGCTATTTTATCACAAAATAGAGAACACTCACTATAATAAAGCAAATAAAAGCAATCAATCTTCTAACAATTTAAGCTTCTTCCGTTTCTTGTGCTTCTTTCATCTTTTGTTGTTCTTCATTTTCATATGAAATGGAATAACCAACAAATACACCATACAATAAATATAAGCAAACAGATGTTATAATTGTATTTATTTTCAAATCTCCTACAGGGGCAATATTAGGAAACATCGGATTTAGGACAAAAAAAACAAGGGCAAATAAAACAAGTCCATAAAGGGCACCAAACCACATTTTCTTGAACCTTCTCATTGTCCAATAATAAATATAAGCGGCTACAACTGAAACAGCTCCAATTAAAATAATCGAAATCACTGTTCCAAGCCAACCATCCTTCCAATCACCTATTGTCCATGGTTCTAAAATGACTCTTGGTCCTACTTCTGTTAAATTAAGGACATAAGCGATGTAACCAATCGTACTCCAAAAAACACCTCCGACAAATCCAGTGATAAAAGTTAAAGATGTCATTGATAATGGTTGTTCCCGTTCGTTTTGTTCTAATTCATGTTTATCACTCATATGATTCACCTCCGTGCTTATTATGTCCAATGCAGGTAGAAACCATTGCATCTTTCATAAAATTGTTAAAATCCGTATTTTTTTCTTGTTTTTTATCTATTTGTAGAGGGTTTCACAGTGAAAATAGAGAAATTTATATATAAAATCTTATTGATTGTACAAGATAGTCTAAGATAATATTTTTCTTATATAAGTACTGCTTGAAATCTCAAATATTGGGTAAGATAACTTTAAAAGGGTACGATAAATTGGTTTTTTACTCTTTCGAAGTTTAAAAGCTTACAAATATGCTCATCATGCTCATAGGGAGGTGGCTTTCTTGAAGAATCGGAAATCCTTATATATTTTTGGCGCACTTATTTTACTTGCAATGATTGGGCTTGGTTCTCAATTAATTAAAGACCCAGCCGGATTATTTCGAGGTATAGCCATTATGGCGCTTGTTGGGGTCGTCATCTATTTTGTCGTCCAGAAACTTAGCGGGTCATCAAGTCCCAATAAGAGTGAGCGAAAAGCATTTGCGCAAGCCGCTAAAAAATCAAAAAAACGTTTTAAAAATAAAGAGAATCAAACTTCTTCAAACCGAAGAAGTAAGCCAGTCACTTTAACTTCTATAAAAAAATCAAAAAGAAATACCTCTGTACATCTAACAGTCATTGAAGGAAAAAAAGGCAAAAAGAAAAATCGGGCTTCTTTATAAGAGGTCCGATTTTTTCATGTCAGATTGCGTGATTAGTGACATTTTAGGCTTATTCTCAATAAGTCCATGTGGCAAGAAATTCCTTCGCTCTTTCCCTCCCAAGTTTCAGTAGATCTCTCTTCCCTTCTTCAGTTAACTCAAACTCTGTCGCTAATACTCCTTCTGTAGGAACAAAAATAACATTCTGTTCATGACTTCTCGAAATATAACGGGAATCATGAGCATCCTTCATTGTTTCAAATAATGCTTCAAACATTTGAATTGCATTTTTGATTCTTCTCGGTGGCTGTTCATTATTATTAATACTCAATTTCACTCCGAGAACCGGTCTCGTTTTCTTTACATTATCTTTATCAAACAACCACATTGGGAAGTTACTTAATACACCACCGTCCACAATGAGATTATTACGCTTGCCACGGCCACCGATTTTCACAGGTTCAAAAAAATAAGGCATACTACAACTCATCCTCACTGCCTTAGCTACGGAAAAACGATTTGGGTCAATTTGGTATTTCGGTAAGTCATCTGGCAGCACGAGTAATCTCCCATTCGTCAAATCTGATGCAATAATGCGTAGAGAAAGCGGGGGAACGTCTGCAAATGTCCGAATCCCCCTTGCTGCTAATCGAGCTTCTATCCACTTTTCTAATTCATTTCCCTTATATAATCCCAAACTCCAAAATAAAAATATCCATTTTGCTACAGCAATAGGAATAAGTGATTTTCTACTATCTAAAAACACTTTTAAATCTAAATCGTCCATCATTCTTTCTATCTCATCACTTGAATAGCCTGCAATAATTAAAGCAGATATAATTGACCCGGCACTCGTTCCAGCAACACGTTTGAATTGGAAACCTTGCTTTTCAATTTCCGCAAGAGCACCAATTAGAGCGAACCCTTTAATGCCCCCTCCTGAAAATACACCATCGATTTCCATGTATACAATCACCCCATTCTAATTTGCATACATCCTTTTGCAAAAAGAAAAAAGCATTATAATACATTTGTAATCACTTGAGCTTGGCAATAGTCCGATTTTTGCGAAAATCACAAAACTGGCATTTGTTATAAAAGAACTCGGTAAATCCCCTATTAAACTCTACTCTTCCAGAACAATTATGAAGCTAATAATGGTGACAGTGAAATTGATTGTTAAGTCCCTAAGAAGAGTTAAGGGGAGTTTTCATGTGGATGATTAGAATTTCTGGTGGTGCTGGCATTCTTTTTTATCCCACGTTTTATGATGAGGGCCGATGAAACTCTTTTGTTCTGCTATCTTTGGCGATTTCACTTTTGATGTACGAGCAATACCCCTTTGCTCAGCAATTTTAACGAATTCCTACAAAGTCATACGCACACACCTTGCCAAAAATTATCTTTCCATTTTTAACTAAATATGTACAAGCAAACTATCTTATGTCGAATGCACTTAACAACCTCCAACTAGAACCTTCTAGCTACTTTTCTTGATTATACAGACAGAAAAAAAAGCATGAACAAATTCGCTAGATAATTTGCTCATGCTTGTATTTTTATTTAGTGAGCTAAGCTCACTTTCCTTCCAGTCTTGCTACTTATAACCCACATTTTAATTGTGCATTACAATTGGTACATGTATTACAGCCACCGATTTCTTCCACTTTCCCTTGACGGCAGACAGGGCAAGTATTACCAACTTCAGATCCAATAGTGACATCAGTTGAACGTAAGTCATTAATTGTATCTACAAGGACAACATGCTGTTTATTGGATGATTTCTTCTCTAAGGTTTCTTCTTCAAAAGAATTTTCTTCGGCTTTTAAAGTTAATACTTGAGAGTCTCTTGAGCCATCCACGTATACAGTGCCGCCTTTTGCTCCACCTTTATATAAACGCTCATACACCTTTTGCACTTGTTCTACACTATAACCTTTAGGCGCATTCACTGTTTTACTAATAGAACTATCAATCCAACGTTGAATCACACATTGCACGTCAGCATGCGCTTCAGGAGCTAAGTCCATTGCAGCAATAAACCAGTTTGGTAAGTTTTCAGGATCCGCCTCTGGGTGACGATCAAAATATTCTTGAACAATGTCTGCTTTTACTTCAATGAATTTACCAAGTCGACCACTTCTAAAATAAGAGAATGAGAAATATGGTTCTAATCCAGTAGAAACACCAACCATTGTCCCTGTTGAACCTGTAGGAGCAACTGTTAATAAATGAGAATTCCGAATCCCCGTTTCTAGAATTGCCTGTTTGATATCAGCCGGCATCTTTTCCATATAACCTGTTTCGATAAAGGCTTTTCTTAAACGGTTCGTTTCCTCCGTTGTTTCTCCGTTTAAGAATGGGAAGCTACCTTTTTCTTTAGCGATTTCTACTGACGCACGATAAGCCGTTGTAGCAATCGTTTCAAACACTTGGTCAATTAATACATTACCTTCTTCTGAGCCATACTCTGTTTCACAATAAATTAATAAATCATGCAGACCCATGACACCTAAGCCAACTCGACGTTCACCCAAAGCTTGTTTTTTATTATCTTCAAGGAAATAAGGTGTAGCATCGATGACATTATCTTGCATACGTACGCCAATCTCAACAGTTTTTGCCAGCTTTGCGAAATCAACTGTCTTATTTTCCTTGTCAGCCATTTCAGCTAGGTTCACTGCTGCTAGATTACAAACACTGTAAGGAGCTAATGGCTGTTCGCCACAAGGGTTTGTTGCTACTACCTTTTGGCCATAGCTTTTTGCATTGGTCATATCATTGGCGTTATCAATGAAGAAGATACCTGGTTCAGCTGAATAAGTTGCACAAATATTTATCAAGTTCCAAAGCTCTTTTGCCTTAATTTTACGATATACACGAACACCGTGACCTAACTTTTCCCATTCACGCACATCGCCAACTTCATGCCATTGCTTATTGTAGTTGTCCATCTGCTCACGATCGTAACTCTCTACATCTGGGAAACGAAGTTCATATTCACCATCATTTTCAACTGCTTCCATAAACTCCTTCGTTAAACAAACTGAAATATTTGCTCCAGTAAGGAATTCAGAATTATGAACAGCATATGTTCCGCCTATTAATAGTTTTTCTTCTGCATCTTTAATGATTTTCTCATTAAATCCACCTAAACCTGGAATGGTTTTATAATTGATTATTCCTTGATACATGGCAATCTCTTGCTCTGTAAATGGAGTGAACTTGAGTTTTTCCTTAGCGTAACGTTTAATTGTCTCATCTTCCGTATTTTCAAGTAAGAAACGAAGAATTCTTGGATTTTGCATTTTAGAAATAATAAATTCAATAATATCAGGATGCCACGTTAACTACCGTCCCTTTCAGGATATTTACACTGCTCTTAGCAGTCGGACTAGACTATATCATCACCCTTATGTATAGGGGCCGGGCGCTATTTGAGAGTTTATTGTTGGGGCTCACTCTCTAGTCGTTGAACCTTCACCACTACCTATGCCCAGTGGCGCTTGGCTGCGGATTGTCCCATGCAAAACATTTTTTATAGCGTTCACGCTCACCGTTGCCAGTCACGTTGTAGCAGTTTTGCCTTTAACAGGATATCCCCGCAATTCACCCGATTTTCTAGTCATTCATTGGTTTGAATGACGCGGACTACAGCATCAATTAATCCGCTAACATTATCATCTGCGCACCTCTTCTTGAACCACCTTGTTCAACGAGATGTGTTAACTTCGCAATATCATCTAACCAAGAAACAGAACCGGAAGATTTCCCATTCACTCCTTTCGCTAGTGTATTACGCGGTCTTAATGTCGAACCATTCGTTCCAACACCGCCACCTCTAGACATGATTTCCATGACTTGTTTACGATGCTCAGAGATACCTTCACGAGAATCTTGTACAAACGGCATTACATAGCAATTAAAGTATGTAACCTCAGTATCAGCACCGGCACCATACAAAACACGACCAGCTGGAATAAAGTTCAAATCAGCTAATTCCTGATAAAACTTTTCAAACCATTCTTTCTGTTTTTCTTCAGTCTTTTCAACCGAAGCTAACCCTGTGGCATTGCGCTTAGCAATTTGCTCATAAAATACTTCTAACGGCTTCTCTATAACGTCTAAAGAACGTACAATGATTCCCGTTTCTATCTCTTCTTGTGTATCGAGTACACCGCGATAATCTTGTTCAACTTGTACAACTGCTTTTTTATTTTCCCAATCAATCTCTACAATGTAGCCTAAACCTCGCGCAGGAAACTTCGGATCCTCCTTAATCGTTAGAACAACAAAGTCACCTTCAGATAACGTTACTTTTTCTGTATCTTTAAATGTATATCTATCAAGCATAACTAGGCGGGAAACACCTTTATGGGTTAATTTCATCTCTGGAGTAATAGGATGCACTTGTGGAAATAAGCGGATGTCCTCATTTAACCTCTCAACATTTAACTTTAATTCTTGTCCTACAGCAACAGACATTACGACAACTCCTTCAATCATTAAAAATTTACTTCTCTTTATGTTTACATCGTTTTATGCTTTTATATTGTTTTTAGAGAATACCCTTACGTTATCATAAATAAACCTAGATAATCAATATATAGTACCTACTTTATAAAATATAACACTATATATTGTGTTATTTTTATTTTGTCAAATGCAAGAAAGAGGATAAACACTCGAAAACAAGAGCAATTATTTATTTAAGTTAATAAAATAAATGATTTTCACCAATTTTACGACTTGCACTTTAAATCGTTTCTCACAAATCTAGTAGACAAAACAATTCGACTCTACTCTTTTAAAAATAAAAGAGCGAGTCGAAAAAAATTTATTATCGTTTAAATGTCCATTCATCATTTTCATATCTTTCTTTTGCTAGCTTTTCAACATAAGTTATTTCTTCTGCATTAAGCTCATATGGTTCTAAAATGATGTCAAGTCCTTCTTCAAATCCCTTTTTAAAAGCCACTACTGCATCTTCATATGTAATTTTTCGATCCGTCAGTTCATTTATCGCTACCGCTTTACTACTAAATGCTCTTTGCATTCTTTCTTTCACGCGATCGTTAGAATATTTAAACAGACTAAATAATTTATCCTCATCTAAATCAAGTAGAATGGATCCATGTTGTAGAATCACACCTTTTTGCCGTGTTTGGGCACTACCTGCTACTTTACGACCTTCTACAACTAATTCATACCAGCTTGGTGCATCAAAACAAACGGATGAACGAGGATTCTTTAGCATTTCTTTTTCTTCCTTTGAACGAGGTACAGCAAAGTATGCTTCTAAGCCTAGTTGTTGGAAACCTCGTAATACCCCTTCTGAAATCACACGATAAGCCTCAGTCACTGTTTTCGGCATTTGTGGATGTTCTTCAGGAACAATTACACTATAAGTCAGCTCATGTTCATGCAGAACCCCACGACCACCTGTAGGCCTACGAACAAAACCTAATCCATTTTCCTTTACAGCTTCAAGCTTAATTTCCTTACCAACTTTTTGAAAATACCCGATAGATAGTGTGGCTGGGTTCCAACCATAGAAACGAATCACTGGTGGCATTTTCCCTTCGCTATTCCAATCTAATAAAGCTTCATCTAAAGCCATATTAAATGATGGAGAACCCATACCTGAATGGATAAATCGCCATACTTCCTTCCCCATAATAACCCTCTTTTACATCTATTTTTAGTAAACGTTTAAGCGTATTTTAGTCTATCAAAATTCGACCAGAAAAAAAAGCCATACATTCTTCTTTCCATATAGTCTAAAAAAATGATTTGTCCTTACAACTGATGAAGCATTAAAAAGATGAGCGCTTAATGGAAAGATTTTTCACCTTTACTAAATGTGCAAAAAAAGCGGGCTTCATTAAGTTTTCATTACAATTTTCTCGTTCTTGTCCTTTACTAAACCTATGAAAAACTTATATAATATATCTTGGCGTAAGCAATGTTTGAAAGGAGCAAATATTAATTGTCTACTCTATATTTTTTATTAATTATAATCGGTGCTATTATTGTTTACACAGTAATCACAAGGTTGTATCAAAAGAGAATTGTAAAAACATTATCAGAACAAGAATTCAGAGAAGGATATCGTAAAGCGCAATTGATTGATGTCCGAGAACCAAATGAATATGAAGGTGGCCATATTTTAGGTGCCAGAAATATTCCCTTATCTCAGTTAAAAACAAGACTTGTTGAACTTCGTCAAGATAAGCCTGTTTATTTATACTGCCAGAGCGGAATGAGAAGCGGTAGAGCGGCTCAACTATTGTATCGGAAGGGATACAAAAATCTTTCTCATTTACAAGGCGGCTTCAAAAAATGGGGCGGGAAAATTAAATCTAAAAAATAGATCTCTCCTACCACCCGCCTTAAAACGGGTGGTTTATTCTCATTCTTCATGATCCCTCTATTCCCTCTAAACTACCAGATTACAAACCTCATTAGACCATTTATATCCTACGTAAAGAGTCCCAATATACTTATCTTTTTTATTTTATTTAGAAGAATAAGTTCCGTTCTTAATCTACAATTATAAACTCCTATTAGGAGTGATTTTTGCGATAAAAAAACGCGAACAAATACACATAAATGAATTTGTTCACGTTTTATTTAGACCTCGTACATATTTGTAAGAGGGCGTTTTATATTAGTCCTTTTGATAACGTAATACTGGCTTTCTTGCTGCTAGCGTCTCGTCTAAACGGCCAATTACTGTCGTGTGAGGCGCTTCTTGGACGACCTCAGGGTTTTCCTCAGCTTCCTTGGCAATCTGGAGCATCGCATCAATAAAGCTGTCGAGTGTTTCTTTAGATTCAGTCTCTGTTGGTTCGATCATCATACACTCTTCAACATTTAACGGGAAGTAAATAGTCGGTGGATGATAACCGAAATCAAGCAAACGCTTCGCGATATCAAGCGTGCGTACACCTAATTTTTTCTGGCGTTTTCCACTTAGTACAAACTCATGTTTACAATGTTTATCATATGGTAGATCGAATGCTGGCGCTAGCTTACGCATCATATAATTGGCATTAAGTACTGCATTTTCAGTAACAGCTTTCAAACCATCTGGACCCATAGAACGAATATACGTATAGGCACGGACATTGATACCGAAGTTACCGTAATAAGGCTTGACTCTTCCAATTGACTGTGGACGGTCATAATTAAATGTATAACCTTCTTCTGTTTTCACTAAGATTGGTTTAGGCAAATAAGGAATTAAGTCTTCTTTTACCCCAACAGGACCTGAACCGGGTCCTCCTCCGCCATGGGGACCAGTAAATGTTTTATGCAAATTCAAATGAACAACGTCAAATCCCATATCTCCCGGTCTTGCTTTAGATAAAACGGCATTTAAGTTGGCTCCATCATAATACAGTTTCCCGCCTGCTCCATGAACTATTTCTGCCATTTCTAGAATATTTTCTTCAAACAAACCTAACGTATTAGGGTTTGTTAGCATAAGAGCAGCTGTATCATCTCCCACCACTCTCCTCAAATCTTCTAAATCTACTAAGCCTTGATCATTAGACTTAACTGTTAAGGTTTCGAAGCCCGCCACAGTTGCCGAGGCAGGGTTTGTACCATGAGCTGAATCTGGAACAATAACTTTTGTACGGTTAAAATCACCATTTGCTTCATGATAGGCACGAATCATCATCAACCCAGTCCATTCCCCATGGGCACCTGCTGCCGGTTGTAGAGTGACTTCGTCCATTCCTGTGATCTCAATTAAATGCTCTTGTAAATCATATAACAACTCCATTGCACCTTGAACAGAGCTTTCGTCCTGTAATGGGTGTAAATGAGCAAAGCCGTTATAGCGTGCTACATTCTCATTTACTTTAGGATTATATTTCATCGTACAAGACCCAAGCGGGTAAAAACCAGAATCTACTCCGTGGTTACGCTTAGATAAAGCTGTATAATGACGCATAATATCAAGTTCAGATACTTCAGGTAAATCCGCGTCCTCTTGACGGATATATTCAGCTGGGAGCAAATCAGATAATTCTACTTCTGGGATATCCATCTCGGGAAGGCTATAGCCGATTCTCCCTGGTTTACTTAGCTCAAAAATGAGCGCCTGGTTTTCGTTATGCACGGTAATCCCCCATTTCTGCCACAAATGTATCAATTTCGTCTTTTGTTCTTAGTTCTGTTACAGCAATAAGCATATGATGAGCCAATTCACTATAATCTCTGCCTAAATCATAACCACCAATAATATTCTTTTTCAGTAATGCTTGATTTACCTCACGAACTGGACGATTACACTTAATAATAAACTCGTTGAATGAACCGCCATCAAAAGTAATATCAAAGCCTGCACTTCTAAATTGTTCTTTCGCATAATGCGCCTTTTGAATATTATCTATCGCCATTTGTTTAACACCGTTTCTACCTAAGGCTGTCATAGCAACAGATGCGGCTAGTGCATTTAAAGCTTGGTTAGAACATATGTTAGATGTAGCTTTATCCCTACGGATATGTTGCTCTCTTGCTTGAAGTGTGAGTACAAATCCACGTTGTCCGTTCTCATCAACCGTTTGCCCCACTAAACGTCCAGGTACTTTCCTCATGAGTTTCTTTGTCACGGCAAAGTAACCACAGTGAGGACCGCCAAAAGCTGTTGGAATACCAAAAACTTGCGCATCGCCAGCAACGATATCTGCACCAAATTTTCCTGGAGGTGTTAACGCTCCTAAAGATAGTGGGTTACTTGATACAACAAATAAAGATTTATGAGCATGGATAATTTCTTCTAATTCAGCGAGTGGCTCGACTCTTCCAAAAAAGTTAGGGTATTGCACGACTACTGCGGCAATGTCATCACCAATCATTTCTTTTAGTGCGCTCATATCTGTTAATCCATCTTTGTGTGGGATTTCAACTACATCGATGTATTGGCCTTTTGCATAAGTCTGAATTACAGCTTTTGATTCAGGGTGTACTGTACTTGAAATCAATACTTTTTTACGCTTTGTATGCCCAGTTGCTAACATAGCAGCTTCCGCAAGTGCCGTCCCACCATCATACATAGATGAGTTTGCTACATCCATTCCTGTTAGTTCAGATATCATTGTCTGAAATTCAAAAATCGCTTGCAACTCACCTTGGGAAATTTCCGGTTGATATGGTGTATAAGCGGTATAGAACTCTGAACGCGATAACACGTGATCAACAATAACTGGCATATAGTGATCGTAAACACCTGCACCTAAAAATGAAGTATTTGTTTTTAAATCTGCATTTTTTTGTGATAGAAGCATCAATTCTTTCATTAAAGCAGATTCCGTTTTAGCTGGTTTAATATTATATTCCCTTTTAAAACGAACGCTTTCAGGAATATCACTAAATAAATCATCAATTGTTTTGACTCCGATTGCTTCAAGCATTTCTTTTTGATCAGAATCAGTCATCGGTAAATAACGGTGTTTCATCGCTTCTCTCCCCCTGATAAGTTAGTTCTTTTTCTCTTTTTTATAAAACGGTGTTGCAATTACTTTGGCACGGACACGCTTATTACGAATTTCAACTTCCACTTCAGAATCTAGCGCTGTGTATTGATTGTCCAGAAGTGCTAAGCCGATATTTTTCTTTAAAGTAGGAGATTGTGTACCTGTAGTAACTTCACCAATCAGTTGGTCGTCAGCATAAACTGCATAACCATGACGAGGAATCCCACGTTCAATCATTTCAATCCCAACAATTTTTCTACTTAACCCATTTTCTTTTTGTGATTTTAATGCCACTTTTCCAATAAAATCTTCTTCTTTGTTCACTTTTACGGCAAAGCCAATACCTGCTTCAAGCGGAGAAATTTCAGCAGACAACTCTTGACCATATAAAGCTAAATTTGCTTCGAAGCGAAGGGTATCTCGGGCACCTAGACCACAAGGAAGAACTCCATCTTCTTTTCCTGCTTCTAAAATCGACTGCCATAAAAAGACTGCATCCTCATTTTGACAATAAATTTCAAATCCATCTTCACCGGTATAGCCAGTTCTCGATACTAATGCATTTTTGCCATTAATATTTACTGTTTGGTTAAATTTAAAAAATCCAATTTCACTT
Organism: Cytobacillus sp. FSL R5-0569; assembly: GCF_038007265.1. Taxonomy (NCBI): domain Bacteria; kingdom Bacillati; phylum Bacillota; class Bacilli; order Caryophanales; family Bacillaceae; genus Cytobacillus; species Cytobacillus sp. FSL R5-0569. The sequence goes on from NZ_JBBOWW010000001.1 coordinate 3,164,540, forward strand.
AAATCAACATCTGTAATCTTCTGTAAAACAAGCTCAGCCATAGGACCTTGCAAGGCCAATTGTGACATATCCTCTGAAAGGTTTTTAAGTTCAACATTTCCTTCTAAATGACTTTGTAACCATTGATAATCTTTTTCGATATTAGCTGCGTTTACGACTAAGAGATATTCATCTTCAGTCATTTTATAAATAAGCAAATCATCCACAGTTCCACCATTTTCATAACACATTGCTGTATATTGTGCACCAAACGTTTTTAGTTTTGCGACGTCATTTGTCATCATTTTCTGAAGATAACGTAAACTATCTTGACCTTTAACCTCAATTTCTCCCATATGTGATACATCAAACAGACCCGCTTTTGTACGTACTGCTTCATGTTCTTCTTTAATACTAGAAAATTGAACAGGTAGAGCCCATCCACCAAAATCAATCGTTTTTCCACCATACTGTTGATAAATGTCATGTAGTGGTGTTTTCATCAACTGTGACATTCACTCATCCTCCTTTATATTTCTGTTTTTTTCTAAGATGAATATTTGCATACTAGCCATAGAAGTACTTGGCTTCTCGCCAAATGCTACGACGAAAGCTACACGCTCTCCACTTTAACCCATTAAAGAAGCTAAGTGTTCTAAAGCACACAAAAAGGACAGAGAATCTCCTCAAAACCGATCATTTGAGCAGATTCTCTGTCCTTTCACCTGAGAGTTTACGGCGATATTGCAGCCTTTCCCCTTTGGTGGCTCGCTTATTACCTTGAGCTCTCTCCAGAGTTGCGTCAAGCAAGTGTTCTTTTGCCTGAGAGATTCACAATACGATGATTGTTTGCTCCTTCGGCGCTGCAGCACTGCAGTCTCTCCCCTTGCTATCATTCGCGTTTATAATTTTTTCCATTTTTGCACATACTATAATTAACTGCTTTAGAGAGTCGAAGCTTACAAAGACGTATTGTACGTATTTGCAGATTTAGCGTTGAAAATTCACAACTTTCAAAGCTACTTACATCCTACCATCCTATCATTATTTGAGCAATATTTTTATTTAAAAATCTAATGTTTTTTCAACAAGACTTAAGCTTAATACGAACATTATATTTAAAAATTATAATAATGTTCGTATAAAAAGGAGAGAGCAAATGACTTTACAAATAAATTTTGATGCAACTTGGCAAGATGAATTTCAAAACCGTATTGATAATGATGGACCATGGGGAAACTGGGATTTATTCAAGCTTACCATTGAGGTTGAGAATCAAACGGTCATCCCTGCGTTTGATGGACTGCAAGTAGACAAACATTTATCAAACCTCACCCCACTACCACATCAACTAGAGGTTGCCGAACAAGTAGTGGAAAACATGAATGGTAAAGCAATTCTAGCTGATGAGGTCGGATTAGGGAAGACGATAGAAGCAGGGTTAATATTAAAAGAATACATGATCAGAGGGCTTGTAAAGAAAGCACTCATCCTTGTACCCGCTTCATTAGTGTCTCAGTGGGCAATTGAATTAAACAGTAAGTTCTTCATCCCAGCTGTCGCTCAAAAAAAGAGCTATGTGTGGGAGCAATGTGATGTTGTTGTATCATCAATCGACACAGCGAAAAGAGAACCGCATAGGAGTTTAGTCTTTGAACAAAACTATGATTTGATTATTATTGATGAAGCACATAAATTAAAGAATAATAAAACAAAAAACTATGAATTTGTACAGTCTTTAAAAAAGAAATTTTGCTTACTACTTACAGCAACACCTATACAAAATCGAATTAGTGAGATCTTCAATCTTGTTTCTTTGTTAAAACCAGGTCACTTAGGAACAGAAACATCTTTCTATGAAAAATACAAAAAAAATGCACGCTCTCTCGATGATGATGAAGGTTTAAAGGAGCTAGTCAATAAAGTAATGATTCGTAATCGTAGACAAGATACGGGTATTGAATGGACAAAAAGACATGTCGAAACCGTTCCCATCCATTTCTCAAAAGAAGAAAGAGCCTTATATGATGCAATTTCTTCCATGCACAGAGAAGGTAATTGGATGACTGATAACCAATTTTCACTTATGACTTTACAACGTGAAGCATGTAGCAGTCGCGAAGCGGTATTTTACACTTTAAGAAATATGTTAAAGAAACAAGAACAACCCTCTGTTGCCTTTCAGCAAAAAATTGAGGAGTTAATTGGGTTAGTAGAAAATATTCAACAAAATGCAAAAGCCCAAAAAGCATTAGAAATCATTCAACAAATCAATGATAAAGTCATTATTTTTACAGAGTATCGAGCCACACAGCTATTTCTACAATGGTTCTTAAAACAGCATAACATTACGTCTGTTCCTTTTCGCGGTGGTTTCAAACGCGGGAAGAAAGATTGGATGCGCGAGTTATTCCAAAACCATGCCCAGGTGTTAATTGCCACAGAAGCAGGCGGTGAAGGGATCAACCTACAATTCTGTAGTTATATCATTAACTTCGATCTTCCTTGGAATCCAATGAGACTAGAACAACGAATTGGTAGGATTCACCGTCTTGGTCAAAAAAACGATGTCCATATTTATAACTTCGCTACAAAAGATACAGTAGAAGAACATGTACTCAAACTATTGTATGAAAAAATCCATCTCTTCGAAAAAGTGATTGGCGAATTGGATGATATTTTAACTAAACTACAATTTGGCAGTATTAATGATCACCTAATTGATATCTTCGGACAATCGGCTTCAGAAGGAGAAATGCGCATAAAAATGGATAATTTAACATCTATGATTGAATTTGCTGAGTCTGTAAAGGAGGAAAATCAACATGCAGCAACATGAAATCCACCATTTTCTATTAAGATACTTTCATGCCAACCATTGTGAAATCCTTGAAAATAAACCAGGCTATTTAGTCATTCAGTTGACAGTAGAATTAGACAAAGAATTAATGAACCGTCCCTTTTATTGGCATTATTTAGAAAAAACAGGCGGTGTTGCAAACCCAATGGAACTTACACTTATAACCAATCCGTCCTTAGCACCAGATGATATAAAGGGAGAGATCATTCACTTTGGATCACCTCGCTTGCATCAAATTTTTCAATCGACGAAAAACTTGGCTGGTTATATCCGTTTGTATGAAAATTACGAGGCCCCACCAGGAACGCAAACCGCCTTACGTCCTTGGCTAGGGCTAAATCTACGGATATCCTATCAATGTGATCGTAAAAAAGATTTGTTCAAGTCAATCGGCTTGCACTTAATTAACGGGCAGATGGTTGAACAATTCCATGATAAGCTCCTTCATTTATCACTTACTCCTAAAATACCAGACTTTAGCTTTACATTGTCACCATTTATCAAGCCTCAAAGTGGTGTGATGCGTGTAGCGAATTTTTTACAGTCGGAAATTGAAAAAGAAGATCACACATGGGCAGATGAAGCACGACTAAGATGGCAAAAGGACCTGCAACTATTAGAAAGATTCTATGAAGATGCGGATGAAAAAGGAGAAAGCTTCGAAAACGAAATGACTGCATTACAAGAGCAGTATGAACCCCAAGTTCATATTTCTATCGTTAATGGTGGATTATTTTATTTAACAGATGAAGCGATTAGTTAAGCATTAACAAACGTGGACGACTCATGAGATTCTTAAGGAAACACTAAGTACCTATGGCTTAACCATACTGCTAGAGTATTCCTCATTCTTCCTTTTAACAACGATGGCACCAATATTCTTATCGACACTAAAAAAAATATGAACAAACCCAACAATGGGTTTTGTTCATATTTTTTGATTGTTGTTGATTAATGATTTCTTTTTTTCGTTCCTTTCATTCCGTAAAACAAAAGATAAGGTACAATTCCAAACCACCTAAATAAAACAGGCGCTTTTTCTTGCTTTCTTTCTATTCTTTGTTTCTTTCTCTCAGACTTTGGTTGTTCCATATATTGAACGAATGTCTGAGTAATAAACTTGACATAATCATTAGAATTCATCTGGCATCCCTGCTTTTTTAGCTACTAGTCTTTCCCATTCATAAACCATTTATTCCTATTATTTTCTCTCGATTTCCATCCATTTGACCACTTCTTTTTCCATCAATGAATAATACGCAATCGCTTCTACGTTCGCAACACCGTTTATTTGTACTTCCAGATTGATTTTGATGAGGCCTCCTTCTTGATCTTCTAAATCATAATAAACCGTTCCATGATTGAATAAATACTCTCCTTCTATTGGTAGCTCATCATTCAAATGAAATTGTTCATCTAAATAAGTAATAGATTGTTTAAAATAGTACTCCTGTTGTAAAAGTATACTACTTAATTTCAAAATTCTTTTTTCTCTTATTAAAAAATCTGCTTGAATGGTAATCACAAAAGAAAGCAAAACAATGAGGAATAATACAAAAGGATAAAACAGCCCCTTCTCATTCATCTTCTTCGTCACCGTTTGTACTCCTTATTTTCATTTGATAAAAAGAAGACCGATACTCTTTTTGGAAAATATTTTTATAAATAAGCACCATGTTATCTTCCTTCACCTCAAATTGAACGGATTGAAGCTTTTGTAACACAACTTCATGGCCTGCCCCATTCACACGCCTTCTTAACTTATCACCATATTTTTCATAGCTAATAGATTGATTGTCTATTAATAAAATGAGCTCTCCTCGATTATCTAATGATATCTTCTCAGCAACACGTACTTCTTTTTTTAATTGCTGAATAAATACGAGCCATTCAATCTTTTGCTTTCTTTCATCAATATTCTCGTTAACGGAAATAACCTTAAACACAAGTGGCATAAAGCTCACAATGATTAAAAAGCAAGCTAAAGTTATAAGTGCTTCTATTAATGTAAATCCGTTACTTTTAATACTTTTCACAGATCATCACTTCTCGTTGATAGAGATAAGAGATACAAATATTATTAGCCTCACTGTTAAAAAGGTGAAATGACATTTCGTCTTTTCTCACCATTCTAGGTAGCACCCTATCATTGTCCATCATTTCCTCATATAGAATTTGAGTGGCTTCATATCTCAAATCTTCAATATGTGCGTACGTATAGAGATGAATCATAACAGGAATAAAAAGAGTGGCGATTAAAAGCATCGCCGATAACGTGAAGAGTAAATCAATGAGCATAAAACCACTAGTATGCTTCCACATAAAATCTCCCTCTACCTATTTGAAAAACAAATTTGTACTGCTTAAGCGAGCTTTTGATTTGCAAGTAACCGAAACGGTTAATTTTCCCAGTATTTAAAAATTTGAAATGTAATGGCATTGTACCGCTAGTAATGAAATAATCGTCACTATATTTCTGACGAAAGAAAATATTTCGACCATTAGAAAAGATGTATTCATGCTCATCAGGTAAAAGATAAACACTAACCGTGGTTTGATTTACAATTGCATACTGCTGAGCATATAGAAGGTCACCTTCTAATTTGGCAAAGAAAGCTTGATTATCATACTCTTCAAATTGGTGCTGCATGCTTATAGCAGTAATAAAAAGAATAACACTAAAAACAGACCAAACAATTAATGATTCAATCAAAGTAAACCCTGACTGTAAATTTATTCGTCTCTCACCGCCGTCACAATGCCGTCTATTAAAACAAGTGTTTCTCCGGTCGGACATGTTGTTTCACCTTCATTTAAATATTCCTCCGTCACAAGCACATCCAATGATTCAGGAAGCTTATTATTAGCTAATTCATACGATTGCACTTGACTCTGAACCATTTTTGTATAAGCACTACAGCCTTTTTCGTTTATCGCTGATTGGTTTTTTGTGATGTTTGGGATTGTAATAATTAGGAGTACAGATATGACTAACAAGACAATCATCATTTCAATCATGGTAAACCCTTTTTCATTTTTTATATTTTTCATCATACGCCCTCCATTAGTTGAAACATTGGTAACATTACTGCTAAATATAATGAAATAATTAGACAACCGACAATAAGATAAATAGCGGGTTGTATTACTTTCATTATCTGATCTATTTTTTCTTCTAACAACTGCAGACAATAGCGGCTAAAGAATTGTAGTTCTTCTTCTAGCTTTCCATTTTGCTGCCCATGACGAATAACTGCCCTTAAATCTAATTCTAAAAAGGGAAAAACCTGAATCAATTCATCTAATTGTTCACCATTTTCTAGCTTACGACGCAAATATTGACCAACTTCCTTCATTAATGGTTGTTTTTCATCTTTAGCAAATAAGTTCAAGGAAGTTGTGATAGACATCCCACCTGCAAGTAAATAATGCAATTGGATAGCAAAGTAATGTGTATAAAAAAGGGCGACTAGTTTGCCAATAATCGGTATGCGAACAACAAGAGATACTTGTCTGATCATTGAAAACCGTCGAAAAATAAAGTAGTAATACAAAGAACATAATAGTAACAGGGTGAACATTACAATTAAAAATAGAGGAGCAACAGAACCAATCCATTGAAGGAGCGCCATAAAGGTATTTTCATTGACATTCATCGACTGAAAAAGTGAGGTAAAGCGAGGAAGAATGATTTTATCAACGAGAAAAAACAGAAGAATGGTGATAATGAATAAGAAACATGGATACATTAATGCCTTTTTTAACTTTCTCATATCCTCTCCCCTCTTTTGCATCATTTCACTGCCATCAATAAAAGCTTGTTGTAATCCTCCATGCTGCTCAGCAAAAAAGACATAACCAACTAGATGTGAATTAAAGTTCATTGACCCTAGGGCAGAGTGCAGATGGAAACCTTCTTTTAACTGATATATAACCTCTTGTAATTGTAGCTTTTTCTCTAAGGTCAATTGTAAACTCGAGGACGCCATCGCTTCTGAGAGCGAATAACCCCTGGATAATAATTCTCCTACTTTCTTCAGGAAGTCGCATTGCTCCTTTAATGTCCATTTAACTTTTTTCATCTAAAATCCACCGATTAAACTCACTTTCTTTTACATACCCTAAGGCTACCCCTTTTTTCAAAGCTGACTTGAGCGAAAAATATGGTTCATAATTGTTCTCACTACTTTTCGCCGCCTTCAAAGCTTGATTCAATTCCCTTCCACTCAATAATTCAAATACACCAGCTCTTTTTAACCTGCCACAGCTATAACAGAAATCGGTGCATTCTCCTTCACAAAATGGGCAGGTTAATTCTACAAGCCTCTGTGCTGTTATGGCTACTAACGTTTGTTCTATTTGCTTCCATGCTACCCCAAATTCCACTAACCGATGTATGGCTCCAACAGCATTTCTCGTATGCATCGTCGTCAATACTAAATGCCCAGTTAAAGCTGCTCTTACAGCTATTTTAGCTGTTTGTGCGTCGCGTATTTCCCCAACCATAATTATGTCCGGATCGTGCCTAAGGATAGCTTTTAAACCAGTAGCATATGTTACACCTGCCTTTTCATTTACTTCGACTTGCAGTAAGGAGTCAGTCTTTTTCTCAATCGGATCTTCTAAAGTGATAATACTTCGATTGAATAGGTTGGAATTGTCATTTAGCAGACTATATAAGGTTGAGGTTTTTCCACTACCGGTCGGACCAGTTAGTATAATCATCCCGTGCGCATGTTTAAGCATCGCAAGGATTTTTCGGGACATCGTTGGAAATAGTGAAACATTGTGAGAAGAAATATGAGACGATTGTGGCAGGATGCGGATGACAAGACTTTCATTGTATTGAGAGGGCAATGTGGAGAAACGTAAGCCTATCTCATATCCTTCAATATCTGTAGAATAGGCGCCATTTTGTGGCTTTCGTTTTTCACCAATATCCATGGATGCAATAAACTTGAAATGAGAAATTAAGCGATCAGATTCATAATGAGGGATGTAATGTTTAGGGACAAGGCGCTTGCCATAGCGGAAATAAATGATTGTGTGATTCTTTCTGGGGACAAAATGAATATCTGTTACTTCTGTTTTCACAGCTTCCCTTAAAATTAAGGTAGCCATGCGTTGCATTGAGACCAAGTAATTAGTCACCACCTTTTTTAAGATATTTTATTATTCGCCAAAAAAAGATCGTTTCCTGCATGATTTTAGTCCTTTTCTTTAACTTTTTTTTGAACATTTAAGAGATTCCCTCCACCCTCTCCTCTTTCCACATACTTTACTATATAATGGTATTAACAAATAAAACATTTAAAAATGACTGACAGTGCAATCGCATCTTTAAAATCCTATTCATATCAGAAAAAAAGAATAATGAAAACCATATGAGAGGTGAGAATAATGAATGAAACATTAAAAATTACGAATACATTATCCGATCCAACGAGATACTATATTTATCAGTATGTTCTTAAAAAACATTTCCCTGTCACTGTTAAAGAAATTGCTAAAGAGTTTTCTATTCACCCGAATGTTGCTAGATTGCATTTATCAAAACTCGCAGAAATCCACATGCTTGAAGCTAAAATAGAAAAAACCGGTCAAGGTGGCCGACCGAGCAAGCGCTATCACCTAACTGATAGCGAGATTGGACTACATTTTCCTTATCGTAATTATCAAATGTTATCAGATATTCTTCTCGAAACAATGATTACACTTGGGCCAGAAGGAAAAAAAGCATTATATATAACTGGTAAAAAATATGGCGAGAAATTGATGGAGACGGCATTACACAGGCAAATGGTTACATTAGAGGACTCATTTGAAAGAAAATTAGCTCTCGTCATTGAAGCAGCAGAAGTGGCTGGTCTTCAGCCAGAATTTAATTTTGATGGAAAAAAGATCATGTTTGAAATGTTTAATTGTCCCTTTAAAGAAACCGCAAAGAAAAATCAAGGTGAAATATGTCATATGCACTTTGAATTTTTACGAGGCATGTTTGAGACGGTTTTTTTAGATATAGAATTAAGGGAATTGGGTAATATGTTAAACGGGTGTATTTCATGTTCTTATGAAGCTGTCGCAAAATAAAAAACATACTGTTTACTTTTAACCAAGTATTACCTTATAATTATTGAGTAATGGACATATGTGTGTGTTAAAGGAGGGATACATATGGATCGCATGTATAGAGTGATGGGATTCTGGACTGCTATTTTTGCAATTATGTTTTATGTAGGTGATATGTATACACCAGCACTACTATTCCTTGGCCAAACTGGTTTCTTTGTGCTACTAGGCTACTTAAAGCTTACAGAGCGTATGTACATTTATATTTTTGGCGCATACTTGACTGTTGCCTTTATCGGATTCACATATTGGACTGTCTTTATGATGGTACCAGGTATGGGGTCACACTAAAAGCACACATAACAAACATAATAAAAAGAGGATGCAACGGCATCCTCTTTTTATTATGTTTTTTTAAAGGTTCTTTTTCTGAAGAACAAGCTGAAACGATTGGCTGATTCCACTATCCATTAATAATGTTCGAATATCACGATTTTTCTTAGCCTCATTTGAAAATAGATCTCCACTATGATTGGATAATTCATCTAGAATACCTGATGCAATTAAAAACTCATCTTGCCGCCATTTCTGCATAAAAGTCAATCCATACTTCTCACCAAAACGGATCCACGAATCCCAGTGCACATCATGAGTTATATCCATCTCACCAGCGTGTGTAAGGATATTGGGGATAAGCTGATGTTTCCTGTATCCCCTCAGGCTGCCATCTTTTCTCGTCGGTATTAACCAATCATCGTCCGTGTAACCATAATCAGCTGTCAATACAAGTCCTTTTTCTAACACTTCGCTAATCGATGCACTTATGCCATCCATAAATAATGGAATCTCCATTCTTTGGCCATTGTATAAAGAAATCGACATTTGCTCGATGTATGAAATGATTTCCTGATTTTCTATAGGAATATAGACTTCGGTTAGCCCCTTTTGGTTGGAAGTAATCATTATTTCATATAAACAATCATCTTTTTTTTCTACTAAATGAACAGGTAGCGCATCAAGTAGTTCATTAGAAAAAACAAGCCCTGAAAACGTATGACATTCATCTAATGATTGGAGAAAATGAAGTTCTACACTGTGATGTTTACTTAATTTATCCTTTTGTAATCTTCTATGATGAGGGCTTTCATCAACTAATATATAAACTAGCGACTCATCGGTCATCTCTTCCCATTGATTTATAAAGACTTGAGCAAATGAACCATCACCTGCACCAATTTCTAACACGGCTGCAGGCAGTTGATTCACTCTCACCTGCTCTATAAACCATTTAGCTATTATTGTTGCATACATAGGTGTCATTGTTGGTGATGTATAAAAGTCCCCATCTACACCAATCTTTTTATCATCCTTCATATAATATCCAAAATCAGGATGATAGAGGGCTAACTGAATAAAATCGGCGTAAGTAAGCCGTTCCATCCTATTTTCTTCGATATAGCGGATGATTGGATTCATTATGAAAAGCCGTTCAAGAAAGGGTTTGTGTCTATTTCATTGGCAATGGTAGTCACTGGCCCATGTCCTGGTAAGACGAGTGTGTCTTCAGGTAAAGTGAGTAATTTATCATGTATGCTTTGCAGAAGCGTCTCATGATGGCCACCAGGTAGATCTGTTCGCCCAATACTGCCTTGAAAAAGGGCATCCCCACCAAACAGCAAGGCAATGTCTGCGAAATAAATGGAGACACTACCAGGAGAATGACCCGGTGTCTCTAATACTTTGAAGGAAAAACCTGAGATATCTATCTCTTGCTCTTTTACAAATAACTCATCGGCAGGTTGCAAACAAATCGCTGTGCCCATTTGAAATCTTGCTGAACCATTTAAGGCTGGGTCTATTAGCCAATCCTTTTCTTTTTCATGTATGTAAACAGGGATTTGGTACTTTTCTTTTACGTCATCTACTGCACCAATATGATCAAAATGTGCATGCGTTAAAAGTATCGCCTTCGGATTCAATTTTTCATCATCCATTATTTTGATTAGTTTTGTTGCTTCTCCCCCTGGATCAATAATTAAGCAGTCCTTGTTTTCTTTTATAAGAAGATAGCAATTCGTTTGTAATGGTCCTAATGGTAACTGTGCGTATTTCAAATGAATTCCTCCTTGGTTATTTTCTTTTATTGTACACAACTCTATAGTCTACGAGAAGCAAACATCGTTAATGGACTTGATGTATCTTCCTTAAAATGTTATTATCTGAAAAGTTCGTAGAATACACCTCGACAAATTTTGAAAAAAAGTATAAAATATGATGTGAATGTAAAAATAAGTATTACATACGGTTCCAAACCTTTGCAAGGAATGAGCATAGACTCATTTGTTGATTGAATGAAAAGGGGGCTATAAACATGGGACTAGTAATTATTACTGGTTTAACAGCTATTTTAGCAATTTTCGGTCTAATCAGTGCACTACGAAACAAAAATCTCCTAGGGATTGTATTCGCTTTCGGGACAGCTGCCGTTTTCGGATGGTTTGCTGTGATGACATTAATTCATAGCGGATTCCCAGCTGTCCATTAAAAGGGGATGTAAATAAAAAGTCTGCCTCTTTAAGGGCAGACTTTTTATTTATCATTCATCCTCTTGTAGCAATGATTCTACTCGTTTAACTTTATCCGCCATCTGACGTTTTACATCTCTACGGTCATCAATGCGAATATTTGTTGCCACTCGCGCTAGTCCTTTTTCAAATGGAACTTCATGCATTGCTTGGATAACCTCGAATAACACTGGTAATTCTCCTTCAATGAGTGTATTCATCGGTGTCAATTGGTAATCAATTTTCCCAGCATCTTTATATTCTTTTAAAACCTTTTGAATATCTGCTACATAAGCTGATACACTTGGACTCTCCGTTCCTATTGGAATAATTGTTACGTCTACTATTGCCATCATGTCATCTCCTTTAAATATCAATATTAGTATGCACAAAATAAAGAGCGAAGAAAATTTATCTGCTCAAGATTCTATAAGTGAAATGACTTCTTTCTCATCTAATAAAATGATTTTATCTAAATAATGACCGTATAAACAAGCATTGGCATTATTAGAACAGGAAAGAGGTTCGTTGTCCATATCTTCTAATAATACGGTCTGTTCTCCCGTTTCCATATCTGTAGCCATGAAATCAAAGCTACCCCGATACGTATCTGCATCTGTACTGTACTCCGGCTTAAAGTATAAAAACTCTTTATCCATCATGGCATATTGTGGAACCATCCAACCGGAAAAGCTTGTTAAATGAGGAACTGAAAAAGATAACACCGATTCAAAGTCGTTATTCATGAATGTGTATTGTGCCTCTTCATCATGATTTTCGTTTACACCAATGGTCACCATTAAATCATTAAATGTATCAACAAAATACACGTTTTCTTTCTTCACTTCCGCCGTTCCAGTCTTTTTTTGTTCTTTTAACTGCGTCACGATTGAAGGTCCAACCGTACTCCAGTCCAAATAAACAAATGAATCAGTACTTAACCAATGGACAAACGGCTCCGCTATAGATATATGTTCCATATTTTTTGTTTCAGCTGAAATCAAATAAGAAGTGTAAGACCAGTCCTCGGCAAAACTCGAAACCAATAACTTTGTCGGATCATATTGATTCCAAGAAACAGCTAGTTCGGTGCCATCTATTAACTCCTGCAATATGTAATCACCTTTATGATCCACTATAGCAATACGCCATTTTTGATTACTTGGTTCAGACTGGACAAATATATATTGTTGATCTGGGCTAATATAGACATTATTAATTGGTGCCTCACCTTCAAAAAACAACTCTTGTTCTCCGGTATAAATATTATATTTAAAAATTTTGTTCAATGTTTCATCTTTGTGATTGAGGAATAATAAGTGCTTGGCATCTAACCAGCCAAAGAAGAAAATTTGATCAGAATCTGAAACAGCAAGAGGTATAACTGATTGTTTTGAAGTTTGCTTCTCTGTCATATTCGTTTCTTTTACAGGTGGCTTATCACCTGTTTCATTCACTTGACAGCCAGCTATAATCATTGTGGAAAAAAATAAAAGCAATATGAGCATATAATCTTGGTGTTCCGCTTTGTGCTTCATAAACTTGGCTTGCCCCCCATCGAATTCCAATCTAGCTTCATTCTAGCGCACTTTTATCTGAATAGACGCGAGAAAAAGCCGTTTCCGGCTTTTCTTCGCTCTCTACGAAATTCTTCCTAATTAATTCCCAAAAACATTGTAATCAATAGTAAATTTTATACTGATTATGGAGGAAATACAAGCAACAACTATTTTTTATTAAAGATAAAGTGAAGCCAAAAAGACACCAAGCATTTCTTCATACATGTCTTCATACTGTGATAACGGCAGGGGGTTTACTCCTTTTCCCAGTTCCATCGTAAAGCCTGGCCGTCGATACTCTTTAATAAACCAATCTCTAAACCCAGCGAAACTATCTACATACTGTACTGAACGGTAACCGCTTACTCGTTCAAATTCATCAGCAATGACTTTTGAATCAGGCGGTTCAAGTCCTTCATATCCCCAGTAAAATTCTTCACCTTGTGTGTGAAAAGCTAATAATAAGCTGAAGTTGTTATTCTCAACAAGATTGGCCATCGCTATCGCTTCAGGCTCGGATAACGGTTCATATCCAGGAAAGTCTCGAGATGACGGAACATCTGGCTTTCTTTCTTTTTCATATTCCCACTTTGCGGGATATTGTTTATTCAAATCTACTCCTCTAATATTCGCCTTCCATAGGGAAAAATCATCTTTTTGTTCATTAATTGCTAATATTTCTTCTTTGTAGCCTTCTGGTGGTCCCCCTAAAACCAAGTCAACTCCATCAGGATTAACCATTGGAACAACGGATAACTCAACACGACTATAATAAGGTAAAGTCTCAATTCCCCTTAAAGGTTTTGCATTAGTCATAGATAACAAATAGGCATTTATTAAAGACATGAGGACAGGCGTTGTAATCCATTCATTTGCATGAAATGACGCATTATAATGAACTTGCTTTTCACCTGTACCTATTCTTATCTCATATAAAGGCTTGCCTGTCACCGAATAACCAATCTCATTTATTTTTATAAATGGATAAACTTCTTTTAATTGGTTGAGATCGTCTTGCAAAGTTTTAAAACTATAACTTTTTTTCCTATCCATTAAAGGCATAATCACTCTTGTTGGCACTAGGACTGTTTGATTTACTTGTAGATTTTGAGGCTGTAACTGCTGATTCAATAAAAGCAATGCATCGACAGGAAGATTATTCTTTGATGCTATTTGCCATAGTGAATCACCTTTTTGAAGTTTAATAGTAGATGTATGAAAGCCAGGAATTTGAATGCTTTGGCCAATCTGCAATGAGGAAGGGTCCACTTGTGGATTGCTATCAATGACTAAATTAATTGGAACCATAAACAGCTGACTGTAGTACCATAAAGAATCACCTGACCTAACTTTAATCTTCACCTTTTATCCTCCTCTCCATCAGTTCATACATATGATGAATGAGAAGAAAAGATGACTTACTCACTATTACAGAACCCTTACCCTATAATTAATTGCTTTGCACTCCAGGCGGCACCTACTACTCCTGCATCATTCCCTAAAGTAGCTAGTTTCAATAAAGTAGACCCTCGCATCTCAGGAAATAAGTTTTCGTCATAAAAGAATTGTAATGGCTCTAATAATAATTTCCCGGCTTGAGAAACCCCACCACCGATTATAATCACCTCAGGGTTTAGTATTGCTGCTACATTCGCTAAGGCAATGCCTAATGGCTTCATTGTTCTTTGAACCACTTCCTTAGCAACTACGTCATTCTTACCTGCTAAGTGAAATATATTCTGAACTGATAAATGGTCAACTAATAATGTGTTCTTGTTAGAATGAATGATTTCCTTAGCCACACGTACTATTCCAGAAGCTGAGGCAATCGTTTCAAGACAACCCCATTTTCCACAATTACATCGCACGCCATAAGAAGAAACGGCATTGATATGGCCTATTTCACCAGCAGAACCCCCATTCCCACGCATTAACTGACCATTACTAATAATGCCACCACCGATACCAGTACCAATTGTTAAGAGTACAATGTCTTTGTAGCCAGTTGCGCTACCAACCCAGCGTTCGCCTAACACTGCACAATTAGCATCATTCTCCAATATCACTGGAAGCGCCATGTAATCTGATAGTTCTTTTTGTAAGCGGTAGTGAGGTGACAAATTTATATTTGTTGCTGAAAGTAAAATTCCATTTTTGCTATCAACCGGTCCTGGGGCACCGACTCCAACAGATAAAATCTGCTCTTTTTTTAATTGCGCCCTCTTTCTATGATGTTCAATTGAAGTTGTAATTTGCTCTGCTAAACTGTTGTCTGTATAATCCTGCTTCGTCATTTCTTGCCATTTTAAGTGAATGTCGCCATTCTCGTTAACAAAAGCAAATTTAATTGTTGTACCACCTATATCCACACCAACAAACAAAACAACACCCCCTAGAGAAGTAATGAGCAACTATTTTCTTGTTTTCTTTTTCTCTTTTTCTCTCTCAGCCCTTAAGACTAATAAAGCATCTCGATAGGTATCTACTTCAATTATTTTTGCTTTATATAATTCACTCACTTCAAGCTCCATCATTTCAATATCCAATAAACGTTCACCCATATAAATAATAGCACCATATGCTTTTAACAACTGTTGTACATCATAAAAACTTTTCACATTCATTCCCTCGATTCTTTCTTTCATAAAGCAAAGTATAAACGAAAAAAAACTCTTCCTCAATCATTAAAACATGAGAGAAAGAGTAATTCTAACGATCAAAAGAAAAGTGTTCTTTTATCTATCTGGATCTTTTGGATGCAACATTCTTGGACGTCTATTTTTCAAAGGCATTGGTGACCGTAAAAGGACATCTCTAAAGGCTCTTAGGTTAAAGGGAATAAACGGCCATAAGTAAGGGACTCCGAAAGACTTCATTTTAGACAACCAAATGACAAATAGTGTGATACCGATGATAAAACCATACATATGAAATACACTTGTCAGTAATAATAAAACAATACGAACAATTCGATTAGCTAATCCTAATTCGTAACTTGGTGTAGCAAATGTACCAATTGCTACAATCGCAAAATAAAGAACGACTTCACTTGTAAATAAGCCCACTGAAACAGCCAAATCACCTATCATGAGTGCCGCTACTAAGCCGAGAGCAGTAGCAAGACTCGAGGGGGTATGAATGGAGGCCATCCTCAACATATCAATACCTACTTCAATAATTAAGATTTGCAAAATCAAAGGGATTTTCCCTGCCTCTTCTGGTCCTATAAATGATAGAGAATCTGGTAATAAACTTGGATTCGCAGCAAATAAAAACCAAATAGGTAAAAGGAACAGCGAAGCCCATACGGAAATAAAGCGAACGAATTTTAAATAAGCACCAATAATCGGTTTGTTTCGATATTCCTCTGCATGCTGCAAATGATGCCAGAAAGTAGTCGGTGTTATAATCACACTCGGTGAACCATCCACTATGATACATACATGACCTTCAAATAAATGCGAAGCTGCTGTGTCCGGTCTCTCTGTATACCTAACCATCGGATAAGGATTCCAATGCTGACCAGAAATGTATTCTTCAATTGTCTTCTCGGCCATCGGTAAGCCATCTGTATCAATTTTAGATACACTATCTTTTATTTTATTGACCAACTCAGGGTCTGCAATATCTTCAATATAAGTTATGACAATATCAGTTTTTGAGCGTCTACCGATTTGTAAATACTCCATTCTTAACGTTCGATCTCTTATCCGCCGCCTCGTTAGTGCTGTATTAAAAACTAATGTTTCAACATAGCCATCCCTTGCGCCTCTTACAACCCTTTCAATATCAGGCTCTTCCGGGCCGCGGGCCGGATAAGACCTTGTATCAATTAATATCGCTTCATCTGCTCCATCAATGACCAATGCCGTTTGACCAGCTAATACAGCATCAACAATTGCATCCAGATCACTTTCTGTAGCAATTTCGATATAAGGGATATATCTCTTCATTAGCTTCGGAACAGTATCCTCTTCTAATTGTTCTCTTCCAAGCTGAGCAAGAAATTCCATTAACCGATTCATAATATCATCTTTAGCAAAGCCATCAACCAAATAGATTGCCATGTCAATCCCAGTATATTCCACATCTATTTGTAACACATCAAAGTTTTTTCCGACTGCTAATGCTTCTTTTAAATATGATGTATTGTTAATCAATTCCTTAGATACTTTATGATGTTTGTTTGTTTCCATGAGTTCACCTCATTCAAATATATTCCTAACAAACATCATAGACATACTAAAAAGGAATCATACCCTCCTAAGAGGTTGATTCCTTTTACATTATGTTAAACAACAAGTTTTTTAAGTTTCTAAGAAAAGATGTAGAATTTCCTAGGAAATATTCCCTTCCTGTCGAAATATCTTATTTGTTTTCATTTAGATTGTCTAGTAGCTGCCGATAGTCTTCTGAGTCGTGTAATTCTACAGCTTGATCAAGATACTTTTTCGCTTCATCCGTATTGCCTTCCCTTAAATATAATAAGGAAAGATTATAGTAAGCTTCATGGAATTGTTCGTTTACTTCAATAGCAAGATGCAAATGACGCTTCGCTTTCTCTGTTTCTCCTAATTGAATTTCCGCATAGGACAATAAAAAATAAGTTTGTGCGGTTGCACCTTCTTTATCAAACGGAGTAAGCTCTTTAATCATCATTGAGTAATTTTCTTTTTCTAAATAAGTTTGTGCTTCAATCAAAGCCATCTCTTCTTGTGTTTGATCATTAGGGAAATGAAAGCCATAATAGAGACCTCCACTTATGAGAAGAGCCGTGAAACAAGCTATCAATAGTTGAGCAATCCTGTTTCTCTTCTTAGGCAAAAGAACGATTCCCGTTGCTAAGAACCCGCCAATTAAACCACCAATATGACCAGCGTTATCAATTCCTGGGATCATAAAGCCTAATGCAAGGTTAAACACAAGAACAACGATAATGTTCATACCCATTGTGCGGAAAAATAATTTTGGTTTCAATATCCCAAAGAAAAGCAACGCTCCAAAACAGCCAAATATCGCTCCGCTCGCTCCAGCCGATACGTTAGGACTAGTAATAAAACTAAGCAATGAACCCATAAAACCAGATAACAAGTAAATAACTATAAACCTTGTATTGCCCATTATTCGTTCAACAGCAGAGCCTAAATAAAAAAGAGCAAGAGTATTCATCAATAAATGCAGGAAACCAATATGTAAAATGATCGGTGTGAAAAAACGCCACCACTCACCTGCCAAAATAAGTGGATTATATTTTGCTCCACTTTCAATCAGCACCGAGGTATTTGTACTTCCACCTTTCCACTCCAGCCAAAGAAAAGCTAGGACTTGTAGCACAATAAATAGATATGTAAAAATGGGCTTACCTTGATTAAAAACCTCTGTTTCTTCTTTCGCTTTATTTGCTGCTAGCCATAATGTCTGTTTTTTTAAGTTTTCAATTACTTGTTCATCAATATCTTCAGATGGTTCTTCTAAAAAGAGAAGAGGTTTCATAAAGTGTCGCTGCAACTGTTTGGCCACCTCTTCCAGCCTATCCACAGTCATAATGACAGATTCAACCGTTGTCTTCTCCATTTTGGAATGCTGAAAGGGCTTATTAAGCTTATCCTCATAATCGTCAACAGGTACAAATGGTGAAATATATATATTGAGCACAGTCATTTCTCTATGCCTTACTTGTTTTCGAATACGCTCACCATTAAAGGCAACTGATTCTATATCTCTTTGTAACCAGTTACTCCAATCTAAATCCTTCCTTAGCAAACGAATGATTTTTGTCTGTTTATTCTCTAACTTCTCAATCCAGAGTTCATCTTGTTTTTCAGAAAGCTGAATGAAGCGATATTCTTCTTTATGTAGCAGATGATTGGCCAATGACCAAAATAAATAAGCCTCTTTACTATGCACTGTTTTCTCACTTCCTTACAGTTATATATCTTATTATAGTCAATGTTTCTTTTTAACAAAATAAAAAGCCCTTATATAAACAGGGCCAAAAAGTACATTGTTATAAACGTTCATCATTATATTGTGGTTGAGGAAAAACTAGCTTCATTGCTTTCTCTCTTAAAAAAGGGCAATTTAATATGGTAGCAATGATAAAATTTTGTCTCGCTAAAAGACCAACTAAGCGATAACGATACTGATAAATGAAAACACCTGACAATACAAACAGTATCAAAGTCATTATTTTTCCCATTTCATTCCCTCCTGTCTATCACTATTATGCGAATCATTCTCTGCAATTATCCACCTGCTACAGTCACAAAGAACAAAACACCTAATAAACTCGCAAGAGCACAAGATGAAAGGTTAACAAGGTCATTATTAACTATTGTGTTACCGCTTATATGTACCGTTTTACGATTACAATGCCATTTCGATTCGACCACCATCTCACAAGACGGACAACGATAAGTTACCTGTATGAAGGCACCTAATAAGGTATCCAAGATATTTCCGAGGAAACCAAAGACAAATATAATAAACATGGTGGAAAAAGATAATGAATAGGACAACATAGCAATAATAGCAATAGAGAAGGAACCCATTATTGCAGCAAAGGTTCCGAGGAAACTCATCGCTCCTGAAGTACCAGGTTCTACCTGCTTAAAATGCTGAATTGACAAAGGTCTTCTTTTACTTAATGAACCTATCTCTGAGGCCCAAGTATCTGAATTCGCACTCGCAATGGTTATTGTAAAAGCTATAAAAAAAATGGGAGATGGAAAAATAATAAAAAGCACACTAAATAATGCAGGTAACCCACCATTAGCAACCACTTGCTGCCAATCTCTAGTAGACCCTTTTTCATGGCGTGCTTCGATTTGTTGCTTCTGCTTTTTCTTGTATTTAGACAATAAGCTTGAACTAGTGAAAAAGAAGCCAAGCAGCAGCAGTCCCCTCCACCCAAAACCTAAGTTAATCAATACACCCACAACAATTGCTGCTATGGCGCCTGACTTTGTAAGAAGTTGAAGAAGGTAGCCTAAAAAGGCGGCAATGAGTACAAGAAAAATAAATATCAATTCTTTCACTCCGTTATTGTAATAATCTTTTGAACAGGTAGATCATGTTGGTCTAATGGTATTTTATTAACCACTTGCTGGGGGAAAGCTAATGAAAGTGTAAAGCCGTTATAATCCACTAAATAACGATCATAATAACCGCCTCCAAAACCAATACGATCTCCCTTTAATGTATAAGCAACGCCTGGAACTATTAATAAATCAATTTCAGAAGGCTGAACACTCTTAGTTTTGTCTACTACTGGTTCTTGTAATCCAGAATAGACGACTTCAAGATTGTCATAACTTGAAAAAATCCTGAAATTCATTTCCCTCGTTTTAGGTAAGCATTTTGGAATAGCCACTTGTTTTCCCTCTGACCAAGCCTTATTAATAATTGGAAAAGTATCGACTTCTGGAAAGCGTGATATTGTAAGGGCAACTACTTTGGATTGTTGCCAATGAGATGTGAGGAATAATTGCGATGCTAATTTTTCTGATAGTGATGAATATTGTTCACTAGGCATTTCTGTTAATTGTTGCATAATCATCTTTCTCAGTTGTTTTTTATCCACCATTTAACTCTCCTATACCTCTATTTATAAAAAACACACTTATCTTATAAAAATATTAGTTTCAAACTAAACATATGAAGTCACAACCATTACTCGTAATTTCACCTCTTGAACCTTACCCGGTATCACCCCCGTGATGAAACCATAAAAAAAGAGACAAAAAAAGCAGCAGGAATCTACCTACTGCTTATTTTGTCTCACGGTGTGTTGTAGAACGCTTTTCTCTTGGGCAGTATTTTTTTAGCTCAAGACGATCTGGATTGTTTCTTTTATTTTTTTTAGAAATATAGTTACGATCTCCGCATTCTGTGCAAGCTAACGTAATATTTACACGCATGTCATTTCCCTCCAAACTACTAAGCACTAGTTCGTTTCATACGACTTTTATATAATATCACTTTTTAGTTTGAAATGCTAGTATGTTTTTTTAAAAGTGTTTGATTTACTTGTAAAAGCTGTTTTTGACAATCATCTGTAATTGACCAAGCTTGTCCGTCAATAGCAGATTTCCCTGTTATTTTAACAGTATCCCCACATAAACTAACTACCTTTCCTTTTCCTATTGGATTGTATGATAATGTTTGTTTTCCACCTTTGCCATATGACCATATTTTGTTATTATCCACTTGTGATTGTTGCATAACTGTGTTTTCCTTCATTTTCACCCCGTTCAAATGACCATTCACTAAGAATAATTGGCGATCAATCATGTGATATATCAAGTGTTCAATCGGAGATATAAAAGAAATCTGGTAGTCACACTCTCTTGGATTACTATGCGCCATAAGTACTTTTATCTCTTTACTCGTAGATAGTTCATTGTAAATGTTGAAATTTAACATAGAAATATGATGATCAATTCTCACCTTTTCTGTACGTATCGATAAACCTTCTACTTGATGTTCTCTTCCTTCCGCCATATCATTCATTTCAATCCAATAAACACTTTTACCAACGGCGATACCTAACGTTTGATGCAATAAGTTTTCCTGATTCGACTGATTCCAATATTCAGTTGTGTAAGGCGTTTGCTCAATTATTTTCACTTTAATCACCTTTTCTTTGGAATTTATTGACTCGTCCGTGAATTCTATACACCTTTAACGTTTGTTTCGCTACCGATTGCCAGCTAAATTCTGTCTTGATTCTTTTTTGAGCTGCACTGACGATTTGGCTTCTAAAGTTAGGTTTTAATAGTAGAGAATCTATTTTACTTTCAAGATTTACTACATCTCGAGGATCGAAAAAAAGCCCCGACTCATTTTCAATGATTATTTCACTGAACCCGCCAGTTTTAGCTAAAACTACTGGGAGTCCAGCTGCCATCGCTTCTAAAGCAACTATTCCAAATGGTTCGTACAAACTAGGGAAAATAGCTAAGCTAGCATATTCCATCCAGTTATCACGCTCATATTCGTCAACATAACCAATAAATTGAATCCATTCATCGATTTGTTTAGCACGAACTTTTTGTCTGTAATACGATAATAACGGACCTTCCCCAGCGACAATGATTTTTAAGTTTGTATTTTTTCTCTTTAATTTTTCAGCAAGAGCGATAAGAATATCGAACCCCTTCTCTTCTACCATCCTCCCCAGCGAAAAGAGGTATGGTCTATGTTGGGCAAAATGAAATTGTAGGTTCCTATCTTTTTTCATCGGCTTACTTACGCCATTTGGAATGATGGAAATGGTCGAAGATGGCTGTTGGTATTTATGTAGTAACTCATTTCTCATAAAATGACTACAAACTACAAGATGATCGGCATATGCCATTAATAATTTTTCTTGTCTATCGATAAAGCTTTGACTCTCTGTATGAATTCCATTATGTCTACCTGCCTCAGTCGAATGAATGGTAGCGATAAGCGGTATATCCATTCGCTTCTTTAAAATGATGCTACTCGCTGCAACTATCCAATCATGGGCATGAATCATCTCTATACCATTTTGCTCAATCAAAGCTCTTGCTTTCTCTTCCATTGCTAAATTCACCGAAGCAACCCAATGAAGAAATGATCCAGTTTGCATAAGCGGTGCCACACGATGAATGACTACATTATTTTGCACTTCAAATTCTTCGTCAACTTCATGCCTTTTCACTGTTAGCACATGAACGGACACCTTTTCTTGTGCGAGTGATCTCGCTAATTCACTTACATGGCGACCAAGGCCACCAACAATATACGGTGGGTATTCCCAACTTAACAGTAGAATACTCTCCGTCATTGCTTCACTTCATAATAACTATACCCACACACTTGATGGATCCAGTCAGCACTTATTTCTGATGATAATTTGACAGTTCCCGCTCCACTACCTATCTCAGTAGTAAGTAAAGGGAGATAATTATCATCCATTAGTTTCAAACACAGGGTGATGCGGTAAGAATGATATTCTGTTTTAATGGCGTTTCTAATGACCCTCATCGATTGGTATGGTGGAATAAAAAATTCATATAGATCGGAATGATTTTTACTGTATGAATGAAGCTGAATTACTTGCAGGCAACTTCTTATATCTTTGTTGTAGTAGAGCGAGAGGATGTCATATTTTTCTTGCCTAACCTTCCAACTAATATAGATATCTTTGTTGATAATTTCTGTTTTTAAAGGTAATAATCCTGACGAATGTATTATGTGATTCTGTTTACTTTCCATTTTTCGAACCATTCCCCTTGTCAGATTATTCTATACATTAATGTTAGCACTGAATGGCCAAGCCCACAATAAACAGATTTTGTCGGTTTATGCTATCTATCGCTACACTTGTTATTATGATAAGCATTTTTTCTTCACCGACCTATTTCTTCATTCATTCGACAGAAACTATGATATCTTACTCGACAAATTCTATAGGAGATTCTTCAAAGTTAGCACGACTTGTCGATATTTATGGTAGAATAACTTTGATAATAAAGCTTTGAGGTGAGAATGATTATATATATATTTGCTGTTTTATTAGTTATCGCTTTTCTGCTATTTATTTTATCCTTTTTTCTTAAAGATCCTTACCGTTCCTTAAAGGATGAGATTGACCAACTATCTATTCAACATGTAAAAGAAACGTATCAAATAAAGAAAAAATTAAAGCTGTTAGAAGAAGAATTACTGATAGACGAAATCAAACTTCCGAATGACACTGGGTTATCTAGACCTAAGAAGAAGGAAGTTCATGATATTATAAAAAATCAAGTACTTTTACTTCATAAGCAGGGACTTTCCACAGAGCAAATCGCTAAGCAATCTTCTTTATTAGAAGATGAAGTATTGGCCATTATCACAGCTAGTCAACTTAAAGGTGAAAAAGTATGAAAAAATATGTTTTAAGAGGCTTTTCAGCTGGTGTTTTTTGTACAACCCTAATTCTTCTCATTGGTTATATGCTTATGAATGACGAGAACAAGCAAATGATTGATGAGACAGCGGCTCAAGCTTATGTAAAAGAACAAGGTTTTCATGTTTTGACGGATGATGAGATCGATAAACTCATTGAAGAAAAATTAGAACTTGATAAACAACAGGAAGAAGTACCTAAAGAAGAAACTACCATTACAACAGAAATTAAAATCGAAAGCGGTATGCTTCCACAAGAGATTGCGCAGCAACTTGAAGAGGCAGGCATCATCGAATATAGTGAGGACTTTACTAGCTTTTTAAAAGAATTCAATTATAGTCAGAAGCTACGTGTTGGTACATATCAAGTGAATAATCAACAGTCTTATAAAGAGCTTGCTGATTTATTTAGCAAATCATAAAAAACGAATCTCTATCTCAATGGATCTTACTTGGCTGCAATTACACTCTTAAAATAGAGTTAATTACAGCCTTTTTATTATTAAATTACCGAAGAATATAGCCGATTACCGAACTTTGTTTACATCAGTCCACTTAGAAATTGACACTTAATTCCCCCGCTTGATCTAATAAATAAAAGAATATGCTTATCACAAAAAGTTCCTACTTCTTTATTTCACTTTGCTAGTAAATGATACAGAATTTACCTTTACATGCAATAAAGATGTTAGTTGTTCAGATAAATAAATGGGCGATTCTTCAAACTCTGTATCAATCCAATGCTTAATAAGCCCTAAAACTGTATATGCCTGGTAATTTGTATATAATTGGTGATCTATCACAAACTTATCATTTCCTCCAAAGTCTATTTGAATATTATGAACATATTGCTTAAGTGCTTTTATAAACTTATTTTCAAATGTATAAGAAACATCACTTTGTAATAGTGACTTATAATAATGTCTATATTTAAATATATGGTTAAATAATTCTTTTGTAGAAGGTAAAACACTTTGGTCAATTTCATAATCTCGTTGATTTGCAGTACTATTTTCCATCTTGTAGATTAAGTCCCTAATTGCTTCGTCCATCACTTCTTTTAGAACTTCTTCTTTCCTATAGTAATGGTAATAATATGTGCTGCGATTAATATTTGCAGTAGTTGTTAAGTCAGTTATTGTAATTTTATGAAATGGTTTTAGTAGTAATAATGTAACCAGAGCATCTTTAATTCTTTGTTCAGTCATTAGATTTTTACTCATTAACTTAGCCACCTCTCCGTGTAACCCCAACAAATAAATACTTTTTTGTTGGTTGTTAAAGAAAACAAAAATAATTATAGTGGTATTGTAATCGATTACAACAATGTTTAAAAGCTATATTCTATAATTATTTAAAGGGGTCTTTTATATGGGTAGATTAACTGGAAAAGTGGCTATTATCACTGGTGCTGCTAGCGGAATGGGCTTGGCAGGTGCACAAATTTTCGCAAAAGAAGGTGCTCAGGTTGTAGCAACTGATATAGTTGAAGATGCTTTAAAAGTGAAAGTTGCAGAGATAATTGATAATGGTGGAGAAGCCATTGCCTTAAAATTAGATGTTTCAAGCCAAGAATCATGGTTAAATGTCGTTCAAACGACAATAGAAAAATACGGTAAAATTGATATTTTAGTCAATAATGCAGGAATTCATATGGCAAAAGGAATTTTAGAAGCAGAATTAGATGATTGGAATAAAGTGATGGCCATTAATACAACGGGTGTATGGCTTGGAATGAAATCCGTTATACCTTATATGCAACAGAATGGCAAAGGGTCAATTATTAATACATCTTCCATTGCAGCAATTGTGGGTGGTGTCGCTGATGCACAAGGTGCAGCGTACAGTGCATCAAAAGGCGCAGTTAGAGCACTTACTAAACATGGTGCTCAGTGGTTTGGAAAAGATAACATCCGAGTGAATTCCGTGCATCCTGGTGCAATCTTTACAGGTATGGTTGAGAAAGCTGGAATTAAAACACAAGAAGAAATGGGAGAGAATTATAAAGGTTTAGCTCCATTACCTCCTTATGCTGGAGAGTCATTGGATATTGCAAATGCATACTTATACCTTGCTTCAGACGAATCTAAATTTGTTAATGGAATAGAATTGGTCGTTGACGGTGGTTGGATCAGTAACTAATTTTTTTAATCAAATAAATAAGACTCACATTCATTTCATATAAATAAAAGAACGAACCTCTATGATGAAAGAGGTTCGTTACTTTTATCAATCATTCAAATCAAATTGCTTACCTTTCACTAAATAGAAGATATGCTCAGAAATGTTTGTGACATGATCTGCTGCACGTTCTAAATATCTACAAACAAAAGATAATTGAGTAATTTGCGGAATTCGCTCAGATTGTTCCCCACTTATTCTCAGTAAATCAACAATCGTTTGCCCATATAAATCATCCACTTCATCATCCATGTCAGCAACGGCTTTTGCTTTTTTAAGATCTTCTTCATTGAAAGCAGTTAATGAATCGTTTAACATTGTTAAGCAAATCGCATGCATTTGTTTAATATGAACAATTGGTTTCACATGGTCTTCTTTCCCAATTCTAATCGTTGATTTAGCAATATTCACAGCAAAATCAGCTATTCTCTCAATATCCGTTGCTATCTTTATTGCGACAATAATTCTTCGCAAGTCAATAGCTACTGGCTGTTGTTTCGCTATTAATAAAATGGCATAATCATTAATTTCTTCGTACAATATGTTTGCTTTTGTGTCATTTTCCATGATCTCTAAAGCTAGTTCTATATCATGATTCTCAAGTGCCTGAATCGATAAAGAAAGGGCATTTTCAGCAAAATGACCTAAGTCTAATAATTTTCCTCTTAATACTGCTAATTCTTCATCAAACTTCTCTCTTACTGGCAATATAATCAGTCTCCTTTACTTAATTAGCCGAACCTGCCGGTAATATAATCTTCCGTTCTCTTATCAGTTGGATTAGAAAAAATTTTATCTGTTTCTGCAAATTCTACTACTTCACCGTTTAAGAAAAAGGCCGTTCGGTCAGATATCCTAGCTGCTTGTTGCATATTATGAGTCACTATAATGATACTATATTCTTTTTTTAATACCTGTACAAGCTCTTCTACCTTTAGTGTTGAAATCGGATCTAATGCTGAGGTAGGTTCATCCATGAGAATAACATCTGGTTCTATCGCCAAACATCTTGCAATACATAGTCTTTGCTGTTGACCACCTGATAAACCATAAGCGTTATCCTGCAATCTATCTTTTACCTCATCCCAAAGCGCTGCCCCTTTTAAACTTTTTTCAACAATTTGATTCAGGACTTTCTTATCTCTTATACCATGAATTCTCGGACCATAAACAACATTTTCATAGATAGATTTAGGAAAAGGATTCGGCTTTTGGAACACCATACCCACTTTTGTTCTTAATTCTTCAACACCATAACGTTTATCAAAAATATTACGTCCACGATATTGAATTTCTCCTGATGTTTTTACTGATGGTACCATTTCAATCATTCGGTTCAACGCTTTAATATAAGTCGATTTACCACATCCTGATGGACCGATAATCGCAGTTACTTCATTTTCATAAATATCTAAATTGATTTGTTTTAATGCATGATTACTTCCATACCATAAATTTAATTCTTTTGTTTGATAAACTTTATTGTTATCATTAAGATTTTTATAGTTGTCAAGTGAATCGGCGGCTTCTTTTTTAGGTGCAACCAATGTACTCATATTCTCCACTCCTCGTTTAATACCTTTTTTGAAACTTATTTCTGATCAATACAGCAATAGAATTCATCACAATTAACATTACTAGTAATACAATAATGCCCCCCGCTGCAACGGCATGAAACTCTTCTTGCGGTCTACTCGTCCAGTTATAGATTTGCATTGGTAAGACAGTAAACATATCGAAAACAGATTGAGGTAAAAACGCTAAGAAAAGTGGTAAACCAAGCACCACTAATGGTGCCGTTTCCCCGATTGCTCTAGAGAGAGCTAAAATTGCTCCTGTTAGTATGCCAGGTAATGCAGCCGGCATAACCACCCTTACAATTGTTTGCCATTTATTAGCTCCCATTCCAAATGACGCTTCTCTTAATTCCATCGGTACACTTCGAATCGCCTCTTGAGACGCGACGATTATGATTGGTAATACGAGTAAACTCATCGTTAAGCCTGCGGCCAATACACTTGTTCCTAAAGTTAATGCTCTCACAAATACCGTTAATCCTAATAATCCAAAAACAATCGACGGGACACCTGCTAAGTTAGATATATTAATCTGAATCAGTGAGGTAAACTTATTTTTACTCGCATACTCCTCTAAGTAAATGGCTGTTCCTACACCAAGTATAAGCGTCACAGGGGCAACAACAGCCATTAACCAAATGGTCCCTATTAAAGCTGTTTTAATACCCGCTTGTTCTGGATCACGTGAAGGTAAAGATTGCAAGAACTGCCAGTCTAAATAACCAATTCCTTGAGTGATAATGCGATACAATAATATCGCAAGAACCACTAATGCAAACGCAGTCGCCAACATGAACAAACCTTTAAAAACGGAATTTTTCCATTTTCGTGGTGACATTTTCTTTAGTACTTGATCATGATTAATTAATTTCATACTAGTATTCCTCCCTAAAGCGCTTGGAGATGAATTGGGCGAGCATATTCATGAACAAGGTGAAAATAAACAATGTAAATCCAACTGCGTAGATACTATAATAGATGGTCGTACCATATCCAGCATCTCCCTGACTGACTTGGACAATATAAGCCGTCATTGTTTGAATACTACTTGTCACGTCAAAGCTTAAGTTAGGCGTGGAGCCTCCTGCAACAGCGACAATCATTGTTTCACCTATTGCTCTTGAAATTGCTAATACAATAGAAGCAACAATACCTGAAACAGCGGCAGGTATAACAATTTTAATGGCCACTTCAAGTTTTGTTGCCCCTAATGCATAAGCCCCTTCTTTCATCACTTTAGGTACAGACGACATGGCATCTTCTGATAATGAGGCAATCATCGGTGTAATCATAATCCCGATAACAATCCCTGGGCTAAGCGCATTGAATATTTGCAGAGATGGAATCATTTCTCTAAGCACTGGTGTCACAAAAGTGAGAGCAAAAAACCCATAAACGATAGTAGGTACGCCTGCTAATACTTCTAAAATAGGTTTAATAACTCTCCTTGTTCGGTCACTCGCATACTCACTCAAGAAAATAGCTACAGCGAGACCAATCGGGACTGCCACAACTGCAGCTATAAGAGCAACTTTTAACGTTCCTGAAATAAGCGGTAGGATTCCATATGAGCCTTGTGTTTCAGAAAATGGATACCACTTTTGTGCGGTAAAAAATTCTTTGATACTTACGTGACTGAAAAAAGTCGTCGTTTCCACAAATAATGTTACAACGATCCCAATCGTCGTTAATACTGACACAATCGCGGTTAATAATAAGATAACTGGAACAATCTTTTCTGACTTCAGTTTATTTTTACTTTTAGATTTTTTTTGTTGTATAAGTTCTTGCACAGAAAACGCTTTTTCTTCTTGTTGTATATTCATAGTTGATCCCCCCTTCATTACGATGATGATCTCTCTTCATCATTCAAACACTTATTTTAAATCTTCAATTGTTGATAACCCTGTTTCATATTCTTCATCTTTTAATTTCACATAACCGACATCTTCTGAAAGTGCCCCCGCATTTTCTAATGTGAACTTAACGAATTCATATGTTTCTTCATTCTTTAGGGAATCATTTTTCACGTAGATATATAAAGGACGTGATAATGGTGCATACTCCCCTGATTCAACCGTGTCATGAGTCGGCTCTACCGGACCATTCCCACCATCGATTGGAACAACTTTTAGCTTATCTTGATTCTCAACATAATAAGCAAATCCAAAGAATCCAATGGCATTTTCGTCCCCTGCTACACCTTGAACAAGGATGTTGTCATCTTCTGACAGTGTCGCTTGTTCTACAATTGGCTCATCCTCCAGAATGATTTCATTAAAGTAATCATACGTTCCAGAGTCTGTTCCTGGAGAATAAAATTTGACTTCCTCATCTGGCCATTCTGGTCTAATATCTGACCATTTTTTTGTTTCTCCCGTATTGATCCATAACTCTTTCAATTCTTCGATAGTAAGTGAATCGACCCAATCATTCTCTTTATTTACAACGATTGATAATCCATCGTTGGCTAGCTTTAATTCTGAATACTCAATTCCTGCTTCTTCAATTTGGGTTTTCTCTTCATCTTTAATTTCTCTCGAAGCGTTACTGATATCCGTTGTTCCTGCAATAAACTGTTTAAATCCTCCACCTGTTCCAGAAGAAGCGACTGACACTTGTACGCCTGGCTGATCCATACTGAATTCTTCAACAACAGCTTCCATAATAGGATAAACTGTAGAGGAGCCATCAATTTTGATTTCTCCTTGTAACTGTTGATTTTCTTCACTAGTTGTTTGCTCTCCATTACTTGAACTGTTCGCACCGCCATTTGCTCCACATGCCGTTGTAAAAGCAAGAACAGAACCAATCATTAATGTTGATGCCACATACTTGAATCGTTTCTTCATTAGAAATATTCCCCCTAGAAAATCAGTTGTTTTGTCCTACAAACCCATCATAAGACCTAAACGTTAATAGGAAATAAATGTCGTGTAAATATTCTGTAAACCAATGTGAAGAAATGTAAAGTGAAATTTAGGGAAAATCATATCTCATTTTTGGAGTGAGCATTACCTTGTAAACAAACAATGCTGTAAAAGCAAAGTAATGAACATGGGGATTGTCGAGGCACTCCTTAGTAAAAGAACGATAATATAGAGGTAGTTGTGTAGGATTGTCAGCGTTCTTTGCCTCTTTCACTTCTGATGTTATAAACTAAAACTAAAAGAAAAGCATAAAAATAACTCGGATTCCCCTAAAAAGGGTGAATCCGAGTTTGATTGTTGATTAGTATCTGTTATGCTTGTGTTTTTCAAAACAAACAAGCTTATTCATCCTCTTCTTTGTTAACATCAATTACTTCTTGCTTCGTTAAATCTTCTGGTTTCTTACTTTCTTCTTTCGCACGTTCTTCTTTTAATTCAAAGTATTCATCCATGACGCGTTCGGCAATAATCATGTTTGCTTTATGGCCACTTCCACCTTCATAGGCCCAAGGGACCATGACAGCAATTGCCACTTCTGGATTATCAGAAGGTGCATAACCAACATAGCTGATATTCATTACTTCAGGTGGCTCATCATAATTACTACGTAGTGGTCCATCATAGAAAGCCTCTGCTGTTCCTGTTTTACCTGCAGGGTCATACTCTTTATCACCAAAGAAGGATAGTGCCGTACCTTGTTGTTCTTGTGCAACTTGACGGAATCCCTCTTTTACACGTTCAATCCAAGAAGCATCCATATCAAGTTTATTAAGAACTTTCGGCGATATTTCTTCTACAATAGGGCCTAATTCTTCATTTTCTAATAAAGGCTCCCTAATTTCTTTTACTACATGAGGCTCCATTCTATTCCCGCCGTTAGCAATCGTGGACACATATTGCACGAGCTGCATATTAGAGTACGTATCATACTGTCCAATCACTAAGTCCAACATAAATCCAGGGAGTTGACTCATTCCTTTAAATCCTGTTTGTTCATTTGGTAGATCAATCCCTGTTCTAACGCCTAAACCAAACTGAGCAAACGATTCTCTGATTGTATCAAACCCTTTAGGATCTAACGGCAATGATTTATTATAGCGATATGTGCCGCCTCCAATTCGAATGGCTGTTTCAAACATATACACATTGGATGAAACCCTTAATGCGTACAAATCACTAATTGGTCCGAACGTTTTCCATGATTTTTTTACAGGTGTACCAGCAATTTTTAATGGCTGGTCATTAATTACTGTACCAGGTTGAATCACACCTTCCTTATAGCCCGTAAGAATAGTAGCCCCTTTGACTACGGAACCGGCGTTATAAGTGGTCGTAATATTCCCTAACGCATCATCCGTCATTCTTGTTCGGCCTGTTTCCTCATCTTTCACAAGCCTTCTACCAGCCATTGTTAAAATTTCGCCGCTATACGGATCCATTAACACGACATAGGCTCTATCTAAAAGACTGGTTCCTCCAGTTTGTTTAGCCGCACGCAACTCTTCTTCAATGATTTTTTCTGTTGCTAATTGTAAATCCATATCGACACTTAATACTAAATCTTTCCCCCGCTGCCCTTCTGAAATTGTAACCGTTTCTAGAATCGTACCACCTTTATCAGTGACATTTTTCACTTTGGCTTTTTGACCATGGAGGACTTCTTCGTATTGATATTCAAGATAACTTTTACCTACACGGTCATTTCTTGAATAATCTCTTGCTAAATAGTAATCAAGCATTTCTTTCGGAATACCTTCTTCAGAAGACGAAACAGATCCAAGGACAGATTTCAATGTATTATCAAAAGCATAGTAACGGTCCCAATCAGTTGTTGTGTCAACCCCTGGAAGATAATCTAAATTTTCGCTTACTAGGGCGAATTCCTTTGCAGTTACTCCATCATTTTTAACAACTTGTGGTGTAAAGGCATACCCACTAGAGAACTCTCGATAGATCGCAAGCACTTCCAAGTCGTCTTCTGTCAGTTCATCCAATTCTTCTTCCGTAATACGATCTAATGTTAATTGATAGACATCTTTATCGTAATCAGCTTCTTCGTCCTCGCGAATATTTTGCTTTTCTTTCTCTGTTACCTTTTCATCCGCGCGATCAGGATTAATCATAATCCAATAATCTTTTTCATCTCGTTCCGTGACTTTTTCTGTATCTTTTTCAATTAGTTCCGCTAATTTCTCAGCAGTATCAAGCATTTCCTCTTGACTAGCTCCATTATTTGTATATGTAATGGCATTCTGCGGGATATTATCGACAATAATCTTTCCTGTACTATCAAACATCTTTCCCCTAGGTACAGGGTTATTTACAGTGATTTCTTCTGTTCGTTCTATTTCTCGCTTATAGTCATCACCGTAGACAATTTGAACAAACCCTAATCTAAAAATAAGTACAGAGAACAACACAAAGACAATTAAGAATAGCATGTTCAACCGAAAGGACACACGATTCTTCTTTTTCTTTTTATTCAATTGCTAAAACCACACTTCCCTCTTAATTACATATACTTATTTTAAAAGAAAACCAAAAATAATTCTATTCATAACTATAAGGAAATGATAGTTATTTTGAATATTTTTTTCACATCATTCGATATTCTTTATAAAGAAATAGATCATACTATGCCCAATCCCTAATATTACTAGCAATATCGGCAAGATCACATGATCATCAAAATAGATTACACCCACTATAAAGAACAACAAAGATAATATTCTACCGATGTTCAAGAATAATTCCCTTACAACAATATATTCAATTCTCATTTCTGCCGCTTTCCAGGCTGTGCCTATTACATCATAAGTCATTGAAGAATAAGGAACGAGTAATAAAGGATAAGCGATTGCAATTAATGCCGCATAGAGCAAAAGATTAACGTAGGTTATATGAAATACTAACAGGAAAATTGACAGAAATAATAACACACCTCCAGCTAACACTGCTCTTTTCCTATGCTCTTTCTTAATCCATCTTGAAGCAATATAATAACAAACTAATGCGATACCTGAATTTAATAATCCGAATGTACCAAGTGCTAATTCGCTCCCCGTAGCTATAAACACAAAGACAGAAACGACAAACGCATATGTGCCTTCACGAAACCCTTGGAAAAAATGAGCATTTGTAATCCTCTTCCAATTCTTATTATACTTTCGTTCTTCTATAATCCGCTTAAAAAAATATTTTCCATTTGCTGGACGCCTTTTAATAGAAAAGCTTAAAAATACGGCAATCGCGAATAATGCTAATGAAATTCCAAATATGACTGAATAACCAGTATAAGCCTTCATTTTTGAAATAATTAAACCGGCAGAAATAGGACCAATCATACCACCAAATGATGAAAGTAACCCGAGAAAACCATTAAAAAAGTCTCGATTTTCTGGATCGGTTATTTCAAATGTTAATACATTAAACGCAAGCCAATAAAAACCAGAACCTATACCTAATAAAGAACCTAATAAAAGGAGATATGACGACGCTTTATCCCCTACAAGAAGCACAGAAATATAAAAGAAGGCAAGAAATATAACCCCTAACCTTAGAACAATGACACGATCTACTTTTTTCGCCCATTTGCCCGCAATAATAAATGCAATAGGTTGCAGAACAACAGCAGCGAGGTTATATAAGCCTAAATCCACGTATTCACCAGATTGCTTCCACAAAAAAATATTCACAAAAGTATTGGATAACGCAATACTTAAGGAATATAATCCTCCAATTAGCAGCAACAAAACAAGGTCTCTGGTCGGCTCAATATTTCCAATCACTCTCTGCAATTTACTCATAAAAAAACTCCCCTTCGATTCTACAAATAGTCTCCTTCAAAAACGATGGAGTTATGCAAGAAAAGGAAGATCCTCATTGAAAAAATATTTCATGTCACTTGGTCTTCTTACAAAGAACAATTATGGTTAGACAATCAAAGCCCATACATTAGGAAAGAGTGACATTTATTAGACAGCAATGTAAAAAAGCACTATTCCAATGAATAGCGCTTTTTTTAAGATTATAGATTTATTTTGGCTTTTACTTCGCTTCTTGATATCTTCTGCCTACTTCGTCCCAATTGACAACATTCCAAAACGCTTTTATATATTCAGGACGTTTGTTTTGATAGTTTAAATAATAAGCATGTTCCCAAACATCTAGCCCAAGAAGGGGTGTTTTGCCTTCCATTAATGGCGAGTCTTGATTAGGTGTGCTCGTTATGGCTAATTCTCCATTATCAACAACTAACCATGCCCAACCCGATCCGAAGCGACCAGTAGCTGCTTTAGCAAATTCATCCTTGAAGTCGTCAAAGCTACCAAATTTACTAGCTATCGCATCTCCTAAATCGCCTGTTGGTGTACCCCCTCCATTTGGTGAAAGAACTTCCCAGAATAAAGAATGGTTGGCATGTCCACCGCCATTATTCCTGACAGCTGTACGGATATCTTCAGGAATATCATTTATATGGGTAATTAATTCTTCTACACTTTTCGATGCGTATGCACTTTTTCCTTCAATTGCATTGTTCAAGTTAGTTACATAAGTATTATGGTGTTTCGTATGATGGATATTCATTGTTTCCTTGTCGATATGTGGTTCTAAAGCATCATAAGCATACGGTAATTTCGGTAGTTCATAAGCCATGTAAACATTCCTCCTACTAAAAAATATAATCATATGCAGACATCATTAAAATGTCTTCTTATATTTTCTATACCACTTTGCCATAGAATCAAACATAAAAATTAATTTTTTTATAGAACAACAAATAAGAAATAGATAATCATCACTACTTGAACAATTCCTTTAGTAATGATGCTACTTATGAATCCTACAAGTGACCCAAATCCAACTAAGACCGCTTCCTTAAATGGGCGACGATGTACAATTAATTCTGCGATAATTGCCCCGACTATTGGTCCAAGTAATATACCTGCCACCGGGATAACAAAAGGACCTACTAGTATTCCAATAGTGCTTCCCCATATTCCAGCTTTTGTCCCACCATATTTTTTCACACCAACCATATTAGAGATATAGTCGGCACCAAATAGTAATATTACAAATAAAATTTGAATGGACCAAAACAGTACACCAAAAGGTTCAAAGGAATAGAATAATCCATAAACAATAAAGCCAGCGGCAATAAAAAGTACACTCGGGATAATTGGATAAATCAATCCGATAAAAGCTATAACAAATAAGATGATAATGAGTGCCCAAGCTAAAATATCCATAACCGTTCCCTCCTATTCATAACAAAAACTTCTCATAGTCTCGCCATAATTAAAACATTAAAATGTTATCTTTTCCATCGAAAGATTTTAAAAAAAGAGGTAAGGAACCAACCCTTACCTCTTTATAATACTCAATCTTCGCCTAATACAGCCTCTGCAATATTAACTGCATGATCACCGATTCGTTCTAGATTACTTAAGATATCCACATATACAATCCCTGCTTGTCCAGAACATACTCCTTCACTTAAGCGAATGATATGTTGTTTACGTAATTTACGCTCCATTTTATCTATTTGATCTTCTTTTTGTACAACATGTTGTGCTGCTTCTTTATCATTATGATCTAGCGCTTCTAATGCTTCAGAAACCGTAGAGATCGTTAATTGGAACATATCATCTAAATCTTTCATAGCGGATTCCGTAATACTTACCTTATTGGCTTTCTTATAATCCATTAATTCAACGATATTTTCGAAATGGTCACCCATTCTTTCAATATCTCTAATCGTATCCATTAGAACCGTATGTTCAGCCGATTCGCTATTAGATAAAGAACTTCTAGAAAGCTGAATAAGATAATCTGTAATTTGTCTATCCAGATTGTTTATCGCACTTTCGATTTGATAAGCTTTTTCACCATGTTTAGGAGAACCATCTATTAAAAATGATCGTGTCTCATTTAATCCTTCAACAGCAAATTGACCCATTCGAAGTACCTCTTCTTTTGCTTGTCCAAGAGCAATTGATGGCGATTGCTGAATAAAAACAGCATCTAAATGTTTGGCTTTTTGCTCAATCACTGTATCTTCACCCGGAATAAGCTTCGTCACAATATAGGCCAGAACAGCCACAAATGGCAGTTGAATCAACGTGTTAGTAATATTAAATGTTCCATGAGCGAACGCAATTGTCAGCTCTGGATTCAGTCCAAGATTCGCTTGGAACATTTCAACCAATAAAGTAAAAGGATGAAGTAATATTAAAAAGATGGTAGCTCCAATTAAATTAAACGTTACGTGAACTAGCGCTGCTCGTTTAGCTGCAACTGTAGCCCCAAGTGAAGCTAATACGGCAGTTATCGTTGTACCAATATTATCTCCAAATAAAACTGGAAGAGCTGCATCTAAGTTAATTAACCCCTCAGAAAATAGGCCTTGCAATATTCCAATTGTCGCACTTGAGCTTTGCACAATTACTGTAAGCACAGTTCCCACAAGAACACCTAATACTGGAATCTCACTCATACTAACTGTCAAGTCATGAAAGCTTTGTAAGTTACTTAACGGTTTCATACCACCGCCCATTAACTCTAATCCATAAAACAATGCCCCAAAACCAAATATAATAGACCCAATGTTTTGCATACGGTTATTTTTAAAGAAGACTAAGCATAATACCCCAATCGCTAGGATTGGCAACGCATATTCACCAATATCTAGACCAATTATAAACGCTGTAAAGGTTGTCCCAATATTCGCACCCATAATTACGCCTATCGCTTGACGTAGATTCATAAATCCAGCGCTAACTAATCCTACTGTTAACACCGTCGTTGCAGAACTACTTTGAATAAGCATCGTTACTAACATTCCTGCTAGTACACCCATTAATGGATTTGTGGTGAATCTATCCAAAATATCTCTAAGACGATCTCCAGCTGACTTTTGTAGACCATCTCCCATCGTTTTAATTCCGAGAAGGAAGATACCTAATCCACCGACAAACTCAAATATCATCTTTTGAATATCTAATTCCAAGCTTTTCAACCCCTAGAAAGTATTTCAACACTAATGTAAACCCCACACTATTATTAAAGCTTTCTCTATTAATGTAAATAGTGTAACGGTTAAATTTACAAACCTTTAATATTTTTCCCTTATGTTACAATTAGATGACAAAGGATTAATTATTCAAAAAACTTATTATTCTTGTATGACGAAAGTATTGTCGTTAAAATAAGTAGAATAATGACAAGTAAGGACGTGGAAAATTTTTGAATATCTTCAAACAATTTATAAGAAGCATTTATTCTCCAAAAGACATTGCAACATTTCGTCAGCAGGGTATAGGAAAGACTATAGGTTATGTTTTTTTTCTCACTTTCCTATCCATTATCCCCACTATTTTTTTTCTCAGTACATCCGTCTTCAATGGTGTACAATCAATGGAATCAACAATAATGGATGATTTGCCTGAATTTGAGATTGCTAATGGGACATTACAAGCAAATGAAACAGCACCTATTACTGTTGAGAATGATGGTGTGACCATTATTTTTGACTCTAATAATATTGTAAAGAAAGATGAAATATTACAAACAAATGATACCATTGCCATTCTACAAGACGAATTGGTGTTCATTAGCGGAAACAATCAACAATCCTATAGCTATAGTATGCTCGGTGATATCAATATTGATAAATCAACCGTTATTGAATTAATACAAACGGCAGATTCTTGGTTAATCATTTTAATTAGTATCTTCGCTATTGTACTGTATTTATTTTCTGTAGCCATGCGCTTAATAGAAATTTCCATTATTGCCTTAATCGGTATAATGATTGTGAGAATTGTTCAGAAGACACTTCCTTATCGCTACATGTGGCGAATAGCCGCTTATAGTATCACGTTATCAACAGTATTTTTTATTATCATGGACACACTACAAACCGTTGTTCCAAATGGAGCACTTATTAACTGGTTAATATCCATCATCATTCTCATGTTAGCCATCAAAGAAATACCTCATCAGAAAAAGGAAATACCTGAACAATAATGGAATCATACTGTAGACGCCTATACCGTCTGCAGTTTTTTTATACATAATCTGTTCTAATTAGATATGTACATGCATAAGTATGATAATGATTATTCTATAATGACGGGAGCTTGTAAATATGAGAAGAATTTCAGCCTTCATCTTAATTATTATCATTGCATTTGCTGTATACGTCGATCTTTCCAAAGGAACTCTCCCTAAACATATTGCACCCGTTGTCGCAGAGGTCACAAATTTAGAAAAAGGCGAACAAGAGGTAGGCCTTACTTATTTCGAAAAAGAAGTGAATCGGGGAGATACCGTTCTATCCATTATTGAGCAGCAAAATATGAACATCGAAAATCTTCCAATTAATGTTATTGCTGAAGATTTCAGCACATTAAATAACGGAATAAAGCCTGAAGAAATTCAATACGGCAATACCTATAAATTTCCTTCATATAATAATGAAAACTAAATGCTTAGCATCTATTTCTTGTCAATTCAATCACTTCATTGATACAATAGTTGATGATAAGAGCTTACATTGAGAAGTTCAAATATATTTTTTATATATAAAGGAGCGAATCTCCATTGAGTGAAATGATACATCGTACGAAAACTCGTCCGGTAAAAGTGGGACCGCTAACCATTGGCGGAAGTAATGAATTATTTATTCAAAGTATGACTACAACGAAAACTCATGATGTAGAAGCAACCGTTGCGCAAATTAAACGATTAGAAGAAGCAGGATGCCAAGTTGTTCGCGTAGCATGTCCAGATGAAAGGGCAGCTAATGCGATTGCTGATATAAAAAAACAAATCGATATTCCACTTGTCGTTGATATCCATTTTGATTATAAGTTAGCTTTAAAAGCCATTGAAGGTGGAGCTGACAAGATTAGAATTAACCCAGGTAATATTGGAAAACGCGAAAAAGTGGAAGCTGTTGTAAAAGCTGCTAAAGCGAAAGGTATTCCTATTCGTATTGGTGTAAATGCAGGTTCATTAGAAAAACGCATTTTAGAAAAATACGGCTATCCTACAGCAGACGGAATGGTTGAAAGTGCACTTCACCATATTAAAATCCTGGAAGACCTAGACTTCCATGATATTATCGTCTCCATGAAAGCGTCAGATGTCAATTTAGCGATTGAAGCTTATGAAAAAGCAGCTCAAGCTTTTGATTATCCTCTACACTTAGGGATTACTGAATCCGGAACATTATTTGCCGGTACAGTAAAAAGTGCAGCTGGCTTAGGCGCAATTCTTCATAAAGGTATCGGAAATACGTTAAGAATTTCATTAAGTGCTGATCCAGTTGAAGAAGTAAAAGTGGCTAGAGAGCTGTTAAAAGTATACGGTTTATCATCGAATGCTGCGACACTCATTTCTTGTCCGACTTGTGGTCGTATCGAAATCGACTTAATTAGTATCGCGAATGAAGTTGAAGAATATATTTCAACAATTAAAGCACCAATTAAAGTCGCTGTTTTGGGCTGTGCCGTTAACGGCCCTGGTGAAGCAAGAGAAGCTGACATTGGCATTGCTGGAGCACGAGGTGAAGGTTTATTATTCCGCAAAGGGAAAATTGTCCGCAAAGTACCAGAAGATACAATGGTCGATGAATTAAAGATTGAAATTGATAAAATAGCTGAAGAGTACTTTGCAAAACAAAAAGAAGAAGAAGAAAACGCCAAAGAAACAGTTTAAATAAACAAAGCGCCTAGGGATACTCCTAGGCGCTTGTTGTTCATTATTTAAAAGAATGGCATAATAAAAATCCCTACTAAGAGCGATACTATACCGATACCAATCGCCCAAGTGCCAAATCCTCTAGCTCCTTTGCTATTTGCAACAATACCAAGTACGATCCCTGCAGCTCCAAGAAATATCGGCATAATGAATAGTGAAAGGATTGATAATACTAAAGCAGTAATACCTACTCCTCGGCCACCACTACGCGTTCCTTTTCTATCGTCAATATCCCTTCCCCTGTCCTCATCATAAGTTACAGGAGCAGCAATTTCGGCTGCAGTTTCTTCTGAATAATCGCTTGAGACTTCATACTGGTTCTCATCAACTCTGTCACGACGAAGCTGATCTTCATCATATTTACGCATCTGATCTGCCATCATGATCCCTCGCTTTAATGGTATCCACTTTTTCTGTGGTGGAGCATTTATTATTATTAACAAGCGTTACACTTTTACTTGTGTTAAGATTTTCTAGCAACAAAAAGGCTTTTATGGTTTATATAATGAAAAGTTTCAGCTAAAATTAGGAAGTAGAGATAAAATGAAGTGAACGGTTAAATGTTCAAGTTTTAAAGGAGAGCAATGAAATGAAAAAACGATTCGGAATTGATATCGATGGAACTGTCACGAGTCCAGCGGCAATGATTCCTTTTATGAACAAAGCATTTGGTTTACAACTTACTTTAGAAGACATAAAGCAATATGACTTGTATCCGCTTGTAGATATAGAACCTCAAGCATTCGATCAATGGTTTAAAGAAAATGAACCGGAAATTTACCGCCAGTCAACCATTGTACCTAACGCAAAAACAATATTAACACAATGGAAAGAAGAACATGAACTATTTTTTATTAGTGCACGCTCAACTCATTTGATGAGCGTAACTGAAAATTGGTTCATACAGAATGGCATTACTTTTGATCATATTGATCTTATTGGCTCTCATGATAAAGTCTCAGCAGCTAAACAATATGATATTGACATATTCTTCGAAGATAAACATGATAATGCTGTTATGATCCATGAGGCGTGTCAAATTCCCGTCATATTGTTCGATACACCCTATAACCGCTTACCGACTCCAGACGGCGTAAAACGGGTGACAAGCTGGAAGGAAGCAGCCACATGGGTTGAGAATTGGTTAAAAGTATCTGTGTAATCTTACTATCTTCACATAAAAAACCCCTCATATGAGGGGTTTTTCCAATTAACAACATTCTGGGCATTTTCCGTAAATTTCAAATTTATGCCCAGAAACATCATATCCTTTTAAGTTTTCTGCCAGAGTATTCATCGGACAAGTTTCTATTTCTTTTGTTTTTCCACAATCCAGACAGATAAAATGATGATGATGATGTTCATGAGAACAAGTAAACCGAAAATGTTTTTCACCAGATAACTCGGTCATCTCAAGAATATCTAAGTCCACAAACAACGATAAATTACGATAAATGGTATCAAAGCTCAAGCCCGGATAATCTGGTTTCATTT
This sequence comes from Cytobacillus sp. FSL R5-0569, assembly GCF_038007265.1. Lineage (NCBI taxonomy): Bacteria > Bacillati > Bacillota > Bacilli > Caryophanales > Bacillaceae > Cytobacillus > Cytobacillus sp. FSL R5-0569. The sequence continues at coordinate 3,206,435 of NZ_JBBOWW010000001.1, forward strand.
CCTCTAAGACTTCTCTTGCCGTTAAGTACTTATTACTATCCGCAAATAGTGCAAGCATTTCTTCTCTCTTGCCTGTATGCTTATAGCCTCGATTTTTCAACAGTTCTAATGCTCCACTCACATTCATGACTGATTCACCCTTTTTTTGCAATTATACTTTAGCTGGTCTAGATGTCTTTACTTTCTTTAAAAGTATCGTTACTAATAATATTAACACAGCAATGATCACAATGGTTCCTCCAGGAGCAAGATCTAAGTAATATGCTAAAAATAAACCGCCAAGTACTGACACTTCCCCAAAAATAACTGACAATAAAATCGTTTGCTTAAAGCCCTTTGCAATCCGCATACTCGCAGCAACCGGTAAAGTCATAAGTGCGGATACGAGGAGAATTCCAACGATACGCATAGATGAAGCGATAACGAGTGCCACCATCACAATAAAAATAAAATGAACAATTTTTACTGGAATACCAGATGCTTGCGCATGCTCCTCATCAAAAGATAATAAGAATAGTTCTTTATATAAAGAAACAATAATGGCTATAATAATCACCGAAATGATGATAATAAGCCATAGATCTTCTCTACTTACTGCACTAACGCTACCAAAAAGGTAACCAAACAGATCTGAATTGAAGCCATCAGCGAGTGAAATAAATATTACACTTAGACCGGTTCCCCCAGAAAGTATAATAGGAATGGCAAGCTCCTGATAATGCTTGTATACAGACCTTAACTTTTCTATAAACACAGATCCTGTAACGGAAAAAGCCATCCCCATATAAACAGGATTGACTCCGCTAAAACCGGTTAGTTTCTTTTCAAGTAATAAACTTGCTGCAATCCCAGCTAACGTTACATGACTAAGCGCATCTGCTATCAATGATAACCGCCTGACTACAATATACACACCAAGTAAAGGGGCAATAATACCAATAATCATACCAGTTAAAAAAGCATTTTGTAAAAACTCATATTCAAATATAGCAGCAATCATCATCTCACCCCTTCATGATGGTGGTGATGATCATGGGATAAGATATGAACGTCATGTCCATAAAACGTCGACATTTCAGCTTTATCAAGACGCTCAAATTCCTCTGTTTTCCCGTGGAAATGAAGAGTTTTATTCATACATGCAACATGTGATACCCGCTCAGAAACTGTCCCTATATCATGTGTAACCAGTAAAAGCGTAATGCCACGGTTTTTATTCAGATCTTCAAGCATATGATAAAATGATTGCACATGTTGTGCATCAACACCAACAGTCGGTTCATCTAATATAAGTAATTTAGGCTCACTAACTAACGCTCTTGCAATAAACACCCGTTGTTGCTGACCTCCAGATAACTCTCCCACATTACTCATTTCATATTCGCGTAATCCAACAGAATCTATAGCATCGATAACATGACGCCTATCTTCCTTTTTCATCCATTTAAATAGTCCCAGCTTTTTTGTTAACCCACTAGCAACAACCTCAAATACCGTTGCCGGAAAACCTGTATTAAATGAATTTGCCTTTTGCGAAACAAAGCCAATTTTTTGCCTGTCCTTAAATTGATTCATTTCTTCCCCGAAAAGAGTGATTTTCCCATTTTGTAATTTTAATAAGTTCAATATTAACTTGAGAAGTGTTGATTTTCCAGAACCATTTGGACCAACAATGGCTAAGAAGTCTCCTTCATTTACAATTAAATTTACCCGCTCTAATACATTATTCTTTTCATATCTAAAGGAAACATCCTCTATTTTAATCACTGGCTCTTGCAGTGTTTCCATCTTATTCACCTTCGTTTTAAGAATCATTACGATTTAGTACAAAGAGTAGTATACATGAAGTTCCTAACCTTGTAAAGGAGTGAAATGGGGCTTGTTTCATCAATTTTTGTAGAAAAATAGGCAAATTTTTCTGCACAGGTGCATACAGTTTAATGAGGAGTGATGCACATGAAAATCTTTGAGAACATCATTAATCACAAAGTCAATCACATTACTGCAGATGAATTATTAAAGTATGGAAAACAATTTAATATCTCAGTTAGCCGCTCAGAAGCGGAGCAAATCGCCCAATATCTTCGCGGTAAAAAGGTGAATATCTTTAATGAAAATGAACGAAAGAAACTTGTCAAAGAAATTGCCAATATTGCAGGTGTAGACACGGCAAAGTCAGTCAATCAAATATTTCTTATGTTTACCAATTCTTAAGTCGATTACAAGTGCCATTAACATCTACGATTTTAACAGACCATTAGAAGGGCAAAGAAGAAGCATAGAGGATCCCTCTCCTCCATGCTTTTTTATTGTGCTAAAATATCTTCTAAAAGATTTTCATTAAACGCTTCTTTACGCAACATATTAATTTCGAATTGATATGGCGGTTTCTTATTTTTCTTGTCCTCGCCAACATAAGGTGTTTCTAAGATTTTCGGTATTGTCGTAAGTTGTGGATGATGAACAATGTTGTTTAGTGCCTTAAAACCGATATGACCAAATCCAATATTTTCATGGCGGTCTTTCCTAGCTCCCTGAATGTTTTTACTATCATTAATATGAAGAACCTTTAATCGATCGATACCAATGATTTTATCAAATTCATTTAATACACCATCAAAGTCATTAACAATATCATATCCAGCATCATGAGTATGACAAGTATCAAAACAAACAGATAAATGTTCATTATGAGTTACACCATCAATAATTTTCGCTAGTTCTTCAAAATCTCTTCCACATTCTGACCCTTTTCCAGCCATTGTTTCAAGCGCGATTTGCACATTTTCATCCCCATTTAGTACTTCATTTAAACCTTCAATAATCCTTGCAATACCGTTTTCTGCACCTGCTCCGACATGTGCACCAGGATGCAAGACAATTTGCTTTGCCCCAAGCGCTTCTGTACGATCGATTTCAGAACGTAGAAAATTCACTCCTAATTCGAATGTAGCTGGGTTCGTTGTATTCCCTATATTAATAATATAAGGGGCATGAACAACAATATCACTTATGCCATTTTCCTTCATATGAGCTAGGCCTGCTTCTATATTTAAATCTTCTATTTTCTTTCTTCTCGTGTTTTGGGGAGCACCTGTGTAAATCATAAATGTATTCGCCCCGTAAGAAGCTGCTTCTTCACTGGCTGCTAACAACATTTTTTTTCCGCTCATCGAAACATGGGATCCGATTTTCAACATACAATATCCCTCTCTCTTATTTTCTTTTAATCCTTCTTTCTCTCTTCTTTATCTTTTCCATTTCCCATTTGCGCTTTCTTTTGTATCCTGGTTTTACTTTTTTCGGTTTTTGTACAAGTGAACTAGCTTTTTTATCAATCTCATCTGTTTGACGTTGTCTGTTTTTTCTTTTATTACGATCGTCAAGTTTTACCCAATTTCCTTTAACAAAATCAATATGAGTAAAAGTAACGCCCATCTTCTCTAATTTATTTAATGCGTCTTCATCTGTTGGATCATAAATCGTTAAGGCAATACCTGAAGTGCCTGCTCTCGCTGTTCTACCTACACGATGAATATAAAAATCTAAGTCTGTAGGTAATTCGTAGTTAATTACGTGACTAATTCCTTTAATATCAATACCCCTAGCAGCTAAATCAGTTGCTACGATATATTGGAATTCGAGATCAACGATTTGCTTCATCATTTTCTTTCGTTCTCGTGGGTTCAAATCTCCGTGAATTCTTCCGACTTTCAAGCCTTTAGCCATTAAACCATCCGCGACTTCATCTGCCTTTTTCTTCGTATTCGTAAACACGATGGCTAAATACGGGTTAAAAGACTGTAAAGCATCAAACACAAGATTTACTTTGTTGCGGTGTCTTGAAGGTAATAATTGATGTTCAATTTTAGCTGCGGTTGGTTGCTTCGGCTCTACATGAACATATTTTGGGTTTTCCATATATTTTTTCAAAAATGGTTTAAGCTTCTCTGGGATCGTAGCTGAAAACACAAGCATTTGCAATTTCTCTTGCATATGTGAAGCGATTTGGTCAACATCTTCCAAGAAGCCCATATCCAACATTAAGTCCGCCTCATCCACAACTAATAATGAAGCAGTATGGATAAGCAATGCCTGCTCTTTCACTAAATCATTAATTCTTCCCGGTGTACCAACAACTATTTGCGGTTGCGTTTTAAGCTTTTCAATTGTTCTTTGTTTATCTGTACCACCGATAAAGAGCTTAACTGCGATAGCATCTTCACTATGGCTCGTGATTTTTAAAACCTCTTGATAAATTTGGTTGGCTAGCTCTCTAGTTGGTGCAGTGATAATTGCTTGTACACCTTTTTTATTTGTTTGAAGTTTTTCAACCATTGGCAGAATATAAGCGTGTGTTTTACCTGTACCTGTCTGGGATTGACCAATGGCACTTTCCCCTTTTAAGACAGTCGGTATTAATCTTTCCTGTATATCTGTTGGTTCATAAAACCCTAACTTCTTTACTGCTTCTATAATAAAAGGTTTAAACTCATACCTTTCAAATCTTGTTTCATTCATTTTTTTAACTCCTCATTATCGTTATGAAATGATCATAAGTACTTGCACACATGATCACTTAAAATCGCAAACATTTACTCCATCATATTATTATAATAAAATTCCAGGTAAATAACCAGTTATACTTGTTATTCCTTCTTATCCTTTTATTAAAGATAAACCCATTTCTCCTTTTTGCATACAATGAAAGTAAAATCCCCTTTTGAGAGGAGGAGATGTGATGTATCCAGGAATGGGACCAAATCGAGGGCAGAGACCAGGCTTCCCACCACCACACCAAACACCACAAATGATGCAAAACTTATCAGGTAGGCCACCATTTCCACCCGGTATGACTCCATACGGACCAACACAACCAAGAAATAATGGTGGCATGAGAAATAACGGATCTTCAAGAAGTGGAGGTCTATTATCCAAAATTCTTGGTGGTAGAGGTGGTTCCGGTGCGCAGGCAGCCGTTAACACTGCTACTAATGCTGCCACAGAATCTAGAGCCGCTGGTGGAGCAGGCATTCTCCAAACGCTAACAAACCCAACAAATATCAGCGGTTTTTTAACAAATACACAAAAATTCTTAAATACTGCAGGGCAAATCGGTCCAATGGTTCAACAGTACGGTCCAATGGTTAAAAATATCCCTTCAATGTGGAAGCTTTATCGCGGTCTTAAGAATATGAGTTCAACAACGGAAGAAAAAGAAGAAGAAAATGAATCTAGCTCACCATCTCCGATAAAGGATAGTCATCCTACTATGTCAGTAACGAAAACTAAAAAAGAGACATCAGTCACTATGAAGTCTTTAGAAGACCAGCCAACTCAACAACCCCCTAAAAAAGCTGGTGGTCAGTCTGTACCGAAACTGTATGTTTAATCATGTGCTTAGCGCTCGCCATTTTGGCGAGTTTTTATTTTATTTAAGTCGCTCATTTCCTTCATTAAGTGAATTAAAAAAATTGTTATAGTCATCTCTTAAGTACCAATATGCAAAGTGTATCTATCCTATCACCTTCATTGTCTTATTTTCATTCGTCCTTACGGAACAATAGAATTGAGCTTAAATCACCGTGGATTTCTTTTATAAATTCTCCTTTTTGTGTTATTGCTTTATGTCTTATATAATAGATTAGAAGAGATGAGTAATTTCATTCATCCAATGTTTTATTTAAAATTATATAACACAAAATATATGTTTCAGATATAGGGAGGATATTCAATGAACGTCATCAAAATATCACCAAGGGGCTACTGCTATGGTGTAGTAGACGCAATGGTGATTGCTAAAAACGCATCACTCGATAAAACCTTACCGAGGCCAATTTATATCCTTGGCATGATTGTCCATAACAAACACGTGACTGATGCATTTGAAGAAGAAGGCATTATTACTTTAGATGGGAAAAACCGTGACGATATTTTAGACCAAGTCCAAAGCGGTACGGTTATCTTCACAGCACATGGTGTATCACCTAAAATTCGAGAAAGAGCTAAAGAAAAAGGGTTAGTAACTTTAGATGCTACCTGCCCGGATGTGAGTAGCACGCATGATTTAATTCGTCAGAAGAAAGACGAAAATTATCAAATTATATATATTGGTAAAAAGGGACATCCTGAACCTGAAGGAGCGGTTGGGGTTGCACCTGAGATCGTTCACTTAGTTGAAACGATTGACGATGTTCAAGCGTTAACACTAACAAATGAAAAAATTCTTGTTACAAATCAAACAACCATGAGCCAGTGGGATGTCGGCGATATCATGGAAGAAATCAAAGAGAAATATCCTCAAGCTGAATTTCATAAAGAAATTTGTCTTGCTACTCAAGTACGTCAAGAAGCGGTTGCAGAGCAAGCAGGGGCTGCAGATGTCCTTATCGTTGTTGGGGATCCGAAAAGTAATAACTCGAACAGGCTTGCTCAAGTTTCCGAAGAAATTGCTGGCACAAAAGCCTACCGTATTGGCGATATTTCCGAGCTTAATTTAGATTGGATTAAGGATGCTCAAACGGTTGCAGTAACGGCCGGTGCCTCTACACCAACACCAATTACAAAAGAAGTGATTTCTTTTATTGAACAGTATGATCCAAAAGAAGAATCAACTTGGCTTACAGAAAAGAAAGTACCATTATCTAAAATTCTTCCAAAAATAAAAAAGCCAAAAGTTGTACAAAAGTAAGCAAAAAGCCATCTCCAAATGGAGATGGCTTTTTCTATCTTCAATTATACAAATGTAAAGGGATCCGTATGTACTTTAGAAGCAATAAACTCCACCTCTAACCCTTTTTCAGCACATTTTTTCTTCATATATTCTGCAACACCTGATTTCATCACTTTTTCGACATTATGACCAGGGTCAATAATATTTAAACCAGCTTGCATCGCATCATGCGCAACATGATAATACATATCTCCCGTAACGTAAACGTCTGCACCTTTCATCTTCGCTTTTGCATAATATTTATTGCCATCTCCTCCAAGAACGGCTACTTTTTTCACAACTGATTGTAAATCTCCTACCACACGCACGCTAGGCACATCCAACACCGCCTTCACATGCTCTGCAAACTGTGCTAAGGTCATTTCCTTAATTTCACCTATTCTACCGAGTCCGAGAACTTCTCCTTGATTAGCTAATGGATAAAGATCATAGGCCACCTCTTCATATGGATGAGCCGCAAGCATTGCTTTGATAACTTTCTTCTCTAAATTAGATGGGAATATTACTTCAATTTTATTTTCTTTCACCTTTTCAAGTGTACCCGGTTGGCCAATATGAGGATTTGCTCCCTTACTTGGTAAAAATTGTCCATTCCCTTCACTTGAAAAACTACAATGACTATAATCACCTAATGCACCTGCACCAGCATTACCTAAAGCTTGCTTGACTGCTTCCTCGTTCTCTACAGGTACATAAACAGCAAGTTTCATTAAAGGTATTTCATATGTTGGTACAAGGACTTCTGTATTTTTCATCTGAAGTGCAGTTGCTAATAAATCATTTACACCACCATTAGCAACATCCAAATTCGTATGAGCTGCATAAACGGCTATATCATGCTTAATTAATTTTGTATAGATTCTTCCTGCAGGTGTATCACTGTCTAATTTCTTTAAAGGACGGAAAATCGGTGGATGGTGTGCAATAATTAAGTTAACACCTTGGTCAATTGCTTCATCAACCACTTCCTCTAACACATCAAGTGCAACCATTACTTTGCTTACTTTTTGGTTCAAGCTACCGATTTGTAACCCAATAGGATCTCCTTCCATTGCGTAGGCTTTTGGTGAAAACTGTTCAAATAATTGAATGATTTCATGTCCATTTGCTTTCTTCAAGATAATACCCCTCCAACAATAGCTATTTTCTTCTGTAAAGCAACTATTTTTTCATTATTTTCATTTGATGATTTTGCTGCTTGGATTTGACTAATTATTCTCTCCCAATTCTTTCGTTCATGTTTCCATTTTTTAATAAAAACTGCCGATTTTTCAAGTAATAAATACGGTCCTAACAAAAGACCTTCTTCTAAATCGTCGTATCCTCGATTGATATCGCCTTTCTCAGCGATTAAGATCTCATAAATTTTTTCATCTTCTTCGATTATTTCTTCATTTATTAACGCCCATCCGTTTTCACGCAGCCAAAGTCTGATAGAGATGCTACTAATATTAGGTTGGAGAATTAATCGTTTTACTCCACCTAAGCGATCTGAACCTTCTTCCAAAATGGACGCAATCAATGTTCCGCCCATACCGGCAATTGTTATTACATCTACTTCATCGTCCGTTAAAACAGAAAGTCCATTTCCTTTTCTCACGGAGATTTTGTCTTCTAATTTATCTGCTTTTACTTGTGCTAACGCTGATTGAAACGGTCCTTCCACAACCTCACCAGCAATCGCTTCTTTTGCAATCCCTTGTTTAACAGCATAACAAGGTAGGTAAGCATGATCTGAGCCAATATCGGCTATTTTCGAACCTTTTGGTATATATTGAGCAACTGTTCTTAATCGATTAGATAATTGATTTGTGTTCATTCGTTTTTCCACCACTTCTATGTATTAAGTTCTGATTATAGTATAAAAAAAGTCCCTTGCATATGCAAAGGACTTACTCGTTTATTCCAATGTCATTAACCATTCAGCCATTTCTTGCTCTTTACCAGAGACAAGTCCCCCTGGCATTGCACCTTTACCATTTGTTAATACATCAACGATTTCTTCTTCTGAAAGTCTCTCGCCAACACCCGTTAGTGCGGGTCCTACACCACCTTGATATTGGTCACCATGACAGCCAATACAAGATTGTTGATAAATTTCCTCCGGTGACGCTGCTACCTCTTCTGTTGCTTCCTCGTCCCCTTCACTTGTCAGTTCTTTGTGATCACCTAATCCTTTAAATGAAACAAGGAACATTGCGCCAATCCCAAGGATAGCAATAAGAGCGAACGGTATTAACGGATTACGATTCAATGTTTAAACCTCCCTTATGTAAGAACTTCACAATATAAGTAAGTATATACAAACAATCTCTATTTTACTGTAAAAAACGCTATTGGAAAAGCCCTAAAACGAATTTGTTATCAGCAATTCAAAATTATTTTAATAAACTGGCAAAAAAGTTTACTTCCTATCATTTATTTTTTTACCATTTTACCCCTTTTCATTCCTTAAAAATATTTTATGTATAACATGTATTGTTTAAAAGAAAAACTATCTAAAAAATAGTTTTGGGTAATTTTATACACGTAAAGTCTCTAAAGATTCACCCTCTCTAACCATTCTTAGATAGCATTTTCCTTTAATGCAAAAAATATACTCCTATTAACAACCAATCTGTCTGGCAATCACCATACGTTGTATTTCTGAAGTTCCTTCTCCAATTTCTGTTAACTTACCATCACGCATATATCTTTCTACATGATATTCTTTCATATAGCCATAACCACCATGAATTTGAACGGCCTGATCAGCGATTTCCATACAAATCTCAGATGCATATAACTTACACATTGCCGCTTCTTTGGAAAACGGTTTTCCTTGATCTTTTAACCAAGCTGCTTTATAAACCATATTTCTCGCCAATTCAATTTTCATCGCCATATCAGCTAGTTTGAATTGTATAGCTTGAAAATGAGATAACTTTCTACTAAATTGTTCACGTTCTTTAGCATACTTTAGCGCCTTCTCATATGCTGCTTGGGCAATGCCCACTGCCATGGCACCAATGCCAATTCTTCCTCCGTCAAGAGTGATTAAAAATTGCTTAAATCCATCACCCTTTTTACCGAGCAAGTGCTCAGTCGGTACGCGCACGTCTTCTAATATCAATTCAGTCGTATTAGATGCATTAAGTCCCATCTTCTCATAATTATCCAATACAGTGAACCCGTTGGCATCGGTAGGAACAATAATCGCACTAATTTCTTTATCCGTACCATTCATACTAGTGATAGCTGTTAAGGCTAAATGTTTTGCATAACTCGCATTCGTGATATAGCACTTATTCCCATTGATGATATATTCCCCGTTCTCTTCTACTGCTGTTGTTCTTGTCCCACCAGCATCGGAGCCAGCATTCGGTTCAGTTAAACCAAATGCACCAAGACTCTCACCGGTACAAATAGGTGTTAAATACTTATGTTTTTGTTCTTCGGTACCAAATAATGACAGAGGTGCGCCACCCAAAGATATGTGGGCCGAATACGTTATACCTGTTGAGGCGCATGCTTTACTTAATTCTTCAGTTACGATTGCAAAACTAATTGTATCGGCTCCACCACCGCCATATTCTTCCGAAAAGGGTAAGCCCATCATACCCAGGTCTGATAATTTCTTGAACACTTCCAATGGAAATTCTTTCGTTCGGTCTCTTTCCAATGCACCAGGTTCCACTTCTTCCATTGCAAACTCTTTAATCGTTTTAAAAATCATCTTTTGTTCAGATGTAAGGTCAAAATTCATATAAATCCTCCTTCTTATGACTTTTGAATACGCTTTCAATTCCTATTATATAATCACCTCTCTAATATTCTCAAGATTTAAAAAATTTAAAATTGTACATAGTTATGTTTCAATAATGATTTAAACATTAGAACTAAATAAAATCGCTTTATGACTCTCATGTTTTGTTTCTCAATATAGTAATAATTATCTAAATAATAAATAATTTAAGAATTTTTTACAAAAAGTAATTTGCAATATAATTAACTATTCAGTAAAATAAATTGTAAATATAAGTATGGATATTACCGTACATTTGTTTATTTATTAATATATGGTATCATATACAAATAAAGGAATTATCCACACCACTAGAAGTGAATATTGCACTAAAAAAAGATAGCTTACCCATTTAGAGTAAACTATCATGAATTGAATTCTATTCTAAAAAGTCTTTCAGTCTTTTACTTCTGCTAGGATGTCTTAATTTTCGAAGGGCTTTCGCTTCAATTTGACGAATCCTTTCTCTCGTGACGCCAAAGACCTTTCCAACCTCTTCTAGCGTCCTTGTTCTTCCATCATCTAGTCCAAAGCGAAGACGAAGTACATTTTCTTCACGGTCTGTTAAAGTGTCGAGTACATCTTCTAACTGCTCTTTTAACAGCTCGTAGGCAGCATGCTCAGATGGAGAAGTAGCGTCTTGGTCTTCTATGAAATCTCCAAGATGAGAATCATCCTCTTCACCAATCGGTGTTTCTAATGAGACTGGCTCTTGAGCAATTTTTAAAATTTCTCGTACTTTATCTGGTGTTAGATCCATGTCTTCAGCAATTTCTTCTGGAGAAGGTTCACGGCCCAAGTCTTGTAGCAATTGGCGCTGAACACGAATTAACTTATTAATTGTTTCAACCATGTGAACCGGAATTCGAATGGTTCTTGCTTGGTCAGCTATTGCTCTTGTAATTGCTTGACGTATCCACCATGTTGCATAAGTACTAAATTTAAAACCTTTACGATAGTCAAATTTCTCTACTGCTTTTATAAGACCCATATTCCCTTCCTGGATCAAATCTAAAAACAGCATGCCACGACCGACATATCGCTTGGCAATACTTACAACGAGACGTAGGTTAGCCTCCGCTAAACGACGCTTCGCTTCTTCGTCGCCTTGCTCAATTTTATTTGCAAGTGAAATCTCTTCTTCTGCTGTTAGTAGGTCGACACGACCAATTTCCTTTAAATACATTCTTACAGGGTCGTTAATTTTTACTCCAGGAGGTACGCTTAAATCATTTAAATCAAATTCCTCTTCATTTTTTGCTAATTCTTGCGCATTGGGATCTGCATCGTCATCATTATCACCAACTAGTTCCACACCTTGATCACCAAGGAATTCATAGAACTCATCCATTTGATGAGAATCCAACTCATAATGAGACAATCTTTCTGCTATATCATCATAGGCGAGAACACCTGTCTTCTTTCCTGTTTCTAAAATCTGCTCTTTTGCTTGTTCTAGGGTCAATTCTGTTTCAACCTCTTTCGAACGGGCCGATTTTTCAGCCATTTGTCCCCCTCCTTCCAAAAAATCACAAACCTCTGGGACAGCATAACACTTAAATGGTTATTATGGTAATCATTTGCTTTTGCTTATGCAGTCTATAATATAATTAACACGATGAGAGATTATCACTTTTCTAATGATTTTCTTAATTGTAGAATCTCCATCGCAATTAATGCCGCTTTGGCATAGTCCTTTTGACGTTCTGCTTCTTTTTCATCATGAATTTTTTCTTTTATTTTAATCATCTTTTGATGATTTAACACATGCTTAATATAATCAGATAATTCCTTTTCAGTAAAATCTTCATTGACAGGCATCATCACAATATCTGCTACAATATGCCGCAACTCTTTGTCTTTTATAAATTGCATAAAGTTACTTGTATCAGGCACATGACCACTTTCATAATATGCAAGAAGATAAGTATAAATCGCTTGGTGCTCATCCACATTAAATTCATTGCCACTTAACATTTCCTGAACCTTCAATGTAATATCGTGATTATTCATCATATGAGCCAACAACATACGCTCAGCATTTTGAAAAGCTGGCCGTAATACATTATTTGACTTTTGTTGTAATAAAAACGGTTCTTGTGGTAATGACTGTGGCTGATTTTTTGTATTTTTTTGCATTGAATAAAATATTTGTTTTTGTTGCTGTTGTAGGGCATCTAATGAAAGCGAAAATTCGCTAGCCATTTGTCTTAAATAATGATCTCTTTCTACTGCTTTCGTTAGACGACTGATTTCTGTTAGTACTTCTTCTATATAACGAAGCCGTTCTCCTTCATCATTCAACCTTTTTCCTAGTCTTAAATATCTCATTTTAAAGGACATATAAGTAAGACTAGCCTCAATAACCTCATTTTTAAACTTTTCTGCGCCATATTCCTTTATATAATCATCAGGGTCAAGCTCTTCCGGAAGCCAAGCAATTCGCACATTACAACCGACTGATTGAAGCATATCTAAGGCACGATTGGCTGCTTGAATTCCTGCTGTATCCCCATCATAGCAGATCGTCACATGGTCAGTACTTTTTCGAATTAATTGTACATGTTCATCTGTAAGCGAAGTACCCATCGTAGCAATTCCATTAATGACGCCAGCCGCATCAGCAGCAATGACATCAGCAAATCCTTCAAAGAGAACAGCTCTTTGCTCTTTTTTAATGTGCTTCTTTGCTCGATTAAAATTAAAGACCGTTTTGCTCTTATTGAAAATGGCCGTTTCAGGACTATTTAAATATTTTGGGTCTTCTTCCCCCAATGATCTTCCTGAAAAAGCAATAATATTCCCTTTTTCATTATGGATAGGAAACATGATACGATGGCGAAATCGATCAAAAAAGTTACCATCTCTCTCTCTTTTGATTAATAAACCTGCTCTTTCCATGAGATCCAAGGGAAATTTTCTTTTCTGCAAAAATTTACAGACAAAGTCCCATGAATTTAGTGAATAGCCAATTTTATACTTCTCAATTGACTCCATTGTAAATCCACGTTTTAAAAGGTATTCTAACGCTTCTTGACCATCCTTTGTGTTTACTAGTAAATGATGGTAGAATTTACATAATAATTCATGCGCATCATACATTTGTTGCAATTCAGGTGACTGTTTCACGTTTTTGTCATGTGAAGAAACGTCAATATCAAGAGGGATATTTGCTTTCTCTGCTAAGTTGACAACAGCTTCTTGAAAAGAAAAACCTTCTAAATCCATTAAGAATGAAAAAGCGTTTCCTCCTGCATGACAACCAAAGCAATGATAAATTTGCTTATCAGGAGATACGGAAAATGATGGTGTATTCTCTCCATGAAAAGGGCAAAGTCCAAAATAATTTCGGCCTTGCTTCGTTAAATTCACATAATCTCCAATAACATCAACAATATCAACTGAATTTCGAATTTGATCAATCTTTTCTTCAGGAATACGTTCTGCCATAACGACAACTCCCCACTACATAAAGAAGTATTCTAGAAAAAAAGCTAAAATCCTTCAATTTTCGACAATATTTTTGTCAGTTCTTTCTTAAATCGCTGTCGGTCTTCTTCCTTGAACGGTTTAGGTCCTTTTCCATAAACACCTTGACGCCGTGCTTTCGCCGATAGGTATCGCATATCTAATGCTGTATGAATATGACCTTCCTCATATACATTACCCCTTGGCGATAAAACATGAACACCATTTAACAGGAGTGTAGAAGCAAGACCTATATCCTGGGTAATTACCACATCTCCTCGTTTGGAGTAATTTTGGATATATAAGTCGACAGCTTCTTTACTGGAATCCACGAATGTCCACTCATCTGAGCGATACTCTGTTTTCATATGTGCATAGGATGCAATGAACTTGTAAGCAACCGAATGAATATTGGCCAATTCGACAATTTCCTGCTTAACCGGACAGGCATCCGCATCCACTAAGATGGTTGGTTCGTCTGATGTTCTTATAATTCTACATCACTCCAGTATTTCCTCCTTATAAAGAAATTTCTTTATAATGGAAGGATTGTCGAATTTTTTTTATATAATTCCCTTGACTTCTCCCAATAAATAGTTTATTCGTTAAAAGTCAAGTCTAAACCTATTTTATCATTTTTTATCACGATTTTTTATTATAATATATAAAATAGATAATTTCCAGACATATGTTTTATATAGAATGTTTCTACTAGCGCTAGCCTATTTATGCAGCAAAATGGCAATGGCATACATTTTAATCTGGAATGTACAAAGAAAAGGCACATAATCAATTACATTATGTGCTAATCCTTTAAAAGATTTTTACGATAATGATCCAGTACAAGATTTGCTGTTTCTTCAACCGCTTTGTTTGTTACATCAATCACTGAACAACCTATCTGATTTACAATGCGATCAAAATATGAAATCTCATCTTTAATTCTTTCTATATTTGCATAACTTGCGCTATCACTAAGTCCTAAAGAAATAAGCCTTTCTCTTCTAATATGATTTAATTTTTCCGGGCTAATCTTCAAACCAAAACACTTCTCTTTTGGTACGAGGAATAACTCTTCAGGAGGGTCGACTTCTGGTACAAGCGGCACATTCGCCACTTTTAACCTTTTATGAGCTAAATATTGTGATAATGGTGTTTTCGATGTCCGAGAGACCCCTATTAAAACGATATCAGCCTTTAAAATCCCCCTAGGATCTCTACCATCATCATATTTAACGGCAAATTCAATTGCTTCTATCTTCTTGAAGTAATCATCATCTAATTTCCTCACTACACCCGGTTCATACAATGGTTCATTTCCATAATTATTTTGAATTTGATCCATTATCGGCCCGATAATATCGTAGGCGAAGATATTTTCTTTTTTAGCTGTTTCAAGCATATAATTACGTATATGTGGCTTCACTAACGTATATGCTATGAATCCTTTGTCGAGTTTAGCTAAAGCGACCACTTCATCGATATGAGCTTGTTCCTCGACGTATGGAAAACGTTTAATTCTTACATCCCCATTATTGAACTGACTTGCAGCCGCCTTTATGACAAGCTCAGCCGTTTCACCAACAGAATCAGAAACTACATAAATAATTGGCATATTACCCATACTAGCATAATCAACTCCTTATTTGAGCTTTACTTATTCACCCGCTAGTGCAACAAATGCTTTTGTTAAATTAGTTTTTGTTATTCTTCCAATAACCTCAAAGCCTTTATCAGCTTCCTTCACAACGGGCATACCATCAATTTGCTTATCAATGAGTTGTTGCGCTACATCAATAAGTAAGTCTTCTTTCTTACACATTGTGATATTTGGCATCCTCGTCATAATGATATTTACTGGTAGTGCGCCGAGCTCTTGCTTTCCGATACTGGCTCTTAACAAATCTTTTCTAGATAATACACCTACAAGTAAAGAGTCCTTGTCAACTACAAATAATGTGCCAACATCCTCTAAAAACATTGTGACAATGGCATCATAAACTGAAGTATTTTCACTAATAACAACTGGAATTGATTGATAATCCTTCACAAATAACTTTTTCATATTCTCAGTTAAAAGTTGAGCACCCGTTTTTCCTGTATAGAAATATCCTACTCTTGGTCTTGCGTCTAAATAGCCAGCCATTGTTAAAATAGCTAAATCCGGACGAAGCGTAGCTCTTGTTAAATGTAATTGATCAGCGATATGTTCCCCTGTAATTGGACCATTATCTTTCACTATTTCTAATATTTTTTCCTGCCGTTTATTGAGTTCCATTGATCTCACCACCTTGAGTTGGAGCGTCTTCTAAGTAAACCTATGCATATGTAGACGTTTCCCCAAATAAGCAAATTATGAACGAGCAATAAGGTTATACTTTTATATAATTATTATATACTATTTCTCAGAAATGAAAAGAATTTGCTTGTTGAAGTAAATGAGAAAGGGTGGAAAGAACCATATGGCAGCATTTAACGGTTCTTTCCATTTAAATCATTTCACAAGTATATGATTCATTTGTGCAAACGATTGTATCATCGTTGCTAAATGGGCCATAAAGCTTAAACGATTCGCTTTCACTTTTGGATCTTCAGCCATTACCATTGTATGTTCAAAATACATATCAATTTCTGGTTTTAATGATATAAGATAGTTAAAATAAACCTCTGCATTCGTTGTTTCATCAAGGTTATTTCTTACTTCAATGTATTTATTATATAGCTTATGCTCATCTTCATTCTCAAATAGCTCTATTTGAACATCTTCCATACTTTCTGCTTTTTGAGCGATATTCAAGACCCTACTTAATGCTTCTATTTCACCCTTGAAACTGTCATTATCCTTGTTTGAATGAAGAACTTTCGCCCTTTCAATAATCGCTGGGACCGATGTTAATGCACTGCCTAACACAGCATCAATTAAATCATAGCGAATGGCTTTTTCTTGTAATATATACTTTATTCTTAAGCGGAAAAAGGCTATTAACTCTTCTTTTATTTTCTCATTCTTTTGCTTATTAATGCCAGCATTTTCTGTAAGGTGGATAGCTTGATTAATTAACTCCTCAAACGAAATCTCCCAATTCATATTCAACAATGTTTGAACGATTCCAGTCGCTTGTCTTCTTAGCGCATACGGGTCTTGTGAACCACTTGGAATAATCCCGATTGCAAAACAAGAAACAATCGTATCTAATTTTTCTGCAATAGATAAAATCGCTCCAGGGACAGATTTTGCAGTAGAATCATGTGCGTTTCTTGGCATATAATGTTCATTAATAGCCTGAGCTACTACAGCATCTTCTCCTTTTTGCAAGGCATATTTCTCACCCATGAACCCTTGAAGTTCTGGAAATTCATAAACCATTTGTGTCACAAGGTCAAACTTACAAATTTCTGCAGCCCTGTCTGCTACTTTTTTATCCTCTGATGAAAGTGATAATAATTGAGCGATATGATTCGTTAATGCTCGTACACGTCCTACTTTCTCAGACATCGTTCCAATTTCTTCATGATAAACGATTTTTTCTAATTTTTTCAAAGAAGTTTCAATGGATGTTTTTTGGTCTTCATTATAGAAAAATGCTGCATCTGATAATCTTGCTCGTAGCACTTTTTCATTTCCTCGAGCGACATTATCCAAATGTTCGTGGCCACCATTTCTCACTGTTATAAATTGAGGCAATAAGTCTCCACTTTTCGATTTAACAGGAAAATAACGCTGATGTTCTTTCATCGAAGTCACAAGCACTTCCTCTGGTAATGATAAATACTCCTCTTCAAAACTGCCGAATAAAGCAGTAGGATACTCTACTAAGTTATTTACTTCTTCAAGTAAGTCTTCATCAATTGGGACGAGCCAATTTTGTTCTTCTTCTAATTTATCGATTTGCTTACGAATGGCTTCTTTTCTTTCCACAGCATCTACAATCACATATTCTGCAAGCAGAGCTTTTTCGTATGATTTAGGATTCGTAATAATAACATCTTTTCCTAAAAAACGATGCCCTCTAGATGTATTACCTGTTTGT
Source organism: Cytobacillus sp. FSL R5-0569 (assembly GCF_038007265.1). Classification (NCBI taxonomy): domain Bacteria; kingdom Bacillati; phylum Bacillota; class Bacilli; order Caryophanales; family Bacillaceae; genus Cytobacillus; species Cytobacillus sp. FSL R5-0569. The sequence continues at coordinate 3,224,451 of NZ_JBBOWW010000001.1, forward strand.
ACATCTGTTATTTCAAAAGGAACCACCTTTTCACCGAACATTGCCACTAACCATTTAATTGGTCTAATGAAGCGCATTTCTTTGTCTGCCCATTTCATATTCTTTGGGAAATGCATAGAAAGAATGAGCTCTTTTAATTCAGGAAGTAATTTCAGCGTTTCTTGTCCTTTAGTAAAGGTTTTAACATGTGCATATTCCACACCTTTAATTTCTTTAAAGAAAATATCATCAGGCGTCGCTCCTTGACCTCTACTAAAGCCAATCGCTGCTTTTGTCCACTCACCTTGGTCATTCAGTGCAATTTTTTTTGCCGGGCCTTTTGCTTCTTCATGGACATCTTCCTGTGCTTCCTCAACATCTTCTACAAGTACAGCTAATCTTCTAGGCGTAGAGTATGCTTTCATCCCTGCAAATTGAATACCTTTTTCTACTAACCAAGCCTTTACTTTATCCGATAATTGGTTCATGCTATCTGTTACAAAACGGGCTGGCATTTCTTCTAAGCCAATTTCTAATAGGAGATCTTGTTTACTCATGGTCTTCCCCCTCCTTTTCTTGTATCATCGGAAATCCTAATTTCTCACGTTCTTCATAAAAGGTTTTAGCAATTTTTCGAGCAAGTGTACGACATCGACCAATATAGCCCGTTCTCTCAGTGACAGAAATCGCTCCTCTTGCATCTAATAAGTTGAATGTGTGCGAACACTTAAGAACATAATCATATGCAGGATGAACGAGTCCAACCTCCATTTGGCGATGAGCTTCTTTTTCATAAATATTAAAGAGATTAAATAACATATCTACATCTGAAGTTTCGAATGTATACTTTGAATGCTCATATTCGGGTTGCCCAAAAATATCTCTGACAGTAAAACCTTCTGTCCATTCTAATTCAAATACATTTTCCTTATCTTGAATATAAGAGGCAAGCCTTTCAATACCATATGTAATCTCAACAGAAACAGGCTTACACTCTAATCCTCCGACTTGTTGGAAGTAAGTAAATTGCGTAATTTCCATACCATCAAGCCATACTTCCCAACCGAGTCCAGCACAGCCTAAAGACGGGTTTTCCCAATTATCTTCAACAAAGCGGATATCATGCTTTAACGGATCAATACCTAATGCTTCTAAAGAAGCTAAATAAAGCTCTTGGATATTATCTGGTGAAGGCTTCATTATTACTTGGAATTGATGATGCTGATAGAGACGGTTTGGATTTTCACCATATCTGCCGTCTGCTGGTCTTCTAGAAGGCTCTACATAAGCAACGTTCCACGGTTCAGGTCCAATCGCTCTTAAAAATGTATACGGGCTCATTGTACCCGCACCTTTTTCAGTATCATAAGCTTGCATCAAGATACATCCTTGATCTGACCAATGCTTTTGCAACGTTAAAATCATATTTTGAATATTCATAAGCCACCTCTTTCTTTCCTTTTCAGTCACCAAAGACCGGTATCTACATTAGATAAACACTTGCTTTTCGACAAGTATTTTTTCTTTTAAAAGCATAAAAAACTCTCGTCTCTATGCCTTTAATTAAGACATAGGGACGAGAGTTAACCCGCGGTTCCACCCTATTTGCTACTTACTTTTACGTAGCCTCTTTTACTTCACCTGTTGCTCCAGAGCGCCCTTCGTTCACTTTCTATTCCCTAGCTCACACTCTCCTAGAGTCGCTTGTATAGAGGGAGTGAAGTACTTTTCTCCTTCATTGCTAAACATAGCTATAATTTAATGAAATAATAGCTGAATTTCTTTCGAAAGTCAATAGCTTACTTTTACTTATTATTGCATGAAACCCTTCATATTGTTCATTTGATTTAAAAACCTTTTTGTTTTTAATTGCAAGCCTGCATACTCATCATAGTATGTTTCTATTACCTTTTTCAATTCAAGTTTGGTTTGTTCTTTTACAGATATATTCCCAAGCCTTGACAAGTCCATGTAATAAAAAATGCGAAGTAACCTAACGGTAGCAGGAGAAAGCTTTAAATGATAGGGATCTTTATCCAAACAATGATGACAAATGAAGCCATTTTGGCTAATAGAAAAAGCAAATGTTCCTTCCGTTCGTTGACAGACGGCACAATGATTAAGCTCAGGATATAAGCCAAATAAGCCGAGCATTTTCATTTCGAAAATATGTGTTAGAATCTCAGCATCATATCCTTCATCAATTGCTTGTATGCATCTAAATACAAGTTCGAAAAGATAAGGATTAGGCTTCTTCTCTTCCGTTCCTTTATCCAGTAAGTCTACTATGTAACTTACATAAGCTGTAAGGAAAATATCTTCTTTTATGCTCCGCATCGAAAGTGAAATTTCACCTTGTTGAAGGGTCCCAAGCCCTCTGCTTCTTTGTATTAAGTAAGTGCCATAAGTAAAAGGCTGGGTGACAGCAGCAAGCCGACTATTTGGCTTTTTTGCGCCGCGTGCCATCACACCAACCTTTCCCCACTCTCTTGTAAAGAGTGTGACAATTTTATTTGTTTCGCCATAATTGACTGTTCTAATGACAATGCCTTCACATTTTTCAAGCATCGATGTCACCATCCTTATACGATGACAACCTATGAAATCGGAAAATCAAATTCTGCTAGTTCTTCATCTTGTTCTACGGGTATATCATGGTAATCTTTTTCAATTTCTTTAAAAAGAAGATATGTGTCAATATTACCTGTTTGGGAAAACACTTTCCAGGTAAAATCTTTCATAGATAACCCCACCTTTATTGTGTTTTTACTAGCAATTAAATCTATACTCTTATCATAGCCTGTCTTCTGAAAATCATAAGACGAAAAAATTGTTAATTAAATGGATGCATAATTCTTTGATTTCACCAATAACCTATGTTGACAGGTTTAATATTCATCTTCCCTAAATCCAAAGTCTCTTAACTGGGTCATTTTGTTACGCCAATCTTTTTGAACTTTCACCCATAATTCGAGGAAAACCTTACTTCCCATGAGATTTTCTATATCTACTCTTGCTCGTTGTCCGACCTCTTTGAGCATTTTCCCTTGTTTACCAATAACAATACCCTTTTGAGAATCTCTTTCTACAATAATCGTAGCCATGACATGAATGATATCCTTCTTTTCTTGCCGCTCAATCTTATCAATTACAACCGCTAATGAGTGAGGAATCTCTTCTCGGGTTAAATGTAAAGCCTTTTCTCGTATCAATTCGGAAATAATAAACCTCTCCGGATGATCTGTTACTTGATCAGCAGGATAGTATTGTGGCCCCTCTGGTAAATATTCCTTAAGCTGCTCTAGAAGGCGATCAACATTATTCCCTTCTAAAGCGGATATCGGCACAATTTCACAGAAGTTATATTTCTCTTTATAAGATTCAATGACAGACAATAGTGCATCTGGGTGAATTTTGTCAATTTTATTGATGACAAGAAAAACAGGTGTTTTGACTGATTGGAACTTTTCTATAATGAATTCTTCCCCTCTGCCAAACCCTTCTTCAGCATTCACCATAAATATAATGGCATCGACTTCTTTTAGCGTATTTTGTGCAACTTTCATCATAAAATCGCCTAATTTATGCTTAGGCTTATGAATTCCTGGTGTATCGATAAAAATATACTGTGCATCATTTGTTGTGAGCACACCTTGTACTTTGTTTCTTGTTGTTTGTGGTTTATCACTCATAATCGCAATTTTTTGTCCAATGACACGGTTAAGTAGTGTAGACTTTCCTACATTTGGTCTGCCGATAATGGAAATAAACCCTGATTGATGCCCTTGTTGATTATTCATGTAAATCCTCCGATGAAAAAGCTCCTGGTAATAGTTGCTCTACTGTTAATTGTTGTGTATCTCCGTTTAAGTTTGTTAGAACCACCGGCATCTCTTTTGAACATAATTCAGAGATTACCTGCCTGCACGCGCCACATGGTGATACAGGTCTGTCTGTATCTGCAACAACTGCTAACATTTTAAATTCTGTTACGCCATCAGAATATGCTTTAAAAAGCGCCGTTCTTTCGGCACAATTACACATACTATATGCGGCATTCTCTATATTACATCCGTGGAAAACTGTACCATCTACTGCCAAAAGTGCAGCACCAACTTTAAATTTTGAATACGGTACATATGCCCGGTCCCTTGCTATTTTCGCTTCTTCGATTAGTTTATCAATGTTCAATTGTTTCTTCCTTTCTGAAATGGCCGATTGCCTTCTTTTATTTTACACTATTTTTTTTGTAAAATCATGGGTTGTTGTCATTTTGTAATAAAATAATTGAATTTTCAGTAAATAAGCCCATTTAATAAATTTCTTATGCTCTGTCATTTTAGCTTAATCATGCTTACTATACAAACGGTTTTATCTTCATTTCACTGAAATCAAGAAAATGAAAATCTATTTTTCATGAATCAAACTAATTTTTATACCATCTTGTACTTATTTAAAACAAATAAAGCAAATGGTTTTAAAAAACAAAAAAAGCATATAACCGCAATTGCGGCTATACACTTAAAGGATCTTTGGTAAAAAAATAGAAAGGCCAATGATCACGGTTAAAACGGCATAAATAAGAACTGCTCCAGCTGCAATATCTTTTGCTTGCTTCGCCAAAGGATGCTGCTCTGTTGTCACAAGATCAACGACACGCTCTATAGCTGTATTCATTAACTCAAGTGCAATCATCCCAGCTATTGCAAAACCTATCAACAGCCATTCTGTTTTAGTCAATTCAAAAATAATACCGAAAAAAATGACTAGTACTGTCATCACAAAGTGGATTTTCAAGTTTCGTTCCGCTTTTAAAGCGGTAATGACCCCGATAAATGCAAAATAAAATGACGAGACTAATGATTGTTTTTTACGTGAATTTTTATCTCTGTAATCCGAATTCATCTAAAATTTCCTTTTGCCGAGTAAACATTATTTTCTCCTCCTCGGTTGTTTCATGGTCATATCCAAGTAAATGTAGGAAACCATGTACAGATAAAAATCCTAATTCTCTCATAAAACTATGTCCATACTCTTCTGCTTGTTCCACTGCTTTAGGAATAGAGATGATAATATCGCCTAACATGCGAGGCAACCCTTCTCCGATAAGAGGGATTTCCCCTTCCCCCATTTCTTCCATTGCAAATGAAATCACATCTGTAGCCTTGTCTTTATTTCTATATTCACGATTGATTTCTTGTATGCGCTCATTTTCAACAAACGTAATAGAAATCTCCGTATCTTCTTCAACCACTTCTTTTACAGCTGCAAATTGTAGAAGGTTTTCAATCTCTCTTGTTTGCGTCTCTGTAAGTCCTTCTGTTTCATCAATAAAGTCAATGTGTAATGTCATGCTTGTGTCACCTTCTGATTCGTCATTTCTGGATATTCAATTCGTGAATGGAAAATACCATTCAATGTTTCATTAAATGATTTTGCTACAACCTCTAACTCTTTTAATGTTAAATCACATTCGTTTAACTGCCCATCTTGCAGTCGGTCAGCAATGATTTTACGAATAAGACCATCAATTTGTTCTGGAGTAGGATGAGACATCGAGCGCACAGCTGCCTCAACGCTATCAGCTATACCGATCACAGCCGATTCCTTTGTTTGTGCCTTTGGACCAGGATAGCGAAAATCCTCCTCTTTCACTTCAACTCCACTTTCTTTTGCTTTGTAGTAAAAGAATTTAAGTAAAGTCGTGCCATGATGTTGTTCAGCAATGTCAATAATTTCTTTTGGCATTTTATGCTTTCTTAACAAATCAGCACCATCTTGCGCATGTGCAATAATAATATTTTTACTCGTCAATGGTGGCAGCTTATCATGTGGGTTGTCTATGTTTATTTGGTTTTCGATAAAGAATTGTGGCCTTTTTGTCTTCCCTATGTCGTGATAATAGCAACCAACTCTCGCTAGAAGTCCATTGGCACCAATAGCTTCACAGGCAGAGTCTGACAGATTAGCAACCATTACACTATGGTGATATGTTCCAGGCGCCTCTGTTAAAATCTTTCTTAAGAGCGGATGATTAGGACTCGATAGCTCTATTAGCTTCATTGCAGAAAGAATACCGAAGCCTGCCTCAAAAAATGGCAAGAACCCGATTGTTAAAACAGCTGCGGAAATGGCTGATATAAATCCAGAAACCATATAAAAACTGTACTCTACAAGATCCACTTGACCATTTCTTAGCAATAGCAGTGCTAAAATCACTAGAATATTTACAACGGAAACAAGTAAGCCAGCTTGTAAAATTTTTGATCGTTGGTTTTGTTTACTTAAAAATAATACGCCCGCTATTCCACTGCAAGTTATATAAATGGCAGCAGTCACATGAAAACTTCCAGTAATAGACCCATTAAAGATAAGGGAGCCACAAATAGCAATAATTACTGAATAATAAAGGGCAAGTTTTTCACTAATAAGTATTTTAATCAACATCGAACCCATTGCAGCAGGAAATATATAGAGTATATCAGAATACTCAAATGCCTGTATATAGCTAATCCCCTTCATTAGTAGTAAGGAAATGATGAAAACAATACTATAGACTAATAAGAAATTTTGCTTTACTTCTTGTGGCTTATCAAGCTCATAAAAATAATAATATGTGGCTGCTAGAATGATGAGAACTACTAGCGCTAGTCCAATAAATGGTTGGATAGAATTCTCATTATCTAACATGCCTACTAGTTCAAGTTGACGATAGACTTCCCTACTTATGAGTTGATTTTGCTCAACAAGTATTTGCCCTTGTAATATTTTGACTGGTTCAACAGATTCAACAGCTGTTTGTCGTTTCTCTTGCGTTTCCTCCGGAGCGTAAAATTCATTCTGGTAAATAGCATACCTACCAAGCTCCACCATCGCAGTTTTTAAAGTATTGTTGAGTGATGTTAAGCTAATTTGATCTTGCACACGTTTTTTAGCATTCTCTACCCCATCAGCAGGGATCCTTTGTTGCATAACGTGATTAATCTCTGTAATTGTAACATCTTTTGCAATTGATAATTGATTAGGGCTGGCTTCTAATAACGTTCTCAATACGCTATCTGAGATTTCCTTCGTTACTTCTTCTGTTAATTGTGATTTTGTGCGCTCAAGTTTCTCATCAAGACTAACAAGCTTTGGTTTTTCATCCTTTTCACTTTCTTTCGCCTTTTCTGAAGCTTGCTCGTTTTCCTCCGCTGCTTCTTCATTTACTGCAGAAACGGTATCAAAAATTGATGTTATGAGATCCACTCGGTTTTGTGCAATTTCTTTTTTTACAACATAAACGTCCTCAACCTGGTTTTCAGCTTCTTTCTTTTTCTTTTCGGTACTTTCTTTGTCTTCAATCGTAACCGGCGAACGAATCGTTTGCTCTGCTACAGAAAAAAGACTTAATTCCAATTTCTCTGGCCGTACATTTGAAAACATTGTTGCGTACATAATGATTCCAAGTAGAACAAAGAGCAAAACCCTCACAAATGTCATTTTTAATAAATTTCTAATTTTATGTATGTAGTGATGGAGTTTATCCATTAACGAGACCTCCAATCCTAAGTATCTCTGAGAAATTCTTTTCTTCCTTAATTATGTAAAATCATAACAGTTTTTTTTCAAAATTACACTAATATTTTTAATTGATGACAATATGTAATCATCCTTATCTTACCCTATTCTTCCATATACTCCAAATAACAATCACTCCTAGCTCGAGAGATTGTCAGCAGAAATCAAGAAAGAGCGAGTATTATTCCTTTACATATCGTCACATACCCCACTTTTGGCTTAAGCATTTCACCTTACAAGTTCTTCCCATTTATGATTATTTTAATAAGATATGTATCATTAAAATAATCATAATGTCGGATCATATATAGTTCACGATAAAAAAGAACAAACTCTGATTCAAAAAGCAGAATTTGTTCCTGATTGTGTTGCTAAAACAGCCATTTATTCAGCATTTTCTTCGTATGCTTGAATGATTTTTGCAACAAGCGGGTGTCTGACAACGTCACTTTGTTCTAAATGAATAAAACCAATTCCAGAAACACCATTTAATATTTGTTCACTTACCACGAGTCCCGATCTAGCCCCACGAGGAAGGTCGATTTGGCTTTTGTCACCAGTAATAACCATTTTTGATCCAAAACCTAAACGTGTTAAGAACATTTTCATTTGCGCTTGTGTTGCGTTTTGCGCTTCATCTAAAATAACATAAGCATCATCTAACGTACGTCCCCTCATATAAGCAAGTGGGGCAATTTCAATTGTTCCTCTTTCAATTAACCTTTCTGTATGCTCTGCTCCAAGTATATCATGAAGCGCATCATACAAAGGACGTAAATACGGATCGACCTTTTCCTTTAAGTCACCTGGTAAAAACCCTAAACTCTCTCCTGCTTCTACAGCTGGACGAGTAAGAATAATTTTTTTCACTTGTCCATTCTTAAGGGCATTCACTGCCATTACAACAGCTAAGTAGGTTTTTCCCGTTCCTGCAGGACCAATACCAAAAACTAAATCTTTCTGTCTCATAGCCATAATATATTGGCGCTGACCTAAGGTTTTAACTCGAATCGATTTACCTTTTGCATTTTTCATTATTTCTTCTTCATAAAGTTCTTTGAAATATTCTAGTGTACCCTTCCTTGCCATCTCTAATGCGTAAATAATATCCCTACCACTAATTTGAATACCTTTTCTAATAACGTAAAGAAGTTGCTCAATTACGTCACCTGCAATGGCCACAGTTTCTTTCTCACCTGATACATAAACAGATTCGCCTCTTGTTACAATTGATACCGATAACTGTTGTTCAATTAGTTTAATATTTGTGTCACCATTACCTAAGAGGGCAATGGCTTCATTTGGGTTTTCAAATTGTACATTTAATGTCTTTAAATCTTCTGTCATTCTTTATCTCCTTGGATTATTGGTTGTTCCTCAGCAATATTCTCAATAATTTGGAAATGTATTGATAATTTAACTTTACCATTCTCTATCGTTTGGTGCAAAACATTTTCCCCTTTAATGGTAGCATCTTCATCTAGCTGCTTTTTAATTTTACTTCTAGCTAATTTCTTCGCTTCTACAATCGCCTCTTTTTCTGTATAAACTTGTGTCATCTCTTCTGCTTCTCTGTAGATGTTTTTTGTAACTGCAATCGGTAACTCCCATTTTAGAAATTTAACTTGCCGCTTGTCCTCTTCCTTTACATAGTGGTCAAAACCTATATTTCCAAAGCCCCAAAAAGGAATCTTTAATGATCCAAGCTCCAATATATTTTTCACTTTTTGATCACCAGTGTATACTTTGGACTTTTTCTCTAATGGATAAGCTACATTCGCTTTATACCACGTTTCCGCTAATACTTCCCCTTTGGCAGGCACTATCTTCTTTCTTTCATCATTTCCAATTAGGCCTGAAACTAATAATTGACCTGGTTTTACAAAGTCATTAATTTTCGCCTTTGCTTCTCCCTCCTCAATAAACATACCGATAATGGTTCCTTTTTTCTTTGCCACTAAATGCTGCGGACTTAATATCTCTGTTTTCTTTGGTTCATTTTTTTCTACCACTTGAAGATGATAGGTTGTCCCTTTCAACTCCACACCGACCCAAGTAATTTCATTCACATTTTCTGTTAAATACCGTTGTATACCTTCAGGTGTATCTATAAAGAATTGTAGCTTCCCTTTTTTTACACCAATTTTCTCTAACTCTTTTTCCATCTTATATTCTGTTGCTGGATTTGCTCCTTTAATTTCGATCCCCCATACCATGTTTGACAACAAAATAACTACAACTAAGAAAGCTATTGCCCCTAATAAGAATCCACTATTCCTTAGCATACGCTTTTTCATGAAGGGCAATCCTTTGCGGCCGACAAACTCAAATTTGCAGTCGGCACTTCTTGCATATTGTCTTAAAGTCGGTAAATCATCTAATTTCATTTGAAATGTAAGCACTTGGCTTCCATGGGCTTTAACATTCCAAATGGATACACCAGCTCTCGTTAAAGTATTTAAAAATCTTTCACTTCCTCTACCGCTTGTCCTAACTGTGACGATTCCTTTTAAAAAAAAGAGCCATTGATTTTTCATCTTATCCTCCTCATATTTGAGCAGGTGGAAATCGCTAACCTTGTAATAGAATAGCGACCCTTCCCACATCAAATTTACTCAGCTACAAAAAGAACTTGATCAATTGTTCCTTGCAATAAGATTTCTTCAGGCATAATTGTTTTAATAACAAAGTTATTCCCTTTAATGAGCAGTTGACCATGCTCTAATAACAACCTTACTTCTTTATCTGAAAAACCAAGTAAACCGCGGTGGTTCTCAATATAAATATGAATTTGTCCAATCATAGTAATGCGGGGCAAATCCATCATGACATCTTGAGGAAGTTCCATATTTTTTGTCATCCAGCTTCTTAGTCGTTCTCCCCATTTTTTTGCCATAAAAAAAGAACCCCCTTTCATCTCATATGTATGAGAGAAAGGATGGTTCTAGCACTGAATTCAACAGCAAATTTTATTTTCTTTTCATCGTTCGATGTGGGTTCCTTGATCTCGGTTGTCCGAGAATTTCTGACCAAACAACCGCGTCAACTAATTGTTTATTAGAGACTCTCATACTAGGTTGATCTACATTGTTATTGGCCACATTTTTATTTTTTGTTGCTGAAAGGAAGGCACTTGCTCGTTTTTGCGCTTCTTCTTTTTGTTTTCTTAAATCAGCCAGTCGCTCTTCTGCTTCTTTTTTACGATCCGAGACTTCTACACCAGCTTCTTGCATAGTAGCCTTCGCGTAACGTTTTAACTTCTCTTCGTTGCGATCATAAACAGGTGGCCCTTCTTCTTGTTTCTCTGCATCCATCATCTGACGCCTAGCTTCTTCTTGCTCTTCGACAGACTTTCCACGTGGCTGCTTCTGTTTGTCTGACTGCTGGTCATTTACTTTCTTACCAAATAAGGAAGTAATGATCCCGATAAGAAAAACCAATAATAAAGGATTTTCCAACAAAAAATCAATCATGAGATACAACACTCCCCTCTAGAGGTGAGTCCGATTAGGACATTCAATCTTTCTTCGGCCCTTGTTTTGAGTCATCTGATACTTTACTAATCGAGTCTCTCATTTCTGTATCAGCTTCAATATTTTGGATATTCATATAATCCATCACGCCAATATTGCCACTTTTTAATGCATCTGCCATCGCTAAAGGAACTTGAGATTCTGCTTCCACAACTTTCGCTCTCATCTCTTCAACTTTCGCTTTCATCTCTTGCTCTTTGGCAACAGCCATTGCACGACGTTCTTCCGCTTTGGCTTGGGCAATATTTTTATCAGCTTCCGCTTGCTCTGTTTGCAATTCTGCACCAATGTTTTTACCGATGTCCACATCAGCTATATCAATGGATAGAATTTCAAATGCTGTACCAGCATCTAACCCTTTAGCAAGGACAGTTTGAGAGATCATGTCTGGGTTTTCCAATACTTCTGTATGTCTTGTAGATGAACCAATTGTAGAGACAATCCCCTCACCAACACGGGCAATGATTGTTTCTTCTCCAGCACCCCCGACTAGTCGGTCAATATTGGCTCTTACAGTAATTTTTGCTTTTGCTTTCACTTCGATACCATTAATCGCTACACCAGAAATAAATGGTGTTTCAATTACTTTTGGATTAACACTCATTTGAACTGCTTCAAGTACATCACGACCAGCTAGGTCAATCGCCGCACTTCTTTCAAAACTTAATTCCATATTGGCACGATGCGCTGCAATTAAAGCATTCACTACTCTATCTACATTACCACCTGCCAAATAATGACTTTCAAGTTGATTGGTATGAACTTCTAATCCTGCTTTATGTGCTTTAATTAATGGATTAATTACGCGGCTTGGAATTACTCGTCTTAATCTCATTCCAATAAGGGTGAAAATACTTACCTTAACACCTGCTGCTAATGCTGAGATCCACAGCATAACTGGTACGAATGTGAAGAGTATGGCAAGAGCAATAATTGCTAATACCACAATTACGATCGTCATAATAGAAATAGGTTCCATTCAATTACCTCCTAAAATACTTGGTTATTTATCTAAATTTGTTAATTCACGGACGACTACTCTCGAGCCCTCTGCTTTTATGACTTCCACTTTTGCATCTTTTTTAATAAATCCACCTTCACTAACGACATCAATTCTTTCATTTTCAATGACAATCGTTCCTGATGGACGTAACCCTGTTAAAGCATAACCTTGTTTTCCAATTAGCTCTGAACGGGATTTATTTGAGATGTATCCTCTTTCAGTATTTGTAGAATCGCTTAAAATTAGTTTTTTGAAAAATTTCATTTTTTTACCAAACACCTTTACCATTAGAATAGAAACCGCAATAGATAATATAGCCGCAATCATAATGGAGGTTGCCATTTGTTGCACATCAGCCCCAGCCATGAATAAACTCCCAATTACTGCAGCAATCCCCAACACACCGGCGATACCACCTGGGAGGAAAAACTCTGCGATAATTAACCCAATTCCAATAATAAATACAATGAGTGATTCATACCCGGCAAATCCAGCAACCATATGACCATAGAAAAATAAACCAAGAGCTGTGAGTCCCATTATACCTGGAATACCAAAACCAGGAGAATAGAGCTCTAGCAATAATCCAATGCTTCCTATAGAAAGAAGAATAGGCACGATGATTGGATGTGTAATGAATCTAGCCAATTTCTCAGAAAAACTTTCCTCGATAGACCTTACTTCTGCATCTTCATAACCTAAATGTTCTAAAAGCTCTGCTTGCGTAGCAAATGTTCCTTCTGAATATTCTACCTCGTCTGCTTGACTAGCAGTTAATGTCAATAGCTTTCCTTTTGGTGCACCTAATTCAGGTAGATCGATTGAATCATCTGCCATTGCTTGAGCAATTTCTGGATCTCTCCCACTTTGTTCAGCAGCTGCAGTCATAGCAGATAACCATGCTGAAACTGCTTTTTTGTCAGCTGTGTTGCCTTCTTGGTCGATAATCGCCGCCGATCCCATTGTAGCCCCGGGCGTCATATAAATCTCATCCATGTTTAATGAAATATACGCACCAGCTGACAATGCTTGTTTATTTACAAATGAAATCGTTTTAATATTTGTAGATGTTAATACTCTGCCAATTTCCTTAGCTGCTTCTACTTCACCGCCAGGCGTGTTTACTTCGAAAATAATCGCACTTGCTTGATTTTCTTCAGCTGTAGTCACCGCTCTATTGATAAAAGCATGCAATCCTTTTTCAACAGTATCTTCTATTGGTACGACATACACAACCTCGTTATCAGCCTTGCTGATCGGTGTCATCATTACGAAAAATGCCCATAAAAATGAAAGGATGATTGTCGCTTTTCTCATTCTCTTCTCCCCTCCCCCCTTTTACAGAAATACCTATGATAGTTATACGGCTGACGCGTGAAAAGGTTTCATTTTTCTTTTCTTATTTTGATTATTTATAATTACATAAAGTAAAAAAGTGTGACTATGTAATATATATAAAAGAAACCTTACTACTAGTATGGCATCTTTTAGACAAAATAAAAAGACCGTAAGCTCGAAAGCTCCGGTCTTTCCGTACATCTTTTTATGAAAGGTGTTGTTGTACAAGTTTATTAATAAGTGCACCGTCTGCCTTACCTTTTAGCTTTGGCATAATGGCTGACATCACTTTACCCATTTCAGCTTTCGATGTAGCGCCTGTATCGGCAATGGTTTGTTTGACGATAGCAGATACCTCTTCATCAGAGAGCTGCTCAGGCATATATAACTCTACGTACTGTAATTCAGTACGAATTTTTTCAACTAGATCTTCACGACCTGCCTTGTCAAATTCATGGAGGGAATCCTTGCGTTGCTTTACTTCGCGAGAAAGGACAGTAAGTTCCTGATCCTCGGTAAGATCTTTTCCTTCCTTGATCGCCTCATTTTGCAATGAAGCTTTGATCATCCGAATCACAGTTAACTTATCTTTTTCTTTGTTCCTCATCGCTTGTTTCATATCTTCATTTAAACGCTCGAGAAGACTCACTTACATACACCCTCTCTTAAAACTTGCGCTTTCTTGCAGCTTCAGACTTTTTCTTACGTTTGATACTTGGTTTTTCGTAGAATTCGCGCTTTCTTGCTTCTTGCAAAGTACCAGTTTTTGATACTGAACGTTTGAAGCGACGAAGAGCATCTTCAAGCGATTCGTTTTTACGAACGACGGTTTTAGACATTCTCTTTCCCTCCCTCCGAGCACAACACACTTACATGTCAACATGGAATACCATGTACTTTGCAATTATAATATAACAGCGGTGTGAGGTCAACTGTATTTCACCTAGTCTTTCGCTGTTTAAAGATAAATGTACGTTTGTCTTATTTATTTTTATTATTTAATTTTTTGATTCTTCCTATGCATGTCCCTCAATTTTTCACCATATGCTTTCCTAGGAGGGACAAAGCATGACTTCATTACTCATTTTTATAATAATGATTGCTGTTTTTATTTTTGGCATGACTTTATTGCGGAAAGGGCTATTCTATTTATCAGCAGATTCAACTAAACGCTGGTTAACTAAGTTTACAAATACACCTCTTAAAGGGATGATGGTTGGCATTATCTTAACTGCTATTATGCAGAGTAGCTCCGCAGTTATGATTATTACCATTGGTTTAGTTGCCGTACACTTACTTACTTTCCGCCAAACGATTGGTATTATTTTAGGGACAAACATTGGCACCACTATCACAACGGAGTTAATTACTTTCGATATAGAATCTTTTATTTTACCGATTGCTATAATCGGCATGTTATGTGCATTCATCAGGAGGCGATCATTTCAGAGTATCGGCATTGGATTAATGGGTATTGCTTGCGTATTTGCTGCTATGAGGGGGTTTGAACATTTAGCTTTTACCATTAAAGAAACCCCATGGGTAAAAGATTTTCTTATTACATTAGATCAAAGTCTATTATTAGCCGTAATAACCGGTATTGTTCTTACTGCGATTATCCAGTCAAGCACTGCCACTACAGGTATTCTAATGGGATTTTTAACAGCAGGTGGGATGGACCTTAGTACAGCGATTGCTATTATGCTTGGTTCCAACATCGGCACATGCGCTGACGCATATCTCGCCAGTATCGGTGGACGTAGAGAAGCAAAGTTAACTGCCTATGCTCACATTTGGTTGAATATTATAGGTGTTCTTCTCTTCTATCCTTTTATTGAGCTGCTAACAAATTTCGGTATTGGTTCAGCAGACCAAATTGATAGGCAACTTGCTCATGTTGGTGTCCTTTTTAATGTCATTACTTCACTTCTCGTTCTACCTTTTGCCAAACCTTTTAGTGACTTGATTATTCGCCTACATGACCGTAAAAAGTAGTGAATATCGTTGCTAATATACACCACAGTTAAAAAGAGAGACGAACATTCAGAATGTCCGCCTCTCTTTCAACAACTAGATTAATAATCTGTTGTACTTGTTAATCCATTTACGATAGCAATGCCTGAGCTTGCACCGATTCTAGTCGCACCAGCATCAATAACTGCTTGTGCATCTTCTGCACTTCTCACTCCACCAGAAGCTTTGACGCCAATATCGGGACCTACCGTTTCTCTCATTAATTTCACGTCAGCAACAGTCGCGCCACCCGTTGAGAAACCAGTTGATGTTTTAACGTAATCCGCTCCTGCTTTAACAGCCAATTGACATGCAATTACTTTTTCAGCATCTGTTAACAAACTAGTTTCGATAATCACTTTTGTTAAAGCCTTACCATCTGCCGCTTCCACAACTGCACGGATATCCTCCTCCACAACTTCTAATTTCCCACTTTTAAGTGCGCCAATATTAATAACCATATCAACTTCTGTGGCCCCTTGTTTGATGGCTTGTGTTGTTTCAAAAGATTTAACTTCTTTATCCGATGCACCTAAAGGGAAGCCAATGACTGTACAAACAGCCACATCTGATCCCTGTAAAAGTTTAGCCGCTTGTGAAACCCATGTTGGATTTACACATACAGAAGCAAAACCGTTCTCTTTTGCCTCGTTACATAAAGTATTAATTTGCTCAACCGTTGCATCAGCCTTCAATAATGTATGATCAATCATTTTTGCTATATTATTTGTCATCAATGAACTCTCCTTTTTTTATAAAATGCTTTTATACTTAATTCTTCTGCTAGTTGTCCGTACCTCTGTTATCATATCATTTTATGAATGAAATATCGAGATTCTCTTTAGTAAAATGAGAAAAACTGTTTTAATTTAGGTTCCAAAAGATAATAAGACTGTTTTACAAGATGTTAAGGACATTATTTATTCCCAGGACTTTTATTATCCTTATATTGAAAAGCTATTATTCATGTAATATATATATTGAAAAATGTAAAATATATGTTACGTTTATAAAAGGAGTGATACAATATTTGGATAATAAGGTTAAGATTTCTCGTATACAAGTAGATTTAACACAACAACAACTTGCAGAAAAGATAGGTGTTACTCGCCAAACCATCAGTTTAATTGAGAAGGGTAAGTATAACCCTTCTCTCAAGTTATGTTTGGATATATGTTACGCAGTTAATAAAACTTTAGATGAAGTATTTTGGATAGAAAAAGGAGGCTGATAATATATGAAAAAAATCACAGATGAACGTTTAGTTCTACAAAATTTAAAAAATATACGTATTGCATTTATCATCCAGACCATTGGAATTCTTGGAATTTTAGGTTATGACTTAGTTACAGGTGGGTTAGATGAAATGAGAAAAAACCCACTATGGACAGTATTTATAATAACCGCAGTTGTTTCAGCCTATTTATCAATGAGTATTAGTGCAGACCATGAAGATAATAAGATAAACCCCCGGAAAAGTCTAATTATTTCATTAGTAATTCTTATTTTGATTACAACAGTTGTTGGTTTTTTTGTATCTCTCACACAAGGATTTTCTATCATGAATGGAGTAATTGTGGGTGCTATTCTATTTATTTGTGGCCTAATTCCAATCATTTATATCTATTACTTAAGAAAAAATCGACAAGATAAAGAATCCGAATAAAATTGAAAAATAACCTATTAAGGGATCACCTAAAATAAAGAATTACTTAGGGTTTCATTCGTTTTCCTAGATTCACCATTTACCTTACTCCGGCTATTTTTCTTACGGAATAAAAATGCAGTAAAAAAAGCTGACCGGTCAATGAACGGTCAGCTCTAATCGTTTATATTGCTTTTTCTTTCATCTCATCCATGACACGAATAAATTGCCCTTCGTTATATGGATAACCTGCTTTTGTTATCTTCACTTTGACTAATTTACCTACCATCTCTTCTGTTGCAGGCACAATCACTTTTAAGTAATTATCCGTATAGCCTACATACAAATTCCCGTCTGGCGCATCTTTGTATTTTTCTTCAGGGATGATCTCGAGTACTTCATCTTCAAAGCGACTTGCGTACTCTTTCGCTAGTTGATCAGATAAATGAATTAAGCGATGAACTCTTTCATTCTTAACTTCTTCATCAATTTGATCAGTCATTCGTGCTGCTGGTGTGCCTGTTCTACTTGAATAAGGAAAAACATGAAGCTCTGAGAATTTATGTTTTTTAATAAAATCATACGTCTCCATAAATTCTTCTCCTGTTTCACCAGGAAAACCGACAATGACATCTGAAGTAACTGCTAAACCAGGTAAGGCTTCTTTTAAGCGCTCAATACGTTCAGCGAAAAACGCCATCGTATACTTTCGACGCATTCTTTTTAATACTGTGTCCGATCCTGATTGAATCGGAATATGCAGATGACGGACAACAACCTTAGAGTTTCTAATTACTTCAATCACTTCATCCGTAATTTGACTCGCCTCAATAGAGGATATACGAATCCGTTTAATGCCTTTAACCTGTTCTTCTAAATCCTTTAGTAGCATAGCTAGATTATAATCCTTAAGATCCTCGCCATAACCGCCAGTATGTATCCCGGTTAAAACAATTTCTTTGTAACCAGCCTCCACTAATTGTTGCGCTTGATGAATCACTTCTTTGGGGTCTCTAGATCTCATTAAGCCACGAGCCCAAGGAATGATACAAAAAGTGCAGAAGTTATTACAACCTTCTTGTATTTTTAATGAAGCACGCGTCCTATCTGTAAAGGCCGGAACATCTAGTTCCTCGTAAACCCGATTTTTCATAATATTTCCGACACCATTAATCGGTTGACGTTCACTTTTATATTGCTCAATATACCCTAACATTTTCTTCCTGTCTTGTGTTCCAACAACAACATCCACACCTGGGATGGCCATGATTTCTGCCGGTGATGTTTGGGCATAGCATCCTGTTACACAAATGACAGCGTCCGGATTTTTTCGAATGGCTCTACGAATGACTTGTCTGCTTTTTTTATCACCAGTATTCGTAACCGTACATGTGTTAATCACATACACATCAGAGGTAGATTCAAAACCGACACGATCGTATCCTTCTTCTTTAAACAATTGCCAGATGGCTTCTGTTTCATAATGGTTTACTTTACAACCAAGTGTATGAAAAGCTACTGATGGCATATATCTTCACTCCATTAATTCAAAATGATAAGAAACAGCTGAAAGTACATAGGAAGGTGCTGTTTCAGTTCTTAATATTCTTGGTCCTAATCCACAAGAAATAAACCCTTCATCCTCTAAAAGCGTTATTTCTTTTTCTGTCAGGCCACCTTCTGGCCCAAAAATAAATAATAAAGAGTCTCCCCGGGACATACCCTTGAGTACTTGGTGAAAAGCCGATGATTCACCTTGTTTACTACTTTCTTCATAAGCGACACATTTATAATCATAATTTTTACTTATTTCTAGTAACTGCTGTAAGGACTGTGGTCCATACACATGTGGTACTATGATGCGATGAGACTGCTCGGCCGCTTCTTTAGCGATCTTTTGCCAACGATCTTTCTTTTTATTCGCCTTTTTTTCGTCTAACTTTACAATGGAACGAGCTGACATAAAAGGGATAAACTGATGGGCGCCAAGTTCGGTGCCTTTTTGTATTATCCATTCGAGCTTATCCCCTTTAGGCAATCCGCTCACAATGGTAACATCAACAGGTAATTCGACATTTTTCTCTATCCATTGTACAACTTCTAACTCTACCACTTCAGAGGTAATGTTAACCAGTTTACATTGAGCTGCTTTTCCGTCAGGGTCTACACAAATAATTTCGTCACCTACATTCATCCTCATTACGCGGGTAATGTGGTGATAATCATCACCTGTAATAAAAAAATGATCATTTTCTCTATGATTCACAAAATATCGTTGCATATATATAACCCCTTACTAAACGAATAAATAGGGGGAATTCATGACTCCCCCTAGTACATTACTGCTTTTTACCTATAATGGCAACCCAATCTTCCATTTGAATTGTCTCAACAATGTCAAAACCACTTGAAATCATCGCCTCTTTGACAGCCTGTTTTTTCTGCTGAATAATGCCAGAAGCAATAAAATGACCTCCTGGTTTCACCACTTGCGCGACATCATCTGTAAAACTTACAATTACTTCTGCTAAAATATTGGCGACTACTACTTCAGCTTGTACAGTAATATTATCTAACAGATTACCTTGAGAGACTTCAACAATATCCTGCACTTTATTTAACTTGATATTGATTTTCGCTGAACGTACAGCTACTTCGTCCAAATCGAGTGCAGTAATATTCTCTGCACCGAGCATCGCTCCAGCAATACTGAGTACTCCTGACCCCGTTCCCACATCGATAATATGATCACCAGATGTAACAATATGCTCTAGTGCTTGAATACACATCACTGTTGTTGGATGAGTTCCTGTTCCAAATGCCATTCCTGGATCCAATTCAATAATGAGTTCATCACTACTTACTGGTGTATATTCTTCCCAAGTTGGAACAATCGTGAATCGTTTAGAGATTTTCACAGGGTGATAGTACTTCTTCCAAGCAGTCGCCCACTCTTCTTCGTTCACTTCACTAATACTGACCTCATTTTTACCAATATCAATATTAAACGATAAAAGGTTACTAATGGCATTCTTTATTTCTTCTACTGTTTCGCCTAAAAAGCTATTAATCGGTAAATATGCTTTAACGATTACGCCTTCCTCTGGATAATCATGTGGATCGAGCTGGTAGATTTCGCCGTATTGATCTCTTCGTTCTTTCGTCAATTCAAATGGATCTTCAATCACTACACCACTTGCACCTGCTTCATGAAGAATATTTGAAATCGGCTCAACTGCTTCGTTCGCCGTGTGAACACTAATCTCTGACCATTTCATCTTACTACCAACTCCATTTCACTTATTCACCCTTAAAGGCACGCTTTACTTTTGAGAAAAACCCATCTTCTTGTTCACCTTGAGGTACTTTGCCACTCACTTCTGCAAATTCATTTAATAGCTGTCTTTGTTTATCTGATAACTTCGTCGGTGTTACCACTCTAACAATAATATGTTGATCACCAGTACCATAACCTCTCACATTAGCTACACCTTTTCCTTTTAGACGGAACTTTGTACCTGTCTGTGTTCCTGCTGGTACTTTGAGCTTAACCTTGCCGTGAAGTGTTGGAACTTCTACTTCATCCCCAAGTGCAGCCTGCACAAATGTAACTGGCATTTCACAATAAATATCGTCGCCATCCCTCTCAAAGAACTCATGTGCACGAACGTGGAAAACAACATATAAATCACCTGCTGGTCCACCGTTTACACCAGGTTCCCCTTGAGAAGATACACGAAGTTGCTGACCATCATCAATACCTGCTGGAATTTTCACACTGATTTTGCGACGTTTTTTCACTTTACCGTCGCCACCACATGTTGAACATTTATGTTTAATCTCTTTGCCTGTACCGTTACAATAATTACATACACGACGGTTGACAATCTTACCAAACGGTGTATTTTGCTCTACATTTAATTGACCGGAACCATGACAATGTTTACACGTTTCAGGTTTCGTCCCAGGTTTCGCGCCTGAACCATTACATGTTTCACACGTTTCTTCACGTGGAATTTCAATTTCAGTATCTTTACCAAAAGCGGCATCTTCGAAAGATACCGTCATATTATATTGCAAATCAGCACCTTGGCGCGGTGCATTCGGATCTCTTCTTCTTGATCCTCCACCAAAGAAAGAACTGAAGATATCTTCAAAGCCACCAAAGCCTTCGAAGCCACCTCCACCACCAAAACCTTGGTTTGGATCTGTATGACCAAATTGATCGTAATGAGCTTTTTTCTGATCATCACTCAATACTTCATAAGCTTCTTTCACTTCTTTAAACTTTTCATCCGCACCCGGTTCTTTATTAATATCCGGATGATACTTCTTCGATAATTTTCTGTATGCTTTCTTTATTTCATCCTTAGACGCACCTTTACTTACGCCTAGGACTTCATAGTAATCTCTTTTATCCATGATTACCACTCCCCGATCCATTTCACATAAAAATAATTGTATCATCCCACCAACCCAAAAGGCAATAAGAAAAGCGGAAGCGGCTTGCTCTGGAGCGACAAGCATAAGGCGAGGTTGTCTATGAGGTTGTTCTTACCTCATAGACACAGCTTTGACTTATGACCTCAAGCCGATGGCACCTGCAGCTAGATCATAAAAAAGCGAAAGCAGTTCGTCCACTTTATTTCACCTCTACGGGTGAGGATACATGATTTTTATGACTATTTTATGTTCTTTTCATTAACAAAGTGTGGTTTATAGTTTAGAAATAAGAAGTAAGCTGACGATTGCTTCCTTACTTCTTATTTCTAAAACAAATGCCACTTAAATAATGAACTTTTTAATGCAAAAATAAAGCCAAAGCCAAGTAATACCTGACTTTGACTTTTGTTAGGACTTTAAAATTATTTTTTATCGTCTTCTACTTCTTCGTACTCTGCATCTACCACATTATCGTCTGCTTTTTTAGATGCATCGCCTTCTGCACCTTGAGCTGCTTGTGCTTGTTGTTGTGCTTCTTCATATAACTTCATAGTCAAAGCTTGAACGATTTCTTGAAGTGCATCTTTTTTCGTGCGAATGTCTTCTAAGTCACCTTTTTCAATGGCAGCTTTCAATTCATCCTTCGCTTCATTTGCTTTTGTCACTTCTGCTTCTTCTACTTTACCTTCAAGATCTTTTAATGTTTTTTCAGTAGTGAAAACTAATTGATCTGCTTCATTGCGAAGTTCAACTTCTTCTTTACGTTGTTTATCCGCTTCTGCATTATCTTCAGCTTCTTTCACCATACGATCGATTTCTTCATCTGAAAGACCTGTTGAAGATTTGATTGTAATAGCTTGTTCTTTATTTGTGCCAAGATCCTTCGCACGAACATTAACAATACCGTTTTTATCGATATCAAATGATACTTCAATTTGTGGTACACCACGTGGTGCCGGTGGAATATCTCCTAATTGGAAACGACCTAGTGTTTTATTATCTTGTGCCATTGGACGTTCACCTTGAAGTACATGGATATCAACAGCAGATTGGTTATCAGCAGCTGTAGAGAATACTTGTGATTTAGATGTTGGGATTGTTGTATTACGTTCAATTAGCTTCGTGAATACCGCACCCATTGTTTCAATACCTAGTGAAAGTGGAGTCACGTCAAGTAAAACAACGTCTTTCACATCACCAGTGATGACACCACCTTGAATGGCAGCTCCCATCGCTACGACTTCATCAGGGTTTACCCCTCTATGTGGGTCTTTACCTGTTTCTTTTTTAATCGCTTCTTGTACAGCTGGAATACGTGTAGAACCACCAACAAGAATGACTTTATCAATTTCTGATGGAGAAAGGTCAGCATCTTTTAACGCTTGGCGAGTTGGTCCCATTGTGCGTTCAACTAAATCTGCAGAAAGCTCATCAAATTTTGCTCTTGATAAAGTAACTTCTAAGTGAAGCGGTCCAGCTTCACCTGCTGTGATAAATGGTAAAGAAACTTGCGTAGAAGTAACACCTGAAAGGTCTTTTTTCGCTTTTTCAGCTGCATCTTTCAAACGTTGAAGAGCCATTTTATCTTTAGCTAAATCAATACCATTTTCTTTTTTAAATTGTTCCACTAAGTAGTCAATGATCACTTGGTCAAAGTCATCTCCACCTAGTCGATTATCACCTGCAGTTGCTTTTACTTCAAATACGCCATCTCCTAATTCAAGGATAGAGACGTCAAAAGTACCACCGCCAAGGTCATATACTAAAATCGTTTGATCTTCGTCCGTTTTATCCATACCGTAAGCAAGTGCGGCAGCAGTTGGTTCGTTAATGATACGTTCAACTTCTAACCCCGCAATTTTACCCGCATCTTTTGTTGCTTGACGCTCAGCATCATTAAAATAAGCAGGAACAGTGATAACAGCTTTATCAACTGTTTCTCCAAGATAATCTTCAGCATAGCCTTTTAAGTATTGAAGGATAGCTGCAGATACTTCTTGTGGAGAAAGCTCTTTACCTTCTGCTTCTACTTTATAATCTGTTCCCATATGGCGTTTAATTGAAATAATTGTATTCGGGTTCGTAATTGCTTGTCGTTTAGCTACTTCCCCTACTTGACGTTCACCATTTTTGAAAGAAACAACTGATGGCGTTGTTCTATTTCCTTCAGGATTTGGAACTACCTTTGCTTCGCCGCCCTCAAGCACAGCAACACATGAATTTGTTGTTCCTAAGTCAATACCAATAATTTTGCCCATGATCTATACCTCCATTACATAATATGTAGTTATTGATTTACTTTAACCATTGCCGGTCGAATGACACGGTCTTTCAGTAAATAACCTTTTTGAAATTCTTCAACGACTACATTAGAATCGTAGCCTTCTTCTTCCACCTGCATAACAGCTTGATGGAATTGAGGGTCAAATACTTGGCCTACAGCTTCAATCTGTTCAACGCCTTCTTTTTTCAACGCCTCGATTAAACTGCGATAAACCATTTCCATACCTTGTAGCAATGATTGCACGCTACTATCGTCTGAATTAGATTGCAGTGCTCTTTCAAAGTTATCAAGGGCTGGTAATAAATCTGATACTAAGCTTTGCGCTCTATATTTTTCAGACGCTTCACGATCTAACTTCGCACGACGTCTGCTATTATCAAAATCAGCTTGTAATCTTAAATAACGATTATCGGCCTCTTCCACCTTTTTCTCAAGCTCTGCCACCTTAGCTTCCAGCGCAGAAACCTCACTGATTACTTCAGATGAATCACCTTCAGATTGAGTGTCAGCAGCTTCACCAAAAACTTCTTCTGGTTGAATGTTTTCTTGCTCGGATTTGTTTACCTCTTCTTGTAGAGTCTCTTTTTCTTCTGCCAACTTTTTCACCTCCCTTAAATGCTATTGGGTTCATAGTTAAAGGGGTGGAAGCGAATTCCACCCTTATTCAATATTTCCAGGGTTATTCGTTTTGATACAGCCTTGTCAACTCATAAGATAAGCCTTTACTTAAAAATTGTAGCAAACTGATGACTCTGGAATATTCCATTCTGGTTGGTCCTAATATAGCAATCGTTCCCAATTGTTCTGCACCAATAGAATAGCTTGCGGTAATTAAACTACAATTATCCATCGCAGAATTTTTATTTTCGGTACCAATTTTCACTCGAATACCTGAGGAATGATTACGTATTAAATCATATATTCCTTCTTCCTGCTCAATCATATAAAGTAAGTCCTTTACCTTGTCTATATCATGAAACTCGGGTTGACTTAATATATTCGTTTTCCCACCAAAGAACAATTTCTCATTTGCAGGCATTTGAATCGTATCGATAATTGAGTGGTAAAGAAAGTCATAATGTTGGATATGCTGGCGTAAAACTATGGCAACTTCTTTATAAATCGTTTGATTTAGATGTTCAATTGGTACACCCACTAAACGATCATTTAAAATATTTACCATCATTTCAATATCTGCTGGGTTCATGGATTCAGGAAAATGAAACATTCTATTTTCCACATGCCCAGTATCTGTCACAATAATTGCAATGGCTGTGTGATCATTCAATGGAACGATTTGAATTCTTTTTAACCTATTCTCCTTCACTGCCGGACCTAAAACGATTGAAGTGTAATTCGTCATTTCTGAAAGGATTTTAGCTGATTTTTGTACAATTTTTTCTAATTCGTACATCTTATCACTGAAAATACTTTTCATTTGTACTACTTCACGTTTATTTAGTCGCTGCGGGGATAAAAGATGGTCGACATAGTATCTATACCCCTTCTCAGAAGGTATTCGTCCTGATGAGGTATGTGTTTTTTCTAAAAAACCAAGCTCCTCTAAATCAGCCATTTCATTCCTAATTGTCGCCGAGCTAAAAGAAATTTCATCTTTCTTAGATAATGTTCTTGAGCCAACCGGCTGTGCCGTCTGAATAAAATCATCAACAATCACTTGGAATATCAACAATTGACGATCTGTTAACACAGTAATCACCTCTGTTAGCACTCTCATTTAATGAGTGCTAAATCTAATAATAAATTATCAAATCTAGGAGCGAGTGTCAATCATTTGCGCCTTATCTCCATCATAATTATTAAAAGAAAGACAACAAACCATCATTCAAGGAAGAATGTTGAATGTACCACTCGTTTGATCATTGTTTAGAATACAATGATTTCAACATATTTTGCTTCTTTCTACGTACCACCTGATCAACGAAATAGAGCGGTAGCTTTTACCGTTCTAATCATTTAATAAATGATTGAAAAACTTCATTGCCTAACAGTCGGCCTTGCTTTGTTAATTGAATAGAATCACCTTTTATTTCTAGTAAAGACTTCTGTTCATGTCCTAGTAATTCTTCGCGAAATACCTCCATAATATCTATATCGTATTTATCCTTAAACTCTTTCATAGAAACACCTTGTGTTTTCCGAAGTCCAAGAAACATTTCTTCCTCCATTTTCTCCTTCTTCGTTACTTCATGTATATCCATAATAGGCAACTCATTTTGATCTAATGGTTCCATATATTTTTTTAAAGGACCGTAATTCGAGCGACGATAACCTTCCACATAGCTATGGGCACCAGCACCAAACCCAAAATAAGCTTCATTATTCCAATAGGTCAAATTATGTTTACTTTCAAAGCCAGGTTTAGAAAAATTACTAATTTCATACTGCTCAAAGCCATTCTCTTTCATTTTTTCCATTAATAACTCATACATGGCTGCCTCAACATCCTCCCCAGGGGTATGAAGTTTACCTTTACGCATAAGGTTATAAAATACTGTTTTTGGCTCTATGATGAGAGAATAAGCAGAATAATGCTGAACATCTAATTGAAAGGAAGTGGTTAAAGTTTCTTGGAAGTCTGCCATCGTTTGAGTAGGCAAACTATAAATAAGGTCTATACTCATATTTTTAAAGCCAGCTTTTTTTGCTGATTCCACTGACTGATATACATCTTTCGCCCGATGTACTCTACCAATTTTCTCTAACAATTGATCATTAAATGTTTGTACACCTAAGCTTAATCGATTGACCCCATAATCATACAAAAGCTTAAGTTTTTCGTATGACAAGTCCCCTGGATTAGCTTCAAACGTAAACTCATACTCACCAGCAAGAGGTAATCTTTTGCGAATTGACTCTAGAAAAGTTGCAAGTTGCTTTTCATTCAAAGCAGTCGGTGTACCTCCTCCGACAAATATAGTCTTAAAAGGAGCGTAGTCGCTGCTGTTCATCGTAATTTCCATTTCTTTATCTAAATATTGTAGATACTCATCTACTGGTTGTCCTTTTAAGAACACTTTATTAAAATCACAATAGTGACAGATATGCTCACAAAACGGTATATGAAGGTATGCCGCTTGAATCATTACTTTCACAACCTTACTTTTTTAGGTTTCTCATCATCTAGTGATGAGTCTAGCAAAAACAATCTTTAGACTCTCCAATTTTAGTCTCTTTGTTTCTGCTTCTATTTTAAAATTTAAAACGGAAAAAAATAGGCTAGGATACGCCTATGGGAAAGCATACCTAACCTATCCTAATAAAGCAATTTATTTTATTTCTTTGTATTATTATCATCCATTTTTAATACAGCCATAAATGCTTCTTGCGGTACTTCAACTGACCCCACTTGTTTCATGCGTTTTTTCCCTTCTTTTTGCTTTTCAAGCAATTTTCTTTTACGGGAAATATCCCCACCATAACATTTTGCAAGGACATTTTTGCGCATCGCTTTTATTGTTGAACGAGCAATTATCTTTTGTCCAACAGCTGCTTGAATAGGGACTTCAAACTGTTGACGCGGAATAAGTTCTTTTAATTTTTCAACTATCACTTTTCCTCGTTCGTAAGCAAAGTCACTATGAACAATAAAGCTCAAGGCATCAACTTTCTCTGCATTTAATAAAATATCCATTTTCACTAGCTTGGATGGGCGATAACCGATTAATTCATAATCAAAAGACGCATACCCTTTTGTATTTGATTTTAATTGATCAAAAAAGTCATAAACAATTTCTGATAAAGGAATTTCATATACAATATTCACGCGTGATTCATCCATATATTGCATATCAATGAAATTGCCTCGTTTTAATTGACACAGTTCCATAATCGCCCCAACATATTCATTTGGTGCCATCATCGTTGCTTTTACATAAGGTTCTTCTACTCTGTCAATTTTTTGTGCATCCGGCATATCTGATGGATTATCAACTTTCAACTCTGTCCCATCTGTTAGCATGACATCATAGATTACACTTGGTGCAGTTGTAATCAAATCAATCTTAAATTCGCGCTCAATTCTTTCTTGAATAATCTCCATATGCAATAAACCTAAAAATCCACAACGGAACCCAAATCCAAGTGCCTGGGAAGTCTCAGGCTCGTACTGAAGAGCAGAATCATTCAGTTCTAGTTTTTCAAGTGCTTCACGTAAATCATTGAACTTCGCACTATCAATCGGATAAAGTCCACAATAGACCATCGGGTTCAGTTTACGATAACCAGGCAACGGGTCTGTTGCACCATTCTTTGCACTTGTAATCGTATCACCAACACGTGTATCGCCTACATTTTTAATTGCTGCCGTTAAGAAACCAACATCTCCAACGGAAAGCTCATCCATTGGTGTCGATTTAGGTGTAAACACACCAACCTCGGTCACTTCGAACTCTTTACCAGTAGCCATCATTTTAACTTTGTCGCCTACTTTAACCGTTCCATCAACGACGCGGATATAAGCAACAACCCCACGATAAGCATCATATAACGAATCGAATATTAACGCTTTAAGGGGTGCATCGGGATCTCCAGTAGGTGCCGGAACCTTTTCTACCACTTGCTCTAGAATATCTTCAATCCCAATTCCCGCTTTGGCAGATGCTAAAACAGCTTCAGAAGCATCGAGTCCAATGACTTCTTCCACTTCATTTCTCACACGTTCTGGATCGGCACTAGGTAAATCTATTTTATTAATAACAGGTAATATTTCTAAATCATTATCTAATGCCAAGTATACATTAGCTAACGTTTGCGCCTCTATTCCTTGAGCAGCATCAACGACTAATACTGCACCCTCACATGCAGCTAAACTTCTGGACACTTCATATGTAAAATCGACGTGCCCTGGCGTATCAATTAGATGGAAGGTATAAATTTCTCCATCCTTAGCTTTATATTTGAGTTGTACAGAATTTAATTTAATCGTAATGCCACGTTCTCTCTCTAAATCCATAGAATCTAGGAGCTGGTCTTTCATTTCCCGCGCAGTAAGTGCATTTGTTTTTTCCAAAATACGGTCAGCCAACGTAGATTTCCCATGGTCAATATGAGCAATAATGGAAAAATTACGGATCCTAGATTGCCTATTCAGTCTCTCTTCTCTGTTCATGTAACTTTCTTCACTCCTATATAAAAGCGCAAATCACACATATGTGTATGGTTCACAACAGTTTTCACTAGTAAGTACACTAATTGTCTGGGCTGCACAAAGTCTCTATACGATACGATCCTTCTCTCAACGATTACAATCATTATTGTTAGCCAAGTTTCTTAGCACTTAAAAAGTGGATGATATGTACTTCATTTATTTACTTGCTTCTCTTTCTAATCGAAAAGACATACATATTGTTGATTATAGCAGTACAAAATGGAAGATTCAACGAAATTCATGAATGGGTGTACAGATTCAATCGGAGTTTCATTTCTTGTGTAAGAATTGAAAAGCTAGTTGGGGAATTGTTTTATCTGAGATTATTGAACTTTTTTATTAGGCCTAGGCGGATCCTCGAATCCACCTAGGGAATGCTCTATTACTCCTCATCTTTTTCTTGTACCTTATCAACTACCATATCAATACCTGTTCTTGTAATGGCTTGAGTTCCTTCTGATATGGACTTACCTATAGATGAAAAGAGATTAAAGGACTTCATCTCCTCTAATTGTTTTTGCTTACCTTGTAAGTCGTGTGTGGATGCGCCCCTATCGTCCCCGACTGTTAGCGCACTCATCTCTACCATTGCATGATTCGCTTGCTTCATACCAAACAAAACAGAAATGAACATAAGAGATATAATTAATATAGTTGCGACCATGAATCTTTTCATTCGAATCACCTTTCCCTCATTCTAGTAATAGATTGTATGAAAAGAATAGAAAAGATAGAACCTTTTTATCGCGTATAAAAGCCTGTATTCTCTTGATTTACTTTAGAATGGAGAGCTGCATTTAATCCATTAGCTAGTAAATTAGCCATATCTTCTATAAACACATCTACTTCTTTTGGGGTCACCATCAAGTTATGTCCCAATGGAGATAATACTTCTCCGATTAATTTACGTTTTTCTTCCTCAGGTAAAGTACCCACAATACCCATAAATGTTTGTCGCTCTTTCTCCTCGGGTAAATCTTCTTCAGATAGCTTTCGCTTTTCTCCAAATGTCATTCCGGCCGGTATTAGTGAGCGAGAAGGCTTGTCCCCTTCTTTCAGTTCCTTTCCGAAATGCTTGAGGATAAAATCAATTGTGTCACTTGTAATTGAAACGGCATCAACAACAGTTGGTACTCCAATTGCAATAACAGGTACACCTAAAGTTTCTTTACTAATTTCCTTTCGTTTATTGCCTACACCTGAACCGGGATGAATCCCTGTATCAGAAATTTGGATAGTAGAATTGACCCTTTCAATTGACCTTGCTGCTAGAGCGTCCAAGGCAATGACAAAATCCGGCTTCGTTTTCTCAACAATGCCAAACAAAATGTCACTCGTTTCAATACCCGTTAAACCCATTACACCAGGCGAAAGCGCACTGACAGGACGATAGCCACCTTCTACACTCTCTGGCTGTAACTCAAATAAGTGCCGAGTAATTAGTAGGTTTTCACATACTTCGGGTCCAATCGCATCTGGGGTAACATTCCAGTTCCCTAAACCAACAATTAAACATGAATCATTAGGGCCAATACCTAGGTCTTTAATAAAGTAGGCCATTTCTTTAGCAAATAGCTTTTCCACTTGCAGTTGCGTTTCCGTATCTTGTTGTCTAATCCCCTGTACCTCTATTGTTAAATATTTACCTGGTTTTTTCCCTAGCATTTCACTTCCTTGTTCAGTCACTTCAACATAAGAGATTTTCATGCCCTCTTTTTCTTTTTCTTTAATAATAACGCCTTCGATTTGGGACTGATTATCTTCACCTTGTATTCCTTGGTTTTCTAATACGACCTCACGAGCTTCTATTGCTAAGTCCGTTCTTATCCCATATTTGCTTAGATCCAACTTCTCATTCAAAGCCAAACGACCACCTTTTTTGCGTATTATTGTAGTTTTAGGATGACCACCACTTGTTCAAATCATGCATGTTTTATATGTGAACAATATGTTTCTACAGTGAAGGAGAAGATGGATTTCCTCGTTTTGTATTGATTTATTGTCTCAGTTTTGATAGAATATCACTTGTTCTGAATTTATATTAATGATGAATACAAATATCGAGTTCATAAAAATTCGATGCCTTTTTTGTAGGAGGTGAATGGAATGCCAAATATTAAATCTGCTATCAAACGTGTTAAAACAAACGAAGCACGCTATGCACGTAACATTCAAGCTAAGTCTAACATGCGTTCTGCAGTGAAAAAATCTGAAGCTGCGATTGCTAATAACGATGCAAATGCTGCTGAAAGCTTTGCACTAGCTGCAAGCAAACTAGATAAAGCTGCTGCAAAAGGACTTATCCATAAAAATGCTGCTGCTCGTAAGAAATCTCGTTTAATGAAAAGAATGAATACTGCAAATGCTTAATTTGTAGAAATCATAAAAAGCTATCCGCATGATGGATAGCTTTTTTTCATTACATATAAAAGATTATTTATAGAACTTCCATATCCCGTTTATTTAATTTAAATAAGAATAACTCAATTAATAATTGCTTGTTCATTCCTCCGGTTTTCATTTGATAATCCGCATCTGCGAGAATATCCATGATTTGCGATAACTCTTCTTCACTAAAAAGTCTCGCTTGACCGGCGGCAAGTTTCACTCTAAAAGGGTGCGTTTTAATATATCCAGCTATCTGATTTTGTCCGTAACCTCTTCTAGACAATTCTTTCACTTGGTAAATGAGACGAAACTGATTTGTAATGACTGCCAAAATTTTGATAGGTTCCTCATTTAACTTCAATAAATCATAAAAAATTCTTAATGCTGCTTCTATATCTCTATGGACGACTTTTTCTACAAGTGTAAAGATATTTTGTTCTAAAGACCGCGACACTAATTGATCCACCATTTCAACCGTAATACGTCTTTCATCACTTCCATATAAAGCAAGCTTATCCATTTCGCTCGTTAACATAAATAAATTCATACCTGATAGTGTAAGTAGAAGATTGATTGCTTCTTCATCAATCTGTACGCCATTTTTGGATGCACGATCACGCATCCAAAAATGTAGCTCTTTCTCATTCAATTGTTTCGCTTCTAACACTGCAGCGCTTTTTTTGATGTGTTTCGTTAACTTTTTACGCTCGTCTAGCTTTTCATATGCGCCTGAAAATACGAGAATCGTGTAAGGAGCAGGATCTTTCAAATAATTCTCAAGTGCATTTAATTGATGCTCTACCTTCGCTTTCCCTTTATCCGCTGTTAGAAAATAGGGATTATGTAAAATAATAAGACGGCGCTCCCCCATAAAAGGAAACGTTTCAGCGTCTTCAAGCGCAACTTCAATAGGCGTTTCTTCTAAATCATAGGTAGACAAATTGAAGTCAAGTTCTTCTGGCAGTAACGCATGATTTATTAATAATTGTTTCGTTTCATTTATAAGGTAAGGCTCGGTACCGTATAATAAATATACAGATGAGAAGCTTTTTGCTTTAATTTGCTTCCATATATCAAAAACCACTTTTTCTCGCTCCGATCATTTTTTATAAGTACTATCTATCCTATAGAAGCAAATCGATTTTGACAAGTGGAATGAAAAGAATGTACGCTGCTTATAATACCAATAAATATAAAGAAAAGCGCTTTTTAAGGCGCTTCTCAAACAATCTATATAGAAACGCTTGCAAGCAAGAGGCCTAGGATACTCTTGCTGAAGCGGTGCACCCTTATACTTATAATATGTCATGACAGTCGCTGAATTATCGCTGTCAACTCATGTAAGTAAAGGAAAAGCATTTCTAGAAGTGTAGATTTTTTCATGGAAATCACTTATACTAATTAAGGAAATAGGAGGGTTGACTGTGAACGAATTTGAAAAAAATGTCCAATCGAAACGTCACGATATTGGTGACTCCGCAATGGGATTCGTTGCTTCTTTCGGATTCTTTACCATTCTATTTGTCATTGCGGTCGCAATTAAAGCAATCGGCGCATAACCCTTGAAGGCTCATTAGCAGATACATACTTCTGCAATTTTGCATTGACATCGAGCTTTCGGAAGAGACTGCATTACGCTTGCAGTCTTTTTTATTTTTTGAAAAGAAAGTTAAGTTGTTTTCTATTGTCTGGGCATAACATATCCTATGGTAGGACAGTTGAAAAGGTTCCGTTACCTTTGAAAAAAACATAAGTAATTCCGCCATGACGATCAGTTCTTACTATTGGAATTTGATGATTTCTTAACCTCTGCAACACTTCCTCTGTTGGATGACCGAAACGATTGTTTCTACCAACTGAAATAACTGCCAGTTTAGGTTTTACTCCATCAAGAAACTTCTCAGTCGTCGAAGTTTTACTTCCGTGATGTCCCACTTTTAATACATCAACAGATAACCTTTCATATTTATTGACTAGCTTCGCTTCCCCAGCTTCTTCTAAATCACCAGTAAATAACCATGTTAATCCTCCTATGACAGCATAAAGCACGATAGACCCATCATTTTTATTATTTGCTGTTTTATCAAACGGCATAAGAATTTGAAATTCCTCAGTCTTCATACGCCAACGTACTCCAGCACTTACCTGCCGTACATTAACCTGTTTTGTGTGAGCTATCTTTATTATCTCTGTTTCTAACGCACTTCTTTCCTTCGTAATCGGGAGTAATATCTCACTTACTTCAATCATAGACAAAACAGCTGGTGCACCACCCATATGATCACTATCACCATGTGTAAGAATCAGTTTATCAATTTTCCTAATGCCTTTACTTTTCAAAAAAGGCACAACGATATCTTCCCCAGGATCAAATGCGCCGGTTCTTTCCTGCCATTCCTCTTTATCAAACGAAAGTACTCCCCCAGTATCAATTAAATAATTCCCCCTGTTATGAGGTAAACGAATGAAAATACTGTCCCCTTGCCCTACATCAATAAAGGATACTTCACCTGTAAAATAAAAATAAGGAGTGAGATAGTGAATGAAAAAGACGAAAAAAGGTGCAATGCTTGCTAATAGAAAATTCTTTCTCCCCTCCCCTTTCTCCCATTGTAAGAAGAAAAGATTGATTGCTATTAAATAGAGCAGAATAAGCCACAAAGAGGGTCTTCCTAATGTTAATACAGCCTGGGGAAAATCCGCTATTGTTAAACTCAAATCATTCATTCGCTCTAGTAATGTATTTATCCATTGAATCGGAAACCAAGCCCAAGTTCCAACAATCATATGATAAGCCAATAAGAACAGAAATAGCGGGAGAATAACAAAAGAAAAAATGGGTACAAAGAGTATATTAGCGACGAGGGAGAAGATTGAGATTTCATAGAAGGAATAAAGTAATATTGGCGTTGCTGATAATTGACAAATAAAGGATATTATAAAAAGAGATCTTATAGGAGAGGTACGTCTTTTGAGGAGAGAATAAGAAGACAAAAGTAAAACATAAGTAACTGTGAAAGAAAGCTGAAAACCAACGTCATAAAGAATAAATGGGTTAATTAATAAATAACAAACAAATACAATACATAACACATCTTGCGTTCTCATAGCTGACAAAAAAATCTTAAAAAGCGCTGCGAACATAAGCATTGCTACAGCTCGAATCACTGAAGGTGTTCCTCCGGCAAGGATGCCATAGATCGGTAACAAACCCACTAAAATCATCAACATATGCTGTCTTGTCACACCTAGCCTTAAGCCCACAAATAAGAGCATTCCAGCTAATAAACTTACATGCATACCTGAAATAGCTAATAAATGAATAATGCCTAATCTTTGATAAGCTGTTTCAACGGTTTCATCTAATTGCGATCGGTCTCCATAAACTAGAGCATTCACTAGTGGTGCGGTCTCATTTGGAAAATACTTACTCACGTATTGGATCCCTTTTTCCCGCAATTGCCAAATTTGTGTAACGATATTCGTATTGCCCATTTGGCAGCTTCGTAAATCAAATTGGTCAGTTTGAATTTGCCAGTGAATACCTTTGCGCTCTAAATATTGTTGGTAATCAAAGCTATGAAAATTTGTTGCTTTTTGCGGAGTTTCTAGTTTGCCCATCACATTACATATCAGACCTGTACTCGTTACCTTCTCCAGTGAGTCTTTCTCTTCCTTAGATGGAATATAGTATGTAAATACGAGCTTTTCATTTGAAGGTTGATCGATCGCTTGAGCAGAGAGATGATCTCCATCAATGACCCATCCATGAGTAAAGGTCAGCGTGAAATCAGTCCTTTCACTTCTTATATCAGTCCCATTATCATAAGAAGCAACATAACCTCTAATGAAAAATAACACACTACATAAAATAAATAATAATGTCAGTCTTCGAGAAAGATACCTTGTAAAAATACTAAAGAGAAAAAATAGGAAAAGGGGTATGAAATAAAAATAAGAGGAGAAAGAAGATAAGAGTGAAAAAATCGCGACAAGGGAGCAAAAAAACCATTTCCCTGGCAAAGAAATCTCACCACCCATTTAGAATAGTATTGTACACCAAGAGGATGAAACGGCTCGCTACCTAATAAACCGTTTCATCCATCAATTATTTTAAAATTGTTTCTACTTCTTCTTTTAATTGAGCATCTAGAGCGTTCTCACCTTTTAAGTCTCTAATTTCAACCAATAACTTCTTAATTAAGTCGTTCTTTTCTGTTGCTTTTGCATCTAACTGTTGTTGATCGAAAGGTACTTTCTTTAACGAGACTCCAGCTTGTTGAAATAGCTCGATCCCATATGGATGATTTTTATAGTCCTCTGCATAGTATACCTTTTTAATGCCTGCTTGAATAATCGCTTTACAGCATTGTAAGCATGGAAAATGAGTTACATAAATTTCTGCATTCTCTGTTGGTACACCAAATTTCGCGCACTGTAAAATCGCATTCATCTCCGCATGTATTGTTCTAACACAATGATTGTCAATGACGTAGCACCCTTCATCAATACAATGATCGCCACCTGTGATTGACCCATTATATCCACCTGCGATCATTCGTTTATCGCGAACAATTGTTGCCCCTACAGTTAATCGTGTACATGTACTTCTTAATGCTAGTAAATGGCTTTGTGCCATAAAATATTGATCCCAAGAAATTCTGTCCATTGTACGTCTCTCCCTTTTTTAAAAACATCCTCATATTTTAGTTTAATCACACCATACATGTATGGTCAAATCCATTTTCATCTAATCAATTAACACTTATTAGATCTTTTAGTTTTTCAAACGTTTTTTCTCCAATTCCTGATACTTCTTTTAAATCTTCAATAGCTTTAAAAGAGCCGACTTCCTCTCTATACGAAAGAATATCTTCTGCTTTTGAAGGGCCAATCCCTGGCAGTGTTTCAAGCTGTTCAATCGTTGCTTGATTCAAATTGATTTTCCCATCATTACCCTCGTTTAACGGCGGTAATGACGACACGCCCTCTTCCCCCACTTTTGGAATATAGATAACCATTTCGTCTGTCAGTTTCTGAGCAAGATTGACTTGTTTTTGATCCGCTTCACTTAGAAACCCTCCTGCAACTTGAATAGCATCTACAATACGCTGGGTGCTTTTTAATTCATAGACGCCAGGGTCTTTGACTTCTCCTTTAATGTCAACCATAACATCATCATCTGAATAATTCTCTTCTTCTTCTTGAGATATTTCCCCCCCTTCTTCAAAACCTTTATCATCAAGCAACCATTCATTTTCCACTTCAACCGTATTGTTTTGATTTAGAAGTGGGGAGAGCAACCACATACATAAAGCACCAACAATGAATCCAGCGGCTATTACAATATACAGGGCGTATTGCTTCACCCATTCCATTTTCATCAATTCCTTTCAATAGACATAATTTCAACTGGTACTTCATATTTTTAATAGGAGTCATTTTTTGTTGGCGAAGGAGGGATGTATTTTGAATATCGGTATAATTGGCACAGGCAATATGGGGAGAATTTTGACAGAAGCCTTGCTTGATAGCAAAGCTGTTTCCCCTTCTTCCATTACCATTACAAACCGTACCATTGCAAAATCATTGGAGATAAAAAAAGCATATCCAGATATCAATGTGGCACGAGATGCACTGACAACTGCAAAGATGTCTTCGCTTATTTTCGTGTGTGTCAAACCGCATGATGTTTACGAAGTCATTCAAACCATTCAACCGAGTCTAAATAGAGACAAATGCGTCATCTCTATTACAAGTCCTATTGCAGTAAATCAATTAGAGTCTGTCTTGTACTGTTCAAGTGCAAGAGTCATTCCGAGTATTACGAACCGAGCATTAGCTGGTGTCTCTCTAGTCACATATGGAGATCATTGCTCAAAAGAATGGCGAGAAAGTATTCAATGGCTGTTTGAACAAATTTCTGTCCCTACCATTATTGAGGAGAATATTACAAGAGTGGCTTCAGATATCGTTAGCTGTGGTCCTGCATTTTTTAGTTACTTAACCCAACGATTTATCGATGCCGCCGTTAAGGAAACAAAGATAGATAATGACACAGCCACAAAATTAGCTAGTGAAATGCTGATAGGTTTAGGGGAATTGTTGCGCCAAGGACATTATACATTACCTACTTTACAAGAAAAGGTGTGTGTAAAGGGCGGAGTTACTGGCGAAGGCATAAAGATACTTGAAAAAGAGTTAGGAGATATGTTTGAACACTTGTTCCAAGCGACTCACTCAAAGTTTACTGAGGATATAAACCTGGTTAAAACGCAATATACAACTATTTAATAGTTCTATAAAAAATGCCATAACCCTTCTAACAAAAAAAGAGTCTCGGAATTTTTTCCGGGACTTTTCTTTGTTTATATTCTGTTTTTCAGCTTTTTACAAATAAAAAACAATCTTTCAGCATCGTTCATTTCTCTATTTTTCTCATTAAAATCAACGAAAAAAGTAGTTATTTCAAAACCTGCCTCTTTCAACCACTGTCTGTATACGTCAAATTCATACGTTCTCTGAAAATGGCATTCATCATATCGTTTGTATGTGCCTATTTTTTCATCAAGGACGAAGAATGACAAATCATGTTCCACACTATGAGGAAATTCCCCTTCAAAACTTTGCCAAATATAACTTACGTCTTCTTCATTCAGGGCAAACGTTTGATTAACAAACAAATCATCAATTTTATGAACGGTATGCACGTCAAACATAAACAAACCGTCATCAGCTAAATGTTCATATACACCTGAGAAGGTAGATTTTACTTCATCTTCTGATTGGAGATAGTTCAATGAATCACAAAAAATAGTAATGATATCATAGCAACCAATTTCATCTAATTGGGACATATCCTGCTCTAAAAATTGAATTGACAGGGCTTCGCTCGCTGCTTTTCTTTGTGCAACCGCAAGCATATTGTCTGATAAATCAGCCCCAGTCACTTCATATCCTTTTTTAGCCAATCGCAAAGACAGCTCACCTGTTCCACAAGCAAGATCTAGGAGGCGCTTACCTTTTAATTGATGAAGATTACACTGTGATGCAACAATGGATACCCACTTTTCATAAGGTGCATCTACCATTAATCCATCATAGAGATAAGCAAATTGCTGATAACTCATTACGGTTGCAGCTCACTTTTAATATCTTCCGTTTTTGCATCGCCCCAAAGACGTTCTAAGTTATAATAACTTCTTTCATCACGATGGAACACATGTGCAACGATATCCCCTAAGTCAACTAAAACCCAGCGTGCTTCATCAAACCCTTCCATTCTTTTGACTTCATAGCCGCTTTCTTCAGCTTTGTCTTTTACCTCTTTAGCAATAGCTTGCACTTGCTTATCTGAATTCCCGTGACAAATAACGAAATAATCCGCTATTAACGAGATTCCTTTCATATTTAGTGCCACAATATCTTCTGCTCTCTTACTGTCTACTGCTTTAACAACTGTTGTAAGTAATTGTTTTTCTGACATATCATCAACCCTTTCTATTCATCACTAAATCATTGTACATCGTTAATGTGAGCGGATAGACTGATTGATTTTTTTTCATTAGAAAAAGAATAGAGTTTTTCACAGCTTGAATTAATGCTTCATCCAAATCACGCTGTGCAAGTTCTCTCACTTCTTCAACACCAGGAAAATGCCTACCCGGCTCAATATAGTCCGCTAAATACACAACTTTCTCTAATAATGACATATTAGCTCGCCCTGAAGTATGATAGCGTATTGCCTCTAATATTTCACAATCAGTAATACCAACTTTCGTTTCGACTAAATATGCGCCCACTGGTGCATGCCATAACTCACTATTATATTCTAGTAAGTCTGAAGGCATGTCTTTTGCTATGATACACGCTTTCATTTCTTCCTTAGGATGAAATTTAGCATAATCATGAAAAATGGCGGCCATTTCAGCTTTCTTCACATCTGCTCCGAATCTTTCTGCCAATTCAATGGCACTGTTCATCACACCAATAGTATGTTGATATCGATGGTCTGTTAATTGTTCATTGACAATCTCTAATGCCTGTTCACGGTTCATATAGGTGATTCTCCTCCATGTATGTGCGGACATTATCTGGCACTAAATACTTAATTGTCTTTCCATTTTGCATGCGTTCTCTAATCAAAGTAGATGAAATGCCAATCTCAGGAATCTCAACATAATCAACGGGATATTTGGTCGTTAATTGATAATCTGGTCTCTTTACACCTACAAAAGTAACAAGATCAAGTAAATAATCTATATCACGCCATTTATGCAGATACTCAACCATGTCCGCGCCAATAATAAAGAAAAATTTTGTATCTTTCTCTCTTTCATGTAAGATCTTGATCGTATCAACAGTGTAAGAAGGACCTTTTCTTTCTAATTCTACTAATTCTATTTGAAATTGTGGATGATCACTAACCGCTCTTCTTAATAATGCTACTCTATCTTCATTACTTAAAAAGTAACTCTTCTTTTTATGAGGTGGCTCTTGGTTAGGCATAAACCAAATCTCGTCTAAGTCTTTTGCATGCAATACTTCATTAGCGATAATTAAGTGACCTAAGTGAGGAGGATCAAATGTACCTCCTAGGATTCCTATTCTTTTCATCCTTTTCCCCCCACAGGATCGTTTAAGGTAATTTAATTTGTTTATTCTCTTTTGATTGTTTATAAAGCACAATCATATTGCCAATCACTTGTACAAGTTCCGCTTTAGTTCCTTTAACTAACAATTCGGCTACAGTATCCTTATCTTCATCACAGTTTTGTAAGATGCTTACTTTTAATAGTTCTCTTGCTTCTAATGCTTCCGCAATTTGCTTCACCATATTATCATTTACGCCGCCTTTTCCCACTTGGAAAATCGGGTTTAAATGATGTGCTTCTGATCTTAAATATCTCTTTTGCTTACCTGTTAACATAATTTCCTCCTAATTGTTGCTCCACATTTCTTCTCATTCGTTCCGTGTCTGGCATTTGAGAAGTCCATAACTCAAACGCTAACGCTCCTTGATAAACAAACATCTCTAGTCCATTTTGTACACGGGCTCCCTTTGCTTTTGCTTCTGCTAAAAAGGCTGTTTCAAATGGATTATATATAATATCGCTAACAAAAACGTCTTCACGCATAAGATTAAGATTAAGTGGTTTTTCATCCATTCTCGGTGACATTCCAATCGAAGTCGTTTGAATGATACAATCATATTCGTCCAGTTTATGTGCTGCATCATCCAATGTCAATGCTCGCATATCTACATCATACGGACAATCAGCAATCAATTGCGCTGCACGATTAACGGTGCGATTGGCAATTGTGATATGGGAAACACTCGCTTGTGCTAAAGCATAGACAATAGCTTTAGCAGCCCCTCCTGCACCTACTACCAATATTTTATTTTCACTAAACTGTGGTTGATGGTTTTTCAGCCCCCGGAGGAAACCCGTTCCATCCGTATTATAGCCAATTAACTTTCCATCCCTGTGAATGACAGTATTTACTGCCCCTATTGCTTCTGCTAAAGGATCTAGTTCATCTAAATACGCCATAATAGTCTCTTTATGTGGCACAGTCACATTAAATCCTGCAATACCACATGCCCTTAAGCCCTTTATGGCATCCGATAGATTTTCCGATTGAATATGCAACGGTAAATAATGCGCATCCATTTCGTAGTACTGAAATAAATCATTATGCATCACAGGTGACATCGAATGTGCAATAGGATCCCCAATTACTGCATAAAACTTCTCCACTCTTCTTCTCCCCTTTGACAATAAGGATTATATCAGTGATTTTCTTAGTGAAACATTAACACCCTTAGGTACATATGCTGCGATTTTGCACCCTGCTGTAGGTACTGTTATCCAACCTAAACCTGAATAAACGACATCTGTCTTATCTTCTTTTATTGTAAATTCATGACGAATGAGTTCAGGAAACTCGTCTAATTCATCCTTACGAGGTGGTGTCAACATTTCTCCAGCATGCTTTTCGTATAATTCATCTGCTTTTTCTAATTTTGTCCGATGAATTTGGATTTCATTAGAAAAATGACAAATAAATGATGTCCGGTCACCATGAATAAAATCAAATCGACTTAATCCACCAAAATAAAGGGTTTGACCATCATTTAATTGGTATACTTTCGGTTTTATTTCTTTTTTCGGTGTAATGATTTTCAAGTCACGTTTGTCAATATAATGTGCCATTTGGTGATGATTAATAATACCTGGTGTATCGATGAGGGCTTTTCCATCCTCTAAAGGAATTTCAATCATATCTAATGTTGTTCCTGGAAAATGAGAAGTAGTAATGATATCTCCTTCTCCAGTTACCTCTTTTATTATCCTGTTAACAAACGTTGACTTTCCAACATTCGTGCAACCGACAATATATACGTCCTTACCTCTTCTATACCGATCAATTTCTGCTGCTATTTCTTTCATTTGTTGACCTTTCGCAGCACTAACTAAAAAGACATCTTCAGGTTTCAAACCAAGTTCCTTCGCCTGCTGTTTCATCCAGTGAATTAATTTATTATGATTCACTGATTTTGGTAGTAAATCTACTTTATTACCAACTAATAATACTTTATTATTACCTACAAACCTGTGCAATCCAGGCAACCAACTGCCATTGAAATCAAAGATATCAACAATCTTTACAATTAAAGCATCTTTATTTCCTAAGCCATTTAGAATTTTCAAAAAGTCGTCATCTGTTAAACTGACATCCTGTACTTCGTTATAGTGTTTTAGGCGAAAGCAACGCTGACAAATAATTTCTTCTTTTTTTAATGCTGAATTTGGCGCATAACCTATTTCATTCGGATGCTCAGTTTGAATATGCACACCGCATCCTATACAAACGTATTCTTCTTTCAAAGTTAATCCTCCCAATTAATCATACCTTTTTTCTTAAACCAGTTGAGTATTCTTCTTTCTATCGTACGATTGATTTTCGTAAAAAACCCATCTGTTTTTGCAACAGGTACTACTAAAATCGTGTTAAATCCACTTCTATTTCCACCTAATACATCTGTTAATAACTGATCACCAACGACAACAACTTCATGCTTTTCCAGTTGCATTTCTAGTAACGCGCGTTTAAAAGCTCTTCCCATCGGTTTTCTTGCTTGATAAATAAATGGTGTTTTTAAAGGATCAGAGAAATTTTTCACTCTGCTCTCATTATTATTAGATACAATCGTTACTTTAATATCACTTAAGCGCATTTGTTCGAACCAATTAATTAATTTTGGAGTAGCATTAGGTCGATCCCATTCAACTAACGTATTATCTAAATCAGTAATAATCCCTTTAATTCCTTGTTCTTTCAAGATATCTGGAGTAATTTCAAAAACATTCTTTACATGTTGATCCGGTAGAAAATTCTTTAGCACGACCGTTTAAACACCTCATTCTTCATTATTTCAAGCTATCATCTTATTCTGACCTAATATGACATATCACAATCAAATGGTCAATTAGCATTATTCTATATTCGAAAATGAATAATCGAATAAATAGAACTAAAACTTTTCGACAAATTCCAACATTACCCTTTTTGTGGATAACTTTATACACATTATACACTGTGAGATTATTTACTCGTACAGAGATATGAACAGTTTAATCACACTTTATCCACTTTCCACTGTGGATAAACGAACGATTGTTCTATCTTACTCATTCTGCTATGGTAGAAGTAACAACAAGAACTTCTTTTAAAATAGCCCTGTTCTTTAGATAAACGAGAACGAATGAGACGTAATGGAGGTGTGATCCTACATGCGAAAGTTATCTGATGAGCTATTAATAGAATCTTATCACAAAGCTATTCAACTTCAATTATCATTGGATTTCATCCGCCTTATCGAAACTGAAATTCACAGAAGATCCTTATCAAATAGAATAAAAGCTTCTTCCTAGCAGAATCATCGCCCTCCACAATTGTAGGGCTATTCTTTTTGTCTACACAATATGACCAATTACTTCTCCAACTTTTATTGGGGCTGGAAACTGTATTGTCGGTACCAATTGAAAGGCATCTTTTTGAAATAACAAAATCACTGTCGAGCCAAATGAAAAATAAGCAACCTCTTCACCTTTTTTCAATGAGTCATTTTGATACGTCCGCTCAATTGAATTGACAAACATGGCCCCTACTTTGACCATTGCTAATTCGCCACCGTCATATTGAATTTCTGATATTTTGCGATAATTTTTAGATAAAGTATCTTTACCAAGAGTTAAACCCCATTTATTCACTGGGTAAGATTTCTTTCCTAAAGTCCATTGCCTCTTTACTTGACCATCTACGGGACTATGAATGCGGTGATAATGACTAGGACTTAAGTAGAAAATCATATACGTCCCACCTTTATATTTCTCCGCTTCTTCAACCCCACCAAGCATTTCTGCAATAGAGTAATCTTTCTCCTTCACAGTAATCACATGTTTACTATCCACCATACCTATATCCTCAATCATAGCATCAACAGGGCTAACAATTGTATCCTCCCCTTGATGAATAGGCCGGGCATCTTCCTTCAATAGACGTATAAAGAATTCATGTAATGTATGGAATTGATCCAAATCTCCTTTAATTTCATCTTCGTTAATACGATACGTCTTAGAAAACGGTTTAATTAAAAATCTACTCATTTTAGATCTTGCAAATTTATATAATATCGATGAGGTCATTCGACCATTCGTTAATTCAATCAAAGTTCGATATATCGCTTGCTTCATCTTTAACACCTTTCTATACTTTTTTTCCAAGGAATAAGCACCTATTTCGTAAAGGTGTCTCTCTTCATTTTAAATTTCTCTAATTCTACTACTCGTTCTTCATTTCTTAAAGTTCATCTATCGTCACTGAA
Source organism: Cytobacillus sp. FSL R5-0569 (assembly GCF_038007265.1). Lineage (NCBI taxonomy): Bacteria > Bacillati > Bacillota > Bacilli > Caryophanales > Bacillaceae > Cytobacillus > Cytobacillus sp. FSL R5-0569. The sequence continues at coordinate 3,268,699 of NZ_JBBOWW010000001.1, forward strand.
TATTTATCATAAATAAAGTCAATTATGTTTATGTTTTTTCTTTATGCATTAAAGAAAGGGGTGTCTTTCATATATAATAAACCCACCCTCACCGACTGCTATTATATCACTAGTTAACAGTCCAGCCTATTAAAATTATCGTAAGGAATGATGATTGTAAAGAGGAAAGAATGAATATGTTGTAAACTTGAGATGATTTACATAGATAGAAGGCATCATTCTAGAGATTTTCGAAGATAGTGAAGATTCATCTTTTGATAGAGGCTAAGCAAAAATCGTATATTAATTGGTCATACTATCCCTAGCCTCTATTCTTTCTTTTATAATGAAGTAGTCAACTGCATAAACTCCTCAATATCCTTTATACAAAGGCTCGCAGCGTTTTCCCAAAAGTCAGGTTTTGTTAAATCCTCATTTAGATGCTTCATCGCAAGAGATTCAACGGTCATAGAACCAGTATCTTTTAATAAATTTACGTATTTCTTTTCATAACTTGGGCCTACTTCTTGTGCTTGTTTATAGATACCCAATGAGAAAAGATAGCCAAATGTGTAAGGGAATTGATAAAAAGGTGTATGGGTATTATAAAAATGCAATTTGGAAGCCCAAAAATACGGATGATAATGTTCTAACGAATGACCATATGCTTGTTTTTGCGCACTTGTCATCAATTCATTTAATCGCTCTCGTGTGACTGTACCTTTTTTTCTTTCTTCATAAAAAGCGGTTTCAAACAAATAACGTGCATGTATATTCATAAACATCGTAACAGTCCGACTAATTTTATCATCCAGAAGAATCACTTTTTCCATTTTTGTTTCCGCCTGCCTTACTGAAGCATCAGCGACAATTAGCTCCGCAAAAGTCGATGCTGTTTCTGCTACATTCATGGCATATTTTCGATTAAAGAAAGGGATGTCTTTCATTACAAAACTGTGAAATCCATGTCCAAGCTCATGCGCAAGTGTAGAAACATTACTAGGTGTCCCAGAATATGTCATAAAAATCCGTGACTGCCCACTGTCGGCAAAATATGTGTGAAATCCTCCTGGACGCTTATTCGGACGATTCTCAGCCTCAATCCAACGGCCTTCAAAAGCTTGTACTGCAAATGTTTTCATTAAAGGACTAAATGTACCAAATTGTTCAATGATAAACTTCGCGCCCGCTGTGAAATCTTTCTTTGTATCTACTTTACCGATCGGTGCATCTAAATCAAACCAGCTTAATTTATTTACCCCAAGTAATTTTGCCTTTCTTTCTAAATAACGCGTAACTGGTTCTTTATATTTCTCTACCGCTGCCCACATACTATGTAAGGTTTCTTCTTTCATTCGGTTATTAAGAAGCGGCTCTTTTAAAGGGCTATTCCAACCTCTTTTCTTATTTGCCATTAATCGATACCCTGCTATGTGATTTAATGCTTTTGCAAAGATAGGAGATTTCTCTTCCCATGCCTGTTCCATTTGATTAAAGACCTTTTCTCTTAATGCTGCATTTGACTGTCCCATTATATTATTCGCTTGTCCTACAGATAATGTTGTTTGGCCATTCTCATCTTCATATGGAATAGCAATCATACTAACAGTTGTATGATATAACTCTCCCCAACTGTGAAATCCATCCATACTTAATGATTGAATTAAATCTTCTTCTTGGATTGATAATTTTTCCTGAGCCATCTGTCGCCATTCGTCTAAAACAAAAGCTACCGGAGTAAGAGTTTTACTACTTACATATTGCTTCCATTCATCATTACCTATAAGTGCCAATTTATTTTGAAAGGTTAATAGCACTGTCGAAAAAGTGGATGATTGTTGCATGACTTGCATTTGTAACCGTTCAACCAAAGGATCTACCGTATTCTCAGCTTTTAAACAACTGACGAAGGCGCTTGCCTGCATGAGCTTTTTAAATACTTCTTCAGATGACCTTAAAACTTGTCCTATACTATTTATAGTATGTTCTTCATTTTCTGTTATTTGCATATCGTTAGCCAGTGAAGCGAATTCTTCCATCAAGATATCTATTTGCTCTAGATAATTTTGAAACGATTGTGATTGACTACCTCCTTCAAAAAAGCTTTCTAAATCCCAAACCTCAGTATAAGTTGTATGAGTCATTCTAATCTCTCCCTTCTAATATTTAAATACTATCAGAGGTTTCAGATTATTAATACTTTTTGGAACGGTTTATATGGCATAAAAATACTCCCTTATAAGTACCAAGCTTATTACTTGTCTACCTATAAGGGAGCGTATCCTAGTGTTTTTCCGTTTATTTTTACTTAACTATGCAAAATGTAGAAGGTTATTTTGCTTCGATTGCAGGTGTTTTAATTGTTTCAACATGATATAGACTGCCTTCAGTTTCTAGAATAAATTCAGGCTTTGGTTTTCCTCTACTTGCTTTATGTCCAGCAATGTGTGCTTCGCTTTTCTCCCAGTTCTTCCAATCCTGTTCCGATTCCCAACGAATTTGCAATATAACTTCTTCATTTCCTCTACGTACTTTTTTTACCATAACTGTGATGTCAATAATCCCTGGTTGTTCATCAATAATGCCTTTTTGGCTGAATTTTTCCACAAGGTGATGGGCATTACCTTCAGTTACAGTAAATTTTTTCATTTGAACGAACATATTTAAATCCACCTCTATATTTAATGATATAACTTCATTTTAATCGATAATGATTATCATCGTCAACCATATGATCTATTTCACTACAATCTTATCACTGTAGGTATAAGATACTGATTCATTGGTAAATTGTCTCTCTCTTTATAAGGAAAAGTTTTATGCATGTTGAGAAAATCCAGTCTGTGCAGCTCTCATTTGAGGTCTTGAACGCGCCGTTATTGCCGTTTACAGCATTCTGAGGAAAAAACGGAAATAAGTGCGCAGTCAACATTAAACAAAGCTTTATGTTGAGTTGAACATTCATAAAATAATCCAATCGATGCGGGGTTCCCTTGATAATCACACAGGTTACAGTGTTTCTTCATTTTGGGATACTCTCGACTTCCTTTACTCACTTGCATTAGGCAAGTTATATGCGGAAATCAATCATTAGAAATCCGCTTTTATGTGGGCAATCGATAATATTCACACATCTCAAATTCATATTATACTAGTAATTAAAAGTACTTGGTTTAAATTTATTGTGTCAATGATTAAACGACCCTTTTCTTCATAAAGCTCGTTCATTTCAATACTATCTTTTACATAGCTCTTACCTTACATTGCAGTCATTTTTCTATACTACAAAGAAACCACAGCATGGAAACTGTGGTAAATACATACGGTATTCTTAATTCTTCTTCTTCTCTTTTTCCGCTCGATAAAACTCATGAAACATTTTCATTAATGCTCGTTTTTCAATACGCGAAACATAGCTCCGTGAAATACCTAATTCTTTTGCTATCTCTCTTTGCGTCTTTTCCTTCTTTAAATCCAACCCAAACCGTCCCACAATCACTTCTTTCTCTCTTTCGTCCAATACATCAATGTATTCTCGCACCTTCTCAAGTTCCATATTTAGTTGAATCGTATTAATCACATCTTCTGATTCTGACTTTAGCACATCAATCAACGAAATTTCATTGCCTTCTTTATCCTGCCCGATTGGATCATGAAGAGAGACATCCTTCTTTGTCTTCTTTAATGCTCTCAAATGCATGAGAATTTCGTTTTCTATACATCTTGCGGCATAAGTAGCAAGCTTTGTTCCTTTGCCTTCAGAATAGCTTTCAATCGCTTTAATTAACCCTATTGTACCGATAGAGATAAGATCCTCAGCATCTTCTCCTGTGTTCTCGAATTTTTTTACAATATGTGCGACAAGTCGAAGATTATGCTCAATTAGCATATTGCGTGCGTGTGAATCCCCTTCTGCCATTTGCCTTAAGTATTTTTTTTCGTCACTTGAAGATAAAGGCTGAGGAAAAGCATTATTCTTCACATATGAGACAAGAAAAACAATTTCTTTAACTAAAAATCCAAGTGCTGTCATAATTCCAGACATAGAGCCACCCCCGCTAGTTTGAACTTTTCGCCTATTAACCATTTCTATGTAGTGGAAAAGCTGTTATTGTCTGTCCTAGCGTATTAATTTTCAATTACAGTGTTTATTGTTTAGTGGAATTGGACGAGGTGTATGCCAATCAGTTAATATGGAGATATAAGAAATGGATAGAAAGTGGGAACGCTAGTTTGGGAGTGAATCGTTTAGTATTAGGGATTGTTTTTCTTATCATCGCCATGGTTAGTATTGCTGAAATTATATTTGAAGGCTTTTCTTGGAAACCAGTTGTCATTTTTGTCATTGGTTTATTTTTAATTATGTTTTTATGGAAACGACCTGATAAATAAAATCATGATGGGACATCTAAAAGCTAGAGGTCCCATCAATTCTGTCTTTATATTTTTCACTTTTGATTTCTATATTTTTTTGTAAAATAAACTGTGAATAGAGTTATTTTTATCGCCACATACTCTCCCCCTACAAAACTACGTTAGGTTGAGTCCTTCTCAACCCAGAAATAAACCTTTCTTCCTTGTAATAAAAACATCATGATCTCCTCCACCTTTCTTTATTTCCTTTATCCTTAGTAAAAATTGCGATAGATTTCTTCTTGTCGTGCTTTATGGTCTTCAAGAAGACGGTTTACATATTCATCATGCATACGTTCTTCAACCGAGCGTTTTCTAGCTTTAATTGTCACCGTTAGAAAAATTAGATTTAATGTCATCCTGCAGCACCTCCTCTCTTTATCTATCCAAAAAATGCACACAAAAATGCCGCAAAGGGGCACTCACCCCCTTACGGCATTAAGAAATAAACATAAAAATGCCGCAGGAGATGACAATTCCTCCCTGCGGCATGGATAGACAAAAAATTAAATGAAGCGATCCATTCCAAATAGGTCGAAATTGATTTGTATTTGAGTTTCATTTACTGCTGTAGTTAAATTGCATAAGTTTTTCATTGTTTCCGACCTCCCTTTTCTTTAGAATATTTTCGCTTACATTGGTAAGTATATCCAAGAAATAGCCATTTGTAAACGGCTTTTTGCAAAAAATTTTAAAAAGGGCGAAAATAATTATTTTTCTCCCTAGAACGCCCTACCTTTCTTTGAGAACAGAAAAAAGCCCACCCCTTAGGTGAGCCTCAACTTTACTTTTCTAAAGCTAACTTTAAATCTTCAATTAAATCCTCAACATCCTCTAAACCAACAGAAATTCTTACAAGTCCGTCTGTGATACCTAGTTCATCTCGACGTTCTTTCGGTATAGATGCATGAGTCATTCTTGCTGGAACGGAGATTAAGCTTTCAACAGCACCGAGGCTTTCTGCAAGAGTAAAGTATCTCACATTTTCAAGTAGCTTATCAGCATTCTCTTCACTGCCAACATCAAAAGAAACCATTCCTCCAAAACCATCAGCCTGTTTCTTGGCGATGTCGTGATTTGGATGAGACTCAACCCCAGGATAATACACTTTTGATACTGCAGGATGCTGTATAAGAAACTCGACAATCGCCTTTGTGTTACTTTCCGTTTCCTCCATTCTGATTCCTAATGTTTTAATCCCTCTCATTAGCAACCATGAATCTTGAGGCCCTAACACTCCACCGGTTGAATTTTGAACAAAGTGTAGTTCTTCTGCGAGCTTCTCACTATTTACAACCACTAACCCTGCAACAACATCGCTATGTCCACCTAAGTACTTCGTCGCGCTGTGAAGCACGATATCTGCACCTAACTCAATTGGAGTTTGCCAATATGGTGTTGAAAATGTATTATCAACAATTGTTAAGAGATTATTTTCTTTAGCTAATTTTGCTGCTGCTTCAATATCCGTGATTTTTAGAAGTGGATTTGTTGGTGTTTCAATATATACAGCCTTTGTATTTGGCTTTATGGCAGCTGTGATATTGTTTAAGTTACTTGTATCAACAAATGTCGCTTCAATACCGAATCGATTAAGCACTTTCGTAATCACACGATAAGTTCCCCCGTATACATCATCAGTGAGGATGATATGATCCCCACTATCAAAAAGCATCACAGTAGCAGTGATTGCTGCCATCCCTGAGCCAAAAGCAAAGCCTGCATGCCCAGCTTCTAAATCTTTAATAAGCTCTTCTAATGCATGTCTTGTTGGGTTACCTGTACGTGAATACTCAAAGCCTTTATGATTACCTACTCCGTCTTGTTTATAAGTACTTACTTGATAGATAGGTACAGATACTGCACCTGTTGTTGGATCACCAGCAATTCCGCCATGAATTAATTTTGTTTTTCTTTTCATATCAAATACCTCCTTCATAAATCTTTTTACTTAAATAACGCTCACTGCCATCTGGAAAAATCACCACAATATTCGTACCTGCTGGAGCTTGTTCTGCTTCTAATAATGCTGCATGCAAAGCTGAACCAGATGAACTACCGACAAGCATTCCTTCTTTTTCAGCTAATTGCTTTACTCTATTAAAAGCGTTCTCATCACTTATTGTATGAATGCTATTAAAATAAGTGGTATCCATATAATCTGGTAAAAATTCCATACCGATTCCCTCTGTTTTATGCGGACCAGATTCGCCACCATTTAAGATGGAGCCTTCTGGCTCAACAATGACGGTTTTTATTTGTTCTCTTTTTTCTTTCAAATAACGAGCAGTGCCCATAAATGTGCCACCTGTACCTGCACCGGCTACAAATATATCAACATTCCCATCAAGATCATCCCATATTTCAGGGCCTAAAGTTCGGTAATAAGTATCCGGGTTAGCCGGGTTTGCAAATTGCTGTGGACAAAATGCATTAGGGATTTCCTTTAAAAGCACTTCTGCTTTGGCAATGGCACCTTTCATGCCTTCTTCTGTAGGTGTTTGAACGACTGTAGCTCCTAAAGCTCTCATCAGATCTTGCTTTTCAATACTAAACTTCTCAGGTACACAAACAATCACATTCACATCTTCTTTTAATGCTGCTAGCGCTAGACCTATACCTGTATTGCCTGCTGTAGGCTCAATAACTGTTCCACCTTTTTTTAACTTACCACTTTCAAAGGCGTTTCTTAATAATTCTTGTCCTAGGCGGTCTTTTACACTGCCACCGGGGTTCATGTATTCTAACTTAGCAAATAAACGCACACCTTCTGGTAAGTCAAACTGCGAAATTTCTACCATTGGCGTTTGTCCAATTAATTCATGAATGCTTCGGTAAACCTTCATAACTTCCCGTCCTTTGTTGATTATTTACTTTTGATTCCTTCTACTATTTTCATAACAAGATTTGCAGAGTGTAGTGCTGCTTTCTCTAGGAATTGATCAAAAGAAATATTAGATTCTTTACCAGCAATATCAGATAAAGAGCGAATAATCACAAAAGGTGTATCAAAGGCATGAGCAACCTGCGCAATCGCTGCTGCTTCCATTTCTACTGCTTGCAATGCCGTGAATTTATCTTGTATTAGTGCCGTTTGCGCTGGGTTGCTAATAAATGAATCTCCAGTCGCAATCAGTCCTCTTATAACTGTTATACCTTCTAACTCTTTACCACTCTCTTCAGCAATTTCCAATAACGCCTCATGTGCAATAAAGGCAGGAGGTTGTTGTGGTACTTGACCATATTCATAACCAAATACAGTTGCGTCGACATCATGATGTCTAACTTCAGATGAAATAACGACATCACCTACATTTAATTCAGGGTTGAATCCTCCAGCAGACCCTGTATTGATAACATAATCCGGCTTGAACTTCTCCAAAAGAATGGTAGTGGACATTGCTGCGCTCACTTTACCAATGCCAGAACGAAGAAGAACAACGTCTGCTCCGTTCATTTTACCTTCTGTATATTCACAGCCAGCAATCACTTGCTGTTGCTTCTCATCCATATGGTCCCTTAAAATTGTTACTTCTTCTTCCATTGCTCCGATAATAGCTATTTTCATTACTTTCCCTCTTTCTAAGCTTTGACACCTTCCATAATCCAAACAAAATCATTGCAGCGATTAAATGAAACTGTAAAACCATTCACCCGCATAATCTCTCTTAATACGGGGATTGTCGTATAGTATTCTCGCTTTAAATCTTCAGCTAGATTATGATAACCCTTTTCAGTGGCATCAGTAATAGCCTTTTGATAAGCATCTACAGATTCATACATTGTATCCGCAAACACTATTTTACCACCTGAAGGTAACATCTTTCCATACTGTTCAATCGCCAAAGACTTTTCTTCATCTGTTAAATGGTGAAAGGCATAAGAACTTACTATAGTATCTACGTTTTCATCTATTTGAAAGTTTAAGAAATCACCATCGAGCACTTTTGCTTTATCTTGTAACTTGTTGATAGCAATCTCTCTCATTGATTTCGACGGTTCAATCCCGATAACAGTTAAATTACGTTTTAATAATTTTGCAGTTAAATTGCCTGTACCTGGGCCAAATTCTAATACATTACCTGTTGCTCTATCTGCCACCTCTTGTAGCAATTGATCATAGTATAAGAAAACATCCTTATATTCTTCATCATGGCCTGTTACTGTATCATCATATGTTTTAGCCCACTCTTCGAATAATTCAATAAACTCTTTCCCCATTTCGCACCCTCCTGCACGTAATTACAATAGCAATAATTCCTATGAGTATACTATGAATTAATTTGTAACATGTTCCCAATCTACCACACCCCTTCTTAAGTTTCAAGAAAAATCAATATCCACTTTTCTCATTGCACAGAAAATGAAATTTACTTAAAATTAGGAGTGATAGCGTATGAAGGGATGATTAACTTGAACTTTCAATTAGATTTTATTGAGGATAAAGTAGAATTTTTCGAAGCAGCAAAGCTGGACGATTTAGAAAAGAAAATAAATGACCAAATTGAAACAAATAAAGCCATTATGCTAGAAGTTCATCATGTCGCTCACCAAATGCATATAGATGAAAACGGCAAAAGGTTCTATTCAGCTGTTGTTCATTTTAAACTGAAGAAAAAGTAGAATAAAAATTGCATGCGAAGCAAATGATCCTTTGTGGCAAGTGGACACTTAGAATTCACCACTTTCTAATATGCAGCCATATGTTGACTCTCGATGCAAAAAAACGCGAACAAATGAATGTTCGCGTTTCATTCTGGCTAGGAAAACCAGTTTTTCTTATATACTATTTAATTCTTCTACCTTCGTTGGTTTCCATCCTTTTCCGTCTACCCACTCAATATATACACGATACATTTCATCTTTATTAGGTGAAGCGACTGTACCAACAGAACGATTTACACCGTCATTACCAAGGAAATAAACAGTCATAGCTGAACGATCTAATCCAGTAGCATAAGTGATTGCACGAAGCATTTCATCCCAATCCACATGACTCTGATCATACACAGCTGTCGGATGGTCGTCTTGTACTGTACCTACAGGTTGCCAAGCCGGATTTTCTACCGTTCTATTTACATCAGCACTACTGCCGCCTTCAGTGACAATCTCTTCCTCTTTTACTTTTTCTTCATTACTTTCTTCATCTTTATTCTCTTCATTATCATTATTTTCTTCTTCCTCACTGTTACCTTCTTGACTTCCCTCATTTGTTGCATCATCTTTCTCATCACTGCTATTTTCTTTAGAAGTTTCTTCATTATTTACTTCTTCATTCGCAGCAGAATCCGCTGGTTGATCCTCGTCTTTTCCACCGGAGAAAATAATCGTACCAACAACGATGATGAGCAGAATAACGACGCCAATTAAGCCATTTAAGATTATGTTTGTTTTTTTCCTTTTCGATCTTTTATCATAACGGGATGAACCATTATCAGTATTATTCAAAGGAATACCTCCTAATTTAAAAAAGAAATATCATAGCTGAAAACATTTTAACATGTCTTTTAAAAAACTTGAAGGGATAACCATTACGTGGAATGATCTAATCTATGTATTTCTTTCACAATATCAGCGAATAAAGAAAGTGGTGATGGGTCGGTACTTTTGGCATCTAACCGGACGGTTACTAGTGCATATCTTGGGTTATCATATGGAAAATAGCCAGCAAACCATTTATTTTCTAGTTGCTGCCCATTCACTTTTTTCCCTGTTTCCCCTGTTCCAGATTTGCCTGCTACTTGATACGGTAAATTTTGTAGTTGCCTACCTGTCCCCAAATCATGATTGACAACTTCAAGAAGAAGCTTTTGTAATGATATGGCTGTATATGGCTTAATATTTTTACCAACAATTTTTTTAGACTGAAAGCTCTTTACTTTCGTCCCATTTTTATATTCTAGTTGTGAGGCGACACGTACCATCTGCTTTTCTCCACCTCTTGCGATTGTTGCCATCATATTCGCCACAGCTAACGGTGTACTGCGGACATCTAATTGACCAATGGATGTTAGAGCAATTAGATTTGTATCTTTTCTATTTCGCGGATCACTAAAGACCTGGCCTTGTTCTTCATCTGCCAATTGCTGAAAGCCTTTTAAATGATAGAAATCTCCTTGCCATCCTACTTTTATCGATAGGCCTAATTTATTAGCATAGCTATCCACCACCAATGGTTCTATAGACATCAGCTCTTTGCCGACCGTTGCAAATGTATAATTACAACTTCTCGCAAAACTATCTTTAAAATTAAGCATGCCGTATTGATAATTTTCATCGATTTCTCCATTGATTGACCGATTACAATCAAACATACGACTTTTTGCATCTAGCCCATAATCTATCGCTGCTGCAGCGATAACAGTTTTAAAAATAGACCCTAGTACTTGATTTTGTACCATAAAATTATTTGTACCTTCTTCGCCATGAGCGAAAGGGTTGACTGGGTTCACTTTCGGACGAGAAACCATCGCGACAACTGAATTATCCTCAATATCTATTAACACCATCCCCCCTTTGGTAACCTCGTTTTTATCGACTAGCATTTCCATTCGTTGCTGCCATTCAAAATCAAGCGTCGTTCTAATATTCAATGGATAAAAAGGGCTCGCAGGGTGAACATACTTTACATTCGAGCCAAATAAAGGCCTTCCTTTTCCATCAACATGATAAATGAGCTTTGTTTCACCTTCTCCAGACAAAAGTTCATCAAAGCTTTTTTCCATCCCAGTTGCACCTAGTCTTGTTATATTAGATAAGTGTTTATTAGGATATCTTTTGGTTAGTAAAAAATCCCTATTGGCAATCCCTAATAATTGTTCTGCTGGTCTCTCATAAATCGGGTATGATTTTCTCGCTGCAAATACACCTGGTATTTCCAACTGATTAATCTCCTCCATTTGTTCATTAGACAAAATGAAAGGTTCTCGCTCACCATATACAATAGGATCCTTTATTGCTTGAACTTTTTGACGGAGTTGACTATTATCAACTTTAAGAATTTCAGCTACACTCGAGACATCCCATTCTATATCTTTTAGGAACGGAAAAAGGATTAAGACCGTTTTATAGGCTACAGTTAATTGTTTGCCATCTCTATCAAGCAAATTCCCTCTCTCGGCATCTATAACTATTTCCTTAGAGCGTTGTGCGACACTTTGACTGATCAAGTTAATGTCTCTATTTGTAAAATGCTTTGATTCAAACAACTGTATTTGAGCCAGTCTAACAATAAGTATTGATAAAATAATCATCATAACAGAAACAAACAGAATGACTCGTTTTCTTTGCATAAAAACACCTCGTCAAAAGTGTTGACGAGGTGTTTCTATTTCAAACGCTAAAACACAATAATTTTATTAGTTAATACTTGTTATCTTAACACTCATTTCTCCACCTGGTGTTTGCACTGACACTTCTTCGCCTACTTTTTTACCAATAAGGCTTTTAGCAATCGGAGAATCATTGGAAATTTTGCCCTCAAAAGGATCTGCCTCTGCACTACCTACGATAGAATAAGTCTCTTCTTCACCATCAGGTAATTCTACGAAAGTAACAGTTGAGCCTAAGCTAACTGCGTCGCCTTTCATCTCATCCTCAGTAATGATTTTAGCATTACGAATCATGTTTTCAAGAGTCGTAATACGACCTTCTACAAAAGCTTGTTCTTCTTTAGCAGAATCATATTCTGAGTTCTCAGATAAGTCACCAAAACTACGAGCTATTTTTATACGTTCAACCACTTCTTTTCGTTTAACGGTTTTTAGGTTTTCTAGTTCTTGTTCTAATTTCGTTTTACCTTCTTGTGTCATTGGAAATACTTTTTCTGTACTCAAAACACCCACTCCTTTACCATATATAACCAATTATTGGTCAAAAGTATGTATAAATTTTATAAACAATGCATTTACAGCGCGTCCTTTATCGAACGCGCCTATCTATGCAAACGTTTGTAGCCTTATTATTTTTCTATGCTATTGTGTCATAAAAAAGACTTTTCTTCAAGAATTGTTTGAATTTTTGTGACCATTAAATCAATCGCCACTTTATTTTGTCCACCTTCAGGAATGATAATATCGGCATATCTCTTAGTCGGTTCGATAAATTGATTATGCATTGGACGAACAACACTGACATATTGCTCAATTACTGAGTCAATGGAACGCCCTCGCTCCTTAATATCACGCATAAGCCTTCTAATAATTCTTAGATCTGCATCCGTATCGACAAACAGCTTCATATCCATTAAATCACGTAAACGCTCATCTTCAAGTACAAGAATACCCTCTAAGATAATCACATCTTTTGGTTCAACAACGATGACATCATCTGACCTCGTATGAATAGAATAGTCATATACAGGCTTTTCGATGACCTCGTGATTCGTTAAAGAGATGATATGCTCAATTAATAAATCTGTGTCAAACGCAAGTGGATGATCATAATTGGTTTTCAAACGTTCTTCAAACGGTAGATGTGCTTGATCTTTATAGTAATAGTCTTGTTCTAACATAAGAATAGAATGACCTTGAAATTGATTATAAATCGCCTTCGTTACACTTGTCTTTCCAGAGCCTGATCCACCAGCTACACCGATCACAATCGGTTTTCTCTTCATCTTTATCAATCTCCCTAACATCGTAGCTTTTTTGCTACTGTTTAACAATATACACCTTTTTGCTATGATTGCCAAACATATGGTACTTATACTAGTAATAATTCTTTATCACAACAAAACTTATTTCTTTCTACTAATCGCAACACCATCACCAATAGGCAAAATCACCGTATGGTAACGATCATTTTTCATAAGCCATTCATTAAATTGGTCAATTTTTTGCACTAGGTTGCGGATGCGTTTTTTTTCTATCTCTGCTTTTTCATAAACAAGGCCTTTAAATAACACGTTATCGGTAATAATTACACCTGTATCATTTAAATATTGACTATACATCTCGAAAAACTTCTTATACTGTCCTTTTGCTGCATCAATAAATATCATATCATAGTCACCTAATATTCGAACCTCATCTTCTTGCTCTAATGCATCGCCTTTAATTAAAGTGATTTGATTCGCCATGCCGCTTCTTGCAAAGTAGTTCTCTGCCTTTTCATAACGCTCCTGATCTCTTTCCAATGTAACAATATGAGCAGATGGACAAGCTTCAGCCATTCGTAAAGCGGAATATCCGATTGCTGTTCCAATCTCTAATATTTTTGTTGGTTGTTGAATTCGTACAATCTGTAACATGGCTTCAATACCTTCTAGTTCCATGATTGGCACACGATTTTCCCTAGCGTATTCTTCCATTTCCATGAAGAGGTTTGTACGATCCGGTATTAATTTTTGCATATATGTAATTAGCTCATCATTTAGCAATTACTTTCACCTCTATTAATTTAACTTCCATCCTTTGCATATGCAAGAAAAAAAGCGCTCACATTAGTAGATTGTCAACAAGAGCTTGGACCATCTACGCTATCTGCATGATACGCCACATAAAAAAATATATAAAATGCTTGTGCTATTTTACCACATAAAAAAGAGGAAAGCTATGAGATTTTATCATAAATGATGATCTAACATCATTCACACCTCTTTAGCTTCCTCTATTTTTTAATTATTACTAGTTATGTGCTCATTTTTCTTCACATTATGTTCATCCAATGTTTTAGAGAATAAAACTTCTCCTTCTGGTGTAGCTAGGAAATACAAATAATCCGTTTCTTCAGGATTCAATGCAGCTTCAATAGAAGTTGAACCTGCATTAGCAATCGGTCCAGGTGTTAGACCATTGTATTTATATGTGTTATATGGGTCATCTATTTCTAAATGCTTATACAATGTCCTTTCCTTATGCTCACCATGTGCATATAAAACGGTGGGATCTGTTTGTAAAGGCATATCTTCATCCATACGATTATAAAAAACGCTGGCTATCTTATCGCGGTCCACTTGTGCAGTGGCCTCTTCTTCGATTAATGAAGCCATTGTGAGTAATTCATGGACAGACATCTCTTTGTTCTCCATTGCATCTGTGTACTGAGCAAGCACTTCACTTGTCTTCTTAATCATTGGTGTTACAATTTCTTCTAACGTTGCATCTTCTTTGTAGTAATCATATGTGGCAGGGAATAGATAACCCTCTAAAGGGTATTTAATATTCTCCGCAAAAACATCATCAGTAATGACACTTGGAAATTTCTCCTGCATTTTCTGTACAAATGCTTTATCATTTAATTCTGCAAAGACTTCGTCTCCGTCCATGCCTGCTTTTTCTGCTATAATTGCTGCAATTTGCTCCAACTGCTTGCCTTCAGGAAGTGTGACTTTAAACACGACTTCTTGATCAACATTTCCAGTTTTCAGCTCTGATATGACTTGACCTAAAGTCATCGCCGGTGCCAGTTCATAAGTTCCTGCCATAAAGCCTGATTCATTCTTTAGCTTCACATAGTATTTGAATACTCTAGCATCCTTTATTATCCCATTCTCTTCTAATACTTGTCCGATCCCTGAAACGGATGAGCCTATAGGGATTTCGACATTTTTGACTTTGTCGTTATCTGGATTAACAGGTTTTAAAGCAGAATTCACATAAAGGAACCCACCTAGCCCTCCAACACCTATGATTACAAATAATATTATGGCTGCAATTAACACGATTTTACGCACAACTTTCGCCTCTGTTTGCCTCTCTATCAACTGTTTTTTCATCTTACCTTTTTTATCATCTGTCATGGTAAACCTCCTTGCAACTATTTCCCCTTACTATTCATACTTCCTTTTCGCCTCATGTTGCTACTGTATTAATAGCTGGAAAATAGCTCTCATACATCTCGGATTATTATACTATACTTTCTGTCATAGGATAGCATATTTAGACAAAATTCTTCTACTATAGAACGAATCAGTTATACTGAAAGCGTTAATCAATAATACCTCTCCCTTAATAATGAATGAGTTAAGTTTATAGAGAATGAGATAGAAATGAGGGCAATGCTGAAAGTGGAGGGTTTTTTTGAGATAGGTTATATTTTGCTAAGTCTTTTTTTACTTAATGTTTTTTTGTTGTGTGATATTAATTCTGGGTTAGCCTTAGTCGCAAGTTCACCTGCGAAGAATGATAGAACATAAAAAAAAGACCCACTAAATACGCGGGTCTTTTCAAATTTATTCTTCTTCGTTTTCTAAAAATGTATTTAACATCTCTTCGATAAGGTCCCATTCTTCGTCCGTTTCAATTGGCATTAATTCACCATCAGTATTATCTTCACTTGGAACGAATGCAGATGCATGAATTTCAACCTCTTCTTCATCCTCATCTGCACCAATTGGATAATAAAGAACATAAGATTTGCCAAATTCTTCAGAGTCAAAAGTAAAAAGCACTTCGCAAAGCTGCTCGTTACCTTCCTCATCTACTACTGTGATATTGTTTTCTCCGTGATCCATTTCTTTCACCTCTTAATTCTGGCTATCTAAATAACCTTGTAAAATCATGACTGCCGCCATTTTATCAATCACTTTTTTCCTTTTTTTGCGACTGACATCTGCATCAAGTAGGACTCTCTCTGCAGCGATTGTAGTGAGACGCTCGTCCCAATAAATAACCTCAACACCGAAACGTTTGTTAAGTTCATTACCATAGAACTGACTCGCTTCACCTCTAGGCCCTATTGTACCATTCATGTTCTTAGGAATGCCAACAACAACCTTTGTTACTTCATATTCTTTGAGCAGCTCACCAATACGTTTAAATCCGTACTGATTCTGTTCCTCATTTATTTTCACTGTTTCGATGCCTTGGGCTGTCCAACCAAGACCATCACTAACAGCCACGCCGACCGTTTTTGAGCCGACATCTAATCCCATTGTACGCATATTATCCCTCTCGTTGCTGTTTTAAATACGACTTCACAAGTTCTTCAATAATTTCATCCCGTTCTAACTTGCGAATCACATTCCTTGCATCTTTGTGACGGGGTATGTAGGCAGGATCTCCAGAAAGCAGGTAACCTACAATTTGATTAATAGGATTATACCCTTTTTCCTGCAGGGCATCGTGAACATGGAACAAAACTTTATTGACATCTTGTTCAAATGGTTCCTCAGGAAAATTAAATCTCATCGTTTTGTCAAATGAGCTCAATTGCTACACCTCACTATTCTGTTCTTAAGCGATTAAGCTACCTATTCAAAAAGAGAAGGATGGATAGCTACACCAAGTTCATGAAGAAGAGGTTATATAACCTCTTCTTTTTATGATTCGCTTTTGTTTACCTACATTTTACACTAAACTATTCGGGAATCAAACGGATTTTACCCATTCCTCTACAAATTGTAACGCTCCCTCTAATTTTGCTGGGTCTTTTCCACCAGCTTGCGCCATATCTGGACGTCCACCGCCACCGCCTCCACAGCGAGTAGCCACTTCCTTAATTAATTTACCCGCATGATAGCCACTTTTAATCAAATCATCTGTCACACCGGCAATTAAATTCACTTTTCCTTCATTCGCACTACCTAGTACAACCACTGCTGAAGCAAGCTTTTGTTTTAATTCATCTGCCATATTACGCAAGTGGTTCATGTCTGTCGCCTGAACTTTTGCAGCTAATACTTTTACACCGTTCACTTCTTTCACTTGGTCAATCAAGCTTCCAGCTTCAATATTACCCAATTTAGTTGCTAATGATTCATTTTCTCTTTGTAATTGCCTGATTTCTGCATGTAAGCTGTCAATTTTTACTGGTAAATCTTTTATATTTGATTTTAATTTAGCTCCAGCCTCTTTTAATACAGAGATTTGCTCTGTCATCATCTTATAAGCACCTTCACCTGTGACTGCTTCTATTCTTCTTGTGCCTGCACCAATCCCGCTTTCAGATTGGATTTTGAACAAACCAATGACTGCAGTATTTGCCACATGACAGCCACCACAAAGTTCTAATGAATAATCACCGATTTGAACAACTCGTACAATTTTCCCATACTTTTCTCCAAATAAAGCCATTGCTCCCATTGCTTTTGCTTCTTCAATATCTTTCAGGTCAATTTGCACATTTAAGCTATTCCAAATCTTCTCGTTAACAATGGCTTCGATTTTCTCTAACTCATCTCCTGTTACTTGTCCAAAGTGAGAAAAGTCAAATCTTAGTCGATCTGGTTCAACAAGAGAACCTGCTTGATTTACATGCGTACCTAATACATCTTTCAATGCTTGGTGAAGAAGATGTGTCGCAGTATGATTTTTTACGATTTTATTACGATTAAAATAATCTACAGATGCTTTAACCGATGAATGAGCTTTTAATTCTCCTTCTGTGACAACTGCACGATGGAGGTTTTGTCCATTTGGAGCTTTTTGCACATCTTTTATTTCAACCCTCACGCCACTTGCTGTTAGAGTTCCCTTATCAGCGATTTGCCCACCACTTTCAGCATAGAAAGGAGTAGCTGTCAATATTAATTGAACCTCTTCGCCTTGACCAGCTTGGTCTACTAGCTCGCCACCACTTACAATTGCAGCTACTTCAGTATCAATCGTCAATTGTTCATACCCAACAAACCTACTGTCTACCGTAATTTCACCTAGGACACTATCCTGGACTTGCATACTATCTATATCTTGACGAGCAGCTCGAGCGCGATCACGCTGATTTTCCATCTCTTTTTCAAAGCCATCATGGTCGATGCTCATCCCTTCTTCTTCTGCGTACTCCTCAGTTAATTCAACGGGGAAACCATACGTATCATAAAGACGGAAAACATCTTTTCCATCGATTACAGTATGTCCATTAGCTTTTTCTTTTTTCATTACTTCTGAAAGAATAGCTAAACCCTCGTGTAACGTTTCATGGAAGCGTTCTTCTTCGTTTTTAATGACTTTTTGAATAAAAGCCGTTTTTTCTTTTACTTGTGGATAATAATCAACCATTATTTCTGCAACCACTGGTACTAACTCAAACATGAACGGACGATGAATATTGATTTGTTTCGCATAACGAACCGCGCGACGTAATAATCGTCTAAGAACATATCCTCTACCTTCATTTGATGGAAGAGCACCATCACCAATTGCAAATGCTACTGTACGAATGTGGTCAGCAATCACTTTAAATGCGACATCTTGTTCCGCAGTTTTACCATATTTCTCAGCAGAAATATCTTCTGTTCCTTTAATGATTGGCATAAATAGATCTGTGTCAAAATTCGTCTTTACATTTTGCACAACTGAAGCCATACGCTCTAAGCCCATGCCCGTATCAATATTTTTCTTTGGTAGTGGAGTATATGTTCCATCTGGATTATGGTTAAACTCAGAAAATACAAGGTTCCATACTTCCAAGTAACGTTCGTTCTCTCCCCCAGGATAGAGCTCAGGATCATTTAAATCGTTACCATACTCTTCTCCCCTATCATAGAAAATTTCTGTGTTCGGTCCACTTGGTCCTTCACCAATATCCCAGAAATTCCCTTCCAAACGAATAATTCGTTCTTCTGGTACACCTACTTTTTCTCTCCATAATTTGTACGCTTCATCGTCCTCAGGGTGGATTGTCACAGATAATTTGTCTTCTTCAAAACCAATCCATTTTGGACTCGTCAAGAATTCCCAAGCATATAGAATCGCTTCTTCTTTAAAGTAGTCACCGATAGAAAAATTCCCAAGCATTTCAAAGAATGTATGGTGACGTGCTGTCTTCCCAACATTTTCAATATCATTGGTACGTATTGATTTTTGTGCATTAACGATCCTTGGATTTTCGGGAATCACTCGACCATCAAAATATTTCTTCAATGTAGCTACACCACTATTAATCCATAGTAGTGACGGATCTTCATGTGGTACTAAAGAAGCACTTGGTTCCACTGCGTGACCTTTTTCTTTAAAAAAATCTAAAAACATTTGTCTAATTTCTGCACCAGTTAAATGTTTCATAAAAAAACCTCCTAAAAAATTTATGTAACCATAAAAAAAAGCCCTCATCCCCAATACAGGGACGAGAACTTAAGCTCGCGGTACCACCCTGATTGTGAAAGAAAACTCTCACCTCTCAAAGCACCTTAACGCGGTGAACGGCAGTAGTTAACTGCACTCCGGATTAGCTTTCTGTTATCCTTCATCGAGAAATTCTCTCAGCCATGGAATTTCCTCTCTTTCGAATGGACTATAACATACTTCTTCCATCAACATCTTACATTATTTAAATAGATATAGTCGAATTATAGCTAGATTTTTGCTCTTTTGTCAATATCAATGTTTAACAGTATCAACAAATTCAGCTGAAACTATACCTTATCTGCCCTATGTCGGTTCATTAATAGTTTACGTGCATGTATAAGACTAATTTTTAGGATTGCCAAAATCGGAACAGCCATAATTAAACCAATGATACCGCCAGCTTCTCCACCAGCTAGTAATGAAAGCATAATAATGAGGGGGTGCATATGTAAGCTTTTCCCTACAATTAAAGGAGATAATATATTCCCTTCCACAAATTGCAATACAACTATAATAATTAATGTGATAATCACCATTTTGACTGACAGGGTCGCTGCAATAATCACCGCTGGGACTGCACCAATAATTGGACCAAAATACGGAATAATATTGGTTATTGCAATGATAAAACCAAGCAACAATGGATACTTCATACCGAACACCCAAAATAAAGTAGCTGAAATCACCCCGATTACTAAACATACAAGGAGCTGCCCACGAATATAACCTCCGAGTGACTTATCAACATCTCTTATAAACAAAACAGCTTCTTTTCTCCATCTTCTTGGCGTTAAGTACCAGACTGCTTTTTTTACATCCGTATAATCTTTTAAAAGGTAAAAGGAGATAAATGGGATAATAGCGATGATTAAAGCATAATTAAGAATCTCAAGCAATATATTAATTGCCTTTGTTAATAATTTATCTAATGCTGCTTCAATATTGTTAATCCCATCCTCTACACGTAATTGTAATGTTTCTGGCCATTCAGATGTGCGTTCTTGAATCAAAGCAATAAAAGAGCGATATTGCTCGGCAAACTCTGGCGCATGATCAACTAAATCATTTAGTTGATGAATAAAAGCCGGAATCCCTTTATACAATCCGTAGCCAACACCACCAAAAAATAATAAATAAATTCCTAAAGCTGCTAATCCTCTGTGCATACCCGTTTGATGTAACTTTTCAACAATAGGGTGTAAGAGATAAGTAAAAAATGCCCCAAGTAAAAACGGAATCAGCACAACAAGCAGTAATTTTAAAAGAGGGAGCCATAATTCTTTTAATTGAAAAAAGATATAAAGTAAAATGAGAACAAGCAAAACAAAGCCTAAACGGTACAACCATTTCATACGAACGTCCATGCACTACGCCTCCCTTTACTATCTTGAGAAGAGAGCATATGAATTATACATACAAGTTAAACAAGGGACGGAATGGATTCATTTATTGACATAGCACAGGTACGAAAAAACGTCCCCAATCTATTTGATTGAGGACGCCAAAACATTTAAAACATTTTCATTACTTTTCTTTGTATTTTTTTCATATCTCTTTTTGAGACGATGTTATTTTTCTGCATATAGCTATATGCGGCTACACCTGCGCCTATGACAGCTGCTGAGGTTAACATTTTATTCATCATATGACACCTCTCATAAGAATTTTTATGAAGAAAAACGACGCTCTTCTTCATCAAATAAGTCATCTAAAGAACTTAAAGACCCATCTTCTTCCACTTGGTGAGTGTGAATAATTCCTTTAGACAATGAGAGTTCGATAAAGCAATTCCAACAGTAATATTGATTTATGCCAATCTTACCGACATCTTTGCTTTGACAATTAGGACATTGAAGCATCATGGAAAGGACACCTACCTTATTCTACATTTACAATAATGGCATCCTTTCCAATCGCTGGTGCGCAACTAGCTTTAACTACTTTCTTTCCTTCAAGTACATCAGAAAAGAAGCCATCTGATAGTTCATACCCTACGATTGTGCCCAATTCTTCATTGAAATATACATCTTGAAGAAGTCCTAAGCGATCGCCCTCTCTTGTCATCATCATTCGGCCAGCCAGACGATTTTCACTAGCAATTGTAAAATCACTATGCTTTGGTATAGCTGTTAATACATCACAACTCTCAATCATCACACCATCCCAACCAAATGAGTACACATCTTTAATATCTAGAAAAAAGGATTTACGAATAAATGAGTGGTTCTTCACCCATAGTCCCTTCACTAATCCTTCGGGTGAGATGAAGAGATCATTCACTTCACCTATTGCCCTACCGTTATTCAACACGATTACCGACAAGCCTCTTAATAAGGAAAATGTTCGCAAAAGTTACTCCCACCTTCTTTGAACATTGTTATTTTGTTCAAAGATGGTGCGAGTCATTCTTTTTCCAGGTTGGCAATTTGTTTTATGTATATAGGTAAAAAAATAAGATGAGAAAAATCTCTCATCTTAGTCTAATCAGCCTCTAAAAAATCATAAGGTGTGATATTTTCCATTCCTATCAACGGGTCGACTTTCATCAAATAATCTTCATATGTTAATGATTCATCTACAGCTTCAATGGTCTCTCCTTCGAAGATTTCATCTTGTAACTTCAATCGTAAGTTAGATCGCCTCGATTGATCATCCAATCGTTGTATACCCATTTTTAACGCTTCTTCATCACCGCATAATATAAGGAACTGCTTGCTTCGTGTAATGGCAGTATATAATAAATTCCTCCGTAACATCCGGTAATAACTTTTAACGACCGGAAGAATAACAATCGGAAACTCACTGCCCTGTGACTTATGAACGGAACAACAATAGGCATGAGTGATTTGATTTAAATCCTGTTTTGTATACGTTGCTTCCACTCCGTCAAAAGAAACAATAACCATATCTTGTTTCTCTGTGTTCTCCTTTGCATAAAATATGGAAATAATTTCACCCATATCACCGTTATAAACGTGGTTTTCAGGTTGATTGACTAATTGCAACACCTTGTCTCCAATGCGATAGACAACATCACCAAAAGCAATTTCCTTTCTACTACCATCTTCATTAGGGTTGAAAATTTCTTGGATCATTTTATTAAGGCGATCAATACCTGCAGGACCACGATACATCGGTGCAAGTACTTGAATATCCTTTGCTAAATACCCCTTTTTCTTTGCATTTCGCACTACTTGCCCGATAACCGTGCCAATTTGACCTGGTTGGCATTGAAAAAAGGAACGGTCTTTTTGTTGCTGAGTAATATTTTGCGGCAATCTTCCCTTTTTCATTTCATGTGCTAACTCAATAATTGACGAGCCTTCCGATTGCCTATAAATATCTGTCAACATAACCGAAGGGATACGTTCAGAAAGTAATAAATCTCTTAATACTTGACCTGGGCCCACAGATGGTAATTGATCTTCATCACCAACAAGTATGACTTGCATTTCTTCAGGGATCGCTTTAAAAAGTTGATTGGCTAGCCATATATCAACCATGGAAGTTTCATCAACAATAAGAATTTTCCCTTCAAGCGGGTTTTCTTCATGATGGTCAAAACCCTCACTTCCATTCCAACCAAGCAATCTGTGAATCGTCACAGCTGGTAATCCTGTAGATTCTGCCATTCTTTTCGCCGCTCTTCCAGTAGGTGCAGCTAATAAGAAAGGAAAAGGCTCTTCTTTTTTATAGTCTTTCGGATTTAAACTACAGCCATGTAATTCACCATACAATTCAACAATTCCTTGAATAACCGTTGTTTTGCCCGTACCTGGACCACCAGTTAAGATCATCATTGGCGACATTAACGCTTTTTGAATGGCATCTTTTTGAGATGGCGCATACTGTACCGAAAGTCGCTCTTCTAATTGTCCCAAAGCAAGGAGGAATTCCGATTCAGGAAACTGTTCATTAAATTCCGTTTGATTGAGTATACGTTTGATATTTGTAACGATTCCCTTTTCAGAAAAGAAAAGAGAAGGTAAATATAACTGCTGTCCTTCTGCAATCACTTTTCTCTCTTCTCCGAGCTTTAAGATTGCTTCACTAATCGCCTCGTAAGGGATTACCTCAGTCGCTTTTTCCTCTAATAGTTTTTTGACAGCAGGGAGTAATTCTTCTGCTTCAGCATATACGTGACCTGCCTGTGCACTTTCACTATCAAGCACATACAAACATGCTGCTTTAATACGGTCAGGATGACTACCTGACATTCCCACTTGTTGTCCAATCTCATCTGCCCGATGGAAGCCAATCCCTTCAATATCCTCTACGAGTTGATAAGGTTTTTTTTGCAAAATATCTATTGCTTGATCTTTATATGTTTGAAAAATCTTCATAGATAGTTGTGGACCAAAACCAAGTTGATTGAGGTGAATCATGACTTGTTCAATTCCTTGATTCTCCACAAGTGTGTCGTATAAAACTTTCGCTTTTTCACTTGCTAATTTTGGTATCCCATCTAATAATGAAGGATTATTTAAAATGCTATTGATCGCATTTTCTCCAAGCTCGTCCACGATACTTTGTGCCGTTTTCTTACCAATTCCTTTAAAGAGGTCACCTGATAAATAATTAACGACACCTTCTTTTGTTTGAGGCATTTCTTTCTTGTACTGCTCTACATGGAATTGCAACCCAAACTTTGGATGTTCCTTCCATTCCCCTATAAATGTATAGGTCTCCTCTTCATGGATTTTCGGTATGTAGCCAGTAATGACCGCTTCTTTCTCTTCATATTGTGCATTTGTCTCTAGCACCCGAATACGTAAAACCGTATAAAGATTACTCTCATTATGGAAAATAGTCACAAGATGCTTGCCCTTTACATACGTTTTTTGTTCAGCAAATAAATCTAAAGAATTCTGCTCATCCATCCCATATGCTCCTTCCTTTTTAAGCGCATCTTGTTTTTTATCTTATGCTTGTTTTTCAATCATTTTCTTACCGTAGCCGGCAAGCATATGATCCGGTTGTATATCCAATGCACGATTAAAATGAGCGAGTGCCTTTTGCACGTCTTCTTTAAAACCATAAGCGACACCGAGATTATAATGAGCATCTGCATGTTCCTCATCTAATTCAATACATTGTTGTAGTTGCTTAATGGCTTCATCTATTAATTCTAATTGCGCTAAGCAAAGACCATATTGAAACGCCGCTTCTGCATCCTGTGGATTTAATTCAGTTGCACGTTGCAAGTATGGTAATGCTAATTTCCCTTGCTCTAATTGCATAAGGGAAATACCTAACATAAAATAATTGTCTCCATGGTCGATTCCTTTTTGCATCGCTTGTTCAAACATATTTTTAGCCTCGTCAAATTGTTCTTTTTCAAAAAGTAAATTTCCGACACTATAATAAGCAACACCCGCGTTTTCATCAAGTTCAATTGCTTTTAGAAAAAACTTCAATGCTCGTTCTCCGTCGCCAACGGCTGATAAAACATTACCAAAATTGATATAAGAAACCGCATCCTCAGGGTTTTCATCAATGGCTTCCATAAAAATCTTAGCTGCTTCTTCCCATTTACCTTCTTGCATATATTGAATACCTTGTTGGTTTTTATCCATTATTTATCGACTCCATTTCTATCTCTTTACTCTTCGAAATAGTATAGCATATTTTTCGTTATGACTTCATTCACAGGCTAAACGTTCAGGCATAATTTGTTTAGGTTTTTAGAATTGAACATAATATAGTTGGTACACGGCTTGATTTTCCAGCTTCTCCAAAGAATGAGAGGAGAAAAGTTAACTTCGATGATTTGCGGCATTTGTGCGTATCCATTCTAGACTCAGTAACTTGTTGAAGATTTATCATAAAAACGTGGGAAAAATAAAAAACCAGGCAATCAATTTGCCTGATTTTTTATCCTACATATGTGAGTTGATTACTATTAATATATACTTCATCAATTGTTGCTCCGCCTAAGCATTCGTCACCTTTATAAAAAACAACTGATTGGCCAGGGGTAATCGCTCTACTTAGCTCATGAAACTTCACTCGAACTTTATTGTCCGCTAAGCGTTCCACCGTTACATTATTGTCTGTCTGACGATATCTAAATTTAGCTGTACATTCAAATGTTTGTGGCATTTCTTTTTCAGATACCCAACTTACATTCACAGCTACAAGGGAATCGGAATATAATTTTTCATGGTGAAAGCCTTGTCCTACATAAAGAACATTCCTTTTCAAGTCCTTACCAATCGCAAACCAAGGCTCACCTGCGCCACCGATCCCTAAACCATGTCTTTGACCAATTGTATAATACATTAAACCATCATGCTTACCGACTACTTTACCATCAAATGTCTCCATATTACCTGGTTGAGCTGGTAAGTAGTTACCTAGGAATTCTTTAAAGTTTCTTTCACCAATAAAACAAATACCAGTACTATCCTTCTTAGTAGCTGTTGCTAAATTTGCTTTTGCCGCAATTTCCCTTACCTCTGACTTTTTAATATTGCCGATTGGGAACATTACTTTTTTTAATTGATCTTGCGAAAGCTGATTAAGGAAATACGTTTGATCTTTGTTTTCATCAAGGCCACGAAGCATTTTTACTTCGCCGTCTCTTTCTTCTACACGCGCATAATGACCAGTTGCTAAATAATCAGCACCTAAATGCATCGCATGTTCTAGAAACGCTTTAAATTTTATTTCCTTATTGCACATGACATCGGGGTTCGGTGTTCTACCTGCTTTATATTCTTCAAGAAAGTAGGTGAACACTTTATCCCAATATTGCTTCTCAAAGTTGACAGCATAGTATGGAATACCGATTTGATTACATACGCGGATTACATCTTCATAGTCTTCCGTCGCTGTACATACACCGTTTTCATCGGTGTCATCCCAGTTTTTCATAAAAATGCCGATGACATCATAGCCTTGTTCTTTGAGAAGGAGTGCAGCTACCGATGAATCAACGCCACCGGACATCCCAACAACAACTCGCGTATCTTTTGGCGCTTTTGTCATTGTCTTCACCTCTCTTTGCTATACTTTATTTATGCCTGAAATCGTTGCACGATTTTACTTACTTCTTTTCCAGCTACACCTGCTTGTTCTAATGTATTACCATAGCCAAAGCTGAACCTTATAGAGTTAGCTAACCGCTCATCTCCTTTACCAAACATCGCGACCAGTACATGCGATGGGTCTATAGATCCTGCTGTACATGCAGAACCACTAGATGCGGCAATCCCTACCAAATCCAAATTAACAAGCATAGCTTCCACATTTGTTCCTGGAAAGCTTAAGTTTAATACATGAGGAAGTGTTTCAGCAAGCGAACTGTTTTGCTTAAACTTTATTCCATTTTCTATCAATGTTTGCAAGAACATTTCTCTTAATTGTTGAAAGTGCGTACTTTTAGCCCCTCTATTTTGTTGACTTACTTTCACTGCTTCTAAAAAACCAGCAATGGCAGGTACGTTTTCCGTTCCAGCTCTACGCTTTCTTTCTTGCTCGCCCCCAAACAATCTTGAAGGAAGGGAAATGTCTTTCCGGCAATATAGAAATCCAATACCTTTTGGACCATTTATTTTGTGAGCTGAAACAGAAAGTAAGTCAATATTTGCTTCATTCACATCTATAGGCAATAGGCCATAAGCTTGTACCGCATCTGTATGAAAGACTGCTTGATGATTAACGAGCAGTTTACCTATCTCAGCGATGGGCTGAATGGTACCAACTTCATTATTCGCATACATGATGGTAACTAAAATTGTATCATCTCGTAACGCTTTCTTAACAGTGTCTACCTCAATGACCCCTTCATTGTTGACTGGTAAATATGTTACTTCAAATCCTTCTCTTTCAAGCTCTTCGCACGCATGTAGTACTGCATGATGTTCAATTTCTGAAGTGATGATATGCTTACCTTTATTTTGATTCGCTCGAGCTACTCCAAAAATAGCATGATTATCGGATTCGGTTCCACCACTTGTGAAAATAATCTCGTTTGCAATAGCTCCAATACTTGATGCCATTACTTCTCTTGCCCGATCAAGTACTTGTCTTGCTTCTCTACCAAAAGAATGAATGCTTGATGGATTTCCGTAATCCTCTTGCATCATTCGCATCATTACTTCAATTACTTGAGGATGCATCGGACTTGTTGCCGCATGATCCAAATAAATTCTTTCCACTTTTTTCACCTTCTTGCCAATCTGTTAAATATAAAACATATAAGCATCGGATTCACCATTATCTTTATGGTTTGCTAAATCCTCAATCGTTGTATTATCCAATACCTCTTTCACTGCGTCACGTATACGCATCCATAATTCTCTTTTAGCTGGTTCTTCATTTTCTATCCCTTCAACTGGACTAATCGGACCCTCTAATACGCGAATAATATCGCCTGAAGTGATCTTTGATGGCTCATCTCCAAGTATATATCCGCCATAAGCTCCTCTTATACTTTTCACAAAACCAGCATTTCTTAAAGGAGCAATTAATTGTTCTAAATAGTGTTCTGATAAATCATTTGCTTGTGCAATTGTTTTTAATGAAACGGGACCTTCCCCATATTTCTTTGCGAGTTCTATCATAATCGTTAATCCGTAACGACCTTTTGTCGATATTTTCATTCCCGACACCTCTATTCATCTTTATTCTCTCTATAAATTCCATCGTTACCTGTTATGAGGCAATCGATACTTTTCTTTCCTTCATTCGTGCAAGTAACTTATTCGTAAATCGTTGACATTGTGGTAATGCTGCACCGACTATTGGACCAGTAGCCAAGCTTAAAACGATTGTCCCCCAAAAAACAGGACCGCCAAGCTGCCAACCGATAACTAACACAATAATTTCCATACTTGACCTTATATAGGCAACTTTCCAACCTGTTCGATTCATTAATGCCATCATTAAACTATCCCGTGGCCCAGTACCTAAACGAGCTGATATATACAAGCCCATACCATAACAATTAATTAAAAGACCACAAGCAAACATAATGAATTTTCCCCAAATCGTTTCAGGAGTGGTCATAAACGGTAATAATAAATACAAATCAATAAAGATTCCAATAAGAATCATATTAAGATAAGCACCTGCTTTTGGCATCTCTTTACCAATGATTGCCGCAATGGCAAGTACAAGAATACCAACAATAATAGACCAGGTGCCAATTGATAACCCTAATTGATAATACAAACCTACATGCAATACGTCCCAAGGTGTTGCGCCTAAATCTGCAACAATAAGGAGTACAATTCCTAAACTCATTACTAATAAACCGAGTAAATAGATAATAAACCTCGGTCCTGTTTGCCCTATTTTATTATTATTGATCATTTGACAAGCCCTCACAGGATAGATTATTTTTAATCTTTTTTCTTACGCCCTCCATTAAATGGTAGAATACTCTTTAATAAGTAGTTGGATAGGTTAAAAACATTTTTCTTCACAACATATAAATAGACCTTGCTATTATAGCACATTTGCAAGCGTTAATCATTTTAGCTATTTTAATTTTATGATATGTTATCAAAAGGAACAGGATAAGCCTCTTATCTAATTAGGAGTGATATAGTTGAGTATCAAACCGTTAGCTTTTCGAATGAGACCAAGAACAATCAATGAAATTATTGGTCAACAACACCTCGTGGGAGAAGGTAAAATTATTCATAGAATGGTAAAAGCGAAACAACTATCATCGATGATATTATACGGACCACCAGGAATTGGAAAAACCTCTATTGCTAGTGCAATAGCTGGTAGTACTAAATTCGCTTTTCGCACTTTAAACGCAGTGACAAATAATAAAAAGGATATGGAAGTCGTAGCAGCCGAAGCAAAGATGTCAGGTAAGGTTATTTTATTATTAGATGAGGTTCATCGCTTAGATAAAGCAAAACAGGATTTTCTTTTACCTTATTTAGAAAATGGCATGATTACCTTAATAGGTGCTACTACTAGCAATCCTTATCATGCAATTAACCCCGCCATCAGAAGTCGATGTCAAATTTTCGAACTAAAGCCATTAGAAGTGGAAGAGATTAAAACGGCATTAAAAGTAGCTATTGCTGATGAAGATAGAGGGCTGGGTAATAAGACAATAGACATAGAAGATGAGGCATTAACTCACTTTGCAACTGCATCTGGAGGCGATGTTCGTAGTTCGCTAAATGCGCTTGAATTGGCAGTGCTTTCAACTGAACCAGATGACTCAGGTACTATCCTCATTACACTTTCAGCTGCCGAAGAATGCATGCAAAAAAAGAGTATGGCACATGACAAAGATGGTGATGCACATTACGATGTTTTATCTGGATTCCAAAAATCCATTCGTGGAAGTGACGTGAATGCCTCCCTTCATTATTTAGGCAGATTAATTGAGGCAGGAGATATGGTTAGTATTACAAGAAGACTATTGGTTATCGCTTATGAAGATATCGGACTTGCCTCCCCCCAAGCTGGACAAAGAACATTATCAGCCATTGAATCAGCAGAGCGGTTAGGTTTCCCTGAAGCAAGAATTCCGTTAGCTAATGCAGTGATTGAGCTATGCCTCTCACCGAAATCTAATTCAGCTATTATGGCGATTGACCGGGCTTTATCAGATATACGTGCAGGCATTAGCGGTGAAGTTCCAGATCACCTAAAAGACGCCCATTATAAAGGGGCGAAAGAATTAGGTAGAGGCATTGACTATCAATACCCGCATGATTATGAAAATGGATGGGTAAAGCAACAATACTTGCCTAATAACATTAAGCAGAAAACTTATTATGAGCCAAAAACGAACGGTAAATTTGAACAAGCTCTTTCCAATGTTTACAAACGGCTACAACAGTAAGATTCTGGCTAAAAAAGATAGTAAATCCACTCAGTTCTAAATGTTTGAGTGGATTTTCCTCATTTGTTAACAATAAAATACTTGGCAATGCCTTATCTATCTCTTGTCACTCTGATAAGTAACGCAGAACATATCTTTTCATCACCACTTATTTCCACTCAAAAAAAAGAGAAAACGTGTTATTTTGCATCGAAGATAGTTGTTGGAATCTCTTGTGAAAGTAAAATAAGCTCGGACACAGTTACCCCTTTAAATTCAATATTTTTCATTGTTTTCAAGATTTCCTCTAGTGCAAACACTGTCTGTGAACGATCACCACCAGCATCATGTAAAACAATTATATCTCCAGGTTTCATCGCAGTAGATACGTGATGAAAAATAGGATAAACACCAGGGTTCATCCAATCTTTAGGATCTTGATGCCAAGACCACATCGTTACTAAATAACCTTGTTTTGTAGCTGTATTCATAATAGTATCATTGTATATCCCTGCAACTGGTCGATATAACGTCATTGATTTAGAAGTAATGGCTTTCACAACCTCCTCTGTCTTTATAAGTTCTTCTGTCAATTTATCTTCTTTAATTAAAACATCATATCCGTGGTTATACGTATGATTAGCAATTTCATGACCTTCTTTATTTATACGCTGTATCACCTCAGGGAAATCCTTTGCTTTTTTCCCCACGACAAAGAAAGTCGCCTTTACTTGATATTTTTTTAATAAATCTAAGATTTGCGGCGTGTATACAGGATCTGGTCCATCATCAAATGTAAGTGCTACATAATTTCCTTTCATTTGGCAAAAATCCCAAATGGCTAGGCCCAATTGTTCGTATTCATCTCTTTCCTTAATCGAAGCCTCGCTAATACGAAATGGTATAAATAAAATCATTATAAAAACGAGAAAAAACCACTTTATCCTCATGACCCCACACTCCTTCAATGATTATTGTGACCATTTTACCCATAAAAATAAGCTGCTGGAAATTTCCAGCAGCTTCTAGATTTTATCCAGCTATATCTCTTTTCTTAAATATGATAAATGCAATGATTTGGAATATCAGAAAATAAACAATCAACATGATAACGGAAAAAGTTAACGTCATTCCTGGTAACATCGGTGTTCCTTCAAAGTACTGAAACAGATCGGTATTAGCAAATAAACTATATTTCGCCCAATCATACTTCATCGCAATGAGGTGAGTAATTTGTCCACCAGCAAACATAAGGAAAATAGATAAACCAATTGCTAATGAACTACTTCTGAATGCTGATGAAATCATAAAGGCCATCGTTGCTAGCATAATGTTTTGAATGGATGATAAACTATACACATTGATTAAATGCAAAATCATTGACTGTTCTTTTACTACTCCATCTTGATATAAGAGATACGGTTCACTACCACCTAAACCAAATAGAACGAGGCCTAATATGCCAGAGAACATGAAAAGTAAAAAGAGCAAACTGAAACCAAATAACAGCACAGTTATGTACTTGGAGAGAAGAATTTTACTTCTAGTAATTGGGCGAATGAGTAGCAGTTTAATCGTTCCCCAATTAAATTCACTTGCTACAATCCCTCCAGCAATAATAATCATAAACAAACCGGCAAAATCTATTAGCGAAGACATATCAGATATAAAACTCAGTGCCTCGTAATCTCCATTTGGTGATATATTGTTTTCGATGCGATACTCATTAATGGCAATGATCTTTTCATAGCTTTCTTTTACATCCTCTGGAAGCATATCTCCGGAATTCTCCAGCTCCTTCTCATAGGAGTCTATCTCCATTTGTAACCCTTTTTGCCATTGCTCATTTGGAGGGACTGATCCTTGTACATCTTGGTATTTCATAAAAGCACCTGCTACAGCGACGATAAAAAGAAGAATGCCAATCATTACATAAGTGCCACTTCGTTTAAAGATTTTCACCCATTCGTTTCTAATTAATGAGAACATCGCTTATTCCGCCTCCTTCTGTAGTGTTGTCACTTCAAGAAAGCGGTCTTCCAACGTTTTCGTCGTTTCTTGAATACGATATATATTAATTCCATCATGAACCCACTCTTTCACCAATAAAGGGATATCCTCTTTTTGTGCTCGCAGCATAAGCGTATTTCCCTTCACTTCTGCTTGCTGTTGTGGAATTAATCTATTGACAGCAAACATTGCTTCTGTTGGATGATCGACGTCAATTTCATATTCCTTTGCTCCTCCTTCTACTTGCTCATGGACAGACTG
The DNA here is from genome assembly GCF_038007265.1 of Cytobacillus sp. FSL R5-0569. NCBI lineage: Bacteria > Bacillati > Bacillota > Bacilli > Caryophanales > Bacillaceae > Cytobacillus > Cytobacillus sp. FSL R5-0569. Next base: position 3,301,171 of record NZ_JBBOWW010000001.1, read on the forward strand.
AATCGTAATTAATTTACCTTTTTGAATAATACCGACTCGATCACACATCATTTCCATTTCTGATAGTAGATGACTAGATACAATGACTGCCATTCCTCTTTCTCTTGCTAACTTCCTTACATGGTCACGGATTTCACGAATACCAGCGGGGTCTAATCCATTTGTTGGTTCATCCAGAATTAACACTTTAGGGTCATGTAACAAACATTGAGCTAACCCTAGTCGTTGCCGCATACCTAAAGAATAAGTCTTCACCTTATCATGTATTCTCTCAGTCAAACCAACAAACTCTACTATCTCCATAATTTTTTCTTTTGTAATTCCCTCTGCCATTTTTGCGTAATGGAGGAGATTTTGATATCCACTCATAAATTTATACATTTCTGGATTTTCAACAATCGCTCCTACATGTTGGATTGCCTTCTCAAAGTTTGTTTGCACACTATTGTCAAGAATTTTAATATCACCTTCACTAATGCCAATTAAGCCAACAATCATCCGAATAGTGGTTGTTTTACCCGCACCATTAGGGCCTAGAAACCCAAAAACCTCTCCTTCCATTACTTCAAAACTTAAGGAATCAATAATTTTTCTCTTTTTAATGATCTTTGTTACATTTTCAATTTTAACTACTGCTTTCATTTCTTTTCCTCACCCCTTATATGTTTCTTTCATCCATTCTTTGATAGACAGCCCTTTTTCTTCTCTTATTGTTTCTACATGATACTGACCAAGAAATTTCCCATCTTCTATCATAATCAATTCGTCAAGGACTGTTTCAACTTCTTCTATTTCATGTGTAGCCATTAGCACTGTTTGTTTCTCAAAATCAATAAAGCTTAATAATCCTTGAACCAACGAATCCCGAACCATTGGATCTAATCCAGAAAATGGTTCATCTAAAAGTAGAATAGGTGCTCTTCTAGCAAGAGCCAATACTAACTTTAACCGTCCACGGTTTCCTTTCGATAATGACCTAATTTTTACTGAATCATTTAAGTTCATAAATTGAAGTAGTTCCATTGCTTTATCTTGTTCAAAATCAGCAAATTGGCTCTCATAAAAATTCAGCATATCTCTAACCGTAAAAGAAGGATAAAAACTGTCTGCCTCTGTTAAATAGATGACTTTGGACGCAATTCTTCTATTAGCAGGCTCGCCTAATACATTGACTTCACCACTTGAAGGATAAGTTAGACCAGAGATGAGTTTCAATATGGTGGATTTTCCACTTCCATTCGGTCCCACTAGACCGATGATTTTCCCAGGGCGTATTGTAAAGCTGATATCTTTCAAAACCTGATTAAAGCCATATTTCTTATTCACCTTATGAAACTCAATCATCATGATCCTCCTTCAGGAATTGAGATAGCCCTTGTTTCATTTCCTCATTAGAAAAGCCTAACTCTCGCAAATTATTTACATAGGATTGGATGATCTGCTTTTGCATATCTCTTTTTAAGTTCATTAACTTGGCTGTATCTTCTGTTACAAATGTTCCTTGCCCACGCTTCGCCAAGGCGACTTCCATCCTTTCTAGCTCTTGATACGTTCTTTGAATTGTATTTGGATTCACCCCAAATGTAAGGGCCATCTCACGAACAGAGGGTAATTTTTCCCCTGGAGCTAACTCTTTTCTCACAATCTGTTGACAAACCCGTTCCATGATTTGGAGATATATCGGCTGTGATGAATGAAACTCTTTCGCCATTATTACACCTCAACCTTCTTTTCGAGCAACCAAGTCGAGGTAATGAATAACAGACTAGCTGTAACGAGGTATAAAAGGATTTCTACAATGGAGATTGTACTATCAGCCATATTGAATGTGAACCCGTCTGATTGAACAAAAAAGTTGAAATGCAGCCAATCTACATTTAAATCAAGCTCACTCATATGGACTAATTGTTTGTACCAATCGCTTTCACCTATTAAACCAGAAATGAACATTTGCACAACTACTATGATAAATAAAGATACTGAGCGCACCCTTCCTAAGATCGGTACATTTTTTAAGCTATAGTAAACGAACCAATAAAAACAGAACCATAAACCAAAATAGAAAGACAAACAAGTGATAAATAATAATAAGTAAAGCGGAAGAACAACTGGTATGTTGTCATAGAATGAGACATTAGGATTATAATAATAGCTCCCTATTGCTAAGAAAATGGTAATGACTATCGACATTACAAAATAAATACTAATGGCCACTAGCTTACTACTCAATAAATAAGAACCCCGATTTGGGTTATGCAACCACCCTTGCGTCTTTGTCTCTAAATTTAAGGAATACAAAATAAAAATAGGGTAAAACAGAATATGCGCAAAAAATAAGAAGAACAGAAAAGCAGGTAAAATATTACCTTCCTTAAAATAATGAGTCAATGCTAAGCCTATTAAAACGGCAAAGAACACGGTTAAAATTACGCCATAAAAGTGAGATTTCATTATCTTTAATTCTTTTACGAGCAAGCCACGAAAAGGATTCATTTTTTCCTCCTTTTTACATCTAGTGTATTAGTTAAATAGTACACCGGTACTTTGTTTCCGTCAAGCCTAATGTATGATTCTTTTTTTAAGGTAGAGGATAATAATAAATGTTTTGATAAGGAGGCTTTCGATGACACATGCATCTTGGCAAGAATCCGACGATCAACTATTAGAAGAATTGGTTAATGAGTATAGCCAAAATGGTGATTCTAAAGCAGATGCCTTTCGCATGGCAGCAAAAAAATTAGGTAGAACAGAATCAGCCTGTCAAACTAGGTATCACAATATGAAGAAGACTAAAGAAGACGCTACGAGCTTATCTATACAGAAAGTGATTGAATACTTAAAAACAACCCCTGACCTTTTATTATTATCTGAGAACAAGGCACTTTTACTGGAAAATGAGCAATTAGAGGAAAGAAATAAAGAACTTAATCAAAAATGGGAAGAAACTAGCCATCAATTAGAAAACGAGCTTTCACTTTACGAAGGACTAATGTCTGTTATGAAAGAATATCGCAAATAAATGAAGAAAGCTTGTAGTAACAATAACTACAAGCTTTTTTTTCATTTATTTACTTTCGTCATTTACACGACTAATAGGAATGTCGGCTAATAATTCCTTAACAACATAACTTGCCATAATAAGTCCTGATACAGATGGCACAAATGCATTAGAAGACGGCGGCATTTTCGCCTTACGGATTTTTGCATCATCTTTCCCAACGGTTTTTCTCACATCTTCACGAATAACGATTGGACTTTCATCAGAGAAAACGACGGGTATACCTTTACGAATGCCTTCCTTTCGTAAACGAGTACGAATTACCTTAGCAATTGGGTCAGTATGCGTTTTAGAAATATCAGCGATTTGGAATCTTGTCGGATCCATCTTATTAGCTGCACCCATACTAGAAATAATCGGTATATCTCTTTTCAAGCACTCTTTCATTAAGTGGATCTTATAAGAAATCGTGTCTGAAGCATCAATGACAAAGTCAGGGTTATAACTAAAGAAATCTTCATATGTTTCTTCTGTATAAAACATTTTCAAAGCAATGACTTCACATTCTGGATTAATATCCATAATTCTCTCTTTCATAACTTCTACTTTTTGTCTACCGACAGTAGAAAGCAACGCAATAATTTGTCTATTGACATTGGTAATATCCACATCATCTTTATCAACAAGCACAAGTCTGCCCACACCTGAACGAGCAAGGGCCTCAGCTGCAAATGTCCCCACTCCCCCGATACCTAATACAGCCACTGTACTATTTTTCATTGTCTCTAAACCATCTTTACCAATGGCAAGCTCATTTCGCGAAAACTGATGTAACATGCTATTTCAACTCCATTCCATATCTATCCTACAAATAATCATACCCGTAAAAAAATATATCATACTTTCCGTTAAATACAAGTAAATCACTGGGATTTCTCATTCCTTCTTTTGAAAAAGGTGAACAGATTTTTATGGGCATATGATCTCTTTTGACCTTCCTGTTTTGGTACATATTTGTTGAGTTTTTTAAACCCTAAAAATAATGAAGTCATACGCACGCCAGGTTCTTTCTGAGGGACTTGCTCATTCATTTTGCGAAGCGCTCATACGCGAGCTTCCTGCTGAGGGACTTGCTAATACATTTTGCGAAGCGCTCTCGCCCGGGGTTCTTTCTGAAGGACTTACTATTTCATTTTGCGTAGCGTTCATTATCGGTTTTCGTTCTGAGGGGCTTGCTCATCCATTTTGTGAAGCGCTCACGCCTGGGATTCCTTCTGAAGGACTTGCTATTCCATTTTGCAAAGCGCTCTCGCCCGGAGTTCTTCTGAGGGACCTGCTCATCCATTTTGCAAAGCGCTCACACACCAGAGTTCCTTCTGAGGGACTTGCTATTCCATTTTGCGAAGCGCTCTCGCCCGGGATTCATTCTGAAGGACTTGCTATTCCACTTTGCGAAGCGCTCTCGCCCGGGATTCATTCTGAAGGACTTGCTATTCCACTTTGCGAAACGCTCACGCCCGGAGTTCTTTCTGAGGGACTTACTATTTCATTTTGCGTAGCGTTCATTATCGGTTTTCCTTCTGAGGGACTTGCTATTCCACTTTGCGAAGCGCTCACACACCGGAGTTCCTTCTGAGGGACTTGCTATTCCATTTTGCGAAGCGCTCACGCCCGGAGTTCTTTCTGAGGGACCTGCTAATCCATTTTGCGAAGCGCTCACACACCGGAGTTCCTTCTGAGGGACTTGCTATTCCATTTTGCGAAGCGCTCATACGCCAGATTCCTTCTGAGGGACCTGCTCATCCACTTTGCGAAGCGCTCACACACCAGAGTTCCTTCTGAGGGACCTGCCCATCCATTTTGCGAAGCGCTCATACGCCAGATTCCTTCTGAGGGACCTGCTCATCCATTTTGCGAAGCGCTCATACGCCAGATTCCTTCTGAGGGACCTGCTCATCCATTTTGTGAAGCGCTCCCACACCGGGTTGTTTCTAACTTGCAAAACCCTTAAGTAAGTACACTATTATTCGACCACAGATAAAAAAACCTGATAACTATGATCAGGTTTTACATACAATTATAAATTGAAAGAGTCCCAATTATGCCGTCGTTATTGGTCCTTCATTTTGAACCCGCACTTAGCAGGTGGGTGTCCTGCTTCTCGCATCTGTAAGTCCTCTAGAAATGAGGCATTTACGCTTACGTAGAAAACTCCGGACTCCCGAAGGTAATATGTTCGGTCAAAATTAGGGTAGACGACGTACACATCAGGACTCTTTATGATTGAAGTAATCTTATCATAGCTAAGATATGAATTCAAGAAGTGACATATAGTTCAAAAATCACTTTTTTTACCAATTAATCTTGATTCTTTACATTCAAAGCGAGATGAAGATCATTTAATTGTGCTTCACTTACTTCCCCAGGTGCATCTGTTAAAACGCAACTTGCACTAGCTGTTTTAGGGAAAGCAATTGTATCTCTTAGGTTCGTTCTACCAGCAAGTAACATTACTAGACGATCAAGTCCTAGTGCAATCCCTCCATGTGGCGGAGTACCATAGTCAAATGCTTCAAGTAGGAAACCAAATTGCTCGACAGCTTCCTCTTTAGAAAAACCAAGAATTTCAAACATTCGCTCCTGAATATCTCTTTCGAATATACGTAGGGAACCACCGCCAAGTTCATAGCCATTAAGAACTAGGTCATACGCTTGAGCTTTTACTTCTCCAGGCTGATCAGCTAATTTTTCCAAATCTTGTCTTTGTGGCATTGTAAAAGGGTGATGTGCTGCATAATAGCGACCATCTTCTTCGTCATACTCAAGTAGCGGCCAATCCGTTACCCATAAGAAGTTAAATTTGCTTTCATCAATTAATTCTAATTGCTTACCTAATTTTAGACGAAGCGCACCTAATGCATCAGCAACTACTGATTTTTTATCCGCAACGAATAGTAATAGGTCGCCAGCTTCTACACCAAGTGCTGACTGAATCGCTGCTTGTTCTTCTTCAGATACAAATTTAGCAATTGGGCCTTTTAAACCTTCTTCTTCTGCTTTTAACCAAGCAAGTCCTTTAGCCCCGTATACCGAAACAAATTCCGTCAAGGCATCAATATCTTTGCGGGAATAGGTGGAAGCAGCGCCTTTGACATTGATTGCTTTCACTTGTCCACCTGATGATACAGCACCAGCAAATACTTTAAAGCTCGAATCCTTTACGATATCAGATAAATCCGTTAGCTCCATTTCAAAACGTGTATCTGGCTTATCGGAACCGTATCTTGACATAGCTTCATGATAGGTTAAACGAGGGAATGGGATATGAACTTCTTGTCCTTTTACATCCCTCATGATTTTAGCCATCATACTTTCCATCAACTCAATAATATCTTCTTGGCTCATAAAGCTCATTTCAATATCAATTTGCGTAAACTCCGGTTGACGGTCTGCGCGTAAATCTTCATCTCGGAAGCAACGAGCAATTTGATAATAACGGTCTACTCCACTGACCATTAATAATTGTTTAAATATTTGTGGCGATTGTGGCAGCGCGTAAAACTCTCCTGGATGCACACGACTTGGCACTAAATAATCGCGCGCTCCTTCTGGTGTACTCTTCGTTAAGATTGGTGTCTCTACATCGATAAAATCAGCATCATCAAGGAATCCTCTAATAGCTTTTGTTACTTGATGGCGTAGCTTTAATGTATTGGCCATTACTGGTCTTCTTAAATCTAGATAACGATATTTTAAGCGAACATCCTCAGATACTTCAGATTTTTCGTCAATTGTAAATGGAGGTGTTTTCGCCTCATTAAGAATCGTTACTTTTTCCACTCGAATTTCAATTTTACCAGTTGTTAAGCTCTCATTAACCGTCCCTTGTTCCCTTTCAATAACGACGCCTTCAATATCTAACACATATTCGTTACGAATTTTTTCTGCTAATGCTAAAGCTTCTTGTGAAACTTCCGGATTAAAGACAACTTGGACTATGCCTGTTCTGTCACGTAGGTCAATAAAGATAAGACCTCCTAAATCACGACGTTTTTGCACCCAACCCTTTAATGTTACTTTCTCACCTATCGCTTTTTCGGTAATCTCTCCGCAGTAGTACGTTCTTCCAAACATCTATGATTCCTCCTAGTTTCTATATAGCGCAGTAAAGTCTTGGATAAATGAAGCAAGCTCCATTTCCTTTTGTTCCCCACTATCCATTATTTTTAAGTTAATCTTATTGTTTTTTAATTCATCTTCACCAATAACAGCTACATATTTTGCGTTCATTCGATCGGCTGCTTTGAATTGTGCCTTAATTTTACGATCAGAATAATCTCTTTCAGCAGAATATCCTGCATGGCGTAATTTGTGGAGCAAACCGACAGAATAATCTCTCGCCTCTTCACCTAATGCGACGATATAACAATCAATGGATTGATCAATTGGGAGTTCAACATTTTCGGCTTCTAAAGCAGCTAGAAATCTCTCAATACTTAGAGCAAAGCCAATGCCAGGTGCTTCCGGTCCACCGACTTCTTCTGTTAAACCGTTATACCTGCCTCCACCACAAAGAGTTGTTATTGCGCCAAACCCTTCCGCATCACTCATAATCTCAAAGGCAGTATGCGTATAATAGTCTAAACCACGGACTAGATTTGCATCGACTTCAAATTCAATTTCTAAGTCTGTTAAGTACTGTTGTACTTTTTTGAAGTATTGTTTGGATTCGTCATTTAAGTGATCAATAATTGATGGGGCAGTTTTCATCAATGGATGCTCACGATCTTTTTTACAATCGAGAATACGCATAGGGTTTTTCTCTAATCTGCTTTGACAATCTGAACAAAATTCATTAATACTCGGGCTGAAATGAGCAATGAGGGCCTCACGATGTTTTGCCCGGCTCTCCTTATCACCTAAACTGTTGATGACTAGTTTTAACTTTTTCAAACCCATTTCTTTATAAAGCGCCATGGCTAAAGCAATAACTTCTGCGTCAATGGCCGGATCATCGCTGCCTATCGCTTCTACACCAAATTGCACAAACTGGCGGAAACGACCAGCTTGTGGTCTTTCATAACGAAACATTGGTCCCATATAATATAATTTAACAGGCTGATTTGCTTGGCCAAACATTTTATGTTCAACAAATGAGCGTACTGTGGAAGCTGTTCCTTCTGGTCTCAATGTTAAGCTTCTTCCTCCACGATCATCAAATGTGTACATTTCCTTCTGGACGATATCAGTTGTATCTCCCACACTTCGTAAAAACAAATCTGTATGTTCAAATATCGGTGTGCGAATCTCCTGATATTGAAATTTATGACAAAGTTCTCTCGCTTTTTGTTCTATTAATTGCCATTTCTCTACTTGACCAGGAAGTATATCCTGGGTACCCCTTGGTAAACGGATTGACATATATACCAAATCCTCCTCTTTCCTAAAGCTTAAATAAAAAAACTCTCGTCCCTTGTATTTTTCAATACAAGGGACGAGAGTTGAATATCCCGTGGTGCCACCCTAGTTACAGCATAATAATTATACTGTCTCTTTATACAGATAACGCCTGCATACGTTCTTCCCCTAATAAATTTATATTTTTCAGGGAGAAACCTAAGAAGTGTTCTTTCATCAAATCATCATATAGAAATGCTTTCAGCCTATGGCATTTCCTCTCTTTTTATGTGGAGAATGATTACTCTTCTTCATCATTGGTTCAATTTATTTTATCATTTACTGTATTAAAATATCATTTTATCCTTCTTATCATAATAACCATTGTACAAGATGTCAAGTCTCCATATAGAATAGATGGCGATTTACGTTCTAGAAATTTTCTTTTTCAGTTTTCTCACATCTTGTAAGGAAATTCCGAATTCACTCGCAAGTTCAACCATCGTGGCATTCCCCTCAGCTTGAATAAAATCATGAAAGTCAACACCAAATAATTGGTTCTCGCCACTTTGCACATTCATCCCTTTTTCACCATATCTCACAGACAATCATCCTTTTACCATATAGTCTTTTACTCATGTTAGTATGGGCAAATCGAATGATATTTATAAAAATAATAAAGAAATAGACAAAAACCATGCAATTCTCCCGAATGGTTTGAAGTGGTAATTACGTTACAACTTGTTTACAAAACAGGTTGATGAACCGATATTAGAAGGGAAACGGCCACATAAAAAAGAAAGTATATATAACCTCATTTATCTTGACGAGAGAGGAAATATTTGCTTATCTTGATAAATGGCAAACAGGAAGGAGGAACGTGGTTGCAAGGCAAAAAACATCTTTGGATAACCATTTGTATGATTCTAGTGATAGCTCTTCTAATACCCATAAAAGAGGCAGAAGCTGAATCAGCAGGACAAAAGCTTCGAATTGCAACAGATAGTCTTAATGTTCGCACAGGTCCAGGATTAAGTTATGCAAGTCTAGGAATGGCGGCAAGAGACGAGACTTACACAATCCTTGATCAAGAAGGTGATTGGTATCAGATTGATTTTGAATCCGGCCAAAAAGGGTGGGTCGCCAATTGGCTTGTTGTAATGGAAACAGAAAATAAGCAAGAAAAAGAAAAACAAGTAAATAGCGGTAGTGAAAAAACCGTTACCATCAATGCTGATGGTTTAAGAGTTAGAGGTGGTCCTTCAACTGATTATCGCGTTGTTGGCGTTGTCTCAAAAGGAAAAGAATACAAAATCGTCTCCACCGACCAAGATTGGTTTAATATTACGACTGAGTACGGAAATGTATGGGTACACAAAGACTTTGTTCAAGTGAATGGCCAAACCCATGAAGCAAGCTCTTCATCTAATGAAGAAAAGAAAACGGTGATTAAACAAGGGGTCATTACTGGTAATTCCCTCAACGTTCGTACTAGTCCAGATACAAACAGTAAAGTAATTGGTAAGTTAAATTCAGGTACGTCCGTAGATATTTTATCACAAGAAAATGATTGGACTGAAATCTCATTTCAAGGGACAAATGCATGGATAAGTAGTCAATATATCCAAGCAGGCAAAAACCAAGAAAAAAAGAAAGAAACTAATAATAATGGCACCATCACCGCTAGTTCTTTAAATGTAAGGGAAAAACCATCATTAAACGGGAACATTATCGGTTCAGTTGCTCAAGGTGACAATTTTCGTATTTTAAAGGAAGAAAATAACTGGACAAATATTGAGCTTCCAAATGGGACAAACGGATGGGTTGCTAGCTGGTATGTGAACAAAGATCAAAGTTCCTCAACGGAATCAAAATCGTCTTCATCTGTCAAAAATGTAACGATTCTGCACAATGGCTCCAATATTCGTCAAAGCGCAACGACTAATGCCACCATTGTAGCAAGAGCCAATCAAGGAGATACATTTGAAGTTGTGGGGACAGAAAAAGATTGGTATGAAATTAAATTAGGTGATGGACAAACAGGTTTTATTGCTGGCTGGATTGTTTCTAATGGCAAACAATCTCAACCAACCGACCAATCTTCTTCTACTCCAGGATTAAAAAACAAAGTGATTGTCTTAGATCCTGGCCATGGAGGAAGAGATAATGGTACAACTGGCGCATCCGGTACACTTGAAAAAACAGTAACGATTCGCACTGCTGAAAAATTGGCTGCAAAATTAAAAGCAGCAGGAGCTACTGTAATATTCACAAGACAACAAGATACATATGTTCCTCTCCAATCACGGGTAAGTATGTCTCATATGAATAAAGCTGATGCATTCATCAGTATTCATTATGATAGCATAAACGATCGAAGTGTAAGAGGCATGACTACTTATTACTATCACGATTATCAACAGCAATTTGCTGCTGATGTCCATCAAGGGATTATGTCGAAGATCGACTTAAATGATAGAGGTTATAGACATGGTGATTATTATGTTATACGTGAAAATAACAGCAAAGCAATATTACTTGAACTAGGTTATTTAAGTAACGCAACAGAGGAAATAAAAGTAACATCTGAACAATACCAAGAAGCTGTTTCGACAGGTATCTTCCAAGGATTACGTACACATTTTCAATAAGAATCTCACACCTGCCTTTTTGCTTTTAGGCAGGTGTTTTTTTATATTTATTGAACTAGCATAAATTAAGAAGTTCCTTAGCCCAATAACAAAAAGAGAGTGTGTAATGTAGTTTTGCTCGTCTATGTTTGATGTTGTCACTCTAGATACACGAGCTCATTCACTTTCCTACGCTATCTTTAACGATTCCACTCTATTTGTACGATTAATCCTCTTCCTACGCTATCTTTGGCGAAATGTACGAGCAAACACATTCAACTCTCATAAACAACGCCCAATTATTAGAACAAAAAAACAACCTGATCAAATCCCCTTCAATCAAGATTTGTTCAGGTTGGGTCTTATTTTTTATTTACTTTCTAAAATGAGTGTAACGGGACCATCATTGGTGAGAGATACATCCATCATCGCACCAAATTCACCTTTTTCTACGTGGACACCTTTTTCCTCAAGCATTTCATTAAAGCGAAGATAGATGTCTAACGCTTTCTCAGGGCGTGCAGCATTCATGAAGTTAGGGCGTCTCCCTTTACGGCAGTCCCCATACAGGGTGAATTGAGATACAGAAAGAATTTCACCTTGTATATCAAGTAATGACCTATTCATTTTACCTTCTTCATCATCGAACACACGAAGATGAACGATTTTATCAGCTAAATAAGCAGCATCTTCAAACGTATCCTCATGGGTAATCCCAACAAGCAAAACAAAGCCATGCGTAATGCTACCAGTTATTTTTTCACCAACAGTCACTTTGGCTGCTTTACTTCTCTGAACAACAATTTTCAAAACTCTAGCCACTCCTTTTAGTTCATAATTCGACGAACCGCATATACATCGGGTATCTGCTTAATACGCTCTACCACTTTATGCAGATGGTTTACATTATGAATAGAGATCGACATATTGATTGAAGCGGCTTTATTCTTGTCCGAACGACCTGTTACTGCAGATATATTTGTTTTCGCTTCATTTACTGCCTGAAGCACTTCATTCAATAATCCACGTCGATCATAGCCAGTAATTTCTATTTCTACATTATACTCTTTCTGATCATTTAAAGCGGTCTCCCACTCAACAGGTATAAGTCTTGCTTTCGCATCATCTGTATTAATATTCGTACAGTCCGCACGATGGACAGAGACACCTCTACCCTTCGTAATAAATCCGACAATTTCATCACCTGGTACCGGATTACAACAACGCGATAAACGAATAAGCAAGTTATCAATTCCTGATACGCGTACACCTGATTCACGTTTTTTCGCTTGAGGAAGCTGTTTCAATTCGCTTACAGCATTGGATATATCTTTTTTACCTTCAAGGTCTCTTTGCTTTCTTAACTTTTCAGTTAGGCGATTGGCTACCTGTAATGCCGTAATGCCATTATATCCAACTGAAGCATACAAATCTTCTTCAGATGGGAAATTATATTTTTCCGATACACGATTTAGATTTTCTGCGGTCATAATCTCTTTTACTTCAAAATCCATATTACGAATCTCTTTTTCGATTAATTCGCGCCCTTTTTCAACATTTTCTTCTTTTCTTTGCTTTTTGAAGAATTGTCTAATCTTATTTTTTGCTTGTGAAGATTGAGCTAATTTAAGCCAGTCTTGACTTGGCCCATAAGAATGCTTAGAAGTTAATATTTCAACAATATCCCCTGTTTGCAACTTATAATCAAGTGTTACCATTTTACCGTTTACTTTCGCACCAATCGTTTTATTACCTATTTCTGAATGAATTCTATAGGCAAAATCTATTGGTACTGAGCCTGATGGTAGTTCAATGACATCTCCTTTAGGCGTAAAAACATAGACCATATCAGAAAACAGGTCCATCTTAAGCGATTCCATAAACTCCTCGGCACCAACCGAATCATCTTGGAAATCCAATATCTCTCTAAACCATTTTAATTTATCTTCAAATGAAGAATTTTCATCGACCTTTGTTCCTTCTTTATAAGCCCAATGAGCAGCGATACCAAATTCAGCTATTCTATGCATATCAAAGGTACGTATTTGCACCTCTAATGGATCTCCTTTAGGACCAATAACTGTTGTATGCAATGATTGATACATATTTTGCTTAGGCATCGCAATATAATCTTTAAACCTGCCTGGCATTGGTTTCCAATGCGTGTGGATAATACCGAGAACAGCATAACAATCCTTTATGCTATTTACCACAATCCTTACGGCTAGTAGATCATAAATTTCATTGAATTGTTTGTTTTGTAGAGCCATTTTTCGATAGATGCTATAAATATGTTTAGCTCTACCAGAAATCTCAGGTTCAATGGTTACGTCGTCCAGACGATCTCTCATCATCGCAATAACATCTACTAAATATTGTTCCCTCTCTGCTCTCTTCTTCTTCATCAAGTTAACAATTCGATAATATTGCTGCGGATTCAAGTATCTTAAAGCTGTATCTTCTAATTCCCACTTAATTTTAGAAATTCCTAGTCTATGAGCAAGCGGAGCAAAAATCTCTAAAGTTTCGTTCGAGATTCTTCTTTGCTTCTCAGCAGGTAAGTGTTTTAACGTCCGCATATTATGAAGTCTATCTGCAAGTTTTATTAAAATCACTCTAATATCTTGTGCCATGGCAACAAACATTTTACGATGATTTTCTGCTTGCTGTTCTTCTTTTGATTTATATTTAATCTTCCCCAGCTTTGTTACACCATCTACAAGCATAGCAACTTCTTCACTAAAATGTTCTGCGATATCCTCTAAAGTGGATTCAGTATCCTCAACAACATCATGAAGAAAGCCAGCTGCTACTGTAGCTGGGTCCATTTCCAGGTCCGCTAATATTCCCGCTACTTGAATAGGGTGAATAATGTACGGTTCACCTGATTTACGGTATTGTTCACTATGAGCAGACTTAGCGAATTCGTAAGCTCTTTTGACGAACTGGGCATGCTCTTCATTCAAATATTCTCTTGTCCTATCGATGACTTGTTCGGCGGTCAACACCTGATCGTTCGCCATGGAATCACCTTTATCCCAAATTATTTTTAATAACCATAACCATGTGTAATATCTTCTTTTCCTTATACAAAATAAATATATATCATTAAGAAAAAAGAAACGATTGTTACTATTATCGAAAAAAATAACATAGATGTAAAGAGCTAGCGTTTTATTTTTACAAAAAAACGTAGAATTTGTCGAAATTACTAATAATTAATTCCAATTTCTCCTTAATTATCCTAAAAATAACTATTAATAAAAAAAGAGAACACATATAGTGCTCTCTAGAATCTATTAATAAGTCATTAAAGTTAAAACATCATAATCCTTTAATTTCTCTTTACCATCTAAATAGCTTAACTCGATTAAGAAGGCAATACCTGCAACAACTCCACCTAGTTCTTCTACTAATTTTATTGTTGCCTCAATGGTTCCACCTGTAGCTAGAAGATCGTCCGTGATTAATACGCGTTGACCAGGCTTAATCGCATCTTTATGGATAGTTAAGACATCTTTACCATATTCCAGACCATAATCTACTTTTACCGTTTCTCTAGGTAGTTTACCTTCTTTACGAACAGGTGCAAATCCTACTCCTAAAGAATAAGCTACTGGACATCCAATTATAAATCCACGCGCTTCTGGCCCGACAACAAGGTCAATCTGTTTTTCTTTCGCATAAGTAACAATTTGGTCTGTTGCATATCTATAAGCATCACCATTATCCATTAATGTAGTAATATCTTTAAATGTGATACCTGGTTTTGGCCAATCCTCTACTATAGTAATATATTGTTTTAAATCCATCTTCTTTCCTTTGCCTCCTCAATTCACATAGGCATTCTGAAGCAGCCCATCAAACCAATCTTTTAATTGACCTGCTTTTGAATAAAGCAATTCATTTTCTAACTTCACTTGTTGTTGCTTTATGCAAAAAGCCTGTGATTCCGATAAATCTCTCTTTTGTTTTGCATCACTAAGAGAAATCATCCCATTATCTATTTTAACAAATTCTAGTTCAAAAAACACTTCAGTCATAAAATCAATATAAGAAACTTGCCAGCCTTTAAATTTAGCTACCTCTGCTTTTCTTTCTTCAAGGTTAAAAGGCCCTCTCTTAGCAATGAGCGCATAGTACCATTTAAAATGGTCACGGTTTGGAGTCGCCATAGAGAATATATCATTTGTTTGATAGAAATGACAATAAATTCTTTCTGGACTTTTCCCACGCAAAATAGCCTCTAGTCTTTCCTTGTGTGGTGGTAAATCACAAAAAACCACATGCTTACCATCTAATATAATATTTTCTGCCTCTTCGTCAGACAGAATCAACGATACATTGGGATTATAAGGTAAAAATTTTTCATGATTTTCCTTATTAAATACGATCCATTCAGAGGTTTCATGATGGACATGTGTGACAATTGTGTCTAAACGTTTGGCGCCTCTAATATCAAATAATTGCCATTCTTGTATACGTATATCTTGGATAAAGACTTGTGGCTTCTTTATATTATTCCATTCGTTAATAGAAAGTTCCCCTACAATAGCAAGACTAGCATCCATAGAAATTTGTTCTGCGTATTCTCCAAATCCAAATCCAATTCCATCCAATGTCACATCATTATCTTCTAATGTAATCTTCAGATGTGTTTTATTGGTCCCAATTCTCTTTAACAGACTGACATTTGCCTCTTTTAACATTACTTTCGGCTTAGGATTATCAATACCAAACGGTGCCAATTGTTGTATTTCAGCGATCATTTCTAAATTAACATCAGCTACCCTTAATTCAGCATCTAGATTAGTAATCGGTATAAAGTCATCTTCGTTTAACTGTTCCTTCGCAAGCTGGATAAGCCTTTGACGAAGTATGTCAACATCATCAAGTTTCAAGGTCATTCCTGCAGCCATTGGGTGACCACCAAAATGAGGAAGGATATCTCGAGATTGCGACAGATTATGAAACAGATCAAAGCCAGTTATACTCCTCGCAGATCCTTTAGCTATTCCTTGTTGTGAATCGAAACTTAGACATATAACAGGACGATAATATTTCTCTACTAGCCTTGAAGCCACAATTCCAACAACCCCAGGGTTCCAACCTTCTTTACCTACTACAATGACCGGATTTTCCTCAATTGGATATTCCGCCTCAACTTGTTGAATCGCTTCTTCAGCCATGGTATGAACAATTGATTGTCGCTCTTTATTCATTTGGTCGATTTCTTCAGCTAACGCTTCAGCCTCAAGCGCATCTTCAGTTAATAACAATTCCACTGCAGGGTCCGCAGAATCTAATCTACCTACAGCATTTAATCTTGGTGCAATCGTAAAGCCGATTGTCTCTTCTGTCATCTCTGCTAATTTGACATTAGCTAACGATATTAATGATCTGATACCAAGATTCTGTGTTGATTGCAGCTTTTTAAGACCTTTCTTCACAATTAACCGATTTTCATCCGTCAATGAAACAAGGTCTGCAACTGTACCAATTGCAACAAACTCTAATAAATCATTTGGCACATTACCTAATAGAGCATGAGCAAGCTTAAATGCTACACCAACTCCAGCAAGTTCTTTGAAAGGATAACGACTGTCAGGAAGTTTCGGATGAATGATTGCCAGACACTCTGGCAAGACAGGGCCTGGTTCATGATGATCCGTAATAATTAAATCGATTCCCATTTCTTTAGCCGCTTGCGCAGGTTCGATAGCAGCAATTCCTGTATCAACAGTAATAATTAACGAAACACCGATATCACTAGCATATTGAAATGCCGGAACATTTGGCCCATAACCTTCCGTAAACCGGTTAGGTATGTAAAATTGCACATCTGCTCCTAGTGATGTTAATGTTCTCATCATGACAGTAGTACTCGTAACACCATCGGCATCATAGTCTCCAAAAATCATAATCGATTCGTTATTTTTAATCGCTCGTTGTATACGCGAAACAGCCAAATCCATATCATTTAATAAGAAAGGATCGTGAAATTCTTTTTTTTCATCAAATAAAAAATACCGTGCTGATTCGACGGTATTAAAGCCGCGATTAACAAGTAATGTAGCCAACGCAGATGAAATATTTAATCCGTTTATGAGTTCCTCGACAGAGGCTTCATCTGATTGACGAACATTCCAACGCGTTTTAGAATGTAACATACGTTCACCCCTCAACTTTTACATTATACTAGAGCGTCGCATTCGTTTCAATTATTCTTTGTTGTTGCTTACCTTTAATTGTTTAGCATCATGAAATTCACTTTTCACTTGATGAGTTTTATCTGCTTCTTTTTGTCCCTCATTTCCTTTAAGCGCTACTAACTGTTTTTTCAACGATTTGACTTCTCTTTGTAAATTAAAAATTTTTATTAAACCGACTGAACTAACAATGAGACCTCCCATTAATACAGAACTTAAAATAACGAGAATCAGCGGCCAACTACTTTCGCCGAATAGATAATTAACCGTAACAGGATCGACGTTAATAACAGCAAAAATAGCAACAATTAATGTAAAAACAATACTGAGTAATATAATCCATTGATTTTTCATTTATTCCCCTCCTATGTATGATCATATGGAATCATTTGAATAAAAACGTTTTGCACTTGATGAAAAGCCATTAGTTTTTCTTTTGCATTTTTTACAATGAGATGACCGTCTTCAACAGTGAGAGATGGGTCTACGGCTATCTTTAAATCAATAATTAAGTAATGCCCATGCTCTCTTGCATGCAGCTCTTCAATTCGTTTAATTCCTTCTACTTTATCGACAGCAGAAAATAGATAACTTGATGCCTCAGGGCTTAACACATGATCCATTGTATTATGAATGGCTTCCTTCCCTAGTTGAAAAGCCATATGGAGAATCATAAAAGCTACTACTAAACCAATGACAGGGTCCGCATATTCTAGCCAATTGAGCCCTAATTTTCCTCCTATAATCGCACTACCTATACCAATTAATGCAGCTAATGAGGAATAGACATCTGAGCGGTGTTCATAGGCATTTACAATAAGTGCATCACTATTTAACTCTTTTCCCAGTTTAAACTTATATCTAAACATTCCCTCTTTTACTAGGATGGAAACAATCACAGCAATAATCGCATATACCTTCGGAGCTTCAACAGGTTGAAATAATGATTGAAATGATGATATGAAAATCTCTATACCAACAAAGAATAGAAATACAGCAACAATAATTGCAGCAATTAATTCAGCTTTACCGTGTCCATATGGATGGTCCTCATCTGGAGGCCTTTTAGCTGCAATTAAGCCAATATAAACAGCGAGTGAACCTGCTACATCAGATGCTGAATGGATCGCATCCGCTATTAAAGCTTTACTACCAGAATGAACTCCAATTACCCATTTGAAAATAGCTAGGGCAATATTTGCCCCCATTCCTAAAATTGCTGCATTCTCGGCCCGTTTAAACCTCACTTCTTTCTCAACAAGCATTTAAAAATCCCCCTCTTGATCATTCATCTACCTATTATTTCCATAACAACTAAAATCATAACCATAACTAGAGCGTGCCTCCTACTTTAACTAATTACTGACTCTAAATGGAGGGGGATAAAAAACGAGAGCATACAATAAAGACCTAGCAATACCACCTATATACCTTACTAAACCCATACTTGCGATTTAGCAATGAATATAGTGACATCTATGTTATGAAAGCGATAAAAAAAAGCATCTGCCATTTTATGCAGATGCTTGATATCTTCTTTTAAACTTGTGGTTCGTCCGTTTTCTGTTTCTTTTCTTTATAAGTAATTAATACGCCATGCTTTTTCAGTTGCATACCTTTCCATGATAGCCACATTTGTGTCGCAAGGAAGATAGATGAATAAGTACCGGCAATTAACCCTATTAATAAAGCAATATTAAAGTTACGTATCGCTTCACTACCAAATATCAACAGTCCGAGTACAGCTAGTACGACTGTAATAATGGTATTAATTGATCGACCCAGCGTTTGCCGCAAACTTTGATTAGCTATTTGCGCAAGCTCCTCAAAGGTTTTAATTTTCTTCTTCCTAACCATATTCTCACGTATGCGGTCAAATGTAACGATTGTATCATTGATTGAATAACCAACAATGGTTAAGACAGCAGCTATAAATGTAAGATCCGCTTCTAGCCTTGTCACACTAAATATAACAACAATAAAGAAGGCGTCATGCAATAAAGCTAGTACTGCGGCTAAAGCCATCCTCCATTCGAAACGGATGGTGACATACAGAATAATTCCTATGGCCGCTATGGCTAATGCTTTTATTGCATTCATCGCTATTTCTTTACCTACTGTTGGGGTAACAGTACTAATGTTAGGAATACTTCCATATTCATCTTCTAGTTGTGATTGATACTCAGCAATTTGTTCTTTATTGAATACCTCGTCTTTTATACGGGCGACACCAATTTCATTATTATTACCCGAAATAACGATATCGTCCGTTTCTATACCTATTTCTGCTAAAGATGCTTGATAACCGTCTTCCGTTAACGGCTCATTAGACATTTGCTCAATTCTTGTTCCTTGTGAAAAGTCAATGCTCAAGTTTAAGCCGAATATAAAGAGCATAATAATTCCTAGGACGATCATCAAGCCAGAAAAACTATAGTATTTTTTCCGATGTTTAACGAAGTCAAAGCGGTCAAATTTAGTTGTTAAGTCTACTGTATCTAGGTTTTCATTTAATTGGTGTATATCTTTCTTATGAACACCGAACATGCCTGGCATGTTTTTAAACAGGTTACTATTTACACATAACCAGAGTAGTAATCTAGCTCCGTATACAGCCGTAATGAAACTCATCAAAATACTTAAAATTAAAGTCGTAGCAAACCCTTTTACAGAACTTGTCCCATAAATAAACAATACGCCAGCTGCTAACAATGTCGTTAAATTGGCATCAAAAATAGTTGATAAAGAGTTTTTACTACCTGCTTTAAATGCAGCTTTAATCGAACGGCCCACTCTTATTTCATCTTTTATTCTTTCATAAGTAATAATATTTGCATCTACTGCCATACCCACTCCAAGAATTAATGCCGCCACACCAGGTAATGTGAGTACCGCATTCATCAGATTGAATACGACTAATGTCAAATATAAGTAAACAGATAAAGTGATGACTGCAATGACTCCAGGAAGTCGGTAATAAGCAATCATAAAGATGAAAATCGCAGCAATACCTATTATTCCGCCAATAATGGTTTTATCTAATGCTGACTCACCAAATTGTGCACCAACAGAAGTAGAATAGACTTCATCTAACTTAACTGGTAATGAGCCTGCCGATAATAAATCAGATAAAGTTTTTGCTTCTTCTAAAGTAAAGTTACCTACAATTGAAACCGAATCTTGATTAAATACTTGACTCACTTGTGGGGCTGATAAGTATTTAGGATCTTCTTTTGTCGCTTCTTCGGCGAATGAATCTCCTTCTTCAAAATCTAACCAAATGACCAGTAGATTCTCCCCTGCTGGTTTGTTTACAATTTCTTGAGTAACTTCTCTAAACTTATCCGCACTCTTTAACTTAATAGAGACGCTCGGACGACCATTTTCATCGAATGTTTGTGATGCTCCCCCTTCAACAAGGTCACTCCCATCCATCAACACATTATCATCCACGTCTCTAAACGTTAGATTGGCCTCAGTTGAAAGCATTTCCCTAGCTTGCTCTTGATCTGTTACTCCAGCCAGTTGCACCCTAATGCGGTTGTCCCCTTCAATTTGAATATTGGGTTCACTTACACCAAGGACATTAATTCGGCGATCTAGAGATTGTGCTGTTGCTGACATTGCAGCTTGGTCAATTTCTTGGCCTTCTTTTGCAGGCGACACCTCATAAAGCACTTCAAACCCACCTTGCAAATCAAGACCAAGCTTTACATCTCCTAAAATATCTTTCGAAGTGAATCCCATCAAACTTGCAAATAAAATAATGATTAGAAAAAATGATAGAATTCTGCTACGCTTTACCATTATGTATATTTCCTCCTCACTTTCCAAACAAGCCCAAATATTGAGCTTTTTACCGTGACTTTTCTAACAGGATAAACGAAGTAAATATGATTATAACCGTTTAATGAAAACCTTTCTCAAGCGCAATATTATTATTATGAAACAAGAGGAAGGGACTGTCAATTTTATCAACATAGTTGTTGAGATAAACGTTTATGACTAGAGTACTAAGTGATGGATAACTAACTCGTTCTATTTTAGTAATTCCTTCATTTCCTCAGCATTTTCCAGAGAAAATTCTGTGTCCATATAAGCTTCAACAGTTGTATAGTTAATAAATTCTCCAACTTTTATCCCTAAAACATCTTCCACAATTTCAAATAATCGTATCGTTGATTTAGGTGTTTTCCACTTTTTCTTCTTTAAGTATTCCCATAATTGCGCTCTTGTCACATGTTCATATCCAAGAAAGCGAAACTCATCGATTTTTACATCAATTGCAGGTTCTACCTCTTCGAAAAAAATATCATAGGCATGCATTTTCAAATTCAACTCTCCTTTTTTTAAATATAACTCACTTTAATTACGAAAGCTTGTCATGCTTTGTCCATCTTCTTGCATATAGATTAATTGTATATGAATACCTTTCATTTGAGAAGGCAGGGTGTACAATGTCGAAATTTATTCAAGGAACGATTATTCTCTTATTTGCTGGACTTGTAACTAGAGTACTCGGGTTTATTAATCGGATTGTCATCGCAAGGTTCATTGGAGCTGAAGGTGTCGGTCTTTATATGATGGCTTTTCCTACATTTATTCTAGTCGTAACAATTACACAGCTTGGTTTACCCGTAGCAATTTCAAAAAATGTGGCGGAAGCGGAAGCAAGAGGAGATACGGAAAAAACAAAA
The DNA here is from genome assembly GCF_038007265.1 of Cytobacillus sp. FSL R5-0569. Classification (NCBI taxonomy): domain Bacteria; kingdom Bacillati; phylum Bacillota; class Bacilli; order Caryophanales; family Bacillaceae; genus Cytobacillus; species Cytobacillus sp. FSL R5-0569. Next base: position 3,323,102 of record NZ_JBBOWW010000001.1, read on the forward strand.
AAAATCCTCATTGTTTCATTAGCTAGTACATTATCATTATCGATCTTATTTACACCAGCTTTAATTTTATTAACTCCCTATCTTTCAGAGCATTTATTAACAGATAACAGGACGCTATATCCATTATTAGCTATCGCACCTGTTGTGCCGATTATTGCCGTCTCTTCTGTCATACGCGGATATTTCCAAGGTAAGCAAAATATGAAGCCGGCCGCTTATTCACAACTTATTGAACAAGTTGTAAGAATCACATTAATTGCTGCACTAACTAAAGCATTTTTGCCATACGGGATTGAATATGCTGCAGCGGGAGCTATGCTTGCATCCGTAATTGGCGAATTAGCGTCACTCATTTATTTACTAGCATCATTTAAATTAAAAAAGAAGTTTAAGGTACGAAGACAATTTTTCCAACATATCCGTAAGGGCAAGGATACGTTTAAACAACTTATGGAAGTGGCATTACCTACGACTGGAAGTAGAATGATCGGTTCTGTCGCTTGGTTTTTAGAGCCAATTGTTGTAACTTATAGTCTTGCTATAGCTGGTGTTTCTACTATTGCTGCTACAGAAGGATATGGTGCCTTAACCGGATTTGCTCTTCCTTTGTTAATGCTACCATCATTCATTAATATGGCGCTCTCCACCTCACTCGTACCTGCCATTAGCGAAGCGAAAGCAGTAAATAACTTTCATTTAATTGAATATCGTCTGCAGCAAGCATTAAGGATTTCTTTAACCACAGGTGGTCTTTCAGTTGTAGTTATTTATATTCTGGCTGAACCATTAATGACTGTCATGTATGGTTCGACAACAGGTACCGACTTCCTAAAATTAATGGCGCCTCTTTTCCTATTCTACTATTTCCAACAGCCACTGCAGTCTGCGCTACAAGCCCTAGATTTAGCACGTGCTGCCATGATCAATAGCCTGATTGGTGCGGTTGCTAAAATAGCGGTTATCTTTATTCTTGGAAGCCAGCCAGCCTTTGGTATTACAGGAGTAGCGCTCGGGTTAATTGTTGGCTTTGTATTAGTCACTCTACTGCATTTCGCCACTTTGTTAAAAGCCATTTCTTATACCATTCATATGCGGGAGTACTTAATCACATCGGGCGCTATGCTCCTAACCGGTTATATCGGATATATTACAATTAAGTACCTAAATTTCACCATCGTACCTACTATCCTATGTGGGGCAATGATTATGAGTTTACTCTATCTAATCATCATGATTTTCACAAAGCTCATTAGAAAAGGTGATGTACAAGGACTTCCGGGAGTCGGTCAGTTTTTAGCGAAATTTATGTTTAGATAGCCTTCATATAAAAAACTGAGTGACTAGATTTACACACTCAGTTTTTTCTACCCATGAACATCTTTTCTATTTCTCATCAATTAAATCAATATAAAATGTATTATTTTCAAAACTACATAACGACACCCTTGAAATATCATGAACCCCTTTTTCCTTTAATTCTTTCTTCAACCATTCTTCATCCTTATTGATTAATGCTAAGTTTTCACTATTTATTCTCCCGTCCATGACAAGAGGAAGGGTAAATGATGGGGTAAGGTCCGCTTGTGATGACTGATTGCTCTTTTCAATCACAGACAAGCTCCCGGATACCTCTAGTATTGCATATTCGACATCAGATATAAGTGAAATATCTTTTTCACGTAGTTGCATAAGGAGATCATCTAAATTGTAGCGCAGTTTTTTCATCGCTTTCTCATCAATCTTCCCTTTATTAATTAAAATGACTGGTTTTCCATCAACAAGATCCCTCATTTTCTTACTTTTTAATGACCAATAGGCGGAAATAATCTGTACAACCATCAGAATAAGCATAGGAAGAATATTCCTAAATAATTTCTCGTCACTCTTCTCAATCGCAACAACAGCCAACTCAGCAATCATTATTGAAATGACTAAATCAAGTATACTAAGCTCACCAATTTCCCTTTTCCCCATGATGCGATAAATGATAGTCATTAAAACATATAGTAAAATCGTTCGAAATATAACAATAAAATATTCTTCCAACATAGCCACCTCTTTATAAGATTAGCTTGTACAGGACTTCTCAATTTAATCAAATAGAGTAAGAAATATTTTATGATTTTGCTTCTATTTTTCCATCCGAAGAATATGCTTGTACAAAGGAATTTTATCAAAAGAGAAAGGGGAGGTTTCCAATCGAAGAATCGAAGGCATTAGGGACTTCCGTTTTACATGGCCTTATAGCCATTTTCACATTGGCAATTGTTAGTAGTTTTATTTTCGCTCTTATATTGAGGTTTACTTCCTTACAAGAGTCTTCTGTTCAATATGTAATGACAGCCATTTCTTTTATTGCTCTCTTTACTGGAGGTTTCATTTCAGGTGGGAAAGGAAAACAAAGGGGATGGATGCTCGGCGGGATAACTGGTGCGATTTATACAATCATTATTTTTTTATTCCAATATCTCGGTTTTGATAAACTATTTAATCCTCAACAAATCGTATACTTTATTTGCTATATTCTCATTGCAATGATGGGTGGTATTTTAGGTGTAAACATGAGTTCAAAATCAAAATAGAAGTTAAGTGAAAATGAAAAAAGCTGTTTGAAGTAGGAAAACTACTTCAAACAGCTTTTTCATTCTTAAACGGTACCGGGAGCTGATTCAGTTACTTCACGAATCGCTTGACGGTCGTATGTAAGACGGCTTCCATCGCCACACTTGATAACGACTTTGTCCTCATCGATTGCATCTACAAAACCATGTAAACCACCGATTGTAACTACTTTATCGCCTTTTTTCAGACTATTCTGCATTTGATTAACCGCTTTTTGACGTTTTTGTTGTGGTCTGATTAAAAGGAAATAAAACAGCACAAACATAATGACTAACGGCCCAATAGTAGCTAAAATATCCATATTCTCTTTTCCCCTCCTTTCAAGTATTAGAAGTTTTTCGCGTTCGGCTTATTAAAACCATATTTCTCGAAAAATTCTTCTCTAAAGTCACCTAGACGATCCTCTCTGATTGCCTCTCTGACCTTTTCCATTAATTTTAACAGAAAATAAAGGTTATGATAAGTTGTAAGCCTTATTCCGAAAGTTTCGTCACATTTTATTAAGTGTCTTATATAGGCACGACTATAATTTCGACAAGTATAGCAATCGCAATTCTCATCTAGCGGACCAAAGTCACGTGCATACTTCGCATTCTTAACAACTAATCTTCCTTCGCTCGTCATTAACGTGCCATTTCTTGCAATCCTTGTTGGTAATACACAATCAAACATATCTACCCCACGAATCGCACCATCAATTAAGGAATCCGGTGAACCGACACCCATTAAATAACGAGGCTTATGAATGGGCAGAAGTGGTGTTGTTTCTTCCAACACTCTATTCATTATATCCTTTGGTTCCCCAACTGATAACCCCCCTATTGCATAGCCAGGAAAATCAAGTGAAACAAGGTCTTTCGCACTTTGAGCACGTAAATCATTATATTCGCCACCTTGAACAATACCAAATAAACCTTGGTCGTTTGGTCGTTCATGTGCTTCTAAACATCTCTCGGCCCATCTAGATGTTCGCTCAACAGATTTTTTCATATATTCATGTGTTGCAGGGAAAGGTGGACATTCATCAAATGCCATCATAATATCTGAGCCCAGTGCGTTTTGTATTTGCATGGCCTTTTCAGGTGAAAGAAATAGTTTATCTCCATTCAAATGATTACGGAAATGGACACCCTCTTCTTCAATCTTTCTAAAATCACTAAGACTAAATACTTGGAATCCACCGGAATCAGTTAAAATAGCACGATCCCAATTCATGAATTCATGTAAGCCTCCCGCTTCCTTTATCAACTCATGTCCAGGTCGTAACCATAGATGATACGTATTACTTAAAATTATTCCTGCCCCCATATTCACTAGATCTTCCGGTGACATTGTTTTCACCGTCGCTAGCGTACCTACTGGCATGAAAACAGGTGTTTCAAATGAGCCGTGAGGTGTGTGAACACGTCCAAGTCTCGCGCCTGTTTGTTTACATGTTTTTATCAATTCATAACGTATAGCTGTCATGACGTAACTCCTTTTCCATATCAAACTCTTTTATTTAATAAACATTGCATCTCCAAAACTAAAGAAACGATACCTTTCTTCTACTGCTTGCTTATATGCTTCAAGCACATGCTCACGACCAGCCAATGCACTAATAAGCATAATCAACGTTGATTTTGGTAAGTGAAAATTCGTGATCATGCCATCAATCGCCTTAAATTCATACCCAGGGAAGATAAAGATATCAGTCCAACCACTTGACTCTTCAAAACGTCCGTTAAAAGCAGTAGCAATTGTTTCAAGTGTTCTTGTTGAAGTTGTACCAACACTGATGATTTTATGACCACTTTCCCGAATTCGGTTCAACGTTTGAGCTGTTTCTTTTGTCATTTGATAGAACTCGGCGTGCATTTCATGATGATCAATGTCATCTACATTTACTGGTCTGAACGTACCTAAACCCACATGAAGGGTAATGAAAAGAATCTCAATTCCACGCGCTTTTATTTCTTCTAATAGTTCTTCAGTAAAATGTAAACCAGCTGTAGGTGCTGCAGCAGAGCCATTCTCCTTTGCATAAACCGTTTGATAACGATCTCGATCCTCTAGTTGTTCTTTAATATAGGGTGGCAATGGCATTTCACCTAATTGCTCTAATACCTCGTAAAAAATCCCTTCATATTTGAACTTGAAAACACGTCCACCATGGTCACTCTCTTCAAGGCATACCGCTTTCAGCTGACCATCGCCAAAGATAATTTCTGTCCCTACTTTCACCCGTTTTGCTGGCTTTACAAGTGTTTCCCATTGATCATTTTCAAGCTGTTTCAACAGTAACACTTCTAATTTTGCTCCCGTTTCTTCTTTCATTCCAAAAAGTCGTGCTGGCAATACTCTTGTATCATTCAATACTAGTGCATCACCTGGCTGTAAATATTCTAAAATATGTTTAAACACGTCATGACGGACCGCTCCCGTCTCCTTATCTAATACCATTAATCGGCTACTTGTTCTGTCTTTAAGCGGTGTTTGCGCAATTAACTCTTCTGGTAAATTAAAATCAAATAAATCTACTTTCATTTTGTCTCGTCTCCAACTTTTGAATAATTTAACGTGACTTCCCAATAAAATAGACAATTAAGGAAAGTATCACACTAATAATAATTGACGTTACAATTGGGAAATAAACAGTTGTATTCCCTTTTCTAAATACAATATCTCCAGGGAGCTTTCCTAAATTGAAAAAATGCATAAGAAAACCAATAACAAATAGAAGACCACCAATAATCATGAACCATTTTGGCAATTGGATGGCACCTCCATTTGAAAATGTTGATAAACAAGCTGTGTCGCAATTCTGCCCCTTGGTGTCCTTTGTAAAAAACCAATTTGTAATAAATAGGGTTCGTACACATCTTCTATCGTATGTGCTTCTTCTCCAATGGTTGCAGCAATTGTCTCTAATCCTACTGGACCACCGCGAAAGCGCTCAATCATGCCCCTAAGTAACTTATGATCAATATGATCTAAGCCTAATCTATCGACCTGTAACATCTCTAATGCCTCGTTTGCAAACTGTTGGTTAACTGCACCATCCCCTCGCACTTGAGCATAATCCCTAACTCTACGAAGCAATCGGTTTGCAATACGAGGGGTTCCTCTTGAGCGTCGAGCAATCTCATCTGCCGCTTCTTCGTCTATTTCTGTATCGAGAATCGCCGCTGTTCTTACAACGATTTCCTTTAGTTGTCCCTCATTATAATATTCCAGTCTACTCATAACCCCGAACCTATCCCTTAAAGGTGCAGATAAAGAGCCTGCTCTCGTTGTAGCACCAACTAAAGTAAAAGGGGGAAGATCCAGTCTGACAGAACGAGCACTTGGGCCTTTTCCAATCACGATATCAAGACAAAAATCCTCCATTGCCGGGTATAATACTTCTTCTATTGCCCTTGGCAAACGATGAATCTCATCTATAAATAATACATCACCAGGCTCAAGTGAAGTCAAGACAGCCGCTAAATCACCAGGCCGTTCAATGGCTGGCCCTGCTGTTGTCCGAATATTAACGCCCATCTCATTACTAATAATCGTTGCTAAAGTAGTTTTTCCTAGGCCTGGTGGTCCGTAAAGAAGAACATGATCCAAGGTTTCATTACGCATTTTCGCTGCTTCTATGAAGATGCGCAAATTCTCCTTTACCTGATCTTGGCCGATATACTGTGCTAAGGTTTGTGGACGTAAGCTATATTCAAATGAGGTATCCTGATGATCCGCTTCTCCTGATATAATACGCTCATCCATTTGTTAACCATCCTTCCATGCCTTGCCTTCTTTCTTACTTAAGCAGCTTTTGCAAAGCCAATTTAATATACTGATCGGTAGTTAATGTTTCAGCACTTAAATCTTTCGTTATTTTCTTTAATTCTTTATCAGAATAGCCTAGTGCTTTTAACGCCAGAAGAGCTTCATCTAATTCATGGTTTCGATTACTTTTTATTTGTTTCTCTTCTGTAAATAAGTTCGGTAACAAGTCTGGTACAATATCAACTAGTTTCCCTTTTAAATCAAGAATCATCTGCCTAGCCGTTTTTTTACCTACACCTGGGAACTTCACAAGAAATGCCTCATCTTCATGCTCAATTGCATGAACAACCGCTTCTGGCTGACCTGTAGCAAGAACTGCCAGTGCTCCTTTTGGACCAATACCAGTTACATTGAGCAATTTCATGAATAAAGCTTTTTCCTGTCGTGATGTAAAACCATATAGTGATTCAATATCTTCTCTGACATGATGATATGTATAAATTTTCACTTCTTGATCGGTCGTATATCTAAATGGGTTTGGTGTAATTACTTGGTACCCAATCCCATTATTCTCAACTACAATGTATTCTGGCCCGATGAAGTCAACACGACCAATAATATATTCAAACAAAATTTATTCTCTCCCTCTTTTGCATACCTCCCACCATTATACTACAAAATCGCCTTGAAGAAAAAAGGATATCTATTTACGCTACGACTATCATTCCTTTCACCTGCAGACCACTGAGAATAGTGGACTAACCATTGCAAATTAATTGCACACGTTTGCAAGATTATCGCCGCTTAGGGAATAAAAGAAAAAACCAGCCATTAAGACTGGTCTCCTTCCCGATCTTTCCCTACCAATACTTTCTTTAACTCATCTTGAACAGTGACATCAGCCATTGGAACTTTTGAGCGATAAGCGGAGCGTGAGATGAGATGCGCTGATACAGGTGCAGTTAAAAAAACAAAGAAAATGACTAATATTAATCGAATACTAAAGACACCTTCATGAACAAGAAAAAAGATTAAAGTACCTACAAGCGTAAATAACACACCAATCGTCGAACTCTTTGAAGCTGCATGAGACCTTGTATATACATCTGGTAAACGCAAAATACCGATTGCACTAAGAAAACTAAACAATGTCCCTATAATAATGAGAATCCCTGCTCCTAACTCACTTGTTACGGTCAGATTCAATGACTTTCCCCCTCTCTAGAAAACGCGCAAAGGCTATCGTACCAATAAACGATAAAATTCCCAGTAATAACATGACTGAAAAGAACGCACTCGTCCGCATGAATATAGAAATGATCGCTATCGCCGCAATAATATTTACTCCTATATTATCAAGTGCCTGCACGCGATCCGGAATAGACGGACCCTTAATAAGCCGATATACTGCTGCTAAAATAGATAGGACAAGAAAACATAATGCAACTACTAATAAACTCTCAATCATCTTCCTGTCACCCTCTTAATAGACTTTTCGAATCGAACCTTGGACTTTAATAGCGATTCACTCGAAGTTGGGATATCAAGTCCATGAACATAAAACGTTTTGTTATCATTTCCTACCTCAACCACTACCGAACCTGGTGTTAAACAAAGGAGAAAAGAAAGCAATGCTAATTCGATATCACCTTCTAATTCTGTCTCCAATGTAAAAATGCCTGGCCTAATATCTAGTTTTGGTTTAATTACTTGTTTCACAACTTCCATACTAGATGTAAATAGCTCATGAATAAACACTAACAAAAGACTAAGGATGTTCATAAAAGTAACGATATAAAAATTATCATCAAAAAATCTTCTTATTAAAAATAAAATAAATATCCCTACAATATAACCACTAAAAAAAGATAAAAAACTCCATTCATCCTGCAAAAACATCCATAACGCAGCAATGAATAAATTGACTAGTACTTGCATAGCCATGCTCGCTCACCGCCCTTTCTATTAGAATGATATTAATCGCTATACCCTAGTAAAACGGCTTCAATATAAGAAGAAGGATTCATTAAAGATTCAACAGCTATATTCACGTAATCATATAATCCCTCTGCGCCTAATCCAAGTCCAACTGTTAACAAAACGAGTGTTACTATTGGAAACATGACACCTTTCGTGCTGCTCTTTTCCATATCTTCTGATAGAATCGTTTCTCCCCAAAAGCTGTTCATAAATATCTTCATGACAGAAAAGAGCACCATTAAACTCGTTATTAACCCAATTGCCCCTAGCCAGTAATAGCCAACCGCAAAGGTTCCTTCTGTTATATATACTTTGCCGATAAAACCGCTTAATGGAGGAATACCCGCTATTGAAAGAGCAACAATAAAGAACATCCATCCTAGGTAAGGGTGTGTCTTAATTAGACCACTAATATCATTCAGTTTGCTTGTACCTACAAGAGCAATAATCACACCGCCGATAAGGAAAATAACTGCTTTAATCACCATATCGTGTATTAAATAATAGATTGAACCAGTTAATCCTTCATGTGTATACGTAGCTAAGCCTGCTAATATAAATCCAACACCAACTATGACATTATATGTTAAAATCTTTTTAATATCATTAAAGGCAATGGCACCAATTGCACCGAGCAGCATAGTAATAGCAGCCATAATACCAATAATTAAATGTGTAACCTCAGGTTGATGATAAAAAATCAAAGTAAAGAATCTAAAGATCGCGTATATTCCTACTTTCGTAAGTAGCGCTGCAAAGATTGCCGCTACAGCTGTTGGAGGTGCACTATAAGAACCCGGTAACCAAAAGAATAAGAATAAACCCGCCTTTAAACTAAAGACAAATAAAAACATCATTGCCACTGCAGTAATAATCCCACTCTGCCCTACTTCTCCTACACGTTCTGCTAAATGTGCCATATTAATCGTCCCTGTTACTGAATATAAATACGCAACAGCTGCTAAAAATAGGAAAGATGCTAGTAGGTTGATTAACACATATTTGATTGACTCTCTTAATTGCTTCTTCTCTCCACCTAACGTGATTAATGCATAGGAGGAGATTAACATTACTTCAAAACACACGAATAAGTTAAAAACATCACCTGTGAGAAAAGAACCATTTACTCCTGTAATTAAGAATAGGAACAGGGGATAAAAGTAATGCCTTTCTCGATCCTCACCAATGGAACCAAAAGCAAAGATAAGACAAAGTAGACCAACAATACTTGTTGTCAATAAAAGTAGTCCCGAAAACATATCCGCTACCATACTGACACCAAAAGGCGCTTCCCAACCACCTAATTGTAATGTTTGAATACCATTATATTTCACCTGGTAAATCAAAAATCCTGAAATAACTCCCGTAGCTATTAGCGTAAACACACTTAAAATCTTATGGAAAAGTATTTTCTGTCTAAATATGACCATCACTAAACCAATAATAAGAGGTACAATGATCGGCATAATGACTAAGTTATTCATTCTCGTCACCTCTCATTTCTGCAGTGTTATCCGTCCCCAGCTCTTGATAGGCTCGGTAACTTAACACGAGAAACAAGGCTGTCGTTGCGAAATTGATAACTATAGCAGTTAAAATAAGAGCTTGAGGAAGCGCATCCGTAAAGGTTGTTGTATCTATCCCCAATAAAGGCGGACCTCCACTTTTTAAGCCCCCCATCGTAAGAATAAGCAAATGAACACCATGACTAATAATTGAAGTTCCTAAAATAATTCTTATCAAGCTCTTCGTTAATATTAAATACGTACCGATTGTAAATAAAACACCAATTAAGATCGACATTAAAGTTTCCATATTATCGATCCTCACTAATTGTCATAATAATAACCATTGCTGTTCCAATAACAGCTAAAGCTACACCTACATCAAAGAGCACAGCAGTCGCTAATTCGGTTTTCCCGAATATTGGTAAGTCGAAATAATCAAAAGCTTGGAATAGGAACGGCTGATCAAATAAGATTCCTCCCACTCCAGTAAATACCGCTATAAGCACACCAACAGCTGTTAAAACTTTAAAGTCAAACGGAAAGTTAACTCTAATTGAATCAATATCATATGTTAAAAACAAGAGCGTGAGAGCTGCTGCGAAAGCTAGCCCTCCAATAAATCCGCCTCCTGGATTGTGATGTCCAGCAAAAAACAAGTAAACAGCAAAGGTAAGAATAATGACTACTGCTACATTCGTTACAGCCCTTAAAATAATATCATTAGGCTTTTTCATTATTTCTCCCTCCTTGAAAATCGTAATTTAATCAGTGTATATACACTTAATGCTGTAATACATAGCACAAAGATTTCTAACATCGTATCAATACCCCTGAAATCAACTAATATCGCATTTACGATATTCTTCGCTCCTGCTAATTCATATGAATCCTCATAATAACTTGCTATCGGTTCAAATATTTGTGTACCATTTGCCGAAAACGCGAACACTGTTACCACTGCACCAACCGCAATCGATATAATTAAATTCAATGGCTTAAATGGAACACCTTTTTTATGCTTTTGCGTTTGCTCTTTGAATTTTGGTAAATGAAAAAAGCAAAGCAAGAATAAGGCTGTAGTGACCGTTTCTACTACTAGTTGAGTTAAAGCTAAATCTGGTGCTCTAAAAATGACGAAGAACAAGGATACTAAATAACCTAAAACACCTAGTGAGATAATAGCAGTCAACCTTGATTTCGCTAATAGTATTGTAAATGCAGCTACTAGCATGGAGAACATAATGGCTAACTCAAAAATGTTCACAGGGGCATCATTGGTCAAATCAATCGTAATAGAATTAGTAATGATTAATGTACCACCAATTAATAACACGAAGAATGTAAATATATAAGCAAGATAATCACGCGTGTACCCCGTCATATATTTATTTGTCACTCTTGCTGCTATTCTTTGCGATGTTTCCAAACTATTATTGTATAGTGCATTAATGGTTAAATTTTGTGGATATAGACGATAAACTTTGGTCCACTTTTTCAACATTAGATACATGATTGTTCCTACAACAACGACGCCAATTGTCATATATAATTCGGCTGAAAATCCATGCCAAGCTGAAATATGGATATTCAGTACACCTTCTTCTATTAAAGAAGGAAGAATCGCTGATACGGCAGGAACTAATAATAAATCAGCAATCACATTAGGAAAGAAGAAAATAACAATAACCAATGACGCAAGGATAATAGGTGAAATAAGCATGCCTATTGGTGCTTCATGCGCCTTCTTCTCTAATCGATCTGGTTTATATTTCCCTCTAAATGTCTTAAAGACAAGAATCATACTGTATATAAAGGTAAAAACACTCGCAACCCAAGCGATAATTGGAAACAGTATACCTAATGTTTCCATATTAAATACATCCATTTCCGTTACTTTAACAACAGATGCAAAAAACATTTCCTTACTTAAAAACCCATTAAATGGTGGTAGACCTGCCATTGCAAATGAACCAATTAAGGCAACTGTAAATGTGATAGGCATAACAGTCATTAAACCACCTAGACGTCTAATATCACGCGTACCAGTTTCATGGTCAACGATGCCCACTACCATAAATAAGGCACCTTTAAATGTAGAGTGATTAATCATATGAAAAATAGCTGCTGTAATCGCCGCTGCATACACAGCAGCTTCATTTCCGTAACCGAAATAAAGGGCAGCTGATCCAATTCCAAGCAAGCTCATAATCATTCCCAATTGACTGATGGTGGAATATGCCAGTAATCCTTTTAAATCAATTTGTTTCACAGCGTTGAATGAACCATACAATAGCGTAATTAATCCAACAATTGATATAATCCAAAACCATTCTGCTGTACCACCAAATATGGGGGTTAATCTTGCAACTAAATAAATTCCTGCTTTAACCATTGTTGCTGAATGCAAATAAGCACTAATTGGTGTAGGCGCCTCCATTGCATCAGGTAACCAAATACTAAAAGGAAACTGTGCTGATTTTGTAAAAGCACCTAGTAAAATTAATATCATTGCTGGTAAGAATAAATCATGAGCAATGATTGTCTCACTCATAGCAAACATTTCTCTAATGCTATACGTGTCCGTTATCATCGATAGCATAATAAAACCAGACAACATCGCTAAGCCGCCAAAAATCGTAATTAACATTGATTTTTGCGCACCATATCTGGATTTTTCTCTCTCATACCAATAGGCAATTAATAAAAAGGATGAGATACTCGTTAATTCCCAGAAAACATATAGAACAAGTATATTATCTGAGAATACAAGTCCTAGCATCGCTCCCATAAAAAGAAGGAGATACACATAAAAATTGTGAAGTGCTTCCTTTTCTTTTGATAAATAATAAATCGAATATAAAATAACGAGTGCACCAATACCCGTGATTAGTAATCCAAAGATCAAACTTAATCCATCTACATACATATCTAAATTAATACCAAACGAGGGGATCCATGGTATCGTTTCGTATATTGTTGCTCCTGAGGATATTTTAGGAATTAATTGAAGCAAATAAACGAATATAATAATAGGAATTAGAATAACAAACCAACCTGTATGCAATCTTTTATTGAAGTATTTATATAACAGCGGGACAAAAATCGCAAAAACAAATGGAATTAAAATCATGATGTGCAATATCGTCAACCGTAGTCCCTCCTCCTGAAATGACTGTGAATAGGTGAATATTAATAAAAAAAGCTTTTTAAAAATGGGGTGACATACTTATTCTGTCTTATGTTAATTTATCCATTACATTAATGTTTTAATTAGGGGAAAATAATGTTTCTAACTATCTTGCCACATTTCAAAAATGGCAGAATTCATTAAATTTCATTTTTTAATTGACTGTTTCATTCGCATAGGATATAGTCATACATAGTTTATTGATATTAAATGTAAATTTTTATGAATTTCACATCTATTTCGAGGTGACAAAACATGAAAAAAATTAAAGGACGTATGGACGAAAGCATTTTAGTATGCGTCTATTATGGACCAAATGGTGAAAGACTTATTCAGCGTGGATGCAAGATTGCAAACATGATGGATTGCCCTCTATATATTTTAACGATTGACCCTAAGCCTTTTGATGATATGGATGCAGAGAAGTCTCATTATATTACGAAATGGCAGCAATTAGCTGAAATGCACAGTGCTGATGCTTTCATTTTAAAAGATAATGAAAGAAGACCTGTTTCTAAAGTTATTGCTGATGTCGCTCGCGAAAAAAATATAACACAAATCATTCTTGGGCAAACGGCTCAAAGCCGCTGGGAGCAAATTGCAAAAGGGTCTATTATTAACTCTCTATTAAGAGAAGTACCTTTTGTCGACCTGCATATTATCTCAGTATCACGATCATTAAAAGATGAAGAAGGTCATTTTGAAAAAGGTGTTCGCGCTTATCTAATTAAGGACGGGGACCATTATCGACTCACTTTCAAATATTCTAATGATGTAGAATATGAAGGTATATTCTTCAAAGATCTCGGTACCGATTTTAATAATGGTGTGTTTAAGTTCATGAAAGATAAAAAAACACTGCAGGTTGAATGTACAGATGATGTCATAAAAGATTTCAAAAACGTTGATATGGCTCCTGAATTTGACGAGGAAGATGAAAAATAATACTTTCTTTCCTCTTAACGCCTCCAATTATATGGAGGTGTTTTTTTTATAAATTGACATCTACTTTTATTAGCTTTTTATCGAATTTATCAATCCCAATATACCTTAACGTTTCAGCTGGCGTATTGTGATTGTATATGTTCATTAGAATGGAAATGGCAATTCCTTTTCGATAGGCATGGTAACCAAAAGTTTTTCTTAATGTATGCGTACCAATTTTCCCTTGTACACCAACCTTTTTTGCCGCTTGGTTAATGATACGGTAAGCTTGTTGCCTTGTAATAGGTTGTTTGTTCTTTTTAGATTTAAATAAATAATCGTTGTCATTTAATTTAAATAACTTCATATAAGAAGCTAGTTCTTTCAAAATGCTGTTATTTAAATAAAATGCACGAGAATCACCATTCTTTTCATCCTTAATATATAAAAATTCTTTTAAGCCCTCTTCCTCCCATAAATCTTTAACCTTTAAAAATAATAAATCACTCACTCTTATCCCTGTATTAATCCCTAAGACAAACAGGAGTACATCCCTTTGTGAATGCAATCTTAATTCTGATTTAATTTTGTTAATGTCTTCTATATCCTTAATCGGATCCACAAACTCCACAGGATTTCCTCCTAGAAATTTTAATGTAACTTAATTGTATGTTATCAAAAATTAAGTTACATTACAACTTGTAAGTATACGGTTTAGCCCATTTATTTATATTTTTAAAATTGCTACCATTCTTGATTTTCCTCACTCCAAGACAAAATAAACTTTTACTCATTTAAAATAGCGACCTTTAAAAGGTCGCTACAGTTCATTTATAAAGAATAGCCGCTAAAAGATTTTAAAACTTCCATGTAATCATTCTTTGACTTAATTGGAATCCCTTGTTTCAACTGCTCGCATTTTTTACTTTCAAGCTTTCCTAAATCAATAGAAAAGAATGATTGAATAATTTGTGCCTTTCTAGGTTCTCCATTAAAAATGGTGAGTACACCATCTTCAGTAATGCCAAAATAACCATTTGCCTTTAATAATGGCGAAATATCATTTACTTGTTGACGAAAAACCATTTCTCCTTTTTTCATATCCATTAATTGCCACTCATCGTATTTTGCCCATAAATCTTCAAATGACCATATCGTTTCGCGCACTCGTTCCTGACTAATTTCCCCATCAATATATTCTCTTTCTAAAATAATATCTATTTGTTCTGGTTTAATTTCTTTTATTGTTTGGTTTTCATTCCCACGACTTACAGCTTGGACGCTATTATGAATACTAAAGGGAAAAGTGATGAGTAAGATAATTAAGGTTATCGCACTTAATTTCTTCATTATTGCCCCTCCTTCACCAAGTATATCCACCTCTTAATACTATATATTTTCTCCACTTTTTTTTTCCTTATACGCATACTCCCGATTGAGCCTATTCATAGGACTAAAATCAAATAACAAACATTAGGTAAATCATCTAACTCCAAAAAAAATGCACGAACAAATTTAATTTCCAAACTTGTTCGTGCTTCATTTATATTGATTACTTTGAATAAAAGATTTCATCAATATTCTCATTTATTTTTTCCATTGGGAGACCTGCTTTTACATCATTATCAATTGTATTTAGGCGAAAGAATTGACTTTCGTTCGTAACAATTCTCACTTTTCTCTCTCCAACAAAGGATTTTACCTTTGAAAAAACCTCTTGTTCAACTTGCTTTTCATCCGCATCTTTATTTAGTCTTAAAGCAATTACTATCTTCCCGTCATGCTCAGCCGCTCTCGCTTCTTTTACTTGCTCTACTTCTTCTGCATCATGGATAACTTTTTCAATTAATTCTCCTTCATAAGATTGATAATAGTTAGACCGCGGTACATGATTATACTCAATATGGCCATTATAATTGACATCTGTTTTGCTGAATTTCCCATCTCTTGTTGTATCCGTTTCATCTCCTAGAGAATGATCCATCCACTCTGTTACTGCACCATCATCATCATTTAATAGCTTAAATTTCGATTTTTGATTATGCTGTTCATTCGTATAATAACCCATAGGTACCGTCCGATTCCGGTTCTCATCTGTCGTCTCACTCGCATCGTTATTCGTACCACAGGCAGCTAAACTCATCGACATCACAACAGCAAAAGGGACAAATAGAATCTTCTTTTGCATTTAACATACCCCCACTGGTAATATTGGAGATTTTTCATCTCTTTACTATTTTGCAAAAAACAAGGGGCAGTCATACAAATTAGATTTATCCATCTATTCTTTTTTTCAGCTCTTCCACAAATAATTTCCTTTTCTGAAATTGATCAATGGTTAAGGATAATAATGGTCGCATTTTCTTTGGATAAATATAGGTTCGTTCTCGAATACACCTGTTCCACTCCCGAAAGACATCAGTTGGATAAGAGAGAGCGTACAAAGATTGGTTACTAGTAGTGAGTTCCTTTAATTGAGGGAACTTCTCCATTTCATTTAACTCCCAATCAAGCGTTGGCAAAATTCTGTTTGCGTACTGTAAATAATCATATTCCTTTTGGCCAATGGATATTAAGTCAAAATCAATTAAAAATAATTGGTTACTATCATCGCGAATAAAATTATGATGAGCCACATCACCGTGAAGTATCACTTCATTCGCTTCAATTGTCTGTTCTTTTCCCCCCATACCAGATAAAGACCAATCTGCCCATGCTAAATATTCAGCCATTATCTCTTTTGGTATAAAATACTTTAAAATACTTTCATTTTTTTTGAATTGCACAGTCCGAATTCTCCATTTATCTCGCTGGTGGTGGGGGGACAATAATGTAACATAACGATCCTTTAATTTTTTTGAGACATGATGAAATTTGTCAATGAGATCTAACCCTTCTTTACGGTTGGTTTCGTTTTGGTAAGTAAAAGGCTGTTCAGAAGGGAGGATATAAAATAAGCATCCAAAATAAATTCCATCGAAAAATAACGGTGGATCCTTTGCTAAAGGAAGAAAGGAATAAGTATGAACAAACCCCTCCTTTATTAATGAAGAGGTAAATGTTTCTTGAAGTTTAAACTTATGATAAGAACGAAACCCTTTTAATATAAATGGTGTGTGGTTTGTTTCTACTTTAAAAACATTTTGCCTGATTTGATTAATTTCTAATATGGTCCATGGTATTTGCTTTTGTAAATAGGAGAGGAGACGATTATGATGATCGTCTCCTTTAACATTATCCTTCGAAGTCACTGCTTTCATCATAGCCTCTTGGCATTCCAAACGGTTGTGCGCCACCCATTGGTGCATAGCCATATGGGGAACCATGGTGCGGCATCGGACTATAAGGATAGCCAAAACCCTGATTCATCGGTGCTTGATATTGAGGGCCACCACACCCACAATCTTGTGTTCCTGCTACAGTTGGAGGCATTGGCATTTGACTGTGGCTAGGACTTAACGGCATCTGGCTTTGACTTGGACTTAACGGTAATTGTTCTCCTGACTCACTCACACCTTGCACCTGTGGATAGAACGGCATTACACCATGATGATGCATCATATGATGTGGCGGGCATGGCGGTGGACATGGTGGCGGGCATGGATAGCAAGGCTGCTGCATCGCCGGCATCATATAAGTCGGTTGTAGCGGTAATTGCTGATCAAACGCTCCTCCTACTTGTGGTGGAAGCTGTGCTTGTTGATCATAGGCACCACTCACTTGCGGCGGGAGCTGTGCTTGTTGATCATAAGCACCGCCCACTTGTGGAGGGAGCTGCGCTTGTTGATCGTACATACCTCCTACTTGCGGCGGGAGCTGTGCTTGCTGATCGTACATACCTCCTACTTGTGGCGGGAGCTGTGCTTGCTGATCGTACATACCTCCTACTTGCGGCGGGAGCTGCGCTTGCTGATCGTACATACCTCCTACTTGTGGCGGAAGTTGTGCTTGCTGATCGTACATACCTCCTACTTGTGGCGACAGTTGTGCCTGTTGTTGATTTTGATATGGTGACATATATGAAGAACTTTCTTCATGATAATTCGGACTCTCTACACCCGCTACCATACCTTGTTGCTGATAGGGGTTGTAAGCACCTTGATTTTGAGGATAGTAAGGCTGTTGCATGCCAGGTTGGAACATATTAGGGTTATAAGGATACATAAGTTGATCATAACCTCCTTGGATTTGCTCCTTCCCTTTAATAGAAGGAGATTGTGATGCCTCAGTCGACTTAGGTAAGATATTGGTTGGTTTTGGTGGTAATTGCGGCATAGGTTTTAATGGCTTTTGTTCTTGAACAGGCTTTAATGGCTTTTGTTCTTGAACAGGTTTTAATGGCTTTTGCTCTTGAACAGGCTTTAACGGCTTTTGCTCTTGAACAGGTTTTAACGGCTTTTGCTCTTGAACAGGTTTTAACGGCTTTTGTTCTTGAACAGGCTTTAACGGCTTTTGTTCTTGAACAGGTTTTAAAGGTTTTTGCTCTTGAACAGGTTTTAACGGCTTTTGTGTTTCGAAATTCATCATATAGTAGTTGTTTATATCGATATCCGGCAGGATTTGTTTAGGCATTTTAGGTTTATACGGTTTTTTCACTTCTTTTTTTACTGCTTCTTTCTTTACTTCTTCCTTCTTTACCTGTTCTTTCGGCATCTCTTTTGGCATTTCTTTTTTAGAGCCTACGTTAATCTTTGTTCCTGATAGGGGTGCTTCCTTCTTAATCATCCCACCTGCTCCTGGTACTTTAATTTTCATACCCGGCATAATCATATCAGGGTTACTTAACTGAGTATTCATCTTTTTAAGCTCTTCGAAATTCACGCCGTACTTCTTCGCAATCTTCCATAGGGTATCACCCTTTTGAACGATATGGATTTTCACGCTGGTTCCCTCCTATACAAAACAAACTTTCATTGATGAGAGCTTTATACCATCAATGATTATAACGAATCGGGATAAAAAGTAGCTGCCTAACACCTATAAATACGTGCGGGCTCATACCTACTTCTCGACGAGTCCATATATTCTATGAAGGAATGGGCAAATTGCTAATAATCTTCAAAAAAACTTATGCAGAAATCATGAAAATTATGATAAACATTAAAGGAAAGCACAAAAAAAGGATTTTTTTAATAAAAATTCTGAACAGACTTATGAAAATGATTTTTTGTCCACAGCAACATTTTTTGATTCACCCATAAAAAAAACTACCTAATGAAAGGTAGCCTTATTTCAATTTATTTTATTACCAACATGCGTGCTAAAGCTTGTTTTGCTCCTGCAGCGATTTGATCATCAACCTTGATTTGATTTATGGGCTCACCTTTCTCCAACATTTCTAAATTCCATGCCAAATGCATTAAATCAATGCGATTCATTGTCATACATGGACACATATGTGGATTTAATGAAACAATCTGTTTATCTGGATGTGATTGAATGAGACGATTTACTAAGTTCATTTCAGTGCCAATTGCCCACTGAGAACCTGGCTTACTCTTTTCGATTGCCTGAATAATATCATTGGTAGAACCATCCATATCAGACCGCTCAACAACTTCTCTTCTACACTCAGGATGAACAATGATTTTCATTTCTGGTCTGTTTTTTCGTATATCTTCGATGTTCCTCACTGTAAAATTCTCATGCACTGAGCAATGACCTTTCCATAAAATCACTTTGATCTGCTCATTTCCTCCATCAAATTCTAATCTATGTTGAATCGGATCCCAGACTGCCATTTCATCTAAAGCAATACCTAACTTATAGGCTGTATTTCTGCCAAGATGCTGATCCGGCAAGAACAAAATCCTTTCCTTTTGTTGGAGCGCCCATTTTACCACTTCTACTGCATTGGAAGAAGTAACGGTCGCTCCACCATGTTCACCCACAAATGATTTAATGGCAGCTGTTGAATTTACATAAGTAAGCGGTAAAATGGTCTCCCCAAATCGCTCGGTTAATAGCTCCCATCCTCTTTCTGTTTGATGGATATTAGCCATATCAGCCATTGAACAGCCCGCTCTCATATCTGGTAAATAGACTTTTTGATTTTTAGTTGTTAAGATATCGGCTGTTTCTGCCATAAAATGTACACCGCAAAACACGATAAACTCAGCTCGGGTATTCTGCGCACAAAATTGTGCTAATTTTAATGAATCACCTGTACTATCAGCAAATTGTATCACTTCATCTTTTTGATAATGGTGGCCTGGAATATACAACTTGTCTCCAAAGGTACCCTTCACGCGACGCACAATATTTTCTAACTGCCCATTAGATAAAGAACGATATTTTTCTGGTAGTATCGTTTGTTTTTCAATCGTGTCAAATAGATTCATTTCGCTTCTCCTTCTCTATCATAGACATTCTCACACTAATATCAAGTGCGGCAACTGAATGTGTTAAAGCACCAATCGAAATATAGTCAACACCTGTTTGTCCATACTTATGAAGTTCCTCTAAACGGATACCTCCTGATGCCTCGGTTATAACACCTTTCGGCACATAAGTTAACCAATCTTTTATTTCATTAGGTGTACGATTATCAAACATAATGACATCTGCGCCAGCAGTAATCGCTTCATTCAATTGCGCTATACTCTCAATTTCGACCTCTATCTTAACCATATGTCCAATCTTTGACTTCACACTTTCTACTGCTTTACTTATCGAGCCTGCAAAGCTTATATGATTATCTTTAATCATGACCGCATCATATAATCCGTAGCGGTGATTATAACCACCACCTGTTCGAACTGCATATTTCTCAAGCATTCTTAATCCAGGTGTTGTTTTTCTTGTATCGACAATACGTGTATGTGTGCTATTTAATAAATCAACCGCTTTCTTTGTTTTCGTTGCGATTGCACACATTCGTTGCACTAAATTCAAAATTACACGCTCTCCTTTTAAAAGTGCTGAGATTGGCCCATATACTTTAAGTAAGACTTCCCCTTGATTAAACCACTCACCTTCCTGTTTGAAGAATTCAAAATGGCATTCATTAGATAACAAAGGAAAGCCTGTCGTTATGATCTCTCTACCGCAAAACACACCTGTATCCTTCGCTAGAAAAGTAATTGCACCTCTTTCGTGTTCTCCAAAGATCAATTCTGTCGTTACATCTCTTTCACCAATATCTTCAATGAAGTAATGCTCTAATTGTTTGCGAAGTTTCAATGTATTCATCATGATCACCTTTCTTTTCATGCTTAATTTCTTTTTTCATCCATTCTTCCATTTCAATTGGAAAGTCCTCACGAAAATGTCCACCTCTACTTTCATTCCGTTTAAGGGCTGATTTCGTAATGCATTTTGATATTTCCATCATAAAAACGATTTCAATCTCCTCTTGTGATAGATAATCTAATGATTGTGGGAGATGAAAATGATTGAGATAACGTAACTGATCTTGTAAGTTGGCCTTATTCCTTACTATGCCAACATATTCCATCATTCGGTTTTGAATATCTTCTTTTGCAGGTAATCTTCCTTGGATATTCTCTTTCTTAATTTCAAAACGATAATCGCTTCTTTTACCTACGTCATGATCCTTACTCTTATTTATTTGCTGAGCTACTTTTTTACCAAAATACAAACCTTCTAAAAGAGAGTTACTAGCTAAACGATTTGCTCCATGCACGCCCGTCCTTGCCACTTCCCCCATTGCATAAAGATGAGCAATACTTGTTTCGCCACTATCATTCGTCTTGACCCCACCCATAAGAAAGTGGGCACCAGGCGAAACTGGTATTAATTGATCTTCAAGATTAACACCATTAGCTTCACATAATTTACTAATAGTCGGAAATCGAGTAGTAAATCGTGCCACCTGCTGGATATTTAAATAAACTTTTCTCCCTTGCTTCATAGTTTGATAAATTTCTTGAGCGACAATATGCCTCGGAGCCAAATCCTCAAGTGGGTGAACTCCCTTCATTATCGAAATTCCTTGTTCATCAACTAAAACGCCACCTTCCCCACGAACAGCTTCAGAAATAAGACCTTTCGTTTCACCACCCACGTATAATAAAGTCGGATGGAATTGAATAAATTCAAGATCCGTTAATATAGCCCCTGCCCGATGTGCAAGAGCTAAACCATCACCGGTAACAACAGGGCTATTAGATGTATATTGAAACAACTGACCACACCCACCAGTTGCTAAAACCACATGTTTGGCGAAAATGATATGGGTTTCGTCTTTTTTTTTCACTTTTACGCCATAGCAAATTTTTCGTTTAACGAGAAGCTCATAAACAAATGCATTTGTTATTACTTCAATATGTTTAGGTAATTGACTGATCATAAAATCAACAAGATGCTTCCCCGTCGCATCGCCGCCACTATGCACAATTCTTTTTTTACAATGCGCTCCTTCTAACCCAAGTGATAATTCCCCGTTTGTATTCTCATCAAATGGAAAGCCTAGTGCACTTAACTCATGAATTAAATCAGGTGCCTCCTTTGTTAAAGCTTCCACAACCCGTTCCTCATTGTGATAGCATCCAGCATTCAAAGTATCTTGTAAATGGAGGGCCCAATCATCCTCTTTACTGAGCGAAGCAGCAACCCCTCCTTGTGCTAAATAAGAATTACTACTTCTCATATCTGACTTTGTGATAATTATCACATGCAAATCATTACGAATTTTTTGTGCTAATTGAAGAGCAGCTACACCACTCCCAATAATAACCACATCTAAACTTTTCATTGTGATCCTCCTGACAGTAAACTATACAGGTAAAATTAACATATGTCTTGACACTTATATTTACACAGATTTAAACTGATGACAAGAGTTTTTAACAATATTTATTTCCCTACTTGTAATAATTAGGTTAAAGCCTAGAAATGAATACAGATGATGATGGATAAGACCTTCATACATCCCCTTCTATTCAAAAACAAAGGAATGAAGCCATTTATGATTTACTTAGACTATGCCGCCACTTGCCCCTTATCAAAAGAAGCGGCTGATGCATATGTAAGAACTGCTACTGAATTTTATGGAAACACAGAAAGCTTTCATGATATAGGCAGTCGGGCACATGATTTACTGGAACAATGCCGTTTGACGCTAGCTTCTTTTCTACATGTACCGAGTAGTGGAATTTATTTTACGAGTGGAGGGACGGAAAGTAACCTTATTTGTATCCGATCTCTTTTAACCTTAACGAATACAAAAGGACATATTATTACCACATTAGCTGAGCATTCTTCTATTTCTAACTTTTTATCTATACTTGAAGATAATGGTTATGAGGTGACTTATCTACCATTTGATCATAATGGTCAAATTGATTCTAAACAATTCGCGGCCGCTATTAGGCCAGATACCATTCTTGCTATTATTCAACATGCCAATAGTGAACTTGGTTCAATCCAACCAATCGAGGAAATAAGCGCATTATGTAAAATTCATCAAATCTACCTTCATTGTGACTGTGTCCATTCCTTTACGAAAGTAGATATCACTCCTGTGAGCCAAGTCGTTGATAGTCTTGCAATATCTGCCCATAAATTTTACGGACCAAAAGGAGCCGGTTTAGCCTATATACATCCTGCACATCCCATTCGTGGCTTACTACCAAATACTTCACATGAAAAGGGATTGAGGCCAGGTACAGTCAATCTACCAGCTATAGTCGCTATGACAATAGCTGCAGATGAAAGTATGAGAACATGGAAACAAACAAGAACGCACGCACAAATCCTTCGCCAAGCTTTCATCACTCATTGTGTCCATTTTGACTCTATTATTTATGAGGCACCAAAAGAAAGACAAATCCCATCTACTATAGGGATGCGAATACCTGGAATTGAGGGAATGTATGTGATGTTAGAAGCGAACCGAAAAGGCTTTTGCATTGCTACTGGTAGTGCTTGTGCGACCAATGCGCAATTGCCATCCTCAGCTATGTCTGCCATCGGTGTTAATGGAAAAGCGGCGAAAGAATTTTTCAGAATATCTACTGGAACAGAAACCTCGAAAGAACAATTAATCGCACTTGCCGAATTGCTAGCAACAATAAAGGAAAGCATGGGATAACTTTATTTATACTGGTTTCCTATGGTAAAATTATTGATTATGGTTATAGTAGAGGGGATTAAGAATGAGCGAACAAAAAAAGGTGCTTGGAGAAGACAGACGGATGAAACTACTACAATTATTGAAGGAAAGTGAAGAGCCTATTACAGGTAGTGAACTAGCAGCAAAGTACCATGTAAGCAGACAAGTAATCGTTGGTGATATTACACTGTTAAAAGCAAGAAGCGAACCAATTATTGCCACAAGTCAAGGATACTTAAGGTTAAATCATACTTCACCACATCCGGTAGCTACAAGAACAATAGCTAGTAACCATTCACCTGAACAAACTGAAGAAGAGTTAAACTTACTTGTTGATCATGGGGTCACCGTAAAAGATGTCACAATCGAGCATCCAGTATATGGTGATTTGACAGCATCTATTATGGTTTCTGACCGCAAAGAAGTAAAACAGTTTATGAAGAAAATTCATTCTACTCAATCTAGTTATTTATCAGAATTAACAGGTGGGATTCATTTACACACGATTACGAGCAGCAGTGAAGCAAAGCTTGACGAAGCAGAAGAGGCATTGAAAAAATCAGGATTTCTTATCGAAATAGATACATAATACTTGCTAGGAAATGGTACTTTATAAAAAGAAAGTAGAGCATGTACTCTACTTTCTTTTTTGTTATTTATGAGTCAATTCTTCTATTTTCCCGAGTTGATATGAAGGATAACTACCTAAAATTTGCACTTTGCAACCTAATGCCTCTAATTCCGCCTTTACGCCCGGAATAAGGACATCATCTATTTTCTGGTCGATATCAATAATAAAGAAATAATTCCCTAATCCTGTTTTCATTGGTCTTGACTCGATTTTTGATAAATTTAAATTTCTCCATGAAAAGGCGGATAGCACTTGGTGAAGCGCTCCAGCACGATCATCAGGTAACGAGACCATAACAGTTGTCTTATATCCTTTTGACTTCTGCGCTGTCTTGAGGTGACAATCTTGCTTTGCCACTACAATAAACCGTGTATGATTATGTGAATAATCATGAATATCTTGGTGAGCAATGGTTAATTGATATTCTTCTGCTGCTAAAGCATTGGCTATTGCAGCAACCTTTTCGTCAGGATGGTCACTTACATATTTTGCAGCTGCAGCCGTTGATGTCATATTAACAAGTTCAACAGCTTTTAAAGTCGAATGTAGGAAGCGATGGCATTGAGCAATCGCATGAGAATGGCTATATACCGTTTGAATATCTTCTAGTTTTTGGCTAGGATGAATAAGTAAATGTTGTCTAATAGGGATGGTCATTTCACCCACAATTGGGTAAAGTGCCTCATGAACTAAATAATCTAAAGTAATATTAACTGATCCTTCTAATGCATTTTCAATTGGTACAACAGCTAAATCAATTTCATCATTTGCTAAAGAATCTAAACAAGCAGGAATGGTTGCTTGTGGAATTGCTCTATCTTCTGGAAATAAGCCGCGAACGGCTATATCTGTAAAAGTAGCAACTGGTCCTAAGAAGCCTATTTTTTTCATTGTGAACACCTTTCATCAGTAGCTTCATTCTATGTAGCCACAACAAATTTGAATTATGAAAAAACTCATTATACTATACTTTAACACTTTAGTTTATGGATGTAAAAGAGGTTTTTATCTTTTTTTATAAGATATCTTTCTTATTAAAATCGAGATAGTTTATATGAGCTGTCGATGAGTAAACAAATACGGTTTGACTTGCCTATTATTTCATTGCCCCTGACTCGTTTCTACATGTATGTTTGAAACTTCACCATTTTATTTTACTAAGCTGTTTGAGTGATTCATTTTAGGTATAATAACCCTCTTTTTTAAAATGAATAAGACGCAAGAGTTTTAACTCATGCGCCTGAACTTAATACTTCTACTTTATCTACAAATTCTAGTTTCCTTAAATCGGATAATAAATGATCGATTCCTACCGCCATATCAGCAACATTTAGTGACAAGGTGACATTGGCACGACCTAAAATCGGAATGGTTTGATGGATGGTTAATACGTTACAACCTGATCCAGCCACAATACTTAATAATTGTGACAATGTGCCCGAACGATCCTCCAAATGAAAAAACAATGTAATAATTCTTTCCTTCACGATTGTATGAAAAGGAAAAACAGTATCGCGATATTTATAAAATGCGCTGCGACTCAAATCTACTTTATGGACAGCGTCCCAGACAGATTCTGCTTTTCCCCTTTCAATCATTTCTTTTGCATCCAAAGTCTTTTTCATAGCCTCAGGCAATACATCTTCTCGGACAAGGAAGAATTTTTTATCTAATTTATCCTGTTTCATCTTTCACCTCATTGATATTTTAAGGTTAGTCAATAAATTCAAATTCATAATCTAATAACTTGACGATATCCCCGTCTTTTGCACCTTTTTCGCGTAATGCTTCATCTACACCCATCCCTCTTAATTGACGGGCGAAACGTCTAACCGATTCATCTCTGCTAAAATCAGTCATCTTAAATAATTTCTCAACTGCATCACCAGACACAATAAAGTCACCAGCTGAATCTCTTGTAATCGTAAATTCTACTTGATCTGCTTCATGTTTATAAAGTACACGGTGAACTCCTGTATCCTCTTCTTCATGTTCAAGTGGGAATTCTGGTGTTTCTTCTACCTTATCTGCAATCGCAAATAGTAGCTCACGTAATCCAGACCTTGTAACTGCAGAGATCGGGAAAATTGGATACTCTTCTTCAAGCTGCTCCTTAAATGCCGCTAAGTGTTCTTCTGCATCAGGCATGTCCATCTTGTTAGCTACAATAATTTGTGGACGTTCTGTTAAACGTAAATTATATTCCTGTAATTCATTATTGATCGTCACATAATCTTCGTAAGGATCTCTGCCTTCCATTCCTGACATATCAATCACATGAACAATTACTCGTGTACGTTCAATATGTCTTAAAAATTGATGTCCCAGGCCCACTCCAGAATGAGCACCTTCAATTAACCCAGGTAAATCAGCCATGACAAAACTACGATTATCTTCTGTTTCTACCATACCCAAATTAGGAACGATTGTCGTAAAATGATACGCGCCAATTTTCGGCCTAGCAGCAGAAACGACAGAAAGTAAAGTCGACTTACCAACACTTGGGAATCCAACTAGCCCTACATCTGCAAGCAATTTCAACTCAAGCATAACTTCTCTCTCTTGACCTGGCTCTCCATGTTCTGATAATTCCGGTGCAGGATTGGCAGGTGTAGCGAACCGTGAATTTCCACGACCTCCACGGCCACCTTTTGCTATAATTGCCTGTTGGCCATGCTCAGTTAAATCCGCAATTACTTCACCAGTCTCAGCATCTGTAACCACAGTTCCCGGCGGTACTTTTATAATCATGTCCTTCGAATTTCTGCCATGCTGATTTTTAGACATTCCATGCTCACCACGTTCCGCTTTGAAATGTCGTTTATATCTAAAATCCATTAACGTTCTTAAACCTTCTTCAACAATAAAGACAACATTCGCGCCCTTACCACCGTCCCCACCAGCTGGACCGCCTTTAGGAACATATTTTTCACGACGAAAGGCTACCATTCCGTTCCCACCGTCGCCACCTTTTACATACACCTTGACCTGATCGACAAACATAAGATCTACTTCCTCCTATTCAAAAGATGCACATGAATATGAACACCCTTGACTCTCGCTGTTTATAATATCTTTTACTGACTAGCTTTTTACTATTAAATAAATCCATTTTACTTCTCTTCAAAAAGAACAAAGAAATCAAATGATATTTCATCTTCTGTTAAGCGTCTCACTGTAAGCCCCATACTTGTTGATTGCTCTAGTAAAAATAAGCGAATCTGCTGCATATAAGTAATTGTTCCACTAAAATCAAAAAAGAAACGGACACCCTGCTTTTCTGGATTAATTGATATAGATAAATGATTATCAGCAAATGGCTGTACAGCATCATTTAAGCAAGAGAAAAAAGATCTTGTCCAATCAGTTAAACTTTTATCATCCAGTTGATCACATTTGAATACTTCATAAACGTCATACTCTAATTGAAATTTTGGATTTCGCCAATTGTACGTAAATAAAAGTGAAGCAAATTGAGGCATTTGTAGGTTTGATAACTTTGCCTCTTGTTGCGCCTCCACAACAATTTCATCAATAATTTCTTTTGCCCGTTCCACCTTATTTAAGCTTAAATTGCCTTTAATTAGTTGTATTTTATTTAACCAATCATGCCTTGCATGACGTAGCACTTCAACAATATCCCAATCTTTTTCCATAATTGACTCCTACATCTTCTTTTATGGTCCTCAGCCATTACATTGATATGGTGTTAGTATAACAAAAAAAAACCATAGCCGTATGTATCTTAGCAAAAAGAAAGGTAAGAATTTTTAAATCTGCCCCTATATTTAAGGTTCCATCAATAGAAATGCATAAAAAGTAGCGGACTTTTATCAAAAGAGGACAGTTTGAGGAGATATATGTGGGATGAATGACATGAAGAGAACTCTAACCATTAATGGTTAGAGTTCTCCACTCAATCTTATGCTTCTTGAGCTGCAGGGTATACGCTAACTTGCTTACGGTCACGTCCAAGACGCTCAAATTTTACAACTCCGTCCACTTTCGCGAAAAGAGTATCGTCTCCACCTTTACCCACGTTTACACCTGGGTAAATTTTCGTACCGCGTTGACGGTAAAGAATAGAACCACCAGTAACGAATTGACCATCTGCACGCTTAGCACCTAAGCGTTTAGAGATTGAGTCACGTCCGTTCTTTGTAGAACCTACTCCTTTTTTAGATGCGAATAACTGAAGATCTAATTTTAATAGCATGAAATCCACCTCCTACTGTTTGAAGGTTATTTTTATATTTTCCGGATAGTTCTCAACGATCGTTTGCAATGAGACAACCATACCCTCAAGCAATAATTGGACTTTTTCTTCTATATCTTGAGCAAGATTGCTCGGAAGAATACAGGATAATAGTCCAGATTCCATTTGAATATGCGGAGTAACTCCCGCTAACTGATGGATGCTATTAACGCACCCAACTGAAACAGCTGATGCACCTGCACAGACAATGTCCTCACCATTATTAGCAAACAGGGCATGACCACTTATTTCAAATGATTGTATGAGTCCAGAACGATTACGATGAATGCTTACATCAATCATCAATCATCAACCTTATGCGTTGATTTTATCAATCACGACTTTAGTGTACGGTTGACGGTGACCTTGTTTCTTATGATAGTTTTTCTTTGCTTTGTATTTGAATACAGTGATTTTCTTCGCACGACCTTGTTTTTCAACTTTAGCCGTAACTGAAGCACCATCAACAACTGGGCTTCCAACTTTCACACTGTCTCCACCTACGAAAAGAACCTTTTCAAAAGTAACTGTTTCGCCTGCTTCTGCGTTAAGCTTTTCGATGTAGATTGTTTGACCTTCTTCTACACGGATTTGCTTACCACCAGTTTCAATAATTGCGTACATAACTGCACCTCCTCTTAAGACTAAGACTCGCCATCCCAGGTGTTCTGCCAAAGCAGAAGCTTAATGACCTTTTCTGCGCGGTTGTAGCATGGGCGCTACAAACATAACATCAAAATGTTATCATACACATACTGTACTGTCAATACGATTACACTTGCATTTCTTTCAATGGACCAAATCTTTTTATTTGATAGCTTGGTTTTGGGCGATCGATGAAATCGAAAACAAGGTGTTTCGCACAGCTCTCTTCTAATTGCTGTAACTCCTCTTTAGTGTATACAGCAACGACATCCCTTGTCACTTCTATAAGAACCGCTTCCTCATCACGGGTGCGATACGACCACAATTCTCTCTCTAAGCGAAAGGCAACCGTTTCTGCGCGCAATACCTTACCCGTCCCATGACAAACTGTACAATTCTCCTGTAAAGCTTCAGAAAGAGACACCTTCGTTTTCTTTCTCGTCAATTGTAAAATACCAAGAGGTGTAAATCCAATTACTTTTATTTGTCTTTCATCGGTAGCTAGCGCCTCTTTTATCACAGATAAAATATGTATTCTATCCTGCTCTTTTTCCATACTAATAAAATCAATTAGTATCATTCCTGCTAGGTCCCTGATACGTATTTGTCTCGCTACCTCCCTTGCCGCTAATTCATTTGTTTTTAAGACCGTATCTTGCAATTGGTGTTTTCCAGAAAATTTACCTGTGTTCACATCAATAATAGCTAACGCTTCTGTTTCATCAAAAATCAGATAAGAACCATTATCTAACCATACAATTCTTTTTAATGCTTTTTCAATTTCACGTTCAAGACCATAGGAAGTAAAGATAGCTTCTTGATCCGTATGAAGGTGAAATGTGACATTGTCTTTAGGCTGTAACTGCTTTTTGACAGTAGTATCATCCACAATTACTTCCCCACTCTTCATTTTTTGTATGACTTGACGTACTTTATGTAAAAATTGATCTTCCGTTTGAATAACACCGGGTCTTTTTATTAAGAGAGAGGCGGCATAGAGTTGCTGATATTTTACACGCAATTGCGTTAATTCTTTTTTAAGTACAGCCATATCAACATCTTTCGCAGCAGTCCTAATTACTAGCCCTTCCTTGGCTTCGAGCAACCTCGCAAAGTTTTGCTTTAACTGTTCTCTGACACTCTGATTAGTAATTTTCTTCGATACAGCAAGATAGTTCCCATACGGCAAATAGACCATATAATTGCCTTGCAATTCTACGATCCCCGTTAACCTTGGTCCTTTCGTTCCCGTTTGATCCTTTTCTACTTGTACAAGTAACCTTTCCCCTTGATGGACAAAAGAAGAAAGGTTACGTTTTTCCTTCTTATCATCATCTTCAAGTGCATAACTTTGCAATTTATCCTTATGCAAAAAGCCACTCTTTTCTTCACCAATATTGACAAAGAGTGCATTTAACCCTGGCATAACCTTTTCAACTATGCCTAGATAGATATTCCCTACTTTTGTTTCGAGTTGTAATGGTTCAATATACAATTCTTCAACTTCATTTTGATCGAGCAAGGCATACCTTTTTTCTCTATTTATTGTATTGATCACTAATCTTTTCAATTCTACTTTCCTCGCTTCTAATAAACATACACTAAGTCACTTATTTGAGCTGACACATTCTTTTCCGCAAAGTACGCATGTAATAACTCATTTTCATCTAGCACACTCTTTTCTTTATTCCCCGTCTCAACAATAATCGAGTGTTTACAACCTCGTTGAAATTTCTCGAGCACTTTCATGATTGGTTCAGATTCTTGAACGACTAACGGTTTTAATTTACGTAGTTCACTATGCTTTCCATAGTATCGTTCCAATAAGAACCGCATAAATATATATCTGCGCTGTTTCCATTCATAGTATAAGGAAAAAAGTAAGAATGCAAGGATGATGCAAATATTAATATTAAAAGGGAGAATCCAAAGAGAAGCAATTAAAAACAATATGAGCATAAAAATAGACAGCTGCAACGCCTTCCTATGTGCATCACCAAATGCATAAAAATAAGACAGATACAAAAAGACTAATTTCCCACCATCCAATGGCCAAATCGGAAGCAAATTAAAAAGTAAGATCATCAAGTTATACTGGACAAACAATGAAAAGTACTCAGGTGTGATTAGCTGCCATTCAAAACATAGGAAGGCAGCAGCAATCATCCAAACATGCTGTATAGGTCCTGCTAAAATTACCATTAACTCTTCTTTTAATGGGCGATTACCATGTTCGTCCATCTCTGCCACACCGCCAAATGGAAGTAACACAATGCTTTTTATTCTCCAAGAAAAAAACTGTGCGGCCACAGCATGTCCTATTTCATGAACAAAAATAATCAATAGTAAAAGAAAAAGCTCGTTGAAATGAGAAGTGATAACAGCTAATCCGACTACCAACCAGAGTAAAGGATGGATACGTATCTGCTTAAAAAGTAATATCCATTTATTCAAAAGGAATCACCTGTGAAGGATCAACAAAGTCATCCCCTTTTTTAATGGCAAAATAAAACAAGCCTTTCCCATCCTCTTTAGTAGCCGCTTCTCCTACTTCTGCACTTTTTTCAACATAGTCATATGCCTTTACATCAATTTCAGCTAAATTGCCATACCAAGATTGACTTTGATCGGCATGCTGAATGATAACGGTTTGTCCAAACCCAGGTTTTTCGCCAATAAATTCAACGACTCCTCCATTTGCAGCCTCTACTTTTTCACCCATGTTTGTTTCAATCGAAATTTTTTGTCCATCTTGCTCAAACGCTTGTAATACCTTGCCTGTTGCTGGTAAGCTTGGTTGCGCTTCCTCAACAGATTCTTCTGTCTGTTTCTGCTTTGGCAAAAGGGCAAAGGTTTGTCCGAATTGCTCTTCATACCAATTAATAACAGTAGCAAACTGAAAATTCTTATCCATTGCCTCTACAACAAAGGCTTTCGGCTTTTCAAAAATTGCTCCATCATTTTTAAACATAATGGCTACTATGAGGAATAAGCAGGCTGATACGAGCACTTTAAATAGAAAAACCTCCTTTTTAAATAAAGGGTGATTCGTATTTGAATCTTTAGGAGGTGGACTATCATATGAGGGAAGTTGGTCAAATCCATGCCTCTCCTCATCTTGCAACCAATTCATTTTTTTCGATTTTTTTTGAACAGGCTTATTCTTCTCCATCTCTTTTTTTCTTTTAGCCATCCGTTTTCTTATATCATCAGCTCTTGAGCTCATCATAACTTCCCACCTATTCATCAGCATTTGTACAAGTCTATGATGTGAGGTTTTTAAGTATGACAGATAGATAAGGGAGAAGTATTTTTTATGTTGTCAAACACCTAGATGCAGTTGGAAAGCTACCTACTTATAAATGATCATTATATCTGTGTTTACTCTTAGACTATTGATAGTGAATCCTTTTATTATGAATGATCGTGCTCTTAGAGTGCTTTCTATAGAAGAAGATAGGGGTACTAACAGGGGTAATTGACTATACGTCGCTTTTTGATGAAAAGCTTACATTTCTGCAATTGAATGGCTTATTCATGGATGGTGCATTTGGACCGTTTGCTGTACTACTTATTACTATCAGCAGAATATTCCATAGTCCTATTTCTTTTCCCATGTCAAATATTAAGAAATCCTTAGTGACAACAGTTCACTAAGGATTTCTTTTGTTATTTTACTTTGAAGAAGTTCTTTATCTTTGTAAAAACACCGGTATTCTCTTCTTGAAGTTGTTGAAGTGGTACAGATTCGCCAAGAATTCTGCGGGCAATATTTCGATAAGCAATAGATGCGATATTATTTGGATCCATTGCGATGGGTTCTCCTTGATTTGTCGCCCGAATCACTTGATCATCATCCGCTACAATGCCTAATAATTCTAAATCGAGATGTCTCGTAATATCATCAATATCCATCGTATCACGGTTTTTCATGAGTTGTGGTCGGATACGATTAATGACTAACCTTGGACGTTCGATATGATCTTCTTGCTCTAACAACCCGATAATGCGATCGGCATCGCGTACCGCTGTTGCCTCTGGTGTAGTTACAACAATCGCTTTTGTTGCTCCTGAAACGGCATTACGATAGCCTTGTTCAATTCCCGCAGGACAATCAATAATAATATAATCAAAATCCTGCTTTAAATCGTCTATTAATATTTTCATTTCGTCCGGGTCAACCGCGTTCTTATCACTTGTTTGTGCCGCAGGCAGGAGATAAAGAAGATCATCAAAGCGTTTATCCTTCACAAGGGCTTGCTGCATCTTACAACGCCCCTTAACTACATCCACTAAATCATAAATAATACGGTTTTCAAGGCCCATAACAACATCAAGATTTCTTAGTCCAATATCTGTATCCACAAGGCACACTCTTTTTCCTTGCAGGGCTAATGCTGTACCAATATTTGCAGATGTTGTTGTTTTACCAACGCCGCCTTTTCCGGATGTAATGACTATCGCTTCTCCCACTCTAGAATCCCCCTTGCAAATTCGATATATTTGGTCTTACATGTACCAATACTTGTAGTCTGTCGATAATGATCTGCTGCTCTTCATTCATATAAGCACATTCCATTTCGCGACTGTTCTCATCTTGTTTTTCATCAGGCGCACGAGTGATACTATCACAAATTCGAAGCTGTGTCGGTCTCATAATAGAAGCTGATATCACAGCCTCCTGGTTACCATAGTAACCCGCATGTGCAATTCCTTTTAGCTCGCCCATAATAAAAATATTGCCACCAGCTCTTACTGTTCCTCCAGGGTTTACATCTCCAATGAGCAATAAATCCCCCGGGACTTCAATCACTTGACCTGACCGAACAATTTTTGTTATAGAGACGATTTCATTTGCTTGCTTTTGCTTTTCAGCCTCATCCTTTGTCAGTACATTAGAAAGCACAGACTCCACAACAAGATTTTTCTTTTGCCTGATTAACTCTTTTATCTCTTCCTCTTGAGAGGAGGTTAAATAGCGATTACCTGTATGTACAAGGACAGATATCAATTTATCTTCTTGACTTTTACTACTCTCTATTAATTTATGATTTAACTCTTTTTTAAGTTCCTCATAAGAACAGGCATCATCAAGATGGAGTGTAATCCCATCCTTTGTGCCCTTCATCGTTACATTTTGTCTTTTATTCATTTCAAGATGTTCACCTCAAGAAAGACAAGAACAGATCCATTCTGTTATCTCGCCTCATTCTGATTCTCAATACATATTGTAGGAATAAATTCGACATCAGTTTGCAAAATCCTTTTTTCTTGCAAACTCAATCTTCACTCTGGTTGAAAAGAATAATTATATGGCAAAAGAAACCGGATAACCGGTTTCTAAAGTTGCCTGCAAACAGTCATTCAACTTTATTTCTTCGTTTTCCTTCATTATTGACTAGAACAGACTTAACATTATAACGATAGTCGTTCAACATATCTTTCAAAATATTTCTTCAATGGAAAAATGACTATGACGATAAAAATGAGGTTCAATATAAGTGTTGGAATGAATCTCATAAAGATGAAATCCGAGAATCCCATTGTTGTAATACTAATAATATAGTTGACCCCGAAAGATCCTAGCTCCATTAATGCTACACCAAAAAGAGTAATGATTGTCGTCACAATAAGGTTATTCTGTAAGATCTTCATTAGTTGATACACAATATAAGTGACAACTGGAAATAAAAATAGGTTAATACCGATAATTTCAGTATAAACAATGTCAAACAGCAATCCAAAAATAAAAGCATAAAGTAAACCTAGCTTCCTCGAGCCAAAAATAACTAAAAGCATAATCGCTCCAAGTAAAAAATGCGGGATAAGCCATCTCTCATTTGCAAACATCTCTGTTGGAGCGACCATAAGGGCAAATGTACTTTCAATGACGAATAAGAAAATAAATAAGAGAGGGAGAAGATATTTTCTCAACTTTCTTCCTCCTCATTTAATTCTTCAAGCTCTTCTTGAATCTCTGGATTAATGCTGTTAAGTTTTGTTACCATCACATGTTGAATGTCATATAGGTCCGCATTCGGCTCAATATAAGCAGTTTGTGTAAGGCCATATTCCGCAGGTGTAACCTCAACAACTTTTCCAATTGGCAAGCCTTTAGGGAATACTCCACCATAACCAGATGTCACTACCATTTGCCCTTTTTCTACTTTTGCATCATAAGGTATCTTCGTCATAAGCAAACGTTTTGTTTTTTCATCGTAGCCTTCAATTAAACCAAAAGTTTCTTCTTTTTTCTCATCATCTTGAACAACAGCTGAAATACGGTTCGTTGGATCTTTAGAACTCACCAGCTGAATCGTGGACGTGAAGGTTTGTGCACTTTTCACCTTACCAATCAGTCCATTGGCTGTAATAACCGCCATATTTGCCTCGATGCCGTCTCTGGTTCCTTTATTTATGGTAAGCTTTTCTTCCCACCTTAAAGGATTTCTACCGATTACTGTAGCCTGTATAGGTTCATAGTCGGTTAAACTATCTTCTTTTTCTAGTATTTCACGAAGCTCAGCATTATCCTTTTCTAACAATTGTACCTCTGCCTCTAAAAATGCTAGTTTATCTAATCTAGATTTCAGTTCTTTATTTTCTTCATATGTATTTTGCAAGTCTTGAACATTTTCAAAGAAACCAGCAATGTACTGTGTTGGACCAGCAACAATGTTCTGCGCCCATCCTGTCATATCTTTCAAAAACTGTTCTGGCCATGTAACACTATCTCTCTCTCTTAAAGAAAAGCCTATCAACGATACGAGAATAATGATACTTACAAGCAAAATAATCAGGCGTTTATTCAGAAAGAACTGTGGCATGCTAAACACCTCGATTGTTATATTTTATGCAAAAAAACTTGAAAAACAGGGCATTAATGACAGCCACTAATGCCTAATTTTTCTGTAGGTCACTATTCTTAACGAGAGTCTTTAGATTTATTTTTAAATAAATGAATATGATCTAATGCTTTACCGGTACCAATCGCCACACAATCCAGTGGATTTTCAGCAATAAGAACAGGCATTTTTGTTTCTTCACTAATCACTTTGTCCAAATTGCGTAACAACGCTCCTCCACCTGTTAAAACAATGCCACGATCCATAATATCAGCTGCTAACTCCGGCGGTGTTTTTTCTAATGTTACTTTTACAGCATCAACAATAGAGTATACCGTATCTTTTAATGCTTTTGAAATTTCATCACCTGTAATCTCAATTGTTTTTGGTAATCCAGTTAAAAGATCACGCCCACGGATTTCAAGGTTTTCTACACCTTCCGCTTCACTAGCAGAACCA
The DNA here is from genome assembly GCF_038007265.1 of Cytobacillus sp. FSL R5-0569. Lineage (NCBI taxonomy): Bacteria > Bacillati > Bacillota > Bacilli > Caryophanales > Bacillaceae > Cytobacillus > Cytobacillus sp. FSL R5-0569. The sequence goes on from NZ_JBBOWW010000001.1 coordinate 3,359,986, forward strand.
ATTTCTAATTTAATCATTTCAGCAGTTCGGTCACCAATCATTAAATTATAAGTTTTACGGATATAATTAATGACTGCATCATCCATTTCATCCCCAGCAATGCGGATTGATTGGCTTGTAACTATTCCCCCTAAAGAAATAATAGCCACTTCAGTTGTACCACCACCAATATCCACAACCATACTTCCTGTCGGCTCCCATACAGGTAAATTCGCACCAATTGCTGCTGCAAATGGTTCTTCAATGGTAAATGCATCCTTTGCACCAGCTTGTCTAGTTGCATCTACTACAGCTCTTTCTTCTACTGCAGTAATGCCAGATGGTACACAGACCATAACATTCGGTTTACCTGAAAAAATGCCCTTATTTTTATTCGCTTGTTTCATATAATATTTCATCATTGTTGCTGTCGTATCATAATCAGCAATTACGCCATCTTTCATTGGTCTTAATGCCACGATATTTCCCGGTGTACGACCAATCATATTTTTAGCGTCATTCCCAACGGCAACAATATGTTTCGTATCAGTTTGAAGTGCCACGACCGATGGCTCTCTAACAACGATTCCTTTACCTTTTACATACACAAGTGTATTTGCTGTTCCTAAATCTATCCCAAGGTCTTTTGTACCAAATCCAAACATTCCTGTATCTCCCTTTCTGATACTATACGATTTTTAAAATAAGGTTTATTTAATAGGGCATCTGACAGTCCCTCATTCTTAAAAAAATGATAGGTAAAATACTATACTTCCCCTAAAAAATCATAAACAATATTATATCGTATCGTCAAATAAAAACATAGTGCTAGATATAACCTTTTTCCTTTAAACTGACAAATTTCTTTTCACCAATGATAATATGATCGAGAATATCTATCCCAATTATTTTACCACATTCAGTTAGCCTTTTCGTCACATCAATATCTTCTCTACTTGGAGTCGGATCGCCAGAGGGGTGATTATGCAGACAAATAATCGAGGCGGCAGACTGTCTGAAAGCTTCTTTATACACTTCTCGTGGGTGAACAATAGAGGCATTTAAGCTACCAATAAAAATGGTTTGCTTGCTTAAAACTTGGTTCTTAGTGTTTAAATAAAGACAAACAAAATGTTCCTGAGATAGAAAACGCATTTCGTTCATCACATAATTAGCAGCATCTTCTGGTGAACGAATGCTGTATCTTTCATCGAAGGTTAAATTAGCCATTCTTCTGCCGATTTCTACAGCTGCCATGATTTGAATGGCTTTTGCCTGGCCAATACCTTTCACTTCGGTAATTTCGCTAAGGGAAGCATCCTTTAATAAACGCAATCCATCAAACTTTGTTAGCAAGCGATTGGACAGCTGCAAAACAGATTCATTTTTTGTCCCTGTCCGCAATAAAATAGCTATTAGTTCATGATTGGATAAGCTCTCTGGTCCACTCTGCATTAACCTTTCCCTCGGCTTTTCATCTTGAGGGAAGTCTTTAATCATTAAGCTTTCCGTATGCATCCCTTTCCTCCTTTTTCATTATCCAAACAAATGGTGAGGAAGTGAATAGCCCATTTTGCGCAACTCTCTAATCGTTTGTGAAATAGGCAATCCCATCACAGCAAAATAGTCTCCGTGTATTTGTTTAACAAGTGTTGCACCAATTCCTTGGATCCCATAGCCCCCCGCTTTGTCAAAAGGCTCACCCGTTTGGATATAGGCATAGATTTCTTCTTCTGAAAGCGGCCAAAATTCAACTTTTGTAACAACAGAAAAACGAGTTATTTTATTAGCTGTTAGTATCGCTACACCTGTGTACACTTCATGTGTACCGTTCGATAGGTTCTTAAGCATAAGATACGCTTCATCTTCATCAATCGGTTTGCCTAAAACCTCGCCTTTTTGGACAACAACCGTATCTGAGCCAATAACAAAAGTATCACTTTCGTTATTGTAGACTGCTCTCGCTTTTCGTTCCGCCAATTCTTGCACAATTTCATCCGGCTTTAAATTGGCTTCAAACTGCTCATCAACATGACTGCCTTTTACTTTGAAAGATAAATTTATTTGTTCAAGTAGCTGTTTTCTACGAGGAGAAGTGGAAGCGAGTATGAGGGTTTGTGTTTGCATGTGGTTCACCTTACTTTCATCGTATTTCAAATTGGGAGATACTTCTCTATCGTATCAAACAATCCACCTATTAACAATTTTAAATCATCTAATAATATGAATTTCCCACAAAAAATAGCCCGAAGAAAATCGAGCTAAAGAGAGGTAATCTGCTAAAAATAAATATAGACAGTGAAATCAGTGTTTCATAGATTCAATTAGAAATAAAATTAAATTATTCCCCAGAAAATAATATACTAAGAAACTTTTAAGTTTGAACGATGACCGTATATGATTGTAGGAAATTTAAGGCTGCCTGTTGAGCGTCCTTTCCGTTATTAGCTTTTAGAGCAGTAAGCATTTTATCCTTTAATGCTATTAGGTCTTCATGGTTCAGTCCTTGATTAATCTCATTTAGCGTACTTGAATATGCATTAATTTGTTCAGGGGACGCTTCACCTGTCAATAATTGATACACTTGGGGTGAGAGCTCTAAGATTTTCTTTTCTTCTGCAGTTAAACCTTCTACCTTAGCACCATCAATCGTATACTCTTTAGCAAACACTTCTGCACCTTGACCTTCTAATTGGGTACTCATAGTCTTAGCCGCTTCACTTGTAGCTGCTACTCCGATGATAAGTGTATATTGTTCTTGATTCTGGTGGATAAATGTAGGAATGCCTTTTTCCTTATACGAAGCAGCGATACCCTCTGCACTATCCTTGGTAGTAAAAACACCTCCTTGGACGATAAACGTATCTAAAGCAGGTAATTCTGCCGTCTCACTACCCGCAGTTACTGCTCCTGATGCACCTACTTGGGAACTTGCTGCGCCTCCTTCTGCCGTTTCCCCTTTATCGAGAACATTTAACATTACCAACCCAAATCCCGTTCCGATAACAACAGCAAACAGAATGGTAAAAAACATCGACGGGTTTAATTGATATTTCATTTGTTTAAAACTACTTTTCTTAGCTGTGCTTTTACAGTATTTGTTTTTCTTTTTCGTCACTTTTTCTCTATCTGCAAGTTCTTTCTCCCAATCTACTTCTTCTTCTCCACTTGGTAAAATCCAATCAAATTGATCCTCCGCTTCATTTTCCTTTGTGGCCGCTTGCTCCTTTACACCTTCTTCTTTATGCTTCGGTTGCCCGTCCTGATTTAATTTTATTGTGATTGTTCTCGCCTTTCCATTATGCTTGTCCATCTTTGTCCACTTCCCTCCCTCTTACCTTTTACTATTATTTTCATCACTTTATCATAGGAGAAAAAAAAAATAACAAGACTTTTGTCGTCTTGTTACAGAATGATTTCGTCAAATTCCATCATGGATAAAAACTTTGTCAAAGAAAGGCATCAGTCTCTATCTTCAAAAGGATAGGACTTGCCAGCAGCTTGATCATTGACGATTTTAGGATCATTTTCTTTTAAATCAATAGCGGTAGGAAAATGATAAACTGATACAACCATAGTGTAATCTCTTATACCATCTTTCACCTGGGTGATTTCGATTGATTCAATGGTTGTATACCGCTCTAGATGCTGTAATTCCTCTGTGAATGAAAGCCAATCCTCATAGCTTTGAGATTGCAAGTGCATGCTAATGACGGTCTTTTCTAATCCATTGGGCAACTTTACTTCAACAATACCTTCTTCTGATGTTGTCGAAATATCATTGATTGTTTCACTATTTGCCGTCTCATCCGAATGAACTCTTTCAACATTAATGGCCATTTGTGTAAGCTGAATCTTATTGACCGTTGCCGCTTCATCTAATAATAATAAAAACTGTTCTTCTAATGGCTCGATAGGTAGATGTAGTTGAGCATCTTCCCATTGTTCTGTCTGTGATACCGTTGCGGAAGAGCCTTGTTCCTTTAAGCTATTTAACCGTGCTTCTTCTGTAATGACTCTTTTTTTTATGGCCGATTCCTCTAACTTGAGTGGGTATAAGTAAAGAACGTAGGTTAATACAACTGTTATAAGCATGGATAAAACAATTACCAACAACCAATATTTACTTCCTTTGAACACAGTCAACGTTTTTCCTCCTCTACAATTGAGAAATAAGAGGGATCAAACGTGAAGGAGTAACTTGCTTCAAAACGAGACCGTTCCATTTCAGCTGCCTGTTGTTCATTAATCGTTGCTAAAGACGCATCTATAGACCAATCAGCTTGTTTAATACTGTGCAATAAATAAGCTGCTTCTCTTTGTGTATCAAATTGAACAAGCATCTCAACCTCATTTTTGTTCGATAGCTGCAGCGAAAGAATATAGCCTCTTGTTGGCAAAAGAGCTGTTAATTCAGATAAAAACCCGGTGATATTCACGCGTTCTTGTTCTAGCCAAGTTGTTGCATTCATTAACTCTTCTAGCGATTGTGATTGCTCTCTCTCATTCGACATTTCTGTTTGCTCTATTATTTCAACTTGTATATACGCTAATTCTTCCTCACTTGATTGGATACTTCTTTTTATTTTGTAGGCTCCTACGAAAATCGAAGCTAAGAGTAGCAGCAGGATGACCAACAAGATAACTATAAAAGTTGGGTTAACTAAAGGCTTTTGCTTTTGCAACAAATTTATATTGACCGTCATTTAAAGCACATCCTTTAACGCTAACCCCAGCACCTTATTCATCGAAGGTACAATCGTTTCATCATCCATTATTTTCCTAGCGTCAACAATAGCTATACGGCTTGTCATTCTACTACTTAAAAACAACTGAAAACTATGTATAATATTTTCACCACTTAATAAAACACTTGTAGTTGCATGATTGGTTTGTTGAAGGGTGAAAAAATGAAAATCTTGTAATCGATCCACTTCACGATACACTTCGGTAAATAAATAATCATCATTGGTTAATTCTATATTGTCATCATAGGGTAAATAATGAACAAGCATAGGAATGCCATGATGAATGATAGAGATATGAACACCTTGTTTTTCAAAATGAATGATAACAACACTCTCATTATCCTCTGCTAATCCTAAATAGGCGCTCAACCTCCATAAAGATAATGCTGTGATCTCTGCTTCTTCTGGGTAAACATTAGCTTGAGCGATTACTTGTTCAAACTGATGAACGAGCGTCTCCTCCGCAGCAACTAACAACACACGTTTCTCTTCATTCACCTCTTTATTAGGCATGAGGTGATAATCAAATACTGGTTGTTGAAATGGTAAATGAATGCTAGCCCCTATTTCCATATCCAAATATCCATGAATATGCTTTGCAGGCACTTCATCAGGAATAACTACTGACCTTACAACACTTTGTCCATCCGGAACTATAAATCTAACTTTTTTCCGATGAAGCTGCCAGTCTTCCACACAGCTTTGGAGGATTAAGGATAACCCCGTTTCATCTATTATTTTTCCTTCTTCAATGATTCCTTTTGCAATAGGTTTCACTGCTAGCTTTGTACCATAGGGAAACTGCCGCTTGTTCACTTGGCAATAGCGAATGCAATCATCCTCTATGACTATATTACAAAAGCTTTTTCTTAAGAAAGATAAAGCCATCATTTAAACTCCTTTGTCTAAACTAGAAGATTTGTAAATAATACAGCCATATTTCTTTGCCGAAAAAGTAAGCAGAAAGCGCTCCAGCTGCAATAAAGGGGCCAAAGGGGATGGGGTTGCCTCGTTTAACTTTGCCTACTAGCATAGCTAGTAAACCGAATACAGCGCCGTAAATCGTCGCAAGGAAAAAGGTTAACAAGACAAGCTTTGCACCAAGAGCAAACCCTAATAACGCAAACAGTTTAATATCACCACCGCCCATCCCACCATTACTCACAACTGCAATGGCAAGAAGCAAAAAGAAGCCAATAGCGCAACCTACTAAACTATCCCACCAAGGTGAAAGTGGCCAAATCAATCGTTCTATTATAAAAATGACTGCAAAACTTAGCAAAATACGATCCGGTATTAACATATATTGAATATCCGAAACGAAAATAATCATAAATAAAGATATCAACGTTAGAGCAAACAAAAGCTCTGGCGTCCAACCTAACGTGACAAGCGCAAGCACGAATAACAGCCCTGTTAACAGTTCAACAATAGGATATAAGGGCGAGATCCTCACACCACAGTGACGACATTTCCCGCGCTGAAATAAATAAGATAACACTGGCACCAATTCATACGCTTGTAAGTTATGGCCACAGTCAGTACAAGCTGACCGCGGTTTTACAATCGATTTTTTCACAGGTACCCTCAAACCGACAACATTGTAAAAGGAGCCGAGGATGAGGCCTATGATAAATAAGTAGATTAGTAGTATGTGATTGACCTCCTAACTTTATTCCTTAACACTTTCTCTAGATAAGTCAGATTCTAGAACGGCTTCATTATTTCCATCAGAAACTGATCTTTCTCCGTTTGTTAAGAAAACTTTGTATGTGATATTGCTTTTATCTTTTTCAACTTCAACATAGGAACCATTTTTATTTTTATTTCTTTTATATCCATTTTTAACTTTATCTGGATCATCCATCTTTTCCAAATAACCAGATTCCTCTATATCAGCTAAGTATATTATTTTATTTCCATTGTTCTCTTGAATAACATCCTCTGAAGCTACCATTAATTTAGCTGAACTAATCATCTGCCTTGCATTGGCGACGTGAGCATCCTTTTTACTATTATCAATCAATCCTCCGATACTAGGCACAGCAATGGCAGCTAGTATACCAAGGATGACAACAACTGCTAATAATTCAACAAGCGTTAGCCCTCGCTCATTTTTACACTGTTTTTTCCATTTTTTCAACATGTTCATCTACCTTTCTATCTTTTTATTTAAAATAGGTATAATTACCTAAGTATATTATACCTATTTTTCTGTGAAATAAATAGATATTTTTTCCTCTAAATGGTAGATATTATTCAACATGATTAAAAATATCAAACATAGGCACAACGATACTGATAACGATTGTACCGACGATAAGTGCTAAGATGATAATCATAAGCGGTTCAAGCAGCGCTTTCATCCGTTCGGTTGTCTGATCGATTTCACTATCATATAAATCAGCTACTTTTTCAAGCATCTCATCTAAGGAACCACTTCTTTCACCAACGGCAATCATATGTGAAAGCAATGGAGGTAGCAGACGATTCTTCATCGGCTTCGCTAATGATCTTCCTGTCTCAATACTGAGACTTGCATCTTGTAGAATAGTTTTTATTACCGTTAAGGAAGCCATTCTTTCCACTATTTTAAGTGCTTCTACAATCGATACAGAACTGATTAACAAGCTTGATAATGTTCTCGTAAATAAAGCGACCTCTTTAATAATAAGCATTCTTCCGATAAATGGGGTACGTAACAATAACCAGTCTCTACAACCTCTAAGGAGTTTATGATCACGAAATAGTAAAATCGTGAGTACAAGCACGAATAAGAAAAAGAGAATCATATACCAGTTCATCGTAAGGTAGTCACTAATACGAAGGACAAATATCGTAATGGCTGGAAGTTCTGCATTGAAGCCTGCGAACATTTGAACGAATGTCGGCACCACTTGTAGCATTAAAAATAGAACAACAAAAATAGCAATGATGCTGACAACAATAGGATAGGCTAGGGCAGATAAAACCTTGTTTTTTAGCTGATTTTGTTTTTCGTAATATTCGGCCAGACGGCGTACGACATCATCTAGCATCCCCCCGGCTTCTCCAGCATGTATCATATGAATCATATAAGGCTGAAACAAATCAGGGTGTTCTTTTACTGCTTCCGATAGAGGCTTTCCTTCATCCAAAGTGTCTCTCATACTTAATAATGCTTGCTTTAAACGTTTATTTTCCGTCTGCTCTGCTAACATATCTGTTGCCTCAATTACTGTAATTCCAGCTTGTAAAAGGGCAGCGAATTGCCTCAAATACACTACAAGCACACTTGTCTTTAATCCCTTTTTTATGGCAATATCTTTTGTCCAGAATGTTTCTCTCACTTCATTTAATTCGATAACCCGAAATCCTTTTTGCTCTAATTTAGTGACCGCCTCTTTTTTTGTCCAGCCATGAATGATTCCTGTCCGCTTTCCTTTTAAGCTTTTAGCGACATAGGAGAATCTAGCCATGACGTCTCCTTTCTTTTATAAAAGGAGAAGCCACCTCCGGAGAGATGAGCTGTTTTTGTAATAATTTCGTTACGCTTGTCTCTAGTGTATGCATGCCAATCTCTCTTGATGTTTGCATCACATTGATGAGCTGATGGATTTTCTCGTTACGAATAAGGTTAGCTACTGCTGCTGTATTCACTAATAATTCAGTAGCTACCGTTCGACCGGTACCCGTTTTTAAAGGCAAGAGTCGCTGTGAAAAAACCCCTACTAAGACGGATGAAAGTTGAAAGCGAATTTGCGTTTGTTGGTCAGCCGGAAAAACATCAATCATACGATTAATTGTTGAAGGAGCACTAGATGTATGCAATGTGCCTAGAACGAGATGACCCGTTTCAGCAGCTGTAATCGCTGTTTGAATCGTTTCAAGGTCACGCATTTCACCCACCAATATGACATCAGGGTCTTGTCTTAATGCAGCCCGCAACCCGTTGGCAAAGTTTTGTGTATCAAAACCGACTTCTCTCTGATTAATAATTGACCGATGATGTTTATGTAAATACTCAATCGGATCTTCTAAAGTGATAATATGCTTAGAAAAAGTTTTATTCATTTGTTGAATAATAGCTGCTAATGTTGTTGATTTGCCGCTACCTGTTGGTCCCGTCACTAAGAAAAGCCCTTGTGGTTGCTCAACTAATTTAGCTAACACCGGCGGTAAAGAAAGCTGATTCAATGTTGGAATGCTGACTGGAACAACACGAATTGCGAGGCTTATACATGACCTTTGATGATAAGCATTGACTCTAAAACGGGATAAACCAGGAATGCCATATGAGAAATCTAATTCCCCTTTTTCTTTAAACTTTTGCCAAAGGTGAATAGGAATGATCTCTTTAGCCATCTCCTCTGTCGCCTGTGGTGTTAATATTTCCTCTGTGATTCTTTCTAGCACACCATTGATACGAATAATCGGTTGAGTCCCTACACTAATATGTAAGTCAGATGCCTGTTTGTTATACGCGCTCGTTAACAAATCTATCATTTTCATTTCCCAAACTCCCCCCTTCCTCTAACATCGTTACTTTTAACACTTCCTCTAAAGTCGTCAGTCCTTGAGAGATTTTATGCAATCCGTCTTCTAATAAGCTTCTCATCCCAGCTTTCTTGGCTGCGATTTTTAATGTAGTAGTATCATCATCAGTAGTAATAATTTTTCGCAAAACGTCGTTTAATGTAAAAACTTCATGTAAAGCGATTCTCCCTTTATACCCTGTCATCTGGCAATGACTGCACCCTCTCCCTCTTTGTAAGTTTTCAGGTTCAATTCCTTTGCTAGCAAATACCGTTTGCTCATACGAAGTAGGTGTAACGGTTTCCCTACATTCAAGGCAGACTTTGCGTACCAATCTTTGAGCAACCACACCATTTAATGCTGAGCTCACTAGGAAAGGTTCAATTCCCATATCGATTAACCTCATCACCGTTGACACACTATCATTTGTATGGAGAGTACTTAAAACGAGATGCCCTGTTAAAGCTGCCCTTATAGCGACTTGAGCTGTTTCTTGATCTCTTATTTCACCGATCATGATGATATTTGGGTCTTGCCTTAATATAGATCTCAATCCACTAGCAAAGGTCATCCCCACTTGCTTATGAACTTGTAGCTGATTGATTCCTTTTAGAATTTGTTCAACAGGGTCTTCAATCGTAATAATATTGACTTCTTCTTTATTCATTTCATGCAAGGCGGCATATAAGGTAGATGTTTTTCCGGCACCAGTTGGTCCTGTAATTAGTACAATACCTGCCGGTTGCTGAATCATCTGCCTTATTTGTATTAAATATTCTTTTTGAAAGCCAAGATGTTCAAACTTCATAAGCCGCTCTTGCCGATCTAATATTCTTAATACCGCTTTTTCCCCATGAACCGTCGGAATAATAGACACCCTTATATCGACCGTGCGATAATCAATTGGTATTTTGACACGTCCGTCTTGTGCTATTCTTTGCTCGGTTGTATCCATCTCTGCCATGATTTTAATTCTTGAAAATAGTTCATTTTGGATTGATTTCGGTAATTCCCTCTCTCGACGTAATAACCCATCAACGCGAAAGCGAATAACAACACTGCTTTCTTGTGCATCTATATGAATATCACTAGCCTTCATGGCAATGGCACTACTTAATAATTGATCTATTAACTGGATAATCGGTGCATTCCTTCTACTTCGTTGCTTTCCTTGCCTTTCATTCCCAGTTGCCACTTCTTCTTTAGGTTCATCTCGATAAGAGCGATGGATCGTACGAACAATATCATCTTTAGCAGCAATGGCTGGATGAATTTTATACCCTGTTGTTAATCGAAGATCATCAATTGTATAGTAATCTAGTGGGTCCGCCATCGCCACGAGGAGATGGTCACCCTCAAGCTTTAAAGGAATGACAAGATTTCTCTTCGCCACTTCCATTGAGATAAATTGCAAAATTGAGGGATTGATTGGATAAGCCGTTAAGTCCACATGAGGAATGCCCAATTGCCATTCGAGCGCTTGAATGAGTTGTTTCTCCGTTATTAATTCGCTTTGTAGTAAGGCATCCCCGAGCTTTTGACTCTTGTTCTTTTCCCGTAATACCTTCTCTAATGCTTCATGGGTGATAACACCGGCATCTATTAATAATTCACCTAATTTTTTGCGCAAGAGATTTCCTCCTTTATTTCTCCATTTTTTCGCCCTCTATCCCCCATAAATCATCACGCGGTTCACTTTCTTCATTAGAATCCTTTGTTACTTTTTTGTTCTCTTCATCTTCCCTACCGTCACCTCTCCATTCAATTGTAGATATGGGGGGATAATAATCTTTCAATCTAGCAAATGTCTCTATAAACATACCTTTTCGCTTCTGGCGCTCAATGACAACCCGTATACCTACGGCACCCTCTTCAATCATTTTCACACCGTCTTCTAACCCTTCTTGGTTATATACCTTTGTCAGTGGCTCAATTTGCTCCGTCTCTTTTATTACGGCTTCATAATCATAAATAAATGGTGGCCCCATTAAAGTAAAATACATCCTCCCCCTGTTCTCTTCTATTTTGATTGTATAATTGACAGTATTAGGGTTGTAGAATTTGAAATCATGTTGTCTTTTTTTGTCCACGTAAGCTTCATATCCTGCCTCAGTAAAGCTTGGCTGCTTATTTTGAATGTATCTTTCTTCAATGGAAAAATTCGTATGTAAGGTAAGTTGATAAATGCCTGTTGCTATTATATGTAGATCATTTTCCTCACCGAATTGATCTAACACAGAGAAAAGGGAACGATTATCGATAGCAATGGATTGGGTATAGCCACTCCAATCAGCATCTACTTGTAGTACAACTTGAGCGAGTGGTTCTTGTACAAGTGTTACAGGTAAGTATTCCTCTATTTGCACATTATAGGATGTTTCTAATCTACTAACTTTATCTACAATGTCCTCATAGATTTTATTCATTTCTTCTTCATTCAACGTCAATTGTGAAAATAATTCTTCTACACGCTCATAAAATAATTGCTTATCATATTCAACAAAAAGTGGATTATTTGTTCCTTCTGTTAGTTCTTCAACAGTATCCTCCACGTTAAAGCGAAATAATTGCGGGTCAAGTATCCATTCTTCATCAAGGTAGGCAACCTTTATTTGTGCTTTATTTCGCCATTGTTCTATTTTTTGCAGTAACTTACTTTTTATTTCTCCTTCACTTAAACCTTTAATGACCACATCTGCCACTTTCGTTTTGCTTGAATGAATAGAAGGAGGAGTGGCATGAGCAACATACTGCCAAACGATGATGAGCAGAAGAATTAGTACAATACTTGTTAGAATTATTCTTGCTTTCATTTTTCTTCACCTTCATGTACGAATGCCATTGCAGATCCGCACTTATTTTTATAAATAGGGATTATACCTAACCCTTCTATATCCAATGCATTGTCACATTTACAAGCACTCGTCTCATCCTCTATCTCAACCCAAGATGTATCTGTAGCGAAAACCACACAGTGATGGTCAGATAGCGCGATCGCCTTGTTCCCTTCTTGGGTAGCAAATAGGGTTACTCCTACTTCAATCAAACGACGATGTTGGATATCAAATTGACTTTGTGTGATTTGTTTGGTTGATTGAAGGACACCTAACAAAAGCGGTGGGATGATAATAAATAGCAACAATATAAGCAAGAGAACAGTAACAAGTGCATACCCCTTTTCGCCATTTTCCTTTACTCGCACCTTGAACCCTCACCTTCAAGTTGTGATATACCATAGAGTTCCTCTAAAGGCTCATCTCCTTCCTTTCCAGTAGAGACAGTAACCTTCAGTATTGCTTTTTCTTCTACCATCTTCTGAATCACCTTAATAACATATTCTTGGTCGTTTATATCAACAGTTTCTTGACCGCACTTTCCCTCTATTAATGCTTTCTCTGCTAGTTGTAATGCAGTAAAATCATTCTCCGCTCTTGTTATTTGTCCGTTTGCATTGATAAAGACAGAAATAAACGCAGTAAGTACAATCGTGATTAACAAAAGAGAAACAATGACTTCAATGAGTGTTAACCCCTTTTGTTTTTTTAATAGTTTAAAAATTCCTCATTCACCTCCAGGTAATTATTATGTAAAATAAAGGTATGAAGGGGGTATAAAGAAATGGGTCAATATAACTATAAAAATAACATAGGTATGACATTAATTGAAGTACTAGCGACCATTGCTATCCTTTCAATTATTAGTTCTGTCATTTATGGTACTTTTATTTCAATAGAGAAAACAAAAAGTAAGACTTTTACTTCTGTCAATTTAAGGCAAGAATCTAACCTCATTATGGCTTATTTAAGAGACTTACATCAAGTAAAATATGCAACAACGCCACAATATTCTTTATCGCTACCTTCTTTACTATTAAGAAATGATATTCACTTCAAAGACATCTCGATTAAACCTGCTAATCAAAGCACAGCAGATCCTTATTGTAGTTATCATGAAGATGATGTGAAACCTCTTGAGGATTGCCTCATTTCTAGTGATGTTATTGATGTTCAATTCACTCTTGCAGGCGGAGAAGATACTTTCGGTGTTCATACAAAAATAAACAAACTGCTGATAGGAGATAAAGAGGACGATTCCGGAAACGTGGAGAATCCCGGCGACGGAGAAGATAATGGCGAGGACCCTGATGAAGGAGAGAATTCTACTTGCTCTGACAGCTTTTATCAATGTATGATAGAAAGTCAACTATTTCTCCATGGTTCCTCATTTGCCTTTCATGGTAACCGAATCAATGGTAGCGATGCCACCATATATATTGGAGATTCATTAAAAACTGCCCAGATCAATGGCGGCGCCTTAAGTAGTGTTTCTAATCTATTTATAGATGGAGATGTAAATTTACAAGGAGGTAGTGCAGGGTTAGGATCAGCTTCTAAGCCAGGGCAAGTTTGTATTAACGGCGACTTTTCAGCCTCAGGTGGACGTTCTATTTATGGTCATACCGTTGTGAATGGAAGGGCCAATATTAAGGATACGACTTTTTATCAACCTTTAACAATAATGAAGGATGCAGTGTTACCTGGAGGAACATATAAAGATAACGTACATATTGGTGGTGACACATACATCAAAGATGCTTACTTTGAGAAGGCGCTTTTTTCTCATCAAGACTTGACGGTTGATTGGACTCCATCCTTTTCTCCTTCCGCTTTAGCAACATATGTTGGAGAATTGTATCATCCGAATAATATAGATTTATCCGCTTATCAAAAAGGATCATCTTTAGAAAAGTTAACGAGTTGTAGCATCCCTTCTTACCCTCTTCTTAAAACCAAACCAGCAGGATGGTATGAAGCAAATGGCTATGGTTCCTCAGTAAAAAGTGAAAATATGAAATTATTTGGCGAAGATATTACCATTTCTCCATATCTTGACGAAAAATACCGTTATATAAACTCCTTTTCAAAAGCAGTAATTATTGCTACCGGTGATGTATATATCGGTTCACAAAGTCAATGGATTGAACGATTTAGCGGAGTTGTATTTGCTCCATATGGAAGTGTAACCTTTTATGGAGGAGAATTTAATGGCAGTATCATTGCTAAAAATGGCGTTTACCTTATGAGTGGGGGAACAACAGTGAACTATATCCCGATTAGTGATTTTTTTGCTCAAGAAAAGGATTTCCCTCTTGAATAAGACACATAATGAGAAAACGCCAATTGCTCTATTCATGTTGGTCAACTAAAAAGTAAAGGGCGATTCTAAAAGTATTTGACGCCCTTTACTTATACGGCTACAAGCAATATCCATCGTAACCAATCATTATTGATGAGCAAAAAAACGCTTTACTTCGGAAATAAAGTATAGGGAACCTGTAATCACTAAAACATCATTTTCACGCATCATTTCCTTCGTTTCTTTTATTGCTTCTTGCCAATCAGCTGTAACTAAATGATGATTCTTTTGACTGATTGCAGACAGTTCCTCAGCTGTTGCCGCACGAGGGAAATCAAACCCTACAAAAGTAATCGCTTTCGCACAATCCTCCATTCTTTGAATCATGCCTTGCAGTGGTTTGTCCTTTAATGCTGCAAAAATAAAATAAATATCACGATCTTGATAGCGCTTTTCTAATTCGTCACAAACAGCAGCCATTCCTTCTTCATTATGTGCTCCGTCTAAAATCGTTAGTGGTGCTGTTGCCACGCGCTCAAAACGACCAGGCCAATACATTTTTTTCAAGCCTCTCTCTATGCTTACTTCTGAAATCACAAAGGAAAAATATTGATTCAGAAAATCGACCGCCATCAACGCCAAGCTAGCATTTTCTACTTGATGAACACCTGACATCGATATTTCTAAATAGTCTCTTTGCCTAAATGTATTCTGAAAAGAAAAGGCCTCACCTACTTCTGTCGATACGATATGCTCCGCTTGGAATTGCTTATTTGCTTGATAAACTTTTGCATGTTTTTCTTTTGCTGTCTTTTCGATAACAGCCACTGCCTCATCTTGCTTAACACCAGTAATAATTGGTGTTCCAGGCTTTATAATCCCAGCTTTTTCAGAGGCAATCTTCTCAATCGTATCACCTAATATCGCTGTGTGATCAAGACCGATATTTGTAATGATAGATAATAGGGGATGAAGGACATTTGTTGAATCTAGTCTGCCACCTAATCCTACTTCAAACAAAGCAATATCAACCGGTTCAATATGGGCAAAATAATGAATCGCCATTGTTGTTATAATTTCAAATTCAGATGGCTCTCCTAGTTCTGATCCTTCGAGCTCTACTGCAAGTGGATAAATATCATTCACTAGCTGGACAATATCTTTATCAGAAATCGGCTTGCCGCCTAATGTAATCCGTTCATTGAATTGCTCTATATATGGAGAAGTAAATGTACCTACCATAATCCCCTCTGCTTCAAGGATCGAGTGGATATAAGCAAGTGTCGAACCTTTACCGTTCGTTCCCCCTATATGTATAACCTTCAGTCTTCTTTCTGGATGATTCAACTTTTCCATCATCCATTCCATCCTTTGTAATCCTGGTTTGATCCCAAGACGAAGACGAGAATGAATCCAACCAATTGCTTCTTCATATGTTGTAAACATTTCTATCTGCCACCTTTATTAATATAACCATTATAAGAGGAGACGATATTTCGCCTCCTCTCCTATTATACCTTATTCACCTTTTAATTCGTTCATTCTTGCTTCAACTGCTGAACGTTTTTCGCTATAATCTTGTTCTTTCGCTTTTTCTTCAGAGATTACTTTTTCAGGTGCTTTCTTAATAAAACCTTCATTGCTTAATTTTTTCTGAACACGTTCCACTTCTTTATTTAACTTATCCCATTCTTTTTGTAGACGAGCAATTTCTTCATCAATATTAATTAAACCTGCTAATGGCAGAATAATTTCTGCTCCAGTAACAATTGCTGTCATCGCTTTATCAGGTGCTTTTGCATCAATCGCAATAGTTAATTGCTCAGGGTTACAGAAGCGTTCAATATAACCAACATTTTTACTTAAAACCTTCTGTACATTTTCATCTTTTGTTTTGATGAGCATATCAATCTTCTTACTCAATGGTGTGTTTACCTCTGCACGAATATTACGTACAGAACGAATAATTTCCACAAGCAGTTTCATTTCTTCTGCTGCTACTTTATCGGAAAGCTCTTCATTCACAGTCGGCCAAGAGGCAACTGTAATCGATTCTCCTTTATGAGGGAGGTTTTGCCAGATTTCCTCTGTAATAAACGGCATGAATGGATGCAATAATCTCATTGTTTGGTCTAATACATAAGCGAGAACAGATCTTGTTGTCTGTTTAGCCGCTTCATCTTCACCGTATAATGGCAGTTTTGCCATTTCAATATACCAGTCACAGAAATCATCCCAAATGAAGTTATAGAGGATTCTGCCCACTTCACCAAACTCATAACGATCGGACAACCTTGTTACCGTTTCAATTGTTTCATTTAAGCGCGTTAAAATCCATTTATCTGCAACCGATTTTTCACCGGTTAAATCAATTTCATCATAAGTTAATCCATTCATGTTCATTAAGGCAAATCGAGAAGCGTTCCATATTTTATTGGCAAAATTCCACGTAGATTCTACTTTTTCAAAGCTGAAACGCAAATCCTGACCTGGTGAGCTTCCTGTTGATAAGAAATAGCGCAAAGAGTCTGCACCATATTTCTCAATAACATCCATTGGATCAACACCATTACCTAGTGACTTACTCATCTTACGACCTTCCGCATCACGAACCAATCCGTGAATAAGTACATCTTTAAATGGACGGCCACCAGTAAATTCAATACCTTGGAAAATCATTCTAGATACCCAGAAGAAAATGATATCATAGCCTGTTACTAACGCATCAGTCGGATAATAGCGTTTAAAATCAGCACTTTCTTCATTCGGCCAACCTAATGTAGAGAATGGCCATAACGCTGATGAAAACCATGTATCAAGCACATCTTCATCTTGTTTCCAGTTCTCACTATCACTCGGTGCTTCTGTTCCTACATATACTTCACCTGTTTCCTTATGATACCAAGCTGGGATGCGATGGCCCCACCAAAGTTGACGAGAAATACACCAGTCACGAATATTTTCCATCCAGCGTAAATACGTATTTTCAAAACGATCTGGAACGAAGTTGACTTTATCTTCACCCTTTTGTAACTCAACAGACGCATCCGCAAGTGGTTGCATTTTTACAAACCATTGGGTAGACAAATAAGGTTCTACAACTGCTCCACTACGTTCTGAATGACCAACAGAATGAAGATGCTCTTCGATTTCAAAAAGAATACCTTCTTCTTGCAAATCTTTAACGATTTGTTTACGACATTCGAAACGATTTAGCCCTTGATATTTGCCAGCATTCTCATTCATTGACCCGTCTTCATTCATTACTAGAATTCTTGTTAGGTTATGACGATTACCAATTTCAAAGTCATTTGGGTCATGAGCTGGTGTAATTTTTACTGCTCCTGAACCAAATTCCATGTCAACATAATCATCTGCAACAATCGGAATTTCTCTTCCAGTAATAGGTAGTTTCACCGTTTTACCAATCAAGTGTTGATAACGCTCATCTTTAGGGTGAACGGCAACCGCTGTATCACCTAACATCGTTTCAGGTCTTGTTGTCGCAATTTCAATATGACCACTACCATCTGTTAATGGATAGCGCATATGATAGAACGCCCCTTGAACATCTTTATGGATCACTTCTATATCTGATAAAGCTGTTTGAGTAGAAGGGTCCCAGTTAATAATATACTCGCCTCTATAAATCAAACCTTTATTGTATAAAGCAACGAAAACTTCTTGTACAGCATCTGATAACCCTTCGTCTAGTGTAAAGCGTTCACGGTTATAATCTAGACCGAGACCAAGCTTAGACCATTGTTGTCTAATATGTCCTTTATATTCATTCGTCCATTTCCACGTTTCCTCTACAAACGCTTCACGACCAAGATCATAACGACTTTTTCCTTCTTCGCGCAGTTTTTGTTCAACTTTTGCTTGAGTAGCAATACCTGCATGGTCCATACCAGGTAACCACAAAACATCATACCCTTGCATGCGCTTCATTCTCGTCAAAATATCTTGAAGCGTTGTATCCCATGCATGACCAAGATGCAACCTTCCCGTTACATTTGGTGGCGGTATCACAATTGTATAAGGTTTTTTCTCCGGATCATCTTTTGCCTCAAAATATTTTCCTTTTAACCACCAATCATAACGACCTTGTTCAATAGACTGAGGGTCATATTTTGTTGGCATCGTGATATTATTCTCTTCCATCGCCTATTCATCCTTTCTCACATTCGCTTATCGTTAACAATCAAACAAAAGCAAAATAAAAAACTCCACTCGTCACAAAAAGGACGAATGGAGTTGCTTCCGCGGTACCACCTTTTTTTCAATTACCATAAACTTTAGTAATTGACTCTCGAATGGATAACGGCGTTCCCGTCTTTCGCTAATAATAGAACTACGTTCACGAAAGAAGCTCCAGGGCGACCTTCCAATGGGTTCGCTTAGAAAATCTCACAGCAATTGATTTTCCTCTCTTAAAGCAAAGCGCCAATGTACTCTTCCCTATCAAAGCTTTTCATTTGTTTGAATATAAAGTAATACTACCTAAAAATAGTCACTATAGTCAATAAGGATGACCAATTTTTTTTATTATATACATGATAATAAAAAAAGGGAACAAACCTGTAAAAAAAATTGCTCATATTTTGAGCCTGCCTATGTATGAGGGAATATGCGCAGGATGAGGATGCAAAAGAGAAATCCACTACCTAAATGTAAACTTTCGAGGAGGGGTAGAAAGGTATACCCTAAGATATAAAACTTGCTTTTACTGAGTGAGTTTGTTTACCATTTGGATTCTCTTAAAATGAATATAGGAGCCCAGGTTTTATCCATTTTGGGCTCCTTCTTGTTCTGCATTCGCCTTCTCAGCTGCTTCTTGTGCTTGTTTTTTCTGACGCTCAATTTCATCAATCCTCATAGCCACATATTCCGTATTTTTTAATAACCAAAATTGCCTTTGTATATGCTCTACATGCTTTCTTTCATTCTTTTTTGACTTACCATTATGATATTTTTCTGCTGCGCGAATGACAGGCCCTGGATGAGCAAAATAACTTTGAAATAACAGCATTTCATCTTCTCTAAACGGATAATGCTTAAAATAAGTGTAAATCCAATCGACAGCATCGTCCGCACGCTTCGGAAAGGTTTTTAATGACCTTGATAAGAACGGAAGAAGATCATGCATAGGTGAACTTCTCTTCGCTTCTTCAAAATTCAAAAAATAGCCATATCCGCGCTCATCATACAAGAAATGTTCGGTAGAAATTTTTCCATGTATAACAGCTGTACGAACTTTTTCCTCTTCCTTCGTTTTTTCGTACCAATCCTTTAATTTCTTCGTTGAGAAAGTTAAAGCTTGAGCGATATCATTATAATATTGTGTAAACATCAATTCATAAGGAGATAAATATTCCCTAGATTCACATGTTTCAATAAAACCATCCAAAAATTCACTCTGCTTTTCCCATTCTAGTAACGTATTTTCATAATGCTCTTCACGTTCTTCTTTGGAGACTTCCACTTCTTTCGTACTTAAGACATGCAAGCGAGCAAGTTCTCTAAACATTTGTTGATGCCGTTCAAATTGATCTTCTTTAATCTCATTAGCTAGCCAAGGCATTAAATAATACAGCTTTTGGTTGTGTAAAACGGCATACCTACCATCAACCGTCGGATAAATCGGGACGATCCGGTTATAACCCATTTGGTATAATTGCTGAATATAACGAATGAAGTCCGCACCATGATTTGCTTTTATTTTTTTTAAAGAAAAAACACCTTTGCTAGAGTAAACCTTTTGAACGCTACCAAAACTTTCGATGAAATTTGGCTCAAGTGCATAGTGTTTTAAGATCGGACCATATTTTTTTAATCTATTTTCCTTTGCCACTTAGACCACTCACTTTCCTCGCTTACCTAAACTGTGTAAGTAAACAAGTGACACTGATAAAAATGCGAGCAGACCGATGAGATCTGCTCTTAATGTACTCCCCTTATCCGCTAGTTCGTAACAGCTACAGGGATATATAAAACTTGGCCTTCATGCACTTCTTGATTCAATTCTAGTTGATTGGCTCTCATTAATGTTTGTGGTGTCACATCATATCTTTCTGAAATAAGATCAATCGTATCATTAGGCTGGACAATACATACCTTAACCTTCGTCAATTGTTCTTCATCTTCTTTACGAGCAAAAAATTCCGTCAAACTCATGCTTTTCTTGCCCTTTACTTTTTTCTTTTGTGGTTTCACTTCTTCTGAAGAGGATTCAAGCTCATCTTTCAATTCTTCAAGCTCTTGAACTGGTTTTGTTTCTTCTACTTGCTTAACCTCAAAAATCTCTTCTGCTTCCTGCTTTTTCTCTTCATATCGATTAGCTATAAAAGAAACCTCTGGCATATCAATGGGTTCTTCTTCTTGGGGCTCAAGAATAGGTAAGGAGCGATTTAATACCGGTTCTTCTTCAACCACTTCTGGCTCCTGCTTCGCTTCAGCAACAAACACATCTTCATCTTTTTCATTCTCCTCTGGTAGGGAGAAGTTAATTTCTGTTGTTTGTTCTTCTTCACGACTGGTGTCTGTGTCTTCTTCTTCTTGATCCTGAACCGTTGAACGTTCTACCGTATCAAGTTCAAGCACATTATTCTCATCTTCAGTATATGCCACATGCTGTTGGTCACCATACAAACCAGATATCGTCAAATTAGCATGGAGTTTCATGCAACTTCTTTCAGGAAACATATAATCAAATGACTCTACTTGGACATCAATATCATCCAATCTCTCAATACGGTTATTCGGGATCGTAATATCTACAGGAAAGTAGTGTGTAAACTCACATACCCCCTCTTCCCTTTCTTCCACAGATTGGATAAACCTTAATGTTGATGGCGGTTCATTCATACTGTCCTCGGTTGATTCATCACGATGATATTCGCCTGTTAGTTCTAGTGCACCTTGAATCGTTACATACTGCTCACTATCCTGAATCGTTATATTCGGATCAAGTGAAATCGAAAGTAATTGTGATACTTCCTGTCCTTTTTGAAACCAAACGGATTCCTCTAATGAAAACCGCAAGTTCGACGGATTTCCTTGAGACATATCGACTCCTCCTCCCATATCATCAAAAACAATAACATCTTTTCTCTTACACTTTATGAGGAGGAAAAGTGAATTATGATTACTTTACTTAGAAAGGAGCACGTCTTCGATAGAATAACTATATTGTTAAAGAGGAATAGATTAATTTAGGGGTTGTGAATTTAAAATCTCACATCTTTTCCAACAGAGAATTATTTTCTACATAAGTGACTATATCCACTTTGACTATTTTTTCGATGTGAGCCTTTTTCTTTTTCATTCTGGCTACCGTTGTTCTTCTCTTTGCCCCTCTCTCAAAAAGATTGGCATCTTTCGATCGAGAATAAAAAAGCGAACAAATTCCGGAATGGAATTGTTCGCTAAAAACTTATTTCAATTTCGCAAAAGCCTTTTCTGCTGCGGCAATTGTTTGATCAATATCTTTATCCGTTAATGCTGTAGACAGGAATAAACCTTCAAATTGTGATGGTGGAAGGAATACGCCTTGAAGCGCCATTTCACGATAATAAGAGGCAAAGAAGTCAAGATTAGACGTTCTCGCTTGATCATAATTAATGACATCTTCATTTGTAAAAAATAGTCCAATCATCGATCCTGCCCGGTTAATTGTATGTGGAATCTCATATTTTTCTGCTGCTGTTCTCAAGCCTAATTCGAGTTTATCAGCTTTCTTAATAAAGTTAGCATACGTATCCGGTGTTAATTGACTTAATGTTGCATAACCGGCAGCCATCGCAAGCGGGTTCCCTGATAATGTACCTGCCTGATAAATGGGGCCACTTGGTGCAACCTGCTCCATAATTTCTCGTTTACCACCGTAAGCACCAACAGGCAGTCCACCACCTATTACTTTTCCTAAGCAAGTTAAATCAGGTGTAACGCCGAAGAAACCTTGGGCACAGTTATAATCAACACGGAAACCTGTCATTACCTCATCAAAAATAAGAATGGCACCGTATTCAGTTGTCACATCACGTAACCCTTGTAAAAATCCTTCTACTGGTGGGACAACTCCCATATTACCAGCAACAGGTTCAACAATGATGGCAGCGATATCTTCACCAAATTGTTCAAAAGCGTATTTAACACCTTCAAGATCATTGTATGGAACTGTAATCGTATTCTTTGCAATACCTTCAGGCACACCAGGACTATCAGGCAATCCAAGTGTAGCTACACCAGAACCGGCTTTAATTAAGAGAGAATCTCCATGACCGTGATAACAGCCTTCAAATTTAACTATTTTATTGCGTCCTGTGAAACCTCTAGCTAATCTTAATGCACTCATCGTTGCTTCTGTACCTGATGAAACCATACGAATCACATCAATTGAAGGAACACGATCGATGACGAGCTGTGCTAATTCATTTTCAATCAACGTTGGCGCCCCGAAGCTTGTGCCATTTTCGGCAACTTCCTTCACCGCAGAAACAACTTTTTCATTAGCATGTCCTAAAATCAGTGGTCCCCATGAAAGGACATAATCAATATATTCATTACCATCAATATCATAGATTTTTGACCCTTGGCCCTTCTCCATAAAAATCGGATCCATATCAACCGATTTAAAAGCACGCACTGGGGAGTTTACTCCACCAGGCATCAATTTAACTGCTTCTTTAAATGCGGCTTGTGACTTTTCATATGAACGCATAAACATCCCTCTTTTCTTATTTGTGTGAGTTCATCCATTTGGCAGCATCTTTTGCATGATAAGTAATAATTAAATCACTACCAGCTCTTTTCATCCCTGTTAACATCTCAAGCACGATTCTTTCTTCGTCAATCCAGCCATTTTGTGCAGCGGCCTTTACCATCGAGTATTCGCCACTTACATTATAAGTAACAAGTGGTAAATTAATATTGTTTTTCACATCGCGAACAATATCAAGATAAGGCATCCCAGGCTTTACAATGAGGAAGTCTGCACCTTCCATTAAATCTGATTCTGCCTCTCTCATTGCTTCTAAGCGGTTTGCAGGGTCCATTTGGTATGATTTCCGATCACCAAATTGTGGTGTACTGCCAGCAGCATCCCTAAATGGTCCGTAAAAAGCAGACGCATATTTAACTGCATAAGACATAACAGGTATATGTTCAAAGCCTGCCTCATCAAGGCCCTCACGAATAGCGATTGTAAATCCATCCATCATATTAGAAGGAGCAATAATATCTGCGCCTGCTTTTGCTTGACTAATTGCTGTTTGCACAAGTAATTCTAATGAAGCGTCATTTAATATTTCGCCATTTTCAATCAAACCACAATGACCATGGTCAGTATACTCACAAAGACAAGTATCTGCAACGACCAAAATTTCTGGATACTTTTCCTTGATTAATCTTGTTGCTTCTTGGACAATTCCATGTTCATGATACGCCTGCGTACCACAAGCATCCTTTTCAAGAGGAACACCAAATAATAAAACAGATTGGATACCTAGAGATACAACCTCATCCATCTCTTCAGTTAAATGGTCTAATGATAAATTATAAATGCCTGGCATAGAAGGAATTTCTTTTTTTATGTCTTGTCCTTCTGCAACAAAAATTGGATAAATAAAATCCTCCACATGTAGATGTGTTTCTCTTACCAAATTGCGCATATTAGCTGTCCGACGTAAACGGCGATGACGATTAAATTGACTATCCATTGTACTACCTCCAACTTGATTAAGAAATGACTTTTACTACTTCCTTAATTAAATGTTTAAATGTATATATAGTTGGTACAGCATGTACCTTCAAACCGTAAAATTCTGCTCTTTTTGCAGCTATTGGTCCTATACAACCGATGATACTCTTACTTATTTGATTCTTCAAATCATGACCCTCTACGATTTCCATAAAGTGATCAATCGTTGATGGGCTGGTAAATAATAGTATATCAATGCCATCATTCAATAAGCGACCCGTTAATAATTGTTTACTCTCATCAGGAAAAAAATTTTCATAAACGATTCGTTCAGTCACTCTATGCTTTGCTTCCATAAGCTTTTGCTTAATATAATCTCGGGCCAAGTTGCCCTTAGGCAAGAATATATTTTGTTCATCCCCTAAAATTGCTAAAAATTCAAGGGTAAAAGTTTCAGCCACAAATTCCGTTGGTATGAAATCAGCTTTCAAGTCATATTTTGATAACTTTTCAGCTGTTTTCTTTCCTATAACGGCCAACTTCGGTAAGTTTGTCTTCTGTGACACATATGTAAAAAACACCTCAACTGACACACTGCTTGTGAAAATAATCCATTGGTATTGTGTGAAATCATGGGTTTTTAAAGAATGGGCTTCTGTTGTTTCTCTAAACGAAATTAATGGGATAATTACTGGATGTCCACCAAGGGATCTGACCAAATCACCACTAGCCTCCGATTGATCTTTACTTCGGGGAATAAGGACAGACATTCCATGTAAGGCACTGTCCTCATGAATCATCCTTCGTCTAACTCCTCTTTGACAGCATCAATTAATGCTTTTGCACCTAATTCCGATAAGTTTTCTGCTACTTGATACCCTATTGTCTCAGGATCATCACCAACAACCATATCTTTATAAATCGTACGACCATCTGGAGAACCAACTAAACCAGTCAAACTTACTTCACCATTCTCAGTTAAACGTGCAAAGCCTGCAATCGGCACTTGGCAACCGCCCTCCATTTTATGAAGAAATGCACGCTCGGCAAGCACTGTTCTTTTCGTTTCCTCACAAGTGAATGCATCTAAAAGCCTTCTTAGTTCATGATCATCTTCTCTACATTCAATAGAGAGTGCACCTTGACCAACAGCTGGTAAACAAATATCTGGATCAATAAATTCTGTAACGATCTCCTTCGTCCATCCCATTCTTGATAGGCCGGCAGCAGCAAGAATAATGGCATCATATTCTTCTGTTTCTAGTTTAGCAAGACGTGTATCAATATTCCCTCGTATCCATTTAATTTCCAAATCTGGTCTTTTAGCTAAAATTTGTGAACCTCTTCTTAAACTACTTGTCCCGACAATTGCACCTGGTTTTAAGTCAGCTAATTTCACATGGCCTTTGGAAATAAGTGCATCTCGATAGTCTTCTCTTTCCGGAATACAACCAATGGTCAATCCTTCAGGTAAGACAGCTGGCATGTCCTTCATACTATGTACAGCCATGTCAATTTCCTTATCTAACATCGCTTGTTCTATTTCTTTAACGAATAGGCCTTTTCCTCCTACCTTTGAAAGGGTAACATCCAGGATTTTATCTCCTTTTGTCACAATTTCTTTTACTTCAAAATCAACTGCAGGATTCAAACGGCGTAACTGATCAATCACCCAATTCGTTTGTGTTAACGCAAGCTTACTTCTTCTTGAACCGACAATTATTTTTCTCATGACAGCCTCCCTATTCTTTAAAAACATATTCCTTTTCTTATTCATACCAGAAATGGAAAGACGATAACCTTCCAAATAAGAAAAAATTAATTAATACAACAAGGAAAGCAGCCACATTCCAAGTAGCAAGTGATTTACCACTCATTCCTCTGCCAACCTTTAAATATAAGTAAATACTATACAAAATGAGTACCAATAAGGAACCAAGCACTTTTGAATCCAACCATACCATATTTGGTAATTTCATATAAGCCCATTGTATCCCTAATATTAAACTAATCACTAACATAGGCACCCCTATACTAGCAAATAGATAAGACATTTTTTCTAGTTGTGATAAATTCGCAATTCGAATAAGCCTTGAACCCCACTTTTTCCTCTTCAACAAATCATATTGAATCAAATATAAAAGAGCAAATACAAATGACAATGAAAAAGCACCATATGAGAGAATCGCACCAATAATATGAAAAAAGAGGAGCTCAGACATCAATTGATTCGCCAGCACATCTGATTCAATCTCAATAGGAGCAAATGTATGTAAAGCCATAATAAAAAAACCAAGTACATTTGTGAAGAAAACGATAAAATCGACTTTCATAATGCGATTAATAATTAAAGAAAATGTAATAAGTACCCATGCGTAGAAGTATAAACCTTCAAATATCGTTAATACAGGGAATCTACCCGTATTCCACATATAGAGTAATAAGAATACCGTCTGTAATCCCCATACAAATGCAAGTAACCAGAAGGCGACACGATTGGCCTTCCGGTTACTTGCTAAAAAGTCAATAAAGTAGAGAAGTACACTCGCTGCATAAAGAACGACAGTAAATTCATGCAGGCGTGCCATATAGATATCAAACATGGACAGTACCCCTTTTTATGATTGAAAGGATGTCTGTTGCACCTTTACACGATCTGATTTTGGTTGTTCTTGTTTTTCGATTTGCTGGACAACAAGATCTTCTATATTAAATATTTTCACGAACAATTCTAATGCTTTATCAGCATTTTTATGTCCTGCCAATTCTTTTGCTTGTAATACAGGGTCTTTCAACATTTGGTTCACAATACTCTTCGTGTGCTTGCTAACCACTTTTCTTTCACGTTCTGTTAGGTTAGGAAGCTTTCTTTCCAAACTTTTCATTGTGTCAGCCTGAATAGCAAGAGCTTTCTCTCTTAAAGCAGAGATGACAGGTACAACACCTAGAAGTTTAAGCCATTGTTTAAATTCAACGATTTCTCCTTCGATTAATAATTGAATTTTCGCCGCTGCTTTTTTACGTTCTTGCAAATTCGCTTCAACAATACCTTCTAGATCATCAATATCATATAAGAAAACGCTATCTAAATCAGCGAGTGCTGGATCTAAATCACGTGGGACAGCAATATCGACCATAAATAATGGCTTACCTTTCCGCAATCTTTCTACATCTGCCATCATCTCTTTTGTAATCATATAACTGTTTGCACCTGTAGAAGAAATCACGATATCGGCTTCCACTAATGCACATTGTAATTCTTGCATTAATTTCGCTTGCCCTTCATAGCGGTGTGCTAAATTTTTCGCTTTCTCAAAAGTACGATTAATAACCGTAACATTCGCACCATTTGCATGAAGATGTTGTATCGCTAATTCGCCCATTTTACCTGCTCCAAGAATAAGTACTTGCTTATTCGTAATTAGACCGAATATTTTCTTAGCAAGCTCAACTGCAGCATAACTGACAGATACAGCATTTGCACCAATATCTGTTTCGGAATGTGCTTTTTTAGCAAATGTAATGGACTGCTTAAATAATTGATTGAAAATTGTTCCAGTTGTATGTTCAACTTGCGCTTGCAAAAAGCTAGAGCGAACTTGGCCCAAAATTTGAGTTTCTCCTAGAACCATTGAGTTTAATCCACTACCGACTTTAAATAAATGCTCTATCGCACCATCATGTTCATAAATAAAAAGAAAGGGCGAAAATTCATTTTGATCTATTTGAAACCAATCGGCTAAAAATTCTTTAATATAATATCTTCCTGTATGCAGTTGATCAACAACCGCATAAATTTCGGTCCGATTACATGTGGATAGAATTACATTTTCCAAGATGCTTTTCTTTTGTTGCAATGCTTGCATTGCTTCACCCAATTGAGAAGGATCGAATGTTAATCTCTCTCTAATTTCCACAGGGGCTGTTTTATAATTTAGACCAACGACCACGATATGCATTTTTAGTAGACCCCCCAAAAAAATTGCATAATTACATACATATATTATAACATTATCTTTACAAGCTTTTTCGAAAAAATGTGAACAGAGTATGAACACATATGATATGATATTTGAGTAGTATATGATTACTTTAGAACTATTATAATTTGATATTTATTATCATAAACACTCCACTATGTACAATACCAAAAATCTGCCTAATATTCAAGTGTACCTAACTGAAAGTGGTGAATAAATGAAAAGTCAACGACTATTTGCCGGTATTATCTTAGTAGGCTACGGCTGTTTCTTTCTCATCCAGCAATTACAGGTTGAGAGTTTACAATCGTTATTGACCTGGCCAGTATTACTAGCTATTACAGGTTTGGCCTTTTTAATCCAAGCATATAGCGGTAAAGAATATAATGCTATATTTCCCGGTGTGATTCTCTTTGGGTTTGGTTTACATTTCATCATTGTTGATCGTTTAAGCATATGGCCTAATCATATTGGTGCCTTTGTCCTTATTATTGCCCTTGCCTTTTTATTATATTACTTAAAAACAGGCAACGGCCTCTTGCAAGGGTTTCTTATGTTAGTATTAGCCATTACTTTATTATTTTATGAAAAAATTTCGCAATATGCAGGTAGCTACGGTGAGATCATTTCATACATAACGAAATTCTGGCCTGCTATTTTTATTATCATTGGCCTCTTTTTCCTCATTAAAAGAAAATAATCTATTAGAAACTTCCATTGAAAAAACGAACATATCTGCAAAGAAAATGTTCGTTTTTTCGTTTTAATTATTAACTCTTTTTAAAGAACAGAATCTAGGAAGCTTTTCGTTCTTTCTTCCTTTGGATGATTAAATAACTCTTCAGGATGACCGACTTCAACGATTTTACCATCATGCATATACACTGCCCAATCTGCTACTTCCCGCGCAAATCCCATTTCATGCGTGACGACAATCATCGTCATTCCTTCTTCAGCAAGTTCTTTCATTGTTGCTAACACTTCACCAACTAATTCTGGGTCTAGTGCAGAAGTTGGTTCATCAAACAGCATTACATCCGGCTTCATCGCTAATGCCCTCGCAATGGCAACACGCTGCTTTTGACCACCCGATAGTTTAGATGGATAAACATCTTTCTTATCCGATAAGCCAACTTTATCTAAGAGTACTAACGCTTGTTCCTCTGCTTCCTTTTTCGATAATTTTTTCACTTGCATCGGTGCTTCCATTATATTTTGTATGACTGTTTTATGAGGGAAAAGATGAAAGTGCTGAAACACCATTCCAACTCTCTGTCTAATTTCATTTAAGTCATGAGAGTCCTTTTCTATTACTTCACCCTCTAATGTAATTGTTCCACTATCTTTTAATTCTAGAAAGTTAAGACATCTTAGTAATGTGCTTTTACCAGAACCACTGGCACCTATTAGACAAACAACATCGCTTTCTTTTACTGTAAAATCAATATCTTTTAATACATGAAGATCACCAAAAGACTTATTTAATTTCTCTATACTAATCATAACTGATTCACTCATCTACATTCATCCCTTTCTATCGCTCACTATTAGACATTTTCTTCTCAACAAGGTTCACAATAACTGTAAATAGAAGAACAAGCACTAAATAATAGACGGCAACAATCAATAAGTAAGTCATATAATCATAATTGATTGATCCTTGTGTTGTGGCAATATTAAAGAGCTCATAGACACCTACAAACGAAGCTAGTGAAGAATCCTTTAACGCGATAATAAATTGGTTCCCGAGTGGTGGCAAAGCACGTCTGCTTGCTTGTGGTAAAATAATTCTTCGCATTGTTAAGCCTGCACTCATCCCTAGGGATCGACCTGCCTCCATTTGACCACTTTCAATAGATTGAATGGCTCCTCTAAAAATCTCTGCAATATAGGCACCATTATGAAAGGCTAAACCTAAAACAACGGACCAAAAACCGGAAATATTTAATGAAGTTAAACCGAAATAAAAGATAAAAATTTGCACAACGAGAGGTGTTCCTCTGACTAAGAAGATATAGAGGTCCGCAACCCACTCTAATACTTTCACTTTAGATATCTTTAACATTGCAAAAAAGAGACCGATAAAAATAGCAATAAAAATTGAGACTATTGTTAATTGAAAAGTTAGGAGCATTCCCTCAAAAAACATTGGGAAGGTGTCAACAAACGTTGTTAGTATGTCCATATTTCCTCCTTAAGGTAAAATGTATTTTCTCTTTAGATAGAAGAGGCGAATGCACACGCAATAAACGGAGATGCATTCGCCAACAGAAAATTATTCTTCTGATTCTACAGTAATATCTTCGCCGATATATTCCTTGCTAATTTCAGTCAAGGTTCCATCTTCATGAAGCTTCTCTAATGCATCGTTAATTTTTTCAAGTAGCTCGTCATTGTCTTTGGCTACAGCAATCGCTTGCTCACTTTTTTCTAAAAGCTGTTTTCCCTCAATATTCATACCCGCACCGATCGCTTCTTTACCTGTAACAAAATCGGTAATTACAGCATCATGCTTTCCACTAGATAAAGCCTCGAGTGCTACGACATCGCTATCATAAAACTTAATATTATCTGTAACTTCTGATACTGTTTTTTGATACGTTGTTCCTTTAGCTACAGCTACTTCAAGACCCTCTAAATCTTCTAATGTTTCTACATCACTATCCGGTCTCACATAAATTTGTGGGCCTGAATAGTAGTAAGGAATCGAGAAATCAACAGCTTGTAATCTTTCCTCTGTTATTGTATGACTAGCAACAGCGGCATCAAAACGTCCTGATTTTACACCTTCAACAATTCCACCGAATTTAAATTTTTGCTGCACTGGTTCTAGTCCTAGCTCTTTTGCAACTGCTTCTGCTACTTCAATGTCGAAACCTGTCATTGAACCATCATCTTGCGTTACACTAAATGGATTAAATTCTCCCGATGAAGCATAAGTGAATTTCCCTTCCTCTGCTAAATCCATTCCTCCACTACTCGCTTCTTCATTTGAGCCACATGCAGCTAATACAGCTACAGATGCAGCAACAATCATTCCTTTAAGTATCTTTTTCACTAGTAAAATATCCCCCTTGTATGTTCTTTTTTCATATACGCTATCAACCTTACCACTCTTACAAATTATTCTCAAAATTCATATTTTATGATATTTTGAGATATAAAACTGTAAGAAAGTCTCACACATCCCTCTTATACTCTATCCTCCTTATTAAACATGTATCCTCCTATATCATCTCTATTACTAAGTATAGCGGGAAAAGGGCTCACTTGATTCACAAGTGAAATTATGTAAACCGAAATTCACGTACATAGTCTAATTTCCCTAAATTCAGAAAAATAAACGTAAACTTCTCAAAAAATGATTAACTTTTAACTTATTTTGATAACCATTAATACTACCAAGATGAAAGATATAGCGAATTAAATCTTTAACAAAAAAAGCGAACAAATCCGGCTTTGTCCGGTTTGTTCGCCTTTTTAAATGTTTGTTTGATTTTAACCTTGAACCCGATTACATCAATCCTTTAATAACAGCCCATGCTTCCTCTTTCCCTTTTCCTGTTTCTGAAGAGAATAAGATAAGGGAGTCACTAGAGTCAACATCAAGGGTTTCTCTCGTCACTTTAATATGTTTCTGCCATTTTGATTTTGGCACTTTATCGGCTTTTGTGGCAATAATGATACAAGGAATCTCATAATGTTTAAGGAATTCATACATCATAACATCATCTTTAGTAGGCTGATGTCTTAAATCCACAATCAGAACAACCGCTCGTAATTGATCTCGAGAAGTGAGGTATGTCTCAATCATTTTCCCCCATGCTTCCCTTTCTTTTTTTGACACTTTTGCATAGCCATATCCTGGTACATCAACAAAATGTAAGATTTCATTAATAAGATAAAAGTTTAATGTTTGCGTTTTACCAGGCTTAGAAGATATTCTTGCTAATCCTTTACGATTCAACATTTTATTAATAAAAGAAGATTTCCCTACATTCGATCGACCTGCTAATGCGAATTCTGGTAATTCTACATCTGGATATTGCTCAGGCTTTACGGCACTGATGACAATATCTGAACTTACAACCTTCATTGTTCCACCCCGTCTACTAACGCTGCTTTAAGCACTTCATCTACATGGGATACAAGCACAAATGAAAGTTCCTCACGAATCGATTCTGGAATATCATCTATATCCTTTTCATTATCTTTCGGTAAGATAATTTTCGTTAATCCCGCTCGATGAGCACTTAGTGATTTCTCCTTTAATCCCCCGATAGGTAAGACACGACCACGCAACGTTACTTCACCTGTCATTCCTACTTCTCTTCTAATTGGTACACCGGTTAATGCTGAAACAAGTGCAGTAGTCATTGTGATTCCTGCAGATGGACCATCTTTAGGGACAGCCCCTTCTGGAACATGAATATGAATATCGAATTTCTCATGAAAATTCTCATCAATCCCTAATTCCTTCGCATTTGAACGCACATAACTAAAAGCTGCTTGAGCGGATTCTTTCATCACATCACCAAGTTTACCAGTTAAGACTAACTTGCCTTTACCTTTTGATAAAGAGACTTCGATTTGAAGTGTATCTCCGCCTACAGTTGTATAAGCAAGTCCTGTAGCGATACCGACTTGATCCTCTAATTCCGCTTGGCCGTATCTAAAACGTTTCTTACCTAAGAAATCTTCAAGGGATTTCGCCGTAACTACAACTCTTTTTTTCGTCTCTGATACAATAATCTTTGCCGTTTTTCTACAAATACCAGCCAGTTGACGTTCTAAACTCCTAACACCAGCTTCTCTTGTATAATAACGGACAACACCTTGAACAGCATCATCTCTCACTTGCAATTGAGATTTCGAAAGACCATGCTCTTTAATTTGTTTTGGCAGAAGATGGTCCTTGGCAATATGAAGCTTCTCATGTTCTGTATAACCAGCAATTGAAATAACTTCCATGCGATCTAATAATGGTCCTGGAATTGTACTTAAATTGTTAGCCGTAGCAATGAACATAACCTTCGATAAATCATACGTCTCTTCAATATAGTGATCACTGAAGTTATGATTTTGCTCAGGATCTAATACTTCAAGCATTGCTGATGAAGGGTCTCCACGAAAATCATTAGACATTTTATCAATCTCATCTAATAAAAATACTGGATTGACTGTTCCTGCTTTTTTCATTCCCTGGATCACTCTACCAGGCATTGCACCAACATATGTTCTTCGATGGCCGCGAATTTCTGATTCATCACGGACACCGCCTAAAGATACCCGGACAAAATTACGGTTGAGTGAGGAGGCGATTGATTTCGCGAGACTTGTTTTCCCTACACCCGGAGGTCCAACGAGACAGAGGATAGGGCCTTTTAAAGAGTTCGTTAACTGTTGAACCGCCAAATACTCAAGCACTCTCTCTTTTACTTTCTCTAAACCATAATGATCTCGATCAAGGATTTTCTCTGCTTTGTTGATGTTTAAATCATCGACCGTTTCTTTAGACCAAGGTATAGCTAATAACCAATCGATATAATTACGAATAACAGAGCTCTCTGCCGAACTAGAAGGAACCTTTTCGTAACGATTTAACTCTTTTAATGCAGTATTTTCTACATTACTAGGCATATTTGCTTCTGTGATTTTCGCTTTTAAATCTGCAATTTCTCCTGTTTTACCTTCTTTATCGCCTAATTCGGTTTGAATGGCTTTCATCTGTTCACGCAAATAATATTCTTTCTGCGTTCTTTCCATCGATTTCTTTACCCGATTACCGATTTTCTTTTCTAAATTAAGCACTTCTTTTTCGTTATGAATAATGCTGATCACACGATTCAAACGATCTTTTATATTAATCGTCTCCAAGATTTCCTGTTTCTCTTTAAGTTTTAAAGGAAGATGAGAAGCAATAATATCAGCTAAACGACCGGGTTCTTCAATATCTGTAACAGATGTAAATGTTTCTGTTGATATTTTTTTAGATACTTTTATGTATTGTTCAAAATGACTTAAAAGAGTACGCATTAATGCTTGGTCTTCTACATCGCGAGATTCAGGCTCTTCGAATGCTTCCACTTTTACTGAAAAATAGTCTTCATCATCTAAAACCTCTGCTATTTTTGCACGTTTAAGTCCTTCTACTAGTACACGAATCGTACCATTTGGCAATTTGAGCATTTGTTTTACCCGAGTAAGAGTACCTAAATGATATAATTCATTGCTGTCAGGCTCATCTATAGAAATGTCCTTTTGTGTTGTTAAAAAGATTAAATGGTCATCTACCATTGCTTTTTCAAGTGCTTGTACTGATTTATCACGACCTACATCTAAGTGCAGGACCATTGTAGGATAAACGAGCAAACCTCGAAGCGGCAGGAGGGGGACGATGATCTCTTTCTTATTCGTCATATACTTGCACCTCCAAAATGCATATGTATCAAGATTTCAATTCATTTTCTTTGTACAATTTTATCTTATTTACTTCACAGTGTCGACTTTTTTAATCTAGTTCCTTTGCTAAAAGAGTTAAAAAGTACAACCGTTTTGTTTGTTTTCTTCATTTCTCGCTTGACAATTACTTATTTCATTCCCTATTTATAGGACTTTAAAACGAAAGGAATAAAAACTCCGGCAGTTGTTGCCGAAGTTATTACCTTACATACTTTCCTTTTTAGCAAGATCAATCGTTGACGCATCTAGTGGTGAAATTAACGGCTTTTCATGTTGATATTCTTTGTGGAGGGCGCACTCGAACACCTCATTCAACGTTTTAACGGTAACAATATGAATTCCTTCCACTTCATTTAATATCGATTGCATATTCTCTTCAGGGATAATAACGGTTTTTGCTCCAGCTTTTTTAGCAGCTTTTACTTTTGGATATACGCCGCCAATAGGCTTAACGGCACCATGAATACTAATTTCTCCTGTCATTGCCACTGTATTGTCTATCGGATGTTTATAAATAGCTGAATATATACCTGTAGCCATTGCAATCCCAGCAGATGGGCCATCAATCGGTACACCACCAGGGAAGTTCACATGAATATCATAATCATCTGCAGGTACGCCCATTGAGCGAAGAACTGTAATCACATTCTCAATTGAGCCACGTGCCATACTCTTTCTTCGAATCGATTTTCCTTGTCCGCCAATACTTTCTTCTTCTACAATTCCTGTAATATTAATTGATCCTTTTTCTTTAGCAGGAATCACAGTAACTTCAATCTCTAATAAAGCACCAGAATTAGGTCCATGAACAGCCAAGCCATTAACTAAACCAACCTTTGCTGTTTCTCCGATTTTTCTTTCCATTCTCGGCACTAACTGACTTGATTGAATCACCCACTCGACATCTTCGTCCTTAATATAATCGCGCTCTTCTTGTATTGCTAGACTCGCTGTCGTTTGTACTAAGTTGACTGATTCACGACCGTTTCTTGCATAAGATGCTAATGTTTGTAAAGCTTGTTCACTTATTTTTAAGTTCACTTTATCGGCTGCTTTTTTAGCAACTTCTGCGATTTCTTCTTCTGTTAATTCCCGGAAAAACACTTCCATACAACGTGAACGAATAGCTGGAGGCAATTCGTTAGGTGTTCTTGTAGTGGCACCCACTAACCGAAAATCTGCCGGTAAACCATTTTTAAAGATATCATGTATATGAGAAGGAATTTGCATATTTTCCTCATTATAATAAGCGCTTTCGAGGTATACTTTGCGATCTTCCAACACTTTTAACAACTTATTCATCTGAATAGAATGTAACTCTCCAATTTCATCTATAAACAAGACCCCACCATGGGCATTTGTGACTGCTCCTTGTTTTGGTTGTGGGATTCCTGCCTGCCCCATCGCTCCTGCCCCTTGATAAATGGGATCATGTACAGATCCAATAAGTGGATCTGCAATTCCTCTCTCATCAAAACGAGCGGTTGTCGCATCTAGTTCAATAAAGACGGAGGATGGTTTAAATGGTGATTTTTGATTTTTCTTTGCTTCTTCTAATACTAATCTGGCTGCAGCTGTTTTACCTACTCCAGGAGGCCCATAAATGATGACATGCTGGGGATTTGGTCCACAAAGTGCCGCTTTAAGTGATTTTATGCCATCTTCTTGACCTACAATATCATCAAAGGTCGCTGGCCTAACTTTCTCTGACAGAGGTTCTGACAGTTTAATTGACCTCATCTTCTTTAATTGATCCATTTCTTTACGAGACTCTCTATCAATAGAGACTTTTTGAGTACGTTGGTTTTTAAGTAAGTTCCAAAAATAAAGCCCAATAACAATCCCAAAAAATAGCTGTACAAACAATGCAATTCCCGTCCAACTCATCCTATTCCCTCCTGAACATTTTCTTGCTGTTAATGGATAGTATCTCCTGCGCAAAGTTGGAATAAACAAGAATTTTAAATTCAATAAGAGGAAGCTTATGGTTGTTTTAGCATTTATTATAGACGAATTATTTAGTAAAAAAGGAAATCAATGAAAATAAGTTTTACTTTTTGTTAAGCTGTGATTGAGCTACACAAAAAAGTGGTTGTTTTCATCTTCTACTTTACCTAGAGTAATAAACCTCAATCGTACGATAATTAACAAGTTTTACTATTTTTGATGAATTCCTATTTTACGTTAAAAGAACACACAGCTTATCTTGACTGAAAGGTATTTTTGGGGTCCTCTTTTTCGAGTGAGTTGTTTTTGCTCTGCTAGCTTTGTGGTTTTCACGTTGGATGTACGAGGAAATCGGCTTTGTTCTGCTATCTTTGGTATTTTCTTTTTGGATGTACGAGCTAATTGACTTTGTTTTGCTATCTTTGAACATTTCTACACGAGCTAATCGACTTACCCCTGCTATCTTTGCGATTTCCACTCTACAACTACGAGCAACTACCGTTTACTCCATAATGGGGCGAAATCACTTATCTTTTTTCTCTATCCCTTCAACCTTTTTGCTGGAGGTAATAGAAAAGGAACTAAACCGTAGTTTAGTTCCTTTCAAACTTATGCAGACGTTTTTCTTTCTTCTTTCACAATTGTACCGTCTTCAAGTAATAACTTTGGTGAACCATTCTCAAGGACTGTATCTTTTGTAATGATACATTTTTTAATGTCTTCACGAGAAGGTAAATCAAACATGACATCAAGCATAATTCCTTCAATAATTGAACGTAATCCACGGGCACCTGTTTTTCTTTCAATTGCTTTCTTAGCAATTTCAATTAGTGCTTCATCCTCGAATTCTAACTCAACATCATCTAATTCAAGCATTTTTTGGAATTGTTTTACTAAAGCATTTTTCGGCTTTGTTAAAATTTCAATTAATGCTTCTTCATCTAATGGTGTTAAGCTTGCAATAACCGGTAGACGACCAATAAATTCAGGAATTAAACCGAAACGCAATAAGTCCTCTGGTAAAACCTTAGATAGTAACTCATGTTGTTCAAGTTCTTTCTGCTTATTATCCGAACCGAAACCGATCACTTTTTGACCTAAACGGCGTTTAATGATTTGTTCGATACCGTCGAAGGCACCACCACAAATAAATAAAATGTTCGTCGTATCAATTTGAATAAATTCTTGATGCGGATGTTTTCTTCCACCTTGTGGAGGTACGCTGGCAACAGTGCCTTCAAGAATTTTCAATAATGCTTGTTGCACACCTTCACCAGATACATCTCTTGTAATCGACGGATTTTCTGACTTACGGGCCACTTTATCAATCTCATCGATATAAATAATTCCTTTTTCAGCTTTTTCCACGTCATAGTCAGCAGATTGGATAAGCTTTAGGAGAATGTTCTCAACATCTTCACCAACATAACCTGCTTCTGTTAACGAAGTCGCATCTGCAATTGCGAATGGTACATTTAGAATTCTTGCTAATGTTTGGGCTAGTAATGTTTTACCACTTCCTGTTGGCCCAATCATTGCAATATTACTTTTTGCCAGTTCTACATCATCTACTTTACTGTTCGAATTAATTCGTTTGTAATGATTGTAAACTGCCACAGCTAGGTTTTTCTTTGCTTGGTCTTGACCAATTACATATTCATCGAGAATGTCGCGAATCTCGGACGGCTTTGGCACATCCTTAAATTCAACTTCTTCCTCTGTTCCAAGTTCTTCTTCCACAATCTCGGTGCATAATTCAATACATTCGTCACAAATGTAAACACCAGGACCAGCTACTAGCTTACGAACTTGATCTTGTGTTTTCCCACAGAAGGAACACTTTAATTGACCTTTTTCATCATTAAATTTAAACAAATCCTTCACCCCTTGATCAAACTTCTAAGCGATATATCTTCTGCGAACTTTTGTTTATCATTAGCTAAATATTTGAGCCAATTCACTCGCCAGTTCTTATTAAAAACGCTTGATAAAAACTAACCTTTAAGTTATGTATTGCATTGTAACACACTTCAGCAAAAGACAGGAAATAATAACACTTACCTCTAAGTTATGTACGTAATACGTTATTCATGATTCGCAGAAGGAAATCACTCAATAAAACTTGTACTTCCATAAGCATGTCCATTTTTATGCCCATCCATAAGTGGAATTTTTTTCAGGCAGTTATGTATGTGATAAGGTATCCTGCTTTTGCCGTACTGCTATTATGTAATATCTTAAATTGTAGAAAACAAGGCACGATGTGATCGCGCCTTGTTATGTGTAAGTTCCGGGTTGCTACCGTTACTTTGTTATATTCATTTTAAACAGTTTTACTATTTTCTACAAGTAAATCGATTGCTTTTTTCGCTTTAATATCAGATTGTAAACCATCAAGGCTACCACCCAGCGCCATTTGAATATTTTCAGCTGTCATATTATACATTTCAGCCATTTTATTTACTTCTTCGTTTATTTCATCTTCAGAAACTTCGATGTTTTCTGCAGCAGCAATTGCTTCAAGAGTTAAGTTAATGCGCACGCGCTTCTCTGCGTCAACTTTCATTTGCTCACGTAATGCAGACTCATCTTGTCCAGAGAATTGATAATAAAGCTCAAGGTTCATACCTTGCATTTGTAAACGTTGTTCGAATTCTTGCATCATGCGATCTAATTCAGTATCAACCATTGCAGCTGGAATATCAATTGTTGTGTTTTCTGCTGCTTTTTCTACTACAGAATCACGCACATGGTGCTCTGCTTCATGGTTTTTACTATCAACTAGTTGTTTCTTCGTTTTTTCTTTTAGTGCATCTAATGTTTCAACTTCTTCATCTACATCTTTAGCGAATTCATCATCTAATGCAGGAAGTTCTTTTGTTTTGATTTCATGTACAGTCGTTTTGAATACTGCTTTTTTACCCGCAAGCTCAGCAGCATGGTATTCTTCTGGGAACGTAACATTTACTTCTTTAGATTCACCAGCAGAAACACCAATTAATTCTTCTTCAAAACCTGGAATGAATTGTCCAGAACCAAGTTCTAATGAGAAGTTGTCACCTTTTCCACCTTCGAATGCTTCTCCATCAACGAAACCTTCAAAGTCGATAACAACTGTATCACCTTGTTCTGCTGTACCTTCTTCTTTAACAACAAGCTCAGCTTGTTTTTCTTGTAGGCCTTTTAATTCGTTTTCTACATCTTCATCCGTTACTTCTGTATCGAATTTTTCTACTTCAAGGCCTTTATATTCGCCAAGTTCTACTTCAGGTTTTACAGTTACTTTCGCAGTGAAAATAAGCGCTTTACCTTTTTCGATTTGTTCTACATCGATTTCAGGACGATCAACTGGCTCAATGCCTGTTTCATCAATTGCATTTGCATACGCTTCTGGTAAAAGAAAATCTACTGCATCTTGGTATAAAGACTCAACACCAAAGCGTTTTTCAAATAGGCTGCGAGGCATTTTACCTTTTCTGAAGCCAGGAACATTTACTTGTTTAACTACTTTTTTAAATGCAGCGTCTAAACCTTCGTTTAACTTCTCTGCATCTACTTCAATTGTAAGAACCCCTTGGTTCCCTTCTAACTTTTCAAATTTAGCAGACATACTATTATTTCCCTCCAAAATCTATGATCATTTCATTCACAGCAAATAGAATGAATATGTCTAATCGATTATTCATTTATATAAGGTGAATCAGCTTTCTATCCACATAATACAACCATTATATTATAACATAACGTCTCTAGCTTTCAACAATGAGACTATATTTTAGGATAAGAAAATTCTTCTATTGCTTCAA
This sequence comes from Cytobacillus sp. FSL R5-0569, assembly GCF_038007265.1. Lineage (NCBI taxonomy): Bacteria > Bacillati > Bacillota > Bacilli > Caryophanales > Bacillaceae > Cytobacillus > Cytobacillus sp. FSL R5-0569. The sequence continues at coordinate 3,400,259 of NZ_JBBOWW010000001.1, forward strand.
TATAAGTAATAGCTGCATGATAATCCTCTTCTTCGACACAATATTTCTCAAGCATCTCATCCACAGCAAGGTCCATCCCTAGGTAATCAATCGCAAGAGTATGATAAGCTGCAGACCATGTTTCAATAGAAAAAGGTTCTAATTCTATCGGATACATGAGAAATAAATGACGGTTCACAAGAGATGCAGCATGTTCAAGTAAAATGGGGTCATCTTGCTCCATTTTCTCTTCTAACACTTTGAGCATTTCAATCCTTTGTTGGAAATGCTCAAAGTCAGGCAAGTGTGCAGGAACAAAACTTTTTATATTACCCATTTTTTCAACAATAACTTCCTTATTATATAGATGCTGTTTTAACACATCGAGAAGTAATGTCTTAAAAAAGGGATGTCCCTCCTCAGATCGTAAATAGGAAAGGATTTCTTTTACATTATGCACAATATTCTTTTCTGCCAATTCTTTAGCGAGCATCATCTGCTCTTGTTGATCTTTTATTTCAAAAAGCTGTAGGTGATTTTCCGAGCCGTCCTCTACCTCACTGGATTTTATGTCTGCTTCAGCCATTCTACGGCTGAATTCTAATAACCGACTAAAATGTTCAAATTTTTCATGAGGTACTTTGTTCTCTTCAAATAAGTATTCAATAGTGGTCACAATTTCATCGTAGCGATGTAATTGTACTAAAATCATCAAATACATATCTACCACTTGAAGGTAGTCACCTATCCCATTATGGAGCATGTATTCCGCTTGTTTTTGCGCATGTTGTAATTGACCTGATTCAAAAAAGGCAAGCACAAGACCCGTTTGAATATCTTCATCCTTATCATTTAGCTCTGAAGCTTCTGTTAAGAAATCTACTGCCTCTTGAAACTCCCTACGGTGTAAAGCCTCTAACCCTTTCTCTAATAAACGTCTATCTAAAAAGGGAAAGGGAATCACTTTATTTTTTTTGTCATCACGATTATGTTTTGTCATTTTGCCTACGTCCCTTTAATTCCTTATTTAGAGGTAAGTGTAGCATGAAAAGAGAAAAATGCAAAAGGATTGTGCGATTGAGAGGTTCAGCGGAAAAACTTCATAAAAAATGAGCCCTATATACAATGCATACGGGCTCACAAGTAATGATTTATTTACTATCTTAATGCTTGTTCATATGCAGTGATGTGATCATCTAATTGCAAGGTAATTTCAATCTCATCCCACCCATTCATTAGCATCGTTTTCCAATAAGCATCAATTTCAAATGATACTTGGAACCCTGCTTCATCACCAATCGTTTGCTTCTCTAGATTCACTTCTAATTGATAAGGCTGTTGTTTGCCTTTTTCAAGTAATTGCACAATTTGCTCCTTTGGTAACGCAATCGGTAACACACCATTTTTCAGGCAATTTTGATGAAATATATCTGCGAAGGATGGTGCTAATATCACTTTGAACCCATAATCTAGGAGGGCCCATGGTGCATGCTCCCTAGATGACCCACAACCAAAATTCTCATTTGCAATTAAAATCGATGCATGTTGATTTTCATCTTGATTCAATTCAAATGTTGGGTTTAAACTACCATCTGCCATATAACGCCAGTCATAGAACAAAAATTGACCAAAGCCCGTTTTTTCAATTCGTTTTAGAAATTGCTTAGGAATAATCTGATCTGTATCTACATTGGCACGGTCAAAAGCAATCGCTTTATCCTTTAAAGTTTTAAATCCAGTCATCTACTCCGCTCCCTATCTTACTGGTTGTCTTTCAACCATTTTTCTAACATCGACAAAATGACCATGAATAGCTGCTGCTGCAGCCATAATTGGACTGACTAAATGAGTTCTCGCTCCAGATCCTTGCCGACCCTCAAAATTCCGATTAGATGTGGAAGCACAATGTTCACCGCTAGGGACAATATCATTATTCATACTCAAACACATACTGCAACCCGAATCTCTCCATTCAAACCCAGCTTCTCTAAAAATTTCATCCAGACCTTCTTCTTCTGCAAGCGACTTGACCGTTTGTGAACCTGGCACAACTAGTGCACGCACATCAGGATGAACTTTATTGCCTTTGATTACAGAAGCAGCCTCACGTAGATCTTCTAGTCGTGAATTGGTACAAGAACCGATAAATACATGTTGAATCTGAATATCTTCTATTTTCTGTCCTTCCTTTAGTCCCATGTATTTAAGCGCACTCTCAAGTGATTTCTTTTCCACGGCTGTTTCATAATCACTTGATGTAGGAATTGAATCAGTAACTTTAGATGTCATCGCTGGGTTTGTCCCCCAGCTAACCATTGGGGCAATATTAGCTGCATCAATAGTAATCACACGATCATAAGTTGCATCTTCATCCGACACTAATGATCTCCATTTTGTCACTAGCTCTTCAAAGGCATCCCCTGTTGGGACATACTTACGTCCTCTTAAGTAAGAAAATGTTGTTTCATCAGGGTTCACTAATCCCGCCCTCGCGCCACCTTCTATCGACATATTACAAATCGTCATCCGCTCTTCCATTGACATATGAGCAATAACTTCTCCCGTATATTCAATGACATGTCCTGTTCCAAAATCAAACCCATACTGAGAAAGGACATAAAGGATAACATCTTTTGCTGATACACCTTGTTGCCTTTTTCCATTGATTTCGATTTTTAACGTTTTCGGTTTTTGGCGCCAGATGGTTTGTGTGGCTAACACATGCTCCACCTCACTTGTACCGATACCGAATGCAATCGAGCCGAATGCACCGTGTGTGGATGTATGACTATCGCCACATACAATTGTCATCCCTGGTTGCGTTAGGCCTAATTCCGGACCAATGACATGAACAATTCCTTGGTCTGGATGATCAATTCCTGCTAGTGGTACTTGGAACTCTTCACAGTTTTTTTCTAGTGTTGTCATCTGGTTTAATGCAATCTTATCATTGATGACTTTACGATTATCTGTTGGGATATTATGATCCATCGTAGCGAAGGTTTTATCTGGTCTTCTAACCGTTCTTCCTTTCATTCTTAGGCCAGAAAACGCTTGAGGCGATGTCACTTCATGCACTAAATGCAGATCTATATACAATAAGTCCGGTTTTCCCTCTTCTTGATGAACAATATGTTGTTTCCATATTTTCTCTATAATTGATTGCCCCATTAATATTCACACCTTTCTAAAAGAAACACGGACCCACAATAGGGCCGTGTCCCTTCTTCATTATTTAAGCGTACGCACCCATAATATGCATAATGGCTTCATTATCAAGTAGCATCGCTTTTACTTCCGCAATCATTTCTGTTGTCGATGTCACTTGTTGGCCGAACTCCGCAATATCACTCGTTCTAAAGCCTGCATCTAACACTTGCTTTACAGCACGTTCTACTTCATTCGCTTCTGTTTCTAACCCGAACGATTCACGAAGCATCATTGCAGCAGATAAAATCATTGCTAACGGATTGGCCACGTTTTTCCCAGCGATATCAGGTGCCGAACCATGAATCGGTTCAAATAAATATGGACCATTCTCAGATAAACTAGCAGATGGTAGCATACCTAATGAACCGGTTAAAACGGAAGCCTCATCACTTAAAATATCACCAAACATATTCTCGGTTACGACAACATCAAACTGTTTAGGATTTGTCACCATCTGCATCGCCGCATTGTCAACTAACATATGCTCAAGATACACATGGGGATAATCTTTTGCCACTTCCTCTGCTGTTTCCCTCCACATCCTACTTGATTCAAGCACGTTTGCTTTATCAATAGATGTGACTTTTTTTCTTCTCTTATCTGCTAAAATAAACGCTTTTTCGATTACTCGCTTCATTTCTGCTTTTTTATAAAATAATGTATCGACTACCGCAGACTCCCCGTTAGCATCCATGCGTTCACTCGGTTGACCAAAATATAATCCGCCAGTTAATTCGCGTACCATCAATAAGTCTACACCTTGGATCACTTCATCTTTTAGAGGAGAAGATTTCGCCAAACTTTCAAAATAAGTTGTTGGACGAAGATTGGCATATAGATTAAGCTCTTTACGGATTTGTAATAACCCTCTCTCCGGACGGATATCAGGATTTACTTGATCCCATTTAGGACCACCCACTGCTCCTAAAAGAATCGCATCGCTTTCTTTGCAAAGTTGAATGGTTTCTTCCGGAAGTGGTTTGCCTTTTTCATCAATCGCATGGCCGCCAATCATACCATAAGCAAATTCAAATTGGTGATTATAGCGCTCTCCGACTGCTTGGAGAATTTCAACTGCTCCCTTTGCAACTTCTTTCCCGATCCCGTCTCCTGGTAGTACAGCGATACGTTTTTTCATCTTTTATCCCTCCGATTAAAGTGTAAGTTAACTATTCTGCATAGCTGGTTCCGTTTTTTCCTTCATATATATGACTCGGTTAACTGCATTTAAATAGGCTTTTGCTGATGCTTCTAGCACATCTTGAGCGAGCCCTCTACCACTCGTTTCTACCCCTTGGTAAGCTAACTTAACGAACACTTGCGCAAGTGCATCTCTACCGGCACCAACTGATTGAATGCGATAATCGAGTAAACTAATCTCACCATTCACACTTGCTTCTAATGTGTTATATAGTGCCTCAATACTACCTGCACCCGTACCTGCTTCTTGTATCACTTGATTATCGCTACCGGATAATGTAACCGTTGCTGTCGGCACTTGATTCGTACCGTACTGAATTTGGATTTGAATTAATTCATAGAATCGTTGTTCCTTCGACAATTTTTCTTCTAGCACAAGGGCGACTAAGTCTTCATCTGTCATCTCTTTTTTGCGATCGGCTAAATCTTTGAATACGGTAAATAGTGGTTTGATATCTTCATCTGCCACATCTAAACCTAATTCGTCTAAACGATTTTTAAATGCATGTCGTCCTGAATGTTTACCAAGAACAAGAGAGTTAGATTGCACACCGACTAATTGCGGTGAAATAATTTCATAAGTGGTTACTTCTTTTAATACGCCATCTTGATGTATACCAGATTCATGAGCATAAGCGTTTGCTCCAATAACGGCTTTATTTGCTGGGACCGGCATTCCGGAAAGTTTGCTTACAAGGCTACTTGTTCGGCTAATCTCCCCTAGGTTTAACGTTGTTTGGGCATTATAGAAATCTTTTCTGATGTGAAGGGCGACAGCTATTTCCTCAAGCGCTGCATTGCCCGCTCGCTCACCAATTCCGTTAATCGTTCCCTCTATTTGTGTCGCACCATTTTCGATCGCAGCTAAAGAATTCGCTGTCGCCATCCCTAGATCATCATGGCAATGAGCAGATAATGCTACTTTATCGATAGATGGGACATTATTTTTTAAATATTTAAAAATCTCTCCGTATTCCTTCGGTGTTGCATATCCGACTGTGTCCGGGATGTTGATCACCCTCGCTCCTGCTTGGATGACTTTCTCCACGATTTCTGCCAAGAAGGGCAATTCCGTCCTTGAAGCATCCTCTGCTGACCATTGCACAATGGAGAAGCGTTCCGCCGCATACTTAACGGTGTTAACTGCCGTTTCCACTACTTGCTCTTTTGTCATTTTAAGTTTGTAATCACGATGGATAGGGCTAGTTGCTAAGAAGGTATGGAGCCTTGGTTCGGCTCCTCCCTTCAATGAGTCCCATGCTGCATCTATATCCGATAAAACCGCTCTCGCTAAACCTGTTACAGAAGCGTTCTTTACTGTTTCTGCAATAGATTTTACCGATCCAAAGTCTCCTTTAGACGCGGCTGGAAAACCTGCTTCGATGATGTTTACATTCAGTCTTTCTAGCTGTCTAGCAATCTCTAATTTCTCAGAGAAGTTCAAGTTGACTCCTGCTGATTGTTCTCCATCTCTAAGCGTTGTATCGAATATATTAATTTGTTGCACTGCTCACCACTTCTTTCTTTTTATTGTTTTGGACGAATGGCATCATTTTGCGAAGCTCTCTACCAACTCTTTCAATTTCATGTTCACTTTCTTTTGCATTAATAGCTGTAAACACCGGACGATTCACCTGGTTTTCCATAATCCAGCCTTTAGCAAATTTGCCTTCTTGAATATCTTTTAATACTTCTTTCATTTCTGCTTTTACCCGTTCATCTACAACCCGTGGGCCACTGACGAAATCTCCCCATTGTGCTGTATCAGAAATAGAATATCTCATTCCTTCTAATCCACCTTCATACATAAGGTCAACAATTAATTTGAGTTCATGGAGACATTCAAAGTAAGCGAGTTCCGGCTGATAACCTGCTTCCGTTAACGTTTCAAATCCTGCTTTAACAAGAGAAGTCAGTCCGCCACATAATACTGCCTGTTCTCCAAATAAATCTGTTTCTGTCTCTTCTTTAAATGTCGTTTCTAAGCCCCCGGCTCTTAGTGCCCCAATTGCTCTTGCATAAGCTAGTGCTAATTCTCTTGCTTCACCTGATACATCTTGGTGAACGGCGAATAACGCTGGTACACCTGCTCCCTCTTCATATGTTCTTCTTACTAAATGACCTGGTCCTTTTGGTGCGACTAATAAAACATCACTTTCTTTCGGTGGAACGATTTGATTAAAATGGATATTAAATCCGTGAGCAAACATTAATGCTTGATTGGTTAAATTTGGTTCGATTTCTTCTTTATATACTTTCGTTTGCAATTCATCTGGTAATAAAATCATTACGATATCTGCTTTAGCAGTCGCTTCTCCTACTGAGTAAACTTGAAAGCCATCTTCAACTGCTGTCTGCCATGATTTTCCCTGCCTTAAGCCGATTACTACCTCTACACCGCTATCTCTCATATTTTGCGCATGCGCATGACCTTGTGATCCGTATCCAATTACTGCTACTGTTTTCCCGTTTAAGTAGTTCTCATTTGCATCTCCGTTATAGTACATTTTAGCCATTATTCATTCTCCTCTATTCATCATTTATTTTTTTATACAATTGAAAAATTATGTTTTTGTTGCGACTGTCTTTGTGTCCCTCTTGGGAAAGCTGTTGTACCCGTTCTAGCAATCTCTTTAATACCGTAAGGCTTAATTAACTCTAGGAAAGCTTCGATTTTTTCAGATTCTCCTGTAATTTGGATGACTAGACTATCTTTGCTAACGTCAATGACAGAAGCTCTGAAAGGTTCAATTAAGGAATAAATCTCATTTCTTGAGTGCGGATTAGACTGTACCTTTATCAAAGCTAGTTCTCTAGCAACAACTGCTTGATTTGTAATATCCGTCACTTTCAGTATGTCGATCTGTTTATTGAGCTGTTTCGTAATTTGCTCACTTTGTTGGTCAGACTCAACATAAATTACACATGTGATTCTTGACATCCCCTCCTGTTCAGATAAACCCACTGAAATACTTTCGATATTATAATTTCGTTTAGAAAATAAATTAGTAATTCGATTAAGTACACCAGGTTTATTTAAAACAAGCAGCGATATGATTCTCTTCATTCTTTCACACCTACCATCTCATGAATCCCTTTACCCGGAGCGATCATTGGAAAGACATTTTCGTCAGCATCGACACGGAAATCTAGCAATACAGGCTCTCTTGTGTGTAATACTTCAGCTAACACTCTCTCCGCTTCTTCTTCTGTTGTTATGGTATAGCCTTTAATATCGTAAGCTTCAGCTAGCTTCACAAAATCAGGTTGAACTGGAATCTTGCTATGAGAAAAACGTGATTCATAGAAAAACTCCTGCCATTGTCTAACCATCCCTAATGATTGATTATTGAATATTGCGATTTTTATCGGTAAGTTCATTTCTTGTATAACTGCTAATTCCTGTGTTGACATTTGAAAGCCTGCATCACCGACAATGGCAAGCACACAACTATCTGGATCAGCAATTTGAGCGCCAATACTAGAAGGTAAACCAAATCCCATCGTTCCAAGCCCACCAGATGTAACCCACCTATCAGCATGTTTAAAGCGATAGTATTGCGCAGCCCACATTTGGTGTTGACCGACATCTGTCGTTACAATCGCTTCGCCCTTCGTGTTCTCATACAAGAGCTCCATTACTCTTTGCGGCTTTAACTTTGGTGAAGCTTTATCATAATGGAAAGGATGTGCAACACTCCACTGTTTTAATGTCTCCATCCATTCGCTATGAGCTGGTTCATTACATTCTTCTTGAAGAAGTGCGAGAAGCGCAGCCTTTGCGTCTGCTACAACAGGAATAACTGTCGGTACATTCTTACCAATTTCCGCTGGGTCAATATCGATATGAGCAACCTTAGCATTCGGAGCAAAGTGTTCCAAATTACCTGTTAAGCGGTCATCGAACCTTGCACCGATATTAATCAATAAGTCACATTGTGAGAGTGCCATATTTGCTGTATAACAGCCGTGCATGCCAGCCATGCCAATGAATAATGGATGATCACTTGGAAAACCACCAAGACCAAGTAATGTATGGACAACTGGTATTTTTGTTTTTTCTACATACTGTAAGAGTTCGTTTGCCCCCTTCGAATGAAGAATGCCTGCACCCGCTAAAATGACTGGTTTCTGTGCTGCTCCTATCGCATCTGATAGCTTACGAATCTGTAGGCGATTAGGCTTTAATGTCGGTTGATAACCCGGTAACTCCATTTCTGCTTCTTCGGGCCTTTCGGTAATCGTCGAAGCTATATCTTTAGGAATATCAATGAGCACTGGACCGGGTCTGCCTGTCTTTGCAATATAAAACGCTTCTTTAATGACTCTTGGAATATCCTCCAATTGGCGAATTTGAAAATTATATTTTGTAATCGGTGTTGTAATTCCTAATATATCTGCTTCTTGGAAAGCATCTGAACCAATCACACTTGTTGCTACTTGGCCTGTGAAAGCTACAATTGGTAATGAGTCCATCATGGCATCAGCCAAACCTGTTACGATATTCGTTGCTCCAGGCCCGGATGTTGCAATGACGACACCAGGCTTACCTGAAATTCTTGCGTAACCTTCTGCAGCATGTATGCCGCCTTGTTCATGTCTAGGTAAAACATGAAGGAATTTCGCATCATAAATCTTATCGTAAATCGGCAAAACCGCTCCGCCAGGGTAGCCAAAGACGACTTCTACATTTTCCCTTTCTAACGCATCCATTAATAAGTCTGCGCCTGTAAAAGTCTCAAGCTTTGTTTTCACTTCTTCTGTTAAGGCAGCTTCCCGCACCATCGCTCTTTAACCTCCTTAATAAAATAAAATTAAATATAAAAAAGCCTCTCCATCCCTCATTGACCAATCATTGGTCAAGGGATGAAAAGGCTTTGATCACCATTCCACGGTACCACCCTTGTTCGCGTTTTAAATCTCCACGCGCACTCAGTAACAGCATAATAACTGCTAAGCTTAGATAACGGGTTCCTTCGACCCGGAAGACTCTACTTATCATTGTTCAAGTCTTCACTCCGAGGTGAGTTCATTTTAAGACTGGTTTACCGGTTTCCAGCTTGCCCGGCTCTCTGCAAAACCTACATCAAAAAACTACTTATCCTCATCAACGCTTTTAGTTTCTCACTTTAAACCACTAAAATTTCGTTTGTAAAAATAAAAGGAAAATAACGCTGCTTCCAATTTCATTTTCGATTTATTTTATTGTGCTTTGCTTTGTTGAGGACTATCTTACGCCCATTTTCAAAAGTCGTCAACACCTTTTTGGAAAATTATTTGATAATTTAGATTAGTCTGTTTTCATGTATCCGCTTACATCATTGATCTATTAACCTTTTAATTGGACAAAATTTTTTATTGATTTATTCATTCTGTGGCATGCGAGAATAGCAAGTGAAGTACTTTTAGGATGGGGGTATTTGAACAGCTCATGAGCAAAAGAACGCGACTAATTGAAGGCTATTACAAGATAAATCATGTGCGTTCATTTACGATAAATACTATACAAAGAAACTACAACCTTCAGAGACCATTTCATGTTAATCCATTTTTTTAATATTTAATCACATACAAACGTGATAACTTCTACCATATGCTGACTCATCGTTACATCATTCGATAAAAATCACCAGTATTTGAGGATGTTTTTATTCAGTGCATCTTATCACTATTATTTCAATATAGTATTTTTATAGTTGTTTCTTTGGGTTTTTAATTGAGGATGAAAAACAACAAAGGAAGATTACTTATGGAGAAGTCTAATATGAAATCGATCTCTAGCTGAAATAAAAAAAGCGCTAATCCAAGTTTTCACAGGAATCAACGCTAGTGTTGGTAGATAAATATGTAGCTAATGGCGTCCCAGGAGAGATTCGAACTCCCGACCGACAGCTTAGAAGGCTGTTGCTCTATCCTGCTGAGCTACTGGGACTTAATATCAAGACAATATTTATTATACGCAGGATAAACTGAAGTGTCAATTAATTTTTAAATAAATTTATAATTGGCAGAGAACTGCTGTAATAATAGCAGTTCTCTGGCTACGCAAACGAAAAGGATTGCTGCCATTCCTCGAGCTCGACACCGTCTCTTGTCCAAATGGAAACGACCACTTTTTCCACTGTCCAATTTACCATCATATATGTTTTTTCTTTCGGCTGCCTTGGAAGCGAGATACTATTTGGATTAAGATAAAGGATTTGATCTACCATTTCAGCCCCCAGTTGATGCGAATGACCAAAGCACACAATACGTGCAGCTACTTCTTTTGCTCTTAAGCTTAAACCTAATAAAGACGATTTTACGCCATATAGATGACCATGTGTAATCCATACTTTGCCGTTATCCGTATCTATTAATTCTTCGTTTTTAAAGCGAGCATCGGCATCGCAATTCCCTCTCACAGCGACATATCCAGTGATTTCAGCTTGGTCACTACTTAATTCAGAGTCCCCACAATGAATCATATAGTCGACATTTTGACTGTGACGTACTTTTAGTTCTTGCAGGATGTCACCATCACCGTGGCTGTCACTAACGATGAGTAACTTCATGTTATCCTCCTCCTTAAAGAATAGTTGGAAGATCTTTTTCTAATTGCTTTAATGCTTGTCCTCTATGGCTAATGGCTGCTTTTTCTTCTGATGTTAACTCTGCCATCGCCTTATTCTTTGCATTCGCCCAAAAGATGGGATCATAACCAAAGCCATTTGTTCCTTTTCGTGCATAAAGAATTTTACCTTCACATGTCGCCGAAACGGTGTATGTTTTCTTTCCAGGGATAGCTACCGCAAGTGCACAATAAAACCGAGCATCCCGCTTCTCTTCCGGTACATGTTTCATTTCTTCAAGTACTTTATCTATATTCGCTTCATCATTTTTATCTTCCCCTGCATAACGAGCGGAAAATATTCCTGGGCGTCCTTCAAGTGCATCAATTGATAATCCGGAATCATCAGCAATCACCGGTCGATTCATTAAGCGCGAAATCTCTTCTGCTTTTAAAACGGCATTTGCTTCAAAAGTCGTACCCGTTTCTTCCACATCTGGCATATCAGGATAATCATGTAATGTTTTCACTTCATAACCGAGTGATGCAAACATTTTTTTAAATTCTTCTGCTTTGCCTTTATTCTTTGTCGCAATAATAATCTCAGACATATAGCGTTTCCTTCCTTTTATGTTCGTCATAAAAAATAAAGAGAAGAGGAGGCCCCTTTCCTCACTCTTCTCATTTTACTATAAAAGGATGGTGATACCAATTAATAGCTACCTGTATTCACACTTTCAGGTCTTGAAACAGGCTCTAGCTTTTCGCCATCTTCATCAAGTAAATCAGCCTCGCCATTCACTGTAACAGCAACAGATTCCACTTCTGCTTGTTCTGTAAGTGATAACGCTAAAACTTTTAATACATTCTCGTTAATGACATTTTCTTCCCCACTAGAGAAAATCGATTCATCGAAATCGAGCGTAATCGTTCCATCTTCTACTTTAGGTTCACCTAATAAAGCAACTTCACTTGGTAAGACGGCAGAAAGTTTAGATCCTAAAGAAGGATTCCCTAACTCATCAATGATTGCCGTCACGTTATTGTCGACATTATTAGACACTCTTTTTGTTACTGGAACAAAGTATTTAGCATCTTCTTCGCCACCCATGTAATAAACGGTAACTGGTTTTGTATTTGTAATATCTGTGACAACAGAGTTATCATAATTGATACCGATAGAACGACTTACTTCTTCGCCAATCGGTGTACCATTGACTGGCATTTCTTTAATCGCATTCCCATTTATACTCAATTTCACTTGTTCTATTTCATCGAATTGGGTCAATGTCCATGTGACTGATTGCAGGATTCTTGCTTCATCTTCTGGATTATACTCAGCAAATTCCTTAGAAAAATCAACATGAGCCACTTTATCTTTCACATCAACCGTCATTTTTGTATCTGCTGGTAAGACTGCACGGAAATTATTTGGTAAGAGTTCAGTTACTTTTCCATCTACCACTAAATATTCTAACGCTTGTTTAGCAACAGAATTCGTACTTGGTAAATCTAATGTTTGTGATACAACATAACCATTATTGTCAATTAAGTATAATTCTGTTGGAATCGTTGTTGTTTCTGCCGCTTCATCAGCAGCTCCACTTTCCTCACCAGTCGTCTCTTCTGTCTCTACATTGGCATCTTCGTTATTAATGGACATTTCACTCGGTGGGTCAATTTTCTCTTTCTCCTCTCCACCAAATAATCCACAACCTGATAACAAAGCAGATGAAACTAATACAGCGGACACTGCGATGGTCGCTTTTTTATTTAAAGACATAACCTTTCCCTCCTAAGACAGTTTGTACTACATGTATACGAGCCTATTTACAAAATAGACCGCCTTTAGGAAAGAAAGTCTTCTATTCTTTTAGACAAATTTGGACAAAGCGTATTCAAACGAGACGATGTTTCGTTAAAACAGCCTTAATTTGAAAGTAATCAATTGTATCATCATTGATTTCATCTTTAATCGGTCTTAACTTTTCTACACCGACTTTATCTGCAGCTACAAGTACTTCCTCTTCTATCTGCTCATTGAAAACTTGATCCCAGTCAATCGGATGGCCCTCTGCTACCGCTCTAAAAATATGATTTTGAATCGTTATCGGTGAAAAGGAACGCTCTTTAGCAATCTCCGCAATCGTTTTACCTAATAGAAAGGCTTCATATGAATGGATATGACTTCCTGTCCCTTCAGCCGCCTTTTTATTTACTGGTGGTGTCTTCACAAAGTGTTGCTCTTTGACCTCTATGTCATTTTTTTCAGTAAAAATTTTTATCTCCTCTAGAAATGCTTCCCCATATTTACTAAACTTCATTTCACCAACACCTTTAATCGATAACATCGCTTCTTTAGTAGTAGGGAAATAAGTACACATTTCTTTTAAAGCTGTATCAGCAAAAACGACATAGGGCGGCACACCTTGTTCTTGCGCTAAATTTTTTCTTAACTCCCTTAGGATAGTAAATAACTCGCTATTTTCTTCACCAGCCGGACGTTCTTCTAGCTCTTTATCTTCAGAAATTTTCATAGATACTTGGGCTTCTCTTTTTAAAACCGGGACAGCTTCATCTGCTAATTTAACTGTCGGATATTGGCCATCTGTCATTGAAAGATAGCCTTCAGCAAGTAAATAATTAATCATATCAACAATTTGCTTTTCCGTCTTTTCTTTCATAAGCCCATATGTTGTAAGTGTATGAAAAGACAATTGCTTAATCCGCTTATTCGCGGACCCTTTTAACACTTGAGCTGTTAGCTTAACGCCAAAACGCTCTCCCATTCGCTTAATACACGAGAATATCATCATTGCTTCATTCGTAATGTCAACAGATTGTCTTTCATCTAAACAGTTAGAACATTTATTACATGACGAGACATCTTGATTGGCAAAATAAGCGACAATATAGGATTGCAAGCAACTTTCCGTATGACAATAATTCGTCATCTGTCTTAGTTTTTCATATTCTTGCTCGCGAAGGCTTGTTGACAGCTCGCTCTTTTCTATTAAAAATTTTTGTAGGAGAATATCTTGAGGTGAGTAAAGTAAAATACATTCACTTTCTTCCCCATCTCGTCCTGCTCTTCCGGCTTCTTGATAATAAGCTTCGATGTTTCGTGGCATATTATAGTGCACCACATAACGCACATCCGGTTTATCAATCCCCATCCCAAACGCATTGGTAGCAATCATCAACGTCACTTGATCATGGACAAATTTTTCTTGAGAGTGTTTACGTTTATCCTCAGAAAGACCAGCATGGTATCTTTCAACTTTATAACCTTTCTTTAGAAAATGTTCATATAATTGATCAGTTTGTTTTCTGCTAGACGTATAGATAATACCTGATTCTTCTTTTCTACTGGAAACATAGGCTTCTAAATACTTGCGCTTATCTCTTCCTTTTAACACTTGAAAAGAAAGGTTCGTTCGGGCAAAGCCTGTAACAAATATATGTTCTTTTTCTATATGCAATAAGCGACTTATATCTTCTTCTACATTTTTCGTCGCTGTCGCTGTTAATGCAGCAATTACAGGCGTTTCAGTAAGAGAGAAAATCCTGTCCACTACCGATCGATAACTCGGTCTAAAATCATGCCCCCATTGAGAAATACAATGCGCCTCATCAAAGACAATCATTGATAAATGAATCTTCTCCATAATCGTTAGAAACTCCATTGACTCCAGACGTTCCGGAGCTATGTAGACAAGCTTATATTCCCCTGCCAACAGTCGCTCTTCTGTTTCCGAATATTCCTTGTAAGAAAGACTACTATTCATATAGGCTGCAGGAATTCCTGCTTCAAGAAGGGCATCTACTTGGTCTTTCATTAGTGAAATTAAAGGGGAGATAACGATCGTCACACCGTCATTCATAAGTGCGGGAATTTGGAAGGAGAGTGATTTACCACCGCCAGTTGGTAGAATGCCAAGTACGTTGTGGCCATGATTTAAATTGTAAATAATATCTTTTTGACCTGGTCGAAAACTTGTATAACCGAAATACTTCTGCAAATGCTCCTCTGCTGTTTGCATATCCATCCTCACCTCATTCTTATTGATATATATTTAAAAGCATAACGCATATCGTTTCTTTCTCGCAATCTATTCATTTAAAAAACACCAAATACAACCAATGATTGTTCATTGATTATATTTGGTGCCTCCATATTATCCGAGTTGTATGCGCTCCACATCGTTTATCTCTCTATGCAACCATTTTGTTGCAATGTCTTTGAACATCGCTTCAGAACCTGTTGTGAAAAAACGGTGCTGAGGATCTTCTTCACTCGTGTTTAAAAAGCCGCGATCATAAAGAATCGTGCTTGCTTCTCGAGCGGTTTCATCTCCGGAACTAATCACGTTAACACCTTCACCCATCACTTGCTTAACAAGATTCTCCAACAGCGGATAATGTGTACAGCCTAATATCAATGTGTCTAAACCTTTATTTGTTAATGGCCCTAACGTTTCTAGAACGATTTTTTTCGCAAATACACTCTCGTACTCCCCACTTTCTACTAGTGGGACAAATTTAGGACAAGCTAGGCTATGAACTACCGTACGATTATTGATCCCTTTTAATGCGAGTTCATAAGCACGACTCTTCACCGTTCCCGCTGTACCAATGATGCCAATGATATGATTTTCTGTTACTTTTAGCGCCGTTCTTGCTCCAGGAAAAATAACGCCAATGACCGGAATTGGTAACTCATTCTTAATATCATCTAATGCAACAGCAGTCGCAGTATTACAGGCAATAATGAGCATCTTCACTTCTTTTTCTAATAAAAACTTCGTCATTTGCCATGTGAATTCTTTTACTTCTTCTCCAGACCTCGGACCATATGGACATCGAGCTGTATCTCCTAAGTAAATAATATTTTCATTAGGTAACTGACGCATCACTTCCTTTGCAACAGTTAACCCGCCAACCCCTGAATCAATAATACCTATCGGTTGTTTCACTTTCTTCTCGCCTCAATCTCTTTTCATATCTTGATGCAATTTTCTTAGATTCTCCCTTAAATGAACGACCTCTTCACCGGAAAAATCCTTTAATACTTCTTGCAAATAATCTTGCCTTTTGTCGATCACTTCTTCTATAATTCTTTCGCCTTCCTCCAATAAGTGGATTCTTACAACGCGACGATCATTAGGATCTTTCACTCTTTTTACCAATTCACTCTTTTCCATACGATCGACTAAATCTGTCGTTGTACTAAAGGCTAAGTACATTTTATTCGATAATTCTCCAATTGTCATGTCCCCGTCCTCTAATAACCACTGTAAGGCAATAAATTGCGGGGGAGTAATGGTATAATTGCTTAAAATTTCACGGCCATGTTGCTTAATAATTCCAGAAATATATCGTAAATCCTTTTCTATATCTGCTACAACTTCATTAACATGTTCATTTCTATGTTCTCTTACGTTCATTCACTACACTCCTATATATATCATCGAAATATTCGGTTATTCCGTTACTTTTAATCCTAATTTTATTGTCACCTTTTTCGAAGGAAAATTCAAGCGAGAACTGTAAGCAAACTAAAAAAATATGTCAAGAAAAGAAAAACGAGCATTGCGCCCGCCTAAAATAATAAAATTCTATTACATTGATAACCGGCAATCCAGACGGACTGCCGGTCTAAAATTATAACTCTAGCTCTCCCATACGAAGGAGCTCTACAACAGCTTGTGAACGCCCCTTTACACCAAGCTTTTGCATGGCATTAGATATGTGGTTCCGAACTGTCTTTTCGCTTATAAATAATTCACCAGCGATTTCCCTAGTTGTTTTATCTTGTACTAGCAGCTCGAATACTTCCCTTTCTCGTTTTGTGAGTAACGGCTTGTGAGTATAATCATTCTCCTTCAAGTATTGTAACCCTCCTTGCCTTTCGCCAGCCATGAATCGCGGGGTGGGTGTGTATTAGTCATCATATCATATGTATGTTAAACAATGAGAGTGACTGAAATTCTTGAAGTAGAGAATGTTTATTTTCTAAATGTACGCCTGTCCCTATCTAAGATTGAGGTACATTTATTTTCTCATGAAAAGCAAGCTTCATATCATCAGTCCACTGCGCACCTTTACCAGTTAATTTAGATACCTGAACAATCGTTCCTCTTCCTGTAAAGCAAATGTCACCATTCTCTCTTTTGCCCATGTAATGAATATCTACCGATGATTGTCCGATTCTGCCTGCTTTTACATAAATTAAGAGGTTCTCATCGAAGTAAACTTGCTTCATATAGTCACATTGAAGATCTGCAACGACAATAAATGTTTCGTTTTCTTCCTTCACCCAATCGTCCATAAGATTTAAACTTTTAAAATACTCAATGCGAGCCTCTTCAAAGTAAACAAATGGAACCGTATTATTTAAATGACCAAACATATCTGTTTCAGAAAAACGCACCTTAACAGGGTGAGCAAATATAAATTCTTCTTCCCATGTCACAAAATTTTCTATATAATCAGTTTTTTTCACTTTTAGATCCTCCTCGAAAATGAATGAGCATTCAGTCGTTCTTTTTCTTATTATAGCTTTTTTCACACAAATACTAAAGGAGAAATTCATACATAATCTTATGTTACTTTTTCTGATTTTGTAACTATAATTGCTTAATTGAGTCATTCATGTGAAAAAATGTTTAAGGCAGACCGTGTAAAACGTGTTTTTGGGTCATTTGAAAGGATTTCCTTTTCAAATGTAAAAAGCAGATAAAATGACTCAACAAATAATTTACCAACACTTTCTTATAAAAAACGAGAAATCTCAAAGATATGGAGTTAACACTACAATAAAAAACCCCAGCACAAACTTTTTTACGAAGTGTGTGCTAGGGCTTACTTTATCCTAAAATCCAAACCATTTTTTAATCATTTCCCAAATCCATCTTGTGAATTCTCTTACCTTATCCTTCAAGTGATCAATGATTTCTTGTTTACACTCAGACCAGCTAGTATCAGGGCCAGGAATACAAGCGCTCGGCTCTTCAGGGTTTTCAGGTTCACTTGGCTCTTCCGGATCTGTTGATTTGACTTCTGCAATAATTCTTCCTTCAACTTCCGGAGCTACCGGATTATTGTTTTCCAAATAGGTGGAAAACACATCATAATCCACTTCAAATAGTTCAGTAATTCTGCCCTCATCCTTGGCTTTTTTGAACATATCATATCCATCTCCACCATCGGCCGTGAAAGCGTTGGTCGCAACCGTATAGGTTTCGTCTTCATTGATTGCTATATATTCACCGTCTACTTTCACGTCAACGCCATGGACACGTTCACCCACTGGCTGTGCTTGGTCAAATTTAAAGCGAAGACCTGCCACTTGCATAAACTGGCCAGCACCTTCTTCAATATTTGCTACACTATGTTCTAAAGCTTGTTTTATTTCTTCTCCTGTTAAATCAAGGGTGACTAACATATTACCGAAAGGCAACACAGTAAGAACATCGCCAAGCGTAATTTCACCTTGAGCAATGGATGCACGAATACCGCCACCATTCTGCATCGCAATTTGTGTGGGCACAGATTCATTAGCTTTAGAGAGCATACCATCTGCAATCAAGTTTCCTAAATTGGTCTCTTTCGTACGAACATCAGTACGTTCACCATTCAAGGCAACTTCACTGTACCCGACTACTTCTTGTTTTAATTCCTCCAGCGGTTCACTTAACTCATCAAGTTTATTACGCGCCCATTCATCTTCTTCATAAACATATTCACCGTTCTCATCTTGACTAACGAGATCAAGTAATTCACCATTCCACTCTGACAGTACGCCTTCATCATCGAAAACAATGTCTAAAGAGCCTAAATATTTATGATATTCATTGGCTTGAACGATTAAAGTTGGTTCTCCATCTTCATTTTTTACAACTGGCTCTTCTAATGTCGTATGAGAATGTCCTCCAACAATCACATCGATACCTTGAACAGCTTCAGCTAATTCCTGATCTGGCGTATAACCTAAATGTGAAAGTGCAATAATTTTATTAATTCCTTCTTCTTCAAGCGCTGCTACTGTATTGCTAGCCATTTCAACTGCATCTTCAAAAACAATGGCTTCATCTGGGTTCGCCAAAAATGAAGTGTCCTCTGTTGTTAAGCCAAATAATGCTACTTTTTCGCCATCTACTTCTTTAATAATGGCAGGATAGATCTTACCGTTTTCTCCAGGATATCCAAACTCATTTACTTTTAATTGGCTTAAAATCTCATCATTCTCAACATTCACATTTGCACTAACAAATGGAAAATCCGCATTGGATACAAAGTCAGCCAACACTTGCGAATCTTTGTCAAACTCATGATTTCCAAATGTCATAGCATCATAACCTAAACGATTCATAAATTGTAAGTCCGCTTGTCCTAGGTACATATTGAAAAATAATGTACCTGAGAATACATCCCCAGCATCAACTAATAGTGTATTTTCTTTTTCATCTCTTAGTTGATTCACTGCAGTAAACAATCTTGGAACATTTTCTAAATGAGCATGGGTATCATTTGTATGAAGGATACTCATTGAGAATGGCCCCTCATTTTCCTCTTCTACCGCGATGTCTAACTCAACTAATAACGGATCATGATCACTAGCTCTACCATGCTCCTCCATGTATAGAGAATTGATATTTAAAATATCTACTTTGGCAGCTTCTGCTAAATGATTCGATACTAAAATATGATCAAGTACTTGCATATTTCCTTGGTAATTATACGTATACTGTTCGTTTTCCGGTAAAGTATCAACCATATTCGTTAACTCTTCACCTTTTAATGTTTCTAATGTGGGAGTGAATTGAAAATCATTCATATCCCCTAATACAACAACATTCGCATCTGGGTTTTTAGACTCTATATCTTTCACAAACCCATTTACAGCTTCTGCTAACTGTATTCTTTGTTCTTCACTCACTAATTCCGGAGGTTGATTCTTCCCAAATAGTGGTTCATCACCTGACTTAGAATTAAAGTGATTAGCAACGACAATCACATCTTCTCCATTAAATTCAAACTGTGCTGCTAGCGATTTTCTTGTATCTTGGAAAATTTCATTCGTCGGATCGATGCGACCTGGGTTCAATGTTAATTGACCGTCTTCATACGTAACTGCGTCGTTAGCCCCGCCTTTGGGTGCCTCTTTTAAAGTAACTCTTTCTGGATTATAGAGATATCCTACTCGGATATTCCCACCCGGCTGACCACCATCTTGCTTGTCTTCTGGTGCAATATCTGCCCAGTCATACGTCGGACCACCATTTGCGGCAATGGCTGCAATTAATTTCTCATAACTAGCTTTTGCAGTTGTTATACCATCATCAGTCGGCCCATTATCATCTTGTACCTCTACAAGACCAATAATATCCGGTGAATTTAACTCATTAACCATTGAATGCGCTATTCTATTTGTCTTTTCTTGGCTTGTACCTTCATAATAATTTTCAATATTATAAGAGGCAACTGTTAATTTTCCTTCATCCTTGCCAAGTTCTGTCGTTACTTCTTCTTTTTCCGATTCAATAAGATCTGGTAAAGAATCCATATCCACTAATACTTTAAAGTTGCTATAACCATAACTAATTACACCGGTGACTGTACCATCAAAACGATCACCCGTTTTAGCTACATAATTATCCTCTTCTAATAAAAGATGCAGTCTTTCTGGATTTGCATTATCTTCCGTTAATAAAACCCCACCTTGATCCGTATAGAGTTTATCCTCTTCTTGATTCGCAATGACAGGTATTTCACCATATTTTTGAGGTGCAACAACTTGAGGATTCTCCACTGCGACGCGCATACCCTCTAGACTCTCATAAAAATCGATACCATCTTCCTCAGGATCAAAAGATTGCATTTCATCATTATCAATAATATCATGAGGTATAGGAAGATCTTTGCCTAAAACAATTGCTTCTGGCAGGTCATTTCCTGATGATTCAATGCTTACCCTCCCATTTTGGGCATTGATTTCAGTCATGGCTAAATCTGTTTCTAACTTTTCACTATATCCGTCTAGAACCCATTCTTTCACAAGCCCATCCACTGTAACCTTATCTCCAACTTTTACTTGATGCGTAGGCTTGTAGACGAGAATCCCTTCTGATGTAAGGGGATTATCATCGGGTGTATCATCTTGCATATAAAAATTACTGTTATCTACTACTTTTGTTACAATACCTTGTACAGCTGTTACGTTCTGATTTACATAAGGAGACTCATGCCCCGCTCCTTGTATATCACCAATGCGCAGACCTTCAACACCATCAGATGGCTCTTCCTCTTCCCCATCATCAGGGTTTCCATCAGCAAATGTAAATGCAGTTGGATTTTTCAAGCCAGGTACGGTAAAATATGCTTCAAGATTGCCTGTTATTTGTACTTTTTCACCTATAATATCAGGGTTAGTCTGTAAGCCAAATGTCGCACGAAAGCTGCTAGACACTTGCACAGGTAAAATTTTTGACGAATCTTGTTCATTCGCATCATCAGCTATCGCAATATTATAGTCATTACTAAAAGGTGGATTAAAATTGTAATTATTCGTAGAAACTGTATGACCTACTATGTAACCTTCTACTGTTGCATTTCCTTCGTTATTTTCAATCGCTTCATTCACCGTCAATACATCTTCTTGTGCTGCTTGTCCCGCTAGAGGGCTGAAGCTAGAAAATATTAACATAAAAATCATCAATAAGGCCAACCATCGATTACTAGCTAATTTCATTCTGTTCCTCCTTCAAATTATTATTAATCTTTCAACAACTGAAATATACCAGTTTTTCTATGATTCGTGTTTATTTATAACAAAAATTCTACATTTTTTGCCAAAAATAAGCTGAAAGTACTTTCTTCATTCATCAATTAATAGGTATTTTGTTTTATTATTATGAATTTTCAGTACGAATTGCTTAATAACTATTAAAATATTGCTCCTTCAAACGAAGATCACACTCTTACCCTTTTACTGGATAAAAAAAACACTGAGGCTATAAGCCTCAGTGTTCTATAAAATCTATTACACACGGTCACTTCCAAAGAAGTTTTTGAAAGATTGTAATGTTGTATCACGGTTAAGCGCGGCAATTGATGTTGTTAAAGGAATACCTTTAGGGCAAGATTGCACACAGTTTTGTGAGTTACCACAGTTAGCAAGACCACCGTCACCCATAATTTCCTCTAAACGATCTGCCTTATTCATTTCACCCGTTGGATGAGAGTTGAATAAACGCACTTGAGAAAGTGGTGCCGGTCCGATAAAATCAGATTTGCTGTTTACATTTGGACACGCTTCTAAACATACACCACAAGTCATACATTTTGATAATTCATAAGCCCATTGGCGTTTTTTCTCTGGCATACGAGGCCCTGGACCTAAATCATATGTTCCATCAATCGGAATCCATGCTTTTACTTTTTTCAATGAATCAAACATGCGACTACGATCAACTTGTAAATCACGTACTACCGGGAATGTTTTCATTGGTGCTAAACGAATTGGTTGTTCTAATTGGTCGATCAGAGCTGTACAAGATTGACGCGGTTTGCCATTAATGACCATAGAACAAGCTCCACAAACTTCTTCCAAACAGTTCATGTCCCAAGTAATTGGTGTTGTATGCTCCCCTTTTGTATTTACCGGGTTTCTTCGAATTTCCATTAGAGCAGAGATCACATTCATATTTGGACGATAATCAAGTTCAAATTCTTCTACATAAGAATCTGAATCAGGACCATCTTGTCTTGTAATTTGAAATAATACGGTTTTAGACTTTACTGCTGCTTCTGACACGATTAATTACTCCCCTTTCATCGAGTTTTCTCTTAATGTTTCGTTGTATAGTCACGTTTACGTGGCTTAATCAAGCTGATATCCACTTCATCGTAATGGAATTGTGGCGCTGATTTGCCATCAACGAATTTAGCCATAGTTGTTTTTAAGAATTCATCATCATTTCGATCAGGGAATTCTGGTTTATAATGGGCACCGCGGCTTTCGTTACGGTTATATGCACCAATTGTAATAACACGAGCTAATTGAAGCATATTTTGTAATTGACGAGTAAACACCGCCCCTTGGTTACTCCATTTTGCTGTATCGTTAATGTTGATATTTTCATATCTCTCTAACAATTCAACAATTTTAGCATCTGTTTTTAATAAACGATCGTTATGACGAACAACTGTTACATTATCAGTCATCCATTCACCAAGTTCTTTGTGAAGGATATATGCATTTTCTGTTCCATCAAGAGACATGATTTTATTCCATTTCTCTTGTTCTTGTTGAACTGCACCTTCGAATAATGAAGAAGATAAATCTTCACTTGATTTCTCTAATCCTTCAATATATTCAAGCGCTTTTGGTCCAGCAACCATACCACCATAAATGGCAGAAAGCAATGAGTTAGCTCCAAGACGGTTACCACCATGTTGTGAATAATCACACTCACCTGCAGCAAACAATCCAGGGATATTTGTCATTTGATCATAATCTACCCATAAACCACCCATTGAATAGTGAACAGCTGGGAAGATTTTCATTGGTACTTTACGAGGGTCATCACCTTGGAATTTCTCGTAAATTTCAATAATACCACCCAATTTAATATCTAATTCTTTCGGGTCTTTATGTGAAAGATCAAGGTAAACCATGTTTTCACCATTGATACCTAGTTTTTGGTTTACACAAACATCAAAGATTTCTCGTGTAGCAATATCACGAGGAACTAAGTTACCGTATGCCGGATATTTTTCCTCTAAGAAATACCAAGGTTTCCCGTCTTTATATGTCCAAACACGACCACCTTCACCACGTGCAGATTCACTCATTAGACGTAGTTTGTCATCTCCTGGTATAGCAGTTGGATGGATTTGAATGAACTCACCATTTGCATAATACGCGCCTTGTTGATAAACGATTGATGCAGCAGAGCCTGTATTAATAATAGAGTTAGTTGATTTACCAAAAATAATTCCCGGTCCACCAGAAGCCATAATGACAGCATCTGCTGCGAATGATTGGATTTCCATTGTTTGTAGGTTTTGCGCTACTACCCCCCGACAAACTCCGTCATCATCAATGACAGTTCCCAAGAACTCCCAACCCTCATATTTTGTTACTAACCCTGCTACTTCGTGACGACGCACTTGCTCATCCAATGCATAAAGCAATTGTTGACCTGTTGTCGCACCAGCAAAAGCAGTACGGTGATGCTGTGTTCCGCCAAAGCGTCTAAAATCTAATAACCCTTCAGGTGTACGGTTGAACATAACACCCATACGGTCGAATAAGTGAATAATTCCAGGTGCTGCTTCTGCCATTGCCTTAACTGGAGGTTGGTTAGCTAAGAAGTCACCACCATAAATTGTATCATCAAAGTGAATCCAAGGAGAATCCCCTTCACCTTTTGTATTTACTGCTCCGTTAATACCACCTTGGGCACAAACAGAGTGAGAACGTTTAACCGGCACTAAAGAAAATAATTCTACTTGTCCGCCAGCTTCAGCAATTTTAACAGTTGCCATCAATCCGGCTAATCCGCCACCGACAACAATAACCTTTCCTTTACCCATATCTGACTCACTCCCTTAATACTAATACCTCTAAAAAAAACCGAACAAATTATAGAAAAATGTATGTATTCATTACACGAAAGCAAAAATAGCACGAATACCTACAATTGATAATGCGATAAAAATGACTAAAGTTACATAAGTTGAAATCAATTGTGATCTAGGAGATACTGTAATTCCCCAGCTTACCATGAAGGACCATAAACCATTTGCAAAGTGGAAAATTGCAGATAATACACCAACGATGTAAAATGCTAACATGAATGGGCTAGACAAAATATCAGCCATCATATCATAATTTACTTCGGCACCGAACATTGCTGCAATACGAGTCTCCCAAACATGCCAAACGATGAAAATCAATGTAATTACACCGGTTACACGTTGAACTAAGAACATCCAGTTTCGGAAAAATCCGAATCTTGAAGTGTTATTTTTTGCTGTAAACGCAATGTAAAGACCGTAAATTGCATGATATAACAAAGGTAAGAAAATAATAAATATTTCTAGGAAATATCTAAAAGGAAGACTTTCCATGAAATGTGATGCGCTATTAAATGCCTCTTCTCCCCTAGTTGCAAAATGGTTCACTACTAAGTGTTGGATCAGAAAGACCCCAACAGGTATAACTCCAAGTAATGAATGCAATCTGCGATTTAAAAACTCTCGATTACCCGCCATAAGTTTACCCCCTTGAATTTGTAGCATGACACGCTGAATATGTACATAACAAATCCTTCGCATCACTAAGAAAATGCAAATCATTTTCAAAACATTTATATGACATGTCCATTTTACTCCCATCGCCCATTAGCGTCAAGAAAACGGATACAGATTTTGTCGATATTACGAAAATTTTTTCTATTCTAGTTTCACTCAAAAAACCAATGATATAGTTTTTTCAACCCTATTTGGCGGTATATTAAAATAGCTTAAATCACGCAATAATATTCATATTTTACGCATAAAAATGCATTTACATTAGATTATTATTAGTGTTAAGATTATTCCCATAATTTACACCAGTTTTACAAACTAAAAATTTTTCCCTTTTCACTGTACGTATTCGTTTTTTCCAAGTAAATTGTATATATTAGACTTTATGAAAGAGGGGAGATTTAGCATAATATGCCATCTCAAGAAGCCCAAATAGAACAAACCGAAAACATGGCAGAATCAATTGAACCAAACAAAGAAATGATTTCATCCTTTGGCTATGAATTAATTAGAGAAGAACTTTTACATGATTTACTAGGTAAAGACGCACCAGATATCTTATACTGGGCAGGCAAGAGACTAGCACGTAAATATCCTCTTCAAACAGAAGAAGACTTATTCAGCTTCTTTGTCGAGGCTGGTTGGGGAAAATTAACGAAAAACCTCGAAAACAAAAAAGAAATCGAATACGAGTTGACAAGCGAAGTCATTCAAAAGCGCTGTAAAGAAAATACTCACGCAACATTCCAATTAGAAGCTGGTTTTATTGCTCAACAAATCGAACAGAAAAAAGAAGTGATTTGCGAAACATTCGAGCACCCACGTAAAAAGGGTGGAAAGGTCCTCTTCACAGTCAAATGGGATAAAAAGGACAATATCCACACTTAATAAAATATACTCAACAGTAAAAAAGGATCCAAACATCATTCTATTAAGGCGTCGAATGATGTTTGGATTTTCCTGTCTTATACTACTGTAGTTCATTTAATTTTTTATTAAATCCCCAGCTAAATTAAACGTTTGGTGTAAAGCTTGAGCGGCATTTAACATATGCGCTTGGTCGATTACAGCCGAGACTTTTATTTCAGATGTACTGACCATTTTTACAACGATGTTATTAGCAGCTAATACATTAAACATCTCAGCTGCTACTCCAGGATTTGAAATCATTCCTGAACCGACAATCGAGATTTTCGCCAATTGTGATTCCCATTCAATCTGATCATAACTTAATGCTTCTCGATTTTTTTCTAGTATTTTTACAGTCTCTGTAAGATCTTGGTTTTTAATTGAAAAAGATAAGCCTGATGATTTATCATCTGTAATACTTTGTATAATAATATCAACATTTATATGTTCTTTCGCCAAGATTGAAAAGATGGATGAAAGGCTTATTAAAGGGTCTTTAATCCCTAGTACAGATACCCTTGTAATATCATCTTCAAAAGCAACCCCTCTAACAACTAAGTTCTCTTCCATTTCCGCAACCTCCTCTATAATTGTACCTTCTTCTCGTTCCATACTAGAACGTACTTCAAGCTTTACATTGTAATTTTTTGCAAACTCAACTGCTCTTGGATGTAGAACGCCTGCACCAAGATTAGCTAATTCAAGCATTTCATCGTATGAGATAGATGGAAGCTTTCTTGCATTTTTTATATAGCGTGGATCAGTTGTGAATACACCTGTTACATCGGTGTATATATCACATTTGTCCGCTTTTAATACTGCTGCAAGAGCTACGGCTGTTGTATCAGAGCCACCCCGACCTAATGTCGTTATTTGGCCAGTCTCACTTAAACCTTGAAAACCCGCTACGATAACAATTCTCCCTTTCTTTAACTCTTGTGAAACAGGTTTTGTGTCAATATCAGTGATTCTTGCGTCACCATGTACTGATTCCGTTTTAATCCCTGCTTGCCAGCCCGTATAGGAAGTTGCCTCATAACCTTTTGAATTTAGTGCAATTGTTAATAAAGAGATCGTAACTTGCTCACCTGTAGATAACAACATATCCATTTCTCTCTTACTCGGAGCGGGTGATAATTCTTTTGCCATACCAACTAATTGATCAGTCGTTTTGCCCATAGCCGACACAACAACAACGATATCATTACCATTATTTTTTTCTTCAATGACACGGTTGGCTACATTTTGAATATGATCAACCGAGCCTACGGAGGTTCCACCAAATTTTTGTACAATTAAGCCCACTTTTCTCCCCTACTTTCAAGTCATTCGTTTTTATTCCCTGCCGCCTGTATGTACAACCAACACATTTCTACCCATATTCGGCATAAAAAAAAGCAATGAGATGAAACCCATCCCATTGCTGTGTAGTCAAACGTATGAACAATCTACGTACACACAGTGAGATAGCCCTCCAAGACAGATAGTCTTGACAATCCTGCATTTATTCAATGCAGAACCAGCGAAGAAAATATTGAGTCTTTCTTCACTTCGGCGAATATTCCCTTTCAAAGTCCTTCAAACGAAGCTCAATCTTCTAAGGAACTTTTACTAATGAAACTCGCACCTCTACCTTCACTTTCAAGTTAAAAAGTGATTTGATATAAAGTTAAAAACACTATACCATATTTGTTTTTTTCAGACAATGTCTATTCATGTAACTTTTCATAAAGTTCTTGTGCAACTTTTAATGGTAAGCCAGATTCCCTAAGGTCTTCTACACTAGCTGATTTCATTTTTTTTACAGAACCAAAATCTTTTAATAACTGCTTTTTTCTTTTTTCCCCAATACCATCAATTTCATCAAGAAGTGACTGAAATGCACTCTTTCCACGAACTTGTCTATGAAATGTAATCGCAAATCGATGCACTTCATCTTGAATACGTTGTAATAAATAAAATTCCTGGCTATTTCGAGCGAGGGGAATGATCATTAATGGATTTCCATAAAGAAGTTGAGATGTTTTATGCTTATCATCTTTGACTAATCCTGCTAGTGGAATATCTAAACCGAGTTCATTCTCAAGCACATCTCGAACGACTTCAACATGTCCTTTTCCACCATCAATGATAATTAAATCAGGTAGGGGTAGCCCTTCTTTTAAAACCCGGCTATATCTCCGTCTCGTCACTTCCCTCATAGATTCATAATCATCTGGTCCTTTAACTGACTTAATCTTATATTTCCGATACTCCCTTTTTGCAGGCTTACCATCGATAAAGACAATCATTGCTGAGACAGCATCGGTACCCTGGATATTGGAGTTATCAAAAGCTTCAATGCGATAGGGTGTGTAAATTCCTAGCTCCTCACCTAAGCTTTCTATTGCATTCACCGTTCTTTTCTCATCACGTTCAATAAGCGAGAATTTTTCTTTTAAAGCAATCTTTGCATTTTTATAGGCAAGTTTCACTAGTTCTTTTTTTCTCCCTCTTTGAGGAATAAATATTTTTACATCCAAAAGCTGCTCAGCCATCGTCAAATCAACAGAGTCTGGCAAGTAAATTTCCTTTGGTTTAAAATGATTAGCTTGTTCATAAAAACGGCCGAGATAGGTGAGCATCTCTTCTTCAGGCTCATTATAGATTGGAAACATAGATACATCTCTTTCAATAAGTTTCCCTTGCCTAATAAAAAATACTTGTACACACATCCAACCCTTATCAACCGCATAAGCAAACACATCTCGGTCAGTAAAATCCGTCATTGTAATCTTTTGTTTTTCCATCGTCGTTTCTATATGGATAATTTTATCTCTGAAATCCTTTGCTTTCTCAAACTCTAGCGCTGCGGACGCTTCTTCCATTTTCGTTGAAAGTTCTTTTTTGATTTCTTTATAACCACCATTTAAGAAACGAGTAATCTCATCTGTCATTTGTTTGTATGTGTCAGATTTTACTTCATTTACACAAGGAGCTAGACATTGTCCGATATGGTAGTAGAGACAAACTCTATCTGGTAAGGTGTTACATTTTCTTAAAGGATAAAGGCGATCTAATAATCTTTTTGTTTCATTGGCCGCCTGCACATTTGGATATGGCCCAAAATATTTCCCTTTGTCTTTTTTTACTTTTCTCGTGGTAATTAATCTCGGATGTCTTTCATTTGTTAATTTAATAAAAGGATAACTTTTATCATCCTTTAGCATGACATTATATTTGGGATCATGCTTTTTAATTAAATTTAACTCTAATAATAACGCTTCCATATCGGAAGAGGTCACGATATATTCAAAATCGTCAATTTCATTTACAAGCCTTAATGTCTTTCCATCATGTGAACCGGTAAAATAGGACTTAACCCGATTACGAAGCACTTTCGCCTTACCGACATAAATAATTGTCCCTTGGCGATCTTTCATTAAATAACAACCTGGTTGAGCTGGTAATAAAGGTAATTTATTTTTTATATTATCATTCATAGTTAGCTGTCACATCCATACCTAAAAAGAATATCATTGCAGGAGGAAACCATACCCTTCTTACTGATTTTGCCATACTTGTACTGTAAAAAAAACCCCGATCTTCTAAAAGTAGAAGCCGGGGTTTGTTTTATGGTACTTCTTATGCACCATGTTTTTGAAGCAATTCAACTAATGCTTCTTTCGGTTGGAAACCAACCACTTTATCTACTTCTGCACCATCTTTAAACACGATGAGAGTCGGGATGCTCATAACTCCAAATTTACCAGCAGTTTCTTGGTTATCGTCAACATCAAGTTTAACGATTTTTACTTTATCTCCCATTTCTCCATCAATTTCCTCAAGAACTGGTCCAATCATTTTACAAGGTCCGCACCATGGTGCCCAGAAGTCTGCAAGTACAAGACCTGAACCAGTTTCAGCAGTAAAGTTTTGATCTGTTGCATGTGTGATAGCCATAATATTTATATCCTCCTAATAAATAACTAAAAAATCTTATCGAAAGTATATCATCGATTAATAATGGATGCTATTATTTTGCTCGTATAGATTACCCATTTTTTTATTGTATCATACTGAACCTTTAAAAAGGATTCAATGTCTATATTATTCAACATTTATCTTTTTGCCAACATAGTAAAGAAGCGAGTAGTAAAATTCTACCCGCTCATATCAGATGTAAACGAAAATTATGCATTTACAAGTAATTCTTTAAACTCTTTTGTTAGTAATGGAAGGACTTCGAATAAGTCGCCCACAATACCATAATCCGCTACTTTAAAAATATTCGCTTCTGGATCTTTGTTGATGGCAACAATAATCTTTGAATTGGACATCCCAGCTAAATGTTGAATCGCACCAGATATACCGCAAGCGATATAAAGGTCAGGTGTAACTACTTTACCTGTTTGGCCGATTTGAAGTGAGTAATCACAGTAGTCTGCATCGCATGCGCCACGTGAAGCTCCAACAGCACCACCAAGGACATCTGCCAATTCTTTTAACGGCTCGAAACCTTCTTCACTTTTCACACCGCGTCCACCAGCAACAATGACTTTCGCTTCAGAAAGGTCTACACCTTCTGTTGCTTTTCGTACAACTTCCTTGATGACTTGACGCAAGTTTTTAATTTCTACAGATAAAGATGAAACATCTCCATTTCTACTTTCTTCTTTTTCAAGTGGTGCAATGTTATTAGGACGAATAGTAGCGAAAAGAAGTCCATCTGTTACAATTTTCTTTTCAAATGCTTTTCCAGAGTAAATCGGACGAGTAAAGACTAAGTTACCACCCTCAACTTCTAGATCTGTTACATCAGAGATAAGACCGGATTCTAACTTTGCCGCAATCTTCGGTGCAAGATCTTTACCTTGAGCAGTATGTCCGAAAATAATTCCTTCAGGATCTTCTTGATCAATAACGGCAAGTAAGGCTTGAGAATAACCGTCAGATGTATATTGTTTTAACAGTTCATCCTCAACTGTTACCACTCGGTCAGCTCCATACTGAATGAATTCAGCTCCTAAAGCGCTTACAGAATCACCAAATAATACACCTACAACTTCTCCACCTTCAGCAGATGTTTTTGCTGCAGCAACTGCTTCAAAAGAAACATTTCGCAATGAACCTTCTCTTACTTCACCTAATACTAAAACTTTTCTAGCCATTATTATACCCCCAACGTTTTTATTCTTTTATGCACACTATTAGACAACTTTTGCTTCGTTATGAAGTAGACTGACTAATTCTTTTACTTGATCCTCTAATTCACCTTCAAGCACTTTTCCAGCTTCTTTTTTCGGTGGTAGGGAAATTTCAATTGTCTTTGTTTTCGCTTCTACATCATCTTCGTCTAAATCAAGATCGTCTAATTCAATTTCGTCTAAAGGTTTTTTCTTTGCTTTCATAATCCCTGGTAGAGAAGGGTAGCGCGGTTCATTTAAACCTTGTTGTGCAGTGACAAGTAATGGTAGAGAAGTCTCAATTACTTCAGAATCACCTTCTACATCACGAACAACTGTAGCTGTTGTACCTTCAATATCTAACTTAGTGATGGTTGTGATATAAGGAATAGCTAATAACTCCGCTACGCGTGGGCCAACTTGACCTGATCCACCATCGATTGCTACATTCCCACCAATAATCAAATCAACCTCTTTATCTTTAAGGAATTCAGCTAAAATTTTTGAGGTCGTAAACTGATCTCCTTCTTCAACGTCATCTTCTGTATTAATTAGTACTGCTTTATCAGCACCCATCGCTAATGCTGTACGAAGTTGTTTCTCGGCTTCTTCTGTCCCTACAGAAACAACCGTTACTTCACCACCATGTTCATCACGAACTTGGATTGCTTCCTCAATTGCGTATTCATCGTAAGGGTTGATGATGAATTCTGCTCCATCTTCATTAATTTTACCGCCTGAAATCGTGATCTTTTCTTCTGTATCAAATGTTCTTTTCATTAGTACATAGATGTTCATGGTTTCGCCTCCTAATTTTACAAACATTCCATTGCTTCATAAGATTTTGACAAATAAAACTAAATTGTTGACTGAGCGTATGCTCAGTCTTACAATAACCTATTCCCAGAAATGCTTTTCAAATCGATTATTATTTAACAATTTAAATTATTAAATCTATTATAATAGATTATAAACAAAATTGGTAATGAAAACGTTTATATTTAAAAAATTATTTTCCTGAGAAAACTGGATTTCGCTTTTCAACAAAAGCAGAAATACCTTCCTTTGCATCCTCACTTACGAAAACTTGACCAAAAAGTTCTGCTTCCTTTTTCACCCCATCATAATAACGGTTGGATTTACTATAATTCAGTAATTCTAATGTTGCACCGACAGATACTGGGCTCTTTTTGGCGATTTTTTGTGCCATTGAATAGGCATTTTCTAACAGCTTTTCTTCAGGGTAAGCATGATTGGCTAAACCGAGTTGTACAGCTTCTAACCCCGTAATTGGATCACTCGTTAAAATCATTTCAGCTGCTTTTGCCGTTCCAACAAAACGAGGTAATCGTTGTGTACCAGCAAACCCAGGAATTAATCCAAGCTGCAATTCTGGTAGTCCCATTTTTGTATTCTCAGCAACTAAGCGAATATGACAACTCATTGCAAGTTCCAAACCTCCACCTAAAGCTGCACCATGAATGGCTGCAATAATAGGTTTCTTGAAGGTTTCTATTCTCTCAAAGAGCCCTTGTCCATTTTCTGCTAGATGTGAGAAACCTTCACCACTTTCGATAGAAGTAAATTCCTTAATATCTGCTCCAGCAGAGAAGAAGCGGCCTTCTCCATGAATGAGGATCACCCTAATATCTTGGTTTGGCTCAATCTGATCCAGTACTTCACCTAACTCCTCAATCAACCCAGATGATAGTGCATTGGCAGGAGGGCGATTAATGGTAATTGTTGCAACTTCATTATCAATCTTCCAATTTAAGTATTCCACTTTTTCTTACCTCCATTATTATTTTTAATTATTGGCTTTTGCACCCACTGATTAAAAGACGATGAACTTCGGGCGCTAACGCAGTTAAATCATATTTTTGATCATTCATCACCCATGTTGTTGCAGTTTCATCCATTGTACCAAAGATCATCTGTCTAGCTAATCGGACATCGAGATTACTAGCAAACTCACCCGTTTTTTTTCCTTCGAGTAAGATTGAATCGATTAAGCCTAAATAACCTTTTAAGATGGCATTAATTTTTTGCCGTAAATCGATATTCGATTGCCTTAGTTCTAATTGTGTCACGATAGCTAAATGTTTGTCTTGAGATAAAATATGAAAGTGGGTTTCGACCATCATTAATAACTTCTCTGCTGCTCTTACTTTTCCTGCTATTTTCTCCTCAATCATTTCAACAAAGTGACCCATTTTGTTTTCAAAGAGGGAAATTAAGATATCTTCTTTGTTCTTAAAATATAAATAAATCGTCCCATCAGCCACGCCTGCCTGTTTGGCAATCTTTGAAACTTGTGATTGATGGTAGCCATTCTCAGCAATGACTATCACTGCCGCATCAATAATCTGTCTGTATTTTGGTTTGTTCTTCTTCAAAATCATTCTCCCCCTATATTACTCTTGCTCCTATCAAAGAGTATACCGGAATGGAGATACTCGTTTCCACCTAATCAACAGAACAACCATTCCGAATGATAAAAATGAATGAATAGTCATTCATAAAATTATATTATTATCTAATGATTGTTCTGTCAAGAAACTTTGCATAATTATTATGTTTTTAAGGTGGACAAGCTCTAGGTTTCAAAAAGAATGAGCCACTTGGCCCGATTATTTGATCGCCTCATTTTGCTCTTCAGCAAATTTCTTTTTATCTTCCTCAATTAAAGCTCTTCTCAGTATTTTTCCTACTGCTGTTTTAGGTAGTTCCTCACGAAATTCATAAATTCTCGGTACCTTATAAGCAGCTAAGTGTTTTCTAGCAAACTCATTTAATTCATCTTCTGTAATATGGACACCCTCTTTTTTAACAATATAAGCTTTAACTGTTTCTCCTCGGTAAGGGTGGGGCACGCCAGCTGCTACTACTTCCTGGACTGCTTCATGCTCATATAACACTTCTTCTATCTCTCTTGGATAAATATTAAATCCACCGGCGATAATCATATCTTTCTTGCGGTCAACCACATAAAAATAGCCATTTTCATCCATATACCCTAAATCCCCTGTTAATAACCAGCCGTCTTTTAATGTTTGTTCCGTATCATCTGGACGGTTCCAATAGCCTTTCATGACTTGTGGACCTTTTACACAAATCTCTCCAATTTCACCAACAGGTAAAAATTCGCCATTTTCAGTAGACATAATTTTTGCATCAGTGTCTGGCCAAGGAATCCCAATACTTCCCTTTACTCTCGGTTCATCCCAAAGGAAATTAGCATGTGTCACAGGTGAAGACTCTGTTAGCCCATATCCTTCTACTAATTTACCGCCAGTGATTTCTTCAAATTTTTGTTGGACCTCAACAGGTAGTGCCGCTGATCCACTGATACAGGAATCGATGGAAGAAAGGTCAAATTCTTTAATTTTAGGGTGATTCAATAATCCAATATAAATGGTCGGAGCACCTGGGAAAAGTGTTGGCTTTTGCTTCTGAATGGTCTTCAAGGTTGTTTCAACATCAAACTTTGGTAGTAAAACCATTTTGTTAGCTTCCATAATTGTTAAGATCATAACAGTTGTCATACCATATACATGGAAAAATGGCAATATCCCTAGAATAACCTCTTCGCCCTTTTTCGTTTGATATAACCATGCTTTACACATTGCAGCATTGGATACTAAATTTTTGTGGGTAAGCATAACTCCTTTCGGAAATCCAGTCGTCCCACCTGTATATTGTAATAGTGCTAAATCTTCATTGAATTCTATATCATATGTTTGAACTGGTCTTGCTTCACCTTTTAATATTTCTGTTAATAAGTGATAATTGCCTTCATGTCTGACATTGACTGATAAGCCATATTGCTTTTTCTGAATAAATGGATACACAATATTTTTTGGAAATGGTAAAAAGTCCTTGATAGCGGTTACAATTACATGTTTCAATTCTGTTTGAGGTAGTATTTTAGTCACTCTTGGAAAAAGTATATCCATTGTGATAATCGCAATCGCTCCTGAATCCTTCATTTGGAATTCAAGTTCTCTTTCCATATAAAGTGGATTTGTTTGGACCACCACTCCTCCTGCGAATAGAACACCATAATAACTTATGACTGACTGCGGGGTATTAGGTAACATGATAGCGACTCGATCGCCTTTCGTTATTCCGATACTTTGCAGGTAGCCTGCAACTTTTAGAGCGGATTCATAGACATAACGATACGTAAATTCTTTCCCCATAAAGTGAATGGCTTTTTTTTCAGGGAACTCATTTGCGGCAGCAACTAAAAACTCCTGAACAGGCTGTTCTGGATAGGCAAGTGTTGATGGGATTTCATTAGGGTACAGCTTCAGCCACGGTTTTTCTTCAGACATTTACGACCCTCCCCAAATATTATATTTTTAGAACATTTATAATTGTTCACTTTTTATTATAATATACACTTGTAAGCAAGACAAATGAAATTATATAAATCTGTGCCTTATTTCCTAAAGATGCCTCTTTATCTTATGCTAAATAGCACACACCATAGCCACCATGAGGGAAGGAGAAAAGTTGTATGAGTAAATAAAGTATGGCGCTCTTTGACTTAAAAAAAACTAGACAACCATTCGTTGTATTCCACATACGAATAATTGTCTAAATCTAATTAATGAATCAATTCCTTTATATCATAAAGATGACGCCCGCTAAGATAAATAATACGCATAATACAAGTAATATTTTTGCTAATCTCTCCATTCAATTACGCTCCCTAAGATATGCTCGCACCAATAATATAAGAAATTCCGATAGATAATATCATAGATATCAGTCCAACAGCAATATTATTATTTTGTATTTCATCATCTACTTTTATTTTCGGACTCATGAATTCAAAAACAAAATAAGCGACTAACAATAAAATAAAACCGAACACACCCCAACCAATCATGACAAGTAAATGATCATTATGCATA
This sequence comes from Cytobacillus sp. FSL R5-0569, assembly GCF_038007265.1. Classification (NCBI taxonomy): domain Bacteria; kingdom Bacillati; phylum Bacillota; class Bacilli; order Caryophanales; family Bacillaceae; genus Cytobacillus; species Cytobacillus sp. FSL R5-0569. The sequence goes on from NZ_JBBOWW010000001.1 coordinate 3,436,513, forward strand.
ATCGAATGACGAAACACATTTGCTATCCCAAAAATCTTACCACCTGTAGCCATTGCCACAGCAACATTTCCTTTTTTAATCTCTTCCCAATTCTTATATTTCGTTACAAGCTCAAATACTGCTAAAAAGACAATCATACATAGAATAACCACACTAAAGTAGGCAGCGGTATGAACAAATTCATTTTCCCAAAACTGATTCATTTTATGTTCTCCCCAAAAATTTTTAATGAATTCTTTTTATGCTTACATGTTTTTTCATCCATGTGTAAGATAATCGCTATTTAAATTCTACCACAGTCACACCAGTTCCACCTTCACCAGCTTCCCCAAAACGAATAGATTTGACCGAACGGTGATTTCGTAAATACTCTTGCACACCTTGCCTTAGAGCACCCGTGCCTTTTCCGTGAATGATAGACACGCGCGGATAACCTGCTAGAAGAGCATCATCAATATATTTCTCGACTCTCAAAAGAGCGTTTTCATATCTTTCGCCTCTGAGGTCAAGCTCCAAACTAACATGATAATCTTTTCCTTTTACAGTTGCCATTGGTTTTGTTTCCACCGGCTTAGTTGTTTTAATAAACTCTAAATCTTTTTCTTCCACCTTCATTTTTAAAATGCCGATTTGGACACTCCATTCCTTTTCAGCTAGTTTTTCTAATAGCTGGCCTTTTTGACCGAAACTTAATACCTTTACTTCATCTCCAGGCTGGAATTGATGAGTTTGATTTGCACTTTTTTTCTTTTGCTTCTTCACTATTTCAGGTGCGGCGTCAGATAGACGTTTTCTTGCTTCAATCAGTTCATGCTCTTTAACTTCTGCATGCTTTTCTATGCGCATTTGTCTAAGTTCGCTAATAATGCTTTCTGCTTCTTCTTTCGCTTTCTCTACAATAGATGCGGCTTCTTCCTTTGCTTTTTGTTCTAGCCCATCTTTTTCTTCATAGTAGGAAACCATTTGTTTTTGCAAATCTTTATGAAGCTTCTCAGCGTTTTTTAATAATGCATATGCTTCTTCACGCTCTGCCTCCGCTTGCTTTTTACTACTTTCCAATGAGGCAATCATATTTTCTACTTTGTTACTATCAGCACTTATATATTCCTTGGCATTGGTAATTACACTTTCATTTAAACCAAGTCGTCCTGAAATTTCAAAAGCATTACTGCGACCAGGAACGCCAATCAATAATTTATAAGTAGGACTCAACGTTTCTACATTAAATTCAACACTGGCATTTACAACCCCCTCACGATTGTAACCATAGGCTTTTAACTCGGGATAATGGGTTGTTGCAATGACTTTAGCTCCTCTGTTATACACTTCATCTAAAATAGAAATGGCTAAAGCTGCCCCTTCTTGCGGGTCTGTTCCTGCACCTAATTCATCAAAAAGGACTAAACTATTACCGTCCACTTTTTCTAAAATATCAACTATATTGACCATATGTGACGAGAAAGTACTTAAACTCTGTTCAATTGACTGTTCATCACCGATATCAGCATAAACAGCGCCAAATACCGCTACTTCTGACCCGTCTAAAGCAGGAATTTGTAGTCCTGCCTGTGCCATCAATGTAGAAAGACCAACTGTTTTTAATGTGACTGTCTTACCACCTGTATTCGGTCCCGTAATAACGATGGAAGAATAGGCTTCTCCCATCGTTATATCGTTCGCTACGACTTCATTGGCTGGAATCAATGGATGACGAGCTTTGAAAAGCCTAATATGACCTTTGTCGTTTACAGATGGTTTACTTGCCTTTATGCTCTTTCCATATCTTGCTTTTGTGAACATAAAATCCATTTCACCTAAAACATAAACAATGGTTTGTAGTTCATTATTATACTCATTCGTTAATAATGATAGCTGAATCAGGATCTTCTCAATTTCTTGCTGCTCTTTTACCCTGATATTTTGTAATTCATTATTTAGTTGGACAATAGACTGTGGTTCTATAAATAATGTCTGCCCAGAAGAACTTTGATCATGAATAATACCACCATAATGACCACGATATTCTTGTTTAACAGGAATAACGAAACGATCATTACGAATAGTAATAATCGCATCAGAAAGCATTTTCTGTGCGCTGGACGAACGAATCATTGATTCTAATTTATCTCGTACCCGACTCTCTCTCGTTCTTAATTGTGTCCTTAATTGGCGTAAGTTTTCACTCGCACTATCAAGTACATCTCCATTTTCGTCAATGCTATTTCTAATCGCCGTTTCTAGCTCAGCTAGAACAATGATTTTTTCGCTATAGCTGAACAAGATTGGTATTTCATTTTCTTCTTCATCAGCAAAATCTTCAATGAAACGCTTCATTTGTCGACTTACATGAATCGTACTGGCTATTTGCATCAGTTCATGGGGACTCAACATTGCACCAATCTTTGTTCGTTTTAAGTGAGGAGTAATGTCAAAAATCCCCCCTAAAGGTACACTACCTCTCATACGTAACACTTGAGCTGCTTCATCCGTTTCGTTTTGCAACTTAATCACTTCGGAAAAATCTGTTGACGGTACTAAATCTTCCGCTTTTTTCTTCCCAAGGCTTGAGGACACATAGGTTAAAAGCTGTTCTTTCACTTTATGAAATTCGAGCATTTTCAAAATTCTATCTTGCATGAAGTAATCCCCCTTCATTTTCCGTATCTATCCGCTCTCTTTACTTACGATTCTTTAAAAACTGTAATAAATCATCGGCTTTAAATGTATTAAGCACCGTATCTTTTAATAACCATGCTTTTTTTGCTGCTGATACACCCACTTCCATATGATCGAGTGTTTCTGTTTTATGAGCATCCGTATTAATGACAATCTTCACATTAGATTCTTGTGCTAATTTTAATGCTTCTGTTGCAAGGTCTAACCGATTCGGGTTAGCATTTAATTCAAGTACCGTATTGGTTTCTTTTGCTAATGCAATTAATTTCTCAATGTTGACTGCATAACCATCCCGTCTCCCAATCAACCGCCCTGTCGGATGAGCAATAATATCAACATGTGGGTTTCTCATCGCATTTTCTAATCGGTGCATGATTTGCTCTTTTGATTGTGAAAAAGCTGAATGAATAGAAGCAATAACAATATCCATCTCTTTCAACACATCATCTTCATAATCTAGGGAACCATCCGGTAAAATATCCATTTCTATCCCCGACAAAACTTGAAAATCATCATATTTTTCATTGATTTCGTGAATGATTTCTTTTTGTTTTAATAACCGTTCTTTTGTTAATCCATTCGCTACTTTTAAATATTGCGAATGATCCGTAATAGCCATATAACGATAACCCTTTGTGCGACAGGCAGCAATCATCTCTTCAATGGAATTAGCACCATCACTCCATGTTGTATGCATATGAAGATCGCCCTTGATATCTTCGTTTTCTATAAGTGGCGTGTTTGCAGTATATGTCTCAACTTCCTTACCATCTTCACGAATTTCAGGAGGAAACAAAGGTAATTTAAAATGAGCATAAAAATCTTCTTCTGTTTGGAACGTTTTAATCGTTCCTTTTTCTATATCTTCTACACCATACTCACTGATTTTTTCTCCCCGTTCCTTCGCCAATTGACGCATACGAACATTATGGTCTTTAGAACCGGTAAAATGGTGAAGTGTAGAAGCAAACTCTTCAGGAGTTACAATTCTAAAATCAACAGAGACATCATATTTTTCTGCAAGCACTACAGAAACTTTTGTTTCTCCTGCCGCAATCACTTCTTTAATCTCACCTATTTGTAAAAGCTGTTCTTTCACTGAAGCAGGAACCGTTGTTGAAATAATAAAGTCCAAATCTTTAATCGTTTCTCTCATTCTTCTAATACTACCTGCTCGAGAAAAACGGTCGATATCTATAAATGAAGATAGAAATCCTTCAATTTTCTCAGCAATCGGTAGCATAAAAGCAAGAGGCAAGCGTTCCGGTCTAGTACCCACATTAGCTAATGCTTCGAGAATTTTTTCTTCTGTTTTCTTTCCAAATCCGGCTAAAGCTTGTACTTGATGATCATTACAAGCTGTCCTTAAATCTTCAGCATTCTTAACCCCAAGCTCTTTATACAATTTAGCAATTTTTTTACCACCTAAACCCGGCAATTGCAAAAGTGGAATCAAACCTGCTGGTACTTCCTTCTTTAATTCATCAAGTGCACTAGTTGTGCCTTCTTCTACAAACTCTGTGATAACTGCAGAAGTACCCTTACCAATACCAGGTAACTTCGTATAATCCTCTATTTCATCCAACGTTAAATCACTTGTCTCTAACGCCGTTGCTGCTTTACGAAAGGCAGCCGTTTTAAAAGGGTTCTCGCCCTTTAACTCCATATAAATAGCAATCGTTTCTAATAAATGAACAACATCCTTTTTATTAATTGTCATAAGTGTATCGCCTCATTTACATTCATATTTTCTTAGTCTTTCCCGTTTTCTTACTACCTATAAAATCATACAATATTTCCACCGTTCCAGACAGTCCGCCTCTTATTGGTGACCTATCAAAAAAAAGATTGGCTTTAAATAAAGAAAACTTCTCTTCCTAAGGTAGAGAAGTTAAGAAGCTACATAATCAATCCATAACTCTTTTATCTGCTGGGAAAACACTGGTGTGTGCTCAATAATAAAGTTTGCCATAGACGAGCCGTCTAGAGTTGACTGCACACTATCTATTGGTAATAATGCTGCTATGTATAATAAGATAAACATGATAAGATAAACTTCTATAAATCCTAAAATACTTCCAGCCCAACTGTTTAATTGTTTTAATATCGGAAAACTTGCGAGAAAATCTAGCATACTGCCGATAATTTGTAATACAATCTTAACTGCAAAGAAAATGATTGCAAATGCAATTGCGCGATAATAAGCTGTCTCTAAGTCTGTGTTACCTAAAATCGTTTCAAGCTGTGAATTCCCGAAGTTCGGATATGGAATCCATAAGGTTAATTTAGGAGCTAAAGGCTCATAGTATAGTCTTGCCACAACGAAGGCGACAATAAAGCCTAATAGATGGATAGCTTGAAGAATTAATCCTCTTCGTAGACCTATGAAAAACCCGAAGATTAACATGATAATAATGGCAAGATCAAGCATAATTCGTGTCAGTCCTTTACTCTATTTAATTCTTCTTTAAGACGTTCTACTTCGTCTTTAAGTTTCAAATAATCGTTCATTGTGTTCACAGCTGTTAAAACAGCAAGTTTACTAATATCGAGCGAAGGATTCTTTGCACTAATATCTCTCATTGTTTCATCCACCATGGATGCAACTAAACGGATGTGGCTGGAGCTCTCCGTGCCGACAATTGTATACGGGATACCATATATATCAACCCTTGTCCGGTTTTTATCAGTATTTGACAACATACAAGCCCCCATTCTGAAGAATCCTAAACATTATCATAACACGAACCATTTTTTGAGGGAAGTCAAAGCTTGTCAAAAAGACAGAGGAATTGTCAAAATAGGAGGAATCAATTATGAGTCAAATAGTATTAAAAAAATCTACAGCAGAACTTCAACTAATGAAAACACATTACCAAGCTCTACTATCACCGAAACAGCCTCCCGGTAGTATTTTCACTGCCAAAACAAACAATTGTACAATTACTGCCTACAAATCAGGTAAAGTATTATTTCAAGGAGCAGGCTGTCAATCAGAAGCTGATAAATGGGGGGGCTTTAATAGCGAAGTCGCACCGAAAAAGAAAGCCAGCTCGCCAAAAGGATCCAAATTACCGGATCATTTTGCATCCCTATCAGTTGTGGGCTCAGATGAAGTTGGGACAGGAGATTACTTTGGACCAATGACAGTAGTAGCAGCTTATGTAAGTGCAACAAACATCCCACTATTAAAAGAGCTTGGCGTGCAAGACTCTAAGAATTTAAATGATCAGAGAATTATCCAAATCGCTAAACAAATTAAAGATGTCATTCCCTTTAGTTTACTTACACTACATAATGAAAAATATAACAACATGCAACAAAAAGGAATGTCTCAAGGAAAACTAAAAGCTCTCCTTCATAACCAAGCTATTAATAGTGTGCTTGAAAAAATGTCTCCAGAGAAGCCAGACGCCGTCTTAATCGATCAATTTGCTCAAGAAGGAGTATATTATAATTATTTAAAATCTCAAGCCAATATACAAAGAGAAAATGTATATTTCAGTACGAAAGGTGAATCTGTACATATCGCTGTCGCAGCTGCATCAATCCTTGCACGCTATGCGTTTCTCCTTCGTTTCGAGGAATTAAGTAAAAAGGCTGGCTTTCCACTAACAAAAGGTGCCGGCCCTAAGGTTGACGAATGCGGTGCGAAATTAATACATATCCATGGTGAAGATTCTCTAACGCGCTTTGTGAAACTGCATTTTGCTAACACCGATAAAGCAAAAGCTCTTTATAGAAAGAAGTATAAAGCATAAAGCAATAGGGCTCCGCTCTTTTATGAAGAGCGGATTTCTACTTTTACTAGCGCCTCTCAAGCTCTCAGCTTGTGTTCTACTTCTAATACAGGGCGCTTCTTCTGGGACCAGTGATTCCTCATCTTACCACTATCTTACTCTTATTTCTTCCTATATTTATAGTCTCTTAAATAGTAATTTTTCTTTTCAACTACACTGTACAAAAAAAGTGATACTACCGAAAAATAACAGTAAGTATCACTTTGATGATTATTTATCCACGAAGGACAGCACCAGTTTTTTCTTCTAATGCTTTTAACACTTTGTCATGGGCTTTTACAACATCTTCATCTGTAAGAGTCCGTTCTGGATCAAAATATTTCAGTGAATAGGCAATTGATTTTTTACCTTCTTCCATTCGATCTCCTTCATATAAATCAAATACATGAACGTCTTTTAGTAATTTGCCGCCTGCTTCACGAATGACAGTACTTAATGCTTGAGCTGTCGTTGTTTGATCGACCACTAAAGCAATATCTCTCGTAATAGATGGGTAACGAGGAATAGCTTCATAGCGTAAAGGTTTAATTTCAGCATGTAATAATTTCTCTAATGATAATTCAAAAACATACGTTTCTTTTAAGTCTAATTCTTTTTCAACATTCGGATGAACTTGACCAATAAACCCTATACTCGTTTCATTTAGAAATACTTCTGCTGAGCGACCTGGATGTAGTCCGTCTTTCTCAAATTTGGCAAACGTGATTTGTTCTAACAAACCAAGTTTACTAAATAATCCTTCTAGAATTCCTTTCAGAACAAAGAAATCAACTGGCTTTTTCTCCCCTTGCCATTGATGTAACTCCCATAAACCTGTAATGGCCGCAGCTAAATGTTCTTTTTCCTCAGGCAACTCATTCTCAGCTGTACGTAAGAAAACAGAGCCTGTTTCGTAAATAGCAGTAGCGTCAATTTGTCTCGCACTATTATATTTAAGGACTTCTAGTAAATGCGGAGTTAAGCTAAGCCGTAACACACTACGCTCTTCACTCATCGGCATCGCAAGCTTAATTGGGTCTCTAGCTTCTAAGGAGTAGTTTTGCGCTTTATCTTCACTCGTTAATGAGTAAGTGATGGCTTGATATAATCCCGCCCCTTCCAAGTATTGACGAACGATACGTCGTTTCTTTTGATAAGGCGTTAAACTACCTGCTGAAGCCGTCCCACCGGGCAATGTTGAAGCAAGATTATCGTATCCGTATAGGCGACCCACTTCTTCTACAAGATCCTCTTCTATTGTAATATCACCACGTCTTGTTGGCACTGTTACTGTAATTTCATTCTCTTCAACCACTGTCGTGAATTGCAATCTTTCTAAAATATCTTTTGCTTCACTCACTAGTAACGATGTTCCAAGGACACGATTGATTTTATCAATGGTAATGGTGATAACAGCAGGTTCTACTTTTAACGTGTCAACCTCTACTGATCCCTCTAATACTTCTCCGCCTGCGTATTGCGTGAGTAATTGCGCTGCTCTTTCTGCTGCTGGACGAACACGCTGTGGATCAACACCTTTTTCATAACGCGCACTCGCTTCACTCCTTAATCCGTGATCTTTCGAGGACTTTCTAATCGCACCTCCAGTGAAATAAGCTGATTCAAGTAGTACGGTCGTTGTTTCATTACCAACTTCTGAATTCGCTCCACCCATTACACCAGCTAAAGCAACTGGTACTTCCCCATTTGTGATAACTAGGTGATCTGTTGTTAATTCTCTCTCAGCATCATCAAGCGTAGTGATTTTTTCACCTTGGTTGGCACGGCGAACAAGAATCTCTTTCGAACCTAGGCGATCATAATCAAACGCGTGTAAAGGCTGACCGTATTCAAGCAAAATATAGTTCGTAATATCAACAACATTATTATGTGGACGAATACCAGCTGCTGTTAAACGAGCTTGTAACCATAGTGGTGACGGAGCGATTTTTACATTTTTAATTACTTTAGCGACATATAATGGGTTATCATCTGCTGCTTCTACATTTACAGTGATGTAATCAGCGGCCCTCTCAGAAACAGTCTCTACCTTTGTCTGCGGTAACTTCACATCTTTTTCTAAAATAGCAGCGACTTCATAGGCAACACCAAGCATACTTTGGCAATCTGCACGGTTCGGTGTTAACCCTAGTTCTAATACTTGATCATCTCTGTGCAATTGCTCTAATGCATTGGTTCCAAGCTCTGTATCTGCTGGAAACACATAGATACCTTCACTATAATCTTTAGCGACTAGCTTACTTTCAAAGCCTAGTTCTTGAAGAGAACAAATCATACCATTCGAAGCTTCACCACGTAATTTTGCTTTTTTAATTTTAAAATTCCCCGGTAATACTGCACCTACAGTTGCAACTGCTACCTTTTGTCCTTTATCAACATTAGGAGCCCCACAAATGATTTGCACAAGTTCGCCATCGCCAAGGTCTACTTGACAAATATTTAATTTATCAGCACTTGGATGTTTCTGTTTTTCAGATACATAGCCGACGACGACACCCTTAATTCCTTCATCAAGTGTCTCTACACCTTCAACTTCGATTCCGCTCTTTGTGATCTTCTCTGCTAATTCTTCTGGTGTAATCCCAGATAAGTCAACATATTCTTGTAACCATTTATATGAAACGTACATATCGTTGTCCTCCCCCTTTATTCATGAATTGAGAATTGCTTTAAGAATCTACTATCATTTGTATAGAAATGACGAATATCATCGACACCGTATTTTAACATGGCAATACGCTCAGCTCCCATGCCAAAGGCAAAACCTGTATATTTTTTAGAATCAAATCCTGCCATTTCAAGGACATTTGGGTGTACCATTCCTGCACCTAAGATCTCAATCCAACCGGTTTTTTTACATACATTACAGCCTTTTCCAGAACAAATCATACAAGAAATATCCATTTCTACAGATGGCTCAGTAAATGGGAAGAAACTTGGACGAAGGCGAATTTCTCTCTCTTCACCAAACATTTTTTTCGCAAATACTTCTAGCGTACCCTTTAAGTCTGTCATTCGAATATTTTCATCTATCACAAGTCCTTCAATTTGCATAAATTGATGAGAGTGAGTCGCATCATCATTATCACGACGGAATACTTTTCCTGGACAAATGATTTTCACTGGACCTTTCCCCTCATGCTTTTCCATCGTTCTAGCTTGCACAGGCGAAGTATGTGTGCGTAATAAAATATCCTCTGTAATATAGAATGAATCTTGCATATCACGTGCAGGGTGACCTTTTGGTAAGTTCAATGCTTCAAAATTATAATAATCCTTCTCCACTTCTGGTCCTTCCGCTACGGTATAGCCCATTCCAATGAATAAGTCCTCAATTTCTTCAACAACCCTTGTTAATGAATGATGATTACCGGTATGTACAGGACGACCTGGTAATGTCACATCAATCGTTTCTGCAGCAAGCTTAGCTTGAATTTGCGCTTCTTCTAACTGCACTTGTTTTGCCGTTATTCCTTGCGTAATTTGATCACGCACTTCATTTGCTAATGCACCCATTTTCGGACGTTCTTCTGCAGAAAGTTTCCCCATTCCTTTTAGTACTTCTGTGATCGGGCCTTTCTTACCTAAATAAGCAACGCGGATATCATTTAATTCTTTTAAATCCATTGCCGCAGAAACCTTCTCTAACGCTTCTGCTTGCAATTCTTTTAAACGCTCTTGCATCTTGAAACTCCTCCTTTTAATACTTTTTTGACAAAATAAAAAACCTTATCCCATGAAAGGGACGAGGTTTGGAATCGCGGTACCACCCTTTTTAATACAACAATAAAAAACATGCTATATTCGCTTCATTTCGATAACGGCAAAAAGCCGGTGCATCTTTACATCGAAAATATTCGATGGTCCCGATGTCTGCTCAAGAGCTGAAATTTCGAGTAAGTCGCTCATAAAAATGCTTTCAGTCTCAGGCATTTTCTCCCTATTATGAACAAAACATACTTTACTTTGTCTCTATCATAGCTTTTAATTATTTCATTTTGCTATTTATTATATTACATTATGAGTCGACATTCAAATTGTTCTCACGATTTTTTTACTCATTATTCGTTTCTCAAATAATATAGCAATATACCTGCTGCTACAGCTACATTTAAGGACTCACTCTTACCGTATAAAGGAATATACAGATTGGCTGTAGTTTGTGTAAGTAACTCTTTATTTACACCGTTCCCTTCATTACCAACGAGCAATGCAAATTCATCCAGTGGAGCAAAGCTTTGATATTCTTTGCCTCCTTCTAATGCTGTACCGTATACAGGAATATTATTTTCCTTTAACTCCTTCATCCATACATCCAACTTGCCATGGATAATTGGTAGATGGAAGTGACTACCTTGAGCAGAACGTAAAACCTTTGGATTATAAGGGTCCACTGTGCTGTGACCGATGATAACCGCATCCATGCCAGCCGCATCAGCTGTACGAATCATTGTTCCTAAGTTTCCGGGATCTTGCACTTCATCTAATAGTAATAATTTCTTCAAACCAAGCGAATCGAAAGACCTCTCTTCTTCTTGATAACATACAGCCACAATTCCTTGCGGTGTTTGTGTATCAGTTAAGTCTCCAATCACATGTGGCGGTAGGATATAAACGGAACAGTTTCCTACATTCCAGCTTTTTGGTATATCCTTTTCCTCACTAATCATTAACTCTTTTACACGATTTTCTTTTAATGCTTCTTCAACAAGATGAAATCCTTCAACAAGAAAAGTACCTGTTATATCTCTTTCTTTCCTTTTGAGAAGCTTTTTCCACTGCTTCACCTGTGGATTTTTTGCTGATTGTATGTACTTCATTTTTTCGCTCCTTCAATAAAACACGTGCCATTAATATTTCATTATACCGAAAAACACATACATAATAAATCTTAAATGAGAAACCCTATAATCGTAACGAATTCTAACGAAGGATGTGTTTACTTTTATGAACTTAAATTTACGTAATGCCATCTTACACAATGTTTCAGGTAATTCACAAGATGAATTAAAAGATACTATTGTTGATGCTATACAAACAGGCGAAGAGAAAATGCTCCCTGGCCTTGGCGTATTATTTGAAGTCATTTGGCAAAATTCATCTGAAACTGAAAAGAAAGAAATGCTAGAGACGTTAGAAAACGGCTTACAATAAGAAAAAAAACAGCCTTTCATCAGGCTGTTTTTTTCTATTCAAAAGTTATTTTTGCAACTGTATCGTTATCTAGTCTTTTAATAACAGCTGTAATCAGTTTTACTGCGTTTTCAAAATCATCACGATGAAGAATACCCGCATGTGAATGAATATATCTTGTTGCAATTGTAATTGAAAGCGCTGGCACACCTTTATATGTTAAATGTATGGAACCTGCATCCGTTCCACCACCTGGTACAGAATCAAACTGATATGGAATATTGAGCTCATCTGCTGTATTTGTTACAAAATCTCTTAAACCTTTATGTGACACCATAGAAGCGTCATAGAGAATAATTTGAGGACCATCACCTAATTTACTTAACGCATCCTTTTCTGTTACACCTGGTGTATCTCCTGGTATCCCAACATCAACAGCGATACCGATATCAGGCTTAATCATTTGTGCAGCTGTTTTTGCCCCACGCAAGCCAACTTCTTCTTGTACCGTTCCAACCGCATATACTGTATTTGGATGGTTCTCATTTTTCAAACCTTCTAGCACTTTAATTGCAATCGCCAAACCGATTCTGTTGTCCCAAGCTTTCGCAAGTAACATTTTCTCATTGTTCATCACAGTGAATTCAAAATATGGAACAACCATATCCCCTGGTTTTACGCCCCAACCTAATGCCTCTTCACGGCTAGAAGCACCGATATCAATGAACATATCCTTGATTTCAATTGTTTTCTTACGCGCTTCTGCTGGCAAAATATGTGGTGGCTTCGAACCAATTACCCCAGTCACATCTCCTTTAGATGTTACAATCGTCACACGTTGGGCTAACATCACTTGAGACCACCAGCCTCCAACTGTTTGAAACCGCAAAAACCCTTTATTATCAATACTTGTCACCATAAAACCTACTTCATCTAAATGACCAGCAACCATAATCTTTGGCCCATCTGCTTGACCAATTTTTTTAGCGATTAAACTACCAAGTCCGTCAGTTGATAATTCATCAGCTAAGGGTTCTATGTATTTTTTCATCACTTCACGCACTTCTCGTTCGTTACCTGGAACCCCTCTTGCATCAGTTAGTTCTTTTAGCATCGTTAATGTTTCATCAAGCTTAGACATATTTCGACTCCCTTAATATTATTTAAGCCCATTATACATGGTTAGTCCTTCTTTTGTAAAAACTTAAACTACTTCTTACTGTACTTCATTTCTATAGAACTTATACATATGTGTTAACAAGCGGGAAGACTTAAAGGTACTTTGAGGTTTAGACGCTCACTTATTTTCCGGATGAACCAAACCCTCCACTGTTTCTTTCTGATTGTGTTAAATCACTTACTTGGGCAAGCTCAACTTGAAAAACTGGTGCGATTACCATTTGGGCAATTCTCATATGTTTTTCTACACGGAATTCTTCTTTTCCATGATTAATCAAGATGACCTTCACTTCGCCTCTATAGCCCTCATCAATCGTCCCTGGACTATTTAAAACCGTTACACTATGTTTAAGAGCTAAACCACTTCTTGGCCTTACTTGTGCTTCCGTTCCTTTTGGTAACTCCATCTGAATACCTGTGCTAATTAAAGCTGACTGTCCTGATGGTATGATTACATCTTCAACTGAAAATAAATCTAGCCCAGCGTCCCCCTCATTTGCACGGTAAGGCATTTTAGCATCATTGCGAATCAATTTAATGTTTAATATATTCGTCATTGTTTATCCCTCATCTTATTATAGAATGATGTTATTATCATGTTGCATAAAATTACTTACTAATGGGTATATAAACCGTAAATGTCCCTCAGTTTTTTCGATTAAAGAGCCAATTATTTTTTACATAACAAAAAAATTATAACAAATTTAAACAAAGTTGAAACCTTTTTCGTTTTTATTCGTAAACACTTAAAAAATGTACAAAGGGGTATTCTTAATGTTATTGATCATTCGCCTATTACTAATCATTTTGATTATTTTGCTCATATATAGTGCTGTTAAGTATGTTACAAATCCGATGCGTAAATTAGAAAAAGCTCATAAACAAAAAAAATATTTTTTTTATGACGACGCAAATAACGCTCAGAAAAATTTCTTCATTACTTATAAAGGGGTTATGTTTGAAGGTGAAAAATATCTAGGTACAACAGATAACTCCTTTGATGTGGTTTCAATTTTCATTTGGCCTCATCAGCCATCAGAGTTACAAGGACTTGTTGGCGAGGACTTTATGTTTATCGAAAGCAAATTAAAAAACCATTATATGAATGCAAAAATCGACTGGAAGAGCCCTGTGAAAGAGCTAATGGATAAAAAGCGTAACCAGTGAAAGATGAGCCCAAACTTTAAGCCCTAACAAACCTTTACAAAGTTTGTTAGGGCTATATTTATATCTCTAAGTAGCATTTGCTAGATTTTTATTACATCAGTATTTTCCTCTTTTTCTGCAATCAAATAATTCCCCTCTCAAAGTCAATAAACAAAAAAAGCCAGGATACACGACCCTAACCTTTCATTTATGAAACTTTTTTCACCTTTGTTGTTTTAAAAAATTCTTGCCATTTTATCACAGTCACTTTCTCTCTAATGAGATAGAGAAGAATGGACAAAGACAGTAGAATCATAACAATCATTGTTGGTGTAAATCTACTGATAAATTCACCAAAAACAGTATAAAAGATTGCTAATGGTATATTTGTTAACAAAGCACCTTTGCAGAAATCACGAAATTTCGGGTTTTTTTCTAGCAAGCAAAAGTTAAGTAAATGAAAATGAATAAATGGAATCAAACGAAGAATGGAAATTTGACCAATGGTTAAATTACGATATTCTCCAAACCATTTCTTTTTTAAATGAGACAGTTTTTCATGAAAGGTAGGAAGTTGATAAATTAATACATAAAAAAATAAACAAGATAACATTAACCCTACTAGAGATAAAATACTACCAAATAAACTGCCAAACAATACACCACCAGCAATACAAACAAGTGGCACAGGGATAAAAAGGAACTGCCGCAAAATATGAAATAAAATAAATGCGAATGGAGCGAGAATACCTGCTGTCTCAATAATCCCCTTTGCAAGAGCAAGATGTTCATTCACCTGATAAACGCCCACCTTCCATGAACTATAAGATTCTTGGATGTTAGTACATCATATGGCAAGGGCACTAAAATTATGCCCACTCCATGATGAGGTAAACGAGGAATATCAACTGTAACACAGATAAGATAGGAAGACCAAATTTAAAAGAAAAATGCTTTGTCTTATGTCTATAACGCCTCATTCCCCAAGTCATTCCTATAGCTCCAAACAAAAGAGCAACCAGCCACAGATTTTGCTCACTAATGCGGTATTCTCCCTTTTGCGCTTTTCTTTTATCTATTTTCATCATAATTGCTGCAATGCCATTCATTATAAAAAAGACGATTATGATAGCAAAAATCATTCATTACACCCCTATTCTCATTTCGTTATCGAAATTATAGCTGATAAAGTAAATTAATCGTATTTATAAGTTCGTACTCGTGCCAAAGGTCATTAGTTTAATACGCTTGAGATGCTCACTAACATATACTTGAACTTTGCAGGAGTATATTTCGTTTTCTTCCACTTCAATAGACTAAAATCATAACAAAAAAAGCCACCCCCGAAAGAGCGACTCTTAAACTTTCTTATTTAGAAAGGTTTTGTTTTGCAACATTTGCTAATTCTGCGAATGCATTTGCATCAGAAACAGCTAATTCTGCAAGCATTTTGCGGTTTACTTCGATACCAGCTAGTTTTAATCCGTGCATTAAACGGCTATAAGAAAGACCGTTCATACGAGCAGCTGCGTTAATACGAGTAACCCATAACTTACGGAAGTCGCGTTTTTTCTGACGACGATCACGATAAGCATAGTTGTAAGATTTCATTACTTGTTGGTTAGCAACTTTATATAATGTATGTTTAGAACCGTAATAACCTTTAGCTAATTTTAATACCTTTTTACGACGTTTGCGAGTAACTGTACCGCCTTTTACACGTGGCATAATATTTCCCTCCTATTTTGCGAGTTTACTTAAGACCTACTAACATATTGCGGATACGCTTGAAATCACCAGTAGATACAAGAGTACCTTTACGAAGCTTACGTTTTTGTTTTTGAGATTTATTCGCGAACATATGGCTTCTGTAAGCGTGAGAACGTTTTAATTTTCCAGATCCTGTTCTTTTAAAACGCTTAGCAGAACCACGGTGTGTTTTCATTTTTGGCATGTGGAATTCCTCCTCTTACTTTTCGTTTTTAGGTGCAAGTATCATAAACATGCTTCGGCCATCCATTTTCGGATGAGATTCAACTGTTGCGACTTCAGAGCAAGCCTCTGCAAATCGAACAAGAACACGCTGTCCAATTTCCTTATGCGTAATCGCACGACCTTTAAAACGAATGGAAGCTTTTACTTTATCGCCTTTTTCAAGGAATTTGATTGCGTTACGAAGCTTTGTATTAAAGTCATGTTCCTCTATCGTTGGACTAAGGCGAACTTCTTTAACACTGATAATTTTTTGATTTTTACGTGCTTCTTTGTCTTTCTTCTGTTGCTCGAACTTAAACTTACCGTAGTCCATGATACGGCCTACAGGAGGCTTTGCATTCGGTGCTACAAGAACAAGATCAAGATTTACACGTGCGGCTATTTCTAGCGCTTCATTTTTAGATTTGATTCCTAGTTGCTCGCCATTCTGGTCAATAAGACGAACTTCACGGGCACGGATACCCTCGTTTAACAACATATCTTTGCTAATAGTTAGACACCTCCATGGTTTTATATGAACACAATGTTTGGGTCACTTTTCTAAAAGAAGCTTCCAGCTGCACCGAGTGATACAATTGAGGCAAATAAAAAAGTGCGGGTGAAGACACCCACACATTACGTACAATGTTAAAATTCACGTAAACCTGCTAACTGCCTAAAAGCGTCAATCAGGTGAGAAGCGGGCGCTTCTTCTTTACTCAAACTGTATTCAAATTACCTTAGAAAATATATCACAAAGCATAATATTTGTCAAATGGTATTGTTTTTTCACAACATAGAAAATGATATCAAAAGTTGCGGTGTTTGGCAACAACTTTTGAAATTTTTTTGTACCCACCTTTATCCAGCTTAACAACATGCATAAAGTGACGTTTTGAGTTAAGCATGGATAAAGACTCTGGGATACGATCATACACGTTGTTTGTAATATTTTTATCCTCTTTGAACTTCCTTCTCAATCAATTGTTTAAATTCATTAAAGGAGATGGTTTCTGATTTTTGTTCCCCATATTTACGTACATTAACCGCCTGTTCACTTACTTCATTATCGCCGACAACGAGCATATATGGGATTTTCTGCATTTGTGCTTCACGAATTTTATAACCCATTTTTTCATTACGATCATCGATTTCAACGCGAATTCCTGCAAGCTGTAAATCTTCTTTTACTTTTTTCGCATAATCAAAATGGATATCATTTGAAACTGGAATAACTTGGACTTGAACAGGAGCTAGCCATGTTGGGAATGCACCTTTGTATTCTTCGATAAGGAAAGCAACAAAACGTTCCATCGTTGAAACAACACCACGGTGAATAACAACAGGGCGATGCGGCTTGCCATCTTCCCCAACATAAGATAAGTCAAAACGTTCAGGAAGCAAGAAGTCTAACTGAACAGTTGATAACGTTTCTTCTTTACCTAGAGCTGTTTTTACTTGTACATCAAGCTTAGGACCGTAGAATGCGGCCTCCCCTTCGGCTTCATAGTATGGCAAGCCAATCTCATCCATTGCTTCTTTTAACATCGATTGTGCCTTTTCCCACATTTGATTATCATCAAAATACTTTTCAGTATCCTCAGGATCGCGATAAGATAGGCGGAACGAATAATCATTAATGTCAAAGTCTTTGTATACTTCGAGAATTAAATTAACAACGCGTATAAATTCTTCTTTAATTTGGTCTGGACGAACGAATAGATGAGCATCATTTAATGTCATACCACGTACACGTTGCAATCCTGATAATGCTCCAGACATCTCATAGCGATGCATTGTACCTAATTCAGCGATACGGATTGGTAATTCTCTATAGCTATGGATTCCTTGTTTATAAATCATCATATGATGAGGACAGTTCATTGGACGAAGAACAAGCTCCTCATTATCCATTTTCATTACAGGGAACATATCTTCTTGATAGTGATCCCAGTGTCCTGAAGTTTTGTAAAGTTCCACATTTGCCATAATTGGTGTATATACATGGTCATAGCCTAAACGCACTTCTTTATCCACGATATAACGTTCAATATTACGGCGAATTGTTGCGCCTTTTGGTAACCATAGCGGTAACCCTTGTCCAACCTTTTGGGAGTTCGTAAAGAGGCTTAATTCCTTACCAATTTTACGGTGATCACGCTCTTTTGCTTCTTCAAGCAAACGCAAGTGTTCGTTTAAGTCATCTTTTGTAAAGAATGCAGTACCATATATACGTTGTAGCATCTTATTGTCGCTATCTCCACGCCAATATGCGCCAGCAATACTTAAAAGCTTAAATTCTTTAATTTTCCCTGTAGAAGGAACATGAACCCCTCGACAAAGATCAAAGAATTCGCCTTGTTCATAAAGGGTAACTGTTTCACCTTCTGGAATGGCGCCAATCAGTTCAACCTTATATTCGTCGCCAATCTCCTCATAGATTTTTAAAGCTTCGTCTCTACTCACTTCTTTACGAACAATCTCAATATTTTCATTGATGATTTTCTTCATTTCTTTCTCGATTTTCGGTAGATCTTCAGGTGTTAATGACTCCTCCATATCGATATCGTAGTAGAAGCCACTCTCAATAACAGGACCTACACCTAATTTAACGTTTTTATATAAACGTTTAATCGCTTGCGCCATTAAATGAGCGGAACTGTGACGCATAATTTCAAGCGCCTCATCACTGCCTTGGGTAATGATCTCCACAGCCGCATCCTCTTCAATTGGACGACGAAGGTCGAATAATTCATTATTCACTTTACCTGCTATGGCTTTCTTTTTTAAGCCAGGGCTGATTGATGATGCGATTTCTTCCGTTGTTGTTCCTTTGGAGAACTCCTTTACTGCTCCATCTGGAAACGAAACTTTAATCATTTCTGACATCATAACTTCCTCCTTGTTTTTGAAAAATAAAAAACTCGCCCCTAATAAAAGGGACGAGTATCATATACACGTGGTTCCACCCTACTTCTCACTTTAAAAAAGTGACTCGTAGCAAGTTAACGGTCTTGTTGCCGCCAATACTTAATCGACGCCTTAGACATCTTTATGTATTGGAGTTCAAAGGTGGTAAGCATTCCATTCGTGTTAGGAAGATTGCAGCCTTGTCTTCCCTCTCTATAAACCGTAAAAGAATACCCATATCCTTATCATTACTGTTCATTGATAATTTCAATATGTAAGTATTATAGTTTTTAATTTACGGAAAATCAAGAGGGTTCACTTATATTTTTACATGCATGCTGTTTACGCATATTAAATTCACTTATATGAAGGATTTCCAATCTCTCTTCAAAAATATTTTTAATTGTACGAACTAAAGGTTGTTCCTCACTTTCACTATATAAACATATTTCCTGAGGAGCGATTGAGAGTAATGGTGCGATTGTAACTGAATCTACATAGACAGGGTGATTAATTAATAATCTTCTATCTATCATCGCCGTTAGGTCCATTCGAGAAAGCTCTTCGAAATGCTGATTAAAAAAGCGAACTTCTTCACCTAAATATAAATGAATCGTGGGTAACTTACTTTCTCTATCCTTAATAAAGTCTCTTAAGGTTTGAATAAACATTTGATATTCCTGTTCCATTTTATATTCATCAATAGACAACTCAACATACTTTGTCATATCGTCTAAAAGCGGTTTAAGACGAAACTTTATAAAAGCATCATAGGAAAAAGAGATATCATCATGCACTAGGCGATCTATAGCCGATCGTAATTGCTCGTGTATATCCACTCTATGTAAAAAAGTAGATAAATCTTCTCTTTGCCCTTCCAATATGGAATGAATGATTTCAAGAATTTGTTGTTGTTCTTCTGAATCTTGATAATAAAACTTTTCGGCCATTATCTTTCTAAACCAACTATCGCATTTACTCTCCATTAAAAAAGCAGAAAATGTTCGTTTTACTTCTTCAATAGATCGTCCACTGCATTGTTCAGGATACATTCTTACTATATATTGACCTTCATTATGAAGAATTGTCGTTTCGCCTTCCGTATAGTTCTGAATCCGGATTGCGTGCTGAAACAGCTCCTCGGCTTCATGCTTATTCCGGAAAATGATCTCTATCAACCAAATCCCCCCTTAACATCTATCTGATTCATATATATGGGAGACTTGGCCAAAATAGAAGTCATGAAGAAAAACTATTGAAAATTATCTTGCCTAAACCCTTCGATTCGGTCCTTCGACAAGCACAGGATCGGTTAAATACTTAATTCTCTCCATTACTCTTCTTGCCTTCATCCGCTCCTCTTCCCCTCGTTGACTATAGGTAAGATGATGTTCAAGTCCTTTATAATCAAAGTTTGAGGTAAAAAAGGTCGGTAACTTTTCAAGCATACGATATTGTAGAATCGGCGACAAAATTTCATCTCTTGTCCAACTAGACATCGTTTCTGCACCCATATCATCAAACATAAGTACAGAAGCTGATCGAATAGCTTCAAGTTTATCATTTAAAGTCGAATCACTAATTGAGCTTTTCAATTCCCTAAATAATTCAGGCACATAGACAATCATTGATGAAACTTGCTTCAGTGCAAGTTCATTGGCAATCGCACCTAATAAATATGATTTACCGACACCAAATTGGCCGTATAAATATAACGCCTTCTGACCATCACCCTTTTTAAAATTCATACAATAGCTAAGAGCTTTATTGACTGCTTCCATTCTTTTTCCATCATCGTTGTACACCGTATCAAAGGTTGCATTTAGTATGTCTTTAGGGACATATAAACTTTGAATCAACTTCTCATTTTTTCTTTTTTCATCATGGATTTGCTTTCGTGGGCATTTATCATATTTAATATCAATCAGTCCACGTTCAATGACGAGCTCTGGGTGGTAGCCTTGCATAAAATTGATACAACTATCTAGGCTCGGACAGCGATTACATTCCTTACTTAGCTTGCTATATTCATACAATTTAATTAAGCTTCTTTCAACCATATCTGCTGACAGTTCATCCTTATGTGCCGTCAAAAAGGCACGGACATCTGGATCATTTAAAGTCTCTGCTCGTTGCTTTTCATATCTCGTTTTAAAATCTTGATTTCCAGCAAGTTTTTTAAGCGTATCATTGATTCTTTCCATCTATTGTCCACCCCCGTTTCTTCTCTTCATTAGTTCTTGAAATTCTTTCATATTAAGATCTACATTATCATCTTTCTTATCCTGCTTCTGTTGGACGACAGTCTCATTTTTACTTGTTTCCTCGTCAAACCAATCAGGTAAAAGCTCTGTCCTCGTGACAGCTTTTTTCGTATTAGATTTGGATGAACGTTTCCCTACTTTTTTATTCTCTGCCCATTTCAAATATTGTTGGTGTTCTTTCTTCGCCAAAGCCATGGCATTAGCCGTAGTTTGAACGCTCTTTCTCGCCCAATGACTTGCGATTGTTTCCACATATGCCTTTGTCAGCTTTTTATCTGTTTTACGCATCACATAATCAATCAAAACATTCATCACACCGGGAGGCAACTTTTGGTGAAACATCACATCTTCAAGTATTTTCAATTCCGCTTTTGAAGGTTCCGCCCCCCCAGATAAATCTTTCAAAAATTGAATAGGCGAAGTTGTATCAAAGTATTGAATAAGCTCTTCTTCTTTACTTTTTGGCTTTTCAGTTATTGAGAGACTATGAACAGGCTGAGTTTGCGTAATTAATGATGGCAATTCGTCACGATGATTCATTTGATACCAATCCCTTGCCGATTTCCGCAATTCATCCATCTCAACTTCATCATCTTCGTTCATCGCGCTTATAAGAATATTCTTCATTTCCATAACATCAATATCATATAAAAACGCCAAATTACTAATGGCATCCTTTACTGTTTGCGTAAGTGCTTTTCGGGGAACAAGTGATTCACTAAGGCCCGCTTCCAATAACGAGAAATTAAATGTTTGCCATGGAATTTGAATTTTACCCGCTTCCATTCTATCTACCCATTCACCTTTAGGAGAAACAGATAAGTCATCATTATACTCTTTAGCAAGCTGGTGTCCAGATGTATAAACCTCATGAAAGGCTGTTGTTACATCCTTATAATCAAGATGGAGGTTTGAATACTCCTCATCACTAAAAAAACGCTTTAGTCTCGTATATTGAGTTTTACCGATTTTTTTATAAAGAAAGATATTGAGCATACCATCTAAGAAAAATGTACTTGGAGAAAGGGGTGGCTGTAATTGATAAATAAATTCACGATTTTCCCCTTCTTTCACATAAACTTTTAGCAAGCCAATTCCTTCAAGTTTTTTTCTTGCTTCATAAATTTCTTTTAAACTTAAGTCCATCATACTCATCAGACCATGATGGTTACGCGAAGATGAAGACCAAATACGGTTTTCCTCCACTTCCATCCATAAGGTCATATATAAACTGTACGCAATGGTCCCAATAAGTGGCTGATAAAGAAATACTAAGATTTTTCGATCATAGTCATGTAACAGCCCATTTAAAGCCACTGTATAATGATCACTAGGGATGACTTCAGTCCAATGCTGGGCCATGAAAAATACCTTCTTTCTTTCATATCTTGAAAAAAATGAGCAAAGAAGCTAAATTCACTTTAGCCTATTTGCTCACCTTTACGCTTGTTCCTTCTTCATTAACTCTTTTAGCTCTTCTATAAATACATTAATATCTTTGAATTGACGATAAACAGAAGCAAAGCGAACATAGGCGACATCGTCAACTTTCACTAGCCTGTCCATAACCATTTCGCCAACATCATCACTCTTCACTTCTGATACTCCGTTGCTTCTTAATTCCTTTTCAACTTGAAAAGTGATATCCTCTAGTTCTTTTAATGCAACCGGTCGTTTTTCACAAGCTTTTATTAGTCCACGCAATATTTTCTCTCTGCTAAACTCTTCTCTTGTTCCTTCTTTTTTCACAACAATCAAAGGAATTTCCTCTACCTTTTCAAAAGTTGTAAACCGATAACCACATTTTTCACACTCTCTTCGTCTTCGTATCGATTTACCTTCATCAACAGGACGAGAGTCTAGCACACGAGTATTATTATGTTGGCATGAAGGGCATTTCATACAATCAACTCCGTCTCATCTTTACGTTCCTAAAATGTATCTTTACTTACTATCATATAAAAAAGGAGTTGTTAGTACAAGTAGATATGTTTTTTTCATAATAAAAAGAGTGCAATTATTCGCTTGCACTCTTGAAGACTTCTTCTTTATTATAACACATTGGCTTTTGTTGCGTTCTTAACTTGAACAGGACCCATTCCACGAGGAATTTCTATATTCTCACGTGTATCAGCACCTAAAGCTTCTGCAATATAGTCAGCCGCGATATGAGGATTAAGATCACCGCAAGTATAAACATCGATGCTTGCATAGCCATGCTCCGGAAAACTGTGTATAGTTAAATGCGACTCTGAAATAATGACAACCCCACTTACACCTTGTGGTGCAAATTTATGGAATGCCACCTCTCGCACTTCTGCCCCTGATTTTAGTGCAGCTGCTACAAATGTTTGCTCAATAAATGACATATCATTCAATTTTTCAAAATCGCATCCCCAAAGCTCTGAGATGACGTGACGACCCATTGTTTCCATATTCAAATTTCCCCCTTTACTAATTGACATGAATTTCTACTGGGCAAAGCATATAACTACCACGGGGGAAAGTTAGTCCAAAGAGGTCCTAACCCTTTAAGTAGCCATTTAGCGCCTTACTCGTTGAGAAGTTCACGATTTTTAGTATACTTTGTTTAATGTTCTTTTGCAATAAATCCTAGAAAATTTATTTAAGTGAATTTCAATAATAATTACATTTTCACATAAAGAAAGGGGACTAAACATTGTTATCATCAGTGTTTATCCCCTCCATTAACCAAGGGAAATGTCACAATTTATTCAAATTTTCCAGAGACATCATTCAGAAATACGCAACGAAAAGACAAACAAAAAGCTTTTTTTATTTAAAAGATTGCCCCAACCTGTGATCATCTATGTAGTAATCAGTTTAACATTTCATTTTACCTACATAGTAAAAATGCAAAAAAGGCAATCCCATTAAAGGATTGCCTACATAAAATTATGCGTTCACTGCAGATTTATTTAGTTCTTCAGCTACATATTTCACCAAGTCAACTACACGACAAGAATAACCCCACTCGTTATCATACCAAGCTAAAACTTTTACTTTATTCTCACCAATCATCATTGTGGAAAGCCCATCAATAATAGCAGAGTGTGGATTTGTTGTGAAATCGATTGAAACAAGTGGTTCTTCTGTTATATCTAATATACCTTTTAATTCATTTTGTGCCGCATCTTCAAACGCAGCATTTACCTCATCAATTGTTACATCCCTCTTTAAATCAACAACTAAATCAACAAGTGATACATCTGGCGTCGGCACACGAAGAGCCATCCCATGTAACTTGCCTTTTAATTGTGGTAACACAAGAGACAATGCTTTCGCTGCTCCTGTTGAAGTAGGAATAATTGACTGCGCGCAAGCTCTAGCACGGCGAAGATCCTTATGTGGATTATCAAGGTTCTTTTGGTCATTTGTATACGCATGTACAGTCGTCATTAAACCGTTTTCAATGCCGAACTTATCTTCTAATACTTTTGCAACTGGCGCTAAGCAGTTTGTTGTACAAGAAGCATTAGAAATCACATCATGTTCAGCAATGTTAAGCGCTTCATCATTCACACCCATCACAATGGTTACATCTTCATTTTTCCCTGGAGCCGTTAAAACAACTTTCTTGGCACCTGCATTTAAATGAAGCATCGCTTTATCTTTTGAGTTGAACTTACCTGTAGCTTCAACAACGATATCAATCTCCATTTGTTTCCAAGGAAGTTCCTCAGGGTTACGATTGCTTAGTAATTGAACTCTTTTTCCGTTCACTACAAGCGCATCATCTTCGGGAATCACTTCACCTTGGAATGCACCATGAGTAGAATCATATTTAATTAAATGTGCTAACGTTTCTGGTGGATAACTAGCATTTATTGCTACTACTTCCAATGTATCATCAAGAATGGCCTTTCTAAACACCATTCGTCCTATTCTCCCAAACCCATTAATCGCTATTTTCGCCTTCATCTTACGGCCCCTTCCGTATAAATGTTATACTTTTTTAACCATTTTCATGCTAATAGTATAACATATTAACCACAAAATGTGATGAGCAAATTGCGGATATTTTAAAGTTCCACTATTCAGAAATATTGTGGATGTAAAGAGAGCATAAAACGCGTGACATTACGTGAAAAATGCATCTTTACGCCCTATTTCTTAAGTGAAAAAAAATAATCCACTTATTATTGTGGACGAAAAGGGTTGAAATATTACTAATGAAACGTAGAAGTCTAAGTAGTAATTGTGTTTTACTGTTTATCTTTTAATTGTAACAGTAAATCATCTAGTTGCTTCTCTGTACTAGCGAGATCGCCATTATTATCAATTAAAAAATCCGCTAGCTGTACTTTTTCTTCCAATAGCATTTGTGATCGAATACGTGCATTCGCTTCTTCTGCATCAAAACCATTTCTCTCCATCAACCGCTGAAGCTGATTTTCTTTATTAACATACACTAAAACGGTGTAATCCACCATATATGTGAGTTTACTTTCAAATAAGAGCGGGATATCTAGAACGACCATTTTTTCACCATTAGCAACTGCCTCGTCCTTTTGCTCGTTCATTCTCTTCCTAACAGCCGGGTGGACAATACTGTTGAGCTTCATTCTTTCTTCTTCACTATAAAAAACAATGGAACCCAATCTTTGACGGTTAATCTCCCCATTTTCTAGAAGAATCTCTTGGCCAAAATGAGAGACAATTTCATCATAAGCAGCCGCACCTTTTTCAACTGCTCGTTTCGCTTCAACATCTGCATCTATTACTGTAATTGCTCTTTCTTTAAACATGGTGGAAACTGTGCTTTTACCGCTTGCAATTCCACCAGTGAGTCCGATAATAACTGTCATTCTTACTCTCACACCTTTTTATCAAATTATATTTTCCAGATTCCAAGTATAATTAAAATTAATCCTGGTATAAACGAACATCGTTGCATCCATTGAGATTTAGAAAATATCGAGCCAATACTCATCCCACCAAAAACAAATAATGAACTCATAACCGCAACACATATAGCTAAATAATATGGTGAAAACCCAAGCATAGCCGCTCCAATACCTGCACCAAACGCATCCAGTGACAAAGCAAACCCTAATAAAAAGGCTTCAATACCAGTAATTGTACCTGACTTATCAATATCGGCTACCATCGGTTTTCTTAAAATGTTAATAACTACACCCAAAGACTTGATTTCAAAATTCAAAAGAATTTTCTCATGTGGAAGAGCATCTTTATCCTTTTCCTTTTCAGGGCGGAAAAACTGATACAGTACCCAAGCACCTAATACAATAAGGATGATACCCCCAATACTGTTTGCAAAAGCAGGTGAAATAAACTTTGCTATTGTATGACCAATCCCCATTGAAATGAGAAGAGTAAAAGCTGAACAACAAGCAATAATTAAAATCGATTTAATTGGAATCTTCATTTTTCTTAATCCATACGTTAAACCTACACTAAAACTATCTAAGCTAACAGCTATAGCTAGTATTATAAGTGTCATCATCTGCGTCATTTAAAAGAGCTCCTTCCATGAAATGGCTAACATATTATATGGAAGAAGCCCATCCAATGTTATCTATAATCTAGGCTAAGATGACAAAAGAAAAATGTGGTTATTTTATTTCGGCTGACATTGTGGACAATAAACAGTCCCACGTCCTCCAGCAATGATTCTCTCAAGCGGTGTAGCACAAACTTTACATTCCTCTCCACGCCGCCCATACACAAATAGCTCTAACTGAAATAATCCTATTTGGCCTTGGGAGTTCACATAAGAACGTATCGTACTGCCTCCTCGTTCCACAGCTTCGGACAATGTTGCTTTAATTTCCGAATAAAGCTTTTCTACTTCCTCTTTTGTTAATGTTTTAGCAGAGCGCTCTGGGTGAATACCTGCTTTAAACAAAGATTCATCGACATATATATTGCCTAAGCCTACAATTAGTTTTTGATCCAAGAGAGCCGCCTTAATGGGCCGTGCTGTCTTATTCAATAAATTTTGTAATATCTTTGGCGAAAAGGCATCTGATAAAGGTTCTACACCTAATTGTGAAAGTGGTAGTTGACCAAGCTCATCTCCACGCTTAAATAAATGCATGGTGCCAAATTTGCGCACATCTTTATACCTTAACTCTGTTCCATCCGTAAAGGAGAAAATCACATGTGTATGTTTTTCAATCGTTTCTGATTTCGGATAAACCCCGTATCTCCCTTCCATTCGTAAATGAGAAACAAGGGCAAGATCATCCGTATAAAGAATCAAAAATTTTCCGCGACGGGCAACCGCTTTAAATGTTTCCCCTTCTAGCGCCTTTGTAAATCGAACGACATCGTCCGGTTCTTTCACCATTTTCGGCCAGTGTACCAACACTTGGTCAATCGTCTTTCCGATAATCAACTCTTCTAAAGTTCTTCTTACTGTTTCTACCTCAGGTAATTCAGGCATCCATAATGACTCCTTTTTTCAATCCGATTGTGAACTCACTTACTTCGCATCAAACCATGTTGGGCCGTATGAATAATCTACTTTTAACGGTACTTTTAACTCTACGGCATGCTCCATTACATCTGGAACAATTTCTTTCAGTTTTTCTATTTCTTCTACCGGTGCTTCAAATATCAGTTCATCATGCACTTGTAATAAAAGCTTGGATTGTAATTGTTCATTCTCTAAGCGATCAGCCATGTCTATCATCGCTTTTTTAATAATATCTGCGGCACTTCCTTGAATGGGTGTATTCATAGCCGTTCTTTCCGCAAAGCTGCGAAGATTAAAATTCCGACTTGTGATTTCCGGTAAATATCTACGACGGTGAAGTAAAGTTTCTACGAACCCTTTTTGTTTTGCTTCTTGCACAATATCTTCCATATATTGTTTAACTGCAGGGTAGCTTGTTAAATAGCGATCAATAAATTCTCCAGCTTCTTTTCTTGTGATAGATAGACTTTGTGAAAGGCCGTAATCACTTATCCCGTAAACAATCCCAAAGTTAACTGCCTTTGCATGACGCCGCATATTTGCCGTCACTTCTTCTTTTGAAACATGAAAAACTTCCATAGCTGTCTTCGTATGGATATCTAAATCTTCCTTGAATGCGGAGATTAGCTTTTCGTCACCTGCAATATGAGCGAGAACCCTTAATTCAATCTGTGAATAATCTGCTGCAAAAATAACCCAATCTTTCTTTGAAGGAATAAATGCTTGTCTAATCTTTCTACCTTCTTCTAAGCGAATCGGGATATTTTGTAAGTTAGGGTCTGTAGAACTTAATCTCCCCGTTTGCGTTAACGCTTGATTAAAACGGGTATGCACTTTATCCGTTTCTTTATTGACCACCTTTAGTAAACCTTCAATATAGGTGGATTGTAGTTTCGCTAATTGACGATATTCAAGGATTTCTTTGATAATCTCATGTTTGGATTCTAATTTTTCTAATACATCTGCTGAAGTAGAATAGCCCGTTTTTGTTTTCTTCATAACTGGTAAACGCAGCTTATCAAATAAGATTACCCCTAATTGTTTCGGAGAATTAATATTAAATGCTTCTCCAGCATACGCGTGAATTCGATTCTCAATGGCCGCAAGCTTCTCTAATAGCTCTGTTCCCATTGAACGCAGGCGTTTCAAATCCACTTTAATACCTGCCGATTCCATATCAGCAAGAATCAATGATAAGGGTAATTCTAATTCGTAAAAAAGAGCAGACTGCTGGTTCGTTTGTAGCGACGTATCCAATTTTTCATAAAGCGAATCCATTGCCACTGCTTTCCTTACAATATGAGGAGCAAGCTCTTCTTCCTTTGGAATACTCCTTTTTGCTCCTTTCCCATAAAAAGCTTGATCGGATTGAACTGCAGAGTATCCGTGATTACGCGCAATAGAAGCTAAATCTTCAATTGTTTCAGAAGGGTTGATAATATAAGCTGCTAAAAGGATATCAAAGTGGATACCTTTTAAATGAATACCATGATGTCTTAGCGAGACTTCAGACCTTTTCGCATCATATACGACCTTTGGAGAGGCATCATCTTCTGCCCATTTTTTAAACACATTCGATTGACAAGCGTTTTTTGTTGAAATAAAGAAGTTTCCATTTTTGTTTGTGACTGCAATTCCAAGAATATCTGCGTAATGATAATTATCCTCTAACACCTCGATATATAATGCACTATCTCCATCCAATTGTTCCTCGGTAAAATCAGTAACAATCTCAAAATTAATTTCTTCAAGCTCGGCTGTTCCGTCTTCTGCTAAATCAAAGCTTATCTTTTCTAATAAAGAATTAAAACCGAGGTCTTTAAATAAATGATATAGTTTATCTTCATTCCATCCTTCATAAGCTATTTTATCTAGCTCTACTTCAATCGGCGCTTCTCTTAAAATTGTTGCTAATTCTTTACTCATTAAAGCTTGGTCTTGAAATTCCTCTAACTTCTCTTTTAATTTGTTACCACTCACTTGATCTATCGATTGAACTAATTGTTCTAATGTCCCAAACTCCTTTAATAATTTTAGTGCAGTTTTCTCCCCGACACCTGGCACACCCGGGATATTATCGGAGCTATCTCCCATTAGCCCTTTCATATCAATGATACGTTCAGGTGAGATACCATACTTTTCCTCGATATGCTGAGGGGTGTACTCTTCTATATCAGTAATCCCCTTTTTCGTAATTCCTACTGTTGTCTTTTCCGAACTTAGCTGTGTTAAGTCTTTGTCCCCTGAAATGACCTTTACTTCAAAATCATCTTGTTCAGCTATTAAAGATAACGTGCCAATAATATCATCTGCTTCATAATTCTCTAGCTCATACCGAGCAATTTGATAAGCATCTAGTAACTCTCTAATCACCGGGAACTGTTCTGAAAGTTCTGGCGGCGTTTTTTGCCTTCCACCTTTATATTCAGTAAACGTTTTATGTCTAAACGTAGTTTTACCGGCATCAAATGCAACAAGAATATGAGTAGGTTTTTCATCTTCCAAAATGCGCATAAGCATCATCGTAAATCCATAGACTGCATTCGTATGTATGCCTTTATCGTTATTTAATAATGGAAGAGCAAAAAAAGCTCGATAAGCAATACTATTTCCATCTATTAATACGAGTTTTTTCTTTGTCATCTCGCCACCAACCTCCTTCGCTTCTTACAAAGTCATTTCATTGAATACACTTCGAAAAAGCCATTATCTATTCTATATTTTATCATGTCTAAAAGAATAAAGAAAAATTAGGAATAGAAATTCATAGGGCTATCGTTCTTTAACGAAGAGATTTACAGAATTTGATGAAGTATATGGTATTTGCGGAGGTGGGAACTGTAGAAATTTTTAGGTGATGGCCACTTCTTTAGCGCATAGCAGCACCACTTACAATATTATAAATTGGAGTTGTTTAATATCATTCATTTGATTATTGTTTATCACAGACTAGAACTTCTTTCTAAAAAAAGAGAGAGCGGGGTAGCTCTCTCTTCTTCACATCATGTGATGAAGGGGTTTTACAATACTAATTGTAACCCCCTATTGTTAATGGCATAAAAAAACAATGTAAACTTTTTGTAAAACTCTTTATTCGCTATCAGGTAACTTCTTATAAAACGTAAGTAAAAAGGCCGTGCCCTTTCCACTCTTGCTTTCAACAGAAATCAATCCTTTATGTGCTTCTAGTAAATGCTTCACAATTGCCAGACCAAGACCTGTACCACCTGAATTTCTACTCCTTGCTTTATCTACTCGATAAAACCTTTCAAAAATTCGCGGAATCTCACTTTCTTTAATGCCTATCCCCGTATCAATTATTTTTATATACACTTTTTGTTGATCTTCTGTTACACGAATAGACACTTTACCTTCATTTGGTGTGTAAGAAATAGCATTGGAAACAATATTAAGGAATATTTGCTTGATTCTGTTAACATCAGCTTCCATTTCGATTATTTCATCTTCACATTTATAATCTATGGTAATTTCTTTTTCCTCCGCACGTCTTTTAACCATCATTACTACTTCATTTAAGACACCAATAATATTCACCTCTTGTATAGAAAGGTGAAATCCTTGTTGCTCAATTTTTGATAAATCAAGCAAATCTTGAATGAGTGTTTGCAATCGTTCACTTTCTTGGAGGATAATCGTTAAAAATTGTTTAAGGGCATCTTGATCATCCATTGCCCCGTCTAAAAGCGTTTCTGAGAACCCTTTTATAGAAGTTATAGGTGTTTTTAATTCATGTGAAACATTCGCAACGAAATCTCTCCGCACCTGCTCCAATTTCTTTATCTCAGTAATATCATGGAAAACCAAAAGTACACCTTTCCATACATCATTCGTGCCGATAATCGGAACACCGTAGACTTCGAAATGTTTTCGATGAATACCAATAAGGATTTGTATTTGCTTTCTTACCTTTTGTTCTGTCATAAATAATTCTTCAATAAGCTCAGTGATTTCTTTATATTCAATGACATTATAATACAGCTCGTCCATGTATTCTGTCACATCAGCATGAAAAACTTCTCTATATGTACGATTCACAAGGTTAATATAACCCTTACTATCTATTAAAATTAATCCACTACCCATGTTTTCAATGAGTGTACTGAGTCTATCTTGATGCATCTCTCTCGATTTCTCCATATCTTGCAAATTACGTGCAAGAATATTAATTGAGCTATTTAACTTACCTGCTTCACCGACATCATTATCATACGTTCTTGCCCGATAATTCCCTTTCGCTAACTCAATAGCGACTCTCGTTGCAGAATCAATCGGTCTTGTATATCTATTCGTAATAGCGGCCCCTAAGAATATAATCAAAATTAATGCTAGGCTAAGACAGATAATTAGGATCCACCAGATTTGCGAGTAACCACTTTTTACTTCATCTATTTCGGCACTTAAAAATAAATAATACGAATTCGTACCTTCATTTAATTCCTTCCAAAAGTAATGATAATCGTCGCCTACGACTTTACCAGCCTGCCCATCAGAGTCAGGTGCACCTAATATTTCACTTATTGTCTTACGGTTTTTCAATTGAATATCTTTATTCACGCTATCAAATATCACTTGATCATTTGCATCGGCAATAGTAACATTAACACCTAACCAGCTAGCAAACTGGTCGACCTTCTCTTGAGTAAGTTGTTCAATTCCACCTATTTCCTCAATCTGGCCTGCTACTAGCTGAATCTCTTTAGATAAGCGTTCATCTATAACATTTATATAATAGGATTTAAATAGCTGACCTAATAACAAGCCTAAACAAAGTAAAACAGCGATAATCAACGTAATGATAGCAAAAAATAGTTTTGAACGAAAAGTTTTCATTCAGGCTTAGGCTCCTCTAGCTTATAACCAAGCCCACGAATCGTTTTAATATATGTTGGTTTTTTTGAATTTTGCTCAATTTTATCTCTTAAGTGACTAATATGAACATCTACAATCCTTGTATCACCCGCAAAATCATAATTCCAAACAGCACTCAGCAATTGATCGCGTGTTAATACTCTACCTTTATTTTTAGCAAGATATAATAGTAGTTCAAACTCTTTTGGTGTCAGCTCAAGTAATTCGTCTAGATAATAGACCTCATATCTATCTGGATAGATTTTCACTCCAGCTATACGTATACTATCATCCTCATCTTCTGAAACAGGTTCGTCAAATTGGGCTTGTGACCTTCTTAAAATGGCCTTTACCCGCGCAACGACTTCTCTCGGACTAAATGGCTTTGTCATATAATCATCTGCACCTAACTCTAGGCCAAGAACTTTATCGAACTCATCGTCTTTTGCAGTTAACATGAGTATTGGTGTATTCACTTTCTTTTGTCTAATTTGTTTACACACTTCAATTCCATCCAGCTTAGGTAACATCAGATCTAACACAATCAAATCTAGCTGTTCACTTAAAGCAAGATTTTTGCCTTCTTCTCCATCAGATGCTGTTAGTACTTCATAACCTGCTTGTTGCAAATTATATTGTAGTAACGTTACAATTGACTGCTCATCATCAACCACTAGAACTTTTTTATCCATAAAAGCCTCCGATAAATAGATTCCCCATTAGTATAAACCAATTACTTTAGTAAAACCCCTTATATAAATGTATTATAATATAAAAAAGAAAAAAAAGCGTGCCCACGACAAAAAACTAAGCAGTATAAATTACTTTTGCTTAGTTTTTTGGTCAACTATCCTTACAATTCATGATTAGAAGTTTTCTAGCACTTTACTGTTGAGACTCTCAAGTGGATAGGGTGGACATACTTTCATTCGGCCATATAATACTGTTTCATTTTCTTCATTCGTTGCTTGTACCTTCATTTCAATACTATGTTTCTCTTCATCCACATGAATTACTTCCATCAAGAATTCAATTGTAGAATAGTGATAAACAGGTTTAACATATTCTAACTCTTGCTTAAGTATGTGGCTACCCGGTCCAGGGAGATATTTTGAAACACTAGATGAGACCATACCATTCAGCATAATATTGGGTACAATTGGTTTTTTATAAGGCGTTTGTGAAGCATAGTCATGCTGTAAGTATATGGGATTGGCATCATCTGTTAACCCTAGATATAATAATAAATCCCTATCTTCTATTTTTTCCGTAAAGGTCAGCTTCTCTCCAACCGAAATTTCCTCAAGTCTTCTACCTATTTTTCTCTTCTTCCCTAACATGGATGCACCTCCGATTTTTGTAACCGCTTGCAAAAGATGAAAATACAAACTAATTTTTCTGTTTATTTATAATTATATTAACATTTTATTTTAATAAGTAAAAGAAAAATAGTAATAATAATTTTCTTTCTATTGTAAAGTTAACAAAAAATAAGCGAAGCTCAGGTAAAAGACGGAACTTCGCCAACAAGTACTTTCTTTATAGATTAGTTTTGTGACAATATCGATATCACCTGACGCACCGACTCAGCTGACTGATCTAATGCAACCTTTTCTTCTTTTGTTAAATCTAATTCGATGACTTTTTCGATCCCATTTGCACCAAGGATTGTTGGCACACCTAAATAAATGCCCTGATAACCAAACTCTCCTTCTAAATAAGCGATTGCAGGAAGTATTCTTTTTTGGTCCTTGATCATAGCCTCTACCATTTCTACTAAGGCTGCTGCAGGTGCATAGTATGCACTACCATTCCCTAATAAACTAACAATTTCTCCTCCACCCTTTCGCGTTCGATCGACAATTTGTTCTAAACGATCTTTGGAGATTAATTTTTCTAAAGGGACACCGCCTGCATATGAATACCTAACAAGTGGAACCATATCATCACCATGACCTCCGAGCACAAACCCTGTTATATCTTTTATGGAGATCTGTAACTCTTGAGCTACAAACGTACGGAACCTGGCACTATCGAGCACACCCGACTGGCCAATAACTCGGTTTTTAGGAAAGCCTGTTTCTTTAAATATTGTATAAGTCATCGCATCCACAGGATTTGATAACACAATAATAAGCGAATCGGGAGAATACTGTGCAATTTCCTTCGCTACATTCTTCATAATCGTTTCATTTGTTTGAACTAGATCTTCCCGGCTCATCCCTGGCTTTCGTGCAATTCCAGCAGTAACCACGACGATATCTGAATCTTTCGTATCTTCATAGTTTGCTGTACCTAAGATATTTGCATCAAATCCTTGAACTGGACTTGCTTCTAACATGTCTAAAGCTTTTCCCTTTGTCGGATTTTCCATTTGGGGAATATCAACTAATACAACATCTGCTAATTCCTTTTGTGCCAATAAAAATGCAGTCGTCGCTCCAGTAAAACCGGCTCCGATAACAGAAACTTTCTTACGCTTGAGTGTAGACACTTGCAACATCTCCTTATGTATTCATTTACAACTATTCAATTTATAACCGCTTCTTGTGAGATTAAAACATGAGGAAACAACTTAATTTCATATATGATGGAATTTATCTTCCACTGAATTTTACATCACAATCAATAAGGATGAGGTTTTTAAATAAAAAGAAAGCAGGCTCAATTTTTAAATTGAACCTGCTAGATCAAGTTAATTAGTCCATGTTTTTGATTAGGACGTCACCGAATTCAGAACATTTCACTTCAGTAGCTCCGTCCATTAGACGAGCAAAGTCATAAGTTACAACTTTAGAAGCAATAGATTTTTCCATAGATTTTTCAATTAAATCAGCCGCTTCATTCCAGCCTAAATGTTTAAGTAAAAGCACACCTGAAAGAATAACAGATGAAGGGTTTACTTTGTCTAAACCTGCATATTTAGGAGCTGTTCCGTGTGTAGCTTCGAAAATCGCATGTCCAGTTTCGTAGTTGATGTTTGCTCCTGGAGCAATACCGATTCCACCAACTTGTGCTGCTAACGCATCAGAAATGTAGTCACCGTTAAGGTTCATTGTTGCTACTACATCAAATTCCGCTGGACGAGTTAAGATTTGTTGTAAGAAGATATCAGCAATTGCATCTTTAACGATGATTTTACCAGCAGCTTCAGCATCAGCTTGCGCTTTGTTTGCTGCATCTACGCCACTTTCATCTTTAATGCGGTCATATTCAGCCCATGTGAATACTTTATCGCCGTATTCTTTTTCAGCTAGTTCGTAACCCCAATTTTTAAATGCACCTTCAGTAAATTTCATGATATTACCTTTGTGTACAAGTGTTACTGATTTACGACCTTCGTTGATTGCATAGTCAATTGCAGAGCGAACTAGACGAGTTGTTCCCTCTTGAGAAACAGGTTTAATACCGATTCCAGATGTTTCTGGGAAACGAATTTTATTGACACCCATTTCATCTTTTAAGAAAGAGATTAATTTGTTTACTTCATCTGTACCTTTAGCATATTCAATACCTGCATAGATATCTTCAGTATTTTCACGGAAAATGACCATGTCAGTATCTTGTGGGCGCTTAACTGGTGAAGGAACACCTTCAAACCAGCGTACTGGACGCAAGCATACGAAAAGATCTAATTCTTGACGCAATGCAACATTTAAAGAACGAATTCCTCCACCAATTGGTGTTGTAAGTGGTCCTTTAATGGCGATTAAGTATTCATTAATTACATCTAAAGTTTCTTTTGGTAACCATTCGCCTGTTTGGTTAAATGCTTTTTCACCAGCTAAAACTTCTTTCCAAGCAATTTTACGCTCACCTTTATATGCTTTTTCAACCGCTGCATCTAAAACACGAGAAGCAGATGCCCAAATATCCGGCCCAGTTCCGTCACCTTCGATAAAAGGAACGATTGGTTCATTTGGTACATTTAAAACACCATTATTTACTGTAATTTTTTCTGCTGCCATAATAATTTCTCCCTCCAATTTCCTTGTGTTAAAAGTAACACATCACAAACTTACCAGAATCAAAGGCTAGAAGGCAAACCCTCTAACCTTTCAGTAGCTTGCTTATCTTTATTTATTATTATCATCTGTTTTGAAAAAACTCAATAAAAAGTTTACCCTCTTTGTTCAACAGGAACGTAAGCTTGCATTCCTGGACCTGTATAATCAGCACGTGGACGGATTAAACGATTATTAGAGTATTGTTCTAAAATATGAGCTAACCAACCAGAAACACGGCTAACTGCAAAGATTGGTGTAAAGAGATCGTGATCGATACCTAAGCTGTGGTATACAGATGCCGAATAAAAATCAACATTAGGAGGAAGATCTTTTTCTCCAGTCACAATTCCTTCAATTTTTGTAGACATTTCATACCAATGTGGTTCGCCTGTCAATTCTGTTAATCTCTTAGACATTTCTCTTAAATGTTTCGCTCTTGGGTCGCCTTTTCTATATACACGATGACCGAAGCCCATTATTTTATCTTTATTCGCTAATTTTTCACGAATAGCAGGTTCAACATTATCTAATGTACCGATTTCTTTAAGCATTTTCATTACAGCTTCGTTAGCACCACCGTGTAGAGGTCCTTTTAATGCACCAATAGCTGCTGTAATACCTGAGTACATATCAGATAATGTCGCAACACAAACGCGAGCTGTAAAAGTAGACGCATTTAATTCATGATCAGCATGTAAGACAAGTGCTTTATTCATTGCTTCAACTGCTACATCTTCTGGTTCTTCCCCATTTAACATAAACAAGAAGTTAGCAGCAAAACTTAATTCCTTTTTAGGAGCAATTGGCTCTAAGCCTTTTCTCACACGCGCAAACGCAGCAACAATAGCTGGCACTTTTGCTTGTAAACGGATGGCTTTTCTATAGTTCGCATCCTCTTCCATTACATCTGCTTCTTCATCATAGAGACCAAGAAGAGATACAGCGGAGCGAAGAGCTGCCATCGGATGAACTTGATCAATTGGATAAGTCTTAAAATGAGCAAGAACCTCTTGTGGCAAATTCATATTTTCTGCCAATTGTGCTTTTAATTCATCTAGTTGTGATTGTGTAGGTAATTTACCATGCCATAATAAATAGATGACTTCCTCAAAACTAGCATTTTCTGCCAAATCATCAATGTTATAGCCTACATATGTTAAAGTATCATCAATGATTGAACTGATAGCAGATGTAGTAGCCACTACACCCTCTAGACCGCGTGTCGCTGTCATAACAAACCATCTCCTTCTTTGAAATATTTTCCCCAAACCCTCTGTCTGCATGAATCTTATTCATTAAGTTGTTATCAGATAAACCTGATAGCTCTATTGGCTATTGTAGCCGATTTAATCCAGCTAATATGTATTAAGCTGGGAGACAGACTAAATGATATTCTTAGTCAGATTTCCATCTGACTGAACAATCTCTGAACGTATGCTCAGTACAAACATGTACAAACATTAATGAAAGAAAATGCTTACATTTTCTTTTTGGTATAAAGTATCTACTATTTTCATAGACTCAACTATCAAACCTATTTGTACATGTATATTATAAACAATTATCTGACTTTTGTGAAACGAAAAATTCATAAAAATACAAGTGATTGATAGCTTTCTACCAATTATTGAATATACTCAAATATCTTCATGAATAAATAGGCGATACCCGCTCCGATTAGCGGACCGACTGCTACTCCTTTAAATAATGTAATAGCTAGAATTGTTCCTAGAACAAGAGCAGTCGTAATATGTGGATCTTCTGATAGGAGGGTAAGCCCACCCTTTGCTAATAATGCAACGATAATGCCTGATATACAAGCAACCCAAGCATAAGGTGATTTAAATGCATCTGCTAGATCTTTGAACCCGATTGCTCCACTTGCAATAGGGGCTAAGACAGCAATCGTAATAATCGTTACACCCCAATTAATACCCTTACTTTGGATAAATGAAAACACTTTTAACTCTGTTCCGACTAATTTTAACAATAGGAGGACAGCAATCGCAAATATAAGAGATTGATTTTTAGCCACAATACTGATAGCTAAAAGCAGTAGTAAAAACAGGAATGACTCCATATTCTATCTCACCTTCCTGTTAATGATGTTATTTTAACATAATTTCGAAAAAAGATAAAATTAATTTCTAATTTGCTCATTTCGCCATTAAAGATAATGAGGACAAAAGAGCATATTTTAGGTTAAAAGATTAAAATTAGCGTCTAGAAAACAATGTCAGATTATTCAACCTTTTTCACTTAAAATACATTAAGGAGGAGCGCCAAACAATGACAAGTGCCCTACATTACCAAATCATGAGATTCTTTTTTGTCTTAGTCATCATATTTACTTTATTATTTGCTAGTTTTTACTTGTCATCCATTGCTTATCCTTTTCTAATTGGGTTAGGTATTGCATACATCATTAATAGGACAGTCAATTTTTTTCAATATACATGTAAAATACCACGATCTTTTTCTGTTTTCATTTCTTTAACATTACTAATAGGCGTCATTCTGGGCGGCGCAGTTATTTTAATCACTGAATTGGTCTCTGGGGCAGCTCACCTATCAAAAGTTGTGCCAGCACATGTACAAGTGTTTATTACACATATAGAACACTGGATCGCCAATCAATTTATGCCTGTGTTAAATAAACTAACCAGTTTATTTAACCATCTCGGAACAGAACAACAAGCAAGCGTTATGGCCAATATAGAAGAAATAGGTAAGAATATAGGACAATCATTAGGACTTTTTCTACAATCCTTTTTTGAAAAGCTGCCTGCGTTATTCTCATGGATACCTAATGCAGCAACTGTCATTATTTTTTCTCTTTTGGCTTCATTCTTCATTAGTAAAGATTGGGAAAGAATAAAACTATTTTTTCTTAATCTGGCACCTGAATATGTAAGACGCAGTAGCATTACCGTCTTCACTGACCTGAAATCTGCCCTTTTTGGCTTTATAAAGGCACAAGCAACTTTAATTTCAATAACTACTCTTATCATCTTGTTGGGCTTATTAATATTAAACATAGATTATGCGATGACAATCGCCATTATCGCCGGTATGGTTGATATTCTTCCTTATTTAGGAACAGGTATCATCTTTATTCCATGGATTATTTATTCCTTTTTAATTGGTGAAACGACCATTGCAGTTGGACTTTCTATCCTGTACGTGATTATTATCGTTCAAAGACAAGTGATGGAACCAAAGATTTTATCTTCCAATATTGGTTTAGATCCATTGGCGACTTTAATCGCTTTATTTATTGGCTTTAAACTATTTGGATTCCTCGGGCTGATTATTGGTCCAATTATTCTTGTCATCCTTTCTACTTTGTACAGAGCAAAAGTATTCACAGATATTTGGTTTTATATAAAAAATGGAAGAGAGGAGAAATAGAAGTCAGCCATTATAATAGATGCTAAATTTGAGGTACTCCTTTTTGAATCTCGACTACAAACCTACTTCTCGCCAATGTAAAAATCCGAACATAAACGAATTGGAATATGTTCGGATCTCTTTTTGTCTATTCTTTTTTTAATATATGGGATCACCTTTGTCTAAATGCTCACCATTTTATCACTTTGATGTTACCATGGTTAATACGCCTTCTAAGGAAGTGATACAAAATAATTTTTAATTTATTTCTTATAAAAGGAATTAATAAAAGAACACCTATGAAATCTGAAATAAATCCTGGTAACACAAGGAAAATACCTGCTATGAATATACAAAGACCGTCTAGCATAGAATCACCCGGCATTTCCCCACGGCGCGTTTCCATCTGTACCTTTTTCATTACTTCCATCCCTTGCCTTTTTGCTATATAAACGCCAAAAACGCCAGTCAATATAATTAGAAGAAATGTCACGGCCACACCTAAAGCCTTACCGGCAAGAAGCAGTACAACAATTTCAATCGCCGGGATTAAAATTAGCGGTAATAATATATAGCGCATTTAGCCACCTCATTATATTTTATATATATAATGATATCAAAATTATGGGCTCGCGAGAAACATAACACATTTCCATCATTGGAAATTCCCACTTTATAAATTTTAGAACAAATGCTACTTAAACGAATTCGGGAAAGTACCTATATCGATACCCCATGCAATTGGCATATAGAAATAAATCATTACACCAACAAAGATAATTGTAAAAATACTTAACCAAAAACCGGATTTAGCCATATCACCTATCTTTAAATAGCCAGATCCAAAGACAATAGCATTAGGCGGTGTGGCAACAGGGAGCATAAACGCACATGAAGCAGCAATTGCAGCAGCTACCATAAGCGCATACGGATGAAGGTCTAACGCTAATGCTAAAGATGCCATGATAGGGAACATCATTGTAGCTGTTGCCGTATTAGATGTAATCTCAGTTAAGAATGTCACAAGTGCTGTTACGCATAGAATGACAATAACAAGATGCACACCCTCAAGAACGGTTAATTGCTCTCCAATCCATGTGGCTAAACCTGAATCCTTAAAGCCTTTGGCGATTGCTAATCCCCCACCAAATAGTAATAATATCCCCCAAGGAATATTCAATGCATCTTTCCAATTTAAGAGCTGAGCATCCTTACTACTTTTCGATGGTAAAAGAAATAGAATAATCGCTGCAGCAATCGCTATAATCGTGTCGTCAATTCGGCTCATAAAATCAAAAGGAATGAACGATCTTGTAATCCACGCAACCGCAGTAGCAAGAAACACTACTAATACTAATTTTTCCTCAAAAGATATATTTCCTAATCGTTTTCTTTCAGAAGAAATGATTTCTTTACCGCCTGGAAGCTCCTTGATTCTCATAGGAAAAGCCATTTTAACTAAGTAAAACCAGGCTACAAGTAATAAAATAGCCGCAAAAGGAACCCCAAATAGCATCCATGTAGCAAAAGAGATATCAATCCCATAAATTTCTTTTACAACACCTGCAAAAATCATATTTGGAGGTGTCCCAATTAAAGTACCTAAACCACCAATTGAAGCTGCATAGGCAATCCCTAGCATTAGTGACTTACCAAACCGGTTAGCAGATTCTCTTTCCGACTTCATGGAATCGTTTACATGCGTAATAACAGCAATGGCAATCGGCATCATCATCATGGCAGTTGCAGTATTCGATATCCACATTGAAAGGAAACCTGTAGCCACCATAAACCCAAGAACAAGCCTAGATGTACTAGTACCAACCACAGTAATGATACCAAGTGCAATTCTTAAATGGAGATTCCACTTTTCCATCGCAATGGCGATAATAAAGCCACCTAAAAATAAGAAAATGGTATTATCCGCATATGAACTCGTAATTCCTTCTGTCACTGCACCAGTAACGGGAAAGAGAATGATTGGCAATAGTGAAGTTACTGGTATTGGTATGGCCTCTGTAATCCACCAGACAGCAACCCATAGAGTACTTGCTAGCACAGCTTGGGCTTCTCTTGACATTCCTTCAGGTGAAACAAATAGGAGCGTTAAAGCAAAAAGAATGGGCCCTAATAATAATCCTATATTCTGTTTATTCGTTCTTTTTCTCTGTTTCGGATTCTCTCCATTATTTTCACCTGATTGCTTCAATTCATTTGATTGGTTCTTATCAGACTGGTTCTTCACTGAGAATAACCGTAATAAGTCCTTTATTTGATCATGCAACCTCCACATTTCCATCCAAAACCCTTGCATATAATTCAGCATATCCTCACCACTCCCTTTAATTATGTATTTATTTTTTTTTCAATATTTCTATTCAAAATAATTTAAGAGATATGTTATCATTATAAATGTGATATATTATATTTAATATTATGTTATACTAATATAACGATATTGGCAACAATTATATTCTATTTTGAGTTAAAAATTTAATTAGGTTATCTAAATATCTTTTCAACCTTATTTTTCAATCTTATATAAAAAAAAGAACTGCCGATTAATAATATCCGACAGTTCTTCTATATTTATAAGACACTCGCATGGCCGTTATAAATGACACCTCTTTGTGAGTCTACTGTAATGTCTTGACCGTCCTTAATTAATTTTGTAGCCATATCTAAACCGACAATAACCGGAATACCAAGGTTTAAACCAATTACAGCACCATGGCTCGTTAGACCACCTTCTTCAGTAATTAGAGCACTACATTTTTCAATAGCTGGGACCATTTCACGATCAGACCCAATTGTTACGAGTATTGAGCCTTCTGTAACCTTTTCCATTGCTTCTTTCGCATTGCGGGCAATAACTGCTTTACCAAATGCTGACTTTCTGCCAATACCTTGAGCTTTTGCAATGATATCGCCAACTACATGAATTTTCATTAAGTTTGTTGTTCCTGCTTCTCCAACAGGAACTCCAGCTGTTATAACAACAAGATCCCCCGAATGAACGATTCCTGTTTGTAGACTTTCTTCTACAGCTATATCTAGCATATCATCGGTTGTCTTAGCTTTTTGGCCAACTTGCGAATATACTCCCCATACAAGTGATAAGCGACGAGAAACGTATTCATGTGAAGTGACAGCTACGATTGGATTCACCGGTCTGAACTTAGCAATCATTCTAGCTGTATGTCCACTCTCTGTAGGTGTGATAATGGCGCTGACTCCCAAGTTTAGTGCTGTATGTGCAACAGATTGGCCAATGGCATCGGTCACATTATGTTTATTATTTTTACTTCTTTGAGATAAAATTTCTCTATGATTTAAGGCTGTTTCTGCACGAGAAGCGATATTATGCATCGTTTTAACTGCTTCTACTGGGTAAGAACCCGCTGCTGTTTCCCCTGATAACATGATTGCATCCGTGCCATCAAAAATGGCATTAGCAACATCACTTGCTTCCGCACGAGTTGGGCGAGGGTTTCTTTGCATGGAATCTAACATTTGTGTTGCTGTAATAACCGGCTTTCCAAGCTCGTTGCATTTTTTAATTAATTGCTTTTGTACAAGCGGTACTTCCTCCGCTGGAATTTCAACACCTAAATCTCCACGCGCTACCATTAAACCATCTGACACTTCTAGAATACCTTCAATATTATCAACGCCTTCTTGGTTTTCAATTTTGGGGATAATATGAATATATTCTGCATTATTTTCTTCAAGTAATTGACGAATTTCTAAAACGTCTGATGGTCGTCTAACAAAGGAAGCGGCAATAAAGTCAACTTCTTGCTCAATTCCAAAAAGAATATCCTTGGCATCCTTTTCTGTGATGCCAGGGAGGTTAACTGAAACACCTGGTACATTCACACCTTTTTTATTCTTTAACGTACCGCTATTTAAGATTTTCGCATGAATTTCTTTTTTCTCTTTATTGATAGCATTGACTTCCAAAGCAATCAACCCATCATCTAAAAGAATACTAGAGCCGATGTGGACATCATCAATGAGGCCACTATATGTAACAGAGAATATGTCTGTTGTCCCTTCCACTTCATTCATACTCACAATGATATTGTTACCCGCTTCTAATTCAATCGCACCGTCTTTCATATCATTCGTACGTATTTCTGGACCTTTTGTATCTAATAGGATTGCAACTGTCTTTCCAGTTTGCTTAGATGCTTCACGGATATTAGCAATTCGCTCACCATGTTCTGCAAAATTTCCGTGTGAAAAATTTAATCTTGCTACATTCATGCCAGCATTTATTAATTCAATAATTTTTTCAATACTTTCACTAGCTGGTCCAATTGTACAAACAATTTTCGTTTTACGCATATTAATATATACCTCCTAATTATGTACGCTTAAATTGAAAGCTCTCTTGATAACTCGTATAGGTCTAAATCTAACCTATTATGTTGACTTAAAACATCACGCAAGCTATTAGCTACGACTTGGTTATTATTCAAACCAACTGCTTGTCCACCTTTTTCTTTGGCAAGTAATTCCACTGCATGAGCACCTAAACGACTAGCTAAAACACGATCAAATGCCGTTGGAGATCCGCCT
This sequence comes from Cytobacillus sp. FSL R5-0569, assembly GCF_038007265.1. NCBI lineage: Bacteria > Bacillati > Bacillota > Bacilli > Caryophanales > Bacillaceae > Cytobacillus > Cytobacillus sp. FSL R5-0569. The sequence continues at coordinate 3,480,908 of NZ_JBBOWW010000001.1, forward strand.
CGTTGGATATGACCAAGAACAGACACTCTCGTTTCAAGTGAGGTTGCACTCTCAACTTGTTTTGCGAATTCTATACCACTACAAACACCTTCAGCCACAATGATAATACTATGCCTTTTTCCTCTATCAAGTCCACTTTTGAGTTTTGTTGCAATTTCATCTATATCGTAATTTACTTCAGGAATAAGGATTGTTTCTGCTCCACCAGCTAAGCCTGCCCATAAGGCAATATCGCCTGCATCTCTACCCATTACTTCTATAATAAAGGTCCTTTCGTGTGAACTCGCTGTATCCCTGATTTTATCTATGGCATCAATGACTGTATTTAATGCTGTATCAAATCCAATAGTATATTGTGTACCTGCAATGTCATTATCAATCGTTCCTGGTACACCTACACATGGAAAACCTGCTTCAGTGAGGGCAAGCGCTCCTCGATAAGATCCGTCTCCACCAATCACAACTAGACCTTCTATTTGATGTGCCTTTAAGTTCTCTATTCCCTTTTGTCTTCCTTCTTCTGTTTTAAACTCTTCACATCTTGCAGAATAAAGAATCGTACCGCCACGATGAATAATATCACCAACAGATCCTAATTCTAGCTTTTCTATATTACCATGAATTAGACCAGTATAACCGCCATAAATACCATATACCTCGATACCATCATGAATGGCTTTTCTAACAACTGCGCGAACGGCCGCATTCATTCCAGGTGAATCTCCTCCACTTGTTAATACACCAATTCTTTTCATTTTCTCTATCACCTCTATTATGGGAAAACAATTTGTATTCTATTAATATGAACGAACCTAGGGGAAAGGAAAAAAGAGGACCTACAAAAGGTTAATAAGCTTCTTCTACTGTTAAAATAGCACGAAAAAATAAACATCACAATTATAATTTATTAAGTTTCGTTAAAGAATTATTACTAAAAGCACATTCAAGCCAAATATGAACAAAGGTATACATTGTATTTTGAAGCATATCAGAGTTTATATAAATTACTTTATAGCTGCTCTCGTTTGGCACAGATTATTATAATCTTTTTTAAAATAACGTGGATAATAGGAAAAACGTGCAATTCGCACGTTTTTATTTTACCCCAATATAATCTCTTAAAAACGAATATTTCCCAATTGATTTATATTTCTCATAACGATGGTCTACTAATTGTTTTTCATCTAGTTGAGATAAATCTTTTAATGACTGATAAAGAATATCTTCAATTGCTAGTGCTTGCTGCTCAACATCCTTATGAGCTCCACCTTTTACTTCAGGTATGATTTCATCGATAACTCCAAGCTCCTTTAAATCTGGAGCAGTAATGCGCATCGACTCAGCTGCTGTTTGAGCTTTCGCCGCATCTTTCCAAAGGATAGAGGCAGCTCCCTCTGGTGAAATAACAGAGTAAGTAGCATTTTCTAGCATATGAATATAGTTACCAATGCCCAACGCCAAAGCGCCGCCACTTCCGCCTTCTCCAATTACTATGCATACAACCGGTACTTTCAAACTAGCCATTTCAAAAAGGTTTTTAGCTATCGCTTCACTTTGCCCTCTTTCTTCAGCTGCCTTGCCTGGATAAGCACCTTTCGTATCTATAAAACAAACAATTGGTCGGCGAAACTTCTCCGCTTGCTTCATTAAACGCAACGCTTTTCGATAACCTTCTGGATGTGGCATACCGAAGTTTCTACGGATATTTTCTTTTGTATCTTTTCCACGTTGATGACCGATCACTGTAACAGGATGTCCTCTAAACTTAGCTATCCCACTAACAATCGCTTCATCATCTCCGAATACACGATCGCCATGACATTCAAAAAAGTCATCAAACAAATACTCTATATAATCTAATGTAGTAGGACGATTAGGATGACGAGCAATTTGCACTCGATCCCATGGTCCTAGATTTTCATATATATCTTTTTCTAACTTGGCTAATCTTGTCTCGAGCTTATTAATTTCAGCTCCTAAATCAACATCTGCTGTCTTCGTAAATTCTTTTAACTCTGCTATTCTTTTTCTTAGTTCAATAATCGGTCTTTCAAACGTTAATTCAGTTACCATTTAAGCTCACCTCCTGGCTGATGAATAGAAAGAATGTTAGCAATCTCCTCTCGCAGCTTAGAACGATGAATAACGGCATCAAGCTGCCCATGTTTCAATAAGAATTCTGCTGTTTGGAAGTCCTCTGGCAACTCTTCACGAATTGTCTGTTCAATAATACGACGACCCGCAAAACCAATTAACGCTTTAGGCTCAGCAAAATTAAAATCTCCTAATGAAGCGAAACTAGCAGAAACACCACCAGTAGTCGGGTGTGTCATTATCGAGATAATTAAGCCACCATTATCACTGAATCGCTTCAGCGCCACACTCGTCTTCGCCATTTGCATCAAACTCAATACACCTTCTTGCATTCTTGCACCACCAGAAGCAGTAAAGATAATGAATGGCACTTTCAATTCATCCGCCTTTTCAATTGCCCTTGTGATTTTCTCTCCGACCACAGAGCCCATGCTTCCCATTCTAAAAGTCGAATCCATTACGGCCAGAACAATTTGAAAACCATCCAATTCTCCAATTCCTGTCATTACCGCTTCATTCATGCCTGTTTTCTTACGGTCTTTTTCAACTTTTTCAAGGTAATCTGGAAAAGCAAGCGGGTTTTCTGATATCATTTCACGATCTAGCTCTTGAAATGTTCCCTTATCTAGAAAGCTCTCAAAACGTTCTGCTGCGTTCATTGGGTGATGATGACCACAATTAATACATACCTTCATGTTTTTCATTAGTTCTTTCGTATACATTATCTTCTTACATTCAGGGCATTTAGTCATGATTCCTTCTGGGACATCTTGCTTCGCTGCCTCAGAAGGAATAGTTGCATATTTTTTCTTCTTTGATTTTGTAAAGATGTCTTTTAGCAAGGTGAAACCTCCTTGTAATTACAAAGTAAATAACAAAAGTGAAATTTACCTTTCCTACTTTAGTAATCATTACCATTTCCCTAGGTGGCCAGACCACTGAGAAAAAAACAATTGCCTATCGACGCAAGTGCGAGAATATAGCTTGTCTCATCACTATACAATAATAGGCTTAAAAAAGATGGAAAACATTGTCGTTAAATGCTCGACAAATTTCTTATTAAACAATATTGAATTTTTGCTGCTTGTTCATCTTTCTCTATCATCGCATCTATTAATGACAGATAGGTTTTTTGATCAACAATAGCTGAACCAAAGTCTAACGAATTATAATAATCGGTTAAAATCGTCCATAGACGCTTAAATAAATGGTTATCTGCTATGAGAACGATGCGATAAAAATATTCATTCTCTTGAAACACCTCAGAAGTGACCCAATTTCTAAAAGCTTCAAGTTCTTTTGGAGTTGCTTTTCTCATCGCTAACCATATACAATCCCATTCTACCAAATATTTCGTTTCTTTAATATCAGTTTTTGCTTGTTTGTCTTGCAGAATAAATGTACTCAGTAATTGTACCAGATTATGACCGCGAAAATCTTTAATAAAGGTTCCTTCGCCTCTTCTCGTCTCTATTAAACCTAGTAGCTCTAACGCACGAAAAGCTTCACGAACGGAAGAACGCCCAACATTTAGGCGTTCTGACATTTCACGTTCTGAAGGTAGTTTGTCACCTGTTTGATAACCTTCTTCTTGAATAATATTTCGCAGCTGTTTCACAATTTCTATATATAATTTCGTTGAATTGTCCAGCGAACTCACCGCCTATCGTTATTTATCTTTTCCGATAGCTGCAAGTTGTGCTGTTCTTTGCTTCACTTCTTCTGGGTCAACTTTAATTCTAGCTACGCCAGTTTCCATAGCTGATTTAGCTACTGCAGATGCTACTGCTGGTGCCACTCGTGGATCAAATGGAGCTGGAATGACATAATCAGAATGTAAGTCGTCTTCAGCAATCAATTCAGCAATTGCTTCAACCGCAGCAATTTTCATATGCTCATTAATATGAGTTGCACGAACATCTAAAGCACCCCTAAAGATTCCTGGGAATGCAAGAACATTATTTACTTGGTTAGGGAAATCTGAACGACCTGTACCAACAACAAGCGCTCCAGCAGCTTTTGCCTCTTCTGGCATGATTTCTGGTGTTGGATTAGCCATAGCAAAAATGATTGCCTTGTCGTTCATTGATTGTACCATATCAGCTGTCAAAGCACCCGCCACTGATACACCAATAAATACATCTGCATCTTTAATTGCATCTGTTAAACTACCTTTAACTTGGTTACGGTTTGTGAACCGGGCAACTTCACTCTTAATATCATTCATCCCGTTTGGACGCCCTTCATAGATAGCACCCTTTGTGTCACACATAATAATATCTCTTACACCATAACGGTATAGTAATTTAATAATAGCAATACCTGCTGCACCAGCACCGTTTGCAACCACCTTTATTTCGCTCATCTTTTTACCAGCAAGTTTAAGGGCATTGACAAGTCCAGCAACAGTTACAATGGCTGTCCCGTGTTGATCATCATGGAACACTGGAATATTTGTCTCTTTTTTCAAACGTTCTTCAATATAGAAGCAATTCGGTGCTGCAATATCCTCTAAGTTCACACCGCCAAAAGTCGGCTCCATTAACTTCACCGTATCAACGATTTTATCAATATCATTGGTATTCAAGCAAATTGGAAAAGCATCAACACCTGCAAAGCTTTTAAATAACACAGCTTTCCCTTCCATTACTGGTAAGGCTGCTTCTGGTCCGATATTACCAAGTCCAAGAACAGCCGTTCCATCAGAAACAACCGCTACCATATTGCCTTTCATTGTATAATCATAAACCGTTTCTGGTTTATCATAAATTTCTTTACATGGCTCTGCAACGCCGGGAGAATAAGCTAAGCTTAACTCTTTCGCATTTGTAACAGCTACTTTTGATTTAGATTCTAATTTACCTTTATGAACCTTATGCATATTTAATGCTTCATCTCTTAATGACATGACCTACACCCCTTAGTGCTTTTCTTATAATTCTTCACAAACCCAACATACTAGCTGTCTCTTCTTTCTTAATATGTAAATTTTCTCTCTCTTATTCTTCAATACATATATCAAGAATGTGGAAAAAACAACCAAATACCTAGGACGTTACAAAATAGCAGTCGACCTCACAATAAACATATACTAGAAAAATGATTCAGTATTCATTAATAAGAATTGCTTCAGTACTAGAGAACAATTTACCTATAAATAAGGAAATGAAAGCAGCACTTAATGCAAATTCTTTAAAAATCAACTTCATGGTGGTCTGACCAGTTTATGATAACAATATAACATATCTGAAAAACTTGTAAAGGCTAACGCTTAAAAACAATATTCTCTCCTCCAAATAATTCTTTTAAGCGTTCAGTCAATTTTTCGCTGTATGATACATATTCATCTTGACTAAGTTTGATGGATCTACGATCATTTTCATAGAATAAAACGACAGGTGATTGCCCTACTTCATATTGTAAAATTTCTTTTAACAATGTTAATTTCTCATCTGATTCATTCTCTTTCGTAATCTTAATGTAAAGGGTAGGTGGCTTAGATTCCTCCTTTTCAATCACTTCTTCTACTTTTTCAACACTTCTAATAATCCATTGTTTCTTTCCATTCCTTACCTCTATTTCACCTTTCATAAAGACAATATCGCCAGCTTGCATGATAGAAGAATACTTATTATAGATTTTCGGAAAAGCGACTGCTTCCATATCTCCAGTTTGATCACTAAGAAGTAAAAATGCCATCGCTTCTCCTTTTTTGGTCCTAATCTTCTTCATTTCTGAGATATACACGACTGATTGAACAATTACTTTTCTCTCTTGACTCTCAATGTATTGTAGCGTTTGAGATTTTAACAGTGAAAAAAATGATTCATAGGTTGTTACCGGATGCGCAGAAAGATATAACCCCAAAGCCGCCTTTTCGTTAGCAAGTTTATCTAACAAAGGAATCTCTTCAACAGTTGCGTATTTTGGTTTAGGGAAAAATTCCTCTTCACTAAACATATCAAATTGATCATCATCTGGCTGAACTAACTCGGCATGCTCTAAGGCAATATCTAAGCTAGCAAGTAGTGTCGCTCGGTCCTCACCAAACTCATCAAAACTCCCGGAATGAACAAGCATTTCAAGCATTCGCCTATTGAATACTTTCCCTGACATACGGATACAAAAATCAAATAAATCTTGGAATGATCTACCTGATCTCACTCGAACAATTTCCTTCCAAGCATTTACCCCGATCGTCTTCACTGCTGCTAAACTATAGCGGATTCCTTGATTTTCCACCTGAAAAGAAAAGATACTTTTATTAATGGAAGGAGGTAAGATCTCAATCCCCAATTGCTTCGCCTCATTTACATATTGGGCTACTTTCGCATCATTACCAATAGCTGAAGTTAACAATGCCGCCATGAAATGTAGCGGATAATGGGCTTTTAAATAGGCAAGTTGATAAGAAATCATACTATACGCTACTGCATGACTTCTATTAAATCCGTAATTAGCAAACTTGACGATGTAATTATATATTTGATTGGCAGTTTCTTCTGTATATCCTTGGTTAATCGCACCATGCACAAAATGTGCTCTTTCTTTATTCAGAACTTCTTCTTGCTTTTTACTTACAGCCCTTCTTAATAAGTCAGCTTCCCCTAGTGAAAATCCTGCCATCTTTGCTGCAATCTGCATAATTTGTTCTTGGTAAACAATGACACCATAAGTCGGCTTCAATATATCTTCTAAATCTTGATGAGGATAGGTAATTTCCTCCTCACCATGCTTTCTCGCAATAAATAACGGAATATTTTCCATCGGGCCTGGGCGATATAATGCATTGACTGCAACAATATCCTCAAATGTAGTCGGTTGCAGTTTCTTTAATACATTTCTCATCCCACTTGATTCTAACTGAAAAATTCCTGTTGTTTCTCCCCTAGATAGTAATTCATAAGCTTTTTGGTCTTGAAGTGGCACTTCTTTTATTGGAATAAGTTTTCCTGTTTTCTTTTTAATAGACTGTAAAATATTTTCAATAAGTGACAAATTACGTAAGCCAAGAAAATCCATTTTTAATAGGCCACGATCTTCCAAGTGCTCCATTGAAAATTGTGTTAGAAAAACATCTCCATGTCCCCCGGTAATTGGTACCACTTGAACAAGTGGGCGCTCACTTATGATAACGCCAGCAGCATGTGTAGAAGTATGTCTTGGCAATCCTTCTAACTTTAGTGCTGTATTAAATAATCTTTTATATAACGATGATTGATTAATCAATGTTTGCAAAGAATGTGACTCTTGCCAAGCTGATTTTAAGGTAATACCTAGTCGACTAGGTACCGCACGAGATAGCTGATCTAGTTCCTTTGAGTTTAAGCCAAAGGCCCTACCAACATCTCTAAGTGCCGCCTTAGCTGCTAATGTTCCAAACGTAATAATTTGCGCGACATGTTGCTGACCATACTTGCTTGCCACATATTGGATTACCTCATCTCTGCGATGGTCAGGAAAATCAATATCAATATCAGGCATAGAAATCCGCTCAGGGTTTAAAAACCGTTCAAAAAGCAAATTGTAACGAATCGGATCAACATCTGTTATATAAAGCACATATGCTACAATTGAGCCGGCTGCTGAACCACGTCCAGGTCCAGTGAAAATTTTTTCCCTTCTACAAAACTGCATAAAATCCGCAACAATTAAAAAATAATCACTAAAATTCATTTTCTTCAAAATAGAAAGCTCATACATAAGGCGATTCCTAGCTTTCTCATTTCCATCAGGATATCTCTCACCCCACCCTTTCATACAGAGCTGCTCTAATTGCTGATCGGCTGTCATATGGCCATCAGTGGGGAATTTCGGCAAGCTTTTTATTCCAAGGTCCATCTCCACATCACATTCACTGGCAATCATATTCGTCTTTATAATCGCCTCTTCCTCTTCTACAAAAAGGTCAACCATTTCTTTCACACGTTTTAGAGAATATTGATCAGATTGTAATCTTTCCCAACTCTCGTCTTCTAATTTTTCTCCATTGCGTATAGCAAGTGCACATTGTTGAGCAAAGGCATCTTCTTTATTTAAATAATGAACAGCATTTGTCACAACTAGTGATATATCACTTTGCTCTGATAAATCCTTAAGCAACGGCAATACTTTCTCTTCCTCTGTTAGCCCATGTCTTTGCATAGAAAGATAAAAGTCACCAGAAAAAATCTCTTTATACATACGAGCATATTTTTCAGCATCCATAAACCGGTCTTCTAGCAAGTAATTCTCAATTACGCCTTCTAAACCAGGTGTTAAAGCAATTAATCCATTTGAGTAAGCCCTCAACCACTTGAGCGGGAGTCCGCCTTCTGCTGCCGTTTGCAGGCTACTCGTTATTTTGAGTAAGTTTTGATAACCTTGGTTATTTTTCGCTAGTAATACTATTGGGTTCGTCCCTTCTTCTTGTTCCTTTTCAATATCGACAGTCAACCCAATAATAGGTTTAATATTATTTTTTTTACATTCATTATAAAACTGTGCTGTCCCGTACATTACATTTCTATCTGTAAGGGCAATTGCTGGATACCCTTTTACTTTGGCATCTGCTACGAGTTGTTCAACACTAGCTGTGCTCATTAATAAACTATAGGCACTATATACTTGCAAGTGAATAAAAGACAACTTTCTCACACCCTCATTTTTCTTCTTCTTTTATTATAGAACGTTTGTTTCTTAATGAAAACTCTCATTGTACAATCCCATATGAATTCATTGAAGAATAAACATAATTTATGAAGTTCGTCCATATGATGGAATAGAGAGAATTCATCACTAAAAGGCGGTTATGTAAATGAATGAGCAACCCTTCTTTTCTTCTCTTTTAGAAAGTTACTTTATTGCCCTTGGTGTTTTGATTGGCGGTTCAATCATCGGTGGCATTGCCGCGTTTTTCACAGGAAAACCTCCCTTAACAGAAATTTTCAATCTATCTAATTCTATTAGAATTTGGGCAATTATCGCTGCTATTGGAGGTACTTTTGATACGGTTTATAGTTTTGAGCGTGGAGTCCTTGATGGGCAAACGAAAGATATTATCAAACAATGTCTCTTAATTCTCTCAGCTTTTGGTGGGGCTCAAACAGGCGCTCAAATCATCATCTGGCTAACTCAGGAGCATTTACCTAAATGAGAATCCCCCCTTATTATCGCAGACCTTCTTGGCAGCGTTTTTTTGCTGGAATGGCTATCGGAGGCGTATTAAGTTGGTGTGTTTTCGTTTACATTTTTGGTGAATGGCAAGAGCGTTATAGTTTAGAAATCCACACACAGGAAGCTGAAATTAAGGAATTAGAAAATGAAAAGGAGATATGGCAGAAGGAATTTAAAAAATTGAATAAAGAAAACGAAGAATTATTAACTGTCCAAGAGATCATTGTTAAAATCGACCAATCTGCACTCAAGAAATATAATTTAGACGAATACAGCCTCTATCAAACGGAGGATGCGATCAAAGAAGATATCAGTATTTTAATGGCGCGAGATATAAAAAGCGTCGGACAAAGTATCGAACTCGTAAAACGCATAATTGTGAATAAAACCCACCCCATTAATGGGAAGCGCTACCGAGCTGATATTCAATCCATTATTATAGATACAACACTTGTATTAGAGGTTGAGCTGTTATTAAATTAATTGCTCAACCTCTATTAATTATTAAATGGTCCACGATTCACATAAATCATTTAAGTCGGAAATCACTTTTTCAGCTTCATCCCAGCTATATATAGATGCACCTGCTGCAAATGGATGTCCCCCACCTTTATAGCATCGAGCTAGTTGATTAATGATCGGACCTTTCGACCTGAAGCGCACTCTTATTTGATCTTCTTCTTCTATAAAAAACACCCATGCCTTCAATTCTTTAACATGGCCGAGCTCTCCGACTAAAACCGACGCCTCAGCAGGTGTAGCCTCGTATTTTTGCAATAAACTACTGTCCATTTTCACCACTGCCGCTCCGCTATCAAGCATATGAAAATGTTGTAAAATATATCCCTGGAGCTTAATTAGATTGGGTGCTAATTCATACATTCTATCGAAAAGCTCTGTCCTTGAGAACTGATATTTAATTAGTTCTCCTGCATAAGCAAAGGTTTTATTCGTTGTACTTGGATAGATAAACCGCCCTGTATCACCGACAATGCCAGCGAAAATCAGCCTTGCTGCCTCATCTGTCATTATTAAACCATCATTTTGACCACTTAGAAAAAACTCATAAATCATTTCACTTACAGAGCTCGCCTCAGTATCTACCCAAAGCAAATCTCCATACGGATCCATATTAGGATGGTGGTCAATCTTTATTAATAGATTACCCTTTGTGTACCGTTGATCACTAATGCGCTCCGTATTGGCAGTATCACAAACAATCACTAAAGCTCCTTCGTAGACGTCATTACTTATCTTGTCCATTTTACGCAAATAAAGCAGGGTTTCGTCCTCTTGCCCCACTGTATATACTTGTTTCTGCGGAAAAGAAGCTTTTATTATTTCTGCCAACCCTCCTTGCGACCCGTAGGCATCTGGATCTGGACGAATATGACGATGGATAATGATTTTGTCATACTTTTTGATCGCGGACAGAATTTTATTCTTCATTGTATACTCCTCTCAAATAACACACAAGAAAGAAAAGCATCTTGCAATTATAATAATTATTCTCTCTCTTCTAGCAATTTCCTCTTATAGAAGTTAAAATAAAGACATATGTTCATTTATGGAGGTTTGTACATGCTTGTACTTGCAGTTTTTATTGCACTATCTTTTGCTTTGTACGTATTCTATAAAGTGAAATACGTACGTTCTAGACGTCCTGCAGAAAAAGAATGGATTTCAGCTAAATCACGTATGGCGCTAGGTGCCTTTATATTCTTTTTCGGTGTCAACCAACTATTTCTTTATAGCGGTACGATTACGTATGTTATCTCTGCTCTTTTTATCATTATTGGCGGAATCAGTATTTGGGCTGGTATGAAAGCCTATAAATATTTTCTTCCTCGTGCGATTGAAGAATCCGAATGGATTAAATCGAACCAAAACTAAAACCTTACAATTTCACCTGTGGTGGCTCCAATTGTAAGGTAGTAAGTAAATTCGGTCTAGTTGATGTTTTACTAGCTATTAGAAGATGTATCCATCAACTAGCCGATTTATGCTTATCTTTCTGTTAATTGACACATCATCATCGCTTTTCCAACCAATACCCCGCCATTGAAGACTTCTACATCTACTTTCCCAAACTTTCTCCCAACATCAAGCACTCTTGGAAAAATATCAAGCATACTCTCAATTTGAACTGGTTTTAAAAAGTATATGGTCATATTTTCAACTACAAGGTCACCTTTTTTGTACATTCGTAAAACGCGATTAGCAGCTTCTGTCACTATCGTCGTGAAAACACCGTACGAGATGGAACCAATATGGTTCGTCATTTGCGGTGTAACTTCACAGCGATACATCGCTTCATTCTTCGTTTTTCCATTCGCTAATACCAATTGGTTTGTCACCGTATCATCAATTGTTTCACCAACTTGTGGTTGCCGCTGAATGACTTGAAGCGCTTTTAACACATCCTGTCGACTAATGATTCCCTCTAACTTATGCGATTGATCAACAACTGGGAGGAGTTCAATCCCTTCCCAAACCATCATATGTGAAGAAGAAGCCACACTTGTTTTACCACCAACTGTCATCGGGTTTTTCGTCATGACCTTTTCAATAGGTGTATCTGTTTTATGGCCCATAATATCTTTGGAAGTAACCATCCCTTGAACCTTCATATGTTGATCAACAACCGGGAAGCGACTATGACTCGTCTCTCGATTATGTTTTAAATATTCCTCAATCGTATCTGTTGTTTGCAAGCTAATCGTTTGAGTAACAGGTGTAAGTACGTCTTCTACTAAAACAATTTCTTTCTTAATTAACTGATCATATATTGCTCGGTTAATCATCGTTGCTACTGTAAAAGTATCGTAGCTTGTTGAAATCACCGGTAACTCTAATTCGTCAGCAATCCGCTTCACATCTTCTTCCGTATCAAAACCACCCGTAATAAGAACGGCTGCTCCAGCTTTTAACGCTAGTTCATGGGCATTCGTACGGTTTCCGACGATTAATAAGTTTCCAGCCCCAGTATATCTCATCATTGCTTCTAACTTCATCGCACCGATCACAAACTTATTCAATGTTTTATGGAGTCCTGCTCGTCCTCCTAGCACTTGTCCATCAACAATATTGACAACTTCTGCGTAAGTAAGCTTTTCAAAGTTTTCTTTCTTCTTTCTTTCTATTCTAATTGTACCGACTCTTTCAATCGTACTCACATACCCTTTATTTTCAGCATCTTTAATGGCACGGTAAGCTGTTCCTTCACTCACCGATAGTGCCTTTGCAATTTGTCTAACGGAAATTTTTTCTCCGACTGGTAACTCATCAATATAATGTAAAATCTGCTCATGCTTTGTAGCCAAGACATCACCCTCTATTTTCATCCTTCATAGCCTTATTATAGAATGAAAAGTTGTGATGTTCAACGAACGAGCAATATTATTAATGAGACCTCATTCGTTTGCGGTTAGATGTAACCACTTTTCGCCTTGTCCTTACATTTACCTTTGATTTCGGCTCATATAATAAGGCTGTCAAATTTCCGGCAATAACAATCAATGCAAATGCTAACCAAGTAATGGTAAAAACACCCTCAAGACCACTGCTATAAACATCTAATCGAGGGACTGCGTAAAAGAGCATAGCACCTGCAAGCAATAAACAAATAATATAACGATATCTCCTCATCTCATCCTCTCCTCTCATAATCTATATTTATGCAGAGAAGAAAGCGGACATGACCAGTAATCGTCTTCAATACTAGTGTATTTATTATGTGAAAAAGTATTGATATGTACCCAGTTGCCTTTTCAAATCTAATCTCACTATATTAAAGAGGTTTGAGGTTTAATCAATTGTATTAGCTTACGCACTTTTCCATGAAAAAGTGTAACTAGTTGGTTCACAAATTGAAATCAAAAATGCCACAGACAGTCATCTGTGGCATTATCTCAGTTTCTCTCAACAATATTTATTATAATTCAACAACTTCTCCAGCTTCCATTACTTTTACATCAGATCCTTTTACTAATTTAGCGAAAGCGTGTGGATCTTGTTTAATTGGTGGAAATGTATTGTAATGAACGGGAACGACTTGTTTCGGTTGCAGCAACTCTACAGCATAAGCAGCGTCCTCTGGCCCCATTGTAAAGTTATCACCAATCGGGATAAATGCTAAATCAATCGGATGTCTCTCTCCAATTAATTTCATATCCGAAAACAAACCTGTGTCTCCTGCATGATAGATTGTCTTACCATCAATTGTTAGTAAGACACCAGCCGGCATACCTAAATAAACAATTTGGTTATCCTCAGTTACGAGCCCTGTTCCGTGTAAAGCTGGAGTTAATTTCACTTTCCCAAAATCAAAATCATACGCGCCACCAATACTCATGCCGTGTGCTTCAATACCATGGAAACCTAGATAATATGAAAGTTCTGCATTACATATCACTAGCGATTGATTCTTCTTAGCCAGTTCAATCGTGTCTCCTAAATGATCACCATGTCCGTGCGTCACGATAATAACATCCGGTTTTTCTTCTTCAACCTTAAGGTCTGTTAATTCATTCCCAGTAATAAATGGATCAAATAAAATTGTTTTATCCTCTGTTTTTACTTTTACGATAGAATGGCCATGAAATGATACTTTCACAAATGATTCTCCTTTCTGTTTTTCCTATGTAATTTTTCAACATAAATATGAAGTTATCCTGTCTCTTCCCTTATTTCTTTCAATTTAAACAGTTCAAAAAGTTTACTTTTTCATATATAGTTGATACGCTTGCTTATAGCTTACTACATAAAGACCAGGAGGGACTACCATGAAGCAAAGAATGGATATTTTATCATCATGGATGAAAGAAAACAAAATTGATGTATCTTTTATTACATCAACAGAAAATGTATTTTACTTGAGCTCTTTTCATAGTGATCCTAATGAGCGTTTACTAGGATTAGCCGTTTTCCAAGATGCTGACCCTTTCCTTGTCTGTCCAAAAATGGAAATAGAGGATGCCAAAAACGCTGGTTGGAATGGTGATATTATTGGATATACAGATATTGAAAATCCATGGACAATGATTAATGATGCCATTGTTACACGTCTTTCAACAGTTAATAAAATAGCGATCGAAAAAGAACATATGAATGTTGAACGTTATGAAGCGGTGAAAGAGCTTTACCCTCATGCAAGTATGGTATCTGCTGAAGAAAAGCTTCGCACATTACGAATGGTAAAAAGTGAAGAAGAGCTTGCGATTATTAAAGAAGCTACTGCTCTTGCAGATTTCGCTATTGAAACAGGCTGTGCTGCCATAGCTGAAGGAAAGACAGAACTGGAAGTTTTAGCTACAATCGAATATGAATTAAAGAAAAAAGGCGTTAATGAAATGTCCTTTTCAACAATGGTTCTAACTGGTAAAAACGGAGCATCTCCTCATGGTACACCAGGTATGACAAAAATTCAAAAAGGCGACCTTGTTCTATTTGACCTTGGCGTTGTTTGGAAAGGCTATTGTTCAGACATTACGAGAACGGTTGCTTATGGTGAAATAAATGAGAAACAACAAGAAATTTATGACACCGTGCTCAAAGCGCAATTAGCAGCAATAGCTGCATGTAAACCTGGTGCAAAAGCATCAGAGGTTGACTTAGCAGCAAGAAAAATTATTGCAGATGCCGGATATGGAGATTACTTCCCACATCGCCTCGGTCACGGACTTGGTATTTCCGTCCATGAATATCCTTCATTAACAGAAACAAATGATTTGCTTCTACAAGAAGGCATGGTGTATACAATTGAACCAGGTATTTACGTACCAGGAGTAGCCGGTGTTCGTATCGAAGATGATCTTGTTCTAACAAAAGATGGTGCTATACCATTAACACAATTCCCAAAAGAGTTACAAACCATTAAATAACATAGAGAAGACCCCGTCATTATACTCGGGGTCTTCTTTTTATATCGTAATACCAAAGACGATTGGCATCCAGTAATAAACCGCTAATGTAATCACGATTACACTAACTGCGTTTAGCCAAACACCCGCTTTAGCCATATCGGCTACTTCCAGTTCACCCGCACTAAAAACAGCGGTATTCGGTGGAGTTGCAACAGGAAGCATATAACATGATCCCGCTGCTAAGGCAACAGCTGCCATCATAATTAAAGGATCGATCCCAATAGCAACACCTAAACCTGCTGAAATTGGTAAGACGAGGTTGGCAACAGCAGTATTTGACAGTATTTCTGTCATACCTAATACAATGACAACAAGTAGAAGAATAATGATAAACGGTGTATATGCTTCTAATCCTTGTAATGCTACGGCAATAAAGTCATTCACACCCGAATGCTCAAGACTTGACGCTAACGCTAAGCCACCACCGAACAAAATTAATACACCCCATGGTAGTTTCGCTAAATCTCCCCACTCTAAAATTCTCTCACCTTTTGTACTTGGTAAGAAGAATAAGAGGATAGCACCCATCATAGAAATGCTTGCGTCAGGCAATGAACCCAACCTTTCTAAGAATGATAGAAAACTTACTTGATCTGCAATCCAAGAAATAGCCGGCTTGCCGACCCATAAAGAAACCGTTAATAAGAAGACAGCAATAACAACCCACTCTTCGGTTTTTATCTTCCCAAGATTTCTTTTCTCTTCCTTAATAAAAGACACTTCTGTTTGGTTCTCAGCATTTACCTTAAATTTCATTTTTGTTAAATAGAAATATAAGAAAACAAACATGATAATCGCAACCGGACCTGCAAAGATTAACCATTGCAAAAAGGTGACCTCTACATCAAATTGAATCTTAGCAATACCTGCGAGTGCAGCATTTGGAACAGCCGCAACAAGCGTAGCTAAACCGCCAATTGTTGCTGTATAGGCAACAGCAAGTAAGATAGACTTAGCAAAAAAGTCAATATTTTGACCTTCTAAAATTTTCTTATCTCGCATTTCTGAAATTAAAGCTAATGCAACTGGTAACATCATTAATGCCGTCGCAGCATTCGAAATAAACATTGTTAACAATCCTGTGGCAAGCATAATACCGAGAATAATTTTATGGCTTGACGTTCCAATCATGTCAATAATATTGAGTGCAATCCTTCTGTGTAAATTCCATTTTTCAATGGCAATTGCCAAAATAAATCCACCCATATACATAAAAATAACGGATTCTCCGTAAGATCTTGAAACCACATCAATCGGGGCACCGCCAAATAACGGAATAAGAACTAACGGTAATAACGATGCAACCGCCATCGGTACCGCCTCTGTCACCCAATACGTACCAATCATCATAATACTAGCAATAACTACCCTTCCTTCATAACCAATCATATCACTTGGTAATAAAAAGAATACAATTAATGCAAGTATTGGACCGAGAAATAACCCAATCAATTTTCCTTTTGTATACCCTTGTTTTTTCACCTCATTCGCCAACTCATCTCACCTTCATTCCCAAAAAATAAATATTTTAAAATACTTTAACATATATATATTTAGAAAATATAGATATGTAAACGCATTCATATAAATACTATCACACTTTATTGCACCAACGTAATAATAAGATAATTCTAATAATAATTATTTTAGAAAACATTTTTCCTCTTGTGTTTTCATTTAGAATAAAAACACCGCAATGTATACCTTCACTTTTTTATTAAACTTGCTAAGAAAGAAAAAACCTGAACATACACAATTGGTTGTGTTTGTTCAGGTTTTATTTTACTTTGTTTCATTTAGAAAATAACTACTTTGAAACATACCAAAATTTTTCGATAATCTCCTGTTGTTGAGTTGGTTTTTTATATTGTGTGAACAAACTAACAAGGACATAAAGTATAAAAGATAAAAACACTGGGACAACGACCGGGTGCACGCCTAATAAGTCCGGAAATAAACGGTCAATAATAATATAACTACTTACCCCTGTAATCATAGAAGCAAGAGCCCCATAGGCATTTCCTTTTTTCCAATAAAGCCCCATAATAATTGGCCAGATAAACGCTGCTTCTAATCCACCAAAAGCAAATAAATTAAGCCAGATAAGAAGATCAGGTGGCTCTATACTTACAATATACACTAGAATACCAATGATTGCTGTTACAGATAACGTCAACTTTTTAATAAACTGATCTGTTGCTTTACTGTTAATATAATTTATGTAAATATCTTTCACCAACGATGAACTGACAAGAAGTAACAATGCATTGACTGTTGAGATGACCGCTGCAATCGGAGCTGCCAACACAATCCCTGCTAACCATGAAGGTAAAATGGTTAGTGTCAATTGCGGCATCACCGTATCCCCGACTTCAATTCCAGGAATCACCACTCGTGCAAATACACCTGTAAGATGCATACCTAGCATAATAGCGCCTGTAACAAGTGTACCGATAATCATCGCCGTATGCATTGCCTTTGCGTTTTTGTAAGACATTGCTCTGACAGCAATTTGGGGCAAACCAACCACACCAACACCAACCAGAAGCCAAAAACTGGATACGTATAAAGGCGTTAATGAACCGTCCGCACCGAAGGGTGTAATCAAGTTAGGATTTTCTGCTGTTAATTTCTCGATAATATTCGGTACCCCACCACCAGCAATGATTGTTCCTACTAAAATAATAATTGTACCAATTAACATGATCATACCGAGAACTGTATCAGTGATGGCAACTGCACGAAAACCACCAATCACAACAAAAATAAGAACAGATAATGTAAAAATTAAAAGTGCTGATTGATACGACAATCCCATAAACGATTCTAATAATCGGCCACCACCAATCCACTGCGCAGACATAGAAGCGAATAAGAAAACAACTATACAAATTGACGATAAGATGACTACCCATTTACTTTGATAGCGTTCTCTTAAGAAATCATTTAAAGTAACCGCTTTTGTCTTCCTAGAGATAATGGCAAACTTTTTACCTAAGATAGCGAGTGTAAAGTAGCCTGTTACCACTTGTGACATCGACAATAACACCCAGCCAAGACCCATATTATAAGCAATTCCAGGTCCACCGATGAAGCTTGACGCACTCCCATATGTAGCCACCATCGTCATCGCCAATAATAAGCCACCAAGATTTCTTCCACCTAGAAAATATTCTTGTAAAAAATCAGGTCCATGCTTTAAATATTTTGTTGCATAAATCCCAAAAAAGAATAGTGAACATAAAAAAATAATTAATGGTATAGCTACTCCCCAATTCATTGTTCTTCCTCCTCAAAAGGTACATCAGAGAACAAGAACTTAACAACCAACCAAACGATGACTGTAATAATTAGAAACCCTAACACACAGCTATAGAAAAACCACGAAGGTAATCCAAAGATATATTGATACTCTTCAACAGGCTTACTACCTAAGCCGTAGGCAAAAGAATACCATATGAAAAAGTTGATCATCGCAATACCGACACCGATAAGCGCTTCTCGATTAGCAACTTTATATCTTGGATCAAGCTTTTTTTGCTCCATCTTCTTCTCCCCCTTAATAAACCTTTCCCCTATCGTTCTATTCTAATATAAATGGCTATCAATGGACATGACCTAAATTGCTTCCTGTAATCAACCGTTTTTTTACATCTTTTAACATAGTGGGGTAACTACAATATATCCATCACAAAATTATTTTAACAGTAAAGGTGTTTTTGTCTACTCTTATGAAGTTTTTTGAATACAAGCTCAAAAGGCGTTTTGTCATATGACAAAACGCCTTTTATATTACTTTAGCTTAATTCATCTTCATTGGTTTCGTTCGTCAATTGTTGGCGACTGACTGCACCACCGTTATATGCCTCCATTATTGAATCGCTAATAGATTGTTCTGCTTCATTTTCATCATACAATTGATTCCATTCATTTCTTTCTTCTTTTTTCAAGATTGTTCACTCCTTTGTCATTATTTTTTCCTCATTATTGTTTGAAAAATGGCTACATTTATTCATAAAAAGGGTATGTATAATAATAGGTAAAGGAGGAGATTTAAATGAGTAAACATTATGAAAACATTTTAGTCGCAGTAGATGGTTCAGTAGAAGCAGATGAGGCATTTAATCAAGCAATTGAAATGGTGAAGGATAGTGGTGCCAATCTCATTTTAGCTCATGTTGTCGATACTCGTACCAATGCTATTGAAGCTTATGATCACTCTACTTCTGTTAGAGCTACAGAATTTGCTGAGAACTTAATGGCACGTTATAAGGAAGTTTGTACTCAAGCAAACGTTACTAAAGTAGAGTATATAATCGAATATGGATCTCCCAAAATAATCATAACCAAAGATATCGCGAAAACAAAGCCAATCGACCTTATTATATGTGGAGCAACGGGGCTGAATGCTGTCGAACGCTTCTTAATTGGTAGTGTATCAGAATATATTACACGCCACGCACCTTGTGATGTACTTGTGGTCAGACCGAATAAATCCGCAAAGCAAAAAAGTGGGGAGGCAAACGTGGCAGAGAAGCACTCCTAAAAAAAAGCGAAGAAGAGCATGCGCATCTAGGCATGCTCTTCTTTATTTAACTTAGCTTTCGCTTTATCTATAGCGATTCTCACCTGGTCGAAGCCTGTTCCACCCGCGCTATTTCTTCTTTCAACAGCGGTATATGGATCAAGCACCTTATAAATATCGGCTTCAAATAAATCATTAACAGCTCTGTATTCCTCAAGTGATAAATCCATTAAGAAACAACCTTTTTGTACGCAAGTAAGCACGAGCTTACCAACGATTTCATGCGCTTCACGGAATGGTACACCTTTACTTGAAAGATAATCAGCTAGTTCAGTCGCATTAGAGAAATCATTCTTTGTCGCCTTCTCCATTTGTGTTGTCTTCACCTTCATTGTTTCAATCATTCCAACAAAGATTTTTAGAGAACCAACGACCGTTTTGACAGTATCAAACATGCCTTCCTTATCTTCTTGCATATCTTTGTTATAAGCAAGTGGTAAGCCTTTTAAAACAGTCAACATCCCCATAAGATTTCCATATACTCGTCCCGTTTTACCGCGTATTAACTCAGCCATATCCGGGTTCTTCTTTTGCGGCATAATACTGCTTCCTGTTGCGAAACTATCATCTAATTCAATGAATTGAAATTCTTGACTTGACCAGAGAATCAATTCTTCACTTAATCGAGATAGATGCATCATCAGTGTTGAACTTGAAGATAAGAATTCCAAAATAAAATCACGATCACTCACAGCATCTAAGCTGTTTTCATAAATCCCTTCAAAACCAAGCAATTCGGCTGTTTGATAGCGATCAATCGGAAAAGTTGTTCCAGCCAATGCACCAGCTCCAAGTGGAGAAATGTTAATGCGTTTGAGGCTTTCTTGATAACGTTGTTTATCACGATCAAGCATCCAGAAGTATGCCATTAGGTGATGCGCGAATGAAATCGGTTGTGCTCTCTGTAAATGGGTATATCCTGGCATCACCGTTTCAACGTTCGCTTCCGCTTGTGTAAGTAATGCATTTTGCAGTTCTTCAACAAGCATAATAATGGTTTGAACCTGCTTCTTTAAATATAAATGCATATCAGTAGCAACTTGATCATTTCGGCTACGAGCTGTATGTAGCTTTCCGCCTACAGGACCGACAAGTTCAGTTAATGCACTTTCTAAGTTAAGGTGAATATCTTCAAGTTTAACTGAATACTCAATTTCTTCATTAGCAGCTTTTTCTTGTAATGTTTGCAAGCCAGATTTAATTTTTTCAGCATCCTCTTCGCTAATAATACCATTTGCAGAAAGCATTGTTACATGAGCAATGCTTCCTTGCAAATCTTCTTGTACTAGCTCCTGATCAAAGGAGATGGATGCGCCAAATTCATCGACCCATTCTTCAGCAGATTTGGTGAATCTGCCTCCCCAAAGCTTTTTCACACTGTCACCTTCTTGTTACCTTGCACCGCACTTTGTACTTTTGTTGGTAGACCCCATAATTTAATGAAACCGATCGCTGCGTTATGATCAAATTCATCATCAGAAGTGTATGTGGCAAGTTTTTCATCATATAGAGTATAAGGAGACTTTCTTCCTTCAACAATCGCATGGCCTTTAAATAATTTCACTCTTACTGTCCCAGTTACGTATTTTTGCGACTCTTTTAAGAATGCTTGGAGTGCTGTTCTTAATTGAGAGAACCACAGTCCGTTATAGATTAATTCAGCAACCTGCTTCTCAATAATTGGTTTAAAATGCGCTAATTCTTTCACAAGTGTTAAATCTTCCAGCTCTTTATGTGCTTTCATTAAAGTAGTAGCACCTGGCACTTCATAAATTTCACGAGATTTAATCCCTACTAAACGGTTCTCAACGTGGTCAATACGTCCCACACCATGTTTTCCAGCAATGTAATTTAACTCTGTAATTAGCTGAGAGAGCATATATGATTTCCCATTTAATGTCACAGGTACGCCTTCCTCAAAACCGATTTCAATGATTTCTGGTGTATCTGGCGTATTTTCGAGACTATTTGTTAAATCATATGCATCTTCTGGTGGTGCAGCCCAAGGATCTTCTAGAATTCCGCACTCATTACTTCTTCCCCATAAGTTCTGGTCAATAGAGTATGGAGAATCTAATTGAATCGGTACAGGAATACCATTTTCTTTTGCATAAGCAATTTCTTCTTCACGAGACCATTTCCAATCACGCACTGGTGCTAATACTTCTAAGTCAGGATTTAATCCCGCAATAGCCACTTCAAAACGGACCTGATCATTCCCTTTACCCGTACATCCGTGTGCAACTGCAACCGCACCTTCTTTTTCAGCTACTTCCACTAATTTTTTTGCAATCAACGGACGAGAAAGCGCTGATACTAATGGATATTTATTTTCATATAATGCATGTGCTTGTAAGGCTACAAGGGCAAATTCTTGCGCGAATTCCTCTCTTGCATCAATCACGTAAGAAGCAACCGCACCAACCTGAAGTGCTTTTTCTTTTACGAAATCAAGGTCTTTTCCTTCACCAACATCTAAACAACAAGCAACAACAGCGTAACCTTGATCTCCTAACCATTTAATTGCAACTGAAGTATCTAAACCGCCTGAATAGGCAAGAACAACTTTTGGATTTGACATTTTTATTTCCTCCTTGAAGTGGATACGTATAAATATTCAATAACTTATATTTTTATTCAACTGATTATGTTAATACTTTAACAACCTTTCCCTAAAATTGCAATAGGTTATCTACAATTTCTATAAAATATCCACAAATGCATAAATCCACATAAATATCCGTCCAACCGAAACAAGTGAAAGTGTAGAAAAGAGCAAAATTTCCAGCATATATTGCAAACCATTATAAAAAAAGATAAAAGCCTTATTGGCTTTTATCTTAGTTTCCTTACTCTTGTTTTTATTTATTTATAGCAATGATTGCTAAGAGATTATCGCCTTATAAATAAGGTCTATCACTTTCCCATAATTACTAATAACTGACTGATCGCCGGCAAAAACATTTGGATTCTTATAAGGATCGATTACATGTGAGTGTCTTTTATTTGTTAGTAAACATATGCCAAGTTGATTTTCCTTATCAATAACAGTCATCGTTCCTGTCCAGCCTGTATGACCAAGGACAGTGCTCGGTGCACTTTCACTAAAAAATTGATGCATATGATCGTCACTATTTATCCTCCAACCTAATGCAAAAGAAGAGTCAGGCGACGAAGGGGTTGTAAACTGATTGATGGTTGACTGATTAAAAAGTTCAAGATTCCCGTAGCCACCTCCATTTAACATCACTTGTAATAATACAGCCATTTCCCTCCCAGTAGAAAATAGGCCCGCGTGTCCTGATACACCTGCCATGCTATAAAACGCCTTTTCATCATGGACTTCTCCTTGTAATGTATGCTTCCTTATATGGGGAAAGGAAATGGCACCATCTCTTGTATTACCAAATAACTCAGTTGCGGCAAATTCATTTTGGCTTTCTCCTTTTTGTAGAGGGTTATACTTAGTATGAATAAGGCCAAGGGGTTTATATATTTCCTTTTCAACATAATCGTCTAATGATACACCTGTCACTTCTTCAATAATTATCCCTAATAACATATAATCAATATCACTATATATTTGTGCTGTATGGGGCGGATGCTTCAGTGGTGTAGCTATGACCATCTTTTTAGTTAACTCTCTATCTTGAGAATATAACACGCCCGCTTTTTTTGGATCGTGATAGTGAATACTGCTCGGTAGTCCAGCAGTATGCTGCAACAGATCGGTTACTGTTATCTTTGCTTTTCCTTTTATCTCGTCGTTATCACGATCTTTAAATGCTGGTAAATAATATTGGACAGATTGCTTCAAGTCAACCTTCCCTTGGGAAACTAACTGTTGCATAGCAAAATTTGTACTGAACATTTTTGTATTTGATGCGAGGTCAAAAATCGTTGTTGTTTTCATTTTTATTGGTTGCGACAATACGGAATGCCCATCATATCGTTTGGCGAATCCATACGCTGAATCCTTAATGATTTTTCCATCCTTAATGATTACTAAAACAGCACCAGGAAAACCACGGGATATTTCCGTTGTTATACATTCATCAACGACTTTTAAACGCTCACTACTGATACCCACATCTTCTGGCAGCCCAATTTGTAATTTTGTATAATAGTTTTTTTTTGCTTGCATGGTGTTTGTATTCGATTTAGCATTAGAGGGGGATGGAGAAAGGCAAAGCAGAATAAATAGAAGAATCCAAACGATATTTTTCAACACTTGCCATTCCTTTCTCATTATAATTACTTTACTATATTCACTTGGCCAAGCAAACGGAAGGGTATATAGCTATGATTTGAAAAAGAAGATACACTTATAAATAATATAAATATTAGCAGAGGGGGCAAACAATGCATCAGCATTTTACGTTTAACCAAAGATTATCTATCGATTTACCGACTATAAAAAAGGATTGGGAGGCATTTTCATCTATTGAGCAACAACAAATTTTAGTTCATTGGGAAACCATTCGAGGGAAAATTCCAGACCGTATAAAAAGTATAGAAGTCTTGATTAATAGGAAACAAGAAGAGCTCTCTAATGAAAGCGACTTTGAAACTTCTTGTAAACTCAATCACGAAATCGCCGAATTAGCCTCACAAATTAATGAATTATGGCTTTGGTTCCGAACAGGTCAAGATGTAACACTTAAAGGTCACTATTAATGAATAGGCCCGAACGTAAATGGTTCGGACTCATTCTCATTAAAATAAATCTTTACGCAATTCTTTCACGACATGACTGATCTCAGGTAATATCAATTTATTCATCGCTAATTTGACAGCACCAGAGGATCCAGGTGTACAAAACACCGCTTTATGCTTAATCACACCTGCTATTGCTCTGGACATAATGGCACTAGAACCGATATCCTCTGTATAACTCAGCATACGAAATAACTCACCGAAGCCGTCAATCTCTTTATCAAACAAACGTTGCACCGTTTCAATGGTGACATCACGTAGAGCAATGCCAGTACCACCATTCGTTAATATAATATCAACATCCTCTTGGTTATATCCAGCTCGTACACTTTGTTCAATTGCGACACTTTCGTCTTTGACAATTTCATAGGCATTGACTTTATGACCCGCTTGTTCAAGTAATGCGATCATTAATTGCCCACTTTTATCTGTTTCCTCATCTCTTGTATCACTTACTGTGATAACTTTACAGCCAACAGTTAACGAATCTTTCTTATGTTCCGTTACGCTCATCGTTTACAATCACCCTGACTTATTTAATAGATAGCGATACTGATAATACTTATGAGCAAAGTCCGTTACATTTCTCGTTAATTGGTAATTAGTACCCGCTCCTATTGCCATACTAATGACTGGTATTCCTTGTAACGTTTTTTTTCTAAGTAAAACAATCGCTACTGCTTTAAACATTTGTTTCATCGGTTGTTCTAACCATGTAATATCTGTTAATTCTTCTTTTCCCTCATAAAAATATAAATCGTCATGCTGCTCTAGGTCATTCATTAAGTCCTCCCAAGCTTCTCCTTGGATTCTCCTTGGTAAGGTAGCTGCATGAAAGACTTTTAATGAACTCATCATTTCAAATGGTGTATTGACTTCGACACCATAAGTCATGGCAATTAACTGCACGACTCTTAAATTAATGACAGCCATTGCCGGAATATCACTCCCTAGCATCATAAGACCGCCAGTTCCTGTTGCACCACCTTGTGCTAAAGAATACATTCGATGCCTAGCAATTTGCTGTTTAGCTATGTATGATAATTGATCAATCGTCAAAGCATTCATATCATGTAATGTATCAATATCTTTTTGAAAAATCCTCCCTGAAGACAGAATTCTTTCTTTTGCATCAAGCTGTAATTGTGATCCTTGAATGAGTGCATGTAAATGAAACATCCAACTATCCATCATAGAAAACACTTGCTTTTGAACATTCTCTGGTAATAATGCAAAAGAGTATTCTAAATAATGTTCATATGAACGCTCGATATCATTCGCTTCGTAGCTATATAATTGATTTTCCCATTCACGGATTTCGTTAAGTACCATTTGTTCACGTGCAGATAATGGCATCTCCTTATCCTCCATTCGCTACTATATTTTGTTAATAGTATAGCAAATTAACTGATAATAAGCACGTTGCTCTTATGATCAAAACTTACTATTCTTTTTACTAATACCATTATTTGTTTATGACTATAAGATTCTTTAGTGAATGATCGCTGTTAGTCAGACGAATAAGATTTTCTAGGCTAACAAGGCGATTTTCTAATGGTAAATAGAGAATCATCCTGTGCAATCTTTCATTGTTTACTCTCTGTTTATATAAAATGATATTTCCTTACCCATTTGCTTATAAAAAAATAAAAACCGACTTCACCAAAAAGGCGAGTCGGAGCAAATGTTAATTCCATTATGATATTAATTCAATCGTATCTCTTGCAATCATTACTTCTTCGTTTGTAGGAATGATGATGACTTTTACCGGACTATGCGGATAATTTATAAACGCCTCACGACCCCGGACTTTATTAAGAGCAGGGTCCCAATAAACACCCATAAACTCTAGTCCCCTTAATACTCTTTCTCTTACAACGTCACTGTTTTCACCGATACCTGCAGTAAAGATTATAGCATCGACACCATACATTTTCGCTGCATATGAACCGATATATTTGTGAATATGGTTTGCGAATATTTCTAATGCTAATTCAGCTCGATCATTGCCCTCTTCCGCTGCCATCTCAATATCTCTTAAATCACTTGAAAAACCAGTAACACCAAGCATGCCACTTTGTTTATTTAATACATCTAACACTTCATCTGCTGACTTTTCGGTTTTTTGCATGATAAAGGGAATGAGGGCAGGGTCAATATCTCCTGATCTTGTTCCCATAGTTACGCCAGCTAATGGCGTAAAGCCCATGGATGTATCGATAGATTTTCCACCTTCAATCGCTGCAATACTCGCACCATTACCTAAGTGGCAAGAAATTAATCGTAATTGCTCAAGTGGTCTCCCTAACAATTCAGCTGCCCGTTCCGATACATATTTATGTGACGTTCCGTGGAATCCATACTTTCTTATACCATACTCAGTATAATAACTATACGGCAGACTGTATAAATAAGAGCTTTCCGGCATTGATTGATGGAAGGCTGTATCAAAAACCGCTACTGCTGGAACATCTGGTAAGACACGTTTGAATGCTAAAATCCCCGTTAAATTTGCAGGATTATGTAGCGGAGCTAAATCCGATAGTTTACTGATTTTATCCATCACTTCATCTGTAATCAACACAGATTGCGAAAAATCTTCTCCACCGTGGACCACACGATGACCTACACCAACGATTTCATCAAGTTCAGCAATAATTTCATGTGCTGTTAACTCATTTAAAAGCAATTGCACAGCTACTTCATGATTGGGAATCTCTAGTTCTTTTGTTCTTTTTTCACCTTTCACTACTATTGTAAAAACCGCATGTGCTAATCCAATTCTTTCTACTATTCCTTTTGTAATTACTTTTTCTTCTGGCATATCGAATAATTGAAATTTCAAAGAAGAACTACCTGCATTAATGGCAATAATTTTTGTCAAATGATTCACTTCCTTATATCTAATATCTCCTACCCTATTTATAAAATCATCGTTTATTGATTGAATTATATCTCATCAAAAATTCATTTAAACATGAGATTCATCATATTTCAAGAAATAATAA
The DNA here is from genome assembly GCF_038007265.1 of Cytobacillus sp. FSL R5-0569. Classification (NCBI taxonomy): domain Bacteria; kingdom Bacillati; phylum Bacillota; class Bacilli; order Caryophanales; family Bacillaceae; genus Cytobacillus; species Cytobacillus sp. FSL R5-0569. Next base: position 3,508,390 of record NZ_JBBOWW010000001.1, read on the forward strand.
CAGGAAATAGAAAATAGTTAAATTCGGAATATTGTATTACATAAAAATAAGACTTCATTATTACATGTCTGAATAATTATAATCGTATACTAATGAAGTTTATAATCTGCAAAAATGAAAAAGGACCTCGGTATTTTTTACCGAAATCCTTTCATCATCATTAGGAACCTTTGTTTTCTCTAATCCAATTACTCACTTTTGTTAAGACACGATCAACGTCATCTGCTTTTGACAAGGATGGCAAATTAACAAGTAATGATTCTTTTGGAGGTTTGACAGCTTCACCTTTTTTCTGAAGGATAAATATACTTTTAGCTGCTTGTTCATTTTTGAATAAATTCAATGGTAAATGTAATAAACCTTGAATAATTGCGTACTTCTTCAAAAAGTCATGTAACTTTGGTGCTTGTGGACTTTCAAACAGACCGTTAGGAATTAATAAGAACAGAAATCCGCCCTCTTTTACATGTTTAAAGCTTTGTTCTATAAATAAGTGATGGGCATAAGCATGACCTTCATCAGCTTTAAGCTCATAATCTTGCGCGCGTAAATCGTTTGGATAATAGCCAACTGGTAAATCACTTACAACCACATCTACTTCATTAATGAATAATGGCTCTAAGCTATCTTGATTGTAGAAGCGGATAGGATGCTCCTGCCAGTTCGCATTCACATAAGCAAGTTTAATTAAGAGATCATCAATTTCCACACCTGTTGCTTCTACCATTTTACCAGATTGTGCATTCATCACTGTTGTGATGAGGTTACCGGTTCCAACCGCTGGATCTAATAAGGAGAAAGAAGATTGATCAATAAACTTATTAACTAAATAACCCATTAACAATCCAATAGAATCTGGTGTCATTTGATGGTTAGGTTGAACATTTTCTTTCATGCCTTTAAGAATAGCCAGTTGAAATCCCTTTCTTAAATCTTCTTTTTCAAATTTACTTATATGAAAGGATTCATAACTTTTCTCAAGACGCTTAGTTGTCAGTTCGCTTAGTTCCTCTTGAAGTATTGCTCCTTGAAATACATTTTCTCCCGTTTCTGCTAATGCCTCAAGATATGTAACATTTAATTCTTCCTTCAATAACTCAGCCGTTTCATTTAATAATGTAAACACTTCTTCCACCGGCAAAACTTTCATTGTTCATCATCGCTCCCGTTCCTATACTCTATCTCCTTATTGTACCTAGCTTTATAACCATTCACAAGTAATGAAGTTTATTTCATATTTTCTAACAAATTGATTTCAATAAAAAACGAAGTAAAACATATCATGTATAGCTTTTTACTGGGGGAGAGGTGCAAAGAGACAACTGATAGGACAACGAATTGGTGAGAGAAGGATTGTACTAAAAAGCACAAGCAACTTCTGAAAATGATTCAGAAACTGCTCGTGCTTATTATTTATCCTACTTACTTTGCTGATTTTGCTGCTTCAATTGCCGCTTCATAGTTTGGATGATCTGTTCCTTCTCCAACATATTCTACATAAACCACTTGGTCATTAGAATCTACAACAAATACCGAACGAGCTAACAAACGAAGCTCTTGCATTACAACACCATACGCTTCACCAAAAGATAAATCTCTATGATCTGAAAGAGTTTGCACATTTTCTAATCCGGAAGCAGCACACCAGCGTTTTTGAGCAAATGGAAGGTCCACACTAACGGTTAATACCTCTACATTATCTAGTCCAGATGCTTCTTCATTAAACTTTCTTGTTTGTGCATCACAAACGCCTGTATCAACTGAAGGAACCACACTAATTAAACGGATCTTCCCTTTTGTATTAGCTAGAGTAACTTCAGATAAATCATTGGCTAAGACAGAGAACTGAGGCGCCTGATCCCCAACTTTCACTTCACTTCCTAGCAGTGTAACAGGATTCCCTTTAAATGTAACTGATGCCATCATTACTTCCTCCTTTATTTATAAGTATGTACGTTTAAATGATAGCTTTTCAGAATCTTTTTTGCAATTGAAATGAATCCAATGAAAAAAAAGACAGGCATAAAGAAAAATCCGAACGATTCAAACCTCCTACAGTCGAATTTGAATATTGTTCAGATTTTTAATTGAGAAACATATTTGTTTAAAAGTCTAGATTATTTTTCTCATAATGCTCTTTCTCATTAGATGATTCTTCTTTATGGTCCTTTTTATTAAATAAATGTTGGATTTTATCTACTGCTTGAGGTGCTAAATCTAAGATCTTTTCATATAGATGAGTGCTCTCATCTAAGTGAACCATTTTTACTTCATGAGAGTTAACGATAAGAAATGCGATTGGTGTGATAGAAACACCTCCACCGCTACCTCCACCAAAAGGATGACCCTTGGATTCACCATTATTGCTATCTTTTTTGCTTGCATCCATCATAAACTCCGAGCCTCCAGCAGCAAAACCAAAGCCCACTTTTGAAACTGTAATAATCACACTGCCATCGGGTGTTTCTACTGGGTCACCAATTATCGTATTTACATCTACCATTTCTTTCAGGTTTTCCATTGCAGTTGTCATCAAGCCTTGTATTGGATGATCAGACATTCTCAATCGCCCCTTCTCATCTAGTATGTTTTAGGTTTATCACCTGATAAAACAGAAAGCTGACTCGTCTTAAAATGAGCTTTGCCACCTTTCCAAAATTTAATCAGTTTAAATCCTGCAAGCATAGCATGCCCGATACGAAATTGAATCATACATATAAAAGAGGTTTGGGCAACCGCAAATTGAAACTGTGGAGAAATAGCAATATCCGGTCTTGTCTTTAATTTCATATAATGGCTTAACACACCAATTATACTTCCTTTCACAGACCAAAACCCACCAGTTAAGACACCCGTTACCGCTGCATTACCTACACCAATAACTGTATGCCAACGCAGCTGACGAACAATGACCTTACTCATGAAATGACGAATAATATGATACAGAGAAACAACATGCTTTAAGAGCTCATCCATATCCTTAAAACTATTTAACAAATCTTCTGCAGTTATATTCTTCGAGTCCTCTTTCGTCTCTCCTCCTGATGCTGTTTTTTCTTCCTTTATTTTAATTTCAGCATTTTGCGGGTCAACTTCCATCAAAGGTATATCAATTGTATACTTAAGCCATTTCCAAAATTTTAACTTTATACTGAGGTGACTTTGTTTATCATAATGATAAAAGTGAACAGTAATGGAGAGTTTTGAAAATAATATAACTAAAATAAGAAGTAAAAATAAAAGAATAAGACCAGCAATTATGATGAACCACACCATATAAGCACCCCTGCCTTTCAAGCAATTAGTATGGTCATTTTTACCTTTTGTTAAACTTTAAAACCAATTAATATGGGGTATCATATAAAATTTTTCAAAATAGCATTCCTTAACTTTTAAGCTTGGATAAGAAAATATGATTCTGCATCAATCTCATACACTGATTATTTCACATAACAAAAAAGCCATCCCTTAAAGGAATGACTTTTATATGCCTAGCTATTCAATTATCTCTCATGGACAACTGTTGTATCAGCAAACAGGTCATGTATGCCCTTCTTTTTTGGATGAAAGGCAACGACAAGGTAAGGAAGCATCATCACTGTACCTGAAATGAAGCGACCAATCCACTCTCTAAAAAGAATCGTTCCCCAGGAAAGCTTGCCTCCGTCTATTTGAATGACTCTTAAACCGAATACCATTTTTCCTAAAGTTTGCCCGAGGTATTTCGTCATAAGAACAAAATACAAATAGAAGGTCAACGCGGTTGCAATGGCGACAGCAGAAAAGTAAGATGAGTTATTTAAAGAAACATCTAACGCTCTAAAAACAGGGTAAATAAGGATACCATTAATGCTACCAATAATGATCCAATCTAATAAATACGCCCAAAACCTCATCCAAAACCCCGCTAACCGATATTCTTCAGTCATTGTTATCAATTGCCCAGGTTGTTCGGAAAGCACCGCTTCTTCAGAACCTTCTTGTTGGAACAATTCCTTATTTTTTGGTTCGTCTTGATTATGCATCCTAAAGCGCCTCCTTTCTATTCAGCATATAAATACATTAGGCGTGGGGAATTCGGCTGTGTAAGAAGCTTCATTACACCTTCCATTTGCAGATCATTCCCAGCAACTTTATTTGCTGCTACACTAAGAAATGAGCCAAAACCAACATTATCGCTATATTGAATAACAGCAGCGTCTTCTAAGCCCACATCGTTTTTCATCTCATTAATAACATCTTCTGCATAGCCTAACCCGTCAATCAATTGATTATCTAATGCTTGGCGACCATCATAGATACGACCATCTGCTAGTTCACGGACTTGATTTTCTGACATCTCTCGCCCAGAAGCAATCACTTCTACGAATCCTTGATAAGCATTATCTATCATATCTTGTAAAATATTTTGTTCTTCTTTAGTCATTTCTCTCGTTTGACTCATAATATCTTTAAATTCGCCACTTTTAATTGTATTAAATTCAATGCCTATCTTATCTGCAAGCTCAGTAATATTCACCCCTTGCATGATGACACCTAATGATCCTGTCATTGTATCTGCACTAGCGAAGATTTTTTCCGCCGGAGCTGAAATATAATACCCACCAGACGCAGCCATAGAACCCATAGAAATATACACAGGTTTATTCGCCTCTTCTTGAATTTCAACAATTTTATCGTGAATTTGCGCACTCTCAACAACGCCCCCACCTGGTGTATTCACTTTTATTACAACACCTTTAACAGTGGAATCATCTTTCACATGGTTTAATAATTTCATAAAACGATTGTGGTTATATGTAGAAGTTGCTAATAATGAGCCACTCTCACCCGTATCCTGAATCGTCCCATTTAAATTTAATACAGCAATTTTATTTAAAGAGTCTCCTGTTTCGATCATTTCTTCAGTAAAAGAATCTTCGCCTGTGGCCATCAAGTTTGAAAAGGTATCTTCAAAATTCGTTGACGCCAAGTTAGACATGAAATTAATTCCTACCGAAAAAACAAATAAAACAGCAGCAATTCCCAAAGCAGCCCATCTCTTTGCTGTCATTCCATCATTCCTCCTTTGAATTATACATCATCTTCCCATAGAATAAGAATGGAGAAGAGTAGGTTATCTCTTCTTATGATAGCAAAAAATGTCACTTCTTCAAATCATAAGCACCTTTATTCATTCTATCTTTCCAACACATTTTTTATGAAACATTAAAGGAGGTTTTTTCATGCATCAACGACTTTTATATTTCTACCATAAACAAGACGCCGAAACACTTGTAATTGTTGAAAATTTAAAACAACAAGCAACCCATCATGGATTCACTATAGTAACAGATCCGAGAGAAGCGACCATTATTGTTAGTATTGGAGAAGATGGGGCTTTCTTACAAGCAGTAAGAAAAACGGGATTCCGTGATGATTGTCTATACGCTGGAATTTCGACACATGGGCCATTAGGTATTTACTGTGACTTCCAATTAAATGAGCCTTCGAAAATGCTAGAAGCAGCACAAAACGAAAATATAGAAGTCCGTAAATATCCCACAATCCAAGTTACAGTTGATGGTGAAACCTCATTTCAGTGTTTAAATGAATTCTCCATCCGTTCTAGTATTATCAAAACATTAGTGATGGAAATCTATATTGATGGTCAATTATTTGAAACATTCCGTGGAGATGGAATGATTGTTTCCACTCCTACTGGTAGTACCGCTTATAATAAATCTGTCAACGGTGCAATTGTAGACCCCATGCTACCTTGTCTACAAGTAAGCGAGCTTGCCTCTTTAAATAATAATAAATATCGCACACTAGGTTCTTCATTTATTTTAGGAGAGCAAAGAACCTTAACATTAAAGATTACACACGAGGGAAATGATCACCCTATCATGGGGATGGATAATGAAGCGTTAAGTATCCAGCATGTAGATGAAATAAAAATCACCTTAAGTCCACACAGTATAAAAACCGTTAAGCTAAAAGACAACTCCTTTTGGGAAAAAGTGAAGAGAACCTTTTTATAAGAATTGTCAGGACAACAAATAAACGCTATGTAATAAGTGTTTGAATCGAATGGTAATATCGAAATGAAAAGCCGTTGAAATTTTATAATCTTAAAATTTCAACGGCTTTATTCAAAATGGTATACACAATAGTTAAGTTTGCATCCACCAACTTAAGTGACCTTTATTTAAGAAAATTGCCGATATCTAAGGAAAAGATATTAGACAAAGGTGATATCAGCCGAATCTTCACATTCCTATTTGTTTTCCTCTGGCTATTTTACTTTCCCATAATAAAACCCACTTTGTACGGGATAAAGAATAGATAGTCAGCGAAATCCATATAAACAAAAAGGATAAGAAATGTGCTTTGGAGAAATATTCACCATATACAAACACACCTAAAATAAGCATGATTGTTGGCGCAATGTATTGTAAAAACCCTACCATTGAAAGGGGTATTCTTTGGACCCCGTTAGCAAAAAGGAGTAATGGTACGGCTGTTGCTACTCCAGCACCTATTAACAATAAATCTAAACCTACATTTTCATTAAACAGCATCTGTCGTTGCTGCACAAACAAACTACCCATATATAGTAAAGCAATGGGTGTAATGACCATCGTTTCAAGTGTAAGACCAATGGCTGCATCTACTTTTACCATTTTTTTCGCTAACCCATACAGTGCGAAGGTTAAAGCAAGTAAAAAGGAAATCCAAGGAAATGAACCATACGAAACTGTTAAGATAATCACACCAATGGCTGCTAGGGCAAAAGAAACATATTGAGAAACAGATAACCGCTCTTTGAATACGACCATCCCTAGTAGTACACTAATCAACGGATTAATATAGTATCCCATACTTGTTTCAATAATTTGTCCATTATTTACAGCCCATATAAAGATAAACCAATTCGCACTTACTAATAGAGAAGCTATAATTAATCCGTACAACTGCTTCTTTGTTTGCCATAGTCCTTTTACAACAATCATAAAAGCACGCAACTTACCTAATAATAGTAATAGAATCAGCATGAAAACAAAGCTCCAAATGACCCGGTTAGCAAGTGTTTCTAAAGCACTAACCCCACCTATCAACTTCCAATAAATCGGCAGTATTCCCCATAACACATACGACAAACCTGCATAAATTACACCTTGCTTAACATCTTGCGCCATTTCCCATCCTCAATTCTTTCCATTATCGAAATAAAATGTATTATACGCCTAAAAGAATGGAATAGACAATAGTTTTTCAACTTTTTGTATAAACAATTTCCTCTGCCACCACAGTCATTTCTATAGAGATGTTGGGAATTTCTTGCACAGGAATGTTAAAGATATCTTCTTTTAAAATCGTAAAATCCGCTACAAACCCCTCTACAATCATCCCACGTTCATGCTCATGACTACATGCATAAGCACTTCCTCTCGTGTATAACCATACCGCCTCATAAGATGAAAGTGTTTGGTTGATATCATAAACGGTTTCACTCGGATCATTCACATTTGTTCTGGTAACTGCTGCATGTATACCTAGCAAAGGGCTTAGTGGTTCAATAGGTGCATCCGATCCACCTGCACATATTACACCCTCTTGCATAAGAGTACGCCAAGCATAGCACCATTTCATATACTCTTCTCCTATTCGATCAATTACCCAAGGAAAGTCAGATGAAACAAAACTCGGTTGAATATCAAGAACTAATGGTTGTTTTTTCGCTCGCTCAATCAGCTCTTCCGTTAATATTTGCGCATGGATGATTCGATCTCTATCTTTAGTATGTTGTGGATGTGCCTCTATTGCAGTTAAGGCCATTTCGAATGCTTGATCGCCAATCGCATGTATGGCAACAGGCATAGAATACGAACGAGCTTTCTCTACTAAGTTATTTAACTCCTCTTGTGTAAATATTGCTACTCCACTTGTTTCCTTATCATCTGCATATGGGTGACTTAATAAAGCAGTTCTTCCGCCAAGTGCTCCATCTGCAAATATTTTCATCGCACCAAATTCAATAAATGGATGTGGAGAAACCGCCTTCGCTTGCTGTTCATCGACCACCTCGTGATGAACGAGTAAGTGCGCTCTAAACGGAAGATTGCCCTCTTTTATCACCTTATTAAAAGTTTGATAGGTCTGTTCAAATCCACCGTAATAATTCAGGTCTTCTGTATGTCCCCCTGTAAGACCTAATCGGTGTGCATCACGAATAGCGGCTTTCATAGCCTTCAGCATATAAGCATCAGTTACTGACGGTATGACAGTTGTAATCAGCTCTTGTGCTTGATCCTTTAATAACCCATTCGGTTGTCCACCCTCATCTTTTTCAATTACACCACCTGAGGGACAGACTGTCGTTTTTGAAATGCCTGCAAGCGCCATTGCCATTGTGTTCACACTAATTGCATGCCTACATACTCGTTTAAGCATAACAGGGTGATCATTTACCCATTTGTCTATATCACTAGCAACGATAGGTTCTGCTTCATCCCAGAGATTCTCATTCCAACCCTCTCCAATAATCCACTCCCCAGGGTTGGCATCTTTACTATATTCTTTTAGAGCTTGTAAGCTCGCTTCTTTTGACGTGAATTGCGATAAATCAAGGCGAATAAGTTTTTCCCCATGACCAATTAAGTGCATATGACTATCAACAAAGCCTGGGAGCATTACACTACCTTTTAAATCCACTAATTTTGTCAACTCATGCTGATAGAGATGTCTCAACTCAGCTTCATTCCCTGTTGCAATAATTCGCCCTTCTCTTGTAAAAACAGCTTCAACATAATCATTTACTGCTTGCATTGTATACACTTTTCCGCCAAACCAAAGTGTTCCCATTCCATTTGACTCCTTTTATTATTTTTCTTCAGTATAACAAAAAAAGCATATTCTTCTATATCACTCAATATAAAAAAGACAGAAGATTTTTATTTTCTTCTGTCTCTTTATATTTAGTTTGCGGTCGTTTTTGAAGCCTCTTGTTTTCGTAACTCTCTTCTCATAATTTTTCCTGAAGTTGTTTTTGGTAAATCGCTGACAAATTCAATTTTTCGTGGATATTTATAAGGAGCCGTGAGCTCTTTTACATGATGTTGTAAACTTGGAATTAGATTAGCATCATTTTCATCGACGTCGTCTTTTAAAACGATAAAGGCTTTAACTATCAAACCTCTTACTTCATCTGGACTACCTACAACTGCACACTCTTTGACGGATGGATGCTTCACGAGGGCATCTTCAACTTCAAATGGTCCAATAGTATAACCAGAGCTAATGATAATATCATCACCTCGTCCTTCAAACCAGAAATACCCATCTTTATCCATTTTAGCTTTATCCCCTGTAATATAGTAATCCCCACGGAATTGCATGGAAGTTCTTTCTGGATCTTTATAATAATTCTTAAATAATGCTGGCGTATCAACATGAACAGCAATATCCCCTACTTCACCCACTGAACATGGCCTGCCGTCTTCATTAATGATCTCTACTCTGTTCCCTGGTGTTGGTTTACCCATTGAACCTGGTCTTAACCCCATACCTTTCGTGACACCTACAAGCAATGTATTTTCCGTCTGTCCATATCCGTCTCTTACTTCAAGCCCGAAATGTTTTTCAAAAATATCAATGACTTCTCGGTTCAAAGGTTCTCCTGCTGAAACAGCACTATGAAGCTTTGATAAATTATATTGACCAATACGATCTACTTTTGCCATTAAACGATATTCTGTCGGTGTACAGCAAAGCACATTCACTTCATAATCCTGCAAGAGCTGTAAATATTTTTCCGGTTCAAATTTTCCGTTATAAACAAACCCTGTTGCGCCTGATCCTAATACGGAAAGAAATGGGCTCCATATCCATTTTTGCCAACCTGGGCCTGCAGTTGCCCATACGGTATCCCCTTCCTCAATACCAAGCCAATGTGTAGCTGCAGTTCTTAAATGAGCAAATGCCCACCCATGGGTATGAACGACACCCTTTGGGTTGCCAGTTGTTCCCGAAGTATAGGAAAGAAAAGCCATATCGTCTTTCTTCGTTTCTACTATTTTAAACGACTCATTCGCTCTTTCCATTTCTTCATCTAAAGAAATCCACCCTTGCGCATTTCCTCCAATAATGAATTTTGGCAGATTTTCCGCTTCTTTTATCTCGTTGAATTCAGATACATAAGGTGCATAACTAATAATTGCTTTGACATCACCATGGTTAATACGATATTTTAAGTCTTTAGTTTTTAACATTTCTGAGCTAGGGATGACAACCATTCCTGCTTTAAGCGCAGCTAAGTATGTTTGGTAAGCTTCTACAAGACGAGGAATGATTACTAGAACAACATCGCCTTTTTCTAAGCCTTTATCCACGAAAACGTTTCCAATTCTGTTCGCTTTGTTCATTAATTGCTTATATGTAATTTCCTTTTTCTCACCCTGCTCATCTTCCCATTGAATCGCCAGTTTATCACTATTTTGCGCATAGTGCTCAACCTCTGAGACTAAGTTATAAACCTCGGGTGCTAATAAATCCTCTCGTTTCATCCAAAAATCTCTCCTTTTTCTCAAGATCTATGCGGAATTCAAGATGTCACTAATAATTATACTAAATTATTTAAATAATTAAAATAATTTATCTTTCTCTATCTCAATAGTTAGTTGATAAACACCAACTTCCCCTCTCTGAAATATGGGTAAATATCCCCCTTAACACTATCTTTTCTTTTTCACTTTAAATTCTCTTAATTACCAATATCTGAGTCCAAATTAAATTTATCAAAAAAAAACCGAGCTATATTCTCATCCCCTGAATGGAATAATTGCTCGGATTCTTCGTACAGTATGTTTGTTTAAGATAATAAATTGATGCTCGTAATGATAATCGGCATAGCAAAGACATCTATGAGAAAAGCCCCTACAATTGGTACAATTAAAAACGCTTTTGGGGATGGTCCATATTTCTCAGTAATGGCAGACATATTCGCCATCGCGTTGGGTGTTGCCCCAAGACCGTGACCCGTAAAACCACCGACCATTACAGCAGCATCGTAATCTTTTCCAAATAGCTTAAATAGAACAAAGATAGAGAACAATACGATAAAGACCACTTGAATAAATACAATGAATAGCATCGGAAGAGCAAGATCAGCAATTTCCCATAGTTTAATGCTCATCAGCGCCATTGAGAGGAATATACCTAATGTAATATCACCAATGAAATTGATTGATTTCATATCAATGATGCGTCCATTTACTTTATCGACAATATTTCTTACGATTACAGCAACAAACATTGCTCCAACATAGCTTGGTAATACAAAACCTGTTGCATTGGAGAATAACTCTCCTAATAATGATCCAACCGTCATACAAAAAGTAATAATGAGAACTTGTACCATAAAATGATTAGTAGAAGTTGGTGAATGATCTTTTTCCTCTTCTAATGTTGGAGCAATTTCACTGGCTGAATCACTTGATTGTTTAGGTGTTAATTTGTATTTATTGATTAAATACTTAACTGTCGGCCCCCCAACTAAACCACCAGCTATTAAACCAAACGTAGCAGCAGCTAATCCAGTGGATAGTGCAGACTCTATTCCTAATTCCTCAATGGTTCCGCCAAATGCCGTTGCAGCACCATGTCCACCTTCCATAGAAACAGCCCCCATCATGACACCTAGTAACGGTTCCAGACCAAGAGCGGTTGCTAGAGAAATACCAATTGCACTCTGACACAAGGCAAGTACGCCACAGGCAATCCAGTAGAAGATAAGTAGCTTGCCACCTAGCTTCACTAATTTAAAACTAGCCCCTAAACCAACCGTCGTAAAAAAGGTAAGCATAAAAATGCTTTGTAGTGATGTATCTAATTCAATGTTCATTAGCCCTGTTTGTTTTAAAATTAAAATAAGTAGAGCAAATAATAATCCGCCCACTACTGGTGCAGGTATACAATAACGATTTAACCATGTCACCTTTTTTATTAATACGCTACCGATTAACAAAAGGGCGACAGCAAGAAACAATGTTGAAATTGAATCTAAAGTGATGTTCATCTCTTTGTCCTCCTGTGAAATGCGCTGATTGCTTCACTCACCAATTGAGCTGCAACTGCTGCTGTTTGTCCATCTCTGTCTAATGAAGGATTAACTTCGGATATATCAAACGAAACCGTCTTATCATTATTTGTAACCAATCGAACAATTTCCCTTACCTCAAATGGAGTTAAGCCAAATGGAGATGGTGCACTTACACCTGGTGCGTAGGCAGAATTAACTGCATCCATGCACAGAGTTATCAGGCACACATCACATTCTTTAATAAAATTATTTATTACTTGTTTTGTTTCTTTTAAACCTTCCGCATGAATGGTTTCTTCTAGAATATAGGTTACACCTAGTTTGGAGGCAGTCTCGAAAAGAGAAGCAGTATTTCCTTGTTTTTGTATACCAAGGCATAAATAATTTGCATTTTCGTCTTGATCTAATATTTGTTTAAACATCGTACCCGATGACGGCGCTTCATCATATGATCGTAAATCAAAATGTGCGTCAATATTAATGATACCTAATTTCTTTTGTTTACCTATCGACTTCCTAACACCTAAATAATGACCGTAAAGTGTCTCATGACCACCACCTAATATGATAGGTGTAGATTTTTTATCGAGAATTAAGCGAACAAAATCCCCTAATTCTACTTGTGCTTCTTCCAACTGCTGACTATCACAAACCACATTACCAAAATCATAAATATTGGTATCAACATCATATGGAAAAGGTAATTTAGCAACTGCTTGTTTTATAGCATTTGGTCCCTCTTTCGCTCCTAGTCTACCGTTGTTTCTTCTTACTCCTTCTTCACATTCGAATCCGATAAGTCCATAGCTAGATATTTGCGTTTTATCACTCGGTGTGAGAAGATTTTCCGTTTTAATAACCTGATGGTATCTAAAACTCTTTCGATCTTCTAAAGAGTCAATTCTGCCTATCCATTGATCTTTCCTTCCTTGACTGTACATTGCGAACTCCCTCATTTTTATTAAATTTCTGAACTTTCTGTGTAGATACATTTAGAAACGTTTCGTATAAAAAAAGTATATAAAGAGTTATGCTATAATGACCAATACCAAATATATATATATCTATAGCTTTTAACTATAAGCAGGTGAAAAAATGGAAATAAGGAAATTAAAGTATTTTATTACAGTAGCTGATGAGCAGAGTTTTTCTAAGGCAGCACAAATTTTACATATATCACAGCCATCATTAAGTAATGCCATTATAAAATTGGAAAATGATTTAAAGATGGCGCTATTTAAACGAGATACAAGAAGCATTTATTTGACAGATATCGGAAAGGTTTTTTATCAAAGAGCTCTACATATAGTAAGACAATTCGAACATTTTCAACTAGAAGTTGCAGAAATGGCCGAAACAGGTGACGGTCATATTAATATTGGCATTATTGAATCTGCCAAGTTTTGGCTATTCAAAGTCATAAAGGAATTTAAAAATACCTATCCTGATATACACTTTCAATTTAATGAAGTACTTGGCCAAAAAGAAGTTATTTCTTCCATATTAGAAGGGGATGTTCATTTTACGATTACCAATCAGCCTATGCATAATCAATTAATAACTTCACACCCGCTTTATCATGAGCCTTTTATGTTAGCAGTTTACGAAACACACCCACTTGCTCGTAAAAATTCTGTAGAGCTCACCGATATTGCTAATCAGGCATTTATTATTAGTCGTGAGGGTTTCCAAACGAGAGGAGATGTGCTGCAAGCTTTTATGAAGGAACAGCTTTATCCAAAAATTGAATATGAAATCGAGCGCTTAGAAACTGCTTGTAAAATGGTTGAAGAAGGTTTAGGCGTGACTATTTTGCCTAAAAGCTATTTAGATTATAATCCTACACCTCATATTATTGGCTTGCCAATCACTTCTATTTTTCTTAATAGAACTGTTTACCTTGCTTATTTGAAAGACAGATCAATGACGCCTGCCATTCAAAAACTTTTAAACAAAATACGTCAATTTGAAGTTTTTTAAATATAAAAAAGGGCGAAGTGAGTACTCCGCCCTTTTGTAGCCATCATATTAAATTATTTTTGGTAACCACCTAATTGTTGTTCAGCCATTTGAACTAAACGTTTAGTGATTTCTCCACCAACTGAACCGTTAGCACGAGAAGTAGTTTCTCCACCAAGGTTTACACCAAATTCAGTTGCGATTTCGTATTTCATTTGATCAAGAGCTTGTTGTACACCAGGTACTACAAGGTTATTTGAGCTGTTGTTTGCCATGTGATTTCACCTCCTTGTGAGTATAGAATGTGTAGAATCACATGGCACTATGCAATAAATATTTGGTAATTGTTTCATTTAAATTTCTTTTTGTAATCTTTTTGTAATAAAGGTCGTTTAAAAAAGATCTTCCATCTCTTTTTCTATGTTTGAATTCGGCATAATAACAAGTTTTTCGGTATTTTCAACTGCTTTTTGAATATACGGCTCGAAGTCTGTATAGCTTTCAAAGTGTTGAACTTTTTCAAGCTTCGGCTTCGTTTTAGGTGATGAAGGTACAAATACGGTACAACAATCCTCAAATGGACGAATAGAAATATCATGCGTATCAATAGTTTGAGCTATGTCGATTATATCCGCTTTATCCATCATAATCAGAGGTCTTAAAATGGGTGTGCTAACCACCTCATTAATAGCATACATACTTTCCATCGTCTGACTGGCAACTTGCCCAAGACTCTCACCAGTAATAATGGATAATCCTTGATATTTTTCTCGTAGCGCGTCTGTTATTCTAAGCATTAACCTTCTTGTCGTTGTCATTGTATAGTTATCAGGAATTTGTTTTTGTATCAGCTGTTGTATTTCAGTAAAAGGAACAATATGAAGCGCCACGCCACCATTAATTCGAGAGAGCTTTTCCGCTAGATCAATGACTTTTTGTTTTGATCTTTCACTTGTAAATGGAGGGCTATAAAAATGAACAGCCTCGACTTCAATTCCTCTTTTCATGGATAAATACCCTGCAACAGGGCTATCAATCCCACCAGATAACATGAGCATACCTTTCCCACTTGAACCAGCTGGTAAGCCAACAGCTCCTTTAATATTCTCACATGAAATATAACTTGCTTCTTTTCTCACTTCAATAACTAAGTTTATACTTGGTTTTTTCACATCAACTGAGATAGAAGGCATATTTGTTAGTATATGTGCACCAAATGCTTGGTTAATACCAAACGTATCTAATGCAAAACTTTTATCTGCTCTTTTCGCAGTGATTTTAAACGTATCGCCTTCTTGATAAACCTTTTGAATTAATTGTAATGCCTTTTCCTTCATTGTATCTAAATCTTTTTCAACCTTCAAAACCGGACTAAAAGACTGGATACCAAAGACACCCTTTAATCTCTCAATAATCTCTTCATGTGGTTGGTCATTAAGCAGAACAAACATGCGATCTCTTTGCCCCTCGACCTTGATTTCAGGAAAATCATGTAGTACTCTCTTTACGCTTTTTCTTAATTTATCTATAAAATTTTTACGATTTCTTCCTTTAGTTGAAATTTCTCCATAACGAATTAATATTCTATCGTATTTCATTAAGCTTTCATTACCTTTCTCAGTTGAAATATAGTGTGTTTCACTTCATGAATAAACTTTTCTACCTCATCAGCCGTTGTATGATAACTTAAACTCACTCTAACAGCACTCAAGGCAATTTCTTCTTTTACACCCATAGCAAGTAATGTACTACTCGCTTGAGCATGTTTAGATGAACACGCACTCGTGGTAGAAATATAAATATCATTCTCTTCCAAGGCATGAACAAAAACCTCTGACTTAAAGCCTTTAACAGAGAAATTAAGAATATGTGGGGCTGTCGCCTTTATTGGCGTATGGATAATGACATCTTCTATTTCACTCAATGCTATTCTAATTTCATTCATTAAATGAGAAAGTTTAGAGCTAGAGTTGAAATAATCATTTGTCATCCTCAACGCTTTAGCCATCGCGACAATTCCACCAGTATTTTCTGTGCCGCTCCTTAATTCACTTTCTTGGTTACCACCTGCAAGGAGGGGCATTAGGGTTACTCCTTGTCGTAAATATAAAATACCCGAACCCTTTAGGCCATGAAATTTATGGCTTGACATTGTACATGCATCAATACCAAATTCATATAACTCCAGTGGGACTTTGCCTACTGATTGAACAGCATCGACATGAAAGAAAACCTTAGGATATTCTTTTAATAAAGTTCCAATAGCTTTAATTGGTTGAATGGTCCCTATTTCATTATTGACATGCATAACAGAGACAAGAATCGTTTCTTCCTTTATAGCTACTTGTAAATCATCTAGAGAAATTCTCCCATCCCCATCTACAGGTAGATAAGTCACTTCAAATCCTTCTTTTTCTAACTGCTTCATTGTCTCAATTACAGAAGGGTGTTCAATGGTTGTTGTAATTAAATGATTGCCACGATGCTGATATTGTTTAGCAATTCCTTTAATTGCCATATTATTACCTTCCGTACCACCTGAAGTAAACAGCAATTCTTTTTCTTTTACTTTAAGCAATTGTGCTATCTGTCTCCTCGCTTGTTGCAATAGTTTTTCAGCTTTCTCACCAACTCCATGGAGGGATGATGGATTACCAAAAAAGGTAGAAGAAACTTTTACAAACGCATCAATTACTTCTTTATATGGTTGAGTTGTTGCACTATTATCTAGATAAATCATTACGGCTCCTCCTTGAAGAACACTTATGCAATTTTTAATCATAGCATAATTTTCGCTTAGATAGAAATGTTATTTGTATAAAGACGAAATGTAATTTCACTATTTTGTAAAAACAAATTATTACGATACACAACCGAAAAAAAATTTGTGTATTAATACAGGTTTTGCTTTATAATTTTGGGTTTTTAATTTATAATGAAAATAATTGGTTTAAAAAAACTCCGAAAATCTATTCCTTTCAAAGTTTGCCACCGTTATTTCAATATACCCAAAATTACAACATTTTTATAATTCGACACATTTCGTCAAAACCATGGTACTATAGTTTCTGTTGAAAATTTTATAGTGACTATTGACGAGCGACTTAGGGGGTAAATTGTATGAATAATAACACACTTTCGTTCAAACAAATCTTTTCAATAGGTTTAATGCTCTTTGCTCTATTCTTCGGAGCAGGGAATATGATATTTCCACCATTTTTGGGACAAGAAGCTGGTACTTCTGTATGGGTAGCAATTATTGGTTTCCTAATTACTGGTGTTGGACTACCACTCATTGCTGTTATTGCCATTGCAAAATCTGGTGATGTACAGACAATGGCAAATCGAGTTCATCCATTGTATGGATTAATTTTTACTGTGGCAATGTATTTAGTCATTGGTCCACTATTTGCCATTCCTCGTACAGGAACAGTTTCTTATGAGATTGGAGTATTGCCGTTTTTATCTGAAAACGCTGCCAATTCAATTTGGCCACTTTTAATATTCTCAATTGTTTTCTTCGTGCTTACGACTTTATTAGCTATGAATCCAGGTAAGCTTGTAGATGTAATCGGTAACATTCTAACGCCACTACTATTAATTATTCTAGCTGTAATTGTAATAAAAGCGATTATTTCACCAATAGGAGACCCTCAAGCTCCAACAGGCGCTTATGTAGACAGTGCCTTCTTTAAAGGGTTTATTGAAGGGTACTTGACAATGGATACGATTGCCGCTCTTGTATTTGGTATTATCGTGATCAGTTCAATCAAAGGCTTTGGTGTTACGAAAAAAGCTTCAATTACAAAGATTTGTATTGCCGCTGGACTTATTGCCGCAGCTGGTCTAGCCATTATTTATGTATCACTTGCTTATATTGGTTCTACATCTCCAAATACATTAGGTGTACAACCAAATGGCGGTGCGTTATTATCAGTAGCCGCACAATTTTTATTTGGTTCTGCAGGTGGTTATATTCTCGGATTTGCGATCATTTTCGCTTGTTTAACAACATCTGTGGGATTAATCTCCTCTTGCGCAGCTTACTTTAATAAACTTGTACCAAGTATTTCATATAAAAAGTTCGTTATTATTTTCTCAATTTTTAGTATGGCCATTGCAAACGTCGGCTTGACACAATTAATTAATTTCTCAGTACCAGTGCTAACATTCCTTTATCCATTAGCTATTGTGCTTATCCTTCTCACACTAATAAACAATGTATTTAAAGGAGCATCTATTGTATATATTTGCGCACTCATTCCAACAGGAATCATTAGCATAATTGATGGATTAAATGCAGCTGGTCTTGGGAGCGAAGGACTAAATAACACACTTTCTATCTTGCCGTTATTTAGTGTAGGTATTGGATGGCTTGTACCTGCTATCATTGGTGCAATTGTTGGTTTTATTATCGCTTTCAATACAAACCCGAAAGAACAGTTACAAACTCAAGAAGATTAAAAAAAAAGAAATAGTCACTAAGAAAAGCGAAGGAAAAGGGGCCTTCGCTTTTTTCTTATTGCTATTCATTTCTTTTGAGTTTTGTTCAGACAGTCAGTGCACTAAATTAAGTTCGTAATCACTTATAAACGAATGAAACAACTATAGCAAGCGAATTCAAACAAAAAAAACTGATGTAGCCACATCAGTTTTTTTCCTCTTCATTTATCCAATCTTTAATTTTCTCTAACGCTCCTGGTTCTACTTCTTCAATCGCGGTTGCTGCCAGTTCAAGTGCTGCTTTGTATTCATAATTCCTAAAGGCAAGCTCGGCATTCGTAAATTTTTCCTTTAATTCTAGGTGACGACTGCGATATCTATTACCATATTGAATGACCTTTTCAGTTAACGAAAATGTCTCTATCATATCCTCCGTGTATTCAACTGCTTTCTCTACTGATATTAAGGCTATTTCCATATAATCGTTAACAGAAGCAATATTTAGTGGCTTTTCTTCGAGTCGTAAGATGACCTCTTTAATCTGATCGTTTGCTTCTTTCATTACAAATTTATATTCTTCTGGTAAACCCGGAATATTACTTTTTGATACTAAGCGAGCTACGTCACTAACCTGCTTTTTTAAATCATTAATTTTTTCCCTAGCTACCATTTCGTCTTTACGTAAAGCTTCTAATTTTTCACTAAAACGAGTTTGTTCCTCTTTTATCATATCTAATTCTTCTTTTACAGTTGTCAATTCTTCTTTTAAAACTGTATGGGGGACTTTTTGTTCCTTGATTTTATCTTCCAATACTTCATATCTTTTGATGGCATTAGTGAGTAGCTTCTGAAGTCTGTCCTGTGTATCACTTTCCGTGTCTGGTACATGATATGTATCGGAAATAACTCGCATTTCTTCTATTAAATCCATATGTCTTTCACTACTATCAATCAAGAGATCTTTCGCGTTGCTTTCTTCTTTAGAAACGAAGTGTTTCGCCATAACTTCCTTTTCTAGCTGTTCATATAAACTATCAATTCGTTCCTTAATTTCATCTTGGAGTTCAGAAGCAGCTTTCACGTTTATCTCTTCAACTAACTCAATTATTTTTTTAACTTCTTCTTCGATTTCAGTTATATTCTTTTCTACTTGGAGGTGTTCGAGTAGGTACCCTTGCTCTTTCATCTCCTCAAACCCATCCTTTAATTCTGCTAACTGATTAGGCAATTTATTATTGACTTCAACTAGTAATACAGGAATTTGATCTATATGATCATTCATTTCTTCCATCTTTTGATTTAAAGCAAGAACTAATTCTCGTGCCTCAAGATAGTTTCCTTCATTTGTTTTTTGAGTATATAACTCGAATTCATTATGCATTTCACCTAGCCTATTTTCGAGTTGTTCCCCCGGCTTGCCATAGGCATGACGTTGTGTTAGTAATCGCTTTTTATAATTGCGGTATGTATCTTTTAACGCTTCCATTTCGAGGCGGTTCTTTTCTTCACTTCCTACTAACTCTTTTAGCTCTATTAAAATCTGGTCGATTTGTTCCTCTACTAGGTTCAATTCCGCTTCAATTTTATTTAAGCTTTCCTTTGCTTTATTGAACCGATATTTATCTATGTATTCTTCCGCATCAAATAATGTCGTTTCAACCTCAGGAAGCTGTGATGTGACGATTTCGTCCCAAGCACTACGCCATTTTTCAAATAATTTTTCTGTTTGACCTGTCATATTTAGTGCCTTCACCTTCGATAATTCATCCAAAACAGGGCGATCTATAATTTCAAGCTTCCATGTCTCTAGTCGATCCACTTCCTTGAAGTATTTCTTCTTAAAAAAATACCCTGTAAAATAAATGCATATGAAAACTATGAGTACACCAATTACATATCCCATCTGTAAAGCCCCCTGTTCTGTTACCGAACCAAATATATATACTTAAATTAATCATTTTCTTGTTCATTTCAATGCTTTTATGATACCATGTAAACGACATTTTTTGACTATTATTTTAAGATTTTATTGAAATAATTGGACAAAATTCGTATAATCAATCTTTTTACATCTTAAATTGACCAGAAAAACTTCTATTTCCCCGTAAAAATAACTGAATAAAGTTAAATCTGCACGTATAAATGATTATTTTTATTTATCTCATATATCGCACGAAATAACAATTATTTCGCTATAAAAAGGAGCTTTCACGTGAAAAAAGATGGTCATATTCATACGCCTTATTGCCCTCATGGAACAAAGGATCATATGAAACATTATATTAATAGAGCGATAGAGCAAGGCTTTACTGATATCACTTTTACTGAGCATGCCCCTTTACCTATTGATTTTATTGACCCGGCGCCAGCCAAAGATAGTGCTATGAAAAATAGTGATATTGCCAATTATTTAGACGAAGTTGAGCAGTTAAAACAACAATATAAAAAGGAACTCAATATCCATATCGGACTAGAAGTGGATTATATTGAAGGGTATGAAGACGAAATAACGGCATTTTTGAATAAAATCGGCCCAAGTATCGATGACGCCATCTTGTCTGTTCATTTCCTAAAAGGGGAAAATGGTTATCATTGTTTAGATTATAGCCCTGATGTCTTCCAAGATATGATTAATGAATACGGGTCTATCGATGCCGTATATCAACATTATTTTCGTACAGTTCAAAAGTCCATCTTAAGCGACCTTGGTCAGTATAAACCAACGAGAATTGGACATATTACTTTAGTTAAAAAATTCCAAAAAAAATTTCCCGTTGAACAGGAATTTGAAAAGGAACTTAGTGATATTTTGAATGCTGTTAAAGACAAGCACTACGAACTGGACTATAATGCCGCTGGGCTCATTAAGCCGCTATGTCTTGAAAGTTATCCTCCTGCATCAGTCGCACAAAAAGCAATGAGTATGGGCATTCCACTTGTATACGGCTCCGACGCTCATCAAGCAAAACTTGTGGGATACGGTTGGAGTAAATTAAATTCCCAGTTACAAAACATTTAGCAATGTCACCTGCTGCTCTTTTGGCTCTTTTCTACAAACAAAATGATCAATCCAAGCATGAGTCTCACGTACATACTTCTCCACAAAATAACTTTCATGGGGAACAAGGTAAAGCACTTCTGTTAAGTAATGACTATTAAGAAACGGCATAGTAAGCAGACTCTTCCATTGTAGGATTAAATACGCCGTCGTGTTTAAGTAGAATTCTTTCGTCTTGAATCCTTGTTCAAAGATTCTATTTAGATAATACTTTTCCTTTGTTAAATAAGTGGACATAATTTCTCGGACCATTTGCGAATCGATCGACATTTCTCTAATAATCAGTCTCGTTAATTGCACATTTTCAAATTGGAAATAAAGGATATTTTCAGCAACGGCCTTTAGGGAATGTGTCGGTCCTCGGTCTAAGAGATTAAACCCTTTCTCAATTTCTTGAATATATGCTTCATAATATTCCGTTAAACATTGCTCTAACAAACCATTTTTATTACCAAAATAATAGGATATATTAGCAACATTTGTTTTTGCTTTACTGGCGATATCCCTGACAGATGTTCCATTAAACCCTTTATGGTTGAAGAGATAGATAGCTGCATCAATTATTGCCACTTTAGCATTTTCTTTCATGCGCTCTTTCGCCTCCCTATAACAAGATTTTTGTTCAAATATCCTCTGTTCTTGTTATAATAAATCTATTCTTGCATAAAAGAGATTTTCCTTTTATTAATTGTCGACAAAGTCTCCCCTTTTAACCTATTTTATGGCATAATACCTTAAATACTTAAAGAAAGCATGGTGATGTATGATGTTTAACGTCGAAAATTATCAAGGAAATAAAGAAGAAAATTATCAACTAGTAATTAAGCAACTTGCTGCATTATTAGAAGGTGAAAAAAATACAATCGCCAACTTAAGTAATGCTTCTGCCTTATTAAATCAATTTTTAGACCGTACAAATTGGGTTGGCTTTTATTTAATGGAAGACGGAGAACTTGTTCTCGGACCATTTCAAGGATTGCCCGCATGTGTAAGAATCCCAGTTGGTAGAGGTGTTTGCGGCACTGCTGCTTCTAGACAAGAGACGCAAAGAATTGCAGATGTCCATGCTTTTCCTGGCCATATCGCATGTGATGCGGCTTCTCAATCGGAAATTGTCATTCCTATCGTAAAAGATGGAACATTATTAGGTGTCTTAGATATTGATTCTCCTGAAAAAGACCGCTTTGATGAAATAGATGAAAAGATGCTAGAAGCATTTGTAAAAGAATTAGTGAAGTTCTTATAATTTCAAGAAATGCGAACAAATAAGGATATATACATTTGTTCGCATTTTGATTAGATGATGTTATTTGAATCGATTTAACGCTTCAGAGAGATCTGCTTTAATATCTTCGATTGCTTCTAATCCCACTGAAAGCCGTAATAAATTATCTCCAATCCCCATTTTTTCTCTCTCTTCTTTAGGAACGACAGCATGTGTCATCGTTGCCGGATGTTGAATTAAAGTTTCTGCATCACCTAAACTCACAGCCACTTTAATTAGACTTAGATGATTCATCAATGCCTGCGCTTCTTTTTGTCCTCCTTTAATTTTAAAAGAAATAAGCCCCCCGGGTTGCTTCATTTGTTTTGCGATAATCTTAGCTTGTGGGTGATCAGCAAAACCTGGGTAATAAACCTGCTCAATTTTTTCATGATTTCGTAAAAATTCGGCAAGAATAGTAGCTTGTTGACTGTGTCGGTCTAATCGAATAGCTAATGTCTTGATACCTCTTAATAATAACCAAGCATCAAAGGGAGATATAATACCACCTATATCCTTTCTTGTATGTCTCGCAATGTCGTCCATCCACACTTTTTTACCTGCCACAATGCCAGCAATGACGTCTCCATGGCCACATAAATACTTTGTTGCACTATGGATAACAATATCACATCCAAATGAAATTGGATTTTGCAAATAAGGGGAACAAAAGGTGTTATCTACTACAACAGGGATTTGTTTTTCTTTACCTATTGCTGCGACCATTTCAAGATCAACAATATCAAGCGTTGGATTAATCGGTGTTTCAATGTAAATACAAGTGGTTTCTGGTGTAATACAACTCATTAACTCTTCTCTAGAGCTCATAGTAGAAAACTGATGTGAAATCTGGTACTTTTCTTCTAATAAATGCAATAGACCATATGTGCATCCATATACTCCTTGTGAGCATAAAATATGGTCTCCCGCTTTCGTTAATGTCATTAACACAGATGAAACAGCTGCCATTCCAGATCCAAATGCTAATGCCGCTTCTGCCCCTTCTAATTCTGCCATTCGTTTTTCTAAGATCTCAACAGTCGGGTTCCCTAAACGTGAATAGACATACCCTGCTTCTTCAGAGGCAAA
The DNA here is from genome assembly GCF_038007265.1 of Cytobacillus sp. FSL R5-0569. Lineage (NCBI taxonomy): Bacteria > Bacillati > Bacillota > Bacilli > Caryophanales > Bacillaceae > Cytobacillus > Cytobacillus sp. FSL R5-0569. The sequence continues at coordinate 3,532,285 of NZ_JBBOWW010000001.1, forward strand.
CCTGCGAGCACCTTCCTCTGCACTTGAAAATGTAAATGTAGCTGTTTGAAATAAAGGTGGTATTAAACTGCCGTTATATAATTGACTATCATAACCAGAATGAATACATTTGGTCTCTATTCTTTTCTCGTTACCTTCCAAGGTTATCTCCTCCAGGATTATGATTGAAAACGCTTACAATAATAAAAGTACAAAACATTACCGTTTAAATATAAAAAAGATTCTTATAATTCAGAATATGCTACCACACAAGAATTTTCAACGATTATTATTATTTATCGGTGTCTAATTAAACAAAGAGGCTGGTATAAGTGGCGTTAACTAAATAGGATTGGGCGTTTGTGAACTAAGTGTCCAGTTTGGACATTAAAAGTTCTCATTCTAAACCCCATCTATTTAATTTCTATCCAACTAAACTAATCAACCTCTTAGTCTCTATCTTTTTCTAAAAAAACAACTTTATTTTTCCCTGCATTTTTCGCTTCATATAATGCTACATCAGCACGGTGAAATAAGGTTGCATAGCTCTCCTCTTCATTAGCTTTCCAATGTGACACTCCACAGGAAATACTCACATTTGGACTCGTTAATCGACTCACTTTTTCCTTTAACCTTCTAGCGATAGAAACACCGATCTTCGCATCTACATTTGGAAGATAAATCGCCAGTTCTTCTCCTCCCCATCTCGCGCCCACATCACTCGCTCTAATATGATGAATGATGATATCTGCTACTTGAATAAGAATATCGTCGCCGACTTGATGACCATATTCATCATTAATCATTTTAAAATCATCAATATCGATTAATATTAAAACACCTTTTTCATCACTTTTTAGTGAGTGTTCCACTTGATTATCCAAATAACTTCGTGAAAAAAGTTGCGTTAAGTGATCGGTTACGACTAACTTTTCTAATTCCTCTCTTAATAACGAATTCTTAAATGCAAGTGTTGTATGATGAATTAATGCTTGGAGTAATTTAAATGAATCAAACGGAAAGTAATAAGGCATAGGGTGCAAAATCACGACAAACCCCCACATATCCCCTAAGTTTCCCATTGGTACGGCCATAAGAGAACGGTAACTAGCTTTCATATAGGGAATCGTTAAATCGCCAATAAAGAGCGCATCTTTCTTCTCTAACATCAGTTTTTGCACATATGTTACAAAAGCTTTCGATTTCTTTGCAAAGAAGAAACTTGTGCTACCACTTAATGGAGTCCATTTTTCACCATCTTGAGACAAGAAAAAACCCACTTCTTCTGCATGAAATGATTTCTTTATTTGTTCTGTCATAAAATGAATCGTCTCTGTAAAACGCAAATCAGCATTTAATTGCTGTGATGTTTCATTTATAAATTGCAAATCACCAATTAATTGTTGTGACTGTTGATGTAATTGAATATTTTCAATGATTGCTCCTGTCATTTTCGCAATTAAACCAAAATACTTTTGATCTGCTTTAGGAATGGCATATATCCCTTTAGTAATCACTTGGAGAACACCATACACCCCCTGGCTTCCTAAAAAAGGAGCATATAGGACAATGTCAGTTGATGTTTGTTCTATTGTTACTTCGCCTGATACATACGCTTCAAGTGCGAGACTGTTTTCCTCCTGATAATCTAGATCCCTCACTGGTAATTGATTGATTTCTTCATAATCATGTGTCAACAATAAATAATATTGAAAAGAAGGATATAGCCTATCCAGAATTTTTAACATTTCACTTAATAATACGTCCAATTTTAATATTCTATGAAAACTAAAACGTTCGACAAATGCGAACAATTCCGTGTAATGCAGTTTTTCATCGTATAGCTCATTTATTTTACCTTTAAATAACACATAGGAACTCAAGACTTCTGTAAGCTCATTCATAAATGGTTGGCTCAACATAAATTGCTGATCCTCCCTTAGCAAAACCAAATACTCTGGTAAACCATCTAACCGCTGAAGGAAGAAGATGAGTAAGCATCCATCTTTACTCGAATAAGTTCCCTGTTTTTTATTAATATAGAATGGATGATCTTCACGATAAACCTCATCGATAGGAATAATAGCAGGTAAAGACAATAACTCAGCATGGTATTCTCCTTCAATGAGATATGCCCTTTTCCACTCATTTACGAAATAAAATCCCGCTGCTATACATCCTAAACTAGTAGCAACCTCTTTAACAAAATCATCAAATTGATTCTTAGAAATGTTCCCTTTATATATAAGGTCCAATATTTTACTTTTTATTTCTAGTAACGCTTTTACTTCATTTTCCTTATCCATAGTTATATCACCTATATTCAAAAGTGGTTTGTTTATCACCCACATTTTAGATAGAATATGTACTAAATCCAGATGTATAAAACAGACATAATTAATCGTCTCTTAAATGGTATGAAGATTGTCATTTTTATGACTTAACAAATGACAAAAAAAGATAATCACACTTAAATATATTTATTATTACACTTAGCTATTTTTTTCTATACTATAGTTCTTTTAACCTACTCCAAAACAGATACTTTAGAACTATATTATATCATATATTTTACAATATCAATCATTCTTTATTATAGTTTTTACTATGTTCATAAGGAATTGACTCATTTTCATTAATTGTTTTCAACTTACAACCTCGACATTGAAGATTACTGATTGACTACATATTACACTCAGCAAAACATTGACTTCTAATGAATAAAGATTGTATAATAGTCTTTGTGTAAAATATCGCAGCTTTTGTGTGTACTTTAATGTTTCATTTTGTTCCTCTAACAATCTTTGTTGATGGGGTATTGTGTAACCCTCTGCTGCGAGGGCGAAGATACTTGAAAACAAAATGTGCGTAAAGATGACCACAACTGTTTTTATTTTACCCAAATAAAAACAAAAAGGAGGAGTCATATTATGGCTCGTTATACTGGCCCAAGCTGGAAATTATCTCGTCGTCTTGGTATTTCTCTAAGCGGCACTGGTAAAGAATTAGAAAAGCGTCCTTACGCTCCTGGACAACATGGTCCTAACCAACGTAAAAAATTATCTGAGTACGGATTACAATTACAAGAGAAGCAAAAGCTTCGTCACATGTATGGTGTAAATGAACGCCAATTCCGTAACTTATTCGATAAAGCTGGTAAAATGACTGGTAAACACGGTGAAAACTTCATGATTCTTTTAGAATCTCGTTTAGACAACGTTGTTTATCGTCTAGGTTTATCTCGTACTCGTCGTCAAGCACGTCAACTTGTGAACCACGGTCACATCTTAGTTGATGGCAAGCGTGTAGATATCCCTTCTTACCGCATGCAACCAGGTCAAACAATTACTCTTCGCGAAAAATCTCGTAACCTAGATATCGTGAAAGAAGCAGTTGAAGTTAGCAACTTTGTTCCTGATTTCGTATCTTTCGATGCAGATAAACTTGAAGGTTCTTTCACTCGTTTACCAGAGCGTTCTGAACTTCCAGCAGAAATTAACGAATCTCTTATCGTTGAGTTCTACTCTCGTTAATATTAGCATTAAGCATTTTAATGCTAATAAAACCCTTGAAATGTTGTTAGATCAACATTTCAGGGGTTTTTTCGTTTTTATTTACTTTGCAAAACAGGGTAAGATAATGCCTTTTGGGACCAAGTTGGGGCCAAAAAATAATAGGAAGAGTGCCCGTTTGCTTCATATTATTACTCATTCTTCAAATCCCGAACATCGTGCTTGACGGTTCACAAGGAATAAAAGAACTTACAGAATGACTTTGTCTTAGAACTATATTTAGTTAAAAGGAATTTCTATTTTATTATTTTTATGAATATCTTCAGTTCCGGAATCCAAAGCTGTTCTGTAATACCAACATTTATGCTTGATGAGTTCCATTGTCTTGTTTAATTCCTCTAGTTGTGATTCCACTATAGCTTTTCGTTCCATGAACATATCAAATCTTTGTTGCAAGGTGGAATCTCCTTCAGAACACCAATCAATAAAATTTTTTATTTCTTTAATAGGCATTCCGGTGGCTTTTAAACATTCAATTATTTTTAAAGCTTCGATATCGGATTCTTTAAACTGTCTTGTTCCCCTAGCAGTACGTTCTATAAATGGCATAAGTCCTTCTTTGTCGTAGTAGCGCAAGGTATATACGGTAAGATTCAATTCTTTAGCAACCTCGCTGATAGAATATGTCTTCATTATTACTCCCCGTTTCTTTATTTACGATATAGATTTCGAGTTAACTCTAGAAATGAAAGAAATTATATCATGGTATTTGTTGATTGGCAAAGTCATCTGTTCATTAGAAATTGGGTAAAAAGAATAAATGGGTCATTTTAGCTAGAGTTAACTGTAATATATAAGAGAAAAAAAGCAAGATTTGATATGAATAGAGGCTATTTTAAGATGAGTTCTTAGTTTAATCTGGTATAAGTGTTATAAAAAATGGATTAGGAATGATAGAGCGTCAGATTCAGAAAAGGTATATTTTGAAGAATACAGTAAATTGATGAAAAGCAAAAATTGGGATTTGTAAAGAAAAATTCAGAACATAGGTCTTAACGAACAAATAAAGACGTCTTTTTAGTTACTAATATTTAATTTTTATAGGGGTACCGCCATTGGCTGTACCCCATAAATATCGCTTACGTCATTCACATTGTACTGATGTCAATTACAAATCTATACTTCACATCGGAAGCTACTACTCGTTCATAAGCTTCGTCAATTTGATCAGCTGAAATCACTTCAATTTCAGGAGTAATATTATGTTTAGCACAAAAATCCAACATTTCCTGTGTCTCCCGGATGCCTCCAATCATAGACCCAGCAAATGAACGACGATGACCGATTAGATTGAACACGTTTAGTGACAGTGGTTCTGCAGGAGCGCCTACGTTTACTAGCGCGCCATCAAGATTGAGTAGTCCTAAATAGGCATCCAGATTAATCTTTGCACTTACCGTATTAATAATTAAGTCATAGCATCCAGCAAGTTTCTCGAATGTTTCTGGGTCACTTGTTGCATAGTAATGATCTGCACCTAACTTCAGACCATCGTCCATTTTCTTCAATGTTCGAGACAGAACAGTGACTTCAGCACCCATTGCATGTGCAATTTGAACAGCCATATGTCCAAGCCCCCCCATACCAACAATTGCTACTTTCTTGTTAGGACCTGCTCCCCAATGATTTAACGGAGAATATGTTGTAATACCCGCACAAAGTAATGGTGCTGCTACGTCAAATTCAATATTATCAGGTATTCTGAGTACGAAATCTTCCGATACGACAATGTGGGTTGAATAGCCACCTTGAGTGGGCTCCCCGTATTTATCAACACCTGCATAAGTATCGACTTTTCCTTTTAAACAATATTGCTCTTCTCCTTTACGGCAGTTCTCACACTCACCACAAGAATCAACCATACATCCGACTCCTACTCGGTCCCCAACCTTATACTTTGTCACCTCGGCTCCAACATCTGTGACGATTCCCGCAATCTCGTGTCCGGGTACAAGTGGATAGTTCACTGGACCCCATTCACCATGAGCAGTATGAATATCAGAATGACATATGCCCGCATATTTAATTTCTATCAGAACATCTTGTGAATCAAGATCACGTCTTTTAATCTCTGCAACTCTAAATGGTTTGTCTGGACCGTCTACTGCTCTTGCTTTAGCTGTTATCATTTGTTTAAACCTCCAATAATTTGATTTTAAAGAGAATTGACCTGTTTGTTTCTTACAAAACTAGAATAACCCCTCTAGTTAACTCTAAGTCAAGGTATAAGTTTATATGCAGAATCAAGCCAGCAAAATTATATAATAGTGATACTCCTTATGTGGAGTGTTTTGTAGGAATATACCTTTCCATTGTGAACAAGCTAAAAATGTAAATACTTGTAAAAAGAAAGATGAGATGTATTTGATAAACAGAGTTGATGAATTTAGAAAAGGAGCGAGGTTTGAACCAAAGAGATTTCGCTAAAGCAATTCGTTAAGACAAACTGGCTAGAAGCGAATTTACTTAATTAGTAATTAATTTGTGAAAAGATGTTCTTTAAAACAAACAGCTGTTCAGGTAAAAAGCCCCTCTCGATTGAGAAGGGGCTTTTTACTAAAACTCGTCATAACTTACTAAGGAAAAGTCATCCTTATTTAATTTCCTTTTACAAATATCCCTATAATCACAAACATTGTTCTTGAAGTTTTTTATAATGTCTACTAAGGCATCCTCAATTTTTAAGCCATATCCTACTGCTCCTTCAAAACCACCTAAAGGATCTTTTAGTTTTAGATTTGTATAACCAATAAAGGTATTAGATTCTTTTTGTTCATAGATTCTCACTTTAAAGGAACCAAAAGGAATTTGGTCACCTTTATATACTTCTTCAAAAAAAGATAAAGCAGATACTTCAAACTCAGCCACTAACTTTTCAATTGTATTAATTTTCTCTATATCTAAATCCTTCCAACTCATTCAATCCCCCCATTTTTTTTGGAGCTTAACATTTTACTTTCATTCTTTTTATATCTAACCATGCCGTAAACTTCACCTAATACATGAGTTCCAGAGTATTTCCCCCAAAGGAAACTGCTTAGGCAATTCACATATGGAGAACTTTTTTGGATTACTATATCAGGTAATGTATTTCAGAAAAGCACGCTACTCATTTGAGAAAATTAAAGGAGAGTAGATCATTCATTATATAAATAAACGCATAAAGAAAAAATGGCAGGTATGAGTGGTTCAATACCATATTCATACCTGCCAAATAGTTACTTAATATAAAGCTCTAACTTTTAGGAGTCACTACTATATGTTGGTTTTTCTTTATTTAATAATGATATACCTCCTTGCTTAATACTTAAACAACATGGCAACCATCTCATGCCCCGCACCAATAGTCCAAAATAACACCGTATCGCCTCTTTTAATCCTTCCTGTTTCAATACCTTCATATAAACAAATAAAAGGACTACTTGTAGTGGTATAACCGTACTTATCACCTATGTAGATGATCTTCTCCTGGTTGATTTCAAAATGTGATTGTATTTTCTTAATGTTTGATAAAGCAAATTGAGAGAAACAGTAAGCATCTACATCTCCTATTGTTAGGTTATTTCTTTCAAGCAACTCTTCAATCATTTCACAAGCAACTGGAATGGCCATTGCTCCATCAAAAGGTAGGAAAACAATATTTTCTGCTTGTCCTCTCGTTTGAGAAAAACCTGCCTGCGGATAGACAATATTATCTTTATTCGCAGAATCCACTTCGAATATGGCATCAATAAAACCTGTTTCTTCTGTTGTTTTTTCTAAAATAAGAGCTGCTGCTCCATCAGCAAAGTTGGCAAAGGTAATCTCTTGCTGAGGGTGAGATATGAGGCTATTCGCATCCGATCCAATCACCAATGCTTTTTGCACACGTGGATTGGCCATCATGTAACGTGACACATTTTCCACTGTTAAAGTCATACCTGCGCAATTTGCATTACTATCATATATCATTGTATGATTCTTGGCACCAATGGCCTCATGTACATACATCGCATGACTTGGAAACGTCCTTTCAGGTACCTGTGTGGAAAAAACGATCAGATCTATATCCCCTCCAGCCATTTCAGCCTTAGTTAATACCCTTTTCGCTGCTTCTATTCCCATTGATAAGCTATTCTCCTTACTGTTATCAATGATGTATCGCTCTTTTCTACCCATGATTTCAAGGAAATGTGTAATATCCCTCCCTTGTTTCTTAAAATGTTCAATATAAAAATCATTTGTCACAACATTCTCAGGATGATAAATAGCTATTGCACGCATTTTAATATTCTGTTCTGTCACTTTCAATTCTCCTCTTGATATGATTTATTTTCCATATAAATAAGTATGAAGAGCTACCCAAATAGAATAGCTCTTCATACTTATTTAAGCCTCTTCAACACTCGCTTGTAAAAGACCCGCGTTTCTCGCCACTCTTGCCAATTGCATTTTGAGGACTACATTTTCCTTAATCGTATAGATGACTTTCTTGAAGCCTGTCTCTTTATACATTTTCATCACTTCTGTCAAATTATCAGACAGCTCTTGAGATAAAAGCTTCATTTCCGTACAATCAACAAAAAGGTCATAATCCGGACCATTGATCGGACCGATTTTTGCCACATATTCCTCAACAAAAAGCTTTGCATCCTCCATCGTCATCTGCCCTGCTACAGACATATTTACTATTTTACTTGCTTCATTCACATGAATCGTTGCTTTTTTCATTTTCCTATAACTCCTTATTATTTTTTACTTACAAATAGGTCTTTACACCCATAAACAAGTTATAAGACTATATCAAACTATTAGTCTACTATAATAATATCGGATGATTAATAAAAATTTTACTAGAATATAGGAAAATAGGCACAAAAAAAAAAGCACCCTGTTAGGGTGCAAAATACTTTTATCACTCATATGCTAGCAAAATCTTCTTTGAAAAAATTTCTTGCTACATTCGTAAACAAATGAATGGTTACATTGTTTTTGAACTAGATATATCTTTGCTACTCTTCATATAAGTTTCCCGTTTAAGATAGATTAATAGACCACCTATAACCCACCAGCCTGCAAAGATGACCCATTCATATGGCCAGATTAATGCAGCAGGCATTCCTGGGAAAAAGAGGATAATAAAGCCAATACTTAATAGAACCGCTAACCATCCGACAATATTAGAATTCCCTGCTTTGAATGGTCGAAGCATATCTGGCTCATTTTTACGTAATTGCAAAAAGGCAATAGAGACGATTAAATAGGCAAAGAGAACGGCCAACCCACCAGCGTCTACTAACCATACAAGCATTGGACGACCTAAGAGTGGCGCTAACATTGATAGTCCACCAATAAACAGAATCGCATTCGTTGGCGTTTTATTTTTCGGATGTAAGCGACCAAACCAAGCGGGAATCATTTCCTTCTCTGCCATTGAGCAAAGAATACGACTACCTCCAATAATAAAGGCATTCCAACTCGTCAATATCCCAGCAATTCCTCCAAGAATCAAAATGGTGGCAAAATGATCAGAACCATATATGATTGCCATCGCATCCGCGGTTGGTAAAACCGATGTCGAAAGAGTTGTTTTATCTACTGCTATTCCTACTGCTATGACTACTCCAATATAGAATATAACAGCAAAGGCAACTGACATTATTAAAAGGCGTCCAATCGATTTTGGAGGTATATTCATTTCCTCAGCCGTTTGTGGGATAACGTCAAAACCGACAAACATAAATGGAGTCATCACTAGAACAACAATAATACCTGAAACGCCCCCTACAAAAAGTGGTTCAGCATCTGCTAAGCTTCCAGTCACACCGGCACCTGCAATGAGCATGACACCAATTAAAGCAATCACGATCGTCAATACCATCTGTAAAAAGGCAGCTGATTTCACACCAAAGAAGTTAAAAATGGTAACAAATAGGGCACCTGCGACTCCTACTAAAACCCAGGATAGATAGACATCATAATCATTGATGGTGTACATATAACCAACTTTATAATTAGGAAACAAATATTCTACAACGGTCGGCAGGGCAACTGCTTCAAAAGCGACGACTGATATATAGCAAAGTGCTAACCCCCAGGCAGCAATAAAAGCAGACTTACGTCCAATACCTCTTTCTGCAAAAATCATCGTTCCCCCATTTGTCGGCATTGCTGATGATAATTCTGCATAAGCAAGTCCGACAAAAGAAACTAAAATACCGCCAACAATAAAGGCAATCGTTGCTCCAACAGAACCAGCAGTATGAACCCAGTTGCCTGAAAGCACAACCCACCCCCAGCCAATCATTGCACCAAAAGACAAAAACAACACATCGAATCGAGACAGGACTTTATTCTTGTTAATAAAATTCAACCCTTTCAGATTTAATTGCCATCTAATGTTTCAAAAGTTTGTATAGATACTGTTTTTATCTCTGTAAAAAACTCAATTGCTGCTTGTCCCTGTTCTCTGCTACCTGAGCTTGATGCCTTCATTCCCCCAAATGGTGCTTGGGGTTCTGCACCTCCAGTCTCTCCATTGACTTGAACCATACCTGCTTCAGCATGTTGAATAAAATGAAATGCTTGGCGAAGATTATTCGTGAAAATAGAAGCGCTTAGGCCATATTTAGAGGAATTCGTTGCTTCTAATGCCTCCTTGTAATTCGCTACTTTCCTTAAACAAAGAACTGGGCCAAAGATTTCTTCCTTAACAATCCTCATGTTTTCTTTCACATTTTCAAAAATTGTCGGTTGAATATAGTAACCATTTTGCCAATATGTATCAGCAAGCGACTTCCTACCGCAAACAAGCTCTGCACCTTCTCCCAATCCTTTTTGGATATAGGATTGTACTTTTTCATATTGTCTCTTTGATACCACCGGACCAATATCTGTCATCTCTGATAATGGATCTCCTATTTTCAATTCATTGATTGTATCCTCCAATATCGTTTTAAAAGAATCATAGACTGCCTCCTCAACATAAACGATGCCCGTTGCTGTACAGCGTTGCCCTGATTGTTTCATTGCACCGTCTATACATGATTGCGCAGCAAAAGATAAATCACAATCAGCCATTACAATCGCAGGGTTTTTCCCGCCTAACTCAAGTTGGTACTTCTTTTGCTGAGATGCAGCAGTAACAGCAATTTGATTGCCTACTTGGTTTGACCCTGTAAATGTAACTGCAGTTATTTCTTTATGACGAACTAATGCCTCTCCAATCGTTGCTCCTGAACCATTAACCATTTGTAGCACATCTTTAGGTAACCCTGCTTGCCACAGAATTTCTGCTAGTTTTATTGCTGTTAATGTAGATTCCTCTGATGGTTTCCAAACAACTGTATTTCCGAAAACTAATGCTGGGGCCATTTTCCAGATTGGGATGGCGATTGGAAAATTCCATGGAGAAATAACAGCTATCGGTCCAATCGGCACTCTAGAAGAGTAGAGAGTTTTTCCAATAAACGCAGAAGGAATATGCTCTCCAATTTGTCTCCATCCTTCTTGCCCATAATATCGGAGAATCGCTGCTGCTCTTCCTATTTCACCTCTCGTCTCTCTTATAACCTTTCCTGTTTCTTTTGTCGCAAGTATAGCCAGTTCTTCCATATTTGCTTCTAATAGATCTGCAGCTACTCGTAAAATTTCCCCACGTTCAATTGAAGGCTTGTTTTTCCATTTTAAAAAGGCTTGCCTAGCAGAAGTAGCCGCTAAGTCTACCTCCGCTAGGGATGATTCTTCTACTTCTCCTATTAATTCATCAGTATTAGCAGGGTTGTAGCGCATATACTTTTTTTTATTTGTATCAATCTTCAACCTTTTAACACCTCTCTCTTTACATTCGAAATCGCCTGGTCAAGGATATTAACCATCTGCTCTACTTCTGCTTTGTTTATGATGAGCGGCGGTGAAAAAACAATCGAGTCATGATCATACGTAACTGTTCGCAAAATCAACCCTAGCTTCGCAGCTTCCTTCACAATGAGTGGACTTAAATATTCAGCAAAACGCTCACCAGATTGACTATCTTTGACAATGTCAATGCCACCAAGTAAACCAAACCCTCTTGCATTTGTCACGATTTCATGTTTTTCTTCTAAGTACTTTAGCCCTTTATACAATTCCTCTCCCATTTTTTTCGCGTTCTCAATAAGACCATTTCTCTCAATGATTTCAATATTTTTCAAAGCAACATTACAAGCCACTGGATGACCGCTATACGTATAACCATGCAACAGAGTGCCCTTTGAGAGAGTCTTAAAATCATTGTGTAGGCGATCATTAAATGCAACTCCACCTAATTGGGCATATCCACTTGTTACACCTTTGGCAAAACAAAGCATATCTGGTTGAATCTCTTCATGTTCAATGGCAAAATATTTTCCTGTTCTTCCAAAGCCAGTAATGACTTCATCGATAATCATTAAGATGCCATATTCATCACATATTTTTCTTATCTCTTTAAAGTAGCCTTCTGGTGGGAGGTTGACTCCGCCTGCACCTTGAACAATCTCAGCAATAAAAGCGGCTATTGTCTCAGGTCCTTCCTTCTCTACTAATGTACGGAATTCTTCTACGCTCGAATTTACATAGTGAAAATGGGGCGCATTAGCATTTGTAAAATCACGAAACGGTTTTAACCCTGTAGCACTTGTAGCCCCCATTGCAACACCATGATACGACATTTTCCGGGAAATAATTTTTTGGCGCTCTGGTTGATCCTTTAATATCCAATAATGTCTTGCTAATTTAAATGCCGTATCGTTTGATTCGGAACCCCCTGATGTAAAAAAGACAGCATTCAGATCTCCTGGTAGTATTTTTGACAACTTTTCTGCTAAGCGGATCGCTGGCTCATTACTAAAAGTGCTAAAATTAGATGTAAAGGCGAGTTTAGACATTTGTTCATAAGCTGCTTCAGCCATTTCCTTCACACCATGGCCTATATTGACATTCCAAAGCGAGGACATACCATCAATAACTTTATGTCCGTTTGTATCTGTCAAATATACGCCCTTACCCTCTGTAAATATATGGCTCGGACCTTCCGCCTGTTGCTGGGCAATTGAGCTAGTTGGATGGATAAAATGCTTCTTGTCTAATTCAGATAACTCTGTGGTTAATAATGTCGTCATGTCAATTCCTCCATTATGTGATTATTTAGAATATTATTATTTATAATGCAATTCTTATGCCAAATTTATAAAACTTATTAAATGAAGAAACTTCTTTATCATTAATGAATTTAATAATTCATTTTTGACTTTTTTAATCAATAAATTAATTATTAATTATATTTTGAATTATTGTATAATTAAAGAGAGGTTTATATGCAAAGGAGTTTTTATATGGAAAATTCATCACTTCATCATTTAATAGAAACAATCGTTCTCACATCCAATAATAATATTACAATTACAAATGGCGTAGGCGAAATCTTATATTTCAATCCAAAACATTGGTCTGTTTATGGTGTAAGGCAAGAAGATTGCTTAGGTAAAACAGTTTATGAATTAGAGGCAAAAGGCGTATTTAACCCTTCAATTACAGCACTAGTAATAAAAAAGAAACAACAAGTAGAACTGATGCAGCAAACGCTAACAGGAAAAATCATTATGACTACCGCCTACCCAATATTTGATAATAACAATCAAATACAATTCGTAGTGAGCTATGCTCAAGATCAAACAGAAATAAATAAACTTCATTTACAATATAAAGAGCTAGAGCGACAAATCCAAAATTATCAGCAGGTCGTAAAAGCACTTAGAGAACAAGAAAATGCCCAATATCGTAACAAAAAAATGGAAGAAATCAAACGAACGATTCATCGGGTAGCCAATACAAACGCAACCGTCTTATTATTAGGTGAATCTGGTGTTGGAAAAAGTATGTGGGCAAGAAAAATCCATCAACTAAGTAAAGAAAAAAAAGAACCATTCATTGAGGTTAACTGCAGTACCATTCCAGAAAGTTTATTCGAAACGGAGTTTTTTGGCTATGAACCAGGGAGCTTCACTGGGGCCCATAAGCATGGAAAAAAAGGGTTAATTGAACAAGCACATCATGGCACATTATTTTTAGATGAGATTGGAGAATTGTCGTTATCCTTACAGGTCAAATTATTAAAAGTACTTGTAGAAAAGAAGTTTAAAAGAGTTGGCAGTAATACAGAGCGAACGAGTCACTTCAGACTGATTACAGCCACGAATCGCCCATTAGAGGAAATGGTCAATAAAGGTGATTTCCGCCTTGACCTTTATTATCGTATCAATGTAATTCCCATTGAAATTCCCCCTTTAAAAAAACGGAAAGAAGACATCATCTTTTTAGTAAGTCATTATCTGTCCATCATGAACAATAAATATCATATGGAGAAAGAGATTCATAATGAGACTTACGAATACTTAACAGAGTATCATTGGCCAGGAAATGTGCGCGAGCTTGAGAATTTAATAGAAAGACTTGTCTTAACAGTTGATTCTGTCATTATTTACCCAAGTCACCTACCCCAAGCACTCTTTAAGAACAAGCAAATCGAACCAGACCTTATTGACTTACCACTACAAAAGAATAATGAAAGCTTAAAAGAGAGAATAGAAAGAATTGAAAAACATATTCTCTTACATACGTATAAACAATATCCCTCAAGCTATAAAGTAGCTGAATTACTAGGAATTAGCCAAGCATCTGCTGCTAGGAAGCTAAAGAAATATCGCGCAAATAGAGAGCTATAGCTTCTATTTGCTTTTTTACTATACAAAACAGGTCCACTCAATTTCTTCTACTATTTTTTTATTCAGCAACATATATAGATAAAGAGATAAATATTAAAAATGATATGAGATAAAAGGGAAAAAATCTTAGAATAAATAAATTTTTAAAAAAAGGTTTGAAATAAGACTATTAAGGATATTTATCTATTGTAAAAGGAAAGGTTTTTTTTTAACTTAAGTGACATATGTGTCACTTAAATTCTAGACTTTCTCCTTTTCATTAGGTACAGAAAAAAAAGGAGCGAAGCAATGGAAAAGACAAAAAGTGTTGTAGTCATCGGAGCAGGTGTTGCAGGATTAGCTAGTGCGATACGATTACAAAAAGCAGGCTATGATGTAGAAATTTATGAAAGAGATAGTAATCCTGGAGGTAAAATGAATCGTATCGAAAAAGATGGCTTCACATTTGACCTCGGGCCGACTATCGTGATGATGCCCGAACTATACAGAGAGATATTTGAACTTGCCGGAAGAGATCCTGATGATTATATTCCTATGCAAAAACTCGATCCGATGTACGCTGTTTTCTTCAGTGAACAGTCTCAAGATCATTATGAAATATCCTCAAACTTAGTTGAATTAATGAAAACACTTGAAGATATTGATGAGAAAGATGCCCAAGGATTCCTCACCTATTTAGAAAAAATATACAAACGGTTTTTAGTTGCCAAAGAACACTTTCTACAAAAACCTTTTAGGAATGGAAAAGATTTTTACAACCCCAAAGTATTGAGGCAAGCTCTCAAATTAAGAACATTAGATAGTGCAGATTCATTTATTGGAAAGTACATCAAAAATGACAAAATAAAAAGTATGCTGAGCTTCCAAACATTATATATTGGGGTTTCTCCTTATACTGGACCATCTTTATATACGATTATCCCAATGATTGAAATACTTTATGGGGTCTGGTTTATAAAAGGTGGAATGCATACGATGGCAAAATCAATGGAAAAACTTTTCTTAGAACTAGGAGGTAAAATTAATTACAACTGCGACGTGCAACAGATCTTAATAAAAAATGGAAAAGCATATGGTATACAGGCAAACAACCAAGTTGTCCATTCTGATTATGTTATGTGCAACGCAGACTTTCCTCATGCCATGAAACATCTCATTCAAGATCAGCGCACTAAAGGAAAGAAATATACAGATAAAAAGATTGATCAAATGAAATATTCATGTTCCTGCTTTCTCATGTATATAGGGTTGGATAAAAAAGTGGAGCAACTAGACACTGTCCATAATTTTTATATTAGTCAATCTTTAAAGAGAAACATTGACGATATATTCGAAGGTAACCAATTAAATGACCCCTCTTTTTATGTTTATATCGGCTCAAAACTTGATGAAACAATGGCACCTAAAGATAAAGATGGTCTCTATATACTTGTTCCTGTTTCTGAGCTCTCTACAGCTAAGGATGAATGGACGCATGAAACCTCGCAACACTACCGCGAGCAAGTCATGAAAAAATTATCAACCATGCCTGGATTCGAAGATATTGAAGAACACATTATTTCTGAAACACATATCACTCCAATGGATTTCAAACATCGATTTAACGCTTATAATGGAGCGTGTTTTGGATTAAGACCAAATTTGACCCAAAGCAATCACTTACGCCCGCAAAGTAAAGCTACTTATTGTGAAAATCTTTACTTTACCGGTAGTAGTACACATCCTGGCGCAGGCGTACCGATTGTATTATTATCAGCAAAAATTGCCTCAGAGGAGCTTATATTAGATGACGAGAAAGCATACGAGAAAATTTAAGGGGGGCATGTAATGAATCAGCAGCTATTAGCCGATTATTATTATTGTGAAAAAATCATCCAAAACTATTCAAATAGTTTTTACTATACCTTTTCTCATCTACCGAAGGAAAAAGCGAATGCAGTGTATGCCATTTATGCTTTTTGTAGAATGGCAGATAATGCAGTCGACCTTCATGACAGTACGGCGGAAAAAGTTACCCGTCTGGAGCAACTACACGATGAACTTGTCCTGTTTCAACATAATAAGGAGCTAGATTTACCTTTATGGAGAGCATTACGAGATGTATTTAACCGCTATGAAATGAATATTCAACCTTTTTTTGAACAATTAGAAGGACAAGCAATGGATATTTCCTTCAAAGCCCCTCGTACAATAGATGAGTTGTTGAAGTATAGTTATCATGTAGCCGGAACTGTCGGCCTTATGCTGCTACCTATTATCGCTAAGGCGCATTACCAACAACTAAGACCAATAGCTATTAAATTAGGAAATGCTATGCAATTAACAAATATTTTACGAGACATTGGTGAAGATTATCGCAATCATCAACGTATATATATCCCAGAAAATTTGCTAGTAAAATATCAATATTCAACTGGAGAACTTTCAAGAGGTGTGATTAACCCTTCATTTATTTCAATTTGGGAGGAACTTGCCCAAAAGGCTGAAAACGAATATGACAGCTTTGAAACGAGCTATCATCTATTTGATCGTGACTCTCAATTCCAAGTATTATCCGCTGCAAGAGTTTATAGAAGCTACTTAGCACAAATTAGAAACAAACAATATAACTGTTTTAAAGAAAAGCATGCGATGATCTATGATGATGTGGCGGATATATTAAATAATACAAGAATGGATTTAGCTAATTAAGGGGGATAATTAATGAAGCGAACAGCCATTGTCATCGGCGGTGGACTCGGCGGACTGTCCACTAGTATTTCCTTAGCACAGAGCGGTTTTCAAGTTTCATTATATGAAAAAAATGCTCACCTCGGTGGAAAATTAAATAGGCTTGAGCAAGATGGGTTTGGTTTTGATCTTGGACCAAGTATTTTAACCATGCCGCATATTTTTGAAAGATTGTTTAACGGCAGTGGCAAACAGATGTCTGAATATATTCCAATAAAGGAAGTAGCACACCAATGGCGTGCTTTCTTTCCAGATGGAAAAATGCTTGATCTCTTCTCAAATTTAGAACAAATGCTCACTGAAAATGATGATTTAACATCCAAGGATATAGAAGAATATGAGCAGTTCCTTCATTATTGTAAAGGGTTATATGAAATGACTAATGAAGGTTACTATAAGCATGGGCTTGATTCAACATTAGAAGTAATCAAACATCACGGAATCATCCGCTCACTTAGAGGGTTTGATTTATTTTCCACGATGTATGATGCCATCGAGCATCATATTAGTCATCATCATCTCAAGAGAATGCTCTCTTATTTTATCAAATATGTTGGCTCTTCACCTTATGATGCACCAGCTATACTTAATATGATGATTTATATGCAGCATAAGCAAGGGGTATGGTATGTGCCTGGTGGTATGCACAAAATTGCAGAAGGTTTAACAAAACTTGCTCAAGAAATTGGTGTTCATATTTACCACGGTCAAGAGGTAACAAAATTATCTACTAGCAAAAATAAAGTCACAGAAGCCATTCTAGCAGATGGTACCACCCTAAAGGCTGATTATTATATTTCCAATATGGAAGTCATTCCAACCTATCAATTTTTATTGAATGAAAACATAGGCTACATTAATAAACTTGAAAAAAAGTTTGAGCCCTCTAGCTCAGGTTTAGTGATTCATCTTGGTGTTAAAAACCAATACCCACAATTACGTCATCATAATTTCTTTTTCTCAAGAGATTTAAAGACACAGATGAATAAAATATTTCATAAAAAACAACTACCAGATGATCCAACGATCTATTTAGTCAATGTCAATAAAACAGACCCAAGTCAGGCTCCAGTTGGCCATGAAAATCTTAAAGTACTGCCACATATCCCGTATATCCAAGATCAGCCCTTCACAAAAGAGGATTATTTGCACTTAAGGACGACTGTACTCATTAAATTAGAAGAAATGGGATTGACTAATTTACGCCAATCCATTGTTACAGAGGATTTTTGGACGCCTGAAGATATCAAAGAAAAATACAACTCTCATCGTGGTTCTATCTATGGAACCGTTTCTGATAAGAGCAAAAACAAAGGCTTTAAACACCCTAAACAAAGTGAAAAGTATAAGAATTTATTTTTCACAGGCGGAACCGTAAACCCAGGTGGCGGTATGCCGATGGTCACACTTAGCGGTATGCAAGTGCGTGATAAAATAATGACTGCTGAAAAAGAAAGGGCGTAACATTCATGGTTCTGACCGGTATTCTCACCGTACTTGTCTTGTTCATTATATTTGGCCTCCTTTCTGGGAAGCTAATGTTATGGGAAATTCCCACTGCTGAAAAAAAAAGTACAAAACTGGTTTCACCACTTATAGAACAGGTATCTATCATTATACCCGCACGAAATGAAGCGAAACGATTGCCGAACTTACTCACTTCATTACAGCAACAAATTATGCAGCCAAGAGAAATTATTGTCATCGATGATGGTTCGGTAGATAGCACAGCTTCTATTGCTATGCATTACGGTGCAAAGGTTTTAAATACCAACACATTAAGAGAAAATTGGAAAGGAAAGTCAGCGGCCTGCTGGCTTGGCGCGAACGAAGCGAATGGTGATTTCTTATTATTCCTTGATGCTGATACATTCTTTGAACATCCTGATAGCTTGCAGAATTTAATGCAAACATATGAACGATACGGAAAAACCGGTATTCTCTCTGTACAGCCTTTTCATCGTATTAAAAAATCCTATGAAAACTTATCCTTACTATTTAATATGATTGTTTTTGCAGGCATGAATGTCTTTACCATTTTTCGTCAAAAAATACCACCTGCAGGTGCATTCGGTCCGTGTATCTTATGTAATACACATGAATATCTACAGACAGGCGGGCATCAAAAAGTCGGGGAAGCGATTATGGATGATCTTGTGTTAGGAGGAATTTTTAGTAAAGAGGGATTCCCAGTCCATTGTATTAGCGGTAAAGACCTTATCAGCTTTCGTATGTACCCAGAGGGGATCAAAGGTTTGATTGAAGGTTGGACTAAAAGCTTTGCTACAGCTTCAAAGGCTACTCATTCTTTTATTACCATACTAATAAGTTTATGGATTGCCGGTGCCTTTTCTTCCGTTGCATTCATCTTATTGTCACTATGGCAAAGCAGTCTTAGCTTATTACTTATTTCATTAGGATTTTATCTTCTTTACATCTATCATCTTATTTTGCAGTCTCAAAAAATCGGTCGTTTTCATATAGCGAGTATTGTCCTTTATCCATTTTTATTTTGTTTCTTTACACTAACATTTGTATATTCTCTTTATTTAACGCGAATTAAAAAAAGGGTGAACTGGCGTGGTAGGAAGGTAAAAGTATGAATATTTTTCCGATTTTCACCCTTACACCACTCGCTCTTTTGACAGTTAATATTCTTGCATGGGGTTTCATTCACATCAGTTTATCTCTTTTACTAGCTTCTCTACCACTCCGTTGGTTTAAAAATGATTCTCATCTTTATCAATCAAAAAAATGGGAGAAAAACGGAGAGCTTTGGCAATGGCTGGTTAAGGTAAGACAGTGGAAACATAAAATTCCAGATGGTAAGCATATTATTTCTAAAGGATACGAAAAACAAAACTTACAGGGTGTTTCTCTGTCAGACCTTGAAGTTTTCTTATATGAATCTAGAAGAGCAGAGCTCACCCACTGGCTATCCATACCACCTGCATGTTTATTTTTCATTTGGAACCCCATTTGGGCAGGTTGGGTAATGATTGCCTATGCATTAATATTTAATTTACCTATTATTATCGTACAACGCTATAATCGGCCACGCTTAATACGCTTAATAGCATTAAAAAAATGCAGAAAAACTGTTTACTAAAGATAAGTAGCCTATCTCTAATTTTTAGAAATAGGCTACTTCATTTTAATATTGAATTAATGTATATTTCTTCTTCCCGCGACGAATAACTGTAAATTGACCCTCTATTTTATCTTGCTCACTCAACTGATAATCAACCTGTTGCATACGATCACCGTTAATGTAGATTGCACCGTTCGTTACGTCTTCTCTCGCTTGTCTTTTAGAAGGCGAAATTTTAGCCTCTACAAGTAAGTCAACAATATTGCCCTCTCCAGTATGTTGATAAGAAGGAACATCCTTAAACCCTTCCTTTACTTCCGCAGCGGTTAACTCTTTAATTTGTCCACTGAATAAGGCTTCAGTAATTTTCAGCGCTTGGTTCAATGCTGCTTCACCATGTATTTGTCTCGTCATTTCTTCTGCTAATGCCTTTTGTGCTTTACGTAAATGAGGCTCTTCTTGGACAGCTACTTCCAAAGCTTCGATGTCTTCACGTGATAGGAATGTGAAGTATTTCAAGTATTTAATGACATCTGCATCTGCTGTATTAATCCAGAACTGATAAAACTCATAAGGTGATGTTTTTTCGGCATCTAACCAAATGGCTCCACCTTCTGTTTTTCCAAACTTCGTACCGTCAGCTTTTGTCACAAGCGGAATGGTCATACCGTATGCTTTTGCACCTTCTCCAACCATTTTACGGATAAGCTCAAGCCCAGTTGTAATATTACCCCACTGATCACTGCCGCCAATTTGAATTTTACATTGATGATTTTCATAAAGATGCTTAAAGTCCATCCCTTGTAAAATCGTATAAGTGAATTCCGTAAAAGAAATACCTGATTCTAATCTTTTAGCAATCGTATCTTTAGCTAACATATAGTTAACCCCAATATGTTTACCGTAATCCCTGAGGAAAGTGACAATATTCATACTCGATGTCCAGTCGTAATTATTGACTAATGTCGCTCCATTATCTCCTTCAAAATCAAAAATACGTTCTAATTGCTGTGATAAAGAAGCAACATTTTCTTGTACTTTCTCAATCGTTTGTAGTGTTCTTTCTTCTGTCGCCTTTGGATCACCAATTAACCCAGTTGCCCCCCCTACTAACACAATCGGACGATGCCCAGCATTTTGAAACCTTCTCAATGTTAAGAAGGGTAATAAATGACCAATATGCATACTATCACCAGTCGGATCCATCCCACAATATAAGGAAATCTTTTCTTTTTCTAAAAGATCCTTCATCCCCTCTTCATCTGTTTGTTGATAAATAATGCCTCTCCACTGTAAATCTTCTAATAAATTCATCCACTTTTCCTCCTTTATTTCATAAAAGATAAATTTTTATCCAAAAAAAATACGCCCCTGCTCATTGCAGGGACGCATTTCTTTGCGCGGTACCACCCAGTTTGAGAACACTATTATTCTCCACTCTTCACTGATAACGGAAATACCGTTTACTACTACTAGATATATTCATTCGCAGTAAAAGCTCCGGGAGGTATTTCGCACTTCTATTTGTATCGACTCACAGCAAACCGTCGACTTTCTGAAAACAGGGATAGAATGACTACTTATGACCCATCAACGCTAATATTAAATTGAATCGTAATAATGCATTTTTATCATAAAAGAATAACCAATGTCAATATGACGTTTTTTTAACTTTTTTTCATCCCAATAGGAAAAATATGAATTTTGTACTTTATGACGAACCTTGTCATATTACCTGTTAGGTTATGCTATAATGTATTTGATTTTAGGAGGGATGAACGAATGAATGAGACCTTCAGCAAGATAAAAGAAAAAGCAAAAGCCGCGTTCGGTTTTTTAACTCATAATAAAACCAAAAAAGGCGCACGTATTACATATCAAGTTATATGGAACTTATTATTAATACTTGCAATTACCGTTATCTTAGGTGGGGCATTTGCAGGTGCCACAGGTATTGGCTATTTTGCTTCTCTTGTTAAAGATGAACCCCTTCGTTCTTATGAAAATATGCAAAAAGATATCTATAATTATGAGGAAACCTCAAAATTATATTTCGCTGGTGATGTATATTTAGGAAATGTAAGAACGGACCTTGAAAGAGAAGAAGTGAAGCTAGAAAATGTTTCACCATATTTGAGAGATGCTGTTATTGCCACAGAGGATGAGTACTTTTATGAGCACGAAGGTGTAGTGCCAAAAGCTATCCTACGTGCACTGTTTCAAGAAGTAACTAACGCCTCTACTCAATCTGGAGGAAGTACATTAACTCAGCAACTGATAAAAAACCAGATCTTAACAAACGAAGTTTCTTTTGATCGAAAAGCAAAAGAAATCTTACTCGCATTAAGGTTAGAGAATTATTTCGATAAAGAGGAGATTCTTGAAGCTTATTTAAATGTCTCTACTTTTGGCCGCAATGCGGAAGGTAGAAATATCGCTGGCGTTCAGGCTGCTGCCCAAGGTTTATTTGGTGTTGATGCTAAAGATGTGTCTATACCTCAAGCAGCTTTCATTGCTGGTATGCCTCAGTCACCTTTTGGTTATACACCATTCCAACAAGGTGGTGGCTTAAAGGATGAAGAGTCTCTACAACCAGGCATTGATCGTATGAAAGTCGTACTTAAGAGAATGTACGATGATGAAAGAATTACTGAAAAAGAATATAAAGAAGCTAGTGAGTATGATATTGTTGCTGACTTTAGAAAACCGAAAAATGATGATGCAATTGAAAAATACCCTTATTTAACTTATGAAATTCAAGACCGCGCCAAGGAGCTTTTAGCATCCATCTTAGCAGAACAAGATGGCTATGAAGAAGCTGATTTAACTGGTGACCTTAAAAACGAATATCTTATTTTAGCTGATCGAGCATTAAGACAGAATGGTTATCATGTTCACTCAACTATTGATAAAGATATTTATGAAGCTTGGCAAAAAGTTGTTAAAGATTATCCTAACTACGGCCCAGCCAAAAGTGCAACCTATGTAATCGATGGTGAAGAAAAAGAAGTAATGGAACCAGTGGAGGTTGGTGGACAACTTATTGAAAACAGTACAGGGAAAATTCTGAGCTTTGTTGGTGGTCGTGGCAAGGGTGTATCCTTAAATGAAGACCTTAACCATGCAACCGATACGTTAAGACCAAACGGCTCAACCATGAAACCATTACTTGTTTATGGTCCTGCATTCGAACTTGGTGCAGCACAACCAGGAAGTATTCTTCCCGATGTGCCACTGCGCTTAAATCCAGGTTCAAGTGACTATTGGCCAAAAAACTATTCTTTTACCTACCATGGTTTAGTTTCAGCAAGGTATGCCGTTGAACAATCTTATAACGTCCCAGCGGTTAAACTTTATACCGATATTTTGAGCCAAAATCCGGCACAATATCTTGAAAAGATGGGTATAACCACATTAACCGCAGAAGATAAAACGAATAGATCAGCTGCATTAGGTTCATTAACAAATGGTGTTTCCGTTGAGGAAAATACGAATGCATTTACTACATTTGCTAATAACGGTAAATTCGTAGATGCTTATATGATTGATAAGATTACTGATAAAGAAGGCAATGTCATCTACGAGCATGAAACGAAGGAAGTAGAAGTCTTTACTCCGCAAACAGCTTACTTAACAATAGATGTGATGCGTGGGGTTATTAATAGTGGGACAGCCACTGCTGTTAAAAACCGTTTAAAATTTAGTGCCGATTGGGCAGGAAAAACAGGGACAGGTAATAACTTTGAAGATGCATGGTTCGTCGCGTCTAACCCAAATGTAACCGCTGGTCTATGGAGTGGCTACGATACGCCTAAGTCTCTAAAAGCAAGTGGTAGTTTATCTTATAGCGCACGTAATAATTACTTATGGGCTGATTTGATGAACGCTGCTTATGATGTAAATCCTGAACTCATGAAGCCAGATAAAACCTTTAAACGACCTGATGGTATAGTCAGTCGCTCATTCTGTGCAATTAGTGGTTTAATCCCTTCTCAAGCTTGCTCTGAAGCAGGACTTGTTGATACTGACATCTTTAATGCAAAATATGTTCCGTCTAAATCAGATGATAGTCTTGGAACAGGTAGAATTGTCTATATAGGGGATAAAAAGTATTTGGCACTTGAATCCACACCAGCGGAATTTTCTGAGCCTGGTATGGTCATAGATGCCGATTATATTGAAAAACTATTTGGCATTAGAGCGAACCCAAGTGATTTATTGCCGAAAAGGGATAAATGGGCTAAAGTACTCGTTGCAGCCGATAAAATGAGTGAAAATGGCAAAAAGCCAGCTGCACCAAATGCTAAAGCATCAGGTAACTCCATCACTTGGGGGCAACATCCTGAAAATGACGTCATTGGTTATCGTGTATATAAAGACGGTAAAAAAGTAGCCAGTATAAAAGCCGGTGACTCCTTAGGCTATAAAGGTGGCAATGGTGAGTACCATGTTACAGCAGTTGATATTGCCGGTAATGAATCTTCACCTTCAAGCAAAGTCCAAGTTGGCAAAGTGAAGGAAGAAGAGAAGCCAAAACAAGAGGACAAAGTAAAAGAAAACGAGCCTAAAGAGGAACAAACAGATAAGGAAACAGAAACGGATAGCAAACCAGAAGAAAAACCGGAAGAGGAAAAGCCTCAAGGTGAAACAGAAAATCCTCCTGCGGAAGAAGATCAACCGGATACGAGTGATGAAGAATAGAACAATGAGAAATTTAGAGATTTAAAGAGGTGCATTCGCACCTCTTTTTTATTTATCTTTATATTTTTACGTTTGATCACTTGGTAAAGTAACTTTCTTTAAAATAGATGTTTTCCAAGAAATAATTGTCGTGTTATCTCTTACATTATTTTCTTCGATACATCGAAACAATGTTTTCATGCTTTCTTCTTCCTTCGAACTGGCGAAAGCATGATAAATGTTTTGAGGGTTTGAATAGGGTTCATTCGGACATTCTAATAAACCATCTGTGGTCAGCAAGAGGTGATTTTCTCCTTGTCTTAACTCTCTGATACCAACACTGTAGCAAGGTACTTCTTGTTCAAAAGTATTGACTTGTCCTATCCACTCATAGAATTGCCTTTGGTTTAATTGGTATTGTCCTAATGAGGAAAGTTCTGGATGAAATAAATAAAGAACACAGTCCCCAACCGAAAACCACCAAATATATTTATCTTTCCTAACGACAATCAAACAAGCTGTTTCTCCCTGTGTCTTTTGGCAGATAGATAAAAATTTCTTAGATTGAAACATACTTATTATGTTTTCTTCTAACATCTTAAAAGTTTTCTGAGATGCAGTCATAGACAATAAAGGTTTTATTTGAGCCTTTCCATCCTCAAACAATCCTAACACTTTTTCAGCACTTTCGGCTGTGTTATGTGCATCTAAAACAATAACGAACTCCCAATCTTCCTTTTCGTTAAGCCATACTAAGCATCCATCTTCATTCTTATATTGACCTGCATTCGAATTTCCTCCATATCGGCCTACTATTATATGGTTTACATAGGTAATATTTTGTCTATCTACAAAGTCTTCTTGACTTCCCACCCAACTAAATTCTTTCATGTGGTTATTCATGAGGATTATTCTCTAAATATGTTTTCAGACGATTACAAAGTTCCACTACTTCTTTGTTTTCGCCCATTGGAGCCTCATCCCAATTGTAAACTTCCAGCGGACCCCAATATTCTTCTGGCGTATTCGGATAACGAGCGATTAAATGCATATGAAGATGTGGAACAAAATTCCCCGAAACAAGCGAGTAGATATGTTCAGCGCTTTCTGAATATTTTAGTGCTTTACTAACTCTAGCCATTATAACCCCGAATGCCCTAGCTTCTTCTCCTGTCATTTCAGCGAGTGTCGGTACGTGTCTTTTTAAATCAATCATAATATGGCCTAAGTAGTTAGGCTTTCCATTACTATCAATATGCCCCACATAGATATACTCATCTTCATAAATTATGACTCCAGCAGTTGCAATTTTTCCAGCATGTTTATTACATATAAAACATTCACTCATAGCTACTTCCCCCCCTTTTTTCTAAACAACACTCTCTATACTTGAAAAAACAATAAAAAAGCGAGTCAATTAGAGAGGAATACCTCAATCATTGACTCGCAACTCACCTCTTTGCTCAGTCTTCCATTGTAGATAAGTCGCCCGTAGGTAAATCTAATTCCCAAGCCTTTAATACACGGCGCATGATTTTACCACTACGTGTTTTTGGCAGTTTGTCGCGGAATTCGATTTCACGAGGTGCAGCGTGTGCAGCTAACCCCTTTTTAACGAATTGACGAATATCTTCTTTCAGTTCATCTGTTGCTTCATAACCATCGATTAGCGCAATAAAGGCTTTTATAATCTCGCCACGAACCGGGTCCGGTTTTCCTATGACACCAGCTTCAGCAACAGCTGGATGTTCGATGAGCTTACTTTCTACCTCAAATGGTCCTACCCGTTCGCCGGACGTCATAATTACATCATCGACTCTCCCTTGGAACCAAAAATATCCATCTTCATCCATATAAGCGGAATCACCTGAAACATACCAGTCACCTGGCATAAAGTAAGAATCATATTTCTCTTTATTATTCCAAATGGTGTGCATCATAGATGGCCACCCTTTTTTTATGGCCAGATTACCCATGCGATTTGGTGGTAGTTCATTCCCTTGGTCATCGACAATGGCTGCTTTTACCCCTGGAATTGGTTTACCCATGGAGCCAGGTTTAATTTCTAGGCTTGGGTAGTTACAAATGAGTTGAGCACCCGTTTCAGTCATCCACCACGTATCATGAATACGCTTATTGAATACTTTCACTCCCCATCTCACCACTTCAGGATTCAATGGTTCACCTACACTTAACACATGTCGTAGAGTGCTTAAGTTGAATTTCTTCACTACTTCATCCCCAGCGCCCATTAACATACGAAAAGCTGTTGGTGCACTATACCAAACCGTAACACCATAATCTTCAATCGCCTGGTACCATGTTTCTGGGCTAAATCTGCCTCCGACAATAAGGTTTGATGTTCCTGTCAACCAAGGTCCGAAAATACCATAAGAAGTTCCTGTTACCCAACCTGGGTCAGCCGTGCACCAATAAACATCATCTTCTTTTAAGTCCAATACCCATTTCGCCGTTTGATAATGTTGAATCATCGCATTGTGAACGTGCAGCACACCTTTTGGTTTACCAGTGGAACCAGAAGTATAATGTAAAATTAGACCGTCTGTCGGTTCTACCCATTCAATTTCTAATTCTTTACTAGCCTTTTGCATATATTTACGAAAATCTAATAATTTTCCATTTTCTTCTACATTCTCACCAACAACAAAAATATGTTTTAAGTTTGGTAATTTATCAGCGGGTACACGATCTAATAGTTCAGGAGTCGTAATAAGGACTTTTGCTTCGCTATCCTCTAAACGGTCTGTTACTGCTCCCTCCATAAAGGCTTCAAATAGTGGTCCGACTATGGCACCTAGCTTGATTGCGCCAAGAACTGAGAAGTAAAGTTCTGGTGAACGTCCCATAAAAACAAATACGCGATCACCTTTTTCAACGTCTCCATGTGCTTTTAGTACATTAGCCGCTTGGTTTGAAAAGTCCTTCATCTCTTTAAAGGTATACTTCTCTTTATTCTCACCTTCACGATAATAGAGCGCTACCTTGTTTTTCTTATCACTTTCAGCATGGCGGTCAATTGCCTCGTACGCCAAATTCATTTTCCCTGTTTCGTACCAAGAAAATTGCTTTTTCGCTTCTGTCCAATCAAAACTATTATACGCTTCCTCATAATTTTTCAAATTATGGTTACCTTGTATTGCTGGCAGCGCTTCCAATTTCATGTTCATTTATCCCCCTTTAAACTTGTTTAAACTATTATAATATAAATACTTTTTTTTCACAATTTTTTAAATTATAAGGCAGTAAATTATCTATAAAGACTTATTAAACTGTAAGTTAAGATTGGATAACCATTAAAAGTTGTTACCTTCTGTGTTATTGATATGATTTTTTCCAATCACGGTTAGATGAATAAAGGAGATTCAGGCGTACATCTGAAGGGAAATTGGTAAGGATGTTAAGCTACCAGGGCTCGTACATCTGAACTAAAAAATGGTCTATCCTTCTTCCATTCTTCTTGTCTTGCTATCGTTACATCTTCATTTTTACTAGTAAATACTAAATCTAAAATATACTTAGATTTACTCTCACCTACCAATTGCTATCTGCTCTAGAGATATGCTTATTTGCTTGTGCAGCCACTTTTTTCAAAAATGTCAACAGTTCGATCAGCTAGCTGTTTTTTTATACTTACCTACTGTGAAGTAAGATTTTACATTCTCCATTACTTCATCTGGTGTTGAAGCTACTCTGGGTTTTTAATTTTATACTGATAGCTTTAACAAACGTTCTTACTTCTTTTATTGCTATGATTTTCTTCACGGCTACATTGCCTGTTAAGAGTAATCTAAAAAGGCTGACGTAAATATTATGTTAAATCCTCCCTTTCCATTGATCAAATATAGGGCAATTAAAATAAAAAGGTTTCAATTCCCACTAAAATTTTTATATAATCTACATATTATTTTAAATTGTCATTAAATTGATGTTTTTTATATGAAAGCGCTTCAGTAGTTTATGTATAATAGATAGAAAGATTAATTGTTTTAGGCGGTGAATGAATTGCAGCATCTGAAAACGTATAATGCGATGAAACTGAATACGGCAAACGGAGAATTAATCATTGAAGGACCGATATCTGCCGACGTTCTAAAAACCTATGACTTTCATCATGATCTTGTTGCTTTCAGACCTCCAGAGCAACAGAGGAAGGCCTTAATTGAGATTGCTGGTTTACCTGAAGGAAGAATCATTATTGCTAGATTTAGAGATACGATCGTAGGCTATGCAACTTATTTATATCCAGATCCGTTAGAAAGATGGTCAGAAGGGAAAATGAATAATCTCATAGAACTAGGGGCAATAGAAGTGATTCCTGCCTTTCGAGGAACGGGAACTGGAAAAAGTATCTTACGCGTATCGATGATGGATGATGCGATGGAAGATTATATTGTTATTACTACCGAATATTATTGGCATTGGGACTTAAAAGGAACTGGTTTAAACGTATGGGAGTATCGCAAAATCATGGAAAAGATGATGAATGCAGGGGGACTTGTTTGGTTTGCTACCGATGATCCAGAAATCAGCTCCCATCCCGCTAATTGTCTAATGGCCCGGATTGGT
Source organism: Cytobacillus sp. FSL R5-0569 (assembly GCF_038007265.1). Taxonomy (NCBI): domain Bacteria; kingdom Bacillati; phylum Bacillota; class Bacilli; order Caryophanales; family Bacillaceae; genus Cytobacillus; species Cytobacillus sp. FSL R5-0569. Next base: position 3,561,645 of record NZ_JBBOWW010000001.1, read on the forward strand.
AATCGGGTAAGCACAGATTCCATTCAACAGTTCGATAAACTTCGATTTATGAATCGCTTTATGTATTAGTTTTTCTTAAAAAGGGGGATTTTAAATGATTGTTGAAGAAATGATGAAGAAGGAAATCTTTACACTTACAGAAAATCACCTCATTGCTGATGCACTCCAACTCATGCGTGATCAAAAAATCCGCCATTTGCCCATTATCGATGAAGCCAATCACCTGATCGGCTTAGTAACAGATCGAGATATACGGGATGCGACGCCTTCTATACTAGATACAGTTCAATTAAAAGAAGGCCTCTCACAACCAATTAAACGAATTATGAAAACGGACATTATTTCTGGACACCCATTAGACTTTGTAGAGGATATCGCTGCGACCCTTTACGAGCACCGCATCGGTTGTATGCCCATTCTCAACGATAACCAATTAGTCGGCATTGTGACTCAGACAGACCTCCTTCATACTTATGTAGAATTAACAGGTGCCCATCAGCCAGGGTCACAAATCGAAGTAAGAGTGCCTAATCGTACAGGTAAGCTCTTTGAGGTTACCTCCGTATTTCGTAATTTAAAAGCCAATATTCTTAGTGTCCTCGTCTATCCAGATAAAGAGGATAGTAATTATAAAATTATAGTCCTTAGAGTCCAAACAATGAATCCGCTTTCTCTTGTAGACAAATTACGTGAGGAAGGACATTCTGTACTCTGGCCTATAGATCCAAGGAAGTGAACATCATGGACCGTTCTGTTTTTTTATATTCTGATGCATTACTTAACTATCGCTTTAATGCTGAGCACCCTTTTAATCAGCAACGCTTAAAATTAACTTTAGATTTACTACAATCTATCCATGCGATAAAAGACACGCAAATGATTGCACCTAGAATAGCAACAGAAGAAGAATTATTACTCATTCATGATCCAGGTTATGTTCGTGCTGTAAAGTTAGCAGGTAATGATGAGCTTCCCCAAGAGCAGGCAGAGAGTTACGGGCTTGGAACCGAGGATACACCTATTTTCCCTCAAATGCACGAGGCCAGTAGCTTACTTGTTGGAGGCGCATTGACTGCCGCTGATTATGTCATGCAAGGGAAGGCAGAACACGCCCTTCATTTAGGCGGGGGACTTCATCATGGCTTTAGAGGTAAGGCATCTGGATTTTGTATCTATAATGACAGCTCAGTGGCAATCAAATATTTACGAGAAAAGTACAATGCCCGTGTCCTTTATATTGATACGGATGCTCATCATGGTGATGGTGTACAATGGGCGTTTTATGATGACCCAAATGTATGTACATTATCTATCCATGAAACCGGTAGATACTTATTTCCCGGAACAGGGAATATTAACGAAAGAGGTCATAGTCATGGATATGGCTATTCTTTTAATATACCTTTAGACGCTTTTACAGAGGATGATTCGTGGCTACATGCATACGAAACGTCCTTTAAAGAAGTAGCAGCGTTTTTTAAACCAGATATTATTTTCACCCAAAATGGTGCTGATGCGCATTACTTTGATCCGTTAACACATCTTTCGGCAACAATGAGAATATATAAAGAAATACCAAGGCTCGCTCACCAACTCGCTCATCAATATTGTGAAGGAAGATGGATAGCCGTTGGTGGGGGTGGATATGATATCTGGCGGGTAGTTCCGAGAGCTTGGTCACTTATTTGGTTAGAAATGATTGAAAATTCAAGCGGAACAGGACCATTACCTTCTGATTGGATTGAAAAGTGGGAAAAGGAATCTCCATTTAAGTTGCCACAAACTTGGGAAGATTCATCGGATATATATGATCCCATTCCAAGAAAAAATGAAATCACTGAAAAAAACGCTAAAACGGTGGAAAAAGCGCTTTATCCCTTAAGAGGAAAAAATGAATGAAAAATGAAGTAAGGCGCAAAGTTTTGGGACAGAAGTTATTAAGTAATGATAAAGGTTAGGAAACATAACTAACATCACCTATTGATCTATGAGCTAAATTATCAATATAGAAAGCTGAACTATTGTAGCATGTTCCCGATGTGTGAGCTTGTCTAATCATAGTTCGGCCTTTTTAGTTGAGTTGCTGCAAACCTTTTGTCCTAACCTCTTCTCTTTTATGAAGAAGTAGCTAAACATTGTAACAGAGTGTAAGCAGCTTGCTGGGCGCTGACAGTAAGAAACACATATTATGATTCGTATTCTTTTATATTTACTGTTATATTCTTATTTTTCCGGCAGAAAAAAATCCTGCGAAGCATTCAGATCTTGTTTTCCTTTTGAGTAACTTGCTAATCCTTTTTGCGAAGCGCTCAGCTCTGGTTTTGTTCCTGAGTGACTTGCTAACATCTTTTGCGAAGCGCTCAGCTCTGGTTTCCCTTCTGAGTGACTTGCTAACATCTTTTGCGAAGCGCTCAGCTCTGGTTTTTCTTCTGAGTGACTTGCTATTCCCTTTTGCGAAGCGCTCAACTCTGGTTTTGTTCCTGAGTAATTTGCTATTCCCTTTTGCCAAGCGCTCAACTCTGGTTTTCTTTCTGAGTGACTTGCTAACATCTTTTGCGAAGCGCTCAGCTCTGGTTTTTCTTCTGAGTGACTTGCTATTCCCTTTTGCGAAGCGCTCAGCTCTGGTTTCCCTTCTGAGTGACTTGCTAATCCTTTTTGCGAAGCGCTCAGCTCTGGTTTTTCTTCTGAGTGACTTGCTATTCCCTTTTGCGAAGCGCTCAGCTCTGGTTTTCTTTCTGAGTGACTTGCTAACATCTTTTGCCAAGCGCTCAGCTCCGGTTTCCCTTCTGAGTGACTTGCTATTCCCTTTTGCGAAGCGCTCAACTCTGTTTTGTCCCAGTCTCTGCTTGTTTTAACTTAATAGGATCACGGGAGTCTATTCTCCAAGATTCTCAATTTCATTGTAAATAGATGTGATGTCATTAATTGTTTGCATAAATTCTTGGTCCTCGATGAATGCCTCAGATAATGTCCCTTTCTCCAAACCTTCCTCAAGCTTAACTAAATGCGTAGATAATGCTTCATTTTGTTGCACCAACTCAGCATGCAGACTATCAATTAATTCTGGTGCTTCAGTGTTTTCAATTGTATCGATGGCATTTTGTAAATCCTCTACATTTTTTTCCAGTGATGCTGCAACATTCTCATCCGTTATCGCTTGCTCTGCTTGTTCCGGAAATTCGTTGGCAAACTGTGTAATCTCATTCATATAATCTTCCACATCATTTACGTAAGCCAACGTATTTTTTGTATCTTCAATTGGCGAACACGCAGACAAGCTTAACAACATACCAAAAGCTGCAAGGTAAACTTTTGTTTTCATCCCTTATCTACCCTTTCTTTTCTTTAACTGTTCTTTTATGATTGGCACTGCTTTCTTCTTCAAAAACTTCACGCCTTCTTTTTGAATGAGTCTCTTTAGTAATTTTTTCACAGCCATTAGTCTTCACTCCTTCATAAATGAGTTAGTGTTTCTTTTTTAAAAGCACGACAAAAACCCTTACCAAAGAAACTTGGTAAAGGTCTCGCAAACAACGAATGTTGCCAATAAAGCCGAGGGAGAGCCCCTGTATTGACGACTTTACTGTAACTGCTACTCCCCTTTAGACAAAAGGTAGTTGTATATTTAAGTTTCACCAATTATACCATGCCCATATTTAACCTGCAACTGATTGCAACCTTCATCTGAAAGAACAAGTCGATGACAGTAGCCCAATCAAGCTTAGCCTTCCACTCCTTGGGATGCATCCCACTTTCCTTGTAATTTGCGCAACAAGATGATTTGACCCGTATGATACGCCGTATGCAAATAAAGATGACTCAATGCCTCACTGGCATTATTCATCACTAAATCATCCGCTGCTTCTAGGTTTTTTTTCCAATCATTATATAATTGATGAATCCTCTCTCTCGTGTGAGAAAAAGTTACCCCTTCAGCCAACTGAAAAGTATTTTCTTTAGCTTCATCAACTGGCTCTTCTTTGAAGCGATGCAAGTATCTTTCATTATAATAAAGAAGATGTGTCGTGATTTCATGGATACTATGAACGTCTTCGTTCGGTTTCCAATTTGCTTCTTCATCACTCAAGTTTGTTATGCTATTCAGCAAACTAACAAACCACCCATTTTCATGATGTGATGCATTTAATTGCTCGTTTAATACCTCCCTTAATTCCATCACTTTGCCCCCTTTTGCATCTTATATCCAAACATCATTTTCAGCCGTCAATGATGATTTCACCTCTCCTGTATTAATCACTCCTTTCGGTTCAATTAATATGACATGGCACTCTTCTTTTGCATATGGACAATGTTCTACTCCCTGAGGGACAACGAATAAATCACCATTCTTTAATACCACATCTTCTTCTCTCATGCGAATCGTTAATTCACCTTTAACTACCAAAAATACTTCGTCTGTATCATCATGCTTGTGCCACACGAACTCCCCTGAGAATTTAGCGACCTTCAATTGATAATTATTCATTTCTGCAACAACTTTTGGAGACCAAAACGTATGAAATTTTGTTAGTTTTTCTTGAATGTTAATGGGTTGATTGTTCATTTTTATGCCTCATTTCCTTGTGAAATAACTTTATTCATTTCTTTTGCTGCACTGATTGCCTTCGTATCTTTTTCGATATCTCTCGGTTTATTTCCTTCACCCAATATATATCCTAAAAACTTCATTCCCATAAAATCAAAGATGTACTGAAATTGTTGAATCATTGGTAATCCCTTGATCGTTGGCTGATCTCCACCAACAGCTATGACATAAGCTTGTTTATTTTCCATGCACTTCTTAAAGTGTTTCATTTCGGGATCCCTGAGTGTTTGGGACCAACGATCGATAAAATTCTTCATCATACCGGACATACTATACCAGTAAATAGGTGTAGCAAATATTAACGTTTCATATGTCATTATTTCTTGAATTAATTGTTGATAATCATCATCCACTAGAGGAAAACCGCCTTCACTATGTCGATGATCCTTTATAGCATCTATTTGATAGTTAGATAAATGAAATTCCTTAACTTTCACCCCATTTATCACTTGTTTCGTCAACCATTCAGTATTCCCGCTTTTACGTGTTCCACCATATATAACTGCTATTTTCATTACGATTCACTCCTCTAGTTTCCTATCATATTAAGTTTAATCTGTTTCTATTAATAGATACAGATGATAATATAGATATCATCAATCGAAAAATACGATCAATGCAGAAGGTGAAAAAATGGATATGAAGCAATTAAAGACCTTTCAAACAGCGGCCACTACTTTGAATTTTACAAAAACTGCAAAAATGCTGAATTTTGCACAATCAAGTGTAACCGCTCAAATTAAAGCATTAGAAGCAGAACTGCAACACCCACTTTTTGAAAGGTTGGGAAAAAAGCTTGTCTTGACCGCTACCGGTAAAGAATACAAGAAGTATGTTGACCAAATGTTAAGGTTAAATGATGAGGCACTACAAAAATAAGTGACAAACAGTTTAGAACAGCCTCCTTAACAATTGGCGCACAAGAAAGTCAATGTACTTACCGACTTCCACGAGTTTTACAATTATTTAAATCACAGTTTCCTCATGTAAAATTGACGTTTAAACCTGCCCATTCTGATGATTCAGCAAGAGCACTTATAGATGATGGTACACTCGACCTTGCCTTTATCATGGATGTGAGAAAAACCCCTGAGACCTTACTGACAGAGACATTAATAATTGAAGAGTTAAAAATGGTGGCAGCGCCAGAGTATGCAATTAAATCAAGCGTTACCCTAAAAGATTTACAAAATGAATCATTTCTCTTAACCGAAATCGGATGTGCCTATCGCACTTTATTGGAGCAGACTTTAGCGGGGGAAAATGTCTTTTTGCATAACAGTATTGAGTTTGTGAGTATAGAGGCCCTTAAACAATGTGTAATAGCTGGACTAGGTGTGGCTTTTCTTCCCGCCATGGTCGTCAATAAAGAGCTTCACAACGGTCAATTAAAAGAAGTTATTTGGCCAAACGAACACATTCAACTCTATACACAAATAGCTTGGCATAAAAACAAACAAATGACACCACCACTACAAGCATTTATTGATTTAACTAGAAACGTATTTAAAGAGGAGAGAAAAAAAGCTGTTAGTTCTTATTAATAAGAGTTAATCCTATTATCGATAGCTTGGCAGTTACTATTTAATGATCGTCTCCACTATGTGAAATAATGTCGTAACAAGTTGTAACGCAAACAATCTAAATTTGCGCAAGGAAACAAAATTTACTAATGAAAAGGCTAACACCACCATCGCTCGGCTTTCACTTCTGCTTTTCCACTCTTGTCCATCATTTCCTTATATGAAAAAACCCAATCCGATTTGATCAGATTGGGTTTTTACTATCGCCTATTACTCTCATAAAAATATTTGATTGAGCGCTCAATCATCAATCATTTTTATTTATAAGAATGCCACTGTTGTTTCAACACTACATGGTTTTTTTGCATATATTGTAGACTTGCAACAAGCGCAAATCCTATCATAAGAAAAATGACAACCATGCCGATGACTCCATGCCATTCGTAGCGCGACCAAAAGAAACCAGCAACTGTGCCACCGACACTAGAGCCGAAATAATAAAGAAATAAATAGAGCGAAGAGGCTTGTGCTTTGTCATGTGTTGCTCGTTGGCCAACCCAACTTGAAGCAATGGCGTGTGCCCCGAAAAAGCCAAATATAAAGATGGATAAACCTAAAAGAATGCCGATGATATGAGGTATAGCCGTACAAACTGTACCTACTATGGCCAAGGTGAAATAACTAACTAACATCTTCTCTTTACCGTAAGAACGAACAAGTTTTGCGTTAATTGTAGAACTAACTACACCGATTAAATAAATAAGAAATAACCAGCCAATCGTTGCATGACTATATGAAAATGGCTCGCTCATTAATAAATAACCAACATAGTTAAACAATGCCACATTGCTGCCTAATAGTAAAAAACCGATAAAAAACAAACCTAACAACATTGGATCTTTAAGATGGTCAATTAAAGAATTGGATAATGAACGAAGGTTTAATAATCTCGGATTAAAGAATTTTGAATCAGGTAAACTTCGTTGAAAATACATTGTGGCAATAAAGCCAATCAGTCCCACGCCAAGGATAGCAATTTGCCAGCTGAAGTAATCTGTAATAACACCCGTAAACACACGCCCAAAGACAGCGCCTGTGGCATTCCCACTAATATAAAGGCCCATTGCCTTTCCTAAACTTTTCGGATCCATTTCCTCAGATAAATAAGCCATTGCAATAGAAGGCAAGCCTGCAAGTGTCACACCAATGAGCACACGATAAATAAGTAATATCTCAAAAGAAGGACTAAATGCTGTCAAAATACACAGAAATGAGGAAATGAACATGGAATAAACCATAATCGGTTTTCTTCCCCACACCTCTGATATAGACCCAAAAAATAACATACTAATCGCTAAAACTACTGTTGTCAGGGAGAGGGAGAGACTTGCTTCTGCTGGGGTAATAGAAAAAATCTTCGAAAACTCCGGTAGTAATGGTTGCATGCAATAGAGTATGGCAAAAGTATTAAAACCCGCTGCAAAAAATGCGATATTCACTTTTTTAAAAAGGTTGGTACCTTGCTGTATGCCGTTCATCAATTCATGTTCTCTTCTTTCTTTTAGAATAGTTCTTCTAACATATTCTTTAATATTAAACATCGTACCACCTTTGAATCGATATGTATAATGCATTATAATAATAAAAATAATGCATTAATGTAATGGAAAAGAGTGAGTCTATGGATATTCAACAACTGCTTTATTTTCGAACTCTTGCGGAAACAGAACATATGACACAATCAGCAGAGAAACTATTGATTTCTCAGTCTGCATTAAGTCGTTCCATTGCAAGGTTAGAAGATGAATTAGGCGTGCCATTATTTGAAAGACAAGGGCGTGCTATTCACCTTAATGCTTATGGGGTTATTTTTTTGCGAAGAGTAGAGAAAATCATTCAAGAATATGTAGAAGCTAAGCAAGAAATTCAAGACCTTATTCAACCGCATACTGGAACGATTTCTCTTGGCTTTCTCCACACATTAAGTACCAACATTATCCCCGATATGATTTCACAATTCCGTGATTCTTACCCTGAGACACATTTCCGACTTAGTCAGGGAGCTTCACATGTCATGTTAGAGCAACTCTATAATGGGCAAATTGATTTATGTTTTATTGCACCTAATGAAAAAGATGATCAGGTAGGCTGGATGAAGTTATGGGAGGAAGAACTTTTTGCTGTCGTACCTAAAAACCATCGGCTAGCAAAGAAAAAATCTATTACACTCGAAGAACTAAAATATGAACCAATCATCCATTTAAAGAAAGGTTATTCTTTAAGAGAAACCGTTGAGGGGCTCTTTTTAGATGCAGGCCTCACGCCAAAAATTACGTTTGAAGGAGATGAGGCAGATACAGTCGCAGGGTTAGTTGCTGCAGAGCTTGGGGTTTCAGTTTTACCTGATTTGAAAGGTATCAACAAAAGTAAGATTATACAAATTCCAATTAGTCGACCACATTGTTTCCGTATGATTGGTATTGCCTGGTTAGAAAGCCGTTATATGTCACCCATTACTAAAACGTTTAAAAAATTTGTGACAGACCAATATATCTCTTCTGGATGGTAAAAACAAAGCCATCCAGAAAGATATATTCAAAACCGATGTTGATGAAGATTCCCGAACCTTTCAAACCATGCTAATGCCTTCTGTTCAACTTTTTTCACATAAGCATTTTTTCCTTCTATATAGGCATGGATATCTGTCGAGTGCTTGATGGCCAACGATTCTTTTAAGGCACCATATTTTCCAGCTTCTAATGGATGAGTCCGTAAATAATCACGAAAGGCAAGATGTCTAATAATCTCCTTACTGTCTTTTGCAAAAAAATGAAGATGATGCGTACGATTATCATGTCCTTTTTGAAAATATCTTCTTCCTCTTATACCATTCTCTCCTCTTGCCTCATACCCTAATGCATTCATTTCAATTAAGTAATCATCAACCTCTGTAATATCTTTGACAACCGGTAATATATCAATAATCGGCTTGGCTTTAAGACCTGGTACTGAGGTGCTACCGATATGAAAAATGACTATCATTTTATCTTTGAAGACTCGTTTTAACTTCTGTGCCTCTACTTCAAAGGCCGTAGACCATTGTCTATCATAATTAAGTACTTCTACTTTCCTCATGATTACCTCCATTTCCTAGGATTGAATAGTCCCTCTATCTGTTCGAATAACGATTGGCGCTTCTTTAGCGTATTTATTTGAGAAAATCCACCTTCTACCAACAGGAGCAACAATAATATAAACTCCATCATCATATTCTCCGAAAAAGTTTAAATATTTCTCGTGTTTAATTGATTCGTTGTTTCTCACTGGTATTCCTTTATCTTGTAATTGCTGAGCAAGCTCTATTATATGGTTTGTAGCGATACCTACCTCACTTATATTTAAAAAATGAGCCTTATGAAAATGCGATTCACTAGCTACTGCTGACGTTTTTCTTGCAATCAATTCAACGATATTACCGGATGGATCCTCGAAATAGATCGCTTTTGCTTTCGCTTCCTTAAAGTCTGCCTCATCTTCCCCCTCCTCCATTGCCAATTTAACTCTATTACTTAACCAAACTTTCGCTGATTGAAGTAAGTTAGGTGGAATATTAATAGCAAAATGATAAAAAGATGCCTGTTCAATCTCCTCTTGAATGGTTAACAGACTTGTACCGACCTGAAATGTAATCTGTTGTTTAGATTCTTTATATACATTTAAACCCATCACTTCTTCATAAAATTTTCTCGTTTCATTGTAATTACCTACATATATTGTCAGCTCTTTTATTTGCATACGTTTCTCCTCCTTACCGTTTCTTTCATTATACAAAATGACCGCTGTTTAAAAGTCAGTCTATAGGTTGAGAAAAAACAGTTAAATATTATATGGTAAGGAGTAGGCATAGCTTTTTTTGGGACCAAAAAAATGAAAAAAGCTATAGAATCAATTAGATGATTCCATAGCTTCATTGTGTTTATACTCAGGATCAAGAATAATAACTTCTACTCTGCGATTTTTCTCCCAATTTTCTGAGCTATTATTTGCGGCAATCGGCCTTGTTTCACCGTATCCTACTGCAGTAAAACGAGACGGTTCTATTTCATTATTCTCCACTAAATAACGAATAACACTACTTGCTCGAGCTGAAGATAATTCCCAATTCGATGGGTAGCGATACGTTTCAATTGGGCGATTATCTGTATGGCCCTCGACTCGGATAAGATTAGGCATTTCTTTGAGCATGACCCCTAAGCTTTCGAGAAAACCAAATGAATCTTCAATAAGATCGGCTTGGCCCGTTTCAAACAATACTTGCTCTTGCAGAATGAGCACAACACCTCTTTCATTTCGATTGGCTGTAATCACATTTTCCAACCCATTAGATTTTAGATAACTCTCAACTTCCTGAACAAGTGAATCAAGTGAATGTGGTGTACCTGTCTCTGTTTCATCTGGCACAGATTCACGTCCATCATCAGGTAATATTGATGAGCTAGATTTGAATATCCCTACTTTATTAAATGAATCTGAGACAGCCTTAAACTTCGTCATATCCACTTGTGACATCGAAAACAGAAGGATGAAAAAAACGAGAACGAGCGTAACAAGATCTGAATAGGTCACCATCCAAAGGGGAGCACCCTTTTTATTGTTCCTATCTCTTTTAGAACGGCGGTTATTGCGCCTCATGTTCAAAGTCCTCCGTTAGCTCTAGTCGCCCCTCGATAGATTTTTTCTCAGTTTCGGACAAGTAAACACTTAATTTCTCTCGTAAAATCGTTGGGTTCTGTCCCGTTTGAACACCAATTACTCCTTCAATCACAACCTGTTTATAAAAAATTTCATCATCCGTTTGTGATTCAAGTTTCGCAGCTAAAGGATTGAAAAAAAGATTTGCTAGTAAAGAGCCATATAAAGTCGTTAAAAGAGCAATTGCCATTCCGGAACCAAGTTCTGAGGGGTCATCCATATTTTTCAACATAAGGACTAGTCCAATTAATGTACCAATCATTCCCCAAGCTGGTGCATAATCCCCTGCTTTTTCAATAATATTCCTCCCTTTTCGATGGCGCTCTTCCATTGCATCAATATCGGCATCAAGTATATCCCTAATCATTTCTGGTTCAATTCCATCAACCGCCAACAACACACCTTTACGGATAAAAGGATTTGGTTCATTTACAACTTCTAACTCTAAAGATAATATACCTTCTCTTCTAGCACGGTCTGCTAACTTAACAAAGGTCTCAATCAGGCTCTCGATTGACCTTTCTTCTTTAGAAAAGCCTTTTTTCATTACTATAAAAGTCTTTCGTAAATCCTTCATTTGGAAGGATATAAAAAGACCTGCAACTATCCCACCAATGACAATAAAGATGGAAGAGAAATCAAAAAAATACTTGACCCCAGTCCACCCACCGGAAGCAACAATTCCAAAGATAATCATGATTACACCGACCATTAAACCAACTGGTGTTAACTTGTCTAACTTTCTCATTCTCTCTCTCCCTAATGACGAAATTAGAAAACTCGCCTATTGGCGAGTCTTGCAAGAGGTGAAGACAAGTTGTTCCTTATTAGCTGCAAAGACACTTATCTTCTCACTTGACCATTTTTTCTTACCTTAACATGTAAAAAGTGAGAATTACCTTGTAAACTCGGTAAACTCACTTTACATGTCTTTCCCTCTTTTTCTCATATCGGTCGGATGATTATTTTGTTGAGTTACGCTGTTCAATTCGGTGCGGAAGTACTACTGTGTGATCTGTGACTTCTTCCTTATTCATATACTTCGTCAATAATCTCATTGCAACTGCACCTATGTCATATAACGGTTGTACAACAGATGTAAGTTGTGGTCTCACCATTAAAGCTAATCTTGTGCTATCAGAGCTAATCACTTCTACATCCTGAGGTACGTGATACCCTTTATCTTGCGCCCCATGAACGATGCCCAATGCCATTTCATCTGAACCAGCAAATATAGCAGTTGGCTTGCTATCTAACTCTAACAACCGTTCAAATGCTTCCAAACCTGAGTCATATGTGTAGTCCCCTTCAATTACCCATTCTTCATGATACGGAATACTCGCGTCTTGAAGAGCTCTCTTATAGCCTTCTAATTTTTTCTCTGCATTGATTGGTTCTCTTAAAGGGCCAATCAGCAAGGCAATTTTTTCGTGACCTTTTTGAATAAAGGCTTCCGTGGCATCATAAGCTGCTTGTTCATAATCGATGTTAACAGAAGGAATGGTTTGCGACTTTTCAATAGAACCAGCAAGTACAATAGGTACAGGAGATTTCTCAAATTCCGTCACATGTGCTTCCTCTATATTACCGCCCATAAAAACAATCCCGTCCACTTGTTTTCCTAACATCGTGTTTAATAGATGTAACTCCTTGTCCATATTTTGATCTGAGTTACTTAAAATAATATTATACTTATACATCGTTGCGATATCTTCGATTCCTCTAGCTAACTCCGCGACAAAAGTACTCGATACATCGGGTAATATCACCCCTACTGTCGTAGTTTTTTTACTAGCAAGTCCCCTTGCAACAGCATTAGGGCGATAGCCTAAACGTTCAATTACCTCTAATACTTTTTTTCTTGTTGTCGGTTTGACATTAGGATTCCCATTGACAACCCTTGAAACAGTAGCCATTGAAACATTTGCTTCGCGTGCTACATCATAAATCGTAATATTCATGTCACACACTCCTTCTACTTTTTCTATATTAATAAAATGTATTTATGTATGTCATTCTTCTACAAACCTTATTTGTTCAGCAAGAATTGTAATTATGTATAATCATACGATACTTTTCTCTTCCCTCGCAACTTCATGCTGAAATATTTATGAAAAAGTCAAAAAATAGTTAGAATCTAACCTACATAACTGATATCCCAAAGTTCTATCCTATTGTTCAATTCCTCACATAATCTTGTAAAAAAATTAGAAACCACAACCAGCTTACTACAAATTTTTTTAAAAAGATATAAAAAAGCCGACTCAAGAGGGACGGCTACCATTCCCCTTAAATCAGCTTTATTATACCATTACACTTGAATTTGTGAAGGAAGTTTAAGTGCGTTCATGAATTGATCAAATTGATTTAAATCCATTTGCTGAGCGGAATCAGATAACGCCACTGCAGGATCTGGATGTACTTCTGCCATAACCCCATCAGCACCAATTGCAAGTGCTGCTTTTGCAGCTGGAAGTAATAAATCTTTTCTTCCAGTTGAATGAGTGACATCAACCATAACTGGTAAATGTGTTTCTTGTTTTAAAATTGGAACAGCCGTAATATCTAACGTATTTCTTGTTGCTTTTTCATATGTTCTTATACCTCGTTCACAAAGAATAATTTGGCCATTTCCTTGTGCCATGATGTATTCAGCTGCATTAATGAATTCTTCAATCGTTGCAGACATACCACGCTTTAAGAGTACAGGCTTATTGATTTGTCCTGCTGCTTTTAGCAATTCAAAATTCTGCATATTTCTAGCTCCAATTTGAATAACGTCTAAGTACTGCACTGCAGTTTCCATATCATTTGGGCTTACGATTTCTGAAATAACAGCTAAACCATATTCATCTGCTACACGTTTTAAGATCTTCAAGCCTTCAACACCCAAACCTTGGAAATCATAAGGAGAAGTTCTAGGCTTAAATGCGCCGCCACGTAACAACTTCAAGCCTTTAGCTTTCACAGCTTCAGCAACTGATGCCACTTGCTCATATGATTCTACTGCACATGGCCCAAAGACAAGATGCGGCTGTCCGTTACCGATCTGCTCTCCATTTATATCAACAATTGTATTTTCAGATTTTTTCTTACGGGATACTAATAATGCTTTGCGATGGTCATCCTTTTGTAATTCTAAACCAGCTTTAAAGATCTCCTTGAACATATGCTCAATTGTTGAGTTCTCAAAAGGTCCATTATTATTCTCTTTGATTAGATCCAACATCGCTCTTTCACGGACAGGATCATAACGATAGACTCCTTGTGTTTCCTTTACCCTTCCGATTTCTTGTACAAGTTCTGCTCTCTCATTAATTAAAGAAAGCAACTGAAGGTTAATTTCATCCACTCGGTTACGCAATTGCTCTAGTTCTTTACCCATAATAGTCCCATCCTCTCAATTGTTATTACATTAAAGCTTAATTCCGAAAAAGCGAAGATGAGTACAATACTTTCTTGCTTCATTCAGATATCACTTATTTGTTTTGGTGATAATTATAATACATTTTTTATAATTGTTGTTATTATATATGAAATATACGCTTCTGTCACTAATTTTATCTTTATTAATTAGACGCTTTTAAGCAATAAAGCAAATTGATTCAAAAGGATGTGATTCTTTTGGGTGAGAAGAAACAATTTTTTGTCTTAGATATAGGAACAAGGTCAGTCATTGGTCTCTTTATTCTTTTTGAAGAAGGTGAGTATAATTGTGTTGATTACTTTGTAAAGGAACATGATGATAGGGCAATGATGGATGGACAAATTCACAATATCCAATCGGTTGCAGAAACAGTTATTGTTATTAAACAATACTTTGAAAAAAAACATGGTCCCCTTCAAAAAGTATTTATTGCTGCAGCTGGTAGATCATTACGAACCGAACGCATAATGGCTAGTATGGATATAAGAAATTACCCTCCTTTAACTGCTGACTATATTCAATATTTAGAATGGCAAGCTCTTCAAAAAGCACAATCTACTATTACAAATAAAACTCATCATACAGAAATCCAAACAGATTATACCTTTGTAGGCTATACACCACTGTATTATTTTATTGACCGACAGCCTATTGGGAGTTTATTACATCAACAAGGTGCTCAAGCGAGTATAGAAATTATTGCCACCTTCTTACCTAAGCTTGTTATCACCTCTCTAGAAGCAACTGTACAAAGAGCAGGGTTAACGATCGATGGACTAACACTCGAGCCTATTGCTTGTGTACAAACTTTAATTCCTCCATCCTTACGACATTTGAATATAGCTGTATTAGATATCGGAGCAGGTACATCTGATATTGCCATTACTAATGAAGGAACAATTACTGCTTATGGGATGGTGCCACAGGCAGGTGATGAAGTGACAGAGTTCATTCAGCAATTAACACTAACCGATTTCCATGAAGCAGAGCGGATCAAGCGGCATTTGGTCGACCATGAATCCTTCACATTTGAAACATTAAATAACACAAAACAACATATCTACTCAAAAGACTTAATGAGTAGGCTTTTTCCCTTTATCGAACAACTTGCTCATTCACTTTCAAAAAAAATACAACAGCTAAATAATAAAAAGTCACCTCTTGCCCTCCTAATAATTGGCGGTGGAAGCTTAACACCAGGCATTCAAGAATTACTTAGAGACCAATTAGATTTGCCTCCTCATCAAGTCATGCTTAAAACTTTAAATAGCTTAAAACATCTATCATTTCCAGAAGAGCTAGCTTCTCACCCGATGTATGTCACACCTTTTGCAATCGCAATTGCAGCCAACGAAACTCCGCTCAGATTTGTTCCTATTACAATCAATGGAGAGACAGAACGATTGCTAAAAATCAAGACTCTCACAGTAAAGGATGTCTTATTAACTGCAAAATATCTCACAAGGAATTGGTATGGAAAAATTGGCTCTCCAAAAGTAATTACCGTTAACAAACAACAAATGACCATTCCAGGAAGTCACGGAAAACCGCCATATATTTATTTGAACGGTAAAAAGGCAAAATTAAATGATGCCGTTCACGCTCATGATGAAATAAGTGTCGTAAGAGGAATGAGTGGGGAGCCAGCGACTATTAGAGTATCTGATTGTGTCGGAGAAACCGAGAATAAAAGTATTTATATTCACGATGCAAAATACACCATTATGCCCTTAATAAAGGTGAATCAAGTAACAGCATCCACTCAACAGCTACTCGAGGACGGTGATCATATTGAATATATGATCCCATCGACAATTACAGAAATCTTTCATTCATTAGATTTGACACATCTATTAGAGAGCGTAAAGCCATATCAACTGATCATCAATGGGAAGCAGACAATCATTCCACCGCATAACGGAAAAGTTATTTGCAATGGAAATTCGATATCTTTAACTAGTCATGTCAACCATTTAGATCGTTTAGAGATCATTGAGCCGCGCCCATTAACACTGGTAGAATTCATAAAATATAAATCTTTACAATACAAGGCCAGTATAACGATTAGTGTCAATAATAAAGAAGTTACGCTTTATAAACAACTTTTGCACATAATCAGAGAAAAAGAGAAATTAGTTGAGGAATCACTTATACATTCAGGAGATGTACTAGAAATAATAAAGGAAGATGACCAAGCAAGGTTTTATTTTCATGATGTGATTAAATTTGCAAAAGTTCAAATTCCTTATCATGGTAAACTTCAATGTACATTATTTAAAAACGGCAAGAAGTCCTCTTTATTAGAGGAAATACAAGAGGGGGACAATTTAAAAATTCACTGGTCAACTAAAAATTACACACTCGTGCGGAAAAAACACATAACTCCTTCAACCAATTTAAAAAATGTTCCGAACGACTCACGTCCATATTAGACAAATAAATCGTTCGGGATAGATAACTTCCTTAAGCTTGTACAGCCTCATTTAGGGTATCATATGTAATTTTACGGTGGGATGTATGCCAAGCCACTTCTTTATTAACAAAAAGAAAAGCTTGTGGAGATTCGTGTTTTACTTCAAATATTTCTGCAATCTCGTTTGACAATGGGCGATCTTCTTGAACAACTAAGTAATAAGCTTTCACATCACTATTTTCATTTGTGTATTTTTCATATTGCTCGTAAGCATCTGCGCTGATTGGGCAAGTGTTACTGTGCTTAAGTAATAACATCTTCTCATTCTCTTGCAGTGCTTGTTTAAATGCTTCTTTTGTATTTAATCTTTCCATTTGAATTACCTCTCTTATTATAATTATGGTATACCTCACATTATTTTACTAAAAAAGAAGCACCTATGACAAATCGAGATCATAATAAAGCGGTAAAGAATAGATGGCTCTTTACCGCTTTATTGAATACTATTGATTTACTTTTTCTTCTGTTTGGTCAAAAGCTACTTTCGTTTCTTCTAATCTCTTTTGTGCTTCTGCTTCCGATGTTGGAGCATTTTCTTCAGCTACTGCGTCATCTTTTGCAGTCATTTGTTTAATTTTATCTTTCATATCTGCAGACTGCTTTGAGACTGTTTGTTGTAAGTCACTAGATTTTTCTTTTGCTGATTGGACAATTTCATTGCTTTTTTCTTTAGCAACCTGAACCCATTCAGTACCTTTTACTTTAGCAGTATCAGCGATATGGCTAGATTTTTCCTTTAATTGAGAAGCTTGTGTATTAATATCACTTATTAGTTCCTTACCTGATTTAGGTGCAAGTAATAATGCTGTACCAGCACCTACAATACCACCAATTAGTGCTCCGATGACGAAATCCTTTGTATTGATGCTATCTTCATTTTTGGCCACTTGTTTTGATTCATTTTCTTGACGATCTTGGTTACTCATCATTATCATCCTCCAAATTGAATTTATGACCTTGCTCTTTCTCTTTTCTTGCTAGGAACTGGGATAGGATCCTCAGCTGTATAGGTTTGCGCTGGTGCTTGCTTACGTTGTTTATATTTCTCTCTTAATTCTAAGATGACATTACCCCAGCTAATAGCTTGTGCAACTTTTTCTTTATTCGACTCTAGCTGCTGACTGACTGAAGATGATATATTTTGAATAGAACCATTAAAGGTTCTTACTGAGTCCCCTACTTCTTTTACGGCACCAACAACATTATTCAAGCTTTCAGATTTCTTTTGAATATCTTCTGCTAATGCATTCGTTTTATGTAAGAGTACTGTTGTTTCCTTGGTCACTCCATCAAGCTGTTTTTCTAACCCGTCTAATGTCTTAGATACACTTGTTAACGTTACTTGTAGCGATGAGAGTGTTTTAGAAAGGTAGATGACTAAAACTAAAAAAGCAATGGCAATAACCGCTACACTCAAATACAAGATAATTTCCATTAGGCACACCTCCGTATTTTCAAAATAAGAATGATTCAAAGAAAAGAGCAAAGTATTTAATTTATTATTGCTTTTCCCCAATTATGAGAGAATAAACGCTCTTTCCAAATAATCCTTTTTATTTTATCTGTAAATATTATCATAATATAAACAATTACTTAAATGAAGCGATTAGACCTAACGGGAACCTTACTTATCTATTTTATCCTAAGAAAATCATTTATTCTGTCTTTTTCTCTAGTTATTTTCGAACAAACATCCCACTTTAGGTTACAATAAGAAGGTAGTAATCAATTTTTTATTCGGAGGGATATGTAATGAAAGATCCTCGTATTGAACAATTAGCTAAGAACTTAATTAATTATTCAATTGGTTTACAAAAAGGAGAAAAGGTTCTCATTGAGAACTTCGGTTTACAAAAAGAACTTGTAACTGCTCTTGTAAAAGAAGCCTACGCCGCTGGTGGTCACCCTTTTGTCACGATAAAAGATAATACAGTTGACCGCGCACTTTTATTCGGCGCAAATGAAGAACAATATAATATGATGGCTTCATTTGAAGCAAATGTCATGAGCCAAATGGATGCTTATATTGGTTTACGTTCTGGAAATAACATTAACGAACAAGCAGATGTACCAGATGAAAAAATGCGTATTCACGGATCAACAATCGGCCAAAAGGTACATAGAGAAATTCGCGTGCCAAAAACAAAATGGGTCGTACTCCGCTATCCAAACGCTTCAATGGCTCAATTAGCTAAAATGAGCGTGGAAGCATTCGAAGACTTTTACTTTGATGTATGTAACTTAGACTACAGTAAAATGGATGCAGCCATGGACAATCTCGTTTCATTGATGAATAAAACAGATAAAGTTCGCTTAACAGGACCTGGGACTGATTTAAGTTTTTCAATTAAAGATATCCCAGCTATTAAATGTTCTGGACAAATGAATATACCAGATGGTGAAGTTTATACCGCTCCAGTGCGTGATTCAGTGAATGGAGTTATTTCTTATAACACACCATCTCCATATAACGGTTTTACGTTCGAAAATGTAAAACTAACTTTCGAGAATGGTAAAATCATTGAGGCCACTGCTAATGATACTGAGCGTATTAACAAAATATTCGATACAGATGAGGGAGCTCGCTTTGTTGGAGAATTTGCTATTGGTGTTAACCCTTATATTCTACACCCAATGCAAGATATCCTTTTTGATGAAAAAATTGACGGTAGCTTTCACTTCACACCAGGACAATGCTATGACGAAGCATATAATGGGAACAAATCAAATATCCATTGGGACTTAGTCAATATCCAACGTCCTGATTATGGTGGTGGAGAAATCTACTTCGATGATCAATTAATCCGCAAAGACGGCAAATTTGTAATTGCAGAATTAGAAGCTCTCAATCCAGAAAACTTAAAATAAGCTAACAAATTCGACTTTTTCCATGTACCACGAACAAATTTTTGTTCGTGGTTATTTATGTATTGCCATATTCTTCGGATTTAATTGTTATAATTTTCCTTATTTACTAATTCTGTAATTTCCTTAACAACAGGTACACCCTGTCTTGTAATTGTATTAAACATGACAAATGTCTTCTTACATGTTGTTAATAGCTCTTGATTCTCATTATATATTTCTTGATAAATATAAAAGCTTTTATTACCTACGTTACGCAATTCTGTGAAAATTGTGAGTTCTTCATTCACCCGTGCCTCTTTTTTATAGGTAACATCAAAGTTAACCATTACTGTTCCTAAATGCTGTTGATCTAATTGCTCTCTTCCAATGCCAATTTCTCTATACCAGTTAGATACTCCCTTCTCTAAATAGACAAGATACTTCATATAATTCATATGTCCTAAATGATCAATATCATCTTGTTGAACACATACCTTTAATATATTTTTTCGCATATTCATTCCCCCGTAATTTATCCGTCATTTTTTTATATTATATTTTATCAAAATAGTAAGAAAATGAATACCATCAACTTTCATCATTCAAATTTACTTAGTTCAAAGTAATTGATTAAGGAGAGTATTTGAAGAAAAAATGCTTGTTGTGTCGTTTTCGACGGCCTGATGTGAGTGCAACTCAAAAATTACGCAGCTATCTTTGCCGATTTCACTTCAATTGCACGCACAAATTCCTTTTTTGCTCTAATGGAATTGAACCACAAATTGAATTTATAAAACAAAAAATAGTCCCCCACTCACATGAGGAACTACTCGCTTATAGTTGCATTTCGTATGCTTTCTGGAATTTTTGAATGTCGCCTGCACCCATAAAGATTAAGACACCATCGTGGTGATCTTTTAAGATATTCGTATCGTCTTCGTTTAAAATAACAGCACCATCGACTTTTGCTTGTAAATCTTCAATAGAAAGCTTTCCGTGGATTTCCCTAGCGGATCCAAAGATTTCACATAGATACACTTGGTCTGCCAAGTTTAAACTTGAAGCAAAATCATCTAAGAATGTTTGTGTCCTTGTGAAGGTATGCGGTTGGAAAACACCGATGATTTCTTTATCAGGGTATTTTTGACGCGCTGCTTCAATTGTTGCTTTTATTTCAGTCGGATGGTGAGCGTAATCATCGATAATGACTTGATCACCAATTTGTTTTTCTGTAAATCGTCTCTTTACTCCTCCAAAAGTGAGGAGCTGCTCTTGAACAATCGAAGCATCAATATCTTCGTAATGACACACGGCAATCACGCTTAAAGCATTTAAGATGTTATGATCTCCGTATGATTTGATCGTGAACGTATTATAGAAGGTATTCCTTACAAATACATCAAAGGTTGTACCGCTTGTTGACTTGATGACATTTCTTGCTTGAAAGTCATTTTCTTCACCAAAACCGTAAAAAACAACAGGTACTTTTGCTTGCACTTTTTGTAATTGTTCATCATCACCACAAGCGAAAATCCCTTTTTTCACTTGTAATGACATTTCTTGAAACGCAGAAAAAACATCATCAAGACTTGCAAAATAATCTGGATGATCAAAATCAATATTTGTCATGATGCAATAATCCGGATGGTATGACAAGAAGTGGCGGCGATATTCACATGCTTCAAAAGCAAAATATTCGGCCAGTTTATTTCCTCTCCCAGTACCATCACCAATCAGATAAGCAGTAGGATTCGCACCTGTAAGTACATGTGCAAGCAACCCAGTCGTAGAAGTTTTACCATGTGCTCCTGTAACAGCGATACTTGTAAAATTCTTCATGAAATCACCGAGGAACTTGTGATAGCGAATGATTGGTAAACCAAGTCTTGTCGCTTCTTCTATTTCCTCATGTGTATCAGGGAATGCATTACCGGCAATGATTGTTAAGCCAGGTTGTATATTATTTTTATTAAATGGCAAAATTTTTATTCCAGCTTCCTCAAGTGCCACTTGTGTGAAGAAGTGCTTTTCAACGTCTGATCCTTGAACATTATAATTCATATCATGTAGAATTTGTGCAAGTGCACTCATCCCTGACCCTTTAATACCGACGAAATGGTAAATAGTCATATAAAGAAACCTCCAACCATCGTATATCTGTAAAACAGTATATGACATATATCTATTTTTGCTCATAATCGTTTATTTCAAGTTTCCATAGTTCTTTTTAATTCACATTTAAACATTATATCATTATTCCCTTTGAAAAACTATGTATCACTTGTCCCGATCATTATAATTTTTTTCAACTTATACAGCATTAGCATTTTCTTACCTACAGTACAGTATAACAGCCTTTTCTACCTAAAAAGGTTGTTTGTTTTTAGGCAATAAGAACGAGGACTATTGACTCACTACTTCCCAATATTGGCTTTCTGGTAATATGTCCAATGCTCTGTGCTTTAAAAAAGATCTCAATGTATCTTTTTTGCCCATTCTTTGATAGTTTGTACGTAATTCACTAAAAGGATGAACATCTTGACATAGTAGGAGAGGGGTGAAAGCGAAATTATTCTTTATACCAGGAATTCTCCTTAAAAAAACAACCGTTCCTCTGACGATAGTTAAAGAAGAATGCTCCACTTTATTTAAAGATACAACTTGTTCTTCCTCATTTAAATCATATCCAACTATAGTCTTTCCATCATAGTTTGTAATTAACAATGGTTCCATAACAGCAGCCATACATAGGGCAGCTTGAATCATTTCATATTCATGCATCTGAGTTCTTTGTCTCTGTAAAAATAGCTGAAACACGCTAACCCCATGAATGGTTTGGTAGTCAAAAATTAACCAATCCGTAAATAGCTGGTACATACTTGATGGAATTTCATCCTCCTCCTTTAATTGGAGGTGTAGTTTAAAAATATGCTTTGCACGGACCATCTCACGAATATTTAAGTGGCGTTCACTGTACCTTTTAACCTTTTCAATTAACTGAAAACTAGCTTCCTCACCTTGCAGTTGCTTTTTATCACGAAACTTGTGCAAATGAACGATGGGTGTATCATTTTCAACCATCATGACCCTTCCTTACCTTTCTTCTAACATCATTCACTATTTTGTTCAATTTCATTTAGTTCCATTTCAGTAATGAGGACATCTCTTGGCTTACTGCCCCGATTTTCAGATACGAAGCCTTGTTCCTCCATCATATCTATTAAGCGTGCTGCTCTGTTATAACCAATTTTAAACCTTCTTTGTAACATAGAAGCCGATGCCGCCTGATGATCAATCACAAAATAACATGCTTCAAAGAATAATTCATCTGTTTCTTCGGTTACTTTCGCTTTCTTTAATAACTCTTCTTGTTCAAATAAATATTGTGGTTTCTGCTCTTTCCTAACATGTGCTACGACATCATCAATTTCTTGATCAGAAACAAAAGTTCCTTGCAAGCGAACTGGCTTTGATGAACCGTTTTCTAAAAAGAGCATATCTCCTCTACCCAATAGCTTTTCAGCACCACTAATATCTATTATTGTCCGCGAATCCACTTGTGAAGAGACAGAAAAAGCAATTCTTGTTGGTACATTTGCCTTAATGAGACCCGTGATAACATCAACTGATGGTCTTTGAGTCGCAATAATTAAGTGAATCCCACAGGCCCTTGCCTTTTGAGCGATACGACAGATGGCTTCCTCAACATCCGCTGGAGACATCATCATTAAATCGGCTAATTCATCTATGACAATGACAATATACGGCAGTTTTTGATGGTATTGCTTATTTGCCTCTGCATAATCATTGTAACGATTAATATCTCGTACGCCCGAATGAGCAAATAATTCATACCTTCTTTCCATTTCTTCTACCGCCCACTTCAGTGAGGCTGTTGCTGCTTTTACATCGGTTATGACCGGACTAACAAGATGTGGTATTTGATTGTATGGTGCTAATTCTACCATTTTAGGATCAATGAGCAAGAGCTTTAACTCCTCAGGATCAGCTTTGTATAAAAGACTAATAAGAATAGAATTAATACAAACACTTTTACCAGATCCTGTTGCACCTGCAATTAAACCATGGGGCATTTTGCGTAAATCTGTGACAATTGGATCACCAGCAATATCTAGACCTAATACAGCAGTTAGTGGTGACTCTGATTGCATAAACTCTTCACTATGAATGATTTCGCTAATTTGTACAGGTCTACTCTTTTGGTTAGGCACTTCTATGCCTATCGCGTGTTTTCCAGGGATAGGTGCTTCTATTCTAATATCCCTTGCAGCAAGACTGAGTTTGATATCATCAGCTAGGTTTGTAATTTTATTTACTTTCACTCCAGGCTCTGGTTGCACTTCAAAACGAGTAACCGCAGGACCTTTCGTTACTTGTATCACATGCGCTCGGACATTGAAGTGATGTAGGGTGGCATTTAATAATTCCTCTTGTTCTAATAACCATTCTTCATCTGTGTCCATATTAACTGGAGGATCTAACAACCTCATAGACGGGAAGACATAATTAGGCAAATTTTCTTCTATTTCCTCATCTCTATAAAAGTCATTTTTTTTTACCTGTGACGATGGATGGAATTCTGGTGTCTCATTGACATTTAACTTTTTCCTATCCGATTGCAACATCATTACATTAAAGGGCAGATGACTCCGCTTCTGTGGTTGATGAGACGACGTTTCAGTTTCTAACTCTTCTTCCACATTAGCGTGAGCATCTTCCATGCTATGTATGTTTGTTTGACCTTCATCCTGTGCCACATCTTCATACATCCGTTTTTCTTCAACTTCTTCATACTGGTTCGAATAAGGAATGGATTTTTCAAGTGCGACAGCAGTTTGATTTTGTGAAACTGTTAGCTCATCTTCGACCTGAAAGGATGCTATCACTTGTTCCGGCTCATTGTTAGTCGCGACAATCGGGGCTTCTTCCACCCTCTCATCCACTTGTTCCGGCTCATTGTTAGTCGTCACTATCGGGTCTTCTTCCACCCTCACATTCACTTGTTCCGGCTCATCGTAAAGAGACAATTGATTGGATTGTTCTTCAAGTGAAGCAGATTCTTTTCTGCCACGAGCAATACCAAGGTCATATTCAGTAGGTTCTATTCTTTCATACTGTTCAAGTTTCGTTTCCTCTTTTATTTGACTTTTTCTTTGACCAAAACCATATATAGGAGAAGGAATTTCTGATGGTTTAAATGGCCCTGCATTCAGCTTAATTTCCGTTTTTTTTATTTGTTTCTTTTCTAATGGACGATGATTTTCTTGCTGATTTTCAATATTTTCTTTTGTTGAATGACTTCTTCTTTGTCTTGTTTGAAGATTTTTACTATCTTTTGGCTTTTCGTCTGCTAATTTATTTTCACGTTCTCTTGGCTTTCTTCTTTCCCGTGTCTCATCTGGGATGAGAGGAAAACGGAATTCACCTTTTGGATATTGATAAATTACTTTTGCTTCTATCTCTCTATGTGTTTCATATGGTTCTTTAGTTTGAATTTTATTAGTGTTATTTGTAGGTTTATCTTCTTGAGTTGTATTCGTTGGATCATATTCCTTGAACTCATCGGCATCATAGCCATTAAAGTAGGCTTTTATTCTTTTAAACCAATTCATTCTATCAACTTCCTTTTCTGTTCTAACTTACATTCTATCAGTAAACCTACTAAGAATGATAGCAATTATGTAATCTGAGTTATCTTTGATAAGTTTTTGATATCATTGAAAAAGATGACACACAAATGAAAAATGGACCGCCTATAGCGACCCATTTCCATGGTTATTGTTTCTTTTTATTCTTGCCTAAAATAAATATTGGTTCTAACTCCCCATCTTCATATAAGAAAGACAGAGCTGTAATTGGTACATGACCACTTGCAAAAAAGCTCATTGTCATTTGTGCCAGGATATCGTATCCTGTTTCATTCATAATATCAGCAATAATTAATACATCTTGATGAGGAACAGCTACAGCCATATTTCCTTTGACCTTTGTCGCCATATTTTTGAGAAAAGACTCGTTTAAGATACGACTAGCATCATACCCATCTTTTTTATTGAGGAAATAAAAATCGTTACCAGCTACTTGATCTATTTTCATTTCTGTAGAAAGCGACCGAACATTAAACTGAGCAACTTCTTTTATTCGCTCTTTTTCCCAGCCTTCTTTTTGAAGCAATTTTTCATCAATTAATCGGTAAGTGCTCCCTAAGTCAAGCGCATAAAAAATTCGCGTTTCTGCGGTATGCTCATCATATACAAATGGTACTTCATCACCTGTTTCTAGTGGAAAGGAAGTTGAGCGAATAACGGGAAAAATGTTTTTCTCTTTACCGGAAAAACGTTGTTCTCCTGTCATGGCTTCTAAGCCTTCTTCTACATAATAAACAACCTCATCAATTGCTTTTTCCTTTTGCTCTTGATATCTCGCGACAATGCCAGGCAATTCTATCGTAATCCCTTTGCCAGTATGTTTATTTTCTATACGTAATTGATCTTTTTCTCTATCGAAAGTCATTAGGCGATCCTCTTTATGAAGACGCTTTTCTAATTCTTCTTTCATACGCTTACTTGTCATTTTATTCTTCATTCTTATCCCTCCTTACAGGGAAGATTTTCGGTACTTAGTTTACACTAAAATGAGCAGAAACAAAAGTGTCCCGCTTCCATAACCGATGATATGGCTATTATCCATGTAGAACAAATATCTCCATCTATCCTATCAAAACAACCAAACTATTTCGTGGGAAAAACGATATAAAGGAATGAACAAAATACCTTTTATTGATATACAGGGTGGATTCATTTGCCATTCAAACAAGATTGTCATTGATTCGTGGTGTGAACAAGAAATAACACCGATGATCTCCAAATTCGTATTGTAAAAATAAAAAAACGGCCCTTATAAGGAGCCGTGCAAATCTATTTTTAAAGCGCTGCAATAAATTCCTCAATTTCATCTTGTGTTTTACGATCCTTACTGACAAAACGACCAAGCTCTTTACCATTTTCGATAGCTACAAAGCTCGGAATGCCGAAAATATCAAGTTCCACACAAAGATCGATGAACTCATCGCGATCTACATAAATAAATGTAAACTCTTTATACTTATCAGCTACTTCAGGCATAAACGGTTCAATAAACCGGCAATCCCCGCACCACTGTGCTGAAAACATTAAAATATATTTTCCGTTTTCCTTTAATTGCTCATACTCTTCCATTGACGCTAATTTTCTCATTGTTTTTCATCTCCCATATCAAGCTTCATATCGCCGAATTTAATCCAGCCTTTTTTTCTCATATATTCTGATATTATCAAGCTAATGATTGCAGGTCCAATAAAATGTATTACAATCACTTTTAATAGTACAGTAAGATTAAATCCCATTGTTGTAAAAGTCATTATTTGGCCGACTAAGCCACTCGTACCCATTCCCGCACCAGCAGCAATACTTTCCATATTAAAAATAATAATGCCAATTGGCGCAAGTAAAAGCCCTGCAATTGTGGGTGGGATGAGTATGAATGGATTTCTCATAATATTTGGCACCTGCAACATAGAAGTTCCTAGCCCTTGTGCAACAAGGCCACCAAATTTATTCTCCCTATAACTCGAGACAGCAAATCCAACCATTTGAGCAGCACAACCAATTGTTGCTGCTCCTGCAGCTATACCATTTAAATCAAGCATCATCGCAATAGCTGCTGCTGATATAGGGGCTGTTAAAGCTAGACCCATTAGTACAGCTACAATCATTCCCATCACTAGTGGTTGCTGCTCTGTCCCCCACATAATCAATGCTCCAAGATTTTTTATTCCAAGATCTATAAAAGGACCAATTAAAGACGCTACACTATATCCGGAAAACACAACAACAAAAGGTGTCACAATAATATCAAGCTTTGTTTCCTTACTAATTAGTTTGCCTAGTTCAGTAGAGATGATTGCTGCAACAAAACTACCTGCTGGTCCACCTAATACCGCACCAGCTGCCCCACTTAATAAAGAAGCAAACAAGACGAGAGGAGGCGCTTTTAGACTATACGCAATAGCAACCCCGATCGCAGGACCCATTAACCCCATTGCCATTGTACCCATTTCAATCATTACATTAGAAATCATGCCTAGTTGTAATTGTTCACCGATAGTTTTAATAATCAACCCTATAATTAAAGTGGAGAACAATCCTAAAGCCATACTCCCCATAGCGTCTATAAAATATACCTTTAGAGACAGTTTTACTCCCTTCTTATTAAGAAAAGCGTTCATAAGTATAATTCCTCCATCATTATGTTCATTTAACACCATATTATCTTATCACATGTAAAGACATATGTAATATCTTAATTTTTATTTCATTAAGATGTTAATAGAGGGAGTTACAACCTTAAAGTTTTATACCATTCAAAAATAAAATGAATGGTATGACCATTTGTATTTCTTCAAAAACGTTCAGTAGATACTTGTCCACATTCTTTCTTCATCTTCTCATATTCATACTTCATTTGATGAAATAGTTAATACCATTAGAATTAGCCGCCATACAAGCCTTCTAATAATGAAATGAAATAGACTATCTTAATGCGCGATTGTTCGAAAGATCTGTTCTTCAATAGATGAACGACATTAAGTAAAGGGTAACTTTTATTTTTAGAAAGGAGTTAAGCATCGGAACAGAAAATAGCCATTTAGCACATACAGTATCAAACAAAATAAGCAGTGCACATATTTTCACTATCAATCCATTTGATGTTAGAATAAGTAAAAGTGTAGAGGAGGAAGACAATGGAACTGAATGTATATTTAGCTGGGGAAATTCATTCTAACTGGCGTGAAGAACTGAAGGATAAAGCCAAATCACTACAGTTACCGGTTCATTTTTTCGGACCTATGGAGAATCACGATCGCAGTGACTTCATTGGGGAGGAAATCCTTGGTAAGCAGCCTAATGCTATTTTCAAAGACGAAGCAGCTTCAAATATCAATAATTTACGCACTGAGCTTTTATTGAAAAAATCTGATTTAGTGATTGCCTTATTTGGCGAAAAGTATAAGCAATGGAATACTGCTATGGATGCAAGTGCAGCAATCAACCAAAACAAACCGCTTATCCTCATTCGGCCAGAAGAACTCCACCACCCTCTGAAAGAATTATCAAGCAAAGCAAATGTTACAGTGGAAACGGTTAATCAGGCCATTAAAGTACTTTCTTATATTTTTGAGGAAAAATAGTAGACTATTCCCTACCTGCCACCATTCATGTGGTGGGTATATTTTTGAGACTTTTGCAGAAAACACATCATATGCATCTTAAATAAAAACCAGCCCTAAAATGAAATGGGCTGGTTAATTTATTGCAAAAGGCTTTATTCACCTCTATTGCGATATTGCCATTGACCATACAATAGCTTAACAAGATGGGTAAACATTTCTTCGCGGTTGATTTGATTTTCAGTAAATACCCCTATTGCTCCTTCTTGGCTACGGATATTATTTTTATTCGTAAAATCATCCATGACTGGTCCCAGTTCCTCTCCTTCAATCAGACGCTGCGCTATAGAATCTGGTAAAAGAATTCTTGCTCCACCTGCAACAATTGGCGTATGCCCTTCTACTGCAAGTGCACCCCAATTACATAAGAATAGACCATAATCTGTTTGCTGTACACCACCTTCTAGGCCAATGCCAATGACTCCATCGCCTTCATATAAGGCACCCTTCGCCCTGTTAATTGCTCCTTGAATCGTTTCTTGATCAGTCATTGGTTGTTTAGCTACATTAGATGCAACATCAACAGCAATAACATCACTATTTTCAATGAAAATATTTTTAACGGCCTGTACTTTTGTAGGGTTTTTCGATCCAATATAGATCTTCATGATAGCCCCTCCTAAAATAAATATATTAAAAATCATCCTGATATACTCATTGCCAATGCAAAACTTAAAAAGGACCTCTTTTAAAGAAGTCCCATGTTACTTATTTGAAATTCTAACTGTTTTGACGAATGGTTTCAACTGTTGTGCGATCAAGTGATTTTATCAATGTGACAAGTAGTTCTTTCGCAGCAGCATAATCATCTATATGGATAATTGAACCGTGCGTATGAATGTATCTTGAACAAATACCAACAACTGCACTTGGGACACCATTATTTGTTAAGTGAACACTGCCTGCATCCGTTCCACCAGGAGAAACAAAGTATTGATATGGAATCTGATGACTTTCAGCCGTATCTAGAATAAATTCTCTCAAACCGCGATGTGTAACCATTGAGCGATCAAGTATTCTTAATAATGTACCTTTCCCTAACTGTCCGAACTCGTCCTTTTTACCAGTCATATCATTGGCAGGACTTGCATCAAGCGCAAAGAAAAGATCCGGTTTAATCATATTAGCAGCTGTTTTTGCACCTCTTAAGCCTACTTCTTCTTGTACAGTCGCACCAGACCATAAATTAATAGGTAGTTTCTCATCTTTTATCTCCTCAAGTAATTCGATAGCAAGACCACACCCATAGCGATTATCCCAAGCCTTCGCCAAAATTTTCTTCGGATTCGCCATTGGTGTAAATGGACAAATAGGAACAATTTGTTGTCCCGGTTTGATACCGATTTCTCTTGCATCTTCTTTATTGTCAGCCCCGATATCAATCAACATATTCTTTATATCCATCGGCTTATTTTTTGCCGTATCATCTAATAAATGAGGAGGGATAGAACCAATCACCCCAATTACCGGTCCGTTAGCAGTCATAATCTGCACCCTTTGTGCCAATAATACCTGGCTCCACCAGCCACCTAATGTTTGAAATCTGATCATGCCATTATCTGTAATAGCAGTTACCATAAAACCTACTTCATCCATATGACCTGCAACCATAATCGTAGGATCTGTTTCAGCACCTTTTTTCACACCAAAAATACTTCCTAAATGATCTTGAACAATTTCATCTGAATATTTACTAAGCTCTTCTCTCATAAAATTTCTAACTAAGTGTTCGTTACCAGCTGCTCCGGGAAGTTCTGTTAATGTTTTAAATAGTTCTAAAGTCTTCTCATTCATTATTTCCCACTCCTATTATTTGACTATATTGAATCCTATGTATATTACCATTCTACATAACTTTTATGACGGGTGCCACCATTAGGAAAGTTAATTAGTTTTTAAATATTCAATTCTTTGCTAAGATAAAAGTGAAGCAATTAGCATAGCAAAACATCTAAAAGATTATGTAGATACTTTTTAATAATGGAGGTTTAATTATGAGTTGGAAATCATTTGTTTTAGGTGTAGGGGTCGGTCTTGTTGGAGGATATATTACGCGCGAGGTAATGACAGAGAAAATAGCAGCGTCACCTGAGAAGGCATTACAAAATGCAAAAGATGCCTTCAAAGAGAATGGGGAAATAAGTGGTTCATGGATTCATATGGAAAAAGAACCTTATCAAAAGGAAGAATTACATTATGAAGTGTATAAAGGCGGCATATCCAGATATACTGGTGAAGACGTAAAACAATATGAATTTGTTGCCGATGCAAAAACAGGTGTCATTATTGACGCTTATCCTATTTAATTTATTCCTAAATGAGCGCTGAGCCTCATCGACGCAGATGCGTTGATGGGCACAGGCATTCATTATTTATTTGGCTCTTTTAATTTCTGCGATGATTTCTTTCCCCTCTTGATTCCATTTAACTGCTCGATAAAAGGCATCATGATAAAAACTAAACCAAGCTTCTTTTTCTAATCCTATCTTCATCCACTTTTGTTTTGCAGAGATAGAATCCATCGGATAATCATCAAACGCCAATACCCATAGCACATTTTGATGCGCATGTGTTGGCATAATATCGGCCATATGTATAAGCAACTCTTCTTTTCCCTCAATGATAATGATGCTATGTCCATCACTATGGCCGCCTGTATGAATCATTTGAACAGGTCCCATACTCCATTCTTTATCAAATGTTATTACTTGTTCTTGTATACTCTGCCAATTTTCCTTCCAATATGTATTACGTGAGCGAATATTCGGATTTCTCATTTCATCCCATTCGATTTGTGAACAAATAATCTTCGCGTTCGGAAATACAGAATGATAGGATTCTCCTTCTAATTTAGTCAAACCACAAGCATGATCAAAATGCATATGAGTCATAAGAACATAATCAATATCCGACGTCGTAAAACCTAGTTGCCTTAAGTCTTCCTCTATAAACGATTCTTCCCATGCACCGTAATTCCGCTTTTGTTTATCTGTAAACTTCCCAATCCCTAAACCGCTTTCAACTAACAGCAATTGATTATTCCATTGTATGAGGATAGGATCTGTTCGTAGCTCAATTTGGTTATTTTCATTACTAGGATACTTTTTGGACCATAATGGTTTCGGAACGACACCGAACATCGCTCCCCCATCTAGATGATTGACACCACCACGAAGCCAAGTTAATTTTATATCGTCTATTTGTAAAGTCTCCATTCTTTTCCCTCCCTTTCACACCATTAGTCTATCATATTTACGCAATATTAAGAAATCTATTATTAAGCAATATTCCATTAATTAAAGAAAAAACAAGTTCAGTTAAGCCACTGGGTATAGTCACTAAAAAGTTCTGAAATCAGGAGGAGAAATAGAGATTCATCGTTCACATAGAAACTCTCTTTCCGTTGACTTCCGTTACAGGATCGATGTGCTTACAATTCTTCAATTTTTCATATATTCGATTTTGTACGGAACTCGTATTCTCTTCGCTTTTTTGAACACATACTCTTGATATGCAGTCTACTCAAAGAAACATGATTAGAGAAGTGAAAAAGGCCTTTATCACCAACACAACATGACGATAAAGACCTGTTACTATTTTCTGAGCCTTTCTTAAGTGAAGCGGCATTTTCACCTTATCGATATTGCACTTCACATCGGAAAATACGACTACCTTTATTCGAGAACTTTTCTTCGTACTCTGTCATTATATTTCCTTCATAATCACTCTGGTGAAGGTCTAAGCTGACATATTTCAATATCATTCCGTATTGAGAGAAACTCATTAAAGAATATTCGAAAAGACCTTGGTTATCTGTTTTAAAATGAATCTCTCCTTGAGGAGGTAGAATATCTTCATAAAGAGATAAGAATGTTTGATAAGTTAGTCTTCTTTTTGCATGTCGTTTTTTAGGCCACGGATCTGAGAAGTTTAAATAAATCCGATCTACTTCACCTTTCTCAAATACCTCCCGTAACTCTGCTGCATCGATATTCATCAGTTTTACATTTGGTAATTCTTCTTCAATAATATGATCTAGCGCACTTACAATGACGCTCTCCGCTAATTCAATACCAATATAATTAATCTCAGGATTCTGTTTTGCCATTCCAGTAATAAAACGACCTTTTCCCGTACCAATTTCGATATGAAGTGGACGATTATTACCAAAGCACACTTGCCACTTTCCTTTTTGTTCTTTTGGCTCTTGGATAATGTATTGTGGATAATTGGCAAGTTTTTCTCTCGCCCACGGTTTATTTCTTTGTCGCATAATTACACCTCTATATTCAATTCATCTTTCAAAAGATAACATGCAATGTAAAAGTGTGCAAGCTCCTTTAAAAGGGTAGCTTACTATGCAGTTTTGCAGACACTCACTACTTCCCATGGTGAAACCTCTTTTGTCATTACGGTTTTTTGCATGTATAAAAAACGAAAGGAATCACAATCTAGTTGTGATTCCATAAAAAGAAAAAAGGTGAGTAAAATGCCAATTAGTCAAAAAGACCAATTAACATTGCTGCAGGATCTATTAAGGAACCATCACACAGATACCTGTGGCTCCAAATCAGAATGTGAACAAATTGCTAGGCTTGTACAATCCCTACAAAACCAAGAAACTATTCATCAAGATTTACTTCCTTTATTAAATGATGTTGACCAATATAGTAAAAACGGTATAGAATCATCTGACCTAAACGAGCATATTTCTTCTAGCAAAGATGAACTCGCTCAATGGGTCGACACAATGAATCAACTAATATAATCTAAATGAAGCCTTCTTTCCAACCCTTGGATTAGATTATTCATTTCCTGAAAACGGAATTTACTTTTATGCCATTGAATACTATCCAAGGCTTGGAACAATGCATACCACTTCATGCGCAATCGCAAATCTTCCGTCAACACCATGCCATATAACTGAAGCCACTCACTCCATTGTTCATATGGAATATAGGCATATAATAATGTACCAATATCTATAGCCGGGTCACCGATCATTGCTCCATCCCAATCTATTAAAAACAACTGATTATCCTCGGATAATAGCCAATTATTATGATTCACATCACAATGACACACAGTCGTTACATCCGTTTCAATCGCATTCACTGTGTCTTTTAAAAATGTTAGTGACTCAGCTACTAATGGAATTTCCAATAAGTCTTGATCCAATTCCGTTAATAGTGATTGTAATACTGTCTCTGGATGGATGGCCGATTTCCCTAATCTAGTTAACATGGCAAGCAATGGTTTTGATGAGTGAATCTTCTTTAGCAGCTTGGCTACTCTCTCGCTATTCATTTGCGATTGCCTAAGCTCACTACCACTCATCCATTGCTGAGCAGTAAATACATCTCCATTCTCCATCCTTTTCGTCCAAACAAGCTTCGGGACAATTCCTTCTGCAGAAAGCACGGCTAGAAAAGGAGAAGAATTCCTTTTTAAAAATAATCGCTGTTCATCATGTTGTGCATAATAGGCTTCTCCAGTTGCACCACCAGCCGGGATAATCCGCCAGTCATCCCCGAATAAATTTTCCAAAATAGTTCACCTGCAATTTACTACGCCATTTATGAATAGCTGTATTAAACAATTTCACACTTAAAGTTTCAATTGAAAATAAAAATAGCTATTGATACAAATTCAACAATAGCTATCTTTATAAATTTTATCTCTTTCAAGAGTTTTTAGCAAGTTACTTTTTCCTGAACAAAACAATAGCAGGAAAAGGGAGGCAAAGTAATATTAGAATAGTTACCTAACGAATGAGGAGAGGCTTGATTTTGAGTGACATATAATTTCCATTGCCCATATGGTAAGGACATTTCATATTCCTTTTCAGTTGGATTAAAATAACATAATACA
Source organism: Cytobacillus sp. FSL R5-0569 (assembly GCF_038007265.1). Classification (NCBI taxonomy): domain Bacteria; kingdom Bacillati; phylum Bacillota; class Bacilli; order Caryophanales; family Bacillaceae; genus Cytobacillus; species Cytobacillus sp. FSL R5-0569. The sequence goes on from NZ_JBBOWW010000001.1 coordinate 3,596,433, forward strand.
TCCTCATTAAACTTATGATGTGAAAGTAAATACGCCAGTAGTGGTTTTTCAATATCTAGAAAACTTACCGCTTCATTAATTTGCTTCGTACTGGATAAACGTAAAATCGCATACCTTTTTCTGAAAGCAATTAATCCTTTTACATATTCAACATTCTCTTTATATTTACTCCTAGCCATCCAATCCAATTGATTCACACAATCAGGTGAACGATAACTATTCCCTTCACCGTTTTTTGTTCGAAAGAACTCTTGACCACTGTGCAAGAAAGGAATCCCTTGTGCAAGAAGAACCATCGCTGTTGCTAATCGATGTCTTAGTCTTTTACTTTCATCTGTGTCTTCAGGAAAACATATATGGATTTTATCCCATAATGTATGATTATCATGTACTTCCACATAATTAACCGTCTGAAATGGTTCATTAAATATCCCTTGTTGACCAATGCTCCCCTTCAATACTGTTTTAGCTGTTTGATAATAATAGTGATTACCAAGTGCATATCCACAATCGTATAGATTAAATGTATTCCCTTTTATTCCATCTCTAAACTGATCATTAAATTGTGCAATGGCACCAAGCCTATCTTGATTATGAATATTCGCTTTCTCTTCTTTAGCGAGAGGTGTATTTAAGTCCCAACCTTCACCGATAACAAGGATTGTCGAATCAATGCCATCTAACGTTTTCCGGATAAGTTTCATCGTTGTCACATCTAAAATACCCATTAAGTCAAATCGAAAACCATCAACCTTAAAAGTGTTGGTCCAATAAGTAATCGAATCAACAATAAACTTTCTTACCATATGCCTTTCAGATGCGATATCATTTCCGACACCTGTACCATTTGATGGAGTACCATTTAGATCATGTCTAAAATAATAACCTGGTACAATTTTTTCAAAAGAGGAAGTTTCTCTTTCATACACATGATTATAGACAACATCTAAAATGACCCTTATACCTTTTTGATGAATGACATCAATGAGTCCGATTAATTCATTTATTCTTGTATAAGGAGTGGCAGGATTAGAGGCATAGCTTCCTTGTGGCACATTAAAATGAAGAGGATTATATCCCCAATTATAACAATCGTCTGGTCTAGTCTCATCAACTCCAGCAAAATGATTCAATGGTAAAAATTCGATATGTGTTATACCTAATTCTTTCATATAATTGAGCGCTGTAGAGTCTCCTTTTACGTTAGCAGTGTTCTCTTCAGCTATGCCTTTATATAAACCTTTGTGGCGGACACCGCTATTTGGATGAATGGTCAAATCCCGAATATGCGTTTCGTAAATAATAGCATCTGTCATCATTGAGAAGGATGGGCGTGCTGTTTTTGGATGTTTATATCGATTCTCATCAATAATGACACCTAATTGCCCATTTGGAGTAATTGCTTTTACATATGGGTCTACAGCTTCTCTCCAAACCCCGTTCACACATATGTGGTAGCAATAACACCATTCATGTACATCCATTGATACAGTAACCTGCCAAACACCTTCTTGCTTCCTACTCAGTTCAATCATTTCTGAATCATTGCCATGATGTAACTCTAATCGTAGGGCAGTTGCCGTTGGTGCCCATACTTTAAAAGTCGTAGCATGCGGTTGATATTCATATCCAAGAGGCCCTTCATATTTGAAAAGCTCATCAAATTCAGGTGTTCTTGTCACCGACCCAATATCGACCTCAATCACATCTCCGTGTTCACTTTCTATATAACATATCGCCCCAAATGGAAAAGGATGAGGAAAAGAACAATAGTATTTGCGAAAATCATTAATTTCTTCTATTCCTTCTATCACAAGCTCGTAACTTTCATCACGATGGATATAAGTAAAATACTTTGAATGACCCTGGTGATAATCATAAGGAAGTAATAATGTGACTAAATCTAATCGATCTAAATACGCATAAAATGCTTTCTTACTATCATTCATATTACTCCCCCATCCCTTCATTTAATTATTGTCCTCTTTGCTAGATTGGAAATATCTCTTAGGCGAAATGATAAGCCATTCTCCCCTCTATCCTGCACATCAAATGAACGGGAGAATAGAAAGTCCAAGAAGTGACATCACTTCTTTATACTTCCCTACTTTCCTTTACAATGTGAGCATACTAATCAATTATAAATAATGTCCATCTCTGTACTCACCACAGTTCCTACGACATTTGCGGAAATCATATGTAACGCCAACAAAAAGTCTCAGGTTCTATTCCTATCGGTTTATAAACCGATTCACCTTATAGGCAACTTAAGCATCAAACCACAGCCCATTATTTTTACAAATAGCAAATAGAGTTATTTAATCCGCAAATTCACCCAATATCAAAACTCTTCTTCATTATCTATATTATTCACCAGTGATTTAAGTGCTTGTTTAGCTGAATAGACTTTCAAAATACCTCTTATCAAATCATTACCCGATCTATATGGAAAAAGGCCAGTTTAACAGCCGAGCTCTTATTCCATCCATGCAGTTCATGAATGGTACAAACACTTCCTTACAAACCAATAACACTTTTTATTCGGACCAGTTACTGGACAAGAGTATTTGACTTGGCTGTCTTAAATTTGCCTGAACGAGAGACACACTCATTTCATTTTTTTCGTATGGATAGACAATAATGATTAATCGCCTATTCGTTACCCTTCCCCTATGTCACTCCATTCCGATCTTTCGAATGATATACTTTCCGCATAAGTCAACAAGGCTTGTGCTGCTAATAACTGCTGACTTTTTAACGGTGCTTTTGTTTGTCTTTTATTTATGAACCAAGACGGATACTCTTTCCGATCAATTAAAGTAACATCAAAGGGTACTGAAGGATAATCAATATATCCTTCTCGGCAAAGAACAACCTTTTGAACAGGTAAAGTGACATCATGTTTGTCCAAAATTTTCTTGACTACTGTGACTGTTCTGTTTAATGAGATCAATGGGTTTAAAATTTTCTGTTCATTTTCTTTTTTAGCTAACCAAAATCGGCCAGCACTTCCGGTATAAGCCGTTAATTCAGCACCGTCTAAAAAATGGAGACAGATTACTTCCGTCGGTGTGAGAATAATTGTATCAAGAGAAACCGGTGCTTGACCTAACTTTAGTATCGGCTGGAATAGGACAAGGAATGTATCTGGAAACCTTTGTAACAAGTATTTTAACTGTTCATTATAATAATAACTTCTTGGTAGAGATGATTCAGAAAACAAGGTTGAGCTTGCCCACTTTAATTGTGTACGAAATAATTGATCGAGGTACATTTGCTTAAGTTCCTTTGTTGAGGTAGGTCTCACATGATAGTCCGCGGTAAACGAAAATGAATCTTCATTATGATTCGTTTCCTCTTCAGCCACCTCTTCAATCATTGTCTCCTTGTTTCTTTTTACAATATTGAGCAGTTTATCCTTCAAGCGTGGTTTATGATATTGAGCTGGTTCTTCCTCTATGAGTTGGTACTCTTTTCCTTCTTCTTCAAAACGGGTCAATAACAGTTCCCATTGTTGTTTTTTTAATTTTACAAATCTAGATGGATATAAATAAATATTCTGCTCATATCGTGAAATACAATCGACAATTTTTATTAACTGCCCCACCCTACTACCCCCTTAACTTTTTAATGAGAATGTTGCTATTCTTTTATATTTCGGCTTACTCTCTGTATTTACTTCATAAAGACCCACTTCAGTAGCTTCAAATGATAACGGTGTTTCCATAATAGGCGGAAAATGTGTGAATTGATTTTTACCTTGCCATTTTTTAGCTAATGTAATATGTGGTGTGAAATTTCTTCTATCACGTGAGAAACCATACTTTCCACAGACTTGATTAACAATGGATTGAATTTCATGTAATTGCTTTTCTTTATGTATATCACACCATAGAATACGAGGGCGTTCCTTAAGTCCAAAAGTTTGAACACCTTCAAGATACAGCGTAAATGGGGAAGTATTTTTTAAATCATTAACTATCAGTTGGTTCATTTCGTCCAATACTTCTAAAGAAGCACTCCCTAAGAAAGCAAGAGTAATGTGATAATCACATTCATGTACCCAATCTTTAAACGGATAATCAGCCTCTACTGCCAGACATTTTTGTTTTATGATTAATTGTATATTTCTTGGTATACTAATCGCATAAAAGTAATGAGGATTTCTCTTTTCCATCATCTTTATCCTCCCAATTCCTTTTGATTATCTATATCTATTTTATCAGAACAGATAAGAATTTCAGTATTTTTCCATAGGTATGATGTCATGTTTGCCTTTAAGCAATTCCTTTATAACTGATAAGTTAAATATGATATAACTATAATAAAGAGTAAAGCATTGAAGAAAGGATGCGACTTGAATGAAGGTTGTTGAAAACTTAGCGCAACTAATAGGAGACACCCCTCTATTGAAATTAAATAAAATTGGGCCTAAAAATGGGGCTACTATTTATGGAAAACTAGAGTTTTTTAACCCTAGCAAAAGCGTAAAGGACAGAGCAGCATATAATATGATTCTAAAAGCTGAAAAAGCGGGGTTATTAAAACCAGGGGCTACAATTATTGAACCCACAAGCGGAAATACTGGCATAGGTCTTGCTATGAATGCTGCCGCTAGAGGATATAAAAGTATACTCGTAATGCCCGATACGATGACGAAAGAAAGAATCAATTTATTAAAAGCGTACGGTGCAGAAGTTGTTCTCACACCAGGAGATGAAAAAATGCCTGGTTCAATCAGAAAAGCAAAAGAATTAGCTAAACAAATTCCTAATAGCTTTATCCCTATGCAATTTGAAAATAATGCTAACCCAGATGCCCATAGGCATTCAACTGCTATTGAAATTATTGATGGGATGAAACAAATAGGTAAGGATTTGTCTGCATTCGTTGCTACTGCAGGGACAGGGGGAACCATTACAGGTACCGGGGAAGTATTGAAAGATTATTATGAGGGACTCCAAGTCCATGTTGTAGAACCAAAAGGTTCGCCTGTGCTTTCCGGTGGAGAACCAGGAAAACATAAATTAGTAGGGACAAGTCCTGGCTTTATACCAGAAATCTTAAATACAAATGTCTATGATGAAATACATCAAATTACAGACGAAGACGCCTATCAAACAACAAGAGACCTCGCACGAAAAGAGGGCATCCTTGTCGGTCCATCATCTGGAGCAGCTTGTTTCGCAGCGATACAGGTCGCTAAAGGTTTAACATCAGATGATGTCGTTGTATTCATTGTTTGTGACACAGGTGAGAGATATTTATCAAGTGATTTATTTAAAATTTGAATATAGAGCTAGAAAGCCGGACGAATGCTATCGTAGATTTGTCAGGCTTTTTTATTATTACACTCCTAAATTAAAAACCGATCCCCCGTTAACCAAGTTTACCAAGCTTTCACACCTCGTGTGTACCCAATTTAATTCCCTAATTTCCTATTTTAGTTTTCATTTGTGTCTTTCCTGCTAAATGACTTGCAAGTTCGCATTGCTCGGCTTTCATTTCCATTCTCGCTTCGGAGTAATATGCAAACCACACATTTAATAAGTACCTTGTGCTTCCAATATGCCCTAAAGAAACCCTTCCATATTTCTTTCGCGTGTTCCCCGCTGTTTAGAACAACAAAAAAAGCCACTCGATTTATCGAATGGCCTTTCTCTTATACTTCAGCACTCACTTGTTTTGAATGCCTATTGTCTTCCTCTTCTTCTAACTTACGTACTGCTTCCTCACTTGTATCCACTCGTTTTATAAATAATACGAGTATAAGTGCAACAATATTAATTGCAAGTGATACATAGAAGGCATATTGTATACCTGCTAGTAACGCCTGTTGAGTAACTGCAGCAGTTGTTGCTTCTGTCATTGTTGTAGGGTCTACACCTGTCATTAAGCTTTCTGCTTTAGATTGTGTGACACTATTCATAATCGTTACTAATATAGCTGTACCGATTGAACCCGAAACTTGTTGAGCTGTGTTATTTATTGCTGTTCCATGTGGGTTTAAGCGATTTGGAATTTGGTTCATACCATTTGTCATAATTGGCATCATTACCATTGACATACCAAACATTCTCAACGCATAGATAATCACAATATGACTATAGGATGTATCGATTTGTAAATTAGCTAACATATAAGTTGAAATAGCTGTCACTATTAAACCAACAGCAGCTAACATACGCGGCCCAAATTTATCAAATAACTTACCAGTGATTGGTGACATAATTCCCATCACAATTGCTCCTGGAAGCATTAACAGACCAGAATCGAGCGGCGATATTCCACGAACACTCTGTACATATGCTGGAGTTAAGATCATACCTGAAAACATGGCGACCGCATTAACAATTGCAATCACTGATCCCAGTGCAAACATCGGATATTTATATACACGTAAATCTAATAGTGGTTTTTCCATTGTCATTTGACGAATAATAAAGAGAATAAGTGAAATGCCACCAACAATTAAAGTCGTTAGTACCCATGTATCTGTCCAACCATCAGCACTTGCAGAACTAAAACCATAAAGCAAGCCGCCGAAACCTAAACAAGATAGCACGACTGAAAAATAATCAAGTTGCACATTTTTATTTTGAGGCATAACGTTCTCTAATTTCCAAATAGATAGTAATAAGCTGATGATTGCTAATGGCAAAATCATCTCAAAAAGAACACGCCAATCATGATATTGAACAATATACCCAGACAAAGTCGGACCAATGGCTGGTGCAGTAATCATAACTAATCCAAACACACCCATTGCAGTACCGCGTTTTTCACGAGGAAAACTAACAAGCATGACGTTCATTAATAAAGGCCCCATAACGGATGCACCTGCAGCCTGAACCATACGACCTGCTAATAACATACCAAAGTTTGGTGCAAATGCAGCCATAGCTGTACCAATTGTAAATACAGACATACAGAAAATATATAAGCTACGATTTTTAAAACGTGTTAGTAAGAATGCTGAAGCAGGAACAAGCACGCCACTAACTAGCATATACCCAGTTGCCAGCCACTGTACTGTAGAATAATTTTCTACATTTAAATCGACCATAATACTAGGCAACGCCACATTTAATAATGAATTATTTAAGAAAGACACAAACGCACCGACAAATAATATTGCAAGCATTAAATACGGAGGTTTTTGAGGTTGTAAACTTGAATCCATACTTTCTCATCCTTTTTATTTTTTATTTCGAGTACTGAACCATTTTAAACCCAAAGTATAAATCGGTCAACATATTTATACTAAAAGTTCAATTACATTGTATTTCTCTTCTTAAGAATTTATAATTAAAGCCATAAGGGTGGGGAATACACGATGAATAACAAGAAGAAGAAAGTGGCAGATGCAGCATTGAAACTGTTTCAAGAAAAGGGAATTCAACAAACATCTGTACAAGATATTATTGATTCAGCAAATATTTCCAAAGGGACATTTTACAATTATTTCGCCACAAAAAATGATTGTATCGCTGAGATATTAGAGGATTTGCGCTATGAAGCAAGTCAAAGAAGAATTGCACTACAAGTGGGGAAAGATACAAAAGATAGAGACGTCTTTATAGATCAAATCTCCCTATTATACACACTACAAGAAGCCAGTAATCTTCATCGATTATTTGAAGCGATATTGCATTCCAATGAAAAGGATTTAAAGAAACTCGTTTTACAACATAGAGTGTACGATATGGAATGGTTAACTTTTAGAGTTATTGAGGTATTTGGAGAAGACACTAGAGATTATGCGTTTGAAGGAGTTGTCTTATTTACTGGAATGCTCCAACACCTTCTCTTTGTGAAAAGAATTACGAATAATGTTTATGATTTAAAACAACTTATTGATGTGACACTATCTTATTTAGAGATGATTTTACAAACGATGAAATCTAGTGGCGTTTCTCTTCTCAATTATTCAGCTATTAATCAGCTAAGAACTCATATAAATAAACGGATTATCAAAATTGAAGAAATTTTTGAGTTTGCTCAGCAATTGCAAGAACAGCACCAATTTGATGAAGATCAACAAGATTTATTTGATGCGATATTAACAGAATTAAAAGCAGACCGAATTCGTAAACCTGTTCTGTTACCTTTACTTAAACCTTTCCAAACCTCACTAGACAAGACAGAGATCGAACTACAAGCTCATACGTTTACAAATTTGATTTGGTACTATTTACAAACAAAATAAAAACAGCTTGGACAGTTTTGCTTTTATCTAAAATAACCACGAGCCAAATGAATTTGGTTCGTGGTTATTTATTTCCCATTAGCTATTTGCTTTTGCTAACTTTGGCCAGAAGACAATTGGTACTAAAATGAATGAAATCAATCCACCAACTATACTTAAAGTAGCATAACTAGAATGAGCAACAACCATGCCCGAAAGCAACCCACCTGTCGCACCAGATAGGGCAATAAACACATCGACTTTTCCCTGAATGTGAGCTCTGTTTTCATTGGTTGTTCCATCAACAATTAATGTCGTTCCACTGATTAAACCGAAGTTCCAGCCTAACCCTAATAAAGCTAAAGCTAAGATTAATCCAAATAAAGAATCCTCAGGCACACTAGCAGCGGTAATTCCAGATAACAATAATGTAACACCTGCAGCAATTGCAATAAAATATCTACCTAATCTATCAACTAGAACACCTGTAAATAGAGATGGTAAATACATCGCACCAATATGAACGCCAATTACCACTCCGATTGCTTGTAGTGTATGACCATGATGAAGCATATGAACAGGGGTCATCGTCATAATCGCTACCATAATTAACTGTGTTAAAATCATTACTGTTGCCCCAACAACGATATGATATTTATTTACATTTTTGGTAGCAATAACAGAATTACTCATTTGATTTTCTTCTTCAGCGACCCATTGCTTCGCTAAGATAAATGGATCTGGACGTAATAAAATAAACAATACAATCCCAGCAGCTATGTATGCAAGAGCAGATAATAAAAACGGGCCAGTTAAAGGAGGAATGGTTAATCGGCCTGCCACCTCCCCCATAATATTAACTAGATTGGGCCCTAATACTGCTCCAAATGTGGTCATAACCATTGTTAAACTTACTGCTTTTCCCCTTTGATTCTCATTAGCCAAATCACTGCCGGCATATCTCGCTTGTAAATTGGTTGCCGTACCTGCGCCGTAAAGGAATAAAAAAAAGAATAATAGAAAAATATTCTGTAATATAGCTGCCAAAACAACCCCTAATGCTCCTAGTCCACCTACAATAAAACCTATAGTAAGTCCAATTCTTCTGCCATAATGTTGAGAAGCTTTCCCTACTATAAAAGCAGTAACTGCTGATCCAATCGTGAATAAAGCTGTTGGCAAGCCTGCATATGAAGCCGTTCCTAATATATCCTCTGCTAATAACGCTCCTACCGTAATGCCTGCAGCCAAACCTGCTCCACCAAACAACTGAGAAATACTCACAACCGTTAAAGTTCTTTTATATAATCTCTCTCTCTCACTCTCACTATAACTCGATTGAATCGGTTCTCCCATTTCTTCCCCTCACTTTGTTAAATCTTATATTTCTTGATTTTGAAGTTTTATTAGTATTGTATCCTTAATAAACTGTCGGCAGCTTTCAGATAAAAGTGACTTATCCGGATGAATCATATCACCATATATGTTATTCCCTAGAATTCTCACTTCTCCTGCAAATGGTTTATCGGATTGTGCATCGTACCCTTGTAGGACAATATAAATAGATTGTCCCCTCCTCGCAAAATCAATGATAGACATTTGATGTTTACTCAATTTTATTCCATCCCCTCTGGTTATAACCATTATTGACTAGTTTACTCTATTTTTGGTAAATGGGAGCAATGATTTGATTATCATTCAGCTAGTAAAAGCTTTCATAACACCTTATTTTAAGGTATTCAACCATTTATTAATCTTCAAGCATAATAAGTAATACATGAGAGGAGTTGATTTTATAAAGGAGTTTTTATAATTGACCCTATTACGACGTTTAGATGGCACTAATCGTCTTTACTGGATCTAACAGACAAGAGAAGATAACGGATGATTTGATTAATAAAATTGAGGGTACAACTATTTCAAAAACAATACATCATAATCATTGAAGAAATTCTCTATAAAACAACTATGTATGATAGAAAAGATGATACATGTAGTTAAAAAATTTACTATTGAACGCAAAAAACAGAGACACCATTAGATGACGTCTCTGTTTTCCTTCTTAGTCATTATACTTGCGACCGATTCCAAAATCTGTGAGCGGACAAAGCATCAATTATTTGTTTCGCAAAATCATTACCTGATTGTTCTTCTAGTAAAATGCCTTCTTCACTAGGATAATCTAAATCTTTAATCCAATAGATGGCATCACCAGTAGCAGCGATTGGTTTGAAGTGTTGGTATGCTTCATCTATAAACAGCAATGCATCATGCTTAAAGGTTGCATCAACTTCATCACTACCAATGAGATACACACCATCAAATACCACTGAACTGTCACTAGCAAATGTATGTTTTGCTTGTAACTCTACTCCCCCACTCCCTCTAATTGTGCCAAGACGGTCACTTATAATACATGGGTTCACACCAGCTTCTTGCAAATCATTGATGATTGACTTTGCTTTTTCACCTTCAAACCCATCTGTAACAATGATTGCTAGTTTACGTGTAGCTGCGGAAAAGATTGTGTTTTGTTGACTTAGTGCAGGTGATGATTTCGCTGTAGTTGTCTCATTTTTATTCTCAACTGCATCTACACCCACTTTTTCAGCAATGCGATTAGCAAGATCACTATTTACGTGACTAAACATTTCGACTACACGCTCTTTTACAGCTTGGCTTTCCACTTTACTCAATTCGAATTGAAAAGCACTAATCGTATGTTCTTTTTCTATATCGCTCAAGCTATTCCAGTACAGTGTAGCTTGACTAAAGTGATCTTCAAAACTATCACTTCGTTCTCTAATTTTCCTACCTTCTACTTTTTCTTGATAGTGAGCATAACCACCTTCAGATTCTTCAACCGTATTCGGCGAACCATTTGCTAGGGTATTATTATGATAAGCAGCTTGTCCTGTATTAATCGTTTGGCGACCATAACCATCTCTTTGATTATTGTGGAAAGGGCAAACAGGTCTATTAATAGGTAGCTCATGGAAATTTGGACCACCTAAACGAATGAGTTGGGTATCTGTATAGGAAAACAATCTTGCTTGTAATAATGGATCATTCGTAAAATCAATACCAGGTACTACATTTCCAACTTGGAAGGCCACTTGTTCTGTTTCAGCAAACACATTGTCTACATTGCGATTCAGTGTCATTTTACCAATTTTACGAACAGGAATTTCTTCTTCTGGCCAAATCTTCGTTGGATCCAGAATATCGAAATCAAACGAAAATTCATCCTTCTCTTCTAAAATTTGCACACCAAGTTCGTATTCAGCATAGTCGCCTGCTTCGATAGACTCCCATAAATCACGGCGATTGAAATCAGGGTCTTTCCCTCCTAACTTTTGTGCCTCGTCCCAAACAAGGGAATGTGTGCCTAATACTGGTTTCCAGTGAAACTTAACAAAGTGACCTTCCCCTTTATCATTAACCAATCTAAATGTATGAACACCGAATCCTTCCATTGTTCGATAACTTCGCGGAATACCACGGTCACTCATCACCCACATCACCATATGGGCAGATTCCTGATTTTGCGAAACCCAATCCCAAAAAGTATCATGTGCAGAAGCCGCTTGTGGCATTTCATTATGCGGTTCAGGTTTCACTGCGTGAATTAAATCAGGAAATTTAATACCATCTTGGATAAAAAATACAGGAATATTATTACCTACTAGATCATAATTTCCTTCTTCTGTATAAAATTTTGTAGCAAATCCCCTGGCATCTCTCGGCGTATCAAGTGAACCACGCGAACCAACAACTGTTGAAAACCGGACAAAAACAGGCGTTGTCGTATGAGGATTAGTTAAAAATTTCGCTTTCGTGAATGCCTTCATTGAATCATCATAAACTTGAAACTCACCGTGAGCCCCAAATCCCCTAGCATGAACAACACGCTCAGGAATTCTTTCATGGTCAAAATGCGTTAACTTCTCACGTAAATGGAAATCCTCTAGTAATGTTGGACCTCTTGTACCAGCTTTTAAAGAATGTTCATCTTCTGAAAGTTTTACTCCTCCGTTTGTTGTTAAGTCTTTATCCTTATTGTCATTACTTCTAAAATTTTCAAGTTGTTTGTCTTTATCATTTTTAGACATAGTAATTCTCTCCTTTTATTATGTAATTATTTTTAAGGAATAGTTGTTTTTATTTACCCTCCATATTTTTTCTAAAACAAAAATAATCATTTTTTTAAAATAATAATTATAAAAAAGATGGAATCAACACATTGATTATTTTAAGCCAACGCCTATTTACAGGTTTCTTTTATGACATACTAGCGTTTTATCATAAAAAAAAAGCACCCTATGATGGATGCTTTTCTTCGTGCATTTGTAATGATCTTTGAAGATGAATCATGTCATTTTTCAAGTTAGATAAACCTTGCATTTTAGGAAAGGACAAATTTGCTGGAGCGTGCTCTCTGTAAGCTGCATTAGCTAAAGATTCATAAGAATACAAGAGTTGTGCTAAAGCCTCATCAGATAATTTCACTTGGTGCGCTTTCTCTTCTGCTGTTTTTTCAAGAAAATAGGTGATTTGCTCTAACCAAAAAACAACTGGCCAATAATAGGTTAATGCGCTGCGATCGATCGGGATCTCACCAGCTGCTGTATTATATACAGTCTTTAAGCCTTGAATATTTGTTTTCAATTTAGATAGTTCTCTTTCTGATTCATGACCATCTTTTGTATGGGTTGAAAACATTGTAAACATGAGCTGAGCTTGGCTACGAATTGTTTTTGAAATAAGGTGGGGTAGCCTACTAGAGGCTGAGCTTCTCCCAATAATTAAAACACCTAATAAACCAATGATACTGCCTATAAAAACATCAATTATTCTTGCTTGTGCGAAATAAGTAAAAGCAAAATCACCTGGCGTTACTGTTTCTGCCATCAACAGCGCATTAGGTGTAAAAAAGATTGCCGCTAATCCATAGTTTTTCACAATAAATAATTCTGTAATAAAGGTAAGTAAAAAGATTAATAAGGCAATGACAAGTCCAGTAGGGTGAAAACTAAGTATAAAGCTAGCGATTAAGATTCCCACTATTGTTCCAATTCCACGTTGAATTGCACGATGATAAGTGGCAACGACTGTTGCTCCAGACATGACAGCTACACAAGAAAGAGGTACCCAAAATGAACGTTCAAAATGAAATTGGTAAGCGATAATCCCTGCAATGATTGTCATAATTCCAATTCTCAAAGCAGACAGTAATACAATCGAGTTCTTATCAAATGAATGAAGTAAAGCTTTTCTAACAGTGGGCTTAGAAAGCTCTATTTCTTCTTTCACATGCGAAGATATATCTTCTGTATCCCAATCGAGGCGTTTAATAATTGCATATAATTGCTTATACTTGGCGTGCCAGCCTCTTACTTCATCTTCTTCGATTTCAATTATATCCAATCTATTTTTATCAACTGAATTCGATAAAACTTGAAGCTGTTCTATTAATTTTTGTGGTGGCGCTGTTCTTTCATTTAAAAAGTTTTTAATCACCTCTAGAAAAATGCGATTCAAATGATCATTTAACACATATAAACGATCATATCTCTTCTTCCTTCTAAGAGGTAGGTAGCCAGCAATTAAGATATCCTCGACATCATTTAAGGAGGACATGACTTTATATCTCTGTTCATCAAACTGCTCTGTACCAATGCTTTTTATCAAAATGGTTAATTCATTATAAGCCCTTTTAACGACATCTGTTTCAGGTCCAAAAGGATTCACAAACCAGCCTGCCATCGCAATCAACCATGACAGTGCACCACCTAAAAACACAAACCCAGCACGCTGAAACGCTAGCTCAGGCTCTGTAGGCATTCCAGAAGTCATTGCGAACACTAATACAAAAAAGATCGCACTTGGCCCGGTAAAGCGTAACGCTCCAAAGACAAACGTGGCCATTGCAGCAATTATACCCATAATGATTGCAACAGCAAGTGGAAACGGTGCAGCAATTGTCCCTAAGAAGGATGATAAAGTAATTCCTATGGCAACGAAAAATAGTTTTTTTGCTCTTTGGGCATAAGGGATATTAAATACATAAAGATAGGTAAACCCACCCATACCTGTTAATAAACCATACTCTAGCTCTCCAAAAAGGATACCAATAATAACTGGAAGACCTGCAGCTAATCCAGCTAGAAAAGCCTTTACCCGTGGAAAAGGTTTTTTGTTCACCTTTAGAGCTTGTTGAAGAAGGGATGCATTTCCTTTATCTGTATTTCCACTCATTTATAAAACCTCACTTAAAAACCTTAAAATAAAAACAATAAAGAGCATCTATTCACACTAGATGCCCATGTTCTATAGAACGTAAATAAATCCCTTTAAAAGGGAATTTCCTGACATATATATTAGTATAACATATTGCCAAAATACTTATGTGGCAATCCTCATGGTACATTTTCACTTTACTACTTGTATGAATATTTCGTATACTTTTATTGATTGTAGAAAAAGTAAGGAGTGTGGTTGCTGTTGAAAGTACACCAAGCGTTGTTAGCTGATGTAGATGATATTCTTACTTTGCAGAAAGGGATCGTTGAAGAAAATCAATTTTTCATTACTACAAACGAAGAATTTTTAGCAAATATAGATGAAGAAAGAAAAAGATTATCTGCAATCATCACAAATAGCAAAAAACACTCGGTTGTCTTTGTCGCTAAGTCTGATCAAAGAGTCGTTGGATGTATTATATTTCGCTCATCATCCATAGCCCGACTAGCTCATCATGGTAGTTTTAGTATATATGTTGACTCAAGCTATCGTAAAAAAGGCATTGGTATGCAATTATTGCAAACACTGATTAAATGGGCTGAAGAACATCCTGTCATTGAAAAATTATCTTTAGGAGTGTTTTCTACTAATTACCCTGCTATCCATCTTTATGAAAAAATGGGCTTTGTGGAAGAAGGACGAAAAATAAAAGATATTAAACTTAGTCATGATGTGTATGTTGACGATGTTTTAATGTACAAGATGGTTTAAAAATATTACGAGGTGATTCCGTTGATAAGACGTCTTACTGTTCTTTTGAATCAATTACACACGTATCGTGAGGAAGTGCTATCAATCCTCAAGAATGTATCTGCATAGCAAGCAGAAATCATTCCTGCCGGTTTCCGCAATAACATCAGATGACATATGGGGCATATTTACCTTGATCAGTTTTTATGGATACAATCGTTAACAAGAGAGGTTAGCATAGACTTATCAGCCTATCATTCATTCTTTGGTTTCGGTACAACACCAACTGATTTCAATGAATGCACCCCTTCTTATGAAGATCTTATCAGATTACTTCGTGACCAACCGACAGTTATTGAACAGCATTATGGTGATATCTTAAATCGCGAATATCAACCTATTGATATGGGTATGTGCACCATTGAGGATGTCCTCATCAGAACCATCTGTCCTGAGGGAATCCACATGCAAACAATCAATATAATTATCCGTTTAATTAAGGAAGGTTCCTATGACCAATATTCGAAAAATTAAGCAGAAAGATAACTTAAAGATTGCAGCAATTATAAAAGAAGCATTAGAGTCAGCCAATTTAGCTATTCCAGGAACGGCTTATTACGATCCTCAATTAGATTCGCTCCATCAATACTATGAAGAAACCCCAGGCTCAGCCTATTGGATTGTTGAAATGGAAAAAGAAATCATTGGAGGTATCGGCATTGCTCCTTTTGACTTAGACGAAGGAATATGTGAATTACAAAAACTATATGTATCACCTAAAGCTAAAGGACTGGGCTTATCCAAAAAGTTAATGGATACTGCGCTGACATTCGCAAAACAACATTATCAATATTGTTATTTAGAAACACACAATACACTAACAATTGCGGATCGCCTATACCAATCATATGGGTTTGAATTACTTCATGAGCCACTAAAAGGGTCAGAACATTCAGCTATGGATCGTTGGTACATAAAGCCACTGTAAATGAAAAAACGAACAAATTGTTCGTTTTTTCTATTTCACCAAACTAACCAGCTTTTTCATTCTTAAACCCATCTCTTATAAAGTAATAAATACTATGTGTAATCTTTATATCGTGAAGAATGATAAGCAATACAAGTGTGACTGGACCAATAAATAAGCCAAATGCTCCGAATAATTGGAGACCAACAAAAAGAGAGATTAACACAGCAACCGGATTTAAATCCATGCTGCTCGATAAAACTTTGGGCTCTAACAATTGTCTTACGACTAATGTCACACCATAAACAATGGCAATGCCAACCCCAAGTCTGACATCTCCTGTAATGAGAAGATAAACACTCCAAGGAATGAGGATTGTCCCTGTGCCTAAATAAGGTAGAAGTTCTGCGATACCTATAATAACCGCTAGTGTAAATATATTTTCTACTCGCAAAATAGCAAGACCAATGAAGACAATAATTCCTGTTGCGATCATTAGAATAAACTGCGCTCGTATAAAACCAAACAGTCGGTTTCTTATGGCAAAGTTAAACTCTTTTGCCTTCACTCTCATACGAAAAGGGAGGATTTTCCTAAAAAAACTTCTATATTGTCCCCAATCTTTTCCCATAAAGTAAATGCTTAATAAGAAAAAAATAAAGGCAACAAAAAAAGTAGGCAAGCTGAGTAGCAACTGAGATAACCAATCAACAACCCCTTGACCAATATCTCCTAAAATAGAACCAACCTGTGAACCAAGTTCCATTATTCCTTGCTTCATGGCCTGATTATTACCCGAACCAATTGAGTTAAATAACCCTGACGCATCTTGCCAAAAAGGTAAAATAACCGTATTAAAAAAGTGTTGCACATTAATAGAAGCGCCCTCTATCCAGTTAGGGATTTGCAAGAAAAAGGTTTTAAAATTGGCGATTAGTAAGAACAGTAGGCCAGTAATCATACCGCATATAACAAGAACACCGCCTAACAAGCCAACGAAGCTTGCCCATCCTGAAGAAAAGCGTAATTTACTTTGTAATAACCGAACAAGGGGCTGTAAAAACCAGGCAAATAAGGCAGCCAACCAGAAAGGATAGGTAAGGGTGAATGTTTTTATGACGAACCAGCCGACCAACACCAAAGTGAGTATAAGCACGCCAGCTCGTACAATCATCCAAGCATGACTTCTTTTCATAAAACATCCTCTTTTCATTCAATTCTACTGTTTATCATGTCATAATTATATACTAGTCCTCTGAAAGAACAAAAAGTCTACACTCGAAAACCATGAAAAATTTGGTGCGTTTTTTTGAAAAGTGCTGGATATTTAGAGATATTAAAGTTAGTAACTTTACAATAATGTCCTTGAAAGTGAAAAATTCCTTGAGCATCTCTATGCAGCTAAAGAAACAGCCCCACGCCCATTCTTCATACTCATGAAGACGATTAATGATTTGTGTGCAATCAAGAAAGGTATTAGCTGACTTTATTCATGAAAAGGCCCTACTAGCAATAAAAAAGCACCTCCACTTGTAGATACCGTCTAACAAGTGGGGTGCAGTTTTTGATATTACTTATCGTTAGAAAGAATTCTATCTTCCCTTTATATTGATAATCATTACACTGTCGTTGTTAATCTTCCGCATTCGCTTTCAATCGCTGCATCAAATAATCCTTGAATTCTCTTCGTTAAAACGCCAGGTACACCTTCACCTACTAGTTTTTCATTTATTTGAATAATAGGTGTAATTTCTGAAGTTGTGCTAGATAAAAATACTTCATCCGCTGTATTTAAATCATTTAACGAGAACGGCTCTTCCACTACCGGAATACCATCCTTTTCACAAACCTCAATCATTTTACGACGAGTGATGCCATTTAAAATCAGATTGGAAGCAGGATGTGTGTAAAGTGTTCCATCTTTAATAATAGAAATATTAGATGAGCTACCTTCTGTTACAACTTCGCCACGATGTTGAATCGCTTCATAACATCCTTTTGAGATAGCCTCTTGTTTAGCCATTACATTACCAAGTAAATTTAAGCTTTTAATATCGCAAAGTAACCAGCGAATATCTTCTTTTAATATGGCTTTGACACCATTTTCTAAATTCGCAAGCGGACGCGCTACTTCCTTCGTATAAGCCACAAATGAATGAGCTACATCAGAAGTAGGGTATGGATGATTACGTGGAGCTACTCCTCTTGAGAATTGCATATAAATCGTTCCATGCTCTAATGAATTTTTTGTTATTAATTGTGTTAACAGCTCTTTCATTTCTTTAACAGTATAAGTTAACTCCATGCCAATTTTTTTTGCGCTTAAAATAATTCGCTCCAAATGTTCTGTCGCTGTAAACATTTTGCTATTATAGACGCGAATGACTTCATACACTCCGTCACCAAATTGGTAACCACGGTCTTCAATATCAACATTTGCTTCCGATCTTTCAATGATATTGCCATTAAAAATGACATAATTCATGATAGAGCATCTCCTTCAACGATTTCATTTTTCCTTTAAAGTGCTAAACTTCAACGCTATCTTATCAAGGAAAACAGCATTTATCAATAGATTATTTTGTTAATTCGTATATTGCTTCTGCATAGATGGCTGTTGCTTTCAATAAATCTTCAATATACATATATTCATCTTTCTGATGGGCTACATCTTCTCTCCCAGGGAATAACGCACCAAAAGCTACTCCAGCTTTTAATGAACGCGCATAGGTTCCTCCACCTATCGAAAGTAATTCAGCTTCTTCCCCAGTCTGTTCTGTATACACTTTTTTTAATGTTTGAATGAGGAAAGAGTCACCATCTACGTGATGTGGTCTTGAATCATCTAGGTTTTCAAATAGCATCCCCAATGTTTGAGCTTTTTGTTCAATTTTCTTCAATGTAGATTCAATATCAGTAGTAACTGGATATCTCATATTTAAACCCAATCTACCTCCAGTTTGTTGTTTGTAATAGATTTTACCTACATTGATTGTCAAGTCTCCCGTGATATCGTCCGAGAAGGCAATACCTAACTGATTACCTCTAGAATCATTAGCAAAATGCTTCGCTATGAAACCGATAAATTGGTCTGCTTGTTGATCTAGCTTTAAACTTGAGAGAAAATCTGCTAATAATAGTCCGGCGTTTTTACCCAAATTCGGCTCCATCCCATGTGCAGATACACCTTCAAGCTCAAGAATAAGTTCACCATTGTCCATATAATATTTACCTTGAAGTTCTTTTTCCTTTAAGAAGTCAACATACATTTGTACAACTTCGGTTGGCTCATATTGAACCATAAGTGATGCTTTAGCATAGTCAGGAACCATATTATATCTTTTACCTGAATGGAGTGAGAGCACTTTTACTTGTGAGGAAGCGACACCACGAATAATTTCTTTTTGCACAAGGTCAAAGTCAGCAATCCCCTTTTCTGCATAAATAATAGGAAAATCTGCATCTGGGGCAAAACCTAAAGTTGGCATTTCTTCTACTTCAAAGTATCGATCCACACAACGCCAATCACTCTCTTCATCCGTACCAATAATCATCCTTACTCGCTTGTTCATATCCAGACCTAACTCTTTGACAATTTTCATTGCATAATACGCAGCCATTGTTGGTCCTTTATCATCAATCGCTCCACGAGCAAAGATTTTACCATCTCTTATTTCGGCACCATAAGGATCACTGGACCAGCCATCTCCCTCAGGAACAACATCGACATGACAAAGAATACCGAGTAACTCTTCACCTTGTCCAAACTCTAGGTGACCAGCAAGATTCTCAACATTTTTTGCTATAAATCCATCGGATTCACCTAAATTCAATAGATAGGTTAACGCTTCTTTTACCTCTTTACCGAGGGGTGCATCAGATGTGGCATTTTCCTCATCTAGCACACTTTTAATTTGCAATAACTTTTGTGTATCTTTAATTAAGTCGTCCTTCCTTTTCATAACTTCTTCTTGCCAATTAATATCACCCAATGTAAAAACCTCCTGCTATATGTAATCAACATCCTTCTCTTTTAAAAGGATTAATAAAGTAAGTGCTTTCATGGTTATTATAACACTACCCTTAAAAATATAACGATATGTACGGTATGTTTCTATTTCAAAGTCTACATCTTATATTCATTATTGATTATTTCTTTAATAAACGTTCAAAGTCCGAACAACACATCACATTGTTCGGACTTTCTTATCTTTCTTGTTCGCTACTGGATAACACCTTTCTCTTTTAAATATTCTTCTGCTACTTCTTTGGCACTTTTCCCATCAACATTCACTGCATAGTTCATTTTTCGCATCTCATCGTCTGTTATCTTCCCTGCCAACTGGTTGAGAGGATCAACAATTTCCGGATATTTCTCAATTGTTTCTTGTCTCAATAACGGTGCACCTTGATAAGGAGGAAATAGTGATTGATCATCTTCTAGAACAGTTAGTCCATACTCTTCTAACTCAGAATCAGTTGAGTAGGCATCAACAAGATTGATTTCACCATTTTCCAAAGCGGTATACCTTAATTTAGGCTCCATTGTCACCACTTCAGAAAAACTTAAGCCATACAACTCCTGAATACCGATGTAACCATCTTCTCGATCAGAGAATTCGAGTGTAAATCCTGGTTTCATCATGCTTTCAATTGCTTTTAAGTCGGATATTGTTTGAAGTTCATGTTCTTCGGCAAATTCATTAAGCACAGCTAATGCATAGGTATTATTATATTCCATTGGTTCTAATAGAACTAAATCGAATTCCTCTTGAATTCCTTCTTTCGCTTGTTCATAGACGGCTGTTTGGTCTGTGCTTACTGCTTCTTCCTTTAAAAACTCAGCAATCACTGTACCAGTGAATTCAGGATAAATATCAATACTACCGGAAGTTAAAGCTTTAAATACAAAAGAAGTCTTACCCAGTCCTGGCTGGAGCTCAACCGTTAAGTCTGTTTCTTCTTCAATCAATAATTTATACATATTGATAAGAATCTCAGGTTCTGATCCAAGTTTTCCGGCAATCTTCAAGTCTTTCTCTTGTTGAAAGATATAAGGAGACACCGTTACAAACAAGGCAATTATAGCTCCAATACTGACACCTACTAGCGCTTTCTTAAATGATAATTTCTGGAACCTTCTTAAAATAAAATCAAATAAAATAGCTAAAAGGGCCGCTGGAATAGCGCCAATTACAATTAGTGTAGAATCATTGCGGTCAATCCCTAGTAAAATAATATCTCCTAGGCCTCCTGCACCTATAAGTGCTGCTAGAGTTGCCGTTCCTATAATTAGAACCATACCTGTACGGATTCCAGCCATAATGACAGGTATCGCTAGAGGGAGTTCAACTTTCATCAACCGTTGTGCAGATTTCATTCCCATCGCACTGGCCGCCTCTTTTAAGGCTGGATCAACTTCTTTAATTCCTGTATATGTATTTCTTAAGATTGGTAAAAGAGCATAGGCAACTAAAGCAATAATAGCTGGGATCTTACCAATACCTAATAAGGGAATTAATAAGCCAAGTAAGGCTAAAGAAGGGATTGTTTGAATAACTGCCGCAATGCCAAGAATGGGTTCTGCTACCTTTTCATTCCTCGTTAAGATAACCCCTAATGGGATTGCAATAATCACGGCAAATAATAAACTAATAAACGAAATTTGCATATGCTCAATTAATGCACTGAGCAATTGGTCTTGTCTCTCTGATAAAACGTTTATAATTTCATTCATGCTCTCCACCCACATCTTTCGCTTGAGTGGCTAAAAACTGAATGACACTCTCCCTTGTAATCATCCCAACGATAACACCATTTTCTTCCACTGCTATTTTTTCATGTGTGACCAGTTGATCTAGCACTTGCTCTTTACTTATGTTTGACGTTACTGTTTCAGTGATTGATACATCGCTCGTATCAAAAGGAATCATCACATGATTAATGGCAAATCGATCAACTGTTTGGCCAGTTGAAGTGATGAACTCTTCAACAAATTGACTTTCAGGTTGATACCTCAGCTCTTCGGGTGTACCAATTTGGACCATTTTTCCTTCATTCATAATAGCAATGCGATCACCTAGCTTTAGCGCTTCTTTCATATCATGTGTCACAAAGACAATTGTTTTATTTATATTTCTCTTCATTAACAATAAATCATCTTGTAGCTTCACTCTCGTAATCGGATCAAGCGCACTAAATGGTTCGTCCATTAATATCACTTCAGGATTGGCAGCTAAAGCACGGGCGACACCTACTCTTTGTTGCTGACCACCAGATAGCTCAGCTGGCTTTCGGTTCCGATACGTACCTGCATCCAATCCCACTAAGTCTAATAATTCTGTCACACGTTGATGAATTTTGCTTTTTTTCCATTTTTTTAATTCTGGTACAATGGCTATATTCTCTTCTACTGTCATATGCGGAAAGAGAGCTATCTGTTGCAACACATAGCCGATGTCATAACGTAAATCATGAAGAGCATAATCACTAATATTCCTTTCATTTATTGTAATTGATCCACCACTTGTTTCTTCTAAGCGGTTAATCATCTTTAGTGTTGTTGTTTTACCACAGCCGCTTGGACCTATTAATACAAATAGTTCCCCTTTTTCTATGGAGAAATCCAAAGAAGTGACGACTTCTTTTTCTCCAAAAGCCTTAGACACACCAGCAAATGTAATCATGAGTTTCCTCCAACTAGATAATTTCAATCTATAATAACTTCCCTAACATTTCATTCTTTAAACCAATAAAAAAGTTTTTTCTTTTATTTTTTTGAATATTTAGAACATAAAACAGGCTCCTTTAGCCATATATATGATGTTAAAAAGAATGGAGGATGCTTTTGTATATTTAGGAGGAAAAAGAGAAAAATAATGTAAAATCATGCAAGTGACTAGAAATTATCTGAAAATAGGTTTACAATATTAATAATTAGTATGACATCTTGATTATTTCTTCTGTTAAACCAAAAAAGGAGTTGTCTCGGGAAAAAGAAGACTACATATAACTGAAAGGACATGTTTCTTAACTGAAACTGTCGGTTGCAGGCACTTGCCATGGGTTTATAAATTGGATAGGGAGTGGTTTTTTGAAACCTTCGACTAACCGGATGTTAAACCGTATCAAATCCGTTTATATGTTTATTCGGAAAAACGGAACTGTAACAACTCAGGAGCTTGTAGAGGAATTCGGTATCACTCCTCGTACGATACAGCGAGATTTAAATGTTTTAGCTTATAATGACTTGGTGAAAAGTCCAAGCCGAGGAAAATGGACTATTACACAAAAGAAAGTGAAGATGTCATCATAAGAAAATGACAAGCGAAAAAAAGAAGCTCTTATTCAGGCTTCTTTTTTTGTTACAAAGTATATTTAGTACTTACATTTCATTACTTGGATCATAAGATAATAATTCTTCTAATTCTTCATCCGTTAATTCTCGATATTCTCCTAACGCAAGAGAATCATCAAGTTGAAGCGGACCCATTGTAAGCCTTTTTAAATAAATCACCTTTTTATTTACTGCCTCAAACATGCGTTTGACTTGATGAAACTTCCCTTCTGTAATCGTTAAATAAATTTCAGAGTTTGTCTCACTTTTTAATATTTCTAGTTTTGCTGGCTTCGTTTCATAACCATCATCAAGCTTCACACCTTTAGCAAAGGAATGAATATCAGCCTCTGTTACTCTATCATTAATAATGGCATAATATGTTTTTGGCACATGTTTTTTTGGTGACAATAACTGATGACTAAGCTTCCCATCATTCGTTATTAGTAATAGTCCCTCTGTATCCTTATCCAGTCTACCTACAGGAAATGGAGAATAAACGATATCTTCCAGCTCTAATAGATCAATGACAGTTTGATGCATCGTATCTTCTGTGGCAGAAATTACCCCGTTAGGCTTATTCATCATTAAATATATGTATTCTTTATACTCAATTATCTCCCCATGAATACCCACTTCGTCCTGTTTTGGATCAATATGTTGTTTAGCATCTTTAATCTGCGCCCCATTTACCTTTACTGCTCCTTGCTTTAATAATTGCTTTACTTCTTTTCTACTTCCATAACCTAAGTTTGCTAACATTTTATCTATTCTCATCTTACTTACTCCTTTTATATCATCGTTCCTACGCACATATTGCTCTTATCAACATAGACTAACATCATAGTTTATCGATAAAGGAGTGCAAGAAACATGTATTACTATCGTCAACAACCAACGTTTTTCCCTATTCCAGGCTTCCCGCCGAGCAACACCAACCGTAGAATAGAGCGTTTAGAAAATCAAGTACAACGCTTAGAGCAACAATTCGATCGTTTAGAAAGAAGATTAGAAAGAGTGGAACGACGCATTGGTATTAGTCATCCGCCACCCTCTCCTCGCCCTTATTAAGGAAGGAGGAAAGACCAAGAGGAAGTTTTTCCTCTTTC
Organism: Cytobacillus sp. FSL R5-0569; assembly: GCF_038007265.1. Lineage (NCBI taxonomy): Bacteria > Bacillati > Bacillota > Bacilli > Caryophanales > Bacillaceae > Cytobacillus > Cytobacillus sp. FSL R5-0569. Next base: position 3,621,026 of record NZ_JBBOWW010000001.1, read on the forward strand.
TACATATCCTCTTTATGTCAGTTACTCCTAGTATATCATCTACCTAACATAATGTAACTTACACATACATCCTGGCTCATACACCCTTACTATTTGTTAGAGGACCTTTCTCTATTTCTTTGTTATCTCCATGCTTTTGTCTGTTTTCATTTAAATGACAAAGGGAACCTAATTTCTGTTGCCCATAGTGATGTGACATGTGTTTTCTCCTGTTAACTAACATTTTCCTCACCTCTTCATTCAGTTTTATTAAATATTCTATGTAAGTCCTTCAATAAGTGATTAAAACAATAGAAAATGAAACAAGACTGCATGGTTTCATCATGCAATCTTATGCTTATTTTACTTCCTCCAAATAAATGATAATGTCTTCTTTATCAACAGAAGGTGAATCCTTTAAGGTCTTAAAAGCAATCGATCCATCCTTTTTACGAACACATAAAGGATAACCGCCCACTTGTGCTTCCTCTATTTTTTCATAATTGTCGTTAGCTTGCTTACTTTCTATCGAATAAGTTGTATTTATCTTCTTATTTAACTCTGTGAACACATGCTCTTCGTCAAAAAGCATATGAGCTTTCACAGTTGTGGGAAACCCTCCATCCTTTTCCTCATCCATCCGCTCAGTCGCAATGGTAAACGTTTTATTATAGCCAAACTCCGGAAGAAATGACTGTGTAACCAGGGCATTATAATTAGGGTCATCAGACAATACCAGGATGAATTCGTAAGGAGTTAAGTCGATTTCGAATTGACTATGCTCATCTAGAATTTGTCCCGAGTAAGTTTCAATCCCCTTTTTTCGGATAAGCTTTAACTTGCCACTTGATGTGTCACTAATCAGTACAGGATTACCCAACTCTTTTAACTTGTATGCTAAAGCAATTGAAAAACTACTTGCTCCAACAATCAGTACACCTGGCTCTGATTCAGATGCTAATTTTAATTTTTTTGCCAGCGGTGCTAACGTAAAACCATGAGCACAAACCGTAATAAAAACGAGAGCAAAAGTTAATGTTGTAAGTAATCCTGCTTCTCGATAACCATCATCCATTAATATAGTTGCGAAATAACCAGAGACCGTTAATGCCACAATTCCTCTTGGGGCAATCCATCCAATTAAAGTTTTCTCTCGGTTGGTTAGCTCTGTCCCTATTGTTGATATCCAAATCGATAGTGGACGAACAACAAATAACATCACGATTACAAAGCCAATAATTTGGATACTAAACACTTCTGCAATCGTCTCTCTTGTTAAAGAAGCTGTTAATAGAATAAATATTGTAGATGTTAAGATTACAGAGACATTTTCAATGAAGTGACTAATATTCCCAAGGGCAGATACTCTTTTCTTCTCTCTAGCTAGCACAAGTCCCATCACTGTCACAGCAAGCATGCCTGTTTCATGCATAATCACTTCACTTATGCCAAAACAAATGAACACAAGAGATAAAGTAATAGGGGATTTCAAGTATTCTGGAAACAACCCTTTGTTAGCCATCCAGCTCAAAACCTTTGCAAATATGTAACCGATCACTATCGCTAATAATGAAGCTAACAAGAATTTTCCGAGTTCCATCATGCCTAATGTATCACTTACTAATACTTTAATAACCTCATAAGCAAATAAGGCTAGAAGTGGTCCTGCTGGGTCGACAATAATACCTTCCCATTTTAATAAAGCACTCACTCGTGGTTTAAGTTTGGACTGCCTTAATAAAGGGATTATAACAGTTGGCCCTGTAACGATAAATAATCCACCGATGATAAAAGCCACCTCTAAACTCAAGCCTGCGATATAGTGAGCTGCCAAAGATCCAAGTATCCAAGCAAGAAAAGCCCCAACAGTAACTACCCGAAAAACAGATTTGGAAATACTACGAACTTCACGAATATCAAGCGTTGTACTACCTTCAAATAATATGACAGCTACAGCTAAAGAAATAATAGGGCTATAAAGACTTCCTAGATCTTGTTCTGGGTTCAATAGTCCGAGCGCTGGACCGATTACTAATCCAGCAATCGACATAATCACAATTGAAGGCCATTGAATTTTCCATGATAACCACTGAGAAAAGACCCCTAAGGCAATAACGAGAATAATTCCTAATAATCCAAATGATTCCATTTTATTCACTTCTTTCAACGAAATACGCGAAGGATACACTTCTCTCCCTTTTTAGTAATTACAATTCATTTTGTTTTTCATTCACATTATCAATAAAAAGTAGGAAGAATGCTTTAGTTAGAAAATATTAAATATACTGAAAATTTACTGTTGACAGTATACATTTATATTCTTATGATAAGTACATATTGAATACGCTTACATTTTTTTGTTGAAAGGAGTGGTTTACTTGATTTCCATTATGAGAGAAACATTAACTGTACAAGTGTATCAGCATTTAAAAAAGAGATTATTAGACGGATATTATCCTGGTGGGGAAAGATTAATAGAAGTAAAAATCGCTGAAGAATTTAACGTTAGCCGAGGGCCAGTACGTGAAGCATTAAAAATGCTCATCCAAGAAGAATTAGTTGTACAAAACGGAAACACCCTTAAAGTATTTAGCCCTTCCCTTACGGATATGATACAAATTTATCAAATTAGACAGCAATTGGAGTCGTTCGCAGCAAAATTATCTGCTAAAAATATTGAAAATTCCGACTTAGAACTTTTAGAAAGCATTATTGATCAAACGAAACAAGCATGGTTATCTCAGGCGAAAGAGGATGTCGTAAGACTTAGTATACAGTTTCATGAAATCATCTTAAGCTCATCTGGAAATGATCATTTAGTTTCATTAACTAATACCATTCGTGATAAAGTAACCTATTTCAGAAATAGTGGGATTAAAATCGGCATACGAGACGAGAGTTGTATCGAGGAACACGCTCAAATTCTAGCCGCACTTAAAGAACGAGATAGCTTAAAAGCAGCCAATGAAATGTACAATCATATTGAACAAGATTTACTCTCTTTACAAGCAATCTATAAGTAAATTTATTTATTAATCATAGAGGTGAAAAAAATGTCCAATAAAGCGTTATCTGGTTTAAAAGTTCTTGAACTGGGACAGTTAATCGCTGGACCCTTCGCATCGAAATTATTAGCTGAATTCGGTGCAGATGTCATTAAAATTGAACCTCCTACAAAAGGAGACCCTCTTAGAACTTGGAGAGTAATAGAAGATGAGACTAGCCTTTGGTGGTATGTGCAATCTAGGAATAAGAAATCAATTACACTGGATTTAAAAAAAGAGGAAGGTCAAAAAGTTCTCCGCGCATTAGTAAAAGAAATTGATATTCTAATTGAGAACTTTCGTCCAGGTACCCTAGAGAAATGGGGTATTGGATATGAGGAATTAAAAAAAATTAATCCACGATTGGTTATGGTACGAGTATCTGGTTATGGACAAGATGGACCCTACAAAGATAAACCTGGGTTTGGATCAATTGGAGAAGCAATGGGTGGACTTCGCTTTATAACGGGCTATCCCGACCTCCCTCCAGTGAGGGTAGGCATAAGTATAGGTGATTCCCTATCTGCTCTATATGCAGTAATTGGTGCACTAATGGCGGTTTATCACCGTGACGTAACTCATTCAAAAGAAGGACAAGTCATTGATGTAGCCCTTTATGAATCAGTGTTTAGTTTAATGGAAAGCATCCTACCTGAATACGGAAGAAATAGGGTAATCAGAGAGCGTACGGGTAGCACACTACCAGGTATTACTCCTTCCAATACATACCTTTGTTCGGATGGCAAATATATCGTCATTGGTGCGAATGGGGATACGATTTTCAAAAGGTTAATGAAAACCATTGGCAGAGAAGAGCTTTCAAAAGATTCTCGCTTTGAAAATAATATCGGTCGCTCTAAACATGCAAAGTATTTAGATCAGCTGATTGAAGCTTGGACGAGTCAGCACCCACTACTTGTAGTCAAAGAGCTCTTAGATGAGGCTGGTGTACCAGCTGGGTCGATTTATTCAATTGAAGATATTGTAAATGATCCACATTATCAAAACAGAAATATGATACAAGAAGTACCTATTGATGGAATCGGAACTTTGAAAATGCCAGGAATCGTACCGAAAATGAGTAAAACACCTGGTGAGATTAAGTGGGCCGGTCCAAACTTAGGGTCGCATACAGAAGATGTTTTAATGTCAGAATTATCGCTCACAAAAGAACAAATCGCAAAATTAAGAGAAAAAGGGATTATATAGAAGTAAAACACATCAACTTATAAATAAAAAAGGAGTGAATGTAAACGTGCTATCTCTATTAGGCTTCTGCATGATGATATCTTTTCTTCTTCTAGTTCTGACTAAAAAACTTTCACCTGTTGTTGCTTTTGTCTTTGTTGCAGTTGCTTTTGCCATTATCGGAGGATTCAGCAACGAAATGGGCCAACTGATGATGGATGGGATTATCCAAGTAACCCCTACAGCGATAATGATTGTTTTTGCGATCCTATATTTTGGATTAATGATTGATGTAGGGCTATTTGACCCAATGATTTCACGTATTTTAAAGTATGTCAAAGGGGATCCATTAAAAATAGTGATAGCTACAGCTCTTATTACAATGATTGTTGGTTTAGACGGGGATGGCTCATCAACTTTCATGATTACCATATCAGCGATGCTACCTCTTTATAAGAAGTTAGGCATGAACCGCCTTATTTTGTCATGTGTTGTTGCCTTAGCTGCAGGGGTAATGAATATGATACCTTGGGGAGGTCCTTTAGTTAGAGCCGCTGCTAGTTTAAATGTGGAAATGAGTGATTTATTTATCCCTCTCATCCCAGCGATGATCGGCGGACTAGTCTGGACATTTTTCTCTGCTTATATTCTAGGTAAAAAGGAAAGAGAAAGAATCGGTGTCATTCAAATATACACTGAGAGTTTCACAGAACAATCGAGTACAATAGAACAGAAAAAAACGTCCCCCACATTATTCTGGTTTAATTTACTTTTGACAATCGCATTAATGATCATGCTTATTATGGACGTATTGCCATTACAAATTTTATTTGCCATTGCTTTTTCTATCGCACTTTTTGTCAACTTCCGGGATCCAAAAGCGCAACAAGAGCAAATTTTAAGTCATGCAAATAACTTTGTATTAATCAGTACATTAATCTTTGCTGCAGGGATATTCTTAGGTGTCCTAAATGGAACGCAAATGATGGACGCGATGGCTGTTTCCATTGTTTCTGTCATACCTGAAGGCCTTGGCCCTTACCTCCCTGTCCTCGTTGCGATAACGAGTTTACCGTTAGTATTTGTTTTCCCACCTGATGCTTATTACTTTGGCATTTTACCAATTATAAGTGAAACAGCAGCCAACTTTGGCATCGACCCAGTGGAAATAGGTAGAGCAGCATTACTCGGTCATTCAACAACAGGCTTCCCTCTGTCTCCTTTAGTTCCTGCGACCTTTATTCTCATCGGGCTATCTGGTGTAGACTTTGGTGAGCATCAGAAGTTCCTATTTAAGTGGGCGTTTGGGACCACGATTGTGATGACGATTATTGCCGTACTTACGGGTGCCATTTCCTTTTAGTAAAGATTTTCAGTATTTCCCAACTCCTATGAAACTTCCATCTCATCATTCCGTCTACTCATAAAAAGGGGAATGAACTTGATGAAAAAAACATCTCGTCTACTGCTATTTCGTCTACTGCTATTTCTATTACTACTCTTCTTAAGTAGCTGTTCAGCAGCACCAGAACCTAAAATTTCCGAACAACAAGCCAAGTCCATCGTTATTGAAAAAAACACAAGAACAATTGGGAGTGTAACTATCGTTTCAATTGAACAGAAAGGGAATAAATATATAATCAAATGGGAGAATCCAGAGAATTGTGAAAGCGGGGTTGAACATATGAACCACCAAAGCGGTAAAATCATTACAAGTGAAGTTACTATCTGTTAACTGAAGCCGTAAAAAGCTAAGGATATATTGATTGGACCTACTCAAAGTCTGCGACAATTATACCCCTATTCGCTTATCTTTTTGTCAAAAGGCTACATCAACAAACACAATGGCACCCAGTATACATACGCCGGGTGCCTAAAAAAATTACTATTTCTTCAACTTCAATTTAATTAAAATCCGCTCGATTCTGTCTCCGAATAATAAGGGCAATAGACGAATCCTATTTGCAAGATAGAAGTATACACTTGCACCTACTCCTCCACAAATAAAAACAATCATTATTGCATGCCATCCGGATGTTGGATCTAAGAAAATCATTAGCATTTGATACAATAGCCAAGTAATAACCGTCATAACCAACGTAAGAATGACAATTAATAAACTGCGTCTGAATACTAATCTAAATTGATAGCCTGAGAATATTTTAATGACAATTAAGTTAATCAAGATCGCCACAGCATAACCAAGTGCTGTTGCTAGAACTGCTCCCTCTGTTTCTAACCACTTAATCAGGGGTATATTTAATGCAAGCTTAACTAAAATTCCTACTAATAAACTAAGAATGGTAAAGCGCTGCTCATTGATCCCTTGTAGAATAGCAGCTGTCACTGCATAAAGGGCAAATAACATCGCCACTGGGGCATAAGCTCGAAGTACAGCGGTACCTAACTCACTATGCTCATAGAACAATGTGTATACTGGTTCTGCCAGTAGTGCAAGACCAACAACTGCCGGTAAAATTAAAAACAAGATCACTTGAAACGTTTGATTCAACTGACGATTCATCGTCAAGCGATCATTTTTCATAAAGGAATTCGTAATCGTTGGCACAAGTGTTAATGAAAATGCTGTTGCTAACGTAACAGGAATCATCACTAATTTATGCGTTTGATAGTTCAATACGGAAAGGGCTTCTCCTGCTTCTTTACCAGAGTATCCTATCGATTGCATCGCTTTATTAAATGTTGATAAATCAATCATTTGGAATAACGGATTAACCAATGCGACAAGGACAAACGGGATCGAATAAAGAATGATTTCTTTATACATATCTGTAAGAGAGATATCCATTGTACCTTTATCTTTAGCTAATAATTGATCTAAATAAGGCTTTCTTTTGTACCAATAAATAAACAAAACAGCTAAACTACCGATACCACCTATGAAGGCTGCAAAAGTAGCTACACTGACTGCTGTAACTAAATCGCCATCCATTACATAAAGGACGACAAATGCCCCAGCAAGTAGAAAGGCAATTCGTACAATTTGTTCAACGACCTGAGATACGGCTGAAGGTCCCATGGATTGATGACCTTGGAAGAATCCGCGAATTAAGCTCATAAACGGAATAATGATTAAGGCAAAGCTGACCGCTCGAATAACGGAGACAATATCTTGTAGCATTGCTACATCTTCTGGGTCCACAAAAATCTTTGCTAGAGTAGGCGCTCCCATATACATGATTAAGAAACAGACAATTCCGCTACAAAGCATAATAATTAAACCGGATTTGAATAGCTTCCTACCAACTGCATACTCCTCTAATGCGTTATACTTTGAAATAAACTTTGAGACGGCAAGCGGTACACCCGCAGTCGCCACACTGATAAAGATTGTGTATGGTACATAAGAATAGTTATAAAGGATTGTTCCTTCGTTTCCAACGATTTGATAAAATGGAATCACATAAAATAATCCAAGAAACTTAGATATGAATGTACCAAGAGTTAAAATAAATGTTCCTCGTAAAAGCTTAGACGACATATAATCCCTTCCTCTATTGTCCAAGCGCTACCAAAAGCGTGGTGTTTTCTATCATTCGCAAAATTAAACTATACAACTTCTCATTCTACCATATGTTACGACAATAATAGACATATTTTTATCTCAGAAGACCCTTTTCATTCTTGATGATTTTTTAAGAAGATGTTTAGATGTTTTATCTTTTGCTTTATAATAGCAAAGGTATGCTATTTTCATTGAAAGGGAAAAAGTTGGTGAAGAAAATGAAACAAACACAATATGATGTCATTGTCATTGGCGGTGGACCATCTGGACTAATGGCTGCCATTGGTGCTGCAGAGAATAAAGCAAAAGTATTACTTATTGATAAAGGCAATAAATTAGGTAGAAAACTGGCGATTTCAGGTGGTGGTCGTTGTAACGTGACTAATCGACTCCCAATCGATGAAATCATTAAACATATTCCTGGTAACGGTCGCTTTCTACATAGCGCCTTTTCTATTTTTAGTAATGAAGATATCATCCGTTTTTTCGAGGACCTAGGCATTGCTTTGAAAGAAGAAGACCACGGTAGAATGTTCCCAGTAAGTAATAAAGCACAATCCGTTGTCGATGCACTACTTATGCGACTAGACGAATTGAAAGTAACGATAAAAACAAATAGTCCTGTTGCTGATATTCAATTCCAACCGGAGAAAAGCCATACAGTCCAATTACATTCCGGTGAACAGTTTCATGCAAAAGCAGTTGTCCTAGCAGTGGGAGGCAAATCTGTTCCTCATACAGGATCTACAGGAGATGGCTATGGTTGGGCAGATAAAGCTGGACATACGATTACAGACTTATTCCCTACAGAAGTCCCGTTAACGTCAAGTGAATTATTTATTAAGAACAAAGCGCTACAAGGACTCTCTTTACGCGATGTAGAAGTAAGTGTATTGAACCCTAAAGACAAGCCGTTGATTACACATCAAATGGATATGATATTCACCCATTTCGGACTGAGTGGTCCTGCGATTTTAAGATGTAGTCAATTCGTTGTCAAAGCCATGAAAAAATGGAAGCTAAAAAAGGTAAACGTACGCATCAATGCCTTACCTGGGCAAAATGGCGAGAAAACCTTCCAAGAGATCATATCACTAAAAAAATCAGAGCCAAAAAAGAGTATCAAAAACTTGCTAAAAGGGATCGTTCCAGAGAGATATCTTCTCTTCCATTTAGAAGAAGTGGGTATTGATCCGACGGCACAAGCAGTGAGTATCACGAATGAACTGCTACGTTTATTCGTTAGCCGTCTACATGATTTCCGTGTTGAAATCGATGGGACATTACCATTAGAAAAGGCCTTTGTAACTGGTGGCGGCGTTTCTGTTAAAGAAATTGAACCACAAACAATGGCGTCAAAAAAAATGGCTGGTTTATATTTCTGCGGAGAAATTCTTGATATTCATGGCTATACCGGTGGCTACAATATTACCTCAGCCCTTGTAACTGGACGTTTAGCTGGCAGTAATGCGGCTCTATGTAAAAGCGTAACTACTTGATAAGTAAAAGTAGTTACGCTCTATAAATGACCATCGCCGAAAAACAGTAAATTTGCTCTTCATCCTCTTCTTGCATCGCAGCAATATTATACTTAATATCAACAAGCTTTTGTTCTTCCACCTTTTCTAAAAAACGGTTCATCGCAACCTCTAAATCTTTTTCATGCTCTTGGTCGAATAACTTTACCTTGATCATTTGATGAAAACTCCCTTCATGGGAATAAGTATTTTTATTTATTATTAACAGAAAATTCATAATATATACATAGGTAGGAGGTGATGAAATGAGCTTCGTTAAACGAATACTTTTAACTACCATTTGTCTTTATGGCTTGTGGGTAATTGGAGATATCAGTAATTCAATTACTAAATACAATGGTGCTGGTTTTATCGACGCCATTTTGATAAAAGAAAAAGGCATGATTTACTTTATCGACGAAGAAAAACGGCCCACTGTCCAGATAAATGAAGAGGCATCATCTAACACGACCTATCAACCTGACTATATACCGAATGGACCGACATTTTTGCTTGATTACCACTCATTCGATTCAGGGGATCAAGTTCGCATTTGGTATACAAGCATTTTAGAGTCTTATCCTGGGAGAATAAATATCGTAGACGTAGAAAAAATTGATTAATCTCCGTCATTTTTTTCTCTTAACATGGTAAGAATCTTTTTTGTATCTGCGATTGCTTCTTTTAAAGACATTAATAAGCGATCAGTAACATATACAATATCCTCCTGATTTTCTGATATGTTCAATACCTTTCTGACATGAATTGGATGAGCCATTTTTGCTTGTTGGACTAGGCGTAAAATAGATGCATAAGAATAATGAGCCATCCTTAATACTCGAATCACCTTTAGCATATTAATTTCCTTTTCTGTAAAAACACGATACCCCTTTTCATTACGAGGAATAGTAATTAATCCGTTTCTTTCCCAATTTCTTATTAGCTCTGGATGAAGTTGAATTTTTTCAGCTACTTGTTGTCTGGACAATCCTTCACTTTGTATTTCCTTAGGTGAATATAACCAACTCTCTGCAATCTCAGCTGCTTCAACCGCTCTTTCATATTCCTTGGTTAAATGCAGTAAATGCTTTTCAGCCTGCTCGTACGCTTTCAGAAATTGCTTCTGACCACTAAGGAGCACAATCTCTCTTGCATTTTTACGAATACTGCCTTGAATGATTTCACACCGAAAAGCGAACCTCGCTATTTTTAATTGAAAAAGATGTATGTCATCATATTGTCTGTATCCATTATCAGCACGAGGAGCAGGGGAAAGATATCCCCATTCCTCGTAAACTCTCACAGTATTAGGATGAACGCCCATACTATCAGCGATTTCTTTAGTTGAATAAACCAAGATATCTCACTACTTCCATCTAAAATATTTAATCGAAAGGAATCCACTAATGAATACACAAGCCATCATTGTCACTATTGGAAAAATCATGTCGCTTAGAACTCCGCCTAAACTTACTTCCTTAAGCAACTGAATACCTTGTGATAAAGGAAGGAATGCAAAGACATTCTGTAAAATTTGTGGAAAAATCTCAAAAGGTATAGTAGCACCTGAAAAAAGAAGCATGCCGAAATAGGCTAACGACCCCCATAAATTCGCTGCTTTTTGATCTGGAACAATACTCCCGATGAGTATGCCAATGCTATACATAGCCATTAAAACAAATAAATAACTACAAAGAAACAAACCAAAGGAACCAGCCATTTCATAATTGAAAACAAAAAGATATACCGCAGTCACCCCTAGGAAAGACAACATAGAGGCAATAAACTGAACCAATGCCTGCGCACAAAGCAAAGTTAAAGGCGAAGCTGGGGTCACCTGAAACCTTTTTAAAATATGGCGATGACGGTAATCAGCAATGGTAAGGGGCAGTCCCATTACACCTGTAGCTAATATACTAATAGTTACAACTGCCGGATAAGAATGGAGGAACATAGTATTTCCTTGGGTAAACAGTTCATTATTCATAATATAACCAAATAATAAGGCAACAATGATTGGAAAAATGATACCGAAGATCAGTATATCTAAACCTCTCCAAACGAGTTTCGCTTCTATTTTTGTTAAAGTATAGAATGTCATCATCCTTCCCCCTCTTCATCTGTTAAAGTTAAATAGGCAGCTTCCAACGAAGCTTGTCCTGAATAATTGATCACTTCTGCTATCGTTCCTTCGCATATGATATGTCCGCCCTTTAAAATCATAATGCGGTCGCAAAGTGCTTCAACTTCATCCATATAGTGAGAGGTAAGGATAATAGATAATCCCTCACGCTTATAATTTCTTAGCGTTTGCCACAATTTTTTTCTTGCTTTCGTATCTAAACCTGTAGTCAATTCGTCTAGAAAGACTAATTCTGGGTTGGGTAACAATGCTAATAACACCGCTAATCTTTGCTTTTCACCGCCTGACAATGATTTAACTAATGATTTCTCCTTATCTTGTAGGCCAAATTTGGTCAATAAAAATTGATATGGCGCGGTTGCCTTGTATAACACACTCCATTGCTGACATGCTTCAGAAACGGTCATTTTATCTGGAAAATGCGATTCCTGAAATTGCACACCCACTTTCTCAAAAACTTGCTTTCTATTATGAATTGGAGATTGTCCTAATATAGCGACTTCCTTATAAACAGCAGGCCTAATTCCTAGCACAGCTTCTATCAACGATGTCTTTCCTGCGCCATTTTCTCCTAGTATTCCGAGTACCTCTCCTTTTTGAAGGGAGAAACTAATCTTATCAACTACCGTTTTCTCTCCATAACTAACGGACAATTCTTTTACCTTCAGAACCATCAACTCACTCCCTTTTCTAAGAATAGATTCACATCATAGCAAAAGAAATGAAGGGTGGTGGTATATTGGAGGGTTTTTAAAACTCTTTTATTTATTTTCTGATAATAGGATATCGATGATTTGTGTGAGTGGTTCTTTATTTAGGACTCTATAAAAAGTAGGTTTTTTGTTTTTGTAGTGAATGGCGATTGCTTCATCATATACGCTAACACTTTTTCCAGCTGTTTTCGTTACAAAACCAATTCTATACAGTTCTTTAGATGCTGTGCGATGATATCTTTTTAATTCAATATCTGCCAAAAGTGAGCGAATTTCTTTTAGTTGCTTATCATAATCGTCCTTATTTAAAGATACAGTTTCTGTTGTTTCACTAGTTGCTATAATGATGGACTGTAGATTTTCCTCCGATATCAGTACGATCTCATTAAACTCCAGCTTTTTCTGAGAAAGATAAAATTGATATACACCCATGGACAAAAATAATAGAACAATTACCGATAAAAAAGGAATGATTTTTTTACTCATTCTTTCTCCTTTCGCATCCATTTGAACGATCGTCTGAAGTAAATAAATTGAATTTTTATAATATTATACCTATAATAGAGTAAATTGTTAACAGGTGGTGTAAATATGCAATACGCAATTTATGGTGGCACAAGCGTAAGCAAGGAAGCGATAATCGCTCTTCCACCTCTTGGTGAAAGAAAGGAAATTTTCTCCTCTCTTGGCAGTGTGTTAAGTGGCCATCGTATCATTTCATTTGATTTGCCTGGACACAACGGTGAAGTTGATATGTCTCTTACTAATTATCTATAAGGCATTCATCAAGTATTAAATCAACTGGAAATAAGTGAAGCCCATTTTATCGGGAACTCTATTGGTGCATGGATTATTCAAAAATATTACGGTACATATCCAAAGGAGGTATTAAGTCTTACCTTATTAGATGGCGGTTACTATCCAATAAATGAAAGGCCCAGCGAAGACATTCAGCATCCCATCATCCATAAGGATGATTTTATCCCTGCGATAAAAGAACATTGCCAACAAATGAGCAGGTTAACGTACGAAACAAGTGAAGTGCTATTTTCTTATTTGAAGAACAATTTTATCCTAACAGGGGATGAGTATAGGCATCATAGTGATGAAAAGGCCGTAAATCGTCTCATACAACAAATCCATACGGATTCATCCTATTATTTAAGTAAATGTGATATTCCCTTGCAATTATTAATAGCTGATTTAAACCTCGATGAAATTAGTAAGACCAAACTGACAGCCTTTATAAAAGAGCACCCTAAAACAGAAGTCCACCACATTAATAATGGCTATCATTTCTTACCAATCACAAATACAAGAGAAGTTGCTGAGAAAATCAATCATCTAATGATCATTACTAAAGCCTGAAAACAAGCTCAGCTCAAAAAATTTGGTGAGAGCTAAACAAAAATGCCCACACAACTCTGAGAAACCCACCGTGTTAGATAATATTCAATTGATCAACACATTTCATGACAAATTTGGCATATTGTAAAAGCAAACTGAAAGTTATGTAAACAACTCGTGATTCTTACATACTAATGGTTATACGATAACAAAAAAAAGAAGACCTCCTAAAAAGAGGTCTTCTTCATAAGTACCAATTATTTTGTTTCGCCTTCCCACTCAAGCATACCCCCGACCATATTGGTCACTTGATAGCCTTGTTCTTGCATAAAACGACAAACTTGTCCACTACGATTCCCTGAACGGCAAATCATAATATACTCTTTGTCTTTATCAAACTTATCTAGGTTTTCAGGAATTGTGCCCATTCTAATATGCTTCGCACCAGGAATAATTCCTTGAGCTACTTCGTCATCTTCCCTTACATCTACAAGTTCAAGCTGTTCTCCAGCTTCTATCTTTTTCAGTAATTCTTCTGTTGTGATTTCTTTCATTTCAGTCATCATCAACCACCCTTTCCATTATCATTATCTTTATTCTAAAGAAGTGTTGATCGAAATGCGAATATTACAGTCTCATAGGGAAAGGATAGCTCTTTTCATTAAGCTACCTCTTTTCCTAAATAATCTTAATTAGCGACAATATTCACTAGCTTCCCAGGAACAGCAATTACTTTTCTTACTGTTTTGCCATCAATTTGTTCTTTGATTTTATCATCTTCCATGGCAATTTGTTCTAGCACATCCTTTTGTGCATCAACGGGTACCATTAATTTAGCCTTCACTTTACCATTGATTTGGATAACGATCTCCACTTCATCATCTGTCATTTTCGCTTCGTCATATGCTGGCCAAGCTTCATAAGAAATGGTTCCTGTGTGACCAAGTATCTCCCATAGTTCTTCAGCAATATGTGGAGCAATTGGAGCCAACATTTTTACGAACCCTTCTGCATAAGCCTTTGGAAGAATATCAGCTTTGTAGGCTTCATTGACGAAAACCATCATTTGTGAAATTGCTGTATTGAAGCGCAAACCTTCAAAGTCCTCTGTTACTTTTTTGACTGTCTGATGATACACTTTTTCCAGTTGAGACACTTCTACATCCTGCACTTTGTTGCTTAATGTATGATCTTCTTCAGCAATTAAACGCCAAATACGGTCTAAGAATCGTCTAGAGCCATCTAATCCATTTGTAGACCAGGCAATTGAGGCATCAAGTGGTCCCATAAACATTTCATATAAACGAAGCGTATCCGCTCCATGGCTTTCTACAACGGCATCAGGATTAACAACATTCCCTTTTGACTTACTCATTTTTTCATTATTTTCCCCAAGAATCATGCCTTGGTTAAATAATTTTTGGAATGGTTCTTTCGTATCAACTACACCTATATCGTATAATACTTTATGCCAGAAACGAGCATATAATAAGTGAAGAACCGCATGTTCAGCGCCACCAATATAAATATCAACCGGTAACCACTCTTTTAATTTTTCGGCATCAGCTAATGCCTCACTGTTTTTCGGATCAATATAACGTAAATAGTACCAGCAGCTACCTGCCCATTGTGGCATCGTGTTGGTTTCACGGCGACCTTTTTTACCTGTTTCAGGGTCAATAACATTAACCCACTCTTCAATATTAGCTAACGGTGATTCACCTGTACCAGATGGCTTAATCTCCGTTGTTGTTGGTAAAATTAACGGTAACTCTTCGTAAGGAACTCCCGTCATTGTACCATCTTCCCAATGAATAACAGGAATCGGTTCACCCCAATATCTTTGACGACTAAATAACCAATCACGTAAGCGATACGTCACTTTTTTCGTCCCAATCTCTTTCTCTTCTAGCCAAGCGATCATTTTTGTAATTGCTTCTTCTTTACCTAAGCCATTTAAGAAATCAGAATTAATATGTTCTCCTTCACCCGCATAAGCTTCTTTAGAAATATCTCCACCAGCTACGACTTCTTTAATAGTCAAGTTAAATTCTTTCGCGAAATCATAATCACGCTCGTCATGAGCTGGAACAGCCATAATGGCACCTGTACCATATGAAGCAAGCACATAATCAGCAATCCAGATTGGCATTTTTTCACCGTTAGCAGGGTTAATTGCATAAGCACCTGTGAATACACCTGTTTTTTCTTTGGCTAAATCTGTTCTTTCTAAATCACTCTTTGTTTTAACTTTTTCAATATAAGTCTCAACTGCATTACGTTGCTCTTCTGTTGTAATTACATCAACTAGTTTATGCTCTGGGGCAAGGACAGCATATGTCGCACCAAATAATGTGTCTGGGCGTGTCGTAAACACTTCAAACGTACCTTTGTCACCTTCGATATGGAAAGTCACTTCAGCACCTTCAGAACGACCAATCCAGTTGCGCTGCATATCCTTCAAGCTTTCTGGCCAATCAAGTAAATCAAGATCTTCTAGTAAACGGTCAGCATAAGCTGTTATTTTTAACATCCATTGGCGCATCGGTCTTCTTTCAACAGGATGGCCTCCACGTTCACTTTTCCCATCAATTACCTCTTCATTAGCTAGCACAGTTCCAAGTGCAGGACACCAGTTCACTGCTACTTCATCGATATAAGCAAGACCTTTTTCATAAAGCTTTAAGAAAATCCATTGCGTCCATTTATAATATTCCGGATCTGTTGTGTTAATTTCACGATCCCAGTCATAAGAAAATCCTAATGATTTAATTTGACGGCGGAATGTATTAATGTTTTTCTCGGTAAATTCAGCTGGGTCATTCCCTGTATCAAGGGCATATTGTTCAGCAGGTAAACCAAATGCATCCCATCCCATTGGGTGAAGAACATTATACCCTTGCATTCTTTTCATACGGGCAAGAATATCTGTTGCTGTATATCCTTCAGGGTGTCCTACGTGTAAACCTACACCAGACGGATAAGGAAACATATCTAACGCATAGAACTTTCTCTTCCCTTTTTCTTCACCCGTTTTAAATGTTTTTTGTTCTTCCCAATAGTGTTGCCACTTACCTTCAATTTGCTGATGATTAAAGCTCATCTTCTTTCCTCCTAAAAATGCTACGTTTTTAAGTATAAAAAAACCCCTCATCCCTCAAAAAGGGACGAGAGGATTATGTATATCTCCCGCGGTACCACCCACATTAACAGTTTACGGTTAACTGTTCACTTCATTCATCCTTAACGCGGAGTACGGCAAGCATTACTGTCATTTTCACACTTGCTGCTCAGTAGGTGAGTTCATGAAAGGAGCTGACTAGCTTACACCAACCGCTAGCTCTCTAATATCAGGCTTCCTAGCATTACTATTCCTCATCATTGCAGTTATAAAATATTCATATTGACATTGTAATCAATTTCAATGGTTGATGCAAGTAGGCTTTCACAAGTTACTATAGATAAGTATAAGCTATTCAAGAAAAATGAAAACGTGTCAATTTTTTAATCCATGTATTACTCTTCCTTATTTTGCCCATAACTATAGTAAAAAATAAGGAAAGGTGATTTCATATTATGAAAGGTATCGCTTTTATTAATGAAAAGTGGATTATGAATGATTATAAAACGCTAGATGAAAGCCTTGAAGTTCAGAAGCAATCCATCCAGACGTTCATTGAAAATAACCAAATGAAAACCATTAAATTAAATCCTTATCAATTACATGATTACTACACCATTCCACATGCCTTATATTATGATTTAAAACAAACCAAACCGAAGTTAGATTGCCTGATACTCTACTCCGAAAAAGTCATTGAAAGTTTTATCGAGGCCTATCCCGCTCGTTGGTTGATCTTGAAAAGTTTCTTTCATAAAGTCATTTTTCTAGATGAAGTTCAATCACATCATTACCAGGATATTATCTGAATGGTTAAGTAGAGAGCCCCTGGATTTTTTATCTATGGGGCTCGCTTTTTATGAAGGTATAGCTGGCAAAACTTTTTTCTTTTTAAGCTTCTTATCATAAACAACTGTTGTATATACGGAGATGAGCAGTAATGCCATTAATATACCGAAAAGCATCTTCACACCGTATACATCCACGAGTACGCCCCCAAGTAATGGCCCAATCATTCTTCCTCCTGTAGAGACACTGTTAACAATCCCTTGATAGAACCCTTCTTTACCTTTAGGTGCTAAGTCATTAGCAATTGTAGGTACCGCTGGCCATACGAGCATTTCCCCAATGGTTAAAATAATCATTGCTGTGACAAAGCCGGAAAAGGCAACTGCATTTCCTACAACAGCAAAAGAAATAGCAAAAATAAAAATACCAATAATAATTTGTACTTTTAATGATTTTATTCTTTTAACTAGAAGACTAATTAATGGTTGCGCAAGTACAATCATGGCGCCATTTATTGTCCATAGCATACTGTATTGTTTTAAAGAAATCCCAATTTGTTGAGTATATGCTGAGATAGTCGATTGCCATTGCACATAGCCAATACAACATAATAGATAACCGATTAATAAAACGAATAAAGCGTTTAATTTAGGATTACCGCGAAATTTTTGTGCTGTTTTTATTTCATTTGGTTGACTAACAGACTTTACTTCCATTTTTCGATAGCTAGTAATAGCTATCAAGAAAAACAGGATATACATTAGACAATTAGCGATAAAGATATAATTGAAAGAAAATGAAGCTATATACCCTGCCATTGCTGCACCTAATGCTACACCTAGATTTGTCGCTACATACATCGCATTAAACGCTTTTCTGCCGCCCTCTTTCCATACACTTCCTGCCAATGCATACATAGAAGGAAACACGATCCCTGAGCCAAAACCTAAAATCGTCAATAATACAATGTATTCCGGCCATCCATGTTTAAAGACCATAATAATGAGTGAAGATAACGAAATGACTATGCCTAATAAGATCGAACGATAGCCACCTAATTTATCAAACAGCACACCACCAACTAGATTGCCTATGACTGTTGCTGCTGAATTGATCATTAAAACAATGCCGGCAATCGATAAAGACTTTCCTAATTCTTCATGCATATAAATGGTGTTTAAAGGCCATAAAAAAGAGGAACCTGTTACATTAACAGCCATTCCAATTACTAATAACCACAAAGCTCGAGGCATCATCCATACCCCTTTCAAATTCTATTCATTTCATTCCATTTCGAATTCCAAAATAAATTCTATTCGTTTTTTATGATGGATTCAATACTAATTTTGTGACAGATTTAGACATCTATCTAATCTATACATATAAATGAATAATTACTCTTGAATCTAAGCATAAACGGAAGGAATGGATGAATTTATGTATGAAATATACAGAAATATTTTTAAATTTATCATAACCATACACAAGCAAACTCCACGAGAATTGCTTGTGTACAGATCATTTACTAAATACATATTATTTATTCTGGATGAAATTTAGATTTAACGGGTTGCCCACCTGTTTCCTCATATTTCTTTTTAGATCGTGGGATCACATTGGCACTACCGAATTCTACCTCTTGGTTATTGATACCATTTCTTGTTTTTTGCTCTGGATTGTTTTGTTTTGACTTTTTTCTAACCAATTGTTATTCACCTCTTAATGGGGAGTAATGATCATTTGATTTTGTAACTGCTGTAGCTGTAATCTCATTCGATGAAGTTCTTCCCTCTGCGCATCTGTAGCACTATGAGACATCGTCATCAAATCATTGTAGGCTTGTTCGATATGAGCAAGCGCTTTAGCATAGTCTTGATCGTTATAATGTTCTTGCATTTGCCCATCTTTAAACTGCATGTTAGCAAATTCAATGACTTCTTCACATTGTTGCATTAATTGTTGTACGGAATCACGGGTTGCCATAAAAGCCTTCCCCCTCTTTTTTAATGAAATGTACGAAGCAAATACGCCTCAATGATAGTATTTACCGAGTGTTCGATTTCTACTAATTGAAATGTTATCAATGTGTAATTGAGTTGATGATTTCTTTCATGATAATATTGAATTTGTCACAGTGGTGACTTTAGGAGGGCTGACTTTGGATTTACTGACTCAATTTCCATATACAAATGATCAAAAACGTTATCATACATGGAACTTTCATTTAAAAAAACATTTCGGGCACAAGGTCTTTAAAGTTGCTTTGGATGGAGGCTTCGATTGTCCTAATCGGGATGGTACTGTCGCTCATGGTGGCTGTACATTTTGCAGCGCAGCAGGATCAGGTGATTTTGCCGGTAATCGTGCAGAACCATTAGACGTACAATTTATTAAAATCAAGGATAGTATGCATAAGAAATGGAAAAACGGAAAATACATCGCCTATTTTCAGGCATTCACAAATACCCATGCACCTGTTGAAGTACTAAAAGAAAAGTATGAATTTGTTTTAAAACAAGAAGGGGTTGTTGGCTTATCTATTGCCACAAGGCCTGATTGTTTACCAGATGATGTCATAGATTATTTAGCTGACCTTAATAAAAGAACATACTTATGGGTTGAATTAGGCCTACAAACCGTTCATGAAAAAACAGCCCAATTAATTAATCGTGCACATGATTATGATTGCTATAAAGAAGGAGTAAAGAAACTTCGTCAACATGATATACGTGTCTGTTCTCATATCATTAATGGTTTACCTGAAGAGTCACCTGAAATGATGATGGAAACAGCACAAGAGGTTGCAAAATTAGATGTACAAGGAATTAAAATACACTTATTACATCTATTAAAAGGAACACCGATGGTTAAGCAATATGAAAAGGGAATGGTTTCATTCCTTAGCCGAGATGAATACATTCAGTTAGTTTGTGACCAATTAGAGATTTTACCTAAAGAGATGATTGTTCATCGCATCACTGGCGATGGTCCCATCGACCTTATGATTGGTCCTATGTGGAGTGTGAATAAATGGGATGTGCTAAATGGCATTGATCATGAACTGAAGCAAAGAGATAGCTGGCAAGGTAAATATTATCAACCATTTACCGAGGAGGTGAGCTCTTGAAGCTAGAACGTATTCTACCATTTGCGAGAGAACTACTACAGAAAGCAATTGCACCAGGAGACGTCGTGGTTGATGCTACACTTGGAAATGGACATGACACATTATTTTTAGCTCAGCTCGTTGGCGAACATGGCAGAGTATATGGATTCGATATCCAAGATGAAGCCATACAGTCTACCCAAATAAAACTTGATGAACATGAACTTTCTAATCGTACTGTTCTATTCAATCGTGGTCATGAGCATGTGACTGCTTGCATTCCACCAATCCATTTCGGCCGTATCACTGGCGCTGTTTTTAATCTCGGGTACTTACCTGGTGGAGACAAAACGATTGTCACAAGACCGAGAACAACCATTTCCGCGATTGAACAGTTAATTGATATGATGGCACCTGAAGGCATCATTATTTTGGTGATTTATCACGGCCATCCAGAAGGTGCTGTTGAGCGTGACTATATTTTGCGTTACTTGAAAACCATTGATCAAAATACTGCTCATATTTTGCAATATCAATTCATTAACCAAGCTAACCGTCCACCTTTTATTGTTGCGATTGAGAAAAGGTAAGTTAAGACAAAGAAACACTCCCGAACAGACAAGAACAAATTTGTTCTTGTTTTTTTTATTCTCGTTTACTTTTGTTTGAATCGAATCTGAGTTATCCTAGTCTACTTGTAGCCTTTTCTTAATGGTTGAATCGATGCATTGCTTACGAATCAGAGTTTGCCGAGTTAGAGTATCCTGTTCCTGCTTTTCTTTTGTTTTCTGGATTGATTCCGATTTATTGAGCTAGAAGCCCCTTACTAATGTTCCACGATGATGACAAGTTTTATGGGCTGGAGAACTTTATTCTGCAAATTTTATCGTTAGACATGATTTTAAGCTATTAACCGTGCGATTCATGAACGCACAACCCCCTGCCTACTTTTTAATGCGCGATAGGCACGACCATTAATATAAAAAAAGAGGCTTGAGAATCCACCAGATTTAATCATCTTTCTTGCTAGTTTTTTCATTTGTTGTCCTCTCCCGACTTTTTCATCCGATAAGTATAACCCTAATAATCCTCGATTAATTAAAAGGTGAAATCGTTTATGAGGAAGCTTGTCCGTATGCTCATCTGCACACTTTACAAAATAACGTATGCGCTCAAATAATTCTTTTTCATCTTCATAATAAAAGCAAAAGTTTAAATCTCCTGCTTCCTTATCTTCCTCTTGATCAATGTAATAGTCTAATAAAATGTGCAGACCTTGTAAATATGGAAAATACCCATTACGTATAATCTCCCCGTAACTTTCCTTATAGTCCCTTCTCGTTGCATAAGCAACTAAGCAAAAAATACCGAGTGTAGAACCCGAACAAGCAGAAAATTCATACCAGCTCATAGGTGGGATGATATCTTGATGTTCTTTATGCCAACTTTGCAGGCGAGAAACTCTTTCCTCAATTGCCACATGTTTATGTATTTGCAAATCACAATAATAACGACAAAGCTCTGTCAAATAAGTTTTAATCAATGAATAATTTTCCATAGAAGCTAAAACTTTACGGCAAGTCATCACTAATGCTAACAGATAGCCACCATCCTCCTGGTCATCCCGATAACGATAATAATTCACCTTAGGTAACTGCTCATCGATTAACAATGAGTGACGCATCGCTTCATGTATTGCCGTAAAATCTTTAGGGTCCATCGATGTACTTCTATCACATAAATTATCTAAGTAATCACTAATGGTTTGATAGGCAACAATAAACGTTATGACTTGACGATAGTCATCAACGGCCAAAAGTGACATGATGGCCCCACCCTCACAATGAAAGGTTTTATTTTTTATGCTAGAAAGTGCTTGTGACTTTAATTCATCATTGGGGATTGATTCCGCCAATTTGCGCCATTTGTTTAACTCCTCATTCACAGCAGGCATCACTTTTTTATATGCATTTGTCATTAAGCTGATCGGCATTGTTGGAACATTCATTACATGGACTCCCTTTACTCTTTACTATACAATATACCCGATAGACCGCAAACTACTCATTACAAAATCCTTTGCGTAATCAAATACATCTTCCCTCTCCGGCTCATTAAAGATTTCATGATAGCATTTTGGCCATTCTTTAAAACGTTTCTCAGTAAACGGAGCTTTATTGAACCATTGTTTAACAGGAACTTTATTAACGATTTTGTCATCCCCACCTTGCATAACCAGTAAAGGAACATCTTGCACCTTTTTTATATCTTCAAATGCCAAATTGATTGTTTGGTGTAGTTCACGAAACCATCGTACAGACACTTTAGTAATATACAGTGTGTCATTTACATCCATTTCTCTTACATCAGCATTCCTTGTTGCCATATCAATAGTTAACCCCGAATTGACTCTCAATGTAGGAGCAATTTTATTTAAAGGATACGACGCAAGCTCGAGTAGCTTTGGTGGATTTTTCATAAGCCCTAAACATGGAGATGAAAGAATGACGCCCGCAAGCTTTAATCTTTCTTCTTGTAACAAGCGTATTGTTATTAAACCACCCATACTATGACCTAAAAGAAAAACAGGTAAATCAAAGGTGTAAGCAGCTTGTATCCAATCCTTTACTTCAATAAGATACTCTTGAAAAGAATCAATATGCCCTCTTCGTGATCTAGTCGTCATTCCTTGACCCGGAAGGTCACCCATAACAACGTGAAATCCTGATACTCTCCACATTTCTATTAACCAACCATACCTGCCGTGATGTTCCATTGCCCCATGAACCATCACAATCACACCTTTTGCCTCACCCTCAGCTTCCCATTTCCACATCGTCTGATCCTCCTAAAAACAATTCTGTTTCGTTCAAGTTTGTTACCCTTTATTATATCCTACCTTTTGAAAATCTTCACGATTTCTCATGATTTCTCCATGATATAATATTAAAAAAGAACAGAATGGCTAGAAAACAGTCATTCTAAATTGACTAAGGTAAAAAGGAGCTATGATAACAATGATTTATCCTTTTCATGACAAACAACCCAAAATTGCTGATGATGTATTTATTGCTGATTATACAACTATTACGGGTGATGTAGAAATTGGCGAAGAATCAAGCGTTTGGTTCAATACAGTCATCCGCGGTGATGTTGCACCCACTTATATTGGAAAAAGAGTGAATATACAAGACAATTCAGTTCTTCACCAAAGCCCTAATAACCCACTCATCCTGGAAGATGAAGTAACAATTGGACACCAAGTTATCTTACATAGTTGTAAAATAAGAAAAAAAGCATTAATTGGCATGGGTTCTATCGTCTTAGATGGAGCAGAAATTGGTGAAGGTTCATTTATCGGAGCAGGTAGTCTTGTTCCTCAAGGTAAAATCATCCCTCCAAACACTTTAGCATTTGGTCGTCCAGCAAAAGTAGTGCGTGAATTAAATGACGATGATAAAAAGGATATGGAACGGATTATACGAGAATATGCTGAGAAAGGGCAGTATTACAAAGCACTAAAAAAAGAAAGGCAATAACTTCTGATAAATTCTGCTCAATCGCCGATAATAAGTGGAAGACATTTTTTAGGTGGTGTAATTGTTGAAATTTATTATTGGAATGGCATTAATTTTGTTAGTTTATTTATTTATTAAACTGCTAAAAAATGGTGCTAAACAACTGCTTATCCTTCTTCTTATTTTAATCTTCCTTCTTCCTTCTCCGAAAGCAACAACGGAACACGCTGATGCTGCCCTTTTCCGAGAGAACAAATGGGCGGAAGGAACAAACAATGAAGAATTTATCGTAAAAATAAAACAACAAGTATTATTAGACATTCCGGTCATATCACAATTTCCAGAACTCCCTCGCGGATGTGAGGTTACAAGCCTTGCGATGTTACTCAACCACGCAGGCGTAACTGTGGATAAAATGACTTTAGCTAAAGAAATTAGGAAAAACCCTGCAACCTTTGAAAAAAAAGATGGCAAGATTTATTATGGTCACCCCAATGACGGTTTTATTGGCGATATGTACTCTTTTAACAATCGAGGTCTCGGTGTTTACCATACGCCTATTAAAGAGCTGGCAGAAAACTATTTACCAGAGAAGATTCATGATTTTACTGGTGATGACTTTTCATCAATCAAAACACATCTCTCTAATGAGAAGCCTGTCTGGGTGATCATTAATACGAAATACAATGAACTGCCTGATGCTTATTTTCAGACATGGCACACACCAAGCGGCGTAATTGACATTACGTATAAAGAACATTCCGTTTTAGTGACTGGATACGATGAACAATATATATACTTTAATGACCCCTTCTCTAATATAAAAAATAAGAAAGCACCTATCAAAGAGTTCCAGGCCGGTTGGGAACAAATGGGCAGGCAGGCAATTACTTATTTAAATTAGTAAAGTACAGTTAAGACATTTAGAATTTTTTTACTTTAACAACAAGAAAACCCGAACTCAGTTCGGGTTTTCATTCTTTTTCACAGTTGTTGACTTAAAGGTGTGCTGTTGTTGCTGAAATAAATTGCTTTTCAAAATCATATTTCTTTTCAATAAACACATCATGCCACACAATAAACATAAGTACCGTCCAGATTTTCCTACTATAATCTGCTTTTCCTTGTGCATGCATTTCAAGTAAGTTTACTACATACTCTTTATTAATTAAATAATCTGTATGACTTTCTTTAATTAACGTTTTCGCCCAATCATACATCTCATCTTTTAACCAATGACGGATAGGGACCGGGAAGCCTAACTTTTTACGATTCAACACATGTTCTGGCACAATACCTTCCGCTGCCTTACGAAGGATATATTTCGTTGTTTGATGAGACGTTTTTAAATGAGTTGGGATGGTTGAAGCCACATTAAAGACCTCTTTATCAAGGAATGGTACCCTCAATTCTAATGAATGTGCCATCGTCATTTTATCTGCTTTTAAAAGAATATCTCCGCGCATCCAAGTATGAATATCAATATACTGCATTTGATTAACCGCATCATAGGCTGCACTTTCAGCATATAATGGACGGGTAATATCTTTAAAATCATTCTTCTCATTATAAACCTGCAATAATTCTCTTTTTTCATGTTCTAAGAACATTTTCGCATTGCCAATGTAGCGTTCTTCCATTGGCGTCGTTCCTCGTTCAATAAAGCTCTTACCCCTCATCCCCTCTGGCATGATTCGAGAAAGGGTACGCAATAACGTTCTTCCTGCCGAAGGCATTTTACTAAAAATTTCCAAATCCTGTGGTTCACGATATATATTATATCCACCAAACAATTCATCAGCACCTTCGCCTGATAATACCACCGTTACATGTTTTCTTGCTTCCCTTGCGACAAAGTAAAGTGGAACGCAAGCAGGGTCCGCTAATGGATCATCCGTGTGCCACATAATTTTTGGAACTTCTTGCATATATTCTTCTGGAGAGATGATATAGCTTATATTTTCAACACCTAGTTTTTCAGCTGTTTCTTTAGCCACATCCACTTCACTAAAACCATCTCTTTCAAAACCTACTGAAAACGTTTTAATATTAGGGTGAAACTGTTTTGCTATTGATGCAATAATAGAAGAATCAATCCCGCCGGATAAAAACGAACCTACGGGTACATCACTGCGCATATGCATTTTAACTGAGTCAGTTAAAACATCTTGAATCTCTTTAATAAACTGAGATTCTTCTTTTTGTACAGGTTGGAAATGTGCTTTCCAATAACGCTGGATATGCATAGATCCACCGATTTTCTTCTTGAAATAATGACCTGGCTCAAGTTTCTTTATACCCACCGACATTGTCATCGGTTCAGGTACAAATTGATAAGTCATATAATACTGCAAAGCATCATAATTAATGACATCGTTTTTTAATGCCAACAGGATACTTTTCTTTTCAGAGGCAAAATAAGTGGTTTCACCATCTTCAAAATAATAGAATGGTTTGATTCCAAAAGGATCTCTCGCTCCAAAAACTTCTTGCTTTTCTTTATCCCAAATAACGAAGGAAAACATACCTCTCAGCTTTTCTGCCGCCTTCTCCTTGTAATAACTGTACAAAGCAATAATCACTTCAGTATCCGAATTAGTTTCAAAAGTTAGTCCTTTATTGATTAATTCCTCACGTAGTTCAACATAGTTATAAACTTCTCCATTAAAAATAATCCAGTATTTACCATTGTCATAAGTCAGTGGTTGATGACCACTTTCAATGTCTATAATACTTAATCGACGGAAGCCAAATTGGATATGGTCTGCACGATAATATCCTGAATCATCTGGTCCACGATGAGTAATAATGTTATTCATATTCTCAAATTGCTTATCTGCTTCTTGTACTTTTTGTGCTTGATCATGTATACAACCAATAAAACCACACATTATGTACGTCACCTACTTTTTATTTCATCTAGTTTGTATTTTTTCCCATACCTTGTATAGACGATAAGTTATTTTAAAAAGTTTCACCTTTCGAAAAAAAAATGGAATGATTTATGCTAGGCAGTATGTTCATGTTTACTTCTTCATATACTTAAGGATGTTTATTCTTTACCCTCAATTTAAGACGAAAAGATGACAATTATTTTAATTTTATATGAAATCGTTTCCTTAAGCGTATTTGTCCATTATTAGGGGGCTTAAAATATTATATTTATTTGCTACTGTAATATCTAAAAAAACGACTTTTACTCTTCTATCTTTGGCTATTCCACTTCTTGATGTACGAGCTAATCGCTTTGGCTCAATTGTACGTTTATTAAAATTTAACGATAGCCCCTTTTCCACATAAAAAAACTGTAGAAAACTCATTAAAGGAGTTTTCTACAGCCATAATTTTCTAATTTATTTTAAAGCTTCCTTACGCAATTCTTCCGCTTTATCTGTGCGCTCCCAAGGTAAATCAATATCTGTACGACCAAAATGTCCATAAGCAGCTGTTTGCTTGTAAATCGGACGGCGTAAATCAAGCATTTTGATAATGCCAGCAGGACGGAGGTCAAAATTGTTTCTAACAACTTCAACTAAAACATCCTCAGATACTACTCCAGTTCCAAATGTATCAATACTGATGGATACCGGCTGAGCAACACCAATTGCATATGCTAATTGTACTTCCGCTTTGTCAGCTAGTCCAGCAGCAACGATATTCTTTGCTACATAGCGAGCTGCGTAAGCAGCTGAACGGTCAACTTTCGTTGCATCCTTACCAGAGAATGCACCACCACCGTGACGTGCATAACCGCCGTATGTGTCAACGATAATTTTTCTACCAGTTAAGCCAGCATCACCTTGAGGTCCACCAATAACGAAGCGACCTGTTGGGTTGATGAAGTATTTTGTGTTTTCATCAATTAATTCAGTAGGAACAACTGGGTTAATTACATGCTCTTTTAAATTGCGTTGAATTTGCTCTAAACTAATTTCTGGATGGTGCTGCGTAGAGATAACAATTGTATCAATACGTACAGGTTTGTTGTTTTCATCATATTCTACTGTTACTTGTGTTTTACCATCTGGGCGAAGGTAAGGTAAGATTTCCTCTTTTCTTACTTCAGCTAAACGGCGAGAAAGTTTATGAGCTAATGAAATAGGTAATGGCATAAGCTCTTTTGTTTCATTACATGCAAAGCCAAACATTAAACCTTGATCTCCAGCACCAATGGCTTCAATTTCTGCATCAGTCATCTGTCCTTCACGCGCTTCTAATGCTTGGTCTACACCCATAGCAATATCAGCTGACTGTTCATCAATAGAAGTTAATACAGCACATGTTTCAGAGTCAAAGCCATATTTTGCACGTGTATAACCAATTTCCTTAATGGTTTCACGAACGATTTTTGGAATATCTACATATGTGGATGTAGTGATTTCTCCTGCAACCAATACAAGACCTGTAGTAACAGACGTTTCCGCAGCAACCCTCGCATTTGGGTCCTGTGATAAAATAGCATCTAATATTGCATCAGATATTTGGTCACTGATCTTATCCGGATGACCTTCAGTTACTGATTCAGAAGTAAACAATCTACGTTTTGTTGACATCTGACTTCCTCCTTATTTATCGAATCAATAAGACTTTATTATAGTCTTTATTTTTGATACGGAACTCATTCCCTTATTTGAATCTTCATTATTTATGGGCCAATGTTTATCTCATACCCTTAATAACCTATGCGCTAACTTGGAATATTGAGAATAAAATGGTTGGTCTTTTTCCCATACATAAATAGTACATTCCAAAAGCCGCTCCTCGTATTCGCCAACATCATGTTAAAAAGCATGAAAAAAAACCTCTTCTCTGATTTAGTGAAAAGGTTGAAGCAAAATGATTCGCGCCTTTCACTCTTATCGTTCAAGGATAGTGAGTAATAAATCCTTGCATCAGGTTAGCACCTTTGCTCATGAAAATGTAGTTGGCAGGTTGCTGGGTTTCATAGGGCCTGTCCCTCCACCAGCTCGGGATAAGAGAGTATCCGTTCAAGGATTCATCATAACTTACACATGGAATATAGTCAAATGTTTTTCATTAACAATTCAATGTAAAAATTGTCATATCCGACTCTATAAACTTTAGTTTTGATAACGGATAATTTTAGTTAAGATCATACCGTTCTTTTTCCTTAATATATATAAAAATTACATTAAATTTGCTGATTATCCTTTTTAAATTTGCAAAAGCTATTTATAATGAATACTGCCTGTATTTGTGACAATTTCATTAATTATATAAAAATGATTTATATAGTATAGACTGAATGAATAAATGTGTTATACTATTTTTGAAGAAATAATCACAAATAGCGACTGAGATGCATATCTCTTAAATAATATTATATAAAGGAAGGTATTCATCAGATGAATTCTGTATCGATAACTGAGTTAAATGATTTACTAAAAGGCGAAAACATCCAAGTTCAATTATCTGTGCCGCAACTAGTTGAAAAAGTATTAAACAGAAACGAAGGTGTTCTTACATCTACTGGTGCAATTCGCGCGACAACAGGTAAGTATACAGGTCGTTCACCTAAAGACAAATATACTGTTGAAGAAGCAAGCTCTAAAGATAAAATTGACTGGGGAAGTGTGAACCAACCAATTTCTGAAGCAGTCTTCAATAACTTATACAACAAGGTGATTGCTTTCTTAAAAGAGAAAGAAGAAGTTTTCGTATTCAAAGGATTTGCTGGTGCGGATAAAAAACACCGTATGCCAATCCAAGTAATTAATGAATATGCTTGGCATAACCTTTTTGCACACCAATTGTTTATTCGTCCTACAGAAGAAGATTTATTAGATCACGAATCTGAATTTACAGTTATTTCAGCACCTAATTTCAAAGCAGACCCAGCAGTTGACGGTACAGCTTCAGAAACTTTTATCATCGTTTCATTCGAACGCCGTATTGTACTTATTGGTGGTACTGAGTATGCTGGTGAGATGAAAAAATCTATTTTCTCTGTTATGAACTACATGCTTCCTGAAAATGGAATTCTCCCTATGCACTGTTCAGCCAATGTTGGCCGCGAAGGTGATGTTGCTTTATTCTTTGGCCTTTCCGGAACTGGTAAAACAACATTATCAGCTGATCCCAACCGTCGTTTAATCGGTGATGATGAGCATGGCTGGTCTCCAAATGGAGTATTCAACATTGAAGGTGGCTGCTATGCGAAGTGTATCGACCTTACACGTGAAAAAGAACCACAAATTTTCGATGCCATCCGTTTTGGCGCTGTACTTGAGAATGTTGTATTAGACAAAGAAACACGCGTAGCAGATTATGCGGACAATACGCTAACGGAAAACACGCGTGCGGCTTACCAATTACAAGCAATTGACAATATTGTTGACCCGAGTATTGCAGGTCACCCGAATACTATTATCTTCTTAACAGCTGATGCTTCTGGTGTATTACCTCCAATCTCTAAATTGAATAAAGAACAAGCAATGTATCACTTCCTAAGTGGATACACTTCTAAGCTGGCTGGTACTGAGCGTGGTATTACTTCACCACAAGCGACTTTCTCCACTTGTTTTGGATCACCATTCTTACCATTACCAGCTCAACAGTATGCAGAAATGCTTGGTAAAAAAATTGACGAGCATAACGCGAAAGTATTCCTAGTAAACACTGGTTGGACTGGTGGAGAATATGGTGTAGGAAGCCGTATGAAGCTTGCTTATACACGAGCAATGGTTGAAGCTGCTCTAGAAGGCGAACTAAATTCTGTTGAGACAGTAACTGACCAAGTATTCGGTTTAGAAATTCCTCAACATGTAACTGGTGTTCCAGATGAAGTACTATTGCCTAACAAAACTTGGCCAGACCAAGATGCATATAATGTAAAAGCAAAAGAACTTGCTAATGAATTCCGTGAAAACTTCAAGAAATTCGGTAATATCTCTAGTGAAATCGCTGAAAAAGGCGGTCCTATCGCTTAATTAAAAAAACCTTCGAGCATCCGACTCGAAGGTTTTTTGTTTCAATAATTTCACTTCACTCATCACTCACTGTTTATTTTTGAGGGTCAAAATACCGGTTCAACCGGCTTCGATTTCTAATAAGTGCGATTAACTTAAGTCAATCGATTAGCTAATCTCACCAAGTTGCAATCGACTGCTTGTTTCATATAGCCACCACTCACTATCTTTCCTATGTATCCAATATTCGCCCTTTATGAGTCTACAAATTAGCTGCTAACTTAAGAAACGATGATCTTTTGTTGATGGTCACCGATTAATAAATACTTATATTCATGCAAAGTTTCAATAGACATTTGTATACAAAATAAGCCCAACACTGCAAAAGCAGTCGGGCCAATTTTTAATTTGTAGTTTTTAGCGAAATCAGTTGATAAAAGATTTTCGTACAATCATTTTCCATTTCTAACTTTTGGATGCTTCCCATTCCACTGATTTCACCGTCTCTTGTTTTCTTTACTTCAAGTGGAATATTTAGTGGGTAGAGGCGGTATCCTTCTTTTGTTAATGTAAAAAGGTTTTCATTTAGCCTCTCTTCTCTTCCTTTCGTAACGATCATTGTATTTAATTCTAAAGGCATACCCATAATTGTTTTGCTCCTTGTTCATCGAGTTTTATATTACTATTGTATCTTACAATCTCTATACAATAAAGCTTATTGTTCTTTCATCCACCGCCCAAGATCACGGACAATTTGTCTATTAATAGCTGGCGGAAAATAATGCGTATATTCTTTGAAATACCATGTATCTACAGGTTTACCTAACTCTTTTAATCGCTTCTCTAAGCGGAAGGCATGCTCGACAGAAACATTATGATCTAAGACACCATGAATAATTAATACATTTGCTTGCAGTTGATTAAGTTCATATAATGGTGTGCGATATTCATATCTTTCTGGGTATTTATGAGGCGTTCCACCGATGACTCGTTTCATCATTTTACGCAAGTCCACTCTTTCTTCATATGTGAGGAACATATCGCTAACACCACCCCACGTAACAACTGAAGCCGCTTTAGGCATATGTAAGGCTGTTAATAACGCCATTACACCTCCTCTAGAAAACCCAAAGACATGTACCCTTTTAACCCGAGGGTGTTCTGCTAAAAGTTGAAAAGCTGAAAAAGCGTCATAACGATCATCACCTGCAAAATCTTCATTTCCCTCCCCTCCTTGATTGCCCTGATAAAAAGGCGCAAATACAATGAAACCTTGGAGGGCAAACTGTACAATCCGACTAGGGCGCACTTTACCGACGTTCTTAATCCCACCTCTTAAATATAGAAAACCTTCTGATACGTTTTTATTTTCTGGTTCAGCTAATAGACCTTTGATTTTTAGATCATTAGATAAGTATGTAATGATTGATAATTTCACTTGAGGATGCGGAGATGGAAACCGCCATTTATCGATTATCAATGCTTTTCCCTCCTTTACATATAGTAAAAATTTCACATGGGCAATCACACAAATTTGTCACCCTCATAAGATAGTTTAGATGCAAAAATCTAAGAAACATTGAATGAGGAGGTTCTCAAATGAAAAAATGGCTTAAATGGAGCTTCATGCTTCTCTGTATTTCTGTTCTACTCATTCCTCTTGCAGCTTGTGGAAAAGAGGATGTGACAAAAATACGTATCGGTGAGGTCACAAGATCTCTTTTTTATGCTCCCCAATATGTTGCAATTGAAAAAGGTTTTTTTAAAGAGGAAGGTTTGGATGTTACGTTAACCACCACTGCCGGCGGCGATAAAACGATGACTGCGCTATTATCCGATAGTATTGATATTGCTCTTGTTGGCTCTGAAACATCCATTTATGTTCAGGCGCAAGGAGCAAATGATCCTGTCATAAATTTTGCCCAACTGACGCAAACAGATGGCACCTTCCTTGTTGCAAGGGAAGATATCCAAGATTTCACTTGGGATATGGTAAAGAAGAGTACCTTCCTCGGGCAAAGAAAAGGTGGCATGCCGCAAATGGCTGGTGAGTATACGTTAAAAAAACATGATATTGATCCACATGCTGACTTAGAGCTAATTCAAAATATTGATTTTGCCAATATCGCTCCTGCCTTTTCATCTGGTACTGGTGAGTTTGTACAATTATTCGAACCGACTGCGAGTGTGTTTGAAAAAGAAGGCATTGGACATATCGTCGCTTCCTTCGGTGAAGAATCTGGCCACCTTCCTTATACAGCATATATGACAAAGGATAGCTTCATCAATGGTAACGAAGAAACAGTAGAGAAATTTACACGTGCCATCTATAAAGCGCAACAATGGGTAGATGAACATTCAGCAGAAGAAACAGCTAAAATCATTACAAAATACTTTGATAATACAGATTTAGAAATTTTAACCATGTCAATTGATCGTTATAAAAGTCAAGGGTCCTTTGCGACCGATCCTATTTTAGAAAAAGAAGAATGGGAGAACTTGCAAAATATTATGGATGAAGCAGGTGAACTGCCTGCTCGAGTGGATTATGAAACTCTTGTCAACACATCCATTGCTGAGAAAGTGATTAAAGAATAGTACTATGTGGAGCGGATAGAATGATTCTGTTCGCTCAACCATCCAGAAAAAAAAGAGGAGACTGCAAGATGACATTCTTAAAAGTGCAAGATATTCATCATACTTACTTTACGAAATCAAATGCAGTGACGGCTCTCTCTAATATCTCACTTCAAGTGAATGAAGGAGAATTCATTTCATTTTTAGGACCGAGCGGATGTGGCAAAACAACCTTGTTATCTATCATTGCTGGTCTTTTCCAACCAACGGAGGGCCGTGTAGAATTAGAAGGAAAACAAGTAGCTACATTGAAAAGTGAAATTGGATATATGTTGCAACAAGATTATCTATTCCCTTGGAAAACCATTGAGGAAAATATTCTTTTGGGTCTAAAGATCAATCATCACTTAGATGAAGAAAGAAAAGCTTATGCAAAAGATTTATTATTACAAATGGGCTTATCAGATGTCGAGTCATTGTATCCAAAACAATTATCAGGCGGCATGCGACAAAGGGTAGCACTTGTAAGGACGCTGGCAACCGAACCTAAACTTCTCATGTTAGATGAACCATTTTCCGCTCTCGATTATCAAACAAAATTGCATTTAGAAAATCTTGTATCTGACACATTAAAATCATTTGGAAAAACAGCTATTCTTGTGACACATGATATCGGCGAAGCAATTGCGATGAGCGATCGCATCTATTTATTCGCACCAAGCCCTGGTAAGATTCATAAAGTATTTGAAATACCTGAAGAATTAAGAGAATGCTCTCCATTCGATACAAGAAACCACCCAATGAATGCAGAAATTTTTCAAACGATTTGGAAGGAGATGGAGTCCCTTGGATCACAAGAGTCACACAAAAGCACTCCATAATGCGTATATCCGCTCCCTTAAGAAAGAAAAGTATTGGGTACGATTTTATCAACTCGTTATTTTTCTTATTTTCTTCTCAGGCTGGGAGATTGCCAGTAGAAACAAGTGGATTGATCCTCTCATTTTCAGTTCACCTTCAAAAGTATGGGAGCTCTTTTTAATTAAAGTTCAAGATGGTACGCTGTTTTTTGATTTAGGTTTTACTTTATCAGAAACCATACTCGGTTTTATTTTAGGGACATTATTGGGAACGATATTGGCGGCGATTCTATGGTGGTCACCGTTTCTCTCTAAGATTCTAGATCCTTATCTCGTCATTTTAAACAGTATGCCTAAAGTGGCTTTAGGACCGATTTTAATTGTCGCTCTTGGACCTAGCTTCACGTCGATTGTAGCAATGGGAACAATTATTTCCGTTATTATCACAACCATCGTCGTTTATACATCTTTTAGAGAGGTGGATCCAAATTATATAAAAGTGCTTCAAACCTTTGGTGGAACCCGCTTCCAAATTTTTAAGGAAGCCATTCTTCCGTCATCCTTTCCTGTAATTATTTCCACACTTAAAGTCAATGTAGGCTTATCTTGGGTCGGGGTGATTGTCGGGGAGTTTCTCGTCGCCTCTAAAGGATTAGGTTATATGATTATTTACGGATTCCAAGTATTTAACTTTACTTTAGTTATGCTCTCTCTGCTTGTCATAGCTGTATTAGCTACCATTATGTATCAAGCAGTAGAATTTTTAGAGAAGAAATTAATAAAAAACAACTAAGGGCTTGCATGAGCGTGCAGCCCTTTATTTCAAGCGATTTTGTAGATAA
The DNA here is from genome assembly GCF_038007265.1 of Cytobacillus sp. FSL R5-0569. Taxonomy (NCBI): domain Bacteria; kingdom Bacillati; phylum Bacillota; class Bacilli; order Caryophanales; family Bacillaceae; genus Cytobacillus; species Cytobacillus sp. FSL R5-0569. The sequence continues at coordinate 3,656,225 of NZ_JBBOWW010000001.1, forward strand.
GCTACACTTCTCTCGACTACTCGATCTTTCATTATAAAGCTATAATTAGGTTGATGAATCTCTCTCATGAGCTGATTAATCGCTACCCATTTTGGACCATCCGTTTCGAAATAATGGTCTACTATTTGTAAATAATCAACCTCTGCAAACATGATTGCCTTTATAAAGGAACGATGTTTTTCCATTACTTGATATGTACCAATATGTTCAATAGAAGACAAGACTGCTCCGGTTTCTTCCTTTACTTCTCTCTTTGCAGCTGTATATATATCTTCTCCTTCCTCAGCCTTTCCACCGGGAAACTCCCACCCTCTTTCTTTATGGTTCGTTAATAACCAGTCATCGCCTTTTTTACATAACACCAACACATGACGCGGCTCCATTTCAAATCCTTCTTCATTAAATGAGAGTGCTACACGATTCCCGTTTTGATCGATAAAATATTCCATTTAATCCTCTCACTTTACATATACTTATTGGTATATTTTACTTGGAAAGAAACGTAACGTACAGGAAAAGGTGAAAACACCGTCAATATTTATAACGGTGTTTAGAGCACAGTTTTATTGTTGTTCAGGGGGAAGAATCCCCATATTGACAATATGATTTTTAGCTTCTTCATCGCCTAATCGATAAATGGCGCTATATATTTGCGTCAAACCATCATCATACTTATCATTTTGCCTGTCGAAATGATACTGTAAATAAGGAACATGAGCCCGGAAAAAACCTTCCCATTCTGTTGAGTAATTTTGATCAAACAACTCTCTCAATTCGATAATTTCATCATCAGTTGCCTCTATTTTAAAATTCCATGATGAGGAAGTAGAACTTTGTGAGATTTCACCATCATTCACCGTAATATAATAAGTTTTCTTCTGATCCACACTTTCAGCCCCTTTCTTCTTATTATTTGTTTCCCTCATTATGAATGAATTTATACGAAAAATGAGCAAAACCATGAACTTAACATATACTAAACGTAAAATAAGAAGAAAATGGGCAGGTGCAAATAATGAAAATTATTGATGAACTGTACGACTATTATCGTAATAAGCTTACAGGGGACGAAGAAGATATTGATATGCTTACGTTTGCTTTCTTAGAGGAAATGTCCCGAGAAGATATCCTTACATTAATTGAAGAACTGGATAACCAAGAACTATATAATTTAATGGGGCTTTATGTTATTGAATCCCTTAAAGGAAAATTTGCAGAAAGTGATTTTACAAAGCCTCAAAATTATCATTGAGTCTACATAGGCTTCTGATAAAAAAGTGGCATGTTACAGAAAGTGGTGGATTAGGGAAATAAGGATAAACTTGGTGGCATGTTTAAAAGTGAAGCTGAATATTCACCCATTTAACTTGCTATATTTGCCAAATTAATTAGTGGCATGTTAGAAGCATCTTGGTCTTCTCTCACTTGATATTGATTCAAATAAATGATGGAATTACGACTCATCAGGATGGGGATGCAGAGTTGAGTCGGGCAGATGATGGAATCGCTACTCATCTGGACGGCGAAACAAAGATTAGTCGGGCAACTACTCATCTCAACGGAAAAACATAGTTTAGTCGGGCAACTGCTTATATCGCTACTCATCTCGACGGAGATCCACAGATTAGTCGGGCATTTGCCCGAATCCCTACTCATCTCGACGAAAATCTACAGTTTAGTCGGGCATTTCAACGAATCGCTACTTATCTCGACGGTGAAACAAAGATTAGTCGGGCAACTACTCATCTCAACGGAAAAACAAAGTTTAGTCGGGCAACTACTCATATCCCTACTCATCTCGACAGAAATCCACAGTTTAGTCGGATCAATGCTGGAGTTCTAGGTTCTTTACACTTTCTTGTGTTCGTATTCCAGTTTAACAACTATTCTCGGCTCTTTTCAGCCCACTAAGGTTCGCAATTTCAGATTTCCTTTTCATTCGGCTCTTTTCATATTCCACATTCTTTCATATCGTCTCTCCCTGCACATTTTATATTTCCCAAAATTAAAAAAGACCTCTTAAAAGAGATCTTTTTCCGCTTATCCTAAAAATGCTTTAAGCATCCAGTTATGTTTTTTCACACTCTGTTTAACTGCAATCAGCATATCACCAGTGGCTTCATCTTTCGCTTCATCAGCTAGTTCAATACCTTCTTGTAGTTCATCTAACATTTTATCGAAGTCACTCCATACAGATTGTACCATGTCTCTTGCGTCTTCTTTACCTGTTGCTTCTTCAATAGAAGCCGTATCCAAGCAATCCTTCATTGTTGCTACAGGATTTCCACCTAAAGCAAGTATTCTTTCCGCTAATTCGTCAATATGGTCATTAGCTTCGTTATATAGTTCTTCAAATTTTTCATGTAATACGAAGAAGTTGCTTCCTTTAACATACCAATGGTAGTTATGTAACTTCACATACATTACAGTCCAGTTTGCTACTTGTTTGTTTACTGATTGGATTAATTTTTCGCTCATATTTATCAACCTCCACTTATAAGATACCCGCTTATCCAATTTTCAAACACATAACTATCGGATAAGGAAAGATATTTTAGTTCAGATTAAAAGAGAGAAATGGTAAAATAGCTTTTGTAAAGGGGGAGACTATTTATGACTTATATTATTGTCATTATGATATCAATTATTATTGTCTTTACAATCCTTATTTTAAGTGTAATGACAACATCCAAAGCTTACACATTCAAACATACCGTAGATCCTCTTCCGAAACCTCTTTCAGAAGAGGATAAGGCACCCAATCAAGAGGACAAGGATATAAAGTAACACTAATACTTTTTGAGAGGAATCTGCACTTCTATGGATATTTACTCCATATTTATTGGACTCATTTACCTTTTAAATATGATTCTTGCCATTGTCGTTATTTTTCTTGAACGAAAAGACGCCGCATCCACATGGGCGTGGTTACTAGTTTTGTTCTTTATCCCGCTACTCGGGTTTGCCATTTACTTATTATTCGGACAAAACTTCTCCAAAAAGAAGAAAATGTTTCAATGGGAAGATCGTAAGAAAATAGGCATTGATGAAATGCTCAAAATGCAAATATCAGCGCTTCATAATCGCAGTTTGCCTGCAGAGAATGAGCAAGTTCAAAATCATTATGACCTCATTCATATGCAATTAGTAAATAATGATGCTGTACTTACGCAAGATAATGCTATACAAATGTATACAGATGGCAAAGACAAGTTCGATGCCCTATTTAAAGATATAGAAGGCGCTACTGACCATATCCATCTGCAATACTATATCTTAAGAAGGGATGCATTAAGCAAAAGGCTAATCACACTTCTGAATAAAAAAGCCCGTGAAGGTGTGAAGGTCCGCATTTTATATGATGATTTAGGATCAAGAAGTTTAACCAAACGGTTTTTTAAGAGCTTACGTGAGGCTGGTGGAGAGGTTGAGGCGTTCTTTCCTTCTAAATTCCACTTTATTAATTTACGGTTAAATTATCGTAATCATCGCAAGCTAGTAATTATTGATGGCAAAATTGGCTATGTTGGTGGCTTTAATGTTGGAGATGAATACTTAGGTTTAAATAAGAAATTCGGTTATTGGCGAGATACACATTTAAGGATAGAAGGAAGCGCAGTTTATGCGATACAAACACGCTTTATACTTGACTGGAATCAAGCTTCACATCGTCATGATATTCACTATTTACCGGAGTATTATCCCCCTATCACTACAAAGGGACGTATCCCTATGCAAATTGTAGCAAGTGGACCAGATAACGAACTCGAACAAATCAAACTTGGTTATATAAAAATGATTATGTCCGCAAAAGAAACCATCCTTATTCAAACTCCTTATTTTATACCTGATGCTAGTGTTGTTGATGCGCTTAGGATAGCTGTTTTGTCAGGTGTGAATGTAAAAATTATGATTCCTAACAAACCTGACCATATGTTTGTTTATTGGGCTACCTATTCGTACATTGGCGAATTATTAAAACTTGGAGCAAAAGTGCTAATTTATGATAATGGTTTTATTCATGCGAAAACAATCGTAATTGATGATGAAATTGCATCTGTTGGGACAGCCAACATCGATGTTCGAAGCTTTAGGCTCAACTTTGAGGTCAATGCCTTTATTTATGACCGCAAGATAGCTGAGGAAGTAGCAGCTAGCTTCTATAATGATGTAAGAGTATCACGTAACCTTACATTAGATGATTACAATAACCGTTCCTTTTATATTAAGTTCAAGGAATCTATATCGCGCCTACTATCACCGATTCTGTGAGTCGGTGGTTTTTTGTATAGATTTATGGTAATAAATAACATAAAATAGGGATATATGGATAAAAAAGGAGTCTTGTTGATGAAGATAAAGTTTTGGACTATTTTCCTCATTACCTTTGCCATCGAAACAGGTATCACTTATTTTCTCTCTTCTCAGTTTTCTGTGCGCTTTATTGAAGTCATATTCTTTACGGGCATAGTATTTCTTATCACAAGCATTTACTTTTCTGGAGGGCTCTCTTACATCAAGGAGCAACAAGATGCTAAAACTCGTGCAGAAACGGGCTTTTCACCATTTGTAGAACCACCAACTATATTTAGACGAGGACCATTCTTTATCGCTTCCCTCACTTTTTTTCTTATCGGACTTATATTCTTCATCTTACTGCTAACTGAAATTTTTCCTCCAGTTTCTCTATAAAATCTAGATAAATTTTAATAAAAAATAAAGGTGGAAGGGAAATGACCTGTAAGAACTGAAGTGGATATTCATTTATACGAGCGACAGATTTAATTCCTCTTCGTCTTTTAGATTTAAAATAGCTCTTGGTTCAGAGAAGGTTTATACTTTCTGTTTGCGTGGGTGAAGTAACAATGTCAAAAGTGACCACTTCAGGGAAAATAAAAAACCTTCCATCAAATATGATGGAAGGAGAACCACTTAAGCAAATACTTGCTTTAATTCTTCTTTTGATTGAGAAAGCCAATATTTCATTAACTTCTTTGCACCTTCTAGGTCGTGTAGCTTCGCTTGACCACATTGTTTTTCATTTGCTGCTGGTATTTCTACAATTTCAACAGCATCTTTCATTGTTGCATCTAAAAGGTCGATAATTTCTTCTACTGTTGGCTCACCACTTACAACTAAATAGTAGCCTGTTTGACAACCCATTGGCGAAATATCAATAATATCAAAATGATCATATTTCTCTGCGTGTGTTCTAATGTTAAACGCAAGTAAATGTTCAAGGGTGTGAATAGAATCTGGCTTCATAGCCGCTTTGTTTGGCTGACAGAAACGAATGTCATATTTGTTAATCTTTCCGTCTGTTCCTACTTTATGCACGCCACAATGTCTCACATATGGAGCCTTGACAGCGTTATGGTCTAATTCAAAACTTTCAACTGATGGCATAAAATACACTCCTTTATCATCATTGCCTTTATTATACTATAAAATCCGACTAATTTCATCAACTTTAAATATATAGTCAATGATTTGGACTTTTCACCCTATTATATGATATCTTGGTGCTAAAAGAGCAACTTTTTTCAAAGGAAGGTCCATATGTTACAAAAAATCATGCTTGGATTTTTTAAATTCTATCAAGTAGCCATTTCACCCATCAAGCCACCTACTTGTCGTTTTTACCCTACTTGTTCCAATTACGGATTAGAGGCAGTTAAACGATTTGGTGCAATAAAGGGCGGATATTTAACTATTAAAAGAATCTTAAAATGTCACCCATTCCATCCTGGTGGGGTTGATTTCGTGCCCGAAGAATGGCCAACTCGCAAACAAAGCAAATAACTTATTTCTTCTCATATCCATCCACGACTAAGTCCAGTTTGCCCGTACTAGGATCGATGACAAGACCATGTACTGGTACTGCTGGAATCAGCGGGTGGTTCTTAATCATATCTACACTATGTGCGACACTGTCCTCTACTTTATTAAAGCCTTCTAACCAGCTCTCAATATCAATACCGGAATAATTCAAAGTAGAAATTGTTTCTTCTGAAATGCCTCTTTCCTTCATATTTTCAATCATTGCATTGGCATTCATGCCACTCATCCCACAATCATGGTGACCGATAACTAATACCTCGTCTGCTTTTAATTGATACAGCGCAACGAGAATACTTCTCATTATACTGCCAAATGGATGACTCACAAGTGCCCCTGCTGTTTTGACGATTTTTATATCACCATTTTTTACATTTAATGCTTTCGGTAATAGTTCCACCAATCTTGTATCCATACATGTTAAAATAACCATTCGTTTGTTTGGATATTTCGTTGTGGCATATTCACGATATTGCTCTGTTTCCACAAACTCCTTATTAAATGCTAATACCTCTTGTAAAAGACTCATTATTTTCATCTCCACTACGTATATTGTTAAATATGTGTTAAATCGCTTGCTCTTCTTTTATGATACAAAATAGTATCCATTTTAACAAATTTTATACTTGATTTTTCGATTTAGTTTTTGTATGATTACATATGTGAATCGGAACGGTTACGTATTAATATGAAAAATAAATCGTAATAAATACGATTTGATACATTAAGGGGAGAAACATATGAAGAAATTATCTATTTTACTTATTCCTTTTATTTTCATCCTTGCTGCATGCTCAAATTCAACAGCGAGTGACAAGGAGACATCACAATCATCAGAAGAAGTTTTAACTGTTTATACTACAGTCTACCCATTACAATATTTCACAGAAAGAATCGGTGGAGACCTTGTTGATGTAAAAACTGTTTACCCTCCCGGTTCTGATGAACATACTTACGAACCTTCACAAAAGGACATGATTAAAATGGCCGATTCTGATTTATTTATCTATTTGGGCCTTGGTTTAGAAGGATTTGTTGATCAAGCGAAAGATATCTTAAGTAATGAAGGCGTTAAAATGGTTGCCGCTGGGGAACATCTTGCAATAGAAAAAACAGAGCAGCACGAACACGATGATCATGATCATGAACATGATCACGACCATGATGGTCATAGTCATGATGGTCACGATCATGGCGATGTTGACCCCCATGTTTGGATTGATCCAGTATACGGACAGCAATTAGCAGAGGAAATCCAAACACAATTAATTACTGCCCTTCCAGAGCATGAAGAAGAATTTACTGCAAACTTTGATAAACTCAATGAAGAACTTAATGAATTAAATGATAACTTTACTTCAATGGTTGAAAATGCAGATAAAAACAAATTCATCGTTTCTCATGCAGCCTATGGTTATTGGGAATCTCGTTATGGATTAGAACAAATAAGTGTGGCCGGGCTTAGTACATCTAGTGAACCCTCCCAAAAACAATTGCAAAATATTATTCAAACAGCAAATGAAAATACCTTAGACACGATTTATTTCGAACAAAATGTTAGCTCTAAATTAACTGAAATCGTTCAATCTGAAATCGGTGCCGAGAGCTTACAGCTTCATAATCTTGCTGTCTTAACTGAAGCAGATATTAATGAAGGAGAAAACTATTTTACATTAATGGAAAGAAATATTGATAACCTGGAAAAAGGTTTAAACTAACTAATAGTAGGACCAGAGCAAATAAATGCTTTGGTTCTTATTTTTTCTTTAAGAGGAAATCGTATTAGGTTTCGGACTAATAAAGCATGTAACTACCTATATCTGAGTTAGCGATAATTAGTTTACTCTCCCTTTTTTTGAAAAAACTTATGATTATATCATCAGCCAATTATGGTAAGAATAGTGATGATGGTGAAACCCATCTGAAGATTTTTCTAAAAGGAAGTGAAAATGATGGCAAAAGATGTATTGTGTGAAGTCAATAATTGTACTTTCTGGGAAAAAGGCAATCTATGTGGTGCTGATCAAATTTATGTAGTCAGCCATCGAGACCAGGCATCTACGAGCAAGGAAACTGACTGTAAAACATTTGAACCTCAATAAGAAATAGCCTATAGACGCTTTTATATGTAATTTTCGTACATATAAAGGCGCCTTCCTTTTTCTAAAAAAAATAATTATTGCTATTTTTCAAATAGCATTATATACTAAAGCTACTAAATATTGAAAGTAGGTGAGCATGATGAATCTAATTGACTTTTTCATACCGAAGCAATTAAAGTTTTCATATTTATCATGCTCATTGGAAATAGGTTAATACCCTATTATTCATTTCTTTCATTTATGTGCGGATAAACCTTATGATCCTTTAATTGCGGGTCATAAGGTTTTTTATTTATCACAAAAATGGAGGAAAAGAATTTGAAAAAAAAGCATGAAAAACAACTCATCGGGCGAATTGCTATCGCCTATAACCATATGTACAAAATATTGACAAAAGAGCAAACCTTTTTACCCGCTAGCCTCCCTGGCAACTATCACTTTCAAGTTCAACATGAGGCAGACTATCCAGCGGTTGGTGATTGGGTTGTGTTTCACCAATTACCAAATGAAGATAAAGCAATGATCAAAGAAGTTTTACCACGAACGAGCAAGTTTTCAAGAAAAACTGCCGGAGTTGCTGTGAAGGAACAAATTATCGCTACTAACATTGATTATTTATTCATTGTTACAAGCATGAACGAAGATTTTAATATAGCAAGAATCGAGCGCTATTTAGTTGCAGCACAACATTCTGGAGCTTTACCTATTATTATCTTAACAAAAGCTGATCTTTGTGAAGATAAAGGATGGATTTTGGATCAATTATTACTACTTGGCGTCGACTTCACAATGGTTAGTATGTTTCAACCTGAATCTGTAGAGGTCATTAAAGATTACTTAATTGGAGGCAAAACTGGTACATTTGTGGGATCATCTGGTGTCGGGAAATCTACACTTATTAACTTACTAACGAATGAGGAACGGATGAAGGTGGGCAATATTCGTGAAGATGATCAGAAAGGTCGTCACACCACAACCCATAGGGAATTAATTCAATTAGGTGACGGATATATCATCGATACACCAGGTATGCGTGAATTTCAACTTTGGGAAGATGATATAAATATAGGGGAGAGCTTTACAGATATTCAAGCACTAAGTGAGCAATGTAAATTTAGAAACTGCTCTCATCATAAAGAAGTGGGATGTGCCGTACAACAAGCAATTGATGAAGGAAAAATAACTGAGAAGAGGCTTAGCAGCTACTTTAAACTAGAACGAGAGTTAATCATGCTCGAGAAACGCCGTGCGCAACAAGAAAAGAAACGTATGAAAACAACGAATAAGAAAAAGAGTGCACGTTATGAGTGAAATTCATTTAACTGCAATCACAAAAGAGAATTGGTACGAAGTTGCATCATTACATGTTACAACAGAGCAGAGTAAATTTGTGGAAAGTAATGCTACCTCTATCATTCAACAACAGTTTGAACCAACTTTACAAACCTATGCGATTACAGTAAATCAGCAAATCATTGGCTTTGTTATGTATAATCGTCAGCTAGAAGAACTGAATGGGTATTGGATTTATCGTATTATGATTTGTGATAGTCATCAACAAAAGGGATATGCCAAGCAAGCATTAAAACTTATCGTGACAGAAATGAAACAGTTAGCTAGAAAACCACTTATTATTGCAGGTATTCATCGTGAAAATCATGCTAGTATTGCTCTGTTTAAAGCGGTGGGCTTCATTAATAGTGGACATCATTTTGGCAAAGAAACGGCTTATATTTTGTCCATAAACGAATAATAGCTTTTGCATAAAGTGAAAATTCATTAGGAGGAAGATGAATGGCTGAGGCGAGAGAAGTATTATTAGATCAGTTAGCCGCAAATGCAGACGATCCTAGTTGGTATACCCCCTTCTTGCAAACGGTTGATGAAATTAGTGAAGAAGAAGCGTTTATGAAGCCAAACGATAAAAGTCATAGCATAGCCGAAATAACACAACATCTCATTTACTGGAATGAAGTTTGGCATATTCGCTTTAAAGAAAATAATGTTGGGGCAGTTCAACGAATCGAAAATAACGATTGGAGCTTTTTCGTTCCTAAGGGAAAAAACTTTTCAGATTTAAAAGCTTCACTCTTAGTTAAGTTACAACACTGGCAAAAACTCCTAACAACCAATGAATTATTGGATCAATATGTCGAAGGATTTCCTGTTACAGCCCATTGGTGGGCAATCATTGCCAATGTCACTTCACACAACGCTTACCATATAGGACAGATAGCTTATTTGAAGAAATTAATAAAGTCATCTCATTAGAAAATCCGAACAATCGTTCGGATTTTCTCCTTTAAAATGCTTGTACCATTTTTCTTAGTTCTCTTCGCAAGATTTTTTTAGCAGCGTTTCTTGGAATTTGATCGACAATAAAGAATCTCTTCGGAATTTTGTACTTCGCTAATTTTTCTTGGCAATATTCCTCGAGCTCTTTATGAGAAACTTCTGCGTCTTTCTTAATTACAACAAATGCTACCGGCACTTCTCCCCATGTGGAATCTTTCATACCTATCACACCTGTATCATCAACAGCTGGATGTGCTGCAACAATTCCTTCTACTTCAGCAGGATACACATTTTCTCCACCTGAAATAATCAAATCAGAGCGACGGTCAAGCACATAAAGAAAGCCATCTTCATCTAGAAGGCCTATATCCCCTGTTGCTAACCAACCTTGTTGAATTTTTTCAGCAGTTGCCTCATCTTTTCCTAAATAACCACTTGTTACATTCGGCCCTTTAACAAAAATTTCACCAGATTCATTCGCCTCTGCCACTTCACCAGTCTCTCGACATATCTTTACTTGAGAAGGAAATAAGGCTTTACCAGCCGAACCTAACTTTTTAATACTATCCTCAGGTGATAATGTTACGATTTGTGAGGATGTCTCTGTCATCCCATATGTTTGATAAACCGGAATACCACAAGAAACGGAATCTTCTAATAGTGCACGCGATGCCGGTCCCCCTCCAAGTAACATACAGCGAAATGAATCGTGCAACGGCTGCTGTTGCAAACGTTCTACCATTTTTTTTAACATCGTACTGACTGCAGACATAATGGTCACTTTTTGCTCACGAATCAGTGTTATCGTTTTATCCGCATCAAAACTATCAAGTAGTACAATCTTATGACCATATATGAGTCCTCTCATAAGAATGGAGAAACCGCTTATATGAAATAACGGGACAGCACATAACCATACATCATCATCCCTTAATCCAAGGTTCAAACTTGAGCCAACAGCACTCCATAAGTGATTACCGTAAGTTTGCATCACACCTTTTGGATGACCTGTCGTGCCTGACGTGTACATAATTGTGCAAATATGATCTAATTGGACTTCACTTACTATCATAGGCTCCTCGAAATCATCATCCATGATTTCCTCTTTCACAAGTAAACGAAGGGATGATACTTCCATTTCAACATCAGCTCTAACTTTTTTAAAAGCATCTTCAGTTATAAAAAAAACAGACCCTGAATCCTGTAGTTGCCAAATGATTTCTTTACTCGTTAATCTACTATTCAATATTACCGCTTTAACGCCAAGAAGTTGCAAAGCGAATAAAACGAAAACCGATTGAAGATTATTCTTAAGCAGTACACCCACGAATTGTGATTGCTTTACTCCTTTAGCTGATAAGATACCAGCCCACCGATATGCCTCATGATAAACGGTTTCAAAAGTATAACTTTTTCCTTTGTAATAAAATGCTTCTCTTTTCGGTGTAGATAGAAACCTTTTATAAATAAAATTTTGCATCTCTTGATTAGACAAAACAGACACCTTCTTTAATATAGTCACAACGAATCCTAAAAAGAAACAATGGCAAAACAGCTTGATGGTTATCCCATCAAGCTGCTCATTTTATCATTTCATTAAGGGAAACGTGGGAATTGTCCAAAGTCCGGATCACGTTTTTCTTTAAATGCGTCTCTTCCTTCTTTTGCTTCATCAGAAGTATAGTAAAGAAGTGTTGCATCTCCAGCAAACTGTTGAAGGCCTGCTAGACCATCAGTATCTGCATTAAATGCAGCTTTTAAGAAACGAATCGCAGTTGGACTTTTTGATAGAATTTCTTCACACCATTGAATCGTTTCCTCTTCTACTTTTTCAAGTGGCACTACTGTATTAACTAGTCCCATATCTAAAGCTTCTTGTGCGTTATATTGACGGCATAAGAACCAAATCTCACGCGCTTTCTTGTGGCCTACAAGACGTGCCAAGTAACCAGAACCGTAACCAGCATCAAAGCTTCCAACTTTAGGACCTGTTTGACCAAATACAGCATTATCTGCAGCAATTGTTAAATCACAAACAACGTGAAGAACATGTCCACCACCAATAGCATAACCTTTTACCATTGCAATAACAGGTTTAGGAATGACACGAATTAATCGTTGTAAGTCCAGTACGTTCAAACGAGGAATCTGGTCATCTCCAACATATCCGCCATGTCCTCGGACTTTTTGGTCCCCACCAGAACAGAAAGCTTTATCCCCTGCTCCTGTAAGAACGATTACACCTACATTAGAATCATCTCGTGCGTATGCAAATGCATCCATTAATTCCATTACAGTTTTCGGAGTGAATGCATTATGTACGTGCGGACGGTTAATTGTAATTTTAGCAATACCGTTATATGTTTCATATAGAATTTCTTCATATTTACGGCCTGCTACCCATTCTACTGCTGACATTTCGAAGTCCTCCTTCTATATTACTAACTCATTTTGTAATTTTAATAGTGCTTCCTATCATATTTTAGCAATAATTGACGAAAAACACACCTTTTTTCATCATTTTCTTCTAATAGGTTGATGTTTCCAATAAAAATTTCTCTATTTCATCCACATACTGTAAAGGTTTTTCAAGGTGAACGGTATGGCCTGATTTTTCAATCGTTTGATGTGTAGCACGTTGAATACGCATAGACATTTCTTCACCAATCGTACAAAACTTTTGATCGATTGAACCGGTCAAAATAAGGACTGGCATCTGAAGCTCAGCTATCGCTGTCCACCAATTAGGTTGCGCACCAGTACCCATCCCAATAAGACTGTTTATTAACCCTTGGGGGCTATTTCTCAGACGTTGCGTACGTACCAGCTCTCTCTTATGTGCTGTTAATTTCTTTTGACTTGCGAACAAAGGAATGTTTTCCCAATAATTCACAAATCCCTCTATTTCTTTATCTTTAATCAATTGACAGATTTTCTTATCATTTTTAATACGTATTTCTCTATCTTCAATAGATTCAATTCCTGGTGTTGTACTCTCAAGGATCAGGCGATGGACCTTTTCTGGAAAAAGCAGAGCAAAGGTAATGGCTAATCGCCCACCCATTGAATAACCAATTACATCAACTTTACTTATTTTCATAAGGTTTATTAAATGTGCTAGCATAGCCGCTTGCTCTTCAATTTGATAATGAGAAATATCATCCGGTGATTCTGACTGTCCGTGACCAATAATATCCGGTGCAATGATTGTTCGATCAGATATTATTTCTGAATAAAATTGCCAACCGTTGCTATTACCTGTAAATCCATGAAGTGCCATGATTGGTTCTCCATGACCGAAAGTTTCGACATGATATTTCACGTTTTTGTAGAAAAAGTCCATTACTCTTCGTCCTTTATTCTCTTATCTATTTCCCGGGAAACAGATTCCCACAAATTCCGATGCTCTTTTACATTATTTTCTCTATTGGTCATAACCTCAATTACCTTTAAATGAGATGTCTCCGTCGCAATTGCTTCCGAGAACTGCTGCCAGTCTTCCACCTTTATATAATCTCCACCAAACATTGTTACACTGTGTGAGAAATCTATGTTCAATGGCGTACCAAATAATAATTCAAAATGCTTCGGGTGTTCTGATTGTGGTAAGAAAGAGAAAATCCCTCCGCCATTATTATTAATAACAATAATCGTAATAGGAATATGGTATAGTTTACTAACAATCAACCCATTCAAGTCGTGGAAAAAGGTTAAATCTCCAACAATTAGATAAAGTGGTTGTGTATACATTGCCACGCCTAGCGCTGTGGAAATTGTACCGTCAATACCATTTGCTCCTCTATTACCTAAAATCCTCATAGATTTGTTATTAATAAAATAAAAGCTATCTAAATCCCGAATGGGCATGCTATTCCCAACGAAAATCGTAGACTCTTCAGGCAGTAACTGACCTAATTGGGCAAATATCTTTCCCTCATTGAGTTGTTCAATCTCCAATACTTTTACCATTTCTTTTTTTGCCACTTCATTAACGTCCTGCCATAAAGTAAGATAGCCATTCTCTTTAATAGCAAAAGTATTGGCACGAAGAATCAGTTCTTCACAAAATTGTTTCTCATCACAATATATCATATCTGTTGATAACAATGAGGGATCTCTAAAGCCTCCTCCACCATCGACAATTAATTGACGCGTTTCTGGATACTGCTTCATAAACAGTAGCAACGGTTTCGATACTGGCATCGCGCCAAAACGAATGATTAACTCAGGTTGCAACTCAACTTTCGCTGTCTCACTTTTCAAAATGGCATCATATGCATCAATGATTTGGCTTTGTTCATGGCATCCACTGCGTAATTGTGAAAGTGGATCAGCAATAATCGGAAATTGTAGTGCCTTTCCAAGTTCAACAATCTTATGTGAAAGGTCCGCATCATCCATAGGTCCGCAGATAATCATTCCTTTATTATGTGTTGAAACAGTTTGTGCAATAGTATCAAATTGGGCATCATCCACTGTTAAAATAGATGGTGACACTGTCATATACTTTTGTTCTCTAGAAGAGCTAAGGAAAATCTCCGGATCGTTTAGGTCAGGGATAAGCGGTTCCCTAAACGGAAAGTTCATATGAACAGGACCTTCTGGATTCCTCTTCGCAGTAGCAACTGCTCTTACAGCAGCCGTACGGACATAATTAATCATCGAAGGCCCATTTTCAGGTGGTGCCATTTCTGCAAACCATTTGACATGTTTTCCGTACATTTGAATTTGATCGATAGCTTGTGGCGCGCCTATATCTCTTAGTTCATGAGGGCGGTCTGCAGTAAAGACAAGTAGAGGTACTCGAGAGTAAAACGCTTCGATTATCGCAGGATAGTAATTTGCTGCTGCTGTACCCGAAGTACATAAAATGGCGACTGGACGTTTTGTCCCTTTGGCTATTCCAAGAGCAAAGAAAGCTGCCGAACGTTCATCAACATGGATATGGACTTGAAGATCTGGGTGCTCAGCCATTACCATAGCCATGGGCGTAGAACGAGATCCAGGACTGACGACCACATCTTCTACGCCATTTTTTACTAGTTCAGAAATGAAAGCCGCAATGTATTTAGTTAAAGCCTGTTGATGGCTCATTTCAGTTCCCCTCCAAGCGCTGATAACATTGGTCTAAACTTAATTTTCGTTTCCTGAAATTCACTTTCAACTTCAGAATCTTTCACAACACCACATCCAGCAAAGATCGAAGCCTCATTACCTTGTATTAATCCTGATCGCAATGCCACTGCAAAATCGCCATTGCCTTGGTAATCAAGCCAGCCAATTGGACTACCATATAACCCTCTGTCCAAAATCTCTAAACCCCTAATGACTTCTATAGCTTTTTCTGTCGGAACTCCACCTAGAGCTGGTGTTGGGTGCAGTTTTTCTATAATTGCCAAGAGCGACCCTTCCTTACTAGCTGCTGCAATAACTGGTGTATAAAGATGTTGAATATCTCTTAATTTTAAAAGTTGCGGACCCTCAGGTAATTCGACTTCTGTACCTACCATTTCCATCGCTTGACGAATCATATCTACAACGTATTGATGCTCTTGGAGATTTTTTTCATCTTGTAATAATTCTTTCCCGAGAACATCATCCTCTTCCTTTGTCTCTCCTCTTTTCATTGAGCCCGCTAAACAAGTCGTATAAAGCGTATGACCTTGTTTTTTCACTAACCGTTCTGGTGTCGCTCCAATAAAACAATCGGACCCCGACTCAAAGGCAAAGATAAAGCTGTTTTTTTGCTTGTCTAAAAGATTTTGTAGGACGCTTTCAATTTGTACAGGATGAGCAAAAGTAAGTCTCGTTTCTCTCGCCAAAACAACTTTTTGTATAACGTTTTTTTTCATCTCATCTACTACTTGTGCGACAGCTTTCTTCCATTCTCTAGACGCCACCTCATGTTGGGCAATCACCTTGTTATTTATCCCCGTAGGTAATACTTTAGCATTTTGTAATAATTGCCTACGTTCCTCTAACATATCCTCAATACGTTCTTCTCTATCGTGTGGATGAACAAGCATATTCGTTGTTAAAAAAGCACGACCACCAGTAATAGTGCACATATATTGCGGTAGATGAAAATCTGTATGCTTATATTGACTCCATAATTTGGTCTTTTCTTTCAGAGGATCGAAAGTGAATCCACCAAATAATGTTGGACCAATCGCGTCGATTGAGTATGAATTATGGATTATTGCATCATCAAGCAATGACTGCCACTTTTTTTGCACATAAAAAAAGCGGTCAGTAGTCTGATCCGATTGAAATAAATAGTTAATACCAACACCAGTTATTACAACCTCATTATCAGAACCTGTCCAAAAAAACCGATCACCTAGTTCTGTCTTTTTTCCTGCTCCAAAAAAAGCTAAAGGGTCTATGCAATCTATCTCACAAACCTCACTAAATAAAATATCATGGTTCGTTCGTTGTGCTTTCGATAACGCTTTAATAAACCCTTCTTTAAATTCTGTGTGCTGTAAAGTAAACAAAAAAATCCCTCCAATAACAGCTACAGTCAGCTGCTATTCTTCATTCATTAAAGATACACCTCTTGCTTAAATGCTGTCAATCATTCCAATTAATACACTTCCTTATTATATATTATTTTGAGTAAAATAAGCACTGTTCGTTCTTTAGTAGGAAATATCCTCCTTCGCTTCTTTCAAAATTCAATTGACACTTAATAGGACATTACCTAAACTTAAGAAAGTGATTTGTTTTATTTGACTTAATTGGAGGTACTAAAAAGTGCAAACACAACCTAATATAAACACGCCACATTCTACGAAGAAGAAATGGCAAATCTGGTGGCAATTAACACGTCCACATACATTAACAGCTGCCTTTGTTCCTGTACTACTAGGTAGCGCATTGGCTATTTATGAAACGCCGTTAGATGCCGGACTTTTTATCGCCATGATGGTTGCTAGTCTTTTCCTTCAAATTGCAACGAATATGTTCAATGAATATTATGACTTCAAACGCGGCAATGACACAGCTGACTCTGTAGGGATTGGTGGAGCAATTGTTAGAGAAGGGATTAAACCACATGTAGTGCTTAACTCCGCTTTAGGGTTATACGGCGCTTCCATCTTGATAGGGATTTATATTTGCATGAATAGCAGTTGGTGGTTAGCAGCTGTTGGACTTCTAGGTATGGCTATTGGCTATTTATACACAGGTGGGCCATTACCAATTGCCTATACGCCTTTTGGTGAAATTATTTCTGGTTTTGTTATGGGTATGTTACTTATTTTGATCTCATTTTTTATTCAAACTGGCACAGTAACTACGACAAGTGTTCTTGTCGCCATTCCTAGTCTTTTATTAGTTGGAGGTATTATGCTCTCTAATAATATTCGAGACTTAGATGGGGACAAGGAATTTGGTCGAAAAACATTAGCTATTTTAATCGGACGTCCAAAAGCCGTAAAATTATTAGCAACCATGTTTATCGTTTCTTATATATGGGTATTTATTTTAATTGTAATGCAAGTTGTTTCACCATGGCTTGCACTCGTGGTACTAAGTGCACCAAAACCAATCAATGCCATTAAAGGCTTTAAAGGCAAGACGATTGCATATGAGATGGTCCCAGCAATGAAAAATACTGCCCAAACAAATACTGTATTTGGATTACTACTTTCTATAGGATTATTAATCGGATATATTCTATAAAATCAGTAGCACTTTGCTAAGCGCCTTTTACTTATAAGGCGCTTTTTCCTACTTTTTTAGCATTCAATCTCTGCTTAGCGTACCATAAGATGATAAAATAAATGAATAATTATCGCAATTTTTCACTTATTTTAACCAACAACGGCACATCTAGAAAGCGACTAAAGTATTTGAACTAGGTCATATTATAAGAAAAGCTGCAGTGAAACTACCTAATAATCAAGATGAAAACTTAATACATCCTGAATTCACCCATGTAAGATGCTAAATAGGAATAGATACAAAGGACGAAATCTCACTAAAGATTGTAAGGAGGATGAAAGATGCTGGATAGTCAGTATAAAGCACAATGTAGTACCGAGTATAGTCGTTTAAAGACTGTCGTATTATGCGAACCAACCTACATGAATATTGAGAATCAAATCAATGAAACACAAAGAAGGTATTCTGATAAAGGCTTTAATGTGGCGCAAGCCGTCATTCAGCATCAACAATTCGTTGCAAAATTAAAAGATTTAGGGATTGAGGTCGTACTTTTACCTCCAGGTAAAAACTATCCTGAACAAGTGTTTACGCGTGACATTGGTTTCACCCTTGGGGACACTGTATTTATCGCTGCGATGGCAACGAAAATAAGACATGGTGAAGAAGATATTTTACAAGAGTGGTTAAAATCCCATAATGTATCTTATAACAATATAAAACATGGTCATGTTGAAGGTGGAGATGTCATTATCGATCAAGATACCGTTTATATTGGACAAAGTGACCGTTCCGATACGATTGGTATTCAATATTTACAATCTAAATTACCACATATGAAAGTATTACCAGTACCATTTACTAAATCCTTTTTACATTTAGACTGTATCTTTAACGTGCTATCTCCTACAGAAGCACTCCTATATCCAGGACAAATGGATAAAAAAGTAGAAGAATATTTATATTCAAGATATGACATTATTGAGGTCTCTAAGGAAGAACAGTTCACACTAGGAACAAATGTCCTTTCTGTAGGTAATAGACAAGTATTCTCACAACCAATCAATACACAAGTAAATCGAGCTCTAAGTCAAAGAGGCTTCGAAGTAATCGAAGTAGATATTTCTGAAATCATAAAATCCGGTGGTGCCTTCCGCTGTTGCACAATGCCCCTATTACGTTTAACAGACCCAGCTTATTTTGATTGAGGAACAAATGCGGTTGAGTGAATAAATATAAGAGACTCCCTCCGTTTTCTCTAGCATTTATAATATAGTGCTTATAAGTTCCAACATAAATAAAAAGCAGAAGTGTGTATGAACTGCACCCCTGCTTTTTTTATCTATTTAATCCCCCATATCCCTTGAGCATATTCATTAATTGTTCGGTCGCTGGAAAAGAAACCCGATTTAGCGATATTGTTAAGGCTCATTTTCCGCCATTTCTCCTGTTTTTCATAAGCGTACCCCGCTTTTTCCTGAATATGAACATAGCTAGAGAAATCACGTAAAACAAAATATTGGTCATTTTCCATAATTAGAGAATCATAAATGGGTTCAAATTCATCAAATACATCAGGAAAGAAACCATTTCTTAACTGGTCCATTACTTGCCGAATTCGATGATCATGATGATAATATTCAGTCGCTTGATAGCCACCATGAGCATAATAATGATTGACCTCATCAGAGCGTAAACCGAAGATAAAAATATTCTCATCACCTACGCGCTCATGAATTTCAACATTAGCACCATCCATCGTTCCAACAGTAATCGCACCATTCATCATGAATTTCATATTTCCAGTTCCAGACGCCTCTTTACTTGCCGTCGAAATTTGCTCACTAATGTCTGCTGCAGGAAAAACATCCTCTGCCAGTGATACCCGATAGTTCTCAAGGAAAATCACCTTAAGGTATTCATTTGTTTTAGGATCATGATTTACCTTTTTAGCAACAGTATTAATAAGCTTTATTACCTTCTTAGCAAAATAATATCCTGGAGAAGCTTTCGCACCAAAAATGAATGTACGGGGGTGCATTTTAAAACTCTCATCTTCTTTGATTCGATTATATAAATACATGACATGAAAAATATTTAATAGTTGTCTCTTATATGCATGTAGTCTCTTTACTTGAATATCGAATATGGAATGGGTATCAATTTTTATTCCTGTTTGGGTAAAAATACGATGGGCAAGATTTTCTTTATTTGCGTGTTTAATATCAGCAAGTCTCGTTAACAAGTCTGTATCATTTTCATATTTTAATAATAATGCCATTTGCTCTGGATCACGAATCCATTCCGCTCCCAACTTTTCTGTTATTAAATCAGCAAGCGACTGATTAGATTTAAGTAACCAGCTACGATGCGTAATGCCATTTGTTTTATTATTAAACTTCTTAGGAAAAAACTGATAAAATGAATGCATTTCTCGATATTTTAATATCTCGGTATGGAGTGCAGCCACTCCGTTTACACTATGGCTACCTACAATAGCCAAATGAGCCATTTTTACTTGGTCATGAGCAATAATCGCCATGTTTTCGATATGCTGCCATTTGCCAGGATACTTTTCCCAAAGCTTGGCACAGAACCGTTCATTGATCTCATTGACAATCATATACATTCTTGGTAATAACGGTTGGAAAATGCGAACTGGCCATTTTTCCAGTGCTTCAGATAAGGTCGTATGATTAGTGTAAGAGATTGTTTGTGTAGTTACTTCCCAGGCATCATCCCAACCAAGCTTTTCTTCATCAATTAATATCCTCATTAATTCTGGAATCGCTAATACTGGATGCGTATCATTAATATGAATACTAATATATTGATGGAATTCCTTCATATCCTTATGCTGTCGTTTAAATGAGCGTATGATCGACTGAAGACTTGCACGAACTAAAAAATATTGTTGTTTTAACCTCAGTATCTTGCCTTCATCTTGCGTATCATCAGGATATAAAAACTCAGATATTGCTTCAGTCTCTTTTTTATATTTTAAGACATCTTGATTGGTAGGATAACGGACTGGCTCTGCACTCCATAACCTAAGTGTATTAATCGTTTCAGTATGATACCCGACGACTGGCATATCATATGGTACTGCAGTTACTCTTTCAGCATGGATGTGTTGAAACACTTGTCTGCCATTTTCTTCACGTATATCTACTTCTCCCCAAAACGGAATTTCAACTGATAAATCTGCCTTTCTCACTTCCCAGACATGACCATTCCTTAACCATTGATCGGGTAGTTCTACTTGATATCCATCAACCACTTTTTGTTCGAATAACCCGTGCTTGTATCTAATCCCACAACCATGGCCAGGCAAATTAAGAGAAGCTAATGAGTCAAGGAAACAGGCTGCTAATCGACCTAAACCTCCATTACCTAATCCTGCATCTGATTCTACTTCCTCTAAAGAGCTTAATTCGATACCTAAATCTTGCAACCCAGCAGACACCACTTGCTCTATCCCTAAATTTAATAAGTTGTTTCGAAGTAGTCGACCTAATAAAAACTCTATCGACAAATAATAAACCTGCTTTACTTGGTCTATCCTGTAACGCTCATTGGTATTAATCCATTCCGTACTTACATACTCACGTATTAATAAGCCCAATGTATAGTAATGATCTTTTTCTGTGCTATCAGCAAAGCTTTTTCCGCATGTCATCTCTAGCTTCTTTAAAAATGCCTCTTTAAATTCTTCTGTATTAGAAAACATGGCTCTCACTCCTAGAGATCACATCTGAATATAATTGATTATATTTAAAAGCGGATTGTGCCCAACTATAATCTTTTTCCATAGCAGTTATAACTAATTGACTCCACAGTGGTTGGTTCCGATAATATGCTAGTGCTCGACGATAAGTATAGAGCATATCATGTGCGTTAAAGTTTTTAAAAGTGAACCCCCAGCCCTCAACTGTCTTCTCATTATAAGACTGTACGGTATCATTCAACCCTCCTGTTTCTCTTACTATAGGAATGGCACCATATTTCATCGCAATGAGTTGACCTAATCCACAAGGCTCGAACTTAGACGGCATCAAAAATAGATCAGCACCCGCATATACTTGATGCGCAACTTCTTCATTGAACCCAATATAACATTTACATTTTTCCCCGTAATTAGCTTCCATTCTTCTGAAGAAATTTTCAAACGCTACATCGCCTGTGCCAATAAGAATAAATTGCACATTTTCTTGCATCATTTCATGGAATACTCTCTCTATTAAGTCCATACCTTTTTGTGTTGTTAACCTTGTGATCATAGCCACAATGGGGGTATTACGATCTATCTTTAAATCGAATATTTTTTGTAAATATGCCTTGTTTTCCTTCTTTAATAGCCATTGCTCTGGATGAAATGCTTGATAAATCGTCGCATCTTTCTCTGGGTGATAGACGTCTTCATCAATTCCATTCAATATCCCAATTAAACGGTCCTTTCTTTCCTGTAACAAACCATTTAATCCCTCACCAAAATAATCTGTTAGAATCTCATCTCTATACGTAGGACTTACAGTTGTTATTTGATCAGCTGCTACTATGGCACCTTTCATAAAATTAATACAATCATAATACTTTAATTGATCTTCACGATAATACTCAAACCCCAACCCAAACAAATCATGAATGGCCTCTTTAGGGAAGACACCTTGAAAGTGTAGATTATGAATCGTAAAGACTGTTTTAATCAATTCATACCCACTTCTTTTTTGATAATGAACTCTTAATAAAAAAGGAATCATGCCTGTATGCCAATCATGGCAATGAATAATATCAGGATAATAGTCGAGCTGTGCCAGTGTTTCTAATACAGCTCTATTAAAATAAGCAAATCGCTCACCATCATCATCGTAACCATATAATTGTTCTCTCTTAAAATAGTATTCATTATCTACAAAATAAAAAGTAATATCATTTAACTCGAGCACTTCAATTCCACAATATTGATTGCGCCAGCCAACAGCGACTACGAATTCGGCTATCTTTTTTGTCTTATTCTTATATAAGGCAGGGATGTTCCCATACTTCGGTAATATTATTCTTACTTCCGTCCCTTGTTTCGTTAATTCCTTCGGTAACGAACCTGCGACATCTGCTAATCCACCTGATTTAATAAAAGGGACACATTCTGAGACGGCAAATAATACTTTCACGAATTCATCAACGCTCCTTGAATTGACCCTTTTTTAACAACAAAAGGGACCGATTGTGTGCCTGTTAAGTAGGTTCCTTCTTCTACTTTCACATCTTTATCTAAAATAACAGAATCTAATACACATCCCTCTTGAATCTCACATTTCTGCATAATCACACAGTTTCTTACTATCGTATTTTTACCGACTTTTACACCCCTAGCAATAATACTATTTTCTACTTTTCCTTCTATTTGGCAACCGTTGGCCACAATAGAATTCTTTACTTCACAACCATTTAGATATCTTGTTGGCGGTTCATCTTTTACTTTTGTATAGATTGGAAAATCTCTTAAAAATAAATTTCTCCAGACATCGGGGGTTAGTAGTTCCATGCTCGCTTGAAAATAAGATTGGACAGAATCGATAGTTACTGCCTCCCCCTTATATTCATAATGACAAATTGTGTAAGGCTGATGGATATCAGCCATAATATCACTTATACATGTATAACCTGTTTGTCTCCGAGTTTGAATCATATCTATTAGAAGATCTTTTTTGACCAAATACATTTCTAAAGGTTGATTTAGCTGTTGAATTGACGTAATATCACAGCCAGATTGAATATGTCGCTGTAAAACTGGTGAGAAATCAATATTACAAACGGTATAGCAATTAGCAATTAATGCATAATCTTGTGAACTACGATAAAAATAATCAATGTTAGCGACAAAATGATTAAATGAACCAATCCCACTATTTGAACTATCAATCATCGGTGATGGGAAGAAGAAAAGACCATCTCTTTTTCTATCTAGATCCCAGTTCTTCCCCGATCCTAGATGATCCATCAAAGATCGGTATTGATATTTCGGAAAAATCGCCACACTCTCTATTCCTGAATTGACCATATTAGAGAGAATAAAATCTATTAGTCTATATCTTCCAGCAAAAGGAACAGCAGCTAAAGAACGATGAAGGGTTAACTCATCCAGTCCCTTATGATAAGTTGTCGCATCAATGACTCCTAATAAACGATTATTCAATCAATATCCCCCCAGTAAAAATCATACAGTTCTACATTTATGCAAAATGACAAATACTTTCTGGCGTGATTAACAATGCTTCACTTGTTTCTTTTCTTTCTTTAATTACTGTTCCATCTGGTATAACTATATTAGATGGGACAATGACTTTTTCTAATATGACATTCTTACCAATCCTTGTATTTGGCATAACTACTGACTCTTTAATAACAGACCCTTTATCAATCGCTACACCTTGAAAGAGAACTGATTTGATTACCTCGCCTTCAATCGTACATCCTTCATTTACTAAAGATTGTTTGACCTTTGCTTGTGGAGAAATATATTGTGGAGGATGATTAGGATTAACTGAGTAAATTCTCCAATCTTGATCAAAAAGATTTAACTCACAATTTTCATCTAATAAATCCATATTAGCTTCCCATAGACTTTGAACTGTACCAACGTCTTTCCAATAACCATTAAAAGGATAGGCATAAAGTTTCTTATTTAACTTCAACATCTCAGGTATAATATCTTTTCCAAAATCATGGCTTGAGTCCTTATTTTGATTATCCTTTTGTAAAAACTCATTTAGTACTGACCATTTAAAGATATAAATGCCCATTGATGCTAAATTATTCTTTGCTTGCTCAGGTTTTTCTTCAAAATCTTCTATTCTCATATCTAAAGAAGTATTCATAATACCAAAACGATTTGTTTCATGCCACGGGACCTCTATAACAGAGATTGTCGCATCAGCTCCTTTACTAATATGGTAATCTAGCATTAAGTCATAGTTCATTTTGTAAATATGGTCACCTGATAAAATTAATACATATTCGGGGTTATGTTGCTCTAAATAATTGATATTCTGATAGATAGCACTTGCCGTACCTGTATACCATTTGACTTCAGAAGATTCACTGTAAGGGGGAAGTACTGTCACACCGCCATTTCTTCTATCCAAATCCCAAGCGCTTCCTATGCCAATATATGAATTGAGTATTAGCGGTTGATATTGTGTTAATACACCGACTGTATCGATGCCTGAATTTGTACAATTACTAAGTGTAAAATCGATGATGCGGTATTTACCTCCAAAAGGTACAGCTGGTTTAGCAAGCTCCTTCGTCAAAGAATTAAGGCGGCTTCCTTTGCCTCCAGCAAGCAACATCGCTACACATTTCTTGTTAGCCATTTACAACATCACTCCTTTTTCTTTTTCTAACAGGACGTAAAACTGAAATACCGAATGGTGGTATCGTCATTTCGATGCTGTATGGTTTTCCATGATAGGATAGTTTTTTTGTATTTAATACACGTTTATTAATACAATGGGAGCCACCAAATTCATTATTATCACTATTAAACACTTCTCTATAACTCCCATTTTTAGGAACACCCATTCGAAAATTCATATATACTTGAGGGGAAAAGTTACATACAACAATTAATATTTCTTGTTCTTCTACTCCTTTACGAATAAATGAAAAAATGGATTGCTGATGGTTATTAGCATCAATCCACTCAAAACCTTCTGATCTGTGGTCCCATTCATATAATGATTTAGATCTCTTATATAACTTTATTAACTTCTTCACATAATGATTCGTTTTTGCATGCATTTCATACTGAAGTAAGTGCCAATCCAACTCAGCTTCATCTTTCCACTCGGCAAATTGTCCTAGCTCAAACCCCATAAATAACAGCTTTTTACCTGGATGTGTCATCATAAAACCTAAGAGCAAACGATATTGGGCAAATTTTTGCCAATAATCTCCTGGCATCTTGTCTAGCAGGGATTTCTTCCCATGGACAACCTCATCATGTGATAACGGTAAGAGAAAATTTTCGGAGTATGCATACATTAATGAAAAAGTCATTTTATTATGGTGGTATTGCCGTTCATGTGGGGCTTTCTCCATATAAGATAATACATCATTCATCCACCCCATATTCCATTTATAACTGAAACCTAATCCGCCATAGTGAACAGGAGCCGTTACTTGGGGCCAATCTGTAGAATCCTCTGCCATCATCAAGATAGAAGGATCATAAGCAAAAACAGCCTTATTTAATTTCTGTAAAAATTGAATACCAAATGGATTTTCCCTATTCTCGTTATTAGGCCAAAAAATGATATTTGATACTGCATCAATTCTAAATCCATCGACATGGTATTTTTCCATCCAAAAAATAGCATTGGATATGAGGAAACTATGAACCTCTGTTTTACTTAAATTAAAATTAGCTGTACCCCAAACAAAATTTTCCCTATCAGCTTCTGTTTCGTATTCATAAACATATTCACCATCTAAACAATATAGCCCATGTTGATCTTTACAGAAATGTCCTGGTACCCAATCTAAAATAACACCAATATTATTTTGATGACATTGATCAATAAAAAACATTAAATCTTTTGGTTCACCATATCTACTAGTAGCCGAATAATAGCCTGTTCCTTGATACCCCCATGAACGATCATAAGGGTGTTCAATTATAGGCATCAATTCAATATGTGTAAAACCATGCTCCTTTACGTAAGGAATGATTTCTTCTGCTAGTTCACTGTATGTCAATAAAAGGCCATTCCTCTTTTTCCATGTACCTAAGTGCATCTCATATATCATCATAGGTTCTGAAAATGCTTTCCTTTGTTGTTTTTCCTTTTGCCAGCCTTGGTCCTTCCATTTGTAACCTTCTAAGGAATAAACAATCGAAGCAGTACTAGGCCGTAATTCTGAACAAAAAGCAAAAGGATCAGCCTTTAAAAAAGTTTGTTCATCCTTGTTCTTAATTGCATATTTATAAATTTCTCCTGTTAAATCTCCATCTAGCTGAATTCTCCATATCCCCTCTTTATTTACTTTATCTAATGAAAAACCTTCGCCATTCCAATGATTAAAAGAACCAACTAATGATATTGAGGTGGCATGTGGAGCATAGATAGTAAAGGAAGTAACCCAATTATCTCCTTCTTTATGACGGTGTGATCCAAACAGTTCGTATGCCATAAATAAGCTTCCTTCATGAAACAAGTGCATTTCGAATTCAGTGGGGTATGCAGTTGTATTCATCTTAATTCATTCCACTCCTTGTATTACATTACTCTTTCTTAAATAATTCGTCTTAAGTATAAAAATCCCTTGTTATTTTTCAAATTATTTTGACATCTAATGACAGATAATATAACATCCAAAAAGTGTTAGCCACATAAAAAAGAAGCTGTCAACTTATGTTGACAGCTTCTTTTTTATGACCCCTACGGGATTCGAACCCGTGTTACCGCCGTGAAAGGGCGGTGTCTTAACCGCTTGACCAAGGGGCCAACTGGCGGAGAAGGAGGGATTTGAACCCTCGCGCCGGTTGCCCGACCTACACCCTTAGCAGGGGCGCCTCTTCAGCCACTTGAGTACTTCTCCATATGGCTCCGCAGGTAGGATTCGAACCTACGACCGTTCGGTTAACAGCCGAATGCTCTACCACTGAGCTACTGCGGAATAATATAAATGGTGGGCCTAAATGGACTCGAACCATCGACCTCACGCTTATCAGGCGTGCGCTCTAACCAGCTGAGCTATAGGCCCCTATTTAAGCGGGTGAAGGGAATCGAACCCTCATCATCAGCTTGGAAGGCTGAGGTTTTACCACTAAACTACACCCGCAATGGGGCGGCTGATGGGAATCGAACCCACGAATGTCGGAACCACAATCCGATGCGTTAACCACTTCGCCACAACCGCCATAAAAGATGGCTCAGGACGGAATCGAACCGCCGACACAAGGATTTTCAGTCCTTTGCTCTACCGACTGAGCTACTGAGCCAAAATAATAAATATGTAAATGGCGGTCCGGACGGGACTCGAACCCGCGACCTCCTGCGTGACAGGCAGGCATTCTAACCAACTGAACTACCGGACCAGATTGCGGGGGCAGGATTTGAACCTGCGACCTTCGGGTTATGAGCCCGACGAGCTACCGGACTGCTCCACCCCGCGATAATAATATGAATGGCGGAGGAAGAGGGATTCGAACCCCCGCGGGCTTTAACACCCCTGTCGGTTTTCAAGACCGATCCCTTCAGCCAGACTTGGGTATTCCTCCGAATAATGGTGGACCTTGTAGGACTCGAACCTACGACCGGACGGTTATGAGCCGTCTGCTCTAACCAGCTGAGCTAAAGGTCCATCATTCTATCTATGGTAGCGGCGGAGGGGATCGAACCCCCGACCTCACGGGTATGAACCGTACGCTCTAGCCAGCTGAGCTACACCGCCATAGAATATATTGTATAAAATTAATTGGTGGAGCCTAGCGGGATCGAACCGCTGACCTCCTGCGTGCAAAGCAGGCGCTCTCCCAGCTGAGCTAAGGCCCCTAAAAATATATATGTATATCTAGTGGTCGGGAAGACAGGATTCGAACCTGCGACCCCTTGGTCCCAAACCAAGTGCTCTACCAAGCTGAGCTACTTCCCGATACAAAACGCGCCCGAGAGGAGTCGAACCCCTAACCTTTTGATCCGTAGTCAAACGCTCTATCCAATTGAGCTACGGGCGCTTAATTTTAAAAAGAATGGTGCCGAGGACCGGAATCGAACCGGTACGGTAGTCACCTACCGCAGGATTTTAAGTCCTGTGCGTCTGCCAGTTCCGCCACCCCGGCACATATTGGAGCGGAAGACGGGATTCGAACCCGCGACCCTCACCTTGGCAAGGTGATGTTCTACCACTGAACTACTTCCGCAAATATTTAAAATGAAAAATGGTGCGGGTGAAGGGAGTCGAACCCCCACGCCTTGCGGCGCCAGATCCTAAGTCTGGTGCGTCTGCCAATTCCGCCACACCCGCATATTAAAATGATCAAATGGTGAGCCATGAAGGACTCGAACCTTCGACCCTCTGATTAAAAGTCAGATGCTCTACCAACTGAGCTAATGGCTCGTACAAAGCACGAGTGGTGCCGGCCAGAGGACTTGAACCCCCAACCTACTGATTACAAGTCAGTTGCTCTACCAATTGAGCTAGGCCGGCAAATACACACAAAAAATGGTGGAGGATGACGGGATCGAACCGCCGACCCTCTGCTTGTAAGGCAGATGCTCTCCCAGCTGAGCTAATCCTCCAATATGTATGCCCGGCAACGTCCTACTCTCACAAGGGGACAGCCCCTAACTACCATCGGCGCTTTAGAAGCTTAACTTCCGTGTTCGGTATGGGAACGGGTGTGACCTTCTCGCTATCGCCACCGGACTTTTTAAAGACATATATTATTATAACGTCTTTAATAAAATTTTCAAGAGAAATTTTAAATCATTCTCTGAAAACTAGGTAATGTTGAAGAAGATTGTTTTGAGTAATCGCCTGAATGCGTGCTGACGCGACTACTTACGTAGTGCTGTCTAGCTGCGGCGGCTTGAAGCCGCCCGCATATCGTATTGTCCAGCTACAGCGCCTAGGTGCTCGAGGTCATAAGTCAAATTTGTCATGAGGTTAAAGAACAACCTCCTGTCAAATCTGTCTTATGCTTGTCGCACCTGTGCAAGGCGCTTTCGCTTTTCGTTTTTGGTTAAGTCCTCGATCGATTAGTATTAGTCAGCTGCATGTGTCGCCACACTTCCACCTCTAACCTATCAACCTGATCATCTTTCAGGGATCTTACTAGCTTGCGCTATGGGAAATCTCATCTCGAGGGGGGCTTCATGCTTAGATGCTTTCAGCACTTATCCCTTCCGCACATAGCTACCCAGCGATGCCTTTGGCAAGACAACTGGTACACCAGCGGTGCGTCCATCCCGGTCCTCTCGTACTAAGGACAGCTCCTCTCAAATTTCCTGCGCCCACGACGGATAGGGACCGAACTGTCTCACGACGTTCTGAACCCAGCTCGCGTACCGCTTTAATGGGCGAACAGCCCAACCCTTGGGACCGACTACAGCCCCAGGATGCGATGAGCCGACATCGAGGTGCCAAACCTCCCCGTCGATGTGGACTCTTGGGGGAGATAAGCCTGTTATCCCCGGGGTAGCTTTTATCCGTTGAGCGATGGCCCTTCCATGCGGAACCACCGGATCACTAAGCCCGACTTTCGTCCCTGCTCGACTTGTAGGTCTCGCAGTCAAGCTCCCTTGTGCCTTTACACTCTACGAATGATTTCCAACCATTCTGAGGGAACCTTTGGGCGCCTCCGTTACTCTTTAGGAGGCGACCGCCCCAGTCAAACTGCCCACCTGACACTGTCTCCCATCCCGATAAGGGATGTGGGTTAGAATTTCAATACAGCCAGGGTAGTATCCCACCGACGCCTCCACCGAAGCTAGCGCTCCGGCTTCTAAGGCTCCTACCTATCCTGTACAAGCTGTACCAAAATTCAATATCAGGCTACAGTAAAGCTCCACGGGGTCTTTCCGTCCTGTCGCGGGTAACCTGCATCTTCACAGGTACTATAATTTCACCGAGTCTCTCGTTGAGACAGTGCCCAGATCGTTACGCCTTTCGTGCGGGTCGGAACTTACCCGACAAGGAATTTCGCTACCTTAGGACCGTTATAGTTACGGCCGCCGTTTACTGGGGCTTCGATTCAAAGCTTCGCGTGAGCTAACCTCTCCTCTTAACCTTCCAGCACCGGGCAGGCGTCAGCCCCTATACTTCGCCTTGCGGCTTCGCAGAGACCTGTGTTTTTGCTAAACAGTCGCCTGGGCCTATTCACTGCGGCTCATCAAGGCTTTAACACCCTAATGAGCACCCCTTCTCCCGAAGTTACGGGGTCATTTTGCCGAGTTCCTTAACGAGAGTTCTCTCGCTCACCTTAGGATTCTCTCCTCGCCTACCTGTGTCGGTTTGCGGTACGGGCACCTTATTCCTCGCTAGAGGCTTTTCTTGGCAGTGTGGAATCAAGAACTTCGGTACTAAATTTCCCTCGCTATCACAGCTCAAGGTATGTGACCATGGGATTTGCCTCATGGTCCCTCTAACTGCTTAGACGCACATCCAATAGTGCGCTTACCCTATCCTCCTGCGTCCCCCCATCACTCAAACAGAATACGGTGGTACAGGAATATCAACCTGTTGTCCATCGCCTACGCTTTTCAGCCTCGGCTTAGGTCCCGACTAACCCTGAGCGGACGAGCCTTCCTCAGGAAACCTTAGGCATTCGGTGGATGGGATTCTCACCCATCTTTCGCTACTCATACCGGCATTCTCACTTCTAAGCGCTCCACCAGTCCTTACGGTCTAGCTTCAACGCCCTTAGAACGCTCTCCTACCACTGAACATCAACGATGTTCAATCCACAGCTTCGGTGATACGTTTAGCCCCGGTACATTTTCGGCGCGGAGTCACTCGACCAGTGAGCTATTACGCACTCTTTAAATGGTGGCTGCTTCTAAGCCAACATCCTGGTTGTCTAAGCAACTCCACATCCTTTTCCACTTAACGTATACTTTGGGACCTTAGCTGGTGGTCTGGGCTGTTTCCCTCTTGACTACGGATCTTATCACTCGCAGTCTGACTCCCATGGATAAATCTTTGGCATTCGGAGTTTGTCTGAATTCGGTAACCCGATGAGGGCCCCTAGTCCAAACAGTGCTCTACCTCCAAGATTCTTACGCATGAGGCTAGCCCTAAAGCTATTTCGGAGAGAACCAGCTATCTCCAAGTTCGATTGGAATTTCTCCGCTACCCACACCTCATCCCCGCACTTTTCAACGTACGTGGGTTCGGGCCTCCATCCAGTGTTACCTGGACTTCACCCTGGACATGGGTAGATCACCTGGTTTCGGGTCTACGACCACATACTCATTCGCCCTATTCAGACTCGCTTTCGCTACGGCTCCGTCTGTCCAACTTAACCTCGCATGTAATCGTAACTCGCCGGTTCATTCTACAAAAGGCACGCTATCACCCATTAACGGGCTCTAACTACTTGTAGGCACACGGTTTCAGGATCTCTTTCACTCCCCTTCCGGGGTGCTTTTCACCTTTCCCTCACGGTACTGGTTCACTATCGGTCACTAGGGAGTATTTAGCCTTGGGAGATGGTCCTCCCTGCTTCCGACGGGATTTCTCGTGTCCCGCCGTACTCAGGATCCACTCTGGAGGGAACGAAGTTTCAACTACAGGGCTTTTACCTCCTATGGCGGGCCTTTCCAGACCTCTTCGTCTATCTCGTTCCTTTGTAACTCCGTATAGAATGTCCTACAACCCCAAGAGGCAAGCCTCTTGGTTTGGGCTAATCCCGTTTCGCTCGCCGCTACTCAGGGAATCGCGTTTGCTTTCTCTTCCTCCGGGTACTTAGATGTTTCAGTTCCCCGGGTCTGCCTTCCATACCCTATGTATTCAGGTATGGATCCTATCCCATAACGGATAGGGGGTTTCCCCATTCGGAAATCTCCGGATCAAAGCTTACTTACAGCTCCCCGAAGCATATCGGTGTTAGTCCCGTCCTTCATCGGCTCCTAGTGCCAAGGCATTCACCGTGCGCCCTTATTAACTTAACCATTGTTCGGCTTGCGATAAGCTACGCATTTCGGCGTCAGCTCACTCGTCAACATCCTCATGTGCACAAGACGCACACTCCGGTGTTTCCTAGCTCGCTTCCTTGAACTGCTTGCTTCTCACAACCCTCACGGTTGTATGTTTTTAAAAAAAGTTTAGTATCTCTACTCTATTATATAGAGAGAAAATAACTAAGGTGGCGATTACTCGGTAATCTTCTTCATTACATTATCTAGTTTTCAAAGAACGATTGATGAATGGTAAGCTTTGGTATTCTCGTCAGCTTACGCTTCCTTGAATCCTTCGCTACTTTCACCTTATTTTGAGAGATTATACTCTCAAAACTGAACGAACAGTCTAACATCAAGTTAATTCCGTATATTCCTTAGAAAGGAGGTGATCCAGCCGCACCTTCCGATACGGCTACCTTGTTACGACTTCACCCCAATCATCTGTCCCACCTTAGGCGGCTGGCTCCAAAAGGTTACCCCACCGACTTCGGGTGTTACAAACTCTCGTGGTGTGACGGGCGGTGTGTACAAGGCCCGGGAACGTATTCACCGCGGCATGCTGATCCGCGATTACTAGCGATTCCGGCTTCATGTAGGCGAGTTGCAGCCTACAATCCGAACTGAGAATGGTTTTATGGGATTGGCTAAACCTCGCGGTCTTGCAGCCCTTTGTACCATCCATTGTAGCACGTGTGTAGCCCAGGTCATAAGGGGCATGATGATTTGACGTCATCCCCACCTTCCTCCGGTTTGTCACCGGCAGTCACCTTAGAGTGCCCAACTGAATGCTGGCAACTAAGATCAAGGGTTGCGCTCGTTGCGGGACTTAACCCAACATCTCACGACACGAGCTGACGACAACCATGCACCACCTGTCACTCTGTCCCCCGAAGGGGAAAGTCCTATCTCTAGGATTGTCAGAGGATGTCAAGACCTGGTAAGGTTCTTCGCGTTGCTTCGAATTAAACCACATGCTCCACCGCTTGTGCGGGCCCCCGTCAATTCCTTTGAGTTTCAACCTTGCGGTCGTACTCCCCAGGCGGAGTGCTTAATGCGTTTGCTGCAGCACTAAAGGGCGGAAACCCTCTAACACTTAGCACTCATCGTTTACGGCGTGGACTACCAGGGTATCTAATCCTGTTTGCTCCCCACGCTTTCGCGCCTCAGCGTCAGTTACAGACCAGAAAGTCGCCTTCGCCACTGGTGTTCCTCCAAATCTCTACGCATTTCACCGCTACACTTGGAATTCCACTTTCCTCTTCTGCACTCAAGTTCCCCAGTTTCCAATGACCCTCCACGGTTGAGCCGTGGGCTTTCACATCAGACTTAAGGAACCGCCTGCGCGCGCTTTACGCCCAATAATTCCGGACAACGCTTGCCACCTACGTATTACCGCGGCTGCTGGCACGTAGTTAGCCGTGGCTTTCTGGTTAGGTACCGTCAAGGTACCGGCAGTTACTCCGATACTTGTTCTTCCCTAACAACAGAGTTTTACGATCCGAAAACCTTCATCACTCACGCGGCGTTGCTCCGTCAGACTTTCGTCCATTGCGGAAGATTCCCTACTGCTGCCTCCCGTAGGAGTCTGGGCCGTGTCTCAGTCCCAGTGTGGCCGATCACCCTCTCAGGTCGGCTACGCATCGTCGCCTTGGTGAGCCGTTACCTCACCAACTAGCTAATGCGCCGCGGGCCCATCTGTAAGTGATAGCAGAACCATCTTTCAATCTAATTATATGTATAAATAGATATTATCCGGTATTAGCCCCGGTTTCCCGGAGTTATCCCAGTCTTACAGGCAGGTTGCCCACGTGTTACTCACCCGTCCGCCGCTAATCTTTGGGAGCAAGCTCCCTCAGATTCGCTCGACTTGCATGTATTAGGCACGCCGCCAGCGTTCGTCCTGAGCCAGGATCAAACTCTCCAATAAAGTGTTTGATTAGCTCATTTGCACCTATGGTGCTTTGTTGCTGATAAATCAGCTTTTTAGAATTACGCTTGACGTTTTATGTTCGTTCAGTTTTCAAAGAACAATCTCGTTCGCTTCAAAAGCGACTTTATTATCATAACATCCCGTCTTCATCACGTCAACCATTTTTTTAAAATAATTTAAGTGATTAAATTAGTAAATTTTTCTTTTATCGGGAACAAAAATAACTATATCATGATTAAAAAGTGTTTGCAATATAATTTTAAAAGTTTTAATCAAGTTTTTCATATTTTTATTAAGTATCGTAACTATCATATAGTTAAGCGTTTCCATTAATTGATAACCACAAGAAACTATTAATTATCTTTTGCTTTACTTATATATAGATACTCTTCAGATACTCTTCAATCATTCTTCCCTTCTTCTAAGCTCCCGTCTTAACTCAATAAGTAATCTCTCTTTCTCTTCATCCTTATCATAAATATTTGTCATAAAGTTGAGAATGGGTCATATAATCTACTAATCTCATTCTATTATATATGAAAGGTGTGAATAGAGCTGGAAGATGTAGCACTATACGTATCAGTAATTATGGCCCTTTTTTTATTTTCATTCGCTTATGTGGAAGGTATTCGCATCGCTAATTCACCAGGTAAAGTTTATGGAGGAACTTTCATCTTCACCGTAACAGCAGCATTTATTTTTAGTAGATTATCCTATTTATTTATATAAAAAAGGTGAGCTCATTCTTGGCTCACCTTTTGCTTCATTTTCTAAACTTGATCTTCATTATTTGCCTATAATCGTTTCTTTCTTCTCCTTCTTTCATCTATTAAAAAGGAAGATAGCCCTACTATAACAAATAGCCCACCAAAAATTTGTGACCAAGCTATTCTTTCTTGTAGTACAAAATAAGCTAAAATGGCTGCACCCACAGGTTCAAACAAAGTAGCCATCGAAATAACAGAAGTACTTAAATACTTTACAGACCAATTAAATAATGTATGGCCTAATAATGTTGGAAAAAGTGCTAAGAGAATTAAAAAAATCCAGTCATTTACTTGATAAGGATACAAAGGTTGTTTGTTAAGCATGACATAGATAAAAAGTGTCAATGTGCTAATACTGTATACAATAAATGTATAAGTAATCAGGGATACTCTTTGACGGACGGTCTGCCCAAACAGTAAATACCCTGTTACTAGCCCACAGGCGATGAGTGCTAACAAATCTCCATAGAGCGCCTTTTCACTTAGTAGAAAATCACCCCAGCTAATAATGATACAACCGCCTATCGCAGTTATAGTTGACAAAATGGATTTCCAAGAAGTTTTTTCTTTAAAGAAGAGATAAGCACCTATAAATGCAAAAATCGGTTGTAAGGCAACTAACACAGTCGAGCTAGCAACCGATGTGTATTGAAGAGACTCAAACCATAAAATAAAATGGAAAGCTAAAAAAATACCCGCAATGATAGAAAACAGCCAATCCTTGCTTGTAATATGACGAATTTCATGAACATATTTTAAAAGAAAGATTGGCATCATAAGCACGACTGAAAAAAGGAGACGATAAAAAGCAATAATACCAGGGGGAGCTGAAATCAACTTTACAAAAATGGCTGAAGTTGAAACTGAAACAACTCCTATAGCTAATACAAAAAGCGGATTCATCTTCACTACCCCATGCTATCACCTTGTCTCTATATATTGATATTTAGGTATAGACTATTTTACACCTTAAACCTATAGTAAAGGTAACTTATTTAAAATTTATTAAATGATAAAGCAGGCGATATTATGTACGGATTAGAAATGGATGTCCTAATGAAGTTAGGGATTTCAGCTGTGCTTGGTCTTATTATAGGACTAGAAAGAGAACTAAAACGTAAACCAGTTGGCTTAAAAACAAGCCTAGTCATTTCAATCGTTAGCTGTCTTCTCACTATTGTGTCAATAGAATCAGCATACATATTTCCAGGTAATGACGATATTAATATTACAATGGATCCTTTACGTTTAGCAGCTCAAATTGTATCAGGAATTGGCTTTCTTGGTGCAGGGGTCATATTGAGGAGAGGGAATGATAGTATTTCCGGCCTTACAACCGCCGCCTTAATTTGGGGCGCAGCTGGAATTGGTATCGCTGTTGGAGCTGGATATTATATGGAGGCTGTTGCAGGTGTCGTATTACTTATTATTTCAGTTGAAGTTGTTCCCTACTTATTAGGGCTTATTGGCCCAAGACAACTACGAGAAAAAGAGATTACGATGAAAATGGCAGTTGAAACGAAGGAACAGATCACGACGATTATTCACACCATTAAAGAGCAGCAAGCGGCTATTCGCAGGATGAGAATTAAAGATACTGAAGAGGGCTACCCACAAGTTTATTTAACTATTGCAGTTGATTATCGTAAAAAAACAACTGACTTTTATCATACAATTTCTCAAGTGCCGGGAGTAAAGTCGATGGAAATAGAAAGCTTGCACTAATTTTTTATTTTGACTATTGAAAAATATTCATTCTCCCGCTATAATTTCAATATATCTAGCGGGGGATTAGCTCAGCTGGGAGAGCGCATCGCTGGCAGCGATGAGGTCAGGGGTTCGAGCCCCCTATTCTCCATACCAAGAAGCCTTGATTTATCAGGGCTTCTTTTATTTTTGTCTAATTATCCTCCCCCACTACAAACCTCATTCAACACCTTTAGAAGCATCACATAAATTGTATAAGCACATAATCAAGTGCAAACATTCTGAAAACAAGGGTTGCCATTAAAGTACATGCTGTAAACCCAGAAGATGAAGATGTTATTAGAGAGGAGCAGGGTTGGACAGAAAATGAATCGGTTCCATAAGTTACTAACTCGATTATAAAGATCCTGAATATACTCACCTTAACAATTGTTTCTCCTGCTTCTGCTGCAGGTGAAGTAAAACCACAAGAATGCACTAAATGGTATTGTCATATTCCATGGTAATTCTGTACCTCATTTGACTGAATAAGGCTAGTAAGTCCGTTGTTAAATGCAGCTCCTGTGCCTTATTCTCTTATTCTTCCACTTACTTCTACATCACTCCTCTAATCTTGTTTTTTAAATGCTCAACTAATCCTCTTTAACACGAACGTTTATTCGTGTATATTAAAGATATAATTTTCAAGGAGGATATTATGAACTCAGTTAATTTAATTATTTTAAACTTCAACGAAATTAGAAGAAGAAGTATTAAGGTCTGGACATCTATTCCTCAAGATAAGCTAGAATGGAAGCCTGATGATGAAGCCTTGACATGCCTAGAAATGATTAGGCATGTGTTAGAAAGCGAACATTATTATCACCTAGCAATTAAAAATAGAAGGAGTTTGTCCAAATTCAATTCTCCATTCGAAAATCGTCCTTTCACTTCTGTAAATGCAGAATTGGATTTTGCTGAACCTTATAGACAGCAATTTATAAATACAATTAAATCATTTTCAGAAGAAGACCTATTTAATATAAAAATTGACCGTTCCGATGCAGGTTACATACGAGATTTAGGTGACATGCTATTACGAATTGCTTATCATGAATCTGTTCATACCGGTCAGTTATTGGATTACTTAAGATCAGCAGGAATACCTAGAATCCATATATGGGATTAAGTCTCATTGGTGTTATCAACAACTCGCTGATACGTATGGTGTAGAGA
The DNA here is from genome assembly GCF_038007265.1 of Cytobacillus sp. FSL R5-0569. Lineage (NCBI taxonomy): Bacteria > Bacillati > Bacillota > Bacilli > Caryophanales > Bacillaceae > Cytobacillus > Cytobacillus sp. FSL R5-0569. The sequence goes on from NZ_JBBOWW010000001.1 coordinate 3,694,434, forward strand.
ATGAATACAAATTGATGGCTACAAAGTCTTTGAAAATTGGCTGAAATGATAACTTCTTGATATCCTGCTTTCATTCTGACGTTCTCAAGAAAAAGTATCGAGATTTAACCATTGATGGTTTTGTAATATTATCCAATATTGGTTATACTATTTTTTTGAAAGGCCACTTTCGTATATAAGAACAACGTTTCAAGTAGTAAAGACGTAAGAATGAATCAAAAGAATAATAATCGTTGAGAGGATGGTTCAGATGGCAAAAACATCAATAACAACCCTTAATATGAAACGCAAATTTAATGTTCCAGCAGAAAAAGTATTTGACGCGTGGACTAAAGCAGACACGATTAAAAAATGGATGTTCACCATGGAACATACAAATAAAGTGGCAAAGAGTAATCCTCGTGTAGGTGGAACATGGGAAGTTGTGGATCATCGGGATGGGAAAGATTATCGAGCTATTGGAGAATACAAATTGGTTGAACCACCAGCGAAACTTGTTTTCACATTCAAAATGCCTCAATTTAGTGATTTAGAAGACGACATTACAGTGGAAATCGAATCGCTTGAATCAGGCTGTGAAATGATTTTCACACAAGAAATTAACGTAATCCATGAAAAAGATTGGACAACTGAAGATATTCAAAAAGCACATGAAGATTGGAAAAAAGATACCGAACAAGGTTGGCATTATATGTTCTTAGGTTTGAAAGAGTTGGTAGAAAAAGGAAAGATTACATATCCATCATTTTAATAAAAATAAGGCTAACTTTAACAAGAAACTTGTTTGAAGCAAAGTATAAAATAGTCAGATTCAATATCACAATTAGCAAAGAAGAGAAATTTAAAAGTTTCTCTTCTTTGCTTTTTTTATTTATTTCTGTGCAAGTTCAGAAGCAATTTTTTCGACTTCAATATAAGCATTTTCTAAAATTGTCTCTCTTTCTAGTAAAGCTGTCCCTTGCGCTCTAACCATATGATAATCTTCAATTCCAATAAAATTGAACATAGATTTCAAATATTTGTGTGAGTATTCGACTTCAGTATACCAGTCATTATTAGTATAAATACCACCACTTCCTTGTATCACCAACATACTTCTTCCATCATTAAGTAAGCCAATAGAACCATTCTCTGTATATTTAAAAGTCTCTTTCGCAATTAAAATATTATCCATATAGTCTTTTAATTTTGTTGGTACATTAAAATTATGCAATGGGAGAACGATTACATACTTATTCGCACTTTTAAATTGTTGTAACACTGCGCTCATACGGTTTGTTACTTCTTTTTCTTCATTCGTAAGTTCTTGATTCTTAGCAAGCTTAGCCCATGCATTTAAAACTATCTTATTTATCATAGGTACTTCTTCGCTATATAAGTCAATTTGTTCAATGACCTCATCTTCTGATTGTAATCCCTTATATACATTTTTAAAGTGATTAAGAACATTAAGACTAACAGACGAAGTAGATTCCACTTCTGGATGTGCATTTATAATAAGTAATTTGCTCATTAGATAATTCCTCCTGAATAAATGTTTCTTTAATGGGTAAACTAATTGTCTCTTACATCAATCGTCGATTAATCTTGTCGACGTTAATCAATATAACGCTATTAGTAATTTGTGTCAAACAAAAAAAACTATGTTAAGATACAAATACAATAAAAAGATGATTAAAGATGTTTTAAATAGAGCAGGTGATTACATGAAATATAGTGTTATGGTTGAATATGCGTTGCATAGTTTAGTGTACTTAATTGATGTACCATCAGATGAAGTTATTGGGATAAAAGAACTTTCAGAATTTCAAGGGCTTTCAGAAACATATCTTTCCAAAGCATTTGGTAAATTATCAAAGGCTAAAATTGTGAGTTCTGTTCCAGGAGTCAATGGAGGTTATAAATTAGCTAAGGCTCCTGAAGAAATTTCCTTTTGGGATGTAATAGAAGCTGTTGAAGGTGTTAAACCAATTTTTCAGTGTAAAAACATTTTAAGTAATAACCTTATGTATGTAGGTAAAGAAGAAAAAGAGGATAGAGACTGTTCATCTTGTATATCAGGTAATTCCACTTGTACAATAAATTTAGTAATGTTAGAAGCCGAACAGCAAATGAGAGAGTATTTACGAAACAAAACGATTGCTTGGTTAGATGAAGAACTTGATCGTGTTTTACCAAAAAAAATCCGTGTTGATAGCCGAGAATACTTTAAGGATAAAAGTCTTAAATAGCAAAAGAGAGTAGGAGAATGATTTCTACTCTTTTTTTGTCTTTTTTTAATTAAAAATTAATATTTTGTTTATTTTATCCAAAAGATTATTTAGAAGGGGATCATAAGACAAAAATCTTGGAAGCATTCTTATAATAAATGTACTTATTTAAGGAGTTAATGAAGGGTTTTCCTTAAAGAAACGGAGAATTTAGGTGAAGAGGCTATTCATTTACTATGGTGAAATATGTATTTAAGGTAACATATAAAAGGAGGCTAGATACTATAAGAAATGTTTGTAGAATAAAAGCAAGGGGGAAGAACTAACTTGAATATCACAACAGAAAGACTACTAATCAGACCTTTTAAGCGTAATGATTTACAGGATGTATTTGCTATTTATAATAATGATGATACTTGTAAGTTCTTATTACATGAGAAGTGGACTGACGAAGATATGAATAAAAGGTTTGATAAAAAGTTAGCAAACTGTGCACTCACTAAAGAATCCATGTTAAGTTTGGCAGTTATATACAAGAATAAAGTAGTTGGTGATTTATCCGTATGGTATACAGAAATGAAAGATACTGTTGAGATTGGTTATAGTTTTTCAAATGAAGTTGCTGGTAGAGGTTTGGCAACAGAAGCAGTAAGTAGTTTGGTCTATAAATTATTTGATGAATTTAATGTACATCGTATACAGGCTAATCTAGATGCACGAAATATAGCTTCACAAAAATTATGTGAAAGAATTGGTATGAGAAAGGAAGCACATTTCATACAAGATTTTTGGAATAAAAATGAATGGACAGATAGTATTGTGTATGGCATGTTAACTTCCGATTTGAAGTAACTGACTTATTAATTTGTATTAATGGTGACTTATGTTAAAAAGCCCTTCCAACTGGAAAGGCTTTTTAACATAAGTGCAAGTTCATTTAGTGGTATAAAATTTTTGTTTGTTTTTGCAGAAAATTTAATTGACCTATTTAGTAGTTATTAATAATTTTATAAGAGCTTGCCTCAATGATGTAGCAGGACGTTTTAATAAGAATTCCAAATCGGAATGTGTGGATTCTAAGCCACCTTCACGTATCCCTTTTTGAGTCATTACCAACATAGGGTGGTAAGCTTCTGGTACTCCGGCATCTTTTAACATTTTTTCAAAAGAAGCATCGTCTACTGCTACTAAAGGAACTTCCTTACCTGTTACTTGATTTAATATATCAACAAATTGCTGGTGTGTTAAATTTTCACCAGAAAGTTCATAAATGTTATTTTCATGACCATCTTCTACTAAAATATTTGCAGCTGCTTCAGCTAAATCTGGTCGGTATACCCAACCGATTTTCCCCTCACCTGCAGAAGTTACCCAAGGGGCACCATCCATACAACCTTGGATTGTATTAAGCTCATTTTCTATATACCAGTTGTTACGTAGAATTACATAAGGGATACCTGATTCAATAATAGCTATTTCACGTGCTCTATGAAGAACTGCTAGGAAGAAATCATTTTCTTCTGATCTAGTAACACTTGGATAAATAATTTGTTTTACGTTTGTTTCTTTGGCAGCTTCAACTGCATTTAAATGTTGTCGCATAACCGTTTCATAATCACCAAATGTTGATATAACAAATACTCGATCTATATCTTTAAATGCAGTAATTAGGGTATCTTTCTTTTCAAAATCCGCTACTCGCACTTCCAAGCCTTTTTTATTATAACCCATTGCTTTTTGAGACTTGTCGTCACGTACACCAACAACTACTTCTTCTACTGATAATTTGACAAGTAAATATTCTACAACTTTAGAACCTAAATTTCCAGTTGCCCCAGTTATTAAAACTTTCATAGAAACTCCTCCACTATGGTGTATTTTTGATTTTTAATTCTAATATCTATACTATTTGTTATGTAGGATTTATGTAAGTAGGCACATTTTAATAACATAGTCATAAAAATAGCACCTAGAGAAAAAGGAGGTTTTATTATGGCACGTTTTAGTTATCAAGATGAATCAATCACTGAGGAAATACAACAAGAAATCTGTCCATTAACAGTCACCCAAAATGCAATTGCGGGCAGATGGAAAATCGTGATTTTATGGCATTTAAGCCAAAATAATATCATTAGGTTTAATGAATTATTGAGAATGTTACCTGGAATATCAAAAGGAATCTTAACTAGACAATTGAGAGAACTTGAAGAGGACAACCTAGTACACAGAGAAGTTTATAAAGTTGTACCACCAAAAGTAGAATATTCATTAACCGAACAGGGGCGAAAATTTATACCTATTTTAGAAGCAATGCAAACCTGGGGTAAAGATTTGCTAAATAAAAAAATAGAGATGAATGAAAAATCTAAGTATTAATAAACTCTTACTAACTTACGAAAGAACTAAACCAGGTTACCATATAAAAAACAGCACCTAGTATTGTTTATTTAACAATATCTAAATACTACTTAAAGGTGTTTAAAATTTGTATAGCCCTCAATATCAAGAGGGCTCTCTTTAATATTCACTCATAAGCGCTAATCAAACCGATTTCTTCGGTTTTTTTCATACATTTAAGATTCTTAACATCTATTAAAAACATCCTCCTATATAAGATTAATAAGCACCAACCAATTAAATCTCTAAATTATTCACCTTCTATCAACTACGTATTTAGAAATAGATTTTTAAAATTCAGAAGATAACCCTTAAAAGGATGCTTCATTGATTTTCATCTGGTCAAAACGTTATAAATGATTGGAGCTTCTGTGTTTTTTCTAACATTCCATATTCTCTTGCTCACTCTCGGAGAACGTATTTGATTGGAGAAGTTACAGCTATACCCCTTCCGGCAATCTTCAATTCAATAAGGATTACTCCAACAAAGGGAAACAAGATTCCTAAACGACTAGAGCTATACGTTTTGTCTTCAAGCAATTAGAGAATAAAGCAGCACCATAAAATTGTGTATCCTCTTTTCAAAACTTTTCATCTTATAGTAAAATATACCCACAATGTATATAAGGAGGATCCATATGGATATTTTTAAGGGGATAGAATTTAACTACATGCAATTTATTGGACCATTGCTAATTCTGTTTATTACAATGTTTGGTGTAGCTTTCATTTATCGATTTTTGCTTTTTAAACTATTGCCAGTTAAACTCTACAATTTTTTTATCGGGCCAATAGCCTTATTAGGTTTTTTTATTTGGTTAATACCTATGGAATTAGGTTTCCATCAATTTTTTAAGTAGGCACCTTCATTTGGGTGCTTTTTTAAATAAACTTAAGAATTCTTTAATAAAGCTCATACATGCACCCAATCCCTTCAAAATCATAAGATGCTTTGAAGGAGTGATATCACCATGCCATGGCAACATAAAATTAATTATTTAATTGGCCAACCAATTGGTATCTCATTCACCAATGGTCAAGGGACATCAGGGAAACTTTGTGGTACATCTCAAAGAAAATTATTAGTGATTGAATATTTATATCAATCCCAATTCGCATTAAAACAATATGATTTTCATATGATTCAAGATATAAGTGGGTTTCCATCCTGTCATAACCAACAACCATTATATTGAAGCACAGCCCACATCAGTGGGCTGTTTTTTAAGAGACATTATACATAATCTGTAATTCATCCTGTGCTCGCAGATACATTGGTTAATTAAAATATACATCTACTTCGAAGCACATAATTCTGAGATTAAATACAAAAGCATACCTGGTAAAGAGCATGAAATATGTAAATGACTTTATAATTTATGAATACTTAAGTCCATTTAACGTCACTCTAAGTTAAGATAGTATACCTTAAAGGGGAGAGTTAAAATTAAGAGGATCCTCATTACCATGATTATGTTTCTTTTGTTAAGTGGATGTCAAAAGCCTGTAGAAATTCAATATCAAGCATACGCCATTGGTTTTGGTGTTGACTTTATTGACGAAGAATATGTGGTATATGTTCAATTCTTGGATTTTTCAAATGTAGCTAAGACCGAGAGCAGCTCTATTAATCAAGATAAACCTGTATGGTTGGGTGTAGGAACAGGCAATACAATAAATAAAGCATTAACTAATATTTATAAAACCATGCAAATAAAAATTAATTTTGATCATATCAATAGCTTTATTTTTTCAGAAAATATAATCAAGTATAAACTAAAGGAAACGACTGATTCACTATCTTCGAATTACAACATACGTGTCCATGGGTGGATTTATGGCACTAGTGAAGATTTAGAGGAAATATTGACACTTAAAATGCCTTTTTATTATCCCTATACAAGCAGTATTATTAATCAACCTCTAGACACACAAACACAAGTTTCAGAAGTACCTGCTATTGATGCAACTAAATTTCTTATTGGTTTAGGTGAAGCGACAAAGACTATCTTACTACCACGAATTGAAATAACTAATAATAATGTGAGAAAAAATGAATTGAAATTTTTAGTACCCTATTTTAATGGAGGATATTTTATTAAAGGCGGGAACTACAAAGGTTTTTTAAACTCATCTCAATTAAGTGGTTATATCAAAGCTAATAAGCAGGCAGATGTTGAAAGAAGTTTAATTCAAGTCAATATGGAAAATAAAAACGATCCTGTTGAAGTCGAACTTAGAGATCCTAAAACGAAATTAACGTTGGAGGAAGACAACTTTCATTCTAAATTCAAGTTAAACATAAAATCCACAATCATTTTAAGGGAGGGAGCCTCCGAAGTAAATCAAGATGCACTTAAACATAAAGTTGAAGATAAAATCAGAGATGAAGCGTTCTTATCTTTAAAATCTGGGAGGGAAAAAGGTATAGATGTATACCTTTTTGAAGATTACCTCTTTAGGCATCATAATAAAATTTGGAAGCAACACAAATTTCAAGACATGTTTAAGAATATTACTGCCGAAGATATAAATGTAGAAATTAAATATTCTCATAGTCCAAATAAAGTATTTAAATCAAGAAGCAAGTAAAAGTGAGTAATTATTCGCTTAAAAGACTCTTACCTATTCATAGGACTTCAATTAAAAGTAATATAAGGGCATAAAGTAAAATAAAGAGAGGCAAAGGTCCTTTGAATGACAAATTTGTATTTTTTTCATCAGTTTCCTTTGCCATCTTCTCCTATGCCAAGTTTCAACTACCTCTCTATATCAAGCACCTAGGAATCCTTTTGTTACATATTGAGCTATTCATTCTCACTTTCTAGCTTTCAAATAGCCCCTTAAAGTTTTAATTGAGTTATTCCTATAACGGTGTCCGGTAGCAATAGCCTGACTGAGACAAACTATTCATCTGGTACTCATACATTTAATGATGGCCACCCCTTTAGAAATAAAACGGTACATGACCTCCAATGTCTGCTACAAGATTATTACAAAAAAACTAATATAAGTTGGCAAACACTTTAATACAATGTAAAATTTTACATATTAACGAAGTCTATTGGGAGGATGAGGAGATGAAAGACAAACCATCATCAAAGAAAAGTAACTTCAAAAGTATCATTGGGTCAACTATCGCGATAAGCATCATTGTTCTGTTGGTCTTATCATTCGTTCTTGCTCTTTACTTTTTTAGTACTCTAGGAATCTTTCATTTACTTAACATCAAATTTGAATCCTTCCCATCCATCATTTCATTTATTTTGCTTTATTTTCTCATTGGAATCGTATCTGAAATTTTTATAGGAGCTCTCATTTTATTGATGAATCATTCGGGGAAATATACCCTGAAGCAACAGCAGGTTACATCTTTAGTGTTTTCTTTTTTGACAAACTGGGCGATTGTGTCTTTTTTGGATTATGTCATGCATTCCATCCAAATCGGATTGTTCGCTACAATTATTTTAGCTTTGATTTTTTCTTTAATAGAGTATGCATGTGAAGACTTAGGGAAGGATGAGGAAAAAGAATAGACTATAACAACTACCCATTTACTGCTTGCAATCATGAATACTCCCATAACGTAACAGCATTTTTTAGAATGGATGTACCAGAAAAAGAAGCTTGTACTATCTACTTAATATTTAAATATAATAGTCACAAAAAGGTTATCCATAGCCTGTAAGTCTTGCTTCATTTACTTTTCCTTCTGATTCCGTTATGATTATGATGAAAATATGTAAAAGAATTGAAAGGAGGGGAGCAGTCTAATGAGACATTTATCATTTAATCATACCATTCTCTTTGGGATGATATTTGCTGGTCTTTTTGAACTTGATTATCAAACGATTCATGACTTAACCTTAGCTGGTATTGTCTTAACAATCCTACTCCCCGCCTTAACGATATATTTCTTACAACGAAATACAGGCATGCTTTTTTATCGTCTTCAAGAAGCAGACGCTGATTTAATTAACCACTACGCATCTGTTCTTTCTAATGTGCTTAATTGGGCATGTAAACAAAACCGTTTACTTACAGTTCGTCGCAAAGAAAGTCCAGACGATAGCGATGAAGCATTTCTTTCTCTAATGACTAATTAAAACAATCATTAGAGGAGGAAATATTTTTGAAGAAAATGATATGGTTAGTAATTACAATTTCATTGGTTTTAGCTGGCTGTCAAGCAAATGGTGGTACAGACACAGGGTTTTTCCATCATTATTTTGTGCAGCCATTGATCTCTATCATCGACTTTTTTGCAGGCATATTCCACGGAAATTATGGTTGGAGTATTGTGCTAGTGACTTTATTATTAAGGTTGATCTTACTACCTTTAACCGTTAAACAAGTAAAAAGCTCTCAATCGATGAAGGTCAAAATGGAAGCGTTACAACCTGAAATGAAGGCTATACAAGAGCAAATGAACAAAACAAAAGATGAAGCTAAGAAGCAAAAATTACAACAAGAGCTTATTGGTTTATATGCGAAACATGGGGTCAACCCATTGAATATGGGGTGTTTGCCCTTGCTGATACAAATGCCGATTTTGATGGCTATTTATTATGCTATTAGAACATCTCCTGAAATCGCTACCCATGGCTTTTTATGGTTTAGCTTAGGACACGCCAATATTCCCATGGCTATTATCGCTGGTGTCATTTATTATTTGCAATTCAGAGTTTCCCTTATGCAATTACCAAAGGATCAACAACAAGGACCAATGAAAATCATGGGATACCTTTCACCGGCAATGATCTTGTTCATTTCCCTATCTGCACCAGCTGCACTGCCTTTATATTGGTCAGTGAGTGGATTATTCCTTATTATCCAGACATATGTCATCCAGAAAAAATATAAGAAATCACCCGTCGTGCAACCTAGTCTTTAATAATAGGTTAAAAAAAGTCCAATGATTAAATTAATCATTGGACTTTACTATCTGCTGAGGAAAAAAATTTAATCTCTGCCTACTAACTCACCACTTATCGCATTAATAATATAATCGATATCTTCACTACCATCTCTGACTTCGATTTCATACTGCTCTGTTCCATTCTCTACTTCTAATGTCCAACCGCCAATTTCATTACTCGTTTCTGCTTGAACAATTTTCATCGCTTCTGAAGGTGAAAGAATCTCATTTAAAGAAATACCTTGTTCTTCATCCCCTTTTTCAATTGCCTCTTCACTTTGATCTAAAATATCTCCAGTATGTGCATCAATCACAAGCTCATACTCTTTTTCATTAGAAGCTCCAGCCACATCATATTTCCATTGATCCATATCACTATCTAATTCAACTTTTGTAATATAATCCACTTCATATTCTCGCAGAAAGATATCTACGGCATTTTGAAGACTCACTTCAATTTCTTCATCTGCTAGATTAGGTTTATCAATGTTTCCACTCTGAGAATCGCCCTCACCATCGCCACATGCAGTCAAACAAAACAACGTCATTATCGATAATATAAGTAAAAATCTCTTCATCTTTAATCGTTCTCCTTTAACTATTATGTACTTATGTTTTATATTCCCTCTTCTTTCAAATAAAAAACAAGTATTAGATTGTATTCACTTAAAGTTAACCTTTAAGAGTAGGTGAATCAAGTTATTTGTTAAGTTTACTGCTAATAATTGGAGCTAAGATAATGGGATGAACAATAAATTTACGATTACTACTGGAGATATCTCTAGTATGAGCGCTACAGTTCTAATATATTTGCTAAAAAGGGGCAGAAGTAATTGTAACAGATATAGATGATCAAGTAAGAAAAATGCTTAAAAAAATTGAATGTTGCAAATGAGGGAAAGCTAAATGAATCAGACTTAACAGAATCCGATACTTGTACAAAAGAGTTCCTGAGGATAAAACAAATGATGAATAAAAAAAGTCAATGTTGATTAGATGTGAAATTCTTAAAAGTTCAAGCATTAAAGGAGACACAATCGACTGGCTACACTTCATGTTGCAAAAGAGAAGAAGATTCGTATGAATAGAGTCCAGCCAGGTTTCATTGCGATGAACTGGCAACAAACAATTTTAAAAAGATGAACTAATTGCCAAAAAACCGTTAGTCGATGAGGTTATGCTGTTGTACCTAGCTTCTAATGATTCGACTCTTACTACGGGTCGTGTACTAGTTAATAAATGGTCTTTATTTGGAAGAAGTAACCGGTAAATGTACATCTTTCATTTTTATCTCCTTAAGTACAAACCCACTTCCTTCACCACATACATATAATGAAGCGAGTATGGGAGGGATTAGGCCTGAATAGTCAACTAAAGGAGATTTTTGGCTCTGTATTGTCAACTATCGGTACAATTGAAGCAGCTTTAGGAAGTACTCCTCAACTCCCTATCAATGAACAGCTAAAAATTGATTTGCGTTTGCAAGGAAATATACTTCAAGCTACAGGCGAAGCACTTTCCGCTGATGGCCAAGGAACCTATTCACTTGAGCTTATTGGTGATGAAGTCCAAGCTGTTGGCAATTCTCTCGTTATCATTGGCATCCTTTTTGACCCAAATAAGGACTTGAACCAAAGAATAATCATTACTGGTAATTGGTTCCAGGCTTTAGGAAGTTTTGTTGCATTAAGTGATGAGTTTTTTGATTTAACACCCTCGGGTAGATTTTTAAATATAGTTGGTGGCTTCCTTCAAGGAATTGGCAATAGTATGCAAGCAAAAGGAGGGATTGAATCATTAAGAGACAAGAGTAGTGAGAGCGGTGAAGCATTGGGGTTTTATGGTAGTTGGATTCAGGCGATCGGGTCTGTTTTATCACTTATTGGTCAAATGAAAGAAGAGCTTCAAGAAATTGCACTTCATATTAATGAGTAAGTTTATAAGCCTCGTACAAGTAATCATGTTTACCTCTCTATTTACATATACCTTTAAAGAAAGGATGTGTAAATTCATGAGTGAATTTGTACTTTGCAATAAATGTCAAGAGCTTGTTTATTATCATGAAATACTAATCGTAAAAAGAAAGACCATTTGTATGACTTGTTTAACTAAAAGAGTTGTTCACAAATCAAAATAAGCGGTGTCCCATATTTGATAATTACAAATATGGGATCCGCTTATTTTTTCTTAAATCTTAAAACCACGCCTTATTTTCAGTTTACGAGAATAGCATTGGTCACAAACACCATCATTATCGATATATTCATTCTTGTCTTCTATTACTTTCTCACATTTAGAGCAAATCCACTGTTGTTGTTTCACTTGTTTCATTACTCTCAGCTCCTTTTCACCTATCATTCGACAAATCTAGGTAAGTTCCTTTTCGTTTTTATATTTTTCGGAAAATAAATGTATCTTTCTTTGAAAAATAACAGAAGCTAATCCTATCACTCTTCTTAGGAGGGTTTTTTAATGGTATTTTTCATTGTATTGATGATTATAATGATTCCTCTTTTAATGGTTTTTGCTAATAAATATTGGGCACCTACACATATTGTGCTAATTTCTTTAGCTACCATTTCCCTTATCGTTTTTGAAAGTATAACAGCTACAACAGTTTATGAAATCATTAGCGAAAACTTAGTATTTATGACAACCGTCCATGTCGTCTTTCTCAACCCTTTATTTTTAATTACAGGGGGATATCTAGGGGTTTTCTTACTTTATTTACTATTTTTAAGACTTGCAATGAAATAACTAATTAGGTTTGAACCCATTTCTTTCACCATTCATATAGTATAAGGATTCTTTATTTGGTGGTGAACGGGATGATAACAATTAGCCTTTGTATGATTGTAAGAAATGAAGAGGAAGTACTTGCTGAATGCTTAAAAAGTGTGTCTGATTTATGTGATGAAATTATAATTGTAGACACGGGCTCAACAGATGAAACAGAGAAAATCGCTAAAGAGTTTACTGAACATCTTTTTCACTATGAATGGACAGATGATTTTGCCGCAGCAAGGAATTATGCTTTTGAGCAAGCTACACAAGATTATATTCTCTGGTTAGATGCAGACGATATACTTTTACCAGATGACAGACAAAAAATGAAAGACTTAAAAGGAGCGTTATCTTTTGACGTAGATGCTGTCGCAATGCTCTACCATTTAGCCTTTGATGAGGAAAATAAACCAACCTTTAGTTCTCGTAGACATCGGTTAGTTAAAAGAGACCGACATTTCAAGTGGCATGGTCCTGTCCATGAATATTTGGAAGTCGGGGGCCATATTATTGAGTCAGATATTGCCATTAAGCATAATAAAAGTAGGAAACAAACACATCATGAACAAAGTGACCGCAATATTAAAATATACGAGAAAAGGTTAGAAAAGGGTGAGGAGTTTTCACCAAGGGATTTGTTTTATTTTGCAAATGAACTAAAAGACCATGCTAGATTCGAAAATGCAATTTCCTATTATGCACAATTTTTACAGAGTAAAAAGGGATGGGTCGAGGATGAAATTAGGGCATGCTTATCTATAGCTGAATGTTATAAACATTTAAATATAGAAGAAAGTGAGCTTGAGGCACTCATTTTAACCATGAAGTTTGATACACCAAGACCCGAAGCCGCTTGTAAAATTGGTGATATTTATAAAGAAAAAAATGACTTTAATAAGGCCATTTTTTGGTATCAATTAGCAACTACGCTCGAGGAACCGACTCATTTTAATTTTAAAGATGAATCTTATACTACCTGGTACCCACATATTCAACTATGTTATTGTTACTGGCAAAATGGTAATGAAAATCAATCATATTTCCATCACTGTAAAGCAAAAGAGTACCGACCCAATGATTCAAGAGTCAATCATAACGAGCTTTTTTTCAAAGAATATTACATCAAATAAGCAATGTGAGGATAATGATTCCCACATTGCTCTTTTTATCCAATTTGGTGAATGGACCAAACAATGGGTAAAGTCCCTGATCCCAGATTCAAGCTAATTGTAAGCCCATTTGCATTATAGAATAAACCCACAGTATCTCCCGCATTTAAAGTCATATCACCTGAGAGAGTAACTGTTCCAGAACCCAATATAGTTCTCAGACTCAATAATAAAACAATATTCACATCTAGAATAGGAAATACACCAGTAATTAAATCAGTTGAAGTAGATATTCTTCTAACACTAAAAGTCGGACTAACTCCTGCACCGATAGCTATAGAAATAGTGGTAGTTGTTTGATAATTAATTGTTGCCTTAATAGAATATCTCCCTGTATTTGGTACTGTAAAAGTACCTGTAGTAGCATTAAAACTTGCACTACTATAGCTAGGCGAAGCAATATTCCAATTAGCAATTTGTTGCGAAGCACTAATCCCACTTAAGTTTGTTCTAGCCGAAAAACCGACAATAGGTACTGAAATGCCTGATGGACCAGTTACACCTGTGATTCCTGTCACTCCTGTTGGACCCGTGATCCCGGTAGATCCTGTTAGGCCAGTCAGACCTGTTACTCCCGTTGGGCCGGTTGTTCCTGTGAACCCTGAGGATCCTGTTAAACCCGTTAATCCCGTTAGACCGGTTGGTCCGATTGAGCCTGTTGAACCGGTTGGGCCCGTTAGTCCCGTAGGTCCTGTTGTTCCTGTTAAGCCGGTTGATCCCGTTAAACCGATTGCTCCTGTGATCCCTGTTACTCCCGTTAGACCGGTTGGGCCTGCACTCCCCGTGATTCCTGTCGCTCCAGTACCACCCGATACTCCGGTACTTCCCGTGATACCGGTCACCCCTGTTGAACCCGTGACCCCCGTGGCTCCAGTTAGACCTGTTGCTCCACTCAAGCCTGTTGGACCTGTTAATCCGGTCAAGCCTGTTGGACCCGCTGTTCCTGTGATTCCTGTTGGTCCTGTTAAACCGGTGACTCCCGTCAAGCCGGATGGGCCTGTGGTCCCCGTCGCTCCTGTTAGCCCAGAATTTCCTGTCGCCCCAGTCAAACCGGTTACCCCTGTTAGGCCAGTTGATCCACTCAAGCCTGTTGGACCCGTTGTTCCTGTGATTCCTGTTGGACCTGTTGAACCAGTTACTCCTGTCAAACCGGTTGTTCCTGTTACTCCTGTTGTTCCAGTTAAACCAGTTACTCCTGTCAAGCCGATTGAACCGGTGATACCGGTCACTCCTGTTGAACCTGTTACTCCGGTTAAACCTATCGCTCCTGTGATTCCCGTTAGCCCTGTAGTTCCTGTCGCCCCTGTTAGACCCGTTACTCCCGCTATGCCTGTTGATCCAGTCGAACCTGTTACTCCAGTTACCCCTGTTAGACCCGTCGTACCGGATGAACCGGTGATTCCTGTTGAACCTGTAGCTCCTGTCAAACCGGTTGTTCCTGTTACTCCTGTTGATCCAGTTAAACCCGTTAATCCTGTCGAGCCGATTGAACCCGTAATTCCTGTTGTTCCTGTTATGCCCGTTGCTCCAGTACTTCCGGTGATACCGGTCACTCCTGTTGAACCCGTGGCTCCAATTAAACCAGTAGCTCCTGTCAAACCGGTTGATCCAGTTAAACCAGTTACTCCAGTCGAGCCGACTGACCCAGTAATTCCTGTGGTTCCTGTTAAGCCCGTTGAGCCAGTTAGACCTGGGATTCCCGTTAGCCCTGTAGTTCCTGTCGCCCCCGTTAGACCCGTCGTGCCGGATGAACCGGTGATTCCTGTTGAACCTGTAGCTCCTGTCAAACCGGTTGTTCCTGTTACTCCTGTTGGTCCTGTTAAACCTGTTGCTCCAGTCAAGCCGATTGAACCCGTAATACCTGTTGTTCCTGTTATGCCCGTTGCTCCAGTACTTCCGGTGATACCGGTCACTCCTGTTGAACCTGTGACTCCGGTTAAACCTATTGCTCCTGTGATTCCCGTTAGCCCTGTAGTTCCTGTCGCCCCCGTTAGACCCGTCGTGCCGGATGAACCGGTGATTCCTGTTGAACCTGTAGCTCCTGTCAAACCGTTTACACCGGTTAGTCCAGTTGATCCGGTCAAGCCAGTTGGACCAGTTGTTCCTGTGAATCCTGTTAGACCTGTTACTCCAGTCAAGCCGATTGACCCTGTATTTCCTGTTACTCCGGTTAAACCTATTCCTCCTGTGACACCAGTTGGACCGGTTGTTCCCGTTACTCCTGTTGATCCAGTACTACCAGTAACTCCCGTATTTCCTATTATGCCGGTCACTCCTGTTGAACCCGTGACTCCCGTGGCTCCTGTCAAACCGGTTGTTCCTGTTAAACCTGTTACTCCAGTCAAGCCGATTGACCCCGTAATTCCTGTTAAGCCCGTTGATCCAGTTGCACCTGTCACTCCTGTTGATCCAGTGATTCCGGTCGATCCTGTTAGACCTATTACTCCCGTTGCGCCAGTTGAACCCGTGATTCCGGTCGTCCCTGTTAGACCTGTCACTCCGGTTAAACCTATTGCTCCGGTAATTCCTGTTACTCCCGTTAGACCTGTATTTCCTGTACTACCCGTTACTCCGGTATTCCCTGTGAGTCCTGTCAATCCTGTTAAACCTGTGATACCCGTTAGACCGGTGATTCCAGTTGCACCTGTTAACCCCGTTGATCCGGTTGGACCCGTCGAACCTGTTGATCCAGTTACCCCTGTTAGACCTGTGACTCCGGTTAAACCTATTGCACCAGTGATTCCGGTTGACCCTGTTAAACCCGTTACTCCCGTCAAGCCAGTTGGGCCTGTGATCCCCGTCGCTCCTGTTAGCCCAGTGGTTCCCGTAGTCCCAGTAAAACCGTTTACACCGGTTAGACCAGTTGTTCCTGTCAAGCCGGTTGGTCCCGTTATCCCTGTTAATCCTGTTGTACCAGTTGGACCTGTGATTCCGGCCGCCCCTGTTAGACCTGTTACTCCCGTCAAGCCGGTTGAACCGGTGACTCCGGTGGATCCTGTTAAACCCGTTACTCCTGTCAAACCGATTGACCCCGTAATTCCTGTTGCTCCTGTTAAGCCTATTGAGCCAGTTGGACCCGTTAGACCTGTATTTCCTGTGTTACCAGTTGAACCAGTAGTTCCAATGATTCCTGTCGGTCCAGTACCTCCTGGGATACCTGTCACTCCTGTTGAACCCGTAGGCCCCGTCAAGCCAATTGCTCCGGTGATTCCTATTGCGCCCGTTGAACCTGTGGCTCCCGTTAGACCCGTCGAACCGATTGAACCTGTCACTCCGGTTACACCCGCCAAGCCTGTTGGACCCGTGACCCCTGTCACTCCTGTTGAACCAGTAGTTCCCGTTATTCCTGTTGTTCCTGGTAAACCCATTGAACCGGTGATTCCGGTTGATCCTGTTACTCCCGTCAAACCGATTGAACCTGTGACTCCTGTTGCTCCTGTTAAACCCGTTATTCCTGTTACTCCGGTGTTGCCAGTGGTTCCGGTACTCCCTGTAAGACCCATTAAACCAATTGGGCCTGTGATTCCAGTAGGTCCAATCATTCCCGTTGAACCTGTGACTCCTGTCAAACCAGTAGGACCGGTTGAACCCATTATTCCAGTCTCGCCTATTGGCCCAGTGTTGCCTGTTGCACCAGTACTTCCCGTCACACCTGAAACGCCCGTAGCCCCTGTCAAGCCTGCGACTCCTGTTGCACCTGTTAATCCTATTTCTCCAGTTAGACCCGTGACACCGGTATTTCCTGTGCTCCCAGTGATACCTGGCGTGCCTGTGGGACCAGTAACGCCTGTGACTCCTGTTTCTCCAGTTGTTCCCGTCACCCCTGCGCTACCTGTTAAGCCAGTAGGTCCAGTCATTCCCGTTACTCCTGTCACACCATTAGGGCCGGTGGTTCCTATTGAACCAGTTACGCCAGTGGCTCCGGTTAATCCCATCACTCCAGTAGGACCGGTGATACCTGGCGCTCCAGTTAAACCATCTACCCCTGTTAGACCTGTCACTCCAGTAGCTCCAGTTAGACCGGTGGCCCCCGTTATACCAGTGATTCCCGTACTTCCAGTTAAGCCTATCGCACCAGTCATACCCGTTGGTCCAGTTGCACCTGTTATTCCTGTCTCACTGCCTGGTGGACCTGTTGGACCTGTTGCCCCTGTAGGACCCGTTATTGTTAATCCGCTTCTCCCAGGTATTCCTGGATAACCCCTCGGACCCATTGCACCTGTCGACCCTGTTGCGCCAGTCATACCTGTTACTCCGGTAACTCCTGTTGCACCCGTTACCCCTCTTCTGCACCATCTACACATCCGACAATTACATCTTTGATTACAAGCATGAGGGATATTTATTTCACCAGCTGCTCCTTCACTTACTTCTCTCAAGATTGGAACTAATATGGGATCTTGTAAAATCTCAGCCAAGAGTCTAAGAGACTCACCAGGAATCTCATGAATTTCCGGTGAAAATTCACCTATTCTATCCGGAAACAGCAATTGAAAAAGATATGTGAGCCTCTCTTCTACCTCTTCAACATCGAATAGGCCTTGGTCATACATATTACTTAACAATAGCCTCAATTGATTGATTTCCTCGATGATTCTCACATATCTCAAATTTCCTCTCTCCCTTATAGATTTTAATAAACTTTTTATCTATTTATTTTATATTCGTTTCATATTCAATTACCTATATGCTATTCCCATTAAAGTATTCTGTTTGTGTATTCGCCTGTAAAATAGACATTTGTAACAAAATAAACGGAATAAAGAAGCTTTAATTGAAGAGAAGAAATGGACACTGCAATTCACCACTTATACCTTTTCTTAACAATATAATAAACAATGAAAATACCGATAAAGTTCTTAAAAATATCAACAAAAGAGAAAGAACGATAAGGAATATATAATTGATGAATTTCATCAATCAGACTATAAAGTAAAGACAAAATGAAACAAACAATCATTTTCTTTTTTGTAAACTCTCCATTAGGATTGGCCTTAAAGGTAAAGATAAGGAAAATAAATAAAATGCCAAACTCGATAAGATGCAATAATTCAAAAACAGTGCCGAGAATTACTAATATAGGAAAATCTAGTCTATAAGCATATATTTCAATTAATTGGGGGTTAAAATATTCAGATTGAAGCCAAATGAAAACCATATAACCAATCGTCATGAGCATCCAACTAACCTGTTTTCCGTATCTCCAAAGTACCAATGATTTACCCCCTAAGAATACGCACAGCTTTATTTTTCAATCGGTTTAATCCTGATCTGAAGAAATATTTCCACAACAATAATTTATTTCTCCGCAAGAAAAGTGATTGTATGATTGTATCATCCTTCATTATTTGTTCTATCTGTATTACAACTGGAATAAGTGATGCTTCTGATCTGACAGTTTGTTTATCGACCCGTATCATTCGTCGACCAACAGACATTTTTAAAAGTCTATATAACTTTTTTTCTAATATAGCTATATAATATTTCGGCTGATGAAGAAGGGCATGATCATAAATGATTTCAAAAAAATGAAAGAAATAACCTTGTCTATGATAATCTTTATGTAAGCATAGTTTATCTATCTCCCATACCCGATCCTGTTGTTGAAAAATAGATGGGATTTTAGAAAAGCGAAAATACCTTTCTACTTCCACTTCTTCATGATAAGGAATAAATTCAATCGTACCGATCACGGTCGGGTCTCTTTTAGATAACAATAGTTGATACCTCTCGCCTGTTTGTGCATAAGGGTCTTTATGCCAACCATTTCTCTCACAAAAATATTCCCATGTAGCAGCAAAAGCCTCTTGTTCCTTCTGACTAGTTACTTTTTTAAACATATACTCACCACCTAAATAAAAAACGCAGAGCGCCCTGAAATAAACAAGTTAATCTCTTTTCTAGTAAAAAATCCTTATGTACAAAAGTACATAAGGACATTTCCTCAACTGTAGATATCTGTTTCCGGCTCTGGATCAGCAGGATCCTTAGGATCCTTTCCTCCCCCATGTCCTCCACCTTTCATGGTCATTTTTACATCTAGTACTTCCAGTTTTACTTCTCCCCACGGCTTTTTCATAAAATCACGAATCCTTTCTATTTTTTCTTTAGGAAAAGGAAATATTTACATTGCCTCCACCTGCCTCTGTAACAGTTGACTAAATAACTGGTTCTTATCTTTAGATAATTGAACAAATTCTCCGACTTGAACAACTTTACCTGCATCTAACACGATTACTTGATCGGCATCTCTAATGGTGGAGAGGCGATGAGCAATTACTATGATTGTCATTTTTCCTTTTAATTGTTCAATACTCTCTTGAATGTTCTTTTCATTTTCGGTATCTAAACTACTCGTTGCTTCATCAAGTATAAGAATTAAAGGATCTTTCAAAATAACTCTTGCTAAAACAAGCCTTTGTTTCTCACCACCAGATAACTTTATTCCTCGATCGCCAATGTAAGTTTCTAAAGATTCAGGTAATTTTTTCACAAAATCAGCTGCTGAAGCAAAGGACAAGGCTTGCCATAGTTCTTGATCTGTCGCATTCGGGCGAAGTAGTAGCAAGTTTTCTCTAATCGTACCGTTAAATAAGAAAGGCTCTTGAGAGACATAACCAATGCTCTGCCTTAATAAGGCAAGCGAATGATTGCTAATCTTTTGTCCATCAATATACAATTCGCCTTCCTGTGGTTGATTTAAGCCCATCAGTAAATCCACGAATGTACTTTTACCCGCACCTGATTTGCCGACAATTGCTGTCATCTTTTTTGATGGGATTGTTACATTAATATCCTTTAAGGCATATTTCTCTTTAACGTAGCGAAAAGACACCTGTTGATAAGTAATACTGTTCTCTAATTTGAGTTTTTCATCTGATGAAATAAGTTCCTCGCGAGCTTGTTTACATTCACTTTGTAATAATTTTACCGCTTTAAAAGATGGGATAGCTGTTGTTATTTGTTCTAAAGAGGATTGAATACCTGCAACTCTCGGCCAAAGGCGAGAAAATATAACAACAATTAGTAATAGTGTTGCTGATTGTGCTTGAAATAATTGAATAGATAGATAAACAAAGACCGCGATGAATACAGCTAATGAAATTTTATAATTCAACTGTGAACGTAATCTCGTATTCATATAATTCACTTGCTCTTCTTGCATTTGAGCCGTCATTTCACCAGCCCAGCGTAGTTGTGCTTCTTCTAAATGGTTAGATTTAATTTCCTTGATTCCCCCTAATTGGTCTGTTATTCCGGATAGGAATTTTTTACCTAACGTATAATTTTGTTTACCAAAAGCTTGTGTCAGCTTCAAATATTTCCTGTTCATATAAATGGCCACCATGCCAAGCAAAAGAACAAAGCTTGTAATATATGGAGACAGAATAAACGCCATGCCAATTTGCACGCAAGCGAAAATCAGATTCGTACATAATTGTAAAATAGACCTCGTACCACCACTTGTTTTGGCAATCTCGGTTAGCACGGTATGGATTAAATCGGAACTGCTCTTTTTCAGGAAAAAAGACCAATTACTCAACAATATGTCCTGATAGATACTCATCCGTAAATGTGTCAAAAAACCCATTTGTATGCGCGTATGCTTTATCATCACAGCTTTTTCAATAAGATGATGAACAGCTACAATGACAACAAAAATCAGTAAGATCAACGGCAGTACTACACTAGATGGTACATACTCGAATAAGGAAAAAGAGGATAAAAAGGAGTTTTCTAAGCCGAAATCGACCATACCGGTAAAATGAATCAATGGGATTAGTAAAAGGATAGCTAATCCATCTAAAAGACTGACAATTGTAACTGCTATTAAGCTAGCGAATAGTCTCCAACCAGCGTATTGGTAAACTTGTTTTAAAAAATAGATAATATCCTTCAAGTAACCACCCCTTATTCCTAAAAAGAACATTTATATTCTATATAACGAACTCCCATTATCAATTTACCATGATTCACCACTAGACGTCAATAAAAATTAGGTTAAACGAACTATGTTTAATTACATTCATAATGGTTTACACTGATTTCCTCATCTAAAGTACTATTAAACACAAATATATAGTAAAAAAGCGACAGTACGCGCATAAGATAACCTATCTAGAAAAGGAGGCGAGAAAAAGTGATTTTTATTATCAAAGATTATTTCGAGAATAATGCACCAACGATTAAGAATTACGATACCGCGATGATTCGTTTAAAAATAACAAATTTACATCCAACCACTTCGTTGTCATTTAACATTCACAACATCACGATTACCGTTAGGGCGAATGAAACATTCGAGGGAAACTTTGCCCCGTTTAACACGCTCTCTGTGCAATCATCTGTCCCTTTTAGATGTTATGTAAGTTCTTGGTTAAATAATGACGAACTCAAACCTGAGCCTGAATCACCTCCAAGAAATGTAGAAAACTTAATGATTCATCAAGTAACTGCTACTAGCGTTACGTTACAATGGGAGCCACCTCTTTATCATGATGGAATTACCTCTTATGACATTTCTCAAAATGACCAATTTAGAGAGAATGTCGTCAATCCTTCTGTCACTTTAGCAAACTTGTCCCCATCCACCTTTTATACTTTTACCGTACAAGCAAAAAATGAAGCAGGTCAAACCTCTACAGGGGTTAGCATTACCGTTACTACCTTAGAATTAGACGAAACACCACCTACTTTAACGGTGACACCTAGTGGCTTTTTTTCACAATCACACGAAATTACTATTACTTCAAGTGAACCAGCGACGATCTATTATACTTTAAATGGAGACGAACCCACTTCAACAAGCCCGGTTTATTCAGGTCCATTTATAATTACTGAAACCACAACCTTACAGGCTTACGCAATAGATAATACTGGAAACAAGAGTGCGCTACAATCTGCCTTATATCAAAAAATTGGCATTCAAACTGAGGGTATTATTCTTCATTATGACTTTACCAACCGTTCCGGGGAATCGAATAATTCTATTAGTGATACGATTCATGGGGTCGTTGCTTCCTTAATAGGTCTTTCACATGATGGAGTGAGCGATGGTTATGTGACAGATCAAGGTTTATTAGTCAATCGCGAGGATTATGTAGAAATACCGACAAATGCCTCCCCACTGAATCAACTCATTACTTTTGAAAATGGATTAACTATCCAAATGGCCAGCTTCAACACAAATGGATCGCACTGGAAAACAGTAGATGGGAAATTCACAGCTGCACGCTCAGATGTATTTATTCCGTATTTGACTACAACAGGACAGCAAAACACAAGAGCAATTAATTCATATTGGTTTAAAGATGAACAAGGACAAAAGAAAAGTTATCAAGATTGGCTAAACCCTATTGATTCACATGCGATTAATCTCTTTACACTCAGATTTAATACCGATCAAACAGCCAGTCTCTTTATCAATGATGCAATCAATGATAATGGTCCAAGACCTGTACCTAATGATTTTGCTAGTACCGTAAATGCGCTTATTCAATCACCACTTCAATTAAGAAAGGACTTTGTCGCACACAATCAAGCACCTGAAATCATTGTGGCTTTTGCAATTTATAATCGGGCATTAACGGATGAGGAAGTAAAAAACAATTATGACTATTATCAGCAAACAGAACAATTAATTGGCATTTCTGCGTTACCACAAACCATCTCTTTAGCCATTGGTGAAAGCCAAAAGTTATTTATTGAAGCCATTCCAAGTCAATACACTTCAGACCTCACCCTTGATTTTCAAAGTAATAATGAACAAATAGTAGAAGTAGATAACAGAGGCCGTATAAAGGCATTAACCGCAGGGACGACGTCCGTAAATGTAATGGCTGCCTACGAAGAACAGAGCTTTACGACAACTATTCCTATAGATGTGCAATTATCTCCCTCTCTCCCCCCATCTAATCGGACGATCACCGAGATTGTTATTAATAAGAAGAAGGAAACGATGGTTGTTGGTGAAGCGACTGTATTGATGGCGACTGCATTATCAGAAGGATTACCTTTTGATGTGCTAAATGATAATATTGTCTTCTGGGAAAGTGAAAATATTCATATCGCCACAGTACAATATGGAGTGGTTGAAGCACTTACGAGCGGTACAACGACTATTACTGCTTATGATAGTAGTAAAACAATTGCTGCAAGCTTTACTTTGACTGTATCTGAACGAGCGGAGCAACCGATTGAGGAAGCCGACATTTTGTATGTGAATGCAGAACAATATGATATACATTTGGATGAAACAAACGCTCTTGCAACTACTAACGGGATCCAAGCAGCATTTGATGATGCCTTACTAGGCCCATATAAAAAAGTCATTTTCCCCTACGGCCATTATTTAATTAATCCAACTGTTAGAACATTGTTTCCTCCGACTAATATCATCATTGATTTCAGTGATAGTAAGATTCAAATTGAAGCAAGTGAAAAGACAAAAACTGGGTACAGAATGTTCTATTTTACTAATCTTGAAAATACCAAACTCTTAAACGCCCATATTTATGGCGAAAGAAACGATACAACTGTTGCAGAATCTACTGAAGGTTGCCTGAGTGTGCTCATTGATGATTGTAAAAATGTCTCCTTTGAGTCATGTACGTTTAATCAATCACCAGGATTTAATTTCATCACTGGAACAATTCATAACCGTGAGCTCGGAGAAGTGAAAAGTGATACGGTTGTTAGCTGGTCACATTTTGAACCAGGAGATATAGATGATCAAGGGAATGCGCGTGCAGAAATAAACAATCATCGTTTTCGCTCATCTACCTATTTAAATATTTCAGGACTGGGTAGTTATTATTTGTTAGGTTACACTCAAGGTTATCAAGGGTTCCGTTATTTACGATCCAGACTGTATTCTATATACTTTTACGATGAAAATCACCTATTCATTTCTTCCCAAACTTATAATCTACAATTTTACAATTATGAAAAGCCACAAGCGGCAAAATGGGTCAAAATTGTCATTTATCAAGAAGCCCCCCCTGCAGATGGCGATACCGACTTTAATGGCGCAGTCGCTTTTCTTCGTACCATTGGCATGCCAAGACAATGTAAAATTAAAAACTGTCATTTTGAAGAAAACACCAGCACAGGACTTGCGATGTGTGGTGGTCAAGAATGGTTAATTGAAGGAAATACATTTGTTAATAATAAAGGACGAACACCAGGCTGTGACATTGATTGGGAAGATGGCTGGGATGCAATGGCGTTGGATGTTGTTAGGTATAACCGTTTTACTTCGCCTCTAGGTATTATCTTAAGTGCTGGTAGCAGTTTAGCTATTTATGAAAACGAATTTACTATGTCAACAATGAAGGCATGGGGAAGAACACAAAACTTTAGAATTTATAATAATATTTTTATGGGTAAAGGCGCAATCACCAATGACTTTAGTACGCAGGCAGAATCCATTCTCGCCAGAAATATATTTACCGATGGTGCCGGTTTTACCACTGGTAAAGAACATGAGAATGGATCCTATCAAGTTCACACTTACCAGAATACTACTATTTAAAAAAGCCAATATCACGTCTAGGACTAGACAAGAATCACCTAAAATATTGCTGCTAAGAAGAGAGCATTCTATCTCTTCTCTTCGCTTGCAAGCGTCTTAGTATAGTCAAAACCATTTTTAAAATATATTGGAATTCGTCCGTTCGGTAAAATACGATTATATATAATAAATTAGGCAGCACTAAACTTACAAATAAGTAAATAAGAAAAGTAGAAAAACTGACAGGAGAAAACTGCATAAGAATGATTTTCGTTAATAAATAAGCTACCAATCCTATCAACATAAGAGACAAATAAGAAGTAAAATATTGTCTTACTGGTAGCTTAAACAATTTTTTATAGACCACATAGGGGGTAAACCAAAAAGGAACGAAAAGAGCACTAAGGAAATGCCCTAAAAATATGCCAGTAATCCCTAGAAATTGTACAAGGACAAGTGCAAATATTAAGCTGATTCCTGCTTGTAATAGCGGTGCATATTGATCTTCTCGAAATAAACCCGCTGTTGTTTTTATTGCTGATATAGAATTTCGCATGCCACGTTCATAGAACGTCAATAATAGAATGACGAGTAACGCTTCTTGATAAAACAAGAAGTCGCTTCCTAACCAGATTCTTATAAACGGCTCCAATGTAAATGCCAATACAATGGTTAACGAAGAATACAGCCAAAAATTTACTAAACGATAACATTTATAAATCGCTATGATCTTCACCATCGATTCATTAGCCACGAGATTGCCAACACTATGATACACATTACTAAATACCTGGTTAATAAACGTACGAGCAATATCAATGACCATTTTATAATTCGAATAAATTCCAACAGCCACTAAGCTAACAAAGGATGCAATCAGAAGATGCTCTGTC
Source organism: Cytobacillus sp. FSL R5-0569 (assembly GCF_038007265.1). Classification (NCBI taxonomy): domain Bacteria; kingdom Bacillati; phylum Bacillota; class Bacilli; order Caryophanales; family Bacillaceae; genus Cytobacillus; species Cytobacillus sp. FSL R5-0569. The sequence continues at coordinate 3,720,317 of NZ_JBBOWW010000001.1, forward strand.
CCGAATAATAAATAATTCCCTATGTTTTGAATAACAATCGCCTTCACGTTGGTAGTGATTTGTCCCTTTGTTATTTCATCTAATTTACCCTCCACCTTCTCGCGCAAATATGGGTACATTCGATTGACCATCACAGCAAGGATAATGGAATTGGCAATTGTAATAACACTATCAATTATTAAATAAAGTAAATAATTTTGAGTATAAGATAAAATAGCTATTTTCATTACGGCCGTTACTATCGATGAAACTGTGTAAACAGCTGTAACAATATAACCACGCTGTGCGACATTCAGAAATGAATTTTTATGAATGTAAAAATAGGGAGCAACTGTATTAAGCAAAAAGATAAAGTAAATGAGTTCTACATCCTCAATATTCGCCCCTTTTACAAAAAAATCAAGGAACGGAAAAAGCAATAAACCGAGTACGAAGACAATTGCTGCAATAACCATATACGCTTGACGATAAAATTTCATAAGAATGCGGATCTTCATATAATCATTGTCCGCAACAGGCTTATATAAACTGTACATAATGCTAGCACCTAGCCCTGCTTCAGCGAGCGTAAGCATCGCTAAAAGATTCGTAAACAAACCATTAATCCCTAAATATTCTACACCTAATGTTTGGATAAAAATTGTTCTTGATAAGAAGCTTAACATGGTAATAATCAACTGATTGGTTAAACCTGCTGTTATATTAATTAGAGAGTAGCGTGATCTCATTTTGTCCCCTTCTCACTTTCTTTGTTCACACCCATTAGCTCACAGCTTGTCTATCTTTCTTTGTCTCCTGATATCTTCTTTTCTCTGCCAATAACCTTAGCGACATCCCTTGCGTAAACGGAAGGATATCAAACAATTGGGAATAAACGCCAATATCCTTTGTGTCTCCTTGTGAGAAGTCAATCGCTCCCGTCCTTCTCGTTACCTTCATCAAATAATGAATAGCTTTATCTCTACCTTGGCAACACTGATCCGCAATCTCCTCGATATAAGCAGCATGAGCTAAGAAATATCCTAATGTCGCCGTTGTCGAAGAGTCCGCTCTCGCTTCTTTTCTAGTCATTAACCAACTCCAGGAACCAGAGTCTTGCTGTAGACTCAAAATGACTTTTGCCAATTGTGTTATCCTTAACTCTAATTCATGTTTATAATGATGATGATTCGGTAACTCCTTCCACGAATCAATCACGCCTAGCGCTAACCATGCCATTCCTCGTCCCCATCCATATAGTCCAGTCCCCACCTTTGATTTTATATGATAAGCATGAGCGGGTACTGCCATCTGACTACTCATCCCATAAGTAAAAAAGGATTCTATTTGATGAATCGCAAGGTCAATGCATTCCGGCTTATTATTTTTCACACCGTAAGTAATCAGAAAAGGGCAAATAAAACCAATCGTATCGACGTACCGATAGTCTACCATTGACTTTCTATACATGACGGTTCCATCCTTCCCAATATGTGCTTGAATCACTTGCCACATTTCATCCATTGCTTGCTGATAACACTCACCATTTAACCGATTATTTTTAAGGATTGCATAAGCTAAGATTGCACCATCTATCTGTTGTGGACATGTTTTCCATTCACCAGAGGGAGTGATTTTCTTATTGATAAAACGATCGACTTCTGAAATAAACTGGGGTGATGGTAATGCCATTAACAAAGCTGCCTCTTGCCAATATTGGATCTCGCCTCTTGTATATTGTCCTTTGATGATATCTAAAGCCACCCAACGCCTTTGGTCGGTTAAAGGTACTTTCGGTGTTCGCTTTAACCAACGAGCGACTGTAGTGATGATAGGTTTCTCCCAATCGCGTTCATTTTCATATTTGCCAAAATGAATCCGTGAAAACCAAGTTTTAAATATAAGAAATAAATCCAAACCGATTGCTCCAACCAAAATCAGTATGAAAAAGGCTAACGGCCATATAATCATTAAAGATTCGCCTACCCTACTTTTATATATTGGTAAAAACGCTTGATTTCGTCTTCTGTTCCAAGTTTCTCTTTCCCTAGTCCCTCCATTAACTGATGCTGTAAAGATTCATCTGCAAATAATTGTACAATCGTTTCTGCAAGTGATTCTGCTGTCATATTTGCGATTAGCCCCGTCTGTCCATGATTAATTTGATCGCCTGCTGTGCTATAGTTTGTGACAATCACTGGCTTGTACAATATTTTGGCTTCCTCAACAGCAACTGACTTTCCTTCAAAGCGCGAAGGCTGAATATATATATCTGCCCAGCGAATATATGGATAAGGATTCTCCTTTATTCCGATAAATTTCACTTCTTCTTCTAATTGATACTTTGTAGATAACTGGATTAAATTCTCCCTTTCGCTACCTTCTCCTAAGATGAGCCATTTAAATGGTACACCTTTTTTCTTCAGTAACGCAGCTGTCTCTAAAGCTAAGTCAAAACCTTTTTGTCGATGTAATCGTCCAATAGATAAAAGCTTCAATCCTGGAAATGGTAAAGGCATCTCATTCATAGACAACGTTTGAATAGTCGATTTAGATAAGATATTTTGTATGACTTTTATTTTCTGTTGATATTCTGGAAATTGTTGACGTAATACTTCGGCACAGGAATCTGACACTGTCATAATACCGTCCAACTGCTGAAAGTATGGAGAGTCCAACGTTTTATCCATGCCCATTTGTTTATAATCATTATGGATAAACCCTATTTTCCTCTTTGCTTTTACTTTTTCTAGACAAAAATAAATAGGATTCTTTTCTAAGAATCCTATGGCAACATCATATTCTTTTTTTACACTAGATAAGCATGGGGATATATATTTCCACACTTTTTGTTCACAAACAGCTCCATTATTTTCCGTTCTAAAAATACGGGCTGCCCTTATACGAGAAATGGCGAGATCAAACCTTCGAGATGAAATAGCTTTTAACACATTATCGATGACTCTGCCATCAAAGTAACGAAATTCCTCTTGTTCATTTAAAATGGTTACTTCATTTGGCACGATATTCAAAAATACACCTTCCTTTTTAAATAACAGCAAGTCCACCTCATATCTTTTATAGTCAATGGCATGTAATAATGAGATAAGTGCCTTTTCTGCACCGCCACATTGGAGGTTATTCATCACAAAGAGTAGTTTTGTTTTCATGCTTATACCCCTCTATACGATTTGATAAAACTTGTCTATTTCAGATTCTGTTCCATAAGAGTGCCCGCTTAAATTGACTGTTAACTGTTCTCTTAAAGCATCATCTTTCATTAATAAGCTAATTCCCTTTTCGATCCCATCCACGTTTAAATCTACGATGAGTCCCGTTACTCTATCTATAATTTGATCTTTTGCTGTAGTATAGTTTGTTACGACAATCGGTTTGTGCAGTATTTTTGCCTCGTCTATAGCAATTGCCTTACCTTCAAACCTTGATGGCTGTACATAAATATCAGCTACATCGAGCCAAGGATAGGGGTTCGCTTGTTGTCCAAGCAAAATGAAGTGTTCCTCTAGTTGATGAATTCTAATCAATCTTTCCAATTTGGTTCTTTCTTGCCCCTCGCCAATAATGTACCATTTCAGTTTCATTCCTTTTCGTACTAAACGGCTACAAGCCTCAATTGCCATATCTAGACCTTTTTGCGGATGCAAACGGCCAATGGTTAGTAACGTAAACATTTGCTTTTGTAACGGTATGGACTGACGTGACATTTCGTAAATGATTGTTGGTGACACAATGTTATGAATCACCTTTACTTTATATTTCAATGAAGGAAACTGTTCGATAAACACGCGTGCACATTCATGAGAGACTGTGACAATAGTGGACATTTCTTTAAAATAAGTATGATCGTATGTTGCATCCATACCCATTTCATTGTAATCAATATGTACCCACCCAATTTTCTGTTTCGCATTTACTTTCTCCACACAAAAATAGGTTGAAGATTTCTCTAAAAATCCGATCGCTGTATCGTACGTTTTGACTAGTTGTGGACATGCTTGTTTTAAATATTTCCAGGCATACTGTTCTTTTTGAGCTGTATTTCCTATTCTTCTATTAGCTAAAAAGTATAATAGACGGTTATACACGAGCTTCCATCTGCGTCTCTTGGCTAGAGCCCATATAGCTGAATGGACTGGTAAAGAGAAATGTTCAAAATCTACGGAGTGATTTAGCACAGACACTTGAGGAGGTAGAAACGATAGAAATACACCTTTTTTGGCAAAAAGAAAAACATCCACCTCATACTGGTCATAATCGATTTGTGATAGAAGATTGATCAAGCTTTTTTCTCCTCCACCTGCTGCTAAACTAGGGATAATAAATAATAGTTGTCTTTTCATTATCCTAGCAATTCCTTTAAAGAATGCACGGCTTCATACGAACGGTTTTGTATAATGGGGATGACTTTTAGCAATTGCTCTTTAATCTGGGCTTCTTGTTCTACCATTTCACCAAAATATTGAATCAGTTTATTACTATTTGACACTTCCTCAATCGAAACTACAAATCTTTCACTATTGAATAAGTCATAGGCGATACCTCTTGACTTCACACTATAGCCTAAAACGAGGGTCGGGACAAAACTGGAATAGGCCGCAATGGTTGCATGTGTTCTTGCGCCAATGAAAAAACGCATTTTTGCAATATACCCTTTATACTGTAATGCGTTTAAATCCGCTGGTAGCAATATGACTCTTCGTGAACTTTTATATTTTTGATAGTATTCTTGTAATAAATCATAATCATTATTCCCCTTTTGCATGACATGTGGTGTGAGCGCGATGACAGATTCGGTATTTTCTAAAATATATTCAATTAAATGAGAGACAGCTTGTTTACTACCTTGATTCTTACTAACTAAAAGTGGACTGATATTTAAGCCAATCGTATCCCCATCTTTCCAACCAAAGGGCAGGTCTACTTCTTCTTTCTCTAGTGTAAATGCAGGATCACCACAAAGTGTCACATGATGAATGCCTCTCTTTTTTAACATTTGGTACGTATATGTCTCTCGAGCCAAAATTAAATCAAATGTTTTGAGATCTGCTAGCTTTCTTGCCGACATATCTTCCTCTCCGATCGAACACCCCCATAATACTAATTTTTTCCCTTTCTTTTTGACCATTTTATCAACTTCATACCAACCGGGCTGTTCACCATAACAGTAATTATCTCCGCCAATTGAAAGACAAATGTCAGCCACATCAATTTGATTAATCGTTTTTTGTTGCGCTTTTTGCAAGGCGTATGTTTCGTCTTGAAAGAGTTTATTCCGAATCGCAGCCTTCCACCAATCTGTTGAATATTTTCTTATGATTGTTTCTGAACCATCAAAGATTCCATCTAGCTGTTGTATATGTTGATCTGTTTCAGGTTGATAAGAGGAAAGAAAAACAGCCACATCTTCCACTTTTTCTTTGAGCATAGTTGACGTTGATCGTACAATCGCCTCACAACCGCGATTCTCACTTCCTCCATGGGCAAACATCAATATTTTCATGAATGAACCTCCCCTTTTTATCTATTTCGCCACCTACTATATGCAGTTGCACTATATAAACCAAGAAGCGATTGATGCTTTATACACTTCATTAAGAAGCGGTCATATCTGCCGAGCATTCTTACCTTTTCTAACGGGTAGAGTCGTAAAGCTTCTTGAACAACTGGATGATGAATCATCTTTTGTACATATTGCCTTCTTTCTTTTTTACTTAATTCATTTGTAGGTAAAATATAGATGTGAATATAAGCTAACACTTGATGAAGCAGCTTCATAGCCTTTAGTGTCTTGATTTGAGGGCTACTCATTTCAATCCGATCTGGTATACTACGCTGATAAGAGCGTAACGCATGAGAAAAGTAATCTTTTTCTTGGAGATTTCTTGTCGCACTGCCTGCTACTTCACGATAATAATAACCAGGAAAATCGCTATAAATCGCTGAATTCGCACATAAAAAAAAGGACCAATTAAATTGTCCATCTTCCCCAAGTACCTCGTTTATCGGAAATTGCAGTCGAAGCTTATTCAATGTTTCTCTTCTATATAACTTGTTACACACACTATTAAAATCTTCTTTTTGTAACATATGTGGAATGATAAACTCATGAATGTCCTTTTTATGTAATTTTACCCGCATTGGAAAGGGATAGCTAATCACTCTTTGAATGCCATTGACCTCTTCAACTAAGTGAAAAATAACGACCTCACTATCGAATTGATTAGCAAGCTGATATACGTGCTGATAAGTATTTTCTGTTATTGTATCATCAGCATCTATAAATCCGATGTATTCACCTTTAGCTATTTCAACCCCCTTATTCCTCGCATAGCTGACCCCGTGGTTTTCTTGATTCAAAAGTTTAATGCGATGATCTTTTTCTTGATAAGCTTCAATGAGTTGTTGACTGTGGTCACTAGACCCGTCATTGACGAAGATAAATTCACATTGTTGTAAACTTTGCGTAAGTAAGGATTGAATACATTCTTCCAAATAATCGGCTGCGTTATAAACGGGGATGACGACACTTACTTTAGGTTGTTCCAATGGCCCTATCCCCCTTTTTTATTCACAAATAGCATGTAATTTTTCGAGCTCGGCTTCATTACTAAAGTTCGTTCGTTGACAATTCTTGCTCAACCTCTCCCTTTCCTCCGGATGTTCATATAGCTGAATAATGCTTGAAGCTAATTCCTCTGGATTGTTGCCAGCGATATAACCATCCACTCCAACACGAATTTGGCTTTTTGCTGTAGGATAATTCATAAGTAGTACTGGCTTTGCTAGTATTTGCGCTTCACTTACTGTAACGGCTTTCCCTTCATAACGAGAGGGTTGAACATAGAGGTCACATGCCTTCATAAATGGATAAGGGTTGACCTTTTTACCAAGTAATATAAACTGACTTTCTAAATTACAAGCTTGAATGAGTTGTGTCAGTTCTTTTTCATCTCCACCAAAACCAATCACATACCAAACAATGTTGTGATAACCTTTTTCTTTAACTATTTTCATCGCCTGTATGGCAATATCTATTCCTTTTGCTTTTGAGAGTCTAGCAACTGTAACAATAGTAAAACGATGATCTAAGAGAATAGGATTTTCGACTATTTCCTCAGACAATTCTTGTATAAATGTCGGCGATATCAGATTTTCCATCACCATCACCTTATCGGCTAACTGTGGATAAACGGTAAGAAATGCTTCTCTACAAGCATCAGAAACTGCGATAATATGATCAAATAACCTCCAAACTTTTTCATCTTCATTCGTATCAATATGAAGAGAGGAAAAGTCAGTATGAATCCAAGCAATCTTCTTTTTAGCCTTTACTTTATAGGCTACAAAATGGTGGGGCCATAAATAACTAATAGCCACATCGTAAGTTTTATCCATTGTAGGAAGGAAGGGTGATGAATATTTGCCGATTTGCTGCATCTGATAGTAACCCCACTCTTCATCACGTGCGTGCAGGCTTTTCCATTGTGTTTGCCATTTGGCTAGTAGTCTTACAGAAGCCAATAGCATATGTTTCTTTTGGATTGTTTCAATAATGGACTGACGAAAAGTAGCCATACTTGAAAACTCTTGCAACAAATGCACTTGTTTAGGAAGCAAATGAAAAAAATCGCCTTGATGACGATATAATAATAGATCCACCTCATACTTTTCGTAGTTAAGTTGTTTCAATAATTGTAATAAACTTCTTTCTACCCCGCCAATCTCCATATCATATGTAGCAATGAATATTCGGCTCATGACCTCACTCCCGAAAACTTCTTACGTAAATTAGCTAATTTTTCTCCGCCAATCAATTTGACTATATTCCTTTTCACGATTCGTTTAACTAACACATGAGGAGGCAACCAACTCTGATAAAAATGATGCTTCGTTACTGTTTCATCTGATTGCAGGTCGCGACAATTAATATAATCATATGGGGAGAAAATAGCTTGCTCGAATATTACTCCCAAATCTTCTATCACTTGCTTTTGTCCGTTACATATAACACCTTTTTTCTTCATTTCTTCTGTTATGGCGGCAACATTTGTCCATTCGTTAAAAGTCCCGTCATCATTGATAAAATGATTAGATTGATAGGATTCTAAAAAATACTGGATAAGCGGATGCCCCTTACTGGCACCAATCGTGCTTGTTGCAATATAATTGCCTTCTTCAAATCCCCAAAAGGATGGATAATGAAGGAAACGATCAAAAGATTGATAAACCTCGACATCTGTATCAAGATAAACCCCACCTTCTGTATACAAAGCATACATTCTAAAATAATCACTCACAAAAGCATACTTTTTCGCTTGATACGCTTCGTGTACATAAGCATTGCATGTTACATCTACATTGCTTTCATCCCATTGCTTTAGCTCATAATGAGGGAGATGTTCTTCCCAGGACCTTATACACTGTTTCATTAACTCTGGCTTTTCCCCGCCACCAAACCAACAATAATGAATAATTCTTGGTATCTTCTCCATCATTCCAGCGCTCTCTTCCTTTTCTTAAAACTGAGTTATTTATTCTTTACTTCATAAATTCTTTGTTTAACTGTCTCCATCTGATCTTTTTCAATACCTAACTCTCGCATTTCCTTAATAAGTATTTGCCATTGTCTATTTTGCTCCGTGATATAAACGCCTCTGATGACTTCTTCTATTTCAACACCGAGTACGAAAATAATTTTTTCAATGACTTGAATAGAAGGATTTTGATGGACCTCCCTTTCAATATTACTAAGATATGACTTCGCTACGCCCGCTCGTTCGGCTAGTTCTGTTAATGTTAATCCTTTTTGTTTACGTAGTTTTGCAATATTCTTTCCAATCATTCTCTGCCACCTATCCTAATAAATATGGATGCAGATGAAGATTTGAGGTAATGGTTGTTTGAATACAATGTATCACTCTGTTTTGTTGCTCAATTGTCAAATCAGATCCTGAAGGTAAACAAATTCCTTTTTCGAATATCATTTCAGAGATAGATTCGTGCTCGACATCATGTGGATAAAAACTATAACCTTGAAATAACGGTTGTAGATGTAATGGTTTCCATACTGGACGAGCCTCTATATTCTCATTCCTAAGAGCGAAAATTAGCTCCTCGACAGTTACACCAATTGTCTCACTATCAATCAATATAGTAGTTAGCCATCTATTGGAATAGGTTCCCGGAAGCTCAGGTAAAAATGAAATGCCTTCCAATCCTTGAAGCCCTTCTTCATAACGCTGAAAAATTTTCCGACGTGCATTTATTCTCTTTTCCAGATAGGTCAATTGGGCTCTACCAATACCAGCAGCGATATTACTCATACGATAATTAAACCCGATTTGGCTATGCTGGTAATGTAGTGCTATATCTTTTGCCTGTGTGGCTAAAAACGAAGCATACTCCACACCTTCTTTATGATTGGAAACGAGCATCCCCCCTCCAGAAGTAGTAATGATTTTATTACCATTAAATGAGTAAATACCATAACTGCCGATTGTGCCGGTTGGCTTCTCCTTGTATGTAGAACCGAGAGATTCAGCAGCATCTTCAATTAAAGGCACACCATAACGTTGACAAATCATTAGCAATTCATCCATTTTGGCAGGTTGCCCATATAAATGAACGACAATTACCGCTTTTGGTAAATTTCCATTTGCACTCGCTTCCTTTAGAGCTCTTTCTAACGCATCAGGAGACATATTCCAAGTTTCGGGTTCTGAATCAATGAATACCGGTTTTGCCCCAATATAAAGAATAGGATTAGCCGTAGCTACAAATGTAAATGTAGAACAAAAAACGGTGTCTAGAGAGCTAATACCAAGTGCTAATAATGAGAGGTGAATGGCAGCAGTACCCGAGTTCACCGCTAAGCAAGATTGGACATTCACAAGTGTTGACATTTCTTGTTCGAACAAATCGATATGAGGACCGACGGGTGCCACCCAATTATCCGTAAATGCGGATTGTACATAATGAATTTCTTCACCAGTCAAATGGGGAGGCGATAAATAAATACGCTCAGTCAATGTCATCACTCCATTTCAATATTTTCTTTGCTTGTGCGGGTAATCCCACTGCCATTACTCGCTCTGGTATTGAATGAATCACTGTCGAACCTGCCCCTATGACAGACCATTTTCCTAATGTTACTTGTGGAATGACAACAGAAGCAGAACCGAGATGCACCCCCTCTTCAACTTTTACTGATCCAGTTAAAGTTGAACGCGGGGAGATGTGCACATAATCACCAATTTCATTATCATGTTCAATCACTGCTCCTGTATTAATGATTGTATGATGACCAATCACCGCATCCGCATTAATAACCGTCTGCGGCATGATGACGGTTCCTTTACCAATTATTGCGCTCGGACTAATACAAGCAGAAGGATGGATACAAGTGGTGTAGTATTCTATTGGTAAAGCTAGCCTTTCGAACATTTGCTTGCGGATTTTATTATTGCCTATAGAGATAACAAACCGCATATTAGGGTTGATTTTTAGGACATCATGCACATAATCAATCGGTGCTAAAAACGCATTCCCTTTCATTTTTAATGAGCGATGCTTATCATCAAAAATACCAACCACTTTATTTTTTTGCATTGTAATAATGTCAAAGATTACTTTGCTATGCCCGCCATAACCAATTAATGCAATATCCATTTATGTCACTCTTTCATTTTTATTTGGCTTCCCTTAAACACTTCAGTTGTGGCAGCACCTGGCTGATTAATTCCTTCTGAACGGATGACCTTACTAATCGTAAGAAAAAGAATTTTTAAGTCTAGTAAAAAATGTTGATGATCGACATACCATACATCCATTTTTAATTTTTCTTCCCAACTAATCGCATTGCGGCCATTTACTTGTGCCCAGCCTGTGATTCCAGGTTTGACACAATGTCTTCTTGCTTGTTCTGGTGAATATAATGGTAAATAATCTATTAGTAACGGACGAGGTCCAACCAAACTCATTTCACCTTTTAAGACATTAAGCAGTTGTGGTAATTCATCCAAACTATATTTTCTTAACTTATTACCGATTTTGGTCAATCTTTTCTCATCTGGTAACAGATGACCTTGCTCATTTGTTTCATCAGTCATTGTACAAAATTTATATAAGCGAAAGGATGATCCATTAAGTCCAGGTCTTTCTTGTCTGAAAAAAATGGACGATCCGTTGATAAGCAAAACGGTAGATATAATTGCCATTACAGGTGCAAATAAAAGAAGCAGTAAACATGCGCTAATAAAATCAAATAATCTTTTCATTTCCTTCCTCTTCTTATACGGGTTCCGACATCTTATTAAGAAAAAGAAAAAGCCCCACTTTGCATTAAGTGCGGATTTTTCTTATCACTATATCCAGTGGGGTTATTTTTCTGCCAACGCCAGGCGTCTATACACATTTCCTCTAATCCTCTTTGAGCCTTCCAACCTAACCCCGTCGCAGCAGCTGTTGGATCAGCATAACTAATAGGGATATCACCCATACGGGCATCCGTAATGATATACGGTATATTCACATGATTTACTCTCTCAAAAGTTTGGACAATTTCTAAAACACTATAGCCTTTCCCTGTACCTAAATTATAAAAATTAAAACCGGTTACCTTTTTTAATTGTTCTAGTGCACAGATATGTCCCTCAGCTAAATCCATTACATGGATATAATCTCTTACTCCTGTACCATCTTTAGTAGAAAAGCCATCGCCGAATATTTGTAATACCGGTCGTTTACCAATAGCTACTTGGGTAATATAAGGCATGAGGTTATTAGGGATACCTCGTGGATCTTCGCCTAAATTTCCACTTGGATGGGCACCGATTGGATTAAAATAACGTAAGCATGTAATCGCCCAATCATTATCGGATGCATAAATATCTCTCAACATATCTTCGATTATTAGTTTTGTTCTGCCATATGGATTAGTTGCCGATAGATGAGCATTCTCCGCAATCGGTACCTGCTTTGGTCTACCATAAACAGTCGCTGAAGAGCTAAACACCAGTTTTTTTACGTTAAACTGTTTCATTACTTGCAATAAGTAAATCGTGGAAATGAGATTATTATCATAATAGGAAAGTGGATTAACAACTGATTCTCCAACTGCTTTATACCCTGCAAAATGAATCACTGCCTCGATTTCATTATCAGCAAAGACAGAATGAACTGCGTCTTTATCCTTTAAATCAATCGAATAGTACTTTACCTCTTTCTTCGTCATATGCTCAATCCGCTGCACCACTTTTTGATTACTGTTGGAAAAGTCATCAAGAATAATGACATCCATACCACGGTTTAATAAAGAGACACATGTGTGACTGCCAATATACCCTGCTCCACCGGTGACGAGAACACTCATTTTTTTCCCCTCTTTCTCTCGTTATCCTAACCAATCACTTTGGTACTGAATATTTAAACTAATGACTGTTTCATAAAAATAATAGAAAAAATATAGCACAAGGATACAATAATAAATAAAGCGTTGATCCTTTGGTTGAAATAATTTGACTATCCAAGCAACAAGAATCAATTGATAAAGACTAAAATAGATAGAAAATCGCGCAAAAATCCAGTTTTGTGTAGAAATAATCATAAATACTAAACCAACTAGTGCCATATTCACAATAAAATCACTTTTAGGAAAGATAGTCCTTAACTTCTCTCGCCCAAGATAAGCGATGAATAAAGGGGTTGCTTCCACAGCCACGCGTAAAATATTTGCTCCTCCTTCTTGGAATTCTGCATATTGCCCATATTGTGTATCTTCTATCGCTGAAAAAAGGAGTGTCGAAAACTCATTAAAGCCGACAACAATAAGAACGGCTATCAGAAGTAATATCAACGTCGCTTTCGACCAAGCCTTATAACGTACAAAAAAGTAAATAGGTAATAAAATGAGCGCACTTTGATGAATTGAAGAAGCAAGGATAACAAATAAAAAGTACACAGGCCAATTCCCATTTATAAGGAACTTTGTTGCCGCAAATACTATCGCCGCTGCTAAGCATTGGCGAATACCATTCATCGTAACTAAAAATAAACCACCAGTTATATAAATATAAATACTCAACTCAAATAATCTTGCATAGTGTGCGAGAACAAATACTATTAAACTGTTCGTCAATAACGAGACAACGAAAATTAACACTTGCGGGTCATCAGTATAAAACTTCAGAACCATTTGTAATAATCCGAAGCCAATATCCTTTCCCTCTACTATTGTTGCCCAGCTAAAATCATTGACTTCATATGCATGCATATAAAAAAAAGTATCGCCAATATTGGTTCTTGCCCCTGAAACAGCAATAAGAATGAAAGCAACACAAGTAATCATCAGTTTATTAGGATAAACAGTCTGAACTGAATCCCCTACAAGTACAGGTCTAGAAAAGTATCTAGCTATTAAAGCAACACTAAAACTTGCGAATAAACACATCCAAAAAACAGTCATGATTACTGGTCACTTCCCATGGCATTCCTCTTTCGTTGCTCATAGCGTACATAAAATGAAAGTAGATATCCAAATGGTAGCGCAACAAATGTCATTCCTTTTAAAGGTGACGCTTGAATGAAGTGTTTCTTTCGACTTAATAAACAACTAGAAACATAATGTATACATTCTCTTAATTTTTCTTTCAATGATGGAGCATGGATCATTGCTGTTTGACGAAAGAATGCAAAACCTTTCGGGTTTTTATAATATTGATTAAGCATATTTAAACTCGATCCGTCTGGTAAATATTCGACATGGCATAATACTTCATTGAGAAGTAATAACGGTTTTAACTGATCAATAAAAATATACTTATAGCTTAATGGGTAATACTTTTCTCCTGAGAAAATCGGATAAGCAGGGGTCGTTTTTGTCAATGCTGTTCGATAGACAAGCTTCTTATCACCCTTCACTTTATGAACACCATACAATTCCCCTAGAGTACAAGTAGACAAATCAGCGGGTAATTCGGTCCCTATGATATCCCCATTTTGATAGGCATCAAGCCCGACAATTCCAGCTACCTCCTCACTCCCAAATTGGTTCCAATAAGTAATGATTTTCTGTACCGCATCCACTGGCATATAATCGTCAGAATCAATGCACACATTCAATTCTGTTTCGATTAACTCATAGGCTGTATTATGTGCCCCATGCATACCTGAATTTTCCTGGTAATGGTAGCGAATAGAAATGATTCCCTCTTCTATCCACCCTTGAACCAATGACCTTGTTCCATCATTCGAACCATCATCAATGATTAACCACACAAAGGATTGACATGTTTGTTTCTTTAAACTTTCATAGCCTAAATGTAGGGTGTAAGCACGGTTATAGGTAGGGGTAAAGATTGTTAATATTGGTTTCATCTTATCTCGTCCCGCTTGCATGATGTTTAGTATCGTTATATTCGTTATAAAAGGTAGATAACCACTGACTCGTGGTCTCGATATCATAACCAGCTACTTTTAACTCCGTAGAGGTATCCTTATGTTGGTTATCTAATTGCAACAGTTTATCTGCCCATTCAGAAGCCTTTCTAGATAAGCTCACAAATGTTACCCTATTCGTCAGATTCACTTCTGCCGTTATCGTATCAGAGACAAGGCAACTGAGACCTGCAGCTTGTGCTTCAATTAAAACTACAGGTAAACCTTCAAAATGAGAAGGGAATAAAAAGACGTCCAAGGATTGCAAAAGCGAAGGAATATCTTCTCTAACACCTAAAAATTTCACTTGTTGTTCTAGCCCTAGCTTGTGAACTTTTTTCTTTATTTGTGGCATTAAGTCACCATCTCCAGCTAAAATTAAAACAGCGTCTTTTCTTTTATCAGATATAGATTGGAAAATATCTATGATGAAATCATGATTTTTCTGATAATTAAAGCGCCCAATATGACCAATTACAAAAGAATCATCCACGCCCAATTCTCTTCTTATCCGCTTTCGCTCTGGCAAATGATAAAGATATTGACTCACATTTACTGCGTTAGGTAAAACAATTACCTTGTTCTTAGATGATGATGTAAATAACCATTCCCCAGCACGTTCTGAACATGCAAAGTAATAATTAGGATATTCCTTCATGCATAATCTTGCATACTTGCGAAACGGCCATTTAAAATCTATATGTAAATCGCTCAAATGGCTATGCGCAATCCGACACGGCACTCCAGCATCATATGCTGCACGCATAACAAAACTACTGTTTTCGTTTAAATGAGCATGTACAATTCGATAATATGCGTGTTCGGCAAAAAAGGTGTCCAATTGTTTAAAGTATTTTTGGTAATTGCCTGGGCGAATGGATGGCATATGAAATATACGACCACCTAGCCTCTTAATTTCCTTGTCATAATGACCTTCTTCCTGCCGATGGACAATGAAGTCAAATTGAATGCCAACATGCCTAAGCCGACGATAATAATTCATTAACATGGTCTCTAACCCACCACGATTCATAATCGTTACCACTTGCAACACTCTTAATTCCATTATGACCTACCCCCCCCAGCGTTTTTTTCTTAATTTATCAATCATCATAAGCATATAGTAGACACTGCTAGCTGAACGTGAACGGGCACAAACAAAAAATACCCTCCAAACGAATGGAAAGTAGCTGAGATCCAACGCTTTAAAAGCCTCTCTAACAATAGGTGCACTTAATATGTTATCTATTTCATTGATTTTTTCTCGTACCGTTAGTTGGCTTTTAGAAGCAAGGATATTTAAGCCTAAACCAATCATATTTAAGCAAATACGATTATTTAAAGCTGATTGAGCATGACGACTGAATGAATATTCCTTTATGCAATGATTCATTTCATCATAAAGTTGCTGCCAAAGCTGAAATAAATCCGATTTATATTCACTCGTTTGTGAATGTTCATTTTCCTTCCAGTAATGATATAAAGGCCGATCGACATAGACAAAAGAGTCAGCTAGGCTCATCACTTTCATATTGAAAAGGGTATCCTCATTTGATCCAATATGATGTAAATCTGTAAAAAAGATAGGTTGTTTTGTAAATAAATTTGTACGGTATAGCTTTGACCAAACGGTTCCCATAGCATCAAGCATACTAGGATCAGATACTTCTTCCTTAATTGGACCTACTAATCGCCTGACAATTTGTTCTTTATAGGCTTGACCTCTATAGGTTTTTTCTTTCAAGTGATGGAAGTATCTTTCCTTAGAAAAGTGTTGATACGCTCGTGTGTATCGACACATAGCGATATCTGCCTGCTCTCGTTGAAGCGCTTCATATAATGCCTCATACATCTCTTGGTGAACCCAGTCATCAGGATCGACAAAACCAATATACTCTCCTTCCGCGTGCTTTAGTCCAAAATTACGGGCCTGGGAGACACCTTTATTCTCCTGGTAGAAGACCTTCAGCCTTTTATCCTTCTCTTGATATTTTGAAAGAATGTCCCCCGTTTGATCGGTTGAACCATCATTGACGGCAATAATTTCAATTTTTTTAAATGTTTGTGTGAGTAAACTATGTAGACATCTTTCAATATACATTTCCATATTATATATAGGCACGATAATGCTGATGATTGCTTTCATCTTTCTTCTCCTGCGTGTATTTAGCGTAAAGGATCATTAATTCTTCCATGACGACTTCAGTTGAATACTTGCTAACAAGTTGCCTATTTGCTTTAGCGAACCTCTCTCTCTCTTGTTCAGAAAGTATAAGACTTTCCATTTTTTCGGCGAAACGATGCACATCAGTCGCTGCTATCAGATATCCATTATCCCTGTCCCTGATCAATTCATGATGCCCTCGATTCATAGTAGCTACAATGGGTAGGCCACAAGCCATAGCTTCCAAAATATTCACTGGGAGGCCCTCCCTTAAACTAGAAGCCACAGCCACATCACTCATTTGTAACCATTCCTTCACTTCATTTGTAAAGCCGAGAAATACTACCTGACGATCAATTCCAAGCTCAGTAGCAAGTCTTTGACAATCTGATAACAGCGGTCCTTCTCCTGCTAATAGTAATTGGCTAGATGGGTATTGTTTCGCTATTTTCTTAAACGCTTGTAGTAAAAGCCTTTGGTTTTTGTTTCGATTAAACTCTGCTGCATAAAAAAATAAAAAAGCCTCTTTTTCAATCAGATGCTTTTCTCTTAGTTTTTCCTTTATTTCCTTATCAATTGGCTGATATTGCGCTACATTGACGCCCACTCCATGGATAAAAGCTATTTCCTTCGCTTTCAATGCCTTAGTGGCTAAGGCATAATCTTCTTGATTAATCGTAATTAAACAATCCGTTTTCCGCGCCAAGGTTTTTTCAATAGGATAATAGATAAGCCAATTAAGTAGTGGTGCACCTTTGCAAAAATGAAATCCATGGGCAGTATAAAATAGTAATGGCTTCTTCTTCAAACTAAAAGTTGCCAATCTACCAAGTAATCCACCAGTGGGTGTATGGCAATGAACAATATCGTATTGATGAATCTCCATTAAGCTTTTCAACTGCTTGTACGCATATAGATTGGCTTTTTTCAACGGATGTCTTTCAATTGGGAGGCGATGCTGTTTGGATACAAAAGGTAAGGTTAAGTCACCTTTAGCCGCTATATGTATTTCCCAACCTTGTTCGTATAGATGTCGCATAAAGGGGAGATGAAATGCCTTGAAATGATAGTCGACTGTGGCAACTAATAGCAGTTTTTTTGCCGTCATTTGATTGGATATCTTTCTGTTATCGTTTGTAGAAAACCTAACAGCTCCTCTTGTAAATCCTTACGTTTTAAAGCAAATTCAATGGATGTTTGAATATAACCAAGTCTCTCACCAACATCATAGCGCTCTCCTTGAAATTCGAATGCAAATATCGGTTCACTATGATTCAAAGTGGCTAACGCATCTGTTAGTTGAATTTCATTCCCCCTCCCTGGCTCTTGATATGAAAGAATATCAAAAATACGCGGTGGTAGGATGTATCGCCCCATGATTGCTAAATTAGATGGTGCTTGATTAAGGTCTGGCTTTTCAATTAAAGAACGAACCGTATGAAGTCTTTCCGTCACTATTTCACCATCAATGATGCCATATCTTGATACTTCTTCGTCTTTCACTTTTTTCACCCCAAGAATCGTACCTTTATGCTCTTCATACTGTTCTATCATTTGAGCTATGCATGGCGTAAATCCTTCAATAATATCGTCACCTAACAAGACCGCAAACGGCTCATCGCCAATAAACTTCCGTGCACACCATATGGCATGCCCTAACCCAAGCGGTTCTTTTTGTCTGATATAATGAAGGTTGGCCAGTTGAGATGACTTCTTCACTTCTGATAGTAATTCAAATTTACCTTTGCTCATTAAATTTTGTTCTAGTTCAAAAGAATAATCAAAGTGATCCTCTATTGCCCTTTTCCCTTTACCTGTAACAATAATAATATCTTCAATACCAGCAGCAACTGCTTCTTCTACAATGTATTGAATTGCCGGTTTATCGACAAGTGGTAGCATTTCTTTTGGCATTGCTTTTGTTGCAGGAAGAAATCTAGTTCCTAAACCGGCAGCTGGAATAATCGCTTTTCTTACTTGCCTCATACTTACTCACTCCTTCTTCCTTAAGATAGTGATAACATATTAGCAACTTCCTGCTGTTTCTCTGGCGTTTCTTTTCGGTTTGCAAGGGTTAACAATCGTTCTCTTAATTCCTCTTTACTCATCACAGGATATAAATCAATTAAACTTTCAATCTCTTCAATATAAAGAGTGGCGCTTTTCCCAATATAAATATGTGGGTGAATTTGCTGATCGTCCATTTCTTCCTTATTCAATAGTTCTTCAAATAACTTCTCCCCTTGGCGAATACCGGTGAATTTAATACTTATTTCCTGAGTTGTATAGCCGGAAAGTTTAATTAAATTTTTTGCTAAATCATATATTCTTACCGGTTTACCCATATCTAAAATAAATATCTCACCACCTAATGCTAGTGCACCTGCCTGTAGCACAAGCCTTGACGCCTCAGGAATGGTCATAAAATATCTCACCATATCAGGGTGCGTGACAGTAATTGGTCCCCCTTTTTCGATTTGCTTTTTAAAAAGGGGAATAACACTCCCTCTACTACCTAATACATTGCCAAACCTTACCGCAACAAAACGAGTTGTACTTACTTTATTCATTTGTTGAACAAGCATTTCTGCAAGACGCTTCGATGAGCCCATTACACTTGTTGGATTTACTGCTTTATCTGTTGACACCATTACAAATACATTGACTTGTGACTGATGAGCTGCCTCTGCCATATTCCTTGTACCAATTATATTATTTTTTACTGCTTCCTCTGGATGTTCTTCCATTAATGGTACATGCTTGTGGGCGGCTGCATGATAAACAACTGCCGGTTGATATTTTTTCATGACTTGAATCATGCGTTCTTTATCTTGAATATCAGCAATAACAGGAATCAGTTCGCTATCACTTTTCATATCTACCAGTTCTAATAATATGGAATAAATGCTGTTTTCTCCATGACCGAGAAGAATCAAACGCTTCGGTGAAAAATTTAAAATCTGTCGACAAATCTCTGAACCAATTGAACCACCTGCACCAGAGACAAGTACCGTTTGATTGGCAATATACTCCGAAATACTATTGTCCTCTAAGAGAATCGGCTCTCTTCCGAGTAAATCTTCCACCTTTACATCTCGTATATGATTGACTTTTACTTCTCCCATGACAATATCTTCAATAAAGGGTAGTGTTTGTGTCTTGCTATTCGTTTTGGTACATTCATTAAAAATGATTTCGAGCTCTTCTTTTTTAAGTGAAGGGATAGCAATGATTAAATGCTCTATACCCATTTCCTGAACAATCTCTCTTAATTGTTCTACCTTCCCTAAAACCTTTAAGCCTGCTAAATACAAGCCTTGCTTCCTATAGTCATCATCAATAAATCCGACTGGAATTAATTGATCATGTCCTTGCATCAATTGTTTGGCAAGCATTCCTCCTGCTGAACCAGCACCAATAATTAATGTTTTTTTCTTATTAATAGCTAGCTCTTGCATTTGTTCTCGATAGACTCTTACGCCATATCTCGAACTTGTTAATATAATAAGCAACACTAAACTATAAATGATTGTAAATTGTGGAAGAAACGCTTTTAATAACATGTAGTATGTAATCATTGTTAAACAGACTGTCGTTCCTACAAGCCTGAGAATAATGAGAAATTCTCGAATACTAGCATAGGACCATAATTGCTCATAGAATTGCTCTTTATAAGCAAAGATATAATAAAATAGAAGTGATAAACTATAAATTATAATAGCTTGATTGTATGAGATAGAAGTTGGGAGTAATAGATACGTAAATATAAAAGAACTCAATAGTAATACTGCATCCATCAATAACGAAAATATAAGCTTTAGTCTGTATGACACAATATCATCCCTCCCTTGCTTCAGGATTCCAAATGACTTATACCATCAGTAAATGATTAGAACTAATACAATTCTCAACTCATGTAAAGACATTTAATTTAAAAGTAAAACAGGGCATCTAACCCCCCCTCTCACCACACTCTTGACGACAGGGCGTCTAAGGTTTCTTTCAACCCACAGCATGACCGAGTATCTCTCTTAGATAAAGGCAAGGAGACATCACCTTAAATATTCTTTATAACGAACAATCATAAAAAAATTAATGGCTTCCATTCAAGATGGTGCCAATAATGTTCGACTTTGCATATTGTAGTGTTTTTTTAGCATTGTAGACATGTTCTGCTTTTGTTTGCCCTTGTTTTACGACGAGTATCACACCATCACTAACATTCGCTAACACCTTTGTATCAGTAACATCTAATAAACAAGGGGAATCAATTAAAATTACATCATATAATGGGCTAACTTTAGCTATGAGCTTCTTCATGACACTAGAACCAAGTAGTTCTGAGGGATTGGATGGAATCTTCCCACTAGGCAATAGTTTTAGGCCAGGAATTTGCGTAGAAATAGTCACTTCTTCCTGTATTGCATCGCCTTTCAATACATCTGTTAAACCAGGCTCTTGAGCTGCCATAAACATTTGATGCAATGCTGGATTTCTTAAATTAGCATCAATCAAGAGTACTTTCTCTTTTTGGTTCGCAATTGATACAGCAATATTGCCTATCATAGTCGTTTTACCTTCATAACGATCTGGTGAAGTAATAAGCAAGACCATATGCTTTTTCTCACCATTGATAAATTGGATATTTGTTCTTATCGTGCGGAATTGTTCAGAAATGATAGAATGAGGGTACAAATAAGTGACTAAGTTTCGTCCCTTATTGCTCGTACCGATTTTCCATTTCCGCATATTGACCATTAGTCTTCCTCCTTTCTTTCATTGTTTGTTTTTGTTTCTTTTGTTTCAAATTTTTTGTATGTATGATTGAAACAGTACCAATTGTTGGCACATCGATTAATCTCTCAAGCTGGCTTTCTGACTTTACAGAATCATTTAATGAGTCTAATAGAAAAATAAAGCCTATTCCCGCAACTAAACCTAATACCCCTGCAATTACTATTATATTCAGCCCATTACTTTCATTAATAGGGGTCGGGTTTGTTCTTGCCTCCGACAAAATGCTGACTTCATCAAAATCCATAATTGTCGGGATTTTTTCAATAAACACTTTTGCTGTAGTATTAGCAATTAAAGCGGCTCTTTCTGGATGTGAATCAACTACGGTTATATTCACCACCTGCGTATCATCAACACTCGTAACAGCAATCTTATTCGCTAATTGATCACTTGTTTCCGCTAATCTCAATTCTTTAATTACTTCCTCTAACACCACTGTGTCTCTAATGATGACCTGTAGAGTATTTCGATACCCTACTTCTGCCCCAATAATAATATTCGTATCACTTTGATAGAGTAACGTTGGTTTATTTAATAAGTGATAAATAAAAGCAATCCCACAAGCAAGCAACGTAAAAAGAAGCACCAGCCAAAACCTTTTCTTAATGACTTTAAATAGTTCAGGTAATTGTATTTCTTTAGCCTCAGGTTCATTCAAATATCTGTTCATTTGTAATCCACCTTTTGTATTTTCTTTATAAAGAACAAAAAGAGTAAAAAAATAGAATTAGATTAGATTTATTTCATTTTAGTTCTTTATAAAGAACAAGTCAACAAGTTTTCTTTCTTGCATTTTGTAGTATTTGCCGTTTCCTATTTAGCCATAGAAAAGGTTTTATCACATAATAAAGTGGGAACCATTTTTTCGGTAACGGGAATGCTTGATAATCTTCGGACAAAGGATAGAACCATTGCAAATAATGAATGAACTTCTGCTTCAAAGTAAATAAACTACGTAAATATTGCGCATGATAATGAGCAATTTCCTTTGGTACATGATGATCATGTAACGAAACCAATTGGTGAAAATAAAACGATGCACCCCTTGCTAATTTTATTGATGCACGCTTATCCATGCATGTTGATTTTACATTTGAATTAAATAGTTTCACTGATAATAATAATGCCTGCCCAGCGATTTTATCGTATTGGTATTGGGTTAAATGATGTGACCAGTCCTTATCATTCACAAAACTTCCCTGTAACAAGATCTGATGAATGTCGAACAGCCATCTTAACCTTGACCAACCGTGCCTAGCACCGTGAGTACTTAAGAAATAGAATAAATCTTTTTCACCTAAATAAGGAAAGCTAATTTGACTACTCCATTGGCTTTCTCTTCGTCTCTCCCATAACTCGGTAAAATGGGGCTCTGTGCTTGGTGCAGGGTGAAGGCGCCAGTGAACTTCTACCTTCGTTCGATGTTGCTTATGAAAATAGGTAAAGTGGTGATGTCGCCATTTCCAATCATCCATCACCGATTCAATATATTCATCTTTTTCATAACCTTGTAGGAGCATTAATTGTTCTGCTTGTTCAATACGTTCAATCGGCACCAGCAAATCAATATCAGCACAAGTACGCAAAGACAGATCACCGTAAAGCTCTTTAGCTAGTATCGGACCTTTGAGAAAAAGAAGCGGTAGAGATGCTTGTTGAAACTGCAAATAGAGTGTGTGCATTTCCGCAGTCAAATGCAGCATACGATAGATATTCTGCTCATAATCTTTCTTTATTTTTGTAAATATATATGCTGGCATCTTATCAGCTACCCTTTGTTCATTTATTGCATGATATATTTGCGGGAATATTCGATGATGCTTTACTGCTAGCAGGAACTGATCCCAATCTACCTTGGTACATAATGAAAGTACTAATTGCTTTTCATTTTTCATCAATGATACGATCAGCTGCATTTCTAAAGGTAAATTTTGATTATCCAATGACGTTCTTACCATCTCTCCTTCTCCTTTTTCGGTATACATGCAAACATACTAACAATTGTAAACTTATCTTTTTCATGCGCCCCGCTCAGAAAGAAAGTACCACTTCTTAACCATGCATGAGCGACAAACTCACCGTAATCATCCCTTGCAGTCCCTAAATATAAAGTACTTTCTATTCCTCTTCTTTCAAGCATTTTCATACAAGCAACAGCCTTCACTAAGCATTCACTCTCCCAAAACGTATACCGACTCATATGATGTACTGCTTCAGAAATTTGTTGAATAGGATTCTCTCTATGAAGGTCCTGTGTTTGTTCTGTCTCTTTCATATGCTTACCTAATAGATGTGAAACTTTAGAAAATGGTAACTGCTTATAGATTCTTGCATAAGCTAGATAAATTAGGGCCTCTATTAATAATTGTTTTTTCTCCCAGGGAAGAGCAAGAAAATGTTTAAGTTTATGAAAAAGTATGCTATTCATGTTGATGTACTTCAATAAGCCCTTCTTTTAAAAGCTGATCAAGAAAGGAAAACACCTCTTCTTCACACTTGATTTGCTCCACTTCGTATTCTGCTTGCATTTGCACAATGAGAGAAGAGATTAACACGCCTTCTTGCATCTTTCCCCAGATTTCACCACCAATGACACCTAAATTATAATACTTACCGTTTTCAATATTCAGCATCACTTTCTCACCGTTCATATCGCTTACCATATTTCCACTTACTTGTTTCACGATATCATTGATTGACAATGGCTTCTTTGTTATCATTCTGCTCCTCCTCAAACAAGTTATGAATCGTATCTGCCAGCTCATATGCTGAAAATAAGTTCGACCGCTCGATCGCATACATAGGAATTTGACTAGCAATCTTAACCGATAAGTCAAAATGCCAAGCTAATAGTCCTAACCGCCCGATCATAAAAGGACGATATGTATGAGCATCCAAAACTTCAATTTTTTGCAACCCATTTAAAGGGTGTATTTCTTTTGGCCTTTCATTCACCTGATGTAGTACGAAAATACCTGCAAGTGGAACCGAGTGATGTGTGAATACATTCTGTACAGGTATCGCATATTTATTTTCTCTATCAAAAAGAGGATGATAACTTGTAACTGATAAACCTAACTTTATAATACTTTCATCCCATAGTTTTTGTTGTGGGTAGCTCGGTACTACATAGGCTGTGCCGTTTACTAATTGAATAGGTATGACATCATCACTTAATAACGACCATCCTTTAAGAATAAGCGTCGAAGCTAGTGTCGACTTTCCTGCCCCTGAATCTCCGACAATTAAATAGGCTTTGCCATCCTTCATTACTGCACTTCCATGAAGGGGTAATATCCGCCTTTGCATTAACAGTACACCCATACACGATCCTAATATAAACAAACGGACCTTATCTATTGAACTACTAGGATGAGGGTCAAAATAAATACTCCTGCCCCCCTCAATATAGAAAGTTGCCGTTTCATTAACTGTAAATAGAACGGATTGATCTGTTAATACTTTAAATTTTCTTTTCTCTCCATAATTATCCCATATAGATGATAAATCTCTTTGTTTAATACTAATCATCTCAATAGGATTAGAGGGCTCAGATTCTTCGCTAGCAACAAGTTCTTTAAATGGAATATCACTTAATACATATAAACCGAATGCCCGATATTTATGTGTCTTCTTATCCAAAACGATCCTCCTTTCTTAGAAAAGCGCCAGACACCACTGCCTATAAGCGTAAAAGAAAGGACTCTGCCTATCCTGTTTTTTTAAGCTATACCTAAGAGCAATAGCGTCCAAATTTAGCGCACGAAATGTCAATTAAACTTATTATCTCTCCAACTCTTTTCTAAGAAGCCCTTATACATAAGCACAAGGGCCGGTTCCTTTAATGTGCTTACGAATGATGAATGGTTTCATCTTCATCTGGTTGGACAGCATCCGGGATTTTTAATCCTGGTCCTCCCATTGTTCTTTTTATTTCAAGTTCTTGCAAAATGGGTGTTTGCCAAATTTTTGTCACTTGTTTCACCTCCTTTAATAAGAAAACGGTAAAGAATGAGTGTCCGCATCGCTATGCGAAAATCATCATCAAACACCTGGTTTGCTTGTGGTTGCTGAATACGCTTTAGATGGTCCCGGATGACTGACACATCGATAAAGTGCTGAATGCGCTGATCGTTTAGTGCTTTTTCCATTTCATTTAGAAAAGACGACCAATTTGGTAGGAGACGCAGCAGCCCATCTGCACCTTGCACACCCTTACTTTTCACATTTAATCGGTTAAGATTCGGTAAATATCCTTTTGTTGCTCTACGAATAAAGGCACGATTGAATCCATTTTTCACAAATTGATCCTCCGGAAGCGATAAACAAAAACGGACCACTCGTAAATCATCTGTAGGATCTCTAGGAATTACTCCATATTTCAAGGCCATTTTTGCGCCATATACCCCTGTTGTATGCCAATAATAGAGGTCATTGAATTGTTTTTCTCTCACTTGATATGCATTAGTTAGCCCGTTCCCCGCTTGGTCTATACCGTTATCTCTTAATTTTTCATACACCTTTGTTTGTCTTGCAAATGCAGGATGAATAAATTGTGGAAAGGGATGCCCCCGATTCACATGGGATGCTCTTATTTTTTTATTTATAATAGTCGACCAAACTTTTTTTCGATCAACACCTAAAGCGATACTATAGGAATTAGTCTCTTTTAAAAAATGTAATAATCGATACTTTTTAAGAAGACTTGCATAGTAATCAAGCGCTGGACCCCAAGAAATGGTCCAATTGCCACGTTGGCCATTGAGGAGAATACCTATATCCAAAGCTGATGCTTGTTCGTAAATCCCTCGTAACCAATACGTATTATCGAAGTATTTATAAGGTGATTCAATCACATTCAACCACTCATCCATTTCTGTATAAGCATTACGGTCAGAGAAAGATAAGAAATGCGGAACGAGAGTAGGGTATAGCTTAAGCATCTCTTCAATCCATGGTCTTTCGTTCGCTTGTCTACTTTTGGGTGTCCAATCTTCAAACTTGGGAATAGGGATGTAACTGAAAGTATGTAACGGTTCCCCTTGTAATGATTTGGCCGCAAATGCAGTGACTGTACCTGAATCCAACCCCCCACTTAAATGAGCACCTTTTCCCTTAAATGTTCTTAATTTAGAATCAACTACTTTTTGAAATAATTCTTGAAATGCTTCAATATATTGTTCATCATTCTTTAGTTTAAGCGGTTCTCTTTCTTCTAGTAGGTGACAGTATTGTTTAAACTGCGTATGATGTTTCGTTATCGTGATTGAGTGTGAAGGTGGAATTTGATAGATTGATTGATAGACTGTTGAGGTTAAATCTACTGATTCTATCGTTAATGGATTAGCAAGATATTCAGCGATCCAGTTCTCATTATATGTATCTTCTACTTCTGGTAAAGTCAGTAGTGCACCCATAGTCGATGCGAATGAAAAGAACAAAGCATTTTTAGTAAAATATAATGTTCTCGTGCCTGAGAAATCTCTAGCTCCAAACCATGTTTGTTTTTTGTCATTCCAAATCATGAATACAAAATCACCGACTAAAAACCTAGGACAATCTTCTCCCCATTTTTCATAGGCATATAAAATCAGTTGACTATCGGTAATCATATATCTCTCATACTTCCGAATATTTAATAGCTGGTATAAGTCTTCGCGATTATCAATAATACTATTGCATATAATAGCTAACCCTTTTTCTCGATTATAATAAGGAATTTCCTCACCCATAGATTGTGGTGTAATCCAATTTAAAGAACAACTTAAGAATAGGCGGCGCTCTCTTATTGTTTGCACTTGATCATAACGGAACCCTTGAAACTGTTGCAACATCCTATCCCCATAATGAACGGGAATTTCCCACTCATTGAAGCTCCATATACCAGTAATTGCTGTCATGCGCTACCTCCCTCTTTGTTAGTTCTTTATAAAGAACATGTAAGTACTTTTAAACTAACATCATACAAATCAACTGTCAATATTGTTTTTGATACAAATGGCTTATTTTTTTAAAATTAAAGTTATTTTGTTTATTGCTAAAATGAGCCTGCCTTTCATTCTCGTGAAGTAAAAAAAGTCTGGTTGAAATGTAAAAAAATTTACAATTATACCAGACTTACTCTATTCCACTTTTACTGTTCATCATCCCAAATAGCAAATGCCCATTCAGGATTATCAATGAAGGGATTGCGGTTATTTTGAAATTCTTCATAGATGAATTGATTTCTACGTTGTTCATTCTCATCTACAGGGTCCTCTTTATGCCACTTTAACAAAACGGATAATTTTCCATGCAAAGGCGTGCGTCCATTATTGACTCTATCGTTCAATTCTAAATCTAACTCGCCATCATCTCCCTCATAACGTACCGCCATATAGAAAAGCATTCTGGCAATATCACCCTTCACTTCATCACGAGGTTCAAAAGAATCATGATCATAATAATTACCCTTTGCTTCCTGATGTTCTTTTCCACCATTATCAAAATCTAAGTTTCCTCTAGAAGCATTTACACTTACATCCGTCGGCCTTAAATGATGCAGGTCTGTTCCTACACCTGGATCAGTATCAAATCCACCATGGGATTTTGCCCAAATATGTTCACGGTTCCAGTCATCTGCATCTGGACCTTTTAAGTCCTTGTCTTGCGATCTTCCACTATAGAATAAAATTACATTGTCTCTATTTTGTGGATCTTCATCTGTCACCATTAACGCTTCCCATACCTCACGATAAGTCAGTTCATTATGATCATCTATAATCTCATGAAGTGCTGCTTTTAATTCATCTCCCGTTTTCCCTTTTGCCTCTTTATAATAGTCACTATCAACCTGATAATCATTTGTTTGTCTTCCCTCTGTAAATGGGGATTCCCCTTCTGGCGTACAACTAACTAACAAGCTCAATAAAACTAATAATGGGATAAAAGAACGTATGCCCATTGTTTCCTCTCCTTCATAAAGTACTTAAAAGAATATTATCTATGAAAAATAAATATTTGAACAGCACCAACAGGAAGGTTTTATTTAATAGAAGTTTTCCTCCCCTCATATGACTATTTTTTATGCAATGAATGCTGAAAGTAATATCTATCTAAAAACTGCAGCAATGAATTGGAAATATCATTTTAGGCAGCTGAGTACTCTTCGTCGTTTTTTAATTTGAATTGGAGGGATTCCTTATATGAAGAAAAATTCATGAGTATGTCGGCAACGAAATTATAAACAGATTGTTTCCAAATGAAACTAGAGCAAATTCTCTATTAGAATTTGCTCTAGTTTCTTTCTATTTATTTCCATGTCTCTGTATTTTTTTTACTAAATCCCTTTTAGCGCCTCACCTATCGTTTCCTCCCCTGTAACGAGGTCGAATGATTTATGAATGGTCTGATCATTATGAAGCACCTCAACGATTGTTGCAGCCACATCTTCACGTGGAATTGTATTTCTTTCAAGAGAAGCAGCAGCCTTCACTTTCCCTATTCCTGGTTCATTTAATAAGCCACCAGGACGTACGATCGTGTAGTCTAATGAGCTATTCATCAGCATTTTATCAGCATAATGTTTAGCTGCCATATATGGCTCAATCGCTGACCATTTTTCTCGGTCATTCGCATGTATGGCACTAACCATCACAAATCTAGAAACGTCGGCTTTTTCCGCTGCTTCGATTGCTTTACCTGCGCCGTCTAAATCGATGAGCAATGTTTGGTCATATCCTGTATGGCCTCCTGATCCTGCTGTGAAGACAACAGCATCACATCCTTGCATAGCCTTAGCCAAATCTTCAACCGTACCAGTTAATGATGCATGGACCGCTTCCATCCCACGGTTTTTAAAATCAGTTAATTGTTCTTCTTTTCTTACCATTGCTACAGGTATATCACCGGTTGTTTCACTTAATTTATCCATCACTTGTTTACCAATTTGCCCGTTCGCTCCTATTACTAATACTTTCATTCTCTTTCTCCTCTCTTCCTTTTCATTTATCGGTGAAAATCGTTTATGAAAATGGATTTTCACCTATACTAAATAATACTATTTTCTAGGGGAGTTTATAAAATGCCACATTATCTGTATTCTTATTTCACTCGCTTACCATTGGTCTTTCGTATACTCATCATGGCACTGATGACAATTATCCTATTTGGCGGTTTTGTTCACTTATTAGAGCCAAATAGTTTTCCTACTTGGTTTGATGGTATCTGGTGGGCTGTCATAACTGCTTCAACTGTCGGGTATGGTGACTTTGTGCCTCACTCTGTTGTCGGAAGACTAGCAGGAATTGTCCTTGTTTTGACAGGAGCAGGTTTTATTGCTTCTTATTTCGTTGCATTGTCTACTGCCGCTGTCGCTAAGCAAAATGACTATATTCAAGGAAATTTCAAGTTTAAAGACCGTGATCATATTATTGTCATCGGTTGGAATGCTCGTTCGAGAGAAATTTTGAAAACGATATGTAGCTATGTTAATAGCGTACCCGTCACATTAATTGATGAAACATTGGAGGAAAATCCATTGCCCCACCAAAACCTTCATTTCGTCAAAGGCAATCCACAAAGAGATGATGTGCTCATGAAAGCAAGTGTAATGGACGCTAGACAATTGATTATTACCGCTGATCAAAACAAAGACGAACACCAAGCAGATATGCACAGTATCTTGACGTTAATTGCTGTTAAAGGAATGAATCCATCCTTACCTTGTATTGTAGAAATCCTAACAACTGAACAGATGAAAAATGCGAAGCGAGCAGGCGCAGATGAAATCGTGCAAACGAACTTATTAACAAGCTTTGTCATGATTAGTAGCCTTACTTCAAGAGAAATGGTTACGGCATTTCTCAGTTTACTAAGGCAAATTGATCAAAGAAGACTAGGTATTGAGCCCATATTGACTGACCATATTGGGGCTAATTTTCGTGATGTAAGTATTAGCTTAATGAATGAAGATATATTGATTCTTGGCATCAAACGAGGAGAAGAGATGATTATTCATCCCCCTCACCCGTTTTCACTTCAAGCAGAGGATTTGCTTATCACGATAAAAAATTAATATTGCAAAATCCCCTCTAGTTCTTTAACAAGCTCGTGACCTATAGCTACATATCTTTCGGTAACTTCTCCGTCCTTATCAACTGGTGCCTGAAATTGATTAAATGAAGCAGAGAAATTACCGATATTTGCGTTATTTTCATCAATATTGCTCTCGTAAATATGTGACAAGAGGTAAGGTGTTCCCAGTTCTACTGTACAATTGCTTGTATCTAATTGACCATCTATGGATTTGAAGGGTATACGTAAGAAATGATAACCATTGTTCGTATCAATCTTGTAATCAAACGCACCATGGTCATAATCCCAATTCCCTCCAATTGTATAACCCATTGGTTTTAATAACTGCTCCAGTTTAAACAAGTGATATTGCTTTCCCTCGATATTAGAATGAATTTCTCTCATTGCTTTCATTCCTTTCAACATCATATTTTGCTTAGTTTTACCCTATTCCCTCTCACTAATACTAGCGCTTTTCACTTCTCTTTAGGCTTCTTCGCAAAAATAGCTAACCTTAATGGACAAACATACAATCGTGATAAGTGCTCAACTCATAAGTTAAAGCAGATGAAGGGTAAATGTATACAGAGTGCCTTCAGTTAACCTCTTTTAAAAATACATCTATATAATTTTATTAACCCGTATGAAAGGAGAGAATTATGTAATGGCAGAATGTAATCGCAATGCAAATGGTGCCTGTTCTGATGCAGGTGGAATAAATACAAATGCAAACGGTGAAGCTGCTCACGCGGAGGGGAATTCAACGACTGCTGATGGTAATGCTTCTCATGCGGAGGGGTTTGAAACATTAGCTACTGGAGTCGCTTCTCATGTGGAAGGGAGCCAAACAAATGCTATTGGCACAGCTGCTCACACAGAGGGGTTTCAAACCACTTCTGTTAGTGACGCTTCTCATGCGGAAGGGAGTTTAACAACTGCTGAAGGTGAGTCAGCTCATGCGGAAGGAACACTCACCTTAGCCAGTGGTCTTAGTGCCCATGCAGAAGGGAATACAACAACAGCTAGTGGTGACTACACGCATGCGGAAGGAATGGACACTGAAGCAAGTGGTTTTGTTGCTCATACAGAAGGAAGAAGTACAGTTGCAAATAATTCTTATGCTCATGCGGAAGGCTTTCAGCCAAATGCTTCTGGGAGTATTTATCATGCAGAAGGGCAAGGGTCTATCGCTTCTGGTACTAACTCTCATGCAGAAGGATATTTAACGACTGCATCTGGCTCCACTTCACATGCAGAAGGTGGTACCAGCGTAGCATCTGATAGCTTTGCTCATGCAGAAGGTCTTTTCACCCAAGCAAGCGGTTATGTTTCTCACGCTGAAGGAAGTTCAACTGTTGCTTCAAATGCTTTTACCCATGCCGAGGGAATAGAAATGACAGCAGCAGGATACGCGTCGCACACCGAAGGATCTCGTACAAGAAGAGAAGGTATAAACGCTCACGCTGAAGGAAATACAACACTAGCAAGTGGGGATTATTCTCATGCAGAAGGAAGAGGAACCACCGCTAGTGGAAACTATGCACATGCAGAAGGGTTCAATAATATCGCCTCTGGAAATGGGGCCCATGTGGAAGGGGAGCGAATGCAAATAACGCTTCTTTACCCAATACTGCTTCTGGTAATAGTTCGCATACTGAAGGTTACGGAACCACCGCAAGCGGCACAGGTGCTCATGCAGAAGGTTTAAATACCCTATCTACAGCGAATGCCTCACATGCGGAGGGTGTCAACAATAACGCGACTGGTCAAGCCGCTCATGTAGAAGGACAAAATAATGTAGCCCAAGGTGTTTTTTCTCATGCTGAAGGGTTTCAAAATATAGCTACAAATATCGGTTCACATATAATGGGAATATATGGAGAAACAACAGACAATTATTCTTGGCATGTCGGTAATGGAACAAGTGCTAGCAACAGAGGTTCAGCTGCGCTACTCCAAGGATGTACAGGAGATTTATTTATCGATGGTACACTTCATGAAAATGGCGCTGACTATGCTGAAATGTTTGAAACGATTGATGGAAACAGCATTACACCAGGTAGATTTATCACATTACAAGGTAAAAAGGTGAAAATAGCAACCAGCGCAGACAGCTATATTTTAGGCATTACAAGTGCTGCCTCCGCCATTAAGGGGAATGCCGCTGAACTGCATTGGCATCATAAGTATCTAAAGAATCAATGGGGCCGTACTCAATATGAACAAATTCCAAGTGACTCTAATGATGAGTACCTCGCAAAGTAACGCGAGTGGCACCAAAATTAACCCCCGCATACGATTCACAGCAATCTTATATACCAAGAAGTAAACGTAAAGAGTGGGTAACAGTTGGATTACTCGGTCAATTGCTAGTGACTGATGATGGTAGTTGCTCAATTAATGGTTACTGTTTACCGAATGATGAAGGAATCGCCACATATTCAGAAACAGGTTACCGTGTGTTGGATAGAATAAGTTCTAATCAGATACTAGTCATGTTTAAATAGAGTTGGCAAGTACTATGGAAGGATCAAAGTTAACTGAGCACAGAGACGTTTCTCATAGCTATTATCGAGAGCTGGTTAACTTATAATTACCACTCTTAAGCCGGTTCTCCTATTTTTCGATTATCATTTCCACCTTTTGGCTCCTCTCAAGAATCTCCAAGGAATTATAATAGGCTACTTTTATGGAAAGAATGAAGTAGGATTACCCTAATTATAAAAGAGAGGATGGATGGATATGAAAGAAAAAATCATCTATATATATCACGATTTTGGAGGTACCCATACCACCTCTTTAGCCGCTGCCTATCACCTAAATATTTTGAGTGATACTAATTTAATACCAAGTAAAGAAGAGATTTTATCTGTTCCGTACTTTAACAAGCTAAAAAAGAAGGACGCTGGGGAGTTTATTTATCATGGAATTGATAGTGATGGTAATACGGTTTATACTATCGGGAGAAGATCATCCAAACTAACTGTAAAATCACTATATAATTTTAGTGAACTTTTATCTCTACAGCATCAAACTATGAATAAAAAAATAATATTTTCTAATACCTCTCCTGTTGTACCGTTAGCTATGACACTCGGAGGCTTTTTTTCACGAGGTCTTGGAATTGATTCCATAGGGGTGCCACTTTTAATTAAAGGGGCACAGCGTTGTAGCGAAAACATCTTTCAACTTGTAATGGAGACAAAAAAAGTGGCTAAAGAATCGAATCAATTAATCGTTAAAATCGAAAACAAAAAATACCAGGCTTGATGTTCTTTAAAGTATATAATAAGGTTGTCACTTATACAAAAAAACCCTTCTATATAGAGGGGTTTAACCATTTAAAAGTCTCATATAAGCTTGGTAACCTACAATTGCTGCTATTAATGATCCAATTAAAAATAAAACTGACCCACCCAATGTAAATAATCTTCCTATATAAATATTTTTAGCTTCTTCGATTTCAATTGAACTATTACTATTTTTATTCATATTGAACTATACCTCCATCTAAATAATCTAAGATATGAAGGATCTGAATAATATAAATCCTATACCTAAACGCCCAGAGTTGTTATTTTTGAATATACTTAAATTATATAATTAAAAAGAAGAACAGCTTTAAATGCATAAAATACCAACAACTTCTAAAACCACACAATGACGATATCAAATGCAATATTTTTCATCTAATAAATTTATGGTACAGTTCGTCTTTTAGCATTATGATATTAGCCTAGAAATGTTTCTTGGCTAATATCATCATTTCACCTGATTTTTTCTGCTTATCATATTTAATAATTGAGCTAAGAAATAAGGAGTTAAACAAATTGAGCATGATAATTGAATAATTATTTCTAATCCTAGATTAAGAACAAGTAAAAAAATTCTCCAGGATGCTTTAACAAAATTAAATAATGCAGTAAATGCGACAGGTATTTTAACTAGAGATCAAATCCCCTTATTAAAACTCTTTATATAATTACACCTAAAATAATATAAACCATTCCTTATTAGCATATAAGTTTTACTTGTTTTTTTTATTTATTTTTTCTATCATTTGCATTGTAGCTAAATATAGTTCTGTTTCTATTTTTTCTAGATTAACAAAATGGGTACTTAAATTTTCAATTTTGATATTTGGTGATCCCTTTATTTCCTGTAATAAATCTTCTAAACATATTATTAGTTTCCTATATGCTTTTACTAAAGATTTAAGCTCACTGTTCATTATTGTTGATTTTTCAGTATTTTCTATCGAAAATAAACAATTATAGCCTGAATTAATGCATTTAGTAATATTATCAATATATTCAATTTTATTTAATATAAGTCTATTCTTATTTATTTTTGGAGATATCACTTGAGAAATATTAATGATATTCCCACCAATTAGTTGTATTGTTTGTGCATATTGTTTACTCATAATAACACCCCCTTACTAACATTTCTCCTTAAAAAAAGTTTGTAAAAGAACTAAGTGACAAACTCTTTATTTATTGCGAATATTAAAATAAAAGATCCGATCACTTGTAACCAACTTCCAATGAAAAGTATTAAATCTCCTTTATCTCTAAAATTATTTAATATAAAGATATTCCCAATTGCTACAACAAAGGATCCGAAAGATATAAGTCCATTACCTAAAATGCCTAGAGCTCTAAAGTTTGAATCCTCCGAAATATATGCACCATATGCTTCAAGTCCTGCACCTAGACCTTGAACTTCACTACCAAGAGTATCAATGAGAATTCCATCTTCTTCTAACCCTGACAGTTCAATACTTATTCCTACCGCATTCCCTGTATTTCCTGCAGCTTCTAGCCATGCTCCTGTAATAGTATAAAGCTCTGAAGGTGTGACCTCTCTTTTGTCATTTAGTAGTAGCGTTCTCCCCACAGCCTGCAAAGAATTCCCAAATGCTTCAACTGAATTTCCTTCTACAATAAGATCCTTACCTAAATCTGTGCCCGTAAAAGATGATTCTGTTTGACCTATGCCCTCAACAACGGCACCTATAGCAAGTATAATGGCTCCAGAAATTACAAGCTTTTCTCCTGAAATAATCATTAACTTAATAATCCTTTCGACAACTAAAGGGGTAATTGATACTCTTACTTATTAAAGAGTTATGTGCCGTTGTTTTCATTTTAAGGTATTATATTTTCATAAATGTTCCCTATACCATCTTCAGCTAAAATCTGTTCTCCTCCAATTGCTTGTAGCCCTGCTCCTATGGATTGAAGTAAATCTCCGGCAACCGCAATTTCTTGAAATTTAAGCAATGTTAGATCGTCTAAAGTTTCTAATTGTTTAGTTACTCCAGTAGCCTCTACTAATTGTCCTATTGTTTGTACCCATATGCCAGATAATATTTTACCCTCCCCAGTTAAGTTTATATTGTCGTTATCTTTTAAGAGATATAGTTTAGTAAGAAGAACAGCTTCGGATAAAACGCCAACTACTTGTATCCACTGTGTAATTACAATATTGCTTTCGATGTTCTTAATTTTTTCTTCAACAGATTTCTCAGATTTATCAGTAGAATTAATTGGCATAAATAATGTCACTCCGGCTCTTTATTATTTTCCTTCTTTCTCTTGCTTTTCGTTCATCCATACTTTTTCTTTTTCACTGTTACTCACCTTTTATACATTATGATATCAGCCTACAAATGTTACTTGTTTAAATCAAAGTTTCCTCATAATTTGTAACCGCCATATAACTTCTCTAAAAAAACTATAATTTCACCTAAAGTCCATGAGTTACCATTATTGAAAGTTCTGAATGTGAAGAGATAAAATTGAAGGTAGAACAAATGAAAGAAATTTTACACAAAGCTTTTAAAGAACCATGGGCGGTGTATCTCCTAAACGATTAAACATTATTTACCACATGCCTTGACCTGTATTAAAGGTGCTCGTTCCCCGTTACCCTTTGAATAGATACCCTAATTAAAAAAAGAGCTTAATCATTTTTTCTTCGGTAGCTCTTTTAAAAAGAAATTCTTTCGTCATAGGGTCTTCAAATCACTATGTACCAAAGACAAGCCTCAGCTATAAATTCTTTTACTTAATGGGGAGGAATGAGAATTGTTTTTCACCAATTTTCACCTTATTCCCTATAGCGGCCTTCCACCCTCTGTTTAGAGCATGGGTGAAACCGTTGAGTTTGTTCATCACCATTATTCTCAGTACTAGTAGTCTTAATAATTCTTGTGGACAAATTCCTTAATTTTTCAAATTGCATATTCTAAACTGATTTAGATTAAGGAGTTGATTAAATGTACTATATGAGTAAGCCAATACAATTCAGAGACAATCACGAACTTATAATGGATATTTCTAAAGCCATTAATGGTGAGTACTCTGCAATTAATTGTTATAAGAAACTTCAGCAATTAGCACCTAATGAGAAAACTAGGACTATTATTAAAGAAATAAGACAAGATGAGAAAAAACATTTTAGGATTTTTAACGAAATATACAGACAACTAACAGGGCATGAGCATTCGCCTCAATTAACTGATCAATGTCCAAATTCTTATCAAACTGGTTTAGATTATTCATTTAACGATGAGCAACAAACTGTGGATTTCTATTTAGAAATTGCCGATAAAACCAGTGACCCATATATTAAAGAACAATTTATTAGAGCAGCTAAAGATGAGCAAAATCATGCTGTTTGGTTTGTCTATTTAATGAATAGAGGATATTAATTTTCATTATTCTTCAAAACATAACAAAAAAGTAGTAATATAAACCCTTCACGCTATAAATACCGATACCGGGATAAACAAACCCATAGCCAATATGTATTTCATTTACTGATCTTCATTTACTGATCTTATGTTTCGGTACGCTTATCTAGTAAACGAAAACAACCTAGGGCATTTCTCTATCTATGACCTATTCGGACTTTCAGTATCGAAGCAAGGAAGTGCTCGGTGGATGGAAAGTAGCATCTAAGACCAACCAGGTCTTATTTTTTTAAAAATAAGAGCATATATTTTAGAGGAGAATGTAAAAATTGTTGATTAACATACCTAAAAGGAGATATTGAAGGTTATATGAAAAGAGGCTGGGTATCATTTGAAGAAATACAAGTTAATCTTGGACATAGAAACCTTATGATTGATAAAATCTCAAAAATATATGGCTGATCTATAGACTTTATGCATGAATTGTGGTCAATCAGCCATATACAATTGTTTTATGTTTACTTATTAGACCATTAAGAGTTGAAGGCTTTTATTTCAAGCGTTCTTCAAGCTCTTTTTTCTTCTCTTCATAACCTGGTTTACCTAGCAATGCAAACATATTCACTTTATATTCTTCCACACCAGGTTGGTCAAATGGATTCACCCCAAGTAAATACCCGCTAATAGCGCAAGCTTTTTCAAAGAAATAGACAAGATAACCAAAAGTGAATGCATCCATTGCTGGAATCGTTACAATGAGGTTAGGTACATCTCCATCTGTG
Source organism: Cytobacillus sp. FSL R5-0569 (assembly GCF_038007265.1). Lineage (NCBI taxonomy): Bacteria > Bacillati > Bacillota > Bacilli > Caryophanales > Bacillaceae > Cytobacillus > Cytobacillus sp. FSL R5-0569. The sequence continues at coordinate 3,758,247 of NZ_JBBOWW010000001.1, forward strand.
TGGGCAAGCATTGTTCCTTGAAATGCTTTATGATTCACAAAATCAATCGATTGATTAGCTAAATAGTTTAAACCATCTAAGTCATTTTCAAGGTTTTCAATTTTCACTTCATGTCGTGGTTTCTTCACTTTAATAACTGTTTCAAATAAATCTCTTCTACCTTCTTGCACATATTGACCAAGTGAATGAAGATCAGTAGAAAAATTGGCAGATGAAGGATAAATTCCTTTTTGATCTTTTCCTTCACTTTCACCAAATAATTGCTTCCACCATTCTGAAAAGTATTGTAACCCCGGCTCATAATTAACAAGCATTTCAATTGTTTTGCCCTTATTATAAAGGACATTCCTTACTGCTGCATATTGATATGCGATATTCTCTTCTATATCGGCAGAACTTAACTCTTTACGAGCGGCTTCAGCCCCCTCCATTACTTGATTAATATCAATATTCGCAACGGCAACTGGTAATAATCCAACGGCTGTTAACACAGAGTATCTTCCACCAATATCATCCGGAATAATAAATGACTCATAGCCTTCTTCATTCGCTAATGTTTTTAACGCGCCCTTTTCTTTATCAGTGGTAGCGTAAATTCGTTTTCTAGCTTCCTCTACGCCATATTTCTCTTCTAATATTTTTCGAAATAAACGAAAGGCAATTGCTGGTTCTGTCGTTGTTCCAGATTTAGAAATGACATTAATAGAAAAGTCTTTACCTTCCAATAAATCGATGACATCATGTATATAACTTGAGCTAATATTATTGCCTACAAAAACGATTTGAGGTGTTTTCCTTTTTTCTTTTGAAAGAGCATTATAAAAACTATGTTGTAACATCTCAATAGCAGCTCTTGCGCCAAGGTAAGAACCACCAATTCCGATTACTAAAAGAACATCAGAATCTTGCTTGACTTTTGTTGCTGCCTGTTGAATTCTTGCAAATTCCTCGCGATCATAATTTTTCGGTAAATCTACCCACCCTAAGAATTCATGACCTGCTCCTGTTTTATTTTCTATAGCGGTATGCGCTGCTGTTACCGCTCCTTTTAAGTATGATAATTCATGCTCACTAAAAAAGCTAAACGCTTTCGTATAATCAAACTGTATATGAGTCATCGTTATTCCTCCGCTTATGTATTTCATGAATCAATAGTCCTCTATCACTTTATCGAAAGACAAGGAATTTTTCAAGAATCAGTCTTCGCCACCGACGGTTTGCACAACCAGTTTAACCGTTATATAGTTCATGATTACATCATTTCCAAAAATAAGGTTTATAACCCATCACTCGTGCATAAGCCAAATTATCCTTCACATTTTTTACTATGCTTGTATAAAGCAAACTCATACCAGGTGATCACATTTCCATTAAACCCAAATATGATAAGAACCTATAAAGAAAGCTCCCGTTTCACACGAGAGCTTCTTCCTTATAATGCTGAACGATAGATTGAAAGAACATCCTCTTTATCTAATACTTGAAAACGACCAAAAGGACCATTATGAACGGCTTTATTTGCCATATCTTCTAGTTTGCTATCGTCTATACCATAATCTGATAATTGTTCTGGTGCATCAATACTGTTCCAAAACAGTCTTAAACGAGCAATCCCTTCTAATGCGACTTCCTCATCTGTTTTACCTGTTGGATCGACTTCAAACACTCTTATTGCTAATTGTTTCATTCTCTCAGGCTTGGCATGTAATGTATGCTTAATCCAATGAGGGAATAAAATGGCCAAACCGCCACCATGAGGGATATCATAGACTGCCGAAACGGCATGTTCAATATTATGCGTTGCCCAGTCTCCTTTATAACCCATATTGAGAATACCGTTTAACGCCATTGTACCGCTATATAAAATGGTCGCACGATGCTCATAATTTTCTAAGTCATCTATTAGTTTTGGAGCTGTATCCATTATCGTTGTTAAGAGAGATTCGCACATACGATCTTGAAAGTCCGTATTTTCTTCCAAATGGAAATAATGCTCAAGTACATGAGACATCATATCGACTATGCCATAAATCGTTTGGTCTCTTGGCACTGAATATGTATGTTCTGGATCTAAAATTGAAAATTGAGGGAATACAGCTGGGCTTCCCCAAGACAATTTTTCATGTGTTTCCCAATTAGTAATGACCGCTCCAGAATTCATTTCAGAACCCGTTGCAGCTAATGTAAGGACAGTACCAAAGGGAATCGCTTCTTCCATTCTTACTTTATTTGTCACCATATCCCAAGCATCACCAGCAAATTTCGTTGCCCCCGCAATAGCTTTTGTACAATCGATAACACTCCCACCACCAACAGCTAGAATGAAATCAATTTCTTTCTCGCGGCAAATATTCACACCTTCACGAACAGAAGAGACACGAGGATTTGGATCAACCCCACCTAGTTCATACACTTCTGCATCCATTTTCTCAAGCTCATTCATTACCTTATCATATAGACCATTCCTTTTAATACTTCCACCACCATAAACTACCAGCACCTTACGGCCAAAAGGAGAAATCTCTTCACTTAATTTACTAAGTTCACCTTTACCAAAAATCAATCTCGTTGGATTCCAAAATGTAAAATTCTCCATTCTATCACCTTCCTTTTTTGTTATTATCATTTTTTTTACTAAGGATTGCAAAGAATACATCTTTTTTTATTTATTTTAAAAAATAAAATAAATGCCTCTCTGTAATTGTTTCTCCCAAGAAACTAAATGATTCTTTCATTCAACAAAAAAAAAGACACCGAGATTTCCCGGTGTCTTCTATGAAGCTGAACTAGCTTATTTTTTGATTAAATCTTCACGCTCAGATTGTGCAATCCACTCTTGCAACTTATCTTTTAGTGTATTGAAACCTTGGCTACCATTATCCTCTACTTTTTGAGCTACAGGATTATTTGGACGCTTACGAGGTTTTTTCTCTTTTTCTGTTGGAGCTGGTGCTTCTTGTGTTGCACGAATAGAAAGACCGATTTTTCCGGCATTTTCATCAATAGAAAGTACTTTTACTTGTACTTCATCTCCAACACTTAAATGTTCATTAATATCTTTAACGAAGCCATGAGTAACTTCTGAAATGTGAACAAGTCCTTGTGTATTTTCATCTAATGCAACAAAGGCACCATAAGGTTGAATACCTGTTACTTTACCAGTAATCACGCTGCCTACTTCAATTTTCTCTGACATGGGAACACTCCTAATTATTAATATTTTATCGTTTATATACGCAATAAAAAATTATATCATACTCTGTAGCTAATATCAAAAGTAAAATGGATAGTCAATAAATAGTCACAATTAATTAACGAAATGTTCATACAATTATCCATTAAAAAAGTTTATTGGTGGTAAAATAAAATATAGAAGGGGGGATAAAAATGAATCACATTGGTGAAAACATTCGCTTAGTCCGTGAACAACATGGGTTAACAAGATTTGAACTTGCAAAAAGAGCGCGGGTAGGTAGTGCAGTAATCGAAAGATATGAGTCAGGTATTTCCACCCCAGATACGCTAACAATCCTCAAGCTATGTACAATATTGGACATCCCAGTATCAACTATTACAAATCCACAAGTTGACCTTCAAAATCAGAACGAGTTGAACCATCCTATGCTTCATCAACAGGATACGAATGAAACTATTTCCAATTTTTACGTATAAACATGTAGGTATTCGGAAAGGCTTGTATTGTAAGTCTTTCTAGAATTCCCCCTTTGTTGAAGGCAATCTGTTATAGGATTGCCTATTTTTTATTTTATGCCGAAAATACAATGTTTCTCCTTGTAAGTAATGGCCACGAATGATATGACTTATAGTAACACCTTACATCACTGTAAAGAAATGAGGACAACCATTGCCAAACGATAAAATGCTTCTAAATGGAAATGACTTTTATTATGAATATTACCCACACCCAACCCCTAAACAATCATTTGTATTATTGCATGGGTTTCTTTCTTCCAGTTTTAGTTTTCGAAAGCTCATACCATTGCTACAAAAAGAAAATACAGTACTCACAATTGACCTCCCACCATTTGGGAAGAGCGGAAAAGCAAAAAAGTTTATCTACTCTTATGAAAATATTGCTTCAACTATTATTTTACTTCTTGAAAAATTATCTATTCAACAAATCGTGATGGTTGGGCATTCAATGGGAGGACAAATTTGCCTAAACATTGCTCATCAAAGACCAGACTTGCTCGAGGCTGTAGTCTTATTATGTAGCTCTTCTTATCTACCGAAAATGCCAGCAAAGTATGTTTACGCAAGTCACCTACCTTTCTTTTCTCATTTTGTAAAAAGATATCTTGAGAAATCAGGTGTAGAAAAAAACTTAAACAACGTTGTATATGAAAAAGAAATGATTGATGATGCCATGAGGGATGGTTATCTAGAACCATTTTTAAACAAGGATATCTTCTATTCCTTAGCGAGAATGATACGTGACCGGGAGGGAGATTTGGATGAGACCTTATTAAAAACAATTAACACTCCTTGTTTACTCATATGGGGGGAGGCAGACAAGGTGGTCCCTCTCTCTATCGGTCAAAGGTTACAGGGAGACCTACCGCATAGCGAATTACATATCCTTAAGCAGGCAGGACATCTTATACCCGAAGAAAAGCCTGAGGAGATTGTAGCAATTATCGAACAATATTTACAGAAAAAAGAGAATGGTGGGGTGAGATAATTTTTATTCCTTCACCCATTCATTCAATCTCGCAAGAACTATTATTTTTTATAACCAGGAGTTTCTTCGCGTATTTTTTACATTGAGCAAGAGGAATTACTTCATCAAAAGAGAATTCATATATAGCTTGGATGTTATGGGCCAATTCATTAGTATCGTCAACAGTTTGTACTATTTGGAGGATATCAGCTATTTCCGTATCGTAATTGCCTGTACCGATTTGAAATGGGTCCCAATCATTTAAACAATCTACTAACAATAGATTCATTTGTTGTGTATTCATTATACATTCACCTTATTATTTTTCATTTATGTTTACATATCTTATCATATAGATAGAAATCGATAAATAAAGAAATGGTGGGATAGAAGTGGAAAATCAATATTTTCATGAAATTTTTGATCGTAAAAATACGTCATCAGTGAAGTGGGAATTGACCAAAACGGTTTTTGGAGAAGAAGACGTCCTTCCAATGTGGGTCGCAGATATGGATTTCAAACCGCCTAAAGAGGTAACAAATGCACTACAAAAACGTTTAGATCACGGAATTTATGGTTATACATTTGCGTCCCCATCCTTACCAAAAGCAATCAAGGATTGGGTAAGTGTTCATCACGGCTGGGATATTCCCCTGCAGTCCATATTATACAATACCGGTGTGGTTCCATCTTTGGCAGCGGTCGTACAGACCTATACAGAAGAAGGGGACAATATATTAATACATACCCCTGTTTATCCACCATTCACAAATGTCATTGAAAGTAATCATCGTAAAGTTTTACGTTCTCCACTTAAGCTTGTTAATGGACATTACAAAATTGATTTTGATGACTTTGAACAGCAACTCAAAAAAGGGGCGAAAATGTTTATTCTCTGTAATCCTCATAATCCAGGAGGAAATGTGTGGTCAAAAGAAGATTTACAGAAGATCGGTGACTTATGTATCGCTTATGATTGCTTAATCCTATCAGATGAAATTCATGCAGACCTCGTCTATAAGCCAAAAAAACATGTCGCTATCGCTAGCTTAAGCGAGGAACTGAGAGGCCAGACGATTACATGCATTGCACCAACGAAAACTTTTAATATTGCTGGGTTGCAAGCATCCGCCCTTATTATTCCAAATGAGACATTAAGGAAAAAATTTGAAGATTTTCAAGCAAGACAAGGCTTCCATCAATTATCCATCTTTGGAATGGTCGGCATGGAAGCTGCTTATACCCATGGAGCAGAATGGTTAGAAGCTTTACTCTCATATTTACAACAAAATATCCAGAGTGTAAAAAGTTTTATTGATAAAGAATTGCCTGATATTGATGTCGTTGATCCAGAAGGGACGTATTTAATCTGGCTAGATTGTCGTAAACTCGGCTTAACTGATGATGACATTCAGCAAAAGCTTGTAAAGAAAGGAAAACTTGGATTAGAGCCAGGACCAAAATATGGCCCAGGTGGTGAAGGGTTTGTCCGTATGAACATCGCCTGCCCTCATGATATACTTATGGATGGACTTCACCGTTTAAAAACAGCATTTTCATAAGGATTCTGTAAAAACATGTCCGAAAAACTATTTCCGACATGTTTTTTTATTTCAATAAATTCTCTTCTATATGCTTTTTTATTTCTAGCCAATCTTCTATTGTCACACTATACATCACTGTGTGACGAATTTCTCCATTCCTACGAATCATATGATTACGTAATATTCCCTCCTTCTTAGCACCTATTCTCTCAATTGCCTTTTGTGATTGGAGGTTCTCATGGCCTGTTTTTATTTGTACTCGATTAAATTTCAGTTCTTCAAAACAATAAGACAATAAAAGGTATTTACAATTTGTATTGATTGCACTTCGCCAATAATGAGGATGAAGCCATGTTGAACCGATTTCTAACCTTTTATGGGTAAGATCCACATCTAAAAACCAGGTACAGCCAATAATTTGCTGCTCCTTTTTATTAAAAATAACAAAAGGGAACTCTCTTCCTTCTTCACGCTTTTTGATACCCGCTTCAACATATGTAACGACGTCACTATATTGGGTTAAATCCACTGACATATGTGTCCAAATTGACTCGTCTTTCGCTGCCTTGCTTATCCCTTCAATATGACAAGTTTCCATTGGAATCAGTTGTACTACATTATTTTCTAGTAGCTTCATAAAGGTCCCTCCCTTTAACCTATTAAAGCATATTTACTATAAAATAAATATGCTTTTTTACATAATATTCTTACTTTTATTCACGCAATGATTTTCATAAATTTTATTTTAAAAAACTTATGACTCACTTCGCTCACTTAATGGTTTACTCTCTTCCATCGATAAACCAGCCTAGTTTTTTTTCGTTTCCTAAGCAATAAAAAAGAACAAATTCCTTCCAGAATTTGTTCTTTCTTCCATTCATATAATATTGGTTAACTCTTACTATTTTGTGCTTCTTTCTGCTTTGGTTCTTTGTCTTTCGAAATCACTCCACAGGCAATTCTTTCCCCGGAGTCGCCAGAAGGCTGTGTCATTCCATCATCTGTTTTTTCATCAATGACAATAGATGTACCATCTTTTGTTAATAATGAAGACTTTTCATCTTTCATTGTAACTTCAGCTGCAACTAAGTCTGTCTTCACTTTCCCATCATCTTCCACAATAATATTAGGTAAATCACCCGCATGATGACCATCTTGATTCAGTAAACCATGATCTTTATCTTCGGGATTAAAGTGATTACCAGCCGATTTAAAGTCAGGAGCCTCACACTCACCTTTCTCATGGATATGAATAGCATGATCCCCAGGTGGCAGACCTTTTAAATCTAACCCTAACTTGACCCCACTGGCTTGCTCTTCTAATTTAACCTTACCAAGAGAATCCCCAACTGCGTTAAACATCTCTACATCTACCTTTTTTACTTCCTGTTCTGTACAACCCATTAATAAAACAGATAGACTAAATAATAAATAAACTATCTTCTTATTCATAAAGAAAGCCTCCAAAAAGAAAATCATGCACTTAGCTTTTCCCAATCCAAAAAAAATACAACCACTACTCAAAGTGGTTGTCGAAAAGTTTACAAACATGAAAGTTGTCTTCAATCAACAGAAGAGTTTTTACTTTTTTGTTTTAATTGGTCTTCGAGTTCGCGTGTTTTTTCACTCTCTTTTTTTGAGTGGTGAATAAACCATCTCATTACAAATGCTGCGAGAATCATAAAGGCAACTAACCATATAACGGCCGGAATATATTCTGTCTTGTCTTCTGGAAAATAAAGAAATAAAGAAAACACATAAGTTTGAAGCACGGCTATGTTCCTTTCTTACTTTCGTTGATATCCTTATTATAACAGTCGATGTAATCTATACCAACCTTTATTCGATGACTTGTATTTTCTCAATAATCACGTCTTCTACTGGTTTATCGTTTTCATTTACTTCTACTTGTGCAATATCATCAACAATATCCATTCCATCTATCACCTGTCCAAAAACAGTATGACGCCCATCTAGCCATGGCGTTCCACCACTTTCCACATATTTCTCAATAATTTCAGCTGGATATTCATTATCTTTCATCTGTTGTTCTAGGCCATCCCCTAATGTTGTATTCTGAACAATGAAAAATTGACTACCATTTGTATCAGCACCTTTGTTAGCCATCGATAAGGCACCGCGAATATTAAATAATTGATTAGAGAATTCATCCTCAAAGTATTCCCCGTAAATACTTTCTCCACCAAGTCCTGTGCCTTCAGGGTCTCCACCTTGGACCATAAACTCTTTCATAACACGATGAAAGATAACGCCATCATAATAGCCTTCTTTACTATGAGTGATAAAGTTTTCTACTGTCTTTGGTGCAATATCGGGAAAAAGTTTAATCGTAATTTCGCCTAATGATGTTACCAACTTAACGACTTGCTCATTTTCCCCTACTTCATTGGAAAGCTGTGGGAAACCTTTTACTTTAGCAGCTTCGCCTGTATCATCTTCTTGTGTTTTTTCCTCTGCTGTTGACTTGTCCTCTTTGTCTGCATCAGTTGTATCGTTATTCTCACCACAACCAGCAAGTAATAAAAGAAGCGTGGCAAATAAAACAAACCATTTTTTTCTCATTTTCTCACTCCCAAGCATATGTATTATACTACCATTATTTTAATATTGTACCGCTTTGTAAAGAGCCTATCTATCTGTTTTATGGATTGTCTTTCATTTCTTTCTCATTCATAATATAGGCAAGATCAATTGTTAGGAGGTACATCAATGAGTGAATTAAATATTGGAGATAAAGTTACCGGGATATACAAAACAGGGAAATATATTGGAGAAATCACAGACATCCGTCCGCAAAGTTATTTGGTAAGGGTCTTAGCAGTGCTGAAGCATCCTACACAAGGTGATCTTCACCATCCTAAAGAAGTAGACGGCGTTTTCTTTCAAGAAAGAAGAGCCTTGGCATATAGGGAACAAACGAATGTCCCTTTAAAAATGGTGAAACCTTTTACCGAAGATATTCCCGACTATCAAGATTCACTTCAAGAAGCCATTGAAAAAATGCGTGCAGAATTACTTAGCAAAAACACGCAATGGGCAGAAAAAAGCTTAATGAACTTAAAATCATTAGAAAAAGACTATTTTAAATAATTGTTTTTAAACGAACTGTCACAGATTGAGTCCTAAATCACATTGAGTAATTTAGGACTTAAACACCCCTTAACAGTCCATCTCTTTTGCCTACAGTTCTGGCTGATTTTGAAATCATTTATGTGGGCATTTCTTTGTACTCCATATTTCTAGTTAGCTCCTTTGCTTTTCTGATATTTGCTTTCTCAATAGTATGTGTGCGCTTCGGCTTGCTAACCGTCATTCCTTCTCTCACACCATGAATCCAATGCAAGCTAGTACTGGATTAAGTGGAGTAGATTAGCAACAGTACTGTAAAAACAGCGACTTTTTTCATTCGTAGTTTAGCAGCACCTTGACCACTTTTTTTGCATAAGGTTTGATATTAAAAACAGGTTTACATGCAAAAAAATAAGACCCAATTTCACTTTGAGTCCTTACACATGTTGCTTCAACAGCTTAGAAAAATCTATGACATCCCCGATTGTAGCAGGCTTTGGTTTCTTTAGATAGCGCTTATCTTTTTCCACAAGCTTAAAGATCTGATAAGTCGTTAAGGCATCATCCAATGCTTTATGGTGCTTCCCCGTGCCTTCTTTTCCATACTCTTGCACAGCTCTCCATAAACCTGTCTGATTCTGATTACCGAAGAATCGTTTATATTCCATTGATAAATCTATTTCTTTACCATCAAAGGGAAACGGTAACTCCGTATGTAAACAATTATTTCGCAGCACCTTCATATCCATATTTCCCCATGTAACGATTTTTAAGGAGGAGACAGTTGGTATTTTCGAAAACTGGTCTAGCATTTGTTTAAAAGTGATGCCTGTATCAACCTGTTGTTGAGAAATTTTCAAAAACGAGCTACACCTTTTAGATAAATGAGGGTACTTAATTGGTTTCACATAAGATGAAAACTGGTCAACGATGTTTCCACCCTCTACCAAAATATAGCCCACTTCAATGATTTCAGGATAAAACCCTTTCCAATTCCGTTCTGGCATTGTAAATTCAAAATCAATAAATAAATACCTTGCTCCTTCCATCAGCTGAGATCCCCCTTTTTACGTAAATAATAAGAAAAGATCCTTTCTTTAAACGGATTTTTCCGTGTACTCTTTATTGTTATTATAGCATGCTATTTTTTTATTTTTCAGTTATTTGAATTAAAACCTAAATATACTCCATCATATTCCTGACTGTCCCAAATATGTACCTTTTTATTTCTCATGTGATGTACGCTCATTTCAGAAAAACCCCAAAACCCCTTACCTAAATAAACCAAAGAAGTTATGCATCGTATTAGGATTGCATTATTCATTATAATCTCGTAATCATTTCAAATAAAAAAGATCCGAGCAAAGTCAAATTTGCCCGGACCTTCCAAGTCTCATTAGTCATATTTACCACGTATTTTTGAAAATTTTCTCAAGACACTTCTCTAATTTTCACGTACTCTCTCGGAGCAAAATCAGATACATCCGCTTCTATTTCCAGATTACTCCATTCACTTTCATACTTTTTAGATTGATCTGCCTTCAGTTTATTTGACATTTCCTGAGATTCAACGAACCAAGCACTGCAGAAAATAATGGCAAATATGCCTATAGCAGTTATTATTTTCCCAAACATTTACAAACCACCACCTAAAAATAGTTTGTATAATTATTCGTTTTTTTATTCATTTAAAAAATTTTTGCCAAAAATCGACGTGTTTCTACTTATTTATAAAGTTTATGGGGAAACCTACTGCTAGAGGATTTCTTCAATGCAACTGATAACTTTTTACGTTATAATTACTACCGTAGCTGTTGAACTTTAGTATGAATAGCATATTTCTCTGCATTATCTTGCAATTCACAGATTTTTTCTTCAAAAGGGGGTAATTTCTTGTCACTGTTACATTTGGCGATTATTGCGCCATTTATTATCGCAGTGTTTGTACCGCTAATATATAAAAATATTAAGTCAGTACACACAGGGTGGTTTATACTACCACTTCCTATTCTGCTGTTCATTTATTTCAGTAGTTTTATTTCTAAAACAACAAATAAACAAGTAACAATGGAATCGTTTTCATGGATCTCTTCTTTAGGAATTGACTTCACAGTTAAAGTGGATGGACTAGGTTTATTATTCGCTTTATTAATTACTGGGATTGGTTCGTTAGTTATTCTGTATTCTATTTACTATCTTTCTAAACAGAAAGAGAAATTAAATACATTCTATGTTTATTTATTGCTGTTCATGGGGGCAATGCTTGGTGTTGTTTTATCAGACAATTTAATTGTCCTTTATGCGTTTTGGGAATTAACTAGCTTTTCATCTTTTCTCTTAATTGGCTATTGGTACAATCGAGAGAAATCACGTTATGGTGCACAAAAATCAATGATTATCACCGTTTTAGGTGGACTAGCTATGTTGGGAGGAATCATCCTTCTCTATAACATGACCGGAACGTTCAGTATTACCGAAATTGTCGCACAAGCTGACACAATTATTGATCACCCACTTTTTGTTGCCGCTCTTTTATGTATTCTATTAGGTGCATTCACGAAATCGGCACAATTTCCATTCCATATCTGGTTACCAGATGCGATGGAAGCACCAACCCCTGTTAGTGCTTACCTTCACTCAGCTACAATGGTTAAAGCGGGGATCTATCTAGTAGCTAGAATGAGTCCAGTTTTTGCCGAAGACACTTTATGGATGGGGCTCATCATTGCTTTTGGATTGTTCACATTATTCTGGGGATCCTTCTCAGCGGTCAAACAAACAGATCTAAAATCTATCCTAGCCTTTTCGACCATAAGTCAACTTGGATTAATTATGTCTTTATTAGGCGTAGGAGCAGCTGCGCTGCATTACGAACAACCTGAATATTTTATGGTAGCAACTACTGCTGCAATTTTCCATTTGATGAACCATGCTACCTTTAAAGGAAGTTTATTTATGGTCGTAGGGATAGTCGACCATGAAACAGGTACAAGGGATATTCGTAAGCTAGGTGGTTTGATGAACCTCATGCCAATTACATTTACGATTGCTATAATTGGCACCTTTGCTATGGCTGGGTTACCACCATTCAATGGCTTCCTTAGCAAAGAGATGTTCTTTACTGGTATGATTAATGCACTTCATATGGATTTTGATTGGAGCATTATTATTCCAGTTATTGCTTGGATTGCGAGTGTGTTTACTTTCATATACAGTATGATCCTTGTTTTCAAAACATTTACAGGGAAATATCAACCAGAGAAATTAGAGAAAAAACCGCATGAAGCCCCTATTGGTATGCTTATTTCTCCAATTATTTTAGCATCATTAGTTATTGTAATCGGCTTTTTCCCTAATCTCGTAAAACCTTTGTTAGTACCTGCTATAGAAACGATTATGCCTATGTATGAGTTTGATGTTCATATTTCTATGTGGCACGGTTTTAATACAGAATTATTTATGACAATCGGTGTTATTATTGTTGGGATTCTAATGTACCTTGGATTAAATAAATGGCGTGGCATTTATGGTATTTTCCCGGAGAAAATTACACTTAACCGCTTCTATGATGGGTTACTTGATTCAATGTATAAAGGCTCTTACAGCTTAAATCGCAATGTAATGTCAGGATCCATTAACCATTATTTAAGCTATATGTTTATTTTCATGGTTGTGCTTATTATTGGTTCATTATTTGGGCTAGACGCTTTCGCCTTTAGCACTGATAATTTAGCGCCAATTGAATTCTACGAAGTAATACTAACATTTATTGTGGCTGCTGCATCTATCGCTCTATTGTTTACTAAGTCTCGTATTGTTTCTATTCTACTAACTGGAACAATAGGATATATGGTTGCCTTGCTATTCATCGTTTTTAGAGCGCCAGATTTAGCGCTCACTCAATTGGTGATTGAGACAATTTCTGTATCACTATTCTTACTTTGCTTCTATCACTTACCGAAGAAATTGACAGACGATCCTGTACCAGTGAAAGTGCGAAATGCCATTATTTCAGTAGGGGTTGGCTTATTCGTCATTTTAGTTGGATTAACAGCGCATAGTACGAAACTATTTGATTCTATTTCACAATATTATATTGAGAATACGTATAGTGAAGCTGCTGGGAAGAACATGGTTAATGTAATCTTAGTTGACTTTAGGGGCTTTGATACGATGTTTGAAATCGCCGTGTTAGGTATTGCTGCATTAGCTATTTTCGGTCTGATTAAGCTAAGGAGAAATGGAGGAAAGAAAATTGAAAACAAGTAACGTTATCTTGCAATCGATGACGAAAGTGTTATTATTTCTCATCATGATTTTCTCCATTTATATCTTTTTTGCTGGACATTATACACCTGGAGGCGGATTTGTAGGCGGCTTATTAACGTCAGGCGCCATCCTGCTTCTACTCTTAGCCTATGACCTTCAAACAGTAAGAAATATTTTACCATTCAACTTCTTATATATGGTTGCACTTGGTTTAGTTTTTGCTATTGGAACAGGTGCAGGTGCATTTATTTACAACAAACCTTTTTTAACACATGCATTTGGAGACCTTCATGTACCTATTTTAGGTGAGCTTCACTTGCATACAGCGACATTGTTTGATCTAGGGGTATATCTTGTTGTTGTAGGTGTAACGATGTCCATTATTCAAACGATAGGAGGAGATGATGAATAATGGAAATACTAATGATTTTTATTGCCGGCATTCTTTTCATGTCTGCAACCTATTTGATGCTTTCACGAAGTGTTGTGCGAATCATTTTAGGGACAACTGTATTAAGTCATGGCGTACATCTTCTCTTATTAACTATGGGAGGCTTGAAGAGAGGTGCACCACCTTTAGTGGGTGAAGAAGCAAGCGCATATACAGACCCTCTTCCTCAAGCACTCATTTTGACAGCAATCGTTATTGCTTTTGGAGTTACTGCTCTATTCCTAGTATTAGGGTATCGCTCATACAAAGAACTTGGCACAGATAATATGGAGAAATTGAGAGGAAATGATGGCAATGATTAATTTTTTGATACTCCCTATTCTAGTTCCGTTAATTACCGCCGTCATTCTGATCTTTTTAAATAAATCAGTTATTGCTCAAAGGTGGGTTGCTGGTCTATCAGCCTTTGCTACAGTCATTCTATCTGCACTATTAGTGAATCAGGTAAAAAATGACGGTATACAAACATTAAACTTATCGAACTGGGATGCCCCTTTTGGTATAACCCTAGTTTCTGATATGTTATCATCTTTACTTGTATTAACAACGAGTATCGTCGCATTTGCATGTATTATTTATTCATTTAAAGGAATTGGCGAAGATCGTGAAAAATATCATTTTTATGCCGCTTTACAATTTTTAATTGTTGGTGTAAATGGTGCTTTTACGACAGGCGATATTTTTAACCTTTTTGTATTTTTTGAAGTCATGTTAATGTCTTCTTATGCTTTAATTCTACTCGGTGGAACAAAAATTCAATTAAGAGAATCCATCAAGTATATTTTAGTTAACGTTATTTCTTCCGGTTTATTCGTCATTGCAGTTGGTTACCTTTATTCGGTCGTAGGAACTTTGAATATGGCCCATATTGCTGAGAGAGTGAGTGAAATAAGCGGGGTTTCTCAACCTGGTGTGATTACGATTATTGGAATCATATTCCTCATCGTCTTTGGTTTGAAAGGGGCAATATTCCCGTTATACTTCTGGTTACCGGGCTCTTATTATGCACCTCCAGCACCTGTAATGGCTATTTTTGGAGCACTCCTCACAAAAGTCGGTGTATATTCTATTATTAGAACTTACTCCCTATTCTTTTACGAAGAAGGTGGATATGTTCAACAAGTGATCATGATCTTAGCGATTTTAACTATTATTACTGGGATTATCGGTGCACTGGCTTATTGGGATGTTAAAAAGATTATCATATACAACATTATTGTTGCTGTCGGTATCATTCTGTTCGGTGTAAGTACAATGAATGAAAATGCCTTAACAGGTTCAATATTCTATCTTATTCATGACATGATTATCAAAGCAGGGTTATTCTTACTTGTTGGGTTAATGGCAACCATTACGGGTACAAATAACTTAAAGCAAATGGGCGGATTAATAAAGAATTATCCAGGGTTCAGCTGGACATTCTTCCTTGCAGCACTTGCATTAGCTGGTATTCCACCATTAAGTGGTTTCGTTGGAAAAGTCCTTATTGTTCAAGGTGGATTTTCATCTGAACACTTCATTGGCGCTGCAATTGTGTTAGCATCTAGCTTATTCGTGCTCATCTCTATTATGAAAATCTTTATTAATGGCATTTGGGGCGAACCAAAAACATTTGCAAATGAAAAGACAGTTCCTTATAAGCAGTTATTAATCGCTCCAGTGATCTTAGTCATTCTTTCTATCTGCTATGGTGTAGGTGCAGATTTTGTTTATCCGTATATCTCTCAAGCTGCTGAAAGTTTAATCAACACCAATTTATATATCGATGCAGTTCTAAAGGAGTAGTGAGTATGGCAGTTCAAATTTTATTAAATGTTTGTCTTGGGTTTATGTGGATGTTTCTAACAACAACGTATGATCTAGTGGCATTTATCAAAGGATACTTTTTTGGCCTACTCATTTTGTTTGTATTTAGAAATTTCTTCAGCAGCCGTTTTTATTTGTACCGTGTTTATGCAGTGGTTAAATTGCTCTTTATCTTTATACGAGAGCTAATTTTAGCCAACATTGCTGTCGTTAAGATTGTGTTAACACCTAAGCTACACAACACGCCTGGGATATTTGCCTATCCAACAAGTTTAGAAAAGGACTGGGAAATTACCACGCTATCTAACTTAATTACCCTAACACCAGGTACGTTAGTAGTAGATATATCAGAAGATAAGAAAATCCTTTTTGTACATGCTGTAGATATGAATGATGTCCAGGATGAAATAGAAGCGATTCAAACAAGCTTCGAAAAGGCGATTATGGAGGTGAGCCGAAAATGATACAAACTGCCGTTACAATTGCAATCATTTGTTTAGCTCTATCCATGCTTGCATTAGTCTACCGAATCATTAAAGGTCCAACATTGCCGGATCGTATCGTTGCTTTAGACGCCGTTGGTGTAAACATTGTTGGTATTGTCGCGTTAATATGTATCAAAGTAGATACAACTGCCTATGTAGAGTTCATTTTACTATTTGGGATATTAGCGTTTATCGGGACAGTAGCCTTCTCCAAATATCTAGAGAAGGGAGTCATCATTGATCATGATAGAGATCGCTAATATTATCATCGTCATATTTATTATTCTCGGAGCGTTCTTTCACTTAATAGCTGCGCTAGGTGTAATCAGATTACCTGATGTATATACGAGAAACCATGCTGCTTCAAAAGCTGCTACACTTGGTGTCCTTTGTATATTATTAGCTGCATTCTTTTACTTTTATTTTCATGAGAGTGAGTTTAATACAAGAGTACTTCTCTGCATCGTCTTTATGTTTTTAACAGCTCCAGTTGCTGGCCATTTACTTGGAAGAGCAGCCTATCATCATGGCGTAAAAATGGAAGGTAGTAAGGTTGATGATTACCAAGAATACCTCGAGATAAAGAAATCTAATGAACAACAAAAATATGAAGAATTTAAAAAGAAATTAGGGAAGAATCTATAAAAAAAAACGCTACCATATGCAATCTAAACTGCATGTAGGTGGCGTTTTTTTTATTTTAATAAACAAATTTTCCAATCGTGACTAATCAAATGAATGAAACGTAACTAAGTGCGGTTTATTAAAAATGATTGTTGTGTGGATACTGGACACCATGCGAAGGTTTAACTTTCATATCATACAATGCCACATATAAAACCAAAAAAAAACAGGGTAGAAATTACCTTTCCACCCGCATTTCATTAAGACTTTTTCAATTTTAAAACAGCCATTGTACACCTTGATGCACATATTAATTTTTCTTGTTCATCGACGATCTTTATTTCCCAAACCATCGTTGTTTTTCCTTGATGTAGAACTGTTGCAATTGCTGTCACAACGCCGTCTTTCTTTGACTTAATATGGTTAGCATTAATCTCTAGTCCTGCTACACCCTCTGTTTCTTTATCAACGAGTTCATAAGCACCTAAGCTCGCTACAGTTTCAGCAAGCGCTACAGAAGCCCCTCCATGAAGGATACCAAATGGCTGTCTCGTTCTGCCGTCTACAGGCATAGTGGCAACAACCTTTCCCTTTTCAAGGCTTGTAATTTCAATACCTAACGTTTCTATCATTGTTTTTGGATACATATGTACGCCTCCCCTCAACTACCATTATAACCGAACATATATTTTATGGGAATATTCTGTTTAATCATAGAATAAGCCTTAGGCACATATATTTATGCTAATGCGATATTGAAAGGAGATCTATGATGTATCCTACACGTTTTAATCCCTCTCCTATTTGTCCGTATCCTTATACCTATCCTATATATTGCCACCCTTATCCACCAATACCTATACGTTCATTCCCTCCAGTTAATCCGGATCAGTTCATTCAATCAGCAAAAGCAATGGAAGTATTAATGAATAGTGCTAGTAAATTACTTGATAAAATGGCGAAGTCCAGAGAATACTCCTATAATATTATGACTGCTGCCCAGGAATCAAATCAAACAAAAGTTAATCAATTAATTGATTCTGCTAATCTGAACAATCATCCGAAAGTTACTTATACACCAGATGGATTAACATTAAATTTTCAATCTGCCGGTGATCAAAGTGCGAATTTGTCATTAAAATTAAAATGGACTACGATGCAAATGTAGGGTTAAGCCATATTTTCAAACCTAATATAGAAGAGCAGTCAATTTACGACTGCTTTTTATTTTTATAATCTTGGTTATGATTTTGCTGTACTATCCTTCAATATATAAATTTAAGCTTACAAAAAAATACCACAGCATCTCTCCGTGGTATCATTTTTATCTAGTTAATCTCATTATTTATATTAATATTTGGTCCATAAAGATTGGGATTGCCAGCATAGGGATTTTGGTAGCCACCAAAACCTTGATTGCCATATGGAACAGGGCCGGGGCCGTAACCGTATCCATATGGTGGACAAGGTCCTCCAAAACACGGCCTAGGTCTAAAGAACAGCGGTGCGGCTAACGCCCCTCCCGCTAATCCTCCAAGAAAACCGCCAACAAATGGCGCCGCCAAAAAGGGAAAAAAGCGTTCATCCGCAACACCAGGATGTCGATAATAATAATGCACTAGGGATTACCTCCTTTAATTAAAAGCTGGGTACCTTCCCTATTACATATGCATCTATCATCAATTAAGCGTGGGCTTAATGTGAGTTATTATCATTCACTCTTCGTTAAAATAGCATCCGCGATTCCATAATCCACCGCTTCTTGTGCGCTCATAAAATAATCACGTTCTGTATCCAACTTCACCTTGTCTAATGGTTGATTTGTTTTCTCGGCAATCATTTGGTTGGTTACGTCTTTTAGCTTTAATATCCTCCTTGCAGAGATCTCAATATCTGTCGCTTGCCCTCTTGCACCACCTAAGGGCTGATGAATCATTACTTCGCTATGAGGAAGCACAAATCGTTTTCCTTTCGTGCCAGATAGAAGCAGTAGTGCACCAAATGAGGCAGCCATCCCTGTACAGATAGTGCGAATATCACACCTAACATAGTCGAGTGTATCTAAAATAGCAAAGCCCGCTGTTGTTGATCCTCCAGGACTATTAATATAGAGTGAAATATCTTTTTTCTCATCTTCTGCAGCTAAAAATAGTATTTGAGCAACAATATTATTCGCCATATGATCATTGATTTCTTCACCAATCATAATAATCCGATCTCTCAATAGTCTTGAATAAATGTCATAGGACCGTTCACCTTTAGCCGTTTGTTCAATTACATAAGGTATTGTACTCATTAGGAAACCTCCAAAAGGCAAGCATTAAGCTGCCATCATATTGAAAGCATTTGAAGGGGTGCTTTGCTTGGAAGTACTATAATGATTAATTATTGGCAGTAATTTGATAAGCTCAGTGGGATGTTGATGCTCAAATGCACGATGGAAAACTTGAAAGATTTTTCTCTCGACCGGCTCATCCCATTGCTGATTTAATTCTTTCATATCTGTTCCTAAACGTCTTCTTGCTCGATGCAATAAACTCTTAACAGAGGCTTCTTTCATATTTAACATCTCTGCAATTTCACTATTCTTAAATAAAAACGCTTCTTTTAATGAAAAAGCTAGCGCCTGTTGCACAGTTAATTTCTCTAATAATAATTCAATTGTTTCTGTCAAATGATGATTTCTTGTTTCGATATCAACATGATTTTCTGTTAATTGCTCTTTTTTCTTTTTTCTAACCACATCGATCCATTGATGATAAGCAATTTTCTTTAACAAAGCTCGTGTTAATTTAGCCTCGTTATACTTCATTGCCTTCAAGATGGTTTCTTGCGCTATGTCCTCTCCATCCCACTCATTTTGGCAAAGAAAGGTGCAATAGCTTACTAAGTCTCGATAATACTTTTTCGCAATCAAATCTAACGTTGCTGACCTGCTTACCATCTGCTCCTTCTGCATTGTTCCTTCACCCCTTCACACTTTCTATTACTTAAACGGCTATAAGTGAAAAAAAGATATGGGTCAATAAAATTTTTTTCTTAATAAGCTTTAGCCCAATAGACAAGATGCTGTGCTTCTTCTTTACAGCAAATACACGCTTTAGCAATCGCCGTTTCATCAAATGGCATACATCGGGAAGTCACACTTGTGTCTTCTTTTATTTTCTCTTCGCATGCTTGATTGCCACACCACATCGCTTTGACGAATCCTTGTTTTTCATTAAATATCTGCTTAAACTCTTCATAAGTATATGCTTCATACGTATGTTCGTTGCGATGTTCTTTTGCCTTATGATAAAGTGAAGTTTGAACCTTTTCTAAGAGTTGAACAATTGTTTCTTCTAGATTTTCTAATGGAGTGACCATTTTCTCCCCTGTATCTCTTCTTGCAAGTACGACTTGGCCCTTTTCAATATCTTTAGGACCTACTTCTAAGCGAATGGGCACACCCTTCATTTCATATTCATTAAATTTCCAACCTGGCTTTTTATCACTTGCATCAATATCTACGCGCGCTACTTTACTTAGTCTTTCTTTTAAATCATAGGCAAAATCTAATACGCAACCCTTATGTTGCGCAATAGGAACAATCATTACCTGCTTTGGGGCAACCTTTGGCGGAATTACTAAACCTCTGTCATCACCGTGGACCATAATCATCGCACCGATAATTCTGGTTGTGAATCCCCAAGAAGTTTGCTGCACATACTGCTCTTTTCCATCTTGGTCGGTAAATTGAATCCCAAATGCCTTTGCAAAGCCATCTCCTAAATGATGAGATGTCCCTGATTGTAGCGCTTTACCATCATGCATTAAACTTTCAATTGTATAAGTTAATTTAGCGCCAGCAAACTTTTCTTTTTCCGTTTTCTTGCCTTTAACAACAGGGATAGCTAAAAGATTTTCACAAATATCTGCATAGACTTCTAGCATCTTTACTGTTTCTTCTAACGCTTCTTCATCCGTCGCATGACAAGTATGGCCCTCTTGCCATAAAAACTCCAACGTTCGTAAAAATGGTCTTGTTGTTTTCTCCCATCGAACAACATTTGACCATTGATTATAAAGCTTTGGTAAATCACGATAAGAGTGAATAATATTTTTATAATGTTCTCCGAATAGTACTTCTGATGTCGGGCGCACACAAAGTCTCTCAGCAAGCTCATCTTCCCCACCATGAGTTACCCAAGCGACTTCTGGGGCAAATCCTTCAATATGATCTTTTTCTTTCTGAAGAAGGCTCTCAGGTATAAATAGAGGCATATAAACATTTTCATGCCCAGTTTCTTTTATCTTTTGATCAAGTGCTGATTTAATGTTCTCCCAAAGGGCGTAACCATATGGACGAATAATCATTGAACCTCTCACACTCGAATAATCGACTAAATCAGCTTTCTTTACGACATCTGTATACCATTGTGGAAAATCTTCATTCATTGATGTTATTTCTTTCACAAACTGCTTACCCATATTGACACCTCATTTTTAATTTTTATTCTTTCAAAGACACAAAAAAGCCCTGCTTTCAAATAGGGACCCAATGACTGGTGGTACCACCCTATTTCAAAGCAAAGCTTTGCACTCTTATTGATAACGGTTCAACAAGTAAACCGCATATTCTAAAGAATATGTACTCAGAGGGCAGGTTCAGCTTTTCATTAATAGATATCTTACAGCACAAACGGATACCTTCTCTGAAAATAATGATGAAAACTTACTATTCCTCATCAACGATTAACTATTTTTTGAAGATTATATAGAGTTTAATGAAAAATGTCAAATTTTGATTGAAGGCTCTTGGTCTAATGGCTTTTTACTTCTCTTTTTAGCCCTCTCAAGTGACCTTTTTTCTATTACTAGACTAATTGGTACACAAGAAGAGGCAAAAAAATAAGATGATCAATAACAGAATGTGAAAAGATAAACCTTTCCGTACAAAGAATACAATCCATTTTTCTATTTTAATATTTTGAAGGAATTCGATTATCCCCTATATGTGTAACTAGAAAAATACAGCCCTATTAAATCCTTGAATGGTAAAGGGGCTCCTGAAGATACGTTAACCATCATAGCAAAGAATACTAAATGAAGGCTATAAGAAAATCGCGTTCAACATGATTTAGTATCAACTGAACTACTCCTACAAATTCATACATCGTCTAATATATCATCCAAAAAGTAAAAAAACCTACCCCTATTAAGAGGTAGGAGAAAGTATCATTAGTTTGTTATTTCTTCATTTGCGAATGCTGCATCGACTTGAACATAATCATAACCTAAGTCCCTTGCGACTGCTTCATACGTTACATGCCCATTTACTACGTTTACCCCTAATTTCAATGCTGGGTTTTGTTCAACAGCTAGATGTGCACCTTTAGTCGCTATTTGTAATGCATAAGGAATTGTTACATTCGTTAATGCGATTGTTGATGTTCTTGGCACGGCACCTGGCATGTTTGCCACAGCATAATGCACAACACCATGTTTAATATATGTTGGATCATCATGTGTAGTTACATGATCAACCGTTTCAAGAATACCACCTTGGTCAACCGCAACGTCGATAACGACTGCACCAGGTTTCATCGTTTGAATCATTTCTTCTGTTACTAATTTTGGCGCTTTTGCTCCTGGAATGAGTACAGCACCAATTACAAGGTCAGCTTCTTTTACAGATTCAGCAATATTTAATGGATTAGACATTAATGTTTGAATGCTATTACCGAAAATATCATCAAGTTGACGAAGTCTTTCAGGGCTTAAATCAATGATTGTTACATCTGCACCAAGACCAATGGCCATTTTCGCAGCATTAATACCCACAACGCCCCCACCAATAATCGTCACTTTTCCTCGAGATACACCTGGCACACCTGCAAGTAATATTCCTTGGCCACCGTTTGTTTTTTGTAAGAATTGCGCTCCAACTTGTGTAGCCATTCTACCGGCAACTTCACTCATTGGTGTTAATAATGGAAGTGTACGGTTCACTTCAACTGTTTCATATGCAATAGCCGTTACTCCACTTTTCACTAGCGCATCTGCCAATTCTGGTTCTGCTGCTAAATGCAAATAAGTAAACAATACTAGGCCTTTACGGAAATAGTCATATTCAGTTGGTAGCGGTTCTTTTACCTTCATTACC
The DNA here is from genome assembly GCF_038007265.1 of Cytobacillus sp. FSL R5-0569. NCBI lineage: Bacteria > Bacillati > Bacillota > Bacilli > Caryophanales > Bacillaceae > Cytobacillus > Cytobacillus sp. FSL R5-0569. Next base: position 3,781,342 of record NZ_JBBOWW010000001.1, read on the forward strand.
ATCTCCGCTGCCCATGCTTCTTTTGCCGTGCCTACGATTTTCGCGCCTGTTAACTCGTAATCTTGATCTTGAAATCCACTTCCGAGTCCTGCAGTCGTTTCAATAAGTACTTCATGTCCAGCTTTTACTAATGCATCTACCCCCGCTGGTGTCATTGCTACACGGTTCTCGTTGTTTTTAATCTCTTTAGGTACGCCGATAATCATATCCTTTTGGCCCCTTCCATTTATTATATTAATTTTTAAGTATGAATAAATTGCATAGAATAAATTGTCAAATAATAAATGACAATTTTATGTTTCCCTATTGTCAGTATAATAATAGAATGTTGAAATGACTTTGTTTATATTTGAAAAATGAAAAAGCATCATTTGTGTAATTTCACAAACGATGCTTTTTTTCTATGTATTTGCGGATTTGCAGTTCTAAATACAAGGAAAATTTCTCATGTGTACTTTTAAAGTTCACATGAGTGAGTTCTGTAATTCTCTTCAAACGATAATTTAATGTATTAACGTGAACATGCAGGACTTTAGCAGCGTCATTTACATTGCTATCATTTAAAATAAAGGCCTCTAGCGTCATTAATAGCTCCGTTCGATGAGCATGGTCATAATCAATTAAACGTTGGATGACGGGATGTTCATATGCATCACGGCTTCTTATATCAAGAATGGCATCCAAATATTTAAAGACACCTAATTGGTGATAAGTATAGATTTCTTGCATTTCTTTCGGATATTGTGATTTTAAACGAAGTACTTCTAAGCATTCTGAATAGCGATCTTCAACATGGTCATAGGTCAATTTCAAACTACTGCTGCCACTAATGATATGATCAATTTCAAACCTTACATACATTTGATTGATAACAAACTGTACAAACTCAGATAAATCTGTTTCATTTGCCTGTGTAGATGGCGGAGATGCTAGTAAGATAAAATCATTACCCATCGTTGCATAAAAAGTCATATGGATTTTTTGGCTCGTTGAAATAAGATAAATCATGCTTTGTTCTGTTTGCATGTCTATATCGTCAATAAAACGAAAAATAATGACAGCAGAGTGTAGAGATGGTTTGATATGAAAATCATCTAACTTGTCTACTACTTCTGCATGCTTGGGATATCTGCCAGTTAACAACTGCCAGAAAAAATCCTGATAGCTTTCTTCTCTTTTCTTTTTTTGACGATAAAGCTTCAACAATTCAATTCTTGCCGATTGAGCAGCCAGTTTTAGTAAATACATATCTTCTGCTGTAAGAGACTTATCTCGTTCGACCACCCAAATATAGCCAAGCACCTCTTCTTGATGCCTGATAGAGATTGCTACCCTATTCCCCAGCCCAATTTCTTTAATTTCTGGAATCTTTAATGGTTCAGCACTCCTTAATAATTGAGGTATAGCATCTGCTTTCCATAAACTATTTATTACCTTTTCGGGAACTTTTCTGCTAATAATCGTTGCAATTCTAGCCTGATCGGTTTGGTCATCATGCGTACTATAAGCTAATAACCGATGATTAGCATCTTCAATAGTAACTGGACATTCAAGAACATCTCTAATTTTATCCACAAATGTTTCTAAGTTATCAAATGATCGTTTAAATGGATCTTTCCCGTACTGTTTTTCTCTCCCCATTTCAAACCTCCAACTGCCTCTTTTTTTTATTATATCTAAACCTTTACATGCTGTCGAAAAGCTCTTTTTAAACTTATTGATTATTATAAATAGTTAAACTTTTTTAAAATTGATTGAAGTTATCCTTGTATAATTTTACAATAATAAGTATTCTTATAATTTTCCGTGCACTTCAATCATTTTATTAAGATAGTATGATTTTGGTTTATGTTTAAGAAAGCGATTACATCTAAAAAAATATAGTATGGTATGATATTCAACTATAGAGAGGAAGATTCATCTGTGGACATTATGAACATACTTGAAAAAGTTAATTCCTTTTTGTGGGGAACCCCCAGTTTAATCTTATTGTTTGGGACGGGCCTACTTCTAACAATCATGCTTAAAGGTCGTACATTTACGAAACTCTATTATGCTTTTAAATTAGCATTTACAAAGGAAGGGAACGCTAAGGATACAAATGATGAAGGCGATGTAAGTAATTTCAAAGCGTTAATGACTGCATTGGCAGCAACAATAGGGAATGGAAACATTGCTGGAGTCGCCACAGCTATCACTTTAGGTGGACCAGGCGCCATTTTTTGGATGTGGATTGTTGGGCTTTTCGGGATGGCTACTAAATACGCGGAAGCCTTACTAGCAATGAAATATCGTGTAAAGAATAGCAATGGTGAATATTCAAGTGGACCCATGTACTATATTGAGAGAGGATTAGGAGCTAAGTTTAAATGGTTAGCCATTGCCTTTGCCATTTTTGGTGCTTTTGCCGCTTTAGGTATAGGGAATAGCGTGCAATCTAATACGATTGCTCAAGTAGCTAGTGAATCCTTTGGTATCAACAGTGTTATTACTGGCATCGTTTTAGCTGTTTTTGCTTCACTCATTATTTTTGGAGGCATTCAAAGAATTAGTACCGTCGCTGGATACTTTGTTCCCATTATGGCTTTTCTTTATATTGGTGGCGCCTTAATCATCATTGCGGTTAATTATGAAATGATTATTCCGTCATTTCAATTAATTTTTCATTATGCTTTTAATCCGATCGCAGCAACCGGTGGTTTTGTAGGAGTTGTCGTATCAGAGGCAATTAAAAATGGTGTCTCAAAAGGAATCTTTTCTAATGAAGCTGGTTTAGGTACTGCTGCTTTAATCGCCGGTAATGCCAAAACAGACCATCCTGTGAAGCAAGCACTTGTTGCTATGACAGGCACTTTCATTGTTACCATCATCGTTTGTACAATGACTGGACTTGTATTAATCATTACTGGTTTTTGGGATTATACAGGAGGATTACTTTCTGGCGTAACCCATGACCCTAATCTCGATGGTGGTGCATTAACGAGTGCAGCGTTCGCATCAGTATTAGGAACAGCAGGAGAATATATCGTCGCTTTTTCTGTTATCTTTTTCGGATTTACAACAATTGTAGGCTGGTATGTATACGGTGAGAAATGCTTTGAATATATAGCTGGGACAAAAGGAATTGCAGGCTACCGCGCGATTTATATTATTGCTTGTGCAGCTGGTGCAATGGTTAACTTAGCTACCGTTTGGGCATTTGCTGATATGGCTAACGCATTAATGATGATTCCGAACTTAGTTGGTCTACTCCTGTTGAGGAAAGTTGTTGTACAAGAAACAGACGAATTCTTCACACAACATTATAAAATAAAATAATTGCCTTCATTACTCAAGAAATAAGAGCCTCACAAATTGAATGATTTGGGGGCTTTTTTATTATTTACTTGTTCATTTAATAAAAGGCATTCTTCTTCTTTATGTTTTTAAAAATCTTATAATGAAATAAGAATTCCTTACAATATAATTCTTCGTTGTGGTCAAAATCATAAATATTTAGAAACTCGGAAAGTATATTTCGATCTGCCTCTAGCCATTGATAAGCAATCCATAATTTATACTTTAATTGTTCATATAAGTGGTAATGCCCTGACTCATGGAAGATGTCTTCTAATTCGTATTCTGTCATTTTACCTGTCCTCCCATCTGTTTTCTTCATTGTCCCCACTAAGAACGATTATTACTCAAAAGGTTGTAAAATATTCACTATCTTTGACGAAGCAACACTTGTTTTGTCAAACGTAAAGGAAAATATATTTCTTTAAGCGAATGCTTCTTAATAAAGTAATGATAAGGAGGAGATTACTTTTGAATACAGGCGCTGTAGCGAAACTACTCGGTGTATCCCAAAGTACTATTCAGCGATGGATAAAACAGCTAAATTTAAATATGACAAAAAATGAGCATGGCCATTATGCTTACTCAGAAGAAGATATTCAATTATTAAAAAGAGTTCATGATCAATTAAATACAGGTGTCCTTCTTCAAGACGTAAAAGTAACTAGCAAAAAAATTCGGCACGCCACTATATCTAGTCCAAAGATATCCAATGATGAACTAAGCGCAAGAATGGATATGTTAGAACAACGCTTAAATGCAAAAGCAGATGATGTGACTTCTTATCAGTTGCTACATCATCGGCAGGAGTTAGAAGAATTACACGCAGAAATTGAACGTTTACATGAACGTATACACATACTTGAAAAGAAGAATTTCATGCAAGTGTCTCCTATTCCCTCTGACAGCCCTACTGCTAGTATCTTACCCAAAAAAAGAATAAAAAAGCGTAATATCCTTACAATGCTTTTCGGCATTAAATTTTAAACAAAATTGGTTCCTCCTCAGATTTGGTTGGAACCATCTTGTTATCCTTTATGCGGTTATGCTTAAAACGAATATCTGGTTCTAAAGATCGCGCTGGAAAACTAAAAGAATTTTGACTGAGGGTACTGATATTATGTCAATATCCTTTAATAGTTACTATTCATATCTTTTTGTTAAATCCTAGCTTCCTTTAGGTGTATATAGTGACATATGCAATGTTCGACTACATTTAGCTTTATGTGACTTAGACTTTATTACTTTTTTATTTTTTACTTGGTTCTGCTTTGACGGTCAGATTTACAAACATTCTTAGTGTTCATTCATGAATCAGAAAACTTGACCTATATCCATTGCCATTGCCTCAGGTCGAGTTCACAAAAATAAACCCAATCAAATATGATCGGGTTTAAATAATACTCGTTTATTCTTTTTATAATACCATTGCAGCAATCCAGCCAAATATAATGACAGGGATATTATAATGGATAAATGTTGGTACACATGTATCCCAAATATGATTATGATTACCATCCACATTCAAGCCCGATGTCGGTCCAAGTGTACTATCTGAAGCAGGAGAACCAGCATCACCTAAAGCAGCAGATGCACCAATTAACGCAATCGTAGCCATTGGACTAAATCCTAGCTCTAAACACAATGGCACAAAAATGGTCGTAATAATTGGGATGGTTGAAAAGGATGAACCAATACCAATCGTAACCAACAAGCCGACTAAAAGCATTAGTAATGCACCAAGAGCTTGATTATTACCTATCATCTCAGCTACATTCGACACAAGGACTTCAACATCCCCTGTTTCTTTCAGTACATCACCGAAACCAAATGCCGCGAGCATAACAAATCCGATAAATGCCATCATTTTCATTCCATCTGTTAATAAGCTATCTGCTTCAGCGCCCTTTATGGTCCCACTTAAATAGACAGTTATAATACCGGCCACTGCTCCCATAATCATTGAATCTAGTTGTATTTGTACAACTAACGCAATAATGATTGATAATACAGCAAATAAGACACCGCGCCTACTATAAGATACCGTTTCAGTTTCTATGATTTCTGATGATTGATGATAGTCTCGCGGTTTTCGATAAGATATAAATACGGCTATTATTAATCCAACAACCATACCTAAAGCTGGCAGTAGCATAGCTAGTGGTATTTGTTGCATATCAACATTCAAACCACTACTTGTCATATTGTCTGCTAAGATTTGGTGAAATATTTGGCCAAACCCTGCAGGGATAAGCATATAAGGAGTAACTAAACCAAATGTAAGAACGGAAGCAATCAGTCTTCTGTCTATCTTCAATTCATTCATCACTTTTAATAATGGTGGGACTAAGATAGGGATAAATGCAATATGAATAGGAATTAGATTTTGTGAGAAACACGCCATAATTAACAATGATAAAATGACTAATGTTTTAGATAATCCTTTCTTCCTTGTCTCTCCTTCTTTCCCTACCTTTTGAATAATTTTATCAACAAGGAGATTAGGTAGACCTGTACGAGAAATAGCAATAGCAAAGCCTCCTAATAAAGCATAACTAAGCGCTACTTCTGCACTGCCACCTAAACCATTTGTAAAGACTTCAATTGTGTTTGTTATACCAAGTCCACCTGTTAATCCTCCCACCAATGCACCTATAATAAGGGATAACACGACATTTACACGTAATAGACTTAGTATTAACATGACTAATACAGCAAGTAAAACAGCATTCATGATTAAAACCTTTCTTTCTATTTATTATTTGCTTTATTTTAGTAAAGTGTTAGAGTAATAAATTAACATACTCATTCAAGTTCGTCAAATAATGGATTTTTAAGAAAAGTGTCATAATTCCCATTCTTATTCATCATGTTATCGAAGGTTTCACCTTTGCAAATGTGAGTTCTAAGGAGGAACAAAAAAGCATCTTAAGGAGCTTCTCATCCTTTAAGATGCTTTTAATGAATGGTTGATTACTTTACTTCAAATCTTTCTACAAGTAGAGCTAGTGTACGTGTCATTACACCTGTGGCACCAGCAGGACCTAATTCGTAAGGTTTATTTGTTGTAGATGTACCAGCTATATCCAAATGCACCCATGGTGTATCTTCCGCAAATTCTCCAATAAAGCCGCCTGCCATGATCGCATGGCCTTCTCTTCCTGGTGAATTGTTTAAATCTGCCACTGGGCTATTGCGAATTCTTTGTTTATCTTTTTCAAATAATGGGAGTCTCCACATCGCTTCACCTGCTTCGAATGAGGCTTCTAATACTTGTTCAAAGAAGGTTTCATGATTAGTAATCGCACCTGTTGTGTCTTCTCCTAAGGCAACAATAACACCTCCCGTTAAAGTAGCAACATCGACTAAATAATTGGCACCATGCTGTTTTGCGTACGTAATGGCATCAGCTAAAACGAGACGCCCTTCTGCATCTGTATTTAAGATCTCTATTGTTTTTCCACTTAATGAAGTAATAACATCATCTGGTTTAAAGGCAGATCCACTTATCATATTATCTGTTGATGGAATAACGGCTAATACATTCTGTTCTGGTCTTAACTCCCCGATGATTTCCATCGCACCCAGAACGGCTGCTGCTCCGCCCATATCTGTTTTCATTCCAACAATCCCTGTTTTCGGTTTTATCGAGTAACCACCAGTATCGAAGGTAATTCCTTTTCCAACTAAACTAATGACATCTTCCCACTGATCTTTCCCTTGATATTTTAGAACAATCATTTTCGGTGGCTCTGTCGAACCTTGATTGACAGCTAACAGCGCACCCATCCCAAGCTCTAACATTTCTTTCTTATCTAGTATTTCTATTTCAAAATCATATTTATTAGCTAACTCAATCGCATACTCTGCCATTGTTGTTGCTGTTAACATATTCCCAGGCATATTCACTAAAGTTCTTGCAGAGTTTGTTCCCTTACCATAGGCATAACCAACTGTTAAAGCAGATAAAACATCTTCTCTATTTTCAGTCGTATAGGCTGTGATTTTATCAATTGTCTTTTCAGGTTCATTTGACTTTTGTTTATATCCCTCAAAACGATAGGTAGCAAGGGTATATGCTTCACTAACTGCATGACCAACATCGAGGGCATCAAGCTGATCGGCAACCGTAAATGTGTCTAAAAAAACAGCTACTTCCGAAAGTTTACTTTTTTGAATTTCTTTAAAGGCTAATCCTATCGCTTCTTTTAATTGATTGAATTGTAATGTCTTTTTCTTACCTAGCCCCACAAATAATAATCTCTTTGCACCAATTTTATTGAAGGTATGTACTTTACTTACTGATTTTAACTTCCCTGATATATCACCTTGCTTAAGAAAATCATTCATTTGTCCTTCAAATTTTTCGTCCAGAGAAGATAATGCATCTTTTATTATATTCGGTTCATCGAACAAACCGATGATTAAAACTTCATGAGCTGAGTCATAAAGATTTTCTTTTTTAACTGTAAACATGTTAACACCTCCATAAGATATATAATCATTATATCTAATCTTTCACATTATTTCGACTAGCTAACTTTATCGTCTAAGAAGATCTGATTTTCAAATCAAAATGTTTTGTGCTAATCTGTTACTAATAGAAAATCCTTCCTTATAGTAATAATTAATTAAAATTAAACACGAACAAAGAATACAAACATCGATAAGGTGGTTAAATAATGGAATTATTTTTGAACTTTCCTCTTTGGTCAGCATTAGCTGCCATTCTCTTTGCACAATTTGTAAAAGTCCCTATTACCTTTTTTGCTACAAGAAAGCTAGATTGGTCACTGTTAACAAGTACAGGAGGGATGCCAAGCTCTCACTCTGCTGCCGTTACAGCTTTATCGACAGGGGTGGCCATCGAGGCAGGATTAGATTCAGTTCCCTTCGCAATATCAGCCATGTTTGCTATCATTACTATGTTTGATGCAACCGGAGTTCGAAGGCAAGCGGGTGAACAAGCCATTGTGCTTAATCAGCTTGTCAATGACTTTAACCGTTTTGTCGATGAAGCGAAATCATGGCCCAAAAAGCCAGACCAAGTAAAACGTAAAGAACTGAAAGAATTATTAGGCCATAAACCAGTAGAAGTGTTTTTTGGAGGATTAACAGGTATTTTATTAACATTACTCTTATATGCATTGATATTTTAAGATATTGGAGGTTTCAATCATGCGAGTCGCCTCTCTTTGCCCTAGTAATACAGAAATTCTCGCCTACTTAGGGTTAACCGATCAACTTGTTGCTGTTGATGATTACTCTGATTGGCCAGCAGCAGTAAATACTCTACCAAAGCTGGGGCCAGACCTCTCTATAGATATGAACGCTGTAGAAAAGGCTAAACCAGACCTTGTGCTGGCATCCTTAAGTGTACCGGGAATGGAAAAAAATATTCTAGCATTGGATGAACGAGGCATTCCCTACATAACATTAAATCCACAAAGCTTAACAGATATAGAAAATGACTTAATCACTGTAGCCACAGCCCTAGGTGAAAAAGAAGTCGGCATGCAGGCCGCAGCAAGCTTTCATGAAGAAGTAATGAACTTAAAAAAGTTAGCTAAACAGGTGAAAAACCCTCTCTCTATTTATTGGGAATGGTGGCCAAAGCCAGTTTTTACACCTGGAGGTACAAACTGGCTAACTGAAATTAGTGAACTTGTGGGCGGCAAAAACCTTTTCGCATTTAAAGAACAAGCAAATATCCAGACAGACTGGGACACCATCCGTTCGCAAAATCCTGATGTCATTTGTTTAGCCTGGGTAGGTGTAAGACAAGAAAAAGTGAATCCAGTCATTTTACAGAAACGTCCAGGTTGGTCAAATATGGATGCAATGAAAAACAATAACGTTTATGTCCTAGAGGAAGAATTGTTTTGCCGTCCTTCACCAAGATTAATCGAAGGGGCAATCAAATTGGGGCAGTTATTACATCCGAAAATATATTCTTCTCCACTAAAAAAGTAATGGGTACTCATCCCCCATTACTTTTTTAGTTTAGTTATTCTTTTGTATACTGCTGTCTAAATACTTGTAGTGATTCCGTTTCATTTAACTCTTGTAAATCTTCTTCAGTTAACGTACCATCACCGATTGATATTACATAAACATCCAAAGTTTTCTTCCCCCAAGAATTATATACATCATCTACTGTTTCATAATATAAGTCCAATTTATTTCCTTTAATGGCGCCACCTTTGTCAGCAACTACGCCAAACCCATAATCAGGAATCCACAGTATCGTACCAATGGGGAAAACAGTTAAATCTGCAGCAATCGTAGAATATAAATCCCTTTTCACCTTTACACCAGAATATGTAATACCAAATTCAGGATGACCAGGATTTTTACCTGTCGACTCATAATAGGCCGTATATCCGGTTGCGATAACTTCCTTAGTGTCGTATTGTGACCAATCCCAATCATTCAAAGAAGGTGGTTCCTCAGCAACTGTGCTTGCTGATAATTTCAAGTGATCTGCTTCCAAAGTCTTATTTAAATCTTTAAAGGCCAGTCCAATCGATTTTAAAGCATGTTTGAAAGATAGGGTAGATCCCTCTCCTTCATTAGCTTGTTCACTCATATAATCAATCACTTGCTTTGCTTCTACACCTGAAATCGTTTGGAATGTGGATAATAAAGCGAAAGAAAACGCTACAGCTATCACCATTCTTTTCGCCCATTTTTTTATATCATACATCAGTTAATCACTCCTCCCAACAATAGTCATTTCCCTTAATTCAAGGTAATATTCATTTTTTTTAGAAAGAAGCTAAACATACCGTCCTATAACCAAATAAAACCCTTATGAAAATTCAATATTCTTCATCATTTGATAGCTAACTAATAACCGCTTGGACTTTCATATCAAAAAAACCAAGAGATTCACTCTCTTGGTCCAATAGCTTTCTGCTCGAATCCTTCTACTTTTTCTTTGATCATGGGGGTTTTTGACGTGTTTATGCATGAATCCTACCATTTTTTTCTTCGATTACGAATTTTTGGCGCGTTTTCGCCTGAATCCTATCATTTTTTTCTTCGGTCACAGATTTTTGACGCGTTTTCGCCTGAATCCTACCAAATTACTCATCAACCACGCATGTTGAAGCAATCCTTGCATTGTTCTATTTTCTTTCATAATAAATACCTCGGCCACTTCCTTTTAAGGAATAATTGTTTAGGAGGACTCTTCGAATAGTTGATTTGCTTATGATCCCATTACACCAATTAAATATGACTTGGTTCGTTACTTTCAAAGCAGGAAAAAGAATGGAAAAATCATGAATCAGATCTAACAATGCATTTTCTAAGGAACACTGACTTTTACACGTAGGGCAGATGACCCGATTAGCTTTCCTTTCCATCTTATTCCTACATTTGTTACAAAATAGCCCTTTGGCTAATTCCTGATATGTATACTTCGGGATGACGAACAATGAAGACTCGGTTTGATGGGTTAATAAAGTTTGAATAATCTTTGTATGATGGGTTGTGGGGGTGTGACGCATTTGGCTTAAATTTCTTATTAGATTTGGGATTTGTGGGGGAAGAATGAGATTCTTTCTTGGCTTAGAATCATACAGCATAAATTCAGGGTTTACAAAAACCAACAAATAATCAAAGGTTAGTTGTAAATGATGTTGATCTACAAATTGTCGAATCAGTGTTTGATTCCGTTCTATTTGAATCAATGGATTTTTTATTTCTTTATTTGAATGATACCAATGCCCATCTTTTATCGTAAAGTTACCGCTAAAATTTTTAGTCTCAAAAAAAGTAATATGATGCTGGTGAACCATGAGTGCATCTACCTGAAAAATCGTATGATTACTTTTTAGCGTGAGGTCAAATAGAATAGGAATCTCAGAAGGAAAGCCGTTTAAATATTCTCGCCACCTTTTTTCTCCTTCGTAACCTTTAAGCAATAAGTGAAAGTATTGTTTTTCATCGAGTGAAAATTCCTTTCGCACACTCAGTGCACGTAAAAATTGGAGCTGATGTGAGGGATTCAGGGGGTTAATAATGGCCATGATGTACCGCCTTTCTTTTTACATTATAAAAGATTCCATCACAATAAACGACATTATTTTAAAATACAAAAAACTCTACTTTAATATATAGTAGAGTTTCTTTCCCTATGTATAGATTAAAACATACGATATCCTCTTTTGCGGAGCATGTTAATGACTATGCCAGCAACAATGGCACCAACAAAGCCACTGCTCAAGATGAGAATATCAGCTAATTGGAGGCTCGTGATTTCCGTCCAAAGACTAGAAAAGGCAGCACGAGTGTCATTAAAGTATTCAATGAGTCGAACCTTATCAATAATCCTAATAACGACAATTGGATAAACAATTGCCATGATCCATGACATTCTTAAAAGCATATTTAATATAAAACCAATTCCGAAAAACAAAACAAAAAAGAGTAACATAGAAATCGGCAATACGAAAATGGTCATTTGCATTCAGCTTGTCCTCCCTTGCACATCAATATTAAGTTTACTGAAACTTCTCTCTATGCGTCAACATGTTCTTACAATAGAAATGACAAAAAATAAAGATTTTTCTACTTTAAAGTTAAATTTACCTTTAAATAGCATTGAAAATGTAAAAAAGCTAGAAGTGCCCATCAAGTACGCACGCCTAGCTTCATTATGATTACTGTTCACACCTTAACGGATTTTTTCTCATTCGGTTTCATATGAATCGCACGGTTATTCAAGCCCTCAATAGCTTCTAAAATGGTTTCGTTAAAACTCGGGTGAGGGTACAGTGGGAAATTTAAGTCTTCGTCACGACCAACGAGTTCCATGGCTGTGACTGCTGTACTAATTAATTCAATAGCTGAAGAACCAATGGCATGAAAGCCGAGTAGCACATCATTATCTGCATCTTTAATAATTTTCATGATGCCACTTTTTTCACTAGTCACCATCGCATAGCCATTGCCGCTATAATTGAATTGACTAACAGCAATGTTTAACCCTTTTTCTTTTGCTTCTTGTTCTGTCATCCCCACTGTTGCAAGAGGTGGTATTGTATGGGCAACTGATGGCATTAAGCTTAAATCCACTTCACTATTCAAGCCAGCTATCCTCTCAGCGACCACTTTTCCTTCTTTAATTGACTTAACAGCCGATTGCCCGCCACCCGTGACATCACCAATAGCGTATATTGTCGGTATATTTGTTTGTAATTGCTGGTTTACTTTAATAAAACCATCAGTTGTACATTCCACACCTATTCTTTGTAAATCGAGGGTCTTGATATTCCCATGATGCGTTCCTTCCATAAATACATGACTACCTTCACATGTGATCTCCTGGTCTGATTTAGATAACTTCAGCTGCAAGAGAGTATGACTTTCTTTTATATCTATTAATTGATAATCACGGTATACTTTGATTTTTTGCTTCTTTAATAATCGCTGTAACTCCCTATTAATACTTTCATCAAATGAGAAATTTTCTTTATTTAAAATGAGGGTCACATCTGCACCAAGTTGACGATAAGTAAAGGCCGCTTCTAATGCAATATAACTATGACCATAAATGATAAGATGAGGAGGAATCTCCGTTAACCGATAAAGTTCAGCTTCTGTTAGGATTTTGGCAGAGCGATACTCTGTTGGTATTTCAGCAGTGCTTCCGGTCGCTATAATGACTTTCTCAAAATCATATAAATCAAAATGATGAGACATTTCAATACCTAAACGCTTTTGATTTATAAATTGAGCCTTGCCACGAATTAACTCAATTTGGTTTGCTTTACAAAGTTCTTCTACCCCTTTACGCAACCGTTCAATTGTCATATTCTTATAATCATTTAACGATTCAATAGCAAAAGTAGGTTCATCAATAGCAATACCAAAAGAAGCATAATGCCCTAGCGCTTCTAACTTCTTTGCAGCTTGCGCGTAAACCTTTGAGGGTATACAACCTGAGTTCAGGCAAACACCGCCCAATTCATTCTGTTCAACTAAAGTTACCTTCAACCCTAATTGAGCTGCTCGAATCGCCGCGTTGTATCCTCCAGGACCGCCTCCAATAATGATTAAATCCCGCTTTTCAGCGAATTCGCCTACAACCATTTAAATCAGCTCCACTAATAGTTTTGTTGGTTGTTCAATTAGTTCAATGAAACGGTTAGAAAAAGCAATTGATTGCGCACCATCTATGACGCGATGATCAAAAGAGATAGAAATATTCATGATAGAACGAATAACGATTTCATTTTTAGCATTTACTACCGGTTTTTTCTTCACTGCATGGAAGGTAATAATACTTGTTTCAGGATGATTGATAATTGGCGTTGCCCCTGTCCCGCGGCCAAGGGGGCCAACATTATTAACTGTAAAAGTTCCACCCTTCATATCACCAGGAGTTAGCTTACCTTCTTGTGCTTTTTTCGTTAACGATTTCATCTCCTCATGGATCGCCCGGACTGACTTTTGATTAGCTTGGTGAATGACCGGTACCATTAAACCTTCTTTTCCTTGTGTCGCCACACCTATATGATAATCCTTTAACAACCGAATGACACCTGCTTCTTCATCTAATCTTGCATTAAATAATGGGTGTTCTTTTAAGCAGATAACAACTGCTTTCAAGAAAAATGCGGCTGGAGAGAGGCGATCACCTAAATCCTTTAATTCATTTCTTGCTTCTAATAATTGGGTGACATCGACCTCATCATAATGCGTAACATGAGGAATTGTTTGTAGAGAATGACTCATTCGTTGAGCGATGACTTTTCTAATTCCTGTAAAAGGAATAGTCTCCTCTAATTTTGTTGTTTCTACTTGTGGCTCTGTTCTCTCTTTTTTCGTTTCTTTAGCACGATATCCTTCCACAAATTGATACACATCATCATCCATTACTCTTCCCGCTGGTCCTGTACCAACAATTCTTTCTATATCTATATTTAGATCTCTTGCAATTTTTCTTGTATAAGGTGCTGCAAGTATACGTTGATAGCGATTCCCATTCGCTTCAGCAATAACTTCTTTTTCCTTACGCGGTGGAACGGTTTCAATCACTACTTCTTCTCTCTTTGCAAGGCTCTGTCCATTATCGATTGTCATAATCACCGTTCCAACCGTAACGACTTCTCCTGTTTGAAAAGGAATGGAGGTGATGACACCAGCTGAGGGAGCAGGGATTTCAGCCACCATTTTATCTGTTTGTAGTTCAACCAATGGCTGATCTATCTCTACTGTATCTCCTTCTTTGACAAAGTAATGGATAATCTCTCCTTCTGTCATTCCTTCACCTATATCGCTAAATTTCACATCAGTCATATCATCTCACCCTCCCCTCTAAAATGTGTAAGCTTTACGAATTGCTGTCTCTACTCGTTCTGTTGATGGTAAATAATCATTCTCCAAAGAAAATAATGGCACAGGTACATCGAAGCCAGTCACTTTCTCCACTGGTGCTTTCAAATATAGAAAAGAAGTATCATTTATTATAGAAATAATTTCGCTACCTAACCCGCCTGTCTCATGCCCTTCATGAACAATGACAACTCTCCCTGTTTTTTGCACAGAATCAGCAATCAAGTCACGGTCTAGTGGGTAAAGGCTTCTTAGATCAATCACATCACAGGAAATACCGTCTTTTTTCATTTTTTCACTAACTTTCATGACTAATGGAATCATTGCACCCCAAGCAAAAATGGTGACATCATTGCCTTCTTGCACACGAGTGCCTTTGCCTATTTCAATTCGATAATCACCCGTAGGTACTTCTTCTCTACTTCCACGGTATAGACGCATCGGTTCTAAAAAAAGGACGGGATCTGGGTCATCTACTGCTGCTAACAATAAACCTTTTGCATCATAAGCGTTAGATGGGCACACGACTTTTATTCCTGGTAAATGTGTAAATAATGCTTCGACACTTTCCGAATGGATTTCTGGTGAGCGGACTCCTGCACCGTATGGAGCGCGAATCACCATGGGAATATGATATTGACCGAGTGTACGCATACGCATTCTTGTCACATGAGTCGCAATTTGTTCAAATGCTGGATAGATAAAACCGAGAAATTGAATTTCGACGACTGGTTTTAGTCCCGCTAACGCCATCCCTACAGCTGTTCCGACGAACCCTGCTTCACTTAGTGGTGTATCGATGACTCTTTTTTCGCCAAAAGTCTCCTGTAAACCATCAGTTGCTCTAAACACACCCCCATTGCGTCCAACATCTTCACCCATAATAATCGTGTTTTGATCACTGTCTAGCATCGTCTTTAATCCATCCGTGATTGCTTGGATCATCGTCAACGACTGACTTGTTGCTTTCGTTTTTATTATTTCATTTGACATGACCATGATTATCGATTCCCCCCAATCAAGCCTAATTGTTCTTTTTGCCTTGATATCGTCCAAGTAGGTTCTCTAAAGACATGATCAAACATGTCGTCTGTGTTAGCAGCAGGTGCATTTTCCATTTTCTCTACAGCTGCCTCTATCTCCTTACGTATATCAGATTGAATACTCTCTACCCACTCTTCACTCCAAAATCCGCGAAATTGCAAATGCTTTTCCAGCCGAAGAAGAGGATCCTTCGCCTCTTTTTGACGATTGATTTCTTCCTGATCACGATATTTCGAAGGGTCATCTGCTGTTGTATGTGCCCCAAAACGAATAACAACTGCTTCAATAAGCGTTGGTCCCTCCCCTTTTCGCGCCCGTTCTAAAGCTTCTTTCACTGCATAATGTACAGCAAAAACATCCATACCATCTACCCGCACACCCGGTATCCCATAAGCAACAGCTTTCTGTGCAATCGTTTCTGAATTCATCTGTTTTTCAATAGGTAACGAAATAGCGTAACCATTATTTTGATTAAAGAAAACGACTGGTGCCTTAAATACACTTGCTATATTTAAACCCTCGTGAAAATCACCTTCAGAGGTAGCACCATCTCCAAAATAAGCAATGGCAGCGTTGTCAGTTCCTTTATACACCTCCGCTATTGCAGCGCCTGTAGCATGTGGTAAATGGGTAGCTATTGGTATGGAAGCTGGCATAATTCGCTTTTCTTTTGATGGTAAACAACCTTCAATTCTACCATTCCAATGAAGGAGCATCCGATCTAAATCTGCACCAAATGTGAGAGAGGCACCGTGATCACGATAAGTAGGAAACATCCAATCATTTTCTGATAGTGCCAGTGCGCTTCCTACTTGTGCTCCTTCATGACCTGGAAAAGGCACATACGTACCAATCCTCCCTTGACGCTGCAATGCAACCCCCTTCTGGTCATAGGTGCGTATACGCAACATGTGATAATAAAATTCCTTTACTTTTTCCTCATTGAATTCTTCTTCATGTGACTTGTTAACCCATTCCCCGTTCTCATCGATCATTTGATATAGTGGATAACTTTCCATAGTAATGCCTCCCATCATTTAAAATCCCATTTAGGTCTTACATTCCGAGAGAAAAAGTTGCTTCTATGTTGCTGTTCTTTCATCTGTCTTTGTAGACGATCTTGGGCGGCTTCTACTGTGTTCTTTCCAGTTGTAGCAGATTCTCGATATAATTGTAGTAAGGTATGATAAATCGTTCTTGTTTTTTGCAATACTCGCTCTTTACTTGGTCCATATAATTCATCTGCTACTTGAATGAGCCCCCCAGCATTCACAATATAATCAGGAGCGTATAGGATACCCTTATCATGTAAAAGAGCGGCGTCAGAAGAATGTGCCAGTTGGTTATTAGCAGATCCGACAATGGCATGGACTCTTAATTCGCTGATGGTTCTTTCGTTTAACACTCCACCCATTGCACATGGAATGAAAATATCGGCCGATACGCGGTAAATCTCTAGATGATCAACTACTTGCACATTACCTCTTAACGTTTCTGCCTTTTCTACAAGTTCTGCTATTGCCTCTTGATTAATATCTGTAACAAACACATCACCACCAGCTTCAAGCAGTGATTCTGCAATCTTCATCCCAACTTTGCCTAATCCTTGAATACTGTATGTGCGCCCTTCCAAAAGGTCTGTACCATGTAAATAATGATTAGTTGCCTGTATAGCATAAACAACCCCTTGAGCAGTAGGGATGGACGAATCTCCTCCACCTCCATATGCTTCAGGTATCCCATTAATGAATCGCGTTTCTTTTGAAGCATGGACAAAGTCCTCCATCGTTGTTCCCATATCCGTTCCTGTATAAAATCTACCATTCAATGAATCTACAAATTGACCAAAAGCACGAAATAAGGCAGGTGATTTATCCTTTTTCGGATCACCAATAATGACTGCCTTACCTCCTCCAAAATCAACATCTGCTGCTGCACATTTTGCTGTCATGCCTTCAGCTAAACGTAAAGCGTCTTCTAAGGCGGCATCCATATTTTCATAAGGGTACATCCGCGTTCCACCAAGAGCTGGACCTAATGTGGTATTATGAATGGCTATAATTGCTCGTAAACCTGTACTCGGGTCATTACAAAAGACTACTTGTTCATGATTAGCCATCTTCTTAAAAATATCGTTTCCTACTTCTTGAGACTGATTAAGCTTTTCCATCCTTGCTCCCCCTTAATTGTTGGTAGCTAAAACTTTCTTCGCAATTACTTCTTTCGGAAGAACTGCTTGTTTGACTTCTCCTCTACCAATTAGTCCAAGTTCATTCATCACAATAACCTCCGTTACTAAAGAACGTTCAGTAATTGTCGTAACGGTCGCTGTTAAAGTCACTTTAGAATTTTCCCCAGATGGAGCAACATGTTGCATGTGGACAGCTGCCCCCATTCCCTCTTCATGATCCTCAAGAAATGGAAGAAGGATTTTTCTAGAAACCCACTCCATGTGATACACCATGGATGCAGTTGAATAGACGGGATGAACAACTTCTCCATCGAACTGCGCAAACATATCCTTTGTGATATTTATTGTCATTACTTCTGATAGACCAATATGTAATCCATCCTTCATTGCTACACACCACCCTTTTTGTATGCGCTTTCATTGTAGTAACAAAAGAAAATTACCCATGTTAAAATATTTACACCACACCACACTTCTGAATTTTCTTTATATTTCGGATATTACAACATTTTCTATTTTTAGTCAACGGAAAACAGTTAACCAACATACCTCTTAATTTAATATTCGCCTTGTTTGACTTGAAAGAGCGATATGAAATGAAGCTGAAATTGCTCTACCTCATACATAGTTTATGTAAAAAAAGGGTGAAAAAGACATACTCACTTTGTGCATTTAAACAAGTAAGGATAACGCAACAACAGGAAGAAGAAGTAGTAGAAAACTTCATCACTTTCAGTTACAGAGGAGGTATATATGCGTTTGTTGCTAGAACAAATATTAGCCAGCTCGAATGCGGGGATGAATTTAGCTATAGGCGGGATCATGTGTACACTATTTTTATGAATGAATAACCTAACTAAGTTAGTAAAAGGAATGGGAAATTACCATTGAATTCTCTATAATGACCTTCTCTCAAAAGAAATATATGGTCGTCACTACAAAGAAGAGCACACCATACGGGAGACTTTACAGATAAAATAAACAAGCTGACTTGTCTCACCAGTGTTACAATCAAACCTTTAAACTTAGAATCTGCCTTAATAATCAAACAAAGCTACTCTATGTAGGGCTCTACTTAGAGTAGCTGATCTTTATTTAGACACGCTTTTATCAATATGCATAAGGACACCATCAAGCCCTTTTCTGATATGCTGCCTGATATATTCTTGTGCTCCTTTTTCATCACCGCTAAATAATAAGTCTATAATTCTTTCATGTTCTTCTACTAACGTAGGATAGAAGTTTTCCTTTACCATATTACTACGCATATAATGAATCTTTGCCCGAATCATTTCTAATAACTCTGTTAACTGTTTATTCTTTGAGGCATAAATGATAATATCATGAAAGGCTTGGTCGAGCTTACCGAGTTCGATTATATCTTTCTTTTCATTTGCCTGATAACTAGCTATTAAATTCTCCTGTAACTTTTCTTTCTCATTCTCTGAAATATTATGAATAGCTAAGCTGATCGCAAGAGCTTCTAAACTTTCTCTACATTGGAAAAGATCTATTACATCTTGAACCGTCGGTGTATAAACCTTTACATAGCCATCATTATATACAAGGAGACCATCTTGAATGAGCATTCGAATCGCTTCTCTAACGGGTCCTCTACTTATGCCTAATTTACTTGCCGCTTTTGCTTCTACAATTCTCTCAGAAGGTTGATATACCCCTTCAAGAATTTCGCTCTTAATTATATGATATGCTTGTTGATGCAGAGATTCAGGTTTAACGATACGCATAAATTGCAACCTCCATTACAAACTTCGCCAATTACTAAACTTTATTATAGCAGAATTTTATTTAAAAATTTTGATATTTGATAGCATGATGAGATAATTCTACTGTATTTTAACAAAATTAAAAGCGCTCTAGAACTTAGAGCGCTATCATTACACCTTATTCAGTTGCTATATTTATTTTTCATGTTTACCAGAACCACCGCAACAAGCACATGTTTCCGATCCTCCAAGGATCAGTTGGAAATACCCTTGACCTGCACAATAGATACAAACTTTAGATTCATTTTTTACTGTCATGTTGTTCATCTCCCTTGGAATAATTGAATTTTCTGATAATAACTAAATAATACAGAAAAATATCAAAAATGGAAAGGTTCAAAAAACAGTAAAAACCCTTTATGTAAACGCATACAAGCATTATTATCTTTCTTATGCTTTAAATTATGCAATATATCACGAGGTTACAAAAATAATTTATAAGAAGTGTAACCAAATTGATCTCCAGGATTAATGCCATCAATTAATGTTTTGTTGTTATGATTGAGGCTCTCCCATATATACTGAATCATGACTGAAGTTGGTTGATGATGAATAAGTTCCAGTGGATCCATAAATTGGACATCATCTAATTCTTTGTCTTCTATTACAATTGCCTGATTTGTATCAGCTTCCAAAAGAAAAATGATCATATTATCGCTAATTTCACTTTTGATTACACCCGTACGAAGACCTATCATCTCTTTCACACGACAAGCTAGCCCAGTTTCTTCCTTCACTTCTCTAATTATTGCCTCATCTGCTGTTTCATCTTGCTCTACAAAACCAGCAGGTAATGACCATTTCCCTTTTAAACCACCGTATTTCTTGTTTACAACTAACCATTCATTCTTTTCATTGATTAAAAGACCACTAACCCCAAGCCATACTTTACCTCTATCGACTTTTCCCATTTTATCCCTCCTTAGATGAATTAATCTATAAAAAAAAGAGCAAACATATCGTTTGCCCTCTTATATTTAACGCATTAAAGAACGTTGAATTTACCTTTTTTTGCAACTAATGAAGCGCCACCGATCATTAATAATGCACGGTTATCAACCATTTTCTTCATAAATGAAGCTTTTTTACCAACCACTTTTTTACCAAATACAACACCAATCGCATCATCTTCACCTAAAGAACATACTGTACCTTTGTTATCAAAAGTAAATGACCCTAGTTCTTTATTTTGAATAAGTGCAGCAATATTTTTTGCAACTAATTCACCTTGTTGCATAGCAATTTGTGCAGTTGGCGGATAAGGACGATTAATTTCTTCATTAATTACTAATGAACTATCACCAATAACAAAGATATTGTCATGTCCAGGTGCTCTTAAATTCTCATCCACTTTTATGCGTCCACGCATAGCTTCGAATCCTGATTTTTCAATAATGGCATTCCCACGAATACCAGCAGCCCAGATTACAGTACCAGCTTTAATTTCTTCTACATCATCTTCGCCTTTTGCTACGATAATACCATCTGGCGTACCTTCTTTAATCGCTGTGCCAATACGGAATTGAACACCTTTCTTCTCAAGATGAGCAACAGCATATTCAACTAATTCAGGATCAAATCCTGGTAATACCATTGGAGCTGCCTCAACACATACAATCTTCACCTTTTCAAAAGGTACATCATATTCTTTGCATAATTCAGGAATACGGTTACCTAATTCACCAAGGAACTCGATACCTGTGAAACCAGCACCACCAACAACGATTGATAGGCGCGTATCATCTTTTACTTCTTCTGTATTATAAGTAGCAAATTGATACTCGATATGCTCACGAATTTGGCGCGCAGAATTGATATTAGAGATAGAGAAAGCGTATTCTTTCAATCCTTTAATACCGAATGTTTCAGATTCTCCACCTAGTGCAACTACTAGATAGTCATATTCAAGCTCACCTTTTTCAAGTAGAACTTTCTTCTCATCTGTTTTAATTTCAACAGCAGTACCTTTTACAAATTCAACTTTACCGTTGTCAATTACTTTACTTATATCATAACGTACTCGGTCGTGATGTAATGTACCAGCAGATGCTTCATGTAACCAAGTTGTTTCATAATGGTAATCATTTTTATTCACAAGAATAATTTCAGCATCATTTGCTCCGATTTGTTTCTGCAAACGAGTTGCAGTCATTAATCCACCGTAACCTGCACCTAAAATAACGATTTTTGGCTTTTTCAAGTGTATCACTTCCACCTTTAATATATTTTATAGTACTTCTTATCTCCTATTTTTCATAAAATAAAAGATTGTGATATTCTTCACTAATACGGACAAAAAAATGTTCGAAAAATGTCACAAAAAATTAATAAATATATCTTCTATTACATAGTATTCCTTTTCTATCTTATTTTCAAGCTAAATTGACACTTTAAGAATTTTAAGATTTTTTAATTTGATAATGATTATCAATACTATAAAATCAACATTGGTACCGCTTTCAAATTTTACCTTTCTAAAGGAAATTTAACCGTATTTTTCTAGTCAACGCTTATTCTTAAAAGATCATTTGATGGTACATCTTTTCCTCATGCAACACCTAATGATACAGAATAGTCTAATATTATGGTAAACTAATTAAAACACCATAAATATACTTAGGGGGAATCACTTTGACTGAACAGAAGATTTACGACATCACGATTATCGGCGGGGGTCCAACTGGGCTATTCACCGCTTTTTACGGTGGGATGAGACAAGCATCTGTTAACATTATTGAAAGCTTACCTCAACTAGGTGGACAGCTTTCTGCCCTTTATCCAGAGAAATATATCTACGATGTTGCTGGATTTCCGAAAATCCGCGCACAAGAGTTAATAGATAATCTTGTTGTACAGATGGACAAATTTGATCCGACTATATCTTTAGAACAATCTGTACAAACATTGGAAAAACTAGCAGATGGAACATTCAAAATTACGACAGATAAAGATGTCCACTTTTCAAAATCTGTCATTATTACTGCTGGTAACGGCGCATTCCAACCCCGTCGTTTAGAATTGGAAAGTGCGAAAGAATACGAAGGAAAAAACCTTCATTATTTTATTAACGACCTCAATCATTTTGCTGGAAAAAGAGTCGTTATATTTGGTGGAGGAGATTCAGCAGTGGACTGGGCTTTAATGCTTGAACCTATCGCAGAAAAAGTTACAATCGTTCACCGCAGAGATAAATTCCGTGCACATGAACATAGTGTAGAAAACCTTGAAAATTCTAAAGTTGATATCAAAACACCATATATTCCAGCTGAATTAGTTGGTGATGAAAGCGGTGTAAGCCAAGTAATCCTTGAAAAAGTAGGCGAAGAAGAAAAAGAAGTTATCGACGTCGATGCCGTTATTGTTAACTATGGTTTTGTCTCTTCATTAGGTCCAATTAAAGAATGGGGCTTTGACATTCAGAAGAACTCTATCGTTGTAAATCAAAAGATGGAAACTAACATTGAAGGTGTTTATGCTGCTGGAGATATTTGTACTTACGATGGAAAAGTAAAATTAATTGCATGTGGATTTGGTGAAGCACCAGTCGCAGTTAGTCACGCTAAAACATATATTGACCCTAAAGCAAGAGTACAGCCTAAACATAGTACTTCAATGTTTTAAAAGAAAGGCCCGGATGTGATTCCGGGTTTTTTTACACCCTTAAACTGGAGGAAGTTTTGACCATTTTCACATAATACCTACCAACCACACTTCTGGTGGATTAAACATTGACTTTCTGACTTCAAATTATTATGCAAAGTAAAAAAAGACCTTCCCTTTATAAAGGAAAGATCTCTTCACTAAGATTAGCACTCTTCTGGGGTACCAACCTTTGTTGCGGTTCTAAAAGAAGATCCACAGCCGCAATTGGCAATCGCATTTGGGTTGTCGATAGTGAAACCGCCGCCCATCATGGATTCTTTATAGTCTATTTTTGTCCCTTGTAGAATCGGTGCATCTTCTTTACTTACAACGATTTTAAGGCCATGTAATTCAAAAGGAATGTCGTCTTCTTCTACTTCTTGAGCAAAGCCCATTCCGTAAGATAATCCGCTACAGCCACCGCCCTTTACTGCTACACGTAGCTTGGCGTTCTCTTCTTCATTTTGTTTCATCATTTCTTTAATGTGAAGGGCTGCCGCTTCTGTAATCTCAACAACTTGATTCATCATAATCCCTCCAAGTTTATATTATAGGCTTAGTATATACTTCTTTACAGTGTTTCACAAACTTACTGCCTTCATTAACGTACCTATACCTTATTATATGGCAACAAAAGAGTAAAGGAACATTATTCTTCATCTAAATGTTGATAAATGTTATAAACCAATTCCTCCGCATTTTCCCCATGAATGATGTCATTGTCAACTAAAGCGAATAATAAATGCCGGCACTTCCCACAATATCCTAAACAGCCATATTCAATGACATCTAAATCATAATCTTTTTTTAACTTTGCAAAGGCATGGTGAGAACCATTGGCCATATTTGTTATACAAAATTCTACAACAATCTTCCTCATAATATTAACTCCTTATTCGCTTCCTTTTCCTTCTTTTCAAGAAACTATAAATATCAGAATATTTTTACTCCGTCCTTTCTACATAAGTTTCCTTTTGTTTTCTGTTGTGATTTAGAGATAATTTCGTTATACTTTTTATGGGATTATGCAATATGGATGGTTATATTTATTTTTTTAAGATAATTTGGACACTTGTGTTTTTTCCATTGTATCAGATTATCTTCTTGTATGAGAACGGACAAAATAAAGGGGATATCAGCAAATGAAAAATCTTGTTATTCTAGGGGGAGGATACGGAGGAATGCGAGTGCTTGCTCGCCTTTTACCGAATCAACTGCCGGATGATGTTTCGATTACTCTCGTCGACCGGGTACCTTATCATTGTTTAAAAACAGAATACTATGCACTTGCCGCTGGAACGATTTCCGATCAACATGTACGTGTTGCTTTTCCAGAACACCCTCGCTTGAACATTCAATATGGAGATATTACAAAAATTGACACAAAAGAAAAGATGGTTCATTTAAACGATCAACAACCAATTTCATATGACGATCTAATTGTTGGACTTGGTTGTGAAGATAAATACCATAATGTTCCTGGGGCAGATGTATATACTCACAGTATTCAATCTATTGCCAAGTCACGAAAAACATATGAAACGCTGAATAATTTGCCAGCCGGTGCCATTGTTTCGATTGTTGGTGCTGGTCTCAGTGGTATCGAGTTAGCATCTGAACTAAATGAAAGCAGACCTGATTTAACGGTCAAGTTGTTTGATCGGGGGAATCGCATCTTATCTGCCTTCCCAGAGAGACTAAGTAAATATGTACAAAACTGGTTTAACTCTCGAAGCGTACAAGTCATTAACAACTCTAATATCACTAAAGTCGAAGAAGGCGCTCTATACAACCATGATGAGCGGATTGAAAGTGATGTCGTTGTATGGACTGCAGGTATTCAGCCGACACATGTTGTACGTGCGATGGATGTTGAAAAAGACAAACAGGGTAGAGTCGTATTAACCAAGTATCACAATATCCCTGATGACGAGCATGTATATGTAGTAGGTGACTGCGCAAGCCTTCCTCACGCACCAAGTGCGCAACTAGCTGAAGGACAAGCAGAACAAATTGTACAAGTCCTTTTAAAACGTTGGAAAAATGAAGAACTACCCGAAACCCTTCCAGTAATAAAACTAAAAGGAATCATGGGTTCTTTAGGTAAAAAACACGGCTTTGGTTTAGTTGCCGAACGTCCAATTACAGGACGAGTAGCACGCCTTATTAAATCAGGCATTCTTTGGATGTACAAATATCATAACGGTTAATAAAACTCTTGATTATCTACAGTTTTATAATTTATTGATTTAAGAGGTTTTTTCAATCCTTTTAAATACAGGAAGTACAATTTCTTTTAGAGATTGTACTTTTTTTGTTGGGTTTTTATATTGCTCTTTCAATTGCCTTCAAAACTTTCAACAACATTGGCATAATTTGATAATCCATATCCAAGTGCTCCATACTGAATTCCAGTTCATGCTCTATCACTTTTCTCTAACATGAAAAAACATGAACCAACAACAACAACAACGGATGAAAGAGGAAAACTCGCAACTATCAAATCAACTAACGGGTTTAATGCCTAGGCCAATACCTTAGGTGATTCACCTCCAAGATACTCAGTGGCTCCCAACTGGGATTGCTTCTGGTGAAACAGCAAGCATAATCCGTAATGCATTGTTGTACCTATTCTTCTAATTCCTCTTTTGTTGCTCTTTTCCTCCCAAAAAGGATTGTTTTTAATCATTGAATATTAATTCAAAGTAATGTATTATTATTCAAAAGTTATCTGGAGGGAAAAATGAATTATAAAATTATTGAAGAACTATCTTTGAACAATTGGCAGCCATTATCTACGTTACTTTACGATGGGTGGGTACTACGATTTTCAAATGGTTATACGAAACGTGCTAATTCAATTAATCCTATCCATTATTCAACTTATGATTTAAATCAAAAAATTAGAGAATGCGAGAAAAACTACTCTAATAATGAACTAAGTACTACATTTAAAATTACGCCTTTTGTTAAACCAGAAAATTTAGATGAGATTTTGGAGGAAAAAGCTTATTCTTTAATTGATTGTACAAGTGTTCAAACCATGGCGCTAAATGGCATCATAGAACCAACCTACCATTCTGTAAAACTAGATAGAAATATTAATATTGAGTGGCTAGATAATTTTTGTAGACTGAATAATGTTGAAGAAAAAAACAAGGATACGATGGTACAAATGTTGTCCAATATTACAACTCAAAAGTGCTTTATATCACTATATTATAAAGCAGATGTGATTGCCTGTGGTCTTGGGGTTATAGAAAGGGACTACATAGGACTTTATGATATTGTCACTGACATTAAATATAGGAATCAAGGGTTTGGCGAACAGTTGATATTGAATTTACTAAAATGGGGGAAAGAAAATGGAGCTAAATACAGTTACCTAGCTGTTCTTTTGAATAATAAACCTGCATTAAGGCTTTATTCTAAAATTGGTTATTCGGAAATTTACAAGTATTGGTACAGAGTTAAAAAAAATGTTTGACCCAATCCTAATTCAACTATATCAGATAATTATAGATCCTCAACTACTCCATTATAGAGCGCTTTTGTTGAGCGAAATTTAGTCGTGGCAATTGTATAAACCATTTAATTAGATTGCCTTGATAAGATGAGAAAACGGAATATGAGAAGAATCAGATTGCACATGATTAGTCGAGTTTCTCTATATGTTTAGTAAGTAATAGGTATAAATACAATCTCTTTCCTCTTAATTTTAATAATATATGTAAAAGCAAAAAAAGGGGGGGAAGATAATGCTGTTAGGATTTAACTATCATTCACATGAAAATTGTAATGAATGCAATATATATAAGTGTAAACCTTATTATATTAGAGGAGATACTGGTCCCACCGGTGTAACTGGTCCCATTGGTTTGACGGGAGATACTGGTCCCACCGGTGTGGCCGGACCCATTGGTTTAACTGGAGTTACTGGGCCCACCGGTATAACTGGACCCATTGGTTTAACTGGAGTTACTGGGCCTACCGGTATAACTGGACCCATTGGTTTAACAGGAGTTACTGGGCCCACCGGTATAACTGGACCCATTGGTTTAACTGGAGTTACTGGGCCCACCGGTGTGACTGGACCTATTGGTTTGACAGGAGTTACCGGACCCACCGGTATAACTGGACCTATTGGTTTGACAGGAGTTACTGGGCCCACCGGTATAACTGGACCTATTGGTTTGACAGGAGCTACTGGCCCCACCGGTGTAACTGGACCCATTGGTTTGACAGGGGTTACCGGACCCACCGGTATAACTGGACCCATTGGTTTGACAGGGGTTACCGGTCCCACCGGTATAACTGGACCCATTGGTTTGACAGGGGTTACCGGACCCACCGGTATAACTGGACCTATTGGTTTGACAGGGGTTACCGGACTCACCGGTGTGACTGGGCCTATTGGTTTAACGGGGGTTACTGGGTTAACTGGAATAACGGGAGTAACAGGTCCAACTGGTGAAGCCTTTGTACCGCAGTACTTTAATGCTGCAGGAATTGGAGGAAACCAAGTAGTTGCTACAAATGAAGATGTGATTTTCGATCTATCTAGTCCAGCGTCAACTTCTGGTTTCACATTCACACCAGTATCATCAAATATAGTAGTAAATGTATCTGGTGTTTATCGTATTGACTATGCCTTATCATTACGTTCTGAAACAGGGGGAGGCACAATTAATTCTGCGTTTGCAGTAACCATTAACGGTGCTGCCCAACCCCTTTCCTTCTTTGGTGAAGAATATGTCACTTTCCCAGATACTGATAGAAGTCAATTTAACGGTTTTACAATCGTTTCTATCCCTGCTGGAGGAATAGTAACCATTAGAAACTTTAGTGCAACTATCAATTTGCTAGCTGGAACAGGGGTAGACAATCAAGCCATAAATCGTTCAGCAATTATTATACAAAGGGTTGGATAGGGTTTCCACAGGAGTAAGTCAACAACGAACATTCCCACTTACTCGCCTTTTATAGAATCATTGATTTGGATTACAAATGAAAGTTTTCTGCTCCGATAAGGAGGGAAATAGTTAAACAGGGGTTCGGAATACATTTTTTTCACCCCCCTTGCCACTAGCTTTAAAGGTTTAAGCATTAAAGCGATTCGTTTATTTTATAATACACAGTAGTTGTGATACACATCTTAATATTAATAATTGAAATTAAAAATATAGTAGTTAATTTTATTTATGAAAACACAAGAAGGTTAGGTGAAGAGGTTCGGCATAGAAGAAGTTTAATTTTCGTGAACTTTATTATGACTGGAGAAAGGTGAAACAATCAATTTGAAGCAAAATAAATAGGTATGAATAAATGCTTATTTGTTATGCTCGAAATTGATATTTTGCTCTCCGGATGGATTCTTCTTTTTAGACCGTAGAGTAAAATCTCTACGGTTTTTTGTGTTTAAAATTAGAGAAGGAATTAATATATGATCGTAATGAAAATTACTTAAATATAACTGACGAAAATCAATATGACTTTGCGACACTTATATATACAGTGATTATGGCGCTCTTGCACCTATTGACCGAAAAAAATTATTACAACATATTTTTAGAAGTTTTAAAGAAAGGCGGAAGTTTCTTTTTAGATGTCTTTACTGAGCATAAATACAATGTTTTTACAGAAAGTAATAATTGGTACTTCAGAAATAATGGAGGTTTTTGGTCTCCAGAAGGATATATAGAATTGAACCAAAATTTAAACTATGATGGTTATACTTCGCTTGAACAAACGACTATCATAACTATAAAACACCCTCGGGTATTACCATTATTTCACTTATGAAACAAACGTACTTAATTCAATTTTTCTATACAGGTGACCAATGCTTTTGGTGGATAAGATTCAAGCATGCGACTATATCCGATAGCTACTTGATCACCACTAACAATCCCCTCTAAAAGAAGTGGTGACTCTATATGTAATAATACAATTTGGTATTTTGCTTGTAATTCATCCATATCTAAATGGATGTCTTTGGCATGGAAATTTCCATCTTCTATTAAGATTTTTTCTTCTATATAAATATGTCCTACCAGTACACTCTTTTTTTCACAAGATGATGTATACAGTTCCATAGCTTTTACAGCGATTTGAGGAATTTGTGTTTGAGATATCTTACTATAGCTTACTTTCACTTTATCGCCGTTCTTTATACCCTCTGGAAGCTGAGGTGCTTTATATGATAGATAGTAGATAGTGTCGTACTTTTCTTTTAAACGATTTACATCAAGATGAAGGTCTGCCTGTTGAAAATCTTCATCACCAATTAACATATGCTTATCTAATAGAAGAAACCCTATTTTTGATCTTTCTCGAGATTCAAAAGAAGGGGAGGACAAATGCATATAAACGAAATAATTCAATCCCATAAGCAACAAAAAAATGACAATAAAACCTTTCATTCCGTTTCTCCTTTTTTACTTTTTTTCTATCACTTTTAAAAATTAGACTCATTTAGCTTTCAAAAGTTTCAACTAATAAAGGGCATTTCATAAAATATCCTTTTATCAATACGTATTCTCTTCAGGACAAAATTAAGTATCACCACAGTATTCTCTTGCTATAATGGTTGTTTTTTTACATAAAAACCAAATTCCTTTATAATGATATGAATTTTTACAAAAATAACAGTTTTCTTACTTTCTCTCTTTCTATTTTCTTATAGAGACTTGCCCTTTATAATGGCAAAGAAGCGCTTACAAAATAGTTAGGTTATATTCAAAATATTTCCTAAATAGAAAGAAGGGAGAAAATATAAATGAAGAAAAAGAGAAAAGGTTACTTGCAGCGTTCATTAGATAGTGTTGAAACAATTGGTAACAAATTGCCTCATCCCGTCACTTTATTCGCAATATTGTCATTAATTGTTTTGCTATTATCTGCTGGTCTATCACAACTAGGAATTAGGGTAGAGCACCCGGGCGAAGAAGGCAAAATGGTTGAAATTACTAACCTTTTAAGTGCAGAAGGTATCCAATATATATTTTCTAGTATGACAGATAACTTTATTGGGTTTGCCCCTCTAGGTGTCGTTTTAGTGACGATGTTAGGGATAGGTATTGCTGAGCGCTCAGGACTTATTAGTGCCTTATTACGTGGGTTTGTCTTATCAGTACCTAAGCGATTTATTACACTAGGATTAGTGTTCGCAGGAATCATGTCTAGTGTCGCTTCCGATGCAGGATATGTTGTATTACCGCCACTTGGTGCACTTCTTTTTGCAGCAGTAGGTAGACATCCATTGGCAGGATTAGCTGCAGCCTTTGCCGGGGTATCAGGAGGATTTAGTGCAAACCTTTTACTTTCAGGTACAGATGCATTATTAGGGGAGCTAACCATTGCAGGTGCTGCAATTATAGATCCTGTTTATGCAGAAGGTATGAGCATTGCCATGAATTATTGGTTCATTATTGTTTCTGTGTTTTTATTGACAGTTATAGGAGCGTGGGTAACAGAAAAAATTGTTGAACCACGACTTGGGGAATATAAAGGCGACTACAGGGAAAAAGTTGAAAAGTTAACAGCTATCGAAAAGAAGGGGTTAATCTGGTCAAGTGTTTCAATTGTAGTAGGGGCTATTTTAGCAGCATTACTCGTTTTACCGGAAGGTGCTCCAATGCGTGGTACTGGTGATCAACCAATTATCTCCTCTCCATTCATGAGTTCTTTAGTACCAATTATTGCGATTCTTTTCTTTATTCCAGGTTTAGTCTATGGCATGGTTACTAGAGAGATTAAAAATGATAAAGATGTGGCAAATCAACTCTCTGATACAATGGCGTCAATGGGAATGTTTATTGTACTAGCTTTTACAGCGGGACAATTTGTCGCTTACTTTAATGAATCTAATATTGGATTAGTTCTAGGGGTTTATGGTGCTGAATTCTTACAAAACATTAACCTCACAGGCATTCCATTAATTATCGTCTTTATTCTTATTGCTGCATTTATTAACATATTTATCGGCAGTGCTTCTGCAAAGTGGGCAATGATGGCTCCGGTATTTGTTCCAATTATGATGCAATTAGGTTATTCACCTGAACTTACTCAGATGGCCTATCGAATTGCAGATTCATCAACAAATATCATTTCTCCGTTGATGACGTATTTTGCCATTATTATTGCTTTTGCACAGAAATATGATAAAAAGATGGGAATTGGTACGCTTGTATCAACAATGATTCCTTATTCAATGTTCTTCTTAGTCGGATGGACACTTATGTTGATTGTGTGGATGTTACTTGGTATAGAGCTTGGACCAGGTGCACCGATTATGTATGAATAAATGCTTTTTTAACAAAAAATGCAGCCTCTATCTCATTCATCTGAGGTCAGAGGTTGCATCTTTTTTTCATTCACACCGCTGTAAATCCGTATTTCTCCATCTCCGCATAAATCACTTTCAACCTAGGATTACCTTCTCCAACAATTTGATCTTTGATTTTAACTACGGGATAAAACATATCTTCTTCAATTACACGAGAGGCAAAAGCTTTTTTTTCTTCATCTAATGGTGGGTTGAATATATCGACATATGATACTTTAAATTTTTGGTTTTCAAACTTTCTTGCCAGTGCCGCTTCAAGCCATTCGTATGTCTCTTTAGATGACGGTAAATTCACACAGCTTGCACATAGAACATCTGCTCCATATACAATAATCTCTAATTGGTCAGCCATGAAATGCTTCCCCCTTTTTCAATAAAAAAAATAATTTCACTCTTCATTCTATTTTACAATATAGTATAATAACAGACATAAGTAAATGTTTCCTTATCATAGATTTTTATGGTTATCTTGATTATAATATAGATATGAAAGGAGTCGATTTTAAATGGCAGAACAAGCAGAAATGACAGGTCAAGTCCAAGAAGTACTAGATAAATTAAGACCGTTCCTTCTTCGTGATGGAGGAGATTGTGAATTAGTAGATGTAGAAGACGGGATTGTAAAATTACGTCTTTTAGGCGCATGTGGTAGTTGCCCAAGTTCTACAATTACTCTTAAAGCAGGTATTGAACGTGCTCTTTTAGAAGAAGTTCCTGGTGTTGTGGAAGTAGAACAAGTTTTCTAATGCCTACTTAATTAAAAAAGCGATGTCACATGACATCGCTTTTTATTTTTGAACTATTTTCTTTATAAATACGACTACCGATTAAATCCATTTGCAATGGAACTACTTTCATTCCATGTAAACCTGCACTCAAGAGCGTTGCCAGTTTTTGTCCTTCCCCATCACGAGCTAAGCATAATATAGTCGGTCCTGCGCCACTTAGTGCTACACCAAGTGCACCATTCGCCATTGCAACTTTTTCTACTCCTTCAAGCTCTGGTACAATTTCTTTACGATAAGGTTGATGATAAAGATCTTTCATCATCATTTTACCCGCTTGTTCATAATTCCCACTAATAAGTGAAGCAATAAATACATTGCCAATTGCCCCTGCGTGAACAGCCTGTTTATAAGAAAGTTCCGTTGGCAATACTTGGCGCGATTTCTTCGTTAATAATTCAGATGTTGGGATACAAACGACAAAATCAACTTGAAGGTGGTATAGCGATAAAGCGTCTACACCATCATCTGTTTGACTACCGATTAGCAATCCTCCAAGCAGGGAAGCACCGACATTATCGGGATGTCCTTCTATTTCAGTTGCCCATTCGAGCTTTTGTTGTTTTGTTAATCGTAAATCACATAATGTATCAGCAAGTTCGATTCCAGCAACAATCGCTGCCGCACTTGAACCTAACCCTCTAGCAATGGGGATATCACTGCTCACCGTTAATCGACAAGGTGGGCATTCCTGATTGTATTTCTTTGCTGTTTGCATAGCCACTTGAATAATGTAATTCCGCTCATCTGTTGGAAACGTCATCAATCCTTCCGAAAGAGGAATGACTTCCCATTGATCATGGGTTGTTACCTCAAGTCGCAAATACAAATTGAGAGCCAAACCAATGGAATCAAAGCCTGGCCCTAAATTTGCTGTACTAGCAGGTACTTCAATGACTAGCATTTCACCTGCCATCATACGTGGACAACTCCCTTTATATGCGCTGCCACAGCTTGCTCATCATTTGGCAATTTCACAGGTTGAACGGGACTCGCATCAATCGCCGTATTCGGATCTTTCAATCCATTTCCAGTTAAAACTGCTACTACTTTTGTTTGATGCTTAATTTCTCCATTACGTAATTGCTTATATACTCCTGCAAGAGAGGCACATGATGCCGGTTCAGCGAAAATCCCCTCTGATGAAGCTAATTTTCTATACATACAAAGAATCTCTTCGTCACTGACTTCATCAATTTTCCCTTGCGATTCTTTCGCTGCATTCACAGCTAAATCCCAGCTTGCTGGATTACCGATACGGATAGCTGTAGCAACTGTTTCAGGGTTTTCAAAAACACGATTATGAACAATAGCTGCTGCACCCTCTGCTTCAAATCCATGCATTTTTGGTAGGCCTGTTTGTTTAGCTTGATGATATTCTTTAAACCCTTTCCAGTAAGCGCTAATATTGCCCGCGTTTCCAACTGGTAAGGAGAGAATATCTGGCGCCTTCCCACCTAACTGATCACAAATTTCAAATGCTGCTGTTTTTTGCCCCTCAAGACGATAAGGGTTTACAGAGTTTACCAATGTAACAGCTTCTGTTTCACTAATTTTTCTAACCATTGATAAAGCTTGATCAAAATTCCCTTCAATTGAAACCACTTCTGCCCCGTACATGACTGCCTGTGCTAATTTTCCCATAGCGATTTTTCCTTCAGGAATCACGACAATACATCTTAGACCAGATCTCGCTGCATAGGCTGCTGCCGCTGCTGAAGTATTACCTGTAGATGCACAAATAATTGCTTCACTTCCAGCTTCTTTCGCTTTAGCTACAGCCATAACCATACCGCGGTCTTTAAATGAACCTGTTGGGTTTGCTCCTTCTGTTTTCACATATAAATCAATGCCCCAATCTCTTGAAAGGTTATCTAACCGAATTAAAGGAGTGTTGCCTTCATTTAGTGTTAGCATCGGAGTATTTTCAGTTATTGGTAAAAAATCTTTATATGATTGTAATAAGCCTTCCCATCTCATCGTTTGGCTCCTCCTTCTACACGATACGAACTTTTAATCTCTTTTACTGCCTCTAAGTCTCTTAAATGA
The DNA here is from genome assembly GCF_038007265.1 of Cytobacillus sp. FSL R5-0569. Lineage (NCBI taxonomy): Bacteria > Bacillati > Bacillota > Bacilli > Caryophanales > Bacillaceae > Cytobacillus > Cytobacillus sp. FSL R5-0569. The sequence goes on from NZ_JBBOWW010000001.1 coordinate 3,815,869, forward strand.
AGCATAATATTTTCATAGTCTTCTAACGATGCTTGGTGTGTAACCACTACAATTTCAGCTAGTTCTTTCTCTTTGACAGGTACTTGTAGAATCTTCTCGAAACTCACACCTCTTTGCGAGAAGATATTTGTGATATTAGCGAAAACACCGACTTCATCACTTACATGTAAGCGCAGGAAGTATTTGGCGAAAATTTCATTATCGTCTTTTAATTTCTTCTCAAACTGTGGAACTGCCGCACTTCTTCCATTAACTCCTAATCTCATATTCTTCATGACTGCAACCAAGTCTGAAACAACAGCTGTTGCTGTAGGTAAGCTTCCCGCTCCTGGACCATAAAACATTGTTTCACCCACTGCCTCACCATACACATATACGGCGTTATATTCATCCTGTACACCCGCAAGTGGATGGGTTTCTGCTAACATCGTCGGTTGTACACTCACTTCTACTTTTTCGCCTTCTCGGTGAGCGATCCCAATTAATTTCATTGAATAGCCGAGTTGCTTCGCATATTGTAAATCTTCTTCCGTGATTTCCGTAATCCCGTTAACCTTCACATCATCTAAATCAATATTCATAGAGAAGCCTAATGTTGATAGAATGGCCATTTTTCTAGCTGCATCTAACCCTTCTACATCAGCAGTAGGGTCACTTTCTGCATAACCAAGTGCTTGTGCCTCTTTTAGAACCTCTTCGTAAGCACTGCCCTCTTTACTCATTTTTGTCAAAATAAAGTTTGTCGTGCCGTTAACAATGCCCATCATTTTCGTAATGCGGTCAGATGCTAAACCATCTACTAGCCCTCTTAAAATAGGAATACCACCAGCTACACTTGCTTCATAAAATAAGTCACATTGATTTTCCGAAGCAGATTGTAATAATTCCGGCCCATAAACCGCCATTAAATCCTTATTAGCTGTCACAATATGCTTATGGTGATTGATTGCTTCTTGGAGATAATCCTTCGTTTTCTCCAGTCCACCCATCACTTCGATGACTACATCTATATTATCGTTCTTTAAGATATCATCAGGGTTCGCTGTAAGTAGCTCTGGGTTTATTTCTACCTCTCGCTCTTTATCTAACTCTCTCACCAGAATTTTACTCACCTTTACCGGGCATCCAATTTGATGCATAAGCTTATCCTGGTTTCTTTCAATGATTTTTACTACACCTGAACCTACTGTGCCCAAACCTAATAAACCGATCGAGATTGCTTCCATTTCCGTTCCCCCTTAGATTGTTCTTATAGAAAGTACATTTGTATTTGTATAGTAGACATTATAGACCTGTTTCTTGTCTTTGACAATAGGAGAACGTAGTTTTTTCTATTTTTCTATTAACGCTTTATCTTATAAAAATTTATAGAATCCGACTCTTGAAAATAAAAAAAGACATTTTCATAAAAACTGAAAATGTCTTCATCCTGCTTATTCTTTATTTTTTTTCACAAAAATAACTATACATTCAATAAGTGCCACGATAATGAGGGATATACCAAATAAAGGCATCAGTATACCTAAAAGGACCATTAACACTATAAAACCAATGGATAGTCCTTTGAAATTTTTCGGTGGTGCAGAAAACTTGTCTTTTTTCTTCCGCGAAAGCCATGTTTTAAAACCCCAAAAAATAACAAAAAGAAAAGCAAGACAAACTACTAAGTTTAAAACCTTATTTGGCCAGCCAAATAAATGACCTTCATGTAATGGAATCCCCCATGTAAACCATTTTTGCAAAAGATTATAATCCTCATAATTAACAGCGGCGATGTATTCACCGGAATATTGGTCAAAGTAAGTAGTCATTTCTTCTGACGGACTCACATCCAAACCCGTCACACCGGAATTGCTTCCTTTAGAAACGATATAAACACCGTCATCAGCAGAAGGATAAACAATAGAATAAGGTTTACTAATATTTTCACTTTCCACTTCATCTATTAATTGCCCTACTGAAATCATAAACTCATTATGTTCACTCTGAGAGGATCCTCCGTGATGATGGGCATGAGGATCATCAGATGCTGGGGTTTCCTCTTGCCTTGTCGCCCACGGGATCTCATTAATATCAGATGTTGGTGGATTTAATTCCAGTTCAGGTGCATTATTACTGGCAGTTGTATAGATTATATTCCCCATAACCGCAGACCACGGTAAGCCCGTGAAAATAATAACTACCATTGGAATGGTAATGATTACACCTATAAGTGCATGTAATTTTTTATTACGAAAGTTCTTAGAACCATTTGCTTTTCTCGTTAAGATCTTCCCTTTAAAAGTCATATACAACCCACTGATTAGTAGAAAGATGGCCCAACAGGCCGCTAGTTCAACTAAATAATTGACCGGTGTTCCTCCTACAAATAGGGAGCTATGTATGCTACGCATCACATTTGAGTATGTATTGGCTGCATTCTGACTCCCAACAATTTGGTTTTGTTCATCAAGGAAAACATACTTTTGCTCCCCAGCCTCATCTGTTAAAGTTAAACGAGTATTATATGGCTCCTCCATGATACTAATCTTTGTAACAGCAAACCCATGAAAGTCTTTTTCAACTTTCTCAATTCCTTCTTCTATCGTTAATTGTTCATTGCTTTCACTATCTCCAAAGAATAAATCATCATATAATTGATTTTCGACTTCTGGAAAAAACAAATAACCAATTCCTGAAAGAGTTAATGTAATAAGTAAGGGAGCAATAAAAATCCCCGCAAAAAAATGCCATCTCCAAAAACGATTATAAAATCCCTTTTTCATCTTGTATGCTCCTACTCTATAATCATAAAATTAGTTCGAATGACAACAGCCACCAGACATTTGCTTCACAATTTCTTTTATCGCTTCTTCAAACGGTAAGATTTCTCCGCCAAACCCTTGTTGGAATTGTTTGGCATGTTTATAAGAATTGAAACAAATCACTTGAGGGTGGCAGCAATTTAAATCAAGGTCAGCATTAATTAAATACAATGCTGCTTTTGCGCTCATCGTCGTATCTTTTAAGAAGTCTCTACAAATAATTTGTGTCACATCTTCCTTAATATCTTCATAACGTAATAATCCACAATGAGGACAACATGTTTGCTCAATCACATCATTCTCTCTGATGATTTGCACTGATAATCTTGCTTGCAATGGTTTCAAACAATAAGTACATTGGTTCTCTTTCGTTATATTTCTTGGAATGAGTGCAATCCCGTTAGATGTTTTAATGATTTTATCCTGTTTCAATAATGGTTTTATATCTCGATAAACTGTCATTTCTGATACGCCTAGTCTCTTACTAATTGTCGAAACTTTTAATGATCCTTCTTTCTCTAGCCAATCTATCATTTTTTCTCTTCTTTCAATTGGCAACATGAAATCCCTCCTCAAAAATATTCTTGTTAGTAAAAGTGAATTCATAACGAATAATAACATAAAATCACATATTTTCATTAGTTACTCTAAACAATTACTAAAAGGTTTGCTATCTATACACACTCTTTTCATATATATTGGGTTTTTTTCACATTTCAAAAAACACCATGATGAAAAAGAAATGTACTTGTGGATTATTTTTTAGGAGCATAAAGATAAATGAAATGTCAAAAACCCGTGTGCTATAACGCCCACGGGTTTTAACCTACTCGTTTAATTTACAAAGATGGTTTATTATTTTACTGGTGTAAGTGGAGTCCCATCTGAAAATACTCGGTCAATGTTCTGTACGCATAATTCCATCATTTTATATCTTGTTTCAGTAGTTGCACTTCCAATATGAGGTAATGCGACTACTTGTTTTAATTGCAATAGAGGATGCTCTCCTGAGATTGGTTCTTCTGCGAACACATCTAATCCAGCTCCGGCAATTTCACCCTCTACTAAGGCAGAGTAGAGATCATCTTCATTGACTACTGGTCCACGTGAGGCATTCACAAAAATAGCTGAAGGTTTCATTTGCTGAAAGACTTCTTTTGTAAAAAGATTTTTTGTTTCAGTTGTTAAAGGCGTTAAACAGACGATAAAATCAGATTGACTGACAAGTTCTTCAAATGAAACATACTGAGCATGAAGTTCTTCTTCCGCTCTCTTTTTCCTCGAACGATTATAATAAAGGATATGCATATCAAATCCTTTTGCACGTTTAGCAACCACCTCACCAATACTCCCCATTCCAACAATTCCAATGGTTTTTCTATGGACGTCATGTCCAGCTAATAGCAGTGGACTCCAGCTTTTCCACTGATTATTTTTCACATATTCTGCCGCTTCAATCATTCTCCTTGCCGTAGCTAATAATAATGAAAAAGTCAGATCAGCTGTTGATTCTGTTAGGACATCAGGTGTATTAGTGATTGTTACATTCGCGCGCTCTGCCGCTTGTATATCTATGTTGTCATAACCAACTGCCATATTGGCCACAACCTTTAATTTCGGGGCATGTTGAAATAATTCCTCATCTACTTTTTCTGATAACATTGTCATTAAGCCTTCTGCATCTTTCACCTTTTCGAGTAACACATGACGAGGGATTACTACATCCTCCTTGTCCCACATCTCAACATCGTATTTTGCTTGTAATGGCTCAATGACCTCATTTGGAAGTTTCCTTGTAATAAACAATTTCTTACCCATTCTTTCACCACTTCCCATTTTCTTTTCATTATAGGCAAATTTTTCATTTGGTGGAAGTGATTTTGCTTAGTGAGAAAGCACGATCCAGCTTGAACTTGGCTCGTGCTTATAAAATGGTTGATCTTTAGCTTCAGGTGAAGACTCATCTTAATTAATTGCTACATTATTGGAATGAAGGTGTGCTTATTTCAGATTTCCCCACACTTTCCAACTTTGTTGACTGATGAAGTGGAAATAAATATATTTTATTTCGATACCAACCATTCAGGCATAGGAATATACCATTGTTTAGATACTTCCTGATGGTTTACGATTTCAAAAAAACGCGATATGAATTGTTCATATTCTGGCGATTGGTGCAAATACTTTTCTAATTTTTCCTTCAGAATATTTCGTTCTTGTTCTGTTTGTGCACCGTAATAGCTTTCGACGCATTCAAAATAATGAAGTGGGAACATCATTCTCGCATAATATAAACGCCATGAAAAACTTGACAATGGACTGATCGATTCATATTCTTCAACAAACTTTCTTACATCTGGTTGATAGGTTTTTATATTCTTGAAGTACTTCTCTCTCGTCCATTCGGCTAAATCTCTTGTGGCATGGTCAAATACCCAATCAAAAGGGTTTTTCACATAATATTGTTCTCCCCATGTACGATTAGAAAATCTCTCATGGCAGACAGTGCCAGTATCAGTCATCATCGGTTCATCATCAAATTCCGTATCAACAATATATTGAATCGCATTTTCAGCCATTCCCATGTAATAAGGAAATGATTCTAAAAATAGGCGGTCAAATTCACTTTCTCCATCAAATTGAAATACCATATCATTCCATACCTTTTCCATTTGATCGAGTCTTGTTTCCCACAGTGTTTTCCATTGACCGATTCGACTTGTTTGTTCCACTGCAAAATTAACCGTTCTCCCTCGAAAGTGGAATTTTGCCAACTTCCTGCCGAAATGTCCTTCTTTTCTTGGCTGTAAACGTTGATTACTTAAAACTGCATATCTCGCTTCCTCCCACTCAGTATAAGGCTTTCCTTCTGTTGTTTTTTTAAATCCAGCAATATTCTTATCCCCACTCATTCTTAAATGCTCTGCAATTTGATCCAGTTCAGTTAGCGCCTCTTCTTTTAAATGATTCGCAGGGACTAATATATACACTTCATTTTGTGATTTACAAGCATTATAATGATCAAATCGAAACTCTTCTTCCGCCTGAATATTATATTTTTCCTTGAGTAAACGTCTTAACATTCGTCATAACCCCCTTTTAATCAAGCTAAATAGATGCATTTTATTCAAATATATGAAAAAATAGCTAAAACTTGTTGATTTATTTTTAGGGGATATGATGGTTTGAAAGTTCGCAAGCTATCATTACTATCATATATTAGTAAAGAGCAGCATAAAGCGAATAAAATTATAGAAAAAGGTGAACTCATGAGTGAAGAAAAAGCAATTACTTTAACAGAGAAAACAGCAAGAAAATGGCTCAAAGAACGAGGAGTAGAGATTGTTGATATTGCTGAGTTAGTGTATTTTCTTCAAGAGAAATATCATCAAAACTTGAAAATAGAAACATGTATCGACAATGTAGAAAGAGTATTATCCAAACGTGAAGTGCAAAACGCCATTCTCACCGGTATTCAATTAGATATGCTTGCAGAAGAAAAGAAATTAATGGAACCACTGCAATCCATTATTGAAACAGATGAAGGATTATATGGTGTTGACGAAGTTTTAGCGCTATCAATTGTAAATGTGTATGGTTCAATCGGAATGACCAATTTTGGTTATGTAGATAAATTAAAACCCGGTATCTTAGGTCCATTAAATGATAAAAACTCTGAAAGATGCCATACTTTTTTAGATGATATTGTTGGTGCCATTGCTGCTGCGGCTTCTAGTCGCCTTGCCCACCGTGCGCATCATGTGGAATAGATAGAAGAAAAATAGTAGGACATCACTTTATAGTGAGCCTGCTATTTTTATTTTACTCGCCTTTATATTACTGCAGAGTTTTAGATAAATTTGTTGTTATAAAAAGCGTTCATGTTCACTCGCATGACTGTCTATAATCGTCTTCTGCATCAACATCTATTCCAACAATATAAAAAACAGCAAGTACATCTTTCGTACTGCTGTTCTTCATTTCTTATAAGTATTCCCACTGATTTAGTGTATCCACAACAAAGGTTGGTTGCTTGTCGTAGCCTTTTAAAAGTTCCTTCGTTGTTACGCCTGTATGAACCAATAATGTGTCTAAACCAGCATTCATTCCTGCCTTGATATCTGTATCATAGTTATCTCCAACCATCAATGTATGAGCTTTATCTGTGCCTAATACTTTTAACGCTTGCTCCATAATAATCGCTTCTGGCTTGCCAATAAAAGTTGGAATAGTTTGCGTCGATACACTAATGACTGAGGTTAATGAGCCATTTCCAGGTAAAAGTCCTCTTTCAGTTGGAATGGCTATATCACCGTTTGTAGAGATAAAGGTAGCTCCATTTCTTACAGCCAAACAAGCCGTTGCAAGTTTCTCGTAGTTGATGTCACGATCGATTCCTGAAACAACATAATCGGCGTGCTCACCTGCAAAGTGAAAGCCCTTTTCTTCTAATGCCTGTCTAATCCCTTCTTCTCCGATCACAAATATAGACGCTTCGGGACTTCTTTGAAAAATATAATTCGCCGTTGCCATACTAGTTGTAAATACTTTATCTTCAGTCGCCTCAATGCCAAAATTTTGAAGTTTTTCAGCAACTTGTTTCGGTGTTCTAGATGAATTGTTTGTGACAAAAAGGTAGGGAATGCCTCTTTCTTTTAACCCTTGAATAAAGGAAACGGCTTCATGAATTAATTGTTTTCCTTTGTACATCGTCCCATCTAAATCAATTAAATAACCTTTATATTTTGTCATTTACTTTCCCCCTAATTTCTAAAAGCTGATACAGGACCAAGTTCTTTCATTAAATAGTCTCTAACAGCTGTAGGGAATTTTTTTAATTGAGCTAATTCTAATTGGAAGCTCCTGTTTAATTCATCATGTTGAATGCCTGTATAACTTTGCACTAATGGCTTACGGTAAGCAATAACCTTTTTATAGCTGATAGCCATTTCATGGTCAATGACTTTTTCATCTTCCAGAATATCAATAATATCTTCATAACTACCTGGGTCTCTCATAATAAAGCCATCAATCATTGCATTACCTACATCTAAGACCGCCTCAATAACCATATGGCTCAGTCTTTCAAGCGCAAGTTTCTCTATATCCGAATGAAGTGCTGTATGTTTCCCTAATAGTGATAGTTGTTTTTCCAAATAAACGAGGATTTCCTCAATTTTTTCTCGATCAACAAAATACATGTCTCTCACCTTTCTCATCCCATACTTCCTATCTATTGTATCTCATTCATAACAATGAAGAAAGTTCTCCCTTATGTGAGTATAAAATCAATTTCCTGTCTGCTAAGATTTTGTTATGATAAATGTAGCATGGATAGTTAGAAAGGGGTCTATACGTTAAATGACCGAAAGATTCTTTTTATATGATGATTTAGAAGATACAAAAACACGCTTTGTTAGTTTTATGGGTGAAAATCAACGCTTTGATTTAGCGCTTGTTCGTTCAGATCGGTATTATGGAAAACAACTTGTTCTTGATATTCAAGGAAGTCGTTTTGCTATTATTGGTACCGATGACCTTGAAGAAGAGGGTTATTTAGAACATGCTTTTCAATTGGAGAGCGAAGATGCAGAAGAGTTAAGAGCCTTTTTATATGAGGTCATTTAACCGATTGGATAATATTGATTGCTCCTGCAAATAGTATAAATGGGAGCGTAGCAAGGCTCTCATTTTTTCTCATATTATTAGGAGTGATATCAATGGATCAAAAAAAGAATTACTCGGATTTTGACAATGTTGAATCACAAAAGGAAAACCTCGCAGTGGAAGATTTACCTGAGGGCCCGTATGGTGCACCAAGAGGGAAGCATACACCTGTTGAGAATAAAAGTTCAGAGTGGGAAGAAGGTCAACACCAATCTAGTGCATTTGTTTATGAAAATCGGGAACTTCATGCTGACATTCCTAGAGAAATGCCTGGAGCACACGATCCCCATTCAGAAGCTTCAGATGAGTAATTTTAACAGAAAAAAAGCTGGACGAATAATTCGTTCAGCTTTTTCTATTGCTTCACTCTTTTTACAACGAAATAAGGACAACCAAAATTACAATATTCGTATAAATACTCTGTCAAAGTGCTAATTTTCGTATCATACGTCGCTTTTTGATTCTGATCGTCAAAAAAACCTCTTAGTCTTAGTTGGCCGTATCCCCAGTCACCTACAATATAATCATAACGATTTAATATTTCACTATATCGACCCCGAAAAGCTTCTTCATTAAATCCGTCTCTAATATCTTCAATTACTTCATAACAAGCGTTTTGTATACAAACCAATTGATCTCACCTCTTTTTCATTGGCTCACTAATTAAATTATAAAGAAAGTTAACGTTTATGTACAATAGTCCTATTTTAAATTATAACTGATTCACCATCAATTACTAAGGAAAAAAACGAAAGAATCGGAAAAGATATTGTTAAGGGGGTGTTTCTGATGAAAAAAATGATAATGTTCATCGGGATATCCAGTATGGTTGCTCTCACTGGATGTCAAGCAGCCGATCATTCCGCTAAAGGAGATATTTATCCCGAAAGTGGCAATACGGTTAATGTGAATGATCAGCGAACAGATATTTACAATACTAGTCAGCAAAATAGTGAAGATTTCGGATACGTTCGTCATCAAAAAAGTCCTATTTATGGAGAAAAGGTATCCAATGAACATTATGCTGCCATTAATCGTGAAAAAGTGGCTGATATTATCGGAAAATATTGTACTGAACTTCCTAATGTGGATGATGTATCTACATTAGTGACTGACAATGAAGTGTTAATTGTTTACAATACGGATTCAGATAATCGTGAATCAACTGCTACACAAGTACAAAAAATGGCAGAATCAGTTGTTCCCGGATGGTTTGATATTTATACCACTGACAATACCAATCTCCGCAAAGAAATAGAAAGTTATTCTACGATGGATGCAGATAGTGAGCACACACATTATGGTATTGATCAATTAACGAGTCAAATGAAAAAAGCCGATATTAACAAGTCTGAAAAGATGTCAAATAAGTAACGCTATGAAATATCAAAAGAGGATTAGCTCCTTTAGCTAATCCCCTTTCTTGTGTTTACGCTTCTTTCGCGTCTACTTCACCCATTTGTTGTCTTTGCTTAGCTGCTGCATTTACTTGTTCATCTGCATGATAGGAAGAACGAACCATTGGACCTGCTTCACAATGGCTAAACCCTTTGGACATTGCAATTTCCCTTAATTCATTAAACTCATCTGGGTGATAGTATTTTACAACTTTTATATGTTTTTTAGATGGTTGTAGATATTGACCAATCGTCATAATATCTACGTCATGTGCTCGCAAATCATCCATCGTTTGAATGATTTCTTCTTTTGTTTCCCCTAACCCAACCATTAAACTTGATTTGGTTGGAATTTCAGGTTGCATTTCTTTAGAACGTTGTAAAAATTCAAGTGATCGTTTATATGTAGCACGCGCTCTTACTCTTGGCGTCAGTCTTTCTACTGTTTCAATATTATGATTTAAGATATCTGGTTTTGCATCCATTACTGTTTTAAGATTATCATATACCCCGCCCATATCAGAAGGTAAAACCTCTACAGTTGTAAATGGACTTTTTCTTCTAATGGCACGAATCGTTTCCGCTAAAATAGCTGATCCACCATCTTTTAAATCATCTCGCGCAACCACTGTAATAACTGCATGTTTTAAATTCATTAAAGCAACTGAATCAGCTACGCGTTCCGGTTCTTCCCAATCTAGCTCAGTTGGCAGCCCTGTTTTGACCGCACAAAAACGACAGGCTCTTGTACAAACAGAACCTAAGATCATAAATGTTGCTGTCCTTCTTACCGCCCAACATTCATGAATATTTGGGCATTTTGCCTCTTCGCATACAGTATGAAGATTCTTTTCTCTCATCATTTTCTTTAATCCGGTGTAGTTTTTATTAGTGTTTAACTTTATTTTTAACCAATCCGGCTTACGTAAATGTTCATCTTTCTTAGTCGTCATTCTTCTTCACTCCATCCCAGAATTTCAAAAAGACGCTTTTTTTATCATCATTTTTATCTAGAGAGTCTTACAGAAGCAACTTTAACACATGGAAGTAGATAGAACAACCTCGTTCATCAAAAACCTTCCAATATTTTATATTTATCGTTTTTCTATTTTATCACAAACTATAACAGTAATTAGAAGAGAAGGGAGGTTTATTGGTGCGAGTTTTCACATTACTTATCACCTTAACAACGGTCTTATCCTTAATGCAACCAGAAACGGCAGTAACCTCCGAAATAGATGATATTTACGCAAAAAGAATGGCGCTTTATGAAAGAATTGAAACAGTCACGACCATTCCTTGGTATTATCTTGCTGCCATCGATCAATATGAAAGAAATGTAAGACAATCAAGAAGAGACTTACCTAAAGCTGAAGGGATTACTGGCATTTACTTTAAACCGGAGGAATGGGTTGGTTTCACAAACCCAAACATAAATGACGAAGACCCAAAGACGATAGAGTTTTTTAATGGTATTGGCTTTGATGGTGATGGTGACGGAAAAGCAAGTTTAGATAGTGATGACGATGTATTGTACGCATTTGCTAACTTTCTACTTCGTTATGGTACGGATTATGAGAACATTAAAATTGGTATTTGGAACTATTATAAACGTGATAAATCGGTCAGAATTATTATGGGAAAAGCAAAGCTTTATCAAAACTATGGGAGACTTAATTTAGATGAACATGTTTTTCCTGTCCCAATTGGTACTCATTATAGCTATCGAAGTACATGGGGAAGTGCAAGAGGTTGGGGTGGTAGAAGAATCCATGAAGGAACAGATATTTTTGCTGATTACGGCTTACCAGTTAGAGCTACCAGTTATGGTATTGTCGAAATGAAAGGCTGGAATAAATATGGTGGTTGGCGAATTGGTATTCGCGATATCAACAATAACTATCACTATTACGCTCACCTAAGTGGATTTTCTGATGATTTAAAAGTTGGTCAAATTGTTGAACCTGGAAAAGTCATTGGTGGTGTCGGTAGTTCTGGCTATGGACCAAAAGGGACTTCGGGAAAATTCCCTCCCCACCTCCATTATGGTATGTATAAGGATAATGGCTATACTGAATGGTCGTACGACCCATATCCTCATTTGAATCTTTGGGAAAGACAAGAAAGAGCAAAGTAAACGAGGAAGAGATGGCGCCTTCTTGTTAGAAGCGGCATCTAACTCCTCGTTTTTTGAATTTCGCTTGAGCAATGATCCATTACCCAATATTTTGTTAACGGGTTCTTTTTATCCGCCCAAATAAGCCATACGGATTTCATCACTTTCTTGTAAATCTTTTGCTGATCCGGTGAGCACCACTTTTCCAGTTTCAAGGACATACCCTCTTTTCGCAATAGAGAGGGCCATATGCGCATTTTGTTCAACAAGTAAAATCGTTGTTCCATTTGTTTCATTAATTTCTTCTATAATACTGAAGATGGTCTTAACCATAATAGGGGCAAGGCCCATGGATGGTTCATCTAACAAAAGCAACTTAGGTCTAGCCATAATGGCTCTGCCCATCGCTAACATTTGTTGTTCTCCGCCTGATAAAGTTCCGGAAAGCTGTCCTTTTCTTTCGAATAATCGCGGGAAAAGTTCATATACTTTCTGGATATCTTTTTGTACTTCTTTATCTTTTCTTACAAAAGCGCCTAGTTCTAAATTTTCTTCTACAGTCATATTCGAGAACACGCGTCTTCCCTCTGGTACATGCGATATCCCAGCCTTCACAATCGTTTGTGCTTGTTTACCAACAATCGATTGATTCTCATATTGAATCACGCCTTGCTTCGGCTTTAATAACCCTGATAACGTTTTTAATAGCGTGCTTTTCCCTGCTCCGTTTGCACCAATTAAAGTGACAATCTCTCCTTCTAATACCTCTAACGAGACGCCCTTTAATGCATGAATATTCCCATAGTAAACATCTATTCCATCAACCTTGAGCATCCGAAGAAACCTCCTCTCCGAGATAAGCCTCGATTACTTTTGGGTTGCTTCTAATTTCTTCTGGCAACCCTTCGGCAATTAATTGCCCATGGTCAAGCACATAAATTCTTTCACATATCCCCATAACTAAATTCATATCGTGCTCAATTAAGAGTATTGTTAAATCAAACTTCTCTCTAATAAAGCGAATGAGCTCCATAAGGTCATGTGTTTCTTGTGGGTTCATACCGGCAGCCGGCTCATCCAACAGCAAAAGCTTTGGTCCAGCTGCTAATGCTCTTGCGATTTCTAATCGCCTTTGTTGTCCATATGGCAAGTTTTTAGCCAATTCATCCTTAACATGTTCAAGCTGAAAAATACGTAATAGTTCTATTGATTTGTCTTCCATTTCTTTTTCTCCGTTAAAATGGGAAGGCAACCGGAGAATCGAGCTTAACATCGAATGTTTCGCACGCGAATGATTCGCTACTTTTACATTATCTAACACAGAAAGGTCATTGAATAAACGAATATTTTGAAACGTCCGACTGATACCTTTCCTTGTCACCTGATAGGGAGGGAGTCCGTTTAAACGTACACCTTCTAAGAAAATATCTCCTTCAGTCGGCACGTAGACACCAGTTAATAGGTTGAAGCTGGTCGTTTTCCCTGCTCCGTTTGGACCAATTAAACCGATCAGTTCCCCTTGGTGAATTTCCAAATCGAATCCTGAAACAGCTTTTAAACCGCCAAAAGAAATACCAGCTTGATTGACTTTTAATAATGGTTGATTCTCCATTTTAGCTTCCTCCTTTCACGCTTTTACGTTTAAAGAGGTCCGTAATTTCCTTTGTCCCCAATAAACCTTGCGGACGGTAAAGCATAACTAGAATAAGCACGGCACTATAGATAATCATTCGTGTTTCAGGATAACTTTGTAAAAATGTGGAGACAATCGTTAACAAAATAGCCGAGATAACCGCCCCAGATAGACTGCCTAATCCCCCTAATACGACGAAAATGAGGATATCAAATGATTTCAAAAAACCAAATTGAACGGGTTGAATAATATAAAAATTATGAGCATATAACCCCCCTGCGATTCCTGCGAAAAAAGACCCAATGGCAAATGCCGCTACTTTATAGTAGGTCGTATTAATACCCATCGCATCGGCAGCAATTTCATTTTCTCTAATCGATATACATGCGCGACCATGCCTTGAATTTGTAAAATTCACAATCACTAATACGGTAATAAATAAGCAGATGAAGGCCGAAGTCCAAGTTGTCATCTTTGTGACCTGCATACCTGCTGCTCCACCTACTGCATCAATATTTAAGAAAATGATGCGGATAATCTCTGCAAATCCTAATGTTGCAATCGCTAAATAATCACCACGTAACCTTAAAGAAGGTATCCCAACAATTAAGCCAGTTAAAGCGGCAACAATCCCACCAATAATAAGTGCAATAGGAAATGGAAGTGAAAGTTTCATCGTTACAATTGCTGAAATGTAAGCCCCAACAGCTAAAAAACCAGCATGTCCGATTGAAAATTGTCCTGTAATACCAATAACTAAATGTAAACTGACGGCCAAAATAATATTAATACAAATATAAACAAGTGTATTCACATGATAATTATTAATCATTCCAGTATTTGCAGCCATCTGAACTGCAAAATAAACAATAATGGAGAGAATAACAAACAACCAGAAACCTTTGATCTTCTTCGTATTCATCCTTTTTACACCTTCTCTCTTGCATTTTTACCAAAGATACCTGATGGCTTGAATAAAAGGATTAAAATGAGAATGACAAATGCTGCCGCGTCTCTCCATAAAGAGTAACCAAGGCCACTAACAACCGTTTCAACTACGCCTAACACAAGGCCACCAACCATCGCTCCAGGAATAATACCGATGCCACCTAGTACAGCTGCAACAAAAGCCTTTAATCCTGGAATCACGCCCATTAACGGTTCTATTTTTGTATAATACACACCAAAGAAAACACCTGCTGCCCCGGCCAAGGAAGAGCCAATAGCAAATGTGGCGGAAATGGTTGTGTTTACATTAATCCCCATCAACCTTGCAGCATCCATATCATGTGACACAGCCCGCATTGCTTTACCGATTTTGGTTTTATGAACAATAAATTGTAGAACAATCATTAGCACAATCGAAGTGCCTAAAATCATAAGTGATTGACTACTGATTTGTGCACCCAAAATATTAAAGGTTTGATTGCTAATGACTTCAGGATAAGCTTCTGGTTGTGCACCTCTAAAGTAAATAAATAAGTACTGTATAAATAAAGAAATCCCTATCGCTGTAATGAGGGCAGCAATTCGCGTAGAACCTCTCAACCTTCGATATGCTACTCGCTCAATTAACATACCCATCCCTGCACAGACAGCCATTGCAATAATTAAGGCAGGAAAGAATCCTAACCCCCAACCAGCAATCGCGTAAAAACCAACAAACGCCCCAATCATAAATACTTCACCATGGGCAAAGTTGATCAATTTGATAATTCCATAAACCATTGTATAGCCTAAAGCAATCAGTGCATAAATACTTCCTAACGATATCCCATTTACTAACTGTTGAATCCAATCCATGAATCCCCACTCCTCTTCAAATAACCCGAATAGCTTCAGATAGAGAGTGA
Source organism: Cytobacillus sp. FSL R5-0569 (assembly GCF_038007265.1). Taxonomy (NCBI): domain Bacteria; kingdom Bacillati; phylum Bacillota; class Bacilli; order Caryophanales; family Bacillaceae; genus Cytobacillus; species Cytobacillus sp. FSL R5-0569. The sequence goes on from NZ_JBBOWW010000001.1 coordinate 3,831,339, forward strand.
CAGCTAGCGAAAACGCTATGCTGAATATCTCCTCATAAGGTAATTTTTGACACGCTAATTTCAAAAAACTATTGCCCCTGAGCAATCTTGGACTATGAGATTATTAGCTATCACAACAGGAATTACCCTTTCATATCTGATAAAAAAAATGGAAGGCCCAATCGCTCCTCCCATTTTAATACAGCCTCATTTTAAGGATTTACTTTCGTTTTGAAGACTTGCTCCCCATCCTTATATTCCAATACAGTAGCTGATTTAATTGGGTTATGATCTTCATCAACTGAAATGATACCCGTTACAAGAGTTAAATCTTTCGTCTCAGATAAGGCATCTTTGATTTTCTTCGCATCACTTGTACTTTCAGCACGCTCCATGGCATCTTTCAACATATATACAGAGTCATAACCTAATGCATTAAAAGCATCCGGGGATGAGCCATTATATTTTTCACCAAACTTTGTTACAAAGGATTGAATTGTCTCGTCTGGATCACCCGAAGAATAATGGTTTGTTATAAATGTGTTATTTAAGGAATCCCCTCCGGCTAATTCAACTAGCTTTGGTGAATCCCAACCGTCAGCACCCATTAGCGGTACGTCAATACCCATTTCACGTCCTTGTTTGACAATAAGTCCTACTTCTTCATAATAACCAGGGATAAAAATAAATTCGGGATTAGCTGATTTAATTCTTGTAAGTGTGGACCTGAAATCAGTATCCTTCGCCACATAAGATTCTTCGGCAACTATTTTCCCACCTGCTGCTTCGAAAGTTTCTTTAAAGGAAGCTGCTAAACCTTTTGCGTAATCACTTGCATTATCAGCATAGATAGCTACATTTTTAACTCCTAATTCATTGGCAGCAAAATTAGCTGCCACTGTTCCTTGGAAAGGATCAATAAACGATGTACGGAATACAAAATCATTTAAGCTTCCATCATCATTCACTGTTACATTCGGACTCGTACCTGAAGGAGAAAGCAATACCGTCTCTGAATTATTAGCCACTTGTGCTTGAGCAACTGTATTTCCACTTGTAGCAGACCCAATAATAGCTACGACATCATCATTTTCCGTTAATTTAATAGCTGCATTGGTTGCTTCTGCTGCATCCGATTTATTATCTACTTTTACAATTTCTATCTCTTTACCGTCGATTCCACCATCTTTATTAATTTCATCCACAGCCAATTCGATTCCTTCAGCAATTCCTTCACCATATGAGGCAACTGCACCAGAAAGTTCTAGGTTGGCACCTATCTTGACAGTATCACCAGACTCACCACCACCTGCACTATCACTACCACAGCCAGCAAGGAAACCTGCAGCTCCTATGGTAGAAGCTAAAAGAACAGCGGTCATTCTCTTTTTAAATAACATAATGATCCCCCTTTTTTGATTATTCCAACAACTAAGAGCATGGTTCAAATCCCCCATATAAACCCCACAAGAAAAGATACCACACAAAAAAAGTAGACTAAAATAACCAAAATGTAATATTTTTCTGATAATTGCTATAAATCTAAAAATAGTATAGTATCATTTTATTCATCTGTCAAAACAATCTTTGTGAATAATATTAATATTTAGAAATCTATTAATAGTTTAGAGCGTTAAAGGGTTTCTCTTTACTATGTTTTGTTTGTAAAACTCTATCATTATATTCATAAAATAATTAATAGTAGATAGGTATAATGTAGTTCAGTTAATTGTTAATAATTAGCAATTAAAAATAACTAGCTACTTTTATATAAAGTAAAATAACTTTGCTTATGTAGTGATTTTAGACTTGTAGGATAGAAAAAGAGGAATGAACCGACGAGTTCATTCCTCCTTCCTATATTGTTCAAAAGAATTATTATATCATCTTCTCGGTTTTTGTACCGAACATTTTAACAACAAGGAAAATCCCCGCCATCATAACAATCAAAGCAGCTAATGCAATGATTACACTTCCACTTACACCCAAAATGATATAAGAGATGGCCGCAGCAACAGCTGCTGTAAAGGCATAAGGAAACTGTGTAATGACATGGTCAATCAAATTACTCCCTGCACCTGTGGCGGATAAAATAGAAGTATCAGAAATCGGTGAAGCATGATCTCCGAATACTGCACCTCCAAGTACAGCTGCCATTGCAGGAATCAGCAAGGATATATCTGTAGCTACAGCAATATCACCAGCTATTGGAAGAAGAATGCCAAATGATCCCCAAGATGTACCTGTACTAAATGCCATAAGTGCCGCAATAATAAATAGGATAACAGGGATAAAATCATGACTCAGATTCGATTGATTAATAACGCTAGCCAAGTACTCCCCTGTACCTAGTTGACTAATCAAATCTCCGAGTAACCAGGCAAAAATTAAGATCAATACTGATCCAAACATAGATTTCATCCCAACCCATGTAGCTTTCAAATAAAAATTACTCGTTAGTTTATCATCTTTCTTTAATACTTGAGCAAATTGTACGTAAGCAACAGCTAAACTCAATAATCCTCCGACAATTAATGATAAGGCCACATCTGTGTTTTCTAATAAGGATACTAACGACACATTCCCCTCTGCACCATTAATGCCTGTCCAAGCCATCATACTCACTGTTCCAATAAATAAAACAATGATTGGCCAAACAAGATGACCAACAGTCCCTTTCGTACTAATAGGTAATTCTTCTTGAACTTCGTCTTTCAACTGTTTCTTCTTATCAAATAGAATTCCTTGTTCAATAGCTTGTTTCTCATGTTTCTTCATCGGACCAAAGTCAATTTGCCCAACAACAATGATAAACACCATTATGATTGCCGCCCACACATAAAAATTTAACGGAATGATTTGCATGAAAGCAGAGAAAGCACTATAATCAGTTATTTTATGAGACACTAAAATCGAGCCAATTAAGGCGATAATTGATGCTCCCCAACTTGATATAGGCGAAATAACACATAAAGGTGCGGATGTTGAATCAATTAAATAAGCAAGCTTTACACGTGATACTTTTTGTCGATCGGTAACAGGTCGAGATACCTGTCCAACTGTTAGCGCATTAAAATAATCATCTATAAACAAAATCATACCTAAAACTACGGTTAATAACTGTGCACCCACTCTCGTTTTCACACGCTTCATTGCCCATTCACCAAAGGCACGACTACCACCCGATAGTGAAATAAATGCAGTAATGCTACCAAGAATAAGTAAGAATAATAGAATGAATATATTCCAAGTATTTAACCCTTCATCTGTTATAAAAAGTGCTATAAACGACGAGAAAAATATTTGTAGCGTATCTAGCGGTTGATATCCTCCAATTATGATAGCTGCTGTTAACGCCCCTAAACCAAGGGAGAGAATCACCCTTTTTGTTAGTATAACCAAAAGCATCGCTACCAAAGGTGGCAGCACAGAAATAAATGTACCTGTCATAAAAAGACCTCCTATTAGTATAGGAGCTATAGACATGAACGAATGCGTCTCATATCAATTAACGATCAGAGAAAGGTATCCTCCACTTTTCTTTGATCCTTAATTGATAATAAAAAAAGAGTAACGATAGAGATTCTATCATTACCCTTCAAGAAGTAACGTTATTCTCCATCACGACTGTAGCTCCCCATTATGGTTAATATACCTCCATAATGACAGTGTTACTCCTATTAAGAGCAACCCCAACAAATAAATATTGACGTACCTATTTGCTTCGGCAAATCTCCCTTTTATCAAAGTTCACTGTTGTCATCCTCACATTGATTACTAATGATGATTTGCGCCTCTACCCCATCGGATTGATAAGGCATTATTCAATTGTTATACATTATATCAAAATATAATTATTTATGCAAAACTCTATCAAAACCTAAAATATTCATAAATTTATTATTTTTAAGATATAGTAGGATACTATAACCTATACCATTCTTAATAGCGCTTCTCTACCGATCATCCCTTTTTTAATGCCTAATTCCTCTGCAGCAAAAGTGACTGATTCAAGTGGTGCATCTATTAGCTGTTGAATCGTTTTTACCCCTACTGCTCTACCAGCAATGACATGGCGATCTTTTAATTTTTCATTTAATAACGCAACGTCTAATGCACCACACATGATATATCCTTTATCATTTGATACGACTAACAAATTAGTTTTTGGCAGCTCCACGGATACAGTCATAAACGTATGACCATCCAAAATAACAGGCTTTAATTCAACCATGACCGTCCCCCCTTCCCTTTAACAATTTATGTTATAGGTAGAGATTCGGTGTACTCATTAGTTAAAATAAACCGAGTTGTTTTGGAGCTAATCCCTCATATTCAATTCCTAATATTTCTAGAATTTCCTTCGCATTATCCGCTGCGTCACCACCAGAATTATTATTAAATAGTACATAGACCTCCTTCGCCTCTTTTTGTAATTGCTTTAATCGCTCTGCCCACTCCAATAATTCCTGGTGATTATAACGGTATAGATAGCGAACTTCACGCCAATTTGGTTGTTTTTTATTTTGCCATCCATGAACATTACGACCGTGCAAGCGGACTAGTACAATTGGATTACCGCAAGTATGCATCACAATTGGAACAGACCCCTCCCCTGCTTGTGGTTCATCACAAACGGTATGTATCCATTTCTCTTCCTTGATAAAATTTAAAGTACCTTCTATAAACGCATCTTGATACCAAGACTGATGACGAAATTCAACAGCACATGGTATTTCTCCCATTTGCTGTTTACACCAGCGTAAATATTGCACGTTTTCCTTTTTACAATTAAACCACGGTGGAAATTGAAATAGGACCATCGCTAACTTATTTTCTCTTATATAAGGGGCAAGCGACGCTTTAAAAGCAGCAAACATTTCTTCCTTTGTCTCAAAAGGAATCTCCCCCCTTTGATGCCCCGTCATCCCCTGATAAGCTTTCACAACAAATTTAAATGAAGCAGGCGTTTCCCTCACCCACTTTTCCCCGTTCCTTTCTGGCTGTACGGCATAAAAGGAAGCGTCTACCTCAACTGTTGGAAAATGAGCGCCATATTCTAATAGTTTATCTCGGTTAGATATACGCTCCGTATATAGGCTGTCATGATCTCCCCATCCAGTTAAACCAATCCTAATCATTCCATCACCTCATCTACCAATAATCTTCATACTGATTATTTTACCTAAAGGATATAACCATAAACAAGAAGGGCAATGAAATAAGTGAAAAAGAATCAGTCAAAACAGAAAAGAAGATTCTTAGAACATTTCATTGGCCCATTTTCTTATTTTGTGATTGTTCATCGGTATCGAAAAAGGAACCCTTACACAGTAATAAGGATAAGCATATAGAAAAAGTAACTTATGGAAATGGTATAAATCAAATATTCGTTTTTTACTATGAGTTAAAAAGAAAAAAAATAACCCGAACCATTGTTCAGATTATTTTTTATTAAACAGGTTAACTCGCTTTGATTTTGTTCGTTTTTTTCAATAAATAAAGTAAGTATGGTGCACCAATTAAAGAAACAATTATTCCAGCAGGTATTTCTTTCGGAGCTAAAACGACTCTTCCAAGAAAATCAGCTGAAATAAGTAAAATCCCGCCAATTACTATGGTTAATGGCAGTAATTGTAGTAGCTTCGGACCGACCAGTTGTCTAGCAATATGTGGAGCTAGTAAACCGATAAACCCAATTGCTCCAACCACTGATACACTGATGCTTGACAACATAACAGCTAGTATAATCATAAACATACGCATTTTACTTGTTTTCACACCTAAACCAATGGATAGTTCATCACTCAATGATAAGATCTCGAATGTATTGGCCATATAGAGAATAACCGGAAATAGTAGTAACGATGTTATCATCACAATTACTAGATCACTCCAGCTTGTCCCATAGGTGCTACCAGCAAGCCATGTTAAAGCTTGTGATGCATGAAGGTTCGCACGTACTAATAAAATCTGTATAATAGCAGAACCTACCGCGGATACAGCAACACCCATTAATAATAGAATCATCGGTTGATAACCGCTCCGCGCACTAATAAACAATACAATTCCCATTGTGACAAGTGCACCAATTAATGCACCAATTGGAATAAGGACAAAGGGGGCTTGTGGAAAAACAATGAGAACCAACATCGCCACTACACTTGCACCTGAAGTCACACCTAAAACAGAAGCGTCAGCAAGTGGGTTACGTAAAACAGTCTGCATCATTAAACCGCTAGCCGCCATCATCATACCAATTCCGAAGCTGACAACCACTCGAGGCAAGCGAAAATCCCAAACGAAGGTATTATACATCAATTCTCTTGGCAATTCTAAAAGACTAGTGAAACTTGTTCCCCCAAACGAAAGGCTAAACCCTACTAATCCAAGAACGGCGAGAGATATGAGGACATAAAATCTTTTAACATGCTTAATTCGCACTTTCCCCTCTAATGCTCCTCCAGCAGTTCTCGTTTTCCTACTTATCTTTAAGGCTAAATAGACTAACCAAGGTGCTCCTATAATGGCCGTCATTGCTCCTACAGGTAACTCAGACATACTAGATATCATACGAACAAAGATGTCAGCACATATGAGTAAGCCTGCACCGACCACTATATTTCCTATTAGCATGGATCGATGCTTTCTAAATCCCATTAAACGAACAATATGTGGAGCCATAATACCAACAAAGCCAATTGGGCCTACTACTGTAACAGAGACAGCAGCTAATATAATTGCAATGCCCCAACCTATTAATTTACTTATCATCACATTTTGTCCTAATCCTACAGCTACATCTTCCCCCAACAGTAAAGCGTCAAAACGATGACCTATTATAAAGGCAAAAAGAAGAGTGAAGAGAACCCATGGCAAAGCAAATTGAACGCCACTCCAATCAAGCTGTAACAATGTTCCCGCTCCCCATAAAAACAACCCGGACACTTCATTTTCATATAAAAGCTGCAGGGCACTAGTAAATGAAGAAAACAACATTGTTACTATCAATCCAGTTAATGCGATTCTAATAGGATCCAATGCTCTACCTACTAAAAAACTAACAATTAAAGCTGCTATGATTCCTCCAAGCATCGTCACCAAAAATGGAAAGGCACCCTTTATAGAAGGAAAGAAAATGGAAAAAAGAACAACAAAGAAAAATGCTCCTGCATGAATGCCTAGTGTACTTGCACTTGCGAGTGGGTTTCTTGTCATTGTTTGTAATAACATCCCTGCTACGGCAAGTGCAGCTCCAACTAAACAACCAATTAAAAACCTCGGCATTCTACTATAAAGGAGAAAATTCAGTTCCTGCTCATTATCCCATACTTCCATCCAAAAGCTGAGTAAGCCTGTTGAAGCTTGTCCTTGGCTCAAGTGGATGAGACCAAGAATAATAAACAAGAGCACACATACCGCAAATAATAGAAAGGGTTTAACTCTCATAACATTACTTCACTAATGTCTCTTCAACATGATCAACTAAAGTTTCCATAGAAAGAACACTACCAAACGTCCACACACCTGCGCCTACATCGTACATCAAATCATTTTCTACAAAGTATAAAGAATTCCAAGCTTTGTTTCCTTCTAAATTATTAAATAACGGATCATCTTTTTGTACAGTATGAAGAAATATAGCTTCTTCGTACTTAGATACACCCTCTACATTTGTTGTAATAAAACCACTCGGCTGAGGATCTTGGTCCTGTATTTTATTCGTCAATCCTATACCTTCAAGTGTATGGCTCACCGTTGAGTTTTCTGTAAATAATCGAAAGGTCGGGGCTTGATTCGCAGAATAAGCTTGTGTAAAAACAAATTCATTTGTCTTTAATTGAGCTGCAGATATATTCTCTTTCGCTTCTGCCATTTTTTCCTCTAAATGAGCAACTGCCTCGTCAGCCTCTTGTTCTTTACCTACTAGCTTACCTGTCTGCTTTAATGTATGTAACATGTAAGCATATAAGTCTTTTTGAGCTTCCTCTGTAGAACTATCAAAAATCACTACAGGAGCTATTTTTTCAAGGTCCGCTTTAAACTGTTCTTGATATTCCATACCAATAATCACATCGGGCTCTAACTTTGCTATTTCTTCAATATTTGGTTCTGTTCTTAAACCAATATCCACAACACTATCATCTAATTTAGCGTCAATTGTTACCCACTTATTAAACCCCTCTACATCAGCTACTGCAGCTGGTTGTACACCAACAGCTAATAACTCTTCAGCCACGCTCCATTCAAGAGCAACTACTTTCTCCTGAACTCCTTCAAAGCTGCGTTCACCTGACGCATCTTCAATGACAATCGTTTGATTGCTATTATTCTCTTCTCCACTATTACTCTCTTCTTCCTTTTGCATACAACCAGCTAAAATGAGTACAAATAAAAGCATAATAAAATATAATTTCTTCATTAATCAAAGCTCCATTTCCAAAAAAATTAATTATCATAGCAATCTCATTCAAAGTGAAGAAAATTCCGAAATATTAAAAGCTAATCATTTGAGAATTTAATTTGATTTTAACCTTTCAACAATGATAATCATTCTCATTTTAATGTAAAAAATAGCGTTTGGCAATACACTATTTTTATTGCTCACACTACTATTCATTCTTTAATCATTTTAAATGCTCTTATCTTTAATAAAATCGTATATAATCGATATCATATCTTGAATGAACATTTCTTCAATCAAACGACACAATGAAAACGCCCACCTTCATTAAGGTGGGCGTTCGTTCTTATATTATTTACCCTCAGATGTCCCGTTAAGGTCTACGTCTTCCAGTAATTAATTGGAATAATAAAACGACGAGTGCAATAACTAATAATAGGTGGACAAGTCCTCCTGCGACATCAAAGCTAAATCCCAAAATCCATAAAATAATTAAAATACCGATAATCGTCCAGAGCATTTTACATTGTCCTTTCTGTTGTGTATTTGTTCGATACTCTTACATACCCCAGAAAAAAAACACTTAAACCTACAGAACATTTCTCTATGTTTAGAATATATGAGAGGAAGGGAAAATACAGAATAGATATTTCACCTATTAACGGAAGAAGGGATACTATTGGGCACACCTGTCGTTTATGACTTTATTGGCATTGGCTTAGGGCCTTTTAATTTAAGTCTTGCAGCTTTAACTGATCGAGTCAAAGATTTAGATGGATTATTTTTTGAACAAGAAGAGGAGTTTGTATGGCATCCAGGTATGCTTATAGAGGGCACAGATTTACAGACACCCTTTTTAGCTGATTTAGTAACATTTGCCGATCCAACCAGTCCATATACATTTATCAATTATTTACATACTCATGAGCGCTTATATGCGTTCTACTTTTTCAACCAATTCAACATTCCGCGCAAAGAATATAGTGACTATTGTAGTTGGGTAGCCCATCAATTATCACATTGTTATTTCAGCCATCGTGTAACAAATGTGATAGAAACAAAGGATCATCTTTATCAAGTAACTGTAGAGAATCTACTAAAAAAAGAAGTATCCAACTATTTAACAAAGAATCTCATTATCGGAACTGGCAGTATACCAATGGTGCCAAAGGGATTAGATGGAGATTGGCCAAACAATGATATTACTCACTCAAGTGAGTATTTGTTTCATGAGAAGCAATTGAAAAGTGGTCATTCAGTCACTGTAATCGGTTCTGGTCAAAGTGCATCTGAGATTTTTTACGACTTATTGTTAGATCAGAAAAACCACGATTATGAACTAACATGGTTTACAAGATCTTCAGGACTTTTTCAAAAAGAAGATGCCAAATTAGGGAAAGAATTTTTCTCACCTGAATATATTCATTATTTCCATCAACTTGATTTTGACCATCGTCTTGAAGCATTAGATTCTTTAAATCAACTACGGAATGGCATTGACCCCGAAACTTTAAAGAAAATTTATAATCTGCTTTACCACCGTTCTATTAGTGGGGAAAAACTCAATGTAACTATCCAACCCTTAACAGAAGCGCAGAAAATAGAGAAAATAGAGAAGACGTACCATCTACATTGTCAACAATGGCAGCAGGAGAAAAAATTTATTCATCAAACGGAAAAGGTCGTCTTAGCAACTGGTTATAAACCTGCCCTACCGAATTGGTTATCGCAATTTGCCGATGAAATCATTTGGGAAGACAATAAACGATTCAAAGTAACGGAAAATTATCAAATTGACTTTAAGAAAAAGAAAACAAATCATATCTATACCTTAACCAATATCGAGCATTCCCACGGGGCTAGTGCAACAAATCTAGGCCTATCTGTTCTAAGAAATCAAAAAATCATCAATTCAATTGCTGGAAAAGAAATATACCCTGAACCAACAAAAACGGTTTTTCAGCAATTTTCACCGAAACACTAGTCAATGTTGATACAGTCAATAAAGAAACCCTGCTGATGAAAGTCTATTCAGCAGGGTTTTTCTTTATTATTTTAGGTTAGCGACAGTGCCACCATCGACTCTTAAATCAGTTCCAGTAATATAGCTTGCAGCATCACTCACTAGAAACGCAACGGCTGAAGCAATTTCAGTTGATTCTCCTTCACGCTGCAAAGGTGTTTTTTCTAGTAACATCTTCATTTGCTCAGATTGACTAGCTTCCTGTCTACCCATTGGTGTATTTATCGTACCTGGAGAAACAGAAACAATTCGCGCCCCTTTCTGTCCCCACTTCCATGCTTGGTCTTCTACAATTAATAAAACACCTAATTTCGAAAAGCTATAGGCAGCACCAGAATTCGTTTGATAGAAAGGCTCCATCTTCTTGTGTAAATCTTCAGCTAACGGCGCCTTTAGTATTTCGCTATACGGCCCTTCCTTTGGCACCATATGTCCACTCATTGAGGAAATACAGACGGCAACTGTCCCTTTTTGTGCGATTTCATAGAAGGCATCTAAAATGATACTTGTTCCTTTTAAATTTACATCAACAATTCTTTTCGCATCAGCCATCGTCGGTGATAATCCAGCTGTATTGATGATGGACTTTAACTCACCTAATGAATCAGCCTTTTGCACCAATGCTCGAACATTTTCTTGATCTGTTATATCTACTGTTTGATAATGTACTTGAGCGATTCCTTTGTCATTTAACTCTTGTTGGGTCTGTTTTAATCTCTCTTCATTCACATCGGCGAGCAAATAGATATCTTCCTTGTTTAACGCTTCTGCAATCGCTTTTCCCATGCCACCTGTACCACCAGTTATTACATGAACATTTGTCACTTATGTTCCCCTCCGTTATACTTCAATTTACTATCACTTATAATTGTAAAAAAACAAGCCAATACAAACAAACGACATTTTCACACTAAATGTCCAATTTAAGGAGATGAGGAAGCAATGCTACAAAATACATCTGCGAAAGCTTATATCATCACAGCACTACTAGAGCTATTACATCAAAAGACATTCTCTTCTATAACAGTAAAAGAGATTGTAAAAAGAGCAGGCATTAGTCGCTCTACCTTCTATGTCTATTACTATGATAAATATGATTTGCTTGAGCAACTCTCAAAGGACATTATCAACGAATTTTTAGCCTTTTATCCTCAAGCTAAAAAAATGCACCATCCCCATTTAAAGGTTGAAGAAACAACCAAGGATATATGTAATCATGTCTTTTCTTATCAATCTTTTTATAAAGAACAGTTAAAAAACCCACAATTCATTCACCAATTATCACGAGAACTATCTGCAGCATTAATGCATGTCTATAACCATAAAAGTTACGCCTCCTTTTCTAGCTATGGCACAGTTGGCTTTCTGGCTGAATGGGTATATGACTCTTTTCAAATGACACCTGAGGAAGCTGCTATTGAATTAAGAAAGATAGGGACGACAGATTGGTCAGCTTCACATACAAACATGAAAACGGCGAACTCTAAGGAAAAATGATTATTCCATTAAGGATCTTTATTCTTTGGATATACAAGTCAATTGAATTTCTCTATGCAATAATATAAAAAAAGCAAGGTGAATACTTCCATTAAAGTAACCTTGCTTTTTATTTTATCTTCATTTATTTAACAAAAGTTCCTGCATTTAGTCGTCGTTGCATTTCTTTTACAACGAGGGATGGACGACTTAGTACACCATCAACAACCGTCCCCAAATATATTTGTAACGCTCTTACTGTATGAGGACCCATAAAACCATCAGGATTTGCACCAATCATTCGTTGTAATGCTTTTACCATCGGACTTCCTTGTTTTCCACTAGCAAAGTGAATCGTTCCATCATAGAAGGCATTCGTTACACTATTTTTCGGCTGATTACTGATGATACCATCAACAGGAGTACCAAGTGCTTTTTGTAGTGCTCTCGTTGTTGATTTTCCCCATTTTCCGTCCACATTCAGATTCGCTTTCGGGGCTATTTGTGGCTTCTTCGGCACTCCTTTTTTGATTTTTTCTAATAAAGCAATGTTTTGCGCCGCCGTACCTTGATAATTATTCATCCCATATTGCTTTGCTAATATTGCTCGATTCTTGAAAGATGAGTCGATCCCTTGTGCGTTAAGATAGTCGACAATACTATTTCCATTCTCAACCGGTTTTGGTTTTGGTTTCGGCTGATTAGGACCGGGGGAAGGGGATCCGAAATTTTCCTCTTCCTGCACCCCATCTACTTTATTCAAAAAATCCTCCCATGTAATGCCCTTATAACCCGCGCGCAATTGTGCGGGGCAGTTTTTCCCTGACCAATCGTGATGTTGTTTAATTCTACTCCGATCCAACCCATACTTGTCCATCAACATTTTGACTAATGCTGCTCCATTATTGATTGTCTGTTCATAATCTCCATCGGCATTGATGCACATTTCAATATGAATCGACGCCGTATTCCCCGGACCTCGCCCATCTCCTGCTGCCCAGCACATCACATCATCTTCAAATGACTGAATTACCATGCGATCATCCACTTGGTAGTGCCAACTAGCTTGTCTTGCATTTAAGTTCGACTGTAAATTAGCGTGCATCTGTGCATTTGCTCCGATTCCCATATTTCCTGTTTGATGTGGTGTTATATATTGAATTTTGTTCCCTTTACCATAAGAGCGTTGATTAACCACTTCCTGAGATACCAGCTGCTTTATCACATTAACCATATAAAAACACTCTCCTTTCTATAATATATAAGTAAAAAGGACTGCCCGTGTGGACAGCCCTTCATAAAAATACATATAGAAAGCCTATTTTTTCTATAGAATGGAGGAGTAAAAATATAATGAGCAAATTACTGGTCTAGGTATATAAGACGCATTTGCTACTCTATTGTTTCAACCGTGTTGTTAATGCAAATGCATTTGGCTTCCCAAAATAGCGTAGTAACCTAAAAACATAATCGACATTCAAAAATTATGACAATAAACGAACGACTTGCTGTTTTTGGGTGGGGAAATTCCTTGCATGCATCTCACTCTGTAGACAATTATGAAAAAGTAGCATGACTGATTAAACTAAATAACCTCTGACTTAAACTCAAAAAAAGAAGACGAACTAAAAAAGTTCGCCTCATATACTAAAAATAAACGAGAAAATAATCTGAATCGGCACGAACGTATTTTCCCTCTATTACTCCAAACAAAAAACCCTTAAATAATAAGGGTTTTAAGCATTTATCCAATTGAACCTTCCATCTCGAACTTGATTAAAAATGGATTTCTATCCTTTTCATATCATTTTAAAAATAGGAGTTTATCTGAATAAATAAGTTATACCTTTTAATAGAATTCATACTTTTTCAATTCGAATCGGCACGAAATCGGCACGTTTGAACACTCTTTCTAAAATAAAATAATTAGTTTCTTCTATTATATATTAAATTGCACTGCCAACTTCTTTTAATACCTTAAGCAGCATCGGCATAATTTGTATAAGCACATATCCAAGCGCTCCATTCTGAATACCAGTCCATGCTCTATCACTTTTCCCTAACATGAAGAAAAAACACGAACCAATTACAACAACCGAAGAAATAGGGAAACTCAATGCAACCATCAAACCAACTAACGGATCTAATGCGTGTGCCAATATCTCAAGTGACTTATCACCAAGATACTCAGTAGCTCCTACTGGTATGGCTTCGGATGATGCAGCAAACGCTGGTTTTGCCATAATTAAGGGAACGGCAATTGATGTGCCTATTCTTCTAACACCTTTCCAGTTTCTCTTTTTCTCTTTATTTTTATAAGAACCAGACATAAATTCGTTAACGGACATCGTTTGAGTTTTCATTTTAAATCCTCCCATAAGTAGATTTTAAAATTCATACCTTCGCATAGCTTTTCTAACCGGTTTCTTCTATATAAAGTAGTCGTCACCCAAACTAATTGAAATTGTGGATTAAATGTAGATAACTTTCTGTATTTTTTTATCTTTTGTACATTCTTTTGCATGGATTGTTTATTATCTATTTCTACAAAGTGGTGAATTTTATTAAGTATAAAAGCTGCGTCAGATATGAGGGAAATGTTGTTGAGGGTTATTTTGACTTCATTGCGCCATGTGGTAGGTCTACCGAGTGAAATGTATAGGTCATTACGCATTAGAAAGTGATTGACTTGTGCTGTTTTCTTTCTTACTTTATCAGCTTGAACAAACTCACGACCTGATGTATTTAAATAATAAACTTTCTTTCTATCTTCCGAAAAATGAGATAAGTATTGGTTCATATTTCTTAAAATTTTTTGAGCGTTGCGATCTTTGCCAAGCTTATGCATTCGTTGCAATTGCTCCCGAGTGAGATAATCACATTTCTTCAAGCTTAAAAGTATCTGTTCGATTCGTTGTTGATTCTTCAAATTTAATAACCTCCTTCGCCAGATATGGCGAAACCTGTCTAGTTATCTCATCATTACTGATGAATGGTGTTTGAATGGTATTAGTCTTTACATTTTTATATAGGCCTCTACCTGGTATCATCGGTAATTGTTCCGCACCTGTCTGACCAAGTGCAGTATTCGATGCTGTAGCATCATCTAGTACATAGCAAAGTCGAATAGGTATATTACGTTTTGTTTGTTGTGGAATAGATTGAGCACTAGGATATTGTGTGGCATAAATCAAATAATATCCTGCTCCCCTCCCCTTACGAGCTATACTTGTTATTGCATCCATAGCAACCGGATGATCAGTTAAGTCTGCTGCTTCATCAATGAAGATAAAGTGTCGCTCCTTGATGTCTGCCTCTGTTACATCCTCGTATCCTTTATCTACAATAGATTGGTACTCCTTAGTCATCTGTTCATCAATGGTTAGTAATATCTGTTTAGCTTCTTCTGGATCACGTGCAAAATTATCTGTTTGTTTCAGATTTTTGAATCGTTGAAATGCTGAGCCACCTTTTAAATCTATAAGATGTAAATGTGTGTGTGCTGGTTGTTGTGCTATAAGTGTTGTGACTGCCAACTTTAGAAACACACTCTTCCCAAAACCAGTGGCGCCAGCGATGATAAGGTGTTTATCTTTGTCAAAATTATGATGTATGATTGATGTCCTTGTATGGCCGACTGGTATGGACCAGGTATCTTTCTTTAATAGGCTATCATCCCATATATACTTTTCTGCAAATCCCTGATTGTAAACTTTAATACGCAACATGCCATCAAACGATATTTCGATTTCCTTTTTCTTTTTTGGTTTTTCACCTAAATTTTTGATCTGTTTAATAATGTCTTTATTGAGCTTGAGAGATAACAAATCAGTATAGGAGTAATCAATCGAGTTGTCTTTAATATTTAAACCATCCTCCAATACATGTGCCTTATCCATTACATCCTTTGATGACATACCTAGAGGTAACTGGTAGATGTACTCCATTCCTCCTTCGATTTTCCTTTTCTTTTGTAGGCGAATCGTTTTTACCTTTCCTTCTTCCCTGATTGAAAGACCAGCGTTATTAAATATCTTCTGTATCTTGTCAGAATCGTAAGTTAGGCCGGCTTTTTTGAGGTATGAGTAACCTGCTAAACTCCCCATTAAAGTGGTCGATACAATTTCAAAAATCACACCACCATCTCCTTTTGTATTACGTAGTAATAGTTGCAAGATAAACGTCACTTGATAGGACTGCGTCACCCTTTTTACCTTCTATTGTCCATGAGTTCGCATTAATGTGCGGCAGCCGAATTTGAAAACGAATATCTTGCCGAATGATATAGCGTATGATAATGCGTTTTTGTCCTATTCCATAAATCTTTAAAGGACAATCATGTTCGTTGTTGAATATTACACTTAGGTGATATAAATGGAGAATAAACTTGGAAAATGGCATAAAGAACATGGAGTTTCTCAAGCTTTTATAGCTAGAAAGGTAGGAATTACTGAAAGCACTTATAGCAAAATAGTAAAAGGGGAAACATTACCGTATGTACAAAACGCTATTAAAATTGCACGAGCGCTCAATACCACTGTTGAAGACTTGTGGGGCGAACTTACAGAAGAAAACAAAAATTAAGACCACCTTTTTATGAGGCGGTCTTAATTACTTTTAATGTTCTCGGTCTTCCATCTTTCCAGTCTACATAACCGTTTTCTCGTAATTTATTTAAAATCCCACTTATAGTGGATGAAGATGCTAGTCCAACCAAAGCGCTTAACTCTCTATATGAAGGCGGATAATGATTTTTTGCAACGTATTTTTCTAATGTTTCTAACACTTCTCTTTGTCTAGTTGTTAGTTTACGCATAATTGACCCCTCTTTGTCTTTTTGGTTTTGCTACTGATAAGATTCCATCAATGCTAAATGTCCTCATCTGTTGCTTTTGCAAGTCATAAACCATAACATTATCTACTTTAATTCTCCGTATGATGACTAACCTATAAGAGATTTCTCCAGAATTATTTAAATAAATCAGTTCAATTGGTTTACGCTCGTTTAATGAGTATTTAAACAAGTGGTTCATTCTTACCAGCTCCTTTAAACATAATTTTACAGGAACATTCGTTCTATTTCAATTTGTTTTCGAACAAATGTTTGTATAAAATTAGTTCATAAGGAGTGAATGGATATGTTAAAGGATCGCGGCAAGATGAAATGGCAAGGATTTTTCATGAGTGAACACACCGAATTACTCAAACAGATACCACGTGAATATGAAAAGATAAAGAAGCCACAACTAGATGAGCAAGAACTTCAGGAAATACAGATAATAACGATGGAATCATTAAACTACACCCTTACAATCAAAATGACAATTTGGGTTGATGGGATCACGAAAACTTATGAGGGAATTGTCGATAAAATTGATCATATTAATATGTACATTCACTTGGAAACGAACAATTTAAGAATCTTAAAATTTCACATTGATGAAGTGATATCAGTCGAAAGGGTCTAGATAGTCTATTAAAATAATAAAACTAGGTAGCCAATAAATTTTCTTGGCTACCTTAGTTAATACAAAAGTATTTCTTCAATTATGATTCCCTTCACTTTTGCATTCTATTTGTGCTTTTTTTTGTTTCCTTTGATCAATCTTTATATCTATATATATAGATACTGAAGCAAACATATAGTAAAACCCTAAATACGATGTTATATCATATATTTTTTCTGGCATTCCTTTAAAGTACCACCAAGATGTAGCTAGTACAAAGTAACCTATAGGAAAAGAAACCATTAATGTACTAAATTTTTTCATAATCCTCGCCTTTTAAATTAATTTTTTCAAAGCCATTTTTTGTGTTTTTTTAACGCTTTGTCCTCACAATTTGCAACCATCCAAACTAGCATTATTCCTGTCCCCAGAGCTGTGGCCTTAACACCAAGTTTTATAATGGCTTTAGCAGCTTTTTTATATTGGCCTTTTTTAATCATACCTACAACACCCTCAGCAGTAAACTGAGTAACCCATAATCCAAAAGAACTTTTTAAATTGTCCTTAATACAAGAATTAACAGCTGCAGTAAATTTAGGATTTTCCTTTTTAAGAGCCATTATTTCAATTTCAGGAGGCTCAACATCATTATCTCCTCCATTACCACCTCCATTACCTGCACCATTTCCCGGATCATTCTTATCAATAAATGCTCCTGAGGCAATTAATGTATTCTTGATATCTTGATATTCTTCCTTACCAGAATATCTTTCATCAAGTACATCTTCGTCAAATCCTAGTAAAATATCATTCTTCTCATCAATTATTGCTCCCTCTTCAACAAGAAATTCTAACTCAGAAGCTAATTCTTCAGCAAGTAATTCTTCTTCAGCAGTTAATTCAATATTATCGAAATCAATATCGATCTCTTGCTCTTCTGCATTAACTCTTACTGGTATGTTTCCTAATAAAGAAAATAATAAAGCAAAAACCATTAACCCCTTTAAAACTCTAGATAATTTTTCTTTTTTCATTTCTCTCTCTCTTCCTAATATGGTATATTTTACATAACGAATATTATTACAATTTTTAGAATTATTCAATAAAAAAATATAAATCTACCAAATTAGGTATTATATACCTAGTATAATAACTATCTAAAGGAGACGTTTGTCATGAAACCAGAGGATATATATGTTTCCGTCACTGATGAGAAAGGTGATAAATACTATATCCTTGCTCAAAGTAGGCCAGTTACCATTGTTGGAACATCTGACAAAGGTGGAATAAAGGTTGAAGGTAGTACAATAAAAGAAACCTTACAGAAAGCATTTGAAGTAATCAAAAGTCCAAATAAAATTGATTAATCGAAAAGGTGCCCCTTTAATATGAGGCACCTTTTTATTATTTTTCATTTAATTAAAAATATAAACCGATAAAATAAAATAAAGGCTTATATATATAACATATACAATGACTAAGTTTAAATTATACTTTACAAACAGATTTTTAACTTTATCTGCTACATCAAGTTTCTCGACAACAGTTATTACTACTAAACCCAACAATACTATCCAAATTAAATAAGTATTAGCGAAAGCATTCTCAAAAAAAGGGAAAACCCTTATTAATAGAGTAATTACCACAAAATTTACAAACGTGGTGTATTTCTTTTTTTGCTGAGAATCTGATGTATTATTGATAGATTGTTGCATTTTACATAACTCCTTTAAAAAATATTACTTCCAATGCAAAGTAACATCATAATATTGTACTGATGAAGGGGAAGTGTAATTACTATTTTTATAACGTGTCATAGTTTCATAGTATCTTCTCTCACCATTTACATATGAACTTGAAACCCAACCACCAACATAAGTTTTATTAATTGAGCTCGCCCATGATTGAACTCTTCCCAAAGTCCAAGTATAAATTACTGACTTTGTTAATTTACCACCAGACTTTGCTACGATAGATGATACTAGTATTTCTGCAGCTGCTTTTACTCCTGCATTATTATAAGTTTTATAAGTTGGTGCAATAACAGAAACATAGCTACCACCGGAATCATTTGCAAATGGTGTGATTTTTGGTTCTGGTGATACTACATTACTATACATGCCTGCTAACTGTTCCTCAGTTAATTCAGTATTCCCAGTAAACTCAACCCCATTATACACGTAAGTAAATTGATTTTCTACAGATTCTTCATAATTAACTGCATTTTCTGTCTGCTGATTTTCTACTCCATTTGCAAATGCTGGTGTTACTGCTGATAAACCTAAGATAAATGCTGCTGATGTTAATAATGTTTTCTTCAACCTAATTTCTCCATTCTATGTATGATTTGTACAAATCTTGTAATTATTGTACAAAATTTAAATATCAGAAAAATGTAATTATTGTCAATATATTATTTTTATTTTTTAAAAAAATTAAATATTAATAATAGATACTATTAAATCAACAACTACACAATACAACCTAAGTTATTAATTTTTTTAATAAAACATCTATATATGTAAATCATTTTGCTAACAAAATAAAAGCCCTTCAATTAAGAAGGGCTTTTGTTATTACTTTTTAAATATCTTAGCGCTTGTATCAGAACCAACATAGATATTACGTTTACCTCTAGAAGTCTTAATCGTCACGACATTTGCTTGAGGCTTATCAAGAATCTCGTACGTTAACCCGCCAAACGCAGCAGGAGTGAGTGACCAGTCAGAGTTCTTTTTAACAGGTGCTACATTAAGTTTGTATGTTCTCCATGTCTTTGCTGATGCTGGTAATGTTACGTATTCTTTTTTCGGTTTTGGCTTATTTTCCTTTGGTTTACTTGGTTCTACAGGCTTAGCGCCACTTTGTAATTTTTCTAATAAAAGTATATTTTGTTCTGGTGTTCCTTCATAATCATTGATTCCATATTGTTTAGCTAACTTCTTTCGATTAGAGAATGAAGAATCAATCCCTTTTGATTTAAGGTAATCCACAATACTTGTAGCAATATTAGATGGCTTAGTACCTTCACCTTTAGAAGGAGTATCCACATTTGAACCGTTAAACGTATCTGTTCCATAACCTTTATAAATAAATTGAAGGTGTGGCTTATCAATAAAACTTTTCCAATCTCCACCCCACTCAAAACCAAGGCGCTTAGCTTCTTTAATAGCTTTTTTTACATCGGCTGCACCATATCCATTCCAAAGTGTTTCACCTTTTGAATTTACAGGAACAAAATCCAAAGCCTGTCCAACCAAATGATAAGAACGCATAGTTTGAGAAGCTCCACTATTTACATATTCACGCTGTTTTGCTTCGGTACGGATAGTTTCGTAAATAAGAATATTAATATCATTTTTCACTAAATACTCATGCCACTTTAGAGCTAGAGCCTTTGTATTGTCCGCAAGCTTTGCAATGTTATTTAAGTTTCTTTCTTGATAATATAATGTCACTTAAAACACTCCCTTATTTATTGTATTAGAAAAGACTGCCCGATTGGACAGCCTTATAATTTATCTTCTTTCTCTAGCCAAGCCTTTTGTTGTTTAGCTTTTTTGGTAAACCCAAAATGATTCTTATAAATTGTGTATAAAGTGATTCCTAGAGCAATACCACCCGTCAGAACAATACCAAATGCGTCAATACTCGCAGCTGTAAGCCACTCAAACTTAACATTAAGAGTGCCTAGAAACATCATGATGGCTGATAAAAAACCAACTACTTGAGCAACAACATCTTTATTCATGCCTATCACCTCCCTTCAATTGAATTTCAAGACCATGCACCCTTTTATCTAATCTGTTAATCCTCATGTGGATGGCTTTACGATCATCATCACTCTCTTTCATTTGCTCGCGAAACTCATCTATAGATTTTTGTAGATTGGCAATGGCATCACTCAACGGCTTTACAATAATTCCTTTAAAAATAAAAGAGATACCCCCAAAGAGAGTACCTAGTATGGCGAGCAAAGCAGCCCATTCTTGTAATGTTAATCCGATAAAAGTCAAAATTTCTCCCCCTTATGCAAAATAAAAAAGCCTATTCGGCTTCCGGTGCTAATCGACCAATAACTTTATTTCTAATCACTTCCGACAATCGCCCTTCCACGCCTGCCATAAAATAATCCATCATAGGCATAGTAAAGCTTCCATCAACGTTTAATTGTTGGTTTGGTATACTTGTTTGATCTGTACCTCGGAAATTCACAACCCGTAATTGTTCCCCATTTTCAGTGATATTTCGGGAACTTGTTTCTATAAAGTTATATTGCTCCATCATGCTGTTACCTCCTCTGTATTATTTTCTTTGCCTAATTCCAGTGCAGTATAAAGCGCTGCAACTCCAATCGCATCACCGTCTTTAAATTCATGCTCTGAATCCTCTGCAACAAGTGGATTGATGACAGATTTAAGCGAGCTAATCTCAACCTTAGAGTCTGTGTCATCAATCGAATTAAATTGTTCTAGTAACTTTTTATATTCTTCTTGGTGCCATTCTCCTTTCTTAGTTCCGGTGTCTTTTTGAAATTCTTCTTGCAGTTGTTTTTGCGCTTTTGAAAATGTCTCTAGTTTTGATTTAAGCTTTTCTGAAATGCTTGTACGATGAATTGATTTTAACCCTTTTACAGTTAATCCATCTAGGAAATTAATGACGTGTACTAAATCTTTATTTTTTATTTTCATGCTACTTTATCCTCCAATTGTTTTACTTTATTTTTTAATATAATGATTTCGTTTTTTAACAGTTGGTTTTCGGTTTTTAGCCAACTTATCTCATCTGAATGACCTAGTGTACGTTTATCCAATTCCTGAATAGCCTTCATATTGATACTGTTCATAAGATATTGCTCTACACCATCACCATCAATTAATTCATCGGCAATTTGATAACCCTCACCTATAACTAACCCTTGTCTTACTCGTGAATGCCCACTTTCAACTTCTCTTTTTAGGCGGTATTGGTAAATTGTTGATCTGTTAATGATATCTAACGCACTGTCTGTCCATTCTTTTATGTCTTGCTTATATGAAGCTAATGAACCTGTGGGAAAACTAGCTGCTCTAACAGGGATATACGTTCCTGTAGTTCCACTAGCTGTTGCTCTCACTTCGTTATTAGCTCTTACAAATAAATTTTGACCAGCAGTATTCGGATTTACTTCAATATAATTACCTTGAAATCCAGCTGCGACCACTTGGCGCCAAATAATACTTCCTTCATCAGCCATTCCAACACCTGTTGCTCTTATGTCACCGTTAGCACCCAGATATAAGTGAGTTCCTCCTGCTGACGTGTTTGTAGCAATTCCAGCAAAATACCCCTTATATCCTCTCGCATTACGGTATACTGGATTACCAGAAGAACCATCCACATATCCCTTGTTAACAAACCTTGTTTCATCATCTGACCCTATATAAGCATTGGTTGAATTAGTGCTGAAACCAAAACCATAAATAACAGAAGCTCGTAAATCACGATATACAACTGATCCGTCCGCTTGCGTAAACGCTGAACTTGTTATTCTTACTTCTCGATCTGTGCCGATATATCCATTATATCCCGGTCCAAAACGTAATCCTTGAGCCCTGATAGGTCTGTAACTGTAATTCTCTGCAACACCATCTGATGGAATACTTGAAATATTAACCACCCTGACTTCATTAGTTGAGTCCGGAGCCAAATAGACATTAGAATTACTTGTGCCTAGAGCTGCACTTGTTACTAGTGATCTATCAACACTAAATCGTTGAGAACCGCCTGAATTATATCCAAACAAACCGTCAGGATTAACATTTACATATTGCCCATTAGACTGCGTAAGACGGACATTTCCTCCAATGATTTCTAAGTTAGTTAATCCGTCAGAAGAACGGAACTTAGCTCCATATACGTCAATACCTCTCAATGCACCTACATTGATACGGTCAGCGTTCACGCTTGCAATTTTCGCAGCTGTAACAGCTAAATCATCAATTTGCGCTGTACCGATAATGGCATCTTGTAATTTTGCACGCGTAATAGACGCATTTGCTAATGCGCCATTCTGAGCTGTTATACTATTGGCTGCCATTAAGTTTGCTGTGATTGAGCCATCTACAATCAATGCTGCGTTATTTTTTCTTCTAACGACAAGGTTATCAACATATAGGCGGTTAGAAGTTTCTCCATTGTTTTCAAATGTAACGCGAATTCTAATATATCCAACTCCAGCTGGCACTTTATATGAACCATTCATTTTAGTCCAATTTACGGTCTTGGTTGTTGTAGTGAAAGCTGTTCCCCAACTATGATGTTCTTTAGAAGGAGAGTAATTACGTACACCAAAAGTTTGTCTTCCAGTCCCTGCAGTATTGTGATTTCGATACTCCCATTCAAAGTAAAGCTCATCCCCCTCACTTACTTGGATATATCTTTCTTGCATGACATCAACATTGCGAACAGAATTTGCCCATAAAACCATGGTCTTTGTTGAGCCGTTTTGTAAGCCCCATGTTGTTTGATCATATACCATAAAAACTGAGTTACTTGGGTTTTCGTTTATCCATCCATTTACTTTGTTTGTAACGTTGGTAGCATCATCCTCGAATGTTCCATTATCTACGAGATTTGTAAAATCACCTACATCAAGTAATCTAGTGTGGATTTTCACATCTCCAGGTTGTACATTAATCGCACCAATAATTCCATCACGGTCTACTTTTAGCTGAATATCATCAGATAATAACCTGAGTGATGATTCACTTTGCGTCATGCGAGTTCCGAGGGTATCAATCTGTTGGGTTTTTAGCTCTATTTCATCAGATAGTAAATCGAGCGAAGTTTCCGCCCTTGATAACGCGGTGCCTTGTTCATTAACGGTTTGCGAAAGCGACGATACATTTTGACTGATTTGATTTGCTTTAATGTCCACATTAGCTATCTGCACAACTGCTGAATCGACTTCATTAGTAAGTGTATCAATATTAGCTTCAACATTTTCAGCTCTTACAGATAGCCCATCTAGGGAAGAATCAATACCGAGCATCTTGTTTTGATAAACGCCGTTATCAACTTTATTAAGCAATTCCTCATTGACGAGATATATCTTTCCGTCCACATATTCAACCCCAGCCTTATTAGCTAACTCTAACATTAAGCTAACTTCTGTGGCTTTGATTTCGGCATCTGTATATTGTTTAGACTGTGCTTGGATTTTTTCTCTAGCTTCATTACTTAGTTTATTTATATCAATAGAATTATCAGCAATTATCTCAAGTTTCCTTAATTCCTCAGCTATTTCAGGACCAAATAGAATATCGGGTGTTCGTACTCGATGTGCGGAGGCGCTAACTTGCACTGACCAATCACTAGCTGTACCATGCTGATTAACTGCTCTTATTCTGTAATACCACACTTGGTCTGTTTCTACGGAATGTAGAAAGCCGCTAGTATTTCCCCTCCACAATAAATGCTGTGTATCTGGCACAAAGTCTTTTAATTGTGAGCCATATACTTCGTAGTGTTTTACATAAATCGAACTGCCGTAGTCCCAATATAATTGTATAGCTCCCATTCCACTTATCGCTTCAACATTTATTGGAGTAGTGGGCTTGATGTCTGGGAAACTACCTTCAGTTACTTGTTGTGGGCGGTCACGGATTTTTTCAACTTCCTTTTCTAATTCTTCAAGCCGATTATCATCTAACTGTAGAAATTGACCCATCTCAACAACCATCGTGCCATCAATGTCTAAAAGGTCATATTCCATGGCGATGATACGAGATTGTATTTCTATTGGTCTAGCAAACTTACGGTCTATTGCTATGGCTGTATCACCCAAACTAACTTTATCGTCAAATAAATCAACAGATAGGCGATAATTAACTACTGGTTTATTATTATTTTGGAGATTATCCCATGTTGCCCACAATAGTTCCTCGGGGTCCTCATAGTCTTGGTTGCTAAACTGACCAAAACGATGTAAAGCTACACCATCACGAATGCGGCGATAACTTGCAAACGCCTCTGGATCACCAACCCATTTTTGCCCTTTAGGTTTATCGAATAGATCTCCATTAGCAATAGACATTTCAACATCGCCGAAATCAATGTAACGAGTGTTGCCGCCGCCTTCTGTTTCAAGCGATGCTCCCCAACCATACATTGCAGTTACAGGATAGCTTAAAACTTGTCTACCAATCTCGGTTGTATTGTGGTCGATTTCAAAGCGTTGACCTGTATCTTTGCCAAGTCGTTGGATGATTTTTATCTTACGAGCGACAATATTATTTTCCTCGTCAAACTCAACGACATCTTTAACTTCACCGCCCCAAACTTTGATAATCTCCCAAACAGCATCGACTGACCGCATGCGGTAAAAGTTTGTGGAGGCAAGTCCTAAGTCAACTTCTACTTCGCCTATCCAACCAGTACCTTCTAAAGCTGCATCCAGAGCAACTTGTGCAGTCTTATCAGAAAATCGTTTATCTAAGATAATATGCTCTGCAAGTTCTAAAAACTCTGGTTCACAGGTAGCTGTAGTTAATGGTCCATCCATGCCGTCAGAGTCATCAAGCTCTTTAATAACAAATATCCTTAAATCACCTTCATGATCTCGAAAAACAACTTTATTTTCTTCAAGTACATACTTAGCGTTTTTGCTGTCAGCTTCTACAGTAAAAGAAAAAGGTGTTTCTGGTATCTTATTAATTTCAATACGGTAAGGAGCACTAATAAGACCACTATCTTCAGAGATAATGGTCAATGGTTGATTGTCTTGGTTAAAAATGAATAACTCTGTCAAAATTTCACATCCTTTCTACAGGGGAATTGTCACCTCCTGTCGAAATAGGTCTATCGAAGGGGGTGAAACTATGGCGAAAAAAATATCAAAACAGCGATTTGAACAAATAATTAAAGAAGTACAAGAAGTGACTAGGAAAGAATTCGCTAAAGGTCTTGAAGAAGCTTATGGGCAAGAAAGAATTGTCCCATTACAAGAGTTTACAGATGAGATACTTCCAAAATTACTTAGTAAAACTTTTGTTAATGCAAACACTCATGCAGAGTATATGATTCATGATATTTTATCTGAATTAGATTTACTTACAGATGACGACGATTAAGTTTATTTTTCTCAAAGTCGGATTTGATTATTTCAGCGATTGCTTTACCATTAACCTTTACAGGAGTGGGCAGCTCCTGACCTTCTAAAAGTTCAAGGATTCTGTCCATTTTCTTTTCAATTCTCTCTAGTTGAGATACAGTAGTCATTCTTGCTTCACCATTAGGTTTTTCTACACCTAAAAACCCTTTTGCCCTAACTGGCTCATACTTCGCTCCACTCATCATTATCCCTCCTAATAATATCTCTCGTCATAAACCAAATCACAATTATGACTTGCTTTTAATGTAATTTCACCTGGTTGTAGCAACACATAGTTCGATGACATGCTGACCCCTGACCTTAAATCGTTACCGTTTAAAAACACCTTGCGACCAACATAATCAATCTGCAATCTATCTCCTGCGACAAATGTATAGTTTAGTAAGAGGTATAGACCACTGCTTGCTGTAAATTCAAATTTATTGCTTGCTTCATTGAAAACAACGTTTATAGACCAAGGTGTCTCTCCTTGAGTTGAAATTATATGTGTCGCATCTGTCTCAGTCACATTGATTTCTTTAGAATTCTTTCTTTTTGCTGGATCAGTGCAAACAAAAATAAGAGTACCCACCAATGAATTAGATTCTTCATCTGGTATATCAGCACTCTGCAATGTAGCGATAAAATAAGCTTCTTCATCGGTAAATTCTAACCGTTTTTTGCTGCCTAATAAGAAGGCATTCAAATTATTAAACCGATTCCTTAACCCACTACTAGTCTTATCCTCAATCAAAAACTTCACTGGGATTTCTCTAATATCATAGGTGAATCCCTTTTCTCTTGCGCCATGTTGATAAGGTGTTTCCGTGATATTCATTCTTCTGGAAAGAACACCTCTACCACCTACTGACAACGTGACAAATCTCCCTGTAGCATCT
The DNA here is from genome assembly GCF_038007265.1 of Cytobacillus sp. FSL R5-0569. Taxonomy (NCBI): domain Bacteria; kingdom Bacillati; phylum Bacillota; class Bacilli; order Caryophanales; family Bacillaceae; genus Cytobacillus; species Cytobacillus sp. FSL R5-0569. The sequence goes on from NZ_JBBOWW010000001.1 coordinate 3,858,700, forward strand.
GTTAATAGTTCATCAAGGTTAAACCCATTAAAAACAGTTTGCAACGATAAGAGGGCATTCTTTGCGTTATCATTTGGTATGGTATCTATAAAGTTATACATAAACGTAAGCGCCCTCCTATCTTGGTCGTTTGTTGTTTCTAAAGGCTTTTCGATTTTGGGCATTAGAAATATCATCGACAAAAGCATTAAATTCACTTTGTCCGATTCGGATATTGATATTAGCTGGTTCTTTTGAAACCGATACTGCGCTTTGCACATCACTATAAATCTTTGATTGTGCCATTTTGTTTATACCAGCAACTTCGCCTGCCAGATTAAAACGAGGGACATCAGGAACAACCGCATCACCAAGTGCTTGAGATGCTTTTTCAACCCACGAAACTGAATTATCGAGACCTTTTACCATACCTTGACCGAAGTACTCCATTAAACCTATAGCTACTCGGCTTGGGGAATGTATATCTAAAGCTCCTCTAATAGAGTCACCGATTCCATTAGCAATTGATTTCGCTTTATCCCACACCGCGGAGGACATTGCACCTACTCCATTGATCAACCCTTGAATGATATCTTTACCAATTTTGTAAAGGTCAATATTTTTGAAGAATTTGACTACCTCACCCCAGATGTCGCTCACCTTGGTTTTTAGGTTTGTCATTGTCGTTTTTACTGCATTAAATTTATCTTGGAATCTACCTTTAACTGTGGAAAAGATTGTTTTAGCGACACCAACAACTGTTTCTTTTAAAGCGTTCCAGATGCTTGCTCCAAAAGTACGGAGAGTAGACCATATACTAATAGCTCTGTCATAAAGACTCTTGAAATAATCAACTATTGACTTACTCATTTTGGATGCAATACTTGATGCAGTAGAGCCAAAGCTCTTGAAAAAGTTAACTATTCCAGTCCACATGGATTTAACTAGACTTAAAGCACTCTTCCCTAAGCTAACTAGAAGTTTCCTTAATCCACCTACAAAAGAAAGCGAAAATAACCCTATAATTAGATCAATCGCTCCAAAAAACAACTGTTTAATACCTTCCCACATTTTCGACCAGTCACCAGTAAATAATCCAGAGAAAATTTTAATTAGTCCCATTATGATATTTAGGGCGCCATCTATTACTTGTTTTATAGCCGTCCAAACCATTTCAACGACAAATAAGACCGCTGGCATAATAAACTCAACGACCGATAGAATCATCTTAAATGCGTTTTTAACAGCCTCAACAAACTGAGTGCCATTCTCATCCCAAAATTGCTTTATTTGATCGATTTTTTCGCCTATGAAACTAGCTACTACTGAGAAAACCTGCATAGCAATCGTCTTTAAGGTTTGGAAAGCAGAAGTGACTTTATCTCTAAATATCTCACTGTTCTTCCAGAAGTAGATAAATGCTGCTACTGCACCAATTACTAATGCAGCGAGCCAAGCTATCGGATTCATCAGAATAGCAGTATTCAACAACACCATCGCTGTCCTAACCCCTAAAATTATGTTTTTAAGAGTATTTAATCCAGCAAAAGTTGCAATAAAAACAGCTACACCCATAGCGATCTGTTTTAGAATAGGAATATACGGTTGTAATAACGAAAACAACGATTGGAAGTACCCAATAACTACAGGTAACACAGTACTTATCCCCTTAGCAAAGGAATCTAGGAAGGAAAAGAAGGCCTTCCCTGTCGTCGTTATGATATTTTCAATACTTTTTAAAGGAGTGTTTTTAAGTACTTCATCAATCGCAGTAATGATATTGGTAACCCCTCTAACAACTGCAGTTTGCATATTAGTCCAAGCTGTCCGTATTCCACTTGTAGACGTCTTCGCTCGTTCCGCAAATCCATTTACACCTTCATTTAATTCAATAATCTTATCATTGAAATCTTGAAAGGTGATTTCACCACTTTGCAATGCAGCATATAGATCATTTTGAGCAGAGGTACCAGCAAAACCAAACGCTTTTGCAGTATCATTTAGGGCTACTCCCATCGTTTCCTGTAATGTACGCCATGACTGTAAATCAACTTCACCTTTAGATAACATCTGCACATATTGGTTTAAACCACGAGAAGCATCCGCAGATGAAGAACCAGACGTAATGAATGCATTATTAAGGGCTAAAGTGGTATCTGTAGCTCCTTCTAAATCATTCGTCATAGTCGCTATTTGTTGAGCAGTGCTAGCTACATCATCTAGGGTGGTTGGTAATCCTTGAATACCATCAGATAATTTGTTTATGGCTTTTTCTGATTCCTCTGCCGAAAATCCCATTTGCTTCATCACGGTAGGAAAGGTTCCTAGAGTATCATATCGAGATACTGCACCATCTATCGCATTTCTTACTGTATTAATGACACCCACAACAGCAGATATTCCAAGAATGGAGCCGATGAAACCTTTGATAGAAAAGCTTGCTCTATCCATGGTTCTGTTGATGTCGCTGGTTGTATTCCCGAAATTTTGTAATCCATGTCTAGCTCTTTCTGTACTTGACATGAACTGTCCTTGAGCGTTACGCAAACGCCCTTGAGCATCGATGAAGCCTCCAGATCGCCTGATTGCATCTTGAGTAGCTTGTGAATAGTTGCTAGTTGATCTTTCTAATCCGTTAACGCCACTAGCAGCACTATTAAAAGCTCTACTAAATGATTCGACCCCAGTGGCTCTGAGATAAGCTTCAACGCTATATGATTCAGCTATATCCGTTACCCCCTTCCATTAACCCCAGCTGCAAGATGGGCCATTCTTTTTTGTCGTTTTGATAACCGTTTTTTTTGTGTACCTTTGATTTCTTTAATGCGCTCATCATAATCAAAGAAATCCTTGAATTTTGTATAAACGGGCACTTGCTTTTTACCCTGTTCTTTTGTCGATTGCACAACAAAATTAAGCCATGCTTGTTTATGCATGTCATATTCCTTGTCTATGGATGATAGCTGATAGGCTTTCATCCTCATTCGATATTCATAAAGAGATAAAACCTCAACATCGTACAAGCTTGTGAATCCTAGATAACGGAAACAACTAAGTATTATTTCTTCGTAAGTTTCTATTGATTTTATTGTACTTCCTGATCTATTTGAACTTTTGCGTTCTTCTTGAATACCTTCAGTGTGTCCTTGGCTACTGGTGACTTTCCCAGTTCATCAAGTAAATCTTCAAATAATTTGCTCAAACCATCATTTTCAAGTGCATAGTCCTCAATAGCATTATCAACTTGATAGATTTTCGGTGGACTCTGCTCATGAGAAACAGCCGCACTAATAACTTGAGCTAACGCAGTAGGATTGTATTGATTAAGGTTCATAAAAGCTAAATTAACTCCCATACCAAATTTCATACCTTGGTAATCTACTTTGTAGATTTTGTCTAACTCACGAATGAACTTGATGCCAAATTTAAGTTGATATTCCTTGTCTGCTATTTTAAATTCCATGTTTTATCCTCCCAATAAGAAAGAGCAAGCTTATGCCTGCTCTCCATCTGCTATAGTGTCTGTAAATGCGTATTGTGCTGCACTTTCTTGCTCTGCTGTTAATGTTGCAAATCCGAATTGCGGTTCAAGTTCCACGATAAAGTTACTTGAGATTGTCGCTTCATCCTCTGCTCCTGCAGCATCTTCCCAAGAATCTAGGTACCCTTGTGCATATACTGCTGGATACTTTCCTTCACTACTTTTCAAACCTTCATCAACTGATACTTCCCAAAGTTCCAGTTTCTCACCTTTAATTACTGAGTCACGAAGCATCGGGCCAACTGCATCATCTTTCGCTTGAATGGCTTCAATGCTCACCTCAGACTCTAATTCGCCCACTTTGATTACTCGACCATCTTTTGTAACAATAGAATCTAATTCACGAGAATAGCTAAAAGTATGATCCGTTTGGAATACCAACTTAGCAGCAACTGTATTTTGTTGTGACAATTTCCTAAAGAGTAGGATACGATTTTTCCCTTGCATCATTTCCATGTAATAACCTCCTAATTAAGTCTAAACTCTAGTTCGATAATTGCATGAAGCAATGGCTCCACGTCTGTGTTATCCGGTAAGATTTGACTTTGTGCTCTCTTGCAATTGATGTAATATGTGTCAGCTCTCTTTAACAACCGACATTCTCTTTTGATCGCTTCAACCATCGTTGATAATTCTCTACGTTTTTTAATTGTGTGATATACGTGTATACGTTGCTGGATATCGTGATATAAACCAGATTTTGTTCTACCATCCTGGTTAAATGTTTCTCCGATGAAAACGAAGGGATAAGCAAAGTCGCTAGGTGGTAAATAATCAACTGTTTTATATCCTAGATTCATCGAAGCTAAGAAAACAGCATCAAATAATTGTTGTTCAACACTTTTGGGTTCCATTTATCCACCTACCTCATCACTCTTGTTAAGTCATTTAAGAATTTTACTTTTTGTACGGTAAAAGAAGGGTAAACAAATGGCTGGGCGCTCATATATCTTGTTCCGTATTCGAGATATGGACTATAGTTGGTTGTTGGCGCAACTTTCGCAGTAAATCCGTTGTTTTGAATACTAAATTTGATAGATCGTTTAGTGTCACCAATAGAATATCCCTTTACGAAGTTAGCATTTCGCTTCATACCTCTATCCAACTCAGACCCATTCAATCGAATAATATTCTTGATATCTTGGAGACTAGCATTTCTTTTGAGTTTCCCTCGTAATTGGCGAATACCAGTAACTGAAAATGAACTCGATCTAGCCATTTGCAATACCCTCTAAATAAAAAACACCCTTCCTGTAATCGGAACGGCGCTTAATTTGATATTTTTGTTCGTTTATTAATACATAATCAATCGGACCACCGAAAGGCACTTGTAACCTTGCTACAGTTACGCTTTTATCGATAGAACCAAATAACTCTGCAGTACGGGTGATACCTAAATTAGAAAGATTGCAAGGCAAAGTTTCTTTAATTAACTCCCCTTCAATCCATTCACCTTCCACAGGGTCATAATAAGATTCTTGCTCTTTGACAAAAGTAATTCGATCATCAAATCTCAAAAGAACATCACCCTACCCCTTTTCGGCTCATCCACCGTCTCCTTATAAGAATCGATTATATCAGCATAAGGTACAAACTCATCTTTAAGGTCATAAAACGCAATAGAATGACCTTCAACGGATTCTGATTTCATACCCTCTGTACCAATACGATTAAAACGACGAATGACGATCTCTTGCACGATAAAAGATAGCTCCTCTGGTATTTGCTTCCCCAAAAGAACCGTCAAATGACTTTGAACATTTTTTATAAGGACATCAAGGACATCATCTTGCAGATTGTCCTTGATACCGAGAAGAATTTTGATGTTATTTAACATATTAATCGCCTTCTTCGATTTCTTTTATAAGAATCTCTCCACGCTTATTGGTAGTTGATAATAATTCCTCTATTCGAGCCTTTTTGCATTTCCCTTTTCGAGGGAATTTATCACCCTCTGTATAAACATAGTTACCATCTTCTAAATCAGTAAAATCTTTTACAACAATATATTTTGACACAGATTACGCACCCTCAGGAGCAGTAGTTGGCTCGATTTTAGCAAAGGCATCATCTTTAAGGACCATAAAACCAACATCCATAGTGGCACGAATAGCGATTAATTCACGTTCGAATAGATTGATTGGTTCTCCATTTTCATCAACGATAGAAGAAAGTTGCGCTTCTTCTGAGATAGCGTAATTTAGATTGTAAGGGATACCGTAACGAACGTAATTGAAGTTACCAGCATATAGCTCTCCTTTCTCCATTGATGTTGATTCTAAATCAGCAACAGGAGAGCCATCTAATGTGTTTGAGTTTCGGTCATATAAACGGATTGGATCCGTGATTGTTCCGTCAGCTTGTGTGAATCCGTCTACGACTTTACGTAACAATGATTTATTTTGTTTTTTAGAAATAAACGCATTTACGTCAAACCCTGCATCATTCACATGGTCTGTTAACTCGTAAAAAGTATCCCCGTTAATATCACCTGTAACAACGTGGCTCGCTGTAATGACAGATTCTTCAACAGATTGAGGGAATGGGTTATCTACATTTAGAATAGTCGCCTCATCGAATTTTTTATAAAATGCTTCAGCAATCAGTGGTCGTACCTCTGTAAAAAACTGAGATAGTGTATATTGCAAAAACTCACGTGATACTGGAACGATTACACCTAGTTTTTTAGCGACCATTTTAGCTTTTAACCATTGTGGTTTAGAAGTTTGGATAACTTCACCTTCACCCACCCAGTAAGCACCTACTCCTTCAGCTAGGTAAGTAAATTCTTTTTCTTGTTTAGTCATTTCTTCATATTGAGCCAATTGCATCATAACAGAGTTTGAAATGATATCTTTCATAACTAAAGTTCCTTGTTCTGATGGGATAGCACCTGATTTAGCATCTTGTAATAAAACGTTGTCTGGATTAAATGTTGGCATTATAAATTCCTCCTAATTATTTTATAAGTCGGTGTTGGCTTGCGATATCCTTAACGCTTACACCTTTATTTCCAGAAACTCCACTGCCGGCTGGCGGTGGGTCCTGACGTAACTTCTCTTTAACTGCTGCATTTACAGCTTCATCAAATGCTGTTTTAAAATCATTGATGTTTTTAAGTGTTGATTCAGCATTTTCTGCTAAAAGAAAATCAGCAAACGAAGTAGGTAATTCTTTTTGAGTGAGATCAGCAATAGCATCTGCCTTCAATTCTTTTCTTTCAATTTCTGCTAATCGTTTCGCGATGTCTTTTTCACGCTGTGATAATTCCTCATCTTTGCGCTCTTTATCAGACAGCTTAGAAAGGCGATCTTTTTCTTTTAGTGCATCATCAATTTTAGTTTGTAATTCACTTTCCCACTCTCCACGCTTCTTCTGCAAAGCACTAGCTAGTTTACGATCTGATTCAGCTTCAATTTTCTTCTGTAATTCATCCGCAGTTAATTCAAGTTTTTCTGAATCAGCTGGTGGTTCGTCCTGCCCTCCGCCTTGCGGATCATCAGCGAAGTTTTGTAAATTCAGCTTTAATAAGAATGATTTATTTAAAACGTTAATTGGTAAATTCATTATGCATCCTCCTATCCCACATACACATTGTTACTTCTTATTTCTTTGCATAAAAATAAGCCCCAGACACGCTTTTTTAGCCCATCTACGACTTTCCCATACAAATACTCTATTTAGTTTCTAAATGTCCATGTACGATTGATTTTGTGAGTTTCATAGCCTTTTAATGACTTACTTAGGTCAAACTTATAATCCTCTACTCCTCAAATCAGCATCCCAAGCATCACGATCCATAGCAGCTGCAGTAGCGCATTTACAATTCGGATGCATAGGGTACATATTTACTCCAACTTTCATATCTTTAAGGTTAAACACTTTACCATCTAAGGATTTGCATATAGGGCAGGCAGATGGTTCAGCGATATACTCGTATGCATCAAAATCACCTTGGTTCATACTGTCCTTAAAAACATCACCTTGTACTCTCGCCATTTCGGTGCGCATGAGACGCTCAGAGTTGCTGATACTTGAGTTAAATACCTTTCTCAAGTCTCTAGCTAATACTCTTGAGTTGACACCTTGTACAATCCCCCTATTAAGTAATTTCTCTAATTCTGTGCGAAGCGCTGTTTGATTGGACCACAACCTATCTGACCAGGTAGCGTTCAAAAAGGAAGAATCCACGATTGAAGCTATTGATTTAGCATTTCGATTCAATGACTCACCTAATATACCTGCTTGTCTTGCATATTCTGCCTTTGCAACCTTTGTCATTTCCTCATAGAGTAATCTTTCCTCTGAGCTGGTAGATGCAATTACTTCTAACTGGATTTCTAAAAGGAGTAGTTGAAGACGATTAATACGCATCGACGCATTATACAATCGCATTTCTTCATTTGCCTTCTTCGTAAAGTTCTTTTCTTTGACATATTGCTTTGCTAATCGTTCGTATCGCTCCATATCGAGCTTTCCTATACGTTTTCTCGCTTCCTCCATAGAAATACCTTCGGAAGATGCGTAACGGCCATAGAAACTCTCTATGAGTCTCTGAATCTCTGCCATTGCGTTGAGTTGATTTCGTTTAATCTTTTTGGCGATGGTTGATTCATTTTTGATTAGCTTTTCAATATGTTCCAGTTCTCTATCTCGCCAGTAACTACTCATTATTGCTCACTTCTTCTTGCTCATTTGCTTCGAAATCATACACCGGCTGGCTTAAAGGACTATTTTTGTCCTCTTCTTCGATTTTCTCGATTTCTTCTTGAGGATTTTCGATAAATGTCAGCATACTGAGCATAGTTTCGTTAGAAAGACGGCCGCCTGCACCAGTGAACCATTCCATTTCTTTAGCAATGTTTTCAGGGAGATTTTCAGTGAATGTGATAGTTAAATTATTTACATCAAATTCACCTTCTGCCGCGACTCTCATGATGTTATTAATCAGTCGGTAACGATCACGCAAAGACTTTTTAAACAACCTTTCCTTTGTGGCTCTTTTTTGTTCAAGTAGGAAGAGTTTATATTTCATCGCTTCACCACTCTGAACACCACCGAAGTTTTCATCATTCATATTAGGAGTGGCGGTAAACATATGAATGTCATTAGCAATACGGTCCTTGTATGCTTCTGACCCAGCAACATCATATTGTTTGTAGATATAACCCGCGTCAGCCTGTATTGATGAGCCAGTTGAGTTGGCTTCGGTACGGAGAAGTAAGATATTTTTTTCCTTCATATCCTTAGCTTCTTCTGCATCTATCTCTAGATTTCCCACTATCTTAAGCATGGCATCATTTAAATCTTGACTATAATTGGCTAAATCACTTTGAGCAGAATCATATAGATCAATCAAATTAAGGACATCTTCAAAGTCGCCTTGGCGAAATTTATTATTGCTATATTCAATGATTGGCACACCATCAAATGAGTGTTCTTGCTCTCTATCAAGCTTTATATTGTCTAGGTTCTGATTACCTTTGAAAATATAAATCTTTTTGTCTGTATAGACATATACAATCGTCTCGTTATCACGAAATTGATTATCCATGTAACGAATACCAGCTATAGGTAGCATTTCAACTGTATCGTCGTATACAACAAAAGTAGAAACAGCATCCAATGTAGTGAATTTAATCTGATCGTCTTGACTGCGGTAAAGAATCTCATATGCTCGACCATAAATAGATTGATCTAAAATCAATTCACTATTATGTTCATCTGCATCATTTGCTCGGTTCATATCCCTCAACTTTTCATTAATCGTTTCCTCTGGGTAAGTTGTTTTCAACGGAATGCCTACCATGTAACCTTGGACAAATTGGCTCACGTATTTAGCAAAATTATGAGTGGCGCGGTTATCTGCTACATGTTCCTCTTTTCGCCTTTTCCCAGTTAGAATTGTGGTGTTATTTCCTTTGAAGTAATTTCTCAATGTTAGTAGGCGTGGCTTTTGGTAGGACATATGGTGTTGCACCATTTCAGCTATCTGATCAGCATCACTTAATAAATCATCAACACTCGGAAAAGTGTAATGAGTATTTGCAGAGTCGGGAAAACGTTGCTTACTGACTACTCCATATTGAATATCCTTTGCTTGTTCAAAATCATTCACTTTTGCCATAGTATCCCTCCTTTACAGACCCAATGATTGTAGGGCTTTGTATGTTTCTTTGTGGTTCTTCAAATCAACCACTTCATAATCATCTAATCCATACCAAATAGCACTGAATGTATGTGGGTCGATGTTGAATTCGTCATAAATTGTATTTCCTTGTTTGTCTTTTTTGTAAGTTAGGCTTTTTAATTCACGAATTGTGTTTTTACATTGGTCTGAGCAAACGATTTTGTGAAATCTTTTTACCTTCTTCGTATTCTGTAACCTCGAGCCTTGAAATTTCTTAGCCGGTTTAATATTAATACCACGCTTTTTAAGATAAAAAATAGTTTTCGGTTCAGCACTATCACCCCTGACTAGCTCTTTTGTTTGAGCAAATCCAGCTAAGTCATCCGCAATTTCTGGGTCATCCTTACCTTTGCTGTAATACTCCCAATAGATATAGAGAATTTTCTCTCTGTCATCGATAGCCATACGAAGGAGTGCGTTAGATGACTCTTCAAAACCAAAGTCCATTCCTGCCCGGTAAATAGGTTTATAGATATCATTAATAGCATCCATAACCTCGTTGTGTGGCCTGCTTTCAAACTTAGGTAAAACCTTAGTTCCAGACACGCCAAAACGACCTTTCCTTGCAACTCGGTAAAGGTCTAAATCATATATTTTTGTTTTTTCTAGTTCTTCCACATAACTAGCTGGCAAGAACAAATTATCATCAGCTGTTGAATGATGGTAGTAGGTATCATCGACAACCAGTGCCCTTTTCTCATATAAATCCTCATCATCAAGAAATATAACCTCATCTTCTTGGCCTTTATTTTTGATAAAGAAATGTGAATACGTCCAGTTTCCCTCATCTACAGGATTTGTTGAGAGAATCATATGAAGTGGCAAAGTTGGGTGTCTTAAACGACCAATCAACTCTTTAAATCCCTCATATTTGATTTCTGAACACTCTTCAAGCCAAATTAGCGATACATTATGAATGGATTTGAGTTTCTGCGGTTTGTCCATTCCTTTAAATATGATTTTGCTGCCATTCGGAAAACGTATTTGCATTGGAGAAGTCACAGCTTTAACCCTATCGTCGATTTCCAGCTCAATAAGGATTTCCTCGAACAGCGAGAAACAAGATTCCCTGATAGTCTCATATACTTCCCTAACGACAAGAGCTGTACGTTTTTCAGAAAGTAATTTGAGAATAACCTTCAAAGCGACGTGATAAGATTTTGATGATCCGTATCCACCCACAAGAAATTGAAACTTTTGATTCCAGTCAAAGAGAAAATCTTCAAAGTGTGGATTGACCTCTTTTTCAATCATGTTCCATCACCTTTTCTCTTGATTAAAATTTCTATTGGCTTGTCAGAATCATTGTTACTAGCTTTTTCTGCATCAGCTCTAGTTTTATCAATTTGTGCCTTCATCAGGTCTAATTTAAGCCTGCGTTCATCGTCTATATGCGCCATTTCATCAAATTGTTTAATTAAAGACCGAAGCTCACTCATAGCTCTAGATTGGGCATTTATAAATGTAGCATGACGGTCCCAAGCAAATTGATATTCCCATTCACGTTCTTCTGCAAAATCGGAATCCTTTTTCTTTTTGAGCACTTTTATGATCTCGTCTTTATCCTCTACATACATTATCTTTTGTGCTCTTATGATAGCAGCATATTGAATCTGTATCTGGTCATAAATCAAATCAGCAGGTGAACGTTCTTCCATTTGCTCCATGATTTCTAATGTCTCAGCAGGAAGGAACTTGGAGAAAAATCCGTGTTTCTCTGCTGCCTTGTTCCGTTTCGTGAATTGGTTTTGAGGATTGGGATTTCCACTTCTTTTTCTTGTTGCATCTTTTGTTAATTGGGTTGCAACCTTCTTCTTTTGGGTTGCATCCTTTTTAGTGGGATCTCTCGACCATCCTTCACGGCTTTTTCTGCTCTTCAAAGTACCAATTTTTATATCATGCTTATCAGCAAGCGCCTTTAATGTAATTTTTGATGTCTCAAATTCTTTCCTTATTTCCTCCCAATTCATTACATGGCACCTACCTCCTGTCTTTTTTTACAAAGAAAAAAGACCTCGATTTGAGGTCTAAATTTTATTCTATCTCTTCTTCAATTAATACATGGATGTGAGCGTCATATGTTGAGTCTGCCTCATGGATGAATACGTTTTTCACCTCAAAAACCCCTGCAACACTATTCAAAGGGCGCTTTATTGGATCAGGTTTATACTTTACATCAATATAATCCCCGACCCTCGGAATTATTGGCAAATTAAAACTTTGCCCATTCACAGTATCCTTCGGTGAATTTGAAGCATACACCTTAACTTTAAAACCACTCATTTTTATTCTCCCTTTCTAGTTGCATCTGAACAAAACGTAAATCCTCCTGATAATAAAATTAATTACCCACCTACTTTATTCCCCATTGTCTGCCACCGCCTCCTGGATCAATTAAACAAGAAATCCAAGCTAGCCAATCACTTCCTGGTTTCGGGTTCCTTTTCCATCCTCCACCACCTGGGTCTTGGTGATGTCCACCTCGTGGAGGGTCAGAATGGTGTCCTCCTGGCTTAGGGTCTCTTAAGATAGTATTGAGCATCATATACCTCCACAACCTGGGTCAATATGATGACCTCCTACACCTAGATCTGAATGATAGCCGCCACCACCTGGGTCCTTCTTAATTCTTCCTCCACCTGGATCTTTTCTCATTTCAAAAGCCCCCTTCGTTTTTTAATAGGAATGGAATAACACACATCACAAACGCCATCATTGTCATGGTACTCATTATAATCTGTGATTACTGCCTCACATTTAGAACAAATCCACAATCCTTGTTTCACCTGCTCCATATGCAATCCTCCCCTTTTTATAACATAATTCGCCATAAAACGGGGTAAATCCTCCTATAAAATCACCGAAAGGTGAGCAACGCACAAAAATAGAGGAAGCAGCTTGTTTAACTGCCTCCCCTGTCCTGCCTTCCATTTTAGCATGCCGATTTTTCGTGTTTCAACAAATGCACAAAGTGGCTTTTTTGGCTCAAATGGTTCAATATGGTTTCTTTGGCTTTTTTGACCTGATTTCTAGATATACACAAATGATAAGATATCTCTCGGAATGACATGCCATCTAGGATACAATCATAAATGACTTTATCGCGTTCATCTTCCAATAATTCGGCAGCAAACTCAATAACATATACTTTCTCTCTAAGTCGCTCTAGCCTGTTATATAAACGTTCTTCACGTAAATCCATGTTATTTAACTCCGCTTGGCTTTTTCCAGAGCTTCCTTTTGGCAAAGTTGCCTCTATCCCATATTGAGCAACACCCCAACTTTTCATAGGTGTAGAATATCCAAATAGTACTTTTTCAAGGCGCTCCACTTCTTTTTTCATCCAATGATAATCTTTTAACAACGATTCGATTCTTTTAATGCTGGCAGCTTCTTTCATACAGGAACCCCCTATGTTAAAATATAATTGGGTGCCGGGGATTCCTGGTCATGTCTCTGCATTGCAGGGACTTTTAATTTGCAAAAGGGAGAAGTTTTTTTCTTCCTTCTTTAGCTGCTAGCGAAGCATCTTCTACAGTTCTGTGATAACCGAAATAATAAACCTTCCCTCTATATTTGACAGTAGCTCTCCATTTTTTCTTATCTTTATCCCAAGTGACGCCTCTAGCACCAGATGTGTTATTTTTTTGAACCCTTGTATTTTGGTTGTTTTCGGACAAGGTTACTATTCTCAAATTATTTCTTTTATTGTTTAAAGTGTTCCTGTCTACGTGGTCCACAAATCTATCTGTTGGTGCGTCCATAATATATCTATGCATGCCGATCAAAGCAGGTTTCCCCTCTTTGTTTTTTGTGTTGCCCATCACATAATAGGATTCTGTCTTTTTGTTGTAATTTACAAACCAACTACCTGGGAAACTATCTACTTTTTCCAGATCAGAAGTATCAATAAATGTGTTGAACACATCACCGTTTCTACGTTTTATGAAGATGACGGTAGTCTCGCCAAGTGTCTCATATCTATTCTTCATTTAATCAACCCCTCTATATGAGCTATTTTCTTCTTTTGTTAAATTATTTATTTTTCATGCATACTTTTATTAATTATGGATAAATTATTATTGGGTAAGGAATTAAAAATCTTCCGCAGTGCCTACTTAGGTATATTTTCTTACCCACTTCCATAATATGGTCACACGATTAGAGAGAGCTTGGATGGGCTCTTTCTTTTCGTAGTAAACTTTCTCTATCTTGTGTTTACTTGTTTATCTTTAGATAGCATCTTTTGTTTAGATTTCTCTAATGCATCAATAACAACATCTATACTTTCAATTTTTGTAAAGAGCATCCGTACTGGTGTTTCTTCTACACTCATAACTTTATCTTCACCGTACTCATGATAAGCACCAATTTCATTTCTCTTCTCGTTATTCCAAAACAACACGGTACCGACTGTATCATCAGATTGCAAAAGTCCTGCAGCCACTTCAATATCACCATATCCAAATTCCAATTGCTTTGTTTTATCAATATCAACTATTGGCATAATTGTCCTCCTCTAATGTAATTTCATTCCACTTAATCAAATCTTCCCTAACCCCCTGAGCAGGACTCTCTGCGAAAAAGAGAAAGGTCAACTGGTCAAGGTGCGTAATATCTTGAACTGTGAATCTATTACCCTCGTGGATCAGCGTGCTGCCTATTGTGTAATTCATTGAAATTAACTCCTCATACCTTTTGTTTCTTAATCATCATCTTCAACTAGAATTTTTGCTGCTTCCCATTCTGCGCCACATGATGAACAAACCCTATCGCCTTCCACTGTAGTTGGAAAATAACAATATCGACATTCCCAATGCATCCTCTTCCCCTCCTAATCAACTAATTATCCTTCGTATAAATTCTTCTTATTTAGAAAAGATAAATTTAGAAGGAGGTGTAATTTTATGTTAAAAAATGATTCTGTATTAGGACTTGGTGTATTAGCTGTCCTTCTAACAACAATATATACTGCAATATTAGCTTCCCAATTAACGGCTACAAAAAACAAAGTTGATTACCTGTACTATAAAGGCAAATTAAATAATACCGAATAAACACTTATTAGTTGTTCTAAAAGCCTTCTTTATACAAAAGTAGGCTTTCTATATTGTCCTACTCCTTTCAATTGCTAAACTGATCTATCATTTAGTTGCTTTAATTTACTATGCTTTAATAATTGGTTTCTCTAAATCAACATCATACAAATTCTCATCTAATACATCTAAAGAATCACTGTTTAAGAGGTCGTATGATTTATATGAATAAATCTTTGATGGTATAGGTAATCCTGTCTCCTTGCCAATTAAAGCATCATCGCAGTAGCACACAGGTAAATCACCATGTTCATCCAATTGTGATTCCAAGTGTTCAATCAGTTGCTTTAGGTATACTTGTTCCATCTCTATTCCTCCTTAATTAACTCCCTGCTTATCGTGTAAATTAAAATTGCCTACATACTTTTACTAATTGTGGATATGCTAATTATTGGACAAGGCTAAAATTCTCAAATGGCCATATAAGAATTCCTTGTCGTACGCAAACTCCATATTTTATAATTTCACTAAATGTTTTTCTTACTTCAGACGAACCTTCCTAGCTTTTTTATGAATAGGCTAAAGAGCTAGAGGTTAGATTATTATTATCCTTTGTTGGAGGTATAGTCTATATGCTAACTCATATTTTTTTATGGTCCATGTTAATTTTGCCTTGGTTTATTCTCCTTTTATTAGATACCAAAAGGGTGAAGTCCTTCATTCCAGGTGGATTAGTGAGTGCCTTGCTTTTGACAATATTATTTCAGCTATATCAAAGATATAATCTGGTTGAAGTTGTTGAAACAATTTTCCCTTTAACTAATACAACACCTTTCATCTATGGAATATACATAGTCTTACCCACAATATTTTTATACTTTACATTCGGTAACTTTTGGCTTTATATCACCCTTAACACTATAAGCGATGCAATCTTTTCTTTTGGAATAATGAACCTTTATGAATATTTCGGGATTTATAAAATGGATGATCACTTTCATATTGTAATTTTTATTAATTGTATTATCTGCGCTTCCTTAATTTACTTATTTCAAAAGTGGCAGTATATCGATCCATATAATTGAAAAGGTGTAAAGAATTCTTCAAAGTCAGTCGGCTCTTTTTTACTTAATCTATCTTGTGTTGCATAACCTCTAATTATTAAGAAATACTATAAACACTGATTTTTTGAAGGAGATGATTATCCTACTTTACTTAAATGAATCTATTATAGTATTGTTGGTTCTCGTATTATTTCCAGCTCCGTTTTCACTATTCTTTTTTAAAAAAATTCATTATGGCGTAGTCATAGCAACCATGTACGTAAATATTATTTTTATAATGTTTATTTTTGGATTTCTTGTAAACCTCTAACTGTTTTTTCTTAATTAATTCAAAAGGTGATTAAAACACCCAATCATTAAACCGAAATTCACATAGTATATAATGGATACGATGGATTTCTCTTTTTTTATCATTTCTTCGAAGAGCCACTGCCTGGGCTCTTCTTTTTATTTTTCTTGATTGATTAACTCTGGATTTTCGTAAATGTCTCCAATAACTTCACCTGTGATTGCATAATCTGTTCTAACTCCACCAAACAGGAATGTTGCATCACGTTCTGACCATTTCACAACTAGATTTAGATTCCTACCGTCTAATCCTTGATAAGCGAGTATATCCCCCTCATATATCTCCTTGCCGTTCTTGTCTTTTAAGCCTGTGTATTGCATGAAATCCAAAAACACATTGTTGTTGATATCATCAACACCATTTTCTTCAAACCAATACATATTATTGATGTATTCCATTTCTTTTCTTGATTTATCCCAAGCACGAAACTTTATCTCACGCACGGTCATCCCTCCAAATTTAGTGAACATAATACAAAATCAGTAATCTAACCCCTTCACCTCATAAGCCCCGGCACTGGGGAAAATAACCCCATGCCGTTTGCTATATGGATTTTCATTTCTAATCTGCTGCTTCGATATGCCTTCCTCGTAGATGACAACAACCTGGAGCTTTTCTCGATCAAGGCTAACTGCATTCGTTTCTACGATTCTTCTAGCCATTAACTTACCTCCACGAATCCCCTATCTCGGTCATATTTTAGTAATTTAATAGAATCCATGTATTGACGCTCGAACAGTTTTCTTTTTATTGAAAATTCTTTGGTGACTGTTCCTTTTATATCAATGATCTCTATTGTTCCATCTAATTTTTCTACTTCAAAATCAGCAACATATTCAATCTTTCTGTAGGTCTTTCCGTTTTTCTTAAATCCCTCTTGAAGAAGGTATCTCGGTTGCATCTTAAACCCTTTAATCTGTTTAGCTTGCAGCAACCATTTTAATTGGCCATAATACATTGCTTCTGCTTTGCTATCAAATTTATGTCCATCGACAACTTGTTTGTGGTTGCCGTACTTGTTGTATTTTCTTGCCCCCATTAATAACCCTCACTTTGCCTCTCGTGGTTAATGACATCTTTCACATAGAATGCTTCTTCGATCTGTTCAAAAGAGAAGCCAATCATTTCACCAAGTCCGATATATTCTGAGAGCAACTCTATAAACGTAATTCGGCTTTTCGTCTTATCCAATTTCGCAACTAGAGCAAAGATATATCTGAACTGGGTTGCTATTGGCCGTTTCTTATCAGCTCCGGACAACAAGTAGATCATGTCAAAGTCTTCGAAGAATATTTCGTGACCGATATCCAGAATGAAATGAAGTCCGTCAGCATATTCGATTAACGCGTCTTGTATGTTGTTCTCTTTGTGTGCCCAAAACTTGAATACTTCCGGAAGTTCATTCGCACATTCCCCTAGCTCCACTTGTAGAGCAAGAATAAGTTCTCCAAAACGGTCATAACCTTTATAATCAATTCTGTTTCTAAATGCCTTTTGCCCCTCGTACATTGCGATTAAATCTAACATTAACCTTCCACCCTTCTTAATTTAGCCATCCAAACTGACGAATAATTATGTCCAGCAAATACATGACGATTGTAGCTATCACGATCAAATGTCTTACCTTGCTTTGAGAACTCAGTTAGAGGAAAAATGATTTCGCATCCTCTTTTTACATGGTCCTGAATTGCCTTTTCAGCTTCATATTTCCTTGCACGTCGAATGATTATATCTTGCATAGGTTAACCTCCTATTAATCTCATTAAGAGCTTCTAGGGCTAATTCTGTGTGTCGTGATATGTAATATAGCTGCCCTAGTGTGGCTTTCTTATAATCCAAGAGTAAGACCTCCAATTCTTCTGAAAACCCTATCCTCTTTTGCTAAATGAATGAGCGCCAATAATATATCATCTGGATCCCTATTAAACTTTCCAGCAATAACTCTAACGTCTAGACCAATCTTCCATAGGCGAGCAACTTCTTCTAATTCATCCTCATCCCATAGAAAATCCAAATCCTCTAAAACAATGATTCTTTTTTGTCTTTGTTTTGTTGCGTTTTTAAGAACCATTACGCTCACCTGCTTCAAAATACTTCTCACCGATTGCCTTGCGAATCCGATCCAAGGTTTTCGGTCCTATACCTGGCGTTTTTTCTAACTCAAGAAATTTCTCGCGGAAAAATGATGTTGTCTTAGCAATACCTTTCATTTCTCCCATATCCTCACCTAACGCAAAGCCCTCAGTTCTGCCTTGTTCATAAGCTTTCTGAATAACGGGGTTACGTTTCTTCATGACGACATGTACTTCTCTGCATAGCATTTTCTACATGGTCCTTCGACAAAGTATCCATTAGGCTTTTTGCATTCCGGGCAAATCTTAGCGAAGGTATGCCATTGTTGGCCGCACTTTGTATCATCACATTCCATTAACACCAATTTGCCTGATGGAGCGAGTAGATATCCTTTTGTCTTACATCGCGGACAATTTAAAACTGGTTTTACATTTTGAATGGTCATTTCATATTCCTCCTTAGAACCAAGCGTTACTGCTTGTCTCTGAATCTATTTGTCTAAATGAAGCAAGTACATATTCGTATTTCAAATCTTCATAATCTAGTTCATCTAATGGAAGCCCTTCTTGACTGGCTGTGACGTTTAATGCTCTAAGTTTTCCAAGAATAAAATCACGTTTTAACTTCTTTTGCATTACAGCAGCTTTATAAAGGTTTCCCATTCCTTCAACTCCCTGAATTTTTTCGTAACTCCATTAAGCGCTCGAATTCGCTCATCTGTTCACCGTCATTGACTGCTGGTTGATCACTAGGCTGTGGTTTAGATTGTTGCTCATTCTCTTCAAACCAATCTGGCAGCATTTCTGTACGTACAATACCTTTGCCTTTACGGGCGAAAGGCTTAACTTTGTTATTATTGAATTTTTCACGCTCGTAAGCTCGTACTCTATCAATCTCCATTAAGTTGTGACTATGCCATTCCTTGAGGATGAAATTCACAAAGTTAAAATTACGCTTGTTTTTGTTGTCAGCTAGTTTAATGGCTGCATTGACAATTTCTTGATTGCCTTTAAAATCATCAATCCACTGATTAAGAGATTCCATTTGGATTGGTGATAAACGGCAAAGTGATTCCTCAAATAACTTGGTGGGGTGGTCTGTTGTTGTAGTAGTAATATCTTCTTTCTTTTCATTCTTTTCCTTATTACCATTCTTTACATTCTTGTTTGTGTCATTCTGCTGTCCTTCTGCTGTCATTTTGCTGTCATTTTGTTGTCGGTCTGTTGTCATTTTGTTGTCGTTAACATCTAAATCTTTTTGATAAACCTCCCAATTAACAATGGATACAACGCTAAATTTGTTGGTGGAGGTGATGTCGATAACGCTGTCGGTTTTTAGAAGCTTAATGTAGTCTCTTACTGTAGACTCTTTCATGTTTAATTCGAGTGCTGCTTTCTTCCTTCCAAATACAAATTGACCAGGTTTTAAGTCTACGATTTGCTTTCCTACAATCTGTTGATGTTCTGAATGTGTGGCTTTTAATAAACAGTAAATAAAGACTTTCAGCAGCTTTTCGTTTTGAAATATGTTACTGGTCATCAATTTACGGTGTAGTTTTATCCATCCGTTCATCACATCACCTCCTTTTACTATCTATTAATCTCACAAACCGCAAATCGCTTAGTGATTCGTTTTACGGTATAATCCGGGTACTTTCGCATATAATTTAGTACAAGCATTTTCAACTGTTCTTTGTCCTGTGCCTGCTCGAAAATCCAAGCAGGAAGGACTACGTTTGTTTGGTTATTCATTTACATCAAACTCAATATCTATATCTGCACTAGGTTTCTCTTCTGACGGTACAGCATCGATAATATCTGGCTGATCTACTTCTTCTGTGATATCCTTCATTTCTGGTACTTGCTCATCTTTTGAAACGGCTGTCTGCATTTCAACGGACAAGATACCCCATTTAGAAAGCATGTTTCTTAAGACCGTTTTCTTAGCCATCGCATCAAAATCTTTTTTCCATCCGAAATCACTTTTAGAAAATTTCTTTTTATGGGCTTCAATTTCTCCTCTGGTCCAGTAGACTGTTTTCTCAAACCCATTGATCAACTTGAAATAACCGCAATAACCAATAACTTTGTCACTTGTGGCACCATCGAGATTAAGCTCCAATTCTTCAGTAAGACGATTCCACTTAACTAACTCCCCTTCTCTTACCTCGATAACATTAATTCCTTTATATTGACCTGTACGGAGGGCTAACTGGATATAACCCTTATAACCAAGCTGAAATTGAGCTTTTCCACTGTATGGAACTATCCAGGCATACCCTAGATTTTTATCAACCGGTAAATCTAAAGTTGCGGCAACCATCGCAGAGGTAACTACTGTCATCGGATCAGTTTTTTGTAGGTAAGAATCTCCGTTATAGAGGTTCAAAAGTGATGACATAAACTGAGGGGCCTTTTTATCAAGCACATCTTCGAATTTCTTTTTCATTGTTGGTGCATTTAATAACCCTTTAAGTCCCAACGCTTGCGGAGCAACCTTTTGAGGGGCTGTATCCTGTTTGCTAGCAATTTGATTTTTTAATGCTGCATTCGTTGCCATAATTAATTCAACTCCTTAATACCAAAACGGCGTGATGTAGATGGTTTGATTACTTCTTTGTAGATGTCAGGGAATTTTTCTTTTAATGCCTTTGTATCTACTCGATTAGAGACGACATTTTTCCAAGTGATGATATGAGTATCTACAAGGCCCACCTCTGCATCTTTCAACTCGGCTTTAATCTTGTTCTCAATATCCTTTTTAGCTGTTTGAATGAGTTTCTCATCGTTCTTGATTTGCTCATAATTGATTAGCATTTCTTTATAATTAGAAGGTAGAACAATCTCTTTCCCCTCTTCTGCTTTGTTGTATTTCTCTTTGAGGTACTGTTCAGCTGCACTTGAACCATCTAATTCTGGCGGAACAAAGCCAAGTACATGTTTCTCCCAAAAATTAACCTCTGCATCAATAATCATCTGAATTAATTCATCGTCTCGCTGGATCTCTTTCCAAGTGAAGTGATTTCCACCGATTAGAACCGCGATATATGCTTTCTCTTTACCAGTTACAGCTAGATAATGCTGCACTTGTACGAGATACGCAGCAGGGATTTCTTCTCCCTCCCATTCAGCTTTTAAATACGCACTAGCAGTCTTGCATTCTAGCAAGGCAGACTCTTTCATAACTTCGCGGTCAATGTTGGCCTTAATAAAGTGATAATCAGGATGAGAAAACATGTAGTTGCGGCGGCGAACCTTTTTCTCAGTTCTCTTCTCAAACTCTTTAGCAACCACTTCCTCCATTTCATTGCCCCAGTATGCTGCTTCGCTACTAATTTCAGTCAGTTCGACTTGACCTGTTTTTTCTAACCACAGCTCAAAAGCTGTTTTGTATTTGTTTAGTCCAAGGATAATACTTGCATCACTACCGCCAATTCCTTTGGAACGTTCTTGTAACCACTCAAAACGGCTCATATCTTTTGTTGATATTGCATTGCTAACTGCCATTTGATATCCTCCCTTTACCGTTATCAAAGCTTTGTGCTAAAATAACTTTAAATATTGTTGTTTTATCGGCTCCTGTTGCTCGCAGGAGTCTTTTTTTATGCACTTTTGAACTCAAAGCCAAGCACCTCGCATAAATACCGTTGAAGATTGCCCTCCAAGATAATCTCGCCGTCATATTCAACGATTTCATCACCTTCGAGAATCTCTTCTCCAAAGTAATCCATACCGGCATGTTCTGGCTGTGCAACCAAATTCGGATAGCCTGTCCTTTGTAACTGTGTAACCTCAGGATGCTCCATCAATCAACCCTCCTTTAGATTTGTGAATTTGACACACCAGTCAATTTTTATGCCGTCTTTTTTGAGTCTATTGATTAGAGCATCAATTGTTTCTTTTTTACTCAAATGGCTCGCTCCTTTCTGTTCGATTGTCAATGATCATGGCGCTTTATTCGCACCGTGCAGAGCCAAAGTAAAGGGGATGGGGTGGTTGGTAGATAAAAAACTTTGACCCTGCACGGTGGGAACAAAAGTTCTTGTTTCCTCACCGAATGAATGATACAATTAAGTTGGTTATTTCATATGAGTCGTTGAGTAGTGAGCCTGGCCGTTCACTGCTCATTTTTGTTTTTACTATTAAAATCTCCAAACATAACTCCTAAGAAAAATGCGATAAATGTAAACATGATTGTTAGAATCACCATATCCATCTACTAAAACCTCCTACTAACATCGTTAATATTTGCGTTAATGAAGCGATATCTACACCGCATAACATAGCCGCCAATGCTTCAGGTGCATTCGTCACTTGCCCCCATCTAACTGCATCAGATAATTTTAATTCCATTTTGTTGTTTTCAATTTTTGATATTGTCGTTCGTGGCATAAGCATTTTTTCAGCCATTTCCTCTTGCGAATAGCCTTTGATAACCCTCAATTTCTTAAGAAAAGAACCGTAATGCATCTTCTATCCTCCTTCTGTTCCAAGTTAGAACAATTTGTTCGGTTTTCTAGTTGTCATGTTCCGAATTATGTACTGCTAGATTTCTAGTTTTCGAATAAAATATATTTATGAAGGAACACATCCGGTTTTTGCCTGGCAGCTTCACCGGATGGTTTCTGATTCAAGAAACTTTTCGAGGAACCCAATGTTCTATGTAGTTGAGAGCTGCTTGCAGCTCTTTTCTCTTGATGTCTTTGTAACTAGCAACGCCAAAGCGATCTTTGATTTCTCGATGTATCTCTCTGAAAAGCAACGGTCTGCATTCAGGGTCGTTTTCGATTTCATAAACTTTCATAGCAATGCCCTTTTGAAGTCGTCTTTGCTCACCGCTTGTGAGAGTGATTTGTTCTTCAACCATGTGGCGAATTTCTTTGACTTCACCTTTTACTTGGTCCAGTTCTTCTGATGTTTCTATAGAGAGCTTCATTGCGGCTATCAGTGACTCTTTGTTGTTTAATGGCACAACCTTGTTTGAGTAAGAACCAGTTTTTCTGATTTGTGGTATTACTTCAATTGCTAGCCAATCTTGAAATTTTTCGGCTATTTCGTTTTGAGCTTTGAATGCCAATTTGTAAACCAATGGTTCAGGGATTAGATCACCTTTTTTCACTTCTGCCACAAGTGGCAGAAAACTATTTACTCGTGACCACCTAACATTTTCATAAGTAAAACCGTTTTTGGTCGTCTTAGAAACAAAACCTAAACTTTTAGCAACTTGTTCTGCATCGAATAAAATTTGGTTGTTCTCAATCTTTGCAGCTACTTCGAATAAATTACTTTTGAATATTTTTAAATCTTTCATTACATAGCCTCCTTGTTAAAAAATTTATATTTTTTTTGTTGTTTTAGAGCCCAGTTTCTGAGAAAAACTTTGCACTCATATGCAGGGAAATACCATTTCTGACCTGATTTAAATTTTGGAAAATCAGGATCGTGAAAAAAATTATCTTGAATGGTGTTCCAACTCATATTTGTCTGGCGCTTCAACTCTTTTGTGTCCCAAAAAGAGATTTCTTCATCAATCTCTTTTAAACGTTTGTTAATTTCATCAAGATATATTTCTTTCAATTGTTGCTCATCCAGTTGGATTTTAATCACTCTAATCACCACCAATTGGTTAATATTAACTACCTTTAAATTGCTGTTTTAGCAATTTTATTAACAAAAAAATCTGTGATATTACATCCAAGCGCTAATGCTAATCTTGGTAGTTGATCAGCTTTAAAGGCATAAGTTCCATTTTCATACTTCAAATATGTTGAAGCGTTCTTAAAGCCAAGGTTTTCAGCCATTTCTTGTAAAGATATATTCATCAATTGTCTTTGGCTTTTTATAAAGTGAAGATTTAGTGTCTTCATAACATACCTCCTATAAAATTTCTATTTCAGCAACTTTATAACTTAATAATAAATTGCTGAAATAGAAATGTCAACATAAAAACAGAAAATAATTTCTTATTTAGAAATTTAATTCATTTCCGTTACAGAAAAATGTTAAAATTGTTGCTGAAACAGAAAGATGGTGAGACAATGAATATCGGAGAAAGAATTGTTTTGCTCAGAGAGAAAAAAGGCTGGAAACAGAAAGATTTAGCTGATAAAGTCAACATAAATGTTAGTGTAATGAATAGGATTGAAAAGGGTACTAGACCGCTAACTGATGTAGAAATAATAAATATCTCAAACGCTTTAGAAGTATCAACTGACCATCTACTTAAAGGTGAAGATTACCACTTAAAAGCAAAAGAAATGTTAAATGACCCCAACACTCAAATCGCAGCAAGAGATGGCGATATTTCTGACGAAGAAGCTGTAAAATTACTTGAACGGCTACTGGAGAGAGAAAGAGATCGTAAACCAGGTCAAAAACAAAGAAGAAAGTAATACTTTTATTTTCTTCTATATTTTTTCCATTTTTATAGGCTGATTGTTTCATATACTTAAGATTTATATTTTTATATAAGATTGTAATTAATGGTTATCTCATCCATTAAGTATATATAAGGGGGATTATTTCTAATGAAAAAAAGATTCTTATTTTTAACATTAATTTTAGGATTAGGAATATTTTTAGCAGCATGCGGATCAGACAATACTAAGGTTAGTGATGATGACTCAACTTCAGGTGCTGATCAAAACGAAGATAGTAAAGAAGAAGATAAATCTGAGCAGAAATCAACTGATGAGGCAGATGATGTGCAAGAAGATGCCGATACTAAAGTAACTAACACTTTCACAAATAAAGAGCTTGATATTTCAGGAACATCTGGACCATTAAATTATGAAATTTCTGCTATACAACTAAAGGAAATTGAAATTAAATCTGAATCAGCTGCAACAATGTTCGAGAAGAGTGTTGGTGATACAGTTCAAGCAATTACAATTGAAATGTCTGGTGAAAATACATCAGAAGAAGATATGTCATTTTACTTAGGTCAAGCAACTATTATTACTGATACTAAAGAACAATTAGAGCCTGATATGTTTTTATCAGAACATATAGATGGTGAATACCTAGGTCAGGTCCAACACGAAGGTCATAACGTATATATTTTAAACAAATCAAATGTTAGTGATATCAAGTCTATTGAGGTAAGAATTGGTGCGCCAGTTGATAGTAATTTTGATGCAAAAGGCGAAGATGTAGTAGAAACGATCGAAGTGAACAATTAAATGAGAATTGCCCTTTATGGGCTTTTCTTTTACACAAAAATAGAACATACGTTTCGTGGAGGTAATTTGAGTGAATTATAAAATGACAACTTTAGAAACAAATATCGAAAAACTCTATAAATTTCTTGAAATTCAATCTCCTAGCGAGATAGAAATGTACAAAATTGCAGAGAAACTTGATGTTTGGGTACACCATTGGGAACACAAAAGCATAATGAATTGCAGGGATGGAATGTATAGTATCATTTTGGATGAAAAGAAAGATCAATTTGAACAATGGCAAGACTTTGCTCATGAACTTGCACATGTGATTAATCATGTAGGCATTCAACATAATTTAAGCAGGTCATTCAGAATGAGGCAAGAATACCAAGCTAACAATTTTATGTATCATTTTTGTGTACCTACTTTTATGCTATTAAGTCTTGATGTAAATAACTATGCAAATATTAATGATGGTGTAGATTTTATTTCAAAAACATTTAATGTGACCCAAGAATTCTCCAGAAAAAGATTAATACACTTTCGAAGTCAATTATTTCAAGCTAATGCTGATGAAAACCACAGAAGACACATGGAATCAAGATACCCTAAAGCTCCACCGTACTCTAATGAAACAATGAAAATAGTTGAAAAAGCATTGAGCTTAAAAGCTAGAAAAGAAAGGATGAAAATACGTGCCTAAACAAATTTTAGACTATCAATATATTGATGGAAATTTAGAACCATTTTATTTTATTATTAAACCTTATAAAGGAGAAATAAATTGGAATAAAAACGTATTTCACTTTGATTTATTGCCTCCAATTATCTCAAAAGAGTTTACTAATTTCGATGAAACATTAATTAACTGTACTATCTCTCTCTCTGAATTGATTGTTAATAAAGACATTAAAAATAGAATTGGAATCAATCTGAAATCTATCAAACATAAATTAACTCCAGACATTCATGACCCTAGTATAATTGAACAATTTATTATTTATGCACCTGATTTACTAGAAGTTATAGGTACTATCCCTAATGAAAAAGTGAAAACCTTTCATTTAACTAATAGTTGAATTGTTTAAGGTGATGTTGAATTCTTATTTTTAACCCTTAAAATATAAATGGATTTTAAAGGAGTGATCAAATTGGCTACTTTCCGAAAGTTGCGTAGTGGCAGGTGGCAAGGACGAGTTTCGAAAGATGGACAGGAATTTAGTATTGGTACATTCAGAACAAAAAAAGAAGCCGAAATTGAAGCCAGTAAAGTAGAAGAACGTATTTACTATGGACAATCCTTGAACGATAGAAATATGTTATTTAAAGAGGTTGCAAAAGAATGGCTATATGATCATAAAAAAATAAATGTGAAAGAATCAACATTCGAACAACTTGAGGTAATTGTTCGTTTACATATACTTCCTTACTTTGGGGATAAGAAAATAATGAAGGTGCGTCGGTCAGAAATCAAAAAATGGATTAACCTATTTGGAGATTCTCAAAGTGACAAAGGGACGTATTCATATGGAGCGCGTCTAAAATACTTATCAGTTTTGAAAGGAATACTGCATTATGCTGTCCACGAACTAGAAGTGTTAGAGAAAAATCCTGCCGATAAATTGAAAGTACCAGTTCAGGATGATAATTCAATTCATAAACAAGTTAAATACTTCACTCTTGAAGAGCTTAATAAACTTTTGCTATTTATGAAGGATTATAAACATCAACGCTATCCAGATTACAAAGTATATTACATGTTAATGTATTTGTTGAGCCAAACTGGTTTGCGTATAAGTGAAGCCCTAGCTTTACAGTGGAAAGATTTAGAAGGTAACAAATTGAAAATAGAAAGACAAATAAGAAGAGATAATAACAACAAGATACAGGTCTCAACATTAAAAAACTCGGCATCCTACAGAATGATTGGTCTAGAAGAAGATTTATTGAAGGAACTAAGAAAATTCAAGCTCACACAGAATGAACTTATTTTAGGAAAAAAAGGGTTTAATAAAAGCGAAGAAGGGGTAATCTTTCAAAATTTTCGTGGTGGATACCTCACACCCTCTATAATAAGAGAAGGTATGCAGAAATATTGCAAACTTGCTGGAGTGGACTACAAAGGGACGCACGTTTTCAGACATACACATGCTGTACTTTTATTAGAAGCAGGAGCTACCATTAAATTCGTATCCAAAAGACTTGGACATAAAACAATAAAAACAACTGCAGATACCTATCTGGATATCACTGAAAAAATAGAAGAAGACGAACTAAAAAAGTTCGCGTCATACACTAAAATAAACGAGAAAAAAATCTGAATCGGCACGAAATCGGCACGAACAGATTTTTTCTCTTTTATTTCAAACAAAAAACCCTTATATAATAAGGGTTTTAAGCATTTATCCAATTGAACCTTCCATCTCGAACTTGATCAAACGGTTCATTTCAACAGCATATTCCATTGGAAGTTCTTTTGTAAATGGTTCGATGAAGCCCATAACAATCATTTCTGTTGCCTCTTCTTCAGAAATACCTCTGCTCATTAGATAAAATAGTTGTTCTTCAGATACTTTAGATACCTTTGCTTCGTGCTCTAATGAAATATTGTCATTCATGATTTCATTATAAGGAATCGTATCAGAAGTTGACTGATTATCCATAATTAATGTATCACATTCAATATTTGAACGTGCGCCAGTTGCTTTACGTCCAAATTGAACAATTCCACGGTAAGTTACTTTACCACCTTGTTTAGCAATTGATTTAGAGACAATTGTCGAAGATGTATTAGGTGCTAAGTGTAGCATTTTCGCACCTGCATCTTGGTGTTGTCCTTTACCTGCTAATGCGATGGACAATGTCATACCACGAGCGCCTTCACCTTTAAGAATAACGGCTGGATATTTCATCGTTAGTTTGGATCCGATGTTACCATCAATCCATTCCATTGTTGCATTTTCTTCACAAACTGCACGTTTTGTAACGAGGTTAAACACGTTATTTGCCCAGTTTTGAATTGTTGTATAACGGCAATATGCGCCTTTTTTGATGATAATTTCAACTACGGCACTATGCAGTGAATTTGTTGTATAAACAGGTGCTGTACAACCTTCAACATAGTGTACATGTGCGCCTTCATCTACAATGATTAACGTACGCTCGAACTGACCCATATTCTCAGAGTTAATACGGAAGTAAGCTTGTAATGGTGTGTCTACTTTAATTCCTTTAGGAACGTAGATGAATGAACCACCAGACCATACGGCTGAGTTTAATGCAGCGAATTTATTATCTGTCGGTGGGATTACCTTTGCCCAGTGCTCACGGAAAATATCTTCGTTTTCACGTAGGGCAGAATCTGTATCTTTAAAGACAATTCCTTTTGACTCAAGATCCTCTTGCATATTATGGTAAACAACCTCAGATTCGTATTGAGCTGAAACCCCAGCAAGATATTTTTGCTCCGCTTCTGGAATACCTAACTTATCAAAAGTTTGTTTGATTTCTTCAGGTACCTCATCCCAAGAACGCTCTGTTTTCTCAGATGGTTTTACATAATACGTAATCTCATCAAAGTTTAGTGCTGATAGATCGCCACCCCATTGAGGCATTGGCATATTGTAGAAGTGCTCTAAAGATTTTAATCGGAAGTCAAGCATCCATTGAGGCTCTTCCTTCATTTTAGAAATCTCTTGCACGATTTCTTTAGTTAAACCGCGTTTTGACCGGAAAATGGAAATGTCCTTATCGGCAAATCCATACTTGTAATCGCCGATTTCAGGTGCTTTTTTTGCCATTTCGTATTCCTCCATTCTTATGGTTAGAAAAATCCTTCACCATGATTTATTTTAACGTCACAACTCTATGACTACTTAGCTGCATCTTCCTCGTTCATTCCCTTTTCCATCGCCTTCCACGCTAGTGTCGCACACTTAATACGTGCCGGAAATTGGGAAACACCTTGAAGTGCTTCAATATCACCCAAATCGATATCGTCGTCATAATCTTTCCCAAGCATCATATCAGAAAAAATATGAGATAGCTTTACTGCTTCTTCCTTTGTTTTTCCCTTAATCGCCTGTGTCATCATAGATGCCGATGACATTGAGATAGAACAGCCTTCACCTTCAAATTTGGCATCAGCGACTTTCCCATCTTCGAGCTTTAAGGTTAACTGAATTCTATCTCCACAAGTCGGATTATTCATATTAACTGTTAAGCTATCATCTTCAAGCACGCCTTTGTTTCGAGGGTTCTTGTAGTGATCCATAATCACTTGGCGATAGAGGGTATCTAAGTTATTAAAAGACATCGCTGAAATACTCCTTCGTTTTAATAAGCCCTGCTGTAAGCTTATCAATATCTTCTTCTGTGTTATATAAATAGAAGCTTGCTCTAGCTGTTGCTGATTGCTTCAACCATTTCATTAACGGCTGTGCACAATGATGTCCCGCTCTAATAGCGATTCCTTCAGCGTCTAATACCGTTGCCACATCATGCGGGTGAACATCATCTAAATTAAATGTAACAATCCCTGCACGATTTGCTGCTGTTTTTGGACCGAAAATTTTCATGCCTTCTACTTCAGAAAGTCTCTCTAAAGCATAAGCAGCAAGCTTATGTTCATGAGCCTCAATTTGATCTAAACCAATTTCTTCCAAGAAATCAATCGCTGCACCTAGTCCAATCGCTCCAGCAATGATTGGTGTGCCACCTTCAAACTTCCACGGAAGTTCTTTCCATGTAGACTCATATAAGCCGACAAAATCAATCATTTCGCCACCAAATTCAACTGGCTCCATATTTTCTAAAAGTTGTTTCTTTCCATAAAGAACACCAATACCAGTAGGTCCACACATTTTATGTCCTGAAAAAGCAAGAAAATCACAATCTAGATCTTGCACATCAATTTTTAAATGCGGTGCCCCTTGTGCAGCATCAACAACCATTACAGCTCCATGCTGATGAGCAATTTTGGCAATATCTTTAATAGGATTGATTACACCCAATACGTTAGATACAAGTGTAACAGAAACAATTTTCGTTTGGTCTGTAATTGTAGCGGAAACATCACTCAGAGCAATTGTTCCATCTTCTTGTAATGGTAAATATTTTAATGTTGCACCAGTTTCCTTAGCCACTTGTTGCCAAGGAATAATATTACTATGGTGCTCCATATAGGAGATAACAATCTCATCCCCTTCTGAAAGATTCGCTCTCGCATAGCTTGCAGCCACTTTATTTATACTAGTCGTTGTTCCTCTAGTAAAGATAATTTCTTCAGTGGATCTTGCCCTGATAAACTTGCGGACTTTTTCTCTGGCGCCTTCATAGCCGTCAGTAGCCCTTGTACCTAAAGTGTGTACACCTCTATGAACATTTGAATTATCGTTATGATAATATTTTTGTACCGCTTCAATCACTTGAATTGGTTTTTGTGATGTAGCACCGCTATCTAAATACACTAATGGATGGCCATTGACTTCTTGATTTAGTATTGGAAATAGCTCGCGAATCTCTTTTGCATTCATTATTGAACTTTCCCTTCGATCACAGCTGTTAATTGCTTTTTAACCCCTTCGATAGGAAGAGCATTAACTACTGGAGCAAGGAAGCCATGAATAACAAGGCGTTCTGCTTCTTTTTGTGAAATACCACGACTCATCAAATAATATAATTGTAACGGGTCGACACGACCAACAGAAGCTGCGTGACCAGCTGTTACATCATCTTCATCAATCAATAGAATTGGATTCGCATCTCCACGTGCTTTTTCGCTTAGCATTAATACACGAGATTCTTGTTCTGCATTTGCCTTTGTCGCTCCGTGCTCAATTTTACCAATTCCATTAAAGATGGAAGTAGCTGCATCCTTCATTACACCATGTTTTAAGATGTAACCTTCAGATGCTTTACCAAAGTGTACGATGTTTGTTGTAAAGTTTTGCGTTTGTTTCCCGCGACCTACAACGACTGTTTTCATATCTCCATATGAACCATCGCCGATTAAATTCGTTTTATTATCAGATACTGTATCGCCATCATTCATTAAGCCTAATGCCCATTCAATACGTGCATCTCGGCCAGCAACTCCGCGACGATTCACATATACAGTAGTTCCAGCAGATAAAGTGTCTACCGCTCCATAAGTTACTTTTGCATTTGTATTAGCAACAACTTCGGAAATGATGTTAAAAATGCCTTTGCTTTCTTCCATTGTTGAAATGTAGTTTTCTACATAAGTAACAGAACTATTATCTTCAGCAACCAATAATACATGATTGAATAGGTTTGCTTCTTGATCGTCGTGAATAAATACAGAGTGTAGTGGCTCTTTGATTTCTACATTTTTAGGAATATAGACAAATACGCCACCATTCATCAGTGCAGCATGTAAAGCTGTTAACTTATGTTCGTCAACCTTTACCCCATCTGTCATATAATATTTTTGTAACAGATCTCCGTGCTCTCTAGCAGCAGTAAAGATGTCGGTGAAAATAACACCTTGATCTAGAACTGTCTTTGATAAAGAGATATATGCCGGACGATTATTACGCTGAATATATAAATTTTGGTCAGCTGATTCTAAATTGATTAAGCTTCTTACTTCTTCTGGCAAGTCAGTTAATGAAGAGTAATCTTCACTTCCCACGATATGCTTATCAAATTGAGTGAAATTCCATTTTGAAATATTTGTTTTATCAGGCTTAGGCATTGGAAGATCTTCAGCTTTCTCCAGTGCGTTTACACGGAGATCTGTCATCCATGCAGGCTCGCCCATATCTTTTGAAAAAGAATGTACGTATTCTTTATCAAATGGTAACTTTATTTCTGTTGACATAGTGATCCTCCTAACTCTTACGCTTCTTGCTCAACTGATTCGTCTTCAATACCTAATTCTTTTTTAATCCAGTCATAACCTTCAGCTTCTAGTCTTTGTGCTAATTCTGGTCCACCAGACTTAACGACACGACCTTGCATCATTACATGCACGTGATCAGGCGTGATGTAGTTTAATAGACGTTGATAGTGAGTAATAATTAAGCAACCAAATTCCTCACCGCGCATTTCATTAATCCCTTTAGAAACGACTTTCAATGCATCGATATCTAATCCAGAATCAATTTCATCAAGAATCGCAATTTTAGGCTCAATCATCATCATCTGTAGGATTTCATTACGTTTTTTCTCCCCACCAGAGAAGCCTTCGTTTAAGTAACGTTGGGCCATATCTGTATCCATTTCAAGATACTCCATGTTTTTATCCATTTTACGAATGAATTTCATTAGAGAAATCTCTTCGCCTTCTTCTCGACGGCTATTAATTGCGGAACGTAAAAAATCTGCATTAGTTACGCCACTGATTTCACTTGGGTACTGCATTGCTAGGAATAGACCTGCGCGCGCGCGCTCATCTACTTCCATTTCAAGTACATCTTCACCATCTAAAATAATACTTCCTTTTGTTACTTCATATTTCGGATGTCCCATAATTGCGGAAGATAATGTTGATTTACCTGTTCCGTTAGGACCCATAATTGCGTGGATTTCTCCACCCTTTATCTCAAGGTTAACACCTTTTAAAATCTCTTTTCCTTCAATTTCAACATGAAGGTCTTTAATTGTTAATGTAGATGCCATGTTTATACCTCCGTAATAAAAAAGATTTGCACTGTTAAGTCAAATCTCATTTCTAGTTTAATTCTCACTTTATTCTCATTACAATCTTATAACAAATTAAATGTGATATCAACTCTTTGCACATATTAGACGATATTTCCACTATGTATATGTTGTAAACCTATCACCATCCATTATTCTACACTAAATTTAGCGAAAATAACTCATTTTTCTTCTATTTATATATGACTTATTGTTAAGTTCTTTTCTACTTGCATTTATGTCCAAATTAAAATCGGCATAATCATCTTGTTCATAAGCAATTATATAAACAAAAGAAACCAGATTTTTACACAATATATGGTTTCACGCCAACTTAACATTGACGTAATTAAATCTCATTTTTCATTTATTATATACAAAAAGAGCCGTCTAACTGACAGCTCTCCTCTTTATTTAAGCATGTGCTTTACGTTCGATATCGGCAACAATTCTTTGACTCTTTAAGTAATCTTTTTCACGCTGTTTTTCTACGCGCATCCTTACATCCTGTCTTTGGCAATACGTTTCATAACCTACTCCATATGCTCCGTGCATGGCCTTTTCCATTTCGCTTGTGTAATTCAGCTGTAGCTGACTAATAATGAATCAATCCTTTCAAATTTTCGCCGTTTAAAGCGTTATAATGATTACAATAAAAATACTACACTATAAACTTACCCGACTCAAACACGATAAAACACGAAAATACGCTTTTTTACTGAATTTATCGTGATTGGTTTTATCCACCTCTTTTATTCATAAATTCATGGGTCAATACTTACAAATATTCACCTTTACTCATACAAAAGTTAGGAATGACTATTTTGTCTGTGCAAAACACCTCTAATCAACAGTTAAGGTCACCTTTGTAAGATTAAGCAATATACAGAGAATTATTATTTGTTTTTTATTAAGATTTCTATTTTCACTTCTGATATACGATCTAATCGGTTTTTGTTCTGCTATCTTTGCATTTTTCTCTCTCGTGCGCAAGCCGCTTTTATTAGCAATTTTTCGTATCCTTAACCTTAATGAACGCGGAAACCCGATCATGGGGGAAAAGCTTGTACACTTGATTTATTATTTTCTTTCTTAATAATACGAATTTCCCTCACTACTTGTTTCTATCAAACCGAATTTAGGATTCTCCAAAAGCCGTCTAATCTACCTTTATTTGCATCAATTGTACTAGTTAGCCCCTATACATCGCCTTACCAAAAAAAGAAGCCTACAACTAAGTAGACTTCTTTAATAAATTTCTATTATTCAGTAACAGGTACAACTGCACCTTCATATTGTTCTTCAATGAAATTTTGGATTTCTTCAGAGTGTAATACTTCTAGTAGTGCTTTTATTTCTTCTTTGTCTTCATCCCCAGCTCTAACTGCGATTACATTCACATATGGAGAATCACTTTCTTCAAGTGCAATTGCATCTTCCACTGGATTTAAGCCAGCATCAATTGCATAGTTAGAGTTAATTAGAATTGCGTCACCTTCTCCATTATTATATATTTGTGGAAGAAGTGCTGCTTCATACTCCGTATCAAACTTTAGATTTTTCGTATTTTCCTCAATATCATCAATTGTCGCTGTCGTTTTATCGACATCAGCTTTTAGTGTAATCAAACCTTCCTTTTCTAACATTGTCAAAATACGACCATGGTCAGGTACAGAGCTACTCATAATAACTGTTGCTCCTTCTGGAAGATCATCTAAGCTATCATATTCTTGTGAATAAACACCAATTGGCTCGATATGAACACCACCAGCATTAACAAAATCATAATCATTTTCAGCCATTTGAGATTCTAAATAAGGGATATGTTGGAAATAGTTCGCATCAATATCGCCACCCTCTAACGCTTGGTTCGGTACAATATAATCTTGGAACGTTGTGATATCCAGCTCAATTCCTTTTTCTTCTAATAAAGGTTTTGCTTCATTAAGGATTTCAGCATGCGGTACGTTAGATGCCCCAATTTTTAATGTTTTTGTTCCTTCATCAGATCCTTCGCTACCTTCATCTGAAGATCCACAGGCAGCAATAAATAATGCAACAGCTGCAATCATTAAAACAGATAACCATTTTTTCATTTTTTAGCTCTCCTATCGTTTGTCTAGTTTGGAAGTAATCAAATCACCAATCATTTGGATGATAAACACGATAATTAAGATAATAATCGTTGCAATCCATACAACGTCATATCTACTTCTTTGGAAACCTTCTAAGTAGGCAAGGTTACCTAATCCTCCTGCACCTATGACACCTGCCATTGCCGTATATCCGACTAGCGCAATCGCTGTAACGGTAATACCCGAAACAAGCGCTGGCATAGATTCAGGGATGAGTACTTTCCATATAATTGTACTTGTTTTTGCACCCATCGATTTAGAGGCTTCAATGACACCTTTATCAATTTCACGTAAGCCAATTTCCACCATTCTTGCATAGAAAGGTGCTGCACCAATAATGAGTGCTGGTAATGCTGCATTTTCACCAAT
This sequence comes from Cytobacillus sp. FSL R5-0569, assembly GCF_038007265.1. Taxonomy (NCBI): domain Bacteria; kingdom Bacillati; phylum Bacillota; class Bacilli; order Caryophanales; family Bacillaceae; genus Cytobacillus; species Cytobacillus sp. FSL R5-0569. The sequence goes on from NZ_JBBOWW010000001.1 coordinate 3,894,263, forward strand.
CATTGTCCCTAAAATCATTTTTGTGAAAGGGATTAATAACACAATCAAGATTAAAAACGGAATGGATCGAAAGACATTGACGAATGCCGCAATGATCTTATTAACTAGCTGATTTTGCCATATATTACCTTTAGAGGTTAAGAACAAAAGTAATCCAAGAATAATTCCTAAAATAAACGTGGCTATAACAGAAATACTTGTCATATATAAAGTTTCTTTTGTTGCTTCCCACATTCTTTCCCAATCCACATTTGGTAGCCATTCATTAAGCATGGGAAATCACCTCCACGCCAACCTTCTGCGAATGAATATATTCAATCGCGCGGGTAACCTCATCCGACTCTCCATCTATATGAATAAATAAGGTACCGTAAGAGCCACTTTGTGTTTGGGATATCTTTCCTTGTAATACATTCACTGTTACATTGTAGTGGCGAATTAAGTTTGTGATTAATGGTTGTTCCGCTGAACCACCTACAAATCCAAGTTGAACAATTTGGCCATTTGGATAAGCACTCAGTAAATGTGTAATCGTTTCCTTCGTTTCTTCCGGTTCGGTCACTTGTTGAACAAATCGCTTCGTAATAGGTTCTTTTGGCTTTTGGAACACATCTAGCACTTCGCCAATTTCAACAATTCTTCCACCTTCCATGACAGCCACACGGTGGCAAATCTTGCGAATGACATGCATTTCATGCGTAATTAACACAATAGTTAACCCTAAACGTTCATTAATATCAACAAGTAAGTCGAGAATACTATCAGTTGTTTGCGGATCTAGAGCACTTGTCGCCTCATCACATAACAGTACTTTAGGATTATTGGCAAGTGCTCTAGCAATACCTACTCGCTGTTTTTGTCCACCGCTTAATTGCGAGGGATAGGCATCCTCTCGACCATCTAGTCCAACCAATTTAATTAATTCATTAACTCTCTCTAGTCGCGCTTTCTTAGGTACACCAGCAATTTCTAATGGAAACGCAATGTTTTCTCGTACTGTTCGAGACCACAATAAATTAAAATGTTGGAAAATCATGCTTATTTCTTGTCTAGCCTTTCTTAAGCTAGCACCTTTTATGCGAGAAACTTCATTCCCAGCTACAGATACAACGCCTTCAGTCGGGATTTCAAGTCCATTTAACATACGAATCAATGTACTTTTACCCGCACCACTGTACCCGATTACACCGAATATTTCACCCTCGTTAATTTCGAGGTTAACATTGTCTACTGCATTTACTTTCCCGTTTTTCGTTGAGAAAATCTTTTTTACATCTTTTATTGAAATCATTTTATACTTCACCTCTTCAATCCAGAAAAACCAACACATTTATAGCATATCCATTGTTTATAAAAAAAGCCTTCCTGCTTATGAGCAGAAAGGCTTGTTATGAAAATTCCTTTCTCTCATCTTTCAAAGCTAATGCTTTGAGTGAATTGGCACCATTTCAATTAAATGACGGTTGCCGGGCTTCAAAGGGCACTTCCCTCCACCTCTCTAAATAAGAGCAAACTATGAATATATTGAATTTTTTTGTGTACCTGTGTAATAGTATCATGTCATTGAAGTAGGTGTCAAATCTGAAATAATAGTTGTTAGACCCTTATATTTAATGAAGCAATACCGGTTGCCGCTTCAATAGCAGATTCAAGATCATCGATCAAATCTTCTACATTTTCAATTCCAATTGATAATCGGATTAAGTCTTCAGGTACACCTGCTTGTTTTAACCCATCCTGATTAAGTTGTTGATGCGTTGTGCTTGCTGGATGTATAATAAGACTTTTTGCATCACCTACATTCGCTACATGTGCGAACAGCTCAACCGAATTAATAACCTTCGCACCTGCTTCACGCCCACCAGATATGCCAAAAACGACAACTGCCCCTGCACCTTTAGATAAATATTTGTCTGCTAATTCTTTATTAGGATGGTTGTCATCGCCCGGATAAAGTACCCAATTAACAGCAGGATGATTATTTAAATATTGCACAATTTTTTTCGTATTAGCAATATGTTCTTTCATTCGAACCGTTAACGTTTCTAAACCTAACGTAAATTGGAAGGCGCTTTGTGCACTTAGTGCTGGACCTAAATCTCTTAGAAGCTGCACTCTCGCTTTAGTAATATATGCTACAGGGCCCAGTGCCTCACTATATACTATATCGTTATAGCTTGTATCCGGCTGACTTAATCCTGGATACTTCTCTGAGTTCCAATCAAATTTACCACCGTCAACAATGATCCCCCCCATTGTCGTCCCATTCCCAAGTAACCATTTCGTAGCAGAATGAACAACAATATCTGCGCCATGCTCAATCGGCCGACATAGATAAGGAGTTGCAAATGTGTTATCAACCACTAACGGCACACCATGTTCATGGGCGATATTTGAAACTGTTTCAATATCTAGTACTTGTAAACTCGGGTTACCAATGGTTTCGGCAAATACAGCTCGTGTCTTCTCATTGATTGCTGCTCGTAGTTCCTCTTCATTATTAATATCGATAAGCCTAACGTTGATGCCGTACTTTGGTAAAGTGACTGTAAATAAATTATATGTACCTCCATATAAATTAGAGGCAGCTACAATTTCATCACCCGCTTGAACAATATTAAGAAGAGCTAAGTAAATGGCTGCTTGCCCGCTTGCTAATGCTAATGCGCCTGTTCCCCCTTCTAACAATGCAACTCTTTCCTCAAACACAGTAACCGTTGGATTATGAATACGAGAATAAATATATCCTGTTTCTTTTAAGCCAAATAAGTCTTGCGCATGCTCTGTATTCTGGAATTGATAAGCATTATTTTGATAGATTGGGACCGCTCTTGCCCCTGTTACTGGATCAGGTTTTAGCCCACCATGAACACCAATTGTTTCAAATCGAAGTTGCTTTTCTTTTTCTGCCATTTTACATCTCTCCTCTTTTTTAAATTGGAAAGAAAAGACGACCAAAAACCCTCTTCACAAAGAAGAGGGTTTATCATCTCTTCTTATCTACCAGAGCTTTTATGCTCTGCTGGAATTAGCACCGTGTATCAAACAACCGGTTGCCGGGTTTCATAGGGCCAGTCCCTCCACCACTCTCGATAAGAATATTTAATTTTCTAATTATTCTAAGGATAGAATAACAACCTTTTTTTGGGAAGTCAATCTTTTTTTAGGACATTTGATGTATTTATGATTATTTTTGATTTAATACGAAAATGGCATCTAATTTTAATAATTGTCTAAAAGTCGACTTAAGGATGATATGCTTTTCATCCACTTGTTTCTTTAGACTCGTACGCCCTTGAAGCAAAGAATGAAAGTGGTCAGCAGTAGTTTGAATGTTTATATGATAATTTTTCAATGGGCGAGTATGTTTAATTAGCAGCCTTTTACGGTCTAATGTCAAATACATTAGATTTTGTTCTAATTCTACTCGAATCCTTATAGGTTCCTTTAACATCATTAAAATATGATCATTTACTCTTAAAGATTGATTAAAATGATAAATGAGTTCCTCTATTGAAACCACCCCCAGCCCGCGTCTTATATTCTATAATTCTGTTCCAAGAAATGATTTCCTTCTCCTAACTATCGACTTTAACTGACAGAACATTTATTTCCAACAATGTTCACAACCTATTTCCCGAGAAATATGTCAAAAGCTAGACTTATCGACAGAAAAAAGAAATATCCCATCGATTCATCTTCCTAGAATGAGTGAGGGGTGTAATTAAACATTTACGCAACCCCCCTTGATTAAAAGCATAAGAAAACCACTTATTCCTAAACAATAAGTGGTTTTAAAATTGAGACTGTAATTCATATGATTGAATTTGTTCAAGTAAATAAGGTACTGAATGGAAAGCATAAAGCTTATCAACTAACTCTCCTTTTTTAAACACAAGTAAACACGGTACACTTTCAATTTCATACTTTTCTGCCACTGCTGGCAAAAAATTCAGGTCGGCTTTACCTATAGGAAGGTTCTGCAACAGTTGCTCAGTAATTGTTAGCATTTTCCCGGCAACTTGACATGTCCCACACATAGGAGTAAATAAATAAAATAAGCCGGATTGCTTCCTTGCGATCAAATCATTTAAGTCATTGTTTGACCAGTCAATCATGTTATCATCCTTTATCTAAATACTCGGTATATATATCTATATTTGCACTTATTAAGGCTGTAGCTAAATGATGCGCAGGTGCCGCCTCGACTTCACGATACATTTTATCAATATAGATATGCTCTGCCTCTGGTAACTCTCTCTTAAATTGTTTACGAAGTTTTTCTCCTGATGCGTCAGCATCGACTAATATATAGACTTCCTTCCCAATTAAATAATCAATTAATTCATCCAACTTCGAAGTGCCAATCGTTCCATTTGTACATAAGATCTCTACAGGTTCTCTGATTAGTCCTTTCACTTTTCGTTTGTCAGATTTACCTTCAACAATAATCACTTTATTGCCATGTTCTATATGCATGCTCATCACCTAATATATATCATTTATATATTTTATAATAGTAAGCCTTTTTACATTTGAAAACTTTTCAGCACTCATCTGGTATGTCTATATAGAAATTTAGAAAAAGGTCAAACCATTTAATGATTTGACCTTCTTTATTTAACTACAATTAATCTTCTTTTGTCATTTCTTCATATTGTTCAGCTGTCATTAGCTTGTCAATTTCACTTGCATCGGATGGCTCAACAACAATCATCCATGCTTTCTCGTAAGGAGATTCATTCACAAATTCTGGACTATCGCTAAGTTCTTCGTTAATCTCAACGATTTTACCACTAATTGGTGCATATAACTCAGAAACTGTTTTAACAGATTCTACGCTACCAAACGGTTCATCAGCAGTTACTTCATCTCCTACTTCTGGAAGCTCAACAAATACGATATCTCCAAGTTCTGATTGAGCAAAGTATGTAATACCAATACGAACTTTATCTCCTTCTGTTTTTACCCACTCGTGTTCTTCTGAATAACGTAATTCTTTAGGTGTGCTCATGTTTCATACCTCCATTAATTTAGGAAATTGTTTATTTTAATGACCGAATAAACGATCGTTTAAAACGTATAAAGCGCATCCACCATTTACAGCCAATTTTGTTCAAATTCTAGCTCTTTAAATCCGACTGTTACTTTCGTACCATCCGTTGTTAATGGACGTTTAATTAACATTCCATCCGATGCTAATAAATCTAACAGTTCCGACTCTGAGGCCGTTTTCACTCGGTCTTTTAATCCTAACTCACGATACTTTTGACCGCTTGTGTTGAAAAATTTTTTTAGCTCTAACCCACTCTTTTTGTAAAGATCTTCTAATTCCTTGCGGGATGGAGGATTTTCCACTATATGTATTGCATCATAGGCTATTTCATGTTCATCTAGCCATTTTTTCGCTTTTCGGCAAGTACCACATTTAGGATACCAATAGAAAGTAAGTGCCATGTTTTCACCACCTATTTTATCATACCTATATTCATGAATACTATCGTTTCATTAGCATAACATATTTCTTTTTATTTTCATAACGAAGAATTGTAATTATTATCATATTAAAAACAAAACAAAGAGGCCCAAATTTGTTCTTGAGCCTCAAGTCATAAACTTCGCAAATGGAGGAAGTAAATAGGTTACTTTCCTTCACTTTATTCAAGATAAATATTATACTACAAACCTTTCAGCTTCAATAATTTTCTCAGCCGCTTGACGTTTTTTCGCAATTACATTTGTTGGAGTATGTCTCGTAAACTTCTTAAGCGCTGAAAGCATCATTCGTAATGTATCGCCTTCTTCCACACCTACTAAAGTTTCTTTCGCAATCAACTCAATTTGATTAAATGCTTCTTGGCAGAAAATTTGTGTGTATAATAGCTTTTGCTCAGCTTTTGCTACTCCGTCTTTTACAATGGCTTTTTCAGTACGAAGAACAGTAGATTCCATAGAATAGGCGTAAGAAACCAGATCAGCAATATTCACAAGAACTTCTTGCTCTTTATCCAAAGCTTTTCCGTATTTTTGTGCACATAAACCTGCTGCAAGTAATGCGATTTTCTTAGCGTTCTTTACAAGATATTTCTCTTGCTCTAATGCTTCAGAACCTGGCTCTTCTGGCATCATCATCATCAATTCCTCTTGAAGTGCCATTGCTTTTTCGAATAAAGGCAGTTCACCTTTCATTGCTTTTCTAACATACGTTCCTGGTACTAAAAGACGGTTGATTTCGTTTGTTCCTTCGAAGATTCGATTGATTCTAGAATCACGGTAAGCTCTTTCTACTTCATATTCTGCCATAAAGCCATAACCACCATGTAATTGAACTGCCTCATCAACTACATAATCTAGAACTTCGGTAGAGAAGAACTTATTAAGTGAGCATTCTATTGCATATTCAGCAATAGACTTCGCTACTTCTTTACCGTCTTTGACTTCTTCATCACTCAATTGACTCATTCTGTCATCAAATAGACCCACTGTACGGTAAACGGAGCTTTCAGCTGCATAAATTTTACTTGCCATTGTTCCGAATTTTTCCTTCGTTAAATTAAAAGAAGAAATAGGCGTACTGAATTGTTGACGTTGGTTAGCGTAAGTTACCCCTAATTTAAAGGCATGCTTAGAACCACCTACTGCACCTACACCAAGTTTGTAACGACCAATATTCAAAATGTTAAAGGCAATGACATGACCACGACCAATTTCACCTAGTACATTTTCAACTGGTACTTGTGCATCTTCTAAAATAAGTGTTCTTGTAGACGAGCTCTTAATACCCATTTTCTTTTCTTCAGCACCTGTTGATACACCCGGATATTCTCTTTCAACAATAAAAGCTGTGAATTGGTCACCGTTTATTTTGGCATAAACAACGAACACATCGGCAAACCCAGCATTCGTAATCCATTGTTTTTCCCCATTTAATAAATAATGTGTGCCTTCTGCGTTTAATTTAGCAGTTGTTTTTGCTCCTAATGCATCAGATCCTGAACTTGGTTCTGTTAGTGCATAGGCAGCTAATTTTTCGCCTGTCGCAAGCACCGGTAAGTATTTTTGCTTTTGCTCTTCATTCCCGAACAATACAATTGGAAGAGAACCAATACCTACATGGGCACCGTGTGAGATAGAGAAACCACCGACACGTGACATTTTTTCAGCGATAAGTGCTGAACTTACCTTATCTAAACCGAGTCCACCGTATTCCTCTGGCACATCTGTACCAAGTAAGCCCAAGTCACCAGCTTTTTTCAATAGTTTTACAGAGCGATCGAATTCATGCTGTTCTAAATAATCCACTTGAGGGACCACTTCATTTGTCACATAATCTTCTGTTGTTTTCGCAATCATGATTTGTTCTTCGCTAAAATCCTCTGGTGTGTACATATTTTCATAAGAAATATCTTCAATTAAAAAGCTTCCACCTTTAATAAATTTTTCAGTTTGATTTGACACGTTCATCATCCTCCATCTTCATTCTTTATGCTTTTTGCAGTTTTTGTTAACATTGTTTTTTCAAAGGTAGTTAAATAGAACTTTCACTTCGGTTCATTGCGCATCAGACACTCACTTTTTTCAGGGCTCAGATTTCTTTGATCTATTAACCGCAGGAGTCGAGTGTCTTCCACTCTATAACACTATTGGTTTAAAAAACGAACTTAGTCGTTTTTAAAGAAGTTCAAACACACCTGCGGCACCCATTCCGCCACCAATGCACATCGTTACAACACCAAATTGCTCGTTTCTACGCTTCATTTCATGAATTAATGATAGTGTTAGCTTAGCCCCAGTACACCCAAGTGGATGCCCTAAAGCAATAGCTCCCCCGTTAACATTCACTTTTTCTTCATCCAACCCTAATTCTCTAATGACTTGAATGGATTGAGAAGCAAAAGCTTCATTTAGTTCGAATAATCCGACATCTGATAGCTCTAACCCCGCTAGTTTTAAAGCTTTAGGAATTGCTACAATTGGCCCAATCCCCATAACCTCTGGCGGCACGCCTCCGACAGCAAAAGAACGAAACTTCACTAAAGGCTGCAGTCCTTGTGCATCTGCTTTCTCTCTGTCCATAATCATTACAGCTGCTGCACCATCACTTGTTTGTGATGAATTCCCCGCTGTGACTGAGCCTTTCACATTAAAAGCTGGTCTCAGTTTCCCTAAAGTTGCAACTGTTGAATCGCTCCGTACACCTTCATCTTGTAAAAACTGGAAGGTGCGTTCTTTCACTTTATTATCCGATCCAATTTGACGGAGTGTTACATCAACCGGAGTAATTTCATCAGCAAATTTACCTTCACTTATTGCTTTCGCTGCTTTTTGATGACTACGCACAGCGAATGCATCTTGTTCTTCTCTTGAAATGCCGTATTTCCCAGCAACTTGCTCTGCTGTATGCCCCATACTCATATAATATTCAGGAGCTGTCTCGGCTAAAGTTAAATTAGGACGGACAACATGACCCATCATAGGTACAAGACTCATGGATTCAGCTCCACCGGCGATCACTGTATCTGCGTGACCAAGCATGATTTTTTCGGCACCATAAGCGATTGATTGCAACCCTGATGAGCAATAGCGATTGACTGTGATTGCTGGTACCGAGTCTGGAAGCCCAGCTAATGCACCGATATTTCTGGCCATATTCAAACCTTGCTCTGCTTCTGGCATGGCACAACCAATAATTAAATCATCTATACTACCTTCATAATTTCCAGCTCGTTTCAACGTTTCTTTTACAACAAGTGCACCTAAATCATCTGGCCGTACAGTGGCAAGTGAGCCTTTTTTTGCTTTACCGACAGGTGTTCTAGCACCTGCAACAATTACAGCTTCTTTCATTGCTTTTTCCCTCTCCTTCTACTCTCGGTATCTTTTATTCTCTCTAGCAATCTATAATTAGTTACGGAGTGGTTTACCCTTTAAGAGCATGTGTTGCATTCGTTGTTGAGATTTTGGCTCTGCAATAAGTTTTAAAAATGCTTCTCTTTCAAGGTCTAACATATATTGCTCATCCACTTCTGTACCAAAAGGCACTTTGCCCCCAGCAATGACATATGCCAGTGCTTTGGCGATTTTCAAATCATGTTCTGAAATATAACCAGATAAATGCATAGAATTAGCACCTAAAAGTAATGCGGCATACCCTGTTTCACCAACTACTGGGAATTTCACTTTTGCTGGTGGAAGGTAACCTGCATTTGCCAATGCTAATACCGCTTGTTTAGCATCATAAATGAGGTGATCTCCATTCACACTAATTGCATCCGAAGCATTCAAAAAGTTATTTTCTCTCGCCTCTTCTCCTGATGTAGATACCTTTGCCATCGCAATTGTTTCAAAGACTTTATTGGCCACGTTCTGTAGATCAAACTGAACTCCTTTAGGCATGCTTGCTAAATGTTTCAAATATAGTGACTTGTTCCCTGCACCACCTGGAATTAATCCAACTCCTGCTTCCACCAAGCCCATATAAGTTTCACTTGATGCTTGAACATGTGCCGCACTTAAAGCTACTTCCGCTCCTCCGCCAAGTGTCATACCGAATGGGGCCACTACGACTGGTTTTGCACTATACTTGATTTTCGTCATCGCATTTTGGAATTGTTTGATAACCATATCTAATTCGAAGTAATTATCATCTTGAGCTTCCATTAACATCATTCCGATATTTGCACCGACACAGAAGTTCTTTCCTTGATTGGAGATAACAAGACCTTTATAATTTTTCTCTACTTCATCAATAGCGAAATTAATCATTTGAATAATGTCTAAACCAATCGCATTACTCTTTGAATGGAACTCTAAGATAGCGACGCCATCGCCTAAGTCGATTAAGCTTGCTCCAGTATTTTTCTTAATCACACCTTGTTTTTGTTTTAATTGCTTTAAGTTTATTACTTTTGCATTTAACTTAATCGGCTGATACTCACCATTTTCATACACATAAGTTGTCGCGTTCTCTTCCTTATAGAACTGTGTATGCCCATCAGCGATCATTTTCTCAACCCATTCTGGAATGTCTAATCCTTCCGCTTTCATTTTGTTAACTGATTGTTCCAAACCAATGGCATCCCATGTTTCAAATGGGCCCATATTCCAACCAAATCCCCATTTCATTGCATCATCAATGGATTGAATATCATCGGCAATTTCCCCTAGGAGTTGCGCAGAATAAACTAATGCTGGTGATAACACCTTCCATAATAATTCTCCAGCGCGATCATCTGCGTATACAAGCGCTTTCATTTTGTTTGCTGTCCCTTTTTGTTGTTTAGCTATTTCTACCGCTGCCGTTTTCAACTTTTTACGAGGACCGTATTCCAAGGTTTTAGGATTTAACTCTAAAATTTCTTTCCCCTGTTTTAAGAAAAAACCTTGTCCTGTCTTACTGCCTAACCAGCCTTTGTCTAACATCTTATTAATAAAATCTGGTACATCGAATACTTGTTTTTCTTCACCTTCTACTTGGTCATAGACATTTTTAGCTACATGGGCAAACGTATCTAAACCAACAACGTCCAATGTACGGAAAGTCGCACTTTTCGGTCTACCAATAAGTGGTCCCGTAATTGAATCTACTTCACCAACAGTAAACCCACCCTTTAACATTTCTTGTACTGTTACAAGGAGACCGTATGTGCCGATTCTATTGGCAATAAAATTAGGTGTATCCTTTGCGATAACAACACCTTTTCCTAAAACATCCTCACCAAAAGTTTGCATAAAAGAAAGTACCTCAGGCGATGTTTCCTTAGTTGGAATCACTTCCAATAGTTTTAAGTAACGTGGTGGATTGAAGAAATGAGTGCCTAGGAAATGCTTCTTAAAGTCTTCAGAACGTCCTTCAGCCATTGCTTCGATGGAAATACCAGATGTATTAGAACTGACAATTGTTCCAGGACGACGATATTTGTCTACTTGGGCAAACACGTCTTTTTTCACACTGAGATTTTCTACCACCACCTCAATAATCCAATCCACTTCTTTCAAGCGCTCCATATCATCATCGAAGTTACCGGCCTCAATAAGATGAATATTTTTCTTCGCTGTTAACGGTGCAGGTTTTTGCTTTAATAGTTTTTGCTTACCACTTTCGGCAATTTTATTTTTGAACTGTTTATCCTTAAGGGTAATCCCCTTTACCTCTTCTTCTTTACTTAATTCGCGAGGAACAATATCTAATAAAAGTGTTGGTATACCAATATTCGCTAAATGTGCGGCTATTCCAGAGCCCATAACACCTGAGCCTAAAACAGCAGCCTTTCTAATCTGTTTGGTCAACTGTTCTTCCTCCTTCGATTTTGAATGAATGCTCATTCATTTTTTCTGTAAAAAATTTTGGAAATTCCTTTGATACTTATAATAATAAAATATTTGCAAAATTTAATCAATCATTTTCCTTATAGATTTTTTATTTCTTTTTCACTTTTTTCTTTCTGCATAAATTTTTCAGCATTTGACAAACTATTTTAGAAGAAAATCATCAAAATGGAGGTATTGGGATGCAACAACAAAATACAAACTTCTCGAATCAACAAGGAATTATGCAACAACCCCCAGTTATGGTATCAACAAAAGATGCACTTTACTTTAATGACATTCTTTCTTGGAATTTATTAGCAATGAAAAAAGCTCATTTCTATGCGGAACATTGTCAAGACCCTGCTTTAAAAACTGTTTTTGAACAATGTGGACAAATGCATCAACGCCATTATGAGCAGGTTTTGAAACATCTTAATACGACACAACCGTTTAATAATATGCAATAAGGAGGAAACTCAGTTGACTAATTCAAAAAAAGTACAAAATCCTGAAAAACAGATAGCCAAAACACCACAAATGAATGATCGTGATTTTACAAACGACCTACTCGCAATGGAAAAGTACATGAGTGATTCTTATAGCATTTATTTAAATGAAGTTAGTAATCAAACACTTTATGAAGATTTTATGCGTATTTTTACTGAAACAAAGAATGAACAACGTCATCTTTATAACCTCATGTTTGAAAGAGGTTGGTACAGTCTTGATGCAGCAGATCAACAAAATCTGCAACAATCTTACCAACAATTCCAAGGTTACTCTACACAATTTCCCTATGGAACAAACGGTAACATCCAATAGCTAAGATAAGTGAGGAATAAAATAGGAACAGATGTTGACCGACAGTCATCATCTGTTCTTATTTTTTATCCCTTTTTTTCATCAGGCTTTTGTTGAAGCCGCTGTTTTTCATTTAAATCTTTAATCTTTGTAATTAGCTCCATCATTTCTTGTTTACCTTCAGGGTACAATTGATTCCAATGTTTTACTAAAGGTGGCATTTGTTTAGCAATAAATGAATAAATAATCCATGATTTTACTTCTTCTTGCAATGTTTCGTCACTTTCTCCTAATAACAATTCCGTGTATTTTTCCACTAGCGCTTCTATCTTCTGATCCAAATCGTGAGCCAACTTGTATCTCTCCTTTACCATTTTTTAATCATCATTCATAACACAACCAAATTTGGTAACAATACTGATTAGATGCATTTAATACTTCTGATTGACGGTGATACCTTTGAGCATATGGGATAAGTTTAAAAAAATCAAAAATGATGATTGGAAATCTTTATTAAAGCAGTCAACTGATTTTCAGTCTACCTATTATTTTAATGAAAAAACGAATGAACGGTTTGGTTTTCATTTTTATGCGACTTTAGTAGATGAACAAATTATCCAGGAAAGTGCTTTACCAGCACTTTTAACAAAAAAATTTGAATCACTGGATGATTTGCATAGAATAGTTCCCATTGCAGATATTCATATTTTAAAAAATCCAAGGGATATAGAACAAAAGTTATTAAATGGATATGTACTTGTCACACTAGATTCTGATAAAAATCGTTTTGGGTTTATTGCCGCTCAGAAAGAAATTGTTCGATCTCTCAGTCAACCTGAAATTGAGTTTTCTGTAATAGGACCTAAGGAAGCGTTTGTTGAGGCTATTGGTCAAAACTTAAATTTGATTAGGAAGAGATTACCTATCAAAGAATTAATTTCACAAGAATACACTGTTGGTAAACTTTCGAAAACAAAAGTAGCTGTCTTACACATAGAAGGAATTACTAATAAAGACAATGTTGATACTGTGAAACAACGTATAAAAAATATTGAGATTGACACGATTTCTGATAGCTCTAATATTGTTGAATTATTAAGTGATAATTCCAATTCCCTATTTCCACAATTACTAGACACCGAGAGGCCTGATCGAGTAGCTGCTATTCTTGCTGAAGGAAAAATCGCCATAATCGTTGATGGTTCACCACATGTGTTAATAGCGCCCACGACGTTAATTGAATTTTTTAGCGCTTTCGAAGACTATTTTCTCAATTGGATTGTCGCTACATTTTTTCGCTTAGTGCGATTTTTTGCTGTTGTTTTTTCAGTACTGGTTACACCGATTTACGTTGCAGCTATGACATATCAATACGAGCTCATACCGCCAGACTTATTAGGGATATTAGTAACATCAAGAAGAACCATTCCGCTCCCCCCCATTCTCGAAGCATTATTTCTTGAGCTGACGATTGAATTATTGCGTGAGGCAGGGGCACGGCTCCCTACTAAAGTCGGCCAAACCATTGGTATCGTAGGCGGTATTGTTATTGGTACAGCATCTGTTGAAGCCGGTCTTACTAGTAACGTACTGTTAATCTTTGTCGCATTAGGTGCATTAGGTTCCTTTACAACACCTGTTTATAAAATGGGTAATACAATTAGGGTTTTACGCTTTCCCTTTCTTCTGTTTGCACAATTTTGGGGTGTATTAGGAATTCTTTTTTGTTTCTGTATTCTCATTGCCCACTTATTACGCCTGACCTCACTAGGAAGACCTTTTTTGGCGCCAATATACCCGCTTAGATTAGCAGATATGAAGGATACACTTATTCGCGCACCCTTACAAAAAATGTACAGGCGTCCACATGTTTTAAGAACGCAAAAACCGAAACGATTCAATAAGAAGAAAGCTGAAAACCCAAAAGACATTGATGAATAACCCTAGCCTTAGTAGAGGTGATTAATATGCAAAGCCAAACGATTCCCAATAACTTAAAAATATCTCCCTATCTCGTTTTTTATGTGATGATTTCTATGCAAATTGGCATTGGCATTCTAGGATATCAAAGAATTATTGCCGACTATGCTGGATATGATGCATGGATTTCCATTCTCATTTTAGGTGTTTATATTCATATTGTATTATGGATGATGTACAAATTATGTGAAATGGTTAATGGAGATATTATTACCGTTCATGAGTTTCTTTTTGGGCGATTCATTAGTAAAGTGGCAAGCTTCGCCTTTGTTTTATTTTATATCACTTACCTTCTTTCCTTTATATTGAATTTTATCGAAGTTATTCAAATATGGATGTTTCCGGATATAAATAATTTTGCGTTCTCGGTATTGTTCTTACTTCTATCAATATATATTGTATACGGTGGACTTAGGACAGTTGTGGGTGTTTGTTTTTTTGGAACCATTTTACCAGCCTATTTAGTATTCACATTCACCTTTACGCTAAAGTACGCTGACTTCACCCACTTATTACCGATTTGGCAACATAAAATCACCGAATTATTACAAGCTTCCTATCATATGTCACTAACTTCTGTTGGATTTGAAGCAATTTTATTTATCTATCCTTTTATTAACCAACCGCAGAAGTCGAAAAAGTGGGCACATATCGGAGTCGCCACCACGACAATATTTTATACGATATTAGCGATAGTTGCTTTTGCTTATTTCTCAAAAAAGCAATTAGAAAATACGATTTGGGCTACACTTTCTATGTGGCAAATGGTGCAATTTCCATTTGTTGAACGGTTCGAGTATATTGGTGTCGCCAATTGGTGTTTAATACTACTACCGAATATATGTCTCTCCCTTTGGATCGCATCAAGGTTACTTAAAAGAGCCACTAAATTAAAACAAAGAAAAGGATCCATACTGATTTCAGTCATCTCTGTCATTATCGTTACTTTTTTTGAGAAGGGCTTAGACATTGAAAGGTTTAATCAAGTGGTTGAAGTGATGTCTGTTGCTTTTGTATTTGTTTATATTCCCTTTTTGTACTGTTTATCCCTTATTATAAAGAAGGTGAAGAAAACATGAAGAAATGGATATGTATAATATGCTGCCTGTTCTTACTAACTGGATGTGTACAGAAAAGAATTATAGATGAACTCAATATCGCAGTCGCAACTGGCTTTGACCCTGATACGAGTGATGAGCATTTGTTAAAGACAACCTTTCTTATGGAAGTATTCAACAAAGAAATGAGTGTAGAGAACAAAACTGTTACAACAACCGGTGATCTTAGGAGAGAGACACTCTATAAAGCAAACCGGCAATCACCCAATCCAATTGTAGTCGGAGGTTTAAGGCTTACATTATATAATATTGCCATTGCCGAACGTGGATTAACTGTTTATGTGGACGCCTATCAACGAGATGCTTCCATTGGCAAACGTATCTACTTCGCAACCACTGATAGTAGTACGGAGGAAATTTTAACAGGAGAATATGGCCCCCAAGGAAATGGAACCTTTATTTCTGACTTAATTGAACATAATATTGACTATGGAGATTTACCTAAAACGAACTTAACCTTATTTATGAGAGATTTTTATCAGGAAGGGAAGGATATCTTCTTACCACATATCAAACAAATCAATGAACAGGAAATCGAACTTGCGGGCATATCATTATTTAAAGATCATGCTGCATATAGAATTCTCCCAAGTGATAAATTATTTTATTTTAAATTACTCGTTGATCGTTATAGTAAAGGTGACTTCTCTATCGACTTGCCGGATGGTGAAAAAGTGGCTATTAAAAGTATACATTCCAATCATAAATATAAATTAGATAAAAAAGATCCAACAAACATCACTATCAAAATTAAAGTCCAAGGTAATATAAAAGAATATTCCGGAAAAAATATGGATGATAAAAAAATAAAAGAGATAACGAATTTTATCAATAAAAAAATAAAAAATGAATGTTCAGCGCTTATTAAGTCTTTTCAAGAAGATGATGCCGACCCAATCGGACTAGGTAAGGTTTATAGCACAAAAATAAGGAATTTTGATTATAAAGAATGGAAAGAGGGATATCCTGACTTAAATATTAAAGTTGATCCGAAGGTGATCATACTGGATACTGGTGCATCTATCTAACAGCATTAACCCGAGAATTTTAAATTCTCGGGTTTCTCTTTCTTAGGAAGATCTGGAAAACATATACCGTTTACTATGAAAACCAATTGAAAAAATTAGTCCCATGGCAAGCATATTACCCATTAGTGAGCTTCCTCCATAACTAATGAACGGTAGTGGGATTCCTGTAATCGGTAAAACACCAATTGTCATTCCGATATTTTGAAAGACATGGAAAGTTATTAAACTAATTACCCCTACACAAACATATGTATAGAATGGCGTTCTTGTACTGATGCCTATTTTAGTTAAATGATAAATCAATAAGAAAAATAAACTAACAACCACACTTGCCCCAATAAAACCGAACTCTTCTCCTATGATACTAAAAATAAAGTCTGTGTGACTTTCTGGTAAGTAAACTTCCCTTGTGCCGTAGCCCTTTCCTGTTGTTTCACCAGAACCGATGGCAAGTAAGGAGCGCGTTAGTTGAAAACCTGTAGAACTTTGATAATTATAAGGATCGATCCAAGAATAAATTCGCCCCAATTGGTATTCCTTCACGCCCAAATATTTTTCCAACAACTCTGGATGCCACAATACAAAATAAAAAATACCAACAACTAAAGTTACACCTACACTTACAATAGGCGCGAGTATTTTCCAAGTGATACCTGAGATAAAAACCATTCCGAGCAAAATCGCTAAAATTACCAAGGAAGTCCCCAAATCTGGTTGTTGCATGATGAGCAACAAGGGGAAGCCAGTAACAATTAGCATTTTAAATAATAGGAAAAAATCTGTTTTCACAGTTTTTAATTGTGTCTTTTGATGATGGTCATCGATGACCCTGGCTAGAGCTAATATGAGAAAAACCTTTACTAACTCAGCGGGCTGTATTTGTCCAAGACCAGGCAACCGTATCCATGATTTAGCTCCATTAATTACAGGAGCAATACTTTCAGGTGCGACAACAAGAAATCCAAGTAGCAATAGTCCAAAACCGTAAGCATACCAAGAAATTTTCTTTAATTGCTCAGCATCTAATGTAATGACAGCTAGTATAATCCCTATTCCCACTACATACCATACAATTTGTTTAAGTAAAAAATTCTCACCGTATTGTTCAGTCGTTTGTGCACTATATATAGAAATACAGCTCACTAAAAACAATAAAAATAAAATAAGAACTAAAGTATAATCAATTCTCGATGTTGTCGTTCGTTTAGAAGTCATTAATCAATCTCCTTATGAAACAAAGGCTCTTCATTAAAAATAATCTGTGTACAATACTTCATTATATTTTTTTTAGATGAAAATCACAACAGCTACGTATATTTCTTTTTTGTAACAAAGAAAAATGCATATTATAATTGTACATATTTACTTTGAATATCCTTTACCATCCACATGATGTTATTAGGTACTTGTGGCAAGAAATATCCGATAAAAAGAGGGCTTGTTACATATCGAGGGACGATTTTTGCATATATTTCATTCTCGAAATGATAAAAAAATAGATTATAGCTGTTACATGTAAAAGGAAAATCCCTCAGAATATATTTGGTTGCCATTTGAATATATTTAGCAAACGCTGCAATATCCTTTTTCTGTCCTAATTTAACATTAAATTCATAAAAACCAATACGAGGTTTATTCGATAAAGAAAATTCAGTATCACCATGTTGATCAATCAATTCTCCTACAAAATCGTCAGCCTGCACCTTATTTTGATACACGACATCATATAAACCAACAATTTGCATATGAGGATGAGCAATGCTTCCACCTGAATGAGGACCATGATTCTTGAAAAAAATCACAGATTTATATTTATCACTTTTCTCCATACTTAACCAATTGTCTAAACCAAATGTAATCAATCTGACTAAATGGTTGTCATCATACTGTGAAAGTTCCGTGTCACACTGATCTGTCTCGATTAAGACCGTTTGATGAGCATTTTCTAATACGGGATATTTATTCTCCAACCAAATGATCGGACCATCCTCCGCTATAATCTTCGTCAATTGTTCTCTCTGACAGAACGGACACACTTGTTCTTTATTCCTTATACTATTAGGTTTCTGTTTACCAATGCTTGTATTAAAAAATAAATGAGTATTTTTCATTTGTTATTCTCTCCTGATTTCAATTACTTACTTCTATTATAAAGGGCTTCTTCTTTATAGTGTGAAAGTTTGATTATGATTAGTATAAAATTCATCAATATTAAAGGCAACTTCACTTGCGTAACATGAAAACAAAAGTACATTATTAAATAAGATAAAAAAGATATTTGCATATGCAAATATCTTTCTTCTACTGTTAATTTACTATGACCTCAAATTCACTATGTTCATGTAATCCTTCATCATTTTCTACATGAACGACAATCTTGTATGTTCCATTATCAGTAAATGCATGTGCTGCTGTATACATCCCACTAGTTTCCTCTACTGCATCTACCCATGCCACCTGATGATCATCAATTGACTGAACGATTTCTAACCTCACATTTGCCTCTTCAAGTCCTTGTTCTTCTTTAGTAATATGAATATCAAATGGAGTTTCCTCATTCGTCTTAATATCAGCAGTAGGACTTATATGTATCGCTACATTTCCATCATGCTCATGTGCGCTGTGGCCTTGATTTTCTTCTTCGTTATCTATTTCAGCACTGCCTACCGCCACTTTAACTTTAGGCATAGTGTGCATACTTCTTGCGGTGACATGTGACTGAATATGATAGATAGCATCTTTTTCAAATGTATAGGATGCAACGTACTTGCCATCATTCTCGTGTTCTGCTTCTATTAATTCACCATTATCCTTTTTCCCATCTTCCCACAATTCAAATTTTACTTCATCTGCATCTTCCACAGACTCGTCTCCCTGAGTAACAGTAACTTCCAAGCGTACTTCTTCGTTCCTTTTAATCTGACTTGGTATCGAGATACTGGCATCGATTGCAGCAGGAACTGATCCTTCCCCACCACTAGAGTTTGCATCATTCTCTGCATTTCCACAAGCAGCAAGAAAAATAATCATAATTACAGAAAAGGTTGATATCCACTTCTTCATAAAAAGCCCCTCTTTCTTAAACATCTAATCTTTCTCATCTATATTACTAATAATATGTGTTAGAAAAGTGAAATAATTTGTTAATGAGAGAAATATGTAAAATAAAGAAAATATAGGTATAAAAAAAGATTTATTTGGAGAAACTTCTATTACAAGTGTAAATCCCCCTTTTTAGCTTCCATTCATGGAAGCTTTTTTTTTGTACTTATCTACAAAGCTTTCAACTAGATGCCTAGAAGCTTAATTTAAAATTAATCATACAAAAAAAGCTCATAAACCTTATAGAAGATTTAAGAGCTTTGACGCGCCTTAGAGGATTCGAACCTCTGACCCACAGCTTAGAAGGCTGTTGCTCTATCCAGCTGAGCTAAAGGCGCAAACTAAAATATGTATGGCTCCGCAGGTAGGATTCGAACCTACGACCGTTCGGTTAACAGCCGAATGCTCTACCACTGAGCTACTGCGGAATAATATAAATGGTGGGCCTAAATGGACTCGAACCATCGACCTCACGCTTATCAGGCGTGCGCTCTAACCAGCTGAGCTATAGGCCCCTATTTAAGCGGGTGAAGGGAATCGAACCCTCATCATCAGCTTGGAAGGCTGAGGTTTTACCACTAAACTACACCCGCATTTAAGAACTTCAACATACCGGTGGTCGGGGTCGAACCGACACTCCCGAAGGAACACGATTTTGAGTCGTGCGCGTCTGCCAATTCCGCCACACCGGCATAAAGGCAACACCCGGATTTGAACCGGGGATAAAGGTTTTGCAGACCTCTGCCTTACCACTTGGCTATGCTGCCATAACTGGGCTAGTAGGGTTCGAACCTACGAATGACGGAATCAAAATCCGTTGCCTTACCACTTGGCTATAGCCCAATAAAATGTTTAAAAATGGGGCGGCTGATGGGAATCGAACCCACGAATGTCGGAACCACAATCCGATGCGTTAACCACTTCGCCACAACCGCCATAATTGGCAGGGGTAGTAGGAATCGAACCCACATCAAAGGTTTTGGAGACCTTCGTTTTACCATTAAACTATACCCCTAGATGGTGGAGGGGGGCAGATTCGAACTGCCGAACCCGAAGGAGCGGATTTACAGTCCGCCGCGTTTAGCCACTTCGCTACCCCTCCAAAAAAGACTAAATGGTGGCTCAGGACGGAATCGAACCGCCGACACAAGGATTTTCAGTCCTTTGCTCTACCGACTGAGCTACTGAGCCAAAATAATAAATATGTAAATGGCGGTCCGGACGGGACTCGAACCCGCGACCTCCTGCGTGACAGGCAGGCATTCTAACCAACTGAACTACCGGACCAGATTGCGGGGGCAGGATTTGAACCTGCGACCTTCGGGTTATGAGCCCGACGAGCTACCGGACTGCTCCACCCCGCGATAATAAATATTAATGGCGGAGGAAGAGGGATTCGAACCCCCGCGGGCTTTAACACCCCTGTCGGTTTTCAAGACCGATCCCTTCAGCCAGACTTGGGTATTCCTCCATTAATAAAAAAGCAATAGCGGCGGAGGGGATCGAACCCCCGACCTCACGGGTATGAACCGTACGCTCTAGCCAGCTGAGCTACACCGCCATAAAATATATTGTTAAAAATTAAATTGGTGGAGCCTAGCGGGATCGAACCGCTGACCTCCTGCGTGCAAAGCAGGCGCTCTCCCAGCTGAGCTAAGGCCCCTAAAAAGTATTCGTGGTCGGGAAGACAGGATTCGAACCTGCGACCCCTTGGTCCCAAACCAAGTGCTCTACCAAGCTGAGCTACTTCCCGAAATAAAACGCGCCCGAGAGGAGTCGAACCCCTAACCTTTTGATCCGTAGTCAAACGCTCTATCCAATTGAGCTACGGGCGCATATGGAGCGGAAGACGGGATTCGAACCCGCGACCCTCACCTTGGCAAGGTGATGTTCTACCACTGAACTACTTCCGCAAATATCCATTATAAAATACTAATGCGGGTGAAGGGAGTCGAACCCCCACGCCTTGCGGCGCCAGATCCTAAGTCTGGTGCGTCTGCCAATTCCGCCACACCCGCAAATATAAATGGTGAGCCATGAAGGACTCGAACCTTCGACCCTCTGATTAAAAGTCAGATGCTCTACCAACTGAGCTAATGGCTCGTACAAAGGACGAGTGGTGCCGGCCAGAGGACTTGAACCCCCAACCTACTGATTACAAGTCAGTTGCTCTACCAATTGAGCTAGGCCGGCAAATAAACACAAAAATGGTGGAGGATGACGGGATCGAACCGCCGACCCTCTGCTTGTAAGGCAGATGCTCTCCCAGCTGAGCTAATCCTCCAAAATGGTGACCCCTACGGGATTCGAACCCGTGTTACCGCCGTGAAGGGGCGGTGTCTTAACCGCTTGACCAAGGGGCCAAAAAATAACCCCAAAAATTGGGGTAGTTTGCCCGGCAGCGTCCTACTCTCACAAGGGGACAGCCCCTAACTACCATCGGCGCTGAGAAGCTTAACTTCCGTGTTCGGTATGGGAACGGGTGTGACCTTCTCGCTATCGCCACCGGACTATGAAATTGTAAGGGAATCGTTCCCTCAAAACTAGGTAATGTTGAAGAAGATATTTATGAGTAATCGCCTATGCGTTGCTGATGCGACTACTTACGTAGTGCTGTCTAGCTGCGGCGGCTTGGAGCCGCCCGCATTTCGTATTGTCCAGCTACAGCGCCTAGGTGCTCGAGGTCATAAGTCAAATTTGTCATGAGGTTAAAGAACAACCTCCTGTCAAATCTGTCTTATGCTTGTCGCACCTGTGCAAGGCGCTTTCGCTTTTCGTTTTTGGTTAAGTCCTCGATCGATTAGTATTAGTCAGCTACATGTGTCGCCACACTTCCACCTCTAACCTATCAACCTGATCATCTTTCAGGGATCTTACTAGCTTGCGCTATGGGAAATCTCATCTCGAGGGGGGCTTCATGCTTAGATGCTTTCAGCACTTATCCCTTCCGCACATAGCTACCCAGCGATGCCTTTGGCAAGACAACTGGTACACCAGCGGTGCGTCCATCCCGGTCCTCTCGTACTAAGGACAGCTCCTCTCAAATTTCCTGCGCCCACGACGGATAGGGACCGAACTGTCTCACGACGTTCTGAACCCAGCTCGCGTACCGCTTTAATGGGCGAACAGCCCAACCCTTGGGACCGACTACAGCCCCAGGATGCGATGAGCCGACATCGAGGTGCCAAACCTCCCCGTCGATGTGGACTCTTGGGGGAGATAAGCCTGTTATCCCCGGGGTAGCTTTTATCCGTTGAGCGATGGCCCTTCCATGCGGAACCACCGGATCACTAAGCCCGACTTTCGTCCCTGCTCGACTTGTAGGTCTCGCAGTCAAGCTCCCTTGTGCCTTTACACTCTACGAATGATTTCCAACCATTCTGAGGGAACCTTTGGGCGCCTCCGTTACTCTTTAGGAGGCGACCGCCCCAGTCAAACTGCCCACCTGACACTGTCTCCCATCCCGATAAGGGATGTGGGTTAGAATTTCAATACAGCCAGGGTAGTATCCCACCGACGCCTCCACCGAAGCTAGCGCTCCGGCTTCTAAGGCTCCTACCTATCCTGTACAAGCTGTACCAAAATTCAATATCAGGCTACAGTAAAGCTCCACGGGGTCTTTCCGTCCTGTCGCGGGTAACCTGCATCTTCACAGGTACTATAATTTCACCGAGTCTCTCGTTGAGACAGTGCCCAGATCGTTACGCCTTTCGTGCGGGTCGGAACTTACCCGACAAGGAATTTCGCTACCTTAGGACCGTTATAGTTACGGCCGCCGTTTACTGGGGCTTCGATTCAAAGCTTCGCGTGAGCTAACCTCTCCTCTTAACCTTCCAGCACCGGGCAGGCGTCAGCCCCTATACTTCGCCTTGCGGCTTCGCAGAGACCTGTGTTTTTGCTAAACAGTCGCCTGGGCCTATTCACTGCGGCTCATCAAGGCTTTAACACCCTAATGAGCACCCCTTCTCCCGAAGTTACGGGGTCATTTTGCCGAGTTCCTTAACGAGAGTTCTCTCGCTCACCTTAGGATTCTCTCCTCGCCTACCTGTGTCGGTTTGCGGTACGGGCACCTTATTCCTCGCTAGAGGCTTTTCTTGGCAGTGTGGAATCAAGAACTTCGGTACTAAATTTCCCTCGCTATCACAGCTCAAGGTATGTGACCATGGGATTTGCCTCATGGTCCCTCTAACTGCTTAGACGCACATCCAATAGTGCGCTTACCCTATCCTCCTGCGTCCCCCCATCACTCAAACAGAATACGGTGGTACAGGAATATCAACCTGTTGTCCATCGCCTACGCTTTTCAGCCTCGGCTTAGGTCCCGACTAACCCTGAGCGGACGAGCCTTCCTCAGGAAACCTTAGGCATTCGGTGGATGGGATTCTCACCCATCTTTCGCTACTCATACCGGCATTCTCACTTCTAAGCGCTCCACCAGTCCTTACGGTCTAGCTTCAACGCCCTTAGAACGCTCTCCTACCACTGAACATCAACGATGTTCAATCCACAGCTTCGGTGATACGTTTAGCCCCGGTACATTTTCGGCGCGGAGTCACTCGACCAGTGAGCTATTACGCACTCTTTAAATGGTGGCTGCTTCTAAGCCAACATCCTGGTTGTCTAAGCAACTCCACATCCTTTTCCACTTAACGTATACTTTGGGACCTTAGCTGGTGGTCTGGGCTGTTTCCCTCTTGACTACGGATCTTATCACTCGCAGTCTGACTCCCATGGATAAATCTTTGGCATTCGGAGTTTGTCTGAATTCGGTAACCCGATGAGGGCCCCTAGTCCAAACAGTGCTCTACCTCCAAGATTCTTACGCATGAGGCTAGCCCTAAAGCTATTTCGGAGAGAACCAGCTATCTCCAAGTTCGATTGGAATTTCTCCGCTACCCACACCTCATCCCCGCACTTTTCAACGTACGTGGGTTCGGGCCTCCATCCAGTGTTACCTGGACTTCACCCTGGACATGGGTAGATCACCTGGTTTCGGGTCTACGACCACATACTCATTCGCCCTATTCAGACTCGCTTTCGCTACGGCTCCGTCTGTCCAACTTAACCTCGCATGTAATCGTAACTCGCCGGTTCATTCTACAAAAGGCACGCTATCACCCATTAACGGGCTCTAACTACTTGTAGGCACACGGTTTCAGGATCTCTTTCACTCCCCTTCCGGGGTGCTTTTCACCTTTCCCTCACGGTACTGGTTCACTATCGGTCACTAGGGAGTATTTAGCCTTGGGAGATGGTCCTCCCTGCTTCCGACGGGATTTCTCGTGTCCCGCCGTACTCAGGATCCACTCTGGAGGGAACGAAGTTTCAACTACAGGGCTTTTACCTCCTATGGCGGGCCTTTCCAGACCTCTTCGTCTATCTCGTTCCTTTGTAACTCCGTATAGAATGTCCTACAACCCCAAGAGGCAAGCCTCTTGGTTTGGGCTAATCCCGTTTCGCTCGCCGCTACTCAGGGAATCGCGTTTGCTTTCTCTTCCTCCGGGTACTTAGATGTTTCAGTTCCCCGGGTCTGCCTTCCATACCCTATGTATTCAGGTATGGATCCTATCCCATAACGGATAGGGGGTTTCCCCATTCGGAAATCTCCGGATCAAAGCTTACTTACAGCTCCCCGAAGCATATCGGTGTTAGTCCCGTCCTTCATCGGCTCCTAGTGCCAAGGCATTCACCGTGCGCCCTTATTAACTTAACCATTGTTCGGCTTGCGATAAGCTACGCATTTCGGCGTCAGCTCACTCGTCAACATCCTCATGTGCACAAGACGCACACTCCGGTGTTTCCTCGCTCGCTTCCTTGAACTGCTTGCTTCTCACAACCCTCACGGTTGTATGTTTTTAAAAAAAGTTTAGTATCTCTACTCTATTACTATTATATAGAGAGAAAATAACTAAGGTGGCGATTACTCGGTAATCTTCTTCATTACATTATCTAGTTTTCAAAGAACGATTGATGAATGGTAAGCTTTGGTATTCTCGTCAGCTTACGCTTCCTTGAATCCTTCGCTACTTTCACCTTATTTTGAGAGATTATACTCTCAAAACTGAACGAACAGTCTAACATCAAGTTAATTCCGTATATTCCTTAGAAAGGAGGTGATCCAGCCGCACCTTCCGATACGGCTACCTTGTTACGACTTCACCCCAATCATCTGTCCCACCTTAGGCGGCTGGCTCCAAAAGGTTACCCCACCGACTTCGGGTGTTACAAACTCTCGTGGTGTGACGGGCGGTGTGTACAAGGCCCGGGAACGTATTCACCGCGGCATGCTGATCCGCGATTACTAGCGATTCCGGCTTCATGTAGGCGAGTTGCAGCCTACAATCCGAACTGAGAATGGTTTTATGGGATTGGCTAAACCTCGCGGTCTTGCAGCCCTTTGTACCATCCATTGTAGCACGTGTGTAGCCCAGGTCATAAGGGGCATGATGATTTGACGTCATCCCCACCTTCCTCCGGTTTGTCACCGGCAGTCACCTTAGAGTGCCCAACTAAATGCTGGCAACTAAGATCAAGGGTTGCGCTCGTTGCGGGACTTAACCCAACATCTCACGACACGAGCTGACGACAACCATGCACCACCTGTCACTCTGTCCCCCGAAGGGGAAAGTCCTATCTCTAGGATTGTCAGAGGATGTCAAGACCTGGTAAGGTTCTTCGCGTTGCTTCGAATTAAACCACATGCTCCACCGCTTGTGCGGGCCCCCGTCAATTCCTTTGAGTTTCAACCTTGCGGTCGTACTCCCCAGGCGGAGTGCTTAATGCGTTTGCTGCAGCACTAAAGGGCGGAAACCCTCTAACACTTAGCACTCATCGTTTACGGCGTGGACTACCAGGGTATCTAATCCTGTTTGCTCCCCACGCTTTCGCGCCTCAGCGTCAGTTACAGACCAGAAAGTCGCCTTCGCCACTGGTGTTCCTCCAAATCTCTACGCATTTCACCGCTACACTTGGAATTCCACTTTCCTCTTCTGCACTCAAGTTCCCCAGTTTCCAATGACCCTCCACGGTTGAGCCGTGGGCTTTCACATCAGACTTAAGGAACCGCCTGCGCGCGCTTTACGCCCAATAATTCCGGACAACGCTTGCCACCTACGTATTACCGCGGCTGCTGGCACGTAGTTAGCCGTGGCTTTCTGGTTAGGTACCGTCAAGGTACCGGCAGTTACTCCGATACTTGTTCTTCCCTAACAACAGAGTTTTACGATCCGAAAACCTTCATCACTCACGCGGCGTTGCTCCGTCAGACTTTCGTCCATTGCGGAAGATTCCCTACTGCTGCCTCCCGTAGGAGTCTGGGCCGTGTCTCAGTCCCAGTGTGGCCGATCACCCTCTCAGGTCGGCTACGCATCGTCGCCTTGGTGAGCCGTTACCTCACCAACTAGCTAATGCGCCGCGGGCCCATCTGTAAGTGATAGCAGAACCATCTTTCAATCTAATTATATGTATAAATAGATATTATCCGGTATTAGCCCCGGTTTCCCGGAGTTATCCCAGTCTTACAGGCAGGTTGCCCACGTGTTACTCACCCGTCCGCCGCTAATCTTTGGGAGCAAGCTCCCTCAGATTCGCTCGACTTGCATGTATTAGGCACGCCGCCAGCGTTCGTCCTGAGCCAGGATCAAACTCTCCAATAAAGTGTTTGATTAGCTCATTTGCACCTATGGTGCTTTGTTGCTGATAAATCAGCTTTTTAAAATTACGCTTGACGTTTTATGTTCGTTCAGTTTTCAAAGAACAATCTCGTTCGCTTCAGAAGCGACCTTCTTAATATATCACCCAGTGTGTTTGATGTCAATAACTTTTTTATAAAATCTTATGTAAGTTACTGCGTCAGTAACGACTGCTTTAATATAATATCACCTGTTATTATTATTCGTCAATAACTTTTTTAAAAAAATTAATCTATTACATAAATAAAAAGGAGTCAGCACTTTCATGTTATGCTGACTCCTTTTTATTATAGTATTTGCGATAAGAACGCTTTCGTCCTTTCATGTTGTGGGTTATCAAATAATTCTACTCGTGTTCCCTCTTCCACAATTTCACCGTAATCAAATAGAACAATACGGTCAGCTACTTGGCGAGCGAATCCCATTTCATGTGTAACTACTACCATTGTCATTCCTGATTCAGCCAACGTCTTCATTACATCCAATACCTCTTTTACCATCTCAGGATCTAACGCTGAAGTCGGTTCATCAAATAACATGATTTTCGGTTGCATCGCCAGCGCTCTTGCAATAGCCACCCTTTGTTGTTGTCCACCTGAAAGTTGACCTGGATATTTATCAGCTTGTTCAGGGATACCCACCCTTTCAAGCAACTCTTTCGCGATTTGTTCAGCTTTTTGCTTCTTCCACCGCCTCACCCATATCGGTGCTAAAGAGATGTTTTTTAGAATCGTCATATGCGGAAAGAGATTAAAAGATTGAAAAACCATCCCTGTTTCTTTTCTTATTTCTTCTATATTCTTTAAATCATCAGTCAACTCAATACCATCTATCTTTATTTGTCCTTGTTGGAACTCTTCTAAAGCATTAAGGGTGCGAATAAAAGTAGATTTCCCTGAACCAGATGGCCCCAGAACAACAACAACCTCACCTTGTTTCACACTAATATTTACATCTTTTAAAACATGCAGTTGTCCAAACCATTTATTTAATCCCTTCACTTCTATTATATTTTCTCTTTTTTCAATAGGTATATCTATTTTCTCAACTCCAAATATACTTTCCATCTATATATATCCCCCTAACGCTCTCCAGCACCTAAAGTATTTTCTAATCTTCTACTTACATACGACATAAGCGAACAGAATATAAAGTAAATAAACGCGATAAACAGAAATACTTCCATGTTCTTACCTAAAAAGGCAGGATTTGCAATCACCTTTTGCCCCATCCCTAATAATTCAGTTAATCCTACAATCGCTACAAGAGAAGTATCTTTGAAAATTGAGATAAATTGACCAACACAAGCTGGAATTACAGCTTTGATAGCTTGAGGAAGAACAACAAAACCCATGGTATATGTGGAATTTAAACCTAAAGCTTGCGCTGCCTCGAATTGTCCCCTCGGGATCGATTGCAATCCACCTCTTATATTTTCAGCTAAATACGCCGCACTAAATAATGTGAAACCAACCATTGCCCTGAGGACATTACTCACGTCAATACTATTACCTAAAAAAAGCGGCAACATCAACTGAAATACAAATAGTATTGTAATTAGAGGGATCCCTCTTATCAGTTCAATATAAATGATACAAAACCATTTCACTACAGGGAGTTTACTTCGTCTTCCTAGAGCTAATAAAACTCCCAAAGGAAAAGAACAAACAATTGCCACACTTGCAATAAGTAGCGTTAACAAGAAACCTCCCCAAATATTAGAATTCACTTTTGGTAAAATACCGAAACCATTGAATAGAGAAATAACAAGCGGAATGAACAATATCCATAATAATAAAACTGGGATTTTTAGCTTCTTCACTTTTCTTCCTATTATATAAAAGAGGAAAATAAAAATAATATTCCCTACAAGAATAAGCCTCGTATTTGTTTGGATAAATGGCAGGACAAGCGAAACGAGCATTAGCCCAGCAATAACCAATGCCACATGCCTCATCACTCCTCGCCATAGCCCCCATGAGCTTCCTAAAAGAGCAGAAATGAGAAAAATAGCTACCCAAACTCTCCAAGTCTCCTCTAATGGAAATTGCCCAACCATGAGTAAACGAAAGTTCGTTTCGATAACAGTCCAATCAGCTGTGAAAATAAATTCCCCTGTATGGAAGACAACATATGAAATAATGGCAACTGACACGATAGTTAAGATAATATTTGGCCAAGTACCGAATAAGTTTGTCTTTAACCAACCACCTACACCGACTGTTTTTTTAGGCGGTCCCACAACCGAAGTATCAGTAGTAACGTTTATTTGAGGTTCATTGTTCATGCTTACACCTACCTTTCAACGAGTTGTGCTTTCTTATTAAAGTAGTTCATAAATAAAGAAGTAATTAAACTAAACGTTAAATAAACAGCAATCATTATCGCAATGGCCTCTATTGGGCGCCCCGCTTGATTCATTACTGTGTTTCCGATACTTACAATCTCTTGATAACCAACTGCAACAGCCAAACTTGAATTCTTAGTTAAGTTCAAATACTGACTGGTTAAAGGTGGGATAATAATTCTAATAGCCTGTGGGAAAATCACCAATCTTAGAGCTGTTGAATTTTTTAACCCTAATGCTTTCGCAGCTTCAGACTGCCCCTTATTGACTCCATTGACCCCAGCTCGTATGATCTCTGCAATAAATGTAGATGTATAAATGACCAACCCGAGTAATATAGCGGAAAATCCAGGTGATAGGACAAAACCACCATCAAACCCATTTCCTGCAACAGACGGAGCATGGAAGGTTACTGGTGTATTTCCAGTGACTACGTAAGATATAATAGCAACCACCACGATAACGCCCAACGCCCACAATGATGGAAAAATCTTTTTCCCAGACTCGATTTGTTTCTTTAACATCAAACGATATACAAAAAAAGCAATTACCAGTGACACAAGGAATAAAATGCCCCAGAGTAAAATCCCTTGATTTTCTTCGTACCAAGGAATAGCTGTACCGCGATTTGAGAAAAGCATTGGTCCAATCTGAAGGGCTTCTTGAATTTTTGGCATTGGTAAAAACACGGCATAAAACCAAATAAAAATTTGTACAAGCAATGGTGTATTTCGAAAAATCTCGATGTACGCTCCGGCAAGTTTACTTAATAACCAGTTATTCGACATTCTCGACAACCCTACAATCAATCCAAGAATAGTCGTCAAAATGATACCAAAGAATGCAACCCTCAATGTATTAAGCATGCCTATGAGTAAAGCTTTTCCATATGTATCAGTCGGTTGATAATCAATCATCGCCTCCGAAATAGAAAACCCCGCTGTATTGGCAAGGAAATCGAACCCTAACTGTAAACCTATTTGTCTTAGTCCACTTAACGCATTGTTAATTAAAAGATATCCGAATGCTAAAACGATAATAGCAAATACTACTTGTAAGATAATTGGGATAATCTTTTTATTTCGCCAAAATGGTGGAGAAATCGACTTCTTCTGATTCGACAGTTCACTCACATCTTACACTCCCTTCTAGAGGTACCTATTTAACTAATAGTTTAAAATAGACCTGCTATAGAGAATTCTCATCAAGCAGGTCTATCTTTACTTAACGGAATGGAGGAGAGTAAAGAATTCCGCCATCAGTGTATAATGCGTTTAACCCTCTATCTAACTTGAAAATAGTATCTGCTCCAAGATTCTTCTCGAAAATTTCGCCATAATTCCCTACTTGTTTAATAATCTGGTAGGCAAAGTCATTAGGGAGCCCTAACTGTTCTCCAAGATTTCCTTCAGTTCCTAGCAATCTTCTAATTTCAGGATTTTCCGATTCTAAAAATTCATCAACATTTTTAGAATTGATGCCAAATTCTTCAGCTTGAATAGTAGCATTAACCATCCAGTTCACTGCATCAAACCACTTATCATCTCCACCTTTTACTGACGGTCCAAGTGGCTCTTTCGATAAGTTCTCTTCCAAAATCTTATGGTCATCAGGATTTTCCATAACTGCCTGCCTTGCAACTAATCCTGATTTATCTGTTGTCCATGCATCGATGCTTCCTGATTCATATGCCGCTACCACTGCATCTTGACCATCAAACACAACCGCCTCATGCTCAATACCAAGCGCCCTCATCTGATCTGCTAAGTTCAGCTCTGTTGTTGTTCCTGTATCTACACCAATACGCATACCTTTTAAATCCTCAAGAGACTCTACCCCACTGTCAGCTCTCACCATAATACCTTGCCCATCATAGAAAGTTGTTGGAGCAAAATTCAAACCAACTTCCGAATCCCGGTTTGTTGTCCATGTTGTGTTTCTAATTAACACATCAACTTCGCCTGTTTGCACAGCTGTAAATCTCTCTTGAGCAGATAAAGGTCTAAACTCAACGGCTTCGGCATCCCCTATCGCACCCGCTGCTAGTACTCGAGCGAAATCAACATCAAACCCAACGTTCTTACCACTCTCATCGATGTAGCCAAACCCTGGCAATTCATCATTCACCCCAGCAACTAGCTTCTTATTATCAATCACTTTACTAAGAATAGAACTTCCAGATGATCCATTATTTGAATCCCCGCTTTCCTTCCCCCCCGCCTCTTCATTTGAACAACCAGTTAAAGCAAGCAATACTACTAAAAATAAACTCATAAAACCAAAAGAAATTTTCTTCATAATTAACCCCCTTTATTCTGTTATTTAACAGAATTTTTAGATATTTAACAATAGTAATAGACTTACCATGTAAGATTGTCTATCACTATATGTTATATATTAACTTTATTGTTTTTTATAGTCAACATTTATATTTTAAATATTCTTAAAAATATAAATATTTAGAATTAATAAATCAACTTAAAATTTTACTAACATACTAATCTCTTCCTATACGATTGACGTCTAATCATGTTTACTTACAAATAAGAGTATTTCTTAATAATGTTTCTCGTTTAACTAACACTCATCCTAAATACCCATTCTACACATCGGATTAATAATCTTTTTTTACCAAAACGGACCACATTTTACCTTCCCCTTCTCTTCTTCCATTTTTTCGTAATTAATCCATAAAAGTAGTTTCTAGTTTCTCAATATAACACTTTATCTTCTTTCTTTTTGCAGAAATAATGAATGAAAAAGATATAACTTTCGATTATAAATGACAAACGATTATAATATTGATGAGGTGAATAAATATGGGTAGAGATAGAAAGTTCTCCATTACAGAATTATACGAACATACACAAGCATTATTACTAGAAGTTGGATATGAAGGATTTACGTTTAGTTTACTAGCAGAAAGGCTACATGTAGCTAGAGGGACAATTTATAAGTATTTTGAAAATAAAGATGAACTTATTACAGCTTTTATGATTTATGAAATGAATCAGTTTATGAAAAAACTCGAGCAAATTGAGGAAAAAGGGGATTTTGAACGGCAATTTACTTACTTAATGGAGATTATCTTTGAAAGAACTGAGATTCAGGAATTAATCAATATTACAAAGCAAGTGAATACAACAAACGAAAAAACAGTTGCAAATCAAACTTATTTTAAGAGCATGAGTATAAATATGTATACATGCTTACAAAACTTTGTCCAATTAGGTAAGCAAGAAGGAAAGTTAAACCCCTCCTTGCCAGACACAATGATATTAGGCTTTATTTTTCAATCAGTAGCCATTCCAAATCATTTTCAGTTACCACGTGAGCAATGGGTTCAATCCATTATTGAAATGGTAAGTAACGGGATACGCACATAATAATTGACACATGTGTCACTTTGGAGCAAAATATGATAGAAGCATGGATTTTTATGATATTTACCCCAACCTAACTTGAAAGGATGTCCTATCAAATGAAAAACTTGCTCCATACTATTACTGATCGAGTAGCAACGAAAAAAGGGGCCTGGATTACCATCGTCTGTTGGCTAGTTATCGCGCTAGGGTTAGCATTTTTTGCTCCTAATGCGAAAGATTATCAAGTGGGAAGAATTGCTACTCTCCCTGAAGATAGCCAATCGATTATCGCCCAAAACAAATTAGAAAAATACTTTCCAAGCGCTGACGGTATTCCTGCCATCCTTGTCTTTCAGGATAAAAATGATGAGCAACTTGAAACCTCTGTTTTAGCAGAACAACTAAATAGCTTTAAGGATAATGACATTAAAGGAATAACTGAGGTCATTCCACTAGAACAATTACCACCTGAAGCACTCAAAGGCTTCTTTTCTGATGATCAATCCATAGCAGTTATTCCACTACAATTTGCATCTAGTATGGAAAGCGGAGATATTCAAACTTCCATTCATCAAATGCAAGATATTGTCGAAGATCAAACAGACCTAAACTTTTGGGTAACTGGACCTGCTGGCATTAGTGCAGACTCTCTTGACCTATTTTCAAGAGCTGATGTTGTCCTTATTTTATCTACTGTCGCTTTAATATTAGTCTTACTTATTGTTATTTATCGCTCACCACTGCTTGCTATCATTCCTTTATTGGCTGCTGGCTTTGTTTATGAAGTTGTTATGAAGTCATTAGGTATTTTCGGAAGCCTAGGATTAAATCTCAGTCAACAAACTATTTCGATTATGTTGATCTTGTTATTTGCAGCAGTAGTTGATTATTCACTTTTCGTATTTTCACGTTTTAGAGAAGCATTAAAAAACCATGAAAACTCTTTTGAAGCGATGAAAGTGGCCATGAGAAGCGTTGGCATGCCTGTTTTCTTCTCTGGAGGCACGGTTCTTGCCGCTATGCTTGTTCTGTTCTTTGCCGAGTTTGGTGATTATCGAAACTTCGCTCCAACTTTCGCAACAGCAATGGCGATTATCATGATCTCATCCATAACGCTCATCCCTGCGTTATTTGCGTTATTTGGCAGAAAAGCATTTTGGCCAAAAGTACCGCAAGTGGGAGACCATTCAGTGAAAGGAAGTTCTTTCTGGAGTAAGGTAGGACAATTCGTTGTCAAAAAACCGATTGTATCAGTTGTATCTGTCGGGGTTATCTTGGTCGTTTCTGCATTAAATATTTCAAACTTAGACTATGAATTTGATACGATAAAATCTTTCCCTGAAGATATGCCATCTCGTGTCGGTTATGAAGTATTAGAAGAAAACTTCTCTAGCGGCGATCTTGCACCAACAACTGTTTTAGTTGAATCATCACAAGCATTATCTGAAGAACAAATTTCTTCTATTGTCGAACAACTTTCATCAAGGTCAGAAGTAAATGAAGTTAGACCTTCTGGGACAGCTGAAAACAATCAAGTTCTTCAACTGAGCTTGACTTTCAATGACAGTCCTTATGCGATTGAAAGTATTAATGAACTAGAAAAAATAGTAAATGAGAAAGAAGAGTTATTAGATAACAGTAATATAGATGGTGACATTTATTTTTCAGGGGAAACAGCGTCATCATTAGATGATCGTAAAGTGAACAATAATGATATCCTTTTGATTGTTACCCTTGAAACGGTCCTCATCTTCTTGCTCCTTATTGCTTTGACAAAATCGATCAAAATGCCAATCTATATGATGGGAACTATTCTCATATCATTCTTAGCAGCATTAGGATTAGGAACATTTTTAACAGAGATATTTTTCGGAATCGATGCTGTAAGTAACCGCGTTCCTTTATATGCCTTTGTATTTCTTGTCGCACTTGGAATCGATTATAATATTATGCTCGTTTCTCGCTTTCAAGAAGAAAGAAAGCACCATAGTGTCAAAGAAGCTGTTCAATTAGCTGTTTCTCATACAGGTGGAGTCATTTCTTCAGCCGGCTTGATTCTAGCCGCAACATTCGCTGTTCTAATGACACAACCTATCGAGTTACTATTTGTATTCGGATTTATTGTAGCCGTTGGAATTCTATTAGATACATTCCTTATAAGAGGTGTACTTTTACCAGGATTAATTGTTTTATTAGAGAAAGATAAACAAGGAGATAAGCAAAAATCTAAATCTGCTAATAACGTATAGAATACAAAAATTAATTTATGTTTGTACTGCCACAGATGATGTTCTGTGGCAGTTTTTATACACTGAGAATATAACAGCCAAGGAGTTCTTACTGCAAACTTTCCTTTTGAACGGTCTTCAATTAGATAAACAGCGTTTAATACTCCTCTCCCAATATAAGATATATCTTTCACTTGCCAGGCCTCTTCAGACTCTAACGCTATTCGGATTTGTTGCTTTAAATGCTAATTCAACCTAAAATCACATTAGATTCCCCTAACTACTCTAACGTTTCTATACATATTTCGATCGCCCTTGTTAAATCCTCTTGACTCCAACTAGGCAGTTTACTATTGGTCAATGCTAATCGATGAGACGCAGGAATATGAATAAACCCTGCTGGGATATTAATGTTATGTTTTTTTATATAATACAGTACTTGATACATCACATGGTTACATAAATAAGCTCCTGCTGTATTAGAAATTTTTGCAGGGAAACCATGATGATGAAGCCTTTCGATCATTTGCCTATTAGGTAGAGTAGAGAAATAACCATCTTCGCCATCCATGTGAATAGGCTCATCCACTGGTTGAACTCCGTTATTATCAACAGGTCCATCATTTACATTAATCGCTATCCGCTCGGGCGTTATTTTATCTCTACCAGCTGCTAGCCCCATAAGTATCACGGCATCTGGATTCATTTCTTCCATTTTTGTTATAAGTGTTTGTTTTACATGTTTAAACGAGACGGGGAGCAAGGCCGTTTGCACATGATAATTCCCAATTTTTTTGCCATCTAATGCTTCCACAACTTCTGCGGTTGGATTAATTGGAAAATCTAAAAAAGGTTCAAAACCGGTTAATAATAATTTTTGCATCTATCTCACCCTTCATTATGTAGAATATTCAATTATTTTACCAAAAGAGAAATCGCTTCTTTTCTAAACAAGAAGCGATTTCGTTTTTAAGAATCTTTCCCTAACATTAATTGATCTTTGTTTTCCTTCTGATCTGCAAGGAGCTTGTCGGAATCAACATATACGCGAGTGCTTTCTAGCGCAATGATGACACCTTCTTGCTCTAGAATATCAATGATTTGAAAGTTAATATTCTCTTTAATTTTAAGGAATTCTCCCCAATTGGTTGTGTTCGTAAAGAAATACAAAAATAAGTCATATGAATTATCTTTAATTTCATCAAAAGTAACAAAGATGGTTTCTGGATGGATATCATCATTATTTACTAAAGTTGAATGAATTCTATCAACAATACGTTGTAGCTTATGTCTTGGTGTCTCATGTGAGATCGATAAATTAAAGGTAATTTGTCTTTTTCCCATTCGGCTCCAATTCGTAATGGGTTCATTCGCAATTGTCCCATTTGGTAATGTAACAATCGCCTGTGCGAATGTCCGGACTTTTGTACTTCTGAAGGAAATATCTTCTACGGTCCCTTCAACACTCGGCGTCATAATCCAATCACCGATTGTAAAAGGTTTCTCGGTTATGATGACGAAACCTCCGAATAAGTTACCGATTGCATCCTTCGCTGCAAAAGCAATTGCAGCACCACCGATACCAAGCCCTGCTACAAGACCACTGATATGGTATCCAAACTCTTGCAAGATAATACTTGCAGCAATAACCATAATCACTATTCTTAACATACGTGATAAAAATGGAATGAGAATATCATCCACCTCTAACTTATACTTATCACGCATTTTTATAAAGACTGCTGATGAAGCTGATGCTACATTATATAATCCCCAAGCAATCATAGTGATAAATGCGGATTTTATAAGTGCAACAAATATCCTATTATGTTGTTCTAAATATGGGAAAAAGTCCATTGCGATATATAGACCGACAATGATGAAAATCCATTTCACCGGTTTTTCAAAAGAAAGAAAGATATGAGATAAAAGCTGAGAGTTTGCCTTATTACTCACCTTCATTAATAGTTGAAACAAATATTTTGCAAAAATACCGCGAAAAATTAAAAAAAGTATTACGATTCCTATTGATATCCCTAGCTGTATCCAGGTGTTCTCAGAATCAAGGAATGAAAAAGCGCCTTCCATTTATCTGTCCCTCCTTATAATCTAGTGTTTATCATACCATAACACCGCTTGTTACCATTAGTAAAAAGATATTACTTTATGTAAATAACCGTTCCACACGTTAACAAACCTGATGGTTGAAAATAATGTCGAATGTATCTTGTCCTCTGCATTCTTATTCTTTCTCATTTTCAGCTATTCTACCTTGGAGATTTATGTTAAGAAATGCTGTCGAAAAATATTATGCACATTATTATTGATTTCATAATACTGTATGATATACACTATTGTTATTAACGAGGTGATTACAATTGAAAGACTTATTACATTCCCTTACAACAGAGCTAAAACGTGGAACACTTACATTAGCGGTTTTAAGTCAGTTAGACGAACCACAATATGGCTACTCTTTAGTACAAAACTTAGAACAATCAGGCATCGAAATAGAACAAAGTACTTTATACCCTCTACTTAGACGACTGGAAAAACAAGAACTTGTCACTAGTAGTTGGGACACAACCGAAAGCAGACCAAGAAAATATTATCAGCTTAGTGAATATGGGAAGAAAATATTCGCAGTATTAAAGGAGGAGTGGGCAAAAATGTCTACTGAAATGAATTTATTATTAGAGGGGGGAAATAACAATGGAATGGATTGATGTTTATATCCATGAGGTTACAAAGCGTCTACCAGAAAAACAACGGAATGACATTGCTTTAGAGCTAAAATCATCCATCTTAGATGCGCTACCAGAGAATTATTCGCTCGAAGATGTTAAAGCTGTATTGGAGGACTTAGGAGATCCTGCAGAAATCGCGAAGAATTATCGCGATGCGCCCTCCTATTTAATCGGTCCTGATTATTATGACTTATTCATGACCACTATGAAGATGATTTTACAACTTGCCATTGGGTTTGCTGTTGCTTTTATCGTTTTTGAAGGAGTAATTACTTACCTAAACAGCGATCAAGATTGGACTTATATATTTACTGTCTTTGGCAAAGGGATTTGGACGGTTATATCTACAGCTATCCAAGTCGTATTCTGGGTCGCTATTGTCTTCATCATTATGGAACGAACTGGCGTCGCGCCTTATGAAATCGCCGGTACAGGAGAAAAATGGACACCAGATGATTTGAAAAATATCACTGTTATTCCCAAGAAAAAAGGAATCACGAAGATCGATATTTTTGCTGCGTTCCTTTGGACAGCAATATGGGGTACCATTTACTTCATCGCACTTGATAGGGTCGGTATCTATACACAAAATAATCAAGAAACAGGGTTAACCCTACTGACGCCGATTTTCAACCAAGAGCTTCTTCTCTCATTCTGGCCACTTGTTTTGATTGTTCTTTTATGCGAGCTCACATTAACGGTATATAAATGGGTAAAGAGGCAGTGGACCAAATCTTTAGCAACCATTAACACTATCTATCAACTCTTGTATACAATTTTGTTCCTATTAATTATTCTGCAACCAAATCTCTTTCACAGTAATTTAATCAATGAACTTAGTCAGCTCTTTAACACAACAACAACAAGTATAAGCTCAATTCTTGACACAATTATTGGGGTATCTATTGCGATTACAATCATTTCAGCTGTTTATGCTTCGTATGATGGTTTTAAGAAAAGTAAAATAAAGAATGATACTTTACTGTAACTAAAAAGAAGCGCGAATAAAAGCCCCGCGCTTCTTTTATTTATTGCTCTTTTTTTCTTTTCTTCGGTTTAATATATAAACCCAATTCTTTCTTTTCTTGCATTAATGACCGATAAATTGAAATCATCATTAATATCATTATAAATGAGAAAGGGAAAGCGGAAATAATCAATGCATTTTGTAAACCTTGTAAGCCCCCACTATATAACAAAATTAAGGCTACTAATGATTGTGCCACTCCCCAAGTCAGCTTAACAGAATTATGAGGATTTAAAGAGCCATAAGTTGTTTGCATACCTAGCACAAATGTGGCCGAATCTGCTGAAGTAATGAAAAAAATGGCTACCAATAGAATAGCAATAATCGAAATCACCATAGACCCTGGAAACTCACTGAAAACACCAAATAGTACTTGTTCCGTTGGAAATTGACTTAAATCAACCGCTCCACTTCTTTGAACGTCCACGGCTGATGTACCAAATACCGCAAACCAGAAAAGACTAACTAACGCTGGAGCTAATAGTACACCTGAGATAAACTCTCTTATTGTTCTACCTTTTGAAACACGAGCGATAAAAATTCCGACAAATGGAGACCATGAAATCCACCATGCCCAGTAAAATATAGTCCAATCATTTATCCATGATCGATGGTCCTCATTCAGTGGTGAAATACTAAAACTCATTCGCATTATATTTTGTATGTAACCACCTATCGTATCTGTGAACATATTTAAAATAAGTACTGTTGGACCTAAAACAAAGACAAGCAGTACCAATATTACTGCTAAAACCATATTTACATTACTTAAATATTGAATGCCTTTACTCAAGCCTGACCACGCTGAAAGCATAAATAATACTGTGACAATCGCAACGATGATTACTTGTACTATAAAACTGTCAGGGATCCCGAATAAATACGTTAATCCTCCATTAATTTGTGCTGCACCAAACCCTAAGGTCGTTGCTACCCCTACAACTGTTGCAAATACAGCCAATACATCAATTAGTGTACCCCAAAAACCGTCCATCGCTTTTCCAAAAAGAGGCTTTAATGTGGCTGAGATTAAACCCGGTTCATCTTTTCTAAATTGAAAATAGGCTAATACTAAAGCGACAAGTCCATATATAGCCCATGCATGTATGCCCCAATGAAAGAAAGTATATCGTAAAGATTCTCTAAACGCTTCATCTGTCTCTCCGTTCGCCAGTGGAGGTGTGACATAATGAGATACCGGTTCTGCCGCTCCCCAGAATACAAGCCCGATGCCCATACCAGCACTAAACAACATCGCAAACCAAGAGATAGTAGAGAATTCCGGTTTAGAATCCTGTTTCCCTAATTTAATCGAGCCAATAGGACTAAAAATGAGAAATAGACAAAATACGACAATGATCGTTACCAAAATAAGGTAATACCATCCAAAACCATTTGTTAATAAATCTTGTAAATTAGCTGTTATCCTTTCGAACACACTAGGAATCGCTACACCTAAAGCGACAAAAATAAATACAATTACTACAGTTATCCAAAAAACATTCGATACTCTCTTCATAGATTGTTCCTTTCCCAAAAATCTTTTCTACTTCACTTTAATCTGCCTCTAAAAACCTTTGTTATAGTTTAAGACAAATTTTATTTATTATTCTTTGTCTGACAGAATACACAACCGTTCGACAAATCCCTTACACCTTTTACCCAATTAAAAATATATTAAACTCGATTTTCAAGACCTTTAGCCTTGTATCTTTGTATTAGCCACTTAATTAAAAAATGCCTTTATACATTATTCAGCATAAAAGGCAGTATTCGTTTTAATATTGATCCATACAACTCGTGTCAATAACCCACGGTTCCCCTGTATTCATATCAATCATTTTAATATGACCAGTAGTAAGTGGATAGGTCGGTAAATAAGTTAATGTGTATTGATGCTTCTCTATATTCTTTCCCCAGCTTAATTCCATAAAAAGCTTTTCCTTAATCATTTCTGTTGCCGCTTTAAATGTAAGGCTTGCGACAAATGATACCTTTGAGAAGTCTTGGAGTACCTCACTATCTACATCTACATATTTCACCAAGCCTGTATCGTCTATTTGAATATGAACCAAAGCATCAGCTACTTGAACGCCCCTTTCTTGTCGAATAAACGTAAAATCGTATATGCCGTTTGCGGGTTTTTGACTTATTGCATTATTGTCTAATTGTTGCAGTTTAAAATAATCATGAGGGTTATCACAAACTGCTTGTAACACTGATGTAGCAGTTAAAAGCGCCACTTTCGAATTAACATGTCCAGAAACAAACGTTTCAGAATCATCTAAGCCCATTAATTTAAGCAGTCTTCCATCCGCATTGAATACAAATTTTATCGCACCAGGGATATCTAATTCATCATCTAATAAATCTTCCTCACTCACCCGTAAAGATTTTTTAGGTAACTTACTCCATACCTCTAGTCTACCACTTTTCGTTTTTGCTTCAGCTACAAGCATATGGTCTTCCGTCATTCCCGCCAATGTATAAATATCTATAAATTCAGCCAAATCGGGTAAGGATGTCATCAGCGTTTTGCCAACACCAAACGAATCCGAGGTAAGTATTCCCCCATTTGTGTGTACACCAAGAATAAAATCCTCCAACTGATAAACATAGTGATACTCATCATCACCATTGACAAATATGTCATTATCATACTTTGCAATAACAGGTAGAATCCTTAAATGATTTAAATAAATCCGCTTCGCTTCTTCATTCGTAATCAGTGTTTTGGGATAGACAAGTTCAAAATCCATGCTTTCTCTTTCGACTGCACTTAATACCCCATTACTAAGCATTGTAAAACTAATTCCAGAATGAGGGAGTTCCTTATTCAACCGCTCATCTTTGCGATTATATAAAATCATATGATATTCACCTAAGTCAATGTATGCTGACAAATATAACCCATGCCTGAAAGTCGAATCATAGAACCTTTCTATAAACTGCTCTGCTTGCATGATCATATCAAACTTACTCATTTCCCCTGGAATTTCATCTAGTTCATCCGTATAAATGAAAAACTCTGCCACACCTAATTCATCCATACGAACCGAGCCAATTGACTCTCCCCAATCTTCCAACAGGATATCATACACATTTTCTTCAAATTCCATCTGCTCCATAACTAAATCATCTGGGTTGATTCCTTTAAAATAGGTTTTTAGTTGTTCCATTATTAAGTGATTCAAAGCAGCTGTTCTCCTTTAGTTATGATTTAATTAACGTGCAGGAAGTAAAATTTTAACATTAAATCGTTTCTATTTAAAGGTTCTCTTTAATTCTTCCCATAATAATGACATCTATAAATTAGAAAAGCGCAGGGCGCCCGCTTATCGGTGACAAGCATAAGACGAGCCGGCAGAAAGGTTGTTTTTTAACCTTTTTGACGAATTGGCTTATGACCTCGAGCCGATGGCGTCCGGAGCTAGACAAAGCCTCGTTAAACATTTCATATAATGCAATCGCCCTTATATTATCTGCACATACATCTAACTCTAATCTGATGAGTCCTAACTCTTCATCGGCAAGCTTTACTATTCGCTCAAGAAGCGTCTTGCCAATCCCTCTTCCTTGTACTTCTTCATTAATAGAGATAGGCACATTCCCGCTATATCTTAACTTTCCACTTCTCTCTTCTAAGGAAGCTATCCCTCGAACATGACCGTTACATTCTGCAACAAATACATGGTCTTCTTTTGTAAGTCCTTCAATATAATCTTCAATATCTTTTATCTCCCCGATGATAAGGCCATTGTTTGTTGAATAATAGAATCTTGCCTATGCATTTCATGAATATCTCTTGCATCATTTATATGTATCGGTCTAATCTTTATTTCTTCCCCCATATAAAAACTCCTTTTTTTATAAAACTGTTCTGAATGAAAACTTATAAACCAAGACTACCACTTTTCTTAGTTTGAAAATATTGCTTTATTCATTTACGAATGAACAGTATAAAAAGTTTCTTATCATTGCACTGACATAATCACTACGATACAAAATATATATGAAAGGAGGCATCGAGGTATTTTATGAGCATCCAAAGGAGGGTAATTTGAATATGCTTGCTTTGTTCAGTCTTTTTCTAGTTGTCGGCTACAGTTTCTTTTTCTTTATTAGTGCCGTTAGAAAAAAGAAAGAAATAGCTACAAAATATTCTAAATGTATTCCCATGGTGGTTGGTATGACGAGTAGCTTAACAATCGGTTTGATTATATCTGTGTGGTTACCAGAAATGGCTAAAGCAACTGTATTATCAATTCTCATTAGCGCTGTCATTGCCATTTTTATAGGACTACCGTTTAAAACAAACGGACTCGTTGAAGCTCAAGCGTCAAGTCTCATGGGAAGTATGATGGGGGCAATGCTAGGCATTATGTTGGTACCCAGTGAAGTTACATTTATGATCATTAGCATGGATCTGATTTATTTAATTAGTATTTTTGCCATGATGCTTCTCATGCACAAAAAACATTCATTAAAGGAAGCATTGAAAAATCGACCTGTGCCCTTCTATCTAACATTCTTATTAAGCATCGCCATTATCTGCGCATCGGGAATTCATCAAGAAGCGAAGAACTCAATTCATCCGATTGAAGAAAACACCCCACAAGTAGAACACCATCACTAGTTTAATGATTAATTTCAATTATGTTATTGACTTTTCATGTAATAGATAATATTATGAATATAATTTAATAAAGCATTTTCTCTTATAAAGAGCGGCTGAGGGACTGGCCCTGCGACGCCCGGCAACCATTCATATACCCATATGAACAGGTGCTAAATCCTGCAAAATACTTTTTGGTATTTTGATATATGAGAGAGGTTTACTACTATTCTAGTATATTTATGCCTCTCATGATGAGAGGCATTTTTGTTTTTATCATCACATCAAAAGAGAAACGAGGAGAGGAAATGACTGTAACAATCGTAAAAGGGGCTCCAGGACATTATTTATTAGGTTCAGGCATTCTAACAGAACTCCCCGACCTACTTAAAGATATTTCTGTTTCCAAATACCATATCATAACCGGTAAAAAAGCTTGGCAAGCCGTGCAACCCTACTTGCCCAAGGAAGTAATAGATAACAACATTCACCTTCATTATATAGATGGTCACACTACCTTAAAAAAGGTCCATGACATCCAAGAAATAATAACAAATGATGGTGCTAATGGCGTAATAGGTATTGGTGGTGGGACAGCATTAGATATAACAAAAGCAGTTGCGATTGAAGCATCTGTTCAATCCATTCTTATACCGACAATCGCAGCTACCTGTGCCGCATGGACACCATTAAGTGTTTTTTATAATGAAGAAGGCAGCTTTACTCATTATACCGAGTTCCCTATTGCGACAACCCTCGTATTGGTTGAACCTGAAATTATTGCTAAAGCGCCTATTACTTATTTAAAAGCAGGAATTGGGGATACATTAGCCAAGTTTTATGAAGCTGAAGCTCTAATTGAAAGTTTTTACCCTGAAGAAACACTTCCTGTACCTAAACAAGTTTCGCAATTTTCAGCTAAAATTTGCCGAGATACATTGCTTAATGATGGTGAAGCCGCACTACAATCAGTAGCCAAAAACGAAACCTCAAAAGCACTTATC
Organism: Cytobacillus sp. FSL R5-0569; assembly: GCF_038007265.1. NCBI lineage: Bacteria > Bacillati > Bacillota > Bacilli > Caryophanales > Bacillaceae > Cytobacillus > Cytobacillus sp. FSL R5-0569. The sequence goes on from NZ_JBBOWW010000001.1 coordinate 3,938,626, forward strand.
CGTGTGATTGAAACGATTATCATGACTGGGGGTATGGTCGGTGGATTCGGCGAAAAAGCAGGACGAATCGCTGGTGCCCATTCGTTTCATAATGGACTAACCGTAGCGGATGCAGCCCAAGATTTTCTTCATGGGGAATTAGTCGCTTACGGGATTCTTGGTCAATTGGCCATTGAAGAAAAATGGACGGAAGTTGATTACCTTCTCCCGTTTTATGAGAGCTGGCAATTGCCAAGTAGTCTCTCTAGTCTAACTATTGATGTGAATGATGAGCAATTAATGAAGACAATTGTAAAAAAGGCGATACGCCCAACTGAATCTATTCACTTTATGAAAAACGAGATAAGTGAACATTCTGTTTTACAAGCACTTCGATTATTAGAAAAACAAAATGAACAAAAAGGAGTTCAAACATCATGAAAAAATGGTTACTAACTGGAACATTCTTATTATCTTTAACAGGCTTAGCTGCATGTGGTAGTGATGAAGCCAGCAACTCTACAGAAGGATTATATGACGATGAAGAATTAGTCATTGGTGTCACTGCAGGTCCACATGAGCAAATCTTAGAAAAAGTAATTGAATTAGCTAAAGAAGAAGATATCAACATTAAATCACAAGTATTTACTGATTATGTGATGCCAAATGTCGCATTAGCTGAAAAAGAGATTGACTTAAACATTTTTCAAACTGAGCCTTATTTTAATGCATTTAAAGAAGATAGAAATTTAGATTTAGTTAAATCTTTTGATACCGTTTCATTCCCGATGGGCATCTATGCACTCAATGTAAAAGATGTAGCTGAATTAAAAGATGGCGCAAAAATCGGTCTTCCGAGTGACCCAACAAATAGTGGCCGAGCTCTATTACTATTTGAAAAAGCGGGATTAATCGAATTAGATCCTGAAACAGGTATTAATTCAACAGTTCGTGATATTGAAAAAAACAATGGTAACTATGAATTTATTGAACTTGACTCTGCTCAAATCGCTCGTCAGCTAGAAGAGCTTGACGCTGCAGCTATTAACACGAACTTTGCAATTGAAGCTGGTTTTATCCCTTCTAAAGACGCTATCTTTATCGAGCCTAAGGATTCACCTTACGTAAACCACGCTGCTGTCCGTACGGAGAATAAAGATGATGAAATTCTTGAAAAATTAGCTGATATCTACCGCAGTGAAGAAATTGAAAAGTTTGTTGAAGAGGAATTTGACGGATCAGTTATCGTCTCTTGGTAAAATGATTAAAAATGAGCGTTACGGAGGGAGCATCAAATCATGATAGAGCTTAAGAATATAACCAAAACCTTTACAGGAAAACAAGGAAGCATCCATGCATTAAAGGATGTCTCACTATCAGTGAATCAAGGAGAAATCTACGGGGTTATCGGATACAGCGGCGCTGGTAAAAGTACATTAATTCGCTGTGTGAACTTACTTGAAAAACCTGATAGTGGTTCTGTAAAAGTCAATGGGGTGGATTTAACCACGCTGACACCAGGAAAACTCCGTGAAGCAAGAAGTCATATCGGCATGATTTTTCAAGGGTTTAACTTATTAAAAACAGCAACAGTTTATGATAATATTGCTATCCCTCTTAAACTAACAGGATTAGATAAGAAAGAAGTAAAGAGCCGCGTTAATAAATATTTAGAGATTGTCGGTTTAAGTGAAAAACAAAATGCTTATCCAGCTGAGTTATCTGGTGGCCAAAAGCAAAGGGTTGCTATTGCACGTGCATTATCGCATGAACCAGAAGTATTACTCAGCGATGAAGCAACAAGCGCCTTAGATCCAGATACAACAGAGGCAATTCTTGATTTGCTATTAAAAATCAATAAAGAATTAGGGATTACGATTCTCCTTATTACACATGAGATGAATGTTATCCAAAGGATTTGCGATTGTGTGGCCGTTATGGAAAATGGGGAAATTATTGAAGAGGGACGAACGAAGGATATCTTTACCTCTCCTCAACACAGTACAACAAAAAGATTCGTTAATAGCTTATTTTCACATGATATCCCCGATGATCTATTAGAGGAATTAAGTGAAAGTGGCCAAGTGGCAACATTATCTTTCTTTGGTGAATCATCAGGTGATCCTGCACTTGCATTAGTAACGAAAAAATATGATATTTTCCCTAATATCTTATCTGGTAATATTACAAGATTAAAAGATGAAGCATTCGGACAGTTGCTTGTCCATTTTAAAGGCGATACAGCAGAAATTAACAAAGCCATACAATTTTTACAAGAGAAACAAGTCCATGTGGAAGGAGTGACACTCAATGAACGCCATCAACGAATTTCTTGATGCATGGGGTGCTGATTTATGGGAATCAACGATACAAACCTTCCAAATGGTTGGTATCTCTCTCGCTATCTCCATTCTGATCGGGCTACCATTAGGGATTCTCCTTGTTTTGACTAGACCAGGTAAAGCCCTAGATAATAAATTTGTATATAATGTGCTCAACGTAGTGATTAACGTCATTCGTTCCGTACCTTTTATTATCTTATTATTTTTCATTCTACCGTTTACCAAATTTATTGTCGGTACATCGATTGGTGTAAAAGGCGTAATTGTCCCACTTGTTATTTATACTGCTCCATATATTGCGCGCTTAATGGAATCAGCATTACTTGAGGTTGACCGTGGCGTAGTCGAAGCCTATGAAGCAATGGGAATTAAAACAAGACATATTATATGGAATGTACTTGTTAGAGAATCTCGCTCTTCAATCGTTCTTGGACTCACGATTGCAACAATTGGATTAATTGGTGCTACAGCAATGGCGGGACTCGTTGGCGGCGGAGGACTTGGTGACTTAGCCTACCGTTATGGACATTTAAGATATGAAGTTGATGTGATGTATGTCACAGTCATTTTACTGATTATTTTAGTACAAGGATTACAGTCATTAGGGAATTTCTGGGCTGCGAAGTTAAAGAAGGATTAAAGCAAAAGAGCCGAAGCAAATGTTCGGCTCTTTTCTTATTTCTGCTTGAAAGGTCTTAAGAAAACCGGGGAAGAGATTGTTCTTCTTAACTTTAGGTCTCTTCTCTTCTTCTCTTTAATTTCTCCCCAATGGCTAAAAATGATGGGACTAAGATTGGTAGCATAAGTAAGCTCAGCATGATTAGCCCAATTATCACAACTAGCGCCACTTCAATCAGTGTAATAACACCTGAAGGGATTAATGCAGCAAAGGTCCCTCCTAAAATAATAGCAGCCGATATCACTACTCCACCTATATTTTTCGCTGCCGTTAAGATCGCATTTACTGGATTACCATCCACTTCATTAAAACGCATCATAAGAAAGATACTATAATCGACCCCAAGAGCGATAATCATAATAAAGCCAAAAAACGGCACATTCCAAGCGAGTTCACCCACGCCAAGAATAGATTGACTCATCCATTCACTAATACCTAATGAAGTATAGTAGGCTAATAGAAGTGCAGCAATAATATATAATGGCTGCATAACAGAACGGGTAATGACCATTAGAACGACGCCAATGCCAATTAACATTATTGTTGCCGTTCGGGCGAAATCTTCTGTAGCAATATTTTGTAAATCTAGATTTTGCTGTGTTTGCCCACCGATTGCATATTCAGCATCTTGTAAAATGGTTGCCTTCAAGCTTGCCGGCACTTGACGATTGACTTCCTCCATTACCTTCATGGCTTCATTTGTATAAGGATTTTCTTCTAACACAATCGTCAACGTCGTCATTTTTTGATTATCTGATACATACATATCAAGTGCTTGCTGGAATTCCTCTCCATTTAACACTTCCTCTGGAATAAAGAATTTCTCTGAAGCTTTCGAGTCACTTAACCCGCTAAGATACTTATTTGCATCCTGTAAACCTTCTCCTACTTGATTTAATCCATCTGTACTTTCTGCTAATCCCTTTTGTAACTCCACCATTTTCTCACTTAAATCATTTAAACCCGTTTGGAGCATGGTTTGTCCCTCATTAATCTGGGCTAAACCAGACGCTAATTCACCCGATTTTGTTGCCATTTCGTCTGATGCATTTGCACCATTTGCTAGCCCTGCTTGCAATTCATTTGCACCTGACTCTAATGCAACTAAACCGTTATGCAGTTTTTCTAAACCAGCATCCACTTGCTCTAGTCCTGCATTCGCTTCTTCAAACTGGGACATCGCTCTTTCATATTGCGGATGGACAGCTTCTAATTGCGCATTTAACCCCTCAACTTGTTGCTTTGCCTCCCCTGCTGTTCCTAATGCTAATTGCATATGTTCATCTGAAGCAGCTTCGGGATTTTCTTCAATATAGTTTGTTAATGATTGCTCAATTTGCGTAAATGCTAAAGTCATGCTTGTTACAGCAGTATTCATCTGCGAAAATACATTGCCTGTATTCGAAAGACCTGTTTGCAGATCTGTATAGCCATTCAATAATGTGCCAGTTGCACCAGAAAGCTGTTCCACACTTGCCTTCACATCTGCAATCCCTTGATTTAACTCACTTGCCCCACTACTACCTGATTGAATTCCAGATGTTAATTCATTCAGTGCCTCAACTAAGGTCGACGCTCCGTTTTTAGCATTTGTTGTTCCATCAATGAGTGTTTGCACATCTTCTAATTGATTACTATTTTGATTGGCTGATAATTCTCCTTCAGCAGAAGATAAACCATCATGTATCGTTCCTACCCCTTTGTTAGCATCCCCAATCCCTTGATTTAATTGATCTGTTTGATCATTTAAATAGAGTTCTGCTATTTTTTCTCCAGCTGGTCTTGTTACAGATTGTACCTTGGATACGCCATCTACAGCTAATATTTTCTCTGTCAATTCATCTATCGCTTGCAATGACTCTTGTTGATTGAGTGATTGCTCATTTTTTATAACTAATGTTGCCGGTGCTGAGAACCCAGAAGGAAAATGGTCTTCTATCCGATTGATCCCCTGTTTTGATTCAAAAGAATCATCTACTTCAAGAAGGTCGTTATAGCTTAATTCTCCCGAGTATTTGAATACAAATGGCAAAGAGATAAGGAGGACAATAAGTAATGAGAGAAAAGGACGCATTATTGAATGTCCTGATAGAAATCCCCAAAATTTACTGTCTGCATGACCATCAAATTTCTTAGATGGCCAAAACATTTTCTTCCCTAATACGTACATGAAAAATGGATTAAATGTATACAACACTCCGACAAGGACTGCTACACCAATAGCTACTGCCGAACTAGCTTGATACAAGCTAAATTGAGCAAACATTAATACAATAAAACCAATAAACACCGCTAAACCACTATATAAAACAGTAATTCCTGCCGTACGATAGGTAACTTTCAGTGCTTCTAAAATGGTTTCTTGCTTACTCAGCTCTTCTTTAAACCTCGTAAAAAGTAAAATATTATAGTCCGTACCTATTCCAAATAAAATCACTACTAAGAATACTTGCGTAAAATTTGAAAATGGGTAATTAAATGATTCTACTAAGTTGGCAATAATAGACATAGAGACGATATAGGATACACCCACAGATAATAATGAGATAACCGGTATAATCGGTGAACGGAAAACAAGAATTAATACGAGTAGGATGAATACGACGGCAATTGCCTCGGTTTTCTTAATCCCATCCTGCGTCGCCTGAACAAAGTCTTCCATGACAAGTTCGTTGCCAGTAATAGAAACCTGGAGTGAATCTGTTATGAGCTCACTTCTAAGAGAATTAGCGACTTCCTGTAATTCTCCTTGCTCTCGGTCAATAGAAATCTGCGCTAGTATGGTCGAACCATCTTCAGCTGTTAGAACCGAAGCTGCTTCTTCACCATCTAAATGCGTTGTCATCTCTTCGATACCAAGTGTTGATTGTCTGGCTTTTAATTCTGCAAGAAGTTTATCTAATTCCTCTTTCTCCTGATTAGACATTTTCTTGCCATCTTTTGATCCTATTACTGCTATAAAATCATACGTATTTGCATTCTCATCCATTTCCTCTAACATGTGTGACGCTTCTCTACTTAAGGCATTATCTGGTATGGTTATTTGCCCCTTTTCTCTAACAAGGTCATCCATATTCGGCATCCAAAGGAAACTTAATATTGAGATGACAACCCACCCGAAAAATAATAGGGTTCTTACATTTTTAAACTTTGACACGTTCTGGCTCCTTTCTCTTTTTTAAATAACGGAATGAATATTCATTCCTATTTATGTTCAGCTTGAAATCAACTTTCAAGCTAGCTTAACTAGTTGGCTTTAATCGCATTCCAACAACATTCCTCTAAGTTATCCATTAAAGGAGAACTACCATCGATCGTTCCTGCCCGCACCATTTTTAAGATTTGTACAATGGCACCATAAACAATACCTATCAAAGCCTCTGTTTGTAGAACAATGATTTCTCCTCTTTCTTGACCAACCCTAACAACATTGGAGATATACTCTATAAACGAATCAAAAAGTTCCTGACTCTCTTCTGTTAAAAACATTTCATTACAATGAGAATCAATGAAATGTAGCGCATGTGTATCTCCCATCGCAAAGTGGTGAATACTCTCAAAGATATGATGAAATTGTTCACGGATACTTGCATCAGTCGGATAATCCTTTAATAATTGTTCAAATAACGCATTTAGTTTTTCCTGGAAGAGCACATTAACTAAGTTCTCTTTATGATCAAAATAACGATAAATCGTTCCTGCCCCAACCTTTGCAGCATCAGCAATCATTGGTACCGTCGTCCCGTTATACCCCCTCTCTGCAAACAAAACAATCGCGGCATCCAATATATCTTGCCGCTTCGACTTTTTTGCGTCCGTCATATACTCTCTCCTCACTTTAGTCAATATATGATTCGGAATGAACATTCATTCCTTTTGGGAATAGAATAATATATTTTTTTATATTTTACAAGGGAAAAGAGAGAGGTATTTGGACTTTAAGCAAAAATGGCAGACTTGCCATTGACTATAGGAAGATGTACACAAACAACTATTTAACACACCATCTTCGTTTTTGTGAGTTTGGGTTTATATATGGGTTGCGCGCAGTTCTTTGTTTGCCACTCCTCGCTTTTGCGCGTATTTATGATTTGCGCGCAGTTCTTTGTTTGCCACTCCTCGCTTTTGCGCGTATTCATCATTTGCGCGCAGTTCTTTGTTTGTTACTCCTCGCTTTTGCGCGTATTCATCATTTGCGCGCAATTCTTTGTTTGTTACTCCTCGCTTTTGCGCGTATTCATCATTTGCGCGCAATTCTTTGTTTGTTACTCCTCAATTTTGCGCGTATTCATCATTTGCGCGCAGTTCTTTGTTTGTTACTCCTCGCTTTTGCGCGTATTCATCATTTGCGCGCAATTCTTTGTTTGCCACTTCTCGCTTTTGCGCATATTTATGTTTTGCGCGCAGTTCTTTGTTTGCCACTTCTCACTTTTGCGCGTATTCATCATTTGCGCGCAATTCTTTGTTTGCCACTTCTCGCTTTTGCGCGTATTTATGTTTTGCGCGCAGTTCTTTGTTTGCTACTCCTCGCTTTTGCGCGTATTCATGGGTTGCGCGCAGTTCTTTGTTTACTACTCCTCGCTTTTGCGCGTATTTATGTTTTGCGCGCAATTCTTTGTTTGCCACTTCTCGCTTTTGCGCGTATTTATGATTTGCGCGCAATTCTTTGTTTGCCACTTCTCGCTTTTGCGCGTATTTATGTTTTGCGCGCAGTTCTTTGTTTGCCACTTCTCACTTTTGCGCGTATTCATGGGTTGCGCGCAATTCTTTGTTTGCTACTACTCCCTTTTGCGCGTATTCATCATTTGCGCGCAGTTCTTTGTTTGTTACTCCTCGCTTTTGCGCGTATTCATCATTTGCGCGCAATTCTTTGTTTGCCACTTCTCACTTTTGCGCGTATTTATGTTTTGCGCGCAGTTCTTTGTTTGTTACTCCTCGCTTTTGCGCGTATTCATCATTTGCGCGCAGTTCTTTGTTTGCTACTCCTCGCTTTTACGCGTATTTATGATTTGCGCGCAGTTCTTTGTTTGTTACTCCTCGCTTTTGCGCGTATTCATCATTTGCGCGCAATTCTTTGTTTGTTACTCCTCGCTTTTGCGCGTATTCATCATTTGCGCGCAATTCTTTGTTTGTCACTTCTCAATTTTGCGCGTATTCATCATTTGCGCGCAGTTCTTTGTTTGTTACTCATCGCTTTTGCGCGTATTCATCATTTGCGCGCAATTCTTTGTTTGCCACTTCTCGCTTTTGCGCATATTTATGTTTTGCGCGCAGTTCTTTGTTTGCCACTTCTCACTTTTGCGCGTATTCATCATTTGCGCGCAATTCTTTGTTTGTTACTCATCGCTTTTGCGCGTATTCATCATTTGCGCGCAGTTCTTTGGCTTCTCCCTACCACCTTTGCGCGTATACTTGAACTATACGCATTTCCCTGCCTTTTCCTTCCCACTTTTGTGTGTATTCATTACTTAAAGAACAACTCACCTAACGATGCCTGACTTGTTCACAAACTCCCACTTTATTTTACTTATCTTCCTAACCCCTCTTACATATAGCAAAAAGACTGACTCAAGAATAAAGTCAGTCTTTTTGCTACAAATTTATTTCACCGATTCACGTACAATAAAAGAAGCGGCAGTTGCCTCTTTTAATTCTTCTAAAGTCACGCCCTCTTGTAATTCTACAAGTTCCATGCCCTTTTCAGTGAATTCGAAGACTGCCATGTCCGTAATAAGTACATGAACAACTCCTTCACCAGTTAGTGGCAATTCACAACTCTTTTTCACTTTAGATTCACCATATTTATTACGATGGTCCATGATGACAACGATGCGTTTTGCTCCTTGAACAAGGTCCATGGCGCCACCCATACCTTTAACCATTTTTCCTGGTATCATCCAATTAGCTAAATCACCTGTTTCAGATACTTCCATACCACCAAGGATAGCAAGATCGATATGACCGCCACGAATCATAGAGAAGGATTCTGCGCTATCAAAATACGAAGCATTACGTTTAGCTGTCACTGTTTCTTTTCCAGCATTGATAAGATCAGCGTCTACTTCAGACTCTTTCGGGTAGCTACCAATGCCCAATAAACCATTTTCGGATTGAAGCATCACATCAAATTCTTCAGGGATGCGATCTGCAATTAAAGTAGGCATGCCAATACCAAGGTTTACACACATACCATCTTTAATTTCTTTTACTGCTCTATTGAGTATTTTTTCTCTTCCACTCATGATTATGTCCTCCTTTTAAGCTTCTTTTCTCGTTGTTAGTCTCTCTATTCTTTTCTCATAAGCTTTTCCTTCATATACATGTTGAACATATACGCCCGGTGTATGAATCTCATCTGCATCTAATTCTCCCGCACCAACTAACTCTTCTACTTCAACAATCGTTATTTTTCCTGCTGTCGCCACAGTTGGATTAAAATTACGAGCTGTTTTTCTAAAGACTAAGTTGCCAAATGGATCTGCTTTCCATGCTTTTACAAAAGCGAAATCCGCTACAATGCCTCTTTCTAAAATATATGTTTTTCCATCAAATTCTTTATGTTCTTTATCTTTAGCGACCTCTGTGCCTACACCAGTTGCAGTATAAAATCCTGGAATTCCAGCGCCACCAGCTCTTAACCTTTCAGCTAATGTACCTTGAGGAACGAGTTCAACTTCAAGCTCACCGCTTAAAAATTGTTTTTCAAATGTTTTATTTTCTCCTACATAAGAGGCGACCATTTTTTTGATTTGTTTATTTTGTAGAAGTAAGCCTAATCCCCAGTCATCCACACCACAGTTATTACTGTATACCGTTAGTTCCTTCGTTCCTTTTTCTTGCAGGGCTATAATTAGTTTCTCTGGAATACCGCATAAACCAAAACCACCTACTGCTATAGAAGCACCGTCCTGAACTTGTTCTAACACTTCATCTAAAGATGTAATTATTTTACTCATGGTATGACTCTCCTTCCATCTTCCTTATAAACTATTAAATTAAATAAATAGTGAAATAGCAAAAGCTAATGCAAATACAGTAATCGTTTTTAATATTGTCAACACAAAGATATCTCCATATGATTGTCTATGTGTTAAGCCAGTAATCGCTAATAATGTAATAACAGCACCGTTATGAGGAAGGGTATCCATTCCACCTGAAGCCATAGAAGCAATACGATGAAGTAACTCTGGCGAAATACCTAATGTTTGTGCCATCTGTAAATATTGTGCACCCATTACCTCTAATGCGATTGATAACCCACCTGAGGCAGATCCAGTTACCCCTGAGAGTACGTTTACAGCAATTGCTTCAGAGACTAACGGATTATTGCTTGCATTAAATACCCAGTCTTGAATCGCTGTAAAACCCGGTAGCGTTTTCACAACATTACCGAAGCCAACTTCAGAAGCAGTATTAAAGATTGCTAGTAATGAACCCATAGCAGCTGTTGTTAACCCTGCTGCCAAACCTGTTTTTATTTTTCTCACATTCGTGAGCATTGCGACAATTATTCCGATGGTTAATGCTGCAACGAGTGCCCATGTTGAAGTGACTGTACTTGGATCAGCAATATTGTATTGTTCAGAAAGCTGCGATGCATCATACCAGAATTTCGCAGACCAACTTGTGCGGCTAAAAATAAAGTTTAATGCAATCACGACAACAAGTGGTAAGATTGCTAACCAAAAACTTGGTAACGTATTCGGGTCGACTTTTTCAGGCTCGTTTTTATGCCCTGTACCATAACCTTCGCCATTCGCAAGCGCTTTCCTTCTACGACGTTCTAACCAAATCATCCCGCCAGTGAAGATAATAATTGCTCCAATGATACCTACAAGAGGGGCAGCATAAGCATCTGTTCCAAAATAATTCGTTGGTATAATATTTTGAATTTGTGGCGTACCAGGTAGTGCGTCCATTGTATACGTGAATGCTCCTAATGCAATAGCGCCTGGAATTAAACGTTTAGGAATATCAGCTTCTTTGAAGATAGCTGCAGCAAACGGATAAACAGCAAATGCGACGACAAATAGGGAAACGCCTCCATATGTTAACGCAGAACATGCAAGTACAACAGCTAAAATAGCATGTTTTGACCCTAGTGAGGATACAATTGTCCTTGCAATGGCTGCTGCTGCTCCTGTCATTTCCATCACTTTTCCGAAAATCGCACCTAGTAGGAAGATTGGGAAAAATGATTTGATATAATTAGCTGCATTCGACATATACGTCTCTGTATAGCTTGGTAATAATAACCCTCCAGATATGACAACAGCTAATAACGTAACAATTGGGGCAATAATAATAACTGGATAACCACGATAAGCTAAGAAAATTAAAAGTCCTAATGCTAGTATAATAGCAAAAATCTCAATAAACAATGAAATCCCCCTTTATTTTCGCTAACAAGTCAAACTGACTTCTCCCCAGAGTCGTCCGATTGTTGCTTTTCTCCCCCTTTGTAACTCCCTCTTACTTTTACTTGTAGAAAACGTTTTCATTTCCATATACATCTCCCCAAAAATTTCTTTTGGAGTCATACTGACAATAAACCGTCTGTTAAAACTATGCAATGAACGTGCCAACTTAAAAATTCCCTCTATTCTTATTCTTTTTTATATTCATGCACATTTTTTTCGCAAAAACCGTTCAGAAAAACTGTCACTTTTAAAACACTGCGGTTATTCTGTATGGATTTACGTACACTCTAAGAATATCCACTCAGTTCTTGTACGGATTACTTAACAGATTTACGGAATATCGAATCATTTATCTTTTTTGTTTTTGTGAGAATAGGGGTTACAGATAATGTGGATAAACATTGATATCCACACTACTCTTGGGATTTCTACTCTTTTGTGTGGACAAATCGTAATTTATTACCCGCATTTCTTCTGGATTTTCCACTCTTTTGTGTGGGCAAACTCCAATTGCCCACACTCCTTCGAGTTTTTCCGTCTTTTTGTGTGGATAATTAACAATCATCATCTACAGTTGTACCGTTTTGGGTATCATACAAAAAAAATCCTACCAAACACTATAACAAGTATTTGGTAGAATCCCGTTCTCAACCTTACTTACTCTTCTAGCAAATGATATTTGTTCATTTTTTCATACAATGTCGTACGGCTAATGCCGAGACGTTTGGCTGCTTCTGTTTTCTTGCCACCAACTGCTGTTAGACATTGAATAATGGTTTGTTTTTCTGTTTCTTCCATGACTTCTGCTAATGTACGTGTAGGTATTACTGTTTCTTGTAATTTAATATTTGCCGACAAGTGCTTCGGTTCAATAAAACAATTGAGATCAACCATATTCATCGCGCGCTCGATTACATTTTCAAGTTCTCGAATATTGCCTGGCCAATGGTAGTTTTTCAAGATATGGAGCGCCTTTTCGTCAATCCCCTTAACTGGTTTTGCCATCATTGTTGCGTATTTTTCTGTAAAATAATGAGACAGTCGTGAAACATCTTCTTTTCTATCTTTTAAAGAAGGAATGGTTATTTCCATCACCTTTAAGCGATAGTAAAGATCCAATCGGAATTCTCCTTTATCAACCATATCCTCTAGATTACGGTTAGTTGCTGCAATAATACGAACATCAATGGCTTTACTATTAGTTGAACCGACTCGTTCAACTTCTTTTTCTTGTAACACGCGTAATAACTTCACTTGCATATGAATGGGCAGCTCACCTATTTCATCTAAAAAAATTGTGCCTCCATCTGCTGTTTCAAACTTTCCTACTTTGCCGCCTTTTCTTGCACCTGTAAACGCTCCCTCTTCATAGCCAAATAGTTCGGATTCAATTAATTCAGCTGGGATAGCAGCACAATTCACTTTTACAAACAGCCCCATTCCCCTACTGCTTGCCTGATGAATCGCATGTGCAAATAATTCCTTGCCTGTCCCGCTCTCACCTAAGAGCAACACATTAGAATCATTTTCGGCCACTTTGACTGCTTGCGCTTTTACTTGTTTAAAAGCAGGAGATTCACCAATTAAATGATGAAAAGAGTATGATGCTTTATTACTTTCTCTAAAATCACCCTTATATTTCTTCAACTCTTTTTCTAATGAGTGCAATCGTTTAAATAATGCGGAAAACTGACCAACATTTTTAAATAGGAGCTTTCCAACCGCACCTACTACTTTTCCATTTTTAAAAATAGGCGAACGAGTAGCAATCATATAGCCACCATTTACTTTCTGTAAGGAGGCTGCTTCTTGCTTACCTGTTTTTACAACGATATGCATTCTCGTATTTTCGATCACTTCTGTAACATGCTTACCTATTGAGCTTTTCTGATCGACCTTCAAAAATTCCGCATATGCTTGCGTCAACAGAACGACATAGCCTTTTGCATCAACAAGCACTAAGCCGTCATAAGCATATTCTAGAATGTCTTCTATTAGCATCTCATTCTCTTGCTGTCCTTGGCCGGTAGGTAGCAAATCTGCAATAGCTTCATTTGAAAGTGCACAAAGATACATATAGGCAGCGCCATTTATACCTTCTAACCGTTCACCCTTAATTAATAGCTCTTTTTTATTTATTTTCATCTTAACGATTGTACTGAGAAGGAAGTCTTGTTGGAGAAGATGAGTCATTTCGTTTTCATCGTCATCCATCATCCACAACAATCTTTGATTACAAAACAGTATCTCCTTTTGATGATTAAGTATCATCACCCCTAACGGCAGCTCATCTATGATTTTGTTAAATAACTGTTCATTCTGGATGGCATGACTGTTTTGCATCTTAGATCTCTCCTTACAATCTACTTTTTACAATCTGATAATTTTCATTATTATATCATAGCCAGGCAAAAGAAATTTTTTAATCACATAAAAGGTGTAGAACTTTTTGTCGTTCTACACCTACGCATTATTTTTTCATTTTTGCTAAGCGAATAAAGGAACGGTCTCTTTCTAATAGTTTATTAGAGACCATCTCTCCTTCATATTGGAAAATCCCTTCACCTGTCTTTACACCAAGCTTCTTCTCGGCTACTAAGTCAGAGATAATGGCTGGCGCTTCCTTTGTGTCATTTAATTCTGAAGCAACGTTATTAAATACTCTTTCCCAAGTATCTAATCCCCCGAAGTCAGCAATCTCAATCGGCCCTGTAAATGCCCAGCGGAAACCTGGCCCTGCGGTAATAGCCGTATCTATATCTTCAGCTGTTGCCACGCCTTCAGCCAATAATGAAAAAGCTTCTCTCATTAAGGCTGTTTGTAATCGATTAGCAATAAAGCCAGACTTTTCTTTTTGTAAAATAACAGGTGCTTTGCCGATTTCTTTCATAATGTTTCTCACTTCTTCAACAATTGCATCCGAAGTCTGTTCATGTTTAATAATTTCTACTAAGGGAACTAGATGTGCTGGGTTAAAGAAATGCATGATCACCATTTGATCAGCAAACGTGCACTTCTCCATTAATCTCGAAATAGGAAAAGTTGATGTATTTGAGGCAACGATCGCTGTTGGTTGCTTCATTTCTTCCAACTGTTTATATAAATCCCACTTCCATTCAATCACTTCTGGTATTGCTTCAATAATTAAATCTGCTTCTTGAACTGCTTGAGATAAGTTAGCAACATATCTAATAGCATTCAAGCTTGTATCCGCTTCCTTTTCTGATAACACTTCCTCTTCAACAAGTAATGCTACATCTGCAGCTACTCTTTTTTCTGCTTTATGTAATAATTCATCATTTAAATCATTCAGTATTACGTCGTATCCTTTAGTTGCAAACGATATCGCAATACCTGTCCCCATTACACCTGAACCAATCACAGTAATATTTCTTATCATCGTTGTAACCTCCTTTAACTTTTCAAAAATTAAAAATGCAATTACTGTGCCAAAAATAAAATAATTGCGAAAACCGTGAATCTATGTTACGATTTTTCCAGTTTTAACTCCCCAACTCCCTATTACTGACTTTACACATCTTCATACTGGAATAAGCCACTAGATTGATATGGAGGAATGTCAAAATGGTATCTAATAAAGTGGCAATTATAACAGGTTCAGCACGAGGCATTGGTTATGAGATTGGCAAAATTTTTGCCGAAAACGGAGCCAAGGTCGTTCTTTCCGATATTAATGAAGAGGAAGTCAAAAATTCTGCGCAATCTCTTCAAGAAAAAGGGCTAGAAGTGTCTGGCCTGAAAGCTGATGTAACAAAAGAAGAAGACATTATCAGCTTGATTGAAGAAACAAAGAAAACACATGGAAGAATCGATATCTTTATTAATAATGCCGGTTTGCAACATGTGGCACCCATTGAAGATTTCCCTACTGAGAAATTTGAGCTGATGATTAAAATCATGCTTACAGCACCATTTATTTCACTCAAACACGTATTACCAATTATGAAAGAACAACAATTTGGTCGTATCTTAAATATTGCATCCATTAACGGATTAATTGGATTTGCCAACAAAGCAGCCTACAATAGTGCGAAACATGGTGTAATCGGCTTAACAAAAGTGGCCGCACTAGAGTCCGCAGCAGATGGCATTACAGTCAATGCCCTTTGCCCTGGTTATGTTGACACACCACTTGTGCAAAACCAATTACAAGACTTAGCAACAACAAGAAATGTGCCATTAGAAAATGTCCTTGAAGAAGTCATCTATCCACTCGTTCCACAAAAACGCTTACTACAAGTAAAAGAAATTGCTGACTATGCCATGTTCCTAGCCAGTGATTTAGCTGGTGGCGTAACAGGCCAGGCGATTGTGATGGATGGTGGGTATACGGCGCAATAAGTGACAAAAAGAGAAAACTAGAATCAAACTAAAAGAAGTGCTGTTCCTTAACAGTACTTCTTTTGATTATATTTACATCATTTTGAGTACTTTTTGTAAGCAACTTACTATCACGGCGATAAATAATACTATCCCACTTTTAACAAGCAACATATAGCCTATTTGCAGACCATAAAAAACGGTAAACGGATCGCGGATTATAGAGATAGCTATTAAACTCCCCATACCGCCAAATACAGGGGCAAATGCTAGAATAATGAGTGCTCCCTTGTATACACTTCTTTTTTTAAAAACTACAAATGCCCCTGCTATATTGGCAATGGCAATAAAAACAATCATCAAAATTGAAAGAATCACCATTTATCCTCCTTAGTAAAATCGCTTATTTTAAATTCGTATTCACTAAGAAAGTTTCCACTTCCTCTGCAAACTGTTGCGGCATTTGTGTATTCAGTTCATGGCTACCATTATTTATGATTTGTAATTGCGCATGTGGGATCAAATTTGCCAATTCTTTTGCAGTAGGCATATTTATACGGTCTTTAGAACCAACCAATACTAAGGTCGGAATATTTATTTGATGCAATGAATGAGATAAATCATAACTTTCCATAGATTGATAAAGGGGAATAATTGTTGACTTTTCTATCCCTTGCTTCCTCCATACTTTTGTTGGTATGAGCTTAAATATATATTTTTGCAGCTGAAATATGCTTTTAATCTTCCATCCATTTACTAATGAGTATGGCGTTCCCGATAATACCATCCCTTTTAAATGAGGGTTCGTGATAAGGGATTGATGTAATGCAAAGCATCCTCCTAATGATAGTCCAATGATGATAAACGGACCATCTATTGTATGAAGCACATTAGTTAAAGATTTAGATAACTGATTGAAAGTAATAGATTCAGATGTTTTCACTAATTCATCTATAGAGATGAACCTAGCATCGTATCCGTCCCCCATAAACTTCTTAACCTTTATCCAACTATCATTGGTCTGGCCTAATCCATGCAAAAAAACTAGTTTCATCCGTTTCTCACCACCGATATTTAATTGTGCCCTGTAGCTTAGTTACTTTGTTTAGTGAATACAACGAGCTAAATTTCACCAACTCTTTTTCCTACTAAATATCCCGCGCATATCGCAAAGTTTTATATTCATCTTGCCCCTTGTTATACCAACCTTTCTGTTCATGTTGCAAAACGAAACCTTTTGCCTCATAAAAGGGAATGCCCATTCTATTTCCCTTTTGAACAGATACCCATTGTTCTTTTACACCGTAGATTTCTTTTTGTTGTTTCGTAATAGCATGTAATAGTTTTGTGCCGATACCTTCGTTTTTCCTAGCTGGATCAAGGTATAAAACAAATATTTCCCCGATTCCTTCACCAGTCAATCCACCGCCACCTGCACCAATAACACGCTCATTATCTACTGCTACAAAGTAACCTCCCCATTGGCGATTCCTCGTTTCAACTTCTGCTGAAACTCTAGCAACATTGTAAAAATCACTGATCACGCTCTCAATATATTCCTTCGTATATAAACCCTTATAGGTCGCCCGATATCCATTTGAACACACCTTAATAATCCCATTAATATGGGTTGAATTAGCTTGAATGATTTGTATCATATTTATCCCCTATTCATGGAAAAATCAGAATTTTATTACTCTAATTTTACCATAGAAAGAAGTGATGGATGGCAAGACTTGTTATCCTCAACAAAAAACCTACTGTCTTTTTCAGACAATAGGTTTTTCCTTCTCTTATGATTCATAAATAACTTCCCCACACTTACGTAAATCATAGCCGTATAGCTGTTCGATTTCCTTTTTATAACTTTGGGAATTAACCGTTTCTTTCAACAATTGTACAAGTTCTTCATTTTCTTTAAGAATGATAAGGTCATACTGCTCAGATATTAATGGAATAAAGTCAACATTGACCATTTTTGTTACATTTTCAATACCTATACCAATATCCGCCTGACCACTCGCGACAGCTGAAGCCACAGAGTAATGGCTTGTTAACACATGGTCATACCCATTAAGCTTGCTCGCATTGAATCCATGAACTCTAAGTTGTTCATCCAATAACACTCTTGCGCCAGAGCCAACTTCCCTATTCATGATGGTAACATCCGCACGCCCAAGATCTGCCCATCCTTGAATATGCAGAGGGTTTCCTTTTTGTACGTAGATACCTGCCGTACGGTAAACAAGATTCAGTTGGATAAACGGTTGACTGACAAGAATTTTCTTCACATAAGACGTATTATATTCTCCTGTATCACCATCAAACAAATGACAACTAACGACATTACATTCTCCACGATACATCGAAAATAAACTATTCAAGCTACCACTATACATTCTTAATGGCGGTTGTCCTTTTTCATTTTCTATATGTTTAGCTAGTATATCTAAAACAATATCTTGTCCACTTATAATCACATGACCATCATCAACTGAATGAACTTTCTCTTTTACTTCTTTCACAGCTTTATTCTTGGTGATACCTGTTTTACTCTTGGATTTGTATCGCTCCAAGTCGATGGCATCAATTCTCATTTGCCTCCCTACACGATAAGCAGGGAGTTGATCCTTTTTAATAAGATCATATACTGTTAACTTTGAAACCTTTAATAATTGTGAAACTTCTTCTATTGTATAAGATGCATCGTTCGTCAAAAGTATCACCTCCAGGATATTTCAAAAAGGATTCGTTTTTTGTTTATGTTTTTATTATAATTAATACTAACTAATTATAACTAATCAAAAGGTGGGCAAAATGGCACAATTAATCTTTGAACATATTTCTAAATCTTATCATTCAGGTGAAACAGTCATAAAAGATTTCCACTTTGAAACAAAAGAACAAGAGTTTATAGTCTTTGTTGGACCATCTGGTTGCGGAAAATCAACGATCCTAAAAATGATAGCCGGCTTAGAAAACATCACTTCCGGAAGATTAATAATTGATGGGAGAGAAATGAATAACGTCCCTACTAGAGAACGTAATCTATCAATGGTCTTTCAAAATTATGCGTTATATCCTCATATGACAGTATATCAAAATATCGCTTTCGGTTTAAAGATGAGGAAAGAAAAGAAAACTGATATTAAGAAAAAAGTGTTGAAAACCGCAGAGATTACTGGCTTAACAACTTTGTTAACAAGAAAACCGAAAGATCTATCGGGCGGACAAAGGCAGCGTGTAGCCCTTGCTAGGGCAATCGTTTGCGATAATCCCGTTTTTCTAATGGATGAACCACTCTCTAACCTTGATGCCAAGCTGCGTACACAAATGCGCAGAGAAATTACCCTTTTGCATAAAAGGCTAGCAACTACGACAATTTATGTCACTCATGATCAAACAGAGGCAATGACAATGGCTGATCGTATTATCGTATTAAAAGATGGAAGTATTCAACAAGTGGGTACACCACATGAAATTTATGAAACACCAGCAAATCTCTTTGTCGCCAGCTTTATTGGATCACCAGCTATCAATGTTTTAGAAGGAAAGGTCGAATCCAATGTCATTACAATTGACGGAATTCCGACTCATTTTTCACGTGAAAATTTAAAAAATACTAATGAGGCACTAATCGGTATTCGTCCGGAGCATTTAATCATTGATAAATATAATCCACTCTTGATTGCCACCGTTGAAGACTTAGAAACTCTTGGTGCAGATACAATTATTTATGCTAAATACAACCGCATTCATTTAACGATAAAAGCACCTGGATTGTTATCCTTCACTAAAGGTGACCGATTACCTTTGTCACTCGCTGGTAAGCATCTTCTCCTATTTGATAAAGAGTCAAAAAAAATAATCCTTTAGTATAAAAAAGTATTTTCTTTTATAATTAGTTATAATAAGATATAAAAAGATATAATTAATTAGAAGAAAGATGGAGATGATTCAACTTGTTAAAACATTTAAAGCTGATCTGTTTATTACTCTTAGTTACTTTATTTACCGTAGCATGTTCTTCAAATGAAGGAGAAACTGCCCTAAAAGAAACGAATAATAAAGAAAAAGAACCCGTAGAATTAACGATTTCTGCTGCTGCTAGTTTGCAAGATGCCATGTCAGAAATAGATGAAATGTATGCAGAACAACACCCTGAGACAAAACTCACATTCAATTTCGGTGGATCAGGTTCTCTCCAACAGCAAATATCCCAGGGGGCACCAGTTGACCTCTTCTTCTCAGCTGCAGAAGATAAATTCGATATTTTAGTAGAAGAAGGAAGTATTGCAAAAGAAGATGGTGTTGACCTATTAGGAAATAGCTTAGTGTTAATCACGCCAGCCGATGAAAAAAATCTAACAGGTTTTACAGATTTAACAAAAAAGGAAGTTGAACAAATTTCACTTGGCACACCTGAATCTGTCCCTGCTGGCGCTTACGGTGTCGAATCACTTAAAAATATGGGCTTATGGAACGAGCTAGAAGCTAAAACCGTTTACGCAAAAGATGTAAGACAAGTTCTTTCTTATGTAGAGACTGGCAACGTAAATGCAGGCATTGTTTATAAAACAGATGCACTCGTTTCTGATAAAGTTGAAATTATTGATACAGCAGATGCTGATACACATACACCCATTATTTACCCTGTTGGTATAGTAAAAGACACGAAAAATTACGATGCAGCGAAAGAATTCTATACCTTCTTACAATCTGATGAAGCATTAAAGGTCTTTGAGGAATATGGATTCACTGCTCAATAATATTACTAGTTCAACCTTTCTAAGTCCCATATGGATTTCATTAAAAATTGCCCTTCTCGCTGGAATAATCGTCGTTATAATTGGAACAATTGCTGGCTATTTTCTAGCAAGAAGGTCTTTTAAAGGCAAAGCAGTCGTCGAAACGATTTTAATGTTGCCAATGGTACTACCACCGACAGTCGTTGGCTTCTTATTAATTGTCATCTTTGGTAAAAATAGTTGGGCTGGTCAAGCTATAACTTGGCTATTCGACAGACCCATTATTTTCACTTGGTGGGCTGCAGTCCTTGCCGCCACCGTTGTCTCTTTCCCTTTAATGTATCAATCAGCTAAATCTGGCTTTCTCAGTATTGATCGTGATATCGAGGATGCAGCACGTGTGGATGGTGCAAGTGATTGGAAAGTATTTTGGCTAATATCTGTTCCATTAGCTTCTAAGGCGCTCATTTCTGGGGCTATTTTAAGCTTTGCCAGAGCACTAGGAGAATTTGGCGCAACATTGATGTTTGCAGGTAATATTCCTGGTGAAACACAAACGATTCCTATTGCTATCTATCTAGCCATCGATTCCGGACAAATGACCATGGCTTGGCTTTGGGTAGGGGCTATGATTATTATTTCATTTATCATCCTTTTAACGATTAGAGTAAAGGAATAAAAAATCGTAGAGATATCCACAAACTCTGCGATTTTTTTTGTTAAATCCATTGGCCTATTTATCTTATAATGAAAAAGTAGGAAGTTTCTCTTGCAGAAAAGGGAAAAAAGCGTTATCCTTTAATGAGAATGATAATCAATTGCGGAATTTAGGAGGGATCAAGATGGAACAGCATGAGTTATTTGATGTGACGGTTATTGGTGGAGGTCCAGCAGGCTTGTATTCTACTTTTTATAGTGGGTTACGTTCCATGAAGACCAAGATTATTGAATTTCAACCACAGCTTGGCGGAAAAATCCATGTGTACCCAGAGAAGATGATTTGGGACGTAGGTGGCCTAGCTCCTGTACCTGGTGAGAAACTAATCGAACAACTCGTTACTCAAGGCTTAACATTTGATCCCACTGTTGTATTAAATGAAAAAATTGTAAAAATCGACCAAGATGACAACCGTATTTTTCATCTACATACCGCATCAGGTCAAATACATTATTCCAAAACGGTCATTGTCGCTGTAGGTGGGGGTATTTTAAAACCACAGAAGCTTCAAATTGAAGGCGCGGAAAAATATGAGGTATCAAATCTTCACTATACAGTTAAATCCATTCAAAGCTTCCGTGATAAAACGGTTGTGATATCAGGCGGAGGAAACTCAGCTGTCGATTGGGCAAATGAACTTGTTCCTTATGCAAAAAAAGTTTATTTGACTTACCGTAAAGGTGAACTCAGTGGACATGAGGCACAAGTAGAACAACTTAAAAATAGCTCAGCTGAAGTCATTTTCCACTCTTCTATTACTAAGCTTGTTGCTGGTGATGGACAGGATCGTATTGAGCATGTGGAGTTAACTAATCATGAGTCGGATGAGGTATCAACCCTTGCGATAGATGATGTAATTATCAACCATGGATACGAAAGAGACTCAGCACTCCTCAATAATTGTGATATGCAAATTGACATGATTGATGATTTTTATATTGCTGGTAGTAGCAGAAGTGAATCATCTATCCCTGGGTTATATGCTGCAGGAGATATTCTGAAGCATGATGGTAAAGTTCATCTCATTGCCGGCGCCTTCCAAGACGCTGCCAATGCTGTTAACCATGCGAAGACATACATCGATCCAGAAGCCAATGGATTCGGAATGGTTTCTTCACATAACGAATTGTTTAGTGAGCGGAATAAAGAATTAAAGAAGAAAATCTATAAATAATTTCACGTTATAAATAGATCCTATATGGAGAAAGTGTAAAATATTTGCTTGCAGTAATGGTCAAAAGCATGGATACTTTTGACCATTTTTCTATATAGGCATGGCAGTTAGACAAATTGATTTAAGTACTACATTCTTTTATCTTAGTTCACATCCCCAAGATAGACAGGTGAATGATTATCGAGTATGTATTTTGTTAGCTCTTGCGGATAGATCCGAATTGTCTCAAGGCTTTTTATTGGTATCCACTCTATCCCCACTTGGTGATCATCTGCCAGAATAGCATCATTCTGATCTACCAGATGACAGGTGAAGAAGAATTCAACTTGATGTACATTCTTATGTTGCGATGAAAACTCATGATTTCTTCCTATGTATTCACGAATATAACGAAGGTTTCCTACTTTTATAATTGCTCCAGTTTCTTCTAAACACTCTCTTTTCACTGTTTCTTCAAGGGTTTCCCCGTGATTTTGACCTCCTCCAGGAAAAACATAAAAAATGCCTAATTCATCAATACATTTAACTAATAACAAGCGGTCACCTTCTATCGTGATTGCTCTACTCGCATTTCTTATTTCCATCTATTCCCCACCTTTTTTCCTATTATCACAGTGTAAATGCACAATAATACTGAAAATATTCATTTTATATGGTACTATATAACCAGTTAATTATACCCATAAAATACAAGGAGCCTCTATGTCTAAACAATTAGGATTAAACTTAAAAGTAGAAAGATTAAAGAAGCATATGACGCAAAAGGAATTAAGTGAGCACATCGGCATTAGTGCACGTACGATTTCACGGTATGAATTGAATCAGGCAAATCCAAAGGAAAAAACATTAATTAAGTTTGCAGAATTTTTCGGTAAAACAATAGAACAACTGAAATAATATTCTCCTATTCAAGCAAAAAGGAGGCTTTACGCCTCCCCCTACTCTTTCACTTTCATTAAGCGCATACTATTTAAGGCTACAATTAAAGTAGCACCAATATCTGCTACAATTGCAATCCATAAAGTTAACCAACTTGGGACAACAAGTAGTAGAGCAATGAGTTTAATCGTAAGTGAGAAGGTAATATTTCCTTTTATAATTCTCATGGTTTTTCTACTTAACTTAATCGCAAATGGGAGCTTTGATAAATCGTCACCCATGAGAGCAATATCCGCCGTTTCTAAGGCAGCATCCGTACCTGCTCCTCCCATCGCAATTCCCACTTGTGCAGAAGCAAGAGCAGGGGCATCATTTACGCCATCACCGACCATTGCCACATGTCCTGACTCTTTTTGTAGTCTTTTTACCAGAGCCAATTTTTCTTCCGGTAATAATTCTGCATACACTTTCGATACCCCAGCTAATTCCCCGATTCTACTGGCTGCCTTATGATGGTCGCCGGTTAACATCACCGTTTGTTTCATCCCTAATTGGTGTAGCTTTTCTACTACTGCTTTGCTTATTTGACGGATTTCATCAGCAATGGCCATTGTCACGAGTATCCTTTTTGCTGTTCCAAAAACAATGACTGTTTTTCCTTCGCTTTGTTGTCTTCCAATCATTTCACCTATAGTATCAGGCATTACTTGTAATTGTGTAAAAAGTTGTGGGTTTCCAATATAATATTTTTCTCCATTTATCTTTGCCTGGACCCCTTTACCTGTTAATGAAGCAAAGTCTGTGACTTCGATGTCTTTATCTTTTAACCCTTTTTCATCTGCTAAATGAATAACAGCAGAAGCTAATGGATGTTGGGAAAGTTTTTCAATACTAGCAATCATTCGTAGCCATTCATCACTTTCTTTCTCATCATCATGGACATTAAAATCAGTAACTACCGGTTCTCCTCTTGTTAACGTCCCTGTTTTATCAAAAGCTACTGTTTGTATATGCGACAACTCTTCTAAATAGATACCACCTTTAATGAGAACGCCGTGTCTAGCTGCATTACCGATTGCTGAAACGAGTGCAATTGGTGTCGAAATGACAAGGGCACAAGGACAACCTACAACCAAAACAGCTAATGCTTGGTAAACCCAAGATTCCCAGCTCCCATCTAAAAATAATGGCGGGATAATGGCAATGAGAACAGCTATTAACATAATAACTGGTGTGTAGTATCTCGCAAAACGATCGATGAAAGCTTGTGCAGGTGCTTTTTCACCCTGTGCTTCCTCTACTAAATGAATGATTTTGGCAATTGTCGTATCACCGACCAATTTCGTAATTTTCACTTCTAAATAACCGTCTTGATTCAATGTACCTGCAAATACCTCATCATCTATACCCTTTTCAACTGGAATGGACTCACCAGTAATCGATGCCTGATTGATGGATGATATACCTTTAACAATCATGCCATCCATGGCAATTTTTTGTCCTGGTTTTACTAACATAATATCGCCAACTAGAATTTCTTCAACAGACACAACCTGCTCTATACCGCTCCTTCTGATTATTGCCTTCTTCGGAGCAATTCTCATGAGCGAGCGAATAGACTGTCTGGCTTTTTCCATCGAATAACGCTCAAGTTCTTCACTTATAGCAAACAAAATGACAACAACAGCTACTTCTCCCCACTCGCCAATGATCGCCCCGCCAATGACGGCTACAGTCATTAATGTTTTCATATCAAAATCTAGCTTTATTAGATTCTTTACCCCTATTTTTAATAAATCTAAGCCACCAATAATTATTGAGAAGAGAAACATTGAAACCGTGAGATAATGGCTCTCTCCAAACCCAATCCAAGATAGATAGCCAAACAGAACAAACAAACTAGCAATAAGCACACGACTGTATTTTTTTATAAAAGAGGTGGGCTCCTTTTCATTTAATCCGACATGGGCATTCTCTTCGGCTACCTTTAGATTTTCAAAAGCGCCTGCTTGTTCTAACTCTGCAATCGATACCTCCCCCTGTACAGAGAGTTTACTTGCACCAAAATTCACATGGGCATCTTGTACACCAGACAAATTCTTTACATTTCTTTCAAACTTAGCAGCACAATTCGCACAGGAAAACCCTTCCACACGATAAGTCTTTTCATTTATTTTTTGTTCAGGAATGACTTTAAGTTTTTCAAACGCACCCGCTTTTTCAATGTCGCTAAGAGAGGCATTTCCTACAATTGAAAGTTTAGAAGCACCAAAATTCACATGGGCTTCTTTCACTCCAGGTATGTTCTGTACGTTTTTCTCAAATTTCCCCGCACAATGAGCGCATGAAAATCCTTCAATCCGATAGTTCTGTTTAGCTTCACCTTCACTCATTGATTTGGCCGCCCTTCTTGATGATGGATATAGGCAATCTGAATTAGTTGTTTGACATGGTGATCATCTAAAGAATAATAAACAAGCTTTCCTTCTTTACGAAATTTCGCTAACCCAATATTTTTTAATAATCTTAAATGATGGGAGGCTGTTGCCATTGAACAATCAATGATTGTTGCAACATCACATACACAAAGTTCTTCTTCTATTGTGAGAGCATAAGCAATTTTTATACGTGTAGCATCAGATAAAGCTTTAAAGATTAGCTCAAGGCCTGTTATATCGCTCATTTCTTGTTTGACTCGACTAACCTTCTCTTCATCATTACAAATAACTTCACAAACCTCAGCATCTAGCTTAATCTTGGAAACCAAAATAAAAGCACCTCATTCAAACGAATATTTGATTATAACTTCAGTCTATGTAATGGAAGTGGTTATTGTCAAAGAAAAATGAAGAATATTTGAAAAATAATACTCCATACTAATTACCAAAAATAGGTTTTACCGCTAGAGAAAAGAGGAATACAGATAAAAATATTTAATTATACAATAGACACACATTTGTGAGGAAAACACTTCAGATATAAACGATGGGAGGGAAGAGAAAAATGGCTTATGTAATTACATCTCCTTGTATTGATGAACAGGCCGCTGATTGCCTTGACTCATGCCCAGTCGATTGCATTGAAAAAGGGGAAGATCAATATTTGATTGATCCTTCAATTTGTATTGATTGCGGAGCATGTGAAGCTGTTTGTCCAGTAGATGCTATCTTCTATGAAGAAGATGTACCTGAAGAGGAAGAGTCTTTTATTGCGAAGGCAAAAGCCTATTTTGATGCTTAATGAAATGAGAACGGAGTGTACAAACAATGGCACTCCGTTCTCATTTTTGTATTTAGACTATAGCTGGTGATAATCCGTTTGTTTCGGTAAAACAGGTTTCTTTTTTTGCGAAGCACTTGACTTTTTTTTATTCGTTTCCTAAAAATGGGAATTTCCTTAGTTTCTTAGTGGACCTGGTCTAATTAGTTTCAAATCGGGACAGCCTGCTAACTCTTTACTTATTCTGTCTCGTTTAACATTGGTTCGAAGGAAACTTCTTTTATTCTTGCTCCCCTTCTGAATCGTTTAAGGCAGCACAGTAACACCCTCTACCTATTAGATAGAGGGTGTTACACTTTATTTCAGATTTCTCTTTAGAAACGCTTTTGTTCTCTCATGTTGAGGTGAAGTAAAAAATTGATCTGGCTTACCTTCTTCAACGACTTCACCTTGATCCATAAATATGGTTTTTGTTGAGACTTCTTTGGCGAAGCCCATTTCATGGGTAACGACGATCATCGTCATTTTTTCTTTCGCTAAATCTTTCATTACTTGTAATACTTCAACGGTTAGCTCAGGGTCCAATGCTGAGGTTGGTTCATCGAACAACAGAATTTCTGGTTCCATCATTAAAGCTCTTGCAATGGCCACCCGTTGCTTTTGCCCACCGGATAAATTACCAGGAAAGGCATCCATCCATTCGCTTAATCCTACCTTAGCTAATAAAGTCTCGCTTCGTTGTCTGATTTCCGCTTTTGTCCCCATTTTAGCCATTTTCGGTGCGATTTCTAAGTTCTCTCGGACGGTTAAATGTGGGAATAAATTAAAATGTTGAAAGACCATACCCATTTTCGCAATCATATTTTTCACATTTTGAGGTTTAGCATACTTTCCATTTTCGACTAATGCCTCCCCATCAATCATGATTGAACCGCTATTGATTTCTTCTAATTTAATCATACTGCGAAGTAGCGTACTTTTTCCTGAACCTGAAGGACCGATAATTGACACAACTTCATTTTTCTTAATATTAAGGTTGATTCCTTTTAATACTTCTGTTTTACCGAATGACTTTTTTAAATCAACCACAGAAATAACTGTCATACTAAGCGCTCCTTCCTATGCGTATCTAAATCTTCTTTCAATCCATTTAAAAATAAACGAGAGTACAAGTGTCATCAATAGATAAATGATGCCCGCTAAGAAGAATGGCATGATAGTAAAATCACGATTGACTGCCGTTTGAGCAAAGTGTAAAAGTTCCGGAACAGCGACTGCATATAATAACGCTGTATCCTTTACTAACGTAATTGATTCATTCGCAATCGCTGGTAATGCTACTCGGATCATTTGAGGAATGATGATACGTGTCATTGTTTGCCAACGATTTAACCCTAGTACATGCGCAGCTTCATATTGACCCTTATCTACTGAAATTAGGCCCCCGCGAAATATCTCAGCAAAATAAGCGGCATAATTCAAGATGAACCCTAAAGATGCGGCAACAAACCGATCAAGGACTAAATATTCACCTACGACTGGAAGCATTGGTAACCCGAAACAAATAAATAATAATTGTAGTAGTAATGGTGTTCCCCGCATCACATAAATATACGTATGGGCAAACCAAGATAAAGGCTTTATCTTACTACGAGCTGCTAGTGTTAATAAAAATCCAAGTGGAATTGAGGCAATAATGGCAATGATAAAGAGTAACACTGTAATTTGCGCGCCTTCTAGCATAGGCTTAAGTAACGTCATAATATAATCAAGTGACATCGGTCATCCTCCAAAAACAAAACAGGGTTTCCTCCAATTAGGAAAACCTGCTGTTATTCATTTACTTCAATAATAAATCTTCACCAAACCATTTCTCGGAAATATCTGCCGCTGTACCATCAGCAATCAATTCATCTAATGCTGTTTGTAAATCTGCTAGCAATTCATCGTTTCCTTTTTTTACACCAATACCATACTCTTCTGGCGCCAGTGATTCCTCAAGAACTTTAAAGTTTTCATTTTCTTTTGTCATATAATAATCAATGACGATTTCATCAATGACTACTGCTTCGACGCGACCATTTCTCAAGTCCGCTAATGCTAACACATTATCAGAGAACTCTGTAACCTCTTTTACTTTTTCACTAATTTCATTTCCACTTAAGGCATCAGCAGCCGATGATAATGATTGTAAACCTACTACTTTTCCTTCTAAATCATTAATCGTTTGAATATTAGAATCTGCCTGTGTCACAACCACTTGTGCATTACTTAAATATGGCTTAGTAAATAAGACCTTCTCTTTTCTTTCATCTGTAATCGTATAACCATTCCATATGAGGTCGATACGACCACTACTTAATTCAGACTCCTTTGTTTTCCAATCAATCGGTTGAAAGACAGGGGTTGCACCCATTTTTTCTACTGCCGCTTTTGCTAAATCAATGTCAAAACCGACAATCTCATTATTTTCATCTCTGAACCCCATTGGTGCAAACTTATCATCTATTCCGATAACGATTTCCTTTCCTTCTTCTGAACCGTTTTCCTCACTAGATGTTGTTGAGCCGCAAGCAGCTAAAAACCCGACTACTAAAAGTGATAAAACAAAAAGCGTCAATTTTTTTCCCATGATTAAGCCCCCAATTTATAATAAATACTTTAGTATGCTAATATATTAGAGTGATAAAATAAATCTATCATATGAGTCAAATCTATGTCAATCATTATTTTAATATATGCAAATCAAGTGTATATTCTGATATTTTATAGTTACTTTAATGTAACTATGTGTAACGAAAGTGCGTTCTTCACATTTGTTGTTTAACCATTTACGATAAGAATAGATGACAAAGAAGGAGTGATATGGAATGGGTAAAAAAATTGCCGCACTTGTAACAGATATGGTGGAAGAAATTGAATTCACTGATCCCGCTGAGAAAATGAGAGAAGCTGGCCACACGGTTTCCATTGTAAATGCTGAAGCAGGAAAAGAAATCAGAGGAAAAAATGGTCAAAATTTCACTGTGGATAAAGGGCTTGATGAAGTTAGTCCAGAAGACTTTGACGCTTTGCTTATTCCTGGAGGGTTTTCTCCGGATTTATTAAGAATTAATCCTGACCACGCCAGTTTTGCCAAACATTTTATCGCAGAAGGCAAACCGGTATTCGCTATTTGCCATGGACCTCAATTTTTAATTGATACAGATTTATTAGAAGGAAAAAGGGTGACGAGCTTCATTTCTGTACGTAAAGACTTAATTAATGCTGGGGCTCAATTTGTCGATGAAGAAGTAGTTGTTGATCAGCAACTTGTAACAAGTCGTACACCAGATGACTTACCCGCTTTTAATCGTGAAGCATTAAAATTATTAAATAACTAATAAGGCCAAAGCATAACTAACATTAAAAACCAGCTTAGGATTACTTCTCCTCAAAGCTGGTTTTTAATATGCCTTCTTCTTGTAGCTGTTGGATGCGGTTCGTACCCCATTCATACATCATTTCAATAATAGGTAATAGCGAATAACCTAATTCCGTCATAGAATACTCCACTTTCGGCGGCATCTCTGGATACACTTTTCTACTAATTATCCCATCTTCTACTAACTCTTTTAATTGATTAGATAGCGTTTTATGCGATACACCATCAAAAAGCTTTTGTAGGCCATTAAAACGGTAAGGACCTTCTATACCTAAATGCCAAAGGATAACAACTTTGTACTTGCCACTTATCACTGATAAAGTGAACTCCTTCGCACAGTGGTAATAACCACTTTCTAGCTTTTCTTTTATATCTTCCCGAAGAGACTCACACATGCTTATCCACCTCCCTCGCACCTATCCATCCTTTAAGAGTTTATTTTAACATATCAAACCCCGTGTATATCTAATGGTTTCTATCACATCATCTACAGATTCTAAGTAATGTAATTTCACTTATTATAGCTACTGATATTGCTGAAATTTGCCAACTAATTTTTATTGCTTTTACTTAAACCCTCTGATAAGATAACTTACGAACGTTCGTTAATCAGGGGTGAGTGAAATGAAAAGTGATGATATAAAGGAAGCAGCTTTGAAATATTTTACGATTCATGGATATGAAGGTGCTTCCCTTTCCCAAATAGCAGAAGAAGTGGGCATGAAGAAACAGTCATTATATGCGCATTTTCGCGGTAAAGATGATTTATTTCTTCAAGTGTTACATGATGCCAAAGAAACTGAACTACTAAGCAAATTACAATATTTTAGCAACATACGAAGCTCGCAACCAGAAAAAGATTTATATGGATTTTTACAACTAATTGTAGATCTCTTTCAACAAAATGAGCAATTGAAGTTCTGGCTAAGAATGTCATTCTTCCCACCAGCTCATCTACAAAAAGAGGTTGACCTTGAAGTCATTGATATAGAAGAAAAAACGCAAGCCTTATTACAGGAAAAATTTCAGAAGTGGATAAATGAAGGGCTATTGCATGTAGAACATCCACGCATACCTACACTCGCATTCTTTGGTGTTGTCGATAGCATCATGCTTGAGCTTGTCTATATGAGTGATACAAAACGATTACAAGAAAAACTAGAAGCCTCATGGAAAGTATTCTGGAGAGGCATCTCGATACGTTGAGAAAAAAAGAGGTGTTTCAAATGGAACAAAAACCGTTAAAAGAACAAAAAGCTGTCTTACTCATTTTATTAAGTAATATTTTCATTGCCTTTTTAGGCATCGGACTAATTATTCCGGTCATGCCTTCTTTTATGAATATTATGCATTTATCTGGAAGTACAATGGGCTATTTAGTCGCTGTCTTCGCTTTCGCTCAATTGATTACTTCCCCATTTGCAGGTAGATTCGTTGACCGATTTGGCCGAAAAAGAATCATTACCATCGGGTTATTTCTATTCGCTATCAGTGAATTGGTTTTTGGATTAGGTACTCATATTTCTGCTTTATATCTATCAAGAATTTTAGGCGGAATCAGTGCAGCTTTCATTATGCCTGGGGTAACAGCCTATGTAGCCGACATCACTACATTAAAAGAGAGACCAAAGGCAATGGGTTACGTGTCAGCAGCTATTAGCACTGGATTCATCATAGGCCCAGGAATCGGTGGCTTTATCGCCGAGTATGGTATTCGTCTGCCTTTCTTCTTTGCAGCGGGTATTGCCTTCTTTGCCTGTATTTTATCTATCTTTATATTAAAAGAACCACTAACAAAAGAGCAGATGAAAGAGCTTTCTGAAAATGCAACGAAAAGCAGTTTTATCGCAGATTTTAAACGCTCGTTTAATCCGTTATACTTTATTGCGTTTATCATCGTCTTTATCCTAGCGTTCGGTCTATCTGCCTATGAGACAGTATTTAGCTTATTCTCAGACCATAAATTTGGCTTTACACCGCAAGATATTGCGATCATTATAACCATCAGCTCGATATTCGGCGTCATCGTCCAAATTTTCTTATTCGGAAAAATGGTCGAGAAACTCGGAGAGAAAAAAGTGATCCAGGCCTGTTTAATCATGGGTGTTGTCTTAGCATTTGCCTCAACAGTCATATCTGGATTTTGGATGGTGTTATTAGTTACGGCCTTCATCTTCTTAGCATTTGATTTACTACGTCCGGCACTTACCACTTTCCTTTCCCGATCAGCTGGGAAAGAACAAGGCTTTGTCGCTGGAATGAACTCAACTTACACAAGTCTCGGTAACATTGCCGGACCAGCAGTTGCAGGCATTCTATTCGATGTAAACATCCATTATCCTTACCTATTTGCAGGTGTCGTCATGCTTCTAGGCTTAGGGATAACATATATATGGCGTGAGAAGGAGTTTGTTGAAAGCACGGCAGAATAATTGAAAGAGTCATTATGTGTCACCGTTAAGGAACACATATGACTCTTTTTTCTATAGAACAAAAAAGGGCGAATTCCTTATTTCTTTCTTCACCTTGGATGAATATGATGCCTCTAATGAGTCTACTATCAGGGGCGGGTATAATGGGAACATTCTTTTACACGATGAGTACGTTTGATAAACAACTGGGGGAGTTCCTTACTTCTTATGGATTATATATATATGCACTGTTATTTTTGCTTGTTTATTTAAAGACTGCCTTCGTGGTACTTACATTTATTCCAGGGGACTCACTTGTATTTGCTAGTGGCGCTCTTGCAGCAGTGGGTAGTTTGAATATCGAAACACTAGCCATTGTTTTCTTTCTTGCTACAATCTGTGGAGATAACCAAAACTTCTCTATTGGAAGATTAATCAAAGGCTGGAATAGTAAAAGATTAAAGCCATTTTTATTAAAAGAAACACAACTCCAACGGGCTGAGCAATTTATGAACCGTTACGGAAAAATATCCATTATCACCGCAAGATTTATTCCACTTATGCGTACAACTGTTCCGGTAGCAAGTGCGATAATGAATTATTCCTATCGATCTTTCTTTAGACATAATGCCCTTGGCGGATTCCTCTGGGTGTTTTTTTGGTTACTAACAGGGCTTTTATTGGGGCAAATGCCCATTGTAGAACAACATCTTGTTGCCTCACTTTTGGTACTTTCGCTTATTCCTTTTAGTATTCCGGTTGTTTTTTTCCTCATGAAAAGAAAAATAAACAAGAAGTAAATTTAAGCATTGTACATGGTAGTAACCCAACCTTATTAATAATTTCATTTATTACTATTTAAAGGATGACTATTTCTTAACATCGTCCATAATATTAGACAAAAAAACACTCCCATTAGGAAGTGCAACAATGCTAAATCTATCTATTTTTCTATCGTTTGTTTTTGAGAAACAGATGCGGGGGCTTCTTTTTCTTCCCCTTTAGGCATGAGAAAGATGAAAAAAAGACTCAAAGTCGTAAAGATTGTCAGTAAAACTGCGGTTGATGATAATCCTTTCGCGCCATTTCCTCCAGCAGCAAAGATTGCGAAAGTAACTAAAGCAAACGATGCCCCTACACGAGAAGCGACATTTTCTATCGTTAAATAAGTAAAGGAGACCACGCCAACCCTTGTAACAGGTGCCCGAGAGACAACGAGTGCTTTTACGATTGGTCCTACTGTCCCAATTGCAGAACCTATAAGACTCATAGAGATAAATAAATAGACAAAAGAGGTATCCTCATTAGCAAAGATCAACATGCTAACCCCACCATTCAGCAAGAAAATACTGCAGAGAATTAAATGCACTGGTTGGATTTTACTCATTAAACGCCCACTAATAAGGTTGCATATAGCCATAGTTAGGAATAATGGAAATTGCAATAACCCTACCACCGTAGACGAATGGCCTTGAACACTTTGCACGAAGAACGTTAATAAATACATCACACTACTAAAAGACATGTACATGATAATAGCAATGATAGATGGCACCCAAAAATGACGTGTCTTTGCATAGTCAATATCCAGTAACGGTTGCTTAGTCCTCTTTTCAACGATAATTAAAAAGATGAATGAAACAACAGCAACTACTAATGCTGGTGACCACATCCATGATGTCACACCATACTGATTGATAAATGTTGGAATCGTAAGTAGACCTGCTAAAAGAAGAAAGACAAATATTACGCCTAACCAATCAATTGTGCTCTTCTTGCTTCTTTGTACAGAAGGTACGCCAAAAGTAAACAGCAGGAAAGCAATAATACCAAAGACTGAGCAGAGCCAAAAGATAGACGACCAACCGATGCGATCCACGAGAACCCCACTTAATATAGGACCAATGAGACCACCTACAACCGTATAAAATCCATACACACCCATCATTTTACCACGCATACTATCGGTATATACGGTACCGACAAAGTTCACTCCGGCAGGAATCACAGCCGCTCCGGCGAAGCCTTTTAAAAATAAACCGAACACCAACAAAAAAAAAGATGGAGCAATGGCCACCATAATCGAACCGATTGTTAGTAATCCTGAACCGATCAATATGACTATTTTTTGGCCAAACGAATCAGACAACCAACCCATCATCGGTTGAAAGCCTGTTAATCCTAAAGCAAACCCTAGCTGCATATAGACAGAATAGCCTGCAGTTAATTCGAAATGTTCGAGCATTTTTGGATAAGCTGGGATGTGTGTTGCCTCTGCAAACACGACAAGTAAAATGCCGATGCAAAGAATATGAAACGAACGATTAACAGACTTTTCCTCCACTCCATTCCCTCCTTAATTACCCGATATGGATCACGCACGCCTTTTCACGGGTGTTCTCTAATAAGGAATCTTTACCAAATCCACTCTCCTTAAATCCACCAAACGGTAATTCTGGTCCTACTCTTCGATACGTGTTGACCCAAACATTTCCACTATCAATTTTCTTCATCATACGATGGGCTCTCCCTAAATTGTTTGTCCATATGCCCGCTCCGAGGCCAAAGCTTGTATCATTGGCAAGACGCAGGGCATCTTCTTCATTATCGAATGGCAAGACGACCGACACCGGACCAAAAACCTCTTCCTGACAGATTCGTAGAGAAGAATCCTTCACTAGTAGCAGCGTTGGTTCCACCCAGTATCCTTTTTGAAGATCTGCTTGATCGTCAAAGAAGCTCTCCCCACCGTAATTTCCTCCAAAGATGACTTCTCCCCCCTCCTGCTTTCCTAATTCAATAAAGTCGCAAACCTTTTTATATTGGACATTGTTCGCAATTGGTCCCATCGATGTCGCTAGATTCATAGGATCACCAAAATGAATTGACTCTTCAATGGACTTTTTCATTAAAGGAAGAAAATCGGGTAAGATGTCTTTTTGTACAAGAATGCGAGAGCCGCCGACACAAATTTGTCCAGCATTCCCCGTGAAAATACCATTTAATGTGACGCCTTCTGCCGCTTTCTTTACATCCGCATCAGCGAACACAATATTGGGGGATTTCCCTCCAAGTTCAAAAGTGACAGGCTTTGGCGATTGTGCCAGCTTCTTTGTAATCGCACGAGCAGTTTGACCTGATCCCGTTAACGTCACCCGATCAACATCTCTATGACCGACCAAGTACGAACCTGTAGAACCATCTCCTGAGATGACGTTTAATATTCCCGGAGGAAGAATTTGATTAAGCAGTTCTGTATATTTTAAGCTCGATACACTCGCATGCTCGGAAGGTTTGATAATCACGGCATTGCCTGCTGCAAGGGCATACGCCGCTTTAATCGTAAAGGTAAATAATGGGGCATTCCATGGAAGAATACCAACAACAATGCCTAACGGTTCCCTAAGCGTGTACCCGATTGTTTCCTTATCAAGTTGGACCGTTTCACCTTTATTGACATGTGACGCCGCTCCTGCTGCGTCTAACCAAATACTCACTAATGATGGAATGAGACCGTGCAATGTTTCCCGATAAACCCACCCATTATCCTTCGTTTCTAACATCGCTAACTCTTCGCCATACTTTTCAACCTGTAACGCAATTTCTCTTAAATATTTTGCACGTTCCATTGCTGATAATTGCGACCAAGCTGGGACGGCCTGTTTGGCATGCTTGATTGCTAAGTCAATATCTTCTTCTGTACTACAGGGGATTGTCGCCCATACCTTGCCATTTGCAGGGTTTATACTTGTTAATTGTTTTCCTTGAGTAGCTGGCAATTGCTTTCCATTGATTACATTTAAATAATGTTCGATTTCATTTATGGTCTGCATTACAATCACTCCCCTTTTTTCTTTTACCATCCTAAAGCTGCTGCTGCCTTTTCATAATAGCTCTCTCTACTACCTAGATAGTGTTCATAATAGCGCGCTCTTTTCACATATAAATGACAATCTAATTCTTCAGTAAATCCAATCCCGCCATGTATTTGTACATTGGCTGCTGCTGCTTTTTGCAGGGCGTTATGAATAAAAATACGCGCCGCAAATATGGATTCCTGACGATCTTCAGCTGCTGTATCGTAAGCCCAATTGGCATAATAGGATAGTGACCTTGACAGTTCTAAATCCACTTTCATATTGGCAATCGCATGTTTAATGGCTTGGAAACGGCCAATCGGTTGCCCGAATTGTTCCCGTATCTTTGCGTATTCTGCTGCCATATCCACAATCGCAGCCATACAACCCACCATAATGGCGCAAATTGATGCATTAAAAGATAGCAGTCCTTCTTCGAGAATGTTATCACCTTGGTTTAGCTCTCCTAGTAATTGCTCTTTATTAACGATTACATCTTCAAAGTGAATTTGCGATAGCTTCCGTGTTTCATCAATACTTTGCTGCTGTGTAACGTTTTTTATCATTGCCTTATCCACTAGAAAAAGTGAAATTCCCTCTTCATGGCTAGATGAAGTGGTTCGAATCGGAACGAGAAAAGTATCAGCTAGTTCGACATCTGCTACTAACGATTTTACGCCGTTAAGAACAAAATCATCACCTTTTTCTACCCCACTTACTTGGATCGACGACGCCTTGTAACTTCCTTTTGGCTCTATCCAAGCAACCGAAATCTGCAGGGAACCATCGGCAATTGCAGGTAGATACTTTTGCTTTTGTTTCTCTGTACCATATTTTTCGATAAGTGGTACAGAGAAACTATTCGTTTCCAAAAACAGCCCCGGCAGGACACTTCTCCCCATCTCCTCAAGTGGTAATACCATGTCTAATAAACCTAAGCCCATTCCCGCATAGTCTTCTGACACATTGATACTTGGATAGCCTAATTCAACTAATCCTTGAAATGCTTGATTAAATCTTTGTCCATCACCATCAATAAAAGCACGGGCAATATTGGTTGTACCTTGCTCAGTTAAATACTTCCTTACATAACTACCGAATAATTCCTGTTCTTTATTTAATGCGAAATCCATTCTTTTTCACCTCCAACAATGTTAACGTCCTAGATCCTTAGGTAGTCCTAGTATTCTTTCTGCAATAGTATTTCTTTGTACCTCACTTGTTCCCCCGCCAATTGTCATACCAAAGGAATAAAGATACTGTTTCTGCCAATACGAATCACCAATTGCCGCATCCTGCTTCCAAAGAATCCCGTGTGGACCTTGAATAGATACGGATAAGGCAAAGAGTTCTTGTGTCGCCTCACTTACTATCAGTTTATCTAAAGAGCCCTCAGAGCCCGGTTGACCATTCTTCAATGTTTTCGTTAAATTACGATAATAGTTCAACAAAGATCCCCTAGATTTTGCATATAAATCAACTAATGCATTTCTTACACTTTCCTTTTTTATGACAGGCTGCCCGTCCTCCGTCCATTCCTTAGCCATCGTTACTAAATCTTGAAATTGCTGCTCTAATGTAAATACTTGACCACCAATACCCGTACGTTCATGCATAAGTAAAGCAATCATTACTTGCCAGCCACAATCGATCTCACCAACAATATCACTATCATAAGCAATCGCATCATTTAAATAGACTTCATTAAAGTCATGTTCCCCATCCATCTGGATAATAGGCCTAGTCTCTACACCTTCTTGATGCATATCCAAAAGGAAAACGGTAATACCATGATGTTTCTTCTCCCCTTTTGAAGTACGCGCTAATAGGAAACAGCGATCTGCTAAATGACCAAAACTCGTCCAAACCTTCTGCCCATTAATCACCCAACGATCACCTTTTTTTACTGCAGTTGTCTGAATAGCTGTTAAGTCTGAGCCCGCATTTGGTTCAGAATATCCTTGGCACCAAACCTCTTCTCCAGAAATGATTTTAGTAATATAAGCTGATTTCTGTTCGTCACTTCCCATTTGCATAAGCAAAGGGGCAACCATATGGATGCCGACATAATTTACTAGAGGCGGTGCACTAACGCGAACCATTTCTTGTTGATAGATGATTTCTTCAATTAAACTAGCTTCTCTTCCTCCGTACGCTTTTGGCCAAGCAATTGCCCCCCAGCTACCTTCATAAAGCTTGCGCTGCCAATCTCTTAAGAAGCGAGAATACTCATTCATATCTTCTGGTAATTTTCTGTCTCCATGCAACCACCCTTCTGGCAAGTTTTCCTCGAGCCATGTACGTAATTCATGTCTAAACTTTTCTTCTTTTTTTGAAAATGAAAAGTCCATCTTTTCTCTCCTCCCATCCTATTCCCATTGTGGTAGGGCACGCTCATCATTGATCTTCTGCCACGTCATTTCTACTTCCATCCCGATATGGATGTCTTCTATCGCATGATCCAAAATGTTACCGATCATTTTCACTTCTGGATAGGCAGCCAATTCAATAACGGCAATGACAAGTGGCGTATCATTGTGAAATCCTGGCAAGAAAGGGCGGTGGGAAATGACGTAAGAATACACACGCCCTTTAATATTTGTGCCTAAGTTCTCCCATGTCAGATCACTGCTGCTACACTTTGCACATGCCGGTCCAGGTGGATGGGCGAACTGTTGGCATGTATGACATTTTTGCAAAAAAAGTTCATGGCGGTCAGCCGCATCCCAAAAGGGGGCATTATCTTCATTTTTTAACGGTATCGGTTTCTCATAGCTCATTCGTATTCCTCCTAATTCCTTAATATCATCGCACCAGCAATATCTGGACCTGCCCAGCCCGTACATAAACCAACTTCACAATCCTTCACTTGTCGGTCTGATCCCTCATAGTCGTGACGAATCTGTCGCACAATTTCAATCACATTATTCATTCCATGTGTGTATCCTTCTGAAAGCATGCCACCAGCTGTATTACTCGGCAGCTTCCCACCCATCT
Organism: Cytobacillus sp. FSL R5-0569; assembly: GCF_038007265.1. Lineage (NCBI taxonomy): Bacteria > Bacillati > Bacillota > Bacilli > Caryophanales > Bacillaceae > Cytobacillus > Cytobacillus sp. FSL R5-0569. Next base: position 3,977,814 of record NZ_JBBOWW010000001.1, read on the forward strand.
TGAGATGTCCATCGGCAACAAAGTCTCCCACTTCGCCTCTTTTCGCTATCTCATATGCCTCTAACTGCCGCAACACAACCCAACTATAGCAGTCATAAATAGATGCGACATCGAGGTCCTTTGCGGTAACCCCTGCCTTCTTGTATACATCCTTAGCAACATAGTCTGAAGCGACTTCATCTACATTGTTCCAATAATGTGCGTGTGAAACACATTGTCTAGCGGCGATTCCCATAATATAAGCGGGCTGCTTCGGTAATTGTTCAGCTCGTTTGGCGGATGTAACAATGATTGCATTTGCTTCGTCTGACTCTAAGCAGAAATCATGCTTATTAAATGGGAAGCTTAAATCAGGCGTATCATGATAAGCTTCCATTGTTAATGGCTTTCCATAAAAGAAGGCTTTCGGATTTCTTTGTGCATGCTCATAAAAACTCACACAAACATGACCTAGATGCTCCTTCGTTAACCCTGTTTCATGCATATGACGTGTGGCAAATAAGCCAAACCATTGCCCAGGACTACCTGCTCCATATGGGATGAGAAAGCTACCGCCATCCATCGCATTTTGCAGCATGTTCACATCCCAGCCACCACCGCCCATTCTTACGCCTGATCTGCCATTCATAGATCGATAAATAAGGACGGTATTTACTTGACCTGTTTCAATCAGACCAATCGCGTCAGCAATTAACATTTCTGTACTGCTTCCGCCACCCATAATATCTTTTACATATTTCGGTCTCACGCCTAAATAGGTAGATAATTGATGTGCCGTACATGAATCGTTTTCACTGTAACTCATAAATCCATCAATCTCTTTTGTCTCAAGTCCAGCATCAGCAATAGCTGCTCGCGCTGCATCTAACGCCAAATGTAACGGGGTTGTACCCGACTTTTTTGAACGTTCGCTTTCTCCAACTCCGACGATTGCATATTTGTTTTTAATGTTTTCCATCGTCAACTCCTCCTTATTCAAAGAATTCCAACAATGCAGAACCTGATCCAACGATTTCTTTTATTGATTTAGCCGCTTGCAACTCAAATTCCACATATTCCTTTCCTTCGTCCTCGTATACGCGTTTTACAGTAGCTGCGCAAGTAATCTCATCCCCCGGTTTAGTCATCGCTCCAAAACGCATGTTAAACTTCGCTACTCTCGCAGTCACACCAGCTAATTGTTGGATATATTCTCCTAAGAATCCCATGACTAACATGCCATGTGCGATGGCTCCTGGTAATCCCATACTTCTAGCAAAAGCATCGTCGGTATGCAATAAGTTGTAATCTCCTGATGCTCCCGCGTATTTGACGAGTTGAACCTTCGATACCGCAGGCTTCACTAATGGTTTTAACTCTTGACCGTCTACCAAATCGGCAAATCTTAGCATTGTCATTCCTCCTCGTATCGTTATACTGCCTGGACTGGAGGCTGGGTATAGATGATATTCATGCGACTTGTAACCACTAAATCCCCCTCTGTGTCTCTCATTTCGGTATCCAGAATAATAAATTGCATCTTTCCTTTTTTTCCTTCTTTTTCATAAAGGTCTGCTACTTTTATTTGGCAAGTAAGAGACTCGCCTACTTTTAGTGGGCGATGATAAATAAAGGACTGCTCACCATGAAGCATTCTCTTTTTATCTAAATCTAGCTCTATTCCTTCACCCTCTACCCCTGCTACCACCGGAAAAGTAGGTGGCGCAATCAGCCCATTATAGGGACTCTGATTAGCATAAGTTGGTTCCGTATATAATGGATTGTCATCACCTATAGCTTGAGCAAATTGTTTAACATGTCTTTTATCCACTTCAAACATGAACGTTGACCCAGTCTTACCGATAATTGTCTGATCGAGCATCGATACCACTACCTCCTAGCGAGCATATTTTCTGTTTGTGCAGCGCTTGTTACAATTAGTGCATCTACCGCTTTTGCGCACTTTTCAGTCACAATGATTGGATTTAAATCTAGCTCTTCAATGTCATAATCTTGTACAAGTGAGGATACACGCAGTAAGATGTCGACAATGCCCTCTACATCAAGCGCTTCTTCACCTCGTACACCGTCGAAAATGGCTTTTCCTTTAATCTCATTTATCATTTCAAGCGCATCTTGTCTTGTGATCGGTGCAACCCGGAAAGCAATATCTTTGAACACTTCAACAAAAATGCCGCCTAAACCAAACATAATCACCGGTCCAAAGCTGGCATCTCTCGTCACACCAACGATAACTTCCGTCCCCTTTGCCACCATTTCCTGCACCATCACCCCATTAATGTGGGCATCAGGATGATATTTGTGAGCGGACAGAAGAATGTCATCGAATGCTTGCTTTACTTGCTCTGCATTTTGCAAGGAAAGACGTATACCACCTGCTTCTGTTTTATGCAAAATGTCTTTTGAATCAATTTTTAATACAACAGGATAACCAATACTGTTCGCTTGCTGAACCGCTTCATCCACGGTAGTTGCTAAGCTCTTTTTTGTAGTGGGAATTTCGTAAGCCTGTAGCACTTTGCTTGCATCCCATTCGCTTAAAATTTGATTCTCTTGCAGTAAATACGCTACGTTCTCTTTCTTCTGAATAGATGCCCGTTCTCGAACACTCTCTTTTTGATACGCACGATATTTTTCGCTATATTCGACTAACTTTGCGAGCGCAGATATCGCTTGTAAGTTACCCGGTATCACTGGAACACCATGGTCGACCATATATTGTTGCCCTTTAGGTATACTCATTCCTTCTAACGGAAATGTACTTACAAACACAAATTTATTCGTGTTTTTACACATCTCAACAAATTCTTGTAATTCCTTCGTCTCTTCATCCCAAAATAAGGGGAACTCTGTAAGAATGATATTGTCTACATCCGGATCCTCCATTAAGGCTTTTAATGGCGCAGTAAATAGCTCTGGTGCCGATACAGAAGCCGCTGCAGTTAGATCAATTGGGTTGGCTGCACTAGCAAAGGAAGGAATCACTTGTTTGATTTTCCGTTGAGTTTCCTCATTTAATTTTGGAATCAACAAGCCATTAGCTTCACAACGATCGGCTTCGTTAATCCCTCTGCCACCCGAGCTTGTAATAATTACGGTATTTCTCCCTGTTGGCAGTTTGCCAGATAAGAATAATTTCGAGAATGAAATAATTTCATCATAATCATTGGCTCTAATCATGCCAGTTTGTTTAAAAAATGCGTCATAAATATCGTTCGAGCCGGCTAATGAACCCGTATGAGAAGCGGCTGCTCTTTTTCCTGCAGTTCCTCGCCCTGCCTTCATAACGATAATCGGTTTCCCTTTTTCAAGCGCCTCGTATGCCAATCCCCTTAATTTTTTAGGTTTTTTCGCACCTTCCAAATAACCGCTGATCACTTTCGTTTGCTTTTCATGAACCATATACTCAACTACATCTTCAAAACTGGTATCCATTTCATTTCCAACACTCACAAAATAATTGAACGTTAATCCATGTTGGGCAGCAGCCATATACGTAAGCACACCAAAGGCGCCGCTTTGCGATACATACCCAACTGCGCGTTGTTCACTAAGAGGATAGCTCATAACAGCAGGAGAAAATGTACCGACCAGACCATTCAGCGTATTAACAAGGCCGACACAATTTGGACCAAGTAAACGGAGACCATGCTTTTTTGCATAATCCGCTATTTGTTTTTGTTGTTTTTCTCCCGACTCTCCAGTTTCAGAAAATCCTGAAGCAAAAATAATCGCTGCCTTCACTTTCTTTTCTACACATTGCTCTAGCCCTTGCTGAATCTGGTGAGCACTTAAACAAAAGATGACTAAATCAACTGCATGTGAAACCGCTTGTAAGGATGAGTAGCACTTCACTCCATGAATTGCATTTGAAGTAGGATGAATAGGAAAAATATCTCCTTGAAAGCCCCCATCTAATAATGCCTTCACCTGGATATTGCCAAGCTTCTTCGGGTTTTCAGATGCACCTAACACGGCTACTGATTGCGGATAAAAAAAAGAATGTAGCTCATCCTTTGCGGAAACGTTTTCATTTATCATTACATTCACCTCACTAAATAAAAATCAATTTCTTTCTATCGATAGCTTACAAAATGAACGCTAATGGATCAGGCGTAAAGAAAACATTAAACATTTAATTATTAGGTAGTAAAAAAAAGTAAATATCAACTAAACCTTTACTTACCGTAGGCAGAAACTTTCACAATTATTTTTTTACGTACTATATCATCTCGACTATGACACAAGATCACCTCGACAATGGCAAGGGATTACCACGAAAAAAAGACAATGATCACACAACTTGTGCTCATTGCCTCTTTTCCATTATCTCTATCCAGCGTAATAACTTACCTTCCACCCGTTTAGATGGGACTTTAATTCCTCGTTCTATCGTACTGATATAAGCTTGTGACACCTCAACTTCTTGCGCTAATTGTGATAACGACAAGCCATTTGTCACTCTTACTTCTCTTACACGTTTACCTAAAAGGACGTGATCTGTTAACGATTGATGGTCTTTCACTTTCACTTCAAAAGTCGTTTTCTTCAATTGAGCATACCTTTCAACAACTTCCTCAGGTGGCTGAATAATAATCTTTGCTTGCTTCCAAGTATTCCCCCAGCCTTTACTATCCACAATGGATTCTTCCCATGCTTCGTAATACCATGCAGAGAGTAAACCATCCTCTTGTAGCGTATCAAGCGCGCTCTCAAATCGTTCTCTTGTCCTTGAAGGCAATCTTATATTTAATGATTCACCTATCGCTGCGAGTAATGTTGAAATATAATGTGGTTTTAAATAATCGCCCTTCTTTGCCTGGACTCTCCAACGCCAATGCATATATCTCCCTAACCTCTTCTCCCAAGACCTTCTGTAAGGATCATACTGCAATATTTTAAGTGGTAGATGTATAACCTGCCTACCGGATCCATATAGAAATGGGGAAAATATAGGACCCATTTTATATTTCAACACTTGCTGTGATTCATTTTGGTCATACACGTCAAAAGCATTACCCATTAACCTTTTCTCGACTGGTTTTCCTTTTTGATATACCACAGTCTCTATATCGATCCAAAGATTTTTTATGATTGTAAGCGATTTCATAATTCTTAGACGTTGACTCCGCTCATACCCTCCGCGTCTCCCTTCTCCACCGCGTTTAGGTAACAAGCCCCTCATCCGAAGCAGTTCATCCACCTCTATCGTAATAACATCTTCATGATGCTTGGCGATAGCAAGAAAGTTGGCACATAACATATCGAGTACATCAACATCCAAATCTGTTAACGTAAAGCGATCTACATTTTGATCTTCTACTATCTCGTTAATCATCAATAAGCCTTGCACATGACCTTTCTGGATTCTTCTACAATACCTTTCTTTCTCTTGATCCCAATGAAAAACTTGATATAGCGCCTCTCGTACCGCTTGATAAGGGGCATTATTCATTACACAAATATTCTCTCTCTGAGAAGGGACTAGAGATGAATTTCTCCAATCTACTCCATGAGCGATAGCCTTTTCTAATTCCTGTACAGTGCATTTACTATATTTAAAAAGTTGATTGATCCATTTATCAGCATAATCATTTACGATTATCGTGAACATAGAAAGAAATTCTTTACTGTTCAGCAAAAAATTAGACAGGTATTGATAGAAGAGCTGATTTAATTCAGCTTTCTTTAGTTGACTGAGGTGCTCCATCCCAAGTTCGTCAGCCATTACATCTAATACCCACTCTGCGATTCCCCGCTGAAACCACTGACAAAACTCTTCCCAAGCAGCTTCCTCATTTAAAAAGGTATCCGCCCTTAGCCTATTTTCAATTGCTGAAATGGCAAGTCCCCTTAGTTGATGATCTAAAAAAACCATTGTAAATAGGGAGGAATAATTTTTGTTTTTCTCGATAAGAAAATGCACGATATGATCTGCCAATTGATGAATAAAGCGATCTCTTGCGATTTGTCTTAACGAATTAAAAACAGCCGGATTTTCTTGATATGCCTTTTCCCAAATCATAAAAGATTTGACACCTGAGATATAATAAATAGGTGCCTTCTCTTTTTCAATCGACTCTTGTTTGGCAATTGCTTCTTTTTGCTGTTCATAAATACATAGAATTAAAAAATTATCAATTTCATTTGTCAATTGTCTAGCTTTGCCTTCATTACGCTTCCCATTCCTACGAACAACTTTTTTAGTCATAAACCGTCTATTCCCTCCTACCCTTATTTCATTGAGTGACTTAGACAATGTTGGTCGTTATTTATTACAAGTGTAGCATAACAAAAGTTTAATTAACTATATATTTTAACTATTCAGAATAAAAATACCCGCCATGGAGGTACTTCCATGACGGTGTATGACTACTTTTCACCAGCATCAGCAAACCGCTTCAACCGCTCGCCTATCTCATCTCTTACACGAGTAAACGTTTGCCACTTTTCCTCTTCCGTGCCAATTGCTTTGGCAGGATCATCAAATCCCCAATGTTCTCGTTTCACTTCTTTCGGTGTTATAGGACATTTATCAGCAGCATCGCCACATAAGGTGACAACCAAATCCGCTTGATTTAAGATGTCGGTATTTATCACATCCGAAGTTTGCTGTGAGATATCTATCCCTGCTTCTTTCATCGCTTCTACAGCTTTTGGATTGAGTCCATGTGCTTCAATGCCTGCACTATAGACTTGCCAATCTTCGTTTAAATAATGCTTTGCCCAACCTTCAGCCATTTGACTTCTGCAAGAATTCCCTGTGCAAAGAAAATAAATGATTTTTTTCGTCATATGAACACTCCTTTAATGAATAATTAATAACCATATATAAAGACCTAATAAGGTGATAAATAAGGTGGGAATCGTTAGAATGATACCTGTTTTAAAGTAGGTACCCCAAGAAATCTTCACCCCTTTACGCGATAACACATGTAACCATAATAAAGTAGCAAGTGAACCAATTGGCGTGATTTTTGGTCCAAGGTCAGAACCGATGACATTGGCATAAATCAAAGCATCTTTCATCATACCTGTTGCATTCGTATCTGCAATGGCTAACGCATCAATCATCACTGTCGGCATGTTATTCATGACCGAAGACAAAATGGCGGCAATAAAGCCCATGCCCATTGTTGCGGCAAACAATCCTTGATCAACGGTCAATTGAAGAACATCTGTTAACAAGCTCGTTAGCCCAACATTCCGCAAACCATACACAACAACATACATACCGACTGAGAAGAAAACAATATTCCACGGAGCCCCCTTCATAACGGTTTTCACATCAACTGCATCACTTCTTCTAGAGATCATAAGAAAAATAAAAGCAATGATACTAGCAATAATCGATACAGGCACACCAACAAACTCACTTGCAAAATAACCAACTAGTAATATCGCCAAAATCCACCATGAGTACTTGAATAATCGTGGATCCTTTATCGCTACACGTGGCTCCCGCAATTGTGTACCATCATAACGACCGGGTATGCTTTTTCTAAAAAACAAATAGAGAACCAAAATACTTGCCGCAACAGAAAATAAATTCGGTACAATCATGACAGTGAAAAATTCCACAAATCCGATGCCAAAGAAATCGGCCGATACAATATTAACAAGATTACTAACCACAAGGGGTAATGACGCTGTATCAGCGATAAAACCACTTGCAATAATGAACGGAAAGACCATTTTCTCATTAAAATTCAAGTTCCTTACCATCGAAAGAACAATCGGCGTCAAAATCAAGGCAGCCCCATCATTCGCAAACAGAGCAGATACAATCGCTCCAAGCAAAATCACGTAGACAAACATTTTTACACCATGCCCTTTTGCCGCTCTCGCCATATGCAAGGCAGACCATTCAAAGAAACCGATCTCATCTAAAATTAAAGAAATAATAATAATAGCGATAAATGTTAACGTTGCATTCCATACAATCGACGTTACATCCAAAACATCTTGGAAATCTACCACACCAACTAGTAAAGCCAATATCGCTCCACCACAGGCAGACCAACCAATAGACAACTCTTTAGGTTGCCAGATGACTAAAATAAGTGTGATTAAAAAAATCACTGATGCCAAAACCACTGACGTTGTCATACCCATTCCTCCTTAATCACACAATACGCGCAAACCTTGTTTTTCAAGACTTTCAAGTAGCCCCTGTTGACTTGGAAGCTGATTTAATAAAGTACAAACGAAGGGAAAGTTCTCATATTGTCTATTTAAACCGTAATAAACCCATTGACCCCTTCTTGATTCAAAGATCAAACCAACATCACGTAACTTACGTAAATGCTGACTAATAGCTGGCTGGCTCATATCAAATAAATGAACAAGCTCACAAACACAGCATTCCCTTGATTCAAGAATCTTCACCATCTTTAGCCTTGTTTTATCGCCTAACAGCTTTAACACAAGCGCAACTTCCTCAATTGTACTTTTCATTAAGGTACTCCTTCATCGTATAAGTAAATGCTTATATCCTTATGCTATTTTATAGATAAATCTATAGTTAAGCAATCCCTGTTAGAAAAAAACGCATCAAATTTTTTTGATTTATTTCTTGATTTTCCAATTATAGTTAAAGTATACTGATAACACATCAAAAAAATTTGATAGGAAGTGCAAACCATGAAACCATTCATTGAATATGAAAAACAATTTAAAGCATTAGCCGACCAAAAGAGACTAGAAATTATGTATGAGCTATGCCAACGGGGACAGACATGCGTTTGTGATTTATCCGAGATTTTCTCTCTTCCGCAATCGAAATTATCCTATCATTTAAAGATTTTGCTCGATGCTGGTTTAATTACAAAAGAGACAAAAGGAAAATGGAATTACTATGAATTAAATGAGCAATCCGTTAACCATCTCTTATCAGAAGAACTTTGTTGTATCTTTAGAAAATCAAGTAATTCTTGTTGCAATTAAAAGGAGGCATTTCAAATGAAATATGTGCATATCGGCATTAACGTAACCAATTTAGAAGCATCTATCGCCTTTTATTCAAAAGTATTTGGTGTTTCTCCAATCAAGGTCGAACCCACTTACAGTAAGTTTTTACTAGAACAACCTGGACTCAACTTTACCCTTAATGTTAAAGACGAAGTAAACGGTAATCAAGTGAATCACTTTGGTTTCCAAGTAGAAACACAAGAAGAAATCGATCACCATAAACAACGATTAGAACAAGAAGGATTCTTCGCACGTGAAGAACGGGATACCACTTGCTGCTACGCTCTGCAAGACAAGTTTTGGATCACCGATCCAGATGGGAATGAGTGGGAGTTTTTTTATACGAAGGCGGATAGTGAAGTTCAGAGTGAGGGATGCTGTGTAGATATTTAAGGGATATTTCTTTCATTTCCTAAAATAACAAGTAATTTAAAAAACATATATACTAATCAGTGCCTTGTTTTTAACTTACTATAATCCTCCACATGGAGCATAAAGTGAAATATAACTACCTTTAGTATTAATATGTTTGCTTAACAACAATACTGTACTTCTTAGTGCCTCTCAAATCCTGCTTATTATGTACATAATATTCCTAATTTTCAATTATAATATGATGTGTAGTAGGAGAAAAAGGAGGGGTAAACCCTAATGAAAAAAAGATACTATAAAATATTTGCCTTATTAATTCTGCTAGGTGTCATTACTTTTTTGATTTATAACTATATAAACAATTATAGATTTGCTAGTGAAGTTTATTCTTTTAGGGGTGAAGGACAAAACTGGGTTGTTACCTCTAAATATACATCTATTCATCAGGATAACTATAGGCATGAGATAAAAATAGAATATACTGGTGATGACAAAAATGTATTAGTTGACCATTGGTATTTTCATTCTTCACTATTTGGCACCGGCGGCGGTGGGGAAACGCTTGATGATAATAACCAGCTTAGTAAAAGAGAGGATGGGACATTCATGTTTACGCCAAATAAAATGCATACATTCGAAATAGAATGGAATGGCAATAAAGAGACGTTTGATGTTAACCTATTCGAGGATTATTAATTTTTGTGAATAGCTTGGTTTTATATGTTATTGGTTTTAACCAAATAAAAAACCACCAAATATGTATTTGGTGGAGACGGAGGGAGTCGAACCCTCGTCCAAAGATATTGGCACTTAAGCTTCTACGAGTGTAGTCGATATATTCGTGTTTCGCTGCTCCTTATGCCTATCGACGGGCGTCCGGGCAGCTAGTCTGGTTGTTCTCTTCCTTCATCCTCAGACGGTGGAATCCGGCGTAGCCCACTAAATTTGAGTCCCTTACCCTACCACATGGGCGATGGAGGGAGGAACCGCTAAAGGCCTATTAGGCAGCTAAAGCGAAGTTGTTTTGTTGTTTGCCAGTTATAGGCTTTGACGTTTTAACGAGGACGATCCCCTCGACTCGCAACCTAAGCTCAAACTATCCCTGTCGAATCCGTAGCGTCCCCATTGGATAGTAGCAGTTTTTTAAAGCTGCTAACTGTATTAGGTGCGCAACTGAGTCGTTGCAGCATACGGAATGCTCGATAAACTTTGAGCAAAGATTGTGCACTTCTATTTGAAGTGACAATTACTATTATAGCACAAACAAACGAAATATCAATTGTAAGCTTTTGGTATATTACATTTTTTGTCTTTCGCGGAAGGCACGCTCAACTTCTCGTTTCGCTTCTTTTCGTTTTAAGTCTTCACGCTTATCATATTTCTTTTTACCCTTCGCTAATCCAACTAAAACCTTTGCGAAGCCATTTTTTAAATATAGTTTTAATGGAACAAGGGCATAGCCGCTTTCTTTTGACTCACCTATTAGTTTGTTAATTTCTTTCCGGTGTAGTAAAAGTTTTCTCGTTCTTAATGGGTCGTGGTTATGAATATTCCCTTGCTCGTAAGGACTAATATGCATACCAATAATGAATAATTCATTATTAACAATTCGTGCATAGGCATCTTTTAGGTTCACACGTCCGTTACGAATGGATTTAATCTCAGTTCCTTGTAAAACAATACCCGCTTCATATGTTTCTTCGACAGTATAATCATGATAGGCTTTTTTATTTTGGGCGATTGTTTTCCCTGCACCTTTTGGCATCTCTTTCTCATCTCCCTTAAATCACAGCAGTTTTATTTATTTTAGCAAAAACAAAGGAAAGAAGGAAGAAAGCCTTACAAAAAAGGCTTCCTCCATTAGACTATTTACGTTTCTTTTTTCGTTTTGCTTTCGGTGCATTCTCATAGAATTTGCGTTTTTTCTTCTTCTTACCATCTGGCTTACCAGATTTTTCACCTCGTTCTGGCGCAGCAGATTTCCTTGGCTTTCTTTCTGAACTACCTGTTTTAAACACTTTTGTTTCTTGTCGGCGTTCTCTTCTAGGCGTGCCTTTCATTCCGACAATCTCAAAGTCGATCGCACGTTCATCTTTATTGACATTAATGACACGAACGGTAATTTCATCCCCAATGCGGAATACATTCCCTGTACGTTCGCCGATCATTGCCATTTGTCGTTCTTCATAGCGATAATAATCATCGGTCATATAGCTGACATGGATTAAACCTTCTATCGTGTTTGGTAGTTCGACAAACATCCCAAAATTCGTAACAGAGCTAATCATACCATCATATTCTTCACCAATTTTATCAAGCATGTATTCTGCTTTTTTCAATTCATCGGTTTCACGTTCGGCATCGACTGCTCTGCGCTCCATTTCAGAAGCATGATCCGCGATTTCAGGTAACATCGCATTCCATTTTTCTTGGGTGCGATCGTCTATCTTACCTTCGATCAAATACGTACGAATGAGACGGTGAACAATCGTATCTGGATATCGACGAATTGGCGAGGTGAAGTGTGTATAAAACTCTGTTGATAGTCCGAAGTGACCCAAGCTTTCTGGATCGTACTTCGCTTGTTGCATGGAACGAAGCATCATTGTGGAGATCACCATTTCCTCTGGTGTCCCCTGTACTTCTTCTATAATATCCTGTAATGCACGCGGATGAACAGCGTTGGCTGTTCCTTTCACAATATATCCAAAGTTTGTAATAAACTCAAAGAATCTTCTGAGCTTATCTTCTTTCGGATCTTCGTGAATACGGTAGATGAACGGTACTTCCATCCAATGAAAATGCTCGGCAACCGTTTCATTCGCAGCTAACATAAATTCCTCAATGAGTCTTTCTGCTACTGAGCGTTCGCGAATGACGACATCTTTTGGGTCACCCTCTTCATTCACTAACACTTTCGCTTCTTTAAAGTCAAAATCAATGGCACCACGATGCATACGCTTCTTACGGAGAATCGCAGCTAATTCCTCCATACGCTTAAACATTGGTACGAGTGGCTCATAGCGCTCAATTAATTGTTCATCATTGTCTTCCAAAATTTTATTCACATCCGAATAAGTCATTCTTTCGGTTGTTTTAATGACGCTTTGGAAAATCTCATGATTGACGACTTCACCATCAGGCGTAATTTCCATCTCACATGAAAGTGTGAGACGATCTACTTTTGGATTCAATGAACAAATCCCATTCGATAGGCGATGGGGAATCATCGGTATTACACGATCGACTAAGTACACACTTGTTGCTCGTTCCTCTGCTTCCACATCAATTGGTGATCCTTCAGTTACGTAATAAGATACATCAGCAATATGCACACCTAATTTATAATGACCATTATCAAGCTGCGTCACAGTAACAGCATCATCTAAATCTTTCGCATCTGCACCATCAATCGTAACAATCGTTTCGCCTCTTAAGTCACGACGGTTTTCAATTTCTTTTTCATCGATCTCATCAGGCGTTTCTTCTGCCTGCTTTAACACATCATCAGGGAATTCCATTGGTAAACCATGTTTATGAATAATGGAAAGAATATCAACACCTGGATCGTTTTTATGACCCAGAATTTCCATTACTTCACCTTCCGCACTCTTTCTTCCTTCAGGATAAGTTGTGAGCTGAACAACGACTTTATGTCCTTCTACTGCCCCTTTAGAAGCAGCTTTTGGGATAAAGATATCACTGGCAAACTTTTTATCATCTGGAATAACAAAGCCAAAATGCTTACTCTCAGTGTATGCACCAACGATTTGTTGCACACCACGTTCCAAAATGCGGACGATGGTTCCTTCTTTTCTTTGACCAGCGCTTTCTGCTGCTACACGGGCTAAGACAATATCACCGTGCATGGCATTATTTGTTTCATTTGGTGGGATAAATAAATCATCGAGTCCTGGTTCATCTGGAATAACAAAGGCAAATCCTTTGGCATGACCAGATAATTTCCCGCGCACAAGATTCATTTTTTCAGGTAATCCATAGCGATTACTCCTTGTACGCACAACTAAGCCTTGTTCCTCCATAATGACTAAAGTCTTTACAAAATCCTTAAATTGGGTGGAGTCTTCTATCCCAAAGGCCTCCTCCATTTCTTGTACTGTTAGAGGCTTGTACGCCTCGTCCTTCATATAATTTAATAGTTTATCGACCAGCTCTTTTTTGTGGTTATCCACGATTGACAACACTCCTCAAACTTCGATCCAACTTACACTTGCCAATCAAGCTGCTCTAAGAATTGATACACATCTTCATGCAGCTGATCTCTTTCCTTATCAAGTGTAATGACATGACCGGATTCTTCATACCATTTAATCTGTTTTTGATCATTTTCTACTTCATTGTATATAATATTCGCGCTTTCAGTATTAATCATATGATCTTCTCTTGATTGCACAACAAAAGTCGGAGAATAAATCATATCCACATTATGACGAACATCTGCAATTAATGCTTGTAATGCCTTTAATGTGTTCATTGGTGTTTCTTTAAACTTAGCTACTTCTTCTTCGATTTGTTCGGGTGATTTTCCTTCTAGCTTCTTATATTGTCGGGCATAATCAACGACATTATCGTACATCACTTCTTCAGATTTAATATGCATAGGTGCACACATGGTTATAATACCCTTTACAGGTACAGTGTAACCTAATTTCAAGGAAAATACCCCACCAAGAGATAAGCCGGCAATCGCGATTTCTTCATGCCCCATTTCCTTTAGGTGTTGATAACCATTCATGACGTCTTGCCACCAATCTTCTGGTCCCGTATGGACAAGTTCTTCCGGCGGGACGCCATGGCCTTTATATAATGGCGCATGACAAGTATAACCTTTCCCTTCTAGGAATCTTGCCATCATGCGAACATCTGCTGTATTACCAGTAAACCCATGTAATAATAATACTGCTCGTTTACCATCTCCAAATGTGAATGGTTTTGGTTGAACTACTTTCATTATGTAAACTTCCTTTCAATCAAACGTTTGTTTAACATGATTAGTTTTCCCTGTAATAGGCAAAATAAAAACCCGACCTTTCGTTGAGGCCAGGCATTGCATTGTTCGTCTCTATTTATAGAGCAAAATAAGAAACTGCGATTGTTAAAATAAAGAATAAAACAGCTAAAACAATCGTCAAACGATGTAAAATCAAATCTAAGCCGCGTGCTTTTTGTTTACCAAAAAGCTGCTCCGCTCCACCAGAAATCGCACCTGAAAGACCTGCACTTTTTCCTGATTGAAGTAAAACAACGGCAATTAAACCGATAGACACAATGACTAGCAATGTAATTAAAAGTGTATGCATGTGGGCACCTCCATATCAACCATTTACGTACAATAATAATACTCAAATTTTAGCATATTTACTATGTACAGACAAGTTAATCTATCATGAAATGTCAAGTTCATGCCCGCATGCCTATTTGCGCATCTACAAATTATTAACAAAAATGGTAATCTCATTATTGTACGATGTGATTAGCCGCTTTTTAGGAAAGACTCTATTATATATATTTCTGTATTTTTGATTTTTCTTTTCAAAGTAGTATACAAAGAAGTGGTTTTAGAAATTTGACGTGATTCCTTGATAAATGAGTCAACATTCGTAGTGGGTACGAAAATTTGATGCGGTTCCTTGATAAATGAGTCAGCATCCGTAGTGGGTACGAAAATTTGATGCGGTTCCTTGATTAACGAGTCAAAATCCGTAGTGGATACGAAAATTTGACGCGGTTCCTTGATTAATGAGTCAAAATCCGTAGTGAATCCAAAAATTTGACGCAGTTCCATGATTAACGAGTCAGATTCCGTAGTGGATTCAAAAATTTGACGCGGTTCCTTGATTAATGAGTCAAAATCCGTAGTGAATCCAAAAATTTGACGCGTTTCTATGATAAACGAGTCAGGGCTTTTGGTTTTGACATTTCTTTATTTATCTCGCCATGTATTTACGCGTATTTTCCACTACGGAGATCGGCATCCCTTAAAACCTAAAATAGCCAAAAAAACAAACACCATTTACAAAATGATGTTTGTTTTTTTAAGACATTATTTACTCAAGTTATAAAAAGATTTCAATCCGTCATACACAGCTAAATCACCAAGCTCGTCTTCGATGCGAAGTAGTTGGTTGTATTTTGCAATACGATCTGTACGGCTCATTGAACCTGTTTTGATTTGACCAGCATTCGTAGCTACAGCGATATCAGCGATTGTTGCGTCTTCTGATTCGCCAGAACGGTGAGAAACGACTGCTGTGTAACCAGCACGTTTCGCCATTTCGATCGCTTCAAATGTTTCAGTTAATGTACCGATTTGGTTTACTTTAATAAGGATTGAGTTTCCTACACCTTGTTCAATTCCTTGTGCTAGCTTTTTCGTGTTTGTAACGAATAGGTCGTCCCCTACTAATTGAACTTTACCACCGATGCGTTCAGTTAATAATTTGTGGCCTTCCCAGTCGTTTTCATCTAATCCATCTTCAATCGAGATGATTGGGAATTCAGAAACAAGCTCCTCGTAGAAAGAAACCATTTCTTCTGAAGATAATCCAAGACGACCTTCTCCAGTTAAATCATATTTGCCGGTTTCTTTGTTAAAGAATTCAGATGAAGCAACGTCCATTGCAAGGTAAATATCTTTACCTGCTTCGTAACCTGCATTGCTAATCGCTTCAATGATGACTTCTAGCGCTTCACGGTTTGACCCAAGGTTTGGTGCGAAGCCACCCTCGTCACCTACTGCCGTGTTTAAGCTTTTAGATGAAAGAACTTTTTTCAATGAATGGAAAACTTCAGCACCCATACGGATCGCTTCTTTGAATGTAGGAGCGCCAACAGGCATAATCATGAATTCTTGGAAATCAACATTGTTATCCGCATGAGAACCACCATTAATGATATTCATCATTGGTGTTGGTAATTGTTTCGCATTGAAACCACCAAGATAGCGGTATAATGGTAAACCAACAGACTCTGCTGCTGCATGCGCACAAGCCATAGAAACACCAAGAATCGCATTTGCACCTAATTTACCTTTATTTTCTGTGCCATCTAGTGCGATCATTGTACGGTCAATACCTACTTGATCAGTTACGTCAAAACCAATAATTGCTTCAGAAATTAAGTTATTCACATTATCTACTGCTTTTTGAACACCTTTACCTAAGTAACGATCCTTGTCTTCGTCACGAAGTTCAACGGCTTCATATTCACCAGTTGATGCACCAGATGGTACAATCGCACGGCCGAAGAAGCCAGACTCGGTTAATACTTCTACTTCTACTGTTGGATTTCCACGTGAATCTAATACTTCACGAGCATATACATGTTGGATAAATGGCATGATAATCTCTCCTTTTTCATTGGCTGTCATCTTGTCAAACTTCATTTATATGTAAGGCACGGATGTTCACAAAAAAGTGAACACCGGCACTTATTTAATTAATGTAGAACCAGTCATTTCTTCAGGTTGAGACACTTTTAATAAATCAAGTATAGTTGGAGCTAAATCTCCTAATATACCATCTTCACGTAATATTAGACCTTTTTCCGTTACAATAACAGGTACTGGATTAGTTGTATGAGCTGTCATTGGATGATCATCAAGAGTAATGACCTCATCCGCATTGCCGTGGTCAGCGGTGATAATCGCTTTTCCACCTTTAGCAATAATGGCGTCAATCACTTTTCCAAGACATTCATCAACCGTTTCAACAGCTTTAATTGTTGGTTCTAGCATTCCTGAGTGCCCCACCATATCAGGGTTAGCAAAATTTAATATAATGGCATCATGCTTATCTTGACTAATTTCATCAAGCAAAGCATCTGTTACTTCGTAGGCGCTCATTTCAGGCTTTAAATCATAAGTAGCAACTTTAGGTGAGTTAATCAAAATCCGTTCTTCACCAGGAAATTTTGCTTCTCTTCCTCCACTCATAAAGAATGTAACATGAGGATACTTCTCTGTTTCTGCAATTCTCAGTTGCGTTAAGTGATTTTGTGAAAGTACTTCTCCAAGAGTATTATCTAGGTTTGTCGGTTTAAATGCAACATACCCGTCAACTGTTTCACTAAAATGGGTTAAACAAACAAAGAATAAAGTCTTTGGATGGCCTATACCACGATCAAATGAACGGAAGTCTTTGTTTGTAAACGTATTTGAAATCTGAATCGCGCGGTCAGGTCTAAAGTTGTAAAAAATCATAGCATCATTATTACTAACTTTTCCAACAGGTAATCCATCTTCCTTCACAATAACAGAAGGAATAACAAATTCGTCATAAATACCGTTCGCATAACTATCTTCGACTAATTCATGGGCACTATGATAAGCAGGACCTTCGCCATACACCATCGAACGATAAGATTTCTCCACACGTTCCCAACGATTGTCACGATCCATTGAGTAATAACGACCTGAAATAGAGGCGAATTCACCTACACCAATTTCTTTCATTTTCGCTTCTGCCGCTTGAATATATCCTCTAGCTGTCTGCGGACCAACATCACGTCCATCAAGAAAACCATGGACATAGACCTTTTTTAATCCTTCATCACTAGCTAGCTGAAGGAGGGCATACAAGTGGTTAATGTGACTATGCACACCACCGTCTGACAATAATCCCATCAGATGAAGGCTTGTATTGTTTTTCTTCGCATGATTAATCGCTGCAAGGAATGTTTCATTCTGCTCAAAGTGACCCTCACGAATAGCCACATTTACTCTTGTTAAGCTTTGATAAACAATGCGTCCGGCCCCGATATTCATATGACCGACTTCGGAGTTCCCCATTTGTCCTTGTGGTAAACCAACCGCTTCTCCACTTGCTGTTAAATAAGCGTGTGGATACTCATTCCATAACCGATCAAAATTCGGTTTTTTCGCTTGAGCAACAGCATTGCCTTTGACTTCTTCTCTATGGGCAAAGCCATCAAGAATAATCAAAGCAACAGGTGATTTACTCATACTTACCCGCCTCCAATAATTGCAGGAAGGAAGAGGGCTCAAGACTTGCGCCACCGACAAGTGCACCGTCAATATCCGCTTGACTCATATATTCTTTAATGTTTGCCGGTTTCACACTACCACCATATTGAATGCGAAGAGCTTCGGCGATTTCCTCAGAAAACTGTTTACTAACGACAGAACGAATATGGGCACATACTTCGTTTGCATCTTCTGCTGAAGATGACTTTCCTGTACCAATAGCCCATATCGGTTCATAAGCGATGACAGCCTGTTTTAATTGCCCATCAGATAATCCCGACAACGCTGCTTCAACTTGATGTCCAACAAAACTCATTGTTTCATTGTTTTCTCTTTGTTCAAGTGTTTCACCTACGCAAATGATGGGAGTGAGGTTATGTGCAAATGCTGACTTCGCTTTTTTATTCACAGTCTCATCAGTTTCATTGAACATTTCGCGACGTTCTGAATGACCAATGATGACATATGATACACCTAAGTCTTGAAGTGCAACAGGGCTGATTTCGCCAGTAAATGCGCCATTATCTTCAAAATGCATGTTTTGTGCACCAATGGCAACAGGTGAACCTTCCACACCATCTACAAGACGCTCTAAAAATAGGGCTGGAGCACACACGATTGTATCCATATCCATTTCATCTGGAACAAGACCATTAATCTCTTCAATAAAGGACTTCGCCTCATTCATTGTTTTATGCATTTTCCAGTTACCTGCAATAATCGGCTTACGCATACTATCTCGTCCTTTCCTTTTTATTACTTATTTATCATTTAAAGCGACAACACCTGGAAGGGCTTTTCCTTCCATAAATTCTAATGATGCACCGCCACCTGTTGAAATATGACTCATACGATCAGCAAAATGGAATTTCTCGACTGCTGCTGCAGAATCACCACCACCGATAACAGAGTATGTGTCATTTGCTTCCGCTAATGCTTCTGCTACTGCTTTTGTTCCACCAGCAAACTGATCCATTTCAAATACACCCATCGGTCCATTCCAAATGACTAGCTTACTATCTGCAATTACTTCACTATATAAATTAGCCGTTTCAGGACCAATATCTAATGCCATCCAATCTCCTGGAATCTCGTTAATAGCCACTATTTTACTATCTGCGTCTTCAGCAAAACGATCGGCAACGACAGCATCAATTGGCATTAGAAATTTCACGCCTTTTTCTTCCGCTTTTTTCATAAACGTTTTCGCTAATTCTAATTTATCTTCTTCTAATAGAGAATTGCCAATATCATGGCCTTGTGCTTTTACAAAAGTAAAGGCTAGACCGCCACCGATAATTAAATTATCTACTTTATCTAATAGATTATCAATGACATCGATTTTATCTTTTACCTTTGCACCACCAATGATAGCTGTAAAAGGTCTGTCAGGGTTTGACAATGCCTTGCCTAACACTTCTAATTCTTTTTCCATTAGTAAACCAGAAACCGCTGGGATATGGTGGGCAATTCCTTCTGTCGATGCATGTGCACGATGTGCTGCACCAAAAGCATCATTTACATAAACATCTGCTAATTGGGCAAAAGCTTTAGCAAGTTCAGGATCATTCTTCTCTTCACCTGGGTAAAAGCGAACATTCTCTAGTAATAGAACATCGCCCTCTTCTAAACCATCTACTGCCTGTTCTACTTTTTCTCCGTACGCCTCATCTGCATAGGCAACATTTTTTCCTAGCAAGGCAGATAATCTTTCTGCAACAGGAGTTAACCTTAACTCTTCTACTACTTGTCCTTTTGGACGCCCTAAATGAGAAGCTAAAATCACTTTCGCTCCTTGGTCAATTAGATAGTTAATTGTCGGAATTGCTGCGCGGATACGTGTTTCATCCGTGATTTGTCCCTCTTTCATTGGCACATTAAAGTCTACACGACAAAATACGCGTTTTCCTTTTAGTTCTACATCTTTTACGCTCTTTTTGTTCATAGTAAAAGGCCCTCCTAAACATAATAATAGACTATTTTCTAGTTAGCTGCTTGTACTACAAGAAAGGCGAATGTTCATTCATTTATATGTATAAAAATCACCGTTTTCTTTCTTACTCGCGCAAGAAAAGCGCGAAAACGTATAGAAAAAGTCAAAATAAAAGGGAGAGGTATGGTCCCTTTCTCCCTTCACCATTTATCATTATAGACGTTCATTCATCTAATATCCATAAAGATGTGAGTTTGTAAGCAAAATTTTATTTTTAATGTTTACCAAACCTACATTTATAATCCTTTTTCAGCCATATATTCCATTAAATCAATCACTCTGTGAGAATAACCACTTTCATTGTCATACCATGATATGACTTTGACCATATTGCCTTCCATAACCATTGTAGATAATCCATCAACGGTTGATGATGCAGGATTTCCATTGTAATCACCTGAAACTAATGGTTCCTCACTAAAGCTAAGAATATCCTTTAACTCTCCATTTGCGGCAGATTTCAATGCTTCATTCACTTCATCGACTGTGACATCTTTATCAAGCTCGGCAACTAAATCAACTAGAGAAACATTCGGTGTTGGAACACGAATGGCACCACCATTTAATTTCCCTTTTAATTCTGGTAGAACAAGAGAAACGGCTTTTGCTGCTCCAGTTGTTGTTGGAATAATATTTTCTGCAGCTGCTCTTGCTCGACGATAATCTTTATGAGGCAAATCAAGAATTTGCTGGTCATTTGTATAGGAGTGGACAGTTGTCATCATTCCTCGTTTAATTGTAAATGAATCATGTAAAACTTTCGCCAACGGTGCTAAGCAATTCGTCGTACAAGAAGCATTTGATACGATATGATGGTTGTCAGGATCATATGACTCATGATTCACACCCATTACAATCGTTAAATCTTCATCGGTTGCCGGAGCAGATATAACCACTTTCTTCGCACCTGCTTCTAAGTGCTTCGCTGCATCTGCTCGTTTTGTAAAGCGGCCTGTAGATTCAACAACTAACTCAACACCTAAATCACCCCAACCAATATCAGCTGGATTTCTTTCTGCTAACACTTTAACCTTTTTGCCACCTACGATTAAGTTATCGCCGTCTACCTTTACCTCGTGCGGAAATGCTCCATGAATGGAGTCGTATTTTAATAAATGAGCTAGCATATTCGCATCTGTTAAGTCATTTATCGCAACGATTTCTACATTTTCCTTTTCAAAGCTCGCACGAAATACGTTTCTGCCAATTCTTCCAAATCCGTTTATTCCCACTTTAATTGTCATATCATGAAACCTCCGTTAATTAATTGTTTTTAGTAATTCCTCTGCCACAATCTCATCTGTGACAAGTATTGTTTGTCTTGGTGCTTGTTTCATGTAGGCAGCAATCGCTTTAGCCTTTGTTGATCCACCTGCAACGGCAATCACATATTCTGCATGTTGCAAATCTTCTAGTTGTAGTCCTACTGTTTGCAAACGATGGACCACTTTACCCTCTTCATTAAAGTAATACCCGAATGCTTCAGCAATCGCACCTGATTCTGATAATTCCTTTATATTTCCCTTATGGGTACCACGTCTTTCTGCCATCTCAAGTGCATTGCCAATACCGTGAATAACGATATTCGCCTTTTTTATCACTTTCAACACTTGCTTTATTTCTGGTTCCTTGATGATGGATTGATACATTTCTTCACCGACGACATCTGGGACATACAATGTTTGGTATGTGCCGCCCGATTCTTCTGCCATTCGCGCCGCTAATGTATTGGCTTGGAATCTCATATCTGTGCCGACGCCTCCACGGGCTGGAACAAATAAGACATCCACCATATGTTGCTGTTTCCTTAGCGCTTCAGCTACAGTTGAAATTGTGGATCCACCCGTCACTGCAATGGTCATCCCTCCATTAGCTATCGCCTGAACAAGGCGGGCTACTTCTTTTCCTAACTCTGACTTTACTGTTTCATCCTTATCAGTATCCCCATAAGTAAGTAGCACCTTTTCTATTTGAAGCATTTTTGTCAAGTTTATTTCTTTATCATTTAATCCCGACCATTCTTTAATTACCTCGTGGAGATCTACAAGGAGATGCTTTCCAGCCTCCGATAGTTTCGTTCCTTGTGCATCTACAATAATTAAGCCTTGTTCTCTTAAAAAATCGAGTTCTCCGCGTAATACTCTTTCGGTCATCCCTACTTTTGTCGCTAAACTCCTTCTTCCTACAGGCTCCATTAAAGAGGTTTGTTGCAAAATTTCATATCGTCTTTTCATTATTTCCATCAAGTCTGGAATTACTTTTTGAGTAACATTCATCCACTTATTCAATTTTTTACTCCTTTATATGGACATTATATGTCCACGCAAGACATTTTGTGTCCCACGAGAATAAAAATATATAATGAAGTCAAAACTTCATTTTTTTCTTCTTTATTCTTATACCCTTTTTACAATAATTTAATCATCAATCTTTAAAAATAACCCTACAACTTTATATTAGCAGGGTTATTTTTATTTTTCAATCATTTATCACTTTCCCAACTTAACTTCTCAGAAAGAGTGACATAATCTACTTGTCCATATTGAAGGATCTCACCGTCTACCTCAATAACTGGAATCATTAAACCAAAGCGTTCTGTTAGATCATCACTTGTTTCAATATCAATGGCTTCATATTGAAATAGACTTTCTTCTTGGACCATCTCAATGACAAGCTCAGCTTGCTCACATAAAGGGCATCTTTTTCTTGTATACAGTTTAACAATCTGCAATAATCATCCACCCCACTCTTTTATTCGTATCTTTTTCTTTTTGAAGAAGATGGAATTTTTAATTGATCACGATATTTTGCAACTGTTCTTCTTGATATCACAATACCTTTTTCCTCTTCTAATCGCTTGACTATCACTTGATCTGAAAGAGGTTTTTTCTTATCTTCACTTTTGACCATGTCACTTATTGCGTTTTTCGCCTGCTCAGATGATGCATTCTCAAACGACGTCGTCTTAATCGTACTAGAAAAAAAGGATCGCAATTCAATCGTTCCAAATGGCGTTTGCGCATATTTTTCACGGACCGCACGACTGACAGTTGATTCATGTATCTCTAATTCATCGGCTATCTCTTTCATTGTCATCGGTTGCAAATAATTTGGGCCCTTCCAGAAGTATTCAGGCTGTTTTTCAACAATTTTTAATGCTACTTTTAATAATGTTTCTTTTCTTTGTTCTATACTTCTAGCAATCCAATGAAAGTCCGTTTTTTTCTCTTGCAAAAAACGATTCACTTCTTGATCTCCATCTGCTTGAAACTTACGAAAATAGCTCTCATTAAAGCGAATCTTTGGTAGCACATCATCATATATACTTACAGAAAAAGTCCCATCTTCCCACTGAATAACGACTTCTGGTGTAATATATGGTGCTAACTCATTTTGGAAGGATGCAGCTGGTCTTGGATTTAGTGTTTGCACAAGATCAAAAACTTCTTGGATTTCTTTTAGTTCTACTTTCAGGTTTTTCGCTATTTCTTTCCATTTCTTATCAGCAAAAAGAAGAAAATAATCACTAATGACTTTCTCAGCGATTTCATTATAAGGGTGAAGTCTCTCTAATTGTAACCATAGACACTCCTGTAAGTCTCTCGCCGCTACTCCTGCAGGTTCTAAACTTTGAATCTCTATCAACGCTTCATTCATATCCTCTTCACTTACGTTGAATTTTTCCGCAACAGTTTGTATGTCTGTCTGTAAGTAACCGTTTTCATCTAAACATCCAATGAGATAGGAAATGAGTTTATATTCCATATGATTTAATTCTGCGATCGCTAACTGCGAATGTAAGTATTCTTGTAATGTTGTATGGTTTTTTGAACCGATTTGTTCAATCCAGTCCTGTTTATTGTCATCTACTTTTTGTTTTGATGGTTTCATTCGGTCAAATCTCGAATCGGCTGCTTGTGCAGGACTCGCTTCAATTTGCATAAGGGGATTCTCTAACGCCTTACTTTCCAAAAAGGCAGACAATTCTTGTGTATTATATTGTAACAGCGCAATCGCTTGTGTAAGCTCTTGTGTCATGGTCAATTTTAATGTTTGCTGTTGCCACAACCCTGCTTTCAAGTTCATTCTAAAAACCCCCCTTATTCTCATTCTACAATAATCACCTGAAATAGTGTATAGAAATAAATTGGTAGCTCACTACATAACTATTCAGATTGTAGAGTAAATATCATCAAAAAAGAAAAAGGAAGATTTGTGGAAACTAAACAATTATTAGATTTTTCAGTTATTTTTCCCTTTAGTTACAAAAAGGACGTTTGTCGACCATACTCTATGAATATGTGATAGAATCTATCATATTGGGCAAATTTTACGAAAGTAAAAGACGCAAAGCCACGGGCCTAAAGCATATATTGTCATGGCAGCCGGGTTGCAGATGTGTGAGGTGATTATTTCCGCTTGAATCACCCTTACCTCTTATGGACTTTCTAAAGGTCTCCTATATAAAAACCTTTCTAATTTTGCCTAAATTTCCCACAAAAAAGAAAGGTGTGTCTTATGATCTATCCAACCGTTCAAAGCGATGAAACCCATTTAACCCACATTGTAAAAGACAAACACTCTTGTATATGCGGTTTCCGCTATAATGTTTTTGCTACATTTACGAGGAAAGATTTGAAGAAAATCCAATTTAGATCGAATGAAAAAATTACTTGTCCCGTATGCAAAGCAACAGTAAATGAGGATTAATTGTATACATACCAAATTTAAAAGCCAACCATATAATCATGCGAAGGGTTGGCTTTTATGATGAAGTTGAAAATTTAATGATGACAAATCGAATGAGCCAACCAATTATGACACCAGGAATGACAGCTATCATTGGTAACCATACAGGCCCAAAAAACACGCCAAATATTGATACCTCTGTTGAATACATAAGACCAACCGTTACAAAATAAGCACAAAATACAAATGGTAAGAATGAATATTTACTCCCTTCACCCCCAGCATCCTTATAAGCATCCCAAATAGCGAAGAAGTATAAACACGGATAGAACATTAACCATCCATAATTAGCTGCTTCAGCAGCTTGATGAACTTTCCCTTGAAAGCTTAACATAATAATTTCGTTAAAATTACCCATGACATTAAATAAAATTTCTAAAACTAAAAATACAGTACCTTTAAACAATTTACCATTTAAATATTGACCAAAACCGGGAAAAGCAATCGACCAAAACAATTTCTCAATCGGGTTATTTTTTCTCACAGAACATCCCTATTTCCTTTTCTTTTTAGAAATATTTCTATGGTCTACTGATTGAGGGGCTTGTTCAAGCCAACCGTATTTAATTAATAAACTTGCCGATTGATTGCCTAAGTCTAATGTTTCGGTCATTATCTTTGCATACATTACCGTTAAATCCCGTCTTGTAGTCGTACCTAATGCTGTCCCATAATAGCCGGATAACGTAGCAATAAATATTACTACTTGGTATAGCATTAGCTTTTCTGAAAAAGGTGGTGTGGTAGAATTAAGCACTTCTGAGTCCCAAGTCGGTGAAACAGAAATGCTATCCTTAATTAAAGTATTAGCAAATTCTTGGACATTTTCATCGAACAAATCAAGACCTTTCCGCAAAAATTTCTTGATATCATTGGAAGTAACAGTTTGACAAAGACCTAAAAACAGGGCCTTTCCTAAAGCATTTCTTTGCATATCGTTGTACACATTCATAATCTCAACGACTGATAATGCTCGCTGTTCACTTATAAAGCCGTTTAAATAACTATTTTTTTCAGCGATTTCAATTTTTTCTGGGATTGGAATAGACGGTGAGGGGTGAAAAACACCCTTTTCTTGCTGCAATTTAATTGCCCTTCTATATAATTGTGAACCTTTTTCCAATGCTTTTGTGAAAACTTGATCCACATCTTCATGAATTGCAATAGCTAATGCAGTTCCATAACCAATAATGCCATAACGAGTCATATCATGCATATACGCAAGAATAAACACATCTGAGTAAAGCTTTGGAGCAGTTACATTGACATCTTCTTCTTCACTAAAGGCTTTCGGCAATGGATGGTTGTTCTTATTATAGATCGTCGTAATATCAAAAATAATTTCATCACACATCTCGATAGCCGTCTCAATAAATTCCTTAATCTCTCCTTTATCAGCTTTTTCATAAAAATATTGCAGGACGCATTTATACATTTTATTATTCATATAGGCATTCCATAGCTGTGCTAACTCAGATGCCGTTAACCTTTGATCTTTCTCCGCCATATTAACCCTCCCATTGAAAGATTATCTATAGCGTGTCCTTAACCTTAAGGAAACATTCCCAGTTTTTTTACATCCATATACAATTAAACTAATGTCGGTGAAGCAATTAAACTTTTTGCCAATTTAAACGCGCTTTCAACGTCACCAATCTTCCTATAATAAGCAAATAAACGTTGTTCGTATTTTTCTATCATAAGCGTATCACCCGACTGACGATAATAAGGTAATAATTTATTTTCTATTATGGCGTATGCTTCCTCTTCTCTGCCCTCAATTAAGAAGGAGTAAAACTCAAATGTAAAAAGCCCACTCCATTGGTAAGTCTTTGCTAATTCAATCCCTTTTCTTACTTCTTGTAACAATTCCTTTTTATGTACTAACCCACTAATAAAACCATTATGAATATAATTTTCTAAAAACATGGCGTATAATGGAGAGTTTTCGCAAGCAATTTCTAATGCTTTCAAATAGTAATAGTGTGCTTCAGTGTATTTTTTCCTTTTATGAAGGTCATAAGCGAAGTTGTTATATACCTTTGCTTTTCTCTCTACTTCGCCACACTCTTCACATAAACGAAAAAGAGCCTCATACCTATCTTTCGTCTCTTTAAAATCATGAGCACCTTTCGCATTTAACTGCACAAGTAATAATGTTTCCGAATCTATCATGCGATTAACATTCATCGTTGAATGAAAATAATCAGCAGCTTTTTTACCATAATAATAGGCTTGTACGTTCTGATTAGCAGCATAATAAGCGAGTGCTAGATGGTAATAATATTCATTTTGATGATAGCTATCATGGTCAATAGAACTTAATTCTCGAATACAGTCTTTATTTCTCCCCGTTAAAAAATAATATATCCCTAATTGATGCTTTAATGAATTCTCTTCAAAAGAGGTTAGCTCTATCACTTCCTTTTGAAGTTGGTTGATAAAGTAATAAGCTTCTGTCACTTTCATCTTATATAAGAAGTACCTCGCCATTGTTAGAAAGTAACTCGCTTGAAAATCTGGTACTTTTCTTAACGAGTTTGCTGTTAACTCTTTCTTTAATTGCTCAATTCTCTCATCATCTTGAATAATAATTTGCTTTTGGAGGTCAGTCATCTTTCGCTTAAATTGCTGAAATCGTTCAATTTCATCTTCCATGTTAATTTCCAACCGTTCACAAAGCATATAAATAATTTCACTGGAGTATTGAGTAGACTCTCTTTCAATTTTACTTAAATGGGTGATAGAGCAAATGCCTTGTACAATCTCCTTCTGTGTAAGCTTCTTTGCTTCTCGATAGTATTTGATGATTTTTCCTTCCATCCTTGAACCTCCCAATAAGTGAAAAGTTAATCATGTCTCTTTTTGGCTATTATAGCAGAGAAAAATGATGGAGAAAGGCAAGGAAATCCTATTTAACCGTCTTACACATGACGGAAAAGTAATAGACAAACTAGGAGGACCATGTTTTATACGGTAGAGTAAACCATGAAACTTTTTTCGAAAAAAATAACCTAATAAGGGGCAAAACAGAAACGATTAAGCGGCCTTAGCCCTAAAGAATATAGAGCTAAAGCCGCTTAGACTGTTGTTATTATTTCCACTGACTATTTAACAGGGGGCAGTTCAATTAGTTCGTATCGATAGGATTCGTATCTATCTGTCGTAAGCTATAACTATTCAATTGGTGTTAAACCAATTAATCGAAGGAAATATTCAAGGTCTTTGTTACCGATTTTTTCTTTTGGTTGTTTCGATTCAGCATCAGGACCTTTCGTTAAGAAATTCTTTTCTGTTATTCTTATGTCTAATTCATCGACAATTCCGTCTTGATTAATATCTTCTTTCTTCTTCGAGGTATCTTCATCTCCATATGCATCAACAATTTTTCGAATGTCTTTTATATCAATGACCTTATCGCCATTCACATCACCGGCTAATCCTAGTTTTGGACGGATGGTTTGATGTTGACCAAAGAGTTCGCCATCGATTTTCTTACCAGGCACAAAAGTTGTGGCGCTCTTTAGGTGGCCTGGTGCTTCAATAACTAACGTATAATCCTGACTGCTCGCTGGAATTCCTTTTACAGTGAATTGTCCATGATCATCCAGCGTACCTTTATAATTCTTACCTGAACGTGTTTGAGCATACACTTTAATACCTAAATCGTTTGCTTCTCCAACGCGGTTAAAATATCCTTCCTCACTATTAAAAGCTTCTAAGTTCACTGAGCCTGCAACAGTCGTATGTTTAGAAATCACATCAAATGAATCGACACTATAATAAGGAATATCAACTTGTTGCTCGTCTTTTGGTGTATACTTTCCATTTACTACTTCAAAGCTACTTGTTTTACCATAATAAGCATCATCTTTCAACTTAAATGTCACATCAATTAATGGCATATCCCCATCTAGCCCATCAAAAGCTTTTCCAGATAGAGCACTACTTAATGTAACCGTACTATTCCAAATATCACTTTTTTCTACTACCGGTTTAGCTAAATCCACTTTAATGCCCTTTTGTTTTGTGTATTGCTCTATCTCTTTCGTCAAATTTGCCTTTTTGAAATCATATAAGTCATGTTGGAAACTCACTTGCCATTCCCCTGACATCATATCTTGAACATTGTTTAGCGAAAGAGTCATTGTAATATTGTCTTTTTTCTTTATCGCTTCCTTATCATAACTAGCGGAAACATATGGAGTTCCTTCCTTCACAAAAATATAGTTCTCCATCTTAACAGCTGTCGCTAAATCGGAAGTGGCTAACCGTAAATATAACTCTTGATTTTCAATATCACTTTTTTCAATGCCAAATTTCACATTTCCTTCTGCATCAATCGGGAATGTCCTTGCAAAATAAGCGTATTTAGAAGTGTCAAAATACATCGTATTAGATGATTGATCGTACGGTAAACCTTTTTCATTTAATAGTCCGATTGTTTCATCTTCTACTTTACCATGAACATAAAATGCCTCTTCCCCATCCTCGACTGTAAACATCGAGTCATTCAGTTCATACACACCGGGCTCGTGATCCCACTCAATCTCAGGTGCGGTATTGTCAATGATTGCTGGTGCGTCAACTGTATACGTTTTTCCACTTTCATCCTTCGCTAGAATGACTATTTCATAGTCTCCCTCTGGTAATTTTACGTATTCTTCAGCAATTGGCTGATTAGGGTCTTTCGTAAATGGCAACATTGCTCCTGTAAACATATACAGCAAGAAATATTCTCGATCTGGCATCATATTCTCAGCATTTAACGAACCAATATATCCGAGTGCCTCACCTGACTGACTATCTTTCACGATCACGTCGATGCTTTCCATTGGACTTTTCAAAGTAAATAATCCGTTAATAATTGGATAGTAGTTTTGCCAAAACCCAACATCATTCGCTAGTGTTGGTCGATCCGTTTCAAAAGAATCAATTCCTTTATCTGTAACAAAGATGGAAAAAGGAATTTGATATTTCTCTTGGGCATCCGCTTGATTATTTATACGAATATAGCCTTCATATGCACCCGGCTTCGCATTCGCTGGTACATTGATGGTGGCGTTTAGCGTTTTTTCTTTCCCTTTACCGACTGTAACAGACTTCTTCGTTTTTAAAGTGACCTTATTTTCTTTTGCATTTTCAACCCCATCAATCGATTGATTAAACTCTACTGTAAGGTCATAAGATTTTTTCTTACCGCTATTTTTGATCACAATATCTTTAGAGTGGTTAATCGCTTCACCATCATCACGTAAATAATCCCTACCAAATGCTATAGAAGCTGTCTCTTCATCTATAACAACGGTACCTTCTCCCTCCATCATTTCCGTTTCATCAAGTACTTTAATTGTCGTTTCAGCATGTACAGATGCATAGGCATTGATTCTTCCTGCTCCAACTTCATTCACTGAATAATCGCCATTCAGGTCGACTGAGTTATTCATCAATACTTCCTTCACTTCGAAAGGGTCATAAGCTTCATTTTCTTGAAGAATCAATGCTGCTACACCTGCTACATGAGGTGTTGCCATCGACGTTCCTTGCATTCTAGCATAGGCATTGTCATATGCGACTCCTTCTACAGGACTATTGATATACTCTGGAATCGTCGAAAATATCGCTACCCCTGGCGCCACAACGTCTGGTTTAATATCATAGTTTCCATTCACCGGACCTCTTGAACTAAAGTCAGCTAAATGATCTCCCTCTGTTGTCGTTTCATCAAGATTTGTTAAAGTGATTTTATTGACTCCACTCGCTTTCAATTTCTCTCCATCTTCTTTTGACAGGCGGAAAGATGGGAGATATTCACTTCCTTCTCCCAAGTAGGATGGGATTTGCCCTTCTTCATTGTTATAGATAATAACAGCTATTGCTCCTGCATCTTTCGCATGTTTAATTTTCTCATCAAAGGTCAAAGTGCCTCTTTCAATTAATGCAATTTTCCCTTTCACATCTAACCCTTGGAAATCCGTCTCTTGGCCAATCCCAGCTTCAACAATCGGTAACTCTTTACCTTCTAATAATGCCAACTTATCAGAAAAATTCTTCGCTAGTAACATTAAGGATAGTTTTTGGCCTTTAACGGTTACATCTAAAGTCGGGATACTCATATCGGAGTCACTTGCCCCTACAGTAATACCTAAAGCAGCTGTACCAGGTGAACCGAGTGTTTTTTCATCTGGACCTGCATTTCCTGCAGCCACTACCGCAACAACCCCAGAAAGCATCGCTTGGTTTATCGCAATAGAGGTCGGGTCTAGTGGGTCATTGACAGAAGTTCCGAGTGATAAATTCATTACATCCATTTCATCTGCAACTGCTTTATCAATACCAGCCATAACATCTTCGTTACTTCCAGATCCGTATGGACCTAGCACTCTATAATTATATAAGTCAACTTCTGGTGCTACCCCAGTTACAGCATAATCTACAGTGTTATTAGGGTTTGCTGCTATCGTTCCTGATACGTGAGTGCCATGAGATGTATAATAAGTCGCTCCACCGTATTCTTCAGGATACCCTTCTCCATTTTCAACCCAATCTTCATAGGTTGTTTCCATTGGGTCAGCATCATTATCAACAAAATCCCAGCCTTTAACTGAAGATGGCTCTACCTCAGCAGGATTCTCGCCATCGGTATAGCGATATCCTTTATAAGCATCCATTAAATCAGGATGGTTATAATCAATTCCTGTATCGATTACACCGACTTTAATGCCTTCTCCCTTAATCTTTTCATCATGCAATTGATCAACCCCAATTTGAGGTACACTATCAGCCATTTTCGGACTAACCTTCTCATCTTCACTAGGTATATCTAATTTGATTTCTTTGTTACTCCATATTCTTTTACTTCATCAGAGGCAAGTAATGATTGAACAGCCGTACCAGGTAAAGTCATTGATACCCCATTAAAAGCGTGTTTGTATTCATGAATGATCTCAAGCTTATTGGCATCAAACTTATCAATAGATTTTTTCTTTTTCATTGAGGATATAAATGTTGAAAAGGATTTATGAGAAGCCTCAACTTGCTGTTCTGCATTAGTAACCGCTTTTTGCTTACCTAATAAAAGTTGCTGTTTAACAGCCACTTTTGCTGGAAGTGTTTTAAATTCAACAATAACAGAAACTAATTCTGCACTATCCTGCTTAATATCTGGAGAAATTGTAAATGTTGGTGACGCATTTAATTCATTCAAAGTCGCTCTTTCTTCTTTGGATAAACCACTGAGCATAGATTGAATCTGTTTCATATTGAACTGATCATTCTCAGCTGCCATTGAATGACTAGGTACACTGAACGAAAATATCATACCAGCAGCCATCGTCAACGTAAGTAACGGCTTTAGCTTTTTAAACTTCATAACTCCACCCCTATTTTTTGAAAATTTATTATTTTTATAATTTAATGATAGGTTGTGAAGTTATTACTTGTAAATTGGGGTAATATTTTTAGGTACTTCGGTACAAAAAAGCGAAGAATTTGTCGAAAAAAGAAAACAAACGGACCATTTTCGGTTATTTTTTTGCGGCTCCTTGCGTTTTTTAGTGAGATGTTTGACGGAATTACCCCAACAAAAAAAAACACATCTAACTTGAGATATGCTAGTTCTAGTTTTTATGAAGATGTATACATGAGAATTGCTAAAGACAGCTGAAAAGGAACAGTTTCAGCTTTACTATAACTTTCCGGCGCTAAATGGCTGTATGATTGTTTTTTGTTTTCTAGTACTTATCTTATTAAGATTATTTTGTGCTTTATATTGAGTTATATCTTTCAATCGCTTCTACAATCAATTTATTTCCTTTTTCCACTTCCTCCTTTGAAAGAGCATTATCTTTTTTTGCTTCAATTAAATTGAATTTCATACTTTCAATTGCGACTAATGATGTCATTTTTTTGTATTGGTTTTTGGAGTATCCGAGGTTTAAGTAATCAATTAACTCTGGAACACCATCTAGTGTAGGAATATATTCAAACAAATTTTCTTCATATCTATCAGGAAGTTGAATACTTAATAATTTTTCTCTCATACAATCACCTCTTTTTAAATTTTAATTATAAAATTTAGAAACCTATTTTTATTGTTTGCAGAACAAATTATTCGAGAATTTTTCTCATCTCAACTCATTTAAGGGTTCCCGCGATTCCCGACTTTTTATGCATAGACTAAGGTGTTATCGGTAAGAGTATAATTATCTACTTATTGGAGGTATAGTTGAATGTTTACCCATATTTTCTTGTGGACTATGTTGATTCTACCTTGGTTCTTTCTCCTTTTTTTAGATACTAAAAGGGTAAAGTCCTTCATTCCCGGTGGATTAGTAAGTGCCCTGCTTTTAACAATAGTATTTCAACTATATCAAAGATATCATCTAGTTGAAGTTGTGCAAACCATTTTCCCATTAACTAATACAACTCCTTTTGTCTACGGCTTATACATAGTCTTACCTACTATATTTCTATACTTTACATTTGGTAACTTTTGGATTTATATAACAATTAATACAATTAGCGATGCAGTCTTTTCTTTTGGTATCATGAACCTTTATGAATATTTCGGGATTTATAAAATGGATGATTCTATCCATATCATCATTTTTATCACTTGTATTATTTGTGCTTCACTCATTTACTTATTTCAAAAGTGGCAGTATATTGATCCATACAAATGAGAAGTTAATCAAGGTTTATAGAGCCCATCGGCTCTTCTTTTATTTATTCATTTGAAGAAGTTAACGATTTCCATTATTGTAGACTTTTTCCCTAGAGCCTTTAGTCTCCTTTTCAGTGTTTCTAATAGATATTGCTTTCTTTGTCTCCATTTCATTTATATAATACTTTTAATAAATGGAGAAGTTGAGGTGTAGAATAGATGAAATATCTTCAAGAAAAAATGCATTTATTAGGAGAAAGACACTCAAATGTATACATAATTAAAACTCCAGAAGAAAAATATATTGTCTCTATTCCTGATCTCCATTGGTCAGCACAAATAGGCTGTTTAGAGGAATTCCAACAAAAAGTGGAATACCTCAATGATTCACTCTCATTTCACCTTTATGAAGGCAATTCATACGAGCTAGCCTATAGACTGTCCAAGCTTACTGAATTAAACATATTTCGTTAACCTTCGTATAAAAATTTATCAATTAAATACACTAAGTAGAAAATTGTCTGTAGGTGATTATTTTCTTCTATTCAAATGAAATATTCGGCATGCTCATTTTCGGGGGATTACTAGCCCCAACTTCATTATTCCTTTTTAAAAAAATTCATTATGGCATAGTTATAGCAGCCATGTACATAAATATCTTTGTTGTAATGTTTCTCTTCAGCGTTCTTATAGATTTATAAATGAATTTTTTAACCTTTTTGATGAAACATCATTATTTAATCCAGCATTAAAATGATTGCACATAAAATATAATGGTTACATTGGTTTGCCAACCAATGATCTCTTCAAAGAGTGCATCCCTCACGCTCGCTGTTCTTTTCTTTACTCATCCTTTCTGCATGATAAAATCGCATAATAAGAGTAGTTTCATCGGAATTTCATTTAAAGAAGAGTCAATGCATGACTCTTCTTTTTTGTTCACATTTTGTGTTTTTTTTGGTTAGTTTTTTAAAAAATGTGGGCTAAATCCTTAATTTCACAAAGAAAGATTTCTCCGCAGATGCGCTTTTTAAATGGATAAATGGATAAAACGATTTTTTTAACACAAAATAGATTTATTATTAGAATTTACAACTCAAAAACGGAGGAATACATTCATGTATTTTTACAAAGAAGATTTAATTAATATGATTGTTCCTGATAAACCAGATCCACATGCAGCCAAGGTGCTTCAAGAAGCGCTAGGTGGACAATTTGGAGAAATACGTACAATGATGCAATATTCATTTCAAAGTGCCAACTTCAGAGGAAAAGCAAAAAAATATCGAGACCTATTAAGAGGGGTATTTATAGAAGAGCTTAGTCATATAGAATTAGTACAATCGACAATAAATCAACTTTTAAATGGTGCTGGTGGTTCTAGCCCAGGTAACCAAGCATTTGATAATGCTCCGTTAGATGATGTTATTCAAGATGGCGCAAATCCCCATCATTTCATTATAGGTGCTAAAGCATCCTTACCAGTTGATGCAGGAGGTAACCCTTGGAATGGTTCCTGGGTTTATGACCACGGTAACTTAGTAGCAAATTTAATCAATAATGTTTCTTTAGAATCAACTGGTGTACTTCAAAAATCAAGAATTTATGAGATGAGCAGTAATAAAACTCTAAGAGAAACAGTAGCTTTTCTTATGGTTAGAGATAATGCGCATCAAAATGCTTTTGCAAAGGCATTAGAAACATTAGGAGTTGATTGGGGAAAAGTCTTCCCTGTTCCTAACTACGACTTGAA
This sequence comes from Cytobacillus sp. FSL R5-0569, assembly GCF_038007265.1. NCBI lineage: Bacteria > Bacillati > Bacillota > Bacilli > Caryophanales > Bacillaceae > Cytobacillus > Cytobacillus sp. FSL R5-0569. The sequence continues at coordinate 4,013,320 of NZ_JBBOWW010000001.1, forward strand.
TAAATATCCTGAATGTAAGAAATATGTTGATATGGGCTTTCACAACGCTCAATTTAATTTCCGTTTAGATGATACACTTATTGGGGAAGTATTCACTGGAACAACACCTAGTAGAAATGGTGGGGACCTTTCAGTGACTGAACCACCTAAAGGGTTTCCCGTGCCAACAATGCCGGATATGCCAAATGAACATGCACCAGGTTTATATGATTTAGATAATTAGGGCCTTTTAGGCTCTATTTATTTGTTTTCGATAATTTCGTTCAAAACACTAAACCTGTATAAATTAGTTAACACCCACATAATCTAAAGGAAAATAGAGGTGAAGTGAATGCTTGCTAATTTTTTTAGAATATTTAATGCAATTGTATTATGGGCAATCGTTATTATTTTTCTACCTAAAAATTCGTTTAAAAGATTTTTACCAGTGACATTATTTTGCTCACTTCTTTTACTCATTGTCGAAATGTTAAGTCCAATATTTAATTGGTGGAAAGTAAAAGGTGGTTATAAATTTATATTATTTGATGCATTAGCATTTATTTTAGGACCATTCTTCACGATAAATTTATGGGTGTTTCACTTTACTTATGGCAAATTCCCCTTATATGCTACTATTAATTTAATTATGGATGTTATTTTTGCCTATCTCTTAACTCCTCTTTTCGAAAAGATTGGGCACTTTAAACTCAAAAAATTCACACGAACTGGAATACTTATCCTTTACTATTTCCTTGCTCTTTTGAATTATGGCTTCCAAAAATACATTGAAAAACCGGTAGAACCAATGGAAAATTAAGGATTTAGTATAAGGCTATTGCACACTTTTTCATCGTAGCTTAAATAATTAGTTATTACATGATTGTATTTTATTTAGATAAACATGCCATGGGGCTCTTTCCCTTTTGACCATCTTTTTTCTGGTAGTTAGCTTATGTATAACTTCATTCTTTAACTTTGAGAATTGCTCCTGAGATTGGTGACTTCTAGAAAACATATTGTAATGACTCTTAAACTTTCCTTTCCTTCAATTATCTTTTTTTCACCTCAAATATTAAAACTAACCTTCTTTTAAGCATTAGCGATAATCTATATGTAGGAATATTAAGAATAATTAAGGGATAATCGATTTATGAACTTCCGATTAGGGTAAATAAAATAGGAGATTTTTAACTTCGTCGGACAAAAGTCGAACTAAAATTAAAAATCTCCCATCATTTCTTATATTTTAAACATGTAGCGCCCTCGGAGGGAATCGAACCCCCATTTTAAGAACCGGAATCTTACGTGCTATCCGTTGCACCACGAGGGCATTTTTTATTATGTAGGAACACGTTTTTCTTGGTGTTACGAATATTAATTATATGGGAAAAACCCTTTATATGCAAGCATTCGTTGTTTAAAAGCAAAAATTTGTGGGTATCATGGATACGAGGAAATCACCTTAGAAAAAAATGTCGAATAATTCTCTTGAAATAATCAAGCGATTCGTTTGACCTTAATTGACCAACCATGTATGATGAAACTACATACATTTACCAATGGCGAGGTATAAAATACCTTTCCAAAACTTTTTTGACCTTTAAAGGAGGAATTGGAAATGAACTTAATCCCTACAGTAATCGAACAAACAAACCGAGGGGAACGCGCTTATGACATTTACTCTCGCCTATTAAAAGATCGCATTATCATGTTAGGCAGTGCGATTGACGATAATGTGGCAAACTCAATCGTGGCTCAGCTATTATTCTTAGAAGCAGATAATCCTGAAAAGGACATCACGCTTTATATTAATAGCCCAGGTGGAAGTATCACTGCTGGTATGGCTATCTATGATACGATGCAATACATCAAACCAAATGTTTCAACAATCTGTACTGGTATGGCTGCATCCATGGGTGCATTCTTACTAGCAGCTGGTGAAAAAGGGAAACGTTTTGCGCTTCCAAACAGTGAAGTCATGATTCACCAACCACTAGGTGGCGCTCAAGGGCAAGCAACTGAAATCGAGATTGCTGCTAAACGCATCCTATTCTTACGTGAAAAATTGAACCAAATTCTAGCTGAACGCACTGGTCAACCTTTAGATGTTATTTCTAAAGACACAGATCGTGATAACTTCATGACTGCAGAAAGAGCACTAGAATATGGTCTTATCGACAAAATCATTACAAACAATACACCAGAAGAGAAAAAATAAGCATCACAAATAACAAAAGCCATCAGCATTTCATTTGCTGATGGCTTTTTGTTTGCTATGAATTAATAGTTGTTAGATCGACTGGGAGGTGAACGAAAAACGGTGAGATAAAAAAAGTAGAAATAGGGTGATTTGTAGAGTGGCAATTTCGCATTAGTTTTGAGTGGCAATCGTAACCGATATGAGGAAAAATTGATCTGTTCGGTCTTCTTTTGTGATTTTCTATCTAGTTAGCTGCACAATTCCTCTTTGCTCCGGCTTCTTTGTGTTTTTCCATCTCAACCAAACCACTTGCCCCTATCATATCGATGCAAGTTGGTTGAGGACAATGAAACGCACCCCCATTGGTAGAAGCATCTAGCAATGGGGGTGCGCAGGTTATTCGTGTATTATACAGATTATGAAACAATGTCCTCTTGTAGGAGTGCAGTCAGTTTATTTAAGGCTTCGGTTTCATCGCTGCCTTCAGCGAGGAGGGTTACGGTGGAACCAGCACTTAGAGATAGGCTCATTAATCCCATGATACTTTTGGCATTTACTTTTTTTCCGCCTTTTTCGATAAAGAGATCTGCTGTGAAGCGATTGGCTTCCTGCACTAACTTTGCAGCAGGGCGCGCCTGTAAGCCTGATTTAATTTTGACTTCCACTTGTCTTTCTACCATGTCCTAACCTCCAAAAAACTTTAAGATTCCTTCCATTGCCCTGTTTTAATTTTTTCTGCAATTTCATCAATTTTTCTTAGGCGATGATTGATACCCGATTTGCTTATCGTGCCACCAGAGACCATTTCTCCAAGTTCCTTTAAAGTCACATCTTGATACGTAACACGCAATTCAGCAATTTCGCGTAATTTCTCTGGTAACACCTTTAGTCCAACGGTACTCTCAATATATCTTATGTTTTCAACTTGTCTTAAGGCAGCACCAATTGTTTTATTTAAATTGGCTGTTTCACAATTGACCAAGCGATTAACTGAATTTCGCATATCTCTAACAATGCGGATATCTTCAAATCGTAAAAGCGCGCTATGAGCCCCAATAATATTAAGGAATTCTGTAATTTTTTCCGCCTCTTTTAAGTAGGTAATAAAACCTTTCTTTCTTTCCAATGTTTTACTATTCAACCCAAAAGTATTCATTAATTTCGACAAGGCGTCATTATGCTCCTTATACATTGAAGCAATTTCTAAATGATAGGAAGAGGTTTCAGGGTTATTGACAGATCCCCCTGCTAAAAAAGCCCCTCTTAGATATGCACGTTTGCAGCATTTCTTTTTAATTAAATCCATTGAGATATCATGGATAAATTGAAAGCCAGCACTAATAATATGCAGATCATCAAGAATCTTTTGTGCTTGCTCCATTAGTCTAACAATATACACGTTATTTTTCTTAAGTCTCATTTTCTTTCGAACAAGCAGCTCAACTTGCACATCATAATTCCTTTTGATCAGCGTATAGATTCTTCTGGCAATCGCTGCATTCTCCGTTTGAATATCTACAATTAACATTTTATTTGAAAAAGAGAGAGATCCGTTCATACGAATCAAAGCGGATAATTCTGCCTTTCCGCAACAATCCTTTGTCTCCAAGTTCGTTAATTCTTTTTTTGTTTCCGAAGCAAAAGACATACCTTCTCCCCCCTAACCAGACAAATACTAGTTTTTCATTATATCATTTACAATTAATTGATAAATCTTTTTAGCGACTTCATTCGTGTTATGACGAATTGCCCCTTTTTCAAGGCTAACAATCTCACCCTGTAGCACTTCCAAGCCTTGTTCGACTAATCGATCACGGTCATAATAGACAGGCTTCGCTCGTTCCTCTTCATAACGCTCTTGAATATCTTCTGGAATTTCTTCATGATTGACAAGAATCAAATCTAAACATGGCTCAGCCATATGATCAAATATTGCCTGTACGTGGTCACTCGCACGATAGTCCAAAGTTTCCCCTGCCTGCGTCATTAAATTACAGATATACAGTTTTTTTGCATGAGAACGGCACACTTCCTTACCTACAGACGGTACAAGTAGATTAGGAAGTATGCTTGTGTACAGGCTACCAGGACCAATGATAATGAGATCAGCCTCTCGAATAGCTTCAATCGTTTCCGAAAGCGGACTTACCTTCTCAGGAGTCAAAAATACTTTCTTAATCTTCTTGCCAGAGTAAGGGATTTTGGATTCTCCTGATACAATACTGCCATCTTCCATTTCTGCATGTAATACAACACTCTTTTCAGCTGCAGGTAAGACTCTCCCATTAACATTTAATACTTTACTCATCTCTTGAATCGCATGAACAAAGTCACCAGTAATAGAAGTCATCGCTGCTAGAATCAGATTACCTAAAGAATGACCCGATAATTCATTGGACGTTTTAAAACGATGCTGGAACATTTCTTCTACAAGGGGTTCCACATCTGATAACGCTGCCAAAACATTTCGAATATCTCCTGGAGGTGGGATATTTAATTCTTCTCTCAACCTACCAGAGCTACCACCATCATCAGCAACTGTGACAATGGCTGTTAAATCAAGGGGATATTTTTTTAATCCTCTTAATAAAACTGGCAACCCTGTTCCACCGCCAATGATGACGACCCTCGGCTTTCTATTCATGTTGTTTGCCTTCTCCTCTCAATGTCACGGTGAGTGATGCGAGTGTTGTAGTCTTCCTTAAAATGGTTAGCGATATACTCGGTTAGTGCTACTGATCGATGCTGTCCACCCGTACATCCAATCGCGATAACAAGTTGTGATTTTCCTTCACGCTTATAATGCGGGAGCATAAATGCTAGTAAATCCGTGACCTTTTCTAAAAATTTATTTGTTTCGTTCCATTTCAAAACATAGTTAGACACTTCTTCATCCAAGCCTGTTTTCGGACGCATATGCTCAATATAATGCGGATTTGGCAAGAAGCGAACATCAAATACAAGATCGGCATCAATTGGTAATCCATGTTTAAAACCAAATGACATCACATTTACAGTGAAAATGGATTGTTTATTAACAGAAAACTCGTGGAGTATCTTTTCTCTTAATTCACGCGGCTTCATATTAGATGTCTTATAGATAATCTGCGCTCGACCCTTTAGATCATCTAATAATTCTCTTTCCAACTTGATGCCTTCCATTGGCAAACCTGATGGCGCTAATGGATGAGAGCGACGCGTTTCTTTATATCTACTTACAAGGGTTGCATCATCCGCATCAAGAAAAAGAATTTCTGGTGTGACCCATGACGTATCTGCTAAATCATCTAACGCCTTGAAAAGATGCTCAAAAAACTCACGGCCACGTAAATCCATCACAAGCGCAACCTTATTCATCTTATTCCCTGAATCCTTCATCAGTTCAAGAAATTTCGGTAATAAGGTCGGTGGTAAATTATCTACACAAAAAAAGCCTAAATCTTCGAAGCTTTGAATCGCCACTGTTTTACCTGCGCCAGACATCCCTGTAATAATGACCATTTGTGTTTCTTTTGCTGCTACCGAACTCATTTCTCGCTTCCCCCTGTATTCATTTTTAGCTTGGATCTAAGCGGTAACTAATTAATTCAAAGTCAGGTGTATAAGTAAATGTACCGTAAATCATGCGATTGCCATTAATCATATATTCAAGAATATGATGATCTCCTGCAGCCATTGGTAAATCCTTCACTTTGTCCACTTCGACCCATCGCAATTTTCCTTCTTCTGACTCATCTACATTTAATCCGTCCGCATCTGTAGCAAAAAAGGTAAACATCATCCATTCAGAAAGTACTTGATCTCCATCCTTCATAATGAAAGTAAAAATCCCTTTTATGTTTGGATTCCTTAAGTAAATCCCCGTTTCTTCTCTATATTCTCTGATACAAGAGTCACGCACCGATTCACCTGGCTCCATCTTTCCGCCCGGTGCAACCCACCATCCACGGCGTGGCTTTTGTAGCAACAATACTTGATCATCTTTTAATAATACGCAGTTTGTGACCCGCTGCATCCTATTCACCTCTTACTTCGTGCCACTCATTATTAGAGAACAGATTAACCTAAATACTCTAATGAATGAAAGCATAGTATTTATCATTATATTATACTATTTTTGTCATAGCGCTACAACGATACAGGTTGAACATGATACTTCTCCCTAAGCAAATTGCCTAGCCTTCTTTATAGTAAGTGTATATCCATTATTATAATATCCAACCGGTGTGCTACATTCGATCTGCGGAAAAAAGAATTTTGCTTCGCTCTCATCTCTTTTTCTCATTCTGAGTGACGTGCAAACCTCTTTTGCTTCGCTCTCACTTCTTTTTCTCATTCTGAGTGACGCGCAAACCTCTTTTGCTTTGCTCTCACTTCTATTTCTTATTCTGAGTGATGTGCAAATCTCTTTTGCTTCGCTCTCATTCGTGATTTTCATTCTGAATGATGCGCAATTCTCTTTTACTCCGCTCTCATTCGTGATTTTCATTCTGAGTTATGCGCAATTCACTTTTGCTTCGCCCTCATTCGTGATTTTCATTCTGAGTGACTCGCTAACCTACTTTGCTTCGCTCTTACTTCTTTTTCTCATTCTGAGTGATGCGCAATTCTCTTTTACTCCGCTCTCATTCGTGATTTCCATTCTGAATGAAGCGCTAACCCACTTTGCTCCCCTCTCACTTCTTTTTCTCATTCTGAGTGACGCGCAATTTCTTTTGCTTCGCTCTCATTCGTGATTTTCATTCTGAGTGACTCGCTAACCCACTTTGCTTCTCTCTCACTTCTTTTTCTTATGTTGAGTGATGCGCAAATCTCTTTTGCTTCGCTCTCACTCGTGATTTTCATTCTGAGGGACTCGCAATTCACTTTTGCTTCGCTCTCATTCGTGATTTTCATTCTGAATGACTCGCTAACCCACTTTGCTTCTCTCTCACTTCTTTTTCTCATTCTGAGTGATGTGCAAATCTCTTTTGCTTCGCTCTCATTCGTGATTTTCATTCTGAGTGACGCACAAATCTCTTTTGCTTCGCTCTCATTCGTGATTTCCATTCTGAGTGACTCGCTAACCCACTTTGCTTCGCTCTCACTTCTTTTTCTCATTCTGAGTGACGCGCAATTCTCTTTTGCTTCGCTCTCACTCGTGATTTTCATTCTGAGTGACTCGCTAACCCACTTTGCTTCGCTCTCACTTCTTTTTCTCATTCTGAGTGATGCGCAATTCTCTTTTGCTTCGCTCTCATTCGTGATTTTCATTATGAATGACTCGCTAACCCACTTTGCTTCGCTCTCACTTCTTTTTCTCATTCTGAATGAACCTTTTCCTCATTTGCTCAAAAACCAAAAAAAGAGCACAGGAGCTACCTGTGCTGTAAAAGGAATATATCTTTAAAAGGGGGTCAATTTCTATTATTATCATAACCGAAATTTGTTTCACCCAGGTTACAGTAGAGTTAAAACGAAATGACTTTTTGTAAATGATGAATAAAGTTGGATTATGATGCCCTTGTTCATTAATTTGTAGCTGTTTTTAGACTTTCTTCAAGCTCTTCAATATAATGCTGAGCAGCTTGAGCGGCAATGCTACCATCGCCTGTTGCGGTAACGATTTGACGCAATGTTTTTTCACGAATATCTCCAGCAGCGAAGATACCAGGGACATTCGTTTCCATTTGGTCATTGGTTACGATATAGCCTTCTTCATTCGTAATACCAAGGCTTGCAAATGGTTTCGATAGTGGATTCATTCCAATGTAAACGAACACGCCATCCGCTTTGAATTCTTTTTCTTCACCTGTTTCTGTAGATACAATCGTGACACTGCCTACTTTTCCGTCCTTATCGTTGACTTCTTTCACTGTATGGTTCCAAATGAAATCAATTTTATCATTATCAAAGGCACGTTGTTGTAAGATTTGTTGTGCACGTAATTTATCACGACGGTGAATGATGGTTACTTTACTTGCAAATCGTGTTAAGTAAACACCTTCTTCAACAGCAGAGTCGCCTCCACCAATAACTACTAGTTCTCTTTCTTTAAAGAACGCACCATCACAAACCGCACAATAAGAAACACCGCGGCCGCCTAGCTCTTTTTCACCAGGAATACCTAGTTTTTTATATTCTGCACCTGTTGTAATAATAACCGCACGTGCTTTGTATTCTTTAGATCCAGCAATGATTGTTTTATATTCCTTGCCATCGATGATTTCTTTAATATCTCCATATGCATATTCTGCACCAAATTTTTTCGCATGATCGAACATTTTTGTAGAAAGTTCAGGTCCAAGAATATGATCAAACCCTGGATAGTTTTCCACTTCTTCTGTATTCGCCATTTGTCCGCCTGGTACCCCGCGTTCAAGCATTAATGTTGATAAATTTGCACGAGATGTATATACTGCCGCGGTCATTCCTGCTGGACCTGCTCCTGCAATAATGACATCGTAAATTTTTTCTTCAGCCATCATTCCCACTCCTTTGTCTTGAAGCCTTCTGTTCTATTATGACCTTCTTGGTTTTATCCTATAAAATTTATAGGAAAACGTCCAAGTTTTTGCTCAACGAAGGTATTCATTCAATAATCGCAAATATTTTCTTAAAGTTGAGGTAGAGATTCCGAAATTTTTTGCAATTGTTGCTTGTGATACAGTCTCATTTCTTAGCTTATGCCAAGAGTAAGTGATTGCACCGGCATATGCATGAGGATTTTTAATCGTCACGCCAGCTTGGGTTAACTGTAAATACGCAGAAAACCACATTAAATACAAACTTGCTTCTTTTGCCCCAACAGGTGAGTAATTTTCATAAAGCAATCCAGCTATATCATGCGCTGTAGAGGTATCTTGAGATGCCTCACCAAATTTTAGATAAGCTAAATAATCCCTCTCTAACGCAGAGAACTTCCTATTTCCTTTTAAACGGTCAGATTCTAGTAATTGTTCTTTTTTACCTGAAACTGCTGTTAAAAACAAGGCAAACAGTCGTTCTTCTGGATAGTCACTTTCTAGCCTTTGTTGAATAGAAGAAACATGATCCTCGAATCCTTGAGCACTTTTTGAGGTATCGCTCCAAGGCTCCAATCCTTCTTTTTCCGGATTTAATTCAACAGCCCTTCTCCACGCCACTTGAGCCACTGACTCTTTACCAGTATGATAGGCAGCGTATGCGAGCCAGTAGTAAAAAGACGCGTCCCCATTAAACCCTAGTTTATAGAGACGACCGAGCCATGCATATGCTTTATCATATTCCCCTATAAGTGCTAACGTTGCCCCTAATTTAAATTGATGCTCAACAGAGATTGGATGTACTTTTAATAAAGCATCCTTTAGCGCTCGCACCTCTTTAAAGTCGTTTTCGTAAAAAGCAAAAACAAGCTTATTACAAAGGGCATGCAAATTCCCCGGATTGTCTTTAAATACTTGTTTCAACACATCCGAGGCTTTATCTGTTTCGCCTAGATAAAAATAAGCTAGGGCTAGATTATTATAAGCCGACCAATATTCTGGGTACTCTTCAATGACACCATTGAGCAGTTCCACAGCTTTTGGAAAATAACCGGTCTCAAGTAACTCCCTTGCTTGTTCTTGTTTGACCATTAAGTCGTCCTGCTCATATAGATGTTCGTTTAGATCGTCATCCTCTAACGTAAGGAGCTCCAACAACTCTTCTGTATCTTCAACAAACTCGCCTTCTGGATCTAGTTCTATATATAATGTAGCATGATGGTATGCGTCTTTGAAAAAGCCTAAATGTGCATAGTTATTAGCTAAAAAATAGTGGCATTCAATCATCTCTTCATCTAATTCCTCTAATATTAATCGGAGTAGCTGATTAGAATCTTGATATTCTCCCATTTCGGCATGCACCACTGCCAACTGACAAACAATCATCGGTTCGCCTGGCTCTAAATGCATCGCACGTTGGAGGTACTTCTTCGCTCTATGAAAATCCCTGCGGTGGTAAGCTTTAATGCCTTTTGAAAAATAATACTCACCCGTAGGGATAAATGATAAAATTTTTCCTTTATTGTCTCTTGCTTTAGAGTCTTTACGCATGGAATCCTCCATAAAATATATTAACTAATTGAGTATAACATACGACTAATCGCTCGAGAAGGGGGTGACAAGATAAGGAAAAAACTAATGATAGCATGATTATCTAACTCAGCTTAAAAAATCAACACTTTCAAAAATGTGACTATTTTATGATTTTTTTATTAAGAAAGTGTAACATGCTAGTAAAGCGCACGGATTTCTCGAACATCACTCTTTAATTAGCATTCATATAAATTGAACGAGAAGATAATACGAGACAGAATAAGTTTTGTATGTGCATATAATTGAGGTATATTTTGCTAATTTAAAAGTGGAGAAATAGTATTTGACCGTCCTTCTTGCCCGATTAAACTCATCTTAAAAACCCCCAACACCAGGCGCACTCAAAAAAGACGATTTCTATTCACAGAAATCGTCCCATTCTATCATTTATGAAACTGGCTTCTTCTCTTCATGCCTTTTATTCAAGACGTTTAATACTTCGGCAAAAGGCAGTTCTTGTTCACGTAAAAGCACCATTAAATGGTAAAGTAAATCCGCAGATTCCCATTTAAGTTCTTCACGATCACGATTTTTAGCTGCAATGATTACTTCTGCAGATTCTTCACCGACTTTCTTCAATATTTTGTCGACACCACTCTCGAATAAATAGGTCGTATAAGCTCCTTCAGGACGTGCCTGCTCGCGCTCAGCAATAACTTCTTCCAACCGTTTTAGAATTTGATAATCTGCAATTTCAGCTTGCTCTTCCCCCGTATAAATCGTTTCATGAAAGCAGCTAACTTCTCCTTTATGGCAGGCAACACCATTTGGTAAGACCTGTACTAAAATGGCATCCTGATCACAATCCCACTTCATTTCTACGACCTTTTGCGTGTGACCACTGGTTTCACCTTTATGCCAAAGTTCTTTACGTGAACGGCTGAAAAACCAAGTTTCCCCTGTTTCAATCGTCTTTGCTAAAGATTCTTTATTCATGTACGCAAGCGTTAAGACTTCTTTCGTTTCACTATCTTGGATAATTGCTGGCACAAGGCCTTGATCATTAAATTGCACTTGATCAATCATCTTACATACACTCCCTTATCTTTTATATATGCCTTCACTTCTGCGACGGAAGTTTCTTTATAATGAAAAATAGAAGCAGCGAGGGCTGCATCTGCCTTACCTTCAAGGAATATATCAGAAAAATGACTAGCTCCCCCTGCACCTCCTGAAGCAATGACAGGAACAGTTACTGCCGTACTTACAGCTTTTGTTAAGGCAATATCAAAGCCTTTCTTTTCACCATCACAGTCCATGCTTGTGAGAAGAATTTCACCAGCACCTCTTCGCACAGCTTCTTTAACCCAATCAAGCACTTTCCACTCTGTTTTTACTCTTCCACCATGTGTATAAACAACCCATGTACCGCAATCTTGATCGTACTTAGCATCGACAGCGACAACCATACATTGTGCCCCAAAAAAATCAGCACCTTCTGTAATTAACTCTGGCCGATTGACAGCTGCCGTATTTAATGAGACTTTATCTGCACCCGCTCGAAGAATCTTCTTCATATCATCAAGTGTATGAATACCACCACCAACTGTAAAAGGGATGGCTAGTTCTGCCGCTACTGCTTGAACAACATCAACCATTGTTTTTCTTCCCTCATGTGAAGCAGAGATATCAAGAAATACAAGTTCATCTGCTCCTTGCTCGTCATAAAAACGTGCTAATTCCACCGGGTCACCTGCATCTCTTAATTGAACAAATTGGATACCCTTTACGACCCTTCCTTCTTTTACATCGAGACAAGGAATAATTCGTTTAGTAAGCACGAAAAGTCCCCCCTTCCAATGCTTCCTTCACAGTAAAACGCCCCTCATAGATGGCTTTACCTACAATAGCTCCAGGAATACCTGCTTGGTTAATTAATTTTAAATCAGCAAGAGAACTGACTCCACCAGAAGCGATGACCTCTTTTCCTGTCGCTTGTGCTAATTGGACAGTTGCTATAATATTCGGCCCAGATAACGTACCATCTGTAGCAATATCTGTAAAAATAAACGTTTCGCAACCGACGTCAGCGAATTGTTTGCCTACCTCAACTGCGGTTGCTTGTGATGTATTCAACCAGCCATTTGTTGCAACAAAACCGTCTTTAGCATCTAAACCAATAACAATACGCTCTTTATACTTCTTAATCATTTCAATAGCAAATTTAGGGTTTGAAATGGCTACACTGCCGATAATTACTCTTGAGACCCCAGCATCTAGATAAAAATGTATATCTTCCTCGGTCCGAATACCGCCACCAATTTGGATATTTGCATTTAACTGCTTTGCTGCTTGAATGACATAACGATCGTTCTCCGGTTTACCGGCTTTTGCTCCGTCGAGGTCCACCATATGCACCCAGCTAGCCCCATCTTCTACAAAGGTTTTTGCCATATCAAAAGGAGAGTCCCCGTATACCGTTTCCTTATCATAGTCGCCTCGTAATAAACGAACACATTTCCCGCCCCGCATATCAATCGCAGGATAGATGGTCAGACTCATTTTAAACTCACCCCTTCTGATACAAGCACTGTAAAGTTTTCTAAGATTTTCATGCCAGTCATACTGCTTTTTTCCGGATGAAATTGAGTACCAAAGACATTATTTTTTCCTACAACTGCTGGGACACAAACATCATATAAGCTATCGGCCAAAATAATTTCATCTGTCTTTGTTGTTACATAATAAGAATGAACAAAATATGCAAACCCCTCTTCGACATCCTTTAAAATCGGTGATTGTCGTCGTAACTGTAATAAGTTCCAGCCCATATGCGGGACTTTATACATTTCACCTTGATTTGTTACACCAGGTATTTTCACAACCGTTCCAGGAAGCAATCCCAATCCACGGCATCCACCGTTTTCTTCACTTGCTTCAAACAGTAATTGCATCCCTAGGCAAATGCCTAATATTGGTTTACCACTAGCTGCATAGTCTCTGAGGACATCTGCTATACCCGTCTCATTTAAAAGTCGCATGGCATCACTAATTGCTCCAACTCCAGGGACAATCACACCATCGGCTAAAAGAATCTCATCCTTTTTATTTGTAATAAGATAAGGTTCGCCTAACCTTTCCAGTGCTTTACTGACACTGAATAAATTTCCCATTCCATAATCAATGATCGCAATCATTTATAACATCCCTTTCGTGGAAGGAATGCCTTTTATTCTTGGATCAATCGTTGTTGCTTCATCTAAGGCTCGACCTAGTGCCTTAAAGACTGCTTCAATCATATGATGGGTATTCTGACCATAGTGAACGATCACATGAAGATTCATTCTCGCCTCAAGTGCGAATTTCCATAAGAATTCATGCACTAGTTCGGTATCAAATGTACCTACCTTTTGATTAGGAAAGATAGCACGCATTTCCAAATGTGGTCGATTACTTAAGTCGACAACCACTTGTGCTAGCGCTTCATCCATCGGAACAAAGGCATTGCCGTACCTTTTAATTCCTCTTTTTTCACCAAGACTCTCTCGCAATGCCTGCCCGAGACAAATCCCTATATCCTCTGTCGTGTGGTGATCATCAATTTCGACATCGCCTTTTGCATCAATCGTTAAATCGAATTGCCCATGCTTAGCAAATAAATCAAGCATATGTGTCATAAAAGGAACACCTGTCTCCAAATCACTTGTTCCTTCTCCATCAATATTGAGTGATAGTTGAATTTCTGTTTCATTAGTCTTTCTTTGCAACTCAGCCGTTCTTGTCATTTCCCTTCTTTCCTTTCACTTTGGAGTCTTTTTTCAATCGATCTTGCATGAGCTTCTAAACCTTCTAGTCTTGCAAATGAAGCGATTTTTTCCGCATTTGCTGTAAATCTACTTTCACTGTAGTAAATAATGCTCGATTTTTTTCGAAAATCATCCACATTCAACGGGCTTGAAAATCTTGCTGTGCCGTTAGTTGGTAAGACATGATTAGGACCAGCAAAATAATCACCAACAGGCTCAGGGCTATATCTACCTAAGAATATTGCACCCGCATGGCGGATAGCTCCTAAAAGTGATAATGGATTGACTGTTAAAACCTCCAAATGTTCAGGAGCAATTGTATTAATCACTGCTATCGATTCTTCTATCGTCTCTGTCACATAAATACGACCAAATTGTTGAATCGATTGGCTGGCAATATCGTATTTTGGTAGAGTAGCTAACTGTTCTTCCACCTCGATGGCAACTTCGTTAGCGAGTTGTTCGCTATTCGTCACAAGGATGCTACAAGCCATTTCATCATGTTCTGCTTGTGATAATAAGTCTGCTGCTACTTCAGTTGGAATTGCTGAGTCATCAGCAAGAATAGCAATTTCACTTGGTCCAGCAATCATATCGATATCGACCTCACCATACACTTCTCTCTTCGCCAATGCGACGTAAATATTACCTGGGCCTGTTATTTTATCCACTGGTGCGATTGTCTCTGTACCATAGGCAAGTGCAGCTACCGCTTGAGCTCCACCTACTTTATATATATCTGTTACCCCGGCAATATTCGCTGCAACAAGGACAGCAGCTGGTATTTTTCCTGTTTTGCGCTCTACAGGAGAAACCATCACAATTCTTTCTACTCCTGCTACTTTTGCCGGCAAAACATTCATTAACACAGAAGATGGATAAGCAGCTTTCCCACCAGGCACGTATACACCAACAGAATCAAGCGGCGTTATTTTTTGTCCGAGCAAGGTGCCATCGACTTCAGTCGTCATCCATGAATTTTGCAATTGCTTCATATGATAGTTTCTTATATTTTCTGCTGCTTCTTTTATAATTGAAATGGTTTCTTTAGATAATTCTTTATAAGCTTGGTCTATTTCTGCTGCTTTCACTTGATAATCATCTAATAGAATCCCATCAAATTTTTGTGTATAACGAATGACCGCTTGATCACCTTCTTGACGTACAGCTGCTATGATTTCCTTTACTGTTTGCCTTTGTTCTTCTGTACCACCGTCTATGGAACGCTTAATAGAAAGGTCGTTTGTTACTTTTAATATGTCCACCTTTACTTAACCACCTTTTCCTGCTCGATCACTTCTGTCAGTCTCTCAACCACATCACTTATACGTGCGTCTTTCATGCGGTAACTAACCGGATTGACGATGAGCCTTGATGTAATATTGACGATGTCTTCATATTCTATTAATCCATTTTCTTTTAAGGTTCTTCCTGTAGAAACAATGTCAACAATCCGATCAGCTAAACCAATAAGCGGTGCCAATTCAATCGAACCGTTCAATTTAATAATCTCGACTTGCTCGCCTTGTTCACGGAAATACGCTGCTGCTACATTCGGGTATTTCGTAGCGATTTTCGGTGCGACATCATTCATTTGCGTATGAGGCAAGCCAGCAACTGCTAAATAGCAAGCACTAATCTGTAGATCAAGCAATTCATATACATCACGTTCTTCTTCAAGCATGACATCTTTCCCGGCTATTCCAAGATCGGCAACACCATATTCCACATATGTGGGCACATCCATCGGTTTAGCTAAAATAAAGCGGAAACACTCTTCAGGTACATCGATAATTAATTTCCGCGAATCATCGAATTCAGGTGGCAACTCGAAGCCAGCCATTCTCAACATCTCCACTGCCTCAGTAAAAATTCTTCCTTTTGGCATCGCAACTGTTAACCAATCCTTCATCGCGATCCCTCCTTCTGTTTACCAACTAAATAAGTGATATCTTCATAAAGTGCTGAACAGGCATCAATATCTTCTACGCCATTAATATCTTGCAAAACGACTTTCTTCCCTTCAAGTCGTTGCTGTTCAGCTAACATAAAAGCTTCTTTTCTTCTTTCTAAACTAAACACAATACAGGCAAGAGGTGGTTGTTCAAATGGTTTGTCTAACGATTCAAGTAAATGATCTAATCGAATGGCAAAGCCAGTTGCACTTTTGGCTTTCCCAAACTTTTCTAGTAATAAATCATACCGCCCACCGCTGCCAATTGGAAAACCAACATTACCTGCATACACTTCATAAACAATACCTGTGTAATAACTCATATGACTGACTAATGTTAGGTCTAATTTTATGAGGGCATCCTGTTGATAGTCAGCTATAATTCCCCATAAGGTTTTCAATTCATTTAACGCTTCAACGCCTGCGTTGCACTCTAATAAGTCTTCTGCTTCCTTAATGACTTCTGGTCCGCCTCTTAATTTTAGAAACTGTTTTAACCTTTGTTTATCAATAGATGACAATGATAGCTGATCTACATGTACACGATAACCAACATAATTTTTCTCATAGAGGAATCGCATCAATTGCTCCACTCTTTCATCTGTACCGAGTATCTCTTGGAAAAAACTCCTTACAAAGGCAATATGACCAACGGAAATCTGGAACTGCTCCAATCCTGTTTTCATTAGAGCGGAGGATATTAATCCTAAGCACTCTCCATCCGCACTAACTGTTGGATCACCAATACATTCGACACCGATTTGCTCAAATTCTGCCGGTCGTCCACCTTCTCGCTGTTGTGCCCGAAACACATTAGCTGAATAAGCTAAACGCTGTGGCAACTTTTCCTTTAATAACTTAGACGCAGCCACACGAGCAATAGGGGCTGTCATATCTGGTCTTAGTACAAGTGTATGTCCCTCATGATCCAGCAGTTTAAACAATTGTGTATCGAGAATAGCTGAAGCTGTACCAACTGTCTCGTAATATTCCAACGTAGGAGTTTCAATAAATTGATAGCCCCAGCGTTTCATTTCATTGGCCATTGTCACCCGTACTTCTTCTTTCATCATATATAGATTAGGCAATGTATCCCTCATGCCTAAAGGCTTTTCAAACATAAATAACCGACTCAACCCGTTCACCTCATTTTTACTTTAGTTCGCTACCATGCTAATAAATTGAAGTTACTTAGTAGTGTACGCTTCTCACCTTTAAACGTCAACCCTAAACACTTAATTTTGAGAAAAATGAAAGAAATCCACAACAAAGGGGTGTAATCTAAAATATTCTAATGGGGGATGTAAAGATTCCGCCTGTTGGCATATCTCAACTTCAGGGCGTTTACGATAATGGAGGGTTCTGGTTCTACTTTTGTTCGACGTCCTTATCTTTAGAGGGGCAGGTATGAGAAAATAAAACAGGAGGAGTGCAAAAGCTCGTTTCATTGCTAAAAAGGGGGACGAGGGAATCAGATCCTTATTTACGATAATTTAAACGGTCAGTAGGAATTTCCCTTTTGCGTTGCTCTTAGCTTCGATCGACCTCACGAAACTGGTGAATCTTCATGTCATGTGATAGCATGGCACCTTGGTGCTGAATCTCTCCGTAAAAATCTTTTTACGTACTGTAGTCTTTTTTCTTGTTACCATCATCCGTAACAAAAAAACATCCGCTATCCCACTTTCTTTTCGAAAGCGAAGTTAGCAGATGCTTATGACCGTTGTTCCATTTCTTCTTTTGTAAATATGATTTGCATTGGGTTACCACCGACGAAAGCACCAGCGGGTACGTCTTTATGTACAAGTGTACCAGCGGAAACAATCGCACCATCTCCGATTACTATTCCTGGAAGTATCGTGCAGTTGGCACCAATCATGACTTCGTTACCGATTTCTACAGTTCCCAGGCGATATTCTTTAATCAAATATTCATGGGCTAAAATAGTAGTATTGTATCCAATCACACTATTGCGCCCCACACTGATTTTCTCTGGGAACATGACATCGAGCATTACCATAAGCGCAAATGACGTCTGTTCACCGATTTTCATCCGTAAAAAGGTACGATAAAGCCAGCTTTTCATCCCTAAGAACGGGGTATAGCGTGCCAGCTGAATCACAACAAAGTTCTTTACTACTTTCAAAAAAGGGACCGTTTTATACACATGCCAAAGGGAGTTCGCTCCTTCAACAGGATAGCGTTCGGTTCTCCTCATCTGTTCAATTCCTCTAAGATTGTTAATAAATCCGGCATTGTCTCTAACATATAGTCAGGATCGAATTGAAGAAGATGATCCCTTCCTTTACTTGACCAAGCAACACCTGCTGTCACCGTCCCTGCATTTCTGCCACCTATAATATCATGATGATTATCACCAATCATGATGGCTTCATGTGGTTCTGAGTCCAATAGTGATAATGCTTTTAAAACAGGCTCAGCATCCGGTTTCGGCTTTTCTACATGATCAAGGGCAACAATCACTTCAAAAAATTCATCCAGCTTTGTTAAGCGTAAACCCTTTTCAACAACGTCTAGCATCTTTGTTGTTACGATGCCCAATTTATAACCCGATTCCTTTAGTGTGCGGACCGTCTCATACACGCCTGAAAACTCTTTCACTAATACATCATGGTTTTCTTTATTAAATGTACGATACATATGAACCATCTCATCCGCACGGTCACTATCAATTGATGTAAATGTCTCGACTAATGTTGGACCCATAAAAGGTAGTACATCCTGACGCTGATAGCTATCTGGATAATAATGATTTAATGTATGCAAAAATGAAGAGATAATTAGTTCATTCGTATCTATTAACGTTCCATCTAAATCGAATAATATTGTATCAATTTTAGCCATAATACGCTTCCTTTCTCGGTGTTGCTTCAAGCTTCCTCCAAATCATCCCGACAATCATTGTTAAAATCACAGCGACTACGACGCGAATAAGAAGAAGGGGTAACACAGGTATTCCTAAAGGTATAAAGATAAGAGTATCCTCAACAACCGCATGACAAGCTACTAAGAAAATAAACGCTAAAGTGACATCTTTTTGACTAACGCCATCCTCTTCTACTGCTTGAATCATCACACCGGCTCCAAATGCTAAGCCAAACAATAATCCTGATGCTAAAGTTGTCGATGTATTTTCTCTCATCCCTAGCTTTCTTGTTAATGGAGCCATCCATTTAGAAAATACTGCAAGCCATTTACGGTCTTTCATAATCTGTACGATTACCATTAATGGAATTACAATGATCGCTAATTGAAAAATACCAAGACCTGCTTTTTCTACTGCATTCCATACAATTGGCCATATGCCTTCAATCGTTTCTTCGCTTGCTCCAACAAAACCATACTCTGCCATCTCTGAACCGCCATTCCAAACGAGATTAATAATAATCCCCGATAGAAAGGCTAAACCGAGCCGAACAGCGAGCACAATCCATAGTTTAACGCCTACTTTCATGGCTACACTTGTTTCAATCAGTAAGTTATGAGAAAACGACAGCATGACTGCTAATATAAATACTTCTTTAACGGTTAAATCCAACGTGAGAATCGCACCAATACCAGCATAAACATTCAAGAAGTTTCCTAAAACTAAAGGAATGGCCGCATCCCCCGATAGACCAAATATTCCCATAATCGGTGCGATTAATTCAATCACCCATGGTAAAACTGGCGTATGTTGCAATAACGCCACAATTAACGTAACAGGAAAGATAATTTTCCCCAATGTCCAAGTCGTCTTAAAACCAACCTTTAATCCTGCTTTAACAGAATGTATCACCTGGTACTCCCCCTCTGCTGACCCTTACTTTGCTTTTGCTTGTTTCTGTGGAGGATCTAAATACCTCTCTTTTGCATTCCCACTTACTCTTCTATATATAATAATTACGATAGCCCCAACTATTAATATGATCGATAGCATTTGCGCTGCTCTTAACATTTCAGTCACCATTAAGCTATCGGTTCTCATTCCCTCGATAAAGTATCTACCGATAGAGTACCAAATCACGTAGCTAAGGAATAATTCCCCTCTTTTTAAATTAGCACGTCTTAGTAGTAGTAGCAGTGCAAATCCAGCGAAATTCCAAACTGACTCATATAAAAATGTCGGATGATAATAAGCCCCATTAATATACATCCCGTTAATAATGAATTCTGGTAGATGCATGTTTTCTAAGAATTGTCGACTTACTTCACTACCATGCGCCTCTTGGTTGACGAAATTCCCCCAACGTCCAATGGCTTGACCGAGAATAATACTAGGTGCAGCAATATCCGCTAATTGCCAAAAGGATACACCACGCTTCTTTGCAAAAATAATCGCAGTGACAACTGCTCCGATTAATGCACCGTGAATGGCGATGCCTCCGTTCCAAATTTTAATGATTTCACCTGGATACTGAGAATAGTAGTCCCATTCAAAGATTACATAATAAATCCTTGCACAAATAATCGAAATCGGAATAGCCCATAACAATAAATCAGCAAATAAATCCTTACCTAGTCCCCTTTTCTCTGACTCTCTCATCGCCAAAATAAGACCGAGTGCAATGCCGATACCGATGATTAAGCCATACCATCTAACAGACAATGGCCCTAAACTAAAGGCAACCGGATCAATTGGCGCCACTGTTAACAACATAGTCATATCTCCTTTAATTATGTATTAATAAATCTCAACGATCTTCATGATCGCCATCTTCAATTACATCCGTTAAACGATTTGTAAATTGCTCTGCTGCATTTACACCCATACGCTTTAATCTAAAATTCATTGCCGCTACCTCGATAATGACCGCTAAGTTTCGACCTGGGCGGACAGGAATGGTCATTTTAATTAACTCCGTATCAATAATTTTCATCTTTTCTTCTTCTAAACCTAAACGATCATACTGTTTTTGAGCATCCCATATTTCTAAGTCCATCACAAGAGAAATCTTTTTAAATCGGCGAATGGCACCTGCACCAAATAAAGTCATGACATTAATAATACCGAGTCCCCGAATTTCTAATAAATGCTCAATGAGTTCTGGTGCACTACCGACTAATGTGTCCTCATCTTCTTGTCTAATTTCTACACAATCGTCCGCTACTAAGCGATGTCCTCTTTTGACAAGTTCTAATGCCGTCTCACTCTTACCGACACCACTCTTTCCTGTAATGAGGACTCCCACGCCATATATATCGACTAACACTCCATGAATGGCAGTAGTAGGGGCTAACTTACTTTCTAGGAAATTCGTCAAAAGGCTAGAAAAACGCGTCGTTTTTTGCTTTGTTCTTAAAATCGGTACGGCTTCTCTTTCAGCCGCTTCAAGTAATTCTTCTGGTACTTCTAGCTCTCTCGTAATAATGATTGCTGGAGTAATGTCAGAGCATAGCATCTCCAGTCTTGCTTCTCTCTCTTCGTCATTTAGTTTTTCAGCAAATGACAGTTCTGTTTTCCCTAATAATTGTATGCGTTCTGCCGGAAAATAATCAAAATAGCCAGCCAATTCAAGGCCTGGTCGAGAAATATCACTCGTAACAATCGGACGGTTGATACCTTCTTCACCGCTTAGTAATTCTAACCCGAATTTTTCGATAACATCCTTTGTGCGAACCTTTGCCACTCTTACCCCTCCTTATCCTGTAGTTATCTATTCTTCTTTCATCCATTCTCATCTGATACGTTTTTTATTTTAGCACTTTTTACGCGAGAACCAAACGCTTTAAATTGAAACTGTCATTGTATACGAAAAAACCCGTTCCATATCATTGTCGACTCTCGTTGTTTATTATACACTGAAACGAAATAAATGGAGAGAATGACTAATCAATACATTGAACAAAAGGGAGGGATTTTAGTTAATGGATAAGAAGACCCTTTTTATTAATGCCGATATTATTTTTCAACATTATGTTTCACCAAACAGTTATCTGACATTAAATGGCCATCTGATTGAAGATTTCGGTGAAATGGCTTCATGTCCACAGACTACTCGCTACGATTACATTTATGATTTAAAAAACAGTAGCTATATAAGTCCTGGCTTTATTGATCTCCATATACATGGTGTGGCTGGTGCGGATGCAATGGATGGGACAGTCACTGCCTTAAAGACCATTTCACAAATATTACCTAAAGAAGGAACAACAAGTTTCTTAGCAACAACCATTACTTCTCCAACAAAAAAAATAAGTCAAGCCATTGAAAGCATCGCCCATTTTCATTCTTATAAAGGGGCAAAAATTCTTGGCATACATCTAGAGGGCCCTTTTATCAATCTACATCAGGCAGGTGCACAGCCAAAAGCAGATATACAAGAGTCCAATCCCCATTTATTTTCCTACTGGCAATCACTCGCTCAAGGTCAAATAAAACTGGTTACATATGCACCCGAAATGGATCCACGCCAAAGGTTATTACAACAAATAATTGCAGACGGAGCCATCCCATCAATTGGTCATTCAGAAGCTACTTACGAACAAGTCGAAACCGTTCATTCTTACGGCGTATCCCATATGACTCACCTATTCAATGGTATGCTCGGCATACATCATCGCGAAATTGGGACAGCAGGTGCCGCACTTTTGCTTGATTCCTTTACTGCCGAAATCATCGCTGATGGTCTACATATTAGCCCAGAAATGATTCAACTGCTGTTGAAGGTTAAAGGATATCAAAGCCTGATATTAATTACTGACAGTATAAGGGCAAAGCATATGGAAGATGGAGAATATGAGTTAGGTGGACAAACAGTTCATCTGCAATCAGGTGTAGCGACATTAGTCGATGGAACGCTTGCTGGAAGTATACTAAAGATGAATGATGCGATTAAAAATATGATACATTTTACTGATATCGCTTTGCATGAAGCCGTCCATATGGCTACCGTCAACCCAGCAAAGAAAATCGGACAGTTTCATTGCATCGGTAGTATCGATCGTGGCAAGGAAGCTGATTTAGTGATTTTAAATAGGGAATTAAATGTAATAGATACCTTTTGTAAAGGTGAAAGGATGTAATTAAGGCATTCTGCCCTGGGATTCAAAGACTATTCTATATTGTACGGTGATTTATAGGCTCTTTGGTAGTCGACGTGGTTTTTGCTTGAAACGAAGGTGTTATTAGATTTTAAGCTCAAAAAAGCAGGAAGATGTCTCATCTCCCTGCTTCATTCATCATTATTAATATTTATAAGATTGTCCACCATCGATCGGTACAACCGTTGCATTAATGAAGTCTGCTTGGTTTGATAGTAAGAATGCTACTAGGTAGCCGACTTCTTCTGGTTTACCAAAGCGTTTCATTGGATTGACGCTAACAAATTCTTTTCCTGCTTCTTCCCAATTGTCTCCGCCCATTTGTTTCAATGATCCTTCAACCATCGGCGTCATAATCGCACCAGGAGCGATTGCTTTAATACTTACACCAAATTGGCCATATTCGATTCCAGAGTTTCTTGTTAAGCCTACTACACCATGTTTACTTGCAGCATACCCTGATTGATTACCAACTCCACGGATTCCACCAACGGAAGCGGTATTAACAATTGAACCATGACCTTGTTCTTTCATCACTTTTAACACATGCTTCATACCGTAAAATACACCGTTTAAGTTAATATCAACTACACGTTGGAATTCTTCGATACCGAAGTCTTCTGTTAAGTTTTGTTTCCCTTCGATGCCTGCATTATTAAAGAAGCCATCGATTTTACCAAATTTCTCAACAGCAAACGCCACGTATTTTTTTACATCTTCTTCATTCGCTACGTTCGCTTCGATTGTTTCTATCTCTGCTTGAGGTGCTGCTGTAAGTATTTCTTGTTTACTTTCCTCTAAGCCTTTTGCATTTAAATCTACTAAAACAAGTTTACCGCCTTCTACTGCTACTTGTTTTGCTGCCGCTCTACCAAGTCCAGATCCCCCACCTGTAATGATAACGACTTTATCTTCAAAACGATTCATATAAAACTACCCCTTTCATATGCGTTGTGGTACTATTTTCACAACTTCTCTTTTAGTGTAAACGGATTCATAATTAGCAACAATCAGTAATTCTTTTGAATTTGTCGATAGAATCTACACATTACTATAATGTGTTTATTTTAGGAGGAAAAATACATTGGTTGAGTATAAAAGTAGTATCTCTAAGCAAAGTGAGCGGACGAAATCCTCTTTCAAAAAAGCTTTCATTGACCTTATTCATGAAAAAGGCTATAGCCATGTAACAGTGACGGATATTATTAAACGAGCCGATTATAATCGCACGACTTTTTATCTTCATTTTCAAGATAAGCAAGGTCTAACGGATGAATTGCAAAGAGAAATGTTCGAACAAGTAAAAGAAAAAAGCATGAATAAATATGAAAAAGGCAAAGCCATTAGTATTACCGAGATGGATCCAAAATCATTCGAACTAACACACTTCATATACTCTGAGCAAGCTTATTTCAATCTTTTATTAAAAAACGATACCATCCCAGGATTGCATCGAGATCTACCTAAAGCGATTTATGAAGTATTGGAAGAGAGCTTTATCTTATCAGCGATTAATCAACTAGATATTAACTACTCGGTCCATAAACTCTATATGGCCCATGGGACAGCAGGACTACTCTTCAACTGGATTGAAAATGGTTATGATGTCAGCCCTGATAACATGAGTCTCCGCTTAATTCAAATATTACATTCATTTGCTAAGGAGTTTTCAATTGCAACTAAAAGCAAAAACACACCACCCATTTAAAAAAGGCGGTGTGTTTTTACTTAATCCCAGAGAACCTTTTGTATAATTAAATTTGCTACAGACATAATAATTGCCACCAGAATAGCTGTGCCAAAACCGGCAATCTCAAAAGTATCTCCCATTAATCCACTCGTAATCATTAAGGTTACTGCATTGATAACGAATAAAAATAACCCTAACGAAATGACCGTAATTGGTAATGTCAATAAAATCAATATCGGTCTAACAATTATATTAAGAATGGATAGGATAAAACTAGCTAACAAGGCAGACCCGAAGCCTGATAAATAAAAAGAATCTCCTATAAAGCCAGATAAAGCAATAAATAATATGGCATTAATAACAATACCAATTAACCATTTCATACATATGACACCTTTCCATTAGAAAACTGAGCTAGATTTTTTTACTGTGACAGACCCTGTTTTTGTATCTGCATTTAACCTTAAACCACCTTGAGGATCTTTAATAGAGCGGAAACGAAGCACCTTCTGAATAACATCACTCTTTTCCTCTAATATCTCAATTCCCTCAATATGAATATCAAAACTTCCTAAATTCGTTTTTAGTTCACCACTTACTTCTGCAAATGGGGGAAGCGTTACTTCTACATTGCCAGTTGTTGCTTTTGCTTCAATCGATTCACAACGGGAACCCCCAACAGCACAAGCTACATTCCCATTAAAAGAATGTGCATTCACTCTCTCATAATCTCCATCTACATGTACAGCACCGTTTATCGTCTCTGCTTCAAGTATATCAACCGTACCGTTTTCAACATGAATTTTTCCATGAACGGTTTCTAACTCTGCATGTTTACTTTGTAATTGCTTTGCTGTAATTTTACCGTTTGCCGTTTTTGCCTTAAAGGTTTTCGCTTTTAGCTTTTCACTTTCAAT
The DNA here is from genome assembly GCF_038007265.1 of Cytobacillus sp. FSL R5-0569. Taxonomy (NCBI): domain Bacteria; kingdom Bacillati; phylum Bacillota; class Bacilli; order Caryophanales; family Bacillaceae; genus Cytobacillus; species Cytobacillus sp. FSL R5-0569. The sequence goes on from NZ_JBBOWW010000001.1 coordinate 4,038,949, forward strand.
CGGTCCATTAAAGGTACGAAGTTTTAATTTATTATATTCCTTCTCAGGTACATATAGTACCGCATCTAACTTTATCCATTTTTGTTGAGTAGAGAACTTCAGTTTATCATCTACAACGGTAAATACAGCATCCTCCAAGAATTTTTTCCGAGCCTCATCTTGAGACTCCGCACGATACACTTTTACTTCACACTCTGCTCTTACATCAGTCTGTGACCACGGTACAACTTTGATAGCTCCGTTTGCGACATCTACTTCAATTTCATTAAAGGTACCGTCAGATTGATGGAAAATATGGGATATACTATGTGACTGTCCGAAGTTAAAGTCTAAATCGACATCTTTAATCTTTTTAAATGCAGAGTCGACAAAATCAATGATCTTATCTTTTGCTGAATTAAATTTATAATTAAAAGGCTCTTCTTTTTTCTCTTCTTCAAATTTTACTGCTGTAGATAATTCTTTAATAATTTCTTCTTGCTTTTGCTCAGCCGTATCTTCGGCTTTTTCTAATTTCTCTAATAAAGTTAAAGCTTCTTCAACAGATAATTTTCCATCCTCCACCATTTTTAAAATGCGTTTTCTTTCTTCCTTCATTCTATTCCCTCCATAAGGTTCATTTTGTCTATGCCCTATTATCCTTTTTATATTAGGCTAAATAAGTATCAATATCTAATAAGTATGCTTAGGACAATCTCCAGCATGATTAGTATTGAAAAATGAAAGTTGGTTATATTTCATTTTTACCCTTAATCAGCGAAAATTAGGCTTATACTTCAATTTTTCTTTACTCAATTGTACGATAGTCAGGGGCAAAAGTTTCACTTAAATAAAAAAACCAGTCTCAAGTCTGACTGGGATTTATGTCATGAGGTCTAGATTTGAAGGTTCGTTTTCTGTGGTATAGGGGAAAATGAAGAGTAAAGAAGGTAAATCGTTGCTAATTAAATTTTAGTAAAACCCAAACAGGTCCTGGATATTTATGACCTAGGACCTGCTTAAGCTATGTACCTTTAAAAATTTATTGATAGGCCGCCAAGTCAGTTGTGCGAGGAGATTCCTTACGCTTAACCTCATCAATCTTGTTAACGAACATTTGAAATACTTTTCTTTTTTCTTCCAAATCTTTTGCATGCTCTTTCAAATCATTATACTTCTCTTCAAACGGTCTGTGATAACGTTCTCTTATACTTTCAATAATCTCATCGTTGACAGTAGATTGAATGACTTGTTTAGTTATTCCATATTTATAGGAGTAAAGTTTTAGCTCAAGCTTAATTTGATCATATTCCTCATTAATTTGACTAAGCACTTCAGAGATATCTTCTTTCCATTCCTCTAATGATTTAGCTAAATAATCTTCCATAATCGTATAGTCACCCTCTCCCCTTATAATACTATGATTATAACGAAGGATAGTTACATCCCTTTTGCTATAGAGTTACAAATCTTTATCTTTTTTAATAGGAAATACCACGAGCCGATAGACCCGTGGTATTTTCTATTAAAACCATTAAGCATTCGTTACACTTGCTTCTTTATGCTCAATTTGCTCTTTCATTCTTTTGCGATCACGTTCAAGAATCGGTTTTAAATATTTTCCTGTATAAGACTCGGCTGTTTCTGCAATCACTTCAGGGGTACCTGTAGCTAGGATTGTCCCCCCCTTAAGTCCACCTTCAGGACCTAAATCAATTAAATGGTCAGCAGCTTTAATTACATCTAGATTATGTTCTATCACGAGCACAGTATCCCCATTTTCAACAAGACGCTGCAAGACATTAAGTAAACGAGCGATATCATCCACATGCAAGCCCGTTGTTGGTTCATCTAATATATAAAATGATTTACCATTAGAACGACGATGTAGTTCAGAAGCCAGTTTTACCCTTTGTGCTTCTCCACCTGATAAGGTTGTCGCTGGTTGGCCCAATTTGACATAACTCAATCCAACATCATAGATGGTTTGCAACTTACGACGAATTTTAGGAATATTTTCAAAGAAGGTAAGTGCATCTTCCACTGTCATTTCTAAGATTTCTGCAATACTCTTCCCTTTATATTTTACTTCTAACGTCTCGCGATTATAACGTTTTCCATGGCAGACTTCACATGGCACATATACATCAGGAAGAAAATGCATTTCGATTTTAATAATCCCATCTCCACGACAGGCCTCACAACGGCCACCTTTGACGTTAAAACTAAAGCGCCCCTTCTTATAGCCCCTAACTTTTGCTTCATTTGTAGAAGCATACACATCACGAATGTCATCGAATACTCCTGTATAGGTAGCCGGATTAGAACGTGGCGTTCTTCCGATAGGCGATTGATCAATATCTATGACTTTGTCTAATTGATCAATTCCTTTCACTTCCTTATGTGCACCCGGCTTACTTTTCGCTCGATGTAGTTTTTGCGCTAAGCTTTTATGGAGAATCTCATTGATTAACGTACTCTTCCCTGAGCCTGAGACACCAGTCACAGCCGTGAAAGTACCAAGAGGGAACTTGACGTTCACATTCTTCAAGTTATTCTCTTTAGCCCCTTTAATCTCAATAAAACGACCGTCACCTTTTCTTCTTTCTATCGGCAGTGGGATAAATCTTTTCCCTGATAAATATTGACCGGTTAAAGAGTAATCATCTTTCATTACTTCTTCTGGTGTACCTTTGGAAACAATTTCACCACCATGCACCCCTGCACCTGGACCCACATCAATTAAATAATCCGCTGCAAGCATCGTATCTTCATCATGCTCTACCACAATTAACGTATTACCGATATCACGCATGTTCTTTAACGTTTCGATTAATCGGTCATTATCCCTTTGATGCAATCCAATAGAAGGTTCATCAAGAATATACAACACTCCAGTCAACCGTGAACCAATTTGGGTGGCTAAACGAATTCGTTGGGCTTCCCCACCTGAGAGAGTTCCAGCAGTCCGGCTCAGCGTTAAATAATCCAAGCCAACATTAATAAGAAATCCAAGACGTTCTTTAATTTCTCTCATGATCAAATTAGCAATTTTCATTTCTTTTTCTGTTAAGTGTAATTGCCCAAAAAAGTCATAAGCTTCTTCAACAGATAAATCTGTAAGCTTCCCAACATGATGACCATCAATCAAGACTGCTAAGCTTTCTTTCTTAAGACGGTAGCCTTTACACGTAGGACATTTATGTTCCCCCATGTACTTCTCCATCTGTTCACGAATATAATCAGAGCTTGTCTCCTTATATCTTCTCTTGATATTATTCATCACACCTTCAAAGACAATATGTGATTCACGCACTTGGCCATAATCATTTTCATATTTAAAATATATTTTTTCCTTACCAGAACCATAAAGGATTTTATCTATTTGTTCATCTGGAATAGCTGATACGGGGATATCCATATCAATGCCATAGTGCGTACATACTGCTTCCAAAAGCTGCGGGTAGTATTGTGAGCTATTCGGTTCCCAAGGTGCAATCGCATGCTGCTTCAATGTGAGATCTTTATTAGGGATGACTAAATCCGGATCTACTTCTAACTTTACACCTAAGCCATCACAATCGGGACAGGCACCGAAAGGACTATTAAAAGAGAACATTCTCGGTTCAAGTTCTCCAATTGAAAAACCACAAATAGGACATGCATGATTTTCACTGAATAATAATTCCTCTTCTCCAATCACATCAACTATGACTTTTCCTTCTCCCATTTTCAGTGCTGTTTCGAGCGAGTCAGCTAATCTGGCCTCCACGCCTTCCTTCACAACAATTCTGTCAATAACCACTTCAATAGAATGTTTTTTATTTTTCTCAAGCTCGATTTCTTCTCCTAAATCGAGCATATCACCATCAACCCGAACACGAACAAACCCTTGTTTCTTTACCTCTTCTAATACCTTTACATGTGTTCCTTTTCTACCAGAAACAACAGGTCCCAGTACTTGCAATCTTGTTCTTTCCGGATATTCCATAATACGATCTACCATTTGTTCAACAGTTTGAGAAGAAATTTCTATATTATGATTAGGGCAGGTTGGGTGTCCTACTCTCGCAAATAATAGACGCAAATAATCATAGATTTCTGTTACAGTTCCTACCGTTGAACGAGGGTTTTTACTAGTTGTTTTCTGGTCTATAGAAATCGCAGGAGATAAACCTTCAATCGTATCCACATCCGGCTTATCCATTTGTCCTAAGAACTGTCTTGCATAGGCAGAGAGGGATTCAACATAACGGCGCTGTCCTTCTGCATAAATCGTATCAAACGCTAAGGACGATTTTCCCGATCCTGATAATCCCGTTAAGACAACAAGCTTATCCCTTGGGATTGTTACATCGACATTTTTTAAATTATGTGCCCTTGCACCTTTAACAATCAATTTCTCCATTGCCATTTCCGTTCATCATCCTTCCGCCTTCAGTTCAAGAATAAGATCACGAAGCTCTGCCGCTCGTTCGAAATTTAAATCCTTTGCTGCAGACTTCATCTCTTTCTCCATATCTGCTATTAATTTTTGACGTTCTTTTTTATTTAATTGACTTAATTTATCAGCACTATTATACTCCTCTGGCGTTTCCGCTGCTTGTGTCGCTCTAATCACATCACGAATTTCTTTTTGTATCGTCTGTGGCGTGATACCGTGTTCTGTGTTGTAATCTTCTTGAATGCTACGGCGGCGTTTTGTTTCACTTATAGCTTTTGTCATGGAGTCTGTCATTCGGTCAGCATACATTATAACTTGACCATTTGCATTACGAGCAGCACGCCCAATCGTTTGGATAAGTGAACGTTCTGAACGTAAAAATCCTTCTTTGTCGGCATCAAGAATCGCTACGAGTGAAACTTCTGGAATATCAAGCCCTTCTCGCAACAAATTAATACCTATTAACACATCATAGGTACCCATACGAAGCTCCCTAATAATCTCGATTCTCTCAAGGGTTTTCACTTCGGAATGTAGGTATTGAACCTTCATACCAATTTCCTTTAAATAATCCGTTAAATCCTCAGACATTTTTTTCGTTAAAGTGGTAATGAGTACACGTTCATTTTTCTCAATTCTATCATTAATTTCACCAATTAAATCATCAATCTGTCCCTCTATCGGTCGGACATCAATAATAGGATCTAACAATCCAGTAGGTCTAATGATTTGTTCAATCATTTCAGGTGTTTGTTCTAATTCATACGGACCTGGAGTCGCAGAAACATAAACAATCTGGCTAATATGATCTTCAAACTCAGAAAAAGTAAGAGGACGGTTATCCATTGCAGAAGGAAGACGAAAACCATGTTCTACTAATACATTCTTACGGGCTTGGTCACCATTATACATCCCTCTTATTTGCGGCAATGTCACATGAGATTCATCAATAACAAGTAAGAAGTCCTTTGGGAAGTAATCAAGTAAAGTATAAGGAGTCGAACCAGCTGGACGAAGAGTTAAATGACGGGAGTAGTTTTCAATCCCTGAACAAAAACCCATCTCTCTCATCATTTCTAGATCATATCGCGTTCTTTGTTCTAGGCGTTGTGCCTGTAATAAATGGCCTTCTTCATGTAAGGTAGCCAGCCTTTCTTCTAATTCTTTTTCAATATTTTCGATGGCTACACGCATTTTCTCTTCTCTGGTAACGAAGTGAGATGCCGGGAAAATGGCTACATGATCACGATCACCTAAAATTTCACCGGTCAAAGCATCGACTTCACGAATCCGATCTATTTCATCTCCAAAAAACTCCACACGTAAACAGTGCTCGTCTCTCGAAGCAGGGAATATCTCTACGACATCACCGCGTACACGAAATGTCCCACGTATAAAGTTCATATCATTGCGCTCATATTGTATGTCGACTAGCTTCCTTAATAATTGATTTCGCTCTATTTCCATTCCCGTCCTTAAACTTAAGACAAGCTCTCTATATTCTTCAGGAGATCCCAAACCATAGATGCAAGAAACACTGGCGATGATGATAACATCATTTCTTTCAAATAATGAGGAGGTAGCTGAATGGCGGAGCTTATCTATTTCATCATTAATACTCGCATCTTTCTCAATAAATGTGTCAGTGGATGGTACATATGCTTCTGGTTGATAGTAGTCATAGTAACTAACAAAATACTCTACCGCATTATTGGGAAAGAACTCTTTAAATTCACTATATAATTGACCTGCTAACGTCTTATTATGAGCAATTACTAACGTTGGTTTGTTCACTTCTTTAATGACGTTAGAAACAGTGAACGTTTTCCCGGTTCCAGTTGCACCTAGTAATGTCTGATGCTTTTTCCCCTCTTGAATCCCATTTACAAGCTCTTTAATAGCTGCAGGTTGATCACCTTGTGGGGAATATTTTGAAACTAACTCAAATGTTTGATCCAAATCAGAAACCTCCTCTATGTAAAAAGTAAAGCGTGTCTAATCATTATTGCATTCCGATTTTCTATATCCTCATTCTACCACAAATCCTCTTATCTAAACCACAAAAAAGCGAACAAATATTCGATATCCATTCGACAAAGAGATGAAAAGAAGGTTAGGATTAAAATAAACGGGTATGAAGGTACAAATTAACTTTTCATTTATTTTGAAACTTTATTCTATATAAAATCGTCTTTTGTTATATGGCGAAATAGACGAGGTGATTTTTTGTTTGGTTTTATTTTTGCATTTGCGTGGCTAGCCGTTTTTATTTATGCCCTAAAAACCATTAAAGATTATATAAACAGTAATGACGAGGAAAAAGCATATGAAAAAGACTTCGTCATTAAAATTGTTGGTGCTGTATGCCTTTCGGGGCTTTTTGTTATAGCAGAAATACTTCGTGTCACAAACTTGGGCTTCGTTGATATGAAATGGCTCTTTCTCATTACATTTCTACTGCTTTTCGTTGTCAGTTACGTCTTTTTCACCTACAGGATACTCTTCTCTAAAAACACCTTTGACCGTAAAAAAGGAGATTATACTTTTAGTTATAAATATCGAAAATGGCTTATCCCTGTCTTTTTTCTATTCCCAATAGGTGTATTTAGTATTTGGATTTGGGTTAGCTAAATGAAATTTCCTTCTACATAAATGAGTTATAGAATTAGTCCATAGTTGGGGGCATCTAGTAAATTTGAATAGATAAACAGGTTTAATTGAACACATACAATGATTGAATCAAGGAGTTATACAAGTCAATTACACCTACCCACTAAAACCCTTCTTATTAATCAACAACACACACGTCAGCTCATATTTCTCATTCTAATTAGTTAACCTTTCTTTTTATTAAAAACTTAAAAACTAAACGCTTTTCCCTAAGAAAAGTAGAACCCCATCTCACTTTGATGGGGTTCTACTTATTTATATATCTGCTGGATGCGGACCTTTTTCTGCTTCCATCTCTTTTGCCATTTTCCTTGCTTTTATAAATTGAACACCGCTTAATACAATGGTTTTCCCAACGGCGTATGTTGGTACAGCAAGTAACATGCCTAATATACCAGCTAAGTTTCCTGCTACCAATAAGATAATAATGATTGTTGCTGGATGGGTATTTAATGTTTTCCCTAAAATTAATGGTGAAATTAAATTACCTTCTAATTGTTGTGCGGCGACGATGACTATTATTGCTAAAATCGCCATCGTAGGTGATTCAAATAGCCCAACTATAACCGCCGGTGCACCACCAATAAATGGTCCAACATAAGGAATAATATTCGTTACTGAAATAATTAATGCCAAAACAATTGCGTATGGTAGGTCAATAATTAAGAAACCGATAAAAGACGCTGTCCCGACGAATAATGCGACCGTAATCTGACCTTGAATATAGGAAGAAAGAGTTTTACCTGTTTCTTTTAATGTATCAATTGCTTCAGCACGATAACTTTTGGGAACAAATTTCCCTAGTGCAGGTGGGAACTTCTCCCCGTCTTTTAACATAAAGAATAAAAGGAATGGTACAGTAATAATCGTAATGGCTATATTTGCAACTAATCCAACTAAATCGCTGAGACCATTCGTAATCCTTTGTGGAAGTTGATTAGCATAATCAACTAAATAACCCATAATTTCTTCTTGTGTTACATAATCTTGATTCATTAACCAGCGATAACCTTCAGATTGCGAGAAGTTGTTAAAGAACTGTTCTGTTTGTTTAACATAGGTAGGTAGTTCATTTAATAACCCTGCCAATTGGGCTGAAATTTTTGGTACAAAAATACTAACGACAAGCACCAGCAATCCAGCAACAATTGCAAATAGTAATATGATCGATAATATCTTAGGAATTTTTGCTTTTTCAATTAAATGCACAAATGGATTTAAAATGAAGAATAAGAACCCCGAGATAATAATAGGGAAGAACAACGTGGAAAAAAAGATTCCAATCGGTTCAAATAAAAAAGAAATTTTTGAAGCTACAAAAATGACGGATACAATAATTAGAATTTGAAGAGACCAGTACTGGAATTTCTTCTTGTTCACATTCTCACCTTTTCCCAAAAAATAAATTTTTCTCTATAGACTACATTTTCATTCGTAGTTCCCTTTTTCCAAAAAAGTAAAACCACTAGGATTTATTTGTATGTATTATTGTAATGCATTCCACCACAAAATGTCGCCTCATAAGGATATTTTCCGTGAATTTTTTTCGACAAATATTTCCTTTTGGTTATTTTAACCAACAGACATTTATATAATCAGCCATGTGTTAAGGAAATCCTTTTATCCATTCACACAACGACATGGGAACTAGATAGAAAATTTCACTTATATCCCCAAGTTAAAAAAAGGTATCTTAGGAGTCTCCCTAAAATACCTTTTTAAAGCTTGATTATTCTTGGCCTTTTTGAATCCATTCAGCAACAGTTGCCGTACGTTTGGCTTGATGTTTAACTGCTGCTTCATTATCTTCAACGATTTTACCATCTTGTCCTTGAGTTGAACTTGCGCCGTAAGGATTTCCGCCACCAGCAAATATGCTTGGGTCAGTGAAGCCCGGTGCGGCAACAATCGCGCCCCAATGGAACATAGTTGTATAAAATGAAAGAAGGGTTGCTTCTTGACCTCCGTGAGGATTAGAAGCAGAGCTCATTGCACTCACTACTTTGTTCGCAAGTTTGCCTTGTGCCCAAAGGCCTCCAGCAGTATCAATAAAAGCTTGCACTTGTGAAGCAATGTTACCAAAACGAGTTGGGAAACTAAAAACAATCGCGTCTGCCCATTCAAGGTCAGCAAGTGTAACTTCTGGTACATCTTTCGTAGCATCAGCATTGGCACGCCATGCAGGATTGGAATCGATGGCTGCTTCAGGTGCTGTTTCAGGAATCTTTAACAACTTCACTTCAGCGCCGGCTTCTTTTGCCCCTTGTTCTGCCCACTGTGCCATTTGGTAGTTGGTGCCTGTTGAACTATAATAAATGACTGCTAATTTAATACTCATTTGAATAGAATCCTCCTTGATCTCTCACATACATCTATATTGTTTCTATTCCTTTCAGCTCTATACATTAAACTTATCTTAATGTTTTTAATGCACCGCTCCATGCTAGCACTTGATCAAGCATCATTTTCATATTTGCTTGGTGCAAGTCCTGAGGCTTAAATTCATTACCATTTACGAAATCAGTAAAAAGGGAAAGTGTTGGATGTGTGCGTACATCTGCGACTTGTAGCTCGCCTAAAATGCCACGTAGATGTTCTGCCGCACGGGCACCACCAGTAGATCCATAACTGACAATACCTGCTGCTTTATTCGCCCATTGATCACGAGCAAAGTCGATTGCATTTTTCAAAGCACCACTAATACTATGGTTGTATTCCTGTACGATAAACACAAATCCATCCATACTATCTAATTTATCTCCCCATGCTGCAATACCAGGCTCTGTGCCATCTGTTGTACCAAGGAACGGAAGATGAAAGTCAGCAATATCAATAATTTCATAATTTGCATCCCCACGTGCATCAGCTATTTCTTTCACCCATTGACCAACTTGTGGACTTACGCGACCTTCTCTTGTACTTCCTAAAATAATACCGATATTTAATTTTTCCATTTTCATTTCCTCCTTAGGATGTTGATTATTTTTATTGAATAATTTATTTAAAAAGCCCATATTGTTTCTCCCCATTTCTTAGATGCTGGCTTTAAACCATTTTGCTGCTTCTTCAACTTCTTTGAATGAAAGCTGATGTCCCATATGTTCCCAATGAAGATGAACATCGGCTCCCGCTTTTTCTAATAATCTCTTTAACTCTTCAGATTCTTCGGATGAACAAATTGGATCATTTGTCCCTGCTCCAATGAACACCTTTTGTCCTGTTAAATCAGGCAATTCTATACCTCTTCTTGGTACCATTGGATGGTGTAAGATTGCTGCTTTCACAGCATCTTTATAATGGAACATCATACTGGCTGCAATATTAGCACCATTTGAATATCCTAAAGCAACGATATTATGGCGGTCAAAACCATATTTGTCAGCTGCTTCATCTAAAAATTGATAAAGCTCTTTCGTACGAAAGATTAAGTCCTCTTCATCAAAGACCCCTTCTGCTAACCTTCTAAAAAAGCGCGGCATCCCATTTTCAAGCACATTACCTCGAACACTTAGCACTGATGCACTTTCATCTATTTTGCCAGCTAACGGTAGAAGGTCTAGCTCATTTCCCCCTGTACCATGAAGTAATAATAGGGTTGGTTTTGATGCGTCACTACCCTTTTCAAAAATATGTTTCATGTAAATCCCCTCCATTATTTCGGTCGAACCATTGTAAATATTTCTCCTACTTTCGCATAATCATTTCCAGCCAAGCGACTGATTGCCCCTAAATTCTTAGCGTTGATTTTGCCCGCTTCATAAATGCCATCATCGAAATGGAAGTAGACAACTTTACCGATAAGAAGATCAGCATTCCCTTCAAGTTCAATATGATGAGCAAGCTGACATTCCATCCTCACTTTCGCTTTCACGATTCCTGGTACATTGACAACTGTACTTGAAATTGTCTCTAATCCACTGAGCTTTAATTCATCCACATTTGGTGAGACAGTAGCCGCTGTTTCATTAATTTGCGTAACATTCGACTCATCAACAATATGAACGACAAACTCCTTCGTATCACACAAATTTTTAGCAGTATCTTTCATCTCACCCGCTCTTCTTGCTACTGAAACAGCAATCATCGGCGGATTAGAAGACACGATATTAAAGAAACTAAATGGTGCACCATTCATCACACCAGTGTTTGATTGTGAAGTGACGAAGGCAATCGGCCTCGGGATAATACTTCCGATCAATAATTTGTAATTCTCCCTCTCGGTTTGCGCGTTCGGATCAATACTTACCATTGCGTAACTCCTCCTTTTGCAATTACACTTCCCTCACATCAATCGGAATTAACCTTCTCTGTAATTGTCCACGGTATTTTTCATATTGCTCAGGAAGCATTAATTCTGTCCCCATCGTTTCCTGACTTTCATCATGAGCAAAACCTGGCGGATCAGTAGCAATTTCAAAAAGAATGTCGCCGTATTCTCTGAAGTAAATCGCGTTAAAATAGTTTCTGTCTTGCACGGGTGTGACACCATAACCAAAGCTTTCAATATATTTCTTCCAATCTAATTGGTCAGCATCATCTGCTGCGCGCCATGCAATGTGGTGGACAGTTCCTACACCCATTCTTCCTTTTCCTGAGCTTGTTATCTTCACATCGACAATATTACCTATGTCGCTTTTTGATTGATATCTGACGAATGCTCCTTCTTCAGCCACTTTGGTTAAACCCATTGTTTCAATTAGCTCACCTGTTTTTCCACCATTGCTAGAATAAAGAACGGCCCCGGCGAAACCTTTAATCGCCACATCCGGAGTTATCCCATTAAATGTCCAAGTATTCTCGTCCCCAGCTTCTCTTTCAACAAGCTCTAAATGTAAGCCATGTGGATCATCGAAGCTTAGTACTTGTTCGCCAAAACGTACTTGTTTTTCAAAAGAAATGCCTTTACTCGTTAAGCGTTCCTCCCAAAATGGTAGGGCGCCAGATGGAACAGCATATGCAGTAATTCCCACTTGCCCGTCACCAATGATGCCCGGGTACGCATCTGCCCATGGGAAGAAAGTAATAATTGTACCTGGTTTACCTCCTTCATCACCGAAATAAAGATGATACGTTCCCGGGTCATCAAAGTTAACTGTTTTTTTAACAAGACGTAAACCTAAAATACCAGCATAAAAATCAACATTTTCCTGTGGGTGACCGACAATAGCTGTAATGTGATGAATTCCCATCGTTTGTTTTTCCATTTCGAACATCCTTCCATGTCCCTAACCTTCAAGTATCTCGAAATTGAGATATTAGGTATGAGTTAGTTTATTTTGTGTTATTTTATGAAGAATATCAATTAATAATTGTTGTTCTTCTTCTGTTGTTTGTTGAAATAAGGTTGAAATCTGTTCTAATAAATATGGACTGATTAGATCCATTAATTCCTTCCCTGCATTTGTTATAGTTACAAAAACAACCCGGCGATCCTCTTTGCAATCACTTCTAGATAAATAGCCCTTTTCTTGCAAGCGGTCAATCACATATGTCATACTGCCGCTCGTTAACCAAACGCTTTTACTAATTTGCTGGACCGATTGTCTCCCCTTTTGATGCAGCACTTGGAGTACGGAATACTCTGTAAAGGTGAGCTTATATTTGTGTAACCAGTCTTTCATCTGATCTTGCATGTATCTGTTGGTTTGCATTAAGCAAGCGAATGAATCTAATGTCTTCTTATGAACCATTTTCATCGCCTCACTTTTTATCTTTAATTTAATTATCTTGAATATGAGATAATAATATCTCGAATTCAAACTAATGTCAATCCCATTTTCAACTTTTTTTAAATTTCTAACCATAGTGTTCATTCTAGGGGCACTTGCTCTTCTAATATAGGTAGAAAAAACTAAATAACTAAGTCGTTTTACTGCTTTTAGAATAGGTAGCATCGGTAGCATCCTTATCTTCTAGCAAAGTTTTCAATAGGTAAAGGACGCCTACTCATATTGCTGGTGCATCATTTTCAAATGACTTTCTCGACATTTCAAAATCCAGTTTTTACCTTGTGAAAACAGAGACATTTTTCTTCACCCCGACTAGCCTAGACAACAAACATATTCCGTTTGAATGAAAAAGAAATATTGCTAACTTCTATTAATACATACAATATAAACGATTCGCTGTCGATAGATAAATAGCAATAACTGCATTGTTTTTTTCCTATCCGCTTCTTCTCTTGATAATATATTGCCTATAACATGATGCAAGAACCTCTATTCGTAGGGAATTAATGATATCGTCTTTGTTGCAATTGCATTTATGTAAGATTCATTATGATCAACTGCAATCATCGTCGGCTGATACACCTTAATCGTCTCAACTAATTGCTGAATGACAAATATGTCTAAGTAATTGGTGACTTCATCCCATATAAATAAATTATTTTCCCCTAATAAAGCATGAGCTAAAAATACTTTCTTCTGCTCGCCAGCACTCCAATGCTGACTAGATGTATCAGTGAAACTGTGTCTATCTATGCCTAACTGATAAAGCAAATGCCAAAAAGCTTGTTTTTCTTCTTTTATAGTCAATTGTTGTAAATAAGAAGCATAATCTACATCTTGCTCATTTTTTTGATTTAAAATGGATATCTTTCGCGGTAAATGAATGCGATACTCCCCTACTGTCTCTAAATACTTTACCCCTAATATAAATTGGAGTAGTGTTGACTTCCCGACACCATTACTCCCTTCAATAAATAAGCGATCATTAGGATACATATCGATGGAAATTGGTTGGAATAAGGGGGTTCCGTCTCTTAATATCGAAAAACACGGAAGTATAAAACTTGCTTTTCAGGTTGTTTCACAAGCATTTTCAATTGTGAGACCCTCTCCCGATTATCGATAAGTCCTTCTTTTTCAGAAACCATCGCTTCTGTGCGTTTTTTATTGCCTTCGCCCTTTTCATTTGTTTCGCGGCTAAACGTCTTTCCGACGCATCCTTTGTGCTGTTTTCTCGCTTCATTCCCCATTAGTTTACCTTACCAGATACTTCATTTAACCGTTTGATTTCTGACTATAACTTACTATTTCTAGATTCCGCAAGCTGATCCGCATTCTCTTTCTCTCTTCGCCACACATCCACATTTCCCTTAATTAAGGTGAGCGACTGCTTTTCAATTGCTAACACATGATCGACGAATTGGTTTAAAAAGGATTCATCATGACTAATTACAATAAACCCTTCTTTCATTCTCAAATAATTCCCAATCATGTTACGTCCCTCTTTATCAAGATTATTTGTCGGTTCATCAATTAAAGGAAAAGCATCCTCATTTAAGAATAGCTCTACAAGTAACACTCTCACTTGTTCCCCACCACTTAATTGATGGAACTTTCTTTGACTAATATGAGGTGGTAATCCGATGAGTGATAATTCATAATCAATTCTCCACCGGTCAACATTAGGGTTTTCTTTAAGCAATAACTCTAATACTGTTAAATTCTCCTCTTGTGGTGGAAAGGCAGGGAAATATTTAAATGTCAGTGGCGTTTGAATCGTCCCTCTATATTGAAGTTTATTTGTTAAAATGTTCATAAATGTCGTTTTTCCGCGACCATTACGCCCTAGCAGCGCAAGCTTCCAGTGCTCATCAATACTTACATTCACATCACTAAAAATCCTTTTATCCATTGAATGATACTGAAAAGAAATATTTTTAATTAAAATCGAATGGGTCAATGAAATACCTCCTTTTGATTAACTTAACACAAGTTATCTGAATTTTGTTATATTTTATCTTAATTTCCTCAAATTAGGAATATAAATAGAATGAATCAAGGACATGTTCTTTTCACAATCTATTGAATAAAAAAACCGATTGCCCCATAGAGACAACCGGTAAAAATATTAAACTGCTTGGTGACTTTTCTTAAATTCCTCTTTAATAAAGAGAATACCTAATTCATGATGATCTGTTTTATAAAGTGCCCTTTGCACAAATCGGTTTTCATTATTGGTGTCAATGACTTCAAGTTTGCAATGAGCTGCATTTTTTTGCAATGCTTGATAAAATCCCTTTTCGTCATTCACTTGCAAACCATTCACTTTAAGAACAGTTTCTCCTACTTTTAATCCCATTTTGTCTGCTGGTGAATGAGGAACAACACCAATAATCATTAAACCATCATTCTTTTTAGCAAAGTAAAACGCCGCCTTTGCATCTACAGATCGTTGGCGATAATTTAACCACTCTCTCCCTACTATTGCTAGTACTGGTATCGCTAAGCTTACAATTGGATAAACAAATGCGCCACTGGCAATAATGAGCAGCAATGCACCAAAGAAGATTACTTTTTTTCCATAAGCTGCGACGGCTACAGCCGGAAATTTGCTTTGGATTTGTTGTTGAAAACCAATAGCGAAAGGAACAGCTACTAAAGCATAAGATTGATCTCCAATTGAAAATAATGGCCACCATGTTGAGTCCAAACTAATGGCGTCACCAGGTATTAGTAAAAACAGTGGTAAAAGCCACATTCTTTTTGCTTCATGCATACCCACAACCTGACCACGGCGACTCTTCATTAGTCTTGGAGACGTCCCTTTTGGACCATTGATGGTGATCATTATTCCTTCAGCAATCACAAGCAAGGCAATAATCATTGCGGCAGCTGGCAATAGGTACTCTACGCCTTCCACTTGTGTTGAGATGAAGGCAGGCAGTGGCCAGTTCTGTTCTAATGCAAAGAAGGTAAGAATAAAACCAATACTTACCGTATAAGCCGGTGTCGCCCATCTTGCTTTTGGAGTCAGTATCATGATAATTGTTGCAATAGTTGCAAAAACAAGTAACTCAATAGGAACAGTTAAACCAGCTAGTACGGTAATAAGGGAAAGAGAAATACCGAGAATGAGCCCTAAAGGCAATAATTGCTTCAGCTCAAAATAGGCATTTTCAGCACGGACTAAGAAATGCTGTCTTTCCCTGTTGACTCTTTGTATACCGTAATAAGCAGCTGCTAGAAATACTAAATAAAAGACCGGGTTTAGAAATAACCTTCCTAACCCCTTCAATAACTCTATTGCCCAAGCCTCAGCCAAGCTTCCCACCAACCTCTACCATTAATCTAATCTACTAATCTGACTATATTCTACCAAATATCCCTTTAAAAACATAGCCAACCCATTGTCTTCTTCCTACTTGTAAATACATTTTCTTATAATAGAAGTGATGACAAGGAATAGGTGTCCGATATTCAAAATATAGACAAATAGTGAGAGAAAATCTCTTTCCGCTAGAATTTACTTTCGTATGGGAGAAGGGTTTCTTCTATCGCGCAGTTTCCGAGCTGTTTCTCGTTTCTGTTTTTTAACTTGAAGACACGTTAACGCTATTACCTTTTTATATTTGAGTAACTCGCAATTCCCAAAAAGCGATGATTTTCGCTTTCGTTCATCCACCATATACAGGCACTTCTATATTTGCTACATTTCTCCTATTTTCCCATTTATTCCGGAGCCTTTTCATCAACCTCACATTAAAAAGCCGAACAAACATTGAGTTTGTCCGGCTTTGATATATAGAGTAAACACTATTGGTTTGCCATAATACGCAAGCCTGTTTGTAATTGCATATCATTGTCCTGGTTATTTCTTTGCTTAATGACTTCTTTTTCAAGAGATTCGGCTGTTTTTTCATCAATTTGTCCGTTTGCTGTTAGTCCGGCCGCATGTTGAAACGCTCTAACTGCTGTTGCAGTTGCAGCACTATAATAGCCATCCTCTCGACCAGGTGCATAACCTAAGCTTTTTAATATGAATTGCGCATTCTTCACTTGATTATTATTCATGTCCGTTTTTAACGTTTTCTCCACTTGGATCGGGTGAGTCTCATACAGTTCAGATTGTTTTACTTCATAAGTAGGTGCGACACCTTTTTTATGAATCCAATTTCCGTCAGGTGTAAGCCATTTATATAAGGTCAATTTAATATTACTGCCATCCCCCATTGGAACAGGTTGTTGAACTGTTCCTTTACCAAATGTTTGTGTACCAATTAACGGATAATCACCTGCTTCCTTGAGGGCTGCTGCTAATATTTCTGAGGCAGATGCACTACCCTTATCAATAAGAACGCCGATAGGGTACGATTTCTTCTCTTCTAAAGGAGAGAAATTCATCATTCTTTCACCGTTTCTTTGTTCTATCTGCACATATGGTTTATCCTTCGTAACCAACTCTTCCAATATTTCGTCAACTACTTTTAATAGTCCACCAGGGTTATTTCGTACATCAATTAACAAACTGTCCATTCCCTGTTCTTCTAGGTCCTTGAGAGCAATCTTAAATTCCTTAGCTGTATCTGTTGCAAAAGAAGTAATCTCAACATAGCCAACTTTTTCATTGTCGTGCATTATAACTTCAGAATTGACTGTAATATGAGGTATTTCTGCCCGAACAATTTCTATTTCTAACGGGTTTTGCAAACCTTCTCTCATAATGGTCAATTTGACTTTTGTCCCTTTTTTTCCTTTTATCTTTAAGGTCGCTTGCAATAAATTAAAGCCTTCAACACTCTCATCATCAATCTTGATGATTTGGTCATTTGGTTTCAAACCAGCTTGCTCTGCTGGTGAATTTTTTACTGGAGATACAATAATGATCTTACCATCTACTAAACTAACCTCGGCTCCAATTCCTTCAAATGAAGAATCGAGTGTTTCACTAAATTGTTTTGCTGTACTTTCATCCATATAAACGGAATAATCATCATTTAACGTGGTAAGCATCCCTTGAATCGCGCCTTCTGTTAACTTATGTGCATCAACTTCTTCAACATAATTTTTGTAAATGAGCTGATAAGCCGCGTTCATTTTCTCCAAATCAGATGCAAGCTGTTGACTACCTCCCATTTCTTCTAGCTGTTTTGTTTGCGATATATTTAACTTTAATTGAAAGCCTGCATAGGAACCTATCGCGCCCACAAGTAATGATATGACCATTAATATGACTACTTTCTTTTTGCCCACTTAACCGCCGTCCCTTCTTTAAGCAACTGTGGCTCTTTCATCAATATATGAATGAATAGGACGAGTTATGATTGTGAAATTGTTTAACCATAAAGTTAGCCAAGAAAGCTCGATGTCATATCCTTCCTGTTCTTAAAAAAGGCAACACAAGTCTTTAAATATCCAAAAAAGTGAAAAATGACTCTTTTTCACCTCGATCGAGGTATCAAAAGAGCCATTTTTATGCTAAAATTGTTTTATATATCGTACGATGGGTAAAAGAAAAAAGAGAAGCTTTAAAAGCTCCTCTCTTACAATGGTACAATTCCAACTGGGTTAATTGCGTTGGATTTCGATTGGTTCCAACCACCTTTATGCAATTCAAAGTGTAAATGTTGTCCTGTCGATTGTCCTGTATTACCCATTAAACCAATTTGTTGACCTTGTGAAACCGTTTGGCCATTACTAACAGATCTTGAGCCACTTCTCATATGTGCATAAACCGTTGTATACGTTTGTCCATTAATAGAATGTGCAATAAACACGACTTCACCATAGCTAGATGAATGGTAAGATTGAATGACCACACCATCAGCTGCGGCATAAATAGGCACTGTTCCTGCAGCTGCTAGATCAATTCCAGCATGGTATGAGCCCCATCTTTGTCCTAAACCTGAAGTTAATACACCTGCTGAAGGACGAATCCAATCTCCACTTGACGGAGGTGGTGTTTGTACTTGTTCTTGTCCACCACTAGATTCTGAAGAACTATCGGAACCACTGTTGCCGGAACTGCTAGTTGTACCTGCATTTTGTTTTGCTGATTTGGCTGCTTCAGCTGCTTTTTTTGCTTCCGCCTGTCTTGCGAGTTCGGCTTGTCTCGCTTCTTCAGCTTTTCGTGCTGCTTCAGCTTGACGATCTTTTTCTGCCTGTATTGCTTTTGCAACAGCTTTCTCTTGTGCAGCTAATAATTCTTTTTCTTCTTCACCACTTATTTTTTCAGCGTGATGATGGTCCTCTTCTTCTTTTAAGATTGTAATAAGATTAGCCTTCTCTTTTTTCTGGTTATCAAGATTTGCTTTCATTTTTTCTAATTCTTTACGCATACCTTCAAGCGAAGCTAAATCTTCTTTTACTTTTGCTTGTTTTTGTTCTAGTGATTTCTTATCTTCTTCTTGCTGTCTTACAATCTCTTGGTCAGCTTCAACAATTGTTGCTACTGCACCAACTCGTCCAATAAAATCACTGAAACTTTGTGCGCCAAGTAATACGTCTATGTAATTAACTGTTCCACCTGATTCTTGCATCGAACGTGCTCGGTCTTTTAAAAGTTCATTTCTTTGTTTAATACGTTCTTTTAAATCTTCTATTTCTTGTTCAAGCTTTTTAATTTCTGCTTTCTTTGCTTCAATTTCTTTGTTTTTCTCATCTATTTGCGCTTCTGCATCTGAGATTTCTTTCGTTAGTCTTTCTACAGCAGTCTTAGCATCCTCTTGTTCGCCTACTAATCTTTCAATCTCTTTTTGAGACTTATCAATCTGCGAATCAATATTAGATTGCTCTTTCTTAAGTTCTTCACTTTGACTTTCTAAATCGCCAAGCTTATCGGCAAAAGCATTCGTTGGCAATGTTGCCGTAACCGTTCCAACACTCATCATTGCGGCTAAAGATAATGTAACCATCTTTTTCTTCAATTTCATTTTCCCCTCTCGTATGTTTCTCCCCGTGGCAAATATGTATAAAGAGCTGAAGTCAGCATCTCATGCCAACTCAGCTCAAGCATCCTTATATTTTCAAAAACTTACGAACAGACATTAAACTTCCCCAAACGCCAATAATTGCGCCTAATAGTATGAGAATCGCACCTACTTGATAAACAAATGGTGTTACCTCTAACAGTTGAATAAAATGGCCTTGAAGTTTTGGCGATACGTAATCATAAAAGTAATAATAAGCTGTACCTACAGCGGCGACAGGAATAATCGAACCGAGTAACCCTAGCCATAACCCTTCTAAAAAGAATGGCCAGCGTATAAAGGAATTTGTTGCCCCAACTAATCTCATAATCTCAATTTCGTGACGTCTTGAAACGATAGTGATTTTAATCGTGTTTGAGATTAAGAACATAGCAGTAAATAATAAACCAACAATTAAAATAATGCCTATATTACGGCCAAAGTTAATGGTAGAAAATAAATTCTCAACCGTTCCTTGTCCATAATTCACGTTAGCAGTGAATTCCATTTCATCGATTTCCTCAGCTAATGGAATCGTATCACTTGGTGTTTTTGCTTGCACAACGTAAACATCATTTAATGGGTTGTCCTGTTGGAAAAGCTTAAACGCTTCTCCCTCTTCACCTAAGCTACTAATTAAACTATCTAGTTCTTCATCTTTCCCAGAGAATGTCACAGAATCAACTTTCGGCAGTGCAGCTATCTTCTCTTCTAATGCTGTGGCATCTTCTTCTGTTGCGGTTCGGTCAATATAAACTCGAATCTCAACATCACTTTCAATACTGCTAGCCATATGGTTAAGGTTCATCATAATGGCAAAGAATACACCAACAAGAATCAATGTAACCGTGACGGCACTTGCAGAAGCAAATGTCATCCAACCGTTACGACCTAAGCTTTTGAAACTTTCTCTTATATGCCTTAAAAAAGTATTAGATTTCATATCCGTAATCACCTCTTTGCTCATCACGGACAATTCTGCCACTCTCAATCGCTATGACACGATGCTTAATCGTATTAACGATCGTTTTGTTGTGGGTAGCCATGATAACCGTTGTACCTCTCGTGTTGATTTCCTCAAAGATATTCATGATTTCCCAAGATGTATCAGGGTCTAAGTTTCCTGTTGGTTCATCGGCAATAACCAACTTAGGCTGATTGACAATCGATCGTGCGATGGAAACACGCTGTTGCTCTCCACCTGAAAGCTCATCTGGAAACATGCGCACCTTATGCTTCAAACCAACTAAATCTAATGTATCCATTACTTTTTTCTTTATATTTTTCGGATTCTCTTCAATAACTTCAAGTGTATACGCTACATTTTCATATACATTCAACTTCGGTAGCAACTTAAAGTCCTGGAAGACAACTCCGATATTACGCCTAATGAGTGGAACTTTACTGTTCTTTAATGAACCCATATCTATTCCATTTAAAGTGATTGTACCGCTTGTTGGCTTTTCTTCTCGATACATCATTTTTATAAATGTAGATTTACCTGCACCACTTGGACCAACGATATAGACAAACTCACCTTGGTCGATCTTCACGTCAATGCCATTTGTTGCAGTAACACCATTTTTATATTTTTTATATACATTTTTCATTTCTAACATGTAGATCACCTTATATCCGGAGTTTATTTTTAGTAAAAATTGCGCAAGCCTAACCCAATTATTTTTTATAAAATAATCATCAGTTAAAGTGGGTTTCTTTTCCTTAGGCGGGGCAATTGCGGTGTGTGAATGATAAAGATGCATTTAATCGACATAAACTGACATCTTCTTCTAAAAACCATTGACTCGAGGGATCAAACAACATTTCTTACGTTTACTTCACCCATTATAACATCATATATTGTCAAAATAACGCATAAAATTATTACATTTTCTTTTCAACACAGTAATATTATAGGTAAATATGTCTACTTTTGAGGAATTATAATAGAATTATTTTCCAATATTAGATAATTAGACCTTTCTTTTGTCGCAATTTTCCGTTTAATATTATGTAAGCAGCTCTATTGTTGACTGGATATGCTAGTGACGTTTTTCACCCTAAGGTAATGACACATTTGTCGATTTTTCTTTATTTTTCCCAAAGAAAAAACGCGCTGTGAGTGAGCGCGATTTTTCTCTTTTATTACTTTTTAGCTGCAAGCCATTCAGCAACTGTATTTGCTTCTTCTTCATTCAAGAGTCCGCCAGGCATTGCACCTTTACCGTTGATAATAATATCGTGAATTTCATCAGCAGAGTAGTTAGCACCGATTTTATCTAGCGCAGGTCCAGCGCCCCCTGAAAGATCGCCACCATGACAACTCATACAGTTATTGTCATACAGTTTTTGTGCATCTCCCGCATCTGCTGTTGACTCTTCACCACTCGTATTATCATCTGTTGCAGTGTCTTCACCTGCCTCATCATTGCCACCACATGCAGCGAGTGAAAAAACAAGAGCTGAGCCGAAAAGAATTGATAAAAGCTTTTTCTTCATTACATTTACCTCCCTTTATAGGAAAATTTACAGATTACAGTGAAATTATACCAATATTACGCCCGTTTAAAACCCTCTCCAAGTACCTCTGAAGCATCGCTAACAATGATAAAAGCAGATGGGTCAATTGATTGAACCAGTTGTTTCAATTTCGTGAACTCTGTCTGATCAACCACACACATTAAAACAGGACGTTCATGATCTGTATATCCACCGTATGCTGATAGTTTTGTCACACCTCTATCAATTTTATTCAAAATTCCATCACGAACTTCATCTTGACGGTTAGTAATAATAAGCGCCATTTTTTTCCTACCAAGGCCAACCTGAACTATATCAATGGTTTTACTCGTTACATATAGGCCAATTAATGCATATAAACCTTTTTCAATATCAAACACTACAGCAGCTGCTATCACAATCAATCCATCAATAAGTGCCACACATACACCGAGAGATAATCCGGTATATTTATGAATAATCTGAGCTGCTAAGTCAGTCCCACCTGTAGATGCCTTCCCGCGGAAAGTAATACCTAGACCCAAACCGACACCAATACAACCGAACAAAGAGGCAAGTAACGGATCCATAGTCCAAGGCTCCAAGTCTTTTGTTAAGAAAACGACGAAAGGAAGGAATATGGTTCCTACTAATGTTTTAATACCGAATGATCCACCTAATAATATGACGCCAGCAATAAATAGGGGAATGTTTAGTGCCCACTGCACATAAGCTGGCTCCCATCCTGTAATTGCCTTCAATATTGTACTAATCCCGCTTACTCCCCCTGAGGCCACTTCATTTGGTAGTAAGAATAAGTTAAAACTGATAGCGACAAGTGCCGATCCAATCAATACGAATACGTATTCAACTAGCTTTGAGTTCCCTGATCCTGTCATTCGTTTCTTTTTATTTACTTTTTGAGTATTCATTTACGTAAAATGCCTCCTTAGTGCCAAGTCTTATATGATGTTCATTTGCTAAAGGACACGAGGCAATAAGAAATCGTCTCAATTACGAGTAAATGCACACAATTCAATCTTTTCATCACCTTTGTCTTTTCAGAGAGTGAGTATAGCATGGCTTTTATCCTATGTAAATGACATTCAACTACTGTGTTAAAGGGGTAAATAAACAAAGATATAAATTTTATTATGAGTTGTGGTGGATGGGATTATGCGGGAAGACTATACGTTCTCTATTTAGATTTATTTTAGGGATACATGTGGTGGGTGTAAGGAGAGGCTTACTTTAAAGGGAGCTGCTTGGTTTCAGCTAGTTGTATTTTTTGATTTTTTGTAGCCATGAATAGCCGGATAATTCTAATTCGTATAGAAACTCAATCCTTTTTCCATTGTGGAATCTTCTTGACTGGATGCGCTAATTGTTCTTCCTCAACATAGATGTGAAAACCTTTCAAGGGATACGGTAGCTGTGCTTCCACTTCTGATTTCATTTTGAGTGACTTGCTATTTCAGTTTGTGAAGCTCTCATTTTCGGTTTTCTTTCTGAGGGACTTGCTATTCCTGTTTGCGAACCTCTCATTTTCGGTTCTCTTTCTGAGTGACTCACAATACCAGTTTGTGAAGCTCTCATTTCCAATTTTCCTGCTGAGTGACTTACTAATCCAGTTTGCGAAGCTCTCATTTTCGGTTCTCTTGCTGAGTGACTTGCTATTTCTGTTTGCGAACCTCTCATTTTCGGTTCTCTTTCTGAGTGACTTGCTATTCCTGTTTGTGAAGCTCTCAGCTTCGGTTCTCTTTCTGAGTGACTTGCTATTTCTGTTTGTGAGGCTCTCAGCTTCGGTTCTCTTTCTGAGTGACTCACTAATCCAGTTTGTGAAGCTCTCATTTCTAATTTTCCTGCTGAGTGACTTACTAATCCAGTTTGCGAAGCTCTCATTTTCAGTTCTCTTTCTGAGTGACTTGCTATTTCTGTTTGCGAAGCTCTCATTTTCGGTTCTCTTTCTGAGTGACTTGCTATTCCTGTTTGTGAAGCTCTCATTTTCGGTTCTCTTACTGAGTGACTTGCTATTTCTGTTTGCGAACCTCTCATTTTCGGTTCTCTTTCTGAGTGACTTGCTATTCCAGTTTGCGAAGCTCTCAGCTTCCGTTTTCTTTCTGAGTGACTTGCTATTCCAGTTTGTGAAGCTCTCAGCTTCGGTTTTCTTCCTGAGTGACTTGCTATTCCAGTTTGTGAAGCTCTCAGCTTCGGTTTTCTTTCTGAGTGACTTGCTATTCCAGTTTGTAAAGCTCTCAGCTTCCGTTTTCTTTCTGAGCGACTTGCTATTCCAGTTTGTGAAGCTCTCAGCTTCGGTTTTCTTCCTGAGTGACTTGCTATTCCAGTTTGTGAAGCTCTCAGCTTCGGTTTTCTTTCTGAGTGACTTGCTATTCCAGTTTGTGAAGCTCTCAGCTTCCGTTTTCTTTCTGAGCGACTTGCTATTCCCGTTTGTGAAGCTCTCAGCTTCCGTTTTCTTTCTGAGCGACTTGCTAATTCAGTTTGTGAAGCTCTCATTTTCGCTTCTCTTTCTGAGTGACTTGCTATTCCAGCTTGTGAAGCTCTCATTTTCGGTTCTCTTTCTGAGTGACTCACTAATCCAATTTGCGAAGCCCTCATTTCCATTTTTCCTGCTGAGTAACTCACAATTCCAATTTGCGAAGCTCTCATTCCCAATTTTCCTGCTGAGCGGCTCACTAATCCACTTTACAAAGCTCTCATTCTCATTCCCCTTCTTCTTTCCAAGTGACTCGCAAACCCCGCTTCACATAGCGTTCATCCCCCCTCACTTCTGCCCCACTTACCAAACCTCGTTTCCAACTTAAAACTATCACCAATATAAGAAAAGCAACGTCCTCCATTGCGGACGCTGCTTTCCTTCTTATTCACCTAAGCTCAATTTAGAACGTAGGTAAGCGTTGATGAAGATGTCTAGGTCTCCGTCCATGACGCCTTGTACATTGCCTGATTCGGTGTTTGTACGGTGGTCTTTGACCATAGAGTATGGGTGGAAAACGTAGGAACGAATTTGGCTTCCCCAACCAATTTCTTTTTGTTCTCCACGGATCTCTAGTAATTCTTGCTCTTGTTCTTCGATTTTCTTTTGGTAAAGTTTCGCTTTCAGCATTTTCATTGCTTGTTCGCGGTTTTTAATTTGGGAACGTTCTGATTGGCATGTAACAACGACATTTGTCGGTAAATGCGTAATCCTTACCGCTGAATCCGTTGTATTGATATGCTGTCCACCTGCTCCACTGGCACGGTACGTATCAATTTTCAAATCCTCTGTCCGGATATCAATTTCAATTTCATCGTTAAATTCTGGCATTACTTCACAAGATACGAAGGAAGTATGGCGACGGCCAGAAGAATCGAATGGCGAAATTCGTACGAGTCGATGAACGCCTTTCTCCGCTTTTAAATAGCCGTATGCATTATGTCCTTTAATAGACAATGTTACGCTCTTAATTCCCGCTTCGTCACCTGGCAGGTAATCTAATGTTTCTACTTTAAATCCTTTTTTCTCTGCCCAACGAGTGTACATACGTAATAACATCGAACCCCAGTCCTGAGACTCTGTACCACCAGCACCTGGATGAAGTTCTAAAATCGCGTTATTTTTATCGTATTCTTCACTTAAAAGCAATTGCAGCTCAAAATCAGCTAAACGCTTAGATAAAGCGACGATCTCCGTTTCAAGCTCTTCTTGTAGCTCTGCATCTGCTTCTTCTTTTACTAATTCATATGTTAATTCGAGATTCTCGAACGTCTCATTTAAATCATTGAACTCATTGACTTGTTCTTTTAATGCATTGGACTCATTGATCACTACTTGTGCGGCTTGTTGATCATCCCAAAAACTAGGATGAAGCATCTCGTTATCAAGTTCTGCAATACGTGCCTCTTTGTTTTCTAAGTCAAAGAGACCCCCTAAAGTCCGCTAAAATTTTAGCTGTTTTCTCTAACTCATGACGAATCTCTGCTAATTCCATCTTGGTCACCTCTACACATATTTTTAACCTTTATATTATATAACTTCTCCAGGCAAAGTGAAACACTTCGTGTAAAAAGCCGGCAGCGACCCTTATAAACAGGTTTTTGCCGGCTCTTATTCAGATATTGTTAACCTTTTGCACCACAGCAGTTTTTATATTTTTTTCCACTGCCGCAAATACATGGATCATTACGACCAACATCCATTTGTTTGACAACAGGCTTTTTCTTCTTCTGTTTACCGTCTTCACTTTCTTTCGGGTTGACAGCTTGGCCTTTTGCTACTTCTTGACGTTGAAGATTGTCACGAATTTCTGCTTTCATCACATATTTCGCTACATCTTCTTCAATAGCAGCAATCATCATTTCAAACATGTGGAATCCTTCTTTTTGATATTCGCGCAGTGGATCAATTTGTCCATACGCACGCAGGTGAATCCCTTGACGAAGTTGATCCATGGCATCAATATGATCAATCCATTTTGTATCAACAGCACGAAGCATAATTACTTTTTCGAATTCGCGCATTTGTTCACTTTGC
This sequence comes from Cytobacillus sp. FSL R5-0569, assembly GCF_038007265.1. Classification (NCBI taxonomy): domain Bacteria; kingdom Bacillati; phylum Bacillota; class Bacilli; order Caryophanales; family Bacillaceae; genus Cytobacillus; species Cytobacillus sp. FSL R5-0569. The sequence goes on from NZ_JBBOWW010000001.1 coordinate 4,065,766, forward strand.
ATTTTTTCTTCTTTTTCATTATAGAAGGCAATGATTTTATCCCAAATATGATCGATTACTTCATCCGCTTCTTTTCTGCGAATATCTTCCACCGTAACCGTTCCTTCTGGAAGAAGATTTCCTTTAACGTAATCAATTAATCCTTCATAGTTCCATTCATCGTCACCATCTTCTTCTGTTTGTGAAGCAAAAGCGTGGACGTTCCGTGTTAAGACACTATGAACCATACGCTCGACAATTTCTCTTAAGTTCTCTGAATCAAGCACTTCATTTCTTTGTGTATAAATAATCTCACGTTGCTGACGCAAAACATCATCATATGAAAGCAATTGTTTACGTGCGTCGAAGTTATTTCCTTCTACACGTTTTTGGGCGGATTCAACTGCACGTGAAACCATTTTACTTTGAATCGGTTGCGAATCATCCATGCCGAGCTTCGACATCATGTTTTTCATATTATCCGAGCCAAAACGACGCATTAATTCATCTTCCATTGATAAATAGAACTGGGTGACACCAGGATCACCTTGACGACCAGAACGACCACGGAGCTGGTTATCAATTCGACGACTTTCATGTCGCTCTGTACCGATAACAGCTAAGCCGCCAACTTCTTTGACACCTTCACCAAGTTTGATATCAGTACCACGACCAGCCATATTTGTAGCAATCGTAACGGCGCCAGACTTACCAGCATCTAAAATAATATCTGCTTCACGACCATGGTTTTTCGCATTCAAGACATTATGCGGAATCCCTTTTTTCGTTAAGTATTTTGAGATAATTTCAGACGTTTCAATGGCAACTGTACCAACAAGGACTGGTTGCCCATTTTTATGGCGTTCTGCTATGTCTTCCACTAAAGCACGATATTTTCCATCCACCGTTGCATAAATTAAATCAGAACGATCATCACGTGCAACAGGACGGTTTGTCGGAATTGCAATGACATTCATATTGTAAATGTTACGGAATTCCTCTTCTTCTGTTTTTGCTGTACCTGTCATACCTGATAATTTCTCATACATACGGAAGTAGTTCTGGAATGTAATGGAAGCAAGGGTCATACTTTCATTCTGAATTTCTAAGCCTTCCTTCGCTTCAATTGATTGGTGAAGACCATCACTATAACGACGACCTTTCATGAGACGGCCAGTGAATTGGTCGACAATCACAATTTCGCCTTCTTGTACAACGTAGTCCACATCTTTATGCATACTTGTGTGTGCCTTTAGCGCTTGCGTAATATGGTGATTCAAAGAAACATGAGAAACATCAAACAAATTTTCAATGCCAAAAGCTTTCTCGGCCTTTGTCATCCCTTCTTCCGTTAATTGCACACCTTTTGTTTTTTCATCGTAAGTGAAGTCTTCCTCTACCTTTAAGCGGCTAACAAAGGCATTCGCTTGTAAATAAAGTTTCGTTGATTTTTGTGCGGATCCAGAAATAATTAATGGTGTACGCGCTTCATCAATTAAAATCGAGTCAACCTCATCAATAACTGCAAAATTTAACGGCCGTTGCACTTTTTGCTCTTTATAAAGCACCATATTGTCTCGTAAATAATCAAAACCTAATTCATTGTTTGTACTATAAGTAATATCAGCTGCATAGGCTGCTTGTTTTTCCTCTTTAGACATACCATTTAAGTTCAAACCAACAGTTAGTCCAAGGAAATCATATAGTTGTCCCATTTCAGTAGCATCACGAGTCACTAAGTATTCATTGACTGTTACAACATGTACACCTTTTCCTGAAATCGCATTTAAATAAACCGGCATCGTCGAAGTTAAAGTTTTACCTTCACCGGTTTTCATTTCAGATATATTGCCATCATGAAGTGCTGCCCCACCCATTAACTGTACGGGATAAGGATATAAGCCAAACACACGTCTTGACGCTTCTCTTACCACAGCAAATGCTTCTACTAGTAAATCATCAAGCGATTCACCTTTTTGATGACGCTCTTTGAACTCACCCGTTTTCGCTTTTAAGTGTTCATCACTCAGCGCTTCCATCTTCGAAGCTAATGCTTCTATTTGTTCCGCCGTTTTCGTTAGGCGTTTTAATTCACGTTTATTCACATCAAAAACCTTATTTAAAATCCCAAGCATACAAACGCTCCTTTATCTATTGGAGATGTCTATTTAATGTGTCATCCTGAAACAATGATATATGGTATTAATGATACCACTTCGCATGGGTAGAGACAACTTTTGTCAGGTGTGAGGGTGTAATTTTTGTCATATAGGGCGGCGAAATAATAAAGAAAGAAGCTAGATTCATTACTAGCTTCTCTCCCATTTAAATATCTTGCTTTGTTTTATTAAAAATATCGTCAATAAATGCAGCTACTTGGCTCTGAATATCCCTATAGTAAGTGGATACGCGGCCAGCTGTTAGCCCGTATTTTTCCCCAAGCTCTTTTTGTGTCATACTTGATTCGACACCTGACTGTTCATAAACAAAATAACGTAGTGCAGCAATATAATTTTCTGCTTTTTGAATACGTTTATTCGTTTGTTTAATGTATTCTACCCACACACCTACACCGAAGTTAATGACCCATTGCGATTCTCCCGCTGTAGTCATATCTTTTTCAAATTGCTCTGCCACTTGTTTAGCCCCTTCGGTTGGCCATTCATAAGCATCCATATCTACACTTGCTGCTGCCTCTGGAAGGCGATGCATGAGCTCCAAGAAATGATCTTCGAGATATTGGATAGCATGATTATTTCCGATCGCTGCAAAATCATCTTTTAGATAACCTTCATAATCTGCTGCTTTTCCTTCTGATACTTCGAATAGGCAAGGGAAAGCGGTATATTTGTCCTCATATGGGAATAATACACCGAAAGCAAACCAACCTTCAGAAAAATCATTCATTGCTTCATCTAATACGACTGTATACGATTCATTTGTCAGTGTATCTACAAAATGTAGGTCTCTATCATCAAGTCCAATCACTTTCCCAGCTACCGGGATCGCCACTTTCCAAGATTGTAGAATTTCATGTAATCTTGGTCTTAAGACAGCTGATTCTTTATGTTCAATAAACTTATGAAGAATCGTTTCACCGTCTTCAACCGTTTTAAACGGAATATACCAGAAAGGCATCATAAATTCGAAAAATTCCGCGTCATCTTTATCGGTATCTTCCAATTTTTCCATTAGTTGTTGATACTCACTTCTAATGGCGTTACCATATCTTTGATACGCAAAAATACGTAATTCTTTTTGTAACTCGCTCACTTCATTATCAATGAGTTCTGTAATAGTAATTGTTTCCTTTTTCGCACAGCATTTTTTGTATTTTTTTCCACTGCCACAAGGACAAGGGTCATTTCGATTAATTTTCACAGCTGTTTGCATATTTCATTCTCCTCTCATCACCTAGGAACAGCTTGTTCTATTATATATGATTAGTTATCTACTTTCGTTGATCGCGGATATACCAACTCAACTAAAAGCCGACTCACAATAAGTGCCCCCGGCTAACCTACAAAATTATCGCTATTCTATACTAACATTAATCTAGGGCTAAGGTCATTTAATAGAAAATTAGAAAAGATGGAATGATTCAGTATAATTCAACTGATAGAGTAAAGGATATCTTCTAAAGAGTAGGGGTAATGAACATAAACAGCATTTAGATTGTCAATAATCATCTCAACAGGTATGATGAGGGAAATAACAGACAACACTCGGAAAGGAAGAGGAAGATGAAGAAATTCTTTAAACGTGTTGGGTTTGTCCTAACCTTCTGGAGATTCATTCCTTTTTTCTTTGAATACTTAGCAGCTAAAGATATTCCTTTATGGAAGAAACTACTTCCTGTAGGCGTATCGATTGCCTATATTCTCATTCCAATAGATCTCATTCCAGACTTTCTTTATATCATCGGTATCACAGATGATGTACTCTTCACAACCTTTATCCTCCAAAGCATGGTTAAATATGCACCGGACCGGTTGAAACTGAAGTACTCGAAGCTCTTGGATGACAACCAGAAACCCGTGAAGAAATAAATGCTTATATGTGGATTGCCCTCTGTTCTTGTTGAGGGCTTTTTTTGCGTTTAATTAAGACAATGAATCAATGTAAGCTATTGAAGCAAAAATCTTGTTTACTCAAGGCTGTCGGTAAGAAGTGAAGTCGAAGTGACTTTTGAAAGAATATTCCTTTCGTAATCTCCTATGAAGGGGAATCTAAAGAAACTTATGCCTGTTGATTTTCCCAGGCAGATAAAGGCTATGGTAGAGGGTACTTATTAACACTATTTTCGGATTATCTAAAGTATGAAGTTAAGAGAGAGCTTAAATGCTTCTCTTTTTTTTACGAAATAGAAGGTGTAAATCTGTTTTAGTAGAAATATAGAAATAAAGTTTGATACAAGGTATACAAATAAATATTCTGTGGTAAAAAAATGAGACGATGAGGTGCTAAAAATGATTGTAGCAGTAAACCCTTATGTAGTAACAAACGGAAATGGAAAAGAAGCAGTGCAATTTTATGTTGATGTCTTTAACGCAGAGCTTATTTCGTTGCAAACATTTGGAGAGATGCCAGAGGATCCGGATCACCCACTTCCAAGTGAAGCACAGGACCGTGTATTGAATGCTCAATTTAAAGTAGGCAATACCACTATGATGCTTTCCGATAATTTTCCTGGAGCTCCTTATACGATTGGAAATCAAGTAACCATTGCCATTCAAATCGATTCAGTGGATTCATCAAAACAAATATTTGAGAAATTGTCTAAAGAGGGGAAAGTTACAATGCCTCTACAAGAAACGTTTTGGAGCCCATCATATGGACAAGTAACTGATAAATATGGAGTAGAGTGGCAAGTTTCAGCTCTTCCGCAAGACTAATGTAAATCAGCCCTTTCTTCTACTTTAGAAGGGGCTTTTGTTTATTCAGCTTTTTGATCATGTATCCTAAAATAAGCGATATTTAGCAAAGGTTGTGAGCGATACAACAAACGTCGAAATTTTACTGTGGGGGCACAAATAAAAGAAGCACCAGAAAAAATTCGATTCGGCAAATGAATAATTCCCGGTGGCCCCTACAAAACTTAAAAAAGCGCAATCTCCTACCTGGAATTGCGCATACCTGTTATAAAACTACTGGTTCTCTTCTATTATTACTTACCTTCATATCTGCTAAAAGATTTTCTACCAAATTAACATCTCTCACTCTTTCCCCACTCTTATCAAATACCAAGACATCTTCTTTTGAAAATGCGATTAGGGATTCTTTAGTAGGTGTTTGCCAAGTGGACTCACCTTTTACAAAAACTTTCCCCCAATCCGTTGTAAGACAATAGATAGATTCTCCACCTAAATGTTCAGTAGAAACAACGGCACCTGTTAATACATAATCAGCATTCACATTAAGGTCATCTTCCTTCATACTCATATTTTCTGGTCGGATACCGATGGAATAATCACCATAAGACAATATATTTGTGGGGGGTGAGCCGATAAATTGTGCTACGAATAGATTGGCTGGATTTGTATAGATCTCCTTCGGTGTCCCTTTTTGCATGATATGACCATTGTTCATAATAATGATATATGACCCCATTGACATCGCTTCAATTTGGTCATGTGTGACATAAAGAAAGGTAGTTTGTAATTCTTTTTGTAATTCAATAAGTTCTTGTCTCATTTGATTCCTCAGTTTTGCATCCAAGTTGGACAAAGGCTCGTCCATTAGAAACGCGTGCGGCCTTTTAACAATAGCCCTCGCTAACGCCACCCTTTGCCTTTGCCCCCCTGATAACTCACCTGGACGCTTATTAGCGTGTTCTGTTAACTCCACCATCTCAATCACTTTATTTACCATGATCAGACGTTTGTTTTTCTCTATTTTTTTTATTTTTAATCCGTATTCAATGTTCTTAAATACTGTCATATGCGGATACAATGCATAATTTTGAAAAACCATGCCGATATCACGGTCTTTAGGCTCGCTATAGGTAATATCTTGGTCATTAATAAAAATAGACCCACTTGTCGGTTCTTCTAAACCAGCAATCATACGCAATAGCGTTGACTTACCGCATCCTGAAGGACCTAGTAAAATGGCAAAGGATCCATCTGGTATATCAACATCGATTCCTTTTAGTATTTCTTTTTGACCGAAAGATTTCTTCATTTGTTCAACTTTAATACTCCCCATAATTTACGCCTCCAGCTTATTTATTTGATGCCAAATCGAACAAAAGAGTCAACGATATGTTTTTGTAAAAATAAGTAGATAAGTAATATCGGTATACATGAGATAGTTGTAGCTGCCATCAGTGATCCCCACATATTCACATCCGAATTGACAAAAGACTTCAATCCAATTTGAATGGGTGCATTCTCCATTTCTTTCGTCACTAACATTGGCCATAAATACTCATTCCAAGCATTAATAAAAAGAATAATGCCCAATGAAATGACGGTCGAACGAATATTTGGAAGGATAATTCTTAATAAAATACCGAGGTCAGACTCTCCATCTAACCTTGCCGCATCAATTAGTGCTGTAGGAAATGACTTAAAACTTTGATAGATTGATAAAATAGCAAAGGTTGATGCAGCGAATGGTAAGACAATACCTAATGGATTTTCATTTAAGCCTATTTGATTAATCAACACATAGTTTGGAATCATTACCGCTTGAAAAGGAATCAGCCAAGTTAAGCTAAGTAATGTAAAAATTAAAAGTTTCCCTTTAAAACTCCATCGGACTAATGCATACCCCGCTAATAAACTGGTTGACAAATGCAAAATCGTCATTAAAGTAGCAACTACAAATGAGTTAAATAACATTTGTATAATAGGCATTTCTGCGAATGCATATAGATAATTTTGCCATGTTGGTGCCTGTGGTATAAAAGAACTTGTGAAAATTTCAGATTCATTTTTAAATGAAGAGATAATCATCCAATATAGTGGGAAAATAGCGATGATACTCATCATTATTAATAGAAAATGCTGAAGTACCGTTACTGATTTTATCCGTTTCATCACTTTTACTCCCTTAATTATCATAGAATGCAAATTTTTTCGTTAACACATTTAAACCGATAGCAATGATCGCAAATACAATAAAAAATAACGTCGCGGCTGCTGAACTTAATCCTGCATTTAAGTTACTGAATCCATATTTATACATCTCATAATAAATATTCGTTGACGTACCGAACGGACCGCCTGCTGTTAAAATATCAATATAAGCGAAGGTAAATTGACTAGAAAATAGAATACTCATTGTGAGCATAAACAATATTGTTGGTGACAATAAAGGAATAGTGATCGTCATTAATTGCTTCCATTTCGTCGCACCATCTAAAGCTGCTGCTTCGAAATAATCTCTGTTAATATTGGTCAATGCTGCAGAGAAAATAATCGTACTAAATCCAATCAAGCCCCATCCTGTCATCAAAAGAATGAGCCATTTCGCATAGACTGGATCAGTAAAGAAAGAGATGTTTGCATCGGTGATTCCAAGTTTTTGTAATGTAATATTGACTAATCCATTGGCAGGATGAAAGAGCCATCTCCAGATTGCCCCTACAGTTACTGGTGCCAATATCATTGGGATGAAAAACATTGCCCGATACACATTTTTCACTCTGCCATTTAACCCATTTGTTGCTACAGCTAAAAGCATTGGAATGATGATAGAGAAAGGTAGTATACCCACTGTATAAAAAACTGTATTTTCAATAGATTGAACGAAGTCCTTAGTTTGGAACAAGCGAATAAAATTATCTAACCCTACTGCAATAGGTTCTGTGCCTGGGACCATACTCCACTTTTGAAAGGCTAAAACAAAAGTAGATAGTAACGGTTTATACATCCAAACCCCTAATAAAAGAATTGCAGGTAGTAAAAATAAATAAGGTTTCCATTTTATAAGTGAACGAGCAACACGTCTGTTTTTCTGCCCGTTCACTTTTTTTCCTTGCTCTGATACGATTATGCTTTTTACCTCACTCATAAGATTCCCTTCTCTCATGAACACCTATTGTATTAATTGGTTAATTTCTTCTTCTGCTGCTTTTAAAGTTTTTTCTACATCTGCATCCGTTGAAACCGATTGAACAATCGCATCTCTAAATATATTGGACATTTCAGTTGCATATTCCGCTGGCCAAATTACTGCTGGTTGGATGTTTTTCAATTGCTCCAAGTTGATTTTATATAATGGATTTTCGTCAATAAATCCTTTTAAATAATTGGGATCATCAGCTAACTCTGTTCTGAGCGGTAAATAGCCTACCTCAGAAGTTATGATTGTATAGCCTTCATTACCAGTAACATATTTAATAAACTCCCACACCGCTGCCTTTTTCACATCATTATCTGGTCTAACAGCTAAAACACTTCCAGAGTTCACTGGTACAGACGGATTGTTTCCGAATGATGGTAAACCAGCGCCGTAAAGTTCCCAGCCACCTGCTTCGGAAGCATTTTTAAATCCGCTATGCAATGCAGTAGAAGTAATGTACATTCCTAGATTACCAGCCATAAATTGCTCGGGTAACTCCGTATCACTCCCAACTGCATGGGCACCGTTTTGATAGAGATCCTTCCACATTTCAATCGCTTCAATACTTTCTTGATTTGCGAATTGCGCTTCCTTACGATCATCAGAAAGTACTTTGCCTCCATTACTTAATATCACACCTTCAGTTGTCCAACCATTATCCGGTGCTAACGCAAAGCCATCTTTGCCTGTCGCTTCATTTATTTTAAGTGAATATTCCTTAATCTCATCCCACGTTTGTGGTGGCTTTGTTGGATCTAAGCCTGCTTCTTCGAATAATTTTCCATTCATAAAAACAATCGGTGTGCTAAATGTAAATGCCAACCCATATGTCTTTCCATCAATTTTCCCTAAACTCAATGCATTATCTGAAATGCCATTGAAATGATTGTTTAATTCTTCTGCTGGAAACACATCTTCATAAGCTTGGAATCCGAGAGTTTCTCTTGAATTATCTAATGTTGAAAAAGTATGTTGAACAATATCAACCGCTTTTCCAGCCGCAATATCTGCCTTAAACTGTTGATAAGAGGCATCAGCAACCCCTTCAACAATGACACCCTTTTCTTTTCCAATTGTTTCATTGAACTCATTAATTAGATGTTCCATACCCTCTTTCATTGTTGGAGCAGCTAAACTATAAGAATAAAAAGTTATCTTTGTAGGATTCTCTGGGTCTAATTCTCCCATTTCCTGTGAGACGGTTGAAGCGTCAGAAGAGCTACAAGCACTTAACACTGAAGCGATACCTAACAATAGAATGAGCATAATAAAGAGCCTCTTACTTTTTAATTTAACCATTTACCTCTCCCCCTTCACTTAAGAATACTGAAGCATCTGCTTCAATTCTACTGATAAAAATGTATCAAACTTATCTGGGTACCTAACTTGTTCTACACTTGCACCATTTTCGCCTAATGTACATATGCTATAGCCCGTACGATTATTAAACGAAGCTAATTCTTGACCAATTTCCATACTAAAAGAAGTTCCTCCCGCAGTAGATAATAGAATATTTTCATAGGTAGTTACTTTATTCTGATGAGTATGACCACTAAGAACTAGTTTGACATCGGTATTTTTTATAATAGCCAATACCTCTGCTGAATTCGATAAGCTATGGCCATCGACCACATGTCCAGCTTCCAATGGATGATGGACAACAACAATCGAACCATTAGGGGCAGGCTGAGCTAATGTCTCCTTTAACCATTGGAGTTGTTCCTCACTCACTACACCTTTTCCACTATGATCATAGCTAGAATCTAGTACGATTAGGCGATAGCCTTGAATAATTGCTTCGTAAAATAAGTCCCGCTTCTCTCCTTTTACGTTGCCTATACCTTCCCAGTAAGCTTCTGTCACATCATGATTCCCTAAAGCTAAATAATAAGGAATATCTATGATATGATCTTCTAGTAATTTAGCTAAGAAAGCATAATCTTCAACTGTCCCTTCGTGAACAAGGTCCCCACTAATTAAAATGAAATCTGGCGCTTTTTCATCTTGTGTGATTGCTTGTAGTATTCCTTTCAACGTTTCAGTTGGATTATTGTCAACACCTGTTAATGTTTCAATTAAACTGCCTTTATATTCTCTTAGAATATGTGTATCTGATAAATGAGCAAACCTTAATTTATCCATGTTCATTTCCCCCTTTAGAAAATTACTCTTGCAAGCAGAAATCTTTTATTTTTTTCCTTATTTCATTTGTTATTCCAAACTCTAGGTACAAATAAGTGTCAAAATCGCCGTATATTTCTTCTATAGCAGATTTAGTTGCAAGTAAATATTCTTCTTGCAATAAAAAGGCTGCTTTTAATTGCAAGAACTCCTCTTCCACAAGTGCTGCTTCTGCCTGCAGAAACATTTGCTCATGAAAGGTGGCTAAAGCAACATTAGAATAAAGGTAATCTTCCATCACAGTTGAAAATGGCACACCGAGTGTAAGTAAAATAATCATAGCGCCTATACCTGTTCGATCTCTTCCTCCAGCACAATGATGGATTAGCGGCAAGTTTTTCTCTGGTTCTTTTAATAAATTCATCAAAGCTTGGTAAGAAGCATTTCGAACCGGAAAAGTAGAATAGAGTGTTAAAAATGTTTCTTTAGTATAGTGTTTGAATACATCTTCTTTTTTCTTTACTTTCGATACTTGCTCGGCGATATTATCCTCAGCGATTACCGGTACTCGTAAAAGCTTGGCACTACCAATTTCCGGATCAGGTTTTTCATTTGCTTCATCTTCTCTACGATAGTCAAATATATATTTAATCTTTTGTTTAGACAATTGAGCAATATCATCTGTTGTTAATCCACTTAAATCTCCCGCTCTATATAAGATGCCTCTTCGTACTTTTCGACCATCTACGGTAACGAGCCCTCCCATATCACGAAAATTCAGAGCCCCTTTTAGGGGAACAGTTTGTGAATAAAGTCCAGTTGTTGTCATTGATTCACCTCATACTTTTCCAAATCACTGACACCATCTAGTTCGATAACTTGAAAACCAACTTCGCCATTTTTTACTGTTACAAAAAGAATATGATCGATCGATCCAACACTATCACCGTGCCAACATGCACCCGTACGACCCATTTGAATATAATTTCTGTTATTTTTTTTCGTTACTTCCAATTGATGAAGGTGTCCTGCAAACATCGTATACATTCTTGATTCAAGCATATTCTCAAATTGGCTGAACTTAGGATCCTTCGTTTTCCAAGCTGGCTTATGCATAAATACAAAAGTATGTTTCACATCATTATTTTCATGTAACACTTCAGCAAAAAACTGTAATTGCTCATCTGAAATATGAGGTAAGTTACCCTTCTCAATATCTTCCTCCGAAGCCCCTTCAGTCATTTGTCCGAAGAATTCTTCAATGTACCCTCTAGCTTTTGCTGGATTTTCAACTACTTGATTGGTAATATCCCTAAAACTCTTTACAAAAGATTCAGGCATACCTAAAGGATTTTCCTCTGTATTCAGCACTAAAAATAAATAATCATTTAATCGAAAAGCGTAATACTCAAAACCTTTTCGCTCACGCCAAACTTTAACCATAGTGTCATTTCCATAGTCATGGTTACCAACTGTTAAATAAAATGGGATGTCTACCTCTTTAATTAACTGATCAATATAGTCCCACTCTCCATGGGCCGCTTCCTCTTGATCCCAATAACCTTCAATGAAATCACCTACTGAAAGGACAAAATCAGGATTAAGGCCTTTTACCACCTGCAAACCTTTCTCAAAAATGCCTGGTGTTGTAATCCCACAGCGATCACCAACAACTGCAAACGAAAAATCATTTTCAAGGTGAGTGGACATGTCTCCAAACCAAGGTCTCTTACCATTCTTAGAAAAATCTTCTTTAAAATAATGTTGCGTCCCAAGCTTTTTTTGATCTATAACATGCATCCAGTTGTCCTCCTTTATTTAAATACAACTGAAGTATACAACTAGCATGTTAATAAGATGTTAATCTAACATGAATCATTTTATGAGTTTGGTGAAATTTTTAAATTTAGTGTAAATTCAAAGGTTACAAGATGTATTCTTAGGAAATCATCGCTATAATTGTATAATCATAGGATGTTCAATTAATGAATTTAGACAGAGAGGAATTAGGACAATGACAAAATCTTTAATAGATACCGCTTATCACACCATTCGAACGAAAATTCTTACTTGCGAATACCTACCGGGAAGCCTACTATCCATATATAAATTATCAGAGGAATTAGCTATGAGTCGAACACCCATCTCTAATGCGATTGCTAAACTTGAACTAGAAGGGTTAGTGATCTCCTTAAAAAATAGAGGTGTGATGGTGAAGGAAGTATCATCTAAAGAGATACTAGATATGTTCGAAGTCATTTTCACCCATCAAATGTATGCGCTTGAAAAGGTAGAAACAAATCCGCTTTATTCATTTAATTTATCACTTTTAAATGAACATTTAGAGCAACAACTACTAGATAAAGAGAACGATCGTTATTTCTCTTATGCGACTCACTCATTACAATTCATAAGACAAATCATAGCTGCTGGACAAAACCAAATCATGCTTCAAATTATGGATCAGCATATGGACAAAATCATCATTGGTTCTATGGCCAGTTACTTGCTTTACCCAGAAAAACGGATTTTTTCTGGTGCTCATTATAATGAAGCACTTTACCTATCCATTGAAGCAAAGGAATACGAACAAACAAAAGAACTACTAAAAGAATGGCGAGCTCAAATTAGAGAACGTATCTTAATAATGGGAGCTATATGAATACTTGCATAACTTACGAAGGGAAGACATATTAATGTTCTGCTAGTATTTATCTTCTGTGGTATAAACTTCTTTCGCACATGAAAAAAGCAGGCAGTGCCATAGCACCTACCTGCTTCCTTTTATATTATTGCGCTTCGATGAGTCCGTAGCGCCCATCTTTTCGTTTGTATACAACGTTTGTTAAGCTTGTGGCTGCGTTGGTGAAGACGAAGAAGCTATGGCCGAGCATGTTCATTTGTAAAATGGCCTCTTCACTGTCCATTGGCTTAAGGTCAAAATGCTTTTGGCGAACGACCTCTAAGTCATTGTCTTCTTCTGGGTGTTCTTCAGGCTCCTCAAAAGTAGCGAATAATTCGTTAATGCCGCCTTTTTCGCGGAATTTTCGATTGACTTTCGTTTTATGTTTACGAATCTGTCTCTCCAACTTGTCGTTGATTAAGTCGATGGCTGCATACATATCAGCATGAGCCTCTTCTGCTCGAAGTACAAGATTCGTCATCGGAATCGTTACTTCAACTTTTGACGTTTTATCATTATTGGTTTTCAGGTTTACGTTTACATTTACATTAGGAGTTTCAGTAAAATATCTTTCCAACTTCATAATTTTCTTCTCGACGTAGTCTCTGATTGCTGGAGTTACCTCAATGTTTTCACCCCGAATGTTAAAATTCATAAGTGAACTCCTCCTTCTCTTTATAAGAGTCATAAGGATGATTTAGCCTGTCCTTCTTCAGCTAATCCTTATCAGCTAGTCTTTAAATAAGACTATACTCTATATTTCTATGTTACCCGTAAAAAGTCCTGCTAAAACCTTTTTAACGTAATTAAGAAAATAAATAAGGTTGCAATTCATAGTCTATCATTCGGTGCCAAGCTGCAAACAAAGGGAAAAATTGCTCACGTAATATTTCTTGTTTTTCTGGCGCGTTACCGATGGTTTGCTCCAGTCGATCAGCTTGTTCCTGCACCTTTTCAAACACATGCATAATATGAACCATTTCACTGTTTTCCTTAAACAAATGCAGTAATTGCTCGTTCACTGCTTTGATTTGTGGAAAAGAATCAATAACCTCAAAAAGAAGCGCATCACCATCGTCTTTATCTAAATCTGTGAAGCTATCTACAATATAGGTAAAGCTTTCTTCTAGTGTATTTAACACAGAACAATACTCTCTTAGGAGAATATACTGCTCCTCCTTCAACTTCATCACCTAATTTCGTTTATCATAAAAAACACCGTCGCTCATCCCAACAGCTTCATACGGATTCGCATATTGCTTACTCTTTACTTTCTGCACCTTCAATCTTTTGATATCATCCTTAATGATTTGCTGGTGCTGATCTAATAATTGTTTAATGGCGCGATCCTGCTTCAATAGCACGTCTTTCATCTTCTGAGCTTCTGTTGACTGAAAATCAACTTGTCTCATTAAAATAAATCGTTGATCAAGCAAATCATCCGTCTTCTTTATGTAAGCTTCTCGTTCATGTTCAGGTAAGCCTTGGTTTAAATGAAGCAATAACTCACGCGTACAAACGATCAAATCAGTTGTCGCTGTCATGATTGTTCACTGCTAACCATTTGGGGTTTTTTCTGCGCTAACATCATTTCTTTCCATGTATTACGAAGATCCATAATCATTGATTCCGCTTCTTTTAAGGCTGTTAGATCATTGCGTGTATTGGCGTCAACTAAGGTTCTCAACACATAATCATAGATTCGTAGCAGATCACTAGATATTTCAACCTCTTGATTGAGTGTCACCATAAATTCTTGTATGATGTTTTGCGCCTTCTGCATATTTTCATTGCGCTTTGCAACTTCACCTTGCTCCATTGCTTGCTTGGCAATGCTAATAAACTTCAAACAACCGTTGTAAAGCATCATCGTTAGTTCTGCCGGTGTGGCTGTATTAATAGAAGTTTGTTGATATTTTTGGTACGGGTTGGTTGTCATCTTTTCACTCCTTATTGCGAGCTATAACCGAATTGTGTGAGCATATAATTCATTTGCTCATTCATTTTTTGCATTTGGGTCTCCATCGCTGCAAATTGTGACCAATACCTTTGCTCTTTATCTGCTAATTTCGATTCTAGTTCAGTTATACGATTATTGATATCATCTAAATTTTTTCCAATAGTAAATTGACTATTTGTCTTCATGCCATTACCCGCTTTTAAGGTAAGCGCATCGATTGATTGTGTAACGGTATCTCGCAATCGTCTAGAAATCCCTTGTTCACCAAGTGTATCCCCATCTGCTGCAAACAAATTAAATACACCTTCTGCATCATTTTCCAATGCTTCCTTCAGCTTATCTTCATTGATTTCAAGCTTACCACCTTCTAAATAATTTTTCGTTGTGGTAATACCAATAGCTGACAGCTGGTTATATTCACTCGTAGCACCTTCTAGCGGTGTATAAAAGTTCATCCGCATATTACTTAGTAAACTACTTAATTGTTGATCTGAACGAAGTAAACCGCTTTTCGCTTTTTCTTCCCAAAGCTCAATATCCTTCTCAGACATCGCCTCACGTTGCTCACTTGTTAACGGTGCATAATCACGATATTTTTCTTCAGATAACTGTCCTTGTATATTATCTATTAATTCATTGTATTTTTCTACGAATTCTTTGATTTTTTCTACGGCTTTATCGGTGTCGTTATTGATTGAGATTGTAACAGGCGAATCGCCATTAACAGCATCAAATGTACCCTTCAAAGTAAAAGAAACACCGTTTACTGTAAACGTATTAGAGGTTCTCTCCGTTTCTAAACCATTTAAAGTAAACTTCGCATTTTCTCCACCTTTTTCATTATTGCTATCAAGTTTTAGAACATTATTTAAAAACGGACTACCATTAAAAGAAATCTCTTTCCCATCGCCACTTTGATTAAAATCACCTGTTGACGTTCGGGCAATCGTTACTTTATCAGAATGTTGGTCATAAAACATATTGACACCTAAGGACGATTTATTCACTTTATCGATCACTGTCGTTAAAGAATCACGGGCATCGAAAGTAAATGTTTGGCTCACTTCACCTGTTTCATTGTATGTAGACATACTGAATTCAAAGTATTGGTGGTCATAACTCACTTCCGCTTTTGCACCTGCTTGTAGGTCAGAGCCGAAAGTGATTTTGCCTGTTTCTTTATCTAAATAAAATTGATCTTCTGCTAGATTATTCACATCTGTACCAGTAGTAAATGTTTTCGTTTCTTTTATTGGGTCACCATTCGTGTCTTTAATGATGTTACCAGCTGCATCTTTTTTGTCCCATGTAAAAGTAATGCTATCCTCAAATTCTGTGATCCCTATTTGTGAAAGTTGCACTTCTTTTGTTGCAGAGCCAACAGAAATTGTATCTTTTTGAACCATACTGTATTCCACTTCAATTTTACTGTCGGCGGGAATTTGTTGGCTGAAAGTCATTTTGCCTGTTTTCTCATCTACAAACACTTGCTTTTGACTAGCATCTAAGTCATCTAGGCTCGTCACCACTTGGTAGTTGTCTGTACCAACTGTAACACTATCCATTTGTTCTATATTATGCTTACCAAGCTTTTGTAATGAAAATTCGGTTCCTGCTTTCTTTACTGTGATTT
Source organism: Cytobacillus sp. FSL R5-0569 (assembly GCF_038007265.1). Lineage (NCBI taxonomy): Bacteria > Bacillati > Bacillota > Bacilli > Caryophanales > Bacillaceae > Cytobacillus > Cytobacillus sp. FSL R5-0569. Next base: position 4,082,212 of record NZ_JBBOWW010000001.1, read on the forward strand.
CTTCGTTTATACTTTGTTCGGTACTCTTCCAATCAAATGAACTATTTTCAAAAATGTCCTTTTGGCTATATAGACTTTTCGTTGTATCTAGCTTTTCACCTGTACTAGTTATTCTTCCCGCACTCGCATTCGTAGCAGAAGTCGCCAATCTACTCACGGCAGACAATGTATAAGATCCGTTCCCTGCTGTCGAATCTGCCGTTGCTGTGACTTTGTTGCTATTAGAAGAAGTCGTAATTTTTGATAAAAATGAAGATTGCAAGCGCATATTTAAAGTCATATCGCGGAATGATGCTAGTTTTAAGTTAATATCTCTATATGAATCGCGCTGCCATTCGAGCGTTTGTTTCTTTTGTGACAATTTATCAATCGGCACTCTCTGTACTCTCATTAAATCATTAATTAAGGATTCTGTATCTAAACCAGATGCTAAACCACCTATTCGAAAATTCGCCATGACCATCCGTCCCCTTTTCTCTCTATCTATTTATTATATCGACTATAGTCCTATCGTTTACAGTAAAAATATGACTAATTGCCACTGTTCACGAATAAAAAGCCACTAGCATCAGCCAGTAGCTTCTAGACTTTTTGATCCACCATAAGCCCTTGAAATTCTGTCATTTCTGCAATCATATCAAGGAAATCCTTCGGTGGTATTTCACGAACGACTTCTTTAGTATCCGCATCAACAACTTCTACATAATAGCGATCGAGCTTTTCATGTAATTGGAACTGTACCGAAGTATAATGCGTCTGCAAATGACTATTTGCCTGCTCCACCTTTGATTGCAAGAAGTCTTTTTGTACGTCATGAGCAGACACCTTTGCTTTATCTTTTATTGTAAAATTTCTTTCAGGTTGACTTTTTTCTTTCTGCTGAATAACAAAAGGCGAGTCCACCATCATTCTCATATTCGACTCTACTCTCATCCCTATTCGCCCCTTACCGAAATCACCTATTTTCTCTTTATATCGGAAACAACCATAAGGCTCTCTATCAATCTAAAGTTCGGTTTTTATTAGAGAAAAAACAGCGACCTTTTTCTTATACACAAGGTCTTTTTACCTAAAAAGACAAAAAGAAGCCCCAGACAAAGCTGAGACTTCTTAGATGAAAATACCAATAAGCGACGAATTAACCTAATAATTGAAGAACCGCTTGTGGTTTTTGATTTGCTTGCGCAAGCATCGCTTGAGAAGCTTGAGAAAGAATGTTCGTACGAGTCATCTCCATTACTTCTTGCGCCATATCAACGTCACGGATACGTGATTCAGCTGCTTGAAGGTTTTCAGATGAGTTGTTTAAGTTAGAGATTGTGTGCTCTAGACGGTTTTGACTAGCACCTAGTTTAGAACGCTCTGCAGATACTTTATCAATTGCTTCTTGGAATTTAGTAACCGCTGCAGCTGCATCTTCGTGAGTTAATACACTTAGTGCAGATTCTTGAATTGTTGAGCTTGTCCCGTCAGTTACACCTAATTTAGAATCAGTTGTATCAGCAGTAGTGATTCCTAAAGCAGATGCTCTCATATCAGAAATATTGATGCTCATGCTTTGGTTTTCGTTTGCACCAATTTGGAAAGTAATGCTAGAACCTGCTCCAGCAGCTTTTCCTTCTGCTCCAGCTGTATTAACAACATCAGTGCCACCAACTACAGTTGCTGCTGTTGCAGACTCTTGGCCAGCATTTTGTGTTAATAATATTTTTGTATTATCATCAGGATCAATTGCAGCAGTATATTTTGCGCTTAATTCTGCATCTCCATTAATTTTACCTACAATTGCAGCTAAATCATCAGCAGCCTCAATAGTAACGTCAGTACCATCAATCGTTAGAGTGGAGTCAGCACCAGTAGCTGCAACAAATGATGTTGTTCCAGCAACAGCTGCTACTGCTTCTGAACCATCTTTCCCACCATCGATTAATTTTTGTGTATTGAATTCTGTTGTATTACCGATACGGTTGATTTCTGAAGTTAATTGGTTGATTTCTTTTTGGATTTCTTCACGGTCAGATCCAACGTTTGAGTCATTGGCTGCTTGTGTAGCAAGCTCACGCATACGTTGAAGAATGTTTTGTGATTCTTGTAGCGCTCCTTCAGCAGTTTGGATCATTGAGATACCATCTTGAGAGTTACGGCTAGCTTGGTCTAAACCGCGGATTTGCGCGCGCATTTTTTCAGAGATTGCAAGACCTGCTGCGTCATCTCCTGCACGGTTAATACGAAGACCTGAAGATAATTTCTCCATCGCTTTAGCGTTTGCATTGTTGTTTACGCCTAATTGACGATACGTGTTTAATGCTGAAATATTATTGTTGATAATCATTTGAATTCCTCCATGAGTTGTATTTTTCCACGTCCTTGTGGATTGAAGTAAAGCTTGTCGCTTTATTCTTATTTATTATCGGAGTGCTATAAAGTTTGTTTAATACTTTTTTATAAAAAATTAATAATTAAAAAAATACTTGTCAATATTGCCTTCTCATTACTCCAACATGAATTCTTGTTTCCTTTGTTTATCTTCAGACAAATATAAAAAAAATAAATCGATATCTCCAACCGGTTTATTTCTCAGTATTATTTTTCAATAGTGCCATTAAATCAACAGGGTTTTGTGCGGCTTCGTTGTTTTCTGTCTGGATCTGTAGGTATACTTCTTTTCTGTAGATGTCGATGTCTTTTGGTGCTTGGATGCCAAGTTTGATTTGGTCTCCTTCGACGGCGACGATCGTGATTTCGATGTTTTCATTAATGATAATCGATTCGTTTTTGCGACGGGTTAATACGAGCATGAGGCATCCTCCTCCATAAGCTGGAATAACGGATGCTTCGTCTTGTAGCGCGCATCATTTAAGACAAGCTGTTTCCCCATTCGTTTTTTCATATTAATCACCAATGGACCTTGCAAATTCGCCGTTGATGACTTAAACGGTTCCTTTAACGTGAGAATGACAAAAGTAGCTACATCTTCCGGTTGTTCAATTTGCAGCGCATGTTGCGATGCTTCATTGAGCTGAAATTCGTAATCAGCAAAAAAGGCATACGGGTCGACAACGACAAACGCTAACTCAGCCGTATTGATTGATTGTAAAATAAAATAAGGGAGTTCTTCTAAAAAGGGAAGAAGCACATATTGCTGTTCTTCTGGAAACCCTGGCAAGCCTACCGGAAAATGAAGGTGTTGCTCTGCTGACACTTCAACTGTCCCTTGATATTTTGTCTCAATTTTCATCGTAACACTTCCTTAAATAAGCTGATCCACTTGAAAATCTCTTAGTTCAAAGTTAATCGCTTCTTTTTGCTGTAAATAAATTTGCGCTTGCCAGTTTTCATGAGCGATTTGTGGTCGATTGATACTTACATCAATGACTGGCGTTTGCGGGGTTACGTTCACATCGACGCTCCCTGGATCATAATCGATTTGTACCCGGAAATGGTTTTTCGGTAAATAGCCGATCCCTGGTGTCTTTTGGTTGGGCTCACTATTTTGTTTCGCAATTTGTGGAATGGCACCTGCTCCGTTTTCAATTTTCATCATCGCATCACCTTCACGAACCCGCCTAGAGATCCCTGTAATTGCCGTCATCTTTGCCTGTTCAGCCGCTTCTGCGACTCGCCTGCCTGCCCCTTTATTATCCAGATCAGCTCGCGCCTCTGATTGATCAATAAAAAGCCGGGATGCTTCATGACTAATTGTAAGCTTTGCTGGTGGCTGATGCATCGAAACGTCTGCTTGCGACTGTTTGATTTTCATCACAGGTTGATAATAATTGATACCAAGTTGCGCCTGTTTTGTCGTTATTTCTAAATAAGGTGTATGCATAGATTCACCGCTCTTTACATGACGAGCGGCCCATCTCTAGAGATGAACCGTCGTCAGCGTTTTTTATCGTAAAAAGTCCATTAATGTTGGTTGAATAATGCTTGCTCCTACTGCTAAAGAAGCACGGTGGAGGGCTTCTTGGGATGTTAATTCAATAATGACCTTCTCTGCATCGATATCTTCATTATTAGACATCATGGTTTTGGCAAGTATCTCTTGATTCCCTAAACGACTTTCAACCATCTCTACTCGATTAGATTTAGCACCGATATCTGCCATTTCAGAGATTACATTATTATGGTGATGATCAATCATATCCAGCTCCCCAGATAAATCATCCGCTGTTGTATCAGGTGAATTCAACTTATCAATTAAGTTGCCAATATCTTTAAATAAATCTAATGAAAAGACATTTTGCGGCTTACTATTCACATCGAGATGAATGCCTGCAGAAACTTCAATTTTTACGCCTTCAGCATTGCTAGCAACCGCTCCTTTTTCTTTCGCTACAAAAGAATCTGGTATCGGGAATCCGATTTCAGTGCCATCTTGAGCTTTAAATGCATTCGAAGATTCATTCCAAACAAGCTGACTACCCTTCTCATCGAAAAGTACATAATCCTTGGCATTATTCGCATCAATTGTGCTGATATCAACATTTTGATCAATTTTCTTTAAATCTACTGGCTTATTCGTTGTATCTGAGCCGTTAAAAATATACTTATTATTCACTTTTGTATTGGCGATCGTCTCTAATTGATTTCGCAGCTGTTCAATTTCACTAGCCACGTTCTTACGTTGACCCGCATCATATGAATCACTGGAAGCCTGTACCGTAAGATCACGGATACGCTGGATAATTTTATTCGTTTCATCCAGTGCCGATTCCGTATTATCCATCCAGTTATATACTTCACCTAAATTGCGTTGATATTGGGATACAGCCGTTACTTGGGAACGGTAATTGACCCCTTTCATCGCTGCTACAGGATCATCAGACGGGCGATTCACTTTTTTGCCGGTATATAGCTGCTCTTCTAACTTACCAAGCTTTTGATAGTTGTTTTGAATATGTTTTAGTGAATTTTGTGAAAGCATGGATTGTGTTACGCGCATCAGTCATTACCTCCTTATCTTCCAACTCTGCCCATACCATTAATGATGGTATCAAGCATTTCGTCTATTGCAGTGATTTGTCTAGCCGCTGCACTATAAGCATGTTGAAACATGATCATATTGGACATTTCTTCATCAAGAGAAACCGAACTTACAGAAGAACGGTTAAATTGGACCGTGTCGGTTAGCGTAGCAGCATTTTCCGTCATTCGATTAGCCTCTTGTGTAGTTACTCCTAACTCCCCAATCATCCCTTGGTAGAAGCTCATCATATTTGTATCTGATCCATTAAAATCGAGCATCATGTCTTTTACATTTGCCAGAGCAACTGCATTAGAACCGTCACCAACAAAACTTTCGCTCGAAGGGTTTTGTCCAATACCTGTTAACTCAAATGACCAAGTAGAACCAGATTGTAAGTTAGCGATTGTACTAGTATCGATTTTAAGGCCAAAGAGATTCATATTTTCTTTCACTGCTTGATTTTGATGGTCAGCTATTGGATTGCCGTCTAAATCATAAGCGGAGTACTTCCATGAGCCATTATCATAAGTCAGCTCAATTTTTGCCTCACTAATCGTGATCGGCGGGGTGTCATATGTTTGAATACCACTGAACGCACCCAGAATCGTTGGGTTACCAGTCGATGGGTTGTCCGCATGTTTCGTAATAGAACCCGTAAATAACTCACTACTTGAGGAAGCGGCAATATGATTTAAATTATTCATGATTGAATCAGACACTTTTATATTGGCTGCGGCCCCTGCTGCATTATCGCCAATTTCAAAGAAGTCCACACCGTTCTTTACGCCGCTCTCAATTTCAGATAAACTCCAGCCACTTTGATGGACAGCATTAAAGGCCGTGGCAAAGCGGAAAGCCATTAAGTCCAGATTCGCAAGCATATCAGAATAAACACCTGTTTCCTTCCCAGTGGCATCTATTTTGCCGTACATATCTATATTCGCAAGTAAGCTCCCTTTCGAAGTAAAATCTGATGCCGCCATCGATTTATTACCGATTTGCAGACTAGCAACAGCTTGTGTTTCAGGGTCTTTTTTGACACTCAATGATTGGACGATATCATTTTTCCCATCGAGTAAAGTACCGACACTTTTACCATTCCCATCGACTAATTCAATCGAATATTTCCCGGCAGCTTGACTACTTGCATTCCCACCACTTGGTGTAGCACTCACTTTAATGTTGACTAAGCCTGAGAGTTGATCAACAAGTACATCCCTTTTATCATATAAATCATTCGGCAAATAGCCATGTGGTTCTACGCTGGCAATTTGCTCATTGATCTGGTTAATTTGTGTGAGGATTGAATTAATTGTTTTCACATTCATATCAATTTGCTCACCGACATCTGCTTTCTGAGCGCTCAGTTGTCCTGCCAAATAATTAAAAGTATCACTCACGGCAATCCCACGCTGACGAACAACCGAACGAGCACCTGAATCTTCAGGGTTAGTTGATAAGTCTTGCAAAGCATTCCAAAATTGATCTAATGTATTCGCAAGGCCAGTATCTGACGGCTCATTCATGACACTTTCAATTCGGGAAAGCTCACTGCTTCTCGTATTCCAATAACCGAATTTATTGTGCTCATTACGGTACTGTACATCCAAATAGTCTTCGCGTATGCGTTGAACCGATCCTGCCTGAACACCCGTTCCAATTTGTCCTGGCATGTATGGCGCATTCATTCCAACAGACGGAAAAGCATTTGTTTGTGTAAAGTTCACCCGTTGTCTCGTATATCCTACAGTATTCGCATTGGCAATATTATGCCCGGTTGTATAGAGTGCACTTTGTTGTGTATGTATGGCTCTCTTCGCCGTTTCTAACCCCATAAAAGTAGATTTCATAACGTTTCCTCTCTTTTCTCTATCCTACACTTTAGACTGGAACATTCCTGTTGCAGCTTGAGATTTCGCTTTTTGCGGATGAATATAATTCATATTTTGCGCAGCTGCTTTCGGATTGACGAGATTCATAGATAAATTCACATATTGTAAGGAGTGATAAATCAGTTGTTGATTCAATTGATTTTTCTCTTTTAATTTGTCAATAACGGATGATAACTGCTCTCTTTTTTCAAGTAAAGCTTGTTGTTCATGTTGTTCCAGTACTAATATACAGTCTGCTATTGTTGGCTTATCTATACTAGGTACAAGACTTGCTGCAATCTGGATACGCGCTTGTTCAAGCTTCTTTATTGTTGCGACATGGGTTTGTTCATCTTTTAGCATCTGATCTAATGCAGCCATATCACCCTTTTTAATCATATCTGTCTTCTGGCCTGCAAGCTCATAAAGGCTTTGATGATAAGATATTAAGCGTTCCATCGCAGTGAGAAGTGCTTCTGCAGACATACCACACCCTCCTTAAGAGCGTTTTTGTTGAAAATGTTGAACTAGGCTTTTCGCCAATTCATTCGCATCAACATGATACGTACCATTTTCCACTTGCATTTTTAATTGCTCCACCTTCGCTTGGCGAGCAGGATCTGATTGTGATGTTTTTTGCATTTCTAATGCTTTTGAAGAAATTTCGAGTTTATCTGCTTGATTCGTTTTCGCTTGTTCTACTTGCTTTGTCATATTCGCTTGGCGTTGGTAGGGATTGACCTGGTTTGCCGCGTTAAAATGATTAACCTTCATTATAAATCCCCCGCTTTCTTCGTCCCTTTTATTACTCCTATTATCGGTATAAATAGAATGAGTTTAAAGTGATATTACACTTTTAGTAAATTTTACATACATACTATCGTTCCGAAAGTAAACATTAGTTCTTTAGACTTCCTTCTTTAAGACTGTTTACCTCTATAAGAATAGTAGGTTCTCTCTCTTTCTTTTATCCGATCCTGCTCTCGTTCAAATTGCTCTAATTCTTTTTGTAATGCTTTGCGACAAGACTCACAAATTCTTCCTTCTTGAATTAATGTACCACACTGATCGCAAGGATAGCCTAGCTGGGGAAATTGCGCCACCTTTAATCGACCTGATCGAACAAACTTCTGCAGGAGCCACTCCTCTACTCCTGTTGCTTCTGTTATTCTTTGCATAGTAGCAGCACGATTTTCTCTTTTCCTTAGAAAGGCATATACGACTTCGTATGCTTCTTCTTCTTTTTTAAAACACGCTTGGCAAATGGTGCTGACTTGATTTTTCATAAATAAGGCATTACATCTAGGGCAGTTTGCGATCTCCGCCATTCTTTTCACCTCTACTGATAGCTTCTATTCTATATATCGTCAGCATCGGCTAACTTTTTTAACTTCTTGCAATCGTCAATGATCGAACCTCACTTGCTCCTGCCTCTTTTAGCAATTTAGCTGCATGATAAAGAGTCGTACCTGTTGTATAAATATCGTCGACGATTAACACTTTCTTCCCGCTTATTTCTTGTTGACCCGTGAATCGAAAAACTTGTGGTGTCTCTAATCTTTCCTTTCTTGTTTTCTTCGATTGTTTTTCTGTATGCATACGGGTGAGGAGAATGGTGGGCTTTTTGCCTAATGCGGTGATCAGTGCTTCTGATTGATTGAACCCTCTTTCATAGCGTCTTTCTTCACTCAGCGGAATCGGTGTAATAAGATCAAAGCTTATCTGTTTTAATTTCGATTTTAGCAAATCAGCAATTGCAACTGCGAGGATATAATCACCCCGATACTTATATTGAGCGAGCACTTGCTGACAAAAAGAGTTGTATGCTAATACAGAAATATTCTCGTCCAGACAACCGCTATATATTGGATCCGCCTGCCACTTCTTACAGTCGAGACAGATTTCAGCCGTTTCCATCCACCGGTGGCAAGTTGGGCAAGTGGGACCTTTGATAAATGTCCATTTTGCTATACAGTCTTCACACCAAAATGACTGCGCAGCTTTTTGAAACAATGCTTGAAATCCACCAGGAAGTTGCATTTCTTTTTGACAATAGAGACAGCTATTCATGAAGTAAGCCCCTTTGTTTTGCTTCATTATTCATTTGCAGTATTTGCTTTTTAGCCCGTACCATTGCAGTTGTTTTACCATAATGAAAAAAAACAACATCCCCTGTTGGTGCCTCAACACTTCTCCCAACCCTTCCAGCTATTTGAACAAGTGCACTTTCTGTGAAAATACGCTCTTCCGCTCCTAATACAGCAACATCTATATGAGGAAAAGTCACCCCTCTTTCTAAAATCGTTGTTGTGAGTAAAATAAGCGTCTCTTGCTTTCTCATTTTCTGGACTTTTTCTTTTCGTAAAGGATCTTCCGCATGCACTGCCTCCACTTTAGGATGAATTTTTTGTATGAGAGGTAGCATATCATCTATTAGCTTAATTTTAGGAATAAACAGCAAAACCTGTTTCTCTTTTTCAATGCGTTGCTGTAACCATTTTTTTAACACAAAAGGGAGACGGGCGTTTTTTAGGGGGATTGTCCATTGTCCAATCCATTTAAATTGAGGAATCGGTAAAGGAAAGCGATGGAAACGAGCAGGGATGGTCATATATGCTCTTTTATTTTGCCGACATTCTTTTTGCCACTTCCTTGAAGGAGTAGCTGTTAAATAAATCGTGGCAGCTGCAGACTTTTTCGCTTGCTGAACAGCATACTGGAGTGTGGCATCCATTGTGTAAGGAAAGGCATCCACTTCATCAACAATGACTGTATCAAAAGCACGATAAAAGCGGAACAACTGATGTGTTGTACTGATGACTAGATTGGCAAAAAGGTGCCGGTCTTCACTTCCACCATACAGTGCGGCAACCGTGGTGTGGGGAAAAACTTTTTTCAGACGGGGTGCGAGTTCTAAGACGACATCTGTTCTTGGAGTAGCAAGGCACACTCGCTGGCCTTGCTTTAGTGCATGAGCGATTCCTGCAAAAAGCACTTCGGTTTTACCTGCGCCACATACCGCCCAAACCAGGTACTCTTTTTTGTTATCAATGGCTGCGACAACTGCTGTAGATGCTTGTTGCTGTCCTGTAGAAAGCGTCCCATCCCATTTTAACGGTTGGTCGACTATTAGGGTGCTCGGGCTTGGTCCATTCCAACTAAAAAGTGGAGTACAAGCCGACACTCTCCCCATCATCAAGCAATTGCGACAATAATGGCATTGCTCATTTCCACAACGAGCACAAGGATATGTCGCTAAATGATGACTACTGCCACAGCGAGCACATTTGATTTTTCTACCTTCTTTTATGAAGGGTCGACGAAGCGTGATATAACCTTCGTTCACATGGGTGAATAATTCTTCTACAGGGTGAGAAATTTCATCTAGCAGTAATTGTTTACCAAATAGGAATGTCTGAATTTGTGGATTGAAGCGGTATGTAGGGTTGTGATTATGGTGAGGGATGTTCGGAAGTTCTGTAATAGTGTAAGAAGCTGAGTCGTGGTGAAATACGGGGATGAGTAGGTGATCTTTCATGAGTATTCGCATATAGACTCCTTTCGTGGCTAAAAAAAGGAGTTATTTCAGCAGTGGTTCGTTTTGTCTGCGATAATAACTCCTTAGTAGATGTATTATTTTTTTACCCAGCCAAGACCCATTGAGCCTTCGCCAAGATGTGTACCAATAACTGCACCAAAATAGCTAATACCAAAAGTGACATTCGGTAATTGTGCTTCTAGCTCTTCCTTCCATTTCTGCGCTTCCTCTAAACGGTTTGCATGAATAATAGAGGCTTCATAAGCTTCTCCACTCGCTGCATCTTCCGCTAACAAATCCACGATCCGTTTCATTGCTTTTTTACGGGTACGGATTTTTTCGAATGGCACGATGAGCTTATTTTCAAAATGAAGCAATGGTTTCACTTGGAGAAGACTTCCTAAGATTGCTTGCGCACTTGATAAGCGGCCACCTCTTTGTAGATGTGACAGATCATCAACCATAAAATAAGCACGAATGGATTGTTTCATTTCATTCAGTTTGTCCATAATTTCTGCTGGCGACTTCCCGTCAGCTGCCATTTCGGCTGCTTTGACGACATAGAAACCTTGTACACGTGCGCTAATTTCTGAGTCAAAAGGATAGACGGTAATGCCTTCAACCATATTACCGGCAGAGACTGCCCCTTGATAGGTGCCACTAATACCGCTTGATAAGTGGATGGAGATGATGGCATCATAGTCTTGCTTCAACGTTTCAAACAATGTGACAAAATCACCTACGGATGGCTGTGATGTTTTCGGCAAATCCTTATGTTTGACTTCCTCATAAAAACTTTCTGCAGTGATTTCTATTTCTTCTTTATATGATTCATTGCCAAATATCACACTCAGCGGGATCATGTGAATATTCAGCTTTTCTCTCAATTCTTGTGGGATATAAGATGTACTATCCGTTACTACGGCCGTTTTCATAAATAGAGTGACTCCTTCACTTTTTTCTCTACTATATGTTCTGTTACCATTCTATATGAAAGTTAATAAAAATGCATTAAGTTTAGAGAGGTTTAAGGGGAAATCTTTTACTTTTTGGTGGGCTTTTGGGGTGGTTGGTTTGATTCATACTCGAAGGCTGGGGTTTAACTTTTGCGATGGTGTAAGAGCGCAGGCTTTGATTGTATATTGTATGGTAGCTCCTTCTCCGGTCATGAGTCTACTCTTCCTCCATGATCCAGTTATGAAACACCTAGAGTAAATTAGGATTTAGACATTTTATTTGATAATCCCCCTTTTATGTGTGTCGCAACTCTCAGCTCAGGTTCCTTTTCTTGGGGACTTGGCGATATTTATATCGAATATCTTAGACTCGAGAGGGATCGGAGAAATTAATGCGGTTCCTTCTTTTAAGCTACTTATCTTCTCCTTTCTTCTTTTATTAGTCGGGATTCTCGCTTTTACGCTACTTATCTTTCACTCTCTTTTTTATTAGTCGCGATTCTCATCTTTGCGCTACTTATCTTCTACTCTCTTCTTTTTTTAGTCGCGATTCTCACTTTTTCCCTACTTATCTTTCACTTTCTTCTTTTTTTAGTCGCGATTCTTGCCTTTGCCCTACTTATCTTTCACTTTCTTCTTTTATTAGTCGCGATTCTCGCCTTTACCCTACTTATCTTCTCCTCTCTTCTTTTTTTAGTCGCGATTCTCACTTTTTCCCTACTTATCTTTCACTTTCTTCTTTTTTTAGTCGCGATTCTTGCCTTTGCCCTACTTATCTTCTCCTCTCTTCTTTTTTTAGTCGCGATTCTCACTTTTTCCCTACTTATCTTTCACTCCTTTCTTTTTTTAGTCGCGATTCTTGCCTTTGCCCTACTTATCTTCTCCTCTCTTCTTTTTTCAGTCGCGATTCTTGCCTTTGCCCTACTTATCTTTCACTTTCTTCTTTTATTAGTCGCAATTCTCATCTTTGCCCTACTTATCTTCTCCTCTCTTCTTTTTTTAGTCGCGATTCTCACTTTTTCCCTACTTATCTTTCACTTTCTTCTTTTATTAGTCGCGATTCTTGCCTTTGCCCTACTTATCTTTCACTCTTTTCTTTTATTAGTGGCGATTCTCACTTTTTCCCTACTTATCTTTCACTCTCTTCTTTTACTAGTCGCGAACCTTTTGCGCTCTCGTCCTCTTTTTTAATCGCAATTTCTTCTTTCACGCGACTCATATGTTCTACTCCTCCCCTATTATCTACGAAACTTCTACATTGCTCATTTTTCTTATAATTATGTCTCTCCCTTCATGAAATGGACTTCTTCCCTTCTCTTGTCCCACCTTTTTATCTTCGAACCGATCCGCATTTTCAACAAAAAAACACCCCAATGCGGAGTGTTTCTTCATATGTATGAAAGGCTGGGATTAGCGAACTTCTACCCAACCGTTTTTGATGGCTACGACAACCGCTTGTGTACGGTCATTGACGTTCATTTTTTGCAGGATGTTACTTACATGGTTTTTGACTGTTTTTTCACTAATATATAATGCTTCACCGATGCCGCGGTTACTTTTTCCGTCTGCAAGAAGTTGGAGCACTTCACACTCGCGTCGAGTAAGTAAATGTAGCGGACGACGGATTTCGATTTGTCCATAAGCGCCTGTTGTGCCAGTTCCTTCTGAAGCAAGGCGACGGTATTCGTTGACAAGATTGTGCGTTACTTTCGGATGAAGGTAAGAACCACCCTCTGCAACTACTTTTACTGCCTCAACTAATGCATCTGCATCCATTTCTTTAAGTAGGTAACCACTTGCTCCGGTTTTTAAAGCGTGCGTTACATAATTTTCATCATCATGGATTGAAAGAATGATTACTTTAGAATCTGGATATTTCTCTACTAATTGACGCGTTGCTTCCACGCCATTAATATTCGGCATGTTAATATCCATGATAACTACGTCTGGTTGATTTTCTTCAACGAGTCTGATCGCTTCGTCGCCATCGTCACCTTCTGCTACCACGTTAAATGTTTTTTCAAAATCAAGAATACGTTTTACGCCCTCTCGGAAAAGTTGATGGTCGTCAATAATTACTATTTTAGTATTCAAGTTCTTCCCCTCCCAATCTTCAACTGTTTTATATCTATCATGATGTTTGACCAGTTTCATCATCAATTAAATATTATTTCATATAAGGTACTTGAATAATAATAATTGTGCCTTTACCAATATTGGAATCTATCGAAAGCTGGCCCTCCAGAAGTTCAACTCTTTCTCTCATGCCGATAATACCAAAGGATTGTGCTTTTTTCTTATTAATATCAAACCCTTTACCATTATCTCTAATTACGACTGCTATTCTTTCATTATTAATTTCAGTTTTAACAATAATCTCTTCTGCATCAGCATGCTTCATCGCATTCTGCACAGCTTCTTGAATGAGTCGGAATAGCGCCACTTCATATTGACTTGGTAAACGAACCTCTTTACCAACATTCATGAAAGTGATTTTGGTCGAATTATGATATTCTTCGATTGTTTGTAGATACTTCTTTAATGTAGGAACAAGACCTAAGTCATCTAAAGCCATTGGTCTCAGGTCATAAATAATTCTTCTGACCTCATATAAAGCACTTCTGACCATTTTCTTTAAATTCCTTATTTCCTCCATGGCTTCATCTGTGCCACGCTCTTTATAAACACGTTCAATCAAATCAGAGCGCATCATCACATTCGCCATCATTTGCGCCGGGCCGTCATGTATTTCACGTGAGAGCCTTTTACGCTCCTCTTCTTGCGCCTCAATAATTTGTAAGCCAAACTCTTGTTTCATCTTCGCATCTTCAAGCATCTCACCCATTTGTTTGATGTCACTCATCAAGTAGTTCATGACAACAGTAATTTGGGAAATTAAATGCTCAGCACGCTCAATCGTATCACTAACGCCCACTAATCTTCTTTCAATGTCGTCTCTCCGGTCACGAAGCTGCTTTTCCATTTGCCGATTCATCGATAGATCCATTTGTAATTGATGGGCTTTTTCATATGCATCACGTACTTGCGCTTCAGTATAATCTTTGAAATGCATACTGACTTCAGATAATCGTTTACGCGCAAAACGTGTTTGACTTTCTAAACGGTCGCCTTCATCAATGACTTTAATAACCATTACCTTTACATCTTTCAGTTCTTCGGTTAAGGTCTCATAATCTTTTCGACATTGCTCACCAATCCGGAAAATTTCATTCTTACTCGTACCGACCGTTTCTATCATTTTTTCTAAAATTAAATCGAGCGACTTCGTATCAAATTTTTTTATACTCATTCGCGATTCCTCCAAGGGTATACCCTGTTGTTGCTATTCCTTATTTTACCTTGAAAAGCGGTATTCGACCATGTGTAGCGGCAGAAAATAATACCATTTGACACAAAATTCGATAAATAGTCGCACGCTTGAAAATTATTTATATGTCATATATCCTAATTTTATGTTAAAAAAAGAGGATTATTGGCAATATCTATAGTTATCCTCAGATATAAACTTATTATATCACTTCAGCGATTCGACAATATTAAAGTTTGTTTACAATCTATTAATATTTATGTTTTCCGAAGATTGTCGAATTATAATAGGAAGAGACTTGCAGGAAGGAGCGATATTTTTGCTTCCACAATATCATACCGTCAAAGGGTACGGGGAACATGAAATTATTATACAAAAATCTAGATTTATTGCATATATTGACCGAGCAGAAACAGAAGAAGAAGCGCAAGAATTTATTCAGAAAATAAAGAAGCAAAACTGGAATGCCACTCATAATTGTTCTGCCTATTTAATTGGTGAGCATGATTTAATTCAGAAAGCTAACGATGATGGTGAACCGAGTGGTACAGCTGGTGTACCGATGCTTGAAGTGTTAAAAAAGAGGCAATTAAAGGATACTGTTGTGGTAGTCACCCGCTATTTTGGTGGCATTAAACTTGGTGCCGGCGGTTTAATTCGCGCTTACGGTAGAGCTACATCCGAAGGTTTACTTGCTACAGGTATAGTTGAAAGAAAGCTAATGCGCATCATGCATACAAAAGTTGATTATACCTTTCTTGGAAAACTAGAAAATGAATTACGCGCTTCCATTTATCCAATAAAAGAAATCCATTATGCCGATATTGTTGAAATTGAAACTTATGTAAAAGATGAAGAAACAGCTAACTTCAATGCCTGGATGATCGAATTAACAAATGGACAAGCAGAAATAACTGAAGGTGACGTGTTATATTTAGAATCGACAATTTCTGAGTAAATATTTTACGTATATGCAAATCCATTGTAAAATAAACATTAACTATGTAAAGAATCGATTAAATTTTTACTAATAAAGGAGCAATCATATGTCTTATGATGGTCGTAATGCCCAAAAGGTGAGGAGACGTAAAGTGAAGCGCAGAAGACGTGTTTTCGCATTTATCCTTCTTCCTCTACTAGTCCTTGCCCTAAGTGCCACTGCCTACGGTGCCTATCTCTATAATAAAGCAGAGACAGCGATGAACAGCACATATAACCCACTAGAAAGAGAAACCAAGCGAGATGTAGCTGTACAACCTGATGTTGATAACTTTTCACTACTCATTATCGGAGTTGATGATAGTAGTAAACGGGGCTTTAGTAATTCAGCGCGTTCAGATGCATTAATGGTCGCAACATTTAATAAGGAATCAAAATCTATTAAACTATTAAGCATCCCTCGTGATTCTTATGTTCAGATTCCTAAGCTTGGTTATCAAGACAAAATCACCCATGCTCACGCTCACGGCGGACCACTCACTTCTATTGAAACGGTTGAGCAGCTACTCGATATTCCCATTGATTTTTACTTAAAGTTAAATTTTGATGCATTCATTGAGATTATTGATGCTCTAGGTGGAGTAGAAGTAGAAGTACCTTATGCCTTATCTGAGCAAGACTCAAATGACAACGCAGGGGCTATTCAATTAGAAGAAGGCTTGCAAACATTAAATGGGGAAGAAGCATTAGCGCTAGCACGTACGAGAAAGCAAGATAATGATATTATGCGCGGGCAAAGACAACAAGAAATCGTTAAAGCGATGATGAAAAAAGCCGTATCAGTAGATGCTATTTCGAAATACGGGGATGTCATCGAAGCAGTCGGAAACAATATGGAAACAGACCTTTCCTTCGACCAAATGAAATCACTTATTAGTTATGCGACTTCTAGTGGCATGACTCCAGATATTGAAATGCTCAATCTCAAAGGTCAAGATATGTACTTACCCAACTCTAATGGTAATCGTGTGTATTATTATCAAATAGATGATACTGGATTACAAGAAGTTATTTCAGAACTACAAAGCCATCTTGATTTAGGGACTACGAACCTCGGACAAAATGAATCTACTGATCCGACAAATGGCGAGAGTTCAACAGACGGCGAAATTTCTACAGAATCAAGTGAAGCTGGTTACAATAGCGGATATTAATAGAATTATGCTTTATAGGAACCCCCAAACAAAAAACTGTTTGGGGGTTTTTATTCAGACACACCTTACTCATACTGTTCTGTTGTACGTGTATGTTCTCTTTTGGGTGGGCTCATTCTCTCTTATTTTCTAGCTAGTGGTATGGGCATATCTCGTTTGTCCAGACTTCTTTCTATTTTTTTCTCTTCAATTAAAGGGGCACCTTATAAAGCTATTGATAGCCTTTTTATAAGAATGTACGGGAATTTATACATGCATTCCGTTTCTTGTTACTTTACACTTATACATGGCTTTCCCGCACTTCTCAGCCTTCTCCTTTTGGCTTTTGCACTTATACACGGCTTGTGCGCAGTTCCCTGGCTTTTCTCTCTCTGTTTTGCGCATATACTCGGCTTCCGCGCAATTCCGTGATTTTTCTCCCTTATTTTTGCGCGTATATGCCATTTGCGGCAGTTCTCCGGTTTTTCCCTCTCATTTTTGCGCGTATACACCGCTTGCGCGCAATTCCGTGATTTTTCTCCCTTGCTTCTGCGCGTATATGCCATTTGTGCGCAGTTCCCTGGCTTTTTCCTCTCATTTTTGCGCGTATACACCGCTTGCGCGCAATTCTGTGATCTTTCTCTCTTACTTTTGCGCGTATATGCCATTTGCGCGCAGTTCCCTGGCTTTTCCCTCTTGCTTTTGCGCGTATACACGGCTTGCGCGCAATTCCGTGATCTTTCTCCCTTACTTCTGCGCGTATATGCCATTTGTGCGCAGTTCCCTGGCTTTTCCCTCTTGCTTTTGCGCGTATACACGGCTTGCGCGCAATTCCGTGATCTTTCTCCCTTACTTTTGCGCGTATATGCCATTTGCGCGCAGTTCTCCGACTTTTCCCTCTTGCTTTTGCGCGTATACACCGCTTGCGCGCAATTCTGTGATTTTTCTCCCTTACTTTTGCGCGTATATGCCATTTGCGCGCAATTCCCTGGCTTTTTCCTCTCATTTTTGCGCGTATACACGGCTTGCGCGCAATTCCGTGATTTTTCTCCCTTACTTTTGCGCGTATATGCCATTTGTGCGCAGTTCCCTGGCTTTTCCCTCTCATTTTTGCGCGTATACACCGCTTGCGCGCAGTTCTCCGACTTTTCCCTCTTGCTTTTGCGCGTATACACCGCTTGCGCGCAATTCTGTGATTTTTCTCCCTTACTTTTGCGCGTATATGCCATTTGTGCGCAGTTCCCTGGCTTTTTCCTCTCATTTTTGCGCGTATACACCGCTTGCGCGCAATTTCGTGATCTTTCTCTCTTACTTTTGCGCGTATACTCGATTTACGCGCAGTACTCAGGCTCTTCCTTCTTCTTTTTGCGCGCATATACTATTTACGCGCAGTTCTCTCTTATTCTCTTTCACTTTTACACAAATAGGATCCACGGCTCGTGCGCAGTTCCCATTCTACCTTCTATTCGGCATCATCCTTCTAACAGCTCTCGCCACTTTTGTAGTTAACCAATGGCTCTAGATAAAGCTTTTTTCCCTTATCAACCTTATCAACCTCTTAATCTACAAAAAAAGCTAACCAAATTGGTTAGCTTTTGTATCAGTTGCCTTTTCCTTTGAGTCTTTTCAATAAGGGCTGGTAGTCTTTGCCGAGTAGACCGATCAGTTCGGCAAATAATTCGAGCATGACAAGGACAACGGCTATTAGTAAGATGGCTCCCCATACTTTTGCTTGAGAGAAGATAATGGCAATCATGCCAAAAGTAGCTGCCATCGCGTAAATTAATAAGACTGTTTGGCGATGGGTAAAGCCTGCATTCAATAAGCAATGATGGAGATGTGATTTATCTGGTGCTGATATCGGTTGTTTGTTTAAAATCCTTCTAAATATCGCAAAAATCGTATCGGATAATGGGACACCTAAAATTAAAATAGGGATAATAAACGAAATCACTGTTACATTTTTAAAGCCGAGCAATGACAAGACAGCAATCATATATCCTAAAAAGAGAGCACCTGTATCACCCATAAATATTTTCGCTGGATGAAAGTTAAAGACAAGAAACCCGAGTGTAGCTACCATTAACAAAGAAGCCATGGCAATTACATACGTATTCCCCATGAATACAGCCATCCCAGCAATCGTAAATAGCGCAATCGATGATACTCCAGCTGCTAATCCGTCAAGACCATCAATTAGGTTAATTGCATTCGTCACACCAACAATCCATAAGATTGTAATAGGGATGGCAAAATAACCAAAGTCGATTCGATTATCGCCGAAGAATGGATTGTTAATAAATTCAACTTCCACATTTCCCCAAAAAACTACGATTAATGCAGCAGCAATTTGCCCTAGCAATTTATATTTAGCAGGTAATTGATATTTATCATCTAACATACCGATTACAACGATGATAAATGCACCGACCATGATTGGGATATGCACTTCTTTATTTGGTGAGAAGATTAGCACACCGAGCATGAAGCTTAAATAAATTGCTAAACCACCTAAACGAGGCATCACTTTTTCATGGACTTTTCGATTATTTGGTTTGTCTGTTGCTCCTATCTTAAAGGCCAGTCGTTTTACCAGCGGTGTTAAAAGAACGGAGCATATAAAACATAATATTAAGGTCAAATAAATCATAAAGACCCTCCTTATGGATAGCATGCCCCTCTTTCACACTTGGAACCAGGCATAATTTACAAATTCGTACAAATGTATATCGAACCTATTATATCATAGTTGTACCATTTAAAAAGGTACTTTTTTTGACAAAATCCGCAAGATTTATGTCCAATTTTTGTAGGCGTCCATCACATTTTCCCGAAAATGCTCCACGCTAAACCACCTTGATGCATGTTTATAGAGATTTTCACCGATTTTTTTCAAGGACCCTACATAATGGGCATTTATCGCCTCTTCAATTGCCAGAGCTAATGCGTCCACATCTTTCACTGGAACAAGCCAGCCATAATCTTTCGATGGAATCAATTCACAGACTCCACCAACATCGGTTGAAATCACCGGCTTTTTCGCTCTTGCTGCCTCTAATAAGACAATTGGAAAATTCTCACTTAATGATGATAATAGATGAAGATCTGAAATTTGTAATAAGGCATCAATATCCTGTCTATATCCTAGAAATTTTATTTGTTTAGCTAATCCTTTGTTGTTCACAAAAGCTTTTAATTCTTGTTCTAAAAAGCCATCTCCTATTAAAAGGAGTTTGACCTGAGGTGCTTTAGCCATGACACGGCTGATGGCTTCTAAGGCAATCCGATGGCCCTTTACAGGTGTGAGTCTCGCCACCATAGCAATCACAAAATCATTCGCCTCAAGCCCTAACCCTTTGCGTTCAAGCGTACAAGACTGCATTTGTCTGTTAAAATCTATGCCATTGAAAATAGTCTTCACTTTACTCCCATCCACACCATGTGAGAGCAAGAGCTCTTTAGAACGATTAGAAATGGCGAAATAATAATCAGGGTGCTTCAAAAGCCATAAATGCAACTTAGTAAAGGCTTTTCCTTTCAAGCCCTGATTAAGAAAATCATCATAGGGATTGCTATGTAATGTTGTCACCCACTTACATTCTCGGTAGGTTTTTTTTAGCAAATAACCGTAAAGATTTGCTCGCGCACCATGTGTATGAATCATGGTCATTTGTTCTGCTTCAATATATTTCTTTAAACGCTGAATGACTGATAGATCATATCTTTTTTTCGTAGCGAAAAGCTTTACGCGAATCCCTCGCTCTAGTGCCTTCTGATAAATCGGCCCAGGTTCAAAAATCCCTAGCGTAAAAACAGTAGGGTCACTATTCTCTAATAAATCAAGAATATGTGTCATGCCCCCACCTGTATCATTCCCTGCATTTAAATGGAGTACTTTCATCGTTGATTCCATCCTTCTTCATAGTATCAGACGGAACAGCTTAGAAAATAGTTGCAGATTCTAGGGATTTTACATCAATCTCGCTTTCTGGATTGCCGTACTTGCTTCACAAATTGAGGTAAAACGAGCACCCTTCTCCAACGAGAGGGCTGCTTCAATAGGCGGTAAAACCACTCTAACTTAAGGTTTTGCCAAAATTCAGGCGCTCGTTTCATTTCACCAGATATAATGTCAATCGTGCCACCGACCCCCATGAATAACCCTTTAGAGAAGCGATGATAATTAGTGGTAATCCATTCTTCCTGACGTGGAAAGCCTAAAGCAACCAAGACGATATCTGGCGCTTTAGCTGCTACTTCTTCAGCCACTTGCCCATCTTCCCAATCAAAATAACCATTATGTCTACCGACAAGGTTAATTCCCGGATAATCTTTTTCTATATTTTCAGCTGCTCTTTTATTTACTTGTTCCCTTCCTCCGAGAAGATATACATGCCAGCCTTTTTTATTTCCTTCTTCTAATAAGGACATTGTTAAATCAAAGCCTGTTACACGCTCTTTTATCGGCTTTTGAAGCATATTAGCAGCAAGTAGAATCCCATTACCATCAGGCACCACGTAATGAGCAGACTGAATGATCTTTTGATAATCTTTATTCTCTTTGGCATACATAACGATTTCCGGGTTCGCTGTCACAACAAATGTTTTTTCTTGTTTATCTATATGGTTGGTTAAAATGGATTCCATTTCTGCAAAGCTTGTATTAATAAAGGGAACCCCAAGTATATTTACGTAATCATGACTCATTTTATAACCTCAATCTTTATCTTAATAGTCGGTGTTTTAGTTTATACCGTTCTGATTATACTAATAATAAAAAGCACTTTTCCTTAAAGGAGATTCATGATGAAAAAACAGCTTATCCAAGCTGCGGGACTCATAACAGGTATTGCAATCATTAGTAAGGTTCTGGGTTTTGTAAGAGAATTGCTTATGGCCTCTTATTTCGGTACTTCAACAGTGGCTGATGCTTACTTTGTAGCATCCATTATCCCTGTTTTATTATTCTCAGCAGTTGGCATGTCCATTACAACAGGTATCATCCCTCTATATGCTGAATTAAAAAAACAGCATTCACTAGAAGCACGAAACGTAGTAGGGGTACTTACGACTTTATTCCTCATTCTTGCATTAGCGATTACTGTCATCGCAATTCTATTCACCCCTATCATTACCCAATGGATGGCACCAGGGTTTACCGAAGAACAGTGGTATGTAACAAATGTATTAACGATTATCATGCTACCAAGCTTCTGCTTCTACGTTTTATCTGCCGTTTCAACTGGCATTTTAGAATACGAAAAGGAATTCGCACCACCAGCAATGGGAGCCATCCCGCAAAATATCCTGATTATCATTAGTATTGTCGTACTCTCACAGTTCTATGGGATATACGGTGTAGCCATTGCCACTTTGTTAGGAGCCATTAGTCAATTTCTTGTACAATACCCATTTATAAAGAAGTATAAAGTAATTCGACTTAATTTTCATTTTAAAACCTATTCTCTATTCATTAAAAGAACCTTTTTTTCTTTTATGCCATTAATTATTACGTCCATTGCTTTTCAGTTTAATACAGTCATTGATCGCTTTTTTGCATCTGGATTGATAGATGGTAGTGTTTCAGCGTTAAACTATGCAAACAAGCTGATGTTTCTGCCATTAAGTATCATTCTCCTATCCTTTATCACCGTGTTGTTTCCATCCATTATTGATACGGCGGCAGAGAATAAGAAAGAGCTTATACCACTGATCATTAGCGGTATGACGATTATTAGCTTAGTAGGCATACCTATTAGTGCGGTCATGTTAATAGAAAGCCGGACATTAATTGAAGTAGCTTATGAGAGAGGCGCATTCAATACGAACGCTACTACTATAACGAGCATTGCCTTTTTCTTTTATTCCATCGGTATGATCGCAATCGCATTAAAGGAATTTTTAAATCGTTCATTTATTGCCTTACAAAATGAGAAAATGACCATGATAGCTGCAATCGTCTCTATTATCGTCAATATCATTTTTAGTTTGATTTTAACACCTTTAATGGGCATTGGTGGTGTAGCCTTGGCTACTTCTATCAGCATGGTCTCACAGACGGCTGTTTTGCTATATTTTTTACGGAAGGAATTAGACATACCGAGAAAAGAGATGAAGGATTTATTATTTTCTCAAGGGAAAGTACTCACGATGTTCTTACTCGTAACTGGCGTTCTTTTCGGCTTACATAAGCTCTATCATTCCTACTTACCAGCACTGCTGTCGATATCAGTGACAACCTTCATCGCCGTCATTTTCACTATACTAGTCGCTACATTATTGAGAATATCCGAAATGGAA
This sequence comes from Cytobacillus sp. FSL R5-0569, assembly GCF_038007265.1. Lineage (NCBI taxonomy): Bacteria > Bacillati > Bacillota > Bacilli > Caryophanales > Bacillaceae > Cytobacillus > Cytobacillus sp. FSL R5-0569. Next base: position 4,105,306 of record NZ_JBBOWW010000001.1, read on the forward strand.
AAGTTGACTGAATGGGCAAGGACACTCAAGAGAAAATTCTAACATAATCAATCAAACGTTTGTTTAAAAATTGCGTTCATTCGAAATGTGCAGCTTGAGAATTCTTAGTTCATAGAATTCTCAAGCTGCACGTATTGGATTCCACAGGCTAGCCAAGCCATTAGTACAGCTAAATAAATACTCACACCAGGCGCTGTTAATACATGACCAGCGATAAAAGCGATACCAAGACCTAGAGCTATTCCAGTGAGTACTAAAATGACCTCTAAGTCCATCATTCGTTTCATATTTTGAAATGCTTGTTTAATCAATTGCCAAAGCATATAGACAAAGGGCAGCAAATATAAGCTAAACCCTATCATTCCTAATGAATAGAATAAATCTAAAAAATCCATCTCAATCGTTTTAGCTTCATCCGTAAAGTTGCCACCATAACCCATGCCAAAAAGCTTTTGCATCCAAGGCGCCTCTTGAAAATAAGCTTGATACTCTTCCCAGTAAGTTTCCCTGCCGCTATAGACAATGTTATCCTTTTGTTCACTTGTTATCACTTGTGTTTTCCCTTCTTCTTTTGAAACACCAAGCCAATCAAGCTGTAGCTCCATGTTATGGGCAACTGGAGTATATGGTGTCATAAGAATAAAAACAACAAACAAAATGCCAAGTGTAACTAATTTAGTTCTTTGTATGTATTCTCTTTTTACCAAACGAAGAACAATAGAGGTACCAATGCTGATAAGCAATGTAATCAAAATCGCCCCATAACCCACTTTCGTCCCTAAAGCCAGCAACCCATACATAACCGTGAGTAATCCTACCATTAACCACCACGAACGTTTTAAAGCAAAATATAGTACAACCGGTAACCCCATAGCCAAAATGGCTCCAATCTCATTGCCAGCATAAAACCAGCCAACATGACCACTCTTCCAATAATCATAACTAGGAAACGCAGTATCAGAAAGCCCCGCCACCGTCATCATCGCCCCAGTCAAAATCACAGCTATCATCAAATAATAGAGCGGAGAAATCCTAAACCCTCTGCGAAAAACCACTAGAAAGAATAGAAAACAGACAACAAAATAAACATTTTTCAATAACCATTTCAGCTCAGTTCCCCACATAAAAACAGGTTTCATCGTAAACTGAACCCCAATCGAAATCACAATAAACAAGCCAAATAACAACAGATAGCCTAAAATCACGGGTTTTCTTACATATGATGTAAATAATAAGTAAACACATATAAATAATAAGAAACAAAAACGCATCGCTAAACCAAGCGTAAATGCCTGATCATTCAAACGAATAGACAAAGATGTAAGCACATCAATAATTGGCTGTAATAACAAAAAAAGCATACTCAGCCACAACACCTTATTTCTCTTTTCAGTCTTCAGCATAAATAAACAACCTCACTGGTGGAATTTGTATGGTTTTAGTATGTGAGGAAATTGGGAATTTACTATAAGAGGTGCAAAATATGTTCATTAGATTTTCCCGTACTATTTTAGAAAAGAGAAACATGTAAACACAAAAAACCGAGGGTATTCCCCTCGGTATAGTCATTATTTAAATTGCTGTAGTAAATCATAAGAAGAAGTATAAACTTTTGCTTGTTTTGCATTTGTAAAGGTTAAATAGTCACCGTAAATCCAACCTTGTTTACCATTAACTGAAATGCGATACCAAGTTGTATCATATGGATAACTGCCATTAGTTTTTACATCCGTGTTATATCCTAATACAATCACTTCAGTTGAAACTTTTAATGTGCCAATGACATTACTATTATTATTAACATAAGGGAACGATCTCCAATTCGCATTGGTGTTGATTGTTGCCTTCGTACCAGCCGGCATGTTTTTAACAACATCTGATGGATATGGCTTGCCTGCTGGAATATCCCTACTCCAATTACCTGATGGTGCAGGACCATTGCTCGTTACAACATTTGTAGACGAGTAGTACTTAGCGTCATACGGCTGTAAATCTTCCATTAACCGAGCAATTTTATTTTGCCAATCTTTATCCGTAGCATATTTCACATTCATGCCAATTAAGTCTGGTCCATTGTACCATTTACCATTAGGAGTTAAATAATCGGATTTCACTTGGTACGCTACATTACTAATACTATCTTCTACACTATCAAAATAGTAACCGCAAGTGAATGGACAAACATCATACGCCCCATATCCATATAAGTTATTTTTATAATCGAACAAGTTGGATTGCTTTCCCCAACCAGTCTCTAAAATTGTATGCGCTACTAAGTAAGTTGCGTTTACCCCATATTTATTTTGAACATTAATAAATTCTTGGGCATAATCCTTTAACTTACTATCCCCATGACCTTTGCGATCAAATAAAGCTTTGATTTCCTGTACAGTCAGCTTTGCAGGTTTTCTTAAGTCAAGATTGAGATAACCTGGTTTTTCTGTACTGAGGTCATCTTTGTGGATGTAGCCTGTTACCCAATTTCCGTTTACAGAAACAGTAGCCCTGTACCATTCTGAAGTAAATGGATAAACTTTTAGTAAATCACCTTGTTTGTATTTTTTAATTGCACTAGAAGATTTTGACGCAATGTTATATACGTTCAAAGTGTCTGGCACTGCATATAATCGTACATCCTTCGTTGATTGCGAAGCATTTTCTACATGACTAGCTGCAATATAACCTGTTTGTTTTTTCCCATTCACATAGACCGTTGCCTTATACCAACCACTAATAAAGGATTCATATTTCAATATGCTACCGATCTTATATGATTTCCATGTACCGGAAGTTACATTCGCCATTTTATAAATAGGAGTAGATGATTTCAATGCCACCCCTTGATAAGTAGCAGGATTTTTTACAGGGATTTCCACATCAGAGGCATGGATATATCCTGTTTGTGGCTTGCCACCAATATAAACAGTAGCCTTATACCACCCTGTAATAAATGTCTCAAATTTTAATAATGTTCCTTTAGCATATGACTTATGGGAACCAGAGCTTCTAGAAGCACTTTTATACACATTAACAGAATCTTTCGATGCTACGCCATGTAATGTTTCTGGATTAGTTGTAGGTAAGGAAACATCTGAAGACTTTATGTACCCAGTGGTTGCTTTACCATTAATATAGACCGTGGCAGAATACCATCCAGAAATAAAACTTTGGAACTTCAAGATACTACCTTGTGAATAGGTTTTTAAAGTTTTAGAACTTGTAGTTACTTGTTGATAAACTTTTGTTGGTGATTGTAAACCTACACCCTGATAAGTATTTGGCTGAGAAGTAATATTTTCTACATCACCTTTGTATATATAACCCGTTTGCCATTTTCCATTTACAGAAACGGTAGCCTCATACCAACTTGAAGTTAGGGTAGTATACTTCAAGACGCTTCCAGTATTATATGATCTTAGTACACTTGCATTTTTTGATGCCTTAGAATAAACCTTTGTAGTTGTAGTTGCTACTCCTCGAAGTGTTTTCTTATCTTGAATGTTCTCTACGTCTGTCTTTTTAATGAAACCGTCGCGCCACTTTCCATTTACTGATACAACCGCTTTATACCAATCGTTATTATAAGCTTCATATTTCAGGATTGACCCTTGAGCATAATTTTTTAAAGGCTTGGCACTTTGATTAGCGCTATCATAAATTACAGTCGGGCTTTTAAGTGCAGCACCATAGAGTGTTTGACTGACAGTTGCAGCAAATGTAGACATTCTTGCTTTAGGCTCTACAACCTCTTCTTTTTCTACTTGGCTAACTTCCAATTCTCCATCGAGATCTTCACTTGGTGTACTTTCTTCCATCTCAATAGAATCAGTTTCTTCTAAAGAGGAAGCGTTGTCCTCAGGTTCTTCTACTGTTAAATCCTTACTTTTATCTAAGTTTTCTTGTGAGTTGTTTTGAGGAACCTCATGGTCTTCAGCCACATCGATTTCTTCCGTTTCGCCTGGCTCATTCTTTGCCTCTTCATCATGATTGTTTAAATCAAATAGCCTTGCTTCGCGGAATTCATTCGCTTCCGCTTTTTCTACAATTCTACTATTCTCTATATAACCTTGTTTTGTTTCTGTTTCATCCTCAAAAGAATATTCTACAAAGGAAAAATATTGTCCCCAGTTTAATACCAATACTTCAGAATCATCTTTTATAGTAAATAAAACTTCTGATTCACTATTTTCTTCTTCATAGACAGAAATATCACCATCAATTTCTTCAGCAAATACCATTGCCTCATATGTTTCAGGTAGAGATTCCGCTTTAACAAACGAAATATTCTGTGGTATACTCTGTAAAATTAATAGCAAGACTAAAAAACTAACAAATATTTTTTTCACTACTTTTCCCCCATGTAAATCTATACTTTATCTTAGGGATACATGTAGCGGTCCTTACATAACTATCAGATTTACACTTGAAGCAAATATTTAATTTTTCAAAAAACCGGTAGCTATCATAAGAGATTTCCTCTACACGCCCACCTAATACTAAATAAAACTCTACACCTCCTAAACTCACAAAATTCACTTTACCAAAGCCATTGACTAGTAACCAGCATTACTTTTAATATCGACAATTTGTCTTATATTTTTACAATTTTTTATAGATTGCAGTTCTTTTAACCTGGTCATACAGTGTTTGAATATGAAATAATAGGGAAATAAATTATAATATGGTTAAAATCACAGTGCTAAGGAGTACAAATAAAATGACAAGTATAAATAGAGCACATGCAAGAGAACTTCTAAACAGTAATAAAATTAGCATCGTTAACTATTCTAATAAACTAATGAGCAAATTCTTTAAAAAACAAGAAAAACTAATTACAGTTATTACTGCTGCATATAATGCAGAAAAATCACTAGAAAAAACGATACTTTCTGTTGTAAATCAATCTTTAGATTCAAAACATATAGAATATATAATAGTAGATGATTGTTCTACAGATAATACAAGAAATATTGCCCTGAGCTATGCTGAAAAACATAAAAATATAACTGTCGTAACACTATCAACTAATACTGGATCACCAGGAACACCCAGAAATATAGGACTTGAATTATCTAATAGTAAATATGTAACATTCTTAGATTCTGATGATTGGTTTGATACAAACGGATTAGAAAATTTATTAAACATTTTAGAAGAAACGAATGATGATTATGTTGTAGGTAAAACGATAAAGGTGAAAGATAAGTCTCTAAGTATTATTGGAGAATACGCATCTGTGAAGGAGAGAAGGTCAATATCTCCATTCGATATACCTCACTTTTTCTATCATATGGGCCCAACTGCTAGAATGATGAAATTGAGTATTATTAATCAAAATGATATTGGATTCCCGGATGGAAAGTTTGGGGAAGATAAACAATTTTTCTTTGATTTTTTAACAGAATGTAATAATGTATCAACAACTACAAGGCCAATTTATTATGTAAATAGAATGGAAGAAAATAATCAATCTCTTACTAAAACTACTGAAATTCTTGATAAAAGAAAAGCCGATTTAAATGTAATCGAATTCCTTAAGCAAAAGAAATTACCATTAGAATACGAAAAAATTGCCCTAAATCGGATTTATGAGTATGACTTTATGAGAATATTCGAAAGCACTGAATTTCTTAAAGCAAAAGATAAGACACCATTTATTAATATTCTAAAAGATATGTATGAAACTACTTTTAACCTAGAGTATAACTTCATAGATAACTTTGAAAATCCTCTATTCAAAACCGCATTCAAATTATATACGGATAATAGAATAGGAGAATTCATTCAACTTTTTGAATGGAATAAGAGAGATACAAATAAAAAATACCTAATTAAAGATGGACTCCCTTACTATGAAGTACCGTTCTTAGAAGAACCATTTAATCTCATTAGAATACCTATGTTTTCCCGGGCCCTTGATTCATATATTGTTAACAATAAATATCACCAAACCTTTGAAATATACGGCGACAATTTAAAAAATGTTCAATCGATATTAATAAGAGACAGAAGTAATGTAGAAAATGATTTGATTGTATCAATAGAATGGATTGATAACAATATTGGGAAGTTCATTGTACCATTAGAAGATTTAAAAAAAATGGATAACTCACTATTTACAGTCTTTATCAGATATAATGATTATCAGATTATTAATATTAAAAGAATTTTACACAACCAAGTAACATATCAAGATAAAACAATTAAATTTTATTCTACTATTGCTAATAATCTTGGACTTTCAATAAAGGCAAAATAATATATCCTTATTTAAACAAAAAAAGCTGAAAAAATTCAGCTTTTTTTGAATACCTTTTCTACTACTTTGCGACTTGATTCACCATTTTCTAAATAACAAAACCTTTGATAAAAAGAGTTATATTGTATATTACTATCCACTTGATTGAAATGCTGAATTTGCTTTATTACTTCTTCTGTTGTTTTTACTAATGGACCAGGTGCTTCTCTTTCAAAATCAAAATAGAATCCTCTTAAGTTATCCCTATAACTATCAATATCATACACATAAAAAAGCATCGGACGCTTTAAATTAGCATAGTCAAAAAATACTGAGGAGTAATCAGTGATTAATATATCAGAAATTAAATATAATTCTCTAATGTCCTCATGCTTAGACACATCTCGAGCAAACCCTTCGTATGCGCTTATATCCATGCTCTCAGCTACTAGATAGTGCATTCGCATAAGAATAATATATTCATCCCCTAATATTTCTTTCATCTTCTGCAAATCCAGTTTAAGATTGAACTTATACTTTCCAACTTCGTAATACTCATTATCTCTCCATGTAGGTGCATATAGTATTACCTTTTTGTCTTGAGGAATATTTAATTGCAATTTTAAATGTTGGATGGTTGATTCGTTATTATGTGTATATAAATAATCATTTCTTGGATATCCAGTTTCCAGCATTTGTTTACTAAAATCAAAAGCACGTTCAAATATTTCTGAAGAATACTGGTTAGGCGAGACTAAAAAGTCCCACCTCTTTGACTCATTTAAAAAATTTCTTTTATATTTTTCTGTTGTCGTACCTGGCATATGCACTTCATCCATATCTGCTGCTAATTTCTTTAATGGTGTCCCATGCCATGTTTGTAAATAGACAGTATGTTTCGGTTTTGGAATCCATCCTGGCGTTCTACTATTGAAGACCCAGTACTTGGCCCTTGCCATTGCAATTAGCCACTTGATTGAAAACCGATTCAATGTTTTTAAACCTTTTTCTGAAAATGCTGTATGATATCTCGGATCTACACTCCAATACATATCATAATCTGGATAATTCTTTTGTAAATACTCAAATATCGCTCTTGGGTTACAACTGTATTGTTTTCCAAGGTAACTTTCAAATATAATTAACTTCTTTTTGGCTGGTAACAGACCTATTAATTGAAAAATCACTTTATATAGTAGCTTAATATAACGTGATCTTTTTACCCTCGTTAAAAACCTTTTGATCATTTTATTAAACCTTTCATTTTACGAAGAATTTATTCACTATCCGATTAGCAGCATTACCATCTTCTAGACCACAAAACTTCTCTCTAAATAATTGATACTTTTGAGCATAATTTTCTTCAATTGCTGGTAACTTGTGTAACACCTGTATTATATCATCTGTATTAAATACAAATGGGCCTGGTGCTTCATTTTCGAAATCCATATAAAAGCCTCTAATATCATTTTTATATTCTTCCAAATCATACGTGAAAAACAATAAAGGTTTTCCTGTGTTAGCAAAATCAAACATAACAGAGGAATAATCTGTCATTAGTACATCACTAATTAGATATAAATCACTAATATCAGAATAGTTGGATACATTATAAACAAAATCGCTTAACTCATCATCTATAACCAAACGGTTACTGATGACAACATGCATTCTTACTAGGAGAATAAATTCATCTCCTAATTCCTCTTTCATCCTCTGTAAATCCATCTTAAGGTTAAACTGAAATTTATTCTTTCCTTTAGTATCATTATCTCGAAAGGTGGGCGCATACAAAATAATTTTTTTACCTTCAGGTAGATTTAATTTCTTTTTTACTTCAGGGATGATTTCAAATTGCTCTGGCTTATAAAAAATATCATTTCTTGGATAACCAACCTCTAATACTTCACCTTTATATCTAAATGCACTTCGAAACGCTTCTGTAGCATACTTACTAGGTGAAACAAGATAATCCCAATTTTTAGTAGCATGATGTACACGCTCGAGATATGTTTCATCCCTACCTTGTATGTTTTCTATATCAAATAACATTTTCTTTAAAGGTGTACCATGCCATGTTTGAATATATGTCGTACGTTTACTTTTTTCAATATAAGTTGGGAAATTTTGGTTGTTAATCCAATAACCAGCTCTCGCTAAATAATAATAATATCTAGGACTAAGTCTTTTTACTTTCCTAGTTGTTTTATCTTTGAAACGTATATTGTTATTTATAATCCATACTTTTTTATAATCTAACTGACGTTCTACAATTTCTTCATATATATTTCTTGGGCTATCTGCAAACTGCTTACCTACTCCACTTTCAAAAACAATAAGTTTTTTATCTTTCGGAATGATGACTCTAGCCATTTTATAAAATAGCTTCATTGCCGGAAAGTAGTATCGACTTTTTCTAAATCTATTTCCTAATCCCATTACTAGATCATTTTCTATTAATTGCATATAAAAACTCTTACCTGGATAAGAAGAAATCGCTTGATAAATCCTTTGACTGGATTGTCTATCTCTAAATGTCATAAATTTATTAGCTTTTTTGATATTTTCCTCGGAAGATTTAAATCCATTTTCAATATAAAATCCAATTCTCGATAATACACCATCAACATCTGAAAAAATGTCTCCAGGCAAGTCATTATCTAGGTCTAGATGAGAAGGGCGTTTGCCAATAAACCTCTCTCGGTCAAATTGATAATAGACAATTGGTTTATGCAAAAAGCTAAAGTCAAAGCCCACACTCGAATAATCAGTAACCATAAGTGCACTTTCTTTTAATAAATGTTGTACATCAACTTCACCTTGACTAATAACTTTCACAGGAGAATCTGAGAAATAGTTCGTAAATTTTTGCATATTAGGATGCAAACAAAATATTAATTCAACATTACCCTGTTCAGCTAGCTTGTGTAAGTGAGGATGATTGACCAATTCCTTGTACCGGGCAAAGTACTCACTCTCGATAAAACTTTCATCATTCGTAATCCAGTCTCTCCATGTAGGAATAATTAAGATTTGTTCTTTTTTCAAAACATCATCACTCAAAAGGCTATCGAATCTGGATAATCCAGTAACAAAAACATCCTTAGGATTATATCCAAAATCATTAACAATCATTTCTTTTTCAAACTCAGAACTAACAATGAACATATCCGTTTCGAAACCTTGTGATGATTTACCATAGTTAGCAATCATATTTTTTGTTCCCATAACCCCGTGTTGAAGAAAAACTTTAATCCCTTTTGCAGCATTTTTAAATCTTTTAGAGCGAATAGGGAATAAATAATCAGGATGATGTGAACCAATAATCCTTCGAGCAGTTAAAGCCTTAATTATATGATCTTTAGATTTAAAATCAATAATATTTCCTAGCTGTTCAATATTTTTTCTTTCAGGAGAATCTGATTCAATAACATAATAAACATTTTTTTCAGGATGATTCTCTCTCATATATTTAAAGAAATGATATCCTGTATCTTGCGCTTTGTACGGCCTTTCACCCACTAACCATATATCCTTTTGCCTATTTAATAATCGATGGAGCCAGGCAAACTTTAATTTCTTCTGTAAGAACTTAAAAGTATCAAAGTCGAAACTAAAGACCTCTAAAGATAAATTTGATCCTTTAAATGTATAGTAAGGTGTTACAATGGCTACTTCTTGTCCATTTATACCGTAACTTTCCTTAACAAAATGTCTAGCTCTAAAAGTTGGTCTACCTATGCGAATGTATTTTTCCTCAAGTTGATCGCTTAATTGTATAACCAAATAAAAGTCATAAATATCTTCTTCAAGTATCGAACCTTTATTAACTGTATTTAGGTTTATTTTAGAGGAATAGTAATAACGATTTAGACCGTATTTTTCTGATGTTTGGTCTTTGTTGAAAGAAAGGTTTATTCCTAATTCAATTTCATCACTTGTATTCCTTGATTTTAAGACGATTTTCGATGTAATGATTTTAGAACCCTTTGTGAATATCTTTCCTTCGATATTAAAAGAATTCTCACCTGTTTTCATTCGATCTATTTGTGATTTAACTTTGACAAGTGGTGTTTTATTCAACAAGAAAGACAAGTTTCCTTTATCCGTTAAATAACAAACTCCACTATTCTGATTATGATAAACGTAATGAAATCCATGATTTTCTGTGTAAGCAAATCTTCCGAGGCGAATAGGATAAACAGCGTATAATTTACCATCCTCTTCTACGAATTCTGCTTTTAATTCTAATTTTTGGATTTGGTTCTCAGTTAAGTCTTCTGTAGAAACCATAACTTTTAAGAACCAATCAAAATTTTCATCTATACTATTAGATAAATCTTTGACCAATTTAGCTAGGCCAACTTCAAATGAAAAAGAACCATCGTTGGTTTCATCGTTAGTAAACGCCCACTCTTCTTCGGATAGACGAGCTTTTAATAGCAAACTAACTACTCTATACTTAGAATGTAATAACTTACCTTTAATTGACAATTCCTCTTCAGTTTGCATCATTATTAAACGTTCTTTTAATTTTGGCTTTTGCTTCTTTTTTCGTTTGTTAAATAAGAACATGTGTAATCACCCAGACATTCATAATCAATGTTAATATTTTATCATAATAAAGCTTTTTTTATTATTTGTACATCTAATCCATTATACTTCCCTTAACCATATTATCGTATCACTTATATATGTGAAATAATTAAATAAACTCTTAACATATATGTAACTTTTCTTACAATTTCTAGAATGGCGTTTAAAGTAAGTATATTTAGTGGTAATATAATTAAGATTATTAAGATTTTTGAGGAAGAAAAATATGCTATTTCAACCATTGATCTTACTTGAAATCAGACCATAACTACCTTAATATATATATTATGACTATTATTGACTGACTTTTGGACGATATTAAAATAGATATACTAAGACGTTTTAGCTTCAGAGGAGGTTTTTCGTATGAAAAAGGTATTAACATATGGCACTTTTGATTTATTGCACTGGGGCCATATTAATCTATTAAAAAGAGCAAAGGACCTTGGAGATCATTTAACAGTTGCTATTTCTTCTGACGAATTTAACAAAATTAAAGGTAAAGAAGCTTACCACAGTTTTGAAAACAGAAAAATGATTCTAGAATCTATTCGTTATGTAGATAAGGTCATTGCTGAAGATAACTGGGATCAAAAAGTTCAAGATGTAATTAATAACGATATTGATGTTTTTGTTATGGGCGATGATTGGGAAGGAAAATTTGATTTCTTGGAAGAATATTGTGAAGTAGTATACTTGCCTCGAACAGTAGGTATTTCTACATCTAAAATTAAAAACGATCTTTTCGAAGTACAAAATGGCTAGAGAAATTGCTATAAATATCTACTTATTCTTTTTTGGAATGGTCTTTAAATTTTTTAATATTCTTTTTCCAACTAAGGATAAAGTTGTTCATGTAGTTTCTTTTTCTGAGAATAGCATAAATATATATAAAGAATGGAAGCGACAAGAGCAATCTTGTCGCACTATTTTTTTATTGACGAAAAGTTCATTAACATCTGAATTCAATGCTATTAAACAAGATGATGATCAAATTTTACAATTCACCCCATCATCACCCATCGCCTTTTTAGAAGGCTTGTTTCATCTGGCAACGACAAAAATTGTTTTAGTCGATAATTACTATGGTTTTTTAGCAAATATTCGATTTAAAACAGAGGTGAAGTGTTACCAACTTTGGCATGCGAATGGAGCGATTAAACGTTTCGGATTGAAGGATCCTTCAAATAAAAAAAGAAGTAAACAAGCATTAATACGTTTTCAAAAAGTATATAAACAGTTCCACCAAGTCATTGTTGGATCGGATAAAATGAAGGAAATTTTTAAAGAAGCGTTTAACCTAAACGAAAATCACTTCCTACCTATTGGGATACCAAGAACAGATGTGTTTTTTCACGAAGAAAGTATTTATAAGAAAAAAGAGCGATTACTGCAACAATATCCTGAACTGCGTACCAAGAAATTAATACTATATGCCCCTACATTTAGGGATGAGAACTTAGAGACTTATGAGCTCAAAATTGACTTAGAACTATTGTATCAAGATCTAAGAGATTCCGATTACCTCATACTTTTAAAGCTTCATCCAGCAATCAGAAATACAGTAACTATCGATGACAGTATGAAAGATTTTGTTTATGATTTCTCTCACTTTGCTAACACCAATGAATTACTTTTCATAACAGATATTTTAGTAACAGATTATTCTTCTATTCCATTTGAATTTTCATTACTGAATAAACCTATGATTTTTTATCCATATGATTTAAATCATTATAAAGAAAGTAGAGGGTTTTGGACCGAATATAAAGAACTTGTACCCGGTCCCGTTGTTTCTTCCACTAATGAGCTAATTGAAGTCATTCGTCAGCAAAGTTTTGATTACCATTTAATAAATACATTTAATCATGAGTGGAATACTAATAATGACGGTAAAGCGAGTTATCGATTCGTGAAATATTTACAAGCAGACTTACATTCTGAACATAAAAAAGTAGAGCGTAACCAATAGTTACGCTCTTCCTTTATACTTATTTTAATTAAAGTACTGATTCAAACCGTTATAAATCCCCTTAGCTGCTTTTTTCTGATAAGCTGCTTTCGTAACAACATCATATTCTTTAGGGTTTGAAAGAAATCCTAACTCTACTAAGACTGCCACATTTTGATTCTCACGAATGACATGGAAGTTCCCATTATTTTTAACCCCACGATCTCGTAACCCTGTTTCAGCGACAACGCCATCTTGAATCAATTGGGCTAGCTCTCGTTCATTCTCATTAGAAGGTAAATAATAGGTTTCAATTCCATTAGGACTAGGGTCTGGATTTGAATTATAGTGAATGCTAATGAAAGCATCTGCACTATATTGATGGCTAATTTCTACACGTTCAGCTAATGTTAAATATACATCAGTAGATCGAGTCATGATTACCTCAGCTCCTGCGGCATTTAAATAAGAACGCAGATAATTAGCGGTGTTAAGATTCAAGTCTTTTTCTATGCCCATTGCCCCTGGGTCATGACCACCATGTCCAGGATCAAGCACAATAACTTTTCCTTGTAATCCTTTTTCCATCGTATTCGTTTTAATATAACCAGTTTGAGCTTTTCCATTTACAAACACAGTCACTTCATACCAATTCGATGTAAAGGTTTTATATTTAATTTTGGAACCTTTACTATAAGTTTTCAAGACACTAGACGTATTAGAGGCCTTTGTATAAACTGTCACTTTTGATTGTGCTGTACCTGTTAATGTTTGTTGTGGGTTCTTACTATTTTCAACATCTTTTTTATTGATATAACCTGTTGTTGCTTTTCCATTTACATAAACAGTTGCTTCGTACCAGTTGTCAGTATACGAACGATACTTAAGGATGGATCCAGAACCATAGCTTTTCAGCACATTAGCTGAAGTTGATTCGTTTGCATACACCTTTGTTGGCGAGGCCAAAGCCACTCCTCTATAATCAGTTCTAGCTGCATCCTCGTCAATAGTTGCGCTTTTTTGAATATAGCCTGTTGTTGCTTTTCCATTTACATAGACAGTTGCTTCATACCAATTCTTCGTGAAAGTTTTATATTTAAGGGTACTACCTTCATTATAGCTTTTTAGGATACTTGAGCTTGTTGAAGTACTGCTATATACATTGACACGTTTTTTTGCAATGCCACTGAGTGTCTCTTGCTTCGCATCATCATTGATTACATCACTTTTATGAATATAACCTGTAGTCGCTTTTCCATTCACATAGACAGTCGCTTCATACCAATTCGCAGTATGTGTTCTGTATTTAACACTTGTACCTTCATTATAGCTTTTCAGCACATTAGATGATTTTGATAATCCGCTATACACATTGAGTTTTTCATTTTTCACCACACCATTTAACGTAGATTGTGGTGTGTTTTCTGGAATCACATCATCTTCATGAATGAAGCCATATTGCCATTTACCATTAGCATAAACTTTCGCTTCATTCCATTGAGAAGAATATGTTTGATACACTACCGTATGTCCTTCATTATAACTCTTTAAGACATTCGAGTTTTTAGACGGTGTAGAATAAACATGTAGATTCTCGTTATAAACGATTCCTCTCGAACTCTCTTGCTTTTCAACAAGTAAGTCAACATCATCACTATTGATGTAACCTGCTACTGCCTTACCATTTACATAAACAGTTGCTTGTAGCCATTGATTATTCGACTTTTCAAATTTAAGAATTTTACCTTGAGAGTAGCTCTTTAACACTGTAGAATTTCGACTGGATTCTGTGTAAACATTTGTGGGGTTTTTAAGTGCGACACCTTGTACAGTAACTAAAGCTTTACTCATAAGCATTCTTGATTTTACAGGTTGCTCATCACTTACTTCCTGTTCATCTGGTAGCGCTTGTTGTGCTTCATCTTCTTTTAATTCATCTGTTTGACTTTCTTCTTCAGTGAGTTCATCCTCTTCAGTAAGATTATCTTGTCCTTCTGTTGAGTCGATAGGAGTATTCTCCTCACTTACCGCCTCTTCCTCATTAGGAGCATTCTCTTGCGCTTCTTCTGTCAAAGGGGTCTCAATCGTTTCTTCCTGTTTCTCACCGCTTAACTCTTCTTCATCAGGTTTATCTTGAACAATCGCATATTGATCAATTTCTTCATTAAGGACGTAACCTAGTACTTCATTATCTTCTTCGTCCTTTGTTTGAATATAAGAGTACTCGTCCCCTAGTTCTACGATATCAAATACTGAATCTTTAATTAAATGAAATAAAATCTCGCTTTCTTGTGAATCTTCAAGATATACAGCAACTTGTTGCTCTTCATTTACAACATATGTAATTGGTTCTTGTTCAACACTTTTATTATTTATCTCATTCGCATATCCTATATTCGAAGTTAAACCGAATACTAATAAAGCAATAAGAAACATGGAAATATGTTTCTTTAGTTTAGTCATTTTCTCCTCCTCTTCTAAAGTTATGATACTTTATAACTAATTTTCCAGTAGTGCTAAATTCTACATACCCCACATTCATATTAACATATTAAAATATGACAGTATTTATTATTTTTTTTACATTCACTTTACGAATAAGAAGAACTTTTGTCTAATATTGTCTATTTTACATTTATTTTATATCCACCGAACTAATAATTTGGTATTCTATAACATATATCAATCAAATTAACATTCGTATGGGGGAAAAGAAATGCGTAGCCAACCTAAGAAAAAGAAGCCGTTATGGTTAAAAATAACTGGTTCTATTGTTCTGTTAATGGTCATTGCAGTTGGCATCTATGGGTTTATGGTCTATCGTTCTGTTTCAGGGGCTGTAGAAACGATGCATCAACCAATCAAGTATAAAACAGAGAAAAGAGAGCAGGAGCTTACACTGACTAAACAAGAGCCATTTTCTGTTTTAATGCTCGGAGTAGATGAAAGAAGCGGAGACAAAGGGCGTTCAGATACAATCATTGTTATCACTGTTAATCCAAATGACCAATCAATGAAAATGTTAAGCATCCCAAGAGATACACGTACAGAAATTGTCGGTAAGGGCTTTGATGATAAGATTAACCATGCTTATGCGTTCGGCAATGAGGAAATGGCGATGGCCACGGTGGAAAACTTCCTTGATATCCCAATTGATTATTATATCAAGGTAAATATGGAAGGATTTAAAGATATTGTTGATGCGGTTGGAGGCATTACAGTTAACAGTTCCCTCTCATTTGAACAAGGGAATTCTTCCTTTACAGAAGGAGCAAACACCTTAAATGGCGACGAAGCATTATCCTATGTCAGGATGAGAAAAGAAGATCCAAACGGTGACTTCGGTCGTCAAGACCGTCAGCGTCAAGTGATTCAAGGAGTCATTAAAAAAGGGATGAGCCTTAACACACTCACAAACTATGATGACATCTTAGATGCGTTAGGTAAGAATGTTAGAACGAACTTGTCTTTCAATGAAATGCGTGATATCCAAAAAAATTATAAAAATGCAGTCGGAAAAATTGACCAGCTAACCATATCCGGCAATGGTCAGCGTATCAATGATGTTTGGTATTTAATCGTTTCAAATGAAGAGCAATTAAAAGTACAAGAAGAATTGAAATCACACTTAGATATATAAGAAAAAAGGTCTTATTCTATCAACCTATGAGGTGAAGAATAAGACCTTTTTTTAACTTCTTTTAATCAACTGAAGTGAGCTTATTGTTCCATCTTCTACTCCTTGAAATAAGTAATCAAATTCTTCTCCATGATATAAGAAAGATTTCGTCTCCTCTAACTCCATATCTGGTTCTCCCAATTGATTAAATAAGGTATCTGTAGATGGACCATTCATATCAATAATCACACCATTGATTGCTTCATCTTTGTAAATATATTCTGCATGTTCAAAAGGTTCCTCCATCACTTGCCCTTTCCCTAAAGTGTTCACAACAGTTTCTAGAGGGAAATTAGGACCGACAATGCCATTTAATTTGGTCTCAATCTCTTGGTCAACAACTGTATTATTTAATCTTGCCAAAACCGTTGTACTAACCCAGCCTTCTTCATTATCATTTAGTTGGATTTTAGCCCATCCTTCTTCTTCTTCTAATACTTCATATGGAAAACCAAAAACAGCAAAGTCTATAGCTTCACTCTCCATTGTTGGTTCTTGTCTTATATTAGCACTTGAGACCGTTACATACCTAATATCTAATGATTTATCCTTTAAACCTTCTTCTACAGCTTTTGGTTCTTCTGATGCTACAGGTGATTCATTTTGGTTGGTCTTCACAGTCGAATTCGATGAGTGATAGTTATTTATAAGAAATAGAGTGCTAACGGATAGGAGTATTAAGAGTGTACTTAATCCTAAAATAAATTTCCATTTTTTACGACTAGGTTTTGTACGTTTTTTTACTCTTGAACTTCGCTGAATATCACTAGAAACAACGTTAGCATTATTGGTTTCAATGTTGTCAGTATAATTATTCAACTGACTGCGCCTATCTAAAATATCCTGTCTGAATTTCTTCTGTTCCTCTTTGGTTAGTGATTTAAAATCCTTTAGGAACTTTTCATATTTTGGAATAATTTCACCGATAGTGCCGTAATCTCTCACTTCTCCCGCCTCTAGCCATAATGCTTTATCACAGAATTTCTTTACCTGTGCAATACTATGACTAATAAAGAAGATGGTTTTACCTTTTTGTTTAAATTCATTCATCTTATCTAAACATTTATCAGTAAAGGTTTGGTCACCAACCGAGAGGGCTTCATCAATGACAATAATATCAGGATCAATATTTACAGAAATGGCAAAGCCTAATCGTGACTTCATACCACTAGAATAGTTTTTAACTGGTTGGTCAATAAACTTACCTATATCAGCAAAGTCAATAATCTCAGGCATCAATTGCTGAATTTCTCTCTTATTAAACCCTAGCATGAGACATTTTAATTCAATATTCTCTCGACCTGTTAATTGATTGTTAAGACCTGATGCAATAGCAATAAGCGATGCACTACCATTAATCGTTATATCACCAGTGGTAGGAGGTACTACTCCTGTAATAAGATTGGACAGTGTAGATTTTCCAGCACCATTAATACCAATCACACCAATGACATCGCCTTGATAAGCAGTGAAGTTGATATGCTGCAATCCGTAGAAATCTTCACCGTATCCTTTAGGTACGAATATATCTAATAGTTTTTCTTTATTGTTTTGATACATTTTAAAACGCTTCGTTACATTCTCAAAATGAACTGATTCAATGGCCATATCTTTTTCCCCATTATTTATTAAATTAGTCCTTTTTACTATACCAAATTTTGCAAAGAAAAAAAGGCTAAAAATCAATTTAGCCTCACTCTTCATAAACATTTATTTAATTTGTAACAAGTCCTGCTTGCTTCTTCATTGCCTTTTCTTTAAAGGCACGCTTCTCAGAAGCACTCATCGCTTTATATTCCTTTAAGAAAGCCTGATATTTTGGCATGACTTCTTTAATCGGCCCAAACTCTCTCACTTCACCATACTCCAGCCAAAGTGCTTTCTCACAGAAACGATTCATTTGACCAATCGAGTGACTAATAAAGAAAATTGTTTTCCCTTTTGCTTTAAACTCATTCATCTTATCTAAACATTTATCGGCAAATGTCTGATCACCGACTGAAAGTGCTTCATCAATCACTAATATATCCGGATCAATATTTACAGAAATAGCAAAGCCTAAACGTGATTTCATCCCACTGGAATAGCTTTTGACCGGTTGATCAATAAATTTACCTATATCAGCAAAATCAATAATTTCCGGTTCTAACTCTTTAATCTGCGCTTTACTAAAACCGAGCATCAGACATTTTAATTCGATATTTTCGCGCCCGGTCAATTGATTATTCAAACCTGAATTGACAGCAATTAATGCCGTCTTCCCATTGATGGTTACCTCACCTGTAGTAGGTGGGATAATGCCGGCAAGGATATTGGACAGAGTGGATTTACCCGAACCATTCACTCCAATAAATCCAACAACGTCACCTTTTTCAGCTGTAAAACTAACATTTTGCAACGCGTAAAAATCTTCACCATAACTTTTCGGTAATAAGATATCTAATAACTTTTCCTTATTACCATCATACATTTTATATTTTTTCGTTATATTGTTTAAAACAACTGAATGTTCCATAATTCACATCCATCTTATAGAAAGTCTACGAAGCGATCTCTAAATTTCACATGTAAAATCGAACCAACGACAAATAATAGTATAGTAATTCCCCAGAAATAAAGGCTATATTCCCAATTCACAAATGGATACCAATTTAGACCTAAGATTGTCGCACGATATCCTTCTGCTAAGTAATAAATCGGGTTCAGCTGCATTAATGTTGGCACAATCTCAGGCTCAAGTTCATATGGTGGCCATAAGAATGGTGATACATAGATGAGAATCCTCACTACTGATTGAATAGCCATTTGAAAATCACGTACAATTGTTGAAATAGTAGAGGTGATCAGTGATAGCGAAACCAAGAATATTAAGGTCGCTAACATCATATAAGGTAATTGTATATAATATACAGAAATTGGATAACCCATAAATTGGAACATAATGAGTACAATAACTAGTAACATTAAATGTTGATAAAGCTTTGCAAAAATCACATAGGTAGGTATGACACTCATTGGGAAACTCATTTTGGATACCATCTTAATTCTCGAATAAACCGATTTCGAGCCCATTGTGATCGATTGATTAATAAAGAACCAAACGACTATGCCTGATAACATCCATGAAAAATAGGGGATATAAACCTCATCACCTATATTCACATCAGGTCTACCAACAGCTTTAAATATCCCATAGCCAAACACAAACCAATAAATCGCAATTTGAATCATAGGGTTTATAATTTCCCATAGAATCCCTAAATAGTTGTTTCTGTTCGCACTTTTCATTTCATAAACAGAAAGGCGTCTAACTAAATAAAAACTTTTGATTTGTTCTTTTAAAACTGTCACTACAGAACGCATGCGTTTTTCCTTTCCGTGCCTTTAATTTTCTTTTAACAATGAATTACTCTCCCCGAGAAAATATTTTATCATTGAATGATGAAATTGTCATTTTCTGTTGCGACAGAGCAAAAATAAAAAGGGAATTAAAAGATGAATAATTCCCTTACATTGCCGATAACAATATTATAATGATTTCCCTAGTACTTTACCATAAAATTGGTTTAAGGCTTCTTGATTATATTGTTCATCATGAAAAGAACTTCTCTTAGGTAAACATTTTTGTCGGTAACGCTCAACAAATTGAATTAACTTTTCAGCCAATGCTTCTTGATTGTTCTCTACTAACTCACCATAGCCTTCTTTAAGGACACTTCTAACACCTGTTACATCTGTTGCTATAATCGGTTTACCTATAATCAATGTTTCGAGTAGAACGAGTCCTTGACCCTCATAATTTGAAGAAAGAACAAAACAATCACACTGATTAATAAGAGCAAAGGGATTAGATAATTGTCCCACCAATATAATGCGATCATTCATTTTTAGCTTCTTAATAAGAGATTGCAATGATTCTTTTAGTGGTCCTTCCCCAACGATATAAAGCTTAACATGCTGATCATATTGGTATAAAGCCCAAAATGCATGAATTAATTTTTCATGACCCTTTTCAGGTGAAAGTCTACCAACAGTGACAAAGTTTACATCTACCTCTTCAGGAGCTATGACTCCTTGAATAGTTAACTTAACAGACTCTGCTAATTGGTCCGTAACAAGATAATTATTCCCGTTCACTTCGATATAATCATACTGATTCATCAGTGTCTTCACACGGTTACTATCAACAAGATTATTAACATATGTCATTTTTTTGTGACTATCTGGTACTAACTGCTCTAAGTTTTTCATATTCGTTTCGTGTGTCGATTCTGCTACTGAGATGATTCTATCATAATATTTATAAATAGAAAAAATCACTTTTAGATTCTTTTTATGTTTAAATTTGCCTTTGATTTTCTTATTAAATTCTTCCATCATATCGTTATGAAGATAAATAGATTTATTCTTTATTCGCGAAAAGGCAAATAGGAGACTCCAAAAATCATTATAACCACCAAAATTTATTGCATGATCAAATTTCACGTCTCCAACTAACCGGCGAAACTCATTATAATATAAATGTGCTGGAAGTACCTTTTCTACAATTTGTCCACTGACACCACGATTCAAGATCCATTGATGTTTATAGCTATCAAGAACTGTTCTACCGAGAACACCAGGTCGATAAATAAAATGAACATTAGGATTAGCTCTTTTAATATTTACCCATTTTTCTTCAGAACCTTTCGGATTCTCTATGACAACCACTTCGTATTTATCATAATCAATCGCATTTAATAAGGTTAAAGCAGACATCGTTATACCATTATTATAGAAAGCTCCGCAATACATAATAATTTTCTCTTTATTTGTTTCCGTTTTAATTAAATGCTTCTGTTCTTTGTCTAATAAGATTGATAACAGTCTTGAAGCAGCCTGTCCATCATCATTATAACAAAACTGTTCTTGATATTCTTTGTACTTCTCATTATATTTCTCTTGCTCTAAGTCGATATTTTTAATATGCACAATCACTTCTTCTAGCTTTTGAGTGAGTAGTCCAGGTAATTGATCAATCGGGAGGTAGAATCCTCTTTCATGACTATATTGTTCAATATCATCTCCATAGAAAATGACTGAACGCCCGGTCGGTAAGAAGTCAAAAAAGATGCTAGAATAATCAGTTATTAAAATATCGACTGCTGATAGCAATAAATTTGTGTCCATGCCATTTGGTACACATAGCTCTTGTTTTTGGTTTTCCTCAAAGTACTTAAAGGTAAAATAATGAGACTTCAATAATACAGTATAGTCACTGCCTAATTCCCTCTTTAAATGGAGGACATCCTTAAGTAGTTGCTCACTCATATCTGCCTCATTTCCTACCGTCCCCCGCCACGTTGGGGCATATAAGATCACCTTAGTTCCACTCGTTACCCCTAACTGAGATAATACATCCTTACTTGAAGCAGCTAGCGTTCGATCGACACGAGGATAACCAATATCAGCAACCCATCCTGGAAAAATTTCGTAAATATCATGTGAAGACAATAGTTTTTCATATGTAAATTGATTAGGACTAACCAATATATCCGTTTGTAATAAATTCCGCTGGATATTCATATGATCAGTCATGCCCGCTTGTTTAATATCTCTTCCTAACGTCTTAAGGGGGGTCCCATGCCATGTATTCACATATACCTGACCTTCTCGTTTAATGAAATAATAAGGAAAGGACGTATTATTAATTAGATATTTGGCAGTAGCTAAGTATCTTAAATAAAGATCATCATCTACTGCTACAAATTTTATATTTTTTCTTTTTGGTAATGTGTCTACAAAAGAATCGTTTTCATTCACCACTATAATATGAAGAAACTGATCGAAATCAGTTCTTTTTTCAAACGCTAAAAAAATAGCTAATGGATTACACGTAAAACTTTTACCATGATATGCCTCATACAAAATCACTCGATCTTCCACTTTTAAATGATTCACATAATAATTATACTTCGCGCGAATCTTAAACCGTTCATTCTTAATATAATCACGTATAGGTTGTTTAATAAAAGGAACTTTGCGACTGAAGTATTTAATGACACTCTTGGCCAAGTATAGTGCTCCTCTCGGTTTTAAAGTACAAACTTCAATGTAAAAATATTCTAATTCTATAATAACATTAATTCTTTTCCAACAGTAACATTTATAGTCTCAGATAATAACATATTCAGGAGAGTTAGTTGTTCGGGCACACAATTTCTTGATACTTCATTATGATGGGTTATTTTGTCGTCTTTCAAAATAACCTTTTCTACCTTATCGTTTAATTCCATGATTTTCTTATAGTTAAACTTAACATTTTCATTTCCTATTACAAATTTAGTTAGTTTACTTTCTGATAGAAAACTATTTATATCTTCAATTAGGTCTACTTTTCTTAATCCTACTAAAAAATGCTCATCGTTATTATTATTATATTCCTCTAAACTAATTATAGGGTCAACAGCAACCACTTTATAATCGTTTTTACTACCATGATAAAGTGCTCCTGTCCCTCCTTTAGAGACTCCATATAATAAGATGTTTTCTTTCTCTATATTATATTGAGATGACACTATTTCTATCGCTGCCTGCACGTCATCTTCCATATTTGGATAGTTATATGTATTAATGTAATGAGATCCGTGTGATAGGTTAAGATCCATTATTCTCATAATAATTACATCCTTAACTAAACTTCTAGCTATGGATTTAAAAAACGGTGTAAAGCACCTATCTGCTGTTAAGCTACTATCATAATCCTCAGGTCTGGGCATACAGGAAAAAATGACTAATAATTTCTTTCTTTGCAAAATGGTTTCCTTATTCTCTATCTGTTCATCAATCGAATAAAAAAGCTCTCCCTGTTTTATTAAATCTTTTCTTACCCATAAATTTTCAAATAACCCCCTTTTACAAAACCTAGAATTATTTTTATCATGATAGTACAAAATATAATCTTTAGATATTATCTCTTTATACATTTTATAAGCATTTTCATATTCTCTTGCAAGATTTAAAAGGCTCTTATTCTGAAATGTATTTATAAATAGTTTATCCTTTGTGTAATCAGGTTTAAAATCTAAAATATTTGTTTCAGAAACGGTAAACTCATGTCCCATAACTTAACCTCTTTTTTTAATTTAATAAGATCTTCCCTTTATGATAAATTATAGAAGAATCTTTATATTTTATACTAAAGGTATTCGATTCATCTGAAATTGGGACTTTTCTTTCATTGAAGTTTGAAATCCACAAATTCAAGATAACACTATACTCTCCTTCTCCAGATTTTATACACTTCAACAAACCTTCTAAATTAATCTTAATAGTAAAATATGAGTTTAGTAATAACACACTTGATTTTTCTACATTAAGAATATCATTTTGATTTGAAATAATTTCAAAATTTACAGGTTCTTCTAATATAGTGAAAATATCCATCTCTTCGGATTGTAGCTCACCTTCTAACAATAAGTCCTTGTCATTATTAGAAACTCTAAAGATATTTGCCTTTATCTGATCAACTTTAATAAGTATTGATAAACTATTAAATTTACTAGTAATATATGGTTTACTTTTAAGTAAATAACCGTCTTGAAAATAACTAAAATAATTAAAATTATAATTGTTTTTAAGTAGCAACAAATCCTGTTCTATAGTAAAACCATCTTTATCTATTACTTCTGCAAAAACATCCCAAATATTTTCACCGTCTTTTGATATTGGCAATTTACTTATGTTAATAAAAAAAGTATTAGTTGTGTTGTCAATACTTACAAACTCAATTTCGGATTCATACCTAAAATCATTATGATTTTTTCTTTTTTTTACAGTTATTTTTATGTTAAATTCATCGACATTCTTGTTAAAATCAACAATTAGTAAATTTTCATCAAAAGATATATAGTTTACATCGTTTAATATTTTGTTTCCTATCATATTAACTCCTTCACAATTATTAGAACGTCTTAGTAGTTTCACTAATTCTAAGTTTATGCTCCTCATTTTCCGAAAAGATTCCATCAATCAACTTTTCCCATAATTGTCCTATATTCTCAATTTCATACCTTTTAACATTTTTCATTGCCTTCACTGAAAATGCTCTTCTTTTTTCTTTATTTTCTATCAGCTCAATCATACCGTTTGCCAACTTCTCTGTATTTCCATTTTCGATTAGTAATCCATCAACATTATGAGATATTATCTCACTTGGCCCTTTAGGACAATCAAAGCTAACAACAGGCACACCGCATTGCATTGCTTCAATTATAACCATACCAAATCCTTCAAAACGTGAACTTAATGCATAAATAGATGAATTAGCCAATTCTATCTCTATATTTTGTGTTGGTCCCATTAAGAAGACGTGATTATATAGTTTTTTTTCTGTTATTAAATCTTCGAGCTTTTGTTTATCCCTTCCACTACCAAATATTTTCAACTGCCAATCAGGGTGAATTTGATTAACAATACTAAAAGACTCTATTAATAAGTCAAATCCCTTTTGTTCTACAAGCCTACCAGCTGCAATTATAACCTTTGAATCAACATTCGATGTTACTCCCTGCAAAGCAGGTATTGAATTTGTTAACTTCTCAACCTTGACTTTTCCCTTTTTCAATAGCTTTTTATAATCATCTGTATCTTCATCCGTTAATGTAGCTAAAAAATCTAAGTGTATATAATTTTTTAAAAGTGATTTTTTCATTCTTGGTGGATATATTGAAAAATTCAAATGTTCTTGACCAATTATCTTAACACCTTTATTAGCATACTTTGCTGTAAAGATATTAAAGCTAGGGCGTGTTGATACAATAATACCTTCTTGTATCGTTTTAATGTAATTAAACATTTTAATATCCGTTAACAAAGAAAAAAAGTGGTAAGCTTCATCATCCGAATGTATTAACCTACTTTTTCGATTCATCAAGAAATTCGAAACCTTATTTCTTAATCCCTTTTGATTTTTATCTCGATTAACGACATCATGTAATACGGTTACTTTAATTCGAGGGTCAATATTGAAAAAAGCCTTCTGTCTATGCCTAAAAACACTTATAATTTCAACATCATACCCTGTTCTTGCTAAATAATTTGTTACATTAAGCACAGTCCTGACTGTACCTCCCATTCCGTACACATCAAAAATCAAAAAATTTATTTTCACTTTTCCTCACCCACTCTTAAATACAGTATTAATTACTCTTTTAGATGCCTCACCATCATCTAAATGACAGAATTTACCTTGAAATTTCTTGTATCTGCTTGCATATCTATTTTTCACCTGATCTATATTTCTTATTTCTTGAAATAATCGAGCCTCACTAGTAACAATTGGTCCGGGCGCTTCTTCTTTAAAATTCAAATAAAATCCCCTAAGCTCTGAACTATACCTCTTATAATCATAAGCATAAAATAAAATTGGTCTATTTAAGTTAGCATAGTCAAACATTACTGATGAATAATCCGTTATTAAAATATCACTTATAAGATATAATTCTTGTATATCATCATAATTCGATACATTCAAAACAACATTATTATTAACATTTATTTTAAGCCTATTAGCATCTCTATAATGGAGCCTTAAAAGAAGTACATAATCTTCTCCGAACTCAGATCTGAATTTCTCAATATCAAATTTAACATTAAAGTTTTCTTCTGGTCTTCCATTATGAAATTCATAATCACGCCATGTTGGTGCATATAAAATAACCTTCTTTGATAGAGGTATACCTAACCTATTCTTTAATTCCGCAATAACATCTTCCTTATAATTGTAGAAAATATCATTTCTCGGATAACCTATATCTAACATTTTACCTTCGTATTTAAAAGCCCTTTTTAATATTTCAGATGTATAATCGTTAGGACCAATTAGATAATCCCATCGTTTATTCCTTCTCATAAGTGCTGGTGACGTATTCTCTTTATAGGAAGGCGATGACATATCTATATCAAACCCTAATTTTTTCAGAGGTGTACCATGCCAAGTTTGTATATGAACAGCACCTTTCCGTTTATTATAAAAATCAGGAAAGTTACCATTGTTTACAAAATATTTAGCTCTTGCCATATAATAATAATATTTTAAAGATTTAGGTTTGACTATTTGTGGGTTTCCTTCTATTTTCTTATATTGATTATTTAAGACCCAAACAAAATTCATGTCTATATGATGTTCTTTCATATATTTATATATGGCTTTTGGATTACATGAATATGATTTGCCATGAAAACTTTGAAAGATAATAGTGTTTTTCTTAATTGGCAATAACTTGTTAAATATTCTATAGCTATTTTCAATAAGTTTAGTCTCTATCTTTTTTAAAAAAAGAGGTGTTTCTGACTTATTATCTTTATATTTATATATTTTAAGAGGGTCTACAGACATTTGGAATGTCGAGTGATGATCACCGAATAAGACCTTACATTCAATAGCATTCATAGTAATTGCTTCAATAATATTATCAGGGCTAATAAAACTATCATTAAATTTCATTTCGGTTTTAAACGCAAATTCTAAAGGTGTCTTTTCAGTCTTTTCAAAAGTCCATTCAACAGGGCATTCAAACACTCTTCCGAAATCACCTTTAACCTTCAACTGGCCTTGACATATATCACTAACATTATTGTTTGGTGGTTGAATATTTAATTTACCTTCAAATCTAATACCATCTTTTAAAATACTTACACTATCTATTTTCTTAAGGTGACATATATCTCTTATGAGCATTGAGAACTCATTATTAATTGTATAATAGGGCTTGACCGCCATTAAATTACCTGAATTATTTGGTTGTAAGATTTGAGGAAGGTTGATTATTTTTTGTTTATTTACAATACCATCAGATCTGTTAGTTAACCTGTACTTTATACCTGATAAGATAAGATAAACATCGAAAATACCGTATAAATCTTCCTCAAAGTTTAGGTTTATATCATCTACATCTAATACAAAATGAAAAGTATGATTATTATTAATTAAAACTGGGTATTGAATAAAACACGCAGGCTTTTCTCTTTTCACAAAAAATATCTGGGGATCTTTCATCATGTGAATAAGTTCACTTGACGTATTCAACAATTTACCTTTTAATTCTATTTGGTTACCAATTGGATAAATTTCACTAACTTCTACCTGAATATCATCATTTAATACTTCCATATGTATACCAAATTCAGGACTATTGGCCTTTAAACTAATCTCCTGTATTTTGTTTTCTAAATAAAATGAAGCTTTTTCATTAAAGATTTCATGATGTTTTATAGGAATGTACCTAATTGTTTCATCATCAGAAACTTTAAGATACATGTGAATTGGTATTCCTTTTTTTACATTATTGACTACTCTTTTTAGATCGATCTTAAATGAAGTTTTTTTAAATGAAGTACTTGTGAGTACCCCATCTTCCTTATCTAATAACAATTCTCCTAATACTTCAAAATTTAATCCATCCTTCATAAAAATGTTATTCGAAATATTTAGATTTTCTAGTTTTATATATGATAAAGAGAAGGTACCTTCAATAAACGCAGTTCCATTTTTACTAAGAATAATATTATTTACAAGAAACTCAGGGTTACTTTCTTCAATCTTAATAGACAAATTACCTTTTACGGTAGAGTAAAAAATTGTTTCTCTATTAATATCGCTATTATATATAGGATATTTATTATACTCGTTATTAATATTTTTAATTCTAACATTAGTTATTTTATTGTTTGTTTTTTTTAGATAATATGCATCCCAAACTTCGTTAAATGTAGCAAATAAACTTTGTATTTCACCGAGTGACAACTTGACAAAAAAAACATTAACATTTCCTACAATTTTATGTTTTAATGTGAATTCTTTTCTTTCCTTTGTATGTCGGTTGACTAGCAATAAACAACTATTACTTTTCACACTTTCTTCAAAACCCTCTTCTTTTAATAAGACTTCCACTTCATTATTAGAATAAGATATATCGTACAAATTACATTTTTCTCTTTGCCTTTCTTTCCATAACAAACTTAATAAATTCAACGTTAATCCTCCGATCAAACAAAAAAGTTACTATATTTTACAATTTTATTCCCATACATGAGAAGACCCCTCTTCATGGATTGAAGATGGGGTAACCTATCTTTTATATAATATGTATAACAATTATAATAGTAAAACTCCCTTAAAAGTTTATAAACCGTATTTATCATTTCATTTTAAGAAAGCCCCAGCTAGTATAGATGATACGAATACAATAACTATCAGTTCCGATACTATATCAATTTACAATCTTCTTATTAATTATTAATTGTTCCATATACTCCATTATATCTTTCCTTAAATTTTCTTCCTTTAACGCAAAATTGATTGTTGTTTTGATAAAGCCTAATTTCTCACCAACATCATACCTCGTCCCATCGAAATCATAGGCATATACACTCTGAAACTCGTTTAATTTTTGAATAGCATCTGTTAATTGCACTTCTCCGCCAGAACCTTTTTCTTGTCTCTCCAGTAATTCAAAAATATCAGGTGTTAAAATATATCGACCCATAATTGCTAAATTAGATGGGGCTAGGCCTTTAACTGGTTTTTCTATAAAATTATTCACTTTATACCTTCTACCTTCACGATTTAAAGGGTCTATTATACCGTACCTATCTGTTTCATTTTCAGGTACCTGTTGAACTCCGATCACTGAGCTTTGTAAGATTTCATATTGATAAATTAACTGTTTAATGCAAGGTGTTTCACTTTCTACAATATCATCACCTAATAACACTGCAAAAGGCTCCTCACCGATAAAATTACGTGCACACCAAACAGCATGACCCAAACCTTTTGGTTCTTTTTGCCTAATATAATGTATATTTGCAAGGTTTGATGCATATTGTACCTTATTCAGTAAATCTATCTTCCCTTTTTCCAACAAATTAGACTCTAGTTCTGGAGCATGGTCAAAATGATCTTCGATAGCCCTTTTCCCTTTGCCGGTTATGATTAAGATATCCTCTATTCCCGCAGCTACTGCTTCTTCAATTATGTACTGAATTGTTGGTTTATCAACAATTGGAAGCATCTCCTTAGGCATAGCCTTAGTAGCAGGTAAAAAACGTGTTCCAAGTCCGGCAGCAGGAATGATGGCTTTTCTTACTTTTTTCATATAAACACATCCTCCCATAACATTATTTCGATATAATTATAAATACCTATATAAAAATACAATCAAATTACATTATAACATTTATTTTACATTTTTCTACCTAATTTTTCATACTGATAATAATGTTTTATAATATCATAAAATGTAAGTTTTTCAAATAAGATTTAACAAAATTTTCTGTTACATATTAGAAGTGTTAAACAAAGAAGATGGCTAAATTTATTTAGCCATCTTTTGTAAAATTTTTTTACTTATTTTCTTTGTATCTGCTTTATCAGGCTCTAGAGATAAGGAGTAGTCTATTAATTTCTTCGCCCAATTTAACTTATTTCTCCTTAAGCAATGTGAAGCTAACTCATTAATATATATATACGAGTGTAAGTTCTTTTTTCTATCAATTATAGGAATTGGTTCTCCTTCTAGTACACTTTGTACTGTTTTCTTTAATAATCCAATTGATAACAAATAAGGTGCTGTCGAGTGACCAGAATAAGGTGTTTTTATGAATTGTCCATTAGGAAAAGATTTTTTTACATTAGTCTCTATATATTTATTATCTAACTGATCCTTTGGATCATAAATAATTATTGGCTTAATAGACTCATTTTTAGGTAAAAAAGATTGATGTGTGAAAACTGTCTTCTTTCTAGGCTTTCCATTATAATTTGGATGCACCGATAATCTAGGAGACAAGGATAAAATGCTAGCATTTAGTTCTGATGCATAATATAGTGCAGCATAAGCACCTAAACTAAATCCATATGCAAATGTTTTATCATACCCTTTCAAAATATCCCTTACAGCAAGATGATACTTTTCTATCTGTAAATCTTGATAATAGTTATCTTTTGTTCTCCTTCTTAAAGCAATAATATCTAAATCAAATTTTTGTATAAAATTAAAGGAAAATGGATTTCTATCCCAAGTTATATTTATAGAATCGAATGTTAAACAAATTTCTTTAGTTTGTTTTGTCATCTTATAATATTCAATTCTACTTTCTCCATTATCTAACAAATTAACTTTTAGATAGGGTTTATCATATTTATAAATGGACTCTCCTTCATTTTCTGTTAGAAAATCTTTCATTATACTCTCAGCTTGTTTACTATCTCCTAATATTTGGTTTGTAACGCTACCAATTAATAAAACTTCATTATAAAGATTTATATTCTCTTTTACTTCTTCGAACCTATTAATAGTTTCTTTCCAGTTCATTTGTAAAAATGATGTTTTTACGAAGTATAATGCAATTTTTTCATTGCTCGGATAATATTCATATGCCTGATTAGCCATTTTATATGCAGTATCTATATTATCGTCTATTGCAATATCGAGATAGTTAACATAATCTTCTTCTATTAACTTTACATTGTTTGCTATTAATTTTTGATAGCAATTCATACTCCACTCTTTCTCGTTTAATAAAAAACCAAGCTTCGCCTCTAATGTAAGAATTTCATCTGAAGGGTTCGTAGCATTCTTACTAATTATTATCTTAGCCTCATTATATTTTTTTAATTCTATTAGACTGTTAATATACCATATAAGGATATTACTTAATTTTAGTTTAAGTTTACTTATTTGCACCTTTGTTCTCAAATATATACTTGGCTGTAAAAAATATTTTTTTAAACTAAGTACCTTAAATTGTTTATTACTTTTAAACTTATATAAACCTAACTGAAGAAATATCTCATTATCTTTGGATTCTATTTTCTTAAGTTCGTCTAGCAATTGTTCTTCCTTCATTAAAAATGCATCTATTCGATCACTCAATATATTATAGACATTTTGCCATTCTTCCATCTCCACATATTTTGACACATTCTGATAAAAACTCTCGAGCTGTAATTGTTTCAAAAACTTATCCTCCAAAATGATTATATTCAATACATGATTATATCAAACAAACTTAGTAATGAGACTTAAATCGAAAAAGTGAGAAAATTACAGGTATCTTGTTTTTTTTTAAAAAAACCGGTCAATTTTCGGTTTTTTTATGTCAAATTTATTGGAATCACTGATGTTCCCATACTTTTTTTGTTTTGCTCATTTCCTATTCCATATCTTAAACTACCCCTACCTAGGAAAAAACCGGTAAGCGCGCTTCCTTTAAGGATGATTAGAGAGTGCAGGAGTTTGAGGTTGTGCTTAAGTCGTATGAGCCAATGATTTTTAAGATTATGAGAAGTTTGGGGATTTATCGGGAGAAAGAGGAATATTATCAGGTGGGTGTGATTGCTTTGTGGGAGGCTTGGGAGCGATATGATGAAGGGTTGGGAAAGCCTTTTATTAGTTATGCTTATGCTTGTGTGAGGGGGAAATTGTTGAATGAGTTGAAGCGGTCGATTAACTACGCAGAGCGGTGGGTAGTGGCTGAGGAAGAGTTTTGGTTATTGGTGGCTGATGATGAAACGAGTGATGATTCTACTGTAGAGCTTGAGTTTTTGCGGGTTTGTCGAGGATGTTTGACGGAGAAGCAGTTTAAGTGGGTATGGTATACACTCATGTATGATCACTCGATTCGAGAGATTGCCATTAAAGAGGGGGTGTCTATTTCTGCTGTGAAGCAGTGGCGGGAAGGGGCACGGAGATCCTTAAGGAAGAAGATGGGGCGAGAAGGAACGCGCCATTAAGTGTGAACGGGAGCATTCCTCTCTTCATTAATTAATTGGATTGTCTCTTCTAGAGTGATAGGTTCTTTGGTATTCGGGTTCATATATTTGGGATAAAGTAAATAGGCGGCAGCGAATACTTCTACAAGTGTGCGTTGCCTTCTTCTTCTGGCTACCATTTGACGATCATCTGTTAAGCCCCAGTTGGAGTAAAAAGGGGCTCCGACTGTTGTAACGGGAATGCCTCGCATGAGTGCTTCGAAACCGGATAAAGAAGTAATAGTATAAACATGGTCAACGGTTTTTAGTGAATCATGCAAGCTAATTGGTTCGCTGACAATCTGTGCTAGATGTGTGACGTCTTTTGGATTGGATTGCAGCGGTCTTTTACCAGATAATACGTCAGGATGCGGCTTATATATAATTTGCGCATGAGGATTTTCCTCCCGAGCTAAGCGGACCAAGTCATTGTTCGTCCAACGTGTAGCTGCTCCCATCAAAATCGAAGCGTCATCCTCTACTTGTCCAATGACTAGTATCCGCTTGTTCGCTTTCCTGCCATAGACTACATTCACATCTTTTGTTGAAAGATGGTTATATTTACTTAAGCCGTTTTCTTTTATTTCTTCTATGATGCGCGCTGCCCGATCTAAGATATCTTGGTCAAAATGATGATGATTCAGTAAGTGCTCTAAGTCACTTGGTTGTGTACTATCATAATAAATACCTGTCTTGTCTATGCATAAGGAGTATGGCAATGTATGCAGCGCCCCTAAACCAACAGAGCGGACAAAGCCATCCTCCACACGATATATGGGAACTTGATAGGCTTCAGCTATATCTTCTAGCTGTACATTTTGTTTAGATCCCCATATTAAAAACACTTTTTCCCTGTTTACACGGAGCAACCTGTGTAAAAAAACAGTAGTAAAAGTATGGGGGATAAAAATAATCTCATATTCACGAAAAAATTCCTTCACACACTCTTGTTTCCAATGGGAAAAGTAAAATGCTAGCGCAATCGGTTTTGTTCCACTATTCCTTTTCACTTGGCGAACACTTTGTGAATACTTTCGTAGCTCTTTTACTTTCCTAACACCTTTCTTTGCTAATACTCTCCATTTTTTCACTGTAGGACACCTTCTACGATGTAGGATTTGAGCATATCCTTGTCTTCACTGTTGCCTGAGTATAGAATTTGTTCCTCGGCTATTTTTTCTCCTGTTTGTTGAACGATCCAGAAGAGTAATAATTCACGATCGCTTGGTTTTCTGCCAAGTTGATTGACTAACTCACGATACAAACCTTGTGGGTAAGACTCTAGCTTCACACCTCGTTCTATCAATGTACGCATATAATCTGAGCCATGGGGATAGCGATGAATAAGGCCCGGCTCATTACATAATAATAATTCCACCTGTGATAAGTTAACCTGCTCATGCAATTCGGGATGAATGGCACTAAATATAACGAATGAACGGTTCCGATCAACCAATGGAAAGGTTGGTTTTGTGACAAAGATGAGGGTATCAAATTTTTGGCAGAAATGATGCAGTGCCTCTTGTGATGTCGCTTCTAGTACAATACCTATCTTTTTTTGAGTGGTCAGCAGTTGTTGAAACTGACCTTCTGATTGGATCAATTGATTGACAACCACTTTTTCACTATAAGTAGAGGCGTTTAGTTGATCAAAATCAAAATTGACTGCCAAAGAAAGATAAGGTACCTCTATTGGTTCTATTTGCTTCTCCCGTAAAAGCCGTTTCGCCTTATAGGGATGACCGCAATGATTAAGGATAGCTGCAAACTGCATGATATCTTCTTTAGAAAAATCTACATCCAACATTTTTAATGTCTCTTCTGTTGCTTGTAATAACCTATCTGATGGGCCTTCAATTTTCCATAGTAATCTGATTAAAGCAAGCATTTGTCGCTTAGATTTTTTTTCTACTTTTAATATGGAGGAAAGTGCTGCTTGATAATGCCCAAGACCGGCATAAGCAATGCCCTTTTCACAATATAAAGAGTCAGGTAAGCTGTTCTGTCGCTGCTTTTCTTCTATTAGCCGCAAGGATTTTTCGTATTGTCTCGCATCATTTAGGAGTTCAATATACACTTGCTCTCTTCCAGGTTGATAAACTAAATTTAATGCTTGTTTATATAATTGTTCAGCTTCAGAAAAGGCAAGTGCTTGTCTTTTCTTATCACCCTCTAGCTCCATACTTTCTGCACGTTGTCTAATTAAGATTTTCATTGCTTCTTCTAGCTGAATATGTTCACCGGTATCTGGGTTCATATACCGCGGATACACAAGATAGCTGATTGCAAATAACTCGTCAATCGTACGTTTCCTTTGCCTTCTAGCGTTGGGCTGCCTATCTGTTGTGAGGCTCCAGCCTGCATAAAATGGCGATCCGTAACAGGTAACTGGTATACCGCGAATAAGTGCCTCGAAGCCAACGAGAGAAGTCATCGTGTATACATGATCAATCGTCTGGAGTGCATCAACGATACCAAGCGGTTCAGTTACAACTTTCGCCACATCGGTCACATCCATTGGATTAGAAAATGCTTTACGATATCCGCCGAGAACATCAGGATGTGGCTTATAAATGATTTCACATTCTGGATGCTCTTTTGCAGCTGCACGAACGAGATCATTATTGGTCATTTTCGCTTCTAGACCATATTGGATCGATGCGTCATCTTCTACTTGCCCTATGACTAAAATTCTCTTTGACTTTTTCTCACCATAAATCTTATTGATATCAGTTTGCGCCGTATGGTTATATTTTGATACGCCCTGCTGAATAAGCTGTAGCCGACATTCTCTTGCACGCTGCAACATTTCTGCCGATACCTCGTAAGTATTTAATAATTCTTCTAAATCTGATGGCTGCCGAGCATTGAAATAAAGGGTCTTCGAATCAACAGCGATGGATAGAGGAAACGTATGGGCTGCACCTAAGCCTACTGAGCGGACAAAACCATCTTCCACACGAAGGACTTTAATACCTTTCTTAGCTGCATAAGCTGTTAGCCCTTCAGGTTCTTTGAATCCCCAGACGATAAACACTACCTGAGAAGCCTTATTGATGAAAGGTTGCAATCTTTTTAAATCCCCTTGACCAAAAACAAACGCGGTGCGATATTCTGAGAAAAATTTGCTGCTATGTTCCCTTTTCCAAGGATTAAAGCCGAACATAAAGGCGACAGGCACTGCCTCACTTTTGCTCCAATTCTCTCCCATTTCAATAAATGGCTTTTGTTCGTTCCCTTTTTTCAGTGAAAGTTGTTTTAAACCTTTTTTTATTGTTTTTTTCCAACCCATACGTACAATACCTCCTTCCTTTATACTT
This sequence comes from Cytobacillus sp. FSL R5-0569, assembly GCF_038007265.1. Taxonomy (NCBI): domain Bacteria; kingdom Bacillati; phylum Bacillota; class Bacilli; order Caryophanales; family Bacillaceae; genus Cytobacillus; species Cytobacillus sp. FSL R5-0569. The sequence goes on from NZ_JBBOWW010000001.1 coordinate 4,140,883, forward strand.
GTACGAAATGTGTTTTCAGCCCTTTGACCCAATCCATTTCCTTTAGGGATACGGATGGGGCTCCTCCAATGACTTCGGAAATAAATGGCAGCCCCCGCTTAGCACTACCTTTTAGTCGTGGGATAAGATGAAAATGAAGATGCCGTACAAGCTCATTCATTGAAGTCATATATAAACGTTCACTGCCAATTACTTCTTTCAATGCGATTTCAACCACTTTGACGATATGAAAAAAATCATGCTGTTCTGCCTCGTTTAAATCGTGCCAATGTTCAATATGTCTCTTCGTTTCCAAGTGTAAATAGCCTAATGCAGTTCTTGATTCAACCGCAACAAGCATCCACCGATCATTACTGTAAATTACTTCACGCTTATGAGTGAACTGTTTTTCACAAATTGCACAGCTATTCAAGAGAAACACTCCTTACTGTCTGACCGCCTGTTGGTTAAGAAAATCCTTTACAAGTGCCGTGTAATCAAAACTTTGACGAAGAATGGATTCTATAATCTCCCGCACTGCGCCATTACCGCCCATCCGTTCCGCAACGATTTCCGCTTCTTGCTTCACTTCCTCAATCGCGTTTGCTGGACATGCAGCTAACCCGACCATATTCATTGCTTCTATATCATTGAGATCATCACCGATATAACACATTTGATTCACATCAATATCTATTTCTCCCGCTAATTGTAAAAGGGCGGATACTTTATCTTTCACACCTTGCTGCACATAGTTGATGTTCAGTTCCGCTGCTCGTTTCTCAACTGCCGCAGATCGTCTGCCTGTAATAATCGCAACCTCTATCCCAACAAACTTCGCTAGGCTAATTCCCATGCCATCATGTACATGAAATGCCTTTACTTCTTCACCACTGCTTGATAACAAGAGTTTGCCATCGGTTAACACACCATCAACATCTAACACGATTAAGCGAATATTTTTCATCAGTGTGCCTCCTACAACCCAAGATGCATAAGGTCATGAATATGAATCATACCAGTGGGCTCATGTTTGTCATTGACTATCGGCAGCACATTTACTTTATGCTGCTCCATTAATGTCTTCGCTTCAGAAGCAAGGTGATTTTCTGATAGGAAATATGGTTGTGGATTACAATATTGAAGGACTTGTTCTTCAAGTATTGTATTTGTCATCGCAAATGCTCTTCGAATATCACCATCTGTTAAAATCCCGAATAATTCATTTTTCTCTGTGACTACACTAATCGCGCCCATTCCTTGTAAAGTCATAGAGAATAGTGCTTCTTGAACGGTTGCATGTGTTGCAATAATCGGGTTTTTGCGGGTATTAGCGACCACATCAGCTGTTTTAAGTAATAATCTTCTACCTAATGAGCCTGCCGGATGAAAGACTGCAAAATCTTCTGGCTGAAAGTTTCTTGCTTCTAGTAAGGCAATGGCTAAGGCGTCTCCTAAAGCTAAAGTAACCGTCGTGCTTGTTGTAGGAGCTAAACCATGTGGGCAGGCTTCTACTACATTACCTATACAAAGGACGATCTCTGACTTTCTAGCCAATGTTGATAATGGGTTTTTCACAATACTAATCATTTTTGCACCGATTCTTTTTATGGACGGGATGAGCTGTAATACTTCTTCCGATTCCCCACTATTTGATATCGCTATCACTACATCCTTTGCCGTAACCATCCCTAAATCTCCATGCAACCCTTCCGATGGATGAAGGAAAATAGAAGGTGTACCTGTACTCGCCATAGTAGCATTGATTTTTCTGGCAATTATGCCTGATTTGCCTATGCCTGTAATAACCACTCTTCCTTCACATTGGAGAATCATGGCAATCGCTTCATTGATATGTGGACCGACTTGATCTTTTAACTGCATAATAGCTGTTGCTTCTTTTTCCAAGACAGAAATTACGTGATTAGTATAATCCAGCTGGTTCGTTTTCATATTCAGCATGCTCATTCCCTCCTGCATAGGATGACGCTTTTAATAAACAATCCATGGCTACAATCGGTTTTAATATTTGTTCTACATCACTTAATTTCACCATATTCGGTCCATCAGATAACGCTTTTTCAGGGTTAGGGTGAACCTCCATAAAAATAGCGTCGACACCAACTGCTGCTGCGGCACGAGATAAGTAAGGAACAAATTCACGCTTCCCTCCTGTACTTGTACCATTGCCTCCTGGGATTTGCACACTATGTGTGGCATCAAATACAACTGGTGCCATTTCTCTCATCATTGGTAATGAACGCATATCCACAACTAAATTGTTATAACCAAATGTTGAACCTCTTTCTGTAAGTAATATTCGGTCATTGCCTGCTTCCTTTAACTTTGTTACAACATTGTTCATGTCAGTAGGAGAGAGGAATTGACCTTTTTTTACATTGATAACTTTTCCTGTTTTCGCTGCAGCAGTAAGCAAGTCTGTTTGTCTACAAAGAAAGGCTGGGATTTGGATAATATCCAGTACTTGACTAGCTAAAGCCGCTTGGCTAGGCTCATGAATATCTGATAACACAGGAATGCGAAAGGCATCCTTCACATTTGCTAACATGTTTAATCCCGCTTGAAGTCCAGGCCCTCTTTCGGAAAAAATAGAAGATCGATTCGCTTTATCAAATGACCCTTTGAAGATAAATGGAATGCCTAAATGAGAGGTAATTTCTTTTAATCTTGCCGCTGTCTCCATCACTACTTCTTTGCTTTCTAACATACATGGTCCGGCAATTAATACAAAAGGACGCTCACCGCCAAATACGATTTCATCATTTAATCTGACTGTTTTAGACATACTGTTTTCCCCCTAGAATCTCTTCTATTTTTTGAATATCTTCCTTTGTGTCTACACCGTGGAACGGGTCATCTGTTGCAATCATTTTAATCAGGATATTATTTTCTATCAGTCTTAGTTGCTCAAGCATTTCTGCTTGTTCAAGCGGTGTTTGTGGGAGCATAACGAATCTCATTAATATTTCACGTGGATAACCATAGACACCAATATGTTTAAAATAATCGGTTTTCTCGCCTCTTTGAAAAGGAATCGGTGCTCTCGAAAAGTAGAGTGCCTCATTTTGCTCATTTGTAACGACTTTTACCACATTTGGGTCCGTGATATCTTCAGGGCGATTAATTTTTTTCATAGCGGTGATTACAGCCCTATTTTGCTGTTTTCGAGAGGTACGAACCATCTCATTAATTAGTGTAGGCTGGATGAGGGGCTCATCTCCTTGAATATTAATGAAAAAGTCACCTTCTATATTGGATGCTACTTCAGCCATACGGTCAGAGCCCGTTTCATGGGCGGCGCTTGTTAATATCGCCTCACCCCCGATTGATTCTACTACTCTCTTAATTTCTTCATGATCAGTAGCGACAATGACGCGTTCTAATTCTTCCGATTGGCACACTTGGCGATATACCCGTTCAATCATTGGTACACCAGCAATAAGTGCAAGTGGTTTACCTGGGAATCTAGTCGATGCGTACCTTGCGGGAATGATTCCAATCGCTTTCATCCAATACACCTCTCTCATAATCTTCTAATCTATTCGCTAAATTCTTTGCTGTTTGTTTATTAGGTCGATTGAGCACACCTTCCGTTTGGTAATGAAATCGTAAATAATAGAGAAATTTTTCAATTTTATCTATAGATAAAGGCGTCGATAATGACTTTTGCAAACTTTGATATAAAAGATCTGGATGCGGACATCTTTCCACTAGTGGGTCAATATTGTATAAGGCATCTCCTAATGTAATCACCTTTTTGTAATGAGCAAGCGCTTCTATTCCGACTGTTGAATTGACCGTCACCACAGCTAAGCTAGCCTTCAAAAGCTTGTCCATCCGATATTTTTGCACAAATTGTACATTTGTATATTTGTTCTTTAATGATTGATAGTTTTGTCTTGATAAGTCTTCAGGATGTTCCTTTACAATGACTTTGATTTGCCTGTGATACGTCTGGTTATATTGTTCCACCGCTTTTAAAGTAATTTCTAGTAATTGCTCCATTGATTGAATATGTGGTGAATGATAAAAAATTTGCGTATCACGAGACACTTGAAACGGGAGAAAGATATATTCACCCCGCAAGTCAACCTCATCTTCCTTTCTTCGGCTATACCATTTCTTATGAACGAAATATTTGAGTCCTTGCCAGAAATTAATATGAGCAAAATAGTTTGGGTGAATACGCAAAAGTGACCCTGCCATTGATAATAGTTTTGCTGAAGCAACCTTCACTAGATTTTCCCTTTTTAGTTGCTTCAGTGATTCTTCCTCCGGGCGAAACATAAATTTCATCAGACGCGGACGGTCGACCTCCATATCCTGATAGAAGGAGAAGTCTCTCGGGACGCTTGAACAGGCATTAATCCCATTCGGGTCACACGTAATCGTATACGGCCTGAACAACCCATCTTCAAAGAAATACGTCCGCAAACCCTTCTTCTTTGCTAAATAACGACATATTTGGTCAATCCAGTGATAGCCATTAAACAAGCAAATTACTTCTATGTTGTACTTATCAAGCAGGTGATCTAGTGCTGCCATGTACCGCTTATACATCCTAAGCTCACTTAGCGGAATTTCCTTATGCAGTACCCTTTTTGTAAAAGTAATATTATATATCTGTAGATCCATTAACTCCTTGTCACTAATCGGGTATTCCTCTTTCGCCACATGATTAGGTAAAAAAACGGTCGGAATGGTCGTTTTCATTAGTAACTCATTTAATTCAAGCTGGATTAAATGAACTTGATGACCTTTTCGCTCCAACTCAGCCCCAATATCATGAAAAAGCCTCTTATTGCGGTTGCCTCGAATAAACATGAAATGAGCCATTAGCATCCTCCAAATTCATCGGCTGTATTTAACGCTTTATTTGCCTAGAGTGTATCATGACAATCGCCGAAAAATGATGGATTTACCGATTATTTACAAACCATTTAATAGATATTTACATTTGTTAGAAAATTTTCATAATAGTTAATGGAGGGTTTACAATTTAGGGGAAGTCTTTTCAATAGAGGAGCTAGCTTTAGATTTTCTTTTACAATAATCTCCGCTTCGATGATACGTTATTGAATACTTAGTTTAGTTAAACAAATTGTTTTAAGTGTAAACCTCAAACTAATGGTGTAGATTTTGATATTTCCTACTCTAAGAAAGCAATCATTCTTGGTGTATATTCTATAGATAAACACAAACTTCATCTGTGTTTTTTGTAACTTGTGTAGTTAGGAAGAATGTACTCCTTCTTATAGTTGTAATCTCGATTCGCTCACACCACTTGCTGGTTTTTTCTTTTTTTATGTTCGTATTCCCAGTTTACCAACACCACTTGCCGATTCTTCCTCTTCTTATGTTCGTATTTTCGGTTTCCTAACACTTCTATGGATTTTCACACTTCATGTATCTGGATATTATTTTTTCCCCTTCTTCGTTACTTCTAAGTGTAATCAACTTGCACACACTTCTTTGCTACGTTCTTGGATTTCCCCCACACCATCTACTTCCCTTAAATCTGATTGACCTACTATTAAATATCCTTCCAATTTAGCAACCCCCTCTCCTCATAAAGTTAATAGCACTCACACAGTTTTACTCATGCAACTATTTTCACCCGAAACCCTTCAGATATCGGAGTCATTCAGCAAAAAAAGGCATTCAATCAAACGTTTGATTGAATGCCTTTTTCATTTATTCAGCTTTCTTCCATTCTCCTATTCTACGAGGATCTGCAGCTCCATCTAATGTACGGTCATTTAGTTGTAGGGATAAGGCATTGACACTGCCGAAGTAAGTGGCGTTGTCATTGATTTTCACTTTATAGCCTTTACTTTGTAGTTCGTTATAGGTTTCCCGTTTGAAGCCTGGTTCAATTTCAATTTTGTCGTCTTCTAAATAGAAGCGTGGTCGCTCCACAGCTTGTTGTAAACTATAACCATACACAAGATGATAGAGAATGGATTCGGTGACCACTGCAGGAATTCTTCTTCCTCCAGGTGAGCCTATGCCGATAACTTCTTTATCATTTGCTAGAATCGTTGGCGAGATAAAGCTTCTTGGCCGTTTACCTGGTTCAAACACATTCGGACTTTTTTCATTTTCACTGTAATTCGTGAGTGCGTTATTCAGGAAGAATCCTTCCTCCATATACTCTCCTGTTCCAAAGAAGTTCCCTAATGAATTCGTTGTTGATACCATCATACCGTTATCATCTACGACAACAAAATGAGTGGTATGCCCATAATCTTTACGCTCTGCCTCTGAATCATTTAATCGGGCACTTTTGAAAATATCCTTATGCTCCTCCACCAACTCATCAGTAAACTCTTTACTCATTGATTTTTCCAAATCAAGATCGGTATAATCCATATCCCCTATTTGTGATAATCTCTGCTCGTAGGCAATTTTACTAATTTCTCCGAAAGAGGCGACAAATGAAGGTTCATCTTCCCATTCTTGTTCTTCTAATACTTTCTCTGCCATCTGCAATGATTGAATGACGGTCAGCCCTGAGTATGGGGGGGCAGATGAAAAAACATCATAGCCCATAAACTCTCCCTGCACTGCTTTCATTTTTTGTGAAGTATACTTACTAAAATCACTGCGGTCAAAAGAGTCATGTTGCTCAGCGAATGATTCTGCCATCTCACCTCGGTAAAATGCTGCCGCACCGCCATCACGGATGTTTTTAAGCGTCTCAGCAAGAGCTGGTTGTACGAGACGATCACCTGGTTCTATCGGCTCCCCATCAATAATAAAAGGTGAATCTTCATCCTCGTCTATCCGATTTTTTAGCGCTACCTTAAAGCGATACGATAAATCCTCATCTACCTCGAAGCCGTCTGCAGCTAGTGGGATCACTTTATCCATAATCTTCTTAAACGACATACTTCCTTCAGCCTCATGAATATCTTCCATTCCCTTTACAAATCCAGGAATGCCTGAATCTGATTCTACTTCCTCCGAAGAGAGCGGAGCCATTTCTCTATATTGCTGAACGAATGGCTTTGCGCCTTCTTGATATACAAGTGTCTCCCCGCCACCGCCAAGGCCTGAGCCATATGGTTCGACAACGGCTAATGCATAAGACACAGCAACAGCTGCATCAACTGCATTACCCCCTTCGTTTAATACTTCCATTCCTACCTTTACAGCTAACGGGTGGCTTGCACTTACCCCGTATTCACCGCTCTCTGTTCCTATCATCGGGAGGCTCACCTCTTCTTCACCCTTTCCATCAAATACCCGCAGAAGAACAATCACAATGAGAATAACGACCAGCAATCCTAGCAGTATAAGTTTTTTCTTCATTGTTCCTCCTTCTTTAATCTTGGTTTTCTTGCACCTTCACCTTCAATAACTCGATTTGTATTTCTTGTTCCTCTTTTTCTGTTAGCGTATCTGTTTGACTGAAGCCAACGATAAAAAGGAATAAACTGGCTACAAATAAATAAGGCAATAAACGTGTGAAGAACTTCTTCATTCTTCTCCCTCCCTTTGTTTAACCGTAAACGTTAATTTATCATCAACTGTCGCGTGATCCACATCCAAGTCTCTCGTTAATTGTCGGATAATTGACTGCTGTGAGAGCTTGTCCCAGTTTGATAGAGGGGCCGGTGTAGCTTCTCGTATTTTCATAGGGGTAATTTCGAAATTCGTTTCCCCTGTGGGCATGAGATGAAATTGTACGAGTGCTGTTTCTCTCGTTCTTGACCAGCCTTGGTCGAAAATAAAGTTACCCAAGCTATAAAAAATAACTGTGTCATCATAGACCTCAATCGACTCTAATACATGGGGGTGGTGTCCAATAACTAAATCGGCTCCAGCATCTGCTAACGCTCTTCCCAACTCTTTTTGTCGATCACTCGCTCGACTATTATATTCACGTCCCCAATGGGCATGGACAATCACGTAATCTGCTTTTTTCTTTGCCTCTGCGGTTAATGGGATAAAAGTGGCTGGATCAAAATCTAATATCCCGGCTTGCTTTTCTCCTGCCTTCGTTTCTTCAGAACTTATGTCGGAAAAACTAAGTGTGGCAATCGTTAATCCATTGATTTCCTGATAAGAAATACGATTACTAGCATCGGTACTATTTGTCCCAGCGCCAACGGCATCGATTCCTTGTTCATGAAAGGTATCAAGGGTATCAATCATTCCCTGTTCTCCGTAATCCATCATATGGTTATTCGCCATGGCCATCGTTTTAAATCCAGCATCCTTCATCGCCGCAACCGATTCACGATTGGCTTGCAATGTAATCTCTTTGTTTTCCATCGGTTCGAGCTCTCTGTCGCTTGCTACATTTTCAAAATTCCCTGTCGCATAGTCCGCTTGATTAAACAAAGGCTGAACATAACGGAATAAATATTCATAGTCATAACGGTTTGTTACTTCTTCCACATGTCTCCCTACCATCACATCTCCAACAGCCACGCCCGTTACTTGCGCATTCTCTTCTGGCTCAGCATCTGCATCCGTACGAATATCAAAACTATAGATAATAGCAAATGCGACTATTAACACCGGAAAAAGAATCATGATATGCACAGGAATACGCCTTTTCTGCTTCTTTAAGAAACGAAGAAGTTGTTCATGAAAATTAAGCTTCCTAGGTTTCTTTTTATGTTCCATTGTGGTCTTCTCTCTCCTTTAAAATAGGTAATACACGTACATAATGCCAAATGTGGCAGCGGATAAAAGCAGTGTGCTACCTAATGTAATGGTAACTCCTTGTTTTTGAATCGTATTTGCAATCAATCCTGGTACAATAACCCCCAGCCCTCTAAATTCATTAATCTCAAACGGTAATATCGGGTAAAAATAATCTAATATCAATTTGAGACATATCCCGGTAATCAGCATCGCAGCAAACTTGCGACGTCCGTATAAAATAACGACCTTTGATACACCGTATTTTACAATCACATAAGTTAATAAACTGACGAGCAAAATAATTAAAACAAAGATTGGCTGGTCTAATACAAGAGCCAGATAACCTGGCACGACTAACCCAGCAGGCATAATCCCAAATTTCTCAGCAAATAAGAGACTGAGTAGGACGCCTAGAATAAGAGATATGTATAAATCATCACCAAACATGGAAAACGCTCCTTAACTGACTAATTGTTTTATTTTCAAATGTTGAATTTCTTCTATTAACGGTTCTGCAGCACCATGTATATTGCCGACTCCATAAATGGTAGAACCTTTCATTTCTCCTTTTAAATGCTCGAGAATTTCTCCCGTATCCGACCCTTCTAAGTTTTCTAATGAATGGGCAGGTATAAGTCCTAGTTCGTATGCTTTCACAATCGGTTCCGCCGATTCCCCAATCACAACAAGTGTTTTCATTGGGATAAATGGTAAAACATCTCTTGCAAATTGTTCCGTACGATCAACGCGGTCTGCACGGCAATTCATGATAACAATGGGTTCCTTTGTCGGATATCCAACCTCTTCTACGCGCTTCCAAATATTCAAAGTTGAAGACGCATCATTTGCCGCAAAACCATTAACAAAATAGGATGGTTCTTTCGAATGTCCAATTGGCGAAATTCTCATCGCTCCTGGATCTGGTGGCGCATTGAGCATCCCTTGTCTTGCCGTTTTTTCATCAATACCAATCGCTTCTGCTACAGCCAGTGCTAAAGAGGCATTATCAGGGAAAACCATGTAATCGAACTGTTTTAGAAATGTTTCTGAAATCTTGCTATTATCTGCAACAATCACGGTCGTGTTACGTTCCGCAGCTACTTTTTCATAATAATCACGATATGCATCATCGGTAATAATTAGATAACCATTATGTGGGATAGTCGCTGTAAAAGCCTCCGCAACTTCATCTAATGTTGGTCCCATGACATCCATATGATCCTCTAATACATTAACGATAACGCCGATGTTCGCTTGTAGTAATTCTTCTTGGAAAGTGATTTGGTAATCGGGGTTAACCGCCATACATTCACTGACCAATGCTTCCGCCCCACGCTCAACCGTCTCTTTAATCACTTCCTTCTGTTCACCAATGTTAGGCCCTTGAGGCTTTCTTACGATTGGTTTCTCTTCTGGATCATTCCAATAAATCATCCTCGCATCCGTTCCGGTTGTTTTTCCTACTGTCTTATAACCAGCTTCGAATAATATCCCGGTAATAAGCCTTGTGACTGTTGATTTCCCGCGGATTCCATTAATATTTACTCGTATCTTTAACGCATCTAGCCTCTTACGATGTTTTCTCTTCTCCATAATTCCTGCCGTTAATAAAATGAGACAGCAAACAACAATAATCCACATATGCCCGCCTCCTCTTTTCCTTTTTTTTCATTGTCAAATTGGCACGATTAATATATTAATATATAAATATTTCATAGCCATCACATGGAAATAAACTTTTTTTACCGATAGATGACAACCAGATTTGACTTAAAACAACAATTTCGGAGGGATAAATCACTATTAATAAACAATTTTTTCTAGTTGTTCAAACCGTTTTTCTTATAAAACATTTTTTATGTCCGTAGGTAGGTATTTCATTTATAAAAATTAGATGACAGGTGAAATCAATGCTGACATAAGATAGAAAAAAACTTCTCAAAGAGGAAATATCCAGAAGGGTGTCGAAAAAAAGTTGAACAAGGATGTGAAATGTATGAATGAAAAATTATGGGAACAAATCGAAATGGATACACTAACTTCACGCCTTCTTGCTATTGGAAACCTACAAAATAATCCAATGGGCGTATCCATTCAATCATTCGGACAAACGATGGCTTACACTGTTAAAAGTATTCCGGGGCCAGCTTTTAATGTGATCAAAGGGCTTTGTGGAGATGACGAGTTATTGCTTGATGAAATAATTGATTTTTATGATGAAAAACATATTCCTGCTCGCTTCGAAATTGCACCGAGTCATCATTCCCAATCATTATTAAAGGCATTGCATAAACGTGGTTTTTATCAGATAGACTTTCATACCACTTTATATAAGCAGTTACCAGATACCATAAAACCTGTTAATAACGCAATAGAAATTCGCGCCTTACATCAAGATGAATTCCAAACTTTTGCTGACATATACACACAAGGCTTTCAAATGCCTTCTTTCTTACTTGAAGGCGTAGCACAAAACAATGCTGTCCTTTATTCGTTACCAGAATGGACTTTTTACTTAGCGTTAGTGGATCATGAACCGGCTGGTGTCGGCGTACTTTTTTGTAATGAAAAAGGGGGGAACCTCGCCGCTGCCTCTACCTTACCTACTTTTCGTCAAAAAGGTGTGCAGTCTGCACTTATTCAACAAAGATTTCAACATGCGCAGGAAATCGGCTGCAAATGGATAGTTGGGCAGGCCTCCTATGGTTCAGGTAGTCAGAGGAATATGGAGCGAGCAGGAATGAGGGTTGCCTATACAAAGGCGATATGGGTGAGGATGAATCGTTATGAGGAGTAAAAAAATAGAGCCCCTTTTAAAAAGAGCTCTAATAATTGTACCTTATCTAGATGTATATCCAGCGTCCGCATGAATAGTGGTACCTGTAATATAAGATGATGCATCTGATGCTAACCATAGACTTGCTTGAGCAATCTCTCTTGGTTGACCAAAGCGATTCAACAAGCTTAGTTGTGGAGCATATTCTTCTTCCGTAAATCCAAACTGATCAAGCGCACCTCTAAGCATTGGTGTATCAATTGCACCAGGAGCTACTGAATTCACACGTATATTTTTTGGACCATATTCCATTGCAGCTACTTTAGTCATTCCAACTACTCCGTGCTTGGCTGCTACATAAGCAATATTTTGTGGTTGTGGACGGAATCCGCTTACAGATGAGATATTAACAATCGAACCACCGTTTCCTTGTTTTTCTAATTGTTGGAGCTCATATTTCATACAAAGAGCCGTACCTGTTAAGTCTACAGACATTAAACGGTGCCAATAATCTTCATCGAACTCAGCGGCTAATTTATCATCTGGTGTTAGCGCAGCATTATTTACAGCTACATCTAATTTACCATATGTGTCTACAACAAATTGCACCATGTTTTGTACTTCCTTTGATTTCGAGATATCTACTTTTACAAAAGCGGCCTCTCCGCCACTAGCTTTGATTTCTTCTACTACTGCTTGGCCTTTTTCCTCATTAAAATCAGCTACGACTACTTTCGCTTTTGCCTCTGCAAAAAGTTTAGCCGTCGCTTCCCCCATACCCATTGCTGCGCCTGTAATGATAGCGACTTTACCTTCTAATACTGGAAATGTCATTGTTCTTTCCTCCCTTTCCTTTGTTCAGTTTCTATTAAATCTCATCATTTTTAGTGTCTCAATATACAAACTGGGGCATTTTGTTCAGTAATGTGCAACCGATTTTATTTTGTTCAGTAAAATTGCAAAATATGTAGGAATTCAACATAATAAGAGAAGAGGTGATTCTCTTGGAGCATGATTTTTTAGATAAACGCGTACAACGGTCACGCGCAGCTATTAAAACAAAATTTATTGAATTATTATACAAAAAGCCTTTCGCCCAAATTACTATATCTGAGATTGCAAGAGAGACAAATTATAATCGTGGAACATTTTACGCCAATTTTCATTCGATGGACGAGTTACTAAAAGAGGTCATTGATGAGACATTACATGAGATGATTGAACAAATTGGTATTCCTTATCAAGCTTATGAACAAGTTTATTTACGAGAACTTCCGATTGAGGAGATTACTTTATTCAATTATTTCAAAGAACATGCATCTCTATATCAATTATTATTAAGTGACCATATTCGTGTCGATTTCCGCTATCAAATGGCACAAGCAATTGAACAACTCTTTTTAGATGAATACGACTATGTGTTGCCTAAGGATAGTTCAGTTGACGCTAAATGGTTATATATTTATCGAGCCAATGGCATTGCTGGTCTCATTATTCGCTGGATTGAAGAGGACTTCCCACATACACCCACATATATGGCTGAACAAATTGTTGAACTTATGGTCGTTTCGACTGAATCATTTTTTGTAAAAGGAAAGGGGCATCCTCATGATTAAAGTGTTATTCGTTTGTTTAGGTAATATTTGTCGTTCACCAATGGCAGAGGCGATATTTAGACATAAGGTGGAACAAGTTGGACTAGAGAAAGAAATATTCGTAGATTCAGCAGCGACGAGCTCTTGGCACATTGACGCGCCTCCACATAAAGGGACACTCGCGATTTTAAAAGACTATCGTATTTCCTCTAAAGGATTAAAAGGACGTCAATTACAGAAAGAAGACTTCGAAGCATTTGATTATATTGTGGCAATGGATGAATCGAATATAAAAGATATATACCGTATACTTGGTCAACCTCAGCATCCAAAAATATTCCGTTTATTAGATTTAACTGAAGATGCAAAAGATGTGCCGGACCCTTACTATACCGGGAATTTCCAGGAAACATATGATTTAGTGAGCGCTGGTTGTGAAGCCTTGATGAAGAAAATAAAGGAAGAACGAAGATGATGAGTTATAGACCAAACTGTTTGAGATGATGGTCTAGATGCTTGTATATACCCTTTCCCCATTGCTCAGCGGTTAGTTTACCAAAAAAAGAATGGGGATGGGTTGTACACTTTTCTGGTCCATCAGCATGGAATTGCAACAATTTTTGTTTCAACTTTTCCTTCTCTTTGCTAAAGTCCCTATCATTGACAATTAAAATGGTCGGAATCGTAGACATATTTTTAGGTAAAGTCTTTTCGTTATAAAAAATCGGTTTGGCGAAGTTTCCTACAAAGATTCCCAACCAACTCCTTTTAGGAGAAGATTCCCCCATCGCAATATCTTGAAAGGCTGAGCAATGAGCCAGCATTTGGGCGACATTCATCTTCCCCCATTGCCGTTTTGAATTGGAGCTCAAATGATCTATACGTGTTATGATTTCCTCTAAATATACCGGATCATAGATACTTTTCATTTCCCCTCCCCCCCTCTTCAAGCTCAATTTATTATTCAATCTATAGCTTTCAACAAAAGAATTATTAACTCCTTCTAATATAAAAAAGAGCCAAAAAAAAGAACAAATCCTCTATAGATCTGTTCGTTCTTCAGCTACAATATTTGTCTTGGTTATTACTTCTCGTTTTCGGCAATCCAAGCAAGAATGGCTTCAATAACTTTCTTCAAGCTCATTCCTCTTTCTGTTAAGGCATATTCAACTTTTTTCGAAGAATCTTCTAAAAATGTTTTACTCACAAGTTCTTCCTTAATGAGTTCATTCAACCGTTCTGTAAGTAATCGGTCAGAAATACCATTAATTTCATCTGCTAATTCAGAAAATCTCTTCGGTCCGTCCATTAAGGAATAGATGACCATGCCCATCCATCTACGACCTATAAATTCAATCGCTTCATGGTAGTTGCTACAGATATGCTTAGAATCCGTTTTCAATTTATGGTTACAATCCATTCTTTATAGCTCCTTTACCTGTCCTCATTAAATAGTACCATATATTCATTAGTTGACAACATAACTTACGAATGGTAAGTTTATAAACGAAATAAACTTACTAAACATAAGTAAAGGTGGAGAAATAAATGTCAGAATTAGTTACTCTTATGAATGAACGCAAGTCTGTGAGGGTATTCGACCCTTCTTTTAAAATAAATCAAGAAAGTTTAGAAGAACTATTAGCACATGCTATTTCAGCTCCTTCTTCTAGTAATTTACAATCATGGAGATTTATCGCTATCCAAGATGAAGCAATGAAAAAGGCATTACCTGTATTTGGCAACAACCAAAAAATTGTAGAAAATGCTTCTGCTGTTATTGCCGTACTTGGTGATACGGAAGCTTATAAAAATGTTGAGGAAATCTATACTCAAAATGTCGAAGCTGGTTACATGGATCAATCCATTGCTGACCGTACCATCAGCAATACACACCAATTTTATCCTGGCCAACCGAAAGAAGGACTAATGAACATCGCAAGCTATGATGCTGGTCTGATTTCAATGCAATTGCTTCTGCTCGCAAAAGAACGTGAGCTAGATACAATCGTAATGGGAGGCTTCGATAAAGCTGCCTTCGCCAAACAATTTGAGCTAGAAGAAAACATATTCCCCATTACATTAATCGCTATCGGCAAAAGCGCTGCACCTGCCTTTAATACAACTAGACTACCTCTTGAGCGCGTAGTGAAGTTTTATTAATCGTATAGAAATGACACCGACTATCAATGAGAACCATTGAAAAGTAAGTTATGTGTGAACAAAGACTTTTTGGTCTTTGTTCTTTTTTATGGTGCGGTATATGATCTTTATGGATTGAAATTGAAATTGGAATCGATAAGAGTTCAGATTGGAGTTTGATTTTGTTTAGATAAGGACAGATGATGTTTTAAATTTTAATAATCTTGGATTTGATTAAAATGAAAAAGCAGCAATATAGGGAAGGGTTTGGATTATTTTTTTGTTAGATTAGGTTGGAAACACGTTAATTAACTGGAGACATCGGTAAATTTGATTCGTTTAACCCGGTATCGCGTCAAGCTTTCAAATGCGGATTTCAGTTTGAACGGTTTCAACCCACATCGATTCAAAGTTTAACAATAAAAGACAGGCCCCTGTTAGTGATGAATTAGTGGAATCAGTTAAGAATGGATCAACTCAACTATTCCTCAGCTACTGCCGTCATATCAGCCTTTGCTGCTTCCATTATGGCTTCTAACTCAGCGATTTTTTTCTGATTCTCCTCAATGGTTGGATCGTAATTTTTGATCAGTTCATTTGTGTACGCATCTAATTCAGCTACACGTTTTGCCACTTCTGACTGTGTTTTTTCTTTTATTTGTTGATCTGCTTCCGCTAGTTTTTGTGGGATTTCTTCTTTTAATTTAGCAATTTGTTTATTTTTTTCTTCGTTGACAGCCGTTTCTATCTCGGCAATGGACGCTGCTTTTTTTGCAGAAAACCAATTCGTTAGCATCGATTCCATATCTTCACCTGCAGAAACAAATCGAAAACTAACAGAAAGAAGGAAACCTGCGAAAAGGCAACTAAACAATATTTTGATATATTTCCTTTTTTTATGACTCATTTTGTTTTCCTCCCTTTACGAGATTTCCAGGGCCAAGCAAGCTGGCCCTGAAACGAATTAATCATTGACAATATTGTTGACAACGTCATCTAAACTCATCTTTGCATCTGCCTCTAATTCAGCAGCTTTCGCTGTTATAGCAGCCTCTTGTTCTGCGACTAAATTAGCTAGGATGGCATCTAATGCCTCTCGAATTTCTTCAGCCTTCCAATTCGCCTGATTACGAAGATTTCGGCTACTAATTTCAACTTGAGATTCCACTTTTGTAACAATTTCCTGTTTCGCTGCTACAATCTCTTGCTCAAGTTCTGTTACTGCATCAGCTTTCGCTTGATTTAATTCCGCTGTGACTTGCTCTAAAGCCGACTGGCCCTTCTCACTAGCAAAAGCTTGGAAACCAGCCGTTGCTTCCTCCTGCATTAAATCGCCTTTTGCCTTAATATGAAAATAGCCTTCTAAAAATAGTTGATAGAATTGATAATCCATATTTTCCAAGATCAACAATTTCTCACCATCTAGGGATGCAATATGTTCATATTTGGCCTGGTCAATAGCTAAAGTAGAACCTTCAATTTCACGCAATGTTTTCTCGTCAATTTGACTGGCTGCTAATTCCTTTAATGTTTCATTTTCTGCTCTGAGCTCTGTTAATAACTGTTCAAAATTGGCATCCGATTCACTCAGAACCTCAGCACTTGTTTGGTTAAATAAGTTATCATACCAAGTTTTCAAAGCCTGTCCCGCATCTGTATTCGCTAACGAAAAGCCTGCTCCGGTTAGCAATCCGACTGTAACTGCACCAGCTATGATTTTCTTTTTCATCTTCCCGACCCCTTTGTCGAAATTTATTTTTCTAACGTTTCTTCTAAAAATAATAGTATTTCTTGATCCATCTCAGATTTAAGTTCTTCCTTCTTTTCACCTTCATACGTATCAAATGAGTCGCTTAGTTCTTTTTTTATGTTTTGAATATCTACTTTGTATAAAGTTAAGTATTGGTTAATCTCTTTTTTCGCTTCTTCACTTGAAACTACTACGTTTTTTTCCATTGCTTTTTCATAGGTTAGTTGTGCATCTAGCTTTTGCTGTTTCATTTGTTCAGACCAAGATTCATAGGCGGTTGCCAGCTCATTGTTGGTCTGTTCCTCACTTATCTCGAATAATGCATTACTCCACTTTCCTAGAGATTCGCTCGAAAATGCTTGAACGAAGACACCTGTTAGACCAATCATGAGACAAATAATGATTGTGATGGTCGTTACCTTTTTCACTCTCATACTGTCCTTTCTTGCTCACATTTATTTTTCATAGGGGAATCAACCATAGATGTGTGTTCATTTTTAGGACAAAGTAAAGCTAGTATTCAACTGCTGTGACTTTTATCCTAGAATCATCACTTTCCCCCTTTCATTTGTCATTTGTTCTTTCATATGTTCTATATTGTTCTTGATAAAAAACACTACACGTAGTATAAATGAGACGCATCATAATGAAAAACGTAATAATTTACCAAAAATTCAGAATATATTATTGATATCTATGTTTTTCTCTTTTTTCCTATTATTTACACTCATTCACACTTGAATAATAGAGAAGAAGTGCTTCCACTCCTTTGCTAGCAAGACTTTTAAATCCAATTACCTATATGTACAACAAGAAAAATAAGGAAAAATATTCAACCTTCCACATCCATTTAATAGGTCACTTGTTCTACCAAATACTTATCTCTCATTCCAATTTACTAGGTAGTTTTAGTATAAAAAAAGACCTGCAAAAGTGACGGTGCAGGCCTGTAGTTCAGCAGTCATAGGTAGAATGGATCTAGTTCCAACTGTTTATTAATTGCTCTAGCTCCTTTTGGCTCCCTACACCTGCTATATCTTTTTCATACCAACTGTTTACTTCACCTCTCGTTACTTTCGTTTCACTTCCATTTACATGAAAACTTATCCATTCCACGTTTCGCACTAAGGAAAAAAGAACAGTCGCTTGTTTTTTCATTAATGCCTCTCCATCATTGACTTCATGATAAAATACTTCTAAACCATACGGTTCTTGATCTGTCTTTAATTCAAAATAATCGATCGAGTCCGTTGTCTCATTCAGTATATTTCCAACGGCACTATTGTCACCAATATAGGCACCCTTATATCGGAATAATTCTTCTTCTTCTGCACCTTGGCAACCAAAGAGAAGAAAGAATGGCAAGAGTAAAATAAAAAAGTTCTTTCTCGATAACATTTAACCACCTCCTGGCCGATTTGAATCAACCCATCTCACAAACACAATAACATATTTTGTTAAATTTTCTAACAATAATCATGCAAATTCTCCTCAATTGTAATAGTATAGATTAAATACACAAATGTTGAAGGGAGATGATGTGATGAAAACGCACTCGTTACGATCAGAAAATCAGCATTTATTTTTATTTGAGGAAATAACAATTGAACAGCTTCACAAATTGTATGATACAGGTGAGTATACAGTTGAAGAAGTCATTCGATCTTTTCTTGAGCGCATTGAACAATATGAATCGACATATAATGCTTTTACATTTATGAACGAACAGGCGCTTACTGATGCGAAAACCATCGATGCGAAACGGATGCGTGGGGAAAAGGTGGGTCCATTAGCAGGTATCCCCGTAGTTGTGAAAGAAGCTGTCGATATGGTTGGTTTTCCATCTACATTTGGCTGGGCTCCACTCTCTAAACATACAGGTGGAATAGAATTATTACCGCAGAAAGATGCCACCATTATCTCTAGATTAAAAGCAGCTGATGCCATCATACTCGGCAAAACAAATATCCCTGCCTTTAGTTGTGCATACCACGCAAATACTAGTTGGAAAGGTCCTACATACAACGCGGTAAATAGAAAATTAACACCTGGTGGTAGTAGTAGTGGCACGGCTACTGCCGTATCTGGTAATTTTACCGTTCTTGGAGTAGCAGAAGAAACAGCGGGTTCCATACAAGTACCAGCAGCAGCGCAAGGAATTGTTGGCATTAAACCTTCATTCGGACTCATTCCTACTACAGGTGTGACTCCGCTTGCTGGCAGTACAAGAGATGTACTAGGGCCGCATGCCAGAACGGTGCGGGATGCAGCGATTATGCTTGATGTTATCGCTGGCTATTCACCTGATGATGCTAAAACCATTTCTAGTACGATTCCAGAGAAGGGCTATACCTCTTTCCTTTCATCACATGCTTTGAAAGGGAAAAAGATTGGTTTATACGGCCCTAGTTGGCGAGAAACGAAAATGACGGCAGAAACGGAAGCACTTTATAAAAAAAGTATTTCAATATTGCAATCACTGGGTGCAGAGGTGATTGAAGATCCTTTTCATGTAAAGCCACTGGCTCCATATATGAAAACTATTGATACAATGATTGGAAGAGAATCCTTCTTTTACGACCTTAATCAATACTTCAAAAACCTTGATCCTTCGTTAAATATGGAAAAAGTTTTCTTAAAAGCAGGAGCGATACCTTGGGAAGAAGACCAGCCCTTAACTTCCTTTGTCCGACCACTTGAAACCGACAAAGCTTTCGAAAATGCTGAACGCTTACCTGATTTAACATGCTTTAAAGAAACGAAGAACGAACTGTTACGCACCATTACCTACATTATGGCTGAGCAACAATTAGATGCTTTTGTTTACCCAACAATGCTAGAAGATGTACCAACTTTAGATCGTGAGGATGTTGCGACTTCTACCATATCCGAAATTAATATTAGTGGATTGCCACTCATAACAATACCAGCAGGGTTTTATAGTAACGGCTCCCCCTTTAACCTCGCTTTTTTCAGTACAATGTGGAGCGAAGGTGACATACTTGGTATGGCCTATGCCTATGAAAAAGTTGCCGGTGGCCGTAAAGCTCCGCAATTAGTGAAAAAGGAGTAGCCCTTCAATCGAAGGGGCTTTTTTTGTTTTCTACCTAGCTGCTAGACTCATAATCGTATAAATGATTAAGCTAAACGATACTGTCAGCCAAAAAGTATTTTTCTCTGTTTCTTTTTCATCACGGATTTTCTTCAAAAGGGAAACCAAATTTAAGCAAAAAACAATACATAGGACTGGCATCAAATAGATGCCGATGAAACTGTAGGTTAGCATTGAATCACTCCTTATATTCATGCTCCATAAAAAAAGATGCTCTTAAAGAACATCATGATTGTACTAACTCATTAGATAAGTGATATACCCTATGATGGCAAGAACAATAGCCATTCCCCCAACAGTTGATGCATCGTAAAAAGTTCTTCCAATCATCATCTGTCTCTATTTTGCTCCCTTCATCTTTTTTCTTTTTCAATGACCATGACCTCAAGTTTACTTCGCATGATATAATCGTTGAGATAGAAAATAAGCAATACAGCTAGCGAATAATGCAAATACATAGGAGAATGGATGAGAAATTGTGCCAAATTCAACTGTTTGGCTTTGTGTTGTAGCAAATGTAATCTCTGGTGTATACATAAGTGTCATGATTAGACCGGATCCGATTTCAAATACATAAATAAGTACGATGAAACTTAGTAAGAATATTAAAAATTTTTTCATCAGATGACCTCTCCTTGTTATCTTTACCTATATTTTACCATAAATAGAAAATAGGAGTTGAGTAAATCTTGAGTGCGATTATACTATTTTTATTAGCCGGAATTGCAGAAATTGGCGGCGGTTATTTCATTTGGCTATGGCTAAGGGAGGGGAAACCTTTTTATTGGGGAATTGGCGGTGGTGTTGCCTTAGCCTTATATGGTGTGATTGCTACCTTTCAAACCTTCCCATCTTTCGGACGTGTGTATGCTGCCTATGGTGGTGTATTCATTATTTTGTCTGTCCTTTGGGGCTGGGGCATTGATAAAAAAGCACCTGATATGTATGACTGGATTGGAGCTGCCATCTGCTTGGTTGGTGTTGGCGTGATGTTACTAGCGCCTCGTCATTAAGCATGTGATTAATGCTGTATTGGTGCTTAGTTTAATTGTAATGTAAAAGTCTTTCTAGATAAAAGCGACTGATGTCTGCATAATGGGTGATTGGAGCAAGTGCGGACTTTATAAATTTGCCCACACTTCTTGTGATTTTCGATCTCATGCTGATTTTGAACCGTCTTTGTGTGGGCGTTTCCCTTTTAAACCTTCTTGTAACTATACGGACCCACGATTTTTACTTTTCCGCCAATAATAAACGATAGAAAATAAAATAAGCCCTGTTGCTGCGCCGACACTATCAATTAATACATCCCTTACTTCACCCGAACGCCCTGGAATAAAAAGTTGATGACATTCATCAGACGCCGCATAAACTGTTGTGAGAATCCAGGATATAAGCAGCTTTTGACGAGTAAGTATATTCCCTTGTCTTATAGCAAAAAGAATAAATATCCCTAAAATAAAATAAGCAAAAAAATGCGCGTTTTTGCGAATAAAAGTCTCTAAAGTATGTAAGTTTTCAATTGAAAATGGAACCCAAGCAGCGATAACTTCTGTAATCCCACCACTTAATTGACTTGATTGTGTCCCTGGTTGATGAGATAAAATAAAGATCATTGCCATCCACAAAATACTAGGGAGCCAATATAATTGTTTTTTCATAAGCATGTCGTCCTTTATATGTCATAACTCTATTATACCTTAGTAGATGACATCCTTCACGGTTATTACGCACAGATATGGCAAGTGACGGTTTTCTAAAAAGAGCATTTGTTCACATTTGTGATTTGTCAGTACAACTGGTATTTTTCTATTCTTTTGTGTACATTTCTCATTCTGCTAACACTTCTAACAGTCCCCCTCCCTCTTGTGCTCGTGACCCCCATACGCTAACAGCTACGCCAATTCTCTTAGTTGTAACCCTAATCTAAACTATTAGACTCCCCATTTAACCTATCAAAAAAACCCCACGGGCAATGATGTCCGTGGAGTGATCTAATTTCACCTATTCGTCATAGGCATTTAATGCATTGATACCGTGTGCTAGCGCGGAACCTGCTTTTAAAGCAGTTGCGACAAAGATGCTTTCGACAAGTTCTTCTTTTGTAATTCCGAGTCTTTTCGCATTCTTTGTGTGTATGTCAATACAGTAGGCGCAACCTGTAATATGAGCAACGGCGACAGCAATTAGCTCTTTATCTTTTTTATTGATAGCCCCGTCTTTCATAGCTGCTTCATCAAAGCCAAAGAAACCTTTTACCGCATCTGGAGCATAGTCTTTCAACTCAGTCATTTTCTTCATATTAGCCGCTTGGTAGAGGTTATCTGCTTCTACTTCCTCATAAGCATTTAACGCATGAGTGCCATGTGCGAAGGCAGAGCCTGCTTTAAGAGCGGTCGCTACTAAGACTGCTTCTGTAATTTCCTCTTTTGAAACCCCCAATTTCTTTGCATTACCTACATGGATTTCAATGCAATATGGACACCCCGTAACATGAGCACAGGCGACAGCAATAATTTCTTTCGTTCTTTCCGTAATGGCGCCATCCGCTAATGCTGCCTTATCAAAGGCAAAAAAGGTTTTATTGGCTTCCGCTGCTGACTTTCCTAATTCTCCAATTCTTCTAATCTTTGATTTTTGATACAAACTGTCATTTGCCAACATATTCCCCTCCGATTCATTTTATTTCCCCAGAAATATTCTTGAAAAAAGGAAGAGAATCCTTTATTTTCGACAAATTCCTTTTAAATCGATCAAAACTCCCAGCGTTGAGTGAGCATTTTTCTACGTGTGTAAAATTCCACACCATCACTACCATTTGCGTGAAGATCACCATAGAATGAATTTTTCCAACCTGAGAATGGGAAGAAGGCCATTGGTGCTGGTACCCCAATATTTACCCCTAGCATACCCACTTGGATACGTTCTCTGAACTGACGGACATCGCTGCCGCTTTTTGTAAACAAGCAAGCACCGTTTCCGAATTCTGATTGGTTCGTTAGATCAATTGCTTCTTGGAGAGATGATACACGGATAATTGATAAAACGGGTGCGAAGATTTCATCCTTCCAAATCTTCATTTCCGGTGTTACTTTATCAAAAATGGTTGGCCCGATAAAATAACCATCTTCATGGTAAGCTTCATCCTTACGTCCATCACGTACCAAAACGGCACCTTCTTCTTCCCCTGATTCAATATAACTAGCTGTACGTGCTTTATGCTCTGGGCGAATCACTGGTCCTAAGAATACATTTTCGTCCATACCATTACCAATTGTAATTTGATCAGCAGCGGTATTTAATTTTTGCAATAAGGGCTCAATCACATCATCTACTGCCACGACAACTGAACATGCCATGCAACGCTCTCCTGCAGAGCCATATGCTGCACCAATAATTTCTTTAACTGCAGCGTCTAAATCAGCTGTTGGCATAACGATAGAATGGTTTTTCGCTCCCGCCAACGCCTGTACTCGCTTGCCGTGAGAGGAAGCTGTTTTGTATACATATTCAGCAACAGGTTGGGAACCAACGAATGAAATAGCTGGAACGTCCTTATGTTCCAATAAACCATTCACGACATCATGTGCACCGTGAACGATATTCAATACGCCATCTGGCAATCCTGCTTCTTTAAATAATTCTGCTAAGCGATTAGCAAGTAAAGGTGTTCTTTCTGATGGCTTCAATACAAATGAGTTACCACAAGCGATGGCTAATGGGAACATCCAGCATGGGACCATCATCGGGAAATTAAAAGGTGTAATACCACCCACTACCCCCACAGGATAGCGATACATACCCGATTCGATATTTGATGCAATATCAGGTAATTGTTTACCCATCATTAACGACGGTGCACCCGCAGCAAATTCTACACACTCAATCCCACGTTGTACTTCACCATATGCTTCTTTAAAGCTTTTTCCATTTTCTTCGGTTACAAGCTGTGCCAACTCATCCCAGTGGTCGACCAGTAGTTGTTGATATTTAAAAAGTACGCGTGCCCTTTTTGGTACTGGCGTTTGACTCCACGTTTTGAATGCCTCGCTTGCTGCTTTTACTGCTTCATTGACATCATCAATAGTTGAGATCGGTACTTGCGCTAACTCTTCACCAGTTGCTGGATTAGGAACCGGTTGATAGTTTTCTGTCTTTGCCTCTACCCATTGTCCGTTAATAAAATTCTTTAATGTAGATGTTGTAGTTGTTGTCATTTGTTATACTCCTCTCAAATTTTAAAATATAGAATACAAGACTACTGCTAGTAACATAGCAATGGTTGGAATAACTACACTGAGCCAGAATATTGGCCAGTACGCACGTTTATGTGTTTCTCCACAAATCGCTCGCACTGTTGTAACAACATAACCGTTATGCGGCATAGAATCTAGACCACCTGAAGCCAATGTCGCTACACGGTGCATGGCTCCTGGATCGACACCTTGAGCTAAATAGATCGGCGCTAAAATAGGTAGAGCAATACCTAGACCACCTGAGGCTGATCCTGTAATTCCACAAATTAATGTGACCGCCACCGCCAAACCTAATATAGGTGGACCTGGCAAACTTACAAGTCCATCGACTACGGTATCGAATGCAGACACTTGAGCAGCTACACTACCAAAGCCAACGACCGCACAAGTATTCGCAACGGCGACAAGTGCATCTTGTGCTCCTTTTGCTAACGCATTCCAAAATTGTGCTAAAAACTTGTACATTGTCAGACATGCAAGGACAATACCAGCCGTTAATGAAATAAGGGCTGCTGCAGTAGAAGAAGCAAACTGTGCAATAATATTTAGCATAACAATAACACAGACTAATGGCAAAATTGAGAAAACAATATGAGGTAATGTTTTTTCCTCTACCAAGAGTTCTCCTTCTGTTTTCTCCGCCAAACCTGCAGATACTTCTTCTTTTGCCCTATTTCCTGGCAATGAGAAAGTTTCCCCTCTTTTAACAGCATTTTGAACGAATTTGCTTAATAACAGGCCTCCCGTAATCATTACAAGAAGTGCCATGAGTACCCCGACCCAACCGCCAGCCGTGGGAGTTGTACCGAAAAACTCAGTTGGGATTAAGTTTTGAATTTCTGGACTACCTGGTGCGGTCATCGTAAATGAAATCGATCCAAACACAAGAGCAGCAGGGATAAATCGATGTGGAAGATTCGCCGCTCTAAATAATGAAACAGCAATAGGATAAACAGCAAAACCGACCACAAATAAACTTACTCCACCATAAGTCATGATTGCGGCTGCAGCCACTACGGCAAATACAGCCCTTTTCGCGCCTAATGTTCTCTTAATCCATTGGGCAATGCTCTCAGCGGCACCTGTCTCATGCATTATCTTCCCAAAAATCGCTCCTAGTAAGAAAATTAAGAACCAAGAGGCAAAATAATTTGTGAAGCCGTCCATATAATAACCTGCCAGTGCCGTCTCTAAATTTAAGCCACCTGTTATGGCAACAACAATCGAGCTTAGAATGGCAGCAATAATGATATTAATGCCTCTTAATGTTAAAAACATCAGTAGGACTAAACCTAATATTAACCCTAGCATTCCTAACATTTAAACGCCCTCCCCCGGACTATTACTTCACTTGTTCCTTTTGAGCAAATTGATAATGATAGCAAGCAAGATATAAATCTTCTAACTCAGGAACTGTTGGCACTCTTGGGTTATTCCCAGGACTACCGCTTGCCATGGCATCATGCGTCATTTTACTAATCGATTGTTTAAATAGACTCTCATCTATTCCCCATCCAGACAGATTAGGAATATTTAAGTTCACACATAACGTTTTAACGGATTCTACTGCCAAATCAGCTGCTTGCTCATTTGTTAGAGGCTCACTTCCTTTAGTAAAGATTCTTCCTAAATCGGCTAGCCGATCGACACAAGATTCTCTACTAAACTCTAGAACAGCCGGCAATAGCATAGCATTGGAGTAGCCATGGGGCACATGGAAAAGGGCACCTATCGGTCTTGACATCCCGTGCACAAGACAAACACTTGCGTTAGAAAATGCCATCCCTGCTTGCATTGAACCTAATGCCATTGCCTCTCTTGCCTCTAAATCCTCACCATCTGTAAAAGCTGTCTCGATATTCTCGACAATTAATTTCATAGCTGATAAAGCCATCATATCTGTCATTGGGTGTGCTTTTCTCGATATGTACGCTTCTATCGCGTGACTGAGCGCATCGA
This sequence comes from Cytobacillus sp. FSL R5-0569, assembly GCF_038007265.1. Lineage (NCBI taxonomy): Bacteria > Bacillati > Bacillota > Bacilli > Caryophanales > Bacillaceae > Cytobacillus > Cytobacillus sp. FSL R5-0569. Next base: position 4,167,131 of record NZ_JBBOWW010000001.1, read on the forward strand.
CCCCGGTAGCTGCAGTGACATGTTGGGGAGATGACATCGAAAGCACTGGATCCACAATAGCTACAGTCGGCATAAAGACTGGTTGTTTAATCATCATTTTGACATCATTAGTCGTATTCGTAATGATGGTTGCATCTGTTGCTTCAGATCCAGTTCCAGCAGTTGTTGGAATAGAAATATGATCGATAGCCGCACTACTTGCTAATTTATCTGCGCCCATATAGTCACCAATATATCCACCGTTAGTAGCTAATACAGCTACCGCTTTGGCTGTGTCAATGCAACTTCCACCTCCAAGCGAAATAATTAAATCACAGGCTTCCTTTTGAAAAAGAGATAATGCCTCTGCCACAAACTTATCAGTTGGTTCAGTAGATACACCTAAATAAAGAATAGTTTCAACATTAGATTTTGCTAAGTTGGCTTTCGCTTTTTTCGTCCACCCTAGGCCATCAATAATTTGGTCACTAATAATAAGGGCTTTCTTTCCTCTTAAACTGGCTTCCTCGCCAAGTTTTTCAAAAGAACCTTTCCCATATAAGACCGTTTGTGGTGTTCTAAAAATCTGCGTACTCATTTTTCTCCCTCCTCTATACATTTATTTATATGCAATTGATGTGCCAAAAAGAAAACCCTTACATTCAAAAGATTGTAAGGGTTGTAGTGTAGTAGAATCACTACATGTGTAGATTTTATGTAGTGAAACATCTACACTCATTCATATTTGATACTTTCTCAACTTTTGATATAATGTGGTTCGATGAATACCTAAACGTTCCGCTGCTTTTTTCTTATTGCCACCAACTTGACGCAAAGTATCTATAATAAGGTCTCTTTCCCGTTTTCTCCCCATATCTTTCGCTTCTTCTATTAAAGAAGGTTCCTTTGTGATAGATTTTGGTTGTTCTTCTAAATAAGTATGTATATGGGTAATGTCAATCACGGATTGTTCGACGAGGGTAACTAACCTTTCTATGACATTAACAAGTTCACGAATATTCCCCGGCCAATCCCGTTGTACAAGTATTCCAATTGCTTCAGGTGTGTAGATCTTCTCTTTGATTTGATATTGCTTGCAGATTTTTTTCGTATATTCATTTAATAATAACGGAATGTCTGTTTTCCTCTCTTTCAAGGAAGGAAGAAGAATTTCGATGATATTTAGACGATAATATAAATCCTCACGGAAGCTCCCCTCTTGAATACATTTTTTCAAGTTACGATTAGTTGCGGCAATGATCCGCGCACGAATCGGGTATTTCTTGTTACCACCAATTCTCTCCGCTTCTTTTTCTTGCAAGACTCGTAATAGTTTCGTTTGCATGACTAAAGGTAATTCGCCAATCTCATCTAAAAAGAGCGTTCCATACTGCGCCAATTCAAATTTACCTAATTTCCCACCTTTCTTTGCTCCAGTAAAAGCACCTTCTTCATAGCCAAATAGCTCTGATTCAAACAGACTTTCTGGGATTGCCCCGCAATTCACACTAATAAAAGGCCCTCGGCAAACGGACTCAATACATGCATGCTTTTCGCAACCATTTCTTTTCCTGTTCCGCTTTCTCCCGTAATCAGTGTGGTAGCCATTGTACGCGCAGCACGCCTTGTTAATCGTTTAATCTCTTTAATTTCCCTACTTTCACCAACAATATCGTCTAATGTAACATGGCGATCGTTTTTAAGTTGTTCGACAAAGGGCGGACGATTATTACTGTTTTCATGTTGATTCTTTTGTAATGATTGATAGATTTTGTATACTTCTGTCACACCCTCAAAAATAAGCATGCCAATGGCACCAATCACTTTCCCATCTTGCCATAGTGGAATACGGTGAACGATCATATCTTGGCCATTTATTCTTTGGACTACCCCACGTTCTGGTGTAGCTGTTTTAACCGTTTGATGAAGATTCGTATTTTCAATCACTTCAGTCACATGACGGCCAATCGCATCCTCTCTCTTCACACCAACAAACTGACTATAAGCTTCATTAAATTCCTGCACGACCCCATACTGATCAACAACAGCGATCCCTTCGTAGGCTCGTTCTAAAATAACCTTCAATACTTCTGTGGCATTCTCTTGCTGTTCAAGGCGATGAATCCATTTTTTATATCCATCCATCATCTCTCTTGTATGAATCATTCCGACAACACAATCATTTTCATCTACTACTGGCAGTTCCTCATAAGGAAAGGAAGCTGCATAGAGGATGGAATCATCCAACCGGACATAGGCAAAATTCCTCGTTGGCACCGGATGAATGTTGATATCTCTATCTTGACCTTTAAGTAGATAAGAAAATAATTTTTTCATAGATACGATGCCAACTAGCTTCTTATAATCATCAATGACTGGTAAGCTACTTACTTGATATCGATTCATCTTTTCACCAGCTTGTCCTAATGTTTCTCCTAAAGAAATACAAGGTGGATCAGGCGACATCCAATACCTTACTTTCAAGAATTCCTCTCTTTCTAGCTTTTCCCTTGTATTTGAACGGTCTTCAATAAACATGAAAGGCACCTCCTGCAAGAAATGAAACGAAATATTCAAAAAATATATTGGAATTTATTCTCCTCTTCAACTATTATAAACTTATTCACTCAAACGTGATGAAGGATTCACCATATTTTTTTACATAGAAGGAGGATGTATATGTTAGAAAAGCTTTATTCATTACTACAAGAACATTATAACGAGATGGTTGAAATCAGAAGACATTTGCACCAGCACCCTGAACTTTCTTTTCAAGAAGTAGAAACACCCAAGTTCATTGCTAACTATCACCAAAAGCTTGGACATGAAGTCCGAACTGGTGTAGGAGAGCGTGGTGTTGTCGCTAAATTACATGGAGCAAAGCCCGGAAAAACCATCGCTTTAAGAGCGGATTTCGATGCATTACCCATTCATGAGGAAAATGATTTTCCTTATAAGTCTAAAAAACCCGGTGTCATGCATGCTTGCGGTCACGATACACACACAGCGACATTACTTGTTTTAGCAAAAGTACTCAATAAACTTCAAAATGAAATTGAGGGCACAATTGTCTTCATTCATCAACATGCGGAAGAATATATGCCGGGTGGTGCGATTGCGATGATTGAAGATGGTTGCTTGGAAGGGGTCGATGTTATTTTCGGTCAACATATTTCATCCGGTGAACCATTAGGTGAAATCGGCTATCGTTCTGGACCACTCATGGCAGCAGCTGACCGCTTCCATATTAAACTCCAGGGAAGAGGTGGACATGGCGCCCATCCTCACGAAGCCAATGACAGTATCGTTCTCGGCGCTCAACTCATTGTTAATCTTCAACAAATCGTTAGCCGCCGTATTGATCCACTCGAATCTGCTGTTCTTTCTATTGGTGAATTCGATGCCAAAAATGCATTCAATGTCATAGCTGATTCTGTCACACTTACAGGAACAGTTCGAACCTTTAACGAAAACATAAGGAATAAGATGGAAAGAGAAATCGAGCGAGTAATTGAAGGAACCTGCTTAACTGCAGCTGCAAGTTATGATTATAACTATGTTCATGGCTACCCAGCTCTTGTCAACCATGCAGCTGAAACAAAGTTTGTTGCTCAATTAGCTAGTGAGGTTCCTGGTGTAACTGCGGCTGTTGAAATTGCCCCTCGTATGGGTGGTGAAGACTTCGCTTACTATTTACAAAAAGTACCTGGCACCTTCTTCAATACCGGTGCAGCTATTGTTGGAAGAACACCATACCCTCATCATCACCCTAAATTTGATATTGATGAAAGAGGCATGCTCATTGCAGCAAATATGCTCGCCACAGCAACAGTAAAGTATATGGAACAGCAAGGTGTAGTGGATACCACAGTTATTGAGACGCTTTAATCTGTTCTGAGGCACTTTGTTTTAGAATCATGATTGATGTGATCCACTCTAAGAGGGTGTAGGGTTTACTGAGGGCGGCGAATGCTTCTTTTTATACACTTGTGGCAGCAATCTCTTACCACTTTATGTGCGTTGTCATAAGTCGCCTTCTACAAAACGAGGAATACCATATGCAATAAGATCGTATTACGCGCAGTTAGCTCTATGTTTTCCTTTGCTTTTGCGCGTACCTCTCTTTTACGCGCAGTTGGCTCTGGGTTTTTCTTTGCTTTTGCGCGTATTCCCCTTTTATGCGCAGTTGGCTCTGCGTTTTCCTTTGCTTTTGCGCGTATTTCCCTTTTACACGCAGTTAGCTCTGCGTTTTCCTTTGCTTTTGCGCGTATTACCCTTTTACACGCAGTTAGCTCTGCGTTTTCCTTTGTTTTTGCGCGTATCTCCCTTTTGCGCGCAGTTGACTCTATGTTTTCCTTTGCTTTAGCGCGTATTCCCCTTTTACGCGCAGTTGGCTCTGGGTTTTTCTTTGCTTTTGCGCGTATTCCCTTTTTACACGCAGTTAGCTCTGCGTTTTCCTTTGTTTTTGCGCGTATCTCTCTTTTACGCGCACTTGGCTCTAAGTTTTCCTTTGCTTTTGCGCGTATTTCCCTTTTACGCGCAGTTGGCTCTATGTTTTCCTTTTTTTTTGCGCGTATTTCCCTTTTACGCGCAGTTGACTCTATGTTTTTCTTTGCTTTTGCGCGTATCTCCCTTTTACGCGCAGTTGGCTCTGGGTTTTCCTTTGCTTTTGCGCGTATCTCCCTTTTACGCGCAGTTGGCTCTGGGTTTTCCTTTGCTTTTGCGCGTATTTCTCTTTTACGCGCAGTTGGCTCTAAGTTTTCCTTTGCTTTTGCGCGTATTTCCTTTTTACGCGCAGTTGGCTCTAAGTTTTCCTTTGTTTTTGCGCGTATTTCCCTTTTACGCGCAGTTGCCACTGGGTCTTCCTTTGCTTTTGCGCGTATTTCCCTTTTTCGCGCAGTTGCCACTGGGTCTTCCTTTGCTTTTGCGCGTATCTCCCTTTTACGCGCAGTTTGCACTGAGTTTTGTTTAGTTTTTGCGCGTATTTCCCTTTTGCGCACACCGCATTCGTTTTTCCCTCCTGTCTGAGTGTCGTGATTACTTATTTTTCTATACTAACCCTCGATTCCAAGCGGAGTACAACGTTCCTTCCTTTTAGCAACTCTTAATCACCCGGACAACCTCCCCTAACATACTAAATTACAACATTTACCACAAATGGGTTTCTGCCGAGAAAAAAGAGACAGCCTCAGGGGGACTGCCTCCTACCTTCCTTATTTTTCCGTTAATTCAATTCTCCCATTACTTGTCTTCAACTTCACTTCGACCGACCCGTCACCAATGGTTCGATTTCCTTCATTCGATCCAAGGATATGCACCGAACCATTGCTCGTGTTAGCTGTGATGGTTGTATTGTTAACTGCTTCTTCTACCTCAACAATAATCGCACCATTGGAAGTGGCCAAGTCTAACGGAGAGTGAATAGTTGGTAGTGACATTTGGATAGCGCCATTACTCGTTTGAGCTTTTATTTCACCTTGTATATCATTTGCAATGATTGCACCATTACTCGTTTTTGCATGAATATAATCACTATCAAGTTGCTTTAATCGTAGCTTTCCATTCTTCGTATCTAATATGACTTGATTGGCATTCAACTCCGATACATCTATGACACCATTGCTGCTTTCGACACTTATTTCTTCATATGCTTCTCTTGGTAAATAAACTTCTATTTGTTTATTAAACTCTTCTAAATCAAAATTAAATAAGCGAAACGTTCTTTTATCCGTTTGATGCTCTACTTTCAAAGTATCTCCTGCAACGGATACTTTGAAATCCTCATGTTCTTTTCCTTTCATTTCACCACTTAATCTCACCTCTGCTTCGCCGTCGGTTGGAGCGAGGATAACTTGGGCATTTTCTGTTTTAACCTCTACATTGTTAAAGGCTTCTTCAATTGTTTTCGTCTCCGAAACATTTTCTGCTTGCAATTGCCCATAGGTAAACGCAAACCCTACTCCACCAACGCAAACGAGCAATCCACCAATTAATAATAACTTCTTAATCACCCTTCATACCTCCTTTAACAATCGAGACGTTATAAGAAAGATAACGAATAAAAATTTTCTTCATGAATTTAGTAACATACATCATAGCGACCAATAATAATAACCCCAACCCACAAAAAAGAATAGCAGCAAATAAGTTCACTAATTCAAATGATGAGGTTATAAAAATGTCGATGAGCACTAATAAGGGTGAAATAATACCTGCAAAACTTACAATCCAACCGGAAAAGATTATACTAACGAGGGCAAGGAAGGGACCGAGGACAATGATTAGATTAAATAGACCTAAACCAATGACAGCCAATGTCGCCTGCAAAATATTTTGGATGCCACCATCACCTTTTGCTTGCTCGATATGGTAACTCGCCTTAACCTCCTTAGCAATGCCTCTCGGTGAACCGAGATCTTTAGCAATTTCCTCCTCTTTTTTCCCTTCTTCTAATCCAAATTCGAAATGGGCTTCATAATCTTGAAGTAATTCTATTCTTTCTTGTTTATCAATATCTTTTAATTCCGCTTCTAAGGTGATGAGAAATTCCCGTTTATTCATCTTTAACACCTTCTTTTATTAAATGATTAACCCCGTTTGTAAATTCGTACCACTCTGCTAACAACGCCTGTAAATAGATGCGTCCTTTATCTGTTAACTGATAATATTTTCTTGGTGGACCTTCTTTAGATTCCTGTAAATAAGTTGTAAAATACTCTTCCTTCGTTAACCTGCGCAATAATGGATAAACTGTACCTTCAGATATTTGAATTTGATCAGATATCTTCTGTACGAGCTCATATCCATAATGATCCTGCTTATCAAGCAAAACTAAGACGCATAACTCGAGCACACCCTTCTTAAACTGGACGTTCATTTTCTTCCTCCTTCCACTACTATATATTATATAGTACTAAACAATATGTGTTATTAAATTCTGTAATCATACTATAGCAGGTAGTATTATACATTGCAAGGTACTGAATGAAATTTTCCAAAAAAAAGAAGCCCGTAGACTTCATTTTAGCTTTAGACTCTTAAAGGAACATCTTTACTAATCGTTGTGTTCATTTTCTTTTGCTTTATCTCTTTATTCCTCATTTTTCCTTCTATATAGGTAAATAGCACTTCCAATAACCAACAAATCAACCAATAGATCAGAGCAGCGACTAAGTACATTTCCAAAAAGTGATAACCATCATTAGCAATGATTTTTGCCAGTGCCATCACTTCTACAACTTTTACCGCAAATGCTAGTGAGGTCGCCTTAATTAAACCAATAAATGTATTTCCCAAGTTTGGTAAGGCCACTAAGAAAGCTTGCGGTAGGACAATTCTTTTTAACGCTTGAAAAGTAGTCATTCCCACAGAATGGGCCGCTTCCATTTGTCCGATTTGTACAGCATTTAAGGATGCCCGCATAATTTCTGCTTGATAAGCTGATACATTAATTGTGAATGCAATAAAAGCGTAAAGCAGTGGTGAAATATGATCAGCATTATAGGCTGTACCGAAAGATTGATTCATTTTTTCTAATAGAACAGGCACACCGTAGAAGAATACATATAATTGTACCAATAATGGCGTACCTCTAATAAATGATATATAAATAATGAAGAGGCGATTAAGGATAGGGACGCGATAAATTCGGCAAAGAGCAATTAGCAGACCGAATATCAATCCAAACACCATTGCAACAACAGCAATCGCTAAGGTGATAGGCACCCCTTTTAAAACCTCTGGAATCTGCTCAATAGCAAATTCAAAATTGATCATAGGCATTAAGTGTTCATTCCTTCATTATGATTTGGATAAACTGATCTTTCCTTTCTTTAAAACCTTTTCTAATGTACTAATGACCATTTCTATTAAAATACAAGTGCCCCAGTATATAAGAGAAATGACGACATAAATCTCAAACATACCTATACCATGGTTATTACCTAATATAATCCTTACTTGACCCATAATATCGATAATACCAATCGTGAATGCTAAGGAAGTATCTTTTAATAGCTCGATAATGTTATTACCTAAATTCGGTAAGGATAAAACGAAGGCTTGAGGCAACACCACTCTCCATAATGCTTGTGTATAAGTCATTCCTACACTATATGCTGCTTCAAATTGATCCTCACCAACTGCCAAATAGGCAGAACGTACAACTTCTGAAAGATAAGCAGCATTATGCAGGGAGAGACTAATTAAAACAAAAATCATCCGATCCATACTATTAATATCAATTTGAAAAGCTAATAACAGCTGTGGTAACCCAAAATAAACAAGAAATAATTGCACTAATAAAGGTGTCGATCGACAGAATGAGAGATAAAATGTTGCGATTTGATAAAGTACTTTGAATCTCTTAATACGGATAATCGCTATAGCTACGCCTAAGACTAATGAACAAACTAATGAAATGAGTAACATAAATAAGGTGATTGGTAGCTTATCTAATACTTGTATAAACAAACTAAACCAATCATTCACCACAGACATTCAACCTTCTCCCCTTTCTAATAACAAAGAATAATCCGTAATTCGATGTGATTACGGATTAAATTTATAGTTTTCCTCATTGATATAATCTAAGTTCTCGAAGAAATTGACTTCAAACCATTTTTCAGCCAAATCTGGTAAGGTACCATCCTCAATCAGCTCTTTCGTCACATCATCGAACTCTTTAGCTAATTCTGTGTGTTCTTTATTAAAAACGGCATAAACAGGCTCTTTTGACACAATCCCAGCCACTTTCAAATTTAAATCCAACTCTTTTTGGACAGCATTGAATGTTGTTACATTAATAAACATGGCATCATCCTTACCATCATTAACCCGCTCTAGGTTATCTGCATTAGAAGGAAATTCAATACTCTCAATATCAATTTGCTCATCAGGATTGTTTTTGTTATAACTATTTAATATTGTTCTTAAACCACCACTAGGAGACATCGGTGCTAATTTTTTGCCTACCATATCTTCTAATGTTTTGATATCTTCACGATCTGGTTGTGTTACAAGAGAAGTGAGTGAATAACCAAATTCCTGTTCTGGATAAAGGAACTTTTCTTCTCTTTCAGGGTTTTTAAAAAACCAATTAATCGCAAAATCATATTTGCCTGTATCCACACCAACTAAATTTGCTTCCTCTTCTCCCCAAACATATTCAAAATGGTAGTCTTCTAATTTCTTTTCTACTTCTTTCAAATAATCCATATCGTAACCAATTGGCTCATTATTATCGTCCGCATATAGGAATGGTGGATTCACCTCGTCACTTATGGCGACAGTAATAACTTTCTTACCATCTTCAGTTGTCCCATTACTTGAAGACGAGCACCCAGCAATGAATAAAACGCTTATTATAATTAAAAATGCAATATTTAACCCTTTCATTTTAGTCCTCCATTCTCTTAGATAGTAAAGTCTGGTTCTTTCATTATTCTTTTTAAAAACTTCCTTGTTCTCTCTTGTTTCGGGTGAATAAGAATGTCGTTAGGCGGCCCTTGTTCGATAATCTGGCCATCATCCATAAATACCACTCTATTCGAAACCTCACGAGCAAAATCTATCTCATGGGTGACAATCATCATCGTAACCCCACCACTAGCAATTTCTCGAATAATTTCTAGCACTTCTCCTACCATTTCCGGGTCAAGTGCTGAAGTTGGCTCGTCAAACAATATAACGTCCGGATTGAGCGCTAATGCCCGGGCAATCCCCACTCTTTGTTTTTGACCTCCAGAAAGTTGTTGTGGATACGCATTGATCTTATCTGCTAAACCTACCTTAGTTAGAATGTCTATCCCGATTTCTCTCGCTATTTTTTTCGATTTCTTTTGTGCGACGATTAAACCTTCTGTGACGTTTTCTAGAACCGTTTTATTCTCAAAAAGATTATAGTGTTGAAAAACCATCGCCGTCCTTCTTCTTAATTGGAGAATGTCTTTCTTTACTGGTTTTTTTGTTTGTATCGTTAAATCATGGATTGATATTGTTCCTTCGTCTGGTTTTTCCAAATAGTTCACACATCTAAGGAGCGTTGTTTTTCCTGAACCGCTCGGACCAATAATTGTAACAACATCCCCTTTTGATACTTCTAAATCAATACCTTTTAATACATGGTTATTTTTAAACTTTTTATGAATATGCTTCAGTAAGATCATTTAAACCTCACTTTCCTGCATTACTGCATCGGTGTTAGAATTTTATAAAAAAAGATTAACAAAACAATTTCTATATGTAAAGTCGGAATTTTATTATTTTTTAAATATTTCAACAAACCAGTATCCCCTCCTTGACGAACCTGAACCACTTGTTTAACATTTAAACCAACAAAGGAAGTAGGGATTAGATCGTTCATTAGAGGAGGAAGAGACATTGGTTTCACAATTATTCGTGAAGACGGAAGAGCAGAGAAAGTGGTTACATGCATTACAGACAAAAAAAGCGACGTTTCTTAGTCGTTCACAAGAGATAGATGAAGAGGCGAAATTCCCTCATGAGAATATTCGTGAATTAGTGGAATTAGGTTATACAAAAGTGACATTACCTAAAAAATATGGGGGTGAGGGGCTTGGTGTGTATGACATGGTTCTTTTCCAAGAAACCCTTGCTTCCTACGATAGTGCCACTGCCTTAAGTATCGGCTGGCATGTTGGTGGATTAGGTGAAATCTATGAAAAGCAATTATGGACAGAGAAACAACTTGCCTCTTTTGCAAATGATGTACAAAAAGGCGCACTTGTGAACCGGTCTGTGAGCGAAGCACAAACAGGTAGCCCGACAAGAGGTGGCAGACCCGGAACAACTGCTGTGCGCCAAAAAGGTTCGTGGGTTATTAATGGCCGTAAAAATTTTACAACCATGTCGCCTGCTTTAACCTATTTTCTCACTTCTGCCTGGATAGAGGAGAAACAAACGATTGGCTTTTTCTTAATTCATAAAGATACGCCAGGATTATCTATTGACGAAACATGGGACGTCGTGGCTATGAGAGGAACAGGAAGTCATGATCTCGTATTAGATCAAGTAGTCATTCCTGAAGAGGCACTCGTTGAAACAATTGCTGACAGGGGAAAATCTTTAAATGGATGGGTATTACATATCCCCGCCTGCTATCTCGGAATTGCTCAAGCAGCTAGAGATTATGCCGTACAATTTGCCTTAGAGCATAAACCAAATAGTATAAAGGGGTCTATTAGTGAATTACCGAATGTACAAACACTTCTCGGTGAAATCGATGCCGCTTTGCTTGCCGCAAGACACCTACTCTATCACGTGGCCGAAGTATACGATGATATAGATAGAAGAAAATATATTGAAAACGAACTATCTGTTGCTAAATACCAAGTCACACATGCAGCACTTACCGTTGTCGATAAAGCGATGCGTGTCGCAGGAGCAAAAAGCTTACAACGTAATAATCCACTTCAAAGATATTACCGAGACGTCCGTGCTGGTCTTCATAATCCGCCAATGGACAATATCACCATTCAAAAACTTGCCGAATCAGCGATTGCTCAGTATAAATAAGGGCAAGCTAAAATCAGACACGCGGGAATTCCAAAATGAGATTTCTCCGTGTCTTTTTTTGTGGCGTTAGGGGAGAGTTTTGTAAGGAGTTGAGTATTTTAAAACTGTGGGGATTAGTAGGGAAATTGAGGACTTCGACTCAGCGCATCTTTGTCACTTGTAATGTTTTGTCATCACGAATTTGGCAATCTATCTTACCGCTTGCTTTTACTAATGACTATTTTAGGTCCGTCCCCACATCTTTTTGCTTTTTATTTGGGATGTGTTCGGATTTCGTTTTTGGCAACACACCTACTTGCTTTTCGTCCGAGTTATGTTCGTATTCCCATTTTGGCAACTCACCTACTTGCTTTTCATACAAGTTGTGTTCGTATTCCTAATTTGACAACTCATCTCACTGCTTTTCGTCCGAGTTATGTTCGTATTCCCATTTTGACAACTCACCTCACTGCTTTCCATTCTAGTTGTGTCCGTATCTCCAATTTGACAACTCATCTCACTGCTCTCCATCCTAGTTGTGTTCGTATCTCCCATTTGACAACTCATCTACCTGCTTTTCATCCTAGTTGTGTTCGTATCCCCCATTTGACAACTCATCTACCTGCTTTTCACCCGAGTTGTGTTCGTATCCCCCATTTGACAACTCATCTACCTGCTTTTCATCCGAGTTATGTTCGTATTCCTAATTTGGCAACTCATCTACCTGCTTTCCATCCGAGTTGTGTTCGTATCTCCAATTTGACAACTCATCTATCTGCTTTTCATCCTAGTTGTGTTCGTATTGAACCTTTTACATTTCCCAAGGCTTCTTTTTATCTTTTTTTTACCTAATTACCTTCACTATCCCTATTTTCCTTCAATCCAGTGGTCTCATTTCACTTAGCCTCACACCATTGTGTCTATATTTGAATAGAAACAGAGATAATAAGCTTAATATTGTGGTCCCGATTAAGAAGGGCAAATAAGTGTTCCATTCAGTTATCACACCTGCTAAGAAAGTAGCGAGCATTCCGGTAAGACTTGTCAGAACATATACTGCGCTTCTGACGCGGGCGATTAAATGATCGGGTGTAATTCCTTGTTGGACAGAGATTTGGACAACAAATCCCATTGATAGCGCACCATCAAATAGAACCATCCCCAAACACATCAAATAAAAATGACTAGTGGTCAAAAGTATAATCCCAACCCCTGAGACAGCCATGAGGATACCTAGGAAAGGTAGCCAATTCATCTGCTTAAACCGCGGCATGAGAAAAACACCTAGCAGATTACCAATACCGGCGCATGACAGTAACAGTCCAATTTGTGTTTCTGAAAAAGATAGCGTTAAATCTGCATGCATGATGACACTGAGGATGATAAAGGTGGTACTAAAAGAGAGAGATATCGCTGTTAAAGTAATTAACATTTGTGGCGTATTAATAAAAAGATGGCCCATTCCTGCTTTCGATTCTTCGATAAAAGTCCTTACACTTTTTACTAAAGTTTGTTGTTTTTTCACCGTTGGTTGATGATTGTATTTTGTGAAAATTAGCAGAAGCATGGCTGCGAGATAGAGCGTGCCACAAATGATGAGGGTAGTCGAGCCACCATATGTTGCAAAGAGATAGCCACCTAAGGCTGGGCCAATGAATGTAACAATGGCATCCGCTGCCTCAAGTAAATTATTCGCACTTAAAAGCCTTTCCCTCGAAACAATGCGGGGAATCATTGCTTGTTGGGCAATTTGAATAACAAGACCAACAAAACCGAGTAAAAATATAATGATAGTAATCAACCATAGATCCCCTATATCTCTAGCGAAAATATAAGAAAGAAAAAATAACAAACAGCCGTATACGAAATTGGCAACCCAAGCTACAGTCACCACATTGATTCTTTCAATAAACGTTCCTACTGGAATGGCAAAGAGAATCGATGCCGCCTTTTGCACCATTAATACAGCCGTCGTTACAATAGGAGACCCAGACATACCGAGAACAATGAGGGGAAGGATAAGTTCATAAAAACGATCACTTAATAGACGCGATAAGTAATGACTCCACACTTTGATAAATTCTCCGTTTATCATCGACCCTACCTCATTCCCCTTCTATATCGTTTTCGTATATTTTACCCATGCCAATACATTCAATAGAATTGTCACGATTAAAAGCACACTTGAAGCAAGGACAACCGAACTTGTTATATCCATCAAGGCACTAAAATCTTCTATTTCTATAAGAAATTTTTGCACCATTAATTGAAATAAAATAGCCGTACTACAACAGATGAAACTTAAAAATGAATACGTCATCCACCGTTTGGCATTTTCTTGTTCTCGACCAAGATTAAGCAACGGTAAGATCCAAGCAACTATGCCTAAAACCAGACTCCCTATATTTAACCAACCCATAATAACCACCTTTTGCTCACCATTTATTCTCCACCCTCTCAGCAAAACCAAGAAAGTCTTTCAGTACAATGGTTGTTCCATCATCTAATACCGCTTTACCAGTGAAATGACCAAATACTTGATGCTGATCACTAGAAATAACTATGACCGAGGTGTAATCTTTACGATCTAAAATGGGGATGAAGTCCATTTCGAACCTTCCATCGCTTGAAGTGAATCGCCAAGGTGAGAGATAGTCAAAGATTCCATTATTCTGTGGGATATGGAAAGTAACCTCTTCCAGTTTATGGGCCACTCCATCATAGAAGAGCATATTTTCACTGGCAAGTGAAGTATCGCCAAAACCATAGCCGATATTAAAGCCGAATGTTTTCCCCTCGACAACGCCAGATGCTGATCCCCAATACCACGTATTTTTATATGTCCATACCCCCCTGCCCCAGTCTAATGTAGCAAAGCTATTCTTTTCCTGAAATTGATATTCTGTTTGCCCATAGTGGACACTGCCCTTTGCACGCATCCCATTGATCTTTTGATTATAGTAAAACGCTTGTCGATCTTCCTTAAATGGAATAGCCATTACAATAGAATCTTTAGCCACATTAACTAAATCAATGTCACAGGCAAAGTCAGTTTTACCATCGAAATTTTTCATATGACAACATAATTTCCTACCATTCTTTATATGCGAAAAAGACATCTTAATTCGCTTATCTTCATAAACAATATCGCCTTCCTTTGAAGTCGACGGTAAGTTCAACTTCCCAAATGTAAGAGGCTTCATAATGCTTGTCGTTCGATAGGAAGCACGCTTAAAATCAAGAAAAGACACACTCAATAAAGCCATGTAGGAATTGTCGGCAATGGTCAGAGCCACACCAAAATCATCATTACAAACTAAATAATAATCCCATTCCTTTATTCTCCACGCTTGAGCCTTGATGGCCTTTCGATCATATGTAAGCAGGAGTTGTTTTGCATACCCTGATTGAACAAGTTCCCCTTTATCATTTAATAGATGGCCCGCTTCCGTCATTTCTCTCTGCACAACATAACCTCCCTAAGTGAATTCATATTGGTCAGGTTGAAGATGAGACATATCTGCTTCCAATAGGATGTTTTTCTGACCATTTACAATTTCAATTACTGAAAGACAAGTATCATGAATGTACGGGGCATCCCAAAGTTTTTCCATAGGTATTTGTTTCAAGTAGGCAAGAAGCGTTTTGATTACGACCGTATGTGTAACAAGCAAAACATTTCCATTCTTATGGTTTGTCATCACTCTTTTTAGCACTTTTACTGCTCGATCCTGTACTTGCTGAAAACTTTCTCGTTCTGTTGGATGATAGAGATGAGGCGCACACCAAAAGGCATGGAATTCATCTGCGTATTGTTTTTGGACATCTGATTGTTGCTGCCCTTCCCAACTTCCCATATAAATCTCTTGTAAATCCTCATCAGTAAAAACCTTAATTGGGCGATTGCCTTTAATCAGGCTCGCCGTCATCATCGTTCTTCCACTTGGACTGGCATAAATCGCATCAAACGGGACTTTGCTTAAATGTTCTCCTAATAATTTGGCGTTCTCACTCCCAATTGTTGTTAGGTCAGAATCTAATCTTCCCTGTAGCCTTCTTTCTCTATTCCATTCTGTCTGACCATGTCTTGTCATGTATATTTTCACCATTCACCCTTCTTTCTGTACAAAAACTAAAATCGAAAGCTTATCTGTTGAAAGGAATGTATACCTGTCCCAAATTGATCCAATTGATGACTCTTTAAATACTGAACTGCATCATAAGCTTCCTGCAAAACAGTCGGTGCTAATCCTAATGTATGATGTGATCCGAACACTTTTGCTACATTGGGAATCATCGCTATTTTTTCAATTGATCGCACGAGATCAGATGGACTCGTAGAAGGATAAAAAGCGAATATAGGCTCGGTATCATACAATAAATCGCCTGTAAATAGGTAGTTATGTGTTTCATCATAAATAGTAATATGCCCCGGTGAGTGTCCTGGCGTATGATAGATTTTAAGTTTTCGATTCCCTAATTGCAGCACATCACCATCCGCTAGTAAAGCGGTCGGCTCTCCTGTAAAAGGCTGATATGTTTCAGGATTAAATGTTTTCGGTTTGGGGATTGTAATATCTCTTTGTATATCAGTGCGGATTTGTTGGAGCGTAAGACCACTAATACCATTAACTAACCAGTCTTTATCTAGCTCATGAACGTAAATCGTATCGTACAATCCATGTCCACCAATATGATCGACATGAACATGCGTTGTTATGACCTCAATAGGTAAGGAAGTTAATTGATCGGTTATACGTTTAATGTTATCTATTCCAAGACCTGTATCAATGAGTACCGCTTTTTCTTCACCAATGAGCAAAAACGAATGTACTTTTTCCCAGTGGCCATATTCACTAATCGCATACGTTTTACTATCAATTAATTGCACAGTAAACCAAGAATCTTTAATTAACACAAGCTTCACCTGCATTTCAAATTTTGGAATGGAAGAGTTTTTGAGGTACTTAATATATAATGGTTGGTCTATTCTTAAGTATAGCAATTTTTGGTAGATGTGAATAGATAACGATATCTAAATAAGAGATATCAACATTTGTATTAAATAGCTTCTATTAAATGGATCTTTTTGGAATAAACAGAGTCATTTTTCAGTTCTTTTATCTTCAGAACTTATTCTTTCTATGTTCATAAGATATTGCGTGTCAATCTCGTCCTTCAGTTTATGTACACTATTTCAAAAATAAAAATCCTATTTAACTATACAACCTATCTATCAAAAAATAGGGTAACAGCTCAACATGGAGATGTTACCCTATTCTTTATTTTAATCCTTTCTTAGACTTCATCTTTTTTTATCTCTACTCTGTTCTTTGATGGACTTTCTGAAATTCCTAAAGTTTTTCATGCCGCCCATACTACTAAGCATTTCATTTGTCTTTTCTTTTTCAATCATTTTAGAATTCAAACCTTGATACTTAGTCTCTTTTTTTAGTTTCCAATAGCTTTCTAACCTCTCAACAGACAAAAAACCATCTTTAATTGCCTTTTGTACTGCACAGTTCGGCTCATGTTGATGTGTACAATCATTAAATTTACAATCAAAAGCAAGTTGATTAATATCAGAAAAGGATGTCGTTAAATCTGCACTTATAATCCCAAGTTCCCTCATACCGGGGGTATCTATAACAACACCTAAATTTGGCAACATAATCAGTTCTCGTCTTGTAGTAGTGTGTCTGCCCTTATCATCATTTCTTAAACCATTCGTATCTAATATTTTTTGCCCTATCAGACAATTGATTAAGGTTGATTTTCCAACTCCAGATGAACCTATAAACGCTACTGTCTTACCGCTAGAGAGATAACTTTTTAAGGAATGGTACCCTTCATCAGAAACACTTGTTGTAACATGTACTGCTACACCTATTGCAATAGAAGATATTTCATTAAGCCTTGCTTCTATTTCATTACATAAATCTGATTTTGTAAGTACAATAACCGGTGTTGCACCACTATCCCATGCGATAGAAAGATAACGCTCTAGTCTACGTAGATTATAATCATCGTTCAATGACATACAAATAAAAACCGTATCAATATTTGTAGCTACCATCTGTATATCTTCTTTAGTTCCTGCCATTTTACGTGCAAATGCGCTTTTTCGTGAAAGTATGTGATGAATAATTCCGTTCCCCTGTGAATTATTTGTTCTATCAATCATTACAAAATCTCCCACAGCAGGATATTCAGAAATTCCTTTTACATTATAGTGATATTTACCAGAAATCTCAGCAACTATCTCACTTTTTTCTGTGATTACCTTATATAAGTTTTTAGATTGTGATGAAACTCTACCAATAAAAAGGTCTTTATATTTTTTAGACTCCTGTATAAATTCTTCAGTAAGTCCTAAATTTTTCATATCAATATTATTCAACTTCATTTCCTCCTAACTTGTTTTTTTACTAACACAAATTTATTTTGATTGCACACCGGACATCCTTGATTTTTCAACGCTTCTATTGTAGGAAAGTCTCCCTGGATGCCAACAAGGGTTGCTCTATTACACGACTTACATTGGTAAGTACGGATTGTTTGCCTTACCTCACCTGTATAGATTGCATCTTCGAATCGACCTATAATATTAGGCTTCGTTGATTCTGTTGTTTGAAGAACGATCATTTGTCCTTTATTTCCAATCATTTGTGCCCCTTCGTATTCATTAAAATTTACTATAATCTCTTTAATTGAGAGACTCATGTGTATTAGCTCATGCTGCAATGCCAGCATAAAGTCTGGTGATTTATGGGCAAATGACAAAAAGATTGGGAAGCCTTTTTCTTTCTTTAAAGCGCTTATTCCGCGAGAAAGGAACAAAGACATTCCTTGTAACGTATAAGGCGGATCTGTAAAAAAGCAATCGTATTGTTCGTGAAAATACTCTGGTAGTAATTGTCGCAAATCCATATGAAGGTCATTAATAGATAGGCCTTCTCGTTCATTTATATGAAGAATATATTGTAAGAATCGGTAATCATTATCTATGACGGTAATCATGGTTTTTTTATTCCTCTTATCCGGAAATAACCGGTTAAGAAGAAGGCCGAGCGACACACTGACTAGGTCGTCATCACCAACACACAAGATTTTTTTTCCTATCAACGCATGCTCTCTTAGGCAAAGTATTGCCCGACGCAAACTTGTTTCGGGTGTGCATTTTGATTGATCAATTTGCACATTAACTTGTGGGCGTAATTGAAATAACCTTGTTAGTAACGATAATATACCTTCAAGCTCTACCTTCCAATCTGTCTCATTAGTCATAAGCCTTTGATATAAGGCTTTGTCTAATCCATCATATCCTAATTCATTTTCGATATATGAAAGCCCTTTATAGGTACAACGCACCCCACGATCCTGGATTAATGCACCTGCCTTTATAAGTTCCTTCTTAACCGCAGTAGCCACTGGAACTGGAAGAAGGACTTTTCGTGCTAGTTCTTTTGTTGATATCCCAGGTTGTATAAAACATTCAACCAAAAGTTGTTCAATTACCAAAGGACCCTCTTGAAGACATACCTTTGCATTAACTTGTTCAATATAATTATTCATGGAATCACTCGCTTATTGTCGATATTTTAATGTGCTTTATTCATTGTGGATAAACACACACGTCATCCAAACAGATACTTAATCCCAAATAAAAAAGGACAGAAAATGAACATATAGTCCATCTTCTGTCCTTTTTAGGATATTGACTACCAAATGACTTTTTTGTCAGAATGATACCGGTCGTTAAAAAAACCTATTTCTAACGTGAGAGTAAAAAATATAACCGTGCAAACGAGCACGGCTTTTGTAGTCAATTATAAATTAAGGATGGCCGTTGTGTTCTTAACCTATATTGATTCATCTATTTTTGTCCAAGACAAACAAACCACTTCAAAAAGTGGATTTTTCCATGTAATAGAAAGAACCATATAAAATTGGTTGATTAGTTAAGAACAAATACCAACATCGAGGCAAAACTCCTATATTGAAAAATATATCCAATTGTAACTTGGATATATTAAATAATCAAGAGTAAAAGTTATTCTATTTTTCTTACGACCTTCCACGCATTTCTAACTCCTTTAATTGTACTCCTGCAAAACTTGGTAAAGTATGAATAATACAAACCCAACTGATAACTCAAGAGATTATAAGATTATCATACTACTCACTTAAGCTTGACCAATAAGCACTATTCCATTTAATTTATAAATTTTAAGCCTTATTACATTTGAAATATAATAAGGCTCTTCATTATTGAAATAAAATTCATCATAATTATCACTCCACTCCTATAACCGCTCTCGACTCCAAGTTGTCCCTGTTTTGATTATCTTAGCTGGAGAGCCTGCAATGGTTGTATGTGCTTCGGAGAAAGGTTTAGTAACAACTGATCTTGCTCCGATGATCGTATCGTCGGGAATCACCGCGCCTTTGGAGATCAAGCAACTAGCAGCAACCCAAACATGATTACCAATGACCACATCCTTTGCACCGTTCAATCTTTCATTTGTTTCAAGGTCAAGAACGGAATGAGCATCTGTTGTTCTCACGGCTATATCATAAGAAAACATACAGTCCGCTCCAATGGAAATATTCTTTCCTTCTTGTGATAATAGATAGACATTCTTAAAGGTCGTTCGGTCACCCACTTTAATTGATTGTTTTTTGCCTTTTAATAATATATGACCAATTAAGTCGGTATTTTCCCCTATCATAATTTCATTATTTGAACCTCGTATGTGAATTAATATATTGGATAGTTTTGTCCCTTTTCCAATATGGATTTTATTATTTGAACCAGTGATTTTTAATTCAGCATTTTTAAAAACAAACGATTCTTCATCGTATAATAGTTGATTGTTTTTTCCAAATACTTTCGTCGTTAGTCCTTTAATTTCTTCTTGAAGTATCATAAAAATGGACCTCCTTACAATTATTGCTCGTATTATAACATCACTGAGTTATTGTAAAGGAGGAATTTACAGAAACTGAAAACAACTGTTACATATGATTTAATTGTCATCTTATTTTTGCATTTACATCGTACCCGATATATAATGTATCGTGTACGATGTAAATAAGGAGGTGGCCAAAGTAAAAGCACAGACCTTAGAGAATCAATTATGTTTTGCTATTTATAAAGCAACAAATCAATATACTAAGTTATACCGGAAAGCACTGGAACCGTTTGACCTCACTTACCCTCAATATATTGTCTTACTCGCTCTGTGGGAAAATGATCATATGATTATTAAACAATTAAGTGAAAAGTTATCGTTAGGGATTGGTACCTTAAACCCCATTATTTCTAAACTAGTAACAAAAGATTATATAACGAAAACACCCTCACCAATGGACAAAAGATCTGTAGTCATTTCATTGACCACAAAAGGAAGAAACTCCGAAAGTACGATATCAGAAATGATTGCAACTAAGGCTACAAAATGGGATTCATTTGCTATATTTGATGACCAATTCAAATTAAAATTACAAGAATTGAATACACAGTTATCTCAATTAAATGACGGGGAGGAGAAAAAATGAATTTATATGATATAAACGTAAAACTCGAAAACGGTACCAATTATCAATTGGAGCAATATGAAGGCAAGGTATTACTAATTGTCAATACCGCAACAAAATGTGGTTTGGCCCCACAATTTGCAGAACTTGAGAACCTATATCAAAAATATAAAGATGCGGGACTGGTTATATTAGGATTTCCTTCGGATCAATTTAAACAAGAACTCGACTCTGCTGAGGAAGCGAGTGAAGCTTGTCGGATGACCTATGGTGTTTCATTTCCTATGCATGAAATCATTAAAGTGAATGGAAAAGAAGCACACCCTTTATTCAATTATTTAACGACAGAAGCAAAAGGTTTTCTGAGCAAAAGCATTAAATGGAACTTTACTAAGTTTCTCATTGATCAAAATGGTAATGTGGTAGAGCGCTTCGGCCCTACAGACAAACCAAGTGATTTTGAGGAAAAAATAAAACAACTACTATCAAATTAAGACATATGTCACTTCGCCTTCCCTATGGTAGATAACTATGATTATTACCGTTCACTTTAGGGTATTACAATTAATACCATCATTATATTTATCAAGGGGAGGCTCATTCATGAATCAGTCAAAGAAACTAGGTATTGTCTACCTTATTACTTTCGCTATAATGATTTTCTTAAATTATTGGTCCGCTACAAATGTTGGCAATGTTGCTGATGCTAATCAACCTTTATTACAACCTGCTGGTTTTGCATTTTCCATTTGGGGGTTCATTTATTTCCTTTTATTTATTTGGATTATCAGAGCTTTTTTCGTGAAAGGTGATGCTGTTTATGTAAAAACTAGCTACCTACCAGCTCTTAACTTTTTATTAAATGGCTGTTGGATTCTAGCTTTTACTGCTCAAGCACTACTTACATCAGTAATCATCATTTTTGCTTTACTTGTCACCTTAATTCTGATCTATGGCAGAATAAACGATACCACTCATACTTTCTTTGAAAAACTACCATTTTCCATTTATATTGGTTGGGTTTCTGTAGCAAGTATTTTAAATGTATTTGTTTGGTTTGTAGGGATGGAACAGACTGTTTTTCTCGGATTGAATGAAGTGACTTGGACCTTTATTATGTTAGCAGTTGCTACAATATTAGCGATTGTTTTCTCTATTCGATTTAAAGACTTTATATATACACTTGTTTTCATCTGGGCATACATTGGTATATATGCAGAAACACCTAATGATGCTGTGAAAACCTTTGTGATGATCCTCATCCTTTTATTAATCGTTATTTTTATCTATACGCTCTACAAATTTTTCAAAAAGTAAATACAACTTAAGAGGCAAATTATGAAGAAAATAATCAAATCAAAAGTATTCCTTATCCTATCAGCTCTAGTAGTTACAGCAATCGGTGGATTTTTCATCTGGACTCAGCTCACTTATCATTCAGTGAATGAGCCAACGATCCCCGTAGACAACCAAATAAGCGTTGAAGATGATTGGCTCTTATTCGGTGACCCTAATAGTCAAATAGGTCTGATTCTTTATCCGGGTGCAAAAGTAGAACCCGAAGCTTATGCTTATATCGGTCAAGAATTAGCTAAAGAAAATCTATTTATCGCTATACCACATGTAACACTAAACATCGCCATACTTGATGTTTCTAAAGCTAACGAAATCATTAGTACGTATAAAGATGTAGATTGGTTTGTTGGAGGCCATTCAATGGGTGGTGCAGCAGCAGCCATGTACGCCGATAAAAACATAGATCAAGTACATGGTTTAATACTACTGGGTGCCTATGCCTCTGATAATGATACACTGACAAATTCGAAACTACCTGTCTTATCCATAAGTGGCTCAAATGATGGACTAAGTACGCCCGCTAAAGTTGACGAGAAGAAGGTTTTTCTTCCAGATGAAGCAGACTTCGTAGAAATCGAAGGAGGAAACCATGCCTATTTTGGTGTATACGGAGAACAATCTGGTGACAACCCAGCCGACATTTCTATTAAGAAACAACAAGAAACGATCATCGATACCATTACTCACTGGATAAAAGAACAAAAACAATAATTAAGAAGGGCTATCTCCTATAGATAGCCCTCCTGTTATTCTCCTCTAATTCCTTCTACTTCAATCTCTGTAATATGATAAGATGAATGAAATGCCAGAGGTAACCAGTCTTCAACTAAATGAATTTTCTTCATGCCCGGAGTTGGCATAAGCAGTTGAATTTTTGATAATAGTTTTGTTTCATCCATTTCATAGGAGACAATATAAAATTGATCAAACGTTTGTTTAAGAGAATCGAATTCACCGAAGCTTAATTGTTCAAAATTCTGAGAAGTGACGTCTTCTAACATTAACTGTTCTCCTACTTCATTCATTTGTTCTAATTGCTGCCAATCAATATGACGATTAATCTTGGAGAGTTCAACTAAATAGTGCTCCTCTTTTCGACTCGGTGATGATTGTGGTGAAGGTCCTCCACTTTTAATGATAAATAAAGAGTTTGTTGCCTTATTTTCGAATTTAAGATAACCCCATGCATAACCGGCTTTAGAAAATTCAAATTGAATCCCAAGTTTGCGGCATTCTTGTGCTACGGCATCTTCAATATGATTGCCTTTTACCCATGCATAACCTGTACTAATAAGCATTTCACGTTTCTTCTGTTCACGCTCATGAATGTAATGCCTATATCCTTTTAATATCCCATCAACAATCGCCTGACTTAATTCAGGTGAAAATTTATAATTCATCAAGTGATATTTCCTCCTAAGTTTTCTCTTTCACATATTCAACCTTTTTTGGAAAGGAAGATCATTGCTTGTTTTGGAAAAAAACCATTCTGATTACCATGCCCTTTTGTCTATTAATTCTTTTTCGTTCTCCCATACCATACGCAATAGGAGCTTCTTTATTCTTTTCTATATTCTATTATTTATGGTCTTCTAGTAAAGAAAAATGATAAAAGCATTCGCCTAATGAAGAAACGAATGCTATCTTTCTTTAGCCATTTTGGATAGAAACCGAAGTTTCTTCTCTCTTTATTTACCAGTTGAGCGATAAAACTTTTTCTATCTCTTTTAATTGACTCTCACTTACTTTTACATTAGTTACTCCGTTTTCTACGAGCTTGTAATCTTGGTCTTTCTCTAATCCGAACTTCATACTTAACATGCGTTGCAATCCAGGAAAAGTAAGGAATTTGATGCGGTAACCATTGTTAATCATTGAAGCAAAGTTTGCCTCATCTTTTTGGGCCAGATGAGCTAATTGTTCAAAATCGAACTGCTCGTTATACTTCCTCCACTCTGTCACTTCCTTTGACAAAGATTTTCTTATAATTTCTTCATCCGTTACACCTTGATTACGTAACAGCTCAATCATATATGCTTCCATTAAAGTTAATTGTTGTTTCAACATTCATCAGCTCCGAGGTTTTCTTTCATTTTACCACGGGATTGGCTGATTGAAGTACTCATTCATTACTTGAAACCAAATATAGTAACCAATATTATTCGGATGCACCCCATCTGCCAATGTGTCTTGTAAATCAATGGAACTGTCCGCCATTTTTTTTGCCATCGGTCGATAAATATCTATATATGGCCACTCGTTTTCTTTAATATACTGTTCTGTTGCTTTTAAATAGTCTTGATAAGAATGATTGCGCTTATTATCAATTTTTCCGTTATAAAGAACAGTTGTCGGATTGGGAGAAAGAAATAGAATTTTCGTATCAGGAGAGGCCTTTTTAATTTTATCAACGGTTTTTTTAATCGCTTGCTCCGTTTCTTTTATGCTTTGATGATATTGATAACTATTAACGACACCTGTTTCAATCATTACCAAATCAGGCTCTGATTTTACCAACTTTTCAACCGTTCCATCCTTAAGTAGCATATTTAAGGTGTAACCGCTTTTAGCAAAGTTATGAAATGACAGCTTTTTTTTATGTGGCAAATGGCGTTCTCGCACTTCCTTTTCTAATAAACGAAACCAAGAAAACATCGGATGAGATGCCCCTTTCCCACGAGCAACACTACTGCCAATAACGGCTACTTTTGCACCGTTCTTACTGTAGCTTTCAGAGACAATATAATCATAAATTGTTGTCTGGTCGCTAAATGAATGGATTGTTTTAGCCGACACAGCAGAGCCAGAAAACAATAAAATACTCGTAAACACTAAAATCATCGTTTTTTTCATTTTATTCGCTTCCTTTCATACTCTCTGCTTACCCTTTTCACTGGTACTTAATCTAGGTCATTTTGACTTCTCTCTCCCATGGGAATCTGATAAAATAAGGAAGCACAGTTTTTCTTGAAAGGAGGAAACTAGATGGTCTCTTCTAAGGATGTTGCCAAACATGCTGGCGTTTCTCAAACGACCGTATCACGTGTACTTAATACTCCAAACCTAGTCAAAAAACCAACAGTAGATAAAGTGATGGCTGCGATTGAAGAACTTCATTACATTCCGAACGCCCATGCCCGTTCTCTTGTACAAAATAAAACAAACACGATTGCGTTACTTTCCGGACCCCTTCATAATCCTTTTTTTGTCGATACAACAGCTGCAATTGTTAATTACGCTAATAGCAAAGGTTATCGTGTGCATGTTCAATTTGTGAATGATGAGAAATTAAATGAGGCATATACTTCAGTAGTTGAAAATAAGGTAGATGGAGTCGTGATGTCCTGTATCTTACTTGATGATCCTATTTTCGAGAAGTTTGAGAAAATGGATATACCATTTATTACATATAATCGAAAACATATTAATAATAAACATTTTGTTGAAATCGATAATTTTCAGGCTGGCATACTTTCAGCTCGTCATATGCTAGAGTTAGGTCATAAACAAATTGCTTGGATTGGAGGTCCCTCTACCGTTAGTACATTTAAAAATAGATACGATGGCTTCGTTGAAGGGATGAACACTGAGTACCTTGCATCGCAATATGTGATTCAAACGAATACATCAAAACAAGCGGTAAAAGAAGCATTTGAAAAACTGATGCAATTACCGACTCCACCGACAGCTATTTGTGCTGCAACAGATGCAATCGCTCTACAGACAATTGATGAAGCAACAAAGGCCGGTTTTCGTGTCCCAGGCGATATTAGCGTAGTCGGTATCGATAATGTTGACTTAAGTAAACACGGTAGTATCGAGTTAACAACCGTCGGAAGTATCTCTGAGCAAAATTTAGGTTTTCTAGCCATCAATGAACTGATTGAAATGATTGAAAATAAAAAAAACAGTTGCGTAAAAATCACTGAATCTGTTAAAGTATTTAATAGGAAAACAACAAAGGCATATCAATAGTTTTTATTTATGCAAAAATGAATACGTAACCATTTTGGAAGCATAATCCCTTACCCTCTTCCATATGAGCTTGAACGACTCATGTGGAATCGCTTTACATAAAAATGGTTACGTATTCATAATTTAATATTCTAACTTGTAAGGGTTTACAATTAAGGAGGAGAAAAACCGTCATGAAATGGAAAAACAGAAAATACGGCGAAGAATCACCGTATATCCCAGCAGGACCTTTTAAGGTTCGCTTACCTTTTATCCATTACCGTTTTGAATGGCCCGATTATGTGCAAGGACTATTAATGTGTGCTGTTGATTTATCAGCCATCCCGCTTTTAATGGAATTACTCGGTATGCCTTTTGAAGTAGCACTCGCTATTGTTGTTTTAAATGGACTTTTTTACTTATTACATCATTTACTAGGTGATCCGGCTGTACCTGGTTGGATTACACCAGCCATTCCTTTAATCATGCTGTACTGTCAGCAATTCCCTGAAGGACCTGAACGTGTTCACTCACTGATCGCCTTCCAATTAACACTCGGTATTCTATCATTATTACTCGGTGCTACTGGGTTGGCATCAAAGGTTGTTCGCTTTATTCCGCCCGCATTAAAAGCTGGTGTTATCCTAGGAGCTGGTTTAGCAGCTGTCATCTCTGTTTTCCAAGTTGGTGGCCGTTTTGAATTGTTCCCTTGGACCATCTCGATTGCTATTGGAATTGGGTTTTATCTTTTATTTTCAAAACATTTTATTCAATTTCAAAACCGCAATGCCTTTTGGAAAACCATTGCTAAACTAGGTATTTTCCCTGTGATACTTGTAGCCGTATTTATTGCCCCATTATTTGGGGAAGCAAAGTGGCCAACAATTGAATGGGGATTCTCATCTCCAGATTTTATTACATTGTGGAATGAGTACACGGTATTCGGATTAGGCTTACCCCCATTCATGATGTTTATTACAGCCATCCCTACTGTTCTCGCTGCTTATATTGTTCTTTTCGGTGATGTATTACAAGTAAAAGCATTAGTGGAAGATGGTCAATCTATCCGCCCTGATGAAAAGGTTGATTACAACCCTAACCGATCTCACTGGATTTTCGGTATTCGTAATGGTGCCATGAGTATTATTGGACCTGACGTCACGATGGCAGGACCCGTATGGAGTGCGATGCAGGTGGTAATGGTTGAGCGTTTCAAAAAAGGAAGAAAAGCTATGGACTCGATTTTCGGTGGTATGGGTTCATTCCGCTGGGGAACGAATACCGGCTTATGGTTACTGCCAATCGTAAGTTTCGTTGAGCCTATACTAGGTGTTGCGATGGCATTAACTCTTCTCATTCAAGGATATGTAAGTGTGAAAGTTGGTATTTTAGAAGCACGAAGTCAAAAAGATCTTGGTGTAGCTGGGATTGTCGCAGCTGTTCTATGTATTAAAGGCGCTGCTTGGGCGTTTGCTGTAGGTATTATTCTTTGTCTATTATTATACGGAAAAGATTTCTTTAAAGGAGAAGTAGACAAAACGTTTAATAAAGATAGTGAAGATCTCAAAAAACAAGAAAAGCAGGTGAGTTAATATGAAGAAACAATTATATATCAATGGTGAATGGAGAGACTCAGCAAACTATGCTGAACTCCTTTCCCCCTATACAAATAAAGTGATTGCGGAAATTCCACAAGCTTCAAAGGAGGAAGTGGAAGAAACCATTGAGATGGCGCATCAAAAAAGAACAGCGATGGCTCGTTTGACTGCCTACGAGCGTGCAGAAATACTAGAAGAGCTTGTTCTATTATTTAAGGAAAATCGACAAAAAGCTGCTGAAATCATTTCTTTAGAATCAGCGAAACCATTGAAATTCTCACTAGGTGAAATTGACCGTACGATTGAGACATATAAATTCGCGGCTGAGGAAGCAAAACGCTTAACAGGTGAAATGATTCCGATGGACGCAGCTAAAAACGGGGCTAACCGATTCGGTTATACAATCGAGGAACCGATTGGCGTAATCGGTGCCATTACACCATTTAATTTTCCACAAAATTTAGTAGCACATAAAGTGGGACCAGCGATTGCCTCTGGAAACCCGATTGTATTGAAACCAGCATCGCAAACACCATTATCTGCTCTATTTCTTGCTGAACTCCTTGACCAAACTTCTTTACCTAAGGGTGCATTTAACGTAGTTACTGGCAGTGGTCGTATTGTCGGAGATGCCCTTGTCGAGAATCCGCTTGTGAAAATGATTACTTTCACTGGTAGCCCAGCCGTTGGTATTGGTATTCGCAATAAAGCAGGACTAAAGAAAGTTGCTTTAGAACTCGGCTCTAATGCAGGACTGATTAT
Source organism: Cytobacillus sp. FSL R5-0569 (assembly GCF_038007265.1). Lineage (NCBI taxonomy): Bacteria > Bacillati > Bacillota > Bacilli > Caryophanales > Bacillaceae > Cytobacillus > Cytobacillus sp. FSL R5-0569. Next base: position 4,195,834 of record NZ_JBBOWW010000001.1, read on the forward strand.
TGATAGAAACGTAGACTTAGAAGAAATCGTAGCTAAATGTGTAACAGGTGCCTTTTCTAACCAAGGGCAAGTCTGTATTTCTCTGCAACGCACTTACGTACTAGAAGAGATTTTTCCTGCGTTCGTTGAAAAGTTTGCCGAAGCTACTCAGGCGTTAACAATCGGAGATCCAATGCATGCAACAACTGACCTATCAGCGATGATTCATCCAGCTGAACAGGAGCGAGCATTGAGTTGGGTTGATGAAGCAGTCTCCTTAGGAGCAGAGATTATTACAGGCGGAAAAATTGAAAATGGCGTATTTTTACCAACCATCTTAACGAATGTCGATGCGACTGCAAAGGTTTCTTGCCAAGAAGTGTTTGCCCCTATTGTTATTGTTAACCGTATCTCTTCAATTGAAGATGGTATTATTGCAATCAATGATTCTGACTATGGTTTGCAGGCTGGTATTTTCACTAATGATATTCAAACTGCCTTCCATGCTTCTAAAGCACTTGAAGTGGGCGGCGTGATGATTAATGATATTCCGACCTATCGTGTAGACCAAATGCCATATGGCGGAGTGAAAGAAAGCGGTACGGGCAAAGAAGGTTTGAAATACGCGATTCACGAAATGACTGAAACTAAATTAATTGTTTGGAACCAAAATTAATTAGAGGAGTGACCATCATGTCTGAGAAAATCACCTTTACACCTATAAGCTACACAGGCTGGGATGCTCTTTCCCACCTCGTTGAAGAAGTAGAAAAGTTTAACGTCAAAAAAATCCTTGTGATTACTGACCCTTTTTTAAAAGAAATTGGCTTAACGGATAAAGTGACGCATCCACTTAATGAGGCAGGATATATCACTGATGTTTACACTGATGTTGTTCCTGAACCACCACTTGCCGTTGGGGAAAAACTGGTCTCCTATACGCGCGAACACGCTTTTGATATGGTCATTGGCATCGGTGGCGGAAGTGCACTTGACTTAACAAAATTAGCTGGTGTTATCGCTGTTCATGAAGGTGATGTAGCTGATTATTTAAATCTAACCGGCACAAAATCGATTACAAAAAAAGGATTACCGAGTATCTTAATTCCAACTACATCTGGAACAGGATCAGAAGTAACAAATATCTCCGTCCTTTCATTGGAAACAACAAAAGATGTCGTCACGCATGATTATTTACTTGCAGATGTAGCTATTGTTGACCCAGCACTCACAATGTCTCTTCCTGCAAAGGTAACAGCTGCTACTGGGATCGATGCCCTTACACATGCGATTGAAGCATATGTGTCTAAAAATGCTAGCCCAGTCACGGACGCTTTAGCACTACAGGCCATTCGCCTAATCAGTCAATCCATCCGCACAGCTGTTCATCATGGCGACAATAAACAAGCACGCATTGACTTGAGCTATGGTAGTTATTTAGCTGGTATTGCTTTCTTTAACGCAGGTGTAGCTGGGGTTCATGCACTTGCTTATCCATTAGGCGGGCAATTCCATATTGCCCATGGTGATTCAAACGCTGTTCTTCTGCCATATGTGATGGGCTATATTCGTTCTGCATGTGAAAAAAGGATGAAGGATATTCTCGATACAATGGGCTTTAGCTCTACCCATCTTTCACAAGAAGAAGCTTCCCACCGTTGTGTAGAAGAATTAAAACGCTTAGTCGAAGATGTTGGCATCCCGTCTTCTTTAAAAGGCTTTAACATTGGCCATGATGCACTTGATTCGTTAACAGAAGATGCGACAAAACAAACTCGTTTACTCGCGCGAAGTCCAATGGAATTGTGTAAAGAGGATATATATACAATTTATAAAGCCGCCTTCGAAGGTAAGGTAGTGGATCAAGCTTTAGTAAAAGCATAATGAGGTTGAAAAAGGGGCGCATTAGATTGCAGCCCCTTTTTTCAGTCTGTTCTCAACTCATATTTGGATACGCGCTGATCTTCAAACGTAATAACTAACCATTCACTATCAATGCTAATCAAACTTCTTTCATTACCTAGATAATAAACGATGTTATGCTCCTCCTTAAAAAGCGCATTTTTAGTTGGTTCTCCTAATCTTGCAATTACCTCATTATAATGCCTATTATCCAAATCATATGTATGCAACAAATCGTCTATCATTTCCACTCGTTTATGTGGATTACTTTTCCAATACTCTTCATTAAATTTGGCTTTTACTTCATTGACAAGTAGAAGGCTAATCAAAGCGATTGGTAATACCAATGCTAAAGAAAACCACCAAAGTTGCTTACGCTTTTTCCTCCTATCTGGGCGCATGATTCTTATAGCAAACCATACACATATTACATACAACACACTTGGTAAAATGACATATAACACCGAATCCAGATTCAAATTGGCATCAGTCATCGAAAACAAAATTAATAGCAAAAGATTAACCATCACGTACATTATCGTTACGATAACTAGAAGAGGTAAAACTGCTTGAGTGAACTTCATAGATTTAAATATGCTCCTTTTATTCATTTGGTATTATTATACATTCCATGAAGTAATAGTAGAAGTTTGTTTTTACTCGATAAGGGAAGGATAGGCGTGCTTATGTTTGCTACTCTCTATGACTAAGAACAGTGACTTCTCTTATTGCCGCACTCTCTTATTACATCTGTTGGTGTGGGCTTTCTATTTACCTATTTGACTATTTCAGTAGATACAAACTGAAATACACGCAATTCATCTGTTAAATCCGGCGACTTTTGCGTACAAACAACCTTTACGCGCAATTCACTTGCTCAACCAGGCCACTTTTGCGTGCAAACAACCTTTACGCGCAGTTCACCTGCTTATCTAGGCCACTTTTGCGTACAAACAACCTTTACGCGCAGTTCACCTGCTTAACCAGGCCGCTTTTGCGTGCAAACAACCTTTACGCGCAATTCACTTGCTCAACCAGGCCACTTTTGCGTACAAACAACCTTTACGCGCAGTTCACCTGCTTAACCAGGCCACTTTTACGTGCAAACAACCTTTACGCGCAGTTCACCTGCTTAACCAGGCCACTTTTGCGTGCAAACAACCTTTACGCGCAATTCTTCTACGGAACCCGGTGGCTTTTGCGTGCAAATACCATATACACGCAATTCTTCTGCTAAATTGGTTGCCCATGTGGGTATTTCACTTTTGCCAACACATCTTGACAATCAATCTTCTCATATGATGTATTTCACCCCTTAAATCATATTTCCGGTGATTCTACTTACTATGCTCCCCCATTCATGAATTTCCCCTTGTAACTATGGTTTTTCCTTTCGTTAATTCCCCACATTATAGCAATCTTCCAAAAATAGCTAGATCCTCTCTATCACATATCTTTAAAGTTATTATAAATTTCCGAAAATGATTGACTTCTACTCTAGGTAATTATACACTGAATGAGAATGATTATCGTTATTAAATTACTACATACGATTGTCACAGTTTAATAGAAGAGAAGGGGAAAAAAATGAAAGCAAAGAAGTCGTTCTTATTACTACTATTACTTGTATCTACCGCCATGTTTGCCTTAATTGGTTGCTCAAATAATGAATCAACCGCTTCTGAAGATGAAAAAGATAAAGAGGCGGAAACAACTACAGATCAATCATCCGAAACAGAATATCCAATTACGATTGAACATGCTTTTGGTGAAACAGTGATAGAAGAAAAACCTGAAAGAGTGGCAACAATTCAATGGGCGAACCATGATGTTGTACTAGCCCTTGGCGTTGAGCCTGTCGGTTTTTCTGCAGCAAACTATGGTGTAGAAGATGGTAGTGGCTTACTTCCATGGACTACGAAGAAACTTGAAGAACTTGATATTAAAGATCCTAATATTTATCAAGATACAGATGGTCTTGATTTTGAAGCGATTGCAGACTCCAACCCTGATGTTATCCTTGCTGGTTACTCTGGAATTACACAAGAAGATTACGATTTATTAACACAAATTGCACCAGTTGTCGCATATCCAACTACTCCTTGGACAACAACATGGCGTGAACAAGTGCTTCTTAATGCCAAAGGGATGGGTATGGAGAAAGAAGGAGAACAACTCATTAAAGATACAGAGGATTTAGTTGCGGAAAAAGTTGCAGAGTATCCTGAATTAAAGGGGAAAAAAGTAGTTTGGGCTAACTTCTCAGCAAACGATTTGTCTCAGTTCCACCTCTATACACCTGCTGATCCACGTGTGGCATTCCTAAAGGAAATGGGATTAGAAACACCTGAGAGTATTACCAATCTAATCCAAGATGAAAATGCATTCTCTTTATCTCTAAGTGCTGAAAATGCTGATGTACTTAATGATGCTGATATTATCATCGGTTATAATGATGAAAGCACATATGACGCAGTAAAAGCAGACGCTCGTCTTGGCAAAATTAAAGCTATAGAAAGAGGATCGGTTGTCTTTATTGGTAACAACACACCACTTGCAGCTTCCGGGAACCCTAACCCGCTTTCTATCGAATATACAATCGATGAATACTTAGAATTAATCGCAGATGCTGTTGAGAAAGTTGATGAATAATTTAATTGAAAAGCAAGTCCCAAAAAGGCATCTACCAAAGCATTTGATAATTGTGCTCGTCGCATCTATCATTCTACTATGCTTATGTGTTGTTGCCTCTTTGGCATTTGGCGCAAGGTTTGTATCATGGAATGAGTTACTTACCGGTCTATTTCACCCAGAAATAGAATCATTTAGTTCAAGTGTTGTGCAAGAACGCATCCCTCGTACGATTTTTAGTTTATTATGCGGTGCTGCTCTTGGTGTTTCCGGTGCACTCATGCAATCTGTAACAAGAAATCCAATTGCTGACCCTAGTATTCTTGGCGTAAATACAGGGGCAGCGCTTTTTGTCGTCTGTGGGATAGCTTTTTTTCAAATTAGCAGTGCAGCTGAATATATTTGGTTTGCGATTGTTGGAGCTATGCTAACAGCGATTTTTGTATATGGAATTGGTTCAATGGGGAGTTCAGGTGCGACCCCACTTAAGCTCGTCTTAGCTGGGGCAGCAACAAGTGCCGCTCTCTCTTCCCTCGTTAGTGCCATTATGCTATCTCGTACATATGTCATGGATCAATTTAGATTTTGGCAAGTAGGTAGTGTAGGATCTGCTAACTGGAACTTAATCCTCACTTTTTTACCTTTTTTAGTTGCAGGGATTTTGCTTGCGATCATGACTGCTTCTGCTTTGAATGCATTAGCACTCGGTGACGAAGTGGCTACCGGACAAGGTGTCAGAACCGGTATGATTCGTTTAATCGCTGCATTTGCAGGGGTCATTTTATGTGGTGCCGCAACTGCGCTAGCCGGTCCAATTGGCTTTGTCGGTTTATTAGCGATGCATTTGATGCGACTCATTCTAGGTGCTGATCTTAGATTCACCATTCCCATGTCGGCAATATCAGGTGCAGTCATTTTAACAATCGCAGATATCGCTGGTCGTATCATCGGTAGCCCAGGGGAGTTAGAAGCTGGAGTTGTTACAGCCTTTATTGGAGCGCCTTTATTAATATTTTTAGCGATTAGAATGAAGGTGCGTTCACTATGAGACATCCATTATTAACCGTTATTAAACAAGGACGAATAAAAAGAAGACAGCGCTGGTTACTGATTAATAGCATACTCTTTGCTACAGCCTTAGCATTATGCTGTGCCATACTCATGTTTGGTAACTCCTATTATCCGCCACAAGAGATTTGGAGTGCACTAACAGGGAATGCTGCTGGCGGTGCTTCCTTTGCCGTCAATACAATCCGTTTCCCGAGAATGTTAGCTGGTTTTTTTGCTGGTATTGCTTTCGGCATAGCAGGGAATACATTTCAAACGATGCTAAGGAACCCGCTTGCTAACCCCGATATTCTGGGTATTACTGCTGGTTCAAGTGTGGCTGCTCTAATTTGTATTCTTATTTTCCATACAAGTAACACGGTCGTATCTATTGCATCTGTCATTGCCGGATTATTAACGGTTTTCCTTATTTTTATTTTATCTAAAGGAAAATCTTTTTCCATCGGACGATTAATACTAGTCGGTATTGGTATTCAAGCTATGTTGAGTGCAGCCATTTCTTTTCTATTAATGCGAGGGGCGCAAGAAGATATACCTACTGCCTTACGATGGTTAAACGGCAGCTTGAATGGTGCTCAGCTAGATTCAACGATTCCATTAATGATTACTGTCATCCTATGCGCGCCTATTGTTGCCATTTTGGGTAGACAGCTCGGCATTCTTGAATTAGGTGAAGAATCCGCGACATCGCTCGGACTCAATACGAATCAAACAAGAATACTCCTTGTACTAACTTCGGTTGCCATGCTAGCCATTGCCACCGCAACGACCGGACCAATTGCTTTCGTTGCCTTTTTAGCTGGACCGATTGCCAAAAGACTAGTTGGTGTCGGGTATTCTAATGTCATTCCTGCAGGTCTCGTTGGTGTGAATCTTGTTTTAGCAGCTGACTTGATTGGTCAGTTTGCTTTTACAACTAGATATCCTGTTGGTATTATTACTGGTTTACTCGGGGCACCATATCTAATTTACTTACTTATCCGTATGAATCGAAAGGGTAGTTTATAATGAAAACAATACACCAATTTGAAACGAAGGAAGTCGTAGCCGGTTATGATCAGAAAACGATTCTTCATGGGTTGGATGTGGAGATTCCAAGCAATAAAATAAATGTCATTATCGGGGCAAATGCTTGTGGAAAATCAACTTTGTTAAAAACGATGGCGAGACTAATTAAACCACAGTCTGGTCAGGTTATTCTTGATGGGAAATCAATTGATCAAATTCCACCGAAGCAACTCGCTCGGGTACTCGGTATTTTACCACAGTCCCCTATTGTTCCAGAGGGAATTACAGTAACTGACCTCGTTGGTAGAGGGCGTTATCCTCACCAGAAAATGTTCAGTGGTTGGTCTAAGAAGGATTATGAAGCGGTAGCTGAAGCAATGGAAATTATGAATATCGCAGAACTTGCCGATCGTAATATTGACGAACTATCTGGTGGTCAGAGACAACGAGTATGGATCGCCATGGCACTTACACAACAAACAGATATTTTATTTTTAGACGAGCCGACTACGTTTTTGGACATTGCCTATCAAGTAGAAATTTTAGATTTATTAACCGATCTCAATCGTAAATACGGGACAACTATCGTCATGGTTTTGCATGACATTAACTTATCTGCACGTTACGCAGATTACATTTTTGCATTAGAAAAAGGGCAGCTCATCGCAGAAGGTGAACCTTCTCAAGTCATCACAACTGATCTTGTGAAACAAGTCTTTGGTCTAGATTGCACTGTCATCACTGACCCTGTCTCCCTCTCACCTATGGTTGTACCTAGGGGCAGATACCATGTACAAGTAAATGAATCGTTATAAGAACAAGAAACTCGCTTCTGTAAAATGAGCGAGTTTCTTTTTTTTACAGTAAATAACACCTTCCTGTATTTGCTAATATCATTGATAAATGGTATGATGAATATAATTATTTTTGTTCGGTGTAAAATTGAGAGAGAGGAAATCTCTTCTAAGGAATTTTTTGTCTTAAAATCGTATGTTTGAACAAGGGTAGTAATACATTTGTGGTAACCCCACAACAGGAGACGATAACATGGAAACAGGTACAGTAAAATGGTTTAACGCAGAAAAAGGTTTTGGATTTATCGAGCAAGAAGGCGGAGAAGATGTATTCGTACATTTCAGCGCAATTCAAAGCGAAGGCTTCAAATCTTTAGACGAAGGTCAAAAAGTTACATTTGACATCGAACAAGGTCAACGTGGTCTTCAAGCAGCTAACGTTAACAAAGCATAATTACTATAGAAAAAAAGACTCCATCTAGGAGTCTTTTTTTCATTAACGGTAAGGACACATTATCTTCACTAATGAAAGGGATTGAGATTATGAGCGTAGAAATGTTTCGTATCGGGGAAATGGTAAATATAAAAAGGACGAAAGAGCAAGTGATTATATCAAAAAGCCAGTATGTAAAAAATATGAAAAGATACTCTTATGTCGTTAATAAATATCCTGGTACATTTTTCTTTGAAGAAGAATTGATGAAGTGCGAAAAGAATTAAGTTCTTGCATCTGTAATCAGTGATTCTATTTTTATGCTAAAATTATAGTATCAATCAATTTTGGAGAGATGTTCGATGATCAGTAAAGTAAAGGATAAAACAATTTACCAATCACTAGTGGTTACGTCTACTAAATTATTTGAGTTGTTAACTAAAAACTTAGATGTCAATTCTGCATATATAGCCAAAAAAGTAGGCAATAAAATGACTGTTATTAATTCCTATAATAAAGTGGAATTTATCATACCAGACGATATTGCTGTTGATTATCAAGAATCGAATTGCAAACTTGTATTAGAAAATAATGAACCTGCGAAAACCGTGATGAATTTAATGGCTAATGAAGAAACAAAAAAGCGAAAAATCACCGATGAGCTTGGTGTGAAAGCCTTTATTGGGGTTCCGTTAAATCGCACAGATGGATCAAACTTCGGCACGCTCTGTTTAATGGATAAAGATGAAAAAACCTTTACCAATGAACAAGTGGAAATGGTCCTGTCCATTGCCGATGTCCTCTCCTATATTATTGAACTCGATGACCTTTATGAAGATATTGATTTACTCAGCGTACCCATTATTCCGATATCAAAAGGGATTGCTATCTTGGCACTACAAGGCAACGTCAACGATAAAAGGGAAAGAAAAATTCTTGAAGATACATTAAATTATACATTAAGCCATAAAATTTCTTCTTTTCTCATTGACTTATCTGAAATGCAAATCTCTAATTATGAATTTTCTGATGCACTTAATCGATTAGTCTCGGCTCTTAAACTTATGGGCGTGAAGGTAATGCTTTCTGGTATTCCAACAGCACTTGCTAGCTCAACAAGAATGAGAGACCAATTCCAAGATTTAGAAGTAACATTTGTCAGAAGTATTGAAGATGGACTAAAAAAATTAGGTTATCAAATTGTGGAACGTGAAGAAGAGCAGTAACTCCTACTGCTCTTCTTCACGTTCCCATGTCTTAACATTCCTATTAGACGAAAGTCTCCTCTTCTCTCTTTGACAGCATAGTCATTCCCGCTTTTATAAGCTAAATATCTCCATACCTCTTTAATGGCCTTGTTTAGAATCTACCTCTTCCTACCAACCTTCCTTGTGCGAATCAATCAAATGGTTAAAAAGTAGTTTAAGTGTACAAGCACTAAATGCATCCTTTGCATAAAACTATTAGAAAAGGAGGTATTTTCATATGGTAAAAATATATATCGATCCTGGTCATGGTGGTACTGACCCTGGAGCAGTAGGTAATGGTTTACAGGAAAAGAACCTTACACTACAAATAGCTACAAAGGTAAGAGATTTATTATTAGGATATAGTAATGCTGAGGTACGAATGAGTCGAACAGGTGACCAAACCGTTTCTCTTGCCCAAAGAACAAACGATGCCAACGCTTGGGGGGCCAATTACTTCTTATCCATTCATATTAATGCCGGTGGCGGTACTGGCTATGAGGATTATATCTATCCTGGATCCGGCACACCTACAACAACCTATCAAAATATCATCCATGAAGAAATAATGAAAGTCGTTAACTTCGCCGATCGTGGCAGAAAGCAAGCCAATTTTCACGTATTAAGAGAAAGCAATATGCCTGCTATTTTAACAGAGAACGGTTTTATTGACACAGTTGCTGATGCCAACAAATTAAAACAAGCGTCATTTATTCAAGCCATTGCCCAAGGACATGTAAATGGACTCGTACGTGCCTTCAACCTGGTTCCATCAGGAGGAGCTATCTATCATACAGTTGTCAGCGGAGATACTGTCTACGCCTTATCTCAAAGGTATGGAAGCACAATTGCACAAATTCGAAGCTGGAATGGATTAGACGCTAATTATACGATTTATCCTGGGCAAGTTTTGCGGGTGAAATAAAGCAACTATTTTATATTAAAAGTTAAAGTCGGGCTGCCCCTTAAACATAACAAGCCCGACTTCCTCTTTCGAATATAAACGTTCTTATGCTTTCTGACTTTCTTTCCATTGTACAATCGATTTAGCTAACTTTTTTGGCGTATTTTTAAAAGCGTCTATTGTGCTCCCAGCTAAATGTGCAGTAATTGTTACATTATCAAGATCTAAAAACGGACTTGCCTCTCCTAAAGGTTCATGGTCAAAAGTATCAATCGCTGCACCAGCAATTTGTTTCTCATTTAATGCTCGAATAAGATCTTCTTCACATACTAGTCCTGATCTAGCTGTATTGATAAGAACAGCAGTACTTTTCATCATCGCTAACTGTTCATACCCGATAAGATGCTTCGTTTCCTCCGTTAATCTCCCATGTAGAGTCACAACATCTGAATCTGACAATATAGTTTCTAAATCTACTTGTTCAAAAGCCGTTTCCCCCTGAAAATAGGGATCATAGAAAATAATTCTAGTATCAAATCCACTTAGAAATTTGCCAACAAGTTGACCAATATGACCATAGCCAATGATTCCTATTGTTCTATCTTCTAATTCTGGTACGAAATCAGCATTACTAAAATCTTTGCGCCAATCTCCTTGTTTTAAGGCAGCATGTGAACGGGCAATATTTCGAATTTCAGATAGAATCATCCCCACCGTAAATTCAGCTACACTTCTTGCATTTCTACCGGGTGTATTAATCACTTCTACCCCTCTTGCTTTAGCCTCATTAATGTGAATATTTTCTACACCTCCACGTAAAACCCCTATCAATTTAAGATTTGTGGCTTTCTCGATCACTTTTTGACCAATTGGTGCAAATTGTGTAATAATCACCTCATACTGATCGATATCGTCATATAAGTTTTCTGGTAAACATACTGCTTCACTACCTTGTTGCTCAATAGCAAGATTATCCTTTTGCAACGCTTCTAAATTCTCATGTCGCCATTCTCGAATCGCCAGCTCGATACCGTTATCTATTAAAGTTTTTAATCCTTGTTCCATCATTTCCTTCGTAATAAATAAATCCGCAATTGCTAAGCATTTCATCTGTGCTTCTCTCCTTATCTCATTAACATTCCACCAGTAGCATCAACTGTCGCCCCGGTCATATACTTAGATTTTTCTGATACTAAAAAAGCTGCAATATCTGCCATTTCTTCTGGTTTTGCTACTCTCCCAACTGGAATTCGATTGACATAATAATCACCTTTTTGCTGCAAGGAATCTTTAATCATATCGGTTTCTACAATACCGAGTGCCAAGTTATTAACTGTAATATCATCCTTTGCATGTTCTCTAGCAAGTGAAATCGCAAACGCAATCATCCCAGACTTACTAGCTGCATAGTGTGAATGACCTGTTGTTGAGCCATAAAACGCTGCCTGTGACGTAATATTGAGGATACGACCACTTTTCTTATGAAATAAACAGTGTTTTATAAACCCTTGTGAAGTTAGAAACACACTATCAAGATTAATTCCGATTGTCTTCTGCCATTCTTGTAAGGACATATCTTTAATATAATTGGTTGGCCATACTGCAGCATTATTCACTAAAATATCAATCGATTCCTCTATCCGTTCACTTGCCTTTTCCATTAACTCTGCTACTGCTTTCTCATTCGAAAGGTCGAGTTGAATGGCCACTGATTTTTGTCCATATCCTTGTATCTCTTTAACTACTGCCTCTGCTTGTTCTCTGTTCCCTTGGTAAGTAAGGACCACATTCGCCCCCTCTTTACCGATGGTTCTAGCAATCTCTTTGCCTACGCCACGAGAGGCGCCGGTCACAACAGCTGTTTTTCCTCTTAAACCTAAATCCATTCTTATATCCCTACCTTCCATACCTCTTCCATTTTCGCTAGTGTCTGTTTATATTGTTGATATTTTTTTTCATAGATTGCCTTGTTCTCAGGGCGAGGTTGAATCATACGATTCACTTTCACCATTGCTTCAGCCGCTTCTTTAATTGATTCGTAGTCCCCGTTCATAACGGCTGCACACATCGCAGTTCCCAGCGTTCCATGTTCTTTTACTTCAACAATTTCTAATGGTATTTGCAAGCTATCAGCAAATATCTGTAACCACACATCAGATTTTGTCACACCGCCAGCTATTCTAGAGGCTTCAGGTTTTTCAATATATTTTAATAATCTTTCAATATGATAGATATGTCCAAAAACAATCCCCTCATAAACAGCTTGAATAAAATGTTTCTTTTCATGCCAACTATTCATTCCAATAAAGCATGATGTCGCATGTGGCACTGTATTCGAACCGAATAAAAACGGAAAGAATACAAGCTGACTCTCCTCTGGTGTCGTTTCTTCCACCAACTCATTGCAAATATCATAAATCGATTGTCCTGTCAGTGCACATTGTTGTTTTTCCTCTATCATAAAATGATCAATAAACCACTCCAGGTTACTTGCTGAGGTTGGGCTTGCTTCCGTGGTTAGCCAATAGTCATCCAAGCAGTAAATCGATGTCATAAATAGTTCACAATCAATAACTGGTTTTTTCGTAATATATTCATTTATACTCCATGTACCTGCAACAATCGCTAATCGGTCTTCTTTTACCAAACCAGAGGCAACTGCCGAAGCTGCAATATCAAAAATCCCACCTGCTACAGGCGTCCCTTCCTGTAACCCTGTCATTTCAGCAATCTCTTTAGTAATGGCCCCACAATAATCTGTTGACTGTTTAAGTGGTGGCAATTTATCAATGAGATCGTCGATACCAAAAAAGGATAATAATTGTTGATCATAACAGCGGTCACGGACATTTAACAAATTTGTTCCTGAGACATCTGTTAGTTCTAAAAAAGCTTCGCCCGTTAATTTAAAACGTACATAATCTTTCACTGTAAATATATAATCTGCTTCTTCTATAACAGATGGTTGGTAATCCTTTAACCATCGCAGTAATGCTACAGGCTGACCCGCCCAAACAGATTGCATTGTCTTTGGTAGCACCTTTTCTTCAAAATCACTATCGCCGTACCATTCTTCTATATATTTCTTGGCACGATTATCTGTTGAGATAATCCCGTTATATACTGGCTCTCCTTTTTTATCTGAAAGATATAAACCATTCCCATGTCCAGTAATCGCAAGACCAACAATTTTACTTGTATCAATTGAACAATGATTAATTAACTCTCGAATGACTGCTAGATTCGCTTCCCATAACTCATACATATCACGCTCTGTATGATAGGGTTTTGGCATAATCATTTTTGTCTTCTTAGATGCTATGCCAACTTCTTTGCCACCCAAAGTATATAATGCTGCTTTTGTGATCGTACCTCCATTATCGATTCCCATAATATACTTCTCCATTGTTCTACCCCCTAAGATAATAATCCAACAATCTTAATAATTATCCACCCTAACGGTGTGGTCGCTCCCCCAACAAGATTAGCAAGCTCGGTCTCTTTATGAAAACTACTAGGTAAAGCGACATTAGATAGGTTAGCAGCTTCTGTAAATCCAGCAGCAATATCGGTCCCTATATAGAGCACTAATGTCATAATCGCTATTCCGGTTATATATAATCTCACCATATTTTGTTTAAGGTAGGGCGCACACATGGCAAACAGAAATGAAAGCGATGCCAAATCAGTGAATGGCAATAAACGATTACCTGGTAAAATAACAGCAAGTAATAATGTCGTTGGTATCATTAGTAAACCCGTAGCTAACACCGACGGTCTTGCAATCAATAATGCCGTGTCCATCGCAATATAAAACTCTCGATCTGGGAACCTTCTTTTTAAAAACGCCTCGGCAGCTTCTCTAATAATATTTAATCCTTCCACAAGCACATCGACCATTTTAGGTAGTAGAACCATTACTGCCGCAACCGTTATACCAAGAGTCAGGACAGCAGCTACATCGAAACCAGCTAAAATCCCCAATAATGTTCCAATTAATGCGCCCAATGTCATGGGCTCTCCAAATATCCCAAACTTCTTTGTAACCGTTTCAGGATCTGCCTTTACATCCCTTAAACCTGGAATTCTTTCTATGATCCAATTAATCGCTATACCTACAGGAACAAAAATGGCTGTGGTCCCATGCGGAAATGAAATCCCTTTTAATTGATAATCTTCTTGTATACGTGAAGCCGTCTTATCAGCGATATAGAGTGTTACCAGAAAATGGACAATCGATGCTATAACTCCTAACCAAATATTCCCTGATAGCGTGTAAACAATTGCGCCAACAATCATAAAAATCCAAAAATTAAAGATATCAATATTCACTGTTTTTGTTGCCTTCAAGAAAAGCAAAATTATATTTACTAGTATAAGCCCAAAAACAGCGAATGGCACTATTGGTGACCCCCAACCAATTGCTGCAGCTACTGGCCAGCCTGGGTCTATAATCGTTAAGTTCAAATTAAAACGCTCAACCATAGATTCTGCTGCTGGTCCAATGCTTTCAAGCAATAAGGTAATAATGAGATTAATACCCACAAAACCAATCCCAACTAGCATGGCTGCTTTAAACGCTTTACCAATAGGTACCCTAAAGCATAATGCCAATAGAAAGAAAATAATCGGCATCATGACAGATGGACCTAAATCAATAACCCAATTTATAAGCTCCATAACGCTCCCCCTAAACTTTTTTTAAATAAAAAATCCCCCACAAAGAAACGGTACTAGACATACCAATTCCTTATGGGGGTTATTTCTCATGGACACTGAACCCTCAAATCTATTTTGTTGTCAAAATAACCATAAAGAAGATTGACTAGTTGTTACAGCCAAAAAGCCAGCTTTAAAAACAGAATCAAGTTGTTCTTTTTGATCAATAAATCCACCTGCCAACAAAGGTGTATGTGGTAAAACCTCTCTAATACGTTTAATATACTGTGTTGCAAATGGACCTGGTAAGACTTCTACTGCATCGAATTGCGATCCATTTAAAGCACTGAGAGATTGTTCAAAAGAACGTGAATCCAATAGAAAAATTCGATAGATTGCTATTAATCCTATCTTCCTCGCTTGTTGAAGTACACGCTGATTAGGTGAAATGACCCCATCCACTTTAAATAAATCCTTCAACCACTTTACTCCTTTTGCATCCTTTGTTAACCCTTCGACTAAATCAATATGAACAAGTACCTTTTTATTATGTTCATGGCATCTTTTTGTTAATTGACCTAAGTTCCCAATATGAACATCAGATAACAATATAAATGGTGACTGACTCTTTAAAGCATCATCTAAATATTTTAACTGTCGAATGGATGGGATAACTGTTTTTTCATTAAACATATGACACCTTCTATTTTTTGATAATTTTATCGTAAAACGCTTACATAATAGTGTCAATCTGTTTTACTTCAAGTCTATGATCCTATCTTTGGCTTAATGCCTTATAATCCTGATAGGCATCGGCAACAGTGCCACCTTTATGAATAATCGTATAGAGTGCCGCTATAGCAGCAACAGGATGATCATTTTGCGTTACGTTTCTCCCTACCGCAACTCCTTTCGCTCCCACACTCATACAATGATGAACAAATTCAAGATATTCTTGAAAATCATTTGTTTTAGGCCCGCCTAATGCTAATACAGGCCGTTTAGCAGCTTGAATAATTAACTGATCATCTTTTGTACCAGTAAATCTAGTTTTTATAATATCTGCACCTAGTTCCGTTCCTAGTCTAGCAGCAGTAGCAATAACGTCAGGACTTTTGGAAGCCTCATTTGTTACAGCATAACCATAAGGTAATGTTTCACACATATAAGGCATCTGCCAGTGATCTGCTTCTTTCGCTAATTTCAAAGCAATATCATGAGCTACTTCCTCATTTTCAGCACCAGGGAAAGTCATAGAAATGACCCCATCTGCTCCTAAGCGCACTGCATCTTCAACTGAAAAAGCAGCTTGTGTATACGGTACACTTGGATCATAAATTTTACTCGACATATCCACTCGCAAAAGCATCCCTACATCTGGAAAGTCTTCCTCATAGATATTGGCCATTCCGTAAGTAACTAATATGGCATCTAAACCTTGGTTTACCATTTGAGGTAACACATGAATGGCCCTATCAATCCCCTCTGTACTGTTAGAAAAGTAATAGCCATCTAGGGCAAGCACTAATGCTTTACCGTCTTCAGCAAATATTCGACGCATTCTTCTCTTCTTAGACATCCAATCTCTCCTTTTCAAATAAAAAAGACCTCATAAATACCCATTAACTAAACATTAGCTAATGTATTTATGAGGTCTCACGTCAACACATGACCGTAATTTTTTATATATTTTGTTTTAACATATTTATATTATCAGAAAAAACAATAAGTAGTCAAAGTTAATTTTCATTTATTAATTATTTACATCTAAAGTCTTTTATATTAATATTGTTATCGAAAACCGATATCGTTATTAGAAAACAAAGGGAGTCCTTATGGTTGGAAAACAATAAGATATTAAGAAAGTTATTTTTAGGCTTTATCCATATTCATATTTTACATCATGCCAAAGAGCATCCCATATATGGAAGCTGGATGTTAGACGAATTAAGAGAACATGGTTATACCATTAGTGCAGGTACACTATACCCTATATTCCACGGAATGGAAGCTGATGGTTTGTTGCTAAAAGAAGACCAATTGGTAGATGGGAAAATAAGAAAATATTATCGCATTACTGAAAAAGGTGAAGCTATTTTAATTGAAGCAAGAGCAAAGGCCTATGAATTATTCAAAGAAATTAAAGAGTAAAGGAGTCCTGCATGCAATACTTTAAAAAACTACTTGAGATTTTCATTGTATCAACAAGACTTGGTTTCACTTCTTTTGGAGGACCAGTCGCACATTTAGGTTATTTTCATCAGGAATATGTTCGAAAAAGAAAATGGATGGACGAAAAAAGTTATGCTGATCTCGTAGCATTAAGTCAATTTCTACCTGGCCCTGCAAGCAGTCAAGTCGGAATTGGCATTGGTGTCATGAGAGGTGGCGTTTTAGGTGGGATTGTATCTTTTATTGGCTTTACAATGCCCTCA
Source organism: Cytobacillus sp. FSL R5-0569 (assembly GCF_038007265.1). Classification (NCBI taxonomy): domain Bacteria; kingdom Bacillati; phylum Bacillota; class Bacilli; order Caryophanales; family Bacillaceae; genus Cytobacillus; species Cytobacillus sp. FSL R5-0569. The sequence continues at coordinate 4,212,894 of NZ_JBBOWW010000001.1, forward strand.
GTCATTGCTCTTATTTTATTCGCTTATTTTGCTCAACAGCTTGGTCTAGTGGAATTTGGCATCATCCAAGGGTTGAAAATAGTTGCTGTAGTCATTGTTGCTCATGCCATTTTAGGGATGGCTAAGAGTTTAACCCCTGACTTGACTCGAAAATCAATCGCTTTATTCGCGCTATTAATTACCTTACTTATTCCCCATAACCTATCGCAGATTGGGGTCATTCTGGTAGCTGGATTGCTTGGTTATTTTATGTTTAGTAAAAAAGAGGAGCATGACGGTTTATCATTACAAGTACCGTTATCAAAGAAGGTAGGATTGGTTTGTTTAAGTTTATTTTTCGGGCTTTTAACCATCCTTCCGATTTTAAACAGTTTAATTTCAAGTACTTGGCTAAGTATGGTTGACAGTTTCTACCGGGCTGGGGCATTGGTATTTGGAGGAGGACATGTAGTTCTTCCCTTATTAGAAAGAGAATTTGTTCCTACTGGATTCATTAGTGAGGAAGCCTTTTTATCTGGTTATGCCGCTGCGCAGGCTGTGCCTGGTCCACTATTTACCTTCGCAGCATTTATTGGCGCTGATATGAATGGATGGTTAGGAGGCATGATTGCAACATTTTCTATCTTTTTACCTGCCATACTACTTATCTTTGGTGTCTTACCTTTTTGGCATGCATTAAGGAAGAATCATCACATAAGAGGAGCATTTATTGCCATTAACGCAGCTGTTGTTGGAATACTAATATCAGCCTTTTATATGCCCATATGGACGAGTGCTATTATTACGCCATTAGATTTTTCCTTAGCAGCTATATTATTCTTTATGTTGGTTTATTGGAAACTCCCCCCGTGGCTCATTGTTTTAGCTGGCGCAATAGGGGGAGTATTGATAGAAATGACTTGAACACCTTTAAGCCGTTATTGCAAAATAACGGTTTACTTTATTTTTGCTTCATCTTCAATTGATTTTCTAGCTCCGTTACACGATGCTCTAGTTTCTGCCTTTCATCAAGCTCCATTCTTAATTTCTCCTCCATCAATTCTCCGTTTTTTAAATACCTTTTTATGACCTTACTCGCTGCTACAAATACAATGATAAGTAAGGTAGGAATGATAAGAACAAATGTCCATATTATGATTCCATTCACCAATGAAAACATATCCCCAAACCCCATGGCTTCTACTCCCAACTAAATGAAAATCTTATTGCTTAATTAGTATATAGGACACATTTTCCTATAGCCACTCTTTATGTACCTAAATATATAAGAAACAACTAATAGCATAAACTGAAACTTCAGCTAATAAAAATTTGTTTCCATATTCATTAACTTTTATTCCACCAAATAAGTTAACAGTAACACACGTACCTCATCGTACATCCTATATTCATCTAAAAAATGAGGATAATTTCTCATTATCCATTTTAAAAATTCATATGTAGGGAAATGCTCAAAAAAGTTGGATGTCAATAATGATACTTGCCTTTGTGAAAGCTGATCTATGCGGTTATTGGCAATGTAACTTAGACTACCTGCTATATTCATCCAGTATGTATTTAAATCTGCAGATAAATCTTCTAATGGATATGAATCACCAAAATCATGATAGATCTTTGTTAAGTCTTCAAAAGGCATGGGATGATATAGATTTTCCCTTTTTTCCATTAACTGTTCGAATATTGTTTGTTTATTGATATACCCACCACCGATTAGACGCTATTTGTTAAAACAGGGATAATAAAGGTTTCTATCGAGAGCTACTTTTCCCAGTATCAAAAGAACCACTGATAAAAGAAAAAACCCCCAATAACAATGATTATGAGTAACAATACATCTTTCCAACCCATCCCACTTACATCAGGGGACGGACTCTGACTTTTATTGATGCTATCATTTAGCGTAACTGTGGGTTGGTTCTCTTCCTTTTTCTTTCTATCTTCTGATGGCATTCATACACCCCTTTTTGTTTCGGACTGTAGGGAAAAGCAATAGATAGCTATATTTACTGCATTTTCCCTTTTTTCCTCTATTATTCTCGATCCCTTGCAGCTTGTGTATCACGAATATTCTTTTGCACTGCCACACTTGCAAATAGGCTAAGGACAAAAGCCATCGCATAAAATCCCTTTTCACTTAGAATAATACTACCAGCGTTATATAACCCAATGGCCATTAATGAAACGGCGACAATTAAAGCGAACCAACTGATCCCGTAATAAATACCCGTCACAGAAATACCATCTTCCTTGTCTCTTACCGCCTTTTGTAAAGAAACAGCGGCATACAATCCAAATATTAGAACAGCAAAATAATAGCCCTTCTCATTGAGTTCCATTGCAGCATTAAATAGACCAATTATATAAGCAGTCACACCTACTAATAGGGCTGCCCATGAAGCACCTTTAAAAGCTGCTGATGGTTCCCCTTCTTTTCTTTCTTCTTTCCCTTTATTACTAGTCTTTTTCGCCTTTTCTACCATCAACTCTTCATCACTCGACAATATAACCTCCACCTTTCTTAACTCCACCACATGGCTAACACAAAAGTTGACCAGCTTGACATGATGAAGCTTATAATAACTACCACTCCAAGAATCTCCAAGTATTTTACCTTCATTTTATGTTTAATTACTCTGTAAAATGTTATCGCAATCGCTAGCATATAAAATAAATAACTGCTTATCGTTACGATTGCTAAAAAAGTGAGTGGATAAACATTAGGCAAAATGGCATGAAGGGAATAAGCAAAATCTTGACCAAAAATGGCCAATACCGAGCCAAGAAGTAAACAAATGATCACAATCATCTTATACCTCATTTTGTTTAATTTAGTGTAATTATACACTTTTCAAGCTCGTTTAGAAACGTTTATTTATGAAAAATCTAATTTTTGAGAATAAATACCTAAAAAGAGTTGGTTCGTAAACTCGAACCAACTCTTCTTTTATCCTTTATTCAGTTTTAAATTAGCTTCCTTTATGAACAAATTCACCTTAAAGATCGTTTTAAACATCAAGTAACCTACCATTGCACCCATCGTATTGAGGGTAATATCATCAATATCAAACTGGCCGACCTGCAAGAAAAACTGTAGAAGCTCAATAGAAAAACTCGCAGTAATGGCCGTGATGGTTACGACTGAAAAAAGACGACAATGTTTAAAAAGCACCGGGAGCAATAATCCTAATGGCAGAAAAATAAGGATATTTCCAATTGTGTTAGTGATAATAATATCCAAATTAAAGCGATCAGCACCTAAAAGATAGGTGATTGTCGTTTTAAAAGGGATAATATTTACATTCATGCCCCATTCAGATAAATTAAAGTTAAAAAAGCTCATTTGTGCTTCTCTTGAGAAAAAATAAAAATTATCTACATAACCATTAGCGTAATTCATTACTCTCTCCAAGAGCCGACCGATAATTAACTGCCATAAGACGACTAGCGTAAACAATGAAAACAGCAACCAGCTACTCACTTTATAGAGCCGATAGAATGGGAAGATAGATTGATTATAACCATGTGCAATACTTTTCTGATTGCCAAAATCAGCTAGAGCCAACTGTACGGCCTCTTTTTCACTCTTGCCATTTTGCCTATGTTCTTGTTTCAGTAAAAAAATATGGTCTTTCATTTCATCAATGATCTCTTGTTTTTCAACATGATCACAATCAATTGTATTTACAATTTGGTTGATATAGGATTCAATCTCTTTGTCCACTTGAGCCCCTCCGTTGTTACGTTAATCAAATCATTTACTTTTTGCCACTCGCCTAGTTTCCTACTTAATTCTGTTTTTCCCCCGTTTGTTAATTGATAATACTTCCTTCGACCACCAAGCTGTGAATCTTCCCAATACGCTTCAATCCAGCCATTCTTCTCCAGCCTCTTTAAAGCCGGATACAATGTCCCTTCACTCATGTTATACAACTCATGACTGTTTTCCTTTAAGCTCTTCACCATCTCATATCCGTACATATTTTTTTTAGATAATAATGAAAGCAATAAAATATCAATACTACCCTTCATGATTTCTTTGTCCATTCTGTTTCTCCTTTATTTGGAAAGTATCTAACTATATTGTAATGCGATGTACATCGTATTACAAGGTAATTTGAACAATTATTGACTTTATGGACTGAACATACACATTTTTTCAAAATTTAAAAACATTATCATGTAAAACAAGGAAATATTTGTTATTATTTTTGTAGTAGAAGAATCTTTTATTCTGCCTTTATAAGAATTTAAGAATGGAGAGAAAGTGTGCTTAAAATTCTACAAATGATCTTATCTATTCTCGCTTTAATTACCATTACATATATTTTCATAACGGAAGATTTCACATTGCAGCCATTGTCGTTACTGCTATTAGGGTTGATGTTACTTATTATGACTATTACTCTATTTCAACAAGGTCATAAAGGGATCGCTTTATTTTGCGCCATTGTGATGTTCATATATATGATTGTTTTCATACAAAATATCGTTTATAGGGGTATACTATGGAATTAATATACGTTTTTATTATTTTTCTTATTCTATTTCTTATTAGTGCTATGCTTAATATTCTGTTGAAAATGACAAGAAAAAGAGACTGGCTGATTACTTTATTTATTAGTGTTTTTTTAAGCATTATTATTTACGGGGTGCAACAATAGATTTGAAAATGGAGGGATATGGCCGAAATGGATGATACAAAGGAACGCCTCATACAGGAAAGTGAACAACATTTCCACTCATTAATGAAACTGATTGAATCTGTTCCTGTAAGAAAGAGAAGCCTTTCTATCGAGACAGCTGAGCGGGATAAAAATTTTCGTGATATTCTTATGCACCTATATGAATGGCATGCGATGTTGGAACGCTGGTATAGAGAAGGCATGGCCGGAGATACACCATCCATGCCGGCACCCGGGTATAAGTGGCGAGATATTCAACCGCTTAATCAACAAATTTGGGAAAACTACCAAGATATGAAACTCAACCAAGCAATCATGAAATGTAAATTAAGCCATGAGCGAATCATGAACATTATCAGGACCCATACCACTGAAGAAATCATAACCAAAAAGCATTACAAATGGACAAAAACAAGCAATCTATATAGCTATTTTGCTGCGAATACATCCAAGCACTACTTGTGGGCAATGGGGAAATGCGAAAAGATTATTGTTGAAATCAATGCAATGAATTTGGTGGTAGACAAGGTGTGAATAGCTCTTTGATGACCGGTTTATCACTTTTTGCTCATTATTCTCCTTATCAATTGTGGAGGTTTCTTCTTTTGCACCACTCTCAGTTCAACTTTCTCTCTCGAATGCGTGATTCGCATTTTGCAACGTTCTCTAATCAGTGTAGAGATAAAATAAAGTCTCTTTTAAAAAATAGTTTTTTAAATATTTTCCTTCTACTCATGGAGCAGGTTAGTTGAACAAGGATATTTTTAGCCAAGAGAGAATATAAATTTTAGTAGGAAAATAGATATGTTTTGGTAAGAGGTATTCATTGAAAAGAGCGCCCAGGAATTAATAGTGTGGAATCAAAATGGATCGTCAGCTCTTTTTCGTCTTAGGGCAGGGTGCTTTAACCAAAAGAAAAACTAAAAAGAGTTTGGAGGAAAGATAAGGAAATGGAATTCGCGTCTCTATCATCAATTATTGTAGCAATTATCTTTATATCCATATCAGTCTTTCAAATATTACTTTCACTTGGTTATCCATTAGGTGAATACGCAATGGGTGGCTATTATAAGGTTTTACCCCAAAAATTACGTATTGTGAGTGTAATAAATGCCATAATTCTCTTATTTATGGGCTTTGTTTTTCTGCAACATACAGGTGTCTTGAATGGGTTTAGTTCTTTACCTACAAACATATTAGTATGGGTTATTACCCTATTCCTCGGTTTTAATACAATAGCAAACCTAATATCTCGAAGCAAGAAAGAAAGGCTTATTATGACACCATTATCAGGTATTACTTTTATATTATGTTTATTTGTTACTTTATCATGAGGATAGAAATGAAGGTCGAAAATTAATCTGTTGCTAAGGTAACGGAGCAGGTTCGGTAAATGTTATGATAGTAACTTAATCTAATTCTATCAATCTAACACAAGGTGATAAAAAAGGAGAAATGACAAATGAATTCAACGCTGCCATGCATCTAAAGTTGACGCCTTGCAATAAAAATAATGCGCCCTAAATCGATATCTAGAACGCATTTATATAAAAATAAAAGAGTTATAAATCTTTATCCTGTTTTTCAATAAGAAAAGTAATAGGGACGAATAATAAAAATGCCATCAATAGTAATGTTCCTCCAATAATAAAAAGTACCATCACAAAAATGTCATTTAAATTAAATGGATTTAGGTTGTACATCCACATCCCTATAGTCAATCCGAAGGCCCCTATCATTCCCAAAATACTGTGGATAGAAACAAGCTTTTTATACTTAATTGTATATACACGATAAAAAATTCCCCATGCAAAGACAGATAGCCATCCTACTAGCAGAATATGTGCATGGATGGGCCTTAATGAATAATCCATATTCCCAGACATTTGAGAGCCAATGAATGTGCCTATTATTCCAAATATCGCAGCGAAACGAATTAATCGAATACTCCATATTTGTTCCATTTCTTCATTCTCCCTTATTTTTTTTTGTTTTTAGTAAAATTGTAAACGCCGTTCCTTCGCCCTCCGTACTGTCGACTGTAATTTTCCCTTCATGCAAATCGAGAATTTGCTTAACTATAGCCAGCCCTAGTCCTGTCCCATCTTTTCTTCTTGCTGAGTCAACACGATAAAAGCGATCAAAAACCTGACTGATAGCTTCAACATTCATCCCAATACCTGTATCTTTAATAATAATTGTAATCAGAGAATCTGTTTGAGAAAGGTTAATTAAAATACTCCCCCCATGAACATTATATTTTATCGCATTTGTAAGCAGGTTGTCCCAAACATTAATCATCAGTTCAGGGTCCGCTCTAAAATAAAGAGGGGGAAGCTTATAAGATATATCAATTTCTTTTTCTTCTAACCTCCATTGATATCTACGTATCGTTTGTATAAGCTGTTTATCTAATCGGACGTTCGAAAGCTTAATAGGATAAGATCTTTGATCAAGCGATGTTAAAAGCAACAGTTGCTTAGTAAGATTTGAAAGGCGCTTAGATTCGTCGTTAATAATTTGCAGATATTCGTTACGCTCCCTTTCTGTTAACTTATTCCCTTTCAAAATTTCTGCATATCCCTGAATATTCATCAATGGTGATTGGAAATCATGCGATACATTATTGATGAAGGCTTTTCGGGCTTCATCATTATGTTTCAATTGTGTTTGCATCCTGATGAAGCTGTCTATCAACTGGCCAATCTCGTCGTTTCTTTTAATTTTTAAAGAGTAATGGAAGTTCTCTTGTGCTACTTCTTTTACCGCTTCAGTTAACTTTGTTATTGGTTGTATAAGGTATTTAGCAAACCAAATCATCCCACTAATACTTACAAAAGCAACAGCAACAATGAAACCCATGAGAATCATGTGAATATCAGAAAAAAGCAGCTTGTTATCGGGGCGTAGGAATAGACCATATTGTTGTCCATTCTTGGTTAAGGGCACACCTACAGTATTTTTTAATTCATTTGAAAAATGACCCATCATGAAAAATTGATTTGAGAAATTATTCATTCCATGATAAATCTCATTATTATTAAGCACTTTTAAGGCTTCTTCAGGGAGTTCCTTGTCAGAAAAAGGTTGGCCAAAATAGTACTCTTCACCCGATTCACTTAGCACATAAATCTGATATCCCAGGTTAGAAAGTGATTCTAAATAAGGCTTAAAAGAGGTGCTCGAGGAATGCATTTTCTCAATTCCCGAAGCAATTTCTTCTGCAATCTCTACATTTTGCTGATCAACTTTATCTTTTGTCGAAGTCATGTAAACCCAATTGGCTAATAAAAACCCAATTATGATACTTATAGTTAAAATGACAATTGTGGCAAAGATGAATTTTCTATAAAGCGTCTTCATTGTATGACCTTAAGCTTATAGCCAATTCCTCGTATCGTTTGAATTTCCACCAATGATTGATTTCTTTTTAATCGTTCTCGGATGCGATTGATATGCGTATTAAGTGTTTGTTCGCTGCCTTCATATTCCAATCCCCACGCTTGCTCGATTAGAGCAGCACGAGGTGTAATTTTATTTACACGTGAAGCAAGGAGACTGAGTAGTTCAAACTCCTTTAACGGTAGAAGAATGGTTTGTTGATTAATCATTACCTCGAAGCTTCGACGATCCATCATTAAATTCCCCACTTTAATCACAGTTTCCATAGCCCGTTGCGTACGCCGTAATATGACAGCAACACGGAACAATAATTCTTTCACTTCGAATGGCTTAACAATATAATCTTCCGAACCGGATAGGAAGCCTTTTTCCTTATCATCCAGTTGATCCTTCGCAGTTAGTAGGATGACTGGGATAAGAAAGTCTTCTGATAACAGCTTGGTCAATTCAAATCCATTCATCCCTGGCATCATGACGTCAACAATAGCTAAATCAACTATCGAATCTTCTAAAAAAGATAGTGCTTCTTCAGCGTGATTAGCCCGATATACATGATAGCCCTCTCGGCTTAAGTGTATAGAAACTAGTTGTTGAATGTAGATATCATCATCTACAACAAGTATTTTCATAAAGAGACCCTCCTTAAAGTTATTATACAAAGAAGAATCTCTTTGTAGTCTACTGATCATTGTGAGAAGGATTTTTTTCTTTCTCAAATAACAGCATTAAAGCTGGTAGTAGCATTCCGCGAACAAGGAATGTATCTATCAGAATCCCAATTGCTACTATGAATCCAAAAACAAACAGATCCGCAATGGGCATAGTTGTTAAAGCAGAAAAAGTAGCGGCCAAAATAATACCGGCGGATGAAATGACTCCTCCTGTATTTCGTATTGAGATTTCAAGTGCCTTTTTTACTCGATGTGTTTTCCTTTCTTCAATAAAACGTGAAACAAGAATGATGTTATAATCTATTCCTAATGCTACGAGGAAGATAAAAGCATAAATTGGGACACGAGTACTTAATGCCTCATAGCCAAACAGGGTATCTATGAGAAATATCCCGAGGCCTAAAGCTGAGACGTAGGAAAGTAAGATTGTTGCTATCATATAAATTGGCATCTTAATGGAACGTGTAAGAACGAATAATAACGCTAATATTAGTAAAGTTTCTAAAATAACAATCTTAATAAGATCATTGTTATTAATTGCTCGCTCATCTACTAACTTGGCAGTAACTCCACTAATATAGGCTTCTCCATCCACTGAAAGGTCCTTAAGAATCTCAGGTGTTTGATCCTGTAATTCCTGAATAAAGTCAATGGCTTCTGTAGAATAGGGACTGATAGACAAAGCTACATTCAATTTTATGGCGCTTGTATCATCATTTATTGCAGTCAATCGGACAGCTGCAACTTCGTCAAAGGTATACAGTTCTTCAATAATTGCCGTTTGCTCTTCTTGTGTCAGAGCTTCATCACTATCAATCAGAAATATGGAAGGAGCCAGCTCTCCTTTGTCATATTTTGTTTCAACAATTTCATATCCTACTCTCGAAGGAAGGTCTTCTGGGAAGTTTTTCACTGTGTCAAATTCATAATTAAGATTTATGACATTCAAAGCAGTGATCAACATAAATAAGGCAACGAATACACCGGATAAGACGGGTTTATTAACAACAAATTTTGCAATTGGGCCCCAAATACCATGTTTCACTTCTTTTTCCATCTTGAATTTCGGCACCTTTGGCCAGAATGCTCTACGGCCAAACAACGTAAATAAAGCTGGAACTAACGTAATTGATGCCAGCATAATAATGAACATTGCTATCCCGAAAATAGGAGCAAAGTTTTGATAATCACGAAAATCAGCGAAGAATAAAATGAGCATCGCAGCTAAAACTGTTCCACCTGCAAAGAATACAGGTTCTCCAGTTGCATACATCGCATATTTCATCGCCTCGTACTTACTTTCATATTTGTTAAGTTCCTCACGGTAACGAGAGAAAACAAATAATGAATAATCAATGACAGCTGCAAACAACAAGATGCTCATAATTGAAGTCGTTGAGTTATTAATCTCAAGGCCCGCTGCACCCATTAAGGCCACACTTTGATTTACTACCTGGTAAACAATAATTGTAGCGAGTAAAGGAATAAAGGCAAGTAATGGTGAGCGATAGATGACAATAAGCAATATTAAAATAATGACAATTGTAGCAATAAGTAAGACAAAATCAGCTTGTTCGAACAATTTAACCGTATCTCCCGCAATTCCTGCCGGGCCTGTGATGTAAAAGGAAGTGCTTTCAAGATTTTTAGCAATATGATTACCAATTTCAGAAGCTTGTTCATTGATTTGCGAATATTCGTCATTACCAAGCCCTTGTTCTAGCTCCATTGGAACAATTAAAGTTGAACCATCTTCAGAGATAAAGGTATTCAACGCTTGTGGCTGGAGTTGGTTAATATTGAGAATTGATTCGACCCCATTAATTTCTTCAGCTAGTATGCCATCTAAAATCTGTTTAGATTCGTCGATATTTATGTCTTCTCCATTTTCATTATGAAATACAAGTATTCCTGGTGTTCCTTGCTCATTTGGGAAAATGTCTTCTACTTTTTTTTCAGCGATGATGGATTTCGCTTCATCAGGCAGAGACTGGAAATTTGTTACTTTAAAATCACCAAGATTTGGTCCAGCACTTAATCCAACCATTAGTACTAACCAAGCAATAATCGTTATCCACATTCCTCGCTTAGTTGAAACCCAATTTGTAATAGGATATAGCAGTTTGTTCACAATCAAACCTCCTTAAAGTATTCGAATGTAATCATACTTAAGGAATATAAACTTAAAATTAACTTTTGGTTACAAGAATCAATGGAATAGATATTTTTGTTTATCTAAAGGGACGGTTAATTGAGAAGGTACATGATTATTGATGTTGAATAATAATATAAAGAAATTATATGGGAAAGGACAATTTTGTAATGTGTACGAAACGTACTACATATACACCTAATGCATTAATACGATATATGCTAACATATAAAAAACGGGGAACTTTGGGGGCACACCACCACGGATTAAAATTATATAGACCATCACGGACATATTGTGAAACAGTGCTTTTAAAAAGGAGTTGGATAAAATGGATAAAAACAAAGATACAGAAATAAAGCGATCTTCAAAAGCAGAAGACATTCTACTTCAGATCAATAGTAAAACAAAGCTAGGCGACTTACGAAAGATCGCGAAGGATATTAAAAAAGATCACGAACTAGCTATGGAACTTTGGTCAACTGAAGAGTTTTTGCCTAGACTATTAGCAATCTTAATTATGGACAAAAAACTTCTTTCTCAAGATGTGCTAAATAAGCTTGATAAGGATATGCAGACTCACACTTTTGATGAGCGAAATAACTTAATGGATTGGTTAATGGCTAATCAACTCACCAAAGACAAGAAGAAAATTGCATTGATGGAGTCATGGCAAAATAGTCCTTCTGCTCTTCAAAGGCGAGCTTTCTGGTATTATCAAGGGCGATTGAGATGGACTGGACAAACACCGCCTGATAACACCGCAGACTTGCTATCTGCATTAGAAGCTAATATTATGCAGGAGGAACCGGAAGTTCAATGGGCTATGAATTTTACCGCAGGCTGGATAGGCGTTTATGATGAAAAGAATCGTACACGTTGTATGAATCTTGGTGAGAAAACGGGTCTTTACAAAGATGAAAAGGTAGCAAAAGGTTGTACTCCCAGCTATTTGCCACTGTTCATTGCGAATGAAGTTGACAAACGAAAAAAATAATTAGTTACCACAGGGTTCATGCATTTGTGAACGTTGGAATACGAATTTGTTGCTTCAATATTAAATTACTTTATTATCAAGTAACCAATCAGTATTTTATATCGAAAGCAATGATTACTCTTGCTAGCGCGATATGTCACACTGAAATTTGTTCTCCTCCTTTTACTGACCCCATCACACATCTAGAACGATAGCTCCATACAAAAAAAACCCCCACAAATTCCTGTGAGGGGTATCTTTCATTTTTATCCATTATTCAGCTTGATACTTACCTAAGAATTCCTTCACTTTATCAGCATCGGCTTTTAGTTCATTGCCAGTATCTACTAGTGGACTTACTGTAGATGAGGCTTTGATTTTATTACCTTGGTAGTAGTCAATGATTTCCTCTTGGTTGATAGAGTAAAGTACGGCTCTTCTTAGATCGGCACTTTCAGAAACGGCACGACCTTCTGTATTGAATAGAAGGTATGATACAGCATTACTTGGAATGCTTTGTAATTGTAGTTTGCTATCGCCTTCTACTGTCTCATATTTATTTTCTGGTACGCTGTATTGGATATGTGTTTCTCCGTTACGTAAGGCAGAAAGTGAGCTATCAATATCGGCAATGAAACGAACATTTACTTGATTAATATTTGGTTCATTTTCAGTGTCCGTCATATAACCTGGGTTTTTGTAGAATACAGCTTCATAATCATTTTTATGAGATAAGATGTATGGGCCACTTGCATATAACGTATTGTCATAGCTATCGCCTTCAGTTACTGTGTTTTGGTCACCATAAGCGATGTCCTTGTTCACATCAAAGTCTTCCACTTTATATGTGTTGATTGATTCGACTTGTTCTTTTGATACAATACCTGCAGATTGGTGCGCAAGGTAGTTTAATACTTGTGGGAATGGTTCTGTAGTTGTTACTTTCACCACTTGGTATTTACCTGCTGCGTTATCTGCTGCAACATCTTCAGCAACTAACTCGGCAATCTTTGTATCTAATCCTTCTTCAAGTGCTGCTTTAACCGTTCCCTCGCCACCTGAAGTTTGTACTTTCTCTAATTCTGAAACATCTGTCACAACTTCAGCTGTCTCAATATGCTCATGTAAGCTATATGTGCGGTGATCTGGTACAGAATTTTTATCCTTCGCACGTTCTAGTGAGAAGACAACATCCTCTGCACCAACAAGGTCATCTGTTTCTTCTGCTTTTTTATCAGTAACTTTGGCAAAATTAACGTCATCTCTTAATAAGAAATAATACTCAGAATTGCCATCTGCAATACTAAAATTACGAGATAGGGAACCATCAGCCGTCACAACATCATCATCTTTTAAGTTTACAAGGCGAATATACATATTCGAATTCAACATATTAATAGAACCATCGTTCCCTTTAATTGGGTCAAGGGAAGTCAGTGTTGAAAGTGTTTGCGATAATACGAGTGGATCTGATTCTCTCTTCGCTTCATCTTGGAAATCAATCGTTTCCCATGCTAAAGAGCGCGATTTAGAAAGGCGAACAGAATCTGGTACTAACACATCTTTATTCAATGCTTGTGTTTTGTAAGAGCTATATAATGGTGCAATATAAGCTTTATCAAATACAAGTTTTTCCTCAAATTCCTTATATGTTTTTGCGTATTCTTCTGGTGTTTCAGTACTTGCTTTATCTATTAACTCATCAATCTCTTTATCAGCCATAATGCTGTAATCTCCACCGCTAATAAACAATGAACGCACAGCGTAATCTGGGTTTCCTGTTACAGTCGTCCAACTTGATAAAGCAACATCATAGTTTCCTGCATCTTGTTGTGCTTTAAAGCTACCATAGTCAGGTTGGATGTTTAATTTTACATCAAAACCGTTTTTCGTTAATTGGTCACGAACAATGTTCATGTCCTCTTCACTACTGCTCATGCCCAGAATCTCTATTGTTGGCTTAGAGCCATCACCACTACCTGAACCTTCATTCTCAACATCAGATTTTGTATTCACACATCCTGTTAGAATCAATGTAAATATTAACAAGAATGATAGTATCGCCTTTTTCATCTGCTTTCCCCCCTGAAAGTCTTTTATTTATTAATCAAGCTTAGGGTCAAGTGCATCACGCAACCCGTCCCCAAGAAAGTTAAACGATAAAACTAATGCAATAATAGCAATACCAGGATAAATTGCTAAGTAGGAATGTGATTCTAGATAAGCACTACCTACTTTTAAGATATTACCCCACTCCGGTATATGCGGCTCAATTCCTAATCCTAAGTAACTTAAACTACTTGTAGCAATTACTGCTCCTCCAATTGTTAACGTTGCCTTTACAATCATTGGTGCCATACTATTTGGGACAATTTGTTTAAAAATAATCGATAGATTACTTGCTCCGAGCGCACGAGCCGACATAACATATTCCATATTGGAAATCATCAGCACATTTGCTCGCATCGTTCTTGCATACGTTGGAATTGAACCAACACTTAAGGCAATCACTAGTGTCGTTGTGCTTGCCCCGAAAGCTGCGATAATGACGATCGCAAGTAAAATACCTGGAATAGCATATAATACATCGAGTAATCGCATTAAAATATTATCAGTGCGTTTCCCATAATAACCAGAGATAGCACCTAGAATCCCACCAACCACAAACGGAATGAAGGTCGATAAAACCCCTACAATCAGAGATATCCTGGCCCCAAAGACAATGCGTGAGAACACATCGCGACCAAAATTATCTGTACCTAAAGGATAGGTAAGACTTGGCATTTGTAATGTAGCACCATAATTATTATCAACCGCCATACCATAATCGAAGGTCCAATAACTGCAAATCGATAAGGTGAAAATAAACAGAATGAAAAATAATCCTAGCATCGCTGTCATATTACTCGCAATTTTCTCCCACATCGCATACCATTTAGCAACAGTAGATGGCGTTTTGCTGAGCACTTCTAATAGCATAAATAAACCTAAGGCAAGGGCAAATAAATTACCGGTTAAAGAAGTAAGTATTAATAGGATTCCTACATACAACTTCCATTTCGATGATTGTCCGTTATCTTTTATTACTAAAAGGAGTACAACCAACTGAAAAACGAAAATGGCCAGTAACAAAAACATACCCATAAGGAATGTATTAGCTACGTAAGGTTTAAACAAGTTTAATGAAGATACCGCAATCACGTAGAATTGCGTCATCAACATAAACATAGTAAATAAGTATTGTGGGCTTTTTTTCTTTTTAATAAGACCAAATGCAAAAGCGGCTGTGAAAATATTACCGACCAATACACTTAATAGTTGGATATAACCCCAAATTCTTGTCGACGAGCGTATAACGCCATCTCTTTTCAAATCCCGCTTCACTTGGTAAGCAATAAAAGCTTGAATGAAAGAGAAAACGGCATAAGCAATAAATAATGAAAAGAAAACTGGCTTGATTGCCCCTGTTGAAAAATCAATACCTGCAAGCAAAAAGATCAGCGTTAAGGCAATAGAGACAACAAGGGCAAAGTTGGCCTGCGCATATTCAGATGTCGCCTTTAAGGCGAATTTTTTTAACAAGCTATCTTTATGAGTAGACATGCTGCACCTACTTTTAATATTGTTTCATTTTTGAACGAATTCTTGGATCGATAAATGCATATAAAATATCAATCAATAAGTTCACTAATGAGATTGTAATGGCAATGTATACAACACCGCCCATAATAGCGGGAATATCAGGGATAAATTGTTTATCAACAATATAACTTCCAATTCCACTAATATTAAAAACTTTTTCTGTAACAGCAGCTCCACCGAGCATACCGCCAAACATTAAACCAATTACAGTAATAATTGGTATCAAAGCATTTCCAAAAGCATGGCGCCAAAGTATTCGGCGTTCATTAAGACCTTTTGCTCTTGCTGTAATAATATAATCTTCATGGATGACTTCTAGCGTAGATGAGCGAGTCATCCGAGCAATGGAAGCCATTAAACCGGTTCCCAGGACAACCGCTGGCATGATAATCGAAAGCAAATTACCTGGTGTAAAAGTAGCCGGCAGCCACTGTAACTCAATCGAAAATGTTAAAATAAAGATTAAACCTTGCCAAAAATTCGGAATCGATAACCCAATTAAAGCTACGAACATAAGCGTATAATCTAAAAAAGTATTTGACCTTGTAGCGGAAATGATTCCAATAGGAATGGCAATAACAATCGCTAAAATTAAGGCAATAAACGTTAGTAATAATGTAATTGGAATTTTTCTAGCGATGGCATCCACAACATTTTCATTTCCGGCAAAAGAAGCACCTAAATCAAATGTGAAAATACCTTGAATTGCTTGCCATAATTGAATCCAATACGGTTGATCTAACCCGTAAATTTGGTTAAATGTCGCGATCTGTTCCTTTGTAGCCGTTACTCCCAAAATATTGGCAGCTGGATCAAACGGTGAAATATACAAAATCGTAAACACAAAAAAAGCGACCCCAACAATAACAAATAGGGTGGAAACAAGCCTTTCAAAAATATACTTTATATACGGATTCATATACAAGAAAAGGAGGATATAGAACAATAATCCAGGTATGAACGTTAGAACAACAAATACTGGATGTTCTAATAATGATCGCATGATACTTGCAAAAGTTAATTGATCATCTCCTCGCTGCGCTAATTCCTCCTGAACTTTATCCTCTACTACCTGAAGAAACTCATCTTCTGCTCTCTTTTCAGCCACTTGTTTCATTTTCAACTCATCTATCTTTTGCTGAAAGAACGTTTGCTTTCGCCTTTGCTGTTCTATATGCTTCGTAATTAATTTTTCCTTTAAACCGGCTTCTGTGCATGCTTGATGGAGCTCACGCCATAACCGCTGATAAGCGTCATCTTTTCTCTTTATTAGGTAAATAATGAAGCTAATCACATAAACTGGTAATCCTATAATCAACATCACCCATTTTAAAAATGGGTATTGGTTCATTTTCCCAAAGGTTTGACTGAGTGTCGAAAGCACATTAGGAACGCTAGATGAATGTCTCTGTGGCGCATTATTGACTGTATTCATTCATCCGTTCACCCCCTTTAGTCCCGATAATTCCTAGTTGTATACTATATTTTAATTCTAGTATAATATGACTGTCAATATTGTTCGAGAGTAAACATCAAAGTTTGGTAGGTGGAGAATGTGGAACCGTTATTAAAAATAGAAAATTTACAAGTATCCTTTATGTCTCGAGAGAAGGAATTTGAAGCTGTCAAAGGTGTCAGCTTTACTGTCAATAAAGGAGAAACATTAGGCATTGTCGGTGAATCAGGCAGTGGCAAGAGTGTCACTGCCCGCTCGATTATGAGACTGCTCCCGTCTCCTCCTTCCCTTTTAAAAGACGGCGAAATTATGTTTCTCGGTAAAGATTTGGTCAATGCAAGTGATCAAGAAATGGAAGCAATCAGAGGGAAAGATATTAGCATGATCTTCCAAGATCCAATGACCTCGTTGAATCCGACGATGCGTATTGGTCAACAATTAACTGAAACGATGCTAAAACATACAAAAGGACTAGGTAAAACACAAGCAAAGGCTGAAGCCATTGAGCTTTTAAGATTAGTAGGGATTCCAAAGCCAGAAGTTCGTTTTGCCCAATACCCACATGAGTTTTCTGGCGGGATGCGGCAACGGGCAATGATTGCTATCGCTCTTGCTTGTCGTCCTAAGCTACTCATCGCTGACGAACCAACAACAGCACTTGATGTAACCATACAAGCGCAAATACTGAACCTAATGAAGCATATGCAAGAAAAATTTGGTACTGCGATTATTTTAATCACCCATGACCTTGGCGTTGTTGCTGGCATGTGTGACCGTGTTGTCGTAATGAAGGACGGGGAAATCGTTGAAAAAGGCACAACCGAAGAAATCTTTGAGCATGCCACTCACCCTTATACATTACGATTACTCAACGCTTTACCAAAGCTTCATGAGAAAAAGAAAGCAAAACCAGCACCGCGTATTAGTGAAGAGATCAATGCAAAAGAACCCCTTCTCGAAGTAAAAGCATTGAAACAACACTTCGATTTAGGCAAAGGCCAAGTGTTGAAGGCTGTTGATGATATTAGCTTCTTTATTAAACCTGGTGAAACACTTGGTCTTGTCGGAGAGTCTGGTTCAGGAAAGTCCACCACCGGGCGTGCGATTTTAAGATTAAATGAACCAACTGCTGGTGAAGTGTTGTACCAGGGTATTCCTGTGAATCAACTAACAGCAAAGGAAATGAAGATGATGCGCAGACATATGCAAATGATTTTTCAAGATCCTTATGCTTCATTAAATCCGCGCTTTAAAGTAATTGATATCATCGGTCAAGCACTAGATATTCATAAGCTCGTAAAAAATAAGCAAGAACGCCGGAAACGCGTAGAAGAGTTACTAGAAATGGTGGGTTTGGAGAAGGAACATGCAATGCGTTATCCCCATGAATTTTCAGGGGGACAAAGACAGCGAATTGGGATTGCCCGCGCACTTGCCGTCGAACCAAAATTCATCGTCTGTGATGAACCACTCTCTGCACTAGACGTATCCATCCAAGCGCAAATCGTTAAATTACTTGAAGACTTACAGCAAAAGCTTGGATTGACTTACCTATTTATTGCCCACGACCTCTCCATGGTTAAACATATTAGTGACCGTGTAGCCGTCATGTTCGGGGGAAAAATCGTCGAACTCGCAGAAAGTGAAGAACTCTATGCTAACCCGCTGCACCCATATACAAAATCGCTACTCGCTGCCATCCCAATCCCTGACCCAGCGATTGAACGGCAGAAGAAACGCGAAACTTTGTCCGCACAAGAAGAGCGACGTGAGGAATATCAACTCGATAATGCTGAACTTGTGGAAGTAACGCCTGGGCATTGGGTTGCTCAGCCGAAGGTAACAGTGGGAATATAAAAGAAAAGCCGGCCATTCATTTTCGGTCGGCTTTTCTTATAGGGGATTCTCTAGTAGACAAAATAGATAAGAATAGTAGTAATCACGCCGACCCAAACACTCAACAAAATACAATAACCCATTATATGGCGAATATGCAGACCAACAACACTTAATATAGGTAGAGCCCAAAAGGGTTGAATGAGATTCGTCCAACCATCTCCCCAACCGACAGCCATTGCAGTGATGGCATGATTTACTCCTAGTTGTGCTCCTGCCGCTACTTGTAATGGACCTTGTAATGCCCATTGTCCCCCACCAGACGGGGCGAGTAGGTTCACCGCGCCTGCAGTCCAATAAGTAAAAACAACAAAAGTATCTGATGTGGCCACATTGGTTATCCAATTGATAATAGACTCGGCTATCCCTGAGCTACCGAGTACCGCAATAATGCCAGCATAGAACGGAAATTGCAAAATAATCGGTGATATCGATGAGGCCGCATCCTTAAACGCTTCTGCATATTGAGTAAGCGACTGATGAAATAATAAACCTAAAGATAGAAACGCAAGATTAATAATATTTAAATCTAAATCTCTACCATTCCAAAATGAAACCAGTAAATAAATGAGTCCAATCAAACCTGTTACCGTTCCCCAAACCTTCGATCGCTCTAACTTCATAGCCGGACTATCTATTTTCTGTTCCTTTTGTCGAGAAGTTACCTTTTTTTCTTTTTCTACAAAAGGAATAATGTCTTTTTTTGGTGCCATTAATATGATGAATAGTGGCATCGTTATCACTAAGGCAATAAGAATCGTCATTGTACCTGGATGAAATATTGTCTCGGAAGTTGGAATGACACCAATAACACTTTGAAGAAAATGACCTTCTGTTGCCACTGATAATCCAATTGAACTCGATAAACCAGCTGTGTACAATACCGTGGGTGCATATGCAGCTGCTACCAGTAATGGAAAATGCGCCTGCTGATTTCTTTTACCAACCTCTCGGGCGATGATTGCACCGACAATGACCGCCAATCCCCAGTTAATATAATAGGCAAATGAGGATACGAGAAAGGTGAGAATATAAGCTTGATTTGCACTTTTGGCTAATGATGCTACACGGCTGAGAAAACGTTGGATAAAAGGGACTTTAGCTAATGCCATTCCCGTCATTAATAATAAAACCATTTGCATAGTAAAGGTTAAATAAGTCCAAAAGCCATCACCGAAAGACTCCACAATCACCAATGGCTCACTTGGATTCATGATTAAAGCAAGACCCATCATGAGTAACATCAGAATAACAGCAATGACAAAGGCATCCGGTAAAAATCTCTCAACCATTTTTGAAAAACGGTGTGCTAATCGATTCATTCCCTACTCCCCCTAACATGCTCGTCAGCACTAGGCTGTAGTACATGGTATGAACGAGAGAAAAGGGATATACGCTTTATTTTCCCAAAAAGTTTGTCCAAACTCTATTTGGTTACAAAACTTTAATTATGAAACACACTTAAGAATCTTTCACATGCTCTAATGTAATAGTTAACATGGCGAACTTTCTCCTTTATAATATAAGAAAAAGTAGGAAAGGATGATTTTGATTGCCCATTATGAAACCTCTATACCCTCCCCAACAACTCCGTTTTCTTCTTGCACTCCATGCTCGAAAGGAATTATCGTCAGACCACCTTCATCACCTACAAGCAATGAAAAAAGGAGCAGATGGTGAAATACGTTGGACAACCCTCTTAAGCGAACTGCCAGATGACATTCCCATTCTTTATGATCTCAATTTAGAGATAAACCAATCCATTATTCAATTGGATGCTCTTTGTATTCTGCAGAATAAAATAGTTATTTTCGAAATTAAAAATTTCAGTGGAAATTATACACTGGTTGGTGACCAATGGCTTAGTCCTTCAAAAAAAGAAATGAAAAGTCCACTCATCCAAATCAAACGAAATGAACCACTCATTCACCAGTTTCTTAAGAGGTACCAGCTCCCCATTCCCTTTGAATACCACCTCATATTCGTT
The DNA here is from genome assembly GCF_038007265.1 of Cytobacillus sp. FSL R5-0569. Classification (NCBI taxonomy): domain Bacteria; kingdom Bacillati; phylum Bacillota; class Bacilli; order Caryophanales; family Bacillaceae; genus Cytobacillus; species Cytobacillus sp. FSL R5-0569. The sequence continues at coordinate 4,233,758 of NZ_JBBOWW010000001.1, forward strand.
AATCCCAAATTTATTTTATATGGTGCAAAACCAAATGAAAGTATCATTTTTCCTGGACAAATTCCTCAATACCTTGACTCATTAAAAAAACAAACTATCTCTCCAACATTACTTCACACTAAAATCATCGAGACATTATTAAACAACCACAAAAACAAACTAAACATGCTTGTTAAACCAGAATATCATTATGAAGAATTAGCGAAGGGTGTGTTTTGTAGTAAGTGTTGTGGGAGGATGGAGCGATTGAGTAAAAAAAGGTTTAAATGCAAGAAATGCTCCCATTCGGGATTTGTAAATGACATCATCTTCAACAATATTAAAGACTATTCAATCCTATTTCCTGAAAGGAAAATTAAAACATTAGATATATACGATTGGATTGGGAAGCAAGTAAGCACTGCCATTATTCATAGAATTTTGCAGAAAAACGCTAAAAGACTCGGAAATGGCCGAGCAACCTATTATGAACTCATAAATAGCAATTTTTAACCGTACCTCAGGTCATGAAAGTCCTTGATTAAACAAGAGGCTAAACACTTTTTTGGCGATTTGGGGCAAAGCCATAAACAAATGACCGGAAGGAGGAAAAGTCGTGGCTTTACCTTTTTTCCCTACTTATCTTTTCTTTCGTAACTAGATTAGTCGCGATTCTTCCTTTTACCCTACTTATCTTTTCTTTCACTGCCAGATTAGTCGCGATTCTTCCCTTTGCCCTACTTATCTTTTCTTTCACTGCCAGATTAGTCGCGATTCTTCCTTTTACCTTACTTATCTTTTCTTTCACAACGAGATTAGTCGCGATTCTTCCCTTTGCCCTACTTATCTTTTCTTTCACTGCCAGATTAGTCGCGATTCTTCCCTTTGCCCTACTTATCTTTTCCTTCACAACGAGATTAGGCGCGATTCTTCCCTTTGCCCTACTTATCTTTTCTTTCATAACTAGATTAGGCGCGATTCTTCCCTTTGCCCTACTTATCTTTTCTTTCCCAACGAGATTAATCGCGATTCTTCCCTTTGCCCTACTTATCTTTTCTTTCACAACGAGATTAGTCGCGATTCTTCCTTTTACCTTACTTATCTTTTCCTTCACAACTAGATTAGTCGCGATTCTTCCCTTTACCCTACTTATCTTTTCCTTCCCAACGAGATTAGTCGCGACTCTCTCTTTTCCTCTACTTTTCTTTTCTTTCCCATCCAGATCAGTCGCGACTATTCCTTTTTTAGATGAAACGACTCGCAGTCATTCTATTTTCAAAAAAATTAGCTTTCTTACTAGAAATAGAGGGAGTGCTTCCAATGAAGACTCACTCACTCCCATTACACAATAAATATCGGTTTAGCCTGCTTCAATTTCCCTGCCACAGTTTCAAGTGGTTTGCCAGTGTGTACATCTAGAACGGTTGATGCTTCATTAAACCAACAGTCCGGTGCTGCTGCACCCCAGAATGTTTGGCGGCGTTTGTCGTTGAGCTCCCAACGGATTGGTTTGAAGTCGGGATCGCTCGTTAAATAATCGCCATTATATAGCTCGATACGGTGGCCATCTGGGTCTCTTAAATAGAGGAAAAAGGCATTGGATAAGCCGTGTCTTGCTGGGCCACGTTCAATATTTTCTGCATAACCCAGTGCTGCTAGCACATCACAACCATGAATTAGGCTCATCGGATCGCTGAGCCAATAGGCGACGTGATGTACACGAGGGCCTTCCCCATTCATAAAGGCGACATCATGGACGGATGGTTTTCGATGAATCCAGGCTGCCCAGATTTTATCCTCTTCAGTTGCCGTGTATTCTGAACAAGAGAAACCGAGTTCTTTTGTATAAAAAACATAAGCGGCTTCCACATCAGAGACCATATTATTGAAATGGTCAATCCGTTGGGCCCTTGCGCCTTGATATAAATCGTAGCGTTGTAATAGGCGCTCAACTGTATCCATTTTCGCAAAAAATTCTAACGGGATTCCTGAGACATCCTGTACCCGTAAAGCCCTGCCAATGGCATGCTGGCTGCCCTCTTCTAACCACTTTGTCTTCATACCGTGCTTTTCAAACATAGCTGCCAATGCATCTAAATCGGCATCTGATCTTACCTTATAGCTAGTGACTTCAACATGTGGTGCGTCTGCTTTCTTCAACACTAGACTATGATGAACATGTTCCTCTAAGCCTCTTAAATAAATCGTATTTTCATCCGATTCGGTTTCTACTAAACCAAGTCCTTTGATATAAAAATCACGAGATCGCTCTAAATCGGTCACATGTAAAATCGCTCTAGCCGTGCGAATAATATCAAAATCTACACTCATCACGCGCTCCCCCTTATACGTTTAAAAACTTTGAATTGGACGCTTTGCCTAAAAAGTCTTGTACTCTGGCCTTTAGCTCATCCTTTGCTTGATAATGATCAAAGTAGGTCATCCCCATACGGATAGGATCGCCGAAGAAGTAGTATTCATAATGCATTTGCCTGCTGCCAAATGCACTCATCGTGATATCCCAAGCCAACCTAAATAGTTGAACTCTCTCGTAACCTTCTAGATTCTTCCCTTGTAATCCACGGTGAATAATATCACCAATTTCTTCATTTTGAAAATCAGCTTGTGTCGGAATTCCCATTAATCCAGATGCACCTAGTACACGTAGAATTTCTATGAGACGAGGATAAACTCTTGGGTACCAGTTGCGTGCAGCATCGAGTGCCTCGTAATCAGGTGTCATGGTCCCCCACTTATCGAGCTTTGCATTATGTTCAGCACGGTACATATGAGATTTCATCGTTTCAAGTGCCAACATGATTTCTGTTCCTTTGTCCTTCACATGTTGGAAAGTATCAATACCAATGGCATCCATCATCGACAAAGCTACTCCGAGTATAAATTCTGTCTTAATGATATTTTTTGAAACGACTTGGTGCGACATATGCACGACCGCATTTGTTTCGCGGAAGGTGCGGTTACAAATTGATGAATTCCCGCACACAAATACACGCTCCCACGGAACAAATACATTTTCAAATGATACAATTGCATCTCCTTCTTCAAAACGGGAGCTAAGTGGATGGTCATAACTATTCCTCCCATAATCGAATGATTCCCTACTAATAAACTTCAATCCTGGGGTATTATTCGGAATAGCAAACGCTAAAGAATACGGATCATCCAATTCACCTGCTTTTTTCACAGTCGATGGAAATACAAGAATTTCATCAGTGATACCGCCTTGCGTTGCTAATAAACGGATACCATCCACATATATTCCTTCATCTGTTTTCTTCACTAAATGGAGAGCGACATTGGCATCCTTCTGTTCATGTTGTGCCTTAGCCCTGTTCACTTGTGGATGAATCAATGTATGTGTCAAACTAATATCATTTTCCCTAGCAAATTCGTAATACTTACGTGCGTTTTCTGCGAACATCGGATCTGCTTCAGCAAATAATTCATTTGATACACCCATAGCCATCACTTCTGCATTCAAGTAATCGGGTGAACGGCCCATCATACCACCTGATGTAAGGGCCCACTCTTGAATGGCTTCTCGTCTTTTTATTACATCTTCAATCGTTTTTGGTTGCAGCCATGTCATTCCTACTTGTTCACCTGTTGTTGGTGACGTGTAAAGCATTTTTTCCGGTTTTTCAAACTGCAAATCATATAGATCTGCCATTGATTTCACGACACCTTTTAAACCAGGATGTGCTGTTACGTCTTGCACTCTTTCGCCGTGCAAATAAATGTTATTGCTCGCCTTTTTTAGCCGCTCGATATATTGCTTTCCATTCTTTGCCCCCATCTATTCCCCTCCTTATTTTTTCTTACCGAATTGTGGAATATGGTGATCACTGATGGCGACATGAATGACCTTAGGTTCTGTATAAAATTCGAAAATGGCATAATGTCCACCTTCTCGGCCGATACCACTCGCCTTCGTTCCACCAAACGGAATTCGTAAATCCCGTGTGTTTTGCGAATTAATCCAAATCATTCCTGCCTCTACAGCTTGGGCCACACGATGACCACGCTTAATATCATTCGTCCAAACGAAGCCAGCTAAGCCGTATTTTACGTCGTTTGCCACTTTGATGACCTCTTCTTCTGTTTCAAATTCAATCACAGCCATCACTGGTCCGAAGATTTCTTCTTGGCAAACTTTCATATCATTCGTTGCGTTTAATAATAAAGTTGGTGGAACATAATTACCGGCAGAGAATGCTGCTGGCACATCCCCTTGGAAAACGTCACAGCCTTCTTCTCCCGCGATTTCAATATATTTTTTCACTTTGTTATAATGGGCTGTTTCAATCAGCGGGCCAAGTTCAGTGGCCTTATCCATGGGATCACCAACGACGATATTCTTCACCCGCTCTTTAAGTGCTGCAACGAACTTTTCTTTAATATTTTTGTGCAAAAACACGCGGGAGTTCGATGTACAGCGTTCACCGTTAAAGGAGAATATCCCCCAAACAGCTGCATCAAGGGCGCGATCTAAATCGGCATCCTCAAAAACAATCAACGGTGATTTCCCCCCTAATTCCATTGAGGTTTTCTTCAACGTATCGGCAGCATTTTTAATAATGGTTGAACCAGTCGTTGTTTCACCCGTAAATGAAATCGCTTCCACATCAGGATGACGAACAAGGGCATCACCTGCTGTTTCCCCGAAGCCATGGACAATATTGAATACCCCTTTAGGTAAACCTGCTTTTTGAATCACTTCAGCCAGTTTATTCGCCGTTAATGGAGATAGCTCCGCAGGTTTAAGGACGACCGTATTCCCAGTCGCTAATGCCGGCGCCACCTTCCATGTCTCTAACATAAATGGGGCATTCCATGGCGTAATTAACCCCACCACCCCAAGCGGTTTGTAGATCGTATAATTGATAAATTCATCGTCCACTTGGTAGGCTTCACCATGCAAGGTCGATTCAACCATTTTCGCGTAAAATCGGAAGTTCATCGCTGCACGTGCCGCTTGTTTTTTCGTTTGGCTGATAGGCAACCCTGTATCAATCGCTTCTAATCTCGCAATCTCTTCCGCTTCTTCATCAATAAGGTCAGCAATGCGGTTAATATATTCCATCCGCTCTGAAATTTTCATCGTTTTCCAAATGGTCTCGAAAGCTGTTTTCGCACTCTCCACTGCAACATTAATATCTTCCTTATCGCCTTCAGCTACAAGATTAATCGTTTCATTTGAAAAGGGACTTAGATTGGCAAATGTTTTCTTTGAAACACTATCAACAAATTCACCATTGATAAATAGGGATACATCCTCAACTGCAAAATTTTGCTTTGATTGATTCGTCTCAGTCACATGATTAGTCATATTGTTTCACTCCTTGTTTAAATCACTTTACTTCTGCACGACACTACCAGGAAGGTCCACATAATGTTTTAAGACTTCTGCAATTTCATCTTGTAAGCTCTGCGTAGGTAAATCCATCGGCAGTCTAAGTACCGGCTTAATTTTGCCCATTTGACCAAGTGCTGCTTTTAATGGTGCAGGATTCGTATCTTTGAACAAAACATCATTCAACTGCATGAGTTCGTAATGCAAGTTTTGCGATCGTTCTACATCGCCAGCTTTCCATGCATCATAAATCGCTGCCACCTTATCTGGGACAATATTTGCTGTTGCGCTAATATGTCCTGCGCCACCAATGGCCAGCATCGGATAACATAACAGTTCAATTCCTGAATAGAGTAGGAAGTCACGACCGCAATTTAATAACACACGATTCACATGTTCGAAATCTTTATTTGATTCTTTTACACCAATAATATTTGGACAATCTTTACTTAACTTCGCAAGTGTTTCCACATGCATATTTGTGCCTGTTCGACCTGGGATGTTATAAACGATGAGGGGGAGATCTGGTACAGATTCAGCGACAAGTTTAAAGTGCTTATATAGCGCATGTTGCGAAGGTTTATTATAATAAGGAACGATGATAAGGGCAGCATCTGCACCCATCTCCGCTGCTTTTTTCGTTAAGTACAATGTTTCCTGATGGTTTGTTGAGCCTGTACCTGGTACAAATGGTACTCTTCCGTTAATTGTTTCTTTCGCCACTTCCATCACTTTCAATCGTTCATCGATTGTTAATGAACTTGGTTCTCCAGTTGTTCCTGTAACAGAAATACCATGACTTCCGCTTTCAATATGCCAATGGATGAGCTTTTTAAATGATTCAAAGTCTATCGATTCATCTTCATGAAATGGTGTAATAATCGGTGCGATCGAACCTCTTAATCTTTGTTTTACTTCAGCAAACTTCGTCATTTACAAACACTCCTTCTTTAAAGTTATTTCTGAAATTTTTGAATATTTTTATTGTAAGCTCTTTCATTTGCAGTTTAACATGTGTTAGATTATATAAAAAATATTGTTTTTGTTTGTTTTGGATATAAAAAAAGTATCGTTTCAAGGAGGGACAATATGGACATAAAGCAGCTGCAATACTTTTGTACAATTGTTCAAGAAGGGCAAATCACACGCGCAGCAAAGAAGTTACATATGGCACAACCCCCACTTAGCCACCAACTAAAACAACTAGAAGAAGAACTCGACGTTAAATTATTCGATCGCATTGGTAGGAAGATGGAACTGACCAAATCAGGTAGCGTCCTTTATGATCGTGCCTTGCAAATATTATCTGAGTTAGATGAAGCTAAAAACGAAGTCAAAGAAACAAATGAAGGCGTGAAAGGAAAGCTTTCTATTGGTGCGAGCAAATCTTGTTTCGCCTTTTTACCAGACCGCTTACGGGCGTTTCGTGAAAAATATCCTCTTGTTACCTTTCAGTTAAGAGAAGGCGATACTTACTACATTGGCGAGCTGTTGAAAAATCGCGAAATCGAACTAGCTGTCACTCGCCTTCCGCTAGAGATGGATGATATTGAGATGATTCGCTTTCCGACAGAACCTTACGTACTAGTCATTCCAGAATCATGGCAACAACATATCCACAACAAGACCTCCATCAAAATGATAGATATCAAAAACTTCCCATTACTCTTACTCCATCGCATCAATGGCAAAGGTCAATTCGAAATCGTCACAAATGAATGCCGTCGTCACGGCTTTGAACCGAAAGTGATTTTGGAATGTCCCGATGCCTCTATGCTTTTATCTCTTGTTACTGCTGGGGTTGGTGCAACAATAGTACCTAAGTCTACATTGCAATCCTATTATGCAGATAAAGCGATTGTCATAGAGCTAGAAGATGCAACCATCCAATCGGAATCAGCCATTATTTGGTTGAAAAATCGTTACCTCTCCAAAAGTGCGAGTCGGATGATAGAGACCTTTCAAACAAACGTTTGATTGAATATTTTCTAACAGCAATTAGAAGAGAACACCTTCTAAAGTGAAGTTTGGTATATTATGTTTTTTTGTATGTCTGACTCGATTCCCTCTCTTACCACTAGATTTGAAGTAATCAAAAGACAAATTTCAGAGATTTCAAATATAAAAGGATAGATTTTACATTTTATTTTACATTATTTGAAATATTTAAAATAATAAATTATGATTTAATCATTATTTTGTTAAAGGAGTGTTGATCACATTGATGAAAGCAATGATGAGATATAATGGACAATTCTTTTTACAAGAGGTTTATGTCGATTCTACTAAACAAGTAATAACCCGAGGAGAAGAGACAACCCCAATTGAACAGCTTGTCGTCCATCCTCCAGTATCTGGAACGATTTACGGAACATTACTTAATTACAAAGGTGAGTTAGAAGCAATTGGTTCAGCTGTTTATGAAAGCCCTTACCAACAACCACCGAAAGCACCCATTCTTTATATCAAACCAGTCAATACAATCAATTACCATCAAGCGAGCATTCCTATGCCAAAAGAAGAAGATACCTTACAAATAGGCGCTGCCCTTGCAGTAGTCATCGGTAAAAAAGCAAGCAAAGTATCAAAAGATGAAGTACAAAATTACATTTTAGGCTACACAATTGCTAATGATGTCAGTATTCCACATAGCAGTGTTTACCGTCCTGCCATCAAAGAAAAAGCGCAAGATGGATTCTGCCCAATCGGTCCATGGATTGTTGATCAAAAAGAGGTGGCGAACCCTGACGACTTAGACATTACCGTCCATATCAACGGAGAGTTAAAGCAACAGCAAACAACTAGAAACTTAATCCGCCCCGTCGCTGAGCTGATCGCAGAGGTTACTTCCTTTATGACCTTATTTGAAGGCGATACATTACTAGTCGGTGTACCAGAAAACCCTCCACTTGCTCGTAATGGGGATATTGTCAGAATAACGATTGCTGGCATCGGCTCACTTGAAAACCAAGTTGTTATCACAAAACAACAAGTAAAGGAGAATACGATATGAAAACCGCACGTGTCGCCTATAAAGGGAATATCCATGAGGCAATAGAATGGTACAGTAAGCTACAATTAGATACGGGCGCCATCGTTTCAGAGGATGATGTTGTTTGGCTCCCTCCAATTGTGCCACAAACGATTTTTGCATTAGGACTCAATTACGCCGATCATGCGGCAGAGCTTTCTTTTAACGCACCGAAAGAGCCCCTCGTTTTTTTAAAAGGACCTAATACACTTATCGGTCACAACGGGGAAACTTTCCGCCCTGCCGATGTTACCTATATGCATTATGAATGTGAATTAGCAGTTGTCATTGGTCAATCTGGTAAAAATATTCAAGAAAAGGATGCTTATAACTATGTCGCTGGATATACTGTGGCCAATGATTACGCCATCCGCGATTATTTGGAAAACTACTATCGCCCGAACCTACGTGTGAAAAATCGTGATACATTGACACCCATCGGCCCCTGGTTTGTCAGTGCAGATGAGATAAAAAATCCAATGAATCTCACTTTACGCACCTATGTAAATGACAGTGTCGTCCAAGAAGGAACAACGAAAGATATGATTTTTAGTATTCCAAAGCTCATCGCCTATTTAAGCAGTTTCATGACACTCAATAAAAACGATATCATTCTCACTGGGACACCAAAAGGTTCAGTCGATACGAAAGTGGGCGACACGGTCATCACTGAAATCGAAGGCATCGGCCGACTCAAGAACACCATTATAAGCGAACCTGTCTATCAGTGAAAGGAGGATTTTCATGCCACATTTCATTATTGAATATACGAGCAACATCAAAAACGCTGCACATATTCCCGCCTTATTAGAGAAAGCGAACAAAATCCTCATCAGTAAATCGCCTACTTTTCCAATAGGTGGGATCCGTTCAAGGGCCATTGAACTAGAAGACTATTATATTGCAGATGGTCAGGCAGACGATGCCTTCGTTCATGCAACACTCAAAATCGGCTCCGGACGAAGTGAGCAGGTAAAGGCATCTGTATGTGACGAACTCTTTACTATGATGAAGGATCACTTCAAGGAACTATATAATCAACGCTATTTTGCTGTATCAATGGAACTGTATGAATTTAGCGAAGCTGGTACGTATAAGTGGAATAATATTCATGGTCGGTTTAAACAGCAACCGAGATAGGCATTATTATGAGGACAAAGAAAAAATATCAATTAAAACAACAAAATATTTAGTACACCAAAAAGCCTTGGATTTCAAAGCTTTTTGGTGTCTTTAATAAGTTGTTCTACATTTAAAGCAAAGGGTTTAGATTTTATTTACTCTCATTTAATTGTGTACTTAAATAAGAGTTCCCCATTATTAGGGTCCCTTTCATTCATACATTCGAACCCAATACTTTCGTATAAGCGATAGGCCGTTTTATTTTCATCAATGATACTTAAATATATCACGTTTACCCCATATTCTTTTGACACGATATCAATAAGTTTCTTCATCGCAGTTTTCCCATAGCCTTTGCCTTGATAGTTTTCATCGATCATTATTCTATCAATCCAAGTCTCTTTATTAGGACCAAAAGAACCGTACATAGCAAATCCGATCATTTCTTCATCCAAATATATAGCTACTGGATGCCACTCTCGATGGGCATTCGCTTCATTTAAACATTCATCTACGGTTTCAATGAACTTTTCTTGCCCAGACTTTAATTTTATATTTCTAACGTTGTATTCATTTGTAACATCTATATCTTTAAAATGCAGTTTACTCATGTATAAATTAATCCTCCAACACTTAAATCTAATTTTTAAAATTTACTTCCGTATGTTGAAATCTTACCATAAGTATCACAAACCTTTGTATTTTCTCATCTGACATCCCCATCACTATTCAAATAGTACCCTCATTTACAGGTTGCTATTTTAAGTCTGCAAATATCACTTCATCTCATTCTCAGGGAATTTACTATGGTGTTTTAAACAACTAGATTCGTAGGTAGTACAAACTCTTCAATTGCCATATAATTTAAATATTCCGTATTTTTTAAGGAGTTGAGAATTATGCAATTACAAAATAATAAGATTGGCTGGCTTGAAGGGATTATTGAGGCCATCCATGATGGGATTCTGGTAATCGATCACATTGGTGTGGTGCAATTAATAAATGAGGAGTATACACATATTACAGGTGTCAGTGCAGAACAGATAGTAGGTAAGCTATTACAAGAGGTACGACCAGGAGCGCTTTTGCCCACTGTTTTAAAAGACGGCTTGGCACGAGAAGGTGTTTTCCGAAAAGAAATGACAATGGAATATGTTGTTGATATGGCTCCCATTTGGGACCAAGGGGAAATCATTGGTGCCGTTTCTGTTTGTAAAAGTATTCCTGAAGTTTACAGATTAAATAAAGAGCTGAAAAAAAGTCGTAAACGAGTCACTATGCTTGAGAGAGCTGTTGATAGAATTCATCAGGCAAAATACACCTTTGCAAATATCATCGGTAGTGATGTCCAATTAAAGCAGACGATAGAACAAGCCAAAAGAACTGCACAAACAGATATGAATATCTTATTATCCGGTGAATCTGGTACTGGCAAAGAGCTATTCGCACAGGCCATCCATAATGAAAGTAAAAGACGTGTAGCACCCTTTGTTCCAGTTAATTGCGCTGCTATCCCAAGCACCTTATTAGAAAGCGAGCTTTTTGGCTATGAGGAAGGAGCTTTTACTAACTCTAACCGCGGCGGAAAGATTGGGTTATTTGAGCTAGCCAATCATGGCACGCTATTTCTCGATGAAATCGGTGATATGTCATTTGAACTGCAGGCCAAGCTTTTGCGGGTCTTACAAGAGGGCTCTTTTAGAAAAATTGGGGGTCTCGAGGAACAAACGGTTGATGTTCGAGTAATTGCAGCAACGAATAAGGAATTGCAAAGCATGGTAGAAAAAGAACGATTCCGCGAAGACCTTTTTTATCGAATTAATACGGTTCATTTAACCATACCTCCTCTTAGAGAAAGAAGAAATGATATTACAGAAATTATCGCCTTTTTATTAAAAAATGAAGCACACATTACTTTTGATCCAGAAACCATTTTTATCCTTCAACACTACCATTGGCCAGGGAATATCAGAGAACTGAAGAATGCGATTCAATACGCCATTAGTATGTGTGATCATCAAGTCATTCGCCAGGAACATCTACCTGACACAATAAAGAAAGCGTTTAATACCACTCAACAACAATCAATCACGCTCCAACCACTAGAAAAGATATTGAATGATACAGAGAGAACAGCCATACAAAGTGTACTTAATCAAACAGGAACGACAGTGAAAGGAAAAAAGAAAGCAGCAAAAATCTTAGGTATATCACTTGCTTCCTTATACAATAAATTAACGAAATATCATATTTAAGCCTTCTTTCTAAGAAATTAGAAAGCATAAACCCTTTTCTAATTTTCTAGAAATGACGCCATCACTTGTATGAAGGGCTCTTTTAAACCTTCATGTTTCTAATTCTTTAGAAATGACCATTTATCATTTTAAAAAATCCCCTTCCTATCAAGGCTTACTTTTTGGCATAAATCATGCATTACGAAATGTAAGCGCTTCATACAGTTAAGGAGGTTTTTATTTGTTATCCATTATGGGGTTCTTAACCATCGCCATTTTTCTATATTTAATTTTATCGAAAAAAGTGTCTGTGATTGTCGCTTTAATATTAGTCCCCGTTTTCTTTGGACTCTTCACAACTGACTTAAACAGGCTCGGTGCGATGATTCTTGAAGGGGTTACTTCTGTAGCACCAACAGGGATTATGCTCGCCTTTGCCATTCTTTTCTTTGGTCTTATGAGTAAAGCAGGCCTTTTCGATCCCATTATTTCTCGAATACTAAAGCTTGTGAAAGGGGATCCGTTAAAAATTGTCATTGGTACAGCCATTATTGGAATGGTCACACATTTAGATGGCTCAGGTGCTTCTACATTTCTTAACACCATTCCTGCCCTCCTTCCTTTATATGAACGTTTAGGAATGAGCCGACTCGTGCTCGCTGGTGTGGTTGCCCTTAGTGCCGGGACCATGAATATTGTTCCATGGGGTGGTCCAACTGCACGCGCAGCAAGTGCACTTGGTATAGATACTGCAACATTATTCAATCCCCTGATTCCCGCTATGATCGCCGGGCTTATTTGGGTGGTATTTGTTAGTTATTACTTTGGTAAAAAAGAAAGAAAACGCATCGGTATTCAGAATTTCCAATATGATTTTAATCAGGAATTAAGTGAAGAGGAAAAAAAGGCAAGAAGACCTAAACTTCTTTGGCTCAACATGTTGCTTACCATTTTAACCATTGTTGCCTTAGTAAATGTCTGGCTTCCTTTACCCGTCATATTCATGGTCGCATTCGCCCTGGCATTAGTTATGAATTACCCGAATCCAAAAGATCAACAGGAGCGAATTACCGAACAGGCTACAGGGATGGTTACTGTCGTTTCAATTATTTTTGCAGCAGGTATTTTTACTGGTGTTCTTTCAGGCACAGGCATGATCGAAGCAATGGCCAATACACTTGTATCTATTATTCCTGAGAGCACAGGTTCCTTTATGAGCCTAATTGTTGCTATTACAAGCATGCCTCTTAGCCTCGTATTCACTCCAGATGCTTACTATTTCGGAGTCTTGCCCGTTCTGAGTGAAACAGCCGCTAACTACGGGATCGCCGCTGAAAATATTGGTCGTGCAGCTGTACTTGGACAAATGACAACGGGCTTTCCTCTTAGTCCATTAACTGCTTCTACTTTTTTACTTTTAGGATTAGCAAGAGTAGAGTTAGCTGATCATCAACGATTTATTTTTATCTGGGCCTTTGGCACAACCATTGTAATGACCATTGTTGCTCTTATTACTGGGGCGATCACCATCTAATATTAATAACAAAGGAGTGTTCGACTTGCTTCGAATCGGATCAGGAGCAGGGTTTGCGGGTGACCGTATTGATCCTGCCATTTCTTTAGTAGAAAATGCACAACTTGACTACCTAGTACTAGAAGGATTAGCAGAACGAACCATTGCGCTATCTCAAAAACAGAAACAGAAGGATGCCAACAAAGGTTATAACGAATATCTCGAAGACAGGGTTCGCCCATTACTCCCTTCTCTTTTAAAAAATAAAGTCACACTTATTACTAATATGGGGGCGGCTAATCCAATTGCCGCAGCAAAGACTATTTTACAAATGGCTCGCGATTTAAACCTTACTTGTAAAGTGGCAGCGATTTCAGGCGACGATGTCTTAAACGATTTGAACTTTCATCATTTCGAAACAGAAGATGGAAAAAACTTGATGACATTTGAACCGATTGTTTCTGCTAATGCCTACCTTGGTGTCGAAGCGATTTTACCTGCTTTAGAAGCGAATGTAGATATAATTATCACTGGCAGAGTGGCTGACCCTTCACTTTTTTTAGCCCCACTGGTTCATCACTTTCAATGGAATCAAGATGATTTTGACTTGATGGGACAAGGGACTTTAATTGGACATTTACTTGAATGTGCAGGGCAAGTGACAGGTGGATATTTTGCTGACCCTGGCCTGAAAGAAGTAAATAACCTAGCAGATCTTGGATTCCCCTTCGCCATCGTAGCTGAAGATGGCAAGGCGATAATTACAAAACTCCCTAATAGTGGTGGTGTCGTCAATACTCAAACAGTAAAAGAGCAATTACTTTATGAGGTGCATGACCCAAGTCAGTACTATACCCCTGATTGTATTGCGAATTTTAGTACAACACAAATGGAAGAAATAAAACCAAACGAAGTGCTTGTTTGGGGAGCTACAGGTAAAAGAAAACCAGATACACTGAAAGTATCTATCGGTTACCATGCAGGTTACCTTGGAGAAGGTATGATTTCTTATGCCGGATCAACTGCCGTCAATCGCGCCAAACTGGCAGAATGGGTGATAAACGAGAGATTACGTGCCAATGTACCTCAATTACGAACAGACCTAATCGGCTTAACGGCTCTTCATCATACAACTTATACTCACACAACACCTTACGAAGTCACTGTGAGAGCTGCCGCTTTATGTAAAGAAGAGCAGACAGCTAAAATGATTGGACATGAAGTGGAAGCACTCTATACTAACGGACCTGCTGGAGGAGGAGGCGCACGAAAAAATACAGAAGAAGTGATAGGAATCGTTTCTACCTTTATTAATCGCTCAGCAATAACGATTCATACTGAGATAATGGAGTGATAAGATGGCAACAGTGAAATTATTGCACATTGCACATAGTCGAACAGGCGATAAAGGAGATACATTGAATTTTTCTCTTATTCCCTATAATAAAAAAGATTACGCTTCTATCGCCGAACAGATAACAAGTGAAAAAGTGAAAGGCCATTTACAAGCAATAATAAAGGGTGAAGTAGTCAGATATGACCTTCCTAACATACACGCTTTTAATTTCGTTTGCACAAATTCCCTTCTAGGCGGTGTGACTACTTCCGTCGCATGGGATGCCCATGGCAAAAGCATAAGTAGCGCCCTATTAGAAATGGAAATAGAAATTTAAGTAAATCAAAGGGAGTGGGTCATAACCTTAAAAACGAACAATAACACTGATGATCCTAAGAATATCATTTGCAAAAAAGTCCGTTCCATTGCGCTACAGACACTCGCTTTCCTCGGGGATAGGCTAAGTTACCTGCAGGGTCTGAGCCTTTCCCTCTATCTCCCGCAGGAGTCGGGTGTCTTCCGCTCATTATATAAGGAGATCATTATAAAAAAGCCGAGTGATTAGATAATAGATACGTCTAATCACTCGGATCAATCGTTAGCTAGATTACTTATGTCCCAACCTCTTTAAAGGAAAAGTATGAGTATTGATGTCTAGCTCGATTCAAAAGCCTGCACTTTTCTTATTCCGGCTTCTGCACTACAATATTCCCCTTTTCATCTAATAATGGTGTGAGTCCACTTCCCCCTGTACTGGCCCATGTATGAAGATAATGGACGCCTGTTTCACGGTCTACCAGGATAGAAAGTAGCCCAGAAGAGTAACTTTCCTTCAATATTTCTACAAAGCGAGTCTCCCTTTTCTTAAACATGTTTTAACACCCCTTACAAATTGGTTGTTAAGCGTATTCAAAAGATCAATGGGCCATTAGACGATGAATGCTGAAAATACATCATATCTGGAAATACCGCGTGACTTACGCTAAGAAACTGATGCCAGACATAAGTAATATCCCAATGGCTAATGCCCAAACAATGATGGCAATCGTGTTCCACAAGGAAACATTCCCCTTATTTGAGCCAGCTGCCAAAGCAATCGCAGCTGATATATGGAAGCCCCACACGATTCCAGCTAAAGAAACACCGGGGACACCATACTTGTCAAAATATTTTTTCGCCTTCAACATTCGTTTGCTCGGTTCCTTCTCTTTTTTCTTACCCTTTATCACTTTTGTCCTCAGTGCATTGATAATCCAAATGAAAGCCATAACAGAAACCCAGTTCCCTGCAATCGCAACAATGATAACAGGAATAGAAGGAAATCCTAATAAAAGGCCAAATGGGATCGCCCCATATGATTCGAAAAATGGAATAAATGATAGAACAAAAATGCTTAATAATTGAAGGAATATGTTGTCTTCTAATGCTGGCAATAAGTTTATATAGAATTCTTGTATCTCTTGCATGCCCATCTCTCCTTTCGTTTTTACCTACTTTTAGTATGAAGGATAGACCCTTCTATAACAGCACTTTCTGCATAAAAGGAGGGGAATTTGGTACGAATGGAGACTAATTATGCCTGAATGGAGATGGATTTTCGTCTTCCCTTTTTCAGAAAAACGTAAGAGAGACCGACCCATAACAACGGGACAATCATGAACTTTAACACAGAGCCAAATTCATCATTCTCTATCAACATAAGTCCTCTTTGCATATGAAAGTTTGGAAAGAGAATAGTTACTGGTTTTAATAAAGAAGCAGACACCATGCCTTCTAAAAAGAAATAAATAATCATAATCGGCCAACCATATAAGCTCACATCGATTGTATTTTTGGCATATTCAGCGATAGTTGTGCCTATAATGAGCCACATACAAAAAAAGGGGAGCGTAAAGAAACTTGCCATTAGTATTTGAAGAGAACTATAACCGTAAATCACCATACCCATGACAAATAACAAATATGACATAAGAAAAGTGACAATCGCTTTCGCTAAAAATATATTGATAGGTCTCATTTTCATTATGCGATAGAGCATCCCTGTTCCCTGCTCTTTTTCCTCAACCATTAAATTCCCTTGTGTATACATCGTTACCAATATACTAATAAAGCTTAACATTGAGGTCATCCCCTGAAACAAGATAACTTGTTGATTTGAAAAGGTGATTGTAAGATTATTTAACACATAAATGAAAAAAATCATCGCAAAGGCAGTGAAAAAAAGGAGTAATACTTGCCCATTGAAGCGTATATCCTTCATTTCTCTGACCATTAATAACCGTATATGTCGTAAGTTCATCTTCATATCACCCCTTTTACCAATTCAATAGATCCTTTAGGTCACCATATCGCGACTTCGATAGCGGCACTGTTTTTTCATTCGCTTGATCCAACGTTAAGCTATAACTATTTTTACTCCAGACCACCACTTCTCTAACTCTTTGTAGATTCACGAGATAAGACCTGTGGCATCGGAAAAAACCATAAATATGAAGCTTGTTCTCGATATCCTTCATTGAAATAGTTGAAATAAACTCTTCATTATTCACATGCAATATCGTTTGTCTATCTCTCGTTTCAACAAAATCAATTTCTAATGGATCAAACAAAATGTATTTATCATCTAATTTCGCTGATATTTTCTCAAACCTTTGTTGATAAGTCGGTTCTTCATCTGGATCATTCGCTTCTTTCTCCACTATTACTTCTTCGGCATCATCGTTGTATTCGAGCTGCTGCAGCCCTCTACTCGTCAAACGAAATACTTTTGTACCCATACGAATACTTTCCTCTAAAGACGAAGTGAATATCATAATCTTCCCTTCTCTTTTCACTAATTCATTGACTATTCGGTTAAACACTTGCTTCGATTGAAGATCAAGTTGGTAAGTAGGTTCTTGGAAAATAAAAATAGTCGCTGGCTGAATCAGACTACGGACAAATTGTAATCTTTTTTTCTCAGAGTAAGTCAAACCTTTATTCTTTTTTTTCCGTACTTCATTTAATTCAGCTAATGTCATCATACGATCGATATCTACTTTTACACTATACAAATCGCACCAAAATCGAACGGTCTCATCAGGCGTTAACCGTTTATATTCTCCCATCTCCGTACGGTAGAAAAATAAGTCTTCCATACCACGAATGACACCGTCTGAGAGACGAATTTCATTTGCCAAATAACTTCGATCTTCTTCCATGAGCGTTAAAAATGCATGCATATATTCCATATCAGTTTGAATCGCAACCACATCTTTTTGTTCAACAATCAATTGGATTGACGGGAGGACAACCTGATTGCCAACCACCTTCCCAAAACCTTCAAAGATTAATGACATCTATACTCTTCTCCTTCTGAACCTATTTATTTATGATGGATTTCTAAAAGGGTTATTTCCATAATGACCGAAAAAGAGAAAAAAGCAAACGATAAGAGAGAGAATGTGGTTTAACGAATCCTTCAATTGATTAATTATTATTCATCCCATAACAGATAGTCATTCATTCTAGAACCACAGTACAAACACATAATGTCATGAGGCACATATACTACATTGAATGGAAGGAAGGAGTTGGATCGATGGATTGTTTTCCGTTTGATATGAAAGCAGTGAAACAAACAGGTCGGTTAATGGGACTAAGTGCTCTTTTAGATGCAAAAATTCATGATAGCAGCGTCGTTTATTATGATCGTAGAAGTGGCAATATTATTATTTTATCAGCAAATGGTAATAAAAAGGTGGTAGATGAAAATGACCGCTACTAAACCGATTATGTATGTCATCTCTGGCGAAAACGGTGCAGGGAAAAGTACATTTCGAGATTTATACCTAGTAAACTTCGGAATAGCAGTGCATATTGAAACAGATATGTTAGAAAGAAAATATGAAATATGTGAGATTCCAGCCGCAAAACAAAAGGCGGAGGAGGAAGCCGATACGCTTATACACCATTGCATAAAAAATCGCATAGACTTTTCCCTCACCTCCCCTTTATCCGCACAAACATTGGATTATATTCACCAAGCGAAAAGAAATGGTTTCCAAATTGCCATGATCTATATTGGCATCAACGACGTGACTGTCAATTTATTACGGATCAATTTACGCGCTGAACAAGGGGAAGGCAACAGAACAACTATAGAAGAAGTCGAACAATCACGACAACAAGGGGCAGAAAACTTCCAAAGAGTCGCACCACTTATTGACTCGCTCGTTTTACTTGATAACTCATCCTTAACAGCCATCGTAATAGCGAAATATCACGAAGGTAACCTCAAGATTCTTACAAAAAGAATCCCTCAGTGGACTCAACCATATATTCAAGCTTTATCATGAATGAACCACTGTTGTTTCTCCTATTCTTTTAGGAGAAGAGGTTAGGACAAGCTTTGTTTAGAAAACAGAGGATTCCCCTTCACCCCCTGAGAAAACGCCAATCTTAATGACATCTGTCTAAAAGTGGGCAACCTCATCAAGAAAGACTTGGCTCCTATATAATTGAAAAGAAGTAACCCTCGTCTCTCAAGCCTCTAATCATTTGATAATGCCCGCATTGCATATCTCTTAAACCTTTTGATAAAGACCACTCCATACATTCTTTTCAAAACACTGTGTAGAGAGCCTAGCAACCTAATCGTAAATGATCGCGGACTTCTTCCACAACCGAACAAATCCAAGGGGTATTTTTGCTATCTGGGCGATATGGTGCATTTGATAATAGTGATATTTCGAAGTATAGTTGCGGGAAAGAGTGGATGAAGGTCGCCTAGAGAAGGCGGCCTTTTTGTTTATCTTTTATCATTCACTTTTTGCTTTATTTTGATCGAGACGGGTATTGCCTACTACCTCTTTTTTGAATGTATTATTGACAAGATAGATACCAATTAAAATAAATGAGCCCCCAACTAACAGTGAATAAGAAATAGGTTCATCAAGCAGGACATAACCCGTTAAAACACCAAAGAATGGAGCTAAAAATAAATAGGAACTCGTCCTACCTGGATCACCTTTTTGTAAAAGGAAATACCAAACCGCAAATTGCACGATAGAAGACATGATACTTAGCCATAACAAAATAAATACTGAATGCTTCGTCACATGGAAGAACGGCTCTTCCAGTATGCTACTTAAAAATAAGAGAATACTACCGCCAAACAACATTTGATAGGCGGATAGCACCCATGTATCGAAATGTCCACTCCAACGATTAACTAATAAAGTTGAAATAGCCCAAAAAACCGCAGAAAAGGCACCAAACACTAGACCTATTCTAAAATCATTAATGCCTCCTAATGTAATTCCTACACCTATAAAACCTAAGACCACACCACTCCATTGATACCATTTATAACGGTTACCTATTAAAATAGTGCCTAAAATAATGACTAATAGCGGATTCATAAAAGTTAAAATAGAAGATTCACTTGCTGTGATCGTTCTTAAACTGATAAATATGCACCCCATGACCCCTGCCGTTTGAAAAGACCCTATTAATAGCACTCTCCCCCAATTTTTCATACTACTAGGATGCTCCCTCTTTTGCATCATTACAATTACCACCATAATTAAACCAGCTAGAAAAAAGCGTAACCCTGCCAATAACAAAGGAGATGAGTAGTCTAACCCTATTTTTCCGATAGCAAAAGATGAACCCATTAGTGCTGTTGTCAAAATAATTAAAGTAAAAAAGTTAAATTTTTTCATGTATACTTCCCCTCCCAAACCATTTCCCCATCTACCTTGTAAATAGGTCTTCTTCGTATTATTATAAATCCTATATCATACGATACTTATCGAAGTATGGATTACAGAGGTGAGAAAAATGAGTATACATCCGAACATTACGGCACTAACCGCTCTACTTGCTGAAAAATCTAGAGCCACTATACTTGCAGCTTTAATGGATGGGAAATTCCATACAGCAAGCGAATTAGCCTACATGGCCACCATTAAACCCCAGACAGCCAGTTTTCATCTTGCCAAACTGCTAGAAAACAATCTCGTAATCAGTGAAAAAAATGGTCGATTTCGCTACTTCCGCATAGCAAATGATGAAGTGGCAAACACACTAGAAATATTTATGTCCATCTCCTCTCCACCTGAAGTTCGCTCTTTAAAACAATCAAGCCAATTAAAAAGATTAGAAAATGCCCGAACTTGTTACGACCATTTAGCCGGACGCCTGAGTGTGAAGCTAACAAATATTATGCAAGAAGAAGGATATATTGAGAGATCCAACAAGAAGTTTATCGTAACAACAAAAGGAGAGCTCTTTTTCAAAGACTTAGGATTAGATTTAATTGCTTTATCTAAAAAGCGTCGTTCCTTTTGTCATGCCTGCCTTGACTGGAGTGAACGCACACATCATTTAGGCGGCGCTTTAGGGAATGCTCTATTTGAAAGATATATCGAATTGGAGTGGATAGAATCTAAAGCAAACTCACGAGAAATCACTATATCCACCGTGGGAAAATCCGGGTTTAAAGACTTTTTTGGACTATAAAATAAGATGAAATGACTCCCTTTCAAGTGCTATTTCTCATTTATTTTCTATACCGACAATAACTTTTAAACAAATTCCGACATCATCAATCATTTCTCGGGAAATAAGATAAGCATTCGACTAACAGTAATTATTTTCCGTCAGTAAATAAAAATGAACTTTAAAATACTTCACACACTTCAGCCAAACCGACTATTTCCATATCTCTCAATCGGAATGGATGTTTCCTTATCAATTATTAACTCAGTAATTAATGTGCCTATTAGCGGTGATAAGGTTACACCACTGTGAGTAGCTGCTACATAAAGATTCTCAATATTAGGCACGGCACCAATGATAGGAAATCCATCTTCCGACATGGCACGTATGCCAGAGAATGCACGCACAATTTTTGCTTTTTTGATGGCTGGCACATAGCGGATGGCCATATTGGCTGTTTCTTGCATCACATTGAGCGTAGTGGAACAATTAAACCCTTTATTCTCCAGCGAATACCCATCAAGACCTCACCATTATTAGCTTGTCTTAAGCCGCTCACTGTATAATTTAGGAAAGGTTTAAGCGGTTCAGAAACTAATATTTGTCCTCTTACTTGATTCATAGGAATATGAACAGCAATCATTTTCCCCAATTCTCTGGACCATGTTCCCCCAGCTAGAATAAGCCTGCTTCTGATTGTAAGCGACCTTGGTATTCGTTTCTATCGTATCATCCTTTATAATTAAAGAAATTTCTACCTTTCATGGCTAGGTTTTTATTTAAAAAATTGATTGGAATAAATAAAATCAAACGCGATCAAATCCTTATATTGGGATTGATCGCGTTATTGTAGAGGTCGGTGCGATTTCGTATTTAGCAAGATTTTTCTACTTTACGTAATATCCTTCTCCAACATTTATAACTTCTTCTGTATATTTATCTAGTAATTCCTGTTGAGGAGCATAACCAATCCCTGGTGATGTTGGAATCTGAATAACACCTTCTACTGCAGTAACTTCTGGATGTACAATATCTTCATCCCAATAACGGGATGAACTTGCAGTGTCGCCTGGTAAAGTGAAATTCGATAAACTAGTAATTGCAATATTATGTGCACGACCAATACCTGACTCTAACATACCACCACACCATAATGGGATTCCTTTTTCATTACAATAATCATGTATCTTCTTAGATTCAGTTAGTCCTCCTACTCTACCAATCTTCAGATTAATGATTTTACAACTACCTAGTTCGATTGCTTTTTTAGCATCCTCTAATGAATGAATGCTTTCATCAAGACATATTGGTGTTTTTATTTGTGCTTGGAGCTTTGCGTGATCAATAATATCATCATGAGCCAATGGTTGTTCGATCATCATTAGATTTAGTTTATCGAGTTCTTTAAAGGTTTCAATATCATCAATGGTATATGCAGAGTTGGCATCTGCCATCATTTGAATCATCGGGTATTGTTTTCTCACAGCTTTTAATGCCTCGACATCTGTACCAGGTTTAATCTTAATTTTTATTCGTTTATATCCCTCATTTACATACTTCCCGACAACACGAACAAGTTCTTGTACTGAAGGTTGAATTCCTATACTTATTCCTACATCTATTGATTTTTTACTACCACCGAGAGCTTTAGCTAGCGTCATTTGATTTTCTTTCGCAAATAAATCCCATATTGCACCTTCAATTGCTGCTTTAGCCATATTATTTCTTCTAAAAGGTTTAAATAATTGACTCACTTCATCTGGATGGTTAATTTCCGATTGACTATATATCCTCGGAATAAGAAAATCCTCCATTATATGCCAAGCTGTTTTTACTGTCTCTTCATTATAAAGAGGTGCTGAGTTAACTACACACTCACCATATCCAACATGATTTTCCCCCTGTACTTCAACTATAATGAACTCTCTTTCAGTTTGTGTACCGAAGCTTGTTTGAAATGGCTCCTTTAGTTTTAATTTCATTTTTCTTAAGCTTATATTCTTTATCTTCATATCCTCTTTTCCTCCTAATAATTATTTGTAGAGGTGACATGCAACCTTATGCTCACTTCCCTTATCTAATAACGTTGGTTTGATTTTTTTGCATTCGTCCATCACATATGGACATCGAGTATGAAAAACACATCCAGGAGGTGGATTAATTGGAGATGGTATATCTCCTTTAATAATGATTCTCTCTCTTTTCTTTGTTGTATCTGGTATAGGTATCGCTGACAACAATGCTTTCGTATATGGATGGAGTGGATTATTAAAAAGTTCGTCAGTTGAGGTTATTTCTACTAAATTACCTAAATACATCACTCCAACTTCATCAGCAATGTGACGCACTACACTTAAATCATGCGAAATAAATAAGTAAGCTAAATTAAATTCATCTTGAACATCCTCTAATAAGTTAATTACCTGTGATTGTATAGAAACATCTAAAGCAGAAACCGGCTCGTCGAGAACGACAATTGAAGGGTTTACCGCTAATGCTCGTGCAATGCCAATTCTTTGTCTTTGGCCACCCGAAAATTCATGTGGGAAACGATAATATTGATCCTCCCGTATACCCGTTTTTTTCAATAAATCCATTGCTTTCTCTATCCGATCAGACTTTGACCCCATTTGATGAATTTTCATGGGCTCTTCTATAATCGAGCCAATTCTTTTCTTAGGATTTAGCGAAGAGTGGGGATCCTGAAAGACCATTTGAATATCTTTTCGAACGTTCATTAATTCTTTTCCTTTTAATTTAAATATATCCTTGCCTTTATAGATGGCTTCACCTCTAGTTGGTTCAATCAGACGCAATAAAGTGCGTCCTGTAGTTGACTTTCCACAACCAGACTCTCCTACAATACCAAGTGTTTTTCTTTCGTATAATGTAAAATTTATTTTTTCTACAGCCTGTACATAACCCTTTGTTCTACCAAAAGGACTCTGAATCGGAAAATACTTTTGCATATCTTTCACTTCTAATACTGGAGAAGAGGCCTCTTGATAATCTTTAGCTAGTAATGATTGGGACATATTGCTCCTCCTCTACTAAAATATCTCGATAATTCCAACATCTAATTTTATGTTCTTCTTCATACTCTTCTATCATTGGCGCTTCATTTAAACACCTTTCTGTTGCAAACTCACATCTTGGTGCGAACCTACATCCTTCAGGTACCTCGTTTAACGATGGCACGACACCTTGAATTGTGTGTAACCTTACATTTCTATCTCCATCCATTTTAGGAATAGATTTAAGCAGCCCCTTAGTATAAGGATGAAGAGGGTTAGTAAATAATTCATCTACTTCTGCTTCCTCGATGATTTGTCCTAAATACATCACCACTACACGTGTACAAACTTCCGCAACAACACCTAAATCATGTGTAATCATAATCACACCCATATTCAGCTCTTCTTTCAGGTCATTAATGACATCTAAAATTTGCGCTTGAATGGTAACATCTAAAGCGGTTGTTGGTTCGTCAGCAATTAATAAATTTGGTTTACACGAAAGGGCCATCGCAATCATAACTCTCTGACGCATCCCACCTGATATTTCATGGGGATACTCAAAAATCCTTTTTTCCGGTGAAGGAATTCCAGTGAGTCTTAACATTTCTATTGCCTTTTCATAAGCAGCTTTTTTGCTTAAATTCTGATGAATCATTATTGCTTCGACTATTTGGTTTCCTATGGTATAGACTGGATTTAATGATGTCATAGCATCTTGAAATATCATTGAGATTTGATTTCCTCTAATATCTAACATTTCATTCATCGATAGCTTTAGTAGATCTGTATTATTGAAATGGATTTTGCCTTCATATTTCGTATGCTTTTCATTTAATAACCTCATTATTGATTCCGCTGTAACACTTTTTCCACAGCCAGATTCTCCAACCAATCCCAATACCTCACCATGTTTCACCTTAAAAGTAACACCGTCTACTGCAGTAACCGGCCCTCTTTCTGAAGAAAAAACAGTTTTTAGATTCTCTACTTCTAATAGATAATCATTCATTTCTATCTCCCCTTATTATCAATTCATACCTATTCGTTTTGCTTGTAGGAATAGAGGGAATTTATTTCAATGATTTATTAGAGTGTGGATCTAATAAATCGCGCAACCCATCTCCAAATAAGTTTAGGCCTAACACAGCCAAGATAATAAATATCCCAGGAAAGATCGTCATCCAAGAAGCGTTAAATATAACAATTTTCCCATCTAATAATATGTTCCCCCAACTTGGATCTGGTGCGGGAATACCTGCCCCTAAAAAACTTAGGGATGCTTCTAAAATAATCGCTATGGCGAAAACATAAGTGACTTGAACAACTAAAGGAGACAAAATATTCGGTAAAATATGTTTCCAAATAATCCGATAGGAGCTAGCACCTTGTGACTTAAGCGCCTCTATATACGTTTGTTCTTTAATCACTAATGAGGATGAACGTACAACCCTTGCAACAACTGGAATCTTGGCTAAGGAAACAGCAATTACTACATTCATTGGTTGCGGGCCAAGCACCGCCATAATAGCAACTGCCAACAAAATATCTGGAAATGCCATTAAAGCATCACAAATTCTCATCAATATATGATCCAAAACAGAATAATAGGAGGAATATAATCCAATTAATAAACCTATTACGGCTGTAACTATCGCCACTGATAAACCAACTGTTAAAGACACCTGCGCCCCATTCGCTACCCTACTAAATAAATCCCTTCCGAAGTTATCAGTTCCAAACCAATGATCCGCGCTAGGAGGCTGTAATCTATTCGCATTCTCCATTTCTAGCGGTGAATGTGGAGAGATAATTGGAGCTATTAATGTAAAAAGTAACAACACTATTAAAATACTACTACCAATAACGATTGACTTATTTGAAAAAAACCGTTTAACTATTAGTTTTCTTCTTTCTGATTGAGTATTATGCTTTAAATTAGAAATTTTCCCGATGTCAATTGAGTTTGTTTTTATTTCCATTATCTATCCTCCCATCACTTGCGATTTAATCGTACCCTAGGATCCACAACACCATACAGTAAGTCAATGAACAAGTTCAAAAACAAATAGGTTAGGGCTATAATGAGAATCGTTCCTTGAATGACAGCATAATCCCTTCTCGTTATTGCGTTAACAACTAATTGCCCAATTCCTGGTAAATTAAATACCGTCTCTGTTACTACAGCACCTGTAATTAACGAACCAAAGGTCTCCCCTAGTATCGTTAATATAGGTATAAAAGCATTTCTAAAAGCGTGCTTATATATAACCATTCTTTCTTTTACACCTTTTGCCCTCGCTGTTTTAATGTAATTGGTCGAGAGAATATCGACCATAGATGATCTTGTCATTCTAGTAATAACCGCAGCTTGAATGGCACCTAGAGAAATAGCTGGTAAGATTAAATATTTCAAATGATTCCACAATCCGTTTGCTAATGATTCATATCCTGCTACAGGAAGTATTTGCATCTTCACTCCAAACACCAACATAAGCATTAACCCTAATAAAAAACTAGGTATAGACATTCCTATCATAGCAATTAACATAAATGTACTATCAATACCTGTTCCTCTTTTTCTTGCTGCAATAACACCTATAGGAATAGCAATCAATATGGATACACCCTGCGCTAAAAGTGCCAGAGAAAGAGTCGGACCGATATGGCTAAAAAAAGCAGCTACTACAGTCGTATTCATATATAATGAAGTACCTAAATCACCTTGTAATACATTTCCAATCCACTGGGTAAATTGTTGGTAGATTGGTAGGTTGAGACCTAACTCCTGTCTTAGTGACTCTATTTCGCCAGGGGTTGCGTCCGGTCCAAGCATAACTGCCGCAGGGTCTCCCGGAATAAAATGGATAAGAAAGAACACAAAAACGGCTACTAAAAATAGAACAGGGATCATTGATAATAATCGTTTCAAAATATATGCTTTCAATTTAACCACCTCCAATAAAGTACTCCCTAGTTAAGGAAGTACTTTATCTATTAATTACTTTTGCTGACGTTCCAGAAGTTAGGGCCTAAGAAATTAGTATAGCCACTAATCTTTTCTGAGTATCCAGACACACGAGAGTTTTTACCAAGGTTCACAACTGGGAGGTACTCCCATAATTCTTCGTGTAATTGATCATTCAACCCTTGGATCTCTTCTTCCTTTGCTACTCTGATTTGATCTAACAACTCATCTATTTCAGGACTATTTGTCCAACCTGCCCACTCTGTTTCAGAATTTAAGAAAACATACTGATTTGGTGTAGTAGTAGTTGAAAAGCCAGTAAAGAAAATATCATAAGTCGATGGATTATCTCTTCTCTCTAATAATGTTGGCCAATCATACACATCTAATTTAACATTCATTCCTATCTTCTCTAACTCTTGTTGTGTTGCCACTGCTGCATTGTAATGATGCTCATAGTCACGACTTGTTAAAATAACAATTTCCTCTCCGTTATATCCTGCTTCTTTTAACAGCTCCTTTGCTTTCTCAGGGTTCTGTTGATTATATTTGTCTTTACCTGATTCACTATACCAATTCTTTTGGCTTGATAGAAATAACGCTGAATCAAGTTCATAATAATCTGGACCTACAAACGCTGCCCCCATAATCTCGTCCATATCTAATGCATAGTTCACCGCTTGACGTGCTTTTACATCAGAGAATAATCCCTCTTTTTTATTGAAAATCAAAGCTTCGATTCCATAAGACCAAATATCCACTGTTACCCCATTTGCACTCTCTACTTGTGGGATGGAATCATAATTTAGCATATGAGCAAAATCATATTGACCACTCATCAGTCCATTTACTCTCGTCGAGGAATCAGGAACAAAATTCCAATTAATAGCATCAACAATTGCTTCCTTCTTACCACCTAGACCACTTGCTTCGGTCGTTACACTCTGGTAATCCTCAAACTTCTCAAACTTGATAACTTCATCTTGTTTCCATTCAACAAATTTAAAAGGCCCAGTCCCTATATATTCTGATGCACCTGTAGCACCTGCATCCTCAGCAATTTCCTTTGGCATGATAGCTGCAATTCTGCTTACATCCGCCAAGAAGTAAGTTGTTAAAGAGGAGGGCTCTTTAAGATGTAGTTCCACAGTTTGTTTATCTACTTCTTTCCATTCATGCTCTCCTAGCTCAGGGGTTTTCTTTCCCCATTTCTTCATTGATGCTACAACATCATCCGCCTCCATTGTCTCACCATTATG
Organism: Cytobacillus sp. FSL R5-0569; assembly: GCF_038007265.1. Taxonomy (NCBI): domain Bacteria; kingdom Bacillati; phylum Bacillota; class Bacilli; order Caryophanales; family Bacillaceae; genus Cytobacillus; species Cytobacillus sp. FSL R5-0569. Next base: position 4,262,071 of record NZ_JBBOWW010000001.1, read on the forward strand.
GAATTTAACATTCTCTCTTAATTTAAATGTTATAACTGTACCATCTTCATTTTCTTCATAAGATTCAGCTAGTTGAGGTATCACTTGATAGTTCTCATCTAAAGTTACTAATGATTCATATATTACTTTCGCTGCATCACGTGTAGCTTCAGCCGTCGTTTCATGAGGATCAATTGTTTGAGGTTGGGTAGGATATGCAACATTCAAAGTTCCACCTGCTGGAGTTCCCTCACCTGTTTCACCAGATGAACTTGTCTCATTCGAACAGCCACTAATTACTAATGCAATCATCAAACCAAATATTATGATTAACCTCTTTTTTAAACTCACCATACTAATCCTCCTTATATTTTCATTTTTTTTGAATTTTCTTTATTTCAGAAAATTATAACTTGTTTCTTTCTTATAGTAAAGTGTATAATTCAAATAAACATAAAATAATGTCTATACTTCAAAAGGTGGTGAGACTATCTCTACATATGTTGAAAAAACAGAAATCCATTATGCCTCTTTAACTAAAGGCTTAAAAAAAGTAGCTAATCACCTTTTACAAGACCCAACTATTTTTGCTATTCATCCTGCAAAAAAAATTGGCGAAGTTATTGGTGTAAGCGAAACCATGATTATTAGATTTTGTTGTTCAATTGGTTTTGATGGATTTACTGCTCTTCAAAAAGAGGTACGAAAGAGCTTAATGACAATTAGCAGTAGTTCAAATATAAACAGCAATCAGTTTAATCATTTCACTAATGAACTATTAATAGATGGAGAACTGATTAAAAAAAATATTGAAAGTATAGATATAGAAGAAGTTCATAAAGCCATTGATCAAATTTTAGATAGTGAGAGAATCATCGTATTAGGTTACTACCAATCTTATAGCTTCGCACACTGGCTATATTTTAATTTAAATTACATCTTAGGAAATGCCACATTATACAGACCTGAATCGGATGCTCGTCTCCTAGAACTACTCCCAATAAATTCTTGTGTTATTGTTTTTTCATTCTACAGATATGCTCTTGACACGATTAAATTCGCTAAAGATGCAAAGGCACAGGGGCTAAAAGTTATAGCCTTTACCGACTCAAAAATATCACCCATCACTGAACATGCCGATGCAATCATTCCTATTCAAGTAGATAACCATTCTATTTTCCGTAAAGGCCCTATTACACTATCAATCATGAACGCACTTCTACATGAATTGCTAATAAAAGTGGATCATGTTGGGGAAACCACTTCAACATTCAAATATTTTATAAAGGAGAATTCAATTGAAAATTAGAGAGGGGAACGCTATGTTGAGCACAATAAAACAGAAAGTACTAGAGTCTTTCAATTACTTACACAGTCATCCAGAAATAAGTTGGGAAGAAAAAAATACGACCGATTATATTAGTGAGTTGCTTGAAGAAAACGGATGTAATGTTGTCAGGTTTGATGATTGTACAGGGGTAATTGGTGAGTATGGAAACTTCGATCGTGACTTACCTATTGTGGGTATTAGAGCAGATATGGATGCTCTATGGCAGGAAGTAGATGGCTTTTTCCAACCAAACCATTCATGTGGACATGATGCTCATATGTCTATTGTTTTAGGCGTATTATGGAAACTACAATCTATCAAGGAACTAAAAGATAAAATCGCAATTAAATTCATTTTTCAACCAGCAGAAGAAAATGGAACGGGCGCTCTTAAAATGGTTGATAAAGGTGTCATTGATAATGTCGACTACCTATTTGGCATTCATTTACGCCCAGTTCAGGAAACTGAAGCTGGTCGAGCTACACCAGTGATTGTTCATGGGGCAACAAAAATGTATGATGTGGAAATCTTAGGAGAAGACGCTCACGGAGCAAGACCCCATTTGAACCATAACGCCATAGAAATTGCAGCGCAAATACTAAATATGATTAGTCAAATACACCTAGATCCTCGTATTCCACATTCTGTGAAGATGACAAAGATACAATCAGGAGGAAAAAACACCAATATCATACCTGGAAACGCTTCGTTTTCACTAGACCTACGAGCACAAAACAATTCATTAATGGAAAAGTTAGAAAGCAAAGTAAATGATATCTTTCAATCTATGCGTAACCTTTACGATTTAGATATCAACGTTACACACGTAGATGGTATAGTAGCCGCTTTAACTAATGATGAAGCTACTAAGATCATGAAACAATCTATCATTGAAGCAATCGGAGAAGTAAATCTAGACAAACCATTGGTCACTCCAGGAGGAGACGACTTTCATTTTTACACAGTTAAAAAGCCTAATCTTAAAGCAACCATGCTTGGACTAGGATGTAATTTAAGTCCAGGCCTGCATCACCCGGAAATGTCATTCGATAAGGATTATTTGATGAATGGGGTAGATATTCTTTATCGAGCTGTATTAAATACCTATCATTTAAAATAAAGAGTGAATCAGAATAACTAGCAACTTACAATACTGGTTAAAAAAAATACATTACCTAAGCTCATTTCTGTATCCAAGATGGCATTTATAGCATACATTGGACTTTTCAAATTCCTTTGTATGCTATAAAAAAAGCATTCTCTCTAAGCTAAAACCGATTTTGCCAACGCCTGCACTATCATATCGTCAGCTGGATGCATTGACAAGCCACATTGCACGTCTCTGAAAAGGCGCTCTAATTTAAAGTCTTTAGACAATCCTCTTCCTCCGGCGACTCTCATGGCTCGTTCTACAATTTGGATTGCTTGGTGACAGATGGTGTATTTCGCTGCTTGGAAGTCATTGAGTAAATCATCTCTTAGATGGGGGTAGCGATCCCACTTGTCGGCGAGTGAAAAGAGTAGTGTGCGAGATGTAGTTAAGGCAATCTCGATTTCGCCGATTTTTTGTTGAATATGCGGAACTTCGGCGATTGGCTTTTGTAAACTCCCAGCTTGTTGATGTTTTGCGAAATCAATTATAAAGTCTCTGGCTGCATGGGCGACACCAAGAAAGACAGAGGCGATAAATAAAAAGGTCGAGCGGTTTTTTAATCCACCATCCTTGCCAGTTGCTTTTGCCAGCAGTGCCTCCTCTGGTACGAACACTTCATTTAATACAATTGTATCACTACCTGTCGAACGCATGCCAATTGTGTTCCACGTTTCTTTCACTACTACCTTATCCGATTTACGAATGAGGAATTCCCCAAGTACACCTTCATCCTCCACCCATGCCATCACAATCAATGGATCAGCAATCGGTGCTAATGTGGCAAACGTCTTTTCCCCTGAAATGAGGTATCCACCTGCAGTTCTTCTCGCAACTGTTTCCGGTTGGCTTCCTCTAAAAATATTTCCGCCTTTCTTTTCAGTGGCAAAGATATTAAGGATGTCTCCGTTTTGCACAACACCTTGACAGACCGTTGCAAATATCTCCTCCCTCCAACGGTTGCCTTCACGATAATTCAGGAATAAACAAGATTGCCAACCGGCCGCAAGAGCAACCGCACCATCTCCTTTAGCTAACCGCTCTAAGGCAATGGTCATTTCATATAATGACGCCTCGTACCCACCATATTTCTGCGGGACGGTTAAGGAAAAGAAGCCTGCTTCTCTTAAAAGGTCAAAAGAAGCGTAAGGAAACGTACCCTGTTCATCATTTCCGGCTGCGTAATCCTCCAGTCGCGCTGCGATTTCGTCGTATTTCTCCGCTAAAGCTGCTTCTCGTTCATTCCGAATTTGTACATCCTTTATTTTAGTTTGGAGCATTTATCGTCTCACCCCTTTGAATAAATCCTCTTCACGACTATGGTCCGTTGAAAGAGGTGGTGTGTCTGATAAATTAGTAATAGCATCATATAATTCATCACTTAACTCTATCTCCCTTGCACGGATAGCATCTTGTAATTGTCTCACATTCCGTGCGCCGATGATTGGGGCTGTAATCACAGGATTCTTCAGTACCCAGGCTATGGCCAATGAAGCTGGGTGATAACCGTAATCTTCTGCCAATTTTATAAATTGTTCGGTCGTCGTATAATATTGCTTCGTTCCATACCGTCTTGCATAGTTTTTTAGTTCTATCAATCTGCCTTGAGTTGGTAAGTTTTTATGATTATACTTTCCAGTTAATAATCCACCACCTAAAGGACTATATGAAATAACCCCTAACTGCTCCTCCTTAGCTAACGGTAACAGTTCCACTTCCGCTTGGCGCTTTACTAAATTGTACATCGGTTGAATAAGTTCAAATCGCGCCAGCTCTTTTTTTCCAGATATACCAAGTGCCTTCATGATTTGCCATGCTGACCAATTACTTACCGCCGGATAAAGAATCTTTCCTTGCCTTTGTAAATCATCAAGTGCGCGAACCGTTTCTTCTATATCTGTATGAGGGTCAAACAAATGGATGAAATAAAACTCAATCCGATCCGTCTTTAATCGCCTTAAACTATCTTCCACTGCTTGAAAAATATGACGCCTTGAGGCCCCTTTACTATTCATATCTTTACCAACAGGAAAACCTACTTTAGAAGAAATAATCACCTCATTGCGACAATCTGCTATGCATTCTCCTAAAATTTCTTCTGATCTCCCCTGACTATAAACATTCGCTGTATCAAAAAAATTAATGCCTGCCTCTCTTGTTAAATGGAACATTTCCTTCGATGTTTGTTCATCTGCATTTCCACCGAAAGACATTGTGCCAAAACAAAGATTGGACACCTTAATACCCGTCTTCCCTACTAATCGCTCCGTCACTGTTATCGCTCCTTAAAGTTTTGTCGTATATGTTCTTCGATATTTACTCCCCGGATGTCCGCTAGGTAATAACCGTTGGCCTTGACCAAATATTTTTTCGCGGAAAGTTCCCTCTGAATAATCCTTTTTATACACGCCTCTTGCTTGTAATTCCGGAACCACTAAGTCAATAAACTCCTGTAAATTTTGTGGAGTGACAAAATGAGCTAAGTTAAAACCGTCGATTCCCGTATCTTCAAAGAAAAAATGGATGGCATCGGCTACTTCCTTAGGATTACCGACAATTACATGATCGCGATTGATGGTTTCAAAACGGTTCAATACTTCCCGTACCGTTAGTTTTTTTGGCGCATCCTTCGTTAGTGATGCTGCTCGAGATTGACCATGCTCAGTATGCTTATATTCAAAATAACCATCTAAATCGGTATACTGTGATAAATCATATCCACTTGATCCACCATACTGCGCCTTTGCGGCCTCCGCACTCCACAGCTTTTGATACATGATATACTTCGCTTCTGCCTCTTCCGTCGTTTCCGCTACAATCACATTTAAGAATGTATACAACTTCACATGTTCAGGGTTTCTGCCATACTTTTCTGCACGTGCCTTAATATCTTTAATATGCTCACGTATTTTCTCATTTGTTGGTCCGCCAATGAATACACACTCCGCATGCTTAGCAGCAAATTCTTTTCCTCTCTCAGAAGTACCCGCTTGATAGATCACAGGCGTTCTTTGTAAAGAGGGATCTGTCAGATGTGGCCCTTCGACTTGATAATAATGACCTTCATGGTTAATAGGATGTACTTTTGCCGGGTCGACTAAAGTGCCACTTTCGACATCCGCTATTAGTGCGCCATCCTCCCAACTACCTTCCCATAATTGATAGGTAACATCTAAAAATTCATCTGCACGCTCGTAACGTTCATCATGTTTAACCATATTTGTTAAACCATAATTTCTTGCTGCATTCGGCAAATAAGACGTCACTATATTCCATGCCAATCTTCCTTTTGTTAGATGATCCAATGTCGAAAAACGACGGGCGTGACTAAAGGGATGTTCATATGTCGTACTCACTGTCACAGCAAATGATAAATCTTTTGTCACACTTGCCATCGCCGAAATGATCATCGCTGGATCATTTAAGGGAAATTGCAAACCGTCTCTTATAGCTGGTTCTTTACTGCCACGATACACATCATACACTCCAGCCACATCAGCAAAGAAAAGGGCATCAAACTTGCCCCTTTCTAATAGCTTTGCTAAATCTGTCCAATAAGACAAATCATTGTAATGGAGATGCCGCTTACTTTGCGGATGCTTCCATAACCCATGTGAATTATGCATCGCACCTGCCATTTCAAAAGCATTTAATTGGATCTGCTTACTCATCGACTCTCTCCTTTCTACTGTTTACCAGATTTGATGTCCTCTAATAATTGATCAAGTGTATCCTGCAATTCAGGAATAGGAATATCAACAACAACATTCCCGCCATTCGAATCTTCCTTCACAGCTTCTACAACTTTTTCTTCTTGATAAATTCTGGCAATCGTTTGATAGGTCTCATCATCCGCATCCTCCCCACGAACCGCAAAAACGTTTAAATAAGGTCTTGTTTTTTCACTATGTGGATCGTCATGATAAATCGCATCCTCTAAAAGATAACCTGCTTGACCCGCAATTCCACTATTGATAATCGAAGCCGCGACATCAGGTAAGACTCTAGGTGTTTGCTGGGCAACAACCGTTAAGATTTCTATATTTCGCGGGTTTTCAACAATATCATCAGGTGTTGGGTATAAACCAACATTCTCTTTCAATGTAATCAGACCCGCTTCTTCTAACACTTTTAATCCTCGACCCGTATTGGCAGGGTCATTAGGGATAGCAATCGTGGCGCCATCTGGAATGTCTTCTGGGCTATCATATTTCTCCGAATACAACCCCATTGGTGCAACAACCGTTGAGCCAATAGGTTTAATATCCGCATCGTCATTCTCAACGATAAATTGACTTAAAAACGCCAAATGCTGAAAGGAGTTCACATCAATTTCCCCGTTTATCAAGGCATTATTCGGTAATGTATAATCGGAAAACTCGACCAATTCAACTTCAATTCCTTCTTCCTTCGCTCTCTCCTGAATAATTTGCCAATACTGACCATCTGATCCTGTGACACCAACTTTGACATGCTTCGTATCACCCGAAGCTGAATCAGACCCACAGCCACTTAAAAATGCTGCAAGCAATAGTAATAACATGAAAACAAATTTTCTTTTCCCCATTTGAACACCCCTTATCTTCTTAAAAAGAACCTTGAAAGTATATTTCCTAAAAACTGTGCAATTTGTACAAGTAAAATAAGAATCACCACTGTGACGATCATGACTGATGTATCAAATCGTTGATAACCATACGTCATGGCTAAATCACCCAATCCACCACCACCTACAGTACCTGCCATCGCGGAGAAGTCGATCAAACCGACAGTGATAAAGGTAATGCCAAGAATCAACGGACCAAGTGCTTCCGGTATAAGTACCGTAAATATAATTCTTAATGGACTAGCACCCATCGCCTGTGCTGCTTCAATAATTCCAGGGTCGATTGATACGAGATTATTTTCTACAATTCGTGCGACGGCAAAAGCAGCTGCGATCGTCATTGGCAATACCGCGGCTGCCGTTCCTATCGTCGTCCCCATAATCATTCTCGTAAAGGGACTAATGGCAACGAGAAAAATGATAAATGGGATTGGTCGGATAATATTAATCAATAAGTTCAATGAATAAAACACCAAACGATTCTCTAAAATATTGCCTTTACGCGAGACAAAGAGTAACAAACCAATTACAAGGCCAAGAATGGTAGCAAAAATTAAAGTCAGAATCACCATCAATATCGTTTCCCCAGTGGCTTCTATAATTCTTGGCCAAAATGTCGCCCAATCAACTTGCATCATATACCTCCTTCAACTCAACAATTTTTTCTAATTCCTCAATCACCAGATTTACTTCTGCTTCCTCACCAATAAATTCGACTATTAAACTACCAAACAACCTTTCTTGCAGCTCACTAATATTGCCGTAGAGGATATTGAAGTCTACTTGATATTTCTTACTAATTTTTGATAGGATAGGCTGATTACTAACCCCCTCTTTATAAATGATGCGATACAGTTTCCCATGCTGACCCTCTTGTAATTTCCTTAACAGATGTGAGGGGAGTTGGTCATTTTGAACGGAACGAATGAAATTCTTAGTTGTCGCGTGCTGTGGTTTTGTGAACACATTAAATACTTGACCTTCCTCTATTACTCTGCCATCCTCCATCACAGCCACACGGTTACAAACTCTCTTAATCACATGCATCTCATGGGTAATGAGCATAATCGTGATGTTATACTCTTTATTCACCTTCCGTAGAAGCTGGAGGATTTCTTCCGTTGTTTCTGGATCAAGAGCAGATGTAGCTTCATCACAAATGAGAATGTCTGGTGATGTTGCCAAAGCACGTGCGATGCCCACCCTTTGCTTTTGTCCCCCTGAAAGGCTTTCCGGATATTTACTTGCCTTATCCTCTAAACCTACGAACTTCAACATTTCCTTCACTCTTTGATCGAGTTTTGCTTTCGGCCAACCGGCAAGCTTAAGCGGGTAGGCAATATTGCCATACACCGTTCTCGAACTAAAGAGATTAAAAGATTGAAAGATCATCCCGATGCGACTTCTTAATTGGCGCAGCTCCTTCTGCGAGAGTGCATCTATTCTCTTTTCATTGACAATGATTTCCCCTGAAGTGGGTCGCTCAAGCAGGTTAACTAAACGTAATAATGTACTTTTCCCTGCGCCACTGAAGCCAATCACGCCAAAGATTTCCCCTTTTTCTACTTCTAAACTCACATTTTGGACGGCTTTGACGACGTTGTCCTTTGTTCCAAATGTTTTACTTACATTCGTAAATCGAATCAAACCATTCTCCCCCCTACAAACTCAAATCTTTATACAACAAAAAAGACAGCCCTCTATGAAAGAAGTCTGCCTTTAGTTGGTCTAGTCGGCTTATCTTAGATGTAATTAGAAATAAACAACTCCTACTGGGAGTTTTTCATCGTTAATGATGTACTTCCCAACCGCTTGTGCTTTATAAACAGTTGGATTATGAGAAGAAATCGTACGGATATTACGCCAATGGCGATCTAGGTAGGCTGACTGTTTCGTCGCAGATGCACCTCCCACTTCAAAAAGAAGGGTCGCTGCCTTTAAGGCTAATTCATCCACTACTACTTTTGCCTTTGCTGCCTGTAATGATGCCTCGTGATCAAGCTCGTAATCACCTGTTTTATTCGTCGCCTTCTCTAACGCCTCCGCAGCTGCTAACACTGTTGCTTCTACAGCAAAGGCAATACTCGCAATCTCACCGATTTTATGTTGCAATAACGGATCGTCCTTCGGTTGTTCTGCTGGTGCATAACTAAATGTTCGTTTTCGTTTATGTACCAATTCCTTTGCATCTGTCACCACATTACGGACAATACCAGCAATCACGGCTTGTAGAATCAGTTGTAGAAAAGCATTAAATGATTTCTTGTCTTCCTGAAGTTCCTTCATTTCTTCTGGATAGACCGTGACATTTTTGAAGATGGTCGTGCCACTTCCTGTGCCTTTTTGACCAAATCCATCCCAATCATCCTTGATGATGACGCCCTCTCTATCTGTCGGAATAAAAGCAGAGACAACTTTGCCTGTCGGCGTTTCTGCCATGACACTAACCCAGTCAGCATACATCGTTCCAGTGCAAAAATACTTTGTGCCATTTAATCGAAAATTCTCTCCGCTTTCGGTTAAGGTAGTTTCGAATTTTGAGCTGCCTGCTGCGTTTTTCGAGATTTCTGTATAGGCATTACCGATGATTTCACCGTTGACAATTTTCTCTATCCCTTGTTGACGCTTCGTTTCGTCCCCTAATTGAAGCAATCTTTCCACATGTGAAAAATGAGATCTTAATAAATGAGCCACGTCTGGGTCCGCTTCGGCTAATCGAATGACTACTTGCAGCAATTCTCTTAGTTGAATCCCACCACCACCAAGCACTTTTGGTACTCGTAACGCACCAATTTTCTTTTCCTTAATTAATCTCAAAGCATAAAAAGGTCTAGCTTCACTATTCTCCTCTCTTCTCTTTCTTGCATCTTGCGCGATTGCTGTTAAGATTTCATCCATTTCATGGGAATCTATTGCAATTGGTCCTTTAGATGCTATCGCTTTATCAGTCATCATCACGACTCCCCTTTACTGTTTTAATCCATTTATTCCAACTGTTTTAGTTGGAATTATAAAAATAAAAAGACTCTCCACTCAGCCTTTGCGCAAGCTGTGTAGAGAGCCTCTAGTGATCTAGTCGGCTACCGAACGGTTTAATAAATTAACCATATCTTATACGGTAACTGATAAGATGTCAATATTATTTTCAGATATTATTAAATTTTTAAACATATCAATCGGCTATATAGTTAGTCACTTCAATTAAACCCTATTCTCTTCCTACTGGACGCTACTAGCGATAACGTTTAATGAGCGACATGCCCCGATTTTCTCAAGATTCCGAATGAATAGGCAGAGGGCAAATTGAGATGGCTGCATGAAGAAGAGACTTTTTATAATGATTGAATAGTGATAACTACTGACAAATCTACCCTAGTGAATTCCCTTTACTAAGCGTACGAAAAATACCAGGCATGGAGAAGAATATAAGATTTTTATTAGTATGATCGAAGGATTCCTTTTTTGGCGAAGCACAAATGGGTGATTTCATCATAAATTATCTAGACACTATACGGAGATTTACATGAGGAGGCACAATATGTATTATTATTACGGTCCGTTCGGGCCACAACCTTATTATCAACTTCAGAGCTATAACCATAACGTTCGCGGCTTACCGGGAGGATTTCCTGGAGCTGGTGGATTTCCTGGAGGAGATGGGCCCCCATCAGGCGGTGCCCCGCACTTAGATGATTTCATGCCTGGCCAAGGCTCACCAAATATCGGTGGCATGCCAAACTTAGGTGACTTTATGCCAGGACAAAATAATGGGGGCGGTATACCCAATCCAGCTGACTTCCTACCAGGGCAAAACGGGAATGGAGGGGGCATGCCGAACCTCCAAGAATTATTACCAGGACAAAACGGATCGAACAGTAATGGCGGAGGGTTACCGAACTTACAAGACATCCTTCCTGGACAAGGGGATTCCGGATCAAATGGCGGCATGCCAAACTTAGAGGACCTGAGCGAACTTCTTCCACAACCGAACGAGTCAAACGGGCAATCACAAGGCAGTAGCGGGACAAATGGCAACGGACACTCAGGTGAAAGCGCTGGCGAGGAAGGATCAGCTGCACCTTCCTTACCCGAACCACCATCACACTATATCGTCAACAAATATCATTCTTTACTAAAAAACCCACAAACCGCCAAAAACATTCTACAAAGCAAAGGTTCCTCCTGCGTCAACAAATGGAGCGTCATCCAACTAACAGACGGACAAATTCTACTCATGTATATCACAAGACACGATGCAAACGGGCAAACACAAGGGATATTTTGGCCATCTGGCCGATATGGTGCATTTGGTAGTAGCGATATTTCGGGGTATAGTTGCGGGGAATGAGTGGATGAAGGTCGCCTAGAGATGGCGGCCTTTTTGATTATCTTTTTCATCCACCTTTTCCTACTACCTCTTTTTTGAATGTGTTATTGACAAAATAAATGATAACCAACTAATAATGCATTAGAAATAAGTTCATCGATCAAGACTTCGTTCTCACCACATTAAGAATTCACTGATCCTTTGTTACTTCTTCAGTCCCCTTGCTTTCGCATAACATTCATCGTAAAACCACCAGCTCCCCAATGAGTATCTGGAATTTCTGTTACTAACACTCTAACTTGCTCAGAATTTACAGAAAGATTTTCCACTACGGCTTGAGTTACATCTTTAATCAAACTCTTAATTTGTTCATTACTTCTGCCTTCTAACACTTGGATTTGGATAATTGGCATAAAAAAACTCCTAATATTTTGTAATAATTTTAAAACAATAGTACTCCTTCATTTATCAAATGCTGCTATCGTAGAACTTCCATCCTCAACACCGTACCTTTAAATTTGATCACTATTTAGCATGATCCATCTTTTTCTCTACACTATTTTTACCTGTTTTATTCCTTTACATCTAAGTATTCACTTAGACAAGCACGTCTTACATTTATTAATCGTGTAAAAACATCCTAGTTATTAAGATAAATAGCATAAATAAATTTAACTGACATCATTTTTCATTTGTTGTAAATGTTTGTCCGTGTGTTTTAATAGTAGAAAGACCAACCCCATTAATATTAGTAAAAAAATCCATCCTCCTGAAAAAGACCCACTCCTATCAATAATGTAGCCAAATAATGGCGGGATGAAAATGACTCCCCATGAGCTAATTGTAATGGTCACCCCTGTTGCTAACCCTGTCTGTTCACGCGGCACTAGCTCTGTTGCGATATTCATCCATATACCATTGTATCCAGAAATACAAAAACCAAATAAGAAAACACATATGCCTACAACAAATAATGGTGTTCCCTCTCCTAAAAAGGCAAAAATAAAAGCAAACACTCCTGAAAAAGCAGTTATGATGATTAATATGATTAGCCGTTCACCACGGAAGAAAAAATCACTAATTCCTCCCCATGCGATTCTTCCGCATGACCCTCCAATCTCAGCAATCACAAGGAGTATACCAGCTGTTAAAAGAGAAAGGCCTAATTTTTCATAAGCAAAAATGACAAGGTAAGTGGTTAAACATAGCTGTGCGCCTTGCAGCCCCATTAAACTTATGCTAATAAAAAGAAGCGGTTTATGTTGAAACATCGTCATTACTTGCTTGATAATCGATTGCTTTTTCTCTGGAGGTTGAACTGAAGCCTCATGTTTCTGAATAGGCATTGCGTCCCGATAAAAACAATTGGTCAGTACACCTATACAAATGAGGAAAATGCAACTCATAAAAAGAACGGGTCTCCAACCAATTTCCTTTGAGATAGGTAATAAAAGTAATGCTGTTAATGCGGCACCAAATGTGACTCCCATTTGTTTAATCCCCATCGCCGTTCCTCTTTTTTGTTGTGAAAACCAATTAAAAATACCGCGATTTGTCGCTGGATGCATGGCACCATATGCACCGCCTCCTAACACTACAGCCATTAAAAGAAGCCAAAATGAATTGCTTAGTGTAATGATAGTGAAACTACACCCAAGACAAAAGGTGATGGTTAACAATTGTTTTCTCGTTCCAATTCGATCAACTAAAAGACCGGATGGAATGGAGACGAGTAATTGCCCAAAAAACAGGGCTGCTGGCATCATACCTATTTGTGCATTTGTAAGCGATAAGTCTTTTCCAATTAAGATACTTAATGGCGCCAAGCTTCTTCCTACAAAAGCAACTGCGATTTGAGCCACTAGCAACCAGATAAGCATTTTCCAAGCGTCGCTAATAGAGTCTGTATGATTTCTTTCTACTATAGAATTCATATATTATCATCCTAAAAAAAGAGCAGCGGCATATTAACAAGCGTGAAACCCCTCCTCTTTTTTTTTCTTATTCACAATACATAGATACACTACCTAATCCACCAAACTCCGCAACAATTGAATCTCCCGAATTGAACGCAATAGCCTCAGACATGGCACCACTTAGGATAATATCTCCTTTTTTCAATCCCTTTCCTTGGATGGAAAGTTGGTTTACAGCCCAGGCAATTGCCGTTGCTGGATGTCCCAATACAGCTGCGCTTGAACCTGTTTGTTCTACCTGACCATTTTTGGACATTACCATGCCGATGTTTCCGAGATCAATAGAGTTTGGTGAAACCCATTGACTGCCCACAATAAATTTAGCAGATGAACAGTTATCTGCTACAACATCTACTAAAGTAAAAAGGAAGTCTTTATAGCGGCTATCAATAATTTCAATAGCTGGTGCAATATATTTTGTTGCCTTGATTACGTCTTCAGCGGTTATATTCTCACCTTGTAAATCCTCAGCCATTAAGAAGGCAATTTCCGGCTCAGCTTTTGGATGAATAAGCTGTGATTGCTTGATTGGCTCCCACTCGAATGCCAACATATCGTCAAGCAAATAACCATAGATAGCTTCATTAACTTTCATCATTTGTTGCTTCGCCTTACTTGTTAAACCTAACTTAATCCCCACACGTTTTGTTCCATCCTCTACCATCTTTCGGGCAAGCAAGCCGTCTTGTAGTTCATAAGCTTGTTCTATCGTTAGTTCTTGATATTGGTCAGTTACTTTAACCACCTCACGTACGTCACGTTCAGCAGTATATAAATATTCAATAATGTCTTTCTCTTTATTCGTTAGTAGAGTCATAGCTTATACCCTCACTTTATTTTGCTAGTTTAATTGCAACGTTCAGAATCCTCTCTTCCTGTCCGCCAACAACTTTCATTTTCTCTTACTCAATAAATATGACTCGCGGGATTCTCAAACTTCTCCCCCGTACGTTCAGTGTGGAATGAAAAGGGAATACACGCCTGTTAAAACAAGATGACCGTTCCAAAAGGCTGGTGTGCTCGGCGGGATATCTTTGCTCCAACAATACCCTCAGCTACATCCAGCAATTGATATTAATGAATACCTGCATTTATTCCCATACTCTCTTGGTAGAAATATTATTCGAAATGAACCGTCACTGATCCAAGAGTACCGAACTTCGCTTCAATCGTGTCTCCAGCAGAAACTGCCACTGCCCCAGATAAAGCACCTGGGAGAATCAATTCACCTTTTTTCAATGTAATCCCAAACTGATGTAATTTATTTGCTAGCCAGGCAATCGCTTGAGCTGGATGACCCAAAGCAGCCGCCCCAGCACCTGTGGCAATAAGCTCCTCGTTCTTAAATAGCACCATGCTATTCGTGCGTAAATCGATCGAGTCTAACATTGTCTTTTTATCACCAACAACTACTTTTCCTGACGAGCCATTATCAGCCACTGTATCTACTAATTTAATTTTCCAATCAGCTATCCGACTATCGATCACTTCAATGGTCGGCACAACATATTTCGTTGCCATCATAACGTCTAGGTAAGTGACGTTCGGCCCTACCAAATCCTCCGCTAAAACAAAACCTATTTCAGCTTCCACTTTAGGAGAAATCATCGAATGCACTTTAACTGCAGCCCCGTCTTCTACGCGCATATCGTTTAGTAAATGACCGTAATCTGGTTCATTGACATTCAACATTTTTTGCATCGCTACACTTGTTAGTCCTACCTTTTTACCGATTACTTCTTTTCCCTTAGCTAACTTCAGTTGGACCGTTTCCAACTGAATTCTATAGGCATCTTCCACCGTTAGACTTTTATCTCTTTCTGTTAAAGGCAATAAACCTTGACAAGACTCCTCTGCCTCTAATAATTCCGATGCAAACTCTGCACTCTTTACTGTCATCTAAAAACCCTCCCCACACTACTAAAACAAACAAAAGGCGGACGTCATGCCACCTTTCATTTGTGTTTATTTTTTTAACGTAATTGTTTTTGCTTCCGTATAAAAATCAAAACTATGACGTCCACCTTCACGACCAATTCCGCTTGCCTTTGCACCGCCAAAAGGCGTACGTAAATCACGAACATACCAGCAATTCACCCATAGCAAACCTGAATGAATAAGCGATGTGACACGCTGACCACGGCGCAAATCATTTGTCCAGACAACGCCTGCCAATCCGTATATTGAATCATTCGCAATGTCAATTGCCTCTTCTTCCGTTTTAAATGGTATGATCACCGGTACAGGACCAAAAATTTCTTCCTGCGCTACTCGCATTTTATTATTTACATCATACAGTACGGTCGGCTCATAAAAATTCCCTTTTTCCAATCCAGAAACAACCTTAACCTTGCCTCCATGTGCAAGCTTTGCACCTTCTGTGAGCCCAATTTGAACATACTCATCAACCACCTGCAAATGCCCTCGCGACACAAGCGCTCCCATGTCTGTCGATTCGTCTGTTGGATCTCCCACTTTAATTTTCTTTACAGCTGCAACGAACTTATCTAAAAATTGATCATAAATACTTTCTTGAACAAGAATTCTTGAACCCGCCAAACAGATTTCACCTTGATTACGGTAAATGGCTTCAATGGAACCAGCCACTGCCTCATCTAAATCGGCATCTTCAAAAACAATATTTGCAGACTTGCCTCCAAGTTCTAATGAAACAGGAATTAAATTTTCTGCTGCGTTACGCATAACTGTTTTTCCTGTATTCGATTCACCGACAAATGAAATTCTGCGAACAGATGGATGTGTCGCCATAACTGTTCCAACCGTACTTCCCGGTCCTGTTAAAATGTTCAGTACACCGGGGGGCAAGCCGGCCTCATTCGCAATCTCCCCAAGTAAAACAGCACTTAAAGGTGTATAAGAAGCTGGCTTAATGACAACAGTATTTCCAGCTGCTAAGGCAGCAGAAGCTTTCCAAGTCATTTGCATAAATGGAAGGTTCCAAGGGATGATTAAACTCGTGACACCTGCAGGAGCATATTGTACGTAAGACATATGCTTATTCATATCATAATGCTCATGCACCATATACTTCGCCATTTCAGCAAAAAAGCGGAAGTTGGAAGCAGCACGTGGTATATCAAATCCGCGACTTTCTTTAATTGGCTTTCCAACATCTAACGTTTCAACGTAAGCAAGTTTGTCTACGTTTTCCATTATTAAATCTGCTATTTTACACAAGATTCTCGATCTTTCCTCAACAGCCATATTGCTCCAAATACCACTTGCAAATGTCTTTTGGGCAACATCGATTGCTAATTTTGCATCTTCAATTCCGCCATTAGCAACTGTAGCTAGCTTTTTATTCGTAGCCGGGTTCAGGGAATCAAACGTATCTCCTGAAAGGGCATCGACATATTCACCATTGATAAAAAGTTTTGCGTCTTGAATCATTGTATTCTCTGCTACTACGCCTTTGGTCACCATCATTCCTCCTATTCTTCTATTTCAATAACCATCTCAATTTCAATTGCTGTATTATTCGGAAGTTGTGCCATCCCCACAGCAGAACGTCCATGCTTGCCCTTTTCTCCAAAAACTTGCCCAATTAAATCGGAGGCACCATTCATTACTTTTGGCTGCTCAGTAAATTCTTCCGTAGAATTCACCATTCCAAGTACTTTAACAAATTGTTTTACCTTGCTTAGTTCGCCAATTTCATTTTTGACCACACTTAGTAGATTAAGCATCGATTGTTGAGCAGCCAAGTAACCTTCTTCTGTCGTTAATTCTCTGCCAAGTTTCCCATGATATTGGTCGACGCCTTGTCCGGCTGTAAAAAGTAAATTTCCAGTTCTCACACAGCTTACATAGCTCCCAACCGCAGGTCTTAAGGGCGGAAGCTCTAAGCCTAATCTCGCAAGCTTTTCTTCAGGTGTACTCATCGCTTTATCTCTTCCTTTACCGCTATATTTAAAAACTCCAGGGCATTTTTACCTAGAATAGCTTGTTTTTGTTCTTCAGTTAACTCATCCGTTTTATCGATTACGTTCCCGGGTGGGATTTCTCTTAATAGAAACGGATAGTCAGAACCCATGACAATGTTGTGGTAACCAAAACGATCAACTAAATATTTGAGATTTAACGGATCGTAATTTAAAGAGTCAAAGTAAAAATTCTTCACATAAGTACTAGGCGGATGCTCGGTTTGACGCAAATGTGGCCAAACTTTCCACCCTTGATCTAAACGGGGCAAAATATAAGGGAATGACCCTCCTCCGTGGGCAAAACAGATTTTCAAGCCCGGGAATTTCTCCATTACACCGCCGTTTACTAAACTCGCTGCAGCCAAAGCGGTTTCACTTGGCATCCCGACCGTATACATAAAGTTATGGCGGGGCATCCGTTCTCTTCCTAACGTTTCCCACGGATGAACAAATAATGGCACCTGCCATTTTTCAGCCATTTCAAAAAATTTAGTAAACTCAGGATCATCCAAGTTTTTACCATTAATATTTGTGCCAATTTCTATGCCTTTCAGACCAAGCTCATGTATACAGCGATCCATTTCGCGAATAGATACTTCTACATCCTGTAATGGGACTGTCCCTAAGCCAATAAAACGATCTGGATATTCATTAACGGTTTTAGCAATGAAATCATTTTGGATCTTGGCCATTTCTTCTGAGGCAGTCGCATCTGCCCAGTATGAAAAAGTCACAGGTATTGGTGACAATACTTGAATGTCGACCCCTTCAGCATCCATATCTTGAATTCTTTTCTCTGGGCTCCACACTTGATCTGTTACTTCTCGGAATACTTTTCCGGCAACCATAATATTTGCACCGCATGAACAGGTTTTTTCCATTGTTGGCCACCGTTCACCGCCATATTTTTCTGTGAAATCCGGAATATCTTCGGGAATAATGTGCGTATGGAAATCTACTCGCATTTCCATACCTCAACTTCCTCAGGCATAATGTGACTACAATTCTTACATGTCCGTACTTCCTTATCCCCATTAAATCCTTCAATTGCGCTTTTTACTTGTTTCTCAATATTTGTTAATTGAACAGATACACGATGCATTTCTTGATCACAGTTATCACAGAACCAAACAAAATCTTCTAATTCACCTTGATCCCGTTTCCGTTCAATTACTAAGCCATACGTATCAGCCACGCGATGAGGGGAATGCGGGACATTAGCTGGTAACATAAATACTTCACCCTCTTTAACCGTCACCACTTCACGTTTTCCTTCTTTATTAATGACTTCAACATAACAATCACCTTTAATTTGATAAAAGAACTCATCTGAAGGGTCCACATGAAAATCACGACGCTTGTTCGGTCCACCGAGAATCATACAAATAAATTCAGAGTCTTCCCAAAGAACTTTATTATTGACCGGTGGTTTAAGTTGGTCCTTATTTTCGTCAATCCAGCTCAATAAGTTAAATGCTGCTAATTTAGTCATTGTAGATTTCGTCATTGTCATCTTACCTCCACTGTTTTAATTGTTTACTAGCAAATTAATAAATCTTCACCACATAGACAGTTACCTAAAAACTTGAGCAATTCCAGTTGTGTTTTATCTAGCCGACTTCTTCTTTATGATGCATTTAATGCTCTGCCACTAATATAATGAAAATACCTTCACAGCAAAACATAGTTATTTCATCATGTGAAATAATATAAAAATAAAATAAAGATTGATACAAAGGTTAGTATTAACTGAGATCATCAGTCTGTGTTAATGTACAAAACAGAAACCTCAAATCATTCAAGCTCCTTGAGCGCTTAGAACTTAAGTATTTTTCCTAAAAAACTAAATACGGGATAAGACTATGTTTCATATTACTTTATCAGCATCATCGCATGAGAGATGGTGTCCACAATCGTTAGAATAGCCGTTATATTCGATTGCCATTTTGTCCATTCACTTGAACCTTATTATGTTTCCCCATCCTTGCTACAGCGGTTCAGGCTATTAGTGACGAAGAGACAAACTCATTAGAAAAAAGGTGAAATGAATTTGGAGTCAGCAGGGGGCTAAATTAAACACTTAAATGGTAATTTAAGTGTTTGATAGAATGCTTTACACCATAAATCACCTGCTTCCTATTCAGTCACTATAAATGAATCTACAAAGGTTACACTTCAATGTAGCCCAATTCTTTTGAAATAGATTGCGCTGTGTTCTTTACGCTCTGAATAATCATATTCCGTTGACCACTTTGCATATAGGAAGTAGGACCAACTAAATTAACTGCTGCGATGACTCCCCCCGAATATGATAAGATAGGGGCTGCTACTCCATACATGCCATCTGAATTTTCATTATTACTTATGGAATAGCCATTTTTACGGATTGTTTCTAATTCCTCTTTCAATTGATGAATATCAGTGATAGTATTTGGAGTCTCACTTGCTAAACCCCTTTCTATCGTCTCTTGCAAATATGTTGGATTGTAGGATAGTAATACCTTTCCCGAACTAGTAGCATAAGCTGGTTTCCTAGACCCTACATATGTTTGGATCGGTGTTTCTTCCTGTGAAGATACCCTCAATACAAAAACAACCGTTCCTTTATCAAACATGGCAATATGAACTGTCCCCTTAAATCTATAAATCAATTCTTTCACCAAAGGGAAAGCTTTATCATAAATATCTTGCTGAAACATCACGTGATTATTCCATTCAAGCAATTTCCATCCCAGTCGATACCTTTTTCGATTATCCTTCATTAACACTCCTTCATAGCAGAGTGTGCTAACTAAATGATGCGTTGTACTGGGATTCATGCCTAGTTTATGAGAGATCTCCCTAATACCTAATGCAGGATCTTCATTAGAAAAACAACTGATTATTTGACAAGCCTTCTTCACAGATCCAATCATACTAGACTCCCCCTTCAAGTTAGCAGCCCTTCTTGTGAAGAAGTGCAAGCAAATTCTTGTTTGAAAGTTAAAATGAATGCTTAATATACCCTTTATTTAATAGCTACCCCTAGATTTCATAAATACAAAATTATCTAGATAGCATTATAGAAGAAATGACTATAATAAGTAGTTAAAAAGACTCAGGACATAAACACGCTAGCTAAAGATTGCTCCGAGTAATTAGGGGTATCGATTATCTAATCATTCGGATCTCCTTAGGAATGGAGCGGAGGGCACTCAACCTTGCAGGCGGGCAATGCCGAGGAAGCTCAGCTCCGCCCATACAGAGTCTCATGTTTGTAGCATTATTCTTACTATAGGCATCTAACGTTTTGTTTAACTCATTAATCTTTGGCAATACCTCGTTTGAATGCGGGTTTTATTCATTTGACTCCATTAAAACTTTATTAAGACTTTCTATTTCATCATTATGTTCACCTAACATAGGTGCTCTTGAAGAAATTTCCCACGGAGTCTTATTAAAAATGTAAGGAGATCCAGGATAAACAAATGATTTCTCTAATTCCGGATGCTCAACTTCAATAAAGGCATTTCGATCCTCAGTCAAATGTGGATCCGCCAACATTTCCTCTGGAACACGGATAGGGGACCATGGCAAATTGATACTTTGAGCAAAATGGAAAATATATTCGGACTCATGAACTGAACAAAACTTCTCTAGTACCTCACATACAGTATCCATCCGGCTTGCACGGAATTGATCATCCACATACCTTTCATCACTTAATACTCCTTCCATTCCTTTGGAAGAAAGCCACTTCACCAATTCTCGCCAACGCTTTTCATTAAGGTAAGTATTCAAACAAAGGATATACCTTCCATCATTACATTTAAATATCCATCTGCTTGATTTATTTGGTAAGGCATGGCGAGCTGTATGACGTTTCACATGAGCTTTTTGGTACTCCCAATATGGAAGGGACATTTCCGTTGAAACAGTTACGCATTCATGAACAGCTATATCTATATGCTGGCCCTTTCCCTGCCCAATATCTCTATGAAATAAGGCACTAATAATTCCTATAGCAGCAAAATATGCAGTCATGTGGGCCGCTTGCCCTCCTGTTGGAGCAATTGGTGGGGCGCCCTCCACATCATCATATCCATTTACAGCCATGACTCCACCAAGTGCTAATTGGGTAAGATCACACATTTTATACTGACTCCATGGTCCAGCTTGCCCGAATGGTGTAATGGAACAAACGATTAATTCCGGATATTGACTAGATAATGTCTCATAGTCAAGTCCCCATTCTTTCAATAATCCGGGCCTAAAATCTTCTAGGACTAAATCAAACTCAGGCAATATTTTAATGTACTCTTCTCTGTCTGATTCTTTACTAAGATCGAGAATGATAGATTTTTTTGATGTGTTGTAATGCCAAAAGTAAAGACTTTTGTTAGGGTCTTGTTCATCGTTATAAAAAGGGCCTACTCGTCGAGATTCAACGCCACTAGGAGGTTCCACTTTTATAACCTCTGCCCCCATATCTGCCAACATTTTACCTGCAAACTGAGTTAATTGATCGCCTATCTCAAGAACCTTTATACCTTCTAAAGCTCTTTGCATAAAAACATCATCCTCCTTACCATAGTGATCTAACTTCTTTGAATTCATCTTTCGGCATATCTTTAGGCCATAGAACCCCTTCATCATCTAGAGTCTTTATTTCTTCATCGCTAAGCCCAAGCACTTCACGTAGTACATAGCTATTGTCCTCTCCCATTAAAGGTGCTGATTTGTGTATATAGGGCTGTGTCTCTGACATTTTTATAGGAATACCTACGAAGTTCCGTTCACCTAATAATGAGTGATTAAGTCTTTCAAATAAATTACGTGCTTTCAGTTGAGGATCTTTCTCCATCAAATCTTCGTTCATTTGAACAGCTGCACTCGAAATATCATACTTTTGGAGAAGTTCCATTACTTCATACTTGTTTCTATTAATTGTAAAAGCCTCAATGTTTCGATCTAATTCATCCTGATGGCTTAGTCGCCCTTCAAATGTGTCATATTTCGCATCCATTGCCCATTCTGGATTACCCATTCCTTTTTTTAAAGAAACCCACTCTTCATCAGAAAAAACGGCAATCGTACACCAATCGTTATCGCCCTCTCCTTTACAACGATAGATATTATGTGGGCATCCTACTTTACCACGATAGTTATTTTCTGGGTGTTCTTTAGAGGTGATTGATCGATTACCCGGTGGGAAACCAGGTCTTTTTGATGACCTTTGATTGACAGTAAAGTCTAATAAATTTGCCCCAGTTAGGTGTAGTCCTGATTCTACTTGAGAAATATCGATAGATTGGCCCTCTCCGGTTCGCTTTTTATGAAATAGGGCTGTCAATACGCTAAAAGCACCCGTATATCCTGCTACAACATCCATAACCGAATATCCCCAACCTGCTGGGTGTGTATTAGGAAGTCCAGAAATATACGTCATGCCGTTTAGACCTGCAGCTGTTGGTCCCCATGTTCCATACATTTTGTTACGACCTGTATGCCCCAATCCAGATATACTCATATAAATAATACCTGGTGAAATTTTTTCTAAGTTTTTATAACTTAATCCCCATTTCTCAAAAACACCTGCACTAAAATTCTCTAATACAATATCTGATTTTTTTAGTAACTCATGAACAATTTCCATTCCTTGCTCGGACTTAACATTCAGCGTTAAGCTTTTTTTGCCGGCATTTAAATTATTAAAGAATGCTCCATTATCAAGTCCTGGCTTATCACCTTCTGCATACATAGAAAACCGCATGTAATCCGGATTTTTCGGCCATTCAACCTTTATAACTTCGGCACCTAAAGTCCCTAAAATTCTTGCCGTAGTAGAACCGGAAACACTCCAAGTAAAATCTAACACTCGAACTCCGCTAAGTACTTCTTTCTGATTAGCCATATTATTTTTTAACTCCTTTCCGAAGGTGTCCAATTTACTAATGTCATTTCATCATTTATTTTTTCAAATGCTACTTCCATTTCCATACCACAATGTATTTCAGTTGGATCTACTCCAACTGCTTTTCCTAACATTCTCACTCCTTCTTCCAATTCAACCACAACCAAAGAATAAGGTGTTTTATCTTCAAAGTAAGAAAGGAATCCTCTGTTTGAAATGTTATACGTATAAACTGTTCCCTTTCTATTTACAGGGACCCATAAGAGATCAGCTCCAGGGGAATACGGAGAAACAAACCTTGGTGGCCAAACTTTCTTTTTTGTGACTGAACATTCTTGTACTATCAGTTCTCCATTACGAGTTGCTTCCCAAAATGGAGCAAACAAATTCCAATCTCGATCATTAGCTCGGGTAGGTAATGGTCGCTGAACAGTTTCAGTGACTTCCATATTAAAACTTCCTTTCCATAAACTTTTTCATTTGGATTACACTAGTTGTGTAATATGGCAATCGAGCCATCACTAAGGTCTCCGTAACCTGTCACAAGACCCACTTTCGCATCTTTGACCTGCGCTTTTCCAGCTTCTCCTCTTAACTGATAAACTGCTTCTGTTACATGATTGATCCCAACAATGTGAGCTTGCGAGAGCAATCCTCCATGTGTATTTATTGGCAGTTGTCCTCCAAGTTTAATACGACCACCTTTTACAAACTCAGGCGCCTCTCCACGATCACAAAAACCCATTTCTTCAAGTTGCCTAAGCAGAACAAAGGTAAAGCAATCGTAAACTTCTGCAAAATCAATCTCATCATGTCTCACCCCTGCCATATCGAATGCACGTGGTGCAGCATGAGTAATGCCCATATCCAAAATATCTGGCCTTGTTGCCAAATCATCAGGATAAGTTGGATGTCCTTCTGCAATTCCTCCAATATATATTGGCTTTTTAAAACGATGTGCATTTTTTTTGGAAGTTACAATAACCGCTCCAGCCCCATCTGTCTCCAAGGAGCAATCAAATAAGCGGAAAGGAGCAACAAGCACTGGTGAGTTTTGATAGTCCTCTTCTGTCATTGCACGTCCTTTCATATATGCTTTTTCATTCAACTGTGCATGCTCTCTGCAAGTCATAGCTACAATTTGCATCCCAACCGGATCAGGATTATATTCATGAAACCATCTATTTGCATGAAGCGAATAGTATTGTAAAGGGACACTAAGTCCATAAGGATATTCTAAATTATCACGGTATTCGCTATTAGGCATAAATTCATTGTTTAAATTTAAAATACCGGAGTCTCCTGCTCCCAGCCTTGTTCCCGAATAGCCCCTTTGCCCAGTAGCTACAAGAACAAATTCGGCAACACCCGAGTCAACCGCCATTGCAGCACTTTGGATGGCAGCTATTACACTAGCTCCCCCTAATTCAAAGCGTCCACTAAATTTAAGCTCTTTCATTCCTAACCCATGGACAAATTCTTCATGTCGAATATTAAATTTCCAAGGGGAAATGACCCCATCAATTTCTGCAGGATCAATCCCAGCATCCTTACAGGCGTTAAGTGATGCTTCAATACAAAGTTGAGCTAAAGATTTTTCTGTTCCCCTAACAAATTCAGTTTCACCAACACCTATAATGCATGATCGATCTCTTAGTGAGCGTTCCAATCTCTTCCCCTCCAAATCTTCTTTCTTGTTTGTATCGTTTCAGAGAATATTGATAATGAGAAAATAAATCGACTACATAAAAGTCATAGGTCTCTTTATCTCTTCTTCTTTATTTTTAATTGCTGTACTAGATAAATTTTTCAGAAAAATAGAACCTGTAAAACCAATGGCTGTAGCAATCCCGATATATATGGCAATAGAATACAAAGTCCCAGTAGTATGAATTAGGTACGTGCAAACCATCGGAGCGATACCACCTGCAAAAACTGAAGCTACTTGAGTACCTAGTGCCGTACCGCTATAACGTAGATGTGCTGGGAAAGCTTGAGCAACCAATGCTGGCTGTGCACCTGCTTGAATGTTGTGTGCAAGATAAAAAACAATAGTAGCAAGTAAAATAAACATCGGTGATTCTGTATTAATTAATCCTATATAAGGGAAAGCCCATAAAAAGGTTAGAACAATGCCCAAAATATAGGTTCGTTTAACCCCTGTTCTATCGGCAATGTAGCCAAATAAAGGAATTCCAAAACAAGATAATAAGCTTCCGAAAGCGATTACATTAACCATGAAGCCCGAACTGACGTTAAAATTACCTGTAGCATATGTAATCATAAAAGTTGCAAATATCGCATGAGGAACATGCTCAGAAAACTTCGCCATTGCCACAAATAAAATTTGTCTCGGGTGTCTTTTGAGCACCTCTAGAATAGGTGTTTTCACCACTTGATTTTCATCGGATGCCCGTTGAAAGGAAGGCGTTTCGTTCACTTTATTACGAATCACTATTCCTACTATTAATAAAACAAAACTTAATAGGAAAGGAATTCTCCATCCCCAAACATAAAAATTATCTGCCGTTAAATACATGCAAAGACCTATTACTGCAGATGATAATAACATGCCCCCACCTATAGCTGCATTCGGTATACTAGCCGTAAACCCTCTCTTCTTGCGATCTCCCCATTCCATTGACAACAAGACAGCTCCGGCCCATTCTCCTCCTACTCCGATTCCCTGGAGAATGCGCATAAGTAGTAAGATAATTGCAGCCCAGATCCCAATGGAATCATATGTAGGTAATAACCCGATTAGAGTACTACTTATACCAATGATCCACAATGTAATCACTAAAGCAGTCTTTCTTCCTATCCGATCTCCAAAATGCCCAAAAATTGCTGCTCCTAAAGGTCTTGCAAGAAATCCTGTTGCCAGAGTAGCAAACGATAATAAAGTTGCTACATACGGGTCAGAACCTGGAAAAAAAAGCTTTGGAAAAATTAATGCAGCCGCTGTAGCATATAGAAAAAAGTCATACCATTCAATAAGGGTTCCAAATGCTGCTCCTGCGATTGCTTTGACAGACATTTTATTATTACTGTTTTTTTCAAGGGAAGTTTCGTTGCACATTTTTTTGCACCTCCACGTGGCTAAAGAATGTTTTTTGGTTCACTTATAAGCTAAACTGTGTTCATACAGAAAAATGAGTTAGTAAAGAATAGAGCTAACCTCTTCCCCCTTTGTAAATTATTTAAAAACTGTCATTCTACAAATCAATCATTCTCTGATATAATTTATTATAGGTTTTTTTAATGAAGGGACATGTTAACTGATTAACATATTTTTTAATTTTTAAAAATTAATTTAATGTTCAGATAATTTTATGTACAATCTTCTCTTTCTAAACTTTTTTATCTTCTGTGTTTCTTCCAAATATCGTGAATGGGGAATCTACGTTCTTGTAATGCTAAAATTCTGATGATTAAATAAATAAGGGTCCATCACCAATATCTTCCCAAATTATCAATCTTATTTGAAGAATATAAGCATTCATTTCAATGCCTTCAGTACATACAATAACATCCGATTTATCGCCATTTATTTTACTGAATAATTCTAAATATGTTAGTATCGATATAATCGTAAAATAACATTTTGCTTAAAATCTCTATTTCAAACTTCATCCGAAATTTCTCTTGTTTAAGTAAAAAAAGCCTCTAAAGGGCCCATCGGGAGTTAATGACGAGTATGGAAGCTAATAAGAAAAGGAAGTAACTGATGGGAAACTAATCGTCTTGAAGGACAAATGGTATATCATATATAGAGTGGGAGTTATCTTATATATTTTTTATTTAATAGACTCATACATAATTAACAAATAGATTTTCTAATCTATATTTTTCTCTAACTTTTATCTACCTAGATTTTTATTTTGTGCTTTTTTAGCGCTCAAATAAAGAATAAATTCTCGCAAAATACTTTATAAATGATGGGGGAAAATGAAATGAATCACGAATGGGATCCTTATCTCAAATTCGGTCAAAAAACAGTGTTTTTTAAAGGTGACACATTGTTTTTACAAGGAGAAGAAGGGAGTGGGGTTTACTTCTTAGAAAATGGAAAAATGAGTATTTTGCTGCTTTCGGAAGATGGGAAAGAAAGAATTGTCGATTATCTTCTAGAAAAATCTTTTTTAGGAGCTACAGGAATTTACGGACAACCTTATCCAACTTCTGCAAAATGCAAAACGGATGTAATACTCTATTATTACCCAACTAAAATTTTTAATTCTATTTGTGAAAAACATCCAGATGCAAAGAAGGTGTTTATTAAATCTGTTAGCAATCAAATCAAATTGTTAACAGAAACAGTTGCTATAATGGATAAGTCTTATGAAAAGCAAATGGCTCATTTCCTAGTGCAGCTTTATAATAAGCATAATAATCTTTCTGTACCAATTACCCAAGTTTCTTTAGCCCAATATATGGGCACCTCTCGAATAACTGTCTATAAAATCATACAAAAGTGGTCTAAAGATGGAATAGTATCCCAAGGAAAGAATCAAATTGATATTTTAGACCTTAATAAAATCAAATTGCTTTTATAAAAATTTAATCAAACGTCTAATAATTTTTCATCCCTAGTTTTAGGCACTAAACATTCGTAATATTCAATCTAAATTATAAAATAACATACATTTGTTTCAATCTATCTGTATTAGATAGCTAGATTGAAGGGTCGTAATATTCAACTTTAGATGAAGGGAATGGAGCTTTTGATTACTTCAGAATACTCGTGGAATGATTACTTGAAATACGGAAAGAGGCTCTTTTACAAAAAGAACTCAATTATTTTTCAACAAGGGGATGTAAGAAATGGATTTTATTATCTTTTTAAAGGAATCATAAAAATAACTTCTACAAATTCTAGAAATGATAAAAGAATACTAGATATTGTTGGACAAGGGGATTTAGTTGGAGACACTGATAGTAAACCATATTTTTCTTCAGCTGTTTGCCACGAAGACTGTATTCTATACTTTTTTTCTAAGGATGATTATGAAAAGCTCATTTACCAACATCCAGAAACAACAGCTCTATTCTTTCAGTCTCTTTTTCAAAAGCAAAGATCGCTTTTGAATAATTTGAATGCATCCAGTACTGGTACAGAATATCAGATTGCTTACTCACTTTTGCACTTGATAAACATCTATAAAGGTACAGATATTAATTTAACGCAGCAAGAGCTATCTCAATATGTTGGATTATCTAGGATCACCATTTATAAAATCTTAAAAAATTGGTCATCTGAGCATATCATCGAGCTTTATAACAAAAAAATTTCCATTAAAAATATAGAATTACTCAAAAAAAAATTACTATATTAATAGTATAATCAGCATCTTTTATATTTACTATGTTAAAAATATGTCTACTATAATGACAGATAATCCATACATAAGTTATACACTTTATCTCCCAAAATTTTAAAAACTATCAATTCTGGACTTTACGTTTTATTTAACTAAAGTAACACTATATCAATAAAGTTATTTAACCTTCACTTCAAACAGCTTTAAAAGCCTTCTGTCTATTAAAGAGACAAAAGACTTTTAAATTTATTATGTAACTAAAGTACCCCTTTTGTTTAAGTGCAATTATTTGCAGTTAAATAGATGATCCTGAAACAAGACTACCAAATGGATGATTCAATCACTAAAAATACTACAAATTCTTCATAGGATGCAATAAATTTTGTTAAAACAATTGAGAAGAACAAGTATGATATTAGTCGTACAAACATATAATCTCTTGTTCTTCCCAAAAAAACTTGACTGTTAGTAATTTAAGAGTATTTATCAAACACCACGGATTCAGTTTCTAACTAGTGCCAGCACTCTAACAGGACTTCCACTTCCATTTTCTATTTTAAGAGGATTAACAATTAAGATAGCCCCTTTTTCGGGTAACCTTTCTAGATTTGTTAATTGTGCCAGACCATACTTATTTGCCCCGTGCATATAATGGTGATTAGGAAAAGGAGGATTGAATGTCCCAGCAATCCCTGCATCCGTTCCAACAGTCTCCACGCCCACCCCTAAAATATCCCTTTCTTCTGCTAAGAAAATAGAGGCCTCTTTCGTGATCCCAGGTGTATGAGGTTGTCCGTCTTGACCGATATTATAGAATTTCTCATGATCACTAACATAATTTGACCACCCGGATCGTATCAAGACCCAGGAATGTTCTTTTATCGATCCATTTCTCTCCTCAAATAACTGTATATCTTCCACAGTTAAACAATAATCTGGATTTTGTTTCGCTTCTTGACTGATATCAATTACATAAGCTTGGCCAATCATATTTTTCAATGGAATCCTATCCACACTGTCATTGTCTCTTCCGCTGATCCAATGAATAGGTGCATCAAAATGTGTTCCGCAATGTTCGCCAGCAACAAAATCGTTCCAATAAGAGGTTGGACCTTTCTCATCATATTTTGAGAGTTGCTTTAACTTAAAGCCCGCTGTTCTAGCAAGAGACTCAGGTAATTGAATAACAGGTGTATTTTCACTTAAAGTTTGAGAGAGGTCTACTACTTCAATTGTTTCGTCTCCAATGCTTTTTATAAGCTCTTCTAAAATGTTATTTTTTACAATCATTGGATAACCTCCTGCTCTAACAAAGTTGTTTTCCCCTCTTCATAGACATGTGGAATATACACATCTAACACTGCAGAACGACCCATTTTTATCATCTTCAATGCTTCTTTAAGTGCTATTTGCAAACTTTTCTTGTCTTTTATCGTTACAGCATACGCTTCACCAGCTGCTGAAGCAATCCCTGACAAATCCGCCGGTGGATCAAAATGTACATGGAAATCTTGGTTCTCATTTGCTACACCATGTGGATGAACACCTAAAGTCGATTCTTTCGGCGCTTTCCAACCAGAGTTGTTATAAATAACGGTTAAAAATGGCGTATTATACCGCTTCGCCATCCAGTGTACAGTCGATGGAATACTAAATAAATAGGTACCATCTCCAGTAAGACTGATGATGGTCTTATCTGGATTTGCTAATTTCATGCCAATCGCAGCTCCCCCATGCCATCCTAGAGAACCTGCGCTACTTCCATAATAGGAGCCCGGAACAGTTGTCTCAAGATGGTTAGATATGACCTCATGGCTTGTAATCCCCTCGTTGATTACAATGGTATTATCATCTATCAATTCCCTCACACAGGCTGTAAGATATTCAGGAGTGATGACTTCGCTTTCCACCTGTTCGATCTCGCGTCTTTTCTCGAGCAAATGCTTATGATAATTCGCATATTTTTGCCAACGTTGAGAGACAAGTTCCTTATCGATATCATCGATTTTTTCTAAATAGTCATTAATTTGTTGTAAGGCCGTATATGAATCTGCTTTAAAGAAACGCTTAGATGGGATATACCACAAAGGCATTTGCTCCTTTAGCGGATCCACATCTATATAATAAATAACTGCATCATCTGATGGCTTATTTTTTACAGGAATCCATGGCACATCACTATCGAGTACAAGTACAAAATCCGCCTCAGCAAGAATATCATTTTGTTTTGGGTTATTCCAATAAGATCCGCAATGCATCTCATGACTAGCCGGAAAATTCATGCGATTCGGAACAGATTCAATGACAGGTATAGCTAAACGGTCGCTTAAACGAACCAGCTCCCATACTGCTTGCTCGTTTTTTCCTAAATAAGAAACGACTATAACAGGATTCTTTGCTGCCAATAGATCATTGGCTAATTCTCCAACCTGTCGAGGGGGGATCGCTGCCGGAACAATCGGCTCCCATAGTTCTTTTTGTATTGTTACTGGTGTTGCTTCCTCTTCCATCACTTCTCTAGGTCCCATTAAATAAACCGGCCCTTTTGGTTCACTCTTAGCAATTTGTAATGAACGATGTACAAGCTGTTTCACATTTGTACCAGTTCGTATTTCATTGTCATATTTTGTATAACCCCGCATTATTCCGCGCTGATCAAATACGTCTTGAATCCAGTGAATGAATTCATTTCTGCTACCAAGTAGTTCATTCTCTTGCGTATAAGGAGAAGCCCCTGCAAAAATCAATACAGGTGTTCTGCTTTTATAAACATTATGAATCGCTCCACCCATGTTTTGTGTACCACATTCTACATGGACAATAACCGCTTGTGGTTCACCTGTTGCCTGCGCATAACCTTGCGCTGCACTCAAAGCTACAAATTCATGAGGGCATGTAATCACTGTCGGTAATTCTTGATTCTCTTGCTTCGCCACAGCCAAGCTTTCAATAATAGACGGGTGATCACTTCCTAAGTTAGCAAAAATATAAGAAACACCTGCCTCTTTTAGGGCCTCTAAAAATGCCGTACCAGTTGTGTACAATGCTATTCCTCCTAAAATATATTTTAATTCCTCCCAAACCCTAACTATATAATAAATACAACTTCACAATCTTTTAGTTAAATAATTAACATATCTAGTAAATTTATTATCATTTTTGATTACTATACTTTGCTTCTTATTGCCATAGAAAAAAACAAAGGCATTCTTTATTTCGCAAAAGTCCTTTACTATTCAAAAACATCCCTCAGTTGTCAGGTTGTCAAACCATTTATACAACTGAGGGATGTTTTATTAATAACTATTCTTCTACTTAGATAAAGAAACCTGATGAAGGAAGTTGATAGCCTGCTACAATCGTTTTTGACTGACTATAAGCATCTAAAGCTTCTTTGCTATATTCTCTTCCTACACCGCTACTTTTATAACCTCCAAATGGCGCACCTGTTTGGAAATTAAAATAAGAGTTAATCCAAACACTTCCTGCTTCAATTTGATTGGCAGTCTTTAAAGCCAGTTCTAGATTTTCTGTCATGATACCTGCTGCCAGTCCATAATCTACGGAATTAGCCATTTTGATCACGTCATCAATTTCGCTCCAACGAGTTAAAGTCACAGCTGGTCCAAAAATTTCTTCTTGGGCAATCCTCATATTAGAATCAGCCTCTATGATTGTTGGCTCGATAAAATATCCATGCTCATAACCAGACACCGTAACTCGCTTTCCTCCATAAAGGATTTTTGCCCCCTCTTCTTTAGCAATTTCAAAAAATTCTAAGACCCGTTTCCCTTGTTTTTCATTAATGATTGCCGCTACTCTTGTTGAACGGTCTGTCGGAGGACCGATTTTGACTTGTTTTGCTCTTTGTATTAATTTTTCAACAAACTCATCATAAATATCTTCATGAATAAATAAGCGAGATCCAAGAATACAACTTTGTCCATTGAAACTTGTATAAGCAAAAGTAGCATTTTCTACTGCTCTATCTATATCGACATCAGGAAAGACAATATGAGGTGATTTGCCACCAAGTTCGAGAGTGACAGGAATAATTCTCTCACCCGCTGTTTTACCAATTAAGCGCCCTACCTGAGTACTGCCTGTAAACGCAAGCTTATTTGTGTCTTGATGATCAATCAATGCTTGTCCAGCTTCATGTCCGTATCCTGGAACCACATTTAGAACGCCTTTTGGGAGAATTTCCGCTGCGAGTTTAGTAAACTCCATCACTGATAAACAGGCATCTTCTGCAGGCTTTAATACAACAGTGTTACCAGCTGCTAAGGCAGGCGCTAGTTTAAATGATGTCATAACCATTGGGACATTCCAAGGAATTATTTGAGCGCAAACGCCTAATGGTTCTTTTTTCGTAATTAAATATCCGTTTTCTACAGAACGGGAAGAACCTTCATAATAAGTTAGAATAGCGGAGGCAAAATAACGAAATTGGGAAATCGCAATTTTATAATCTGGATCGAATTCATGTATAGCTCTACCTGTATCCATAGATTCCATTAATTTCAAACGCTCTTGATTTTCTTCAAGTACATCGGCAATTTTGTTAAGTAGCAGAGAGCGTTCTTCAATTGTTGTATTAGACCATGCAGGAAATGCCGACCTCGCAGCTTCTACAGCACGATCTACATCTTCCTTCCCTCCACGCCCAATTTTTGAAAGAACTTTACCTGAAGCCGCATCAACCGCATCCATATATCCATTTACAGGCTCTATCATTTCACCATTGATAATCGGACCATATTTTTCTTTGAATTTAATCGTATTAATATTTGTTTGTACAATCGTCTCCATTAAAGTATCTCCTCCATCATTATCTTCTTTAGCTTTTATAACACCGCGAACCAATCAGAATATTCATTTTTCTCTTCGAATTTAATACTATTATAAACAGGAAAATCAGTGAAATTATGTTAACAAATTAACACCTTTTGCATTATTCTTCATGGGGTTACTGTAATATTCATTTCTTTTACTGTAACCATTACATCTTTCATCATTGACGAAAGATCATGTAGCAGTATCTCCCCTCTTAAAATTTCATTTATATAACTAAATAGGCATTTTCACCTTCTCTTTCTTCAGATCTTCTTCAACTGTTTGAAATTCAAATAGATGTTTAATTAAAAGGTTCCATAATACGTTTTTGTTTCATTCCTTTATGAAAATGCTTTCTTTCCCCATTGCTTGGTGACAGATGGTATATTTCGCGACTTAGAGGTCATTGTGTAAATCATCTCTTCTCTTATATGATGCTGGTAGCAATCCCACTTATCGTTAAGGGAAAGAGTAATGTGGGGTAATGGTTAAGGTATTCTCGATTTCGTCGATTTTTTGTTGAATGTGAAGAACTTCGACGATTGGCCTTTGTAAACTACTAGTTTGTTGATGTAAAGTCTATGTTCTCCCTTACCTCCATTACTCTAATAACTTCCAACAGTCAAACACATCGTAAAAACAAAGGTTTGCGTGTGTAAAAAAATGAAGCATCATCCAATTAACTGACGGACAGATTCTATTAATACACAGATCACAATACATGATGTTAACGGGCAAACCCAAGGTGTTTTCAAGTCACTCGATCGGTACAGTGCTTATGATAGTGCGGATATTTCGGGATATAGTTAGTTGAGGGGAAAAAGTTGAAGAAATTCTATAGGGAATGGACAACCAGTTATTATGTTAAACAGAGTCCATTCCCCCTAAAAAGTTAACCTTCGACATAAATAATCATTTTCCGGGAAATAACGATAAGGAACGCTAAAAACAATAAAAATCATACGTTGATTTTTTAAATATCTTATGTCTCGTTATCAAATGCATTAATAGCAAACATTACATAAATAACTTATCATCCTTCTTCTCTTCACTTTTCATGGTTAATGAGTGTTCCTTTCGAATATACATATCAATAATACCGAACAATACTGCTATTGCTGCTAACTTAATGCACCAATTCATAACATCACCTGCAAAAACGGCTATTAACTCTCCCTGATTCCCACCAATAATAATCGCTATCAGAAAAAGGATAGCTACAACGAACCCCAACGCTAATGTAATCAATGCAATCATTCCATAGATCTTTTTAAATATACTCATATCATCACCCCTATAATCCTAAGATTGGTAGTATACCAGTTAGTAAAATCATGCTTAATATTAGATGAAGGATGACCCATATAACGGATAACTTCACAGTTTTGGTGAAATCTGAGTTTGCAATCCCCATCGCTACGTACATTCCTAAGGCGAGCGGAGGGGTCATACCCTCAAGCGCACCAGTCATAGCTGGTAATAATGCAGCAAACAGAACAGGGTCACCTCCAAGTGCACTGGCGGCCGCAATTACAGCCCCACCTAGAATAGCTACTTGCGCGGTTCCAGGTAACACCATTCCAAGAACCATAAAAAATATAGGAATCATAACGATCAGGAGGGTAATGCTTAAACCTAATGAAACAAACCATTCTTCGATTGCCTTTTCGGCACCAATTCCTGAAAAAGCTTGAGAAGTGGCATATGCAAAGTAAATAGTAACTGCAATAGGTACTACTTGTTGAAGTGAGCCCGAAAAAGTAGACAATATTTTAGAAAAAAATTCTCTT
This sequence comes from Cytobacillus sp. FSL R5-0569, assembly GCF_038007265.1. Classification (NCBI taxonomy): domain Bacteria; kingdom Bacillati; phylum Bacillota; class Bacilli; order Caryophanales; family Bacillaceae; genus Cytobacillus; species Cytobacillus sp. FSL R5-0569. The sequence goes on from NZ_JBBOWW010000001.1 coordinate 4,297,223, forward strand.
TTTTCTGCAAATGCCTTTCTACCAATAATCACAGCATAAGCTCCAGCTATTCCAGGGGTAAACATTAATACAGAGCTAGAATAAGCCCCACTCCCACTTTCCCCAATTCTACCTAGCAACCACTCCTTTGCCTGCGCATCTATGAAAAGAGGCAAGAATATGATGATTGGAATGAATACAGTAGCCCAACCTGACTTTAAACTTTTTTTAAATGAAGGAATTTCTGTAGAGGGAATTGGTTGTACTTTATATACCCGACAAAGTACATACAATGTGAGCCACCTTTGAACAAAAAACCAAATACCGATACTATAAGCAGCAATCATCCAACCACTTAATGTGATACTACCAGGCGAGACTTTTTCAAGCACACCATAGGACAAAATAATAATTCCAGCTGGAGGGATAATATTACCTAACATACTTGCTGACATCTCTGTTGTTGCTGCAAAATGTGGGGGAAATCCTGTCCTTTTCATCATCGGAATCGTAAATACACCAGTTGTTGCAACATTACCTGGACCTGTCCCCGACAATGATGCCATAAATGTACTCCCTAATAAGGCAACATAGCCTGATCCTCCTCTAAATCTTCCAACTAAGGAAATTATAATCTGCACAATTCTATTAACAACATTTGTTGCATCGAAAAGTACAGCAATGACCATAAAAGCAAAGATCACATAAAATAAACTACTTGTGGAAGGATACAATAAATACTCTAAAAACTTATTCCACTGTCCTGTAATCGCAATGATAAAAACAAAGGTAAGAGCCATTATTTCATACATAGGTCGCTTAAAAACCACAAAAAATACAGCTACAAAGACTAATAATGCTAATAGTATCCATAAAGCAGCAGGCATTAACATCCCTCTTTCCCCAATTTGTCATAAGTGGTTATATCAATTTATTTGATATTATAGCAGGTATTTTTATTTTTTCAATAAGTATTCAGAAGTTTCTAAATCATATTAAAATATGGTAGTTATTTCCCTTTAGATGTTATAATCACATAAACTAAGTTGGATCAGGAAGGTGTTAAAAATGCTTAATCGTCATAGTTCTACACCACTCTACGAACAAGTTGCACAGCTTATTCAAGAAAAAGTAAATGAAGAAACTTGGCAGGCCGGTAAAAAACTCCCTTCCGAAAGGGAACTTTGCGATCTTTTTGCTGTAAGCCGCATTACCATTCGTCAAGCTATTAAACAATTAGAAGACCAAGGTATTCTTTATAGAACACATGGAGTGGGCACTTTTATTTCACGAAAAACCAAGTTACAACAACCTTTAGAGCAAATCAATAGTTTTCAACAAATGTTAGAACAACAAGGGGTCATTGCTTCAACCAAAATATTAGCAAACAAACAAGTACTCAGTTCTGTCCAAATGGCTAAAATACTTAATCTTCAACCGACCGATTATGTTAGTAATCTTCAGCTCATCGGATACGGTGATGAACAACCAATGGTCTATTATAATAGTTATTTTTCTATACCTGTCGGGCAATCCATCATGCCAAATGCACAAGCAATGGAAACACAAGGTAAACCTTTTTCAACATTGGATCTCTACCCTTTAACAAATACATATCAGCCAACTCACTTAGAACAAACATTTGAAGCTCATACAGCAAATAAGGAACTTGCATCTACAATGCAAATTGAAGAAGGTTGGCCCATTTTCCAAGTAACTTCTATCATGTATAAAGATGCTTATCCTTTAGAATATAGGGAAGCCTTCTATCGTGGTGACCAATATCGCTTTTTTATAAAAAGAAAACTGTGAAACCTGCCTAGCCAACTTTTTTGTTGGCTTTTTTATTTGTTAATTAAATTCTGAATTGACAAATAATTTTATCAGTGTATTATATTGTATTAAGTGGTTATAACAACTTAGCGCAAGGAGGAATCTTTATGACAAAAGAACAATTAAGAATCGTTAGTCCGAATGGACATTTAGGATTTGCCCCAACAAAAGAGGAGAGCTTTCGTATTGCAGCTGCTACAAAACCTGATTATTATTGTTGCGATTCAGGAAGCGACGATATTGGAGCTGCCGCTTTAGGTGCAGACCGATCAGTAAGTATGTACCAATGGCAAAAGCATGATCTTGAGCTAATGTTGCTCGCCTCACGTGAACAAAATGTACCAATGATTGTCGGTTCTGCGGGTGATTGCGGTACGAAAAGTAGAGTAGATTTATATGTAGAGATCATAAAGGATTTAGCTAAGGAACATCAACTTCCACCTTTCAAGATTGCCTATTTCTACTCTGATGTAGACACTGTATATTTAGCTGACAGAATCAAAGAAGGTGCTCGAATAGAAGGTTTAGATAATCGAGAGGATTTAACAAAAGTAGATGTTGAAAAGACAACTAGGGCGGTAGCGGTAGCAGGCATCCACCCTTATATAAAAGCTTTAGAAATGGGGGCAGATGTTATTATAGGTGGTCGCTCAAGCGATTGCGCTGTTTTCGCAGCCCCAGCTATTTTTGAAGGATTTCCAGAGGAACATGCCTATTATTTAGGTAAAGTTCTCGAATGTGCCTCATTTTGTGCAGAACCTTACGGCGCTAAAGAAAGTGTAATTGGTACGATTACACATAATGATGTAAAGGTTACTGCAATGGCACCACATCAAAAATGTACCATTGCTAGCGTTGCGGGCCATGCAATGTATGAGAGGTCAAATCCTTATTTTGAATACTTTGCCGGGGGTATGCTTGACATGACCCATTGCAAGTACGAACAATATGATGAAAAGACAACAAGAATTACAGGACAAAAATATATACCTATTCAGGGAGACACAAAAATAAAAATAGAAGGCTCTGGTAAAGTCGGCGAAAAATATATTGGCATCGCAGGAGTTCGTGACCCCTATACCATTCAACATATTGATAAAGTCATACAGTTAAGCAAAGAACAAGTAAAAGAAGAATTCCCAACTACAAACTATCATCTGAACTACCGTATATTCGGCAAAAATGGTGTGATGGGTGAAATGGAACCTATTCGAGATATTCAATCACACGAACTCGGCATTGTAGTCGAAGGGATTGCAGACACAAAAGAACTAGCCGAAGCGATTACACTCATGGGCACAAGACAAATCTTCTACGCACGCTTACCAGAAGTAAAGGGAACGGCTGGTACAGCTGCATTTATTGTAGACGAGGTCCTTCCTTCCACCGCTTCTTATTCGTGGACCATTAATCATACTTTACCAGTTAAAGACCCTATGTCCCTTTTCAAACTAAACATTGAAACAATACAAGAAACCATTAAAGTGTAATGAGGAGTGAATAACATGAACACAATACCCTTAGGCGAATTAGCCAAGACCATTCGTAGTAAAAACGCAGGAACCGATCGCATCACATTTGACATTATTTTTCGAGAACAAGAAAACTATGATTTAGTCAAAAATAGCGGTGTAATAAACAAAGAAAGCATTGCCGCACTCTTCCATATCAACAAAGATCGCATCACTGATTTAGTAGAGTTTGACCCTGCCTACGCCATTAAATTTACAATCAGCAGAACCGCCCCGAGTGGTAGTCCAGGTGAAGGAGATATATTTGGGTGTCAGCAGTATCCTCCTTTGTTGGGGGTGGAGGTACCGGTGTAATTATACAGTCTTATATATAACTCCAAACTTAATTTCACAGGGATATAAGGTTCTGTAGGAGCTATTGTTGCAAACAAGGGGAAAGAAATATGGCATATTAAATTTCTTTATACCAGAGATGTTAGTAAGTAGCCAACTGTAATGAGAAGACAATAGTTACTTCTAAGTTTGGAAAGGCTTGCTGTATATAATAAACCAATTACAAAATAACTCGATAGTTATGTAAACGTGTATTAATAGAGCAATTCATTCAAATTAAACGGTTCATTTAGACATTGAGGCGAATATCATTTTTCACAGGGAAGTGATAATGAGGATTGCATTTTCAGAAAACAGTAAACAACACAATTAAGCCCGCCGAGCCATTAAGGCTAGCGGGTAATTTTTATTTACATAGATATTTATTTGCTTAAATAACCATTGGGGTGAGTCTTATGCCAATTCCATGCATCAGAGATAATTTTTTCTAATGAATTAAATTGTGGTTTCCATCCTAATACCTTTCTTGCTTTTTCCGATGAAGCAATTAGTACAGCTGGATCTCCCGCTCTTCTCTCTTTTACTTCCGCAGGAATCGGATGATTTGTGACCTTTCTTGCTACCTCAATTACTTCTTTAACTGAGTAGCCACTACCATTACCTAGATTAAAAATATCACTTGTATTATCTTTTCTTAAATATTCTAAAGCTAAATAGTGAGCAGATGCTAAATCCATTACATGAATATAATCTCTGATACAAGTACCATCCTCTGTAAGAATATAAATTAGATATAATTTCTTGTGTTACATTATGAAAAATTACATGCTTAACGTCTAAATCTTCTATCTCCAAAAAAAACTGTTTAAATGAACCCTCTTGTTCTTAATCTCTCCTTTTGTCTCATCCTTTTACCAAGAGCCAAAGATTCAAGAATTAATTTATTGGTTTCCGGATCATGATTTACTCCTATTTTCCACTAATCGTAGGATATTAGGACCATCAGCTTTAGGTTTAATGGGTAGGATCATGATTGTTTATAGTTGTTTCACAAGCATTTGCTGATATGGGAATGTCTAATGCAATAATTCATAGACAAAGTATCACTAAAAAGCAGCTATCAAGTTTTTATTGGCCAAATATTTTTGCTGGCTTAGTTATTTATTATATTATTTGAGGAGGAAGTCATGGTTGTATTCAGAACAAGGCGAGAGGCTATTAAAATGTATCCCCTTGTAAAGGAATTAAAATCACGAGAAAATTTGGATACTGTTGTTTGCGTTACAGGTCAACATAGAGAAATGTTAGATACCTCTTCCAGTAAATTTTTCATCTTTTCAAAATATTTATAGTCAAATCAAATAACGTTAGCTTTCTACTATACCAAGTAGGCAAAAGAACTCTAAACTACTTTAATAAAAACCTTGATTTGGATCACCATCAACGATATCGAGGAAGATAAAAGTTGGACAAATCAATTAGAACAAGAAATAAATCAAGCCTATCAAAAGACAATAACAGTCGAGATTGTTCCTTTTGATGGTATTTCAGGTGAATTTGATATCGCAGATGTAAGCAAATTTGGACCTGACCTTGTCTTATTAAAACCCTTCTTAAAGAGGGATAATGATTGGTAAGAGGATGTAGAAGCACCGATACATCACATTGAGAAGTGGCTAGAAGCTTTAGAAAAAGTGAACCCTGCAACCACTGTCATATTTCAGCCAGCTAACCCATTTTATTTACCACAAAAATATAACGAGCAAGTCAAGGCAATTAAAGCTTTTGCTGAGGAAAATCATTTAACATATCTCGACCATTGGCAAGCTAGGCCAAATACTAATGATCCATTCATACGAGAGTACTTGGAGGAAGATTACTACCCGAATGAACAAGGTCATCATCTATGGGTAGAATATTTACGAGAATATTTTATAGCAGAAGAGTGATTAAAACTGCACATACATCTCACGCTCAATGATTATAGCTTTACTAATATAATGCAAAAGGAGCCGAATAAAGGCTCTTTTTTTACACTTATAACCCTGTCCAGTTCCAATAAGTAAAGTAAAACAAAATCATCAATATAAAATAAATCGGCATTAAGAACATATTTAACTTTAATAAAATATTGGCACGATAACTCATCGTGTCATGCTCATAGTATACTAATAATGCCTTCGAACTGACCGGGAAAGTTAAGCAATAGTTCATCCCTACTAAGCTTAAAAAGAGCATAGAGGATGGCTCTAAATTAAGTGTCATACTAAGCATTAATATACCTGGTACCATTACTACCGCCCTTGTCGTATGTGAGGTAATGTAGATGTGACTGGTTATAGCGATGAGGATAATAAGAATCACAAGTCCCCATGCAGGGATAGGGGGAAAAGCTCCTATTAACTGAAATACCCCCTGCTCTATCCAGCTTACCGCACCTGTTTCCACCAGGTTCTTACCTAATGCTGTTGCAGCAGCGACAAATAAAATCAAATTCCACGATACAGCCTGTAAACCCTTCTTCCAGGTAATGACGCCATACTTAGGCAGCATAAAAATAAAGGCACCTACAATTGTAATCAAACCTATTTCATATCCATGAAGTGCTTCTGTTAGCCACAACAAAATCAAGACAGTTAAAAGAATAAGGGTTTGCTTCTCCTTTTTGGAAACAGGCTTTACTTCATATATATTGTTGATATTGTTCGCGTCAAATGGGGCTGCAGTTAATTCCTTTGAAAAAAATAATTTAAAAACAAAATATGTGATGAAACTGATGATCAAGGTAAAAGGGAGCCCCCATATCAACCAATTTATATAAGAGATACTATCTCCTGTGGTCTTCTCTAATATTTCAATCCCGATTAAATGTGAACCCGCTCCTAATAAAGTTGAAGAGGTTGTCATTAAAATAATGACTGGTACGAACAATGCAATGATTTCTCTTTGTTGCTTATTCTTAACAAGATTCGCTATTTCTCTTACAATTGGCAACATGAGTACCGCCCTGCCGGAAGTGGAAGGAATAAAGATAGCCAATGGAAACAGAGACAACATCAAATACAATAATAGTTGGTTTGTGTTTTTAGCTTTATGAATAATCACTCGTGTCATTCGAAGAGATAGACCAGAAGAACTAAATGCTTCTCCAATAATAAAAGCACCAATCATCAACCAAATGATCTCCGAAGAAAAGGACGAATAGAGCACATCCGTATTTGCACCATTTAATAAAATGAGTAATAGTAATGCACCTAAAGCCACATAAGCGGCAGGAAGTTTTGTACATACCCATAAAGCTAGTGTAATAATGAAAACAATCATAGAAACCTTTGCATCATAAGCTATATTGTCTGTGAAAACAATAAATGAACACACAAATGAGAGAAGAATGACGATGATTTGTGTTACATTTGGCAGCTTAGTTAAGTATGTTTTAGTAGATTGTTGCTTGTTTTCTAGTAAACGATTAGATTTCATATGATACCTTTACCCAATTTCCTTTCAGCAATACGATAGCCAACCTGAATTTGACGTACAGCTGCCTCTGCACAATCAGCAATTAAATTTGCTGCGTCTTCCATCGCCTTTTCTAATGAAGTTGGCTTCTGAATAATGCTCATATAAGCATCAATCCCACTTGTATAGTTTACCCATGCATCCTTTCCAATGGACCCAGTAATTGCAATCACCGGTATGCCCAATTGTTTTGCTAATCTAGCAACTTCCGCAGGAATCTTTCCGTTTGGTGTCTGTCTATCTATACACCCTTCCGCAGTTAATACAAGGTCAGCACCTTCTAGATGTTCTTCAATTTGAATATATTTCATAATAATTTCATAACGTGGAAATAGTTTTGCACCTGCAAATGCCACTAAACCTGCCCCTAATCCCCCAGATGCGCCACTACCTGGTAGCGTTTTCACATCATGCCCCGTAGCCTTCTCTATTAAATTAGCAAAGTGCGATAAACCATTAGCCAATATCTCTACTTCTAGTAAGGAAGCTCCTTTTTGGGGTGCAAATACGTGCGCCACTCCCTTTGGACCACAAAGTACATTATGCCAATTACACGCGACATTTATTTGTACTTGAGATAATCTAGGATCTATATTGGTTAAATCCATATATGCAATATCACTTAAGCAGCCCCCTCCCGTAATTTCTATTGGTTGATGATTTTGATTAAAAAATTTAGCACCCAACGCTTGTGCCATACCCGCCCCACCATCGGATGTACCCGAATCACCACAGCCAAATAAAATATGAGTCGCTCCTGATTCTAAGGCAGCTAAAATTAATTCTCCTACACCATAAGTATGAGTATTTAAAGGGTTACGTTTGTGAAGAGGAACCATTCTAAGCCCAGCAATAGCGGCCATTTCAATTACGGCTGTTTTTACGTTGTTTTCCTCATACAACCCAAAGTATGTCTGTACTTTTTCACCTACAGGATTTGTGGCGTCAATAAATTTAAGTTCACCTTTCTTAATTTTAATAATTGTTTTGACAAAACCTTCTCCACCATCAACCATTGGAATAACATGCGTATCCACAGCGGAATCAAAACGCCTGATCCCTTTATCAATCGCACTCGCTACTTCCTCAGCTTCCAAACACTCCTTAAAACCAGATGGGATAATCACTATTTTCATTTTACTGCCTCCAAGTCATTTTTTTATTAGGAAAATGAGCCATTTCCATTTAAATCCGTCACTTCTAAGCTTTTTCACTTTCCTTGTTATCTTCTATACTAGTTTTTGAAGATGAGAACTCTATGTAAGAACTATGATAGTTAGATTAGAAATCAATAAGAATGAACCCAAATAATCAACCGTAATAAAAAAGGCATGTAAATGGTTCTCACCAAATACATGCCAGGCCTCATTAATCCAACTCTTTTTTTATTATCTCTCCAGTTTTTGCATTAACCTCTATTTCCACTTCGCCTTTTTTGGAATCAGCTTCAATTTCATAAACAATGAGACCATCTTCTTCATCCAGTTCAATTTCATTCACTTTACCGTTAGACGCCTTTTCTGCAATTGCTATCGCATCTTTTTCTTGTATGATCCGTTGCTTGATTAATTGCTTATCATCATCGTTAGCGTCGTCTCTATCTCTTTCGATATCATCATCTTCATTACCTTGATCCCTTTGGATAGAATCACCTGAAGAGGCATCTACTTTTACGTCCTGTACATCATCGTTATCGTCATCGTATCCCCTATCGTCAGATTGATTCTCCCCATCATCTTGTTTACTGATGGCAATGACATCCGCCTCTCCGGCCTGAGATACTTTTTCATCTAATTCTGTATTGATAGAAGTAGCATTTGTTTCATCATTATTTGTAGCCCCAACAGCAACCGCTCCACCCATAATTACACCAGTTATGATTAAACCAACAAAAATTTTATTTTTCATGATTAATATCCTCCTTTAATCTTCTGATTACTTATAATATAATCGCGTATGATTAAGGAATGAGGTGAGTAACATTAGAATTTGCTAAAAAGTAAGATTAATCATCAAATGAAATAGTAGCTTTCCCTGTTAAAGTATGAACTTGTACGGTTGCCTCATTATCATCATCGGTTTCAATTTCAATGAGATAATAAGTTTGGCCTCCAATATTTTCAATTTCGATATCATCATCGACTGCCCCTTTTACATGTTCCAACGCGATTTTAATTGCTTCATCTTTAGAAATAGCCACTGGACGATCTTCTTCTTTTTGTTTGCCTTCTTCCGGGTTTTCTTCTTTAGGTTTTTCAGCTTTATCTTTTGAAACAATTGAACCTGTTACTGCATCTACTTTAACAATATACTCCTCTTTATTCTCCAGAACTTTAGCTACATAAACATCTTTCTGATTTTCGGTTTTTTTACTAATAGATAAAATATCATCGCTTGACAGTAATAAGATACTTTCTATTTCCTTTTCATTCTTTATCGTTTTATTACGATCATCACCGCCACTTGAGTTATCTCCAAGTTTCTTTAAAGATATTATATCTCCATTTTCTGCATTTAAAGAAACTTCATATATTCCGCTTTCTCTCGTCATTTTTATGTGATAAGCACTTTGTTGTAATTCGATATTTGTTACTTTGCTGCCTTTATACCTTTCCTCAATTAAGGAAAGGGCGTCATCTTTAGTAATTGTTTTCGCAGAAGTAGTTACTCCTTGCCATGTAACAATAATAATAAAGGTTGCGATGACAACTAACCCAAGAGTAATCCATAACCCTTTTCTTCTCATTATTATCCTCCATTCTATATCCCTTTCCTTTATTATCTAATAAAAAAATTAAAAGAAAATGAGAAAGCACTGATCGATTAATTAATTTTTGTTTTCCTATGTTCGTTATTAAACACCATAGTAACCGTTGTTCCTAGATTTTCAACACTTTGTAATTTTATCTCAATGGCTAAAGCCTCGGCAATTTCCTTCGCTAAAGAAAGTCCAAGTCCGACTCCTCCTGTTTTTCTGGACCTTGCTTTATCAATACGGTAAAAACGTTCAAATATTTTGGGAAGCTCATTCTCATCTATACCTATTCCACGGTCAGAAACATGAATAAGTATTTCTTCGTTACTTTTCTCACTCAAAGTGATTGTAATTTCATCATTACTATACTTTCTTGCGTTATCAAGGAATATAAAAAGTAATTGCTTTAACTTTTGTTCATCTGAGTAAATGGACGCATTGCCATCAATTTCACTTTCAAAAATAATCCTTCGATTGTAGCCGTTCTGGAAAGCTTTTGCTGAATCTACCAAAAAGTCGCTTAGGCTAATTTTGGTTGTTTCTATATTCCATTGTTGATTATGTTGTGCTAGGAGTAATAGTTGTTCTGTCAAATTTTTCATTCTAATGGCTTCAGAATGAATCGCTTCAATTGATTCTTTAAAAAGTTCCTCATCATGCAATCCTCGTCTTTTTAAAAGACTGGTATAGCTTTCAATTACAGTTAGTGGTGTTTTTAGTTCATGGGAAGCACTTGAAGCAAATTGTTTTTGCTTATCAAAGTTGACCTCGAGTAAATCAATCATATGATTAAAAGTCGTACCCATTTCATGCAATTCGTCATTGGAATCTTTATTTAATGGCAGCCGTTTAAATTTCCCACTTTCTCTAATTTCACTCATCGTCTTAATCATTGAAGTAATCGGCGCAATAATAAGGTTGCCTAATAACCTACTAGAAATAATAACTGGAATCATTGCAACTAAGGTTACAATGATTAAAACCAACCGTAATACTTTTAAATTTTCTGTCGTTCTTACAATGCTTTTGGCGATTTGCAGGTTAGCTATTTCACCATTGCTCAAAATAATCGGAATCGAACCAAAAGTATATGAGGTTTCACCCTCTTTAATCTCGACATTTAATGAGGAACTAAATGATTTCTCTATGTTATGAGCCTCTTTATTAAAAGAAGGATCCACAAATGTACTAGCTGCTTTTTGGCTATCCTCATAAACGATACGAACCATACCGTCGATAGGAATATAAGCCCGAAGTAACGTGTCCATTGGTACCGTGGCAAGTGACTGATCGATTTCAGCAGCATTTCTTTCCAATTCCAGTTTCCCACGGTCAAGTTCACTATTCATCATCATATTGCTAAACAGCAAATAAATAGAGATATTCATGACGATTAGTAATATGATGAACAAGATAGAAGTATATAGATTGATTTTGTTTTTTAACTTCATTTCATCTCCCTTATTACATAACCTACACCTCGTACCGTATGGATAAGCGCAGGGAGATTTTCAACGTCAATTTTCTTCCTTATATAACGAATATAAACATCAACAACATTTGTATCACCAATAAAATCATATCCCCAGACTGCTTCAACAATTTGATCACGATTCAGTACTTGTCGTTTATTTACCAATAAATAAACAAGCAAATCAAACTCCCTCGGTGTCAATTCAATAGATGTATCCCCACGAAAAACTTCTCTTGTTTTCTCATTCACTTTTAAATTAGCAATCGTAAGCACATCTTCTTCATTTTCTACTTCCTCAGTGACTTTATTTCGGAATGCCACACGGACTCTGGCCAGCAACTCTTCTATTTGAAAAGGCTTTGTTATATAATCATTCGCACCTAAATCTAATCCAGAGACTTTGTCTTCAACTGAGCTTTTCGCAGTTAAAAGTATGACCGGTGTATGGTTATCATTAGCCCTAATTCTTCTTAACAACTCTATTCCGCTAATCCCCGGAAGCATAATATCTAATAATACGAGATCCCATATTTTGCTTTTATAAGTATGGAATCCTTCTAACCCATCAAGCGCTTTTGTCACTTCATATCCTTCATATTCCAGCTCTAATTCTAATAACCGTGCAATTTTTTCTTCATCTTCAATGACGAGAATTGATTTTTTGTCCATTAAATACCCACCCTTTACAATCCACTTTATGATTGATTGTAGATTCTTTTTATTAAGATTCTATTACTTTATGAATATATTTATATTAATACCTTTCAACCCCAGTTTCTGTTAAAATCCGTGTTTATTAAACGGCCAAATGGCTCATTTCTCATCATTTTTTAAAAGAGGCAATTAAATATGAGCTTTCTTTTTTTGAAAGGACTTATCTAGTACAATCGTTTGTTTTTGAATTGAGACTTTTATTGGATGAATTTAACCGGAGCATTTGTTATGGTTAATTAAAATTATATTTACAGGAGATGAAATTGCATCATGTATAAATGGCAACTTGCACTAATTACTGGGATACTTCTCCTCTCTGCTTGTAACAGTAATTCCGGTGAGGAATCGGACATGAATAAAGAGAAGACCCATGAAGTGTCTCAATCATCTGATGAAAAAGAGGCAAACTCAAAATCAGGTAACCATTCAGTCCCTGTACAAAACATAGCAAATGATAAGATTTCTAACGAAAAGGATTTGTCTTCATTACCAGAATACGGCAAAATCATAGAACTAATCGGTGATCAAGATTATCTCTTCACAAAAGAATCAGATACTGGAAGTAAACGCGTGTTTATTATTGAGCAAAATGGTGAAAAACAATATAAAACTATCTTCATCAAGAAAACAAATCGACTTAAAGTGATAAAAATTCACGGTAATGGCGGAGAAGTTTTCAACCAAATATTACCATAAAAAGAATGACAGATAAGACACTAATAGCAGGTGGAAGTAATGAAAGTCGACCGGACCCTTTGAGGTTATTCTTTAAGTATTTATACATTTCTATGGCATGAAAGAAGTTTAAGGAAATTCGCGCCATGATTTCCTATCCGATTCAAACCAATTGTTTCTAGGTAACTTGCACATCTTCATACCTGTTGTTCGCATTTTGGCTTTGCCCATACCTTTTCCCCAAAGGTATAGGTATAACTTATGCTCATGTGTTTGGTTGTAAAGAGGCTAGAGCAAAACAAACACAATAGAAACTAATTTTCCTCACATTGTTCGCCGGAACTTAATAAAGAGTGACACCATTTTAGGGTCACTCTTTGTTCATCATTTCACTGACGGGTGTTTTTTCCTTGCAAGGAATAACATGATGGTACCTGCTAGTAAGATCGTCATACCCATTGCTAAATAGTTATAGCTGTTGGTTGACGTATTTGGTAGAGACTTACCTGTTTTCTCCTCTGGTTTGGCGCCAGATTTCATTTGTTCTTTTTTCCCTTTGATGACATCTGATGGTGTTTTACCATCAGTTGGTTTTTTATTACCATTGCCTGGGTCTGGTTTTTTCGTTGGTGGAGGAGGGGTGTTGCCCTCGCCCGTTCCGTCTTCATCTACTGTAGTTGTTGCTTCTACATAAGTATAACCAAGGATTTCATATTCTTCGTCATATGCCATCAATTCAATAGTGTATGTTGTGTCTTTCTCAAGTTCTGTCCAAATATGCGAGAGTGTATCTGCATCCACGATTTCATACTCTTCTCCATTTAGAGAGATTTCATATTCATAGACTGCTCCTTCACCATCGTATATCCATTCTGTTTCAATAGAGTCCTCTGTTGCTTCTACTTTTGTGAAGTAAAGATCTTCACTAATCGTGAATACATAATCGAAATAAATTTCAATTTCTTCTCCATCCGCATTTAGTGCTGCAATAGCAACTTCATACGGCGTTCCCGGAGATAGTCCAGTAAATACATAACTAGATTCTGTTCCAGGTACTGTATCTACTAATTCACCATCTATATACAATTCATAATCTGCTACTTCTTCTTCCCCAATATATTCCCATTCTGCATAGATTGAATCATGCGTCGCTGTTAAAGAGGTAAAGCTTAAGTTCCCCATTTCTTCTTCATAGAAAACTTCCACACCGCGCATTCTTAATTCTTTAATCACTTCCATCGCTTTCGATCCTTCCGAAATGTCAAGCGTTGGGACCGAGATGAAAGAGACAATAGCTAAGTAAGGTAAATCTAGTAATGGCGAAATATCCGTAATAGCTGTTTCATCCATTGCTAAGAATAATAGATTATTACCATTCTTAAGTGGCGTAATGTCAGTAATAGCATTACCCGAAATAATAAGACCTTGTAAAACATGAGCATTCTCAGAATTTAACCAATCAAGATTCGTCATATTTGTATAATCTGCAAGTAAGAATAGTAACTGTAATTTCGCTAGTGATTTGAAATCACTAATTGGATTATCCGATACGATTAAGTATTGCAGATTGGCTGCTTTTTCGATTCCTTTAAGACTTGTTAGTTCATTATCATATAGTGATAATTCGATTAAGCTACTTGGCAAAACAGGGAGCTTCTTATATCCATTGCTATCTGCTGAAAGCGATTGTAAGTTAGGTAAACCTTGTATTGGTGATAAATCGAGTCCAGGATTGTAGGAAGCAACAAGCATATTTAAGTTTGTTAAGCCCGACAATGGTTTTAAATCTTTCACTTTCGTGTCATCAATAAATAATACCGATAACTTACTCAAGCCTTTAATCGCTGTTAGATCACTGACTGGGTTCCCTGTTATCGATAGCTCTTCAAGGTTTGTAGCCAGCTCTAGTCCAGCTAAATTCCGAACACCTTCATAATCAACATACAGTGAAGTTAAATTTTTCATATCACTTTCATATATGTCACGGCTAATGCCAAGAGTCATCTTAATCATGTCTCTTAACCCTTTATCCTTAATCGACACTTTTTTTCCTTCAGGTAATTTTGCCGTTTTCACATCCATTGTTGCCCGACCAATTAATTGTTTACCGTCGTAAGCCTTAATAACGATATTATAGGTTGTATCTGCCTTTAAGTTCTTAAATACATGTTCTTCTAAACCAGATACTTTCGTTTCTTTCCCGTCAATAGAAACAATATAATGATCTGGGTACAAATTGAAATTGGCTTCAGGCCAGTAACTCCAATACACTTGGATACTTGATTCATTGACAAATCCACGCTCTACCATCATATTTACATCATCTGCTTCATTGCTGTACACGGTTACGCCTTTTGCAGTTAAATCTTTCAGTACAGCTTGTGCCCCAGCATTTTCACCAATCCAAGGCAGACCATAAGCATAAACTGTTTGAAGATTCGTTAATTTTTTTAGGAAATCCAGGTTGGCTAGTGAAGTATGAGAGATATTTAATTCCACTAAACTTGTACTAAAAATACTTGTATCTTTAATAGCTAATCCTGTGACATCAAGGTCTTTTAACTTTGTTAATGCTTTGATTGGTGTTAAATCAGCAATGTCATTATAACCGAGATGCAATGTTTCTAAATTTGTCGCAAATTGTAATCCTTCAATAGATGTTACCCATAAATTCGAGATTGATAGACTGGTTAAACGGTCTAAGTCAGCTTGATAAATAGCGCGCTTTAACCCTAATTCATCTTTAATTGCTTGCTCAAGGGTACTGTCTTCGAATGGAATAACTTCTCCTGTAGGTACTGCCGATGTTGTTACTTCTACCTCTGCTGAAGATACTACACTACCTTTTTGAACACCTTCTACTTTCACTTTATATGTAGTAGCAGGGGCTAATTTCGTTAATGCATAGGTTGTTTTATTTGGTGAAACGACTTCTTTTAAATTGCCATCAACGTATAATCTAAATTCATCAACATCCACTAAACTCCACGAAATGTCAGCTGTTGTATCAGTTATCTTATGTGCAACAATATTTAAGGAAAGGACAGTTTCATCTTTTACTGCTGCTTCTTCATCCGCAACTTGTTCTTCTTCCTCAACAACTGTTTCATCTTCTTTTGGTGACTCTTCGCTAGCTTCCTCTTCTACAACCGGCATTTCAACCGTTAACGTTGTTTCGTTACTTTGCGCCTTACCTTGCGCAATCGCATAAGTCACTGTATCTCCAGGTTTCACCTCAGAATCAATCAATTCATATATACGATAAACGCCATCTTCCCCAGTTTGTTCTTGACTCATTTCTGGTTGGCTGGCAAGAACCGAACGTTCTCCGTTTTTAACGAGGGTGAACAATTCTGCATTCTCATTTGCAGATTCTTCATATTTCACTCGCCATTTCAATTTCACTTGCCCATCAATATATTCTGGATTTTGCAATTGAATATCTAATGGTTTTTCCACATCAGTTGTTCCTGGTGAAGTCGGTGTTTCCTCCGTACTCTCTGTCTCCGCTAGAACGGATGCAGGGATGAAAGAAAAAACGAGCATCATGGATAAAAGTAGATGGATAGCTTTTTTCATTCCCAATTCCCCTATTCTCTCTATTTTTAGAAATATATTCCTTTCAATACAGATGTATCATATAACGAATAGATGGGCTTGTATAGATACTTACGATAAAATATTTTTCGACATCATCCCTTGAGGAAAATAAAGGTTTTTGTCGAAACATGACTTGGCTAGGTTGCTATCCCAATCACCGGAGTACTTGTTTGATAAGCGATTGCGCGGGATACGTCAGAGGATGTTTTGATCGTTGATTTACGATGTAGTCACGGCATGTGCTGCTTATCTCTCCCGAAGATTTGATCGGTTGGGGGTGGTTATAGGAGTGATAAATTTTTTTGAAAGGTAACTCCTCGAGAAAGGAGAATCGTGGATCGGGTTGGTAGCCATAGGGATAAGCTCTGTTGAGGCGATTCTGTCCGTTATCCTACCATTTTTTTGGCTTACTTTGATTTTTGGTTCGTTTCTCGTCTTTTCCTACATTTTTTTTATGCTCGCTCTGGTTTTGGTACGCTTCTCGGCTTTTCCTACCATATTTTTGGCTCACCCCAGTTTTTGGTATGCTTCTCGCTGTTTCCTACCAACTTTTCATGCTCTCTCTGGTTTTTGGTTCGCTTCTCGACGAATCCTACCATATTTTTTGGCTCACCCCAGTTTTTGGTACGCTTCTCGCTGTTTCCTACCAACTTTTCATGCTCTCTCTGGTTTTTGGTTCGCTTCTCGTCTTTCCCTACGATATTTTCTTGCTCACTCTGATTTTTGGCACATTTCTCGGCGTTTCCTACCATATTTTTCGGATCACTCTGATTTTTGGTACGCTTCTCGGCTTTTCCTACCATCTTTTCTTGCTCTCTCCGGTTTTTGATACGCTTCTCGACGTTTCCTACCATATTTTCTTGCTCTCTCCGGTTTTTGGTACGCTTTCCGCCGTACCCTACCATTTTTTCTTGCTCACTCAGGTTTTTGGTACATTTCCACACCCCCCCTCAACGCAGCACCCCTCTCTTTTCCACTACACCCCCATGTTATTACATCAAGCATCTAAAAATAATAAAAGGCTGGAACCACCGAGTCCCAACCTTCAACTTTGTTCTTTATTAGAAACGATCTTTGTTTTTCTCAAATGTATCTTTCACTTTTTCGATGACGATTTTACTGCCACCTTGTTCTTCGACACCTTCAACCATCATTGAGATAAGGAGACGAGGGTCATCCGGGTTATAGGCAACAAACCAGCCGTTTTCTTTACCCTCTTCATCAGCGGTTTGTTTCAGTTCCGCTGTCCCCGTTTTCCCTGCTAGCGGGTAGCCTTCAATACGTGCCGTACGTGCTGTACCGCCTGGTTCGTTCACTACTTTATTCATCGATTCAGCTACAGTTTTAACGGTAGCTTCATCAATTATATTTTCCTTCCATACTTGGCTCTTTTCTTCATCATTCAGGAGCAAGATCGGTTTAATCATTGACCCATTATTGATAAAAGGTGTATAAGAAGTAGCCAAGTGAAGGATGCTCATTTCAACATGTCCTTGCCCGTAACCGGAATCGGCAATTAATGTTTCTTTATCCAGCTCGCCGATTGTAGAAGATTCGAGTGGATAGGCAAAGGGAATATCCTCTGTAAAGCCAAATTCTTTTAACCCAGCAGTTAATTTGTCTTTTCCTAGCTCTAATGCTGCCCTTGCAAAGTAAATATTATCCGAATACATCATCGCCAAATCGAAATTGACTGGCTTTCCAGGATCGCTTACCCTTGTGATTCGGTAATCACCCCAGCGATTATCATCCGGCCACTGCAAGCCCTTCACTTCTATTGTATCTTCAGGTTTAATGGCTCCTTCTTTTAGTGCAAGCGCACCTGTAATTGGTTTAATCACGGAACCTGGTGCATACGTGTGTTGAAAACGGTTCAAGAATGGATTATCACCACTCTCTTCTAGTTCTTCTAATTGCGAGGCAGAGTATCCAAGTGTTGCTTGATTCGGATCGAACCCTGGACTAGAGACAAGGGCCAATGTTTCACCAGTAACAGGGTCAATGGCGGCCGCAGTGCCTGGCTTATGATCCAGTTCTTTATACAAGTCCTCTTGTAATGTGAGGTCAATGGTTAACTGAACGTTGCTACCATTTTCTACTGGTGTTTCGGCCACTACTACCTCTGAACCGTCCTCTTTCTTAATCCCTATTAAGACACCATTTGAACCACGCAGCTTTTCCTCATATACTTTCTCTAAGCCGCGGCGTCCGATGACATCATTACTGCCATATCCTTTTCCTTCGTGTTCCTCCAAGTCGTCAGCCGTCACTTGAGCGACATTACCAATTAAGTGTGAGGCCGCCTCGCCGCCAGGGTATACTCGACCTTCAATATCCTTTTTTAATACACCTGGTATGCTCATCAAGTTATTTAATAGTTCTTCTTGATTCGTCGCAATTTTCTTGATTGGCACAAATTGATTTGCCTGTACCCAACTCGCGCCTAGTTTATCCTTAACAGAGTTCTCTGAGATCTCAAGTAATTTTGCCACTTGCTTAACCGTTTCATCTTCAGAGTCCATTTGTTCTGGGACAATGCCGATTTCTAAAATCGTCCCATTGAAAGCAAGTGGATCGCCTGAACGATCGACAATTTCTCCCCGTTTTGCCTTCACTGTGTTGTATGTAATTTCATCATTCGGGCCAAGTTCAGGGAAAATATAAGTCGTATCCCATTCAATATACCAATTTTCCTCATCGTCTCTCTCTTCTTTAACTAATGTTGCTTGATGATCAAAGGCAATCTCTCCTGCTAAACTGTCCATTTTTGCCGAAAATGGTAGTTGTAATGATTGCTGATCTGTATCTTGTTCTTTCTCTGATTTTTTATGTGAAATGTCTAAGTTAGCAATGCCTAAATCTGTATATACTTTTTCATAGCGACTGACAAAGTCTTCTTCACTAACTGATTCCTTTGCCTCTTTTGAGAGCATGCCATACATTTTTGCGAACTCTTCTTTATTCCAATATTCTATATATTGAGATAACCGTTGTTCTGGATCAACCTCTTTATTGCATGCGCTAAGAATGGCTAAAACCGTAATGGCCACAAATAAATAGACTATCTTTTTCATGTCTCTCCCCCTCATCAACCATTTTAACACTACGGTCACTTTCATACCATATATAGAACAACGGTTTCATGCGAACATTTTATGAACAAAAAAATCCGAGCCTTTATGACAGCTCGGATATGCCTACTTGTTTTTCCTTTTCCTTATGATGAATGGTTTTCAAACGAATGTAGAAACCGATTGCCGCTGCAGTTAGCCCTACGGAAATACCAATCCAAAAACCGTATGCCTCAAGCTCTGTAAAGGCAGCTAAACCATAGCCAACTGGAATACCAATCACCCAATAGGATATAAAAGCAATGATAAATGGTATTTTCACATCTTTATAGCCTCGTAAGACACCTTGTAATCCCGCTTGAGCCGCATCTGAAATCTGATAAAAAATAGCAATCACAAAAAAGTTAGCCGCAAGTAAAATCACTTGTGGATCATTCGAATAGATGGCGGCAATTTGTTCTTTGAAGAACAACAAGAAGATAGAAGCAAAGCCCATAAATGCCATTCCACCTATAACACCAAGCAAACTGTATTTTTTTGCGTTGTCTAAACGTCTGCCCCCAACAGAGTACCCGATCATAATTGTCATCGCCATTGATAGACTAAGAGGAATCATAAATAATAAGGAAGTGAAACTAAACGCCACTTGGTTGGCTGCTACTGTAATCGTTGAAAACATCATACCAACTAAAAGGGTCACAACCGCAAAAATACTAGACTCAAAGAAAATTGTTAATCCTATTGGAATTCCAATGGATAATTGTTCTCTCCATGCTTTTATTGATGGCTTAAACCAAACTTTCCCAATTTTGTAGTTTCTTATTTTACCGATTTTAAAACTGATCAATATACTAATAATTAGAATGAACCAATACGTAAAGCCCGTTGTATAACCTGCACCAACTCCGCCGAGCCTTGGAAAACCAAAGTGACCAAAAACTAAGCAGTAGTTCAAGAATATATTTACTGGTACCGCTAATATGGTAATAATCATCGTGATTTGTGTGAATCCTTGTGCATCAAAGAAGTTCCTTAGCACATTGTATAAAAATAACGGCACAATCCCGATAGATAATCCAAGTAAATAATGAAAAGCAATATATTCAACATTTGGAGCCAAGCCCATTAAACTTAAAATCGGCTCCAGGAAAAAAATACCGATTAAAAGTATAATAACAGCAATAATAGCAGCTAAGTATAACGCTTGTGTCACACTATAGGATATTTTCTCCTTTTTACCTTGTCCTAGTAAATGCGACACAATAGGAGTTATAGCAAGCATAATCCCATTGATCCCTGTAAATACCGGCATCCATATGTTGGACCCAATTGCCACTCCAGCCAAATCATCCGTTCCAACGCGGCCAGACATCATCGTATCCGTTAAATTCATTGCATATAGCCCTATTTGCGTCACCATAATCGGCCATAGCACTTGCAAAAATAGCTTAATTTTCTCATTCCACGTTTCTGCATGATACATCTTGTATTCTATCTCCTGTTTCGTCTGATTTTAACGATTATTTATTTTAGCACTGGAATGATGTTGTTTCAATCGAACATCAGAAGTGGATGATAACATATCACTAGCTGGAGCCCACCTTGCATAAAGAATAAGATCCCCTGTTGTCCCTGCTGGAATAACCGTTACCACCTGCCCCGCAGTATTATACCAATTCACAAATCGGTAACCACGTACTGGTCCTGGTGGATTTAATATAATTGGCAGTTCTGAGGCTGTGTACGTTTGTGGGTTTGGACTCACCGTTCTAAATATATTTTGATAAGTAATTGTATCATTAGGTAATCTGACCAACAGGACTTGCGTATTGTCATCACTTAAACGAATCACCCAATCCTCAAACTCGGTTGTCGGCTTAAAAAATTTATCCGCATCTGATTGTACTAAGATCGGATAAGTTGCGGTCGATTCAGCAACTACGATTGGTGTACCAGCATCATTTGGTGTGACATAATTGGTTAAATCTAATTGCACAACAGTCCCTTGGATAAGCGGTGCGGTAATGTAGGCTACGTTACTTCGACCAACAATATAAAGCCCGTTCGCATCCCCAAGCTGATCTTGCATGAGTAGAATACCACCATTATATATACCTGGTGCAGTTTCAGCCATATTCACACCAATATCCCCAACACTATTACTACCTACAAAAGAAATTTCACCTGTATTAAAAATACCTCCGCCAACTAGGGCAGCTTCATTACGTTCAACTAGAGATTCTGTTATCCTTGTTTGGCTATTTGTATTCGTAAATATGCCTCCACCTGTTTCACCAGCATAGTTATCAGTTACTTGAATATTAGTGAGAACGACTTCTGTAATATCATTAACAAACACACCGCCGCCACTTTCAGTTACCCGATTATTTCTTATGATACTCTCCATGATTTGAAGCCCCGCATTTAAATTGACAAACACACCTCCACCATTAGCAGCAATATTTTCGAATATCGTGCATTGGTCGAATATCGTACTTGTTTCATTATTAAAGTATACCCCACCGCCATTAAGGTTGGCTTGATTAGAGAAAATACGGCAAAGAGATAGAGTAATCGTTGCATTTGAATTGATAAATAAACCAGCTCCATTACTGGCAATATTGTCCGCCACTTCACAGTTAACGATATTTATCACACTATTAATGTTAGCAAAGAAAGCTCCACCATTACTTGATGTCGAATTTCCAGTTAGCAAAACATCGTTAAAGGCGATTTGAGATCGCTGGTTAATATACAAGCCGCCTCCATTTTTTAACGCAGTATTGTTTGCGATGCTACCTCTCATGAAGCTTCCAATAACGTCCGGGTTGATTAAGACCCCACCTGCCCCCCTCGTATCAGTTGGTTCTGTTGATTGATTCCCGATAATATCCGTATCAGCAATAGTAAAACTTGTACCTGTATTAAAGTAAATGCCCCCACCAACGGTCGCGATATTATTGGAGATAACTGACCCATTAATAGTGGCACTTCCTTGGTTCACAAAAATAGCTCCACCAAAGCTAGCACAAACATTCTGCACTAACATTGAATCGGTGATATTCGCATGTGCACTTGAAGCAATATATATACCTCCACCAAACTCTGAGGCATCACAATTATAAATGGTTGAATTGTTTACATTACAAATAGCAGATCCAGTTAGATAGAAGGCACCTCCCCTTGGCACAGAAGAATTTTGCAAGGATGAATCGTTAAGCGTTACAATACCCGTACCTGTACAAAAAACAATCGAAGAGGCGACAGTATTTTGTTTATTACCATCTATAGTTAAACCTTGCAAAAGTAGGTTCCCATTTGTAGCAACATTAAAAAGGTATCCTGTAAACCCCGTAAGTCTGGTCAAGATAATAGATGTATTTTCCCCACTTATCTCCACTGTGTAGTTAATTGATAGAGTTGTTTCAAGATCAAAACTATCCGTAACCGTAATAACATCCTCTTGATTACTAATTGCCGTTTGCAGTTCTGCAAAAGTTGAAACCGAAACCATCATGTTCACTCCTATCTGAGCATGTCCTTTTATAACATATGAAGGACTGGACTTACTGGTGAAAAAGAATGACAGTGGCACTCTTATCGGTTATAATTTTGGAAAAGAAAGGATGATGTTTTTGACTATTTATAAACCACTCGAAGTTTCGACTACTCTCCGTTTTTATCGAGCAATCCACAGTCGCACCGAATTACCTCCAGAATCTGCGTACTATCTTCAATCTTTACAAAAAGGCTATAATGGTGAGAAGAATTGGGCCACCTATCTGAATGAACTCCCGAAGAACATCCCGATTCTATATGATCTTCAATTTGAAGTGAACCAATCTACGATTCAAATTGATGCCCTCTGTATTCTCCAAAACAAACTAGTACTTTTTGAAGTAAAAAACTTCCAAGGAAATTTTTCAGTAGATGGAGATAAGTGGTATAGTCCCTCTCACAAAGAAATGAAAAATCCCCTCAACCAGATCAAACGTGCCGAACCCTTATTCCATCAATTCTTAAAAAAGTACCAACTTAACATGCCGTTTGACTATTACCTTATTTTCGTCCACCCTACTTTTATCCTCTACGGTGCCTCTCATCAAGAACAACTCATTCTTCCAGGACAAATCCCTGAATTCTTGGATGGTCTCAAACAACAAACCTTTTCACCCCAACGGATGCACACAAAAATTATTGATACCTTATTAACAAATCACATAAACGATATCCACTTGCTCCATAAACCTGAATATCACTTTGATCAGATGGCGAAAGGGCTATTTTGCGGGGTTTGTGGAGGGAAGATGAAAAGAAAACATAAAAAGACATTTTCCTGCATGAAATGTCATCACTCTGCTACAGTCAACGATACTGTCTTATACAATATTCAAGATTATATGGCACTTTTTCCAGAACGTAAGGTAACTACGGCTAATATTTTTGACTGGATTGGTGGAGAGGTTAGTAAAAGATTCATTAACTATTTCATGCTTAACAAATTTGAAAGTCATGGCTTAGGAAAATCTACTTATTATAAACAAAACAAATATTGACTGTAACTTAGGATCTAAGAGGAAAAACCATTTGTTACGATTACGCATCTACCTTTTTGATATCTTACACGCGCGCAATTCCCGTTTTCTTTCCTTTCCCTTTTGCGCGTATCCACCATTTACGAACAATTCCTGCTTTCTTCCCTTTCTCTTTCGCGCGCAATATTTACCCCAAATCAACTTTCATTTACATATATCAATCAATTACGCACCTACACAAATACCTTTTCCAAAAACACAAAAACCCCCACAGACCAAAGCCTGCGGGGGTTCCATTAATTATGATAATACTGCTAATCTTTCTTTAACTTCTTCTTCAGTTAACCCGTGCTCTGCGATGTAGCGGTTGCGTGGGTGTGAACGGCATTCTTCGGAACAGCTACGTAAATGTTTGTGTTCATTTTCCTCAGAACAAAGGATTTTTTTGTTACATTCTGGGTTGGCACAGTTAACGTAACGTTCACATGGCTCACCAGAATAGTAATCCTTCCCTACAACTACATGTTCTTTGCGGTTGACGGGTACTGCGATTCTTTCATCGAATACATATAATTGGCCATCCCATAGATCGCCTTGGACTTCGGGATCTTTTCCGTAAGTGACGATACCGCCATTCAGTTGACCTACATCTTTAAAGCCTTCTTGAAGTAACCAGCCAGAGAATTTTTCACAACGAATACCACCAGTACAATAAGTGACAATTTTCTTCTCGCCTAACAATTCTTTATTATCTCTTACCCATTGAGGGAGGTCGCGGAAGTTTGTAATATCTGGGCGAATGGCACCACGGAAGTGACCTAGGTCATATTCATAATCATTTCTTGCGTCTAAAACAACTGTATTTTCATCATTTAAGCTCTCGTAGAATTCTTTCGCGCTTAAATGTTTACCTGTTAATTGATTTGGATTGATATCGTCTTCTAATCGAAGAGTAACTAGCTCTGGACGATAACGTACTTTCATTTTTGGAAACGCATGTTCATCTGCTTCATCGATTTTGAAAATCATATCAGCAAAACGTGGGTCTGCTTTCATATGCTCGATGTAGCGGTCTGTTTGTTCTACAGTACCTGAACAAGTCCCATTAATTCCTTCATCTGCAATCAAAATACGGCCTTTTAATCCTAGTTCGTTACAAAATGCTTTGTGTTCAATCGCGAACTCTTCTCCGTTTTCAATTGGTACGTACATGTAGTATAACAATACGCGATAGTTATTCTTTCCTTCCATTTTCTTCACCTATTCTTTTTATATTTGCAAGATATAATGGTTCAATAGGTTTTTTACACCATTTTCTTACTGACAGTATTATAACAAAAAAACGCTAGGAAATAATGTCGATTTATTGACCTTTTTTTGGTATTCTTACCCGACTAACAGTTTATCCACCGCAATATAATTTCATACTTAATATAAAAAATCGAAAAAATACTTAATTTTACCTATATCTGAACATTTAAAATTATTGATAAATATACAAAATTTACTTATTATAAAAGGAAAAGGAGGTATGTTTATGAGCCTTGCACCAGTAAGTTTTGGAGAAATTCTCAGCGATCTTCGTCAATTTAAAAAACTATCAATTGAGGATTTAGCACAAGGAATTTGTTCGTCAGAAGAAATCATCGAATATGAAAAAGGCAAGAAGTATCCAACATTAGATCAGTTATATGAATTGGCTGAACGGTTGAATGTAGAAGTCAGCCATTTCATTGACTATGCATCATCAAGTACCTTCAATTATGTTACGGCTGTTTTTTTATTAATTAAGAAGTATAAGCGTGAACGTGATTATCAAGCGATTTATGGGATTATTGAACAAGAGAGGGACAACCCTTTATTTAAGCAGCGAATTTCTATGCAATTTATGCTTTGGCATGAGGGGATTTGTGAGTATTATTTACACCAAAATGAGGATGATGCGGTAAAACTCCTTTATCAAGCAATCGATTTAACGAACCCTGATAGAAGTAGACTGACAGAGAACGAAATTGAAATTCTTACGAGCTTAGCGATTATTAAACTTGAAGAAAAGGACTTCATATTTGCTTCTAATATGTTTGAGGATGCGTTAGATAATTTGGATTCGCTTCCGCATATACTGGATCCGAAAGTGAAATTGCGGATTTTGTATGGGCTGTCACAAACATTAGCAGCAATGAATAATTATGAGGACTCGTTGAAATATAGTAATTTAGGGATTAATTATTGCATTAATAATGAGATTCTCTATTTATTTGGGGAATTTTACTTCCAATCGGGCGAAAGTTACATCAAAATTGGTGAGATAGATATAGGTACGGAGTATATTAATCGGGCAAAATCTATCTTTTTACTACAAAATGATGAAAAATTTGCCAAATTAGTAGGGATAGAGCTAGATAAATTATTAGAAAAGTGTTAATATTTGTATTGTAAGATATTTCTATATTGAAAGGAGAAAGGAAAATGAAAAAATTCGTTTCTGCATCAGTTGTTGCACTTTCAATGGTTGCTTTCGGAGGATTTGTTGGAGCTGAACCGCTACCGACCCAACATGGCGCTGAACCACTTCCTACTCAGCACGGTGCTGAGCCGCTTCCAACTCAACACGGATCTTCACCACTACCAACTCAACATGGCGCTGAACCGCTGCCGACTCAACATGGTGCACCACTACCTACCCAACATTAATAAGGTTTGAGCAAAAGCACTTTCCCGCCAGAAGGTGCTTTTTCTTGTTAAAAGGAACGCCGTGGGCTTAGTAAGTGTTTAAGATCCACTGCCAATTGTTCGACATATTTCTCTACATCTACATCCCCTTGACTCATTCCATTTTCGTGCGCCTTCAATAATAATTCTAGTAGATTAATAGGGTTTTCTGCATCCAAACCAAACTATCCTCCTAGTATTTCTTAGGAATATTATACTAAAATTCCCAATATGAATCAATATTAAATTGTCAAAAAATTTCCGTTTTTGTAAATATACTTATATGGAAGCATTTAAATATATCCTTCCACCTAATTTACCCCCATTTTTCAACATCATTTGACATATGTCTGCTCATTCGATGATAGTCGACATTTTTCTTCGACAAGAACTTTATCATAAGCTGTCACATTATGTCGTATGTTTCAAGAACCAAGTCGAAAGTCCTCGAAAATAATGTTTTTTCATCTTATTTTGTAAAAGGTTGTAAAAAATATAATTCTATAGACGATATTATGATAGAATTGACGAAATCTTGGAGTAAAGGAGAGATTACTAGACGTGAAAAAACATATGGTGTCGATGGCCACGATTGCTGTCGTTTCCTCTGCTTTTGCCGCTCAAGCGTCCGCTGACTCAACTCATACTGTAAAACAAGGAGATACATTATGGGATATAGCTAAGAAATACAATACATCTGTTTCTCAGCTAAAAAAATGGAATGATTTAAACTCAGACTTCTTACAAATTAACCAAAAGCTCATTGTCTCTAGTGAAAACTCAGCACCTGCAAAAGAGAATAATTCTTCTAATCAGTCTAGTTCAGGTACATATAAAGTGGTGTCAGGAGATACTTTATCTAAGATTGCACGCCAACATAATATGACTGTCAAAGCTTTAGTAGATCTCAATAATTTAAAAGGCGATCTCATTTTCCCAGGACAAGCACTTAAAGTGAATGGTTCATCCTCAAGTAATTCTGGAAATGCTTCTTCCAAACCATCAAGCGGTTCAAATGGAAGTAGCGGGAATTCCAATTCCAAGAAGGATACATATGTTATTCAGCCTGGAGACACACTAAGTGGCATCGCTAAAAAGACAAACACGACTGTTAGCAATTTAAAAAAGTGGAATCAGTTAAGTTCTGATTTAATTTTTGCCGGAAAAAAATTATATGTAACCAGTAATAATGCTGGTAAGGATACAGAGACGAAGCCGTCTAATCCAACAAATGACAATATCTCAGGAAATGCCGCTGCCATAATTAATGAGGCTAAGAAGCACTTAAATACGCGCTATGTTTGGGGCGGATCAACGCCAAGTGGGTTTGATTGTAGTGGATTTATCTATTACGTACTGAAGCAAACAGGAACAAACATTGCGAGAACAAACGCCGAGGGTTATTTTAGCCGTTCGTATTATGTAAACGACCCTGTACCGGGTGATATTGTTTTCTTTGAGGGTACTTATAAAAAAGGAATCTCTCACTTAGGGTTTTATATCGGAAATAATCAATTCATCCATGCTTCATCAAGTGGTGTTATGATTACCAGCTTAGACAACCCTTATTGGAGCAAACATTTTGATAGTTTCAAGCGACTTTATTAAACAAGTTTATCTTTACCGTCAATGGTAAATAAATAAAAGGGGGGTCCATGTCAATTCACCCCCTTTCAATTTCTAAAAGAGGTGAATCGAATTGAGTATCTTTATGTTTATTAGCATCATGACATTGATATTGCTTTTAATTAGTTTTCTACTGATCTTTTCAAAGCTCTATCGAAAAACAGCTACACGATTAAGTCTATTGATTTTACTTTTCGGTGCCGTCTCTTTTCCTCTGTTTTCTGTGATGTACCAAGTGCGAACAACGAATTATCTAATTGATTTTTCAACAATCGGAACCGTCTTTTTTCTTACTTGGACTTTAGTTGTCATTACACTTCTTGGAGGTATTTTCTTTCGTTTCCGTGTGAATATTTCCGAAGAAAGTGAGATGTACCGTCATTAATTCAAGGCTTGAACGATTACTTTCTGGAATAAGTCTTTCTCCTCCAAAAATGGATAATGATTGCTATTTTCAAAAATAAATAGCTGTGATTGGGGTATTTCTTGGTGGATTTCCTTCGAATACTCAACCGGGCACTGGACATCATAACGTCCACAACAAATGTTCGTCGGTATGTTGATTTGCTTTAATTTCCTTGTTATATCAAAAAGAACGGCTTCTCTACTGAAAAAATCCAACCTCACCCCTGACATATCCTTACATATGTTGCCCGTAAAATATTGGGTGTATTTTTCGGGTTCAAATAGAGAAAGCTGGATACGTTTCTTTTTTAACTGTTCTTTATCTATTGCAGTTACATTTGGCTGAGTTAATGCAAATTGATACTGTTGCATTTCAGCAAATTTGGGATGTTTTTCATTATAGATGCATGCTGAGGACTCTGTGTAGTCTCTTGCTGCTGAACCCACAATAACAAGTGATTCTAACGAAGACTGATGAAGCAGTGCATAAAGAAGGCCAATCATTCCACCTGTTGAATGACCGGCATAAATCCATCTTTCATAGCCTAATGCTACTCTTATTGCCTCTATATCTAATACGCTATCTACCATACTATATTCATATGGCTCATGAGCTTGCTCTGATTCTCCCACCCCGCGTATATTTATTAACGTTACGCAAAAACGCTTAGAGAATGTATCAGCAAAATAGTCTCCTGTTTCATTAAAGACGGCATAAAGATGCGCAACGCATAAAGGCTTTCCAACTCCCTTTTGAAAGATTTCAAACACACCTCTTTGGGTTTGGAGCATTTTTCTTTTCCACATCCTTCTCCACCATCCCTACTTTAATGATACTTGCAAGATACTTCTGAAAATACACCGTTTTTCTCAATCGTTAATGATCGGTCACCTGACTCCTCATAACAGCGCTCAATAATCTGTTCATTTTCGACATGTTGGTTATATATTTTGAGCATAATAACCATCGCTGCACCCAGGATAAACACACTTCCTAATAATAATATAAGTAATTTTACCTTGTCTTTTTGCATTTTCATCCCTCCTTACTCAAACACATAGTTAAATAACAAACTGAGCAAACTAAAGTATTCTTTTTATATAGGGAGCTCAACATATGATATTCTTAGCGATTCTATTGATGGTTTGTGGATTATTTATTATCAACGGCATTTATGCCTATCAAACGAAGCACATTGATACCTTTTTTCTTTCTACACTTTGGTACTATATTAAACTTGTTCCTTTATTTATTGCTGCCAGTTTAATGATTGGCTATGGTGTAAAGTTTTTAAGCAAACATGTCGATAACCTTTCTTTTTCCCTCATCGCCTCTAAAGGGATTGAGATTCTTGTTAGTCTAATCATTGGGTACCTCTTTTTTAAAGAAACACCTACTCTTCGGACAGGGTTCGGAATTGTAGTGATATTGGTTGGTTTTTGGTTATTAAAAGGTAAATGAACATGATTTCTTAAAAAGATCGCACTTGCGATATCAGATGTTGGAAATGAGAACCCTTCACTGGTTCAAATAAAACGGGCTTCATCGTTCCACTGTATGTACAGCAAATATATTCATCATCTATTACGCGCAAATAATCTAATAAAAAGTGATTATCAAGAAATACTTCTACATCACCTTTCCCTGATAACTCTTCAATTGGTTGCCATTCTTCAATCCTGCCTATTTGTTTGGCATTGGAAGATATCAGCAGTCTCCCATTTTGTATTTGTAATTTAATATGATGATTCTTTTTAGCATCCGAAAAGAGTGCTGCTCGCTCAATTCCATGTAAAAAGGTTTCAGTATGGATATGAAAAGAACTGACCTTTTGCTTTGGAATAAAATCACTTGTGACCGGATATCGTCCTTCTATCAGTCTTATATAAAAATGACAATGTTTACTTTTCAAAGCTAGATGGTTTTTAGAAAGTGATAATGCAACCTCTTCCTCTGTATGTAAGCTAAGTTTCGACCATTCAAGTAGACTTTCACTTGGAACAATCATTTCTGTTTCTAACTGTGAAGGTATCGTCAATGAACTAATAGAATAACGATGAGCATCTGTACTTATGAAAGTGAGCTCGCCATGACGAGCAACGATTTTAACACCCGTTAAGACCGGACGATTGTCATGAACAGCAGCAGCAAACACTGTTTGCCGGATGAGCGTATGAAGTTCTGCTGCATTCAATGAAAGAACCCCTTCTGCTGGCACATCAGGAATATTTAGTGTCTTTACGTCTGTTAAAGCGAAAATTCTTGTATGAATTTCTTCTGATTGAATGTTAATCGTACTATGCTCACTCAAGTAAATATGTATATTGGCTGGTAACTTCTTAATAATATCAGAAAAGTATTTGGCAGAAATAATAACAGAGCCTGTGCGTTTAATGATGAGCCCCTCGTCCGTTTCGGAGGGTATATTTATTTCCATAAGCACATCTTCATTTCCAGCAATGAACGTGACTTGATGACTGTTTACAATTATTTTCATAGGAGATTGACTATTTTTTAACACCTTACTAATATTTTTTAGTATGCCCTGCAATGTAGACTTACAAATGGTTAATTCCATGTTATTCTTTCCTCACTTTATCGCTATGTCTAGGCTATACATTCGGTAGAAACA
The DNA here is from genome assembly GCF_038007265.1 of Cytobacillus sp. FSL R5-0569. Lineage (NCBI taxonomy): Bacteria > Bacillati > Bacillota > Bacilli > Caryophanales > Bacillaceae > Cytobacillus > Cytobacillus sp. FSL R5-0569. The sequence continues at coordinate 4,328,559 of NZ_JBBOWW010000001.1, forward strand.
TGTCGAATCCTGCCAGTAAGTACTAATTTTTATCGCCAGAACAGGGAAATCATAATGAAAGATACTTGTTCACTTACTATAATAATAACAGGGTTTTAAGCAGCGGGATTACGAGTATGTGATGAGTTTTCGCTATTGAGGTGGGCTGGATTTATTTATATACGTCCAACTAGTGATTTGCGCCCAAGCACCTCTACTTTCACGTCCGTTTGTTGGAGAATCAATTTAAACACCTAGGAAAAGAGGATAAGCTCCATACACACCCTACAACTTGAATTCACTTATTTCAGGACTAACCTGGGCTATTTTGTTTTTTCTCCTCTCTTGTGTTCGCATCTTCATTTGCTCATAAAAAATACCCCATCTATATAGAAGGGGTAAGTTCATTTTTCTCGATTCCTTTATGCTCTGTCGCCAACAACAGCAATGCGTTCATTTACATGTTTGCCTTGTTCAGCCTCATCAAGGACAGCGATAGCAAAGTCTGCATAGCTTATATAACTATCTCCTTGATTGTTGAAGAATAGTTTATCTTTTCCTTTTTGATAGCTTCCGCTTCGTTTACCTTCTGCGTCGAAGAAAGCACCTGGGCTAATATATGTCCAATTGACGTTTTGGCTGTTTTGAAGTTGCGCTAAATCTTTCCCCATTTGTGTAGCAGTTGGCAGGTAAGCTTTAGGAAAATCTGCTGTTTCATATAAACGAGTTTCTTCGTCTACATATAAACTGCCTGCACCACCAACAACGATTAGCCTAGATTGCTGACCTTTTAGCGCATCAATTAGTACTTTGCCTGCTTCCACATGTTGTTCCTCTTGGCCTTGAGGTGATTTAAAAGCATTCACAATGATATCGTATTTTTTTACGTCCTTAGCTTGTATATCGAAAATGTTTTTTTCTATCACTTCTACTTGGCTATTATTTATTCTTCCTGCATTTCTTACGATTGCCGTTACTTCATGTTCTCTGGCTACTGCTTCATCCAAAATGAATTGACCTGCTTTTCCACTTGCCCCGATAATGCCTATTTTCATAATAAAAATACCTCCATGTTGTAATTAAGTTAATTACATGTAATCATTATAGTTACAGGTATCTTTTTTGTCAATTCTCACCTTTTTCCTTTTCTTGTGATTGCGGTATAATAATATTCACTATGATTCTTCCTTTTAAAGAAAGGTGATAAACATGACCATAAGCAGTCGATTTGCTGTGGGAATTCATATATTAACATTACTTGAATTAAATAAAGAGATTAATACCTCTGAAACGATAGCAGGCAGTGTTAATACAAATCCAGCCGTCATTCGCAAAATTATCGGGATGCTGAAAAAAGCCGATCTCGTTGAAGTCCACCCTGGGAAAGCTGGGGCTAAACTTAAAAAAGGCTTAGCAGACATTACTCTACTTGACGTCTATCAAGCCGTTGAAGTCGTTTCGGAAAATGAGTTATTCAGTCTCCATGACCAACCGAACCCTGATTGTTTTGTAGGGAGAAATATTCAACAAACGATAGAACCTATTTTTATCTCAGCACAGCTTGCCATGGAAAAGGTTCTCTTAAATGTGACGCTTGAAGATGTTGTAAGGGAAATTGATAATAAATAGAAGGCGCCCCGAGGTCCATTTTCGGGCGCTTTCTATTTGTTAAAGTAACGACTATCTCGTGTTATAATATCATTATTTTCACTATTACAAATTCAGTAGGGGCGGAGCAGATGAAGTGGAAAAACTTTGGCTTAAAAGGAAAAATGATTGCTTTAATTAGCTTACTCATTTTGCTTGTATTTTTGATTTTTACTATTTATTTATTTCGCTACCTATCCGATATGGTTGAAGAACAAACAGGACAAAAAGCGTTAAGCTTAGCACATACAGTTGCCAATATACCTGAAATTCAGGATGCCTTTGAGCTAAGTAATCCCGCTTCTACCATTCAGAAAATCATTACACCTATTCAAGAGGCATCAGGAGCTGAGTTTATTGTTGTTGGCAATAGAGATGGCATTAGATATTCTCACCCTAACCCTGATTTTATTGGGAAGAAAATGGTTGGCGGCGATAATAAACGGGCGATTTTGAACGGTGAATCTTATCAATCTAAAAAAGAGGGAACATTGGGATTATCTATTCGGGGGAAAGTACCGATTAAAAAGGATGGGGAAATCATTGGTGTCGTTTCCGTTGGTTTTCTCAACGGGAATATTCAAGAAATTATTCAAGATAAGAGCAAACCACTATTCGTTGCACTCGTATTAGCGATTTTATTAGGTATGGCTGGGGCCGTTTTAATTACTAACTATATAAAAAGAATATTATTTCATATGGAGCCGGAGCAGATCTCTCAATTATATTATCAAAATAAAGCGATTCTACAGTCCACACATGAAGGAATGATCGCTGTTGATCATTTAGGACACATCACTGCCGTTAATAAGAACGCGAGAGAGATTATCGGGACAGATGCCGAAGAAAGCGAATTTATAGGGCGCGAGATTCGCGCATTACTGCCAGTTCCTCAGCAGATAACAGGACTTATTCGTGATCAAGAATTAATATTAGGTGAGACGATTATTCTCCTAAACGGAGTCTCCCTTCAAGGAGAACAGCCTGGGGCCGTTTATACCTTTAGGAAAAAAACAGAGTTAGCAGGCGTAGTCAAAGAATTGAGTCGAATTAAACAATATGCTCATGCGCAAAGGGCATTCACCCATGAATTTTCTAACAAAATGCATATCATTCTTGGACTATTACAAAATAATGAAACGCAAAAAGCGATGTCCTTTATTCGTAAAGAAAATCATTCGCAAATGACCCGTTTAAATTTTTTAACGAAAAGGATTGCTGATCCCCTATTGCAAGCATTATTACAAGGTAAGTACAATCAGGCAAATGAGTGGGGCATCGAGATGACGATCCATGAAGAGAGTAGAATGATGATATCATTTTCGCTAGAAAGACAGAATGCTATTTTAACAGCACTAGGGAATATTATTGAAAATGCCTTAGAAGCTGTAAGAGGCCAAAAAAATGGCGTGCGCGAAGTAAGTATTTACTTTACAGATATCGGAAATGATTGTGTTTTCGAGGTTCAAGATTCAGGTACTGGCATTGAAGACAAGTTGCTGGAGAAAATCTTTGATCAAGGATTTACGATGAAAGAAGGCGACTATCGTGGGGTAGGCTTAGCTATTTCTAAAAAAATGATTAACGACGTAGACGGCGAGATCCTTGTAGAAAGTGGGGAAAATAGTGGAACGAGTTTTATCATTATTTTACCAAAGAAGGGGAAGAGTAAGGATGGAAAAATACCACGTATTCATTATTGAAGATGATTTCCGAGTAGCAGATATTAACAAAAGTTATATTGAGCAAAATCATCAATTCTCCGTTAAAGAGGTTGCTCGAAGCGCTGCGGATGCACTATTTTATTTAGAAAAGAATGCTCATGAAATTGATGTTATTTTTCTAGATATATATATTCCTGATGTGGAGGGTATGTCATTACTTTGGAAAATACGTTCGCTTTATCCATCCATTGATATCATTATTATTAGTGCTGAAAAACAAGCCCACTCTGTTAGAGTCGCATTAAGAGCAGGGGTATTTGATTATGTAGTGAAACCCGTTAGTATGGATCGACTCCTCCAAAGTTTAAATCGCTATGAACGTTTTAGACAACAATGGACAGATGAGCAATTAGATCAAGAACAAGTGGATGAACTAACAAACGTATTTCATATTCATCCTACCCATGTGGAAGAAGAGCAATTACTCCCAAAGGGCATTGATGCGATTACGCTAGAAAAGATCCTACACTTGTTTGAAGGATTAGTAGAAGAAGGTTTAACAGCAGTTGAATTAAGTGAGCAAACTGGTATAAGTCGCTCAACCTCTCGTAGATATTTAGAATATCTCGTATCTATGAATCGGGTAGAGACGCGACTCATTTACGGTAGTGTCGGTCGACCACAAAGAAAGTACGTGATCTGTTCATGAAACTTATGAACAAAATAGATAAGAAAGAATAATATTCAGATTATGAACAAAATATTCTTTCTTTTTCCTCCTCGTGTTATTTTCATACTAATCTTATTTTTATGATATTTGAAAACGCATTCATCAATGAATGAACGAAGAGGGGAAGGAAAAAATTGAGTTTGAGTTTAATAGGTATTATTACAATTATAATTATTGTCGCTTTACTGATTAGTGGAAAAGTCAGTCCGATTGTTGCGATGGTGATTCCACCAATTATCGGCGCTATGCTTGCAGGGTATAGTTTTGCTGAGGTTGGGGGATTTTTTGAAAGCGGTATAAGTTCTGTTATTAACGTCGCAGTCATGTTTATGTTTGCTATTATTTTCTTTGGTATATTACAAGATGTTGGCCTATTTGATCCATTAATTAATAAGCTTGTTTCCTTTTCAAATGGAAATATTATCGCTGTAACGGTCGGTACTGTATTGGTCGCAACAGTTGCTCACTTAGATGGCTCTGGTGCATCAACATTTTTATTAACCATTCCTGCACTATTACCTCTGTACAAACGATTAAAAATGAATCCTTACCTATTACTTCTGTTAATTGCGGGAAGTGCAGGGATTGTCAATATGATTCCTTGGGCCGGCCCATTAGGAAGAACAGCGTCGGTATTAGAAATGGATGTAACGGAGCTTTGGAAGCCGCTTATTCCTATCCAATTAATTGGATTATTATTAATACTCTCATTGGCTGTTTATATGGGTATAAGGGAGAAGAAACGTATTACAAAAATGTATGGTTCCTTAGAAGCAGCTGCTGCGATTGAAGTTGCTGAAGACTTCCATGATCAAGAAGCAGAAAAGGCAGCGGCAAATCACCTCGCTAGACCCAAGCTAATTTGGGTCAATGCAATCTTAGCCCTGCTCGTCTTAGGGGTTCTCGTATCAGGTATTATCCCTGCAGGACTGGCCTTTTTAATTGGTGTTAGTATCATCTTACCTATTAACTTTAGAACAGTCGATGAGCAAATGGCGAGAGTTAAAGCTCATGCACCAGGAGCAATGACAATGGCATCCATTATCATCGCAGCAGGTCTATTTTTAGGTGTCCTCAATGGAACCGGTATGTTAACAGCTATTGCTGAGGATGCAGCTAGTATTCTACCTGCCTTTATTGGCCCATTTGTCCATATTATCGTTGGAATATTTGGTGTTCCTTTTGATCTAGTCTTGAGTACTGATGCATATTACTTTGCTTTATTACCAGTAGTTGATCAAATTGCAGCCACATACGGAGTCGCCTCTTTATCAACGGCTTATGCTATGATTATTGGTAATATTGTTGGTACCTTTGTCAGTCCACTTGCTCCAGCTGTTTGGCTTGCCCTAGGTCTTGCTGGCCTAGAGATGGGCAAACATTTACGCTATTCGCTCTTCTGGCTTTGGGGACTAAGTATTGTGCTCGTTCTGACTGCTGTAGTCATTGGTGTGATATAAATATGATTCGTTCGCTACTAATCTGCAAGTTCTGCTTGTTTGTTAGTAGCGATTTTCTAATTAAATGACTAACCTTTGATTTGTTTTCAATGCATCCAACCATTTTATCGTCAACAGTTTTGGCAATGCGGACATATCATGATGAAACTGGACAAATTTATCGCATTTATAACGAATCTGAGCTAGTTGAATCTCATATATTCGCTGTGGTCAATTCTCCATAAACCTCTTTTCTTTTATTAGTCGCGGTTCTCGCTTTTGCGCTACTTATCTTTTCCTTTCTTCTTTTATTAGTCGCGGTTCTCACTTTTGCGCTACTTATCTTTTCCTTTCTCCTTTTATTAGTCGCGGTTCTCGCTTTTACGCTACTTATCTTTTCCTTTCTCCTTTTATTAGTCGCGATTCTCACTTTTGCGCTACTTATCTTCTCCTCTCTTCTTTTTTTAGTCGCGGTTCTCGCTTTTGCGCTACTTATCTTCTCCTCTCTTCTTTTTTTAGTCGCGATTCTCGCTTTTACGCTACTTATCTTTTCCTCTCTTCTTTTATTAGTCGTGATTCTCGCTACTGCGCTACTTATCTTCTCCTCTCTTCTTTTATTAGTCGCGATTCTCGCTTTTACGCTACTTATCTTCTCCTCTCTTCTTTTATTAGTCCTGATTCTCGCTTTTACGCTACTTATCTTCTCCTCTCTTCTTTTTTTAGTCGCAATTCTTACTTTTACGCTACTTATCTTTTCCTCTCTTCTTTTTTTAGTCCTGATTCTCGCTTTTGCGCTACTTATCTTCTCCTCTCTTCTTTTTTTAGTCGCGGTTCTCGCTTTTGCGCTACTTATCTTAGAAAAAAACGGTGTTTAGACGACATTATATTATTTTCTATTTGAAAGAGTCCGAGGGTGAAATGATAGTAAAAATCACTTTCACATCTAATAATTCTTTTTTTCAATTCCATTTATCATCTATCTTTTATTGTTTCCTTTATCCATTTTTAGTACAATTAAGAAAAATCTTACTATTAATCTAGTAGAGGACGTGATGTGCATGAAACCTCAGATCACTGTGATTACACTAGGAGTCGATGATTTAGAGAAGGCTGTTTATTTTTATCATCATGGTCTTGGATTTCCAACAGACGGAATTGCTGGTACAGAATATGAACATGGTGCTGTCGCTTTTTTTGACTTACAACCAGGTTTGAAAATGGCATTATGGAAACGGGAGGATTTGGCTCATGATGCTCATATTCAGCAGGGGCCAGCTAGTGCCACGGAGTGTTCACTTGGTCACAATGTGAGTAGTAAGGAAGAAGTAAATACAATCATGCAGCGTGCAAAAGAAGCAGGTGCGACGATTACAAAGGATGCGCATGAGACTTTTTGGGGCGGATATGCTGGATATTTTCAAGATCCGGATGGACATCTTTGGGAAGTTGTATGGAATCCAGCTTGGTCTTAATTGAGGGATGATGAAATGAAATGGATAACTGTATTAAATAGTCTGACTCTCATATTATTCACCGTTCTTTTCTTTGCTGATTATTTTCCTAAAAGTATCGTAGCAGAGACAATACCACAAGGCATTTTACTTCTTTTGTTAATTGGCACCCTAATTGGGAAGGGGTATCTGGACAAACATGCCTACAGTTTGAAAGATCAAATCATTTCCTTTCTTTATATGATCTTTTTAATGAGTCTATTCACTTTTCTAGGGGGGAAATCCCAAATCGGCTTTTCTTTTGATGGTTATCTATTCTGGTTTTCAAGCATCATTGCCTCCATCAATATATATAAAGAGTGGAAAGAGATGAAACAGGAGAAGATTATAACAGCTAACTAGAAACGCCATGCTTATTTGTGACGTTTTTGATCTTCCTTCTTTTCGAATTTGATGACAGCTTGCCCAATTGTTACTAATAGCATCAGCATTACTCCTACACCTACGACTAAATAAAGAATCGTAAACCATTTACTTATTGTTGTATCTGGCACTAGACCTGTATTTACACTGGAAGGAATAAGACTGACAAATGCATAATAAAAAGAATCAATCCAATTCCACCCCTCTTGATTGTGATAAAACATCGTACCAGAAAAAAGAATAAATAGCAGAGTTGTTAATAGCGATTTAAATACAGGTTCCTTCATTGCTCTATACACCGCCGACAGCAGTCGGCCTATTGTGATAACTAAGGAAATCATCCACTCTTGTCCTTTCTATTGATTTCCTTATTAGTTTGTATCAACATTCATTTTTATACTCTTTACCTATTAGTCATAAGGAGTGAAATACAGATGAAAGAAAAATTCAAAATTGCTATCATCTTAATTTTGATCGCCTCACTTGTTTCCTCTTTTGTACTCTTCTTTATCGGATATTATCTTGTCGGTTTTTTTGTTGGAGGGTTATTCATATGCATCGCTAGTATTATTGGCCAATATGCGAATCAAACAAGTGCAATGTATGTGCAAAAACACAATAGAAGAGACCTATAACGTTACCTTTCAAATATTTGCATACGCTTTTTCTCTATTTCCTGTAGTTTATTCTGCATGACATCTTTTTCACCCCTAATTTGATGAAGCACTGCCTGCACTTTTCTTTTTGTTTTCTCTGTCTCGTCGTAACTATCATTAATCTTTCCATGAACGACCCAATCAACAATGATACCGTCGAAGAAATAATCAGCAAAGGTTAACAGATTACCAATCTCATGTTGAGAGGAAAAATGGTTGTCTATATCCAAAAGCTCTTCTTGGAACTGTCTTAACAACCGTTGTGCAATATGGATCGCTGATTTCGCCTGATCTAAATGGCTATGCTTCATCGCAGTAGAAAGGGCTCCGCCACCGAACATATCAAAAGTGGACCAACTTTTTGACGAAGAGAGTGAATCTAAAGCTTGATCAAATGCTCTTACTGTCCTGCTACCAACTTCAATCGCTTCTTCAAATTCCTTTAAATTCGCGTGCACTTCCGCTTCTTCATTTGCCAAATCAAATAATCGCTTACTTCCCATCTCATCATGAGAGTGAATCATTCGCTCTTTTTCTTTTAATAATGACTTATATTGCACATCTGCATCGGCAACTTCTTGCCACTTCCCTTTATATTCAATAAGCTCTGCATTCATATCATCAATCGCTTCAATCGCTTCTGTATATTTCAATTTGGCCGCTAAGACCTCTTGTTGTTCTTTATCTAACTTCTCAAGTTTTTGGCCTGTAATCGTATAGAAAATGTTTGTTAAACTAAATCCTTCTAGCTTTTTCACATCTTCTTTTTCTTTTTCTAACTGAATTTGTAATTGTTCCTTCTTCTGGCCCTCTTCTCGAATATGGTCCGTCAGACGTTCTATATGCATTTCGTATTTTTGTTTTTTTCTTTGATTATCCTTCGTTTTAGCCAAACGCTCATTAATATTCTGAAACATTGCCATCCCCCTTGGAAAGGTTCTAATGATATCTTTACGTTTTAAATGGAATAAAGTTTCATTTCTTAAAACGATCTCCTGTGTTTGCATAAATGATGGTAAAAAGAAGAAGGGCTACAAATAGAACCATACCTAGTATATAGAGCCAAGTTAATTTCAATAGATCACTTAATGCCCATAATAGGAGGCTTAAACATATACCATAGATTACCTTGCTCATGAATTTACACAAAGCGACCCGATTGTATTTAGCTTTCTCACTATCCGACATTGTATTAAAACCCGCAATTAACCATGCACCTTTTCCTTTTGATAGAGCAATAGCGAAGCAGTCAAAAGTTAACTAAATACTGATTTAATGAGAAAGAGAAAAGATTAAACGATCGACGAACCGCACTCATTTTATTAGATTGGTGCCTCCCGATGAACTGAATTCACCTGAAGTTCATTTAAATATGGGAATTTCTTTCTCTTTTTTACATCAATCTCGTAAAAACAACCATTGTCCCAGGAATCGCAATAATCATTATACTGAAAAGGATAATTAATACTTGGTTCGCGCTCAATTGCCACATACCTAAAGACCCTTGTCCAGTAATTAAGAATAATATCAAAATAACAACAAACAAAATAAAATAATTCGCAGTCATTGCCTTACCAATAATTGCTTTTGCTCGTTCATCCCTAGGAAAAATATGCGGAGATAAATATGCAAAGAAAAGTTGACTCACACCCAATGCCAAGATCATGACAGAATCAACAAACTCCCCTCGAGCAAAATCTTCATAAGAAAAATAAATACCTAAAATAGTTAGTAACACACCTAAACTTAAGTACAGATAACGATTTTCTTTCGCTTTACCTACCATCTTCCCCACTTCCCTTTCAAAACAATCTAGATAATCATGCATTTGTTTATCCATATTAAATGTTAAGTTTACTTTACAATAACTGATTATGCAGAGCAAGGTACATTTGATCGTTTCGTGTACTTGATACACCGTTATAATGAAATCTCTGTGAGCACAGAACCCCTATTTTTGCGGGAATGGATTGAATTAAATGGATGAAGATATTGTGAGTAGTTTTATCATGTCGGTCGCTTCACCTCAGTGAATCTGTACTTACTTTAGGCTAGGTGTTTTGGCAGATAACTTTCCTTTTCTAATGTGATCTACTGCTTTCATGCAAAAGAACGAATGTATCTATTGATGTATTGCGCGTATTTTGGCTTTCCACGCAATTGTGCTCGGACTTCCTTTCGCTTTTGCGCGCAATTCTGCTCGGACTTCCTTCCGCTTTTGCGCGTATTTTGGTTTTGCGCGCAATTCTGCTCTGACTTCCTTTCGCTTTTGCGCGTATTTTGGTTTTGCGCGCAATTCTGCTCTGACTTCCTTTCGCTTTTGCGCGTATTTTGGTTTTGCTCGCAATTCTACTCGGACTTCCTTCCGCTTTTGCGCGTATTTTGGTTTTGCTCGCAATTCTACTCGAACTTCCTTTCGCTTTTGCGCGTATTTTGGTTTTGCGCGCAATTCTGCTCTGACTTCCTTCCGCTTTTGCGCGTATTTTGGTTTTGCTCGCAATTCTGCTCGGACTTCCTTCCGCTTTTGCGCGTATTTTGGTTTTGTGCGCAATTCTGCTCGGACTTCCTTTCGCTTTTGCGCGTATTCTAGCTTTGCGCGCAATTCTACTCGGACTTCCTTCCGCTTTTGCGCGTATTTTGGTTTTGCGCGCAATTCTGCTCAGACTTCCTTTCGCTTTTGCGCGTATTTTGGTTTTGCGCGCAATTCTGCTCGGACTTCCTTTCGCTTTTGCGCGTATTCTAGCTTTGCGCGCAATTCTTCTCAGACTTCCTTTCACTTTTGCGCATATTCTAGCTTTGCGCGCAATTCTACTCGAACTTCCTTTCGCTTTTGCGCGTATTTTGGTTTTGCGCGCAAGTCGGATTCATGCTCAATAAATTTTGTCTTTCTTGATGTGATTCAGTAGTCTTCCATTATCAGATACGCTGTTGAACCTAGTTAAGTACGCAGCAAAAGAATAATTATTTTTCTTATTTCATTATTTTTTTATTGAAAAACAATAAATAACCTGTTAAAGTAACATTAACAAAATTCGGAGGTATCCATTCATGTTTTTTTCCATACAACAGCTCGTACGATTTGGTTGGTCACAGGCGTTATCTTGTATTTTTCCAGTTGTTATTTTTGCATCATTGGCGATTACGCAGATCATCCCCCTCCCTCTATTACCAAGATACGATTGGCTCCTGCTCATTTGTATAGTGACTCAGTGGTTAATGATTCGCTCTGGACTTGAAACAAAAGATGAGTTGAAAGTCATCACTCTTTTTCATATCATTGGGTTGGCATTGGAGATCTTCAAAGTACATATGGGGTCATGGGCTTATCCAGAGGAAGCTTACTCGAAGGTTTTCGGGGTTCCCTTGTATAGTGGCTTTATGTATGCAAGTGTGGCGAGTTATTTATGTCAGGCTTGGCGAAGACTAGATGTTAAATTGATCAAATGGCCACCTTTTATATTGTCAGTGCCACTCGCTACAGCTATCTATTTAAACTTTTTCACTCATCATTTCTGGATTGATATACGTTGGTGGTTGGGCGCGGCTGTAATAGTTGTATTCTTCAGGACTGCGGTAGCGTATAAAGTTGGTCACAAGTTTTACCATATGCCACTGGCCCTCTCGTTTGTACTCATTGGCTTCTTTATTTGGATTGCTGAAAATATTGCCACCTATTTTGGGGCGTGGCAATATCCAAACCAAACAGAAGCATGGAGTTTAGTTCATTTAGGAAAAGTAAGTTCATGGCTCTTACTTGTTATCGTGAGTTTTCTGATTGTCGCGACTTTGAAAATCGTGAAGGAAAAGCAACCTACCATCCGATTAAAAGTGGATGATTATGAATCACTTCACTCTAACAGATTAGGAGAAAACTAAACATATTTGCTCACACTTCTTAATCATTTTGTTTCCACTTGTGTGGGCATTCCCTGTTTGCCCACACTTCCTGCTCATTTGGTACCCTCTTGTGTGGGCATTCCTAATTTGCCATACTTCTTGCTCATTTTGTACCCGCTCGTGTGAGTATTACCTATTCACTCATACTTCCTGCTAATTTCGACTCATTTTGTGGCTCATTCCCATTCCACTTGATCAGTCTACCCGCTTGGTTTTATCTCTCTTAACCTCCTGACTTACTTATTTTATTTTACCAACCGCTCTTTTTAGAACCCGCTTGTACCACGAAAAAGCACGAACAAAAAAATTTGCTCGTGCCTCCAATTTATCTAGATAAAAATCCTTTAGAGATTGTTTTAAAGATCTCCATACCTGACATAGCCCCGTAGCTGGCCTTTGTGTTTTTGGTTGGCGAGAGTGGTGTAATGAACGGGTGGTTAGATTTGATTAGTAGTGGACGGTCGAGTACAATTAGTTCTCCTGCTTCTACTCCCTTTTGTACCTCTACTGTATGGTCGAGTTTCATCCCTGTATCCAACTGTCTTCGTTCGACATAACCTCCAGCACCAAGGATATAACTCACTTGTTTTTTATCTGTGTGTTTAATCGTTTTTACGGGAACAGTCGTTGCTCCCTGTACTTCATTGGTAACGATTTTTACATTGACATGCTGGCCAAAAACGCTTGTTCCATCTTCTGGCTCGGTTAATTGTACCGTATACAAGTAACTATTCTCCTTGCCAATCTCTGGTGTTTCTTCTGGATATACGGAAACGGTATCAATAGTCCCTTCTAATTGTTTATTACTATTTTCATATGTAATCAGGACCTTCATGCCCGGTAAGATTTGTTGCACTTCATCCTCTGTTAATTCCCCTTCGATTTTTTGCTCGTTAGAGATGATTGTGAGAATCGGATTTTCAAGCGTATGCTTTAGTTCCTTTACCGTTCCTGAAATCATGCTTTCTGCAGTGAGTTCTATCATGCTTGAATCAGCTGCGGTTAGCATTTCTTCGTATTTCTCGATTTCACTTTCCAACTTACTTTTATCCAATTCTTTATTCTCTATATCGCGAGCGATCGATTGTTGTATATACGCTGTGCTATCAAAGGGCTCTACTTGTACAATAATTGAATCATCATTTGGGGTCTGCAATTGCTGACTCGTACCTGTTGACGAAGCTGGCATTGTGTTTGATGTGGCAAGTAACTGTTCCATCTGAGAAATATGCTGATCTAAACTCGCCACTTCCTGATTGAGACGATCGATTTCCATTTGAAAAGCACTCTTTGTTGCATTAATATTTTGTGGGGAATATTCAAGTACGGCTGTTCCTGGTTCTACTGCCTGACCTTTTTCCACAAGAAAGCCCTGAAAACTCCCTTTATCTTGATCGTGGTAGAAAAACTGCTCTTCTTTTGGCATAAACATACCAGCAACAGGTAGCGTTTCTATTAAATCCTGTTCGTTGGCAACGGTCCATTTTGAAATATAGTTTACGCGGTTAATCTCTTTTTCACTTGTAAATATAAGTGTGATATTCAAAGCAATGAATAACGTAATCACTGCTGCTATCAAAAGCTTCCATTTCAGCTTCATGAGAGAACCCCTTCTTAAATAATATTTTCGAATTTAATGTATGAAAGTAAGGATGATATAACTGCAACAAATAAATAAAAACCTATTAAAGTCCCAATAATAAAACGTGGGGATCGCTCAGATAAGTGGCGATAATACTTATATGTAAGAATGATAGCCCATACTTTGAATAACGTAATATTGCCTAGAAAGAATATAATGAGCTCAATCGAAGTAAACGTTTGGGCAATAATTCCTAGTGAAAATATATTCGATTCAGCACTGATTCCTAAAAACAAATGTACTGGAATGAGAACTAATTTTTCTATTAAAAATATCATCGTAATAATCAGTTGTACAAATAATAATTTACGATAATCTACTTCTAATATGGTCCAAAAAAAGAGTGAAGGAATAAAGATAGCTAATAATATCCAGATGAGTCCCCATGTTACCTGTCCCACAGCAAAAAAAGTTTGATAGGCTTCATATCCACTCCTCGTTAAATCCGGCAATGATCTTGAAACATACTCACTACCTATACCGAAAAAAGCTGAAATGCCTGCAATAATGATACTCGCTAAAGTAAGCCAAACAACCGGTTTCCATAAACCGACAACTTCCTCCTCTTTTCCCAATTGATAAGCGACAAATTGCGGCTGTTTCAATCCACGGAAAAGAGGTACTCGTTCACTCATACTATGTCCCCCAAGCCAAAAATTTCTAGTCTATTTATATTGTAACTGAAAAATCATATATTTGAATAGTTTAAAGGTACCATTAAGGCACGAAAAACCCTTTTATGTCAAGGTTCGACACGATTCGTCATCTATCGTTCTTTTTACATAAATAGACCGATTAAGAAATGGATATTTTCGTTTGATTAAAGAGTATATTTTTACGAAAGTCGTTCTTTCCATAATCCTGCGGGCGGCTTCAACCTTTGCCTAGAAAATGGTATAATGGAGGAATGCTAAAAAGGTACAATAATTGATGTGAATGGAGTGAAGGCTATGGATAATGGGATTCCTGAGCGTTTTTTAGAGCCGTTAGAGGATATGGCACGCAAAGTGAAGGAAGAGCTAGACGCACACGCAGCTACTGATCAAGCACTTGTGCAAAAAGGGTTAATTCTATACCGTCAAGGGCTCGTGAAGCAGATTCGCTATGAGTCACACTCCATCACAGCAGCTGTATTAGATGTAAACCGAGTCCAAGTGTCCCTTAATATAGAAGATTATCATATAAGTCGTTGTTCTTGTCCTGCAGAAGATACTTGTAGACATATGATGGCGGTATTCTTTTATCTGTTAGCGAAAAATAACAGTGTTTCTAATTGGATAGAGAGTTGGCGTGCCCCCATTAAGGAACGGAAGACCTTAGCAGACCTTGGCTTGAAGCGCGCACGTGACCTTATGCAAACGAACCCAACAAAACAACCTGATTATGATAATTGGATTCGTACCTTTACAGAGAATTTCCAGCAAATTATGTATCAATCTGGACAATATCCAAAGCCATACGTCGTTTCTGATTTATTTTATATATATTTACGAAAAATAAATGCCTATGCCCCTATAAAAAAAGAATGGAAATTGCTATACCAATTAATTGGTAGCATGCATACATTTATGCTACTCGAACAATTTGCCACTGAATGTAAACATAGTGAAAAGGAGATAGAACGCCATTATCTCCACCTTTTTCAAGACTTAATGGAAGAGTCCTCTGTCATGATGGAAAGACTTTCCCAGCAAACAGTCCCATTTGCCTTTGATCCATTTATCGAACGGTTAAGAAATGAAGCAACAGCCTTAATAGACCACCGTTCTGAGATAGTTCAATTTGAAAGAATTCAACTATACCGTAGACTTTGGACACAATTTTTCAAACAAAAGAGTTGGCGTGAAGAAGAGTTAGAGAAACTACGTACACTATATGAAACTGATGCCTCGCTATCATGTACTATCGGCATGGCCCATTTACATTTTTTACTACATGATGATCAAAAAGTGTTTCAATTGATCGATGAGGGCGATTATGATTATACACCTTATTTCTTTTATTGGATATATCAACTAAATGCTCAAAAAGAATGGAAACGTGCAGAACAATATATCGAAACACTCCTTCCTTATGCAATTAAATACTTAGAGGAAGAAGATGACTTTCATAAATGCTCAGACCTCGTAAAAATGGTTTTAGAGGTCATTACACCTTATTGCCAACAAACAAAACGGAATGACTTATACGAAAAAGTTTTAACTGAAACATTACCTTATAGCTTTTATTATTACGATGATTTCTTATATGAATATGAACAATGGGAGAAATGGGTTGATCTCCAAGCACTGCTCAGCATCCGACTCACTGACATTTCACAAGAGCGGCTAGAGCGTCTTGAAAAAGCAGAGCCCACATTGCTACTTCCCTTATACCATCAAGCAATTCAACACGATATCCATTTAAAAAGTCGTGAGCAATACCGTCAAGCAGTGAAGAAAATGCAAAAACTTCGTTCACTTTATGAAAAATTATCATTGGCTAGTGAATGGGAACAATTCCTAGAGGAGCTGTTAGAAAGCACAAAACGACTACGTGCTTTTCAGGAAGAATGTAAAAGAGGGAAACTAATTCATGCTTAAAACGAGGATGATCTCCATACAAATAAATATGATTAAAGCGGATGCCTTTTTCATTTTCGCTAAAGATGATAAGGAAAGAACGATACCTCCTGTTGACTGGAAGCCCATGCTTTTTTACTCTCATAGCGAAAGCTTCTTTGGCACGATGATTAATGAAAAAACTATCGATGGTATCAGTGGTTTTCTTTTAGATAGTTGGGAGATTGTTACATTATTTTCCAACGAGCAGTTTAATCGTTTTATTCATTGGAAATGGGATGAAACAGCTGAGATTCTACTAGCTGCTGCTCCAATCCTCAAAGATTGCATCGATGAGCGTCAATGGATGCCCGATTTTGACGCTTGGGAAAGTGACCACTTTCGCTGGGCATTGCCAGCTGATGTCATTAATGAATTTCACCCTGATTTTTGGGAACAGTCATTGTTAGATGAACCAATCAAACCGATGATTCAGCAGCTTTTCCATCATGCCCTTGACCATTATTTACAAAAAAACAAGCAGGCGAAAGCGGCGTTCGGAGAGAAGCTACTTACTTTACGCAACGAATATCTCTCTGCACGAGCATTAGCTGCGTATTTTGATGAAGAAAAGTGGCAGGAATGGATAGGGATAAAAGAAATTCCTACACCATTTTCACTCGGGATTAAACTTGAGGAGCCAGCAGAAGATGACCTCACATGGTCCCTTTCCGTATTTTTAAGAGGAAGAGAAAATCCAGATCTCTTTGTTGATTACAAAGATGAAGGGAATTATCCTCCTGGTTGGCTCGATTACGAGGGGGAAGTAGACAAGGAAATGATTCGTATTCTCGAGATGTTTCCATGGTTAGAAGGAAAGAAACAACAATTGACCACTCAACTTACAGAAGAAGAAGCATGGTTATTCTTAACTGAAGCGAGTGAGACCTTACTTGCTCTTGACGTTGAAATCCTTCTCCCTTCTTGGTGGCAAGCAATGAAAAAGGCAAGCATGAATGTAAAGGCAAAGGTTAAAGCATCAAGCAGTCACAGGCCATCCTTTGTTGGATTGCAGGCTATGCTTGATTATGATTGGCGCTTCTCGATGAATGGTGTCGAACTATCTGAAGAAGAATTTCGGCAAATGGTTGAAGAGAAACGTCGCCTTGTATATATTCGCGGCCGATGGATTAAGCTTGATCCCCATTTTGTAAAGCATATTCAAAGTTTAATGAAGAAAGCCGAGCAAGAAGGACTTCATGTCCGGGATTTAATCGAACAAGAATTGCTTGGTGGGGAAAATGATGAAGATCAAGCACAAAGCCAGCGGGCATTCGCAAAAGTACAAATAGAATTAAATCGTCAATGGAGGAAAATGGTTAATCAACTACGGAATATTCATGATATCCCCATTGAGCCTATTCCAGCTGGATTGGCAGGAGACTTACGACCATATCAAAAACTCGGCATGAGCTGGTTATTATTTTTACGTTCGTTTAAATTTGGTGCCATCCTTGCTGATGATATGGGCCTTGGAAAAACGATCCAATTGATTTCATATATACTGGCAGTAAAAGAGCAAGAGGACGGAAACCATACACAACCTGCCCTAATTGTCTGTCCTACTTCTGTTTTAGGAAATTGGCAAAAGGAATTTGAAAAGTTTGCCCCTGATTTAAATGTTTATCTTCATTACGGTTCTTATCGTGCCAAAGGAAAAGTATTAGAAAAAGCAGTGAAGGAAGCAGATGTTGTGCTTACTTCGTATGGGCTAACTCACTTAGATATTGATAGCCTAAAGGAAATCGAATGGAGTTCTGTAAGTATTGATGAGGCACAGAATATTAAAAATGCACAAACAAAGCAATCGCAAGCCGTCAGGCAATTACAGGGAACGCATCATATCGCCTTGACAGGAACACCCATGGAGAACCGTCTCTCTGAGCTTTGGTCCATTTTTGACTTTACCAACCATGGTTACCTTGGTAGTCTAGGTGCTTTTCATAAACGCTTTGTTCTTCCGATTGAAAAAGACCAGGATGAGGAAAAAGTTAAACAACTGCAAGCATATATTCGTCCCTTCCTTTTACGCAGAACGAAGAAAGATGAAGAAGTGGCGTTAAATCTGCCCGACAAGCTCGAACAGAAGGAATATTGTCCACTCACTTCAGAACAGGCTGCTCTTTATGAGCAATTGGTGCAAGATACATTTGCGCAGATTGAAAAGCTAACTGGTTTTGAAAGAAAGGGTCTTATCTTACAGTTACTTAGTCGCCTAAAGCAATTATGTAATCACCCAGCTCTCTATTTAAAGGAAAAAGTCGAAAATCATGCATTAATTTCCCGCTCTTCAAAATTAGAGAAACTTGATGAATTAATTGCTGCTGTCCACGAGCAAGGAGAAAGCTGCTTAGTGTTTACGCAATACATCGAGATGGGTCATATGATTCAGCAACTGCTTGAGAAGAAATATGGCTTTGAAGTCCCTTTTTTAAATGGCAGTGTGCCTAAAGGGAATCGTGATATCATGATTGAACGTTTCCAAAACAAGGAGTTCCCGGTCTTTCTTTTATCATTAAAAGCTGGTGGAACGGGGCTAAACCTTACCGCTGCAAACCACGTCATTCATTATGACCGCTGGTGGAATCCTGCTGTTGAAAATCAAGCGACTGACCGCGCTTATCGAATTGGGCAGAAACGATTTGTCCATGTCCATAAGTTAATATGCACAGGAACATTAGAAGAAAAAATTGACCGCATGCTTGATCAGAAGCAATCACTTAATGAACAAATTATTCAAAGCGAAGCCTGGCTAACAGAATTATCTACGGATGAGTTACGCGATTTGATCTTGCTGTCATAGTGTGTTGAAAAAGCTGCCTTATTCGGGCAGCTTCTTCTTTTTAAACCTTTAATTCCTGCCTATCTTTCTTATGATTACTTAAGAAGATAACCGCTTCGTTACACATAAATAGCGTTTGCTTCAATAACGGATCATTGATGGGAGTAGTTCTTTGGATGGGTGTGCGTTGTTGGAAGGAAACACGGTGGAAATCTTTAGAAGTTGGATTTGAGATTAATTGGAGGGCATCGTAAAAACTAATCGGACATAGAACTTCTTTTCTTTGGTAGACAAGAGGTTCATTCATAACTTCACCTCCTCTCTATAGGTATTTATGACCATTTCGACAAAGTTTGCTGAATATCCTTTTGGAAAATGGTTGTTTTTACTTTTTTAATTAGATGGCAGTTCGCAAATGTGATGGCATGTCTGTATGGGTTGTGTTACGCTCTCATTTTTGTTATTGCTTCTGAGTGACTTGCTTAACCTATTTGCGCGGCGCTCAGCTCTTGGTTTTCTTCTGAATGACTCACAAACTCTATTTGCTACGCGCTCAGCTCTGGGTTTTCTTCTGAGTGACTCTCAAATCCTATTTGCAAGGCGCTATGCTCTTGGTTTTCTTCTGAATGACTCTTAAACACTATTTGCTACGCGCTCTGCTCTTGGTTTTCTTCTGAGAGACTCTCAAATCCTATTTGCAGGGCGCTCTGCTCTTGGTTTTCTTCTGAATGACTCACAAACTCTATTTGCTAGGCGCTCTGCTCTTGGTTTTCTTCCGAAGGACTCACAAACTCTATTTGCTAGGCGCTCTGCTCTTGGTTTCCTTCTGAATGATTCACAAACACTATTTGCTAGGCGCTCTGCTCTTGGTTTTCTTCTGAATGACTCTCAAATCCTATTTGCAGGGCGCTCTGCTCTTGGTTTTCTTCTGAAGGACTCACAAACTCTATTTGCAGGGCGCTCTGCTCTTGGTTTTCTTCTGAAGGACTCACAAACTCTATTTGCAGGGCGCTCAGCTCTTGGTTTTCTTCTGAGTGACTCTCAAATCCTATTTGCTAGGCGCTCAGCTCTTGGTTTCCTTCTGAATGACTCACAAACTCTATTTGCAGGGCGCTCAGCTCTGGGTTTTCTTCTGAGAGACTCTCAAATCCTATTTACTACGCGCTCAACCCTGGGTTCACTTCTGAGAGACTCACAAATCCTATTTGCTACGCGCTCAGCTCTGGGTTTTCTTCTGAGTGACTCTCAAATCCTATTTGCAGGGCGCTCAGCTCTTGGTTTTCTTCTGAATGACTCACAAACTCTATTTGCTAGGCGCTCAACTCTTGGTTTTCTTCTGAGTGACTCTCAAATCCTATTTGCAAGGCGCTCTGCTCTTGGTTCACTTCTGAGTGACTCTCAAATCCTATTTGCTACGCGCTCAGCTCTTGGTTTTCTTCTGAGAGACTCTCAAATCCTATTTGCTACGCGCTCAACTCTGGGTTCACTTCTGAGAGACTCACAAACACTATTTGCTAGGCGCTCAGCTCTTGGTTTCCTTCTGAATGACTCACAAACTCTATTTGCAGGGCGCTCAGCTCTGGGTTTTCTTCTGAGAGACTCTCAAATCCTATTTGCTACGCGCTCAACTCTGGGTTCACTTCTGAGAGACTCACAAACACTATTTGCAAGGCGCTCAGCTCTTGGTTTTCTTCTGAATGACTCACAACTCCTATTTGCTACGCGCTCAGCTCTTGGTTTTCTTCTGAATGACTCACAACTCCTATTTGCTACGCGCTCAGCTCTAGTTTCCCTTCTAAGAGACTTGCTAATACCACTGGCCCTTATTTTCATTTAACTACTGTATTGCCCCCCCTCACCCATTTCTAGTCTTTTCTATACGTAATAAATAAGAGCCTAGCAATCTGCTAGACTCTTACGCTTATTTAGAACCCTATTTTACCACCAATCACAGGTTTTCCTGGTGCAATTGGATTTGTTGGTAGTGGATTCGGTGCTTTAATGCCACCTCCGCTACCTGGTAGTGTTGGTTTCACAACATTTCCAGGCTTTTCTGGAGAAATCGGGAATTGGTTGTTTGGTCCGTCTCCATTAGGTGCTTCTTCTCCTTCACCTAATTTGTATAATTCCACTGTTTGTACCGTTTTGTTGCCTGCAATGTCAATTGCCTCGAACGTAAATTCATTCGCTCCGTCTTGTAATTCAAGCTCAATATCTGCCACAACATGTTCAAAGCTTCTCATTTCATAAGGTTCTTGGAATTCTTTGAAATAAACCTCATCGCCATCTAAATAAAGACGAATTTGATCAAAATTATCGGCTACTCTTACATCCACAACTGGATTTTCAGCATCATGTTCAATATATTCACTTTCAGGTAATCCAAGTACCTCAACCTCTGGTGCGGTTGCATCTACTAAAATTGTTCGTTTGAACTGGGCCACATTCCCTGCTGCATCGACTGCCTTAATGGCAAAGGAAGGTGCACCATCTTCAGAATGAAGAATTGTATCAAAAGTATATTGTTTCTTCTCTTGATCATAAGTCAGTTCTACTTCCTCACCTGCAATAGTAAATTCACTAATCTCAGATTCATCAGTAATGGTACCAGTAAATTGAATATCATTTGTATTCACTGTGCTTAAAGCTTCGGGAGTCGTTAAACGAACGGTTGGTGCCTTTTGATCGGCAGGTTTCACTTCTAGCTCCTTCGTTGTTACATTGCCCGCATAGTCAAATGCTTGTACAGTTACAGTCGAACCAACCTCTAATGGTTCTGAGAATGTATATTCCTCTGTATCCCCTGCAAGCGGTGTTTCTAATACAGACTCACCATCTACTAAAATATCAAGATAAGATACGCCAGAACCTTTTTCATGATCTGATGCATTAATCGTTAACTTTTTATTACCTTCAGTCACTTTGAAAGCCAATTCCGGTGCTTTTGTATCAATGATAACAGGAATTTTTACTGACTGCCATTCGGCACCAGGGAAGTCAATGACAGATTTAATTTCAAAATAATACTTACCATCTGCAGCAAGTTTATTTTTTACTTTTCCATCCCATTTCCATGCTGAGTTAATTTTGTAATAACTACCTTGACCAGCGTCATAATAGTCTTTTCTCAGATCATTGTCTGTTCTCAACTTGCGCAATTGCTTACCATCTTCATCTAATACATTAAATACCACTTGATGGGCATTTCTCAAGAATGATAGAGCAGGAATGATGGCATCTTGTACACCATCTCCGTTTGGAGAAATTGCTACTTTATCCGCTTTATATGCATCAGCTATCGGGTCATAACCAAGATAATAGTAACTGTCGCCAGATTCATAAACAGCACCACCCATACCATAGAAGGATGATTCATCATACTTTAATCCATCTAATATCGGGGATTGATCCCATTCACCTTTGAATCCTACATATGGTACAGAAAGTTCTGGGTGAGTATCTGCTGAATCAGTTAATGTCACATACCCCTCCACAAAATAACCGTTCGGAAATACTTCATCAACATCAACTGGTGTTGTCCAATTACCCGTTTGGCTCGGTTCAACTACTTGTGCATCACTTACATCGGCTTGAACGGTAAACGTAACTGTTTCTCCTGCAGGAACAGTAATTTCAGCCGATTCTTGACCATCAACAGTGACCTCAACATTCAATAATTCTTGTGCTTCAAGTTCATTTGGATTCCAGCCTAATTCTCCATATGCAGCAAAATCTGTTTGGATATTCGCAGCTGCGTCATAAGTGACGTCTTCATCACTAAAGTTTTCTGCTTGCAATGTGAACTCAAAAGTATCCCCAACTTCTTTTAAGGCCACCTTTGCCTCATCCGTTTCTACCTCTGTTACAACGACTGGTGTAGAAAGAGCTGAGTGCAATTGCATGATGCCCGATCCTTGTCTACGAGGTGAATAAGGAACATCCCACTCAAGTGACTCATTAACAAGGCCTTGATCATCGATTGGTTGAGATGTGTTCATCATAATATTTTTCGCTGTATATACACGATCATAACCAGTTAAATCAAAGTCAGCATCTACTCTTTGTAGAACGAGTGCTGCACCACCAGACACATGTGGAGCTGCCATGGATGTACCACTCATCATGCCGTATTGGCCATTTTCTAATGTCGAGTAAATTTGCCCACCAGGCGCCGTAATTTCAGGCTTAAAGTCTAAGTTCGGTGTCACACCCCATGAAGTGAAGGCACTCATCTTGCCTGCTTCAGGGTTTGGTGCTGTTGTTTTTTCACCAGTAAAAGTAAATGTTACTTCTTCTCCAGCACGAAGCGCTTCAACAATTGGATCACCATTCACTTTTGGCATAAATAATTGTGGAATTGTAATAGCTGGATCTGACTGCATATTGACGAAACCATCTGTATTATTATAGATAATTACGCCAACAGCACCTGCCGCTTGTGCATTTATCGCCTTATCAACGAATGACAATTCTCCACGTTGAATCATTGCATATTTCCCTGCAACTTCTGTTAATTGATCAGGGTAGCCAAGTCCTCCATCTGCAACATCGAACGT
Organism: Cytobacillus sp. FSL R5-0569; assembly: GCF_038007265.1. NCBI lineage: Bacteria > Bacillati > Bacillota > Bacilli > Caryophanales > Bacillaceae > Cytobacillus > Cytobacillus sp. FSL R5-0569. Next base: position 4,352,025 of record NZ_JBBOWW010000001.1, read on the forward strand.
TTTTGTGTCGACATCGTTAGGGTGCTTGTCACCAGCTGAAAGAAATGGAGCATCCACCTCTTCGCCATTTATATTCACCTTAATGGCATCGAGATCCATAAATGAATTCTCAGAAGATGCCACTTGTAATGAATCTGTGTATACTCCTGGCGAACCAACTACACCAAAGTCCGGATTTTCTGGCGTTGGGTTGGCAAAGCCATTACCAAAATGAGCAGAGTTACCAGCTGAAATAGACATAAGGACGCCATTATCAACTGCTCGCTCAATCGCTTTATATTCGGCAGATTCTGGCGAGACAAATCCTGCTGTTGACCCAAGACTCATATTTAATACGTCCGCTCCTAAAATAATCGCATCATCAATGGCTTTTACATAGATATCTCCATATGTAGAACCGAATTCAGGATCGTTACCAAATACTTTCAAACCGAGAATTTGCGCTTCCGGTGCAATACCTTTAATTCCACCATCTTCTTCATCTCCATTTGCGCCTACTGTCCCTGATACGTGCATACCATGCATACTTGCTCCTTCAGCCACATCACCGATTACTTCGTCTTCATCCATATAATTGTAAGCATATGGTACTTTTTCAGTATAATAGCTTCCCGGTAGCTCGTTATCTGCTTTTATTCTATTAACCTTAGATTCTGTTAAATCGACTTCCGTCTCATCTGATAAAATCATATCTTGATGATCTGGATCAATACCTGTATCAATAACCCCGACAACCATACCGTTGCCTTTGTAGCCATATTCTCTCCAAGCCTCTTGAGCTTGTACCAATTCTTTACTGTAAACCATGTCAGGTTTTTCCTCTGGGCGTTCATATTCATTCACTATTTCAACAGAGGATACATTTTTTACTTCTTTAATTTTCTCAATATCCCCATACATTACATCTGCACTAAATCCATTCACAACTGTTGTGAAACTTTCATGTTCGACGAGCTTCACTTTGTTGTCTTTAACTTTTTGCTTCACCGCTTTTTGTTCTGCTAGTTTCTCGTTTGTCAGTTTCTTTTTCGTTGCTGCGGGTAGTTCTTTAAATGTTTTTTTTGTTTTCTGTGCGTATGCAATGGTCGGCTCACTATCCATTTCGACAATTACACGAACAATATCAGACTTCTTATACTGTTCCTCGGCATCCGTTTTTTCTATTTTTTGTAGATTGAGCTGATTTTCTTTCCCTTTAGTATTTTCTACCTTCTTCTCAGGTACTGCTGCTGACACTGACCCAGAGAAAATAAGTAAAAAGGCCATTAATACGACAAGAATCCTGCTTTTTTTCAACATTCAACTCCCCCTCTGTAAATAAAATTCAGAATTTTTCGTTTCTCTATTAAATTAACATAAGGAAAAATTTAGTTTTAGAGTACTAAAGTACCAATTTATGCTAATTTGCCTAGTAAAATATAATTATTTTATAATTCTAAATATTTTTTATTAATGAACCATTCACATATACCCACTTTTTCCTCTCTCAAAATAAAAACAAACGGGAAATCATAAATGGTATAGTGGAGAAATGTAACTATAACAAGCGCACTTGTTTTCAGCATCAAATGGTAAAGGAAACGAAAAATGATATATTGTCATGGTCCTATTCTGCTAAGTCTGTTATTGTACCCTTTTGCTACAATGCTTTTAGCCTTCCTATTTGAGTGTGGGGTTTCTCCATTCTCCACTTGCTTCCTTATTTTGTTGACTTCAAAATTTACTTTTAAATATCCTATACGTCCTAATACTTACAAGAAAAAAACAGTGCGATAGGCACTGCTTCAAGTTGGGGATATTATGAGGATGTTCATTGATTCTTTCTAATAGAAGGTAATAAGGGGATAAAAGTAAATTGAGGTTCCTTTAAGCTCTTTTTCTTCCTCTATCATACGATTCTTTCAATATACATTCTAATTGTGCCAGTCTACTCTCCATCTCACTCATTCGATAGTTTGCATTACCAAGCATTTTGATAAGACTCTCTATGAGTGTTTCCATCACTTTTTGTTCTTGAGTCATCTGGATTCATCTCCTCCCTTTGTTGTTTTTCTTTCTTTCGATTATCGAGGAAACGTACTTGCTCGACAATCACTTCCATCACATACTTCCTTTTTCCATCCTTTTCATATGATCTTGATTGTAATCTGCCAACAACACTTATAAGTGACCCTTTCGTACAATACTGAACGAGATTTTCCGCAGATTTATGCCAAAGTGTACATTGAATAAAATCAGTTTCTATCTCTCCATTTTGATTGCGAAATTGACGATTGACCGCAACCGTTATATTTGCCACCGACCTTCCATCTGATACAAGTCTTAAATCCGGCTCTTTTGTTAACCTTCCAACAATGCCAACTTGATTCATCATCCTCCTCCTTTCTGACACTAGGTTAATATAGCTTGTATAACTTGTAAAAAAACGGAAAAATAATTTTCATTTACGATTGGCTTTCAAAACTGCGGATAGACGGTCAGAATTTAAATTTTCCCATAAAAATATGGCAAAAAATTAACTTTTGCAATAAAGGTAAGATAAATTTCGACATATTTCAACATTTTTCTCTATAAGGAATATGAGGCATAAATGAACTGATTTTAATATCAAAATAACGTTCTATATCGTTTTTTAAATTTCCTTCTAGTAAGCTTAGCTCGTTTACAAGAAATTGGTGGGCAAAAACATTATAAACCTCAGCTTCTGGCCAGCTAGTGTTCAATCGTGCTAACTGATGAAAAGGAATCATTTCCAAAATAGCTCCTTCATCATACTCAATTGAAAAATAATAAAATGCCGCTTGTTGATTTTTCAACCATTTTTTGCCATTTCGCCAATGCTTTATAAAATTCAAAGGCAGGTAAATCTGCTTGGAAATATAATTGATTGTTAATCTTTATTGTAAAAAAAATATCTATCGACAGAATTTTTGCAGTGTCACGTTTATCGCTTGCTGTTATTTCATTGGGAGAGCATGTGAAATGGTATGTAAAATGTAAGGTATTGGTCCGATATTTTTCCAATATTTATCTCCTTCAAACTGTTTTCCTTAAGCATATCCTATTTCTTTTTATATGTGTAAAGGGGACCTAAAAAGGGGTAAATAAACTATAACTTACCTTTTGTAAGATATTTTCGTTTTGTATATCTTCTATGATATAATTTAGACAACTCAGTTAACTTTTGAGAAAGGGAGGGGTCGCATGAAGACATTTAAGCTAGTTTCCATGCAGGTTTGGGATGAGGATGAGTTAGTAGATGTCGAATTGGAGGACGGACTCATTATTAATAAAGAGGATGAGAATAGTCGGTGGCTACTCGAGGCCTTTATTGATAAAAAGCACCTTTCCTTCTTTTCCAATCTCCGCAAAAAAGAAATCGATGTACCGCTACAAGTAGTAATTACGAAAAAAGATAATGATCCAGCACATTTCATTACTAAAATTGCATCCATTAATGAATTTGAAGAACATATGAGTGTCCTTTTCTTAGGGAGCATTCGTCATAAAAGAAATGAATTCGCAGAGATATTACTTAGTGACCTCGTTTCTAAAGGGTTAAGTGGCGAAAAACTTCTTGCTGAGTTTAAAGGCCAAATGAAAAGAGCACAAAGATTGACGAGTAATAAAAAATAAGGAAAAGCTAATATATGCTTTCTCCGAGGATCTCCACCCGATTTTTCGAGATGTTCATACTCGTAATATTCGCGTGGATATCTTTAAACTTTAATGAGGCTCCGATTGTTTAATCGGAACCTCTTTTTTATTTACATATTATCTTTGTTTTCTTCGTCCGCAGGTGCATCTTCATTTAAATTTTCATCTGTATTATTGTCATCTTCAAGCATACCATCATCATCATTGTTTAGATCGTCTTGATCATTATTATTAATGTCATTTCCATCCTCTAATTCTGCTGGCTCTTCAATGTTATCATTATCTTCTGGCGGTGGCTCTTGCTCATTGTTTGCTCCACAACCAACAAGCATTGTCGCCGCTAAAGCAGATGCAGACAGTAATTTTAACAGCTTTGTATTCATGGGTAAAACTCCCTTCCAATTTCAAAAATTTTTGACCTCTATTGTGGTCTTTTGTTATCGTTCCCGAAAACCTGAACAAAATTTCAAATTGATTGATTGTAAAATTTTCCGCCTGTGATAGTGCCTTGCAGAGAAAAAAAGAAGTAATGCCCTATATAAAGCGGGCATTACTTCTTTTGATGTTATTTCAATGCAAACATCATTTCTGTTTCACAAACTAGTTCGCCGTCGACGGTTGCAACACCTTTTCCTTTACCAATCGGGCCCTTCACACGAGTCATTTCGACCTCTAATCGCAGCTGATCGCCCGGCTTCACTTGTTTTTTAAATCGACATTTATCAATCCCGGTGAAAAAAGCGAGCTTTCCTTTATTTTCTTCTTTTTTCAGCATCGCCACTCCGCCTACTTGTGCTAATGCTTCCACAATTAAAACACCAGGCATGACGGGGTAATCAGGAAAATGGCCATTAAAGAATTCTTCATTAGCCGTAACATTTTTAATGCCAATAGCTCTTTGACCTTCTTCCACTTCAAGGATTTTATCTACTAATAAAAAGGGATAACGATGAGGAATAATTTCTTTTATTTCATTAATATCAAGCATTTTTAGCACCTCCTACTAATAATAGGTATAATATTAATTATTATTGTACTAAAAAAAAGCCCAAATGCAAAGATAAAACAATTTCATTTTCAAATTCTTAAAATAAGTCAAAACAAAAAGGAGGCATATACATGCGCTCCCCATTCTTCAGTTCTCTTTATTAACCAAATCAATCATATGCATCCACGTTTCTTTTTTAAAAATATCTGTTGCCTGGCCATCACCAAGCACACTATATCCGAACGCTGCACCCGCGATGATACAAATGGCAAGTAAAACTAGCACAATAATAATTCGTAGCCAGATCGGTATAAGTCGCACTCTAATTCGGTTCACTGTGGTTTTATCTTCACGTGTAGTAGTTGAATTATGTTGCGCTTTTTGTTTAGTTATTCTTGTTGACGAATCTTGCTCGTTATTAAGTGACATCGTTTTCTTCCCCTTTAACGAATTCCATTAATGAGGCCCATCATTTGATCAGCCATCGTTATTGAACGTGATTGAAATTGGTATGAACGTTGTGTGTTCATTAGGTCGGTCATTTCCTTTGAAAGGTCGACATTTGATTGTTCTAGGACACCTTGTGATAGTGAAATATCGCCACTGAACTGCCCAGCTAAATCAGTATAAATATCAATGCCATCCATTTCAGCCTCTGCAGGCAAGCTTAACATATTTTCACCGATTTGTGTTAAATATTGTGGTTTATGTACGACCGTAATCCCGAGATTTACCGTTTCAATGCCTCCATTAGCAGTATGAGCTTGGAGTCTGCCTTGCTCCAATAATGTAAACTGGTTTACATCTGAAGAAAAAGTAATGGGTTCATTATTCTGTCCTAAAACGGCATCACCATTCCCAGTTACAAGCATCACTTCATTATTCCCTGACGGCGTAAGATGGAAAGAGCCGTCTCTGGTATAACGGATTTCAGCACCGTTTTCGGTTTGTTGAAGAATGCGGAAGTATTGACCTTCTCCTGTTAAAGCGAAGTCTAATGCCCGATCAGTTGATTTTAGACTGCCTTGTGTGCTCACTAGCTTAGCTTGGGCAAGTTTAGCCCCTACACCTTGTCTAACGCCTTCTGGAGTCATTCTCTGTACGCCCATTAGTTCTTCAGCAGGTTGATTATTAAATTGTTGAACGAGAAGTTCACCAAAAGACGCTTCTCTTCTTTTAAAACCTGTAGTATCGACATTCGCCATATTATTGGCGTGTATATCCATTTGCTTTTGTAATTGTGATAAGGTGTTTGTTGCTGTAATCATTACACGGTTCATTTCATCGCCTCCTTATAACTTCCTGGTTGTTATCCAAGACGGCCAACTTCGTTTACTGCTTTCTCCATACTGCGGTCGTATGCTTGTAACACTTTTTGGTTGGCTTCAAACGTACGATAGCTTGCCATCATATCTGTCATCGTTCTTGAGGTATCAACATTGGAACGTTCTAAGAAACCTTGGTGGATACGAAAGGCTACATTACCGTAACCATTTTGCAAAGCAGTATTATCTTCCGTAGCGAAGAGTCCATCTCCTTGTTTTAGAAGATTCTCTGTTGTTTCCGCATAAGCTACGCCAATTCGTGTGGTATTTCCAGCTGCATTTGTTAAATACCCTTCATCATTAACGGTAAATGATTCACTACCTGGTTGGATTCTGTTCCCGTTTGTATCTAAGACGTATAAACCACTTGCTGAAGTCAAATACCCTTGGCTATCTAATGTAAAATTACCATTGCGTGTATATTTTGTATTCCCATCTTCACCAGCAACAGTAAAAAACAATGCACTACCGTCCGGAAGATTACCATTTTCAAGCGATAAGTCTGTAGCCAGACCTGTTTCATTCAAATCACCCTGGGTATATAAAGGCATTGCTTCTTGTAAATATACACCTGTACTAATACTTCCAACTGTTTCGTTAACTGGTATACGAAATCCGTTTTCAGTAGGGATATTTTGACTATCTATTCTTTGCAGTAACATATCAGAGAAACTGCTAATTGCTGTTTGATCTGCTTTAAAACCAGGTGTATTTGCATTGGCCATATTGTTAGCTAACATTTCCGTTCTTCTTTGCTGCGTTAACATACCTGATGCTGCAGTGTAAAACCCTCTAAACATATCGGTCACTCCCGTATATTATCGTCTCCCTTTTATATCGGAAAGGCTGCATAATTAATTAACATTATTTACTTAGTGGTAAATGCATTCCTCTTCAACGAAAAGGCTGGCCTATAGGAGAAGCATTAGGTCAGCCTTAATCATTTGTTAACTTAATTTTTTCCGTGGTAAACGATCAATGTTATCAAGCATAATTCCAGTTCCAATTGCGACACAGTCCATCGGATTTTCAGCAATGAGAACAGGTACTTTTAATTCTTCAGCAAGAAGCATATCGATACCATGAAGCAATGCTCCTCCACCAGTCAGAATAACGCCACGATCAATAATATCTGCTGATAGTTCAGGTGGTGTCCGCTCTAAAACGCTTTTTGCAGCTTGAACAATCACGTCTACAGGCTCTTTTAAAGCTTGTTCGATTTCTTTTGAATGAACAGTAATTGTGCGAGGTAATCCAGAAACCATATCACGTCCACGAATTTCCATGCTCTCATTTCTAGAGTCAGGGAATACTGTTGCAATAGAAGTTTTAATATCTTCAGCCGTACGCTCACCAATTAAAAGCTTATACTCCTTTTTAATGTATTGGAGAATTTCATTGTCAAATTTATCACCGGCCATTTTAATTGAAGAAGATGTAACAATATCACCCATAGATAGAACAGCCACATCCGTTGTTCCTCCACCAATATCTACGACCATATTACCACTTGGTTGGAAAATATCCATTCCCGCACCAATTGCAGCAACTTTCGGTTCTTCTTCAAGATAGACTTTCTTACCGCCACTTTTTTCTGCGGCTTCTCTAATCGCTTTTTGCTCGACGCTCGTTACATTTGTAGGGCAACAAATAAGAATACGTGGTTTAGATAGAAAGCCCTTTACATTTAATTTGTTAATAAAGTGCTTAAGCATCGCTTCAGTTACATCAAAGTCAGCAATAACACCATCTTTTAGCGGGCGAATAGCAATAATATTTCCAGGTGTTCTCCCCACCATACGGCGTGCTTCTTCACCAACAGCTAGTACTCTATTCGTGTTTTTATCAATGGCTACAACAGAAGGTTCGTTTAATACGATCCCTCTTCCTTTTACGTGTATCAGTACATTTGCCGTACCTAAGTCAATTCCAATATCTCTTGCAAACATTGTTCCTAACTTCCTCCTCGCAACTAAATCTTCTTCTCATTTTTACAGTTCAAATGGCTTAATAGGCATGTAAAATGCCTTTTGTGTTTTTTGCTTATGTAAGCAATCTATCATTGATTTTTCGTTTCCGCACGAATATTTCCCCATACAAAAGCCTTTCTCAAGCAACCTGAGAAAAGAGTTGTTTTATGTATATCCTAGGGCTTCCACGTTAACAAAAGCACATATCAAGTTCATTATATCCTAGTTAATTATTTTAGCACATCTCTAGGAGAATAAATAACTATTTGTCAAAATATATTGTGACTTTTTAAGGAGAAATTGTCGAATTGGTTGATTCTTGGGATAAAAGCTGGTGAGAACACTTTGAAGTAATAAAGGAGTGATGGTTAAACGGGCAGATGGTGGTTGTATCTTACCTCCCTCTGCCCGCTTCATACATTATTTGATGGGTTCTTCTTCAAGCTCTTCTTTTTTATACTTTAACTTTGTTGCTTCTCCCCCTCGCAAATGACGAATGGACTTATGATAATCTAATATTTCTTTTACTTCATTAGCAAGGTCAGGATTTATTTCAGGCAATCTTTCTGTAAGATCTTTATGGACTGTACTTTTGGATACGCCAAACTCCTTCGCAATTACGCGAACCGTTTTTCTCGTCTCCACGATATACTTTCCAATCTTGATGGTTCTCTCTTTGATGTAATCGTGCACACTACTCGCCCTCCCTAAATTGGATGTGAGAAGTGTGAAATGAGACTCGTTTTTACTTTGTCTTATAGTGTGTTTTTTACTAGTTGTTAAAAGAGTAGCAGGTAAACCTGCCGAGCAGTAGCTAAACATATCCTAGAGATTATACAGCTGTTACTAAACAAACGATCCCTCACCTCAAACATTCTCTTTGTAAGGTTTGTAACAGTTTATTAGCTTGGATTAAAATATATGCACAAAAAACACAAGTAGGACAAGTAGCTGTATGTTTTTTTCATTTTAAGCAATCTTTTTCAAGAAGACATTCTCTATAAAACATGGTTGTTATTTAATACCTGCGACTTATGACTTAAAAAAGGGTGATTAGACCTGATTATAAATTCTTATTTTTCGACAAGTTTCGCAAACCCTTTTTCTTACTCTATATTACAAAAGAGCATTTTTTAGTTCTAATCACTCAATTAAATGTATTTCAGTAACCAATGAAAAGTGATAAAAGTCCATACATAAAATCCAAATACCCAATTCTTTATAATGAACAAGAGATTCTTTATTCCTATTGTTGTTTAATCCATCCCTGACTTACACTAAAAATCGAGCCAATAGATAAAACATGGTTATATAACAATTATTTTCCAATTGAAGGGTGATTTATTTTGACAGTGTTAAAGCCACGGAAAGAGAGAATCTTTGAAGCGAGACAAAGAAGGATGAAAATAAGAAGAATGAAATTAACAGGCATCTTGGCTGCTACAGTCATTATTCTTGCTGTCATTTTCAGCTTGAATGAGCAATCATCAGAAGCCGCTACTTATAAAGTTAAAAAAAATGATACACTCTATCGTATTGCCAAAAAACATAATCTTTCTGTCGAAGAATTAAAAATACATAACCAACTTGTAGACAATTATATTACTGTAGGGCAATTGCTAGACATTCCATATCCTACAAACTATCAAGGTTTATCAGGTGAACCATTTATACATATTGTCGCTCCTGGGGAAACATTATGGAGAATTGCCGGTAGATACGGACTAAGCGTTGAAGAATTAAAAACACTCAACAACCTTAAAGATAATCATATTAACGCTTTTCAGCCATTAACCATCATTGATGAAATGTATACATCGCAAGCTAAACTTATTGGAGCTGCAGATGATCGTGTGCTCGAATTCCAAGCCGATGAAGAGTTCTTCACTTTACTGGCACCTCTACAGTCTGCTTCTAGACTTCAAGCATTTACTGGTCAAGATTTATTCATTACATATAAAAAAAATTCATTACTATCAATACATTCTACTCAAACACCATAAGAAATAAAAAGGGAAATATTCACGAATGAATATTTCCCGAGAAATGTCGAAACTTTTCCATTTTTGTCTCAACATTATTTATGATTCTTGTGAATCCGAAGAAGTATCAGCGTCTGTTTCATCTTCATTGCTTGCACCATCATCTTCTGATTGGCCTTCATCACTTGGCGCAGCATCTGATTCATCATCAGCACTTTCCGTTGAACCTTCTTGGGCTGCATCTTCAGCAGGTGTACTCTCTTCAGCTATTTCAGCTTTTTCCAATTGACTTAACGTTTTACCAACAAACTCTTCTGGGTTTACAGCTACACCATCTTTACGGATTTCAAAATGTACGTGCTCTCCAGCTTCTTGGTTAATTTGGCTTTGACCAGATTGAGCAATTGTATCTCCTTGCTCCACTACACTACCTTCTTTTACTTTCATATCAGTAATGGATTGGTAGCGTGTCACAATTCCTTCAGCATGCTGAATTTCAACGACATTACCTAGTGTTGCATCTTCTTCCACCTTAGTAACTGTTCCACTTAATGCTGCACGAACTTCAAATGTTTTCCCATCTTCCATAACAATGTCAATACCTGCATTTGGTTGGTATGTGTTATTGTAGAATACCAAAGCTTCTTCTTGAGCCGCTTCCTCACCATGTACATCATAGAATTTAGTTTGGATTACTGCTCCGTCCGCTTTTTCTACCGGTAGCACAAAGTTCTCCATTGCATTATTTACTTCAACTGCATCCTCATTACCTTTGCCAGTAAGATCTGTCTCACCGTAATCGAATCCATCTGTGTCTGAAGCATTTTCATTGCTGTTTTGGAACCATAGAACGCCACTAAGTATGAGTGCTGCACTCGCGATGTAAATTGCTGGATATGCCCAACGTTTCTTCATAAACTTTTTAAAACTAGAATCTTGAGAAGTCTTTTTTTCTTCCTCTCTCATTTTTCATCACCTCTGGCATCAGTTTGAACAGATTCCAGAAGATATATACATCATCTAAAAATTTTTTTGGATTTATTTTTTACTAACTCGATTTTTATATACATGTTTTATCAAAATAATTATTTTCTGAATACTTAAGTACTAAGAGATCTACATTCAAACAGAAAACAAACAGCTCCGATTGAAGCTGTTTGTTTAAACTTACTTTTGTGCAGTTAATTTTGCCACCATCGTATCAGATTCACTTATTTCGATTCCTTTATAATAATAAGAAACGATTTCTTTATATGATTTACCTTCTTTCGCCATACCGTTTGCACCATACTGACTCATGCCAACCCCATGTCCATATCCTTTTGTTTGTATATTAATCTGATCGCCATTTCTCTTCAGGGTAAAGTCAGTTGATTGCAATCCTAATTTCATTCTAACATCTGTTCCTTTAATCATGGTTCCATTAATATTTACTTTCCCTATTCGATTACCATCTGTTTTCTCAACAATTTTAGCAACAGTTTGACCCGAAGGTACTTTCACATCTAATTTTTTTTCAAATTCGGACACAGGGATAGAGATTTGATCAGCAAATTTTGGTGTATCAATGTCCCAGGGGCTTTTGACACTTTTTAAATACGGGGTCGCATTAGCCCAAACATTTTCTGCATTTTCCGTATAGCCATTACTTGTTGAAAAGAACGCTGCTGTTATAGGATTACCATCATAGGTAAGAATTTGCCCACTTGTTTCTTGAACTGCTTGCGTAATTTTCTCGATTTTCCAATCATAATCGGACTTCCATATTTTCTTGAGCTCTTCTTTGTTTTTAAAAACTTGATCATCAGTGGAATCAGTAATCATGGCACCATCTGGTAATGAACCCTCATCTGCCAGTAGATGCTGCATTGTATACGTTCGCGCTGCTAATGCTTGTGCCTTCAACGCCTCTAGCTCAAACTCAGCAGGCATCTCAGAAGCAACAACCCCAATAAGATAGTCTTCAAAAGCAAAGGTTTCCACTTTGTTGGCATCGGTACGGTAAACAGCCACATCAACTGCAGGTTCCATCGAGGTGAAAGGTGTTGCCTCCCCCTTCTTCTTCTCCGCAGTTACAGTTTCTCGATTCTCTTGCTTCTCATCATTTCCCAAAGGAAGAACTACTAGTAAGGCTGGAATAATTAATACAAGTGTAAAGAGTAATGCTGATAGTACGATGAATGGTTTGAATTTTGTCATATGCTAGCCTCCATCAAGATTCACGTCTCATTCAATCATATGGTCGAAATAGAGCCATTATGACAAAATCCCACTATTGAATTTCTCTAGTAAAGTAGCTATTTCTTGTGTAATGGTAGAGATAGAGAACCGAGTGAAAATGGAGTTAGGGCTAATTGCGAGAGCTAAATGTTCACCTTCACTATGGTAATGAATAGTTTTGAGTCCACAACCAAATCATAGATAGAGTCCTACAACACCTAAAAAAAATTGTGGATGAACCTTTGTCCTTTTTTGCCCTCAATCACATCTCGATGGTTATGTGACTTCATTTGTGCGCATTTCCTGTTTGCCCAACATCTCATCAGTTTTATATACTCTGTGCACCCATTCCCTAATATAACTTGGCTTTTTTGATCTCACATATATGTACATCTACATTTTCATCCTTAGCTAAAAAAAACCACCAATCTCTAAAAAGATTAGTGGTTCGCCATTTTTATGCATTCAAATCAGTAATGATGGTTTGTTCAGTTGTAGACATATCTTCGTCTGCTTCAGTCACACGTTCAATGTCTGCACCTAAGCTCGCTAGTTTCTTATGGAAATCGACATAGCCACGGTCAAGATGTTTTAATTCTGTTACACGTGTTATGCCGTCTGCTACAAGTCCTGTTAAGATGAGAGCAGCTGCAGCACGTAAATCGGTTGCGGCAACTTCTGCACCTTGTAGGTTGGATGGTCCTTCCATAATAACAGAGCGACCTTCGATTTTCACATCTGCATTCATGCGACGGAATTCTTCCACATGCATGAAGCGGTTTTCAAATACAGTCTCCGTAATAACACTTGTGCCTTTGGCATGAAGCAATAGTGCCATCATTTGAGATTGCATATCTGTTGGAAAACCTGGGTGAGGCATCGTTTTAATATCGACAGCTTTAAGTTCTGACGGGCCGATGACGCGAACGCCTTCTTCCTCTTCGATAAACTGAACGCCCATTTCTTCCATTTTTGCTATTAAAGATGTTGCATGTTCTGGTACAACGCCTTTGACAAGAACATCGCCGCCTGTAATGGCTGCTGCTACCATAAATGTACCTGCTTCAATTCGGTCTGGAATAATATGATGCTCAGCACCAAATAATACATCCACACCTTCAATACGAATCGTTCCTGTTCCAGCACCACGAACTTTTGCACCCATTTTATTAAGGAAGTTCGCAAGGTCCACAATTTCTGGCTCTTTTGCTACATTTTCTAGAATCGTTGTACCCTTTGCTAATGTAGCAGCCATCATAATATTTTCTGTTGCGCCTACGCTAGGAAAATCAAGATATATTTTCGCACCATGCAGTTTTCCTTCTGGAGCTTCTGCTTCAATAAAACCGTTGCCAACCTTAACTGTTGCACCCATTGCTTCAAAACCCTTTAAATGTTGATCTATCGGGCGTGAACCAATCGCACAGCCGCCTGGCAATGCTACTCTTGCTCTTCCATTTCTCGCTAATAGTGAACCCATGACTAAAACAGATGCACGCATTTTTCGAACATATTCAAATGGTGCTTCTACTTTTAACTCTCTAGATGCATCAACAGTTACTGTATTGTTATCAAACCCCACTTCGGCGTTTAAAAAACGTAATACTTCATTAATTGTATATACATCGGAGAGAGTTGGGACATCACGAATTACGCTTTTTCCATCACTTGCTAACAATGTTGCAGCGATTACCGGTAAAACAGCATTTTTTGCGCCTTCTACTTTGACTGTGCCACTTAACCGATTTCCGCCGCGGACGATGATTTTTTCCAAAGTGTATTCCCCTCCGCGTCCATTTTCTCTATATTAATATTCAATCGTTATGATGGGTGTGCCGATAACAATAGTTGTCTTAGCGCCCAACCCTTCTTTTCTTAAGCCAATTTGTAAATTCATATCTTTGCCATCCGTTGTAACAGACTCTTTGAACATAGGTGAATATGCCGATGTCGAAATAAATTGCTCTTCTTCTAACGCTTCTATTTCTTTCGCATTAAATGTGGACAATAATCCGTTCATTTGTTCAAGCATAGACTCCCTCATATTACCATCATAATGACCAATGATACAAGAGAAAATATTGGGTTTTTTAGTAAAAATGTCAGACATCTGACTTTTCATATAGTTCCCCATATTTTCCTGGATACTGCCTTCGTAGCCAGCACCTTTCGCCTCATAAATGACATACGTTTGTACATTGTTTTTTGTGTCGGTTGAAAGTATTTTTATCGTTTCAGTCAGATCATTTTTTTTAAGCGTTCCTATGACTTCATATCTTTCTTGAGATTCCTTTTGGACAGACCATTTCCAGTCCGTAAAACTCTTTTTCATCTCTTTAGTATATGCTTTTACTTCTGCAAAGGTTTGTAGTGTTTCCAAGTTTTCCCTTGCATGAACTGACCATTCTTGAATCAAAATATTCTCGTCCTGAACAGTTTGAGCGATTTGTATTAGTGAAAGCTCTTCTACAGATGCTGCATCCGAATGATTGCCGAAAATAATCCAAACTAACCCGACAATTCCCATTATAGAAAATATAAATGAATACTTCTTCATTTAACTCCCTCCCTTACTACCATTGTTACCAAAGGAGAGATCGGCATACTTGGGAATTATCGTCACATTTTGACATCCACTAGTTGAGTGAATATTAAGTCAGATTATATGTATAGTTTTAAGAAAATTTATAGCAACATCATGCATTGTACTCAAACTTTGAGCAAATGAAAACATGTACGAAGACCTATATTTAAGGTCTATTTTTTGACAAATGGATTATTGCAAAATAAATGGAAGTTGTTGAGACCAAAGAAGATAATCAAGCACAAAGTTACCGACAATCGATCCAAGTGCGATCGATAACAATACATATAATACCCTTGCTTGCAAAACATGGTTCGCCTTGATCCACGTATCAATTTTAATCGCTTGCAAAGCATACCAAGCTACAGCAATAAATATTAAATGTACAATAATACTAACCAATGCCTGTTGGCCAAATCCAGAGATCACATGACCCACTCCTTCAATCAAAAACTACACCATTTATTTTAACTCAAATCACCTTCAGAAAGATAGCACACACCCTCTTAACAATTGACGTTTTTGTTTCAGTTTTCGTTTCACCTAAATTTATTTTTCCATAATTTACTTTACTTTAAGCTCTTTGCTTTCCATAAATAAAAAAGAAGAAGGAGCTCTCCCTTCTTCTATACCCGTTTCTACTGTAAGAAATCATAAAATGATAAAAAATTTTGATGGAGGAAATCATAAGCTAATTGTGGAAAAACGCCTAGTAATACTGTCATCATCACGCAAATACTTATGATAATGCTATTCAACTTCTTCCCACTCATTTGAAAAGTATGATTCGCTTCTCGGAAGAAAGCGTAAATAATCAATTTAAAATAATATATATAAGATATCACCGTAGTGGCGATTAGGATAACAGCTAATAGATAATGCGTTGGTTCTGTGCTTAATGCGCCTAGAAAAATATTCAGTTTGCCAATAAACCCTGATGTTCCTGGTATCCCCGCTAACCCTAGCATAGTAAGTGCGAGTGCAACAGCTAAAAGGGGAGCGCGTTTGGAAAGCCCAGACAATTGCTTTAGCTCTTCAATATTCATTAATTGTAACAAGGAAAAAACAGCGATTGTCATAAATAAATAGGCCGTTAAATAAAACCAAATCGTCTCTACCATAAAGGCGGAGAAAGCCGTTACCGCAACTAATAAATATCCCGCATGTGCAATGCTTGAATAGGCAAGCATCCGCTTAATCTTCGTTTGCCTTAGTGCCACTAAATTCCCCCATATCATCGTCACGGCAGCAAGAACGGCTAAAAAGTTTTGCAGCGCCATTAATAAAGAAGAATTGTTACTCACATCCGGAATATGATAAAAAACCGTGATGAACATTCGAATGATTAAAATAAACCCTGCTGCTTTTGAAATAATACTCAAAAAAGCGGTAACTGGTATCGGCGCTCCTTCATAAACATCTGGTGTCCACATATGAAAAGGTGCTGCAGCGATTTTAAATGCTAAACCAGCTAAAATCATCAGAAAAGCTAGTGCTAATAAAAATAGATGTTGAGTATTCGTTAACTCTTGAAGCCTACCCGCCATTTCTAAAATATTGGTTGTCCCAGCAATCCCATATAAATAACTCATACCGAACAAAGTAATAGCTGTGGCAATTCCACCATTAATGACATATTTCATTGCTGACTCGTTTGAAGGGAGATGCTTCTTTCTTATTCCTACTAATATATAGGATGATAAGGTCATTAGCTCTAAACCTACAAAAAGAGTAATTAAATCAGCGCTGGAGGACATAATCATCGCACCAAGTAATGCCACTAAAAATAAATAGAAAAACTCTCCCCTGAACTCCGTTAATTCTTCTTTCGGTTCATATGAAATAGCTAACAACAACACAAAGCCGGCAGCAACTAATAACACTAATTTAAAAGCAATCGCAAAGGAATCTAATCGGAAGGTGTCATAGAGGATCGCAAAAGGTGTGTCCCCTATGAGTGTAAGTAAAAAGATTAAAGCTGCAACGATACTTCCTACACCAAGCCAACCGAGCCATTTCCGATGAAACGACCTCGGTAGAAATAAATCTAGGAGGGATAGTAGAGTAGCTGTACCAAGAATAATGAATTCTGGAACCATCGCATGCCAACTAAATGATAATAATGTATCAAGATCCATTTTTATTTCACCCCCCTAATCCAATGATGATTGATTTTAAAGTTGAACCGATAATATCTGGATAAACACCAATACCAACAATACATAAAAGCAAAATAATTGCTGGCCAAATCTCTAATGACGTCATATCTCTTACCCTTTTCGCCTTCTCTTGTTGGCCAAAAGTAATCCCTAGCACTGCTCGTAATATATATACAGCCGTCAATATAATGCCTAAACATGCGATAACTGCAAGCACTGGCCATTCTTGAAATAGACCCAGGAACACGAGAAATTCCGCGACAAACCCTGACATACCGGGTAAACCTAATGAGGCGAGACCTGCTACTAACAAAAAACCTGAAGCGATTGGCATTGTTTTCGCTAGCCCATTTAAATCATCCATGGAACTAGATTGATATCTCTCGTAAAAGATACCGATAAGATAGAAGAACAAGGCGGCAATTAACCCATGTGAGACCACTTGAAACATCGCTCCTTGTATCCCCGCTTCATTTAATGCAGCCAATCCGATAAGCACGATACCCATATGCGAAATCGATGAGTAAGCTAAAATTTTTCTCAGTTCTTGTTGGGATAATGCTAAAAACGCACCATAAAGCAAGTTGATTACACCAAGTATCGCCAGCCATAAAGTGAGCGATTGAAACTGGTTTGGAAAGAAGCCTAAACCAAAATGGATGAGACCATAGGCGCCAATTTTCAACAGTACACCCGCATGAAGCATGACAATTGCTGCTGGCGCTTCAGCATGAACCTTAACCATCCAGCTGTGAAACGGCCAAATAGGAAGCTTAATCCCAAAGGCAATGAATAAGGCAAGCAGCAAGCCCGTTTTCTCTTTTGATGAAAAAACCGTTCCATCATCTGCACTTAAAATAGACATTAAGGCCTCGATATTCGCCGTACCTGTTTTAGCAAACAATACCATGATGACAACTAAAAGGATTGCTGACCCAATCCCGTTATAAATGAGCAAAGAGAAGGCTGTTCGTTCTTTTTCATATAGCCCCCATTTGCCTATTAAAAAGAAGGTTGCCACTAAAGTCACTTCAAAAAAGATAAAGAATAATACTAAGTTCTCAGCAGCAAACACCCCGAGCATGCCAACTTCTAATAATAGAAATAGCATGTAATAACCTTTCCACCCTGCTTTGATCTGAAATGAAGCAAAGGCGGCTAACGTAGAGAGTAAGGCAGTTAATAACAATAGAATAAGAGAAAAACCGTCTACTCCTAATTCATAATCAATACTGTATAATTTGCCAAAGACTTCGGGATTACCAAATTGCATCCAACTTAATTTCCCAGAAAAACTAACTAACTCTACACCCATCTTAGATGAGATAATTAAGTAGATTGATAGAAAAAGAGAAGGAAGGGTACTAAGTGTAGCGACTGTTTTAATCGTTTTCTCCTTCGTTTTTGCAACCAGTGTTAATAATAAGACACCGAGAAGGGGCGCAAATACAATAATGCTCAATATAAACGGGAATCCCACTATAAGCCACCTCCTGTCACTGCAAACACTACGATCAGAATGGCTAACCCAACAAAAGCAACCGTTCCATACAATTGAGTCTGCCCATTTTGAAACTTTGAACCAATCATGCTCAACTGTTTAATGGTGATGGTTACAAGAGAAATGAGACCTTCAATTAAATAAACCTCCACGAAATGTAGAACTTGACTTACAAAGCGGCTACCTTTAACAAAGATATACTGATACACTTCATCGATATAATATTTATTTACTACAAGCTGATACGTATAAGGAGCTCTTGATGTAAACCAATCTCTGGAAATAACTTTCTTACTATACATCAACCAAGCAAGCAAGATACCTAAGAATGCTACAATCGTGGCTACAATCATCACCCAAAGCGGACCATCGAGATGACCATGCACATTTGCAGCTATCCCCGTTGTTAACCAATCTCCTAAAAATGTTCCGAACCAAGGGGTTTGTATATAACCAGCAACAATCGCTAACAACGCAAGAACCAGCATGGGAACGGTCATCCAATTGGATGAATCTTTTACCATTGAATGCTCTTTCTTTTCTTCTCCACCAAATACTAAGAAAAATAAGCGGAACATGTAAAATGCAGTGAAGAAAGCAGCAATGATTGCAAGTGTGAATAATAAGTAATGACCACTCACCCAGGCAGACACTAATATTTCTTCTTTACTAAAAAAGCCTGATAATAAAGGTACTCCGCTAATCGCCATTGTCCCAATTAGAAAGAACGGTGCAGTCCATTTCATCTTCTTCCATAAGCCACCCATTTTCTCAATATCTTGGGTATGAACAGCATGAATGACACTACCAGCTGCTAAAAACAATAGTGCCTTAAAAAAGGCGTGTGTTGTTAAATGGAATACACCGGCCACGTAACCTCCCACCCCTAATGCAAGCATCATATAACCTAGCTGACTTACAGTAGAATACGCTAAAGCTCTTTTAATATCTTTTTGGGTCATCCCAATCGTTGCAGCAAAAATGGCGGTAAATCCACCAACAATAGCTATGGTAAGCATGGCCACCTCACTGAAGGCGAATAACGGATAAAGTGCTGCTACAAGGTAAACACCAGCTGCTACCATTGTGGCAGCATGAATTAATGCCGATACAGGCGTGGGTCCTTCCATCGCATCAGGTAACCACGAATGCAACGGGAACTGACCAGACTTCCCAACGGCTCCGATAAAGATAAGAATAGCTGTTAAGGTAGCCATCGTTTCTGATAGACCACCCGCTGAGATAGCAGCAAAAATCTCATCATACTCAAAGCTCCCTACTTGCCAAAAGAGAAGAATCATACCAATGAGAAGGCCGATATCACCAATTCTCGTCATGATAAATGCTTTCTTGGCAGCTACTTTTGCCTCTTCTTTATAAAAATAAAAACCAATCAATAGAAATGAGCCAACGCCCACAAGCTCCCAGAATATATATGTTTGTAATAGATTAGGAGAAAGAACAAGTCCAAGCATCGCAAAGGTGAATAATCCTAAGTATGAGAAAAATACTGTTATGCGCTCATCTCCCTCCATGTATGCCTTTGAATACATATGTACGAGGAAGCTAACGAGCGAGACAATGACAAGCATAAGGGCATTTAATTGATTGACCTCAAAACCTGCAGTCAATTGAGTCTCTCCTATGGTTAGCCATATGAACTCTACCTTTACATTTTCCTGCGTGAAACGCGCAAATAAAACCAGTAAAGCACATATAAAACTAACTAAGGAAAGAATTACTGCGAAATCAATTTGCCCTCTCCGCCACTTCCTTCCAAAAATAAGTAGCACTAAGAAGGAGAAAAGCGGAAAAAGCGGTATGATCCATGCAATCTCCATCATTTCTTCATGTCCCCTTTTATTCATACGAATGACGTATGTTCATTCAAGTTAATTTTTCAAAGAGTTGTAATCATCTACATTGACGGATTTACGATTTCGATAGATAGCTATGAGGATAGCGAGCCCGACTGCCGCCTCAGCCGCAGCAACTGCAATGGCAAAAAGGGCAAATATTTGGCCATCTATTGAAGGCATCATGCCATACTTACTAAAAGCAACGAGGTTAATATTAACCGCATTTAACATTAATTCAATGGCAATAAGTACAATGACAGTATTCTTCTTCGTTAATGCCCCGTATAATCCGATACAAAAGAGGATAATGGCTAGTGTTAAATAGGCAGATAACGGCACACTACTCACGTTCTTCCCCCTCCTCATCATCCCGTTTCGCTAACACTATCGCACCAATAAGGGCGACGAGTAAAATAACCGAAGTTAATTCAAAAGGAATAATATATTTCGAATAAAGGGCAATCCCTATTTGCTCTGTATTATTTTCATGCAATGAAGTGGATGGTTCCCCTAGTTCAAGTTGGTATATACCTAAGTAAAAGACGAGCCCGAACCCAAGGATGGCTAGAAAGATGAGAAATTTTCTAAAGCCTCCTCCACTCGTCTCGCTCTTGTCATTATGACGCGTTAACATAATGCCAAAAAGCATCATAATTGTGATCGCACCTGAATAGATAAGGATTTGGACTACTGCAATAAATTCTGCAGAAAGCATGACGTAAATGCCAGCAATACTAATGAAAGTAAAGACGAGAGCGACGACCATATGAACAACCTTTGTTAAGTTGATCATCATGATCCCACCGCCTATAGCGATGAGTGATAAAACAATAAATATGAAAAACTCGCCGCTCATGCCTTATTCTCCTTTCGTAATTGGGTATCATTTTCATCCAACCACACAAGATCTTTAAATAATTCATCACGACTATATTCTGCGAGTTCAAAATGATTTGTCATAATGATTGCCTCAGTAGGACAAACTTCCGTACATAAGTCACATAGTATACAAATTTCGAAATTTATATCATACGTATCAATAATTTTCCCCCGCTTACTTGAATCGGGATGCTTTTTCCCCGTGAGTGTAATGCAATCTGTCGGACATATATTGGCACATTGATTACAGACGATGCATTTTTCTGGATAAAATTTTTGAATTCCCCTAAAGCGATCGGGAAGTGGTAAGGGTTCATTAGGATAATCATAGGTTAGTTTCTTGCGCGTCATATTTTTCAACGTGTATTTCAATCCTTTTGCTAATCCAAACATACCTTTGTCACCCCTTTTAAAATAGATTGATCCATTCTTTTAATAATGCAGTGAGGAAGATATTCGCTATAGCTACTGGCAATAATACCTTCCAGCCGAACTCCATTAGTTGGTCGGCACGTATCCTTGGGAAAGTAACACGGAACCAAATAAGCAGAAAGATAACAACCATAAATTTAAGTGCAAACCAAACGGCTCCCGGTATAAACCCTAAATAGGGTAATGGTAGCCAACCACCTAAAAAGACGACAGTTATTAACGCTGACATTGCGAACATATACACATACTCAGCTAACATAAAGAACGCCCAACGAAAACCGGTATACTCAACAAAATAACCTGCAACAAGTTCCGACTCCGCTTCAGCCAAATCAAACGGCACCCGATTCAATTCAGCTACTGCTGCAATAAAGAAGACGATAAAGGCAATCGGTTGCCAAAGAATATACCAGCCATTTTCTTGCGCTAACACAATATCATTTAAGTTCATACTTCCTGTCAGAAGAATGACACCAATGACCGACATAACTAGTGGAATTTCATATGATATCATCTGTGCGGCTGCCCTCATTGCCCCCATTAATGCATATTTATTATTAGAAGCCCACCCTGCGGTCACAACTCCGACAGTCGTAATACCCGAGACAGCAATATAATAAAGCAAACCAACACCGATATCAGCGAATTGAAATCGATCAGTGAATGGAATGATTGCTAATACCATAAAAGCAGGTGTAAAAGCAATTAACGGTGCAAGAATAAATAATGGTTTGTCTGCTGCCCGTGGAATGGCATCTTCCTTAATCAGTAGCTTCAAGACATCCGCAACTGTTTGTAATAGTCCCCATCTTCCTCCTACTTGGTTAGGCCCATGCCGCAATTGCATAAAGCCCATAACCTTTCTTTCTGCTAAAATGGCATAAGTGACAAACCCTAGAACAATAAATAACAGCAGAACCGTTAATGCAAAATAAATGAAGAAATGGAGCCATGTCGCTTCAGAAGTTAATAATCCCTCAATCATTATCCGTCCACCTCCCCAAGCACGATATCAATTGCGCCAAGGATTGCGATTAAATTAGCCATATTCTGACCAACTAGTAACTTCGGTAAGATTTGCAGATTATAAAAAGACGGCCGCCTAAATTTCAGACGATATGGCTCTTTCTTACCTTCACTGGCAATATAACAACCGATTTCTCCTCGAGGAGACTCGATGCGTACAAACGTTTCTCCTTTAGGCGGTTTAATGACCTTAGGAACCTTACCCATGACCTCACCTGTTTCAGGGAATTGCTCCACCGCTTGCTCAAGTATCCGTAAACTTTGTTCTATTTCCTGGATACGCACTTGGTACCTTCCCCATGCATCACCTGTATCAGCTGTACATATTTCAAAAGAAAACCGGTCGTAAATGGAATAAGGTTCACTTTTCCGTAAATCCCAAGCAAGCCCAGTACAACGTAAATTGGCTCCGCTTAAGGAATAGTCCATTGCCTCTTCTTTTGTGTATTGACCGATACCCTTTACACGATTAAGGAAAATTTCATTGCCGGTTACGAGATCTCCGTAACCCGCTAACTGCTCTCTCATGTAAGGAATAAACGCCTTCACTTTTTCTATCCAACCGTCTGGTGCATCCCATTTCACTCCGCCTACTCTCATATAATTAAATGTTAGGCGGCCACCTGAGATTTCATTTAACAAATTGATGATCATTTCTCTTTCTCTAAAAGCGTATAAAAATGGACTTGTCGCCCCTAAATCAAGCAAATATGTACCCCACCAAACAAGATGACTAGCAATTCTACCGAGTTCCATCGTGATGATGCGAAGGTATTCCGCTCGTTCAGGAATGTCTAGCTCCATCATCGTTTCAACTGCGTGGCAAAGCACATAATTATTTGTCATCGCGGCCAAGTAATCTAAGCGATCTGTATAGGGAATGATTTGTGTATATTGCAGATTTTCAGCTATTTTTTCTGTTCCTCTATGGAGATAACCGATGACTGGTTTGGCATCAATAATCATTTCTCCATCTATTTTGATAACAAGACGAAAAACGCCATGTGTACTGGGATGCTGTGGTCCTACATTCAATAGCATCTCTTCTGTTCTGATCATTGCCTTTTACACCTCCACATCATAAGGTTCATAATCCTTGCGGAGAGGATGACCAACCCAATCTTCCCCAAGCATAATGCGATGTAGGTCAGGGTGGTTGGTAAATTGAATACCAAGGAGGTCATATGCTTCACACTCTGGCCAGTTCGCACCTGGCCATATAGTTGCAATAGAATCAACTCTTGGATTTTCACGATCCATTTTCACTTTCAAAGCGACAGACTGCTTATTTTTAAAGGAGTATAAATGAACATAAATCTCCATATATGTTTCAAAATCAGTTCCATGTAATTCTGATAAAAATTCAAAATGAAGACCGCTATGTTGTTTGAATAACAAGGCAAGGGAATAGTAATGTTCTAGCTTAACAACAATAGTGGGCACATGCTTGCTCATACGATTAATATAGGAATCTTCTAAAATATCTTCTTTGTAGTGTTCTTTTACAATGTTGAGGTAACGATCTAAGATTGGTTGTTGAGGTGATGGTGTGATAGGTTCTGGCTCTTCTGTTTCTTTTGCTTGAGTTGTTTTCCCTCTTGCCTTTGCTGCTGCAGCTGCCTTTGCTTTGGCGGCTGCGATGGCTTTAGCCTTCTCTGAATCGCCACTTTCATTCGCGTTCTTTGCCTTTCGTTTCGCTGCAGCGGCTGCTTTGGCTTTGGCAATAGCGATTGCCTTTTGTTTTTCTAAGTCTTGGTTAGATGTTGGCTCTGTTTCTTTTCCTTCTGTCTCTTTTGCTTTTTTCTTTGCTATTGCGGCTGCTTTTGCCTTGGCGGCGGCCGCTGCTTTTTGTTTTTCTAGATCTTGATTGGAGGTTGGCTCTGTTTCTTTTCCTTCTGTCTCTTTTGCTTTTTTCTTTGCTATCGCGGCTGCTTTTGCCTTGGCGGCGGCCGCTGCTTTTTGTTTTTCTAGATCTTGATTGGAGGTTGGCTCTGTTTCTTTTCTTTCTGTCTCTTTTGCTTTTTTCTTTGCTATTGCGGCTGCTTTTGCCTTGGCGGCGGCCGCTGCTTTTTGTTTTTCTAGATCTTGATTGGAGGTAACATCATCTTTTGTTTGGTTCACTTCGGATACTGAGTCATGCGATTCTTCTTTTTTCTTTTCCCTCTCTTCCCGTTTTCTTTGTGCAGCTGCTCTTGCTTTTTCGGCTGCTTCCTTTTTTAACTGCTCTTTATCTTTTTCATCCAAGTCAGATCACCCGCTTTCCTGTTTTCGCCTCATAACGGATTTTTGCCTTTAACTTATTGACACCGTATATGAGTGCTGCAGGATTAGGTGGACAACCTGGTATGTACACATCAACTGGGACCACTTGGTCTACCCCTTTTACAACAGAATAAGAATAAACATATGGACCACCTGCAGTTGCACAAGAGCCCATAGCAATCACCCACTTCGGTTCAGGCATTTGATCATAAAGCCGTCTAATTACTGGAGCCATTTTTTTCGTGACGGTACCAGATACAATCATGACATCAGATTGTCGTGGAGAAGTGCGGAAAAAAGAGCCAAAACGATCGAGATCATAGTGAGAAGAACCCACACCCATCATTTCAATGGCACAACAGGCGAGGCCAAACGTCATCGGCCATAATGAATTACTTCTAGCCCATCCTTTTAACTGCTCTAATGTAGACATGAATATATTACGCTGAATTTCAGCCATTTCTTTTTCACTCATTTGATCTAATTTTAAATCCATTTCAGCACCTTCTTTTTCCAAGCATATATTAAACCTATCACTAACATAAACACGAAAATCAGCATCTCTATTAAAGCAAATATGCCTAATTTTTCATATGCTACGGCCCATGGATATAAAAACACTGTCTCCACATCAAAAATGACGAAAAGAAGAGCAAACATGTAATAACGAACCGTGAATTGTACCCTTGAGTCTTGAAAGGGATCAATTCCACTTTCATAAGTAGTATACTTATTCTCATTAGGTTGATATGGTCGCAACAATTTCCCGAAAAATAGAGCAACTAATGGTAATAGCACACCGATAATTATAAAAGAAAGGACTATCAAATAATTATTTTGATACAGATGCCATAATTCCAATATCATCCCCTCCATAATATAGAGACTATTCAAAATTTTTAAAATGTAATCGGATACATTATAACACCCTTGCCATATTCTGTCGATAAGCCACTAGTCATTTCCATCTATCCCATACTTCATTTATATGACAAGTTGTATAGGATATATCTTTTTTACTGAATCTTATCCGAAAAAAATAAGAACTGTTGGTAGGATAAAGAGAAGGTTTATATTATTGTGAGGAAATAGATAGATCTATATAGCTTTTGCTCACAAGGGGTCAGAAATCTTATCAGCAGGATGAGTGAAATTCAATTCACTATGAGCATGTTTGCTTGCAATTACAAAAAGATGAAGGCTGAGAAACTGAGCGTAATTGACTTATTTAACACTGGATACACTCATATTTTTCCGCTACCTCATTTTTCTTGACTCGTTTAGCACCGAATACTATCATATTTTCTGCTACCTCATTTTTTTGACTCGTTTATCACTGAATCCAATCAAATTTTTCCGCTACCTCATTTTTTTGACTCGTTTATCATCGAATCAAATCATATTTTTCCAACCACACATTATTTGCCTCGTTTTGGTTTATCAGCTGAACTCATCCAATCAATTTAATTCACTCACGGGATTTCTGAAACGTATTGGTATTATAGAGGCATCACAGCACAAATTTATGTCATCGATTCATTCCACGGTTCGTTTACCACCCGAAAGACACGCTTAAATAGACCCACGCAAAACAAAAAACGAACCAATCCTGATGATAAAAACAGGATTGATTCGTTTTCATGATGATTATATATTTCTCTCCGAAACATTGATACGATTCATCGCACGTTTTAGTGCAAGTTCTGCACGTTTGAAGTCGACGTTTTCACGCTTTGTTTCATTCAAACGTTGTTCTGCACGATCTTTTGCACTTTTGGCACGATCAAGATCGATATCAGTCGCTTGTTCCGCAGATTGCGCTAAAATCGTTACTTGGTCCGGACGTACTTCGAGGAAACCACCGCTAACAGCAACCAAATCAGATTGATTTTCTTTCTTTAGACGGACAGCTCCAATTTGTAACGGTGCAACCATAGGGACGTGACCTGCTAAAATACCTAGCTCTCCACTTTCAGCTTTGGTACTTACCATTTCCACATCGGATTCATACACCGGGCCATCGGGAGTAACAACACTGACTTTAATCGTCTTCATTTTTTACCCTCCTGGTCCTAAATTATACCTCTACGCCCATTTTTTTAGCAGCTTCAATTACTTCTTCAATACGACCAACTAGACGGAAAGCATCTTCTGGTAGGTGGTCATATTTACCTTCAAGGATTTCTTTAAATCCTTTAACAGTTTCTTTTACAGGAACATAAGAACCTGGTTGGCCTGTAAATTGCTCTGCTACGTGGAAGTTTTGAGATAAGAAGAATTGGATACGACGCGCACGTTCAACGATAAGCTTATCTTCGTCTCCAAGCTCGTCCATACCTAGGATCGCGATAATATCTTGAAGCTCTCTGTAACGTTGTAACGTTTGTTGTACAGTACGAGCTACTTCATAATGCTCTTCACCAACTGTTTCAGGTGAAAGTGCACGTGATGTAGATGCTAATGGATCCACGGCAGGGTAAATACCCATTTCAGATAATTTACGCTCTAAGTTTGTTGTTGCATCTAAGTGAGCGAAAGTTGTTGCTGGAGCCGGGTCAGTATAGTCATCGGCAGGTACATAAATCGCTTGAATTGATGTAACAGATCCAACATTCGTTGAAGTAATACGTTCTTGTAATTTACCCATTTCAGTTGCAAGTGTTGGTTGGTAACCAACGGCAGATGGCATACGACCAAGTAGGGCAGATACCTCAGAACCTGCTTGCGTGAAACGGAAGATGTTATCCATGAAGAAAAGAACGTCTTGTCCTTGCTCATCACGGAAATATTCAGCCATTGTTAAACCAGTTAGGGCAACACGCATACGTGCTCCAGGTGGCTCATTCATTTGTCCGAATACCATCGCAGTTTTCTTAATAACGCCTGAGTCAGTCATTTCATAGTAAAGGTCATTACCTTCACGTGTACGCTCACCAACACCAGCGAATACAGAAATACCACCGTGCTCTTGAGCGATGTTATTGATTAACTCTTGAATTAAAACGGTTTTACCAACACCGGCACCACCGAATAGACCGATTTTACCACCTTTGATGTAAGGAGCAAGTAAGTCTACTACTTTAATTCCTGTTTCAAGAATTTCTACTTCTGTAGAAAGTTTTTCGAATGTAGGTGCTTCTCTATGAATAGAGTCACGACGAGCATCACCAGTAATGGCTGGATCCAGGTCAATTGTATCACCTAGTACGTTAAATACACGGCCAAGAGTGATATCACCTACTGGTACAGAGATGGCTGCACCTGTATCTATTACTTCAGTTCCACGTTGTAAACCATCTGTTGAAGACATAGCAATTGTACGTACAGTGTCATCACCTAAATGAAGGGCAACTTCAAGGGTTAAGTTGATTCCAACTTCAGATTCGTTACGCGAAGTGTTATCAATTTGCAATGCGTTATAGATTGCTGGTAATTGACCGTTTTCGAACTTTACGTCAACAACCGGACCCATAACTTGAAGAACGCGTCCTTTGTTCATCTTTTTCCCTCCTAATAAGAAATGCTATTTAATTATTCTAGAGCAGCTGCTCCACCGACAATTTCAGTAATCTCTTGAGTAATTGCAGCCTGACGCGCACGGTTATAGCTTAAGTCTAATGCATTGATTAGATCCTTCGCATTATCCGTAGCATTTTTCATCGCTGTCATACGCGCGGCATGCTCACTAGCTTTACTATCTAATAATGCACCATAGATTAAGCTTTCAGCATACTGAGGTAGCAATACTTTCAAAATTTCTTCAGCGGAAGGCTCAAATTCATACGAAGTTAACTGGTCTGACCCACTAGAAATATCTGTTAGTGGTAAGATTTTTTTCGATGTTACTTCTTGAGTAATTGCGCTGACATAGTGATTGTAATAAATGTATAGCTCATCATATGTTTCATCAGAGAACATACCAACCGTTTTAGTTGTTAAGTCTTTGATTTCAGCAAATGATGGCTGGTCTGCTACGCCGACGATATCGACGATTACATTCATCCCTTTTCCTTTGAAGAAATCAACGGCCATTCTACCAATCGCTATTATCGCAAACTCATCATTAGACTTATGTCTTTGTTGAATTGTTTGGTTAACGGCTTTTAGAACTCTACTGTTAAATGCCCCAGCTAGTCCACGGTCAGATGTAATGACGACATAACCCGTTTTCTTAACCGGACGGCTCACTAACATTGGATGTGATGCATCTGCACTACCAATTGCG
This sequence comes from Cytobacillus sp. FSL R5-0569, assembly GCF_038007265.1. Classification (NCBI taxonomy): domain Bacteria; kingdom Bacillati; phylum Bacillota; class Bacilli; order Caryophanales; family Bacillaceae; genus Cytobacillus; species Cytobacillus sp. FSL R5-0569. The sequence goes on from NZ_JBBOWW010000001.1 coordinate 4,381,094, forward strand.
ATAGACGCTGTTACCTCTTGGATTTTTTCCATATAAGGTACAAATGCTTTTGCATTCATTTCCGCACGAGTCATCTTTGAAGCTGATACCATTTGCATAGCTTTTGTAATTTGACTTGTTTTCTTCGTAGAATTGATTCGGTTCTTTATATCACGTAATGATGCCACAGGTTCTCACCACCCTTATACTTAAGTGTGTTTGATTGGTTAGCGCGTAGGCTGTCCCAATCCTTATATATCATTAGATCCTGTAAAAACAATGCATGAAAAGGCAGGAAGGGACAACGATCCCATCCTGTCTAACTCTGCAATGATTATTCAGAAACCACAAACGTTTTCTTGAATTCGTTAATTGCAGCTGCCATATCTTCATCAGCCGGAAGGCCTTGAGTTGTAGCGATATGGTCAAGCAATTCTTTATGATTTTGATCTAACCAAGTAAGATATTCTTCTTCAAAACGACGGATATCTTCAACTGGAATATCATCAAGGAAACCACGAGTTAACGCATAAAGAATCGCAACTTGCTTTTCTACTTTAAGTGGTTTATTAAGGTCTTGTTTAAGAACCTCAACTGTACGAGCACCACGGTTTAACTTCGCTTGTGTTGCTGCATCTAAATCTGAACCAAATTGAGAGAATGATTCAAGTTCACGGAATGAAGCAAGGTCTAGACGTAATGTACCAGCTACTTTTTTCATTGCCTTGATTTGTGCAGAACCACCAACACGTGATACAGAAAGACCTGCGTTAATCGCTGGACGAACACCAGAGAAGAATAGGTCAGACTGAAGGAAGATTTGTCCGTCAGTGATAGAAATAACGTTTGTTGGAATATAGGCAGAAACGTCACCTGCTTGTGTTTCAATGAAAGGTAGCGCAGTGATTGAACCGGCACCTTTTGCGTCACTTAGTTTAGCTGCACGCTCTAAAAGACGGCTGTGCAAGTAGAATACATCCCCTGGATATGCTTCACGACCTGGAGGACGACGTAATAATAATGAAAGTTCACGGTAAGCAGATGCTTGTTTTGTTAAGTCATCATAAACAACTAGTACATGTTTACCGTTATACATGAACTCTTCACCCATTGCTACCCCAGCGTATGGTGCTAAGTAAAGTAATGGAGCTGGTTGAGATGCAGATGCAGTTACAACAATCGTGTAATCTAGTGCACCTGTTTTACGTAATGTTTCAACAGCATTACGTACAGTTGATTCTTTTTGACCAATTGCAACATAGATACAAATCATATCTTGGTCAGCTTGGTTTAAAATTGTGTCGATTGCAACAGATGTTTTACCTGTTTGACGGTCCCCGATGATTAACTCACGTTGACCACGACCGATTGGCACTAATGCGTCAATCGCTTTAATACCTGTTTGTAATGGCTCATGTACAGATTTACGATCCATAACACCTGGAGCCGGTCCTTCAATCGGACGAGTTTTTGTTGTATTGATTGGTCCCATTCCATCAACAGGGTGTCCAAGAGGGTTTACAACACGGCCAATAAGTTCTTCACCTACTGGTACCTCCATGATACGTCCTGTGCGGCGTACTTCATCGCCTTCTTTGATCTCTGTGAATGGTCCTAAAATAACAATACCGACGTTACTTTCTTCAAGGTTTTGCGCCATACCCATAACGCCATTCGAAAATTCAACAAGTTCGCCAGCCATGGCGTTATCTAAACCATGAACACGCGCGATACCATCACCTACTGAGATAACTGTACCGACATCACTCACTTGAATTTCCGACTGATAACCTTCAATTTGCTTTTTTATCAGCGCACTGATTTCTTCAGCTTTGATGCTCATGAGTTTCACCCCTATCTACGAATCTTAGCCTAACAATTGTCGCTCAAGTCTATCTAGCTTGCCACGTAAGCTGCCATCGAAAATCTTGTTTCCTATGCGAAGCTTGACACCGCCCAATAAATTTGAATCAACGATATTTTCTATACGAAGGGATTGCTTGCCCACTTTAGCTGCAAATGTTGCAGATAAAGCGTTTCTCTCTTCATCAGTTAAAGGACGAACAGAGTAAACTTTCGCTTCAGCAATTCCTTTTTGCTCATCTGATAGGTCTAAGAAATGCTCGACCATACCTGTGATTTCATCTTCACGATGACGCTCCACCATGATGAGTAAAGTGTTTATCACATATGTGTTAACAGATGCAAAAGCTTCCTTTACGATCTCTTTCTTTTTTTGAATAGAGAGCTTAGGAGTCTTTAGCACTGCTTTAAATTCAGAGTCATGATTCACTACGTCTTTCACTGCACGAAGCTCATCTTCCATTTGGTCAAGAAGCTGATGTTCATTCGCAAGCTGGAATAGAGCTAACGCGTAACGTTTTGCCACTATTGAGCTCGTCATTGCTTCTCGCCTGCCTCTTGAATATATTCGTTAATTAGTTTTTCTTGATCGGCTGCACTTAATTCCTTCTCAATGACTTTCGAAGCAACTAGGACAGATAATGAAGCAACTTGTTCACGAATAGCTGATACAGCTTGTTCTTTTTGCTGCTCGATTTCAAGTTTTGCAGAATTTTTCAAACGATCGCCTTCAGCACGTGCCGCAACAATTATCTCTTCGCGTTGCGCTTCACCTTGCTTTTTCGCGCTTTCAATTAACGTTTGCGCTTCTGTACGCGCTTCTTTTAATAGAAGTTTTTGTTCTTCTAGTAATTTCTTCGCCTCTACACGACTTGCTTCTGCTGCTTCAATTTCACCAGCGATATGTTCTTCACGTTGGTTCATGATTCCCATAAGTGGGCCCCATGCAAACTTTTTAATTAAAGCTAACAAAATGATGAACATAATCAATTGGAAAATGATATCGCCACCATTAAAGCCGCCAGATGCACCTAATACATAACTATCTAATAACACCCTCGATTCACTCCCTTCAAGAGACGTTCACTTAAGGTCAAACTATTTTAAAGTCATTCGATTGAATTTACATAAAGGAAAGGCGAAGGTCCACTTGTGATGATCTTCGCCATTTTACAAATACAAAAAATTAGCCACCGATAACCATGAATGCGATAACTACGCCGATGATCGGAATCGCCTCAACTAACGCTACCCCGATGAACATAGTAGTTTGAAGCATACCACGAGCTTCTGGTTGACGTGCCATACCTTCAACTGTTTTTGAAACGATTAATCCGTTACCAATACCTGCACCAAGTGCTGCTAAACCGATTGCGATTGCTGCTGCTATAAGACCCATTATTTGTTTCCTCCTTAAAATTTTGGAATAAAATTATTTTTAACAAACATGTTTTGTTCATGTAATGAACAGGTATATATTAATGGTCGTGACTCACTTTGTGAGACATATAAACCATTGTTAACATACAGAAAATAAATGCTTGGATAGCACCGATAAATACGGAGAATCCCATCCATAATAATGTTGGTAATACTGCTACAGCCGTTCCTAAGAACCCTGTTGCAAGTGAGCCTGCTAGTAATGTCAGTAGGATTTCCCCTGCATAAATATTACCGTAAAGACGCAAACCAAGTGTTAATGTGTTGGCAAACTCTTCAATGATTTTCAATGGGAACATAAACCACATTGGCTTGAAGAAATCTTTCCCATATTCTTTCAGACCCTTCACTCTCACACCATAATAATGTGAAAGACCTACCACCATCGCTGCTAGTGTAAGCGTTACGACCGGATCAGCTGTTGGTGATTTCCACCATAGCTCGTGGTTATAGGTGACTGCAAATGGAAGTCCTAGCATGTTCGATACAAATACGTACATGATGAGTGTGATTCCAAGTACGTGGAATCTACCACCATCTTTCCATGCCATGTTGCTGTTGATGATGTTCTTAACGAAGTCCATCACCCATTCAAAAAAGTTTTGCATGCCTGTCGGCTTCATTGCTAAACGACGAGTTGAAATGACAGCAATTAAGAAAACTATCGCACTTGCTACTGTTATCATCAAAATATTAGATAAGTTGAAGGTTAACCCCATAAATTTTATCAATGGAGCTCCATGATCCATAAATTATTCACCTCTCTTCCCGCTTTTTACGTAAATGAAAAGATTGAAGAAAAAAATCTATCATAATGACTAAATAGGACGTCATTAATCCCAACACTACACTTATAAGGTGAAAATACGCTGGATACTCCAGTGCGATGATAACTGCCAAAGCGGCAGATGCCATTCGCGACATCGTTCCTAGTGAACGCACCTTTTGCTCTTTCTCTACTGCTTCTCGGAACTGAATCATCTTCCTTACAATTAACCAAAGATTAAAGAAGCTGAGAACGGTTCCCAAAATCAGGCCAAGAAAGATAGATTGATAAGACGTAAAGCCCCAGCCGAGTACAAAGAACGACAACAAGAAAAGCATGTATTTACGTTGTCTACTAAATCTTTCTTGTATTTCCGGCATATTTGTTTATTCTCCTGAAAAAAATTGTTGGATTAAACGAAGCATGGCATAAATGCCCACTGTCAAACCTAGTAATAAACCGATTATTAGAAACAGTGGTTCGGTCTCTAGTAACCGATCGAACCATCTTCCAGCAAAAACACCTAGAAGGATGGCGCCTACTAATTGGGAAAGAATGGCGGACATGAGTGCCATCGCTTTAAAAGGGCGACGGTCATTATGACGCATTAAAACGCATCCTCTCAATCGAGAATGGTAAGAGGTTTTCTGAGGAAAGCAGTATGATAAATCGTCTATTTCATATGATATAAAACTATAAAATCTGCTCATGAAAACCTTATCAATAATACCCTTTGTAAGCATACAATAGGGGCATGTCAATGTCAATGCGTTTAATGGGAATTTCGCCAGTTCTCTTTTGGGCAAAATATGGATGTTCACACTTTTTTCATAAAATCTTCACTAGATTTTTCTTGCAAATTCTGAAAATTTATGCGTTCTTTTCGGCTATTGTTTTTCAATTATAATATTTTTATACTGCTTAATTTCCTATCATTTCTAATTCACCATTAGCCCCAATGAATAAACGGGTCTCTATCCAATCTTCTTGTCCAGATTTGCGAGCAAATACTTTTGCAATATACAAACCAGGTTGTGGTAAATCGCTTATGACTAAATCCTCTTCTACCTGGCCTTTCTTTACATCTTTCTTCCAATCGAGCATGCCTATAAAAGTTAATGAAGTTGAATCGAATAAAGCAATCCCAAACTCTTCAGCTCCACCTGGTAAATATACTTCATAGCGATACGTTTTCTTACTATCACCTTTACCAAAACTAAAGCCCATGACACGGGGATAATCCGGTTCTTCCAATACGTATAAATAAGGAAGCTGAATCGTTTGCTTATTACTATTCAATCGAATCGTACCGTCTGCCAGTTTTTCAGTGAGTTCCTTTGGATTAACGATCATATGTAATCGAATGGTTTTCTTCTCCTTAGGCTCAAGCATAAATGATAATGGTAGACGCCATTCAATCCCCTTTTGTTTTTTCGGGATTTCAAAAGCATAGGACTGCTTTTCATCGGTTGTATTTTCTACCGTAATTTTTGCTACATGGTCATGATGTTGTTCTGATAACTTAAACTTACCAAACTGTATGGACGATGGATAGATTAATGTAGATGTCATTAATGCTTCCTTCAATTGAATCCGGCCCGCACCTTGTTCAAAGGTCCGGTATGGCGTACCATCTTCATTCACCATAGATAAGGCCGTATTCATTAGTGCTGCTTTTACTTGCTCAGGGCGCCATTCAGGATGAGCCTGTATTAACAAAGCGGCTGCCCCTGCCACATGAGGCGCTGCCATACTTGTTCCTTGTAATGGTGTGTACCCACCAGGTACCGTACTATTAATGGCTACTCCTGGTGCAACCACATCAGGTTTTATTTCCCAAGTAGAAGTCACAGGACCCCTTGAGCTAAATTCAGCTAAGATGTCTTTTTCTTCCTTTATCACTGTTTGTCCATATAATCTTTTAGCTTGTGAAAGCTCTTGATTAATCTCTTCCCCATCTTCCTTCGTTAATGACACAACCGGGATATCTAACACCCCATCTAAATTGCCCATGAAGGAGCCCGGTGTATTATTGTAAATGAGCAAAGCAAGTGCTCCTGCTTCCTTGGCATTCTTACTTTTTTCCGTAAAAGTTAATTCCCCTCTCTCCACAATAACTACTTTTCCATTAGCTCCTTTTAATTGCTCCTCTTTCCCAATGCCACCGTTATATAACTCAAATGATTTGTTTAAATCCCACGGAATCGTTCCTTGCAGTGGATACAACTTCATTTCTTTTTTACCAATATGTAAATAAGGTACTTTTAATGTAGGGGTAGAAGCTCCTACAGATATCGCTTTGGCAGCCGTACCCGGTGAGCCAACACTCCAAATGCCAGGCCCTGAATTACCCGATGATGTAACAGCAACAATTCCACTATCGACTGCCTTATTTAAAGCAAGACTAATAGGGAGATCAGGTCCGTTCACATTATTTCCCAATGAAAGATTAATGACATCCACTTTATCTTTCATCGCTTGTTCTATTGCTTGTAACACTTGCTCTGTCGTCCCGCTTCCTCCTGGGCCTAAAGCACGATATGCAATAACCTCTGCTTTTGGTGCCACACCTTTAACTTTTCCGTTGGCTGCAATGATACCTGCCACATGGGTGCCGTGCAATGTATCCAACCGTCCCATATTCACTGTTTCCATCGGATCGTCATCTTGGTCCACGAGGTCTTTCCCACCACCATAACTAATGCGTAAATCTGGATGACGATAATCAATCCCCGTATCAATGACGCCAACCTTAACACCTTCTCCAGTAAGGCGGTGATTATCATCATCAAAATATCCTCTAATAGCCTCTCCACCAATAAGCTGAATATTGTCATTCTCTGCTTGCACAGTATAATTTTTTACGGTCGTAAGGTGATGAATTGTTTGATTCCTTTCTATTTGTGCTAACTTATCATTTGTTGCTTCAACAGAAAACCCTTTTAGGGCATAGTTAAATATGTATCTTATTGCGATACCTTGTGCTTTGAGCTTCTCCTTTTCTACTTGTAAGTCAGCGTCATCACTATAAACGATGATAGCTACTTGTTCTTCTGTTTGAATTTCATCCAAGGAAGGCACAATTAGTTGAGATGAAGACGCAGTCATACCTAACGTACAAGGAAAAAGAAAAAGAATAATAACGAGAATAAATAGATTTTTCTTCATTACGACGCCTCCTTTTTTTGTTAGCGTCTTCGATTTCTAGCTTCCCTATACTACGGAATTTAATGGGAAGCGCAAATAAAAAAGGTGAATACCCTTTTTAAAACTTAGGTAATCACCTTTTTTATTATAGGCCGTTTAAAACCAATGTGTAATGCTGCAGAAATCCTCGAGTTGCCGTGCAGGAAAAATCCGAGGAACTTCGCGAAAAAGCGAGTGTCTAGTGCACAATAAAAAGAATCTAGTATCGTAAGTGAGTTAAAAGCTACAACCATTACGAAAATAGCGTTCTTATATTAAGGGCTTAAATGGAGCTGGCTTCTTTAAACCTTCACGAAAATAATACTTAATGGCCTCTGCAATTCTTTCAGAAGCGTGACCATCCCCGTATGGATTAGAAGCTTTCGACATCGCATTGTACGCCTGTTTACTAGTTAACAGTTTATGAGCGTTTGCATAGATAACTTCTTCATCTGTACCAACGAGTTTCAATGTGCCTGCTTGAATACCTTCAGGGCGTTCTGTTGTATCACGCAACACTAACACAGGCACTCCTAGCGATGGTGCTTCTTCTTGTACACCACCTGAATCAGTTAAAATTAAATGGGCACGCGAGGAAAAATTATGAAAGTCGATCATCCCTAGTGGCTCAATCAAATGAATCCGTGGATGCCCTTGTAAAATTTCATTCGCAACTTCTCTTACAGCAGGGTTTAGGTGAACAGGATATACTAATTGTACATCTTCATGCGTTTCGACAATTTTTTTGATCGCTTTAAACATATGTCTCATCGGCTCGCCAAGATTTTCCCTGCGATGGGCTGTCATCAAGATTAAGCGATCGTCACCAATTTTCTCTAAAATCTCATGCTGATATTCCGGTCGCACTGTTGTTTTTAACGCATCAATCGCCGTATTACCTGTAATGAATATTTGCTCTGCAGATTTATTTTCCCGCAATAGATTATCGGCCGATTTCTCTGTTGGCGAGAAATGAAGATCACTGATTACACCTGTCAGCTGACGATTCATTTCTTCTGGGTAAGGAGAAAATTTGTTCCAAGTGCGTAAGCCTGCCTCCACGTGGCCGACAGTAATCCCGTTATAAAAAGCTGCTAAACTGGCCGCAAATGATGTTGTTGTATCCCCATGAACAAGAACAATGTCTGGTTCAACCTCTTTCATTACTTCATCTAAACCAGACAATACACGGTTTGTCACTTCTACTAACGTTTGTCTTGCTCTCATAATATTTAAATCAAAATCCGGTTCTATTTGAAAAATTTTAAGCACCTGATCAAGCATTTCTCGATGTTGAGCAGTCACTGTAACGATAGAATGAAAGTCTTGTGGGTGCTTGTTGAGCTCAAGAATAAGCGGTGCCATCTTTATCGCTTCAGGTCTTGTTCCAAATATACTCATTACCTTAATCGGTCTTTGCATAAAACACTCGTCCACCTTTCTAAAAGAAGTGCTGGTTGCACTCACCTTCCGACAAACATTTGTCGAACAGATCTTTATCAGATCCACTTAAAGGGAAGCATTCTTGTAAAAAAGCCCGTCCTAGGACGGGCTCATTTTCTATAATTAACTTTATTTTTTTATTTTGTACCGAATAAACGATCTCCCGCATCCCCAAGACCAGGAACGATGTAGCCTTTTTCGTTTAACATTTCATCTAATGCAGCGATATATATATCTACATCTGGATGTGCTTCTTTTAATGCTTCTACCCCTTCAGGTGCAGCAATTAAACACATAAATTTAATGCTTTTTCCACCGCGTTTTTTCAAAGAATTGATTGCTTCAATTGCAGATCCGCCTGTTGCAAGCATTGGATCAACTACAATGAAATCACGCTCTTCAATATCACCAGGGAATTTTGCATAGTACTCAACTGGTTTTAAAGTCTCTGGATCACGATATAAGCCAACATGACCTACTTTAGCTGCAGGGATTAATTTCAAAATACCGTCTACCATCCCAATACCTGCACGTAAAATCGGCACAATTCCCATTTTCTTTCCAGAAAGAACTTTTGAATTTGTTTTTTGAACAGGTGTATCTATTTCAATTTCTTCTAAAGGCATATCTCTCGTGATTTCGAAAGCCATCAAAGTTGATACTTCATCAACGAGTTCACGGAATTCTTTCGTACCTGTATTTTTTTCACGAATGTATGTAAGCTTATGTTGGATTAATGGATGATCGAAAACATATACTTTTGCCATAAATATCTCTCCTTTTACTGATTGTACAAATCACACTTCGTACTATTTTACAGAAAAAATGTTTGTGGGGCAACTACGATTCTTGACATAGAAACATTTATTTCCATTGGAAGAAAAGAAAATGTAGAAGATGCTTTTAGAACATTCGTTATAGTTGGCATAACTTAACAAAAATCCAGCCCTCAAGCGAAGGCTGGATAAACTAGATGATTATCTTTCTGGATATAAAATAAATTTGCTTGTTAATGCTTCTACTCGTTGTGAAGCTTTAGCTAACTTTTCTTCGTCTTCCGCATTTTTCAACGTGAACGCGATAATAGAAGCAATCTCTTCCATATCGTTCTTTGCAAATCCACGAGAAGTAACTGCTGCTGTACCAATACGTATACCACTTGTCACAAATGGGCTTTCTGGATCAAATGGAATTGTATTTTTATTAACCGTAATACCTACTTCATCAAGTACTTTTTCTGCTACTTTACCCGTTAAACCTAATGAACGAACATCTACAAGTAAAAGATGGTTATCTGTTCCACCAGATACTAAGTCGATGCCTTCTTTTTTAAGTGACTCTGCTAAATGCTTAGCATTTGTGATAATGCTTTCCGCATATTCTTTAAAGCTATCTTCTAATGCTTCTCCGAAAGCTACAGCTTTAGCGGCAATGACATGCATTAATGGACCACCTTGAATACCTGGGAAAATCGATTTATCGATTTTTTTCGCAAATTCTTCTTTACAAAGAATCATACCACCACGTGGACCTCTTAATGTTTTATGAGTTGTTGTTGTCACGAAATCAGCGTATGGTACTGGATTAGGGTGAAGACCAGCTGCCACTAAGCCCGCAATATGAGCCATATCGACCATTAAATAAGCGCCAACCTCATCTGCAATTTCACGGAAACGCTTGAAGTCAATCACACGAGGATACGCACTTGCACCTGCTACAATTAGCTTCGGTTTATGCTCTTTCGCTTTTGCTAATACATCATCGTAATTGATGGTATGAGATGTTTCGTCTACACCATATTCAACGAAATTATATTGGACACCACTAAAGTTTACAGGACTCCCGTGCGTTAAGTGGCCACCGTGGGATAGATTCATACCAAGGACAGTATCTCCTTGTTCTAAAATCGTGAAGTACACTGCCATGTTTGCTTGCGCACCTGAATGAGGCTGAACATTCGCATGCTCGGCTCCAAAGATTTGCTTCGCGCGATCTCTAGCTAAATCTTCCACTACATCAACATGCTCACAGCCACCATAGTAACGACGACCAGGATACCCTTCAGCATATTTATTCGTGAGAACAGATCCTTGTGCCTCCATTACCGCCTCTGACACAAAGTTCTCTGAAGCGATTAATTCAATCTTACTTCTCTGACGTCCTAATTCATCTTGAATTGATTTGAAAACTTGCTCGTCCTGCTGCGCTAAATGCTTCATACAATAATCCTCCCTTATCTCTACCACACTATCAAAAATGAATAGCTATTATGAAAATTCTCCTTTATTCTATCATGTTTTTTCGGGAGGATACAGGCAAGCTTACTGTTTATTAAGAGAAAAAAATTATCCATATTAACGGAAAACGGTTACATGTAAATGATTATGAAATGTAGGGTAAAGTTGGTATTTTCGAATAAAAGTTATGCAGAAATAATTAGGTACATACGTCATTTATCTACTTATCGCTAGCGGCGCATTATCAGACAATGACTATTTTTATTGGTAGACCGCTCTTTCTCCCCCAATCAACTTCGGCCTAGTCGTTGCTAATGTGACGTGTGCACCACCTACTTCTTTTAATGAAAGACGAATAGGTACAACCACATGCTTCAAGTGCATGCCAATGAAGGTATCACCGATATCTATCCCTGCATCAGCTTTTATATGCTCGACTACAACAGGGGCATCGAAATGTTGAAACGCATAAGTCGCCATCGCACCACCCGCTTTTCGGATTGGCACAACACTCACCTCTTCTAAGTTATACTTCTTAGCGGATGCTCGTTCGAGAACAATGGCGCGATTTAAATGCTCACAGCATTGAAAAGCGATTTGAACATTTGTTTGTTTTTGTAAGTTCATTAGTTCTGAAAAGATGAATTCAGCCACATCCTCTGAACCAGCCGTGCCGATATGATTACTCATCACTTCACTCGTACTACAGCCAATAACAATTAATTTGTCTTCGTTAAGTGATACTTTTTGTGTAAACTCTGTTAAAATATCCCGCCATTGTTGTTTTAACTCTTCCATCATCATATGCTCCCTCTCTTCTCAAGATAAAAAAGATGCATATGTCTTCCTTCCTTTCATGAAGTCAACATATGCAACAAAGTTTTATAAATTTTCTTTTTCGTATTGATCTATCTTCCCAATACGGTTTTGATGACGACCGCCTTCATAATCCGTGCCAAGCCATACTTGGGCAATCTCTCTTGCAAGCCCTGGGCCAATGACTCTTTCTCCCATCGCTAACATATTACTATCATTATGCTGTCTTGTTGCTTTCGCACTGAAAGTATCATGAACAAGCGCACAGCGAATGCCTTTCACTTTATTGGCTGCTATAGACATCCCAATCCCTGTCCCACAAACGAGAATACCTTTATCAAATTCACCGCTCGCTACTTTTTCAGCAACCGGCAAAGCATAATCAGGGTAATCTACAGAAGTACTACACTCACAACCAAAATCTTCATATTCAATATTGAGTTCTTCTAATAATGACTTTATTTCCGCACGAATGTTTAATCCACCGTGATCTGATGCAATTGCAACTTTCATTTTTTATGCCTCCAATCAAACTTGATTGTATGATTATCACTTTATTCTGACACAAAATTTAAAAATTATAAAGATGCAATTACTTTTCAGTTGGGTAGGCTACACTTTAAATTTATTCATATCTGTTTTTAACTGGTTGGCTTGCTCTTGTAATTCTTTTACTAGTATGTCGACTGTATCAATCACAGATGTTTGAGCCTCAGTTGAAGCAGCAACTTGTTGTGCACCGGCAGACGTTTCCTCCGCAATCGCTGCTACTTGTTGCGATTGAGCTGAAGTTTCCTGCATAGCATGCATTTGTTTATCTACTAAATCTTTAATCATGGTCACTGCAGCATTCATTTGATCTACAGTTTGCGTCATCTCTTCAATGACGGCATGTGTCTCGGTCCCTTTTTGTGCTTCTTGATTAGCAGACTCCACTTGATTGGAAATTTGACTGACCACATTACGCACTTCTTCTTGAATATTTTTAATTAATTCCGATATTCCTTGCACAGCTTTCGCACTTTCATCAGCCAACTTACGCACTTCTTCGGCTACCACAGCAAAGCCCTTACCATGCTCTCCTGCTCTCGCCGCTTCAATAGAAGCATTTAATGCTAATAAGTTTGTTTGCGTGGCAATATCGCCAACAAGTTGGATAATTTGTTCTACTTTGACTGCATTTTCTTCTAAAATTTTTACAGTCTCTAACGATTTCTGATTACCTACTGCTAGTTTTTCTATTCCAGAAATAAGTGAATGCATGGCATGTTTGGATTTATTCAGATCACCGAAAAGCTCTTCAGATACTTGCTCAGATTGCTTTGCCTGCACCTGAACTTCTTCAGCAATTCGAATGACTTCATCAACAAGTTCGGCAACAGACTGAGTTGCGACCGCTGAGTTTTCTGCTCCTTGAGATATTTCTGAGATAGTTGTAGCAATTGCTTCAGCTTGCTCATTAGCAACCGAAGACTCCGCGGAAATTTCGTGCACTTTTTTATTTGTCATAGCAAAGTTCTCATCAATTCGTTCAATCATTTCTCTTAAACTCGTTAGCATTTGATTAAAGGCTAATCCTAAAGAACGTATTTCATCATCCGAACGCGAAACCTGTGCCTTTTCTTGTAAATTACCATTCGCTGCTTTTATAGCAGAATGCTCTAAGTCTTTAAGTGGTTTTGTAATAAGCCCTGCTGCAATAAATGCTAAGATCGCAGACCAAATCGCTCCAAGCAAAAGAACAATAATCGTAAAAAATTCTTTACTTATCGGCACATTTCCCATTAAAGGATATACGAACTGAATACATATCGCACTTATTGAGTATGTAATAACGGCTAATACTGAGATGAGAAGAACCAATTTTTTTCTTAAACTAAATTTCATCTTACGCGTCTCCATGATTGCCCCCTACTTCAACCTGTTCATCTTTGTTTATCTTGATTACTATCTTTTAATACTTCTGCTATTTTTTTTATGCTTCCATGTAGTTCATGATAGGTTTCTTTATATTGTTGCAACGTCCCACCGAATGGATCAATGATATCTTCTTGTTTACCATCATAAGCAAACTCTTTTATTAGAAAAACTTTTCCCATAGCATTAGGAAAATGTGATAAAATCGCATGTTTATGTCCATTTGTCATCACTAATATATGTGTCGCCCATTGAATAAGCTCTTCATTCAATTGAGCTGATTGATGATTGATGCTTATGCCTTCTTCTTTTAAAACTTGAGATGTATAAGCAGATGCAGGTCCACCTTGACTTGCAAAAATGCCCGCAGATTTCACCTTTACATCTGGAATGTCTATATGACGTAATATCGCTTCAGCCATGGGGCTTCGACATGTGTTACCTGTACAAATAAATAAAACGTGAGCCATAAAGCTCGCCTCCTTCTCTTACATTATAATCCAAAACTCCTATTTGATATAGACAAAATAAGGTGTCTATCACCGACATATTTCGACAATTTTAAGAATTTTTTGTCGAAACACATCAATAATACGCACCTTAACTGATTTTTATTAGGAAATTTTAACCATATTACATGAATAACATTTTGACGCCAAAAGCAAAAAGAATCGCCCCTCCAAGTGTCTCACTATATTTACCGAACCACCCTTGCATTCTTCTTCCTATCATTAATCCTGCCCAAGTAAGAACCATGGCAATCACACCAAATAATGTAAGAACAAGAGCCGCTTTTGCCCCCAACACACCTAATGTAAGCCCAACTGAAAAGCTGTCTAAACTTACACTTAAAGCAAAAATTAATAAGCCAAAACCAACAGGGGTCAACAGACTTTCTTTTTCAGCCTTTAAGCTTGACCAGAACATTTGCAGGCCTAAAAGCATCAACAAACCGGCACCAATATAGGCAGCAATCTCACTAAAATAAACTGATAAAAACTTCCCTGCCATCATTCCTAACAATGGCATGATGACATGAAATACTCCAATCGTAAAGCCTATATATAATATTTGCCGATACCTTAATTTGTACATCCCCATACCTAATCCAACTGAAAATGCATCCATTCCTAAGGCAAACGCCATTAAACTTAAAGTTAAGACTTCACCTACTAACAACGTCATCTCTTTAGCCTCCTCGGGACTTGCTCTTTTGAAGATATGCATGTCCAAGGAGAATTAGAATTGTTTTTTTAGGCGAAAACAAAACTGCTTCGATAGATCGAAATATGATGGTTGCAAAAATCTCAGCGCATCTCTATAGGCTAGGGATGTAGTTACGCGGCAGGATAATGCAAAGTGCATACATATGGGGATTTTTTGTATGCTTGTTTTGCCATAAGAGGACTCACAATTAAGGCAGGTTCTTTCTGTTTTCATAGTGATTTTCACTAGCGAAGATGCATCAATAGAGTTGATTGCCGGCGGATATCGTGTAGTGCAGAAGGAAACCACCGTTGTTTATGGATGCTGAAATGTACATTATTTGCAGGGTAAATCATTTTTAGTAGGGCTTTTCGCGAGTGATTTTGGATGAGATTTCTTTTTTAGTCGTGGATTTGCCTCTTTTCGCGACTTATCATTGGCGGGTCTCTTTTTTTAGTCGCGATCCTTGGCTTTTTGCGACTTATAAAGAGTGTCTCTGCTTTTTTAGTCGCGGATTTGACCTTTTCACGACTTATCATAGTTGGTTCTCCTTTTTTAGTCGCGATTCTTGCCTTTCTGCGACTTATAAAGAGTGTCTCTGCTTTTTTAGTCGCGGATTTGACCTTTTCACGACTGATCATAGACGGTTCTCCTTTTTTAGTCGCGATTCTTGCCTTTCTGCGACTTATAAAGAGTTTCACTGCTTTTTTAGTCGCGGATTTGACCTTTTCACGACTGATCATAGACCGGTCTCTTTTTTTAGTCGCGATTCTTGCCTTTTTGCGACTTATTAAGAGTTTCACCGCTTTTTTAGTCGCGGATTTCCTCTTTTTATGAGCTGTCAAGGACAGATTTTCTTTTTTACGCACAAAATAAAAAAGCTCCGCTCATAAGTAATACAATCGGAATATGATCATTTTACCCACACAGCTTACCGGATTTCTGCTGAAATAGCACGCTATAAGAATCATTTAAAAAAACTGAGCCTCTGTTTTTAGCTTCTAAGGTGAAAAGGGATAACAAATCAGAACCTGAACAATTTTTTGTTCAGGTTCTGAAACACTCATTCCCAAGTCTACTTATAATTGAATGCGCCTATGGCCTGCAGCTTTCTCTAAGCGATTCATAATCGCCACACCGACACCTTCATATGGGAAAACCTCACCTAAAATGATATCGACATTCTCATGATTAAATGCTCTCAATGCATAGTATAAACCTGCAGCCACGGTATCTAGCGTTTCCCGCGCTCCCATAGAAAGAACAACATCCGTTTCATAGAAATCTTTATTTTCATCTGTTGTCAGTACACCTACTCGCAGTCCTTCTGCCCTTTTTTCATTGATCAATTGTTGCAACTGTATCGGAGTTGAATCGACTAATGTTAATGGTGCATCTGGTGCGTAATGTGTATATTTCATACCAGGCGATTTTGGTTTGGCTTGTTGATTATGTAGCGCGGGATCTAATTTTACCTCACCTATCACCGCAATTATCTGTTCCTTGGTCACACCACCCGGCCGTAAAATAACAGGTATCTCTTCTGTGCAATCAATTACGGTTGACTCCACACCAACACCAGTGGCTCCTCCGTCTACCAGACCAGCAATTTTTCCTTCTAAATCTTCCCACACGTGATCCGCTGTTGTTGGACTCGGTCTTCCTGAGCTATTTGCACTTGGAGCAGCTATTGGTAAATCCGTTTGGGCAAGAATGGCTAATGCTACAGGATGATCAGGCATACGGAAGCCAACAGTTTTTAATCCTGCTGTTGCTAAATCAGAAAGGCTACCCTTTTTTTTCTTAAGAATTATCGTTAATGGCCCTGGCCAAAAGGCATTCATCAATTGTTCTGCCTTTAATGGTATCTCTTCAGCCAGTTCCTGCAGTTGCATTCTCTTTGCTATATGAATAATTAAGGGATTATCTGCCGGTCTTCCTTTGGCAGCAAAGATCTTCTCTACGGCACCGTCACTCTTTGCATTCCCACCTAACCCATATACGGTTTCAGTTGGAAAAGCAACAACCTCATTTTCTTTAAGTAAATCAGAGGCTTGGACAATTTGTGGGTAACTATTCAAATTATCCACATTATTATCCACTGACCATCTAATTGTTTTCATTGTTATCCACCTTCAATATCTTTCATTCTAAATAGGAGAAATCCCCCTATTTTCAGTCTATCATCTAAGACAGTATAAAAGAAGCAAGGTGATAACTCAAGGTATTATCCACAAATTGTGAATAAACACATCGTTTTTGTGTATAACTTTGTGGATATATCCACATTATTCGAGTGAATATTTTAAAAAGAAAGAGTTATCCACAGATTGGACATTTTTAATATGTTCTTTTTCTACTAAAAATGTTGGCAATTCCGATTTATCCACTTGTTGAAAACCCATTAATAAAAATAATTGTAGTGTACTTTTGCGATTTGACCCTAAATATACTGTGGATAACCCTTTTTCTTTTGCTAATAGAAAAATTTGTTGCAATAAATACAATAAATCTGTCTGCACGGTTGTTTCTGACTTCATAACAAGCGAGCGTAACAAACCAACCGTATCATAAGGTTCGATGCCAATTGTCGCTTTTATTTCTCCCTCTTCATCTTCCATAATTAAAAAGTAATCAATTAAGTCCGCTACACCTTCCGATCGAACTGACGCTTCTGTTAAAAATTTCATGAGCTCGTTTTCATCTTGCTTCTGTGCAACTCTTACAATACTTGTTTTCATTCACTTCACCCTCTACCTCATTTTATAGTCTATGAATATGAGTTAATTGAAATTGATAGAACTAAAAATTTGCTAGAGTTAAAATATTATCCGAATAGCTTATCCCATATCTCTGCTAAAAAGAATTTTACTTCCACTTCTTCTTCATCTTGTTCACCTGCATAAACAGGATCTTCTTCTTTTTCGGTCATTTCTTCTTCTACGTTCTCTTCTTCCACTACTAATTCTTCCTCTTGCTGTTCTTCATCACTAAACCCTTCGCTCACAGCCACACCATTTGAAAAATCAAGAAAGCATAATGGTGGAAATAAAACACACCACCAGTTCGCACCGTCTCCTTCACCAAGCGTAATTAGAATCGCTTCATACTCACCAGCAGGGTATAAAAACTGGCCATAAAGTTTCGTCGGAAAATCTACTTTATCAAACTCCGTCTTAACTGTTTGTTTAGAGCCTGCTTCAGCTACTACTCGTTCGGCTATTTTTTGGATTTCTGGTAATTTTGATTGAATCAATGCTCTTGCTTCTTCTAAAGAGGTTAAATCGGATACCCACTCTGTTATATTTGCATTTACTTCGTCTCTCACCGCACGTTTAATCTTTTGATCTTTCTCCATATCGCTATTCGCTAGAATTCTTAAACGGATCGCTTCGTTAGGAATGACTAGTGATTCATCAGCCACTACCTCTGTTTGCGGTATATATAAACTAAATAAAGTACCTAATGATAAAATTAAGATATATAAGTTCACAATCGATTTCGTTTTCATCTTCCTGCACCATCCCTTCACTATCCACAGTGTGGTCAGAAAGAGAACATCTTAAACTATTAAAATTAAAAAGTTATAAAAATAAGAAGGCAAGATAGACTAAATTTAGATGGTGAACGGATTAAGTTAACATGTACAAAGCGTTACTTTGTTTATAATCCATACATATGTCCATGGCGAGTCTTTTTCTTTTATAATGGGAGAAGCTTGCAGAAAGTATCTTTGGGGATTTTTAAATTTTTACGACTGTTAGCTTTTTTTACCGAGGACAGTTCACTTTACAACGCTCTCACTCTTGGACGTTTCACCAAGTGCCGTCATTTTTCTTTTTCCACCGCTCTCGGTTCCTATTTCCTTACCGAGAGCGGTGGTTTCAATCAGTTCCTAATGCTATAAATCCTCATTAGCTACTTATTTCAGCGAATACCATTCGATCTTTCCCGTTAATGTCAAAGACGACTTCGACCTGTGCTTGTGGGAGGGCACCTTTTAATAAGTTTGCGACCAATTCCCCTTGACCTGCACCTACTTCAAATCCAACAAGTGCTTGTTCGTTTAGTACATATGGTAATTCATTTACTAAACGGCGATAGATGTCTAAACCATCCTCTCCAGCAAACAAGGCACGATTAGGCTCATGTTCAGTTACAATCTCTGACATCCACGAACGATCTGCAGTTGGAATATAAGGGGGATTGGAGATAACTACATCTAATTTTACTCCAGAGTTGATAAAAGGCTGCAGCAAGTCCCCTACTATCCAATTTATGTCTGCGTCTAAATAAGCCCCATTACCCTTAGCTACTTCTAAACTTGCAGGATATAGATCAGTTCCAAAACAATCAAGCTGAGGGTTTTCCCGTTTCAGAGTAATAGCAATTGCACCGCTACCTGTGCCAACATCGGCCACTTTTAACCCTGTATCATCTTGCCAACGTGCACGAATACGCTCAAGCGTAGCAAGGACTAACTCTTCTGTTTCTGGCCTAGGAATTAGAACTTCCTTGTTCACCTTAAATTTTCTACCATAAAACTCCTCATAGCCCATAATATACTGAATAGGCTCACCAGCAATATGAGTGAGTATCGCCTTTGAAAAAAGTTGATCGATCTCCTCAGGAAGTTCTTCACGTAATCTTGTTAAGAATTCAGCTCGACTCATCTTCATATAATGTCTTAGTAAAATTTCAGCAGCATATGCTTCCCGTTGATTTTCTTCTAAAAAAGAAGAAGCCCAGTTAAGGGCTTCGAATACTCTGCGATTACTCATTAGTCGCACTCTCTAGTTTAGCCGATTGCTCTTCTAAAATAAGAGCATCAATAATTTCATCAATCTTACCGTGTAGGATCTGGTCTAACTTTTGGATAGTTAAACCAATTCGGTGATCAGTTACACGGTTTTGTGGGAAATTATACGTACGGATACGTTCAGAACGATCCCCTGTCCCTACAGCTGATTTACGCTGCTGATCGTATTCAGCTTGTGCCTCTCGTTGGAATTTATCGTATACACGTGCACGCAAAACTTTCATCGCTTTTTCTTTGTTCTTAATTTGCGACTTTTCATCCTGACAAGAAACGACAGTTCCCGTAGGAAGGTGGGTAAGTCTTACTGCGGACATAGTCGTATTAACACTTTGTCCACCCGGTCCACTAGATGCAAAAGTATCGACACGGATATCTTTATCATGAAGCTCAATTTCCACTTCTTCTGCTTCAGGTAACACCGCTACTGTTGCCGTAGACGTATGAATGCGACCGCCTGATTCTGTTTCCGGTACACGTTGCACGCGATGCGCACCATTCTCATATTTTAATTTAGAGTAAGCAC
The DNA here is from genome assembly GCF_038007265.1 of Cytobacillus sp. FSL R5-0569. NCBI lineage: Bacteria > Bacillati > Bacillota > Bacilli > Caryophanales > Bacillaceae > Cytobacillus > Cytobacillus sp. FSL R5-0569. The sequence continues at coordinate 4,401,289 of NZ_JBBOWW010000001.1, forward strand.
CGTTTCCGTTTACCATGAAGATAATTTCTTTATAGCCACCGACTCCTGTACTACTTGCTTCAATGACGTCAATTTTCCAACCTTGGACCTCTGCATAGCGACTATACATACGGTACAAATCACCCGCAAACAGTGCAGCTTCATCTCCACCAGCTGCGCCACGAACTTCTACGATAACGTTTTTGTCATCATTAGGGTCCTTTGGAATGAGAAGGATTTTTAATTTTTCTTCAAATTGCTCCACTTTTCCCTCTAATTCAGAAATCTCTTCTTTCACCATATCACGCATTTCAGCATCTAATTTCTCTTCCAACATGGCCTTTGCGTCTGTATATTGTTCATGTATTTCTTTATATTCACGATATGTATCCACTGTTTCTTGGATATCAGACTGTTCTTTTGAATACTCACGTAATTTTTTTGGGTCATTTACTATTTCTGGATCACTAAGCAATTCATTAAGACGTTCATAGCGTTCCTCTACAGATTGAAGACGATCAAACACGGTTATTCACCTCTAATTCATTATTAACAAGCATCTATCTTATCACTGCTATCAGTATGCAGTTTTATTTCCAACGTATAACATTCTAATTATAGTATAGCCGCCTTGTTCAGTCAAAACCACTTTAGATTATTTTAGAAATTTCTGTTATTCGATTGATGAATCTTTCATCGTTTACTATAGTAAAGTTATCTAATTAAAAATGAGGTGCAGCACATGAAAGCCATTATGATTGGAATACTCTCCGCATTCTTTTTTGCTTTTACATTTGTTTTAAATGCAGCTATGGAAATGAATGGAGGAAGCTGGTATTGGAGTGCATCGCTCCGTTACTTCTTTATGATTCCACTTCTACTTATCATTGTTTTATACCGTAAGAGCTTACGTGCACTTATGATTGAATTGAAAAAAGCTCCTGGAAAATGGATGCTATGGAGCACAATTGGCTTTGGGCTATTTTATGCCCCTATATGTTTTGCTGCTGCCTATGGTCCCGGCTGGCTAATTGCTGCCACCTGGCAAATCACGATTATTTCTGGCAGTCTACTTGCCCCATTATTTTATGAAATGCGCCACACTTCTCAAGGAGTCATTCGCATAAAAGGGCAAATTCCTTTTAGAGGACTACTCATGAGTCTCATTATTTTAGTTGGCGTATTTGTTATCCAATGGGACCATGCCTCTGTTGTATCGGTGAAAGATACTTTTATTTGCACCTTAGCCATTCTTATTGCATCGTTTGCTTACCCTCTAGGGAATCGAAAAATGATGGCCTTAACAAACAAGCGCTTAGATCCTTATCAAAGAGTGCTTGGTATGACAATAGCTAGCCTTCCCTTTTGGCTCTTACTTGCATTTATTGGTTTACAAACAGCTGGCATGCCATCGATGAGTCAAGTTTATCAATCGGGGTTAGTAGCCTTATTTTCAGGTGTTTTTGCAACGGTACTATTCTTTGCTGCCACCGATCTCGTTCAAGGCAACATGCAAAAACTTGGAGCTGTGGAGGCAACACAGTCCTTTGAAGTGCTTTTCGCAATGATTGGTGAAGTGATCATTTTATCTGCTCCTCTTCCTTCTGCCACTGCTACGGTTGGAATCAGTTTAGTAATACTAGGAATGGCACTTCATAGTTATGTATCCAATTTACCTCAAAAGGGATTTAAAAAGGAAAAGGAAGAGACGGTTTAATTCACCGTCTCTTTAGTCTGTATGGTCTTCTCTAATTTTCACATTTATATAATAGGTCGGCACCGCACCAACTAATTTTTTTTGCAAACTTTCCTCAGCTTTTTCACGTTCTGCTTTTGATGAAAAGTCTTTATTCGTATACACAGTTACATGCATATATTCCCCGTCAATCCATATACCACCTGGTTCATAATCAGTAAGCTTATTAATCGTTGATCTTGCTTGATTAATATCACTACGGTCTGATTTTTTATCGCCATTGGTATTTAATAAGTTGGGATTTTGTTCATACATCGACCATTCCTGAACATCTTCGGAACGATGACCAGAAGGGCTGCTTATTCTAACGGTATCGGTATGTTTGTTGATATCATAAGTTTTATCAGCGTTTGCACCGTAATTATAAGAACAACCAGTTAGTAGACTGATTAACAAAACACCTGTAATGGTTTTTTTCATGAATGAATGGCACCCCCTACTAAATAAAATGCCCATTCATTTTAAAATTTCAGCAAGCAATATTTCCTATGTAAAAAAATGTATGCCAGGGAGTTTTTTCGTTCCAAAAAAGACGCCAAAGTTAGCGTCTCCAATTAAAAATGTGTTATTTCATCATTTCCGTGTGATTTTTAATACTTTTTGGTTTGCCAATCACTTCATGATGTTCACGGCACCGAGGTTCATACGATTCCGATGCGCCAACAAGAATGGTGGGATCTGTATATGATGCTGGTTTACCATCAATTAAACGCTGCGTTCGACTAGCAGGTGAACCACAAACAGCACATACGGCTTGTAGTTTTGTCACTAACTCAGCAGTAGCCATTAAATCCGGCATCGGACCAAAAGGCTCACCACGAAAATCAACGTCTAACCCAGCCACAATGACACGATGACCGTTCCCCGCAAGCATCTCCACAACTTCAATGATTTGATTATCAAAAAACTGAACTTCATCAATAGCTACGACTTCTGTATCAGACATAACAAATGACAAAATATCCTCTGAACAGGCTACAGGTTGAGCAATAAACGATGCCCCATTATGAGAAACAACTGATTCTTCACTATAACGTTTATCGATTTGAGGCTTGAATACAGCAATTTGCTGTTTGGCAAATTGCGCTCTCCTTACTCTGCGAATAAGCTCCTCTGACTTACCAGAGAACATACTCCCGCAAATTACCTCAACCCATCCATGATGATTGATAACATACATGAAAGGTCTCTCCTTCCGCAACAATCTAATCTATCTATAAACACCTATTACAGTCCTTACTGTTAAGGTCTCACAAAAGAAACATTCTTATGTTAAATGCCGAAAAATAGTGGTGGTGTGCACCACTATTTTTCGACATTCATGAAAAAACAGGCAAGTATCATGACTTGCCTGCTTTGATTGTTATTTAAATTACTTCTGTTTGATGCCGTATTTTTTATTGAAACGGTCAACACGTCCGCCAGCTTCAGCGAATTTTTGACGTCCAGTATAGAATGGGTGGCATTCTGAGCAAGTTTCTACACGGATTTCTTCTTGTACAGAACCCGTTTCGAATTCGTTACCGCATGCACATTTCACCATTGCTGTTTTATAGTTAGGATGAATTCCTGCTTTCATTCTTTTCATCTCCTTCCGCCCTGAATCATTCTGAAACAGAGTTATATAGTTACGGATTCACCGTAATCTTAGAAACGCACTGGAATCATTATAACAAGGTCGAGCTTAATTTGCAATCATCGATTACGAATCAGCTTTACCATTTGATTCCAAACCTAATGTGAGCGTTTTGCTTTCATCTCTTCACTCAATAAGGCAAAGAAATCCTCATTTGATTTCGTTTGCTTTAATTTTCTCATGAGTTTTTCCGCAAAATCAGGAGAATCAGTCATTGATTTACGGATTGCCCATAGTTTATCAAGATGATCCTTAGGAATCAACAATTCTTCCTTACGTGTACCAGATCGTCTAATATCAATTGCAGGGAAAATTCTTCTTTCCGCAAGCGAACGATCAAGATGCAATTCCATATTCCCCGTTCCTTTAAACTCTTCATAAATCACATCATCCATACGTGATCCCGTATCAACTAGAGCAGTAGCTAAGATGGTTAAGCTTCCGCCTTCCTCAATATTTCTTGCGGCACCGAAAAACCTTTTCGGACGGTGGAATGCGGCTGGGTCAATACCGCCTGATAACGTACGACCACTTGGAGGAATGACCAAGTTATAAGCTCTAGCTAAACGTGTAATACTATCCATTAAGATGACAACATCGCGCTTATGCTCAACTAGACGCATCGCTCTCTCTAATACGAGCTCGGCCACTTTAATATGATTTTCCGGCACTTCGTCAAATGTTGAACTAACAACATCACCAGCAACAGAGCGTTCAATATCGGTTACTTCTTCCGGTCTTTCATCAATAAGTAATACGATAAGCTCTGCTTCAGGATGATTCGTTGTAATACTGTTGGCAATTTCTTTTAACAACATCGTTTTCCCTGCTTTTGGAGGAGCGACGATTAAGCCACGTTGTCCAAAACCAACTGGTGAAATTAAGTCCATAATTCTAGTTGAAATATGTCTTGTTTTTGTCTCTAAATTCATATGACGATCAGGATATAGAGGCGTTAAACCTGGGAAATGAACACGTTCCTTTGATGTCTCTGGATCATCTCCGTTAACCGCTTCCACTTGTAACAAACCAAAATAACGTTCATTTTCCTTCGGCGGACGAACTTTACCAGAAACTTTGTCACCATTTCTTAAATCAAAGCGACGAATTTGCGATGCAGAGATATAAATATCCTCTGAACTAGGCGAATAGTTAATCGGTCTTAAGAAACCGAAACCTTCTGATTGAATGATTTCTAGAACACCTTCCATAAAGAAGTATCCTTCTTGTTCCGCTCTCGCTTTTAATATCGCAAAAATAAGTTCTTTCTTTGATAATTTACTATAATAAGAAACTTTATATTCTCTTGCATGTTCATAAAGTTCTTTCAATTTCATATTCTCTAGACTTGAAATATTTAGTCCCATTTCTACACCACTCTTTAGATTTTTCGATTATTTCCCCCATATGCTAAAGAAATAAGATTCATTATACATTCGAATATGGTTGGAAAGGAAAGTATGTTTGAGGCTTCCTGAAGTAAACGAAGAGTTTGATTTAATCAACTCTACTTTGTAATAGAGGAATGATTGGTCTTCCTTTGAAAATATCTTTTATTTTACCCCTAACCTCTATGTTAGGCAACTACATTTTATAGTAGGATATTTGGAAGGATTCTTTCTATTTTAATTTAACCTAAGAAATGCAAGGATGCACTTCTTAGGTCTATCATCAATTATTTAATTACAAGATTAGGTTTTTTCTTCAAGCTATGACGACCATCAATAAACCTTACTGTGCCCGATTTAGCACGCATAACGACAGAAGACGTCGAACCGTAAGATCCTTTAAATTGAACGCCTTTCAAAAGTTCTCCATCCGTAATACCTGTCGCAGCAAAGATTGCGTCATCGCCTTTAACTAGGTCTTCCATCAATAATACTTTGTTAACATCTAATCCCATTTTAATACATCTTTCTAGTTCCGCATCGTTTTGGGGAAGCAGTTTACCTTGCAATTCACCACCAAGACATTTCAATGCTACAGCTGCAACAACACCTTCAGGGGCACCACCTGCTCCAAATAAAATATCTACGCCTGTATGATCGAATGCCGTATTAATGGCTCCTGCTACATCACCTTCATTAATTAGCTTAATTCTAGCGCCAGCGTCACGCAATTGCTCTATAATATGTTGGTGGCGATCACGATTAAGTACAGTTGCAACAACGTCCTCAATATCTTTGTTTTTTGCTTTCGCAACAGCTCTCAAGTTATCAATCACTGGAGCATTGATATCGATTTGCCCAACCGCCTCAGGTCCAACGGCAATTTTATCCATATACATATCTGGTGCATATAGTAAGTTACCTCTATCTGCCACAGCCAGAACCGCAAGCGCATTCCAACCACCAGAGGCAACAATACTTGTACCTTCTACAGGATCGACTGCAATATCAACTTGAGGGCCAGAACCTGTTCCAAGCTCTTCGCCAATATATAGCATTGGTGCTTCATCCATTTCACCTTCACCAATCACTACTCTGCCCTGCATAGGAACTGTATTAAAGATATCTCTCATTGCTTCAGTTGCTGCACCATCAGCTTCATCTTTTAATCCACGGCCCATCCAACGAGCAGATGCTAGTGCTGCACCTTCTGTAACACGAACCAACTCCATTGATAAACTTCTTTCCATTTTTACTTCCTCCCCAATATTCACTTCGTCTCAGTATGTACTGAAATCGATGCGGAATCTAGATGTACATTTTTAACATTGTCAATTCATCATTAAGCATTATTCATTTGTTCAATTTCTTGATCAGTTAGCTTTTCTCTCCAAATCGTTGCCCCTAAACCATTGAGTTTTTCAACTAAATGACTATAACCTCTATCAATGTGATCAACGCCTGTAACCTCTGTTACACCTTCAGCCATAAGGCCTGCGATGACTAGCGCCGCTCCAGCACGTAAATCACTTGCCTTTACTTTGGCACCTTGTAACTTCATAGGGCCGTTAATAATAGCCGAACGACCTTCTACTTTAATATTGGCGTTCATTCTTCTCAATTCATCAATATGCTTAAATCTAGCCCCATATATCGTATCAGTTACCATGCTTGTTCCTTCTGCATTCGTTAACAATGCCGTTAATGGTTGCTGAAGATCGGTTGGAAAACCAGGATATACAAGTGTCTTAATATCTACTGCCTTCATTTTTTCAGCGGGACCGACAAAAATTTGATCATCACCCGCTTCAATTTGTACACCCATTTCTCTTAGCTTTGCTGTTAATGATTCAAGATGATGGGGAATAACATTATCAATTAAAACGCCCTCTCCAGAAGCTGCAGCAAGCACCATATAAGTCCCTGCTTCAATACGATCAGGAATAATTGTATGTTGGCATCCATGGAGCTGATCTACACCGTCAATACGGATGACATCAGTACCTGCGCCTTTTATTTTTGCACCCATATTATTCAGCAATGTAGCAACATCAATAATTTCAGGTTCTTTAGCCGCATTTTCTATAACCGTACGACCCTTTGCCTTTACAGCAGCGAGCATAATATTAATGGTTGCACCAACACTGACGACATCTAAATAAATACGTGCACCTCTTAGTTCATCTGCACGTAAATAAATCGCGCCTTGTTCATTTGTTACACTTGCGCCGAGTGCCTCAAAACCCTTAATATGCTGATCAATCGGTCTCGGTCCTAAATGACAACCACCCGGAAGTCCAATGACTGCTTTATTAAATCGTCCAAGCATGGCCCCCATTAAATAATAAGAAGCACGAAGCTTTTTCACCTTGCCATTAGGCATAGGCATGGAGATCATTGCAGAAGGATCAACCTGCATATCTCCATCAGCGAATGTTACTTCACCACCGATTTCCTCTAGTAAACCTTTTAAGATTTGCACATCCGAAATATCTGGTAAACCTTCTATTGTTACAGGCGAATCTGCTAGTATTGTTGCCGGTATTAAGGCAACTGCACTATTCTTCGCGCCGCTAATTCTCACTGTTCCTTTTAATGGGTACCCGCCTGCAATCATAAGCTTTTCCATTTTGAACTCCCTTCTAAGCCGTTAACGCAACCCCTTTATAGAGGATGCTCTATAAGAATAAGCTTGTCCTATGTGGAATCTTTTGCTCTATCAGTCATAAAACAAACCCGCATTTTAAAAAAACACAGGTGTAATCTACATTACCATTGTTGTCTATCTATTGAAAAAATAAGCATCTTTATGTTAACATGTCTAACAATTTTTAAAAAGCTCACATATGATAGGCATTTAGATGCATCTTCCTTCTCCTATTTTACACCATAACAATTGGAAATGTAGTTGTTGTTTCGAATTGTTATGAATATGTAAATTTTTAAGGAAACATTTGCATCATGGATTCATTCACCGATGGAAATTGTTGACTAATGAGTTTTCCGAGAGTCAAGAGGGATTGAATTGAGAAGTTGCTTTAAATAAGCTTAAGAAACCGTTGAATGGACAACGGCTTCTTTTCTATTTTATGCCTTGTTAGCAGAACCAAACTCGCGCATTTTGCCAATTACTGTTGCTTTAATCGCTTCCCGAGCAGGCCCTAAATATTTACGTGGATCGTACATTTTTTCATCTGCTGCAAGGACTTCACGTACTTTTTTCGCAGATGCAATTTGGTTCTCTGTATTTACGTTAATCTTTGCTGTTCCTAGAGAAATTGCTCTTTGAATATCTTTCGTTGGGATACCTGTCCCACCATGCAATACAAGTGGTACACCTGTTAAGCCACGAATTTCTTCCATTTCTGTAAACCCTAAGTTAGGCTCACCTTTGTATGGTCCATGAACAGACCCAAGAGCAGGCGCTAAGCAGTCAATCCCTGTTCTCTGAACTAATTCTTCACATTCTTTTGCATCTGCATAAATAACGCCATCTGCAACAACGTCATCTTCTTGTCCACCAACAGTGCCAAGCTCAGCCTCAACAGATACTCCTTTTGAATGCGCATATTCTACTACTTTAGAAGTGATTTCGATATTTTGCTCAAATGGATCATGAGAAGCATCAATCATAACAGAAGTAAATCCTGCATCGATTGCTTCTTTACATTTATCATAACTTGAACCATGATCAAGATGAATGGCCACTGGAACAGTAATATTATAGTCTTCCATTAGACCTTCTACCATTTTAACAACCGTTTTAAATCCACCCATATAACGACCTGCACCCTCAGAAACACCAAGAATTACAGGTGATTTTTCTTCCTCAGCTGCTTGTAAAATTGCTTGTGTAAACTCTAAATTATTTAAGTTGAATTGACCAACTGCATAGCCCTCTGCATTTGCTTTTTTCAACATTTCAGTCATAGAAACTAAAGGCATATGTAAAAATCCTCCTTGTCTTATTCACTTCAGTCATTCCTTTTAAAGGATTTCCTTCCAGCTACATGTTTATGTACCCTAATAGCTCTCCATCAAACGGAAAAAATGAAATGAACATATAAATTCCATTTGTATCATACCAAAATGTGCAGAGAAAATCTATGATTAGGTTATAACTTTTCATAAATAAGATGTACTATTAATTAAAAAAGGCATAATTGTATAACCTTATTTAGGTACTGGTAAATATTTCTTAACTGCCGCCCGAATGTCATCTATGTCGAATGGTTTAGCAAAATGTGTTAAAGCACCTAAATCTTTTGCCTCTTGAATCATATCTAATTCTCCATAAGCAGTCATAATGATGACTCTTATATCATGATGCCCTTCTCTCATTCTCTTTAGAATTTCAATCCCATCCATACCTGGGATTTTCATATCTAATAATACTAAGTCTGGGTCATGCTTCGCTACAATATCAAGGGCTTGAATTCCGTTTGCTGCTTGGTACGTTTCATAGCCCTCCTTCTGTAAAACTTCATTTAATAGAATCCTTATACCAAACTGATCATCGACAATCAATATTTTCCCTTTCATAATACACCCCATTCTCGTTTAATCAAGAATACTTAATGTTTTTAAATTCGACTCTAAGTGTTTTTTTCCTGCATTTGTTAGGAAAATAACTAGAATGAGTCATCGCCGTTAATTGCTATATTTCGACAAGTTGATGGTTCTCTTTTCGTTGTGTATCAATCAATTACTGTAGCACCAAAAAACCAAAGTGAGCAGCCTGATTATTTTGTGATTTCGTCTTATTTCAATATAATGATAATATTGGGAGAAGTACAGGAGGAATTATTAATGTTAAAGATTTTTTCTACACAATTATTCGGTTTATTTAAAAAATGGCAAGACAATCATGAAGAATCAATAGAAGATGCTGCTCGAATTTTAGCTCAAGCGAGTGTCGGTGAGGGCCATATATATATTTACGGAAAACAGGAGATGCAAGCTGTCGGTATCGAAGCAACTGAGGGAGTAGACGCACTGGCAAACGCAAAAGTCTGGGATTCTTCTGCATCATTTGATGATATCTCAGCTAGTGACCGTTTTCTCATTATCACCAGAGAGAGTGATGACAAGGAAGCACTCCTATTAGCACAACATTTGAGTAATCAATTCATACCTTTTGCAACAATAAGTGCCCTTCCATCTGATAACACGGAGCAATTAGCCTCCTATTCCGATGTACATTTCGACTTACAACTGAAGCAAGGACTTGTTCCAAATGAAAGCGGGGAACGAGTTGGTTATCCATCTGCGATAGGAGCATTATTTATCTATCATGGAATTAAATTTACGTTAGACGAGATATTAGCAGATTATTAATATGTGTATTTATATGAGGCAAGGGATTCCATTTTGACGGGGTTCCTTGCTTTTTTTATATGTTATAGAAGGGCTCATTTCTCGGGCGCATATATTCTTAACTACACAACGGCTTTGAAATAAATGATTAGTGTTTGTTTCATTGTCTCTTTAAACCAATATTACTTTTCTTTGCAAGTGTGAAGCGATTCTAAATTATTTACTGTGAACTTTTTTGTTTCGTTCATACATTTTTCAGTGACAAATTTACGATATACACTGATACATGTTTCTTTCTCTTTCTGAATGACATGCGGGCCTCTTTTGTAAAGCGCTCACCTTTAGTGTTCCTTCTGAGTGACTTGCAAACCCCTTTTGCGAAGCGCTCACCTTTGGTTTTCTCTCTGAGTGACTTGCAAACCCCTTTTGCGAAGCGCTCACCTTTGGTTTTCTCTCTGAGTGACTTGCAAACCCCTTTTGTAAAGCGCTCACCTTTGGTTTTCTCTCCGAGTGACTTGCAAACCCCTTTTGCGAAGCGCTCACCTTTGGTTTTCTCTCTGAGTGACTTGCAAACCCCTTTTGCGAAGCGTTCACCTTTGGTTTTCTCTCTGAGTGGCTTGCAAATCCCTTTTGCGAAGCGCTCACCTTTGCTTTTCTCTCTGAGTGACTTGCAAACCCCTTTTGCGAAGCGCTCACCTTTGCTTTTCTCTCTGAGTGACTTGCAAACCCCTTTTGCGAAGCGCTCACCTTTGCTTTTCTCTCTGAGTGGCTTGCAAACCCCTTTTGCGAAGCGCTCACCTTTGCTTTTCTCTCTGAGTGACTTGCAAACCCCTTTTGCGAAGCGCTCACCTTTGCTTTTCTCTCTGAGTGACTTGCAAACCCCTTTTGCGAAGCGCTCACCTTTGCTTTTCTCTCTGAGTGACTTGCAAACCCCTTTTGTAAAGCGCTCACCTTTGGTTTTCTCTCTGAGCGGCTTGCAAACCCCTTTTGCGAAGCGCTCACCTTTGGTTTTCTCTCTGAGTGACTTGCAAACCCCTTTTGCGAAGCGCTCACCTTTGGTTTTCTCTCTGAGTGACTTGCAAACCCCTTTTGCGAAGCGCTCACCTTTGGTTTTCTCTCTGAGTGACTTGCAAACCCCTTTTGCGAAGCGCTCACCTTTGCTTTTCTCTCTGAGTGACTTGCAAACCCCTTTTGCGAAGCGCTCACCTTTGGTTTTTCCTTCTGAGTAATGTCATACCACTTACAGAAGCTAGCTTCATGAAGATTGATTGTAATAAAAATACCAAATTTTATTTTTGTACCCTTTTGAATTCTTGATTTTACACAAAAAAAGGAAGAGATCCGGAAATCTCCTCCTTATAACAATTTATTCATTGATATTGATTGTAGCACCGACAAAGTCACGGAAAAGTGGTTGTGGACGTGTTGGTCTAGATGTGAATTCTGGATGGAATTGAGATGCCACGAACCATGGGTGATCTTTCAATTCAATGATTTCTACTAGTCGACCATCTGGGCTTGTACCAGAGAAGACAAGACCCTTTTCTTCCATTTCTTGACGGTAGTGATTATTAAATTCATAACGGTGACGATGACGTTCGTAAACGACTTCATCTTGGTATGCTTCATAAGCAGCTGTACCTTCTTCTAGTTTACATGCTTGTAAGCCTAAACGTAGTGTACCACCTAAATCTTCAACATCTTTTTGTTCAGGTAAAAGGTCAATGATTGGGTGGTTCGTTTCAGGATTGATTTCCGCTGAGTGTGCACCATCTAATCCAAGAACGTTACGAGCAAATTCAACAGTAGCCAGTTGCATACCCAGACAAATGCCTAAGAATGGTTTATTGTTTTCACGGGCATATTGTGTTGCTAGGATTTTTCCTTCAATCCCACGATCCCCAAATCCACCTGGTACAAGAACACCGTCAACATCCCCTAAAAGTTCAGCAACATTTTCTTTAGTGACATGCTCTGCATTGATCCATTTTACATCAATATCTGCATCATGTGCATAACCTGCATGTTTTAATGCTTCAACAACAGAAATATAAGCATCTTGAAGAGCAACGTATTTCCCTACAAGTGCAATTTTTGTTTTCTTCGTTAAGTGAAGCACTTTGTCTACAAGTTGTTTCCACTCAGTCATATCTGCTTCTGCACAATCTAATTTCATCTCTTTGCATACACGTTTATCTAAGCCTTGTTCTTGTAAAGCTAATGGAATAGTGTAAAGTGTTTCAGCGTCTCTACATTCAATAACTGCTTCTTTATCAATATCACAGAAGAGTGCAAGCTTGTCTTTCATTTCTTGAGAGATAGGCATTTCTGTACGGACAACGACAACATTTGGTTGAATACCTAAGCTTCTTAATTCTTTTACACTGTGTTGTGTCGGCTTTGTTTTCATTTCTCCAGCCGCTTTAATATACGGCACCAATGTACAATGAATATACATAACATTATCTCGGCCGATATCACTCTTAATTTGGCGAATCGCCTCTAGGAATGGTAATGATTCGATATCACCGACAGTTCCACCGATTTCAGTAATAACGACATCTGCATTCGTTTCATGTCCCGCACGGAAAACTTTATCTTTAATTTCATTTGTAACATGAGGGATTACTTGAACCGTTCCTCCGTTATAATCTCCACGACGCTCTTTACGTAGAACCGTTGAGTAGATCTTCCCAGTTGTTACACTGCTGTATTTAGTTAAGTTTATGTCTACGAAACGCTCATAGTGACCTAAGTCTAAATCCGTTTCTGCGCCATCTCCTGTTACATAAACTTCACCGTGTTGATAAGGACTCATTGTACCTGGGTCCACATTGATATACGGGTCAAACTTTTGTATCGTTACGCTAAGCCCTCTATTTTTTAACAAACGTCCTAAAGATGCTGCAACGATTCCTTTACCTAATGACGAAACAACGCCGCCTGTAACAAAAATATATTTTGTCATGAATGATTCCCCCTTAACTATTCATAGCTTGTGCATTTATCCTTTGTTTAAAAAGATGAATCTTATCTTTCATAAAAAATTGTCCCATGCACGACCTTTTATTTGAAAAACTTGGTAGAAGCAGCACATGCTCAACTATCAAGCCTTACTCAAAAAAATAAAAAGCGCCCCGCTTACTTTAATTAAGTAAGGGAGCGCTTTTAGCGTATCAATTTATGATCGTTCCTTTTTAAAGGAGCCCAAAAATGATTCTACAAGGCTACAAGAAAAAAGTCAAGGCTATTATTTTCTGTCCTCATCGTCTTCATCTTCATCTAAATCATCATCTTCTAAATCATCGATGAGATCATCGTCTTCATCGAAATCTTCTTCGATATCTTCATCGTCATCGTCTTCATCATCAAGAAGATCATCCACATCATCGTCTTCATCTAGATCATCGTAATCCTCTAAATCATCGTAATCGATGTCTTCTTCTTCAAAATCTTCCTCTTCCTCATCTATTACAGATTTTTTCGCCTTTTTCTTCTTCGGCTTAATAACTGTAACAACTTCCTCTTCATACTGTTCTACAGGGTACCATGCACGCAGTCCCCAACGATTGTCTCCAAGACCAATGAAATGCCCTTCGATATTTAAATCTGTATAGAACTGGGCAATCTTCTCTTGGAATTCTTTTTCACTAAGATCCAAAAGGTTTTTTAATTCACTCACAATGTCAGCAAACGCCAAAGGCTCTTTTCTTTCATTTAATAATTCATGAGCCACTTCAATTAATGCCATTTCTTTTAATTGCTCTTTTGAGTATCCTTTTAAACTCAAGACCAGCACTTCCTTTCCCTATATCAAGCTATGTATTAGCAACATGTAATCAAATATTTCGTGCCTAATAGTATAACGCTAAAAATAAAAAAGACAACCTAAACATACTCGTCCAATCTCTAGGTTACAAGCAGCGGTGCCTTCTTAAAAGAAAAAAACGCATATTCTTCATTATAAACAAATTATTAGTGTTTATGCTACCTTTAACGATAAGTTTTCCTACTTTTTACATTGACCTTCGAGTTGTCTCTCCTTTTGATACAATCTTATTGCTAAAAGAGTAAAAAAGACAGACAACAAAAAGAAGGGGATGGCCCCTAGTTGTATTGAATAAAGATATCGTGCACATATGATAAACACTATGAATGCAAAAACAATCATAATTTGCTTCACACTCGCACCCACCTTAAAAAACAAAATCCATACCGATACTATTATATGATGATGGTTAGCAATTGTATATCTTATTTACTCAAGAAATTTTGTTGAATACGATCACTTTACTCCATTGTACCCAATTTATTCATTCCGGAAAAGTCAATGAATAAAATATCCTCTCTAGACGTTTAAAAACCCGAACTCACCTTTTAACATTTTTAGATGGTCCGGGTTATTATTCAATTATGACAATTTACATATTCCGTCTGTATTGTCCGCCCACTTCATATAATGCATTTGTTATCTGTCCTAAACTTGCTACGTTAACCGTTTCCATTAGTTCGTCAAAAATATTCCCACCGCTTACTGCAACCTCTTTTAATCGTTGCAGTGCTTCTTGAGCAACTGCTTGATTTCTTTCTTGGAAAAGTTGCAGATTACGTATTTGTGTTTCTTTTTCTTCTTTAGATGCCCTGGCAATCTCCATACTGTCAACTGCATCATCTGCTGGTGGATTTGGATTGATATACGTATTGACACCAATAATCGGCAGCTCTCCTGTATGTTTTTTCATTTCATAATACATCGATTCATCTTGAATTTTACCGCGTTGATATTGTGTCTCCATCGCACCTAGTACGCCACCGCGATCATTCATTCGCTCAAATTCAACCAATACTTGCTCTTCGACTAAATCTGTTAATTCATCAATAATGAATGCACCTTGTAAAGGATTTTCATTTTTAGACAATCCATGTTCCTTAGTAATTATCATTTGGATAGCCATCGCTCGCCTAACTGATTCTTCTGTCGGTGTTGTAATCGCCTCGTCATATGCATTAGTATGAAGAGAATTACAATTATCTTGGAGTGCCATTAATGCTTGCAGCGTTGTACGAATATCATTAAAGTCTATTTCTTGTGCATGTAAAGAACGACCAGACGTTTGAATGTGGTATTTTAATTTTTGACTTCTCTCATTTGCACCATATTTGTCGCGCATAACCGTCGCCCATATACGTCTCGCGACTCGACCGAGAACAGTGTATTCTGGGTCTAAACCGTTCGAGAAGAAAAATGAAAGGTTTGGCGCAAAGTCATTGATATTCATCCCTCTGCTTAAATAATATTCCACATAAGTAAAACCGTTGGCTAAGGTAAACGCCAATTGAGAGATAGGGTTCGCTCCCGCCTCGGCAATATGATAGCCTGAAATGGAAACAGAATAATAATTTCGAACCTTTTGATCAATAAAATATTGTTGAATATCTCCCATCATTCTTAAGGCAAACTCAGTGGAGAATATGCAAGTATTCTGGCCTTGGTCTTCTTTTAAAATATCAGCCTGAACGGTTCCGCGTACAGTTTGTAAAGTGAAAGCTCTGACTTCTGCAAACTCTTCTACTGTGAGATTCCTACCTAATTCTTTTTCTTTCTTTTCAACTTGCTGAGAAATGGCTGTGTTCATAAACATCGCTAGGATGATAGGGGCCGGACCATTTATTGTCATAGAGACAGAAGTCGTTGGGTGACAAAGATCAAAGCCCGCATAGAGCTTCCTCATATCATCAAGTGTACAAATACTAACGCCACTCTCTCCTACTTTTCCATATATATCTGGGCGATAGTCCGGGTCTTCTCCATATAAAGTAACTGAATCAAAAGCTGTACTTAATCGCTTCGCATCGTCATCTTTAGATAAATAATGAAAACGACGGTTGGTTCTTTCAGGTGTACCTTCACCTGCAAATTGTCTCTTCGGATCTTCTCCTTCTCGTTTAAAAGGGAAAACACCAGCTGTATAAGGGAAAGAGCCTGGTACATTTTCTTTATAAACCCAATTGATAATTTCCCCGTAATCTTTATAACTCGGTAGAGCCACTTTCGGGATCTCTAAGCCAGATAAGCTCTTCGTCCGCAGAATAGTTACTATCTCTTTATCTCTTATTTTTGTGACAAACTTATCACCTTTGTATTGCTCTCTTAACTGCTCCCAACCTTCTAATATCTTCTTAGATTCAATTGTTAATTGTTCATATGTCTTATCTTTTAACATTTGCAGGGCACTGTGCGCACTTGTATCTTTTTCTTCAGATAACATGGTCATTGCACCCTCTAGCTGAAAAAGCTTTCTTGCTAAATCCGCTTGTTCTTCGGCTTTTTTATGATAGGTGCGTACCGTATCAGAAACTTCTCTTAAATAGTAACGTTGATCATTCGGAATGATGACATTTTGTTTTTCTACATCAGCCGTTTTCTCATAAGTGGTTACCCAATTTAAACCCGCTTGTTTATTTATGATTTCAACAAGATTAGCAAATACGGCATTCGTGCCCGGGTCATTAAATTGACTGGCAATCGTACCGAAGACAGGCATGTCATCAAGTTCTTTTTCAAATAGCATGTGACTGCGCTGATATTGCTTTTGCACTTGTCTTTTCGCATCTTCCGACCCTTTACGTTCAAATTTATTGATAACAATTAAATCAGCATAATCAATCATATCAATCTTTTCTAACTGTGAAGGAGCGCCAAATTCACTAGTCATCACATACATAGAGACATCACAAATATCCGTAATACCTGCATCCCCTTGACCGATACCACTTGTTTCGACAATGACTAAATCAAAACCAGCAGCTTTTACTACTGAAATCGCATCCTTAATAGCCAGTGACAATTCACTTCTCGCTTTTCTTGTTGCCAGGCTTCGCATATAGACTCTCGGATGAAAAATCGCATTCATTCTTATCCGATCTCCGAGTAATGCCCCACCTGTTTTTTGTTTTGTCGGATCAACTGAAAGAATAGCTACTTTCTTATCAGGGATATCATGGATAAACCTTCTAATTAGTTCATCCGTTAATGAACTTTTACCCGCTCCCCCTGTTCCAGTGATACCAACGACTGGGACTTGTTTCTCTAGTTTCTTCACTTTATCCATTACGGGATCCAGACTGGCCGCAAGTTCTTTCTCTAAACTAATGTGATGTTCGGCGATTGTAATTAACCTTGCTATCGAGTTCACATTGCCTTCTGGAAGCTTCTTAACTAGGTTATCATCTTGTTGAGTAAACGTAGGAAAATCACATTCTTCTAGCATTTCATTGATCATTCCTTGCAAGCCATTCTTTCTGCCGTCTTCAGGTGAAAAAATTCTTGCTATCCCATATTCGTGCAATTCTCTAATTTCACGTGGAATAATAACGCCTCCACCGCCACCATAGATGCGAATGTGAGGTGCTCCCTTTTCTTGTAAGAGGTCATACATGTACTTGAAATATTCAACATGACCTCCTTGATAGGAAGACATGGCAATTCCTTGGACATCCTCTTGTATGGCAGCATTCACTACTTCTTCAACTGACCGATTATGCCCAAGATGAATGACCTCTGCCCCGCTCGCTTGAATAATACGCCTCATGATATTAATAGATGCATCATGACCATCAAATAAACTTGAAGCTGTTACAAATCGGACATGATTCTTTGGTTTATAAACCTCTATCGTACTCATGGATAAATCCTCCTCTTCATCCAGCATTAATCATCACTGTTCTTTCTTTCGGTGAAGGTAATCTTAGTTGTGAAAATATTTTATTTTCAGTTATTTTTACAGTTAATCTATTATCGTTTCTCTGCATGAATTGCTTGAAAAAGTAAATCTGTTTGTAGTTCAATATATTCCTCAATCGTAAACATTCTTTGTAATGACCAACGCCTAAACGCCCACATTTGTCCTTGGACAAAAATATTATGAGCGATCATCTTGACCTTTGTCTCAGGTAATGAAAGCTCTCCATTTTCTATGCAAAGAACGATTACTTTCTCAAACATTGCCACCATTTCAATTTCTTTTTCTAAAACATAAGGTAACG
This sequence comes from Cytobacillus sp. FSL R5-0569, assembly GCF_038007265.1. Lineage (NCBI taxonomy): Bacteria > Bacillati > Bacillota > Bacilli > Caryophanales > Bacillaceae > Cytobacillus > Cytobacillus sp. FSL R5-0569. Next base: position 4,419,410 of record NZ_JBBOWW010000001.1, read on the forward strand.
CGTCTTTCGATAAAGACTTTACTTCCTGATACATCACTAGCACTTCATCCTGCATACCATCAACGACTCGGAAATAATCTGCTATCCCTTGTCTCAGGCTATCAATCGTTCCCTTTTTTGTGTCTAGCCCCTTTTGTAGATGCTCTCGAACCTTATCATAAATACTGTCACAGACAAGATATAGTACGTCTTCTTTTGTTCCGATATATTCATATAATGTACCAATACTAAATCCAGAAGCTTTCGCAATCTCTCTTGTCGTCGTTCGGTGGAACCCCTTTTCGATGAATAGGTTCACCGCGCCTTTGATCATTTGATCTCTTCTTTTTTTTACAAGCTTTTCATCTTTGACAGAGGCCTGTACTTCTCTCTTTGACATGATTATCTACCGTCCTTTTATACCCTCCATCCATGTTGATGACTGTATAAACCTCTCTTTACTTAATGGATCTATGAGAAGAATCATTTAATGCGGGGCAACGATCTAATTGCGTACCTAAACATAATCGGCGCCCCATTTCTTTATTTGTTATTTCGTAACCATTCTTGAAATGACTAATCTTTGAATTTCTTGAGTACCCTCATAAATTTGTGTAATCTTTGCGTCTCTCATGTAACGCTCGACAGGATAATCCTTTGTATAACCATAGCCACCAAATACTTGCACAGCATCCGTTGTCACCTTCATCGCCGCATCGCCAGCAAAAAGTTTAGACATAGCTGATTCTTTTCCATAAGGCAGTCCGGCAGATTCCAACCAAGCTGCTTGATAGGTCAATAGTCTAGCTGCTTCTACACTTGTTGCCATATCTGCTAATTTAAAACCAATTCCTTGCTGGGCCGCAATCGGTTTTCCAAATTGAACACGCTCTTTTGCATAAGCAGTTGCCGCATCTAACGCACCTTGAGCAATTCCGACAGCTTGTGCAGCAATACCATTACGACCACCATCTAACGTCATCATCGCAATCTTAAAGCCCTCACCGACTTCGCCGAGCACATTTTCAACTGGTACTTTACACTCTTCGAAAATGATTTCAGTTGTAGGAGAAGAACGAATACCTAACTTTTTCTCTTTTTTACCGACAGAGAATCCTTCATAATTAGACTCGACTATAAAGGCCGTTGTTCCTTTATGTTTATTTGAAGTATCAGTTAAAGCAAATACAACATAGATTTCTGCTTCACCACCATTTGTGATGAAAATTTTTGAGCCATTAAGAATGTAATGACTGCCCTCTAATCTCGCCGTTGTTTTCATACCGCCAGCATCAGATCCGCTACCTGGTTCCGTTAGACCATAAGCACCTATTTTTTCACCTTGTGCCATCGGCTTTAAATATTTTTGTTTTTGTTCCTCTGAACCAAATTTATAAATTGGCCATCCGGCTAGGGATGTATGTGCAGATAAAGTTACACCGGTAGATGCACATACACGTGACAGTTCTTCCACCGCTATACAGTATGCTAAATAATCACTCCCAATACCACCGTATTCCTCTGGCCAAGGAATACCTGTTAAACCTAGTTCAGCCATTTTATTAAATATATTGCGATCAAAGCGTTCCTCTTCATCACGACTAGCAGCGGTCGGCGCCACTTCGTTTTCAGCAAAATCTCTTACCATTTTTCTAATCATTTCATGTTCTTCACTTAATTGAAAATTCATGATTACTCCTCCAAGATAAGTTGTTAAAGTTGTTTACTGATTACTAGCTTTTGAATTTCACTTGTACCTTCGTATATTTCCGTTATTTTTGCATCACGGAAATATCTTTCTACTGGATAATCTTCTGTATAGCCATAGCCACCAAATACTTGAATCGCATCCGTTGTGACTTCAACAGCTGTTTTAGAAGCGAATAATTTAGCCATTGATGCTTCTTTCCCACATTTTTGACCGTTTTGTCTCATATGAGCAGCACGATAGATTAGTAGTCTTGCTCCTTCAACTGCCGTTGCCATATCCGCTAACTTAAAGCCAATACCTTGCTGGGCTGCAATCGGCTTACCAAATTGGACTCTTTCTTTAGCATAACGAGTGGATGCCTCAAGGGCAGCTTCAGAAATCCCCAGGGCTTGGGCAGCAATGCCAATCCTCCCCACATCTAAATTAGACATGGCAATCTTAAAGCCTTCACCTTCTTCACCTAAAAGGTTTTCCGAAGGTACCTCCATATCTTCAAAGCTAAGCTGTAAAGTTCTTGAACCATGAAGTCCCATTTTATGTTCATCTTTTCCGATGACTAGTCCAGGGGTATCCTTGTCAACAATAAAAGCCGATATTCCTTTTGTTCCTAATGCTGTGTTTGTGGAAGCAAAGACAATATAGACATCCGCTTCTCCACCGTTTGTAATAAATACTTTGGAGCCATTGATAATATATTGATCTCCTTTTTTTACCGCTTTTGACTTTAAGCTTCCTGCATCAGAACCAGCACTTGGTTCAGTCAAGCAAAACGCACCCAAATATTCTCCACTAGCTAACTTGGGAACATACTTTTGTTTTTGTGTTTCTGTACCAAAATAAACAATTGGATTCGTACCTACAGATGTATGGACAGATAAAATCACACCAATTGTTGCACTTACTTTAGAGATTTCATTAATAGCAATGATATAGGACATAAAATCCATTTCAGAGCCACCGTATTTTTCTGGAATGGGAATCCCCATTAATCCAAGCTCTCCCATTTTCCTCAAGACTTCCCTTGGAAACTCGCCAGCTTCCATCCTATCCACATATGGAGCTATCTCGGCTTGAGCAAAATCCCTCACCATTTTTCTCATCATCTCTTGCTCTACAGTAAACTTTAAATGCATATACTTAACCCCCGATGTCGTCAATTGTATGTGTCTTAGCAAGGTTCAAAAAAGATTTTTATCCACTTCGACTAATTATTTAACTTACTTAATCATTAAGCGTATTCGTAAAAACCTTTACCAGTTTTCTTACCTAGCCATCCAGCCTTTACATACTTTCTTAATAAAGGACATGGACGATACTTATCATCACCGAAGCCTTCGTGTAAAATTTCCATAATATAGAGACACGTATCTAAACCGATGAAATCTGCTAAAGTCAACGGTCCCATCGGATGGTTCATACCCAGTTTCATAACGTCATCGATTGCTTCTTTCGTTGCAACTCCCTCATATAATGTATAGACAGCCTCATTAATCATCGGCATGAGAATGCGGTTAGACACAAAACCTGGAAAGTCCTCCACTTCTACTGGCACCTTGTTTAATTGTTTCGTCATGTCCTCAATTGCTTGATACACTTCATCTGTTGTTGCTAAACCACGTATAATTTCGACTAATTTCATGACTGGTACAGGGTTCATAAAATGCATACCAATCACTTTTTCGGGACGTTTAGTCGCTGCGGCAATTTCCGTAATCGGTAAAGAAGATGTATTTGATGCTAATATCGTATGTGCTGGCGTAATTTCATCTAGTTGGTTAAATATCTTTGTCTTCACTTCCATATTTTCAACAGCTGCTTCTATCACTAAATCAACCTGTTTTGCATCTTCTAATGAAGTAGAGGGAATCAGATTAGCAAGAACTTTTTCCATTTCTTCTGCTTGCATTCTGCCCTTATCTACTTGTCTAGTTAAATTCTTTTTAATCACACTTAATCCACGGTCTAAAAACTCCTGCTTTAAATCATTTAAATAAACACTAAATCCCGCTTGCGCACAAACTTGCGCGATCCCTGAACCCATTTGTCCTGCACCGATAACCATTACTGTATTGATACTCATTTATTTATCCCCTCCAGGAATTTATTGTTTAGCTACTTCTATCATTACTGCGTCACCCTGACCTCCACCTGAACAAATAGCAGCAATGCCAATACCGCCACCTCTACGCTTTAATTCATGCATGAGTGTTAAAATAATCCTTGCACCACTTGCACCAATCGGGTGACCGAGGGCAACCGCACCGCCATTCACATTTACCTTCTCTTCATCTAATTTAGCAATTCTTCCACTTGTTAAGGCAACTGCTGCAAAGGCTTCGTTTATTTCAAATAAATCAATATCATCTAAGCTTTTACCTGTCTTTTTTAATAACTCATTAATGACTAAGCCAGGTGTTTGCGGAAAGTCCTTTGCTTCTACCGCAATTGCTGTATGACCGAGAATTACTGCCCCTATCTCTTTTCCTTCACGCTCTGCCTTTTCTGCACTCATCAGTACAAGGGCAGCCGCACCGTCATTTACACCAGGAGCATTCCCTGCAGTAATACTTCCACCTGGACCAAACGCGGAACCTAGTTTAGCTAACTTTTCTAAGGATGTATCTTTCCTAGGCGCTTCATCTTCTGAAACGACGATGCTCTCACCTTTTCTTTGCGGTACTTCAACTGGCACAATTTCTTCAGCTAATTTACCTGATTTAATTGCTTCTGCTGCTCGCTGATGACTTCTCAATGCCCATCTATCTTGTTCTTCTCTACTAATGTTGAATGCTTCTGCTGTTTCATTCCCATAAGTGCCCATATGCACACCAGAAAAGCTGCAAGTTAAACCATCATATGTCATTAAATCCTGCACTTTGCCATCGCCCATTCTTAATCCCCATCTAGCCTTTGGCAGAAGATAAGGAGCATTACTCATCGATTCCATTCCACCGGCAACAATGATCTCTTCTTCACCTAATCTTAAAATTTGATCTGCTAAGGTCACACTCCTCATTCCTGAAGCACATACCTTATTGATTGTTTCCGTTTTCACTTCCCAAGGTAAGTCAGCTTTTCGCGCTGCTTGCCTTGACGGGAGCTGTCCTTGTCCTCCTTGTAAGACTGAGCCTAAAATTACTTCGCCTACATCTTGCCCAGCAACATTCGCTCGTTTTAGAGCTTCTTTAACAACGATTCCACCTAAATCTGAAGCGGTGAAAGAGCTTAACCCACCAGCAAACTTACCAAAAGGTGTTCTCGCACCTGCAACAATGACTGTTTTACTCAAAACTTTCACTCCATTCCTATATATCTCTTATTCACTAAATTTTCTTTTAACTAAAGAGGCTATTGACTGAACGCTCGCTCAAAGGATGTCCATAGAAAAAAGTAAAATTTCTACAAATATCATGAAAGCGCTTTATTTACTTTATTTTACACGAAAAAAGAGAAGAATTAAAACAATATCCTAAAAATTCATAAAATTTATTTTTACTGAATTTTTATACGTTTCAATTCCTCTCTCCTTATTTCTATGAAGCGAGTGTTTGTTCACCGATAACAGCTTTTTCTAAAAGCTCAGCTACATCATATGTTTGTACATTTTCTTCTACTTCTTTTGCTTTTGTTCCATCTGATAACATCGTTAAGCAATATGGACACCCTGAACTAATAATCGTTGGATTGACCGCTAATGCTTGTTCTGTACGTGAAACATTGACACGATTACCTGTTTCTTCTTCCATCCACATTAATCCACCACCAGCACCGCAGCACATTCCTTTTTCGCGATTTCTCTCCATTTCAATTAGTTTCACACCTGAAATCGATTTTAAAATTTCACGAGGTGGATCATACACTTCGTTATAGCGCCCTAGATAACAAGAATCATGGAAGGTAATCGTTTCTTCAACGGCATATTGTGGTTTTAACACACCGTCCTTCACCAATTTCGCTAATACTTCCGTATGGTGGTATACCTCGGCTTTAAGCCCAAAGTCTGGATATTCATTTTTAAAGATATTATAAGCATGTGGATCGATTGTTACGATTTTCTTCACTTCATTTTTCTCAAACTCTTCGATATTCTTTGTTGCTAACTCTTGGAATAAGAACTCATTCCCTAGACGTCTTGGTGTATCACCTGAGTTCTTTTCTTTATTGCCAAGGATAGCAAATTTAACTCCTGCCTCATTCAAAAGACGAGCAAAGGAAAGGGCAATCTTTTGGCTACGGTTATCATAAGAACCCATTGCTCCTACCCAGAACAGATACTCATAAGATTCATCTGCTTTCTTCATTTCTTTCACTGTAGGAACATGTACATCTTCACGAAGACTTCTCCAATCTTCTCGCTCTTTCCTGTTTAGTCCCCAAGGATTTCCTTGACGTTCGATATTCGTCATCGCACGTTGTGCATCGGCATCCATTTTACCTTCTGTTAAAACAAGATATCGGCGTAGGTCAATAATTTTATCTACATGTTCGTTCATAACTGGGCATTGGTCTTCACAATTACGGCAAGTTGTACATGCCCATATTTCTTCTTCTGTAATGACTTCCCCAATCAAACTCGGACTATAAGCGAGGCCCGCTGCCGCCTCTTCAGCACCCTCTGCCCCAGCTGATAAAGCAATTTGATTTCCCTTCGTATTCGAAAAGGCAAATGTCGGTACCCATGGTTGTTTTCTAGTCACCGCTGCCCCGTGGAATGTTAAATGGTCACGCAACTTAATAATAAGATCCATCGGAGAAAGCATTTTACCTGTTCCAGTCGCCGGACACATATTTGTACAACGACCACACTCAACACAAGCATAAAAGTCGATCATTTGTAATTGCGAAAACTCCTCAATATGTCCAACACCAAATGTCTCTTGTGATTCATCTTCGAAATCGATTGGTTTTAACTTTCCTGGGTTATCTAATCTATTGAAATATACATTTACTGGTCCTGCAATCAAATGAGCATGCTTCGATTGCGGAATATAGACTAGGAAAGCGAGTAGGAATAATAAGTGAATCCACCAAGAAACATAAAAGACTACAATAGAAGCTGTTTCACCAATCCATGATAAGGCGATGGCGAAAAGCGAAGCGACCGGTTCCGTCCATACAGGATCATGTCCGTGCCAAATCATCGACATGCCATTTCCTAATAAAACAGATAACATCAAGCCGCCAATAAAAATTAAAACAATCCCTGATTTAAAACCTCTTTTTAGACGAACAAGCTTTTCAACATATCTTCTGTGAAATGCCCAGATGACGGCAACCAAAATCATTAAAGTAACGATTTCTTGGAAAAAAGTGAATCCTGGATACAACGGACCTAATGGAAGATGTGATCCAGGCGAAATTCCTTTGATAATAAAATCGATTGCACCAAACTGGACTAAAATAAAGCCATAGAAGAACATGACGTGGATAGCGCCACTTTTTTTATCCTTTAAAAGCTTCTTTTGTCCAAATACATTGACCCAAATTTTGTTCATACGCTCTTTAACATTATTGTCAAATGCCGTTTTCTTTCCAAGCTTAATGTACTCATATCTGGTCTTGAGCAAATAAGCAAACAAACTAAGTGCGTAAGCGATTACAAGAACGGTCGCAATAAGGTTAACCCATAATAATCCATTCACGTGTGTTCTACTCCTTTCTCGACTAATCCATGTGTATAAGAAGATTATTCAATGTAAAAAGAAAATTTTATCGTATTAAAATTTTCTGAATTTAAATCTTAGTTCCATTATATAATGAATGAGCATTCAGTCAACTACTTTTTATTTATTTTATCCTTTTTTCTTCAGGCAATAAAAGCGATAATAGAATAGGTCTCTATGGAGATACTATTTAAACATACTGTTTTGGGAGATGATCAACTTGACAATCCTTCTTTCTGTTGCGGTCATCTTGCTGATTGCTATCGTATTTATTTTTCTTCTATGGGTCGATTATGCCCTTGGTCGTAAAAAACATTTAAAAACAGTCAGCCGAATGAACCCCTCCCCCGCTTTCGCTAACTTTGTCCTTTTTGCGGACGGACCTTCATTATTTGATGATTATTTTACGGAATTAAAAAAAGCAAAACACCATATCCATATTCTCTTTTATATTGTTAAAGACGAAGGAATAGGACAGGAATTTTTAACTATCTTAAAACAAAAAGCAAATGAAGGTGTAGAGGTACGTCTGCTATTAGATTGGGCTGGTAGTTTACCGATTATTCTGAATTTTAAACTCAAAAAAGAGCTACGTTCTCATGGTATTCAATTAGCCTTTGCCCATACACCTACGTTTCCCTTTCTATTCTACAACGTACAAGCAAGAAATCATAGGAAAATTTCTGTAATTGATGGAAAAGTAGGATATTTAGGTGGATTTAACGTAGGCCCTGAGTATATCAACCTTGACCGTAAACTTACACCATGGCGAGACTACCATTTAAAAGTAAGTGGAGAAGGTGCACATACTTTACAAAGTGTTTTCCTACAAGATTGGGCAGATGCTAGCAACCAACTAATAAGTAAAACTGAAAAGTATTTTCCAGAAGATATAACAAAAGGCAGTGTAGAACATCAGTTTAAAGTGAATGATGGTGCATTCTTGAAGGAGGAATATATCGCACTGATTGAAAATGCTGAACAATTCATTGAAATTGGTACACCCTATTTTATTCCCGATGTAGAAGTAATGCAGCATCTATTGTCCGCATTAACAAGAGGGGTAAAAGTAACGATTATGATTCCCTATACGAGTGACCACTTTCTTGTCAAAGAAGCTTCCCATCGTTACTTACGTCCATTACTGAAGGCAGGAGCAGAAGTGTATGAGTATAAAAAAGGTTTCTATCATGCAAAAGCAATGATCGTCGATGAAGTTGCTGTCGTCGGAACAGCTAATTTTGATAAAAGAAGCTTCTTTCTTAATGATGAAATAAATTGTTATAGTGAGGATCTTCATTTTCATAAAGAACTAAGCGAAGTATTTCATAAGGATTTAGCGAATGCAGAAAAACTGCAATATCAAGATATTTCTGGTTTCAACCTGAAGAGACAAGGGAAAGAATTATTAGCACGATGTGTAGATCTCTTTTTATAAGGAGCCGATAACTATTGATTTCAATACGTTTCGGGTATGTATCTCATGCGATTACATTATGGGATGCCTCCCCTGCAAAAACACTTACTTACGCTCGCTATCAACAATTAAATGCTCATGAAAGATTAGATAAACTGAGGGAAATTACTGCACTTAATCTTGCTCACACAAAGCGAATGCTTCATTATAATATTGCTCATGAAATCCCATTATACCGATTATCAAGTTCGATAGTGCCACTTGCTACTCACCCCGATGTGAAATGGGATTTCCAATCGCCCTTTAAGAATGAATGGTATGAATTGGGTAAATTGATTAAAGACCATCATTTACGTGTAAGCTTCCACCCTAATCAGTTTACTTTATTTACTTCTCCTAGACAGGAAGTAACCGAAAATGCCGTAATCGACATGCAATATCATTTTGACATGCTCGAAGCAATGGGTTTAAGCCAGACCGCTATTATCAATATACATATAGGCGGTGCTTATGGTGATAAGATGACATCCTTAAAACGTTTCGAGGAAAATCTTAAAACTTTACCCTCACATATTAAAGCGAGAATGACGTTAGAAAACGATGATAAAACCTATAATGCCGAGGAAACACTTGCTGTATGTGAAGAGGAAAAGGTGCCAATGATTTTTGATTATCATCACCATATGGCTAATCTCGTGGACATTCCTTTAAGAGAATTATTACCACGCGTATTTCAAACATGGAGCCATAAGGGTTTGCGACCTAAAATCCATGTGTCTTCGCCTAAATCAGATAAAGCCTATCGGTCGCATGCTGATTATGTGGATTTCCAGTTTGTACAACCCCTGCTAACGGCCATTCGCGAAGTAGGTCAAGATGTGGATTTAATGATTGAAGCGAAAGCAAAGAACTTAGCATGTTTACAACTTGTTGAGGATGTCGCTAGCATTCGCGGAGTCAAGCGTGTTGGTGGCGGAACGGTTGAATGGAAGTAGTGGATAAGACAATATATGCTCTGATTCATACCTATAAAAATAAATAGAACCTAAAGTATACTAATGATCTTTTTATCTGCTTTAGGTTCTTTCTATGTGTAATGTTAGAAGTGCCATGTAAAACTTAATAACACCAATCCCCTTTCTTCTGTCTTTTACTGTGGAGACATAACTTACACGCAATTCTTCTCCTTCTCCCTTCGTCTTTTGCGCGTAATCATGACTTTCGCGCAATTCTTCTCCTTCTCCCTTTGCCTTTTGCGCGTAAACATGGATTTCGCGCAATTCTCCTCCTTCTCCCTTTGCCTTTTGCGCGCAAACACGACTTACGTGCAATTCTTCTTCTTCTCCCTTCGTCTTTTGCGCGTAAACATGGATTTCGCGCAATTCTTCTCCTTCTCCCTTCGTCTTTTGCGCGCAATCATAACTTTCGCGCAATTCTCCTCCTTCTCCCTTCGTCTTTTTCGCGCAATCATAACTTTCGCGCAATTCTTCTCCTTCTCCCTTTACCTTTTTGCGTGCAAACACGACTTTCACGCAATTCTTCTTCTTCTCCCTTCGTCTTTTGCGCGCTAACACGACTTTCGCGCAATTCTCCTCCTTCTCCCTTCGTCTTTTGCGCGCTAACACGACTTTCGCGCAATTCTTCTCCTTCTCCCTTTGCCTTTTGCGTACAAACACAACTTAGTTACTCTACTGATTGGAATGAATTTTTCAATATTTTGAAGGGTACGGACCTTAAATTTTATAAAGAGAGGTGGGCATGATAGCGTTATTTAGTCTACCAGCATCTATTTACTTTTTCGGTTAAGGAAATCTACCTGTATTTTCCCCATCCTAATATAAAATAAGGTCATGGTAGATAATCCTCTACCGTGCAATTCGTACCTTTTTATATGAAACGTTTTAATTCTCCTCCATTACTACTCTTTGTGAATTTAATTCTATTTCAAGAAAAAAAGCGCCCACTACACGAGTGGGGCGCTTGCTGTACGTCTCTTACATTTTTTCAGGAGCTGACACACCGATTAACGCTAATGCATTTTTCAATGTTGTTTGTACCGCTTTAATTAGTGCTAGTCTTGCTTTTGACTTTTCAGGCTGTTCGCTATCTAAAACTTTTTCGGCATTATAGAAGCTATGGAAAGTAGATGCTAAGTCAAAGATATAATTGGTAATTCGATGAGGCATGCGCTTTTCAGCAGCTTCACCTACTGCTTGTGGAAATTCGCCAATTTTCTTCAATACATCTAGTTCTTTTTCTGCTCCGATTAATGATAAGTCAGCTTGGGCGTCAAGAACTAACCCTTGTTCTTCACCTTGTCTTAAGATGCTTGAAATACGCGCATGTGCGTATTGTGCATAATATACTGGGTTCTCGTTAGACTGTGATACAGCTAAATCTAAATCAAAATCTAAATGAGTGTCCGCACTTCTCATCGCGAAGAAATAACGAGTCGCATCTAAACCGACTTCCTCTACAAGATCACGCATGGTTACTGCTTTACCTGTACGTTTACTCATTTTCATTTTCTCGCCATTTTTATATAAATGAACGAGCTGAATAATTTCAACTTCAAGGGCTTCTTTACTATAGCCAAGTGCTTGAATGGCAGCTTTCATACGCGGTATATAACCATGATGGTCTGCACCCCAAACGTTAATAATTTTCTCAAAGCCACGCTCTAATTTATCTTTATGATAAGCAATATCTGGCGTTAAATACGTATAGGAGCCGTCATTTTTAATCAAAACACGATCTTTATCATCACCAAAAGTAGTAGAGCGGAACCATGTCGCACCATCTTCTTCGTATATATGACCATTTTCTTTTAATGCTTCCAATGCACGGTCGATTTTTCCATTATGATAAAGTGAAGTCTCTGAATACCATACATCATAAGGAACACGGAAATCTTCCAAGTCATTTTTTAATTTTTCCATTTCATATTTCAAACCATACTCACGGAAAGTGTCAAAACGCTCTTGGGCATCGTAATCGACATACTCATTACCATGTTCTTTAGCAAGTGTTTTACCGATATTAATAATATCTTCCCCATGATAACCGTCTTGCGGCATCTCCTTTTCCATACCTAATGCTTGGAAATAACGGGCTTCTACAGAATAAGCGAGATTATTAATTTGGTTGCCGGCATCGTTAATATAGTATTCACGCGTAACATCATAGCCTGCCTTCGCTAGAATGTTGGATAATGAATCACCAACAGCTGCCCCGCGCGCATGGCCTAGGTGTAAATCACCTGTTGGATTAGCAGATACGAACTCTACTTGAACTTTTGTGCCATTACCTACATTTGTTTGACCGTAGGCTTCATCTGCTTCTAACACGGTAGGAATTAAGTTCGTTAAATAACGATTATCCATGTAAAAATTCAGAAATCCTGGCCCAGCGATTTCCATCTTTTCAATCGAAGCTTTTGATTGATCAAAGTGAGTAATGATATCTTCAGCAATCATTTTTGGCGCTTTTTTTGCCACTCTTGCAAGTTGCATCGCCATATTTGTAGAATAATCACCATGCGTTTTGTCTTTTGGTATTTCTAGAATAACATCAGGAATTTGTCCCTCTTCAGCTAAGCCAGCTTTTATGACCGCTTGTTTAATTTCTTGTTTCAGATTTTGTTGCACCTGTTCAACGATATTCACTCAGTTTTCCTCCTCAAATGCAATGGTTAGATGATAGGTTCCTGCTTTAGATCCTTGCATGTTTAAATCATACATCAAATCAATAGAGCCAATGTTTGTCTCTTCTTTAAACTCATGCACCATTCTCTTCGTTAAAGTTTTTAAATTAAATACACCATATGGGGTCGTATAATTACCTCTTAAAGACTGATGCATTTTAAATGGCAAGCGCATTTTTATCGAACCACTTCGTAAGATTAAACCGTCATCCTCAGTCATTTTTACAATGGTTTTCACCATGCCTACATCCATCTCTTCTTCATATTGAAGATATCTGGCATTTCCTTTTTTATAGTATCGACCAGCCGCCGTTAATTCAAAAGTATCCTTACTATTCCCATCATGGATGGTCGTTTTCACATTTATTTTTACAGGAATTTGATCATCTAAAACTTTCGACAATCCCTCCACATCCTTTTATACCGTTTCAAACGAAATTTCTATAACCTTATTAGTATAAAACAAATTAATGTTATCTTCCAGTCATGAATAATTATACAACAACAACTTTGACCACTAGTATACCACGGGCATCCACAGAACTTTTCTGATGAAAAGCGTATGATAAAGCTTTTCACGTAGTTAGTATTTTTGAACTAAACACCAGATATCACACAAAACCAAATAAAAAACGAACAAATTCTCCTATAATAGAATTTGTTCGCATCATCAATTTATTTCACCCAACCTAAAATCATTTCACGAATAAGCTTACTAGCTGTATTCGCAGTTTGTTCTGAAGGGTCATAAATGGGTGCCACTTCAACTAGGTCACAGCCAACCACATTCACATTGGCACGAGCAATTTCATGAATAGAGGCTAAAAGCTCCTTAGAAGTAATGCCTCCAGCATCAACAGTACCTGTACCCGGCGCATGTGCAGGATCAAGGACATCGATGTCAATTGTCACATAGACAGGACGACCAGCTAATTGTGGCAAAACTTCCTTCAAAGGTGCTAATACTTCAAATTTAGAAATATGCATCCCTACTTCTTTAGCCCATTGAAACTCTTCTTTCATCCCAGAACGAATCCCAAATGAATAGACGTTTGTTGGACCAATGAGATTAGCCGCTTTCTTGATTGGTGTGCTATGAGAAAGTGGTTCGCCTTCGTAATCGTCTCGTAAATCTGTATGTGCATCCATATGGATAATCGCTAAGTCAGGGTATTTCTTATACATCGCCTTTATGACTGGCCAGCTAACTAAATGCTCCCCACCCATACCAATAGGGAATTTATTATCTGCAAGTAGTCCGTCAATGTATTCCTCTATCATATCGATACTTTTTTGCGGGTTTCCAAATGGTAATGGAATATCTCCTGCATCGAAAAATTTCACTTCTTCTAGATCTCGATCTAAATAAGGACTATACTCTTCAAGGCCGATGGACACTTCTCTTATTCTGGTTGGGCCGAATCTTGAACCCGGACGATAACTAACTGTCCAGTCCATTGGCATCCCATAAATTACAGCACTGCTGTCTTCATAATGCGGATGACTTTTAATAAACACATTTCCTGAATAAGCTTCATCAAAACGCATAGTGAGCCCTCCTTATTCCACTAAATCTTTAACAAATTTCGGTAGTACAAATGCAGCCTGATGTAGTTCTTTTGTATAATATTTCGTCTCAATTTCGTGGAAACGCTCTTCTTCTACTTTTAGTGGATCGTGCTTTTTCGAACCGATAGTGAATGCCCATAATCCACTAGGATAAGTAGGGATATTCGCCACATACAGACGTGTAATTGGGAAAATTTCTTTTACATCCTTTTGAACATTGCGGATTAAGTCTGCTTTAAACCACGGATTATCTGACTGCGCTACGAATAAACCATCTTCCTTCAATGCTTTAGCAATACCTGCATAGAAACCTTTAGTAAATAAGTTAACTGCCGGACCCACTGGTTCTGTTGAATCGACCATAATAACGTCATATTCGTTTTCACTTTCAGCAATATGCATGAAGCCGTCGCCCACTTTTACTTCTACACGCGGGTCTTCAAGCTTTCCTGCAATTTCTGGCAAGTATTTTTTCGAGAATTCAATAACCTTCCCATCAATATCTACAAGTGTCGCCTTTTTCACGCTAGGGTGCTTTAACACTTCACGAATAACGCCTCCGTCTCCACCACCGACAACGAGGATATTCTCAGGGTTTGGGTGAGTAAATAAAGGCACATGAGCGACCATTTCATGATAAACAAACTCATCCTTCACAGAAGTCATGACCATATCATCAAGAAGAAGCATATTGCCCCACTCTTCTGTTTCTACCATGTCTAGCTTTTGAAAATCTGTCTGTTCCGTATGTAAAGTTCGATTCACCTTCATCGTGATACCGAAGTTCTCTGTTTGTTTTTCAGTAAACCAAATGCTCATTATTCTTCAATCCTTTCTATTAAAAAAGTGCCTCATTTAACCTTATCGTTCCCGAAAAGCAAAATGACAAACATGAGAAAAGTATAGAGGATTCTAGCAAAATTGCAAGTGAAAATTTTGTTAAAAAGCAGATACCCGCTAAAAAGAGGAATGGGCTAATAGAATCTTCGCACTCATTCATTGTGAAATCGGAACAGTCTTTGGCGTTTCAGCTATATGATTGAACCGATGTAGATGTTTGCTGACCTGGCTCTCTCTACTATTCATGTTTGACCCAATCGGGGGGTTTTCATGCAGACTTTAGATATTCGTGTAATCACAAATATGCATGTTTAAAATACCCTATAGTTTTCAATACTATATGTAAACGAAGCACATTAAAATGGGGGTGGTATATGTGGAAATCATGACAAATCAGCGCTTTAGAAATGCAGGTAAATATTTGCGAGCACTCGTCATTTGTAGCTTAATAGGTTTAGCGTTAATGGTCTGCCTGCTCATCGGTATTTTCATTTATGCCAAAATTTTAGGTCCACCACCACTTGCCGTACCACAATCCACTTTATATATGGCAAGTGACGAGTCTATTATTGGTGAAAGTCACACAGGGGAGAAAAGGTATTGGGCAGATATTACTGATATTTCCCCAGACTTAATTCATGCGACGATCGCGATTGAGGATCAGAGTTTTTATGAACATCATGGCTTTGATTATAAAAGAATTGCTGGCGCCTTGCTGGCAGACCTCAAAGCAATGGCAAAGGTACAAGGTGCGAGTACTATTAGTCAGCAA
Organism: Cytobacillus sp. FSL R5-0569; assembly: GCF_038007265.1. Lineage (NCBI taxonomy): Bacteria > Bacillati > Bacillota > Bacilli > Caryophanales > Bacillaceae > Cytobacillus > Cytobacillus sp. FSL R5-0569. Next base: position 4,435,064 of record NZ_JBBOWW010000001.1, read on the forward strand.
TACGCTAAAAACCTCTTTCTCGATCAAGATAAAACGTGGACAAGGAAAATAAAAGAAGCGTTTTATACCCTAAGAATAGAAATGAGTTACACAAAAGAGCAAATACTAGAAGGCTATTTAAATACAATCTATTACGGTAACAGGGCTTACGGTGCACAAGCAGCTAGTCAGTTTTATTTTGGAAAAGATGCAGCTGATTTAACTTTAGCCGAATCCGCTATGCTCGCAGGTATTCCAAAAGGACCAAGTGCCTATTCACCTCTTGCCTCATTTGAGAAAGCGAAACAAAGGCAAAAGTTAATCTTAACTTCTATGGTAGGGAATCAATATATTACGAAAAAGGAAATGGCAAATGCTTTCAATGAAGAGCTTACTTTCGTTGGTGAGCATCAATATTACGTGAACACTGTTGCCCCCTACTTTCAAGATGCAGTCAAAGCCGTACTAAAATCCCAATTAGACCTTGATGAAAGAATGATTGAACTTGGTGGATTACGAGTTTACACAACACTAGATCGCCAAAAACAAGAGATAGCAGAGAAAACAATTGAAGAAGTGATGACAGAAGATACTTCAATGCAAGTCGGGCTTGTATCAATGAATCCTAAAAATGGACATGTAGAAGCCATGGTTGGAGGAACAGATTATGAAGAGAGCTCATTTAATAGAGCTTTACAAGCGATTAGACAGCCTGGATCTACGATGAAGCCCCTTTTATATTACGCGGCCATTAAACAAGGATTTACACCAGCATCAACAGTAATGAGCAAACCTACTACTTTTCGGTTTGACGATGGACAATCAACATATGCACCTCATAATTATAATAATAAGTATGCAGATGGGGATATAACAATGGCGCAGGCACTAGCGCTCTCGGATAATATATATGCTGTGAAAACCCACCTTTTTTTAGGTGAAGAAACACTCGTTAAGACCGCTAAAGATTTTGGTATTCAGTCTAAGATGGCCAAAGTCCCTTCACTCGCCCTGGGTACATCCGGATTAAGAGTAACAGAGCTTGCCAATGCATACAGCATGTTAGCTAATGGTGGGAAGCGTACTGACCCTGTTTTTATAACAAGAGTTGAGGATTATAAAGGCGATGTCCTTTACGAGGCTAAGGGGTCACATGAGCAAGTATTAGATGAGGATACAGCTTTTGTCGTAACAGAGATGATGACGGGCATTTTTGATCAGACATTAAATGGATATGCTAGTGTGACTGGATCTACTATTAGCAATCAACTCACAAGACCATACGCAGCAAAATCTGGTTCGACGGAGACTGATAGCTGGATGGCTGGGTTCTCTCCCCAGCTCGTTACTGCTGTATGGACAGGTTACGATGATAATCAAACGATCGACCTTGTGAAGGAAAAGGCGTTTGCAAAGGAAATTTGGGGGAATTATATGGAAGATGCGCACCAGGGCCTACCAATCCGCCAGTTCACACCAACAAAAAATACAGTAGGCGTTTATGTTGAACCTTTCACTGGCAAACTAGCAACAGAAAATTGCCCTGTCAAACGTTTTACCTACTTTATTAAGGGAACCGAACCAACTGAATACTGTTCGCTTCACCTGCCTGAATACCAAGCAGAGGAAAAACAAAAAGAGAAAGGGCCAGCCCCTAAGGAAAAAAAGCCTTGGTACAAGAAGATATTACCATGGACTTCATAATTCGCACACAAACATGACAATAGTAGAAATAATGAAAAACCTCGACAGTAGCTGTCGAGGTTTTTCGTGTCCTAGTTCTATACAGTGCTTTGCACTAATATTAAGTTTACTTTTTTTATCCACTTGAAGCAATACTTTGTAAATTCCTTCAATAAACTGTCACAAATACGCCACAATTATGGCTGAATTTGTCTCTTATGCTTGCAAATCTGTTTTTAGTTGTTCTGATGATCTCTCCCACATACCTGCATCATAATCTTGTAGGAATTTAGCTAATACTTCTTTAGAAGAAACATCCATATGATCCACGATCACTTGACCTTTAATTGATTTATCCATTCGATTCACATGTTCAGGAAGTGACTTATACCCTCTTCTAATTGATCGATCAACTGTAAACTCACAAGCTGTTACACCCGCATAATACGTACCTTCTGCTCCACGTTCTACCGTTACCCAGATTAACCAGTATGGCTTACCATTAGGGACTTCTTCTTTTGTTTTTAAAAACTTAATGCCTTTTTCTTGTGGGCTGCGGGCATGCATTGCCCCAACCTCGATTGAAGCCTCTTTTTCATTGACATCTATAATAACCGGCGAAACATTATCTAAACTAAAAGCACCGGCCCCGAATCCACCATGCCCCTCAGTTGGGTCACTTTTAATAATATTAAACTCCATTTTTTTCTTATTCTCTGCCATTTGAAACTCCTCCTTCATCTATGCTCTCATAAATAATGTATAAAAGAATGCGCTTAGGTTTTCCATAATCGCTGGAAGTAATGTATTCAGGATAGGGCTAATCGTATATTGACTGAGCGGTGTAATCACAAGGATGAGAAAAATAAGACCTCCATAATTCTCAATTGACGTCATCTTCGCTCGCCAATCATTTGGTACTAAATCTGCAATCACCCGATAGCCATCTAAAGGCGGCAAAGGGATTAAATTAAATATGAAAAGAAGCATATTTAGACCAATAAAAATATTGAGAAACGCGAGCAACGACTCCGGCACTGTATAACCATTTCCAATTAACCAATACCATAAACCTAAAGCAAATGTAGCCAAAACAAAATTACTCAATGGACCAGCTAAAGAAACGCATACACCAGCAAGCCTCGGATTTTTAAAAAAGAAGCGGTTAACAGGGACTGGTCTCGCCCACCCAAAACCCGCTATAAAAATTAAGAGTGTCCCAATCGGATCTAAATGACTAATGGGATTCAACGTCAATCTGCCTTGATTTTTTGCCGTGGGATCACCAAATTTATAGGCGACCCACGCATGGGCAAGCTCATGAAGAGTGAAGGCAATAATTAACGTGATAGCTACATAGGGAATATCCCTAAGTGGATAGGCTAAGAATTGTTCCACACTTTAATCCCCTTTTTTAACTCATGAATGAGTGTTTTATACCTTTTCATTAACCATATGTAAACCTTATCTTTGTCATACATATTAAAGTATAACGCATCATTCCTGCAATAAGGAAATCATGCGCTACTATAAATTTGCTTGTCTAAATGAAGAAAATATGGAAAACTTAAAATAATCGTTGTTCAGAAACAGCGCGAATTCATTTAGGAGGAAGAACTTATGCCATACGTAACTGTTAAAATGCTTGAAGGACGTACAGAAGATCAAAAGAAAGCACTCGTAGAAAAAGTCACAGTAGCCGTGAGCGAAACAACAGGTGCTCCAAATGAAAAAATCACTGTATTTATCGAAGAAATGAGCAAGAACCATTATGCTGTTGGTGGCAAGCGTCTGAGCGACCAATAAAATACAAGATTAAATATATCGGCACTGACAATGTTAGTTATTCATTGGTGCCGGTTATTTTTTTTGGTGAATCCCTTAATGTAGGATTCTCTATTGTTCTTGTACACTATTATTGATTTTGCCTAGGTTCTCCATATCAAAATTCCATCTCGCTTCCTCTTTTTGACTCATTTTCGACCGAACCCAATCAAACTTTGGCTCTGCCACCTTTTTTTGTAACGTTCCCTTCCGGATCCCATTAGATTTAAGAGAACTACCCAATTCTGAGGGAAATACAACGTTTTCTTTTCAGACAAGAAAAGAAACTTCCCAGGGTGAGGAGAAGCCGGAACAAATTAAATTTTATGCGTGTATAACTATAAATCGTAAGAGCGTAAAAATACAGCATGAGATATGTGTATATTTACGGTTTAGTTGTGCTCTCATCTCCATTTTTCTTTCTGAGTGACTCGCATACTTCATTTGCGAAGCGCTCATTCTCTTTGCTCAACTTGAGTGACTCGCGAACTTCATTTGTGAAGCACTCATTCTCTTTTCTCAACTTGAGTGACTCACAAACTTCTTTTGCGAAGCGCACAGTTCCTTTTCTTACCTTGAGTGACTCACAAACTTCTTTTGCGAAGCGCTCAGTTCCTTTTCTTACTTTGAGTGACTCACAAACTTCTTTTGCGAAGCGCTCAGTTCCTTTTCTTACCTTGAGTGACTTGCAAACTTCTTTTGCGAAGCGCTCATTCTCTTTTCTCAACTTGAGTGACTCACAAACTTCTTTTGCGAAGCGCTCATTCTCTTTGCTCATCTTGAGTGACTCGCGAACTTCATTTGTGAAGCACTCATTCTCTTTGCTCAACTTGAGTGAATCGCATACTTCTTTTGCGAAGCGCTCAGTTCCTTTTCTCAACTTGAGTGACTTGCAAACTTCTTTTGCGAAGCGCTCATTCTCTTTTCTCAACTTGAGTGACTTGCAAACTTCATTTGCGAAGCGCTCATTCTCTTTTCTCAACTTGAGTGACTTGCAAACTTCATTTACGAAGCGCTCATTCTCTTTTCTCAACTTGAGTGACTCACAAACTTCATTTACAAAGCGCTCATTCTCTTTTCTCAACTTGAGTGACTCACAAACTTCATTTGCGAAGCGCTCATTCTCTTTGCTCAACTTGAGTGACTTGCAAACTTCATTTGCGAAGCGCTCATTCTCTTTGCTCAACTTGAGTGACTCACAAACTCTAATCCATCAAAACAGAAGCACTCAGTTCATATTACCGATTAAGGCACGCAATATCATTTTCACACGAGCATATATATGAACAACCTCAATATTAAAAAGACCGCTCCTATGATAGGATAGCGGCTTTTGTATTTAAGGCATCGATATAGTGATAAGCTTGGTTAATCTCTTCTTCTGTATATCGTTGTTTGCTTTTGAGCGTGAAGATCTTTTCCTTTACTTCTTCTTTAGGCAGTTCCTCGAAGTATAAGACAGTGGATACTAGCTCTAGAAATCTTGCTGATTGGCCATTCATATCAACGAGACAGTCTTTTAAATGAGGCATACTTACTTCATTTAATTCTAGAAATTCTGTTCCCGATTCGGTTAGTGTATAACGATATTGATAGTATCCACCTTTTTTTTCTTTAATTTCATTCAAGAATCCCATATTGCATAGCTCTTCAATACGAAGAGTGAGTTCTTCTGAATAAGGTCCATAAAAGTGAAAGGCAAATTTCTCATGAAAAGGGTAATTGATTTTTTTTGCAATGTAAATCATTTTTTGTAGCTTTTTACGGCCGACAATTTCATCCGAGGCAGCAATGGCATGAATGATTTTTGCATGGTCTTTCAGCACATTGATTCATCTCCTAATTATTTATTACGTTCCATTCGAACTTTTTTATTCTAAGTCTAGTAATTTTCGTATTTGTTTCTTAATCTCTTTATGTGGCCCTTCATCATGAAGGAGATTGGCAGGATAGTATAATTTATGATCGGTCCTTCTTTTACCTGAGATAGCATCAACAATCGATGATTCCCGAGATAATTCCCTTACCTCTCCATTTTTCGATAATAAATGAATCGGTAAACGCTCCTCTTCTTCACCCGGTCGATAAAAATCATAAGGTAAATCAGAGGAAGAATCGACAACTAAGTAATATTCAGGGTCAATTCCCGCTTTTAAAAATAAGATAGACAGCTCTGACAGTTTCTTATATTCCTTGGCTGGGTCAAATTCAACATACTTAAAGAGATGACGGTCTAAGAAACGTTGCGCTAAATCACTTAAAATCTCATCTTCTTCCCACTGCCACATTTGGAAATAGTATAGAACAATTGATTCATCCAGATGAATGTAATCATCCACCGTTATTTCGCCTTTAAATAAAGAATAAAAATGAGCAGGGGCTTGTTTGAACTGATAAGATTCTTCATATAGAGCCTTTGCCCTATGGAGTATTTTTGTTAAGATCACCTCTGCACTTCTCGTTACAGGGTGAAAATACACTTGCCAATACATTTGGTATCGACTCATTATGTAATCCTCAACAGCATGCATGCCACTTTGTTTAATCACAACCTGGTCTTCCCTTGGCCTCATCACTCGTAAAATACGTTCCATATCAAAATGACCATAACTCACGCCTGTAAAATAGGCATCTCTTTGTAAGTAATCCATCCGGTCGGCATCAATTTGACTAGAGATTAAACTGATAACTAATTTGTTTTTAGACGTTTTCGCAATTATTTCTTCTACTTTTTTTGGAAAATCATCACTTACTCTTCTTAACACATTGTTGACTTCTGTGTTACTGAGAATAATTTTCTTTGTAAAATTTTCATGATCTAAGCCAAATACCTTTTCAAAGGAATGCGAGAACGGCCCATGACCTAAATCATGTAACAATGCTGCACAAAGGGTTAATAAACGATCGTCATCATTCCACTCTGGACGTCCTTTGAAGACATCATCGACAATTCGCCTAACAATTTCATAGACACCAAGCGAATGATTAAATCGGCTATGTTCCGCTCCGTGAAAGGTAAGAAAGGTTGTTCCTAATTGTTTAATCCTTCTTAGACGTTGGAATTCTTTAGTACCAATCAAATCCCAGATAAGACGATCTTTCACGTGAATATAACGGTGAACAGGATCTTTAAATACCTTTTCTTCAGTTAATTTTTCTGTCGCATATGACATCATGACACCTCCCTTTTTATATAGACATAACCAATATATTAACTTCTTTTTTTACCTTTAAACATTTGATTGCTCTTCATCAGTTTTTTTTTACTTCCCCTATTATATCTTTCTCTTTCTCTTGTTTCACCCCCCGAATGTAATAGACCAACCTCTCCTGCACATACGAACCCCTGTCCTAGTTGTTTTTTGGCGAAATGAGAATTTTTTTCGACATTTTTAACATGATTTACCATACGTATCTATTAGAAACCATCTTCTACTATCCTTTCAAACATAGAATGTATAAAACCTTGTATTCTTGACAATCCTATTGCTAAAGCTTAACTATTATAAAAATTTAGGGAGTTGAGATCATGAAAGTACGTCAAGATGCATGGTCAGAGGAAAATGATTTATTATTAGCAGAAACGGTTTTAAGGCATGTCCGTGAAGGTAGTACGCAATTAAATGCATTTGAAGAAGTTGGAGATAAGTTGAATCGCACATCAGCAGCTTGCGGGTTTCGCTGGAATGCAGTTGTACGGCACCAATATGAAAAAGCCCTTCAACTAGCAAAAAAACAACGAAAGCAACGACAAAGAATGCTTGGCAAAGAGCAAGGTGGAAAGAAAAAACTATTATATTCACCACCAGTTCCTACATTAGATGACGTAGAAACAGCGATGGAGCCGATGAATGATTTGCTATTTGAAGAACCTGAAGTCACAACACCTAATGCGGCTCCTACTGAAGAAGTGAAGACACCTGTATTCAAAACGGAGGAAACTTCATCATCTAATATGACGATGGCAAGTGTCATTCAATACCTTGAATCATTAAGTCACTCAAGTATTAAACTGGATATCTTAAAAAATGAGAATGAAAGACTTAAGCGCGAGAATGCTTCTTTAAAGGCTAGAAACCAAGAATTAGCGGCAAGAGTAAGCAAGCTAGAGCAGAATAGTGTCACTATCCAAGAAGATTACGAGACATTAATGAATATTATGAACCGTGCTCGAAAATTAGCGATTTTAGATGATGAGGAAAGAACCGCCACTAAATTCAAAATGGATCGTAATGGCAATTTAGAAAAACTAGCAGAATAAATGATTAGACTGTGGTTTACCACAAACACATACAAAAATAACTGAGTAAAAGGCTGAACCAGCTTACTCAGTTATTTTCTATTTAGCGTGACTTACTAGATTAAGATTTATTCGTACATTTGATAGGCCCTCCACCAGTGGTAAAACGAGCAAAAGAGCACCTGTTTTCATTCTAAAATCTGCAAATTATTCGGGAGTTGCCTGGACCCATATTATTTCTTGTTCATGATTTTTTCGTTTCTATCGACTACACGGTCGAAATAGTTTTCAAACATTGGTGCTTCAGTGACGGTTAACTGACCTGAATGAAGCGTGCCACTATGTTTCTTTAATGTTTGTAGGAAGCGGAGCATCACATCTTCTATGGTGAATTCCGTTTGGAGTAGTTCAGCTAGCGAAGCCATCACTGTTGGATCAATGTCAGGATAAGTAAACTTAGTCTTCTCATCCTCTTTACTAATACGGTAAAATTCTTGAATGATCTGCGCTCGTTCACTGCCGCTGCCATTTACACAAAGGTAGATTTGCACAGCGACACCCTTTCTCAATCTGCGTTGTGAAATGCCTGCAAATTTCTGGTCGCCAATGCTTAGATCATAACTCCCCGGACAGTAGGACTTGGTGATCTCTTTCGCTTCAATTTCTACGGGAAAATCGGCGAACATTTCTTTCACTAAAAACCACATCGCATCATATCCACGGTTAATATCAATACCTTTTTCCGTTTCCTGCAGCACTAAAGTAATATTCAAGACACCTTCATCGAGAACAACCGCAAGCCCACCTGAATTCCGCACAATACAGTCATAACCTTGTTGCTGTAAAAATTGAACCCCTGCGTTAATAAAAGGCAGTTTTGTATCTTGAATACCAAGTACGACTGTGCGGTCATGCACCCAGCTTCTCGCAGTAGCAGGAGAGAGTCCCGCCCCAACCGAAGCGCATAAAGTATCATCCATACCGAAAGAGTGAAGTGCACTGACAAATCGCCCTGATTGCGACTGATCAATTATACGCCATTCTTTTTGTTCTAATAAATTTAAAGCCTCTTCCATTCCTTCTGCTCCTTTACCATTTAAGAACTATTCGACTAAAGCTTGGCTAGCCGTAATAATCGCAAGCTTATAGACATCTTCCTCATTACAACCGCGGGAAAGATCATTAACCGGTTGATTCAAACCTTGTAAAATCGGACCTACCGCTTCAAATCCACCTAATCTTTGCGCTAACTTATAGCCAATATTTCCTGCTTCGAGGCTTGGGAATACAAAGACATTTGCTTGTCCATTGATTGGTGAACCCGGCGCTTTTTTCTCTGCGACAGAAGGTACGAACGCTGCGTCAAACTGAAGCTCTCCATCAATGACAAGCTCTGAATTTTTTTCTTTTGCCATAGTTACTGCCTCAATGACCTTATCAGTTTCTGGAGAATTTGCAGATCCTTTTGTCGAAAAGCTCAACATAGCCACACGAGGATCAATATCCATCATTTTTGCTGTTTTTGCACTCTCTACAGCGATTTCTGCTAATCCTTCTGCATCAGGGGAAATATTGATCGCACAGTCAGCAAAAACATATTGTTCTTCCCCACGAACCATAATAAATACACCAGAGGTCCTTTTCACCCCTGCTTTTGTTTTAATAATTTGTAATGCCGGTCTGACAGTGTCTGCTGTTGAATGTGCCGCTCCACTTACCAAGCCGTCCGCTTTGTTTGCATAAACAAGCATCGTTCCAAAATAGTTTTCATCCAAAAGAATTTCCTTTGCTGCTTCCGCTGTTACTTTCCCTTTTCTCCGGTCGACGAATACAGGAAGCAATTCATCCATATACTCACTATTTTTTGGGTCAATGATTGTACAATTTTCTAAAGAAACCCCTAATTTAGTGGCCTGATTAGTAATTCCCTCTTCATCTCCAAGTAAAATAGGTACAAGAATGCCTTCCTCAGCTAAGCGACTGGCAGCAATAAGAATTCTATCGTCTGTACCTTCAGGAAAAACGATTTTCAAGCTCTTCCCGTTTATTTTTGCTTTCATTATTTCAAATAAGTTGCTCATATTAAGCCCCTCCAATTAATCATTTAAATGCAATTATTTCTTCTCTTCTTCCATTACAATAGACCGCTCGTTAAATAGCAATAGAAAAGGCAAATGTCGGTTAATTCCAAAAAATGAATTCTCTTAAATAAAACAGTGCACTGAAGCTCTTCATTCATATCATACTTATAACCTATCCATTAAGCAAAATAACTAATCAACACTAGCTAGTTTTAATCGTGTGGTTTGCTGGCTAAACTATGGTATAGTAAACATGAAGTAAATAGTACATATATGAGGAGCGATGACAATGAACGAAGCAGCAAAAACTCTTGACGGCTGGTATTGTCTCCATGACTTCCGTGCCATCGATTGGACTACATGGAAAATGATTTCTAGCGATGAGCGTGAAGCCGCTATTCACGAATTTCTATCACTGGTTGATAAATGGAACACCACGCAAGCTGCCGAGCAAGGTAGCCATGCACTATATACAATTGTCGGTCAAAAAGCAGACTTTATGATGATGCTTTTACGCCCAACAATGGAAGAATTAAATGAGCTAGAAAACGAATTCAATAAAACAAAATTAGCAGAATATACGATTCCGACTTTCTCTTATGTTTCTGTCGTAGAATTAAGTAACTATATGGCAGGAGATTCTAATGAAGACCCTTATCAGAATCCTCATGTGAGAAGTCGACTATATCCAACACTTCCACAAGCGAAATATGTTTGTTTCTATCCAATGGATAAGCGTAGACAAGGTGAGGATAACTGGTATATGCTCCCAATGGATCAACGTCGTGAATTAATGCGCAGCCATGGTCTCATCGGGCGCTCTTATGCTGGCAAAGTTAAACAAATCATCACTGGCTCAGTTGGATTTGACGATTATGAGTGGGGCGTCACTTTATTTGCCGACGATGTGCTACAATTCAAAAAGCTCGTATACGAAATGCGTTTTGATGAAGTAAGTGCTCGTTACGGAGAGTTCGGTGCCTTCTATGTAGGCAACCTATTACCAGAAAGTGGCTTAAGTAAGTTTTTACATGTTAATTAATCGATATTGTTCCCGTCAATTTATTGGCGGGAGTTTTTTTGTCATAAAAGAAAAGGCTTATACATAGTTATAAATAGTGAGTTTATGAATAAGCCTCTATCTAGCAACATGGCAAAACTTTTAAGAGGTGATTGTATGGGCGTGATAGCCTACACAGAAGCAGATGTAAAGCTACTAGCAAGACTTTTGCGTGCAGAAGCAGAAGGTGAAGGAAATCTTGGTATGTTAATGGTTGGCAATGTCGGCGTCAATCGCGTCCTTGGTAATTGCTTGGATTTTAAAGACATTACATCCATTAGGCAAATGGTTTTTCAAAATCCTGGTGGGTTTGAAGCAACGCAGAAAGGCTATTTTTATCAAGCGGCACGATCGAATGAATTGAACTTAGCAAGAAGAGTTTTAAAAGGCGAAAGGCAACACCCTGCTAGTAATGCTTTATGGTTTTTTAGACCAGGTGGCGATTGTCCAGCACAATGGTATAACCAATGGAATTCAGGTAGGTTCAAATCACACTGTTTCTATATCCCTACCGAATCAGATTGCCCATCTGTTTATTAATTTATTTGGAGGGAAGTGCAATGACTCAACAAGGTTATCCTTATTATGGTGGGTATCCCCAACAACAACAGCAATACAGCAACCAATATCAGCAGCAGCCTCAACAGAATTACAACACTCAACCACCTCAAGTAAACATACCAACACAAGGGATGCCAACAAACGTTCAAGGTCAATCAACAGGTCAACTGCCAATGGAACAATCCTTTATTGAAAATATTCTCAGATTAAATCGCGGCAAGCTTGCATCCATTTATACAACATTTGAAAATAATTCACAATGGAATGCCAAAGTGTTTAAAGGAATCATTGAAGCAGCTGGACGTGATCATGTCATTATTAGTGACCCCGAAACGGGTGAGCGCTACTTAATCCCAATGATTTATTTAGATTATGTTGTTTTTCCTGAGGAGATTGAATACTATTATCCAGCACAATTAACACAATACAACCCAAGGTAAGCAGAAAAGCGGAAGGCGCCCGCCTTTCGGCGACAAGCATAAGACGAGCCGGCGGAAAGGTTGTTCTTTAACCTTTTTGACAGCTTTGACTTATGACCTCGAGCTCCATGACGCTGGAGCTAGACATGATGAAAAGCGGAAGCGGCTCGCTCTGGAGCGACAAGCATAAGACGAAGATGGCTGTGAGGTTGTCCTTTACCTCATAGACAGCTTTGACTTATGACCTCGAGCTCCATGACGCTGGAGCTAGACATGATAACTCATTGAACAATTTTATACTTTCTTTTGAAAAAGGGCTGAACATCATAAATGTTCAGCCCTTCATTATTATAGGTGTTTTACAGCAAATACAAGAATAAGTACCCAACCTACAAGGAATGCTACACCACCAATAGGTGTAATGGCGCCTAATATGGATATTTTCGTTAATGCTAAGATATATAAACTTCCAGAGAAAAATAAGATACCAAATGCCATTAACCAGCCCGACCAAGTTAATAAGGAAGAGTCTGGCATTTTCGATAATAATAAAGCAACAATAAAAATTCCAATAGCATGGAACATTTGATATTGTACAGCCGTTTGCCAATTATCCATATACTTGCCTACTACTTTACCTTCTAAAGCATGGGCACCAAATGCACCAAATGCAACTGCTAGAAAGGCAAAAATCGCCCCAATAATGATGAAAAGCTTCATTTATTTTCAGCCTCTTTCTTTTAAGTATATATTTAGTATAACAGGTAAAGCAAAGCCACTCCTTAAAAGTCAAAAATTGACTCACCGTTTGCCTCATCACCCATTTTCATTGGTTTTTCATTCAGGCTTACCTGTTGAGGACTGGGGATATTCGTCTGGGTAGTTACCATCGGTTGTTGCTGCGTTTGCGCCGCCCGGACTGCTCCCGTTGATTGTTGATCAAGAATCACTTCACACAACGTTTTAATAGCATGGACTCTTTCTCTTACTGCCGATTCATTTAACCCCTTCGCCTCACTAATCTCAGCTTCCATTTTACTTAGCATTTTCTCGATTGAAATACTCATGTATTCACCTACTTCATCTACCATCTTTTTCTTCTTATAGTGTATCAGTTCTTCTTTTCAAAACGCAAACACGATTGCCCTGACGCAGTATGAACCTCCATCGATGGCCATTTTTTTGTTTTAAAACCAAATGCCTTGCAGCCTCTGGGAAATCTTTGATCCCATGTAACATAGAAAAATTTACATTTGACACAGCTTACCTTTTTCTCCGGCATTTCGACAGCACCCCTCTCGTTTCACGTGAAACATGACGAAAAGTCTTATAAATTGTCTATTTTCCAATCTATCGGTTTCTCTCCCCATTCTAACAATTTTTGATTAATTTTTGAGAATGGCTTGCTACCAAAGAAGCCTCTATGAGCAGATAACGGACTCGGATGGGGCGCGAGGATAGTGGCATGTTTTTCTGTATTAATTAACTTTAACTTCGCTTGCGCGGGCTTCCCCCACAACACAAAAATAATAGGCTTCTCTCTATGATTTAAAGAAGTAATAATATGATTCGTAAACTCTTCCCACCCTTGTCCACGATGAGCATTGGCCTCTCCTTCTCTTACTGTTAATACCGTATTTAATAATAATACCCCCTGCTTCGCCCAAGAAATGAGGCAACCATGGTTAGGTATGGGACAACCAATATCTGCTTCTAATTCTTTATATATATTTCGTAGAGAGGGCGGAATTTTCACACCAGGTTGTACCGAAAAGCTTAAGCCATGCGCCTGATTGGCACCATGATATGGGTCTTGACCAAGGATAACCACCTTTGTCTCTTCAAAGCTCGTATATTCCAATGCATTAAAGATATTTCCCTTTACAGGATAAATCGTATGATGCCGATATTCCTGTTCTAAAAAGCTCATCAACTTTTGGAAGTAAGGCTTTTCTTTCTCCGGAGAAAGTCTATTCTGCCAATCCGAATTCATCTCTTTCTCTCCTTCATTAGTTTTTATACTATTTTCATTGATTATTAGATATACTATAGAGAATACAATTAACTGCTCGGAAATGAAAGCACGAAAGCGGAAAGGATGAGGTGATAGATAAAATGAAGGTTGCCTTAATACACGCAACAACGACTGCTTTAAAGCCTATAGAAGAAGCGTTTAGAAAAGTGGCGCCTGAGGTTGAATTATTACATTTCATGGATACTCACTTACTGACGATGATTGAAGAAAGCGGCTCATTGACACCAGAAATTGCTCGACGCTTTTCAAAATCTGTCTCTTTAGCAGCGGAAGCTCGCCCTGATTGTATTCAGCTAACTTGTTCGGCATTCAATCCTTTAACAGCTATCCTTCAACCACTTTGTCGAGTGAAAATGTTCCGTTCAGACGAAGCGATGCTAGATGAGGCTTTAGAATATAATCGTATCGGTTTAATCTCTACCGTCAGAGAAACACCCGAAGCGCTAATTAATTACCTACAAGCACGTCAACCGAACTGTGCCATTGAATCTGTTGTTGATCCTGGCATCATCCATCTACTTTTTGAAGGAAAAAAAGAAGAGCATGACGAAAGAGTCAGGAGAATGGTGGCGGAAATGGATGGAAAGGTAGATGTCATCGTCCTCTCGCAATACAGCATGGCACATGTAGCTAACCAAGTAACACCCAACACCCCTATTCTTGTTGCACCGGAAGCAACTGCGAAACGGTGTTTTCAATATATACTGCAAAAATGATTTAAGAAACAAGCATAATCACTGCTTGTTTCTTTTATTTACTAAATTGCTCTACTGTTCATTTTTATTAAGAAATGTTTGTATCGATACGGATTCAAATGAAGCCACCTATTCACAAGGAATGATAAATTCATATAGTAGTTGCTCACTATTTAGTAGCTTCACACATTAAACATTTCTAGCTTGTCCTGGTTCATTCAATGACTGCTGCTTTGTGTTTCGTAAAATAATCGCCAAAGCAACAAGGAATAAACAAGCAGACACTTGAAAGATAAAAGTTACTGATACCACACTTTTTAATATGCCTACTAATGTTATACTCATTACCATAGACCCACTAAACAGAGGCACTAAAATACCGTTGACCCTCCCTATAAGATGATCATTCGTATTTTTTAATACCATTGTATGAATGCCAATTTGAATAACCGGAAGAAATACCCCATATAAAAATTGTCCTAATAGTGTTAGCATAAGTACTGTTGAATAGCCAATTATACTTATAGATATCGCGGTCATTGCCACTCCTATTGCTAAAAACTTCATCGGTTGTATCTTACTAGATAAAGTAAATGATATTACTCCACCAATCACCATTCCTAAGCCATTTATCATGAGAAGCCACTGTAAATACTCTGTTCCTAATGACAATTTTTCCATGACAATAAAAATGTTCATTGGTTGAATGAGCCCTACTGCTAGTCCTGCAAATAAGAAACATGCTCCCAGCGCTTTTAATTGATTATTTTTAAGGACGTATTTTATTCCACCCCTCATATCATCCAAAATATTGGCTATATGTATGGACGACTCCCTTTCAATATTTTTACTCTCTGTAATGAAAAACAACGAAAAAGCAGATAATAGAAAGGCACTTCCAGTTATTAAAATGGAAGGGAGAAGGCCTAAGTTTTCATAAACAATGGTACCAATGACCGGCCCCATTATCATAAAAACAGCAGATAAGGTTTGATAAAGAGACATCGCAGGCTGTAATAGTTTGTCTGGGAGATTTTGCTTAAATAACTTCATACCCGCTGGTTGTGAAAGCTGGGAAAGTACTGCAGAAATTAAAGTAATAAAAAAGACAACTTTCCAAGTACTAAAAAGTAGCGCAGCAAAAATAGCAAAAATTGATATTGCCGTAAGAATATCACACCATACCATCGTCTTCTTTGGTCGCCAACGGTCTGCAAATGTTCCTCCTAGGAAAGAAAACAAGAAAATGGGGGCATACTCCGCAAGCATAATAAAAGAAATGGCTATAGCGTTCCCATTCGTTTGTTCAGTAACAAATAGTAATATCGAAAAGTTCCTAATCCAAATACCCATTTGAAGAAATAAGGCAGAGAAAAGGATACAATAAATAAAGCGGTTATTAAAAATTGAACTCACCTTTCATTCTCCTTTTTGAATACTTTCACACAAATTTAAAAGCATAAACGATCTTATTCTCGTCCAAAATACCCACAGAATTGAGAAAAAGAAAGCCTAGTGAAAACACCACTAAGCCTCAATGTTTACTTCTTCTTTTTGAGCTCTTTTCTTTTTAAACTTCTTTTTCATCTTCATTAAAGCTTCATAAACAACTGGAACTACAATCAAAGTGAGTATTGTTGAAGTTGTAAGACCACCAATGACTGTTATCCCTAACCCCCTCGAAATTAAGCCACTTCCATCCGTCTCACCAGTAAACACAAGTGGAACCAATGCCCCTACAGTTGCAAAAGCGGTCATTAATATCGGTCTCAAACGTGTTGTACCCGCTTCTAATATTGCCTCCCTTAAATCAATACCTTCTTTTTCATTCTGAATAATTCTCGCCACTAAAACGATCGCATTTGTTACAACTATTCCGATTAACATTAAGGCACCAATCATTACTGAAATACTAATTGGTTCTCTAGTTAACAAGAGTCCAACCAAACTCCCAATAATTGCATATGGCAAGGAGAATAGGATAGCAAATGGTGCTAGACCACCTCCAAATGTGACAATTAAAACGAAAAATACAACGAAGATAGCAAGACCTGAAGCAATAATTAATTGATTAAAAGAGTCTTCAATTTGATCTGAAACACCGCCAAATTCGAGGTTGACTCCATTCCCAAATGAAATCCCTTTTAATTCACTTTCTAAACCTTTGATTGTCTTATTGATATCATTGCTTTGAACATTAATCGTTACTTCACCATATTGCTTGCCATTACGATTGTATATAGCTGAGGGAGCTTCTTGCTCAATAAGTTCTGTCACCTCTGATAGTTCTATCTCTTCACCAGACAAAGTGGAAATAGGCAACTTAAGATAATCCTCCTGTTTTTCAATCGCTTTTGCTGTATTCAAGTAAACAGGTAAGTCGTCTCCTTCCTCATTTATAGTGGTGAGTCTCATGTCAACCCCTCCACCTAGTGCTGAATAAACCTGTTCTGGGTGCACACCATTATCAATTAATTCATCCAGTTTCAGCTGAAAACCAAGCTTATCATGCAACTCAGAGACATTAGTTTTTATGCTCTTTACTTCTTCTCTATTTGATAGTTTATCTTCAATCTGACCTATTGACTGATTAATCTCTTCAAAATTATTACCGTAAACATAAATATTCATTTGACTATTGCCTGAACCAGAATCCTGAAAACTCCATTCTCCCTCGGTTTGCTTCCGAATTTCAGCAGAGATTACTTCCTGCTCTTTTCCAAAGTCTTCAACGCTTCCTTTATATTTAATGAAGAATAAAACTTGTCGCGTATCCGCTGGGTTAAGTGGATTTCCTCCACCTTGTGATGATTGAACGAGCTCAATATGTTCCCTGCCAAGCAAATAATCTTCTACAGTCTCCACTTGCTCATTAATTTCTTCTCTTGTATCACCTGTTTTTGGATCATAAGTGATAATAAGTAAATTATTTTCATCTTCTTGTATGAAGGTGACGCCAATAAATGGAATCAAAAACAAACTACCAATTAAAAGAATATTGATACATGTGAAAGATACGATTTTATGATTAAGACTCCATCTTAGTATCTTTCTATACGTTTCTCCTTTATGTTTCTTATCTCTAGAAGCACGCTTTTCAACTTTTCTACTCATCATAAAATGAGCCATCATTGGCACAATTGTTATAGAAACTAACAGTGAGGCTAAAAGGGCAAATACGATTGTTAATCCAAAAGGATAAAATAGTTCTCCTACTGGACCATCAACAAGCCCTAATGGAAGGAACACTGCAATTGTTACAATCGTAGAGGACATAATTGGTGAAAACATTTCCTTTGTAGCTGCTACAATTAATGCATTTCCACTCAATGGTTCTTTAGATAACTTTATTTTTCTATGAATGTTCTCAATAACAACAATTGAGTCATCAACTACTCTTCCAATGGCAACTGTCATCGCTCCAATTGTCATTAAGTTCAAGCTAATTCCAATTCGATGAAGTAACAATAATGCAATGAGTAATGATAGTGGAATTGAAATAACCGATATAAGGGTAGATTTTATATCTCTCAGAAACAGTAATATAATCAATACTGCAAAGGCGGCTCCTATTAGAGCCTTTTTGAACATCATACTGATGGAATCTTTTATTGGATCGCCACTATTCAATACTGTTTCAAATGTTAAACCGTCATACTGTTTTTCTAATTCATCCATTTTATTGGTTATTGCGTCAATAATTTCAACCGTATTCCCGTTTACTCCTTGTACTACTTGGATACCAATTGACTCTTCCCCATTAAATCTAGAGATGGACGAAGAGCTTTGCTCTAACTCAATTTCGGCAATATCACTAAGGGTAGGTGTTGCTTCTGCTGTTTGATCTACTCCTTCTATTACAGATTGCGGATTAATTGGCACACTAATATCCTTTAGTTTTTCTATATCCAATTCGCTTTGAATCGCAACGACCTTTTCTTGATTATCAACCTCTTTCACACCTAATGAAAATTCATTTAACACGCTATTCAAATATTCTGCTACGTCTTGATCACGCAGTTGATATTCTTGTAGTCTTTCCGGTAAAAGATTGATTCTGACCTCTTTCGTCTCATTCCCAACGATATTTACTGTAGAGATTCCCTGAATTTCTTCAAAAGCCGGCTGTATTTCATTTTTTACGAGATTGCTTACTTCCGAAAGGTTACTATTCTGATTTAATACGGATACTACTAAAATTGGTAAATCATTAAAGCTAAGTCTCGCAACCTTTGGTGTCTGGGCATCCTCCGGAAGATTCAGGTTTTTTATCGTTTCTTCAATTTCCTGCTCTGCTTCCTTAAGATCCTTGTCAAATCCATATTCTACTTGGATCGATGACGCGTCTTGCATGGAAGTTGATACCACATTTTTTACCCCATCTAAATTCCGCACACCATTTTCTATCTGATTGGTAATTTTATCCGAAACTTCTTCAGACGATGCACCGGGATAAATAGTTGTAATATCAACGATTGGCTCGTTAATATTTGGGAGTTGCTCCATTTTCATTTGAAAGGCAGAAAACATACCAAAGACTATAATAAAGATTGTGACGATCCAAATTGCGAGCTTGTTCTTAATTGAAAAATTAATGATTGACTTCATTCTTCGACTCCTTCTATATTTTACTTATTATCACCTACAAACACCTCTCTATTGTATTCAGTTTGAACAACAAAAAGATTAGAGTATCACGCAAATTTCGCCTGTTATTAAAAAATGCTAAAAACCTCCTAAAAAAGGAGGTTTTTTCATAGGTAAACAGTTGTAATTTCATCTATAGAAACAATTACAGAACCATTAACTGAAGCAATACCCTTCCCTTTCATTAATCCATTTCTTATCCTTGTAACCTCAAAGTACAAATCTAACTTATCCCCTGGATAGGCTGAACCATGTATTTGAGCACCATTAATCCCAGCTAATATTTCATATTTTTCTGATTTTTCAATACGGACAAAAGCGCCTATTTGACCAATTGCTTCAATAATAAGTGTAGAGGGCATACTTTTTTGACTTTCACTGATAAACCATTCGTTATTGCTTATATTTTTATAACCCTTTACCCACTTCATCGGGTCTCTTTCAACTACTCGATCTACGTATAGGAAAGGGTATTTGTGCGGTAAATACGATAAGCTTTCCATAACCTTAAACAGATTCAGATTTTTTTTGTTTCTCAATAAAACTAATAATATTATTGATAGTCATAAAGGAATCAGTATCTAGTGTGCTATATTCTAAGCCAAATTCTTTTTTTAATTCATTAATGAAAACCAAAACATCCATAGAATCTAAACCATATACTGAATCTGGCCCAAATAAATAGCTATCATCCAATAATTCCTCCGGTTTAATGTCCATTTTGTAGACCTCAATAAATTTTTCTTTTATTTTTTCTTTCATTTTCCTAACCCCTTTTCTCATTTTTAGTATATTTTAAGCAGATAGAACCCCATAAGAAACCCGCACCAATAGCTGAAAGAACAATCGTATCATCCTCTTTCACTTTTCCATCTTTCAAGGCTTTATATAAAACTGAATATAATGTCGCTGAACCAGTATTGGCATATTCTTGTACAGTTATGGTCGTTTTTTCGAGTGGGACATTTAAATCATGCATAACTTCTTTTACTATATTAAGATTTGCCTGATGGACTAAGAAATGATCAATATCACCTATTGTTAATCCTGCAGATAATATGGCTTCCCTTATAGAGGTTGGAACTACCCTTGTTGCAGTATTCCAGACTTCACGACCATTCATCTTAACAAATTGGCTTGTTCTATAATCTTCATTTTCACCCAATGGTACTGTCCCGCCTCCAGGGATTTGAACTGCATAATTAAGCTCTGAATCTAAATGGAAGGAAAGAATGCCTCCACCCTCTCTTGTTTTTTGCAACACCATTGCTCCAGCTGCATCACCAAAAAACACACGTGTAGTGCGATCCTTTGGATCACTAATCCTCGAAAGGATTTCACAACCGATCACTAATACATTTTTCACATTGCTATTTTGGAGTAGATGAGTCCCGACATACATAGCATATATCCCACCTGCACAGCCACTTTGCGTAAGATCAATCGGAATCGCTTTTTCTGCACCTATTTTTTCTTTGATAATCATTGCAGTTGAAGGTAATGCTTGATCAGGTGATGTAGTGGTTACAATAATGGCATCAATCTCTTCTGCTTGAATATCGGCATCCAAGAGTGCCTCCGCCGCTGCACTTGCACAGAGGTCAGAAGTCACATACTCATCTTCTAAGTACCTCCTTTCCTTTATTCCGGTTTTGTCCTGTATCCATTGATCACTTGTATCTAGTTCTTTCACCAGATCTTCATTTTTTACAATTTTGCCTGGTACACGAAATCCTATCCCTTGAATATTAACTGGGATTTCTAAACCCGTTTGATTCAATATTTTTTCAGTGAGTAATGCTTCCATTTACCTTATTCACCTCTCCTTTATTGGAAAATCCCCATATATATCTTTTAAAGCAGATGCTACATCATTTACTTGTACAAAGCATTCTAGTATAACTGATTTACCTACTCTATACGCAGCCATAGCTTCTTTAATTGAATCTACGAGTTCATGACAGGATTTTACTTGTAGGTGATGCAGATTTGAATGTACACCTATAAGCGCCGATTCCTCTTCATGAATAAAAACGGAAGATGCCCCATTATTTTTATTTTGATAAGCTAACCATCCATATCCACCATTATTTAAAACAACATATATGATGGGAATTTTATTTTGTACTACAGTTGAAAGATCGCTTTGGAAAAGATTAAATGCACCGTCGCCTACTATAGCCACAACCATTTTGTCTTTTTGAGCTTGGGCAACCCCTACTGCTGCTGCTGCTCCAAACCCTAAGGGCGTTTGTTCGCTAGGAGTAATAGCATCCTGACCCGCTTTTAGAGCATGATAAGGATAAAAATAACTCCACATGTCTTGCAAACCATTTTCATGAACAAAAACAACCTCTTTAGGTAAATAACTATTTAACACGTTAAGAATGTCAGCAACCCTTAATTGATTATAATGATAAGTTACTGCATCCTTTTCTCTAAAGAGATGAATCTTTAAATTTTCCGCAAATTCTATCCACTGATATGAATCTTCTCTTGGAATACTAGTCTCCATTAATTTACTTAAAATTTCTTCTGCATCCCCCTGGAGATTGAAACTATCATACAAAAGATTGAAACCTTGCTCACTGATATTAATTTGAATTATTTTATTTGCTTTTAGTGAGGCTTCCCAACCGAAAGTAGCTGTTTCTTCGAGTCTACTACCCACTGATATAAATAAATCTGATTGTGTGATAAGTTCCATCATATGAGCTGGACAATATAATCCTGCTAAACCACAAAAAAGAGGATCCTCTTCAGAAATCGCACCACGTCCTGAAGCTGTTACAAAGATAGGTGCCCTAAGCCATTCCGCAAATGCCTTTAATATATGTCTATCTCTTCCCCGTTTCGTTCCGCCCCCGTAAATGATGATCGGCTTTGTTGATTCTTTAATCATCCTTCTTGCTTTGTTTATATTTTCTACATCTGCAGAAAGCTTTGAATGAATGGTAGGTATATATGAGGAAAATTCATTTTTCTGCACCTGTTGAAAACCAATGTCCTCTGGTATTTCTATATAAACAGGTCCAGGTGATCCTGATGTGGCAAGAAATATTGCTTTCTTCATTACCCAATGAATTGAATCAGCGCTCTCCACACGGTGGGCCCACTTTGCTAGAGGAGACACAACTTCGTATTGATTAGCTTCCTGGAAGGACCTATTAAAGCCATATTTTTCTGTTTTAGTGCTAGTTGCAATGATTAAAACCGGTGCACATTGTGCATCTGCCTCAAGGACACCCGTCATACAATTCATCATTGCTGGTCCTTTTCCAACAACACATACACCTAATTGATTCATGGCCAAACTATAACCAGTTGCCATGAACATCGCATTTCTTTGATCCTTTGTTATTAAAAAATTAATGTTATTCTTTTTTATTTCTATCATTAGTGCAAGATCATCACTAGGTAAACCAAAAACTTGAGTTACTCCATTGCATTTTAGGGCTTGTGTAATTGCATACCACACTGTATTACTAGTCATGCTTCGACTCCCAATAATCATGGAGGATTTTCGAAAGTAAAATAGGCTTAATGATTAATTGACCTTTATAAGAAACATAATTAGCCATCGGACCATAACCTCCGAACGGGGCATTTCCATTTTCTATATCTAATAAGGTTTCATTTATTGATACCGTATGCCTCTTATGTAATGCATCGATTAAATTTTTATTGCAATCTCCATACACCGTTGCCCCCATCGCTCTCTCAAGAAAATAACCTGTATTAAAAACCTCCAAGATTTCGTCAACATTCTTATACGTAACCACATTAAAGATAGGAGAAAAGAATTCAGCCATTGGCAAATCATCCTCTATTTTGCTTAACAAGATCGTTGGTTCTATTCTTCTTTCACGATAATGAATATTACCTCCTGAGTAGATATAGTTACTAAACTGATTTAAATGTACGGCCACAACGTCTATTGCAGATAGGTAGTGAATAGGGCCATAATCCATTACTTCGTCCTTATTGCTACCGAATTTGAGTATCTCTAATCTTTGTTTTAACATTGAAACGAATGGTTCTTTCAAATGTTCTGGCACATAAATAACATCTGGACCTAAGCAGTCTTGCCCGGAATTATATGTCCGTATAGAAACAAGGTCATTGATGGATTTTTCTACATCCGCTGATTCAGTTAAGATAAATGGATTGACTCCGTGACCAAAGAAAACAAAGAATTGATCTTCTGAAAGTTGGAATTTAATTTCCTCAGCATTTTTATAGGCACCAGTAAAAATGACTAGTTCCGCCTGTAGAGCTGATTCTTTAATGTACTTTCGATGAGACAATTCTAATAAGTGAATAGGCAACTGATGTATTTCTTTTAACAAATTGTGTAGCTTTCTAACTTGTTCAATAACAAGCCCTGATCCCCTAAATTCAATTTTTTCTACATAAAGCGAAGGGATTAACAAGTAGAGGACATATGAGTATAACAAAACGTTTGATGGCATAAATACTGACATACTATTCAATGTTGGTGGCCTATTTTCATTGACCTCTGCAATCGCGCGGGTGAGAGCTTGAATAGATATATTTATTTCATCTTTAGCTGTATGATAAGGTGAAACCTCTGTCAATATTTCCATCATACATTCTCTGTTTTTTTCGAGATATTCAATTGTACGCTCAATCGCTTCCTTTCTCTCCAGAACTAAAGATGGGAAAGAATCAACTATGATAGTGCTATGCAATTTGAATCCTCCTCTCTATTTTGATTCCATTGTGATGCAAGTTTTTGTAATCCAACCTGATCAACCTTTCCATTTAACAAGTATGGAAATTCCTTTAACACTAAGATTTTATTTGGCTGATAGAAAGGATCTATATGTGTATAAATATTTCGTTTAATTTCAGCTATTTTTGCAGGATCTTCCTCTATAAAGATAAGTACATATGAATCTTTCTTTTCGTCTCTAAAGGAAAAGACCTTCCCTCTATATCCCAAAGAATCAAATATTTCTTTTTCAATTGTTGCTGGGTATATGAGATAACCTTTCCTTAGGAACCCCTCCCCTTTTCGCCCAACTACGTAAAGATGCTGATCTTGTGTCATATATCCCAAATCACTTGTACGATACCATCCATCTAGAAAGGCTCTTTCTGTTTCTTTCTTTAAACCAAGGTATCCTTCCATTAATCCGGGGCTTTTTATTAACACTTCACCAATGTTTCCAGTTGGAGCTTCTTTTCCATATTCATCCATTATCATTATTGTTACACCCTCTAAAGGTTTACCGCAGCCTTTCTCGTTACCTGTATTTAAAGCTATATTTCCTGCTTCAGATAGACCATAGCCGTCAAGCAAGGGCCTGCCTACATAACCTTCAAAATCAGCAGCTAATTTAGCCGATAATGGAGAACCTCCAATACACCACAATCTAACACTTGATCTTTTTAAATCATTTCTAACCTCTTGCCTTTTTTCCATTAGCTGTATTAAAACATGATACGTAGAAGGAATAGCATCAACAACCGTTACTTTGTAATCAGAAATAGCCTTTAGAATTTTCCTTACTTTCTTGTAATCACATAAGACCAAATGACAATCCATCATCCACCAAATGAACACTAAAGATAATCCGTAAAAATGCGAAAAAGGAATAACCGGTAATAATATGTCGTTTCGAAGGTAGCACATGCTTTTCATCGTACTTTCTAAATTGATAAACATGGACTGTCCAGACTTTATTATTGCTTTTGATTGTCCCGTTGAGCCTGATGTATATAGTATTAGTGCATCCTTTCTTGATTTCCATTTTTCGATATTTAATTTAAATTCTATATACGATATTTCATCTGATGATGCCAATGACTTTATACTTATTGAATTCACGATAGGCAAATCACGATCTATTAAGCAAATCTTTGCATTGGTTTCTTCCATAACTCTCTTAATTTTTTGTTCACCTACCTGTCCATCTAGAAGTATAATGGAGCAGTCTAAATGGATTAGTGAAAATAGGGTAACAATAAACTCATAAGAATTTTCTGCGGAAATTACAACTCGATCTCCACTGGAGATACTGTGAAAAGATAAACTTTCGATAGATTGTCTTATATCGTGGAAGAGTATTTGTTTTGTATAGGATCCACTCTCTGTAAATATCATTTTATTCCGTCCTTTAATGGGTCACTGCCTGTTTAATTATCGAATCAGGATCAACCTTAATGGTCTTAATTTTATTTTTCAGAAGTTGGTAAAATAAATTTTTAGGACCTACAACATACACCTCTTTGATTCCGAGAGATTCCATCTGTTCAGTTACTAAGTCCCAACGTACAGGGAGGTCATATCCTTCCGACATCATCACTTTTAATTGCTCTGACTGATTAATTAATCTTCCATCTACATCCGAGATGATGGGTAGAGTAGGGGGCTTAAATTGAACATTAGCAAAAACTTCCCTTTCTACATCTAGTCGTAAAGGAGTTAATACCTCACTATGGATTGGATGTCCCATAGTATGAAGAGAAAAACACTTTGGCCTATTATTTAAGGTTCTTTTTAATAGATCAATTGTAGAAGCGCTACCGCAAAAACACATTACACTCTCCATATTTCCAACCAATTCTAAAAAATGCCCTTTCGACTTGAAATCCTCAATGATTTTATTGGACTCATTCAATGAAAGATTATAAACAAAGTGGGTTTTGAAATCCCCCAGCCGTTCATACCATTCACCTGATAATTTATTGGATTCTTTTGTTATCCATACAGCTTCTTTATAAGAAATGCTTTTCACGTAAATCGCTGCAACAATTCCACCAAAACTCGGACCAATTACCACTTGAGGAGAAAGGCTATATTCCTCATAGAAATGGTCTAACACAGCCATTGTATTGGCAAGGAAAGCACATTCCATCACTACGTAATCTTTATCTCCTACATTTTTGAAAGCCTCAATCAATGAAAAACCTAAAACTTCACTCGCCTCTTCAAATCTTCTTTTTGAAAATGGACTATTTTGCATAAAAGTTTTAATATCTTCATAGTATGATGGTGCTAAACCGGGAAACACTAGACCTATCATCTTTTAACCTCCAATAGACGAACTACTACTTCTTGTACATATTTTATTGATCTCCTCCGCCACAAGATATGATTCCACTTCAAAATCAATATCTGTAAATTGTAGTGATTTGGCTACAAAATTCCCAGGCCCTACCACAATCAACTTTTGCACATTATTTTCTGCTAAAAACTTTAGCGATTGATACCATTGAACAGGTTTGGTGTACTGATTAACTAGCTCATTCGCTATCTCTTTCCCGGTATATAAGGGTGTGGCAGTTACGTTACTAACCAAAGGTTTAATGGGATTCACCGGCTTGATCATGGGCATGAATTCATTCTCAAATCTCTCTTTAACAGATTGAAGAAGAGAACAATGACCTGGTGGTCCATAAGGAATTGTGATTCCAAGGCCCCCAAGAGGTGATATTTTGCTACTTAGCTCCTCAAGACTTTTTGTATCTCCATTAACAATCATTTGATTGGAAGTTCCGTACATACATGGTTCTAGCGTACAGCCTTTATTACGTAATTCAGTAATATGATCATCCAGTACCTCGGTATCAATGTTGTAGAAGAAATAAACTCCATTGCCCTTATTTCTCTTCTCCTCAGCCTCCATTAAGCACATAGCTTGAATCATTTTAACAGTATCTGTAAAATCAAGACTTCCACTACAATGGATAGCATTTACTTGGCCTAGACTTGGACCTAAATAAAAATCTGGCTGACTAATTTCATTTCTAATCAGCTTATATAAAGCTGAACTGATTGTTACAATGCTCGTTCGGGCAATATCTCCACGATTTGTCATGGCCTCATTTTCTAAAAAAAAACTTTTTGCTAAGTCTTTACCGATAATGTCACTTGCTTGTTCAAACTGTTCTCTTACTAAAGGGAAACGATCATATAAATTTTTGAAATCTCCCTTTTTAAGTTTCATTAAAGGTGGAAACAATATGGCTGTTCTCAATTTTTCTACCTCCATCCATTCACATTAGTCCTCCATCAACGACTAACGTTTGCCCCGTGATATAACTTGATTTATCTGAAGCAAGAAATGATACAGCTTCAGCAACTTCTTTTGCAGTCCCTAATCTGCCCATGGCGATTTTCTTTCGAAACTCAGTCATCTGCTTTTCTGGAATTCGATCTACCATTCCAGTGTCTTCAATATATCCTGGAGCAACTGCATTCACCCTGACATTATAAGGGGCATACTCCTTTCCAAGTGAGCGTGTTAAACCAATTACTCCCGCTTTACTTGCGCTATACGCACTTAGTCGTTCTATTCCTACCAACCCTGAAAGGGATGATATATTAATAATTGAACCGCTTTGTGCTAACAACATGTGAAAAGAAACAGCATGAATGCAATTAATTGTTCCCATAATGTTGGTGTCCACAATCTCTTTCCACTTCTCTACCGGATTACTTGGAATTAATGCACCACCAAAACTGATACCCGCATTATTAACAAGTACATCAATTCGCTTATGCGTGGATATTATATTTTGAAAAACATTTTTGACCATTTCAATATCATTGACATCCAGTTTTTCAAAAAACACGCGCTCATGACCCGTTTCTTTTTTTATCTCCTCAACTACTTGTTTGATTTCTGATAACGAAGATCGATAAAGCATGATTACAGTTGCACCTAATTCAGTAAAATGCTTTGACATACTTTTTCCTATTCCTTTTGAAGCTCCTGTTATGACTACTACCTTTTCACTCCACATTAACGCCAACACCTTTTACCAAACTTGGAAAGCACTCATCCTTCCATTGATGATTGAGATATTCATATAATTCTTTTCTAGTTTTCTCTTTTTCACTTTTGGGGATCATATCCTCTGGCAGATTCCCCTCATCCTGAGAGTAATATTCCTCCCTCAAAATAGAAGAAACCACAGCATCATGATACTCTCCATCTAAGAAGAAATAATCACGTAGAACCCCTTCTATTGTGACTTTATTCTTTATTAGAAAACGAATAGTCCTCAAATTGTATAAACCATTAATGAATTGAACTTTGTGAGCATTTTTAAAATGAAATAAATAATCTAAAATCAATAATGAGGCTTCTGCCCCGTAACCCATATCCCATAAATCGGGATTTCCTATTACACCACCAAGTAAATAACTTCCTTCATACTTCTGAGGCTGCCAGGAGATAAATCCTATCTTTTCATTGTCATGTGTAAGCACTGTGGCATAATTTGTATTCCCTGTTCTAATATCAGCCTTAATGTCCTCCAATGTGGCAAAGTCTTGGGCCCCTCTCGCCAATGCACTTACTTTTGATGGACAAACCCATTTTGAGAACAACTTAAAATCTTCTTCTTCAAGAGCCTGTAGTTTAACAAAATTACCTTTCATAATTTCCTCCTATTTGTATTTATTAAGCTCATCATAAAATAGGAGTGGGTCAAAAGAACCCGTAAATCACGCAAATGTAAGTCGTCTTCTTACATTCTCCTATCTTAGTTCTGTGTTACTAGTTGAGATGTGTATACTGTATAAATAAATTGGATGCCAATCTCACTTTTGAACTACTTCCCTCTATTTTTTCTTTTTCCATAAAAAAAAGTCTGACATTTGGTCAGACTCTAGGCATATACCGTTTGAACTTTTCTTATACTTATTGATTGATTCTGCAATAGTATGGCCTTCGTCATCTTAACCGCCAGACCTACTCTTGAGTTTACTTTTAATTTTTGCATACTAGATGTAATATAGTATTCAACTGTCCGCTTACTTAAATACAAGGTATCTGCGATTTGTTGATTGGTTTTATCATTTATTAACTCTTCTACGACTTTTAACTCCATTTCAGTTAAAATCGTAGGTATATACTTCAACTCTTCGTCAAGATCAAACGGAATTTTATTACCCATTAAAGGAAAGATATATTGCTTTAAAGCTGTCGAAAAGTAAAAGCCGCCCTTTTCTATCATTTCAATGGCAAAATGTATCTCTTCTGGTTTTTCCTTTGAAACGATTCCTTGGACATTACTTACAACAGAGATTAAATGCTGCTCCCTTTTTCCAATTAATACAATGCTAGGAACTTTATTTTCTAGAAGACTGTCTATATAAATGCTTTTAACTTTATTAATAATTGCCAAGGAGAATCCCTTTAAAAATAGTGGATCTTGTAAAAGATTTTCATTGTTTAAGTAATGAAGCTGATATTTCTCCTTATTCAATAATACGGAATGTATCGAGCCTTTTTTGAACGCCTTCTCTTTCCCCACAATCAAAACTTTTTTAGGCTTCATAACTTTTTCTCCTAGTGATGGCCTGGGATAGGTTTATCTTCGAATATACCTATACCGATGTTATCAGCACCATTACTTTGTACTACTTCAGATTTAATCACTCCATTAAATACGCCTATAGTAAGTAGTAAACCAATAATAAATTTATTTAGGACTTTCATCCTCTTTTTCCCCTCCTTTTGATTATCTAATACCATTATCACCCAAAAATTTGTTAAAATGTATATGTATTTACGCAATATTTAGACATATTTCATTAGGAGGATTGGTCTTTTGGAGAAAACAGGTGAAAAAATTGCCTATTATCGAAAGAAAAACGGGTTTTCTAGGCAATATTTAGCTGATAATATATGTGATGAATCCACTTTATATCGTATCGAAAAAGGACAGCAACTGCCTAGATTGGATATACTGAAAGAGATCTGCATGAAACTTAATATCCCTATTGAATACATTTTATCAGATAATGATGAAGCAGAACTTATATCCTACGTACAAAAATTTAAGAGGCTTTGCCGAGAGAGTCTCTATCAATTAGATTTTATCACTTTACAATACCACTATGAAGAGGCAAAAAATTTCTCTAATAACAACCCTTTATTAAACAACCGACAATTCCTCAGATTTCTAAGTTGGATTGAGGCAGTTCTTTATCATAAACGAGACCAAAACCCTGAAAAAGCTGAAATACTGCTGCGGAAACTCATCCAAAACGGAAAAATAATTAACGAAATAGATATTAATATTACGAATTCTCTTGGATTATTACTCTTAGAACAAAATAAACTAAAAGAGGCTCTTCGTCTTTTTATTTCATCATACAAAGCTTTAGAAAATAGTCCCTATATTGAGGATAAGTCCCTCTTCCCTAGAGTAGCCTATAATCTGGCCTGTCTTTACTATGAAAATCATAGAGATAGTGAATGCTTTGATATTTGTTATCGCCTAGAGTACTACTTACAATCTAATCACTTATTTTATTGTGCAGGAGAAGTAAGATATCTATTGGGCATTCTACATAAGCGAAAAAACGATTTAGATATCGCCCAACAATACTTCGATGAAGCAGTAAATATATTTTCTTTTGAAAGGAAATATGCTTTCTGTAGCCAATCACTACACTCCCTTGCTGAAATTCACTATTTAAAAGGGGATTCCAGAAATGGTGAGTTACATGTTAACAAAGCATTAAGCATAGCAGATTCAATTAATGATCAAGAAATATCTAACGCCATCAAAGAAGAAATAAAGCATACTATAAAACAGTATGCTAGTAGGCTTTAATAATATTAGAATGTAGTATCTCTTTTATGATCTTAATTGTTGAAGTGATATCGTCATCTGTAATATGTCTATGAATAACCGCTCGTATTCTACCATATCCCATCTCAGAAAATATTACATTATTTTTTTCTGCAGCCTCAAGAAATGACTTCCAAGTGAAATTTTCATTAATGATTTTGAACATGATTATATTTGAATGTACATCCTTTGTTTCAACCTCAATCCCATCAATCGCTTCTAATTCTTTCGCAAGTCTTTTCGCTTTCTGATGATCTTCTGTCAGTCTATCTATCATGGTTTGAAGGGCCACCAAGGCGGGAGCTGCTAAAATTCCCGCCTGGCGCATTCCTCCACCCAACATTTTTCTAATTCTTCGTACTTCGTTAATGTGTTGTTTTGTACCTGATACAATCGAGCCTACAGGTGCCGATAACCCTTTTGATAAACAAAATTGTAAAGAGTCCACATGCTGTGTAATCTCTTTTATATCGACACCTAATGAGAGAGCTGCATTAAAGACACGGGCCCCGTCCATATAGATAGGGATATGATTTTCATCCCCAAAACGCTTTATCTCACTTAAGTAATCTAAGCTTAACGCTTTCCCTCCACACCTGTTATGTGTATTCTCAAGACAGATTAACGCCGGCAGAGCAAATTGAGGATCGTTCTTATCGATTGGAATAGCGTTGGTTAAATCTTCTATAGAGAGACTTCCATCTGACTGTGTACGAATAGGTTCGTACATAATCCCCCCGCAAACTGAAGCTCCTCCAGCTTCAAAAATATAGATATCAGATTCATCACCAACGAGTGCTTTTGTTCCTCTTGGACAGTAAGCCATGATAGATGCTAAATTCGCCATTGTACCACTCGGCATAAAGCAGGCCGCTTCTTTCCCTGTTAACTTTGCAGCAAATTCTTCAAGATGATTTACTGTTTCATCCTGCCCATAGACATCATCACCTAGCTTTGCTTCTTGTATTGATTGCATCATGGCATCTGTTGGCAACGTAATTGTATCACTTAAATAATTGATCATGTACACACTCCTCAATTAGCATTGATTGTTCAAAACCATCCAATAAACATTTCATTTCACTATAAGTTCGTGAGGCTACCACCATATAACCTATTCGGCCATACGCATTTTCCGCTTTCTTTACATAGTCACCAGGTACTTTAGAATAACGAACCTCTTTTATATCACTATGAGATTTAACATTATGCAATTCTTTTATTTCCCCTGACACACTAGGCACTAAAAATTTGATACCTGCAGTTAATGACTTTTTTTCCTCAATTAACGGTTCAATTCCTGATGCATTCTTTAATTGTTCTTTAAGCAGATCCACTCCAGTTGCATATTTTATAAGTTCAGGTATCATACCTCCTGCAAGTCTCCCATTAAACTCCACTAAAAATACTTTATTACCTTTTATCTTTATCTCTAGATGAGCAGGTCCTGATTTCCAAAGTAAACTTTCAAGAATAAGTAAAACCCCTTTTTCAATTATTCCTTTAAGATTTTCATCTATCCTAGCTGGAAATACATGACCACTTTCTATAAAAAAATCTCCCTTATTTAATTGTTTTTCGGTCACTCCTATCAGATGATGTTTACCTTTAACGGAAAAAACTTCTACGCTGTATTCTTGCCCTTCTATATACTCTTCGATCAAAGCTCCTTGTTTTTTCGTTTGACCTCTGACATTATGAGTAATTCTCATTATCTCTTTTGCATATGCAGATAATGATGGATAGTCCATACATTTACGTACGAAATTGGACCCGCTATCATCAATTGGCTTTACAATGACTGGATAAATAAGTTCACCTTTTAATAATTCTAAGTCTTGCTCTGATTCTACTAATCTAAAATATGGCTGATAGAGTTCTGAGCATTCTCTTAATACCTGTCTAACAGCAGACTTATTTCTTACAATTTTGATTGTATCTGGCGAATTACCAGAAAAATGAAAAAGGCGATTCAAACATGCGACAGTATAAATATAAAATTCACTTGTTGTTGTAATACCTGCAATCTCTTCTAATGTAAAGTGATTCAAAATTGTATTTTTCAAGCCTTCTAAATCATTCGTTTCTGCTATAACAACCTCACAATCAATTAATGTCAATTGCTCATAACGGCTAGAATTATTTGTTATGAACACTGGCCTTAACCCTAGTTCCACCGTTTTTTCCAGTGCCAGCATTCCTGTACCAGTCGTATTAGATTCAATAAACAGCAACTTTTTCATTCACTTTCTCCCCTCGATTGATATGGGTATATGACCAATTACACACATCCTTAATATCCTTTTCCTCGACAGGATTCATGTTTAAACAATTGCTTATGATACCGTGTTTCCTTAAATACTTCTCATCATATATTGAATGAAAATATCGATCTCCTCTGTCTGGAAAAATGCCAACAATCACATTGTCTTTGTTGACTTGTGTACTTAGCCATCTGCTTACAGCATAAACACTCCCCGAACTGTT
Source organism: Cytobacillus sp. FSL R5-0569 (assembly GCF_038007265.1). Lineage (NCBI taxonomy): Bacteria > Bacillati > Bacillota > Bacilli > Caryophanales > Bacillaceae > Cytobacillus > Cytobacillus sp. FSL R5-0569. Next base: position 4,468,394 of record NZ_JBBOWW010000001.1, read on the forward strand.
TCCAGCAAATATCTTCTCATGTCTAGCAAGTTCTAAAGTCCATGAAAAAGCTTCCTGATCATTCAGCCAATGCACAATATCTATTATGGAGTAATCAACATTTTGCGGCTTCAAGCTATTCCCCAATCCTCCTTGGAGTCTGTGAGGCTGATCTTTTTGTTGGAAAATCGCACTTCCTACTGCATCTACTGCAATTACCTTTAATGAGGGATTCTCCTTTTTTAAAGCTTTAGCCGTTCCACATAAGGACCCTCCACTTCCCACTGCCGCTACCAAATAATCAACTCTACCGATATCATTGATTAAGTCATTGGCCAAATCCTCATAAGCAAGGGGGTTATTAGGATTTTCATATTGTCTTGGCCAAAAGGCATTGGGGTGGCTTTCCATAAAGCGATGAAGGTAATTAAGTCTCGCCCTTTGCCACCCTCCCTCCTCTTCCATTTCTTTTACAATATGAACATTGGCTCCCAAAGCCTTCATTTTCGCCAACGTTAACTGATCAATACGTGGATCCGTAATAATATGCACATCATAGCCAAGATACGTTCCTACTAATGTGACTCCCATAGCCAATGTACCTGAAGAACTTTCTACAATGACGCCTCCAGGTTTTAAAATTCCCGCATTGATTGCTTCATAAATTGCCTTTTTTGCTACGCGATCCTTCATACCGAAAGGATTATTCATCTCTAACTTTGCATAAACCGGTGCGACACTATTTGCTTCCAGCCGTAGCCTGACTGCTGGTGTCCTACCTATCAGATTGATCATACTATCATTCACCAAAGCCACCCCCCGCCTTCTCTTGTAGAGGGTAGGGAGTGAAAGACTTCAGCACTTAGTCCAAAGGATTTAAACTTTTCAATACCCTTTTTCAATTTATCTATATAATTGGGATCCGTATCCGATAGTAAAACTCCAATATAAGTACCACTATGAGCTGTAACTATACCAACCCCTCCTATTTCTTGATTAATTCTTTTCATTTTATCTATTAACAATTTCGGTCTAACCTTTTGATTCATCTCTGTACTTCTTGTCGCTACCTGCCCCAATAAGTTCACATCGCCTACTACAATAGCACCTTCTGCCTGTTGTAAAAGACGTTCATATTCTACCTTTTCTTTTTGATCAAATGGTTTAATTTGGTTGTTGAACTCAATTGTATCTACTACCCCACCTTCATCAATTGCAAGAACGGTTAATGGTGGACAACTACCAAAGTTGCCTCTAATCTTAACTTCGCGATGGTAATAAGACACAACGCCTTCATACATAATGCCATCGGAGGGCTCAATTCTTCTCATCATCTCTTCTAAAAGATAAATAGGAATCTTAATTGGGTAACAGTCTTCTATTGCCCTTATAGCTGCCACCATATCAGCAGTCGAGCTCGCCAACCCTTTCCCCTCAACAAGCTCACTATCTATTTCCAGTCTTCCTCCTGTAGGTAAGTTAAAATAAGACAAAATATTAATAGCTAATTGTCTAGTTTTTTTCTTATGGGGAGGAAAAACTTCTAACTCTTGAGCAGATGGGGATGAGTTAAAATAGCAAGTCGAAAACCGATTAATTGGAAAAGTGACTAAAAATTCCTGATTATCTGGTAGGATCCCTTGTAGGAATTCTCCAAAGGTACCACATGCTCTACCAACACCGGTAATCACTTCGTTATCACATACCATTTTGGCTTCCTTAATCATTTACATTTTCCTTTCCGGGCACCCATTTATTCAATCTCTGCTTTGCCTCGGTCACCTTTTCTGTTATCCGATTAAAACGACGAATAAACTCTGCGTTTTGCCTTTTCTGACACTCTATGATTTCATTTACTTCTTCAGGGTGAACAGAGCCGGCTGTAATTTTTACAAACAAGGCTTTTTCTGGGTCAAATATATCAACTAAAGTAGCTTGATTTATCTGAAGCTGTTTATAGCCATACCGCTCGCAGACTTGTGATAATAATAAAATGGGTAGTTTTTTTGGCGCAATTCCCTCATTGATTGCTAAGGTGATGAATTCACCTGAAATGACTTGGGCCTTACGATAAGGAATGCCTTCTTTAGCTGATAAATAATTGGCTAACGTAAATCCACCAAGGTAATCCTCTTCACACCTTTTTTTCATCTTATTTATATTGAAATCAATATTCTCAAAAATAAGTAGCAGAAGATCGGCAATGTCATTTGCTGTTTGGAAAAGCCGTGGAAGGTTGCTCGATGATTCCTTTGAAACCTCCACTAGATTACTAAAGGGTGTATTCCGTTGACCCAACATAAAATCCTGATAATAACTAATTAGATGACTTGTTTTTCCTCTAATTCTCTCTAGTATAGGAAGATTTCTTTTTTGTGGCATGGAGGAAGAGATACCTACTAGTTCATCAGGAAAATGAAGGAATTGATATTCACTACTCCCCCAGTTCATCATATCTGTCATGAAACGGCTCATATTAACACCAAAGAATGCCAGACTCTCTCCTATTTCTAAAATCCAATCCCGTGATGCCACACATACTAAAGCATGTCCACCAAATGAATCGAAACCTAGATCATTTGCCATCATTTCCAAATCCCATGGATACTCCTGACCTGACATTGCCCCAGAGCCTAATGGACAACTTTCATTTATAGACTCCAAACAAAGAACCATTTTCTCCAATGTCTTCTGTATATGACGGCTTATGGCAGTCAAATAGAATCCGACACTCATCACCTGCGCCGTTTGAAAGTGTGTATAGCCTGGCATAATCGTCCTTTTATACTTAGAAGCCAGTGCCCATAACTCTATCAAGAGCTTTTGAAATTTTTGAATTAGACTGATCCATGAATCCCTTGCATACATTAACTGTCCGCATGCCTGTAAATCATTTCTGCTTCTGTCTAAATGCCAATTTAATACTGGCTTACCCAAGTTCTCATCAATTGCCTTTTCAATAGAAAAGGCAATATCATTCATATTAGAATAGGCGCTTTTAATAATATTTTCTTTTTGTACAGATTTTACACTTTCTAAGAGTTTTACAGCATCTGTTGTATTAATTAAATTCATTTCCTCATAAGATTTTATGAGCACTTTTTCAATAGATAGATAATGTTCTAGATAGTTATCTGACTCAAACAATAGCTGCGGATATAATATAAGCTTATTCATGATTTCATGCGGGGGACTCTTGACTCTTCCTGTCATTCTCAATTTGCTTCATCTCCTTTAACGATAATAATTGATCCATCATTGTTCCTATTACTACAGAATGTGGAGATTCCAGTAAATTATTATGATTACCATCAACTGGTATGACCGTTACCTTGCCTAACGTCCTATTCCGCCAAATATTTTCATCTACAAGTGCATGAGGCTGAGTCTCATCAATTTTTTTACATTTAAAAAGAACTAAATCTGAAGTAATTTCTTGAACAAACTTATACGACTCACATGCAATGTTATTCTTCCCCATTACTTCAATGATTCTTTTTACATCCTCTTGTTCTGAGCCTTTAGGTAGTACACCTTTTCTAATCGCTCTCTCTAAGACTTCTGTATATTTATCCTTATTTGAAAGTTGACTAAATGCCTCTAAGTCCATCCCTAAACTATGTGCCCATACGATTAATGGATCCCTATTAGCTACTGACTGCAAGTTATGAAAAGGGTGAGCATCAAAAAGTATAACTGATGACACATGATAGTTTCGCTCTTCTAATATTCTTGCCATTTCTACCGCAATTGTCCCACCCATGGACCAACCAGCTATTCTGTATGGACCTTCCGTTTGAATTTGTAATACTTCCTCCACATATTTAACTGCCATCTCTTGTATAGTATTTAATGGCTGCTGATTATCTCCATATCCAATGGATTCTATTCCATATATAGTAAGATTTATAGACATATCTTTCACGAGTGGCATATAACAGAGTGCCCCCCCACCTCCCGGATGAATCAAAAATAATGGAGGGTGAGTTGTATCTGATTGCTTTAAAACAACTACATTATTATCAACTTTCACTTTGTTCCCATCTTCAATAAATTCACTCAATTGCTCAATCGTTCTATACTTAAATAAGTCAGAAATCGTCATACTGACATTAAACTCTTTTCGAACGGCGGCAACTACTTCAATGGCTTTAATACTGTAACCACCGAGATCAAAGAAATCCTCTTTAACCCCCAATTCTTTAATACCTAATACCTCTTGCCAAATGTGACAAAGTTTGACTTCCACATTGCTCTTTGGCATTAACTTCACTTTGTTCACAAGGTCATTTCGCTCAAAAGGCAATTCGTTGACGAGAAGTTTACCATTTGAGGAGAGGGGAATTTCATCCACCCAAACAAAGGATGCTGGTACCATATAATGCGGAAGCACTTGTTGCAGTCTCCGTTTTATGTTTGCAGCTATTATTTGACTATCTTTATTTTTAACAAGAAAAGCATAGATTTGATTTTCTCCATTATTTATATGTGTAACGACTGCAGCATCTGTTATCTCAGGGTAATCTAGAATGGTACTTTTTATCTCGTTTAATTCTATTCGAAAACCTCTAATCTTTACTTGGGAATCCTTCCTTGATATAAACAAAAACTCATTGTTTGCCAGTTGCTTCACAATATCCCCTGTTTTGTAAAACATTTGATTTTGTCCAATTACATCTAAAGTAATAAATGTGTTTTTTGTTAACTCTTCATTGTTCATATACCCCTGTGATACACTTGGACCACCAATAAACAATTCTCCTTCAACGCCTTTAGGAACGAGTTGAAGATTCTCATCTAATACTATTAGTCGGTAACCTCCAAAGTTTTTCCCTATTGGCATCGTAACGTTAGGATATGTTTTACTACATATATGATAACTTGCCGCAACAGTCGCTTCTGTTGGTCCATATAAGTTGACTAGTGTTGCATCGATATTAATCGATTCATAGAATTTTTCCACTATTTTCCTATTAAGTGCTTCACCTCCTGTGAAAACCATTCGAAGCGAGTCATTATTATTAAATAGAGGTTGATCATTCAATTTATCTATTAAACTATGAAACAGCTGTGCTCTCGTGACTCTTTCTTGATACATTAAATTCGCTAAATAAGCGATATCAAATTGATTCTCTTGTTTCGTGAGAACCAGTGTACCTCCTCCTATCAGCGAACCAAATATTTCGGTTATTGACGCATCAAATGTAAAATTTATGTTTTGTAAGACCCTTTCACTTCCTTGATAAGGAAACACTTCTAAGTAATCATCAATATGATTGAGCAATGATGCATGTGTAACTTTAACTCCTTTTGGTTTGCCGGATGAACCCGATGTATATATTACATATGCTAGCATCTCATCTGGAGGCAATTCCTTTAAACACAGAAGTGGTTTATCCAGCTCTGATTGCATTGCTTCTTTTATGTTGATAATCTGATAAGGAACCCCATGTTGATTCACTACTTTATCAGTCAACAAAAGCGGAGCATTTGCATCACTAAGCATAAAATTCATCCTGTTTACAGGAAGCGACGGATCAATTGGTAAATACGCACACCCACTTTTGATAATTCCCAATATTGCCGCTATTTGTTCTAAAGTCCGACTCATGGAAAGACCTATTATGCTCCCTTGTTTACTACCGCTTCTTCTTATTATGGCTGCAATTTGATTACTCTTTCTCTCCAATTCTGCAAAAGTATAACTGCCTGAATCTGTTTTGACAGCGCAGGCATTTGGCTTATGAAGAGAGTGATAGGCAATCCTATCATGGATATAAGATGGCGGCCTTCCCTTCATATTAAAGCTTGTTAATTCGGCAATTTCATGCTTACTCATAAAGCTCAATTTAGATATTGGCTTATTAGGATCCGCCATAATATCTTGAACTAATTGAATATAATGGTTAATGAACCTTTCCATTGATTGCTTGCTTAAAATATCAGGGTTGTACTCAATTTCTGCATATGCTTGATTTCCTTCAGCATTTATATACAGCACCTTATCAAACTTTGATGTACCTGTATTAATTTTTTCATACTCGACTTTTAAACATTGTTCAACTTCTGTTCTTTGCTCATGGTAAGTAAATAGAACCTGAAATATAGGATGATAAGAGTTTTCCCTTTTGGGATTAACCTCTTGGACAATTCTCTCAAATGGAACCGTACTGTTTTCGTATACATTTAGAAAAGATTTGATTGTCTTTTTCAATACGGATGAAAATTTACTATAGGGTTTTAAAGACATACGAATAGGAAGTGTATTAACAATAAATCCAATCATATCTTCGGTAAATGCTGCTTTTCTATTAGATATTGGACTACCTATGACAATATCTTTTTGACCGGTATATCTATAAAGCAAAATAAAATAGGCTGCCATAAAAAAGGCGTTCATTGTGGATCCACTCTTTTGAGTATACTCCCTTACCTTTCCTACCAACTCGTTAGGAAAAGATAGCCTAATATTGTTACCGCTGTAGGTCTGTTCTCTTGGTCTTGGGAAATCGGCTTGTAATTGTAAAAAGGGAGAAGCATCTTTCAAGTACTCCTTCCAGAAGCCAATACTCTGTTCTAGTTTCCCATCAAGAAGTGACTCACTTTCCCAATTAGCAAAATCCGCATAGTGATATTCAGGATCGCTAATTTGAAGCTCATCCCCTTTTTCTAAGTGTGTATATATATTTAAAAGTTCTTTTTTGAATATATCTAAGGACCACGCATCATAAATAATATGGTGTACATTAAAAAGAAAGTAATGAAAATGCTCATCGATTTTAATTAATTCAAAATTAATGAGAGGACCCTTTTCGATATCAAATGCTTTTTTGGCAAAGCTCTGTATATACTCTTCTAACTTTACTTCCTCTTCAATTTCTTGCTTATTTTTCATTATCAATTTAAAAGTTGGAGAAGAGACAGAAACTTTTTGTACTGGCTCTCCGCCCACTTCAAGAAATGTCGTTCGAAATATTTCATGCCTTTCAATCATTTTCATAATTGAATGTTCTAGTATGTTTTCATTTAATCTACCACTAAGCTTAAAGATAAAAGGAATATTATAAGTTGGACTCTTTTGAAATAACTTTTCAAAATACCATATTCTCTTTTGTCCAAAAGAAGCCGGGAGAAGGTACACATTTTCTTCTAATGACTCGTCCATTTTTTCACTCCTTTCCACTATAAGTAACTGTTCTTTTTATTCGCTCAACTTTTCTCACAGCTACGGTCTTATTACCACTTTGACCTGATTTTAGAGAAAGATAGGCCGTTAAGCTTCGTATCGTAGGGTATTTAAAAATATCAATTAAGGATAAATCCTTGCCAATTTCATCTTTTACAGCGGCAATCATACGTACAATTAGCAAAGAATAGCCACCCAATTCAAAGAAATTGTCATCGGGACGTATCACTTTTCCTGGTAGAAGATGATCCCATATTCTTTTCATATCCTTTTCCATATTTGTTTGAAAAGAATAAGAGCCAGTGATGTGTTCCTGTTGACTAGACCAAGCCATTAACTTCGATACATCTACTTTTCCATTTTTCGTAACAGGAATTTCTGGTATGGATATAAATTTATTAGGTATCATCGACAATGTCAGTACTTCTCTCAACCGAATCCGTAGTTCATTCGGATTAAACATTTCCTTGTTTACTACAACAAAAGCAATTAAGTGAACATCGTCATCTGTATTTACATCTATTACTGCACAATCAGTGATTTGAGTTTCATTAACGATAGCAGCTGCTACTTCATTCTTATCTACTCTTACACCTCTTATTTTTATTTGATGATCTTTCCTACCCAAAATCTCAATTAATCCATCTGGACGATATCTCCCCAAATCACCTGTCCTATATAACACATCATCTGAAGAACCTGACCATTTATGTTGTTCAAATATCTTGTCTCGGGAATTAATATAGCCCTTAGACATATAAGGTGTTCTTATTGTAATTTCACCCATTTCACCAACTCCACATTGATCACCACTTTTATTCACAATAAGAAGTTGAGCATCAGAAATAGGGCTACCAATAGGCATTACTGTATTACTTTGTAATGCTGAATCGATGGGACAACTGCTCTTGGCTAAAGTTGTTTCCGTTTGACCGTAAAAATTATTGACCTGGGCACATGTTACCTCTCTCCACTTCTCTACCAAATAATCAGGTAACGGTTCACCGGCAAAAAATATGTGCCTTAATGAAGGCAATTTTATCTTCAAACCGCTTCTAAACCAGTGCATGGTAATAGACGGGACAGCGTGAAGGAGCGTGATTTTTTTCTCATTGAGCCAATGAAAAATATCTTCCTCCTCATCCTCTACAGGTACACAAACTGTAGATCCACTTGTTAACGGTAAAAATATATCACGTAAGTATACATCAAACGTTGTATGAGTCAGCTGGGCACTTCTATCTTCATTACTGACACTAAAATGGTTTCTTTGCCAATTGAGAAAATGTGAAAGGCTATTATGCGATCCTAATATTCCTTTCGGTTGACCTGTAGTACCTGAAGTAAAGAATATATAAGCATTGTCATGATTGATAGGTTTCATACTTCTTGAATTCTCCAACCTATTAACAAACTCATCTACATGGTATGTAGCGAGAGTACTAATTGAAAAAACGCTCTGATGAATGCCTAAATTGTCAGTAAGAATAATAGCCTTAGCTTTTGACTGCTCAATCATTTGAGTAACCCGTTGTGCAGGTAGATCATTATCAATATTTAAAAATGTTGCGCCTGCCTTTAATACACCTACGATTGTGCCTATCATCGAATAACTTCTTTTGCCTTGAATAGCAATAACATCCCCTGGTTTAATGCCACATCTTCGTAAACCAACGCTCACTTTATTAGAATAATTAGATAATTGCGTATACGAGTAAAATTTATTACCTTCTTCCACGGCGATTTTCTCGGGCGTGTTCTTTGCCCAATATTCAACCTGTTCGGTAACAGAAGGATAGCTTTTTTTGTACAGTGGTTTCTCTGGGTTAGGTAATATTTTTTTTGATTTTCCCGTCATTAAACTCGGTTGTAGGATCGATTGTTCTTTGTTAGCGATAAAAGTATTTAATAGACTCAAGTATTGTTCAAAAAAGTCTTCCATTCGCTCAACTGAAAATAAATGATTTTGATAAGCTATACTGAATTTAAATTGATCTGCTGTCTCTTCAATATATAAAGTCATCAGGAATTTAGACGTTATATCCGCTACTTCTAGTTCAGCTATTTCCTCACCATGAACGCTGAACGTTTTTTGCTCTTCAAACTTCCGATAATTTATTAATATGTCAAATAACGGATTCCGGTCTATATTTCTTTCAGGTTGAACAGCCTCAACAATTTGTTCAAAAGGAATATCTTGATTTTCGAATGCGCCCAAGACAATTGCTTTTGTCTTCATTAAAAACTCGGTAAAACTCAAATGCTCATTGATATCCGCTTTAAGTGGTAGCGTATTTAAATATAACCCTACTGCCTTTTCTAATTCGGTATTACTTCTATTAATAATCGGTGTACCTAGAGTAATTTCCTTTTGCCCACTTAAGCGGGATAAAAGAACATAAAATGCACTCAAGAAAAACATAAATGGGGTTACTTTATTGCTTCTAACAAAAGCCCTAATTTCATTGGCTTTATTCAAATCAATTTTTTTGTGAATCGTATGATTATATCTTGTGTTATTTTCTAAATGATCCATTGGAAGCTGAATAATTGGAATATCTTCATTAAATATCTTTTTCCAATATTCTAGTTGATGTTGGATTTTACTCTGCTTATTAGACAACCAATAAGTATAATCTAAATACTGAATTGGCTCTTCTGCAAAACAATCCTCATTCCCCATATAAACTTGAATAAGCTCATTTTTTAGTACATTTATAGACCAACCGTCACAAATAATATGGTGAAGTATTAGTACGAAGATATCTCGTTCCTCACATCGCAAAACACTTCCTCTAATTAACGGAGGGTCTTCTAGGTTAAATTTCATTTTCATCTCAAGATTAATGCACTCTTGTAAAGTAGCCTCACTTGCCTCTATAACCTTCACACACTGTTCATATCCAGGAATGACCTTCTGAAAAGGAAAACCATCGATTTCTAAAAATTGAGTCCTCAATGATTCATGCCGAATAATAAGTTTGTTTATTGCATCATTTAAACGATTTATATCAAACCTGCCAGTTGATTTTAAGATAAGCGGAAGGTTATAACTCGTATTATCTGTATTTAATTTTTCTAAAAACCAAATTCTTTGCTGTGCATCAGTCAAAGGATGCCAAACTTGTCTATCTGCTACCTTAACAATCGGTGACAATTCTGAAATAGAAGTAGAAGCTTGAATCAAATTGGATAATTGTTTAACTGTAGGATTTTCAAATAATGATCGTACGGTTAAAGAGATTTGAAAGGCTTTGTTTATTTGCGAGATAATCTGTACGCCTAATAAGGAATGGCCGCCTAATTCAAAAAAATGATCATTCAGTCCAACAGAATCAATGCCTAATCTTTCACTCCAAATATCTGCTACTTTTTTCTCTATCTCACTTTCAGGGATTGCGTAATCCTGATTAATCATAAGATGTTCCGCATTGGGTTGAGGAAGAACTTTTCTATCTACTTTTCCATTTGCATTCAGCGGAAAACTCTCTAACTTCATATAATAGGCAGGTATCATATAAGAAGGTAAGTGTTCTGTTAGATGTTCTCTTATATCAACAGCCTGCTTATCTTCACCTACATTTAAAATGTAATAACAACTTAATTGCTGTCCATTTGCAGTGACAATGGCTTCTTTTATAAAATCTAAAGCTGCAATACTACTTTCTATCTCTCCAAGTTCTACTCTCATTCCTCGAATTTTAATTTGATTATCATCTCTTCCAAGGAACATAATCTCGCCATGTTCATTTAAATATCCTCTGTCCCCTGTTCTATACATCTTCTCCCCTTCAAAAAAAGGATCAGCAACAAAGGACTCATTTGTTTTTTTAGGGTCATACAAATAGTCTCTGGCAAGACCAATGCCAGCTATATAAAGATCTCCTGGGACCCCATATGGAAGTGGATTTAATTGATGATCAAGCACGTATACCCGATTATTATCAATAGGGCGTCCAACTGATACAATATCTGTTTCAAATTCGTCATCAGGCGTGCAATCATAGCACGTTGAATCAATAGATACCTCTGTTGCTCCCCAGGTATTAAATAATTTACCAGGCATTTTTTCGTAGAATTTTTTGACCAATGAAGCCTTTAATGCTTCGCCACTAGAAACAACAACCCTTAAATTAGATAATTTCTCTTTCTGCAAAGGTGTGATTTCTTCAATAACCATCTTGAGCATACTTGGCACAAATTGTAGCAGAGCCACCTTGTATCGTATTGCATATTCGATAATACTTGTCGGTTCACGATGTGCACCTGCAGGAATGAATGCGACTGCTCCTCCTATCATCAATGGCCAGAAAAACTCTACTGCTGAATCATCGAAAGTTAAAGTTGTCTTCTGCAAGGCTACTTCATTTTCTTGTAGTTTATGTTTATTTTGCATCCAACACATACGATTAACCCAACCCCTATGTGTACTACTCACTCCTTTAGGGGCCCCAGTTGATCCCGAAGTATAATATACAGATACCAAATGATCTGGAGATATTTTCACCGTTGGCTTTTCACTCTTGTAGGTACTGAAAGAATCTATTAATTCATATTCTATAAATGTAGTATTTTTAGCTGCTAATCCCTTTTCATCTGTGATACAAACAATTGATTTAGCACTTTTTAATAAACTATACACACGTTGTACAGGTGCTTCCTTATCGATTGGCAAATAGGCGCCTCCTGCCTTTAAAATACCAAGCATAGCAACCACAAGCCCCAACGACCTATCCATCCTTAACCCTACCGGTTGATCAGGTTGCACACCTCTTTCTATCAAAACATGTGCTAATTGATTGGCGCGCTTATCTAGTTCTTCATAAGTTAAAATCTCATTTTCGAAAATTGCTGCAGTAGCAGAAGGTGTTCTTTTGACCTGTTCTTCAAAAAGCTCATGTAGGCAACAGTTAGGAAAATCCACCTTCGAATTATTTAAATCTACTATTAACTCCCTTTTACTCTCTTCCTTAATGATAGAAATATCTTTAATTTTAATCTGCGTGTTTTCCATCACCGATTGAAGGATTTGAAGAAAAATATTATTATATTGCTTCATAATCTTTTCACTAAATAAATCACTTCTATATTCCCACTTGCCTAGATATTCTGCCCCTTCTTTTTTAATAAATAATGTTAAATCGAATTTCGATAAACCATTAAAAACAGATTTAATGGGACTGAGGTTTAAATCTTCAACTGTAACATCTGTATTTGGCATTTCTTCAAAAGCAAACATATATTGAAAGAAAGGACTTCCAAACAACTTCCTATTAGGCCTAACCTCTTCAACAACCTTTTCAAAAGGAACATCATCATTTGAAAACACATTCATCGCTTTATTTTTTATTTGCTTTAAGAATTGTTCAAAGCTGTGATCATTATCTATTTCATTTCGTATAACAACCGTATTAACAAATAAGCCGATAATGTCTTCAAAATTTGCTTGCTTTCTTCCGGCCACAGGGGACCCTACAGAAATATCATGTTCACCTGAAAGTCTATGTAGAAATATAATATAAATAGCCAAAAATACAGTGTACACCGTTACATCTTTATGCTTGCAATAGTTTTTTAGCTCCTTTATTATTCCTTCTGGTAATGAAAAGGTAATCTCTTCACCTTGCATTGAATTGGATTGCTTTTGCTTACCAGCTGATAAGTTTACTATCGGTTGCTCTTTTTCTAGTTCCTTTTTCCAAAAGGCAAGTTGCTCATCCATATATGGCTGATTCCAATGGGCAGATTGCATTGAAATATAATCTTGGTATGTTACCTTCGTTTTTTCTTTCAATTCTTTTTCTTGAATATATGATTGATAATGTCTAAAGAGCGCTTGAATAAAAACATGATCAGACCAACCATCTGAAATGATATGATGGAAATTAAAATAAAAAATATGCGTATTTTCTGCTAATTTATAAAGCTTGAATCGAAAAACCCTTTCTTTTTGTATATAGAAAGGAATTTTTGCATCGATTTTCATAAAATTAACTGCCTGTTCTCTTGCCAATTCTAATGGATAGTCTGACAGATCAACTTCCGATACAGTTATACCTTCAATGACTTCTTTATATTGGTAAGGTTCTCCATCCTTGTCACCAAACCGGTATGAAAAAATATCATTTTCTATACATGTTTGATGGAGACTCGCCTTTAAACCAGCAGTATCCAAGAACCCATTGATTTCTATATAATGAGGTAAATTATATAGAGCACTGTCACCATCCAATTTATTTAAAAACCATAAACGTTTTTGTGCATCAGATAGCCAAGATGCTTCGCCTTTCTGTACTTCTTTGCATACCAACTCCTCATTTTTACCATCCTGATACTTTTCATTTATGAGAATAGATAATTGTCTTATAGTCTTTGCTTCGAAAACATCTTTAATAGTAAGGAAAAGGTTAAATGTTCCATTAATTCTTCCTACTAATCTTGCTACGAAAAGAGAGTTACCACCTAATTTGATAAAAGGCGTATCCATATCAACAGCCTCTAAGTATAGAAGTTGTTTCCAAATCCCAGCCACCTTTTGCTCCGTTACATTGGTTGGGACACTTTCTATATTGCTTCTATAAGGAGTTGGCAGCTTTTTCCTATCGACTTTTCCATTTAATGATAATGGAATAGATTCCACTTCTATAAATACGGAAGGAATCATATGTTCAGGCAACTTAGTATTAAGATAATCTCTCAATTCAGACTCCTCGAGCACAAAACCTTTACTAAATTGCACATATGCTACTATACTCATTTCACCAGATTGGTCCCACGGTGTTGCTATGCACTTTTTTATTTCTTTTCTTTTTTCTAGAGAAGCTTCAATTTCTCCAAGTTCAACTCGAAAACCACGAACCTTTACTTGAAAATCTTTTCTTCCTATATATTCTATTGCTCCGTCTGACCTTTCCTTACACCAGTCCCCTGTTTTATATAAACGACCCCTCTCTTTATTTGGATGATGTATAAAGGAATGTCTAGTTAATTCCTCTCTGTTGTAATAGCCTCTTGCAAGGCCAATCCCTCCGATATATAATTCGCCACTCTCACCAGGAACAACTGGTGCCAGATTTTCATTTAAAATATATAATTGAGTATTACTTATCGGATAACCAATAGGTACAACTCTTTCACTTTCATCACCCGTACATTTCCAAAATGAAACATCTATTGCTGCTTCTGTTGGACCATAGTAGTTATATAAATTGGTATTTTCATATTTAGAAAAAAAATCTAATTCAATTTTCTTTGTTAGGGCTTCACCACTGCAAATCACCCTTTTCAATGATGTTATCTGTTTAGCTGGAATTACTTCAAGAAAGACAGATAACATGGACGGGACAAAATGTATGGTTGTTACGTTCTGTTCTTTAATTAAATTCAACAAGTAAGTGGGATCTTTATGTCCTCCTGGCTTAGCCAGTACGATAGCAGCACCGGTCATTAATGGCAAAAAGATTTCCCATACTGAAACATCAAAACTGTACGGGGTTTTCTGGAGTACTCTATCGGCAGTTCCTAAGACATGTTCATTCTGCATCCACTGTAAGCGGTTGTTTAATGCTTGATGTGTATTTGCCACTCCTTTAGGTTCTCCTGTTGAGCCCGAAGTGTAAATAATATACATTAAACGATTATTATCTCCTTGTACCAAAGGGGATTCTCCAGAGTGAACTTTCCATTTCTCCTCATCTACTAGAATTTTTTTATTTATTAATTGATTCATTGCTATAAATAAGTTTTCTTTTTCTTTTGAGGTAATTAAAAATGGAGAATGAATATCCTCCACCATATATGAGAGCCTATCTGATGGGTAATCTGAATCTAACGGCACATAAGCGCCTCCTGCTTTTAAAATACCTAAAAGCGTAATCACCATATTAAAGGAACGATCTAAACATACAAGTACAGGTTCTTCAGGCTGAAGACCTTCACTGAGTAGATAATTTGCCAACTGATTTGCTTTTTGATTTAAATCAGCATATGACATAGCTTTGTTTTCAAAAATAATTGCAGGAAGGTTAGGTGTTTGAATCGCTTGCATTTCAATTAATTCATGAATACTTTTCTCACTGTTTGGAAAATTTATTTCAGCTGATGATGAACCCATCTTCGTTATATCCATAATCCACCCTCCCTTTACTCATTCCATTCTTTCGCTACTAAACTTGCGTTATGACCACCAAACCCAAATGAGTTACTCAAAGCCACTTTTACCTGTTTCGCTAATGCCTCATGTGGGACAAAGTTAAGATTTAATTCAGGATCAATATGATCACAATTGATTGTAGGATGTATAAGATTTTCCCTTATAGAGCAGATACTTGCTACTAGTTCAACCGCTCCTGCTCCCCCCAATAAATGGCCTGTCATTGATTTTGTTGCACTTATAGGAATATTTGTTGCTGCTTCTCCCCACAGTTTTTTAATGGCCATGGTTTCATAATAATCATTGTATTTTGTACTCGTACCATGAGCATTGATATAATCAATTTCAGAGAGTTCTACGCCAGCATCCTCAATAGCTTTCTTCATTGACATCATCATTCCCTCAGCATTTGGGTCAGGAGCAGTCTGATGATAGGCATCTGAAGTAGAGCCATATCCAGCGATTTCAGCAAGAATAGTAGCCCCTCTGTTTCTTGCAAAATCTTCAGACTCAAGAATAAGAACTCCCCCACCACTTCCTAGTACAAATCCATCCCTATCTTTATCAAATGGTCTACTTGCACCTTGTGGGTCGTCATTTCTAGTTGATAACGCTTTAATATTAGAAAATCCCGCAAGATCTAATGGGGTCAAATCTCCTTCTGCTCCGCCAACAATCATTACATCCGCTTCACCCCACTGGATTGCTCTTAAACCTTCACCTATACAATTTGTACCCGTGGCACAAGCAGTAACAAAGGCTCCACTCTTCCCTTTAGCCCCAGTTAATAAAGTGATTTCACTAGAGGCTGCATCTACTACCATAGATGAAACAAGATAGGGGCTGACCCTTTTAGCCCCTCGTTCAATCAGCCTTTTATCATTTTCTAATACTGTCTTGAGCCCACCAGAACCCGAACCAACGATTACACCTATCCGATAGGGGTCAATATTTTGTAAGGGCAAACGCGATTGTTTGAGTGCCTCTTTTGTCGCAATTAATGCATATTGAGTATATGCATCCATACGTTTAATTTCCTTACTATTAAAATAGTCTTCGGCTTGGTAATCTTTGATTTGTGCTGCAAACTTAGTAGTAAAATGCTCGGTATCAAAATTAGAAATGGGCTCTACCCCACTTTTACCACGAATTAAATTTGCCCAAAATTGCTCTACCCCAATTCCAATAGGAGTTACAACGCCCATTCCGGTTACAACTGCTTTTTGTTTCAATTTTTATCCTCCCTAATTACTGCAAAAATAGATTTTTAAACTTGTAAAAAAAATCAATAGTCTAGTAGGATAATGACGACTCTTTTTCCACTGCATTTGTCACTATCTCTTTTATTACTGGAACATAAAGATCAGCATCAAATTTTGATTCCAAATGTTCTTCCAAGTCATATTTAATTATTTCGTCACCTTGTTTCACTCTAATAACTGGATGAATATGCACACTTTGTGTAGCATCCCCTGGTACTCTTGGAATACTAAATGTTTCTTCAAATTTACTAATGTCCCCATATTCCAGCGAAATAAAGATGGTTAATTCATTAGTGTTCAATGTTGAATCTTTGAATTCATTAATTGTCCGATGACCATTTTCATACCAATGCTGCCCATCAAATTTTAATTGATAGCCAACATATCCAGGCTGAAGCCATAATTCTGGCGATTCATTCAACTCATCTAGTATTCTCTTTGATGGATCTTGTTCTAATGATTTTTCCATTTTGCTGATATTAAATTTTTCAGCTAGATGGTTCGCAAGTATTTGTGAGTTATAACGGAATCCGTGAATAAATCCACTTGTAGAATATCCTCTATAATCTAGACCATGTGTTTGTGCTCCTGCAAAATACAAATTGGATACCTCTGTCGATTCAAATACCCCATTAATCGATGGGAATTTTTTATGCAACAACTGGATGTTAAAATCCTTTATCAGTTGATCTATATTTGACTTAAAGCCTGTTGCTGCAATTACTTCATTGAAGAAAAGTGTTTCAACTTCACCGTCTGCATGAATATATTCAACGGTTACATTAAAACCTGTTGCTACTTTCTCTATACTCTTTATATGGCAATCAAGCAGTGCTGCTTGATGTTTAAGTTGATAGTTTTCTGCAAAAATCGAATTAACCGCTCGGATATTTCCAACATAGTGGGTTTTGTAAGCCATTTTTGCTGAGGAAGGGCTTGCTACCATAATCACATTCGCTTCATTTAATATCTCCTGTGCACATTCAAGTCCACTATTGCCTTTCCCTAAGATTAGAACACGCTTGTCCCTGTATGATTCTTTTGTTTTCATATTTTCATACATGGTTATATGCTCTATTCCCTCTATTTTTGGGATAACAGGTTTTAGACCTGTTGCTACAACAACTGCTTTGCTTGTAAAAGTTCCTTTAGTAGTAATGACCTCAAATAACCCTTGTTCTGTTTTATTCGTTTGAATCCATTGAGTATCATAACTAATCGGGATATTACATTCGTCAATAAGATCATTTAACATATCAACAATTGCTTTCCTATTTGGATAAAAATCCTGGCTATAATTTCTCATTAATATATTCTTCTCTTTTGTAATTAAGCTATTCCAATCGAACCTTTCTGCATATCGGCTTTTAAATGGTTTACCAGTATACAATTTATTATTACTAATAAGTTTTTCGTGAACGGGATACTTTGTGAAGCTATATCCAGCTCTGTTAAAAGCCTCTAGAACAACCATATTAGGTTCAGCCCCATTTTCTCTACATATCTCTGAATAAGTAAGTGCCGTTTGTATTCCACCAGGTCCTCCACCAATAATTAATACATCATAGATATGATTGTCCATTTTTACTTCCATATATAAATCTCTCCTTTTATTTTATTGTGATAGTATTTGAAGGTAGCGCCTTCTTGAATTTGAATTTTTCCGAAAAATGATAAGCAGGTAACGCCATCGCAGTCGTGATAATTGCCATCCAAACCATTAAACTAAATAAGTCTTGAGAAATAATGTTATATGTTAAGCCAACATTAAGTACGATTAATTCCATTAATCCTCTGGCATTCATTAATGAACCTACCCCTGATGACTCCCTCCATCCAAATCCAGCTGCCCTCATAGTAATCAAACAGCTAGCATATTTACTGATAGATGAAAAAATAAGAATGATTAAAAACATGATGAGCAGCGAGACGTTCAGTGTAGTAAATTGCGTGTTGATCCCAGAGTACGTAAAGAAAATGGGGACAAGGAAGACCACTACAATGTCTTCTAATTTTGAGCGAACCTGCTGTTCAAACACTTTATTCTTAGGCATAATGAGCCCCATCATAAAACCACCAAATACTGAATACACCCCTATATAATCAGTAAATGCTGCTGCACTTAAAACGAGGACAAGTATCAGCGCTAAAAGCCCCTGATGCATCTTTCCTGTTTCTACTACGCTTACAAATATTCTCTCTAGTAATGGTTTACATACTTTAAATAAAACAATGACAAAGATTATAGTTCCGAGAAATGTCACTCCTCCACCTTTGAGGGAATTTGTCTCTACTAAAGCAATAACTGCAGCTAGCGACAACCAACCTAAGACATCTATCACACTCGCAGATAAAAGTGTAATCCCACCTATTTTTGTCTTCATCATGTTTTTTTCTTGGAGAATACGTGCCAACATAGGAAAAGCTGTCATGGAAACTGCAATGGCAATAAACAATGCAAAATGGAGGAAATTATCTCCTTGAAAGAAAGCATCCTTCAAAATAAAAGCCAAAGCGATTCCTGCTACAAAGGGTACCAAAAAACCTGATAGCGATAATTTTGCTGAGTTTCGATAAAACTTTTTATCATACTTTTTAAAATTAACCTCTATTCCAACTAGAAACATATAAAGTGCCAGTCCTAAATGACTAAACATGTACAGGATATTTTTAATATCAGCATCAAACAAATTTGCATACAGGCCCGGAAATACTGCTCCAAATAATGTTGGTCCTAATATTACCCCTGCTAACATTTCCCCTAATACACGTGGTTGTCCGACATAAGTGCATAGCCTTCCAACACTTCTGGAGGCAATCAATATTAGGATAAAAACTACTAACATTTTTATAAATATATGCATCTCATTTCCCATATCACGGCTCCTTTTCTTGTACTATTTCTCCTAAAGTTTAATAGTCTAAAGGGTTTCAAAAATCCGTATTTTACGCAAAATTAAATTGATTCTATTGCGTTATAGCCATATTTTAGTAAGTTATTAGTATGAGAATGTAAAATAAAAAAACGAGAAGGTGGGAAAATGGTTGTTTTTAAAGAGAAGATGCATCACATCATCGACGGGGAATGTGCCATATGGTTAATTGACCTGAGTAAAACATACACGGAACAATACAGTATACTTTCAGCAGTCGAAATCACTAAAGCCAATCAATTTATACATAAGACGGAAAGACATCGCTATTTAACCTGTAGATATGCACTTAGAAATCTGCTCGGGTATTATTTGCATACTCCTCCTGCTTCAATCCATATCCAATACTCTAAATACGGCAAACCGTACATATCTAACAAGCATAAACATCCTTATACTTTTAATATAAGCCACTCAAATAATTGGGCCTGTATTGCAATTAGTTTAAGCCATTCAGTTGGAATTGATATCGAGGAACTCAAACCTTACCAACTAGATATGAATGATACTGCTAAGCTATTCATGACCAATACAGAATTGGACCAGTTGAAGAAAATAGAATCAGATGGCGAACGAGCTTTCATCCACTGCTGGACACAAAAGGAATCCATACTAAAACATTTAGGTGTTGGTTTTTATACTGACCCTAAATTAATTCATACCATCATTTCAAAGGATGTTTGTTTAAGAAACTATCCTACCGATTCATTATTTTTAAATACTTACACTCTTTCCAGTTATATATTGTCGCTTTGTACATCACAGCCTGTCTCCCCCTTCTTTTATAAGTATGATTCATTCTTTTAGTGAAATGTTTTAACAGGGAGATTGAACTATTTTTATTAAAAATTGGCATTTAGTGTATACTCAGTATAAATTAGTGGTATATACTGAGTATACAATATATATACTGAGTATATACTGAATAGGAGGCTTTATATGATTCAAATAGAAGGTATAAAGAAAACTTATGAAATTGGAAAGGAATCATACGAAGTATTAAAGGGCATTGATTTAACAATAAATGAAGGGGAATTTATTGCAATTATGGGACCCTCAGGTTCTGGAAAAAGTACGCTATTGAACCTTCTTGGTGGCCTTGACCAAGCGGATATTGGAAACATCCAAGTTAATCATGCAAAACTTCAAGACATGTCAGAAAAGGAAAGAACACTTTTCCGCAGAAAGAATATTGGATTTGTATTTCAGAATTATCAGCTTCTTCCTAACATGACAGTTGAAGAAAATATTGCTTTTCCTATGCACGCCGATCGTTTGCCAAAAGCAAGTATTCAAACAACTGTTACTAATCTCATCCAATCCACAAAACTGGAAGGCAAAGAAAAAAATTATCCTTCGCAATTAAGTGGTGGTCAACAACAACGTGTTTCTATAGCAAGAGCATTATCAATGGAACCAAAATTAGTACTCGCAGACGAACCGACTGGCAATCTTGACAGAAAAATGGGAACAGAAATATTAAGACTACTCTCTTCTCTTCACCAAGACCAGAAACTCACGATTATCATGGTTACTCATGATATGTATGCAGCAAGCTTTGCGAATCGTATTATTTTGTTAAAAGACGGAATGATTGAATCAGATATTAAGCAAGCAGAAGGCGGGGATCAAAATGCTATGGCTAGCATCATTACGAAACTTAATTCGTAAAAAATCACGTTCCTTCTTTACTTTATTGGCCATTCTCATTGGGATTACCACTATGTTCGCAGTTATCAGCACTGTCGAAACGGCAAAATATCTTACAACGGAGCAACTAAAGGAGTTCACAGGGAACGCTGATTATACTATCCATTCAACATCCAATACTTTTTCAGAAGAAATATTGGATGAAGTTGAAACAAACTCAGATATTAGTAGCATAACAGGGCTAGTCCATAGACAAACAAAAATTAATTTAGATAGTGCACATCATTCCGCTGAAAGCAATCTGAGATTAACCGGGCTTTCTTCCTTTGATAACGAGTTATTATCATTAGATGTCATTGCTGGTAACCTTGATCAAAAGGGCATTATTATATCAGAGACTACCGCCGAATTGTGGAATCTACGCGCAGGAGAAATATTGAATATACAACTTCCTAAAGGTAATAAAGATGTAGCCATATCAGCAATTGTAGCTGATACAGCTTTGTTGGAAGGTCCAGCAAGCTGGAATGAGGCAAGTAATAAGAATTGGCGAGCTCTTACAACTTTAGATAATATTCAAGAATTGTATAATGCACCAAACCAAATTGGTGAAATAAGAATAAAGTTTAAAGAGAATGTGGAACAAATAAGCAGTATAACAGCAATAAAGGACAGCTTACAAAATGAAGAACTCATATTTCAAAAGGTCGTTTTAGATGAAAGACAAACCAATCAATTAGAAGAGTTGTATTTCATGCTTTATGCCATTGGTGGACTCGCCATGCTTATTGGGGCTTTCATTTTATACAACACCCTTTATGTTAGTGTATCGGAACGAAAGAATGAAATAGCCATCATGAAGACTGTCGGCTATACACCTAATCAAGTCAAAATCCTATTTCTTATGGAAGTCTTATATCTCGTAATTATTGGACTTATTCTTGGCATTCCAGCAGGGTTTATGCTAGCAAACTTGCTCCAAGATGGGTTATTCGGTTCTTTCCAAACAAACATTGAAGTCAAAATGCAATTCATGTATGCACTTCCCCTTTCCATTTTATTAGGTATTATCATACCTATGCTCGCATCTTTAATTCCAGTTACTTATGCTAGCAAAGTAGATGTAATTAGTAGTTTAAAGTCCATACCTACTGAAAAGGTCAGCGGTCAAAAAAAGCGAACGATCATTGGGTGTATTGTATTATTAGGTGTGTTTATTCCTCATGCCATATCCATCGTTTTTCTTTTAGTAGCTGTTATACTTCTATATCCTATAATGATGAAGGCTTTGACGATTCTCTTTTCTAAAACTTCATTTTTGGGATACGAGGGAAGTATTGCCGGAAAGAGCACATTGCTTACATTAAATCGTTCTTCAAATATGTCATTAATTCTTGCAATTGCTATTTGTCTTGGCTTACTCGTTTCATCTATCTTTACTTCTTTAGAACAAAACATAAGCCGAGATGTCATCCGTTCCTTTGGTGGTAATATTCAGTTTAGCAGCGAGACTCCGATCTCTAATGAAAAACTAGAACAGATTAGTCAGATGGATGGTGTAAAAGATGTTATGGCTTATAGCGAAAGCCCAGCCACTTGGAGCATAGGCGATGAGAATCGCCAATTTACAATGATAGAAGTGAAGAATGATTGGTATAGTAATAATCCTTTATTTTACGCTCATGAATCTGAGCAAAAGCAAATATTGGATGCACTTGAAGAAAAAGATACCATTTTACTAGGAGAATATGCGTTTCGTGAGTGGGGCGGAAAAATAGGCGATACTATGACTATTTATCAAAATGGAAAAGAAAACAGCTTAAGAGTTGTTGGGAAAGTTAATACAACACAATATGGTGGCTATACTGCGTTTATTTCAGAAGAGAATATCAACCAACTGCATCCAAATGTTTCTCCTTCTAAGGGATTAATAGTCTTAGATGAACATACAGATGAAAGCTCTGTAAAAAATGAACTTCTTAACACTTTTCCTTTTGATTTAAGCTCTGTACAGACTTTAAATGAAGAAATATCTAAACAAGAGCGTGCCCTTCCAGGCGTAAAATCACTCTTCAGTGGATTATTAATGATTGCTATCATCATAACGGGAATTGGTATATTAAACACATTAACAATGAATGTAATGGACCGAGTTAGGGAAATTGGCGTGATGAGAGCTATTGCTTTTACAAGATGGCAAATCTATAAAACCATCATAAGTGAAGGGCTTATTATTGGGTTAAACGGTATTTTGATTGGCATATTTCTTGGAATTGCCACAATCTATTTAAACGCCAAAACCTCAGAGGATATACTGATAGAATTTATTGTACCATTAGAGACAATACTTATTTCTATCATTTGTGGCTTAATTGTCAGCATAGCAGCTTCAGTATTACCTTCATATACAGTCAATAAAATAACGATATCAAAATCACTTAAACAAGATTAGATGGGTAGAATTT
This sequence comes from Cytobacillus sp. FSL R5-0569, assembly GCF_038007265.1. Classification (NCBI taxonomy): domain Bacteria; kingdom Bacillati; phylum Bacillota; class Bacilli; order Caryophanales; family Bacillaceae; genus Cytobacillus; species Cytobacillus sp. FSL R5-0569. Next base: position 4,492,021 of record NZ_JBBOWW010000001.1, read on the forward strand.
TTACAACTACCCATTCATATTATTAAAAAGAGGAAAGAGGAATTTATATGTCAGTAAAGCATGCCATATTGACGCTTTTATCCCAGTCTCCTCGCCATCGTTATGATTTAAAAGTCTCTTTCGAATCTATGGTTTATAAACAGTGGGATTTAAACGCTGGACAAATATATACAACGATTGATCGATTAATTAGAGATGAATTTGTACAAGAAGCACAAGAAAAAGAGTCAGAACTGAAAATTTATCGCATTACACCAAAGGGGAAAGCTGAGCTTCAAAAATGGCTATTGCTACCGGTTGAAAGCTCCCTCCTTCAAGATGAGTTTTACTTTAAATTACTTTGTGCAAAACAACTATCATTTAAAAATCTTGGCGAGATGATTAAACAACATAAGGAACTCATCATTAAAAACATCTTTCAATTACAACAACTAAGAAATAGTCACGTATTTTCTGAAGAAAATGAGGCCATTCATTATTTAATTGATGGTAAGATACTGCATCTTGAAGCTGAAATGAAATGGATAGAAATGCTAACAGAAAATTAGGAGGGTTTACTAAATGGATTTTATTTTAGACCATAAATGGGAGTTTTTTATTGCTGCTGAAGTTATTTTCTGGATTTCAATACTATCTTTTCTCATTTTAAGATATTGGTTCAAGTTAAATAAGCTCAGTTTTCTTTTCTTCGGCATTTTTATAGTGAACGACCTATGGATTGCCACAATGGGCTTTATGGATTATATGAGAACTGGTGAATTTACAAGCTACCAGGTTGTTATATTAATTGTGATTGTATACGCATTTACCTATGGGAAATCAGATTTCAGAAAGCTTGATCGATTTATACAGAAAAAAGTAGCAAACTGGAGAGGCGAAACAATTAATATAGAAGATCAAGTAAAAGAGTTGGATGGAAAGGAATTTGCTGCTGTAGAAAGAAAACACTTTTTTATGCATCTTCTCATATTTTTAGGTGTGCATATTCTTTTAGCCCTGTTTCTTGGATTATCAAACCAATTCTCCACGATTAGTTCTATAGGGGACTTCTTTCAACAATGGTTTGCATCAAGTAACGCTGCGTTCCCTTTTGATCATTCAGCAACAAATAACTTAAGTAGGATTTGGACAATTATTTTAGTTATTGATGGATTAATTTCTTTTTCCTACACAATTTTTCCAAAAGAATCGAAAAAACACGCATCGTCATAATTAGAAATGATTTTCCATCACTTTATAAAACAAAAGTCCGTTTACCAGTTTTTTGAGGGTAATCGGGCTTTTTACTTACTTTTTTGAACCTATGATTCAATCCATGCAAATATCAAAGTAATAATACATATGTTGAAAAATGGGCTCCTTCTTCCTAACAAATATCATACTATGTGATTTCTTTAAAGGTTAATGCTTTACTTCTTCTCTGGGTAGGGGTTGCATTCTTTTTCATCATTAAGACCTGGGCTAAATCATCAAACGTTATATGTTGTTCTAGTTGCATAAGAGAAGATAAATTTTGTAATTCTTTTAAAAGACCTTCCTGATTTTTTATCGCAATTTTCAACCGCTCTATATGAAGGTTAATGACTTTCTTAGGTGTGTAATCTTCATCTTTCAAAGTAGATTTAATCTCTTCGAGTGATAACCCCAAATCTTTCAGAGTAAGAATTTGAAATAAAATTAAAATGTCTTCCTCATCATATAACCTATGTCCAGATTCGGAATATTCAGATGGAGATAATAAACTAATTTGATCATAATATCGTAAAGTTCGAAACGTAAGCCCCGTTAGTTTTGATAAGTCTCCAACTGTCCAATATTTAGTCTTTTTAATGGTCATCCTCTCATTTCGCAATATTTTTTCATTGTGTAACTTTACCATAACATATTCCTCAACATTCAATATAGTAGTTATTTATAAATTTTAAATATTTAGTTAAAAAGCAAATTCGTAATGAGAAGCTTCCATCGCTATTTATTAAACAATTTCTCAACTTCAATTTTCTCTCCTTCTATGGACAAATGAAAAATGCCCTCAAAAGAACGGTTTTAACGAGAGCCCTATTAGTTAAACTTATATGTTTTATTTTTAAACTAGCAAAACTAATTTCATAACCTTTAAAAACCCCCAAAAGATATATAAGGAAATGAAATCTCTTAGTAAAATTCACAAATATGTCACTTATGAAGAAAAATTTGAACCGATATAATTACATTTATTCTCTTAAAAGAAAGGTTGTTTTTCATTTGCCTAGTAATAAAAAAGAAGGCCTTATTTTTGGCCTATTCATGTGTTTTGGGATGGTTTTAATCATGTCCGTTTACAACTCAGCTTTACACGGCTTTTCATCGTATAGCTTAGGTAGTGCATTGATTCAATTTGCAATAACTTTTATTGTTGCTTTTATCGCAGAGTCTTTCGTTGAGCCAGTCGCACACAAACTTGCAAGGTCTCTACCTTATGACCAATCAAAAGAATTCAACTTTATTATTGTTTTTGCTTTTTGTATGGTTCCTATAATGGTTGCCATCATGTCAGCATACGGAATCATCTTGACCTTGATAACAACAGGGATTGAAGGTTCTATTTTTACCGCTTATCTAAAGACATTAGCCTTAAATATTATTGTTGCCCTTCCTTCACAGTTATTAATCGTTGGCCCTATCTCGAGGAAATTACTATGTAAATATATAAAACCGGCCATACAAAAACCCGAACTGAATGGATAAAAACAGGGTGGAGCAAAACTAAATGACCTAACTTCAAAACGAACAAAAACAAATTGTAATCTATAAAAAATCAGTTGCCAAAAAGCCCGTTCCATTTCACTACAGACATTTGCTTTCCACGGGGAGGGAACGCTTGAGCCTTCTCTGCATTACCTGTGAGGTCTCAAATTTCCCTCTATTTCCCTGAGGGAGTCGAGTGTCTTTTGCTCTATTCCTCTATTTTTTTCATATAAGGATATAAATCACAAAAAAACCGAATGATTAGACACTTCATACCCCTATGATATGCTCCCCTATAGGTAGACAGATAAAAAAATAAAATCTGGCTACTAAAAGGGGAGTATATTTATGTCTAAAAGAGCTCATCCACTCGAAGTTAGGATAGAAGTAATAAATACATTAAAAGATGGTATTTTATCTGTAGCGGAGATAATGAGAAAGTATAAAGTTAGTAGAAGTGCCATTCGAATTTGGAAGTATAAATTTGATATGTATGGATTTGAAGGTCTTAAAGAATCGACCTCCTGGAAAACGTACCCGAAGCATTTAAAAATATTAGCCATGAAGGACTATCTGTCCGGCCACTATTCTTTAGAGGAAATTGCCAAAAGATATAAAATATCAGATGAGTCTGTCCTCAGGTTATGGTTGAAGAAGTATAATAGTCATAGTGAAATAAAGGATACGTCAAAAGAAAGGACGAGCTCTATGACTAAAGGAAGAAAAACAACTTGGAAGGAACGAATTCAAGTGGTACTTGATTGCTTGGGGAACGGAAAAGATTATCAGAAGACAGCTGACACTTTTGAAGTGTCTTACCAACAAGTTTATACATGGGTTAAAAAATATGAAGAGAGTGGAGAGGAAGGTCTTCAAGACAAACGAGGGAGGAATAAAACAGAAATAGAGTTAACACCAGAAGATAAAATAAAACTCGAAATGAAAAAACTAGCACAAGAAAATGAACGATTACGTGCAGAGAACTTATTCTTAAAAAAGTTGGAGGAACTCGAAAGGAGGCGGAAATAAGCAGGATTCGATTTAAAGATAAGTATGTCGCCATACAGGAACTACATGAGAAAGAGAATCTAAGCATAGTTCTTCTGTGTGATATCGCGGGCGTCACTCGGAGCGCTTATTATAAATGGCTAAGACGTCAACCGACTTCCCAAGAGATTCTGAATGAAGCTATTATGAAAGAGATGAAAATCCTACATATTCAAATGAAGGGGATCTTCGGCTATCGCCAAATGACTCTTCATTTGAATAGAAAATTTAATGAGGCACTGAATCATAAGAGAATCTATCGATTAATGAAAGTGGCTCAATTACGCTCGGTGATTCGAGTGAAGAAAAAACGATATAAACGTTCTATCCCCCAATATGTCACGGAAAACATATTAAATCGTGAGTTTACAGCTAAAAAGCCAAATGAAAAATGGGTCACGGATGTCACAGAATTTAAATATGGTTCCTCCCAAAAAGCTTATTTAAGTGCCATTCGTGATCTCTATGATGGTTCTATTATTAGTTATGTTCTCGGGCATTCTAATAACAACGAACTGGTGTTTGATACACTTGACCAGGCGACAAAGCATTTAAAGGGAAAGAAGCCTCTCATTCATAGCGACCGTGGTTATCAATACACCTCCTATGGATTTAAATGTAGGATGAAAAAGTTAAAAATGGCTCATAGTATGTCTCGCGTTGGGCGATGTATCGATAATGGACCTATGGAATCCTTTTGGGGAACACTGAAATGTGAGAAATATTATTTACATAAATTTATGACCTATGAGGAACTTTCCAATGCCATAACGGAGTATATTCACTTCTATAATCATAATCGATACCAAAAACGACTAAACGGCTATAGCCCTATGGAATATAGAGCTATAGCCGCTTAGGTAACTTTTTATTATTTCCACTGTCTACTTGACAGGGGGCTGTTCACTAATCATCCGGATCAATCCTTATAGAGATAGAATGCCATCTTCAGATCTATTTTATAAACACCCCTAGGATAATGATTAATGTGATAAGGCCTAGTAAGATTAAAAATGGGTACATCAATGCAAATACATCTTCAAAAATAAGTTGTATAGGTTCATATCCAAAGAGAAAAGCAAAAAATACTATGGCAAGTATAATACTAATAATCCTATTCAAATTCATTCTCCTACCTTTAGATCTATCATTGCCCATTCTCTAAGTTGATAGATTGTTACTTTAATAAACAGTACTTTTATTTATTCATATGACCACAGCGCATCACGAAGCTTTTCTCTAGTTATTTTGGATCACCTTTTTCAATCACTCACCTATCAAATTCAAAGTATTAAAACGAGGAGTACTACTTGTTCTTCGTTTTAATAGGATAAAATATTTCTTTTTATTAATAATGAAAAGCACTGCTTTATGACCGACTGTAGTAATACCTGTTCTTTTAATTGCTGTTAAGGGGAACTTGAAACTTCCAGTCTGCACTTCTTCAATCACATGGTAAGGAATTTTGATTGTTTTCCTAAAAGAGGTAATCGTCGTAAGACCTGATAGGTCAATATTAAAGCTGTGTTACTATATTCTATTTAAATGCTCATCTTATTACCTCCATCCTTCCAGGTTCCTATCGATTATATTCCATTATCTTATTATACAATTATTTCCACTCTCCCACTTTACTCTAGACCTCCTGAGGAGATTTACTCATTTGGGCATTTATCTTCTAGCAAAAATTTAGCTTCTTCTTCAATCATTTCTATATAGTTGTGCTTTTTAAAAGGTTTCGTAAATTTATGGATTCTTCTAAGGCTTCCTTTTACGGAAGTTTTTTCGTTCAGAACATCTACAACAACGGTCAAGTAAACCTTCTCATCATACATGACTAACCCAGTCACTTGGCCATTTTCCGTATCAACTATATATTCAGGGAATATCTTTAATGGAGCAAATAATGCCAACCCTACTTTTCTAGACTTTCTCCCAAACAGCCGAAATAACATATATCTATAAATCTCTTTTAATCTTCTCATTTATATTCACCCTTACTATTGATTAGTCTAACTTTCAAGACACGCTTTGTTTATTCCTGCAATTGTTGTTATGAACGAGCAAAAGCACGCACATATCAATGTGCGCGCTAATCCTGACTAAAGAAATAATTAATGATGGCCCCCACCAAAAACTTTTCCGACACCGTGGATTTTCTCTAAGATGACGATGAGAATCACGGAGATGAATATGACAACACTGGATACAGAGGCAACAATTGGATTATAAGCATCTTGCATGGTAGAGAATATTTCAATTGGTAAAGTGCGTGTTTCAGGAGAGATCATAAAGAGTGAGACCGTTACATTATCAAAGGAGGTTAAGAAAGCGAAAAGGCCACCGGAGATAATTGCAGGTCGGATTAATGGGAGCGTGATTTTCCAGAAGACCGTCCATGGATTGGCGCCTAAAATTGCCCCCGCTTTTTCTAAATTATAATCAAAACCGCTTAAGCCAGTTAACACTAAACGAATCACGTATGGAATACAAATGATAATATGTGAAATTAGGAATCCTATTGACGTACCCGCAAGCATTAATGGTGTGAAGTAAATTAATAATGCTATCCCTAATACAAGCTGAGGTACACTAAGTGGCGCCGTTAAAAAGGATGTAATCGCTGACTTTCCGGGAATATCATACTTGGCAATAGCTAGCGCACCTAGTGTGCCGAATATAACGGCAAATAGTGCTGCAAGCACTGCAAATTGCAAACTATTCATGAAGGCGTCAATAAATTCAGGCCTTTCCAAGATTTTCGTATACCATTGAAACGAAAACCCTTCTGGCGGAAAGCTTGGATAGCTTGCTTTTGTGAACGATGCAGGGATGACAGCGATTAGTGGTATCAAGATGTAGATAATCCCAATAACAGCCCATGCTCCGCGTAATTTCCCAATGGCATTCATTAACGGAACACCTCCTTGAATTTACTCTTCTCAAACCCTCGAGTAAATAAAAAGACTGATAGAAGCGTTGTCCCAAGCAAAACGTATGATAATGCCGATCCAAATGTCCATTGCAGGAGATTATTAATTTGGTCGTATACAACAACTGGCATCACAGGCACATTCGCTCCACCCATAAGTGCCGGTGTTACGTAGGCACTCATCGATAAGCTAAAGACTAAAACGCAACCAGAGACAATACCTGGTAAGCTCAGTGGTAATGTAATCGAAAGGAAGTTCCTTAATGGACTTGCACCTAAGATGGCCGATGCCTTCTCTAATGATGGGTCAATATTGTATAAGCTTGTGACTATAGCTAGTACCATAAATGGTAAATAGGCATTTGAAAGACCTATAATGACACCAACCTCTGAAAACAATAGATTCATAGGCTTGCTAATTAGACCCATATCCATTAATAGTGTATTAACGGTCCCATTAGGTAGAAGTAATAAATACCAGCCAAAGTTACGAACAACAATACTAACTAAAAGAGGTGAAGCAATCAGTAGTGTAATAAGTGCGCGCATTTTTGCAGAAGCCTTTGCCATCGTTAAAGCGATCGGATAACCCAATACGAGCGCAACCAGACTAGATAATAAGCTAATCTTAACCGTAATCCATAAAGAGTTTAAATAATAGCTATCCGTAAAGAGCGTGATATAATTTGATAAACTGTAACTAGCGCCTTCACCACTTAAGCTATCAGTTGAAATAAAGCTTAAGTACAAAATATATAACATCGGTACAACAAAAAATCCGAATAAGAACAAGAGAATCGGTGTTAATAACAACAAGCCAGGTGCCCATGGCTTCCGTTTTTTCACGCGCCTCTCTTGTTGCGGCGGTTGTCCCTTAGGTTCTACTCTTTTCTGATGATTTTGAGCTCTTGCGGCTTCCATCCTACAAACACCTCGCTTCCCTCTTTCCATGATGAACGGTACTCATTTGTTAATATTTGCAGAGATTTCCCCATAAATGCGACATCTATTTCCCAAGAAGTCCCTAAGTAATTCAGTTGTGTGATTTTCGCAGGATGTAGTTCATATCCATCAACAGCCTCTTGTGACTCAGAAATATGAATGTTTTCTGGGCGAATGTATAATTTTACTTCATCCCCTTTTTGGAACGTGCGATTCTCTCCAATCACATTATCCCAACTTACTGATGTGACTTCTTGACCCGCTTGAACCATAATCCGCTTTTGATCTGTTGATGTAACAATACCTTCAAATGAGTTAGATTTACCGATAAATTGAAAAACAAATTCTGTTTTTGGATGTTTGTAGATGGATGTCGGTGTACTAATTTGTTCAATCTTACCTGCATTCATTACTACGACACGATCGGAAAGCGATAGTGCTTCTTCCTGATCATGGGTAACAAAGATAGTCGTTACACCGATTTCTTTTTGTAACCTTTTGATTTCTAAGCGAAGCTCATGCCTTAACTTCGCATCAAGGTTCGATAATGGCTCATCTAATAATAATAATTCCGGTTCAACAACCAACGCTCTGGCGATGGCTACTCTCTGTCTTTGTCCGCCTGAAAGTTCCCGGGGATAGCGATGTTCTAACCCTGATAACTTTACAAGTTCAAGAACACGATCGATTTTCTTTTTTTGTTCTGACTTGGAAATTTTTCTTAATTTTAAACCAAAGCTTAAGTTGTCATAAACCGTCATATGTGGAAAAAGAGAATACGTTTGGAAAACCATACCCAAATCTCTTTTATATGGAGGCACCTTTGTCACCTTTTTTCCTTTAATAAACACATCTCCTTGGTCTGCCTCAAGAAAACCCGCAATTAAATTTAAAGTGGTCGATTTTCCGCATCCAGAAGGGCCAAGCAAGGTGAGAAGCTCACCCTGCCTTACTTCTAAATCGATGGAATTAAGAACAATATTTGATCCGAATTTTTTTATAGCTCCCTTAATTTCTACGTCGCTTATCGCTGTCGTCATCTCATTATGCCTCCTCTTCTATTATTCTAGTAGTTTGCCAATTTCAGGAACGACTTCTTTATTCCAACGATCTGACCATTCCGCTCTAATTTCCGCGAATTGAGGGACATCTGGCTTAAATGTTGGATCATCCTCTGCTATCCCAATAGATTCTTGATATTTTTCAGGTAGTTCTACTCCTTCAGCAATTGGATAGAACCCTTCCTCTGCAATTAACGATTGTGCTTCCTCACTCACAAGATAATCAATAAATTGGAGAGCTTGCTCTTCTTTTGGTGTGTTCTTCACTAAAGTTGCACTAAAGGCTTGTAGTGGAACACCTTCTTTTGGTATCGCCATTTTAATTGGTATACCTGATTCAGCTAAATCACTAATTACATAAGAACCTAAAACAGATAGGTCAGCAGCACCTTGTTGAATCGCTGGCATCACCTGTGTTGAGTTTTTATAGAAAGTGGTTGAGTAACCTGCCAATTCCTTCGCTTTTTCTATACCAGGATTAACGTTATCTGTACTCCCACCATTTGCTATTGCTAACGCGTTTAATGTATTAAATCCCCAGTCATTTGTGATATCAACAAATGCGGTTTTTCCTTCATAATCTCCGGATACAAGGTCATTCCAAGATTCAATTGGTCCCCAACCATTTTTTTCGAATGATTCCGTATTATATGCTGGGGCAATAGCTAAGCCAAAAACTGGTGCCCCCGCACCCTCAACAGATACGAAATCATCAATGACATTGGAGAAGTTCGGTACGTTCTCTTCACTTAATGTCTCAGTTAAATCTTTTTCATTCGCCCGATAAACATCAGTTGGTACAAAGAAAGCGATATCAATATGTGGCGCATTCTTTTGTAACTCTACTTTAGAAAGAATCTCTCCTGATAATCCTGGGATATAATTCACTTTAATACCGGTTTCTTCTTCAAATTTCGGTGCGATTACATCTCTTATCGTTTGTTCAATAACGCCACCATTACCCGCTACCGTAATTGACTTACTATCTGAGCCTCCGCCTTCTGAACTTGCTTGTTCACCGGATTTTTGTGGTGTTGGCGCCCCACAAGCAGCTAGACATAGCAACATAAAAATAGATAATGCCGTAATGATTTTTTTCATTTTACTTTCCCCCTACTTCGTTTATATATTGTTTGGCACCTGGATGAAGCGGAATCGCTATATTAGTTGCTGCTTCTTCAACCGTCATATTTGCTACGGCTGGATGATAGACGGCCCATTCATCTAAGTGCTCATAGATACCTTTTAAAATGTGATAAGCCAGCTCATTAGATAATTCTTCATTCGCATACAGCACGTTTTGTACTGTAACTGTCGGTGTCGGCTCCGTTATTCCCTCATATGTATAGCTCGGAATTTCTTGCCACTCATAACCCTCGTATTGCCGATTTAAGCGCTTACTTGTTTCCTCATCTACCTTAACTAACGTAAGATTCTCCTCCTCTAGCAATTGTTCGATAACTGGATTAGGTAATCCGGAAGAGAGGAAGGCAACGTCAATGGTACCATTGTTCATACCCGCAGCCGATTGGGTAAAGGATAAATACGAAATATCCATTGTCTCTTGACTAAGCCCTGCTGCGTCTAATAGCCTTTCTGCCGTAAATCTTGTGCCACTTCCTTCTGCACCTAAACTGACTCGCTTACCTTTTAAGTCAGATAAGGATTCAATGGATGGATCTGATGTTACGATTTGCATATAGTTGCGATAGAGATTGGTTAATACATTTAAATGTTTTTGTGATAGTTCATCAGAATACAATACATCAGCCATCGATATCCCAAGCTCTACCTCATTACTACTTACGAGCTTCGCATTTTGAATCGAAGCATTTGTCACTCTTGTACCAAAAGCAGCCTTATTATATTCTTCTAAAATCGTCATTAACCCCGTACCTAGCGGATAATACACACCTGATACATCACCTGTTGCCAGCACGATTGACTTTTTCCCAACCGCTAGTTCTTCTGATGGAGCCTTATATGGATCATAAGAAGACCGGATCTCGGAATGAGTATTCGAACAACCGCTTAACAGAAAAATAATTGCCACCCACAAAAATGACTTCATCCCTACTAACATCCTCCTTAGTTTTATTAATGCAAATATTGTGCCAAAATTCATAATATTGTTTTATGTATACGCTTACAATTTTATCAAAAGGAAAACCGGCAATTATTTCCGTATGAGGCAGAAAATATTGCCGGTTCTTTTATTTCTTATAATTCTTCAACTTATCCCGCAAACTCCTCTCCGAAATCTGCAAGGAATGAGCGGTTTTTTGCCTATGATCTTTATAGTGCTTAAGGGTAGCAGTAATAACTCGCTTCTCTACCTCCTTCATCGGGATACCAAGTGGTAATTGAATCATTTCATCCTCATTCATCGGATGTTCGGCATGACCTTGGACGAAATGGGGCAAATCTAACACGTCGATTAATCGGTCCATTGATAACGCCACAGCATACTCGATTATATTGCCAAGTTCTCTGACATTCCCTGCATATGGATAATGGAGAAGCACTTCCATCGCTTTCGGTGTCAGACCCTCTTTTTGTTTGTTCATTGATTGATTAAATTTTTGAATCAAATGATTGATGAGTAGCGGGATATCTTCCTTTCTTTGTCTAAGCGGTGGCATATGAATAGGAATCACATTTAAGCGAAAGTATAAATCTTCGCGGAACTCACCGTTTTTGACCATTTGCGCGATATTTTTGTTGGCTGCACTAATAATACGGATGTCGAGTTGCTTTTTCTTATTAGATCCAAGTGGTGTGACTTCACGCTCTTGGATGACTCGTAAAAGCTTTGCTTGTAGAGACAAAGGCAATTCACTCATTTCATCTAGAAATAATGTCCCGCCGTTAGCTGCAACACATTTGCCATCCTTCGATTGAGTGGCTCCTGTAAAGGCTCCTTTTTCGTAACCAAACAGCTCTGATTCTAGTAAATTATCAGGAATAGCCGCACAATTGACAATCTCTAATGGACCTTGATACCTTCTACCCGAAAAATGGATTTCCCTCGCAACTAATTCTTTGCCTGTTCCACTTTCTCCCGTAATAAGTACGCTTGAATCGATGTCCTTAATGCGATCAATCATTGAGAATACTTGTTGCATCGCCTTGCTTGTCCCTAAAAACGCACGTGCTTCCAGTTGTTTATCTTTTGACTCCAGGCGATTTGAGACTTGTTTATATTGCAGTGCGCGCATGATTAACACAGATAATTTATCCATATCAATCGGCTTTTCAATATAATAATAGGCACCTTGTTTAATTGCCTCAATCGATGTCTCAATGCTAGCAAAAGCTGTCATCATAATGGCCGTGAGCTCCGAACGTATTTCCCTCACTTTCTTTAAAATATCTAGACCGCTAACAGCCCCCATTCTTAAGTCTAATAAGACGATATCGATTCGTTTACTCTTCACCCACTCTATCCCTTCCTTTGGGTCTATGGTTGTATATACTTGATAATCATCTTCTAAGGCAAACTTTATTGACATACAAATCGCAGCTTCATCATCAATGACGAGTAGACCTGGCTTCATTGAGCGAATCCTCCTCTCGATAAATAGGTAAAGTAATGACGAACCGTGTCCCTTCTTCTTTCGTACTTGTTACGCTAATGTCCCCATTGTTTTCTTGTACTAAATGATAAGAAAGTGTAAGCCCTAGACCGACTCCTTTTGCTTTTGTCGTATAAAACGGATCAAAAATATGATGTTGTTGCTCCACACTCATCCCTTCACCATTATCTTTAATTGAAATTTCTCCGCATTCTCCATCTAGATGATACATTTCTAACTCTATACGCTTCCCAGTAACATTCTTTACTGCATCCACCCCATTCAGTAAAATGTTCAAAAGTACTTGTCTAATTTGCTGCGGATCAATATAAAAAACTAACCCATCTGGTACTTTTAATTGAAAGTCAATGTGCTCATCCTTCATCGTTACATGTAAGAATGTCAGCATAGTAGTTAACTCAGATGCAGAACATGGCTGAATACGTGGGGTACTTGGTCTCGCATAATCAATAAGATCGGTGACAATCTGATTTAGCCGGTCAACTTCTTTTGGTAAATGTTTGACTAACATCTCTTGAAAGTCTTTTTGTACTATTTTTCTTGGAATTAAATTGATAAATGTTTTAATGGATGTTAATGGGTTTCTTATTTCGTGAGCAACACCGGCGACTAACTGTCCAAGCGCATGAAGCTTTTCCTGTGTGAGTAACTTCTGCTCTAATTGGACCTTTTCCGTTTCATCTCTGATAGTAAGCAAATACCCTGCTTGATTTTCCAAAGAATTATACATTTCGTTCAATGAATAATAGATAATTTTCCGTTGACCGTTTCGATGAAGCACGAATTGATTGGCACTATCATGATAGAATTGCGTTCGTACTTCTTTAAAAATGGGTGAATGCTCAATCCCCTCTTGTTGGGGCCACTCTAAAATATCAAGTGCCCTTGAATTGCAACTCGTCATCATAAAGTTCAAATCAAAAGTAATAATGCCAGCATCTATATTATTGATTATTTGATCTTTAAAAGCATTGCTATCAGCGGTACGTTGCCGTTGGTCATGCAAATCCTCATTCAAAAGAGTCAGTTCTTTCGTATGTTCATTGACAGCTAATTTCAACCGATAATTCCATATATAGATGAGAATAAGAATAAAACCACCAATGGCCATAAATATTGATAAAATGGTAATGAAATCCTTTAACCTTGTGATTTCCTCTTCATTTTCACCTTTCGTCCAAAAATCAACCAGCTGGTTCATTTCCCCTGTTGCCTTTAAATCAATGATGGCTTTATCTAAGAACTGTCGAAATTCCTCGTCCCCTTCTTGTACAGCTACAGCATAATCTGCAGGATCCAAAATGATATCTAACACAACATATTGTTTCTCTAACTCATACCGATCTAAAAAAAAATATGAGGTCCATTTGTTGCCAATAAAAACATCCGCGCGGCCATTCCAAAGCATAAATAAACCGTTGTATTGGTTAGTCGTCACAGTAAAGTTATTATTTCGCAAGTTTATTAATGTATTTAATCCAGCCGTATCTTCTTTTAATACTATATGCGTATCCCGCAAATCTTCTATATTCTCTACTTCGTCTTTCAAGCGTCTAGGTATCACTAATGAATCCGACATCGTAAAATAAGGGGTGGAAAAGTCCATATACTTCTCCTTGTCTATACTATAGGTGACCCCGGCAACACCATCTATTTCTCCCCTTTTTAACGCTTCCTCAGCTTGCTTTCCATCCATAGGGATAAACTCAAACTTCACATCATTTTTGTCGGCTACCCTTTCTAAGATGGCAATGCTTAAGCCTTGTAGCTCCCCGTTTTGATTAAGATAAGAAAATGGTGGAAACGCTTTTTCTGTTCCTATTCGATACACTTGTTCTTCTGCTAAGACATGAGTGAATGGGAAGAGAGTGAAAAACATGAAAACGAGCAATACTTTGCGCAAAATGATCTCCTTATTATGTTAGAAAATTATAAATATTTTATATTTAAATAATAAATAAATCACTTTCATAACACAAGGCTCCAAAGAACATTTTTATCTATCAATTAATGATTCTATTTTTTACCAATAAACATTAAGGTTTAATCTATTGTAGAACGGATATATATACACTAAGAAGAGACACAAGATACTCTTCAAAAAAGAGGAGGATGTAAACTATGTATAAAATCGAAGTTGTAGAAAACGGAGTACAGGCGGTTAGCATCATTAACTCTCTTGAAAACGAAGGTTATACTAAGAAGGATATATACTTATTCGCACATGACAGAGACCGCTCAGAAAATTTAACAGATGCAACAGATACAAATGATATTGGTATGAAAGAACAAGGTGTTTTTGACTCCATCGGAAACGTCTTCAAAAGCCGAGGCGATGAATTACGTTCTAAAATGAGATCAGTTGGTATGACTGATGTTGAAGCTGAGAGGTATGAAGAAGTACTTGATCAAGGTAAACTTGTTGTTGTCGGCTCTACTAAAAACTAATCTTTATGTCTAATATAATTCCCCCCATTTCACTATATATGACCGGTAGCGAATCGCTACCGGTTTTTATAATTAAAGAGTAGGATGAAAGATTAATAGATTTTTCTCATATTCCCTTCTATTGATGACTTCATTTCAGCATGAGGATCTTGCAAACAGGGCAATCGTCCTTCTCAGATTAAAGAACGAAGTTGCGAATCCATTTGCAGATATCCCTCTGTGATAACTTGTTGAACCAAAGCAGTTTTTCATTCGGTCTTACGTTCTCTCACCTAGACTAATAGATAATCAATCCCGAAATGGCCCCTACGGCTAAAGCGATACTAATAACAATGGCGGGGTGCATTTTCATTTTTTCTAATAAAAAATAACTACCAATGACCATCAAAAGAGAATAAACCATCCCTAATGAAGAGAAGGAATCCTTCAGAAATTGGAAGGTCATGACGGCTAGCAACACAGCGATCACTGGACGGACAATTTTAGAAATATTTTTGACTTGAGGGGTGTCTTTATATTTCATTAAAATCGCCATCAGTACGAGCATTAAGATAATCGAAGGAGCTATTGTAGCAAAGAGGGCAACGAAACTACCTAAAATTCCCCCTTCTGCGTAGCCGATATAACCGGCCATTTTCGTCGCAATCGGCCCTGGCAAGGAATTCCCAATCGCTAGGACTTCACTAAATTCTTGAGTGGACATCCAGCCATATTTACCGACGACTTCATTTTCAATTAAGGGAATGGTCGCAGGTCCACCACCGTAACCAAGAATACCTGGAATAAAGAAAGCTAAAAAGATTTCCCAATAAATCATGATGGATTCTCCTTCCTCTTAAAAGGAATAAAGACGGAAATAATTAATATCATGATGAGAATACCTGGATGCAAGTGCGTCACTTCTGTAAGTAAGAAAGACGCTAATATGAGAATAATAGCTTTCTTCCACCCAAGCGTCGTGCCCGATTTCTTTACAAATTCCCAAGTCATTTGCGCCAGCATCACAGCTACAACCGGGACAATCGATGCTGACATATGCTTTACCCATGGAATATCTTTATAAGCTTGTAAAACTTGCAGAAGACTTATAAGGATAATAACAGTAGGGAGAACGGAAGAAACAAGGGCATTAATCATTCCTACGATTCCTCCGACACGGTAGCCAATGTAACCGGCCATCTTTGTCGCAATGGGGCCTGGCATCGTGTTAGCCAATGCCAAAGTATCGGCAAACTCTTCTTCTGTCATCCATTTGTATTTCTTTACTGCTTCTTGCTGGAATAGTGGTATAGAGGATGGTCCACCGCCAAACCCTAACATTCCAGTACGGAAGTTCCCAATCATTAATTCTTTTTGTAAACGTAAGCCTTGGCGTGTTTGAGGCTTAGCTTCTTCTCGTTGTTTTTCTTTCGCTGATGCTACCAAGCGGCAATCGTACCATCCGTACGGGATTCAGTTCCACCCATTAATACACCAGTCTCAGGATTACGCCAAATGATTTGCCCACGCCCAAAACTTCCTCCATCCGGTGTAATTGTAACTTGATGACCCCTTCTTTCTAACTCTTGCACTATATAATTAGGAAACTCTGGTTCTACGAAAATAGATTTTTCTTTCATCCATTGCCATCTTGGCATATCTAGTGCAGCTTGCGGATTTAAGGCATAGTCGACCGTATTGGTTACTACTTGGAAATGACCTTGTGGTTGCATATAGCCGCCCATTACACCAAAAGGACCAACTGCCTTACCATCTTTTGTTAAGAAGCCAGGGATGATTGTATGATAAGTCCGTTTGCCACCTTTTAAATAATTCGGATGATTGTCATCCAATGAGAAATCATGACCTCTATTTTGTAAACTAATGCCCGTACCTGGGATCACAATTCCTGAGCCAAAGCCCATGTAATTACTCTGAATATAAGAAATCATATTTCCTTCTTCATCTGCAGCAGCTAAATATACTGTACCGCCTTTCGGCAACTCATAAGGTTCCGGATTGGAAGCGATATCCGAAATTGTTTGACTGCGTTTATCCGCATACTCCTTAGAAAGTAACTCTTCTGTTTCAATAGGCATATCTGCTGCCTCTGTAATAAATGCTTTTCCATCAGTAAAGGCAAGTTTCATCGATTCAATTTGTTCATGAAGCGTTTGGGCTGATTGCCATTGTGGCTTTGACAATCTCTCAAAATTATTAAGTGCCATCAACGCAACCATTCCTTGACCATTCGGAGGAATCTCCCATACATCGTAACCTCTGTACTGAGTAGAGATAGGATTTACCCATTCAGGCTCATATTTACACAGATCTTCTTTTGTTAAAAAACCTTCATGTTTCTTCATAAAAGCATCCATTTGTTCCGCTAATTCACCCTCATAAAAGGAGCGGCCTTCCGACTCTCCAATTGCTTGAAGGGTTTTAGCGTGCCCTTCTGAACGCCATAATTCACCGATCTCTGGTGCTCTTCCCCCCGGTGCGAACGTTTCGAACCATCCTTCGAAAGCCTCATCCGTAAATTCTTCTTTAAACTTCGTATATGCCCTTTTCCAATACTTCCCTAGAATCGGTGTCAGCGGATAGCCCTCTTCTGCATATCTAATCGCTGGCTTTAATGATTCAAGTAAAGATAGTTTACCGAACCGTTTCGATAACGTTGCCCATGCGGCTGGTACCCCGGGTACAGTAACAGGGATGGTACCGTATGTTGGCATTTTTGTGAATCCACGCTTTTTAACCTCATCAGCAGAAATAGATTGAGGTGCAGGGCCAGAAGCATTTAATCCATGAAGTTGATCTTTTACCCAAACGAGAGCAAAGGCATCTCCACCGATTCCATTTGAAGTTGGCTCAACGACTGTTAATGCTGCAGCTGTTGCAATCGCTGCATCAATCGCATTCCCCCCTTTTTGCAATATCTCAATACCTGCTTGTGCTGCTAAAGGCTGTGAAGTCGCTACCATTCCTTTTTTAGCGAACACTGTATGTCTTTTTGCCGAGAATGGGTGATGTAAGTAATCCAAATTAACCTCTCCTTTTACATTTGTAAATATAAAATCAATTTTAACTTACGTAATGTATATTACACATTACAGATTATAGAATAAAATTAATGATAATAACAGGATTTAAATCTAATATATTTTAAATTCTTCAAAATCAATATGTTAATTATCTTGATTATTCTTACACAAATGTTAACCTACAATAAAAACACGAGATGCTAGCTAACAGCACCTCGCTCTTCAAAGGAATTTCACTTCGCTTCTTTAAAAATAGATTCCCCAGCAAAATGACAAGCTGCATAATGTTCCTCACCGTACTCTCTCCATTGAGGCTTCTCTTCCATACATTGTGTCCTCGCTATTGGGCAACGGGTATGAAAGGGACAACCAGAAGGAGGATCTGCCGGATTCGGTAAATCACCTTGTAACCTTATTCTATTTCGTTTCTTTTCAATAGAGGGTCTAGGAATAGCAGAAAGTAATGCTTGTGTATAGGGATGTAGAGGAGCATTATATAAATCTTCTACCTTTCCCTCCTCAACCGTATTCCCTAAATACATCACTAGTACTCTATCGCAAAAATAACGAACAACACCTAAGTCATGAGAAATAAACATATAAGATAGTTGATACTTTTGCTGTAAGGTTTTCAATAACTTTAACACCTGTGCTTGGACAGATACGTCGAGAGCAGATACTGCCTCGTCACAAATGATAAAGGATGGATTTAAACAGATGGCACGTGCAATCCCAATTCTCTGCCTTTGTCCACCACTGAATTCATGAGGAAAACGATCATAATGCTCTTCTTTTAAGCCTACTTCTTTTAATAAATCTAAAACCGCTAACTTTTTTTCTTTACTGGACATAGATGTATGTATGGAAAAAACCTCTGCTATAGCTGGACCTATTTTTTGTCTAGGATTTAAAGAAGCAAAGGGATCTTGGAAGATCATTTGCATTTCTTTCACAAATTTAAGCTTTTCTTTTTTTCTTAATGATTGTATTTCGGTCTCTTTGAATTTAACTGTCCCGGCCGTTAATTCTTCTAATCCTAGAATGGCTTTTCCTAACGTCGATTTTCCACACCCTGACTCGCCTACAACACCTAAACTTTCACCTTCATATAATTTAAAAGAAACATTTTCTACTGCTTTCACATGAGATTGTACCCTTTGCAACAAACCACCCTTGATTGGGTAGTACTTCTTTAACTGGTTAATTTCAAGAAGGGTCTTTTTTCTCCCATTATCATTTGCGACACTCATGGATTTGTTACCTCCTCTGCTTCAAGCCAACAACTCACCGAATGAGAGTGAGACAAATCAAAGGCAGGTGGCTCTTGTTGTTTACATGTTTCCATGGCAAATTTACAACGGTCGTGGAATCGGCAACCTTGAATTTGTTGATTTAAACTAGGTAAAGAACCAGGAATAGCTTCAAGTTCAAAGTCAGGTTTGTCTACATCTGGTACAGAATTTAACAGTCCAACGGTATAAGGATGTTTTGGATGATTAAAAATCTCCTCTACTGTCCCTTCTTCTACCTTTTTCCCTGCATACATAACCATTACTCTGTCAGCTACTTCTGCAACAACACCCATATCATGGGTCACCATGATTACGCCCATATGATATTCTTGCTTTAAATCATTAATCAAATCTAGAATTTGCGCTTGAATCGTCACATCTAACGCAGTCGTCGGTTCATCTGCAATCAGTAATCCGGGGTTACATGACAACGCAATCGCGATCATTACCCTTTGACGCATGCCTCCACTTAATTCATGTGGATATTGACTCATTCTTTTCTCAGGATAAGGAATACCCACACTTTTCAGAAGATCAATTCCCTTTTTATGGGCTTCTTTTTTAGATAATTTCTCATGAATTATTAGAGGTTCTCTTAACTGATAGCCTATCGTTAAAACAGGATTCAGCGCTGTCATCGGTTCTTGAAATATCATCGAGATTTGGTTGCCACGAATCTGTCTCATTTGTTCAGCTGTATGACTTTGAATAGCCTCTCCCTCATACTTAATTTCTCCACTTGCAATTCTACCGTTACTAGGTAACAATCCAATAATTGAGAGAGAAGTTATACTTTTACCACAGCCCGATTCGCCAACAATACATAATGTCTCACCCTTATTTAGCGAGAATGAAACATCGCGGACAGCAGGTAAATACCCGTCTGCTGTCCGAAACTCTGTAATCATATTTTTCACTTCTAGTAAAGCCTCTCCCATTGTTGCACCTACTTTCTTGTTACTTCTGATAGATTCCATTTACCAGTTGCTTCTAAAAGTAGACCTTCATAAGATTGATCCATTGCAGCTGTTACGATGGAGTGATACATAATAACGACTGCATCGTCATCTAACATTAAGCGATTAGCTTGATCTAATAGTTCTAACCGTTTATCTTGGTCTGTTGTTGTTCTCGATTCATCTACTAATTGATCAAATGCTTCGTTACTATATTGTGCTCTATTTGATGCACCTACATTATCAGTGTGGAAATTAGGATAAAATAATTCTGAGCCATCAGCCGTTAAGTTAGACCAGCTTAAGAAGGTTAAATCAAAGTTCCCTTGTCTTGCCGTATCTAGGAATGAAGCCCATTCCATTGACTCAATTTCGATGTTAAACCCGGCCTCTGACAATTGCGCTTGAACGATTTCAGCCATCAGTAAGAAATTACTTCTATTTGGTGTTAATAACTTATACGTTTTCTCTCCAAATCCATTTTCCTCTACTAAACTTTTAGCCTTTTCTAAATCATAAGGTGTACCTGCTTGAGCAGCAGATTCTACGTACCCAAATACTTTTGGCCCTATGACACTATCACTGCGAATGCCTAACCCGTTCATTTTTGAAACAACAGCATCCCGGTCAATCGCGCTAGCAAAAGCTTCACGTAATTTTGCATCTTGGTATTCTTCTTTTCCATGATTCACAGTGAAATAGTATTCTGGTGTCCCATCCACCTTTTCAACTGTTACATTCTTAAGACTTTCAATTCTTTCAATCTGTTCCATAGGAAGGTTATCAATAAATTGTACTTCTCCTGTTTGTAACATCGAGATTGCTGTTGATATTTCTGGAACAACTTTAAAAATTAATTGTTGAATCGCAGGTGCGCCATCACGATAGTCTTCATTGGCTTCTAATACGACTTGATCCCCTGGTACCCATTTCGCAAATTTGAATGGCCCTGTACCGACAGGCTCTTTATTTAAATCTCCCTCTTTATCAGCTGTTGGGCTTACAATGGCTGCATTAGAATGTGACAGTGCCGCTAGAAAAGGACCGTATGGATATTTAGTTTTGATTTCAACTGTGTAATCGTCAATCACATTAATAGATTCAACCGGCTCCATTAGTGAAGCTCGTGGGGCTGCTGTCTCTGGATCTCTTAATTTATCAAAAGTATATTTAACAGCTTCTGCATTAAAGTCTGTTCCATCATGGAACTTAACTCCTTCTTTTAATTTAATCAGCCAAGTGTTCTCATCTGGATTTTCATAAGATTCAGCTAATTTAGGTTCTATTTCCATTGTTTCTGTATTTCTATCAAACAACTTTTCATACACATGGTCAGTCACATTAGCTGATGCACTATCATTTGTCATAATAGGTGATAGCCCTACTGCATCTGATAGTGAAGCATATGTAAATGTATCGATTTTACCGTTCCCTTCACCCTCCCCACTTGCCGGTTCATTACCGCTTGAACAAGCAGATACAATCATTAATGTGAATATCGCTAGTATTGCTAATAACTTTTTCCTCATTCTTAATTCCCCCCAATTTTTATACATTCATATTAGGATCAATGGCATCTCGTAATCCATCCCCTAATACATTAAAAGCAAATACAGTTAACATGATGGCAATCCCAGGTACAATCGTTAGATGTGGAGATGACCACATAAAAGCCTGTCCTTGCGAAATCATTGATCCCCATTCAGGGGTAGGTGGTTGTGCACCTAAGCCTAAATAGCTTAATGCAGCTGTTGAAAGAATAGCCGTAGCCATTCGCATTGTGGCAAAAACTATAATAGGCGCAAAACAATTTGGTAATATATGTTTAATCATAATACGAAGATCTGAAGCACCTACCGATTTCATGGCCATAATATATTCTTTTTCCTTTATCGATAAAACGGACCCTCGCACAATTCGTGCACAGGAAGGTATCGACCAAATACTTATAGCGATAGCTACATTTACTAAACTTGTACCGAGTACAGCAATAATGAGCATAGCAAGTAAAATCCCTGGGAATGAAAATAATAAATCGACAAATCTCATAATAATGCCATCTAATTTTTTGTAATATCCACCAAGTAAACCTAGCGTAACGCCACCAAGAAGGCCGAGCACTACAGCTACGATCCCTACTAATAGAGAAATTTGTGAGCCATAAACAATTCGGCTCCAAACATCTCTTCCATAATTGTCTGTGCCTAACCAATGACCCTCACTAAATACAGGTAATTCACTAGCTGATAGGTCCTGCTTCACGGGATCGTGGGTTGCAATAATAGGTGCCAACAACGCCATGGCGATTTGAAGAATGATAATGATTAACCCAAGAACCGCTAACTTATTTCGTAGCAACCTTTTTATAATTAACAACCACTCATTATCCTTTTTCGGTGTTACTGCTACTGGACTATTCGTTGCCTGAACAACCTCTGGCATCAGTTTTTCCTCCCTTCGTCATTACTGATATTTAATCCTTGGATCAATATATGTATAAACCACATCAACGACTAAATTCACAACAACAAAGAGTGTAGCTACTAAAAGAACAGAGCCTTGTACCATCGGAAAATCTCTAGCTGCTATGGCGTCAATCATTAGCCTACCTACACCATTAATCGCAAATACTTTTTCAGTGATAATGGTCCCTCCTAATAGCGAACCAAAGTTCACACCAATCACTGTCAAAACAGGAATCATCGCATTTTTTAATGTATGAATCCATATAACTTCGCGTTCTTTTACACCTTTTGCTCTTGCTGTTCTTACATAATCTGCCCTTACTACTTCAAGCATAGATGATCTCGTCATTCTAGCAATCATCGCAGCTGCCCCTGTCCCTAAAGTGATTGCAGGTAAGATTAATTCCTTCACCCCTTCAATGGTATACCATGGTGAAGATAACCCACCGACCGGGAGTAGTTGTAAGTTAACGGAAAATATAAGGATAAGGACAGCACCCATCCAAAAGTTCGGTATAGAGATACCCGCAAGAGCAAAGGTTGTTGACCCTACATCTAGCCAAGAATTTTGTTTAAGAGCTGATATCAACCCTGTTAAAATACCAATAACAATGGCGACAATCATACTGGCAATTGCTAACTTTAGCGTATTTGGCAGTCTTACCCCAATCGCCTCAGCTACAGACTGTTGGTTTTGATATGAATATCCTAAATCACCTTGTACAAGATCTACTACATAGCGACCATATTGTGTAAGAAAAGGGTCATCTAAACCAAGATTATCTCTTATCGCCTCCACATCTTCTTTTGATGCTGTTGGCCCTCCAATCATTGATGCCGGGTCACCAGGCGCCAAATACATGGATGAGAATACAAGAAAGGAAATACCAAATAGTAGAATCACAAGTTGAAAAAATCTTCTGAATATAAATCCGACCAATTTCACCCCTCCTTCGAAATCATTTGTTAATCATTTTCCTTTTTTTAATTACTAAATGTTTAAAATAATTTAAAAATGATTATAAAACATAAATATACAAAATTCTATATATTTTTTCATTTTTTTAAATTATTTTTTATTTCAATTTCCTTTTGTTTTCATTATTTTACAAATATGTTCATTATGTAACTTAAGTATAATTATTTATTATCTTTTAGTTATCGATAGGTAAAGCGTTTTCAAAAACAAAAGGTAATTTACCAATTTCTTGTCCCACACAAAAAAAAGACCCGCCAGTGGCGAGTACCTGTTTTTCAAAAAATATTTAAGTTTAATAGGGTATCAAATCTCGTTGATCAGGAATCTAGCAAAGTTAGGAGGTTTTCTTTTCAGAAGACGGACAAATTGGTTGGTGCTGTTCAGCTATCTTTTCGGTTGTTCCGAAGTTGGACGTGCTACTTGGGATTACCTCCGCTATCTATCAGAATGTCTAATCAGAAGTTCCAATTGGCTTAATTGTTATTATCGCAGCTTGCATTCGATACAAAATAAGCAATGTTACTACAATTTTAACCCGCGACGACTTTTAAATCTTCTTAGCAATATGTTACTTTCCACACGCGTAATGCCATCTAGGGCATATAATTCTTCGTTAATAAACCTCTCAAGTGCATCAAAGTTATCTACTAACACATGTGTATGTAAAGTAGAGGGGCCGGTCATTTGGTAACAACTAGCAACACTTGCATTCTCCGCCAACGCCTCGGCTACTTTCACTAACGAACTCGGTTCACAATCAATCTCAAAAAAAGCGGAAACTTCTTTCCCTGCCTTGCCACTATTAATCACAACTGTAAACTGTTCAATCACACCATCTTCAACAAGTTTAGACACTCTTTCCCTTACGGCTACTCGGGAAAGACCTAATTGTTTACCAATATCAACATAAGACATTCTACCATTTTCAATTAATAAATCTAATATCTTCTTATCGACCTGATCCAAAAAAACACCACCTTCTCTTTTGACTATGTAAAAAATGAAATTAACCTGTATATTTAATTATCATATCAAACAGAAATTATCAAATACTATTTACGCTGTTGTCTCATTTAATGATTTTTTTATGAAAACAGCGTTACACAGTTAGCGATATGAGAGACAATGATTCAATCTTTTTTATACCACCTCCGACGGTATACACGGAATTGTAATAATATACGGTGTACAGATTCGTTTTGTTTCCTTTCTGTGTTTGCTTCTGACCGAACTTCAAATCGCTTTAACTCGGCACTCAATTCAGTTTTCGATCTAAAATAACCTGCGTTGGTTGAGATTTCCCGTTTCCCCACTCTACTTATTGGACTTCTTATATGTTATGTTCATATCGGCAATAACACCCACCATGTTGTTTGTTTTTGGCTCCTTAAAAGCAAACAAGAAAAACCGCTCTTCAAACAGAAGATGCGGTTCTTATTAACCTAATAATTTTTGGTAGATGGAGCGTGCTTGTGCCAGGTCTTTTGTTCCGTGGATGAGTGCCCGACCATCTTGGAAGATTACAACTCTTTCTGGTTTCAGATCAATTGACAAAAGGTACGGGTTCCCTTTCGTGTCATAGCCCGACACCTTCATTTGTTGAGATAGCCTTTGCAAGTCTAATTGCTGGACAGTCGATGGCCTCACTTGCACCGTATCTCTTCCACAAAGTACAGTCGTCTTTGTTAAGTTTTCTTGTTGGAGAAACGGATAGGTCGGTGCCTCCCCACATGATAAGCAACCTGTATCCTTTATTTTAGCAACCTTTATATTCGAATATTGATTTCGCCACATGTCAAAGCTTGTAAAAGTCGTGCGAATGGCATCTAAGTCACCTACCAATATCTTGAGTGCTTCTGCGGTTTGATGAGCGATAACCATTTGCACAGCAGGAGCTATAATTCCACCTGTATCACAGGTCATACCTTGAATAGGAATCTTCTTCAACAAGCAATGCAGACAGGGTGTCACACCAGGAATAATGGTTAAACTCATTCCAAAGCTGCCGACACATGCACCATAAATCCATGGAATGTGATGTTTTTGTGATATATCATTTAAGAGCATTCGCGTTTCAAAATTATCTGTCGCATCAAGAATTAAATCAACTTCACTAACGAGATCTTCTAACAAAGACGGCACAGCATCAGCTACCATCGCCACCACTTCAACTTCTGAATTAATCGCCATTAGTCTCTTCTTAGCAGCAATAGCTTTAGGCAACTTCTCTTTTACATCCTCTTCCGTATAAAGCTGTTGTCTTTGGAGATTACTTGCTTCTACGTAGTCGCGGTCAATGATGGTTAACTTGCCTACACCCGAGCGAACTAACACTTCAGCATTGCCAGAACCAAGTGCCCCCGCCCCTATCATTAAGACATGCTTACGCCCAATGAGTGATTGCCCTTTTTCACCAATGGGAGAAAATAATAATTGCCTTGAGTATCTATCATTCATTACATTAGCCTCCACTAACTGGCGGAATAAAGGCAATCGTATCCCCTTCTTGAATCACATCAGCATCTTCAGCAAACTCTTCGTTGATCGCTGTCATGACACTATCAATTGATGATAAACCATACGTTTCATGTACTTCTTGTTTTAACGCTAATACGCTCTTACCTTTCGCCTCTATTTGTAAACTTTCCACACCAACTTCATCCTTTAAATGAGCAAAAAACAATACATTATTCATCTAGATGTTTCGCCTCCGGTTTCCCTTCAGGATAAGATACTTTTTCCAATTGGTCGCCAATCCATTCTTGTCCATCTTCCCAATGTTCTTTTTTCCAAATGGGTACGATTTCTTTAATACGTTCAATGGCATATCGGTTTGCTTCATAAGCATCAGCACGATGAGGTGTCGAGACAGCAATCACAACAGCAACGTCCGTTATATCTAATTTACCTACTCTATGCACAATTGCTACTTCGGCTCCTTGCCATCGCTCCCTAATTTCCGTGCCAATTTGCTCAAGCTTTTTTATAGCCATACTTTCATATGCCTCATATATTAAAAACAAAGTCTTCTTACCTTTAGTTAATTCTCTTACTGTTCCAATAAACGTCGTAATAGCGCCTGCGTTTCTTTGTACGACATGATCAATTACTTCTTGTATATTGATTGGCTCTTTTGAAATTCCAAACTTCATTTTAACACCTCGCATCTAAGTTCTATTTTATCAATTCTTACTAGAAATTTGTATTGCTTTCCTCCAATCACTCGGGTCATTCATATTGAAGAAGCTTTGTTCAAAATTAACTAGACGATGCCGAGTTACATCTTCTTCTGTTACTTTTTTTACCTTTAACTGATTTAAGAATAACTGTAGCTTCAAATCATTTGCCTCTAAACATTTCTCTACTATTTCCCTTACTCTCTTATGGTAGACAGCAAGAAGTGGATGAATTTGACCATTCACTTCAGGAATAACTGCTGAATAGCCTTCGAGATGGTTTAAAAGCCATTTCATTGTTTCAGCCGTAACAAAGGGCATATCACAAGCAACAATAATATTTTCATCATTTGTAGAATGATATAGGCCAGACTCAATTCCAGCTAACGGACCTTTATTAGGGTAGCGATCACTTACCTTTTTAACAGGGAGGAAATGATAATCTTCTGGTGTATTTGTTACAATAAGAATATCATTCGTTACGGATTGCAACTCCCTTACTAGGCGTTCGATTACTGTTTCCCCATTCACCGCTAACAAAGCTTTATTTTCCCCCATCCTACTCGACTTACCACCCGCTAAAATAATTCCGGTACTCTGCATACTACCACCTTTTTCACCATTCACGTCTATATATACCATTAAAGCGATTTTCCGGTGGCTATGCAATGGATAAAACTGAAAGATAGACAAACGGGAAAATGTTTGTTAATTTAAACAATGTCCAAAACCTTTGACAGGAGAGGCAGGACTACGATTTGAAAAACCGGATAAAACCGCTAAGAATACAGCTGCGCTTAACACAAGAGGCATTAGCTAAGAAATGCAACGTTAGTAGGCAGACCATTAATTGTATTGAAAACGATAAATATGACCCAACTTTAGCGCTCGCCTTCAAAATTGCAAGGTCATTACAGACAAATGTAGAAGAGGTTTTTAACTATGAGGAAAATTTCTAAAGATACGATAATTACCATGAAAGATTTTGTCGATGAAAAGCATGAGATTCTTCATCAACCAATAGAGGATTTAAGGTTACCGGCAACTGAGGAAGATTTAGCGGAGCTACAAGCGATGCTCGTATACTTACGAAATAGTCAGGATGAGAAATTAGCTAAGAAATACAAATTACGCCCTGGCACTGGCTTATCAGCCAATCAAATCGGCATTGCTAAACGAATGTTCGCTGCTAAATATGAAGATGAAAAAGGGCAATCATATGAATACCAATTGATTAACCCGAAGATTATCAGTCATTCAACAAATATTATTTGTATTCCAGAAGGAGAAGGCTGCTTATCAGTTAATCGTGAAGTATTCGGCCAAGTGCCACGTTATGAAAAAATTAAAGTTAGAGCGTATAATGAAAAAGGTGAGGAAGTCACACTCTCTTTTAAAGGATTTGCCTCTATTCTTATGCAACATGAGATCGATCATCTAAACGGTATTATGTTTTACGAGCGAATTGATAAAAATCAACCAATTATAAATAAAATATAACCAGATTCACTATATTAAAATAGAGACCATATACATTTTTAAAATAATTGTTATAATGATGATAAAATGCATGTCTAATCTATCACTCCAGGGAGGAAACGTCAGATGACTATGAAAAAAGTCTTAACTATAGCTGGATCAGATTCTAGTGGTGGTGCGGGGATTCAAGCTGATTTGAAAACTTTTCAAGAGCTTGGTGTGTACGGAATGTCAGCACTTACTACTATTGTAACAATGGACCCTAAAAACGACTGGCATCATAATGTTTTTCCAATTGAAATTAGTACATTAGAGGCTCAAATTGAAACCATCCTTTCTGTTGGCATAGATGCAATGAAAACAGGTATGCTTGGTTCAGTGGAAATTATTGAAACAGCTGCCAAAACAATTAAAGAGAGTGGCGTTCCTGCAGTTATTGATCCAGTAATGGTATGTAAAGGCGAAGATGAAGTACTACATCCTGAAACAGCGGATGCCCTTCGTGAGGTACTCGTTCCTTTAGCAACCGTTGTGACACCAAATCTTTTTGAAGCATCACAACTTGCACAAGTGAAACCGATCAAAACAATTGAAGAAATGAAAAAAGCGGCGGAAAAGATTCATGCACTTGGTCCAAAATATGTCATCATTAAAGGTGGCAGTAAGTTGCAATCTGAAAAAGCCATTGACCTTTTATTTGATGGAGAAAATTTCACAATCTTACAGGCTGAACTGATTAATACGCCTTACATCCATGGGGCAGGGTGCACTTTCTCAAGTGCCATCACTGCTGAACTGGCAAAGGGCAAATCGGTAACAGAAGCAATCGATGTAGCCAAAGATTTTATCACTGCAGCCATTACACATGGATTCAAACTAAATGAATATGTTGGACCAACAATGCACGGTGCTTACCGTACTTTTGGTGCGGATCGTACGAAGGTTGAACAATAATAACATTTTAAGGAGAATGTCTCTCGAGTGAGCATTCTCCTTTTTGTTTCTTGATCAATTCTTCTAATCATGCTGCTCCCTGAGTCACACATTATGCAAAACCACTTTTTTTTTAGTAAAATAAAAGAATCAAATGGATAGCTTAATTCTCATTTTGACAAATTATATAGAAATGCTTTTCGAAAGGGGGAAATGAATTTGGATATCGTCATGAAAGAACAAGTACAGCTGGCTTTGGATGAACGTGCAAATAAGGACGTTTATATCCACCTTGAAACAACAAACGGTGCTTACGCTTCACACTTTGATGAGACTTTCTTTTCATCAGGTGCCTATATTCGTAATGCCAAACTAAAATATATTCATAGTAAAATCGCCGGAAACGGACCTTACAGAATCGGGTTAAAAACTGACATCGGTTGGGTGTATGCGGAAGGCATTACCCATTATGAAATAGATGAACATGATCGCTTATTAATGGCTGGTCATGATTTTAAAGGTAAACTAGCGGTTTCTCTAGAAATTAGCGAAACACCCTTTGAATAAATAGCGGAAGGAGGAAGAATGATGGAAAAAGAAAGACAAGTACTTGTTATTTTTCCTCATCCAGATGATGAGGCATTTGGCGTTTCTGGTACGATTGCCAAGCATATTCAAAATGGCACACCTGTAACTTACGCATGCTTAACACTGGGTGAAATGGGTAGAAATATGGGCGATCCCCCTTTTGCGACAAGAGAATCATTGCCACATATTCGAAAACAAGAGCTTCAAAATGCCGCTAAAGCGATGGGCATAACTGACTTGAGAATGCTTGGTTATCGCGATAAAACGGTTGAATTTGAACCAGAAGATAAACTAGCACAACATATGGGTGAAATCATAGAAGAATTAAACCCCTCTTTGGTCATAACATTCTACCCGGGTTATGCAGTGCATCCAGATCATGATGCAACAGGAGCGGCAGTTATTCATGCCGTTAAAAACCTTCCAAAAGAAAAACGTCCAAAGGTATATTGCGTCGCTTTTTCTAACAATTGTGAGGAAGAAATTGGTGCGGCAGATGTTGTTCATGATGTAACAGAAGTTGCTGACATTAAATTGAATACATTAAAAGCCCATGTCTCACAAACACAGTTAATGATTAAGGAAATGGAAGAAAACCTTAAGAAACAGGACCCTGCTGTGATGGCTAGAATTAACCAAGAACGCTTTTGGACCTATCAATTTGATGAATAAATACTTTTTAAAAAAACAGAACCTCCATATACCGTTGGAAGTTCTGTTTTCTATTAAAAGCTTATTTTGTTTGATTTTCTTCAGGTCTTTCTTCTATCTGTTCGCCTTCTTTGGAGACATCTTCATCAGATATTTCTTTCGTACCTTCAAGCATATTTTTTAAATTCGTTAATTGATAGCCATCTTCACGATGTACCATGTTCACTAAAAATTTACGCAGAAGCTTCATTTTAAATCCTGTTGTTTTAATATTAGCTTCTAAATCAACCTGTGTACCTTCATCCACTTCATCAAAACGATAATAGTATTCTGCGATTAAACCGTTGGAATTGGAACGCGTTGCAAATACTTTATTTGTTTCATATGCTAATACTTCGATTTCAGATGTGATATCGGAAGCACGAACTCTTCTTGTTTCTCTCAGTTTTGTACCAACAGCTAATGGCCCATCATTGATCTTTTCTCTCTTTACTACAAGTGGCATGATCTCATGAATATTATCTATATCGACCATATAGGAAAAAACTTCTTCAACTGGTTTATGAATAATTACGGTTGTGCGAAAGTCAGACATTATGTTTTCTACAACTCCATTCGTTAACTATCTACATTCATTCTTACCATAAAGTTGGGGTCGCTGTCATCTTAGACGAATAGAAGATTAACTGCTGTTCACTTATCGTTTTGCTACTTATCTGATTTTTAATCGATATAACCGATCATCCTGTTCTGCCGGATTGCCGCGGCCGTCTGTATTATTACTGATAAAATACAGATGATCCCCATCGACATAAACATCTCTTACTCTACCTACGTCACTTACTAAAGTAGACATTTCATTTGTCTCTAAATTTAACTGCATGACTGCGGTACCTCTTAAACTTGCTATATAAAGATTATTATCTGCATAAGCAATACCTGATGGTGCCCAGGTTGTGTCATCTCCTGAGGTGACGAGTGGGGTAATCATCCCTTCTTTTTCCTCTGTACCCGTAATTTCAGGCCAACCATAATTCCCAAGTGCGGTTATTTTATTAATTTCATCATTTGCTGTTGGACCATGTTCACTTGCGTACATTTCTCCTTCATCTGTCCAAGCCAAACCTTGAGGATTACGATGACCATAGCTATAAAGATAAGATTCTTTTGAAGGATTATCTTCTGGAATACTGCCATCTTTATTCATCCTTAAAATCTTTCCTGCTAACGAATTTTGATCTTGTGCAAGTTCAGGTTCTGTCGCATCTCCTGTAGTGACATATAATTTATCATCTGGGCCAATCGCTAGCCTACCCCCATGATGAAAAGCACCACTCGGAATTTCATCTAAAAGTATATCCGTTTCCACCCACATCTGTTTTTGATCATCCAATGATAATGTGACAACACGATTTAACGGTTGACCATCGAGCTCGTATGTATAATATGCAATCCCTTTTGTACCATCATCAATTAAAACAAACCCAAGTAATCCTGCTTCTTGTGCCGTTGATAACGATTTTTCTAATTCTACGGGTTGACGAGTTAATTCTCCCCCTTCAATTTTAGCAATTGTACCTGTTCTTTCGGATAAATAGAATACATCATCGCGCTTATTAATTGACCAAGGGATATCAAGGTCTTCTGCCACCACTTCTACCTTTTGCTGATTCGATACATCTACCGATTCTGGTTCTTCATCCATTTCATTGTTAGAATTACAACCCATAAGAATAAGTAGGAAACTTGCAACAAATAAAATAGTCAGTTTCTTCACTAAATCTACATCCTTTCTTTTTTTAAAATCTTGTTATATTAAAGTAATAATTTTCAGAATCATATGATAAAATTCTATCAAAAGGGGGAATGATAGATGAAAATAATTGTTAGCTTTTTTAATCGTTTAATGCAAAGATACTTACCAGACCCATTTCTATTTGTTATCATTTTAACATTTTTAGTGTTTGCACTTGGACTCATATTTACTGATAGTGGTCCATATCAAATGGTCCAATTCTGGGGTGAAGGATTCTGGGGATTATTATCTTTTGCTATGCAAATGGTGCTAGTATTAATTACCGGTCATGTATTAGCAAGCAGCGCTATATTCAAAGCTGGACTGAGTGCATTAGCTTCAAAAGCAAAAACACCTGGGCAAGCTGTTATTATTGTAACAATCATATCATTACTTGCTAGTTGGATTAACTGGGGATTTGGATTAGTCATTGGTGCTTTATTTGCCAAAGAGTTAGCGCGCCATGTAAAAGGAGTCGACTACAGGCTATTAATTGCAAGCGCTTACTCAGGCTTTGTTATATGGCATGGTGGTATTTCAGGATCAACACCGCTAACAATTGCCACTCCAGGTCATTTTTCCGAAGATTTGATTGGGATTATTCCAACAAGCGAAACCATCTTTTCATCATTTAACTTGATTATCACTATCGCACTTTTTATTGTTTTACCTATTGTCAATCGTATCATGCTTCCAGCTAAAGATGATACTGTTACGGTTGATCCAGCGTTATTAAAAGAAGATTTACCTGCAGCGACATTAGAAAGAGATTCCATGACACCAGCAGAGAAATTAGAGAATAGCCAAATACTCTCGTTACTTATTGGCGTGATGGGATTAATCTTCTTATTTTATTATTTTGTTACTAATGGTTTTGCCCTAAATTTAGATATTGTAAACTTTCTTTTTTTATTTCTTGGTATTCTCTTTCATCGTACCCCTCGTCACTTTTTGCAGGCAGTTACGAATGCTGTTAAAGGTGGCAGTGGCATTATTATTCAATTTCCGTTCTATGCAGGAATTATTGGTATGATGACAGCTTCCGGCCTAGCGGCTGTTATATCCAATGGATTTGTTTCCATTGCTAATGAACATACTTTACCATTATTTACTTTCCTGAGTGCAGGTCTTGTCAATATTTTTGTACCATCTGGTGGAGGTCAATGGGCTGTGCAAGCTCCTGTTATGTTAGACGCAGCGATCGCATTGGATGTTTCCATTCCTAAAATCGCAATGGCGGTAGCATGGGGAGATGCTTGGACGAACTTAATACAGCCTTTTTGGGCTTTACCCGCTCTTGCCATCGCAGGTCTAAAAGCAAAAGATATTATGGGCTTTTGTGTACTTACATTAATTGCTAGTGGAATCATTATTTCGTTAGGTTTCTTACTATTATAAACGAACAAATTTACGAAAAGTACTAAGTAGGATTTATGCACCAGTCTGAAGTAATTCGTGATGTAAATCGCTTCAGACTGTGTGATAATTAGATTGGTTAATCCCCATAGTAAAATTATCATTTGTCTAAAGTCTATTTCACCTATTGGTGCATTCCCTTTTACGCTCAACATCGCCTCTTTTTGCTGCCACTTGCATCTACATAACTTCTGCACACTTATCCTCTGCTAGTCATCACCTATAGGATATTTATTAGACCAAAAGATGTGTTTAACAACTCATCTACCGTTTCTTACATTTAATTCTCCAATAAGTGAGGAGAAAGGACCCAATAAATTCGACCGTTTATTGTGTTGAGCAACATCGAATAAGTTTTTTATTTTACCATTGTATCTAACGTAACGTGAGGTTTTATAATACTACATAAGGAGGGCTCTTATGACAAATGATTATTACCGTATTGGAGAGTTTGCTAAGAAAACAAATACGACCATTCGTACATTGCATTATTATGATGAGATTGGCTTATTAAAGCCCGCACGCACTAGCAAAACAGGTGATAGATATTATTCTACAAATGAAATATTAACAGTTCAAAAGATTGTTACTTTAAAATATTTAGGTTATCCATTAAATAAAATACAGAAGCTTCTCAACAACAATGAGTGGGATCTGCAACAATCTCTTTCGTTTCAACGAGAAGAGCTCGTTATCAAAAGACAGCAAATAAATCACATGATTAAAACATTAGACCATGCTCTTTCTATTTTAGAAGAAAATCAAACAGTTGATCCTAATATTTTCATTATGCTCATTAACTCCATTCAAATGGAAGCGGAGCATAAAGAATGGATGAGGAATTTTATCCCTGAGCATATGATTCAAGATATCTACAATATTTCTGATGAAAAACAACAACAATTAAACAAACGAGTCGCTAAAGAATTTGCAAACATAAAAAAGTTGGTGGGCACCGATCATAATGATGAGCATGTCCAATCAGTGGTTGCAGCCATTTGGGATATCCTCTATGACCTTTATCCCAATATAGAGGAAATCATTCTCCGCATAACAGAAATAAATGACGATATTGATCGCCATCTCGCCGAAGCTCCTGTTCTTTTCCCCTCTCCATTTACAGTGGAAGAAGAAGAATGGCTTGCCCAAGCTATCTCCATTTATCTAGAAAAGAAAGGAATGGAAAAAATTGAAGACAAAAAAGAAAACGACTAGTCTGTGGTCATTATTAAAAGGCGCAAATGTACCAAAGTGGATCATAATTGTTGCTTTGCTACTCAGCCTACTTGAAACCGCAGCAGGATTGGTCGTTCCGTTATTCACAGCTAATATGGTCGACCAGTTAGCTACATCTCGCCTTGAACTTTCGCTCATTGCATTATTAGGAGGCGCGTTCATTATCCAAACAATTGCCTCAGGTTTTTCCTTTTATTTAATGACTTATATTGGAGAGAGAATGGTTGCCTCTTTACGAAGGAAACTATGGGAACATTCCATCCATCTCCCAATTCCTTTCTTTGATAAGCATCAATCAGGAGAAACAATGAGCCGAATCACACAAGATACAAATATAGTAAAAACTTTGATTACACAACATATTATTACGTTTATAACGGGAATGATTTCAATCATTGGGGCAATTATTATTCTACTAATGATTGACTGGCGAATGACACTCATCATGCTTATTGCTGTTCCATTAGCCGTTCTTATAATCATGCCGCTCGGGCAAAAAATATATAAAGTCTCTTTATCTACCCAAGATCAAATGGCTGACTTTTCAAGCAACCTTGGTCGGGTCTTATCAGATATTCGACTTGTGAAGGCTTATCAAGCTGAAAAAACGGAGATTGAAAAAGGGAATAAAAACATTCAGCGCTTATTCCAATTTGGTTTAAAGGAAGCAAAAATCCAAGCTGTCGTCTCACCATTTATGACCTTTATTATGATGTTTGTTCTTGTGGTCCTAATTGGATATGGCGGCGTACGAGTCGCTTCAGGGGAATTATCTGCTGGTTCATTAGTAGCTATTATTATTTATATGTTCCAGATTGTTGTTCCATTTACCCAAATGGCTTCCTTCTTTACTGCTTATCAAAAAGCAATGGGTGCAACAGAAAGAATTCAGGATATGTTGAATACACCTACCGAGAATATGAATGAAGGAACAAAAGGGATAATCCATCCAGAGGAGATTACTTTTAACCAACTCCAATTCTCATATAAAGATGACCAGATTATTAAAGATATCAATTTACACATTCCAGCTGGAAAAACAACGGCATTTGTCGGTCCAAGCGGTAGCGGTAAAACGACCCTATTCGCTCTGCTCGAACGCTTTTATGGACCTAATGGCGGCCTTATTCTATTAAATGGCAAGCCAGCAGAGGAGTATGCTCTTGAAAATTGGCGGGAACAAATTGGTTATGTTTCTCAAGAGAGCCCGCTGATGTCTGGCACGATTCGAGAAAACTTAACATATGGCACGAAAAGAGAAATTAGTGAAGAGGAATTACTGCAAGCAACTACACAAGCTCATGCAGCAGAGTTTATAGAGAGATTGCCAAATGGTTTAAACACCGATGTAGGTGAGCGAGGAATTAAACTCTCTGGTGGACAACGCCAACGCATTGCCATTGCTAGAGCCATTATTCGTGATCCAAAAATCCTTTTATTAGATGAAGCCACATCGAATCTTGATAGTTCATCCGAACAACTCGTACAATCAGCTCTCCAAAATTTAATGAAAGGCCGAACAACACTCGTCATTGCACACAGACTGTCAACTATCATTGATGCCGACCAAATTATTGTTCTTGAAAATGGAAAAATCACAGGAAAAGGGACACACGATGAATTGATGCAATCTCACCCTTTATACGTACAACTCGCTACAAAGCAATTAAATATCAGTCAAACTTAAGCTGAGAGAGAGGCATATACCTCTACTCAGCTTCTTTTATGACCTACTTTTAACAGGAATAGGTTGCTCAACACCGTCAAAGCCTTCTTGATAAATACGACTAATAATTGATTCAATTTCAGGCTCTTCGACAGTTAAATCTTTTATATTATGTGTTTGTGTAATTTGTGTGATAACACCCGAAGCAGATATATCTTCTCGATTAAAGCGTATCCAATACTTACCTGCTTCTACTTTAAACACTTCTGCTTTTTCAAGCGTCAATGGCTTAGAATGTTCTTCTAGATCTACTACAAGAGTACGGATTTTCCCAAATCGATTTTTCACTACTGTCATTTCTCCATCATACACTTTCTGCCCGTGATCAATTAATACCATCCTCTTACAAAGTTGCTCGATATCTTCCATATCATGGGTGGTTAAAATAACTGTAATATCGCGTTCTTTATTGATTTCTTTTATAAATGTCCGCATGCGTTCTTTCGCCACTACGTCTAACCCAATCGTTGGTTCATCTAAGAATAAAATGGGAGGATCATGCAGTAAGGAAGCGGCAATGTCAGCACGCATTCTTTGACCTAAAGAGAGTTGCCTGACTGGCGTATTGATGAACTCATCTAACCCAAGAATTTCCGTAAATGTATCCATATTTTCTTTATAGCGGCTATGTGAAACTTGATAAATTTCCTTTAATAATTCGAATGATTCAATCGTTGGTAAATCCCACCATAATTGCGTTCTTTGCCCAAAGACAACACCAATATTTTTTGCATTTGCTTGGCGGTTTTCATAAGGAACAATGCCATTTACTTTAACCGTGCCCGCACTAGGTACAAGAATTCCAGTTAACATTTTAATCGTTGTTGATTTCCCTGCACCGTTAGGTCCGATATAGCCGACCATTTCTCCTTTATCCACAGTGAAACTTACATCCTTTACCGCATGCTTCGTATAAAATTCACGTTTTACCAGACTTTTCATGGCACCAAGAAAGCCGGTCTCACGTTTCGCAACTTTAAATTCTTTCATCAACTGATCTACTTCTATGATAGCCATTCTTTACCCTCCACTCTGTTTATGACTGCCAACCTTCACTACGCTTTATGAGCCCGTACTCTTATAACGGCTGAGTCCTAGCATCCAAATGTAATAGGCAATAATGAAGAAAACAATACCAACCAATGGTGAAAAATAACCAATATTTTCTGGAAAGTATGGCGTTTCTTTACCCAAGATAACGCTTGCAGGAAAATAATTCACAAAACCAAAAGGAACAACAAACGCCGTAAACCATTGCACCATTTTTGGATAAATGACTAATGGGTAATTCGTTAAGTTTCTTGCCGGATACATCACTACCCAATAAAATTGCTCCGATTTCGTTGTCCAAAAAGCAAAAGCTGAGATAATCACGAGCAAGCCACCTTGTATAAGGACTCCACCAAGCACTGCAGCTAATAAAAATAGGACATTAGCAATGGTCCAATGAATGTGCAATTCTACACTTACCCAAATAAAAATAAAGATACTAAAAATAAACTGTCCAAAGGATGCCACATCAAATTTCATCGCCATAAAGTGAAAAAAAGGATTAATCGGCCGCACTAAGAAACGATCAAATGTACCGTTCAAAATGTATGTATCAAGACTACGAAAATGGAAAAATAAAATAATGCAAAATCCCCAAGAAAGCACAGCTATCGCAAATAAAAATAACATCTCATAAAAATTCCATGTACCTAACTCCTGAAACTGATAGAGCATTACCCACATTGTTATCGCCGTTCCTGCATACGAGGTCAGCATCCCTACAATCCTCATAAAGAAGGCAAATCGGTATTGCAGCTGGGCCCTTATACCAGCAGCAACAAGTTTAAAATATAAATCAATATATCTCATGAATGTACTTATCCCCCTTGAACAACAACCTTCTGCGATGCTTTATTCCATACTAATCTTAAAAAGATATATGTAACGACCACCCAAAACAACTGAACACCAATAGAAGTAAGGATTTGATATCCTGCAATCTCACCTATAAAGATTGCATTTGGAATGTAATAAATACCTTGAAAGGGCAAGTATGAGGCAAAGCTCGCGAGCCAACCTGGGAAAAACCACAATGGAATAACCGAACCAGATAGTAATGACATCGCAAAATAAAAGATATCCTCAACTCCGCCGGTTTCTACTAGAAAGAAAGTTAATAATCCAAAGGCCATTTCAATACAATAACGAATTAAAAACCCAATAAAAGCGGCAAATGAAAAAGCTAACCAGATAAGTGGATCGTTAGGTAATGAAAGGTCCATGAAGAAAAATAATATAATATACAAAGGTAATAGTGCAGTAATCATATAGAAAAACACACTGCCAAAGTCTGCGAATAAATAACGTAAAGGCACATCAAAAGGACGCATTAATTCCAATGAAATATCACCCGTACGCACTTTCTCTTGTATTTCCCAGAGAGGAGTCCCAGCCCCGTTTACACCTGAGAGAAATTGACTTACTACAATATATGTAAGCATTGCTTGAAAACTGATGCCACCAGCCTCTTCTCTACCCGCATATAACGCTGTCCAGATAGAACCCCACATTAAAAGAAAGATCACATTAGAACCGAGTCTAGACCAGACATCAAATCGGTACACAGCCGAACGTAGAAAAGACTTTTTGGCAAACGTCCAATACAATCGATAATTGAACATCTACTTCCCACCTGCTTCTTTAAAAATCACGTCATCTGCAAACATTTTAACATAATTTTACTAAGACTCACCCCTTTTAGTTTGACAATTATTAAAATTGACAATAGAATAACATCTCTACCATTTTTAAGTATAAGGTTGGCAATTAATATAGAATGAATTAAAATGTAGTCTGACTTATTTTTATTAGAAGGAGACATCAACTGATGCGTAAATATAAATTATCGGATATGTTGACCTTCCTCATTCCGTCAATTTTAGGTATCTTATTCTTTATGATTCCTATTAGTATTGATGGGGAGGTAACAATTCCTATCGCTATATTATCCGGCTGGATACAGGATTTATTAAATGGATCTATTCCACTTATTATGGTCGTTATTATTGTCCTTACTTTAGTAGGAACTTTGATTGCCAAGATTTCTCCTGCTATATTCAAAAACTCACCCTTTTTAAATAACCTATTCAATGTCACATATGGATGGGTAATTGTCCGCTTCATCGGGGCTGTATTTGCTGTTCTAACATATCTTCAATGGGGAGTTGAAGCAGTTTGGTCTACAGCTACTGGTGGACTTTTATTATTTGATCTATTGCCCGTTTTATTTAGTGTATTTTTATTTGCCGGCTTACTTTTGCCGTTATTAGTCAATTTCGGTCTACTAGAGTTATTTGGTTCTTTACTTACCAAGGTAATGAGAC
The DNA here is from genome assembly GCF_038007265.1 of Cytobacillus sp. FSL R5-0569. NCBI lineage: Bacteria > Bacillati > Bacillota > Bacilli > Caryophanales > Bacillaceae > Cytobacillus > Cytobacillus sp. FSL R5-0569. The sequence goes on from NZ_JBBOWW010000001.1 coordinate 4,531,863, forward strand.
CACTTTTCAAACTACCAGGTCGTTCAGCAGTCGACTGTGTTGCCTCTTGGATTGGAGATGGTACAATCGGAGTGCTTTTAACAAGCAAGCAATACGAAGAAGGCTTTTATACAAAAAAAGAAGCGGCTATTATTGGAACTACTTTTTCTGTTGTGTCTATCACTTTCAGTCTTGTTGTTATTTCTCAAGTTGGCTTAGGGGATTACTTTATTCCTTTCTACTTAACCATACTAGCAACAGGGATCATTGCAGCATTCATTATGCCTCGTATCCCACCACTTTCAAGAAAAGCGGATACTTATTATAAAGAGAAAGCAAAAGAAGCAGATGAGGACATTCCTAAAGGCTATAATTCTTTTACTTGGGGTATTGATTCTGCGATTAATAGAGCAAAGAAAAATAAAGATGTTAAGGCTTTCTTCACCGATGGCTTTAAAAATATTTTAGATATGTGGATGGGTGTTGCACCAATTGTTATGGCCCTCGGCACACTCGCGTTAATTTTAGCTGAATATACGCCTATCTTCACTTGGATAGGAATGCCATTTATTCCTATTTTAGAGCTTTTAGGACTACCTGAAGCTGCTGCCGCATCTGAAACATTATTCGTTGGGTTTGCAGATATGTTTTTACCTTCTGTCATGGGGGCAGGAATAGAAAGTGAAATGACACGGTTTGTCATCGCTGCTCTATCCGTATCACAGCTCATTTATATGTCTGAAGTTGGTGGATTACTACTAGGTTCTAAAATTCCTGTATCTTTCTTTGACTTAGTATTAATTTTTATTCTTAGAACAGTTATTGCTTTACCAGTTATTACATTGGTTGCTCATTTTATTTTTTAACCCCGTTATTCTTTCTCGGGAAATAATTTTATTCGCCACCTGTCATTCCTAACAGGTGGCGTTTTTATATACATTGAATAGATTGAACTTTTGATAGATGTATAACTAAAAAGATCCATCGGTTATGATAAAACCTCCAACCATACAACGTTTGCCCCTTTACGAAGGTTGGACAAAACCAAAGTTGTTCTCCATTTTTAAGCGCCATACAGTGAATACGATATAATCCTTTCACACAAATTTGTTTCAAAATGAATTCAGGTTGTTCTTCAGGTAGATTGGGCATTTTTTTTGGCGGTTTATAAGAAGGGGGCGTTTGCTGGAATGTACCTATATCCATATTTTTTAACAGTTTCCCTTTAATACCTTTTGGTTCATGTACGTTAAAATGACTCATATTAATCACCTCATGCACATCTTATGTGAATAGTGACTATTTGGCCTCACACCTCTTTAGAAATTACTATAATCCCTAGCCAGAAAACAAAAAAATGCCTGCAGTAACATCTTCTGAGGCATTTGGTATTTTATTGAGCGATCTCGTATAATTCTGCACTTGTCATTTTAATGAGGTCTTGCAACGTTAATTCTATCTGAGTACCTAATTTACCCCCACTAACAATCATACTTTTCAAATCCTTTGCTGATGCATCGATAATAGTAGGATATTGTTTTTTCATACCAATTGGTGAACAACCGCCACGAATATAGCCGGTAATCTTCTGAATATCTTTCACATGGATCATTTCAATTTTCTTCTCACCTGACGCCTTAGCAGCCTTTTTCATATCCAGTTCCTTATCGACTGGAATAACAAAGACATAGTTTTGTTTACTTGCACCGACTGTCACTAATGTTTTAAAAACCGTTTGACCTGATTTCCCCGTTTTTTCTGCCACCGAAAGACCATCTATTTTTCCATCCGCGACATCATAAGTCATGATCTCATAGCTTACTTTCGACTGATCTAATAACCGCATCGCATTTGTTTTTCCTTTTGCCATTCATCTACATCTCCTAGAAATAACGAAAAAATATATATTTATATTTGCTTATGTTCGATAAACTCTAGCTTCATATGGACGGAGTTCCATTTTCTTAGATAGCGATATATCGCCTTGTGCTTGATAGTTCCATAATAATAGCTTTGAACTATCCCTGACAAGTTGGTGATTTAAATTTAAAGTTACGTTACACTCAGACAGGTTTACTATAACCAGAAACCTCTGTTCTTCATCTTCTCTTGTATAAGCAAAAATCTGTTTATGATTTGAAAAAAGAAGATTATATTCACCCTCAATAAAAGTAGCGTGAGTTTTCCTTAAAGTAATCATCTCTTTGTAAAATTGCAATACAGAATGATTTGAATTTTTTTGGAGAGTAACATTGATTTTAGTATAATTTTCATTTGTCTCCATCCATGGTTTGCCCTCTGTAAAGCCTGCGTTTGAATCAGAACTCCACTGCATAGGTGTACGGCTATTATCACGAGAAGAAGCCCAGATGAGTTTCATAATCTCTTTGTGTGACCAGCCTTTCTGTTGTTTGTCCTTATATAGATGATGAGTGAGGATATCATAATAGGAGGACATCTCTTCGAAGTGCACATTCGTCATGCCTATTTCTTGGCCTTGATAAATAAAAGGTGTACCTTTCATAAAGAAGTACATACATGCTAAGGCTGTGGCGCTTTCATACCAATAATCTTTATCATTTCCCCAAGTTGAAACAATTCTCGGCTTATCATGATTTTCGAGAAATAGAGCATTCCAACCGTCTGAAGCTAGCGCGACTTGCCATTTTGTTAATACTTTTTTCAGAGCAATGATATCCAGGATTGGGTTTTCTTCTGCATCCCATAAACCAAGATGCTCAAATTGAAAGACCATATCCATTTTTCCTTGATCTTTACCAACCCAAAGAAGAGACTCCTCTGCACTAACCCCATTTGCCTCCCCAACCGTAACGACTGGGTACTTCCCATACGTTTCTTTTTTTAATTCTAAAAGCCAATCATGTATTCCAGGTTGATTCATATGCTTCGAGAAAGAAGGAACATATGTCTCTTGATTAGTTGGAGGGATGTCTGGTAATCCTGGGCTTTTCTTGATATGACTAATCGCATCAATTCTAAAGCCGTCTACTCCTTTTTCTAGCCACCAATTGACTGTATCGTATAGTGCATGACGCACCGCTTGATTTTCCCAGTTTAAATCTGGTTGTTTTTTAGAGAATATATGCAAATAATATTCATTCGTTTTTTCATCAAATGTCCATGCAGAACCACCAAATATACTGGCCCAGTTATTCGGCTCTTGCCCATCTTTTCCTTTTCTCCAAATATACCAATCTCGCTTTTTCGATTCCTTGCTAACTTTCGACTCTATAAACCATGCATGCTCATCACTTGTATGGTTTAAAACAAGATCAATAATTAGTCGCATACCTCTTTGATGCACTTCTTCTAATAATTGATCAAAGTCATTCATTGTCCCGTATTCAGCTAGAATTGCTTGATAATTTGAAATGTCATAGCCGTTATCATCGTTAGGAGACTGATATATCGGACAAATCCAAATCAAATCAATCCCAAGTTCTTTTAAATATGATAGGCGTTGAATAATGCCTTGTATATCCCCAATGCCGTCCCCATTTGAATCTTGAAAGCTTCGCGGATAGATTTGATAGGCAATTGCGTTTTTCCACCAAGTCACATCCCATTCCTCACCTTCTACTAACGATTAATTAATGATTTATGAATCCATATGGCCGCCTGAGAGCCTTCACCCATAGCAATTGTCACTTGTTCTGAATGAGCCACAACATCACCAGCAGCCCAAACATGAGGGACATTCGTCATTTTCGAGCGCCCATCCGTTATAATATGCTGATTACCTAAACGTTCTACTCCTAATTTTGCTGCTAAGTCTGATTTTACATGATTCCCTCCATAAGCAATAAAACCCCTCTCACCTTCTACAATCTGCCCAGATTCCAATCGAACTCCCCGAAACGATGAGCCATCTGCCAATACTTCGGCTATTTTCTCTTCAATCACTTCGATTCCTAATTTCTCTAACTGTTGATAAGTTTGTGGATAAACTTCTTTTTTCTCATCATTAACGAATATTATTGAATTCGTCCAATAAGCAAGCGTCAATGCCATATTAGCACCCGTGTTTCCAGAACCCATCACAACCGTTGTTTTATCCTTCACCTCATACCCATCACAGTCTGGACACACGTACACAGTCAAACCTAGACATGGGCCGAGCGATTCATAAGGGGGAATATGGTCCATGATTCCTGTGGCAAGTAATAACCGCATGCCTCTATATTGCTTATTACTTCTTGTGTAAATAATGAACTCCTCTTCCTCGTATACAATGTCTACCACTCGTTCATCTTGATAATGAACACCATATTTCTCTCCATGCGCTCTTCCGATTTCCCTAAGATAAGGGCCGCTTACGCCATTAGGATAACCTAATATATTATGATAACTTTGACAGATTGACGATCGACCTTGATTATCATCTAGCACTAACACTCGGTGTTTATAACGACCTAATTGAATCGCTGCCTGTAACCCTGCGATTCCACCACCAATAATGATGCATTCGTATTTCATACTCCTCATCCCTCCTCATTTTCATCTTCGTATTGTTTCCAAACGGATGAAAAAAAATGAAAAAGGGCAACAAAAACTTATTATCCACAACAAATAAATTAACTTGTGGATAAATTATATATATTCACAGGGTTATACACATACGAACAAACGCTTGGTTTAATAGCTTTTTCCTGTGATATAAATAACTTCTTCCTTTGAATCAATTTCACCTTTTAAAGTTATCCACTTTTTATTGTGGACAACTGTTGATAAGTGCTAATATTCTTTAAATTGTTTTCGAGCGATTTGATTTTTAACTTTTTAGTTACCCAGACTTGCGGTACACTCCTTTTTACTTTGTTTATTTCTGGAGGAGCTCTTCTTTTAGTCGCGATTCTTCCTTTTTCGCTACTCATTTCTTGGGGTACTCTTCTTTTAGTCGCAATTCTCCCTTTTTCGCTACTCATTTCTTGAGGAGCTCTTCTTTTAGTCGCGATTCTCCCCTTTTCGCTACTTATTTCTTGGAAAACTCTCTTTTTAGTCGCGATTTTCCCTTTTTCGCTACTCATTTCTTGGAAAACTCTCTTTTTAGTCGCGATTTTCCCTTTTTCGCTACTCATTTCTTGAGGAACTCTTCTTTTAGTCGCGATTTTCCCCTTTTCGCTACTTATTTCTTGAAAAACTCTCTTTTTAGTCGCGATTCTCCCTTTTTCGCTACTTATTTCTTGGAAAGCTCTCTTTTTAGTCGCGATTTTCCCTTTTTCGCTACTCATTTCTTGAGGAGCTCTTCTTTTAGTCGCGATTCTCCCTTTTTCGCTACTCATTTCTTGGAAAACTCTCTTTTTAGTCGCGATTCTCCCTTTTTCGCTACTTATTTCTTGGAAAGCTCTCTTTTTAGTCGCGATTCTCCCTTTTTCGCTACTCATTTCTTGGAAAGCTCTCTTTTTAGTCGCGATTCTTCCTTTTTTGCTACTCATTTCTTAAGGAGCTCTCCTTTTAGTCGCGATTCTCTCTCTTGTTCCCAAATAAAAGACTTGTCCTCACAGCCCCACCCAACATGGGTTTAAAAATAACAAAAAGGTTGCCCACGTCGGCAACCTTCCTGCTATTTATTCATATGTGACAAAAAACCACCTAATAAATCATCAATATCTTCTTCTTCGGCTTCTTCCTTATGTGTTTCTGGTTCGTTTTTCTTCGCTTGATTCCAATCGAAACTATCTAGTTCATCTTCAAACGTCGCATCGTCAGCAGGTTCTTCCGCAGCAGCAGTTTCCTGCCATTCATCAACAGGGGTAACTCCTGATTCTTCTTGCAAATATAATGCTTCATCGATATTAGCTGAGCTACTATTTAAAGAGGCTAATAACGCTGTGGCTCTGAGTGGGTCGGAAATAAGCTGATACACAATACTTCCGAGTAGTGCCTCAGAATGCTCATGTTTTAGCCAATCCTTTTGAACCTTTGTTAAGTGTTTCGGAAGTGGAATCGTAATAGCTTCTCTCTCATTACTCTTATTTTGATTGACTCCCGCAAGGACAATTTCTGCAACCTTACTAGAAAAATTTCTTCTCTCTGTTGTTTTTAACCTTTGTAGCTCTTTTAGTAAATAATCTGGTGTATCGGATGGTATTCGGAATGAAATTGACTGACCCCTTTTCAATTCCGAAGAAGCTGGTTTTTTCATCAAAACTCACCTAGTTTGATTTAACAGGTTTCTTATCCTGCTTATCTTTGTTTGTTCTTCTTGCATAATCTGCAACCAATTTATAATAGGCATTCGCCATCATCCAAATGCTTTCTTTTTCATCTTCAAAAAAGTCGATGTTAAAGCCATCTAAATTATTATTCAATGTCTTGAGGTAATCTTTTAGGACGATGGAACCACCACCAACAAAATAGCATATCTCAGTTTGCGAATTTTTTTGCCATACGTTTCTTAATAAACGATATTGCTTCTTCGCTAAGTCTAAAAGAATGCGATCTGTAATGTCATGAACGCTTGTGCGGCTACCTTTAACCATAATATGGTTGCGATTGTTTTTTCTTGTAATAATCTCCACGACATCGCGGCGACTATCAAGCTCTATACCATGTTTTGATCTTATTTCTTCTCTAATCGCTTCTAAAGATTCAGACACACCTAAATTAAAGCCCTGAGCTTTATCATCATCCACATTTCGATCTTTAATGACAGCGATATCTGTTGATAAACCACCAATATCTTGAATAAGTATGCGTTTATCTATTAAGTCTTTATTAATAATATTTAATTGATTGTCCATCACCAAATTAATGAATGCAGCAAAGCCTTCAGGATATACTTTAACATCATCAAATTTAATATTAACCTTTATCCCTTGGTATTTAGGTGTAATTAAAAATTCAACTTGATGAACAGAACCCATTAATTTAGAACGATAACCCGAATCCTTACCTTCTTTTGCTTCTCTCAATGGAAGTCCTGTACCTAATAAATAATTCGCATCAACCACATTACCAGATCTCTTAAATGTAGCTCCTTTTTCTTCGTTAACTGCATCCAATGCCAATGCTGTAAATAACATGACCAATGTTTGATCTTCTTCAGATTTACTACTGCCTGGATCAAGCTCTGACGCGTTATCACTTTTGGTTGCTAAATGTCCCACACGATAGATTGCATTATTCTCTTTCAAAGCAGGGGAGTGGACACGAATATGTATGCCATCTAGCGGATCCTTACTATTTAGCTCTTCAATTCCAATGACTGGTCTATCCTCAATATCTCTTGCTACGACATTCGGTAAATTAAGCTCGTTCTCTACCTTACCAAAAATAGCTTTAAGCGAATCATTACCAACATCGACAGCCGCAATTCTTGCATTCGTCATCTCTTATCCAACCCTTTCATTCTCATAAATTTGAGTTAATAGTTTAAGAGTAATAGAGAATGAAGTATTAAGCAATGAAACAGGGAGAAAAGTTACCAAATCGTAAAAACGTAAACAAACAGCAAAATTACGCATACTTGTATACTTTAATGTTTACAAAAAGACAAAACTCGCACACACCTTGATATATCAACATGTATACATTTTTGCATACTTGTACACATAAGAACTATCATACGTAAACAATAACGTAAACTTGCATACTTATTTCGTTTACATGTATTCAATTACAGAATACATGTAAACATAAACCTCCCTACCTCTTAATTTGTTTATAAAAAATATTAAAGGGAACGATACTATCATGCCCTTAGGGAGGTCTATTGGAAGTGAATAAAAGATAGTATCAGAATCATTTAAGTAGAAAATACTATCAATGGTTTATAGTTCCCGCTAGTGGGTCTTCGGAATTCACATATAATTATCAAAATTTCCTGAAATGTAATCAACATGATTAGAATTTTTGATAAAGTTCACCTATTATAATTGTACCTAAAAACATATTATTTCATTATCAGAATAATCTTAATATAATTTTTAAAAAAAGGATCATTCCCATTAAATCAATATTTATACGTTTATATGGCTAAAATATACTTATCTTTGATTTGACAAAAATCTGAAAAACATTATTATAGTATAAGTAAAAAAAGGAGGAAGTTATATGTCTGACGACAAACAACGTATTGTCGATAGTGTGCCTCAGAAGGGATTTTTTGGACATCCTAAAGGTTTATTCACACTATTTTTCACTGAATTTTGGGAGCGCTTTTCCTACTATGGAATGAGAGCCATCCTTGTTTTCTACATGTATTATGAAGTTTCACAAGGCGGTTTAGGTCTTAGTCAAACAACGGCTTTATCTATAATGTCTATATATGGTTCACTTGTTTACATGTCTGGAATCATTGGCGGTTGGTTCGCTGACAGAATATTTGGTACTTCTAAAGCTATTTTCTATGGCGGAATCCTTATTATGCTTGGACATATCGCATTGGCTATTCCTGGAAGCGTTGCCATGTTCTTTGTATCCATGGTATTAATTGTCTTGGGAACTGGTTTATTAAAGCCTAATGTATCAAGTGTTGTAGGCGATATATATAGCGAAAATGATAGTCGCCGTGATGCAGGGTTCAGTATTTTCTATATGGGAATTAACCTGGGTGGTTTCCTTTCTCCTCTAATCGTTGGTTCACTAATGGATACAAGTTTCCATCTTGGATTTGGTGTGGCTGCGGTTGGTATGTTTGTTGGATTAGTCACTTTCCAAGTAACTAAGAAAAAATATTTAGGTCTAGCAGGTACTCAGGTACCTAACCCATTAGCACCAAATGAAAAGAAACGAGTATTTACACAAATAGGATTAGGTATTCTTATTGTTGCTATTCTAGTTGCTGTAGGTATTCCTACTGGATATTTAACATTTGAAAGTCTTGTCTTTATTGTCGGAATTTTAGGAGTAGGAATTCCAATTATATACTTTACTGTTATGTACAGAAGTAAGAAAACGACAGATGTGGAACGCTCAAGATTAATTGCCTATATACCTTTGTTCATTGCAGCAGTTATGTTTTGGGCAATTCAAGAGCAAGGTTCAACAATCTTAGCCAGCTATGCAGACAATCGTACGGATTTAGAATTTATGGGAATTACTATTTCCCCAGCATGGTTCCAATCTCTTAATCCTTTATTCATTATTGTATTGGCACCAATGTTTGCTTGGTTATGGGTAAAGCTTGGAGATCGTCAACCTACGATTCCACAAAAGTTCTCTCTCGGATTACTATTTGCAGGTCTTTCTTTTATCGTTATTCTTGTACCTGGATATTTCGCTTCAGAAGGTGCATTAGTAAGTCCACTTTGGTTAGTATTAAGTTATTTTATTGTTGTACTTGGTGAACTTTGTTTATCACCAGTTGGTTTATCAGCAACGACAAAACTAGCTCCAACTGCATTCTCTGCACAAACAATGAGCCTTTGGTTCTTAGCAAGTGCAGCAGCTCAAGCCATCAATGCACAAGTGGTTAGATTTTATTCAGCTGAAACAGAAGTACTTTACTTCGGTATTATTGGTGGTTTATCCATTGTCCTTTCAATCGTCCTTTTCTTGGTTGCACCAAAAATCCAGAAAAAAATGCGAGGAATTAAATAAATTCATAAAAAAGATGAACCTATACGACGGTTCATCTTTTTTCTTTTGCTTAAACCTCTACTTCTGTACCTATTCCCTGTTTTTTTGCTTTATCATATACAGCTGCTGCAGCTGCTAAGTCAAAATAAGCAGCTCCAACAGATTTGAAGAAAGTAATTTCTTCGTCTGATTCTCTTCCCTTAATGGTATGTGCTGCTAATTCTGTAAGCTCTCCATGTAGCTCATTAAAATGCCAATCACCTTTATTATTAGGAATAATAAAGTCACCAGCTTCTTCTTTTACACCTTCTATCGTATCAGCAACCACTTTACTCGCTCGTTTTAATGTTTCAACGTCCACTTCTTGCATATTAGGTAAATAGGATCCAATGCCATTGATATGTGTGCCTTGCTGCAAATTAGCTCCTTTGAATATTGGTTCCACTGCTCGTGTACTACAATTGACAATATCAGACCGTTTCACAGCATCATCAGGATCTGCTACCACTTCCACTTTCCCTTTATAATTTGGCAGGATCTCTCTCATTCGGTTATAAAAGTTCTCCGCTCTTTCCCTTGTACGGTTATATAAATATATATGATCAATATTTCTGACTTCGCATACAGCTTGTAGTTGCTCCTCTGCCATTGCACCACAACCAAGCACGGCAACAGATTTTGCGTCTTTTTTTGCTAAGTATTTTGTTGCGACGCCACTAAGCGCTCCCGTTCTTAATCTAGTTAAATAAGATGCATTCAGACAAGCCACGTGTGTACCGTTTTCTGTATCTGATAACAAGATGACACCTTGGGTTGTTTTTAACCCTTCTTTAGGGTTCTCAGGAAAGATTGTGACTATTTTTACTGCAGCTTTCTTCATTGTCTCCATTGCACTAGGCATATATAATGCCGATGCTTTTTTTGAAGGAATATCTAAAACAGTTCTTTGTGGACTCGCGATTTTACCTTGATGATGAGCAACAAGTGCTGCTTCCATATCCTCAATCGCATCTTTCATTACATATAATGTTTTAATTTCTTTCTCTGATAAAACAAGCATAAAAACATCTCCCTTACAACTATTGACCACATCTCATAAAGCCCGATACGATGACGTACCGAGCTTTTTAAATTAACAATCTACTACATGGCTACATCTTGATCTAATTCTTGTTTACTTTTTTCACGTACAGCAATCATGGCAATAAGAGAAATCGCAGCACATAATATAATATATAATGCCACCGGTACATAGGAACCATTAAAGTAGGCCAGTAATGCTGTAGCGATTAATGGCGCGGTTCCACCTGCTACCGCAGCACCAATTTGATAACCTAATGTAATACCCGTATAACGAACATTTGATTTAAAAATTTCTGAGAACATTGTGCCTAAGACGGCTGTAATCGGTGCCCAGACAATCCCTAATCCTAATACAGTTGCAATGACAAGCCAAGTAACCGTTCCTTGCTGTAACATCCAAAAATAAGGGAAAGCAAAAACAGCCATTGCTATTGTACCACCAATATAGAGTTTCTTCCTACCGATCTTATCAGAAAGACTCCCCATGATAGGAATAAGAATAGTTGTAACAATGGTTCCTACTGTCACTGCATTTAGGGTCGCTGTTCTTGTAAAGCCCAATTCGCTCGTTGCATATGAAACGATAAACGTACCGAAAATATAAAACGGCGCGGTTTCTACTACTTTTGCTCCTACTGAAATGAGTACTTCTCTCCAAGACGTTTTAAATGTTTCAACAATTGGTATTTTAGCAATCTCTCCACTTTCTTGTGCCTTTTTAAACGATGGTGTTTCATCGATTCCTTTACGAATCCAAAGACCAAAGAAGACGAGTAATGCACTCATGATAAACGGAACACGCCAACCCCATGATAGAAACTGCTCTTCAGGTAATAATGTCATAATAGACAGCGCAATAGTTCCAAGAAGCATACCGATAGTTACCCCCATTTGTGGGACACTACCGAATAATCCACGTTTTTCCTTTGGGGCATATTCTACAGCTAATAAAACAGCTCCACCCCACTCTCCTCCGAGTCCAATTCCTTGGATAAGACGAAGAATAATCAGCAGAATAGGTGCCATGACACCAATGGTTTCATACGTTGGTAAGAAGCCCATTAATACAGTAGATCCACCCATAATGGTTAATGTTAATACTAATGTTTTCTTTCTTCCTACCCTATCACCAATATGACTGAAGATTACTCCACCTAGTGGTCGAATAAAGAATGCTAACGCAAATGAAGCATATGCTAACATTAAGCCGACTGTTGGGTCATCACTATGGAAGAAATATTCATTAAATACAAGAGCAGCAACCGTACCATAGAGAAAATAATCAAACCATTCAATCGAGCTTCCAACAAGGCTAGCAATTAATACTTTTCTATTCTGAGCTTTACTCATTCTAGCACCTCCCTATAATTATAAGAAATATCAAAATATTGTATTTTCAATATAATAGTATATTTATACAAAAAAATCTATAGTTTTCTAAAAAAAGTTCTTTTAACTTATTTAATTGGTTCATAATAGACTGAATGCCCAAGAAGCTATGCTAGTAAAAGATTTTCTCACCAAATCACTTTATAAGAATAATAATTAATAGATACTTCTTATTATCTGCACTAAATCCTTCATTACTGGACATAATAGAGGTATATAACTTTGATTTCCTACAGCACTTTCTTTTTCTCTGCCCTTATGATATTTATGTTATAGAGCTGTTATCAGTATTGGAGTGACTTTTGTGATCGAAAAGAAAAAAGCTTTACCTATCTTGTTTGCTGTTATGTTTCTCGTTATGTCCGGATTTGGTGTCATTATTCCGGTTATACCATTCTATGCAGAAGAAATTGGGGCAACCCCCTCGCAATTAGGTTTATTAATGGCCGTTTATTCACTTATGCAATTTATCTTCGCACCATTATGGGGACGTGTATCTGACCGTTATGGCAGGAAACCAGTCATGCTCATCGGCATATTAGGCCTCTCACTTTCGTTCTTCCTAATGGCTTTATCTAGTGAATTATGGATGTTATTTGTCGCACGCATCATCGGAGGAACGCTGTCTGCAGCAAATATGCCAACAGCGATGGCTTATGTTGCTGATATCACGACAGAGGAAGACCGTGCAAAGGGCATGGGGATGATTGGCGCTGCAACAGGTTTAGGCTTTATATTTGGCCCAGCAATAGGTGGGGTATTTTCCCAAGCAAGTTTAAGTACACCCTTTTATGTAGCAGGAACTCTCTCGCTCATTACGAGTCTTTTCGTCCTTTTTGTTTTAAAAGAATCGTTACCTGCAACAGGTACAGGCGAAGGTAGAGAGCGTCCTTCATTTTGGGAAGCGTTTAAAGGCACGACCTCCATTTTATTTATCTTGAATCTGTGCGTATCCCTGTCTCTTGCAGGATTAGAGGCTACCTTTGCTTATTTTGCTTTTCAAAAAGCAGGACTACAGCCAACAGAACTAGGTATCATTTTTATGATAATGGGCTTCGGTTCTGCTCTTGTTCAAGGCGGGTTAGTCGGTAGGCTATCTAAGAAATATGGAGAAGGAGCAGTCATTCAAGGGGGCATAATCGTCAGTGTGATTGGTATGGGGCTTATTTTAACATTAGATAACTTCTTAACCGCTGCAATCTTCCTTACGATTTTCGGAATGGGCAATGGCGCGATAAGACCTGCAGTGTCAAGTCTATTAACAAAATCAGCAAAAGGAGCGCATGGCAATATAACAGGGCTTTTATCCTCTTTTGATTCCTTAGGACGAATACTCGGTCCTCCTCTCGGCGGGTTATTATTTACTGTTTCGATTGGATTTCCTTATATTTCAGGAATGATTCTTTCCGTTTGTGCATTATTATTATTTCAAGTTTACCGTATGAAAGCACCAGGTAAAAAAAGCTTTGAAGCTTAAAAAAGGCTGTCTATGTAAGGCAGCCTTTTAATGTTGACTTGGAAAATAGCGTTTTTTGAGCTGTGTCGACGCAAGCTCTAATAGTATCGCAACAAGGAGAATACAATAGGTGATGAAACCAACTTCTCTTAAATCAAAGTAGAATCCCGATGCCATAAAGAGTTCAAAGCCAATGCCACCTGCCCCTGCGGCCGCCCCCATTGCAACAGCAACCGAAAAATTGATTTCAAAACGAAGAAATGTCCATGATAAAAGATAAGTCATTGTAGATGGTAAAACTGCATGAACGATAGTTTGCCACCAGCCAGCACCTGTCGACCGTAACGCTTCGAGCACCCCTTTATCAACTTCCTCAAATGATTCGGAGAAAGCTTTTACCAAATAGGCTACGGAATGGAACAGCATCCCTAAAACTGCAGCCGTACTCCCTAATCCAGCTGCAATCGCAAAAATCAAAACCCATAAAACCGTTGGAACCGCTCGTATGAACGCGACATACGTTTTAATAACTTTAGCTACACCTTGATTTGATAAGTTTTCCGCTGATAATAATGCAAGGAAAAAGGCAATTACGGCTCCAATTACTGTCGATAGAACGGCTAATGCTAATGTAACACCGACTTGATAAAACGCTTCACCCCAAGAAAAGTGAGTCAAAGCTGGCGTAAGGAACATTGTCTGTAAATTGGTCATTGTCTCCTTTAATGCGGAAGTTAACTGAAAGCCGGTATAGTCAAAAAAAAGGAAGGCAACAACAGTTACAATGCCGAGGCTCCATAGAACGGCTTTTAATGTATAGTCAACCTTATTGCCTATCTTTATATTAATTCGACCCGTTTTACTGCGCTTTATATAGGCTATACCCATTATAAGATCACCTTTCTGATACGGTTCGATGTGAGTTCTATGGCGATGACTGTAAGGATAATTAATAATGTCACCAGCGCAACCGCTTCATAATTTAATGTCTTATAATACAGGTCAAACGTATAGCCGATGCCTGTACCTGTCAAAATACCAACCAAAGTTGCACTTCTTATATTCGTTTCGATCATAAACAACATCCAACTCAACATTTGTGGTAATGCCTGTGGAATAACAGCTTTGGAGATTACTTGAAAATATGTGGCCCCCGTCGCCGTTAAGGCTTCAAAAGACTTTAAGCCCACTTCATCAATCGTTTCCATAAACGCTCTCGTCAAAAAGCCAACTGTACCAACAAATAGGGCAAGAAATCCGGTTAGTGAGTTTTGTCCAAATGAGAGTAGAAGAATTAACGCCCATGCTACGACAGGGATATTTCTCGCGACAGAAGCTATTCCTCTAGATAAACCCGCCATTAAACCATTACGCCTCGTCGTTGTTGAACCCGATATTCCGAGGAAAAAAGAAATGAATGCCGCTATCGTTGTCGCAGCTACTGACATGAGAATGGTTTCAACCAATTTCAACATAATGTCAGGAAACTCACGCCAAGTATCCCCCGTAATCCATAAATTTTCAACCATCCATAGACCAGCTGTTGGAATAGCTAACAAGCTTTGATAAAAGTCAAATTGGACCATTTCAATCGATAACCATGTGAAGCAACAAACAATAATCAGTAAGAAGAGATGTTGCCATTTCCTACTTAATCGTTTTTGATCTGTTAACATATTCGCCTTCCTCATACCGTTATAAGCTCTCTTGTATCCATCCCATAGACTTCTCCAATGTGAAGAGAGTCTAATTGTCTATTTGGCCCATTGAAAACTAAATGTCCTTTATTTAAACCGATAATTCTATTCGAATAGGATTGGGCTACTTCGACTTGATGGAGGTTAACGATACAAGTGATACCCATTTCTTCGGTAATAGACTTCAAATAATCCATAATGACCTTGGAAGAATGAGGATCTAATGACGCAATCGGTTCGTCACATAAGATGAGCTTCGGATCTTGGATAAGTGCGCGGCAAATTCCTACTCTTTGCTGTTGTCCTCCACTTAGTTGGTCACAGCGTTTATAAGCATGTTCAGCGATTCCCAGCTTCTCTAGGAGATAGAAAGCTCTTTCTTTTTCTTCTTCACTAAAAATACCGAACATTCCTTGTAAAGTCGACTTATATCCGAAGCGCCCATGAAGTACATTTTCGATAACTGTTAAACGTGGGACAAGATTATAATGTTGAAAGATCATCCCGATATTGGCTCTTTCTTTTCTCAATGACTTTCTGCCAAGTTTAAGAATGTTTTCCCCATTAAAAAGGATTTCGCCACTATCCGCTTCCACTAAGCGATTGATGCATCGCAGTAATGTTGATTTTCCAGCTCCTGATGGACCAATAACCGATAAAAATTCGCCTGTTTCAACAGTAAAATCGATATTTGTTAGTACACGGTGACCTTGATAGGATTTATTTAGTGCCCTAATTTCTAATAATGCCAAAGGATTTCGCCTCCTCATAGATTACTTAGATAGCTCTCTTATCGGGTTAAACCATTCATCATCTACTGGCACCAATCTTTCTTCTCCAGACTTAAAGAATAAAGCCGATTGATCTGAGCCCTCAGGAACGAAGATTTTCTCATTATTTGCTACTTCGTCACTTGATAAGTAGTCTTGTAGCTTTTTGAAGCCTTCCTCCCCTAAAAGGTCGATATTGCCAACAAAAGGTGCATTTAAAACCGGCGTGACACTAATGAGCACAAATTCCTTACCCTTAACAAGACTAAATGGCTCAGCTGCATTATCTTTTACGCGATAAATCGAACCCGGACGATTCGCTTCGCCTTCCACAAGCTCAACATAATTTTCTACACATGTATCACAAAAAGCTGCTACATCAGCACTTCCCTTTAACAAATTAACCGCAGACCCTTGATGTGAATTGCCGAACAATACCTGAGAGAATAATGGGCCACCTTCCATTAAATCTTCTTCTGTTAAACTTTTATCGCTAAAATGGGCAATCAAATCAGAGGCAGGTACTTTAAATCCTGATGTGGAACTATTTGATACAAATGACATTTTTTTATCGGCAATTGTATCTAAAGAAAATTCCCCATTTTCTTTATAGTTATTTACATCATCAACATTGACAGCTAACCAGCTATGATAAACGGCATCGTCTAACGTGCCTGATTCTCCTGTTGAAACAACTAATGGTTGAATAGCGTCATTACGCTCTTTCGCCTCTATATAACCTTGTGCACCCATAAAAGCGAGCTCCGCATTGTTATTTACCATTGTCTCAATAGAGATCGCATAATCCGTTGTTAAATGGTGCTTCACTTCACGACCTGTTGCATCAGCAATTACCTCACCAATGTCATCTCTTGATGATTTCATATCTGATCCTGATTCACTTGGATACCAAACAATATCGACAACATCATCACTTGAAGAAGCCTCGCTATTTCCTTCTTCTGAGCAAGCACCAAGCAACAAAGTCAATAATACAAGCAGCAACCAACCATATGATTTTTTACCCATTTTCATTCACTCCCTTTATAAACGATTTAACTTATTTCACTTTTATTTAAGCATAATAATCTAAACAAAAGACTGAATTTACTGTCTTTTTACACGAAATATACCGGCTTTCACTAATCATTTACAAACCAAATAATCAGTTAACAATCGGTTTATAGGCGACTCATAGTCCCCCATACGGACTGATGAACCAAATGCACCGTGATAATCTGAACCACCTGTCATAAGAAGACCATACCTTGCCATAAGGATATCAATTCTTTGGTGATCCGCTTCACTATGATCAGGATGATTACGCTCAATACCATCCAATCCAATCTGACTATCTACAAGCTCTTCAATCAGATCATAGGAATCAAGTTGACCAGGATGAGCAATTACAGCAAATCCACCATCTGCTTTAATCGCTCGAATGGCATCATATACGTCCACATAAGCAATATCCCCAGCAGCTACTCCCCCTCCTTTAAACAGTGAACGATACAGCTTTTTATATGCTTCTGAGTCGTAAGGTTCTGACGTAATGGCCGCCATAATATGTTGCTTATAAATCGTCTCACTGGGTGAGGCGATTTGCGATATTGCTTTTATAGACAAATGGATGCCTTGCTGTTGAATTTGCCCAATTTGCCAAATGGAATGGGCTTGTCTACGCTTAAGCACTTCATTACATAATGCTAAAATATGCCCTTTGTTAGCATCATAATGGTAGCCTAGTACGTGTACTTTTCGGTTTCTTTTGAAATCAAATGCGGAAATTTCAATCCCAGGAATGAGCTGAATCTGATATGTTTCTGCCCATTTCAAGGCTTCCCCTTGCCCTTTTACCGTATCATGGTCAACGATGCTAATATGTGTGATACCGGTCGCTGCAGCTTTTTCCATAACCACTTGAATGGAATCTGCGCCATCTGAAAAACCGCTATGAACATGTAAATCCGCCTTCATCATAAGGACGCTCCTGCCCTTTTGAACGATTGCTGGCTCATTTCAAAAATATGATCACATAATTCATCCATAAATTCGATATCATGGAAAACCCCTAGCAATGTTGTCCCACTTTCCTTTAACTTTTGAATCACTTCTTTCACCTTTTGCTTGGACTGTTGATCAAGACTTGCTGTTGGCTCATCTAAAAGGAGTAACCTTGGCTTTTTAACGGCTGCGATGGCAATGTTTAACCTTAACTTTTCCCCACCTGAAAATGTATTAGGGTACGTATCCCATAGTTTGCGATCAAGTTCAAAATGAGAAAGCACTTCCTCTGCTTCTTTTTGTGCTTCTAATAATGACCGCCCCGTCTCCAAAACAGATTGCTCTACTAATTCGCGGGCGGTTGTTCGTGGCATGACATTTAAAAATTGTGACACATACCCAATTTCATATTTTCGTAAATAGATAATCTCCCTTTCTGACGCTTTTTGCAGATCAATCCATCCATATTTCTCTGAGTCAAAATAAATCCGCCCCGCTTCAGGTAAATATGTGCGATAAATACTTTTTAAGATCGTTGATTTCCCACTGCCACTTTTGCCCGTGATCCCAATAAATTCACCTTGGTTCATTGAGAAGTTCAACTGTTGCACAGCATGAATCGTCTGACCTAAATGCACAATTTGAAAGTTCTTCTCCAGACCTTCAATTTTTAAGAATGTCATCGTATTACCTCCTCCATCGCCAGGTTTTTTCGGTAATTTGTTGTCGTTATCACAACACCATTAACCATTGTTAATGTTACTGTTGGAAAACCATCATCCAATTTCTCAATGATGAGTAAATCGGCTTTATAGCCCGGTTTGATAGAACCAATTTCATGATTAAGGTTTACTGCCTTCGCTGGCTTTGAAGTGACCATTTGGAACATATCTAGGAGGTTCTGATCATACTTTTCATGGAGCGTAAAGATAGAATGGAGTAAGGCCGATGGATAATAATCACTACATAAAATATCTGCACATTGATTTCGAATCGCTTCTGCTGCAGATAAATTGCCTGAGTGCGAGCCACCTAAAAGGATATTGGGCGCCCCAACGATTGTATATAGACCGCTCTGCTTCGCCTTTTTAGCAACCTCTAATGTAATTGGAAATTCACTGATTGTGGTCCCAATGGATTGGACGAGGTCAATCTTACCTTTATGGTCATCATCATGTGAAGCAATGCTAACCCCTTGCCTTATCGCTATTTCAGCAATCTCTTTCATCATATCAATCGTCATCACTTTTGAAGATAGGCGGTCTTGGATAATACGATTTAACTCCTGTTCAGTTAAATCACGATAACCACGCATCGTTTCACGAAAAACTTCTAAATTACGATACTGACCTTGACCTGGTGTATGATCCATAAAAGATAGCAGGTGAATTTTACCTGAACGGAGGTTCTCTATTAAACGGTCGACACCTTCCAGATTATCTATTTCAAAACGAGCATGTAGGCGATGGCGAATAAGATGTTGCTGCTCGGATGTCTCCGTAATCGCTTCAACTAATTTCTGTACATTTTCTGGTAAGCGCATGGGCTTATGGGTGAAAATATCCTCCCGGTAGAAAGAAAGTGAATGAAACATCGTTGTAATCCCGTGTCCAATGAGAATCCTTTCTGCTTCACGCAGGCCCATTTGGACATTCATCATACTTGTCGGGCGCGGCGAGATGATAGATTCAATATAATCAGAGTGAATATCTATAAATCCTGGAGAAATATAACCCCCATTTGCATCTATTCTTTCAACATTGGTAAATGAAGTGAGTTCATCTTCTCTTACAATTGCCTTGATCCGTTCTTCTTCTACTAATACTGCATGTTTTTCTAGCATTCTATCTTCAAGTACAATCACACCGTTATGAATAATATACATATGCACCCTCCTCTTTTATAGCAACGAATAAACAAGCTGTTGTGTGTAAGCGTCTTGAGGATCTTCAAGGATTTGATCTGTTAGCCCTTTTTCAATTACTTCTCCATTTAACATCACCATTGTGCGGTCAGCTAGCATACGAATAACGGCTAAGTCATGTGATACCACAATCATGCTGATACCCATCTCACGTTGAATCGTTTTAATTAAATCAAGGACACTGGCTTGCACAGATAAGTCTAACCCGGTCGTTACTTCATCTAAGAAAAGAATGGGGGGATAGTTAGAAAGGGCTTTTGCAATTTGCACACGCTGCTGCATTCCCCCTGAGAACCGCTTGGGTTCTTCTTTCATTCTAAAAAGGGGAAGATGGACCTTGTCGAGCAATTCCGTTCCGACACGCTCCATTTCACCGACATGGCGATTGCCTGCTGCAATGAGTTTCTCAGCGATATTACCAATAGAGGAAAAGTCCATCTTCAACCCTTTTGCTGGATTTTGATAAACCATTCCGAGGATATGGTTGCGCACATATCTTTTTTGCTGATTAGAAAGAGCAAAAATGTTTTTCTCCTTAAAATCTTCATGGTTGATAAACATTTCCCCACCTGTCGCAGTCTCATCAAAATATAAACATTGCATAAGCGTAGATTTCCCACTCCCACTTTCACCAACAATCCCTAATATTTCCCCGGGAAATAATTCAAACGAGATATTTCGACAGGCATACACTGTCCCACAATAAGGGCAAAAATTCTTTTCTAACTGTCTCGTATCTTGATGCTGACAATGACTACAGCTTCTTCCAAACACTTTTTCTAATCGCTGGACTTGTAAGATAGGTTTATCACGCATAGCTTATATCCCCTTTTCCTTGAATCGCCCCATTTACTTGTGCTAAACAATGGTGAGAATCATTACATTGGTAATACACTTTATCTTTATCTGCATCTATGATCTCATCCAAAAACGTATCTGTTGCCCCGCATAAATGACAAGCTTGTTCTACGAAAGATTCGACAGTAAATGGGTAATCCTCAAATGCTAATGAACGGACATCTGTATAAGGTGGAACCGCATAGATTTTCTTTTCTCGTCCCGCCCCTAATAAAATAAGTGCTTCCGAATGATTCATTTTATGATTATCAAATCGGGGGATAGGACTCGGTGCCATCACATAACGGTCAGCTACATAGACGGGGTGGTCCGCTCCTGTTTTGGTCTGACCATATTTCATAATTTGTTCAAATAACTGTAGCCAAGCACCGCTGTATTCTTCTTCCGCATGGAGAATTTTCGTTTGTCTTTCACTTTTTTCTACTGACCGCAATGGTTCTGGAGCAGGGACCTGCAAGACGAGCACTTGACCTTCTGTTAAAGGCTGCTCAGGGATGCGATGTCTTGACTGAATAATCGTTGCTTCTGCTGTTCCTTCCGTAATGGCAATGCCTGTCGTTTTTTCAACTAGTTTTTTAATATTGACTGCATTAACTGATTCATCTGATCCTTGATCAATCACCTTTAATACATCGTCTTTGCCAATGATGGATAGCGTCACCTGTAATCCACCTGTACCCCAACCTCTAGCGATAGGCATTTCCCTCGAAGAAAAGGGCACTTGATATCCTGGAATACTAATCGCTTTTAAGATTGTTCTTCTAATCTCTTTTTTTGAGCCTTCATCGAAGAAAGCAAAATGATGGAGTCTTGTCATAATTATTACTCTCCTTTCTGTCCTTTTCTTGCACGATCGAGCTTAGATTGGAAAGTCACATAATGAGGAAGTTTCAAATGCGAAATGAACCCTGTCGATTCAACGGAATCAATATGCAATAAAACAAACTCCTCGTCATGTGTAGGAAAATCAGATGATGGGTGCTGCAAGCATTGATCTAAAATACTCATCGCTATCGCCTTTGTCTCATTTTGTCCGTAGCACATCCCATAGCCGATTTCAAAGTCGAGGGCTTCTTCACTTTCCTCACTTGCGCCCTTTACCGGCACAAATGATTCCACTTCTGTCACTTCAATAGCACCTATATAATATTGCTCTTCCTCACATTCATGTGGAGATGAGATGTGAATAGGCATCATACCCACCCTCAACTCCCCTACATTGGGATGAACTTGACCGTATCCCCGCATAGAAGCATAACCAAGAGAAATAACTGCACCTGTCTGTCCCCTTGTTAATGTCTGCAACCTTGCACTTCGATTGGCAGGAAATTGGAGGCTCTTCTTTGTGACATCAAAAGGCTCGCGATTATCATCTACATAAGTTTGCACAAGACCGTTTTCCCTTAAATATTCCACAACTTTAGGGAAGATTTGTGATGATGGCTGCTCTCTCAGCTGATCGATTCTTTCTTTATAATGCTGCAACCATTGTTTCTCTTCTTGTTGATCCTCTATTAATAAATCAAAATCTAACAACCTATGTGTATAATCCGTTGTTGCTCCTAATATTTGTCCACCAGGAATATCTTTAAAACTAGAAGAAATCCGCCTAGAAATGCGCATATCTTCTGTCTGGATTGCTTCGCTATAATACAATCGTGGTAATGTCGAACGATGGGCACGCAAGGTAAAAACGGCCTCCTCCATATTCCCTTCCGATTGTTTAATAGCCAACGCAGCTAACATAGGCGCATATAGACTAGCTTCAGACATCACCTGATCTACTAAGCCCTTCATCGTGGCAAGAATTGTTTCAATCTCTATATGCCTTTCACCTTTCAGCCGGTTATAACGAAGGCGTTCAATGGAGGCTTCGATAGCCTCTGTCCCTCCTTTAACGGCAACATATCCCATTACTTACTCACCTCACTGATTACTGTTGTCCTTGGTAAACAAACAAGCTTACCTACTTGGTCCGTTATCACGATATCGATTCCTAACGGAAATTCTTGATTTTTCTCTTCACGCGCTTGGTTGATTGTCTGAGAATAAGCGAGCTTTATACGCTTAGCCTTCTTGATCCCTGGCCCTGATAATAGCCATTCTTGCCCTGATGACAACTTCGGGGTCTCAATAATGATAGTGGCAGAAAGTTGGGGATCGATTAAACTACCATTTTTCGCCGATTGGATAGCGCTTATTAGACCAGCTTGTGGTAAATCAGCTGTAATGATGATAAAATCGGCTTCACTTTCCTTCACATGCTTGGCTAATGTCAGTTGAGAGATTCTTTGGACGAGTGGCGTATGGTTCCCTTTAATATGGAAAGTTGCCTCGCTATCGAGTAAGGTTACCATCGTTAAAAAAGTAGAATGATAGCAATCGATTGGATGGTCAATTTGAATCATTTGCTTAGCTAAACTATTTGTTTTACCAGGCTGCGCCATGCAATCCATTACCTTGCGAAACACAGCTTGTGTGTCATGGACATAATCAAGTGGCATTATTTTCACTCCCTTAAATTGACATCGTTTCAAAGGACACTTTTGTTTCCATTAATTGTGCCTGCTCTTTATTTTCCTGATTGATGATTGCTTCTTCTTTCGCTTGGAGAAATTGATTCCATCTCGCTATAATTGGCAATTTTGCGCCATAAGCGGCATCAATGATGGCAAGGTCACGAGACCACTCTTCTTCTAGACCGATGACCATTCCCTTACCTATGCTGCCCTCTATTTCTACCATCGTCTCCGTCATTAATACTTCCCCTAGATAAAATAGGGATTGCTTAGCTGTTTCTCTTACCTTCAGCATTGTTAAACCGTTTCTCGGTGCAACTATTTCTTTTACGTCGTAATGTTCGGTCACCTCTCTCGCCATCTCCTTAGCCAACGAGGCTCCCGCCTTCACTAAAATCGTTGTTCTTCTTTTTCGATTCATCTCCCTACCTCCTCTCGCAAGTTCATCGTAACTTGGCGCCAAGCTGTTGTGTTTTAATTTATTTTTAATATTGTGTAAATAAGGATTTACATGGCGGACACCTTTATAGAATCAACCCTTGCCAAAAACCCCTCTCCTTGTTTTGTGGTGAGGGGTCTTTGAAAATGAATATAGCTATATTGGTTTCGGGCTTGAGCTGCTTTTTTTGAGGTTATTAATGTGGTTGTCAGTTAGTAGGGTGAGTAAATCGGTGGTCGGTGGTTGCTCTCGCTTATCAAGCGATTATCTACCATATTCCGTTTTGGTTTCGAAATAAATTTCAATTATGACCTTAATTTCATGATACCCTTTGACATGGAGCCTCTACGGGTATAATTAATTACTCGCCGAAAAAAGCCAGAAGTATCAGAGGCTGGTACACCCTACGATACAACGTGATTATGCCCGCATCTCCATATAAATGTGGCGACAGTATCCTTCAAACTGTTGTCAGACTCATCCAATCAAAATGTATATTCTTAAATGAACGTTTCAGACTGAGACTGTGTGTAAATCATGGTTTTGCGCAAGAGCATGATGGACTTGGCTTTGTATTGCACGCAAATCTTAGTTTCGCGCATTATTCTTTTGAATTTGACTATGTACTGCGCACAAACCTTAGTTTCGCGCACCATTCTTTTGAATTTAGCTATGATCTGCGCGCAAACCTTAATTACGCGCACCATTCTTTTGGATTTGACTATGATCTGCGCGCAAACCTTAGTTTCGCGCACCATTCTTTTGGATTTGGCTGTGATCTGCGCGCAAACCTTAGTTTCGCGCACCATCCTTTTGAATTTGTCTATGTATTGCGCGCAAACCTTAGTTTCACGCACCATTCTTTTGGATTTGGCTGTGATCTGCGCGCAAACCTTAATTTCGCGCACCATTCTTTTGGATTTGGCTATAATCTGCGCGCAAACCTTAGTTTCGCGCACCATTCTTTTGAATTTGGCTATGATCTGCGCGCAAACCTTAATTTCGCGCACCATTCTTTTGGATTTGGCTATGATCTGCGCGCAAACCTTAATTTCGCGCACCATCCTTTTGGATTTGGCTATGACTTGCGCGCAAACCTTAGTTTCGCGCACCATTCTTTTGTATTTGGCTATGATCTGCGCGCAAACCTTAATTTCGCGCACCATTCTTTTGGATTTGACTATGTACTGCGCGCAAATCTTAGCTACACGCACCATTCTTTTAGATTTGGCTTTGTATTACGCGCAATTCATGGAATCGCGCAATAAGGTGTAGATTTTTCTATAACCTGCGCGCAAATCATGTTTTCTCCCTCTCTCACCGTTCTCTCTAGCAATATATATCTAAACACCAGGCAATCGGCCCCATTTTAACGGAGCCGATACTTAAATTTATCACTTCTATAAAGAATGCACGTTCGTTCTAGTATTTTTTCAGTGTCTTCGCATACGGTATGACTTTCAAGACAAATAAGTGGGAGGATATTATTGCACTTAAGCAACTCTTGCTCATAGGCGGAGGGGAATTGTACGCTTAATACTGCTCCATTATTGGTGAAGTGATGAAAACCATGAGCTCGGTAATAGGCGAACATGGATGTAATTCTCGGCGCATCTTTTTTAATCGTAGGGAAAACCTCTGTATTGACATACGATTGATGAATAGCAATTGGCTCCCCATTAATATAGCGAAGTCTCGACAACATATAGGTTTGGTTCTCTTTATTTATCTCATTATCTGGGGAAAATAGATTTATAGTTTGCAAATCATAACCGGAGGCTAGCATTTTATCTGTAAAACTTTCGCCCCCCGATAAGTGTAAATGAATCGCTTCTGATTCAGGCTTTAAATACCGCCCTTTTCCGCGTACTGAATAAAGGTGGCCTCGACCTTCTAAGTGTTGTAACGCTTTTCTCACAGTCATTCTTGGCAACTGAAACTCTTCTGCTAATTGATTTTCAGATGGGAACTTTTCATTCGATAGATACTCACCTGCAATGATTCTTTTCACTAATTCATCAATTAATAATGCTTCACTATACATCCCTCTCACCTCTCACCTTTATTTTACCAAATGAAGGGCTTTAATTTCAGAATTGATGAAAGTAAGTTTATAATAAAAGCATGATCACTAAAAGGAGGAATCATGATGTATATCGTAACGAATCGCATTAAAATGAAAAAAGGTTTTGCTGAAAGATTAGCACCTAACTTCACCAAGCCAGGTCCTCTACAAGAAATGAAAGGTTTCATTAAAGTGGAAACCGTTATTACACAAAACTTAGAAGAACATGATGAATTGAATGTGAATATGTATTGGGAAGACCTTGATAGCTTCCAAGCTTGGAAGGAAAGTGACATATTCAAACAAGCACATAAACGCCCCGAACCAAAACAAGGGGAAGAGCCTAAAGAATCTCCAATGCTTGGTAGCGAACTCGTTATCGGAAAAGTAGCAACGACAGTTGAAGCTATCGGAAAATAAAGGATAAGAAGATCGTCGCTGTACGGTCTTCTTTTTTTCCAGAAGGTTGTCCTCCCTTTCGTTTTTAATATAATATATGGAAAAACAAGTGTGGTGAAAAGATGTTTACTCTCTTACTTATAGAAGACGATGAAAGCTTATATCGAGAAATCAGAGAAAGATTAGAACAATGGTCATTTAGCGTGCATGGAATTGATGATTTCTCAAAAGTAATTGAACGATTTTCAGAGGTTAAGCCTGACCTCGTAATCATAGATATTCAATTGCCTAAATATGACGGCTTCCATTGGTGTCGTATGATTCGTAACCATTCTACCGTTCCGATTATCTTCTTATCTTCTCGTGATCATCCGACAGATATGGTCATGTCTATGCAACTTGGAGCAGATGATTTTGTGCAAAAGCCTTTTCATTTCGATGTACTTGTGGCAAAAATCCAAGCTTTACTAAGAAGAGCCTATAACTATACGGCTGATTCTCAGACACTACAAACATGGTATGGAGCTAAAATCGATTATGAAAAATATACGGTTTCTAACGAACACGGTGAGATTACCTTAACGAAGAACGAAATGTTTATTCTTAAACAATTGCTTCAACATAAAAATAAAACACTAAGCCGTGATGAACTTATTAAAGCTCTATGGGATGATGAGCGATTTATTAGTGACAATACTTTAACCGTTAATGTGAACAGGCTAAGAAAACGACTGGAGGAAATTGATTTAGGCAAACATATACATACAAAGGTAGGACAAGGTTATATGGCAATGGAAGAGGTCTATTAATATGGTGATTACTTTTTTAAAAGAACGAATAAGTTGGATACTCCTCTTCCTCTTCTCTCTCATGCTTATCATTGTATTTGCTTATATTGATCCTGGATTATCAATGTATTCGACCCTCTATATGGTTGCGATCCTGCTGGTTATTTTCATTATCTTTCTATTCTTGCGTTTTATAAAAGAGGTCTCCTACTACCGCCGATTAGAAAATTGGGCGCCTGGACTTGATCTCCACTATTTAGAAGAGGCCCGCTCACCTTTTGAAAAAATCATTGAATCTAGTCTTCAGAAACAAACGCAGCAATTAGAGATGGAAAATCAACAGATCAAATTGGAGATTGAACAAGAGAAAGATGAATTATTGCGGTGGATTCATGAGGTAAAGACCCCTTTAACAGCAATGAAACTCATCATTGATCGTCTAGAGCATCCAAGCTCGAAATCTGCTTTAGCTAACGAGTGGCTTCGCATTCATTTACTGCTTGATCAACAGCTTCACCATAAACGTATGCCAACTTTAGAAAATGATCTTTATATTGATAAGGTCTCACTTGAGGAAATATTATTTAGGGAAATACGAGACTTGCAATCTTGGTGCATGCAAAAAGGAATTGGTTTTGAACTCGATCTCGCAGTAAAAGAAGTGACAAGTGATGGTAAATGGCTTGGGTTTGTGATTAGGCAGATTTTATCTAATGCAGTAAAATATAGTCACTCATCCGAAATTACCATTGAATCGGAGGCACTTGGTGACATTAACGTTCTCACCATTTCAGATAAAGGGAAAGGTATTTCACAAAAAGATTTACCGCGTATATATGACAAGGGTTTCACTTCAACCGCTGACCATGCAGGACATGCAGCTACAGGAATGGGTCTTTATTTAGCCAAAAAAGCAGCTGATACATTAAAAATAAACATTCAAGTTAGCTCAATCATAAATGAAGGGACGACAGTAACACTTGTATTCCCTAAAATGAATGATTTCGTTGATATAAGAATGACAACGAAGTGACAATAATGTCACACGCAATGATATTTTGTTCGCTGAATCGAAGGAGAAAGTCTCTCTATCCCTTTACAATGTAGGTAAGCTTAGAAAAAGGAGCATTCACATGAATATATTAGAAGCACATAAAATTCATAAAACCTACGGTAGTAGAGGGAATAAACAAGAAGTTTTAAAAGGCTTGGACCTGCATATAAAGCAAGGTGAATTTGTCAGTATTATGGGGGCATCGGGGTCAGGGAAGACAACCTTGCTCAATATCCTTTCGACGATCGATCACTTAAGCTCTGGTTCAATTAGTATTGAAGGCAAAGAAATGACGAAAATGAAAGAAAGACAACTTGCCGAGTTTCGTAAACATTATCTCGGCTTCATTTTTCAAGATTATAACTTACTTGATACATTGACAGTAAAAGAAAACATCTTACTGCCATTATCAATCAAAAAAGTATCACGGACTGAAGCCAATAAACGCTTTTCTGACATCGCCTCTGAATTAGGGATTGAAGATTTAGCTAACAAGTACCCAAGTGAAATTTCAGGTGGTCAAAAGCAAAGAACATCAGCAGCTCGTGCTTTTATACATGATCCTAGTATCATTTTTGCTGACGAACCGACTGGTGCTCTTGATTCGAAGTCCGCTTCGGATTTACTCAATAAATTAACGCGACTGAATGAAACAAGGAAGTCAACGATTGTTATGGTCACGCATGACCCCGTTGCGGCTAGTTACTGTAGTCGTGTGATTTTTATTAAAGATGGCCATATTTACACGCAATTGAACAAAGGTGATGAGAAGAGGCAAGATTTCTTTAAAGATATTATGAAGACACAAGCCATTCTGGGCGGTGTACAAAATGAACATTAATTTGCTCATTTGGCGTAATTTAAAGAAGAATTTGAAGAATTATTACCTTTATGTTTTTGCACTTGCTTTTAGCTCTAGTCTTTATTTTGCCTTTGTTACATTACAATATGACCCTGCATTAGATGAGGCGAGCGGTACTATAAAAGGTGCAGCAGCTATACGGGCAGCATCTGTCCTTCTCATCGTAATTGTTGCTGTATTTCTCTTATTTGCTAACAATCTTTTTATAAAAAGACGTGGGCAAGAAATCGGGCTCTTCCAACTTATCGGTATGACGAAAGGGCAAATCTTCCGTCTACTTACAGCTGAAAATTTCTTATTATATTTCAGTTCTTTAATGATTGGTATTTTTCTTGGTTTTCTCAGCTCGAGGTTTGTGCTAATGATTCTGTTTAAATTAATATCGATCGATGAATTAGCGGAATTACAGTTTTCATCCCAGGCGTTAGTACAGACGCTAATTGTTTTTGCTGTGATTTATTTACTCATTATGGCAAATAACCTTTTCTTTATTCACCGTCAGAGCATACTATCACTGTTCAAAGTAAAAGCAACTACAGAAGGAACTGTAAAACGGGTCACGGTTGTAGAAATTGTAATTGGAATATTAGGACTTTGCTTTATTACAACAGGTTATTATGTATCATCCAAACTTTTCAGTGGTAATTTTACATCAATAAATGAATTATTTCTCGCCATGATTTTCATCCTTGGGAGTGTCATTATCGGTACTTACCTTTTCTTCCGTGGGTCGATTACTTTCATTGGTAATGTCATTCGCAATGGTAAAGGCGGCTATCTTAACATAACAGATGTCCTCTCTTTGTCATCAATTATGTTTCGCATGAAATCCAATGCCTTATTATTAACGGTAATAACAACCGTATCGGCATTAGCTATCGGTTTACTCTCTTTATCCTATATTCAGTTCTATTCAGCAGAAAAAAGCGCATTTGAACGTGTACTAGCAGATTTTTCTACGAATAGTGAAAAAGAAGCAAACATGCTAACAGAGGCATTCACTGATCATAATATAGCTTTTACAGAAGAAACAACGGAAATCGTAGTTACTACCTTTAATATGGCAGACATGATTCAACTATCTGTGGATCCTGAATCAGCAGGTATGGATGTACAGAAGATGGAATCGACCGTAGTTAGTGATAAAGATGTAGACGGTTTAGACGTTAAGCCAAATGAAGTATTCTTTACTGGTTGGCCTGCCATGTTTGATTCTATCATGGATGTAAACGAAAACAGCTCTATTGTGATGCATACAACAGCAAATGAATATAAATTAGATCTTATTGGTTTAAATGATGAACCTGTCATTCCATTTTATTTCACATTTGGCGGCTCTCCTACTGCTGTCGTCGATGACACAGTATATAAGCAATTGCAAAAAGCATTGAATCCAGATTTACAAACCATTTTTAAAGACCAAGGCAACGTTTTTTATAAAATCAACCTGGAAAATCAGGACGATGTAGTAAAAGCAAATGATCTATACGAAACGCTGGACATCGAACGAAATACCTGGTCCCTGCAATTAGAATTTCAAGGTGTGAAAGAATTTATCGGTTTGACATTATTTATTACCGGCTTCTTAGGGCTTACATTCTTAATCACTTCAGGCTGTATCATTTATTTTAAGCAAATGGATGAGGGGGAAGAAGAAAAGAATGGCTATACGATTTTACGTAAGCTTGGCTATACTCAGAACGATCTCTTAAAAGGAATTTGCGTGAAACAGTTTTTCACTTTCGGTATCCCACTTGTTCTCAGTCTGTCTCATAGTTACTTCGCTGTTAAATCGGGCTGGTTCTTGTTCGGAACAGAAATGATGACACCAACTATTATTGTCATGATTATCTATACTGTGCTTTATTCCATCTTTGGATTATTAGCAATTTTACATTATAAGAAAGTGATTAAAGATGCATTATAATTAAGAAGGGCACCGTTCATTTAAGAACGGTGCCCTTTTTAATGCATTTTTTCACATCATAAAGTTTAAATGCTTTAATTGTTTGTTAAACCCCTGTACTCTCATAAATCTTCCTTCTCTTAAGTACTCTTTCCCTTCTTTAAAGAGGATGATTGTCGGTACAGAAAATACCAAAAACTCACCGGCAATTTCGCTTACAACCTGATAGTTAACTTTTCCTAGTTTTATCTTTTGGTAATCCTTTACACTCTCAAATAATTTGGGATACAATGCATGACATACACTACATTGATCACTCCAAATATAAAGGAGGGCAAAGTTATTTTCTTGAATAAATGCTCTCACTTCTTTAATAGATTTCAATTCTGAATGCTTATTCACTTTTTCAAACCCCTTTAAAAGCACAGCATCATTTTTTAGTAATTTTTATTTTAGTCAGTGCTCTCCCTTTTACTTCTAATATTTCAAAAGTAAGATTGTTTTGTACAATGACTTCACCTACCGCCGGAAAATGGTCTATTTGCTTTTGTATGTAACCTGCAAGTACATCATCTTCCTCTGGTATATCTGTCTTAAATACAGAATTGAGTTGATATAATGTAATTTTCCCATTACAGATGATTTCTGTGTCAGTCAGCTTATGAATATGCCTTTCAGTATCCAGATCCATTTCATCTTCAATTTCTAACCCGATCATGGCTTCAATAATGTCTTCATGAGTAACAATTCCTTCTGTTCCACCATATTCGTCCAAGACAATTGCTAGATGTTTTTTCTCCATCGTCATTTGGCGAAAAACACGCTCAAGAGAAGCAAATTCATAAATAACCAAAGGATCTGTATCACAATAATCCTCTAGTGTTTTATGTGGTTCCGCAGCCCAAGATAATAAGTACTTTGAATGAAAAACTGCGACAATACGATCAATATCCTCCCGATAGACAGGATACCTTGTATACGGATGTTGAATCACAGTATCCCTTACTTCTTCAAATGTAGTTGTAATAGGAAACGCAACAAGATCTATTCTTGGGGTTTTTAGCACGTCTTTTACATTTAAATTATGAAAATTAAGTACACCTTTAATACGATGAGACTCTTCTTTTTTAAAGATCCCTTCCGTGTCAGCGATTTCCACTATTGCCCGTAACTCTTCCTTAGAAATTGATGATTCTTGCTTCTGCCCTTTTGATAATATGCGGGTAATAAAACCCGTTAATCCATTTAAAATGACTGTCACTGGTTTTAGAATAAAAATAACAGACCGAATCACAGGATATACAAGATACGATATACGATCAGGGAAAGCTGCTGCAATGGATTTCGGAATTACTTCCGAAAATATAATAATAACCACTGTTAATATGGCCGAAGCGAGCGCAACATTAAAGCCATATTGAATAGCAAGGGTTGTTACAAGTGTCGGTAGCAAGATATTAGCAATGTTATTACCAATGAGAATAGAAGTAATAAACTCACTTGGCTTTGAGACGATATTAAGTAGCTTTTCAGCCTTTTTATCATGGTTTTTCGCTTTCGTTCGCAGCCTCATCTTATTTGTTGCAGTTAATGCCGTTTCACTCCCTGAAAAAAAGAATGAAACAAATAAGAGAAAAATAATAGCAATAATCAACTCTAGTCCCCCTCACAATGGAACAGCAATTAAACGTTATTTTATATACCAATAGTATACCTAACTACTCCTCCTACAAACATATTTGATTGACTTTAAAAAAGGTTTATATATTCTAGCAGCTAAAAAAAGGCTAGGAACCGCTTTTCGCACCTGCCCTAGCCTTTATTATCACCTTATTTTACTCTTTAATAATTTGCAGCTTTTCTTTCATACTTGTTCGCGGCTTTGCTTCAGGAATATGATCGGCATAACCAATCATTAAAGTAGCTACTACTTTCTCCCCTGGTTTTACACCAATCGCTTCTCGGAAGACAGGATTATAGATCCAATCATTGGTTCGCCAAATCATGCCAATGCCTCTTTCCCATGCAGCTAATTGGAAATTTTGAATCATCGCACTCACTGCACCATAATCCTCATCCCATGTCTTTTGACGAGGGTCCTCAGGCATCACAACAACTAAGTGCAAAGGTATAGAGCGAAAATAAGCGGATTTATTTTGTGCTTTTTCAGGTATGGTCCCATCCTTTAATTTTTGCGTTTGGCAAAATGCATCAATAAACTTCTCTTTCCCTTTTTCAGCGAATAGTAATAAACGCCATGGTTCCGTCATTTTATGATTTGGTGCCCATTTTGCCACCTCTAGTAATTCTACAATTTCATCTATGCTTACAGGATCTTGTTTGAACTTTTTAATCGAACGGCGATCCTTGATGATTTCATCGATCTTTCTCTCCATTTCCAGTCACCTCTTCTAACATTCTGCTTACCAGAACTATTATACTATTTTCTGAACTTTCTTTCATGCTCAAGCAACCAGCCTTTTCTTTCCATCCCACCTGCATAACCAGTTAACTTTCCGTTTGTGCCAATAATACGGTGGCAAGGTACAATGATACTCATTTTATTTTTACCATTAGCGCTCCCGACTGCACGGACAGCTTTTTCATTTCCGACAATGACGGCAATGTCTTTATATGAGGCAGTCTCGCCGAAAGGAATTGTTGTTAACGCTTGCCATACATTCGTTTGAAAGGTTGTCCCATTGAGCTCATAAGTAATTTCAAATGCTTCTCTCTTCCCTTGAAAATATTCCTCTAATTGCTGTACACATTCCTTTATTACATCTGGCGAGTCATTTCTCAATGGTTCTGCGATTTCCGTTCTATCAAGAAATTGAACAGCTGTGATGGCTTTTTCTGTTCCTTCGATTGCTAGCACACCTACAGGGGAATTTATTTGTACAATCGATTTTTGCATAACAAGCTCACTTCCTCATTTTTTACTTGTATTCTAACACTCTTTCTAAAATTTAGTTAGAGAAAGAAGGAAATCACCTTGTAAGCGCTTAACTATTTATAAGTAAAAAAATATTAGAGGGAGAGGATCAGCGAATGAGTTTATTGAACGCATCATTTCACTTAAATCTACAAACGGATTTAAAATTTGGTTATGAGGTCGTTCAACAAGAGCTTTCAGACAAAATTAAAGCGACAGGAAAGAAGAAGGTCTTCGTTTGTACAGATAAAGGACTGATTTCATCAGGTGTCGTAGAAAAAATTACCCAAGTATTAGAAGATGCATCCATTGAATATGCTGTTTATGCAGAAATCGAGCCCAACCCGTCTGCTCATTCGGTTATGGAAGGCATGAAGAGCTTTCAATTAGAAGGCGCAGACTTGATTATTGCCCTTGGAGGCGGTAGCTCTATGGACTTTGCCAAAGCGCTGGCTGTTGCAGTCACACACACCGGACATGTACTGGAATATTCTCTTGGCGGTAAGCCAATAGAAGATAAACTACCATTACTTTTTGCGATTCCAACAACAGTTGGTACTGGGTCTGAAGTAACGATTGCAAGTGTCATTACAGATAGCGATGGTGGTAGAAAACTTGTTCTAGGATCTCCTTATCTTGTACCAAAAGTTGTGTTTGTGGACCCGGCACTCACACTTGGATTGCCACGAAAGCATGTTGCTGCTACAGGGGCTGATGCACTTGTCCATGCCATTGAATCTTATGTATCATTACCAGCTAATCCTTTTACAGATGCTCTTGCTCTTCAAGCGATTCGCATGCTCTGGACCTATTTACCACAAACCTATGCTCATGCAGACAATTTAGAAGCAAGGGGGCAAGTCCATCTTGCTAGTACATTGGCTGGCATGTCATTTAGCCTCGGTGGATTAGGGATTGTTCATTCCTTATCACATCCAATGTCTGCACGCTACGGTGTCCCCCATGGACTTGCGAATGCTGTGATACTACCAAAAGTGATTGCCTACAATCTTCCAGCATCAACAGAAAAATATGCAACAATTGCACGCATGATTGATCCATCCTTACATTCCGTTAGTATGCAACAAGCAGGCAAAACTCTTATTCCATTAGTAGAAGAATTAATGCATTCTATTGATATTCCACAAAATTTTGCGCATCTCGACCACCACTTTACAGATGAAGATATCGCCCAACTAGCAGAAGATGCAATGAACGATCATGGAACCGTACATTATAATCCAAGAAAAGCAGTGAAAGAAGATATTGAAGCCATTTATAAAAAGGTCTTACCTGTGAATATAGACGAGAAAATTTATCATTAACTAAGAAAAAAGAGCAGTCCTTCCGAGCTAGACATGAATAAGCTTAATTCTGGAGCGGAAATACGACAGCATAAGTTGATCTTACGAATGTAGTTCATTCATCTTTGTCGCGGCTCAACTTCTACCAAAGGACCGACAAACTTCTGATCCAATTCCAAAGCTTTTAACAACGTTCCGTACGAGAGGCTAAAACTAAAAGAAGCCAACCCAATTTAATTATTAAATCGGGCAAGCTTCTTTTAGTTACGTGTACGTTGTAGGAAAGCTTTGGTTCTTTCCATTTTGGGGTTATTGAATAGTTGCTCTGGTGTCCCTTCTTCAGCAATGACGCCTTTATCCATGAAGACAACGCGATCCGACACTTCACGGGCGAATTCCATTTCATGGGTGACAATAAGCATGGTCAGGCCTGTGCCAGCCAGTTCCTTCATCACCTTTAACACTTCGCCAACCATTTCAGGATCGAGTGCTGAGGTTGGTTCATCAAACAACATCACATCTGGCTCCATTGAAAGTGCTCTTGCAATCGCCACACGCTGTTTTTGACCTCCGGAAAGCTGTCTTGGTTTAGCTTCTACATAAGCCTCCATCCCGACCACACGCAAATATTTCTTCGCGATTTTTTCTGCTTCCTCTTTTGAACGCTTTAATACTTTTATTTGCCCAACAACACAATTTCCCAATACATTATGGTTATTAAATAGATTAAAAGATTGAAAAACCATGCCGAGATTTTTACGATATTGATGGACATTATGTTTATCGTCGAGGATATTTTCACCGTTATAGATAATTTGTCCACCACTTGGTTTTTCTAATAGATTGACACATCTTAATAGGGTCGATTTCCCAGACCCTGATGAGCCGATGATTGTAACTACTTCTCCTTTATTCACTGAGAAGTTAATATCTTTTAATACTTCATGACTACCAAAAGACTTACTTAACCCTTGAATATCAACAACTGTATTCACTTTTCCAACTCTCCTTTCCGCCACCTATGCTCCTGTTGTTTTCCTTTTGATATCTTCTGCCGTATCCATTTCACCTGCAACGACGTAATTTTCCGGTCCATCCATTCTTCTTTCAATATAGCGTAGAATTAATGTAACGGTATAAGTCATAACGAAATAAATAATACAAACAACAAAGAATGACTCAAAGTAGCGGAAATTATTCCCTGCAATTGAATTCGTTTGGAAAAATAATTCAGATATAGAAATCACGCTTAACACGGCAGTATCTTTTATATTAATGATAAATTGATTACCTGTAGCTGGAAGAATGTTTCGAATGACCTGAGGTAAAACAACATTCATCATTGTTTGCAAATGGTTCATCCCAATGGCTTGGGCTGCCTCATATTGACCTGGGTCGACAGAAATAATCCCTCCACGAACAATCTCAGCCATATAAGCACCCGTGTTAATGGAAACAATAACGATACCAGCAATGAGCGGATCCATTTGATAGCCAAAGGCCATTGCTGCCCCGTAAAAAATAACCATTGCCTGTACAATCATTGGTGTGCCTCTAAAGAATTCAATATAAGCAGATAACAAGAAATTCACTATTTTTAATAACAACCGTTTAGGACCATTCTCAGGTATTGGTATTGTTCGAAGAATGCCTGACAACAAACCAATTAGGGCACCGAAAACGGTACCAATTAAGGCAATGACTAATGTCACACCGGCGCCTCGTAAAAACATTGGCCAATATTCGACAACGATGCGAATAATCCATTCTATACTCATAACAATGATCTCCTTTTCTCTCATCATGATTGGCCATTACCAATCAATCTGCTAAGGATTTGCGCTTCAAAGGTTTAATACGACGGAGAGGATGCGCTACCCTAGTTGTTTATTTCTCATGTCTCTCCTAACCTTCTTCTCGATATAAAACCGGCTACATCTCATGCAGCCGGCTCATTTAGTTATTCTGCCGCTGGCTGATTCTCAATAGCAGCATCCATTAATTCTTTTTGCTCTTCTTCAGAAATATCTGCAAGGATTTCATTGATTTTATCTGTTAATTCGCTACCTTTTTTCACCCCTACTGCAATGGCAGTATCTTCTTCACTTGTCTCAAATCCTTCAGTAAATTCAACCATCGCAAAGTTATCATTAGCAGCTGAAGCACTTACACCTTCCGGACGTTCAGAAACATAGCCGTCAATAATTCCAGACTCTAATGCAACACGCATAGCAGGGAAGCTCTCCATAGCTGTTTGCTGTTGTACGCCGTCAATTTGATCAATTACTGAATAATGAAATGTATTTAATTGGGCAGTAACCTTTGCCCCACTGAAGTCTTGAATGGATGTGGCATTTTCGTAATCGCCACCTTTTTTCACTACCATGACTAAATCAGATTCGTAATAGTTATCGGAAAAATCAATCGTTTCTTTTCGTTCTGCTGTTGGTGACATACCAGCAATAATAGCGTCAATTTTATCTGAACTTAATGATGGTACTAATCCATCCCATTTTGTTTTCACAATTACTAACTCTTTTCCTAAACCTTCTGCTATCTTCTTCGCAATCTCAACATCGTAACCGCCTGCAAACTCTGAATTACCTTCAATTGCTACTGCGCCATTGCTATCATCCATTTGCGTCCAGTTAAATGGCGCATAACCCGCCTCTAGTCCTACGCGAAAAACGTCTTTATCTTCTCCACCTGAACCTGTGCTTCCTTCAGCCTCATCATTTGAACCACAAGCAGCTAGAAACATACTCAGTACTAAAGCCATAGCTAGTAAAGCAAATCTCTTTTTCATCTCTATTCCCCCTAATATATTTTTCTACTAATTAAACTATTCCGAATTAAGAAAAAGAATAACAAAAAAAGACCTGAGATGAACTCAGGTCCTTGTTATTCTTCCGCCTAAATCCTCTACTTTTCCCATTTTAGAGATAGTGCACCTTAATAAATCGGGTAAATTTATTAAGACAGTCCTGCAATTATTCACTGCAGACCCAACATGCTATACAAACGGGTATAGCACATTTCGGCGATATTTCCTTCTCTTTAGTCTCATCATGCCTTATCACTCTACTAAAGACTGTTAAATACCGCGCCTCTACCCCACCAGAAAAAGTGAGGTTTATTCAATTTGATATCTATTAGGCTACAATAGTTTAATAGCGTCTGTCAATATAAACTCTATGGAAAATTGGTCCTTTTTTCGCACAACCTTTTGATTAGAGCATAATTACCAATGTTAAGCTTGTTGGCTTGAAGCTAACTCTTTTAACTGTATGCTCAAACGATTAATATCCGCTACCGAATGATTTACGTTTGACACCATCTCATGTTCATCTTCTATGATAGCAACGATTTCCTCTGTAGCTGCGGCGTTCTCCTCTGATATATTTGCCATATTTTCAATCTGCTCTTGAATTTGTTCAAATTTTTCTGTGGCAGCGGAAACTTCATTGACACCTCTCACTAACTCTAAGTTGTTTTCTTGTAATGATGTTTGTATCTCGTTGAAAAAGGCAGATATCTCTGTTAGAAGTGCTTGTCCCTGCTTTACAGCACCTTCCCCTTCAAGAGAGCTTTTACGTGCTTCAAGAGACTGAGTGAAAAGAGTATTCGTCACTTCAGAGATCGCCACCGTGATTTCAGCACTTTGCTCAGCTAACTTCCTTACTTCATCTGCAACGACCGCAAACCCTCGCCCATGCTCTCCGGCTCTTGCTGATTCAATTGCTGCATTTAATGCGAGTAAATTAGTTTGATCGGCAATTTGTTTAATGCCTGCTAATAATTTATTCACTTGTTCCATACTTGAATGAACATCTGATACCGTCGATGCTGTCACACTAATCGTTGTATTTACAGTATTCATATGCGATGTAACATCGACTATCTTATTTAAACCATCTTGTACTTTCTCATTCATATTCTCCGACTTTTCTACGACACCTTCTGAAATGGCAACAGATTCTTTTGTATTTTGTAAAGACTGACTCATAGAATCATTGACAATATTTAAGCTGTTCGCTTCTTCTTGAATACTTGTAGCCATCTGTTGAGCAGCTTCTAATACTTGTTGACTTGACTCATGTATCGTTTCAATATTTTGCTTAAAAAGTCCAATATGATTTTCTAGAGTCACTGTACCTTTATCTATTGAACCAAAGGTGTCTTGCAACTGTATGAGGAGGTCCTTTGACTCCGTTTCTTTTTGCTCTGCTTGGTCAATTAATTCCCTACCCCAACTAGCTAATAAATAAAATAAGTACAAAATCCCGTTGGCGACAAGAATAATAGTAAAAATACTCCGGACACTATTACTTTCTCCTAATAACTGATGGCCAATTATAAAGTAGGTAGCAATAAAACTAACATTATAGAATACAGAAAAAGCAACAATCATTTCTTTCTTAAAATATAGCACCACCATTGCAATCGTTAAGAATAAAATATAATGCTTATTCAATGCATATCCGTCCACAAAAAAGAGCATCATTACAATGAGGTTTGGTATAGCAGCATATAAAAAGCCCTTTACGTAATCATTGATACGCAAAAAATACAGAACAATAGCCATGACAATGACAGAAATCCCAGCACACATAATGACAATTGTATCGCTCAAACCCCGGTCAATAACAATAGGTAAGACTAATAAAACAGCTAATGTCATCAATCCCCACATATTCACTTTATGAACTCTTAATAATTCATTCTTTTGCGTACCCAATTATTTTTCCTCCTAATTTAATCCAAAAACAAGGACTTTAAGCCTATTATTTGGGTTTTTTTTCTTTTATTTCTATTATTTATTTCGGTATGATTAACTTTTATGTTAGTGCTTTACAACTAAATATTTTAGGAGGATGCATAATGAGAATTGCTATCATGGGAACAGGATCTTTAGGGACGATTATTGGGGCACACTTATCAAAAGGGGCACATCATGTGGAATGCATCGATGTAAATACTGACCATATTAACGCCTTAAACAGTAACGGCGCAACAGTTGTGGGGACTGTAAACTTGCAGGCTTCTGTGAAAGCCATCACGCCACATGAAATGACTGGCATTTATGACCTTGTCTTACTTTTAACAAAGCAAGTATACAATAAATCAGTGCTCCTACAACTTCAAGCGCATATGAACGAAGCAAGTATATTACTCTCTTTACAAAATGGTGTTCCAGAAGAAAGTTTAGTAGAATCACTTGGTTCATCCATCATTATTGGTGGTTCTGTAGAGTTTGGTGCTACTTGGGTAAAACCAGGTGTATCACAATTAACATCAGACAAAGAGGCATTCTCTGCTCACGCTTTTCAAATTGGTGAGTTAGACGGACAGATTACTGACCGCGTGAACCTAGTAAAAACCGTTCTTGAAGATGTCGGTGGCACAATCGTTTCAAATAATCTAATCGGTACAAAATGGTCCAAACTTCTTGTTAATGTAGCGATGAGTGGTATGTCGGCAGCACTAGGTTGTACATATGGAGATATTTTGAATAACGAGGCAGCTGTCACAAGTGCAGTGATGTTAGCTGATGAAACGTTAAAAGTTGGTTACGCGAATAACATTCAATTTAGCGAACTAGCTGGTGTAAATGTTGGAATCTTCTCTATTAACGAAGACAAGAGCAATCTACCTATGGTCATCCAAGTTGCTAAACAAGCATTTGGTCCTCAAGCACTGCTCAAAGCTAGTATGCTACAAGATTTAGAAAAAGGATTACAAACAGAAGTCGACTATATTAATGGTTACATTTCAACAAAAGGGAACGCCCTACAAGTATCTACTCCAGTAAATGACCTTGTCACAAGCATGATCAAACAAGCAGAAGAAACAAAACAACTGCCGGACTTTAATGAAAATATTAAAGCATTCGAGTCCCTATTAAACAAAGAATTTGCTATTCATTAATCCATACTTGAAAGACAGGCTGAGTGAGACGTGCGAAATCAAACCCCTCACCAGCCTTTTTTCCTTCCTCATTCCCATGCAGAATTAGAGAATTAATTGGTTAATACATAAGTATAATCCAGTAAATAAAAGGATGAAGTAGGAAATAATTGAGAAAAACTTTTGGCTCATGACTTTAAATAGTAATTGTCCTAAAAATATACCAATTAGTGCCACAGGAGCTCCAACCAAACTAGCGAGCCAAACTGTTTGTGTAGTACCGGCGACAACCATTTGGATAGCCAGACTGATTACATAGATATATAAATAAAAAGCAATTGTCGTTCCTCTGAGAATTTCCATATTCGTTTTGGTTCCCGAGAAATACAATAATAACGGCGGACCAGGCATACCAATACTTGTCGTTAATGTTCCAGATAGCCCACCAGCGCCATAATCTCTATTTCTCGTTTGCTTCATCTTTAATTGAGCAATCATCAACACAGTCAAAACCAAGATTAGAATACCTATCCCTAGTTTTAGCCAGTTAAGCGGTAACCAAAGAAAAATGACCATCCCTATAGGTAAACCAAAAATACTGCCGATGATGAGTCGTTTTAACACTTTTTGATCAACATCGACCTTGACTTTCCCTATCATGACAATCGAAATAAACAAAGATAAGATTAAGTTGATTTGAATGGCCTCCATCGGCTCAAAAAACAGCAGTAAAAATGGCGTCGCTAGAATAGAAAAGCCATATCCCGTACTCGCCTGTAATATAGAAGCAACTAAAATAAGAAGTATATATAAAATGAGCAATTGAGCAAACCACCTTCACTATTACAGAAACTTTCTCCCCTGTCTCTATTTTACCATTTCAGCTAACAAAAACCGTCATAAGATGGACCGTTTGTTTCACGTGGAACGAGAAATTAGTGTGGGGACTTATCAAATTAAGATAAGAAAGTGCCTCTTAGTTATAGGGGTGCAGGATTCGTTCAAAAAGCTTTGTTGGATACGAATATATCTATTTTCACGTTGCAATCATTTTTATTTTATTACGACTCTTTATAATTTACTGTTGCTTTAAATTAAAGCATTCATTACTTCTTTACTGCCCTAATGATATAAACTGGCTCACTTCCTAATTTCCGCGGAGAAACGGTCATTTTCATATCGCTAAAACCGGCATTTTCCATTGCCTTCATCATATCCCCAGATGATACTCTCGGTCCTCTGGCATCTGCGGTTTTTTCAATATCAATGCATAAGAATGTACCTCGAGCTTTTAAGGTACGCTTGATTTCTTCTAGTACAGCGGATAATGGTTTTACTTCATGTAGCGAGATTGAAGCGATCGCAATATCTACTTGTTCATCTGCTAATGGTATGTCTTTAAAATTAGCTATTACGGGCTGAATATTTGTGATCCCTCTCTTCTCTGCTGTTAGCTGCAAATAGTTTAAAATTTCCTCATCCAAATCAAGTGCATAAACCAAATCTACCCTTTCTGCTATAGGTAGTGCTACGTATCCTGCACCAGCTCCTATATCTAATACGACGTCACTATGATTGAGGGGGAGGTATTGAAATAATTCCTCAGCTGAAAAACGGTCAATATTTTCTAGATTACTAATCTTTCTTTTTACTTTTTCATTCATAAGTATTAACCCCTTTTTAATTATAGATATAAACACTCTTTAATAACTATAATTTATTTAAACTTCTTTGTAAATGGGTAATATTGTAATGGATGAAAAAACGGAGCAGAGTTTGTTCTGCTCCTTTCTTTATGAGGATGCCTTTGTTTGGAGAAGCTTAATACCTAAGCCGACAAAGATCATGCCAGTTACCTTATTAATAATAAATTCTGCTTTAGGATTATTTCTAAGTTTCTTCGTTGTTGTAGAGGCAAAAAGCGCGACTATCGAACACCAAATGGTTCCTGTTACAACATAGGTCATACCAAGGATGATAAAAGGAAGTGGGCCATATCCATTGTCTACAGATATAAATTGGGGTAGAAATGAAATATAGAAAAGCGCCACTTTTGGATTGGTTAGATTGGTTAGTAAACCTTGAGCAAACACTTTCCTTGCAGTTAAAGGTTTCGTCTTTTTAACTTCAAATTGAGAGGATTTTTGAATGACCATACGTACGCCAAGATAAATTAAATACGCCGCACCAATCATCTTTACAATAGTAAATAAAATGACTGACGTTGTAAGAATAAGAGATAATCCGATAGCAGCTAAAAATGTATGCACCATTGCTCCTGTAGATATACCAAGAACAGAGTATAACCCTGCCTTCTTACCTTGTGAGACACTCCGTGAGACGATATACATCGTATCTGTCCCAGGGGTAATATTCATAATAATCGCGGCGGCTAAAAACACCGTAAAACTTGTGATGCCAAACATCTAATTCGCCCCCTCAACCAATACAAGTATTAAAATTACTTCTATTGTACTCCTCTCGCAAGAAAAGAAATAGAATATTTTTAAAAATTATTTCTGAACAAGGATAGCCATTGTCTCGCTTCTATCAGTGTAAGGTTCTCCAGCCACATTACTATACTCATTAATCACTTTAAATCCAGCATCCCGGAGCTCTCTTATCAACCGCTCCTTAGTAAAGTATTGATACCAAATGTGATACACATCAGCCGATTCTTCAGTCAGTACCAAAGTTTGTTCAAGAGAAATTTCATCATCATATTTTTTGTTATGAGAGATTTCCAAATGAGGATGGGCAGACCAAAACCCCCCATGATTATTCATTGACCATTGTTTTCTCTCTACAAAAGAATGATACTTATTAACGGTAAATACATCTAAAAATAGGCGTCCAGATTCAGTTAAGCAGCGATAAATATTCTTTAACAGCTGCTTGCGATTATTTGGTGATAATGCACCATAATCACAATAGATAAGCGTCGCAAAATCAAACGTATTTACGTCATCCATGTTCAGATAATCCTCAAAGCGGTACTGTATTGGTAAATGCCTTTCACTAGCCTGGGATTTGGCGTAATCAATAGAGTTCTCGGAGAAATCAATCCCGGTAACCGCATAGCCTCTCATTGCCAGCTGTTCACAATAAAGACCTGGACCACAACCGAGATCAACTACTCTGTCTCCACTGTTCATAAGCTGTGAAATAAATCTTACCGAAGTATCTATAAATTTCGGTTCTCTACTCGCTCCTTCATGGTTTGGATTAAGATGTGCTTTTAAAAGCTGTTTTGCAATATACTCATCTTGCCAAAACATTTTTTCAGATGGTTGAAAAGCTTCTGGCTGTTCAATTTTGCTTAAAATCTCCTTATACATAAAAAGTCCTCCTGATCGAAAGTTATTGCATATTATAACAGAATTCAAGGAAGGTAACGATCATTCTCTTGCTGGATGAATACATGGTTAACGGCTATACTATAAGAGATTCTTACTGAAAATTAGAGGTGTACAACGTGAAGCACGTAAATATTTTGATTGCCGATGATGAGGCGGAAATTGCTGACCTTGTTGGGCTCCATTTGGAAAAAGAAGGCTTTCATATTTTCAAAGTAAATGATGGAGAAGAAGCATTAAAAATTGTACAATCACAGCCAATTGATTTGGCTGTCTTAGATATTATGATGCCCCGTTTAGACGGACATGAAGTCACTAGAATGATTCGCAAACAAAACTATCTTTTTCCGATTATCTTTTTGAGCGCTAAAACATCTGATTTTGACCGTATCACCGGGCTTGTCATTGGAGCTGATGATTATATGACCAAACCGTTTAATCCTATGGAATTAGTGGCACGCGTCAAATCACAATTACGACGGACAATGCTGTATAATCAATCAGCTTCAAAAGAGAATATTTTAGAGTTTCGAGGACTTACGATTGAT
Source organism: Cytobacillus sp. FSL R5-0569 (assembly GCF_038007265.1). Taxonomy (NCBI): domain Bacteria; kingdom Bacillati; phylum Bacillota; class Bacilli; order Caryophanales; family Bacillaceae; genus Cytobacillus; species Cytobacillus sp. FSL R5-0569. The sequence continues at coordinate 4,576,648 of NZ_JBBOWW010000001.1, forward strand.
CCTGATCAACATAAAGTAACAAAATATGATACGGTCCTCTCTCTCACCCCGAAGGAATTTGATATTCTCCTCTTACTCGCTAACCATCCGAATAAGGTTTTTAATGCAGAGCATATTTTTCAAACTGTGTGGGGAGATGCTTATTATGACAACCAAAATACAGTGATGGTTCATATTCGCACATTAAGAAAGAAACTTGGGGAAGACAAGAACGAGTTTATTAAAACCGTCTGGGGAGTAGGTTATGCCTTTCATGGTTAATTATAAAATTAATTTTCAAACGAAACTATTACTACTCGTCTTCGTTAGCATGATATTAGCTGGCGTAATCACATATTCACTTTTTGCATATATGCAATATTATTATCATCAGTTTGTGTTAATCGATGATCCTTTAGCTCGAATCAGATGGGCATTAGGAAATAAGGGTCTATTTATTATTTTTGCGATTCTATATATTCTATTTACACTCGTCATTTTCAAATTACTTACAAGACGAATTTCATCGTATTTCAGTCATATTTCACATGGTTTAAAGCAATTAGCTAACAGTGATTTTCAATATGAAACAAAAATTTCTACTAATGATGAATTCGGCCAGATAGCGATAGATTTAAATACAGCTAGTCTCAAGCTAAAAGAGGCGATTGAGCGTGGAGATTTTGCTGAGTCAAGCCGTGATCAGTTAATTGTCAATCTCGCCCATGACTTACGAACACCACTCACATCAGTCATCGGCTATTTAGATATTATCAAAAAAGACACTAGCTTAACCGAGGAACAAAAAAAGCATTATACAAACATTGTCTATAAAAAAGCTGGGCGGTTAGAAGAATTAATTGATCATCTTTTTGATATAACGAAATTAAATTATGGTAAGCTCTCTATTATCAAAAGTGAAATTAATTTAAGTGAGTTATTATTACAACTCTGTGAGGAAATGTATCCTGCCCTTAAGAAGAATCATTTAGAGGCAAGACTACATTTACAGCCCTCCTTAATGATTGAAGCAGACGGGAGACAATTAGCACGGGTATTTGAAAATCTCCTAAATAACGCAATACGCTATGGGGCAGATGGACAATTTATCGATATTCACACTTCATTAGACGATGAAGGAGCGATTGTGCAGATTATTAACTACGGTGATGATATCAGAGAAAAGGACCTACCTTATATTTTCGATTCCTTTTACACATCCGACCCTTCTCGCGCCCATCAAGAAGGTGGAACAGGGCTGGGGTTATTTATTGCCAAGAATATTGTTGAACAGCATGGCGGTCGTATCACTGTCAATAGTACAGTCATACAAACAAGCTTTGAGATTAGACTTCCCATTCATCCATCTACTTTGGATAATTAAAGGGATGATTTAAGAAAAACTTTATATTTACCCCTACTTTTTTTTAAGCTTTATTCTTTATCTTTAATTTTATGAATTGAAGGAGGAATAAACGTATGAAGAAGTGGGGATTTTTTTTAGCCATCATTTTATTTTTATTAATAGCCATCAATCAATATCTTACTTCGAATAAAGCCAATTTATTAAAGGATGATATTGAATACGCCAATGAGGAGAACGAAAACAATGATTTCAAGCCCATACCTTCTAATCGAAATTTATCTGTAGAAGAAGATATGATAAACGATGGTCAGCTATTACTTGTTAATGAAGAACATCCATTGAAGAAAAATACAATACTAGACGATGTAGTCAACGTATTTGACTATGATGAATTAGAGAAAGAGTTTGGTCTTATCGATGATGATATACAATTGTCGATAGATTTATTAAATCGATTTAATGATATGATCCATGCAGCTAACAAAGAAGGAGATTTTCAATTTTTACTAACAAGTGGCTATAGAAGCTGGGACGCACAACAAACGCTGTATCAGGAAAAAGGGGCGGATTACGCTCTACCTGCTGGTTATAGTGAACATAATTTTGGACTTGCCCTTGATGTCGGTTCTCAAGCAACAACTATGTATAGAGCAAAGGAAGCCCAATGGTTAGAAGAGAAAGCATGGATGTATGGCTTTATTTTACGATACCCTGAAAACAAAAGTGATATTACTGGCATTTCATATGAACCATGGCATATTCGCTATGTTGGTTTACCACATAGTGCAGTAATGCATAAGAAAAATCTTGTATTAGAGGAATATTTAAAACTGCTAGAAACAGAAAAGACAATTGGCTTTACATTAGGTGATGTAACTTATCATATTCGATATTACCCGGTCCATGATAGCAAAACTATTACCTTACCGGATGACGATTACTATCAAATTTCTGGTGATAATAAAGAAGGTGTGATAGTCACTACTTACTCTCTTTAAAAAAATAACAGAGCTTTGACCATACTAATACATGAGAAACAAGAAAATTACCCGAGTGGTGTGCACAATTCAGCATGCACACCACTCGAGTATAATTAAGCAGGACTTCATAACCGTTGTTATAATACATCTTTCTCCATACCCAATCTTTGAACCACATCTGCTCGATCGACTTCATCAATCCAGTTACCATACTTTTCATATAACTGCCTCAGTATCTGAACATTGCGGGCAATTACTTCACAACCACGATCATCGTATATGAAAAAGATGACATCTCTCGTTAAATTAATAAAGAAAACATCTGGATAATTGACATGATAACCACCAAAACGTGGTTTTAAAGGAAAGTCTTCATGAGCAGCTGCTTTTATAAGTGATTCTATTTGTATGTCTCGGCACTGACATAATAAAGAGAATTGTTGTAATTGGTATGCGTCTGCATCCTCCGCTTCAAAAGGGTAAGGCATGGTTTCCACCTGAAGTTGATACAACTTTTTACGTTGCTTCAAATGAGATTGGTAAACCTTTAATTTTCTCGTTCTCTTTTCTTTTTCAACCATTTTATACATATTAGTCACTAGCATCACTTCATCCTCGCTAGCAAATAACTCATTAAAAAGAGTTGTTGCCTGTTCATAAACAAGCTCAAATCTATCCATATTTAACTGACCTTGTTCGTTAAATTGGTAGATTTCTTCAGCGAACGTGAAAGGAATACCGATATTCCATTGCTGATAAATACTTGGCATTAGTTTTAATCCTGGAAAATGAGACTGCAAATAGTTTGGTAACTCAATAGAAGCCCTTTCTTACATGATTGCATATTGTTCATTTAACACATCTGTAATAAACATATGACCAGGTGCATGCGTAATCATAATCTCTGGTTTTGCCCGCATCGCCACTGCTTGTGGGGTTACGCCACATGCCCAAAATACAGGAACTTCTCCATCTTTAATGGTAACCGCATCTCCGAACTCAGGCTTGTTAATATCTTTAATCCCTATTTTTTCAGGATTTCCTAAATGTACCGGGGCACCGTGGACTGAAGGAAAGCGACTCGTTACTTGAATAGCCCTTATCGCATCCGCTTCTTTCATTGGTCTCATACTTACCACCATCGGGCCTTCAAACATACCAGATTTTACACATTCAATATTAGTTTCATACATAGGCACATTGCAGTTTTCTTCAATATGTCTGATTGGAATATGATTATTTAAAAGCGCTTCTTCAAAAGTAAAGCTACATCCAATTAGGAAGCCAACCATATCTGTACGCCAATAACCGGTTGCATCCTGCACCTCATCCACAAGTTCTCCATGCTTATATATACGGTACTTAGGAATATCTGTCATAATATTGCCGTTTGGTGCGGCTAACTTTGGTATAACTGATCCGACCTCTGTTACATCTATAATCGGACAAGGCTTTTGGTTTCTTTGACAAAATAATAAAAAGTCAAAGGCAAGTTCTTTTGGTAATACAGCTAAATTCGCTTGGATAAAGCCATTAGCAATGCCAGCAGTAGGCTGCTTCCAATGACCGTCCCTAATCTGCTTACGTGCTTCTTCAGGACTTACTGTTGTTAAATTCAAACTTATTCACACCTTTCAAGCTATTATTCAAACAATTGTGGAATCCCATTAATTAAAGAGTAACCGCCCATTAATGCCATAACAATGACAATTAGTAGTCCAAACAAGGTTAACCATAAAGGATGTTTATAATCGCCAACAATCTTCGCCTTATGTGCAGCAATTAACATCACACCTAGAGCGATAGGCAAAATTAGTCCATTTAATGAACCAACTAATACGAGAATTTTCACTGGTTGTCCAATAATAACAAATACAAGGGTAGATATTGCGATAAAACCTACTGTAAACCATTTCGCATTTTTATCAATGAAATGGGTGAATGTCCGAATAAATGAAACGGATGTATAGGCCGCACCAACGACAGATGTAACCGCTGCTGCCCACATAATCACACCAAATATTTTATAGCCAACATTACCGGCAGCATGCTGAAACACGGATGCTGCTGGATTATCAGGGTTTAAAGTTAACCCTTGAGAAACAATCCCTAAAGCAGCTAAGAAAAGGAAAATTCTCATTAATGAAGCAATTCCAATGGCACTCACTGCACTTCTTGTTACTTGTGGTAAAGCTTCTTTCCCTTTAATACCAGCATCTAATAAACGATGCCCACCGGCAAAGGTAATGTAACCACCGACTGTTCCTCCTACTAGTGTAACAATAGCTAAAATATCAATCGTTTCAGGTACAAATGTACGTGTCACAGCTTCACCAACTGGAGGAGAGGCAGTAAACATGACATAAACCATCAATCCAATCATGACAAACCCTAGCACTTGTGTGAAACGGTCCATTAGCTTTCCTGCTTCTCTGACAACAAAAATACCAATAGCAACTAATCCACTTAATAAAGCGCCTAATTCTGGAGAAACACCAAATAATACATTCGTTCCAAGTCCAGCTCCAGCAATATTACCGATATTAAAAGCCAGTCCCCCCATCACTATGAGTAAGGCCAAGAAATAACCTAATCCAGGTAAAACCTGATTAGCGATATCTTGGGCTTTCTTTTCTGAGACGGCTAAAATTCGCCAAATATTTAATTGTGCTCCGATATCTATGATAATTGATACTAAAATAACAAACCCAAAGCTTGCTGCTAGTTTTTCTGTAAAAACAGTTGTTTGTGTTAAAAAGCCCGGCCCTATTGCTGAAGTAGCCATTAGGAAGGCTGCACCTAAAATAATACTTCTAGTTGATTGTGTTTTCATTAAGCTTCTCCTATTCGTCTCACTTGTATATTTTCTTTTTGTAGAGTCGCATGAATGAGTTTAGCAAATGCCAATGCATGTTTGCCGTCACCATGAATACAAACAGTATCTGCTAAGATGTCAACATCCTTTCCACTTACAGACGCTACTTTCCCTTCCTTTACCATACGAACGACCTGTGCGACCGCTACCTCTTGCTCGGTAATTAATGCATTTGATTCTCTCCTTGAAGTCAAGGAACCGTCATCTTGATACGTACGGTCAGAGAATACTTCACTTGCCGTTTTTAAACCTATCTTCGCACCCGCTTTTACTAGCTCGCTACCAGCTAAGCCAAACAAAATTAATTCTGGATCGACTTTGTACACCGCTTCTGCAATAGCTTCAGACAACTGAGCGTCTTTTGCTGCCATATTGAAAAGGGCTCCGTGTGGTTTAACATGTTGCAACTTTCCTCCCTCAGAATGAACAAAAGCGGACAATGCGCCAATTTGGTAGACAACAATATCATACGCTTCTTGAGGGGAGATATTCATTTCTCTTCTACCAAAGCCAACTAAGTCTTGTGTTCCTGGATGAGCACCAATCCCCACTTTTTTCTCTAATGCCAGTTTCACCGTCTTACGCATCGTTGTTGCATCACCTGCATGAAAGCCACAAGCAATATTTGCACTGGTCACATAATTTAATATTTCTTCATCATTACCAATTGAATAGTTTCCAAAACTCTCACCTAAATCACAGTTTAAATCAATCTTTATCATCGTTATCCCCCTATTGATATTTTATTTGGATACTCCTTTTATACTCATAGAGCCTTTGCTCCTTTTGAATAAAGAGCTTTTGAGCTTCTGTAAAAGATATTTTTTCAAAATATACCTCTTCTCCAGGCTTTGTTTGAGCCAATACATGTAAATCGATGGATGCCACCTGCCCAATCTTCGGGTATCCCCCAGTCGTTTGCCTATCAGCCATTAAGATGATTGGTTGCCCATCGGGAGGTACTTGAATGGTCCCCATAGCAACAGCCTCTGAGATCATTTCTTTCTCTTCTGATAATGCGAGTGCACTACCATTCAGGCGATATCCCATTCGATCCGATTGTGAAGCTACCTTATAAGGGTTATTGAATAATGCTATTTTGCTTTCTTTATTAAAAAGAGAAAATTGCTTCCCTTCAATGACTCTAATTCTTTGATTAGAGGGTCTTCTCATCTGAATCGGTATATGCCATTTTGCTTCAACAAATGGCTTGTCAGATTGTTTTAATGAAGCGATCATTTTTTTCGATAAGCTACTCTTCTCTTTTAAAGTTAATCGATCGCCTTTTTGAAGCGCGCGCCCATTATGTCCACCAATATGTGCACGTAAATAAGTAGCATAACTATCCATGACCAACTCGACATCAAAACCACCAGCAATGGCTAAATAAGTACGACAGCCCTCTTTATACGAGGCGAATGTTAGCTCACTTCCGGCATTTACCCAAATAGGTTTCCACAGACTTACTTGCTGTCCATTAATTTGCGGACCGATATCTCCACCACAAAGACTAATCAAACAATCTTCGTGAAAAACAATTCGTGGGCCGATTAATGTCATTTCTAATGTAGGTTGTTCTTCGGAGTTCCCGACAAGCATATTCGCAATCTTATGAGCATCTTGATCCATGACACCACTGGCGATTACACCATATTTCTGGTATCCTGTTCGGCCAAGATCTTGTAGGGTCGATAATAAACCTGGTTTCTTAATCTCTATCATGACTGTTCAGCCTCCAATTGCTTATACTCATCAAAGCTAATTGGCTTAAATTGAATGCGATCGCCAGCCCTTAACAAAGTTGGCATTTCTTCCTGTGGTGTAAATAATTCGATTGGCGTCCTTCCAATCAATTGCCAACCTCCAGGTGTTTCAATAGGATATACACCTGTTTGCATCCCTGCAATCCCAACAGTCCGAGCTGGAATTTGTAGCCTTGGTGATTTCCTCCTAGGTGCAGCAATCTTATCAGACATCCCTCCAATGAATGGAAACCCCGGGGCAAAACCAATCATATGGACCAAATAATCACCAGCTGAGTGAATTTCGATTACTTCATCTGGTGTTAGGTGATTTAACCGGGCAACCTCATGTAAATCGGGACCAAATTCTCCACCATAACAGACAGGAATGTCAATTTTCCTGGAAGATAGGCGATTTTGTGTATCCACAGATTTTAATAATTCATTCAGTTCTGCGCATACAAATTCATAAGGTAGTTGTTCTTTATCGCATAATTGACTAACCTTCCAAATGTCATAAAATACCGCAATATTCGTGTAAGCTGGAATGCATTCCTTCATCCACGGTAAGCGTTGATCCTCGAGAAAATTCGAGAACATTTGAATTTTTTGTTGGGTTTCAGATGAAATCTGATCCCCTAATTCTATAAGAAGAGCTTGGTCTCCCAACGGACAAAAATGCCATTTCAATTTACACCCCTCCTTATCTAAGCTGTTCAGTTTATTTGTAAAAAATTCAATTATACTAATAATCTATCTATACAGATTATTTTATTTAAATAATACAATAAAGTATTAAAAATAAAAAGCAACCCTAACGATATTTACTATCTTTCAATAATAAAGATTGTTAGAGTTGCTTTATTGATGAATGCTTATTAGTTTTTTGTATTTAATTGATAATGATTCATCAAGTTCGTGATTTGATTACAAAAATGAGTAGCATTTTTCTCGCAATCCTCTTTTACCCAGTTTAGTATAATTTTGGTGAACCCGCCAATTTGAAATTGAATTAAGTATTCTGCAATATCAACGTCAGTGAAAACTTCCGCTAGCCCCTCTTCGATCATTTCAATGAATTCTTCCATAACTAAGTATTCCAAATCATGTGCAAATAGCTTTCTCAATACTGGTTTTTGTAGTTCTGTGATCATAAACATCATATGGATCATTTGCGCTATAGTTAGATTATCTTGTTTCTTCCTCATATTGAATAAATCTCTATACAATTGACGTAAATAGATGCGTATAATATCTTCTTTTGTGCCAAAGTTTCTATAAAAAGTTATTCGTGCAATCCCTGCTTGTTTCGTAATTGCTGATATTTTTATTTCACGAAATTGAAATTGATTCATCAAATCCATTAAAGCACTACACACAATCTCACGTGTTTTGGTTACTTGCTTATTCGTTGCTTCATTCAATTGTCTACTCCTTTTTAAGGATATTATTTACTTTCTCTCTATAAACACAATTGCTCTAATCTAGTTCTAAATTCTCAATTAATTAAAACGAAACACATTCTTTTTACCTATAACATATTTATTTTAACACAAAACGCTCTATAAAAACCTGCTCAAAAATATATAGATAGAATCGTCGAATTAACAGTATACTAATTTTGAATCCATAAAAACTAGGTGATAGTAAATGACCTTTGATCAACTAAAACATTTTTCAACTGTGGCAAAAACACAATCATTCACTGTGGCAGCTCATGAACTTTTCCTTTCTATATCGGCATTAAGTCAATCTATCAGTAGTTTAGAGACCGAGCTAGGGTTGATGTTGTTTAAACGCTCCCGTTCTGGTGCCCATTTAACTGCTGAAGGCGCTCTATTAATTGAAAAGGCCGAAGAAATCATGAAGATGACGAAAGAGTTTCAAACATTCGCGCAAGCGCAAACAGAAAAACTCCAAGGACATCTTCGTATTTCGACAATACCAGGTCCTTCAAACGCTTTACTTGCCGCTGTATTTTCATTTAAGAAAGAACATCCAAATGTCTCCATAGAGCTTCAAGAGTTAGGACCAAAGGAGATAACAGAAAAACTAATCAACGAAGAAATGGACGTGGGTATGCTTGTTGTTGGACCATCTTCTGAAGTAAATGAAGATAAATTCCACTTTGAACCACTGCTAGAAGGCTATATGGTTGCTGGGGTACAAGCCCATTCCACACTTGCTGAAAAGCCTTTTATTTCAAAAAAGGATTTATCAAGATATCCCATTATTTTATATCAAGATGCTTACCTTAATCAGACGATCAAACAGCTTCTTGATAACAATAGCCAAAGAAATCTAGTTGTAAAAACCAATCATACAAATGCAATTACCCAATGGGTATCTAGTGGTAATGCAATAACGATTGGACTTGATTATTCATTTCAGCATATTGATGGGATTACCGGGGTGAAAATACAAGAATTAAAAGAAGAAAGAGTTCACTACGGCTGGGTTCATTTAAAGAAAAAACATATAAACCGACTGACAGATATTTTCCTTGAAACATTAAATCAGGAAATTAATAAGCTTATTGCGCAATCAAACGAGATGTGACATTTATGAAAAGGAACGTCCTCTGCATAAGAAAATGAAAATTGACTAAGAACATCCGTTTAAAGGTGTAAAAATCCGAACGCACACGAACCCTAAAAAAGGCATTCGAGTGACTGTTCGGATTTTGTTCTTATACTAAAATAACCCACAAAATCATTGCTACGATGATAGAAACAAGTCCTTGTAATAATGTCGCCATCGTTTGAGCTTTGTAAGCATCTGTTACCTTCATACCAGTAAATTGTGTAACAACCCAGAAGTAACTATCGTTCACATGACTAACGGTCATTGCACCCGCTCCAATAGCCATTACAACTAATGCTAGCGGTACTGCTCCTTCAATACCGACAACCGGAAGCATTGGGGCAATTAATGAAGATGTTAGTACTAATGCTGTAGTTGATGAACCTTGTGCTGACTTTAATGCTGCGGCAATCAAGAAAGGGATAATCAAGAAAAGCGCACCCGTAAACATATCGGAAATGTCCCAACCTTGAATAATATCCGCAACACCAGAGTTTTTGATTACTGTTCCAAAAACCCCGCCTGCTCCGGTAATTAAAAGTACTGGCGCGGCATCTAATAATCCTTTACCAACCCAATTAGTTAATGTTTCCTCATTAAATTGAGGTAATAATGGTAGAGCAGCGAGAATACCTATGAACAATGCTATAACTGGTGTACCTAAGAAACCAATAAATTGTGCAAACCAACCTTCGTATCCCAGAACGGCAACAATTGAACCTAAACCGATTAATAGAATGGGTAAAATAATTGGGAAGAACGCTTGAAAAGTCGAAGGCATCTTACCAAATGAAGCGACAACCTTATCATAATCGAATTCTTCTGTGTTACGATCCTCTGGAACTTCAATTTTTGTTGCTACTTTAACTGACCAAAGATAACCAATGGCAGCAGCAGGAATGGCCACAATAAAACCAATTAAAATCACTGTTCCTAAATAGGCTTCTGCACCAATATTTCCCGCAGCGGCAATTGGGCCTGGTGTTGGTGGTACAAGTGTATGAGTGGCATATAATCCTGTAGCTAGTGCTACAGACATTGAAGCCATCGTTACTTTAGCTCTCTTAGCTAATGCCTGGCGTAAACTATTAAGAATAATAAAACCAGAATCACAGAACACTGGAATAGAAACGATAAAACCAATAATACTCATGGCAAGCTGTGGTCTCTTTGGACCCACGATACGTAACACAACCTCTGCCATTCGATAAGCCGCACCTGCTTTTTCTAAGATCACTCCAATAATTGTTCCAAACACAATGACAAGACCGATACTTGTCATAACACCGCCAAATCCACTATTAATGCTCTCAACTATTAAATCAAATGGCATTCCTGATGCAAATCCAACGAATAGAGCACCTATTAGTAAAGACATAAATGGATGAATCTTAAACTTTGTTGTCGCTAATACGATAATTAAAACCCCAATAGCAATGATGAAGAATAACATTCTTTTCCCTCCTAAAAATGGATTTATCTTTGAAACGCAATAAATGTTCTCATTACTCGTTCAGCAGCATCCGCTAGCAATTCTGCTGAACGCTCCATCGCCTCGTCTAACTCCATAGGACTTGTCACTAAACTGTGGACACTAGTAATGCCATATTCATATAACTCTTCAATACCTTTACCAATAGAACCCGCTAGAACAAAGACAGGAATATGATTTATTCTCGCTGCCTCTGCCACACCCATAGGTGTCTTACCAGAGGCTGTTTGAAAATCACACTGGCCTTCACCAGTAAATACACAATCGGCATTCACCATTTTTTCCTTTAGTCCAGTGTACTCAATAACAAGATCAATCCCTCTTTTCATATCTGCATTGAAAAAGGCTTGGAAAGCACCACCAATTCCTCCTGCTGCACCTGCACCCGGCCGATCATGTAAGCGAACTTTAGTCGCATGCTCAATCACATCTGCCCAGTTACCCATATAGTGATCTAACATCTCAACCACTTCAGGACTTGCCCCTTTTTGAGGACCAAAAACATGGGAAGCACCATTAGGACCAATAAACGGATTCTGTACATCAGAAGCGATTAGAAATTGACAATCCTTAATCCGCGAATCAAGAGAGTCTAATTGAACAGACGTAACTTCACCTAGCGCTTCACCACCAAGACCAATTTCATCTCCGGCATCACTCATTATTTTTAGCCCTAGAGCTTGTAACATACCAGCTCCGCCATCATTGGTAGCGCTTCCACCAACTGCTAAAATAAAATGGCGATAACCATCATTTAACGCTTTCTTAATTAATTCTCCTGTGCCAAAAGTTGTAGCAATCAGTGGATTGCGTTCACTTTTATCTATAAGCTCTAGACCAGAGGCACTCGCCATCTCAATAACACATGTCTTTTCATCGCCGAGTACACCATACTCCGCCGCGACCTTTTTGTGTAATGGACCCATCACACTAACTTTTACCTTTTTCCCCCCCGTTGCGGAAACAAGACTATCCATTGTTCCTTCTCCACCATCCGCTACAGGAACAGAAATAACTTCGCACGAAGGAAGCGCTTTCTTAACACCTTTAGCAATTGCTTCTGCAGCAGAAACACTCGATAAGCTACCCTTATATGAATCAGGTGCAATAACTACTTTCATAAACTCGCCACCTAACATCTATTGTGTTATCCTTATTATAATTATGTGTCATACTATTTGTCATCGTTATGATTGAACAAAAAAACAGATTATTTTGGTTAAATTTTTATCTATTATAAACAGATTGTGATATTATTTTACTGATATATAACAAACGAAATGAAGAGAATAAGGATGGGCCATATATGTTAACTCGTGAAATTGCCGCAGAAATTGTTAAGCAAACCATGGTTAGACTGGATAGAAATATAAACATTATGGATGATAGAGGCAAAATAATTGCATCTGGTAACCCCGATCGAATCAATATGATTCATGAGGGAGCAACAGAAGTTTTACGTACTGGTAGAGCTGTCACCATTAGTGATAAGGATATACAGTGGAAAAACTCATATCCCGGTGTTAACCTACCTATTCATTTTCAAAAAAAAATCATCGGTGTGATTGGCATTACTGGTGACCCAGATGAAATTTTTGAATTTGGTGAGTTAGTAAAAATGATTACAGAGATGATGATTCAACAATCCTTTAGTTTAGATCAGTTAGAGTGGCAACAAAAAGCGAAGGATCATTTATTCGATGATTTATTGCAGGACTCAATTGAAGATTCATCGATTGAACAACGATTTAAACTATTTGAGATTCATCTTTTGCCCCCCTTTCAAGTGTCAGTCATTAAAACAGATATGCCCAAATTGAAAAAAAATGACTTCATCCAATGGGTGGAAAGATTTTTTCCCAAAAAGAATACATTGATTGGTTTCCTAGGAATCAATCAACAATTTATACTTCATACCGGGTTAACAGAGGAGCAAATCATTCATCGGTATCAAAGTTTCATTTCATTTATAGAAGAAAATCAACTTACTGCAAGAATTGGGTTGGGTTCCAATGTGAAGACTGTCAATAACATTCAACATTCCTATCAGCAATCCATTTCGGCTTTAACATTAAGTGCAGAGTCTTCTATTTTTGCTACTTTTAAAGATATTGAAGCACAAGCATTACTGAATGAACTGAGTGAAGCATCTAAAACTTACTATTATACAAGAGTACTGAATGGACTTTCTGAGAAGCTAATTGAGACACTTGAAAGCTTGTTTGCAAATAATTTAAACCTTGGAGAATGTGCGAAAAGTTTATTTATCCATAGAAACTCACTCATTTATCGGCTAAAGAAAATCAAAGAAATAACCGGATATAACCCACAGCATACTCTCGATGCGATTACATTGCAACTTGCGATTTGGCTTAGACAAATGCATAAAGAGTAACTGGTTAAATACCTTCCTCACTTGTTGGTTCTCTGACTCTTGTAAAAATACCATTTGTGATTTCAAGTAAAAAAAGCTCGCCATCTGGTGAGCTTTTCTAATCTATCTACTAATTAATGAAATAAAATACTTTGAAAAACCCAAATCTGGTGGACCATACTAATTAGACAATCGCGCAAACGACTGTAAAGTTTCATCTATATCATCTTTTGTCCGTGAAACAATATCTTTTAGCTCATCAGTTATCTCATACACATTCACGACTTGCTCTGTAATATTCTCAATATTTATATTTACTTCTTTCATCGCATTATCAGCTGAGACAGATAGCTTTTTAACTTCTTTGGCAACAACTGCAAACCCTCTTCCTTTTTCACCAGCATGAGCTGCCTCAATAGCAGCATTAATTGCCAATAAATTCGTCTGAGATGCAATATTTCGAATAAGTTTAGATGTTTCTTCAATTAGCTTCATTTGTTGTTTCAACGTTTCTAAAGCTAATACCTTTTCATTAGAGTTAGATAATACCAGTTCAACCAGATGTGTGGGCGCCATTTTTAATTTTGAGATCATCTCATTTGTATGCTGCTCCCTTTCAGTAATGTCCGTGGCAATTTTTAAAACTCCCTTTACCTCTCCTTTCGTTCCTATAACAGGAATATATGTCGCTTCTAACCACAATAATTGGCCAAACTTACCCACTCTTTTGATTTTCTCTTGAAACTTTCTTCCCCTTCTCAAATTACGCCATAGCTCAAGATAGGTTGAACCATTCACCTCTTCAATAGTACAGAAATTCTGATGATCCATTCCTACCATTTCTCCTGACTGATACCCCAGTACTCTGGCAAAATTATCGTTAACCCATATCACTTCTCTATCCAAATTAAACTCAATCATGGCTAAATTTCTCTCAAGTGATGCTAACACTTCATTATTATCTAACACTTGATGATTTTCCTGAAAACCAATTGTTGTATTCATACATGCTCCCTTTCATACGCTAGTAGTTCTTTTTACCCACATCAAACATAAACGAAACCTACAACAGAATATAGTTTTATTTCATCTACTTAAACAAAAAGGTCTTTCCTTTGTTTTTTGCCAAAAAGGAAGAGATAATAAATAGATGGAAATTTGCCAAAGGTGGGGTTAGCACTGAATAAAATGAATATGGAACTCATATTAAAGACACTTGATTATACACGCGTTGGTATTTTAATTACCGATCCGAGTAAGCATGATAACCCTATTATCTATTCTTCTAAAGGTTTTACTGATATGACAGGTTACACCAAAGAGGAGGTAATCGGTAATAATTGTCGTTTTCTACAAGGCGAGCAAACAAGGAATGAAACCATTGCTCGTATTAGAGAAGCAGTAACAAGAAAAGAATCCATACAATGTGAAGTTCTAAATTATAAGAAGAACGGCGATATTTTCTGGAATCACTTAACAATTGATTCGGTTTATATGGAAGAGGAGGAAGCCCATTTTTTTATCGGTGTTCAACATGATATAACTGAACAGAAAGAGGCCGAGCAAAAGTATTTACAGTCCTTACAGAGAATCGAAGAACTTGAAACACCTATTATTCCACTCACAGATAAGGTATCTGTTCTCCCTTTAGTTGGAGAGATGAATGAAAGTCGTTACCATAAGATGACAACGCAATTATTGCAATCATTAGAGAATACATTTGCTGAAACCCTATTAATCGATGTAAATGGATTAACTACTTATAATGAAGAAATTATGCAAAGATTTATTGAACTAGCAAATGTATTATCATTAATGGGTACGTCTATGATATTATGTGGAATCAAACCGGCAATGGCACAGAAATCAATTACATTTGCCGATCGACCTACAAGTAAGCTTAGAACCGCTAGTACAATTAGAGCTGCTCTTGATATTGCTTCTAAATAAAGGAAAAATGCAACTCTAATTGATAGCAGTTGCATTTTTTTCAAATGATTATTTTGGTGTCAGGCTAAACTTTCAATGAATAAACCAACAACTTATCCTGCCATCGATTGTTTCTTCTCTTCTTGTTTCTCTTTTTTTCTAATCTCAGTGAATTTCCGGGATTCAGCCACAATGACTGGAGATAGAAGCAAGAGAGCAATTAAGTTTGGTAAGGCCATTAGTGCATTAAAGATATCAGCAATTCCCCAAACCATTTCTAACTCTAAAGCCGAGCCAATGAGTACTGTTATGACAAACAGCACCTTGTATATCACTGCATTTTGATCACCAAATAAATAACCAAAACATTTCTCGCCATAATAAGACCAACCAATAATAGTCGAATAAGCAAAGAACATAATACCAATAACTACAAGCATATTACCTACACCAGGTAAGAAGAATTCAAATGCTTCTCCCGTTAAACTAGAAGCATTTTCATGCCCGACATAAAGACCACTTAATACAATCGTTAAACCAGTAATCGAACAAACAATAATTGTATCAATAAATGTTCCTGTCATTGAAACTAACGCTTGTCTACCAGGATAATCTGTTTTAGCCGCTGCGGCTGCGATGGGTGCTGAACCAAGCCCCGCTTCATTAGAGAATACCCCACGAGCGATACCATAACGAATGGCCATCCCGACTGCACCACCAGTTGCTGCGGATGGGTTAAAGGCCTCAGAGATAATAAAACCTAATGCTTGAGGTACTTCAGTAATATTCATAAAGATAATAATAAGTCCACCAGCTAAATAAAATAATGCCATGAAAGGAACGAATATACCCGTAACTCGACCAATTCCTTTAATTCCACCTAACAGTACTAATCCTGTTAATACCATTAGAACAACACCCGTAATCCATGGGTTCACCCCGAAATTGGCTTCAAATGAGCCAGCAACAGTATTTGCTTGTGTCATATTACCAATTCCAAATGATGCCAAAAATCCAAAGAGAGCAAATAATACAGCTAACCATTTCCAGCCGAGACCTTTTTCAATATAATACATCGGTCCCCCGGAGATTTCACCTTTACTATTCGTCACGCGGTATTTAACTGCTAAAATGGCTTCACCGTATTTTGTCGCCATTCCAAAAAATGCAGCTAACCACATCCAGAATAAAGCACCGACCCCACCAAGCATCACTGCTGTCGCTACACCGGTAATATTTCCTATCCCAAGTGTGGCTGCCATTGCTGTCATCAAAGATTGAAAGTGGGATATATCCCCTTTATCTTTATTGTTTTTATCACTTTTACTAAAAGTAAGCTTTAAGGCATACGGAAGTTCCCTTATTTGGATAAACCCTAACCTAAAAGTAAGGAAGATCCCCGTTCCCACTATCAATACTAGGGTTACTGGCCCCCATACAAAATTACCTACTACGCTTATTAAGTTCTGTAGCCATTCCATCATTTTCCCTCCTCTTTCATTTTCTGTTATACAACAATAAACAATTAGATTGAATTATTATATTATAATAGATTCTTTACAAAAAATAAATACGAATTAAAGCATTACCACGTTATTTTGTTGAACATTTTCTAAATTTTTATCATAGTAAGAAAATTAACTTAACTTATAAAGTCTAAAAATTCTAAACTATTAGCCTATAATTCTCTTCTTATATAAGAATCACCTCTTTTTTCTTCAAAATAATGATGAATTCTGTCGAACAAATAACCAATACTTTTGTTTTAAGAATATATTACTGTAAAATTAAATCTTTTGAAGCGGGAACAATGCCTTAAGGGAGAGGAGATTTACCCCATAGGAGTCCTTTAAAGAACCTAGATGGGTTGTATTTATTCAAACACATCTTAAAAAATTTAAGTGGTAGACCATCCTATCATATCTAACGATAGTGTTTTAAATTTGAACATTACATGGGAGGAATCACTTGATTGAAGCAAATAAAAAAAGTAGGGGTCGCCTACTTTTTTGGTTTAAGCTTGCACTTCCCGATATTCTGCTTTCTTCTTAAATAGGGCAGCGACAAAGGGACAAGCTGGGACAATTTTTTTATTTTGACTTTTCACCTCTTGCACAACCGAATCCACTAGTTGTTCAGCAAGTCCAGTCCCTCTTGCTTCTTCCTCTACATATGTATGATCAATAACAATGGTGTGATCGTTTCTTTCCGAAAAAGTAACTTCTCCTTGTTCCTTCCCACTATCATCGATACCATAATGTCGATTGCTTGCTTTTTTAATTTCCACGCCTCACACCTCCTTCTTTTGAATGATGGTCTTCATGATGCTTTTCTCAAAAACACGAACCGTACACGTTATAAGAGCAGCGTACCTTTTTAATTATAGTATGTGCTAATGTTTACTGGGATATGTACTATTTTCGCTTTGGTTTATCCATCTGAATGACGGGCAACTCCTACTTGCTCGGCCTTCATCTTTGCTTTTTATGGAGGAATCCTATACGGTCCCACCTTGTTTACCCTGGTAGAACTATGGCTCTATTTTTTTGGAAACGATAAGTTACCATGATGATAATAGTAGGGTTCACTTTCAATTGCCATTACGGTATGTTGACGAAGTGCTTTTGACGTGAGTATTCTAGGCTCATTTAACTCTTGTACCTGCGATGCAAAAATGGTTTGAGGCAGAGGACAATCAAAAGCATTTAACCATTGACTATCTTTTTTAGCTTGTATAAGGTGCCAACATCCTTTGGGGATATTAACTACTTGGTTGGGGGAAATAGTGAACAACTTGATTTGATGTACATCTGGTAACACAAATGATACTTCTATTCTCCCTTGTACACAATATAAGAGTGAAGAAGCATTCAGGTGACATTGAATGGGTGTCACTTCACCCTTCTCTAAGGAGACAATCAATAAGGTAATATTCTCATCATTACAAAACACCCTTCCCACTCCTTCAACATCAAATTGCTTCATTATATGTAACCTAAATGGAATAGTGACGAATGATTTATCTTAAATAGTGAATAATAATTAAATCTTTATTTGAGCTAAGAATACCTTTCTAAGAGGATTCGTCCGCCACCCTTCCCCCCATTTCCTCCATACTAAAAAAACAATTCTTATTAACGCCTTGAATAATCGAAAATTCGAGATATAATACTTGTATACAAGTATACTAAAATGAGAAGGTGTTATGATGAACGAACCAATAGAATTTCTCTACCCTTCCAAATGGCTTACGAAAGCTTCGACAGGTGAGCGCGTTGTAAGTGAATTAAGGATGCAAATTCTCTCAGGACGTATTGAAAGCGGTACCATTCTTTCTGAAAATAAATTAGCTGCTGACTTTTCAGTAAGTCGATCACCAATAAGAGAAGCATTAAAAATTCTTTCTGCTGAAAATATTATTCGCCAAGAACGAATGGGTGCAGTCGTCATTGGCTTATCCGAGAAAGAAATAGAAGAAATATACGATGTGCGTATTCTTATTGAAACGTTTATCTATCAACGACTTGTACGTTCAGATATTACAGACCTTGTAAAAGAACTCAATAAGATTTTAGAAATGATGAAAGTCTCTATTAAATATAATGATGCGGATGAATTCTCACTTCAGGATTTACAATTTCATGAGACAATTATTCGAGCCGCTAATCACTCATATATATTAATGATCTGGAATAATTTAAAACCAGTTATGGAAGGATTGATTCTATTATCCATGCGTAAGCGTTTTAAAGAAAACCAGCACGATTTCGAACGTATATTCACAAACCACGCTCTCTATATCGAAGCGATTGAGAAAAAAGATAAAACATTAATGATTCAATCTCTCCATCAAAATTTTGATGATGTGCAAGGAAGAGTTGAAGATATGTGGAAATCCCAAGAAATTCTTGCAGAAGGGGGCGGAACAAAATGACAACCTATATGTTAGGTGTAGATATTGGAACAACCAGCACAAAGGCTGTTCTTTTTACAAAAGACGGGAAAGTCATTCAAAAAGAAAACATCGGCTACCCATTGCATACACCAGATATGTCTACAGCTGAGCAGGACCCTGAAGAAATCTACCAAGCGGTCAAGCAGGCGATAACGAACATTATGAAAAAAAATAGAGAAATGATGCCAGCATTTATTTCCTTTAGTAGTGCCATGCATAGCCTAATTGCTATCGATGAGAATGATCAACCATTGACTCCATGTATTACATGGGCCGATAACCGCAGTGAATCATGGGCACATAAAATTAAAGATGAATGGGGTGGTCATGAGATTTATAAACGTACAGGGACCCCTATTCATCCAATGTCCCCATTGAGTAAAATAACATGGATCACAAATGAACGCCCAGAAATAGCCCAAAGAGCGAAAAAATACATTGGCATAAAAGAGTATATTTTCAAGAAGTTCTTTAACCAATATGTTGTTGATTATTCTATCGCATCAGCAATGGGAATGATGAATCTTACTGAATTAACATGGGACAAAGAAGCATTAAAGATAGCGGGCATTCGCGAGGACCAGCTATCCACCCTTGTTCCCACAACACAGATATTCACGCACTGTGACAGTGAGCTTGCCTTACAAATGGGACTTGATCCTCATACCCCTTTTGTTATCGGTGCAAGTGATGGTGTCCTCTCTAATCTTGGTGTCAATGCAATTGGCAAAGGGGAAATCGCTGTCACCATCGGAACTAGTGGAGCCATTCGTACGATTATTGACCGTCCGCAAACAGATGAAAAAGGCCGGATTTTCTGTTATGCACTAACGGAAGATCATTGGGTCATTGGTGGCCCTGTTAATAATGGTGGGATTGTCCTCCGTTGGATTCGTGACGAATTTGCCTCATCCGAGGTAGAGACTGCCAAACGTTTAGGACTCGATCCATATGAAGTGTTAACAAAAATTGCTGAACGTGTGAGACCGGGTGCAAATGGACTTATTTTCCATCCTTTCCTTGCGGGTGAAAGAGCACCTGTATGGAATCCAGATGTTCGAGGCTCATTCTTTGGTTTAACCCTTTCACATAAAAAAGAACATATGATTCGCGCCGCATTAGAGGGTGTCATTTTCAACTTATACACTGTTTTCCTCGCACTTATGGAGTGTATGGACGAACCTGTTACGCGTATTCAAGCGACAGGCGGATTTGCCCGCTCTGCTGTTTGGCGCCAAATGATGGCGGATATTTTTGATTCTGAAGTGGTCGTACCTGAAAGCTATGAAAGTTCCTGCTTAGGGGCATGTATCCTTGGGTTATACGCTACAGGAGAGATTGAAAATTTTGCAGTAGCTTCTGACATGATCGGTAGCACACATAAACATACACCAGATGAAGATGCAGCAAATGCGTATCGTCAACTAATGCCTAGCTTTATCAACCTGACAAGAGTATTAACAGAGGAATATACAAAAATCGCTAACTACCAAAGAGGCTTGATTGGAAAAGATAGCGAATAAAAAGGAGAGAAAACTATGCCATTATTTATTGTTGCTTTAGGTATCATTGCCCTATTGCTCCTTATTATGGGGCTCAAACTCAACACATTTGTCTCACTTATTATCGTTTCATTTGGTGTTGCCCTAGCTCTTGGCATGCCTGCATCAGAAATTGTTGGCACGATTGAAAGCGGTCTTGGTGGAACACTTGGACATATCGCCCTAATCTTTGGTCTAGGTGCTATGCTTGGTAAATTAATCGCTGATGCTGGCGGTGCACAAAGAATTGCAATGACCCTTGTCAATAAGTTTGGTGAGAAAAATATCCAATGGGCAGTTGTCGTATCATCCTTTATTATCGGGATTGCCCTATTCTTTGAAGTAGGTCTTGTATTACTTATTCCCATCGTATTTGCGATTTCAAGAGAATTAAAAGTATCGATTCTTTATCTCGGTATCCCAATGGCAGCAGCATTATCTGTTACACATGGTTTCTTACCGCCTCACCCTGGTCCAACCGTCATTGCTGGTGAGTACGGTGCAAATATCGGTGAAGTTCTATTATATGGGATGATTATTGCTATCCCAACAGTGATTATTGCTGGTCCAGTTTTCACTAAAATTGCGAAGAAAATCGTACCAAACTCATTCACAAAGAGCGGAAATATTGCTTCTTTAGGTGAGCAAAAACAATTTAAACTTGAAGACACACCAGGGTTTGGTATCAGTGTATTTACAGCGATGTTACCAGTTATCCTTATGTCGATTGCAACAATCGTTACTTTACTTCAAGAAACGATGGGCTTTAGCGATAGCATAATCGTTATCGTGATTAAGTTCATTGGTGATGCTTCAATCGCGATTTTGATCTCTCTACTTGTGGCCATTTACACAATGGGCATTGGCCGCAATATTCCAATTAAACAAGTAATGGACTCTTGCACAACAGCCATCACACAAATTGGAATGATGCTACTGATCATCGGTGGCGGTGGTGCTTTCAAGCAAGTATTGATTGACGGTGGGGTTGGTGATTATGTTGCCCAATTATTCGAAGGCACGACCCTTTCACCTATCTTATTAGCCTGGACCATCGCAGCCATCTTGAGAATTTCCTTAGGTTCTGCGACAGTTGCAGCATTAACAACAGCTGGACTTGTTATCCCTTTACTCGGTCAAACAGACGTTAACCTAGCTCTCGTTGTACTCGCAACAGGTGCAGGTAGCTTAATCGCATCCCACGTCAATGATGCAGGTTTCTGGATGTTTAAAGAGTATTTTGGTTTATCAATGAAAGAAACGTTTGCTACATGGACATTATTAGAAACAATCATTGCCATTTCAGGCCTAGTATTTACTTTATTATTAAGCTTGATTGTTTAAGTGACAAAAAGCAAAAAGCCGAGAGAGTTACGATCCACTCACTCGGCTTTTTGCTTTGTTACTAGCTAATTCGGAGAGAACCGTTATCGTATCAAAAAGCCGATCTGAAATTATAAAAGCTTGAATGGGATGGAAAATATCGTTAAAGGTTTAAGAAAATTAAAGGCACGCACAATGAGTCATACATAAACCTCGGATCTAAACGTTCTTGCTGTAAGCTACTGTGACTTTGCGTTCACAACTTTGGTTTTTTATTCGATTTTTTGCGCGTATTCCCTATTTACGCGCACTTCTTTCCTTTTCTCCACTCACTTTTGCGCGTATTCCCTATTTGCGCGCACTTCTTTCCCTTTCTTCACTCGCTTTTGCGCGTATTCCCTATTTGCGCGCACTTCTTTCCTTTTCTTCACTCACTTTTGCGCGTATTCCCTATTTGCGCGCACTTCTTTCCCTTTCTTCACTCGCTTTTGCGCGTATTCCCTATTTACGCGCACTTCTTTCCTTTTCTTTACTCACTTTTGCGCGTATTCCCTATTTGCGCGCACTTCTTTCCTTTTCTCCACTCACTTTTGCGCGTATTCCCTGTTTGCGCGCACTTCTTTCCTTTTCTTTACTCACTTTTGCGCGTATTTCCTATTTGCGCGCACTTCTTTCCTTTTCTCCACTCACTTTTGCGCGTATTCCCTATTTGCGCGCACTTCTTTCCTTTTCTTCACTCACTTTTGCGCGTATTCCCTATTTACGCGTACTTCTTTCCTTTTCTCCCTCGACTTTTGCGCGATCATCCCGCTTCATTTCCCACCAACCAATTCATTAAGAAGGTTCTGATTCAATACATCAGACTCACATAGACAGATACATTTATAAAATGCCACAAGAGGCTGGGACAAAAGGTTTTCCGCAAATGAAAAAAACGAACTAATATTTGAAACTCTATTTTAGAGCTTCAGATTAGTTCGTTTTTTATTATTTTTCACGTATTTAGTTTAGGTAAGGATTAGAAATGATAAATTTAGTTTGCTTCCAGCCTCTTGGATCTAACACATTTCTATGTTATTCAAATGCCGGAATCGCCGTTTCATCATAATTTTCTTCTAAGAATTTTTTCACTTCAGGGCTTGTCATTGCTTCTGCAAGTTTTTGAATCGCTTCTGAATCTTTGTTATCTTCGCGAGCGACAAGTGTAATGGCAAAGTCATTATCAATACCTTCTGTTAGTAGTGCATCACTTTTTGGTGTTAAGCCCAGTGGTGCAGCATAAGCAGGAGTCATTACGACTGCATCAGCATCATCATACATTCTCGCTAGCATTAATAAATCTACCTCTTCGAACTGATAATTCTTTGGATTAGATGTGATGTCTGATTTCGTATAATATGGACCTGTTTTTTCTTTTAATTCAATCACATCATGTTGCGCTAGTAATGCTAATGAACGGTCAATATTGGATACATCATTGGCAATGGCAATCGTTGCTCCTTCAGGTAAATCAGCTATATCTTCAAAGTTCTTTGAATAAACACCATAATTGGCAAAATAAATCTCTTGTATTGCCACTAAATTCGCATCATTACTACGATTGTACTCCTCCATATAAGGAACATGTTGAAAAAAGTTTGCATCTACTTCTTTTGCCGCTAATGCTGTATTGGGTTGCACATTATCACTTAGCACAACCATCTCTAGATGAATGCCCTCTTCTTTCAGTTGTGGCGCTACTAACTCAAGAATCTCTGTCATCGGTGGAATAAGCGAAGCGACTTTTAGTGTTACCTCTTCTTTACTGTCACCACCATTTATTTGTTTATCGTCTGTTTGATCTTCTGTTTCTTGACCACAAGCAGCAAGCATCAAAATACTTAGTATCATTAAAGCAAATAGTCTTTTCATATTGTCCTCCTTCAGTATGTAGTCATCTCTTATCAATCACTCTCGCAACAGTTGTCCCAATAAACTGGATGCACTGTACGAGAATGACCATAATAATGATCATATATATCATTAAATCCGTCATAAATTGTTGATATCCATAGCGAATGGCGAAATCACCAATTCCTCCACCACCTACTACCCCCATAATAGTGGAATAGGATATAAAACTAATAATTGAAGTCGTTAAGCCAAGGACTAGCCCTGAACGTGCTTCGACAAATAAAAATTTGAAGACAACTTCGACAACCGATGCGCCCATTGCCTTTGCTGCCTCTATTACGCCTCTAGGGACATCTAATAAAGACTGTTCTACAAGGCGAGAATAATGTGCGATAGCGATAATTGAAAGCGGTACAGTTGCTGCCGCTGTGCCTATCGCTGTCCCAATAATAAACCTTGTAAAAGGAATCAAGAAGACGACTAATAATAAAAATGGAAAAGAACGAATCGTATTTACCAATAAATTTAAAATCGAAAAAACAGCTCGACTTTCTAGTAAATTCCCTTTTCGACAAAGAAAAAGTAGTGTTCCAACAGGGAGTCCCACGATGACAGCGGCAAGAATAGACATCCCCACCATCGTAAAAGTCTCGCCAATCGCTTGCCATATTTCCGCCTCATACCTTTGCAATACTTCAGGCATCCCCGCTCACCTCACCTGTTAATTTTTCAATAAAATATTCAGGGGTGTGGTCCACATCAGGGATGCCTTTCGGTTCAAGCTCAATTGTCTTATAGACAGAGCCATCTGCCATAACCGATACGCGGTGACAAATGCTTTGTATAACCTCCATCTCATGGCTAACAATGACAATCGTGACCCCTAATGTACGATTAATCTCCTCTAGCACAGCGAGAATTTCCGCTGTTGTATGAGGATCAAGTGAAGAAGTTGGTTCATCGCATAATAACACCTTAGGCTCGTTCGCAAGGGCTCTAGCAATCGCCACTCTTTGTTTTTGACCGCCACTTAAACTTTGTGGGTACTGCTTTTCCAAATGAGCAAGACCTACGAACCTTAAGCATTCCATCACTCTTTCTCTTCGTTGATGCTTCGGGTAGTTTGCTAGCTGAAGACAAACCTCGACATTATCATAAATAGTTAAATTCGCCACAAGATTAAAATGCTGAAAAATCATCCCCATTGATTTTCTCGCTTCTCTTAACTGTTTTGGTTTCATCGTCATCAAGTTTTTTCCATCAACAACGACTTCACCGCAATCGGGTACTTCAAGCAAGTTCATTAACCGTAGTAATGTCGATTTCCCCGCTCCACTTGCACCAATGATGCCGTAGATCTCGCCTTCATTTACTTCGATATCAACCGCTTTAATCGCTTCATAATCAGCGAAGCGTTTACTTATATCATGCATTTGAATCAAATGAAATAAACCCCCTTTCCATTTATGAAAGGTAATCAATAACGGATATATTATAGCTCAATCCCTCTATAATGTCATTTTGACGGGCATTTACAAACATTCTGTCTACTTATAATGATGGAATCTGAATTAGAGACAAAAAAATCCCCCGCCATTTATTTTGGTAGGAGATTTTTGAATTAATGTAATTTTATTGATCCACCATCAACAAGAATAGTTTGTCCAGTAATGTAGTTTGAATCTTCACTTGCTAAGAATACAGCTACTTTTCCGATATCATTTTCGGGATCACCTAAACGGCGTAATGGAATCTTATTTACCATCGCATCATATGCTTCTGGCGCATGTTGCTTCCATTGTTCAACACCTGGTGTTAAAGCAATTGGAGAAATCAAGTTAATATTAATATGATCAGGTCCCCATTCATTTGCTGTTACACGTGTGATGGCACGTATCGCTTCTTTCGCAGCAGCATAAGCTGTTTGTGTCACTTGTCCATCAATTCCCGCTCCTGAAGCAAAATTAATGACTTTTCCTTTATTTTTCTTTAACTCAGGATACGCCGCTTGCATAAAGCGAACCGTTGGATAAAAACCAGTGTTAAAAGAAAGGTCAAAATGTTCTTGAGTTGTTTCATTAAAGAGCACCTGCTTAGATACATGTGCATTATTTACGAGAATATCAAGTTTACCAAACTTCCTAACAACTTCTTCAACAATTTGCGTAATGTTTTCTTGTACTGTGATATCTTTGATAAACAGCATACCTTCTGTGTGAACACGAATCTCTGCTAATGTCTCTTTCCCTTTTTCTTCATTCACATCAACAATGGCAACATGCGCGCCTTCTTTCGCCATCGCAAGCGCCATTCCTCTTCCGATTCCAGAAGCACTCCCAGTAATAATCGCAACCTTACCATTCAATTTCATGAGAAAGACCCCTTTATTAAAATAATATATTTAGACGTCTAAATACTTTACGAATAAATCATATCAGATTATATTAGGATCTGACAATAGATAATACTTACACACTAAGGGAAATATAGGGTTTAGAACAGCAACATTACGGACGGATTTCATAAATGATTTATTAATAACCGGAGAGGGAAAAGGGTTTGTATGGAAAAACGCCAGGGGACTAAAGGGCTATTTTCACAAAAGTTACATTTATTCTGTCAGATTATGCGGGTAATTCGCCTATGCACAATCATAAATACGCTACTCTGGAACTCGTATCTAATCACAATCATTTTCCAAAATTCCTCTGATTTTCAACTATTTATTATGCGGCTGTTCGGACAGGCTTACAATATTCCCCACCAATCAATAACCATTCATAAACACAAAAAAACCTGAACATTCCACACTTCAGCTGTGATGTTCAGGTTTCTCTCTCATATATTAATTATGAATCGCTTTATTTTGATCTAAACCGAGCGCTCGGTCAGTCGTTTGATTTACTTTTTGGAGTAACTCGGGATTTTCTGATAAAGAAAGACCGTAAGATGGTACCATCTCTTTAATTTTTGGCTCCCACTCTTTTATGTTTTCTGGGAAGCAGCGCTCAATGATATCCAGCATTACTGGAACAGCTGTTGATGCCCCTGGTGATGCGCCTAATAAAGCAGCTATTGAACCGTCGCCTGCCGTTACCACTTCAGTACCAAATTGGAGCGTCCCTTTTCCGCCTTCTTCTGTATCTTTAATCACTTGCACACGTTGTCCAGCAATGACTAATTCCCAGTCTTCACTTTTTGCATTTGGAACGAATTCACGTAATTGCTCCATACGCTTTTCTTTTGACTGTAGCACTTGCTCAATTAGATATTTTGTTAAGCCCATTTCCTTCACACCAGCTGATAACATGGTTAACACATTGCTTGGCTTAACAGAAGTGATTAAATCAAACATGGATCCATTTTTTAAAAACTTTGGTGAGAAGCCGGCGAATGGACCGAATAATAATGATTTTTTGTTATTAATGTATCTTGTATCCAAATGCGGCACAGACATTGGTGGTGCACCCACAGGCGCTTTACCATAAACTTTCGCATGGTGCTGTTCAACGATCTCTTGGTTTGTACAAGACATAAATATTCCACTGACAGGGAACCCGCCAATGCCTTTCCCTTCAGGAATACCTGACTTTTGTAGTAAGTGTAAGCTACCGCCTCCACAACCGATAAAGACAAAGTCTGCTTTATGGTTTTCCAGGTTTCCACCTGCATGGTCACGTACTTTCACTTCCCAGCCGCCATCTCTTGTGCGTTTTAAATCATCTACACTATGCTGATAGTGCATTTCCACACCTTGAGACTCTAGTTGTTGGAATAATAAACGTGTAAGAGCACCGAAGTTTACATCTGTCCCTGAATCGATTTTTGTTGCGGCAATCGCATCAGTAGTTGCTCGGTTTTCCATAATTAATGGAATCCATTTTTTTAATGTTTCATGATCTGTCGCATACTCCATACTAGCAAATAGTGGATTGCTAGACATTGCTTCATGACGTCTTTTCAAAAACTCTACATTTTTTTGTCCTTGCACTAAACTCATATGTGGCAAAGGCATAATGAACTCTTGTGGTCTTCTAATTAATTGACTATCAACTAGATAAGCCCAAAATTGTTTAGAAACTTGGAACTGCTCGTTAATATTGATGGCTTTCTTAATATCAACAGAACCATCTGGATTTTCTTTCGTATAGTTAAGCTCACATAATGCAGCATGACCTGTACCTGCATTGTTCCACTCATTTGAACTTTCTTCCCCTGTTTTATCCAATTTCTCAAACACTTTGATTTTCCAGTCTGGAACTAATTCTTTTAAGAGCGAACCTAAAGTCGCGCTCATAATCCCAGCACCAATTAAAATCACTTCTTTGGTTTCCCCGTTGCTCATTTTTTACCATCCTTATACCGTGAAATTTGCAGAGAAAATAAGACAATAGTCTAACCTACACCAAAAACGCTTCTCTACCCTTCCAGTTGTTGGTCGATGTAGGCAAACGTTTACATTGTGCAGGCACCTTCTCTTTAAAATGCGCTAAATTAAATGTCATCAATCTTTGCAAAATATATATTTCTCAATACTAATTATACTATAAAATTGGCAATTATCCATCATAGAAGAAATTCTTCTCCCTCTATAATAGTATAAATCCTATTTATATTATATAAAATTTTTTGATATTTGACTGAAAAAAATAATGGAAAACAGATAAAAGTTGGAAAGTTCCGCGCATTTTTTCTTAGTGGGTATTCTTTTATTTGCTTTTAACGGATATTTTGCTGTTTTATTCAACTTTACCATTCTAAATATTTATTATTCCAAAATACTTAAAAGCCCCCGAATAAAAATTTCAGGGACCTATCTTTACGATTTTATTTTTTCTATTACTTCTGAAGGAATATCACTTTCTTTTACTTCATCGTAAGACGTGACTTCATTACTATCATCAAGGTAAAGCATTAAGTAGGCATCCTCACGCAAAGCTCTAGAAGCAGAGAATTCTACTGCGATTGCTTTGCCTTCTTTATTATAAGCTGGCAGCTCATACCAATACCTTTTCATCACTTCTCCTGATTCTAATGTTTCTTCTTCTACTCTCGGCTCTTCATTTAATTGAACATACGCATTCTCTTTGCCTAAACGATTAAAATCTATATTTATTAATAGAATAACTGCCACAATAAAAACGATGACAATTCCTCCAATAACCCCAGTTGTCTTCTTCATTTATCTCTCCCCTAACATTGAAAATATCGTCTTTTGAAAGCTTCTTATCGTTAAGAAATAATAGATGAAATAGATCATTGTATATGCTAGCATCCATATTACTACTGGTATAAGCAGATTCATCATTAGCAAATTAGAAAATGCAACTAAGGCGATCGCTCCATGCATTAATCCAAGTAGTAACGGCGCAGTAAAGATCATTCCCACCTGATGTCTAATCGTTCGTTTCATTTCTTTTTGTGACACACCAATTTTGTATAACACTTGATATTTCCCTTTATCTTCTTCTGCTTCAGTCATCATCTTAAAGAAAATGATGCTACCCGTAGCGACTAAGAATACGAGTCCAAGAAAGCTTCCAACAAATAGCATAGAGCCTGAAGCTTCAATGGAATCTTTATATTGTTGTGTTGCACTTGAAAATTGTTCTGTAGAAGCAGCTAAATCATCTGATAGTGCTTGCTGCTTTTTATAATCTTCCACTTGAACCGCTTGGTAGGTCACCTGCGGGCTGTCTATTTGTTCAAACAAAGCATCTGTTACAACTAATAATTTACCTCCCATTGTGAAGGTATTAACAACGGATCGATCCTCGTAAGCGATCACATTTAATGTCTGCTTATTAAGCTTAACCTCATCTACTTTCGTCGACCAACGCTCATCATAATACGTATCCAGAATGAATGCCTCTTCCTGATTAATGGTAGGGAGGTCCTCCCACCCTTGTCGTGTAGCCAATTGCTTGAAGGTTGAATAATCCATTACTTGGTAGTCTATTTCCATGTCACCTTCAGCTATACGGACAGTTTTACTTTTGATTTCCTCTTCATACACAACAATGTCTTGTGTAATTTTCTGTGGCTCGCCCTCCCACATAAATGTAATAGGCGTATAGGTCTCTATTTCTTTATCCGCATTATAATAAAGCCCAAATACCGCACCTCCAGCAGTAATTGTTGTCGCACTTAAAGTTGCAATCACTGTTAGTGTTCGTGCATTTCCACGAATGCGGTGCAATAGCTGTGACGTTGTCCATAGATTTAAGCCTTTCCAAGCCCAGTTCTTTTGATTTTTTAATTTCGATAAAATATAAACAAGTACACTATTAAAAATCAGATACGTTCCTAACACCGTTAATCCAATAATAACTAATGGCATAGCTACACTAAGTAAGCGCCATACTTCTGAAGTCATCAAATCTTGCAACGCCAACCAATAAGCACCTGCTAATGATGCCACACCTAATAAAGCCGAAATAAGACGTGCTTTCGGCAATTCCTCGCCTTTCTTTTCTGCGTGAAATAAATCAATTAACTTAAAACGATAAATTACACGATACCCTTGTAATGACGTAAATAAAAACAGAATCATAAAGACGATGACTGTATTAACAACTGCACTTGGTGAAAATGCTAGACTGCTCATTACTTCAAGTCCCATTAATTTTAATAAAACCATTAAGAGAAGTTGTGATAGTAAGAAGCCCAAGCCAACACCAATAATTAAGGCAATTACGCCAATAACGATATTCTCGAAAAAAAGCATAAAACCGATGGAGCGTTTACGTACCCCAAGTAAGGAATAAAGCGCTACTTCCTGCTTCCTTTTTTTCATAAAAAAAGAGTTCGAATAAAGGATAAATACAGCAACAAAAATAATCAGGACAAATGCAGATGCACTCATAATACTACTGACTTGCTTTGAGACTGCTGCCAAGGCAGTGATGTCTTCACTATATTTCAACGTGACAAAAGTAAAATAAATGATAATAGAGAAAATCATCGAGCCGATGTACAGCCCATAACTCTTCACATTTCGACGAATATTCTTGATCGCTAAATCAAATAGCGTCATTATCGTCACCGCCTAGCTGTGCCAATTCCGCTAAGATCATTTGGAAAAACTCTTTCCTCGTATGTGAACCACGATAGATTTCCTTTGATAATTGGCCATCTTTAATAAAAAGAATTCTTCGGCAAAAACTAGCAGCATAAGCATCATGCGTAACCATCATAATTGTTGTTTCATGCTTTTCATTTAATTGGCTCATGCTTTCTAGTAAGTCTGTTGCTGACTTTGAATCCAAAGCACCAGTCGGTTCATCAGCAAAAATCAATTTAGGATTCGAAATCAGTGCACGACAAGCTGCCGTTCTTTGTTTCTGACCTCCAGATATTTGATAAGGATATTTATCCAATAAAGAAGCAATCCCGAAAGTATGCGCTAATGTCTCTACTTTTTCAGCCATTTCCTTTGCTGATTTTTTAGCAATCGCCAGTGGCAAGACAATATTTTCGCGAACAGTTAATGAATCGAGTAGGTTGTAGTCTTGAAAAATAAAACCTAAATGATCACGGCGAAAATCCGCTAACTTCTCTTCTTTCATTTTGGCAATATTGTCTTCTTCAATATAAATATCACCGTTTGTCGGAGAGTCAATTGTTGCCAATACATTTAGTAAGGTAGACTTCCCAGCTCCTGATGGCCCCATAACGCCTACAAATTCCCCATGGTTAATGTCAAATGATATATTCTGAAGCGCATGAAATGTGTTTGCACCTTTTCCGTATATTTTTTCTACCTTTTTTACAACTAATAATGATTCCATATATTAAGCACCTCTTTCTTATGTCTCTACTTTACCTCCCCATCCTTACACTAAATTCACTTCTACCTTACAAAATCCTTAAATTGTATATAATAATCGTTAAACACTGTTAAGATAAGGCTAATAGATAGATGAAAGGAAGGAATTATTGTGGAACAGCCTCGTATTCTAATCGTTGATGATGAACAAGATTTATGTCAGCTCATGCAAACTTCTCTAAAAAAAGAAGGATTTCAATCGATACAAACAGCAGGTACAGTTAAGAGTGGTTGGGAACAATTCCAGGCTTTCTCCCCAGATTTAGCGATTCTCGATGTGATGCTTCCTGACGGTGAGGGCTACGATTTATGTAAAAAAATCCGTGAAGTCTCGAGAATTCCAATTTTATTCCTATCCGCCAAAACAGATGAAATCGATAAGATATTAGGATTGGCAATTGGCGGAGATGACTATATTACAAAACCATTCAGCCCAAAAGAAGTTGCTTATCGTGTGAAAGCGCAACTCCGACGTGCTGGCAGCTATTCACAACAGATATCTGAACAAACAATGATAGAAACAACGATGATGACTGCCGGTCCTTTTGCCTTAAATAAAGAACAAACAGAAGTGTACAAGCAGGATCAACGCATAGAACTAACTGCTAAGGAAGTTGGGTTAATGGCTTGTTTTATCCGAAACCCAAACCGAATACTTAGTAAGGAAACATTGTTTCAAACCGTGTGGGGTGAAGACTTCTACGGAGCAGATAATACTTTAATGGTTCATATCCGCAGATTACGTGAGAAAATAGAAGATAACCCCTCCAAACCGACCTTCATTACGACGGTTAAAGGGCTCGGGTATCGACTGAATGTAAAATAGGTGAGGACAAATGAAATGGAAATTAACTGGTAGGTATTTATTCTCAATTTTAAGCATCGTTTTCATCGTCATCATTGTAAATACAATGGTTTTAATTGGTTTGCTTATTTATCAGCAACAACAAGGCATTGATCAAGTAGAAAGTGGTTCAGCCGAACGATTCACCCGTTCTTTTTCTAACTATTTAACAATAGAAGATGAACAACCAACTCTTTCAGCTGAAGGAGTAGAGGCGCTAGAATCATTCGGTGCGTGGCTGCAAATTTTAAATCAAAATGGAGAGGTGATTTCCTCTAAATTTGCACCTGATGGAGTTGCAAATCATTATAGCCCTGTAGAACTTGTACATAAATATAAGTATATGGACGATCATTTTAATACGTATTTCCTCGGGGAATTCGAAGAATATAGTTACATCATTGGTGTCCCCCAAAGTAAAGAGGAGCGCGTTACTTTCATGATGGATACCACTTCAGTCATTACGTATGTTTTCAAAGCAATCATTGCCATAACGATTGTTGATTTGATTATCGCAGCTATTGTTGGGCTACTCTTTAGCACAATACTGACCAAGCCTGTTCATTATATGATTGAACGCATTTCTCAACTTAAAGCACGAAATTTCACTGTTCAAAAGACGAAACGAGCAGGTATTTATAAACCTGTGTTTGCCAATCTGAATGAAGTTTCCACTACCCTTCAAGCGCATGAGGAAGAACGTAAAAAACTCGAAAATATGCGTAACGAATGGATAAGTAATGTTTCCCATGATTTAAAAACACCGCTTGCCTCCATTCGCGGCTATGCCGAGTTATTAAATGAGGAGCAAGTTTCCCACGCGGAGAGACAGGAGTACGCAGAAGTCATTGAGCGGCAATCTCTTTATATGAAAGAACTACTAGATGACTTTAACCTAACACTGCGATTACGCAACCAAGAATTACCTTTGCACATACAAGAAATAAAGGTAGAACGATTTACGCGGGAAATTGTTATAGACATCCTGAATGATCCTCGTTATGACTGCTATCATATCAATTTTGAAAGTGATGATCCGGCACTCATTTGGTCCATCGACCAGCATTTAATGAAACGAGCTCTATTGAATTTTATTCACAATGCCCTTCTGCATAATGCATCAGACGTTGAGGTAGATATTCGTCTAGAAGCTGGAAAACTAATCATTGAGGATAATGGAAACGGCATCGCTCCCGACGACCTAGAGCAAATTTTTGACCGATACTACCGTGGCACTAATACAAAAGCACAAGGTACTGGGCTTGGAATGGCGATTGCGAGAGATATCATTACAGCCCACGGTGGCACCGTTTATCTGACTAGTGAACAGCATCAAGGTACAAAGATTGTTATTGCATTAAAAAAGCAAATGTAACGAGTTAATACACCCCTCCTAGAATTATAAAAAGGGGTGTATCTCTGTTATGAAGAATGATAAGAAGGAATGAAGTATGTTCTTTTTACAGAATATTCTAAATTAAAATTGACTACCTCATAGCATGTCTCTATAATTAACGTGAAATCAGTCTTACCATTAACTATGAAAGAGAAGGTGACAAGAAATGTCCTTTCAACCTAAGATGACATTTATTAATTTACCTGTGAAAGACCTAAAGAAGTCAATGGACTTTTTTAAACAAATTGGGTTTACTTTCAACGACGATTTCACGAATGATGACGCCGCATGTATGGTCATCAATGAACATACTTTTTCCATGCTGATGACAGAGGGACAGTTTAAAAACTTTACCGCCAAAAACATCATTGATTCTAATGACCAAATTGAGGTCATTACATCCTTTGCTGCTGAAAGTAGAAACCAAGTCAATGAAATCATTAAAAAAGCGCTAGATGCTGGTGGTAGATTGGCATCTGAAGCAAAAGACTTTGGATTTATGTATCAAATGGGCTTTCAAGATCTTGATGGACATACGTGGGAAGTCATATATATGGATAGTCAAGCGACAAGATAAAGGAGGCAATTATTTTGACCCTATCACTAGGACAAATCATGTTATACGTCAACGACCAACAAACAAGCTTGCAATTTTGGATAGAAAAAATCGGCTTCAAACTGATCGCGGAAAATGACGAAGGGGATTTTAAATGGTATGAGGTTGCTTCGTCCGAACAAACAGAAACAACCATTGTCCTTCAAGATAAACAAACCGTGGCAAAGATGAGCCCTGAATTAAACCTTGGGACACCATCTCTAATGTTTTATACAACTGACATTGAAAAGCTCTACCAAACATACAAGAATAAAGAAGTCACAGTAGGCGAGCTCGTTGAAATGCCTTTTGGTAAAGTATTCAACTTTGCCGATAACGAAGGGAATTATTTTGCGGTGATGGAGAAGAACTAAGTTAGCAAA
The DNA here is from genome assembly GCF_038007265.1 of Cytobacillus sp. FSL R5-0569. Lineage (NCBI taxonomy): Bacteria > Bacillati > Bacillota > Bacilli > Caryophanales > Bacillaceae > Cytobacillus > Cytobacillus sp. FSL R5-0569. The sequence continues at coordinate 4,611,726 of NZ_JBBOWW010000001.1, forward strand.
CACACGGGCTGTAGGTTCGTGTGTTTTTTTGTGGTAGGTGGTTGACTGCAATTGCCTATGGCTGTTACTTCTGTTTCACTGCTGATTCAAGCAATTTTTGCTACTGACGCGGGTTTTTGACTCGTTTTTTGCTTAATCCTATCTGCTTTTTCTACTGACTCCGTTTTTTGACTCGTTTCTTGCTTAATCCTATCTGTTTTTTCTACTGACTCCGTTTTTTGACGCGTTTCCTGCTTAATCCTATCAGGTTTTCCTACTGGCTCCGTTTTTTGACGCGTTTCTTGCTTAATCCTATCAGGTTTTCCTACTGTCTCCGTTTTTTGACGCGTTTCCTGCTTAATCCTATCAGGTTTTCCTACTGACACCGTTTTTTGACGCGTTTCCTGCTTAATCCAACCAATTTTTCCTACTGACACCGTTTTTTGACGCGTTTCCTGCTTAATCCTATCAGGTTTTCCTACTGTCTCCGTTTTTTGATGCGTTTCTTGCTTAAACCTATCAGGTTTTCCTACTGTCACCGATTTTTGACGCGTTTCCTGCTTAATCCAACCAGTTTTCCCTACTGCTTCCGATTTTTGACCCGTTCGGTATCTCGCCGTATCCGATCAATTTTTGCAAGCCCTACAAAAATCCCCATAAACATGCGTAAAAAAAGCAAGGGACATTCCCCGCTTCTTTTACGTCCCGCAATATGTTTGATAATTATCATCCTGTACCGGTACCTCTTTATACTTCTCCTGCTCTGCCGTATGTGCATATGGATGAGCGAGCACCGCTAATAGCTCCTCAAATAAATGATAATCCCCTTTGTTCACCGCTGCAGTTAATGCTTTTTCAACATAATAATTTCGTGGAATAACAGCTGGGTTATGATTTTTCATTAACTGTTCCACTTCCGCTTCTGAAGCTTCCTGTCTCTTTAACCGCTCTTGCCAACGAGCTATCCACTCTTTGAACGCTGGCTGATCTAATGTTCGAAAGGTCAGGGCAATGAATGTGTTCGTATAATCCGCCCCCTGCTCCTTCATGATTTCGAGTAAATCATGAATAAGAGCCTTATCTGATTCTTCTGCTGTAAACAGACCGAGTTTTGCCCTCATTTCTCCGGTCCACTTCTGAATATAGATACGATTGTATTCGCCGATTTCCTCTTGCGCAATTTTCACCGCTTCCTCGGTTTCATCATGTAATAAGGGAATCAGTGACTCTGCGAAGCGCGCCAAGTTCCACCCCGCCATATAAGGTTGGTTTCCGTATGCATAACGACCTTGAACATCAATAGAGCTGAATACCGTTGCTGGGTCATACGTATCCATAAAGGCACATGGACCATAATCAATCGTTTCTCCAGAGATCGTCATATTATCCGTGTTCATGACACCATGAATAAAACCGACCGCTTGCCATTTAGCAATCAAACCCGCCTGAACTTCGATCACTTTACGCAACAAGGCCACGTATGGATGGTCTTCTTTTAAAATCTCAGGATAATGACGCTCAATGGTATAATCAGCTAACGCCTGCAATTCTTCCGGTTTCGTGAAGGTAGCTGCAAATTGAAAAGTGCCTACACGAATGTGACTCGCCGCTACTCGTGTCAAAATGGCCCCTGGTAATAAAGTTTCACGTGCAATATCATCACCCGTTTCGACTACGGCTAAGCTCCTCGTTGTTGGAATGCCCAAACCATGCATCGCTTCACTGATGAGATACTCCCTCAACATCGGTCCAAGCGCCGCACGGCCATCCCCACCGCGAGAATACGGTGTTCTACCGGCACCTTTTAACTGAATATCAACGCAATCACCGTTTACCGTCAACTGTTCCCCTAAAAGAATGGCGCGCCCATCACCTAGGCGATTAAAATGACCAAACTGATGTCCTGCATAGCTTTGTGCAATCGGCTCACTGCCCTCTGGCAATTGGTTTCCGGCTAACACCTTAATGCCCTCATCACTCTGTAACCACTCTTTGTTAATCCCTAAACTTTCGGCTACTTCTTTATTCCATTGCACCATCTCGGGATCACTTGCTCGCTGTGGTTTTGTTTCTGTAAAAAGACCGGGAGACAGCTTCTTATAACTATTTTGCAAATTCCAGCCTGACACATGTCTTTCTGGCATTCTTATCGCCTCTCCTTTTGTATCATATTTGTTTTATTATATCTCTTCTTTTATGAAAATAAAAAAATAGCTACCCTCTTTTACTTCCAGTAACTTTAACTACTAAGAATATAAAGATCTTCGTTATCCCTTTTTGCAAATGAAAATTTCTTTAACAAATGGATAGACGAAGCGTTCTTAGGATGAACACTCGCATAAATAGTAGAAATATTTAATTTTTTATTTGCAAATGTTAGAAGTAAGGTGATTGCGTCTGTCGCATAACCTTTTCCCCAATATTGCCTGTCTAATCCATACATGAGGTAGTATCTTTCATTGACATCGTCAAAAGTAAAACCTGCATAGCCCAAATAATCATTATTTTGCCTAGAATAAATGGATAATTCCCAATTACCGTTTTCACCAAAGGTCTGACATTGCTCAGCATATAATAACTCTCTTTCGACATAACTTATTTGAGGAATGCCTCCCGTAAACTTTCGTGCATCCTTATCATTAAGCATATTCCAAACATAAGGAAATTCTTTCAATTGGGGACTTGCTAAATAAATATTACTACCTATGAGTTTCATCATTCACATCTCCTCTACTTCTGTCAAATATATCATATGAGGAATTTAAATATATCGATAAATTTTTATTGTTTTTCAATAAATAACCTTGTATCCTATATATGAAATAATTTTATTATGGAGGGTTACAATGACTTTAATATTATTTGTTGGTTCACTCATCATGTTAGTTATGATATTCTTTAAAAACCCCATCCTCTCTCAACTTGGCAAGGGGAATCCATTCGTGCATCTTTTAAAAAAGACGCCATGGTTCCAGTCACATTGGCGAGCTGGAATTCTCCTATTCTTCATGAATACAGCCCTATTTTCTACTACCATTCTTGCTCTTTATATTGTGGGCTATTTTGTCATTCCCTATGTTCACTTAATTTTTATGGTTTTAGCCGTATGCACAAGCATCTATTTATGGGTGGCAGTAAATAAAGCCTGGCAGGGCTCAAAAGGGGATAGATTAAAGTTAGCCACTATTGGAAGTAGTTTCTACATGGGATTAACCGTTTTATTTACTTTTTTGTACATCACTCTTGAGCCATCCTATCAAGGAGAGGATATTTTCATGCAGGCTATGGGGTTATTTCTAGCTATAATCGTTACAACAACTGCATGGATTACATGTTTTTTCATTACGGGGTTCTACCAACAAAACGCGGAAAAGATACGTTAAGCAAAATGGATGAGGACCTTGAACAAGTAATACTTCCATCGAAATGGTTAAAAATCATACTGTGTCAGAAGCCTTGCGCTTACTGGCTTTTTCTTTTTGAGGGTTTTCCGAAAAAAAGACCTCAAAATAAAGTTGGACTTGCTTCTGGTTTAGCCTGTATAAACGCGGGTAAATAGAGACAAACACCCCTAAAGGAGGTAAGATTTATGGCAATTGGAGAGAGATTTAAAACAGGTCAACGTTCCACTGCTCATGCTTACTACGAATGGGATGGTTATACAGATGGGACGCGTACACCTAGTCCAACCGGCGAGGAAAAGAAAATCCAACTAGAAACCGAAGAAGTTTTCCCACCGATTAGCTCTTGTGACAAAGGGGCTTTTTGGCGAAAAACATCATACGCATAACGCAACGCCAATCTAGCTTATTGCTGGGTTGGCGTTTTTATTGGCTTTTCTTTCTCTTCTGAAGTCTATAGAGCCTCTCTTCTAAAGCTGTATAAACCTCTCTCGGCACCTCCACCAATTCTACATCCTCACCAAGAAAGAGCAACCAACTGGCTATTTCCTCTAGTTGATCTCGTTTCTCCATGGTGACATATATTTTTGCTATAGCTGTTGTTTGATAGGGGTCTGTATAGGTAAGGGCCACATTGAAAGGATGATACTTTTTATATTGAGCAATGGCTTTTGGTCCAAGTTTCATGACGATATTGTCTTTCACATGATGTTCAGCCATCTTTTTTAGCATGCTGTTTCTGCTTAATCTTTTTTTCGTATGAAAGACGTTCACTTCGGTCAAATGATCGACTGCTATCAGCCTTTTCTTTTCTTCGCTTATATCAAAGCCTTCCACCCACCAGATGTTTTTCTCACGGTAAAGGTGCATAAGATAAATAGGATAGTCCACATCGTTAATAGAAAGGGTCATATAACGGTCTGTTAGTATCAATTGAATCAGTTTTTCTAACATCGGATGAGGTAAATCGGATAGTTCTAAGAGTTCAGGATTATGAGGGTTCGTTCCTTCAAATAAGAGAATCTTATTTAAAAGCACGAGATCATCTTGTTGGGCTTCTGAAATCAGACCCAGTAATTTTTCAGCTAACGATTGGCGACTCTTTAAATAAGGTAATTGCAAGTTTCTCGTTGCCATAAAGGCTATAAATAGTGCTTTTAACTCATTATCAGTGAAGCGAACAGAGGGAAGTACAGCGTTTTTCATGACAGCATAACCACCGTCTCTTCCCACTTCCGCAACAAGAGGGACACCCATACTTTCGATCTCGCGTATATCTCGTATCGCTGTTGACCGAGAGATTTGAAATTCCTGCATGATTTCTGAAATCGTAAAATGGGCACGATTGTTAATGTATCGCATCATGACATTAATTCTTTCAACCTTTTTCATCTCAGTCTCCTAAACAGTGTCATTTTTTGACATGATTTAAAGTTATTATAAACTCATCAAATGAAAACACCAATCATTTGGTCAAATTTCAAGAAAGAAGGACGATAAAAATGGCTAATTACTCATTACAAGAAAAAGAAGGTTTCGCCGTATTAGGCTTTGGAATTGAAATTGTAGCGGACTATAGAGACCAAGAAAGCATCAATCAACAGAAAAGCGATTTCTGGGAAACTGTGAAAAAGGATGGCACACTTGAGCAGCTTAAATCCGTGGCAGACAATAATTATATTTTCGCAGTCAACGAAGCGGTCAATAACAAAATGATGCATTATGCAGGCGTGATGACAGAAAAGACATTACCTGATGCAACGAGAATTATCCAATTTCCTAAAGGACCCTACCTCGTTGTCGAAGGGAAAGCTGACTCCGCTCAAGAATTAAGTAATCAACTAACAGCTGTGGCCTTTGGTCAAGCATTAGTAGAAATGACTGACTATGCCTATGTTGGCGGACCAAACACAACAGTGGAAATGAGTGAGGACAACGGTACAGTATACGGTGAAATGTGGATTCCTGTTGTTAAAAAATAATAGGAATGGTGATCCCACTTTTAAAGTGGGATCACTTTCGTTTATATGCAACTAGCTAAAAGCGCAATTCCCTCTTCAATTTCCTCAATGGATAGTCCACCAAACCCAAGCATGATATACCTTTGGCTGTCGCTAATTGGATATAGCCAAAAACGTGAAGGGGTGTAAACTTTTACACCTTTTTTTAACCCTTTTTCAATCACTTGTGGTGCTGCATGCCCTTGTAATTCTAGGAGGATATGTAAGCCCGATTTTTCCCCAATAATTTTTACTTTATTGCCTAAATGTTGCTCAATACTATTTAATAGTGTTTGATGTTTTCTCTGATATGTTTTTCTCATTCTCCGAATATGCCGTTCAAAATCACCTGCATGCATAAACTTAGCCATAGCTACTTGTATCATTGGTGAAACTGGCTGATTATAATCAGGAAACATCTGTCCGTACTGCTTCATTAATGAAGGTGGAAAAACGATAAAGCTCATGCGCATGGAAGGGAGAAATGATTTTGAAAAAGTTCCTAAGTAGATGACTTTTTCTTCTTCATCTAGCGATTTGAGCGAGGGGATAGGCTGACCTTGATAACGAAACTCCCCGTCATAATCATCCTCGATAATATAACCAGCTGATTGATAAGCCCAGTTAAGCATTTGCGTTCTTTTACCGACTGGAAGAATCATCCCAAACGGAAATTGGTGAGAAGGGGTCACATAAACGGCTTTTGCCTTACTTTTCTGTAGATGATAGATAGATAAACCATCTTTCTCGAGCGGCACAGGGACCATCTCACAGCCTTGATCAACAAAGACGGTACGCACCCCACTATAGCCCGGCTCTTCTATCGCCACCTCTTTTCCCTGCAGTTTCAAAAGTCGGCAAATAATCTCTACTGCTGATTGTGTGCCACTCGTAATCAAAATCTGCTCTGGTCTCGTATGAACTCCTCTTGATTGCAATAAATAGGTGGCAATCTCTTGCCGTAATAACCATTCTCCTTGCTTATCGCTATACTGAGATAACGTCTGTCCTTCCTCTTCGATGGCATGAGAGAGAGATTTTTTCCAACTTTTAAAAGGGAATTTTTCTACATCGATGTTTCCATATTCAAAGTCAATCATCGTCTTAGATGATGACTTCCTTTCAATTATTGCTGGTGATACCTCTTCTGAAGATTGCGAGAGTCGTTCCTCTATTTCTGCCACCCAAATCCCACTGCGAGGTATACTCTCAAGATATCCTTCTGCTTGTAACTGCTGATACGCTGCGTCCACAGTATTTCTACTAATCTGCAAGTGATGGGTCAGTTGCCTAATCGATGGCACCTTTGTTCCCGGCAATAGCCGTCCCTCTTCAATTTCTGTCTTCATCCAATGATAAAGCTGACTATAAAGTGGTATCGTTTTTCCCCTGTGAATAAATGGTGTGATTTCCATCCCACATAACCCCCAACTGTCCCCAAGAAACTTTCCCTTTCTGGCACTTTTCTTAAATACAGATTTTTCTTACGATTATTTTAACATTTACAAAGAAGGATGGGATGGAAATGTTATATGAAATTCGCAATCAAAAATTAGCGTGCACAGATCAGGCCCTAATTGAACAACTAATAAGTAATACACGTACAGGCTATCTGGGATTAACTGATGGTGATCATCCTTACGTCGTTCCGTTAAACTATACCTGGATGAACGGATCGCTCTATTTTCACGGTGCTGCTGCCGGCAGAAAAATTGAAATAATCCGCGAGAACCCTCATTGCTGTTTCACCATCGCAGAAGATTACGGTACAATGGTTAGCCCGATTCCGGCGAAAACGGACACTGCCTATATGAGCGTTATGCTTTTCGGGCAACTCCAAGCCGTAACCGACATAACAGAAGCCACCGCCGCTATGCAAGGCATGCTCGATAAATACGTCCCCGGATACTACGATAAAAAACTGGCTCAAACTCATGTGGAAAAATACCAATCTTCTTTAGGGAGTTATACGATGGTTTTTAAATTGACACCAGCTGAGGTGACGGCGAAGGAGAATAAAATGGTGGAGGAGGCTCGGTTTTATCCTGGGAGAAGGGTATGAAAAGAGGAGAGGGCTTTCCCCCCTCCTAATCTATTAAAATTGAACTTGTAGATTTACATCATCAATATCATAGGCATTGTTAAGAAGGCGCTTCGTCAAACCACCGAGACTTACTCTACTCATTTTTCCGTCTCCGAAATAAAAGAGTTGCTGCTATATAGGAGAGCACTAACAATCCACTAAACCAAAGAATCGTTAACCAAAGATTATAATCAATTGGTGTACCAATTAACAGCCCTCTTAGTGCCTCAATTAATGGAGTCATTGGTTGATGTTTGGAAAAGGCATCTAGCCATGCAGGCATTGTATTTGTCGGGACAAAGGCACTACTTAAATAGGGTAGGAATAACATTGGGAAAGTGAATGCACCAGCTGTTTCAACATTTTTCGTTAGTAAACCTAAGACGACAAATAACCAGTTAATCGAAATCATGTAGAGCGTTAATATCCCTAAAACGCCAAGCCACTCTAACAACCCAGCCTCTGGACGAAAACCAATCAGAAGAGCTACGATAAAAACTGCTAATGTAGCAATCATATTACGAAGATATCCTCCAACAACATGGCCTACTAATAAAGAAGAAGGTTGAAGGGGCATACTGCGAAATCGCTCGAATAAGCCTCCACTCATATCCTTTGTCACGCTAACGGATATTAAAGAACTGCCAAACCCTGCACAAGTAATTATAACCCCTGGAACAACGTAATTTACATAATCAGTCCCTGTTTGGATTGCCCCACCAAAGACATAGACAAATAGCAACATGATGGAAACCGGTAAGGCAATTGCCATTAATAATGATTCCACGTCACGAAAAATATGCATAAGACTTCGCTTTGACATCGTTAAACCGTCTCTTAATGCCCATATCCACTTTGCATCACCCATTTACTAACACCTCCACTTTATTATGCTCCGTCATTTTAATAAAAACATCATCCAGTGTAGGCTGTCGTATAACAATCGCGTCTGGTTCAATTCCTTTTACATATAGATCATTCAGCAACTCTCTTAGTTGTCTCACTGAGCGTATAGGTATCGAAATCTTTCTCGCTTCCTCATCTACTTCACCTGACATATAATTCTGTGCTTCATGGTACCCACTTGTATCGGCAAAGGTTAACTCTAATGTCTCCTCTCCAATGACTTCCTTTAGTTCTTCGGCCGTTCCTTCTTTGATGATTTTCCCTTCAGCAATAATAGCAATCTTATCTGCCAGCTGATCAGCCTCTTCTAAATATTGTGTCGTTAGAAAAATTGTCACGCCTTGATTGGCAAGTAATTTAATCATATCCCACATCTTTCGTCGGCTACGTGGGTCCAAACCAGTTGTCGGTTCATCCAAAAATATCACTTCTGGTGCAGCAAGCAGACTGATAGCAATATCAAGTCTACGCCGCATCCCTCCAGAGTAAGTTTTTACTTTCTTACGAGCTGCTTTCGTGAGCTCAAAGGTCTCCAGCAGTTCTTCTGTCCTTTTCGCTATAAGTTCTTTATCTAGGTGATTGAGCCTGCCCATCATCGCTAAGTTCTCTTCACCTGTTAATAACTCGTCTACCGCTGCATACTGTCCAGTTAAACTTATCTTCCGTCTCACATGATTAGCTTCGGTTTTCGTATCATAACCAGCAATCATTGCTACCCCGTCATCTGCTTGAATTAATGTTGATAAAATGCGAACCGTCGTTGTTTTACCAGCCCCATTTTCACCTAATAACGCAAAAATAGAACCACGCCTTACATCAAAACTCAAACCATCTAGTACTTGCTGATTACGATAGGCTTTTTTTAGATTTCGAACATAAATAACTGTCTCGTTCATACAATACCTCCTAATGATTGACTTAATGAGTCAATATTTAATTAAAAAAATAATTTGGGCAATTTATTCAAGGAATAGTTTATATGTTAAATTTAATTATTGATTGATTCATTCAGTCAATAATACTAGATGCCTAATCATTTTGTCAATTTATTCCCTATTCCTTTGATAAATTCATTCCCCCTTTTATTTTTATAACCATTTCTCAAAATACATGTCAAAAAAAATAAAAATCCTGAATTTCAGGATTTTTTCTCTCTGTAATGCCTTACGCTTTTTTATTTGCTTATCTTGAGGTAATCATACGCAATAGAATAGATACTTTCTCATCAATGTTATCCTTCCACCAATCAGGGTCGTCTGCCATAATACCTGAGATGACCGTTAAGAATAATCCAACTAATTCTTCAGGGTCCCCTGCCATGATTTCTCCTAATTGCTGTCCCTCGATAAAGATAGGGAGAAAGAATTCAATATACATTTGCCCAATATTTTTATATACAGCAAGGATATGCTGAGGTACATTTTCACTATGTTCTAAATGTTGAATCACACGAAAAACATGATTTGATCCTGAAGTCAGTGCAAAGGTAGTAAATTTATGTATCTTTTGAACGGGCGTTCGTTCTTCTTGTTTCAGTTTTTCTAAGAATGCTTGAGACTCTCCTAATGCAACTGACCATTCTAAACTCTCAAATAGTACCTCTTCTTTTGATTGGAAATAATGATAAACAAGACCATGGCTAATTCCTGCCTCTTTGGCAATCATGCTAATTTTCGTCAACTTAATTCCATTCTCCGCAAATACCTTCATAGCGGCTTTCATAATTTGCTCTTTACGTTCTTCCCGTATCGACTCTAACTGCGCATCATTAAAACGAGGCATGATCCAAACTCCTCCATCGTAAACCTTCTTACCTCTATCATAACAGATTGTGTGAGAGAGAAGAAATGGATAATAAAGACCCCACCCTAATACTGTTTCAGAAATAAATCACTTAATTATATACATATGGGGTGTATTCTAAAGAGAGGGGAAGAATCCGACTGATTCTTCCCCTCTCTATCTTCATTTCCTCGCCACATGGACTTTCAATTGCTTTCCTTTGACAGTTGTATGCTTCATTGTTTCCAACACAAGCGGACCTTTATCATTTAGAATTTCTACATAGGATGCCGTATCTTGGATAGTAATAATCCCTATGTCATCGGCGGTGACACCGTCTATTTTAGCGATGGTTCCAACGAAGTCGACTGCTCTAAGTTTCTTTTTCTTACCGCCATTGAAATAGAGTTTCATGATCTGTTTATTTAACTTTTCGCTTTTCGCCTCTTTTAATGGTGGTTCGCTGTTCAGCTTTTCTAAAAATGCCGGCCTCGCCGCTGACACTGCCGCTTTCGAAGGCGCTTCAGATGCTGGGATTTGGAAGCCAATATATGCTTCTATTTCTTTAAGAAATTTATCTTCACGCGGTGTCACAAAGGTAATCGCCTTACCGTGATGTCCTGCTCGCCCTGTTCTTCCTGTCCTGTGCACATAGCTTTCCTTCTCTAACGGAATATCATAATTAAAAACGTGCGTGATTTGATCAATATCAATTCCTCTTGCCGCGACATCCGTTGCAACTAAGTAACGAAATTCGCCTCTGCGGAAGTCTTCCATTACTTCTAAACGATCGTATTGTTCCATACCTCCATGAATCATATCACAATCGTACCCTTTATCGGTTAACTCGTCACAAAGTGTATCAACGCGCTCCTTCGTTCGACAGAAAATAATCGCACTATCTGGATTTTCAATAGTTGTCACATCCGTTAACAATGACAACTTCTCGTTTTCTGATACCGTATAAAGACTATGTTCTATTTGCTTTGTGGTCAGCCCGCTAGCTTTGACCTCAATATCTATAGGAGTTTTCATATAATCAAGTGATAACGTTCTTACGCGGTCAGGTAGCGTAGCTGAGAAAAGATACGTATTCCGCTGTTTCGGCATCTCGTCAATAATCGCTTCAACTTGTTCGATAAAGCCCATATTAAGCATTTCGTCGGCTTCATCAATGACTAAATATTTCACTTCATCGAGCGCGAGCGTACCCTTTTCAATATGATCAAGCACACGCCCAGGCGTACCAACGACAACATGCACTTTCTGCTTTAACTCATTCTTTTGGATATGAAACGGTTGTTTACCAACGACTGCTGCTGCCTTAATCCGTTTAAAACGGCCAACATTGATGATATCTTCTTTCACCTGTACCGCCAGTTCCCTTGTTGGTGTCAAGACAATCGCCTGCGGCTTATTTTCCTGCCAATCGACTAACTCACAAATCGGAATAGCGTAAGAAGCCGTTTTCCCGCTCCCTGTTTGTGATTTCACCACAAGGTCAATCTTCTCAAGTATTAACGGTATCACCTTTGCTTGTACTTCTGTTGGTGTATGATAATCTAAACTATCCAACGCTTTTATCATCTCATTGCTTAATGGATAATCTGAAAAACTCTTTTTGGTCATGTGAAAAACCTCATTTTTTTCTTATTATTCTCGTTCATAAACTTCTATTATACAGTATCCAAATACGAAAAAGAAAAACGGTCTGTTCATACACATAATCCAACCCTCAAAACGCGATCACTTTATTGAATCATGCCATGTTGTTTAGCTGATGTCAGCCATGATGGGAACTCATCTAATAACCGATTATATAATTCATCATCTGTAATTTTATCTAAATCATCCAATGCGAAGAAACCGGCATTATCAATGACTCTTCCAGGTAATTGATCCAGTTTTTGTAGTACACCATAATTGGCATTGCCAATGCCGACGAATTGCCAAAATAAGTTTTCCTTGGAACAATCAATAAGGATTTTTGATATCTTATGATCCAAATAAATGCCGCCATCACTAAAAAAGATAATGTATGTAGGTAAATCACTGCGAGGGTCTTCCTTTACATATTTCTTAATGACATCTTTCATCACCACAGGCTCGTTATTTCCTACTCCTAGCCCACTAAATATTTTGGGACGAGGATAAGTTCTCTCAATATAACCCTCATAATCCTTTTCTGTTACGCTATTTGCCCGCATAGACTTAGAACCGAAAAACCACACATCTAATTCACCATCATCGTCCATACATGCAGCAACTGCTAGAACACGTTCGAATGCGCGCTGTACCACGCCTTTTTCATATAAAAGTGACATCGACCCAGAAGCATCAAATACAACCGCTACCCGTGCTCTCACTTGCTGTATTTTCTTCTTTTCTAAAGAAATGGTTACTTTCTTCTTTAACAAATCAATTTTGGATAGATGAATGGGTGCATTTGATGGTGTGGGCTTTTGTTCCGGAACAGAAGGCGCCTCTTCTTCCGCTACCTTTACACCAAACGATTCAGCTAAAGGCTTTAACCCACCATTAAACCCTCTTCCTATTGCGCGGAATTTAAAGTAAGACTGATAGCGATAGACCTCCACAAGTACTAGCGCCCGCTCTTCTGTCGCATCATCTACCTCATAATGAACCATTCCTTGAGGACTATTAACAGTAATGGCTAGTCCTTGAACCGTACGAAATGATTCCTGCCCATCAAGCGTAGCGGTAAACGAACAGCTTTGAATTACTGAAGATAGTTTGTCTAAATTTATGGTAAACACAACTAGCTTCTCTTTATTTTGTTGCAGAAAGACACTCTCTTCCGGATCTTTCTTTTGGTTATAAAAAACCATGTAATCATCCGAAGGTACATGACCGTCCCCTGTAACTAGGAAAGCGCTAATGTCTAATTCAACCTCTCCTTGCCATTTAACCTCGATTGTAACTAATCCCTCTTTTGGAAGTTGGATATTTGCTCCTTTTCTAAGGGAAACCGTGTTCGACATAACCATCATCTCCAACCTTTTTCTTTCCATTATAATCTTAAAATGGTTGGGAAATGGAAAAAATATTTTATAGGCTCTAACTTCATAAGAGTCTTTCAATGGATACATAAAAGGAAAATAAAAATACAACAATGAGAAATACGCCCATTCCCTTCTCTTCTTTCTTAAATGCTTCGATACCCAAAGCCAACATAGTAAGACTTAAGAATAAAATCATGATACCCACAAACGTAAAATCTTCGGTCATTACTCCATATGTAGCAAATAAGAGAGTAACTACAGATAAGACATAACGTAGTATTTTTAGCAAAACAACCCACCTTTCTTACATAAACAAATTGGGTCCTTTAGTTTCCTTGTTTTGTGACACTCTTAATCTATCATACTTCTCTTTTGCGTTTATGTTAGTATCAAATTCAGTAAACACCTTATGTAGAACGATAAGAAAAACGAAGCATTTAATAAAAAAAATAGCAGAAACGTTTGTGATTATTCCTTAAAATAAGTATAGTTAGTACTTAACGAATCATTTAAAAAGGATGTGGCAATATGCGCCTTAATAAATATATTAGTGAATCAGGAAAGGCTTCTAGAAGAGGAGCGGATAAATTAATTGCTGACGGGAGAGTCACCATTAATGGGAAACGTGCTGCGATTGGTACTCAAGTCGAACCCGGCGATGACGTTCGTGTAGACGGTAATCAAATCCGTGTAGCCAGAAATAATGTTTATATTGCGCTCAATAAACCTGTAGGGATTACGAGCACAACCGAAAAGGGTGTCAAAGGGAATATCGTTGACCTCGTGAATCACCCATTACGCATATTTAATATCGGCCGTTTAGATAAAGACTCAGAGGGCTTAATCTTAATGACCAATGACGGTGATATCGTGAATGAGATCTTACGTGCGGAAAACCAGCATGAAAAAGAATATATCGTTTCTGTCGACAAACCGATCACGCCTGAATTCGTGAAGCAGATGTCAGAAGGTGTGAAAATCTTAGGGACCACTACCCTACCTTGTAAAATCGTCCCCTTATCCAAATTTGATTTTCAAATCACTTTAACACAAGGTCTCAACCGCCAGATTCGCCGCATGTGTGCTGAATTCGGCTACGACGTATTACGTTTACAAAGGATTCGCATCATGAATATCAACTTAGGTTCCCTCCCGCCTGGACAATGGCGCGATTTGTCTAAGAAGGAGAAGAATCAATTGTTTAGAGAGTTGAATTATGAGCCTAAGGAATGGTAAAAAAGGGAATCTAGGCTGACCTAGATTCCCTTTTTATTTCCCAAACCGTTTACGATACCCACATTTCCTACATAATTCCTCGACAGCCTCTCTTCGCGAAAAACCATCAACGAGATTCTTTGCTCGATCCATTTCAATAATCTCCGAAAAAGAATTTTCATTAATATTGCCGAGATTGATGATACCCTCCCCATCTAAACAGCATGGAATTACGGTACCATTGGCTAAGATGCCCGCTTGATTACGCATGCCGTAACAGAAGCCTTTGCCATCATCCTCTTCTTCATGAAGAGCGGGCCACTGAAATTCATAATCTTGATTAATATATATACGATCAGCAATTTTCACACCGCTACCAGGTACGACCTTTTCTTCAATGCGATAATCCAAGTTAAATTCTTTTTCAATGATTTCCAGCACTTCTCTATTTCGTTTTTTCTCCAAATTCGTCGCATTATCTTGCGTCAAGTTCCATAGCCTTAGTGACACAATCAGCTCCGATTGACTCGTCGCTTCCTTAATAAACGAAAGAATACTCTTTACATATCCTTCTTTATCCTCCGAACCTATATGGCCATCAAAACTGTGAAGTGAGAAATTCATCTGCCTTAGAGCCGGCTTGTTCAATAACTTCTCCCTCTTCTTATTAATGAGCGTCCCATTGGTTGTAATATTGACCTTAAAGCCTTTTTCGTGACTGATATCAAGCAACTGCCCAATTTTCGGATGAAGCAGCGGCTCACCCTTTACATGCAAATAAATATAATCCGTATGCGGCTTAATCTGATCCAACCGCTTCGCAAAATCTTCCAAAGAAATAAACTGCTTCGCCCGTTCTGTCGGCGGACAAAAACTACAAGCCAAATTACAAACACTCGTAATCTCCAAATAAAACTTCTTGAACTTTTTCAACTTCTCTTCCTCGATTCTTTACCTACTTCAAACAATTTGCACTACTATACTAATTAAAGCAGATATATCGTGGGATGGGTATAGGGAGTTTTTGGCCTACTACTACAAATAGGTATTGATTAGCTCGTAACACCTTTCTTCAGTAAGATTGGCTAGCACCGATACATATTCTAGCTGTTCCTGTGTTCCACCTTCAAACTTTAATGACGCATTTTTTGCCGTATCATCTCTATCATTGAGCCAATTTCGTTGTTCTTCTCTTAGATGATCCATCTCTTCTGTTGAAAGTTCCTCCTCTAACACCTGATAAACTTCATTTAACAACGCATCCCAAGCATCATATCGATCACCCTCTACTTTTTTCATTGCATAAGTGGAAGCATCCGCTGGTTTTACTTCTTCCAACTCTTTTTGCGTACGATTGAATTCTTTTATATACGTCTCTTTTAAAGAATTCTCATTATGAGTGATTGGAGGCTGTTCTTTTTCGCTTTGGGTAGGGACTTGTTTTGTTTGTTCCGTATCCAACTGTTTATGTGTCTCATTACCAGTAGTTCCACAAGCCGAAATCATAAGCACTAATAAAAGCCATACAGTGGTAATAAAAATCCCCTTATTCTTCATACAATCTCCCCTCGTTCCCCTATTCCATATCTCCTATTTTTGCATAAAAAGGGTAATTTTTCACCTACGAATCTGTAAATATCTAACTTTCTTCGCTACAATAAAAGGAAGATCTTTTTGGAGGGAGTAAACAAAAATGGTTCCTATCTTTAAGATTTCTCTTTTTTGTCTGGGAATAATCATCATGTTGGGTGGATGTTCTAATCCAACTGACACGAGTGAGACAAATGCTTCTGATGACGCCTTAGTAAGTGTGGCGGAATACAACGGTGAAGGCTATGCCTTACCATACGGAAAAGAAACCGATCAGATTGCCGAAGATCATCGAGAACAAATTGAAAAGGCCGCAGTCGCACTTTTTCAAGAAAACTACCAAACCGAAGTCGTAGTGCACAATGTAGTCGGAGCATTAGATGCCGCCACGGTCTTTGTGGAATCGGTGGGTGAACCTCATTTTTATACATACGCTGTTGTACCAATTGATGAAAAAGAAAAGAAAGTAATGACCGAGCATATTTCAGCCGAAGCCTTTCAAGTAGAAAACGCTATGAAGGGCGGGTTATATCATATGATTTTTAGCAATGAGTTCAAGAAGCTTGATGATTACTTTGAGTCATTGGTTGCAGAAGGAGAAGTGGTTGGTAAAACAGAAGCAGCGCTTGAAAATGTTGGTGGACATGGCTTTATGACGCCTTATTATTTTATTTCTACTGACCCTGATGATGCCGCCATCAAACCCGTGTATGACCTTTATTTACAAAACCCTGATTCGAATATTGAAACGCTAAGAGATGCGTATGAGGAAAGCTTATTTGATAAAGAAAACTTCCAAATTAATATCCAATTGTTTATGAAAGAGCAACAAGCAGAACCTAGTGAAGAGATTTTTACACAAGTGATAAGTGACCTCGAGGAAATGAACAATATTCCTAAAGGAACTTACAGCCTTTATTTAAATGATCATTTCATACATGTGGAATCTAGTGAAGGTGCGAAGGAGAATTCTTTGAAGCGGGCGTTTCCGGATTATATTGTTAAAGAGTAAGGAGTGCGAGCTTTCATGACTACTGTACTTATTGAAGATATTGAATACGGTAAAGTAAATGGGGTACCGTTGATGTTAGATATTATTCGCCCTACCAAACTTCCAGATGAACCAATGCCGGTAATCATTTATATTCATGGTGGAGGTTGGTCCAGTGGAGATAAAGCTGGAGTAGGTGGTCGAGAATGGAATTCATATTTTGCTAAGAATGGTTATTTTGTCATCAACATCAATTATAGATTGAGTGGTGAAGCAATTTTCCCCGCGCAAATTCATGACTGTAAAGCAGCCGTCCGCTGGTTAAGAGCTAATCATGTAAACTACCATATTCATCCTGAAAAAATAGGGGTTTGGGGACACTCCGCAGGCGGACACCTCTCAGCTCTTTTAGCGACATCTATTGGAAATGATGAATTAGAAGGAGGATCAGGGCATCCTCATTACCCGACTCATATAAATTGTGTAGTTACAGTTTCAGCCCCTATTGATATACTCAAAATGGGCGGATGGCATGATCTAGAAAATTCTCATGAAGCCAAACTTATTGGAGAAATAACCGTTCAAAAAAATGCGGAACTTGCCAAAAAAACAAACCCTATCCCATACATCAACGACAAAAGCAAGAACATACCTTTTTCAATCATACATGGTGAAGACGATAAAATCGTTCCGGTCTCTCAAGCCCGATTAATATATGAAAACCTCCCTAATGCTGCGCTTCTAACTGTTAAAGGCGCTGACCATGGGATGGAGGGTGGAAATATAACAATCACAACGTTATTAGAGATGATTTTGGCTTTTTTTGATCAGTCGTTGGTGAATAGAAAACTATAATAAACGATTATAAGGATTGGGATTAAATGGGGGAATATACAATTATACTCCTTCCCCCACCTGACCACTTCTATAAATACAATTAAACAATTCTAACCCGTTCACTTATACGATCATACCTAAGAAACTCGTCATTATCAGGTGAAACCCCTGAAATTTTGAAGACACCTACAAATCGATAACTATTAAAGCCGAGATTATTTTTGTATTTTGCAAATACTGCTCTTTCTCGGCCAACATTCATTTCTTCCATATAATTTTTTGTTCTTTCTTTGGCGATGGCAACGTCCTGGTGAGATTCATCTATGTAAGTCCAATCTTCTGCCAATAGATTTAACCAACCGCTGGCAACTGATTTTGTATCCCCGTTTTCTACGATGGAGAGTTTCGGACACCATAACCAGGTTTTATCTATCACTCGAAAATAGCTCAATTGATACCTCTTAGCATTCTTACCGAATACAGTATTGGCGATATCTTTTATGTCCTTGAATTGCACATTATCGTGAATAGAGAGATATTCTTTTTGTTTTAATTCGCTTAATTCTTCTTCATATGTCATCCAATTCAATGTCGTTTTCACTACCGCCGCTTTATTTTTAATAATAGATACAACTTCGTGGATTCTAGCATTTATCTCATCTATAGATTTCGTCGCATCCATTCTATACACTTGAAAATCCTCAATAGATTCCTCATAAACCGCCGAAATAATATCATCCATACGTAAATTGTCTTCTGTATGATTATTTAGATGATAGGCTTCATCTACTTCTATCCCTATCTTTAATTGGGGAAAATAAAGGTCCATCAAAGCATATCGCCCATTTTGCCGCTTCACATACTGTTGGCTTACCGGCTTAATATTCATATTGTCTAACTTATGCCAAATCGCCGTTAAAATATAGTTTTCATAGTCTTTTCTTTTTGTTCTTGAGAAAGTCTTTATTAGGTAGTCGCGTTTGTTCATGTCGGTACCCCTCTTTTCTGTCTTTAACTACTATTCCAAAAATATCTTTTAAGAACATCATCAACTAATCCTGAGTATAGAAATTGTTAGTTATAGGTGTTCCTCAAAAAATGATACTAATTCTATCCATCTATTTCATTGAATTTAAAACTTTAATACCCTGCACTTTCACCCCTAAGTAGAATGCGTAGTTTTATAACAAAAGGGCTATTCATTTTCCATATATCAATAACCAAACATCCACACTTCTGTTTTAGGGGGAAAGATTGAATCATAATATGATTATTCCAAAGAGGTGGGGCATAACTACATGACACAACTATAAAACCGAAAGGTGATTTGATAAACAATTAAAACAAAGAAAATCAGAGCTAACTCGAAATCCGAATGAAGATTGAACAGCCCCCTGTCAAGTAGACAGTGGAAATAATAAAAAGTTACCTAAGCGGCTATAGCTCTATATTCCATAGGGCTATAGCCGTTTAGTCGTTTTTGGTATCGATTATGATTATAGAAGTGAATATACTCCGTTATGGCATTGGAAAGTTCCTCATAGGTCATAAATTTATGTAAATAATATTTCTCACATTTCAGTGTTCCCCAAAAGGATTCCATAGGTCCATTATCGATACATCGCCCAACGCGAGACATACTATGAGCCATTTTTAACTTTTTCATCCTACATTTAAATCCATAGGAGGTGTATTGATAACCACGGTCGCTATGAATGAGAGGCTTCTTTCCCTTTAAATGCTTTGTCGCCTGGTCAAGTGTATCAAACACCAGTTCGTTGTTATTAGAATGCCCGAGAACATAACTAATAATAGAACCATCATAGAGATCACGAATGGCACTTAAATAAGCTTTTTGGGAGGAACCATATTTAAATTCTGTGACATCCGTGACCCATTTTTCATTTGGCTTTTTAGCTGTAAACTCACGATTTAATATGTTTTCCGTGACATATTGGGGGATAGAACGTTTATATCGTTTTTTCTTCACTCGAATCACCGAGCGTAATTGAGCCACTTTCATTAATCGATAGATTCTCTTATGATTCAGTGCCTCATTAAATTTTCTATTCAAATGAAGAGTCATTTGGCGATAGCCGAAGATCCCCTTCATTTGAATATGTAGGATTTTCATCTCTTTCATAATAGCTTCATTCAGAATCTCTTGGGAAGTCGGTTGACGTCTTAGCCATTTATAATAAGCGCTCCGAGTGACGCCCGCGATATCACACAGAAGAACTATGCTTAGATTCTCTTTCTCATGTAGTTCCTGTATGGCGACATACTTATCTTTAAATCGAATCCTGCTTATTTCCGCCTCCTTTCGAGTTCCTCCAACTTTTTTAAGAATAAGTTCTCTGCACGTAATCGTTCATTTTCTTGTGCTAGTTTTTTCATTTCGAGTTTTATTTTATCTTCTGGTGTTAACTCTATTTCTGTTTTATTCCTCCCTCGTTTGTCTTGAAGACCTTCCTCTCCACTCTCTTCATATTTTTTAACCCATGTATAAACTTGTTGGTAAGACACTTCAAAAGTGTCAGCTGTCTTCTGATAATCTTTTCCGTTCCCCAAGCAATCAAGTACCACTTGAATTCGTTCCTTCCAAGTTGTTTTTCTTCCTTTAGTCATAGAGCTCGTCCTTTCTTTTGACGTATCCTTTATTTCACTATGACTATTATACTTCTTCAACCATAACCTGAGGACAGACTCATCTGATATTTTATATCTTTTGGCAATTTCCTCTAAAGAATAGTGGCCGGACAGATAGTCCTTCATGGCTAATATTTTTAAATGCTTCGGGTACGTTTTCCAGGAGGTCGATTCTTTAAGACCTTCAAATCCATACATATCAAATTTATACTTCCAAATTCGAATGGCACTTCTACTAACTTTATACTTTCTCATTATCTCCGCTACAGATAAAATACCATCTTTTAATGTATTTATTACTTCTATCCTAACTTCGAGTGGATGAGCTCTTTTAGACATAAATATACTCCCCTTTTAGTAGCCAGATTTTATTTTTTTATCTGTCTACCTATAGGGGAGCATATCAGATTCTCGATTAAGAATTCGGTTTTTTCTCTGGTCAAAAAACTTTTGTTCTAGTTTCATTATAATCATCAATAATAGAAATTGTTTTATTTGCCACTTCACTACCAAG
This sequence comes from Cytobacillus sp. FSL R5-0569, assembly GCF_038007265.1. Classification (NCBI taxonomy): domain Bacteria; kingdom Bacillati; phylum Bacillota; class Bacilli; order Caryophanales; family Bacillaceae; genus Cytobacillus; species Cytobacillus sp. FSL R5-0569. The sequence goes on from NZ_JBBOWW010000001.1 coordinate 4,632,696, forward strand.
GGATGCATATAATTTTTTATCTCCAATAATATAAAATTCCTCTTTTGCTCGTGTAGCTGCAACATTCATCATATTTGGATCAGAAACAGCCCACCTTGCTGCCCCACTGCTATTTGAGTCAGCTCCAAGAACAAAATAGACAATTTTTGCTTCTTTACCTTGAAAAGTATGAACAGTCCCGATATTGGCTATTTTTCCATTTTCCCGTTTCGTGAAGTTAATCTCATCTAATACACGTGCAAGTTTATATGCCACATTTCTAAAAGGAGTTATAACATAGATATCGTCTGCTAATGCTGGACTTTCTTGCAAACCTTCTATAATTAAATTTTTCAATAAATCAGCTTGTTCTTTAACAAATTTATCATTTGCTTTCCCAGTTGAGTGATACCACTTTGATTTACCATTTGACTTTTCTTCAGGTTTCCCTTGTACCATTAACCCATCATAAGATATTTCATTTGAAATCGTAAACATTGGATAGTTTGAACGCCTGTGTACCCAAAGTGGTATGCCTATCCATTCATCATCATTTTTTTTGAATCCATACTGACTTGTGTCATCCACAATAGTTTGAGTAGAAACATCAGCAGCAACAAATTTCTCGTCAACTTTGTAATGTCTTCCAATCAAGGTCAATACATTTGAATCTAAACTCACTACTGGTTTTATCTGTGACGGATCCCCAACAACCATAATTTTTTTACTTCTTAATATTGCACCAACACTCGCTTGTGGTAAAGCTTGACCAGCTTCATCGATAAATAAATTACCAATTGAGTTTTCATTCATATTTTTAAACATTCTTCCAAAACTAGCAAATGTAGTACTAACAACAGGGATAGCGAAATTCAACCATTGCCATGATTCTGAAATTAACTGATACCCATTCTGTTTCCCTATGTATTCAGACTGCTTATTCCAAATAATCCTAGCAGCTTTTAAGTTTTTTCTGTTTTCATACAAGAATTGCTTTCTAACTTTCAAGGCAGAAATAAATAATTCTGATTGTAAAACTCGAAATTGCCTTGTAAACCACGGATTAGACTTTTGTAGTTCATCATACGGGAGTGAAAAATCCAGTTCACTTATTCCACTTTGAAACTTAAGTTCTTCCAATAGCTTAATTTCATTTTCGATTTTTTTAATATTATTTTGTTGAGTAGTCATCCATTTTTTGAAGTCATCTTGAATGATCCGAATTTTTCTTTCAATCTTCTCAGCTTTTATCTCATTATCCTTTTTCCTATTTTCTAGTAGTTTGCGATCGTTCAAAATTTTTGTTTTCTGTTGAGAAAGATCATTTAAAAGATCATTCGCATTATTGAGTTCTCTTGAATATTGTTCAACTTTTGACTTTTTAAATATCTTTTGAACCCATAAAAAACTTGGCTTTTGTGAAATAACAACATCATAATTCCGTTCTGCTTGAGTATACATATTAGCAATGTTATCAAGTTCAATGACAATATCCGATAAATCTTTTTGCAGATTTACACTTTCATGGTTATTTCTTTCTAGTTCAAGCCTAGCTTCTTTATCTTGTGATTCCAAAATCGATTCTCTTTTTTGTTTCTCCTGTTCAAAAGCGATGGATTGCTCTTTATGTTTATTTTTTAATTTTTTGAGAGAATATATTTTCTCACTATACTCTTGTATTTTCTCTCTTACAATTTTTATCTTTTCATATTTTTGTAAGAACTCTTGATATACACTTACACTTGTATTTGCTTGATAATTTTCTTCCAGATCTTTTTCAATTACTTCAATATTTAAAAGTAACTTATTAATATTTTTTGACGTACCACCTTCTAATGAAAATGCACCCCAATTTTCATCATTTAAAAGTTCACTTTCAATTTCGCGATTCTTCCCGAAACCTTTACCGTCCAATTTAGAATTAGAGACATCTTTGAAATAATTCGCTTCCTCTAGTTGTTTTTGAAATGCAATATCAATTTCCTCTTTCTTTGGTAACTCCATCACAATATTTTGGACTGCCCCATTGTTTGAACTTGCAACAATCATGTTTTTATCTGAAATCGATTGGGGTAATGTTCCAAGTCTTGCATTTTTCCAATAAACTAGATTTCCTTGAATAGTTTTATCAGGAAACTTGATAATTTCCGCTGCCTGTTGTACTACTAAATCAGCAAATATGTCTTTTAAGAGCGTAGTTTTCCCTGTCCCTGGTGGCCCATTAACACTTCGAATATCATTTTTATCATTTAAAGCAAGGTTTACAGCAACTTGTTGCATAAATGAAAGCGAAAAATCAGGATTACTGGGGAAACGCCCTAATGGATAAAATTTAGGTTGTAAGATTGTCTCAAAAATATTTGAGTTAAAGTGAATTGATTTTTTATTCCCGTCTAAATTTTTCCTATATCCAGAAAAACCATTAAAAAATCGATTCAAGTTTTCATTAGTTATTGTCTTTGCTTTGGTTAGATCTTCAATAAAGAATGAATGTAAATTGACATCTCCATTATCTAAGTTTTTCACAAATGCATAGCGGAAGTTCTCTTCGGATACATGATACTTTTGTAAAAGTTCGGAAATCGCGACATTAAAATCTTCGTGAAATTTCCTAACCAAGTTTTCTCTAAATGAGGTTTCAACTTTTAAAATATCTTCAGGCAAAACACCATGCTGATGAATATAGCCACTCATAGTAAAAAACAATTTGTCTGCTATGAAATTTAATTGATTATCAAAAAATAATGAGAAAGTAAATTTATCTGAGTTACTTACCTCTTCATATGTATTAGCAATCTTGTATTTTTCCCTTAAAATATCAACAACTTCTTGAAAATTAAAAATATCAAAATAAAATACTAATCCTGACTTTTTAAATTGCTTTTCTGAGACATTTTGCTGTTCTTTTTGTTTAATTAAAAAGGCTGAGAAAAAATAATGCCAGTCATCTTCCTTTTTATGTAACAGCTTTAGCGATTTGTCTTTTTTATTAATATCACCTTCAGAAAGCTGCTCTATTGTAATCCAGGCATTTATGATATCTTCCCTTTTATTCAACTTCTCACTCCCATTATCAAATATTTGTTAAAAACTTATTAAACCCTTTTAGCAGGATATAACGATCCAGTATTTGGAATAACCTATCTATCAAAATTATCGGCATTTCATCCATAATTTTCATGGTTTTTTAATGTGTCGTATATATAGTTAATCATCATTTAACCTAACATACCTTCACAAATACTGTACCCCCAATATATAACAATTGATTTGTAATATATGATACTATATAAAAAAAGACATACTGAGGATAAAAACATGAATGGATTAGTATTTGAAAAGATAAGTTTTACTCGTGATCATGTAAATGCTGTAAAGACACTGCACCTAAATAACTATCCTATTTTATATATACTATATAACGAGAAAAAGAGACCGTCCGCCTATATTGGACAGACGGTTCAAGCTTCACGACGTTTGAAAAAGCATCGAGAAGATAAAAAACGGAAAAATTTGAGCCATTCTATATTAATTGGACATGAAAAATTCAATCAGTCTGCGACCTACAATATTGAGTCGAACTTAATTAACTATTTCATTGCTGATAACCACTATCAATTGCAAAATGTTAGTCAAACACGTTCTAGGGTCATGCATAATTATTATCAGAAATCCTTCTATAATGAAGAACTCTTCCAAATGATTTGGGAGAAGCTTAGAGAAGAAAAAATCGTAAGTGATACTGTTGAAAACCTAAGGAATAAAGATATTTATAAACTTTCTCCATATAAAGAGCTTAACCCTCAACAACTCGATATTAAAAATGAAATTCTCAAATTTTGTAATGAAAATATTAAGAAGAACGGGAATCATGTTTTTGCTATTGAAGGTGACGCGGGGACTGGTAAAAGTGTTCTTTTAAGCTCTCTGTTTAATACCATTCAGGATCTAGCCAAAGATGATAGCTCTTTATTATATGGAACAGACAATTATTTGCTGGTGAATCACACTGAGATGTTGAAGACATATAAAAGCATTGCCAACAGTCTACCCAACTTGAAGAAAAAGAATCTGATGAAACCGACACCGTTTATTAACGAAAAGACAAGGGCGCAAGAAATAGCAGATATCGTTTTAATAGACGAAGCGCATTTGCTTCTTACAAAGGAAGATTCTTATAACAATTTTCGCTACCAAAACCAATTAGATGAAATCATAAAACGTAGTAAAATCACCATTGTTATCTTTGACCCAAACCAAGTTTTGAAGATTAAGAGTTATTGGAATGATCGATTACTAGCAGAAATCACTAGACAATATAACGCTAAGACGTTAGTACTTAAAGATCAAATGAGAATGAATGCTAATCCAGAAACAATTAAGTGGATTGACAATTTTGTTGCAAAAAAGATTCTACCGTTACCAATAGAAAATGACTCAACCTTCGAGCTTAAATTTTTCGAAGATCCAGGTACGTTCAAAACAGCTATTAAAAAGAAAAACAAAGAACTCGGTCTTTCTCGTATTGTCTCAACCTTTGATTATTTACATAAAAAAGACGGTAATACTTATATAGTTGATGAAAATGGAATCAATATGCCTTGGAATAGCACCCAAGATAGTACAACATGGGCAGAAAACCCAAATTCTATTAAGGAAGTTGGCTCCATTTATACTGTACAAGGATTTGACTTAAATTACGTTGGCGTTGTCCTTGGTCCATCGGTGAGCTACGATGTCGAACAAAGGAAATTAGTCATTGATCCTTTGAAATATAAAGATACCGGAGCATTTATTTCACGAACGGATTTACTGCCTGAAAAAAATCAAGAAATTAAAGAAGAAATTATCTTAAATTCTATTAATGTACTAATGAAGCGAGGCATCCATGGATTATATATTTACGCCACAGATCCTAAATTAAGACAGAGACTACTTGACTTAAAAAGGGGAAATTAATTTATGAGCGATATTAGGAACTTAATCAACACCATTAACGATTTTAGAGATGAAAGGAACTGGAGACAATATCACAACCCAAAGGACCTTGCCATCTCAATTTCTATCGAAGCAGCTGAACTACTAGAAGATTTCCAATGGATCAGCAGCGAAAAAGCACTCAAAGAAAATGGAGAAAATATTCGCGAGGAAATCGCAGATGTTCTAATTTACTCCTTAATGTTATGTTCTGACTTAAACTTAGATGTAAAAGAGATTATAGAGGATAAGATTGTGAAGAACGGGAAGAAGTATCCTGTGAATAAGTGATGACATCTACTGTTATCCCCTTCTCCCTCATATTCTTATTAAGATGAAGGGGGATCTTTAAATAAACTGATGAAGTATTATATTAAAAGACCCTCTTCTTATTTATAATGTTTGCAGTGATTCGTCATCACCAACTAGCCTTTCTCCTCAAATTCTTCGCTTATGCATAATAAAACAACTCAATTTTCTAAAAACAAAAGACAGATATCTTTAAAGGTAATTAGTTATTACATACCAATTATAATGCAATCTATCTACTAAATTTATCATCAGTATTTTTTAACTGTAACAGTTTATCTTGGTCTTCCATTTTGCGGTGCCTATTAATTGTTGAGAAAAAACAATTTTCTCAACATTTCGTCTGAAACGCTGCTTTCCCTTCCAAAATGTCCTGCAAAAACTTTTTTGATTTGGTTAATTGTTTCCTGATATCATCTATTTCTTTGATTTTTTGTTCAACGATTGTTTTCTTTTCATCGTATGATAAGTTCATTTGTTGATTGACCATCATACTTATCTCTTCTATTGAAAAATCTGCGCATAGAAGTGCTTTTACATCCTCAAGGTACTCCACAATTTCTTCAGCATATACGCGATAATTATTTACATCTCGCTCAATATAACAGTCAGGAATTAGATTTTTGCGTTCATAGAATCTTAATGTGGATATGGGCAAATCCGTTAATTTCGAAACTTCATTTATTTTCATCATATGACCTCTTTTTTATTGCTATAAACTTAGGTTCATAGTTCATAATGTGCTTATGATAACCAATGGCATATAAAATGTCAAAATAATCTAAAGTTATCAAAAGGAGCGATTTTATGTTCAACCATATTCTGAATAACGATTTCGTCGATATAGTCAAAGGAAGGCGTTCTGTTCGTCATTATGATGAAGATTTTAAAATATCGCAAGAAGAGTTAAGCGAGATTATTGCGGAAGCTAGTTTGGCGCCATCCTCTGCAAATATGCAATCTTGGCGTGTAGTTGTTGTAGATACTCCCGAAGGAAAAGAAAAACTTAAACCTCTTGTACGTTTCAATACATTACAAAATGATACTTCTTCTGCCATGTTATTAATTTTTGGTGATACAAAAAGCTATTTGTATGCAGAAGAAATATTTAATACAGCTGTAGAACAAGGGAAAATGCCGCCTGAAGTGAGAAATAGCCAACTCGAGACCATTCTATCAATCTATCCAACACTATCAAAAGAAATGAAAGTTGAAATTGCAAAAATCGATAGTAGTCTCTTTGCAATGCAATTAATGTTAGTAGCTCGTGCGCACGGATATGATACAAATCCAATGGCGGGATTTGAAGCAGATCAGCTAGCAAAAACTTTTGAATTGGATGAAGAACGATATACTCCCGTAATGATCCTTTCAATTGGTAAAGCCAAATTAGCTGGATACGAATCCATTCGATTAAGTACTGACAAAATTTCGTTTTGGAGATAAACCTGACAATCCATTAGAAGTGCAAAAAAAGAGAAGAAGTTTCCTACTAATAGTGGGAATGCTTCTTCTCACTTCCCTTCCATTTCATGTTGAAACAGAGTTTGATTGGTGTGTTTATGATCCCCTCCCTAACAAACCAACCAACTCCCTAAAAACAAAAGAAGGATTCCTTTGCAAAGTATCTAGACTAACTGTTTTCTGATCATCTTTCCCTATCAGAGACACTTCCCTTTTGTCTTTATTGATTTTGATTAAAACATTCTTAATCCTGTATTCCTCTACCTTAGTTGCTATATCGATTTCTACTGAGTCCAGTTCAATAGATATTTTATCGGAGACCCTTCTTAGCATTCTCCAGAGCGTTTTTTCTTCTTTCGATCTCATAAATAGTTCTGGGAGCTCTGTCGACTCTTTCAAATGATTTAATGTGGTCTGCATATAGACAGCCACACCGTAGCCTACAGGTTTAATGATTGGGTTGCAGTTGATCCAATGGTCCACTTCAAATTGCATGTATTCTTCGCTGCCTACTTTTTCAGGTCTTATTTCTTTGGCCCTGCCATAGCAGATGACTCCATTTTGTTCTAAAACACCTTTTTTTACGTAAAGAGCGATATACTTTGTCTCTTGCCAGCCTGATTTAAGCTTAGTGATAGGAATACGATAGCTGCCTGTCTGTTTAGATTGAATATACTCTTCTCGATCTTTCACAAGGCCAACAAGCACTTTCTCTTCCAAATTGGAATGCCATTCTTCTAATGACCCTCTTGGTAAGATGCCTTCATGTTGGATTTCTTCAGGGCTTTTTTCGATCAGTCTCTCTACAAATTTTTCGACTAAGCCTGTTGCATTAGGGAGAAATGGCAAGCCACCAATATTGACCTTATCAATGCTCTTATAGAAGTGATGATTTTGGTACAACTCTTCAAAGGACCACGGAAAAAGGACGTAGGCGCCAAAGGCTGTTCGTTCATACGGCCCCTCATTATAGGCTACAATCGAATCTCGATAACGGTGCATTGTGTTTATATCATCCTCAAGTGGCCCGGGGTGCTTATATCGATTTTGATAATAACTGCCTTCTTGGGCGTAATCGATACGATATTTGGCATCGAATACATAGTTATAGGTAAAATCCTTGCCTTTCTTCGCAATGCTAAGCATCGTATCTGGCTTTTGAGAGATGGTAGGCAAACCGCTTTCGTACTTTTGGTATGTTAGAATAATCTCCTCTTTCGTATAAGGGTGTTTGTATTTTCGCATAGCCGACCGATTCGTTTGCAGGTTTACAAACAACCCGTCCCTGTTGACCTGGATGATATCTTGACTGATCAGTAGATACTTCTTATCAAGGATTTGCCCAAGCTTCAAAAATGTCCAATATTCATAGAGTGTAGCTACATCTTTCACCGACATTTGATACAGCTTTCCTTGTAACATCAACCCTTTCGACACTGTCAAATAAATTTGAAATGCTTCTCGATAGCCTGGTGCCATCTGCAGCACTAAACTATGAATAGAGCGATCTAGTTTTTTGATGCCTTTCCAAAAGGGGCTTTTTTGCTTCGCTTCTAATTGCTTAATCATCTCAATCAACTTGTCTAAAAGGTCCGTATCCACTTCGACTTCCCATCTCATGCCTTTATGTCTTAATGTCTCCAGTAAATCATAGAGCTTATGAGATACCCGTTGCATCATCCATTTCACATATCGATTTTCCAACGTATCATAGGTAAGTTCTTTTTTCATCCGGAGACCTTCGATAGGCATAAATGTTTTATGGTTGTTCTGAATTGAGATGCCCTTGTTAACCTCCGTAAACAAATGCGGCCTTTTCTGCAAATAGGTTCGACTTCTCGTGTCTAATTTATTTAATTGATCTCCTCTTACCTTTTCATAGGTCTTATGTAAAAGATGATGTGGCTGCCGTTCAATTTGGTTAACGGCTTGAATGAACTGATCAAAATGCTTACTAATGAGACGGTAAAATTCACTTCTTGAAGGCTTGCCTTCGAGTTTCAATCTAGCCCCTAAATAGGTTTTGCGAATAAAATGGAAGGCGAGATTATAAATTTCATCGTTCACCTCTTCCAGAAGCTTTTTATAATCATTTCGATAATCAAGCTTTGCTGGAAACACTTCTAACGTCACATCTAACAGTTTTTGACTACCGTCCCTAATTTCAAAAGTGGTTAACCCGACTTCATTCTGGAATCGTAAGTTACCCATCAACATATATGTATTGGCTATCTCTACCTTAGCGACGGCTTGTCTTAAGCCCGGATGTTCATGGTAAAAAGATAATTCTCTATTTGTCTTCGGCACGACAATGACTTGATACACACCATTCTCGAAAAAAATTGGCCGTAATTGAGAGGATTCCTTAAGCAATTGTGTTTCAATATTATAAATCAATACCTGACTTACTTTTTCTCCATGAACAGAAAACTGCATGACATCATGCCGATCCATTGCCCGGTATTGTTTCAATCCTTCATATCGCTCGTGATACGGCTTACCTTTCACCACAAGAGACATATCCTCCGTTTCGATCTTCACTAATTCAACATCATCATGATACCCAGAAGGATGTAAAGCCATCTGCCTGTAACCTCCTCAGCATCTCAACCACTTTCCTGACGCTCCTAGGGTACAGCACACTCTCTACATCGAACGACGCATTCTCATCGTCCTGATACGCCGTATTCGTGAATAGTTGATACAATTCCCTTAGGAGTTGATCAATTCTAGCGTCACTTCCGGATAAACGAGGCAGGATCTTCTGAAGGATACAATGATCAAATGCTTCCTCAAAGGTCAATAATCCTCCTTCCTTGTTATAGGCAAGATAGAAAGAAATTTCATCCCTCACCCGGTAACCTATATGGGCATTAATTAGCTGGAGAGACTGATTAATTCTCACGAGCTCAGCTGTTGCCTTTTCGATCATTTCCGTATCTTCCTTATAAAGATCCTTCAGATGTAAATACTCTGAAGCCAGTTGATTCTGCCCTATCACCACAGGCTCAGCTTCTTCAAGGTCTTGAAGAAAAGATAAATGATCCAACTCCACACGATTAAACTCGATTGTATTTGCACGGTCCAACACCTTTTTACTAAACGGATGTGTCGTTTCATCCATATTAACTGTGCCAATCACAAATAGATTATTAGGCAGTGTAATCACCTCATTCGCAACCTCTTCCGATAATAAAGCAGATGTAACCACCTTCCCATCCTCCAACCGACGACTCTCCATGACACTGAGAATATCACTGAAATAATATTCAACCCGTGCCAAATTCATTTCATCTAAAAGAACAAAATAAGGCAGATCTGGATGCTTATGTGCTGCTTTAATGGCTTTTGTTAAAGGACCTTCTTTAAAATCTCCCTTAATATCTACATAACCTAATAAATCCGAACCATCGCTCCAATCAGGCCGCACAGGAATCAATGTAAACTGGCCATTTTTCTCATTGGCACCAACACTCTCGGCAAACCATTGCACCATCTTGGTTTTCCCCGTTCCAGAAATACCGGAAAGGATCACAAACGGCTTGGTTTTCAAAGAAAGATATAAGTTGATGACTTCCTCTTTTGGATAATAAAACCCTTTGCTTTGTATGTAAGAATAGACGTGATTAATTAAATCCTTTGTGGGCAAAAACTCATAGCTTTTCTCCCTGATTATCTCCTCATCACTATTGTTTAAAGAGTTATCATAAATAGTACGATCATTCAGCGAGATATAATTCTCATATATTTTGATCATGCTTCTTAAATCATCCAAAATCACATTTTCTCCTGGCATCTGATCCACATCATAACGAATATATGCCGCAGTAGATAGCGCATAGCCCTTTGCCTTCTTACTCTCTCCCAGATTAATATGATCATCTATCTTAACCTTGCTATTTGCGGGAATAGACCCCCTCATCTCAGCTTTAATTCTCAGCATCTCATCCTTAGAAGTTTCCGTTATCCCCTGGGCCAATGTAAGATAGATACTTTCCATATCCTCACTGAACAAATAGACAATATAATAACCCCTCTGCGTCGAAACAGTAATTTTGCGATTCATGATCGCAATCCAAGGAACAGACGCCCAGTTCCCTTGCCCCACCGATCCAGTCACAACATATTCGGAAGGGTCAATAAAAGGAAGGTTATGTATAGCCGCGGTCACCTCACTTCGAACAAAGGGTCCCAATTGGTGCCCCCCGAAAGCTTCCCTCTTTGCAGCTAAATATTGATTCGCAATCCTGATTAATTTCTCTCGTATATTTTGAGACATGATCTGCTCCTTTTTATTTAAAGTGTCAAAATAAGGCTCTGTTGGATTCCACTCTTTATCAATTAAAGTTGTACTTTGTAACCATATTAATAAATTGTGCGTTCTCTCTTTAGCTACCGACTCTACCATTAGGTTTTCACCCCTAGAATTCCGCACAATTAGCATACCAAGTTCTTCAAGAGCCAGCCTTTTGTCCCTTTTAGGTAGATGTCTTAATAAATCAAGGCAAATAAGGGCTGCTCTAAAATACCCTTGATTCATAATGATCTTCTTTACAAAATCACCTTTATTTTCAGCTGCCTTATAAGCATCGAACTGACTTTGATTGATCTCATTAAATTCATTCACCAAACCTAATAATTTTGCATCCTGCCTGGCTCTTGACTTAACCCTATATAGATTACCTTCGACTTGCTTACTGAGCTGCTCAGTGTCGTATTTTCCAATTTTCACTTCATCTAAGAAGGTGATTACCTTTTCATACTGCTCATTCGGCAACTCATCTGTCTTGAATTCCTTTAACTTGATGGTTGCTTTATCACCTTGGGTCAATAATTCAACAAAAGGTAGTTGGGCGAAGTAAGATAGAATGAACGTACTTTTTTCACTTTCTGTCATTAACTTATCGACAGTGGTTGTTCTTTCTTTAGTAAATGATTTCCACTCATTCAATATAAAATTAAAATCAATATCTACATACGGAGAATGCCTTTCACCTCTATTGTATTCATCCCTGGATGATTCTGTTTCTATATGTATTCCTTGATTGTCCACCTTTGTAATTTTATGTATATTTGAGGTTTTGATGTATTTTATTCGTTTTGATAATTCAATAATAAGTTGCTCAATCATTTCTTCACTCCGTTTACAGATCGATCCAATTATTTGTATATATTATACTATAATAAAAAAGCCATTCAATTGAGTGAATAGCTTCTAAAGTAACAAATAATTATTTGTGCTGTTGTTTACACTCAATCCAATGGTATTGAATTGCTTTTTAACAAGGAGACTAATTGTTTATGACACGGTTTTGCGTCATGTGGCTAAGTGCCGTTTTATTTTAAATAATTGAATTTTTTAATAGCATTTCTTTATTTCGTAAAGAAACTACTTGTACATTATCCATATATGACTCATTTAGCGATATTTCACCTAAACATAATATTCCTTGTATGTCTATATCAGTATCAGCTATATACTCATTAGCACTATTTTTTGCATAAGACATATATTGCGTTAGCTCCTTTAAGCCTTTTGATGCATATTCCAATGATTCTGTATTTTTAATTTCCCCTATAATAATAGAACAAAGCTTGTTCGTTCCTCGATGCACTCTTTCAATTAAAATATCAGGTCTACCACGCCAATAAATCGATGACTTTTCTACCGAAAAAAACTTTTTTGCCAATGCGTTGTAAATATTAATAGCTTTCACTTCTTGATTTAAATAAGCATTAGAGCTATTCAAAAGCTCATCACGATGAATGATAAAATTTACATGCCCTGAGCCAATACTATTATGGTATAAGCTAACATCATATTCACTATCTACCCAGCTTGCTACCTTTGTCCCACCGTCCATAATGGAATAAACTACATTGCTTTGCTGCTTTAAAATTTGCACAATCCAATATAGTTCAAATAATACGTCTTCATTTGCTGGAAGAATGAAAAATTCATGTAGCACATCTAGTAATTGCTGCTGAGTATAATCACCTTTTTCAATTTTTCGAATACGTTCTAAAATATATGCTGCTTCACGATAAATTGGCTTACGATGCAATTTTACTTTTTCAATCATTCGATCTGTTACTGACTGCTCTGCAATACGTGAAACATAAATATTATGTTCTAGGGCGATACGCACATTTTTTCGAACAACCATTATGTCTTGATACCATGACCGGGAATTAAATTGCATTAAAAATCGATCTTCATAGCAATATGAATCAATCTTACCAAGTACTTCCTTTAATACTACATTTTCCACTGTATTAAACGTTCGTTCCGATTCTTGAATCGTAAAATGAAACCGGTCTTTCGGATTTGACTGCATGCGCTTTTGAAGCGTTTCCTGCCATTTAACTTCCCCACGCACTTCATAATAACTTTCTTGAATATTTGCTTTTGTGCTCGATTTAATTGAAGTTAACCCGTTACCAAGCGACTTCATAAAAGCAATCGTACGTTCATGTTTCATTAGTCGGAGTTTTAATAAGTCCTGAAGTCGATCAATGGATCCATTTTGTTTTAAAATAGAATCAATTTGAACTGTTCCATCCTTCAAATAGCCATATAAGTAACTTCCTACTTCTTCAATCATCCAACTATGCTTCATCTACAACACCAATTTGAAAGAAATCTTCAATAAAATCGCTAATTAAACTAATAGCGACAACATCCCCTATCTGTTCATTGAGCTGACGAATAAATGTTTGAATTTTATAGTCGCTTACCCCTTCAAATTGAGGTAATACATATAAAATGATTGCGGATGTAAAATCGCCGTCGCTTTCAATCGTGTATTTCGCAATATCATACACAATAGCTGGACCGAGTTTTCGGTATTGGTTCAGTATTTCCCATAATCTTCTTAACTCATCCGTATATTGGTAGCCTTGGATAGACCACGCATCTAAATATCTACTAATTAACGATTCAGTAATTATTTTCGGTACGGACACGGGAATAAAGGCAAATCTCCGCATAAATGCATAGCTCATTTCAAACAATGATGATTTATCAATTGTATTCATTGTGCCAATAATACGCCAATTTTTAGGAACGATGTAATCAGATGGCTGAACATCCTTGACCACTTTATTTTGATGCTTCAATACAATTTGAGAGCCGTCTTGTGTTTTATACGGTAGTACCGTTTCATCTCCTGTTAATACAGAGAATAACGGACCAAATGCTTTATCAATATCTGCTCGATTAATCTCATCAATAATTAACCATTCATTGACGTTTTCATCATTTTTATTTTTAAAGCATTGTAAAAATAAACCCGGATCGAAAAACAGTTGTCCCTCCTGTGTTGGTTTGTACCCGCCAATTGTGTCGTATGTTGTCCAGTTTGATGTAGCTGTAACAAGCTTGCTTGCTACCCCTATCTGCTTACATATATCACTTGCAAGCTTTGATTTCCCAGTGCCAGGAGGTCCAGTGAAAATAATATGTTTTCCACTATTTAACGCGGTTTGAATTTGACTTTGTAGAATATCTTCATTTTCAAAAACTAAATTTCCTAAGCTCATAATTTCAATTGGTTTACTGATTGAATAACCTGCCGATGGTTCTTTTACTGGCGGAGTTGGTTCTACGACTGTTTTTGAAGACGTGGGGTTCCATGTTTCTAGCAAGTCTGGATTGTGATAAAAATTCACAACTCCTTTTTCTTCCTTTTCTAACACTTGGCGAATTTCATATAACCTTTTATCAATATCTCTTTCCTGTGTAGATGGAATGCGGTTTTTAAATGCTTCGACTATCATTTTTTTATGTCCTGAACTAGCCATACATTCAAAATAATCCGGTGCTAATAAATGCGCAAAAATATGCTGCATCTGTACATTTTTCCCAATTATTTCTTTTGTTTGCACAATCATCTCTTTGAGCTTCCATGGGTCTTGAATAATTGCTCGTCGTTCGTCATTTGTACGCTGTTTCATATTAATAGAAAATTGGATAACGAACGAAAGCTCTTCAAACTTCGCTGTGTTATAGTATGTACCGGTTGCACCAATCCCAAGTTCAAGCGCGTTTAACAATGGATGTTTATCTACATAATAAATATTGTTCCAGCTCGCAATGTCCTTTAATTTACTCAACTTGGTTTTGTAGCTAATCGTTTTATAATATGGAAATAAATAATAAACATAAATTACTTCCATCGCTAATTGATAAATTGCATCAGTTGACCCTTTTAGCTGTAACTCAAATTTTTTATCAAATGTAGTTTTATTTTCATATTGCGGATTATCATTAAAGCGCTTTTTCAGTACTTGTAAATTTTCAAGCGTCCAAACAGATGTGTCATCAAATAATAATGACCCATCATTAATAACGCATTTCTCTCGCCACATATCGGCAGCGGCATACACCTTCTCTCGATCGCCAACTTTATCATAAAAAACTTTCGCCATTTTAATACCTCCGAATAAATGAATAATATTATGTTTAGCTTCGAAATTAGTTGATGTTTATTAACCTGAAATACATTCTACTTCTAATTTATTATAAACTACGAAATTAGTTAGATAGTACTGTAATATACAATTCACGTAATCCTTTCCCACTAAATGGTGATCTTTGATATACAGAATTAGATTTTCTTTGTTTCATTTAGAGAAACAATCACAGACTTTTCTTTTTACTAAAAAACCATGCAAAAGAAAAATTACAAAAGCTTATTGAAAAACTAGAAAACAAAGGAAACTAAATTATGGTCCCTTCATTTTTATCAGGTCATACTTATGATACGGTTCTGTGCCTTCTATGATTTTGTGAAATGAATTTTATTTTCTCAAATATTAGGTACAACTTAGGAGGTTTTAGATAAATAATAACAAACAATACTTCACTTCTAGATTAAAAAAATTGTTGTTTACTATGCTCTTTTATTGGACTTTCAATTATTTCCACGATAATAGGCTCTCATAAATACTATATGGTTCCTATGTTTATCATTAGTTTTGAGAGTGGCTTAATATTAGAATGGTGAAATATCATGATTGGAAAAAAGCTCTCTTCTATAAAATAAAAGGCTACCTAGAACGTTGCTATAACAACGATTTAGATAGCTCCTTTTTATACTCACATTTACTTATGATACGGTTCCCCCCGATTAATCCGAAACCCCCGATAAATCTGCTCCAACAACAACAACCTCATCAACTGATGCGGAAACGTCATTTTCGAAAAACTCAACGCCAAATCACTCCGACTCTCCACTTCCTTGCTAGTCCCAAGAGATCCCCCAATAACAAAAGCAATCTTACTCTTACCATAAGTGGCGAGCTCGTCTAGTTTCTTTGCGAGTTGTTCGGAGGTGAGCATGTTGCCTTGGATTTCTAGGGTGATGACGAAGGTGTCTGGGGCGATGTGGGCGAGTATGCGGTCGCCTTCTTTGCGTTTGACTTCTTCCATTTCGGCAGCGCTCATGGATTCTGGGGCTTTTTCGTCTGGTACTTCGATTAGGGTTAGTTTGGCGTAGGCACTTAAGCGTTTTTTATATTCGTCGATACCTTGTTTTAAGTATTTTTCTTTTAGTTTGCCAACGGATACGATTGTGATGTTCATACTTGGCCTTCCTTCCGTGCTTTTTTCTTTCCCTAGTTTACCATAAAGGCTGCAGACTTATTGATGGTCCTAGTTGTTACCTGAAAAAATTTTCTTCTTTTCGCAACCTTTCCAAATCTCTTAGTATCTATGTATTAAACTCGATTCTATCTTGAGAGGAGGGGCCGTATTCTTGCATCTTGTAGAACGTTAAAAACAGAATAAAAAGGCGTATTTAGAAGTGATGGATGCCCTATGGTGATTATCTACTAAAGACTGCTTTTTTGGCTAATGAAGGATTACCAGCTGGTAGAAAAATATGGTTTAAGATACGCTTGTGATCGCTTCTCAGAAGGTAGATTAGCTTGAGTTGAAACCATTGATCTTCATCGCTGCCGCTCCTAGAAGAGGAGATGAAATTAAATTCTGGTTCGATTTTAGCCCCTTTCGCTCACATATTGCAACAAACGAAATAGATGTGCCAGTGGAGGACTTATATGACTATACCGTGGGACTCTCTATGTCAGGGGATGAGCCAAATTCTGTGGATCCTATTACATTACTCGCTTTCACCAACCCAAACAACCGCTTTTCTTGGTCTGTTGACGCTTTCGATGAAAATGATGAATTACTGACGAGAAGCAACGGCTACCGCTTAGGTAATGATACGATCGGTCATCTTCCCTTTTTTTACTTAAAAACAAGAACACTAACTAAAGCCGATCAACTATTATTAGATAAGAAATTTACTGAGGCATTTAAAGCGTACAAGACAAATCCCGAGGATAAACATAGTCAACGAATAATCAAACGACTAGAGGAATTAGATGAGTAAAATGATGAAAGAGGTTGGGACATAAGTATTCTAGCTAATGATTTATCCGAATGATAATGATTAGGAGTTCTAGCATCTAATCATTCGGTTTTTTATGTGATTTGAACCCTTATACGAAAAGAATAGTGAAATGGAGCGGAAGACACTCGACTCCTGCGGGAAATAGAGGGAAAGTTGAGACCCCACAGGCAATGCCAAGGAGGCTCAGCCCCTCCCCGCGGAAAGCGAGTGACTGTAGCGCAATGGAACGGACTTTTTTTGCAAATGATGTTTTAAGATCAATTTGTTATTGTTCTTTTTTGAGGTTAGCTCATTTAGTTATGTCCCAGTCTCATTTCATCCCTCAAAAGATATACACAGGTCATCCTCACACCATAAACAGAATATCCACAGAAGTTATCCACATATCCACATTTTCTATCCACATCTTGTATGGGATTATTTGTTCGCCACCATATATATGGCTGGGTTGGGGCAGAATTCACAGGTTGTTGATAAGTTTTCTTCTGGTGCACATTTTGTTAACACTGGGAAGGTTTCGTGTTCGTCTACAATGGTATCGATGGCGATATCAATATGTTCTTCACAGCTATAAATCATCTTCGGTGCCTCCTCATTTATCTATTTATAATTTATCCACATCTCATCTTATCAAAACTAAAAAAAACAGGAAAGTGATGCCTTCACTTTCCTGTGGATGAATTTAGAATGTATTCTCGGTTTTTAATGCCATGGTTGTTTCTGCTAATTTACCTTCGCGATAATACTTCACCTTCATCTCATCTCCTACGTCCTGACCATATAAATGGTGGCGTAAATCTAAGACATCGGTAATTTCTTCGCCATCTAGCTCAACAATGACATCCATTTCTTTCAGCCCTGCTTCTGCAGCTGGACCATTGGGTTCAACTCCGCTCACAACTACACCATTTTCTACATCTTTCGGAAGTTTTAACGCTTCTTCTTGATAATAGGCAGGGATATCACTTACTGAAGCGATTTGTACGCCCATATATGGTCTTCTCACTTCACCATGCTGTTCTAAGTCACTGATGACCGTTTGCGCAAAATTAATCGGAATGGCAAGCCCAATGCCTTCCACAGAGGATTCAGCAATTTTCATCGAGTTAATGCCGATGACTTGTCCGCTAATATTGACGAGTGCCCCACCGCTATTTCCTGGGTTAATGGCTGCATCTGTTTGTAGGACTTCAGCATTCCAATCGACTGTACCGTTTTGATCGATATCGACTGGTACGGTCCGATTTAAGCCGGAAATAATCCCTTTTGTGACTGAGCCTTCAAATTGACCGAGTGGATTTCCGATAGCAATCGCAGGCTCACCAATTGATAGAGCATCGGAATCACCAAATTCTGCGACATCCTCTACAATCGAGCCATCTATTTCAAGTACAGCTAAGTCTGTCCATACGTCGGAGCCTACGAGCTCAGCTGCAATTTTCTCACCATTGAAGAGATTGACTTCAAGCCTCTCCGCACCGTCGACGACATGGTGATTCGTCACGATAAAGGCATGGTCCCCCTCTTTCTTATAAATGACACCAGAGCCAGAGCCTGCTTCTACTCCTTGTGTGCTTTCACCATTTTGTCCATTCGACCACATGCCTGCCGATTGGATGTTGGAGATGCTAACAACCGCTCCTCTTGCCTTTTCGACTGCTGATGTGATTTCTGTTTCCACATCTACCGATACCTTTTTCGTTTCTACTTGGCTGTTTTCATCTGTGTTTGATAAGCCTAATGTTTCTCCCCCATTAGAGCCCCCGTTCATTTGGGGAACAACGAATAAAACGAGCAATGCACCGATAATGACACCGACAAGACTAGAGAATATGTAACCTGCTTTACTTCCCTTTTTGGTGCGACCCTCACGATTATAATGATCATCATAATAGCCCATTACACAACCAACCCTTTCATACCATTTTCTTTTTTTAAGATATATCCTTCTATTTTTATAAAAAATGAGGTCTCTTTTTTCCCTAGTGTTATCATAACTCTTCTTCATTAGAAACATACTAGGAATGAGAAAGATTACCTGATGAAACGTGTAGAGGCTTACTCCGCTACTATTATTATACGCATAGATGAAAAAAGACAAATACTAAAATGCATAAGACAAGAAAATCTTACGAATTTGTTCATACTTTCTTTCTGATTTGGTAAAAAGCGCAAAAAAGGAAGGGGTAGCATCTAAGCCTCCCCTTCCTTCTACCCATTATTTCTTGCCTTAAACAGCTGTTAAAGCTGTAGGTTTTTTCGGATCTGTATCAAAGAGCTGGAATCGCTCTCCGACGCGTATGCCTTTTGTTTCAAGTGTTTGTGCGACAGCCATGCGTGCCAAGTCCTTCATATTATTATCTTGACTTAGGTGGGCAAGATAAAAGCCTTTCGTGCGATCACCGGCCACTTCGCTCATCGCAATCGCCGCGTCTTCATTGGAGACATGGCCGACATCGCTTAAAATCCGACGTTTAATATTCCATGGGTAACGTCCCATTCTTAACATTTGCACGTCATGATTACTTTCAAATACATAGGCATCGGCGTTTGAAATAAGTCCCTTCATGCGATCACTTACATATCCCGTATCTGTGATGAGCACAAGTTTCTTCTCGCCTTGATGAAAAACGTAAAACATCGGTTCGGCTGCATCATGTGAGACGCCGAATGATTGAATATCGAGGTCGCCGAAGGTTTTTACGGTTTCCATATCAAAGGTGAATTTCTGCTCTGTTGGGACTTGTCCAATTAACGGAGACATCGCCTGCCATGTTTTTTCATTGGCATAGATCGGGAGCCCATATTTCCTTGCAACAATACCGACACCTTTTATATGGTCACTATGCTCGTGTGTCACAAGTATCCCGTCTAAACGACTCATATCACGATCAATTTCTTTAAATAATGCTTCCATTTGCTTGCCACTGAGGCCAGCATCCACTAAAAAGGAGTGGGTGTTGGTCTCTACAAAAATGGCATTCCCCGTACTGCCGCTCGCGAGAACGCTAAATTGAAAAGACATAGGTTTCTCTCACTCCATTGTTTTATTCTCATTTTTATTTAGTTCGAGTACATTTAGCTCGAATCCGTGTACATATAGACTGTATTCACCATCAATGACGAAGCGCCAAGCTGGTGTTAATACTTGAAGATTACTCATATCGACATACGTATGAAGCCCAAGCTCTGGTTCTGATACTTTACTTCCAGACGGGATCTTGCCACTATTGTATAGAGAAGATAATGCTTCAGATGGCGGCTTGATCAATTTTTGATCATCCTCAATTGGTTCAATCGTTTCCAAGTATGTTTGTGTATAAGAGACAATTTCATTATTTTCATTTAAGAAGAAGGTTAGTTCAGCATTTTTATTTTGGTAGATGATTTTCTCTTGGTATGTTTGATAATACGTAATGGTATTGCCTTTCTTCTCCCAAAAACGATACTCATTACCGTATAAGACTTGACTCTGAATAAAGGACTCTAATTCCTTTGGATCAAAGTCTTCACTTACTTTCATCAATGGCTTATTGACATCAAATATATACTCGACACCGCCATCAACCTTAATGTCTTCTCCATTCAGGCTCTTCAATTCATCTTTTTCAAACTCTTTAGGAGTTGCCCGTAACAACTGGCCACTGACTTCTTCTGTCGTAAAAATATTTGCGTCGTACGAAATGTCATCATCCTTTAATTTTTCTTCTAACGTGCTTGATAAAGGAAATTCCGTTTCTTGTTCTTTTGCTTGGACGACAGTAAAGTACTCATACAATAAATAGACATTGAGCACAAGAAAGGTCAGTATAAAAATGGTTTTTATTTTGCTCCAATCCATCTACTTTCCCCTCCTGCCTCAATTTGGTATAAACTCATCCTTGGTAAACTTCTTCCACTCATTATTATAACGATAATACCAAGCTGGCTGCAAATTGATGATTTCCGAATTAGTTGTAGCCACATTCTTTTCTACCTTCATCTCGTAAGCCACCGTTACATCTTGCAGCAAGTTACGCTCAAAATTAGGCAGCTGCTCAATCTCTTCGATGACTTCCTTACCGGATAGTAAACGGCTTTCCTCCCCACCACTCACAATCGTTCCGAGTGCGAAGTTGCTACGCGTATATTCATTAATGTCTGTATCGCCAAGCTCTACTTCTATCTTCGCTCGATGATAATCACTAAAGATGGGAATTCCTTGTTGGTTATGAAATAATCGGAAGACAACCTTATTACTCTCTGGTACCTCTTCAAAGTAACGATAATTGCCTGTCCAGCCCTTATGTGCATTCATAAAATCAATGCTTCGTCGCAGTAGATTCATCCCAACAAACTCATCACCAACAACAGAAGAGATATTTTTATAAGAAATCATATTGCGATCTTCATAGACACGCATAATACTCGTACTATCGGTATATTCAATCATGGATGGTTGAGTTGTACTCTCTTGTACAACAGATGGATCACTAAATAATGACTCCATCAATGTACGTGGTTTGATTTTATCCATTAAATAGATGCGTTGTGTCGATACAGGAATATGCTCATCCGGTACATAAATCACGCGATCATTCTGGCCCTTATAACCAAGAAGCGAATAGAAATCTTCATCTTCACTGGCCGTCTCGTAATACTTCGTACGGAAATCAGCCATCGATGGACCTTGTACTTCTCCACGGTAGACCGTACCTTGATCTCTCGATATAAAATAGGCTAAACCGACATCATCCTCTATAGAAGTCGTGTCAATCATCATTGTGTCAAATGAAAAATCGGTAGCGTTCTTATCTATATTGGGCATGACTTCGCGAAAAGCATTAAGTGAAACGTCATCTGGGTAGACCATTATAGAATGTCCTGACTCTTCTATCCATTCATGTAATGAACCGATATCGTTGGAGACATTAGCTAGATTTAATAGTTCCCATTTGTTCATATCATTAGTGATTTGGTCGATTTCCGCAGATAAGGTTGTTCCAATTTTCTTATCATCGTAGAAATGAATAAGCTGACTAGGTCTAATGACTTCACTATACTCTTTGTCATCTCCTATCGGTTCAATCGCTTGTCCTGGGTTCTCGACAGGCGTTAAATTAGGTCGATACGTCCATAAATTAAACGTCAATAAGATACTACAACCTACTAAGATAATTAATAGGATATTCTTTATCTTCTCATAGGTCATTCCCAATCATCCTCTTCGGAACGGATATACGGCAAGCTAAAGGAGATCGTTGTTCCTTTTCCTTCAATACTTTCCGCCCAAATTTCACCACCGTGCGCTTCTACCATTTCCTTGGCAATCGCTAGTCCTAATCCCGTTCCTCCTAATTTTCTTGTTCTTGCTTTATCTACACGATAAAAACGATTAAAGATTTTTGATACATTTTCTTTCGGTATACCCATACCTTCATCAGCCACGCTTATGATTAAATACCCCTCTTGTTCTTCAATACTGAAGGTAATCTTTCCTCCTTCAGGTGAGTATTTCATCGCATTGGAGATGATATTATCAAGCACCTGAGTGAGTTTATCTGTATCAATCTCAACAAAATCAGCCGTTGTTGGCACCCTACGTTCGAAAGTGACATTTTGTTGTTTCGTGAACTCAAAGCGATCAATAATTCGGTTATAGAATTGTGTGAAATCAACCCACTCTTTATTTAATTGATAGTCGCTACTGTCCATTTTCGATAGCTGCAATAAATCATTGACCAAACGAATCATACGCTCCGTCTCATTTTGAGTGACATCAAGGAAATTCGGAGCAATCTCTTTATCCTGCCACGCTCCATCTGTTAATGCTTCTAAATAACTGCGCATGGTCGTTAGTGGTGTTCTTAGCTCATGTGAAACGTTAGCCACAAATTCGCGGCGCTCTTCTTCAATTTTTTCTTGCTCGGTAATATCATGTAAAACGGTTATAAGTCCATTAATAAAGCCTGTTTCCTTTTGAATAACTGAAAAATTGGCCCTTAAAATAAGATTGCTCTTTTCATCACTATAATCTAAGATAACCGATTCTCTTTCTTCAAGTAGCTCTTCAAATGTGTAGTCTTCTTCCAACCCTAATAATGAAACAATTGAATTAGATAAGACTGTTTCACGTGAAACATGCAACATTTCTGCAGCAGGTTCGTTGATGAGAATGACACGCCCTTTGCGGTCAGTGGCAATAACGCCATCTGTCATAAAGGTGAGGACAGATGATAGTTTCCTTCTTTCCCCTTCAGTGGTAGCTTGTGCTTCCTGCAGCTTTCTAGTCAAACTATTAAAGGTCATAGCTAATTGACCAATTTCATCTTGGCCATAGATTTTTACTTTTCTAGAATAATTCCCTTTTGCCATTGCTAACGCTTGTTTTCTCATATCGGTGATAGGTCTTGTAATGGTTTGCGCAAGTAACACACTGAGCACAGCGGTTAAAATAAGAGCAATTGCTGTACCTGTTGAGAAGATTTTGATAATCTCCCTCATCTGTGTATAGACATTCTCAATTTTAGACGTGACATAAATCACACCTTTTACGTCATTATCAATAATAATTGGTTTAATGTAGATCCATACTCGTTTGCCATTAATGACACTATCCTGTTCATTCGGTTGACCATTTTTAATTGACGTACGAATAAGCGCATTAGACATCTTCTGACCAACCTTTGATTGATCAGAAACATTCGATGTCCCTAGCACTCTCATAGACGTGCCCTCAATAACGGCGACTTCACTAATATCATCAGTGTTGTAGTCCTGCAATAGCCTGCGCAGGTCCACCTCCAATGTGGCATCACCGTCTTCCGGCACTCGTTCTTTCACAAATTGTTCTTCTAAATAATAAGATAGCAGCTTCATCTGGTTTTCAATCGTTGTTTTAAAGTTAGCATTTAACGTATCCTCTAATTGCCTGACGAAATAAGCACTGACAATTTGCATGGCAATGAGGATGAGCAACACATATATAATGACGAATTTCAGATGAATTGATCGAAAAAATCCTACCTTGTTCATGTTCTACTTACTCCTGTTCTGGATTTCGCAAGTAGTATCCGACACCTCTTCTTGTAACGATCCATGTCGGATGACTTGGATTGTCTTCGATTTTTTCACGCAAACGTCTAACGGTTACGTCAACTGTTCTAACATCTCCGTAATAATCGTAGCCCCAAACAGTTTGAAGTAAATGTTCACGCGTCATTACTTGTCCAATATGCTTAGCTAAATAATGAAGTAATTCGAATTCTCTATGCGTTAGTTCGATCGTTTCACCGCGTTTAGAAACGATATATGCGTCCGGGTGAATCGTGAGTGAGCCAACTTCAATTTCATTACTTTCATCTTCTTCATCCACTTTTGATGCAATTTGTTGATGACGACGAAGATTGGCTTTTACTCTGGCAATTAATTCCCTTGTGCTGAATGGTTTTGTTACATAGTCATCTGCTCCTAGCTCTAGCCCTAATACTTTATCAATTTCAGAGTCCTTTGCTGTGAGCATAATAATCGGCATATCATATTTCTTTCTTACTTCTCGGCAAACCTCAATGCCGTCTTTCTGTGGAAGCATAATATCTAATAGAATCATATCAGGCTTTACTTCTTCTACTTTTTCCAATGCGGAAACACCGTCATACACACAAGTTACATCGAAGCCTTCTTTATTTAAGTTAAACTGTAATATATCTGCAATTGGTTTTTCATCATCTACTACAAGAATTTTCTTATCCATCGTTGTTCTCCTTTATCCAATTATTATCTACTATCGTCACAATCATGTATCTTTTTCAAGATTATCATATCTAAGCTTATTGGGCTTGTAAAAGCATTTTGTAAAATTTCGTCAGCATGTATCCTACTCTACTTTATCACGTTACATACAAGTACGCATCATTTGTAATGTATCATATATGTACAAGTTATGGAAAAGCAAGATAGAAGGGCTTTTTGTTTTGCGAGCGCTCTTAGATGGAACCTTGTCATACACACAAAAAAGCACGATAACTTCTGTTTATCAAAGCAGAGTTATTCGTGCTTAATGTTAGCTAAAACACTCATGTCCCAGCGCTTTTTTGATCATTGACTAATATAGTCTAATGGGTTTTTTAACTGACCATCTTTGTATAGTTCAAAATGAAGGTGAACACCAGTTGAGTTACCAGTAGAGCCCATCACACCTAACTTAGAGCCTTTCGTTACTGTCTCTCCTGCACTCACTGAAAGAGAATCTAAATGAGCATACAAGGTACGGTAGCCATTTTGATGATCTATTTCTACTTTATAGCCATAACTGCTACTAAAGCCAGCTGAAATGACCTTTCCATTATCGGCTGCTTTAATGGTTCGATCACTTGGTCTGGCAATATCGATCCCTTTGTGGAGCTTCCCCCAACGATGACCAAGCTCGCTTGACACATATCCACCAACTGCTGGCCAAGCAAAGTCACCATCGCCAACATCTGGATTTTTTGTTCCTTTAATAATGATTTCCTCTACAGGCTCATCAATGATTTCCTCTTTTAGTTCACTTTTATCGACTTCTTCACCATTTGATTCTTTCATATGGTATAACACGTTACGTTTTCCTTTTTTCCCTTCTTGCTTTACTTTCTCTTCCCCTTTCAACCTATCATCATCTTCTATTACTTTTGTGTGAAAGGGAATGTCTTCTTCTTTATATGCTGATCTATTCGTAATCACATCAACGTACGGTTCGATTGTTTCAACAACAAGTTCTTGACCAACCTTTAGTACATCTTCTTGACCTATATCATTTAGGTCTTCAAGTTCTTCTGTAGATAAATGAAATTCGTCAGCAATCGTACTAATAGAGTCGCCTTCTTCAACTCTATATTTCTCTTGTTCTACTGTTCCTTTATTTAAGAAATTGATGACCTCATCAACAGACTGAACCTTGTTCGGATCTACTTTTTCTTTCTTCCATTCTATTTCCTCGGAAAATTTCGCATTCAACAGTCGGGTATCACCAATTGCTAATTCTGGTAGTGGTTCTTCTTCTTCTGAGCGCTCTTTTAACTCTTTATAGTCTTTTTCAGAAATGTACTGTAACTGTAGTTGCTGAAGCACTTCATTCGCTTCTTCTTGATTCTTTACATAAGCAACTGTTTCACCATCAATTTCTAGTGCGAAAGCATCTGCTTTAATAGAGATCCCTCTCAGCGCGTTTTCTGACGTTAACTCTTTGTCAGTTGCTTCATTAAAGGCTTTCTCTTCATCTTCAGGTAGATAGGAGAGCTCATGGTCTAACGCCTTTTGTATGCCCTCATAGGACTTCCCTTGGTTTTCAAGTTCATCCTCTACTATATTTTCAATCACTTGGGGATTATCAACTGTCCCCACATATTGATCACCGATATATACATAATACAAATCCGACTCTTCTGCTTCTGCTAATACTGATGTGGATCCGCTCCACGCTAAACAACCACCAATCATAACGATTGCGGCCGCTTTTTTCCATTTATGTGTAACACGCTTAGATGTATGTTCTGTATATGTAGTCAGTCTTTGCTTCCATTGCTTCATGGTTCTTCCCCCTATACTACTTTACACCTTCTGATTCTTATTAGTGCTATCAGACTAATCACTATTGCACCTAACTAATGTACCATATCGTCATTTTTACGAGTTTGATGTCTCTGTAATGTAATTAAACTGTATTTATGGTGACATAGTTTGACGTAATATAGGAAAAAACTACATAGAAAAGGGGGGATTTTGTCATATGATTGTAATAGAGGAAGGAGAAAAACATAAAAAAAGAGAGCACGAATTAAATTCATACTCCCTTTTTGATGGCTCAGGACGGAATCGAACCGCCGACACAAGGATTTTCAGTCCTTTGCTCTACCGACTGAGCTACTGAGCCATAAAAACAGCTTATCCAATTTTCATAATCACTATACAAGTGAATCATGGCGGTCCGGACGGGACTCGAACCCGCGACCTCCTGCGTGACAGGCAGGCATTCTAACCAACTGAACTACCGGACCAAATCTATATAAAATTCGTAATCAATGAAAGAATGAGCGCTTGCATCCCTATGACTACTACTATTAAAAAAGATGACCCCTACGGGATTCGAACCCGTGTTACCGCCGTGAAAGGGCGGTGTCTTAACCGCTTGACCAAGGGGCCATACGAATATAAAAATGGTGAGCCATGAAGGACTCGAACCTTCGACCCTCTGATTAAAAGTCAGATGCTCTACCAACTGAGCTAATGGCTCGCTTTTTAATTTGAAGCGTTTTCTTTTCTTGACGACGCTTTTTATATTATCATAGGGTGATAGCTTTGTACACTCCTTTTTTAATATTTTTTTTAAAAAACTTTTTCTAGTTAAAATCTTCTCATCACTTATCTAATAAAAAAGAAAAAAACTAAATAACATAGGTCATTTAGTCTTTTTTTCAATAGATGGATGTGTGAGTTTAATTGCCCCTAAAATAAGTGGGATTTGTAGCGGTAAACGCATCCATAATAATAACGGATGAATCTTTTTACCATTATAGAAAGTATTATTTTTTACTGCCATGTTGATATTCGCTGGGAAAACAAGCACCATGAAGAATGAAAGCAGCTTACCTACTAGACTTTGACCTCTTTTCGCCCAAAGTAACATCGCAAATGCGACCTCGAGCACACCTGTAATGAGGACAATCCCTTTTTTAAACGGTAAAGATTCCGGCACAATCTTACGAAAATTTCGTTCCCGGACAAAATGAAGGACTCCTGCTACAAACAAGATCAATGAATAAATGCCTTTTAATATTTTCAAATTCTTCCACCACCTTTGTACGTTCAATGCCCTAATTTTTTGCTTTCTAAACCATTCTACTATCCTCAACATCACTCTATGTAAAAGTGACGACTCCACCTTTTCATCTTTATAGTGAAGTCGTTTATTTAGATTTTTAAGGATGATTATTTCCATCCAATCTACTCATTAGAGAAGCTAATTGATTTTTCAAATCTTTTATTTCACGACTAATTGTTGCATTTTCCAGTTGTAAAGCCCTGCATCTTTACGTCACTCTCTTCTTTTTTGCGTATGATATTCCTGCATCGTCACAACGCTTTGCTTTTGTAGCTTTTCTATCACTGCTATGTCTCTTTTTAACTTTCGGTTTTCATCATCATTCGGCTTGATCAAAACTAATACTTGGTTCCCCCCTGTCCGTTTAATGACGCGGAACCCATCCGTTGCCCTCGTAGCAATTCCTTCATCATTTGGCTGACAATACTCATTGACTTCACATGTACCATTATCTGTTACAAGAATTGGCCCACTAGATGAAAATAGATAAAAACGGCTTGTACAAACACCTATACAATGTTGAAGGTAGAAAAAAAAGACCGTACCTTCTACAGGTACGATCTTAAAAAGCTTATTTTTTAGTTTTGTCTCCAAGGGCTTAAGACCACATTTGTTTGCGTACGGTCAGGGCCAACAGAGAATACTGACAATGGAATGCCTGTTAATTGAGAGACACGCTCTAAGTAGTGACGTGCATTTGCTGGCAACTCATCTAAAGATTTGCAAGCTGTAATATCTTCTGTCCAGCCTGGCAGCTCTTCATATACTGGTTCGCAATCAGCAAGGACTTTTAGGCTTGCTGGGAATTCTTCAATGATTTCGCCTTTGTAGCTATAAGCTGTACAGATTTTCAAAGTATCAATACCTGTAAGAACATCAATAGAATTAAGTGAAAGGTCTGTAATTCCACTCACACGACGAGCATGTCGAACAACGACACTATCAAACCAACCAACACGACGAGGACGACCTGTTGTTGTACCATATTCACGACCAACCTCGCGGATTTGATCACCAATCTCATTATTTAATTCCGTTGGGAAAGGTCCATCTCCTACACGAGTTGTGTATGCTTTGGAAACCCCAACAACATGTTTAATTTTTGTTGGTCCAACACCAGAACCGATTGCTACACCGCCAGCTACTGGGTTAGAAGAGGTAACGAATGGATATGTTCCTTGATCAATATCAAGCATAACCCCTTGTGCACCTTCAAATAATACTCTACGGCCATCATCAAGTGAATCATTCAATACAACGGATGTATCACATACATATTTCTTCACTTGTTGACCGTACTCATAATATTCGTCAAGAATGTCTTCCATTTTGAAGCTTTCAGTTTCATAAATTCTTTCAAGTAAACGGTTTTTATCCGCTAAGTTACGAGCTAGCTTCTCTTCAAATACTTCTTTATCTAATAAATCTGCGATACGGATTCCAACACGAGCGGCTTTATCCATATAAGCAGGTCCGATTCCTTTTTTCGTTGTACCAATTTTGTTATCGCCTTTGCTGTTTTCTTCTACCTCATCTAATTTTAAATGGTAAGGTAAAATGACATGGGCGCGGTTACTTATACGTAAATTATCTGTTGTCACGCCTTTTTCATGTAAGTAAGCCAATTCTTGTACCAATGCTTTTGGATCAACGACCATCCCGTTACCAATGACACAAATTTTATCACTATAAAAAATACCTGATGGAATTAAATGCAATTTATACGTTTCACCGTTAAATTTAATTGTATGTCCAGCGTTATTACCGCCTTGATATCTTGCGATCACTTCCGCATTCTCTGATAGAAAATCCGTGATTTTCCCTTTACCTTCGTCTCCCCATTGTGTTCCTACAACAACTACTGATGACATTACGAATGCACCTCCGAGGTTTCTTTTTCCCTTATCAAACAAACTAATTCTACAATTTTATTATGATAAAGTCAATAAAACACGAACATTTTATTCATATAACGAAAAATACGTTCGTGAAACAATTGTGTAATCTTGCATCAAGGGTTGGGTGACACCTGTTTTTACTGCTTCTCAGTTATTTGAACTCCGTTAGTAAATATACGAAAATAAAAAGAAGGTTAGGTGGTTTTTGTACTATTATCTATATCGTATTGATTTTTATTACATATATGGGGGATTATTTTTGCTCGGATATGTTTATGCTTTTTCCTCTTGATGTACGAGCAATTCACTGTTGCTCTGCTATCTTTCACATTTTTCCCCTGATGGACGAGCAATTCGCTTTTGCCTCGTTATCTTTATCATTTTTGCCCCTAAACCACTTCCGCTTCACCACCAATATCTATCTCAAAACACATGCAAATCTCCCCCCTCCTTTTATATTTACCCATTTGTCGCGACTTCCATTAAAAAAGAGGGAACCAGCCAAATGCTGTTTCCCTCTTTATGCCCCAGGCGGAGCAAATGAATCGTCAAATCTTTTTTCTAGGTTGACGAATTTATTATATTCTTTGACGAAGGCGAGCTGGACGGTACCAACCGGGCCGTTACGTTGTTTTGCGATGATGATTTCGATGATATTTTTGTCTTCGGACTCTTTGTCATAATAATCATCACGATATAAGAAGGCAACGATATCAGCATCCTGCTCAATACTTCCTGATTCACGTATATCAGACATCATTGGACGTTTATCTTGTCGTTGCTCAACGCCACGGGATAGCTGAGATAAGGCAATAACAGGTACTTGCAGCTCCCTCGCAAGTGCTTTTAGGGAACGAGAGATTTCAGAGACTTCTTGCTGACGGTTTTCACCAGAACGGCCGCTACCTAAAATAAGCTGCAAATAGTCGATGAGAATCATGCCTAAGCCATGTTCCTGCTTCAAGCGACGACATTTTGAACGAATTTCAGTGATTCTAACACCAGGTGTATCATCAATAAAAATGCCCGCATTCGATAGGCTCCCCATCGCCATCGTCAGCTTTCCCCAATCATCATCGGTTAAAGAACCTGTTCTGAGACGTTGTGCATCGATATTTCCTTCCGCACAAAGCATACGCATAACGAGCTGTTCAGCCCCCATCTCCAAACTAAATATCGCAACATTTTCTTGTGTTTTTACAGCAACATTTTGCGCGATATTTAAGGCAAAAGCTGTTTTACCAACGGAAGGTCTAGCGCCAACGATAATTAAATCATTGCGTTGAAAGCCTGCTGTCATATGATCAAGCTCAGCAAACCCAGTCGCTATTCCAGTGATATCACCTTTACGGTTATGCATGACCTCGATATTATCATACGTACGCACAAGCACATCTTTAATATTGTGGAAAGCTCCTGCATTTTTACGTTGCGATACTTCTAATATATTTTTTTCTGCTTCGCCAAGTAGTGATTCAACTTCATCTTCTCTCGCATATCCATCTTGGGCAATGTCTGTTGCCGTACGGATGAGTCTACGTAAGATCGATTTTTCTTCTACTATCTTAGCATAATATTCTATATTTGCTGCTGTTGGAACAGATGCAGCTAGTTCACTTAAATAAGTTACTCCGCCTGTATCCTCTAACATTTTGGCTGCGTTTAATTCTTCTGTTACTGTTACTAAATCAACGGCTTCTCCCTTGTCATTTAGTTTCAGCATGACATTAAAAATTCTTTGATGAGCCGCTCTATAGAAATCTTCAGGAATTAATAGTTCTGAAGCCATTGTTAACGAGGAAGGCTCCAGAAAGATTGCGCCTAGAACAGCTTGTTCAGCCTCTATGTTTTGCGGAGGGAGACGATCAGCAAATAATTCACTCAAAACAAATAGAACCCCCTCATACTGACACATTTTAAACACGTTAGATGACAAAAATGTGATCAGCCTTCACCGATCACATTTTTTCACTCTATTATTTTACCATGAATTCTTTTGATGCGTTGTTAAATTCTTTAATTGGCTTCTTTTACATGTACATTTAACGTAGCTGATACTTCTGTGTGCAGTTTAACCGGTACTTTTGTGTATCCTAAAGTACGAATGGCGTCACTTAATTCGATTTTACGCTTGTCGATTTTAATATCATGCGCCTTCTTTAATTCTTCGGCAATTTGCTTGCTTGTAATCGAACCGAATAGACGACCGCCCTCTCCAGCTTTTGTTGAAAATTCGAGTGTCAACTTCTCCAATGTTTCTTTTAATTGTTTCGCTTCTTCTAACTCAGCTGCTGCTTCTTTTTCTTCTTTCTTTTTTTGTGCATTCAATGAACTCACATTTGAGTTATTTGCTTCTACAGCGAGTCCTTGTTTAATTAAAAAGTTATGTGCATAGCCGTCTGCTACGTTCTTCACTTCACCTTTTTTCCCTTTTCCTTTAACATCTTTTAAGAAAATGACTTTCATTCTTCTTTTCTCCCTTCTAAATACTCATCAATTGCTTCTTTTAATTTACCTTCCACATCATTGATTGAGACATCATCTAATTGAGTAGCAGCATTTGTCAAATGGCCGCCCCCTTCTAGCGCCTCCATAATGACCTGTACGTTAATATCACCTAATGAGCGAGCACTCACACCAATCATTTCATCAGCACGATAAGAAATGACGAATGAAGCTGTCACACCGTCCATTGCCAGTAATGTATCGGCTGCTTGCGCAATTAACACTTGGTCGTATATATCGTCCTCAGCACCTTTAGCAATGGCAAGGCCATTTCGGTAAAATTCTACCGTTTCAATGATTTTCGCCCGTTTAATATACGTGTCGACATCTTCTTTCAAGAATCGTTGCACAAGGACTGTATCCGCTCCTAGTCCTCTTAAATAAGATGCTGCATCAAAGGTTCTGGCGCCTGTTCTTAACGTAAAGCTCTTCGTATCAACGATAATTCCAGCGAGTAGTGCAGTCGCCTCAAGCATATCAATTTTACGATTCTTCGGTTGATATTCTAGCAATTCCGTCACTAATTCTGCTGTTGAAGAGGCATAAGGCTCCATATAAACGAGCAGCGGATTTTTTATAAAATCTTCGCCGCGACGATGATGATCAATCACAACTACATCTTCTATTTTAGCAAGCAATCGCTCTTCTATCACCATAGAAGGCTTATGGGTATCAACAACAACAAGTAAAGTATCGTCAGTTGCCAGCTCTAACGCTTGATCTGGCGTGATGAATTTCGCATAAAGCTCTTCTTTTTTCTCTATCTCACCCATTAAACGATTTACGCTTTGATCAAATTCGTCTTTATTAACGACAATATAGCCATCACGATGGTTCATCTCTGCTACCTTCTGAATACCAATGGCAGCACCAATTGCGTCCATATCCGGTCGTTTATGACCCATGACGATGACTTTATCACTTTCTGAGACTAATTCCTTTAAAGCGTGCGAAATAACGCGTGCCCGCACCCTCGTGCGTTTCTCGACAGGGTTCGTCTTCCCTCCGAAAAATTTCACTTTCCCATTTGGCTGTTTAATTGCTACCTGGTCACCACCTCTACCGAGAGCAAGGTCTAAACTAGACTGAGCTAAGACACCTAGTTCTGGCAAATCGGAAACCCCTGCTCCGACACCTATACTTAATGTGAGTGGCACATTTTGTTTTGCCGTCGTTTCTCTGACAAAATCAAGAATGGTGAATTTACTTTTCTCAAATTGATCCAAAATACTTTCGTTAAAGACGGCGATAAACCGCTCTGAAGATACGCGCTTAAAGAAAACGCCATTTTCCATGGCCCATTTATTCAGAATAGAGGTGACAAGATTATTCAAACTACTTCTTGTCTGGTCATCCATTCCTTGTGTTAAATCATCATAATTATCTAAAAAGATAATAGCAATAACGGTACGTTCATCTTCGTATAATTTTTCAATCTGCGTTTGCTCTGTTACATCAAAGAAATAAAGCAGACGTTCATCAGGCTTATGTACCACACGAAATTTGCGATCTGTTAGCGTAATGGTTTCTGATTCAATCTCTTTCTTAATGATAGGGATTAAGGCATCTGCCACATCATAAAGTGATCTCCCTACCAATGTATCTTCCCCAAAGCATGATGCCATATAAGGATTCGTCCAATCGATATAATACTCATCATTAATCAGCATAATTCCAATTGGCATCTCCATTAATGCTTCTTCCCCTACCTTTTTCACACGGTAAGATAAGGTCGATATGTACTCCTCTGTTTCCTTCCTCTGCTCATAATCAAACTTAAATAATAGGTAGAAAGGAATGCCGAAAAGGAGGAGCGCAACGAGACTCAATATCCAATTGTACAACGCCATAATCGCTAGAAGAACGACGGTTACACCAATTAAAGCAAACAGGCAATAACGCATCGTTTTCTTTTCTAAATACGAGGGCATGTTTTCAACTCCTAAACAGTAGTGTTATGCATCCCTATTATCTAATCGTTTTCTTAAATCAAATCCTATATCAATTATACCTAATATCCTCACAATATAAAGGAAGATTGGCATTAAAAAGGTAAATATGAGGATGGCAATAGGCACAATCTTTGGCCAATTCTTTAATCTGCTATAGAAGAAGATAAAGGCGAGCCCTTGAATCACCATAATTAGCTGTAAAACGAAAAGGAGATTCATAATGGCCATCGTTGTAAAAGAACCTTCCTCTGGTCTCATGACAATTTGGGCAAGGATGGTTAATAAATAATACCATAAAATACTTTTCGGGAAACTGATATCGGCAAATGAACGCCATTTTTTCACTTCAATACCAAATCTCCTGACAATGGGTACGCCAATCAGCTGAATAATAAATACATACATTGCAGAAGAAAGCACAAGGAGACTTGGAAGTAATGTCTCTAATGCAGTAATTGTCGCTTCTAACTGCTTGATAATTTGTTCTGCTTCATTATTATCTATCGTAGATAACATGTTTTTTGTCATATCCATTGATTGCTCAAGAACTACTTTTAGTTCCTCAACAAAATTGATATTCAATAGCACGTTCATGCCAGCAAAAACGAGTAAAAACATCGCTAAAAACGCTAAAGAACCACCGAGCAACATCGCTGTCCGTTCTTTCTTCAGCTTAATTAACTCTCCAATCACTAAACCTGTTAAGCCAAAGATAAGGGTTAATGGAATGGCTGTAATGGTTCCAACAATGAATGAAATCAAAATAGCCGCAACAAAAAAGATAGCCGCATCACTACGCTTATTTTTAGCGGCAAATAACATAAATGGAACCGGTAAGCCGAAAGTGACAATCGTTCCGATAATCGGCAAATAAAGGGACATCAATAGTAACACAGCAAAAGCAGCTAATAAAACTGCCCCTTCAGTAAGTTTATGTACATTTTTCAAATAGATTCACCTCTCAAATTGGGCACAAGCCCGCATCTATTATTGTATACACTCATGGATAGGTATTCAACTGAATGAATGCTTCATTTCGTGTAAATATATTCTTTCATAACCAAATCATCCTTATCTATCATAGAAAACAGGCAATCATGCAAAAAACCTCCAAGAATGAAGGTTCAATCATTCTAGAAGGTTCTCATTACGATTTTCCCTTTTATGCTTCGGTTGAAACGACCTTGGTTTGGTCAGTTTGTTGTAATAGGTTAAAAAACTGTTTATTTCTTGTATGATAAAGAATCATACAAATAATACTGCCTCCTGAAACGAGCATGATCACCCATATTGGCCACCATTCAAGAAATAAACCAAATAGGATATACCCTAAAGGTG
The DNA here is from genome assembly GCF_038007265.1 of Cytobacillus sp. FSL R5-0569. Taxonomy (NCBI): domain Bacteria; kingdom Bacillati; phylum Bacillota; class Bacilli; order Caryophanales; family Bacillaceae; genus Cytobacillus; species Cytobacillus sp. FSL R5-0569. The sequence goes on from NZ_JBBOWW010000001.1 coordinate 4,668,376, forward strand.
TTGCTGCACTCGCACCTGTTTCGAGTATGGCCATCACTCTTCCACGATATTCATCTTTTGTACTTTTTTGAATGAGTACCATCACCGGAATATTAATAATCATGATTGCTGCCGCTAGGAGTAGCACGATCCCTATTAAATAAACGAAGACCACTTGATTAGAAATCTCTATCAGTTGTGGCATCCCTATTAACATTAACAATATTCCCAAGCACACCATACCAATTCCAATACTGAATGATTTATTTTTCATCTCTGCTTTTAACGACAGAATCGTACTCATTACTAACATGCCCACAGCAAAGCTACCCTCAATCAGACCAAATTGATAAGTTGGCATTTGGCGAATCGTAAGAACGAGATAAGGTAGTGCTACGGGAAAAACTGCAAACCAAAAATTCACCCATATAGACATAAAGATTAATTGCCGAAGCAAGGTTTGTTTTTTTACATAGGATAGACCAGCTCTCAACTCTGTCTGAATCGTTCCTGCTTGTTGTTTTTCTGTTTTTTCGACAAATAAGTAATAGTTAATAAAAAGACTGGCTATACCGGAAAGGAAAAATCCACATATGTTGATCATCATGAAGCTTGAGAGAGGTAATAGTCCGAAAAGGATACCTCCAAGTATTGGCCCTAATATAACGGAGAAGGAGGCAACGGCCTGGTTGAGAGACATTGCTTTTTGTAAGAAATCTGGACCGACCATATTGTATATGGAGGACATCACTGCTGAAGAATAGAAGGTATTGATGATACTGAGTACGCATGTCGCTAAATAAAGTAGCCAAATGTCCTGTGTGACAAAAATAAACAAACCACAAATAACGGCAATCCAAAAGGCACAAGCAAAATTGGTTGTAATAATGATTCTTTTACGGTTCCATCGGTCGCTCAATGTCCCAGCAAGTGGGGCGAGTATAATACGAGGTAGAATAGTAAGTAAGAGGGTAATCGAAAAGTTGACGGCCGAACCGGTAACCGCAAGAACATATAATCCTATCGCGAAACTATAAATAGAGGACCCAAACACAATCACTACTTTTGCTAAGAGAAACAGCACCAAATTCTTTTTTATGGCTGCTGATGATGGCATTTAACTTTCCCCCTCTTTCGGTAGTTTCTTAAACGAGCAATTCACTTCATAAGTATCACGATTTTTTGTCTGCTCATCAGGTTTAACCGCCTTTTTAAAATACTTCAAAAACAGCTCATCTACCTCATTTTGGAATAATTGCAGCTCTTCTTTTGTTAAAGATAAAGTCGTCCCTCTTGTACTTTTTCCTTTATCCTCAACATTCGCACCTGTTTGATTAAGATGAAATTGATTCGCCTTCGCTCGGTAATACTTTTCGATAATGCCTTTGTACTCCTTCGTTGATTCAATCTCTAAAATGTTTCCCTTATAAAGTTGCTGAATATGGTAATGGATACTACCTGCTGATTTCCCCAACTCATCTGCTACTTGCTTCGCTGTGAGCGCACTTTCCGACAGTAAAAAGATAATTTTCATTCGCAACGGATTAGAGATCAGTTTTTGTTGATGTATATCAATATTCATGGACTTCCATTCAAAAGATGTCATTTTTACCTCTCCTATCTAATTGTATTGTATGTTCTAGATTAATAATACGTTCTAACTTTTTAGAATGCAAGGTATATTTTTAAATATTCTAATTATTTAGAGTGTGGTTAACCTCAACTCAGGGAGTGTCGACCATCGGATTGATTCTTAGGAGACTCTATATGGGCACAAGGAGCGGAAATAAAAGGGGGTGGGATTCTAACCGTTGCAAATAATGAGGGCTAACTGTGTTTACACAGCTATCTTCCAATTGTTTTCGCTCTAATCTCATCAGATTTTTTACTTTGGGGCAATTTTTGACACGTTTCTGCGAATCCTATCAAATTTTTAACCTTGGTCAGGTTTTTGACGCGTTTCCACCTGAATCCTATCAAATTTCTGCTCTTGGTCATGTGTTTAACTCACTTCCTCCTGAATCCTATCATATTTCTACTCTTGGCCAGGTTTTTGACTCACTTCCTCCCGAATCCTATCATATTTCTACTCTTCTCCCATTTTTTGACTCGCTTCCGACCGAATCCTATCATATTTCTACTCTTCTTCCATTTTTTGACTCGCTTCCGACCGAATCCTATCAAATTTCTACCCTTGCCCAGGTTTTTGACTCGCTTCCGACCGAATCCTACCATTCTTCTACCCTGCTCCCATTTTTTGACACGTTTCTGACCGAATCCTATCAAATTTCTACTCTTGGCCAGGTTTTTGACACGCTTCTATCCGAATCCTATCAAATTTTTACCCTGCTCCCATTTCTTGACGCGCTTCTACCTAAATCCTATCAAATTTTTACCCTGCTCCCATTTCTTGACGCGCTTCTACCTAAATCCTATCAAATTTCTACCCCGCGCCCATTTTTTGACTCTTTTCCACCCGAATCCCATCAAATTTCTACGCTTCGCCAGGTTTCCGACTCGTTTGAAACATGTGTTCAAACTAAATTAAACCTAAAAAAACACAGTAGGCGCGAAGCCTACTGTGTTCGAACATTTACTTATTATTCACCTGAAACGAATGGAAGTAATGCCATTTGGCGAGAACGCTTAATAGCAATCGTTAATTTACGTTGGTATTTAGCGTTTGTGCCTGTTACACGACGAGGTAAAATTTTACCACGTTCAGAGATGAATTTTTTTAGAAGATCTACATCTTTATAATCGATGTGAGTGATTCCGTTTGCAGTAAAATAGCAAACTTTACGACGTTTCGCACGTCCTCCTCTGCGTCCACCAGCCATGTTTTGTCACTCCTTTTCCTATTATTTTTTCAAAGCCTTATTGGTTTAGAACGGAAGATCGTCATCGGAAATATCGATTTGACCGTTATTAGCGAATGGATCTTGATCTACACGAGTTTGGCCTTGGTTGCTGCGGTTATTATCATATGGTCGTTGATTCTGATTATTGTTGCCACCATAAGAATAATCATCTCTCTGGCCACCATATTGATTCGAGCCACCTTGTGAGCCTGCAGCATTTCTTGGTTCCAGAAACTGTACGCTTTCTGCCTGAACTTCAGTCACATATACACGTTTGCCATCTTGTCCTTCGTAATTACGTGTTTGCAAGCGTCCATCGACACCAGCTAGGCTTCCTTTTTTAAGGAAGTTCGCTACGTTTTCAGCAGGCTTTCTCCAAACAACGCAATTAATGAAATCCGCTTCTCTGTCTCCATTTTGATTCGTAAATGTACGATTCACAGCAAGAGTAAAAGTAGCCACTGCTACTCCATTCGGTGTATAACGTAATTCTGGGTCTTTCGTTAAACGCCCCACTAGAACTACACGATTCATCATCAGAATCAACTCCTTTCGATAAAATTAAGCATATTTATTATTTCTCGTCTTTAACAACGATGTATCTGATAATATCTTCACTGATTTTTGCAAGACGAGTGAACTCATCAACTGCTTTAGAATCAGCATTAATGTTTACTAATTGGTAGTATCCATCACGGAAATCATTGATTTCGTAAGCTAAACGACGCTTACCCCAGTCTTTTGACTCGTTGATTTCAGCACCGTTATCAGTAAGGATTGCGTCGAAACGCTCAACTACAGATTTCTTTGCCTCATCTTCAATGTTTGGACGGATGATGTACATAACTTCGTACTTTTTCATCACTTTCACCTCCTTTTGGTCTAAACGGCCCGTGTGAGGGCAAGGAGCAATTATTCATTACTCACAAGGTAAAAGTATATCATACATTTGATCAATATGCAATTGCCTCAAAAGGAAAAACAGAGAGACGAAACATAAAAAGAAAAAAACGAATAGGATGAAATATTTTTTGCGGTTAAAGCATTATGACGATCCGCCTCTGTAACTCTATAGAAAAACCCCAATAAATCCTTTGTTACAAGAATTCATTGGGGATTTTATCAAACGTTAAATCGGAAGTGCATAACATCTCCGTCTTGAACGATGTATTCTTTTCCTTCTAAGCGAACTTTTCCAGCTTCTTTCGCTGCATTCATATTGCCAGCAACGACTAGGTCGTCGTAGGAAACTGTTTCAGCACGTATGAAGCCTTTTTCGAAGTCACTATGGATGACACCGGCACATTGTGGTGCTTTCATTCCTTTACGGAAAGTCCAAGCACGTACTTCTTGTACGCCAGCTGTAAAGTAAGTAGCTAAGCCAAGTAAGCTGTACGATGCTTTAATCAATTGATCTAAACCTGATTCTTCAATACCAAGCTCTTCAAGGAACATTTCCTTCTCTTCTCCTTCAAGCTCAGCAATTTCTGATTCGATTTTTGCACAAATGACAATCACTTCTGCATTATCTGCGGATGCAAATTCTTTTACTTTTTGAACGTATTCATTAGTAGAAGGATCAGCCACATCATCTTCACCAACATTCGCTACATAAAGCATTGGTTTAATCGTTAGTAAGTGTAACCCTTTAACCAATTTCATTTGTTCTTCTGTAAATTCTACTGTTCTTGCAGGTTGATCTGCTTCGAAAGCTTCTTTTAATTTTTCAAGAATTTCTAATTCAAAAACAGATTCCTTATCTTTTTGTTTCGCAAGCTTACTTACACGTACAATGCGTTTTTCAACGGATTCTAAGTCAGCTAAAATCAGTTCCAAGTTGATTGTTTCGATATCATCAATCGGATTCACTTTTCCTGATACGTGGGTAATATTATCGTCAGCAAAACAACGAACCACTTGGCAAATCGCGTCAACTTCACGGATATGTGAAAGAAACTTATTACCAAGTCCTTCACCTTTACTTGCCCCTTTAACAATTCCAGCAATGTCTGTAAATTCAAAAGCGGTAGGAACCGTTTTCTTTGGTTGAACAAGTTCGGTTAACTTCGCTAATCTTTCATCCGGTACTTCAACAATACCGACATTAGGATCTATCGTACAAAACGGGTAGTTCGCTGATTCAGCACCCGCTTGAGTTATTGCATTAAATAAGGTGGATTTACCAACGTTCGGCAAACCGACAATTCCAGCTGTTAATGCCATTTAGGTCACTCCTAATCATTTAATCTATCTAAGAAAAATTATTAATCGATTTTTATACAAGCCTTTAACAATTATAGAGATTTGTATAAGAATAAGCAAGTTCACTGTGCGTTTTAAGAAAAGCGCAAGCCGCCCGTCTATCAGCTACAAGCATAAGATAAGATGAGCCGGTGCAAAGGTTGTTCTTTAACCTGTTTGACGGATTGGCCTAGACCATAGAGCCGGATGGCACCTGGAGCTAGACATGAAAACTCATTGAAAAAATCACATTTTCTTATCTAAAAAAATGGTAAAGATAACCTTTACCATTGATTACGCCAATACTTTTTTTAGTTTTCTTGTAAATTCTCTTCTTGGAATCATTACACTATGACCGCAACCTTCACATTTAATGCGAATATCCGCGCCCATACGTATAATTTTCCATCGATTTGCTCCACATGGGTGAGCCTTTTTCATCTCAACAATATTATTAAGATCAAATTGTTTTTCTTCCAATTTCATCACCCTTTTCTTCACTTCTATTTCACTATTATACCTTGTCCTACTAATATATTTCCAATAAACATCAGAGGAAAATATATTTCGTGTCCTAATCACGTATAGAATGAGTGAATATTCCGTATACTATTACTACTATTCAATTCAATCGCTAAAAAAGAAAGTAAAGCGCTCTTTTCTATAGAGTGACATTGAAGGAGTGACGCTTGATGAATTTTTATCCACGTATTTTTGATAAGAAACCTAAATTAACCTCTCGGATTCCACACGATGAACAAAGTGCTACTAATAAACTTGCTCATGAAATCAAGCAGTTCCTCCCGAGTAATATACAAGAAAGACCATTCGTCCTTATTTGTATCGGTACGGACCGCTCTACCGGTGATTCGCTCGGTCCATTAGTTGGAACCTTATTAAAAGAACGATCTATTCCTAACCTTCATGTATTCGGCACATTAGAAGACCCTATTCATGCAGTAAATCTATCTGAAAAACTGTCATATATTGAAGAACAATTTCCTAATGCTTTTATTATCGGCATTGATGCCTGCTTAGGGCGTGTAAAAAGTGTGGGGATTATTCAAATTGCTGATGGTCCTGTTAAACCAGGTGCTGGAGTAAATAAGGATTTACCTGAAGTTGGTGATATACATATCGCTGGCATCGTCAATGTGAGCGGGTTTATGGAGTTTATGGTATTACAAAATACAAGACTGAGCTTAGTCATGAATATGGCCAAAACCATTGCCAATGGCATCCATGAAGTAACGATGATGGAAAAAGCAAAATTTATCCCTATCGACTGGGGTAAAGAACAGACTTTATAATGTGACACAAGAGTTTCCGACTGACAATAAATATGAGAGCTACCGATACGTGACGATTTTCGTTTTTCCAGACGCAAATCGCCGCGTATTTTCTTTGGAATCGACATAAATAAAGACATTTTGGAAATCTGATTTGATGAGGCTGAAATGCATTAAACCATGATGAAGAAAGGAAGCAGGTTGTGTAGTCTAACTGCTTTTGCCCATGAATCTCTCGAATATCTCATTCAACCCCTGTATGAAGACTTGAAACCAAAGAAAAAACGAACAATCCATGCCTATCAAGGATTGTTCGTTACCTAAATTAAAAGAAGTAATAGAAAGAAACGACAAGGGCGGTGACAAAAATACCCGGTAAGAGATTTGCTACCCTGATTTTTGTTAAGCCCATTAAGTTTAAGCCGATAGCAAAAATCATTAAGCCGCCTGTAGCTGTCATTTCTAGAATAAAGCTGTCCATCCACGCTTGGGGAATCCATTTATCAATTTGTGTCGCAAATAACGCAATCAATCCTTGATAGATAAAGACTGGGATGGCTGAGAATATGACACCGATACCTAAAGTGGTCGTTAAGATTAGAGCCGTGAAGCCATCTATAATTGATTTTGTATATAAGACCGAATGATCTCCACGGATCCCACTATCTAACGCACCGATGACACCCATTGCACCAATAACAAAAATTAATGTTGCTGTGACAAATCCCTGAGAGATGCTACCTTGATGATTGGATCCAATTTTATTTTCTAATAGAATACCGACTTGATTGAGTCTATCTTCTAATTTTAACCATTCTCCAAGCATCGCCCCAAAAACGAGGCTAAGAATGACCACTAAGAAGTTTTCACTCTTAAGCCCCATCTGTAAACCAAGTACCATTACTGCCAAGCCAATAGCTTGCATCACTGTATCTTTCATTTTTTCAGGGATACGATTAAGGAACTTACCGATTAATGTACCGACAATAATTAATAGTGAATTGACTACTGTACCTAATAAAAACATTAGAGCTACCCAAATATACTTTCTATCTTTTCATGATGTCTATCTAGCAAACGACTAAGCGGCTAGATGGATTCTTTTTGCTGATCTAAAAGATCCAGTATTCGCTCCAAATCGTCGTTAGAAAAGAATTCGATTTCTATTTTCCCTTTCTTTTTTCCTTTTTTAATATGAACGTTCGTGCCGAACCTTTCTCTAAGCGAAGATTCATGTGATTGAATAAACACATCTTTATTTTCCTTCTTCTTTGTTTCACGTGGAACTTTTTCGTTTAATTGCCCGATCCATTGTTCTAACTGCCTTACATTTAAAGAGTCTTTTAACACTTTTTCTACTACTGTATCCATAAGGGATTTTTTCTTTAACCCTAACAGCGTCCTACCATGACCCATCGTTAATTTTCCATCAGCAATCATCTCTTGTACTTTAGCTGGCAGTGAAAGCAAGCGAATATGATTAGCAATATGCGGTCGGCTTTTTCCTAATCTCTTAGCCAATTCCTCTTGTGTGATTTTTAGTTTTTCAATTAATAATTGATAAGCTGCACCTTCTTCAATCGGCGTTAAATCTTCCCTTTGAAGGTTTTCTAATATAGCTAATTCCATCATTTGTTGTTCTGATAGATCGCGAATAATGACTGGCATCGTCTGCATATTTGCCTCTTTTGCTGCCCGATACCTTCTTTCACCAACAACAATTTCATAACCTTTAATACTTTTACGAACAATAATTGGTTGGAGGATTCCGTGTGTGAGAATCGATTGTTTTAGCTCTTCTATACTCTCTTTTGTGAAGATTTTTCGCGGTTGATACGGATTAGGACGTATTTCCTTAAGTTTGATTTCTTCAATTATTTCTTCACTTTCTTTGTCCACATTCGTAAAGAAGGCATTAAGCCCTTTACCTAACCCCTTAGCCATTTGTTAACACTTCCTTTGCTAAGTCTAAGTATACTTCTGCTCCGCGAGACTTTGGATCGTATGTGATAATTGGCTCACCATGACTTGGTGCTTCACTTAAGCGTACATTTCTAGGAATCACCGTGCGATACACTTTATCTTGAAAGTACTTTTTCACTTCTTCAATGACTTGAATACCTAAATTCGTTCTTGCATCCAACATTGTTAACAAAACGCCCTCAATACGAAGATCTTGATTTAAATGTTTTTGCACAAGTCTCACCGTATTTAACAGTTGACTTAATCCTTCAAGCGCATAATATTCACATTGTACAGGAATTAATACGGCGTCAGATGCTGTTAAAGAATTCAGCGTTAGTAATCCTAGTGATGGAGGACAATCGATAATAATATAATCATAGTTTTCCTTCACGTCTTCTAAAGCTCTCTTTAACCGAACTTCTCTTGATATTGTTGGTACAAGTTCAATTTCCGCCCCTGCTAGTTGAATCGTAGCAGGTATTATATGCAGTTTCTCTACAATTGTTGGTTTGATGGCTTTACTTGCTTCTAAATCGTCCACTAATACATCATAAATGCAGTAATCCACTTCTGCCTTCTCAATACCAATACCGCTCGTTGCATTACCTTGTGGGTCTATATCTACAAGCAACACCTTTTTGCCCATAGAAGCTAGACATGCACCTAAGTTCACTGCTGTTGTTGTTTTTCCTACGCCACCCTTTTGGTTAGCTAAAGCAATCGTTTTCCCCACCTGAACTCACCTGCTTTCTTCACATGTTTGTTTTTCTACGTATGTAATCTATTAAAAACCCCTATTAAAGACATCATTGTTTTAGTACGCATTCACTTTTTTCGAACGCACGAATCTATTTTATCATGAACGTGAGGGGAAGAATAATTATTTTAAGAAAAATAAGAAAATCTTCCAGATGCTATTTTCTGGATAAAAAAAGAGCCATATCTCGCAAAAGTTGATTTGAGATTGGCTAGGTCATTTATTTTTTCTTTTTTGGAATTTTGATTGTTATTTGATAGAATTCATCAAATTCTTCTTCTTGTGAATCTAAGTTTATGCCACTATCAGAGACCATTGAAAGCGATTGGCGAATCGTGTTGACAGCAATACGCATATCTTTACTAAATGCTTTTCTTCTTGGTTTTGCCTTTGGTTGATCTTTTTCTAATAGCTTTACCACCCGGTCCTCTGTTTGCTTTACATTTAGCTGTTTTTCAACAACTTCAGCTAATAAGCTAACTTGCTTCTCGTGGCTTTTTAAAGGAATAAGTGCCCTTGCATGTCGTTCTGTTATTTCTTTTCTTAAAAGGGCTTCTTGTACTTCATCTGGTAATTTCAACAACCTTAATTTATTGGCTACTGTTGATTGCCCTTTTCCTAGACGTTGTGCCAATGCTTCCTGTGTTAAGTTATGTAACTCTAGTAGCTTTCCATAAGCAACGGCTTCTTCAATAGGCGAAAGCTCTTCACGCTGCAAGTTTTCAATAAGCGCAATTGAGGCCGTTTCTGTATCACTCATATTCTTGACAATGGCGGGAACTTCTTCCCAACCCAATTTATTCATTGCACGCCAGCGACGCTCACCTGCAATAATTTCAAATTGATTGTCACCGTATTCTCTAACGACAATTGGCTGAATAATACCGTGAATATGAATTGTACGAGAAAGCTCTTCTATTTTCTCATCATCAAATATTGTCCGAGGCTGAAAACGGTTAGGAACGATTTGATCGATAGGGATCTTCTTTACCTCTTCCTGGCTTGCTAATGTCTCTGCCTCTTCCATTTCCATATCTGCTTGTTCGTCTAGCTTGTCTTCATTTGTTTTTTCCTTTTCGCCTAGGCCAAAAAGGCGTGAGAAAGAATGCTTCATCACCCTGCACCACCTTTACGAAACTCCCTATAACCTATTCTCTACAAAGTAGACAATTCCTGCGATTGTCTATCAATTTATAGTGATATAAAAAACCATATACGCTCAAATTCACGATTCAATCGGTGATTTATTAGGCGTTCCCGGCTTTCTTGGATATTTATTAGGGGTAGATTTTTCTTTCTTAATTACTAGAATGTTTCTTTCACTTTCTTCTTCTGGTAATGTGAAAGTGTGTGAATCTATCAGTTTACCACCAAAGGTTGTTATCGCTTTGTTTGCTTTATCTAGTTCTTGTTCAGCCCCTGCACCTTTCATAGCTAAAAAGGTACCACCGACTTTGACTAAGGGCAAGCATAATTCACTCAGTACTGACAATCTTGCTACCGCCCTAGCTGTGACAAGATCAAAGCTTTCGCGGTATTTTTTGTTTTTGCCAAACGTCTCCGCGCGATCATGTACAAATTCGACATGATCTAATCCAAGTTTTTCAGCTAAATGATTTAAAAAACCAATCCGTTTGTTTAATGAATCAACGATGGTCACTTGTATTTGAGGAAAGGCAATTTTTAAAGGGATACTTGGAAAACCAGCTCCAGCTCCAACATCACATACCTTTAACGGCTGGTTGAAATCGTAATAAAAGGCAGCTGAGATGCTGTCATAAAAATGCTTTAAATATACTTCATCTTTTTCTGTAATGGCCGTTAAGTTCATTTTTTCATTCCATTCAACAAGCGTCGAATAGTACAATTCATACTGTTCCATTTGCTGCTTGGAGAGGGAAATTCCCTTCTCCTCAAGCAAATGAACAAATTGTTCTGTATTCATGCGTTCAATCCTCTCTTATTCATTAGCCACTTTCGCAATTCTTCCTTGTTCTAAATAAACGAGTAGAATAGAAATATCTGCTGGGTTTACACCAGAAATACGAGATGCTTGTGCTAAAGATAGAGGACGCACTGATTTCAATTTTTGACGTGCTTCAGACGCAAGCCCATTGATATCATCATAATCGATTTGATCTGGAATTTTTTTGTTTTCCATTTTTTTCAGTCTGTCTACTTGTTGTAGTGATTTTTCAATATAGCCCTCATACTTAATCTGTATTTCTACTTGTTCTTTTACATCATCATCTAACTCACTCGTTGCTTTAGCGAGCTGTTCAATATGAGTATAAGACATTTCTGGTCTTTTTAATAAATCACTTGCACGTATCCCATCTTTTAATTCACTTCCACCTAGGGATTGAATTAAACCTTGAACCTCAGCATTCGGTTTTAAAATAATCTTCTTTAAACGCATTTTTTCTTCTTCAATTTGCTGTTTTTTAGACAAGAATTTTTGATAACGTTCCTCACTAATCATGCCCACTTTATAACCTACTTCTGTTAAACGAAGATCCGCATTGTCATGGCGTAATAATAGACGGTACTCCGCTCTAGAAGTTAATAAACGATAAGGTTCGTTCGTCCCCTTTGTTACTAAATCATCAATAAGGACCCCGATATAGCCATCAGAGCGACTTAAGATTACTTGCTCTCTACCAAGTGAATGCAGCGCTGCATTCATCCCTGCCATTAGACCTTGACCGGCTGCTTCTTCATATCCGGATGTCCCATTTATCTGGCCGGCAGTATAAAGGTTTTTCACTTTTTTCGTTTCCAATGTTGGCCATAATTGCGTCGGTACAATGGAATCATATTCAATTGCATAACCAGCTCTCATCATTTGCACATTTTCTAAACCTGGAATCGTCCGCAAAATGTCTTGTTGTACATCTTCAGGTAAACTAGTTGATAACCCCTGTACATAAACTTCTTGCGTGTTTCTCCCCTCTGGTTCAAGGAAGATTTGATGTCTTGGTTTGTCATTAAAACGAACCACCTTATCCTCAATTGACGGGCAATAACGAGGACCTGTCCCTTTGATCATACCAGAATACATCGGAGAACGATGTAGGTTATTGTCGATGAGCGTATGCGTTTTTTCGTTCGTGTATGTTAACCAACATGGCAGTTGTTCCGTAATATATTTAGTCGTTTCATATGAGAATGCTCTCGGTACATCATCACCTGGTTGTATTTCTGTTTTACTATAATCAATTGAATGACTATTTACGCGCGGTGGCGTTCCCGTTTTAAAACGAACCATATCAAAACCTAAAGCCTCTAGATGTTCGGACAACTTAATCGATGGTTGTTGATTATTCGGTCCACTTGAATACTTTAATTCTCCTAAGATAATTTCTCCACGGAGGAATGTACCGGTAGTAATAACAACAGATTTCGCATAATAAGTTGCGCCCGTTTGCGTAATAATACCTCTACATTCACCATCTTCAACAATTAAACTTTCCACCATACCTTGTAATAATGTTAAATTCTCTTGGTTTTCCAATGTTTTTTTCATTTCATGCTGATACGTAAATTTATCCGCTTGTGCTCTTAATGCTCTTACTGCGGGGCCTTTACCTGTATTAAGCATACGCATTTGGATATAGGTTTTATCAATATTTTTCCCCATTTCGCCGCCTAATGCGTCAATTTCCCGTACGACAATTCCTTTCGCCGGTCCACCAATTGAAGGGTTACATGGCATAAAGGCAACCATATCAAGATTGATTGTGACCATTAAAGTTTTTGCCCCAATTCGAGCTGAGGCAAGACCTGCTTCAACTCCTGCATGACCGGCACCGATAACAATAACGTCATATGAACCTGCTTCATAAGCCATTTCATTTTACCTCCCTTTTCTTTTTTTATATTTATATCAACGGTTTTTTTTCTTATTTTCCAAGACAGAACTGAGAGAATAACTGGTCAATTAAACTATCTTGTACACTATCTCCAATAATCTCACCTAGAATTTCCCATGTTCTTGTCAAATCTATTTGTACGATGTCAATCGGTGTGCCCAGATCAACACCCTCTATTGCGTCATTAATTGAATTTATCGCTTGGTGTAAAAGAGCAATATGTCTTGAGTTAGAGACATATGTCATATCTTCTGCTTCAATGGAGCCAGTAAAGAATAATTCAGAAATCGCCTCTTCAAGCTCGTTAATTCCTTGTTCTTCTAATAAAGAGGTTGTCACTAGCTTCTGATTAGCTGCGAGCTGTCTCACTTTTTCCATATCAATCTTTTGTTCTAAATCGGTTTTATTCACGATGACAATAACATCCATGCCTTCGACCGCTTTAAATAAATTCATATCCTCATCCGTAAGCTCATCCGAATAGTTCACAACGAGTAAAATAAGATCCGCTTCTTTTAATACTTGTCGTGATCTCTCTACCCCTATTCTTTCAACAATATCTTCTGTTTCCCGAATACCAGCTGTATCTACTAATTTTAATGGCACGCCTCTTACGTTCACATATTCTTCTATTACATCTCTTGTCGTACCTGGGATATCTGTCACGATCGCTTTATTCTCATGGACTAGGCTATTTAATAACGAAGATTTACCAACATTCGGGCGTCCAACGATTACCGTTGATAAACCTTCACGTAAAATTTTCCCTTGTTGGGATGTACGTAGTAACTGCTCGATTTCCTTTTTAACGAAGCTTGCCTTCTCTAATAGTAACTGATGGGTCATTTCCTCGACATCATCATATTCGGGATAGTCAATATTCACTTCCACATGGGCAAGTACTTCTAGAATTTCCTGTCGTAACCTTTGAATTAAGTTTGACAATCTGCCTTCCATTTGACCTAAGGCGACATTCATTGCCTTATCCGTTTTCGCTCGGATTAAATCCATCACTGCCTCCGCCTGCGATAAATCAATGCGCCCATTTAAAAAAGCACGCTTTGTAAATTCACCTGGTTCAGCTAAGCGAGCACCATTTGTCAACATCAATTGCAGGACGCGATTGACAGAAACGAGTCCACCGTGACAGTTAATCTCAATCACATCTTCTTTTGTAAACGTCTTTGGACCCTTCATGACCGAAACCATTACTTCTTCTGCAACTTGGTCAGTCTTCGGATCAATAATATGGCCATAATGAATTGTGTGAGATGGGACTTCTTTCAAACGTTTATCTCCCACACTTTTAAATAAATGATCCGCTATATCAAAAGCTTCAGGTCCGCTTAGCCGTACAATTGCAATTGCGCCTTCACCCATAGGAGTAGATATAGCAGCTATTGTATCAAGTTCCAAGCGGCTTCACCTCATTTCATTTTTATCTATAATTACTCATCCTTCAATCTATGAAAAAAATTATTTCCCAAAAAAACAGAATATCATATGCAAACAATTATTAAAAGCAAGATCATCCTCGTCAAAAATCCCCGAACTAAGGAAAATACCTGTTATCAACAGTATAGACAAATTTTTTTCTTCTAAAAATTATCCACAGAAACCAAGTCGGTATTATGCTCTATTTTAACTTATCCACATGTGAATAACAATCATACAATGCTGAATTCATTATTTTCCTCTTTGACCAATTCTTTGTGAAAAAAGCTGCGAATGTTTTCTAAGCTCTTTCGGAACTTCCGAAAGAGTTCTGAAGTAATTGCGCGTTTATCCATAAAAAAAGAGCGTCCGCTTGGACACTCTCTATAAAAAAATTAATTTTTAACTGGTGAAATGACAATATGTCGATGAGGATCATTGCCATCCGAATACGTTTCTACTTTCTTATCATGAGACAAAGCAGAGTGGATCACTTTTCTCTCATAGGAAGGCATAGGCTCAAGCGAGACCTTTTTACCAGTTTTAATTGCCTGGCTTGCTAATCTTTCAGCAAGCTGCACCAACGTATCAATTCTTCTTTGGCGATAGTTTTCTGCATCTAATATAATATTAAAATATTGATCAGAATATCTGTTGACGACAAGCTGTGTAAGATACTGCAAAGAGTTTAATGTTTGACCTCGTTTACCTATTAATAAAGCAATTTTATTACCAGATAGAATAAATTCAACATTTTTACCGTCTCTAACAGTTTCAATTTCAACCGGCGCGCCCATTTTCTCACTGACCTCTAATAAAAATTTCTCCGCTTCTGCAATCGGATCCATTTTCATCGTTGCTTTTATCACTGCAGGACGGGATCCGAATATACCAAGGATCCCTTTCCTTCCTTCATCGAGAATCTCTATTTCTACACGATCCTCTGTTGTTTGTAATTGAGCTAAAGCCGAATGTACTGCTTCATTGACGGTTTGTCCTGTAGCAGTTATTTCTTTCACTTTTTCGCTCCTCCCGCAGGTTGTGTTTCTTTAGATTTTTTTAAATCTGGACCTTTAATGAAATAAGTTTGTACAATCATAAATAAGTTACCAACTACCCAATATAGAGAAAGAGCCGCTGGGAAATTAATAGCAAAAATAACGATCATGATTGGCATTAACCATAACATCATTTTCATTTGCGTTGCCATCATTTCATTCGCACTAAAGTCTTGTCCAGCCATCATCATCTTCTGTTGAATGAACGTTGTAATACCTGCTACAACTGGCAAGATATAATATGGATCGGCATCGCCAAGATCAAACCATAAGAAGTTATGATTAGCAATTTCTCGCGTTCTTGAAATCGCATGATAGAATCCAATAAGAATCGGCATTTGTACTAACAATGGTAAACAACCCGCCAATGGGTTTACACCATGTTTTTGCATTAATTCCATGGTTTCTTGTTGAAGCTTTTGTTGTGTCTTTTGATCTTTAGAACTATATTTTTCACGTAGCTTTTGCATCTCAGGCTGTACTGCCTGCATTGCTTTAGAACTCTTAGTTTGTTTAATCATCAATGGTAGAATTACTAGACGAATCAGAATTGTTACGACAATAATCGACAAACCATAGCTTCCGCCCATAAGGCCTGCAATTTTAATAATAAGCCATGATAGCGGATAAACGATGTATGAGTTCCAAAAGCCTTCACTCTCGGAAGTAATTGGCTCATTAAATTCAGTACACCCTGCTAAAAGTACGGTGACTAGAATTAGACCAACCAATAAAGGTATTCGCTTTTTCAACCGTTATTTCCTCCTTAATGCCTAGATAATATTGTTACAGTTTTTCTATCATCTCTTCATTTTTACTGAGAATCGAATAAACTGATTTTACTCATGGTATGTATTTTATCATCTTTTCCTCATATGTCATATGAATAAAAGATGTCTTTCCCAAATTTCATAAAAAAAAGCTCTTTTTATGAAATTATGACTTATTATTTCCATGTTTATGTGTTTTAACAACCCGAGAAAGCTTCAAAACATGCATTAAGCTTTTCTTAATTTCAAAAAAGCTCATTTCAGCAGTTGGCTTTCGTGCGATAATAATAAAGTCATAATTTGGTTTTAACTCTTGATCCAGCTCATGAAAGGCCTGTCTAATATAACGCTTGATTTGGTTCCTTTTGACAGCGTTACCAAGCTTCTTACTAACAGATAATCCTATTCTAAAATGAGACTGGTCATTTCTTTGTAAAGAATAAACAACAAATTGCCGGTTAGCAAATGACTTACCTTGTTTAAAGGCTTCTTGAAATTCTTTATTCTTCTTTACTCTAAATTCTTTCTTCATGTCATTTACACCTTCTTTTTCATACACGGTTCGTAACAGCTCATGTATAAATAAGTCTTATATTCTCTATTTGGGCAATCGATCAATCATGCGTTTACTCACTATTTTTACACTATTACGTGAAAAAAGACCACTGATTTTCAGTGGCCTAAGCAGATAATACTTTTCTTCCTTTACGACGGCGGCGTGCTAGAACGTTACGTCCGTTCGAGCTGCTCATACGGCTGCGGAATCCATGAACTTTACTTCTTTTACGTTTATTTGGTTGATAAGTTCTTTTCATTATATGACACCTCCCTGAGGAATAGCTGTTAAAGACAGTCTTATTAATTATATAGATGCTACCTAAAGATTGTCAACTATCCATCGGATGATTAACCTTTACGCGCAACTTTTTTCAAAAAACATCACTGTACTGAATTTTACTTTGTTTCGTCTCCAATGTCACCCTCATTTCAATAGTATTTTTTGGTTATTGGGGAAACCCATTGATTGCGAGCCTGTATAGCAATGATTGAAGGGCTATTTTCTTATAAATTTTTTTAATAGCTGATTTTAAATTAGCCGTTTTGTTTTAACCTGTTTTACAAGTTTTTTGGACTTAGACTTTAGACCTCTTTTCATTCTCACGTTTTTGGATCAGACTTCACTTCTCGTTCCATGTCTAATTATGAGCATTGGCGACTTTCTCCATGCGAACAAGTTATACAAATTACCTTCATAATCATTCAACAGGTCTCATGGTCACAATTAAATTTATGTGTCATTATGATTGATTCCATTTTTGTTGTACTCATGATTCCTTTTGCACATCCGCTATAATCTAGTTCCATATTGTTTGTAAGTCCATTAATTTAAATGTCCTGTTTTTATAAGAAGACTGTCTTCCATCTATTTATCCACGTATTTATCATTCAGCATATATTTTTACTTGTGGATACTTTTTTCGACAAATTTATTTTATCCACACTACATATAGACAAGTTTTTCACAAAAACACTACCTGTGGACAATTGTTATAAACAGGTTGTTTCACTTGTGGATAAGCATTGAAAAAACGTTGCATGCTCTTGTTATTTCTGTTATCATATTTGTGTTTTCACACTTAATAACTGAACGGTATATATTTTATTATCCACAGATTGTGGATATCATGTGGACAGGTTATACAACCCCTATGTAAAAGGTTGTCCACAGGTGGTGGATATTGTCGAAATGTCGCCTTTTTTCCTTATTATATATTTTTCCACATCTTATTTTATTCATTTTTTCTATATAAACATTTTTGTGGGCATTTTCAGCCGTTATTTTCAAAGAAAAGGAGGGATCATCATTGGAAAATATATCTGACCTATGGCAGCAGGCTTTAGCAAAAATAGAAAAGAAAATTAGTAAACCAAGCTTTGAAACCTGGATGAAGTCAACTAAAGCACATAATCTTCAAGGAGACACATTAGTGATCAAAGCACCTAATGAATTTGCTCGAGATTGGCTAGAAGAGCGCTATTCTCCATTAATTTCCGAAACAATAAAAGAAGTTACTGGTGAACGACTCGAAGTTAAATTCATTATTCCGCAAAACCAGAACGAAGAAGAGCTTGAAGCCATCAGCCCGGCTAAAAAGAAGCCAGTCGAAGAGGAATCCCAAGACATTACCTTCAAT